>NZ_JAGGMI010000034.1 GCF_017875235.1 Asticcacaulis solisilvae | reverse complement strand
ATGACGACCAGATGGCGGCGATCCGTCTCGGACATGAACATCTTGCCGGCGGCCATGCCGACGCGATAGGCGACTTCGGCTGTCATGGGGAAGGCGTTGGCGCGGCCACGGATGCCGTCGGTGCCAAAATACTTTCGCTGGCTCATTCGCACTCTGTGTCAGGTCATTGGTATTATCGGGTTTCGATGCGAAAACCGTGCGGGAGGGTTATAAACCCGTACCCTGCCCCCGCCACTCACATCTTCGTTCCCAATGTTACGGCGCAAGTCTTAACAACCGATTTTCCATAAGGTTTTAAGCGCGGCCATGTAATCTTTTGTCACGGCAATTTACGCCTCCCTCACGGGTTCTCTGATATGGAGGACGCGCAATTTTCCAAGACTGCGGGGACAAGACCATATGTGCGGCATTATCGGCATTATCGGCAATTCGGACGCCGCCCCCCGCCTGCTCGAATCCTTGAGGCGCCTGGAATACCGCGGCTACGATTCCGCCGGCATCGCAGTGCAGACCGAAAACGGTCCCGAACGTCGCCGGGCCGAAGGCAAGATCCGCAACCTTGAAGCCGTAATCGGTAAGGAGCCCGTGAGCGGCCACGTCGGCATCGGCCATACCCGCTGGGCCACCCACGGCGCGCCGAGCGTCCGCAATGCCCACCCACATAGCGCCGGCCGCGTCACCGTCGTCCACAACGGCATCATCGAAAACTTCGCCGAGTTGAAAAGCGAACTCAAGGCCAAGGGCCGCGAATTTGCCTCGGACACCGATACCGAAGTCATCGCCCACCTGCTCGATGAGGCCCTGAGCACGGGTGCGGCCCCCAAGGACGCCTTCAAAAGCGTGCTTGATCGCCTGCACGGCGCCTACGCCCTGGCCATCCTGATCAAGGGCGAGGCGGAAACCCTCCTCGGCGCCCGACGCGGTTCGCCACTTGTCGTCGGCTGGGGCGAGGACGGCGAGATGTTCCTGGGCAGCGACGCCCTGGCGGTAGGCCCGTTCACCCAACGCGTCACCTATCTCGAGGAAGGCGA
>NZ_JAGGMI010000033.1 GCF_017875235.1 Asticcacaulis solisilvae | reverse complement strand
CTAGAGCAGATTTCTAGCGGTTTGAATCGATAGGGGATTCCCATTCCGTCCGAACAGTGATTCAAACTTGGTGCTGGGAGGAGGCCAGTACCGATGCCGAAATCTCTGTCAATGGACCTTCGTGCCCGTGTGGTTGGGGCAATTGCGGATGGTGCGTCACGGCGCCAAGCCGCGGCCCGTTTTGGTGTAAGTGTAGCCAGCGCGATCCGATGGCAGAGCCTTGTCCAGTCGGAAGGCGATCCTTCGCCGAAGAAGCAAGGGGGGGACCAGCGCTCTCATGTTATCGAAGCCCATTCCGAGGCGATATTGACGATCCTTGCCTCCAAGGACGACATCACTCTCGACGAACTGCAGGAGGGTCTTGCCAGCCAGGGTGTCCACGCAGGACGTACGACGCTGTGGCGCTTCTTCAAGCGTCGAAAGATCACGCTTAAAAAAAGTCGGCGCACGCGGCCGAGCAAAGCCGTCCCGATGTCCTGAGCCGCCGGCGGCTATGGTTTGAAAGCCAGCTTGAACTCGATCCGGAGCGGCTGGTGTTCCTGGATGAGACCGGGGCCAGCACAAAGATGGCCAGGCTTTATGGCCGCGCACCCCGAGGACAAAGACTGCGATCGGCCATTCCTCATGGCCACTGGAAGACAACGACCTTTATCGGCGGTCTGCGCTTGTCGGGCATGACTGCGCCCATGGTCCTGGATGGCCCGATGACAGGTGATTGGTTCCACGCCTATGTGGATCAGGTCCTGGCGCCGACACTAAAGCCGGGTGACATCGTCATTCTGGACAACTTGCCTGCGCACCGAAATCTCGAAGCTCGACATGCCATCGAAGCAAAAGGCGCCCAGCTCAAGTTCCTGCCGCCATACTCACCCGACTTCAATCCGATCGAGAACGCCTTCGCCAAGTTTAAAGCCTACCTACGCAAGGAGGCTGCCCGTACCGTCGATGATCTATGGGCGGCAATAGCCAAGGCTATCGACATCTTCACACCAGCCGAATGCGCCAACATGTTCGCCGCAGCCGGATACGATGCTACGTGATCGGAATCTGCTCTA
>NZ_JAGGMI010000032.1 GCF_017875235.1 Asticcacaulis solisilvae | reverse complement strand
CCGCGCGCCGCGACTTCCTGGACATTGGACGCCGTCTTTTCGAACAGCTCGTCGTCGGGTGCGATGACCACGACCGGCGTATTCTCGTCGATCAGGGCGATCGGCCCGTGCTTCAGCTCGCCGGCGGCATAGCCTTCAGCGTGAATGTAGCTGATTTCCTTCAGCTTCAGCGCGCTTTCCAGCGCCAATGGGTACATGGCGCCACGGCCAAGATAGATGACGTCGCGCGCCTTCGACAGGTCATAGGTCATGCGCGTGATCTCGGCATCCATCTTCAGCGCTTCGGCGATCAGGCCCGGCGCTTCGAGGAGGGTGCGAACCAGATGCGCTTCCTCATGCGTGGTGATCTTGCCGCGCTGGCGGGCCGCCGAAATACACAGGGCCAGGAGCGCCGACAGTTGCGAAGTAAAGGCCTTGGTCGAAGCGACGCCGATTTCGGGGCCGGCGTGGGTCGGCCACAGGATATCGGCTTCGCGCGCCATGGTCGAGGAATGGACATTGACCAGGGCGGCCGTCTTCAGGCCTTGCGACTGGCACCAACGCAGCGCCGCCAAGGTGTCGGCGGTCTCACCCGACTGCGACACAGCAACCGCCAGCGTGCCAGGCGTCACGGCCGGACTGCGGTAGCGGAATTCCGAGGCGACCTCGACATCGACCGGCAATCCAGCCAATTTTTCAAAGGCATAGCGCGCGATCGAGCCTGCGTAGTAGGCGGTGCCGCAGGCGATGATCTGGATGCGCGTGATCTCACCAAAGTCGACGGCGGCCTGGATATCGTCGCGCACGCGGGCAGAAATTGGATCGAGATAGGCCGACAGGGTCCGCTGGCAGCTTTCCGGCTGTTCGTGGACTTCCTTTTCCATGAAGTGGCGGTAGGCGCCTTTTTCAACCAGGGCGGCCGAGGCCGACACATGGGTCAGGGGACGGTTGACCAAAGACCCCTTGGCGTCGAAGATCTGGGCGCCGCCACGCGTGACGATAGCCCAGTCGCCTTCCTCGAGATAGGTGACGCGTTGGGTGAACGGGCCTACCGCCAGGGCGTCGCTGCCCAGGAACATCTCGCCGTCCTCGCCCCAGCCGAC
>NZ_JAGGMI010000031.1 GCF_017875235.1 Asticcacaulis solisilvae | reverse complement strand
ATGACGACCAGATGGCGGCGATCCGTCTCGGACATGAACATCTTGCCGGCGGCCATGCCGACGCGATAGGCGACTTCGGCTGTCATGGGGAAGGCATTGGTGCGGCCACGGATGCCGTCCGTGCCAAAATACTTTCGCGTGCCGTTGAGCGCTGTCATGTGGTTCGCCAATTCTTCATTCTTGTTTTTAATTGGATTGAAGCCGTAGAGGGACAGGGTATCGCGGAAGGCCGCCATGCGGCCGGTTGTGAGTGCGATAAACGCAGCCTCCAGCTTGTCGACCGTCTCCGTCCGAGGCGCCTTCGTCTGGCCGCTCATGGCGCGAAACAGACTGCTTTGGGCAATGCCGGCAGCCTCAGCCACGTCACGAATGGAAATGCCCGTCGCTGACAGAGCCGCCTGCAACCTTTCCCATTTGTCGCTCATTAAACCTACCTCGAATTGCAATATAGTCGGGGAATTTTACCCTGTCGGGGTATTTACGCCACTGTGATCGCAGATAATGTTATTTTTACTAATTTGATATGAAATGATTTCATAGCAATCCAAAATTACAAGTGCTAGGAAAATTTGCAATCGCATCAAGACCGACACGTCCAGCGGAGACTCCCCATGTGCGGCATTATCGGCATTATCGGCAATTCGGACGCCGCCCCTCGCCTGCTCGAATCCTTGAGGCGCCTGGAATACCGCGGCTACGATTCCGCCGGCATCGCGGTGCAGACCGAAACCGGTCCTGAACGCCGCCGGGCCGAAGGCAAGATCCGCAACCTTGAAGCCGTGATCGGCAAGGAGCCGGTGAGCGGCCACGTCGGCATCGGCCATACCCGCTGGGCCACCCACGGCGCGCCGAGCGTCCGCAATGCCCACCCGCACAGCGCCGGCCGCGTCGCTGTCGTTCACAACGGCATCATCGAAAACTTCGCCGAGTTGAAGAGCGAATTGAAGGCCAAGGGCCACGAATTTACCTCGGACACCGATACCGAAGTCATCGCCCACCTGCTCGACGAAGCCCTGACCACCGGCGCTTCGCCCAAGGACGCCTTCAAAAGCGTACTCGACCGCCTGCACGGTGCCTACGCCCTGGCTATCCTGATCAAGGGCGAGTCCGAGCTGCTGCTCGGCGCGCGGCGCGGCTCCCCGCTGGTTGTCGGCTGGGGCGAGGACGGCGAGATGTTCCTGGGCAGCGACGCCCTGGCGGTAGGCCCGTTCACCCAACGCGTCACCTATCTCGAGGAAGGCGA
>NZ_JAGGMI010000030.1 GCF_017875235.1 Asticcacaulis solisilvae | reverse complement strand
TACATCTGGGTCAATGGCGAGAAGGTTGGCTATTCCGAGGACTCCAAGCTTTCGTCGGAGTTCAACGTCACGAAGTTCCTCAAACCCGGCCAGAACAGCATCAGCATCGAGGTCTACCGCTATGCCGACGGCTCATACCTCGAAGACCAGGACTTCTGGCGTTTGTCGGGGATCGAGCGCAGCGTCTATCTCTATGCCGAGCCCAAGGCGCGCCTGCGCGACTTCACGGTGCGGGCCCTGCTCGACAAGACGGCCTACAGGGACGGCCTGTTCTCGCTCGAGACCGAATTTGCCGGAGCGCCGGCCAAAGGCAGCGTCACCGCCACCCTCTATGACGGTGACGCTGTGGTCCTGACGACGACCGGCGCCATCAAGGGCGGCACGTCGGCAGCGCTGAAAGGCACGATCAAGGACGTCAAGGCGTGGTCGGCGGAGACGCCCAACCTCTATCGCCTGGTCATCGAATACAAGGACGCCAAGGGCAATCTGGTCTCCGCCACGTCGAAAAAAGTAGGCTTCCGCACGGTCGAGATCCGCAATGGCGAGGTCGAGGTCAATGGCAAACGCATCCTGATCAAGGGCGTCAACCGCCATGAGCACGATCCGGACACCTATCGCGTCGTCTCCGAAGACCTGATGCGCAAGGACATCGAGATGATGAAGCAGGCCAACGTCAATGCTTTGCGCACCTCGCACTATCCGAACGCGCCATACATGTATGACCTGGCCGATGAATACGGCCTCTACGTCATGGACGAGGCCAATATCGAGAGCCATGAATATATGGACACCTCGGACAAGCTGGCGGCGCAGAAGAACGACCCCTCGATCCGCGAACAGATGCAGCTGGGCTATAAGCCGCACTGGGCGAAGGCGCACCTTGACCGCGTCTCGCGCATGGTCGAACGCGACAAGAACCATCCGTCGATCATCTTCTGGTCACTGGGCAATGAGGCGGGGACGGGGCCGAACTTCGAGGCCGCCGCCAAGTGGATACGCCAGAACGATCCGACGCGCCTGATCAGCTATCTGGGCCACGGGACGCTGATCGAAAAGCACGCGCCCAACGCTTATGTCGACATCTATGCGCCGATGTATGACGACATCGAGAAGATGGTCGACTGGGCCGAGGACCCGACGCGCACCCAGCCGATGATCCAGACCGAATATGCCCACGCCATGGGCAATTCCTTAGGCAATCTCGAGGACTACTGGCAGGTCATCCGCGCCCACAGGAAGCTGCAGGGCGGCTTTGTCTGGGACTTCATCGACCAGACGGTGCATGCAAAGGACGCGAAGGGCCGGCCCTACTGGGCATCGGGCTTCGATCTCAATCCGGCGCGTGGCGACAACAGCGTCATCGGCGACGGCGTGCTGAGCGCCGACCGCGTGCCCGATCCGGAATATTACGAGCTGCGCCAGGTCTATTCGCCGGTGGCCTTCGAGCGCGATGCCGCCTCCGGCACGTTCAGGGTCGTCAACCGTAACAGCTTCACCGACCTGTCGGGTTATGATCTGCACTGGACCGTGCTGAGGGA
>NZ_JAGGMI010000029.1 GCF_017875235.1 Asticcacaulis solisilvae | reverse complement strand
TGAAGGTCGTAGGTTCAAATCCTGCTCCCGCAACCAAAAAACAAGCCCCACAAAAGGGGCTTTTTTTGTACCCAAAATCCAGAAAAGCAACACACAACCGCCAACCCAAAGCTTAGGCGGCCGTTTGTGTGCGGAATAGCGCAGTAAATTTGATGTAGCCTCTCACAGAGGAGGGGCGACGACGCCCTCATAGTGCCGGATAACATCGCCGTCGCGGAAGATGACGGTGGAGCCGGCGGTGAAGTGCGTCCAGGTCTCGTTGCTGGTGAGGGGCTGTGAGGCAATGACGATTACCTTGTCGTTGGGCGAGGTCTCGGCGGCGAAATCGACCTCCATATCCTCGTCGATCAGGCTGGCGCGGCCGAACGGCGCGACGCGGCGGATATAGCAGAGCTTGGTCGAGCAACTGGTATAGAGCGTCCTACCATCGCTTAAGAGCGCATTGAACACACCCAGCTCGCGCAAGGACGCGAACAGCTCGGAAAAGGCACGTTCCAGCTTATAATCGGACGGCCGTGTCGGATACATCTGGCGCAGCTGATGCAGCAGCCAGCAGAAGGCGTGTTCGCTATCGGTGGCGCCCACTGGCTCGTACTGGCCAAGCGTGCGCTTCTTGATGCCTTTCAACTGGCCGTTATGGGCGAAGCTCCAGTTTTGCCCCCACATTTCGCGGATGAACGGATGGGTGTTTTCCAAGGCGACACGGCCGCGATTGGCCTTGCGCACATGGGCGATGACGATGCGCGACTTGATCGGATAGGCGCGCAGGAACTTCGCCAGTTCCGAATGGGCGCTCGGGTTTGGATCGTGCAGGCTGCGGCAGCCCTTATCCTCGTAGAAGCTGATCCCCCAGCCATCCGTATGCTTGCCCGTTACGCCGCCGCGTTGTGACAGGGCGGAAAAGCTGAAGCGGATGTCGGTCGGCACATTGGCGCTCATCGCCAGAAGCTCACACATATCAGTCTCCCTGCGGGGCTCTGCTTGTGTCCCGAAAATCCTTATGCGTCAATGTTATGCGGATGCTTCGGTCTTTGCGTCAAAGTCGGATTGCGCCGCCAGGATGTCGCCGATATGGGTTTCGGCCCAGTTGACTAGCGGATACATCATGCCGCACAGCGTCTCGCCCAAGGTCGTCACCCGGTATTCGACCGTTACCGGGACGGTGGCAAAGACGTGCCGGGTCAGCAGACCATCGCGCTCGAGCTTCTTCAGCGTCTGCGACAGCACCTTATGCGAAATGCCGCGGATATCGCGATGCAGCTGGTTGAAGCGCGTCGGGCCGTCGAGCAGGCGCAACAGCAACAGGATGGCCCATTTGTCGGCGATGCGGTCAAGCACCATGCGCGTCGGACATTGATCGCTGAAGACATTGGGGATCTGGTCGAACGGCACGCGTTCCATTTTCATGAGTGGTTTCCTTCAGGTAACCTACTGACTTTAAAGTGCATTCTTTCGCGCAATGTGACGCGTCTCTATATTCTAACTATTGGAGAGCAGGTTTCCAATAGAAAGCTATGGAGATGAGCGATGAGTGCGAAGATTCTGGTTATTGGCGCCACGGGCAATGTTGGCAGCCACCTGGTAAAAACCCTTGTTGCGCGCGGCGAACAGGTCCGTGCGGCGTCGCGTCAGGCGCGCATCATTGATGGCGCCGAAGCCGTGCGCCTCGACCTTAACGATCCGACGACGATCGCACCGGCCTTTGACGGGGTCGATCGCGCCTATCTGATTGTCCCGCCGGGTGAGCTTAATCCCGTCTCCCTGATAAAGCCGGTCATCGAGGAGGCCGCGCGCCGCAAGGCCAAGATCGTGCTCCAGACCGCGATCGGCGTCGACGCCGACGACAATATCCCGCTGCGCCAGGTTGAACTGTTGCTGCAAGGCTCGGGCGTGCCGTTTGTTATCCTGCGGCCGAACTGGTTTTCGGACAATTTCGCCACCTATTGGGGCCACGACGTCGCTAATGGCACGATCGAGGTACCAGCCGGCGAGGGCAAGTCGAGCTTTATCGACGTCCGCGATATCGCCGAAAGCGCCGCTGGCGCGCTGACCAGCGATGCCTTCGACGGCCAGGCTTTCGTGCTGACCGGACCTGAGGCGCTGAGCTATGCGGAAGCCGCCGTCGTCCTGTCGAAGGCCTATGGCAAGACGATCGGCTATCGCTCGATCGATGACGCTGCCTTTATCGCCAAGCTGACGCCTGTGGTGGGCGAAGGCTATGCGCAACTGCTGGCAGCCATCTACCATCCGGTGCGTGAGGGCTGGACGGCTGGCGTTACGGATGCGGTCGAGCGCCTGTCGGGCCATGCGCCGCGCAGCCTGGAACAATGGGCGCGGGACAATGCACCGGTGAACGCCTAAAGAGCCTGGAGCAGGGGGCGGCCCGGCTTTCCGGCGCCGCGCCCTCGAAGCTTTGGGGCATAAAACCTTCGCAACCCTATTCTATGGTTTGCACTTGCCCAACTTCGGGCGGGTTTGCGTGGTCTGGTGCAATTATTGCAGCGCGGGCACGTCGTCTTCGCGCAGGGGTGTGTAATGATACAGAACGCGGATCAGGGCTCGGCCAGTGGCACGGGCCATATCATCATCACGGGCAATGTCAGGGGCTCCGGCATCTTCGCTGTCGAAGGCAAGGTGATCGGCAATGTCGAGGTCGAAACCCTGATCATTTCGGCCGGAGGTCAGGTCGAGGGCAATCTGAAGGCCGCGACCGTCGAGGTCCGCGGCATCGTCAAGGGCAATATAACCGCCAAGTCGATCAGGCTCGAGCCGTCCAGCCAGGTGCGCGGGGACCTTACCTTCGAACAGCTGGCGATCGAGCAAGGCGCGTCGTTCGAAGGCCGCTGTACGCCCAAGGCTTAAAGACATATTGAATCCAGATATCCTTAGGCCCTAGCCTCTGACGATCAGAGGTGAGAGAGCCAACAGGGGACTATGGAGTTTCATCTTACGACTGCCGAAGCCTGGGCCGTCATGACCGAGGCCTGCGAACAGGCGAAGGTCTCGATCGACTTCGAACAATATATCGTCAAGGCTGATGATGTCGGCCAGGACTTCCTGCGTCTGTTGGCGCGCAAGGCCAACGAAGGCCTGCACGTGCGTATCATCCTCGATGCCTTCGGCAGCCGCGCCATCGGCAAGACTTCGGTCATCGCCGAACTGCAAAGCGCAGGCGCGGAAGTTGCCTTCTATCACCGCCTGCGGCCGGCGGAGTTGTTCAAACCCCTGTCCTGGTTGCCGCGCACCCACGCCAAGCTGCTGCACGTCGACGAAACCGCGACCTACCTCGGCAGCATGTGCCTGGCGGAATATATGCGGAGTTGGCGCGACACCATGGTGCGTCTGGAAGACGGTCTGGCCGAAGCCGCGCGGCGCGATTTCGAAGCCATGTGGCACGACCTCGAAGACGGCCGGCTGGATGGTGACGGCGCCGAAACCATAGTACGCGCCATGGACGCCTGTTACGTGTCGCAGAACCCCAAGGGCGGGCACTATCCGCTCTATAAGGCGCTGGTCAGTGCGATCGATGGGGCGAAGCACGAAATCTGCATCGCCACGCCGTATTTCTTTCCGCCGCGGCGGCTGCGAGAGGCGCTGAACCGCGCCAAGGCGCGCGGGGTACGTATTGTCCTCATGCTATCGCACGAAACCGACGTGTCGGTGGCCGACAGGGTGACGCGCGCGCTTTTGCCGGTTTGGCGCGGCAAGGGCTATGAGGTCCTGCTCTATCAGCGCTCGGTCCTGCACGCCAAATATGCTATTATCGATGGTCAGTGGGCGACGCTTGGCAGTTGCAATTTCGATTACTTAAGCCTGTGCCGGAATCGCGAGGCCAATATCATCCTGCGCGACCCGGCCATGGTCGCTGAGGTCGCCCGCAGCTTTGCCGATGATGCGGTCTTTGCCCGGCCGCCCAAGCGCGAGGATGAGCGGGCGCGATCGTGGTTCGACGGCCTGATGGGACGGATCGGGACCATGATGTTGCAACGAGTTTGACCATGAAAATTCTCTTCAGCAATCTCGGCTATGCGACGGGCATCAGCGGCAGCCTGTATCACCATGTCACGCGCGCCTATCGTCATGTGTATAAGTCAACGGCCCAGCAGCAGGCGGTGATGGCGCAGTTCCGCCAGATCATCGATCGCGAACATCCCGACCTGTGCTGCATGATCGAGCTGGAGCAGGGGGCGGCACATACCGGCTGGTTCAATCAGATCTCCGCGCTGATGTGCGGCGATTACCGCTTTCATGATGTGGCGGACAAGTATGGTCCCAACAGCCGGACATCGAAGCTGCCGTTCCATGCCGGCAAGAGCAATGGTTTCCTGGCGAAGAGCGAGTTCGCTTATGACCGGCTCTATTTCCGCAATGGCACCAAGCGGCTGATTTACAAGGTGACGATCCGGGAAGGCTTGAGCGTGCTGTTTACGCACTTTTCGCTCAAGGCCGAGGTGCGTCAGAAGCAATTCGCCGAGGTGCGCGACCTGGTGCGGGAAAGCGACGGCAACATGATCATCCTGGCCGACTTCAACACACTGAACGGCTTGCAGGAGTTGAAAACCCTACTGGACGATGGGTTTTTAAGGTTGCTGAATACCGAAGACCAGCCGACTTTTACATTTCATAGATGGCGGCACACGCTGGACCTGTGTCTTTATACGTCGCCGCTGGCGGGGAGTCTGGATATGAAGATTATCCCGCAGCCGTTTTCGGACCACCATGCGTTGTTGGTGTCGCTGAGCTGATTTCTCCTCTCTGTCGCGTAGCGATGGGGAGGGGGCCCGCACGAATGAGCGTAGCGAATGAGATGTGGTGGTGGGGGACGACGCCTGAGCACTACCTCTCCACCGCCTTCGGCGGTCCCCCTTGTATCTGGACAAGGTCGCTGAGTTGTACTGAAGCGATGGTGTCCGGGAAGGTATGCAGCCTTCCCGGAC
>NZ_JAGGMI010000028.1:0-2500 GCF_017875235.1 Asticcacaulis solisilvae | reverse complement strand
GCGTAGCGAAAGCGAGTTTGAACAGAGCGTCAAGTTCGTCGCATGACGACCCGAAACCAGGTGATCTATCCATGAGCAGGTTGAAGGTAAGGTAACACTTACTGGAGGACCGAACCGATATCTGTTGAAAAAGATTCGGATGACTTGTGGATAGGGGTGAAAGGCCAATCAAACCTGGACATAGCTGGTTCTCCGCGAAATCTATTTAGGTAGAGCGTCGGATTTATTCCCTGGGGGGTAGAGCACTGGATGGATGCGGGCGGCGCGAGCTGTACCAATTCTAACCAAACTCCGAATACCCAGGAGAACTGTCCGGCAGACACACGGCGGGTGCTAACGTCCGTCGTGAAAAGGGAAACAACCCTAACCATCATCTAAGGCCCCCAAGTTATGGCTAAGTGGGAAACGATGTGGGATTGCTTTGACAATCAGGAGGTTGGCTTAGAAGCAGCCATCCTTTAAAGAAAGCGTAACAGCTCACTGATCAAGCGATCCTGCGCGGAAAATGTAACGGGGCTCAAGCCATGCGCCGAAGATATGGGTTCACGTAAGTGAGCGGTAGCGGAGCGTTCCGTAAGCCTGTGAAGGTCAACCGTGAGGTTGGCTGGAGGTATCGGAAGTGAGAATGCTGACATGAGTAGCGATAAAGAGGGTGAGAGACCCTCTCGCCGAAAGACCAAGGGTTCCTGCGTAAAGCTAATCTGCGCAGGGTTAGCCAGCCCCTAAGGCGAGGCCGAAAGGCGTAGTCGATGGGAATCCGGTAAATATTCCGGAGCCAGTGTGAAGTGACGGATGGCATAACTTGTACGGGCTTATTGGATTGTCCGTGCAGGGGCGTTGTCCCTGGAAATAACTCACACAGAGACTGTACCCGAAACCGACACAGGTGGTCAGGTAGAGCATACCAAGGCGCTTGAGAGAACTATGCTGAAGGAACTCGGCAAATTACACGCGTAACTTCGGGATAAGCGTGACTTTACTTGGGCAACCAGGCTAAAGTGGCACAAACTAGGGGGTAGCGACTGTTTATCAAAAACACAGGGCTCTGCGAAGCTGTAAAGCGACGTATAGGGTCTGACGCCTGCCCGGTGCCGGAAGGTTAAAAGGAGTGGTGCAAGCTGCGAATTGAAGCCCCGGTAAACGGCGGCCGTAACTATAACGGTCCTAAGGTAGCGAAATTCCTTGTCGGGTAAGTTCCGACCTGCACGAATGGCGTAACGACTTCCCCACTGTCTCCAGCATAGGCTCAGCGAAATTGAATTCCCCGTGAAGATGCGGGGTTCCCGCGGTCAGACGGAAAGACCCTATGAACCTTTACTATAGCTTCGCCTTGGCGTTAGCAGCAACATGTGTAGGATAGGTGGGAGGCTATGAAACCGGGGCGCCAGTCTCGGTGGAGCCATCCTTGAAATACCACCCTTATTGCTGCTGACGTCTAACCGAGACCCGTCTATCCGGGTCCGGGACATGGCGTGGTGGGTAGTTTGACTGGGGCGGTCGCCTCCCAAAGTGTAACGGAGGCGCGCGATGGTGGGCTCAGAACGGTCGGAAATCGTTCGATGAGTGCAATGGCATAAGCCCGCCTGACTGCGAGACTGACAAGTCGAGCAGAGACGAAAGTCGGCCATAGTGATCCGGTGGTCCTTCGTGGACGGGCCATCGCTCAACGGATAAAAGGTACTCTAGGGATAACAGGCTGATTTTGCCCAAGAGTCCATATCGACGGCAAAGTTTGGCACCTCGATGTCGGCTCATCACATCCTGGGGCTGGAGCAGGTCCCAAGGGTATGGCTGTTCGCCATTTAAAGTGGTACGTGAGCTGGGTTCAGAACGTCGTGAGACAGTTTGGTCCCTATCTGCCGTGGGTGTTCGAGACTTGAGAGGATCTGTCCCTAGTACGAGAGGACCGGGATGGACATACCTCTGGTGGACCTGTCGTGGCGCCAGCCGCGCAGCAGGGTAGCTAAGTATGGACGGGATAACCGCTGAAAGCATCTAAGCGGGAAACCCACCTCAAAACAAGGTCTCGCTGAGGATCGTGGAAGACTACCACGTTGATAGGCCGGGTGTGGAAGCTCCGTGAGGAGTGAAGCTAACCGGTACTAATAATCCGATCGGCTTGATCGTTCCTCTACAAAACGCATTATGATACAAAGCAATGTCTTCTCGATAACAAAACAGCTGGGCTCTATTGACCTGGTGGCTATGCCGGAAGGTCCCCACCCGATCCCATTCCGAACTCGGTCGTTAAGCCTTCCTGGGCCAATGGTACTTCGTCTTAAGGCGCGGGAGAGTAGGTCGTCGCCAGGTCTATAAAGTCCAGCTGAAAAAATACACCCTTCATTACAATCACTGCCTTCTTGGCGCGGGATGGAGCAGCCCGGTAGCTCGTCAGGCTCATAACCTGAAGGTCGTAGGTTCAAATCCTGCTCCCGCAACCAAAAAACAAGCCCCACAAAAGGGGCTTTTTTTGTACCCAAAATCCAGAAAAGCAACACAC
>NZ_JAGGMI010000027.1 GCF_017875235.1 Asticcacaulis solisilvae | reverse complement strand
ACGCGACAGGGAGGAGGGAGTATGCTGATCCGCCTCAGGCTACGCTGCGGGGAGGAGGGCGCGTAGCGGTGGAGGGGTATTCTCCGGCAGTCGACCTTCCCCCGTCAGCGCCGTTTATCACCCGCCGCTACGAAAACCGCGTGCTGGGCGTCATAGGCCCGCTGATAGGCTGGACGGGCCTCCGCGCGCGCCACATACGCCGTCAGGTTCGGAAATTCGTCGATCAGGCCGGTGCCCTCGGCGCGGCGCAGTACCATCACCATCATCAGGTCGCCGGCGCTGAAAACATCTTCGAGCCAGTCCCTGTCGCCCAGCCACGCCGACAACTGGCGCAGGCGGGTGCGGATGCGGTCGTCCATCAGGGGCACGCGCTCGGCATGCCACGGCTTGTCGCCTTCGGTGAAGCGCGTCTGTTCGCGCTCGACGATCGGCGGTTCGATCGTGTTGAGCGCGCAGAACATCCAGGCGATCGCCCGCGCCCGGGAGGCGGCGTCGTCCGGCAGCAGGCCCGCATGGCGTTCGGCGATATGCAGGATGATGGCGCCGGTCTCGAACAGTTGGATACCACGGTCCTCGAGCGTCGGGATCTGGCCGAACGGATGCAGCCGCATATGTGCCGTTTCCTTCATTGCCTTGAACGAGACGAGGCGGACGTCGTAGGGCTGGCCGACCTCTTCGAAGGCCCAGCGCACGCGCATGTCGCGGGCAAGGCCCCGGCCACGGTCGGGCGAACTTGCAAAGGCGGTGATGGTGGCGGTCATGATGTGGCTCCGTTTGTCCTGGTGATATCAGCACAACGAACGGCCCCGGTCACGATCGACAGGCGCAAAGAAAAAGTTTCAGGCCGGGCCACGCGGCCTAGAGCATGATGCGTTTAAATCGAACCGTCATCATGCTCTCGTTTTTTGTTTTATCGCGATATTTAGCCCAAAACCGCTGCACACTTTTTGGCATATCGCTTTAGTTGCGCACCATCAGTTCGGCCACGGCATTGGCAAACGCGATCGCCGTGAAGGGCTTGCTGATTTCGGCATCGGCGCCGGCCAGAAGCGCGGCGGAGATCGCGCGTTCGGGCGAAATACGATCGCCGAGCCCGGCCGACATGGCCAGGACCCTAACCGCGGGCCAGCTGCGCTTGATGCGCTTGATGCCTTCCAGCCCGCCGATCCCCGGCATGAAGATGTCGCAGACGGCCAGGTCGATATGGCCGATGTCGACATTGGTCAGGGCGTCTTCCATCGACTGCGCCGCGCTGACGCGGAAGCCACTGTCCTCCAGCATCTGGGTGGTCAGTTTCAGGACGGTCTGGCTGTCTTCGACGACCAGGGCGTGGCGGCGGCGCGATCCTTGCGCATAGTCCTGCTCGGCGGCCGCGACGATGGCGCCGATCTGCTTGCGCGAAAAGGGTTTCTGCAGGACGTAGTCGGCGCGGGCGCGGCGGGCCTCATCCAGCGTGTGGTTGATATCCTCGGCGCGGTTGCCGGCGGTCATGACGGCGATGGCGGCGTCATTGGCCAGTTCGCGGATCTGGGGCAGGGCGCCGAGGCTGTTTTCCTCGCCCAGGAAAACATCGACGAAGATCAGGCCCGGCTTGTGGCGGATGATCGCCTGCAGGCCTTCCTCCAGCGAGCGCGCGTGCACGGTGCGCCAATCCTGGTCCGCCAGCATGCGGCCGATGATCTGGGACTGCGTGAAGCTGTCTTCGATAATAAGCGCCAGACCTTCGGTCATTCAAAGTCTCCCGGGTGTTATCGGGAAGCCGTCTCAACCTGCGCTGAGCTGTCCCATATGTCGGCGCACACTAGGGCCTGAGCGTTTCGGTTAGGTTAATTCAGCAAACGATTGCATTTAAGGATAAAGACGCCGTCACCGCGAACCGATTTTGCCAGCGCCCACCTCTTGACGCCGACCGGTTCCAGCGGTGCAGCCGCTTGGTGGTCAGGCACAGGGCCGGATAATCGCGTGTGGGAATGATCAGGAGGCCGACAGCGGGCTGAGTATCTGCGTGGCGATGACGGCGGCCATGGCGATGCCGTAAAGGCGGCGGCCGATGCGCCCGAACAGCGAGAGAAAGAGCTTTATCCAGTCCATTCATGCCCTCCGGTTTAGGCAATCATGGCATGGCTGGCTTGCTATTGCGTAACCGCACGATCAAGGCGACGCTACGTCACACATCGACATTTATCGGCTCAATCGATTGCGCGTACTGATTGCTTATGGGCGGGTTCGCTACCCTGCCATCCTGACAGTGGAGTGACCAGAAGTGAGCAAAGGCCGCATCCTGATCGCCGAGGACTTTGCGCCCGCCGCCTTCGTGGCGGAGGAGATGGCCAGGGAACTGGGCTTCGACGCCGACGTCGTGGCGAACGGCCGCGACGCCGTGACGCGGGCCCAGGCGAACCGTTATGTCGCGATCCTGATGGACGTCGAAATGCCGATCATGGACGGCATCGAAGCCACGGCGCTGATCCGCAAGATCGAACGGACGGCGGGCTTCGAGCCCAATCCGGTCATAGGCATGACGGGCCACACCTCACAGGGCGTGCGGGTGCTGTGCCAGCGCGCCGGCATGGATAGTTTCCTGCTCAAACCGTTCACCGTCGAGGACCTTGAAACCGCGCTCAGCAAGGTGATGGCGGGGTAGGCGTCTATTCCGCTCTTGTGTTGGCTATGCCGCCCGGATCGAGCAGCCACTTCGACAGGACGCCGTTGGCGGCGGGGATGTCTTCCGGCGCGGTTATGATGGGGCGAAAGTCCAGCGATGTGGACAGCGCATAGCATTTTCCGTCGACATATCTGCGCCAGTCGTTCAGCGCGATAAAGGGCGCATGGACATCGCCGGACGCAGAAGCCGCAGCATGGGCCGCTCGGTATTTTCGGAGGACTTCACTACCTTCGGCTGCGCGGGAAGCCAGCGCGGCGTCAGCCATGGCAGAGGCGGTGTCGGCGGGCATGCCGGCGGCGACGGCGTCTGCGATGACCGGTGCGAGCGTTTTTTCAGTGGCCTGCGCGTCGATGCGGTAGCCAGCGGCTTCGCAGTACGGCCGCATATAGAGAAGGTCGGCGATATCGGCGAGCTTATGTTCGATGACCTTGTGGGCCGGCGCCGTGGATTGCGCATTCGCCGGCCCGGGCAGGGCGGCCGCAGCTATCAGCACGCTCAAGACGATTAAGCCTGAAAAGCGCATGTTCCTCTCTTCATATTGGTGTGACAAGAACATGGGCGTGCCGGGTGATGATTGCAATCGCGGCGCCCCTACAGTCTCAAGATCCTGCGCGGCGCCACTGAAGACAAGGCGCTTCCTCGGCGGGGATATTACTTCTTGGGTTTATCGGCGTAGGGCAGGGCAAGACCTTCCTGTTTGCACACCGCCTCATAGTAGGCGCGAATTCGCCGTAGAGACCTGGCCAGCCGGTTCGCGCGTCTCTTACCGCTCTTTCTCAATGCAACCGCTTTTACCCCCGTACCAAGCCTTTTGAACCACTGGGCTTCGATGGCAATGCGCGGAAACCGTTCCTGCGGCATCAGCACCATGCCGTAGTGTTGGCTTTGAAAGATGACGGCGGCGTTCTCATGGCCATACTTATCGAAGCGCAAACCCGGGCGTTCCGGCAGGTGCAGGTCCGGCGCGCCGTAAAACGTCAGCCGCCCGGCCTTGTATTCATCGGAGTTGTAAAGGTGCACGGCTATGAAGTTCAGGGCCGTCGTGAGCGCCTGAAACCCGTCGACGCCGTAGGCCGAGCGGAACTTTTCATCGCCCATGCCGACGATCTGATAGTAACAACGGATTGCCTGCATGTCCTCGTCCTCCTCTGGCGGCCAAACCCAGGCCTCCACGGTCGGCTCGCCGTCCAGTTCGAAGGTCCGCATGAACATGGCGTCATCATCATCATCATCATCGTCGTCGTCGGCGGCCTCCGTCATGGCGTCAGTCCTGCCGGACAAAGGCGACGTCGATCATGTCCGGGCACAGCTTCGCATAGGCTTCGGTGCCGCGTGTCGTGTTCAGCCGCTCCTGGCGAAGGGCCTCCAGCCTGTCACGCGCCGCCTTCCGGGCTTCGGGCGATGACGCCATGCTTTCGAACGACATCATGATGGCCGTGTTCGAAAGGCTCAGCGCGACGCCGGCACGCTGATAGACGGCGCCGACCATCTCGCCGGGTGAGGTTGTCGTCTTTGGACGGGTATATGACCAGCCATGGCGCAGAAGTTCGCCGTCGGCCTCCGCGAAGGTCAGGCAGTCCGCGCCGCGGTCGGCAAGGCCTGACTCGGCGCTGAAGGACACGGTGTTTTTGGCGCCGGTGCTGTTGAGATAGGCGATGCCCTGACGCATCTGCGGGCCATAGGTGTATTTCGTGGCGCCCGCGCGGTCGCTGAACCGGTCGGGTTCGGCCATGGCCTGGCCGCGCAGCACCTCGGTCTCGAAAAAGGCCCGGTCAGACGCGCGCGTGGTCTTTTCGGCCAGGGTCGCGAAGACGTTGCGGAACGGAATTTCGGCCGGTTCGGCGATGGCCGCCGTGGCGGATGCCAGCAGCATGGCTGCGGCGATGACGGATATGCGCATATGTCTCCCCCTATGCCGCAAGACAAGCACGAACCATCGGAACCAGCAAGACGATTGTGCCTGTCCGGCTCTTCGTGGACCTGGCTAACCGATCCCGCCTTGGCTGACGACATGGAACGCGGCGCATATGAGCAGCAGTCCACCCAGCGCGGCCAGCAGGACAGGCCACCGTGCCCGGCTTGCCGGCCGGCCGATATAGTCGTCGTGATACTGGCGCGGACAGTCGGGACGGGGCGCCGGTTTGGTCTTGTCGTTGGGGGGCATGGGTTCCTCCACGGATCAGTTCGGACGGCCGGGAAAGGGCACGACCACGCCGTCGCGGCGCAGGGCCGGAGGCGAAGGATTGCGGACATTCAGTATGGTGATGGGTTCGGGGCATTCGCTGCGCCATTCGGCATCGATGACGTCGCCGGCCTGGTAACCCAGCAGCGCCACGCCGATCGGGCTGTCGAGCGCCAGGCAATGGCCGTCGGGCCTGTAGTCGTCCGACAGGACCAGCATCCGTTCTTCCGCCGGCGCGTCGTTGATGCGGAACCGGACGCGGCTGCCCAGGCGGACCAACGGGGAGGGCTCTTCTCCCGGCAGCAAAAGGCGTGCTGTTTCAAGCTTTTGGCGGACGATACGTTCGAAGGGTTCCTTCGAGCCGTTCAGGCGGTCGAACAACTGGCGCAGCAGGCGGTAGTCGCGGACCTGGAGCACCGCGGTCATGACATGTCTCCCGTCTGGCTGACGCGTATGACCTGGAGCACCTGGCTGCGGCCGTCCGTCGCGGTGAACCGGATGGCCTGGCCGTGGCTGAGGCCGATCAGGGCGGCGCCGACGGGCGTCAGCACGGAGATGCGATTGTGCGCGATATCGGCCTGGTAGGGCAGCACCAGCTGCACCGTCCGCTCCGGCCCGGCGCCCAGGCGGTAGCAAACAAAGGCGCCAATGCGCACGACGCCGGGATCGAGCTTTTCCGGCGCCACGATCCGGGCCCGCTGCAATTCGCGCTGCAGCAGGTCGGCGGCGGCCTTCTGGTCGGGTGCGGCGATCTCGGCCAGGTTGCCGAGGGTTTCGAAGTCGTCCCGGCTGATGACGATCTTTGGGAGTGTAAGGGTTTCAGACATGGATATGCACACAATGGGGCCCTTGCGTGAGCAAAAGCGGAAAATGTCGGGGATTGCGTGCGCCGGATGGCATTGGGCGGTGAGGTGTCACCTGCCGGAATGCGCGGCCCTCCCGAAGTCCGGAGGGCGCTGACGGCCGGACTTCGGGCTATGATCCTGTGACAGGATGTCCCTTGAGCGATTGCGATATCGCGAGTTTAGCCCGGATTGCCATGCGGAGAGGATAGCTCCGCAAGCGGGATTGTCAACTCGGACAGCGCGAGACCGGATATGTACGTCCGGTCAAATCTCTGTTAGCCTTGGCCGGCAAAAGAGGGGGAGCCAATGCGCCGTATAGCTATCATCGCAGCCTTGAGCGTTGTCGTCGCCGTGACCGGGTGCGCCACGGTGGAAGGTTATCGCCAGCACATGGACCTGATGACCGGCATGCACAGCGATCAGCTGCAGGTCGAATGGGGGGCGCCCGACCGCGTGTCGAAGCTTTCCGACGGTAATGAACTGTGGACTTACCGCAAGATCACCGAGCGCCAGTCGGGCAATTCCTATTCCCAGGTGGCCAATGGCTCCTATGAGGAAAAGTACAAGGACAAGAAGGGCAACATAAAAAAGCGGACGGTCACCACCTATGAATCCGTCTGGGTGCCGCCGAAATACTGGGAAACCTATTGCGAGACGCGCTTCGTCATCAGCCCGGACCACCGCGTGCTGAGCTATGGCTTCGAAGGCCCCGACTGCGTGGCCAAGGAGATAAGGCAGTCTCCGGGCGGCGGTGAATAGCCAGGCCATGTCTGGCTCGGTTACCGGGACGTGGAACGGCACCTACAGTTACCCTGACGAGGAAGGGCTTGAGCCCTGTCATTTCACGGCCCGCCTGGTGCAGACGGGCCGGCGTTTCTTCGGATCGATCACGGAAGAGGTTGACGACGACCTGGCCATGGTGCCGCTGCAGGCGGCCTTTGTCGATGGCGCCGTGCATGATACGGCCGTGTCGTTCGTCAAGACCTATGATGGTGGCGGCGGCTGGGCGCACAGTGTTACCTATGACGGGCGGCTATCGAGTGAGGGCGACGAGATCCACGGCGAATGGCGCATTATTGAGGACGGCCAGGTCTTTGCCGGCACCTTCATCATGCTGAGGCGCACGAAGGCGGCCGAGGAGACACGGACCATGACCGCGAGTGCGCGGATCGGGTAGGGGCGGGAGGCTTGATCCGGCGGAGGATGTGTCAACGCCTGAGACGGACCCCTCCACCGCCTTCGGCGGTCCCCCTCCCCATGCCTTCGGCACAGGGAGGAGGGAGAAAAACGACCTCCGTATGCACCCGTGGCTAGATCGGCATGATTTTAAGTGGACACATCATGCCGATCTAAGTTTTTGTTTTGTCGCGATATTTAAGGCGAAAACCCCAAAAAAACGCATCTTGGCACTTTTCGCCATATCGCTTTAATGCGAGGGAGTGGTTTGATAGCCTGAGACGGATCAGCACACTCCCTCCTCCCTGTCGCGC
>NZ_JAGGMI010000026.1 GCF_017875235.1 Asticcacaulis solisilvae | reverse complement strand
GATTGTTCGATTAGTTCTCTGAAGGGTGCGGCTTGGGGCCGTGCGACAGGGGATTCATCATGGTAGCGATCGTCACAAGTGCCAACTTTGGCCTTCAGAACAGCTCGGCCACGGTTCTGGGCGGTGCGGGGCAGATTGGCGACAGCCGGCTGGGTGAGGCGGGCACGCGTGTGACGGTCAATGCGGCGACCGGCAACCTGATGGTCCAGAACCAGGACGAGATGCTGTTCGGCCGTGGGATCGATGCGGGGATCTCCAGCCACTATAACAGCCTGGCCAGCTATACGAGCAATGACTGGCAGCTGAACTTCAGCCGGATGACCAACACCTTGGCCGGCACGGTGAACACGGCGGGCAGCACGATCCGGCACTATACGGGGGATGGCTCGTACATCACCTATACGTGGGACGCCACCCGCAGCGCCTATGTCGGCACCGAGTCCGATGGCGCCTATGACACTCTGACCTTCGATGCGGGTACGAACAGGTGGACCTGGACCGACGGGGCGACGCGGGCATGGGATCTCTACGACGGCGCCAACAGCGGCCGTCTGATGGAATCGACGGACGCCAGCGGCAACAAGCTGACCTATACCTACACCAGTTCACGGGTGAGCCGGATCACGACGGCGAACGGCGAGTATCTCAGCCTGACCTATACGGGTTCGCTGCTCAGCTCGATCGCCACCTACAATGCCAGCAACGTCCTGATCGGGACGCGGACCCGGTACACTTACGACACCAACACGCCCAGCCGCCTGACGACGGTGACGGTGGATCTGACGCCTGAAGATAATGCGATCAGCGACGGCAAGACCTACGTCACGACCTATGACTATGTCGGCACGAGCACGCAGATCTCGCGGATCACGCAAAGCGACGGCACACTGCTGGACATCACCTATGATGGGTCCAACCGGGTTTCGACCCTGGTCCAGACGGTGTCGACGGTCGGCGGCGTCAGCACGACGTCGACCACCAGCTTCACCTACAACTCCAACAACACGGTCGTCACGGACCAGCAGGGCAATACGACGACGCTGACCTACGACAGCAAGAAGCAGCTGACGCGGCTGGTCTCCCAGCCGGCTACGGCGGGCGCTCCCGCCCAGGCCCTGGCCTTTACCTATGACGCATCTGGCAACCTGCTCTACAGCGGGCCTTCGTCCGATCCCTTGTTCAGCAATTACGCCACCAGCTGGAATGACCTTGCGAGCTCCGGTTCGTCGATCACGACGGCGCAGTCGACCGAGATCGATGGCGGGGTCAGCGTCTATCGCCGGCAGACGAACGGCACGATGCCGGCTGCCGGCTGGAACATGCGCCTGGGGCAGGGGTTCACGGCATACACGCCCGTGTCTCCCGGGCAGAATGTCCAGTTCAGCGTCTATACGGCCAGTTCGGGCGCGAGCGCGCTCACGCTTAATGCGATGTGGCGCCGGGCCGACAACAGCCTGATATCGACCAGTTCAGTGGCCCTGACGCCGGGCGGCACGCTTGGGGCAAGCGGTATCGCCACGGCGAACTTCGGCAGCCTGTCGGCGACGGCACCGGCCGAGGCGGTAAACGTGGAGTTCATGGTCCAGGGCACGGCTGCCGGCGGCCAGCATATGAGTGTCGAGATCGCGCAGCCATTGATCGCGGTGGGCGGCAGCCCGCAGGCGACGGCCTATGCGTACACATACGACAGCAAGGGCAACCGGACGTCGATGGTCGACGTTTATGGCGTTGCGACGACCTATAGCTATGATGCCAACAACCAGCTGCTGACGAAGACGGAGGCGGCGGGCACATCGGTGGCGGCGACGACGCGCTATGTTTACGATACCAGCAGTCGTCTGGTTTACACCGTCAGTCCGCGCGGCGAAGTCACGCGCTTTGTCTACAACAGCTATGGCCAGCAGACGAGCATCCTGCGTTATACGGGCCTGCTTTATCTCGGCCAGGGGGCTCTCGCGGAGGCGGACCTGAACACCTGGGCGGCGAGCGCCCCGGTCGATAAGACGCAGTTGCAGCGCACCGACATGGCCTATGACGCGCGCGGGCAAATACAGTCTGTAACGAACTTTGCCGATACCGACGCCAATGGCGCCGGCATAGTCGCGACCGCCAGCACGACCACCTATGTTTATGATCCGTACGGCCGGATGCTGAACCGCCAGCTGTCGGGTTCCGGTGCGACGGAAACCTTCGTTTATGATGGCCTGGGCCGGACCCTGAGCAGCACGGATTACAACGGCAAGCAGACGACGTCGGTCTATACCCAGAGCTCCACAGGTCTGCAGACGGCCGTGACGTTTGCCAATGGTACGGTCCGGACGTCGGTATATAACCGCGCGGGCGAACTGATCAGCGTTACCGACAGCGGCAATGGCGGCCTGACGGCGACCACGAGCTATGTCTACGATTCCGTCGGCAACCTGATCCGTACGACCGATGCGAGCGGGCTGAAGACCCATTATGTCTATGACATGCTGGGCCGCAAGGTCGCCGATGTCGCACCGGACGGGGCGATCACGGTCTACCGTTACGACGGCAACAGCCAACTGGTCGCGACGATACAGTATGCGAACAAGGTAACGTCCGGGCAGTTGAGCACGCTGGATGGCCGGACCGGCAGTTCGGCGGCTGTGCCCCTTGCGAGCGTCCTGCCGGCGGAGGATACGGCCAACGACCGCTGGAACTGGAACGTCTATGACGCTGACGGCCGCCTGATCGAGCAGATCGATGCTCAGGGCGGTGTGACGGCGCACACCTATGACGCCGCCGGCCGGCTGATCGCCACGACCGAATATGCCAGCAAGCTCGCCGCGGCGACCGTCACCGGCTTCAAGACGGTAGCCCCCGTCCGGTTGGTCCTGCCGACGGCCGATGCCGCGAACGACCGCGTGACGCGGCACTTCTACAACAGCGACGGCCAGTTGATCGGCACGCTTGATGCCGACGGCTACCTTGCTCAGATCATCTATGACGGCGGCGGCCGCAAGGTCCAGACGAAGGCTTACAATAACGCGACTAATGCGGCGAACCGCGCCAGCGGCAGCTTCGCGACCCTGCTGGCCGATGTGGGCAGCCATGCCGACGACATCAACAACTGGTGGGTCTATGACGGCCGTGGGCTGCTGCGTGCCGAGATCGATGGCCTGGGCAATGTCACGACCTATGACGAATATACGCCGGCCGGCTATGTCGGACGGGTGCGGGAAGGGCGCAATATCAGCGTCAGCACGCTGACGGCGCTCAGCTATGACGCCGTCAACAATGTCCAAAATCCGATTACGGTCTCTGAACTCCACAGCAACCTGCCTGCCACCACGCCGCAGACGACCGATTACACCTACGACCGGTACGGTCACGTTCTGACAAAGACCCTGATCCTGCAGGGCGGGGCGACAGAGGTCACGACCTACGTTTACGACGCGGCTTACAACCTGATGAAGGAAAGCACGGCCAGCTCGACGACTGCGGACGGGGACGTGGATAGCCGGACCCATCTGATCCGCTGGGACAGCCTGGGCCGTAAGGGTGCGGAACTGACCGGGGAGGGGGCGAATCGGATTGCCGGCCTGGGCGCTAATCCAACCCCGGCCGACATTGACGCGGTATGGGCCAGCAACCAGATTTCCTACGTCTATGACGCTGCCGGCCGGCTGATCAAGACCATGGATTCGGACAGCCGTCCGGTCTTCTACTATTACGACATCAACGGCCGCCTGGCCTATGAGGTCAACGGAACCGGCGACGTCACGAAATACGGCTACAATGTCTTTGGCGAAAAGACGACGGTTACCACCTACACCTCGAAGATAAGCATTGCCTCACTGTCAGGTGGTCTCATTACCTCGACCCTGACGGACAGGGTTGCGGCGATTGCCGCCAGCGCCAGCACGCGTACGGTGAACTTCAACACACTGGGGCAAATCAGTTCATCGGTCGATGCTCTGAACAAGACGACGAGCTTCGAGTATAACGCCTTCGGCGAGCTGCAGGCACGCGTCGATCCTCTGTCGGGGGCCACGACGGTCCGGACGGAGACGCTTTACACCCGCCGTGGCCTGCTGAAGACCTCGACCGCCGATGTGGGCGGTCTGGCGCGGGTTGCGTCTTACACCTATGACGCGTTCGGGCGGCAGAAGACGGTGACGGATGCCGGCAATACCACGACGAGCGCTTATGACCGTGCCGGCCAGTTGACCAGCCAGACGGATGCCCTGGGCAAGACGACCAGCTTCGTTTATGACGCTCTTGGCCGTGTCGTCCAGATAACCGACCGGAACAACAAGCAGACCAGCTACGCCTTCAGCCTGTTCGACCGCCAGGTGACGGTGACCGACGCCAACGGTGTGGTGACGACCACGACCAGCAATGCCTATGGCCAGACGGTCAGGATCGCGATCACGGGCGGCGAAACGACCACCTATGAGTACGATCTCGACGGCAACCTCACCAGGACAATCGATGGCGCCGGGACTGTAACTCACGCCTACAGCAGCGCCAGGGTGCTGACAAGGACGACCGATGCGCGTGGCATCGAGACGACCTACGACTACGATGCTGCATCCAGGGTGTTCCGTCAGAGGGTCGATCCAACCGGCCTGAACCTGGTCACTGAGCGGTCATATGACGGCAAGGGGCAGGTGCTGACCGTGACCGACGCCAACACTGTGGTGACGCGGTACGAGTACGACCTGGAAGGCCGCAAGCTGAAGGAGATCGTCGATAACGGCGGTCTGAACGTCACCACGCAATGGGCTTATGACGATGCCGGGCGCGTTGTGTCGATGACCTCGCCTGCGGGCGTGGTGGTGTCTTATGCCTATGACAAGCTCAGCCGCCTGACCAGCGAGACGCTTAATCCGGGTGGTCTGAACCTGGTCACGTCCTATGAGTATGATGCCGCCGGCAATGTGATCAAAAAGACGGATGCGGCAGGTGGGATCACGCGCAATGTCTATGACGGCAACAACCGCCTGGCCTTTACGATCGACCCTGAGAACCGGGTCAGCCAATATACGTATGACGACGAAGGCCGTCTGATCCAGACGAAGACCTACAATACGCTTTACGACGTGGCCGGCAACCGGACGCTGGCCCAGATGACGGCCTGGATCGGCGGCAAGACTTACCTGCTTACCCGCTCGGCCTATGACGCCGGCGGACGCCTGGCCTTCTCGGTCGATGCCGCCGGTGCGGTGACGGCTTACAGCTATGACGCCAATGACAATGTGACGCAGTCGGTCCAGTATGCCGTGCTTTACCCGACCGGCAACTCCGGAACGCTGTCCGATCTGGCGAGCTGGATCGTCGGAAAGACGACCGATGCGCGCACCACGACGTTCGTTTACGACGCGGCCGGACGTGTCACCAGTAAGACCGTCGATCCGGGCACGTCGCCGAAGCTGAACCTGGTGACGTCCTACACCTACGACGCCAATGGCAATGTGCTGTCCGAAACCGATCCGGCCAACCGGGTCACGCGCTATACCTATGACGCCGCCGATCGCGTAAACTTCATCATCAATCCAGACAACTCGGTCAGGGCCGTCTCTTACGACAAGGTCGGGCGTGTCATTGCGACCTATGCCTATGCCGCGTTGCACAGCGTCTCCGGTGATCGCACCTTTGCCCAGATGAAGAGCTGGGCGGACGCCAATCCCACGGGTGCGCGCGTCACACGCACAACCTATGACGCCGCTGGGCGCGAGCTCTACGCCATCAATGCCGAAAACTATGTCACGGGTTACACCTACAATGCCGACGGCCAGGTGACACAAAAGGTCGAGTACGCGGCGGTATATACCCCGGTCAACTGGAACGTTTCTGATGCGAACGGTTGGGCCAGCGCGAACACGGCGAATGCCCGGACCACGACCTATGCCTATGACGGCGCCGGGCGTCTGCAGCAGGTGACCGATCCGATGGGGATCGCGACCCGTTATGCCTATGACGGCATGGGACGGACGACGTCGGTCAAAGTCGCTTACGGAACGGCGGACGAGGCGGAAACGACCTATCTCTACTGGGCTGACGGCCAGTTACGGAGAGAGATCACGGCTGCCGGCTCGGGCGTTGCCGAGGCAACGACGTGGCGCATCTATGATGAGCAGGGGCGCGTGAAGGAAACGCGCGACGGCTTCGGCAATGGCACCAGCTATGCCTATTCTTACAACAGCACCGGCCTGGTGGTGACGACGACCAACATGACCAATGGCGCGGTCACGGTCAGCGAGAAGAACGCCTTCGGTGAACAGATCAAGGTTACCGACGCGAGGGGCTATTCCGGCTACTTCTACTACGACGCCGCCGGCCGCCAGATTGCCCAGCGCGATACCGAGGACTACTGGACGCAGACCGTCTATAATAACGCGGGCGAAGTCGATTACGTCAAACGGTTTGCCAACAAGATCGTCAACAACACTATCACCCCCGATGCCGACCGGGACAACAAGACATCCTTCACTTACGACAATGCCGGCCGGGTAAAGACCAGCATCGACGGCAACGGCAAGACGACGTCCTACGACTATAACGCCTTCGGCGACCGTGTCTCCATGACCAACGCCATGGGAGCCGTGGTCACCTATGCGTATGACAAGCGCGGCCTGATGACGAGCCAGACGACCCCCGCCGGCGTCGCCATGGATGGTTCTACCGCGATCGCGACGGCGCCCGCCGTCACAACCGCCTACACCTATAATGCCTTCGGCAACCGCACGCAGATGGTCGAAGCGCAGGGCATCGCCGGTGTGGCGCGCACCACGAACTATGCCTATGACAAGAACAACCAGCTGATCACCCAGACCGGGGATGCCGTTACCACGACGAACATCAACGGCTTCACCTGGACCGTTACCCCGACCCAGAGCTTCAGCTACGATCTTCGCGGCAACCAGGTGACGGCGACCGATGCCAATGGTGCGGTGACCACAAGCTATTACGACAAGCAGAACCGCAAGACGGCCCAGGTCGATGCCGTGGGTGCGCTGACGGTCTGGGCCTATGATGACAACGGCAATGTCATCAACCAGAAGGCTTACGCGGGCACCCATGCAACGGGTAACCCCGCGGCACAGCCGGCTGCTTCGGGAAGCGTGCGCGAGACGACCTATGCTTACGACAGCGCCAACCGGCTGACCGCGACGAATGTCCTGGGCGTTCCCATGGGCAGCTGGAGCCTTGTGGCAAACGGCTGGAACTCGCAGACCGCCACGGTCACGACCACGACGACCTATGACCTGAACGGCAACGCGATCAGCCAGACCAACGGCAATAACAACACCAGCTATACCTGGTACGACAAGCTGAGCCGCAAGATCGCCGCCGTCGACGCCGAAGGCTACATGACCAAGTATGAACTGGATCATGAAGGCAATGTCGTCAAGCAAACCCAGTATGTGACCAAGCTTACGGGCACACTCACCGCCGGTGGCACGCCGCCGGCCGCGCCAGGCGCCCATGCCGACGACCGTATCACCGAGTATCAGTACGACCACAACGGCCAGCGTGTGAAAGAGACCCGCAAGCTGGCGGATTATTCGACCGTCAGTGGCAACAGCATCGTCAATACGACGGATCAGGATGTCTCGGCGACCTTCGTGTACAACAACCTCGGCCAGGTCATACAAAAGACCGAAGCGACGGGTGAGGTCACGACCTTCCTTTATGACAATCTCGGCCGTGTCGCCATCGCGACGACAGCCAGCGGCCTGAGGACCTTGTCGACCTATGATGGCCTGGGCAATCTGCTGACGACGACCGCCGGCTATGGAACGGCTGGCGCCCAGACGACGACCTATACTTACGGTCCGGGCGGGCGGCTGAAGGACAAGACCGACGCCGAAGGCTTCAAGATCACCTATGGCTACGACGCCAACGGCCAGAAGACGATCGAGTGGTACGACCGCAAGCTGTCGAACAACACGACCATCCGGGAAGCAAAGCAGTTCGGCTACGATGCTATCGGTCAATTGATCCTGGAAGGCGCGGGGAGCTGGACCGGTAGCCAGTACGTCTCCGTCCAGGCGACCGACAGCTGGTACAATGCCTATGGCGAACTCATGGCGCGCGGTACCAACACCAATCGCGACCTCGCCAAGGCCCAGGAATACGCCGACTACGACGCCGCCGGCCGTGCCTGGCGCACCAATATGGGCGATGGCGTCGCCAAGGTCTACTTCTACGACGCCAACGGCAATACCACCTTGCAGATCCAGAGCCGGTACGCGGGGACGACCGACCTGCGCGACATCGCCAGCCACGGCGATTCCCTCGCGGCAACGGATGTCACCCGGATCTACAGCGTTTATAACAAACGCAACGAACTGATCGACGTCAGACGGCCCGTCAGCGTCAATCTCGACGGCACCGTCGCCAGCGGCGGCAATGTCGTCGTCGATAC
>NZ_JAGGMI010000025.1 GCF_017875235.1 Asticcacaulis solisilvae | reverse complement strand
CTTCGGGTACCGAGCCTCTCATCCGGGTCATGGCCGAAGGCGATGACGAGAAACAGGTCAAGGCGGTCGTGAACCAGATTGCCGAGGCCATGAAAAGCTGACGCAGAAGTGGGCATTCCCGTCCGCGCCCGCGATGGCTGCGCAGGATGCTGTTTCCTAGGAAAAGCTATTCACAATTCATCTTAATTCAAGGTTGATTTGGCTGCCGCAGTTTGGCAAGGAGAAAAAAACAGCGACGGACGGTGCACGTGTATTGCCGGCAATTGGTTGTGCTCGTAGGTGGGCGCGGAACGAGACTCGGCAAGCTGGCGGAAAACTGCCCCAAGCCGTTGATGAAGATCACCGAGCAAAAGGTGTTTCTCGACTATTTTCTGGAATCGGCTGTGCGCCAGGGGTTCCGCGACGTCCTGTTGCTGGCCGGGCACCTTGGCGAGCAGGTCCAGTCCCGATACGATCATGCCTCGATCGGCGGCGCACATATCTCGGTAGTGATTGAGCCGGAGCCGCGCGGCACGGGCGGTGCGTTTGCATTCGTCCGGGATCGCCTCGCCTCGACCTTTATCGCTGCGAATGGCGACACCCTGTTCGATACGAATATCCGTGCCGTGGATGCTGCGCTGCACGGGTCGCCTGACACACTGGGCGTCCTTGCCCTGCGGAAGGTCGAAAACGCGGGCCGCTTCGGCAGCGTTAATGTCGATGGCGATGGCCGCATACTCAGCTTTCAGGAGAAGACAGCGGAGTCCGAGGGGCAGCCGGGCCTTATCAACGGAGGAATCTATGCGCTCCGACTGGAAGCCATCGACCGCCTGAAGCATTTCCCAAGCTCGATCGAGGCCGACCTTTTTCCGCAGCTGGCGTCGGAAGGGCGGCTGAGAGGTGTCGAATCGTCAGGATACTTCCTGGATATCGGCCTTCCCGAAACCTATAGCCGCGCAGTTACCGAACTGCCCGCCCGGAAACGGCCTGTGCTGTTCCTGGACCGGGACGGCGTACTTAATCACGATCACGGCTATGTGCATGCGCAGGACCGATGGGAATGGGTGCCTGGTGCGATCCGGACGATCAAGGCCGCGAACGATGCGGGCTATGCCGTCGTCGTCGTGACCAATCAGGCGGGAATTGCCCGCGGCTACTACGACGAATGCGATGTCTGGAAGCTGCACCACGCCGTCCAGAAAGAGCTCTACCGGCATGGAGCTTTCGTCGACGCCTTCTATTACAGCCCGTATCACAAGGATGCCGTGCACGAGCCGTACCGTGTTCAGGCCGCCCTTGATCGCAAGCCGGGTGGCGCGATGATTCAAAGGGCGTTCCGCCAGATGAATCTTAGCCGCGAGGGCGCTTTTCTTTTGGGCGATCAGGAAAGCGATGTGGACGCCGCAACCTCGGCTGGTATATCAGGTTACCGGTTTCCAGGGGGCGACCTTTATGAGTGGTTTGCCACCCTTCCGCATTCGCAGCCCATCGTTTCCGAAAGCAGAATTTGATGTCAGTGAGCACCATCGCAACGATTAAAGACGCGCAGCAGAGCGCGAAAGAGTGGCTGTTCGCGCATGCCGCGCCTTTGTGGTCGTCGGTCGGCTTTTGCGCCGATGGACTGTTTGCCGAACGGCTGACGATCGATGGCGTGCAAGTTGCGATGAAGCGCCGTCTGCGTGTCCAGGCGCGGCAGATCTATGCTTTCTGTACGATCGGCAAGCTGGGCTGGGACGGCCCCTGGCGCCAGGTGGTGGAATCAAGCCTCGACATCCTGCTCAACCGCGGCCGACGCGAGGATGGGCTGTTCGCCCACCTGTTCGACGAAGACGGCAACGTCGTAGACAGCCGGATCGACCTCTACGACCATGCCTTCGGGTTGTTTGCCCTTGCTCACGCCGGGCACGCGCTGCAGCGTCCGGACTTGTTCGATATCGCTGAAGACATTCAGAATATCCTCGACGAAAAGTGGGCGCGGCCTCAGGGCGGGTTCTGGGAAGGCGAACTGACGCCGTCTCCGCCTTACCGTCAGAATCCGCATATGCACATGTTCGAATCCGCGCTGGCGCACTATCGTTTTTCGGGACGTGAACGCTGGCAGGTGATGAAGGACCGGTTGGGCGAACTGTTTCGAGAGCGTTTCCGTGATGCGGACAGTGGTGCGGTAACAGAATATTTCGATCGCGACTGGAACAAGGTCGAAGGGCGGGACGGCGAGATCGTCGAGCCCGGACACTGCCTGGAATGGGCGTGGCTGTTCGAGGTCGGCTTCGACGGCGGTGAAGGTGTGGATATCTCCGATGGCCTGGTCGGTTTCGCGCGTCGTCACGGGCTGAGCGAAAGCCGTGGTGTCGCCATAAACGAGGTCTGGCTGAGCGGTGCGGTCAAGGATGGCGGTGCGCGTCTGTGGCCGCAAACCGAACGCCTGAAGGCAGCGGTCGCGCGTTATAAGCGCACGAAGGAAGACAGCGAGGCCAACGAGATTGTGGCTGCCTTCAACGGCCTGCTGCTTTATCTCGACACCCCAGCTCGCGGCACCTGGTACGATAAGCTCAATGAGGACGGGTCGTGGGTTGCCGAAGATGCGCCGGCCAGTTCCTTCTACCATATCGTCTGCGCCATCGCCGAGCTTTTGGCCGTGAACGGACCCGGTCTAAACGCAACACATACATATTGAGGGAGCGCGACACTTGCCTCGTCTTCGGTCGGTTGGTGTTGACGCCGCATGCTCTACTTTCTCCGGTTCTGTTTTACAGCGCCGTCAACCTGGTTAACCGAGGATACCTGCGTATTTTGTTGCGTAGGCCATCGAAATATGGAGAATGGTGACTGCTTACAGGGGCCTTACACGATGTTTTGATGCGCTTATAAGTGAACTTTGGTGTAATCGATTTAATTAATATAGCGCACAGGTATGTAACGTGGGCTTGGTTGGTGAATCTACTATATTTCGAGCGAAGCTCTAAGGATCTTGAGAGAAAAATATGATCGGTGATATATTAAAGGATCGGATATTTGTTTTTGGTGCCGCAAGGTCTGGCACAACTATTATCTTGCAAATTTTGAATTCTGATGAAAATGTTTATATACTTAGTGAGGCAGATCTTTATAGGCCTTCGAATCAAGATTTCCAATCCGGCTTTAATTCCAGGAAACTGTTGCAACGGGCAATAACGCGGGGTTCTTATCTTCCGGTTAAGGGTAGTGAACCTCAAGCCATATTGAGTGAACTTGCAGATCGCTATAGTCGGTACGGTGAAAAGGTCGCGCTGGGTCCTTTCAGCGTGTTCTCTGATTTTGCGGTTCAGCACTTCGCTGATCACTACGGTGCGGGCACAGGCATCTACTCGATCCGAAATCCACTTGATGCCTATGCTTCTCAGAAACGGATGTTTCCCGACATTCGGATCGATCAGTTTTGCGAGCATTGGCTGGAGACGTTGGCTCAGCAGATGGTTCTTTCGCAAATCGTAAGTGGCCGTGTTCTGGTCCTGACGGAATGGATCGATGTTTCGTTTTTCAAATTTCTTGAATCGAAACTTCAAATCCAGCTGACCCTGGTTGACGCAGCCATCTCAAACTCACGGGCATCGGCGTCGGCCGCCAGCACGCTGTCGAAAGAAGAGCGGGAGGGGCTGAAGCCCTGCGAACATGTTTATGAGCTTGTCAAGCGAGGGCTTTCTCGGGAAAGTTTTGATTTCGCGCAGGACGAAAAATACTATGACTGGCCGCAGATTTTCTTCGATGCGGCAATGGAATCTCTGGATTCTTTAAAGCCGCAGCGGCCGTCCAGCGTATATTTCGATGCCCATGAGAGGTATTCCCACGCGTTAAACCGTTGTGCTGCCAATAGCATCCTTTCGAGTCAGGATGGGTTTCTTCTCGCCCAACTTGCCACGGAAGCGTTTCCTGAAGATGCCCGTTTTGCCTATCTGTTAGGTGTATCTGCATTGGGACTGCGGAAACTTGAAATATCTGTGGAATGGTTGGGTCGGTCGATAGAACTTGGAGCAGCGCCGTTCTGGAGCCTTTATCATAGGGTGCAAGCGTATGCGGCCCTTAAGCAGTTTGACTTGGCGGAAAAAGATCTGGAGACCCTTGAAAGTCAGCCGGACCCACAGGCCTCGTTGAGCGGTTTGCGGGCGGCACTCCTCAGCAATCGCAGCGCTTCTGACGAGTCTGCGTCAACATAATCGAGTATCCTTAGATACTTGGTTTGCCTTATACGGCTGCTTACGCTATGTCGTTTTCATACGAAGGGGCGAGGTTCACTTGTGGTGCCTATGCGGCGAAATGCGGCCTACAAGTGATCGCAATATTTAAGCACGGGGATTGTGTTGTCCAAGAAAAATGTAGTTGTGGTCGTAGGTACTCGACCCGAAGCTATTAAGTGCGCGCCTATTATCCGTGGGCTGATGGCTGAGGAATGGGCTAACCCGGTTACTGTCGTGACGGCTCAGCACCGTGAGCTTCTAGATAAGGCCTTTCACGACCTAGGCATTAAGGCTGATGTCGATTTGGACCTCATGAGAGCAGGTCAGAGTTTGTCGGAAATCACAGGGCGCGCTTTTCTCGCCCTCGAGCCCGCGCTTAAGTCATTGTCACCTGACGTTGTTTTGGCGCAGGGGGATACCACGACTGTCATGGCGGTTGCGACGGTCTGTTTTTATCTTGGATTGCCGTTTGGTCACGTCGAGGCAGGCCTTCGGACGCACGATATCGTGAATCCTTTCCCGGAAGAGTTTAACCGTGTGGTTGCGGGTCGGATTGCGTCTATGCATTTCGCTCCGACTCAAGGCGCTTGCGATGCCTTGCTTAAAGAGGGTGTGAAACCACAGGATATTTATCTTACTGGCAATACAGGGATAGATACACTCGTCGCAAGCAAGGCCCGTGCGGTCCAGCCGGCTGTGCAGTTGCCGGATGGCGGGCGACTAATCCTCTTGACATCTCACAGGCGCGAGAATTTTGGCGAGCCAATGCGTCAGGCTTTCCAAGGCGTTCTTGACGTGCTGGATACCCACGCGGACGTGCAGGTTCTTTTTCCTGTTCATCCTAATCCGCGTGTCGTTGAGATGGCGAACGCCATGTTTGGTGACAACCCTCGTATTCACCTCTGCGCGCCCCTCGACTACAATCAATTTGTCGGCGCGCTTAAGGCGGCCCATATTGTTTTGACTGACTCCGGTGGTGTGCAGGAAGAGGCGCCCGTCTTTGGCAAGCCAGTGTTGGTCATGCGACAAGAAACCGAGCGGCCGGAGGCCGTTTATTGTGGTGTTTCCAAGCTTATAGGGACGCGGCGGGAAGACGTATTTGAAGCATGTGATGACCTGCTTAGTAACGCAGCTTCGTATGCAAAGATGGCGTCAGGAATTTCACCTTATGGTGACGGTTTGGCGGCGTCACGTATCATTCGCGTGCTGGCGGATAGACTTGGTGTTCCGTCTGCACTGCCGGCCTACGCACCGTTCGAGGTCAAGGCTTTGTCCTGATGAAACGCGTTGCGATTATTGATCCTTCCGTGTCGGGAAAAGGCGGACACTATCTCGAATACGCATTACGTGTCGCCAAACAGGTAAATGAAGCGGGTCTGAATCCTGTGCTAGGGGCACATGTGGATTTTAGAAACGACGGCAGCTTTCCTGGCGCTGCGTATGGTGTATTCCATAAGACGTTCTGGGAGCAATCGGAGCGGTCTGCCGGGGTTTCCATGCGCCTTCGAACTGTATATGCCAATATCAAAAGGGCATTTCGGTCCGTTCTGCGTCCAATATTCCGGGCGCTGCTGATATGGTATCATTATAGTTGGATCAATTTAGCTTCAGCTCGAGCACATGACCTGGAATCGCTTTTTGATCCGAAGTTGTCCATATACTCATCGAACTGGATGGGTGTTAAAACCAGCGCTTCCCTTGTCCGGCTTCTATATATATTTCAGGCTGTTAAACGCGCCCTTCGACCTAGGTCCCGCGGCAGGCTTACCGCTTTCATTAGGAAGCTGAAGCGGCTTGTGCGCGCAATTCTGATTTTAACAGTCGTCGTTGCGGCTGTTGTGCTGTCACCCTTGATTATATTCTTTTTCATCGGGCGTACCCTGGCTGGGAAGCTTATCGCAACGACCGGTAGTGTCTCAGAAATGGCTCGGGATGTTGAGCGGTTCATTCATGTCTCAAAGCTTGAGGCTGGCGACATCGTTTTCGTGCCAACGGTTGGCATTCCGGAAATTCTGGCTATCGCGGCTGTTCTGAAAAAGGTGGCGTTGACGCGCAAGCTGAAATGGCGCCTTTTAATGCGCCGCGATGCATTTTTCGGCCATCAGCCCGGATGGGGGCTGCAGGGCGGTCAATTGCAAATTCTGCGGTTAAAGGGCGTATTTCATTACGCGGCGCAGGCGATGAAGACATTGGATATTGGGTGGTATACGGACACCTTGCAACTCGCCGCTCAATATAATCGCATTTCTGACCTGAAATTTGAAGTTTTTCCAGTTCCGACCGGAAATGGTCCTATCCGCTCTCAGGCCGGAACTTATGTCGTTCATGGTTATGTCGGCGACGCTCGCACAGAGAAGGGTTTTCAGTTCCTTTCCGATATTTGGGACAGATTCCGACTGTGGTCGGGGTTCGGAGACGGAGATCGTCTTCTTGTACAATCCAACTTTAATATAAAGGGGGGGGAGCCGGAAGCGGTCAAGGGAATGTTTGCGCTGCGTGGACAGTCGCCGGGGGAGGTTGAGTTCGTTCCTGGGCCTTTAGCTTCTGAAGAATATGATCGTGTACTGTCGTCATGTGGCATCATTTTGCTGCCATACGATTCTTCAGCGTATGCATCGAGGTCATCCGGTATTTTTGCGGAAGCCGTACGTAAGCAAATTCCTGCCGTCGTCACAAGTGCGTCATGGGGGGCTAAGGTCGTCGAGCCGATGCGGCAATGCTGGCTGAAACATGTAGACACGGCATTTGCAGTGGTTTGTCAGCTGAGTTCTCCGGATGCTTTGGAAATCCGCGGACACTCCTGGGGAACCGTCAAAGACTGCGACCCAACCTTCGACACGGCTATATTCAGCCTTGAGTTCCTAACCGCATTGGCCGGGGGAGGCGTTATCGTCGAACTTCATTTAAGAAATAAAGAAGGCGATGATTTAGGACGGTTATCTGATGTTGTTATGATCACATCATCAAATGTAAAGCTTGGCTTTACATTTCCGGTTTCTGTTGCTGAATTTGATATATGGGTCAAGCCACTTAATAAGGAAGCGAACATACTTCCACGTCATATTTCATTGAATCTTGGCCGTCTTCAAGCGGGAATAACCTGTGGCTTTGCCGTGCGGACCTCTTCGACGGAACCTGAGTCCTTCGCTGCGGCGCTACTGGATATCCGCAAAAATCTCGATACGTATAATCGTCAGTTGGTCGTCCTCAGCCGTATATTGGCGCCAGCTATCGATGACCAAGCGATGATGGAATGCCTTGTTCAGGGCGCTGGTGTTGATTTTGACAGTTTATACGCCAATGCGGAGCATGAAGTGTCCTTATGCTTTGCCGAGAAGTTGCCATTGCGGCGTGTACAGAAGGCAACGCGCGCGCGTTGGAGCGGGCGATGAAAATAGAGACTATTGCAGTCTTGTCCGACGTTTCGGTCGGTTACGGGTCCCCTCAGATTATCAGCTTGACTCGTTCGCTTGCTCAGCACTTTCAGGCAAAGGCAGTTATCTTCGAGCCGGATCAGTCGGACCGGCCGTCTGTTGCTTACAAATATCCCGACCTGCAGATTGAGCGCATCTTTACGGCGTCTCATCCATATTCTGGTTCCGGACAAATCGATTTCACGCTTCAGCTAGCCGATGCGCTGCGAAAGATGAGGCCGGACCTTGTTGTCGTCTGTGCATTTCACGGTGCCGCGGCACTGGTGCAGTCCGGCGTTGGACGTAAAATTATCTATTACGGATACGAACATACCGACGGCGTACTGACCCGCGAAATTCGCGTTATGGGGCAGTTGGCCAAACGCATCGACTATGTCGCATTCTGCGAAGAAAACAGGGCGTTACTTGATGCAAAGCGACTTGGTTTGTCGAACAAACCGACTGCTATCCTATATAACTGCTCGGATCTTTTGCCGTCGTCCCGGCGTCCGCAGAAAAACGACAAGATTGTTTATGCTGGCCAAATCGACCCAGACAGGACATTCGGCCGACGGTTTTTTAGCAACGATTTCGATGCCTTTCCATTCGATCTTTACGGCTCCTTCCGAAACTTTCCGGACGCACAGGAGCAAATCGAAGCCTGCGGGCGCAGGGGATCGCTTGTAAACTACTGTGGTCTTGTCGAACATGATCAGTATTTTTTAAAACTGATAAGCAGTTATCTCTATTCATTCATCGCGTGGGCTCCCGATTCAGAATCAACCTACTATGCCGCGCCCAATAAATTCTTTGACGCAATTACGGCGGGGACTCCGCCCTTGACCGCGCCTCATCCGCTATGTGTGCGGTTGATAAAGCGTTATGGTTGCGGGCGCGTTTTGCCAGGCTGGGGGGAAGACGACATGAAAAGAGGTATAGATGATGCCCTGGCGTTTGCTCAGACCGACGCCTATGATCAGCTGGTTGGAGAGAGATTGCCCATCGCGGCAAAAGAATTGACGTGGGAAGCCCAGTTCCAGAAACTGGTAAACCTTATGAATGATGTCCCGGGCGGCGGAGCCTAACTATGGTGAAATTTGTACTTTGTGACCCGTCAATTGCTGGGACAGGGGGGCATTACTTAGAGTATGCCGTTCGTGTGCTGGAGGCAGCGCGCATCCAGGGATTTGACCCATATCTGGCAGTGAACGCAGCTTTTGACGGTACGGTTCCGGACATACCTGTAGTAAAGCCTTTCCGATACGATATCTGGGGGGAAGTGCCGACGCGTAAGAAGAGGCCTTTGGGGCCGCGAACCGCAATGGATGTCAAGCTGTTGAAATATTACAAGAGCCGCTTTGCGTCTCTTTGGGCAGCTGCAAAGGATCCTGCGGCACTTGAACATTATAACCGACATACAGGCGGAGCCGGTGTGAATTGGCGTTGGATCAGCCGTATGGTGGGTGTTCGGTCTCAGGTTGCATCGCGACTTGTTGAAGATCGGCTTTCGGGAAAGCTTGACGAGCTAAACGATGGGGAAATGCTGGTTCATGAGGCCTACATTGCCGCGGCCTTATGCCTGAAGTCGAAACGTCCCGATGTCCCTGTATTCGAGAAGTCGAATGCCTTGTTGTCCATGGGTCTGAAGAATGTTTGCGCCAACCAGTTCGCATCGGCACTTAAGTTTGTAGTTGAGGAATTCGCCCTGTCTGAGGAGGACTATATTTTCCTTCCTACAATGAGTTGGACAGATTTGCGCGGACTCCAGCAATTTCGCCGGCTGCAGGACCGGTCTCCCGAGCTTCATCTGCTTTTCCGACGCAATATTTTCCGTGAGTACGCAGATAAATGGCAAGGTCAGGGGTTTGACGTCCATGAGCTCAGCCACCTGTTTTCCCAAGTCGCCGTTTGCAACGCAGATAAGAAAGTCTTTTGTTATACCGATACGGTGCCGCTGACCGCGCAGTATGAGGAACTTGGTAGCGGCCCATTTATTCCGCTGCCGATTCCAGCACCGGAAGTGCGGTCACCGCGGCGTAAAAGCGGCCAGCCCATTCGTATTGCCTATTTAGGCGATGCCCGCACGGAAAAGGGATTTCAATATCTCCCCGCGCTCGTCAGGGCTGTAAGAGATTCGCTTTGGCGGTCGCGCGTCGTTTTCGATGTCCAATGTTACTTGCCGGAAGGTCACAGTCCGGTCGACATGCTGCAAACGATAGAAAGCTTAAAAAGACTACAAGGCCCGCATCTGGAGCTTCACTTCGGCGCGTTGTCGGCCGACGGATATAGCAAGGCCATAGAGCGTAGCGACGCTATTCTAATTGCTTATGATCGCGGCAATTACTCCGCGAGAAGTTCGGGTATATTTATTGAAGCTCTGTGTTCAGGGCGCCCGGTGATCGCTACCGGTGGAACGTGGATGTCTGCGCTTGCGGACATGCTGTCCGATATCCGGTTCGACGAGTTGATCTCCAAACACGTTGGTGCTGCGCCAATTCCTGGTGCGCGGCTGAAATGGCAAACCGTCCAAGGAGAGCCGTTTGTCGGCGCGCCGAGCCAGAAATCCAAACGCCTTACCCTCAGTAACAGGGAGGTGGCATGTACGATCTTGCGCGTCCCCTCACGCGCTACTCACCTCGTTCTGAGGTTTAAAAACGAAAGTCCTATCTCTGGAACCTATCTGGATCTGCATTGCGTGTCCCGCGGCGAAAACGGGAATTGTCTATCCGAAGACGTTAGGGCGGTCGGAGGGCACGAGGCTGATCGCATTGGGACACTCTTTAAAGTATTGCCGGGCCAAGTCGATTTCTGGCTCGGGATCGGCAATGCCCGCGGCGCCACAAAATCCGTCATGTCGGATATCGAGTTTGTATGGGTCGAAAGCAATCAGCCGCTGGAGGCATCAGTGGGTGGAATCTATGTCAATCCCGACGTGCCAGGTGGGTATGAAGCTGGTCTGATCAAGGCGGTGTTTGTACTTGAACAGGACTATCCAGCATATGCGCAATCCGCGGCATTCGCGCGTTCCATACTGGGGGGAGTGCACCACGCAGATCGTCTGGTGCAGGATATTCTTCAAGCATCCCAAGCAAAAGCAGCGTTAACAACCAACAAATACGTTACGGGTTTTAGAGATGATTATTAATGATGCTGCAACAAAGCGTAAAATCGTCTTTCTTTCAGACTTGGCGGTGGGATACGGTACACCACAAATTACTTATCTGTTGCAGTCATTGGCGGACTATTACTCCACAGATGATATTTGCGTCATAGAACCTGACCAAAAGGGAAGAAAGTGGGCTGGCGATCGGTTTCCATTTAAAATACTTCGTGTGTCTACGGTTTATCCAGCATACAGCTTTGCTTTTATTTCAGAGTATAATAAATTCATACTAGATTTTTTAAATAAAACAAAACCTGATATTGTCGTCGCAAGTCATGGATTTGTCTTACCGGCATGCCTTAAATACAAAAGCAATAATAATATTCTTATATATTATAAGTTGGAAAGTGTAAGCCATCAGGTTAAGGGGTTGGGGTCTGCGGCAATAAACCTCAATCGGTGTGTGTTGTCGGAAGCGGATGTAGTGCTTGTTCCTGAACGGTTACGCGCCTCGGCAGATCTGAACATGTACGGCTGGAAACGAAAAGATCTCGTCGAAGTTTACAACGCCGGCCAAACCTATAGTGGCCATTCTCCCAATGTCCGCAATGGCCGAATACTTTATGCCGGAACTATAGGACCGCAAACGCTTTGCGAAATTATGCTGTCTGACGAGTTGAAGCATATAGGATTCGACATTGCCGGGTCGGCCGAGACAGATAATGCCCGCGCTTTCCTCGAGCAAGCCTCTCGTCGTGAAAATATCAGATATCTCGGTTTTCTGTCATCCGATCAGCTGGATAGCATTCGGCGAAGATATGCCTTCAGCCTTGTCATGTGGCGCCCAGATGACGTGAACCAACTATATGCGTCCCCTAATAAATTTTTTGAGACTGTAGCCGCCGGAGTGCCTCCTATCGCAGCACCTCATCCGCAGTGCTATGAGATCATACAGAAATATAATTGTGGGCTTCTGGCTGAAGATTGGAATGAAGCAAGTTTGGTGGAAGCCATAAAAAGTGCTGCCGAAGTGTTTTATCAAAACCCGGTCGAGTATTCGGAATTGGTCGAGAATTGCCAGACTGCGGCAGATGATGAGTTAAACTGGGATGCGCAGTTTAACAAAATCACGCCCCTGTTGGATGCTGCGGCCCTCCATTTGCGTAGCCGAAACTGAGCGACACGGCAAAAAGTTTAAGCGATTTTGCCTTAAATGTTGCGACAAAAAAAAGTTTGGATCGGTATGATAGTTTCATTTTAAAATACCGATCTAGTTGTGAGCTTTCAGGAGTTTGTCCATTCGGGGCGGATTTAGGAGACTGGCGTTACCACACCCCAGCTCTTGGATCGGACACCCCGAATGAACATCCATAAGAATGCCCGACTGACGCCTTTGCGTCGAGAAGTAATGGCTTTGTTGGTTATCAACGGCCGCCTGAGCCGGTCAGCAGCGTCTTTGGCTTTTGGCGTAACGGTGAAGATCGTTCGCAGATGGGAGGATCGCTACCGGCAGCATGGACGCGCAGGCATGGGCGACCTTTCGTCTCGGCCTCAGCTTAGTCCCAGGCGCACGTCGGCGCTGATTGTCGATCAAGTTATTGCGTTGCGTCGCCAGCGCCTGACCGGGCGGCATATTGCTCATGAGACAGGCCTGTATGCGGCCACAGTCAGCCGTACTCTCAGGTGTGTAGGACTGAGCCGGCTACGTCAGCTAGATCCCGCCGAGCCGATACGGCGCTATCAGCGCGAACAGCCAGGTGAGTTGATCCACATAGATATCAAGAAGCTGGGAAAGTTCAGCCGCACGGGGCATCGCGTTACGGGAGATCGTACCGGCCAGTCGAACACGCGCGGCATCGGATGGGAGTTCGTCCACGTCCGTGTCGATGACGCCTCCCACATCGCCTATACTCAGATCATACCGGACGAAAAAGCGGTCAGCGCCGTTGCGTTCCTCAAGGCCTGCATCGCTTACTACAAATCCCTCGGCATCAAGGTCACCCGCGTCATGAGGGACAATGGCCCTGCTACAAGGCCAGGGACTTCGCGAAAGCCTGCAAACGCCTAAAGTTAAAGCACATCCGCACCAAGCCTTATACTCCAAAGACCAATGGCAAAGCCGAACGCTTCATACAAACGGCCCGGAGGGAGTGGGCCTACGCCAGGGCCTACGATACGTCCGAACAGAGGAAAGACTTCCTCCCAACTTGGACGCACATGTATAACTGGCACAGACCGCACGCCGGTATAAAATACAAAACACCAATCAGTTGCCTGAACCCTACTCAGGGCAACCTCATGGCGCTCCACAGCTAGAGCGTGATGACATTAGTTATCCCCATATCCTGAGTTTTTGAGATAGTTTCTGCATTCTTGGGGTGTGAACGCATCGAGCAATGTTCCGATGCGTTTCCAAGTCGCCTCCACAGTCCTTTCGGCTGCTTTTCTCATAAGGTGCTTGAGTTTGGCGAAGACCTGTTCGATCGGATTTAGGTCTGGACTGTAGGGCGGCAGGAATAGGAGCTTTGCGCCAGCGCTTCTGATCGTCTTTCGAACAAACGGGCTTTTATGGCTGCCGAGATTGTCCATGATGACGACGTCGCCTGGTTTGAGTGTCGGCAGAAGAAATCGCTCGATATAAAGGCCGAAGCTTAAGCCGTTTATGGGGCCGTCCACGACGCAAGGCGCATCGATACGGTCCCAGCGCAGGGCCGCCAGGAAGGTCATGGTTTTCCAGTGTCCGAAGGGAGCTTTGGCGCATAAGCGCTGACCGCGGGTGCACCATCCCCTTAAGGCCGTCATGTTGGTTTTGGCCCAGGTCTCATCAATGAATACAAGCCGTTCAGGATCAAGCCGGCCTTGATACTTCCGCCACTGTTGTCGGCGCCGGGTGATCTTTGGCCGATCCTGCTCGCTGGCCATGAGGCTTTTTTTTGAAGCTTAGACCTTCGGCATGCACGAACCGCCAAACCGAGCGGTAATCGACACGCACGCCACGATCTGCCAACTCGGAGACCAGACCACGCAAGGTAAAATCAGACTTTGCTCGTTCCAGCAACCAGTCACGATGAGGGCCTGAAAGCGTAGCGGGCTTGTAACCACCAACACGCTTCGGAGCAAAGCTGCCAGTCGTGTTGGCCCGTTTGAGCCAGTGCACTGCCGTGCTCGGAGCTATTCCGAAACGCGCCGCGGCTTCATGACGAGACAACCCCTCATCATTAACCGCTGAAACGACGTGCTCACGCAAATCAAGAGAGTAAGGTCTGGGCATGGTTCAAACTCCAAACAACCCAGACCTTGAATCACTGTTCGCAGCGTTAGGAAATCCAAACCCGATTCAATTAAACGTCATCCCGCTCTAGTCGCGCGTCACAAGTCCGGAAACATATTCGGCTATGGCGAGCGATGAAGTCAGCCCAGGGGATTCTATTCCGAACAACTGGATAAGGTGCGCGCCATTGTGCGCCTCCGGGCCATTGATCAGGAAGTCACGCGTGGGTTCGTTCTTGCGGGACAATTTCGGTCTTATACCGCAAAAATCGACGCTGAGTGTCCTGTTGCGGATCTCTGGCCAATACGTGCTTATAGCATCGACGAAGGCGTCCCTGCGGTCGGCGCTGGCCGTGAAGTCGATGGCGTCTATCCACTGTACGTCCGGACCGAAGCGGCCGCGGTTCTGAAGGTCCAGGGTGAGGTGAACCCCCAGGCCGCCAGGTTCCGGCATGGGGTAGATGAGCCGTGAAAATGGCGTCGACCCCGTGTAGGTAAAATAGCTGCCCTTGGCATAGTACAGGGGCGGCACCGTATGGCTGAAATTTTCGATCGCGCGCGCGATCTCCGACGCCCAGAGCCCCCCTGCGTTAATGAGCCAGCGGCTGGTTATTTCCGTCAGTTCCGCTTCACCTGTGACGATGTGAAACACACCTTCTTTGAAGTGAGCCGACACGAACGGTGTGAAGAAGGTGATGACGCCACCCGCATTCTCTAAATCACCTTGCAGGGCTAGCATATAGGCATGCGAGTCGATGATGCCTGTTTCGGGGGATAGCATGGCGGCAACGCAAGTGAGATCGGGTTCAAGATCCGCAACCTCGTCCCTGCTCAGGATTTCCAGCCCTGGAACGCCATTTCCGATGCCGGCGGTACGCAACGCCTTGAGGCCGGCCAGCTGGCTTTCGCTGGCGGCCACGATCAGCTTGCCGCACTTCTTGTGGGGTATACCGCGCTCTTTGAGATAAGCGTAAAGAAGGTCCCTGCCGCGCGTGCAGAACCTAGTTTTCAGTGAGTCGCGTTCGTAATAGATGCCCGCATGTATAACTTCACTGTTGCGGGAACTGATGCCGCGCCCGATGCCGTCCGTCTTCTCAATTAAGAGGACGGACAGGCCTTTTTGCGCCAGTTCCCTGGCGATGCTCAGTCCAATAACACCCGCTCCGATAACGGTAGCATCAAAATCGGAACTGGTCATGCCTATCCCGCTGCGGCGTTATAGGCGTGGAGTACAGTATCCAGCTCGTCCATCTTCTTGATCGTGCCGGAGTCCATCCAGACACCCTGCGTACAGAAGTCATGCAGCACGCTTTCGGCATGTGACGCTATGATCACTGTTCCGGACTTGGCGCAGATGTCCTTTATGCGCGCTACGGCCTTGGCAACGAAATGGGCGTCGCCCGTGCCGATCACTTCGTCGATCAACATGATATCGGCGTGACGAGCCGTCGCAATGCCAAAACACAGACGGGCGGTCATGCCTGACGAATAGGTCCGGACAGGGAAGTCAAGATAGGGGCCAAGCTCGGAAAAATTGGCGGCGTCTTCGACAGCATTCTTTAGTTCTGCGCCTTCCATACCATAGAAGCGCGCGATCATCTTCATGTTCTCGATGCCGCTCTTGTCGGCTTCAAGGCCAGAGCCAAGGTTGAGCACGCAGCCAACCGAGCCATTGATGAAACGTTTCCCGCTGCGGGGGGTAATGATACCGGCCATCGTCCGCAAAAGCGTGCTCTTCCCGGAGCCGTTGCGGCCAATCAGGCCGATACGCGCCCCTTCCTTGACGTCAATTGTTACCTGGTTGAGGGCCAAGACGTAGGTCTGGTTGGAGCCCGACTTGGCAAAGCTGCCAAAGGACATGGCTTTGGCGGCAGTAGCAAAGATCGACTGCTGGCGAGCGCTGATGTTCACCGGATAGGCGACAGTAACTTGGTGTAGAGAGAGTTTCATATCAGAGCCAATATATGACAGTCGGACGGGTCATTTTGTAGATCGTAAGGCCAGCAATGAACGTTCCGACGCTAATAAGCAACGCGGTCATCCATACATTCGGGGATATGCTGCTTTGTAGCAGCGGCTCACGCATGATCTCAATGAGATAGAAGAATGGGTTGTACCTGACGATTGCCGAGTTCATCAGTTCTGGGACCGGGACCCAGAAGACGGGCGTCAGGACGAACATCAGGCCGATGACCGCCGATATGGCCGGGCTCAGGTCGCGAAAGCGGACGCCCAGGCCGGACAGGCCGAGACAGGCGCCAAAGCCAAACATGGTGATGATCAAGAGGGCCGGGATGAACCACAGGGCGTTCAGGGTCAGCGGGTGCTGGTAGATGATGGCGATAAGCGCGAAAACGACGAGCAAGTGAAAGAAGTTGACGAGGCAGGCCACCACGGTGCGAATGACAAAGATCGGCATGGGCAGTGGGTAGGACTCGATATAGCCCTTCGACCGCAGCAGGGAGTTCGTGCCGTCAATCAGGAAGCTGGCGATCAGGTTCCACGCCGGGATGCTGATCGCCAGGAACAGTAGGTAGTTCGCATTATCCGGACCTGCGATCGACTTGCGGATCAGATAAAGACCGAAGATGAACGCGCACTGGCTGATCACGATCCAGAGCGGTCCCAGGATGGTGCGTCTGTAACGCCCCAGAACGTCGTCAACTCCGGTATAGAGCCAAATCTTCCATGCGAGAACTGACATCCATACTTCTTTTAGGGCAGGCATAATGTATCCATCTACTGGGTGCTAGGGAGGCACTCTGGACAATGCGACGGACCTTACCGTCACATTAAAATATTGGGATTGGCGGCACGCTTAATTGATCGCTCAGGCGTATTTGATCAAGTCCTTTTTGCCGAATTCATAAATGTGGCTGGAGTCGTAATCCGGCTGGTAAAGAACTGTGGTGCAGCCTTCGCTTTCAAAGGATACAGGCACTTCGACCGGCGGGTGATCCCAGTCGGCAGACAGCGTCCTGATCGCCGATCTTACCTTTTCCTGTCTGTCCGGCGGGACGAAGAACAGCAGGAATCCACCGCCGCCGGCGCCCAAAAGCTTGCCGCCGTAGGCCCCGTTCGCGACGGCCGTGTCGTAGATACCGTCAATCGCGGGGTTCGAGACCTCCTTCGACAGGCTGCGCTTGGCCTGCCAGGTCTCATCCAGCAGGTAGCCGAAGTCGGACAGGCTGGCGCGCGGATCTTCGACGATGTTCTGCGCCTTATCGACCAGGTCATAAAGCGTATTGAGCGACTTTTCCTTTTCCGGCGTGATGTTCTGGAACTTCGCCTTTTCGATATTACCGGCGTCGCGCGTAAAGCCGGTAAAGAACAGCATGATATGGCCCTCGAAAGCGCGCAGGCGCTTTGGGGATATATCGACCGGATTGACCGTAAAGGCTCCATCCTTATGGAAGTCGATGCGGTTGAAACCGCCATAACCAACGGCGACCTGATCCTGGCAGCCGACCGGCTCCTGGAGATAATCCTGCTCGATCTTGATAGCTTCGGCGCACAGTTCGTGCTTGGTCAGGGTCCGGTTGCAGTGTTTCGAGATGGCATTCAGCGCAGCCACCGTGAAAGCGGAAGACGAGCCAAGGCCCGATCGCGCCGGCAGGTCAGAATTGAAGCTGACCTCATAACCACACTTTTCATCCGCATAGTGACGCAGCACTTCGCGCACGACGGGATGGCGGATATCCGCGATTTCCTTAACCTGCTCGACAATGCTCCAGGCGACCCGGTACTTGAAGTCGAAGATCGGTGGCAATTGCCTGAGCGTGAGGTAGACGTACTTGTTGATGGAGGTGGACAAAACGGCGCCACGCCCACTGCCTGGCCCCTTGAACCACGTCGGGTGGTCGGTGCCGCCGCCAAAAAAACTGACCCTAAGAGGCGAGCGAACTATAATCACCAGAGTGTCTCCCCAAAAACGCCTAAGCATTGTCGTAAGCTCTATTGCGTTACTGCGGGTTTAAATGTCAAGGCGCTAGGGCGGGCAATTGCAACCAGGGAGCGCTCCAGTCGTCGAGAACGTCCAAGTGGCGCCTTGCCCGTTTCTTGACGGCCATGCACTGTCTAATAGCCCTGACATTTTCGGCCTCATTAAGGCCGGTAAGTGCGACGATGTCTGTACACGCATTCCGGCTTATCATCGTATGCGGCGCGCTCGACCCCGGCTGCATGATGACTGGAATACCCGCCGAGAGCGCCTGTGTCACGACGCCCGCGGACCGAAAACGGTAGGTGCCGGGATCATGGAGGCATAATATGGCTGCCGCCTGCGACATTGCGGTATTATAATCCGCAGTTGCCAGCGCACCGTCCATCAGCGTTACGCGCTCCCCTGCCAACGCGCGGACTTCGTGGATGGCAGCTGCAACCTGGGGATTGCGATTCGGATCCGGCAGGATCTGGATGTGAAAATCCGCTGACGTTTGCGTCAGGGCTTGGCGAATGATCGCAGGAAGATACTGAAAGCCTTTGTCCAGACGGGCTTCGCCCAGGAATGCGACATAGGGCTTCGGTGATGGCCGCGCTGTCAGGGTGGGGAAGGGCATCCTGGCGCACCGGACCTTCCCCACGCCTATCTGCTGATAAGCTTCGGCCAGTTCCGGTGTATCCGCCCATAGCTCCAAGTCGTTTAGTCCGGCGAAGCTTTCCTTGAGCCACTGGCAGGACGTCGGCGCCTCCGGTGGGTCAAAGCGGAGTATGACGTGGACGCGGCCTATCTGGCCGCTGGTCCGTGCGAAACGTGCAATGTGCCCCGCTTCGCACCACGTCACTGTTGGGAAGAACCATTGATCGTCGCGGCGCGCGGAAACCTGACTGACGAAACGTGCCCAATCGCGAATGACGTCAGCGGCGCGGTCATGCAGTGGTTCATAATGGTCGGGAAAGAAGGGCCATCTGCGGGCGAAGGCTGGGGCGCGGAAATGCAATGAGGCGGCAAGCCGGGTTACTAGCGATGCGGGCTCCCGAAGCCCGGTTTTGAATACGCGTTGCACGTCAATGTGCGTGGTTTTCGAAGTAAAACGGCGATTGCCGGTAATGATGGGAACGTGTCCCTGTGCCGTGACTGATGCTGAAACTTCAACGGCATAATCGAGGTTGTGTCCGCCGGCGTCGTAAAGGCTGGGGTCGACTATAAAAAAACGCACGGCTCTGTGTCATCCCCTTGAACCAGAATAAGCCTTGGGTTACTAGCCATCCCGAATTTAAAGGTCAATCAAATGCATATTCTTGTCACTGGAGCCACCGGGTTTCTCGGCCGGCATACGACTCCTGCACTTCGCGAAGCCTATCCGAACGCCAAGGTGACGGCCGTTTCATCTAAAGAGTATGACCTGATGAGTCTGGACGCCGCGCGTAAAATGATCGCTGAAGTTAAGCCAGATGTCATCGTGCATTACGCCGCCTACTCTGGCGGTATCGGTGCTAACCGCACCTATCCAGCCGACTTCTATTTCCGCAACACGCTTTTGACGGCAAACGTCTTCCAGGCGGCGGCCGAAGCCAAGGTCGGCAAGCTGATCTACACCATGGGGGGGTGCTCCTATCCGGCAACGGCCACCAGCCCTATCGATGAATCGCAGCTGTGGAATGGCTATCCACAAAAGGAAAGCGCCGGGTATTCGACCGCCAAGATGATGGGCACGGTGGCGTCGAAGAGTTACCGCGAGCAGTACGGGCTGAACTCGGTCGTCCTTATCCCGGGCAATATGTACGGCGAGTACGACAACTTCTCGCACCTGGACAGCCACGTCGTTCCGGCCTTTGTCCGCCGCTATTACGAAGCGATGCGCGACGGCCAGGACGAAGTTTATATGTGGGGCACCGGTATCGCCCAGCGCGACTTTGTCTACGCGGCGGACGTGGCCAGGCTGGTGCCATGGTTCATCGACAACTACGACTCGTCCGAGCCGGTCAACATTTCCGCAGGCACAACGACCAGTATCCGCGAGCTGGCCACCACGATTGCTGAACTGGTTGACTACAAGGGCAAAATCGCCTGGGACGACACCAAGCCCGACGGCCAATTGGTCAAGATCTTCAGCGTCGAGCGGCTGAAGTCGCTGGGGCTGTCGTGCGACACGCCGCTGAACGAAGGGCTTAAGAAGACCATCGACTGGCTGGCGGCAAATTACGATGCCAAATCGGACGGACTGCGGCTTTAAGGGGAGGCGGCTATGATTTTCTTGATGGGGGGCAATGGGTTCGTCGGGTCGGGATATGCACGGCTGTTCACGCGGCTCAACCTGCCGTTCGAAATTATCACGCGGCAGAATTACGACAGCTTTATCGGCCGCGAATGCGATCTGTTCGTCAATGCCAACGGCAATTCCGTGAAATTTATGGCGGATCGCGAACCAGTCGCCGAGTTCGATGCCTCGGTCCGCTCAGTCATGCGCTCGCTGGTTGAGATCAAGTCCGCCGCCTATATCTTCCTGTCATCGGGTGATGTTTACCCAGACACCACGTCGCCCGCAGTGACGCAGGAAAGCCAACAGGTCGATCTGTCCAAATCGAGCCGCTACGGCTTGCACAAGGCGATCGCCGAGACCTATGTCCGCAACAGCCACCCCCGGTCGCTAGTCATGCGCATGGGCGGCTTCGTCGGGCCAGGAATGCGCAAGAATGCAATCTTCGATATGGTCAACGGCCAGCCGGTCTGGCTGGACCTAGACTCCGAACTGACCTTCATTGGCACGGATACCGCGGCTGAAATCGTCTACGGCCTCTATCAGAAAGGCGTCGTCAACGAGACGATCAACATGGGGCCCCGCACGCCGATCGTTCTGCGCGACGTCTATAACCGCATCCAGTGCCGCTCCGAAGTCAAGGCAGACGCGCGTAAGGTCCGCTTCGAGCTTAATGTCGACAAGCTGGAGGCCAGCCTTGGCGCTCCCCTGCCGACAACGGCGCAGGAGATCGACCGCTTCCTGACAGGCCTTAGCCTGTAATATTTTCACGGGCGACGCCCGTTAGTTGTCAGAGGTATATGTAATGAAGGTTTTGATCACCGGCGGCGCCGGCTATATTGGTTCCGTAATGGCGCCGACCTTTCTGGAGCAGGGGCACGACGTAACAATTCTCGATCGTTTCCCGGCCGGTCTGGACAACGCGCTTGCCGCATGCTGTGCGTATGAAGGCTTCAATCCGATCAAAGGCGATTGTCGCGATGAGCGCACGTTGGACGAGCAGGTGTCCAAGCATGACGTCGTGATCCCGCTGGCCGCCCTGGTGGGGGCGCCGATCTGCAAGCAGGACCCGATCGGTGCAGTCTCGACCAACCTGGAATCGATCCAGGCGATCATCAAGCGCGCGTCGAAGAACCAGATCCTGATGTATCCGACGACCAATTCCGGCTACGGCGTTGGCGAAAAGGACGTTTACTGCACTGAAGAAACGCCTCTGCGCCCGATCTCGCTCTATGGCACGACCAAGGTCGACGCCGAAAAGGCAGTCCTGGACAGTGGCATCGGCCTGACCTTCCGCCTGGCGACAGTCTTCGGCATGGCGCCCAAGATGCGTATCGACCTGCTGGTCAACGATTTCACCTATCGCGCGTTCCGCGACCGCGCTGTGTTGATTTTCGAAGGCCACTTCCGCCGCAACTACATCCATATCCGTGACGTCGTCGGCGCCTTCAACCACGGCTTGGAAAATTACGACAAGATGCGCGGCCAAGCCTATAATGTCGGCCTGTCGTCTGCGAATCTCACCAAGCTTCAGCTGTGCGCCAAGATCCAGGAGCACGTGCCGGAATTCGTGTTCGTTGAAGCGCCCGTCGGTGAAGACCCTGACAAGCGCGACTACTTGGTTTCCAACGAGAAGCTGGAAGCTACCGGCTGGGCGCCCCAGTGGGATTTGGACCGCGGCATCAAGGAACTGTTGCGGGGTTACCGTATGTTGAGCACTAACAAGTACGGAAACGTCTAAGGATTAAGGGATGATTCGATATCATCCCAGACTGCTGACAAACCCCGTCTTTTTGGCGGGGTTTGTTTTTTGTCCGTTACTTGGGTTTGGGTATTTTTGGATGCCGGGGTTATGCGGCCGTG
>NZ_JAGGMI010000024.1 GCF_017875235.1 Asticcacaulis solisilvae | reverse complement strand
TCCTGGGCAAAGGCAGGGGAGGTCAGGGCCTTGCCCGGACCGACCAGGGTGTGGCCATTGCCCTTGTAGAACCATTCCGGCTGGGCGCCGACTTCGCCGTCTTTCGGCTTGCCGTCCTTCACGCCCATCAGGAACATGCGCATGGAATCGGTCGTTTCCGCTGCCGCCTTTTCGTGCATGCGCTGGCGGCCTTCGGCCGAGCCCAGGTGGGTCAGGCCGGTGCCGGTAACGTGCAGGTGAGCGGGATCCGGATGGTCGATTGGCGCCAGGACGCGGCCTTCGGACAGCGCCAGATCGACATCGACGGTTTCGCCGAGACCCTGCGTCGCCACCTGGTCGGCGATCGAGCGACCGGCCTTGATGGCGGCCATGGCCAGTTCATAGGTCGAGGACACGCCTTCGATCACGCGGGCGCCGTCTCCAGTCGCGGCGAGAACCTGACGGACACCGTCCGAACTGACAACCTGAATGAGACGGTACGACATAAGCGTTTCCTGCACTGACTTGGATCATTAATTAGTCTGACAAATAAATGGTGTAATGGCAGGGATGGAGATTGTCAATTGTCTGATGAAATGCCATAGTCCAATCTGCTTGCGGCACAACAATAACCGGGAGGCTGCGCTTTGACGCCATTGGACGATGACGGTGAAGTCGAGGACTACGCGCTCAATACGGGGCCGCTGGTCACCTCATTCAAAAACACGACGCCGCAGGGCCGGCTGCACGGCGCGCTGGCGCATCGACTGGGCGTGGATATCCTGAGCGGCGTCTATGCGCCGGGTGAGACGCTACCCAACGAAATCGATTCGTCGAGCACGCTGGAGATATCGCGTTCGGCCTATCGCGAAGCCATCCGCATCCTGGCCGCCAAGGGCATGGTCGAAAGCCGTCCAAAGACCGGCACGCGTGTGACCGAACGCGTGCGCTGGAATATCCTCGACCCCGAAGTCCTGCGCTGGATGTTCGAGACCGAGCCCAGCGAAAGCTTTATCCTGGGCCTGTTCGAACTGCGCCTGATCACCGAGCCGGCGGCCGCCGCGCTGGCGGCGCAGCGGCGCCAGGACAGCCACCTCGAAATCATGGACAATGCGCTGAAGGTCATGGCGTCGGAGACGCTGGCGACCGAAGCCGGCCGGCAGGCCGACCTCGATTTCCATGACGCGCTGATGAGCGCGACCGGCAATGAGGCGCTGGCTTCCTTAAGTTCCTCGATCAGCGCCGCGGTAGCCTGGTCCACGCGCTACAAGCAGCGCATCAAGGCGCTGGAGCGCGATCCCGTGCCGGAGCACCGCGCCGTCTACGAAGCTATCCTGCGCAGTGATCCTTCGGACGCCCGGTGGTGCATGGAATCACTCGTGCGTCTGGCCCTGCACGACACCCAACGCAGCATGAGCATCAAATAACCGGCCTATAGGCTTTGTAAAAATAACCTGACGACAATATAATTGTCTGACTATTTCTGCAAAGTTTCTTACTCTGAACGATGGCGGGTGAGCGGCTTTGCGGGTAAGCCTCCGGACAAATCCGTTTTATAGGGCACGTTCGTGACCGATCTGCTGCAATTTGGAAAACGCGTCGAAGGGCTGGACTACGCTCCCCGCGAAGGCGCCTATGGCATTCTGTTACAGGACGGCCGCATTGCCTGTGTCCAGGTCGGCTACAGCAAGTTCACCTATGATCTCCCGGGCGGCGCCGTCGATCCGGGCGAGACGCCGGAACAGGCCTTGCGGCGCGAATTCCTTGAAGAAACCGGCCTCGACGTCAGGGTTGGCAAGCCGGTGACGGAACTCTTCAACTATTTCATCAATGATGACGGCAAGCCCTACAACAACCTCTGCCGCTTCTATGAGGTCGAACGGGTCGGGCACAAGCCGCACGCCAAGGTCGAGGACGACCACGAACTGATCTGGCTGCCGCCGCTGGAAGTGATCAAGCGCCTGACCAAGGAAGGTTATGTCTGGGCCATGGCCCTGTGGCTGCGCCGGCCGGCCTAAAGCACATGACACTTGTTGGACGCCCAACGCTCCCCCTTCCGTCACGGCGCAAGCGCCGTGCCACCTTCCCCGTAAACGGGGAGGGAACGAATTGATATTATTGGCTTTTCCTTCCCCGTTTACGGGGAAGGTGGCATTTGCGGAGCAAATGACGGAAGGGGGATTTTTCGGCACGAAGCAGGTTCGATCTAACCGCATCGTGCCCTAGCCCCCAATCGGTATCCGGCGCAGGATGAATTCGTCGTCGAGCGTCTGGCCGACGGCGAACTGGTATTCGCCGACACGGTGAAAGCCGAAGCTGCCATAAAACGCCTGGGCCTTGTGGTTCTCGCTCCACACGCCAATCCATTGCGGCGCGTCGCCGAAGCGTTCCGTCATGTGGTCGATGGCCGCTGACAGGAGCGTCTTGCCCAGCCCCTTGCCCTGCTGGCTGGAATGGACATAGAGCCGCTTCAGTTCGCCTTCAAAGTCCGGGCGGGCGTCGGGATGCGGCAGGCCGACCTTGCCGCACTGCATGAAGGCGACGGCGGCGCCCCTGTCGTCGAGGACGACGCGCCAGTGCTGGGCCGGATCATTGATGTCGGCCAGCAGCGCATCGTGCGCATAGGATTTGCGCAGGAACGCTTCAAGATCCTCCGGCGGATAGAGGTGGCCGAAGGTCTCGGTGAAGCTGTCGATTGCCAGCGCGGACAGCGCGGGCACCAGGTCGGGTGTAACGCTCAGAAGTGTCATGCTGGGGTATTCGGCCGCCATTCAACGGTCATGATCGGCGAAGCGTGCTGGCGGATAACGAGGGTAAACTGAATGCGCGCCGGGTATGGCGGCAGGCGCAGGTGCGGTGCCAGGTCGAAACAGAAATAGCCGCCATCGGACACGCCCTTGAGGTCTTCGGGCGAGGCAGGCGGCGGCATGGGCGCGGCTTCTTCAGCCTCCGGATCTTCCAGGCCCAATTCAAACGGAAGCTGCGGCGGCAGGTCGTTGATACGGACGTGCAGGGTGCCGGACAGCGGTCTAGGGACCGGCAAGGCCGGCAGCATGAAGCGGCCGCAAACCGGAATGACGGTGGCCTGCTGTCGCGCGGGCGCCACCCATTGCGGCGCGTTCAGGATAATACCCTTCCAGCCGATGGGCTGCTGAGGTGGCGAGAGACGCTGAGGATTGCGGCTGCCGATGATGGCGCCGGCGAATTCAGGCGGGTGAATGAATGGGGTCATAGGCTGGTCCACCCGGTTTCGAGGTCGCCTTTCTTCACGCGCTCGGCGCAGTCCGGACAGAAGGCGATCGCGCGGCGGCTATTGCCGGCGCCGAACATGACGCACTTGCCGGAGTACAAGCTGAAGCTGGCGACGAGCGCGGTGGCCGCTGCACCGCCGGCATTCGGCGTCGCATCGTAATAACAGTGCCCGCCCTGGTGGCCGCGCGCGACATAGTGGAAGGGGGAGGCATCGAGATAAAGGTATCTCGACAGGTTCGCCGGCGCGGCGGTACCGGTTGGCGGAGGTGGATCCGGCGGCTCGGGGCCGGTCGTGTAGTTCGTCTTGTGGCCCAGTTCGTGGACGATGGTCTGGTTCATCTCCGCGGCGTCACGGATCATATGGAAGTGGCTGCGGGCAATCGCCACCAGGGCACCCTGGCCCTGGTTGCCCGAGCTGAAGCCATTGATGCCGCCGGCGTAGGTCCGGACCTCGACTTCGATCGTCAGTTCGGCCGCCTTCAGCATTTCGGCATTGGGCTTAAATCGCACCGTGCTGGTAGGTTCGATGCCCGTTTCGAAATCGGCGGCCGTCGGCGCCGGCCAGTCGGACTTGACCTCGCCGGTCGAACTCTTCGTCTGGACGCGGGCGGAGACCAGCCAGGAATTGTCCGGATCGTCCTTGGTCCAGAGATAATAGGACAAGGGCAGGGTCATCTTGGCCGTCGGCGCGCCGGTCTTGCTGGACGGCGTCGTCGCGTAGGACGGGGACTTGTTGTAGAAGACCGACAGAATGAGGTAGGGGGCCAGCATCGCCACCGCTTCGCCGCGGAAGGTGCTGTCGTCGAAGACCGGACGGGCGGCATCCTTCAAATTCTGGATCTGAGCGTTGATCCGGCCGGAATCGGCGAACAGGAACTTGCTGAACGGCAGTTTCCCCGCGGCGCCATAGGTAAGCTCATCCGTTTCCAGGTAGATTTCCTGTTTGACGAACTCGGCCTTGGCGTCGCCCAGCGCCACGGGCGTGACCGTGTTCATGGTCATGGTCGTGACGAACAGCCCGCGCCGCGTCTTGAGCGAGCCGGCCGCCGTGATGACCGTGCCGTAGTCGTCGCGGCCCTTGACCTTCCAGGTTTCGCCGCCGGCGGCGCGCAAGGACAGGGTGATGACCGCCTTGCCATCGTCGTCGGTCGTGCCGTAGGCCCAGACAGGGGCATAGGTCGTCGAATCCGACGGGTTGACGCGATAGGCCGAATGGGCCGCGGCTTCGGTAGCCGTATATCCGGCGTCGCCGCCGCTGCAGACCAGCAGCACTTCGAAACGTTCGGCACCCGGATTGGCGAAGGTCAGCCGAATGCGAATACTGCGAGACAGCCGGTCGAAATTGTCGACGGCCTTGCCGCCGAAGCCCGGTGTCAGCCAGGCCGGAAGGGCGGCGCGTTCGAACCGGGTCCGGTATTCGGCCAGGTTCACCCACTGCGTCGCCTCGGCGCCAAGGACGGGGTCGGTCTTGCCGGTATCGTCGCCGGCGGTGAAACCGTGCAGGATCTCGACCTTGGTCAGCTTGTTGACGCGCTTGATCTCCTTTTCGATCGCCTTGGTATGGCACTTGAGGCAAGGCTCGGCGACGTCGGTCTTGGGGTAGGTCTTCGGATACTGGTTCGGCAGGTCCTCGATCTTCGCGGCCAAGGCCTTGCGCGCGTCGGCGCGCTTCTTTTCGCGGTCCTTCCAGGCCTGCTTGGTGCTGGACTTCGAGAAAAAGCCCGGATCCTTGTCCTTGGCGCTGTCCTCGCTCAGCTGCAGGTACTGCTCGCGCAGGGATTTCTCGTATTGCAGAACCTGGATGCCGAACTCGATCTGCGCGATCAGCTTGTCCTTGCGATCCTTGGCATCGCCCATGACGGCCGGAAGGTCCCTGGCCTTCTTCAACGCGCGCGCCATCCGCCTTTCCCGCTGGGCCAGCAGGGCGATTTTGCCGGGGGCTTCGGTGACGAGGGGATCGGGCTTCGGCACGGTCAGTCGAACTCGGACGGTTCAAATTCGGGATCGACTTCCAGGTCGTTCAGGGGCGCGCGCAGCATGGTGATCTTGCGTCCGGCGTCACGGCTGGAATGGAGGACGTCATAGGCCCAGTGATCCTCCGCCAGGTTCGTGAAGTCGTCGTCGGTCATGGCCTCGACCATGGCCAGTTCAGCGATGTGGTCCTGACGGGTGATGTCGCAGCTTATGGCGAAGTCGATGCGGCGCTGGACATATTCGACGACCTCGACGGGTTCCATGAAGCCAAAGGTTTCTGGAAAGCGGTTTGTGAGGTCGTCCGACAGCTGGAGCGTCAGCTGGCGCCGGGCCTCCGCATTGAACGCCGCCGTCTGGGTCTCGGATATTCTTAGCATCTGCAGCTCCCCGTGGCGCGAAGCTTACGCCACAGTGCCGCCCGGTGCAACTTTGCCGTCAAATCAATGGTTAACGGTCGTTAGATCGGTATGATTTTAAGCGGAAACATCATGCCGATCTAAGCTTTTGTTTTGTCGCGATATTTAAGGCGAAACCGCTTACAACTTTCGCCGTATCGCTCAGAAATGCCTTACCTTCGTCCAGGCGTCGACCAGCGTCTTGGCCTTGTTGTAGACGATTTCGGCCGTGTCGCCGGGCTTGAAGACGCTGGTGCCGATGCCGAAGCCGGCGGCGCCAACGTCGAGGTAATCCTTCATATTGTCCGCCGAGACGCCGCCGACCGGGAAGACCGGTACGTGGCGCGGCAGGACCGCTTTCATCGCCTTAAGACCTTGAGGTCCTGCAAGCTCCGCAGGAAACAGCTTGAGCGCATCGGCGCCGGCATCGACGGCGGTAAAGGCTTCGGTCGGCGTGAAGAAGGCTGGAAACGAGATCATGTCCAGCGCCTTGGCGCGGCGAATCACGTCGGGATTGGTGTTGGGCGAGATGCAGATTTCGCCGCCGACGGCCTTCAGCGTCTCGACATCGGCGACGTTGAGCACCGTACCGGCGCCGACAATGGCGCGGGTGCCGAACGCACTCGCCATGGCCTTGATGCTGTCGAACGGATCGGGCGAATTCAGCGGCACTTCCAGGATCTTGAAGCCGGCGCGGATCAGGCATTCGCCGACGCCGAGCGCTTCACTGGGGCGCAAGCCGCGCAGAATGGCAACCAGGGGCATGGTGTCGAGGGCGTCGCGCCAACGTGCGTCGAGGGACATCAGATAAGCTTTCCTTGCTGGGCCAGGGCCCACAGTCCGGCGGACGACGCTTCGTCACCGTCGATTTCGGTGACGTCGGTGAAGCCGGTATGATTCAGAGCACGCTTGTACAGGGTAATCAGCGAACCCGCGCCGATCAGGGTCACGGGGCGGATGCCGTGGCGCAGCGATTCGGCGCGGATCTCCGAGCCGATGAGCAGACCCGACAGGTAGGAGGACAGGCTTTCCGGCTTGATATTGCCGAACAGGCCTTCGGTGCGCGCCGAGAAGACCAGCGACAGGAAGGACTTGTCGGCCATGGCGCGGTCGACGCCCAGCGTAAAGGCGGCTTCATCGTCAACGTCGTTCTCCATCAGGTCGCCCAGGATGGAGTGGCGCTTCAGGACCTGGAACATTTCGCCGGTCATGTAGGACGAGAAGCCCTGGATGGTGCCGTCATGGACGACGGCCCACTTGCAGTGGGTGCCGGGCAGGACGAAGACACCGTCGCCGTGCTTTTGGCTGAGGCCGAAGATCTGGGTTTCCTCACCGCGCATGACGTTCTTGATGCCCGGGTGATCGGCGTCGGCGGACAGGCCGGGCACAATCTTGACCTTCAGGCGGTCGGACGGGGCATCAACTATGCCTGCGACGATTTCCTTTGCGCCGGCGGGGCAGGGGACATAGGGCGCCTCTTTCCATCCGGTGCGTGAACCGACCATGCCCGACAACAGGATCGGCAGGTCCGGACGGGCGAAGTCTTCTTTCATGACCGACGACAGGGCCTGTTCGAAACTGAGCACCCCTAAGTTCTTGAGGCCGATATTGGCGTTGTGGCGGGCGATGATTTCGCCGTCGGCGCTGAACAGAAACAGACGGAAGTTGGTCGTACCCCAGTCGGCGGCGAGCAGGGCGGGCGGTTCAGTCGACATGAAACAGGCTCAGTAAGAAGATGGATTCCAAGGCGCGAGCGCTTTTGCAGGGGCAATACCCGCCCGAGCCTTCGCGCTCAAGAAGCGAAGCGTTAGCGCTCATAAAAAGTCGAGGAGCCTCGCGGCGCTTGAGCGGCAAAAAGCCCTTAGCCCTTAAACTTCTGCGGTTCAAGGCCGGTGTGACCGCGCAACAATTCACTTGGGATTTCGAAGAATGTACCGCCTTCACGATCGTTGGGCAGATCGACGGCGGCGGAGGTCACGAAGACGCGGTCGAGGCGTTCGCCGGCAAAGCACAAAGAGGTCGTCTGCCTGGCCGGCAGGTCGATATGGAAGTCCTTGCTGCCGTCGCTAAGGAAGCGCGTGACGCGGCCGATGCCCCAGTGCGAAATCCACAATCCGCCCTGCGCGTCGACCGTCATGCCATCGGGACCGCCCATTTCATCGGTGAACTGCAGGAAGAGGCGCTTGTTGCGGATTTCGCCGGCGTCGTCGATGTCGAAGACGAAGACCGAGCCGTGGCCGGTATCGGTGTGGTAGACGGTGCGGAAGTCGCCGGAGAAGGCCGGACCATTGGCAATCATGTAGGGGCCATCGACCTCCTGGACGGAGAGGTCAGTATTGAGGCGATACCAGGCGCCCGAGGTCTTTTCGACCGGCTTGTGCATCGAACCGGCCCAGATGCGGCCACGATTATCGGCCTTGGCGTCGTTCATGCGGTTGAGCGGTTCGTGCGGGTAGGGATTGTGGATGTGGCGGATAGTCAGCGGCTCCAGCGTGACTTCGGCGAAACCGCTCATCAGGCCGGCGATGAAGCCGCCCTTTTCGCGCTCGATGACCCAGCTGATATGTTCGGGAAAGTGCCAGGTCCTGCTTTCGCCACTCATATAGTAGGCGTGCAGGTTGTTCGACAGGATGTCGACCCAGTAGACGCAGTTGTCGCGCCGCGACCAGGTGGGGCCTTCGCCGAGAACGGCGCCGGGAGCGGAGCGGCGGATGATGTCTGGCATGGGCTTCCTCTCTTTTGCTTTGTCTGTTTTAACCGGCGGCGGCCCGCGTTTTCCAGCGATTATTTGGCTCAAAACGTCACGTCAAGAAAATTGTATGACAATTTGCGCGACCTTCCCTTAGGTCGCAGAATATTTCGCGCGATATCTTGACGTTCGCGTAAAGTAAGCGCACCTATACGGCTATATGCAAAGCGGCGTGTTATCACGCGAAAGTGGCTGTTGGTCCAATGGCGCTTTTGGCGAACGCGCTTATAAAACGGGCTCCCAAAGCCGGAGGATGTTCTTGCCCATGCCGACCCCAGACAATTCCGCTTATATCTACGACCACGTGCGCACGCCGCGCGGCAAGGGCAAGAAGGATGGCAGCCTGCATCAGTTCACGGCGCTCGACCTGTCGGCCCAGGTGCTGAGCAACCTGCGCGACCGTAGCAACCTGGATACGACCCTGGTTGACGACGTGTCGTGGGGATGTGTGACGCCGGTCGGTGAGCAGGGCGGCGATATCGCCCGCGCCGCCGTTCTGGCGGCCAATTACGATCAATATACCGCCGGTGCGCAGGTCAACCGCTTCTGCGCTTCGGGTCTTGAAGCCGTCAATATCGCTGCCGCCAAGGTAGTGTCGGGCGAAGCGACCATGGCGATTGGCGGCGGCGTCGAATGCATGAGCCGCGTCCCCATGGGATCGGACGGCGGCGCCTGGGCCATCGATGTCCGCGGAGCCTTCCCGCAATACTTCGTGCCGCAGGGCGTTTCTGCCGACATGATTGCTTCCAAGTGGGGCTTTTCGCGCACCGACTGTGACGCCTATGCCGTCGAAAGCCACAAGCGCGCCGCCCAATCCTGGGCCGAGGGCCGCTTCAAGAATGCTGTCATCAAGGTCAAGGACCAGATGGGCGTCACCGCACTCGACCACGACGAAAGCATCCGCCCCGGCACCGACATGCAGACCCTGGGCGGGCTCAATCCGTCCTTCGCCATGATGGGCGAGATGGCCTTCGATGCCGTCATCAACCAGCGCTACCCCGAAGTCGAGCGCGTCAATCACGTCCATACGCCCGGCAATTCGTCGTCGATCGTCGATGGCGCGGCCGCCGTCTTGGTCGGTTCCAAGGAAGCCGGCGTCATCACCGGCATGAAGGCCAAGGCCCGCATCGTCGGTACGGCGTCGATCGGCTCCGAGCCGTCGATCATGCTGACCGGTCCCTCTTACGTCACCGAAAAGCTGTTGAAGAAGCTCGGCATGAAGGTCTCGGACATCGACCTCTATGAACTCAACGAAGCCTTTGCCGCAGTCGTGCTGCGTTACATGCAGGCGCTCGATATCCCGCACGACAAGATCAATGTCTGCGGCGGCGCTATCGCCATGGGCCACCCACTGGGCGCCACCGGCGCCATGATCCTGGGCACGCTGGTCGATGAACTGGAACGCTCGGGCAAGTCGACGGGCCTGGCTGTGCTGTGTGTCGGCGGCGGCATGGCCACCGCGGCCGTGGTCGAACGCGTCTAAGGCAGGGAGATAAAAACAATGGAAAACTTCAAGACCGAACTCGACGCCGACGGCATCCTGCTCTGCACCTTCGACGTGCCCGGCAAGACGATGAATACTTTTACCAAAGCTGCCCTGGGCGACCTGGAAACCATCGCCAACCGCGCCAAGACGGAAGCTGAGATCAAGGGCGTGGTCCTGACCTCGGGCAAGACGACCGGCTTCTGCGCCGGCGCGGACCTCGAAGAAATGCTGGGGGGCGCCTGGGAAGTGGGCGGTGACCTGCAAGGCGAGGCCAAGCTGAAGGCCAATTTCGACGCGGCATTCGAGATGAACCGCGTCTATCGCCTGCTGGAAACCTGCGGCAAGCCGGTGGCGGTCGCTATCAATGGCGTGGCGCTGGGCGGCGGGCTCGAAGTCTCGCTGGCTTGCCATTACCGCGTCATGGGCAATGGCCCGAAGACCCAGGTTGGCCTGCCCGAAATCAAGATTGGCCTCTTCCCTGGTGGTGGTGGCTCGCAGCGTCTGCCGCGCCTGATCGGCGTGCAGAATGCGCTTCTGGCCATGTCGGAAGGCAAGTCGTTCAAGCCGAAGGAAGCTCTGTCGCAGGGCATCGTCCACGAGGTTGTCGACGAGGGCAAAGAGGTGGAGGCCGCCAAGACCTGGATCAAGACCAAGGGCGATCCGGTCGCCCCGTGGGACAAGAAGGATTTCAAGATCCCCGGTGGCGGTCCTTACCATCCGGCGGGCGCGCAGATTTTCATCATGGGCAATGCCATGCTGCGCAAGCAGTCCTATGGCAACTATCCGGCCGTGCTCAACCTGATGCACTCGGTCTATGAAGGCCTGCAGGTGCCGTTCGACACCGCCATCAAGATCGAATCGCGCTTCTTCTGCAATACGCTGGCGACGCCGCAAGCCAAGGCGATGATCCGCACCTTCTTCTTCTCGATGCAGGCGCTGGGCAAGGGCTCGGGCCGTCCGGCGGGCGTGGCGAAGACCGAGTTCGCCCAAGTCGCCGTGCTCGGCGCCGGCATGATGGGGGCGGGCATCGCCTACGTCACCGCCATGGCCGGCATCAAGGTCGTGCTGGTCGATCGCGACCAGGCATCTGCCGACAAGGGCAAGGCGCACTGCGAAGACCTGCTCAAAAAGGCCGTGTCGCGCGGCAAGATGACCCAAGATAAGGCGCAAGGCGTTCTTGATCTCATCACGGCGACGCCGGACTACGCCGCCATCGAAGGCTCGGACCTGGTCGTTGAAGCCGTGTTCGAAAATACCGAACTGAAGGATCAGGTGACCAGGCAGGCCGAAGCCCCGCTCTATAAGGGCGCCAAGGCCGGTTCGGCCATCTTCGGCACCAACACCTCGACCATCCCGATCTCGCTGCTGGCCAAGGCGTCGTCGAAGCCGGAAAACTATATCGGCATCCACTTCTTCTCGCCGGTCGACAAGATGCTGCTGGTCGAAATCATCCTGGGCGAAAAGACCTCGGACGAGACCCTGGCCAAGGCAATCGACTATGTCCTGAAGATCAAGAAGACGCCGATCGTCGTCAACGACTCGCGCTTCTTCTTCGCCAACCGCTGCTTCATTCCGTTTACCGCCGAAGGCATGATCATGTGGTCGGAAGGCGTCGCCCCCGCGCTGATCGACAATGCCGGCCGCATGACCGGCATGCCGCGCGGTCCACTGGAGATGATGGACGATGTCGCGCTGGATCTCCTGACCAAGATCACCTCGGAAACCGCCAAGGCTATGGGCGACGCCTATCAGCCGATCCCGGGCGAAAAGGAAGTGGCCCAGATGGTCGCCGATGGCCGCCTCGGCCGCAAGAACGGCAAGGGCTTCTACGACTATCCGGCCGACAGGAATACGCCCAAGACCCTGTGGCAGGGGACCAAGGACATGTTCCCGGTCACCCAGGCCGAGGCCAATCCGGCCGAGGTCGAAGAGCTCAAGAAGCGTCTGCTGTACGTCCAGGCCGTGACGGCGGCGCGCTGCTTCGAAGAGGGCGTGATCACCGATCCGCGCGAAGCCGATGTCGGCTCGATCCTGGGCTGGGGCTTTGCGCCGTGGTCGGGCGGAATCGTGTCGCTGATCGACGCGATCGGCATCCCCAAGTTCGTCGAAGAGCTGGACCGGATGGAAAAAGCTTACGGCGAACGTTTCAAAGCGCCGCAGCTCTTGCGTGAGATGGCGGCGAAGGGCGAGACCTTCTACAGCCGGTTTGGAAAGGCTGACAAAGCGAAAGCGGCTTAATTTCGCTTTGTCAGCCTTGATAGTAAAAGAAGACGCTCCGGCGTCGAGGACGCTCCGGCGTCCTTTTTTTCATGTTCAGGGGAGGGGCATGGATATTTTTCGTAAGTTGTTTGGCTTGGGTAAAAAAAATTCAAAACCCGGGATCGAGTCGGCGTTCACTGACATGCAGAAAGACTTGATCCGAAGCGTCGCCAAACCGGCGATCCGCCTCGAGATTGGCGATGGCCCCAGTCGTCTTGGTGGCCTGCCCGAGATGCCGGCGGCATTCGATTGGCCTCATGGCGCAAACGGAAAGCCGCTGGCCTTCCTGGCTCAGATTGACCTGGCGTCGTTACCGCCGCTCGCCCAGGAGATGGGCTTGCCGTCGGTCGGCAGGCTCTGGTTTTTTTACACCCAGGACCAAGAAGCATGGGGGCTTCGTCCGACAGACCGGCTTGAATGGCGCGTCCTTTATTCCGACCAGTCAACCTCTAACTTCGACGAAACGTGGGCGCCTGGCGGCTTGGCAGTAAGTTACACGCCGGTGCTGCTTCACGCTTCGGTAATCGATACCTATCCGGATATTTACACCATTAAGGCTACCGGGCTCGGCTGCCGTGACAGTCAACTGGAGCTCTATCTCGATCATGTATCGCCTGATGCGGACACACGGCACATAATGGGTGGCTATTGTACTGCTTATCAGGACCCCGACATGCCATTGCAATGCCAACTGGTGTCGAACGGCATTCTTTGTGATAGTCCGAAGGCGTTTGACACGCCTGAGGCCAAAGTGTTGGCGGCAGGTGCGCAGGAGTGGTGTCTTCTTCTTCAGTTGGGATCGGAAGAGAAAGCCAAAATGATGTGGGGAGATGGCGGTATGCTATATTTCTGGATGCGGAAGGATGACCTGAGGGAGAGGCGGTTCGATAAGGTCTGGATGATCTTGCAGTGCTGCTGAGTTAAGGACCAGATCAAAGTCGGCGTCCGGCTTTTCTCTTGCCGCGCATGCGTGAAAATGATCAAATTGCAGCGATAGTGAGCAAATCAGGAGCCCTTCATGTTTAATCGTCGCCTGCTGCTTGGATTGGGACTGGCCGCGGCCGTGCCCAAGGTCGCTTCCGCACAATCGAACGCCCAGGCGAGCGGGCAGGAGGGGCTGCCCCAGGCGGGCGGCGTCGCGGGCTTGCGTCCGCCCCTGCCGAGGCAGGAGATCTGGCCGGGCAATGCGCCGGGTGGTGAAAAGGTGACGGTCGAACAGCGCGTCGTCCTGCGTAAGCCCGATGGCGATCCCAATGACACCGCCTTCTACAATATCCGTAAGCCCTGGCTGAGCTACCGCGCGCCGGCCAAGCCGAACGGCGGCGCGGTCCTGATCGCGCCGGGTGGCGGCTACGTCCGTATCGCCGCGAGCCTGGCCGGTGGTGATCTCGACCAATGGCTGGCTGACGAGGGCTATCACGTCTTCACCCTGTTCTACCGCCTGCCGGCCGATGGCTGGGCGGCTGGTCCCGATGTCGCGCTTCAGGACGTCCAGCGCTCCATTCGCGTGATCCGTTCGCGCGCCAATGAGTTGAAGCTCGATCCGGAACGCCTGGCGGTCATGGGCTTTTCCGCCGGAGGCCACGTCGCGGGTCTGGCGGCGACGCGTTTTGCCGAGGCGTCGTACGCGCCCGCCGATGCCGCCGACGCCCTGTCAGCCAAGCCAGCCGTGGTGGCGCTGTGCTATCCGGTCATTACCATGATGGAACCTTATCCGCACAAAGGCTCGTTGAAGGAAATGCTGGGGCCTAATCCGACCGAGGCCGCCCGTCTGCATTCATCGATCGAGAAGCACGTGCCAGCCGATGCCGCGCCGGCCTATGTCTGCGGCACGACCGACGATCCGGCCGTGCCGATGCAGAACGCTATCCTGGCCTACGAGGCCTTCAAGGCGCAGAAGGTCGCGTCGGAACTGCATCTCTACGAAGGCGCGACCCACGGCTTCCCGTTGCGCGACAAGGCCGGGAGGCTCCAGCCGTGGGCCGTTGGCGCCCTGGCTTTTATGGAACGCCACGGGCTTAAAGCCTGACGCCGTTGCGTCAGGCTTTAAGCTTTGTTTTTGGCGCGATGTTTAAGTGAAAAACCGCGTCACACTTTTTCACACATCGCGCGTAAGACAACCTGATCGTTCCGGTTAGGTCATATCGCTTGCAACGTTCGGCATTTCACGGTTCAAGGCGGGTACCGCCCCGGAGCCTGAAATGAAAGAAACGACCCGCCTGACATCCGCTACCTTAGGACGCGCCAACAGCCGCCGTCCGGTCAATGTCGCACCGGAGCGCGGCTCGACCGTGCTGATGGAAAGCGCCGAAGTCCTCTATAATGACGACCTCAAGCCGACCTATGGCACTGACGGGCTTGCGGCGCAGACTGAGCTGTGCCGGCTGATCGCTGAGCTGGAAGGCGCGCTCGAGGCCTTTATCCTGCCGACCGGACTGGCGGCCCTGACCGTGCCTTTCTTTGCTTTCCTGCAGGCTGGCGATGATATCCTGGTGGTCAATTCCTGCTACGCGCCGGTGCGTCGCTTTCTCGACACGCAACTGAAGCGTTATGGCGTGACGACGCGCTACTACGATCCGCGTCTGAGCGCCGAAGAGGTCGTGGCTCTGGCGACGCCCGCAACCAAGCTGATCTATATCGAAAGCCCTGGCTCCCTGACCTTCGATATCCAGGATATTCCGGGCATAGCGAAGGCGGCGAAAGAAAAGGGCATCCTGACCTTGTGCGACAACACCTATGGCGCTGGCGTGCTCTTCAAGCCGCTGGCGCATGGCATAGATATGTCCATGCAGGCCCTGACAAAGTATGTTGGCGGCCATAGCGATATCCTGATCGGTTCGGTCGCCGTGTCGGACGAAAAGCTGGCCAAGAAAATCTACGCAACGATCAAGGCGTGGGGCTTCTTCACCTCTGCCGACGAAAGCTATCTGGCCATTCGGGGGCTACGCACCCTTCATCCGCGCTTGAAGCAGTCGGGCGAGTCGGCGTTGAAGATCGCGAAGTGGCTGAAAGGCCGCGCGGAAGTGGCGCACGTCGTCCATCCCGGCCTGGAAAGCCATCGCGGCCATGACATTTTCGCGCGCGACTTCACCGCCTCGAACGGCCTGTTCATGGTCATCTTCAAAGGCGGGAACGAGGCCAAGTCACAGGCCTTCCTCAACCGCCTGAAACTCTTCGGCCTTGGCTTCAGCTGGGGCGGGTTCGAAAGCCTGGCCGTCTATTGCGAACCTCAGATCCGCGGCCGCGCCAAGCTGTCGGACGACGACAACTGGCTGCTGTCGGGCTCGGCCATCCGCTTCTATGTCGGCCTGGAAGACGCAGACGATTTGATGGCGGATATCGAACAGGCGCTCGAGGTTTTTAGAGATTAAACCCCGCCGACGTCTTGAAGAACCGGTCGGTGGCGGCGGCGAACTCGTCGGACAACTGCTCGACCAGTTCGGCGACCGGCATGATTTCGTGGATGGAACCGACGCCCTGGCCCGCCGACCAGATGGTCTTCCACGCCTTGGCGTCGGGGTTCAGTTCGTGCGCCATGTCGATCTTGTGCTTCGGGTCCTTGGCGGCGTTCGGGTCGAGGCCGTTGTTCACCAGCGACGGCGTCAGGAAGTTGGCGTTAATTCCCGAAATCGCGTCCGTATAGGTGATGTCTTTCGCCGTCGTGTCGATCAGCATCTGCTTGTAGGCGGCGTCCGCCCGCGCTTCATCCGTCGCGATAAAGCGCGTGCCCATATAGCCGAGGTCGGCGCCGGCCATCAGCGCCGCAGCCACGTCCTGGCCGGTCGAGAGGGCGCCCGACAGGATCAGCGTGCCTTTGAAGAAGCTGCGGATTTCGTTGATCAGGGCGAACGGATGCTGGTTGCCGGCATGGCCGCCGGCACCTGAAGACACCAGAATCAGGCCATCGACGCCGGCTTCGGCAGCCTTTTGGGCGTGGCGGGCATTGATGATGTCATGGAAGACGACCCCGCCATAGGAATGGACGGCGTCGACAACGTCCTTAACGGCGCCCAGGCTGGTGATGACCAGAGGCACCTTATGCGCCACGGTGATTTTTAGGTCGTCCATCAGGCGGGTATTGGTGCCGTGGACGATCAGGTTGACGCCGTAGGCGGCGTCGTCGGGGCCGCGCGCCGCTTCGATCTGGTTCAGCCATTCGACATAGCCATCCGAGGTGCGCTGATTGAGGGCAGGGAAGGTGCCGATCATGCCGGCCTGGCACGTCGCGATGACCAACTCCGGGCCGGAGACCAGGAACATCGGCGCGGCAATGGCAGGAAAACGCAGGTTCTTGCGGAGCGTGGCGGGTATCATGGCGGGTCCCTGTCGACCTTTATCGTTATGCAAACACCTTGCATGAAATTGACCTGAACGTAAAGTGTTCGTTTCTTCTGTAGCTTAGCCCCGCCCACCATTTGCTCCGCAAATGGTCCCCCCTCTCCATAAATGGGGAGGGCGAAGAATACTATCTTCATCAACAACTTAAGCTTTTCAAAGCTGAAGCACTTCGCCCTCTCTGCTTGCGGGGAGGGGGGACCGCCGAAGGCGGTGGGCGGGGCCAACGCGATAGAGGACACTCGTGCGGGATGACCAATTTTTGACGTCGTCCTTGTCTTCCAGGCGCTGGCGTTTAAATAGGGGCCATGAGCCATTACACCGACAACCTGACCCAGCTGGGCGGCGATGCCCGGCCGGCGGCTTCGCCCGAACAGGCGACGCTGGAACGCGTGCCCAATCCGCACCCCGACATCGACTATGTCGCGCGTTTTACTGTGCCGGAGTTCACCTCGCTGTGCCCTGTCACCGGGCAGCCCGACTTTGCCCACCTGGTCATCGACTATGTGCCGGGCGACTGGCTGGTCGAATCGAAGTCGCTGAAACTGTTCCTGACGTCTTTCCGCAATCACGGCGCCTTCCATGAGGACTGCACGATCCATATCGCCAAGCGGCTCAAGGACCTGCTCGACCCGCGCTGGCTGCGGATTGGCGGCTTCTGGTATCCGCGCGGCGGCATACCGATCGACGTCTTTTGGCAGACGAGTGAGCCACCCAAGGGCGTGCTGATCCCCGAGTTCGGCGTTCAGACCTATCGCGGCAGGGGATAGTGTGTTCAAGGGGGGCGGAATTTTACCCATATTGACGCGGCTAGCTATCTGCTGGACGGTGTCTTCTGTATGCGCCGCCCTGGGCGTCCGCTTCCAACTGCTATTTGATGGCGGGCTGGCTTTCGACCTTCCTTACTATTGGGATCGGAACGCCTTTATAGCATACGCATTGACAACACCCCTTATTCACGTGCCTATTTTTGCCATCACGGAATGCTGGCGCTTTTTTCGGAAAGTCAGTTTGCCATTTCGCGCCTACGCGATGTTCATCGGCGTATGGCATGCAGTACAAACGGTGATATTGTGCCTGGGCTTGACCGGCGTTTTCGTTCAGCTCTGGGAAAGATTGAATATCTCGGACCAATTTTACATGACATATGTCTATGTTGAGATCGGCCTTTCTTTCGTCCTGACCTACATTCTCGCCTTTCTTGGGGCCAGGATGTCGCTTGGGCCGCCCGACAAACCTAAGGCTGCCACCAGCTGATGCGTTCGTCGTAGTTGGGGCGGTCGCGTTCCAGCGGCGGCTCGTTCGGCGTGCCGAGATAGATGAACCCAGCGACATTTTCCTCAGGCGTCAGCCCCATAAGCGCCTTGGCGTCGTCGTCATAGGAATACCAGTCGGTGATCCAGTTGGCGCCATAGCCCATGGCGCCGGCAGCGATCAAAAGGTTCTGGCAGACGGCGGCGGCCGACAGTTGCTGCTCCCACAGAGGAATCTTGTGCGGCTGGAGGGGCGAGGACACGACCAGCAGCATTTCCGGCGGGGTCGACATCTTGAGCAGGGCGACTTCGGCCTTCTTCGCTTCAGGCTGGGACTGCGCCAGGATGACCAGGGCCTCGACCAGCCTGGCCTTGGCCTCAGGGGTGAAGCGGACGATACGCCAGGGGCCGATCTTGCCGTGGTCGGGCACGCGCAGACCGATCCGGATCAGGAGGTCGATCTCCTCGCCCGATGGTCCCGGGGCGGTCAGGGTGGGAGCAGGGGCGCTGCGGCGGTGAAACAAACGGTCGAGCACTTCGGCGGACGGCTTCTGCTCCAGCGGCTGGCCGAATTCGATGGCGGCGGGTTTGAGATCAAATAAGGCCATGCGTGCTCCTTGAATCGCTTTGACTATATAGGCTGCGTCGTGCGATTGCACAGCCTATGAGCCAGACAAATATTCCGCCGTGGGATACCGCCGAAGCTGCGACAGCCCGCACCAACTGGACGCGGCATACCTGCGATACAGTCTTTGAGAATCCGTGGATACGCGTCGAAAGCAGCCAAGTGACGGCGCCGACCGGCAATCCCGGACGCTACGGCGTTGTGCGCTTCATGAACCGCGCCATCGCCGTCTTTGCCCTGCACGATGACGGCACTGTGCCGCTGGTCGGGCAACAGCGCTTTGCGGTCAATGCATACAGCTGGGAAATTCCCGAAGGCGGCGGCCCCCTGGACGAAGATCCCGAAGACGCGGCGCGCCGTGAACTGCGAGAGGAGGCGGGGCTTGTTTCGTCAGACGTGCGCAAAATCCTTGAGTTCGACATGTCGAACTCCGTGACCGATGAGGTCGCCGTCTGCTTTCTCGCCCTGGGACTGACATCGGCGGAAACGGAGCCCGATGAGACCGAACGCTTCGAATATGCCCGCGTTCCCTTTTCGCAACTGCTAAAAGCTGTTATAAATGGTCAGGTTCGCGACGGCTTAACCGTTGCTTGTACACTCAGGGTGCACCATATGGCCGTCAGTGGCGAATTGCCGCCGCATCTGATGAAGGCCGTTTTGGGTTAGGAGCAGCTTATGGCTCAGGTTTTTGAGGTCATTACGCCGGAAGACAAGCCGATCTGGCTGTGCCTGCGTCAGGAGGCCGCCGACGCCATTGTGGCCGAGCCGGGCCTGGCTTCGATGCTGCACTCGACCGTTCTGTCGCACGATGACCTGGCCTCGGCCCTGTCCTATCATATCGCGCGCAAGCTGGGCGACGATTCCCTGCGCGGTATGACCCTGCGCGAACTGGTCCAGAAGGTTTACGCGTCGGACGCGTCGCTGGTTGAAGCCGCTCAGGCCGATCTCCAGGCCGTCTATGAGCGTGACCCGGCCGCCAAGGGCTACCTCCAGGCCTTCATGTTCTTCAAGGGCTTCCTCAGCCTGCAAATCTATCGTGTGGCGCACAAGGTCTGGCAGGACGGCCGCTACACCATGGCGCACTTCCTGCAGAGCCGCGTGTCGGAACTCTTCCAGATCGACATCAATCCAGCCGCCCGCATCGGCAAGGGCGTCTTCATCGACCATGGCACCGGCGTCGTCATCGGTGAAACGGCGGTTGTCGGCGATGACTGCTCGATCCTGCAGGGCGTGACCCTGGGGGGCACGGGCGCCGAACGCGGTGATCGCCACCCCAAGATCGGCAAGGGCGTGCTGCTGGGCGCCGGCGCCAAGGTGCTCGGCAATATCCAGATCGGCGACTACGCCAAGATCGCTTCGGGCTCGGTGGTGCTTAAGCCCGTGCCGGCGCACTGCACGGCCGCGGGTGTGCCCGCCAAGCTGGTTAACTGCAAGACCTGCGAGGATCCGGCGCGCCAGATGGACCACACCATGCCGGACATCGATTTCGACTATTCGATTTAGTCGATAATGCGGGGATAAGCGCCTTATCCGTTTGCGCCTGCGCGCCTTATCCCCTAAAGCCTCGCCACACATAAAGTTTATCCCCGTTCCGGGTGAACTATGCTTTGATGCGCTCATAAAGGGCGCCGGCATGAACGACGCCCGGACGACCAACTTGAAAGAGGCTGCCTATGAACCCGTCCGAAATCAACAAGGTGCAGGATTATCTGTTCAAGATCTTCAAGACCAAGGGCCTTGAGGTCAAGGCGCGCAAGCAGAAGGATTCGGCCGAGGTCTTTGTCGGCGAAGAGTTCATCGGCGTCGTCTATGTCGATGAGGACGAGGAGGGCTCCTACATGTTCGAAATGGCTATCCTCAAGGAAGACCTCTAAAATCAAGAAAGGCGCCGGGTTCATCCGGCGCCCTTTCTAATTCAGTAGACGTCTGCCTTCGAGCGGCGGCGCTTAGAGACCGGCTCGACGTCGGGCGGTGGTGGCGTGGCGCCACTGCGCTCTTCTTGCTTGCGGACGTTTTCCTCTGTCTTGCGCACGCGACGGCGGTCGAGTTCGTCGCCTAAAGCCACGACCAGTTCCGAGAACATCGAGAGGAACTGCGGGAAACGCGAGGCCAGGAAGCCGCCCATGACGGCAACCAAAGCGGCCAGGAAGGGTGAGTGCGGTGACATGGTCTCGATCATACGCGACAGGCTGCCGACCGAGGTATTGGCAAAGGCCTCGTCGAACAGGCGTTCCTGCTTGCTGCGCTTGTCGTGCTTGGTGACGGCCTTGTAGATGCCGTAGCCCGCCAGCGGCAGGAACAGCAGGGCGCCCAGAAGTGCCGGGCCGGCGATTTCGCCCAGGCTGATTTTCAGATAATTATATAGCGCAACACTTAACCAGATGATCCCCAGGATGGCGCAAGCCACAACCAGGACAACCGCGATGACCGTCGATTTGATGACCTCGATCTTGTGTGAAACATTGAACATATTGAAACATACCCCGTCCGGTGAGCGCGCGTTGTCATAGACCGCAATAACAAATAAAGGAACAATGTGATTGAGGGGATAGCATTTTTTCCCGGTGGAGATTGCGGTGTGATGTTTGTGGAAGGCCTGTGGCACGCGCTGAAAGTGGTCTGCGCCGGGCTCTACTGGCTGCTGTTCATCTGTCTGATCTGGGCCGGTTTCGCGCTGATGGGGACAGCGCCGCAATGGGGTTGGGGCAACCTGGCGTTCGTGCTGGGTTTGTTTGCCGCCCGGGGATACGGCAAGCGCTGGCTGGACGGCGGCGCGTCCTACGTGGCGGGGTGCGGCGTCATCTTAGCCTACCTTCTGTTTGCCGCCATCGCGACCGGCTGGCGGAACGTCTAAGCGGTTTCGGCTAAGGCTTCGCGAATCGTCTCGACGATCCGGTCGATCTGGGGTTTTTCGATAATCAAAGGCGGCGACAGGGCGATGATATCTCCCGTCACCCGAATCAGCACGCCCTTGTCGTAGCAGCGATCGAAGACTTCGAGCGCCCGGGCGGTGGCGGCACCGGCCCGCGGTTCCAGTTCGATGCCGCCGATCAGGCCCAGATTGCGAATGTCGATGACGTGCTTCGCGTCATGCAGGGAATGGACGGCCTCTTGCCAGTGGGGCGCCAGGTCCGCCGCACGCTGGAACAACCCGTCTTCGGCATAGGTATCAAGCGTGGCGATGCCGGCGGCGCAGGCCAGCGGATGACCGCTATAAGTATAGCCGTGGAAGAGCTCGATCGGGGTTTCCGAGGTCTGCAGGAAGGTGTCGTAGATGCGCGTCGAACAGGCGACGGCGCCCATGGGGACGGTGGCGTTGGTGATGCCCTTGGCCATGCAGATCATGTCAGGGCGGACGCCGAAATAATCGGCGCCAAACGCCGCACCCAGCCGGCCGAAGCCGGTGATGACTTCGTCAAAGACCAGCAGGATATCGTGCTTGTCGCAAATCGCCCTCAGGCGTTGCAGGTAACCCTTGGGCGGAATCAGCACGCCGGTCGATCCGGCGACCGGCTCGACGATGACGGCGGCGATGGTCGACGCGTCGTGCAGCGCCACGATCCGTTCCAGTGCATCGGCGAGGTCGGCACCGTGCTCGGGCTGGCCTTTGGCGAACAGGTTGCCGGGGACGCCGTGGGTGTGGGGCAGGTGATCGACACCGGTGAGCATGGAACCAAACGTCATGCGGTTGCGGACGATGCCGCCGACGCTGATGCCGCCAAAGCCCGTGCCATGATAGGCGCGCTCGCGGCCGATCAGCCGCGTCCTGGTGCCCTGGCCGCGCGCGCGTTGATACGCCAGCGCAATCTTGAGCGCCGTGTCGGCGGCTTCGGAGCCCGAATTGGTGAAGAAGATGCGCTTGAGGTCATAGGGCATCAGTCCCGACAGCTTGTGGGCGAACTCGAATGCTAAAGGATGCGCCATGTTGAAGGTCGGCGCGAAGTCCATGACGGATGCTTGAGCGCGGATGGCCTCGGTGATCTTTTCGCGGCCGTGGCCGGCATTGACGCACCACAGGCCGGCCGTGCCGTCCAGTATCTGCCGCCCGTCATGTGATGTGTAATGCATGTCCTTCGCCGCCGCCAACAGTTTGGGCTTGGCCTTGAAGGCGCGGTTGGGCGTAAACGGCATCCAGAAGCTGTCGAGCGCTTCTCCTGAAGGGGTATCCACCCGGGGGACATCCATATTTGGCTCTTTTTCGATGAAAGGCGGCGGAACTGTGGTAAGCTCTACCATTGAGCCCGCGCATATTGTGATCACAATGCCGGACGAACTTCAAGGGCGAGGCCAGTAAGCGCGTATGAAAGTTGTCACTCTCGAACCGTCGGTCGCTGACGCCCGCACCCACGCCCAAGTCTATGATGCCTTGAGCGAAGACCTGATCCAAGGGCAGATCCCGCCGCTGATGTCGGTGTCGCTGCGTACGCTGGCGCAACGTTACGGCGTGTCGCCCATGCCTGTACGCGAAGCCGTCCGCCGGCTGATCGCCGAAAAGGCGCTGGAACTACAGCCCGAGAACAAGCGCCTGCGCGTGCCGCACCTGACCGAGCACCGGCTGCTGCAACTGATGAAGGCGCGCCAGTGGGTCGAGTCGGAACTGGCCTATCTGGCCGCGCCGCGCGTCGATGCCGAGCTGATCCAGCGGCTGAAGGACGATGACGACACGCTGATGAAGGCGCTGGCGACCGGCGACGTGACGGCCTACATGCAGGCCAATCACGACTTCCACTTCTGCATCTATGCCCACGCCGACGCCGATCTCCTTTACGACATGGCGCGCACCCTGTGGCTCCAGGCCGGGCCGTTCATGCGCGTGGTCTTTGCGCGGATGGGGACGGTGCACCTGCCCAAGGACCATCACCAGGACATGATCGCGGCATTCGAGCGCGGCGATGCCGAGGCCGTGCGCGCTTCGATGGCGGCCGATGTACACGAAGGCATGGAGCTGATGCTCGATGCGCTGCGCAGCCAGTCCGAGCCGGACAAGAAGCGCCGCAGGGCAGGGAAGTAAGAGGCCCCACCACCATTTGCTCTGCAAATGGTCCCCCTCCCCATGCCTTCGGCACAGGGAGGAGTTACTCAGCGCGTTCTCTCCTCCCTGTGCCGAAGGCATGGGGAGCGACTATCTGGGGTGTCAAGCTGTAGTTTGGAGCGTTTCGCGTATATCGCGAGCTTTAGCATTGAGCCTGACGATGAGTTTATGGGCGAGTGCGATTCGGATCTGCATCTTGGCTTTTCCCTTTAGGGCTAGCCTGTCGTGAAAGGCTTTGAAGTCGGGTTCGTATTTGGCGAGGTGCCCGGCGATGATGAACAGGACGGTGCGGATGCTTGCCCTCCCGCCACGGATAGCGCGTTTTCCCTGTCGTTTTCCACTGTCGTCGGCCAAGGGCGCGACACCGACCAGCTTGGAGATGGCTCGGTTTGAGAGCTGGCCGATCTCTGGCAGGTATGCCATGAGGACAGCGACGGTGCGGTCGGCGACGCCCTTATAGCGGCTGAAGCTTTCGGCCATGGCCTGCCACAGGGGATCGTCATCGATCATCGAAGCGATCTCGGCCGACA
>NZ_JAGGMI010000023.1 GCF_017875235.1 Asticcacaulis solisilvae | reverse complement strand
CACGGCCGCATAACTCCGGCATCCAAAAATACCCAAACCCAAGTAACGGACAAAAAACAAACCCCGCCAAAAAGACGGGGTTTGTCAACAGTCTGGAGGGCGATCGCCCTCCTTTTTCGTTTCACGTCGTAAAACGTCAGTCCTTCAGGCCGCCCAGGCGCTTCATGATCAGCCAGACCGAGACGCAGACGAACAGGATACCGCCCGCGGCCGACAGGATGGAAACCATTGTCAGGCTGGCTTCGCTACCGAGAATGCGGGCGACGTTCGGATCATAGCGCGCGCGATAGTAGGTCGCCGCGGCGAAGCCGAGACAGCCCAGGCCCATGGCGCTGAACAGTATCCACCAGAAGGTCGAGCGGATCATCTTCCACCACGATGCGCCTTCTTCGTTGGCCTCATCGACCGTCAGGGCCACGCGGCCATCGCCGTTGGTCCAATCGCCGTCATTGCCAAAGGCATCTTCAAAGGTCGCGTCGATGGCCGCTGCGGGGGCCGCCTGCACGGGAGCGGGCTGCACCGGCGGCGTCTGGGACGCCTGGTAACCCGGCGGGAGGGGACGCTGAAGCTGCTCACGCCAGTTCAGGCTGTCGGTCCTGGGCGCCTGGGCCGCCTCGGCCTGAGGCGGCGCCGACAGGTCGACGGCCTTCGGGCGCGGAACCTCGACAACCGTGTCATCCTTGGGGATCGGGCGCGCATAGGGGTTAAGCGCCGTGATCTGCGGCGGCGGCATGGTCGACGCCGACGGCGCGGGTTTCAGGGCAAAGCTGACGACCGCAGGAAGGGGTTCATCGTCGGGCTCCGGATCAGCGGCCTTGGACAGCTGTACAGGCGCCGGCTTGGGCTCCGGCGTGACCAGCTTGGGCGCGGCCGCCGGCTGTGGAACCGGTTGGGGTTGCGGCGCCGGCGCGGGCCTGGCGGGCTGCGGCGTCGGCTTTACGGCCTGCGGAGCCAGGGGTCGACCGAGACCGCCCGAACCATAGGGCGAATAGAGGCGCATGAGCGCGGCGGCGGCTTCAGCCTTGCGTGCCTTTTCAGCGTCTTCCGCGGAAGCACCGTCAGCGGACGGGGTGGCGACGGCCGGCGCGACGACGGCTTGCGCCTGGGCGGCCTGGGCCTTCTCAGCCTCGGCGCGCTCGTGTTCCAGACGTTCCTTTTCAGCGCGTTCGCGCTGCAAGCGTTCCTGTTCGAGGCGTTCGGCCTCGATGCGCGCCTGCTCCTGACGCTCATGGTCGCGGCGCTCGTCTTCAAGGCGCTGCTGAGCCAGACGTTGCTGTTCCTCGCGCTCGCGTTCTTGCTCAAGACGGGCTTGCTCAAGACGGGCTTGCTCAAGACGGGCTTGCTCAAGACGGGCCTGCTCCAGGCGTTCCTGTTCAAGGCGGGCCGCCTCGGCGCGCTCGCGCTCAAGACGCTCGGCTTCGAGACGCATGACCTCCAGACGGGCGGCCTCGCGCTGGGCCGCTTCCTGTTGCTCGCGTTCCAGGCGCTCACGTTCGGCACGCTCGGCGTCAAGGCGCATCTGCACCTGGCGTTCCTGCTCCAGGCGCTCCGCCTCAAGGCGGGCCTGCTCAAGACGGGCCAGTTCCGCACGAACCATCTCGTCGCGCTGCAGGCGTTCGCGTTCCTGGCGTTCCAGTTCCAGCCGCGCCTCTTCAATGCGGGCCTGTTCGAGACGCTGGGCCTCGAGCCGCTGGAACTCCTGCAGGCGAGCCTCTTCGCGCAGTCGGGCTTCTTCGCGCTGACGCGCCTCTTCCGCGGCGCGCGCCGCGGCCAGCATTTCGGCCTGGCGCTGGGCTTCCTCGCGCATGCGCTGCTCGACCAGCTGCTGCTCCTGACGGCGCAGCTCCTCCATCCGCAGCTCCTGCTGACGCTGCTCCTGAAGTTTTTGGTCTTCTTGGGCACGGGCGATGGCGGCCTGGATCTCGGGGCTCATCGCCGGCGTGGTGTCGTAGGTATAGGGCGTCGGGCTGCTGGCGTAGGGCGACGCGCTGTAGGGCGGCGCCAAGGTCGCGCCCAGGCTCGCGGCCGGCGCAACGGGCGCCGACGGCGCGGGCTCGACCGGAGCGTTTTCGATCGGGGTATTTTCGATCGGACGGGGCGCAAAGGCGGCCAGGTCGATGACCTGACGTTCTACAGGTTGGGCCACGGGTTGGGCGACCGGTTGCGGCATGGGCTGCGGCGACGCGGAGATGTCGAAGGCCGCCGGTGTGGTGGCCAGAGGGGCGACCGGAGCGGACGCTTCGCCGACCGGATGCGCCGACAGCATACCGTTGCGGTCCGGCGCGTTGAGCTCGGCCGGGATAGGCGCCTGGACGTCGGCCATATCCTCCATCGGACGGACCAGCAGCGACGGCGCATTGCCGGCGACATCGTCCGGCGTCAGGAACAGGTTCTTTTCGGCGGCGCGGCGGCGGATCAGCGGCGCCAGCACGTAGGTCTGGCCGTTGAACTCGGCGGAGCGCCAGGCGTCCATGGCCAGGGCCGCTTCGGTCATGCGGCCTTCGTTGATGCGCTTCAGAACGGTCGACTGGCCGAAATTGTCGACGCCGATATTGAAGCAGAACGACACCAGGGCGTCGAACTGGTTCTGGTTGATAGGCACCAGGACCAGGTTGTTGATGGCGTCGACGATCGGCAGCAGATCGAAGCGTAGCAGGGCGTCGGCGTCTTCCTGGGTGCAGGTGGCGCCTTCACGGGCGGAGAAGGTGTGACCATAACCCAGCGTCCAGCGGCCGTCAGGCAGACGGGCCGCGGTCGACCGCAGGCCTTCAAAACTCTTGATCAGCTCGACCCCGGCGCGGGAAACCTTCAGACGCGCTCTCATCCCTAATCCTGACCCAAAATGGTCCATACGGAGCGTATACCTTCGCTCCCATGCCCCAAAACAAAACGCCCAATAGCGTGACAATCGTTAACTAGCAAACCACATACCGCGCGGGACTTACAAGAGGATTGTGACAGATACCTATCAGGCCAACCTGGGTAACAGAATGATCGCCGCCAGGCCCAGGAAGCTGAAGAACCCCACGCAGTCGGTGACCATGGTCACGAAGATCGGCGAGGCGACCGCCGGATCGCGGCCGATCTTCGACAAACCCAGTGGAATCAGCGTTCCGGCCAGGGCCGCCGCCGTCAGGTTGATCATCACCGCCGAACCGATAACAACGCCGAACAGGACGCCCTGCCACAGGCCGGCGGCAATCCCCAGAGCCACGGCGATGGCCGCGCCATTGACCAGCCCCACGCGAACTTCGCGCCACAGGGTGCGCAGGGCATTGGCCGCCGTCAGCTCACGCGCCGCCAGCGCCCGCACCGCTACGGTCAGCGACTGGGTGCCGGAATTGCCGCCGATCGACGCCACCACCGGCATCAGCACGGCCAGCGCCACCAGCTTCTGGATCTCGTCCTGGAACATCAGGATCAGCGACGAGGAAATGAAGGCTGTGAGCAGGTTGATGCTCAGCCACGGCAGGCGCGACTTGACGGTGTCGAACACGCCCTGGCGGCGGCCGGTCTCGGAGACACCGGCCAGTGCCAGCATGTCTTCCTGGCTTTCTTCCTGGATGATGTTGACGATGTCGTCGACCGTGATCTGCCCCACCAGCCGGCCCGAGGCATCCACGACCGGCGCCGAGATCAGGTGGTATTTCTCGAAGATATAGGCGACCTCTTCCTGGTCCTGATCGACCGTGATTTCGGTCGTCGGCTCCATCAGGCTGGTCAGGGCCAGTTCGCGCTTCGACCGCATCAGGAGCGACACCGGCAGGGCGCCGACCGGCTTATGGCTGGGGTCCAGCACATAGATGTCGAAGAACAGCTCCGGCAGGTCGTCGCCGTTCTCGCGCATATGGTCGATGGTCTGGCCGACATTCCAGAAGCTGGGCGCGGCCATGACCTCGCGCTGCATCAGGCGGCCGGCTGTCTCTTCCTCGAAAGTCATCGAGGTGACGAAGGCCTCGCGCTCGGATTCCGGCATGGCGGCCAGGACGGCCTTCTGCTGGTCTTCCTCCAGGTCCTCGAAGACGGCGGTGGCGTCGTCGGAATCGAGCTCCTGCAGCACCTCGGCTATGTCGGCGGTATGCAGGGTCTCGATGACTTCCTCACGGATGTCGTCGTCCAGTTCCGGCAGGATTTCGGCAATGGCGTCGGCCGGAATCCACGGGATCACCTGCTCGCGGTAGTCCTCGGACAGGAAGCCCAGCAGGTCGGCGACATCGGCCGGGTGCAAGGCGTCCAGCAGTTCACGCAGGCGCATGCCGTCGCCGCGATCGGCGGCGTCGATGACGAGGGTGATATATTGCGGATTGAGCGCGTAGTCGTCCTTGAGCGCGAAATCCTCGATCTGCTCGGGCGTCATCAGCTCACCGCCGATATCCTCATCGCGGCTATTCTTGATGTCGATCTCGGAGTCGATCTTCTTTTGAGCGGCGTCGGACTTCTGGCTCATGGCTCAGGCCTCCCCTTTTGGCGCCCTCTTTCCGGCGCCGCGCTCAAAAACTCATCCGGATGGTGCGGTCAAGAAGACTCGAACTTCCACGCCTTGCGGCACAGCGACCTCAACGCTGCGCGTCTACCAATTCCGCCATGACCGCACATGTCATCCGGAGAGCGGCGGGCATAGCAACACTGAAAGCGTTTGTGAAGGGCTTTGTCGGAAAATATCGGCGCGCCTGTGAATATTCCGTCACGCCGGAGCCCTAAACTAGCTACCGAGCGCCATATAGTCGTAGACGTCGGCCTGGCGCGTCACGACGATCGAGATCTTTTCTTCGAAAATCTGGATTTCGCCGCGCGCCACCGGATGGTTGTTCGCCAGGATCCACACCTCGTCGTGTTCGCGGGCGTCGAGCGGAATCACCGCGCCGCGGCCCATGCGCAGCAATTGCTGCATCGGCAGGACCGAACGGCCCAGCAGGACGGAGATTTCGACCGGAACGGCGCCAACCTGGGAAATCGACACAGGATACCTTGCTTGAATTCGAAGCGGATGCCACCCCATATTGCGGTGGCGGCTCCCGGGACTTGCGTCCGGAGCCAATTTGATAAATGACAAATCATGCTTGACGACGCGTTAATTCCGCCACCTTTTTTCGCAACCGACGACGGTCCCGCCCCCGAATGGATCGTGGCGGAAGGTCTGGTCCCCTACCCCGACGCCGTCGCCTTCATGGAAGCGCGAGCATCCGCCATAGCCGAAGGCAGTGCGCGTGAATGCGTCTGGCTGGTCGAGCACCCGCCGCTCTATACCGCCGGCGTGTCGGCCAAGACGACCGACCTGATCGCGCCCGACCGCTTTCCGGTCTTTACCAGCGCGCGCGGCGGGCAATACACCTATCATGGCCCCGGCCAGCGCGTCGCCTATGTCATGCTCGACCTCAACCGCCGCAAAAAGGACGTGCGCCTGTTCGTCGAGGCGCTGGAGCAATGGGTGATCGATACCCTGTGGCGCTTCAATGTCGAAGGCCATATCCGCCCTGGCCGCGTCGGCGTCTGGGTCGAGCGCAGGGACAAGGGGTATGAGGCCTCGTCTCCGGGCTCGTCAGAGCCCGGCAAGACCGACCGGCCGCCCGAGACATTGCGCTCAAGCAGCGAAGCGGTAGCGCTTCGCAATGTGCGAGGAGCCGCCCCGAGTTCACCTGTGGTGAACTTGGATTTCACACCACAATCGAGCGCGCTTTTGGCGCGCTCGGGGGCGCTTGAGCAGCGCTTCAAAGAGGACAAGATCGCCGCGATCGGCATCAAGCTCAGGCGCTGGGTCAGCTTTCACGGCGTCAGCCTGAATGTCGAGCCCGACCTCAGCCATTTCGGCGGCATCGTGCCGTGCGGCATTACCGAACACGGTGTCACCAGCCTGCTCGATCTCGGCCTGCCGGTGACCATGGACGATGTCGACTACGCCCTGCGCATGAGCTTCGAAGCCATCTTCGGCCCCGTCGAGGTCAGGCCTGAGCCTTGAGCCGATAAAGCGTGCGGCCATACCGGTTATCACCGCGTTCGCCTGGCATGACGCACAGGTCGATGACCGCCCAGACCAGGACCGCCACGGCGATGAAGTCGAAGAAGCCGACCGGGCGCGGCCAGACCATGACGACGGCGACCAGAATCACCGCCGACCACCAGCCAGACCGGCCACGATCGTGCAGTCGCTTGGACAGCAGGCAGGCGCCGCCATAGATCAGCGCCGGATAGACGATCCAGCCAGTGACGAACTGCAACGGTCCGGACACCAGCGCTTCATAGAAGGCCAGCACCAGCAACAGCAGGGCGACGCCGACCAGGAACGGCGTCTGGCGGACGCGTCCTTCGGCGGATAGAAACAGGTGGGCCCAGTCGATCTTCGAGTTCATATCAAACACTTATTAAACCAAGGGCGACTGTCGCCAGCCGCCCCGCTAAAGTCAAGTGTCGCGCTCACCTACTCCGTCAGGCGGGTCTTCTTGATGGCTTCGAACACCGCCGACAGGGCGGTATTGATCTGGCTGGCGCTGGTCAGGTCGTAGAAATAGTCCGGGCGCGTGGCGCAGGCGCGCAGCATGTCCGAATTGCCTTCGATGACCTTGATGACGAACACGGTAATGCCCTTGGCCTTGGCGTTGGTGCAGGCCAGCGCCGTACGCGCGTCGATCTTGGCCTTGTCGGTCCACCACCGGTTCCTGGTGTTGTCGCCGTCGGTGACCACGATCATGTATTTGCGTGTGGTGTCGTCGTTGAACGCCACGCCGCCGCCGAACGGTTCGGTGGGCGACAGGACTTCCATGCCCCACTGGACCCCGATGGTGATATTGGTCTGGGCGTTCGAGCCCCCTGCCACCATGCCCGACACAAAGGTGCGGGCATTGCTGATATTGTCACTCAGGCCCTGGACGACCTTCAGTGAGGTATCGGCGCACGGGACCGCCGGATAGAGCGTAGCGACATTGCCGGAGCTCGGCGCGTCACCTTGGGTGTCGTATGGCTGGGTACGGTCCGCGACGCAGCCCAGCCAGGCGCCGTGATTGGCCGAAGTGTAAGGCGTGTTCACCCACATCGTGCCGGCGCCGGCACCGAAAATGCTGTTCGCGGACTTCGATGTCGCCGCCGCTTCGCCGTAGCCGTTGCCATAGTTGGCATTGTAGGTGATCGTGCCTGCCGCCACTTCCGTATAGCACCCCGTGGTGCCGCTGTAGCAGGTATTTTTGACCTCATGGGCGCTGTTATATTCGCCGTTAGTGCCGGCGGAACCGCCTTGCGTTTCCAGGGTCTGGCTGGTCGAGGTCTGGGTGGCGCTCGACGTCGAGGTCGCGCCGGTTTCGGCATTGGTCGAGGTCGTCGGCGTTACGCTCTTGGTCGTCGTGACCGTGTAGGACGTCTCGGCGTATTTCAGAACGTTACCGTTATCCTTGGCGATCATATAGGTGTTGTAATAGGTGCGCTCGACGCCGGCGACCGTGACCTTGTAGGTCTGGTAATAGGCCTTGACCGTCTTCTTGCACTCTTCGACATTCGACGCCGTCTTGCACACCTTGTTATAGGTGTCGCGCAGGACGTTACAGAGATAACCGTTGGTTCCGCTCTTGCAGCCTTCGGAGACGCTCTGCGTGCCATAGTTGATATAGTCGTAGTTCGTGCCGGGCGTCAGGCGGACCTGGGTATTGAACGGAACGATCGCCACCTTGGTCTTCGACACGTTTTCGCCGTTGACCAGCAGGCTGGCCAGGACGTTGTCGACCGACGTCCTGAGATTGACCATCTTGTTGTCACTGGCCATCGAGCCGGTCGAGTCGAGCACCAGCGCGATTTCCGATTTCTGCATCTGCGACTGCGCCTTGGCGACGATGTTCAGGTCGAATGCCTCGATGCCGACGAAGGCGGAAAAGTAGCTCGTGACCTTGGCCGTGACCGTATAGGTCTGGTCCATCGTATTGCCGGTCGTGCTCTTCAACAGCGCCTTGTTGATGGCGTAGACGGACTTGTCGCTGAAATTATCGTCGAAGGCCTTGTCGGCCGCAAGCTTGCGTTCGTCGTCGGACTTGGAATAGCTGAGCGACATGGCGCGCAACAGCGCGGCGTCGGCCGCGTCCTGGACATGCTTGCGGGCACTGTCGACGCGGGAAAAATCGATGGCGCCGCCAACAGCGCCGAAGATGACAAATGCCGACAGGCCAAAGATGATGGCGGTATTGCCGCCGCGATCGGCGAACAACCGGCGCAACGCAGCGACAGGGTTCCAGCTCGATCCGGTCCGGGCGTTCCGGCTTCCAATGGGCGATTTCAAGCGCGTGATCCTTGCAATTCTACAAGTGAGACGAATGATAACGGTAAAAGCTTAAGATCGGGAAAATCCGGAAACGGAACACTGTAAAGCGTTCCATTTCCGAACATTCCACGCCCTTAAGCTCATTCGCTGCAAGAAATAAGCCATACTGACCGCGCTGAAATCAGTACAGAATTAACAATTCGTTAAGTAGTGAGCCGAATTTTCTTGATAGACTTCATGATCTTGCCAAGCGTTCCACTGAGTTGGCTGGCGTTTGACAGATTGTAGTAGTAACCGGTATTGGACGCACAGGCCTGAAGCTTCTCCGAATTCCCCTGTTCCAGGCGGATGGTGAAGACGGTGATGCCCAGCTTCTTGGCATTGGTGCAGGCATCGGTCATCCGGGCATCAATCTCCGCTGAATTGGTCGTCCAGCGGTTCTGCGTGTTCAACCCGTCTGTAAGCACTACCATATACTTGCTGACGGTGGCGTCGGTGAAAGCCGCTCCGCCCTCGAACGGCGCCGCCGGCGACAGGACTTCCATGCCCCACTGGATACCGATGGTGACATTGGTATTGCCGGCCGGCGTCATCTTCTTGGCGTAGGCCCGGACCGAGGCAATATCGGTGGTCAGCGGCACGATCGGCAGCAGGCTGTTCGTAGCGCACTTGGCAGCCGGATAAAGGGTCGCTGCATTACTGCTCGACGGCGCATCCGCCTGCGCATCGTAGGGTTTGGTACGGTCAACGACGCAGCCGGACCAGTTGGCCGTACCGACGCCCAGCAGGTCGTCATTGGTCGTGATGGTGTCGTTGTCCTTGATGGTCGACCCCGTAGCGCCGTAACCGCCGGTATAGGGATAGCCGTAGGTGATGTTGCCGGCGTACTGGTTGTAATTGTTGTAGCCGACATAGGACGGCGCAATGCCCGAGCTATAGGACCAGTAGTAACCGTTGGTGGTCGAATTGCCCTGCTGGCTGGCCGACGTATTGTTCGCGCTGAACGCCGCGACCCGGTAGTAGGTCAGGTAGCGCGTATTGTTGTCGCAGTAGCGGTTGCAGTTGCTGTTATAGTACGGATTGTTGAACCAGGTCGTTGTATAGACGTAGTAGTAGCCGTTATTGTACTTGGTATAGTTTGACGTATTGGCGGTACAGGTTGTGCCTGCCGAGTTCGAATAGGTGTTCGTCACCCAGTTGCACAGGTTCTTGGCGTTGGTCGTGACGGCGTCGCACTGGCCGGCCGTCAGGCCGGTGCAGGTGTAGGTCTGGCTGACCGAAGCGAAATTGCCGGCATAGCCCGTCATGCCATTGGCGTCGCTCAAGGAGACCTGAGTGTCGAACGGCACCAGGGCAACCTTGGTTGTCCCAAGATTCTTGCCCGTTACGGGGTCGACAAGGGTCGCCAGCACGGCATCGAGGCTGGTCTTCAGCGTCGACATCTTGTTGTTCTGGGCCATCGAGCCGGTGTTATCGAGCACGAAGACGATTTCAGCCGTGTTGATGCTCACCCCCGCCTTGGCGACGGCACTGATGGGGATCGTTTCGATGCCGACCAGTCTCACAAGGTAAGTCGGCACTTCCGCCGTCGCGGTGAACTTCATCACATTGACGTTGTTGCTGGTTTCCGCGGTCAATTCGCCGTCGGCGTCATACTCGTCGCGGAGTATACCCTTGGTGTTGGCCTTGAAGGCGCGATCCGCGGCGGTTTGCTGATTGCCGAGTTCGCCGGTCGCGTCGAGCGCGGCGGCGATGGCCGCGCTGTCGGCGGCATCCTGCAGGTGCGCCCGCGCCGACAGCACGCGGCTGTAATCGATACCGCCGCCGGCCGCCGCCAGGATGGGAATGGCCGAAAAGGCGACAATGATGGAGACATTACCGCTGCGGCTGCCAGCCGCTCGGGGCGCAAATATGCCGAAAGGCGTCCGTAAACCTCGGAACAGCCGAAGCGTCCGTCGGAAAAAACTGCCAGTGCTTACCATCGCCCCACCCGGGACCTACGCGGTCAGTAAATCGGCCCACCTTCTGTGGCCTGTTGAATAACCGGGCAAACCTATCATCCAGCGACTTAGCGAAAGCTGAAAACATGTGGTAAATCGATGATTAATTCTGTCTTTTCAGCGCCTTAAGTGATCACACCCTTTATCAAACCCTTATAAAACCTACGGCAGGGGCAGACCGAGCGCCGCGCACAGCGCGGTCATATCTTCGGCGACGGGCGCCGAAAGCGTCTTGTCCCCCCCGACGGGATGCGGGAAGCTCAGGGTCAGGGCGTGCAGCATCAGCCGGCGGACAGGATGGCCGTCAAGGCTGAGCGCGCCGCCATAGCGGGCATCGCCGGCGATCGGACAACCAAGATGCGCCAGGTGAACGCGAATCTGGTGCATCCGCCCGGTATGCGGCATGGCGCGCACCAGGGCGGCGTCGCCGGAACGCCCAAGAACCTCGAACGCTGTACTGGCCGTCAGGGCGTCGGGATGGTCGGGCGCGCACACGCGCGACCACGCTTCACGCCCCTGTTCTTCCCGGCGGAGCGCCTCATTGACCTCGAAGCGGTCCGGCAGCCGGCCGGCATTGGAAACCAGGCACAGATAGGTCTTTTCGAACGCCCGGCGGATCATCGCCTTGCCGAGGAAGGACGCGACCGGCGTCGTCTTGGCGACCAGCAATATTCCGGACGTATCGCGGTCCAGCCGGTGGATGAGCTTCGGCCGCTTGCCGTTCGAGCGGGCAAAAGCCCACATCAGGTCATCGAGATTGTGGTGATCGCCACGCCCGCCCTGGCTCGACAGGCCCGACGGCTTGTTGAAGCCCATGATGTCGGCGTCCTCAAAGATCACCATCGACCTGACCCAGGCGACATCGGCCTCGGAAATGTCGCGCGGCAGCTTGGACGCCGGAATGACCTTCGGTACCTGCTTCGGCCGGGGCTTTTGCGACTTCAGCGCCTTCAGATGCTGGGGGGAATGCTTGACCATGGGCGCTGACTACAGACCATAGGCGCGAGCGTCAACGTTTCTGCTTTTGGTCGCGCAAGGCCGCCCAGGCCTCCAGCCTTTGCCGCACCTTGCCTTCGTGGCCATCGCCCTTGGGGTCGTAGAAGCGCGGGCGCTTCATGCCGTCGGGGAAGTAGTTCTGGCCCGAGAAGCCGTCAGGATCGTCAGGGTCGTAGATATAGCCCGCGCCATAGCCGATATCCTTCATCAGCTTGGTCGGCGCGTTCAGGATGACGGCCGGCGGGTCGAGATGCCCGGTTTCCTTCGCCAGTTGCTGGGCCTTCTTGAAGGCGGTGTAGATGGCGTTCGATTTCGGCGCCGAGGCCATATGGACAACCGCCTGGGCCAGGGCCAGTTCGCCTTCGGGCGAACCCAGCACCTCGTAGGTGTCGCGCGCGGCGTGACACAGCAGGAGCGACATGGGATCGGCATTGCCGATATCCTCCGACGCCATGCGGATCAGCCTGCGCGCAATAAACAGGGGATCGTCGCCGCCATTGAGCATCCGCGCCAGCCAGTAAAGCGCCGCGTCCGGGTCCGAGCCACGCACCGCCTTGTGCAGGGCCGAGATCAGGTTGTAGTGCCCTTCCCGGTCCTTGTCGTGGTTCGGCCGCCGCTTTTGCAGGTGCGCCAGCAGTTCGTCGCTATCGATGGGGCTTTCGAAGCCCATATGGTCGAGCGATTCCACCAGGCTGAGGATATAGCGCCCGTCACCGTCGCTAAGCAGTTTCAAGGTCTCCCGCGCCTCGGCCGTCAGGGGCAGCTTGTGGCCGATATGGTCCTCGGCGCGATCGATGATCTGGTCCAGCGCAGCATCGTCCAGCCGGCGCAGGACGAAGACCTGCGCCCGCGACAGAAGCGCGCCGTTAAGCTCGAACGACGGATTTTCGGTCGTCGCACCGATCAGGGTCACTACGCCGGCTTCGACATAGGGCAGGAAGCTGTCCTGCTGGGCGCGGTTGAAACGATGTATCTCATCGACGAATAGCACGGTGCGCGCGCCCATGCGGTGACGCTGCTGCGCCGCCTCGAACACCTTCTTCAGGTCGGCGACGCCGGAAAAGACAGCGGAAATCTGCTGGAATTCATACCCCGCGGCCTCAGCCAGCAGGCGCGCAATGGTCGTCTTGCCGACACCGGGCGGCCCCCACAGGATCAGGCTGGGCAGGAAACCGCGTTCGATCAGCCGCGATATGGCGCCGTCCGGCCCCAGGAGGTGATCCTGGCCGACGACCTCGGCAACAGATTTCGGCCGCAGGCGGTCCGCCAGCGGCTTTGCGGCCTCATCGACCTTAGGCAGGGCGTCACGGATGACGGGCTGGGTGTCGCCGAACAGGTCGGCTGTGGGAGAAGCGGCCATGAAACAAATATAGAACGTTTGTCCTGTGTTTCAATGACTTTTCCTGATCCGCTTAGCGACCGTCGCCGAATTCCGTCGTCGTGCCCATCTTGGCCTTCAACGCGGCCTGGGCGTTCTTCGACAAGGTGACTTCGACGGCCGGACCAAACCCGCCGCCGTCCGACTTGCCGGCGGCCGAGACGTATTCGACCGGCTTGGGCGGTAGCACGTACTGGACCTTGGCCGTACCCTGGATGTCGCCAACAGGTGGAATGGCACTGCTCATCGGCGTACCTCCGGCTGCGCCGGATCACGCTCCGGCAAGGTGATCCTATCTCCTCCGGCTTAAATCCAGGCTAAGCAAGACCGTTAACAGCGGACAAAAAAGCGCCGCTGCACGAGGCAGCGGCGCAAGGATCTGGATTGTTTTTAGAGTCAGAAGTTGAAGCGGATACCGGTCGAGTAGCGCGGACCAAAGCGCTCGTGTTCGATCGGCTTGTCTTCCGTAGCGCCATAGCGGACGGCCGGCTGGTTGCCGATGTTCGACGCGTCGAGGTACCATTCCAGGTTCGAATTGATCTGGTAGCGGACCGACAGGTCGATTTCCTCGTCACCGTCCCAGTAGACGTCGCCGTTGTCAGCAGCCACGACGCGCGTGCCGGCCAGGGTGTAGCCGCCGATGTCCTGTATCCAGTCCGTGCGGTACTGATAAGCCAGGCGCACGGTCAGGCCGTACTTTTCGTAGGTGGCCTGCAGGTTGTAGACGCCGTCCGACGTGCCCGGCAGACTGACGGTGCGGTCCGGAACGCCAGCGGCGCCAGGCACCGTGACTTCCGAATTGGCCAGGGTCGCCGAGGCGCGAACGCCGAAGCCACCCAGCCAGGACGGCAGGTTGTTGTCGGCGACAAAGTCTTCGGCCGTTTGTGAGGCGTAGACTTCGAAGCCGCTAAGGTGACCATTGCCGCCGTTGCGCAGGGTCGTCAGAGTGTAGCCCGAACGATCGGTCGTACCCGTATTGAGGACGTCGCGGTTAAAGACGCCGCTCTGGCTGAACAGCACGTCCTTGATATCCTTGTAGAAGAAGCCGGCCATGACGAAGCCGTTCTTGGGATACCATTCCAGATAGGCGTCGAAGCCCGTCTGCTTCTCCGGCTTCGCGTCGGGGTTGCCGCCGCTGACCGTCTGGTTGGCATCGCTGTAGGTGAAATTCGGACGCAGATCGTCAAAGTCGGGGCGCGAGGCCGTCGAGGTAACACTGAAGCGCGCCTTCAGGTCGTCGCGGACGTTCCAGTTCACGTGGACGCTGGGATAGGCCAGGGTGTCTTCACTTTCGGTGTGGACGACACGGTAGTCCGCCGGTCCGCTGGTCGCAAAGTTGACCAAGGCTTCACCAGTGTTCTGGACCTTTTCAACGCGCACGCCGTAGACCAGATTACCCCAGCCCGTGTCGGTCGTCGCCATGGCATAACCGGCCGTCTGGGTTTCCGTCACGCGCCAGAAGTTCTGGGCGGCAGCGGCGTCGTCGCGAACAAGGGCGCCGGCCTTGTCGGCGGCTGCCACGAAGGCGTTGGTGGCGGCCTTGTCCGTGTAGTTGAAGGTAAAGCCCAGCGTCTGCTCACCCTTGTATGGGATGTTCGTCGTCATGCTGGAATAGGTCGGCGAAGCAATGCCCTTGGCCGTCAGTGTCGCCGGCGTGCCGGTGTACTGGACGGGGTTGTTCTTCTTGCGGCGCGCCGTGACCAGGCCACCGAACTCAACCTTGGTAGCACGGCCGAACAGCTGCGTCCTGTGGTCGATGTCGATCTTGGCCGTGTCGGCGATGGTCAGTTCACCACCTTCGATGCGGAAGACCGAGGTCAGCGGCGTCGAGAACGATTCCGCCGAAGCCACGGCGGCGCCCTTGGTGCGAGCCGTGTCGGTGCCTCCCGTGACAAACAGGCTGACGGTCGCCTTGTCCGGATTGCGGAAGTCGTAATCGACGGTCGGGCGGGCGCTGAAGGTCGACGGGCTTTGGAAAGCAAAGCCAACCGGCTGGTCTGCGCCGTTCGACGCCTGGGTTTGGTTGACGCGCCACGAGATATCGAAGTCACTCCAGCGGTGTTCGCCACCGATCGTCGTCGTACCGAGCGATTCCTTGGAGTCGCGGTAGTCGACTCGGCCGTTCAGGCGCGCGCCGTAGACGGTGCCCTGGGTGGGATCATTGGCCGTGAAATAGGCGTCGCTGTTATAGGCGACCTTGGTCGCGCTCGTGCCCTGGTCGAGGCGGACGATGAAGTTGTCGCGCAGTTCATCATCGTGGAACTGCGTCCAGATGGTCGAAGCAAAGACCGTATTGTTATCGTCGAACTTGTAGTCCGTACGCAGCGACAGCGAGTCGTTATAGCGGGTGAGGCGATAGTTCTTGTATTCGAACTCGCGGGCAAAACGCTTGCCCGGAACATTGGTGCGCTCCTGCAGGTAGGGATCGATTTCCCAGTTCTCGGTCGCCATTTCACGCTGATAGTGCGAAGCCTGGGCAACGACGCCAAGCTTGCCGTCCAGGAAGATGTTCGAATAGACGAGGTTGGCGTCATATTCCTGTCCGCCGCCAAGTTCAACCGTGCCGATGCCCAGCTTGCCGGTGATCTTCTGGCCATTGTAGTCAAACGCGCGGCGCGTGCGAATGTCGATATTGCCGGCGACCGTATCACCTGGCATCGAGGCCACGATCGCCTTCTGGACGGTGACCTGCGACGCGATGGCCGAGGGGATATTGTCGAAACGCGAGTCGCGGCCTTCGGCCGACACGACACCCAGACCATCGAATGAGATGGTCGCCCACCGGCGCGGCATGCCACGCAGATTGACATAGCGGGCTTGGCCCTGGTCACGCTCAACACCGACGCCCGGCAGGCGGCCAATGGCGAAGGCAATGTTCTGGTCGGGCAGGTCGCCGATGGCGTCGGCCGAAAGAACGCTGACCAGCGAGTCGGAATTCTTCTGCACGCGCAGAGCGGCGGCTTCGCTTTCCGCCAGCGGGCGGCGGCCGCGGACGACGACTTCCTGTGCGTCGTCACCGGCGGCTTCTGCGGCCTGCGCCTCGGCATAGCCCGCAAACAGAGCCACGCCCGTCATCAGCGCGGCCTTGAACGCGGCGCCCTTCGTTGAAAAGGTCATTGATATCCCCAAATCCCAAACAGCCGGACCTCCGGCCGCTATCGCACAGGGGCGTTAGGGGGGATTTGTGACGCAGCCACTACAAAGCCATGTCAGTTTGGTGACGGGGCCCGGCTAGTTGTTTTAAGCACATGATTGCGGCAATGTGTTGCAACGATGCTGCAGTGCAAAATTTACCGGAACTGCGCCGTAATCTGTTGGCCGTTGCGGATGATCGTGATGCGCCATCCGCGTGCCCCAGCCTTGAGGACATTATCAAGCTGGCTGGTCGTTTCGATATTCACGCCGTTAACCGCACGGATGATGTCGCCCGGACGCAGGCCGACACTCGCCGCATAGGTCCGCGTGCCCTCAAGCGAAAACACCAGCACGCCCTTGGGTGCGTCGAAGGGATCAACGCCCAATTCGTCGGCCACGGCCGGCGACAGGTTGACCACCTTGGCGCCGGAGAACGGGTTCTCGCCCTTCAGCAGGCGTTCGTCGCGCGGCGGATTGGCCGGCGGGGCCGCAGCCTTGATCCTCAGGTCGGCGGGGCGGTTGTTGCGCAGAACGGTCAGCGGCACGGTCTGGCCAAGCGGCACCAGGCTGATGCGATAGCGCAGGCCCGACTCGTCGTTGACCGGCTGGCCGTCGACATTGAGGATGATGTCGCCGGTCTTGAGGCCGGCCGCGTCGGCGGCGCTGCCGCGATAGACGTCGGACACCAGCACGCCTTCGGGACGCGTCAGGCCCAGGCTGCGGGCGATGTCGCCGGTCACGGCATTGCCCTTGGCGCCCAGCCAGGCGCGCTGGACCTGGGTCTGGCCGCCAACGGCTGAGGCGACGACGCGCGACACCTGGGCGGATGGAATGGCGAAGCCGACCCCTGCCGAACCGCCAGAGCGCGACAGGATGAACGAGTTGATGCCGATCAGGCGGCCGTTCATGTCGACCAGGGCGCCGCCCGAATTACCGGGATTGATCGCCGCGTCAGTCTGGATATAGGCGCCTTCGCCCGATCCGACCTGCGTGCGGTCAAGGGCGGAGATGATACCGCTGGTCACCGTCTGGCCGACCCCGAACGGGTTACCGATGGCCAGGACCAGGTCGCCGACCTGCTGGTCGCGGTCATCGTCCATCTCGAGCGTGGCGAAGGTTTCGTTCGCTCCGGCCTCAAGCTTGAGGACAGCCAGGTCGGTGCGCGGATCCGCCAGCAGCAGCTTGGCGGGGTATTCGCGCCGGTCGCTTAAGACCACCATCAGCGAGGTCGCACCTTCGACCACGTGGTTATTGGTGACGATGATCCCGTCCTTGCGGACAATGACGCCTGAGCCGAGCGATTTTTCGGTGCGGGCGCGCGGCACGGCGCCGAACATTTCCCAGAAGGGATCGACGCGCTGGCGCGATACGCTTTCGGCATAGACGTTGACGACGGCGGGCGCGACCGTCCGGACGACCGGACCGAACGACGCCTTGACCTCCTGCTGCGAGCTGGGCACGCGGCGCGGCTGGGTCGGAGTTGTTTCCTGGTTAAAGCCCGAGCCCGAATATTTCTGCGTATCCTGCGTTTGCCCCGGCCCGCACGCCGCCAGCATGGCGATCATCGAAAAACCGGTCAGAAGAGATTTCGTAAGGGCGCGAGGCGTCATCAGTCCGTTCCACGTAAAGCATTTCCCGCCGAAGTGGATGCCGGTTCGGCGCAAGGGAATGCGAAAAGGCAAGTATCCGACGCAAGATTTAGAGACTATTGCGGCGGTATCAAGGCTGTAGAACGGCCTAAACGCGCTCGTTTCGTATTACGCCGGTTTCGCGTCGAACTGGGCGAAGAAGAGCAGAATACCCGCCGGGTCCAGGACATGTGTGGCCAGTGCACCATAGGCTTCGCGACGCGGCGGATGGACCGTCACCTCATCGAAGCCGCCCTCGGCCTTGACTCGCTTCGCCGTCTCATACCAGGCCCGCGCATCGTCGACGACCAGATGTACCATGGTGTTGTGCGCCCATTGCTCGACGAAGGCGTTCTGCAGGAAGAAACGTGACGTTCCCTGCTCCATAAGCGCCAGGTCCGCGTCCTGATAGATCGCGGTCCACCCCAGCCGCGAATAGAAGTCGATCGAGCGGCGGAAATTCCTGGTGGCGAGGAACGGGCGCTGGTCAAGGATGGCAGGCATTCAGGCTGTCTTTCAATCTTGGAGGTGCGGCACCTTAGCAAAAGACGTGCGCGCCGCCGATAGATAGGTCATGGTGTTCGTCCGCTAACAGACACTGGGTATGAAATGTCCGCCATTGAGACGCTCGACCGCCGCCAGACCCGGACACGCCAGGCCATTCGCACGGCGTTTGTCGAACTGCTGTTCGAAAAGAACTATCCGGCCGTAACCATGGCGGGCGTCGCCGCCCGCGCCAATATCGGCCGCTCGACGCTTTACGAACATTTCCGCACCCGGACGGACCTGCTCAGCGACAGCATGAAGCGGCCCATGTGGGCCCTGGCTTCGGTTATCGGGTCCCGCGACGTCCCGGCGCACCTCGGCTGGTGGCTCCAGCATCTGCGCGAAAAGCAGGCCGTGGCGCGCGTACTGTTCTACGCGCCGGCGCGCGACGTACTCCAGACCGTCTTGACCGCTCAGGTCGAAATGCGGCTGGTTCAGTTGGCCGAAGATATCCGCGTCCCGGCCGTGCCTATGAACCTGCTGGCAACGCAGATCGCCGCTGCCCAGTTCGCACTGGTGGTTCCCTGGATACTGGGACGCGTGCCCCTGTCTCATGCCGCTATGGCAGAGGCCCTGCACCGGTCAGGCAATGGCCTGACGGAGGCCATGCTCGGCCCATCTGCTGAAGCTTGAATTCAAAGGGCAGATATCCAGGCTCTGATGACCGATGACAGGTCCCCGCGTCGCGCCTCTATCGCATCGATATCGGCGAATCTCATCGTCGCGCGGTCCGGGGCCAGCCATTCCAGCAACCCAGAAGGATCGGCAATCTCACGCATCGGCGCCGTCTTGATCTTCGCGCCCCTATGCAGAATGATCTGGATACCCGACTTGGCACGGAGATGAAATGTCGCGAACCAGTCCTTGTAGAAGAAACTGGGCGCATTCCACTTAATGCCTTCGGATATCTCCGGGTGGCTTGCCAGGATGATCTGCCGCACTGCCTCGATTTCGGCCTTGCGCGGTGATACCAGCGCCACAATGAAATCATCGACCGAACTCATGCCTCTGGTATCTTTTTTGGCGCCGGACGAACGCCGAAGGCAAGCATCAGTCCCAGGAGGACGAAGCTTGCCGCCAGCAGGAAGGACGCGCCGCTGAACATCTTCGCCACGGCGGGATGGGTCACGTAGGCCAGCACGCTGCCAAATGCCAGGGGCGCAAAGATGGTCGCCATGGCCGACAGGCTCATATTGGCGCCCTGCAGCGTCCCCTGTTCCTGCGGCGCCACCCAGCCGCTCATCAGCGCCTGGATATTGGGTGTGGTCAGGCCCCACATGGCGCCCACCGGCATGAAGGCGACAAAGACCGGCCAGTCCGGAGCCAGGGCGTAACCTGTGAAGGATATGACACCGCAGAAGATGCCGAGATACATAGTGCGCACCTCGCCGATCGCCTTGACGATAATCCCCGTCAGGCCGGCCTGGACGATGGCCGACAGCACACCGACGCCCGCCAGGCAATAACCGACCTCGGCCGGTCCCCAGCCGAAGCGATAGCCGGCAAACAGCACGAAGGTCGTCGGAAAGACGCTGTGCGCGAACATCATCAGCAGGTTCATCGTCGCCAGGCGCAGGGTCTGGCCCGAACGCGCCAGGAAACGGATGGCGCCTATCGGATTGGCGGCATGCGGCTCGAAGCGCTTGCGCTTGTCCTTCGGCAGCGATTCGGGCAGGACGAAGAAGCCGTAGAGAAAGTTCAGCAGACTCAGGCCCGCTGCCACGAAGAAGGGAAGATGCGGATTGATGCTGCCCAGCGGCCCGCCAAGGCCCGGGCCGACAACGAAGCCGATGCCAAACGCCGCCCCCATCAGGCCAAAGACCTTGGCGCGGCCTTCCGGCGCCGTCACGTCGCTCATATAGGCATAGGCCGTTGAAATGCTGGCCGCCGTGATGCCGCTGACGATGCGCCCGGCCAGCAGCCACCACAGATTGGGCGCCAGGGCCATCAGCAGGTAGTCCACTCCGGTGCCGAAGTTCGATGCCAGGACGACTGGACGGCGGCCGATACTGTCGGACAGGGCGCCCTGCACCGGTGAGAAGATAAACTGGGCGAGCCCCCAGGCCGCACCGAAGATCCCCGTCCATGCCGCGGCCTCGGACACCGAGCCGCCCAGGAAGCCCTTGATCAGTTGCGGAAGGACGGGAATGATGATGCCGATCGACAACATGTCGAGAAAGACCGTCACCAGGATGAAGGCGGCGGCGGCTTTACGAGGCGGCGGTGGGCTGGACATGCATTTCCCCTGTTTGCCCCTCCATAACCCAAGCGACAGCCGTCGGCTACCCGCGTTATTTCAGCGCCGGCTTCAGGCTGGCCAGGGAGCCGTCGCCACGTTCGGGCTTCAGGCGCAGGAGGCGTGTCTCCAGCGAATAGACGTCGACATTGTCAAAAACCGGCAGTGTCACGCCTGGGCGGATGTCCGGTCCGTTGGCGATGAAAATGGCGCGCATCTCAGGCACAGCGGGATCGTAGCCGTGGCTGCCGCCTTCAGGCTTGGGCATCCAGCCGTCGTTCGAAGGCGCGACCAGATAGCCGCCGACGTCGGCCAGGCAGATGATCTTCGGGACGCGGCGATGCTTGCCGTAATGGAAGCGCGCCGGAATCTTTTCCTTCGGCCAGCATTGCATGTTCGGGCGCGGCGTCAGCAGTATCCGCGTCACCTCAGCCTCGTGGCCAGGCCTGGGGTTGAAGCCGGCGACCTGCCCGCCCAGGATATCGGTGCTGTCGGCCGAGACCAGATCCGCCAGGCGGACGAACTTTTCAGGCTTGTGCTTGGCCATGCCGTGATCCGACACGACGATGATGTTGACCTTGCCGTCCAGCCCGCGCGCCTTCAGGCCAGCTCGAAGCTCACCGATGGCGGCGTCGACCTTGGCGATTGCCGCGTCCACTTCGGGACTTTCCGGGCCATGGTCGTGGCCCGCGTGATCGACGTCGGAGAAGTACATGGTGATAAAGCCCGGCCGCTCGGCTTCCGGCAGGTCCAGCCAGCCAAGCACACGGCTGACGCGCTCGGCGTGCGGCATATCTTCCTGATACGGCAACCAATAGCTTGGCCGCACGCCCTTATGGGCCGCTTCGGAGCCCGGCCAGAACATGGTCGCCGCCTTGACGCCCTGCTCCTCGGCGCTGGTCCACACGGGCTTGGCGTCGTCCCACCAGAATGCGTCGCGAACGGCGTCAAGGTTCGACATCTTGAAGGTCACGCCAGGCTTTCGATCGTCGCGCATGGTGTTGTTGACAATGCCATTGCGGTCCGGCCGCTGCCCCGTCACCAGGGTAAAATGGTTGGGGAAGGTCAGGCTGGGGAATGACGGCCGCATGCCGCCGGTCGCGCCTCCGTCGGCCAGCGTCCTCAGGTTCGGCGTCTCGCCGCGCTCCAGGTAGTCGGCGCGGAAGCCGTCAATCGACACCAGGATCAAAAGGGGCGGCTGGGCGGCCTCTCGCTTCGGCATGGCGGCGCAGCCCGACAGTCCGAGCGCCACGATGACAACGGCGAAGAGATGTTTGATCGGCATGACTGCGCCCCAACGAAATCCGGCAAATGGACTGTCCACGCCGCGTCCCAACCGTCAAGCACGCCACGATGAATTTATTACGACAGAAACCAAAAAAGAAGCCGCCGGGCTTTACCGGCGGCTTCCGTGCTTATGAGAGGCGTATCAACGTGTCCGGATCAGTCGCTGGTCCGGATACGGTCGAGAACCGGTTCGGAGAAGACTGACGCCTCCTCCAGCACCGCGGCTTCAAGCGTCATGTCGTCACTCAATGCGAAATCGCCCGATGCGTACATCGTTTCGGCGGGGTCGGCCACACGGCTTGCGTAGTCGTCAGTCAACATATTGCCCTCCTGATTTTGAGATAGACCTGATGGAAAAGTTTGGCGGGCGCCTGCTGCTCGAAACAAGCCCCCGTATCTAAAGGCTAGCGTGCTTTTCCTGTTAAGCGAAATAACAGCTCATGACATATCATCACAGGCTTGTTAACTGAGATAACCAGAGTCTTAACGGCGCAACTTCGGCATAAAAAAAGCCTCCGGAAACCGGAGGCTCAGGCTACTGACAAACCCCCTATCTTTTTTGAGAAGGGCCAATTGCCACAATTTGATTCCGATATGTTCACCGCTTGATTCCGAGACGTTCCGTGAATCAGGTGGCAATATACCGCATGAAAATTGTCCACAGACTTTGTCAGCAGCCTGAGCCTCCGGAAACCGGAGGCTTTTTAATGGGATCAGACGATCCTTATTCCTCGTCGGTGGCGGCCGAGAAGACCGGGCCCGAATCCTGCCCCTTGGCGCTTTCGTCGCGGTCGACGAATTCGATGACGGCCATCGGGGCGTTGTCGCCGTGACGGTAGCCGGCTTTCAGGATGCGGATGTAGCCGCCGTTGCGGTCGGCATAGCGCTTGGCCAGGACGTCGAACAGCTTGGCGACCTGCGGCACGTCACGGACGCGCGAGATGGCGATACGGCGGTCGTGCAGCGTGCCCGACTTGGCCAGCGTGACCAGCTTTTCGACGAAGGGACGCAGTTCCTTGGCCTTCGGCAGGGTGGTAACGATCTGTTCGTGCTTGATCAGCGAGGCCGACATGTTGGCGAACATGGCAATGCGGTGAGCGGTCGTACGACCGAGTTTGCGATAGCCGGAGCCGTGACGCATGAGTAAATCTCCATAAGACCGCGTGGCGCATAAGGCTCATGCGCGGCCCCAAAAACGAGCCCGGAAACAAAGGTCAAAGGCCGACGGCCCCTGCCCGTTCCGAACGTCCACGACAAGTCTCGTGGAGATTACCGGGACAAGGTTTTGGTCTTTCCCGATAAGCCGGAACCGAAAAAACAGTTCCTATAAATAGGAAACCCGGATGATCGCTCATCCGGGTTCCATATTTCCGAAAGATCAGATTTGATCTTCGAATTTCTTTGCCAGGTCTTCGACGTTTTCCGGCGGCCAGTTCGGGATGTCCATGCCGAGGCTCAGGTTCATGGAAGCCAGGACTTCCTTGATTTCGTTGAGCGACTTGCGGCCGAAGTTCGGCGTGCGCAGCATTTCCGATTCCGTCTTCTGGATCAGATCGCCGATATAGACGATGTTGTCGTTCTTCAGGCAGTTCGCCGAACGGACGCTGAGTTCCAGTTCGTCGACCTTCTTGAGCAGGGCCGGATTGAACGGCAGCTCAGGCTTGCCTTCTTCAACGACCGGGGCCTTAGGCTCTTCGAAGGTGATGAAGATCTGCAGCTGGTCTTGCAGGATACGGGCCGCGAAAGCGACCGCGTCAACCGGCGTGACGGCGGCATTGGTTTCGACTTCCAGCACCAGCTTGTCGTAGTCGAGCGACTGGCCCTGACGGGTCGGCTCGACCTTGTAGGCGACCTTCTTGACCGGCGAATAGAGGGCGTCGACGGCGATCAGGCCGATGGGCGCGTCTTCCGGACGCAGACGGTCAGCCGGGACATAGCCCTTGCCGTTCTGGACGGTGAACTCCATGCGCACCGAAGCGCCTTCGTCCAGCGTACAGATGACGTGGTCGGGGTTCAGCACTTCGATGTCGGCGGGGACGTCGATCTGGCCGGCGGTCACGGGACCTGCGCCATTGGCGCGCAGCACCATGCGCTTGGGGCCTTCGGCGTGCATGCGCAACGCCAGTTGCTTGATGTTCAGGATGATATCGACGACGTCTTCACGGACGCCTTCGATGGAGGAGAATTCGTGCACCACACCGTCGATCTGGACGGAGGTGACGGCCGCGCCTTGCAGCGAGGAGAGAAGCACGCGACGCAGCGCGTTGCCGAGCGTCACACCGAAGCCGCGTTCCAGCGGTTCGGCGACCAGGCGCATTTTGCGGGAAGGGTCGGAACCCGCTTCGACTTGTGGCTTCTCAGGACGAATAAGCTGTTGCCAGTTTCTTTCGATCATTTACGTCCCTCAAGACAGGAAAGGCCGCCCCGGCAGATGAGCCAGGGCGACTGATAAAACAGGGAGTATGTATTAAACGCGACGGCGCTTCGGCGGACGGCAGCCGTTGTGCGGGATCGGCGTCACGTCACGGATGGTCGTGATGGTGAAGCCCACCGCCTGCAGGGCGCGCAGAGCCGATTCACGGCCCGAACCCGGACCGGCGACGCTGACTTCCAGCGTCTTGACACCATGCTCGATCGCCTTGCGGCCGGCGTCTTCGGCGGCGACCTGGGCGGCGTACGGGGTCGACTTGCGCGAGCCCTTGAAGCCCATCATACCGGCCGACGACCACGACACGGCATTGCCCTGCGCGTCGGTGATGGTGATCATGGTGTTGTTGAACGAAGCGTTGACGTGCGCCACACCCGAGGTGATGTTCTTGCGCTCGCGCTTCTTGATACGTGAAGGTTCCTTGGCCATCGGCTAATCCTTACTTCTTCTTGCCGGCGATCGGCTTCGCCGGGCCCTTGCGCGTGCGGGCATTGGTGTGCGTGCGCTGGCCGCGGACCGGCAGGCCCTTGCGGTGACGCAGGCCGCGGTAGCAAGCCAGGTCCATCAGACGCTTGATGTTCATCGAGACTTCGCGGCGCAGGTCGCCCTCGACCGTATAGTCACGGTCGATGGTTTCGCGGATCTGCAGCACTTCGGCGTCCGTCAGCTGATTGACGCGGCGGCTCTCTTCGATGCCGACCTTCTGAACGATTTCTTCGGCGTTCTTGGGGCCGATGCCGTGAATATATTGAAGCGCGATCAGAACGCGCTTGTTGGTCGGTATGTTGACGCCTGCGATACGGGCCACGAGGTGATCTCCTGCAACGCACACCCATGCTAACGGTGCGCATTTCTTAATACGAAAGATGACACGTATGCGTCCCCTTCCCTGCCGGTCCCGGCGAGGAAGAGGCCCATACGCGTGTTTTCGCGGAAGCTGCCCCTTATAGAAGGGTTTTCGCTCCCGTCAATGGTTCAGCGTGGAAAAATGCAAGAGAAATGTCATGCTCTCACACATTTTTTACACTGTTATTTCCGCTCAAGCGCCGCGAGGCTCCTCGCCATAGCGAAGCCCTAACGCTTCGCTTCTTGAGGGCACGGGCTCGGACGGCCGGTCTGCCTTGCCAAACACCTTGAAGGAAGACGTTTGGAAGAACCAGCAACCTTTATGTAACCGCCCCAGCATCAGCTAAGACGGCGCACGAAACTCAGGTCAGCGCGCCCTCGATACGGGCGGCGATGTCGTCCACCGGTCCCATGCCGTCGACCTCATGGAGTTTCCCCTGGGCGGCATAGTAGGGCAGAAGCGGCGCGGTCTGGGCGTTGTAGGCCGCCAGGCGCACCTTGTAGGATTCGGGGTTGTCGTCAGGACGGCCCTGATCGGCAAAGCGCTTGGCGATACGATCTACCAGGGAGTCGTCATCGACCTTCAGCCGGACGACGCGATCGATCATGGCGCCACGCGCGCCCAGCATGGTGTCGAGCGCTTCCGCTTGCGCCACCGTGCGCGGGAAGCCGTCGAAGATGGCGCCGCCGGCGGCTTCGGCCCGCGGCAGGTTCTCTTCGATCAGGGCGATCACGATGCCGTCGGAGACCAGTCCGCCGCTCTGCATGATGCCTTCGACGCGCTGGCCCAACTCGGTCTTGGCGGCGATGGCGGCGCGCAGCATGTCGCCGGTGGACAGTTGCACCATGCCCCGGCGTTCAACGAGGAGCTTGGCCTGGGTTCCCTTGCCGGCGGCCGGCGGCCCGAACAGAATGATATTCATCGGCCGGCTCCGCGCGGCAGGGTGGCCTTAGCCGCGCCCCTGGCTTTCGACTTCTTGATCAGGCCTTCGTACTGGTGCGCCAGCAGGTGCGACTGAATCTGCGCCACGGTGTCCATGGTCACCGTCACGACGATCAGGATCGACGTGCCGCCGAAATAGAAACTGTTGCCGAGATTGGCGATCAGCGCTTCCGGCAGAAGGCAGACGATGGTGATATAGGCGGCGCCGATGACCGTGATGCGCGTCAGCACGAAGTCAAGATACTCAGCCGTCCGTTTGCCCGGGCGGATGCCCGGCAGGAAGCCGCCGTATTTGCGCAGGTTCTCTGCCGTTTCGTCCGGGTTGAACACCAGCGAGGTATACAGGAAGCAGAAGAAGATGATCATGGCGGCGTAGAGCGCCATGAACAGCGGCTGACCGTGGGTCAATTGCCCCGACAGGGACGGCAGCCAGCTCAGCCAGGACGGGATCTTGTCCGGGTTTTGGCCGACGAATGCCATGACTGAGGTCGGCATCAGCAGCAGCGACGAAGCGAAGATCGGCGGGATGACGCCGGCGGTGTTGACCTTAAGCGGCATGAAGGAGCTTTCGCCGCCCATCATGCGGTTGCCGACCTGGCGCTTGGGATACTGCACCAGCAGGCGGCGTTGCGAGCGTTCCATGAAGACGATGAAGACGATCGTCGCCACCAGGACCAGCAGGAGCAGCAGCAGCACGAACGGCGCGATCTGGCCCTGCTGCGCCTGGCCCAGGAGCAGGGTCAGGGTCTTGGGCAGGACGGCGACGATACCGGCAAAGATGATCATCGACGAGCCGTTGCCGATGCCGCGCGAGGTGATCTGCTCACCCAGCCACATCAGGAACAGCGTACCGGCCGTCAGCGTCGTCATCGCCGTGACGATAAAGAAGACCGGGTTTTGCTTGTCGATGGTCATGCCGCTCTGGAACATGGCCGAGGCGATGCCGAACGACTGAATCAGCGCCAGGATGACGGTCAGGTAGCGGGTATACTGGTTGAGCTGCTTACGGCCCGCCTCGCCGCCCTCCTTGCGGAGCTTTTCCCAGGGCGGATAGACCGAGCCCATGAGCTGGACGATAATCGACGCCGAAATGTACGGCATCAGGTTCAGCGCGAAGACGGCCATACGTTCGACGGCACCGCCGGCAAACATGTTCATCATGCCAAAAATGCCGTTGGCCTGGCCCGAAAACGCCTGACGGAACGCATCCGAATCGATGCCCGGCAGCGGGATATAGGTACCCAGGCGATAAACGATCAGCGCGCCCAGCGTGAACAGCAGGCGCTTGTGCAGGTCCGTCGCCTTGGCAAAGGCGCCGAAATTCATATTTGCGGCTAATTGTTCAGCAGCTGATGCCATAAAAATCCTCGAATTCAGCCGTGCTTACTTAAGCCCGGCATCCTGCCCCCACATGGGAAGACGGCATCAAGTGGCGGCGAATCTGTGATACGCCCCTGCCCGGCCCTCAGCCCATATGGGGTATGGTCATCAAAACGTCAATCAGGCTTCGGCGGTCTTGGCCGGACGCTGCTGCGTCAGCTTGCCGCCGGCGGCTTCGATGGCCTTCGCGGCCGAAGCCGTTGCGGACCAGACGGTGATGTCGAGCTTGGCCTTCAGTTCACCTTCGCCCAGAACGCGGACGCCGTCCAGTTCGCGGCGGATAACGCCGGCGGCGACCAGGGCCGCGCCGTCGACCGGCTTGGAAGCGTCGAGCTTGCCCGCGTCAACGGCGTCCTGCAGGCGCCACAGGTTGACTTCGGCCAGCTTGAGGGCGAACGGGTTGTTGAAGCCGCGCTTCGGCATGCGCATGTACAGCGGCATCTGGCCACCTTCGAAGCCGAGCAGCGACACGCCGGTACGCGACTTCTGGCCCTTCACGCCGCGGCCCGAGGTCTTGCCCTTGCCGGAGCCGGGGCCACGGCCCACGCGCATACGGCCCTTGGTGGCGCCTTCGTTGTCACGGATTTCGTTCAGCTTGGTCATATGCCTTCTCCTTGGAATGCGCAGGGCTTGAGCCCCACTCGGCGTGAATAGAAATGTCTGCCTGCCTCCGCATCGCGAAAGCAAACGAAGCGCGCCTGTTACAGCACGCCCCTCAAAGAATCAAGGGCGCGGATGATATCCGCGCCCTTAAACACTTTTGTCGGCCTTTTTAGCCGCGATGTTCAAGCCGAAAACCGCTTAACACTTTTCGGCACATCGCTTTAGTCGACGATCTGCACCATGTGCTGGACCTTGGCGATCATGCCACGGACCGACGGGGTGTCTTCCAGCTCGGAGACGCGGCCCATCTTGTTGAGGCCGAGGCCTGCCAGCGTCGCGCGCTGGTCCTTGGTACGGCGGATCGGCGAACCGGTCTGCTTCACTTTGATGGTAGCCATCGATTAGCCCTCCAGAGCTTCGGGCGACGAAGCGCCGTCATTGCGGCTCTTCAGCAGGTCGGCGACCTTCTTGCCGCGCTTGGAGGCGATCTGACGGGGCGAAGACTGCACCTTCAGCGCTTCAAACGTGGCGCGCACCATGTTGTACGGGTTGGACGAGCCGAGCGACTTGGCGACGACGTCCGAAACACCCAGGGTTTCGAGAACGGCGCGCATCGGACCGCCGGCGATGACGCCCGTGCCCGGAGGGGCAGCGCGCATCTGGATCTTGCCCGCGCCCCACCGGCCATAGCCGTCGTGGTGCAGCGTGCGCGATTCCCGCAGCGGAACGCGGATCAGCGACTTCTTGGCTTCTTCCGTCGCCTTGCGGATGGCTTCCGGCACTTCGCGTGCCTTGCCATGACCGTAGCCGACGCGGCCCTTCTGGTCGCCAACGACCATCAGAGCGGCGAACGAGAAGCGGCGGCCGCCCTTGACGGTTGCGGCGACGCGGTTGATCGCGACGAGCTTTTCAACGAATTCCGAGGGTTCCTCGGTACGATCGCGGCGTTCACCGCGGTTTTCACTTGGACGTGCCATGAGGATTACCTTTAGAAGTTGAGACCGGCTTCACGCGCGGCTTCCGCCAGCGCCTTGATGCGGCCGTGATAGATGTAGCCGCCGCGATCGAAGACGACGTCCTTGACGCCCTTTTCGATAGCGCGCTGAGCGACCAGCTTGCCCACTTCCGAAGCGGCAGCCTGGTTGGAGCCCTGCTTCTTGTCGCCTTCCAGCGACGAAGCGGCGACCACGGTGACGCCGTTGGCGTCGTCGATGATCTGGGCATAGATGTTCTTGTCCGAACGGAACACCGACAAACGCAGGCGGCCGTTGGCGAGGCTCTTCAGGCGCGTACGATTGCGTTGCGCGCGGCGAGCCATTTGCTGACGAGGAGACAGAGCCATGACTTACTTCTTCTTGCCTTCCTTGCGGCGAACCTTTTCGCCGGCGTACTTGACACCCTTGCCCTTGTAAGGCTCGGGCGGACGGATCTTGCGGACCTTGGCGGCCATTTCGCCGACAGCCTGCTTGTCGATGCCGACGATCTTGATTTCGGTCTGCTTCGGCACTTCGAACTTGATGCCGGCGGGCGGATCGAGGACGACCGGGTGCGAGAAGCCGAGCGACAGCTCAAGCTTTTGTCCTTGCATGGCGGCGCGGTAACCGACGCCGACCATTTCCAGGGTCACTTCGTAGCCTTCGGTCACGCCCTTCACCATATTGGCGATCAGGGTGCGCGACAGGCCCCACATGGCCTTGTGACGCTGCGTCTCGCCGCGCGGCGAGATGTGCAGGACATTGCCTTCCTGGCGGACTTCGATTTCCTCGACGACCTTCCAGTTCAGCTGGCCCTTGGGGCCCTTTACGGTCACGTCCTGACCCGCCAGCGTGATGTTCACGCCGTTCGGGACAGAAATGGCCTTTTTACCGATCCGAGACATTTTAAAACCTTTTGTGCCTTAAGTGTCCTCGAACCACGTCTACGACTTAGTAGACGCGGCAGAGAACTTCGCCACCGACGTTAGCTTCGCGGGCGGCAGTGTCAGACATGACGCCCTTGGGCGTCGACAGGATCGAGATCCCGAGGCCGTTCTTGATCGGCTTCAGGTCCTTGATCGACGAATAGACGCGGCGGCCGGGCTTGGACACGCGGGCGATTTCCGCGATGACCGGCTGACCGTCGAAATACTTCAGCTCGATTTCGAACTGCGGGAATTCACCCGGCTGTTCGAGCACTTCGTAACCGCGGATATAGCCTTCGTCCTTGAGGACGTCGAGCACGCGGGCGCGCAGCTTGGAAGCGGGGGTCAGCACCTTCGAACGCTGGCGCATGGCGGCGTTCTTGATGCGGGCGATCATATCGCTGAGAGGATCATTGACGAACATGTGTGGTCCCCTTCCCTTACCAGCTGGCCTTGGTCAGGCCAGGAATCTGGCCTTCGTTGCCAAGCTTGCGCAGGGCGATACGGCTGATCTTCATCTTGCGATAGAAGGCGCGCGGACGGCCCGTCAGTTCGCAGCGATTGCGGATGCGCGTCGGGTTCGAGTTGCGCGGCAGCTTGGCCAGCTTCAGGCGCGCTTCGAAACGCTCCTCGAGCGGCAGGCTTTCGTCATTGGCGGTCGCCTTGAGGGCCTCGCGCTTGGCAGCGTATTGCGCGACCAGCTTCTTGACCATCTCATTGCGGTTGACTGCGGATTTCTTTGCCATTTGTGTCTCTCTCCCGCCTTACGAGGTGAACGGGAACTGGAAGTGCTTCAGAAGCGCCTTGGCTTCCTTGTCACTCGTGGCCGTGGTGCAGACAACGATGTCCATGCCCCACATCTGATCGATCTGGTCGTAGTTGATTTCCGGGAAAACGATGTGTTCCTTCAGACCCATGGCGTAGTTCCCACGGCCGTCGAAGGAGTTGCCGTTCAGACCGCGGAAATCCTTCACGCGCGGCAGCGCGATCGTGATCAGACGGTCGAGGAATTCGTACATACGTTCCTTGCGAAGCGTCACCTTGGCGCCAACCACCATGCCTTCGCGCAGCTTGAAGCCGGCGATGGATTTGCGGGCGCGCGTCGGAGCCGGCTTCTGGCCGGTGATGGCCGCCAGGTCCTTGATGGCCGCCTGGACCTTCTTGGAGTCGGCAGTCGCTTCACCGATACCCATGTTCACGACGATCTTGTCGAGCTTGGGGACCTGCATTTCGTTCGTGTAGCCGAACTCTTCCTTCAGGGCGGCCCGGATCGTGTCCAGGTAAACCGACTTGAGGCGCGGGGTATAGGTATCAGCCATTGATGACATCTCCGGTCGTCTTGGCAACGCGGACCTTCTTCTCGCCTTCGATCTTGAAACCGACGCGGGTCGGCTTGCCGTTCGAATCGACGTGGGCGACGTTGGAAATGTGCAACGACGCTTCCTTGTTGACGATGCCGCCGTTCGGGTTCGACTGCGACGGACGGGTATGGCGCTGGACCATGTTGATGCCCTGGACAACCACGCGGTTGTCTTCGGGAAGGACCTTCAGAACGGTGCCGCTGCGGCCCTTGTCCTTGCCGGTCAGGACGACGACGCTGTCGCCCTTCTTAATCTTGGCAGACATTTAGATGACCTCCGGAGCCAGCGAGATGATCTTCATGTGGTTCTTGGCGCGAAGCTCGCGCGGGACCGGCCCGAAGATACGCGTGCCGATCGGCTCGCTCGACTTGTTGACGATAACGGCGGCGTTGGTGTCGAAACGGATCACCGAACCGTCCTTACGCTGGATGTCCTTGGACGTGCGAACGACGATGGCGCGCAGGACGTCACCCTTCTTCACGCGGCCGCGCGGAATGGCTTCCTTGACCGAAACGACGATCAGGTCGCCCACCGAGGCGTAGCGGCGCTTCGAGCCGCCCAGCACCTTGATGCACATGACCCGGCGCGCGCCAGAGTTGTCGGCGACATCCAGGTTAGTTTGCATCTGAATCATGACTTAAACTCCTGGTTTCACGCTTCGCGCGGGAGGACTTCCCACGTTTTCAGCTTCGACTTGGGCGCGCATTCGATGATACGAATGGTTTCGCCGGTCTTGTAGGTATTGTTTTCATCGTGAGCGTGATAGCGCTTCGACTGACGCACCGTCTTCTTCAGAACGGGGTGCAGGATCGTGCGCTCCACCTTCACAACCACGGTCTTGTCGCCCTTATCGGAAACAACCAGACCTTCAAGAATGCGTTTGGGCATGGTCTAATCCTCTTAGGCAGACTTCGCCGCGGCCTTTTGAGCCGTCAGCAGGGTCTGGATGCGGGCGATATCCTTGCGGATCTCGTTGACGCGGTGGGTCTTTTCGAACTGGCCCGTCGCCTTCTGGAAGCGCAGGTTGAACTGCTCCTTCTTCAGGCTCAGGAGTTCTTCGTGCAGCTGGTCGGTTGTCTTGCTGCGCAGATCAGCGATCTTGGTCATCTCAATTACTCCGCAGCGGCGGCAACGCCGGCGTCGAGACGGGTCACGACGCGGGTGGAGACCGGCAGCTTCGCAGCGCCCAGACGCAGCGCTTCACGCGCGATGTCGTCCGGCACGCCGTCGATTTCAAACAGGATACGGCCCGGGGCCACGCGGGCGGCCCAGTAATCAACCGCACCCTTGCCCGAACCCATGCGGACTTCGGCCGGCTTGCCCGTGACGGGCAGATCCGGGAAGATACGGATCCAGACGCGGCCTTGACGCTTCATCTGGCGGGTGATGGCGCGGCGGGCGGCTTCGATCTGACGGGCGGTCAGACGCTCGGGCTCGACGGTCTTCAGACCGTACGAACCGAAGTTGAGCGTATAGCCACCCTTGGCATTGCCGTGGATGCGGCCCTTGAACGCCTTGCGGTACTTTGTGCGCTTAGGAAGCATCATGGCTTAGGCCTCCTTGTTACGGTCGCGGCGCGGGCCGCGGTTGTTACGATCGCCGCGCTCGGAACGCTCGGGGCGCTCGCTCGACGACGGGCCCGAAGCTTCCTGGCTCCAGCGCTTGTCCTGGGCCATCGGATCGTGCTCAAGGACTTCGCCCTTGAAGATCCACACCTTGACACCGATGATGCCGTAGGTGGTCAGGGCTTCGGCGAAGCCCATGTCGATGTCGGCGCGCAGGGTATGCAGAGGCACGCGGCCTTCGCGGTACCATTCCATACGGGCGATTTCGGCGCCGCCGAGACGGCCCGACAGGTTCATGCGGATGCCCTTGGCGCCCAGACGCATGGCCGACTGGATCGAACGCTTCATGGCGCGGCGGAAGGCCACGCGGCGCTCCAGCTGCTGAGTGATCGATTCGGCGACCAGTTGCGCGTCGACTTCCGGCTTGCGGACTTCGACCAGGTTCAGGAACACTTCACCTTCGGTCAGGCGCGACACGTCCTTGCGGAGCTTGTCGATGTCGGCGCCCTTCTTGCCGATCACGACGCCCGGACGGGCGGCGTAGATGGTGATGCGGCACTTCTTGTGCGGACGCTCGATGATGATGCGGCTGACGCCGGCGGCGTTCAGCTTTTCCTTCAGTTCCTTGCGGATCTTCAGGTCCTGGTGCAGCAGCTTGGCGTATTCCGTACGGGCCGCGAACCAGCGCGAGTCCCAGGTACGGTTGATGCCGAGGCGCAGGCCGATCGGATTGGCTTTCTGACCCATTATGCGGCCTCCTGACCGAGTTCACGAACGACGATCGTCAGTTCGGAGAACGGCTTCATGATACGCGACGAACGGCCGCGGGCACGCGAAGCGAAGCGCTTCATGACGATGCCCTTGCCGACGAAGGCCTCGGCGACAACCAGGTTGTCGATGTCGAGGTTGTGGTTGTTTTCCGCGTTCGAGATCGCCGAATAGAGCGCCTTGCGGACGTCCTTGGCGATGCGCTTGCGCGAGAATTCCAGTTCGTTCAGGGCGCGCTGAACCTTGAGACCGCGGATCGAGGCGGCGACCAGGTTGAGCTTCTGCGGCGAGATACGCACCGAAACCAGCTTGGCGCGGGCTTCGTTGGCTTCGACGCGACGAGGATTCTTGGTCTGCGACATGATTACTTCCTCTTCGCCTTCTTATCGGCGGCGTGACCGGGGAAGTTACGCGTCGGCGAGAACTCGCCGAGCTTCATGCCGACCATGTCCTCGCTGATGAGAACCGGAACATGCTTCTGACCGTTGTAGACACCGAGGGTCAGGCCGACGAATTGCGGCATGATGACCGAGCGGCGCGACCAGGTCTTGATGACTTCCTTGCGACCCGAGCTGAGCGCGGCGTCCGCCTTCTTCAGAAGGTGGCCATCCACGAAGGGTCCTTTCCATACGGAGCGAGCCATGGTTTAGCGAGCCTTCTTGACGTGACGCGAACGGATAATGAACTTGTCCGTCGCCTTGTTGGTACGAGTTTTGCGGCCCTTGGTCGGGACGCCCCACGGGGTGACCGGGTTACGGCCGCCCGAGGTCTTGCCTTCACCACCACCGTGCGGGTGGTCGACCGGGTTCATGGCGACGCCGCGGACGTGCGGGCGGAAGCCCAGGTGACGCGAACGGCCGGCCTTACCCAGGCTTTGGTTCATGTGGTCGGGGTTCGACACGGCGCCAACAGTGGCCATGCAGGTGTCGAGCACCATGCGCAGCTCGCCGGAACCGAGGCGGATCTGGGCGTAGCCCGCGTCGCGGCCGACCAGCTGAGCGTAGGCACCGGCCGAACGGGCCAGCTGGCCGCCCTTCAGCGGCTTCATTTCCACGTTGTGGATGATGGTGCCGATGGGCAGCGAACGCAGCGGAGCGGCGTTACCCGGCTTCACGTCGACGCGTTCCGACGCGATGACAGTGTCACCGGCCTTGAGGCGCTGCGGAGCCAGGATATATGCCTTTTCGCCGTCCTGATACACGATCAGGGCGATGAAGGCCGAACGGTTCGGGTCATATTCCAGACGCTCGACCGTCGCCGGCACGTCGAACTTGCGACGCTTGAAGTCGATGATGCGATAGAGCTTCTTCGCACCGCCGCCACGGAAACGGACAGCGACGCGGCCGCCGGCGCCACGGCCGCCGGACTTCGTCAGACCTTCGACCAGCGACTTTTCGGGCTTGCCCTTGTGCAGCTCGGAACGGTCCACCAGAACGAGCTGGCGGCGGCCGGGCGAGGTCGGATTAAATTGCTTCAAAGCCATTGTTCAATCTTTCCTTACAGGCCGGTCGTGATGTCGATCACCTGGCCTTCGGCCAGGGTGACGATCGCTTTCTTGACATCGCTGCGGCGGCCCTTGATGCCCTTGAACCGCTTGGTCTTGCCCTTGGTGACGATGGTGTTCACCTTGGTGACCTTGACGTTGTAGATAGCTTCGACGGCCGAAGCGACTTCGTCCTTGGACGCGTCGAGGGCGATCTTGAAGACGACCTTGTTCTGTTCAGCCAGAATCGAGGCCTTTTCGGTGATGTGCGGCGACAGCAGCACGTCGAAATTGCGGATGGTAGCAGCCATAACTTAGGCCTCCACTGCGAAGCGAGCTTCGATAGCTTCAACCGCCGCCTTCGTCAGAACCAGCTTTTCACGGCGCAGGATGTCATAGACATTCAGGCCCGCGGTCGGCAGGACGTCGATATTGGGGATGTTGCGCGAAGCCATGGCGAAGTTGGCGTCAACTTCCGGACCGGTGATGAACAGGGCGTTCTTCAGGCCCAGCTTCTCGAAGGAAGCCTTGAGCGCCGAAGTCTTCGGGCTGTCAACGGTCGCGGCGTCGAGGACGATCAGCGAGCCGTCACGGACCTTGGACGACAGAGCGTGACGCAGGCCCAGCGCGCGAACCTTCTTTTGCAGGTCGAAGCCGTGATCACGGACGACCGGACCGAAAGCGCGCGAACCACCGACGAACTGCGGCGCACGGCGCGAGCCGTGACGAGCGCCGCCGGAGCCCTTTTGCTTATACATCTTCTTACCCGTACGAGAGTTCTCGTTGCGGGTCTGAACCTTGTGCGTACCGGCGCGGCGCTTGGCCAGCTGCCAGTTGACGACGCGCGCCAGGATGTCGGCGCGGATGTCCGCGATCCCGAAAACGAGATCGGAGAGATCGACCGAGCCAGCCTTGGAGGCGTCGAGCTTGATGACGTCGAGTTTCATGATTATTCAGCGCCCTCTTCAGCAGGGGCTTCCTCAGCAGCAGCGGGAGCCGCAGTAGCAGCCGACTTGATCGCGCCCGGGAACTTCAGGCCGGCAGGCGCCGCCTTCTTTACCGCGTCGCGGATCTTGACGTAGGAGCCTTCGGCGCCCGGAACCGCGCCACGGATGAATACCAGGCCACGCTCCGCATCGATGCGGGCGACCTGCAGGTTCAGGGTGGTGACGGTTTCGACGCCGTAGTGACCGGCCATCTTCTTGCCCGGGAAGGTGCGACCGGGGTCCTGACGGTTACCCGTCGAACCGTGCGAACGGTGCGAGACCGAGACGCCGTGGGTCGCACGCAGACCACCGAAGTTCCAGCGCTTCATGGCGCCCGCGAAACCCTTACCGATGGTGATGCCCTGGATATCGACGCGCTGACCTTCGACAAAGTGATCGGCGGTGAACTCGGCACCAACTTCGATCAGGGCGTCTTCCGTAACGCGGAATTCCGTGAGGATGGCCTTCGGCTCAACCTGAGCCTTGGCGAAACGAACGCGCTCGGCGTTCGAAGTGTTCTTGGCCTTCTTGGTGCCGGCGCCGAGTTGCAGAGCAACGTAGCCGTCCTTGGCCTGGGTCTTCTGGGCAACGACCTGGCAACCATCGAGCGAAAGGACGGTAACCGGAACGTGCTGGCCGGCTTCATCGAAGAAGCGGGTCATGCCGAGCTTTTTGGCGATCAAACCTGTACGCATGTGAGCCGCCCCTTAAATCTTGATCTCGACGTCGACACCAGCCGACAGGTCGAGCTTCATCAGCGCGTCCACGGTCTGCGGGGTCGGATCGACGATATCAAGCACGCGCTTGTGCGTGCGGATCTCGAACTGCTCGCGCGACTTCTTGTCGACGTGCGGCGAACGGTTGACGGTGAAACGCTCGATAAGCGTAGGCAGGGGAATCGGGCCCCGTACGGTGGCACCAGTGCGCTTGGCCGTATTGACGATTTCGCGCGTGGAATGATCCAGGACGCGGTGATCGAAGGCCTTGAGCCTGATGCGGATATTTTGACGATCCATATCGCTCGTTTTCCTCAAAGGGGCGTTTAACGCGTCCAGTGAACCATTTCAAAGACCAGCCCGTAACTCGAGGTTCTCCGAAGAGAGGCCCACCAGTCCGGACGCGTAATCCGCAAAAACAAAGCCCAACAGCGGGGAAACCCGCCGAGGGCCATTGATCAAACCATCCATGGTCTCTTTAGATAGAGGTTGCCGGACGGCCTGGTTATTATGCTTGCAGACCGCGTCTAGCGCTTCAGCGCCACAGCCGATCTAACAGAGTGCGCGTACATACTTGCGAGGGGCACGTACGTCAAGAGGCGATTTCACGAAAACGGGGATAAAATAAGCTTTTGCGAAAAACGCCGCCTTCCCTGACCTATTGCACTCCACATTGAAAAATTGCAATCGCGCTGACCATCTGGGCGCTCATTATATATAGCCGGAGATGCGCCATGAAATACCTGTTGCCGCTTTGCCTGTCCGCCGGCCTGCTGGCGGCGTGTTCCAGCGACGGCACCTATTCGGCCGCGCCGCCGGCCGAAGCCAGCTTCCAGTTGGCCGGTAAGGAATGGGTGCTGGTGGAACTGAACGGTCAGGCTGTGGGCCAATCTGAGCGGCCGGCGACATTGAACCTGACGACCGACAACAAGATCAACGGTAACGGCGGCTGTAACCGCTTCTTCGGCAGCTACGAAATCCTGCCGCAACAGCGCATCCGCTTCAGTGGCGTTGGCTCGACGCGGATGGCGTGCGCCGAGGGCATGGCGACCGAGCAGGCCTATCTTGGCGTCTTCAACGAAGCCGACAGCTATAGCCTGACCGGCTCGACCCTGTCGTTGGACAAGGGCCGAGCCACTGCCCTGGCACGCTTTGAAGCCAAGTAAGAGTCTCAGGCCGCCTTATCGGTAAAGCGCATGACAGCGCGTTGCGACAGGCTGAGCAGCGCCCTGCCCCATCCCGTCATGCCGAGTTCGGTCGCGCGGATCAGCTTCATGCGGCGACGCAGGCTGAGGCGCGCCGCCTCGAATTCGGCCTCCGCCATGGGCAGCGCCTTGGCCGCGACATTGATCAGCGCGCTGATCAGCATCGGATGCGGCGTGTATTCGCCTTCCAGGCAGGCGCCGCCATCGGTCGTCAGCGGCGACTTGTAGTCCTCGCCGCCGGTGCCGAAGTCGAATCGCTTATAGCCCTGCGGCGCCATGTGGCGGATGATGGCGACCGTCAGGACGATGCCTACCGAATAGCGGTAATAGTATGGATCGTAGGCCGGAAACCACAGGTGGACATCCTCACCGTCGGTCAGGCTGATCTCTGCGGCGACTATGCGGCCGTCATTGCGAAAGACGCCGGCGCGCAGGCCGAAGCGCTCATCGTCATAGGCGGCCAAGTTGTCGAGCAAAGTCCGCGTCCAGCCGCAATCGAAGACGTCGTGCATGCCGGATTTGCGATACTGTTCGCGCTTGATATCCAGCACCCAGTTCAGCAGGTGCGGCGTCACGCGCTCCCAACTGAATGCAAAGCCGCCAAAGTCCTTTTCGATATTGCGCTGGCAGCGTGAGATGTTCTTGAAGAACTTGTGATGTGCAGCGTCCTGCGTCCCCCACCAATGGTCGAAGCCTTGGCTGGCATCGGCCACGCGGCGCGTCAGCTTCACGCCCGGCGCGCGTTCGGTCATATTGCCGACCCAGCCCTGGAACTCCAGGCGGCGGGCATCGGCAGCGCGCAGAAGCGCTTCGAAGTCGATGCTGACGCCAGGCCTGCCGACGATGCCGTGATAGTCGCTGAGCGGCGCGCCCAGCGGCTGCAGCGTGCCCGAGCGGACCTGATAGGCGAAATAGCCTGCGATCTCACCATTCTGCCAGATGCGAGCGACGCCGGAGTGCGGCACATCCCGGCCGATCGCCTTGACGTAACGCAGGTCGAAATAGGGACCGTGCAGATCCGGCCGCTCGCTTAAGAAAGCGGTCCACAAGGCCTCGTCTTCAGGCGTCAGGTCCTGAGGACGGATGATCTCTATGCGGTTGGTCTGCGGCATTGGGTCCAGCGGGCAAGGTAGCAATTTGCCGCCGACCATAGCGCAACATGATTGAAACGCCGGAAACGAAGGTGGTTAATAAAAAATCAGAAGCTAGTTGGAAGACGGCCCTATAAAGGGTTGCGAGATGCTGTCGAAGACCGGCAGCGCCTCGCAAGCCTCGCTATGGGCGATGAGTGCCGGCCACCGCTTCCAGTCTATGGCGTCGCCGTGGGCCTCGCGCGCATGGCGGATGGCGCAGCCGAGCGCGATATCGGCATGACCAAGATATTGCCCGAGCAGCCACGGCGTCACCGCCTCGGCGCGGATGGCGTTCAGCCGGTCAAGCACGGCCGCGATCTGGGTTTGCAGACGGTTCAGCCAGATATCCGAGGTCTGCTGGTGCAGCACCTTTTCGTAGAACATCGCCACGCACTTGTCGGAAAAGCCCATGCTGAGCGCCATATAGTACAGCGCCTTCTGCCGCTCAGGGCCGGACTTGGCGATCAGGTGGCCGTCGCCCTTCTGCTCTTCGATCCAGTCGAGGATGCAGGCGCTTTCGATCACGACGCTGCCGTCGTCGAGCACCAGGGTCGGCACGCGCCGCAACGGGTTGAACGGCGCGATCAGGTCGCCATCGCCAAAGGTAGACCACGGCCGGTGTTCGAACACGAAGCCATAAAGTGTCATGGCTATCGCGACGCGGCGCACAAAGGGAGAGTCGTACTGGCCGATCAAGATCATGGATGCCTCCTGTCACGGCGATCATAAAGCCGATGGCATATGGCGCCAGACCGGCGCCCGGCCAAAGTCCGCAAACGAACTGACAAACTATCTGAGGTTATAGCTGATCCGAACGCGGTCGATGACCTCGTTCACGCCATAGGATACCGTGGCGTCATTCGCGGCAAGCAGGCAGGAGACCTGCATGGTCAGCTTGGGTTGCTCGGCCACGGGTGTCCGCGGCGCCTCGTGGGTGGAATAGGCCGGCGCGTGGCTGGCGCGGAAATAGGCAAACCCCTGGGACTGGCACAACTCCGCCGACTGGTAGAGGGTCATGTCACGAACATATTCGGTCGACCCCTTGCTGTCACCGATGTAGACCACATCATAAAGGTTTTCGCCACGCTTGACGGCGCCGACTTCGACGGGGGCCGGTTCGGGTTCAACCACGGCTACGGGAGGCGCTGGCGGCCTGTGCGCGCACGCTGACGCCAGCAGGCCAACCGCGACCAGCCCGACAAACGCACGCTTCAAAGCAACGACTCGACCCATGACACCCCGATCTCTGAACACGGACATTGGTAGCATTGACATATAAAGTGTCAATGCGGATCGTTATCAGGAGACAGCCAGATAAACGTCGCAGCGCAGGTTTTCTTCCGCGACCTCTTCCGGATCGTCCAGGTAATGAAACAGCGGCGGGCGTTCGGACAAGGTCTCTCCGGCTTCGATGGCGGCGGCGTACAGATAGTCGATCGCGGGCTGCATCGCGTCGTAGCTGCCGAGATGGCGGATACGGTAGGACCGGCCGGCCGGTATGGTGACAGCGTGCAATTTGTCTCCCAACGGGGCCTGTCCGCCGACATCGACGGCGACCTCGGCGCGGCATTCCGCGTCCGGCACAAAACGCGGATCGTCATACTGAATGCCATAAAGGCCCCGCAGGGCTTCCATTGGCAGATCAGTAAAGACGCATTCAAACAGGCGGTGATAGGCGGCGTTCAACTCGGCATAGGCGCCGGTATTGCGCAGCGCCGTCAACTGCAGCGGCTCGGTCGCGACAATCTCGATGGTGACCGGCTGCTCCGGGTGTGCTGGGCGACGCAAGGCCTCGCCAACCTGACTGCGGATAGACGGTGACATGCGGATTTCGGAGGCGGTCGCCCCGGTTTCGGCTTTCAACGCGCGGGCAAAGGCTTGCGGCGTGGCGTAACCTGCCGCGCCGGCGACGGCAGTGATGGAAGCCTGTGTATCCAATTGCGGCACGGCGCGCGCCAGTCGGATGCGCTTGAGCGTTTCGCCAGGCGTTTCCCCGGTCATCAGGCGGTAGATGCGATGAAAATGGAAGGGTGACAGGGCCGCAACTCCCGCCAGTGTATCCGTGTCAGGCTGCGCTTCGGCGTTGAGGGTTTCGATATGGCGAAGGACGCGGTCAATCCGTTCGGCATAGTTGACGCGCTGGGCAGGCTTCATGGCGATCTCCGGTTTGTCAGGACAAGATGCCATATCTTCGCGTTCTGCACGTTCCCGATCTTGCTGTTTCCTCTTCTCCCATCTTGGATAAGTAGGTGGCAGCGTCTTGGTCCGCCTAAGGCCGACTTTGCACCCTCGTTCCTAAGAAATGGGAGGTGATAGCGAGCAAAGCGAAGATGACGGAGGGGTATTGCGCGGGCGATGCGCTGCTCTCAAGCGTTTTATAAATGAAGCGCGGGCGTGAAGTTCATCGCCTGAGACCTACCCCTCCACCGCCTTCCTTGCGCTTGCCGGGACTATATCCCGGCTTCGCTCACCCGACCTCCCCATGCCTTCGGTACAGGGAGGAGAGAGGGTGCGCCAAAACAAAAACCCCTCCGGTTCGCACCGGAGAGGTTCTGTTGTCTTGGCTGTCCCCTCACCGCTTGAGCTCTGATGAGCTCAGTCGCGAGTCCGGGTCCAGGGTCCCTCGGACCCTGGTTACTCGATGATCTTCGAGACG
>NZ_JAGGMI010000022.1 GCF_017875235.1 Asticcacaulis solisilvae | reverse complement strand
ACGGCCGCATAACCCCGGCATCCAAAAATACCCAAACCCAAGTAACGGACAAAAAACAAACCCCGCCAAAAAGACGGGGTTTGTCAGCAGTCTGAAGGCTCCCGAGGGAGCCTTTTTTCATGAATGGCGGACAGAGAGGGATTCGAACCCTCGATAGAGTTGCCCCTATACACGCGTTCCAGGCGTGCGCCTTCAACCACTCGGCCACCTGTCCATCCAGATCGTGACAGGCATAAGGGCCGTCACGCGGAAGGCGGCCTTTATAACCACGCCGCGCGACTTCGCAAGCTGGAAAGCACTCTTTCATTGGCTTTTTTTGTAACCATATCGGAGGCTGGCGCGTATAAGCAGTGTAACGAAAGGTTCCTTTGCATATGTTCGGTCTCAAAACCCAGATGATTTCCCAGAGCCAGGCCTTGCCGGGTCGGCCCGATCCCATCCCCACCGAAGAGACGCACGTGGTCCTCGGCACCCCGCTTAAAGGTCCGTATCCGGAAGGCTCGGAAAGCGTCGTCTTCGCCATGGGCTGCTTCTGGGGCGTCGAGCGCCTGTTCTGGAAACAGCCGGGCGTCTTCACCACCGCGGCAGGCTATATCGGCGGCTTCACGCCCAACCCGACCTATAAGGAGGTCTGCTCCGGCCAGACGGGGCACACCGAAGGCGTGCTGGTCGTCTATGATCCCAAGGTGATCAGCTTTCAGCAACTGCTGAAGATCTTCTGGGAGAACCATGATCCGACGCAAGGGCACCGCCAGGGCAATGACGTCGGCACCCAGTATCGCTCGGCCATCATCCCGTCGACGTCGGAACAATATACCCTGGCCATGACCAGCCGTGACGCCTTCGCCACCCAGATGAAGGCGCTCGGCAAGGACGCCATCACCACCGAAGTCTACCAGCCTTCGGATACGACCGAGGCGGATGCGCCGACGCCGTTCTACTTCGCCGAGGACTACCACCAGGGTTACCTCGACAAGAACCCGGGCGGCTATTGCGGCCTGAAGGGCACCGGCGCGACCTGCGTTATCTAGAGCGATATGGCGAAAAGTGTGAAGCGGTTTTCACCATAAATATCGCGACAAAGCAAAAACTTAGATCGGGATGATTGCTTCCATCTAAAATCATTCCGATCTAAAAGCTGATAATATGCCGGGGAGCTGGGTTTCCAGGTCCTCGGCGATCAGGCCTATGCCGAAACGGCGGGCGGCTTCGGCGTGCAGCCAGGCCGCCGCGCAGGCGGCATCGAATGTCGCCATGCCCTGGGCCATCAGTCCCGTCGCCATGCCAGCCAGCACATCGCCCGTGCCGGCGGTCGCCAGTTGCGGCGGCGCGTCGCGGTTGATGACGGTGCGGCCATCCGGCGCGGCGATGACGGTGTCTTTTCCCTTTAACAGCACAACGGCGCCGGAAGCCCGCGCGGCTTTCTGAGTGTCTGAGACACGGTCGCTGACCGGGCCGAACAGGCGGGTGAACTCGCCTTCGTGCGGGGTGAGCAGCGTGGTGGCGGACGTCGCGCGAAACAGCGCCGCCGGAACCTTCTTGAACACGGTCAGGGCATCGGCATCGAGCACACAAGGGCCTGAGGCAAGCGCGGCCATGGCGAAGTCGCAGGTCCGGGGGGAAAGGCCCGCGCCGGGACCAATAAGGACGGCGGTGATGCGCTTGTCTTCAAGGAGGTGTGAAAACGCCGCCGCGTCCCTGGCGACCTTGGTCATGATGGCTTCGAGGGCCGTGGCATAGACAGGCAGGGCCGTCTCGTCGCACACCACCGACACCAGGCCCGCGCCAATGCGTAAACACGCCCGCGCCGCCAGCCGCGCCGCACCCGTCGACTGGATCGGACCGCCGACAATCAGAGCGTGGCCGCGATCGTACTTGCTGCCGTCGGGCCTCGGGCGGGGCAGGGCGTCGCGCCATAGGTCAGGGCTGTTGTCCGTGGTCATGATGGTTCTCCGACAAAGGGCAGCAGGCGAGTGAGGTCGTCCAGTGCAATATCTTTGCCATAACGTAACGGCAACCCATGGTGCAGGCGTACCCAGTCCTCCATCATCGCCGCCTGCTGTTCGTAGCCGTAATCGCGATAAGGCTTGCCGGGGATCAGGTCGTAGGCATAGCGGCCGCGGTGAATGATGACGTCGCGGATGAAGTAGCTGAGCAGCGTCATGCCGGTACGGTATTGCCAGACATGGACCAGTTCGTGGGCCAGGACGGCCAGCATGACCGCGTTACGGCTCATGTCGCGCGGGAGGTTCGGCCAGAAAATCGTGCGGCCGCGGACCAGGATAACGGCATAGCCCCTCAGCCAGCGCGACACGTGCGACAGAGGATGCGGCTTGCCCTTTAGCACGACGTCATCAGGCGTTTCCGCCAGCAGCCCCGGAGGCAATGCCGCGCGCTCGGCAGCGGTGAGGGGGCGGGAATAGGGCGTCAAGGCAGAAGCCCCGCCCACCATTTGCTCCGCAAATGGTCCCCCCTCCCCATAAATGGGGAGGGCGAAAATATAGGGTCTGATTTATTATTGCATGCCGATCCGCGGCGGTTGGTGACAAACTGAAAGCTGACAGTACTTCGCCCTCCCCATTTATGAGGAGGGGGGACCGCTGCTTGCAGCGGTGGGCGGGGCCAGCTGTCGTTCCACGGAATCATTGCCGCCGAGCTTAGGCGCGAATAGAGTGCGCGGCAATTCGAGAGGAAACACCCATGAATCTGGCCTTCGCGCCCCTGGCCCCGACAATCGTGCCTGTCACTACGGGTGAAGGCTTTCCGGTCCGCCGGGTGTTCTGCATTGGCCGCAACTACGCCGCCCACGCCCGCGAAATGGGATCGGATCCCGACCGCGAACCGCCCTTTTTCTTTACCAAATGGGCGGAAGTGGTCGTCCCTTCGGGTACAGAAATTTCCTATCCGCCGGAAACGTCCAGCTACCATTATGAGGCCGAACTGGTTGTCGCCATCGGCAAGGCCGGCCGTAACATTGCGCCCGAAAGAGCCCACGATCATATCTTCGGCTATGCCTGCGGGCTCGACATGACCCGCCGCGACCTACAGAACGACGCCAAGGGCAAGGGGCGGCCGTGGGACATCGGCAAGAATGTCGAACAGTCCGCGCCCATTGGCCTGATCCGTCCCGCAGCGCAGTGCCCAGCCATGGATACGGGCGCCATTACCCTGACCCGCAACGGCGAAGCCAAACAGACCGGCGACCTTGGCGAGATGATCTGGCCGGTCGCCGACGTCATCGCCTATATTTCGCGTTTTTATGAATTGCGGCCCGGCGACCTGATCTATACCGGCACGCCCGAAGGCGTCGGTCCTGTCACCCCCGGCGACACGCTGCGCGTTCATATCGACGGGCTCGATGATCTCACCATCACCATCGGCGCCCCCAAGTGACCGAAAAACCGCAAACCCAAAAGCCCGTCTGGTCGCTGCTCTACGTCCAGGTCCTGGCAGGCATCGTCATCGGTGCGGCCATCGGCCTGATCTGGCCCAACGTCGCGGCGCAGCCGTGGATGAAGGCTATCGGCGACGGCTTTGTCAATGCGCTGAAGATGATGATCGCCGTGCTGATCTTCTGCACCGTGGTGTCGGGTATCGGCCATATGAAGGCCGCCGGCCAGGTTGGCCGCGTGGGCATCAAGGCCATCATCTATTTCGAGATCATGTCGACCCTGGCCCTGGTCATCGGCCTGGTCGTCGGCAATCTGGCGCATCCGGGCGCGGGCCTCAACGCCACGGGCGACCAGGCTGCGATCGCCAGATACGTCGCGCCGGAAACGCATGAAAGCCTGTCCGATTATCTGCTGCATCTCATACCCAAGAGCTTCTTTTCCGGTTTTGCGGAAGGAAATATCCTCCAGGTTCTGCTGCTGGCCATCCTGACCGGCTTTGCCCTGATGCGGTTGGGTGACCGTGTCACCCACGTACGCACGCTAATCGACGAAGCCACCCACGTCATCTTCGACATCGTCAATATGGTGATGAAGGCAGCGCCTTTGGGCGCCGGCGCCGCCATGGCCTTCACACTCGGCAAGTACGGCGCGGCGGTCATCGGCAACCTGGTGGCGCTGATCGGCGTCTTCTACCTGACCGCGGCGATTTTTATCGTCGTGGTGCTGGGGGCGGTATGCTGGGCATTCGGCTTCTCGATATTCCGCCTGATCCGCTATGTCCGCGACGAACTGCTGGTGATCCTTGGCACCTCCTCGTCCGAAAGCGCGCTTCCCAGCGTCATGGAAAAGATGGAGCGGCTGGGTTGCTCGAAACCCGTCGTCGGTCTCGTCATCCCCACGGGCTACAGCTTCAATCTCGACGGCACCAATATCTACATGACCCTGGCGACGCTGTTTATCGCCCAGGCCATGAATGTCGACCTGACAATCATGGATCAGGTGACGCTACTGGTTGTCGCCATGCTGACCTCAAAGGGGGCCAGTGGCGTCACGGGGGCAGGATTCATTACGCTGGGCGCGACCTTGGCCGTTATCAATCCGGCGCTGATACCGGGTATGGCGATCGTACTCGGCATCGACAAGTTCATGAGCGAATGCCGGGCGCTGACCAACTTTATCGGCAACAGCGTGGCGTGCGTCGTCGTATCACGCTGGGAAGGCGAGTTGGACAAGGAAGCCCTCAAGCGTGGCTTATCGGCGCGGACGGAACCGGTTTTGCCGGAGGCTTGAGCACCTTCCTAAAAGTGTGAAGCGGTTTTCGGGAGAAAGCGCGCGTGAAATTACGGCGCGACTGTCGACGCCGACACGCTGGTCATTTCGGGCACATCGACCGGCGGCAGGGCGGGCTCGTAGCTCTTTGGCGTCGTCGAGACGTTCTGCGCCGAGAACTCATCGGCCATTTCGCTTCCGGTATTGGTCAGGCGCTCGCCTTCCGGGTTGCAAGCGGCGACCGCGATGGCCAGCAGGGCGGCGGCGACGGGAAGAATTTTGGCGGCAGGACTGCGCATCGGAAGGCTCCGTGAGAAGGTTTTCCCTTCATATGCCGTCGTTGCGTCGGAATGCTTCGTGTTTGCCACGCCCTGATGATAAAATGTCGGTAAGCGCTTTTCGTCTGACCACGACGTGGTAAGGTCTGACCAAAAATTTGGGAGACAGAGATGAAAACCGCGCTCGCACTGATATTGACATTACTCGCTACCCCGGCCTTCGCGCAGATAACGACCGAGCAGGACCATCGCCAGATGCTCGACCAGTTGGGTATCACGTCGATCCGCCCCGGCCCGAGCGGCGATCCGTCCGCGCCCAATGCCGCCAATACCGATGAGAGCAAGGCCAATCCCACTCCAGACTGGCCCGAGCTTCTGACGCTGAAAAATGGCAAGCCCGTCACCACGGCCGATCAATGGCACAAACTGCGCCGTCCGGAAATCGCCGCCGATTTCGAGCGCGAGATCGTCGGCCGTATCCCCGTCAGTGTCCCCAAGGTGGCGTGGTCGGTAGTCGCCAGCGAGATGGAATATATCAACTTCAAGCCGGTGATCGCGACGAAGCTTAAAGGTGTTGCCGACAATTCCGCTTTTCCGGAACTTGATGTCGCCATCGACGCAATGCTGATCCTGCCGGCCGATGCCGCGAAGACACCCGTGCCCGTCCTGGTCATGTTCACCTGGGGCGGGGCGAAGTTTCCGGCGCCGCAGCAGCCGGCGCCCGACGACATGGCGCGCATCAATGCCGCGCTAAAGGCCGAGCTTGTCGCACGCGACCCCAGCCTGGCTGGCGTCTTTGCCAGATATCCCGCCTATGACCTGGCGGCCGCGGCGCCTTTCCCACCGCCGCCGGGCTCAGGGCCGGAAGAGCGCATCCAGCAACTGGTCGCCGACGGCTGGGGCATCGTGCTGCTCAGTCCGACCAGCTACCAGGCCGACAACGGCGCGGGTTTGACGCGCGGCATTATCGGGCTGACGAATAAAGGTCAGCCGCGCAAGCCCGACGACTGGGGCGCGTTGCGCGCCTGGGGCTGGGGCGCCAGCCGCGTCCTCGACTATCTCGAAACACGGCCGGAGGTGGACGCAAAGCACGTCGGCATCGAGGGCGTGTCGCGCTATGGCAAGGCGGCGCTGGTCACCATGGCGTTCGATGAGCGCTTTGCGCTCGGCCTCATCGGTTCGGCGGGCGAGGGCGGCGTCAGCCCCTATCGCCGCAACTTCGGCGAACAGGTGGAAAACCTGGCCGGATCGGGCGGTTATCACTGGATGGCGGGCAACTTCCTGAAATATGCCGGCCCAAAGACCGCGGCCGATCTACCGATCGATTCGCACAGCCTGATCGCTCTGGCCGCACCGCGCCTGACCTTCATTTCGTATGGCGTGCCGGAAATGGGCGACGCCCTGTGGCTGGACCAGCAGGGCAGCTTCATGGCGACCGTCGCGGCGGGATCGGTGTGGAAACTGCTGGGTGCGAAAGATCTGGGCGTCGGCAACGATTACAAGATCGCCCGGCTGCCGCCGCCCGAAACCGATCTGCTCGACGGCGAACTGGCCTGGCGCCAGCATACGGGTGGGCATACGGATGCGCCCAATATGCGCCATTTCCTGAAGTGGGCGGACGGCAAGGTCGGCCGTGCCTCACTGCTCAAATAGCGGTAAACGCCTGCCTTCCCCAAATGGTTTATTTCCCTGTCAATCGCCTGCCGCCTCGTGTTAGGTTCCGTCGAATCTCGTGGCGGGGGCTGCGAAAGGGAGTGAATGACCGACTTGACCGGCCTGCCTTTTCCCGCGGATCGCGGACCCATGGCCGAAAAGGTGCGGAATTTCGACTGGGCGTCGACGCCGCTGGGGCCGATCACGGGTTGGTCTCCGGCGCTGAAGATCGTCGTCGACCTGATGATGGCGTCGAAATTCCCCAAGTGCCTGTTCTGGGGGCCGGACCTCATCGCCATCTTCAATGACGCCTACTATCCGCTGCTGGGCGAGACCAAGATCCATTCGCTGGGGGAGCCTTACCGCGTCACCTGGGCCGAGGTCTGGGACGACATGAAGCCGATCATCGATAAGGCGATGGGCGGCGAAGCGGTATTTATCGAGGACCATCACATTCCGGTCGCCCGCTATGGCGCGCCCGAGGACGCCTATTTCACCTTCTGCTATAGTCCCGTCCGCGACGAGAACGGCCGGATCAATGGCATCATGGACACGGTCGTCGAAACGACCGGCAAGGTCCATACCGCCCGCGAACTGAAGGCCGAGCGCGAACGCCTGCTGCAACTATTCGAACAGGCGCCCAGCTTCATGACCGTCTTGCGCGGCCCGGAACACGTTTTCGAATACATCAATCCGCAATATGCCAAGCTGATCAATGGCCGCGACGTCGTTGGCAAGACCCTGGCCGAGGGGCTCCCCGAGGTTGTCGAGCAAGGCTTCGTTGGCCTGCTCGACAGCGTATATTCCACGGGAGAGCCCTATACGGCCTATGCCGCCAAGGTTGACCTGCTTCAGGACGACGGGGCCATAGAGGAACGCTTTCTTGATTTCGTCTATCAACCCATCCGCGATGCGTCGGGCGAGGTCACCGGCGTCTTCGTCGAAGGCTCGGATGTTACCGAACGGCATTTCGCCGAACGGGCCGTCCTCGACCGTGAGGAACGCCTGCGCGAACTGAACGAAACACTTGAGGTGCAGGTCGCCGAGCGCACGGCCCAGCTTGACCGCGTCTGGCGCAAGGCGCGCGACGTCCAGGTGGTGGTGGGGCTGGACGGCATACTCCACGCCATCAGCCCGGCCTGGGAGACGATACTGGGGCGCGATCCGGCCGATGCGACAGGCCGGCATTTCAGCGAATTCATCTGGCACGAGGACCTCGGCCGCACCCAGGACAATCTCGACCGCGCCCTGACGCGCGGCGACCTGAACGGATTCGAGAACCGCTACACCCATGCCGACGGCACGCCGCGCTGGCTGTCGTGGCGCACCACGACCGAAGGCGACCGCATCTACGCCTACGGCCGCGACATCACCGCCGAAAAGGACCAGACCATCGCCCTGGCCGCCGCCGAGGACGCCTTGCGTCAGGCGCACAAGATGGAGGCTGTCGGCCAGTTGACCGGCGGCGTCGCGCACGATTTCAACAATATGCTGGCCGTCATCATGGGCTCGCTGGACCTGTTGACCCGCCGCGTCGGCGTCGAGGACCCGCGCGCCAAACGCTATCTCGACGCCGCCATGGACGGCGCCAAGCGCGCCGCCGCCCTGACCCAGCGCCTGCTCGCCTTTTCGCGCCAGCAGCCGCTCCGGCCCGAAGCCATAAATGTCAACCGCCTGGTCTCGGGCATGTCCGACCTGCTCAGGCACTCGATCGGCGCGGGCATAAGGCTGGAGACCGTGCTGGCCGGAGGCTTATGGAGCGTCAATGCCGACCCGAACCAGCTCGAAAACGTCATCCTCAATCTGGGCGTCAATGCCCGCGACGCCATGCCCAAGGGCGGCCGGCTGACGATCGAAACCCAGAACGCCCACCTCGACTACCGCTATGTCGCGGCCCAGCCCGGCCTGCCCGAAGGCCAGTACGTGCTGATCGCCGTCACGGACACCGGCACGGGCATGACGCCCGAGGTCATCGCCAAGGCCTTCGATCCCTTCTTCACCACCAAGGAGACCGGCAAGGGCACAGGACTGGGGCTCAGCCAGGTCTATGGCTTCGTCAAGCAGTCGGGCGGCCACGTGAAGATCTATTCCGAACCCGGCGAAGGCACCACGGTCAAGATCTACCTGCCGCGCGTCGTCGCCGCCGCGAAGGCAGAGAACGAAGGGGCCGACTACGGCCTGCCGACCGGCGAAGCGCAGGAAATCGTTCTGGTCGTCGACGACGAGGCCGCCGTGCGCCAGTTCAGCATCGATGCCCTGACCGAGCTCGGTTATCGCGTGCTTGAAGCCGACGGCTATGCCGGCGCCATCCGCATGATCGAGCAGCATCCGGACATCGCGCTTCTGTTTACCGACATCGTCATGCCCGACGGCAATGGCCGCAAGCTGGCCGACGATGCGCAAGGCCTGCGCCCGGATCTGAAGGTGCTTTACACTTCGGGCTATACGCGCAACGCCGTGGTTCATAACGGCGTCGTCGATCCGGGCGTCGAGCTGATCGGCAAGCCCTTCACCGTTGATGCGTTGGCCGCCAAGGTGCGCGAAATCCTTGATAAGGCAGATTAACTCTGCGCAATCATGATCGATCGCGATTGACGCTGAGCACCCCCTGACTTATCCTTGGTCGTACACATACCAAGGGAGGGGACTATGGTTGTACTCGGACGGCGTATCCGCACGGCCCTGTGCATGGGGCTGGCACTGACGGTCGCGGCGCCGGCGTGGAGCCAGGCGACCACCGATGCGCCCAAATCCGAGGCCCCGAAGACGGATACAGGCAAGACGGCCACGACCGACCAGACCTTGACGATATTCGGCCGCAAGCGGAACAGCCCCAATCCCGACCACGTCCGCATCGACCCGAACCAGGCCTCGTCGTGCGCCTTCATGGAAGAATACGATCCCAATTACGATCCGATCGTCCAGGGCTACCTCGATGACTTCAACGTCCGCCGCGAGGAGGACGACAAGAATTTCAGCGCCAATTCGCCGGGCGGCAATGCCCGCTCGGGCCAGCGCTCGGACCTGCCCGGCATGAACGGCGAGCTGGGGCCGAACGACCGGGCGCCACCGTGCAATCCGTCCGATCGCTATTTCGCCGCCGGCCGCGCCATGATCGCGCGCAAGGACAAGTCGCTGCGCGAGGCCTACGCCGCCTTCGACGACAAGAAGTACGAAGAGGCGCTGGTCCTCTTCCAGAAGTCCTACGTCAAGATGGGCTATGACGTCGCCGCCCTGATGGAAGGCAAGATGTACCTGCTGGGCCTGGGCACCAAGCCCGACAGCAAGCAGGCCGTCATGTGGCTGACCAAGGTGGCCGAAGCGCCCTTCAATCCGGAAAAGGACGTCCAGAAGTGGGAGGAGGATGATCCGGCCTTTATGGCGCCGCGATCGGACGCCGCCATGCTATTGGGACGCATCTACCTGACCGGCTGGGGGATCGACAAGGACGCCAGGACGGCGCGCAAATGGTACATCAAGGCCGACACCTTCGGCTTTGTCCCGGCGGCCCACATCGCCGGGCGCATGTTCGAAGGCGGCATCGGCGGCGAGGTCGATATGAAGGCCGCGGTCAAGTACTATACCCGCGCCGGTGAGGCCGGCTACGCGCCGTCGCAATACAGCATGGGCGTCATCCTTTATGACGGCGCCGACGGCGTGCCCGCCGATCCAAAGCTGGCGGCCGAGTGGTGGTCGCACGCCGCCAAACGCGGCCATCCCGACGCACTTTATGAGATGGGCCGGCTCTATGACTTGGGCGAAGTCGTCGCCGCCGATCCGCAAAAAGCCATCGTCTACTATAAGGAAGCCGCTCTGGCCGGCCAGGCCGACGCCCAGGTCGCCATCGGCACCTTCTTCTATACGGGTGAGATTGTTGGCCAGGACCATGCCATCGCGCGCAAATGGTTCGCGTCCGCCGCCGAACAGGGCAATCCGGACGGCATGTTCAACCTCGGCGTTATGCTGTCAAAAGGCGAGGGTGGCGATGCTGACCGCGCCGTGGCGCTGATCTGGTTCCGCCTGGCCGAGGAGATGGGGTTGGAAAAGGCCGGCAAGGCGGCCAGTGCGCTTGAGCCCAAGCTGACGGACGAGGAGAAGGCGCGCGCCAACAGCGTACTGAAGGAACTGAAGGCCGCCGGGTAATATGATCCCGCGAAAAAGGTGGACTGACAAAAACGTGCTTTGACGTATCCGCCCATTCGCCCCTAAAGAGTCTTTCCCTAAGAAGAGAGACTATCAGTATGCGTTTGTATGAGACGGCCTGGGTCCAGGTCGACGGCCAGGACCAACCCTTTCAGGTGCACAAGGATCGCAAGAATGCGGCGATCTTTAATGTCGGCGAATGGCAGTACGACATCGACGGCCGGGCGATGCGCACCTCGCCGGATGCGCCGCGCATTCTCAAGATCCTGAGCCTGCAGGAAGCGCGCGAACTTGGCCTGCGCCAGGACTATAACCGCGACATTTCGATCGGGATTTAAGCCAAATCGACCTCTCCCCGCTTACGGGTTTGGCGCCAGCGAAAGTATAGCTTTCGCCAGCCATGGACGAGAGCGGAGCATAAGCGCTGACGATCGGGTGAGGGGCCGCCTACCGCTATAACCACGGAAAACACTAAAAGCTTCGCTGCCGCTCAGTGACCCGGAAGGCGCGGAATTCTCGCCTTCTGCCTCTCCAAATCTAATAGATTTGGGGAAGGGCCATTTGCGAAGCGAATGATGGGCCTTCTTTCCCACCTTGCTGCAATCGCCGCTGTGATAGTATTGTTTTTCTGACGCTGTATCCACTACGCTTTAGCGTGCATTTGGGTGTCTACAGTATCAAGCCTCTGGTGCATTGTATCTCGCCGTTAAATACGCAAGATGCATTAGTAGGTTCCACCCTATACAAAATATAACGTTAGGATTGCGAACCAATAAAAAGCCCGTTAAAATTATCCCATATGATTCTATTTCTGATTTTTACATTTTGAGTTTGACGAGTTAATCAAATAACGGGGCACGTTGTGGAGAGTATGAAGGCGAAAGAATTAATTTCCGGTGCTATGGAGATTCTTTATTTTATATTTTCTTGGATAGTATTGCTTACTATTAGTGTGATCATTTCTGGTAAATTTGCAGCAAAAGCTTTTCCTGTTGGATTTATAGGTGATGATAAAATTGCGATAAATATCGTTATCCTTAAAATGAAGGCGACAGGAGATGAAGTCGCTTTGGGATTTTCTATTTTTATACTGTGTCTAGCGGCCTCTGTAATATTTGGCGGTGGGGCAGCTTATGAATATTTTAAAATTCATTCTGGAATTGACGTCGGGCAGTGGAATTCACTTTGCGTGATATCGAGCGCCGCGTGTCTAACTATATCAATATTTGCCTATCTGATTTCAAAATTACTTGTTCCTCCGCGCGTAATAAGTGGAACTGAGCGTCAGGAAATGATTGAGAAATTGAAAAATGACAAGTGAATATTTCAATTATGAGCCTTATCACGAGGGCGGCGCGGTCGACGGGCGCTCGCTATCCAGTGTGATCGCGTTAGTCAGCGGGAAGGGGGGAAGCGGTAAGACGCTTATCGCTACTGCTATTGCTCTTGGCTACGCAAACGCCGGAAAGAGAGTTTTATTGATAGATGCTGATTTTGGCACCGGGGGGCTGACTTACTATCTAGGGTTTAGTGCTTTTGAGCGCGCACGCGAAGGATTGACTGAGGTGATGATTCAGCGGGATCAGCATGAAATTTCTCCTTTAATGCTCAAAGAGTACACTGCGAAGGCTAGCTTTGAGGCCCAAAGCGAAGCAAAGATGCTTTCATTGATCGATTTAATGCCTGTGGGCGAGCACAGGCAAATTGAAGACGGTGTGAGTAACGTTGCTATATATAAATTACGAGAAATATTAGAAGAGTGCCGCCATAAGTATGATTGCGTTATATTCGACTGCCGTGGAGGTATAGATTATGAGTCGCTATCCGTCTGTGATGTTGTAGGTAAAATTATACTTGTTGTTGAAACTGATGCAGCATCTATTCAAGCGTCTAGACATTTGTCAGAGGTTTTGCACAAGAACGGGTATGGCAAGAAATTGTCCGGTTTTATTTTGAACAAAGTTATTGATGATCCGTCAGCAATGTCTCAGGCGGGGTTAACATTTTTCAAATGCGAAAATCTTGGATCTATACCTTTTGATATACAGACGACGCGAAATTTTATTAAAGGTGAAATCCCCCAAATCTCGTCGATTTTCTGCCGTCATGTTTTCAAGGCACTTTGGAAGGCTGATCGGGCGATGGATAAGTACTCAAGTATAAAAACTTTGTCACGTGAAGAGTTTAATTCTTTTGCGACGAGAGACCCGTATGCGAGTGGCGGTGGTCTTGTAATATCCGCTATAGCATTTTATGCTCTATTAGGTATGTCAATTGCATATTTTAATGGCGGAAGAGAATGGTTATCTAGTCATTATATAGAACTTTTATCCGCTTCACTTGTAGGTGTTATCGTAGCTGCATCAGATAAATTGAGGAATTCTATAGGCTATGTATTCAGAGTTTATGCAGAGTCCCCAGCGGTCTTGATGAGACGATTACTTCGTACATAGACTCCCACTTCGCACCCGCGAAAATAGTTGCGCGGGTGCTCTGGCCTTTTGGCGCGTTTTCAGCTATATGCGCCGCAAATCAGAACAAACATCCCGTTATCAGGCGCCTCGCACCCAACGATATGAGGCGCTTTTGTCGTATGCAAAGGCTTTCATGAACCTGCGTAATATTGCCATTATCGCTCACGTTGACCACGGTAAGACGACCCTGGTTGACGCCCTCCTGGCCCAGTCGGGCGTCTTCCGCGCGAACGAAGCGACGGTCGAGCGCGCCATGGACTCGAACGACCAGGAACGCGAGCGCGGCATCACCATCCTCGCCAAGTGCACCAGCGTTCTGTGGAACGGCAAGGCCGGCGAAACCCGCATCAACATCATCGACACCCCGGGTCACGCCGACTTCGGCGGCGAAGTCGAACGTATCCTGGGCATGGTGGACGGCTGCGTCATCCTGATCGACGCCGAAGAAGGCGTCATGCCGCAAACCAAGTTCGTGCTGGGCAAGGCGCTCAAGCTGGGCCTGCGTCCGATCCTGTGCATCAACAAGGTCGACCGCCCGCACGCTGATCCGGACCGCGTCCACAACGAAGCCTTCGACCTGTTCGCCGCCATGGGCGCGTCGGACGAGCAACTGGACTTCCCGCACATCTATGCGTCGGGCAAGAACGGCTGGGCGACCATGGACCTGAACACGCCGTCGGAAACCCTGGCGCCGCTGTTCGACCTGATCGTCGACCACGTGCCGGCCCCGGCCGTGCAGAAGAATATCGACCAGCCCTTCCAGATGCTGAGCGTCCTGATCGAATCCGACCCGTTCCTGGGCCGCATCCTGACCGGCCGCATCCAGTCGGGCAAGGCCGTCCCGGGCCTGGCCATCAAGGCGCTGGACCGCAACGGCAACGAAATCGAACGCGGCCGCATCACTAAGGTCCTGGCCTTCCGTGGCTTGAAGCGCCAGCCGCTGGACGAAGGTTCGGAAGCCGGTGACATCGTCGCCATCGCGGGCCTGTCAAAGGCGACCGTCGCCGACACCCTGTGCGACATGTCGCTCACCGACGCCCTGCCGGCGCAACCGATCGATCCGCCGACCATCTCCATGACCGTGTCGGTCAATGACTCACCCCTGGCCGGCCGCGAAGGCGACAAGGTCCAGTCGCGTGTCATCGCCGCGCGTCTGCTCAAGGAAGCCGAATCGAACGTCGCCATCCGCGTCACGGAAACGGAAGAAAAGGACGCCTACGAAGTCGCCGGCCGCGGCGAACTGCAACTGGGCGTTCTGATCGAAAACATGCGCCGTGAAGGCTTCGAAGTCGCCATTTCGCGTCCGCGCGTCGTCTTCAAGCAGGATCCGGAAACCGGTGAGCGCCTCGAGCCGATCGAAGACGTCGTCATCGACGTCGATGACGAATATACCGGCGTGGTGATTGAGAAGCTGTCGGCGCGCAAGGCTGAACTGAAGGACATGGCGCCGTCGGGTGCGGGCAAGACCCGCATCACGCTGAAGAGCCCGTCGCGTTCGCTGATCGGTTACCAGGGCGAATTCCTGACCGACACGCGCGGTTCGGGCGTGCTGAACCGCGTCTTCTCGCACTACGAAGGCTATAAGGGCCTGATTGACCAGAACCGCAAGGGCGTGCTGATCTCGAACTCGGACGGTGAAACGGCGGCTTACGCGCTGTGGAACCTGGAAGAGCGCGGCACCATGTTCGTCGGCGCCGGCGAAAAGACCTATATGGGCATGATCATCGGCGAGAACTCGCGTTCGGACGACCTGGACGTCAACCCGATGAAGGCCAAGCAGCTGACCAACGTTCGCGCTTCGGGCAAGGACGAAGCGGTCCGGCTGACGCCGCCGCGCCGTCCGACGCTGGAACAGGCCATTGCCTACATCGAAGACGATGAACTGGTCGAAGTCACGCCGAAGTCGATCCGCCTGCGCAAGAAGGAACTCAATCCTTCGTTCCGCAAGAAGCGCGTCAAGGAAGAGGCGTAGTCCGATCATGGGGGAAAATGCTTTTCCCCCATGTGCTCCCTTTTGAAGATTGAGCGGCCCTGCTTTCATGCGGGGCCGTTTTTGTTTGCGCGGGAGCCCCCTCTCCCCGCTTGCGGGGAGAGGGCTGGGGTGAGGGGCAACTTGCGAAGTTCTAAAAGCAGCCGGCAGTTACAGGTTATGAAGTTTCCTGTTCGACACGCGCATTCCAATGCAGATGGAAATAAGCCCCTCACCCTAACCCTCTCCCCGTAAACGGGGAGAGGGGACTAAAAAGCGAGTCGACGTCTGATTGTGTCGGATACGCGCATCTACACTGCTGACAAAGCTGGGTGCGCCCGTGCATGATGGTCCGGCAGACACGCGAAGGAGCCTTCATGACCCAGCCCGACTACGGTTCAATCCTCATCCGCGGTGCGCGCGAGAACAATCTGAAGAACGTCTCGGTCGATATCCCGAAGCGACGCATCACCGTCTTCACCGGCGTGTCGGGATCGGGCAAGTCGTCTCTGGTCTTCGGCACCATCGCCGCCGAAAGCCAGAGGCTGATCAACGAAACCTATCCGGCCTTCGTCCAGCAGTTCATGCCGCATTACGGCCAGCCCGACGCCGATCTGCTGGAAAACATCTCAGCCGCCATCATCGTTGACCAGCAACGCCTGGGCGGCAATTCGCGCTCGACCGTCGCCACCGTCACCGACGCCGCCCAGATGCTGCGCGTCCTGTTCGCGCGCCTGGCCGAACCACGGCTGCCGGCGCCGGGCTATTATTCCTCCAACGATCCGCGCGGCATGTGCGGGGAATGCGAAGGCATCGGCCAGGTGGCCGCCATGGACATGACGGCGGTTGTCGATGAGACAAAGTCGCTGAACGAAGGCGCCCTGCTGCCCAAGGACTATTCGCGCGATACCTGGTACTGGGAAATCTACAACAATTCCGGCCTGTTCGACATGGACAAGCCGGTCAAGGACTATAGCGACGAAGAGCGGCACAACCTCCTGCACCTCGACGACGGTCGCAAGATCAAGGTCGGCAAGATCGGACTGACCTATGAGGGCGTCGTCACCAAACTGAAGAAGGGCTTGGGTTCCAAGGATCCGGAAACGCTGCAGCCGCATGTCCTGCGCGAATACGAGAAGATATTTACCCGCGCCACCTGCCCGGCGTGCCAGGGCGCCCGCCTGAAGGCCGAGGTGCTGGCCAGCCATGTTTTGGATAAGAATATCGCCGAGTTGTCGGCCATGCAGGTCAGCGACCTGGCTGACTGGGTCCGCGCCATGGACGCGCCGCAGGTCGGGCCGATGCTTCAGGCCCTGTCGGCGCGGCTGGACAATCTGGTGACGATCGGGCTCGGCTATCTCAGCCTCGACCGCGAAAGCTCCAGCCTGTCGGGCGGTGAAAGCCAGAGAGTCAAGATGGTGCGGCACCTGGGTTCTTCGCTGACCGACATGACCTACGTCTTCGATGAGCCGTCGGTCGGCCTGCACCCCCACGACGTCGGGCGGCTGGCCGGGCTGATGCAGCAGTTGCGCGACAAGGGCAATACGGTGCTGATCGTCGAGCACAAGCCCGACATGATCGCCATCGCCGACCACGTCGTCGACATGGGGCCGTTCGCCGGCAGCCGGGGGGGCGAGATCGTCTATGAAGGCGACTATGCCGGGCTGCTGACGTCGGGGACCCTGACCGGCAACCACATGACAAAGCACCAGCCGATCAAGGACAAGGTGCGAAAGCCGGACGGCGTGCTGAAGATCGAAAACGCCAGCCTGAACAATCTCAAGAACGTCTCGGTGTCGATCCCCAAGGGCGTGCTGACGGTGGTGTCGGGCGTGGCGGGGTCGGGCAAGTCGTCGCTGATCCAGGGCTGCCTGCCCAAGGCCTATCCCGACACGATCATTATCGACCAGAACCTGGCGCGCGGGTCGCGGCGATCGAACACCGCCACCTATACCGGTATCCTTGACGCGGTGCGCAAGGCGTTTGCTAAGGCGAATGGCGTCGATGCCGCGCTGTTTTCGGCTAACTCCAAGGGCGCCTGTCCGGACTGCAACGGGCTGGGGGTGACCTATACCGACCTGGCGCACCTCGACCCGGTGGCGGCGACCTGCGAGACCTGCCATGGCAAGCGTTTCCTGCCCGACGTCCTGATGCATCACCTGCGCGGCAAATCGATCAGCGACGTCTATGAGATGAGCGTTTCGGACGCCGTGGTGTTCTTTACTGAACCGGCGATAGCGCGGATTTTGAAAGGCCTCGATGATGTCGGCCTGGGTTACCTGACGCTCGGCCAGCCGTTATCGACACTGTCGGGCGGGGAGCGCCAGCGGCTGAAGCTCGCGGCCGAATTGGGGAAAGAGGGCAATATCTACGTGCTGGATGAGCCGACGACGGGTTTGCATATGAACGACGTCGACACGCTGATCGGGCTGTTCGACCGGCTGGTCGACGCGGGCTCTTCAGTGATCGTGATCGAGCACAATCTCGATGTGATTTCGCGTGCCGACTGGGTGATCGACCTGGGGCCGGGCGCGGGGCATGACGGCGGTGAGGTTCAGTATGAAGGCGTGCCGTCGGGGTTGATGGCGTGCGAGGCGTCGCTGACGGGACGGTATCTCAAGCAGAGGTGATATCTTCCCTCTCCCCGCTTGCGGGGAGAGGGTAGGCGCAGGGCGGCGAGCCTGAGGGGCAAGCTGTCAGAGTGTGAGGCGCGGGAATTGTTAGCGAGCAAGAACTTGGCTATTCGTCATTGCCTTGGTAGCCAGCTTCAACAAGCCCCTCACCCTAACCCTCTCCCCGCAAGCGGGGAGAGGGGATTGAAGTTTGATACGCCTTCGGTGTCACGCCATAATGGCTCTTGAAGCTCTGGGTGAAGCTTGAAAGAGTCGCGAATCCGACATCGAAATAGATATCCGAGGCCTTGCGGCGTTCGACCTTGAGCAGATGCGCGGCGTAGTCAAGGCGGCGACGATGCAGCCATTGTCCGGGGCTCATATCATAAACCGCCTGGAAGCGGCGTTTGAAGGTCGACAGGCTCATATGACACAGAAACGCCAGTTCCTCCTGGCTGAGGCCGTTCTGCCAATGCGCATCCATTACGCAGCGCAGGCGCGCATCGGGCGCCGGAGCCACGGGTGCATTGAACAGGTCGAAGGCGGCCGGGCCATTGGCTTCAAGGATCAATAGCAGCAGTTCTTCAAGTTTAACTGTGCGCATGGCCGGTGAGAAGTCTGCCGGATTGACCGGCCCATCCGCCAGGACATCGCGCAGCGCTGACAGCTGCGGGCTGATGGTAAAGCGCGCAAAATCGTCGCGGACCCGCGCTGTCCCTGCCGGAACATTATAGCGCTTACGGAAGGCCGTCAGCTCATCGTCGCCAAAAAAAGCCAGCAGGCTGCGATAGGGCTTGCCGGCCACGGCGATGTCGGTCGACAGGCACTGTCCACGCCGGAACAATAGTCCGCCGCCGGCCGGCAGTTCCAGGCTATGGCTGCCCTGTTGCAGGCGCTTGCGGCCGCAAATGACCAGCGACACGGCATTGGCGGTAAAGCTGATCATCGATCGTACCGGCGCGTCCGCGGCCTGATGACGGTAAAAACGAACCGAGCAGGCGGGCGTTTCCGGCCGCAGGATGTCGGGCAGGGTGATGACCTTTATCTGCGGGACATCGGACGAGTCCACTTGATCCTCCGGCGACAGTTTTTGGCAGGTCGGCGACAGTGCGTTTCCACGCAACCGGTTAAGGTTCACCGCGCCTGCAATTTCATGGAAGTGTATAAGGACCCCGCCCCGTGATCAACCGAACTCTGTTACTGATGGGGCTGGCCAGCCTGGCGGCACCCGTCGCCTTGCCGGCCGCGTCCCAGACGTTGCGCCCGCAGATGGACCTGGAAACCGCTCGCAAAATGCAGGACGGCTGCCTGGCATTTGCCAAAGAGCGCAAGCTTAAGGTCGCCGTGGCTGTCTACGACTATGCCGGCCGACTGATTACCTTTGCCTATATGGACGGTACGCCGACAGCTGTCGCCGAAGTGGCGCACTGGAAGGCCAGATCGGCGGCCACGGTCCAGATTTCCAGCGAGGAAACCGGCAAGTGGAACCTGCCGGGTGTTCCTGGCATCGCCACGGTCGGCGGGGCCGTGCCGCTGTTCGACGCATCGTGGAACGCGTTGGGCGGCATCGGCGTGTCGGGCGCTTCGGTCGAAGACGACATCGCCTGCGCCAAGGCGGGCATTGCGGCATCCGGAGTGACGCAACCGAAATAAAGCGCATCCCAAAAAGTGTGCAACGGTTTTTGGATAAGATGCGCGACAAACAAAGACTTGGCCTGTCTCCCAAGAATGGCCGCTTACGGCCCCGTGCGTCACGCCGGGGCCGCTTTTTATCGGCCAAAGCGTTCGATGACCTCGCCGATCGCCATGTGGCCCTTGCACGCACCGCTGCCGGCGATATCCTCGCCGTTCTCGACGGCCTGCGCGTAGACCGCGGCCGGATCGGCTTCGATCGTGCGGCGAACCGCATCAAGTTTGGGCCAGCGCGTGCGGTCGGCGACTTCGTGGAAATCCAGCCAGCGCGCCACGCCGATCAGCATGCCGTCAGCCAGGGACGAGCGGTCGCCGCACAGGAAGGGTGAGGGATCGATCATTTCCTCAAGCTTATCGTGGCGTTCGATGACGGCACGACGGCCGTAGACCCGCAGGGCATCCTGCATCGTCGGGTTTGGCGGCTCCATTTCCAGCGCGGTCCACAGCGGACTGAAGGCGCCGGTAAAGCCGGTATTGATATAGGCCATATGCTGGTGCATCAGATCGGCCTGCCGGGATTTGGGATCGAAGCTGATGCGGCGTTCTTCGTCGCGGGCCTCGAACCAGCGGGCAATCGCCATGGTTTCCGTCAGTATGTCGCCGGCATCTGTGATCAGGACAGGCGTTTCGACGCGCGGATTGATGCGTTTGTAAGCCGGTTTACGCATCTCGCCCAGCATATCGACGCGGCACAGGCGGTACGGCTTGCCCAGCCATTCCAGCACCGCCACAAGTCCCATCGAACTTCCCGCCGGGAAGCCATATATAAGGATCGGTTCCATTACCAAAGTCTCCGTGATGTTTGATGTCACGCTGCGCAGCAATGTGGATTTTAGGACTCCGGCTCCCCAAGTAAATTACGCACTTTTTGGTAACCTCAGGACTGTCCGATGAAAGACCTGGTCTCCCGCTGCCCGATCGAGGAAGTCATGCAGGTGTTGAGCGGCCGCTGGCCGGCCTTGCTGGTCTACTATCTCAAGGACGGCACCAAGCGTTTCAGCGACCTCAGGCGCGACAATCCGACGATTTCGCACAAGATGCTGACGATGGAACTGCGCAAGCTGGAGAATGCCGGTATTGTCCAGCGCGCCGAGTTCGCCGGCTATCCGCTCAGGGTGGAATATGACCTGACGCCGGCGGGCCTGAAACTTGTCCCGCTGATGGACGCGCTCGGTGACTGGTGGGAGGCGCTTCAGGAGGAGGTCGAGCCTGAAGCGGTTTAGGTCCGCGTATATTGCTTGTTAAATCAAAGCCCGTTACGGTGCCATGATAACGATTACAATTCGGGGAGACGCGCCGTGAAATCCATCCTGCTTGCCGCCGCCATGCTGGCAATGCCCTTGGCCGCGACCGCCGCGACGCCTGTGCAAACCCATGGCGCGCTCGCTATCAAAGGCAACCGCGTCATCGACGCGTCCGGCAAGCCGATCGCCCTGGCCGGCGTCAGCTACTTCTGGTCCAATAGCGGCTGGGGGCAGGATCGCTTCTATAATGCCGGCAGCGTCGCGACCTTCGCGAAAGACTGGAATGTATCGCTGGTCCGGGCGGCCATGGGGATCGACGGCAAGGGCGGCTATGCGGTCGAGCCCGACGCCAATCGTGCCCGCGTCGAAACCCTGGTTGATGCCGCCATCGCCAATGGCGTCTATGTCATTATCGACTGGCACTCGCACCGCGCCGAAAAGGACCCGGCCGCGGCTGTCGCCTTTTTTACCGCCATGGCGCAGAAATACGGCAATACGCCGAACGTCATCTATGAGATCTATAATGAGCCGCTGCGCGACATCAGTTGGTCGACAGGTGTAAAACCCTATTCGCAGACGGTGATCGATGCCATCCGCGCGGTCGATCCCGACAATCTGATCATTGTCGGCTCGCCCACCTGGTCGCAGGATGCCGATATCGCCGCTGCCGATCCGGTCAAGGGCACAAACATCACCTATACCATCCACTTCTACGCCGGCACGCATAAGGACGCTTTGCGCGCCAAGACGAAGGCGGCGCTCGACAAAGGTGCGTCGGTCTTCGTGTCGGAGTGGGGTTCGGTCAATGCCGACGGCAATGGCGCGGCTGATGTCGAGGAAACCGCCAAATGGCAGGCCTTCATGCGCAAACATTGCCTGAGCCAGGCCAACTGGGCTGTCAGTGACAAGAAAGAAGGCGCGTCGCTGTTCAAGCCGGGCGCATCGTCGACCGGGCCCTGGAGCGACGCCGATCTGACGGATTCGGGCAAGCTGGTGCGCGATGTGCTGAAAGGCTGGAAGGTAAGCTGTCAGTAGCCGGCCGGTTTTCGGTTACCGCGGGCCTTATCCGTACACGGAATAGTGAGCCGGTAAATTCCCCAAAAGCAACGCAAACGATTGCGCCTTTATGTGTCCCGTGACACTCTCAACAGTTCGGGAGTAAACACACAAAGAGTAAGCGTAATGGAATTGCTTATCTTGGCCGCCTTGCCGGTCATAGCTGTCGCCGGCGTTGGACTGTCCTGCGAAATCCGCAAGTTGCGGCGAAAATAGTCCGTCTCACGATCCAGCTTCTGCCAGACTGATCTCACCGCTTTGGCGGACGCGAGCGATGCGCGGCAGGACGGATTTGATCGAGAGGGCGTGCATCTCGGCGGTCGCACTGGCGCACAGGTCTTCGAGCACGACCAGTTCGTAGTTGCGCTCCCAGGCGTCGCGCGCCGTCGACTCTACGCCGAAATTGGTGGCGATGCCGCCCAGGACGATGGTGCGGATGCTGCGGCGGCGCAAGAGCAGGTCGAGATACGTGCCATAGAAGGCGCCCCAGTTGCGCTTGCGGATGACGATATCGGTCTCATGCGGCAGACCCGGGGCGAATTCGGCATAGCCTGGCGGCAGGCCGCCTTCCGGCCGCGGTGTCGGCTCATCGACCGGCTGTTTCAGGGCGTCGGCATAGTCCGGCGCAAAATCGACATGGACCAGGAAGACCGGGGCACCGGCGGCGCGGAAGCGTTCGGCCACCGTCTTTGCGGCAGCCACGACATCGGCGCCGGAACGCGGCTCACGCGGCGCATTGACGATGCCGTTTTGCAGGTCGATCAGGACAAGGGCGGTGGTGGCTGGGGAGAGGGTAAGGGGCATGAGGGGTGCCTTGAGTTTAAGCTCTTCTCCCCGCTTACGGGGAGAAGGTGGTCCGCAGGACCGGATGAGGGGCAGAAACTGTTTCCGCGCTTGCTATTCTTCCGATTGCCCCTCAGGCTCGCCGCCCTGCGCCTACCCTCTCCCCGGCCTCGGCGGCAGCCAAAGCAGGGAGAGGGGACTTTTATCGCCCCTCTCTAACGCCTTACTTGATCACCGCGCAGGCGAGGCGCGGGCCTGCATTGCCGACCGGCTGAGACGTATAGTCGTCCGGATTGCCGTGGATCACCACCGAGGCGCCGTCGTCGTCGAGCAGCTTGGCGCCGGAGCCCTTGACGGTCACCAGAGTCGAATAGATCTCGGCCGTTGCCGTGCCATCGGCCTGGACGAAGATGTTCGGCAGATCGCCGAAGTCCGTGGCGTCGGCGCGCAGCAGGCCGTGGATCACCGTGCCTTCACCGTGGACGTGGGAGCCGGCCGAAGCGAACTTTTCATCGGTGCAGGCGCCCTTTTCATGGAAATGGATGGCATGCCAGCCGGGCGTCAGCCCCTTGGCCTCGACGCGCAGCAGCACGCCCTTGGGGGCGTCGGTGACCACCACCTTGCCCAGGTCCGCGCCGGTCGGCCCCTTCAGGGCGCCGGTATAGGTGGCGGGCGTTTGGGCCATAACGGGTGTGGCGATGGCGGCGATAAGGGCGGCGGCGGCGATTAGGCGCATACGGGAACTCCTAGAGGGGCGGGATCGGGTGATGTGTTTTGCGCGAGTCGTTCGCAAGAATTCAAGACGAACATGGCGCGGGCATGGCCTTTCACGCGAATGTGAGCGTCAAAAAATCAAGCCTGGCAAAGCCTTTGCGTATTAATTCTAAAAATCAGAAATTTGGCGCGAAGCTTTCCGGATTGGCGCGATGCCATTCGCGCCTCAGCCGCGGCTCGACCGCACCGCTGACCAGCGCGCCGGCCTCCAGGTGGGTATAGGTGACGCCGCCGCGCACCACTTCGCCGGTTGAGGCGCGGACTTGCAGGTGCCAGGGCTTGAGCTGCGACGGGTGGCTGAGCCCGGCCGCGCCCAGCATTTCGGCCAGGCCTGGAGGGTATTGCGGTGATAGGAACGGACGCGTCTGGACTTATCCGACACGACCAGTGCATTGGCGCGGCCCTTGTCCTGGGTCGCCACACCGGACGGGGAGTGATTGGTGTGGTAGGCGCGGGCCTGAACGCAGCAGAACCCGCTGGAACACGAAGAAACGCGAGATCACGACGCTGCTCCCAAAACGCGTCAAAATACAAGTCTGTCAAGTTACGCGCCATATGCGACGGTTTTGTTCAACCGTATAAAATCGTTGCCAGTGTTGCGCCCAGCGCATAGGCTCGGCGTCATGAAACGACCTTGTGGCGGAGTGAGCATGGTAGACCGGCGGTATGTAGTGGGCGCATTGGCGGCCTTGTTCGGCAGCGTTGCGGCCGAGGCCCTGGCGGCGCCCAAGAAGAAAAAGAAGGCGGCCGCGAGCAAGAAGAAGTCCTCTTCCAAGTCGAAGAAGAGCAGCAAGAAGTCGACCAAAGGCAAGAAGGCCGCGCCGAAAAAGGTCGAGGCGCCCAAGCCCCCTCCGCCGCCGCCCGTGCCCGCTGTCACCGCGCCGGAAGTCGCCGCCCAGCTCAACAATGCCTACGACCTGATCCTGCGCGAATGGTTCACCGCCTCGCCGGTGCAGGCGACCTCGGCCGGCCTCGACAAAGGCCAGTTCGCGGTGGCCAAGACGAAGCTCGACGATCGTTCCGAGGCGTCGAAGGCATCGAACCTGGCGCGTCTGCGCCGCGCCGTCCAGACGCTGAGGGCCATTGATCGCAATGACCTGTCGGCCGCCGACCGGCTGAACTATGATTCCGTCCTGTGGGACAATGAGAACCAGCTCGCCCTCGCCCAGGGCTTTGCCTATGGCGACTACGGCGTCTTTGCCGGCGGGTTCGCCGCGCCCTATGTCGTCAGCCAGCTGACTGGCGCCTATCAGTTCGTGCCCGATTTCCTGGCGACCCAGCACGAGATCGCCAATAAGGCCGACGCCGAATCCTACCTGATGCGCCTGAGCGATTTCGCCCGCGCCGTCGATCAGGAAAACGAGCGCATCCGCGCCGATGCCGGCCGTGGCGTCATCCCACCCGACTTCGTCCTCAAGAAGGCGATGCAGCAACTGATCGCGCTGCGCGACACCGATCCGGCCTATAGCCCGGTCGTCACCGCGCTCGATTCGAAGACCCAGGCGCTGGGCATCGCCGGCACGTGGCGCGATGACGCCTCGGCCCGCCTGACCGGCCCGGTCCGTGAAGCCCTGACGCGCCAGATCGACATCCTTTCGGGGCTGGCCGGTCAGGCGAAGCACGACGCCGGCGTGCGCAACCAGCCGAACGGCGAGGCCTATTACGCCCAGTGCGTAAAGCTTTCGACGAGCACCGACGACAGCGCCAAGGAGGTCCACGCCATTGGCCTGGACCAGGTGGCGCGCCTGAGCGCCGAACTCGACAGCCGCCTGCGCGCCCTGGGGATGACGCAAGGCACACCGGGCGAGCGCATGCACGCCATGTATACCGACCCGAAATACCTCTATCCCAATACCGACGACGGCAAGGCCAAGCTGCTCAACGACCTGAACGGCCTGGTGCACAAGGTCGAGGCGCGCCTGCCGAGCTATTTCGGCGTGCTGCCGAAGTCGAAAGTGTCGATCCGCCGCGTACCGGTGGCGACCGAGGCGGGGGCGCCGGGCGGCTACTACATGCCGGGATCGATCGACGGCTCGCGGGCGGGCGCCTATTACATCAACCTGCGCGACACGGGCAATAACCCCAGCTGGACCCTGCCGACGCTCACCTGCCACGAGGCCATTCCCGGCCACCACATGCAACTGACCATCCAGAACGAGGCGCAAGGCATTCCGACCCTGCGCAAGCTCCTAGCCTTCAACGCAAATGTCGAAGGCTGGGCGCTCTATTCGGAGCAACTGGCGTCGGAGATGGGAATCTACAACGACGATGCGCCGGGCCGTATCGGCTACCTGCACGACGCGCTGTTCCGCGCGGTGCGCCTGGTCGTCGATACCGGCATGCACAATCTCGGCTGGAGCCGTGAACAGGCGATCACCTATATGCGCGACGCCATGGGCGACAGCGAAAGCGCCGTCACGGCCGAGATCGAGCGCTATGTCGTCTGGCCGGGCCAGGCCCTGGGCTACATGATGGGCAAGATCACCTGGCTGCGTCTGCGTGACGCGCAAAAGCGCAAGCAGGGCGGAGCATTCGACATCAAGGCCTTCCACGACACGGGCATGCTGGCCGGGTCGGTGCCGCTGTCGGTGCTGGAGCAGTTGTATAAGGATAAGGGGCTGATCTGATCTTTCCTTCTCCCTGCTTGCGGGGAGAAGGTGGTCCGTAGGACCGGATGAGGGGCAGAAACTATTTCCGCGCGTGCCGCTCTTTCCGTTTGCCCCTCACCCTAACCCTCTCCCCGCAAGCGGGGAGAGGGGACCATGACATTTTCGTAACTTGACAGGTTGGTTGCGCTGGCAACCACTGGTCCCCTGTTCATAGAGGGGCCAGACATGCTCGACCGTCGCCAACTGCTGATTTCCGCCGTCGCCGTTGCCGGTACGGCATCATTGCCCGCCGCCGCCGCTCCGACATCGCAAAGCGATCCGGCGGCCGCCAAGGCGCTTAATGAAGCGTTCGATGCGATTTTCAAGGAACGCATCGCCAACGCACCGGAAAGCGCCACTTCGCTTGGCCTCGACAAGGGCGAACTGGCAGGGCTCAAATCGAAGTTGACGCCTGCCACCGAAGCCGAGGACCTGGCTTCGCTGGCGCGCCTCGACAAGAGTATCAAGACGCTGAAGGCCATTCCGCGCGCCAAGCTGGAGGGCATGGACCGGATCAATTACGACACTATCCTGTGGCGCGCTGAACTGTCGAAGGACGGCGCCGACCGCTTCCGTTTCGGATCGTGGGGCGGTGCCAATCCTTATGTCCTCAGCCAGCTGAACGGCGCATACCGTTCGACGCCGGACTTCCTGGCCAACCAGCACACGATCGAGACCAAGGCCGATGCGGACGCGTTTCTCGCCCGCATGGACGCCTTTGCCGAAGTGATTGGCCAGCAGACCGAGCGCTTCAGGGCCGATGTCGCCAATGGCGTCCTGGCGCCCGACTTTGCACTCGACAAGGCGCTGGTCCAGATGGAATCGCTCCGCGCCATCAAGGGCGCCGACAGCCCGATGACCCAGGCGCTGGTCAAGAAGACGGCGGCCAAGGGTATTGCCGGCGACTGGGCGGCGGAAGCAGCCAGACGCGTTGAAGGCTCAATCGCCGCGGCGCTCGACGCCCAGATCGCCGCGGTGAAAGCCGCGCGCGGCAAGGCGGTGCACGATGCAGGGGTGTGGCGGCTGAAGGACGGCGATGCCTATTACGCCTTCGCGGCCAAGGTCGGTACCACGACCAATATGACGCCCGATGAGATTCACAAGGTCGGCCTCGACCTCGTCAAGGAGATCAGCGCCGAGGCCGACGTCAGGCTGAAGGCCCTGGGCTACTCGACCGGCACGGTGGGGGAACGCATGCGCGCCCTGTCCGAGGACCCGAAGTATGTCTATGCCAATACCGATGAGGCCAAGGAAAAGCTGATCGCCGACCTGAACGTTCAGATCCAGGCGATTCAGGCCAAGCTGCCGCAATGGTTCGGCATCCTGCCCAAGGCCGCGTGCGAGGTCCGGCGGGTGCCCAAGGAGATCGAGGCCGGCGCGCCGGGTGGCTACTACCAGGGGCCGAACCTCGACGGCACCCGGCCGGGCGCCTATTACATCAACCTGCGCGACACGGCGGAATGGCCGTCGTGGTCGCTGCCGACACTGACCTATCACGAAGCCATTCCGGGCCACCACCTGCAGATCGCCTTGCAGATCGAAGCGCAAGGCCTGCCGATGCTGCGCAAGACCGGCGGCTTCTCGGCCTATTCGGAAGGCTGGGCGCTGTATTCGGAACTGCTGGCCGGCGAGATGGGCATGTACGACAATGACCCGCAGGGCTATGTCGGCTACCTGCAATCGTCGCTGTTCCGGGCGATCCGGCTGGTCGTCGATACCGGCATGCACGCCAAGCACTGGAGCCGCGAGCAGGCGGTTAAGTATTTCGTCGAGACCAATGGCGACCAGGAGTCTTCGGCGATCACTGAGATCGAGCGCTATTGCGTGTGGCCCGGCCAGGCGCTGAGCTACATGGTCGGCAAGCTGCAATGGATGAAGCTGCGCGAGGCCATGAAGGCCAGGCAAGGCGCGAAATTCGACATCCGCGCCTTCCACGACACCGGGCTGCAGGCGGGCGGCGTGCCGCTGGCGGTGCTTGAGCAGGTGTATAAGGACAAGGGACTGATCTGATTTATGGCCGCGCCCGGATTCCGCGAAGGCGGCTGTGTCTGTGGCGGCTTGCGCTTCAAGGCGTGGGGCGAGCCGTTGCGCGTGACGATCTGTCATTGCCTGTGGTGCCAGCGCCGCACGGGTACGGCCTTTGGAACCGAGGTGGTTTATCCCGAAGAGCGGGTCGAGTTGCTCGGCGAAACCCTGGTCCGCTACAGGCACATGTCGGACGAGTCCGGCCGCTGGCTCGACGTCGAATTCTGCGGCCGGTGTGGCGGCAATCTCGGCTTTAGGCTCGAGGCGGCGCCGGGCATTCGGACGCTGCCGGCGGGCACATTCGACGATGCCACATGGCTGTCGCCGGCGGGACAGACATTCCGCCAGGTCTTTGTCCGCTCGCGCCGGGATTGGGCCGACGCCTCTCCGCTGGTCGAAATGCACGAACGGCATTTCCGGAATTAGAGCGATATGGCGAAAAGTGCCAAGAAGCGTCTTTGGGGTTTTCGCCTTAAATATCGCGACAAAACAAAAGCTTAGATCGGTATGATGTTTCCACTTAAAATCATACCGATCTAGCCTTGGGGTGCTCAGTCCTGCGCGTACTGCTCCAGCAGCCGCCGCAGCCGCTCGCCCTCCGGCTTGAGCATGCGGATATAGCGAACCGCATGAATGGCCGCCGACAGCAAAAGCGCGCCGCCGAAGAGCAGCGACCCTTGAACGACGTGCCGCCATTCCATCTTTCCCACCGCATGGAGCTGGCCGACCGACAGGGCCAGCACGCCGGCAAAGACCAGTAGCGCCACGCCCATCATGCGCGTGCGTGCCCGCGCCGTCCGGTTCTCGTCGATCAGCGCCCTGAGCGCGTCCGGCATGGAGGTGGTGGCTTCCGGGTAGGCGCGCACGTGCCGCTTCTGCTGCGCCTGGGCAATGAGGAACGCCAGCCACGATATCACCAGCAAGGCAAGGATACCCCATTCCTGCGTAATATCGGCGATCTTCCCCCACATAACGGCATAGGCGATCGCGCCGGTCCAGACGATCAGGGCCAGGCCGATCAGGCCCATGCCGGTCGAAAACGCGCCGCGGCGCTGCGTCAGAGTTTTCAAGGTTGCCTCCAATATATAGGTTTCAGCGACGGTGGCGCGGTCATTGGCTTCCGATCGCCATAGCTTTTCCAAGGTTTCAAAATCCATCGGACGTCTCCCCAATGATGGCCATCAGTCGCGCCCGCGCGCGGGTCAGGCGGGCACCGATATTGCTTTCGCTTAAGGCGTGCAGGGCGGACATGTCGGCATAGGATACGCCGTCGAGCGCCAGGAGCATCAGTGAGCGATCGACCGGCGGCAGTTCGCGGATCGCGGCGTAAAGCGTTTCCAGCCGAGGATCCTCACCGGATTCGGGCGGCAGGTTCATGAGATCGTCGCGAAACCTGGCGAACTTAAGCCAGCGCAGGCCTTCGCGGCGCCTCCAGGTCAGGGCACGATTGTGCGCCACGCGATAGATGAAGGTGGCGGGGGAGGCGTCGCCACGAAAGGCCGGACGCGCCTTCCAAACGGCGATCAGCAATTCCTGCATCAGGTCATGGCGGTCGGCCGGTGCGGCGAAGGCGCGGCTGATCCGGGTCAGCCGGCCGACATGCGGCGCGATCCAGTCGGCGAAGTCGTCGTCTGCCGCCACCATCGGGTCAGGGCGCGACCTGTGCGGCCGCCGCTTCGCGTTTCAGGCGCAGGGCTTCGCGGTTGTTGCTCTCGAACGCGCCGTTCGACATGCCGATAACGATGCCGATAAGGCCGACTGCCAGCGCCGCGGCCAGCACCGGCCCAAAATGTTCGCGCTTCAGAAACAGACCCAGCATGACAAATCTCCTTGTGTTGTGTCGGGAGATTAGACGCCCACGGGCTGGCGATCCTTACAGGGAGTTACACAAAAAGATCGAGCACCAGGACCGACGCCAGCCCGACAATCCCGACCAGCCCTTCCATGAGCGTCCAGGTCCTGAGCGTATCCTTGATCGACAGCCCGAAATATTCCTTGAACATCCAGAAGCCCGAATCGTTGACGTGGCTGAACATCAGTGAACCCGCGCCTATGGCCAGGACCATCAGGTTCGGATCGACGCCCGATGTCGCGACTAGAGATGTAACCAGGCCCGCCGCGGTCAGGCCCGCCACGGTCGCCGATCCCAGCGAGACGCGGATGATGCCCGCGATCAGCCAGCCCAGCACCAGCGGCGGCACCGGAACGGCCTGCAGCAATGTGCCCATCTGGGCGCTGACGCCGCTGTCGACGAAGACCTGCTTGAGGGCGCCCGCGCCGGCGATGATCAGCAGGATCGGCGCGATTTCCCGCAGCGCCCCGCCCGAGCTTTCCATGAGCTTACGGAAACCCGTGCCGCGCGCCGTCCCCAGGCTGATGCTGGCGACGACGAGCGCGATCAGGAGGACCAGGATCGGATGGCTGACGAAGTTGACCAGCGCCTTGTGTTCCGCGGGCACGGTTCCGGAGAAGTTGAGCGCCGTGGCGCCCGCCAGCAGCACCACCGGCAAGAGCGCGGTGGCGAAGGCATTGAACGCACTCGGCAGTTCGTCGTCGGCCTTGGGCGGCGCCAGGAAGAGGTCGGGCGGATTGGCGGTGACGCCCTTGACCGTCATGGCGAAGACGGGACCGGCGATCAGAAGCGTCGGCACGCCGACGATCAGGCCATAGATCAGGGTCACGCCCATGTCGGCGCCGAACATCGGCACGATGGCGGTGGGCGAGGGGTGCGGCGGCAGGAAGCCGTGCGCGATCGACAGGCCGGCCATCAACGGTACGGCCAGCCAGACCAGCGACTTGCCTGACTGGCGCATCAGCGAAAAGATCAGCGGCACCATCAGCACGAAGCCGACATTGTAAAAGAGCGGAATGCCGACGATGAAGCCCGTCAGCGCGAGGGCCAGGCTCATGCGCGAAGCGCCAAACAGCCGGATCAGGACGGCGGCGATCTTTTGCGCCGCGCCGGAATCGGCGATCAGCCGGCCGAATATGGCCCCCAGCGCCAGCAGGATGGCCAGCGAGCCCAGCATGTCGCCTATGCCCTTTTCGACCGACTTGGGGATGGCGTCGAGCGGCATGCCCAGCATGAGGGCGGCGGCAATGGCGGCGATGACGAAGGCCAGCAGGGGCTGGACCTTGCCCCAGGCGATCATGACCACGAGGCCAAGAACGGAAATGGCGACGGCGGTCAACGCCCAGGTCGGGTCGGCGGCGGAAAGCGCCTGCATGATTCAGTCCTCCCTCATGCGGGTCTTTTATACCGCCCGCCATTTTTGCGGATCGCGCATTTTAAGCGAAATGCGCGTATCGGACCGGAGCCTATGCGAGAACCATGACTTGCGCAACGTCCGTCATGTGACCGCTCACACTCCCGGAAGAATAATATGGTGCACGGTCCGTTCACTCTTTTGCACCCTTGACATATTCGCCAATTGATTTTAGCTGGAGACGTTAAGTGAAGTGCATTCCAGTAGCTTTTCGTAAAATCAATCTCATAACATTGTAGCAAAAAAACTAGAATTGGTCAGCCCTACTGTGGGGACCGGTCCATTTGTTTTGTCCTAATTCCTAGTCTTCATCATTGGGCGCGTCGAGAATGACGGCCCGAGAGCGTTTAATTGCGTCGACATCACAGCTTTTACTTACGGATAGCATAGCCGTTGCTGTGGCTTGCGGCGCCTTATTGCGTGCAATCCTCCTCAACAACGTTTCCCTTAACAGGAGAGAAACATCATGGCTGTTTACAACGGCACGAGCGCCAACAATTTCTATGGCGGCACCACCGGCAACGACACCATCCACGGCAACGATGGCAATGACACCCTGTACGGCGCCGACGGCACCGACTCCATCACCGGCGGCAATGGCAACGACTTCCTCAATGGCGGCGGCACGGGCAACGACACGCTCGATGGCGGCGCCGGCAATGACACCATTTCGGGCGCCAGCGGCAACAACCTGATCCTGGCCGGCGGCGGCAATGACACCGTCATCCTGTATCAGGGCGCGGCCACCGTCTCGGGCGGTAATGGCGACGACCTGTATGTCATCCAGGGCGCATCCGCCAACATCGAAGACTTCCAGGGTCACGATACCGTCGACGCCTCGGGCGCGACCGGCAACACTTTCCTCGACCTGTCTCTGGCCTCGGCCTCGACCGTCCAGGGCAAGACGGTCATCTTCAACCCGGGCGGCACGACCTATTCGCCGCTCGACGTCCAGTTCCTGCAGGACCTGAGCGGTTCCTTCAGCGACGACATCGCCAATGTCCGCACCCTGGTCCCGCAGATCGTCGATGCCCTGCAGGCCGTGCAAGGCAATATCGGCTTTGGCCTCTCGTCCTTCCGCGACAAGGCTGTGTCGCCCTTCGGTTCGGCCGGCGACTATGTCTACAATCTCGATCTCGCCATTACCAACAGCGAAGCGGCCCTGGCCGCGGCCTATAACGCCGCGACCGCGGCCAATGGCGGCGACGAACCCGAATCCCAGCTCGAAGCCCTGATGCACCTGGCCCTGACGCCGGGCGAGGTCGGTTTCCGCGCCGGCACCGCGCGCTTTGTCGTCCTGTTCTCGGACGCGCCATTCCACGTGGCGGGTGACGGTGCGTCGGGCGGCATCTCGACGCCGAACGACGGCGACGCGGTGCTCGAAAACGAAGACTATCCGGCTATCGCCCAGCTGAAGGCGGCGCTGGAAGCCGCCAACATCATACCGATCTTCGCCGTGACCTCGGCGGTGACCGCCAGCTACCAGAACCTGGTCGCGCAGCTTGGCCGCGGCACCACGGTAGAGCTTTCCTCGGACAGCTCGAACATCGTGGCGGCCATCACGGCCGGCATCACCACGGTGACCTCGACCGTCATCGAAGACGCCATCGGCGGCGTCGGCAACGACACCCTGATCGGTAATGCGGCCCTGAACGACCTGGATGGCGGTGACGGCAATGACGTCCTGACCGGCGGCCTTGGCCACGACACCCTGACCGGCGGCAATGGCATCGACACGGTCAACTACAGCGCCGAAACGGCCGCCGTCTATGTCGAACTCGACCCTGCCTATGCGGGCTTCCAGTACGGCATCACCTATGGTGACAGCACCTACGATGAGCTCTACGGCATCGAAAACGCCAATGGCGGCGCGGGCAATGATACCCTGCGCGGCAATGCCGGCAGCAATGTGTTGAACGGCAATGCCGGTAACGACGGCATTTACGGCTTCGCTGGCAATGACACCGTCAATGGCGGGGCGGGCAATGACTTCCTCGACGGCGGCGATGGCAATGACTGGCTCGACTCGTCGGCCGGCAGCGACACGGCCGTCGGCGGCAACGGCAACGACACCTTCTCCATCCACGGCGCCGCAGTGGTGGTCGAAGACTTCCAGGGGCATGACAAGATCGACGCCAGCCTGGCGACCGGCAACTCCTATATCGACCTGACGGGCGCGAACACCTCGATCGTCCAGGGCCAGAACGTTACGCTCAACCCTGGCGGCACGACCTATTCGCCGCTGGATGTCCAGTTCCTGCAGGACCTGACCGGCTCCTTCGGCGACGACATCGCCAATGTCCGCACCCTGGTCCCGCAGATCGTCGATGCCCTGCAGGGCGTCCAGCCGAACGTCGGCTTCGGTCTGTCGACCTTCCGCGACAAGGCCGTGTCGCCCTTCGGCTCGACCGGCGACTATGTCTACAACCTCGACCTCGGCATCACCACCAGCGAAGCGGCCCTGGCTTCGGCCTATAATGCGGCAACGGCGGGGGGCGGCAACGACACGCCGGAAGCCCAGCTGGAAGCCCTGATGCACCTGGCGCTGACGCCGGGCGATGTCGGCTTCCGGGTCGGCACGGCGCGTTTCGTTGTCCTTTTCACGGATGCGGCCTTCCACGTCGCCGGTGACGGCGCCGCCGGCGGCATCACCACGCCGAACGACGGTGACGCGGTCCTCGAACTCGAAGACTATCCGGAAATCGCCCAACTGAAAGCCGCCCTCGAAGCCGCCAACATCATCCCGATCTTCGCGGCGACGGCGGGCGTCGAGCCGAGCTATCAGAGCCTGGTGACGGCGCTGGGGCGCGGCACGACCGTGACCCTGAATTCGGACAGCTCGAACATCGTGGCGGCCATCACGGCCGGCATCACTACGGTGACCTCGACCGTCATCGAAGACGCGACCGGCGGCGTCGGCAACGACACTATCAACGGCAACGATGTCGCGAACCTGCTTATCGGCGGCGCGGGCAGCGACAGCCTGATTGGCGGCTCCGGTAACGATACGCTGGATGGCGGTGTCGGCAATGACCGCATGCTGGGCGGCAAGGACAACGACACCTATTACGTCGACAATGTCGGCGATCGCGCGATCGAAAACGCCGGCGAAGGCAATGACACCGTCTTCTCGTCGGTCGATTTCGCCCTCGGCAACGACGTCGAAGTCCTGACCCTGACCGGCACTGCCGCCATCTCGGGCACGGGCAACAGCGGCAACAACCTGATCACCGGCAACAGCGGCGCCAATACGCTGCTGGGCGGCAATGGCGCCGACACGATCGATGGCGGCGCCGGCGCCGACTCGATCGACGGTGGCGCGCACAACGACTACCTGGCCGGCGGCGAGCGCTGGGATACCATCGTCGGCGGTGACGGCAACGACACCATCGACGGCGGCATCAACAACGACCAGATGTACGGTGGCCTCGGCAATGACACCTATTATGTCGACGACATCGGTGACCGCGTGAATGAAGGGGCTTCGGCGGGCATCGATACCGTCATCTCCTCGATCAACTTCTCGCTGGTGGTCGACACCGAGAACCTCTACCTGATCGGCGCGGCCACGACCGGCACGGGCAACAGCCTGAGCAACGGCATCTTCGGCAACGGCAACAACAACACGCTGAGCGGCGCCAACGGCAACGACACCATCTACGGCGGTGCGGGTCTCGACTCGATCAGCGCCGGCGAAGGTGCCGACTTCGTCTTTGGTGAAGACGGCAACGACTCGATCACGGGTGACGCCGGCGCCGACAGCATTGAAGGCGGCGCGGGCAATGACACCATCCTGGGTGGCGAGCGCTGGGATACCATCGTCGGCGGCGCCGGTGACGACAGCATCAACGGCGGTACCGAAAACGACCAGATGTACGGTGGTCTTGGCAACGACACCTTCGTTGTCGACAATGCCGGTGACCGCACCTACGAAAATGTGGGTGAGGGGACCGACACGACCTATTCGTCGATCGACTGGTCGCTGATGGCCAATGTCGAAAACCTGATCCTGACCGGTTCCGCCGTGTCAGGCACCGGCAACGGTCTCAATAACACCATGACCGGCACCGGCGGCAACAACCGCCTGACCGGCGGCGGCGGCAATGACACCCTGACCGGTGGTTCGGGCGCGGACGACTTCGTCTTTGGCGCCGCCGCCAGCACGGGCCGCGACACCATCATTGACTTCGTGCACAACGTCGATGATCTGGTTTTCAAAGGCTCGGACTACGGCTTCGCGGCGGGCCATGTGCTGACGGCGGCGCAGTTCACCGCGGGCGCTTCGGCGGTCGGCACCTCGGCCCAGTTCATCTGGGATGCGGCCACGGGCAATCTCTACTGGGATTCCGACGGTACGGGCGCGACTGCGCGTATCCACTTCGCCATCCTCAACACGACGGCGGGCCTGACGGTGTCGGACTTCGAGTTCACAGCCTAAGATCGCGCTCCACGCATAAGGAAAGGGCTCCGGCAACGGAGCCCTCAGGCTACTGACAAACCCCCTATCTTTTTTGAGAAGGGCCAATTGCCACAATTTGATTCCGATATGTTCACCGCTTGATTCCGAGACGTTCCGTGAATCAGGTGGCAATATACCGCATGAAAATTGTCCACAGACTTTGTCAGCAGCCTGAGGGCTCCGGCAACGGAGCCCTTTCTGTTTCGGGAAGGATGTTCCAAATTATTTATGAGAACATATTGCGAACTTGGAACAAATGGAGTACATGTCATTTCCAACGACAAAAGCGAACGCGCTGCCCTTGCTCAAGGGAATCGTGACATAGGAAGGTTTGGATATGTCTCAAGCAATGTTGAAACTCGTGGCAAAAAACGACTCTGAAAAGCAACGCGCGCTCGAAGCCGCGCTGGCGCAAATCGACCGGGCCTTCGGTAAGGGCTCGGTGATGAAACTCGGTTCGAACGGCAGTGTCGACCAGATCGAATCGGTATCGACCGGTTCGCTGGGTCTTGACATGGCGCTCGGCATCGGTGGCCTGCCGAAGGGCCGCGTCATTGAAATCTACGGTCCGGAATCGTCGGGTAAGACGACCCTGGCCCTGCACACTGTCGCCGAAATTCAAAAGGCCGGCGGCACGGCTGCCTTCGTCGATGCCGAGCACGCGCTCGACCCGGTCTATGCCCAAAAGCTGGGCGTCAATCTCGATGACCTGCTGGTCTCGCAGCCCGACAATGGCGAACAGGCGCTGGAAATTACCGACACCCTGGTCCGTTCGGGCGCCGTCGACATCGTCGTCGTCGACTCAGTCGCGGCGCTTACGCCACGCGCTGAAATCGAAGGCGACATGGGCGACAGCCTGCCGGGCCTGCAAGCCCGCCTGATGTCGCAGGCCCTGCGCAAGCTGACCGGCTCGATCTCCAAGTCGAAGTGCATCGTCGTCTTCATCAACCAGATCCGCATGAAGATCGGCGTCATGTACGGTTCGCCGGAAACAACGACGGGCGGCAACGCGCTGAAGTTCTACGCTTCGGTCCGTCTCGACATCCGCCGCACCGGTTCGATCAAGGTGCGTGACGAAGTCATCGGGAACAATGTCAAGGTCAAGGTCGTCAAGAACAAGATCGCCCCGCCTTTCCGCGAAGTCGAGTTCGACATCCTGTACGGCCATGGCATCTCCAAGATCGGTGAAATCATCGACCTGGGTGTCAAGGCGGGCCTCGTCGAGAAGTCGGGCTCCTGGTACTCGTTCAACTCGACCCGTATCGGTCAGGGCCGCGACAATGCGCGCGACTTCCTGAAGGCCAATCCGGATATGTGCGCCGAGATCGAAAAGGGCATCCGCAACAAGTCCAAGGCGCTGTCTGAGGAATTGCTGGGCACGCCGGAGCCCGACGCTAACGAAGGCGACGAGTCGCTCTGATATCATAATGCTATTCGGCCGGGACGGGCGGTACCCACACCAAACCTCCGTCCGGACTGACCGAAGAAGGCGCTTCCTGGAAACAGGAAGCGCCTTTTTTGTCATACGTCATTGAACGGCCTTTGCGCTTGCGAACACATAGCTATATAGGCTTCACAAATTTCCCTGTTGCCGGAGCGGTTTTTATCCCATGCCGTCGTTGAACCAGATACGTCAGACCTTCCTTGATTACTTCGCCAAGCACGATCATGAGGTTGTCGCGTCCTCGGCGCTCGTGCCGCAGAACGATCCGACCCTGATGTTCACCAACGCGGGCATGGTGCAGTTCAAGAACGTCTTCACCGGCGCCGAGACGCGGCCCTACAAGCGCGCCACCACCTCGCAGAAGGTCGTACGCGCCGGCGGCAAGCACAACGACCTGGACAATGTCGGCTATACGGCGCGTCACCACACATTCTTTGAAATGCTGGGTAACTTCTCGTTCGGCGACTATTTCAAGGAACAGGCGATCGAACACGCCTGGACCCTGATTACCAAGGACTATGGTCTGAATCCGGACCGCCTGCTGACCACCGTCTATATCGATGACGATGAAGCCTTCGACCTGTGGAAGAAGATCGCCGGCCTGCCGGAATCAAGGATCATCCGCATCGCCGGCAGCGATAACTTCTGGTCTATGGGCGATACCGGCCCGTGTGGTCCGTGCACCGAAATCTTCTATGACCACGGTGAGCACATCTGGGGCGGCCCTCCGGGCTCGCCGGAAGAAGACGGCGACCGCTTCGTCGAAATCTGGAACCTGGTCTTCATGCAGTTCGACCAGCAGCCGGACGGTACGCGCGTCCTGCTGCCCAAGCCGTCGATTGATACCGGCATGGGCCTGGAACGCGTCGCCGCCGTGCTTCAGGGCGTCCACAACAATTACGATGTCGACCTGTTCAAAGTGCTGATTGGCGCCTCGGTCGAAGCGACGGGCGTGAAGGCCGAAGGCGACAGCCTGCCGTCGCACCGCGTCATTGCCGACCATCTGCGTTCGACCTCCTTCCTGATCGCCGATGGCGTCACGCCGTCGAACGAAGGCCGGGGGTATGTCCTGCGTCGCATCATGCGCCGCGCCATGCGCCACGCCTATCTGCTGGGCGCTCAGGAGCCATTGCTGCACCGCCTGGCGCCGACGCTTGTGCGTGAAATGGGCGATCACTATGGTGAGCTCAAGCGCGCCGAGGCGACCATCGTCGAGACCCTGCGCCAGGAAGAGGAGCGCTTCCGCCGTACGCTCGGCCGCGGCATGACCCTGTTGGATGAGGCGACGCGCGACCTGAAGGAAGGCGACATGCTGGCGGGTGAAACCGCCTTCAAGCTCTACGACACCTATGGCTTCCCGCTCGATCTGACCCAGGATGCCGTGCGCGCCAAGGGCCTGACCGTCAATGTCGCCGGCTTCGAAGCCGCCATGGAAGAACAGAAGGCGCGCGGCCGGGAAAACTGGGCCGGTTCGGGCGAAAAAGCGACCGCCGCCGAATGGTTCGCCATCAAGGACAAGGTCGGCGCTTCGACCTTTACCGGCTATGACGATCTGAGCATCGAAGGTAAGCTGCTGGCTCTGGTGCATGAAGGCGCGAGCGTTGACAGTGCGCTGGCCGGCGACACGGTCGAAGCCGTGTTTGACCGCACCTCCTTCTACGCCGAAGGCGGTGGCCAGGCCGGTGACACCGGCGAAGTCGTCTTCTCGGGTGGCAAGGGCCGCATCCTAGACACGCAAAAACAGGCCGGCGAACTCTATGTCCACCGCGTCGAACTGACTGAAGGCTCGGTCAAGGTCGGCGACACGGCGACGCTTACGGTCGACGCTGAAAAGCGTCGCACCACGCGTTCGAACCACTCGGCCGCGCACCTGGTGCACGCCGCGCTCAAGAATGTCCTTGGTCCGCACGTCGCGCAAAAGGGGCAATTGGTCGACGCCGAACGCATGCGCTTCGACTTCAGCCACGGCGGTCCCCTCACGGCCGATGAGCTCAAGCGTATCGAGACCGAGGTCAATGCGGTCATCCTGCAAAACGAAGCGGCCAAGACCGAGCTGATGGCGCCGCAACAGGCGATCGATGCCGGCGCCGTGGCGCTGTTCGGTGAAAAGTACGGCGACGAGGTCCGCGTCCTGACGCTGGGCCACGGCCTGGATGGTTCAGAAAGATACTCGGTCGAACTGTGCGGCGGCACGCACGTCGCGCGCACCGGCGACATCGCCCTGTTCAAGATCGTGTCGGAAACCGGCATCGCCGCCGGTGTCCGCCGCGTCGAGGCCCTGACCGGCGAAGCGGCGCGTCAGTACCTGCTGGATGAGGCCAATGTCGCCGAATCGCTGGCCGCCCAGTTCAAGGTGCCGGTGGCGCAGGTCGAAGCCCGCGTCGAAGCCCTGGTCGCCGAGCGCAAGCGCCTCGAAAAGGAACTGGCCGAAGCCAAGCGCGCCTTGGCCGTCGGTGGAGGCGGTGCGGCCGCCGGGCCGGAAGACATCAACGGCGTCAGGGTCCTGGCCCGCGTGCTGGAAGGCGTCGGCGGCAAGGATCTCCGCCCGCTCGCCGAAGACTTCAAGAAGCAGGTCGGCAGCGGCATTGTCGCCCTGGTCGGCAAGCTCGACGGCAAGGCGGCGGTTACGGTCGCGGTGTCACCAGACCTGACGGCGCGCTTCAACGCCGCTGAACTGGCCAAGGCGGCGGTCATCGCCATGGGCGGTGCCGGCGCGGGCGGCAAGCCCGACTTCGCGCAGGGCGGCGCGCCGGACGACACCAAGGCCGATGAAGGCATCGCCGCGGTCAAGGCGCTGATCTAAATTCGACTGAAGTATTGAAAATATGGCCTGACGCGTTCGCGCGTCAGGCCATATGCGTAAGTACGATCGCCAGTGCGGACAGGGTCAGCAAACTGGCCACCGTGCCTTGCGCCACGGTGCGCGCCGCGCCTTCGTACCAGGTGCCGTACATTTTCGTCTGGATGAAGACGCTGACGGCGGTCGGCGTCGCGCTCAGGAAGACGCACACCTTGAAAGTCGCCGGATCGACGCGCAGCAGGGTCATGACGATAGCAACCAGGGCCGGCGCCAGCAATATCTTGCCGGCGATGGCCAGGACGCTGACCGGCTCCGCGCGCACCACCATGCGTGGTTCCATCAGGCCCAACATGCCGCCGAGCGCGACCAATGCCACCGGCGGACCGGATTTGCCTAGTACATCCAGGGCATTTTCGACCGGCGGCAGGAACTGAAAGCCGGCCAGCATCATGATGACGCCGATCAGTCCACCGATGACGGTCGGGTTGCGCGCCGTGTGCATCAGGGCTTCGCGGTGGGTATGTCCCGATGCCTTGGCCAACCCTGCGCAACCCAGACTGAACAGAATCAAAAAATCAGCGGCGACGACAACCGGGCCGGTATGGATGGCTTCGGTGCCGAACAGGCTGAGCGCGATCGGGATGCCTAAGAAGGCCGAATTGTTGATATAGGCCGCCATGCCGGCGGCAGTCGCGGCTTCGGACGGCGCCTTGATCAGCCGTGCCACCAGCATGACGACGACGGCGGTGGTAATCATGGCGGCGACATAGCCGCCAACCGTACCGGCCAGGGCGGGGCTGATGGCCGGCAGGCGCGCAAAGCTGACCATCAGCCAGCTTGGGAAACCGATCCAGTAGAAATAAGCGCTCAGTCCGTCCAGCCCCTGCGCGTTCAGCCGCTTGAACCGGACAAGCAGGACGCCCAGGCCGATAAAGGCAAAGAAGACGAGGACGCGGATAAGAGTATCGAGCATCCCGCCGTTCTAGCTTTGGTTGGATAAGTTACAAGCCTTAATGCGCAGGCGCGGCTGCTGCCGACATCGACGCGGCGGCTTCGGCGGCCTTTTCGGCTTCGATTTCGCCGGGCTTGGGCAGGCCAATATGAGTCACTTCCCAGCTCATCAAGCCTTTGCGCTCAAAGGTGAAGATGGTCGTGCCGCGCTCGGCGTCCTTGACCGTCAGGCGCGAGCGGTCGAGGCTGAAGAAGGCGATGCTGGGCATGGGCGGCTTGGCGACGGCGGAGGTATCATAGATCGGGGCGTCCTTGCCGGCGCCATAGGTCAAGGCCAGGATGGCGCTCGGCTTGAGGTACAGTTCAACATCGACCGGCGGCTTGACCGGACCCTTTGCGGCCTTGGGATTGACCAGGCCATCCCACGCCTTGCCGATGCTGTCACCGATATCCTTGACGGCCTTGCCGGCGGCGCCCGCCGGATCGTCGATCGCCGACGGCGGCGGAGCGGAAACGCCCTTGTCGCCAGCTTCGAGCTGCGCCTTCAGGCTGGTGCGCACAGAGGTGAAGTTGATCAGCTTGGCCAAGGCCTCGACATCTTCGGCGCGCGCGGAACTGCGCACATCATAGAAGGCGATGAGCGGTGAGGCGTAGAACAGGCCAGCGCCGCCGACCAGAACGATAGCCAGGAAAATCGCTAGAACGCGCCCCACGGAAACACCCCTCGAAAGTTCTTGTTAACCAATCCTAACACGGCTCAAGGCGTTGAAACAGGACTATTTGCCCTGCCACAGTTCCGGACGCGCCGAGATGTAGTCGATATACATCTTCGCGATGGCCGCATCGTCGCGTGTATTGGGGTGATAACAACTGCCGCCCTTGGTCTCCGGAATGGTGGCGTAACCGATACGCGTGTCGCCCGAAGCCTTGATCGCCTCGTAAACCTCGCGCGTGCCGTCGGTGTAGTCGCCGCGGCCATCCGCCACCGCCACGATCAGAAAGGCCCTCGGGTTCTTGGCTCGCAGGTTTTTGACGAAGGCCGTGTAAGTCTTGACATAATCGGCCTTGAGTTCCGCCTGGCTCTTCCACGGCTCACCAGTCTTGACCGGCGTCGAAAAGTCGTTGCCCCCGATACCGGTAATGATGATCTGCGGTGTCCATGGCGACGAATCGGCCTGAATCTCGTCATAGATCGCGCGTGGATAAAGCATCGGCATGCGGTACTTCGGGTGCTCGAAGCCGCCGTAATTGCGCACCATACCTAGGCCCGAAAACGCATTGACGCGGTAAGCCGCCTTGAAATGCTTGGCGATCAGCGGCCCGAAGCCCTGCTGCGTGTCGGTGGTCTCAAACACCTCTTCCGGTGTGCAATCATTATAGGGCGAGGTATTGCCATAGCCGACGGTCAGCGAATCGCCGATGAACTCGATCTGGCGCGCATAGGCCGGGGCGGGCAGGGCGGCCGCCTTTTCCGGCACGAAGAAGCCTTCGAAGCGGCCGGTGGCGTATTGTGTTTCGGAGCGCTTTTCCAGCCGGACCGTGTGTTCGCCAGCGCCCAGGTGATCGAGGCGGTGCTCCGTCTTGCCCGGCTTTTTCACGATGGCGACGATGCGGCCATCGACCACGATATTCAGGTTGTTGCTTGGGTCGTCGAACTTCAGTGTGACCGTATCACCGGTAAAGCGGCTTTCGAAATAGACCGCCGGCCATTGATAGCTCCAGCCCGTGGCGTCCTTCAGCGTCCGGCCGCCGATATGCATGTCGAGCCGCGTATCGGCAAGCGCGGGCGAAGCGAGGACGGCGGCAAGCGCGATGAATTTCCACATGGCGGGACTCCCTGTCTGGAAGGGATGTAAGCGGTAAAGACGTAAGAAGACAAGAGCCTCCGGCGGCCGGGGTCGTAACGACCAAAAGCGCATCCCCAAACGTGCGAAGCGGTTTTTGGGGACAGATGCGCGTCGGAAATGCCCCTAGATCGGTATGATTTTAAGTGGAAACATCATGCCGATCTAAGTTTTTGTTTTGTCGCGATATTTAAGGCGAAAACCCCAAAGACGCTTCTTGGCACTTTTCGCCATATCGCTCTAGACTTGACGGGTGAGTAAGCCGTGCACGTATTTCAGTTTCGCTTGAATCGCGGGGGTTAGAATAAAGGGGTACAGGTCGCGCTCGCCCATCGAATGGTGGATTGAATTGAGCGCGACGCTCAAAGGAATCCACACCTCGGCGATCTGGTCGAAATCGAGGATGGTATAGGGATCGAAGGCCGCGTGCGCCCGCAGTTCCGAATGGCTGGGGGGCGCCAGCGCGATGCCATAGATGTGGGCGGTTTCCAGCGAATCGACGATGTGCAGCACATGCGCGAAGCATTCGGCGAAGTCTTCCCACGGATGTGTCGTCGCGTAATAGCTGATGAAGGTTTCGCCCCACAAAGGCGGCGGACCTTCCTTATAGTGCTTGTCCAGCGCTTCGCCGTAATCGGCCCGTTCGTCGCCGAATACCGCCCGAAAGCTGTCGAGCTTACCGGCATCGCGCACCATCCTATTCCAGATGAAGTGGCCGCATTCGTGGCGGAAATGACCAAGCAGGGTGCGATAAGGCTCATTCATCATGGCGCGCTGCTGTTCACGCGTTGGATCATCGGCCTCGGCGGTGCGGATGACGATATGGCCTTCGTCGTGGCCGATGAGCACCGGCTGGCACGATCCGTCCGGCAGGATCTCGTCGTCCTTCAAATCGAAGAGCAGGCCACCCTCAGGATCTTCGGCGCGCGTCGGCCGCGGCAGATCCCAGCGCAGAAACGAGTAGAATAATAGCCGCTGGGCATCGGCGATTCGCCGCCACCGCCGGAGGCCATTCTCTGTCGCCGGATCGGGCACTAGGCCGTTATGCCGGCAGGCGACGCAGTAATCCTCCTGGCTTTCCGCCGGGACCATCCAGTTGCACAGGTCCCATTTTTCGTTGGCGCAGAAGCGATAGACAAACTGTTGCTGATCCAGCCGGCGCCAGCGCTTGCCATCGGCGTCCAACTGGACCGTGTGAACGGCCAGGGCTTCCGGGACGAAGGCCAGACGGAACCCGCAACTGACGCACGACCGGTTTTCGAAATAGACGGCGTTGCCGCAATTGTCGCATCGGAAAAGGCGCATGGGCTCCCTGCTTGCCAGAAAACGCGTCTCTCAATGCCGCGCTCAGGGGTAAGGAATCGATGTGTAGGAGAAGGTCGCTCTAAAAAGACTTACTTCTCTGTCTCGTCGCGCTTCAATCCATAACTGCTTTACAATTTTGGGAAAGGACTAGAGCGATATGCCAAAAAGTGTGCAGCGGTTCTTGGCTAAATATCGCGACAAAACAAAAACCTAGAGCATGATGGCGGTCGACTTAAACGCATCATGCTCTAGCGGCCATGCCAGATATCCGGCTGGCTATCCAGGAAGGTGACGAGACTGGCCGATATCTTAAGGTCGTCGGCCGTCGATGGATGCCAGTCGCAGCCTTCGAAGGTCAGGCCGTTCATGGGGATAAAGGCGATGCGGGTTTCACCTGCGGCCTTGAGCCCGGTCAGGACCTTTTTGACCTGGGCCTGGATTTCGCCGTTGGCCTGGTCGGTCGCCATCAGGACGAAATAGGCATCGGGATTGGCGGCGCGCAAGGATTGGACGAAGCCGATATAGTTCGAGACGTAATCCTTTTGCAGTTCGTCACGCGTCTTCCACTTTTCGCCTGGATTGAGCGGTGTTGAAAAATCGTTGGTGCCGAGCCCGATCACCACAATCTGCGGCGCCCAGTCGTCGGAAGCGGCGTCAGTGTCGGGAATCGCGCCGCTGTCGAGATTGACGATGTTCGGATAGGCCTGGGGCAGGGTAAGGCCCGTGCTGCCATTATAGTTGCGCACGATGCCACGGCCGGAAATGGCATTGACGCGGTAATCGGCATTGAAATGCTTGGCCGTCAGCGGCCCGAAAGCCAGTTGCGTCTGCGTCGTCGCCCATACCCCATCCCCCGGGCATTCGCGCTTTGGCGAGGTGTTGCCGTAACCGACGGTATAGGAATCACCGATGAACTCGATCTGGCGCGCGCGCGGCTTGAGGCTCAGGACTTCAGCCGAGTCGGGCACGAAGATGCCGCTGAACTGCGCCGACGTCCACGCCGCCTCGGTGCGCTTTTCGACGCGGATGCTGTGTTCGCTGTCGGTCAGGCCGGTGAATTCGATCTGGCCGTCGCCAGGCTTGGAAATTGTGCGAACCAGTTGATCGTCGATGAAGATGTCGAGGATATTGGCGCTGTCCTTGACGCGGACAGCGGCGCCGGTGCCACGGAAGCGGCCTTCGAAATAGATACCGGGCCATTGGTGGACATAGCCCTTGCCGTCTTCCGCCGGCGCCACACGGCCCCCGATGTGCAGGGGCAGCGCCTTTTCAGCGAAGGCGGGAGAGGCGGCGGCCATCAGGGCCAGCGCCAGAATCAGCGAATTACGCAAGGGGTTTCTATCCTGTAGGTTGTACGCAACTATCCCAGCGAACCTAGCCGCGGTCAATGTCGGATATGTGACAGTCTATTTACCCTGCCACAGGTCTGGATGTGTCTTGAAATAGCCAGTCAACTGCTCGGAAATGCGCTTGTGGTCGTTGCTGTCCAGATGCCAGTCGCAGCCATTGAGCGTAAAGCCATCGAGACCGATCGTATCGAGCCGTGTCTCGCCGGAAGCCTTCAACTGAGCGGCGACCTTTTCGACTTCTTCTGCGACTGTCGGGCCTTCGTACTTGGTCAGCAGGAAGAAGGCCTGCGGGTGCTTGGCGCGCAGCGTTTTGACGAAGGCGACAAAGGAGGCTTCGTAGTCGGCCTTGAGCGCGGCCTCGTCCTTCCACTTTTCGCCAGGCTTTACCGGCGTCGAGAAGTCATTACCGCCCAGGCCGATGACAATGATCTGAGGCTTCCAGCTGTCGTCCTTATATTCATCCTTCTTGTCGAACAGGATGTAGGGATGCAGCGCCGGCAGGGGATCGCCGGCAAAGCCGTCATAGTTGCGCACGATGCCCCGGCCGGAAAAGGCATTGATCTGATAATCGGCGTCAAATGCCTTTGCTGTCAAAGGGCCGTAGGCCTGCGAGGTATCGGTGGTGTCGTGCAGTTCATCGGGCGTGCACTGTTTTTTGCCTGACATGTTGCCGTAACCGACCGTGTAGGAATCGCCGATGAATTCGATCTGGCGTGGACGCGGCTTGATTGCCAGGAACCGACCGTCTTTGACGCTGAAACCGTTGAACGATCCGCGTTCAGACTGGCTTTCGGTCAGCTTTTCCAGCCGGATGAGATGTGCACCGGCACCAAGGCCTTTGACGGTGATGGAGGTCTTCCCTGGACGGGCGTAGGTTTGGCGTGTCTGGCCATCGACATATAGCCGGTAGATATTGTGCGTGTCGTCAAAACTCAGATCGACACTGTCGCCTTCGATGCGTGTTTCGAAATAGACCCCAGGCCATTGGTGCGTGTGTTCGGTCTTGCTGCTGTGGACGGGCGTGCCTGGAGACGGCGAACCGTATTCACCACGGGTAAAGACGCGGCCGCCGATATTCACATGTGCACCGTCTTCGTTGGGGAGCGTCTTCTCTGCAGCGGCAGCGGGCATTGCTAGGGCAAGCAGGCTTAGGACAGCAAGACTCGAAGCAAAAGCGGCAGCGCGCATCGGGTGTTTCCTCAAGGTATTATATTGGTACGACGACTATCACCGCGAATATTGCGACCGTCAATGTCGCCAGAAGGTCATTTTTTGTCGCCACCCACCCACGAAAAAGCCGCCCGCGAACGGACGGCTTTTCAAACCTCTACGAGGGGAGTGCATGAGGGGAGCTTGCTCCCCTCATGATTTTAAGAAAGCGCCTTGCTCAGGTTCTCGCTGATCTTGTCGAGGAAGCCCTCGGTCGTCAGCCAGCTCTGGTTCGGACCAACCAGCAGCGCCAGGTCCTTGGTCATGAAGCCAGCTTCGACGGTGTCGATGCAGACCTTTTCCAGCGTTTCGGCAAAGCGCGCCAGCTCGGCATTGTCGTCCAGCTTGGCGCGGTGCGCCAGGCCTTGCGTCCAGGCGAAGATCGAAGCCATCGAGTTGGTCGAGGTCGATTCGCCCTTCTGGTGCTGACGATAGTGGCGGGTAACCGTGCCGTGGGCGGCTTCGGCTTCCATGACCTTGCCGTCCGGCGTGACCAGGGCCGAGGTCATCAGGCCCAGCGAACCATAGCCCTGCGCGACCGTGTCCGACTGGACGTCGCCGTCGTAGTTCTTGCACGCCCAGACGAAACCGCCGGACCACTTCAGCGCCGAAGCGACCATGTCGTCGATCAGGCGGTGCTCGTAGGTGAGGCCCAGTTCCTTGAACTTCGCGGCGTATTCGGCGTCGAAAATCTCTTGGAAGATGTCCTTGAAGCGGCCGTCATAGGCCTTCAGGATGGTGTTCTTGGTCGACAGGTAGACCGGATAGTTGCGCTTGATGCCGTATTCGAACGAGGCGCGAGCGAAGTCGCGGATCGATTCGTCGAGGTTATACATGCCCATGGCGACGCCGGGGCCAGGCGACTTGAAGACTTCGTGCTCGATCACCTGACCATCGTCGCCGACGAACTTGATCGAGAGCGTGCCCTTGCCCGGCATCAGGAAGTCGGTGGCCTTGTACTGGTCGCCAAAGGCGTGACGGCCGACGACGATAGGCTGGGTCCAGCCCGGAACCAGGCGCGGGACGTTCTTGCAGATGATCGGCTCGCGGAACACGACGCCGCCCAGGATGTTGCGGATGGTGCCGTTGGGCGACTTCCACATCTTCTTGAGATTGAATTCCTTCACGCGGGCTTCGTCCGGCGTGATGGTGGCGCACTTGACGCCGACGCCGCAGGCCTTGATGGCGTTGGCGGCATCGATGGTGACCTGGTCGTCGGTGGCGTCGCGGTGTTCCATGCCGAGATCGAAATATTGCAGTTCGATGTCGAGATACGGGTGGATCAGCTTGTCCTTGATAAGCTGCCAGATGATGCGGGTCATTTCATCGCCGTCGATGTCGACGACGGGGTTTGCCACCTTGATTTTGGCCATGCGAGTGTCCTCTCTCAAACGAAGCGCACGTGAGGCGACACACAGGATCGCACTCGGCGCTGACGGCCACCGCTATAGACGAAATGACATCGGGCGCAAACTGGATTAATGCGTGTGCCTGGCGGGACCGGGAGATGCGAAATGAACGGCGAGATCGCGCAGCTTGTCGCGCTGACCTGTCACGGTAATGCCGTGTTGCGCGACATGCGCGGGGAGCGGTTCTTTCCTGGCAATTCGACCTGCCGTTTCGCCGAGTACGTCGCATTCCGGGACGCCGAAAGTGACAAGACGCTGACGGCGACGCCCGACCTGTGGTTTGACTGGATACGGCAGCAACAGGCGAAAGGGCTGCTGCTGCACCAGGCGTCCTTGGACGATAACCGGATGACCGCGGGATTTGCCGGCGGTGGGGGCATATGGGCGATCGAAGCGGTCATGGCCGACGGCACCAGCGATGTCTGGACATCGGAATGGGATATCGGCGATCCGTCAGCGCCCGACGGCCGTATCTGGCGTGTCGATTATTTCCGCCATGCTGGCGCGCCAACCCGGCCGCACGGTATGCGCAACCTGTCCGTCGTCGTGGCGGACTTTGAAACAGCGTTGCGTGACATCCGCGCGTTTTCGATCCGGCATAGCGGCAATGAGGGCTTTACCAGTTGTTTTGACAGTGGACTCGAAGCTTTGAACAACGCGGATCGTCATCCCGGCTACCATCAGGACCTCTATCCGCCGCATACGCTTTCGCAGAAGGCGCGGGGCCTGCTGAGCGCTGCGTCCGCGGCCTGGGTGTTTGGCGGCATGGGCTCGTGGAACGACCAGGGCTTCGATGGTGACGAGCAGGTCGAGTACGACCGGGTTTCGGCAGCGCTCTACACGATTATCAATGAAGCCATCGCCGTGGCTGCGTCCAGCGCGTGGCCGGGCAGCGGGATCGCCGATTAGGTCTCATCCAGCACATCGCCTAATGCGTCCAGCCGTTTTTGCCACAAGGGGCGGCGCGCCTTCGACCAGGCATCGAGAATATCGAAACCTTTTGTATCAAGCCGGCAGGAGCGGACGCGGCCGTTTTTCTCGGTCTTGACCAGGCCGGCGGCTTCCAGGATTGCCAGATGCTGCGCCACCGCCGTCAGGGTCATGTCGTAGGGCGCAGCCAGGGCTGAGACCGACATGGCCGTGTCGGTCAGACGTTCGACCATGTCGCGGCGCGTGGCGTCGCCCAATGCTTGCAGGACTTTATTCGCGTCCGTCATCGATCGCCATTCAGCACGGCGGCAAGCTGGCCCAGCAATTGTTGCCATCCGTCCTTGCGCATTTCCGGACCATCCGCGTTCTCGAAATAGGCGCCATGGTGCGTACAGATAAGGCGTGTGCCGTCGCCGTCTTCTTCGAACTCGAACGTTACCAGCGAAGCCGAGAAGGGGGTGCCGTTCATCATCATGTTCGATCCTGAGGCAATGCGGCGTTCGGGAACGATGTCGAGATAAAGGCCTTCGGAGGTAATGACGGCGCCTGGAAACGGCGTCGAAGCGTCCATGACCCAGCGTGAGCTTTCACTGCCGCCCAGGCGGAAGTCGTTGTCATAGCTGCCATCGGCGGTGGGATGGCTGAACCAGCGGGCTTTTATGGCTGTATCGGAAAAAGCGGTGAACACCTTGGCGACGGGGTGCGGATAGGTGGTTTCGGTGATGAAGGTGGCGTGAACGGCAGGCATGGAATTCTTCCTTACAATGGTGAAGTTTAAAATTCAGTATTTCTTTCTGTTTAAATAGTCAAGTTTAAACTTGTGTATTTTGGCAAGTCTCTTCCTGCCTTCACTTCTCCCCGCGTGCGGGGAGAAGGTGGTCCGAAGGACCGGATGGGGGCAAACAGTGTTTCCGCGCATGCCGCTCTGTCCGATTGCCCCTCACCCTAACCCTCTCCCCGCAAGCGGGGAGAGGGGATTAAGTGCGATCGTTTCGCAGCCTCTTCCCTGCCAACACTGCTTCCCCTATAAGCCGCGCCATGAAAGATGCCCGTCCTGCGCCGCCGCTCGATCCGAACCTGACCCTGCCGTGTGTAATCCTTGACCGGCCGCAGCTCGCCGACAATATTGGCTCGGTCGCCCGCGTCATGGCCAATTTCGGCCTGCAGGAGCTGCGTCTGGTGGCGCCGCGCGACGGCTGGCCACAGGAACGCGCCTGGGCGACCTCGTCGGGCGCCAACTGGCCGCTGGATGGCGCGCAGATCTTCCCGACCCTGGCCGACGCCATTGCTGATCTCAAGACGGTCTACGCCACGACGGCGCGGCCGCGCGAAACCCACCTGCCGATCATCACGCCGCGCCAGTGCGCCGACCAGGCCTATGCCGAGGCGCAGACGCACATGAAAGCCGGTTTGCTGTTCGGCGCCGAACGGGCAGGGCTGGAAACCAGCGACATCGCGCTGTCTCACGCCATCGTCACCATCCCGGTCGATCCGCACTTCCATTCGCTCAACCTGGCCCAAGCGGTGAACATCGTCCTTTATGAGTGGCGCCTGAAGGTCATGGACGCTCCCAAGGCCGCCTTCACGCAGAATATGGACGAGCCGGCGGACCTGAAACACCTGCATGGGCTTTACGGCCATCTCGAGGACGAACTGGAAAAGGCCGGCTTCTTCTTCCCGCCGGAAAAGAAGGAGTCGATGGTGCGCAACCTGCGCGTGGCGCTGAACCGCGCACGCATGACAGAGCAGGAGATCCGCACCTGGCGCGGCGTCGTCACCGCCCTGACCAAGGGGCGTGGTCGGGTCCTCGCTAAGCTGGCGAAGGAAAAAGGCGAGGGCGAGTAGCGCTTTTTCTCCTCCCTACGCTTGCGTGGGGAGGTGGCGAGCCTGTCTCGCCGGAGGGGTGCAGCGGTCAGAAAATACCACTCCGTCACCTTCGCTTCGCTCGCTGACACCTCCCCATCGCTGCGCGACAGGGAGGAGGAATTAAAACCCCAGCGCCCTAACATCTGGCTCGATCCATTCGCGGCGGGCCTCAGGCGTGAACAGTCGCTCCTTCGACCAATAGGCCAAGAGCCAGTCCGAGCAGCCAAGCTCCGACGCCATCAGCCGATTGGCCAGGTCATACAGCGGGTGGTCCGCCGCGAACCCAGATGCGAACGCCCTGGCAGCGCGAACCGAAACCTGGGTGATCGTCTCGTGGTAGCCGCTGCTGTCGGTATTCTTCACACCGGTCGCTTCATTATAGGCGCGGATAACGCCGGGTATGATCGACGGCACATCCTCGCGATGCCTGAGCAGCCACAGGGCCAGGGCAAAGTGCGCGGCATGCGTCCATTCCGCTTTCGGCAGGCTCAACCCCAATACGCCTGAGGCAATGCGGTCGATTTCGGTGTCGGTGGTAAAGGTCATAAGGTTCTCCATGGGATAACCCGGACGGCCAAAGAAAAACCCCGCCGGCCGGGCGGGGTTGCAAAGCGGTTGAAGCGATCCTTCAGCCAGCCAAACGCACCCGCGCCGGAAGTTGGCGGGTTTGCTGCTGCTGGGTATGGATCGTCATCGCGGTCATGCGCCGAGGCTTAAGCCCGGGCGCATGACCTGTCAATCTTAGGCCAGACGCTGAGCCTGCTTCAGTCCCGCGATCTGGGTGATGGCAAATACGGTAACCGCCAGGGCTTGCGCCGCGACAAACGCCGTGCCCCAGGCATTCGGACTGACAAGGTCGGTGACCAGAAGGCCGATACTGTCCGCGACCCAGAGCCCATTCAGCGCCACGACCAGCCAGGCCAGCGGCCGCGAGATCTGTGGCCGCGTGCCGATCCAGGCGACGCCCAGCCCATAGGGCACCAGGAACAGGCCGGCATAGAACAGCAGCTCCTGCGGCAGGTTGAGAAAGCCGGACAGAAGGCCCGCGCCTCCCGCCAGCAGCAGGCCCATGGCGGCGCTGGCCATGGCATCGGCGATCAGGGCGAATTTCAACAGATTGGACGCGAACATGAGCACATCTCCTTTGGCTCGTTGGATGATGGCCGATGATCCCGCAAGCCGGGCGGCATGTCGATTAAGCGGGAGGTAATTGAAACGCCGTGGCGCACGCTCTAAGCCTGACAATGAGGAGCAAGACATGACCGCGACCCACGCATTCGGCGAACTGTTGAAAGACTGGCGGGCACGCCGGCGCATGAGCCAGCTCGACCTGGCGCTCGACGCCGAAATTTCACAGAAGCATTTGAGCTTTATCGAGACAGGCCGGTCGGTCCCCAGCCGCGACATGGTCATCCGCCTGTCCGAAGTGCTGGACATGCCGTTGCGCGAACGCAACCGGCTGCTCAACGCGGCAGGCTATGCCGCCATGTACCTGGCGCGCAGCCTCGACGACCCGTCGCTGGCGGCGGCGCGCGCGGCAATCGATCAGCTTCTTGACGCGCACGATCCTTATCCGGCGCTGGCGATTGACCCGCATTGGACGCTTATCGCCGCCAACCAAAGCTTGCAAAACCTTCTGGCGGTAGTGGCGGACAAGACCCTGCTGGAACCGCCGATCAATGTGCTGAAGCTGTCGCTGCATCCGGAAGGCTTTGCGCCCTTCATCGCCAATCTCGGCCAGTGGCGGACGCACATCCTGATGCGGCTACGCCACCAGATGCAGGCCTCGGGCGACGGCGCCTTGTCGCAGTTGCTCGCCGACCTCGAAGCCCTGCCCGCGCCGGAGGATAGTGGACATGGCGACTTCGGAGACGTCTATGTGCCTCTGAAGCTGCGCCTGCCGATGGGCGAACTGTCCTTCTTTTCAACCACGACTGTTTTCGGTGCGCCGTTCGACGTCACCCTTTCGGAGATCGCCATCGAAGCCTTCTTTCCAGCGGATGCGGCGACCCAGGCCATTTTGCGCGGCGCCAGCGCCTAAGCCGGGCTTGCCAGCCGCCGTTAACTATGGAAACCTCCGCCGCGCAAAGGGGGCAGCATGGCGGGCACTGAAATTTATTCGCCGAAACCGCATCGCCGGACATGGGCGCTTCTGACCATTCCACTGGTCTGGCTGTTCATCTATGCCGGCGTGTGGCTGTCCGGCCGGGTCGCCGCTGTTTTCGGGCTTAATGTTTCCGCCGCCAGCGGCCGCTGGCAGGATAATCTGGCGGCCCTGTTCGCTTCGGGGCCCGTACTGCTGCTCTTATGGCTGTGGCTGCGCTATTTCGAAGGGCGTCCGCTCTCATCGGTCGGCCTCGGCCCGTGGCAGGGCAGGCGGTTTGGCGCCGGCTTTCTGTCAGGCTTCATTATGGTCGTGGTCGCGGTGGTGGAAATCGGCCTGGTCGCGCAATACGAAATCGTCGGTCCTGGCGCCTGGTACGACCACCTGACGCCGACCTGGCTGCTCGCCAGCGCGCTGGCCATCATCGGCACCCTCCTGCAGGCGACGGTGACCGAGGCCATGTTCCGTGGCTGGATGCTGCAAACCGTAGCGGGACAGTGGGGGGCGGTACTGGCCGTCGCCTTCAACATGGTCGCCTGCCTCGTCATTCAGGGCGGGCCGGGGGTATTGCGTTCGCCCGAAGCGCTGCTCGGCGTCATCAATATCATGTTGATCAGCTGGTATATGTGTCTGCGCGCCATGCGCGAGCAAAGCCTGTGGGGCATATGCGGATTTCACGCCGCGTGGAACCTGACCCTGGGCTGGGGATTCGGGCTGAACGTCGATGGCGGCCGGTTGAATATCACGCCCGCCTTGCTCAAGATCGAGGCGCCGGTGGAGCATGACTGGATCTGGACAGGCGGCGACTTTGGTCCGAACGCCAGCATTATTATGACGAGCATGGCGGTGCTGCTGCTTGCCACCTGTTTCCGCGGCAGGAAAGGCGGATCGGGCAAGCCTGCCCCGGTCCGCGAAAGCTATGAGACGATCATCGATCACTAAAGCATGTCCCGGCAAGCGCCAAAGCAGGTTCCTGACGGTTTGCCGCCAGAGAGGGCTTCAAGCTGAGAACTATCCCCTTGTCTTGCTTCCGCATCGTGCCACTATGGCGGAAACATCCGTGTGGCCGCAGGGCAGGGAGTAAAGATGGCCGGTATCGAACTCTATGCGCCACGTCTGGCGAAGCATCGCCGGACCTGGAGCTTGGCAATCATCGCGTTGGGGATCGTCTTCCTGGCGCTGCAGATTGTGCTTTTGCCGGTTTTCCTGATGACGGCCATCAATTTGGCAGGCATCCGGATCGATCCCCAAAACCTCCAGGCGTCGCTGTTGGCCGTCCTGCCGGAATGGCCGGTATTTGCGTCATCCCTGTTCGCCTGCGCGGTTACGTCCGTGGCGATCTTTCTGTGGGTACGCTTTTTTGAGCGCCGCGGCCTGCAGACAATCGGATTTAACGGGCAGGGGCTGAAGCGTTTTGGGCGGGGCTTTCTCATCGGACTTGGTTTCCTGGGCGCGGTCGTCGGCGGCCTCGCGCTTTTGGGCGGATATCGCATCGAATCGCCGGGCATCTGGGCGGCGCCTTCACTGTCGGCCTTCGTGCCTATCCTGGTGCTGTTGGTCGGCTTCTGCATCCAGGGCAGTGGCGAGGAGATACTGATGCGTGGGTGGCTGATGCAGCTTATCGCTTCGCGCCACGGCATGTACTGGGCCATTGGCGTCAATTCCGTCATCTTCTCTCTCATGCATTCCCTGAACACGCCGCCGACGCCGCAACTGGGGCTCGGCTTGCTGAACATCCTGCTGGTGGGCGTCTTCTTCAGCCTCTACGCCATCCGGGAGCAGTCCTTGTGGGGCGTATGCGGGTGGCACGCGGCGTGGAACTGGATGCTCAGTGGCGGTGTCGGGCTGGAAGTCAGCGGCATGGCGGTAAAGGTCGCGCCGCTTATAGATCTGATCGGAACGAAAGACGCGGCGTGGTGGCTGACCGGCGGCAGCTTTGGTCCCGAGGGGAGTGTGGTCGCGACGGCCGTCCTGCTGACGGGTACGATATGGCTGGCCTGGCAGCTGCGCCGCAATCCGCCAAAAGGCTTTCCGGTCTTGGCTGAATAAGCAGATTGCAGCGTAACGCAATTATATAAGAAATCGGCAAAAAGGTCGTTGACTCCCCGGGGCGGTCTCACTAGAAGCACCACTCCCGGCGACGGCGCTTCCAAGCGGTTTCGACGGGGCCGCGGACAGCGAAACTTTTTCGGAAGAATCGCTTGACGCAAAAAATGGAGCGATTATATACGCCGCTCCGCTGACGAAGCCCTCGGGTTTCTGAAGCACTCCGAGACAAAAAATTCTTTTTAAAAAGAATTGCTTGACACGGAAAATTAAAGCGGTATAAGCGCCGCTCCGCTGATGAAGCTCTTAAGCGTCTGAAGCAAACCGAAGGAAAGAAATTCTTTTTAAAAAGAATTGCTTGACACGGAAAAATTAAGCGGTATAAGCGCCGCTCTCTTCGATAACGAGATAAGGTTGTCGCTCTGGACGGTTTAACCGCCGTTTGGTGATAGAAATTCTTGTGCCGCTCGGCGGTGCATTTTCGGTCTTTGACATTGTAGATATTGGAAAGAGAAACGCAGGCGGCGGTGATCTAGCGGAGATGTTGAGATACATCTCTACACGACTACCAAAGTGTT
>NZ_JAGGMI010000021.1 GCF_017875235.1 Asticcacaulis solisilvae | reverse complement strand
CCCACCCTCACGGCCGCATAACTCCGGCATCCAAAAATACCCAAACCCAAGTAACGGACAAAAAACAAACCCCGCCAAAAAGACGGGGTTTGTCAGCAGTCTGGGCCTCGCTTTGCGAGGCAAGTCGGAAAGGCACGGAATTCGAGCGCATGTGGTTATGGTCGCGGGTTGGGCCGCGATCGTGAAGGGAATCCACAGAAGCACACAGATGGATGCGCTACGCGCATCTCACACAGATGATCCGGGCAAGTTGTCGAGTTTTAGCTCTAAATAATTTTGCCTAATGACGGCACTTTGCGCCGTCGGGAGTTTCATTGTTAGACCACACGGTATCCATCTGCTCGGATCATCTGTGCGCTGCGAAGCAGCGATCTGTGTGCATCTGTGGATTCCCTTTGGTAGCTGTCACGCGCTTAGTCGCAGCCGTTCAAGCGCGAATTCCGTGTCTTTCCGTGTCGGCGCGCAAGCGCCTTTCAGTGCCTCTCCGTGGTTCCCCAAAGACGCATCCACACGTGACATGTGGGTAAAATCTGCTGTGATCCTCATGCTCCGGCATTGCAATTCGAGGCTGGAACGAATATAGAACGAATGGCATGAGCCGTAGTTTTCCAATCCTCCCGCCGACGTACTATCGCGATCATTTCCTTGAAATGACAGGCTTTGTGACATCGGTGTATGGCGAGATGCTGGGCGAGGCCGAGCGCGACTTCATCGATGCCTTCATGGCTTTGAGCATCCCCGCTCAGTGCCTCTATATCCGCATGAGCAACCGCAAGAAGGCGGTCTTCAGTCCGCGCGACCTGGACTATAGCGAAATCGACGATGTCGCCGATGGTCTGGCGGAACTGCTGGAAACCGGCTTTGCCCGCCGGCTGGAAGCGTGCGATTTTCGCGGCTGCCTCGACACCCTGGGCAAGTCCGATGTGATCGATATCGGCCGCCGCCACGGCCTCAAGATCAAGAGCAGTTGGTCCAAGCCCGACCTGGTGGCGCATATCCATACCGAGCTGGCCTTCGACGATTTTGCCGCCGATTACGATGTCTCCGAACGCATGGTGCCGGGGCACAAGGAGACGCTTGGCTTCCTGCTCTACCTCTATTTCGGCAAGCTGAACGATAATCTTCAGAGCTTTACGCTGCGCGATCTTGGCGTTGTCTCGGTTAAAACCCAGGACAGTTATCAGGCGCGTTTCCACAGCTTGGAGGAGGCGCGGGCGGGCTTTGTCTACACGACGGCGCTGCGCAAACTTAAGTCGGGCGATGCCGATCCCCGCCAGGTCGCTCTCCACATCGACAGCTTCCCGCCGGCCGACAACGATTTTGTCCTGCGCCTGCGTGACCAGTTGCTGTTTCAACTGGGGCAGGTGTTCGAAAAGGCGAAGGACCTCGACACGGCCGTGGCGCTTTATGAACGCTCGACCCACTTCGACAGCCGCGAGCGCGTCGTGCGCCTGCTGCATGCTGGCGGGCACGTCGAGCGTGTTCGCGCCATGCTGGAGACTATGTTGGCGGCGCCGTCGCACGACGAGGAATACATCTTCGCCGACGACTTTTTCCGTCGTAAGTTCGGCCAGTCGCGCACCGGCGTCTTTACCGAACTGTTGCGTTCGGCCGAGACGATCGAGGTCGATGAGCTCTATCGCGGCTATGCCGAAGAGGCGGCGATCGGGTATTTTACCGAGCAGGGCTGGGCTGCGCATCACACCGAAAACGGCCTGTGGCCGGCCTTGTTCGGCTTGATTTTCTGGGACGAGCTGTTCGAAGGACCGGGCAGCCTGTCGAGCGGGTTCGACCTGGTGCCGCAATCGCTGAAAGACCGGACCTTCCATCATACCCACGCCGGCACGATCGCCGTCAAACTGAAGGCAATCGAAGAGGGGCGGGCACTCGACATCGTGCGCGAAACGACGCTCAACCACGCCGGCGACGACAATGGTATTGTCTGGTGGCACGACACATTGGGTGTCCTTATGACGCAGTTGCTGATGGCCGCGCCGCCGCAGGCGGTGCGCGGGGTGCTGGAGCGCCTGACCCAAGACTTCTACGGCTTACGTGACGGTTTCCCAGACCTGATGCTGACGCGCGATGGCCAGATCCGCTTTATCGAGATCAAGGCCGAGGGCGACCAGGTCCGCCGCAACCAGCTGGCTCGGCTGAACCTGCTGAAGTCGCTGGGCTTCGAAGCCGATATTTGCAAGGTCAAATACCGCGTTGACCCGAACCAGACCTATGTCGTGGTCGACGTCGAAACGACCGGTGGCCGTCCGCCCAATGACCGTGTGACCGAGATTGGCGCCGTCAAGATTCGCGGCGGCGAGGTGGTTGGCGAATGGCAGTCGCTGATCAATCCGCAGCGCCATATCCCATCCTTCATTACTGAATTGACGGGGATTTCCAACACCATGGTGATGGATGCGCCGCTGTTTTCCGAGGTGGCGGAGGATTTCGCGGCGTTTCTCGACGGCGCTATCTTCGTCGCCCACAATGTCAATTTCGACTACGGCTTTATCAACAGTGAGTTCACCCGCGCCGGTATCCGTTTCCGCTTTCCGAAACTGTGTACCTGCGCCTCGATGCGCAAACACTATCCGGGTCATGAGTCGTATGGGCTGGCCAATCTGTGCCGGCAGTACAATATCCGGCTCGACAATCATCACCGCGCCATGGCCGATGCACGCGCGGCGGCTGACCTGTTGCTGCTGGTCAATGAGAAACGCCTGGCCGCATAGAAAAGGCCCCGCCTTGGGGGAAGGCGGGGCCCTGTTCTGCTAGGAAACAGAAACGCGCTCATCCCGCCGGGAATAGGGACTGCGCGAAGACTGACGGGCATCCCTGCCGCAGTCACGAATCTTGTAAACGATTACAAGCAAACGTTCAAGTGGAAATGTCATCGTTGGACAAATTGTCAGGTTGCATTAGCGGTCCATCCGGGAAAACACACTTTATGCTCCAATCTAATCAGCAAGTTGCGAAAGCAGCAGCCCAGCTTCTGAACGGAGCGCTCGCAAACTGGGACGTGCTGAATGGGGGAGATCTGTCGGTTGTGCTCGCCATCCGGTTGGACGATGGCCGCCGCGCCGTGGTCAAGTCGAGCCCCGGGGGCGTCGAAGCGGACATGTTGCGGACGATGGCGCAGACGGGCGCGCCAGTGCCAAGGGTGCTGGCTTCGGACGAAACCATCCTGGTGATGAGTGTCGCGGACACTGGTGGCGTTCTGTCGTGGCGGCGCCTGGGCGAAGCGGTGCGGCAACTGCACTCGGCGCAAGGGCCAATGGCCGGTTGGCATAGCGACTATGCCTTCGGGCCGGTGACGATCCTGAACGGCTGGTGCGATTCGTGGCCGCAATTCTGGGCGGAAAACCGGCTGTTGCCGTTCCTGCCTTATCTGCCCTTGGACATGGCGCGGCGGATTGAAGCGCTGGCCGGAGCGTTGGACGACCGCGTGCCGAAGACAGCGACCGCTTTGCTACATGGCGATCTGTGGCCCGGCAATGTGCTGGCGGGGCCGGGTAGCGTCACCCTGGTCGACCCGGCCTGTTACTATGGCGACGGTGCGGTCGATCTTGCTATGCTAGCCCTGTTCGGCCACCCGTCGGCGGACTTTTACGCGGCTTACGGCGCGCAGCCGGACTCGCAGCGTCAGGCGGTCTACAGCCTGTGGCCGGCATTGGTGCATGTGCGCCTGTTTGGCGATGGTTACCTGCGCATGGTCGAACGCTGTCTCGTCTCGGCGCGCGCCTGACGGTTGACGCGGTTTCAATTGATACTAAAATCTAGAAAAACAGGAGGACCGCCCATGACATCCGCAATCGTTGGCTGGGGGCACACGCCGTTCGGCAAGCTGGACGGCCAGTCGCTCGAAGACCTGATCCAGGCTGCTTCGCGCGAAGCGCTTAACGATGCCGGTTTGACGGGCGCGGACATCGACGCGGTCTGGCTCGGCAATTTCAACGCCGGCATGGTCCCGGACGGCTTTGCGTCGTCGATGATTCTGGGCGCCGACGAAGGCCTGCGCTGGAAGCCGGCGACGCGCGTCGAAAACGCCTGCGCTTCGGGATCGGCCGCGCTTTATGCCGCCATGGACGCCATCGCGTCAGGCCGTGTCCGGACAGCCCTGGTTGTCGGCGCCGAGAAAATGACCGCCGTCGATGGCGCCGCCGTGACCCGCGCACTGGGCGCCGCCAGCTATCAGAAGGAAGAGGCGGGATCGTCGTTTCCGATGATTTTCGCCGAGTTCGCCAAGGCCTATGCGGAGAAGTGGGGCGATCCGGTCGAGGCCATGGCGCACATCGCTGCCAAGAATCACGCCGCCGCCGTCCACAACCCGCTGGCGCAGTTGCGCAAACCGCTGGAACTCGACTTCTGTCTTCATGCGTCCGACAAGAACCCGATCATCGCCGCGCCTTTGAAAAAGACTGACTGTTCGCTGGTGTCAGACGGGGCGGCGGCATTGGTGCTGGTGCGCGCTGATATGGCCGGTGAGTTCCGCCGTGCCGTCGGTTTCCGCGCCGCGCAACAGGTCAATGATGTCCTGCCTCTGTCGCAAAAGGACCTGACGGCATTCGAAGGGCCGCGCCGGGCGTTTCAGGCCGCCTATGCGCAAGCGGGTGTAACCGTGAACGATATCTCCTTCGCCGAGGTCCATGACTGTTTCACCATCGCTGAATTGCTGTCGGTCGAAGCCATGGGGCTCGCCGCACCGGGCAGAGGGCGGGAACTTGTCATCGACGGCGGCACAGGGCGTAATGGCAAACTGCCGATCAATATGTCGGGCGGGCTGAAGGCCAAGGGCCATCCGGTTGGTGCTACAGGCGTTTCGATACACGTTATCGCCGCCCGGCAACTGACCGGTGAGGCCGCCGACATGCAGTTGCCCGATCCAACGCTTGGCATGGTCTTCAATATGGGCGGCGGAGCGGTGGCGTCTTACGTGTCGATCCTGGAGCGCCTGACTTAATAGTCTTTCGAATACTTAACGCTCACCGCCGTGCCGGTATTGCCGGCCTGCGACAGGACGCTAAGCGCGCGCGACAGGGCGATTTCGATCTGTGTCGCCGCAAAGCCCTTGGTGTCGGTGACGACCTCGACATAGACGCTGTTGGTCAGGTACTTGCCCGCCGCCAATGAGGTGCCGCGCCCGGTCGCAGCGTCGGCGCCGATGATGCGCAGCCGGTCGACGCCCGTCGCCGAGCGGATCGCCCCCAGCGGGTTGAGGCCGTTGCCGCCGCCGCGCAGGTTGTTGACCGCTGATGCCAGTTGCAGGGCTTCGGTCGCCGATAGGTCTGTCACGCTCTGGCCGAACAGCAGACGCGACAGGATTTCGTCCTGGGGCAGGGCGGGTGTCGAGCTAAAGGCCACATCGGGGCGCGTCGCCGTGCCGGTGACCTTGATGACGCCGGTGACGTCCTCAACGACGGCGGTGGCATTGAGGTCGATTTCCGGATTGGTCAGCGCGCCGCCATCGAAGCGGATCGTGCCCTGGTCGATATTGAAATCGCGGCCGGCGAACGAATAGATGCCGCGCACATTATTGACCTCGCCTTCGACACGGGGATCGCGGGTCGTGCCGACGACGTGCAGGTTCATGCGCCATTCGGACTCCAGGCCCATGCCGGAGATGAAGACCTGGTTGTCGGCGCGGACGCGCACATCCAGTTTCCACAGGGACAGGGTATCGAGATTCGACGGCGGCGGAGCGGGGGCGGGACGATAGCCCTTGCGGCGGACGCCCGACAGTTCGTTGATCTCGGCTGCCCCCTGGCGGATGAAGACGTAGCGGACTTCGGGCAGGCGCAGGTCGCCCTTGATAAGGGGACCGTCGGCAGCGGTGTTGGTGAAGTCGAGCGTCCCCGATACGGTCGAATCGACATTGTCCGAGCGCGCCAGCCGGGCGTTCCTGAGCTCGACATGAACCTGCAAGGGAAACTTCTCGTTGGCAGCCAGCGACACCCAGCCATTGCCCGTTACGGTGCCATTGCCGGCGCGGCCGCTAAAGGTCGTAAGCTCTAGCCGGTCATTGCTGAAGCGGCCATCGAGCTTCATGGCGGTGATGCGCGTGCCAAAGGTCTCATTGTCGTAGGTCAGGCTGTTGGCCTTGATGACGCCGTTGAGGCGCGGGTCGTTCAGTTGCCCCGAAAAGTCCGCGGCGACGGCGACCGGACCACTCAACTGCTGGCGCGCCTGGCCGGTCAGCGAGAACAGGACTTCAGCCGGGCCGTTATAGCGGATGCCGCCGGAAATGCCGGCCGTCGTGACTTGGCGTACCCAGCCTTCGCCGGATTGGGACGGCGACAGGTTCATCTGGATGCGGCCGACGACCGCGCCGCCGCGCCGGACCAGGGCACGCAGGAAGTTGTCCGCTGGCGTAAGGCTCGGGTTCAGGCTGGCGTCGACGGCCAGATCTACCGGCGTCGAGACCGTGTAGACGCTGGCGCGCGAGAAGTTGTTGATCCTGAGGTTGGCGCGCGCCGTCGGATAGGCATTGCCTGTCTGGACGAAATCGACCGCGCCGGTTGCTGAGCCTGTCAGTCCGGCGTCGGGCATGAAGGCGTTGACGGCGGCCAGGTTCAGTTGGTTCAGCCGCGCCTGCAGACGATAACCGCCGTTGAAGTGGCCGGAAATATCCATGCGGCCGTCCTGGGTGACGAGCGTGGTCGGATCGAGGCTCCATCCGTCGCCATTGCGGCGGATGCGCGCCGGATTGGCCAGGCGGAAGTCGATATTGTTGGCCTTGCCCTTGGCGGCGATGGTGTAGAGATTGGGCCGGATTTCGCCGTTAATCGCGATTTCGAGCGGCACCTCCTTCTGGCCCTTGGCGATGGCCTGGATCGTACCGGTCTGCCCGCGTAGCAGCACCTTGGCCCGACCGGTCGACAGCATGGCGGTGCCATAGGTCATCTCGCCCAGCTGGACGTCGGCATCGACGGCGATCTCCTTGCGCAAGACGGCATTGGCCGTGATAATGGCGCGGCCGATCTGGATGCCGGTCTGGCCGGGCAAGGCGACATTATTGCCGACGGCCTGGATGGCGGCGCCCTGGTCGCCTTGGGCGTTGTAAAGCGCGGCCGTGCCGTTGAGCCCCGATCCGTCGAGCGCCAGAGTCCCTGTGAATGGCCCGGCCTGGCTCTGGACGATGCGGCCTTGCATGGCCACGCCGGCGAAGTGGCCGTTGCGGACATCGACCGTCAGTGGCCCGTTCTTCATGATGATCAGCGTGTCGGCGTCGAAGGGGCCATAGGCGCTGTCGCCGTTGGCCTTGATGGCATAGCCCTGCTCGGTGGCGTTGAGCGTCGCGATGACGTTTTCGATCTGCATGCCGAGGCCAGGCTTGGCGGCCTTGACTACGGCCTGGGGGGCATTGACCGTGCCGGTGACGACGGCATCCAGCGGTCCATATTGCGTTGACTGGGCGCGGGCGTTGAAGTTCAGCCGCCCGTCAGGCCCAAAGGTGCCGCCAAGCGCCAGCAGGCGGAAGGCAGGGGCGTTGCCGGTGACATTGCGCAAAGCCACCTGGCCATTGGGCGCAAGACCATAGCCCCCGTTCAGCCGGGCATTACCGCCCAGAACCTTGGCGACCGACGCATTTTCCCACCGGGTCGACTGGCCGGTAAAGGTACCGGTGACGCTGAGGCCCGAGGCATTGCGGACGACGCGCGCCCCTGTATCGACATTGATCGTGCCGAGGTTGGCGACGCGATAGTTCTTGAGGCCCGCCTTCAGGTCGCTCTGGAATGTGCCGGCGGCCAGGTCGGCGCGCAGCGATCCGCGCGCCGACAGGCGATCGCTTTTGAGGACCAGGTTGTCGCTTTCGGCGTTGCCGTCTTCGATATCGATATCGCCGTCGAGGCGCAGATTGGTCAGCAGCGGATCGACCTCCGCGCCGATGCCGGTCAGGCTGCCCAGGGAGACGTCGAGCGGCACGGTCACCTTGCCGTGGCGGTCGATGCGGCTCTTGCCCTCGGCGTGGAGGTTGGTCAGGTATATCTTGCCGAGGCCGAAACGCGTGACGTCGATGTCGTAATCGATGCGCGGTGTGCCGAATGCCCCTTCCAGGGTCAGGTCGGCGCGCAGATCCTGGCCCGTAAAGCTGCGGTCGAGGCGTTCGGGGCGGAGCAGGCGGACCTGTACCTCCAGCCGGCCGAAGCGGCTGGCCTCCAGGTTCAGCAGTCCCGCCGCCTTGACGGTCGCGACTTCGGACGTCAGGCCCAGATCCATATCCAGGTTGCGCTTGCGCAGGGTCGAATCGAGATCGACTCGGACATTGGGCTGGAGGATGGCGGCGGATTCCCCGCTTAGAAACAGGTCCGGACGCGTCACGCCGGCAACACCGAACCGGCCGCCGCGGGCCGTAAGGTCCAGATTGGCCAGTTCGGCCTCGCCATAGCTGGCCAGGAGCTTGCCCTTCCAGTCCTTCCACTCGCCTTTGCCGGCGATATTGGCGCGCAGGGGCGACTTCAGCCCGGCCAGGCCGGCAATGACGCCGTCTTCAGGCGCGTTGAGATGCGCGGTCAGGTCGAGCCGGTTGGCTTTCGGCACCGAATCGAGAATGACCTCGAAGCGGTCGTTGCGGTCGCTCTGGCTGGTGGCCGTCAACTGGGCGCGGCCGTCGGTCAGGTGCGCCGCGCCGGACAATGAGGCGATACGCGCATCCGGGCCCGCGACGCCGGGATAGAGCCTAATCCGATCGACCTTCAGGCTGTCGATATCGATGTCGAGATCGGGCAGCAACGGTTTGTCAGGTTCCGGCGGCTTGGTCGATGGGCGCAGTTCGGGGCGTCGCAGGACTTCGACGAGCGGGCTCGATATGTCGTTGATGTCGACGTGGCGGTTGATATAGGCCAGCGGGTGCCAGTCGATCGCGATGCGCGGCGAACGGGCAAAGGTGCCACGACCGTCACGAACCTCGACGTCGCGTAAGGTCATATTGCCGTAAAGCGATCCGTCGATGGCGCCGATGCGGACGCCAAGGCCGCTTTCGAGCGTGAATTTATTGACGAAGCCGAGCAGCAGGCGCTTGCCGGGGCCGGTATTGACGCTGAGGCCGAGCGCGATGACCAGCAGAAGGGCGCCGGCGACGATCGACACACAGTAAAGACCGACCTTCTCCCAGCGCAGGTCCTGCCAGCGCATGCGGCGATTGACCTCGGCAGCAGTTGAGCGCGCCTTCGCCTTTGCACGCTCGGGCAGGCCAGGCTTGGCGGGCTTTTCGGACGGCGTCGGGTCGGTGTCCATCAGAAGGCCTGCCCGATGCCGACATAAAGCGCGAACTGCGGCTCGTCGGCGCGACGATCTATCGGCGTGGCGACGTCGATGCGGATCGGGCCGAAATTGGAGTAGAGACGGGCGCCGACGCCTATGCCGACGCGCATGTCGGAGAAGTCCGGGAACTGCGCGTCATAAACCTGGCCGACATCGATGAACGGTACCACGCCCCAGTCGCCCCAGCGGTAGCGGACCTCGGCGGAGGCTTCGAACAGGCTGCGGCCGCCGGTCGGGTCGCCGGTGGCATCCAGTGGCCCCAGGCCTTGATAGGCGAAGCCGCGCACCGAGCCCCCGCCGCCGGCATAGAGTCGACGCGACGGCGCGATGTCGGCCGTCGCACCGCCGATCAAGGCGCCGAGCCGGGCGCGCGTCGCCAAGACGATCCTGGCGCCGAAGGCCTTGTAATAGCTGGCGTCGAATACGGTTCGGAAGGTTGAAGCAGCCGTGCCCGACAGCGAGAATTGCGGTCCGCCCTGGATGGCGAGGCGATAGCCCTTGGTCGGATTCAGCAGGTCATCGCTCTGGTCATAGCCCAGCCGCGCCGGGATATTGGCCAGATAGTAGGTCTCGAAGGCCGACAGCATTGTATTGGCGATAGTCGCCTTTTCGCGTGAGGCCAGGAGTTCGGCGCCGATCGACCACGTCCATTCCTTCTGCCAGATCGGCGTCGAGACGCGCGCCAGGGAGCCGGTGAAACCGGTCGTGTAGGCTTGATAGGCGTCATAGATCTGGTGTTCGGCGCTGACCGCCAGCGCCAGGGTCAGGTCGCGCCGCTTGAAGTTCGAACGGCGATAGGTCAGGTCCAGACCCTGTTCCTGGGTGCCGATGACGCCGTGGGCGATCAACGCGCCTTCGGGCGGAAAGAAGTTGCGGTGGGTCCAGGTGCCTTCTGCGGTCGCGCCCTGGCCGGTGGCGAAGCCGACCTCGGCCGACAGGGTGCGGGCCGGTCCGGCGTTCTGGTGGACAATGAGATCGACCGTTTCGACGTTTTCGGCATCGATGACGCCGGTCGCCTTGCTTTCGACCGACACCGTGCGGAACAGGCTGGTCGAGACCAGGGCCTGGCGCAGGTCATCGACCATACGGCTGTCATAAAGATCGCCTTTGTCGAACCGCGTCAGAACGGCGATGTGGTTGGCGTCGAAGGCCAGGTCGCCGTCGGTCGTCACCTTGCCGAAGCGCGAGCGGTTGCCGGTATCGACCTTCAAGGTATAGTCGCCCACGTGCGTTTGCGGATCGAGCACGATGTCGCGCGCCCCCACCTTGGCGAAGGGATAGCCGTTGCGCGGCAGGACGACGCCGACATTGGCCTCGGCCGCCAGCACGGAATTGGCCGAGATGACGTCGCCTGTCTTCAGCGGCAGGGCGTCGCGGATCAGGGTTTCCGGCACGGTCGGCTGGGCGTCGATCGCAATGTTCCCCAGCTCATACGGCGTGCCGGGCAGGGCGGTCAGGGTGGCGACGACCGGTTCGCCTTCGGTGGCTGGCGCGGTGATGGTGGTCGTGACCTTGCCGTCGTAATAGCCGGCCGACTTCATCAGCCGGACGGCCAATGTCTGGTCTTCATTGGCGCGGGCGCGGACCATGGCGGCATTGGCCGCCTTGCCCTTGCCGTTCTTAAGCGCGCTCAGGTCTTCGAAGCGGTCCTCCTGGCCGATGGGCTTCAGGCCGGTGACCTGGGTTTTATAGGCGATGCTGGGCGGCGTCTCGGGGGCGGCGCCAATCTCGACCGGTTGGACGTCATAGCCTTCGAGCGGCGCCAGGGCCGCAGCCAATTCGGCGTCCTCCGGCGTTTCGACCGGCGCCAGCTGCCGGGCAGCAGACGCTTCGGCCTGAACGGTCCCCTCCGGCGCTTCGCCGGCTTCGAGCGCGGGCAGGGCAGCGTCGAAATCGGCATCGCTGACGATCGGGGTATCCAGCGAGGCCGGCGGTGGAATTGGCTGCTCGGTTTCGGGCGGTGACGGCAGGGTGATGGTCGGCGTGCCGGGCGGTGGCGGCGTCACCGGCGCTTCGGGCGCGGACACATCCTTGTCGTCTTTTTTATCTTCGTCTTTTTTTTCAAGCGCGGGCGGCAAGGGCAGGGGCACCATGACGCTTGGCGGCTCGGCGGACGGGGTTGTGACGCCCGGCGCCGGTTGCGTGCTTTGCGGCACGTCCTGGGCCGTGGCGGACAGGCCAGACAGGGTCATGGGCGCGATCAGGCACCAGGCCAGTTTTCCGGACCCGGCGTACAGGCGCGATCTGACCCTTGGCTTAGAAATGTGTATCGCCCTCTCACTGGCGTTCGTAACGAACGCATAGGCTTAAGGAGGTTAAGACACTGCAAAAAATCCATATGAATCGGACCTTTGCATGGCGACAAAATTCTGAATTCGACCGCAAGGAGCGGAGCGCGCACGCATCGCGCCAGGCGTAGATTGTGATCACCGAGGGATGTCAGATCAAGGAGAATATCCTATGTTAGAGACCATGACCGCTATTGCTCCCGATACGCGCATGCAGGCCGTCCGTGACCGCGACGCTTCCGCGGACGGACAATTCGTCTATGCCGTTGTGACAACGGGAGTTTTTTGCCGCCCATCGTGCGGCGCCCGCCCTCCCAAGGCCGAAAATATTCGCTTCTATGCCGGGCCGGAAGAGGCGCGCGCGGGCGGCTTCCGCCCCTGCCTGCGCTGCAAACCGGAACAGCCGCTGGGCAATGCCCAGGCCGAGATGATTGCCAGTGCCTGCCGTCATATCGAAACGGCGGAAAGCGAACCGACTCTCGAGCAACTGGCCGGACGCGCGAAGCTTAGCCCGTTTCACTTCCATCGCGTCTTCAAGGCCGTCACCGGCCTGACGCCCAAAGGCTACGCCAAGGCGCATCGCACCCGCCGGGTCCGGGAGGAATTGTCGGGTAAGGGACGGGTAACCGATGCGCTTTATGACGCCGGTTTCAACTCGAACGGCCGCTTCTATGAGGCTTCGAATGCCATCCTGGGCATGACGCCCACCCGCTTCAGGAATGGCGGCGACGGCACCGAGGTCCGCTTCGCCGTCGCGGATACGCGCCTGGGCGCCATGCTGGTCGCCGAAAGCGACAAGGGCATCTGCTCGGTGGCGCTGGGCGACGAGCCCGATGCGCTGGTGCGCGAGCTTCAGGATCGCTTTCCGAAGGCGCGGCTGATCGGTGGCGACGAAGCCTTCGAACGCCGGGTGGCCGAGGTGGTCGGGCTTGTCGACCATCCCGAAAAGGGCGTCGATCTGCCGCTCGATATTCGCGGTACGGCCTTCCAGCAGAAGGTTTGGGCGGCATTGCGGCGTATTCCGTCCGGCCAGACCCTCAGCTATGCCGAGTTGGCGGAGCGTATCGGCGATCCGAAGGCGGTGCGCGCAGTCGCCGGTGCCTGCGCAGCCAACACCCTGGCGCTCTTGGTGCCATGCCATCGCATCGTCCGGACCGATGGCGCCTTAAGCGGCTATCGCTGGGGCGCCGAACGCAAGCGCGTCCTCCTGCAGCGCGAGGCCGGCCTATGATTCCCAAAACCCATGACCTGGACCACGACTGGCTGGCGGTGGAAACGGAGCTCAATGCCCACGGTTGCGCCGTTCTGCCCGGCCTGGTCGATCCGGACCAGTGCCATGACCTGAACAATATCTATGTGACCGGCGCGTTCCGCAGCCACATCCATATGGCGCGTCATGGTTTTGGCAGCGGCGACTACAAGTATTTCGCATACCCTTTGCCGCCCCTGGTGGCGAGCTTGCGCGCCGGCCTCTATCCGCCCCTGGCGGCAATCGCGGGCCGCTGGAATGCGCGGATGGGGATCGATATCCGTTATCCGGCCAGTCATGCCGACTATCTGGCGCAATGCCACGCGGCGGGCCAGGCGCGGCCGACGCCGCTGATGCTCAACTACGGGCCCGGCGACTATAATTGCCTGCACCAGGACCTTTATGGCGATCTCGTCTTCCCGTTGCAGGTGGCGGTTCTGCTGTCGCAGCCAGAGGAGGACTTCACCGGCGGCCAGTTCGTCCTGACCGAACAGAGGCCGCGCATGCAGTCGCGCGCCGAGGTCGTGCCGCTACAACAGGGCGATGCCGTCATCTTCGCCGTCCATCACCGCCCGGTACGCGGATCGCACGGCGATTATCGCGTCAATATGCGCCATGGCGTCAGCCGCATCCGGTCGGGCAAGCGTCGGGCCCTGGGGATTATCTTCCACGATGCCGCCTGAGCAACTGGCCCTGTTTGCCGAGCCGTTGCCCGAAGGGGTGACGATCTTACGCGGTTTTGCCTTGTCACAGGCGGGCGCAATCCTGGCGGAGGTTGAACGGATCGGCGAGGCCGCGCCTTTTCGCGCCATGCAGGTGCCGGGCGGCGGCACCATGTCGGTCGCCATGACCAATTGCGGCGCCGCCGGCTGGGTGACCGACCTCAGGGGCTACCGCTATTCGCCGGCTGATCCGCTGACGGGGCAGCCGTGGCCGGACATGCCCGCGCTGATCCATGATCTGGCCGTGCGGGCGGCCGATGCCGCCGGATTCGAGGGTTTCCAGCCCGATGCCTGCCTGATCAACCGTTATGAGCCCGGCGCGCGCATGGGATTGCATCAGGACCGCGACGAGGCCGATCGATCAGCACCGATCGTCTCGGTGTCCTTGGGGCTTTCGGCGACCTTCTTGTTCGGTGGCTTGAAACGCAGCGATCCGCAGGCGCGAATCGCGCTCAATCATGGCGATGTCGTGGTATGGGGCGGGCCGGCGCGTATGGCCTATCACGGCATTGCGCCGCTGAAAGATGGCCTGCATCCCGAACTGGGCCGGCTGCGCCTCAACCTGACGATCCGTAAGGCGCTAGTTTAAAGCCGCCGGCCTGCCGTCCGGCGGCAACTGCATCAGCCCGAACCAGTACTGCTCGATCTTATTAACGATCTCGTCATAGGTATCGTTGCTGACTGGCTTGGTGATGTAGCCGTTGGCGTGGCGGTCGTAGCAGATCGACACGTCCGAATCGGCGCTGGAACTCGACAGGATGATCACCGGAATTTGGCGCAGGTCCGGGTCCGACTTCACTTCCTTCAGGAAGTCCTGGCCGTGCATATGTGGCAGGTTCAGATCGAGCAGGATGATGTCGGGGCGGGGGGCGTCTTCGTGTTCGCCCTTGCGGCGCAGGATGTTCAGCCCGGCTTCGCCGGTTTCGGCGATTGTGATTTCGTTGGCCAGGGTCGCGCGCTTGAAGGCGCGGCGGGTCAGGACGGCATCGCCACGGTTGTCTTCGATCAAAAGAACCTGAGCCGCGCGCGATCTTTCGATGACCTTCGTCATTACTACTCCGTCTTTTTTGGACTGCCGCCATGGGCGGTTTGGTTCCGTCGCAGTATTTTTTCCCGATTTTATGTTGGCCCGCAAGTCCTTAATTACCAACGAACATGCGGAGAGATCACATGAAATTCATCTTCCACGCAGTGACGAAAAACCCATCCTCTGGTACCTGCGGTTGTCTGGCACAGTATGATAGTGGCAAGTCCATTTTCATGGTAGGCATGCCGACTCGTCAGACCCAGGGGTAGAGCAATGACGGCCGCTCACGACATGGCGCAACACACCAGCTTCATGCCGCATGGCTACTGCTTCCTGTGGCAGCCGGACATACTGTTATTACATGTCATTTCCGACTCTCTGATCGCGCTGGCCTATTTCTGCATTCCGATCGCGTTGATCTATTTCGTGCGCAGGCGGCCGGACCTGCCGTTCCCGCTGGTCTTCCTGCTGTTCGGCGCCTTCATCCTGTTGTGCGGAACCACTCACATCGTCAGCATCTGGACGCTATGGCACCCGTCCTACTACACCGAAGGGGTGATCAAGGCCCTGACGGCCATGGCATCGCTGGGGACCCTGGTCATGACCATCCGGCTGCTGCCCAAGATGCTCGCGATCCCAGGGCCGGATCAGCTACGCGAGACGAACGCGCAGTTGCAGGCCGCCAATGCCAAGCTGGAAAAGCTCTACGCCGAAAGCCAGGAACGCGGCCGCGTGCGGTTGCAGGCGATCGTCGACAATGTGCTGGACGGCATCATCACCATCAATGAGCGGGGGCAGGTCGAGAGCTATAACCGCGCCTGCGAAACCATCTTCGGCTATACAACCGAAGAGGTCATCGGCCAGAACGTCAAGATGCTGATGCCCGAGCCCTATCACAGCGGTCACGACGGCTATCTGGCGCACTATATGAGCACGGGCGAGGCCCGCATCATTGGGACGGCGGGCCGCGAAGCGCAGGGCAGACGCAAGGACGGCTCGGTCTTTCCGCTAGACCTGTCGATAAGCGCCTTTACGGTCGATGGCGTACGCCACTTTTCCGGCATCGTGCGCGACATCACCAAGGCCAAGCAGGCCGAAGAGGCGCGCGAACGCCTGCTGGCGCGGCTGACGGAATCCAACACCGAACTGGAACGTTTCGCCTATGTCGCCTCGCACGACATGCAGGAGCCCCTGCGCATGGTGCTGAACTTCAGCCAGATCATCGCCAAGGATTATGAGGACTCGCTCGATGAGGACGGCAAGGAGTATCTCAGGATCGTCGGCGACAGCGCCCTGCGCATGCGCGAAATGGTCCATGACCTGCTCGAATATGCCCGCCTGGGCCGCGAAGGGGCGACCATCGTCGATGTCGACATGGCCGTGGAACTGGACCACGTCAAAACCAATCTCGGCCAGCTCATCGCCGATACAGGGGCGATCGTCACTTCGGACCCGCTGCCCTTCATCCAGGGCAATGCGGTCCAGATCATGCGCCTGCTGCAGAACCTGATCAGCAATGCCATCAAGTACCAAAAGCCGGGAAATACGCCGGTCATCCATATCGGAGTGGTGGCCGAGCCGGGACGGTGGCATTTCATTGTTCGCGACAATGGCCTCGGCATCGAGCCGGCCTTCATCGAGCAGGTCTTCGAGCCGTTCCGTCGCCTGCACACCTGGGAGGCTATCAAGGGGACCGGGCTGGGGCTGGCGGTCTGCAAGAAGATCGTCGAAAGCCACGGCGGCCGGATCTGGGCCACTTCAGTCAAATCCGGCGGCAGCGAATTCCACATTACGCTTCCGCGGCCGGTCGGATTGACGCAGACGATCAATTAGATCGAAATGTTGTAAATCATTTCGATCTAAGCTTTGCTTGCCGCGATATGTCGCCGAAAACCGCTATACACTTTTGGCTGCGCCGAGCTTCGTTTCGGCATATCGCTCTGGAGAGAGGCCCTATGTCCAGTCTGTTGATGCATCGCAACCGCCCGGCGGAAATCCTGCTTGTCGAGGACAATCGCGGGGACGTGCTGCTGACGCGTAAGGCGTTTCAGTCGGCGCAGATCGAAAACCGCCTGTCGGTCGCCGAAAGCGGTGAAGCCGCGCTGGAAAGGCTGCGCGATGAAGCCCAGGCCTTGCCGGACCTGATCCTGCTCGACCTCAACCTGCCGCGCATGAGCGGCCGCGACGTCCTTGGTGAAATCAAGGTCGATGCGCGCCTGCGCCATATTCCGGTGATCATCCTGTCGAGCTCCGCGGCCGAGCAGGACATCGCGCGCAGCTATGCCCTGCACGCCAGCGCCTATATCGTCAAGCCGGTTGACCTCGACAGTTTTCGCGCCGCCATATCGACCATCGAACAGTTCTTCTTCTTCCTGGTCGAATTGCCGGAGCCCGCGGCTGCGGAATAGGCCGTTCGCTATTGGTTTCTTACAGAGGCCATGCCGGCGCGGCATGGCCTTTTTTCACGTCGCATTATTGTCTTGATGCCGGATAGGGTGAGGCATAGATTCACCGAATCTTGCCGCACTTCCAACGGCGAACCGCCACAAACGTTTTTCGGCACTTCGCCGTGAAATGCTCCAGGAGCCTTGTCCGGATGCCCATTGTCGTCGAACACGACATAGATTTACCCCAGCCTCCGCATGAGGTCTTCGCCTTTCTGGACGATTTCAAGCGCGTGCCGACGTGGTTGAAACGGTGCGAAGGCGTGGCCAAGCTGGGGCAGGGGCCGAACAAGGCCGGCGACAAGTTGCGATATGCCTATTACGAAGGCGGTAAGCACCGCATCATGGACGGCGTCATCTCGACCTACGAACCCGATCGTCAGTTGAGCTACCGCTATTACGACAAGATGATGCAGGCTTTCATCGACTTCCATCTCGAGCCGCAAGGGCAGGGGACCCGTCTGACCCATCGCGTCGAGCTTGTGCCCAATTCGCTACTGTGCAAGCTATTGCTACCGCTGTTCAAGGCCAAGCTGCCGAAACAGACCAAGGAAGCGATGGCGGATTTAAAAGCCATTCTCTCCCAGCAGGACTTGGCTTAACCTATTCCCCCACGAGAGTGGGGAGGGGGGACCATGAGCGGAGCGAATGGTGGTGGGGGCACCTCATGCGGCGTAAATACGAACAGGCGCGTAAACTGCGTAAGGCGATGACGGAGCCGGAAAAGCTTCTCTGGTATCGCATTCGTCAGCGCGGCGATGGGGCGCCGATTTTCCGCCGGCAGTGCGCGATTGGAAACTACATCCTGGACTTCTACTGCGTTCAAGCGCGGCTGGCGGTGGAAGTGGACGGTTATTTCCATAGCACTAGTGAAGGGCACGCGCGTGATGCGGTCCGAGATGCGCGGCTGGGAAGTCAAGGTATCGAAGTTTATCGTATTCCTGCTGCCGATGTCTTCGCAAATGCCGACGAGGTTGCGGATGGCGTGATACTAAAAGCCTCCGCGCTTTTGGGAACTAAGCGGCCCCCACCACCCCTCGCTCCGCTCGCGTTCCCCCTCCCCACAAGTGGGGAGGAATAAGTGATAAGGAGCTCAGGCGAGACAAAATTTACTTTTTGCGACGCCCCGCCTCGACAAGGCGGCGAAAGGCGGCTTTAACAGTCGCATTGGTAACTAATTCGCAGGCCGCCGCATGCTCTCCCGAACCCTGAAATCCATCCTTGCCGCCGCACTCATTGGTTCGGCGTCGCTGCTGGCGCTGTCCGCCGGCGCGCAAACGGCCAAGACCCCTTTTACCTACAAGGACCTGGTGTCCCTTGACCGTATCAGCGGCCTGAATGTCGACGTCATAGGCCGCCTGGCCGTCTTCCAGGTGCGCACCACCGATCTCGACAAGAATAAGGGCGTCACCTCGATCTGGCTGAAGGACCTGTCCCAGCCGGCGGCCGCCGAAATCAGGCTCGCCGCTTCCGACGGCGGGGCGGCCTCGCCAAAGTTCAGCGCCGACGGCAAGACGATCTATTTCCTGTCGGCGCGGTCCGGGTCGATGCAACTGTGGAAGACCGACCTGACCGGGGCGACCGCCACCCAGGTCACCAGGCTGCCGCTCGATGTCGGTTCCTACCAGTTGTCGCCGGATGGCAAGGGCGTCGTCGTCTCGCTGGCCGTCTTCCCGGAATGCAAGGGCAATGAGATCGACTGTACGGTCAGGACCAGTGCCGACCGCAAGGCGCAGAAGTCGACGGGCATCATCTATGACAAGCTGTTCGTCCGCCATTGGGACGAATGGGCCGATGGTACGCGCAACCACCTGTTCTACGTCGGCTTCGACGGGACAGCACCGGTCTCGCTAACCGACGGCTATGATGGCGACGTGCCGTCCAAGCCGTTCGGTGACGAAGCCGAATATACCATCAGCCCAGACGCCAAGACCGTCTATTTTGCTGCGCGCGAAGCCGGCAAGACCGAGCCATGGTCGACCAATTTCGACGTCTATTCGGCGCCGATGAGCGGCAGTGCGCTGACCAACCTGACCGACGGCAACGAAGCCTGGGACGCGATGCCGCGTCTCTCGCCCGACGGGAAGACCCTGGCCTACAAGGCGATGAAGCGCCCGGCCAATGAAGCTGACCGCTTCGACATCTTCCTGCGCGACGTCAAGACCGGTAAGGTGACGCCCCTGGCCGCCGGCTGGGACCATAGCGCCAATGAGATCGCCTGGTCGAAGGACGGCAAGAGCCTGCTGGTCAATGCTGACGACATCGGCACGCACAAGCTCTTCCGCATCGACGTCAAGAGCGGCAAGGTCACGACGCTGTCGAAAGATGGCCACATCGACGCCTTCGCCGAAACGCCGCAAGGTATAGTGTACCTCAAGAGCGGGCTGGCCGGACCGTCGCAGCTGTATCTCGCCAATGCCAAGGCAATGTTCATCGACATGGGCGCGCGCAATCTGACCGGCATCAATCCGGTGCTCAATGAACGCGCCTTCGGCCAGTACGAACAGTTCAGCTTCAAGGGCTGGAACGACGAGACCGTCCACGGCTATGTCATGAAGCCGGCCAACTTTGAGGAGGGTAAGACCTATCCCGTCGCTTTCATCGTCCACGGTGGTCCGCAGGTGTCGTTCGGCGACGCCTGGTCCTACCGCTGGAACCCGAATGTCTTCGCCGGCGAAGGCTATGCGGTGGTGTTCATCGATTTCCACGGTTCCCCCGGCTACGGCCAGGCCTTTACCGACTCGATCTCGCAGCACTGGGGTGATCGCCCGCTGGAAGACCTGCAAAAGGGCTGGGCGCACGCGCTGGCCAGTTACAAGTTCCTCGATGGCGACCGTGCCTGTGCGCTGGGGGCGTCGTATGGCGGCTATATGATCAACTGGATCGCCGGCAACTGGAAGGAGCCCCAAGGAACGCAAGGATGGAAGTGCCTGGTCAATCACGATGGCATTTTCGATACCCGGACCATGGCCGAGGAAACCGAGGAGCTGTGGTTCTCGGAAACCGAGAACGGCGGTGTGCCCTATGGCAACATGGCCAAGATGGATGCCTTCAATCCGGCGCTTTATGCACACAAATGGTCGAAGCCGATGCTGGTCATCCATTCCGACAAGGACTATCGTGTCGTGCCGGGGCAGGGTATCGCGACCTTCACCGCCTTGCAGCGTCAGGGCATCGAGTCGAAGTTCCTGCGCTTCCCGGATGAGAACCACTGGGTGCTCAAGCCGCAGAACTCGCTGAAGTGGCACGCCACGGTGTTCGACTGGATGAAAACGCATACGGAGAAGTAGGACATGCTGTCGCGCAGGGGGATGATGCTGGCGCTGACCGGCGCCGGATTGGCCGGGGCTACGGCGCTGGCCGGCTGTTCGCGCGAGTTCGGCGAAGTTATCGGCATCGGCCAGAAGGTGGCCGAGATCGTTCGCCGTCACGGCGGCCGGGTCGGCGTCAGCCTGACCTCGGGCTCGGGCGACGCCAACAGCAATTTCAGCATCCAGTCCGATCAGCGCTTCGCCATGTGCTCGGTGTTCAAATGGGTGCTGGCGGCCGCCGTCCTTCAGGCGGTTGACCAGGGCAAGCTGAAGGTCTCGCAGGAGGTTGCTTACACCAAGGCCGACCTGCTGGAATACGCGCCGGTCACCACCCAGCACGTCACCAAGGGCAGGATGACCATCGGCGATCTGTGTTCGGCGGCCGTTGCGGTCAGCGACAATACAGCGGCTAACCTGCTACTGCCCTTGATTGGCGGACCGGCCGGACTGACGGCGTTTGTACGTGGTTTGGGTGACACGACCACGCGATTTGACCGCAACGAGCCGACGCTGAATGACGTCGTCGATGGCGATGAGCGCGATACGACGACACCTGCCGCCATGACGCAGTTGCTGAAGACCGTCTTCACCGGCACGGTTCTCAAGCCCGCCAGCCTGTCGTTGCTCAAGGACTGGATGGTGGCGACCACCACGGGCAAGAACCGCATTCCGGCAGGCGTGCCCGCAGGCTATGTCGTCGGCCACAAGACGGGCACGGCTGGTGTCCATGCCAACGACGTGGCGGTGATCTGGCCGGCTGGCGGCAAGGCGCCGCTGTTCCTGTCGATCTTCACGACGGGTGGCAAGCTGGACGACGCTGGACGCGACAAGGTCATTGCCGACCTGACGCGCGTCGTATTCGAAGTCCTGGCCTTCGCCGAAGAGGTCAGTAAGTCAAAAACATCATCGTCGGCGTCGTCCTGACGCCTTGACAGACTCATGCCCAGCCGGTTTCTGAGCGCATGAAACAAGGCGTCTCCATTTCCGATGTGCTGGCCGAAGTCGCCATCATGGTCCAGCCGCATTTCGGCAAAGGGCGGACGGCGCATTACATCCCGCAACTGGCCGAGGTCGATCCGCGCCGCTTCGGCATGGCGGTGTGTACGGTGAAGCGCTCAAGCAGCGCGAGCGGTAGCGCAATCGTAGGTGTCGAGGAGTGCGTTGTCGGCGATGCCGACGAGGCCTTCTCGGCCCAGTCGATCACCAAACTGTTTTCGCTGGGCCTGGCGCTCAATCGGTTTGGGGACGAGGTGTGGACGCGCGTCGGCAAGGAGCCGTCGGGCACGCCTTTCAACTACCTGTCGCAGTTGGAGCAGGAGGAGGGGATACCGCGCAACCCCTTCATCAATCCGGGCGCCCTGGCGGTCACCGACTGCCTGATGGGAATCGTCCCTCAGTCGCAATATCTCGTGCGTGACTTTATGGGCATGCTGTCGGGCGCACAGCTCGAAATCGACGAAGAGGTGGCGCGGGGCGAGATCGCGACCGCGCATAAGAACCGCGCCATCGCCAACCTGATGCGTGAGTTCGGCACGATCAGCCACGATGTCGAAGCGCTGATTTCGGCCTATTGCCATCAGTGCGCCATCGCCGTCACCTGCCGGCAACTGGCGCGCGCCGCCTTGCCGCTGGCCGCCGGCGGATTTTCGCCGCTTGTCGAGGAGACCATCTTTCCGCCGCGCCTGACCCGGCGGCTGAATGCGCTTCTGCTCACCTGCGGGATCTACGATTCGGTTGGATCGTTCGCCTATCGCGTCGGTTTGCCGGCCAAGAGCGGCGTGGGCGGCGGCATCGTCGCCATTGTCCCGGATACGGCGGCGATCGCCGTCTGGTCGCCGGAACTCGACCGCTTCGGCACCAGCGTCGTCGGCGGTTATGCGCTGGAATATTTCAGCCAGCTGACCAACTGTTCGGTACTCTAACTTGCCTTGCAGAACTTGCTGTTGCCGCCGTTGGACCGCAGCGTGTCGACATAGTATTCCGCCATGGCGATGGTGCGCGCGTTATCCGGGGCTTCCGGTGCGCCTAAAGTCTCCGTCGCCTTCGCCCAGTCGCCTGCGCATCGCGCCTTGTCCTGCGTTGACCGGGCACAATCGATAAAGCTGTCAAAGGCCGTGCGATAGGTGGCGAATTGGGCACGCGTCATCGGTGCGCCGTGGCCGGGAACGACGACGGTGAACGGCGTTGCCCATATGGCGGCAAGCCCGTCCTGCCAGCCCTTGACGCAAGCCGTATCGAGGAAGGGCACGGGCAGGGTGACCAGGTCTCCGGCCGCCGCCACACCGCTTTTCGGATCGAAGACCCAGACATCGCCTTCGGTGGCGGCGTTGGACGCCAAATTGACGTGGAATGCCTTGCCGGCGATCCGTTGTTTGCCGGACGCCGTCACGACCGCGTCCGGCCGGAGGTGCGCCGGCGCATCGATCGTCGCCAAGTCGTTGCGGATATCCTCCGCAAGGTCCGGCGGCGCCTGGCCCGAGTCGAGAAAGGCGCGGCCTTGTCTGGCGCTGTCAGGAAAGAAGTCGCGCAGCGCGCCGTCTATGGCCAGCGAGCCCCAGACCTGGACTTTTGGATAGGCGCGCCTGATCGCGGCATTGCCGCTGGTGTGATCGAGATGCCAGTGGCTGTTGATGACGGCGGCAATGGGTTTGTCCTGGGCCGTGGCGAAGTTGAGGATCGCCTGACGATGCCAGGCGTGGCGGCCGGTATCCATGACGATCAGCCCTTTGGGCGCGTTGAAGATCACTGTGTTGCCGTCGGGCTGGCGGTTCGGCGGGAAACCGCCAGGGATGAGCGCCACGCCATCCGTTATGGCGCGCGGCTGTGGCGGAGTCTGGGCTTGCGCCGTAATGGGCAGGGCAAAAAGACAAAGGATAAGCGCGCGCAACCCGGTCATGACGGCCTCCGTTTTGCGGCAGACTACTCTGGCTTGGGCGATGCACCCAGTTACAAACCGTTCATGCCGGGCAAACCGCCGCTGGACCTGCCGAATGCCGTGAATGCATGAAGACTGGTCGTTCATATCGATCCCGGCTAAGGGCGCGACGACGACCGGATCAGGCGACACTCATTCCCAGCGCCTGGCGGTATGTCTCGATCGCTGACAGCTTGTCGTACAGCGGCTGCCAGTCATCGGCCTCGGCGATGCGCGCCCAGATGGCTTCGATCTCATCGATCAGCAGGGTTTCGGGCTCAGGCTGCGACAGGCGCGGATGGCCGAGTTTGGCGGCATCGGCGGTGGTGTAATCGTCGAGTGCGGCGCGGAATTTGGCGAAGGCTTCGCCGCCATAGTGCGGGGCGCGAGGGCCATTCATGGCGAAGAATTCGCGCGCCTTGCCGCCGAACCAGTCGTAGAACATTGCCTCGAAACTGCCATCGAAGGTGACGGTTTTCAGGAAATCAAAGATGGCGGCGACCAACTGCGTATTGTCCGCCTGCGGCATGACGTTCAGGCGCGCGCAGAAGGCCTGGCCCAGTTCGTCGCGGAAGCGGGCGTCGAATTGGCGCAAGGATTCCGTCAGTGGCTCTGACGGGCAGATCAGGGTCAGGCAAGATCCCAGCCGCGCCAGGTTCCAACCGACCGTGTCGGGCTGGCGGCCATAGGCGTAGAGACCCCACTGATCGAAATAGGCGGCTGTGAAGTCGGGATCGTAGCGCGGCAGAAAGCGATAGGGGCCGTAGTCGAAGCTTTCGCCCGTAATGTTCATATTGTCGGTATTGAGCACGCCGTGGACGAAACCTGCCGCCATCCACCGCGCCGTCAGCAGCGCCGAGGTCGACACGGCCGCATCGAACACGCCCGCGGCACCTTCGGCGTCCGGGGAATAGTTGGCGATGATGAAATCGATCAGCGCGGCCATCGTCTCCGTATCGTTGAGGTAGGCCAGCCGCTCGAACGTCCCGAAGCGGATATGGCTGTGGCTCAGGCGGACCAGCACGGATGAGCGGGCGGGCGAGGGCTCGTCGCCGCGCACCAACTGCTCGCCGGTCTCAATCAGCGAGAAGCTTTTCGAGGTCGGCACGCCGAGCGCCTCCAGCATGGCGGTGGCCAGGACTTCGCGCACGCCGCCCTTCAGCGTGAGGCGGCCATCGCCGCCGCGCGAATAGGGCGTCTTGCCCGAGCCCTTGGTGCCGAGATCGAGCAGGCGGTCGCGATCGTCCAGTAACTGCGCGAACAGGAAGCCGCGCCCGTCGCCGAGGTCAGGATTGTACTGGCGGAACTGATGGCCATGATAGCGCAGCGCCAGTGGCGCCGGCTGGTTGCCGGGCAAGGCTTCGAACCGGCCGAAGTGGCGCACCCAGTCGGCATCGGACAGGTTATCCAACCCGACGGCTGCCGCCGCGCGGTCGTTGCGGTAGCGCAGGATCGTTTGCGGAAAGTCTGCCGCCGCAACGGTGTCATGGAGGACCAGCCCACTGTCCAGCAGGCGCGGCGCGGGACGATATGTGGTCACGTGCAGGCCTTCACGGGCGTCCACGCATCCAGCTTGTAGGGCTTGCCGGGCGCACGGGAAACCTTGGTTTCGACCAGATAGGTCTTGTTGCCGCCGGTGACGCGCATGCAGATGGCGAAGTGCAGGTCGGCGGTCGCCGCTTGCCGGGCTTTCATGATTTTCTTTATCACTACGGATTTTGTGGTCGCGGCGTAGTTCGCGGCGGCGACAATGCCCGTACTGTTGACCGGAACGGGGCCATAAGACGGATTGATGCCGTCGCCGCCAATCCGGGTTTCGGCATGGGATGTGGCGGACATCGTTAAACCGGCTATGGCGGCGGCGATCGGCAGGGCTATTCTAAGGGACATATTCGTCTCGCTCGGGGCTTCGGACTTAAGTGAACGCTCATCGCGATGCCCGCAAGCGCTGACGGCCAAATTCTCGCGGAAAGTTGACCTTAGGTGTGTGGCTTTTATGCGCCACAGTCACAGGATTGTCATGGGATAGATCGCGTTCCGCACCGGCAAACAGCCCTGAGACAGCATTTCCGGCCCGAGTACCGTTACGTCAAATCTTGATGCTGTGAGCAACTGCAATATAAAGCGGGTGAAAAAACGCCGCTTCCGCACACCAGCAAGTATTGGTTTTTTGCATATATCCGGCAAAATTGCTTCATAACCGTGTTTTTCTACCGCGTTTGCGTAAGTATTGACGCTACGTAAACTATTGCATCGCAGTGTAGCCGCGGACAAATTTGTTTCCGTGCGCGTAATGTGTTAGTCAAATCAGTAATCGGGCGCCGTCTTTGTTAGCGGTTTCCGCTTACCGGACGCAGATCCGGCAGTAACAAAAAATGGTCCAAGCAGAGATGAAATTGCCCAAAGGGAACGCCATGCAAAACGCCACCACTCTACTGAAGTATCGCCATCTGATGGCAGGCGCCGCGGGCGCCGCGCTTCTGGCCGGTCTTCCCGCGATCGGTTTCGCCCAGGATGCCCCGGCGGCCGAGGAAGGCACGATCATCGTTACTGCGCAAAAGCGCGAACAGAAGCTGCAGGACGTGCCGATTGTCGTCACCACCCTGTCGGCCAAGCTGCTTCAGGACGCGGGCGTGCGCGACATCAAGGACATGCAGATCCTGACGCCTGGCCTGACCGTCACCTCGACCCAGAACGAAAGCCTGACAACCGCGCGTATCCGCGGCGTTGGCACGGTCGGCGACAACCCTTCGATGGAATCATCGGTCGGCGTGGTCATCGACGGAGTCTATCGTCCGCGCAACGGCGTCGGCTTCGGTGACCTCGGCGAAATGGAACGCATCGAAGTCCTGAAGGGCCCGCAAGGCACGCTGTTCGGCAAGAACACGTCTGCCGGCGTCATCAACATCATTACCAAGAAGCCCGCCTTCACCTTTGGCGCAGAAGGCGAAGCGACCTTTGGCAACTATGGCCAGCAAGGCCTGGCCGCTTCGGTTACCGGCCCGCTGGTCGACGACCTGATCGCCGGCCGCCTCTATGTCGCTAGCCGCAAGCGCGACGGCTTCATGAACGTCAACACCGGTGTGGGGCCCCGCACGCTCAAGGAAGACGGCGACCAGGACTTCTCGACCATCCGTGGCCAGTTGCTGTTCACACCGACCGATCTGGTCGATATCCGCCTCATCGGCGACTACAGCCACCGCAATGAATACTGCTGTACCGCGGTCCAGATCCGTACCGGTCCGACCGGCGCAGCCATCAACACGCTGGCCGGCGGCAATGGCGTTGCCACCACGCCGAACCCCGAAGCGCGTATTGCCTACGCCAACCGCGACACGCATCAGGTCATCCGTGACGGCGGCTTCTCGGTCGAGACCAATGTCAAACTGCCGGATCTTTGGGATTCGCAGCTGACCCTGATCACGGCGGCGCGCGACTGGAAGTCGACCAACGGCCAGGACATCGACTATACCGGCGCCGACATCCTGTATCGCCGCGACAACGGCGATTTCGACGCCCGCTTCAAGACCTTCAGCCAGGAAGTCCGTCTGGCCGGCGCGACCGAGAACGTCAACTGGCTGGTCGGCGCCTTCTACGTCAAGGAAGACCTGGATCGCCACGATTCCTACGTCTACGGCACGCACTACGAGCCCTATCTCAGCCTGCTGATCTCGAGCCAGCTGAACGCCATCAATCCGGCGATTACGCCCAGCGCGACCTTCCTGCCCAACATGACGGGCCGCGCCTTCGGCACCAACTTCCGGGCGGGTGAGGGCGCGCGCGACCACTACACCCAGACCGACGAATCCTTCGCCCTCTTCACCAACAATTCGTGGAAAATCCAGTCGCTCGAATTCACCCTGGGCCTGCGCTACACCCAGGAAAAGAAGAGCATGACGGGCTTCTATACGAACACCGACAACGGTGCGGGCTGTGGCGCGGCCCTGACCCGCTACCAGCAGACCGGCGCGCTTTATGCCGCAGCGCTTGCCGCCAACCCGACCAACCCGACGGCGGCCGCCGGTCAGGCCCTGGCCAACGGCGCCAACCCGATCTGGCTGGGCGCCATCCGCGCCGGCGGCACGACGGCCGCGACCCTGGCCGGCGCCATGTGTCCGTTCTGGGCCAACCCGGCCTTCAACAACCGCACGGTCTCCGACAGCAACAGCGACGGCGACCTGTCCGGTACCTTCAAGGCGGCGTGGCACGTCAACGAAAACACCATGACCTACGCGTCATACGCACGCGGTTACAAGGCGGGTGGTTATAACCTGGACCGCGCTCAGACCGGCGTCACGCCGGACTCCGACCTGTGGTTCCCGCCGGAAACGGTCGACAGCTACGAACTGGGCCTGAAGACGACCCTGTTCGACGGCGCCCTGCAACTGAACACCGCCGTGTTCGACCAGAAGTTCCAGAACTTCCAGCTGAACACCTTCCTCGGCACGGCCTTTGTGGTCGAATCGATCCCGACCCTGGAATCGAAGGGCTTCGACGCCGACGTCTACTGGCGCACGCCGATTACCGGCCTGACCTTCCAGGGCGGCGTCACCTATACCGACACCAAGTACGGCAAGTTTACCGCGGCGGACCTGCTCAACCCGAGCCACTTCCCCGGCCTGTCGCTGCTGCCGGGCGCGCAGATGTCGTTCGCACCCAAGTGGAGCGGTTCGGCGGCCCTGTCGTGGGGCGGCAATGTCGGCGGCCTTCGCGCCACCGCCAACCTGTCGGCCAAGTATTCTTCGGAGTACAACACCGGTTCGGACCTGATCCCGTTCAAGGAACAGGAGGCCTTCACCCTGATCAATGGCCGCGTGTCGATCGGCGCGCCCGATCGCCGCTGGACGGTCGAGCTGTGGGGCCAGAACCTGACCGACGAAACCTACAAGCAGGTCGTGATCAACGCGCCGCTGCAGGGCACGGGCTTCCAGCAGACGGTCCAGTCGGGAGGATCTCACCCGGGCACTTATTACAACCAGGCGGCAGATACCAACACCTATGACGCCTTCCTGGGTGCACCGAAGACCTATGGCGTCACCCTGCGGGTGCGGTACTAAGATCAAAAAGAAGGCGGCGCTTTTGGTCGCCCAGAGTTAGTAAAATGAAAGCGGCGAAGTCTCCTTCGCCGCTTTTTTTTCTGTTTAATTTTTTGGCCAGGTCAACGCCTTGGTTTAGCCTGGGAAATCCCCCTTCCGTCCGCTTCGCGTCCATCTTCCCCGTAAACGGGGAAGGTGTCGCGGCGCTTGCGCCGTGGCGGAAGGGGGGACTTGCTTGCACACGAATGTCATCGTCCTTTAGTGCTTGTATCTCAGGCTGATAAAGCCCGTCCGGCCGATGACATCGTAGACGCCGGATTGCCAGCCTTCGTCGCCGAAATAGGCGCCGCCGGCCTCGGCGCCGGGATAGCGCGGCGGGGCTGAGTCGAAGACATTGTTGACGCCGAAACCGAGCGTCAGGTTGGGTTTCAACTGATAAGAGCCATAGAAGTCGCTGTAATAGACCGTCTTGGTCCGGTACGGCGAATAGGCTTCCGGCGTAATGGTCGGGTTCATACGCATCGGCGAGAACTGCCGCAGGTTCCAGCTCAGCCACAGCGGGCCGTTCGCATAGGCGACGCGGGTCACGCCCTTCCATTCTGGGAAGCCGAAGACGCCCAAGGTATCCACGATGTTTTCGGGATTGTCCGGATCGGGCGTGATCTTGTTTTCCAGCAGGTGGGTGTAGACCGAATTGATCGACAGGCGGCCGGCCTTGCTGCCCCACCCCCACGACGCCATATCGACGCTGTAGTCGAACTCCAGGTCGATGCCTCGGTTGAGGCGCTGGGCCAGGTTGATGTTCTGCTTGACGACCCTCAGCAGGTTGTTGGTGCCGGCTTCGCGCACCACCAGGTCGCAGTACGGATTGCCGTCCATGGGACCGTCCACACATTTGTTGATGATGGTCTGTGGCTCGACGGCGGCGATGACGTCGGTCAGGTCGATGTCGTAATAGTCGATCGAGAAACTTAAGTTCTTGATCGCGCGTGGCTGGAAGACCAGGCCAACGGTCAGCGTCTTGGCGGTTTCGACCTTCAGGTCCTCATTGCCCTTCTTCTCGACCTCCAGCCACTGCCAGTAGACGTTCTTGTTCGCCGGATTGAGGATGGCGCAGTTGGGCGCCGTGTACTGGGTGTTTTCCGCCCGGTTGGGCAGGTAGTAGTTGCAGGGATCATACAGCCACTGGCCGCTGATCGAACTGGCGGTGAAGACTTCGGAGATGTTCGGCGCGCGCACGGCCTTGCCATAGGTGGTGCGTAGGCGGATGTCACGGATCGGCGCGTATTGCAGGCCGTACTTCCAGGAGGTCGTCTTGCCGGCGGTTGAATAGTCCGATGAGCGGATAGCGGCGTCGACCGACAGCTTGTACGCCATCGGCAGGTTGGCCAGGATCGGCACGCTCAGTTCGCCGAAGACTTCCTTGACGTCGAATTCGCCGTCGAGTGGGTTCTGGATGACGCCGTAGTCGGGCACATAGGCCGGATTGTTCGGGTCGTATTCGGCGACCGCGCCGATGTGGTTGCGTTCCTTGCGGTATTCGCCGCCGATCACGCCCTGGACCTCGCCGGCCGGCAGGGTGAACAGGGCGCCGGTGGCGTAGCCGGACACGACGGTCTGGTCCAGCCACGACTTCGACTCGCTCGGGTTGAACGTCAGGTAGTCGATGACGTCCTGGGTCAGGGGCTTGAACGGATTGAGTGGCTTGCAGGCCGGGTCGTCATTGCTGGTGTCGGCGTCGGAATTGACCCAGCAGATCGGCGTCCCGCCCGGACCCGAGACGGCGTCGAGCGCGCGCATGTAGCGTTCGTTGGACACGCTGTTGCGGTCCTGGATGGTTTCTTCCGTGCGACCATAGGAAGCGTAGACCGACCAGGTCCAGTCGTGGTCGCGGATCAGCGACGGCAGCTTGCCGTCGAAGCCGGTGACGACCTGGCTCAGGTCACGCTGGTAGTAGGATTTCGAGCGGCCCATTTCCGGGAACTGACGGGCAAAGGCGACATAGGGCAGGCTGCCGCCATTGGCCGCGACCATTTCCGGCGTGATGAACGGGTTGCCGTCCCACAGCCAGTTCGACGCGCCTTCCCACCACATGCCGTACTCGCCGTGTGATTTATTGGTGGCGTAGTCGAGCTCGACAAAATAGCTGAGATTTTCCGAGAACTGGTAGTTGAACGTGCCGTGCGTGATGAAGCGGTCGTTCGGTACCGACAGCAACCAGCTGTCGTAGCGGCCGCCATATTCGCCGCCATTGGTTTCCAGGTTGGCCACCGTTTCGGGCAGGCTCATGTCGTAGGTGTTCGGCAGAATGCCCGCCGGCCCCAGGATGGGCGCGCGCATGGTGCCGTCGTCGTTGAACGTCCACACCTTGCCGCCCAGCAGCACCTGGGCGCGCGGCGAATAGCCGAGGTTCTGGCGGCCATCGAGAATGTAGTTCAAAGCCGGCGTGCTGCCGGGAACGCGCGCCCACCACGGATTGCCAGCGGCTGTCCACGGCCGGTCCTGGCCGCTGACCGTGCCGTCCGATACGCCGTAATAGCCGAAGATCGTGAAGTTGCCTTTGCCGTCGGCGAAGTTCTTGCCGTAGAGCATGTCGACATCGTAGCTCGGCATGTCGTTGCGCCAGGAATTGCCGTAGCGCAGGTTGAGGTCGACGCCTTCGAAATTCTTCTTGAGAATGAAGTTGGCCACGCCGGCCACGGCGTCGGCGCCGTAAAGCGCCGAGGCGCCGCCGGTAATGACTTCGACACGCTCGACCAGGCTGGACGGCACGGTCGAGATGTCGACCGCGGCGCTGCCGGGCGCGCCCGGGACGTGACGGCGGCCGTTGACCAGGACAAGAGTGCGCTTGGTGCCCAGGCCACGCAGGTCCAGCGCGTTCATGCCAGGATGGCTTTGATCCATCGAATCCTTGTCGCGGTTGGCATTGCTGGTCTGGTCGCTCTGGCTGATAACCAGTGCGGGAAGCTGGTTGACCAGATCGGCAATCTGGCGCGTGCCGGTCTTCTGGATCGTATCGGCGCTGATTGTGGAGGTCGGCGTCGCGCTCTGGGCGCCGCGGTGGCGGATGCGGCTGCCGGTGATGACGACTTCGCCCGTGTCGTTGCCATCCTTTGCCGTTTCCGTCGTCGTATCGGTGTCTTGCGCGAAGGCGGCGGGGGCCAGGACGGTAAGCGTCAGGACAATGGCGCTGCCCTGCATCAGGCGGGTAATCGAACGATGTGTCTGTCTCATGCGAACCTCCTCTTGGGTGGAGAGAGGCTAGACCGAGAATAAAATAAAAAATACTGTATACGATTTTGTGATCGGGCTTTTCACTGAAATGTTACATGTCTGCAACGGTATCATGACTCCTGTATGACGCAAAAAAAGAAGCGGCGAAGGAGACCTTCGCCGCTTGTCTTTGTTCGATTTTATAAAAGAGGGTTAGACCCTTCGGCCCTTGAAGGCCCGGCCAACCGCAATAAGCAGACAGGCACCGACCACGCCGGCGATCAGATAACCGATAACGCCACCAAGTTGCACGCCGATCATCGCCAGAACGGCATTGGCAATCAGGGCACCCAGGATACCCATGACGATATTCATAAGCAGGCCTTGTTCCGAACGCATGAATTGTTCGGCGATCCAGCCGGCGAGCGCGCCAACGACGATAGCCGCCAGCCATCCAACTTGAAGTTCCATAAGACTATCTCCATCCCCGCTCCGTGCGGGATGGATTAACGATAGCAAAGGCCTTGCGCGGATTTGGATAGGGTTCGCGACGGCAGGATGCAAGCTTTTGGCAAAAAAGGTTTTATAGCCCTTTTTTACAGTCTCAATTGCCCACCGGCGATCTGGGCGGCCATGTCCGGGGTCAGCGGCACATAGTCGTCATTGCACAGGAGATAGAGCGGATCGGTGACCGCGCCCAGGTCAAAACCGGCCTTGATCAGGTCCATCTTCTTGTACTTGAACGTGCCGGTCGTTTCGACCTCCTGCAGCAGGCGGACGAAGCGCGGCCGCGCATAGGCCGGCAGCTTTGAGTCGACGTGGTCCTTGAACAGCTTGAGGTCGAAGCCTTCGCGCGTGATCAGCGACACCATGCCGGCCTTGCCGTCGTGATGCGGGACGGGGATGCCGTAGACGATGGCCTCTTCGACGCCTGGCGCCGAAGCGCAGTATTCGGCGACTTCCGAGGTCGAGACGTTTTCGCCTTTCCAGCGGAAGGTATCGCCGATGCGGTCGACGAAATAAAGATAGCCCTGCTTGTCCTGGCGCATCAGGTCGCCGGTGCGGAACCACTGGTCGCCCTTCTTGAAGACGTCCGTCAGGACCTTCTTCTGCGAGGCGGCTTTGTCGGCATAGCCGGAATAGGCGTGGCGCGCGTCGTGGGCGATGTGGCCGATGGCCTCGCCGATCTCGCCCGGCCGGCATTCGATGCACAGACCGTTCTGGCCGCGTATCGGCATTTCGCTCTCGATGTCGAACTGGACCAGGCGGACATTGAACTTGTTGCGCAGGATTCGCGGAACGCGCGCTATCGCTCCGGAATGGCCGTCGAGATTGAACAGCGACACATTGCCTTCGGTCGAGCCGTAGAATTCGAGCACGTCGGGAATCTTGAAACGGCTCTTGAACTGGTCCCAGACCTCGGGCCGCATGCCGTTGCCGAACGCCATGCGCACCTTGTGCTTGCGCTCGTCGTCCGGATTGGGGGCGGGGGGCGAGTTGACGAGGTAGCGGCACAGCTCGCCGATATAGACGATATGGGTCACGCCCTGCAGGCGGACATCGCTCCAGAACTGGCTGGCCGAGAACTTGCGCTTGAGCACGATGGCGCCGCCGTTCATCAGGGCCGCGCCCGTGGCGCACAGGCCGCCGGTGGCGTGATATAGCGGCAGGACGCAGTAGACCCGGTCGCCGGGGCCCATCTTGGTCAGGCCGGCGAAGGCCTTCATGTAGAGCTGGGCGCGGGCGTTGGAGATTTTGGCGGCCTTGGGCAGGCCCGTTGTGCCGGACGTATAAATGTAGAGGGCGGTCGAGGACGCCTTCAGGTCGGCGCGCGGCGTGCGGTCCGGACGAACCGTCGATACGCCCTTGATGGCGGCATCCAGGCTGCGGCAATCCTCGGTTTCCTTCTCGCGCGGCAGGTCCAGCACCCACAGGGCCTGGAAGCGCTCGATCTGGGATTCGATCTCCATGAAGCACGGCATGGTCGTCAGGTCGACCAGGGTCAGCGAGGCCATCGAGATGTTGAGGCAGTGGGCCAGGCCCTTGCCGGTCAATGAATTGTTGATCAGCGCGGTGACGACGCCGATCTTGTTCATTCCGATCCAGATGGCCAGGTATTCGAGCCGGTTCGGCATGAACAGCGCGACCGTGTCGCCGGGCTTCAGGCCGCGTTGACGGCCCCAGTGGGCATAGCGGTTGGCCATGACGTCGAGCTGCTGATAGGTCAGGCTCTTGCCTTCGAAGATCAGCGCCGTCTGCGTCGGCCACTGGTCGGCGGCATGTTCGAAGTCGTCGCAGACGAGATTGGACGAGTCGGGATTGACACTGCGGATGCGGCGGAGAATCCGCAGCAGGCGGGTCATGAAGGTGGCGTCGCGCCTGATATTGCTGATGAAACCCATCCGCCGGTTCGCTCCCCTGTGAGGCATCTTGTCCGTGCCCCGAAACTACAACCGAATCATTACATCCAAACTCTCAAAAAGCTGTGAATCGGTGTTTTTTTAAGGCATTCGTTTACGTAAGCGTAGGGGGAGGGGCGCAGCAGAAGGCGGGCTCTTGCCACAGGCAAGCCAAACCTGATAACAGGCGGGCATCTTTTGATTGGAGTGTCCCTTGACCGTCGCCGAAGCTCTCGAAAACATCTACACGTCGCTGGCCAACGACAATGCCGAGATCGATACGCACATCAAGGCGCTGAAAGACGCCCTGGCCGCCGAAGGGCTGAAAGAGGCGGTGGTCCAGCCGACGCGCCTGGCCCAGAACAACCGCGCCGGCCGCAAGACCATGCAGTCCTATTTCCGCAAGCGCGGCGTCACAGTAACGTTTTCAGAAGATTAACAGCCGGGATAAAGTCTCCGAGGGCAATTGTGACAATCCCGTGAAACTTTCGGTGAAGTCACGCAAAGCCCTTTTTGCCAACATAATTTTTGCCTATAAGTCCGCGCGGCGTGTTCAGTCCCCGGATCATCCGGCGGCTTGTCATGCCTGACGCATTGCGCAAGACTTGCGCATAACACTGTCGCTGATTCTCTACCGGGGATTGACCGGTCGCGACGCGGATGTGAGGTAGGAATGAAGAACCCCCTGTCTATCACTGTTATGGCCATGGCGGCATCGATGATGACCTGGGCGAACACTGCTGCCGCCCAGGCCACGGGTGGTCCGGCCGGATCGTCGCCGATCACCGGCGCCGTCGACTGGATCCAGCAGACCCTGCTGGGCCGTGTCGCAACCACTGTCGCCGTCATCGCGGTGGCCGCGGTCGGCTTCATGATGCTGACCGGCCGCATGAACTGGCGCTACGGCGCGACCGTCATCGTCGGCGTCTTCATCCTGTTCGGCGCGGCGACCATCGTCGGCGGCATCCAGGCCATGGCGCGCTAGTCCCATGACGGACCTGGTCAAATCTCCGGTTTTCAAGGCGCTGACCCAGCCGCAGATGTTCGCCGGCGTGACCTACAGCTACTTCATCATCAATGCGGTGGTGACGACCGAAGTCTTTCTCATCACGCGCTCCTTCTGGGCGTTCGCGGTGTCGGTCGTCATCCACGCCATCGGGTATCTGGCGTGCCTGCGTGAGCCCCGGGTCTTCGACCTGTGGATGACCAAAGTGCAGCGCTGCCCCCGTATTCGCAACTGGCGCTACTGGCGCTGTAACTCCTACCATCCTTAAGTATTTTTGATATTATGGCGGACGATAACAAGGGATTGGGCGGTTTCGCGGGCTGGGCCAAAAAGGAAAAGCGCGTCGGCGATCAGCTGCCTTACGACCATTTCCTTGACGACCGCACGATCGTGCTCCGCGACGGCAGCCTGATGCAATCGCTGTACCTCGAAGGCTTTGCCTTCGAGACGGCGGATACCGAAGAGGTCAATCACCGCCAGTTCATCCGGGCGGCTGCCTTGCGCGCCATCGGATCGTCTCGGTTCGTCCTCTATCACCACATTATCCGCCGCAAGGTCAGCGTCGGGCTGAACGCCAGCTATGACGACCCGGTGTGCGGCCTGATCCAGTCAAAGTGGCAGGACAAGCTGTCGTCGCGCCAACTGTTCGTCAACGACCTGTTCATCACCATCGTTCGCCGCAACCCAAAGGGCAAGGTCGGCTTCGCCGAACGGCTCGCCGACATGTTCGGCAAGGGGCTGGGCGACAATGCCCTGGCCGCCACCCAGGCGCGCGACCACAAGGAAATCCAGGCGGCATCCGAGGCGCTGCTGGCGGCGCTGCAGTCCTACGGGCCGCGTATCCTCGGCGCCTACGAAACCCAGAACGGCCGCTGCTCGGAACTGCTGGAGCTGTTGTCGGCCATCTACAACGGCGAGATGCGCCCGGTCTTGCGTACCCATGAGGACATTGGCAACTATCTGCCCTACCGCCGCATCAGCTTCGGCCTCGAGTCGCTGGAGCAGGCGTCGCTGGGCGAGGGCAAGGATTACGGCTCGATCCTGTCGCTGAAGGACTATCCGCCCAACGCCACGCCCGGCATGGTCGATGCCCTGCTGCGCCTGCCCTACGAGATGACGCTGACCGAAAGCTTTGGCTTCGTTGACCGCCAGATCGGCCTGGAGCGCATCAACCTGGCGCTGCGCCGCATGCGCGCCGCCGACGAGGAGGCGCTCTCCTTACGCGCCGGCCTGATGTCGGCCAAGGATGATCTGTCAACCGGCGTGATGGGCCTGGGCGAGCACCATATGAGCCTGCTGGTCCGCGCCAAGTCGCTGGAGGCGCTCGATCCGGCGACCGCGCAATGCCTGGCGGCCCTGGCCGATCTCGGCGCCGTGGCGGTGCGCGAGGACGTCAACCTCGAGCCTGCCTTCTGGGCGCAGTTCCCCGGCAACGAACAGTTCATTGCCCGCAAGGCGTTGATCTCGACATCTGCTTATGCGAGTTTCGCCTCGCTGCACGGCTTCCCGATCGGCCAGCCCGAAGGCAATCACTGGGGCCAGGCGGTCACGGTCTTCGAAACCTCGTCGGCGACGCCCTATTATTTCAACTTCCACAAGGCCGATCTCGGCAATTTCACCGTCATCGGGCCCTCGGGCTCGGGCAAGACGGTGGTGCTCAACTTCCTGGCCGCGCAGGCGCAGAAGTTCAAGCCGCGCACCGTTTTGTTCGACAAGGATCGCGGCGCCGAAATCTTCATTCGCGGCATCGGCGGCCATTACGCCACCCTGCGGCCCGGCGAGCCGACCGGCTTCAATCCGCTGCAACTGGCGGACAATCCCGGCAACCGCGCCTTCCTGCGCACCCTGATTGCTCAACTCCTGAGCCGGCCCGACCTGCCGCTCAATTCCGAAGAAGAAGCGATCATCACCGAGGCGGTGGACGCCAACTTCGAGCAGGAGCCGCGCTACCGGCGCCTGCGCTATTTCCGTGAGCTGCTGGGCGGCGTCCGCCGTCCGACGCACGGGGACCTGGCGACGCGCCTCAATCCGTGGGTGGGCGAGGGCGAGCATGCCTGGCTGTTCGACAACGAGACCGACGCGCTCGACATGAGCGCGCGCACGCTCGGTTTCGACATGACCCTGCTGCTCAACGAGCCGGTCCTGCGGACGCCGTGCATGATGTACCTGTTCCAGCGCGTCGAGGAACGCCTGGACGGCACGCCGACCGTCATCATCATTGATGAGGGCTGGAAGGCGCTGGACGACGAAATCTTCGCCGCCGCCATTCGCAACTGGATGAAGACCCTGCGGAAACGCAACGCCATCCTGGGTTTCGGCACGCAGTCGGCGCGCGACGCGCTTGACAGTCGCATCTCGACCGCGATCATCGAACAGTCGGCGACGCAGATATTCATGCCCAATCCGCGCGCCCAGGCCGAGGACTATGTCGATGGCTTCGGCCTGACCCTGCACGAACTCGACCTGATCCGGGCCCTGCCGTCGTCGTCGCGCGCCTTCCTGGTCAAGCATGGCAATCACAGCGTCGTCGCCCGGTTGGATCTGGCGACCATGCCTGATGTGCTGACCGTCCTGTCGGGCCGCGAATCGACGGTGCGCCAACTCGATGAACTGCGCGCACAGCTGGGTGACGAACCCCACGCCTGGTGGGAAGCCCTGACGGGCTCACCCTATCCGGACACCACGACGCGCCGTCCCAAGCTCCGTAAGGGAGCCGAATGATGTTGCAAGCGGCGGCCTGCCCCCAGATCACCCTGGTCGGTGAAGTCAGCGTCTCGCAGTCGCTGGCGACGATGGACTGCCGCATCATCCAGGCCGTCGAAGTCGGCTACAACCGTCTGTTCGGCGCCGGCGGGGCGTTCAGCTATGTGCTGTTCGTGCTGCTGACCATCTATGTCGCCATCCTGGGCTACGGCTTCATGACCGGCCGCACGCAGTTGACCGTGCCGATGCTGTCGCCGCGCATCATCACCATGGTGCTGGTCCTGACCTTCGTCACTGCCTGGCCGGCCTATCACGCCATCTTCTACGGCCTCTTGATGAACGGCCCGGACGAAGTCGCCGCGGCGCTGCTCGGACAAAAAGGCAGCGCGGTGATGAATTTCGCCCAGGCGCTGGACGGCCTGTTCGTGCGCTTCGCCGAGATTGCCCAGACACTCGACAATAAGGGCCAGACGGTCGCGACCATTCCGGGCCAGCCCGATCCGACGGCGGCCAACATGCTGGCGCCCAAGCCCATGCCGGTGACTTTGTTCTGGCTTTCGGGCCTGTTCCTGCTGTGCTCGACGCTTGGCGTGCTCATCCTGACGCGCATGGTGCTCTATCTGCTGCTGATCCTGGGGCCGGTCTTCATCGTGTTTGGCCTGTTTCCGCAGACGCGCGGCCTGTTCAACGGCTGGATCCGCACCAGCCTGGTCTTCGCCCTGGCGCCGCTTCTGACCGTCCTGGGCGGGACAGCGGCCCTGACGCTATTCATTCCGCTGATCGAGAGCATCGGCGCCGATCCGCAGCGCGCTGTCCAGGCCGTCCAGCCCATGGTCATCCTGTTCATGGGCTCACTGATCTACTGCGCCTTCCTGTTCACCCTGATGTGGGTGGCGGCCAACCTGGTCAAGGATTGGCAGGCGGCGCTTCGCGACAAGCCTGCGTCCCCGGGCCCGCAGGCGCCGGGCGTCGCCGGCACCCTGCAGACCATGCAGTCCTCTCCGGCCCTGCAATCGCTGAACGCCAGTTCGCGCGCCTCCGACGCACTGGAACGCACCGCGCCCCTGGTGACGGCCGTGACCCGCGACCAGTCGATCGCGTCGTCTTCCGGCGCCCGCACCCAGGTGCTGGGCCTTTACGATCCCGACACCCGCGCGCCCCAGGGCAGCGCCGACCGCTTCAGCCGCGTCCAGGGGCTTGGGCAACGCTTTCGTCCGGCCGCCAATCCCGCGGCCGCGATGAAGACGCCCCCGCCCGCGCCGCCCGCAGATGTGAAATGACCATGAAACGCGTACTTTTCCCTGTGCTTCCGCTCCTGCTGGCGACCTCTGTGGCCGCCCAGCCCGTCACCGATTTCGACTCGCGGCTGCGCGTCATCGACTACGACCCGACCGCCGTCGTCCAGATGCTCGGCTGCGCCGGCTTCCAGACGACCGTGACCCTGGCGTCGAACGAGCAGGTTGAAAACGTGTCGGTCGGCGACTCCGCCAACTGGCAGGTGACGGTCAACAAGCGCGGCAACCTGGTCTTCGTCAAGCCGGTGTCGTCGAAGGGCTTCACCAATATGACGGTCATCACCAACCGCCGCAGCTATAATTTCGAGCTGCGCACGGCGTCCGAAAAGGCATGCCGTGGCGGCGACGTGACCTATGAACTGCGCTTCCGTTATGCGCCCGAGCCATCGACCGGCACGCCCCAGGCGCCGACGCGGCCGCCCGATCCCAACGCCTTCCTGCCGGCGCCGGAAAAGCGCAACACGGCCTATTCCTTCGTCGGTTCGGCCGACCTGGTGCCGATCCGCGTCTTCGACGACGGCGCATTGACCTACTTCCGCTGGGCGCCCTCCATCCCCGCGCCGGCCGTCTATGCCCTGAATACCGACAATACCGAAAGCCTGGTCAACTACGCCTCGCGCGGCGACTACCTGGTGATCGAGCAGGTGGCGCCGGCCTACGTGCTGCGGCGCGGCAGCCTGAAGTCGACCCTTTATAACGACGCCTTCAAGGTGCAGGGCCTCGATGCCCAGTCCCCGAAGCCGCGCCAGAAGTAGGAGCCAGCCATGGTCCAGACACCTCGCAATGCGCCCCTGCCGACAGGGGCCGATCCGCGTCTGAAGATGGAGCCCGATGCGCTCGAAGCCGCCTCGGTCCGCGCCCTGCCGGACGTGGCCAAGCCCGCCGGCGGCGTCGACATGACGGCGATCGCCGGCATCGGCGGCGCAGTGGCCCTGGGCGTCCTGACCTTCGTCATGCTGGGGCAGCCGCCAGCCAGCCAGCCGGAGCCGCCGCGCACCGTGCCGGTCCAGCCACCGTCGCAGAACTCTACCTTGCCGCCGGTCGATCCGTCATACAATGCCCCGCTGGAGGTGCCACCGCAGATCGTCCAGCCGATGCCGATGACAGTGCCGCCGACGCAGCCAACCCAGCCAGCCGTAAATCCTGATCCCAACGGCCCGCGCTCACCCGCCCTGGTCATCGACAACAGCGCGCCGCAGCCGGCCGCGCCGGCCCAGGCCGCGCCGGCAGCCGGAGGAGGGGGCGTTACCCTCAATTCGAACGACCAGTTCGCCGCCCGCGTCAACGGCGAGACCACCCAGAAGGCCCAGAAGATGGCCGATCCGGCCAAGGTCGTGCCCATGGGCGCGGTTATTCCGGCCGTGCTGGAAACCGCCATCAATTCCGACCTGCCGGGCTACACGCGCGCCATCGTGTCGCGCGATATCCGCAGCTTTGACGGCACGGCTGTCCTGGTCCCGCGCGGATCGCGCCTGATCGGCCAATACAAAAGCGGCCTGGCGTCGGGCGAGACGCGCGCCTTCATCATCTGGACGCGGCTGATCCGCCCCGATGGCCTGTCGATCCAGCTGTCGTCGCCGGCGATCGACGACCTGGGCCAGGCCGGCGCGGCCGGCAGCGTCGATACGCATTTCGTCAAACGCTTCGGCGCGGCCATGCTGCTGTCGGTTGTGAATGGCCTGGCCGCCGGGCTTAGCAAGAACACATCGAACACCATCGTCATCGGCGGCGCCAACGACGCCAAGAATGTCGCGGCCGAGGCCCTGTCGAGCGACGTCAAGATTCCTCCGACCATCAAGGTTCCGCAAGGCGCGCCCATCCAGGTCTTCGCCGCGCGCGACCTGGATTTCGCATTGTAACCGCCATGGCCACGCCCCTGGATGTCGAAAACTCAGGCGTCGTCGCGCTCGACGGCGTCTATCTGCGCACCTACCTGAAACCTTTCCTGCCGTGGCTGGAGCGCGACGATGTCACGGAAATCCTCGTCAACAAGCCGTTCGAGGTGTGGATCGAAATCTCGGGCGAGCCGAACATGCGCTGCGTCGAGATGCCGGAGGTCGACGACATCCTGCTGTCGCGCCTGGCGGCCCAGATCGCCCGCGTCGCGCACCAGGGCATCAACCGGGAAAACCCGCTGCTGGCCGCCAGCCTGCCGACGGGCGAGCGCGTGCAACTGGTCGGTCCGCCGGCATCGAAGCACTGGGCCATGGCCATCCGGCGCCACCGCATGATCGACATGTCGCTTGATGACTATGATCGCGGCCCGGTTCGCAAGATCGAGCACGCCCACGGCCAGGACGAAGAGGAGTATGCCCGCGCCCAGCCGATCAAGTTCCTGAAAGACGCCGTCACCTCGCGCAAGACGATTCTGATTTCGGGCGGTACATCCTCGGGCAAGACGACCTTCCTGAACGCCATGCTCAAGATCATCCCCGAGCACGAGCGGATCATCCTGGTCGAGGACACGGCGGAAATCGCCGATAACCACGCCAACTCCCTACGCCTCGTTGCTGTCAAGGGCGAACTGGGGGAGGCCAAGGTGACGATCAACGACCTCTTGCAGGCATCGTTGCGCCTGCGCCCCGACCGCATCATAGTTGGTGAAATCCGTGGCGAGGAAGCCCAGACCTTCCTGCGCGCCATCAATACGGGTCATCCAGGCTCCTTTACGACGGCGCACGCCAATACGCCGAAGGGCGCGCTGGAGCAGATCGCGCTCATGGTCATGCAGGGCGGCACGCAACTGACGCGCAGCGAAACCCTGGCCTATGCGACGTCGCTGATCGATGTGGTGGTCCAGCTCAATCGGGTAGGGGGCGAACGGGTAATCTCGGATATCTATCTGCCGCAATAATACCCGAGACTATCCGCCATGGCCGTGCGGGATATGTCGGAATGAATTTTTCAAAATTGAAATAATGATATCGGCATTCTTGCCGCAATCGATGGCTATTCCTCGCCGACCATCCAGTTAGCCGGGAATAGCTAAAATGACTGATCATCACGACCATCCTGAATCGCCCAGCCTGTCGCTGGACCTTGCCGTCATGGGGCGCCGCCGCGCGCTTTTGATGATGGGCGGGGCGGCGACCAGCGCGGCGTTGGCGGCGTGCGGGGGCGGCGGGAGCGGATCCAGCACAACGGTCAGCACGTCGTCGTCGTCCTCCAGCAGCAGTTCGTCCTCAAGCAGCAGCAGTTCGTCGTCGTCCTCATCCTCGTCGTCGTCGAGCAGTTCGACGGGCACATGTACCGAAGCAGCGACCGAAACCAACGGGCCCTATCCGGCGGACGGCACCAACACCATCAGTGGCAATGTGGTCAACGTCCTGACCCAGAGCGGCATCGTCCGCAGCGACATTCGCACGAGCTTCGGTTCCATGTCAGGCACCGCGGCGGGCGTGCCGCTGACCCTGACCATCAACGTTCAGGACGCTGATCTTGGCTGTGCGGCGCTGACCAACTATGCCGTCTATATATGGCATTGCGACCGCGCAGGGCTTTATTCGCTCTATTCCAGCGGCGTGACCAACCAGAACTACCTGCGCGGTGTCCAGGTCACCAATTCCAGCGGCCAGGTGACCTTCACCACCATTTTCCCCGCGTGTTATTCAGGCCGGATGCCGCACATCCATGTCGAGGTCTATGTCAGCCAGTCGACCGCGACGACAGCCAACAACGCCGTCAAGATTACCCAGTTGGCTTTCGATCGTGCAACCTGCCAGTCGGTCTACAACAACGCCACGGGCTATAGCGCGAGCGTCAACAACCTGGCCGCCATCACCTTTGCTTCGGACAATGTCTTCGGCGACGACACGTCTGCGCAGTTGGCGGCGGCGACCGTGTCGCTGACCGGCGATTACACCAACGGCTTTACGGGGACGGTGTCGATAGCGGTGTAGCCGGCGTCGCGGCCGTCTTCTTCTTGATTGGCTGACAGATCACCAGCGTCACGGGCCAGTTGCGCATCTGGCAATCCTTCCGCGACAGGTAGTAGTGATAGGTCAGCGGCGAATAGAAGAGGAAGCTGCCGGCAATGGCGATGCTGGTCGCGCACAGTATGGTGAAGCGGTGTTTGGCGACGAAGGCCACGCGCCGCGACACCACCTTGAAGGCCAAGGCCACAAGGAAGTAGCTAAGCGCCAGGCCGATGAAATAGTGATAGATGTACATCACGCGCTGGGTGCCAAGATAGATGTGCAGGCCCCAGAACAGGATGAACATGGCGAACATGACCTCGAGCAGGTCCATGTCGGTGTCTTCGCTTTGTGAGTTTTCGGTCGTTGGGCGTTTGCGCGCATGCCGGAGCAGGATCAGCCCCGCGGCCGCCACGATGCCGGCAATCCCAAGTCCCCAGTTGACCGGATTGCCGACCATCTGGACATAGGCGGTCTTGCGGCCATTGAAATCCCAGCGATAGTTGATGATCTTGTTCATGAACGGAAACAGGATGGCCTTGGCGCCATTGGGCTCGTTCTTGGTCACGTACTGGAAGTCGTGCTTCATGTACTTGTAATAGCCGGCGGTCGCGTCCCAGATGACGCCGGGCGTCAGCGGCGCCTCGCCCTTCAGCCATGCCTGGTAGGTCTTGGGCATGACGTTCAGGTCGCGCCGGCCGGATTCGGTCTTCGGATCGGGCATGACCGGGTTCAGAACGACGTGCAGGGCGAAAATGGCCGCCACGATGGCCGCGAATGACGCGGCGATCGTACTGCCGCGTTTCAGGACGTTGATCAGGGTTTCGCGCGTCCGGTCCATCCACAGCATGCGCAAGAGGCTGAACCCGCCCAGGGCCAGCATGACCAGCGAATTGACCTTGACCATGACGCTGAGGCCGCAGAACAGTCCAAACAGCCCGTACATGAGCAGGGGCCGTTTCGGTTCACGGTCCCAGGTGAACAGCCAGACATAGATGGAGGCCAGGGTAAAGGTGAACTGGTAAGGATCGAGATGCGCCGCCCGGAAGTGGACGATCAGGGCGTTCTCGAAAAGATAGAGCAGCGAGAAGACGAAGGCGTCGAACGCCTCGTTCGAGAGCCTGAGCATGATCAGATAGAACAGCATGGCGCCGATAACCGAGAAGATCGCCGCGGGCAGGCGTATCCCGGTGAAATCATAGCCTTTGGCGAGCTTCCGCGTATCGATCTTTTTCTCCATGGCCAGCGGATGCAGATCGAGTTTCTCGTTGCGGCCGACGACGGACACACCCAGGTCCATGAACATGAAACCAAGCGGGGGGTGCGAGGCGTATTGCGCCGTGTCCTCGACATAGCGCTGGGTCGCGGTCAGGTAATAGGACTCGTCCCAGAAGGCGTGGTTCGGGTTGTTCAGGTCGCGCAGGAAGTTGAAGCAGGCGAGCACGAGGACCAGGGCGCCGAGCACCCAGCGCAGAGTCTTGTCGTCGCCATTCATCGCGCGTTCGGCGAAGTCCCGGACGGTCAGGTAAATCGGATGGGAGGTGAGAGCGGCGGCGTTTGTCGGCTCGGGCGTCGGCATTGCTGTCCTCGTTTTAAGCGTCGCTCTTATGCCTCATTCGCGCCGCCGTGCCTATAGGCTTGATCGGCTTGTCTTTGCTGGATTTTTTACTGATAAAATTGCCACATGTAATGGATTACGAAATTGTCATGCCGCTTGCCGGAAAAGCTGCGCTAAGAAGGGGTTCGCTTACAAATTTGGGAGGGTCGCATGGTCACGGTCAAGGTCAACGGTGTAGCGCGCTCGGTCGATGTGCCGGACGACATGCCGCTTTTGTGGGTACTGCGCGACGAACTGGACCTGAAGGGGACCAAGTTCGGCTGTGGTATCGCCCAATGCGGCGCCTGCACCGTCCATGTCGACGGCCAGCCGATGCGGGCCTGCATCACGCCGATCACATCGGTTGCCGATGCCGAGGTCACGACGCTGGAAGGCATTGTGGCGACCAAGCTGGGGCAGAAGGTCCGTGACGCCTGGCTGGACCTCGATGTCATGCAGTGCGGCTACTGCCAGAGCGGCCAGATCATGTCGGCGGTCGCCCTGCTGAAAGAAACCCCCAAGCCGACGGATGCCGAGATCGACGCGGCCATGGATGGCAATGTCTGCCGCTGCGCGACCTATACCCGCATCCGTGCCGCCATCAAGACCGCGGCCGGCGTGTCGGCCGCCGATACGCGGGAGGTTTAAGCCATGGCTGATACGTCTTTCCAGCCCAGCCGCCGTTTTGTCCTTATGGCCGGTGTCGCCGCCGGTGGCGGCCTGATGCTCGGCCTGTCGCCGGACGCCGAGGCCGCCGCGAGCGCGGCGATCGGCAACTACATCACCATTCATCCCGACAACACCGTGACCATCCTGGCCAAGAATCCGGAGATCGGCCAGGGCATCAAGACCATGCTGCCCATGCTGATCGCCGAGGAACTGGACGTCGACTGGGGGCAGGTGAAGATCGAAACCTCGCCGGCCGATGAAAAGCGCTTCGGCGCGCAGTTCGCCGGTGGCAGCGCTTCGACGCCGATGAACTGGGACAATCATCGCAAGGTTGGAGCAGCCGGCCGATCGATGCTGGTGGCGGCGGCCGCGGCGCAGCTTAAGGTGCCGGTGGACAGCCTTACGACATCCAAGGGACAGGTGATCCACAAGGCGTCTGGCAAAAAGCTGACCTACGGTTCGCTGGCAGGGGCGGCGGCAAAGCTGCCCGTGCCGGATCTGAACACGGTCAAGCTCAAGGACGCCAAGGACTATACGATCATCGGCAAGGCCAAGGGCGGTACCGACAGCGCCAGGGTGCTGAAGGGCGAGCCGATCTTCGGCATCGACAAGACCCTGCCTGGCATGAAGTACGCCGTCTATGTCAAGGCGCCGGTCTACGGCGCCAAGCTGAAGTCGGCCGACTTCGACGCCGTTAAGGCGATGCCGGGCATTACTGATGTTTTCGCACTCGATGGTGGCAGCGACTTCCACGGTCTGCGCCCCGGCGTGGCCATCGTCGCCAAGAGCTGGTGGTACGCCAAGGCCGCGCGTGAGGCTCTCAAGCCCGTCTGGGACGATGCGCATGGCGCGCCTCACGATAGCGGCACCTATGCCGAAAAGGCCAAGGCGCTGCTGGCCGGCAAAGGAACGGTCAGCAAGAATACCGGCGATGTCGATGCCGCCTTTGACAAGGCGGCCAAGGTCACCGAGGCGACCTACGAGGTGCCGTTCCTGCCGCACGCGCCCATGGAGCCTCAGAACTGCACCGCCCAGCCGACGGCCGACGGCGGCATGGAGATTTGGGCGCCGACGCAACTGCCCAACTCCGGCAAGGAACTGGTCGGCAAGACGATAGGCGTCGCGGCCGATAAGGTCGTCGTTCACATGCAGAGGTGTGGTGGCGGTTTCGGGCGGCGGCTGGAAAACGACTATATGGCCGAAGCGGCGGCGATCGCGAAAAAGCTCAATGGACCGGTCAAGGTGGTGTGGACGCGCGAAGACGATCTCGCCTACGACTATTTCCGTCCGGGCGCCTATCAGGTCGTGCGCGCCGGGCTTGACGCCGGTGGCGCCACGACGGCCTATCACACGCGCGCCGTCACCTTCGGCCAGGGCGACAAGCCGGCACAGGGCGCGGCGACGGAAGGCTATGCCTTCCAGGGGCTGGCGCCGAACTATCGCCATGAGCAGGCCCTGATCGATACCATCATTCCGACCGGCTATCTGCGCGCGCCCGTATCCAACGGCATGTGCTTCGTCCACGAGAGCTTCTGGGACGAGATCGCGCACGCCGCCGGCAAGGATCCGGTGGCGTCGCGCCTGGAAGTGCTGGAGGCGCATCTCAAGGATCCGCGGCCAAGCGACAATTGGGGCAACCAGTCGACCTATAATCCCGCGCGCGCCAAGGCGGTGCTGGAGCAGGTGGCGCAACGCTCCGGTTGGGGCAAGACCAAGCTGCCCAAAGGCGTGGGCATGGGCGTTGCCACCTATTTCTGCCACCTGGGGCACTTTGCCGAAGTGGCCAAGGTCAAGGTCGAGGACGATGGCAACTGGCGGGTGCTCAAGGTTTGGGTGGTGGGCGATGTCGGCTCGACCATTATCAATCCGTCGGGTGCGCGCAACCAGGTCGAGGGCAGCGTCATCGACGGAATCGGCGAACTGTCGCAGGCGATCACCTTCGCCAAGGGGAGCGCGCAGGAACTGAACTTTGACGCCGTGCCGATGATCCGCATGTCGCAGGCGCCGCAGATCGACGTCCACTTCCACCTCAGCGAATTCGCACCGACTGGCCTGGGCGAGCCAGCCCTGCCGCCGGTCCTGCCGGCCGTGACCAACGCTATCTTCGCCGCCTGTGGCGCGCGCATCCGCAGCCTGCCGCTGACGGTGGAAAATATCCAGGCGGCGCGCGGCAAGGTCTGAGTCTTGAACGCGCCCCTGCTTGTCGATGCCCCGGTGTATAAGGACTTCGTACTCGAAGACCTGAAGCGTTGGCGCGACGAAGGCCTGAGGACGGCGCTGCTGACCCTGGTCGCGGTCGAGGGACGGTCGCCCCGGCCGCTCGGCAGCCAGATGGCGGTGGCCGAGGATGGCCGGGCGGTCGGCGCCATTACCGGCGGCTGCGCCGAGCGGGCACTGGCGCTCGACGCCATGGCGGCGATGGCGCGCGGAGAGAACCATACGGAACTTTATGGCGAAGGTTCGCGCTTCAAGGACATTGTCCTGCCGTGCGGTTCGGGGCTGCACGTCCATTTTGATGTCAACCTTCCCGATGAGACGCTGGACGCCTTGCTGGCCGCGCGGCGCGACAGGCGCGTGGCGGAACTGCGCTACGACTTTGACAAGCCCTATGTTCGAACCTATGTTCCACAATGTCGATTGGCGGTTGTAGGGCAGGGGCCGATCACTGTTGCTCTGGCGCAGATGGCGGCGCTGACGGAAATCGCGGTGGACATCTTCACGCCGGACAGGGCGGTCCTGCGCGTCATGCAGGCGACGCTGATGACCGGGCCTGAGGATTTCGACGCCGGTGTGCTGGACAACTGGACGGCGCTGGCCATGACCTTCCACGATCACACCTACGAAGCCGAGGTCCTGCGAAGGGCGCTCAACAGCGGCGTCTTCTTCATCGGCGCCCTGGGGAGCCGGCCCGTCCATGAACGGCGGTTGGAAGCTCTGGCGGCCATGGGCGCGACAGGAGAGCAACTGGCGCGCATCCATGGACCTATCGGGCTCGACATCGGTGCCCGGACGCCGCCGGAAATCGCGGTCGCCGTCCTGGCCCAGATTGTGTCGGCGTGGCGACGGACGGTGACAGGGTGAGAGTGTCCGCCGTCCTGCTGGCCGCCGGCAGTGCCCGCCGTTTTGGCGGCGACAAGCTCAAAGCGTACCTGGACGGACAATCCGTGTTTCAACATGTGTTAAATGCCCTGTCCGGCTTTGATTTTCATGAGGTTTTGGCGGTTGTTCGCCCTGGCTATCGCCTGGATGCACCACGTGTCCGTGTCGTCGAAAATCCGCTGGCCGACGACGGCATGGGGCGGTCCCTGGCGCTGGGCATCGCCAGCCTGACAGTCACCGATGCCGTCTTTGTCGTCCTGGCCGACATGCCCTTTCTGCCGGACGGCATCTTCCATCAGGTGGTGCGGGCGCTTCCCGGGCACGATATCGCCGCGCCGCGCCACAACGGCCAGACCGGACATCCGGTATTGTTTTCCTCTGTCTGTTTTTCGCGACTGCTGCGTCTTGAAGGTGACCGGGGCGGGCGTGCACTGATCGAGTCCGGCCATTATCGTGTTTGTTTCGTCGATAGCGATTCGGACGGTGTACTGCGCGATGTCGACAGGCCGGACGATCTGCGACGTTGAACTTGCCAACACAAAGCGCCGGGCCTATGCTATTTGGAAACCGGTGTCATTAATCGCCGGAACGATACCAGGGAACAAGATTATGAGCCACAATCGTCGCCAACTTCTGGGCAGCGCCGCCTTTGCCGCCGCTGCCTTCGCCATGCCGGCCCTTGCCGCCGCTGCGCCAAAAGCTTCCGGGACGCAGAAGGCCGTCAGCCGCAAGGACATCGAGCGCACCATGAAGACGGCGACGCGCTATATGGTCGAGGAGGTCTCGACCAATGGCGGCTATGTCTGGTCCTACCTGCCGGACGGTTCCCGCCGCTGGGGCGAGCTCGAAGCCTATCCCAGCATGATCTGGGTCCAGCCGCCAGGCACGCCGACCATGGGCCATGTCTTCCTGGACGCCTATCACGCCACGGGTGACGAATACTATTACCAGGCGGCCGAGAAGGTCGCCGACGCGCTGATCTGGGGCCAGTTGCCGACCGGTGGGTGGAACTACTTCATCGACTTCGACGGCGAGGCCTCAACGCGCAAATGGTACGACACCATCGGCAAGAATGCCTGGCGGATGGAAGAATTCCAGCACTATTGGGGCAATGCGACCTTCGACGATCTTGGCACCTCGGAAGCCGCCCAGCTCCTGCTGCGCATCTATGTCGAGAAGCGCGATCCCAAGTACCGTCCGGCGCTCGACAAGGTCATCAACTTCATCCTGGAGAGCCAGTACCCGATCGGCGGCTGGCCGCAGCGCTATCCGCTGAAGTACGAATTTTCGCACCACGGCAATCCGGACTACACCTCATACATCGCCTTCAATGACGACGTTACGGCCGAAAACGTTAAGTTCCTGATCATGTGCTACCAGGCGCTGGGCGAGACGCGCGTACTCGACGCCATCACGCGCGGCATGTCGGTCTATATCGTGACCCAACAGGGCGCGCCGCAGCCGGGATGGGGCTTGCAGCATTCGCTGGACCTGAAGCCCGCCGGCGCCCGTACCTATGAGCCGCCATCGCTGGCAACCCACACCACCTATGACAACTGCAAGCAGCTGATGAATTTCTATCGCCTGACGGGCGATAGCAAGTATCTCAACGGCATCCCGGCGGCGCTCGACTGGCTCGACAGCGTCCGTCTGCCCGACGCCGACGGCAAGAAGAATCGTCACCCGACCTTTATCGAGATCGGCACCAACAAGGCGATCTATGTCCACCGCCGCGGCTCAAATGTTGTTAATGGCGAATACTATTGGGACTATGAGCCGACCTATACGCTGGGTCATTATAGCGGCTTCCGTGTTCTCGATGTCGCCAGGCTTCGCAGGGAATATGAGGCGCTGAAGGCCACGCCGCCGGCTGAAGCCAGCAAAAATTCGCCGCTCAAGGGCAAGACGCCGCTGCCGCGTTATTTCACGACGGCTGCCGAAACTTCGGACCTGAACATGAGCAAGGCTCACGACGACGCCGGCAAGCTGGTGTCCTCTCTGAAGAAAGAAGGCTACTGGCCGACCGACCTGACGGCGACCAGCAATCCCTATATCGGCGACGGTCCGAAAGAGCCGGCGGCCGGCGACTTCCGCACGACCCGCGTCGGCGACCCGAGCGATACCTCACCCTATGTGACCGACAAGGCGTTCGCCGGCATCTCGACCGGCACCTATATCGAAAACATGCAGACCCTCATTGGTGTGCTGAGGGCGGGGGCGTAAATCTTTCGCCAGGGTGCGTGAATACCTGGGCGCGGGTAATAAAACATTTGTGATTTCACGCCAGAGTAGCAGCCATCTAGGGTCTCGACCTGCCTGCGTCGTCCCACGCGGGCGGGCCACGACTGGAGGCGGCAAGCAATCGGGCCGGTAAGCAGATGAGCGCCATCATGACCGGACGCACGGAGTATGCGCCGGCGGCTTCCGAAACGCCGCCGAAAATCCTTATTGTCGATGACCGCCCGGAAAACCTGATGGCGACCTCGGCCCTGCTGCGGCCCCTTGGCGCGGCCATCCTGACCGCCGAATCGGGCAGCGATGCGCTGATGCTGGTGCTCAAGCACAGCTTCGCCATCGTGCTTCTCGATGTCCAGATGCCGGTCATGGATGGTTTCGAGACCGCGCGGCTGATGAAGACGCGGCCCGACATGGAAAACGTGCCGATCATCTTCGTGACCGCCATCAGCAAGGAAGATCATTTCGCCACGCGCGCCGCCGAAATCGGCGCGGTCGACTATATCTTCAAGCCGATCAATCCCGATATCCTGAAGAGCAAGGTGAAGGTCTATCTCGACCTCTACCGCCAGCGCGAGCAGATACTGAAGCTCAACGCGACGCTGCGCCAGTCGAACGAGGAACTGGAACGCTTCGCCTATGTCTGCTCGCATGACATGCAGGAACCCGTCCGCATGATGAATACCTATGCCGGCTTCCTGGAGCAGGACGCGGCGGCGGTTCTCGACGACAACAGCCAACGGTATGTCACCTATATCCGTGACAATGCGGTGCGGATGCAGAAGATGATTCGCGACATCCTGACCTTTTCGCGCGTCGGCCGCGAAGAGGTCAGGACCGAAAAGGTCGATTGCAACCAGGTGCTGGCCGAGACCTTGCGTGAATTCGAGGACGTCATCGCGCTAAAGCACGCGGCCATCTATGCCGGTCCCTTGCCGATGTTGCAGACCAGTCCGACGCTGGTCCGCATCCTGTTCCAGAACCTGATCGGCAACGCCCTGAAGTTCCAGAAGGGCGCCGTGCCGCCGGAGATCAGCATATCAGCGCAGGCCAGCGGTAGCATGTGGCGTTTCGAGGTGAAGGACAACGGCATCGGCATCGATCCCGCCTTCTCCGACCGGGTCTTTACGATCTTCCAGCGCCTGCACCGCGCCGAGGAATATCCCGGCACCGGGATCGGCCTGTCGACCTGCAAGAAGTTCCTGCGCCTGGTGGGTGGCGACATCACCTTCACCTCCCACCCAGGCGAAGGCACCACCTTCGTCTTTACGCTGCCGGCGAGATAAAGCTGTTGGCGGCGGTGATTTTCAACTCGACAGAACAAACGTGCGACGTATGGTGCAGCCAGGTGATCCGAACCAAGTAAAAAACTGTATCGGTTGTAGGATACGACCGTTCTGAACATAATCACGCGATACGCATCGCACGGGCTTTGAAGCGGAAACGATACCGGCAAGATGTACACCGATCTCGAAATTCTTCTGGTCGAGGACAATGAAGGCGACGTCGAGATGACGCGGCGGGCGCTGCGCACCGCCAAGCCGCAATGCCGGCTGACCGTGGCCAATAACGGCGATCAGGCCATCAAGCTGCTGCAGGACGTGTCGGTGCAGCCACCGCACCTCATTCTGCTCGACATCAATATGCCACGCATGGACGGCAAGGCCTTCCTGAGCGCGATCAAGCAGGACGAGACCTTCCGCGCGATCCCGGTGGTCATGTTCACCAGCTCGGAATCGCCCAACGACATTCGTGAATGCTACGAACGCTATGCCAGCGGCTATGTCGTCAAGCCGTTCGACGGCGTCCAGTACGCCAATACGGTGCGCGAGGTCGTGCATTTCTGGGGCGAAGTCAGTCAACTGCCGTCCTGACGCCATGAGTGATCTGCCGCTCAAGGCGCTGCTGCATTTCCGCAAAGGCGACGACTCGCAGATCGGCGAAGGCCGTATCCGGCTTCTGCGGTTGATTGGTGAGCTTGGTTCTATCTCTGCGGCGGCAAAGGCGGCGGGTCTAAGCTACAAGGGCGCCTGGGATGCTGTCCAAGCGCTCAACAACCTGTCGGCGCGGCCGCTGATTGTCGCGCAAACGGGCGGCAAATCGGGCGGCGCGGCAACGGTAACGGAGGAGGGCAGGGCGCTGATCAACGCCTATGCGGCCCTCGAAGACGCCCTTGCCGCCCAGATGGAAAAGATCGATGCCGTTTTGAACGCCGGCGCGGATGTTGCCGGCCTGTTGCGGCGCCTGAACATGAAGACCACGGCGCGCAATGCCTGGAGCGGAACCGTCACCCATGTGACCGATGGCGCGGTCAATGCCGGTGTTGCTGTCAAGGTCGCTGATGGCATCGAACTGACTGCCGTCGTTACGCGTGAAAGCGTTGAGGAACTGGGCCTCAAGGTCGGCCGGGCAGTCACTGTCCTGATCAAGTCGAGTTTTGTTATTCTGGCGACCGGGCACGATCCACTGCCGATCTCGGCGCGCAATCGCATTCTGGGCGTCGTCAGCGCGGTAGTGCCGGGCGCGGTCAATGACGAGGTCACGCTCGATATCGGCAGCGGTAAGACGGTGACGGCCGTGGTGACGCACGAGTCGACTGAGGCGCTCGACTTCACGCCCGGCAAGAAGGCTCAGGCCCTGATCAAGGCGTCGCACATCATTCTGGCCGTGGACTAAGGCCTGATCTGAGTGCCGCCAGGGCAAGGCGCTCGATTTCGACCTGGCTCAGGCCTTCCAGTCCGTTTGAAAGGTTTTCCGGAGTAACCTGGCCATTGTCCATGCGCAGCACCCGATCGGCCAGCGCCTTAGCCTCGGTTGGATCGTGGGTGACATAGAGGACCGGCAGTTTCTGCCCCAACCGCCTGATCAGCGGCAGGATGCCATCGCGCGCCGCCCGGTCGAGGCTCGACAGTGGTTCGTCCATCAGCAGCAGTTTCGGCGTGGCCATCAGCGCCCGCGCCACCGCCACGCGTTGGCGCTCTCCGCCGGACAGGTCGTGGACCGAACGATCGAGCAGGCGGGCAATGTCGAGATCGGCGACAACGCCGTCGAAGTCGGCTGAGGCGGGCGCGCGCTTGCGGGCATAGTCGAGATTGCCGCGGACATCGAGATGCGCAAACAGGGACGCTTCCTGAAAGACGTAGCCGGCGTGGCGTCTGTGCGGCGGCACGAAGACCTTGCCGTCCTGCCAGGGCTCGCTGTTGATGCGGACATGACCGATCATGTGCTCGAGGCCGGCGATGGCGCGCAGCAGGCTGGTTTTTCCCGATCCCGAAGAACCGCGCACTACGGTAATGCCGTCGGCGGGGACACTGAAGACGGCGTTGAGGACAAAGGCGCCGCGCGCGCCATGCAGGCGGACATCGATCATGCGTCCACCTTCCGGCCTTGGCTGCGGTCAATCATCAGCAGGGCCAGCAGGACGACAAAGGCGAAGACCATAAGGCCGCCGGCCAGGCGGTGCGCGGAGGTGTAGTCGAGCTGTTCGACCAGCTCAAAGATGCGGATCGAGATGACCTGGGTCTTGCCGGGGATGGCGCCGCCGATCATCAGCACGACGCCGAACTCACCGACCGTGTGGGCGAAAACCAGCAGCGCCGCCGTGATAAAGCCGCGTCGCGCAAGGGGCAGGGCGACGGTGAAAAAACGATCGAGCGGTGAGGCACCCAGCATGGCGGCGGCTTCCAGCGGCCGCTTGCCCATGGCCTCGAAAGCATTGCGGATCGGCTGGACGGCAAAGGGTAGGCTGTAGATGATCGAGCCGATGACCAAACCGGTGAAGCTGAAGGCCAGGGTGCGGACGCCGAAGGGCTGGAGCAGGACCATCAGCGGGCTGTTGGGCCCAAGCGCGACCAGCAGGTAGAAGCCGAGCACGGTCGGCGGCAGGACGATCGGCAGGGCGACGATGGCGGCGATGACGTCCTTGAACAGGCTACGGCCGCGCGACAGCCACCAGGCGATCGGCGTGGCGATGACCAGCAGGCACAGGGTCGTTACTGCCGCCAATTGCGCGGTCAGCCATACAGCCTTGTCGAGCAGGACCTCCCAGCCGGTCATTTCACCTCATAGCCGTAGGTGGTGATGATGGCGCGGGCCTGTGGCGTTTTCAGGAAGTCGAGATAGGCGCGCGCGGCGGGATCATTGGCGCCGGGCTTCAGCAGGATGGCCTGCTGATCGATGGGGGAATAGAAGGATTTGGGTACGATCCAGCGTGAGCCGCCAGGACGGTTCTTGACCTGCGACAGGGCGACAAAGCCCAGCTCGGCAGCGCCGGTATGGACGAAAGTATAGGCTTGGGCGATCGAGGCGCCCTTGACGATCTTAGGCCCCAATGCGTCGTGGACGGCCAGCTTCTTCATGGTCTCGATGGCGGCGGTGCCATATGGCGCGGCGGCCGGATCGGCGATGGCGATGTGGTCGAATGTGCCGGTCTTCAGCACCTGGCCCTTGGCATCGATGAAGCCAGGCTTGGCGCTCCACAGGACCAGCGCGCCATAGGCGTAGACGAAGCGCGTCTTCGCGACGCCAAAGCCTTCGGCTTCGAGGCGCGTCGGGCGTTCGGCATCGGCCGACAGGAAGACTTCGAAGGGGGCGCCTTGCTGGATCTGGGCGTAGAAGGCGCCCGATGGGCCAAAGCTCATGACGGCCTTGTGGCCGGTCTTTTTTTCGAAGGCGGCGGCGATCGCCTTGGCCGGTTCGGTGAAGTTGGCGGCGACGGCGACGCTGACCTCGCCACCCTGTGCGGGCAAGGCAATGAACGCCAGCAAGACGGCAAGGATAGCGCGCAGCATCCGGATACTCCGTTATGTACCTTATCTACATAACGATTGCAGGGCTGTCTATGACTCGGGCGCGTTGATGTTGACGAAGGCGCCGTCGTCGCCGGCCTCAAGTTTGACGACACGGCGGCCGCTCAGGAAACGCATGACGGCGAGCCCGCCTTCGGCAGCCCGCAAGGCGTCTTCGAGATCGGGCAAGATAGCGACGCTCCAACGGGCGCAGAGCGGATAGTCGCGGGAGCCCGCGAAATATACGACCTCCGCCCCTTCCTGCGGTACAGCCATCAGGCGCGATACAAGGTTTTCCGGCAGGCGCGGCATGTCGCACGGCGCGGTTATCACGTATGTATCACCGCGCGTCCGCGCCCATTTCAAAGCCGTTTGAATGCCACTTAAGGGGCCGAGATCGGCAAGGGCCGGTTCGTCGTAGAGAAGCGGCAGGCCGAAGACGCTTAAACCCGGCTCCGCGGCATTGATCGCCATGTCGCGCACCTGCGGTTCCAGGCGCGCAATCACGGCGCCGATCAGCGTGCCGCCGTCATACGGATGCAGGGGCTTGTTGCCGCCCATGCGCAGGCCTTGGCCACCGGCGAGGATGACGAGTGGAGGCGTATTTGTCATCCGAAGCGCTTTCCGAAAAGTGTGCAGCGGTTTTCGGACGAAAAGCGCGACCAGGCAAGATTCAGATTAGGCCTTGGTCGCTGACTCGGCAAGCTTGAGGGTGCGGGCTTCGAACACTGCCATGTCGCTGCCACGCGTGACGAAACGGATGCGCGCCTTGCCGGACGCCATTGCCGGCAGGGCGTATTCGACGGTGCGGAACTTCGCCTCTGGCTCGAAGGCCAGCTTTTCATTCAGCAATTTCACCCCGTTGACTTCGATATCGAAGTTCTTGCGGACGTCCTGGCCCCAATAGGTGACCTGAAGCACGCTCCCCTTGGGCTCGACTGCCATATCGAAGGCGAAATACTTGCCGCTGGTCCACATGATCCAACGTCCGGCGCGGCCGGCGCGCGAGGTCACTTCGCCGATATCCGTCTCGAAGCCGTGGTCGCGTTCGGGCTGCATTTCGCCCAGGCGCATCACGTCGATCGTGCGCGCCTGAAGCGCCGTGCGTTCCTGCTCGGCCTTCACGTAGGCGGCTTCCTCGACCTTCCATTGTTCTGGCGAAAAGCGCGGGAAATAGACGGCCGAGCGGCGGTGATACTGGGCGTAAAACGGCTTGAGCGCGACCGGCTGCGGCTGGGCGGCAACCACCAGATCGGCATTGATCAGGCCCAGCGGATTGTCGCTGACCAGTACCGGCGCGCGCGGTTGGTCGGGCGTTCCCGAAGGGCCAAGGTCGGCTGCCATGACCATCGGGCCCTTGATATAAGAGACGATACCGGGCGCGTCCGGAAGGGCTTCGATCTTGACGCTCTGCGGCAGGGTCAGGGTGATGGTGTCACCGGCCTTCCACTTGCGGCGTAGGCGGGCATAGCCGTCACGCGGTAGGATGGTCTCGGCCTTGCCGTTAACCGAGAGCTTCGGCGCATCGCACCAGCCGGGCAGGCGCAGCGCGATTTCGAAGGTGCGCGCCGATTGCGGCGTAACACGGATGGTGACCGTTTCGTCTTGTGGGAACTGGGTTTCCAGCTTGAGCTTTGTCTTCTGTTCGGCCCAGTTGACTTCGGACGGGATGAACAGGTTGACGAAGGCCGTATCGCCCGACCGCCACCACACGCTGTCGCCGTGCTTGGCGTGGCTTTCGATGCCCGATCCGACGCAGCACCAGAAGCTGTTCTCCGGCGTCGAATAGACGCGTTCCGAGCCTGAATAGAGCGGCATGAAATAGACGAACATGCCCGTTTCCGGGTCCTGATGCGCCATGATGTGGTTGAGATGGGCGCGCTCGTAATAGTCGAACCACTTGGCGTCCGGTTGCCAGCCATAGAGGTGGCGGGTCAGCTTCAGCATATTGTAGGTGTTGCACGCCTCGCACGTCTTGTCGGTGATGCGCTGGCTGAGTGTATCGGGCGCCCCGAAGTGTTCGCCTTCGGAATTGCCTCCGATGACATAGGCATGGTGGTGGACGACGCGGTCCCAGAAGAACGATGCCGTATCGCGATAGCCGGTGTCTCCGGTCAACTCATAAAGCCGCGCCAGACCGATCAGTTTCGGAATCTGGGTGTTGGCGTGCTTGCCCTGAAGCTCGTCGCGGCGTTCGCTGAGCGGCGTTAGGATGGCCTTGTGGTAGATGCGCCGAGACAGGTCCAAGAAGCGCTTTTCGCCGGTGCGGGCATAGGTTTCGGCCAGGGATTCGTTCAGGCCGCCGTGTTCCGCCGCCAGGACCTGCTGCATCTGCGCGTCGTCGAGCGGTCCCAGCACACCGATCAGGTAATCCGACATCTTGACGGCAACATCCAAAGCCTGGGCGTTGTTGCAGTAGCGGTGGGCGTCGAGCAGGCCGGCGTGAACCTTGTGCCAGGTATAGATCGGCACCCAGCCGCCATTGAGGTCGAAGCCGTTTGACGTGAGCTTTTTGGCGCGAATTTCCTCGTAGATGATCTTGCCATCGACCATCTTGCCGCCACGGTCAACCGTCGTGCCGCCGATATAGCCGTCGCCGTGCTTGGCCTGAATGACGGCCATTTCGGCGACGGTGTGATCGACGCGCGCCTTGAAGTCCGGATCGCGCGTCTGGCCATAGGCCAGCGAACAGGCGGTCAGATAGTGGCCGAGCGTGTGGCCAGCGATGCCCATATTTTCCCAGCCGCCATAAACCGCACCTTTTGGCGGCAAGCCGGCGCTGACATAGAAGTTATGCAGCAGGCGCTCAGGCGAGAGCGTTTTCAGGTACTTGCTGTTCGTAGTAACAGCTGTCTGCCAGATCGATGGCGTCAGCGTTACGGCCTCCAAAGGGAAGGGCTCGACCTTGGGCCGCGCGGGGGCGGCCTGGACGTTGACGGCAGGAAGGAGCGACAAGGCCGCTCCGCTTAATAGAAACTGGCGCTTGTCGATCCGGATCATGGCTGGTTCTTACAACTCGCGGACAGCGACGGTTTCTTTCGCATCCGTCTTGAGTTCGTTCTTGAGGCCATACTTGAAACCACCGGCGGTGATTTCAAACACGTCGCCGTCCTGGGTCTTGATGCCGTCGGCGAAAGACGCCGTGGCGGTGCCGAAGCAGTGGACGTGGACATCGCCGGGTTGGCGGAACAGGGCGTACTTGAAGTGGTGATGTTCCAGGTTGGCCAGGGT
>NZ_JAGGMI010000020.1 GCF_017875235.1 Asticcacaulis solisilvae | reverse complement strand
TGAAGGTCGTAGGTTCAAATCCTGCTCCCGCAACCAAAAAACAAGCCCCACAAAAGGGGCTTTTTTTGTACCCAAAATCCAGAAAAGCAACACACTACCGCCAGGCCAAAGCTTAGGCGGCCGTTTGTGTGCCGCACCTGCCGTAGACCGGCCGCAATCCTGATGTTAGATTCTGGCTCTATGCGCAGGAGGCGGCATTGATCCTATTGTTCGGCAAACGCGTTGGGCCGGTTGCCGCCGCGCTTCTGCTGCTGACTGCCTGCAGCACGACGTCCGACTATTCGCCTGAGCCGTCATCTCGCCGTCCGGAACGCCCGAGTACCAACAGGCCGCAAGGTTCGGACGCTGCGTTCACCGAAACACTCTATATTTGCGGCGGTATCACTGTCAGCAACGCGCCGCCGGCGGACACGTCGCGCAAGGTGGAGAATTTCGATCCGATCATCCGAGTTGGCGGCGTGCCGCTGGCGGTCAACCCGGCGCCGCGATCGTGTCTGTCGTCGGGCTTCGGAACGCGCAATGAGCGGCTGCACAAGGGCGTGGACTATCATTACCCCAACGGCACCGCCGTCCTGGCTGCCGGCAGCGGGACCATCATGGAAATGACCTACCGTGGCGACTACGGCAATATGGTGGTGATCAACCACGGTGGCGGCGTCTATACACGCTATGCGCACTTGGCGGGCTTCGACTACAACATCGAGGCAGGTGAGGAGGTCGCCATGGGCCAGCAGATCGGCCTGATGGGCAATACATCGGACCACCCGATTCCCATTCACCTCCACTACGAAATCCTGACCGGCAATTACGATACGCCGAAAAAGTCGTTCGGTCTTACGCCGGTCAATCCGCTGTCGGCGATGATGCTTCAGTAAGTTTAAAGTGATATGGCGAAAAGTGTCAGCGGTTTTCGCTAAAAATATCGCGACAAAGCAAAAGCTTAGATCGGAATGGTGTTTCCATCTAAACCCATTTCGATCTAGAACTGGCGATTGACGGACAGCCAGATTGTGCGTGGTCTGAGCGGTGTGATCTGGCGTGAACTATTGACGCTGAACGGATTGCCGTACGCAAAGCTGTTGGTGTGTACATCGGTCAGATTGTTGATGCGCGCGCCGATGCGGACCTGTCCAAGGTCGAGAAAGCTCGACACATCGACCTGAGCATAGCCGTCCATATAGATATCGCGCAGCGGGCCGTAATTGAGCGGCGCCTTGCTGCGATAGGAGACGGTGGCGCTGTTCTGGATCTGCCAGTTCAGGACGTGCTGGGTCCAGTCGGCGCTGAGCGCAAAGTAGTGTTTGGCGATAAAGGGCAGGCCATTGTCCTTGTCGGCCAGGTAAAGCGGATTGGGCTTGCTCAGCTTCGGATCATTGACCAGGGCGGCGCCGTGCAGCACCAGGTCGGGCGTCACGCGCCAGTCGGCCTCGATCTCAAGCCCGGTATTGACGCCGTCGCCGATATTGACGGTGACGGGCAGACCGTTATTACGCCATTGGTCACTTTGGATATCGCGCCAGTGAATACGGTAGGCCGTCGCCGTGAGGCGAAGTTTCCGATCTGGCGTATTGAGCTTCATGCCGGCCTCAAGGCTGGTCAGTGCATCGCCGAGATAGGTCGACGGTTCCGCCGCCGTGCCCCGCGTCAGGGTGTTGAAACCGCCGGTCCGGAAACCGTCGGCGGTCTGGGCATAGAAGATCAGGCCTTCACGCGCTGCGTAGTTGACGACGAGGGTGTGAGCGAAGCGGCTGGCCGACGTTTCCTTGCGAACAATCGCGGAAGCGGCGTATCCGCTCAGGGCTACGTCTCGGATGACGCTGTAGGTTTCGCGCCGGCTGCCGGTCAGGCGCAAGCCCAGCGATGCCGTCCACTTGGGCGCCAGGTCGTAGATGACGTGGCCGAAGCCGGCAAGATCGTCGACCCGTTCGCGGCGAATCTCTTCATAAGCGTCGTTGATCCCGCCGGCATCGCTCAGGCGAGGATGAAAGCTTTCGTCGGCCCGCGCCAGGAACATGCCTATCAGCCAGCGCAGGCGTTGATTGGACGGAGACATCAGGCTGAATTCGCCGGTCGTCAGTTCCAGGGACTGGTCTTCGTTGTAAAGCAGGGCATCCGTATAGGAGGGCGGGGAGACGGCGGCTCCGGACATCAGCTGGGTGCGCACCGGTGCGGCGTCGTAGCCGGTGCTGATGTCGTGACGCAGATGGTTGATGAACAGCTTCAGCGTGCCCTTTTCCAGCCTGCCTTCGAGACCGGCCGACAGATTCAGGAAACGGTTGTCGTGCGGCTCGGCGACATCCAGTTGGCGTCGAAATGGCGTGGCGCCGTCGAGCACATACTGGCTGTTGTCGGTGCTGAGCGACTGGGCCGCCAGCGTGCTTTCGAACTGGAAACGGTCGTCGATCGCCCACGTCAGGGCGGCGCGGCCACCGACCCGGCGGGTGGCATTGGTGACCGCGCGGCCATCAACGACGTCATCGATGAAACCACCGCTTTCGTCCTGATAGGCTACGGCGCGCAAGGCCAGGCTGTCACGGATCAGGGGGAGGTTGGCCAGTGCCGTCGCGCGCCATGAGGTGTCGCCGCCGTCGGTAAACCCCAGCCCAGCGCCGACATCGGCTTCGAAACGGTCGAGGCGCGGCCGGTTGGTCACCACGCGCACCACGCCGGAAAGTGAGCCCTGGCCGTATAGGGCGCCTTGGGGGCCTTTCAGTACCTCGACGCGCGCCACGTCGACCAGCAGCAGGTCAGGATCGGGCGCATTATAGGTGAGGGGAGAATCGTCGAGATAAAGGCCGACGGTCGATTGCGTGCGGCCGGTCAATATCCCGTCGGACACGCCGCGCAGCATGATCTTGTTCCGGCCTGGCCCCAGATTGGTGATCGTCATGCCGGGCACGCGCGCCGCCAGCTTGGCCAGGTCGAAATCGTTCTGGATGACGGCGCCGCCTGAGACCACGCTGACGGCGCGCGGCAGCAGTTCGGCGCGCACGGGGCGCCGCGTAACGAGCACTTCTTCGGTGTCGAAAGCCTCGGCCGGCGACAGCTGGACGGGCGGGCGTGCTGGTGCGGGGCGCATGTCGAGGCGGAAAGTGCGTGCATCGATGCGCTTAACATCGCACTGGCTGGAGGCCAGCATGGCGCGCAAAGCCCGTTCAGGCGTCATGCGGCCGCGGATGGCGCGCGACAGCGGACCGCAACGGGCCGGATCGACGCCGCCGATCGACACGCCGGTTTTCAGGGCAAGCGCGACCAGAGCCTGGTTGACCGGCTGGGCAGGGATATCGATGACAATGGGACCGGGATCGGCGGCCCGGGCCGCGTCAGGCGCCGCCTGGGCGATCGCCAGCAGCGCGGCGAAGGACAATAGCCTTGTCCGTCGTTTTCGCGTCAAGCGGAAGAAACTGTTCCAGCCGCCCGACAACCGCACGCTCCGAATCCAGGGTTAGGATGGCCGTGAGCCTGAGCTTGCCGGCCTCTTCATCAACGACGATCGGCTTGTCGAAGTACCGGTTAAGGTCCTTGACGACAAGCGCAAGCGGTTGATCCCGATAGATAGCATGCGATGTGCGCCACGCAAAGGCCTGTTGCGGATCAGCATTTTTTAGCGAGCTGGTCAGGGCGCCGTTGCGATGAATGCCCTGCTGGCCGGCCTGGACTGTCAGGGGTTGGCTACCGGCGCCGGCGGGCTTGAGGCTGACCATGCCGGACTTGACGGTGACCTGGACGGCGTCGTCGTCGCGCAATACGTTGAATTCCGTGCCGATATCGGTGATGCGCAGATCTTCGGTGTCGAGCGCGAACGGCCGCCGGGCGTCGGCGGCAACTTCAACCGAGACTTCTCCGCGCGTCAGCGTGACTTCGCGGCGGGTACGGCCCATGGCGACCGAAACCTGGCTGTCGGTATTCAGCATCAGCTTTGTGCCGTCCGCCAGGGTAACGGCCCGGCGCTCGCCCTTGGCCGTGCTGTAGGTCTCCGTCGGAACCGGCTGCGTCATGTAGAGCGAGACGCCGACTACGGCGGCGAGGCCGGCGGCGACGGCGCCACCGACACCCCAACCCAGCAGGTTGCGGCGCTTCGGCGCGGGACGCATGTGAGAGGCCAGGTGGATGACATTGTCGACGGGAGCGGCCGTCTCGGCGGCATCACCGGCGTCAAGCCAAACTCCCAGTGCCCGGCGATAGGCATCGGCATGGGCGTCCGACGCCTCAAGCCACTCCGTCAAGGCGATAATATCCGCCTCACGGAAGCCGGTGTTCTGACTGCGCACCGCCCAAACGGCGGCCGCCAGCTCGATCACCGACGCATCTTCATGTTTTCCCGACATAATGCTCTGTTTCGCCTTTTCTGCAATGAAGACACCGCGAACGCCCGTAACCCGTACTTTTGTTATTCTGGAGCATTTCCCGCCGAAGTGGCCGCCGGTTCGGCTCAGGAAATGCGACAAAAACTTAAGTCCCTGTACCCGGCGGCCGCAATCGCGCCGTCAGGTGGCGGAGCGCTGTCGCCAGATGCTTTTCGATCGAGCTCAGCGACATCCCCATCTTCGTGGCCACCTCGGTCTGGGGCAGGCCGTCGAAGCGATGCAGGCGGAAAATGCTCTGCGTCTTTTCCGGCAGTTCGCCGAGTGCCGCCGTCAGTCTTTGCATCAATTGCCGGCCGTGGGCCTGGTCCTCCGCCGAGGGGCCATCATCCGCGGTTTCATCGCCGATCCGGTGGCCGCTGAGTTCCTGCCAGGCGGCGTCGCGTCCGCGGGAGTTTCTGAGCGCGCGCAGCTGATTGAGGTGGATATTGTGCGCCATGCGGAACAGAAAGGCCGCCGGATCCCCGATCTGGGTATCGTGCGTCATGCCCGACAGACGGATATAAAGATCCTGGACGATATCCTCGGCCATGGCCGGGTCGGCCGTCAGACGCGTGAAATAGCGCACGAGAAGCACGCGCTTCTCGAAGTAAGCTTCCAGCAACTGGGTCTGCGCGGCGGGTTTCACAATCGGTTTTCGTTCCCTGATAACGGCTTTGTCGCATCTGAAAGCCCGACTGGCAAGCGCCCGGGAAGGTCGGCGACAGAAAGATGATTTTTTCGCAATATTTTTTTTACGGGGTTTCGATGAGGGCGGTGTCATCTCATCGTAGGACGCGCGCGGCGGTGCGAGCCTGCATGAGCGCCGGGGAGGTCTGTTGACCGTCGGGACCCCGGCGCCCCTCTCTCAGAGGCCGGCGGACCTTGCGCATGATCCTGATATGTGCGCCAGTCCGCCGGTGTTGAGATTCCTCCATATAGATGAACAAATACTGGCCGTGGACAAGCCCCACGGCCTTTTGAGCGTGCCCGGTAAAGGGCCGGCGGGCGAGGACTGCCTGATCCGGCGCGTCCAGGCCGAATACGCCGACGCCCTGATCGTGCACCGGCTGGACATGGCGACGTCGGGCGTCATGGTGATGGCACGCGGGGCGGAGGCGCATCGCACCTTGTCCAAGGCCTTTGCCGATCGCCTGACCGACAAGGCTTATGTCGCCGTTGTGGCAGGGGAGATGGCAACTGATGCTGGCGAGATCGATCTGCCGCTGGTTACCGACTGGCCCAACCGTCCAAAACAGATCGTCGACCATAAGATCGGCAAGTCATCGCTGACGCGGTATCACGTTCTGGCGCGTGGCGAAGGGACGACGCGCGTGGCGCTGGAGCCTGTGACGGGGCGGTCGCATCAGTTGCGCGTCCATATGCTGGCCTTGGGGCATCCGATTGTGGGCGACGCGCTTTATGCCCCGGCGGAGATCGTGGCACTAAGCCCGCGCCTATTGTTGCATGCCGAACGACTTGAAGTGCCGCATCCGGTGACGGGGGAGCGGATGGCCTTCGTGTCACCGGCGCCATTCTGAATTGTGCGGTGAGCAAGGGGCCGCTAAGAACGCTTCATGACCAAGCCCAAGATTCTCCTGACCCGCCCGTGGCCCCAGGCCGCCGAACTGTGGATTTCCGAGCGTTACGATGTGACCGTCAACCGCTCGGGCCAGCCGCTCAGCCGCGACGAACTGAAGGCGGCAATGCGGGCCTATGACGGCCTGTGCCCGACCGTGACGGATAAGCTGGACGCTGAAATCCTGGGTCAGCCGGGCGCGCGGGTGAAGGTTATCGCTAATTTCGGCGTCGGCTTCGAACATATCGATCTTCAGGCGGCGAAGTCCGCCGGCATTGTGGTTGCCAATACACCCGACGTCCTGACCGATGCGACGGCCGATATTGCGTTGTTGCTGATGCTGATGACCAGCCGGCGCGGCGGCGAGGGCGAGCGCCAGGTGCGCGCGCACGGCTGGAAAGGGTGGGGCACGACCCACATGCTGGGCCAGTCACTTCAGGGCAAGACGCTGGGCCTGTTCGGCTTTGGCCGCATCGCCCAGGCCGTGGCGCGCCGCGCCAGTCTGGCCTTGTCCATGAAGATTGCCTATGCCAGCCGCAGCCGCGTGGCGCCGGACATCGAAGCCGAGCTGGGCGCGACCTATGTCGAAAGCCTCGATGAACTGGCGGCGCAGTCGGACGTGCTGTCGCTGCATTGCCCGGGCGGCGAAGCGACGCGGCATCTCGTCAATGCACGGCTGCTGGGACTGATGAAGCCGACGGCGATCCTGATCAATACGGCGCGCGGTTCGGTCGTCCACGAAGCCGAACTGGCGCAGGCCTTGAAGGACAATGTCATCTGGGCGGCGGGCCTCGACGTTTACGAAAAGGAGCCCGTGGTTCATCCCGACTTGCTGGGGCTCGACAACGCCGTCCTGCTGCCGCACCTCGGCAGCGCGACCATCGAGACGCGTAACGAAATGGGCATGCGCGCAGCGACCAATATCGACGCCTTCTTCCGCGGCGAAGAACCCCGTGACCGCATCGCTTGAGATTGTCGCGCCCGTGATCGCGGGCTGGCTGGAAACGGCTAAGCCCTTGATCGTCGGTATTTGCGGGGCGCAGGGCTCGGGCAAGTCGACCCTGTCGCGGCATCTGGCGGAGTATTTCGAGGACCGGGGCGTGCGCGTCGCTGTCCTGTCGCTCGATGATCTCTATCTGTCACGCGAAGCGCGCGGGCGATTGGCCGACAGCGTCAGCCCCATGTTCGCCACGCGTGGTGTGCCTGGCACGCACGACGTGACCTTAGGCGAGACGGTTCTCGATGCCCTGAAAGCCAGGCAGCCGGTGCATCTGCCGCGCTTTGACAAGGCCAGTGACCAACCCGCGCCGGAAAGCGAGTGGCCTTTAGCCGATGGCGCCGACCTGATCCTGTTCGAAGGCTGGTGCGTCGGCGCGACGCCGCAAGCCGATTACGAACTGCGCGAACCCGTCAACGATCTCGAAGCAAACCTGGATGCGCAGGGCATCTGGCGCCGCCACGTCAATGACGCGCTGAAGGGACCGTATCGCCGGCTGTTCGGCCGGATAGACCGGTTGATCCTGCTGGCGGCGCCGGATTTCGCTGTCGTCGCCGACTGGCGGACCCAGGCCGAGCACGAACTGCGTGACCGGTTGAAACGCGAGGGCACAACGGGCGCGCGCGTCATGAGCAACGGCGAAGTCGCGCGCTTTGTCCTGCATTATCAACGTCTGACGCAGGCGATCCTGCGCGAGATGCCGGGCAGTGCCGATCTGACATTAAGGCTCGACGCCTGGCGACGCGTCGTCAGCCAAGTGCCACCCGCCGGTTGATACCGATGGCGCCGAGGAAGGATTCGTCGTGGCTGACGACGATAAGTGCGCCATCATAGGCTTTCAGGCCGGCTTCGACCGCTTCGATCGAGGCGATATCGAGATGATTGGTCGGCTCATCCAGGCACAGCAGCCAAGGTGGTGTCGCGCCCAGCACGCAGGCCAGCCCGGCGCGCAGGCGCTGACCGCCGCTCAATGCGCCTACGGTTTGGAGTGCGGCATCGGCGCGGAACATGAATCGCGCCAACGCCGCCCGGCACCTGTTCTCGTCGCTGTCAGGATGCAGGCGGCGGAAATTATCGCGAATGGTTTGGTTCGGATCGAGAAGACTGACCTGCTGATCGAGCAGCGCCATTCGGTCGGTGACCTGAACAACGCCCTGTTGAGGCGGGAGTGCCCCGGTGATCACGCTAAGCAGGGTGGTCTTGCCCGAGCCGTTCGGGCCAGTGATGGCGATACGTTCGGGACCGGTGACTTGCAGATCGAAGTCGCGGATGACCGGCTTACCATAACCAGCCATGACGCCTTCGAGCTTCAGTATGGAGCGGCCCGACGGCAGGCCGGTCGGCGGCAAGGTGACGGCAAACGGCTCAAGAACCTCGATTTTTTGCCGCGCCGCCGCCAGGGCGTTATCGGCTTCGGTTCGCTGGCGTTCGGCCAGCCGGGCATTGCTGCCCGAAGTATTTTCGCTGCGGTTCTTCATCATCCCCAGCAGGATTTTCGGTGCGTCGCCCTTGGCGGCCTTGCGGCGTCCGGCGCTGTCCTTGCGCGCCTTGCGCTCGACCGTCGTTTGCGTGGTGCGGGCGATGCCGGCAGCACGGGTTTCGGCGTCTTCGAGGTCGTGGCGGGCGGCGGCCAGGGCTTCCGCCTTGCGGGCGCTGTAATGGCTCCAGTTGCCGCCATAGGATGTGGCACCAAGCGAGGTCAGTTCGACGATCGCGTCCATGGCCTCCAGCAGTTCGCGGTCGTGGCTGACGACGACCGCGCCCTTGCGCCAGCCGCTCAACAGGTCGCGCACGGCCTGGCGGCCCTGTCGGTCGAGATGGTTGGTCGGCTCGTCAAGCAGCAGGACATCGGGCGCGTTGAAGATCAGGGCGGCCAGGGCCGCACGCGTCTGTTGTCCGCCGGACAGCCGGTCAAGCGCCACGTCGGCGGCAATATTCAGGTCTAGACGCGCCAGGGCCTCGGCAAGACGGTCTTCGAGCGTCCAGTCGGCGTTGCCGAGATCGTCGGAGGTCGCTTCGCCGGCTTCGGCGCGGCGTAGAATCGCCAGGGCCTCAGTCACGCCGAACAGATCGGCCACCGTGGCGCCGGGGGCAGGGGACTGCCGCAATGTCCCCAGGGTTCCGGTCACGGTGATCGTGCCGCTCTGCACTGGCAGGTCGCCGTTGATCAGGCCGAGCAGGGTCGACTTGCCCGTGCCGTTACGGCCGATCAGGCCGGTCCGCGCGGCGTCGAAGGTGAGGTCAAGATGGGAGAACAGCGTGCGGCCGTCTCCGAGCGACCACGACAGGTCGCGAATAAGAATGGCAGGCATGGATGTATCCTGAAGAGATCAACAAAAGGGGCGTGTCTCTGTCGGGAAAATCACATGGTCCGCGTGGCTCCGGCTGGCTGGTGAGGCCTTTCATTTAGGCGCTGTTGCCTTGGACGGCAAGTCTGGTTCACATAACGCTGTTTATAGCTTCCTGATCTTTTGAAGTTTTCATTCGCATGGGAAGCCGATGGCGCCCTGGGCTAATGCTTTCGCAACAGCGATATTGCTGTTGTTGGTTTTCGGTGGGGCATTCGCCATGTTCGGTTTCAAGTTCAATGGCTTTGCCTGGGCGTTCACGCTGACGACGTCGGCCATGATGCCGGACCTGGTTGCGGAAACCGTCGAGTGACGCTTTTTGAGTTTGGGCAGCGCCTCCCGGCTGCCCCTTATGATCGGCGGCCTATCCCTACCGTGCGATCTCAAATTGGCCTCCCGGACGTCCATCCCGGGAGGCCGCTTTTTTGCAGAATCTTTAATTGTGCACCTGCGCACACCGGTTTAGAACAGCCCTCTCTTTCATTTGGAAAACAGGAGAGTCACCGATGTTGCGTACGGCAAAAGCCCATTGGGCTGGTAATGGAATGCAAGGCGAAGGCACGGTGACGACGCAGTCGGGCGTGCTCAATAACCAGCCCTATAGCTTCAAGCTGCGCTTTGAAAACGCCGACGGCAAGGCCGGCACGAATCCGGAAGAGCTGATCGCCGCCGCCCATTCGAGCTGCTTCTCGATGGCCCTGGCGTTCGCCCTGGCCAATGCCGGCTTCACCGCCGACAGCATCGACACGGATGCGCAAGTCACGCTGACGCCCGGCGACGGCGGCTTCTCGATCACTGCCATCGCCCTCAAGCTGACGGCCAAGATCCCGAACATCGACCAGGCGCAGTTCAGCCAGATCGCCGATGGCGCCAAGGCCAACTGTCCGATCTCCAAGGCCTTGTCGGCCGTGCCGATCACGCTGGAAGCGACGTTGGCCTAATTCTCAGTAAGGTCACAGCGGGCGGCTTTCAGCCGTCCGCTGTATAGCCTGAAATCCGATTTCGGATTGGGCTTTTCAAGACGCGATATGATTGCCAGTTCGCGCACATCCTCAAAACAGACATCGAGATTTATCGACCGCCGCGCCTGTACGATGATGAGCGCGGTTTGACCGGCTGCGTCCGAAGTCGGCCAGGTGTAGCGTTCGCGCTCCACCATGCCGATAACAGAGAGGTCGCGTAGGTGGAAGCTCAGTTCGCCTTGGGTGTTGTAGTCTGTCGTGGCGATAAAGGCCGCGCCGGAATGATGTTGGCGGACGGCATTGGCGACCTTTTCCCAGCCCTGGCTGAGGCCCGCCGCGCCGGGGAGCTTCACCACGCCGCTTAAAGACAGGACCATCAGGACGATGACCGTGATGGCAATCCCAAAGGGCGCGGTCCAGGACCGCAGGCGTGGCCAGTGCGTTTCGGCGGCATAGGCGGCCAGCAGCACCAGGCCCGGAAAAATCGGCGCCGGCCAATTGCCCTGGATGCGGTCGTGAAAGACATGCGTCAGCATGTAGACGATTAAGGGCAGGGGGAGGGCAATCAGCAGTGCCAGCCGCGCGTCGGAGCGGTCACGCCACCAGGCAACCGCGCCGATGGCGGCAAAGGCGCAGATCAGCGGATTGAGCAGCAGGGGCTGTGACAGCAGGAACTCAATGAGGTAGCTGAGGGTGAACTGCCCGGCCTCCATGCGGCCGAACTGCTTGCCCAAGGTGGCGAAGTCGTGCGTCGCGTTCCACGCTAGGTTCGGGGCCATGGCGATCAGGGCCGCGACACCGCCGAGATAGGGCCATGGCGTCAGTAGCCAACGCCGGGCATCGCGGTTGATGGCGACCCAGAGGGCGACGCCGACGCCTAAGAACAGGTTGGTGTATTTGGCTTCGACGCCCAAACCGGCAAATGCGCCGAAAACGAGCCACCAGTAGCCTTGGCCTGAAGCGATCAGTCGCGCCAGCGCCCACAGGCCTGCGCCCCACATCAGCACCGATGGCGGATCGGGCGTGGCGATGACCGAGCCGATGCTGAGCAGCAGGCAGGCATTGAGCCACAACAGCGTCCGGCGGGCGATAGTGTCGCTGAACAGCGCTCGCGCAGCATCGAACATCAGCCAGCTCAAGGCGAGAAAGCTAAGAACAAAGGGCAGGCGGACAGAAAACGGCGAGTGGCCGAAGATTGCGGTGCTGACGGTGATCCACCACGCCACCATCGGCGGGTGGTCGTAATAGCCGGCGGACGGGTGCTGCGCCCACAGCCAGTAATAGGCTTCGTCCGGAACCAGCCCGCTGACGCTGGCGGTTATCAGGCGCAGGACCGTCAAGCCGATCAGGATCGGCAGATAGGGAATGGCTTTGAGGCGCTGCAGGATTTCAGACACGGGCATCTTTGGCGGCTATGGCACGCCCCTCACCCTAACCCTCTCCCCGTAAACGGGGAGAGGGGACTTTAGATGCGCCTCGGTTTGTGAGGTCGCACAACCACTCCCTCTCCCCCTTGGGGGGAGAGGGCTGGGGTGAGGGGCAGCCGAATGGTCAGCAAGCTTTGAATGCGTTTTGGAAGCACGGCAAGAGCCGCTTACGCGGTTTTCTTTTTCGAAGGCGCCTTCTTGGCGGCGGCAGGCTTCTTAGCCGCCGTTGTCTTGGTCGCGGCTTTCTTTGCCGGCGCCTTCTTGCCAGCGGCCTTCTTGACCCCGCCCTTGGCATTGATCAGGTCCAGCGCCTGTTCGACCGTCACGGTTTCGGGCGTCACGTCCTTGGGCAGGGTCGCATTGACCTTGCCGCACTTGATGTACGGCCCGTAGCGGCCGGCCATCACCTGGATCTTGTCGCCGCTGTCCGAATGCTCGCCCAGTTCGCGCAGCGGCGCCACGGACGATGCCCGGCCCTTGCCGCCGCCCCCGGCGCGCTTTTCGGCCAGGAGAGTCACGGCGCGGTTGATGCCGACTTCGAACACTTCATCGATACCGGAAAGGTTGGCATAGGTGCCGGCGTGTTCGATGAACGGCCCAAAGCGCCCCAGGCCGGCCACTATGGGCTTGTTGTCTTCCGGGTGCTGGCCGACCGGACGCGGCAGGCTTAGCAGCTTCAGTGCGCGGTCGAGGTCGATCGTCGCCGGCGGCCAGGCCTTGGGCAGCGAAGCGCGCTTCGGTTTGTCATCCTTCGATTCGGCTTCACCCAGTTGCACATACGGCCCGAAGCGGCCGATCTTCATGGCGACGACCTTTCCGGTTTCCGGATCGGTACCGAGTTCCTTGTCACCGGTCACGCCATTTTCAGCCTCGGCATCGGGCGAACCGACCGGGCGCGTGTACTTGCATTCCGGGTAGTTCGAGCAGCCGATAAAGGCGCCGAAGCGCGACGTCTTCAGGCTGAGCATGCCGTTGCCGCAGGTTGGGCAGGCGCGTGGATTTGTGCCGTCGCCCTTGTCCGGGAAGATGTGCGGACCCAGGGCCTCGTTCAACGTATCCAGAACCTGTGAAACGCGAAGCTCGGTCATGCCGTCGGCGGCGGCGTGGAAATCCTTCCAGAAATCCCGAAGCAATGCCTTCCAGTCCAGCTTGCCGTCCGACACCAGGTCGAGCTTTTCCTCAAGGTCGGCGGTGAAGTCGTACTGCACATACTTCTGGAAGAACTGGTCGAGGAAGGCCGTAACCAGGCGGCCCTTGTCTTCCGGGATGAAGCGGTTCTTGTCCATGCGCACATAGGCGCGGTCGCGCAGCACGCTGAGGATCGAAGCATAGGTCGAGGGACGGCCGATACCCAGCTCTTCCATCTTCTTGACGAGGGTCGCTTCCGAATAGCGGGGCGGCGGCTCGGTGAAGTGCTGGGCTGGCTTGATCTCGTGGACCTGCGCGGCCGCACCGGCCTTGACGGCGGGCAGGCGACCGCCTTCGTCGTCGTTGTCGTCGTCCTTGCCTTCTTCGTAGACGGCCAGATAACCGTCGAAGGTCACGACCTGGCCGGTGGCGCGCAGCCCCGTCTGCTTGTCGGACGACAGAATGTTGATGACGGTGTTTTCGACGCGCGCGGCTTCCATCTGGGAAGCGATGGTGCGCTTCCAGATCAGCTCGTAGAGGCGCGCCATGTCGCCTTCAAGGCGCAGCGTCTCGGGTCGGCGATAGATCGAGGTCGGGCGGATGGCTTCGTGGGCTTCCTGGGCGTTCTTGGCCTTGGCCTTGTAGAAGCGCGGTTCGGACGGGACGTAAGACGACCCGAAGCGCTCACCGATCGCCTTGCGCATTTCGCTGATGGCGCCCGGTTCGACATAGACGCCGTCCGTCCGCATATAGGTGATCAGGCCGGTCGTCTCGCCGCCGATATCGACGCCTTCGTAAAGCTTTTGCGCCGTCTGCATGGTGCGGGTGGCCGAGAAGCCGAGCTTGCGCGCCGCTTCCTGTTGAAGCGTCGAGGTCGTAAACGGCGGCGGCGGCGTCTTGCGGCCGGGCTTCTGTTCGACGTCCTCGATGGCGAAGGTCGATTTCTGGATGGTGTCGCGCGCGGCAAAGGCGGCGGCTTCGTTCGGCAGGTCGAACTTGGCCAGCTTCTTGCCGTTCAGCTGGAACAGCTTGGCGGTAAACGGGGCGGTCGATGACGACACCTGGGTGTCGACCGTCCAGTATTCCTCGGTCTTGAACTTCTCGATCTCGATTTCACGGTCGACGACGATCTTCAGCGCCACCGACTGGACACGGCCGGCCGAACGCGCGCCCGGCAGCTTGCGCCACAGGACGGGCGACAGGGTAAAACCGACGAGATAGTCGAGCGCGCGGCGGGCCAGATAGGCCTCGACCAGTTCCATGTCGAGCTGGCGCGGCGCGGCCATGGCTTCCTGAACCGCCGACTTGGTGATGGCGTTGAAGGTGACGCGCTCGATCTGCTTTTCTTTGAGCACGCGCTTCTTGTTGAGCACCTCCAGGACGTGCCAGGAAATGGCCTCGCCTTCGCGATCCGGGTCGGTCGCGAGAATCACACGGTCGGAGCCTTTGACCGCGTCGGCGATGTCGCTCAACCGTTTGTTCGCCTTGGCGTCGACCTCCCACGTCATGGCGAAGTCCTCATCGGGCTTCACCGAGCCGTCCTTGGACGGCAGGTCGCGCACGTGGCCGAAGCTGGCCAGCACGGTGTAACCCTTGCCGAGATACTTGTTGATGGTTTTGGCCTTGGCAGGGCTTTCGACAATAACGACGGTCATGAAATCTCTTGGCAGGCGAACACAAACGTTCAAAGCTCGACACGAAACATTCGTGGGGGAGGCAAAACCGGCGGGGCGCATCCGCGGCGCGTTGGTTTCGGAGCCCCGCATACATGCTAATCGATTCCGCCTATGTCAACGGCTTTGCTGAAGGATGCGCGCAACTTTGGGTATGTAAATATTGAAATGCTCGCTTGAATATGATTGTCTTCGGTAAAAAACGGATTCGTTTCATGACCGATCAAACCTCAGGCGACACAAGACTTTCCAACGATGAGACGCGCGAAATGCTGGACTATATCGCGCACATGTCCCTGGAATTGGCGGCGCTTGCGGAAAAGATCGAGGCCGATGAACTCAGCCAGGCCCTTCGCATGGCCGGCATTCGCGCCCTCGATCACATGAAGGCTGCGATTCAGGCGCGGACATAGCCGCCGCCGGGGACGGAATCGATCCGTCCGGCGATTTCCAACTCGCTTAAGGCACACAGGGCGACAAATGCCGGAAAACCCGATAACCGGATCAGTTCGTCGCGCCCGATGGGCACCGGGCTCACCAGTTGTAGCAGGGCTTTTGCGGCCTTCGCGATCTCGAGCTCGATGTCACCCGAGGTAGACCCGTCATGGCTGAAGCGCGATGCCGGCGCCTCGAAGCCGATATGAGTATCCAGGGCGCGAATGACATCTTCGCCGTTTTCGCAGATATGGGCGCCCTGGCGCAGAAGGTCGTTGCAGCCGCGGGCGCGCGGATCGAGCGGCGAGCCGGGCACGGCGAAGACTTCGCGATTCTGTTCCGCAGCCAGCCGCGCCGTGATCAGCGAGCCCGAGCGCAGTTCGGCCTCGACCACGATGGTGGCGAGGCTCAGACCCGAGATGATACGGTTGCGGCGCGGAAAGTCGCGCGCCTGCGCCGTGTAGCCGACAGGGCTTTCCGACAGGATCAGGCCCTGCTCGGCGATCGCCCTGTAAAGTTCGGCGTTTTCCGGTGGATAGATGTCGTCGACGCCGCCGCCGAGGACGGCGACCGTACCGGACTTGAGCGCGACTGCGTGGGCGCGGGTGTCAATGCCGCGCGCCAGGCCGGAGACGATGGTGAAACCGGCTTCGCTTAAGTCCCGCGCCAGGTTCTGCGCCATGGTCTGGCCGGCGCCGGAGGCATTGCGCGCGCCGACGATCGCCGCCGCGCGGCGCTTGACCGGCAGACCGGGCCCAAGGCTCCACAGCACCGGCGGGGCGGCGTCGATCTGGGCGAGCAGGGAAGGGTAATCGCGGTCGCCCGCCATCAGCAGACGGGCGCCAATGGCTTCCCCGCGATTCAGTTCCTCATGGACCTTCGCTTCCGGTGCGGCGGTGAACTTGCCGCCGGACCGGCCGATGACGGCGGGCAGGGCGTGGAGCGCGGTTATGGCATTGCCGAAGCGGCGCATCAGGTTGGCGAAATTGACCGGCCCCACGCGCTCGGTGCGCGCCAGCCGCAAACGCGCGAAGCGTTCGGCGTCGGTGGTGGCCGTGGTGATGCGATCGAATGCCATTGAGGTCCCTCTACCGGGACGTTAGCAGGTCCCCAGGAGCGCCTCAAGCGCGTAAAAAAGGCGGAAGACGATATCTTCCGCCTTTCGTTTGCAACTCTAATGAGGGGATTACGCCGCCAGCTTCTGGATGCACACGCTTTCGTCATGAACCGGGCAGGGGGCGATGGCTTGGTGGTCGATCGCCACGCCATTCAGCTCATTAGAAAAGGCATGGTTGACGTCGCGGTGGTGGGCCTCATCCGCCCGCACGACCAGGACGACGTCGCGCAGGGTGGCGGTGTCGGGCAGCTTCCAGTAGCGCTTGGCGATCTCGGGCGCCGGGACATTGGGGCTGCGGCCCTCATCGATCTCGGCCAGGTAATGGCTGTAGCTGATCACGGCCTCTTCCTCGAAATAGCCGACGATGCGGTGGGCGGTCCGGGGCGTCACGACGTAGAGCAGGAAGAAGGCGATATAGAAGACCCACTGCACGCCGACAATGACCAGGCGTTCGAACAGGGTTGGCTTGGCGACCTCGATAAAGGTCATCAGGTGCATGCGCTCGTTTTCGGCTTCCTCCATCAGCGTCCGGATCCAGCCGCGGTCGTCCTGCATGCGGCGCAGGCACTTCAGGTGGTTGAGCGTGGCGCCGACCATGCCCGGCACGGCCGCGACCGTCTCAAGCACGATGGCGCGATGGCCGTAGCGCTTGGCGAAGAAGGTGTCGGCGCAGAAGCGCAGCAGCTTGGTGAAGCCGAGCGCGAAGCGGTCGGACAGGTTGACCGGCTTGTGGTGGACGGTCAGGTCGATGGTGGGCTCGGAATACATGGTACCCTCCTTGGTACGCAACGGGTTGAACCGAATACCCATGGAAATACTATGGAAATTTGCGCGCGCATATGCGACCGCCCGCCGCTGCGTCAGGATGTCGCTTTGTCAAAGCGAAAAAAGAGGAGATTAGGCCGTAGGCTCGGCGTCTTTTTTCTTGCCGATCTTCGGCTCTTCGGCCTTCAGCAGGCGTTTGATGTTGTCGGCGTGGCGGATATAGATCAGCACGGCCATAAACAGCGCCATGCCACAAAAGGCGTACGGCGGATCGATATAGGGAACCAGCAGGCTGACCGGCACGACCAGGGCGGCTGCGACCAGCGCAGACAGCGAGCTGATGCGGAAGGTGAAGGCGGTCAGCAGCCACAGGCCGCCGGCGACCAGTCCCATGGGCCAGCAGGCGGCGAACAGTGTGCCTAAGAAGGTCGCGACGCCCTTGCCGCCCTTGAACTTGAGCCAGACCGGAAAGAGGTGGCCCAGGAAGGCGGCGGCCCCTGCCAGCGCCATGGCGATACGGCGCGTTTCTATGTCGGCCGCCAAAAGGAGTGCGAAGGCCAGGCCGACGGCGGCGGCGCCCTTGCCGGTGTCGCCGACAAAGGTCATCAGCGCCAGGTCCTTGCGGCCGGTTCTCAACACATTAGTCGCGCCGATATTGCCCGAGCCAATGGAGCGGATGTCGATGCCGGCCATGCGCGTCGCCAGCACCCCAAACGGGATCGAGCCCAGAAGGTACCCGCCGATGACGGCCAGGGTATAGATAGCTGGGGCTGGAAAAACGTTCACTGCGGTTGCCTTTGTTCAAATCCCCTCTCCCCGCTTGCGGGGAGAGGGTTAGGGTGAGGGGCAACGCAAATTTCAGCAAGTCCGGACGGTGAAAATGCCCCTCATCCGGTCCTTCGGACCACCTTCTCCCCGGCCTCGCCGGCAGGCAAAACGGGGAGAAGGAACTATGCCTGATAGACGATTCGGCCGTCGACCAGGGTTTTCAGCACCTTGCCCTGTAGCGTCCGGTTTTCAAAGGGTGAGTTCTTCGATTTCGACAGGATGTCGCGCTCGCGCAACGCAAACGGCGCTTCGATATCGACCAGTATGAGGTCGGCCGGGGCGCCCTTGGCGATGCGGCCGGCTTCCAGGCCCAGCAGTTGCGCCGGATTCTGGGTGACGGCCCTCAGGATATCGATCAGCGGGATATCGTTTTCCAGATGCAGGCCGATCAGCGCCGGCAGCAGCGTCTGCAGGCCGATGGCGCCCGGCGCGGCTTCGGAGAAAGGCAGGCGCTTGTCTTCGGCCGGCGCGGGCGAATGGTTCGACACCACGACATCGATCAGGCCATTGGCCAGGGCATCCACACAGGCCAGCCGGTCGCGTTCGGCGCGTAACGGCGGATCCAGGCGATAGAAGGTGCGATAGTCGCCGATATCGATCTCGTTGAACACCAGGTGGTTGATGCTGGCCGAAGCGTAGACATCGAGTCCCTTGGTCTTGGCGCGTTCCAGCGACGACAGGCCCTCGGCGGTCGAGACCTGGTCGACCAGGAAACGCGCGCCGGTCAGCTCGACCAGCGCCAGGTCGCGCTCCATCATGATGCGTTCGGAAAGCGCCGACACGCCGGCCAGGCCCATGCGCGCCGCCATCTCGCCGGAGGTGGCCACCGCGCCTTCGGACAGCCACGGCTCCTTGGGACGGTGGGCGATCAGGGCGTTGAAGCCGTTGGCGTAGCTGAGGACGCGCGACAGAATCTTCGAATTGACGATCGGCTGGTCGGCATCGGTGAAATAGAGTGCGCCCATCTCGGCCATCAGGCCGATCTCAGCCATCTTCTGGCCCTTGTTTTCCTTGGTGGCGGCGCCGGCCGGGTAGACGTGGACCAGCTCGATGTCACGCGCCCGTCTCAGGATAAAGTCGACCATGGCCGGCTCATCGATCACCGGATCGGTGTCGGGCTGGACGACGAAGGAGGTCACGCCGCCGGCGGCCGCGGCCAGGCAGGCGGATTTCAGGGTTTCCTTGGGCTCGGAGCCGGGCTCGCCGGTGCGAACGCGCATGTCGATCAACCCGGGCATCAGGGCGTTTTCATCGCAGTCGATGACCTTGATGCCGGTGTGGCCGGACGGCACGGCGTGACCGTGGATGACGTCGGCAATGACGCCTTCGACGACGATGACCGAGCCGGGGCCGTCATATTCGCTGGCCGGATCGATCAGGCGGGCATTGACGAAGGCGAGAGCGGTGGAAGATTGAGTCATGCTGGATACCCGAGCGATTTTTTCGCCCTCCCCATTAATGGGGAGGGGGGACCATCTGCGGAGCAGATGGTGGGCGGGGCCAATGTCGATAGGGCCCCTTCCGTCTTTGACGGCTGATCGCCGTCAAATCCACCTCCCCCATGAATGGGGGAGGCGAAGAATATAGCGCTTTCGCCGAACATCACTTAATTCTCCAGCCGTGCGGCCAGCGACGCCAGCACGGCCATGCGCGCGGCGACGCCCATTTCGACCTGGTCCTGGATCAGCGAGACGGACAGGTCGTCGGCGATGTCCGAATCGATCTCGACGCCGCGGTTCATCGGGCCGGGGTGCATGACGCGGACATCCTTGGCGGCAACGGCCAGCTTTTCACGGTCGAGGCCGAAGAAGCGGTAGTATTCGCGCGTAGACGGGATGAAGGCCCCGTCCATGCGCTCAAGCTGAAGGCGCAGCATCATGACGACATTGGCGCCGGCAATGCCTTCGCGCATATTGTGATAGACCTCGGTGCCCCATTCGTCGGCATCGCCGGGGATGAGCGTCGGCGGTCCGACCAGGCGGACATTGGCGCCCATGGCGTTGAGCAGGATGACATTCGAACGCGCCACGCGGGAGTGCGAAACGTCACCGCAGATGGCAATCGTCAGCCCGTCGACGTGACCAAACGCCCGCCTGATCGACAGCATGTCGAGCAGGGCCTGGGTCGGGTGCTGATGCTGGCCGTCGCCGGCATTGATGACCGAGCAGCCGACCTTCTGCGACAAAAGCGCCGCCGCGCCCGACGCCGAATGGCGCACGACCAGAAGGTCCGGCTTCATGGCGTTGAGCGTCACCGCCGTGTCGATCAGGGTTTCGCCCTTGGCGACCGACGACGTCTTCATGCTCATGTTTACGGTGTCGGCGCCCAGTCGCTTCCCGGCCAGCTCGAAGCTCGACTGCGTCCGCGTCGAGTTCTCGAAGAACATGTTGACCAGGGTGCGGCCCTTAAGCAGGTCCAGCTTCTTGGTCGTCTGCCGGTTCAGGTCGACGAAGACGTCGGCCAGGTCGAGCAGGTTCATGATATCGGGCGGATCGAGGTCCTGCGCGCCCAGGAAATGCCGCTTGGGGAAGGGCAGAAGGCGCGTGCGGATCAGGTCATTGACGTCAGTGGTCATGAGGGCCATGGAGAGGTTAGGTGCAGGCGTGCATGCTGACACGATTTGGCCGGTTTGTGGCGGAGAACGCTGCAAAGCACAAGCAGGAAGGACCGTTTTGATGAAAACCCAGGCGGAAAAGGCAGCGGATTTTGCCGCGCTCCACGACCGCGGTTGCTTTGTCATCCCCAATCCGTGGGATCGCGGTACGGCGCGAATGCTTGCCGCCATGGGGTTCAAGGCGCTGACAACGACCAGTGCGGGTTATGCGCGCTCGCTGGGCCTGCCGGACTACAATGCCGGACGCGACCACGTGCTCAGTCATATCCGCGACCTGGCCGATGCGACGGACTTGCCGCTGGCGGCCGACCTGGAGAACGGTTTCGGCCACGCGCCCGAAGACTGCGCCGAAACGATTCGCTTAGGCGCAGAGGCCGGGTTGGTTGGCGGCTCGATCGAGGATTCGACGGGCGACGACCGCGTCATCTACGACATCGCCGAAGCGGCCGACCGCATCCGCGCCGCTGCCGAAGCCGCAAAGGCCCTGCCGTTCAAATTCATGCTGGTCGGGCGCGCGGAAAACTACCTGCACGGCCGCCGCGACCTGAAGGATACGATTGCGCGCCTGCAGGCCTATCAGGAAGCCGGAGCCGACGTGCTCTATGCGCCGGGCCTGTCGACGGTCGCCGATATCTCCGCCGTCTGCCGCGAAGTCGATCGGCCGGTCAATGTGCTGGGCGGGATCGGCCCCAAGCCGCTGTCGATCAGCGAACTGGCGGGTTTGGGCGTGCGGCGCGTGTCCCTGGGAAGCTGGCTGCATTCGGCGGCCATGACAGCGTTTGCCCACGCGGCGAAGGATGAAAGCTTTGGCTATATCGCTGACCTGATCAGCGGTGGTGAACACAACGCGATGCTGGACGCCGGCGCCGCGAAATAAAGAAGCCCTCCAACCGGAGCTGGAGGGCGATGACCTTATGCGTCCTTCAGTGACGCCATGTCGATGACGAAGCGGTAGCGGACATCGGACTTGACGACGCGCTCCCAGGCTTCGTTGATCTGGTCGATTCCAATGACTTCGATATCGGAGACGATGTTGTGCGCGCCGCAGAAGTCGAGCATTTCCTGCGTTTCCTTGATCGAGCCGATCGACGAACCGCTCAAGGAGCGCCGGCCGCCGACCAGCGCGAAGGCATCGACCGGCACGGGGTTGTCCGGAATGCCGACCAGCACCATGGCGCCATCGATCTTCAGCATGTTGAGATAGGCGTTCCAGTCGATGGTGGCGCTGACCGTATTGATGATCAGGTCGAAGCTGCCGGCCAGCTTCGCGAAGGTTTCCGGATCGCTTGAGGCGTAATAGTGGTCGGCACCCATGGCCAGGGCGTCATCCTTCTTGGACAGCGACTGGCTGATGACCGTGACTTCGGCGCCAAGCGCACGGGCGAACTTGACGCCCATATGGCCGAGACCGCCCAGGCCGACAATGGCAACCGACTTGCCGGGGCCGGCGTTCCAGTGCTTCAGCGGCGAATAGAGGGTGATGCCGGCGCACAGGAGCGGTGCGGCCGCATCAAGCGGCAGGTTGTCGGGCACCGACAGGACATAGCCTTCCCTGACAACGATATGGTCGGAATAGCCGCCATAGGTCGGCGTGCCATCGCGGTCCGTGCCGTTATAGGTGTAGGCGATCTGGTCCATCATGTATTGCTCGCGATCGATGTCGCGCTGCTGGCACTTCAGGCAGGAATCGACGAAGCAGCCGACGCCGACCGTGTCGCCTTCCTTGAAACGGCTGACTTTTGAACCGACTTCGCGGACGCGGCCGACGATCTCGTGGCCCGGCACCATCGGAAAGAGGCCGGGAAACCAGTCATTGTTCACCTGGTGGATGTCGGAGTGGCAGACACCGGAATAAAGGATGTCGATCACCACATCGTCTTCATTCGGCGCGCGGCGTTCGAAGGTAAAAGGCTGCAGCTTTTCATTGGGCGCGAGCGCGGCCCAGGCTTTGGCGAGTGTCATGGCGCAGATCTCTTTTTATTTGGGGAGGATTGCCGGAAGGCGATGCGCATATGGGAAGCGCTTTCACATCGCGCGAGGCATCGGCCCCGTGTTCCTGTGGACAAATTTCACACGAGATGGAAGACCCAGAGCAGAAGCGGCAGGCAGACGGCACTTAAACACGTCGTTATGGCGACGATGCCGGCCATCAGTGGCGCATCTCCGCCCATGTGGCGCGCCTGGACGTAGGCCGCGGCCGCGCAGGGCGCCGCCCCGCACGCCAGCGCCACGCCCTGCGCCATCAGGTCGCCGCCCAGGGATCGGCAGATCAGCCAGGCCAGGATCGGCATGACCAGCACCTTGAACAGCGACACGGCGCCGACCAGGACCGGCTGGCGATAGACATAGGCAAAGCTTAAGCCGGCGCCGGCCAGGATCAGGCCGGTGGGAATGGCGGCTTCGCCCAGCATGCGCAGGGATTTCTCGGCGAACGGGATCGACGGTACGTTCAGGAAATTGAAACTGAGCCCGATCAGGCACGAGGCGAAGATTGGATTGGTCAGCAGGGTTTTGGCCATGCCCAGCGGCGACTTGTCGGGTTTGATATCGCCTTCGGGTTCGCCCCACTGCGCCAGGACCAGGATACAGATCATGTTGGAGGCCGGGATCAGCGCGCTGACGGCAATGGCCGCCAATGTCATGGCGGCATCGCCGAAAATCCCTGCCGCCACCGGAATGAAGACGAACGAGTTGAAGCGCATCAACCCCTGAAAGACGCTGGTAAAGGTCGGCCCTGGCAGGCGTAAAATGGGTTTCAGCGTAAAGCCTACGGCGCTGGCAACGGCGACCGCGCCCAGCACGCCCAACGATACCGGCCCCGTGGAAAATCCGGTCAGATTGGCATGCCAGATCGTCGGGATCAGAAAGCCCGGATAAAGGACATAGACGGCGAACTTCTCGATCGGCGGCCAGACGGGCAGGGGCAGGAAGCCCGACTTCTTCAGCCCATAGCCCAGGGCGATCAGCAGGAAGACCGGGACGATACCGTTGAGAATGGTGTCAAAGCTCATAGGGAGAAATGGAGCGAGAACGCATTTCGCCCTCCCCATTTATGGGGAGGGGGGACCGCCGGGAGGCGGTGGGCGGGGCCCATTATCGATACCGCAGACGCTGTCAGCGTATGGAGAACGCGAAGCAGCCCCGCCCACCATTCGCTCCGCTCATGGTCCCCCCTCCCCATAAATGGGGAGGGCGAAGAATAACATCGCCTACTCATTCGCAGCATCGCGCATACGGTCGAGCGCGCCCTGGAGGATGTAGGCGGCAGCGTTTTTATCGATGACCTCGGCGCGTTTGGCGCGGCTGAGGTCGGCTTCTTCGATCAGGAAGCGGTTCATCACGGATGAGGACCAGCGTTCGTCCCAGAAGGCGATTGGAATATCGCGCAGACGCAGCAGGTTGCGCGCGAAGGCTCGACACGACTGGGCGCGCGGGCCCTCGGTGCCGTCCATATTGAAGGGGAGACCGATGACGATGCCGGCGGCTTCGCGCTTGGCCATCAGCCTGAACAGGTGCTCGGCCTCGAGCGTAAACTTGCTCTTGCGGATCAGCTCCAGCGGTGACGCCAGGGTCAGCGAAATGTCGGACACGGCGACGCCGATGGTTTTTTCGCCGAGGTCCAGCCCCAGCAATCCATGACGCGGCGGCAATGCGCCCTTGAGTTCTGTAATGTCTATGACGGCCATCCGCATGCAATGGCCGCAGATGGGCTTCAAGTCAACGCGGGATAGTTTCAACTGCATTCATTAAGAAAGTGTCATGTGTAACCGTATCAATTGCCGGCACATTACTTTGCATTACATAAGTGTCATAAATTACCAAAATGTAATGTCTGAAGTAAGTGTAATAAAATGACGCCGATTTAACTTAAAAAACAAATCGCGTTGGAGTATTCAATCGTCAGTGCCTGACCACATCCAATTTCGCCCGCAAGGGCCGCCCAAAGGGAGTTCTCCAATGTTCCGTACCGTTGCCGCTCTGATCGTTTGCACCGCTGCCATCGCCGCTTCGCCAACCCTGGCCGAATCCAACTGGCTGGCCGCCGAAGGCAAGTCCGAAACCCTGAAGTCGCAGGACGTCGATTTCAATAAGCCGTCCGAAGTCCGCGCCTTCTACAAGAAGCTGCGTTACGCCGCCGTCCGCGTCTGCATGAACGACCAGTCGGAACATATTTGCCAGGCCGAGGCGCTCAGCGACGCTGTGCGCCAGGTCAACCAGCCGCAACTGAGCATGCATCACGAAAAGGCCACCGGCGAACGCGGCACGCAACTGGCTTGGAACGAAGCTTCCCGCTGACACCCGGAGAGCCTGTCAGAGGAAGAAAGTGGGCCGCGCGCGAATGATCGCGGGGCGGCCCATTTTTATGCCCGCCATAAAGTATTTTAGTACCGCATATCCCGACACCTCAGGGCCTGTGAGAATGGCCCGTTCAAGGAGACCATCATGCAACGCCTTTTTGCATCCGCGGCTCTGTGCCTGCTGCTTGCCGCCACCGCTGCCCCCGCCATGGCGTGGGAAGAGGTCGGCGAAACGACCAATGTCCGCACGGACGGTGTCGATTTCAACAACCCCAAGGACGTCAAGGCCTTCTACGGGCGCCTGGAAAAGGCTTCGCACAAGGTGTGCGACATTGCCGGCGACAGCATCCAGGTGCGTGAGGACAATGCCGAGTGCCGCGCACGCGCCGTCGACGGCGCGGTCGCCGACCTGAAACAATCCCGCCTGACCGAGCTTCATGTCGAACGCTCGGGCGATGCACAGCAGTTTGCCGACGCGCGCCGGCAAAGGACCTGGTGATTTATCCTTCCGGTCTACCTCCCGTCCGGAATTAAACTTGCCGCGCCGATCCTGACGGCGCGGCCCTTTTCTTGACAAGCGGGACTTGCCAAAACCGCTTGCAATGGCTAACCCGGCTCCTTCGGAATAAAGGAGTTCGATGATGGCCATTGATGTGGCGACCGTCAAAAAAGTGGCGAGCCTGTCGCGCCTCAGGGAGAGCGACGAGCGCCTGGAGGCGCTGGCCGGTGAATTGAACGGCATCCTGGGCTGGATCGAACAGTTGAACGAGGTCGATGTCGCGAACGCCGAGCCGATGACGACGGCCGTCGAAACTGGCACGCCGCTGCGCGACGATGTCATAAGTGACGGCGACAAGGTCCGTGACGTCACCGCCAACGCACCGAAGTCGGTCGACGGCTTCTTCATCGTGCCGAAGGTGGTGGAATAAATGAGCGATTTGACCAAAATGACGCTCAAGGCCGCCGTCGATGGCCTGAAAGCTAAGCAATTTTCCTCGGCCGAGCTGACCGACGCCTTTATCGGCGCGATCGAGACCGCCAATCCAGCGCTGAACGCCTATGTAGAGCTGACCTTCGACAAGGCGCGCCAGCAGGCCGCCGCCTCCGATGCAAAGCTGGCCAGGGGCGAGGGCGGGGCGCTGGAAGGCGCGCCATTAGGCATCAAGGATCTCTACTGCACCGAAGGTGTGCGCACCACGGCGTGCTCAGGAATTCTCGCCAACTTCGTGCCGACCTACGAATCGACCGTCACCGCCAATCTGTGGCGCGACGGCGCGGTCATGCTGGGCAAGCTGAACATGGACGAATTCGCCATGGGCTCGTCCAACGAAACCTCGTACTGGGGTGCCGTCACCAATCCGTGGAAGTCGCGTGGCTCGAACGCTGCGCTGACGCCGGGTGGATCGTCGGGCGGTTCGGCGTCGGCCGTCGCCGCCGACCTTTGCCTGGCCGCGACCGCTTCGGATACCGGCGGCTCGATCCGCCAACCGGCGGCGTTCACCGGCACGGTCGGCATCAAGCCGACCTATGGCCGCTGCTCGCGTTACGGCATGGTCGCGTTTGCCTCGTCGCTCGACCAGGCCGGCCCTATCACCAAGACGGTCGAGGATTCGGCCCTCATGCTACAATCCATGTGCAGCCATGACGCCAAGGACTCGACGTCGCTCGACGTCCCCGTGCCGGACTTCTCCAGCTTCCTGGGGCAATCGCTGAAAGGCCTGCGCGTCGGCATCCCGGACGAATATCGCCTCGACGGCATTCCGGCCGAGATTGACGCCCTGTGGGAGCAGGGGATTGCCTGGCTGAAGGACGCCGGCGCCGAGATCGTCCGCATCAGCCTGCCGCACACCAAGTATGCCCTGCCGTGCTACTACATCATCGCCCCGGCCGAGGCCTCTTCGAACCTGGCGCGCTATGACGGCATGCGTTTCGGACACCGCACCGACAAGGCGCAATCCCTGACCGACGTCTATGAGCTGTCGCGCTCCGAGGGCTTCGGCAAGGAGGTCAAGCGCCGCATCATGATCGGCACCTATGTGCTGTCGGCCGGCTTCTACGACGCTTACTACGTCAAGGCTTTGAAGGTCCGCCGCCGTATCGCCGAGGACTTCACCAATGCCTGGAACAGCTGTGACGTTATCCTGACGCCGGCGACGCCGTCGGCCGCCTTCCAACTGGGCGACGCGCAGAAGGCCGCAGATCCGGTGGCGATGTACCTGAACGACGTCTTCACCGTCACGACCAACCTGGCCGGCCTGCCCGGCATGTCGGTGCCGGCGGGCCTCGATTCGAGTGGCCTGCCGCTGGGGCTTCAGGTTATCGGCAAGGCATTGGACGAAGGTTCGGTGCTCAAGGCCGGTTACGCGCTCGAAAAGGCCGCCGGTTTCACGGCGCGCCCGGACCGCTGGTGGTAACCTAAAGGGAATAGCGGGGAAACCGTTCTCCCCGCGCGCGAAAGCCTTGTGTTTTCAGACTTCGCCCGCGTAAACTAAGACGCGGGCGGGGCCTGGGACGGCGCAGGACGCGCGGAGGATACGGCGAATGCTGAAGACGGTTCAGGACATGGTGGCTTGGGGACTTCTGGTCCTGCCGCTGATCGTCATCGCGTGGGCCTCGGTGTGGTTCGTGCTGATCCACGCCGAACGCAACCGCCACGAGCGCTACAAGCGCTTCTACGCCATCATGGAACAGTTGAGCCGCTCCGACAGCGAAACCGCGTCGAAAATGGCGGCGGCCTATGAGCTGCGCAACTATCGCGACTATAAGGACGTTGTCGAAAAGATCTTCGTCGACGGCCGCATCCGCCAGGACACGGCCAAGGCGCTGGACGCCCAGCTGCGCGATACCTTAAAGGATATCTCACAGCCGAGAGCGTGATGCCTTTGGGCGAGCCGCGATCATGCTCTCGTTTTTGCTTGATCGCGATATTTCGCCAAAAACCGCTGCACACTTGTTGGCATATCGCTCCGGAGGCTGACGTGCGCGGAAATTTTCGTTGAATTTGTATCGACCTCTTGCCAAAGCGGCGTAATGCGGCAGTAATGCGGGTAATCAATTGTTAAGCGCGATTAAGCGCCGCGCATAAGAAAGTACCCTGGAGCCACGCCGCCATGAAAAGCGCCAACCCTGTCGAGTTTACCGTACGCGGTATAATTCTCGGTATCATCATCACCGTGATATTTACGGCCGCGCAGGTCTATCTGGGGCTGAAGGTCGGCCTGACCTTCGCGACCTCAATTCCGGCCGCCGTCATCTCGATGGCGCTGCTTCAGGCATTTCGGTCGGCGACCATCCAGGAAAACAATATCGTCCAGACCATCGCGTCGGCGGCCGGGACCCTGGCTTCGGTCATCTTTGTCCTACCGGGCCTGATCATCATCGGCTGGTGGTCGAATGTGCCGTTCCTGCTGACCTTTGCTGCCTGTGCGGTCGGCGGGACCTTGGGCGTCATGTACACCATGCCTCTGCGCCGCGCCCTGGTCGTGCAATCCAGCCTGCCTTACCCGGAAGGCGTCGCTGCCGCTGAGGTGCTGAAGGTTGGGACCTCGACGCGCGAAGGCGCCAAGGAGGGCAAGGCCGGCCTGTGGGCGGTGATCTGGGGCACGCTGGCCTCGGCCTTTGTCGCGCTTATGGCGGCCATCAAGGTTATACCAGGCGAGGTCGCGGGCTTCTTCAAGGTCAAGGCGCTGAACGGCCAGATCGGGGCGACCAGCATCATCGGCGGCAGTTCGCTGGCCCTGGTCGGCGCGGGTCACCTGATGGGGATTACGGTTGGTATCGCCATGGCGGTCGGTCTGTTTATCTCATCGGGCATTGCCCTGCCGATCCTGACCTCGATCACGCCTATGCCGGACGCCACGGTGGCCGAACACGCCGGCGCCGTTTTCCGCAGTAAAGTGCGCCTGTTGGGCGCGGGTGCCATTGCCGTCGCCGCGCTGTGGACGCTGGGCAAGCTGATCGTGCCGGTGTGGATGGGGCTGATGTCGGCGCTGGAATCGAACGCGGCCGCCAGGCGCGGGGAGGGCGAGATCGCCCGCACCGACCGCGACCTGCCCGTCAATACCGTCGGGATCGTCATCCTGCTCTGCATGGTGCCGGTCGGCTGGCTTCTGGCGCACTTTATTACTGCCGGCGGTGTCCTGGGCGCCCTGACCCTGCCGCTGGTTGGCGCGGGTATCCTGTTCGTCCTGATCGCCGGCCTGATTGCCGCGGCAGTCTGTGGTTACATGGCCGGCCTGATCGGGTCGTCCAACTCGCCCGTGTCGGGTCTTGGTATTTTGACCGTCCTCTCGGCCTCGCTGCTGGTCGGTATTATCGGCCGCGGCCTGACGGGCCCGAATGAGCAGCAGGCCCTGATCGCCTTTATCCTGTTTGTTACGACCATCGTCATGGCTGTGGCGGTGGTAGGTAACGACAACCTCCAGGACCTCAAGACAGGCCAACTGGTTGGCGCGACGCCGTGGAAGCAGCAGGTGGCGCTGGTTGTCGGTGTGCTGGCCGGCTCGATCGTCATTCCGCCGGTTCTGGACCTGCTCAACCAGGCCTATGGCTTCCCGGACGATCCGAACCGCGTGGCGATTACCGACCAGCCGTTGAACGCGCCGCAGGCGACGCTGATCGCGACCCTGGCCAAGGGCGTGATCGGCGGCGACCTCGACTGGAATCTGCTGGGGATCGGCGGTCTGATCGGCGCGGGCCTGATCATCGCCGACATGATCATCAAGGGCGGCAGCAAGGGCAAGCTGACCCTGCCGCCGCTGGGCGTCAGCCTGGCCATCTACCTGCCGTCGGCCGTGACGGCGCCGGTGATCGTCGGGGCTGTCGCCGGCTGGCTCTATGACCGTTCGGTCGGCAAGCTGTCGTGGGGGGAGATCGCCAAGCGGCTCGGTATCCTGGTGGCGTCGGGCTATATTGTCGGCGAAAGCCTGTTCAACGTCCTGCACGCCCTGCTGATCGTCGTGACGCGCAAGGATGCGCCGCTCGCCTTTATGCCGGCGGTCGAGGAACATGCCGGCACGATCATCGCCTTTGTCATGGCGACGGTTATTGTTGTCGGGCTGTACCTGTGGGCCGCTGGTCAGGCGAAAAAGGTCGAGACGGAAAGCTGATATGTACCGGGCCCCGAGCCCTTCGCATAGCTCCGGGCGTTCGTCGCGGAAATCAGTACATTTAGTACTGATTTCATCCGGTTCGCTTTGTTGAAGCGAACCGGCGCTCCTCACCATTCTCTGTCTTTCCGTTTGCCGCAAACGGGTTTAATAGCTGCGCCATAGCGCAAGCACACCGGACTTAAGACCATGTCGAATACCGAAGACCTGCCCAAGATCAAGCCGATGCCCGCCGAAGGCATCACCTACTACCTGCACCCTCATCCGCGTTCGCCCTTTTCCGAAGCGGTCCAGGTTGGTAACGTCCTCTATCTCTCCGCCATGATCGGCCTCGATGAAAACGGCAAGCTGGCCGAAGGCTTCGACAACGAAGTCAAGTACATCATGACCAACACGGCCGAAATCCTGAAGCGCTACGGCTTAGGCCTGGAGCACGTCTTCAAGGCCACGGTCATGCTGACCGACGCGTCGAAGTGGAGCGACTTCAACCGCCTCTATAAGCCGTACTTCCACCCCAGCCGCCTGCCGGTCCGCACGGCTTTAGGCGTCAGCGGCCTGGCCTATGGCGCCACGGTGGAAATCGAGTTTTGGGCGCACGTCCCGGAAAAGTAAGCGGTTTAAACCAAAAATTCAGAGGAAAAGGTTAGCCTGACAGGCCTGCGATAGAATTCGCTCAAAGCCTGCGGAAAACCCTTTGCTACCTACTGCCTTCCAGCGTTTTTGGAATTTGTTCAAGGTTGATACCGAGGACATGACGCTTGTACGCGCGCAGTATGCCGCCTTTTCGCGGCAAATTCCGCTGCTGTACTTTATCCTCGTTACCAATACCCTGTCAGGCATTTTTACGTTCGCGCAACAGGCGCCGGCGTGGATAGCGGTCTGGGTGCCGCTGGCCATATGCGCCGTCTGCGTCGTGCGCGCCGTCTGGTTTATCAGGAACCGCAACAAGACGTTCAGCGATGCGGAGGTCGTGCGCCTGATGCGCGTTACGACAAAGCTCTGCGGGCTCCTGACCCTGTCCTTTACGCTTTGGGGGCTATTCCTCTTCCAGTATGGCGATCCTTACGCCCGTGGACAGATGGTGTTTTTCATTTCCATGAATGTCATCGGCGGCGCGGTTTGCCTGATGCATTTGCGGGCCGCGGCCATGTCGGTCATTTTCATCGCCAACGTGCCGTTTGTCGCGTACTTTCTGTCACGGCCGGAACAGACTCTATGGGCGCTCGCGACCAATCTCGCCCTCGTGTCGTTTTCCATGGTGGTGGTCCTGCTGACTTACAACCGTGACTTCGCCAAGCTTGTGGCGTCGCAGACCGAAACGCGGCGGCTGTCCGACGAAAATTTCCGCATCGCCAATCTCGATACACTGACCCAGTTGCCCAACCGCCGCTGGTTCTTCGACACCCTGGCCAGCCTGCATCAGCGCGCCCATTCCGGCTTCTTCCGGGGCGAGGAAGCGCGTCTGGCCGTCGGCATTATCGACCTGGACGGCTTCAAGCCGGTCAACGACACCTATGGTCACGCCACGGGCGACCGCCTGCTGGTCGAGGTCGGCAAGCGCCTGCAGGGCATCTGCGGCGATGGCATCAGCCTGGCGCGCCTGGGCGGCGACGAATTCGCCATCCTGGTCACGGGTCAGGTGTCGACGGATGGCCTGAAGAGTCTCGGCCGCCGCATCGCTTCGACCCTGCGCCTGCCGTACCAGATCGGCGCCGCGAAGGCCCAGATCGGCTCGTCCATCGGCTTCGCCCTCTATCCCGACAATGCCGGCACGCCCGACATGCTGTTCGAACGCGCCGACTACGCCCTATATTACGCCAAACGCCACCAGCGCGGCGGCACCGTCCTGTTCTCGGCCGAGCACGAGGCCCAGATCCGCGACGACAGCAGCATCGAACAGGCGCTGAAGGCCGCCGATTTCGAACGCGAACTGTCAGTCGTCTTCCAGCCGATCGTCGAACTGGGCAGCCAGCGCGTCGTCGGCATGGAGGCCTTGGCGCGCTGGAATAGCCCGACGCTCGGCCACGTGTCGCCCGGCATCTTTATCCCGGCCGCCGAACGCATCGGCCTGATCGTCACACTGACCCGCACTCTGCTGCGCAAGGCATTGGCCGAAGCGGCGCTGTGGCCGGAAGAGGTGCGCCTGTCGTTCAACCTGTCGGCCTATGACCTGAGCTCGTCGGAAAGCGTCATTTCGATCCTGGCGGCCATCAACGGCAGCCGCGTCGCGCCCGCCCGCATCGACCTGGAAATCACCGAAACGGCCGTGTCGCAGGACGCCGAAGCGGCGCGCGCCGCCGTCGACACCTTCAAGGCCCTGGGCGTCGGTATTTCGCTCGACGATTTCGGCACCGGTTTCTCGTCGCTCAGCCACCTGCACAGCCTGCCGCTCGACAAGCTGAAGATCGACCGCAGCTTCGTCACCGATATCTGCACCAATCCGGCCAGCTTCAAGATCGTCAAGTCGCTGACCGCCCTATGCGCCGACATGGGCCTGACCTGCATCGTCGAGGGCGTGGAAACCGGCGAGCAACTCGAACTGCTGAGCAGCCTCGGCGCGACCTTCGTGCAGGGCTATTACTTCGCCAAGCCGATGAGCGGGGAGGCGACACGGGCCTATCTGGGCGTGGTGGCCGAGCCCGAGGAACCGACGATCCTCAGGCTTCAGTCCTAGTCTCCTTATTTCAGCTTCATCGTACCGGCGGTTGCGCCCGAGAAGAACGACCAGTCGGTCGGCAAAACGCTGACCTTGCCGGTCTGCGCCTTGATCTCGCCGCTGGCCAGGCCGTTGGGGAAGTTCACGGTCATGACGCCCGCCCCGCCGAAAACGACCGTGTCGTGTGTCGTCGAGGTGATATTGCCCTTGTCGTCGGCGCCCAGCTTGCCGTCGGCCGAGGCTGTGACATTGAACGGCGAATAGCCCGCCAGCACGGTCAGGGTCGTAACATTGGCGGTTTTCAGCGCGGCCGACAGTTGCGCCCCCAGGCTGGCCGTGCCCGACTGGACGGCAAGCGCCGGGTAGAACTTCTGGTTATCGGTCGCCGTACAGTCCCAGGCGATGACCTGCGCACCGGCGCGCGGATCGAATTTCAGGATGTCGGCGCAAGAGCCTGCGCGGTTGCGCAGTGTGCCTTCGCTGGTGAAGGCCCAGTCCTGTTGCGGGGTCTTGGCGCAGGCCGCCATGACCAGGGCCGAGCCGTTCTCCTTGGCGGTCAGGCACTTGCCGCCCTGGACGATGGCGCCCGAGCTGTCGGACGCGAAGTTGAGCGTCTGCCCGTCCTTGCGGTCGCACGTGGCGGTTTCGATCTCGCCATTACCCTTCACGGCCAGGCACTGGCCATGGACGAAGTAGGAGGCAATGACCGGCTGGCCCTTGAGCGGCGCGGCCGCGACCTCCGGCGGCGCGGCGGTCGAACTGGCGGCTTTGCGGATATTGGTCAGGAAGAATTTCTGGTTGTCGGTCGCCGTGCAGTCCCACGCGATGACGGCCGTACCCGGATCGCGTTGGTAGTTGAGCACGTCGGCGCACAGGCCGGTGTCTGTCTTCAGCGTGCCGTCGGCTTCGAAGGTCCACAACTCATCCTTGCCGTTGGCGCAGGCGCGCAAGGCCAGCGGCTGGCCCTTGGTGGGGGCGGCGACGCACTTGCCGTTCTGCAGTATCTGGCCGGTGTTTTCGTCGTAATTGATGGCTTGGGAGGCTTGTGCGTTGCACTTGTTGATGACGGCCTGGCCGTCGGCCTGGCGGATATCGAGGCAGAAGCCTTCGACGAACTTGGTGCCGATCGACAGTTGTGTGACCGGCGGCTGGGCGGCGGTTTGCGCATGGGCGCCGAAAGCTGAGGCGAGGGCGATGACACTGGCGGCGGCGACGCCCGAAAGACGGATGGACATGGTTGGGTTCCCTGCAGATGTGCCCTTTTTGGGCTGTTTCATGCATATTGTCAGACAAATTAATTATTGTAAACGGCTTGTTCTCATCTGTAATCCCGACCGCGCAAAAGAAAAGAGATTTCAGATTGAAATTGATTATTTTTGATCGAAATTGCTTTCTCTGGGGCGGGAGAAGGGGCTCCATATCTCCTCCCTGTCGCGTAGCGATGGGGAGGAGGGCCGCTATAGGCGGTGGAGGGGTAATGCGCAGGCAGTCCAATATTCCCAGGACTTTGCAGGTGACCTTCCGCCAGAGTCGCCCCCCTCCGTCACCTTCGCTTCGCTCGCTGACACCTCCCCATTTGCTGCGCAAACAGGGAGGAGGGAGCCCCTACTTGACTCTCACTCAAAATAAGAACAAAATGTGAACAAAATAATCCGAGGGCATGACCATGCAGGACTGGATCAGATGTGTACTGGAGCGTTTCATAGCCGGTGAGCTGTCGGTGACCGAGGCCAAGGCCGATCTTCTCTCGCGCTTCACCGACTTCTGGACGCCGCAAAACGCCCAGCGGGCCGCGGACTTTGTCGAATGCATCCTCACGCGCGCCAAATACGCCGACCTGAGCCTCGACGACGCCGTGTTCAAGCTGCTCGACGCAATGAACGAGAAGGCGGCTTAAGTAAACAATTGGCGCATAAGTTATTGAAAATGCGTATAAAAGTATGCCGCCCTTAGATAAGGTTATCCAGAAACGAGGATGCAAAATCTGTCTTGGCATGGGCGCGAGATATGAATAGTCTCCACTCTAGGGCGAATCGTAGGCGGGTGCGCAATGAACGACAATTCTCAACAGATATTAAATGATGTTCTGGCTCAGCAAAGGCAAGAGTTTGTACCGGAGGTATCTGACCAAGATTATTTCGAAATATTCTGTGCAGAGCAAATCCTAAAGGATTTTGACCTCTCATATGATGAGATAGAGTCGGGTATAGTTGATGGGGAGCATGACGGAGGTGTCGATTCTGTCTACGCGTTTGTCAATGGTGAGCTAATATACGAAGATTTTGATACCTCTCCCTTTAAAAAAGATGTCCAAATTGAACTACACATCATCCAGTCAAAAACATCTGGAGGATTTAGTGAGGTTCCTTTAAATAAGCTTATATCTGTAACTAGACATTTATTGAAGTTGGATGCGGATTATGATGCTCTTCCTCAGTATAACTCTGCTGTAAAAAATTCAGTTGATAATTTTAGGTCTATATATAGAAAGCTTGCTTCAAAATTTCCTACGTTGAAAATATGTTATTACTATGCATCTAAGAAGGCTGATTCTTCTATACACGATAATCTGCAGCTAAAGGCAAATGAACTTAAGGAAGCAGGATTAGCTTTATTTCCTGAGGCTTATGTCGAAGTTGAGTTTTTGGGAGCTAGAAAGCTATTGGAGCTCGCTAGGCGTAGGCCAAAAACTACATATGAACTAAAAGTTCGGAAAAGTTTGAGCGGCGAAAATGGGTATATCATTTTAGCCTCACTAGGAGATTACAATAAATTTCTCAGAGGTGTGGATGGTAAAGTTAAGACTCAGCTATTTGAGTCAAATGTTCGAGATTTTCAGGGCAGCACGCCGGTCAACGATGAAATAGGTAATACTCTGCGAGATGAGAAGATTGTTGATTTTTGGTGGATGAACAATGGCGTAACTATTCTGGCAAGCAGGGCCACACTAAATGGTGATTTAATAACTGTTGAAAACCCTCAGATCGTAAATGGTTTGCAGACGTCTACACAAATTGCTCGTCATTTTGGAGGGGCAGAGGGGGAAGACGCTAGAAATGTTATGGTGAAAATCGTTTCTTCTGAAAATGAAGAAACGAGAGATAAAATTATTAAGGCTACAAATAGTCAAAATGGAATACAGCCTTCCACACTCCGTGCTACGGATAAAATACAACGGGATATAGAGGAGACTTTGAAGGTATCCGGCCTGTTCTATGATCGTAGAAAGAATTTTTACAAAAATGAAGGAAAGCCGGCAGACAAAATAATAAGTATTCCTTTAATGGCTCAGGCCGTTATGTCTATGATATTGTCAAAGCCTGACACCGCAAGAGCGAGGCCATCATCACTTATTAAAGAGAATTCTGTTTATTCTCAAGTTTTTTCTGAGGCATATCCTATATCTTTGTATCTATATGCTGCTACTATGATTAGGACAGTTGATAGAGTGTTAAAGAATAGATCTGAGCTAACAGCACGTGACCGTACTAATCTGAGATTTTATGTCCTCTTGTGGCTTTCATCTGCGTTAACAGGCAAATCGTCTCCTAAAGCGCATGATATTGCAAACATTAAAGTCACTGATATTAACGATAGCGCTGTTGAAGCTGCAACAGATGAAGTCTGGAAAGTCTATGAAGAAATGAGTTCCTCGGGCTCTAGTGACCAGCTCGCTAAGGGGCCGGATTTGCGGAAACAGTTGATGGAAAAAATAGCCGAGAAATTTCAGTCTTCGAAAGTTGGGTAATTGTAGTGGTATTGGGTAGTGTTTTGACCTTTCCTCGTGCCTCCGCCGCCGCTATACCCCTCCCTATGACAAACGATCTCGACATTCGCCCCGCCGACCCTTCCAAATTTATCCAGGGCCGGACCGGGCCGTGGGAATTGATCATCGGGCTGGAAGTCCACGCCCAGGTCGCTTCCAACACCAAGCTGTTTTCCGGCGCCAAGGTCGGCTTTGGCGCGGGGCCGAACGAGCAGGTCTCGCTCGTCGATGCCGCCATGCCCGGCATGCTGCCCGTGCTGAACCGTTTCTGCGTCGAGCAGGCGGTCAAGACCGGACTTGGCCTTAAAGCACGCATCAACCGCTTCTCGCGCTTCGACCGCAAGAACTACTTCTATCCCGACCTGCCGCAGGGCTATCAGATATCGCAGCTCTTCTACCCCATCGTGGGCGAGGGCGAGGTGCTTGTCGAGGCCGACAAGGACGCCGACCCGATCGTCGTGCGCATCGAGCGCCTGCATTTGGAACAGGACGCCGGCAAGTCGATCCACGACCTCGATCCCAATGCGACCTATGTCGACCTGAACCGCGCCGGCACGGCGCTGATGGAGATCGTCTCCAAGCCCGACATTCGCTCGTCCGACGAGGCCGTCGCCTATTTCAAGAAGCTGCGCACCATCCTGGTTTATCTGGGGACCTGCGACGGCGACATGGAAAAGGGCAATATGCGCGCCGACTGCAACGTCAGCGTCCGCCGTCCGGGCGAGCCTCTGGGCACGCGCTGCGAGATCAAGAACGTCAACTCGTTCCGCTTCATGCAGCAGGCCATCGAGTTCGAAGCGCGCCGCCAGATCGAGATTCTGGAGGACGGCGGCAAGATCGTGCAGGAGACCCGCCTGTTCGACGCCGTCAAGGTTGAGACGCGCTCCATGCGCTCCAAGGAAGAGGCGCACGACTATCGCTATTTCCCTGATCCCGACCTGCTGCCGCTGGAGATCGAAGAGGCGTGGATCGAGGATATCCGTAAGCACCTGGTTGAACTGCCCGACGACAAGAAGGCGCGTTTCCAGAGCGCCTACGGTTTGTCGTCCTATGACGCCGGGGTGCTGATCAGCGACCAGGCGCGCGCTGACTATTATGAAGCGGCGGCGAAAGGCCGTGACGCCAAGCTCGTCGCCAACTGGGTGACCAACGAACTTCTGGCGCGCCTGTCGAAGGACGGCCAGGAGATCGATGAATCACCGATTCCGCCCGAGCATATCTCGGGCCTGGTCGAGCTGATCGAGAACGGCACCATCTCGTCGAAGATCGCCAAGACCGTGTTCGAGCATATGTGGGACGAGAAGGGCATACTGAGCCCCGCCGAGATCGTCGAGAAGCATGGCCTGAAGCAGGTGACTGACACGGGCGCTATCGAGAAGGCCGTCGATGAGATTATCGCCGCCAATCCAGACAAGGCTGCCGAAGTGGCCGCCAAGCCGCAGGCCTTGGGCTGGTTTGTCGGCCAGGTCATGAAGGCGACCCAGGGCAAGGCCAATCCCGCGACGGTCAATGATCTGCTGAAGAGCAAGCTGGGTGTTTAAGCGGTAAGAGAGCGCCCTTGCGGCGGCGACGCATGCCCCTCACCCTAACCCTCTCCCCGCAAGCGGGGAGAGGGGATTAAACAAAAAGCCCCGCAGGCGACTGCGGGGCTTTTTGTTGGACGATAGCGTGGTTTAATCGCCCGGCTTGGCGTTCGGGTCCATCGTCGTGGTCATGCCGGCGGCGGTATCGGTATCGGCCGCGTCAGGCGTCTTGGCGCCGGTCGCGCCGGAATTGTCGCCAACCGAGCCACGGTTGTCCGTCGTGGCGGTTGTGCCGGCATTCGTGCCGGCGGCCGCCTTAAGGCCCGCGCAATAGGCCTGCTGGTCAGCGACCGTCTTGTTGGGCTGGGCGATGCGCGAAGACGCATTGCCGGCGGCCCAGGACGACTGGGTATCGGCGGCGACGCAGATTTCAGCGTCGGTCTCGGCGGTGGTCGACTGCGACAGAACAGGCGCGGCGGCAGCGGCAAATACAAAAGCGGCAGCGGCGGCGATCGGTAAGATGGGCTTCATGGCAAAATCCTTTCGTGAGGTATTCTAAGTTTTTGCTTTGTCGCGATATTTAAGGCAAAACCGCTTCACGCTTTTCGCCATATCGCTTTGGGTGCGTGGGCCATTCTGCCGCCGATCTGGGCGCAAAAGTGGCTGGAAAGCCGTTTCACATCGGATCTTTACGCCTCACGGGGGAAAACCCCGGACAAACCACATGCAAACTTGCATAAGTCAAATGCCCCCGGAGGCAAGTCCGGGGGCATTTGCTTCAGGCAGTCTGGATAGGCTTACTGGGCGGGGGCGGGCTCTGCAGAAGCCGACACCGATTCAGAAGCCGAGACGCTGGCGCCCGCATCGACGGCGAGCTCTTCAGCCGTTTGCGGAGCCTTGGCGTCTTCCAGAGCCGAAGACAGAACCGGCGTGGCGGCAACGGCTGCGATAGCAGCAACAGCGGCGGCCGTGACGGCGATTTCGGTAAAGCGCTTGTTCATTTGGCAATCCCTATGGAGTTGAGGAGGAATAAGTCAGGATACTCTGGGATACTGGCGGCTTAAGCGGCCCGGAGATGTACCGCTGCAGTCGCGTTCCCATTAACGACAAGCTTGAAGGCCAAAAGGCGGCGGCTTTTGGTGCATCGCACAATCATAATTACATTTTTACATTTGAATTTTGCTTATTAATACAATTCGCTACAGCTGTGTTATCTGAAATGGGGCCGTTTTGTGTTGTCGTCGCGGCCAAATCGCGGTTTTCCCGTTAATCGCTTGCTTCGTCCTTGCCTTATTTTCCGATTCCCCTGGGGCGGGTTGGCGGATAAGATGCCCCCACCAGACGGCTGAGGGGGGAAGTGTACATGTCCAGCGATGCGGCCCTCGTGCTCGAAGGGGTTTCGAAAGCCTATGGCGATTTTCACGCCGTACGGGACCTTAGCTTTTCCGTCAGAAAAGGTTCGATCTGCGGTTTCCTGGGGCCGAACGGCGCCGGCAAGACGTCCAGCGTGCGGATGATTCTCGGCATGTCGGCGCCGACGGCCGGCAAGATCACCGTCCTCGGCGGATCAGGCGAAAAGATGCTCGACCGCATCGGCTTCCTGCCGGAAGAACGCGGCCTGTACCGGAAAATGACCGCAATCGATGTCATCGTCTTTCTGGCGGGGCTGAAGGGCGTCAAGGCTTCGGTGGCGCGCCGTCGCGGCAAGGACATGCTGACGCAGCACGGCCTGGGTGACGCGATCAACAAGAAGATCAGCGCCCTGTCGAAGGGCATGTCGCAAAAGGTGCAACTGATCTCATGCCTGGTGCACGAGCCCGAACTGGTCATCCTCGATGAGCCGTTTTCGGGCCTGGATCCGGTCAACCAGCAAAGCCTGGAAGACGTCATCCGCGATATCGCCAAACGCGGTGGGACGGTGCTGTTTTCCACCCACGTCATGGCCCACGCCGAGCGCCTGTGCCAGGACGTCGTCATGCTGTCGAAGGGGCGCAAGGTGTTCGACGGCACGCTGAAACAGGCGCGCGCGGCGGCGCCCCGGTCGCTGGAGCTGGAAGGTCACGTCACGGAGGCGGATGTCCGCGCGCTTCCTGGTATCAAACACGTCGAGGCCGCCGGACCCGGCGAGGCGGGGGCCACGCTCTGGCACTGCGAACTGGAACCGGGGGCCAGTCCCCACGCGGCGCTGAAGGCCGCCTTCCAGAAAGGGCTCGACATCACCCGCTTCGAAGCGCGCGAACCCAGCCTGCACGACGCCTTTATCGTCTTGACCGGAGGCAGCCATGTCTAAGACATTCCTGATCGCCCGGCGCGAATACCTGGCCTTTGTCCGCACGGTCGGCTTCTGGCTGTCGCTGTTCACCCTGCCGACCATCTTCGCCGCCAGCATCTTCATTCCGATGATGATGCGCCAGTCCGAGCCGGTGCAGACCGTGGCCGTGCTCGACCTGAGCGGCGACAATATCCGCAGCGACATGGAAAGCCTCATCCGCGCCCGCGCGCCTAAGGGCAAGGACCGCGGCATGTTCGACAGTGGCGGCCTCAAGCTGGTCGCCACGCCGCCGGAACTGAACGGTGTCACCTCGCTTGCCGAAGCCGAAGCGAAGATGCCTCAGGTCCTGGCGTCGGGCCGCGCCGACACCGTCATGATCGCCACCGACAATGGTGGGAAGCTCGATTTCCGCATCTGGTCGGTCAGCGCCCGCAAGGGCAGCGTTCAGGACATGCTGCAATGGGACCTGCACGGCCTGCAATATTACAAGCTGGCGCGGATGAACGGCATCGATCCGAAGCTGGCGCATGACATGCGCGAATCGCGCGCTGGATTGGTCAGCCTGACGCCGCAAAGCGCCGCCGAGCCCAAACGGGATGGTTTCGCCGAAGGTTTCCGTGACAATGGCGGAAAGTTCATCGGTATTGCCTTCAGCTACATCACCTGGATTTCGATCTTTTCGTCGTCGATGATCCTGCTGGGTTCGGTCATCGAGGAAAAGTCGAGCAAGGTGCTCGAGGTCCTGTTGTCGTCGGCGTCGGCCGAATCGATTCTGCTGGGCAAGGTGCTGGGCGTGGCCGGCGTCATGCTGACGGTGGCGGCGCTGTGGGCAGCGACGGCGACGACACTGAGTTACTACGGGTTCAGCGTCATGCCGCCGGAAACGGCGAAGGAGGTCCAGGCGGTGCTGACTGGCTTGTTCTCGCCGGCGCACATCGCCCTGCTGCTGGCCTATTTCTGTGGCGGCTACCTGATGTTCGGTGTCTTCTTCGCGGCCGTCGGCGCCTTCTGTGAGACGCAGAAGGATGCCCAGGCGATCATCGGGCCAGTGACCATTGTGCTGATGATTCCGATGATGACGATGCAGGTCGCCTTTACCTCGCCGGACCTGCCCATGCTGAAATACATGTCGTGGTTTCCGCTGTTCACGCCCTTCCTGATGCCGCTGCGCTTGAGCCAGCCCCTGCCGTGGTGGGAAATCGCCGCGACGCTGGCCGGCATGGGCGTCGTCGGGTTGTTCATGATCAATATGGGCCGCCGCGCCTTCCGCCACGGTGCGCTGTCGGGCGCCAAGCTGTCGTGGGGCAACCTGCTGGGGCTGGGCAAGCGCGAGGTCTAGATTTCATTCGGAAGCGGTAATGGTTTTTCTGCCTCCCCAAATCCATTAGATTTGGGGAGGCAGAAGAAAGTCGATGCTTCAAACGAAATCATAACAATCTAGTGCCGGGGGAACGGCCTCGGTGCGACGCCTTCCTTTGTCATCACCACCGGCTTGATCGTGCCGTCGGCGTTGAAATAGAGGTGTTCGATCGCGACTTCGCGGTGGTTGCCGTTGTCGGTTCCAAGTGGGCGGCGATGATAGGCGATGTACCAGTCGTCGGTGCCGGGGATGTTGACGACCGAGTGATGGCCGGCGCCCCGGGCGATATGCGTATCCTGCTCCAGGATTGTACCGATCCGCTTGAACGGGCCGAATGGTGACGGGCTCATGGCGTAGGCGACCTTGTAATCAGGCCCCGTCCATTCGCCTTCCGACCACATGAAGTAGTAGATGCCCTTGCGCTTGACCATAAAGGAGCCTTCGACATAGGCCGGGTCGGGCGTGATTTCCTTATAGGTTTCGCCGTCGGGAAACGGGACGACGTTGAGCAGGTCGGGCGCCAGGCGCACGACATTGGCGTGCTTCCAGCCGCCGTAATACATGTAGATTTCGCCGTCGTCGTCCTTGAAGACCATCTGATCGATCGGCTGGGCGCCGTTGTGGATCTGCCCGATCAAGGGCCGGCCCAACGCATCTTTAAACGGGCCGCCGGGTGTGTCGCTGACCGCCACGCCGATACCGCCCAACTGGTTGTTGGTCTTGATGTCGTTGGCGCCGAAGAAAAGATAGTACTTGCCGTTATGTGCGATGGCCGACGGCGCCCAAACGGCATAGGCCGCCCACGACACGTCCTTCACATCCAGTACGAAATCGTGGCGCCGCCAGTGAACGAGATCGTCGCTTGAGAAGGCGTCGAGAAAGGTCTGGGGCAGGAAGGGCGGATAGATGTCCTGGGTCCGCTGCCATTTCTGGCCGGCGGTCAGTGACTTCGAAGCGCGGGGCGTGCCGGAATGATCGGAATAGGTAGGATAAATCCAGTACTTGCCGGCGAAGATGCGGATTTCCGGATCGGCGTACCAGCCCTCCAAGGCGGGGTTGGCGGCCTGGGCGGGCGCCGCCGCAAGGATGATCAGGAGGGCAGTCAGGGCAGGGCGCAGCATGGTACACCTAAGAAGAAAGCGCCATGCTATGACATCGATGACGTGATCCGCTACAACAAAAAAGCCTCCCGCAGGGCGCGGGAGGCTTTTCGGCTCGCTAAGCTGGAAGCTACTGGACTTCCGGCTTGTCGGCGGCGTCGGTCGGATTGGAGTTCGTACCGGGCTTGCCTTCTTCGGGGACCGAGTCGACCGTGCTGTTCGGCAGGGTCGGGGTTTCAGTCTGCGAAGGCGGCATGGTCGAATCGTCGGTCGGCGCGACCGTATCGCCCGTAGCCGTCGACGGCGTTGGCGAAGAGACCGAGCCGGCGGCGACCGAGCTGTTGTCGGTCGTGCGCAGGCCCGTATCGCTCGAGGCGGCCAGGCTGCTCGACGGCAGGCCTTGCAGCTGTTGCTGGTTCAACTCGGCTGTAAGCTTGTTTTCGGCCTTGCGGCTCATGCGGTTGTTTTCCGCCTTGCTGCGCACCGGTGCCATCGGCTCATCGGCGGAGGCCACCGAGGTAATGCCGGTATTCGCCTGGGCCGGTTCGGCGGCGGCGGAGGTATCGGTTTCGGCCGTCGTCGCCGTACCCGGCGCGGTGCCGTCAACGACCTGGCCGGCCGGCGGCGCCGACTGGTCGGCGGTGCCGAGGCTGTTGGTGCTGGTTTGCGCGTGGGCCAGGCCGGCAAAGCCGGTGGTCAGGGTCAGTACGGCAGCGGCCGTCATCAGTTTGGTCTTGAACATGATCTTACCTCTATTATGCGCAGTCGGGACGCCGCAGCGAACATTGGCGCCCAAGGGGAGGGCTGCGCGACAAAAGAAAAACTCACAATCTGCCCGTGATGGCGGCTTGCCAGCCGGGACTCTACACCGCCCGCCTTTGCCAGCAGGAGTGGTCGCAGTCTGTTCGGTCGCGGATAAAGAGTTAAGCCGCATCACGGCGGACGAGACAAAATCCGGGTAAAGAAAAGCCCCGGCGCTGGTAACGCCGGGGCTTAAGGGTGTTAAAGGGCTTGGCAATCACCAGACATCGTAAATGATGTCGAGTATCTCGCCGGACCTCAGGTCGATCAGGACGGCATCCTGGCCGACGAAGAACCATCCGCAGCCATAGGGTGGGGCGGGAAGGCCATAGAGATCCCAGTCATAGATGCGGTAGCTGTAGAAGTAGCTCGGCAGGACCTCGCCGCGCGCCCAGCGGTAGTTGTAATAGCTGTCCGGCACGCGGTAATAGCCACGGCCCGGGAAGAAGTAGAAGCCCAGGCGGATGCCGGTGTACGAACGCCAGCGATTGTCGTTGCGGTAATCGAAGCGGCGTCCGCCCCGGTTGCCGCCACTCCAGCCGCCGCGATCACGGTCGCGGTTCCAGCCGTCGTTGCCGCGGCGGCCGTCATTGTCGCGCCGGTCCCGGTCATAGTCGCGGCGGCCATCGTTGTCGCGCCGGTCACGGTCGTTGTCGCCGCGTCCGCCGTTGTTGCCACGGCCGTCATTGTTCCCGCGGCCATCATTGTCGCCGCGGTTGCCTTGCCAGCCGCCATTGGGCCGACCGTCGGGGCGCCCGTCATTGTCACGATCGCGGCCACCATAATTGTTTCCGCGGCCGCCAGTATTGCCACGGTTGTCGTTGTCGCCGCGATTGCCGCGCCAGCCACCATCGGGACGGCCGTCATTGTTGCGGTCGCGGCCTCCGCTGTTGTTGGCGCCTGTATTGCCGCCTGGCGCAGGCGTAACCACCGGCGGAGTATTGTCGTTGCCGCGATTGCCACGCCAGCCGCCGCCACTATCGCCGCCACGACCTCCGCCTCCGCCGTCGCGATTGCCCTGCCAGCCGCCACGGCTTCCGCCACTATTGTCGCCCCGCGAGGGGCGGTTACCTGAGTCCGAGCCACGCGACGGTCGGTCGCCGCCGCTCCACCGTCCGCCGGAATTGCCGCTGGAACTGGGCTGCGAGGGCTGCGCTGGTTGCGATGGCTGGGATCGTGCGGTGTTGTCGCTGCGTCGGGGGGAGCCCTGTCCACCATGCGGCCGGCGTTCGCGTTCCTGCGCGAAGCTGTAGGATGGGGGGACGGCCAGGCTCATCAAAAGGATGGCTGCCAGTCCGGGCACGGCCAGTTTAGCCTTTTTAGCGTTCATAGGTTTCCTCATTGTCCAGCCAGGTCACCGGTTTTTGCCGGTTATACGCGTACCTGGGACGCTGGGCGATAACCATTATCGTCTTGAGGACTTTTATGACTCTTTCGATGTGAACCGAACCTGAACGGATTGCGGCCGGTTTTCGGCGGTTAAACAAGCGTTGATTTCAGGTGGTCTGCTGATGTCGGGAGTGATTCAACTGAACTGTTAACGACAGTTTTAATTGGATTGGAAGGGGTTGTGTGTGTAATAACCAAATTATTGATGTTTGATAAGTAAATTATACTTATAAATTTATAGACAAATAACGAACATAGGTGGACTGGTTAACATGATTTTTAATATTAATTCGTCGTTTACATAAAAAATTCAGCGTAAATTTTGATATTAACTTTAATTTCACGAGCGGGTGTTGAAATCGTCGTTATCAACTCTTGTGGAGACGCGCCAGAACAGCGCGGCATCAAAACGATGAATACGACTGAAGTCACGACCCTTCCCCTGCCGACCCCTGATATGTCGGGCGACGAGCTTTTCCGTCTGGGCATGATGTACTCGACCGGCCAGGGCGGCGCGCCTTTGGACATGATCTCGGCGCACATGATGTTCAACCTGGCGGCCATGCGTGGCTCGATGGAAGCCAGCGTCTATCGCCGTGAACTGTCGCGTGAAATGGACCGCGAAGACATCGCCGAAGCGCAGAAGGCCGCCCGCCAGTGGATCGACGCGGGCCGTATCGGGTTAGCTGCCTAATTCCAGGGTCCAATGTGCGGCTTCTGTTGATTTGACCACGGAAGTCACGGAAAGACATTCGCTGACGCGAATGTTGACACGGAAAGGCACTGAAGATGGCGGACCTGCTATACGAAGACGAAGTCTTCCGTATTCGAGGCGCGATCTTTGAAGTCGATCGTGAGATGGGGACTGGTTTTCTCGAAGCCGTGTACCAGGAATGCCTGGCCCGTGAATTTAACAGAGCCAAGATTCCATATGCCGCGCACAGGCCATTGAACCTGAGCTACAAGGGCGAGCGTCTTGATCAGGCGTACAAGCCCGACTTTGTCTGCTTTGATAAGATCATACTGGAATTGAAGGCTTCGCCTTCGATCGTACAGGAGCACAAGGCGCAGCTCTTGAATTATCTGCGCGCGACCGGACTTAGGCTGGGGCTCGTCGTCTGTCCGTGGTTAAAGCTCACGATGTCGCGGGAAAACTAGTTAAACGTGCGGTACATAAAATAGTTCAGGATTCCGCCCGGAATCAGCTGGTTGACCCATTGGTCGACGAACAGGCCGGCTTCGGCGATGCTGCTGCGCGGCACGAACAGGATATCGAAACGGCGCAGCGCCGTCATCTGGCTGCGCTCGCCGGACAGGATCGACTTCAGGTCGATCGTGCGGCGCATGGCCCGGCCATCATGGCCGCGCCGGATAATCACCACCTTCTTCGACCTTGCCGACGGCAGGAAACCGCCCGCGGCCATGATGGCCTGCAGGGCGTCCATGTCGCCCTGGATTTCGACCCAGCCGGGCGTGCGTACCTCGCCGCCGACCAGGACGCGCGTCGGCGCCGTGTCGCCCGGAAACACCGTCACCTCCGGATAGCGTAGCACCCGCGCGTATCGTCCCGAAATCTCTTCCTGAAGCTGCGGTACGGACTTGTAGGCCGCCATCACCTGGCCGATCTGGGGCAGGGTGATGCGCCCGTCAGCGCCGACCTGGGTCTGGCGATTGAGTTCCGGCGCCGAGGTCACGCTGACCTCCAGCTTGTCGCCGGGAAAGAAGAGATAGAGCGGCTCGTCGTCCTGCCACTCCGAAAATTCGATCAACGGCGCCTCGGCTTGGCGCTGAGCGGCGCGCGCCACCGCCGGCGCCAAGGCCATGGCGGTCACGAAGGACATAAGGGTGCGGCGCGTCAGCATGGCGGGAAGCTAATCCCAGTTGTTCGATCGGAAAAGCAAAATTGCTTGGTCGGAATGCTAAACCGGTAAAGTGGTAAAGATTCATTAATCGCGGCCAAGATAAGGTTAACGATGCCGCCGGAAACGACGGTGAAGCGATTGGCAAGGCCCCAGACTCACTGCATCTCACAAAAGAGAGGAGGGCCCAAGGAAGCGTATGGCGAGCGTAAAGCGACAGCTGCGGCTTGAACCGGCCGATATCCTCCCGCGCCTGAGGCGCGAGGTATGGCTGATGCTGCTTGTTTTCATCGTCCTGTTAGGCCTGGGGTTGGCCGTCGCCTTTTCCATGCCGTCGACCTATACCGCCAACGCCAGCCTCTTGATGCAGGTCAGCAAGGACTATGTCTACGACCCCCTGGCCGGCGACGCGGCGCGCGGCGCCATCGCTGATATCGACCAGGTCGTCCAGTCCGAAGTCGAAATCCTCAATTCCAACGAACTGAAAAAGCGTGTCATCGCCAAGGTCGGCTACCGCACCGTCCTGCCGGAGGCGCCGGAAATGTGGACGCCCAAGGGCGACGCCCAGGTCCGCGCCGCCGATGCCGCGGCGCTCAAGGTCCTGCAGGGCGGCTTCGAAGCCCAGACCGCGCCCGACAACAACGTCGTCCGCCTGCTGTTCAAGCATTCCGACGCCATGTCGGCGGCGCTGATCCTCAATGCGATCATTGACGAGTACCAGGTCTACCGGCTTGAGGTCTATCCGGACACCATCGGCCCGGCCTTGCAGAAACAGAAGGCCGACTTCGACCAGAAGCTGGCCGATACCGACATGGCCTATCAGAACTTTCTGACCCAGCACGGCGTCGGCGATTTCGCCACCGCAAAGGCGACCTGGTCCAAGATCTACGACCAGGTGGTCGGCGACCTTTATGCCACGCGCTCTCAGATGGCGACCAACCGCGCCAAGCTGGCCGAGGTCAGCGCCAACCTGAAACGCCTGAGCCCCGAAATGAGCGTCGAGCGCAATCTCGACCTGTCGGTGCCGACACGCATTTTGGCGCTCCAGCAGCAGCGGCAGGAGATGCTGGCGCGCTACCTGCCCGAATCGCAGCCGATCCGCGACATCGACCAGCAGATCGCCTCGCTGCAGGCCCTGATGAAGTCGGGCGCCGGCGTCGGCGAGAAGGATCACCGCATCGGCGTCAACCCGATCTACCAGGACCTGGTCACCCAGCGCCTCAACCTCGACGCCGAAACCGCCTCGCTGTCGGCGCGCGCCGCCCAGTTGCAGGCGCAGGCCGACGAAGCGACGCGCAAGATGCAGGAACTGACGGGCATCGAGGCGCGCTTCACCACCCTGTCGAGCGAGCGCGACGCGCTGCAGACCAATATCCGCAACTTTACCCAACGCATCCAGGAAAATGAAGCCCAGCGCCAGATGACCAAGAACAGCGACGAAGCCGTGCGCGTCGTCGAAATGGCGTCCCTGCCCGACAAGCCCAAGAGCCTGAAACGCATCGTCATGATCATGGCCTTCCTGTTCGCCGCCTTCACTGCCCTGTGCGCCGGCCTGCTGCGCGCGGTGACGCGCCGGGGCTTTGTCGATGCCGACATGGCCGGGCGATCTTTGGGCCTGCCGGTGCTGGCGCGCGCCGAGAACAAGACCGCCTGATGATCGACCTGACCCGCGAAATGGCTGAGCTGATGTCGGCGCTGGGACGGCCGGCGGGGCGGGGCCGCGCGCTGATGTTCGTGTCGGCCCTGTCCGGCGAAGGCGTATCGACGGTCGCGCGCGAATATGCCCGTTGTGAGGCGGCCTTTGCCGCCAAGCCGGTCTGGCTGATCGACGCCGACCTGCGCGAACAGTCGCAGATGGACGCGCTGGTCCGCGAGCCCGGACGGTTCGGGCCGCCGGGGCCTTTAAGCCAGGCGTCGCCCGATGGATCGGCCTTTTTTACCCTGGTCCCGCCGTCGCGCGATGCGCAGGGCCTGCCGCTCGGCGACGACCGCTTTCTGGTGGCCCAGCCCTTCCTCGACAAGCGCCTGTGGGTGACGCGCTTCTGCGCCGAGAAGCTTGCGCCCGGCCAGAGGGTCAAGCTGTTCGAGCAGACCGGCTACTGGACGGCGCTGAAGAGCCATGCCGGAACCGTCGTCGTCGATGCGCCGGCGGCGGACCGTTCGGTGCACGCCCTGCAACTGGCCGGGTTGATGGATGGCGTGATCATGGTGGTCAGCGAAGGCGAGGGCGATACGCAAAGCCGCCTGGCGCTCAAGGCCGATCTTGAACAGGCCGGCGGCAAGGTGCTGGGCATCGTCTATAACCGCGCCAGACCCCAAAAGGGCTGGACGCCGCCGTGGCCGGCAAGCCGCGCAAGGGCGTCGTGAAGAGTTTCATAGACGACTGGCGCGGCAACTGGTTGTCGCTGTTCTGCGCCGTCGCCGTCCTGCTCGTCTTTTCCCAGGCCTGGCAGGCGCCCCTGTTTGGCTACACGACCGGCAATACCGAAGCCGGGATGCTGATCCGCAATTTCTATTACCCGTTCTACCTGTTGGGTTTTGTCCTGTGCGCCATCTGCTGGCGGCCGCTGCTCGACGCCACCTGGCGGACGGCGACGCTCATGACGCTGCTGGCGCTGTGCTGCGTTTCGGTATTGTGGTCGATCGACCCGTCGGGCACCATCCGGCGCTGCGTCGCCATGCTGGTCACCGTCCTGTGCGGCTATGCGATCGCCGCGCGCTTCAGTTGGAAGCGCCTGTCGGAAGTCCTGGCCATCACCTTCACCATCGCCATGGCGGCGTCCTATTTCCTGGCCGTGTTCGTGCCGCAGATGGGCCGGATGCAGGAGCTGTTTCCAGGGGCGTGGCGCGGCGTCTGGCTGGAAAAGAACAATCTCGGCGCCATCATGGCCATCGGCTTTTGTGCCTCGGTGGCCGCGTCGATGCACAATCCGTCGCGGCGCGTCTTCTGGTTGGGGATCGCCGCGGCCATGGTCTTTCTGGTGATCATGTCGCAGTCGAAGACCGCGCTGGTGTCGCTGATGCTGGGCGGGGCGGGCATCGTCTTCGTCTATCTCACCCAACGCGGGCCCGTGCTGGGCATCCTCCTGACCTGGCTGGCGGTGACGGTGCTTTTGTGCCTGGCGGGATTCATGTGGTTCGCGCCGGAAAAGATATTCCTTTTGCTGGGCAAGGATCCGACGCTCACGGGGCGCACCTTCATCTGGGACGGCATAGAGCGCGTGATCCGGGCGCGGCCCCTGCTGGGCTACGGCTATGGTGTCGTGTGGACGGACGAGAGCGCCTATGCGCCGCTGGCCAAGATCACCCAGGTCGCGGGGTTCAGGGCCTATCACGCCCACTCGTGCTGGTTCGAGGTCTGGCTGGGCCTGGGCAGGGTGGGGCTTGTCCTGTGGGCCTGCGTCTTCGCCGAAGCCTGGGCGAAAGGCCTGTGGCGGACATGGCGGGGAGACTCAGGCTATTTTGCCCTGCCCATGCTGGCCATCTACAGCCTGTCGAGCATCACCGAAAGCATGGCGCTGGGCTGGAACGACCTGCGCTGGGCACTGTTCGTGATGGTTTTGGTCAAACTCTCATTGCCAGGAGACAAGGACAGTACCCAAGGTTGACGTTACGTTTGGTTAAATGTCGGCCAGAGGTTGCAAACGTTTGGAATACGACCAGATATGACGTATTTATAACGCTCGATAAGTGAAGGAGTTGCGTGTGAGTACCGAAGACAGCCACCCTGTGGACATTAAGGTCGGAGCCAATATCCGAAAGCGTCGCAAGGAAATGGGCCTGACCCAGCAAAATCTTGCCGAATCCATCGGCCTGACATTCCAGCAGGTGCAGAAATACGAACGGGGCAGCAACCGCGTCAGCGCATCGATGCTGTTCGAAATTGCCCGGACGCTCAAAATGCCGCCGGCCTACTTCTTTGAGGAAGTCGCGACCGAGGCCGAGGATATCGGTCCGCTGGAAGCCGGCGTCGGCAAGTTCCTGCAATCGGGCGAGGGCATCGAACTGGCCCAGTGGTTTCCGAAGCTGACGCCTGCCCGGCGCCGCGCCGTGGTCACGCTGGTACGCTCGATGCTCCCGGAGCAGGATTGAGCCCGATATATGCCGGAAACGCTAAGCAGGTTTCGGCGTATCGCTTTGGCGCCTTAACGTCCGCTGGTAATCAATGACGCCGAAGATCAGGCAGAGCTGCCAAGCATAGCCAAGCCAGAACCCTGTGGCTGTGACGAAGGCGTACATGCTGAAGGCCTCATAACCCGTTACAAAATAGGTGATGAGGCCGTTCAGCGAGCACATGCAGATGACGAATACCCAAAGGCGCCGCGACTGCAAGGCAAGGGCGACGAAGCCAAGAGTAAGAAGTGTGTCCAGTGCCTGAACATACAGGCCGGGGCCCGGCCCGTCGAACCGGGTGAGGACTGGCGAAAGCAGGCACCCGGTGGCGATAAGGGCGGCGCCTCGCTTTTCGGTAGGACCGCCCTTCCAGATAGCCAGCACCATGCAGGCGACGAACGTCAGCCAGCCGGCGTTTACCCATATGACATGCGCCAGGTACCAGTCCATCAGGCCGCTTTATTGTCCCCAACAACGTGCAACTGGCCGGTGGGCTTGGGGGGGAGTTTCTCCTCAGTTTGCCCCGACATGAAGGTTCCGCAACCGATGCGCGTCTTAACATCATCCAGATGTCCGTGCACACGGATAATGGATGCGCGCGCGCCGGCCAGAATTGTCAGGGTTTGCGCCAGTTCGGTCATTGCTTCCTGACCTATCACGGCCGAGAGTTTCGAGTCCATGCGCATTCGCTCGAGCATACTCATCAGGTTCGCGGTCTCGCAGATGCCGCTGGCGATCATGTTTTCGGTTGCGCGCAGTTGCTCCGCGCCGCGGAGCACAAGTTCCGTTCGCTTCATGTCTGTCTTTCCTGCTGATTTAAGTAGACTAACGCTTTTCCTCGACGGCCAGGGGCTCGCCGGTCACATTGTAAATGGCTTGGACCATCGTCATGGCCATGAGGATCATCAGGATGGCGGCGAAGCCTAAGGCAATGGTGCCACCCAAAATGAAAACCAGGCATTGGACAACGCTCAGGCTTTTCAGCCGTCTGCTGACCCAGTCCCATCTTCCGTGAGCCACGCTATGGCCGTAACGAGGTTGAACAGCGCCTTCTCGGGTCCATCCGTCCGGTAATGGTGCTGTATCCCCGCGACTGCGTCCGTCACGTGCGGTTGTTTTACTGAGGCCGCCATCATTTTCAGGACTGTCTCCAGTTGGTTCCAGCTGATCATCATGACGTGTTGGTTCGATAAGGTTTGCTCGGTCATGTGGCGGAATTTGCTCCGTTTTTTCGGGCTCCGCTATCACCTCCGTCGGGGGTCCCCCCTGAGGGGACTGATCTAATTGAGCTTCATATGACACAAGGGTTTGCGCGGCATCGCGCATGCTTGGCGCGTTCAGCCGCCGCCGCGCTTCGTCGACGTGCGTCTTGACGGTATGCTCGCTGATTTTCAGGATGCGCGCGATTTCCTTCGCCTGGTACTGGCGGGCGGCCAGGCGCAGGATCTCCTTTTGACGCTTTGATAGTGTCGCGACGGCGGACTGTTTGTCCATGTGCGAGGAATCCCCCTCTAACTCAACTCGCCCCCATGTTAACAAGGGTAGCCAGAGGTGCAATCGATATTACGCGCGACTTCGACGTGCATATACTAATGTATTTAACGCCGGCCGTCAGGCGGCCTTGGTCGTCTCGGAGACCAGGGCCCGGCGCGTGCCGTCTTCAAAGGTGACGATTTCAAAGTCCTTTGCAACCGCCTCAGAAACCAGCCGTTCCAGAACCTGCGGCGTGCAGCCCCAGCTCGACGGTTTTTCGCGGACGTCGTGCGTGTAGAGAATCAGCCAGCTGTCGGGCATCGCTGCCGCGCGCGCCAGCCAATGGCGCGCCACATCTTCCCCGTCGGCGCCTTCGATCCCGACAGCCGGCGCCTGGTTGAGGTCGGTGCCCGTGACGACAAGGCCATGGTGCAGGGCGCGCGATGCGGTGAACCGCGTATTGAGCACGTCCTTGGAGGCCGGCGACACGTCGCCGTACGGATAGGCAAAGGTACGTGGAGCAGGGACGCCGAGCGCGATTAGCGCGTCGTGATTCGCATCCAGTTCGGCGGCGATCGCAGTGCCTTTGGCGCGGCCGCAGTCGAGATGCGTCAAGGTATGGCAGGCGATTTCGTGGCCGGCGGCATGCAGCGCGCGGATGTCGGCGGCGTCTGTATAGCGGCCAAGATGGCTTTCCTGGCCGCTGAGGCCTGTCGAGATGAAATAGGTGCCACGCGCGCCATGGCGCTCCAGAATCGCTGCGCCCTCATGGGCGGCGGACACGGGCGCGTCGTCGAAACTGATGGTCAGAAGAGGGCGGGACAGGCCGGACAGGCGCGCGGGCTTGGTCGCCACCAGCCGGGCCAGGCGGCGGCGCAGTTTGCCGTAAAGCGAGCGGTCGGCGCTATAGGGTTCCATCACACCACCTGGGCATAGAGGGCAGCGCGATAGATGCGAAGCGCCCCGGCGCGCAGGCGGGCGGGCAGGGCGGCATTGAGCGCGGCGGATTTCAGCACCGCGCGCGCTACTGAGAGCAGCGGCACAAATTTAAGTACTTTCGCGGCTTTATAGCTTGCATATTGCGAAACCACTTGAGGATGTTTCCGGATCACGCGGGCAAAATTGCCGACCGACTGTTCGTACTTGCGCGCCAGGGCTTCGGGACGATCAAGCCCCATATGGGTGGCGGTATTGTCGATATGCTCGACGGAAAAGCGCGCGGCGACGCGCATGGCCCATTCGACGTCCTCCCAGCCCCAGCCGGTGAATTCCGGGTCCAGCCCCTCAGCGGCGAAGACGTCGCGGCGGATCAGCAGGTTGGAAGTGAAGACGTATTTCTCAGGCATCAGGCTGCGCTCGGCGGCGTTCAGGCAGTCGCTATGGCCTGCAAGTGCGCGATGGACGTCGAAGGCTGGATCGGCTGGCGCCTGATCGAGCGAGAAACCGCCAAACACGACGGCGGCGTCTCTGCGGGCCGTCGCCAGCCAGGTGTCGAGAAAGCCCGGCGTATCTGGCAACATGTCCGAATCGAGGAACAAAAAGTGCGCCCCGCGCGCCGCTTCCGTCAGGCGGTTGCGGCCACGCGACCGGCCCTGGTTCTGGATCAGCGTGATCAGTTCACAGGCCAGCGGCGAGGCGGCGATGAAGGCGCGAACCTCGGCCGTGATGTCCGGACGGTTCGAACCGTCATCGATCAGTATGACCTCGATCTCGTGCGGATCGCGCGTCCGGAGCGCTTGCAACAGCGCAAGCGGACTTTCGTTGTAGAAGGGGATCAGCACCGACAGCCGCGGCGTCGCTGTCTCGAAGGCACGATTGTGGAAGGGCAAAGCCTCGGTCATGCCGCAACCCTTTTTGTCAACCGTTGATAGATGCGTTCCGTCAGGGCGCGAACGTCATTGAGATCAAGCAGCCAGGCCAGCCCCGCGTAGACGATGCCGCCGCAAGCGGCCTGGGTAATCAGGTCGATCGGCTGGCCGGTGGTGGGGACCAGGGAAACCACGGCCATCATGAAGATGGCGCAGGCGGCCATCATGAACAGGTCGAGCCAAGGCATGGGCAGGGCCAGCGCCTTGCGGCCCAGCAGCCACGACGCCGCTATGCCGAGCGCGAAGCTGAGCGTGCTGGCCAGGGCCGCGCCGGTCAGCCCCATGGCCGGTATGAGCGCCAGGTTGAGCACGATATTGCTGACCGCCGGCACGGCCATGGCCGCGACCAGCAGGCGCGTCGTCTTGGCCAAAGTAAAGGCCTGGAGGAAGTAGTAGGTATTCAGCCCCGAGAACAGGGCGCCGAGGCTGATCAGGGCAGTGACGCTGAGCGCGTCCTGGCGCAGGGCTTCGCCGATCATCAGCGTGCCGAAGGCCGGCGCGACCATGATCAGGCCGGCTGTGGCCGGGAACATGATGAAGGCCATGGTCTTGAACTGTTGCCGCGCATTGTCGCGCAGCGCGGATGTGCCGCCGGTCTCTAACGCATGTACCATGGCGGGGCCGCCGGCAGCGCCCAGCCAGATGAACAGGACGTCGAGAATGCGCGAGGCCAGGCTGTAGCCGGCGTGATAGGCGCCAGCCTCGGCCTCGTTGAGGAAGCCGGCGATCAGGAAGCGATCGACGGTATAAAGGGCCAGGGTCAGGATCAGGCTCAACGACACGGGTATGCCGTACTGGGCGTAGGCGCGGGCGCGGACGGGATCGAACACGCCTTTGATAGCGCGTCCCAGGTCTTCGCGCGCGAACAGCGGCAGGGTCAAAAGCGCTATCAGTCCGACGCCGAGCACCGGCGAACCCCCGCCGAGGCCGGCAAGCGCGCAGACGACGCCGATGGCGAAACCACCAGCGGTCTGCGCCATATCAATCATTGATGCCTGACCGACGCGGCCCTCGGCGCGGCGTTGTTCCTGCACGGCCTTGATCAAGGACTTGAAGACGGTCGTCGCCAGGCCGAAGCCGATGGCGACCTTGAGCGCGCCATTGCCCGGCCACAGCCACAGGCCGGCGGCGCAGAGCGCGGCGAAGCCCGCGAATACCCAGGCATAGAGTCGCCACAGCGTGCCATAGAGGTGCGGGGCATCCGGATCGTCGCGCGATTCCGCGACGTAGAAGCGCGCCATCGCGGCTTCGATCCAGGTGAAGAAAACGGTCTGGGCCAGGGTGGTGATGCCGAAGGCGAGGGCATACTGACCATACTCTTCAGGCGTCAGCAGACGCGTAAAGACCATGAGGGTGGCGAAACCGACGACACCCTGCAGGACATTCGCAGGAAGATATCCCCATAAACCCCTGAAAAACATGTACTAAGCGGTTCCTGGTTGCAACGGGGTCAGCGCACCGTCTTGGCGTCGCCAAGCAGGCAGGGAATTGTCATGGCCATGATGCGCAGGTCAAGCCACAGCGACTGGCGCTCAATATATTCGACATCCAGCGCGATGCGGCGCTTGACGTCTTCGGGCGTGTCCATCGGCCCGCGCGAGCCGTGGATCGCGGCCCAGCCGGTGACGCCCGGCTTCATACGGTGGCGCCAGGCATACTCGGCGACCAGTTGCGCGCTTTCCTCCGAACCCGTCTTCATGCCGATGGCGTGGGGGCGGGGCCCGACCAGCGACATTTCGCCGATCAGCACGTTGAACAGCTGCGGCAGTTCGTCGATCGAGGTCTTGCGGATGAAGCGGCCGATTTTGGTGACGCGCGGGTCGCCCTTGGTCACCTGCTGAGAAGCGGTGTGGTCAGTCAGGTGGGTGTACATCGACCGGAACTTCCAGACCATGATGGCTTCGTTGTTGAAGCCGTGGCGGCGCTGACGGAAGAAGATCGGGCCGGGGCTGTCGAGTTTGATCATGACGGCAACCGCCAGCATGATCGGCGAGAAGGCGATGAGGGCCAGCGCGCCGATGACGATGTCGGCGGCGCGCTTGACCAAGGCCTTGCGGCTGTCGCTGGCGACACCGGAAACGCGCGCCAACGGCATGTCGGCGACGCGCGACCAGGCGGTCTTGACGTCCTTTTCGGTCTCGACGTCAACGAAGAGGGCGACTTCGTTGGGCAGGGCGCGCAGCTTTTCAACGATGGCGCGGACGCGTGTGCGGGCAGTGGTGTCGAGCGCCACCACGATCTGGTCGACATAGGGGGTGATCTTGTGGCCGAGCAGCGACTGAACGTCGCCCAGCACCGGCACGCCGGCCACGGCATCCGGGTTGCGCGCCAGGCGATCGTCGAAGATGCCGAGCACATTGACGTCACCCTCGGCCTTGGCGGCTTCGATCAGCTTGTGGGCATGTTTGGTCGCACCGACGATAACGATGGAGGGCGTGAGCTTGCCGAGACGGCGCCAGCGCTGGATGAAGCTCCACCAGACGATGTGCAGCCCGGCGACGACGGCCAGGCTCAGGCCGGCCCAGCCGGGCAGGAGAGCGGCCAGGCCCAGATCGGGCGCCAGAAAGCTGACGACCCATGCGGCGATAAAGGCGGCGGCGAAGGCGCCGGCCAGACGCGCCAGGTGGACCGGCAAGCCTTCCTTACGCCCGAAACGATAGAGGCTGAGCGCCGGCAGGGCCCAGGCCAGGACCAGCACGCCCGTTGCGAACGGCAGGACGTTACCGAGCGGCGCAGCCAGCAGACCCTCGGGCAGAACGCTTGCGGCGCACACGGCGGTGGCGGCCAGCACAGCCAGGCCATCAATGGCGCGGAACAGGCGGACATACATGTCGCCGTCACCGCGCTGACGCGCCGACAAAAGCTTTTCGGGACGGAAGGGACCGCGGCGGTCGCGGCCGGTCTTCGGCAGCACGGCGTCAGCGGTGGAATCGGCGAGGATGGCTTGGGCGAGCCTGTCGGGGGGTACGGCGGCGTTCATTCTGGCTTTGCTCTTAAGGGCGTTCTGTCCTGTGCCCAGCATAACCGAATGCATTTAGGGGCCGGTTAACAGCCGGGTTTTTTTATGGCCGGCACAAGGTTTTTCCGGGGTTTGGTACGGAATTTTCGGAAATGACCCGCGATCCGAACGCCGTTCTTATGATCGCGAGGCTAGTCTTACGTTCACGTCAACAGCTTCGCAGGGCTTTCATGAGCACAACCGGGACGGACGACCAACCGGCCTTCGCGCCGACGCTCCATAGTATTCTGGATCGCTATCGCCATGGGGCGATCGACCGGCTGAACGCCGTCAAGGCGCTGACCGGAATCACTCTGGCCCTGGCGCCGGAAGAGTTGTTCGGTGACGACGCCGAAGACCGGCTGACGGATTATTTTGAGGCGCAGGTCGATCGCTATCGTGTCGCGGACGGTCATGCCGATGATATTCGCGATGAAGTCGTGGCCTTTGTCTGGGCGGCCGCGCAGGGGCATACCGGTGTCCGCGAGACTTTGGGACTTAGGGATGGGTACTGTTAGCTATTGGGTCTGTGAACATTTTTGCCTTCGGCGTTGCGTTTCAAAGCGGAATTGGCTAATCAAACCCGTAACGGAGACGTGACCGAGAGGCCGAAGGTACTCGTTTGCTAAATGAGCGTACCCCAAAAGGGTACCGTGGGTTCGAATCCCACCGTCTCCGCCACCTTATCTCGCAAAGCATTGCGGGATAAGGACCCGAAGAGTCCCCCCAAATTAGCGGATCGCCCGAGTGGTACACCAACTTGGTACACTGGGGCACCTTTGTGAGTCGGATATCCGTCAATCACCTCGTTCGTCGTGGAACCGCCTACTATTTCCGGGCCAGGGTTCCGACCGAAATTCGTGATAGCTTTCTCGGGATAGCTGAGGTGAAAATCTCCTTGAGGACGGGAGATTTTCAGTATGCTAAGCGTCTGTGCCGTTGCCTAAGCAACGCCTTTGAAGTCCTATCTGCACGAATTGGGCAAATGAAGTTTCTAACTGTTCCCGAGGTGCACGGCTTCGTGCGCACCTACTTCCAGCACAGTCTGAACCAAGCTCTAGAGCTGTCCCATGATCTCCCGCTAGATCCGCAAATCGATTTGGAAAATGAAATCGAGAGTTTGAAAACGGCTGAAGCTGCGACCCGTAAGAGGCTCGTGTCGCGGGCCTATGATAGCGGGGATCGTGGGGACGTGAACAGGCTCTTGGAAGCGTTCAAGCCGTCCGATACGGAGATTGGCCTAGACGTTCGAGACATAGCTTATGACGGCGTGGTCAGGGCCAAACTTGCCCAAATTCGCTATTTGATCGCGTCTCTGTCAGGCGATCCGGCAGGCATGGTCGTTTCCGATCCCCTCTTTGTAAACATGCTTCCGACCGGTTTTAATGAACCCTACTCTCAGCCGTGGGAGGTGAGCAACACTAAGGAGGAGGGGGAGGTTGAAGCCACCAGCAAACGTCTCGATTTTGTCATTGAGCAGTTTTTGGAATTCAAGGCTAAGTCAGGCGTTGTTGAAAAGACGCTGGCCGATTTTAGGCGAGTTTTAGGCTGGGTGGCTGACATCGTTGGGCCTGAACGCCCGTTGACCAGCCTGACAAAAGTTGATGTGAAGGCTTTTCGAGACGCGTTGGAAAAAGTTCCCAACGGGATGGTAAAGCTCAAACAATTTAAGGGAATGTCGCTTTCCGAAGTATTGGCGACGAACAATGATGCGATGCCAATATCGCCGGCCACGCAGCAAAAATATCTAAATTTCTTCAATATATTTTTGAATTGGTGCCATGCTGAGGAATTACTTTCTGCAAAGCTAGGCGGAAATCTGAAGGTTATCGTGTCCAGCGCGGAAAACGTTAGCAATGACGTCAATCCCTATAACAAAGGTCAACTTCACCAGATATTCACTTCGCCGGTTTTCCAAGGAAGCTTCTCGACGTCCAGACGAAACAGGCCAGGCAAAATAATTCTAAAGGACGCATATTATTGGATACCGATAATCGCCTTACTGACAGGTATGAGACTCGGTGAAATCGTCCAGTTGCTCGTTGCGGACGTGCGAGAGAAACTGAGCATTCTTTACTTCGACATCAACACGTCGGAGGACAAAGACAAGCGATTGAAAACGGATGAAAGTAAGCGGCAGGTGCCTGTTCCAGACGTTCTAATGAAACTTGGATTTCAAGCTTATTTAGAAGAGGCAAAAAAGAGTAAGCGCAAAAGGCTTTTCGAGGAAATCCAATGTGCGAAAGACGGATACTATAGTGCTAATTTTTCCAAATTCTGGACTCGCTATACTCAGATCACTGGCGCTTATCATAGCTCGACTAGGTTCCATTCGTTCCGCCATTGTTTCAAAGATGCAATGGAGGCTGCTGAAACTCCCGAAACTATAAACCGTGCGATAATGGGGCATAGTGATAAATCAGTGCATGGCTCCTATGGTTCAGGCCCAAGCTTAAGCCAGAAAAAGAATGCGATAGACAAGGCGATTTTCGAAATTGATTTGGTGACAATTTTGACTTCGACGGGCACGAGCACCGATGTCGCTAACGACGCCAACGACGACGAACTTGGAAGTTAGTATTGGCTTTCGGAATGCCCTCGACGCGCCGGAAATTTAAGAAGTAAAAAGTTGAATTAAATCTGTAATTTAGGTCGCTAAAAGCTAACATAAACTGCATGTTTCACATGACAGGTTATAGCAAATGTTCGACCCGGTTTTTCGTACTCAACTTCAATGCCTTTTGTTTGGCGATACAAGCGGGGATGTGCCCGTTGAGCTATTGCCTAGAGTCGATGCTTGGTTGGCATCGAGTCTACTTCAAAAGGCGATCCGGCGTGGTGAAGTCCGCCTTGCTCAGCGTGCTGCCGCAACTTTTTATCGGTGGCGACCGCGGGCCATTTGGCACCGGTTTATGGTAATCGCGTTTGAAGACATCGGCGTTGCGTCTCTCGACGCGTTGGCGATAGTTGCATGTGCCGGCTTGGACCCGCAGTGGCGGAAGGTGTTGGGCAGTGACCTCGACGTCGTGTGTATGTTGGCCGCTTTCTTAGCAAATGTGCCCAAAGACCGCTCGCCGGACCACCTCATCTGCGTCGCCCATAGTCACCCTGAATACGAAAGTATTAGGGAGCGGGTGGGTTGCCTGAGCCTGGACGACCGCCTCAGGATACTGGGAGATATGTCGGTGCCGGTCGCAACGCGTGCGGTTGCAGCTTGGTATTGTTCGGGCATCGAATGGGGAGGTGAGCGTCGCATTGGTTCAGGTGACTTAGGGGCGCTGCTCGACCGTTTCCAGAATGACGGCGTACCCAATGAACTTTTGGTAGCCACCCGCATAGCCGCACACCGGACCAAAGAGCCAATTTGCGTCATGGTGCCGCTTCTATGGCAGGAGATGCACAAGCAGGGCGTTCCAAAAACCGAACGATGCGCGGTGCCGGACGCCCAGTTTACTTCGGGCGTTCCTTCGTATGCTTTTGATAAACACACACGCATCGGCAAAGCCGCGATTGGTAGACTTGCAAGAGACAACAGCCTCGTCCGCGACTGTCTTGAGCAATATGTTGCCGACTATCGCGGACTGGAAGCCGCCGCAATGGCAGCCTTTCACACTGATGCTTCGCCAGTGTCGCTGCGCATATCCTGGGAGGGACACGGGGCTTTAGAAAATTTAGGTATTGAAGCTGACCTAATGTCTGTTGGTGTCGATCGTGGAGGGATCGGTCCTTTGCTGCGTGTTTTTCATGAGCAATTGGAACACTTGAACGCGCTTCGGGCAGAGCTGTTCGACGGCAAGCGGAGGGCAGCATGAGCAATGAATTGGAATCTGCTCAGAGGTTCCTGTTTGACGCAAGCGACTTAGACGGAGCCTTTGCAATTAATTGCATGCTTAATGGCGACGACGTCCGTGCAATTAATTGCAATATTCCGGCTGTCGTCACGCCCCGCCAAAGCCCTCCCAGCCAATTACTCGATCTCCTATCCAATTCCATATCAACCGCCACCAAACGCGCCTACGAGGCGGATTTGGCTGATTATGAGGCATTTGGAGGGGCAATCCCAGCCACCGCCGACAAACTGGCCTTGTACCTCGCAGCGTTAAGCGAAACGCATAAGCCAGCCACCATAACCCGCCGCCTAAGTGCCATCGGCAAGGCGCACCGCATGAAAGGCTGGCCCGATCCCACGAAGTCCGAAATCATCAAGGCTACGGTGCGGGGCATCCGAAGAACGCAAGGGACAGCGCAACAGGAAGCCAAACCCCTTCTGCGAGATGATCTGTATGAAATTTTGGCCGCGATGGGGCAGGGGGCAAAAGACGTCCGCGACAAAGCACTTTTACTAGTCGGTTTTGCAGGTGGATTTCGGCGTTCAGAATTGGTCAGTCTTGATATTTCCGATATTGAACACGTTCGGGAGGGAGTGGTTTTGACCTTGCGCCGGTCAAAGACCGATCAGGAGGCCAGGGGCCGAAAAATCGGTATCCCGCTCGCGCGCGGCCGTTGGTGTCCAGTCAAGGCATTGGAGAACTGGTGCGATCTTGCGGGTAACCTCGAGGGGCCGATCTTCAGGTCGATAAACAGACATGGCCATGTTCGGGACAGGCTGTCGGGCGAAGCTGTTTCATTAATCGTCCGGGAGCGGTTGACCGCTATTGGCCGAAGATCGGACGGATATTCCGGCCATTCCCTACGTGCGGGCTTCGTAACCAGCGCGGCTATATCAGGCGTGGCGAGCCATAAAATCCGAGCCCAGACAGGACATGCTTCCGATGCGATGCTGGAGCGATATATCCGCGACAGCGACCTGTTCATAAACAATGCGGCAGGGGCCATTCTTTAATTCAGATGCCGGTGCAGTCAGAACGTGCTTTCGATTTCACTTACGAATTCATGAAGGTCGAAGCCGATAATCTTTGAAAGTGCAATCAATTCGACCAAATCGACGCGACGCTCACCGTTCTCAATGTTGGCGATAAACGGCTGTAGACGACCCAAGGCACTCGCGACCTGAACCTGGGTTAAACCAGCCTCTTTCCGCCTAATGGTCAGCAGGTCGGCCATGCGCTTGTGCTGAGGTGTATGTAGGGTTTTGGCCATTGCTCAGTCGGAAAGGAACGCTTCCAACCGCTAGCGGCGACGACAAAATATTCAAAAATTGGATATTGCCTTACGACGGCCCCTTGGTAGACTTCAGTCTCGTACATATCAGGGGGGACGTGATGGCTGGGGTAGACAATAGCGGTTTAAGTAACTCTACGGGTAAGCCTCCAGTGAAGTATCCGGGCTTGAAGCCACTGCTATGGATTGTCCTTGGCGTCCCCGCATTTTTGCTCGTTCTCTTCGTCGGAATGGCCATCGCATACCAAGTCTTCACGCCGGCCGAAGAAAAGGCAGCGAATAGCGCCAGATGGGCCGAGGAACGGGCCGCAAAGGCCGCTGCGAAAGCGCAGGCAGCGGCTGCGGCGGAGAAGGAAACTCTTAAAGCAGCCAAGAACGACACTCCTTCAGCTTTAAAAGAGATCAGGTTGGCCTTTCGTGGTACCGAGACACCCGAAGCCTCAGAGCAGATCGTCAATGAGACCCTCACGGCCTTCGCAGAACCTTTGAATGAAGATAGTTACGGGACAATTTTACGTCTTGTTCAGCCCCTAGCTGACAAAAGTAGAATGACTGAAGCTGAAATACTTAAATGTATGAGTGCCGCGAAAAGCACCAACCCGAAAGGGATTTTGACGTTAAATCAAGCAGCGGCAATGTGTGTGTCAGATGAGAAATCGCTAAATTACGACACAGTTTTTACATATGGCGGCCCAGTCTGCGCCTACCTCACGGACGTCGATAAGGCGATACAGCTATGGCAGAACGGAAATAGTGCTTTGATTGAAAGCCAAACGTCCTGCTTCTTTGTCAGTGAGGGAACGAAGGCTGTCAGCGTTGATAGTGCCTCAGGATACAAGCAACTGATACTGGTCGACGAAAACGGTCAAACAAAACAGGTTTGGACTGACTGGCAGCTAATTTCGAGTTTATAGTGCAATTAATTGCATTGACTGGCGCGTCACGGCTTCGGGAAGTGGATGTTCACGCTCTCGCGTCCGGCGGCCATCTGATAGGCGCCGCATTCGGCCAGCGCCGTGATGGCCAGGCTTTCGGAACGCAGGGCCTGGGGGTTGGATGCGTCCTCCGCCTTGCGCGCTATTTCCGGCGGCTTGGCCAGCATGCCATTTGCAGCGAAGGTCACGGTCAGATTGACCGGCAGGGTTTTGGTGTCGGCAATGCGACGCCAACACGGGGCAATGGCCGCCCACAAGTCGTCCAATGCACCGGACGAGGTTCCACCTTGGCCTTCGCCGCCCTCGGGCGCGGCGGACTTTAGTGCGGATTTTGCGGCCGTCGTCTCGGCCGCGTCCATCTCCTCCACGGCGGGCATGGCGGGAAGTGCGGCGCTGAAACTTTCCGTCCTGGCCAGAGTCGTCAGGTCGTCGAGCGCGTCCAGTTCCGACACGCTTTCGGGCTGGGGTTCGCGTATCTCTAGCGATTGGGCTTCCGGCAGGGCCATGGCCGTCAGGTCGAGGCTTAAGCCTTCGTCTTCCCCCTGATAGGCGCCGCCCTGGCCGCCGGTCGAAAAGCCGGAAGGGGTGTTGGGCAGGAGGGCTACGGCAAAGAGAACGTGCAGCGCGAGAGAGACCGCAATGGCGATGGGACGCCGGTGTTTGGGCAGACGCTGCAAGGGCAGGCGGTTCAAACACGCGGACGCCGAGGCCAGCGCCGCACCAAACGCAGAGTGTGCGATTTTGGCTAATCTCGCAAAGGTTGCGGAGGCCGGACTAATGAACATGTCAGGCGTCATTCATATTGTCCCGCTGCCGGGTGAAGAGACGCCGGTCAGGTCCCTGCGGTGCGCACGACCTGGGTACGGTTGCCGGCGGCGTCATAGGTGTAGGTGATCTTCGAGCCATCCGGATATAGAACCTCTACAACCCGGCCAAGCGCATCGTATTTATACGTCGTCGTGCCCGCATTCGCTTGTCCCGCAAAGGACAGCGCTGCTCCAATGATCAGAGCACTCTTGAGGGCCGCGGCCATATATCTGGATGTCAGGCTTTTGTGCGTCATGCCGTTCCCCATCGCTTCGCTTAGTCACGAGCGTAGTCCAACCGGATACGAACACAAGTGACGCGCGTAACAATGTCTGTGGATAAGTTCGGGGGCACGTTGTCATCGAATGCATCCCATGATTGTCTGCCCAGCGGCAGTCTTGCACCTGGGAGGGGAATATGAGTCGTTCGGTACGCCTAAACCAACAGGTCAAATTGAAGGGTTTGGTCAAACGGACAGGGGCGAAGCGCCGTGCTGCATATGCGGCGTCGATCGCGGCGATAATCGTGGCCTTGCCCGCTGGTTCCGCTTTTGCCATTGCTAAGAAGGGTATCGACGGCATGAGCAAGACCGCGATTGAGCGTCCGATTCTTGACCAGAATAACGTCGACCTCCTATCCGGACATTACACACGAACGGATGAACACCTTACGATTGGAAACGCCGCGAATGGTGGACTTCGTTGGAGCTACAGCCAACACACAAGCGACGCCGAGTTTATCGACACTTACAATGGCAAGATAACGCTCGACAACAGCGTCAACGTCGATTCCGGCAAGACAAAGGTCACGGTTTCGTCGGGCTCGGACTCGTTTTTAAAAGTCGGCGGTACCGGTGGAGCCTGCTCGACCGATTGTAAAAACTCGCTGAGCCGGTCTTCTACCCTGGTTAAGTCCGGCAGCGAGTATATTTACACCAACACAAGCGGCGACGTTTTCTATTTTGACGCTTTCACGGGAAACATTAATCCTCCCTATACGGGAACCATAGCGCGCTTGAAGCGAATCGAGAACGCGAATGGCGTCAAGATTACCATTACTTATGATGAGTTGGGCTCTTGCGCCCTGACGGTCGGCTGTCCCTACCGCATCAACAGTGTGGTGACCAACACGGGGTACGGCCTGAAGTATGAATATCTGTATTCTAATAGCCGCCACCTCAGCAAAGTCTACGCAGTCAACACCACGACGACCACCTGCACATTCGCGCCGCTTAACTGCTCGTCCTACGACGCTTTACTGAACATCGCTCACATCAACATGTTCGTTGTCGACATCACGCGTCCAGCGGGCGGGACCTACCGGTATGGCATTCTGAACGCGTTCGAAAATGTAGAAATAGACGTTCTCAACTATGTTCGCCTGCCTACTGGCGCGGAGTTCACGACGACCTACGACAATTTCGGCCGGATCAAGACGCTGACAACGCCAGCGGGCACGTGGGGATATGGCTATTCAGACACGAACCTGGACCTGATCAACAGCACGGACGGGCGTACGACCACAGCGTCCAATCCCGGTGGCGGGCCGGCCAGGGTCTATAACTTCCATAAGGCGTCTCAGCTTCCCAGCAATGAGAAGAACGAGCTGAACCAACTGACGGTTTACACAAATGTCAACGTTGGCGGCGCGCTTGCGATCGGGACGATCACAAAACCCGAGGGCAACAAGATCACATACGGATATAACGCCAGGTTCAATGTTGTAAGCGAGACGCACACGAACAAGGCGGGTGATGCGACCCTCGTTACGGCTTCTGACTTTAGTGCAACCTGCGCCAACATGAAGATGTGCAACCAGCCGAACTGGACCAGGGACGCAAAAAACAATCAAACGGACTATGTCTACGACCCTACGCATGGTGGCGTGCTGACAGTCACGCTTCCCGCCGACCAGAACGGTCTGCGGCATCGAACTTACAACACCTATACACCGTTTGATACCGGTAACGGCTACATCTATCGTCTGACACGTACAGAGGCTTGCGGGCTTAACTCAGGTCAGCTTGGCTTGGCGGCGTGTCCGACGGCCGTAACGACGTCGGTAACGGTTACCGACTACGGTAATTCGACCACAGCGCCCAAGACCTATAAAACCTTTTTGCCGTTTAGTGTCACCCAAACCGATGGCGCCGGAAGTCTTTCAGCTACTACGGCTTACACTTACGACAATGTCGGCAACGTCGTTGCTGTCGATGGGCCTTTAGCCGGGGCAGTCGATGTCTCTTACGCAACTTATGACGCCGATCGCCGCAAGGTCTGTGAGATCGGAGTCGACCCCGATGGCGCTGGTCCATTGGTCCGGACGATGATCAGGCACAATTACAACCCTGACAGTACGGAGGCCCAAACCGATACGGGCTTCGGATCGAGCACGACGGATTGCCGCCCAGGTTACGAAATGACACGTACAAGCTTCGTGCGCCGGACCTTCGACACGCTTGGCCGATTGATCAAGACGGAACAGGTTCAGCCGTAAGGGGGCGGAGATGAAAGCGAAACTGAAAATTACCACGGCAATTGTGGGTCTGTTCTTTACGGGCGCAGCAGGAGCTCACGCCGAGACTGTCCACAGCGTCACGCAGGTCAGCTACAATTACCGCGACCAACCCGTTTGCACTGTTTCTCGCATGAACCCGGCGGCCTTTGGCGGGCTGCCTACTGATGCCTGCGCCCTTGGGACGGAGGGCGCCCATGGACCGGACCGGATCACTCAGAATATCTATGACGCTGTCGGCCGGTTGAAGGCGGTTTATCAGGCCGTTGGCACACCGATCGTCCGGCAATATGCCTGGTACGACTATAGCCCGAACGGTCAGAAGACGGTCGAGATCGATGCCAACCATAACAAGACGACTTACGAATATGATGGCTTCGACCGGCTGAAGAAGCTGCGCTTCCCGGTCACGACGGTCGGTGTTGAGCAGTCGAGCACGACCGACTATGAGGAATACTGGTATGACGCGAACGGCAACCAGACTTCGTGGCGCAGGCGTGACGGCAACATCATCAACTATGGCTATGACAGCCTCAACCGCCAGATTGCCCGCAGCGGTTCCGCCATCGCCGACACGGCGACGACCTACGACGGCTTGGGACGGCTGGTCACCAAGGCGTTCACCGGCGGCGGTCAGGTGTCCTATAGCTATGACGGCCTGGGAAGGATCGTATCGACGACCGACATGAACGGCCGGACGGTGGGCTATGCCTATAATGCTGCTGGCGCACGGATATCGCTGATCCATCCGGACCTGAACACGGTGGGCTATGGGCTGGATAACGCCAACCGCATGACGTCCCTTGGCTGGAACGCGACCTCGGGCCTGTTGACGCAATCCTATGAGAACCTCGGCCGTCTGCTGGGGCACGGCAAGATCGGCGGCTCGACGACCTACAGCTATGACGGCGTGGGCCGCCTGACCTCGATGACCAACGATCTGGCCGGCACCGCTTACGATGTGACCTGGACCTTCGGCTACAATCCGGCAAGCCAGATCCAGACCTCGAGCGCGACCTCGACGGTCTATGACTACAAGGAACTGTCCAGTTCCACGGTCAACAAGACCCACGACGGCCTGAACCGCGATACCGGTATCGTTTCTGTCGGCGGCTATGATGCCCGGGGCAACCTGACCTATGAAGGCTCGGGCGGCCGGACCATGACCTACGACCTCGAGAACCGTCTGCTGAGCGTGGTCAGTTCCACCGCCAACATGCGGCTGAACTACGATCCCGAAGGCCGGCTCTATCGCTACTCCACCGATGGCGGCTCGACCTGGACGACCTTCCTCTATGACGGCGTCAACCTGATCGCCGAATATGCGGGGTCGAACACCACGCCGCTGCGCCGCTATATCCATGGCACGGGCACCGACAATCCGCTCCTGTGGTTCGAAGGCTCCGGCGCCAGCGACAAGCGCTGGCTCTACACCAACTACCAGGGCAGCGTGATCTCCTACACCGGAGAATCCGGCACTCCGGGGACGATCTTCAAGTACGGCCCATATGGCGAGCCGAAGGATGTCAACAACAACGAGAACTGGAGCAGCTTGCGCTTCCGCTACACCGGCCAGGTGACCCTGCCTGACGCCAAGCTCTACTACTACAAGGCCCGGGCCTATGATCCCGCGTATGGGCGGTTCCTCCAGACTGATCCGATTGGGTCAGAGGACGATCTGAACCTGTATGCCTATGTTGGTGGGGATCCGATCAATGGAACCGATCCTACGGGAACGGAAAACATGCGCGCTGTTTACAAAGAGGACTACAAGTCTAATGACAAATTGCCTGCAAAGGCCGTCGGCGAAGCTGGAGACAAAGCTTTAGAAAAGAACAACTTTGCACCTGGCACCACAGTTTCAGTTGGCGTGACCGGCGGCGGAAATGCGGGACCTGTAAATGGTTCGCAAACAGTCGTCGTTGCCGCAGATAGCAAGGGCAATGTGAAGGTTCTAGAAACAAAAACCGGCGCCGTTGGAAACAGTACGGGCGCTAGAGCACAGGGCGCTGTAGTGGCGTCTGTTGCAAATGGAAGCGTAGATGACCAAATGGGGAAAGCTACTGTAGCTCAAGGCGGGGCTGGTGTAGCAAGTGGTGGCGTTTCCCATGCCACCAACGGTAACGGACAGAACGTCGTGGCTGTGACGGTTGGAGTTGGCACGCCAAGCACACCGGGTGGAAGTGTTGGTGCAAGTAATACGACAGAAATAAAATCCCGCGATAATCCTGAGGTGAATCGGGCACTGAATAATGTGCCATTGACTTGCCAACATGGAAACGCGTGTACAAAGTGAGGTGTTTTCGTGGTCAGATATATAAAATATCTCTTCAATGCAGTATCTGTAATTGGAGTGATTTTTATTATGTGGTCGACTTTTTATGTCAACGACATTATAAGCAAGCGACCTGCGTCTCCAATACATGAATATGCTTTTGCATATAAGGCTCGGGGCGGTGAGGTCGTCTATGTAACTGAGGCTGAGCGATTGTTAATTGATTCAAGCGGGTGGTTACTGTCGGCAATCGTAGTGACAGTACTAATCACCGTTGGTCTAAACGCCGTTCTGAAAAGAAAAAAGCCCGGATAGTTTCGTAGTTCGACTTCTAAGTTGAAGTGCAGGCTACGATTCGAGCATTGTTCCGTGCAATTAATTTCACGGGAAAATCGTCTATGGGACGGTTTCTAGAGCAGATTTCTAGCGGTTTGAATCGATAGGGGATTCCCATTCCGTCCGAACAGTGATTCAAACTTGGTGCTGGGAGGAGGCCAGTACCGAT
>NZ_JAGGMI010000019.1 GCF_017875235.1 Asticcacaulis solisilvae | reverse complement strand
ACCCTGGCCAACCTGGAACATCACCACTTCAAGTACGCCCTGTTCCGCCAACCCGGCGATGTCCACGTCCACTGCTTCGGCACCGCCACGGCGTCGTTCGCCGACGGCATCAAGACCCAGGACGGCGATGTGTTTGAAATCACCGCCGGTGGTTTCAAGTATGGCCTCAAGAACGAACTCAAGACGGACAGCGCCGAACAGGTGCTGACAAAAGTGCTATAAGCCCAGCGGTCCACAGAGGCCGCGGGACAATAACTCGATACAGGAACAGGACATGAAACAACATCTTGCCGGGGCGCTGGCCGCCCTGCTTCTCGCCGCCGCCCCTGCCCTGGCCGGTACGCCCGTCACAGTCGACACCACCAAGCCCGGCCCGCAGATCAGCCGCCACATCTTCGGCCAGTTCGCCGAACACCTGGGCACCGGCATCTATCCGGGCATCTGGGTGGGCGAAGATTCGAAAATCCCCAATACGCGCGGCATCCGCAATGACGTCGTCACCGCGCTCAAGGCCGTCAAGGTGCCGAACATCCGCTGGCCCGGCGGCTGCTATGCCGATGACTACCATTGGCGCAATGGCATCGGCGCAAAGGACAAGCGTCCCTCCACGGTCAACTACCTGTGGGGCCGCGTAGCGGAATCGAACCACTTCGGCACCCACGAGTTCATGGACTTCATCGAGATGATCGGCTCCGAAGCCTATGTCTCTGGCAATGTCGGTTCGGGCACGCCGCAGGAAATGTCGGACTGGCTGGAATATATGACCGCCGATCCGGCCATCTCGTCGCTGGCGCGCGAACGCGTCGCCAATGGCCGCAAGGAGCCCTTCAAGGTGCCGATCTTCGGCATCGGTAACGAAAGCTGGGGCTGCGGCGGCTCGATGACGCCCGAGCACTACGCCAACCTCTATCGCAACTTCGCCACCTTCGCCCGCAACTACGACAACGCCCAGCAGTTGCCCAACGGCGACTTCGATCCCAACGGCATGAAGCGCATCGCGTCCGGCGCCAATGTCGATGACTACAAGTGGACCGAAGTCATGATGGAGGCGTCGACCAAGCAGATCTTCAGCTGGACGCTCGACGGCCTGTCGCTGCACTATTATTCCGGTTACAACCAATGGCCGCCGCACTATTCCGGCGAAGGCTTCGGCGAGGATGAATACGCCCACGTCATTAAGTCGGCCTACAAGATGGACGAGCTGGTGACCAAGCATTCGGCGATCATGGACAAGTATGACCCGAAGAAGAAGGTCATCCTGGCCGTCGACGAATGGGGCACCTGGTACACTGCGGCCAAGGGCTCGAACCCGCGCTTCCTGCAACAGCAGAACTCGCAGCGCGACGCCATTGTCGCGGCCGTGACGATCAACATCTTCACACGCCACGCCGACCGCGTGCGCATGGCCAATATCGCCCAGATGATCAATGTCCTCCAGGCCATGATCCTCACCGAAGGCGACAAGATGGTGCTGACGCCGACCTATCACGTCTTCAAGCTGTACGTGCCCTTCCAGGACGCGACCTTCCTGCCCGTCCAGTATGACGCAGGCACCTACACCTTCAACGGCGTGACCCTGCCGGCGCTGGATGTCACCGCGGCCAAGGGCAAGGACGGCAAGGTCTATGTCTCGCTGACCAATATCAACCCCAAGGCACCGGCCGAGATCGACCTGGCCGCACTGGGCCTGAAAGCCAAAGGCGCCAAGGGTGAGACCCTGGCCGCACCGAAGATCGACAGCATCAACACCTTCGACAATCCGAACGTCGTGGCGCCGAAGGCGATCTCGGCTAAGGCCCAGGGCGGAAAACTGGTGCTGAAACTGCCGCCGCAGTCGGTGACGGTCGTGGCGCTGGATTAAAGGTTTTTGCAGGGGTATGCCGAGGCGGACGTATAGCGTCCGCCCGCCATGGGTCCCCTGCCCCCTTAAGTTGGTCGAGTAAGTCGAGTGTCAGCGGCTTAGGATATACAAATGAAAACCTCCCAGGCCTTTCGGGGCTTGGGAGGTTTTCATTTGTCCACCTTGAACTGTTGATGCTCAACCTGCTCGGTCAAGCTATCGAGGTGCAGGAGGCCGTGCCTCCTGCAAAACCTCAAACCGCCACCGGCCATCCGTCCTGCCAGCTCAGCTTCTGTATCCGCAGCGTCGGCCGGCCGCCGTTCTGGCTGTCATAGGCATGGTAGACAATGTGCTCGACATCGCCCTCCTGCAGGATATCGACGTGGCCTGGCCCCTTCCAGCGCCTGGTCGCGTCCTGATCGGCATGCAGGACGATTGTTCCGCCGCCGTCCTTCATCTTGCCCCCATCGCGATCCAGATATGGCCCTTCGACCGATTTCGAGCGACCAACAACGGTGTAGTAGGTGCTGTTGGCGCCCCGGCAGCAGAAGTCGAACGACGCAAACAGATAGTAGTATTCGCCCTTGCGGATGATGACCGGCGCCTCGATGGCGCCGGGGTCCTTGCGGCCAGCGATCGATCGCGGCAAGGCATTCTTTTTCTTGAGCTTGCCCGTCGCCGGATCGAGTTCGATGATTTTCAGACCCGACCAGAAGCTGCCGAAGCTCAACCAATGCCGGCCATCGGCGTCTTCGACATGGTTGGCATCGATGGCATTGTAGATATCGGTCTTGACCGATCCTATCACCTTGCCCTGATCCGTCCAGCCGAACGCCGGGTCGGAGGTATCGAGCGTCGGCGACGTCACCAGCCCGATAGCGGACTGGTTTGAGCCGAAGGTCGAACACGAATAGTAGATATGGAACCGGCCATTGAACCAGGCCACATCCGGCGCCCAGATCCCCTTGACGCCCGGTACCGCCGCTTCGGCCCATTGCGGAATGACCGGCATGACCGCGCCCTTTAAGGTCCAGGTAACAAGGTCCGGCGACGTCCGCCAGTGGATCAGCCCCTTCCCTTCGCGAAGCTGGCTGGTGCAGAACAGGTGGTAGGTCCCCTTGTCCTGGATAATACACGGATCGTGCACAGGCGAAATATCGCCCGTCAGGTCGATCGGCTGTCCCAGCGCCCTGCCTGACAGGCCCGCGCCTCCGGCAACAAGCGCCGTAGCCAGGCCGCCGACCAACTGTCTTTTCGTAATCATGGCATCCTCACGAAAAAGGCGCCGGCGTTGAAAGATCACGCCGGCGCCGTACTAGAGATTACCTGCCTGAGGCGTCAGGTGCCTGGAAGATATTAATTAAATCTCCAGCGCAGGCCAACAGCGAACTGACGGCTCCACAGGGTGCTGACGTGGTTGAACAGGTCCGGACCACCCGCATCGGCGAACTTGTAGTAGTTCTGGCCGATTTCGTCCGTCAGGTTGACGGCGTCGAACGAAATCGAGAGACGGTCGTTGATGTCGTAGTTGATCTGGAAGTCGACGCTCTTTTCAGGCTTGGCCCAGACCCCCAGCGGGTTGGCGAACAGACGCGCTTCGTTGAAGGCCAGGAAGTCGTCGCGCCAGACATAGGACAGGCGGGCGCCGACCGGGCCGCGGTCATAGGCGAGCGTGGCGTTGTACGAGAAGTCCGAGACGCCGAAGAAGGACGACTGGTCTTCACCCAGCAACACCGGCGTAACGCCCGAAGTGTCGTAGAGCGGAATGTTCTGCGACGAGTCGAGCCACGTGGCGCTGGCCTGGACACCGAAGCCTTGCAGGATGCCCGGCAGGTTGTCCGGGAAGTAGGTCAGGCCCAGTTCCGCGCCGGTCAGCTTGCCGTTCGAAGCGTTGACCGGCTGGTTGATCAGGAAGGTCGAGGTGTTCAGACCGCTGTTGGTGATTGTGAAGATGTTCGGCGAAGTGATGACGAGGCCCTCGATCTCGCGGCTGAACAGGGTCAGGTGCACGACGCTATCACGGGCAAAGTACCATTCGAACGCGATGTCCTGGTTCTTCGACTCGGTCGGCTTCAGATACGGGTTACCGCGCGAGCCCGAGCCGCGACCGATATTCGACAGGTCGCCGGTCAGGGTAAAGTTCGGGTTCAGGTCGCCGAAGTTCGGACGACGCAGGGTTTCACCGTAGTTATAGCGGACGCGGATATCGTTCGTGATGTCGTAACGCAGGGTCACGTTCGGCAGCAGGCGGCTGACTTCGGCCGACTCCGTACCGATATTCCCTGTGAGGCGATCCTGGAAGGCCATGTCGGTCGTGACGCTGACATAGCGCACGCCGATATTGGCCAGCAACGGACGGCCGAACAGTTCAGGCTCCAGGTCCCACATGACATAGGCCGAGGTCGTCGCTTCCTGAACGTCGAAATCCTTGTTCATGACGAACTGGTCGCTGGTCTGGAAGGTCGGCTTGACCGTCTTGTACTGCGTACGGATGTCATCGGCATGCTCATAGAGCCAGTGACCGTTCGGCAGCACCCACGACTGCGGAACATCCGCGCGGCCGTCGAAGAAGTTCTCGTTATAGAACATCGCCTCTGCCGGCAGCGAAGACAACGGACGGCCCAGCACCGGAGCATCCTGGCCGCGGAAGTACGATTCCGCGCCGCGATCGTCATAGCGGAAGCCGAAGCTGAACTTGCGCACGATGCCATCGTCGCTGGCCCAGTCGCCGTCCAGCGACACCGTCAGGGCATCGCCCTTCTGGCGGTCGGAGTTGTCGTAAAGCTGCGCGATCCCCCAGGCGGTCGGATCCGTCAGAACGTTCGGGTCGGTGAAGTGATAGGCGGGCAGCCCTTCGTCGGCGTTGAAGTCGATCACGACGTCATGGCCGGCGCGCTCGGTCCGCATGGCGAAGAAGTTCGAGGTGAACTCGCTGGTCTGATACGACAGGTCGCCGACCAGCACCAGGTTATTGTCAAAGGTCCACTTGCCGTTCAGGGCGAACACGTGGGTGTCGGTGCTCTGTTGGGTGTAGTCGGACGAGTTGAAGCCGTAGACGTCATTGACGGCGCGCGACTTGATGATGTTCGTGTCGGGAATCAGGGTGAAGGTCGGGTTCGGTCCCAGCGATCCCCACCAGTCGACGAAGGTGAACAGCATGCTGTTGAAGATCTTGTTGCGGTAGCCTTCGTAGAAGTATTCCGCGGTGTATTCGGCGTTCTGGCTCGGGCGCCACTGGAAGGCCATGTTGACGGCCGGACGTTCACGATCACCCTGGAGATCGGTAGCGATCATGGCGTCGCGCGACAGGTAGTAAGGACGGTCGACGCCGTCGACCTTGAGCGTCGAGCCGGGCGCGTAAGGCAGGCCGGTTTCCAGTCCCGTCGGCCAGGGCGAACGCGGATTGTCGGGGAACAGGCGCTCCAGCTTCACGAAGCCCGGGGGTGGGTTCTCGGTCAGGAACGGCACGCTGGCGCCGACGTTCAGGTCCTGGTTGCGGTACTTGGTGGCGGCATAGGAAAGGTTCACCAGGGCGCCGACCTCACCCGCGCCGGTGTCCCAGCGGTTGGACAGCAGGGCGCTGACGTTCGGGTTAAATTCACCGCGCTGCTCGTGATAGATGCCACGCGCAGCGACAGAGATTTGCGGACCCTTGAAGTTGAATGGACGGTGCGTGCTCACGTCGATCTGGCCAGCGATGCCGGTTTCGATCTGATCCGCCGTGCGTGTCTTGAAGACGTCGATACGGTTGACGAGGTTGGACGGGATGTCCTGGAGCGCCAGTTGACGGCCCGTGCCGGTGAAGACGAAGCGGCCGTTCCAGGTCGTGGTGACGTCCGGCATGCCGCGGATGGAGATGCCCGAGACTTCACCGTTGGCGCGGTTGGTCACCTGGACGCCCGGAACGCGCTGCAGCGCTTCGACAACGTTGTTGTCGGGCAGCTTGCCGATATCTTCGGCGATGACCGAATCGACGATCTGGGTCGAGCGGCGCTTGACGTTGACCGCCTTGGCCATACTGGCGCGGACGCCCTTGACGACAACGATTTCATCGTCCGCCGGCGCTGCGGCGGGCGCGGGGTCCTGGGCAAAGGCGGCCGGTGCGGCGAAAGTGATGGCGAGGACGGAGGCCGCGGCGGTCAGGCCGAGACGCATGGCATGGCCGGAACGGTGTCCAGGCTTCTTTACAGACATATTGTAACTCCCTGCTGATAGACGGTTCAATTATGCGAACTCTCTGATCGCAATATTTGTCCGACAAAAAGAGCAAGTCAAGATATGGCAGGCCGAATGGACATATTTTGTCTGATTTATAGCAGCGTGTCTCAAATACGCAACATATCGTTAATCTATTGTATTTTAATGGAAAAAATAGTGACGCGCCATTTATACATGAAAATAAAGCCGCGCCGCCTATAGGACCGGCCGTCAATCCAAGTCCGACAAAAAAGCGCAGCCAATTTGCCGGACGTCTTTAAGCGACATTGCGTCTAACAATATTTCCGCATCAACGTTTCAGGCTGAAGACGTTCCAAGACTGCGGTTTCAAACGCGCCGTAAACAGGCTGCCTTCAACCCCGGCCGAATCGTTCGGCTTCGGCGATACGGCGTCGGGATCGTCCTTGCTGTTGATCTTCTTGCGATCGGCATCGTGCAGTTCGCTGGCTTCGGCAACCTTCAAACCCGTCAGGCCGCGCAGGTCTACCGACAGGTCCATATCGTCCGTCGTCGAGCGGTTGAGCGCGAAGATCGCCACCTCCCCTGTTTCCGGATTGTGGATGCCGGTCGCCAGCAGGTGCGGCACCGCGCCGTGCGCCTTGGTGTCAAAGGTCGTCGTATCGACCTTCAGGCGCAGGACCTCGCCATGACCAAAGCGCGAGGCGGCGGCGATCGGGTGGAAGATGGTCTGGCGCCAGGCCGGGCCGCCGGTTTCGGTGAAGATCGGACCGATGACGTTGACCAGCTGCGCGAAGCAAGCCGCCTTTACGCGGTCGGCATTGTTCATCATGACGATGAGCGCGCCGCCGACAACCAGGGCGTCTTCGAAATTGTAGATTTCCTCCAGCAGTTCCGGCGCCTGCGGCCAGCCCGGCTTCTTGATGAACTGCGGATGGTGGGTGCGATACCAGACGTTCCATTCGTCGAAGCTGAGCATGATGCGCTTCTTGGAGCGGCGCTTGGCGGCAACCGCATCTGCGACGGCGGTGATTTCCTTGATATAGAATTCCAGATTGTCGACCTCGCCGAAGAACTCGGCGATGTCGTCGTCGTCGTTGCGGAAATAGGCGTGCAGGCTGATCATGTCGACCTGCTCGAAGCACTCGTCCAGCACCTCGTATTCCCACTTGGCGTAGGTCGGCATGGCGCGCTGCGATGAACCGCACGCCGCCAGCACCAGGTCCGGGCTGATCCAGCGCATGATCTTGGCGGTTTCGCGGGCGACGGCGCCGTATTCCTTGGCCGTCTTGGCGCAGGTCTGCCACGGCCCGTCCATCTCGTTGCCCAGGCACCAGAACTTGATGTCGTGGGGTTCTTCGTGACCATGCGCCTTACGCAGGTCAGAGAACTTGGTGCCGCCCGGATGGTTGCAATATTCGATAAAGTCGCGCGCCTCGGCCGGGCCGCGCGTGCCCAGATTGACCGCGAACATCGGCTCGATATCGGCCTTGCGGCACCAGGTGATAAACTCATTGGTGCCGAACTGGTTGGTCTCGGTCGAGGCCCAGGCCAGGTCCAGGCGCACCGGGCGCTGGTCCTTGGGCCCTACCCCGTCCTCCCAGTCATAGCCCGACAGAAAGTTGCCGCCCGGATAGCGCACGATGGTCGGCCCCAGTTCCTTGGTCAGGGCCAGGACGTCGCCGCGAAAGCCGTGCTCGTCGGCCGTCGGGTGGCCAGGTTCATAGATGCCGCCATAGACGCAACGGCCCAGGTGCTCGACGAAGGTGCCGAATACGCGGCGATCCAACGGTGCGACGACAAAATCGCGGTCGGCGACCACTGTGGCTTTTAAGGTCATAGGCTTTAGTCTCTAGAGAACATGGAAAAGAAGGTCGTTGACGCGGTGTTCGGCGTCCTTGAGGGCTTGGGCAACCGGCTTGTGGCCGGTAATGGCCGAAGCCATTTCATCACCGATAATGTCCTGGATGGCGATCTGACGCTCGACGCCGGCCGGAAGGGTCTGGCCGACCGTGGCCAGGGCGACGATGCCGTCACGATGCGGCAGGCCCAGATATTGCGGGCTGCGCGCAATGTCGGCCTGGGTCGGCAGATGACCGGTGCGCGACCAGTCATAGTCGCGCTGTTGCAGGAACTTCATCAGACGGATGACCGCGGCGCGTTGTTCGGGCGTGCGCTCGCGCCTGGGCATCACCCAGGCGTGGCCATCGACATAGGCCGTCTGCTTGCCGCCATAGAGCATCGGGTATGGCCTGACGGCATAGCCGGCGGAGAGCGGCCGGCCCGGCGTATTCGCTTCGGCCTCGAAAGCGCCGATCATCCACGTGCCGACCATGCATATCCCGCCCTGCCCGTTCAGGAAGGCCGCCATCGCCGCCGGGTAATCTTGCGCCGGCGCCATCAGGCCTTCGGCATAGATCTGGCGGAACAGTTCGACGATGCGGCGCGCTTCCGGCGTGTCGAGGCGGATGTGCTTGTTGTCCGGGAAGAAGACCGCGTTCTGGTCCAGCAGATAGGTGTAGATGTTGCGCGTGAAGGCGGCGCGTTCATTGTCGGTCGGTTGCAGCAGGTACGGCAGGCCTGTCGCTTGCTTGAACTGACGCGCCTGAGCCAGCAACTCGTCAGGGCTGTGCGGCAGGATGGGTTGCCCGTCGCGGACCAGGCCGGCCTTCTGGAACAGGCCCATATTGATGTGCCAGAGCTGCGTCCAGTTGTCGAACGGCATGCCGTAGACATGGCCCTTGACGGTCACGCCGTTACGCGCCGCCGGCGTGAAGTTATTCACGTCGAGACCCACCTTGGCGAAATCGGCATCGAGCGGCTCGATCAGGCCGCGCGACACGAAGTCCGGCATGACCGACATATGCATGGTGACAACGTCGGGCGGATCGCCGGCGGCGTACTGCGCCGACAGCTGGTCGTAGCCCGGCCACGGCGCGATATTGACCTTGAGCCGGATGTCCGGGTTCCGCTTTTCGAAGTCGTCGAGGATCTGGGTGACGATCTCGCATTCGCCGTCGGGGTTGCGCAGCGGCGGCTGGCCCTTCGGCACATTGGCGCGGCATTCACCGAAGATGCGCTGAACGCTGATTTCGGTGACCTCGCTCTTTTCGGAACACGACCCGAGCGCCAGGAGTGCGACTGCCAGGAGGAGCTTTTTCATCGCGCCGCCGCTCCCGACACCGCCTTGACGATGTACTTCTGGAAGATGATGTAGACGACCAGGATCGGCGTGGCGGCGAACACCGCCTGGGTCATCAGATAGCCCAAACCACTGGTCTGGGCGAAATTGATCTGCGACGCCGCAAGGCCCACGGTCAGGGTAAACATCTCCGATCGCGTCGCCGAAATCAGCGGCCACCAGTATTCATTCCAGGAAGCCAGAAATGTGAAAATCCCTAGCGTGGCTTGTGCCGGCAGGGTCAGCGGCAGAAGAACCTTCCAGAAAACCTGGAAACGTGAGGCGTTATCAAGCAGCGCGGCCTCGTCGAGTTCCTTGGGGATGGCGCGGAAATACTGCGTCATCAGGAAGACGCCGAAGGGCGCTGCCAGGCCCGGCAGGATCAGCCCCGGATAGGAGTTATGCAGGTGCAGCGCCGTGAACAGCTGGTGGCGCGTGATGATGACGGCTTGCTCAGGGATGGCCAGGCCGAAGAGGACGAACAGGAATAGCTTGTCGCGGCCTGGAAAGTCGAGGCGCGCAAAACCGTAGCCGGCCAATGACGACAGGACCAGTACGCCCAGGGTCGTCAGGCCCGACACGATCACCGAATTCATCAGCCAGCGGAAGACCGACGAGTTGTTGAGAATGTCGATATAGTTCTCAAGCGTGTACGGCCCGTGGAAGGCATTGGCGGTGGAGCGCATCAGCTCGCCATTGGCCTTCAGCGACAGCAGCACCGTCCAGATCAGCGGGATCAGCATGATGAAGCCGAGCACGATCAGCGTCACCAGCACCAGCGTGTTGCGGAGGGATTTATGAGAAGCGTGGCTCATGACGACACCTGCTTGCGGCTGGTGACGAAGTACTGGATCAGGGTGGCCAACAGGATGATGCCGAACAGGATCTGCGAGGCGGCGGCGGCATAGCCGATGTCCCAGCGGCGGAAGCCGACTTCGAAGATGAACAGCACGATCGGCCGCGAAGCGCCGTTCGGTCCGCCCTGGGTGATCAGTTGCGGCTGGCCAAAGAGCTGGAATTGCAGGACGCACTGGAAGATAGCGACCAGGATGACGGTGCGGCTAAGCGCCGGCAGGGTGATCGACCACAGGGTGCGGAACCAGCCGCTGTTGTCGAGCTCGGCGGCCTCATAGATGTCCTGCGGCACCTGCTGAAGCGCCGACAGATAGAGCATCATCGGCAAGCCCAGGCACCACCAGACGGTTATGATCGCCATGGAGATCATGACGAGGTTGGGATCACTCAGGAACGGAATGGCGTCGAAGCCCATGGCGTGGCGGATATTGGCCGCCAGCCCGCCTTCGGTCATCAGGATCATGCGCCAGATCAGGGTGACGATGGTCACCGACAGGACCGACGACGAAAAGAAGACGCCGCGGAAGATGGCCGCGGTGCGGTCGCTGCGGTTCAGCAACAGCGCCAGAAACAGCGGTATGACCGTCAGGGGCGGCACGGTCAGCAGCACGAAATAAAAGGTGTTGGCGACCGACTGCAAAAAAACGGTGTCCTTGAACAGGCGCGCGAAGTTCTCCAAGCCGACAAACTCACGGCCGCCGAACAGGTCGGCTTTGAACAGACTCAACCCCATGCCGGAGACCAGCGGGAAGATCAGCAGACAGAGATAGGCGATCAGGTACGGCGCCACGAACAGGGCGTTCGACCATTGCCGGGAAGCGGCCCGGGCGCCCATCAGGCGGCCTCGTCGGCGTGGTAACCGTCGCCCGTGCCGGAGAACAGGTGTGCGCGGGCGCCATCTATGCGCAAGTGAATGGCGTCGCCCATGGCCACGCGGCTGTTGCCGGCGTCTTCGGCGGTGACCGGCGTGCCGTCAGAGAGTTTCGCATAGACCAGGGTGCGCTCACCCAGGCGCTCGACGAACTCGACCGTTGCGGGATGGCCGTCATTGGACACCTTGACGCATTCCGGGCGCAGGCCCAGCCGCCAGTGATCGGAAGCCGGCAGGCCCGCCATCGGCACACGCGTGGCGATCTTGGTGCCGGCGACGATGGCGACCGCGAAACCGCCCTCGTCCTGAATCGTGGCTTTCAGAATATTCATCGACGGCGAGCCAACAAAGCCGGCGACAAAGACATTGGCCGGGCGGGCATAGATCTCCATCGGCGAGCCGACCTGCTGGACCTTGCGGTCCTTCATGACGACGATGCGGTCGGCCAGGGTCATGGCCTCGACCTGATCGTGCGTCACCAGGATCATGGTCGCTTTCAGGCGGCGGCGCAGTTGCGCCAGTTCCAGCCGCGTGCGCATGCGCAGGGCGGCGTCGAGGTTCGACAGCGGCTCATCGAATAGGAAGAGATCAGGGTTCTTGACGATGGCGCGGCCGATGGCGACGCGCTGCTTCTGGCCGCCCGACAGTTCGCCGGGCTTGCGCGCCAAAAGGCCGTCGAGCTCGAGGATGCGCGCGGCATCTTCGACGCGGCGGCGGATTTCGTCCTTGGCAACGCCGATGTTCTTGAGGCCAAACGCCATATTGTCGGCGACAGACATATGCGGATAAAGCGCGTAATTTTGAAACACCAGCGCGACACCGCGCTGGCCCGGCGGCAGGTCATCGACGCGGCGGTCGCCGATATGGATTTCGCCGGCATCGACGGTTTCAAGACCGGCGATCATGCGCAGCAGCGTGGTCTTGCCGCAGCCCGATGGCCCTAAAAACGCAATGAATTCATTGGGCGCGATCTGCAGCGACACATCATCCAAAACCTGCGTCGTGCCAAACGCCTTCGAGACGTTTTTGATGTCGATGCCGCTCACGGCTACTCCCTGCTTCCTGGCCGGCGCTTGATCGGCGTCGTTTCACTCCGGGTCTGGCAGCGCCTATTTTGACGCTTTACTCAGACAAAATGGATGTAACACCGAAGGCGGAGGCCAGCAAGTGGCAAACGTATGACAAATTCACTTCCCCGCACGGCGACTTTGCCAAGCACCGAAGGATGTTCCTGATGACGGGACCGAACCCTGCGTGGCATGCCCGAAATATTTGTCGGACCAATGCGTTCTTGGGAATTTGGTATATCGTCAGTTAAGCGAGCGAAACGCATCACTTTTTTATATTCGTTCTGGCATATGAAGGACGTGCCTGAGAGCACGTAATTAGACGGGCCGGTCTTCATCGCCCCCCCTAGCCAAAGCCCGGCCCGTCTAATTGATCTTCCCGTAACCGGCTGGAAAGCCGGTTTTTTCGTGCCGTTTCCCAACCTGCAGGCAGCAAAAAGGCCTCGGCAATCCCTGCCAAGGCCTTTGTCGCCCCAAGCCCGCAGAAGCTGCAGGCTATCCAAATTTTGCGGTCCCAAATTCAAGACCTGTGCATAAGTCTCATCTTTTTTGCTTTTGGTCAATGCGCATTTATCGCATCCTTATTTTTTTGCCACGCCATTGCCCAAATTCGGTCCCTACTGCGTCCACACAAAGGTCGCGCCGGATTGCGCCGGCAGGCTATAGCTGAAGGTGCGCGCCGCGGAGCTGACCACGAAAGTCTTGAGCGCCGTTCCCGCGTTGACGGCGATCAGCGCGATCGAACCGTCCGGATTCTTGAACGCCACAGTATCGATGCCGCCCAGGCTATCCGACGCGATGCGGACGGCGCCGGTCTTCACGAACTTCGAGGCATGGCCAAAGGCATAATATTCGAGATTGCGCGTCACGGCGCCGGTCTTCGAATCGATCGTCACCACGCCCCGACAGTTGCCGCAACCGCCCTTGTGCGGACCGAAGTTTTCATCGAGCGCCAGGTTCCACATCAGCACGCCCTTTGACCAGTGGCGCGTCGAATTGACGACCAGCGTCTTGAGCGTCCAGGCAAAGCTTTCGCCGAATGCCGAAGCCCACTCACCGCCTGAGCACTCGGTAAAATAGGTTTCCTTGTCCGGATAGGCATTATGGACGCTCGATTGTGCCGAGACATCGCCGCCATAGCAGTGCCAGGCCACGCCCGCGACGTAAGGATTGGCGGTCTTGTCGCCCAGCACGGTCAAGGGCGAACTGGCCAGGTCCCAGTTGTGGTCGTAGTCGAGGATCTTGACGCTCTTCCCGCTGGCGGCCAGCTTCGGACCCAAGTGCCCGCCAATGAATGCGGCGCGCGAGGCCGGTTCAACGCGCATGCCGGGATAGTCGGCCGGCTCGAAGCCCGGCTCGTTCTGCAAGGTCAGCATGGTGATCGGCACGCCTTCGTCACCCATGGCCTTGACGTAGCGCGTCAGGTAGTCGGCGAAATAAGGATAGGCTTCGGGCTTAAGCGAACCGGTGATCAGGCTGTCGCTCGTCTTCATCCAGCCGGGCGCGCTCCACGGGCTGGCCATGACCGTCAGCTTCGGATTGAGCGCTAAGGCCTGCTTGACGGTCGGTATGACGTCGGTCCTGGCTGAAGCGATCGAGAAATGCGCCAGCGACGGATCGGTCTGGCCGGCCGGCATGTCATCATAGGAATAGTGGGTCGAGGAGAAGTCCGACGCGCCGATGGTCAGGCGCGTGAAGCTGAAGCCCAGGCCAGCGTCGCTGAACAGGTCGCGCATCAGGGCGTCGCGTTGTGAAGACGACATCTTCTGCTGGATCAGATAGGCCGAGGCATCTGTAATCGAAGCGCCAAAGCCGGTGATCGACTGGAAGGTCTGGGATGGATCGACGGTGATGACGGTGCCGGTGGCCGCACCACCGACCATGGTCAGGTCGGCCTGCGGCGCCAGAAGTTTCGACTTGTCGCCGGTCGTCTCCCATACCTTGACAGTCAGGCGGGTCGCGGCGGGCGTGGTCGGCGCGGCAGGGACGCCACCACCGGAAGCACCGCCACACGCCGTCAACGGGATGGCCATGGCCAGAACGGTGGCAAAAGTCGACGCCAGAAGGCGATTGCGAAACGCACGCGTCATTGAGGTCATGGGTTACATCCTTCCTGCGGCGACCTGCCCTGCGACATAATCCGCATGCGACGGCATGACACCGACGCACTTGGTGATGACGCGGGCAATGTCATTGAGATATCTTATGATTCTTTCGTCGGGCTGGAGATCGACAAACGGATCGTAGCTTTCGGGGATCAGGCCCTGGCCGATCAGCACCTGGATCCAGCTCTCCTCGGCGAACAGTTCCTCGCCGTCCTTGAACACCCGCCCGGCGGCGGCGAAATTGTCGAGCTTGCGGCGCAAGGCTTCGGGCAAAGCGATGTCGCGGCAGGCGCGCCACAACGGCTCGTCGCGATTGTTGAGATAGTAGTGGGCGATGATAAAGTCGCGAATGCGTGAAAACTCGAACTCGCTCTGGGCGTTGAACTCATCGATGGTGCGCGGGTCAAAGGCTGTGTCCGGGAAGAGCGACAAGAGACGCAGCAGATGGCTCTGGATCAGGTGAATGCTGGTCGATTCCAGCGGCTCGAGGAAACCGCCCGAAAGCCCGATGGCCACGACATTGCGATTCCACGACTTTTTACGGCGGCCCGTGGTGAAGCGGATGACGCGCGGATCAGCCAGGGCCTCGCCATCAAGATTGGCCAGAAGCGTCGCTGTCGCCTCGTACTCGCTGATGTGGGCGCTGGAAAAGACATAGCCATTGCCTATGCGGTGCTGCAATGGGATGCGCCACTGCCAGCCGGCGGCGCGCGCCGTCGCCTTGGTATAGGGCACGAAGTCGGGCGTCGAGGCGCACGGCACCGCCACGGCGCGGTCGCACGGCAGAAGGTGCGTCCAGTCTTCATAACCTGTCTTCAAGGTCTGTTCGATCAGCAGGCCGCGCAGGCCTGAGCAATCAATAAACAGCTCGCCGTCGATGCGCTCGCCGCCTTCCAGCACCACCGCCTCGATGAAGCCATCGTCGCTGCGTTGCGCCACGTCGATGATCTTGCCTTCGGTGCGGCGGACGCCCCTGCCCTCGGCCTCACCGCGCAGGAAGCGGGCAAACAGGCCGGCGTCGAAATGGTAGGCATAGGCGATGTCACGCAGCGGGCTCTCCGGCATGTCCGGCCGCGAGCGCATGAAGCGCCCGGCATAGGCTGCCGCCGTGTTGATCGAATAGTCCGCCAGGTTTTGCGGCACGCGGCCGCTACCACGCGCCTTGACCCAATAGTGGTGCATGCGCAACCAGCCGAGGTCCTGCCCTATCTTGCCGAAGCCGTGCATGTAGCTGGAACCTTCGCCGTTCCAGCCGTTGAACGCGATGCCCAGCTTGAACGAAGCCTGGGTCGCCCGCATGAAGGCGTCTTCGTCGATCCCGGCCAGGCGGTTGAAGGTCTTGATCGCGGGGATAGTCGCCTCGCCAACCCCAATCGTACCGATCTCATCGGACTCGATCAGGCGAATGTCGAGATTGGTTGCCAGGCGCGACAGGAGGGCGGCGGCCATCCAGCCGGCGGTCCCTCCCCCCGCGATGACGACTTTACGGATTGGCTGCGGCATGCGTGGGACACCCTGTCACATTCGCCACGTCCAGCGTGGCCGTTGCCGCAGGTTTAGCATAGCTGAGGCCATAGCCCACCGGGAACAATGCCGCGCCTTCGCACGGCGTCGCCGGCCACGAGAACGGCAGGACGCCATGGAAGTCCTTGCTGCCGAACAGGACGTCGGTGACGCCCTTGCCTTCGGTGCCCGGCAACCAAGCGGCCACGAACGCGTCCGAGGCATTGATCAGGTCATTGGCATAGACGGTGCGGCCGGATTCAAAGACAGTGACCACCGGCTTGCCCTTGCCCGATACGGCCTTCAAGACATCAAGATCGGCCGGGAAGCGCGCACTGTGTGAGATCAGCTTACCCGGCTTGATGTCCCCCGCCCCTTCGGCATAGGGCGTTTCGCCGATGACGGCGATGACGGCGTCGAACTGGCTGACATCGACATCGGCGCCCGTGGCGCTGTAGGTGATCGTGCCGCCGGTATTGGCCGATTTGATCGCGCTCAGCACGCTGTCGGCATTGGGATAGTCAACATTGGTATTACCCGTGCCCTGCCAGGTGATGCTCCAGCCGCCAGCTTGGTTGGCCAGGTTGTCGGCGCTCTTGCCGACGACCAGCAGCTTGCTCCCGGCCTTCAGCGGCAGGGCGGCCTTTTCGTTCTTGAGCAGGACCAGGGTTTCGGCGACGGCGCGGCGGCCGAGTTCGCGCGCCAGCAGTGCCGAAGGTTTGCCGGCATAGGCATTGGCTGACGGGCGGGCGCCAAACAGGCCGGCGCGGACCTTGACCCTCAGGATGCGTGTGACGGCGTCATCGATTCGGGCCTGCGAGATCGTGCCCGCCTCGACATCGGCGACGGTCTTGTCGATGAAATTTTTCCAGTCGAACGGCACCATGATCATGTCGACCCCGGCATTGATGGCCTGCGGGCAATGGTCGTTGCTGCAGCCGGGGATCTGCGAAATGGCGTTCCAGTCCGAGACGACGAAGCCGTCAAAACCCATCTTGTCCTTGAGGACGTCGTTGAGCAGGTAGCCATTGCCGTGCATCTTGCCCCAGGCCTTGCCCGTCACCGGATCGGTCCAGCTGTTGTAGGATACCATGACGGTCTGGGCGCCGGCCTCGAGCGCGCCGAAATAGCCAGGCGCGTGGGTATTGATCAGGTCGGTCTCGGAGACTTTCGTGATGCCCTGGTCGATGCCTTGGTCGGTGCCGCCGTCACCGATGAAGTGCTTCGCCGTGGCAATGATATTGCCGGCCTTTTTGAAGTCGCCCTGCATGCCGGTCGTGTAGGCCTCGCCATAGGCGCGGACCAGTTCAGGGTCGGACGAAAAGCTTTCATAGGTGCGGCCCCAGCGCGGGTTCTGCACGACGGCGACGGTCGGCGAAAACGCCCAGTTGACGCCGGTGGCGCGCGCGGCCCTTGCCGTGGCGACGCCGATCTCGCGGACCAGTTCCGGGTTGCGCGCAGCGCCCAGGCCGATATTGTGCGGGAAGATGGTGGCGCCGTAGACGTTGGAATGGCCGTGCACCGCGTCCGTGCCCCACAGCAGCGGAATCTTCGCGGCATTGTAGAAGCTGTCGGCCATGGTGATCCAGGTTTTCGGCGTCGCGTGCTTGTCCATATTGGGCCACGAGCCGCCGCCATTCAGCACCGAGCCGAACTGGTAGGCCTTGATGTCCGCCGGGGTGACGGTTTTGATCTCGACCTGCGTCATCTGGGCGATCTTCTGGCGCAGCGTCATGCCGGCCAGCAGTTTCGCCACCTTCGCCTCGACGGCCGCATCGGGAGAAATCGCGGAGGTTATCTTCGGCCACCCTTTCAGCGGCTCGGCGGAAACGGAGCCGGCGGCCATGACGGCGGCCATCATGGCGATGCGTGCGGCGGTATTGAGCAGGGACATGGCGATATCCTCGCGGCTTTAGCGCTGCCGCGTCATGAAACTTGATATTCGGGAAAAGGACGGAGGGATCCTGGGGATCGATCCCTCCGCCAAAGGACCTTGCTGCCGGTTCGGTTCCGGCAACCAGGGAGAAGGCTATGCTTTATCGCAATAACTAGCCGAAAACCGGTGACCACTTTTGGCTACGCCGAACGTTGTTTCGGCATATTGCGACTACTGGAACTTATACGAGAAGCCGAACAGGATGGTCTGGCCGTATTCCTCGTAGTTTTCCGGGAAGGAGGTGCCGTCGGCCGCGCGGTTTTCGCTGACCTTGAGCTGGGTCTGATAGTCCGAATTGGCCAGGTTGTAGCCCTGGATCATCCAGGTCACGCCTTTAAGCGGCCCATCCTGCATCTCGTAGCTCAACTGCGCGTCGACCTGGTTGTCGGCCAGGATACGGGTAACGGCGCGGTTGGCATAAAGCGCATAGGCTTCGCCGAGGAAGGCCGAGCGATAGCGATAGCTGACGCGCGCCGAGAAGCCGTTCTTCTCGTAATAGCCGGTGACATTGGCGACGTCGCCCGAGAAGCCCGGAAGCTTGGACGGATCGATCGGATCTCCGGACTCGACGTCGGTCCAGCCTCTGGCGAAGCTGCCGATGACGCCAAAGCCCTGCAGCCAGTCGGCCACCAGGGCGCCGTCGAGCGCACCCGAAAGCTCGATGCCGCTGACATTGCCGCCGCTGTCGTTCACCGGCAAGGTAAAGCGGCCGATATTGCTGATCGGCGGGATACCCGACGGATTGGACCAGCCGGTGAAATCATAGGCTGTTGTCTGGCTGCGGATATAGTTGCGCAGCACCTTCTGGAAGAAGGCCGCGCCGATATAGCTGGTGCGGTTGAAGTAGCGCTCGTAGGAGAAGTCGAAACCGTCGGCGATCCACGGCTTCAGGTTCGGGTTGCCGCCACCACCGCTCCAGGTGCCATCGACGCCGACGCCGGCATTGCGGCTGGCGCGCATGTCGTCCATGCGCGGACGGGCCATCGAACGCGCCGCTGCGAACCGTACCACCGAGTCGTCAGTCACATCCAGGATCAGGTTCAGGCTTGGCAGGAAATGGCCGTAGGTGGTGTCGGTCGACACCCACTTGCCGACCGCCGGAACCAGGGGCCCGTTGGCGCGCGACACGATTTCGTTGCCGGCCGAGGTCTGCTTGGCCTCGACATATTGCAGGCCGAAATTGCCGCGCAGGCCGTGCGAACCGAGCGCGCTGTCGATGGTGAATTTGGCGTAGGCCGTCAGCAGCTCTTCGTCCACCTGCCAGTATTTGTTGAGATTGTCCTCGTTCTTGATGGCGCGGCGGTCGTAATACTTGCCGACGACATTGGTCAGGTCGTAGGACAGCACCCCGCCGAAATTGGCCCAGTCGAGATTGGTCGGCTCGTTGAGGTCGGCATCGGCGACGCGGACACGCGTGCCGTGGCAGTCGCTGGTTACCTGGTCCCAGCCCTTCAGGCACAGGTCCCACTCATCGACGCCCTTGGTCTTGGTCCGGTGCGAGAAGTCGACGCCGAATTCGACGCCCTTGACGCCGCCCCATTCGACATCGTGCGCGGCCGAGATGCGCGAGGTCAGCAATGCATCGGTCACCCGCGGCGTACGGATGGCGCCGTCGTGGCCCCAGCCGCCCCAGGGGGCAGCATCGCCGAGATAGACATTGTTGGCATCGGCGTAGTTGAAGCCCGGATCGAGCGACGGGAAACCGCCGTAGGCGATGTTTTCCTTGATGGTGTCGAACGTGCGCGTAACCGGCGTCGGGCTGGTGCCATAGCCGGCATAGGTTTCGGCGATGGTTTCCTTGCGGACGGAACGCGAATAGCCGAGATCGACGACGGTGCGCCAGTCGCCGATATTGAAGCGGTTGTTCGAGCCGAACGAGAACATTTCGTCGCGGCGCAGGTTGTTGTCGTTGCGCACAATCGGCGCGACGCCGCTGACGGTCGCTTCCTGCACGACCGGCGAGCCGCCGATATCGGACACCTTGACGTCCGAGAAGCGGACATCGTCGGTCCACTGGGTCTGGTACCACTGGGCGCCGTGGGTCACTTCGTCCTGGTCAAAGACCGAGTAGTAGAAGTCGTTCACGCTGCGGAAATTGTCGTTCGGCTTGAAGTCAAGAACGGCCATGTAGCCATCGCGGGTCTGGTCGCGCGACGTCGCCCAGATCTCGACGCCGTGCAGGCCCATGGCGTCGCCATTGCCGGCGCCGAAGCGCGGCACAGCCGGCGATGAACCCGGGACATCGCCCTGCTTGTCCCACCACCAGCTCTTGGAATGCTGGAGCTGCGACGGATCATCGAGGTGGGCATAGGACAGGGCCACGCCCAGCTTGCCATCCATGAACTGGTCGATATAGGCGACGCTGAGGCGGCTGCCCCAGACGCTGGTGTCGGCGTTGAGTTCGCCATTGGTGTTGTAGGAGCCGCGGACATTGACCGACAGGACGCGCTGCTTGTGATCGAGCGGGCGCACCGTATTGAGCACCACCGTGCCCGACAGGCCCTGGCCGGTCAGCGACGCGTCCGGCGTCTTGTAGACGATGGCCGAGGCGACCATTTCAGACGGATACTGGTCGAATTCGGCGGCGCGGTTATCACCCGATGACACCTGCAGGCGGCCATTCAGAAGCGTCGCGGCGAAGTCGCCCGACAGGCCACGAATCGAAATGGTCTGCGAACGGCCGCCGACGCGCTGGGCGGCCAGGCCCGGCAGGCGGGCCAGGGATTCGGCGATTGAGGCGTCCGGCAGCTTGCCGATGTCTTCGGCGGAAACGGCTTCGACGATCGAGGTGCTGCGCTTCTTCAGCGTCAGCGAGTCCTGCAGGCCGCGGCGGATGCCGGTAACGACGACGGCGTCGCCCTCTTCGCTGGGTGCGGTCTCAGCTTGGGTCGTCGCGGTATCCTGCGCATAGGCGCCGGTCGCGGCCATGGCGAGGATCAGCGCACACGCGGCTGTGGCGTGACGGTGTCTGGCTTTCATTTGTTTTCCTCCCGTATCGGAATATGTGCCCCCGCCCTCTTGACGGAGCGGAATTGGAAGCGCTTCCAACGAATGCGCAGATACGCCGGTTCATGTCAAGTCCAACATATCGAAGATTTTTGAAACCGCTCCCAATTGCGGCGAATTCACGACGCCCGTGACGGAAATGGCACGCATTGTCGCAGTGGAACTGCTTATGCGTACTGGTGAAATGCCACGGGGTTAATCGCGGGTTAACGAGTCGCGATCGGCGAAGCGGCCGCTCACCGCGCGAGAAACACGCGGGCGGTCAGAAATGGAAGCGCTTCCATAAATTATACGTGAGCGGGCTGGCTCGCGGCGGCGGATTCGCGGATCACCACCCGGTGGGCGATGGCTTCGAAACGCGGCGGCGGGGCAGAGCCCCCGGTCTTGACGCGCTCTACGATCATCTGGACGGCGCGATAGCCCATGGCTTTCAGGGGCTGGTGGACGGTCGTCAGCGGCGGCCAGATGATTTCCGACACCGGCGTGTCGTCGAAACCCACCACCGACAGGTCACGCGGCACATTGAGCCCCATCTTGTGGATGCTGAACAGGGCGCCCACGGCCATGTCGTCATTGGCGCAGACGAGCGCGGTGATCCCTTGTCCGTCCTTCAGCAGGCCGGGAGTCAGTTCGATCCCCGACTTGAACGTGAAGTTGCCACGCGCCGCCACCACGGCGTCCTCGCCGATGCCGGCCTGGGCCAAGGCGCGCAGGAAACCGGAATAACGCTGCTCGGCTGACAGGTGGCCCTGCAAGCCCTTGAGGAAACCGAAACGGCGGTGGCCGAGGCCGACCAGATGCCGCGTCAGTTCATAGGCGGCGACCTCGTCGTCAATGCCGACGCCCGAAGCCAGCTTCTGCGCCGCCTCGCCGGGCGAGATGCAGACGACGGCCACATTGCGCCCCTGCAACTGCTCCAGAAGGTCGGTGTCATCGGAAAAGGGGGGCGTCAGGATCAGGCCGTCGCACCGGCTCTGGTCAACGAATTCGATGATGCGCGTTGCCCGGGTCAGCGAATGCTGATTGGCTGTGTGCATGACCAGTTGAAAACCGAACTCGGTGCAGGCGCGCAATGCGCCCAGTTCCAGGCCGGAATGATAGAATGAGTTGGGCTCGCTATCCAGGTCCGAAGCGTAGATCAGCCCCAGCACCTGGGTCCGGCCGCCGGCCAGGAAGCGCGCCTGCATATTGACCTTGTACTGCAGCTTCTCGACGGCTTCGAGAACGCGCGCCCGCACCTCGTCACGGACATTGGGTCCACCGTTCAGAACGCGGGAGACCGTGGCGCGGCCGACGCCACTCAGCGCGGCGACGTCGTCGATGGTCGGTTTACGAGCGGGCAAAGGCAGCGTCCGGTTACTGGAAAGTCGGTGCAATCATTTCGTGTTTTGGCGCACTTGTCCATCCACTGTGTGCATCACGCCGTCAAAGCCTCTTTCTATAATCATACAATTACGTCTATACCTGTCGCCAATATGGAGGCACCGAAGCCCTCCGCACCAGACAAACAGGCAGGTTGCGAATGATCACAGGTTTGACGCGCGCGCTTTTCATCGCCCTTTCGCTTCTTTGCTTTGGTGCGTCGCCCGGTCTTGCCGCGCCCGAAACCGAACGGGTCTACCTGTCGGGCCAGGGACCGAAGGACGCCGTCCCGTGGGAATTTTCCGTCACCGGCGGCCGCCGCGCGGGCGAAACCACGACCATTCCCGTGCCGTCCAACTGGGAGCAGCACGGCTTCGGCACCTATAATTACGGCGAACAGCGCCTGGCACGCAGCAACGAACACGGACTCTACCGGCTGCGTTTCACGCCGTCGGCGGATTGGAAGGGCAAGCGCGTCCGCCTGGTTTTCGAAGGCGTCATGACCGACGCGACGGTCAAGGTGAACGGACAGGTGGCGGGGCCGACGCATCAGGGCGCCTTTACGCGCTTCTCGTACGACATCACGGACAAGCTGAAGCTGGGCCAGGACAACATGCTGGAGGTCGATGTCGCCAAGGAATCCAGCAACCGCGATACCAATTGGGCCGAACGCGACGCCGACTACTGGGTGTTCGGCGGCATCTTCCGGCCGGTCTGGCTCGAGGTCTCGCCGACCGAAGCCATCCGCCACGTCGCCATCGATGCCCGCGCCGACGGCAACCTGACCGCCGATATCCAGTTCGACGGCGCCCGCGAGGCGACGCGCGTCCAAGGCCAGGTGGTCACGCTGGACGGCAAGCCCGCCGGCGCGCCGGTTTCCTTCACCCTGCCCGCTGGCGGCGCCGGCAAGGTCCGGCTGGCGACGCGTATAGATGCGCCTGCCCTTTGGACGGCCGAAACACCGAACCTCTACAGATTGAAACTGTCGCTCTACAAGGGCGATACGGTCATCCACACCACTTCCGAACGCTTCGGGTTTCGGACCTTCGAGGTCCGGCCGGGCCAGGGACTTTACCTCAACGGCCAACGCATCCTGCTGAAGGGCGCCAACAGGCACAGCTTCCGCCCCAAGACCGCCCGCGCGCTCGACCGGCAGGACAGCTATGACGACGTCCGGCTGGTCAAGTCCATGAACATGAACGCCATCCGCATGTCGCACTATCCGCCTGACCCGGCCTTGCTGGAGGCAGCGGACGAGCTTGGCCTTTATGTTCTCAATGAACTGAGCGGCTGGCAGCACGCCCACGACACGGTCAATGGCCGACTCCTGATCCGCGAAATGGTCGAACGCGACGTCAACCACCCGAGCATCCTGTTCTGGGACAACGGCAATGAAGGCGGCTGGAACCGCGATCTCGACGGCGAATTCGCGCTCTACGACCCGCAACAGCGCCGCGTCCTGCATCCATGGGAACTGCACGACGACATCGACACCAAGCACTATTCCAACTGGGCCGACCTGACCAAGCGCCTGGCGGACAAACATCTCTTGATGCCGACCGAGGTCCTGCATGCGCTTTATGACGGCGGCGCGGGCGCGGGGCTCGAGGACTACTGGAATGCCATCGCCGCCTCACCGCGCGGCGCCGGCCTGTTCCATTGGGCGCTGGTCGACGAAAGCATTGCCCGCACTGATCGCGGCGGCGCCATCGATTCGTTCAGCACCTATGCGCCCGACGGTCTTGTCGGCCCCAATCACGAAAAGGAAGGCAGCTACTTCACCATCCGCAACATCTGGTCGCCGGTCCAGATCGCGGCGCCGGACCTTTCGGCGGCGTTCGACGGCACGCTGAAAGTCAGCAATCTCTACGACTTTACCTCGCTCGCGCAGGTGCGCTTCACCTGGCGGACGATCCGCTTCGCCAGCCCGGCCGCCAAGACCATCGCGCCCAAGGTCCTCGCCAGTGGAACCTTTGCCGGTCCTCAGATCGCGCCCCATGGCAACGGCACCTTGAAGCTCGACCTGCCCCGCGACTGGCAAACGGCCGACGCCATCACCCTGACGGCTACCGGCCCGGACGGCCAGGACGTCTGGACCTGGACATGGCCGGTCTCCGCGCCAACGCTTCCCGCTGCTCTCACGAGCGGCAAGGCACATCTCGTCAGGACGGGCGGCGATATCCGCATGACCGCCGGCAAGACAACCGCAACCTTCGACCCGGCGACGGGCCTGCTTCGCCACATCAGCAAAGGCAGTAAGACGATTGCGCTGAGCAATGGACCGCGCCTCGTCTTCGCGCGGCCGCGCGACGCGCAACCCGCCTGGACCGAGGTGACAGGCAGGGGCGGAGCGCAGATCGCGGCGCAGATGGCCAATGTCATCGAGATCGACCTGCCGCTTGAAAAGACCGACAGCTATGCCGGCTTCAAACTGGAGATCAGCGACGGCACGGCGTGGCGGACGATCTATGACAGCACGCGCCGCGCCTCCGATGGCATCCGTTACAATTTCCCGCCGCAGATGGTATCGGCCGTGCGCTACTCCACGCCCACCAGCGAGGCGGGCCGTGTCATTACGCCCAAGACGGTCCGCATCGGTTTCGAGGCCGACCGCTTCCCCCTCCCCGCGGGTCCTGCCATCGTGACCACGGGCACCGCGGATGGTGAGGCCTGGCTGGAAGCCCGGTCCGAAACCGGCCTCGGCCGCTTCCGCTGGACGCTGCGCGGCGACGGATCACTGAAGCTCGACTACAGCTACGCCATCACCGGCAACTACATCTATCACGGTATCACTTTCGATCACCCGGAAGAGCGTATTCAATCCATCCGCAGCCTGGGCAAAGGGCCCTATCGCGCTTGGCAAAACCGCCTGCGCGGGCCGGAACTCGGCGTCCGCGAAGCCAAAAGCAGCATCGACCGCCCCGGTGCGGCCGTCTATCCGGAGTTCCAGGGCTATTTCGCCGGCCTGCGCTGGGCGCGCTTCGATACCGATGCCGGTGCGTGGCTGGCCTCCAGCGCGTCCGACCAGACTTACTTGCGCGTCGGCACGCCGCAACTGGGGCATATCAACACCTCGCCAGAGTTCCCGGCCGGCGATATCTCCTTCATGCAGGCCATTCCCGCCATGGGCTCGAAGTTCGTTACCCCGGAAAACACCGGCCCGGCCAGCCAACCCGCGCAGGCGGACGGCACCTATTCAGGCTCCCTGGTGTTCACGATTATGGAGCCCGGACGATAACCGCTATCGCAGCCTGCGCCACAGGGCAGCGTCGCTGAAGTCGGTGACCGCCATGTCCGCTCCGGCAGCCTCAAGGACATCGCGGCTCTGCGCGCTCAGGAGGCCGACGACATAGAGGCCTGCTCCCTTGGCCGCGATCACGCCGGGCACGGAGTCCTCGAAGGCGATCGCCTCCGCGGCCCGGCAGTTCAGGCGTGACAGCGCTTCGAGATAGGGCAAGGGATCGGGCTTGGCGCGCGGCAGGAGCTCGCCATAGACAATGGTGTCGAACCGGCTGGTCAGGCCCAGCGCCCCCAGCATATGATCGACATTCAGCGACGGCGCATTGGTAACGAGACCGACCTTCAGGCCCCGCGCGTCCGCCCACGACAGCAGCCGGTCAAGACCGGGCGTCGGCGCAAGCGTCGTGGCCAGCCGGCGAAACGCCGCCTCCTTGGCGTCGGCGAAGGCGCGCTGCTGGACCAGGGGCATGTGCGGAAAGTAACGCGCGAAGATGTCGGCATTGGAATGACCCGAGATATGGATGCGGAAATCATGCTCGGTCAGGCCTATGCCCTCCTCGGCGAAGGTCGCCTTCATCGCCTCGAAATGCACAGGATCGGTGTCGCTCAGCGTTCCGTCGAGATCGAACAAGAGCGCCTTCAGGTCAGGCATCGGCGCGAAGGGCGATGGGCTGGCCGGCCAGCCGCGCCGCGTACAGGATGGCGCCGACACCGGGCGAATACAGCGGTTCGACGATGTCATAGCTGCGCGACAAGGCGCTTAGGTGCCGGCGCAGCGGTTCGAGGATCATCTCGCCGCACTTGAAGACACCGCCGGAGTAAGAGACGCGCACCCTTTCGTCGGACGGAGTGTCGAGCTGCAACCGGATGGCGTCGACGATCGCGGCCAGTTCGCGCCCCGCCTGGTCGAATATGCCGCGCGCCGTGACGTCGCCGGCGTCGACCGCGCGAGCGACCAGTTGCGACATAGCGGCGATCTTGTCGCGCGACGGCGGTTCGCGGCCGAAGACGGCGCCGCAGATATCGAGGTCGACCTTCAGGTCCATCGCGGCCATGAAGACGTCATACAAAGGCCCTTTCGGCAGACGTCCATCGCCCATGCGCGAAAAGGCGTTCAAGCCCTGGACGGCGATCCAGTGCGCCGAGCCCTCGTCGGAAAATATCTCGCCCCAGCCGCCGCCGCGCGCCGACCGGCCCGCGTGCTCGCCATAGCCGATCGACCCTGTGCCGGCCACGATGTTGATACCATCTTCGCCACCCAGCGATCCGGCCCAGCCGCAGATCATGTCGTTGCCGCAGCGATAGCGATGATGGCCGAGAACCGCTTCCGGTATGACGTCGAGAAAGGCCTGGGCGTGGGAATCCTCGCCATAGGCCGGCAGTCCGAAAAAGGCGTAGCGCACCTCTTCGGGCCGCACGCCGGCGCCGTTCAGCAGGGTGCCCACGCCTTGAGCCAGCAGTTCGTGCAGGCCGTCGAAGCCGATCTGAATATAATAGCTGGTCCCCAGCTGGTGGCTGGCGACGACGTGGCCGGTTTCATCCGCCAGGACGAAGCCCGTCTTGGTGCCGCCGCCATCGACGCCCAGAAAGTAGGACCGCGCCATCCCTTACCGGCCTTCCAGCGCGTGGATGCGCACGCCCTGGACGACGCGGTTGACCGTACCCGAGGCGTTCGGCTTGTCCGGTGTCAGGCCATGGCGCAGCGATTGGTAAAACGCAAAGATCTGCGGCGCGGCGATATAGGGGAAAAGCAGGTCAGCGTCGTCGGCTGTCTCGAGCCCCCGCACCTGGATGGTGTCGGCGGCATCAAGGCCAACGCCATCCCGGGCCGTGATGGCGATGACACGCGCGGCGTCGCCGTCGCGCAGCAGTTCCTCCAGCAGGTCGGCATCATAGCAGCGCGTATAGGCGTCATTCGAGAAGAAGACGACGACCAGGGTCTTGTTGTTGACGATGGTCTTGGGGCCATGGCGGAAGCCGAGCGGCGAGTCGAACATGGTGACCAGCGCACCATTCGTCAATTCCAGAAGCTTCAGCCCGCTCTCACGCGCCAAACCCTTGAAAATATGGCTGCCGAGATAGACGATGCGCTCGAAGCCCTGATCGGCGGCCAGTTTCATAGCTTCCGAATAATCGGAAATAACCGACTGGACAGCCGTGGCGATGGCGTCGATGCGCGGAGCGAACGTCTCGATCCCCGACAGGGCCGACAGCGCCGCGAACGTCATGCAGCTGAAGCTCGACGTCATGGCGAAGCTGCGGTCGTGGGTCGCTTCGGGCAGCAATATGGTCAGACCACGGTCCTGCGCCGCATAACGGGCAAGCGCGCCGTCGTCGTTGCAGGTGATGACCAGGTGGTGCAGCCTGGTGACAAAGCGATCGGCCAGCTCGACGGCAGCGATGCTTTCCGGGCTGTTGCCCGAGCGGCCGAATGAGACCAAAAGGGTCGGCGTGTCGGCTTCGAAATAGAGCTGCGGCGCGCAGGCGAGATCCGTCGTGGCGATCGCCTCGACCCGGCGTTTCAGCTGTGTCGCCAACACGGGCGCCAGGCACTCACCGATAAAGGCCGAGGTACCCGCACCGGTCAGGATGATGCGCGCATTAGCGGGGGCAAGGACCGGCGCCAGGAAGGCCGCGATCTCATCGCGACGCGCCATCAGCAGGCTTTGCGTTTCGCGCAGCATTTGCGGTTGCTGGGCGATCTCGCGCGCCGTCCACAATCCGCCCCTGGCTTCCAGGGTCTTCGCGTCGAAGCCAAAAAGCGCTTCATTCGTCAGGGTGTCAGGCATATGCCGGCTCCGGGGATACTACGTTCATGGGGGTACAGGCCGCCTGATAGCCGTCGAGTGTCGCGCCGATATGGGCGATGACGAGGTTGGCGGGCGTCAGCGCCAGGCCGCCGCCGCGGATCGCCGCATAGGCGTCCGGCAGGTACTGGCTGATGAGCGCCAGTGGAGGCGGATTGGTGCCGAGATTGTCGAACATGGTCTCCTGAGCCGCGGTAATGGCCGCATCCGGCCAATAGTAACGGATGCGGTCCGACAGACTATATTGCAAATCGAAGCGCAGTTCAGGCCCTGTTGCGTGATAATATTTCGCCCAATTGCGCGGCTCGGCCGCCATGCGTTCGAGCGTAATCTTGCGGAAGCGGGATTGCTTGTCCTCTGGGATCCATTCCTGCTCGATGGCGTCAAGCGCCCACAAGGCTTCTCTAAGCGCAAAGGTGACGCCTGGACCGACCTTCAGGATGGCGAAATGGTCCTCGACCAGTTCCTTCAGCGCCTTCGGAGTCTGGTAGTCGGTCGAGTGCGCTTCGAACAGGATACCCGGCAGGAACTCAATGGCGCGGCTTAAGCGGACCGCCTTTGAGCGCTTATAGTCGATGACCTTGTGGTGGTCGAATTCGACACCCGGCTGGACGACCGTGCCGACCACGCGCTCCCAGGCATCATTGAGGCCCAGTTCGGCAAAGATGGCGCGGTGGGTTTCGATCGTCGCCAGGGCCGCGTCGGGCGTGGTCACTTCCAGCTCCGGCAGGTCTTCGGCGGCGCCGCCAGGCACCGGCACCTCGGTGCCAATGACATAGACGCACTTTTCACCACCGACACGCGCTTGCGTATCTTCGGCGATGCGGATCAGGCGCGCGGCGCGACGGGCGATCGTCTCTTCCGGCAATGGCACCGGATCATCGACGCACGACATCGAGCAGTCGGCGTGAATCTTGCGGAAGCCGGCCGCGACATATTGCTCGATCAGCACATCCGCCTTTTTCATGGCCTCTTCGGCGGTCAGAGACGTCCACGGATTGGGCCCCAGGTGGTCGCCACCCAGCAGGATGCGTGAACGGTCGAAACCGACCCGGTCGGCAATTGCGAACACAAACTCACGGAAGTCGTCGGGACGCATCCCCGTATAGCCGCCGTCCTGATTGACCTGGTTGCAGGTGGCTTCGATCAGGGTCACATCAAGTTGCGATTTCAGCGCGTGAACGAAAGATGCTTCGATCACGAGTGGGTGCGCCGAACATACCGAATAGATCCCGCACGGCGTTCCGGACTTATGGCGCGATACCAGATCGAGCATGGCCTTCATAACGCGAGGCTCCCTTGAATAAATGCGTCTTTATAAAATGAGTCTTAGCGCAACACTGCGCCTTACGCAATCAAAACAATGAAAACGAAACATATAAAATTTCGGTCAGTTCAAAATGAAATCATATCCGGGCGCGATTTATGTTGCGCACCCGGATATGAGCGAAAGGGTAAAGAAAGGCTCAGGCCGCCAGCGCCAGCAGGGCCGAGGCAATGAAGGCCAGAATCAGGCCGGCGATCTTCAGTTCACCGGGCACGACATTGGCGACCAGCAGCGAAATTGCCGCCGTCACCAGAGGGCCGCCGGCATTGGTCATCGGCGCCACGACGATCGCCTTGCCATAGCGGAAGGCATAGACGAGGCTGAGCGCGCCAATGGCGTTCAGAATCTGGATGCCGGCCGCAAGCCACGGCCCATCCAGGCCCCAGTTCACCGGCCTGGAAAAGTCGGTCATCATCCACGCCGCCGGCACCAGCAGGAGCCCGCCGATCATCATGTAGAAGAAGATGCTTTCGGCGCTCATGCTGTTATTGGCAAGCTTCATGAAATAGGCCTGGATACCCCAGCACGCCATGATGATCAGGGCCAGCGGGAACCAGCTGCCGCCGCTGGTCAACGACGAAAAGCCGGCCTCGAGCGAAAAATCGAACATGGGCAGGGCGACCAGCGCCAGGACAACGCCGAGCACACCCAGCCACGTCGTGCGTTCGCGCAGAAAAACGAACGACATCAGGATAGTGACCAGCGGCGACAGCGAGATCACCGGGAAGATGAGATAGGCGGGCCCCGTCGTCACCGCATAGAAGAGGATCATCTGCCCGCCGGCGCCGAGCAGGCCGATGGCGAGACCATAAAAAATCGACCTCCAGTCGCGGTCGAGTTTCCAGCCGGCCTTGGCCAGCACAAAGACGGCCGGCAAGATCATGGTCAGCGCCCAGACACAGTAGACAAGCGTTTCCGGAAAGCCGCGCTGGGCGGAGATGCCGGTAAAGGCGCCCCACACGCCCCACAGGACGACGGTGCCGAGCGCGAAGATCAGCCAGCGTTTGTCGGTTTTGGACGTGGTGGCGGGTGAGACTTCGCTCATGATCAAGCCCTCCCGGCCGGCACGGCTTCGATCAGCAGGAAGCGCTCGAACTTTGCCGGAATGCGGCTTGTCTTGGCCGTTACCGTGCCCAAATCCGCACCATTGAAATAGTCGGTCAGTTTGTAATTGCCGGCCTTGAGGCCCCGCAGTTCGACCTGGCCGTCCCAGTGGGGCGCGTCCTTGGGCGTGTAGAAGGCATAGTAGAGCTTGCCGTCCTTTTCGACCGCGTGGGCTTCCGGCTTGTCGAAACCGATATCGTAGAGCTCACCGAGATACTGCCCTTTGGGCAGCATTTTGGCGTTATAGATGTCGACCCATTTGCGCCAGACCGCCTCGCGTTCCGGCGTCAGGCGAAAGTTGGCGTCCTTGCCCCTGCCCTCGTTCGGCCAGGTAAATTTGGTCGAGATGACGGCGCCGATGCCGACCGTCGAAGCGAAATCGTTGCCGCCGTCACTCAGTTCGACGTGGTCGCCGGCATAGGCCGCGTCGCGGCCCATCAGCGCCTTCAGCGACTTGCCCTTAAGACGAACCTGCCAGGACGACAGCGGATCCGAGGCTGGCACCTGATTGGTATAGGGCAGGTTATGGAAGGCGTAGGAGGTGCCGCACGGGCAGAACTCAACGACGGCCTGCGGATTGGCGGCGCGCGCCGTGTCATAGACCAGCTTCCAGAAATCCTGGAGCTTTTCGACCGACTCTTCCGGACGTGCGTGGTTGTGCGCCGGGTTGTAGCACGGCGCCACGCCGTTCATGTGCTGGCCGTCGAGTTTCAAGCCCTCATAGCCCCACTCGTGGATGATCTTGTGGACCAGCTTCTGGGTATAGTCGCGCGTCGGCTGATAGGCCGGGCACAGGTAGAAGGCGTTCCACCAGGTGACGTCCTGCACCGCGCCGTTGGCGTCGAGCAGCAGCATGTCCGTATGGTCGTGCAGCAGGTCCGAACCCGGATCGACGGCCAAGGGTGCCAGCCACAGCTTGGGTTTCAGCCCGGCGGCGCGGATCGCCTTGACGAAGGCGACCATCTCGGCCTCGGTGCGGAACTTGCGCGGGTCGAGGCTCCAGTCGCCTTCATTCGTCTGCCAGCCGTCGTCGAGTACAGCCCACTTGAAGCCGAGTTCCTTGACCTTGGCATAGGTGCCTTCGACCTCGGCGACATTGAAGTTGCGATCATAGCCCCAAGCGCACCAGATGGCCTCATAGGAACCTTCCGGGGCTTTCGGCGCCGCCAGTCCGCGTTCGGCCATGACGCGGCGATAGGCGTCGAGCGTCGCGTAATAGTCGCGGGTATGGATGGTGACGAAGGTGTCGAGCGTATCGAAGCTCTCGCCGGGCTTCAGCGCAATGGCACGCTCCTCGGAAATGGCAATGGAGGCGCCGACCGGTGTCGCCAGCAAGGGCAGTGAGATCAGTTTGGGCGTCAGTTCGATATGGCCGGTGGCGATACCCGCATCCGGGCGCCAGACGTCGACGACCGGCGTGCCCGAGCCATAGTCCGAAGCGTTCATGCCCATGAAGTTCGGTTGATCGAAGCCGTCCTTGACCGGTTGTACCCAGTCGCGGCGATCGGGATGGGTCGATCCCGACCACGACCAGAACCCAGCGCCCGACGCCTTCAGCGTATGGCCGTTGCCGCGCCATGAGGCGATATCAAGCGCCGCATTACCGGTGTTGCGATAACTGGTCCTAACAAGACCAAAGCCTGGATAGTTGTCGTAAAAAGTCACCGACACCGTCTTTTCAAGTCCTTCGGCGGACCGGCCGCGCATGGTGAACTGCGTGCCCTTGCCGTGGCGGTTACTGACCTTGATTTTCGATTGCCCGCTCAAGGCAAAGGCGTCGATGGTGCGGCCGTCCTTGAGCGTCACCGTATCGGATGGCGCGAAATCGGTGAGCGCCAGATTGTCATTCCTGCGCACCAAACGGCTATAGAGGCGGCTGTCATATTCGATGGTCAGGGCGGCATCACCGGCGGACGCCAGACTCAATTCGGCGCTAAATGCCCTGCCAGCTAGGCCGGAGGCGATGGCGGTTCCGGCCATAAGACCGAGAAGCTGTCGACGGTTGGTGAGCGGTCGCGAAATCATGGAACTCCCCTTCCCGGCCGCGGCGGCAGCCAGTCTGTTTGCTTATGCCAATCATGCACAGCTATGGGGATTAGGCAAACAAAAACGAACGAACCGAAATTAAAAGTTTCGTTTTGTTGCCTTAGACAACTACGCCAGACGCAGTTCAAAGCCAAGACGGCCGGACGCTTCGCGCACTAAGTCCGGCACGTCGCCGTCGGTGATCAGGATATCGACCTCGGAAACGTCGATGATTCGATGCAGGCAGACCTTGCCGAACTTCGACGAGTCGGTGATGGCGATGACCTGGCGGGCGCTTTCGACCATCTTGCGGTTCAGCAGCGCTTCGGGTTCGTGGTGGGTGGTGATGCCGCGTTCGACATCGAAACCATCGACGCCCAGGAAGAGCTTGTCGAAGACCAGTTCTTCCAGCGCGGCAACGGTTTGCGCGCCGTAAAACGCCATGTTCTTGCGGCGCAGCTCGCCGCCCAGCATGACGATCTTGATCTTGCGCTTCTGGGTCAGGGCCGCCAGGACGTCGAAATCATTGGTGACGACCGTGATGTCTTCTTCGTCGGGCAGGAAGCGCGCGATCTGCAGCGCCGTGGTGCCCGAATCGAGAATAACCGAATCACCGGGCTTGATCAGCGAAGCCGCCAGCCGGCCAATGCGTTCCTTTTCCTCGGTATGGCTGACGCGCTTGGCCTCGATCGGCGGTTCGGCGCTGACATTGACAACCTCGGACGAGATGGCGCCGCCATAGGCGCGCGTCGCGATGCCGTGCTCCTCAAGATAGTGCAGATCCTTGCGGATGGTCTGCATCGACACGCTGAACTGCTCGGACAGAGCAACGACCTGCACGCTGCCGCGCGACTTCAGCATCGCCGTGATCTGACGCCGGCGCTTGCTGGTGTCGCGCATCAATTTTCCCGAGCCTTCGGCCATAGCCATCTTCCTTGAAACCGTCCCCGTGCCGGATATTTCGCTTATCCAACAGTTCGCGCACGTTTTCAACGCCATGCGAACCGGACCCCCGGCGGAACAAGGTAACATACAATATACGACATAACGAAAGATAAATTGTATATTGAGCGCTACGAAGCGCGCCGTCCGTGGCAGTACTGGATGAAGGCTTCGTGCGCCGGCAGGGCCGCTGCCGTCGTCGCGACCAGGTTGCTGATCTGGGTCATGTGGTGCGCCAGTTCCTCCCCTGTCATCATGTCGGCGACCGGGTGCCAGCTCCTCGGCCGCAGCCCCTGCCCGGCCAGAACCGAGAACCAACTGTTCTCGCGGAACAGCTCATAGGGCGGCTCGACATAGTTGCCGGTGTGGTGGAAGATATCGAGGCGCGCGCGTAAGGAGTCCGGGATCTCCATATGCTTGCAATAGGCCCAGAAGGGCGTGTCCTCGCGCTCGGTGAGCTTATAGTGCGCGATCAGGAAGTCGCGCACGGCCGTATATTCGCCCAGCATGACGCGGTTGAAGTGATCCTCGACGTCCGGATCGAAACCGTCCTTCGGGAAGTAGCTCATCAGCTTCGACAGGGCCGACTGCACCAGGTGGATCGAGGTCGATTCCAGCGGCTCGAGGAACCCCGAGGCCAGGCCGAGCGCCACGACATTCTTGTCCCACATCTTGCGGCGGTGGCCGGTGACGAAGGACAGTTTGCGCGGTTCGGCCAAAGCCTTGCCGTCCAGGCGCGACATCAGGGCGTCGCGCGCATCCGCCTCGCCGATAAAATCGCTGCTGAAGACATAGCCGTTGCCGGTCCTGTGCTGCAAAGGAATGCGCCACTGCCACCCGGCCTCCCGCGCCGTGGCACGGGTGTAGGGGACCGGCGCCTCAATGCGCTTGCACGGCACAGCCCAGGCACGATTACACGGCAACCACTGCGACCAGTCCTCATAGCCGCACTTCAGGGTCTGTTCGATCAGCACGCCGCGAAAGCCCGAGCAGTCGATAAAGAAGTCGCCTTCGATGCGCTGGCCGTCCTTGAGGTCGAGCGCCGTGACGAAGCCGCTGTCCGGATCCTGATGAACCTCCGTCACCGTGCCCTCGTGGCGGATGACGCCGCGCGCCTGGCTATAACGGCTTAAGAAGCCGGCATAGAGGGCCGCGTCGAAATGATAGGCGTGGTTGAGCGGCGGCCGCGACGGATCGTTATTGGGCAGGACGCCGAACCTGCCAGTGCGGGCGGCGACGGTTTCAAGATTGAAGCGGCCGGGGTCCCAGGTGCCGGTCTGTGCCGAATGGCGAAGGAACCAGTGAATGAAACTGACACCCCCCATATCCGCGCCATAGGCGCCGAACGGGTGCAGATAGGCATCGCCGACCTTGCCCCAGTCGACGAACTCGATACCCAGCTTGAAGGTCGCCTCGGTCTCGCGCACCATGTCGGCAGCGGAAATGCCCAGGATCTTGTTGAACATATTGATCATAGGAATGGTGGCTTCGCCGACGCCCACCGTTCCGATCTCGGGCGACTCGATCAGTGCGATCGTGTGGTCCTTCGTGCCGAACATGCGCGCGATGCAGGCCGCGGCCATCCATCCGGCCGTCCCGCCGCCGAGAATTACGATTTTGCGCACCGCCGTCATAACCGGAACTCCAAAAAGAAAAATGGGCGGACCGTCTTCTCCGGGAAGCGAAGACGGCCCGCCCTTAGTCAGGCTTCTAGGGAGGGAAGCCAGGGGAAGCTGCTAAATGACTAATACTTGAAGCGCACGCCGACCTGAATACGCTTGTCATACTCGAACCAGCCGGCCGGCATGAACTTGGCTTCGGTGTTCGGCGCCAGGTTCGTGGGACCCGCGACCTGCTGACGGATGCGAACCTCGGTGCCGAGCAGGTTGCTGCCCTGAACGCTCAGTTCGATATTGTTCGTCAGCGCGTAACGGAATGAAGCATCAAGGAAACCTTCGGCGTCGTTCCACACCGGGAAGCCGATACAGCAGTCATTGACCGACGACACGTATTCCGAGCGCCAGTTATAAGCCAGACGGGCGCCGACCTTGCCCTTTTCGTACATGACGATCAGGTTGTAGGCGTCGTCCGACAGGTTCTCCAGGCGGCCGGCATTGATCATGCCCGACTGGGCCGAACGCGCCGTGGCGACACCGCCGTCGCTGTCGACGATCAGATTGGCGTTCTTGACACCCGAATTCTTGATGTGGGTGTAGTTGGCCTGAACGCCCAGGCCGTCAAACGGCGCCGGCAGGAAGGTGAAGTAGCGCTGATAGGCGGCTTCGAAGCCCTTGATCGTCGCGCCTTCGCCGTTGACCGGCCCGGTCACCACCACATCACGCGTCACGCCATTGTTGGTGTACGGAATGACGAAGGTGCCGTTCTGGATGTAGTCGTCGAACTTCTTGTAGAACAGAGTGAAGCTCATCGAACCCACCGTATCGAAGTAGTTTTCCACCGCCAGGTCGAACTGATCCGCCTTGACCGGCTTCAGGCGCGGATTGCCCGTCGTGCCGGTATAGCCGAACTTGTAGCTGACCGGCTGGCCGGCGCTATTGAGCACCAGGTTTGGATTGCCGGCGACGATGTCGGCCTGGTCGATAAAGCTGCGGTTCAGGGTCATGAAATTGCGCAGCAGGCCGATATCGGGCTTGGAGATGGCGCGCGATGCTGCAAAACGCACGAACCAGTCGTCGGCGACGCCGACGCGCAGGTTGAAGCTGGGCAGGACGTTCTTGTGCGTCGTCGTGACGTTCGACACCGCACTGCCGCCATTGGAGAAGGCCTGGTCTTCTGTCGATGCCGCCGCCAGGCAGCCCGGCGATATGGCGTACTGGTTGGGCCCCAGCGCGGCGATCTGTTCCGGCGTCAGCGGCGTACAGACAAGCTGGCCGGCGGTGAACGGCGTGGCGAAGTTGACCGCGCCCAGGCTTTCGACCGTCGTGTTGACGAAGCGAACGCCAGCATTGCCCGAGACGCTGAAATCGCCGATCATGGCGTCCGCGCCACCGAACTTCAGCATGACATAGGCCGAGTCGGTCTTTTCACGGACCTGCAGGCGTTCGCCGGCGGTGAAGCAGCTGTCGGCCACCTCGTTCGGGCGTTCGCAGATCGGGTTCCAGCCCGAGGACGCCGTGCCGCCCTCGTCGGTCTGACCTGAGATGGCGAAGCGCTTGGCCAGTTCTTCGGGGTTCGAGATAATGTCGTGCGACATAAAGACGAACTGGTTGTGGCTCAGCTGATCGCCGCCAAACATGTCGCCGCCGAATTCCCGCGTCTCGTAATAGCCCGGCTCATAGCCCTGGAACTTGACCGAACCGTCGGGATTGGTGGTGCGCTTGGAGTCAAGGAACCACGAATCGGCCGGGTTGACGCCCCAGTCGGAAGCGATGCTGGCCCAGTTATAGGACGACCACAGGTGGGTCTGCTTGCGGTCGGCGAAGCGGACACCGGCGCGCAGGGCATCCAGCCACGTTCCTTCGAATTCGTAGGCCATGTCGGCGCGGACCGCCTTCAGTTCGCCTTCGCTGTCGGTGATGTGGTCCATCGCTGATTCCGGCGAATAGTTGCGCGCATCGGAAAGGGGATCGGTGCCGATGACATTGTAACCCGACGGCTTGAGCAGGCTTAAGGCCGGATACTTGCCGGTCAGGTCGAGACCCAGGTCGGCATAGGTCGTGAATTCGAAGGTGATGTCGTAATTATAGGTCGTGGCCTTGACCATCTGGGCATCGAAGTTGAAGCGCAGTTTGTCGGTCGCGTCCCAGACGAAGTTCAGCGAGACGTCGTCGATCTTGCGCGTTTCGTGCGAATAGCGCGTCGCCGTGTTGACGATCGGCGCGCCGCGGCAATCCTGATTGGCGTGGCTGACGTCCGACTTGATACAGGGCTGAATGACCGGCAGGGCGACGCCGAACTGGTCATAGGTGCCGTACTGATCGGTCGAGCCGGGGACATATGAGGTGCCGGTCGACCAGTCGATCGCACCATAGCCCCATCCACCCTTGGAACGGGTAATGACGCCATTCTGGAACAGACCATCCGATCCGAAGGTGTAGGGCGTCCCGCCGCCGGCTTCATTGAAGCCGAGGCCCGGCGCGTCGGGCGGCGCGATCTGCGCCGGATCGTTCCAGACGGTCGAGTGCGTCGTCGACGCCGGATCGACCCAGAACCAGTAGCTGATCAGTTGGTCTTCGTTCCAGGTGTTCTCGTACTTGGTGCTGTTATATTGCAGGGTCGCCCGCATGGTGCGGTCGTTGTTCTGCCACTGCGCCGCCAAAGATACGCCTTCGCGGGTACGCTCATAGTCGGTCTTGTTGAAGGCGATGCCCGACGGAATATAGTTGGTCTCAGCCGTATAGGTGCCGGGCGCGAACACCACCATGCGCGGGATGGTCAGGGCGTGGCTGGTCGTGTCGGTCTTGGAGTAAGCGCCGTTGAGCAGCAGGCCAAATTCGCCGATATCGGTCTGCCAGCGATCCGAGTAGAGCGCTGACAGGCTGGGGGTGATCGATTCGCTGAAATTGCCATAGTTGGCTTCGGCCGAGGCGGCCAGGACGCGGCCCTTGCTGTCGAAGGGCGTGCGCGTGCGCAGGTTGACGGAGCCGGCAATGCCACCCTCGATCATTTCCGCCGTCATGTTCTTGTAGGTATCGACGCCCGCCATCATTTCCGGCGGGACGTCCGACCACGACAGGCCATAGCCCGAAGTGGCGCTGAAAGTATCGCGGCCGTTGAACTCGGAGCGGACCTGGGGCAAGCCGCGAATGATGACGCCCGACGGCTCGGCCGAATAGTGCATCACGTCGTCCTTGGCGGCCGAACGGATGACCGAGACGCCCGGCACACGCTGCAGCGCCTCGGCGACCGACTTGTCCGGGAAGGCGCCGATATCGGTGGCGGTGATCGAATCGACGACCGTGTCCGCGTTGCGCTTGATGTCCTGGGCCGTCTTCAGCGCCTTGCGCGTACCGACCACCACGACTTCCGACTGCGGTTCCTCATCCGCAGCCGCCGTATCCTGCGCGAATGCCGCCGGCGCGCACAGGCCCGAGGCCGCCATGACCAGTGTCACAACCGAAACGCCCGCTGTTTTGGATATCCTCATCTCCGTCGCCCTTTTCGTTATAAGGTTATATCTGCGGCCCGCGTTTTCGTCACCCGAAAACAAACGAAGCTAACATTGCTTTTCGATTTATATCACGCACATTTTTCGTCCAGCATTAAGTTGCGAAACCATTCACAATCGCAATATACCGCAACATAAAAGACACATATATATCATACAAAATACATCCGCCCGTCTTCGGAAGCTGGTGTCTTCGCGTGGAAAAGCGTATGACACCGCTTGCCAAGCCGCCTCGAAAAATGCCGCTTCAATTGTTTTAATTGATATTTTTCACACGCATGCAGCCTTTAAACCCGGCACGGCCGTATTCACAGGTGAAAAACCTGTATTTCGTGCCGCAGGACACATCTCATCGACCGCCGTCACAATATGCGAAGGGGTACGCAAGACAAATAAAACGAAATTTTTATCCTTCGCTTGTTGATCGCTCTCCGCAAAAATGTGAAGCTCGCAATTATCGTACAAACAGGAGGCGGCTCATGAAGGTCCTGACAATCGCGCTTGGCGCCCTGCTCATAATACCAGTCCATGGTTTTGCGGCGGAAAACGGCCTTGCTCCAGCGGGCAAATGGACCGCGCCCAGCATCGGCAATGCGCCCACGCCACCGATGGGCTGGAGTTCATGGAACGCCTTCCGCACGGAGGTCGACGAAGACAAGGTCATGGGCGCGGCGCAGAAGCTGGTCGACAGCGGCCTGGCGAAGCTCGGCTATCGTTATGTCAATATCGATGACGGCTGGTGGCTGAAGCGGCGCAAGAGCGACGGCCGCATGATCATCCGAACCCAGATATTTCCCTCGGCCAAGCCAAAGGGCAAGGGTGAAACCAGCTTCCGTCCCTTCACCGACCGCCTGCACAGCATGGGGCTGAAGGCCGGTATCTATAGTGATGCGGGCTACAATGCCTGCTCACAGGCCTACGACCTGCATTCGCCCAACCTGCCCGAAGGCGACACAGCCGAGCGTCAGGTTGGCCTGTACGGCAATGTCGACAAGGACATCGCGCTTTATTTCAAGGAATGGGGCTTTGACTATATCAAGGTCGATGCCTGCGGGCTGAACGTCTATGGCGCCGACCGCGAGATCGTGAAGACGCATAATTATAAGCCCTTCCCGCCCCTGATCGACAGCAACTATATCGGCCGCACCAAGGTCGATGAGGTCCGCAACATCTATAAGGACATCGGCACGGCGATCGCCAAGTACAATCCCGACAAGGATTACGTCTATTCGATCTGCAACTGGGGCACAGCCGATGTCCGGTCCTGGGGCAATGAAGTCGGCAATCTGTGGCGGACCAGTGGCGACATCACGCCGACGTGGACGCGCATGCTGCACACCTTCGATTCGGCCTCGACGCGCGCGCTCTACGCCCGGCCGGGCGCGTGGAACGATCCGGACATGCTCTTCATCGGCCATGGCGATTTCGACCAGAACCACCTGACCGAGGCGCGGTCGCACTTTTCGCTGTGGGCCATGATCAATGCGCCGCTGATCATCGGCTATGATCTGCGCAATGCGCCCAAGTCTTTACTGGACATCTGGGGCAATGCCGACCTCGTTCGCGTCAACCAGGATTCCGGCGGCCACCAGGCCGTGCTGGCCTACGACAGCGATGACGTGCAGATCTTCGTCAAGACGCTTGCCGACAGCAACACCAAGGCGGTCGCCATCTTCAATCGCGGCCTGTTGAAGGCTGATGTCAACCTGATCGCCAGCCACCTCAAGATGGCGGCGGGTTCGGAGATCAAGCTGAAGAATCTGTGGAGCGGCGCGCAATCGACCTTCACCAACGAGACGACCTTCAGCGTTCTGCCACGCGAAACCCTGGTCTTCGAAGTGTCGGGCACGCGCGAACTGAAAGACGGCACCTACCTGTCCGAAATCCCTGGCCGAATCCACGTCGCCGAGGACGGCGTCGTCAATCCGACGCCCGATCCTGTCGTGCACCAGATGGTCGGCCAATGGAGTGGCACGCGCAATGCCGGCGAACGTCCGGCCTATACCGGCTGGGGCGGTGCGCAGGCGGACGTGTCGCCTTATCGCGAAGGGCTTTCGATCGCCGGTCAGGCGTTTGGATCGGGCATCGGGACCTTGAGCAATTCCCGCATGGAGATACGCAGCAACAAGCAATTCAAGCGTTTCGAGGCCCGTGTCGGCGTCAACGATTCCGGTGTCAATAACAGTCAGACCGTACGCTTCGCAGTTTACGGCGACGGCAGGAAGCTGGCGGAAAGCGGTGATCTGGCCTTTGGCGCGACCGCTGCGACGTTGTCCGCCGACATCGCCGGCGTAGAGGTTGTTGAACTGGTCGCCACCGGCCCTGACGGCCAGCCCGTCACCTGGGGCGAGGCGAAGCTGGTGAATTGACTCTGATCACTCCTCCCTGTCGCGTAGCGATGGGGAGGGGGACCGCGCCGGTTTACCGGCGTGGTGGTGGGATTTCTTGCTTACTGCCATAGTAATCAGCTACTCACCGGCCGCTTTCGTATACGTGGCCCAAGCAAGAATCCCCACCACCACATCTTGTTCGCCATTGCTTCGCGCAATGTCTCTCCCGTGCGGTCCCCCTCCCCAAATCTATTGGATCTGGGGAGGTAGAAGGCTAGATCCGTATGATTTTAAGTGGAAACATCATACCGATCTGAGTTTTTGTTTTGTCGCGATATTTAAGGCGAAAACCCCAAAAAACGCATCTTGGCACTTTTCGCCATATCGCTCTAAGTCTTCAGTCCCAACACCCTTCGCGCATTGCCGTAGAAAATCTTATCGATCACCGGCTTCGGCAGGGCCAGTCCCTTCACGTCGGCATCGAGGTCCCAGATCGCTTGCGTATCGCCGGTCGCCAGATAGCGCCAGTGCGAAAGCCAGGCGTCATGGATCTCCTTGCGAATCCCAGCCGGATCGGCGTCCGGATTCATCGTCAGGTCCGAGCCGTAGAGAATGCGATCCTGGTACTTCAGGAAGAAGTTGCGCACCTTGTCGTATTCGCGGTGCGACTGGTACTGCAACTGGCCCATGCGCGCCGCCGTTTCCGCCGTCGCATTGGGGAAGCGGTCGAGGAAGGCCGACAGGGCATCGACGCTCCACTCCAGGCTGGCCATATGCGCGCCCATGAAGTTCAGCTTCGGATGGCGATCGAGAAAGTCGTCGCGCACCGCCATCAGGTGCTCGTACGACGGCCCTTCCGGATGCATGTACATATAGTAGTTCGGATGGTTGCTGAAATAGGCCTTGTCGTTCTTGGTCGTCATCTGGTCAAGCGGCAGCCAGCAGTTGCGCGGCTCGCCCTGGTGGTTGATGAAGACCATGCCCAGTTCTTCGATACGCTTGATGACGGGATCGAACCGCACGTCATCAAGCATGATCAGGTTGCCCGATGCGTCGCGCTCGATCAGGCCGACATTCTTCCACACCTTGACGCCCCGCGCCCCGCGCGCCCTGGCGTCTTCGACATGGGCGATGGTCTTTTCCGCCCAGCCCGGCTGATCGAAGCCCTTCATGCTGAAGGCCGTGGCGAAATGAAACCGCTTCGGATCGGCCTTGAAGAGCAGCGACGATACCTTGCCCTGCGCGTCCAGCGACGGGAAGTCGGGATAGTCGACATTGATGGTCAGGAGCTCGAAATTGTCGGCCACGGCCTGTTCGGCGAACGCCGTATTGTCCCAGTTGATGTGGACATGGGTGTCGAACTTGCGCACGCGCCTGAAGTCGTCAACGGTATAGGCTGCCTGATCGGCACGGACGACAGCGGGCGCGGCCACGCCCGCAGCGGAAAGACCAGCCAGTCCCATCAGGGCGTTGCGGCGATTAATGATCATGGAACCCTCTCAACACTTCGAAGCTATCTTTGGTTTCAGCGGCAATCAACGGATATCGATCTTGGTGCCCAGGGCGAAGGCGCCAAAGGTGGCGTCCCATCCCTGGCCGATCGCGGGGTCGTCGGCATTGGCTGGCCGGATGGCATAACGGCCGTCGTTGCCAAGGCGGCTGTCGGCGTCGGGCAAGGCCAGCCACATCTCCTTCGTTCCCACCGCCACATCGGCCGGCAGGGTGATAGTCAGGGTCTCGGTGGCTTCGGCGCCCGGCAGCCAGCGCCGGGCATCGGCGCCACGCGCTTCGATGCGACGCAAGGCGCCGGAGACCGGATCGCGCAGGACAACTTGGATCGGGCGCGGATTGTAAAGCCGCGCCCAGCCGGAATTGCGCACTACGATCTGCAAGGTCAGATCGCTCCCGCGCGTGGCGGCGGTGGGATGGCTGACGCTGACCAGGCCGAGCCGATAGCCCATGCTGCGCCGGACCTCGGCCATGCAGCCTTCCTTTGTCCAGTTGTCGTGGAACAGGCGGCGGTAATAGCCGTCATTGAGATAGGTCAGGTTATAACGCGCGCCCTCGGCCAGAATATCGGCGCAGGCCGTGCGCGGCGTGGCGCCGGGATCGTCCGCCGGGTTGCAGGTTTCGCCACCGAAAGGCGCCAGGTCACCGAGTTGATCGAGATAGGCTTGCTGGCCGGCGCGCGCAGCGGCATCTTCGTCAAAGGTGCCGACATCGGTCTGGCTGGCCAGGAAGCAGTCGTTGTGAAAACCCAGGCGAAAAGCGCCTGTGACCGCCTTATCGAGCGCCGGCAGGCCGGGCGTCCAGTCCTGCAGATAGGGCGGATAGCGGAACTGGATAAAGCGCGTCGCCGGCACGGCATCGAGCAGCGCGTCCCGGATCCGGGTGCGGTTGTCGGGCGTCGTCAGATTGTTGGACGAGGTGTGCCATTCGCCCCAGGCGCCGATAAAGCCGGCCTGGACGACGCTGATCACATCGGCATTGCGACTGAACACCGGCTTGAGCTGGAGGAGGTGTCCCTTCACTCGCGCCAGCGGCGCGTCCTGGGCGTCGCGGTATTCGGTCTCGCCGCGCGGATAGTTATAGGTCGCCCGCACGATCAGCTTGACACCACCGGCGCGCGCCGTCGCAAAGGCGGCCTCAAGCCGGTCCAGATAGGCGGCCGGAATATCGGCGTCGCGATAGCGTTCGAGATTGATGCGGACATACATCAGCCGGAAACCGGCCGCATAGGCTTCCGCGACGCTGGCGGCGGTAAGCTGATCGAAGTCGGACTGGGCCGCGCGGTAGAAGCCGCGCTCCGGATTGGCGAAATCGGCATCGCTAGGTTTGAAAACGGCGATAACGGCGGCCGAGGACGATGGGGGCGTACCTTCGGACGCGGCCGAATGCGCCGTTCCCGACCCGCCGCCACAGGCGACAAGGCTCAAGCCCAGCACAGATGAAAGGGCGATGAAGCGCGGTTTCGCTTTGGACACTGACTTGGTCATGCCCTCTCCTGCTTTATGATTGCCCCCCGGCTTAATATTGTGACGTCGAAAATTCCCCCTACCGTCCGCTTCGCGTCCACCTTCCCCGGCCTCGGCGGCAGTCAAAACGGGGAAAGAAAATGCAAGCTAAGCTCCACTCGTTCCTTCCCCGTTTACGGGGAAGGTGGCATTTGCGGAGCAAATGACGGAAGGGGGACTTGGTTTCGAACGAACTCTAGAACCGGTAGCTGACACCCAGCTTGACCGAAGCGCCGTAGCGGTAATAACCCTGCGGCAGCAAGGGATTTCCGTTGATGCTGTAGGTCTGCGCTTCGTCGAGCAGGTTCTGGCCTTCGAGCGACACTTCCAGGCGATCATTGATCTTGTACGAAGCGTGCGCCGTCACCCAGGTGATCGGGTCGGCGACCTCATTATAGCCTTCGCCCAGGACATTGATCGCCGTGACGAAGCCGTCAGTGTGGTCGCCGGTCAGGCGCAGCGAGATCGGCCCTTTTTCATAGACGGCGCTGAGAGAATAGACCGACGGCGCGATGCCTTCCAGCGGACGCTCCTGATCGCCGACCCAGCTCTTGGCCCAGTTGCGCGTATACTGTGCCTGGACGCCGAAGCCGTTTTCCAGGAAGTGCTGCAGACCGATTTCGACGCCATCGACCTTGGCGTGGTCGCCATTGATCGGGCGGCTGACGTTGAACAGATAGCCCGGTACGCCGATGTCCTGGCCCGGCTCCCAGCTCGTCGTGATCTGGTCCTTGATCTTCTTGGTGAAGACCGCGACGTTAAAGATCGAGTTGCGGGCGAAATACCATTCCAGCGAGGCGTCGAACTGGTCGGCCTGGTAAGGCTTCAGCTCGGCATTGCCGCCGTAGATCTGGGTGAACTCACCCCACGACACGCTTTCGGTCGTATTGGTCGGCGCCAGCATGTTGACCGACGGCCGCGCCATCGTCCGTGCGGCGCCCAGGCGCAGGCGCAGCTCCTCGGTGAAGCGGTAGTTCAGGTTGAACGACGGCAGCAGGTAGGTCTCTTCCGAGTCCTGCGTCACCTCGCTCGGGTCGTCATAGACGGCGGTATAGTTGAAGGCGCCGTTTTCGATGATCTCGAGGATCTTGGCGTCCCAGGCCTGGGCAGTCGTCTTGGTGTTGACGATGCGCAGGCCGACATTGCCGGTCCAGCGTTCGGCCGTCAGGTTGGCCTGGACGTAACCAGCCCAGGTTTTTTCCCCGACGCGGTAGCTTTGCAGCGGGTTCCATACGGGCGCCGCCTTCGCATAGTCGTAAGTGCCACCGCCCGGACGCGCCGTGCCGTTATAGGCGGCGAGGGCCTGCTGATAGGCTTCGATATCGAAGGCCAGGAAGGTGCGCGGGAAGTCGCCGCCGACCTCGCTCATGAAGTTCGGCAGGCTGAAGCTGTGCGAAACGACATTGCCGCCCAGGTCTTCGACATTGATGGCGTAATTGCCGGAATAGTAGTCCGCGCCGCCGGTCAGAGCATTGTTGACAAGATCGCGCGACTTCTTGCGGTCGGTCAGACTGACGCCGAACTGCACGCTGTCGAGCCAGCCGCGGCTGGTCGTCCACCGGCCGTCGAACGACGCGCCGTTGATTTCATCATCGATATTGTCGCCGGCCAGCGAGAAGTAGTGCGTATTGAAATCGGCATCGCCGAACTCGCCGTTGGCCAGGCCTGAGGCCAGGTCGCGGCCGTCATCGAAGTCGACGGTGACGTTCGGCACCCGGTCGCCGGTCAGTTCGATGTGCGCGGTATTGGGCTGGTTCATGCGCAGGACGACATAGCTGTCCTGTCCGCCAGAATGGCGCTTGGAGGTCGAACGATATAGGTCGCCCGTCAGGGTCAGGGTATCCGACGCATGCCATTGCGCATTGACGCCGAACAGCTGCGTTTCGACGACGCGGTAGGAGGTCTGGTTGAGCAACTCCGGGTTCATCCGCATTTCGGGATCGGGATTGTCCATGTCGAAGCTGGTGACGATACCGTCCTCGATGACCATGTTCGACCAGCGGCCGGGGGCGAAAAGCGGATAGAAGGACTGCTGATAGCCCACTTCCGGCGAGTCGAGCTTGGTCGACAGGCCGTCGAACACCAGGCGGAAATCGTCGGACGGACGCCATTCCAGCTTGCCGGTAAAGGCGGTCCGCTCCTTCTTTTCCAGGATCGAGCCGACGCGGAACTGGCCCGGGCCGATCAGGCCGTATTCGTCTTCGTCCAACACGCCGTTGCCGTTCGGATCGATGGAACCGCCCCAGGCATTGCCCCACAGCCAGCTTTCGTCGGTCGGATCGGCGTTGCGCGTCCAGCCGCCATCGTTGCCGGCAATGTCGCTGCGGTCGTCGCGCTGTTCGAGCACGACCCCCAGCAGCACGCCCCACGTGTCACCGGCAAAGGTGTTGCTGTAGACGCCCGAGAACTTCTTGCCGTCCAGCTCCGACATCAGGTTGCGGTCGGCTTCGAAACGCAAGCTGCCGTGCGCGCCGCGCTTGTCGAACGGGCTGGCCGAACGCAGGTTGACCAGGCCGCCAATGGCGCCTTCGGTCAGCGAGGCTTCGGCGCCCTTGACGACGTCGGCGCCGCTGATGACATCGGACGGCAGCACGTCATAGGCGAAATCGCGGCCGGCGCCGTCGGTGGCGAGGATGCGGCCGTTGAAGGTCGACAGGGTATATTCCGGTCCCAGACCTCGCACGCTGACCGTCCGGCCTTCGCCGCCGGCGCCGCGCGAAATCGAAACACCGGTGATGTGCGCCAGGGAGTCAGCGACATTGTCATCCGGAAAGGTGCCGAGTTCGAGCGCGCTGATCGAATCGGTGACCGTAGTGGCGTTGCGCTTGGTCCGGATGGCGCGGGCGGAGCTGCCGCGGACGCCGACGATGACGACCTCTTCGCTTTCGACCGGAGCCGGCGCGGGATCCTGAGCGAACGCGGCGCTCGCGGTCAGAAGGGCGGCCGCTCCGGCGCCGGCAAGCGCCACGGCGCGAAAAGACTGACGACGGTACATTTGCAAATCCCCATTTTCATGTTGAACGACCAAATCAGCCTTCGTTTGGAACCGAAACCATCGAACAACGTTTCGATTTCTAATCAGACCTTATGAAAAGGGTAACACCAGCTTCAAAAAACTGTCAAATCGAAACTTAACGAAAGATCGGAGAAAGTTCGCGGCGCAGGCTGATTACGCGGTGGTGACGCGAAAATGGCACATGTGCCTTCTACCCTGCCGGCGCTTGGGAGCGACACCGCTATCTAGATCGGTATGATTTTAAGTGGAAACATCATACCGATCTAAGCTTTTGTTTTGTCGCGATATTTAAAGCGAAAACCGCTTACACTTTTCGCCATATCGCTCTAAAACGAAAGAAAAGCGATTATCCACCGGAGTCCTGCGCGGCGATGCAAAGGCCAGTCAAGCCTTCGGCGGTCCCGATGAATCCGGACCGCCGAAGGTAAGGTGTATTGGAATGGATCAAAAACGAATTATGCAGCGCCGCGGCGTCTGGAGGCGGAGGCCATGGCGCTTGCGCCGGCCCGGTCCGCGCCCTGCCCTGTTCCAGTCTCGGCGATATCCCGCTCCGCGAATTCGAACCAGTCGAAATAGGCCGGACACATCTGACCTGAAGTGTCCTGGCACGCCATCCCGACAAAGGTTCCCGTGAAGCTGGGATGTCCCGCCAAGGTCGCTTCGTCCGACAGGCTGGTCGCGTCGAAGACCTCGTCGAGTTCAGTCCAGGCACCTGCCTCCTGAACGCGGTAACCGAAGATCAGATGTCTGCCATCTGATCTCACTCGCAGTTCCACCGGGCCATCGGGAAGCGGGTGGATATTCGAGAGCTTTTCCGGACAAAGCGGGTTCGGCAAGGCGGACATCACACGAAGATGGCGTCCTAAGGCGGCATCGAAGCTGATATAGCAGTAGTGAAACTTGGTGGCGTTGTAATAGCAGACGAGGCCCGCCGACTGCTGGAAACTGCTTGGCTCGAAGTCCAGAACCGTCGCGGCCTCGTAACAGGCCGAGGTCTGGCGCCGGCCGACCAGGCTTTGCTCAAAATGACTGCCGATCGTCTCGCGTCCGAACAGGGTCAGATGCCCCGGACGCGCGGACAGACTGAAGAGGACGTCGGGATAAGGCGTGCGTAGCCATTGGAATTCGACGGCCAGCTCGCCGCCTTCAAAATCATACCGCTGAGCGGGTGCGCGCCGGCTGGCGGCGGCCGCGCTCACCGGGTTGTCCGGCCGCAGGAGCGGCAAAGAGGGCGCAATCCACCCGTCGGCGGTCCAGTGAACAGGCTGGATGGCCGTTTCGCGGCCGAGCACGCAGGCCTGCGTCCCGGCAACGGGACGGCCACAGAGATAGGCAATGAGCCAGGTTCCGTCCTCGGCTTCGACGAGGTCGCCGTGCCCTGCCCTTTGCAGCGGAATGTCCGGCCGGCCACGGCTGGTGAGAATGGGACCATAGGGGCAGACCTCGTATGGCCCTTGGAGGTCGCGCGACCGCGCCAGGGTAACGGCGTGCTCCCACCCCGTCCCGCCTTCGGCGACGACCAGGTAATACCAGCCGTCGCGGCGATAAAGATGCGGGCCTTCGGTGTAACCAAGCTCGGTGCCTTCGAAGATCAGCCTGGGTTCACCGGTCAGGATTTGGCGTTCGGTATCGTACGGCTGCAGCAGGATACCGGCGAAGCGGTTATTACCGCTGCGGTGATCCCACAGCAGGTTGAGCAGATAGCTCTGGCCGTCCTCATCGTGGAACAATGACGGATCGAAACCGCTGCTGTTTAGGTAGACCGGATCAGACCACTCTCCCGTTATCGAGTCTGCGGTGACGACATAGTTGTGAAAATCCCGAAGCGATGTGCCCTGGGCCCCATATTCTGTTGTCCGGCCGTATCGTCTGACCAGCGAATAGGTCAGGTAGAATTGTCCCTTGGCGTGGCTGAGGCACGGCGCCCACACGCCACAACTGTCCGGAATGCCGCGAAGGTCGAGTTGCGAGGGGCGCCGAAGCGGCCGGGAAACCAACCGCCAGTTCACCAGGTCGGTGGAATGATGGATCTGGACGCCGGGGAACCACTCAAAGGTGGAAGTGGCTATATAGTAGTCACTGCCGACGCGAATGATCGACGGGTCCGGATTAAAGCCGGGAAGTACAGGATTAGGAATCACGCTTGACCTCAGAAACCATGTCGCTCGGGCGGACGAGGAACCACAGCAGAGCCGCGCCCAGCAGGTCGATGCCGCCCAGGATAATAAAGAAGGGAGTGTAGCCGGTCGTCGCAACCAGAGTGCCGATCGCCACCGAAAACAGCAGCGCGCCCAGATTGGCCGCCGTCCCGGCCATACCGGCCACGGTCGCGACCTCGCTTTGGCGGAACAGGTCGGACGACATGGTGATGACGGTCACCGAAAGCGTCTGGTGCGCGAAGGCGCCCAGGCACAGGAGCGCAATGGCGGCATAGGGACTTTGAACGGCCCCGACGAAGACGACCCCCGTCATCATCACCGCGCCGACCGTGAAGGTGAAACGGCGCGCATTGATCAGCGAGATACCGAATTTCTGGAACACACCGACCAGGAAGGGCCCGAACAGGCAGCCGATATCGGCGGCGACAAACGGCAGCCACGCGAAAAGGGCGATCTGTTTCAGGTCGAAGCCACGCACCTGGGTCAGATAGAGCGGCAGCCAGAAGACCAGGGTGCTCCAGGTCGGGTCGGCCAGGAAGCGCGGTATGGCGATGCCCCAGAAGTTGCGCTGCTTGAGGATCTTCCACATCGAAGGACGCTCGGACGAAGCGGCCAGGTGCTTTTCCTGTCCTTCGTGGATGTATGTGCGCTCGGTCTCCTTGAGCGCGGGATGCTCCTTGGGCGACCGGTAGTTCATCAGCCACAGTATGGCCCAGGCGACACCAAAGGCGCCGGTGATGACAAAGGCAGACTGCCAGCTGTAATAGAGAATGCAGAAGGCCACGAGCGGCGGGGCCAGCATCGAACCAACCGAGGCGCCGATATTGTAGAGGCCGCTGGCGAAGCCGCGTTCCTTGGCCGGAAACCACTCGGAAACGACCTTAAGGCCGCCCGGCTGGGCCGTCCCCTCGGCGAACCCCTGCAGGCCGCGCAGGACGGCCAGGGTCTGCCAGTTGCCAGCCAGGGCGTGCGCCATGGTGATCAGACCCCAGGCCAGCGCGAACAGGAACATGCCCATCTTGAGGCGAATAACGTCGAGGATATAGCCCGCAATGGGTTGCAGCATGATGCCAAACTGAAAGACGCCGGTAATGACGCCGTAGTCCTTCTCGGTCATCTTCATGCTGGTCATGAGCGTCGGCGCGGCGACGCTGAGCGTGCTGCGGGTCAGGTAATTGAGTATGGTGCCGACTGTCAGCAGGAGAATAATGCCCCACCTCACGCCACCGCTTTTGAAAAACACCATAAGAAATCTCGCTGACCCGATACGGAACCAGAGCGATATGCCAAAAAGTTTGCAGCGGCTTTTGGCCTATCGCGACAAAACGAAAGAGTGCGCCCCCTTCAGGGAAAAAGGGGGCTTGTGCGACACACACACCAGGGAGACGGGAAGGCTCGTTACCCACGCACCCTTCATGAACAGTGCCGGAAATTACACGGGGGACGGTAATTGCCGGATGGCTGCCCAGGAGAACACCCTGTCCGCCGCCGCCAGTGCGGCGGCAGACAGGAACACTGATTAGTAGCTGATCCGCACACCGACACGGTAGAAGCGGCCCAGGATATCGTAAAGCGCCGGGTTGATATCCAGACCGGTATTGGTCTGGGGCGAAGCCTCCGGCTCGACATTGAACAGGTTGTCGATCTTGAAGTAAGCCTGGACGCCCGGACGGATGTTGTAGGAGCCGGCGACGTCGACATAGGTCGCGCCGTCCATGTGGTTATTGTCCAGCGTCGGATTGTTCGACGTCGATACCGGACAACCCGATGAGCAAACCACGTATTGATTGCCGATCACGCCGTCGCTGAACCAGCGTTCCTGAAGGGTCAGGCTGTACTTGTCCGTCGAATAGGTCTGGACAAACAACGCCTTCCAGTCCGGCGTGGCGCCGGAGTTCTGGCCGGCCGTCTGTTGCGCGATCGTGCCGGGCAAGCCCGGAAGGGTAGTGAAGTCGCGAACATTGGTCGCCATGGCGCGTAAGACCAGATTGCCATCCAAACCAAAGGGCTTCGAATGCTGATAGCTGACTTCGTAATCGACGCCGCTGGTCTTGATCGAGGCGGCGTTGATGTTGCCGACGTTGACGTAAGGATTCGGCCCGGTCAGGTCGAACGTATTACAGGCCGCAGGCACCGAACCGTCGAAGCAGTACTGCACCAGCTGGGTCGCGTTCGGTCCGGCTGCGATCGCGTCCTCCAGCTCGATGCTGTAGTAGTCGATCGAGGCGTTGAAGCCCGGCAACCATTCTGGATTGGCCAGGACGACGCCGAACGAAAAGTTCTGCGCCAGCTCCGGCTTGAGACCCGGGTTGGAGCCCTGGTTCTGCGAAATGGTCAGCGTGGTGTTGGTGAAGGGGTTGGTGAAGTTCGGCATGTTCGTCGACGTCGTCGGGCCGAACAGGTCGTTCAGGTTCGGCGCGCGCACGTCCTGCGACCGGACGGTGCGCAGGCGGATGCCGTCCAGCGGGGTATCCCAGGTCAAGCCGACCTTCCAGGCCTCAACGCTGCCCGAGGTGCTGTAGTTGGTCGCACGGCCGGCGGTGTTGAGGTTGACCTGGCCCAAGGCCTCGCTGTTGAGCAGCGGCACATTGAACTCGAGGAAGGCTTCGGCGACCGTATAGCTGCCGCGGCCGTTGCGATAGTTGCCGGCGTACCAGTTGCCCCCGCCGGTGCTGAGCGCCGGATCGGCCGGGTACTCGGCGCTGTAGGGCGTGGTGGTGCCGTTGCCGTACGGATCGGCGACGGCGCGATAGGCTTCGCGGCGATATTCCGCACCGAACGCCATCGATACCGGACCGGCCCACAGCGAGAAGGGCTCGCCAGAAATGCCGAAGCTGGCGACGTCCTGCGTCTGGATGGTGTGCTGATAGGCGCCAACCGCCGGCTGGAGATACGCAATGGCCGAGGCGCTGGGCGTCTGGTTGCCGATGACATTGATCGGCTGACAGCCATTGGCGCGCGCCACCGGGTCACGGCAGACGATGGCGCCGTTAAGCTCGATGGCGTCGATGGCCGCCGTGAAGCGCGCCTTGAGCAGCAGGTTGTGGACGCTGATGTCCGACTTTTCCTTGCCGTGCTGATAGTAGGCGTCGTAGTTCCAGTTGGTGCCGAACAGGTCGAACTTGCCGTTGGCGCCCAGGACGAAACGCTCCTGCGTGCGTTCGGTGTCGACGCGGATGAACGGCAGGAAGGGCGTGACCGTCCCCAGCCTGAAGTTGGAGATGCCGTTGTTCGTGCACTGCGTCTTGATCGACTGGGGCACGTAGGGGTTCGCACACTGGATGGTCAGCCCGGCCTGGGTAAAGCCCGGGTTAGGCTGGTTATGCGTGTCGACCTTGGCCAGGTTGACGGTGAAGAAAAGCTCGTGATTGTCATTCAGGCTGAACGAGGTGCGGTTATAGAAGTTCGAGCGGATGATGCCCGACTGCAGCGTCGCCCCGATGCCGACATTGGCCGAGGTGTCGCCGCCGATACAGAACCCAACATAGCAACCCGCGACCGTCCCGCCTGCGTCCTTGCCCGGCACGCCGGCCGGGCCGCCCAGGCCGTTCGAGCCATAGACGAAGTTATAGGGGTTACCGTTCTGGTCGAAGGCGATACCCTGCAGCGGACCGGCGGTGATCAGGCCGTACTTGCCATATGTGATCGATTGGGCGTGGTCCAGGTTGCGGAACTGCGGCGAACCGTTGTTCGTGATGCCGGTATTGACCAGGGTCGATGAGCGATACCAGTCGCGGCCATTGGCCGGCCGTTCGCCAAAATCGCCGGGGCCGACGCCCTCTTCGCGATGATATTCCAGGGCGAAGGCCGTATGCACTCTGTCGTCGAAGAAGCCCCGGCCGAACGCGACCTGGGCGACACCCGTCCTGTCGTCGCCATAGGTGGTCTCACCCAGGGCGAAATTGGCCTTGAAGCCCTTGAAGCGCGTGTCCGTGACGAAGTTGACCACGCCGCCGACAGCGTCGGAACCCCATGAGGCGGAGGCGCCGCCGTTGACCACGTCCACGCGCTTGATCAGCAGTTGCGGGAACAGGCTGATGTCGGCCGCGCCAGTGCCGATATTGGCCGGAACGACGCGCTGGCCGTCGAGCAAGGTCAGGGTGCGGCTGACGCCCAGGCCGCGCAGCGCAAACGAGCTCAGGCCCTGCTGGCCGCTCGAGGTCGAGAAGGTATTGGTTGTCGTGCCGCTGGAGCCTTGGAGCGACGGCAGTTGCGCGATCGTCGTGAAGACGTTCGGCTGGGCATTGTTGGCGATTTCCAGTTGCCCGATCGAGCTGGTCGGCGTTGGCGCCTTGAAGCCGCGCGTGGTGATGCGCGATGAGGTGATCACGACCACGCCGCTGTCTTCACCGGCGGGCTTGGTCGTTTCCTGGGCGACGGCGCAGAGCGGAAGGCTCATACCACACAAGATGGCGACGCCTGACACGCCGCGCAGGATATTTTTCAAACTTTTCATGTTTTCCCCTGTAGGAAATTCTCTTACTTGTTGCCAATCATCCCTAGGGCCGCAGATCAGCAATGCTCCGCCTTGCACGGAACACTTACGTATTCTGCGAGTACCAAGTTGTAAGTTGTCTATTTTATAGTTTCTTGTTCAGGACCATTGCACGGGGGTCAGCAATTCTGGCGAAGCCTGGGGCAAACTGAATATGGCCAGGCTTCGACTCATCAACTTCCCGGTCGATTAAGTCTGATGTTATATATGATGCATATTGCGTATATTCGTCAACAAGTTTCCACAGCGCCAGTACGTCAACGCGTAGCCCGCGCAATGAAATCAGCAAAATTCCAAAATATATATTTGATTATGTTATATAAATATATTCACGCCTTACCCTCATACGCCGTCGCCATAAAAAGCGCACGCTAAAATTCATCAGTCTAAACGCATTAAACGGTCTGCTTATTTAAATCAAAAATAGGAATTTGCCGGCAAAGATAGCCTGCGCGCCATCGAGTTCGTTTGCTCACCGAGGCGGTTCACGTTATCTATGAAGGGACAAACCATTGGAGCCATTCAGCTTGACCTTTTACGGACGTTCATGAGCAAGGCGCAAAAACGGCGACAGGTCGTAACCTGGGACAGCGATGCCGGCGAAGGCCAGGCCCCGGCCGGCAGGAGTGCGGCGCGGCTTCACGATTTGCTGGCCCAGAAGCTGGCGGCCGAAATTATCTCCGGGCGCAGGCTGCCTGGGGACGTCCTCCCCACGGAACTGGACATGTCGATTTCGCTCGGCATATCGCGAACGGCCGTACGCGAAGCCATGCGCATCCTGACGTCAAAAGGCCTGGTCGAGCCGCGGCCCAAACGGGGAACCTGCGTCACCGACAAAACGGCCTGGAACCTGCTGGATCCCGATGTCATTGGATGGATGTTCGCGAACGAACCCGATGACCGGCTGGTCCGCAACCTGTTCGAACTGCGGCTGATCATCGAGCCTGCGGCCGCGGCCCTGGCGGCCCTGAGGCGGAATGTTACGCACCTGGCTCAGATGTTCCGGGCGCTTGAGATCATGGACCGCGACACCCTGTTCACGGAATCGGGGCAACAGGCGGACAAGGACTTTCACGCGGCGCTTCTGGCGGCGGCTGACAACGATCAACTAGCCTCCCTGAACGCATCGATTGGCGCATCCGTCGCCCTGTCAACGCGATACAAGATCGAACACGACGTACTTGGCTCCGATCCGGTCGCCGCCCACAGGGCCGTCTATGACGCCATTGCGCACGGAGACCCCGCCGAGGCGCGCTGGTGCATGGAATCGCTCATTCGGCAGGCCTCGAAGGACATTGTCAAAAGACGGGATCCGTCGAACTGAATTGTGGATGTTCGCCGGACAGGACGCCAGGCTTGAAGCCGAACGATATCTCGTGATTGAGACAAGATTAAAGAGTGAGGTGACGTTATGCCGCCCCACTCTCTTCTCTCACCGGCTTTGCAATTACCGGATTCAGGCGGGTCCGAGCCCGAAACGGTCAGGCTTCAAAGCCGGGACGCCCTGCTGTCCGTAAATATAACCTACATCTTGTAGTTCACACCGACGAAGAACCGCCGACCGTTCTTGTAGAAGGCCGTTGGCGCCTCTGCGAACGAGCTGAACGAGTAGTAGGTCTGGTCCAGAAGGTTCTGGCCGTTGGCGTAGATCGAAAGGTTGTCGTTGATCTTGAAGCTCGCCGACAGGTCGACCTGCTCGTAGGAGTCCGTGAAGTCCTTTGAGTTACGACGCCCGATACCCGTGAAATATTGGGAGCGATAGTTGTAGCTCAGACGAACCTGCCATGGCCCTTGCTCATAGTAGGGAATGATGTTGATGTTGTCGCGCGACAGGTATGGCATGTTATAGGCCGTCGTGCCGGTGTCAGCATCCGCGAACGTATAGTTCGCGATGATGCCGAACCCGTAGGCAATGTCCTTCTGAGCCTGCAGGGCAAAACCGGTAACCGTTGCGTCCTGGGCGTTGAACGGCGAACTGAAGGAATAGGTCGCGTTGGCGCCCGTCAGCCGGTTGAAGAAGACTTTGTCCTGGGTATCCTGGACCACGTAGGAGCTGATCTTGCGGTGGAAGAATTCCGCCGCGAACAGGCCGGATTTACCGACGTACCATTCCACGGACCCTTCAAAGTTCAGGGACTCATAAGGTTTGAGATTGGCGTTGCCACCGCCGCCGGTCAGCGTACGATCATTCAGCTCGACCGTGCCGGCCAGCTGGCTGTAGCGCGGACGGGCGATCACCTTGGCGGCGCCGAACTTCAGCAGCACATTGTCGGACGCGTCATAGACGATGTTCGCGCTGGGCAGGAACTTGGTCTCCTTTTGCGTCACGGTCATGGGGGTGTAGGTGACGCCGCCGTCGGCCGTTTCCCAGTAGTTGGAAACGTCTTCGGTCGAAACCAGGCGCCCGCCGACATTGCCGTGCCAGTTGCCCTGGCGGAAATTGCCTTGCAAATATGCCGCGGCGATGTCTTCCTTGACGGTAAATTCCATGCCGTATTTCGGACCGTTGTAGCGGGTTACGCTGGCATCGATCACGTCGAAAATGCCGGCCTGGGTCAACCCCAGGTACTGCATTGCATTGCCGCTTCCGCCCATGTCGGCCCAGAGTCCGTCCGGAGTGTTCTCCGAAGCGAAATCGCTAAGGTACAGGGTCTTGTTGGCGAAATAGTCCCAGCCTTCGGCATCGAGCGAGTTTTCGTGCTTGGTCAGCTTGGCCCCGAACATGACGGTTTCGAAGACGCCCTCCAGGCTACGCTTGAAATCGATCTGTCCGTACGTCTCCTTGTCAGTCGTACGGCTTCGCTCCATGCCCCCCATCTGGACGTAATTCGCCGTCACGCCGTTGATCGTGCTGGGTGTCGTCGACGGCGTACGCGCAAGAGCCTTAGCCGTCGTCGGCGCGGTATCGTAGTTGATGTTCGTGCTGTCCGACGTGAACCCGAATGTAAAGCCCGAGTTGAAATCGAAGCTGATCATCCGTTCAGGTTCTTTGCCGCCCGTGGCCTGAGTCCAGCCGACATTGCCGCTGATCTTCCAGTCCCCCGCCTGCCACTTGCCGGCGAGATTGATACTGTCCGTCTTCACGACAGTGCTGCGCAGGATGGCATCGTACTGCGTAAGCGAGCCGGTACCGGCGGCCTTTGCCGGAATATAGGCCCCGCTGATCAAACCGTTGGCTACCGTAAAGTTCTGGGCATTGGCGCTGTTCCAGACCGGAACCGCATACATGGACTGATTATAGTTGGTGTAGTCGCCTTCGATATGCAGGGCCGACAGATCGAACTCGGTGTCGTCGCTAGGCTTCCACTGTACGGCCGCACTGAGCCCCTTGCGTTCGCGCGTCTGGTCAAAATAGGCCCAGTTGAAGCAGCAGGGCACATTCGCCGCCGCCAGTTGCGTATAGGACGCCACCGTCGGCGCCGCCCCGTTGATATTGGGGCCACTCACAGCCGTAATGTTACCCGAAGAATCGGTCGTGGTCGTAAAGGCGCTGTTGAAGGCGCCGGCGCCCATATAGCCGAAGTATTCGATGCCGGCGCGATGCAGTTGCTGTTTGTCGTAGGTCGCCGCGACCAGCACGCCGAAATTCCGGTTGCTGTTGCGCCAGCTGTAAAGCGCCGAACCGCGTATATCGCCCTTTTCCGAACGGTCATTGTAGCTGTACCCCAGGGAACCGGCCACCGTGCCAGCCTTCAGGTCGAGGGGTTTACGCGTTTCGAGAATGACCGTGCCGCCGAGAGAACCTTCGTCGATCCAAGGTTCCGGGTTCTTATAGACCTTCAGCTGGCCGACGATTTCAGGCGCCATCAGCGAATAGTTGAATGTGCGGCTGGTCGGATCGTTCGGGTTGCCGCCCCAGTCGGCCGATGCGATCGAATGGCCGTCGACCAGGATCCTGTTCAATGCCGGATCCGTTCCGTGAATCGATACCTTTTCACCTTCGCCAAAATTGCGGTCCACGCTGACACCCGGAAGGTGTGACAGTGACTCGGCGATGTTGGTGTCAGGGAATTTACTTACGTCTTCCGCCGAAATCGCATCGACGATGGCGTCGGTCCGCTTTTTCAACTGCGCCGCTTTTTGAAGGCTTCCGCGGATACCTATGACCACGACGTCCTGGCTGTCATCCACATTGTCCTGCGCGAAGGCAGAACAGGATAGCATGGCACCGGCGATCGCAGTGCTCATCAATATCGAACGCTTCAATTTCATGTTTTTCCCTTTTCCCGACAGATTGTTCTTGAGGCGCGCACATCCTAATGGGCTGAAAAGTCCAGCTTTTCGGGTCTGTACCAAGGCATTGAGCCGCCGCTGATGGACATTGGTCAACATCAATTAATTAATTTGTTTTATTATTTTAGACCAACAACAAGACCAATTTTTACGGTTGTCATACAAGCCTCCGGTGGCATAAAACCGGCTGCTGAAATTTTATTCTTTAAAAACATTTTATTAGCGACGCCCACTTCATTCCTGTCGCGAAGTTAGACCAATTTCACATATTGAGACATATTTGCGACATCGACGCAAAACCACCCGCACCTCCCCTTGCGCCCCCAGGGCAAATTCGGGAATTCTGGCCGTATCATTCAGTAATTGAACGGTTTTTGAGCGCGCTGAACGCTGCGGGCTCTTGCAGCGTCTGGCATTGGTCTGATGGAAAATTTCGCGCCTCTTGGAAACATAGTCATCGTAGGTGGCGGAACAGCGGGCTGGATGACCGCTGCATTGCTCGCGAAACTTACGCAGAACAAACTCGGCAAGATTCATCTTATCGAATCAGAGGCGATCGGCACGATCGGAGTCGGAGAAGCCACGATTCCGCCGATCCTGGACTTTAACCGGCTGCTTGAGATCAACGATGCGGACTTCCTCCGTGAGACGCGCGCCACGTTCAAGCTCGGGATCGAGTTCCGCGACTGGAAGCGCCTTGGCGAAAGCTACATGCATCCGTTTGGAACGGTCGGCGCCGGCGTTGGGCGGGCGGCGTTTCACCACAGCTACATTCGGGCCCGCATGGCGGGCGACCCTACGCCATTTGAAGCCTATTCCCTGGCCTCGGTGGCCGGAAGGCAGGCACGTTTCGCGCCACCTCCCGCCGGTGACCGCGGCGTTCATTCAACGATCGGCTATGCGTTTCATTTCGACGCCGGCCTGTACGCGGCCTTTCTGCGCCGCTACGCGGAAGCGCGGGGCGTCACACGCCACGAGGGCCGAATCATTCATGTCGCACAACGTCCGGAGGACGGCTTCATTTCCTCCGTGACGACGGAGAACGGTCTGACGCTCGAGGGCGATCTGTTTATGGACTGCACGGGCATGCAGGCCCTGCTTATGGAAAAGACCCTGCAGACAGGCTTCGAAGACTGGAGCGCCTGGCTGCCGGCCAGCCGCGCGTGGGCGGTCCCGAGCGCGAATGCCGGCCCCTTGCTGCCCTATACCCGCTCCACGGCCCACGGCGCGGGCTGGCAGTGGCGCATTCCGCTGCAACACCGCATCGGGAACGGAATTGTCTTCTCGCATGACTTTATCGAAGAAACGAAGGCCTGCGATATCCTGATGTCGCATCTCGACAGCAAGGCGCTGATGGATCCCCGACTGATCAGGTTTCGCACAGGCAGATCGAAAGCATTCTGGAACAAGAACGTCGTGGCGATCGGCCTTTCCGGCGGGTTCATGGAGCCGCTGGAATCGACGTCTATCCACCTTATTCATTCAAGTCTGATCAAGCTCATGGACCTGTTTCCCGACGCGGATTTCAATCCGCTGCTGGCAAAACAATACAACACCGCGGTCGGGCTGGATTTCGAAACAATCCGGGACTTCCTGATCCTGCATTACAAGGTGACCGAGCGGACGGATTCCGAGTTCTGGAACTACTGCCGCAACATGTCCATCCCCGCCTCTCTCCAATACAAGATCGATCAGTTTGTTGAAAACGGGCGTGTGGTCATGTCACGCGGTGACCTCTTCCAGCTTCCAAGCTGGCTCTCGGTCATGCTCGGTCAGGGCCTGATCCCAAAACGCTATGATCCGCTCGCCAAACTCGTCGAGTCGCGAACGCTGACGGAAACCCTGGCGACGATGCGAGAAACCATTGCAAGCCATGCCGGACGCTTGCCTTTACATTCCCAGTTCCTCCGTCAGATCGGTATGGAGTTGTCCGGGGAGGACCAGGCGTGATCGCGCCTCCCGTTATCGAAGGCGCTGAGCCGCACGGGAGAGGAACGATAATTCTATAATTTTGCAAAATGGAATTGACGTTTTTCCAGTTTGCTTTCATCCTCGAGAAACTGAAGCGCTGGGCGGCAAAGGTTCTTCCGGCCCGTTCCGTATGCCCGAAACAGAAAAGCACCGGAGGAAGCTGTGGCCCGGCCGCTTGAGTTGCGTTCAGCGATTGCTCATTGCCGGATAATGCCCGGCTTTTGTTCGTTGTCAGCGTCCATATGACGGAGGCTCGAAATGCCTGATACCGCGCTAACGGATCCTTCAGAGTCTAACCCAATTCCCCAAAAAATCTCGCTTATGGAGGCGCTTGGGCCGCTGGATACCGGCAGCAAACGGCCAGCCTACCTGATGCTCAAGACGGCGTTTCGACAGGCAATTCGCAAAAAGCTGCTTGAGCCCAATGCGACGCTTCCGCCGGAAAGAGACCTGGCGAAACTGCTGAACCTGTCACGGATGACCATCCGCAGGGCGATGGAAGGCCTGGTAGAAGAAGGTCTGCTTCTGCGCCGGCGAGGCTCCGGGACATTCGTGGCCAACCGCGCGGAGAAAAACTTTTCGAAACTCACGTCATTTACGGAAGACATGATATCGCGCGGCCGAAAGCCCAAGTCGGAGTGGCTGGAAAAAACCCGTTCCGTCGCGTCGACGGACGAGTTGCTCATTCTGGGCCTTTCGCCGGGGTCCCATGTCTATCGCCTGTCAAGGCTTCGCTTCGCGGACGGCAAGGTCATTGCGCTTGAATACACGATTGTCCCTGCCAACTGCCTGCCCTCTCTCGAAGTGATAGAGGGGTCACTTTACCGGGCGCTTGAACAGGTTGGAAACCGGCCGGTCAGGGCTTTGCAGAGGTTGCGCGCCGTGCTGTTCACACCCGAACAGGCCGAAAAATTGCGAGTCAGAACGGGGGATGCTGGCCTGATGATCGAACGCCGGAGTTCTTCGGCCAATGGCCGTTGCTGCGAATACTCAAAATCGTGGTATCGAAGCGACGCCTACGACGTAGTCGCAGAGTTGAATGACGCCGCTTAAAGCCGGGCATCAGATACTCACAAGGCATATTCATAAGCGACGCGTCACTCGAGCAAGGATTGGCTTGGCGAAACCCCGCCTTCAGCCTGACGACGAATTTCAGGCCCAGTGGATCTGCGGCGCCGAGATAATAGTCGCTGCTGATGATTTGCGCGCCTGAGGCGATGGCGGCTTCAAGACGGCCCAGATCATGCGCCCGCGCCTCGCGCGTGTCGGCATCGGCGCGCGTGCGCACAAGAAAGCCTGATTGGACCAACCGGCGGATACGCGCGTCTTCCGCCCGCGAATCCTGGATGTTGAACACCGCCGCTTCGGGGCGCAGCGTCATCGTAGAAAACGGGCTCCGGGTAGTCCCACCCTGCCCCGTCCGCGAATAAAGAGTGCTCTCTGCGGCAATAACTCTACGAAGACATAAGTTTAGTCGCTATCTTTTCGTACTCTGCCTGAGCATTGAACTCACAATGCAAATCAAATTCTTGTACCGCGTTTAAGAATTCAGACGGAGGAAGATATTGATGCTCCGTTATGTAATGAATTATCATCGAAGGAGACGCGTAAAAACCTCCATGACCGTCAGGAATCCAAATTTCCGTTGAACCAATGCGGAGCTCAGAATTGTCAAAATCATCGGCCTCGCAAAGGTTGCAAGGATGAATGCCCCGAATGGGATTAACGTGAATATTCACCTTTTCATTCCCAACCATTGCTGATCGCAATTTTTCAAAAGTGTTGATCGGGACTACGCCGATGGCAAATGGATGGTTGTTATCAAGCCAGCCGACGGCTTTCACGCTTGGAAAAGGACGCGTTGAATAATAATTATATGCGGCTAGTTCTGGAAAAAACATGTTAATACCTCTTGACCACAGTGCATGCTGCCCAGCTTACGCAACCCAAATTTGGTTCAAGTATCGTCGACAGAGGTGTACTCCCCCCAACTGTCGTTGAATTCCTATAAATAGTAAGTCCGTTGGGCGCTCGCAAAGTGTAATCTGGAATTGTACTGCCCGGCAAATATGTTGTCATGCCTTCAATGTCGTTGGCAATACGGGGATTCCGCTGCGCGGCGGCGGCTAAACCTTCCCAATCACCTCGCTCCATGAACTGACCAGTCTCATCTAGGATGCTTATACCCTCTCTTGGCAAGGTGATGGCAGTACCTTCAGGGACAACGAAATCTCCGGAACCGAGTCTGTATTCACCATGTCCGGCTATAGCACGCCCCGAGCCTCCGTCCAGCACTGTCCTAGCATATGGTAACCCTTCCGATCCTCCTAACGCCCTTTCCGCAACAACAACCTCCCTGGCGATGAGGCGTTCCGTGGTGCCTCCCACCTTCGAGAGGGTGCTCAGCTTACTTAACTTGGTGGCGGGAAGAGCCATCGATCCCACCTCGAAAGCGGCACTGCCGCTGACATTGCCGAGCCTTTTGGCAAAGGCCTCCGGGCCCTGTGCCGCCGTGGCCTTCCAGCCGTCAATGTAGTTGTCGGCAAGCCTTCCGCCGTCCGCTATGGGATTGGCTTTACCTGTGATGGTATCCCCGGCATAGTTGAGGCCGTCGGCAACCAGACCTCTCATCGGCTCGACGATTGTTCCGGCGTTTGGAAGCCCAGGCGCAATGTTCACGCCCAATTTGCTTGCGCCGTAATTGGCCCAGGCGATCGGATTGCCGTTATAGGCCAAGCTGCCAATGCCTTCGACCGCCCCCCCAAGCGCTTGAACCGCACCGATCTTGAACTCGGCATTGTAGGTTCCGATGCTGCGGCTAAGCGTCGCTAGCCCCTTATGGCCGCCACGGTCAAGCTGCTGTGCGCTCCAATGGAAAAATTGCGTTTCCGGAGCACGGTACGCGGCATTTCTGAGCATATCCGCCGCGCTCGACTTGATGTTGCTGTACGTCGTCGATATCCACGACCTGGTCTTGTCCCACCAAGACCGCTTCTGGCCGGTGATGGTGACAACATCAGTTTCCGCACCTGAGCCACCGCCTGGTCTCGAAACACTGAAGTTCGACGCAGTGTTCGTAGTCGTGGGTTGCCACCCTGGTTTGCCGTCAGTGATGCCAAGGAAATTACCTATGGCGCCCACGACATTCTTGGCCCCGCTCCAAAGGTGGCTCCAGAACCCCCGGCGTCCTGTGCCCCCCATAAGCCAATTATCTCCAGCCCCTCCGCTGATTACGTCTGAGGAATAACTTGCGTGGGTTGAGCCGGCATAGCCTTGTTCCCTCGCAAGCCTGTCAAAGAGAGAGTCATAGTCAGAATGACCAGCTTTCTTCGCCGAACTCAAAACCGCATCACTGATCATGCCGCCGATGGTGCTTCCAATGGCGTCCGGCAGGGCGTCCCTTACGCTCTTGCCGAAGCTGTCGCCGGTCAGGATGCTGCGGGTCGCCGCGCCGGCCAGCAACGAGGCCGTGCCCGTCAACGCGGCCGTACCTAGCTTGTTACCCCTGGCCAAGTCCGACGCTATCCCGCTGAAGCCATAGGTGACCCCGCCCGCCACACCGGCCACGGCAAGGCTTGTCCAGTCGAAGCTCTTCTGCACGCCGAACGCCATATTGGCGCCCTGACGAATTATGCTGCTGCCCACGCTACGCGCCGCGGAGTGTAACGACCCTGTCAACTCCTTGAAATCATAGCCCTTGGCGTTCTTGATCCAGCCAAGTTCGGCCTCGAAGTGCGCGCCTATGGCGGCGGCGGCCACTTCCGCCCAGTTGAACTTCTTCTGGTTGCCGACCGCAATGCGGAAGCCCTGCTTGACGATGTTGCCTGCGGCAGCACCTGCCTGCGGTCCGGCGATCGGTGTCACGACCGCCTGGACCACGATTGAGATGATCGTCGCGATGATATCGCCGATAACGCCACAGCCGCCGCCCCGCTTGGGCGCAGGCGGCTGGGGCTCGGGCGGCCGGGTGGGCGTGGTATTGCCCATGGCGTCGGACGCATTGTACGGCTTGAACAAGCCAGACGCGTTATGCATGTTGGCGATCTTGCCCGGGATTGTCAGGCTCTGCCCTGCCGCAAGCATGCTGTTGCCGCTCAGGCCATTGGCTTCAGCGAGCATGAACCACAGCGAAGCATCGCCCCAGACATTCTGCGCCACCGATTGCAGCGTATCGCCAGCCATCACAGTGTAGGTGCTGCCCGATTGCGCGACCGATGTCGTGTTCAGCGCCTGGTAGTTATGGAATGTACCGCCGACCCCGGTTACCGGCGTCGCCGTATAGGCTGACGTGCTGGGATAGGTTGCGTTATTGCGGTTGGTTGCCAGTTGTTGCGCATAGTCCGTTTGGCTGGCCAGCAGATCATTGCCGACGTCGCCGACGACGTGGCCTTCCAGATAGAAGAAGTTGCGGTACGCGCCCTTATTGCCGCTGTTGGTTTCCTTGCGCGACAGGACCTGGCCGAAGCTGTCGGTCTGATAGGTCACAACACGGCTGACGCCGGCGTCGTTGACCTGGCTAAGATTGCCGTTGGCGTCGTAGCTATAGGTCGCTGTGCCCGAAGTTGGACCCGAGACAGAAGAGGTCGACGATTTTGCCTGGTTCCACCAGACATAGCTGTTACTGCTATTGATCGTCTTGACCAGCGACCCGTTCTGGTACTGCTTATTAACCGAACTCATCACGACGCCCTGTTCGACCCCGCCGGACAGGTAGTTGTTGGTTATCTCATTGGTATAGTTGGTACCATTGTCGTTGTAGGTCTGGGTCGTTTCGAAAGTGACCCGGCTGTCGGCGTCGTAGGTCGCCGACCGCGTCGACAGGACCGTTGCGCCGTTTGCCTTGTACTCGGTATAGGAGGTCAGGCGGCCCAGCACGTCGGTCACGCGCGCTGCCCCCAGCACTCCGCCAGTCAGAACCGTCTTGAGATAGCCATCGGCCGTGTAGGCATAGGTTTCGACATGGCCGTCGGAACCGTGGGTCGCGCTCATCCGGTCGCCACGGTTTCCCCTATTCCGTCCGTCCTCCTATTCCCGTTTTGGTTACCGAGCTCTCTGCGGCAACAGAGAAGCCCTTATTTAAACTTGGCTATCTCATTACGCGCAAGATACCATCGTATGGACTCTGTCTGATAGCCCAATTCAAACACTTGGCTCATACGCTTCCGGCAGCCGATTTCGTTGTCTGTTATGCGTTGCAGTGTGCCGTCGTGGAAAAGCGCAATACCGAGTTCGCTCTTCACTAGACGACTTGTTACTGTGGCCCGAAGAGCGGCGGCCAGCGTCCGCTCGTTGGTAACTCCCTCCAGAACATCCTCAAAGCTCACCTCTCCTAATACCTGCTTTACAGTAAGGACGGGATAGCGAAATTGCGTCGGTCGTTTGTCATATTTGATGTTAAGTTTACGTAGATAATCGAGCGCATATTCGTAATTGTCTACGTCACCTGTTGTTGCGCTCATATAATGCAAAATGAGTCCGAAGGTAGCTCCGCCGGCCTGATCGGGAGCCATATTGATTGATCGATCAAGAATACTGGCGCACAGCTCTCGTGTGAGTGCTATCGCACGAGCACGATCATCAAGACACCAGTAAGCACAACTAAGTTGGAGTTGCTGTCCGGGGCTGTCCGGATTTTTCGCCTTCTGATAATTATGAACATGCTCCAGAAAAGGAAGCGCTGCCACAAAGTCGCCCACCTCACAATAAGACTTTGCCAAACCGTCAACCCACGCAATATCGTCAGGTTCATTCGTTAGTTTACAGCGAAAAGCATCAATCGCTTCGCTGAAACGGCCTTCCATGAAGTAATCAAGTGCTTCCATTAGAAATTAAATCCATCCCTGATATTGCCATTCGCATCGTAGGTAACCGGGCGAACTGATCTGGGATCGTAATCCCATTTTCTGATCTGCCTATTCATAGTACTCAATCCAGATTCGGAATTAGGCTTAATTTCTATATGTTCGAAACCGAGTTTTTTGGCGTAGATCGGGTCAATCGACATGTCCACGCCTCTTAATCCCGGCCCGGTTCGATCGATAATCGATCCTAAAGGCACACCGCGAGATGTTAGCTCGTCCGTCAACATCCGACTAGCGGGTGCGTGCGCCTCATCACCGAAGAGTGTCGTGCCAAATTTAAGGTTTGCGGATGGGGTATATGACCCGATCAAGCGAGGACCTGTCGTCTCTGCCACCACAACCTCCCTGGCGACGAGGCGTTCGGCGGTGCCTCCCATCTTCGAGAGGGTGCTCAGCTTACTTAACTTGGTGGCGGGAAGAGCCATCGATCCCACCTCGAAAGCGGCACTGCCGCTGACGTTACCGAGCCTTTTGGCAAAAGCCTCCGGACCTTGAGCCGCCGTGGCCTTCCAGCCGTCAATGTAGTTGCCGGCAAGCCTTCCGCTGTCCGCTATGGGGTTGGCCTTACCCGTGAAGGTATCGCCGGCATAGTTGAGGCCGTCGGCAACCAGACCTCTCATCGGCTTGACGATTGTTCCGGCGTTTGGAAGCCCAGGCGCAATGTTCACGCCTAATTTGCTTGCGTCGTAATTGGCGTCGATATTGCCGTTGACGTCGTAGGTGTTGGTCGACTTGCCCGGCAGCCGTTCGGCCGAGTTGGTCTTGACGGTGATCACCGACGTCTTGGCCTGGCCCCACCAGACAAAGCTGTAGTCGGTGTCGATCGTCGTCGTCGTCGAAGACCCGCTCTGGCTCTGGACCTTGCGCGTGTGCGTCAGAGCCCCCTGGTCCGCCCCGTATAGGTCGAACCGCTGGGCAGCCTGTAGTCGTTGGTGATCTGGCTGGTATAGGTGACCGTGACATAGGTGATGTCGGTCTGCGCTGTCACGCGATTGTCGCCGTCATAGGTCATCGACCGCGTCGACAGAACCGTCGTGCCGTCTAATTGGTATTCGGTGTAGGCGCTCACCCGGCTCAATAGGTCGATCGTGCGTGCCGCCCCCAGCGCGCCGCGGTGGTGATGGGAATGTAAGTGGGGAATGTCACTCCTGTCCCCTATTCTGCCTACTACTCCCCGGGCCTCTATATCGATTTCTCAAAATGAGAAAAGCCCTGGCGATATATTAAGCTCTTTCGGAACTATGTTGTACTTGATCGGCAACAAATGTTCAACATTTTCCTCCAAAAAAGACGCGAGACGCTCCAGTTCAGCCCGCGAATAAACAGAAGCAAATTTGTTAAATGTAAACCTCTGATCGCCCTTCAAGACCTCTATAGCAAAGACATCTTCGGTTCCCATAGTATAGACAATAAATCCTTGCAATTGATTACCTAAAGCCGTGAGAAACCGCGAACGAATTAATAATGAGTCAGCATTTGCTAACGCCTCTTCGGTAAGAGGTATCGGCACCAGCGAGTCCTCGCTTTCGTGAAAATCCGATGACCATACCCACACGTCTCCGAGTTCCAAATGCTTTTCTCGAAATTCGGCATCTTTAATTTTCACCATATACCCCATTCTCACGAAGAACCGTACGCGCAGCTGAACGATCTCCGGCTTTAACAACAACAATGTTTTTGCCATCATTGACCGGGCGAAATTTCTTCAGAAATTCTGCTCTTACCGATGGGTCTGACATATCCAACGTCTTAACCGGAATATTGTCAAGCTGAGCAGCATTGAAGGCTACCAAGCGTCGGTTGTCTAAGGACCATAATTTACCGTCATGTTCCACTAGGCGGATTGCGGGAAAATCATCTGCCGACACTGCGCCGTTACGTAGTTGCGCAACGGCATCGTTAATAGTTCCGCCGTCGCTGAAATTAGGGCTGACAGTGTCCTGTGTAAATCGAATATCCCGCGGGTTCATTCGTGCAGCCGAACTCCCCGGATCAAGAATGGACAGTACTGATTTGCCTTTCACCAAAACAACGGCAAGACCACCGCCCAATACTGTATTGGCGACAACACCTGAGACATTCCCTGATACATCGCCAAATGCTTGCGGGCCGATTGAGACGGGACGGTTACCTATATCAAATCCGATTTCCCAGCCTTTGTCCGTAGCAAGCTGAGTAACAAATTGGTCGGTTGAATTTTGTACATACTCAATGGCTTGCCCCGAAAGCCTATCAAAGGTAGCCCCGCCTGCCTTTTGGGCAATCTCAAATGCGATGCCTTTTACTGGTCCCCCGGTTAAGGTTATCTTGGCTGCCTCATATGCAAAATTTGCCAAGTCAGGGTTTTCCAAAGCAAGCTGAGTCGCTCCGGCCAGCAGGTGCCCCCCGCCAGCGAAACTATTCTGAATAATTTCGGACCCGTTCGGTCCGACCTTGTATTTCCCCGTAACAACAATGTCGCCATTGTGAGCAGTCGAACCTGTACTTGTTTCGTCAACGACCTCATTGTCCCATGGCTTAAAACGTAAGCTGTCCCGTTCGGGGTCGACTAAACTCGCCTCGGGAGACTGGTTTAGGTAATGGGCGTTATGGTTCACTACCCTTATCCCGCGTCTTGTCGCCTCCTCGAAAGATATACCGACTGTAGCCTTATCAGACAGCGATAAACCCAATGTCGTGTGCTCGTTTCTGAGTATCTGCTGAATTTGGTCTTCTGACGCTCCTTGTCGCCTTAGATTTTTTACATATTCAATAGAAGTCTTGTTTTCATTCGCATCCGCCGGAAGTCCCGCACGTTCCAGCGATCTCGTCGCCTTGCCGGTCTCCATCGCACTGACAACAGCATCACTGACCATATTTCCGATGGTGGTTCCAAGCGCATCGGGCAGGGCTGCTTTAAGGCTCTTGCCGAAGCTGTCATGGGTCAGAAGCGTGCGGGTCGCGGCCCCTGCCAGCAAGGAAGCGGTGCCTGTTATCGCGGCGGCACCCCACTTGTTACCCTCTCCTGCCCATTTCGACGCCGTGCCGCTGAAGCTATAGCTGACGCCGCCCGCCACACCGGCGACCGCAAGTCCCACCCAATCGAACTTCTTCTGCACCCCGAACGCCATATTGGCGCCCTGATGGATCAGACTGCTGCCCACGGCCCGCGCGGCGGAGTGCAGGGCGCTGGTCGTTTCGACGAAGTCCTTCGCCCCCTTGGCATTCTTGATCCAGCCGAGCTGGCCTTCGATATGACCGCCAATGGCGGCGGCGGCCACTTCTGCCCAGTTGAACTTCTTCTGGTTGCCGACCGCGATCCGGACAGCCTGCTTGGCGACATTGCCCGCCGCAGCCCCGGCCTGCGGTCCGGCGATCGGTGTCACGACCGCCTGGACCACGATCGAAATGATCGTCGCGATGATATCGCCGATAACGCCACAGCCGCCGCCCCGCTTGGGCGCAGGCGGCTGGGGCTCCGGCGGCCGGGTCGGCGTCGTATTCCCCAGGGCTTCCGTCGCGTTATACGGTTTGAACACACCCGAAGCATTGTGCATGTTGGCGATCTTGCCCGGGATGATCAGGCTTTGGCCCGCCACCAGCTGACTGCCGGCGCTCAAGCCATTGGCCTCGGCCAGCATGAACCACAGCGAAGCGTCGCCCCAGACATTCTGCGCCACCGATTGCAGCGTATCGCCGGCCATGACCGTGTAGCCCGAGCCCGACTGCGACACCGTCGTTGCATTCAGCGCCTGGTAAACCTGGAAATTACCTCCCGACGGGCCCACATAGGGCGACGTTGTGGAGTTATTCGCGTTGGTGCGGTTGGTCGTCAGTTGCTGCGAATAGTCCAGTTGGTTGGCCACTCCGTCGCTGCCGACATCGCCGACGACATTGCCTTCCAGGTAGAAGAAGTTGCGCCAGATGCCCTTAACACCGTTGTCCGTTTGCTTGCGCGACAGGACCTGGCCGAAGCTGTCCGTCTGATAGGTCACGACGCGGTTGACACCGGCATCGGTGACCTGGCTCAGATTGCCGTTGGCATCATAGCTATAGGTCGCATTGCCCGAGGTCGGGCCCGATACGGAAGACGTCGCCGACTTTGCCTGGTTCCACCAGACATAGCTGTTGGTGGTGTTAATTGTCGTGGTCAACGACCCGTTCTGGTACTGCCTGTTGACCGAACTCATCAGGACGCCCTGATCGACACCGCCCGACAGATAACTGTTGGTGATCTCATTGGTGAAGGTGGTGCCGCTGTCGTTGTAGGTCAGGGTCGTTTCGGACGCGATCCGGTTGTCGGCGTCATAGCTTATCGACCGCGTCGACAGGACCGACGAACCGTTCGACTTGTACTCGGTATAGGAGGTCAGCCGCCCCAGCAGGTCCGTCGTGCGCGCGGCGCCCAGCACACCGCCGGTCAGGACCGTCGTCAGATAGCCATCAGCGGTATAGTTGTAGGTCTCGACGTGGCCGTCAGAGCCATGCGTCGCGCTCATCCGGTCACCGCGGGCGTTATAGGTGATGTCTATGCCCGTCCCGCCCTTAACGATCGTCCCGCCCGATATCGTACCCTTAACCAGGGTGAAGCGGTCCATGCTGTCGTATTTGTACCAGTAGTCCTGGACTTTGGTCGGATTGCTCGCGCTGTTGCCGGGCTGGTAGGTGATCGCCCCCAGCCGGTCGAGGTCGATATAGGTCGTCAGGACCCGGCGGCGGTTGCCGTTGGCGTCGTAAGCAAACTTGACGTTGGCATTGGCATCACGGATCTCCGTGACGCGGTTAAGCGCGTCGTAGATAATATAGGAATTTTGATACGTCCCGACTGCACCCGTGCGCGAATAGCCTTCGATGATCCGGTTGCCGTTGCGGTCATAGCCGAACACCGACTTGATGCCGGTGGCTGTGTCCGTCACGCTGCCCAACTGGCCGCTGGACGTGTAGGTATAGGTCAGGGACTGCCCCGCCGAACTGGTCTGCTGCGTCAGCTGGCCAGCCTTGTCGTAGGTGTAGGTATAGTTGTGGTCGCCGAAATCCTTGCTGGTGACGACCTTGCCGAAATAGTCGGTCGTGGTCGTCGCCGTCTTGCCGGCGAGATTGGTCGTCGTCTGCGTCCACGAACCGATACCGCTCTGGCCGGCGACCACCTTGCCTGTCGCGGTCCTCGCGTTCCAGGTGAAATTGTAATTTGTCGTCTGGCCGCCGAAGGTGACCGATTTGGTGACACGGCCCAGAAAATCGTAATCGGTTGTCTCGGCGCCGCCCAGGACATTGTTGGTGTGCCGGATACGCTGGCCAAATCCGTCATAGACATAGGTATCGATGAGCCGCGAGCCATCCGTCCGCGCCGCGTGTTTGCTTTCGATCAGCCGGTTGTTCTTGTCGTAGGTGTTGGCTGTCACCGCACCGATGGCGTCCGTCACGGTCAGCGCGTTGCCAAAAATGTCGTAGGTCGTGATGACGCTGCCGCCATCGGGATTGTACTGCGTCGTTACAAGCCCGGCCGTGCCGCCATAGCCCGTTCCCGCCAGCAGCACCTGCGTCATCAGGTTGCCGTTGGCATCCCTATGCCCGATCTGGCGTCCGGACTTGTCGTAGTAATATTCATCAACCGGGTTTATCTGGCTGGCGACGTCATTTTCAGAGACGGACGTGACCTGTGCGCCCGTCCGCTTGATCAGGTTGCCAAACGCATTGTAGGTGAAGGTTGTTGTATTGCCACGCGCATCGGTCTGGCTGACGACCTCGCCGAAAGCGTTGAAAGCCTGGAAGCTGTCGCTATGGACAATTACGACCGGATTATCGGTCATCGCCACGAAGCTTGTCACTGTCGGAGTCTTGTTGCCGTCAAAAGCAACCGTTCCCGTCTTGGCGTCGACAACTGCGCCGTTTGAATCTATCGCCTGATATTTGACTTCCCAGCTGGTGTTAGCGGCGGCATTGAAAGGTGGCCTCGTCAAATCGACGGAGAAGCCGCCGACGACCGGCACACCAAACAGATCGTAGGTCTGTGACGCTGTCACGGCTGTATAGCCACCGGAAGAGCCGGCCGGACGCACATAGGCCGTTAACGTCGTCGCATTGGGAACGGCGAACTTCAGCGCCTTGCCCACGGGTTTGACGTTTGCAAGTACAGGCTGTCCGCCCGGAGCTTGTATCGGGTACAAATGCTCGGCCAGGGCGACAGAGTTCTGAATGACCTCCGCCTTTATCGAGTATGTTTTCTGACCGCTACCGCCGCCACCTTGTCCGGGTGGGGGCGCATTCGCCACAGTAAACGAGTAGGATGCAAATTGCGTCGCGCCAGCCGAAAACGGACCAAATAATGGCTGGGCGACTCCGTCTATGGAAACTCTTAAATAAAGAGGGCCCGCACCACTATAATTTGTCAGATTGGGGGAACTGATTTTTACGGTAACCACACCTGTGGTCGTATTTGCCTGCGTTCCCGCCCCATAGCTGGTGTCGAACTGGATGTAGTCCGTAGTATCGACGACGACATTGCCGCCGCTGGCGACGGTGCCGTCGAGATTGACGCTGACGGGCCGTCTGACGTCGATCAGTTCGTTGCGTTTGTTATA
>NZ_JAGGMI010000018.1 GCF_017875235.1 Asticcacaulis solisilvae | reverse complement strand
TCAGCGCCAGGTCCCTGCTTTCAAAATTGAAGAAGCTCGCCTTCATCGGCTCGCGATTGACCGAAACAACATCAGCCTGCTCCCATTCCGCAGGGACAGAAGACTGCGCATGCGCGGCCATGGAGCCAAGGTGAAGCACGAGTGCGGCGGCGAGCGCGGTAGATATCCGCAAGACAGACGAAGGTGACGACATTTCGAGTATCCGTTTATCGGTTATTGTACGGGATTGGCTTTCAGGGCTTCGCGCGCGCAGGCGTCGGCGGTGGCGTGATCAATGTCGGCGACCGCCAGACCACCGATCAGCTTGCCGGCCTTGAAGATCGGCAGTGATCCGCCGTGCGCGTTCAGCTCAGGATTGGCCTTGATGAGGGCGGCGAATTCCGGATCGGATGCCTCGCGCGGTTCCATTTCCGAGCCCGGCGCCTGGAACCTGACGGCCGTGGCGGCCTTGCGGGGTGCGGCGACCGGTGGCTTTTTCGATCCATCGCCGCGCAGGATCACTATGGCGATACCGTCAGCGTCAACCACGGCGGCGCTGACCGGCGCGCCCTTTGCCGCGCAGACGGAGATGGCGGACCGGGCCAGGGCCAGGGACTGATCCAGCGGCAGATCACCGGCTGTTGCCGCCATCATAAACAGGGACAGAACCATAAGATTTCTCGGCAAAAAGACCGGTGACGAAAACCGCCACCGGTGGGGAGTTGCGTGTCTGAAACGGGGAGTAACAAACACCTAGGATTGCCCGGAGGGCGGCAGGTGCCTTCCGGGCAATAGCTTAGAACTTGCCGCGGACGCCGAACTTGATGGTACGGCCGTCATACTTGGCGTAGTCGAGGCGGGTGTCCTTGCCATCGCCATAACGGCCCGCGACGTCTTCGTAATACTGGAAGCCCAGAGTGTCGGCGAGGTTCAGGACATCGAGACGGAGCTCGAAGTTGTCGTTGAGCTTGTAGCTGACGTTCCCGTCGAGATAGCCCACGCCCGCATTCCAGCGCTGCAGGTCGGAGCCGTCCGGATTCGGATCGACAATGCTGCGATCCTTGTAGTTATAGGTCAGACGCGCGCCGAACCGTCCCTTTTCGTAGTAACCGGTCAGGCTGTACGAATATTTGGGAATGCGATTGACGACGACATATTGACCGTCCTGCTTCAGGTAGTTGAGATCTTCGCTTGAGGAGTTAACCTGGGTATAGCTGGCCAGCGCTCCCAGGCCATCCCACGGCGCCGGCAGGAAGTTGAAGCTCTGCTGATACGCCAGTTCGAGACCATCCAGGTCGACAGTGCCACCGTTGACGAAGGTATCGACGTCGATGTTGAGGTTCGGGTCGACACGGCCGTTCTGCGTATGCCAGATGATGGCAAGCGACTCATCCGGCAGGCCGAGGCTGGAGAACGGCACGACCGAGCGCTGGGCAATCGTCGTATCGACCAGCTTCTTTTTGAAGTAGCCCGCGCTTACGATGCCGCCACGGCCGAAATACCATTCCAGGCCGGTATCCCAGTTGGTCGAGATTTCCGGCTTGAGGTCCGGATTACCCGAGGTCGCATAGGCGTTGTAGATATTGGGGATAACGGTCTGCGCCGCGATACGTGACAGCGACGCGCGGGTGATCGTCTTGCCCCAGGAGCCGCGCCAGATCAGATCTTCACGCAGGTCATAAGCAAAGCTGACCGACGGCAAGGTATTCTGGTAGCTGGTCTTTTCGACATTTGGCTCGTAGGTGCCGCCCGCTCCGGTCTTCTTGTAGTTATCGATCGTCATGTCCGTCAGCGAGTAACGCACGCCGGCATTGACGCGCAGCTCACGATCGAAGACCTGGCCGGTGAAGTCGGACTGAATGAAGAAGGTGCTGATCGCTTCCTGCGCCGTAAAGCTGGTCGAGAGGTCCACTGGCGAGGCCATGGCCGACCCGACCGGATCAAGCGTGTCGATCACGTAATCGCGCGAGAACGTGGCCCAGGCGTTCGGATAATTGTCGCCTATGACCAGATTATCGAGCGGCACCGAATGCAACATGGCGGCCCGGAGGTTGGCGGCGCCGACAGCCGCCAACTTCGCCTGGACCTTCGCCGTTCCGTTGCGCTTGGTCTTCTGCTTGGTCGTATCGACATACGACAGACCGGACTTCAGGTGGCCCGTCCAGCTGCCGAGAGAATAGTCCCAATCGGCGACCAGCTTGGCCGTACGCTCGCGGTCGACTTCGCGGTTCCAGTCCACGGCGGTGCTGAAATCCTCATAATTGGCCGGATTGGTAAAGTCGACGCCCGGCGCCGACAGGCCCGGATAGACCCGATCGTCACCCCACTCGATGACCGATGTAACGCCATAGATATTCGAGACGATACGCTTGTGGTCGTAGAAGGCGACGCTTTCCGACGCAGAGAGCTGGCCGGTCAGCCTGAGGGTGTCGCTGAGCTGGTAGGTCCCGTTAAGCGCACCATAACCGAAGTTGGTCTTGCCGTTATAATAGTAGCTTTCGCCCAGGTAGGACGTATTGCCGAACGTACCCTGAAGCAGATTGCCATCGACGATCGAAACATTGATCGGTACTAAACCGTTGTGTCCAGCGGTACCCGGACGGTTCGCCATGTTGGTCGTGGCCGAGTTACGAATGGGCAGGCCGAAGGTGAATTCGTCGCGCGAATCCTCAAGTTTCGAGAACAGGGTATCGAAGCTGACATTCAGCTTGTCGTTCTTGAATTGAACCGACGACACCAGACCGTCGCGCGTGCGGGTATTTTCGGCGCCGTAATAGCGGTAGAAGCGGGAAAGAAAGGCATTGTCGATGGCGGTGCGGTTACCCTGCATGCCGGCCGCGCGCGGATCATTCCAGTCCAGCGCGAAGGTGAAGGGACCATTCCGGCGGGTTGGTGGCGTCTTGGTATCGACGGGCACCGGGTTCGCGGACCGGAAGTTGCTGTTATAGCCGCCGGTCGCTTCGAAGCCCGACTTCATGTTGACGCTGGTCGAATGCGCGGCGCCGATCAGGAAGCCCCAATTGCCCCAGGTCTTCGAAAACAATCCGAAGATATTGGGGTCCATATGCTTCGAAGCGGTATTGTACGACGCAACCGCATTGAACCGGAGAACCTGGCCGCCCCGCCCGTCGAACGGACGCGGCGTTTGCAGGTCGACGACACCGCCCACGCCCCCCTCTTCCAGTTCAGCGAGCGGCGTCTTGTAAAAGTCAACGCGGCCAAAAAGTTCTGATGCAAAGACGTCGTAATTGAAGTCACGCGACGAACCACCGACGTTAGACGACGATGTCGTACGCACCGGCGCGCCATTGAGCGTCGTGACCGTATATTCCGGCCCGAGCCCGCGAATCGCGATGCGCTGGCCTTCGTTCGACGCACCGTCACGGGACATGTAAATACCCGGAATGCGCTGCAGCGCTTCAGCGACGTTCGCCTCCGGGAATTTGCCGATGTCTTCCGCGACGATCGAGTCACGGACGGCAATGGCGTCCTTCTTGAGATTCAACGAGCGTTGCAGTGACCCGCGAAAGCCCGTGACGACAACGACATCCGTATCCTGGCCAGCGGCCGGCGTTTCCGGCGCCGGATCCTGGGCCCAGGCGGACGTTCCGCCACCGATACCCATGGCGAGCATCGTCGTGAGCAATAATTTTCTTTTCATATTCCCTCCTGTCGCGAGCCGAACCCGCGCGCTTTTTTTCATTTTGCACACGGCCCCTTGCCGGCCGCGCGGTTACAGCACGTATGCATTGGCTGACGGCATTACACGGATGGCTTGATCCGGATCTGGTAGCGGAACGCTCAACCCTGTTTTCTTATCAGCTGGCCGATTCATAGCGCATAACGATATTCGAGTACATATATCGGAACGGTTATTGTATGACTTTATGAACTGCAATCGCAGAAACCGGAACGATGTTACATAATCGCAACATATGATACTCCGTATCGATTATGTGTACAGACTCATGCGGATGGGCATCTTACTCCATCGTCACACCAGCCGTCCGCATCGCAAGCAAATTCGAATATTTTTTAATATAATAAGTAAGTTATGTGAATGACAACCCCTCTAAGGACGAAACGACTGCGATCATGACGCGCCGGCCGCATCCATCTCAGAATGGCTCCGCATATACACCTAATATGATCTTCTTTTTCGTCAAGGGCAAAGGGACCCCATCCCCGCCATAGCTTCCGCTATCGATAGCCGCGGACTTTAAATCGCATTTATCACAAGATACGCCCTGGAGCAGCCCTACGCTGAGGTGTGCGCCGGAAGACCGGCGCACACAGGCTTCACCATCACCTAGTAATCGACGGCGTAGTCCTTCGGGAAGGCAGCGTTGGCGAACGCCTTTTTCTGCGTCCAGTCCTGCGCCGGCGCCGTCCAGAACGAGTCGGTTTCCGGCAGGCCCAGCGCCAGGAAGCCTTCGGACGTGATGTACATGCTGCCGTTGTTGGAATACCAGTCGCCCAAAGCCGGCTGATGACCGGCAAAGCCGATGGTCAAGTAGCCATCCTTCGTAAAGTTGCTGGGATCGCTGAAGACCGCGCGATGAACGGCGGTCAGGGCCGCGCGAACCTGGCCTTCCGGAAGCTTTTGCGGCAGGGCCTTGCGCCACGCCGCCAGCCCCAGGGGCTGGAACACCGCCGTACGGTAGGTCAGCGACCGCCCGATCGGCGGATAGGTGCCGGTCGGCGAGACAAAGCGTTCGAGATGCTCGCAATAGCGCTGCATCCGCTTCATCCACATCGGCAGTTGCTCGGCCGGCTTCAGATTGTTGAACTTGGCGTCATACTCGACCAGGACCTCGAGGATCTCAATCAGCATCGGATAGATGACGTAGGCGTTGTAATAGTCGAAATGGAACTTGGCGCCATCCGCCACCCAGCCATCGCCGACATACCATTCTTCCATCTTCTTGATGGCCAGGTCGACGCGCATCGGGTCCCAATCCTCACCGACCATCAGCAGGAAGGCTTCGTTCATGGCGGCGAACAAAAGCCAGTTGGTATATGGCGGCGAGACACGGCGCAGGCTCTTCACCTCCTTGACGATGCGCGCCTTCGTCGTGGTGTCGAGCGGCTCCCACATCTGCTTCGGCGCGCGGATAAGCGCGTTGGTAAAGTAGGCCGAGTCGACCAGGGCCTGGCCGTGACCGCCCCACAAAAGATAGTCGGGACTCTTGGGGTCGACCGAATGGACATAGCTCTGCACCGCGGCCTCGGTCAGCTTTTGCCGGACCTGACCTTCCGCCGTATCGGTGGCGGGCAGGCTGAGCCACGGCGCCAGTCCCGAAATCAGGCGGCCGAAACACTCCATATAGGTTACGTTCTTGTCGCGGCCGTCCCAGATCGGGCTGACCTCAACCGGAAAGGTCGCCTTGAGCTGGCCCTTGGCCATGTTCGTCAGGACGGGCTCGGACATCTTTTGCAGCAGGCCGGCCATATAGGCACGGTCGTTTTCGGGCTTTGCCGGCTTGGCGGGTTTCGCGGCCGAAGCCGAAGCCGCCCCTAGGGCAGCAGCCCCGCCGACGGCCGACAGGATAAAGTCGCGTCTTTGCATGTTCGCCTCCTTACTTGCCAGGCTTCAGGTTCAGGTCGGCCACCGCCGTCGCCGCCAGCAGGAAGGCGCCGACGCCGTAGAACTGCGTGTCTTCGAAGCTGACGCTTTCGGGGCGGTCCGACACCGGCTGCACCCAGCCGAACTTGCCGTTCGGGTGGACCGAGCGCACCAGCGCCGTCCAGCCCTTGCGCACGGTCGGCTCATATTCCTTCGCATCCAGCAGCCCCGCCTTGATGCCCCAGGCAAACCCATAGGTGAAGAACCCGGTGCCGCTCGACTCGGGCAGAGACTTCGCCGGATCCGACAGCAGCGACGGCGACCAATAGCCGTCCGCCTTCTGGATCGTTTTCAGCTTCGCGGCCATCTCCTTGAAGACGGTTTCCATGCGGGCGCGGGCGGGATCGCCTTCCGGCAGCAGCGGGATCATCCGGGCCAGGCCGGCGAAGACCCAGCCGTCGCCGCGGCTCCAGAACACCTTTTCACCGTCCGGTCCGCGACGGTCAAAGAAACGCGAATCGCGGAAATAGAGGTGTTCCTGCGGGTCGTAGAGGTAGTCAGTCGTCGCGATGAATTCCTTCTTGGCGTAGTCGGCGTACTTGGGCTCGCCTGTGACCTTCGACAGTTCGAGCCACGCCGCCGGCGCCATGAACAGCGCGTCGGACCAGCACCAGCGCTCGTCGCAGTCGACGCCGCGCGGATCGGTATATTCACGGTGTTTGAGATCGACCTCGGGCGGGAAGGCCAGGATGGTGTCGAAGCGCTCCTTCAGCGGCCCGATCGCCTCAGGGCCCGCGCCATTTCGCGATGCCCACAGATAGGACTGGCCGATGACGTGGTCGTCGGCGTGGTAGGTCGTCGGCCCCAGTTGCCACTTGTTGGCCTCGCCGCGCGCCAGAATGGTCTGCTTGTAGATCGGGTTTTTCGAGTGCTCGGCCATCTCGATCAGGCCGACGAACAGGGCGCCCTGCACCCAGCCCGTCTTGTTGGGCGTATCCGGTGAGGCCTTGTTCGGGATGACGCCACCGGCCATGCTGGCCAACTGGTATTGTGCGACGCGTTCGGCAAGGGCCAGGACCTCGTCGCTCTTGTACGGAATGGCCTGAACAGCGTCAGTCGTCGACTTTGTCGCGGCGAAAGCTGTGGGCGCCGCGCACAGCAGCACGGCAACGGCGGCGGACGCCAGAATTCGCATTTTCAGCATGTTGATTGTCCCTCACTGATTATCATTTTTCACCGGACGTCGGGTGTCCGGGTACGCAACCTAACTCAACTGGCAGATATCGAGCGCATCCATGTCGTTATAGTCAAGGTTTTCGCCGCCCATCGCCCAGATGAAGGCATAGGGCTCGGTGCCGCAACCGGCATGGATCGACCAGGGCGGACAGATTACCCCCTGTTCATTGCCCGCCACCAGATGCCGCATCTCGGCGGGCTTGCCCATAAAGTGAAAGACGCGCGCGGTCTCCGGCAGGTCGAAATAGAAATAAACCTCAGAGCGCCGGTCGTGCAGATGCGGGGGCATGGTGTTCCAGACGCTGCCGGGCTCGAGGATCGTCAGCCCGACCAGCAATTGCGCCGACCGGCAGACCCCCGGCACGACCAGTTGATGGATGGTGCGGCTGTTGGCGGTCTCCAGGCTGCCGCGCTTGAGCGGATTGCCCGACTTGATTGGAATGAGTTTGGTGTCGAACGACTGATGCGCCGGCGTCGACGCCAGATAATAGCGCACAGGCGCGTTCGCCTCGACCGCGCGGAACGAAACCCTGCCCACCCCGCGTGAGATGTAGAGCGCATCCTTGCTGTCCAGACGGTAGTGAACGCCGTCGACCTCGACCAGGCCGGCATTGGCACCGACATTGACGACGGCCATTTCGCGGTTGGCCAGGAAGGATTGGCCGGCCAGCGAGTCCGGCGCGTCGTGGGGTGGCAGTTCGACCGGCGCGAGGCCGGCCAGGACACCACCGATAACCAGACGTTCCTGATGAACGTAGTTGAGCGAGACATGGCCGTCGCGAAACAGATCCGTTATCAGATAGCGGTCGCGAAGATTGTTCTGGGACGCGTTCATCACCTCGTCGGGATGGGTTGCGTAAAAGACCCGATCGTACATTGCGCGGCTTGGCCCCAGGGCGTAATAAGTATGATATAACTTGATGTATCAGTTATAGACGCATAGGTCCACATATAGAAACGAAAACTTTCTACCTGATTTTTCCTGGCAAGCCAGTCAAATTGCCAGCTTTTTCAAAAAAAAGGGGCCGCTAGCTCAGCGGCCCCAACCGTCGTGAGAGTGATCCAGGGAGAACAACACTCATTTGAAGCTCGCTCGGACGCTGGCTTCAGACGAAAAGTAGGAACGGGCGTACCAAGCGGAAGGGCAAACCCGGCCTCTTTTGTCTCACATAGCTCTCGTCATGTCCATATATCGACGCTTCAATTGTATGATATTTTTTGAGCACACGCCCAATCAACACTATTAAGTGTGAATTAAGCGAGCGCCAACACCCCTATAAGGAATGTCATCGCGACGAGGCGTCGCGCTCCCTTGCCAGTTGGGCATTGAATTCCTGCTCGCTTTGCGCGTTGAATTCCTGAAGCGCCGCAGGATCCACAAATGCACCGGCATCACCGGCGAGCTGCCTGGCGCGCTTATCCGCAAGATCGAAAAAATTGGCATGGTTCGCGAGAAAGATATCGGCATCGACCTTGCGCATATAGGCGAAGGTGGCGCGATAGTCCGCGATCATGCCGGGATAGGATTCCGGCACAAGTGTCTGCCCGCCCGTCGTGGTGCTGCAATGGAAAAAGGCATGGTGAAGCGCGCCGTCGTCGCCGCGGACATCGACGCTCCAACTGGTGCAACCCGGGGTATGGCCCGGCGTGAGGTGCGCTATCAGGCTTACACTACCAAGGCTTAGCCTGTCGCCATCGCGAACAATGCGACCGACGCGTACCGGCGGCACGGAAATGTCCGAGGTGGGCCCATAGCCGACACGGCCCGTTTCGAGCACGCCACGATCCGCCGCGCTTGCGGCCAGGGTCGCGCCTGTTGCCTTTTGAAGTGCGGCAAGGCCGCCGGCGTGATCGAAATGGGCGTGACTGTTGAGAAGATATTTGACGTCACGAATATCAAAACCAAGCGTCTGGATATTGGCGATGATTTGTGGCGGCGTTTGCGGAAGCCCGCCGTCCAGGAGAAAATGCCCTCGCGGCGTGGTAATCAGCCATGAGCTTACGCCGGTTGTCCCGACATAGTAGATGTTTCCAATCACCTTGAATGGAGGAAACGGATCATTCCAGTGCGCTTCCGCCGCCATGTCGGCAAGCGGCGCCGCCTCGGCCTCCGCGACCTGACCGTCACTCGCCAAAGGCAAAGGGCTACCAGGCTGATGCGCCGCGCACCCGGACAGAAAAACAGCGGCACACAAGAAAAGCAATCTAGCCATCGAAACGGAAACCTCGTCGACGAGCACAGCCTTAATTTATATGGCGACCCCTGAGGGACTCGAACCCCCGACCTCTGCTTTAGGAAAGCCTTGCTCTATCCGGCTGAGCTAAGGGGCCACGCACACCTTCTTTAGCGTGCCCCGCCGTTCGCAATCAAGCCGGAAAGGAATCTGTTCACATCCATCCCGAATCTCGCCAATATGGTTAACACTAAATTCAGCTACCACATGTAGTATAGAACAGATTGGCAATAGTGATTCGTCACTGATTCGGACACGTTTCGTTTCCGTCTCGTTCGGCCTGTGCGAAACAGACCGTTTACGATTGCGTTATACCGCACGGCCCCTGTCCACAAATGCCTTTCCAAAGCTGTGCCGGACACGTATTTAGTGCGGGCGATGTCGACACCCGTTTATGCCCGCCCCACGCCCGAACCGTCCAAGCTCATGGCGGTCCTGGGCCCCACCAATACCGGCAAGACCCACTATGCGCTGGAGCGCATGACCGCCCATGCCACCGGCATGATCGGCCTTCCCCTGCGTCTGCTGGCCCGGGAAATCTATGAGCGTGTCGTCGCCATGAAGGGGGTCAACGCCGTCGCGCTGATCACTGGCGAGGAAAAGATCATCCCGCGCCTGCCCTCCTATTTCGTCTGCACCGTCGAAGCCATGCCGCTGGAGCGCCAGGTCGACTTCCTGGCCGTCGACGAGATCCAATTGTGCGGCGACGCCGAGCGCGGCCACGTTTTCACCGACCGGCTGCTGCACGCGCGCGGCCGGCATGAGACGCTCTTCCTCGGCGCCAAGACCTTCGCGCCCTTGTTCCGCCGCCTTTTCCCCGAGGCCGAGGTGATGATGCGCGAGCGTCTGTCCGAACTGAGCTATTCCGGCCCCAAGAAGCTGACCCGCCTGCCCAAGCGTTCGGCCATCGTGGCCTTTTCGACCGAAAAGGTGTACGCTATCGCCGAACTGATCCGGCGCCAGAGGGGCGGCGCGGCGGTCGTCATGGGCAGCCTGTCGCCCAAGACGCGCAACGCCCAAGTGTCGCTGTTCCAGAACGGCGAAGTCGAGTTCCTGGTCGCCACCGACGCCATCGGCATGGGGCTGAACATGGACATCGCCCACGTCGCCTTTTCCGGCTTGTCCAAGTTCGACGGCAAGTCGACCCGCCACCTTACGGCCCAGGAAATCGGCCAGATCGCCGGCCGCGCCGGCCGCTTTACCCAGTCCGGCACCTTTGGTGTCACAGGAGAATGCCACGATATGGACGAAGACCTGGTTCACGCGGTCGAGCAACACCAGTTCCTGCCGATCGAAGCGGCGGAATGGCGCAATTCTGTGCTCGACTTCACTTCGCTCGACGCGCTGCTGAAGAGCCTCACCCTGCCCTCGCCGCAGCCCGGCCTTGTCCTGGCCAAGGAAGCACTCGATGAAAAGGCACTCCGCTACCTCTCTCAGGATGAGGACATCGCCGCCAAGGTCAAGAACCCGGTCTCCTTGCGCATCCTGTGGGAAGCCTGCCAGCTTCCGGATTTCCGGAAAGTCGGAACCGAGGAATATTTCAAGCTGGTCAATCACTTGTTCTGGTCGCGCATCGGGCCTGAAGGCGCTGTACCCGAAGACTGGATCGAAGCTGAGATCCGTGACCTCGACAAGATGGAAGGCGATATCGACACCCTGTCCTCGCGCCTGGCCGGCGTGCGCACGCTGAGCTACATCGCCAACCGCGGCGGCTGGCTGAAGCGCACCGAGCACTGGCGCGAAGTGACGCGCGACCTGGAAGAACGCCTGTCGGACCGGCTGCACGAAGCGCTGATGCAGCGCTTCATCGACACGCGCACCAGCGCGCTCTTGAAGGCGCTCAATGCCGATGAGGAACTGCGCCCCGAGGTCACCCCCGAAGGCAAGGTCATTATCGAAGGCCACGAGGTCGGCGAACTGAAGGGGCTGTCGTTCAGCCTGTCGTCGACCCAGAGCGTCATCGAGGACAAGACCCTGCGGCAGGCAGCGTTCCGTGCCGTCAATCCGCTGCTGCTTGACCGGCTGCGCGACCTCGGCAATACGGCGTCGAAGGCGCTGCGTATCCAGGACGGGCGCATCCTGTGGAACAAGGAGCCGGTGGCGAAGATCGAACCGTCCGATCCGTTCGCGCCGCGCATCAAGCTGATGGACAGCGCCGATCATCCGGCGCTTCGGGCGCGCGCCGAAAAGCGCGTCACCGACTTTGTCCGCCAGACCAGCCTGCATACGCTGAAATCCCTGGCCAAGGTCAAGGCCGCATCGGAAAACGAGGCCACGGCCGCCCAGGTCCGCGCCATCGCCTTCCAGCTCTATGAGAACGGCGGCGTCACCCGCCGCGATGAGACCGTCAAGATCAATCCCGAGGACCGCGCGGCGCTGAAGGCCCTGGGCGTCGCCGGCCACCGCTATCTTTGGTTCCTGCCCGACCTGCAAAGCGGCGGGGCGCGCCACTACCTGCGTAGCTTCGGCAAGGGCGAAGGCCAGCGCGCCTTGAGCCTGCAGGGCCAGGTGGCGATCGGCGACCATCCGCCCGTCAGTATCAAGACGCTGTCGCAGCTTGACAAGATCATGGGCAACGGCCTGTTCCACCGGGGCGCGCTCTATATCCGGCCGGACGATTTCGCTGCATTGGGCATGGACGAAAAGGCGCGCGACCAGCTGCTCCAGGCGCTTGGTTATGTGAAGGTCCAGTCGCAGAGCTTCCCCGTCGTGGTGAAGCCGGCCAAGGTCGAAGCGCCGGCAGCGGAGGCGGAGGCTGAGCCGGTCGCCGAAGGGGCGAAAGATATTCCGGCGGATGCCGGTATGGAAACCGCAGAACCGGTCATCGATACCACCGAAGCTGTTGAAGCGGAGGCCCCCGCAAAGGTGGTCGCAGTTGAAGCACCGGTTGAGACTGTCGAGCCTCCGGTCCAGGCTGATGAAGAGGCTCTCCCGGTCGAGACCACGATTGAACAGCCCACCGAGACTGTGGAAGCTGCCGAACCGGTCATGGAAGAGCGTCTGGGCTGGCGGCAGAAGTCGCTGGAGTCGCGCGCGCCGCGTCCCAAGCGTGGCAAGCCCCAGCACAAGGGCAAGCCGCGTGAGGAGGCTGTGGCCGAGGACGGCAAGCCTGCCCGCTCTGGCAAGCCGCGTCATGGCAAGGGCGACCGCAAGCCCGGTGGCAAAGACCGTCAGGAGCGCAATAAGGACGGCGCGCCGCGTGGCCCGCGCCCCGAAAACAAGCCGCGCGAACCCTACGTCAACCCCTACTCGCCGTTCGCCATCCTGCGCGAAAAACTCGGCCAAGGCTAAGCACGGCGCACAGTCCGAGCGTCAGCCAGGCGAACAGATCGCCGATCCGACTATAGAGGGTCGCGCCTGGCCCCAGGGGCAGGTCGCCGACCAGCTTGCGCGGTCCATCGGCCGAGGGCTGATCGGCGATTATGCGGCCCTTTGCGTCGCTTAATGTCATCAGGCCTTCGGACGCCGAGCGCGCCAGGGCGAATCCGTTCTCCACGCCGCGCACCACTGCCATGCGGCCATGCAGCCGGGCGTCACCGCGGAAGTCCCAGGCTGGCGCCAGCAGCAGCTTCGCGCCGCCATAGCCCCGGATCATCGGTGCGAAGTCCATATCCTTGCAGATGGCGATGCCGGTGTCTCCCACGATCAGCGGCCCCGGGCCGGGAGAAAATTCGCGTTCCAGACCGGGCACCATGCGGCGCTTGAGATAAGTCTTGACCGGCTTTCCCGGCGCATAGAGACGCGCACTGTTGACCTGGCGGCCATCGATGAATTCGTCATAGCCGACCACGACGGCGATGCCGGTTTCATCGGCCACGGCCTGGAACATCGGCGCCACCGATGCCGCGCCCTTCCCCTCGACGAATATCTTTTCCGGTAGGACGGCGTAAGCAGGGCGGTCAGGCGAGAGCGCACGGATTTCATCGGCATACTGGCGGGCGATGGCGGGCGCTTCCACCGATTTGAACCGCCAGCCAGCGTGATGATCGTTACTCAACAGCGCGATGCGGACGTTCTGACCCTGCGGTTGAGCCAGGGCGACGACGCCATACACCAGCGCCGCGACCGTCGGCGTTCCCCAGGCCAGCCAGCCCCCGATTTGCTTCGGATACAGGATGACCACCGCCAGGCCTGCCGGGATAACGGCGGCGATGGAACTTAAGCCCGGGACGCCGCCGACCGACGCCACCTGCAACAGCGGCAGGACATCGACCAGCGCATAGCCGAGGGCGCCGAAACTGCCATTGGGCGAGACCAGCGAAACCAGATATTCGCTGCCGGCCGTCATCGAGGCGTAGCCAAGGACGAACTGCCACGATGTCGCGCGAAGCCAGCGCGCGAAGAGCACGGTCGCAGCAAACAAAAGGGCCTGAAACGCGGCAATGGCGTAGATCAGCGGCAGGACCTTGCCGTAGAACAGCATGGGGCCAGCCTCCCCCATCAGCCCGGCGACGAAGGCCAGGCCGAACAGGCTCAAACCGTGCCGCGTCGTCAGCGTGTGCAGCAGCAGCGGCACCGGCGCCACCAGGACCAGCGCGCCCCAATGGCCGGTGTCGCGCGATACCGCCAACAGGCCGCCCGAAATCAGCGCCGCCAGGACGCCCCAACGTCGTTCACCTAGCCTGTCCATCATGTCCCCACTGCATAGACGCGTTCCGCCGACCGCAGGCAGAGCGCCGTGAAATCCTTGCGCGCCATGTTGAAGCGGCCCGAGCGGTGCAACTGGATCAGCCCCTGCAACACGCCCCACACAGCCATGGCCGTTTCAAGCGGATCGCCCGCCCGCACCAGCCCCTCCGCCTGGCCGCGCGTCAACTGCGCGACCATAAGGCTGACCGCCGGCGATTTGCCGGCGCGGAAATCCTCCGGGTAGATTCGCTCGACCTCCGTCCTGAGCACGAAAGCGGCATCGAACAGCGCCGGGTCGTCCATGGCGAAATCGATAAAGGCGCGCGCGGCGCCTTCAAGCCACAGGCGGACATCCGTCCCGGGAATGGCCTCGACTTGACCCCGCCACACAGCGAAAGCGTGCTCTCCCAACGCGCGCAGCAGGTCGGCCTTGTCGGCGTAATGGCGATAGACCGCCATCGGCGTGATGCCGGCCTTTGTGCCGACGCTGCGCAGGCTCAAGCCATCCAGCCCGCGCTCGGCGAGTTCTTCCAGGGCACAATGCAGAATGCGTTCGGCGGTCGTCATGTATACAGTGTATACTAGACGGCGCGCATTTGCGCAAGCCGGCAGTGATTACCGCGGCTCAGTGGTCGTTGGCCGACCTGCGGGAAGTGCCGTGCAGGACGGTTTTCAGCTGCTCTGACAACAGGCGCGCCGCCTTATGCGGCTCGTGATACATATCGACGGCGCAGATCCATCCGCTTTCGTCGCGCAAGCCCACCGTGGTCGATTCCATGCCTTCACCGTCGGACAGGATGACGCTCGATACGATATATTCGCGCTTTGGCCCGGGGCGGCGATAGGCGACCGCCTCGGTGCGGTAAAGCCGGTTAAGCGCGTCCAGCACCCGGGCGATATTGTCCCTGCCCTTGATGATTTCATCGAGCAGGTTCGTTTTCAGGACCGCATCATCCATCATTTCGGGGACAAGGGTCCTGCCGTTCTTCGCTGAAACAGGCATGTCGCGCTCCGTGCTTTCGCCCTGAGGTAGAGTACAACCCAGACGAAATCAGGATTCGATATGTTTTACCGTAACGTGGTTCCGCTTACAGGCCGAGAAAGGCCAGCATCAGGAAGGCGCAGAACAGCACAAAATGCGTCGTGCCTTCGATGGCGTTGGTCTGGCCGTCATTGAGGTTGATCGCGGCGACCAGCAGTGTCAGGGCGGTCATGATGCTCTGGGCCGGCGTCATGGCCATGACGATCGGCTGGCCCCGCATCAGCGCCAGAAACTCGATTACCGGTACCGTCAGCACCACGGTCGATAGCGAGGCGCCGAGCGCGATATTGATGACCGGCTGCATGCGATTGGCCAGGGCAGCACGCAGGGCCGTCAGGATTTCCGGGCTGGCCGAGATGGTCGCCACCACCAGCGCCGAAAAGATCGGCGGTATGCCCGTGCCTTCAAGGCCGACATCCAGTGTCTTCGACATGGCTTCGGCCAGGATGCCGATCAGGACGATGCCGACGAGCAGGGTGACGACCGAATGCCAGGCGCGGCCCACGGGTTCGGCGCCGTGCGCATCGTGGTGGTCCTCGCCTTTGGACTCGTATTTATAACTGAAGAAATAGCTGTGCCGCGTCGTCTGAAGCCTGAGGAACATGCCGTAGAGGAAGATCATGATGACGATGGAGAAGACCGAATAGGCCTGCCAGCTGGCCATCGGCACGAATTCGGGCACCAGCATGGATACGCCCATGCCCGTCATGATCATGACGATATAGGTCCGGCCGGACGCATTGTTATAAGGCTGTTCGCCGTGCTTCAGCCCGCCCAGGATGGCGGCGACGCCGATAATGCCGTTGATGTCGAGCATCACCGCCGAATAGATGGTGTCGCGGGCCAGGGTAGGCGATTCGTTGCTGCCCAGCATGATGGCGAGGATCACCACTTCGACCAGCACGGCCGACAGGGTCAGGATCATGGTGCCGTACGGCTCACCGACCTTTTCGGCCAGGATTTCAGCGTGATGCGCCACCCGTAGCGACGCCAGGATGATAACCCCGATCAACGCGATGGCGGCGATCAGCGACGGCCCCTGCCCCGCATGGGTGATGGCGTGCTCCATCGGCAGCGCCACCGCGGCAACGACGGCGGCGATGATCAGGAACAGTTCTTTTCGGGCAAGGGCAAGCATAAAGGACTCCCGGACAGCACATCTGGGAGTCCTTCATTTACGCGCAAAAAAGCAATGACTTATTGCTTGTGAGCCGCGGCCAGGACCAGGAACATATAGTTGGTCTCGCCGCCGCCCATGACGTACTCGCCCTGCTGCCAGAAATAGGGCCAGACCTTGAGTTCGGGCAGGTCGGGCCGGATCAAGGCCGTGCCCGAGATCACACCGCCCGGGATATAGCTCCAGTCGGCGCGGTTAGTGCCGTAGGCGGTCGTGGCCGAGTTGGCGCCGACGCCCGACGCGAACGACCAAGTATTGCTGCCCGGGTGGACGCCCAGCACGAAGTTCAGCGCCTCATGCTGCAACGTGACCGGAGTGGCTTCGGGCCACGCCTTGCGGAAGAAGTACTGATCGACGCCGAATTCCTGGATCTGCCAGCCGGCGCCCCAGATATTGGGCTTGTACGGCACACCGTAAGGCGTCTCCAAAGCCTCCTTCGCCAGCTTGTCCTGATGCGCCTTGACGGCGGCGGCGACATCGCGGCGGAAGGCCTTGTCCTTGATCAGCGGCATGGCGGAGGCCAGCCCCGGTCCGGTCTTGTCGATATTGGCGACGATATCGGCCTTCATGGCGACCAGCTTCTTGATCAGGCCTGCATCACGCGTCGTCTGGGCCAGTTCCGACAGGGCGAAGACCTTGGCCTTGACGTTCTTGGCGCGGTCAAAGGACTTGGCATACAGGTCTTGGGCGGCTTTCAGGGAGTCGGCCGACAGCTGCGGATTATAGGTCTTCATGACGCGCGACGCGGCCGCCAGCCCGCCGGCGGTATCCAGTTCGCGATCGGGATTGTCCTCGGTGAACACCCAGCGGTCGTCTGTCAGCGACGAATGCGTGCCGGTCTTTTCGCCCGCCTTCAGCGCCGGATCATGGCGCAGATTGTCAGTTTGGACCGTGACGTCGCCGAGAAGGGTATATTGCTCCAAATAGGGCTCGATGATGCCGCGATAAGTGCGGCCCATGGCGTTGTAACCACCGACGACGCTTAACAGGCCGTGTTCGATTTGCTGCAGGGCGTCGTTCTTGCCATCCGGCGTGTGGATCTCGGCGATGCGCTTTTCCTGGTCGATCGTGGTGGCGTCGTAGTCGAGCTTGAACTCCTCGACCATCTTCGACAGCAGCCAGACCGTGCCCATCTGCGATTCGACGCGCAGATCATAGTCGCCGGCGTCGTGCCAGCCGCCGCGGTCCATACCCGGCACGTGGTCGCCTGGTTGGTACTTGGTGAGCGTCGATCCGCCCTGCAGATAGCCGTCGAAGTGGTTGAGATTGACCGGCGCCATGCGCACGTCGTCCAGGTGGTCGATGCCGTGCCAGGTGCGGTATTTCTCTTTCACCACCATGTGACACATCTGCGCCGGCAGGAAATACTCCAGGGTCGGCTGCCAGACGTGGCGGTCGAAGACGTCCTCGCCGATCTTGAAGGCGTGGGTTTCCTGGCCGCGATAGCTGACGACATACATGCCGGGGTCCTTCACGCTGCTCAGGTCGGCACGGAAGTAGTTATAGCGCAGGAAAGCGCCCCAGTGCTTGGTGTCGAAATCGGCGACCTTTTGCTTGCCGGTCTCGGTCAGCTTGTACAGCGTCACCGGAGGCGCGGCATTGTCGCGCGGGTCCTGTTCGATGACGACGATCTTTTCCTGGCCCGGGCGATAGCCGACCTGCGACACCTGGACGACGGGCTTATAGCGCCAGTCGGGATCGGTATGCGGCGTGACGACCCAGGTGATGGCGTCCTTGGTCGCGCCGGGCCTGGTCAGTTCGCGAACGATGAACCAGCCATTGTTGAAATTGCCGCGGCCGTCGAGCAAGCTCAGTTCGCCCGTCTGGCTCTCGAAGCGAATGCGTTGCAGGTCATTGTCAGGCGCGACGATCAGTGTCTTGCCGCGCGCCATGGACGCCGCGACCAACTGGCCGCCGTCCTGTTCCATCGGCCCGTTGGCCTGGCGCGTAAAAATGCCGCCCTGGTTCTGCCCCTTGGCATCGGACATCAGCCACGCCTTGCCGAACAGTTCCCCCGGGAAGAGCTCGAAATTGAAGCCGACCTTACCTTCCCATTCCTTGGGCAGGGGCTTGTCGAGGTCGACACTGACCTGGAAGGCATTGCCCTCCAATGGGGTGACGCGGACCTTGTAGCTGAAATTCAGATCGGGGTACTCAATCGGATTGAAGCCCTTGCGGTTCTTGGACTCGTCGGGATATTTCAGGGTCTGCGAAACGGTGCCCGTGGCGTTGTCGACACTTAATGTGCCTTCGCTGGCCGGCATGGGCGACCACTGGCCGGGCGATGGTTCCAGGCGGATATCGCCGTTGGCGGCGATTCGCGTCCCGTGCTGAATAATAGTCACGCCGGTCTGGTGGCCATCGGGATAGATGTCGGCAAAGACCGTGACGTTCAGGCCCGGCGCTTCGAAATAGCCCTTTTCGTTGAGCTTCAGGTTGGGAGCGGCCAAGGCCGTTCCGGTGCAAAGCGCCATGATGGCGCAGGTGGTCAGCAAGCTTTTGAAAGCTGGTTTCATCGTGTTTCTCCCATGCGGCGGCGTGTGTGGAGCCACTCTTGTAATCGGTTTCAACCGGCGGCGACCATAGCCGCCTGACAGCGCTATCACAACCCTATTTCGCTGCGTGGACACACCCCTCACCCGGTTCGCTATCGCGAACCAACCTCTCCCCTCAAGCGGGGAGAGGTTGGGCGCGGGCGGCGAGCCTGAGGGGTTACGCTACGCACTTTACATTCTTCAGTTCGCGCACAATATCACGGATCATGACTGACAATCCCTCCTCCGTCCGGCTCGATGTCTGGCTGTGGCGCGCCCGTTTCTTCAAGACGCGCGCCCTGTCAGCCAAGATGTGCGAGTCGGGTCATGTCCGGCTGGAACGCTTCGGCGCCGTATCGCGCGTCGAAAAAGCCTCGCAAGCTGTCAAGCCTGGCGACCGGCTGATCTTTGCGCTGGGCGCCCGGCTGATCGACATCACCATCCTGGATGCCGGGGAACGGCGCGGCCCGGCGACCGAGGCACAAACCCTCTATAAAATCAACGAATCCGCGTCCTAAACTGTGGCGTTAGAACAAATGGCGCGTCTGACTCTTGACGTTCGCCCAGCTTTGCCGCATGACGCCAGCGAATTTCCAGAAGGCATGCCCAAAGGCTTGTAAGCGTTATGACCTACATCGTCACCGACCCCTGCGTGAAGTGCAAGTTCATGGACTGCGTGGAAGTGTGTCCGGTCGACTGCTTCTACGAAGGCGAAAACTTCCTGGTCATCAATCCGGACGAATGCATCGACTGCGGCGTCTGCGAGCCGGAATGCCCCGTGGACGCGATCAAGCCGGACACCGAGGACGAAGGCACCAAGTGGCTGGAGATCAACACCAAGTACGCCGCTGTGTGGCCGAACATCTCGGAAAAGGGCACCCCGCCCGCCGACCGCGAAGAATTTGAACGCGAGACCGGCAAATTCGAGAAGTACTTCTCCGAAAAGCCCGGCGACGGCAAGTAATCGCACACCGTGCGTTGAAATGTCGCAGACCCTGTGGGTGATTATCGCCGTCTGGTTTACAGGCGTTAACCTGATGGCGATGATCCTGTGGTCTCACGACAAGAGCCGAGCGGTACGCGGTTCCCGCCGCATTTCTGAGAAAACCTTGCTGTTGTTGGCTATGCTGGGCGCGTGGCCCGCGTCGTTGCTAATGGCGCAATGGGTGCGTCACAAGCGTCGCAAAGACACCTTCATGGCGCGGCTGCACCTGATCGCGGGCCTGCAAAGTCTGGGGATTGTGTTGATTTGGCTCTATGCGGCCACGCATTAACCCTATAATGCGGACCGTGAGCGATCTTTATGAAAAATATTTTAGAGTCGCGCAGATACCAAAGGTATGAAAATACCAATTCGTCAGGCGATGCCTTTGACTTATAAAGTCTTTATACGTGAACGCCCCCTGCCGGGGCGAGACTTTATCTTGTCGCAAATTTGTGATATATCCTAACGTATTGCAAGAGTCGCAGCGGCCTCCCGACGCCTCTGGCCTTCATTCGAAAGCCACCGGCACAGACCATACGCTCCACGCAAAACTTCGTTTGTTTCATGCGTTCAGTTCCGCTTTTCCTGGATCTGATGCGCACCATCGACACAGGTCGGATGAGAATCTTGTCTTAAGTCAGGAAGTCAGCGCACCACCCGTTTTGCAGAATATTCTGTGCTACGGCGTGGTTTTTTTGCGTTCCTAAGGTCCGCGTTTCAGCCCTCCCCGGCCGAAGCCCGCGCCTCTGACGGTTGGAAAGACATCGTACTCGCCACCCTGTTCCACTTTTGAAGCGAAAGGCTTTAAAGATGTCAGCAGATACCCTTACCCTCACCCGTCATGATTTCTCCGTAGGCGACAAGGTCGTCTATCCGGCGCACGGCGTCGGTCAGGTCGCCGCGGTCGAGACCCAGGAAGTTGCGGGCCTGACACTGGAAGTCTACGTCGTCACCTTCGACCACGAAAAGATGACCCTGCGCGTCCCCACCAAGAAGGCCAAGACGGCCGGTCTGCGCCATCTGGCCGCCGACGCCGTCATGTCGCAAGCGCTGGTCACGCTGAAGGGCCGCGCCCGTATCAAGCGCACCATGTGGTCGCGCCGCGCCCAGGAATATGAAGCCAAGATCAATTCGGGCTGCCTGGTCTCGCTGGCCGAAGTGGTCCGCGACCTGCACCGCTCGGATAGCCAGCCGGAACAATCCTATTCCGAGCGCCAGCTCTATGAATCGGCGCTGGACCGCATGGCCCGCGAAGTCGCCGCCATCGAAAAGATCGATCGTGACGCCGCCGTCGCCATCCTCAACAAGAACCTGACCAAGGCCGCCTAAGCCTTCGGATCACAAAAGAGACAAGCCCTCCGGTTCGCCGGAGGGCTTTTTTCATGCGTGACGCAAAAGCCGCACCCTGCGGCGACAAAATCGTTTCATTCAAAACCAACTTGCCGGCGATAGCGATATGATCTATCCGCGCCGGACCTTAACCGTACAGAGAGACCGCGACATGTTCTTTAAGAACACACCCCCGCCCCGTCTCCCTTTGGAAGCCTGAGCGCGATCCGAAGGGATCGCCCACCTGCCCTGAAAATTCCAAAGCAATGGCGTGACGCAAAACAGACTGCGTCGCGAAGGTATCTCCATGTATGTGCGGTTCGTAACGCCGCTCCGCGACCGGATGACGGGCGCGGAGACCGGCTTTTTCCGGGCTTCCTGGTATCTGTCGCGGACCGGATGTCCCGACTGGATTCGCCGGGAGCTCGACGGCCAGTTCGACTGGTTCAACGACTATTTGCCCATTCCCGGCCGGGTCTCGCGTCACTTCAAGCGGCGCGGCAGCATTTACGGCGTCTGCTGGTTCCATCCGGCCGCGCGTGAGTGCATAGAGCGGGCGCGGTACTGTGCCTGGCTGATCGGCGAAGGCGGCGTCCCCGTGGAAGCCATCAAGCTCCGCCGGCCGCGGGAAGTCCTTTGGCGGGACGATCACCAGATCGTTGTGCGCCCGACGACCGACACGCCGCGGGCATTTGCCGGCCGGCATTTCGGGCTGAACTGAAACCGGCAGGTCAGGTGGCGTTTTCCCCTTGACCTGCCGAACCTCTTTGCCTATAGAACGCCCCTCTTCAAGCCTCGGCTTCGCCGCAGGCATGTCTGTCATTTTTTCTTTCCTAAGGTGGAACCCATGTCGCGTCGCTGCGAACTCACCGGTGTCGGCCCGATGGTTGGCCATTCCGTGAGCCACTCCAACATCAAGACGAAGCGCCGCTTCCTGCCGTCCCTGCGTCAAACCGCCCTCGCTTCGGAAGCGCTGGGCCAGTCCTATCGCCTGAAGATCTCGAACGCCGCCCTGCGCACGCTCGACTTCCGTGGCGGCCTGGACGCCTTCCTGATCAAGGCCGACGACGCAGACCTGTCCCTGCGCGCCCGTCGCCTGAAGAAGCAGATCAAGGCGAAGCTGGACGAAGCCAAGGCCTAAAGCCTGCTTCCCGTGAATTTGAAGAACCCGGCCGTCGCGCCGGGTTTTTTGTTGCCTGAAAGCTGACCGTTTTCAGAAATCGGCCGGAAACGGCGTCTGGCTCGCCGCATGACAGCCCTTCCAACAGGAGGTTTCATGCCCGATATCCACGTCCTCAACATCATCACCCACGTAACCGCCGGTTCGCTGGCCATTCTGACCGGCCTGGTCGTCCTGGCGCGCCGCAAGGGGGGCGGCGTCCACCAGATGATGGGCAGGATCACGGTGGGCCTGGCGATCGCCTGCGTGACCACGGCGCTGATCGGTGCCTTTGTTTTTCGCGGCAAGTTGGACCTGATGGGCGTCAGCATAGTCATCAGCTACAACCTCTGGGCCGGCGTGCGTGCCCTGAAACTGAAAGAGAATGGACGGCGCCTTGGCGATCTAGGCCCAGCCATTCTGGTGGTCATGGCGGGTACCGGTCTTTTCGGAATGTCACGGATCGAAAGCCTGCTTAACTGGCCCCCTGCGCTCGTTTACGCCACCGCCGGCAGCTTGGTGACTTATGGCGGCTGGGACGTGGTCCGCACGCTTCTGCCGTCGCGCTGGCGGTTATGGCTGAACCCGGCGGAGCATGCCTTCCGTATGGCCGGGCTGATTGCCGCCCTGATGTCGGTAGCGGCAGCGACACTGTTTCCATCGCCCTATGTCGCGTTGGGCGTTTCCGGCGTGGGCTCGCTGATTGCTTTCGCATTCGCCTTTCGCGCCGCCCGAAAGGCGCTGGGGGTCACGCCCTCCGCTGCTTTGAAAGCGCGGTTGAAGGCGGACAGCGAATTGTAGCCGACAGCCAGGGCAAGCGTCAGGATGGTTGCGTCCTCGTCGATACGCGCCTTGAACGCGGCGATGCGATAGCCGCTCAGCCAGGCGCTGAAATTGCCCTGGCCCTCGCCCAAATGGATGACGCGGCGCAGGCGATGTTCCGGAACGTCAAGGCGCTGCGCCAGTTTCGACAGGGTCAGATTTGGGTCGCTATAGGCTTCGGCTATGACCTCACGGAGGCGGCGCAGTATCTGCTGCTCGCGGCTGTCGAGCGGGCTTTTGGCGGCCTGCGGCGACGCTGACAGCGTGTCGGGCAATCCACCGCCAAAGGCGACGGCGGCAAAGATCAGCCCGCAGGTCAGCCCGGCAGCGATCGGGACGGCCCAGACAGCGCCGCCCAGGACCGAGGCGATGGCCACGCCGGCGCCCAGCACTGCCGACAGCCCCAGCGCCCAGATACGGATGCTTCGCCGGGCGGCGACCAGGTCGTCCGGCAGGCCGCGCCAGACGATGATCGGCAGTTCGACGAAAAGCGCGAGGCTCAAGAGGCTCGACGCCAGGCCCGTCCATCCCGGTGCACCAACGCGCGCGGCCAAACCGAATCCTAAGAGAAAGACCAGAATGCCAAGGTCCTGCCAAACGGGACGGCGCGATGTCTCAAAACCGGCGCGAATGGCGCGGTTACATGCCAGGGGCGCCGCCAGGACGATCGGCAGCAGGAAGCGCAAATCGTCTGGAAACGCAGCATGAAGAAAGTAGGCGGTGCCAGAGATCAGGCTGATCGCCAGATCACTCCGCCCCGGCAATTGCGTCCTGCGCCAGATGATCAGCGCCATCATCAATTGACAGGCGGCAGTGGCGGGCGCCAGCACGGCAAGCATCAGCGCGTCCAGTCGTAAACGAGCAGCTTGGGCTTGGCGACCGGATCGAGATTGTCGCAGATCAGGTAGAAGCGATAGCCGGTCGCCGTCTTCACCGCCGCCACGCCTTCGTAATTGTCGGCCGGCATGGGCGGTGCGATCTTCAAAAGATCGCTCACCACGGTCAGGCGGTCGCCGTTCAGCCGAAGCAGGCGCAACTGGCTGCGCAGGCCGATCAGCGGATTATAGAAACGATAGAGGGCCAGGACCTCATTGCCGCCAGGTTCCAGCGTCGTCAGCGAGGTCAGCTTGTACATAAAGCCCGGCACCTGCGGTCCCTTGACTTGGCGGCAGGCCAGGGTCGTCAGGGGACAGAGCCAGAAGCCGCCGCCTTCGCCACCGGCCAGGAGGCTGTCGCCGACCAGCGTCAGGCCTTCTATGCCCTCATTGGCGGGAAAGACAGGCAGACCACTGAGCTGAAGCGTTTCGCCCTTTTGCGTCCAGCCGTTGCGGAAGGCCATGATGCGGTGAGTGCGCTCGAACGCAACGTAGCGCGTGCCAGTGCGCGGATCAAAGGCGCTGTCTTCGGCGTCGCTGAACAAGCGGTTGGTGAACGTCTTGCCGTCGTCGCCGCGCAGCTGTTCGAGATCGATCGGCGCGTCCTGCTTGAGGTCGAAGCTGATGGCGACGCCGATATCGCTGATGACCTCGACACGCGGGGCGCCATTGCCCGGCGTGACGCGCAGGTCAGACATGCCGCGGAACTGCCACATGCGTGGTTGCGGCGACAGTTCGTAACCGCCGGCGTAGCGGACAGCCGGATTGACCGGATGGGCGTCGCTGGCGGCCGGCAGGGGCTGGATGTTCAGCGTGCGCTTCTGACCGTAGGGATGCAGGGCAGCCTGTGTGGTGCTTGTGGCAAGCAAAGCAAGAGCCCCCACCACCACGCCGGCAAGCCGGCGCGGTCCCCCTCCCCAGTAACCTGGGGAGGAGTAAGTTCGAGGGCGTTTGCTAACTTGCGTCATAGATATTGGGGATCCCTCACAAACATGGCACGGACGTGACGGTCTAGGGTTCGGAGAACAACTCTGTGAGCTTATCCATCAGACCGCCAGCCAAGTGCTCGACATCGATGAGCGTCAAGGCGCGCTTGTAGTAGCGCGTCACGTCGTGGCCAATGCCGATCGCCACCAGCTCAACTCTCCGCGCGCCTTCGATATCGGCAATCACCTTGCGCAGGTGGTTTTCGAGATAGTGCCCCGAATTGACGCTCAGCGTCGAGTCATCGACCGGCGCGCCGTCCGAAATGACCATCAGGATCTTGCGCTGCTCGGGCCGGCCGGCCAGGCGGCCATAGGCCCAGTTCAGTGCCTCGCCGTCGATGTTTTCCTTCAGCAGCCCCTCGCGCATCATCAGGCCGAGGTTCTTATGTGCCCGGCGCCACGGATTGTCGGCGGCCTTATAGATGATGTGGCGCAGGTCATTAAGCCGGCCCGGCCCCGCAGGCTTGCCCGAACGCACCCAGGCTTCGCGCGACTGGCCGCCCTTCCACGCCTTGGTGGTAAAGCCCAGGATCTCGACCTTGACGCCGACGCGCTCCAGGGTCCGCGCCAGGATGTCGGCGCACATGGCGGCGACCATGATCGGCCGGCCCCGCATCGAGCCCGAATTGTCGAGCAGAAGCGTCACCACCGTATCGCGGAACTCGGTGTCCTTTTCCTGCTTGAATGACAGAGGGGCCGACGGATCAACGATGACCCGCGTCAGCTTGGCGGCATCCAGCACGCCTTCTTCGAGGTCGAAGGTCCACGAGCGGTTCTGCTGCGCCATCAGCTTGCGCTGCAGGCGGTTGGCCAGGCGCGACACGACGCTGGCCATGTTCGCCAGTTGCGCATTGAGGAAGCCGCGCAGGCGTTCCAGCTCTTCCGGATCGCACAGCTCTTCGGCCGTCACGACCTCGTCGAACTGCTTGGTATAGATCTCATAGTCGGGCTTGATCGGCGTGTCCGGCGCGCCCTGGTCGCGGAAGTCGACCTCGCCGGCCTCCCCGTCCGGTATTTCGTCGCTGGTCGACTCCGATGCCATCTGCGGGTCGCCCTGCATCTGGGTGTAGTCGTCCTCGCCCTCCTCGGACTGTTCCTGGCCATCGGCGCGTGGTTCGTCCTGTTCGGGACGGTTGTCCTCCTCGGCCTCAGGCTCGTTGTCGTCCTGATCCTCGGTCTCGGCATCGCCTTCGTTGTCTTCGTCCTCGCCCTGGTCCTGCTTTTCCTTCTCGGCATCGAGACTGTCGTCCTTGAGGTCGAGATCGGTCAGGATGCGGCGCGCTTCTTCGGAAAAGCGCTTCTGGTCATGGATATAGGGCAGAAGCGCGCGCAAGCGGTTGCCGGCCTTGTCCTCGACCTCGCCGCGGAAGAAGTTGACGACACGCTCGATCAGGCCCGGCACGCTGTCTCCGGTCAGGTGCTCGCGCGCGATCTGGCCCAGCATATCGGCGAAATTCAGCTCGTCCTTCTGCTCCTTGCGGCCCGTCCCCTTGCGTTCCAGCTCGCTGACATTCGCAGCATGGAGATTGGCGCGCACGCCCATCAGCGCGCGGGCGCCCAGGGCCTCCAGCCGCGCCTCTTCCAAAGCATCGAAGGCTTCGGCGCTCTTGTCGTCACGCGGACGGGCGCTGGCATGGATGCGGTCATTGTGGTGGGCGATACGCAAGGCGGCCCGGTCGGCAACGCCACGGATGGTCTGTGCCTGACGTGGCGCCAGGTCGCGCGGCGGGTGCGGCAGGGTCAGCTTATTGCCGTCACGCTTTGGGCCATCCGAGCCGAAGATGATCTCAAGCTCGGAATCCTCGGCCAGGGCGCGGGTGGAGTGCACCAGGGCCTTTTTGAACGGTTCGCTTAAGATGGTCGTTTTGGGCGGCATGGCGGCTCGCGGGTTCCTTCCAACTCTCCTCCCTAGCGATTGCCTGCCGGCGAGGCTGGGGAGGTGGCATTCCGCCTTGGCGGAATGACGGAGGGGTATTCCACAGACGCAGCCTACCCCTCCACCACTTCGTGGTTCCCCTCCCCATTCTCATGGGGAGGAGAAGATCAGATCACCTTCACTTTGAGAGCCGATTCCTTGACGTCCGTACCAAAGGCGCGCTGGTAGAACTCCGCCAGGGTGTGGCGTTCCAGTTCGTCGGACTTGTTCAGGAAGGACAGGCGGAAGGCCAATTCCGGATCGTCGCCGAAGATCAGCGTGTTCTGCGCCCAGGTGATGACGGTCCGCGGGCTCATGACGGTCGAGATGTCGCCATTGGCGAAGGCCGAACGCGAGTAGTCGGCGACGCGCACCATGGCATCGATGATCTGGCGCTTTTCCGGCGTGTTGAATTCCGGCACCTTGGCCAGGACGATCTCGACCTCGGCGTCATGGCTCAAATAGTTGAGCGTGGTGACCAACGACCAGCGGTCCATCTGGCCCTGGTTGATCTGCTGGGTGCCGTGATAGAGGCCGGTCGTGTCGCCGAGACCGATGGTGTTGGTCGTCGAAAACAGGCGGAAGTTTGCGTTCGGCTTGATGACCTTGTTCTGGTCCAGCAAGGTCAGGCGGCCCTGCGCTTCCAGCACGCGTTGGATGACGAACATGACGTCCGGACGGCCGGCGTCGTATTCATCGAACACCAGGGCGACGGGACGTTGCAGCGCCCACGGCAGGATGCCTTCACGGAATTCCGTGACCTGCTGGCCGTCCTTCAGCACGATGGCGTCCTTGCCGATCAGGTCGATCCGGCTGACGTGGCTGTCGAGGTTGACGCGGACCAGCGGCCAGTTCAGGCGCGCGGCGATCTGTTCGATGTGCGTCGATTTACCCGTGCCGTGGAAGCCCTGGACCATCACGCGGCGATCGAAAGCAAAGCCGGCGCAGATGGCAAGCGTCGTCTGCGGATCGAAGCGGTAGGCCTCATCGATATCCGGCACGTGGTTGTCGCGGTTGGAAAAGGCCGGCACCATCATGTCGGCATCGACGCCGAACACCTCGCGAATGCTGACCTTTTTATCCGGTTTCAGGTTCAGCAACGGATCGGCATATTCAAGATCGGCAGGCATTCTTTGGCTTTCAATCGAGTATTTTTGCGAGCGCGCAATCTATCCAAAAACCGCGAAGCACTTTTTGGATTGCGCTTGAACAGACGGTTTTCAGCTAGGCCGTTCGGACGGGCGAAACAACCCTTAATGTTTGCACTGTGTCATATTTTTTCGCTAAAAATGCCAGCATGACACAGCCCGCGCTCCAGGCCGACAAACCGGCGTCCGATCCCAACCGCACAGTGATCAAAACCTTTCTCAGGGCGATCGAGGACGGCGATCTCGACACCATCGTTTCGTGCTACCATCCGGACGTCAAACACACCGAATGGCCGAACGCGCTGCGCAAGGAAGGCGTGGTCTCGAACCTGGAAGACGTCAAGACGGCCTTTCATCGCGGCCGGACATCGGTACGAAGCCAGACCTTCCATATCAATGCCCTGATCTGTGACGGCGATGTCGTGGCGGCCGAATGCCTGTGGCGCGGCGTGCTGAATGTCGATTTCGGCAAGCTGCAAGCCGGCGACACGATGACGGCGCACGTGTGCAGCGTCTTCGAACTGCGCGACGGCAAGATCTTCCGCCAGCGCAATTACGACTGCTTCGAACCGTTCAGTTAAGCGCAACCCCGAAAGTGGCCTCCGGTTTCGGGATAGGTTGCGCGACAGAAATCAGACCTCGTCAGGGTATTGATAGCTTTCCAGCTTGTCGAGAAATGGCGCCGCCTCGATGTCGTCGAGGGTTTCGCGCACCGGCCAATCATTGACATGGTCCATCCACGGAATGCGGCCTTCGATACCGAACTGGATTTCCGGTTCGATGCGCTCCGGGTGATCGAACGCGCCGATCGCCACGGCCAGCCCGTCCGGCGCTTCATAGGTCAGGGGCGTGCCGCACTCTGGACAAAAGCCGCGCTGGACGAGGTTGGAGCTTTGAAAGCGCCTGGGCTCGGCCTTTGTCCACTTCAGCGCACCCTCAGGGATCGACACCAGCGGTGCGAAGACATTGCCGAACGCCTTCTGGCACATGCGGCAGTGGCAGACCGACGCCTTGCCGAGCGGGCCTTTGACTTCAAAGCGCACCGCGCCGCACTGGCATCCGCCTTTTGAAAGTGTCATGACGTCCTCGTCTTGGCAGGATTTGCCGTCCTGCCTATATGAGGCACCCACCCAAAAGCGGCAACAGGACCACCTATGGCGCATTTCGTCCTCGATAACCCCGTCTGGCATGCCCTGACGACGCGCCATGCCCATCTGGCCGAAGGCAGGCCGCCTGTCCTGCGTTATCCCGCCGATGTGTCGCCGTTCGCGGCGTTCGAAACGCCCGACGCTTTGGAGCATCTCGGCAACGTGGTGCCCAATGACGGCAATGCGGTCGTGTGGGCGAACACTGCCCTGGATGCGCCCGCTGGTCTTGAACGGATGACGGCGTTCGATGTCATGCAACTGGTGGCCGACGATTTCCGCCCGGGTCCGGTCAGTGCGAATATCCAACCGCTGACCAAGGCTGATGTGCCCGACATCCTGGAGCTTACGGCGCTGACGCGGCCGGGACCTTTCGGCACACGAACCATCGAAAAGGGCGATTTTGTCGGCATCCGCGACAATGGCCGGCTGATCGCCATGGCGGGCGAACGCATGTGCCTGCCGGGCTATACGGAGATTACGGCCATCTGCACGCACCCGGATTATCAGGGGCGCGGCCTGGCCAAACAACTGATCTCTGTCATGGGCAGCAAGATCAAGGCAGAAGGCCGCATTCCCTTCCTGCACTCCCTACCGGACAACGAATCTGCTTTGCGGGCCTACGCCTCGACCGGTTTCAAACCCCGCCGCATGTGGCAGGTCAACCTGTTCGGCCGCACCGGCGCATCTTCGGGTAGTGACGGTTACTTCGCAGGCAGGTAACGCTCCGCCACAGGTAACGGCGGGTAAAAGCCTTCAAATTGGATGAGATGCTAGCTGGCTAGCGCCGGCTGTATCCTTATACAGCCAAGCGACGACCGCGACGCAGATCGCTCCGCGCTCAAGCAGCGAAGCGATAGCGCATCAAAAAAGCCAAGGCTTTTACGAGGTTTGCATCTTTTTGAGGACTTTATAAGCCTTGATAACTCTCTGCAGCTTGTCCTCGGCCGAACGGTCGCCGCCGTTATTGTCCGGGTGGCAGCGCTTGAGCAGCTCGGTATAGCGGACGCGTATCTGGTCCCAGGTCGCACCGGCTTCGAGGTCGAGATCGGCAAAGGCCTGGCGCTCGATCTTGCCGTACTGCTTCTCGGCCGGCACGGCCTTGTCGCGATTCGGCGCGGCGCCGGCGCCAAAGACGCTGTGCGGATCGTAGAAGCCGCCGGCCTTGGTGCCCTTGGTCGTAAAGTTGGCGGCTTCGCGCGACTGACGCGAGGCCCGGAACGCCCAGGTCGGACGGTCGCCGGTCGCGATCGATTCGCGGTGACGGCGCGCCTCGCCTTCGGACATGCCGGCGAAGAAATTCCAGTTCTTGTTGTACTCGCCGGCGTGCAGCTGGCAGAAGTTATAGAATTCGTTCATCATTTCGCGCGACTTCGGCGCCCGAGCGGTCGCGGCCTTGTGGCACTCCGGCCATTCGCAAGGCTTTTGGCCCGGCTTGAGCTGCAATACGTCTTCTTCCGGACGGCGCGTTTGTTCCTCGCCTTCCTTGGGAGGGCGGATGCGCATGTCCATAAAACGCGGCTTGTACTTGAATCCTTCGCTCATATGATGAGATATCACCCTGAAAGCATAATAACTGCTGAATTATATCTGACGTGTGAGGCCGAATATGGGTGAAATCGCTGATCGTATCCGATCGAAGCTGGAATCAGCCCTTGCCCCGGTGCGCCTTGATATCCAAGACGACAGCGCCAAACATAGTGGGCATTCGGGCGCGCGTGAAGGGGGCGAGAGTCATTTTTCCGTGCTTATCGTGTCATCCGCCTTCGAGGGGCTGAGCCGCGTGGCGCGTCAGCGGCGGGTAAACACCATACTGGCCGAGGAACTGGCCGGTCCTGTCCACGCCCTCAGCATCCAGGCAAAGACGCCGGCTGAGGCGTGAAACCCACACTCGCGAAAATCCTCTGCCCGCCGCTTGACGCTCGAACGCGCGCACCGTAAGGCGGCGCCGTGCCAATGGTGCTTCCCGAAGGGGAAGATAATAGGGAACCGGGTGGAAATCCCGGACTGTCCTCGCAACTGTAAGCGTTAAGCCCGCCGCCACACGTCACCTGCATCCGCGGGGAAGACGGCGTCGGGCGTCTGAGACGCAAGTCAGGAAACCTGCCATGGCTGTCGTCCTTTGCCCTGGTCGAGGTGTGCCGGGCGAGCGAGAAGCCTCTCGAAAGACGATGTGTTTGTGAGCCGTAGTCCCAGGACAGTCGGCTCTCGTCTTCTGGCGGAAAGAAACCGTTCCATGTTGAAGAATATCCTTATCCTCGGCGCGTCCTCGCTGGCGCTGCTGTCCCCTCCCCTTGCCTATGCTGATGGCGAAGACGTCGTCGTCACCGTCACGCGCGAAGCCTTGCCCGTATCGAAGATCGGCCAGGCCGTCGACGTCCTGACCGACGCCGACATCAAGTCCTATCAATCCCTGTCGGTCAGCGACCTGCTGGCGCGCACCACCGACCTGCATATCGTCGCCAATGGCGGTCCGGGGGCCTCAGGCGCCTCCAGCATCCGTGGCGCCGGCGCCGACCAGGTGCTGTATCTGCTAGACGGCATCGCCCTGAACGATCCGTCCCAAGTCGGCGGCGGTGTCGATCTCGGTGTCCTGTCGACCGGCGACGCCGAACGCATCGAAGTCCTGCGCGGCCCGCTGTCGACCCTTTGGGGCTCGGGCGCCGTCGGCGGCGTCGTCAGCATCACCACGCGTCGCGCGACAAAGGCGCTGGAAGGCGATCTGGCCGTCGAAGGTTTCGATCACTATGGCTCGGCGCGTCTCGGCGTCGGCGGTAAGGCCGGTCGTCTGAACTGGCGCGTCTTTGCGTCAGGTCTCAATGATCGCGGCGTGTCGGCTGCGGCCAGCGGCACCGAAACCGATGGCTTTACCCAGACACAACTGAGCGCACGCTTGAGCTATGCCGTGACGGACCACGTCACCTGGACCGGCCTGGCCGCGAAAACGCACAATTACAGCGAAGTCGACGGCTACGACATCAACTTCAATTTCACTGACACCGACGATACCTCGCTGAGCGACACAACGCTTCTGGCCGCCGGATTGACGGCGCGGTCCGAGCGCATCGAACACACCCTGTCGCTGAGCGCGACCGAGACCGAGCGCAAGCTTTTCGACGCCACCCGCACCCCGACCTTTGAAGGTCGGGGCCATTCGCTGACGGCGGATTATCACCTCGTCTATCGCGCCTCCGACGCCACGCGCCTGCTGGCGGGCCTGCGCCACCAGAAGGACGAAATGCGCACCGAGTCCACCTGGACGCCGCAGCAGACCGCCGACCAGGACCTGACCAGCGTCTACGGCCAGGTGCGTCACGATTTCGGCGTGGCCAGCGTGGCCCTCAGCGCCCGCCACGACGAGTCGTCGAGCTTTGGTGGCCAGGACATCGTCCAGGCGTCGGTCGCCGTTCCGGCCGGCCAGTGGCGTTTCCGCGCCAGCGCCGGCCAGGGCGTCAAGGTGCCGAGCCTCTATCAGCTCTATAGCGATTACGGCAATCTGGAGCTGGAGCCCGAAAAGGCCCTGACCATCGATGGCGGTTTCGATTACAGCTTCGCCACCGGTCAGGTGTCGGTGACGGCTTTTACCCGCAATATCGACAACCTGATCGGCTTCGACAGCTGCTGGCCGGCGACGGCCGCCCTGTGCGCCACGCATCCGTTCGGCTTCTACGCCAATATCGACAAGTCCGAAGCCAATGGCGTCGAGCTGGAATGGGCGCAGGATATCAGCGATCGCCTGCATGTGCGCGGCAACGTGACGGCGCTCAATACCCGCAACGAGTCCGTGGGTCTGGAAGGCAAGGAGCTGGCACGCAAGCCGAATCTGCTGGCCAATCTGGACCTCAGCTACGACGTCAGCGATGCCGTGAACCTGGCGATTGGCCTGCGTCACGCCGGCGATGCCTTCGATAACTCTGCCAACACGGTTCCGCTAGACGCCTATACGGTCACGGACCTTCGCGCGCGTTACAAGTTGAACGACCGGGTCGAGCTCTATGGCCGCATCGAGAACCTGACCGACCAGCGCTATGAGACCGCCGCCGGCTACAGCCAGCTCGGCCGCCGGCTGTGGGTCGGGGTTCGCACGCGTCTATTCTAAAGCCGAACATCTAAGCGGCTTTCGGCTAGATATCGCTTCGGCGAAAACAAGCTGGCGCTGATGTTCAAATATGAATGTCATCGCCAACTTGTGTGCGCGAGGCTACACGCGATGCGGCGGATGCAACAACTTACCTCACCGTTACGGCAATTGTGGCGCTCAGATGAACGAAAAACGTATTGTGCGTTGCGATCAAAAATGCTTCGCTGCCGGCGTTACTTTAATTATTGCCGGGCGCTTTCAGGCCGCCGGACGTTCCAACCCGTCCGGCGGCCGTATAGCATGAGGCGGGGTCTATGCCGGCCATCCGTCCGACTTTCCGCCGGTTTTCGACAGAACCTCCAGACCTTCGATGCGCATGGCCTTATCGACCGCTTTCAGCATGTCGTAAAGGGTAAGCGCCGCCACGCTGACGGCCGTCAGTGCTTCCATCTCCACGCCCGTCTGCCCCGACGTCCTGACCTCGGCCGAAATATCGAAGCCTGGCAGGCTGGCATTCTCGGTGATGACGACAGCGACCTTGGTCAGCGCCAACGGATGACACAGCGGGATCAGGTCGGCGGTTCGCTTGGCGGCCATGATGCCGGCCAGCTCCGCCGTCGTGACCACCGCGCCCTTGGGCGTCCGGCCTTCGCGCACCAGGGTCACCGTCCCTGCGGCGCAGACGAGCCGGCCCGCGGCCCTGGCGGTCCGGGCCGTCACGGCTTTGTCGGAAACATCGACCATGCGGGCGCGGCCGGCTTCGTCGAGATGCGTCAGGTCGCTCATGTCCACCTCTTGAGATCTTTGGCGTCGGCGGCGCGCGGTTCCACCCAGTGTTCCCCGTCCCGACCCGCTTCGCGCTTCCACAGGGCCGCCTCGGATTTCAACCGGTCCATGGCGTAGTCGGCCGCTTCGAAGGCCGCGCGCCGATGCGCACTGGCGGCGGCGACGAAGACGATGGTCTCGCCCGCCATGACCTTGCCGCAACGGTGCAGGACGCTCAGCGCCGTGATGTCGAAACGCTGGGCGGCGGCTTCGGCGATCTCCTGGAGCGATGCCTCGGTCATGCCGGGATACCAGTCGAGGAAAAGATAATCGACCGCGCCGCTTTCACCGCGCACCACGCCGGTAAAGCTGACCACGGCCCCGGCAGAGCCTTCGGCACGGTCGAAGACGGCATAGGCCGCCGCCGGATCCAGGCCGTCCTCCAGCAATCGCACATCGAGCCGGGCCATCATCCCCCCGAAAAGATCGAAAAAAAGGCCACTTCGTCACCGTCATCGATGCGCCGATCCGAAGTCGCGACGACCTTATTGACACTCATGCGAATGTCCTGCGCTGTCACCTGCCCCTGCGCGAGGGCGTCAGCAAAAATCCGGTCTCGCAATACGTGCAGCGTTCCGCCATCCGGGACGCCGATCGTGAGTGATCGCCGGCCCGCCACATCCGCCATCTTGCCAAAAAACAGCACTTCGATCACAACATTCTCCCGCGCGGACAGATTAACGCAACTTCGCGCACCGCTCCTTTAAAAAATTCAGCGGTTTCAGGCGTTCCCCCCTTGCTAAAACACCTATCCTCGGCTCAATACAAGGCCTCAGTTTTACCAAGCCGGACTCAGATGGGCGCCTCGAACTACAGACTGCTGCGTTTCCTTGCCCGGCTTGCCGCTTTTGGAAAATCTCCTCCCCCGCTGGTCCTGCCCGACCCGAGCGACCCTGCGTCGTTCAAGGTGCTTCTGCACCGCCCGCAGGTTGAGCTGGACACGGAGGGCCTGCGCAGCTTTTATGCCGGTAAACGCATACTGGTCACAGGCGCCGGCGGCTCGATTGGCTCGGAAATCTGCAAGCAGGCTTTAAGTCTCGGCGCGGCCCACGTTACGCTCGTCGATCACTCGGAACTGGCGCTCTACGAAATCGATCGCGCGATTCGCGAACAGTTCGGCACGACGCACGCCCAGCCCATCCTGTGCAGCATCCGCCGCAAGGAGCGCCTGGCCGCCGTCGTCAAGGCGCAGGCGCCGGATGTCATCTTCCACGCCGCGGCGCTGAAGCACGTGCCGATGGTCGAGCTCAATCCGTGCGAAGCCGTGCTGACCAATGTTTTAGGTACGCAATACGTCATCGACGCCGCCAAGGCCGCCGGCGTCAAGCAACTGGTCCTGATCTCGTCGGACAAGGCTGTGGCGCCGTCGTCGCTGATGGGCGCGACCAAGCGCATGGCCGAACACCTGATCCGCAGCCAGATCACCGATTCGCATCAGGCCTGCGTCGTACGTTTCGGCAATGTCCTGGGGTCGACCGGCTCCGTCGTGCCGCTGTTCCGGTCGCAGATCGAGCGCGGCGGCCCGATCACCCTGACGGACAAGGATGCCGAGCGTTATTTCATGACGATCTTCGAGGCGGTACAGCTTGTCCTGACCGCAGCGATGACCAACGCCCAGACGCCCGAAAATCATTCCGGCCTGTATATCCTCGAGATGGGTGAGCCGGTGCGCATCTACGACCTGGCCACGCGCATGATCAGGCTCTATGGCCTGACGCCGGAGAAAGATATCAAGATCGTCTTCACCGGTTTACGCGAAGGCGAGAAAATCACCGAGGCCCTGGTCGACGACAACGAGGTGCGCAAGGCGCTACTTCCCGGCATTTTCGAAGTTTCCGACCATGTCAGCGTCCAACCGATCGCCGAAAACGTCATGCAGACCCTGTACGGCGTCGCCCAGGAAGGCCACGACGACACCGCCAAGGAAATGGTGTTCAACCTGGTGAATTCGCTGCGCGAGTAAGGCTCAGCTCTTGAGACAGGTCCGGGAGAACTCGCGGTAGCTCTGCCCGCCTGTCCGGCTTTCGGCCTTCATTTTCCTCCATTGTGCGCCGCAGATCTTCATGCGGTTCGGTCCGCGCTTTTTCGCCTTGCCACCTGCCTTGACCGTTTTGGTGGCGGCGGAAGCCGGATCGGCAAGGCAGGTTTTCAGAAACGGCTTGTAAGCCTGCGCCTGCCCCGCGTCCCGGCGTTCCAGCCAGGCTTGCGTACAGGCCTGCATCCGGCCGTTCGGCTTGTCCGCCGCGACAGCCGGCGTCGCCAGGATCACCAACAACGCGGCGACGGCCAGCCATTTCACGGCTTGGCTACGCCATAGGCGGCGCAGAAAACGAACATGGCGGCTTCGACCTCGGCGTCGATTTCGGCATCGGTCGGCGGCGCGATGTAGTTGAGCAACATCGCCTTGATCATCCGGCCATGGATCAGCGAAGTGAACTGGTGCGCCGCCAGCAGCGTGTCGTCGATCTTCAGTTCCCCGCGCGCCACGGCCTTGTTCAGATACTCAGCCAGCAGTTTCGCCCCGCGCAAAGGCCCGGTTTCGTAGAAGAGCCGGCCGATTTCGGGTGACTTGGCGCTTTCGGCGGAAATGACGCGCCAGTTGGCGAGCGTGCGTTCGCTGGTGAACATGCGCAGGTAACGCTTGGCGAACTTGGTCAGCACGACGCGCGCCTCGGCCTCGTCGGTGAGCAGTTCGCTCATCTGGTTGCGGTGGATCTCGCAGTGGCGCTCTACGTAAGCCGCGAACAGCTCCTCCTTGCTGCGGAAGTAGCTGTAGAGCGTGCCCTTGGAACCGCCGACGCGCGCGGCAATGGTCGACACCGATGCGGCCGCATAACCTTCCTGCAGGAAGATTTCACTGGCAATATCAAGGATCTGTTCGCGACGCGCCGCCTGTTTTTCGGATTTCATATCCTTTGCTAAGCCTGATGGCGCGGCTGTGTCAACGCTTGCGGACATTGGGATCAGCGACACATCTGGTCGAGGCCGGCCACAGAGGTGTTCGCGATGGCCGAGATGTCGATGCCTTTGGCCTGGGCGGTCCGCTCCATGACCAGGCCCGATTTCAGGCCCGGCTCGGCATAAGCGGCATCGCTTTGAACCTCTTCCAGCGTCACGAATTTCGCGCCGCTCTTTTCCAGTTCGTCGAGGACCTGCGGCAGCATGATGGCGCCGAATCCGCCGATATGGGTCAGCAGGACCTGGGGGATCATCCGGCCATAGACCTTCTGCGACACCGCCTTGCTGCGCGCGATCTGGGCCCGGACCTCGTCCATGTAGCGGGTCTTCATGGTCTCGACAGCGGCGGTGTCGCCCTTGGCGACGCAGCGCGCGTGGGTATCGGTATAGGCCCAGTCGTTGAACGACATCGACACGTCGGCAATGGTGTAGCCGTGCGCCTTCAGCCATTCCGCCACCGCCGGGCCGCGCGCCGCGTCGCCGGCGTTCAGGAACGGATAGCGAAAGGAGTGCCAGTTTTCGCCGGGCATAAGCTCAGCCAGCACCGGCTCATTGGCCGCGATGCCTTTTATGAAGTCCTCGGCCGTGCCGGCGTCGACGCTGGCGTGGCTGACGTGATGATTGCCGAGCGGATGGCCGGCGGCGCGCCACATCTGAAGCACCTTGGCGTTGTCGGGATCGCCCTTGAGGTGGACGGAATTGATATAGCCATAGACGCGCGGCACCTTGTGCGCCGCATAGGCGTCGAGCGTCATTTTCGCGATGCCCGACCGCGTCATCCCGGCTGGCAGGGCGCCGTGCGACGGCAGGTCGTCGATGGTGACGGCCAGCTTGTAGCTCCCGTCTGCCGCGACCGCGTGTCCGGCCAGCACCAGAGCCACCGCGCCCACGCACATTCCAAGCCACCGACCGAATCTCATGCCTTACGCCTTCCCTGAATTGTTATTACCCGCACTGTGCGTCAGAACGCCGGAGGCCGCAAGTGTAACGACGGGATTGCCTCGCGGTCGTTACGGATGTAATAAATAACGGGGCTATATAAACAGGGGCACTCTTAATGAATGGTACTATTTTCCTGCGCACCAGCGTCATCGCTTTTGTGCTGTCGATGGGTTTCGGCGCCTATATGGGCGGCACGCACGACTTTACCTACGCGCCGGTGCACGGCCACCTCAACCTGATCGGCGGAGTTTTGATGTTCCTGGCCGGCCTGTTCTACAACAGCCATCCCAACCTGTCGCCGAAGCTGATCCTGGCGCACTACTGCATAGCGCTGCTGGGCCTGCTGCTGATCATCCCGGGCATTTATGGCTCGATCGCCGTCATGCCATGGGCGGCGCCGGTTGTTGGCCTCGGCTCGGTCGTGACCATTGTCAGCGCTCTGGTCTTCGCCTTCATGGTCTACAAGGGCACGGGCAAGGCAAAGGCGTAATCCGGGATCGGACTACGCCTTCGGGCTTCATTAAAAAGTTTGTCCTAGATCGGCATGATTTTAAGTGGAAACATCATACCGATCACCGCCTACACTTTTGGCTGCGCCGAACTTCGTTTCGCCATATCGCTCTAGCCGAACGCCTTGGCGGCGGTGCGGGTGACGTTTTCCAACTCGCCGAACAGATCCGGCTCGATGGCGTCGAATACAAAGCAGGTCTTGCTCTGGGCGTGGCTCTTCAGCGCGTCCGGAACCGGAATGTCGCGCCCTTCCTTCATGGCCAGCGGCGGCAGATAGTAGGAGACGCGGCTGCCGGCCAGGCGGACCGTGCCGAACCAGATCGGGTCCTTCGACGCCATGGTCGCGGTCGGAACATTGACCGTGCATTCGCCCACCACATCCTTGCCGATTTTCATGGCAGGCGCCGCGCGGACCATCAGGTCGCGCAAGGCAATGTAGAGCGGGTACTGGTCGGCCATGGCTGGAACTCCTTTTGAAACTGCCCGGTTTATGCTGACGCGGTTGCTCTGCTCTAACATACGAGTTGCAAAAAAAGCGTTGCCAGGAGGACCAGACCGTAATAGTTTCTATTGATACTATTGCGCGGAGGTCGCCATGTCCGAAACCGAAACCAACCTCTTGGGTCTCGATGGCTTTGCCTTTGTGGAGTTTACAGGTCCCGACGCAGCCGGAATGGCCGAACAGCTCGAAGCCATGGGCTTCACGGCCGTCGCCAGGCATCCCACCAAGTCCATTACCCGCTATCGACAAGGCCGCGTCGATTTTGTGCTGAACGAGGCGGCGACGCAGCAGGCGTCCGAGTTTGGCAGGGCGCATGGCCCGTCGGCCAACGGCATGGCGTTTCGCGTGACCGACGCCGCCCGCGCCTATGAACTGGCCCTGGAAAAAGGCGCGCGGCCGGCCGATGCCAACCTCAGTGCTTTCCCCGATGTGCCGGTGCTCGAAGGCATAGGCGGTTCGCTGCTTTACCTTATCGACCACGACGTCTTTGCCGGCTGGACGCCGCTGTCCGGCGCCGGGGCGGAGGCTGAAAACAGCGTCGGCTTCGGCATGATCGACCACCTGACGCACAATGTCCGCCGCGGCGAGATGCGCACCTGGTCGGAATTCTATCGCCGCATCTTCGGCTTCGAGGAACAGAAGTATTTCGACATCAAGGGCCAGGCGACCGGCCTGTTCAGCCAGGCGATGATCGCACCCGACCAGCAGATCCGCATCCCGCTCAACGAAAGCCAGGATGACAAGAGCCAGATCGAGGAATTCCTGCGCCAGTATAATGGCGAAGGCATCCAGCATATCGCGCTGACCACCGACAATATCTATGAGACGGTCGAGCGCCTGCGCGCGCGGGGCGTGAAACTCCAGGACACGATCGACACCTATTACGACCTGGTCGACAAGCGCGTGCCCGGCCACGGCGAAGACCTGGAACGCCTGCGCCGCAACCGCATACTGATCGATGGCGGCGGCGAAGACGGGATCTTGTTGCAGATTTTCACCGAAAACACCTTCGGGCCGATCTTCTTCGAGATCATCCAGCGCAAGGGCAACGACGGTTTCGGCAACGGCAATTTCCAGGCCCTGTTCGAATCGATCGAACTGGATCAGATTCGCCGCGGCGTTATTAAGGTGGCATAAGGCCCCCACCACCATTCGCTCCGCTCATGGTCCCCCTCCCCGTTCACTTCATTGCGTTGACAGTTCGAGGTGCTCTCGGGGAGGAATAAGGAGGGCAAGCTTCCTTTTCATATTCCTCCCCATGAGCAACTCGGTAGTTACAGCATCCAAGATGCGAGTGGGGAGGGGGACCGCGAGCGGAGCGAGTGGTGGGGGGGGCAAGTCTAGCTCCGGAGCATTCAGATGTCCCAGTATATGACCGGGTTTGGCAATCATTTCGCGACGGAAGCCGTGGCGGGCGCCCTGCCCGTCGGCCAGAACTCGCCGCAACAGACGCCGTTCGGGCTTTATGCCGAACAGCTGTCGGGTTCGGCTTTTACGGCGCCGCGCAGCGAAAACCGGAGGTCGTGGCACTACCGCCTACGCCCCTCGGCGAGTCATGCGCCTTTTAAACGTCTGAAGGACGGCCCCGCCCCCGGCTCGGCCACGCCCAACCGCCTGCGCTGGTCACCGCAGACACTTCCCGAAATCCCGACGGATTTTCTCGACGGATTGACGCCGTGGGCGATGAACGGCGATGCCGCGACACACAGCGGCGTCACCATCTGGCTCTATGCCGCGACCGCCTCCATGCAGCGCGTTTTTGTCAACGCCGACGGCGAAATGCTGATCGTGCCGCAGTCCGGCAATATTTCCATATTTACGGAAATGGGCCGACTCGACGTCGCGCCCCTGCACGTCGCCGTCATCCCGCGCGGCGTCCGCTTCCGCGTAGACCTCACGAGCGACAGCGCCACCGGCTACGTCCTCGAAAACCACGGCGCGCCGTTTCGCCTGCCGGATCTCGGCCCCATAGGCGCCAATGGCCTCGCCAATCCGCGCGATTTCGAAACGCCCGTCGCGGCCTTTGAAGACCGCGACGAAGCCACCCAACTGATCCAGAAATTCCACGGCGCATTATGGACAACGACGCTTGACCACTCGCCGCTCGACGTCGTCGCCTGGCACGGCAACTACGCGCCCTATCGTTATGACCTGACGCGCTTCAACACCATCAATACGGTCAGCTTCGACCATCCCGATCCGTCGATCTTCACCGTCCTGACCTCGCCGTCCGAACTCCCCGGCACGGCCAATTGCGATTTCGTCATCTTCCCGCCGCGCTGGATGGTCGCCGAACATACCTTCCGGCCGCCGTGGTTCCACCGCAATCTCATGAGCGAGTTCATGGGCCTGATCGAAGGCGCCTATGACGCAAAAGCCGGCGGCTTCCTTCCGGGCGGTGCAAGCCTGCATAACTGCATGAACGGTCACGGCCCTGATGCCGCAAGCCATGCCGCCGCCATCAAGGCAGACCTCAAGCCGCACAAAATCACCGACACCATGGCCTTCATGTTCGAAAGCCGCTGGGTCCTGCGCCCGACGGAGGCCGCCCTCACCTCGCCCGCGCTACAAGCCGACTACGATGCCTGCTGGCAGGACTTCCCGAAAGCGAACCTACCCAAATGATCGACGCCACCCACGACATCGCCCTCGAAAGCTGGGTTCACTCGGCCAACGGCCATCACGACTTTCCGATCCAGAACCTGCCATTCGGCCTGTTCAGCCCGGCCGGCGAAGCGCCGCGTCCGGGTGTCGCCATCGGCGACCACATCCTGGAACTTCAGGCCCTGGTCGCCGCCGGCATGTTGCGTGACGTTCCGGATGACCTGGAAACGATCCTGGCCACGCCGCCTTTGCGCAAATCGCTGCGTCACCAGCTGTCGCGCCTGCTGTCGGACGCCACGCACAGCGCCGCCGCCGAGCCCTATCTGCATACGGCGCGTGATTGCGTCGTCCACCTGCCGGTGCGCGTCGGCGACTATACCGACTTCTATGTCGGCATCCATCACGCCACCAAGGTCGGCGCCCTGTTCCGGCCGGACAACCCTTTGCTGCCCAATTACAAGCACGTGCCGATCGGCTATCACGGCCGCGCCTCGTCGGTGCGCGTCTCCGGCGAACCGGTCGTGCGCCCACGCGGCCAGACCAAGGCGCAGGATGCCGAAACGCCCGGCTTCGGGCCGTCCAGGCGCCTCGATTTCGAACTGGAACTCGGTGTCTGGGTTGGGCCCGGCAATGCCTTAGGCGATCCGATTGCCATCGCCGACGCACCCCAGCATATCGGCGGTTTCTGCCTGCTCAACGACTGGTCGGCGCGCGACTTCCAGGCCTGGGAGTACCAGCCGCTGGGGCCATTTCTGGCCAAGAACTTCCACACCACTGTCTCGGCATGGATCGTCACCCCTGAGGCTTTGGCGCCCTTCCGCATGGCGCCGACGCCTCGCCCTATGGGCGACCCCAGGCCCCTGCCCTATCTGTGGGCCGAAGATGACCAGGCCTATGGCGGCCTTTCGATAAATCTGGAAGTATCCTTGCGCACGGCGAAGATGCGCGCGCAGAATCTTGCGCCTGTCGTCATCAGCCGCAGCCACACCCGTCACATGTACTGGACGGTCGCCCAGATCCTGACCCACCACGCCTCAAATGGATGCAACCTGCAACCCGGTGACCTGTTGGGTACGGGCACCCTGTCAGGTCCCGATTCCGCCAGTTCCGGCAGCCTTTTGGAGCTGAGCGACGGCGGCAAGTCGCCGATTATCCTGCCGGGCAATGAAACACGGACCTTCCTTGAGGACGGTGATGAGATTATCTTGAGCGCCCGCGCTGCTGCCGACGGCTTTGCCCCCATCGGTTTCGGCGACTGCCGCGCCACGATTCTTGCCGCGAGAGGGTGATGAAACTTTACGATTACTGGCGTTCATCCGCCGCCTATCGCGTCCGCATCGCCTTGAACCTCAAGGGCGTCAGTTATGACACCGTGTCCATCGACCTGCGGACCGGCGCGCAATCCGCCACTGACTACAAATCCATCAATCCGCAAGGCCTGGTTCCCGCCGTCGAGTCCGATGGCAAGGTGATCACCCAGAGCACGGCAATCATGGAGTGGCTCGAGGAAACCCGCCCGCAACCGCCGCTCATGCCGGCCGATCCGGCCGGCCGCGCCGCGGTGCGCGCCATGATGGCGGTCGTTGCCTGCGACATCCATCCGCTCAATAACCTGCGCGTCCTCAACAGCCTGAAGGCCGAGTTCGGCGCCACGCAAGCGCAGATCGACGCCTGGATTGCCCGCTGGATCACCGCAGGCTTCGATACCCTGGAAGCGCTCATCGACCAGCACGGCGAAGGCTTTGCCTTTGGCGAAGGCCCGACGCTGGCCGACTGCTGCCTGATCCCGCAAGTCTACAATGCCCGCCGATTTAATGTCGATCTTGCGCCCTGGCCGCGGATCATGGCGGTCGATGCCGCCTGCGCCCGCCTGGATGAATTCGCCGCCGCCCACCCGTCGCGCCAGCCGGGCGCCGAATGAGCTTTGCCCGCGTCTTTTCAACGCCCGCCGGAGTCACCTTGGGTCCGCTCGAGCTCATCGCCGACGGCAAGGCGCGCAACTTCGTGCTTGAGATTGGCGAGGCGCACTTTCACGGCTTCGTTGTCCGCCAAGGCGAGCAGGTCTATGGCTATGTCGATCGCTGCCCGCACGCCGGCATGCCGCTGGCCGAGGAACTGGACGAATACCTGACCTCGCGCGGCGACCTGATCAGTTGCGGCTGGCACGGCGCGCTGTTCCGCATCACCGACGGCTATTGCGTTGGCGGGCCGTGCGCCGGCCGCAGCCTGACGCCGTGGCCGGTCGGGGTCCGCGACGGGCTTATGGTCACCAAGTAACAAAATAAAATTGGTCTGGTTGATCCCCGGTTCCGGTAATGCCAATCTCGATCCAAAAGAGAGGAAACGCCATGCTGAAGCCCGCCGCCGCTGCGTTCGCAGCCCTGTCCCTGCTTGCCTCCCCCGCCGCCGAGGCCCGTAAGCCGCAAGGCCCAGTGGTCATAGGCTATGTCGCTGCCTTCCGCGACATGAAGGCGACCATGGAGATGACCGACCTCAAAAAGCTGACCCATATCAACATCTCCTTCGTCAATCCGGGCAAGGACGGCAGCATCGTCACCGGCGATAAGATGAGTTGCATGGACACCGACAATGGCAATGGCAACGGCACGCGTTCGGTCGCCGAGGTGCGTGAGATCGTTCAGATGGCGCACGCCAAGGGCGTCAAGGTGCTGGTGTCGCTGGGCGGCGGCATTATTCCCGGCTGCTCGGGCAACTGGACGGAGCTGACGCGGCCGGGGGCGCGCGAAAAGCTGGTGGCCGACCTGCTGGCCTTTGCTGACGCCACCGGCCTCGACGGCATCGATGTCGACCTCGAGTGGGACGTGCTGACCGCCATCGACAAGGAAGGCAACTATGTGCCGTTCACGCAAGCTCTCCGCACGGGCCTGACGAAGCGCAGGAAGCTCCTGACCTGCGCCACGGCGTCGAACCCCGGCGGCATGATCCCGGTCGGATCGATTCCGCATTTCGACTATATCAACCTGATGTCCTACGACCAGATCGGCGAGACCTGGGGCAAGGCGGGCGCCGAACATTCGACTATGGAGGTGGCGCGCAAAGACATAGCCACCTGGAAGGCATTGGGCGCCAAAAAGGAACAGCTGACGCTCGGCGTACCCTTCTACGGCCGCGGATTCAACGGCTACAAGGGCGGCTACAGCTTCCAGAAGGTGCTGACGACCTTTGGCAAGGACGCCGCCAATTACGACGTGGTCGGGAAGGCGTGCGCCGGCTGCGACTACGTCACCTATAACGGCCGCCCGACCATCCGCGCCAAGGCGGCGCTGGCGGCGAAGGAAACCGCCGGCATCATGATCTGGGAGCTATCCGAGGATGCGCCCGCGCCCAACAGCCTGCTGGAAGCCGCCCACGACAGCCTGCACAACCCCGACTGAATCACCATCCCTAGGCGCGTTACGTGACAGGAGTGCGTCAGGATTATGGCCTAAAAATAAATTTGACATAAATGTCAGTTTTGATTTGACCCTGGGTCAGGCTTTGGCTAGGTTTGTGGCGCAGAATAAGAAGAGTGCCACAAATGACAGCCTGCGCATCGAAGCTTGCCCGCGGTTACGCGCCATATCCTGGCCGGCCCCGCATGCGGGGGCAGGTTTCGCGCGCTAGCCGCGGATTTCAAAAAGAAATGAACGGATTAACGGACCGCTGCCGGCCCGGCATCCGACCGCATGGCTCCGGCACGCTGCATGCATAAGAAAAAAGAAAACAGGGAATGACGGCCAATGCGCGACAGTCTGCTTGAATATGTATTCCGCCTGGGCGACGACGCCCTGATCCTAGGCCAGCGGCTCAGCACGTGGTGCGGCCACGCCCCCAATCATGAAGTCGACCTGGGCTTGTCCAGCCTGGCGCTCGACCTGGTCGAACAAGCCACCGACTTCCTCGACCTCGCCGCCGCCATCGACGGCAAGGGCCAGGACGCCGACACCCTCGCCTTCCACCGCGATCCGCCCGACTATCACAACTGCCTGCTGGTCGAGCAGCCGAACGGCGACTTCGCCCAGACCCTGGCGCGCCAGTTCCTGTTCTCCAACTGGCAGGCCGTCTATCTCGACGCCCTGTCCGGATCGGCCAATGCCGACATCGCGCGCATCGCCTCCAAAGCCCTGCGCGACGTGCAGTCCCACGTCGAATTCTGTCGCGACTGGATGATCCGCATGGGCGACGGCGACTGCGTGAACAACAAGCGCCTGATCATCAGCCTCGACACCATGACGCGCTATGTCGACGAGTTGTTCGTCATGGACGATGTCGACGCCGAACTGTTGGCGCAGGGTATCGCGGTCGACAAGCCGTCGCTGCGCGCTGAGTTCGATACGCGAGTCAATGCCACGCTGCGTCAGGCGCGCCTGGCCCATCCGCGCCCGGCCGAGCCAATCATCGGCGGCCGCCGTGGCCACCACAGCGAGCACCTCGGCCATATGCTGGCCGAGATGACGCTGCCGATGCGCAATGCCGGCGCCCGCTGGTAAAGCTTATTTCTTCACTTCAATCTTCGGCAGGTGGGAGATCGGTTCCAGGGTGATGTCCCGGAACCAGGTCTCCGCCCCTTCCGATTGCAACTGGATGCTGCCGTGGGTCAGCGGTGCGCAGGTGCCGGTCGGCTCCGGATCGCACAGGCCCCAGACCTCGGCCACCGGCACACCATTGACGACGTGGATGGCGCGGTCGCCGACGACGTAGAGGTCGAGCGTATTCCACTCGCCCACCGGCTTATCGGCATTGAAATTGTTTTCGATATTCCAGTTGGCCGTATTGCCGATCGCGGCGCCTTCCGGCGCGCCGTGCATATAGCGCAGCTTGGGCGCGATCAGGCTTTCGTCCTTGGCCACCGCGGATTTGACCACCACGCCGTTGCCGACCGGCACGGCCATGCCGACCGATCCCGTCATGATCTCGAACTCGACCGAACGGCTCCAGGTGCCCCAGACGGCGCCAGGCTTGCCGTGGCTGTGGTACAGCAGTCCGTTGTTTTCCGGCTCGTTCAGGCGCGGCGCGTGGCGCTTGCCGCTCCACTTGTACTGCAGGCGCAGGTGATAGTTGGAATAGTCGCCCTTGTGGACCAGGCTACCCCAGGTCTTGCCCGAGATGAAGATTGCCGGCCGGCCGTCGATTTCGCGCACGTCGAAGATATCGCCCTTGCCGCCCACGCCCAGCGACGGACCATGATCAGGCTTGTAGGTTTCAGCCGGGTCGGCATAGCCAAGCCACGCGTCCCAGGCGTCGAGATCCTTGCCGTTGAAGAGACTGACGGCCGGCCCTGTCGCCTTGGGGATATTGGTCAGCACCAGGGTCTGTGGCGTAAAGGCCGGCATGTCGGCGGCAAGCACGGGTGTGGCGCACGCCGCGAGAATGACAGCGGCCAGAAGAGGTCTCAACATGGGGGCTCCCTTAATTTTATACCGGGCAGGCTACCGATGACAGCGCTTACCGTCAAGCCCGAGTCGCGGCAAACGGTGGCTCCCCTGAGCTGGACTCGAACCTATTGACGCGTCTTGGCCGCTTCCATCATCTTGTAGACGTTCATGACCATGCCGTTGGGCATGCGCATGTCGCCGGCCTTCATACCGGCCGGACAGGCGCCCTGCCATTGCCCGTCCATGACGACCTTGGACTGCGTCCGGCCCATCATGGCCGGGCTATAGGTGCTGTCGATCGTCTGCTGGAAGGCGGCGTCGCTGGCTGAGACAATTTCGATATGGCTGGTCATGGTCGTGCCGTTCATGGTGCAGACCTGGTCGATCGCCGCGCCGGTCGCCGTGCCACGGATATCGCGCTGGGTGCACTGGATGTCGTTGCTCATCTGGCCGGCCATCTGGCTCATCTTTTCGCCAAGCGCCGCGTCAACGCAGATCGTCATCGGCATGGGCGAGGCCGTTCCATCGACCGTATTGGTGATCTGCCACAGGCCGGGCTTGCGGCCCAAGGGATTGGCCTGCATCGGATCGACCTTGGCGGCCAGGGCCGGCGCGGCCTTCGACGCTGCGTCCTCGGCCTTCTGCGCCGGTTTGTTGCACGCCGCGGCGGTCATGGACAATGCGGCCAGCAGGGCCGACGTACCTAGGTTCATACGCATACCCATCACTGACCTCCTGTGTTATCGAAATCTATTCCGCCGCTTCACTCTCAGCGGTTTGCCCCGCGGGCGCGTCCATGTGCAGCGACTCTTCCAGCGCGCGCTCGGCCGACCGCGCCTCAGCCTCGGACATCTCCGACGCAGGCACTTCTCCGGGATAGGCATGCGGCGCGTCGTCCTCGTGGGACGGACGCCCACAGGCTGAAAGCAGGACGATGACACCCAGGCAGAGAATTAGGCGCATGAAAACTCCCTGTAGCGGTGCATCTGCATAGCGTTGATAGGCGCAAGTGTAAATGCCGCGGTCACGATTGGGCCGGATCCGCCGGTAACTCCCAGTCGATCGGCGCGCGACCGTTGGCTTCCAAGAAGGCATTGGCCTTGGAAAACGGACGGCTGCCGAAAAAACCGTTATGCGCCGACAGGGGCGACGGGTGGGCCGAGCGGATGACCAGATGCCGCGACGTATCGACAAAGGCGGCCTTCTTCTGGGCATAGGCACCCCACAGGATGAAGACCACCGGATGCGGCTGGTTGTTGACGGCGCGAATGACGGCGTCGGTGAACAGTTCCCAGCCCTTGCCCTGGTGCGCGGCGGCCTGCCCCATCTCGACCGTCAGCACGGCATTGAGCAGCAGCACGCCCTGTTTGGCCCAGTGTTCCAGAAAACCATGATGCGCCGGCGCAATGCCTAGATCCGCCTGCAATTCCTTGTAGATATTGATGAGCGATGGCGGGATGCGCACGCCGGGCCGGACCGAAAACGACAGGCCGTGTGCCTGCCCCTCACCGTGGTATGGGTCCTGGCCGATAACAACGACACGCACCTTGTCGAGGGGCGTCAGGTCGAGCGCGCGGAAATATTCACTACCCTTTGGAAAGATACGCGCGCCGTTGCTGCGGCGGTCCTGCAGAAACGCCTTGAGCTTGGCCATGTAGGGCTTGGCGAACTCTTCGTTCAGCGCGGCCTTCCAGCCAGGCTCGAGCTTTACGCCCGGCGTTTCCGTCTCCAGCGTCTGGGCGGCGTCACTCATCATCGGCGTCCTATAAATGGCATGAGGCTTTGTCGAGCTATTCCGACAGAGCGTCAAGCCACCAATCACTTCACGCAGGTGCCCGTGGCGCGGCCGCTCATCGACATGGCGCTTTCCAGCGGCCCCTGGCGGGCGGTAACCGTGCCGGTGAAGGTCTTGCGGTCGTCGGAAAAGACAAGTTTCCCCTCGCCGTCCGCGCCGCCGCAGGTTCCAGTCCAGCTCAACGTATTGCCGGCGATCTGGAAATCGCGCGCCGTGCACTTCAGTCCACCCAGCTCTGCCGGCGGGCGGTTGAGGTCGGCGTCGCTGATACAGACAGTGGCCGTGGACGTGGCCGGCGGCAGGTCGCCGATGCGCGTGGTCGACGTCACCTGCCACATCTGCGCCGGATCGGGCTTGACGCCCGGTGGCGCCGGCGGCGTATTCATCGGCTCGACCGGCTTATCGACCGCGGGCGGCGGCGTGGGCGCCATGGGGTCGGGCGTCACGTCCTGACGCGCCAGGACGGGCGCCGCGACCAGCAGGCATACGACGCCGGCGCCGATGAGGAGATGGGAACGGACAGAAGGCATAAGGCCTCTCCTGAATGACATCCGGAGAGGTTAGGCAAATCCGCAGTAAGTGCTCAATCAGTGCCGGGGCCGATGAGATTGCGAAACCATCAAGGCGCGCCGTTATTGATAATGCGCCCGTTCCGCCTCGCGTTCGGCCTTCCACGTCTTGAGCAGGGCCGCGCGGCGCTTGGGATATCGCCTGTCGAGCGGTTGCCAGCTCTGGACGCGGTCGGCGCGGAAATGCCGGAAGCTGTTGCGCAGTTCACACCAGACGATCAGGAGCCGGACGTGATCAAAGAAGCCGAGCGCGATCGGCCAGACAATGCGGTTGGTTTCCACGCCCTTGAGATCGAGATAGGCCATCTCGACGCAGGTTTCGCGGCGGATGGCCTCACGCATGTCGCCCAGGTCAACCATCGGCTTTTCCATCGGCGGCCACGACGGCGCCACCAGCAGGCCGGTGGATTCGAGGCCCTCGCTGACATCCTTGGGCAGGACGGCGGAAATCTTGGTCAGGGCGTTCTGGGCGGCTTGCGCCAGACGCGTATCGGCGCGGTCGACCACCCAGCGCGTCCCCAGAACAAGGGCTTCGAGTTCTTCCTGGCTGAACATCAGCGGCGGCAACATGTAGCCCGGACGCAGGACATACCCCACGCCGGGCTCGCCTTCGATATGCGCGCCCTGCGCCTGCAAAGCGGCAATATCGCGATAGAGGGTGCGCAGCGAAATATCGAGTTCTTGGGCGAGATCGGCGCCGGCCACGGGATAGCGGTGGCGGCGCAGCAGTTGCAGCAGGTCTAACAGGCGGGTGGCGCGGGACATGGTCGTCTCAAAAGCGGCTGGGAGGGAATACGCTTTACTGAAACGCTTACTCATGGCGCGGGTTATGCCGGACCATGGTGACAAATTATGGCAGTATGTTTTTGTCTCTGGCAAGTGGCCAAGTTCACATATTGACTTTCACATATCATTGATACATACCGGTTGGTATGAATATGGATCATCAGCCCCGCAAGAATCCGGCCCAGACGCGCGACCGTCTGCTGACGGCCGCCTTTTCTGAAATCTACAGCACCGGCTATCAGGGCAGCGACCTGAACAGCATCCTTGGCCGCGCGGGAGTCACTAAAGGGGCGCTTTATCATCATTTCGGCAGCAAGGAGGCGTTGGGCCACGCCGTCATCGACCAGTTCATCGCCAGGATCACCAGCGACAAGTGGCTGGCGCCGCTCGACGATGTCGATGATCCGATCAACGCCCTGATCGACATTGTCGAAGGCACGTCGTTCAGCGAGGAAGATGTCGCCGGCGGCTGTCCGCTCAACAACCTGGCGCAGGAAATGTCGCCGGTCGATGACGGGTTCCGCCTGCGCCTCAACCGGCTGTTCAGCGAATGGATCGGCGGCGTCGCCGATGCGCTGCGGCTGGGCCAGGCCAATGGCAAGGTGCGCCGCGATATCGACGCCCGCGAAGCCGCCATGTTCATAGTCGCCGCCTATGAGGGCTTCATTTCGCTGGCCAAGACCGCCCAGGACCCCGGCCTGCTGCGTTCTGGCGTCCGTCAGGTCGTTGTTTATCTGAATGGTTTACGTCCGTAACAACAGGAGACCGTCATGGATGGCACAGCCCCACTCGCCGCCCCCAGGATTGCATCGCGTGAAGACTGGCTTGCCGCGCGTCAGGCGCTGCTGGTCAAGGAAAAGGCGTTGCTGCGCCAGATGGACGCCCTGGCGGCCGAGCGGCGCACCTTGCCCTGGGTCAAGGTCGACAAGCTTTATCTCTTCGACACGCCGGATGGTCCGCGCACGCTCAGTGACCTCTTCGAAGGCCGTAGCCAGTTGATTATCCAGCATTTCATGTTCGGCCCGGAATGGGAGGAAGGCTGCGTCGGCTGTTCGTTCGGTGCGGACCACATGCACGGCATTTGGATTCATCTTGAAAACCACGACGTCAAGTTCACGGTCGTTGCACGCGCACCGCTCAGCAAGATCGAAGCCTTCAAGGCACGTATGGGCTGGGGCTTCGACTGGGTGTCGTCGCACGAAAGCGACTTCAACTACGATTACCACGTCTCGTTCACGGAGGCGCAGAAGGCGGCCGGCCGCGTCACCTACAATTTCCGCGAGGACGACTACGCCTGCGACGAACTGCCGGGGATGTCGGTCTTCGTGAAAGGCGCCGACGGCGCGGTCTATCACACCTATTCGTGCTATGCGCGCGGCACCGAGGTCTCTGGCGCCCTCGGCCTGCTTGACCTCACGCCACTGGGCCGCAACGAAACGGGTGAAAACGGCAATCTGAGCGACTGGGTCCGCCACCACGACAAGTACGAGGACGCGAAAGCCACTGCCTTGTGCTGCGCCAAGTCTTAGCGTTTGTACGGCACGCCGAAGACCTGAACCCAGTATAGCCCCTTGCCTGAACGGCCCGGCGTCACCCAGACGCCGGTGTCTTCGAACCGGCAGTTGAGGATGTTTTCGCGGTGACGCATGCTGTGCATCCACGCATCGACGATCTGTTCGGCGGACGCTTCGCCGTCGCTGATATTCTCACCGACAAGGATGAAGTAGTAGCCATTGGCGGTGGCGCGCCTGCCGACGGTCGAACCATCGCTGCCCACGTGGCTGATAAAGTTCGCCAGCGCCATGTCCTCGCTGTGCTTGCGCGCGGCGGCCGTCAGCACGTCATCGAGCTTCAGCGCGCCGCAGCCGGCTTCGACTCGTTCCAGATTTACCTTGTCGAAGACGCTGATGGCCATCGGCACGTCCCGGAGCCTGTTTTCGCGCTCAATCGCGTGCGCGGACGTGGCGATCATCATTGCGAAGATAACGCTTACGATCCGGTCTGTGACTGTCATGACGATTTCCCCGGCTGCCTGAGCTTATCCTAACAGTGCCACACCCATCTGGCGAGTGGTCACCCGCCGCGAATACGTTCCATCATAACCGAGAAGTCCTCCTGGGCATGACCGTCGGCGCACAAAGCTTCGTAAAGCGCGTGGGCGTGGGCTCCTAAAGGCGTATCGGCGGATGCCATTTGCGCGGCCTGCATGGCCAGGGTCAGGTCTTTCAGCATCAGCCCTGCCACGAAGCCGGGTTTGTAACCGTTATTGGCAGGCGAATTGGGTACAGGACCGGGCACGGGGCAATAGCTGGTCAGCGACCAGTTCTGGCCCGACGCCTTCGAGGCGATGTCGAAGAAGACCTGGTCGTCCAAACCGAGCTTTTCGGCCAGGGCGAAGGCTTCACACGTGCCGATCATGGTGATGGCCAGCAGCATGTTGTTGCAGATCTTGGCGGCCTGTCCGGCACCCGCTGCGCCTGCGTGGATGACGGCCTTGCCCATGGCGCTAAGGATCGGCTGGGCGCGTTCGAACACAGCCGTCTCCCCGCCGACCATGAAGGTCAGCGTGCCGGCACTGGCGGCGGCGACACCACCCGAGACCGGCGCATCGACCATGTCGAAGCCTGCGGCCCGCGCCTGTTCGTGAGCGATGCGGGCGCTGGCGACATCTATGGTCGAACAGTCGATCAACAGGGCCGAAGACGTGGCGACCTTCCGGACCTCGTCATGGACCGACAGGACATGCGCGGCGGCCGGCAGCATCGTCACCACCGCATCAGCGTTTCGGCATGCGTCAGAGGTGTTTGAAGCTGCCACAGCACCCGCAGCGACAGCGTGCGCCACGGCCTCGTGGCTCAAGTCAAACGCCCGTATGCCATGCCCACTCTTTACCAGATTAGCGGCCATGCCCGAGCCCATATTGCCCAGGCCGATGAATGCAATTTCCATAGGCGCCTCGTTCTACGGCAGCTGCAAATCCATATTCCCCAAGGAGTCGAACATATGTTCGATCACTGGACTAAGGTCCACTGACGCTAGCCAAGCGGGGGCATTGTCCTTGTCCTCGATAACCGCCCTGACGCCTTCAGAGAAGTCACGCGTGCGGGTAATCCGGCAGGCCAGGCGGTACTCCATCTTCATGACCTCTTCAAACGACGTCATCCCGCGGCCTTCTCGCAGCTGTTTGAGCGCGACGGCGAGGGACTGCGGCGAGCGTTTGGTCAGGATTTCGGCCTGTTTCAGCGCCCATTCGCTGCCCTCAGCATTCAGAGCGATGGAAATCTGTGCCATTGTATCGTGCGCGAAGCAGCGATTGATGGTGGCCATATGCGGTGCGTAAGACGGGTGCGACACGGCTTCCGCAAGGCCTGACAGGGCTGCATCGATGGTTTGCCCAGACGCCAAAGCCTGTTTCAACACCTCGACGCGGTCCGATGGGAGGAAATGCGTGCCGATTCCCGCCGCCACAACGTCACCGCCTCGCAACTGGGCGCCCGTAAGCGCCAGCCAGGTGCCAAGCTCACCTTCCAGACGCGGCAGGAACCAACCGCCACCGACATCCGGGAACAGGCCAATCCCTGTTTCCGGCATGGCAAAGATGGTGCGTTCGGTGACAATCCGGTGCGAACCATGCACCGAGATGCCGACACCACCGCCCATGGTTATGCCATCCATCACGGCGATGTAGGGCTTAGGATAGTGCTTGATCTGGTTGTTCAGCGTGTATTCGACGCGGAAGAACTCGGCTGCTTCCACGCCGTCCTTGCGGCCGCTTTCGGCGACTTTACGGATGTCGCCGCCGGCGCAGAAGCCGCGTGTGCCTTCGGCATGGTCGACCAGGACCGCGCGGATAGCTTCGTCTTGTTCCCACGCCGTCAGCGCATCGGCCATGCCTGAGCACATCTCCGTCGTCAGGGCATGTAGCGCTTTTGGCCGATTGAGCGTGATGCGGCCGATGCCGTTGTCTACGCGGGTGATGATTTCACTCATGCCGTCTCCATATGCCGGGCGATGATGACGCGCATGATTTCATTGGTGCCTTCGAGTATCTGATGCACGCGCAGATCGCGGACAATGCGCTCGACGCCATAGTCGTGCAGGTAGCCGTAGCCGCCATGAATCTGCAGGGCCTCATTGGCGACCTTAGAGCCCGTATCGGTGACGAAGCGCTTGGCCATGGCGCACCATTTGGTGGCGTCGGGCGCTTTCGCGTCCAGCTTTTGCGCCGCGTCGTAAAGCAGCGAACGCGCGGCCTGAAGCTCGGTTTCCATATCGGCCAGCTTGAACTGCGTCGCCTGGAAGGCATCGAGCGTCTTGCCGAACTGCTTGCGTTGTCCGGCATAGTCGCGGGCGCGATCGAGTGCGTCCTGAGCCCCGCCCAGGCTGCAAGCCGCGATGTTCAGTCGCCCGCCGTCGAGCCCCTTCATGGCGAAGGTAAAGCCCTGCCCTTCCTCACCCAGCCGGCTTTCGGCCGGGATGCGGACATTGTCGAACAGGACCTGGCGCGTCGGCTGGGCATTCCAGCCCATCTTCTTTTCATTGGCGCCGAAGCTCAGGCCCTGGCTGTCCTTCGGGATAATGAAGGCTGAGATGCCTTTGGGACCGTCTTCGCCCGTTCGCGCCATGACGATATAGACGTCCGACACGCCAGCGCCGGAAATGAACTGCTTGCTACCATTGAGCACGTAGCCGTCGCCATCGCGAACCGCGCGAGTAGCTAAGGCTGCGGCATCCGATCCGCTGCCAGGCTCGGTCAGGCAATAGCTGGCGATAGCGTCCATACCGACCAGCTGCGGCAGCCAGTGCGCGCGCTGGTCTTCGGAGCCGAAGCTGTCGATCATCCAGGTGCACATATTGTGGATCGACAGGAAGGCCGCCGTGGCGATGCAGCCGCGCGACAACTGTTCAAAGATCAGCACGGCGTCGAGGCGCGTCAAGCCGGAACCGCCGTGGTCTTCGCGGGTGTAGATCGAGGCGAAGCCTAAGCCTGCCGCTTCGCGCATGACATCGACGGGGAAGTGTTTGCGTTCGTCCCAATCGCCGGCGTTAGGCCGCAAGCGGTCATAGGCAAAGCGTTTGGCGGTCTCCTGGATGAGCAACTGGTCTTCGTTGAGGATCATGGTTTTTCTTATTGTTGCCTGCTGAAAGAGCCCCTCATCCGGTCCTTTGGACCACCCAACGCTGGCGAAAGCTATACTTTCGCTGGCGCTATACCCCGCAAGCAGGGAGAAGGAAAGCTTACCGCATCGTCGGAATAACAAAGGCCTGGTCGCCGAGGTCGCCGTCGGGCCAGCGCTGGGTGACCGTCTTGACCTTGGTGTAGAAGCGCACGCCGTCTTCGCCATACTGGTTCATGTCGCCAAAGGCCGAGCGCTTCCAGCCGCCGAAGCTATGATAGGCGACCGGCACAGGAATCGGCACATTGATGCCGACCATGCCAACATTGACCTTGGCGGCGAATTCACGCGCCGCCAGCCCATTGCGTGTGAAGATGGCCACGCCATTGCCATAGGCGTGGTTCGACGGCAGGCTTGCCGCCTCTTCAAGCGTCTCAGCGCGCACGACCTGAAGCACCGGCCCGAAGATTTCGTCCTGGTAGCTCTTCATCCCCGGCGTAACGCGATCGAACAGGGTCGGGCCGATGAAATAGCCCTCGTCGTGACCTTGCAGCGTCAGACCGCGCCCATCAAGCAGCAACTCGGCGCCTTCGTCGACGCCCATCTGGATATAGGATTCGACCCTGGCCTTATGCGCCGCCGAAATGACCGGCCCGTAGTGCGCATCGGCATCGGTCGAGACGCCGACCTTCAGGCTCCGCGCCGCATCGATCATGCGCTCGACAAAGGCATCGGCGGTTTTGGCGCCGACAGGCACCGCCACCGGCAGGGCCATGCAGCGTTCGCCTGCCGAGCCATAGGCGGCGCCGACAATGTCCCTGACGACCTGGTCGAGATCGGCGTCGGGCATGATGATGCCGTGGTTCTTGGCGCCGCCCATGGCCTGGACTCTTTTGCCGTGCGCCGCGCCTGTGGTGTAGATGTACTGCGCGATGTCCGAGGAACCGACAAACGACACGGCCTTGATCAGATCGTGCGTAATCAGGGCGTCAACGGCTTCCTTGTCGCCGTGGACAACCTGGAAGACGCCTTCAGGCAGGCCGGCTTCGATCAGCAGTTGGCCCAGGCGCACCGGCACCGACGGGTCCTTTTCCGACGGCTTGAGCACAAAGGCATTGCCACACGCCAGGGCCACCGCCGCCATCCACAGCGGGATCATGGCCGGAAAGTTAAACGGCGTGATGCCGGCGACGACGCCCAGGGGCTGACGCATCGAATAGACATCGATGCCGGGGCCGGCGCCGGAGGTCATATCGCCCTTCAGCAGATGCGGGATGCCGCAGGCAAATTCTACGACCTCAAGTCCGCGCTGGATATCGCCTTTCGAGTCGGCGATGACCTTGCCGTGTTCGGACGACAAGAGGTGCGCCAGCTCATCCATATGGGCTTCGATCAGCCCCTTGAAGGCGAACATGACGCGCGCCCGGCGCTGCGGGTTCATCTGCGCCCAGCCCACCTGCGCCCTTGCCGCCTGCTGCACGGCATCATCAACCTCAGCGGCTGACGCGAGGGCAACGCGCGCCTGCACCTTGCCGGTGTTCGGATCGTAGACATCACCGAACCGGCCAGAGGTCCCCGGCACAGACTTGCCGTTCAGGAAGTGGTGGATATCGCGCATCGCTCGGCCCCTTGGTGTCAGGCAGCGACGGTCACGCGTGCCTTGTTCTCTTTTGCGGCGCGGAGTTTAGCCTTCGCCATGGCGTCGGCAACCTCATTTGTGATCACATTTTCGCTTTTCGCGCGGGCGAAGATTTCGTCGAGGCGCGGACCGATGGCATCGACCGCCGCGGTCACCACCGCCTTGTCGTTATTGCCGGAGATCTCGCCATTGACCATGATGATGCCGCCGGCATTGATGACGTAGTCCGGCGCGTAAAGGATACCGCGCTCGTCCAGCAGGCGCCCGGCTTCGGGCGTCGCCAGTTGGTTATTTGCCGCACCCGCGACAATACCGGCACGGATATAGCGCGCGGCATATTCGCTGATCGTGCCGCCCAACGCGCATGGCGCCACGACATCGACGTCCTGGGTCAGGATATCATCGACGCTCACGGCCGAAGCTCCGAATCGCGCCTGCGCTTCGCCGACGCGCGCGGGATTGATATCGGCCACGACCAGATTGGCGCCAAGGTTATACAGCTCCTCGCACAGATACATGCCGACGTGGCCCAGTCCCTGGACGGCGACCTTGAGGCCGGCCACTTCCGGGCGATTGAGTTTGGCGCGCACGGCGGCTTCGATGCCGACGCGGACGCCACGCGCCGTGTAGGGCGACGGATCGCCGCCCGACTTGCCGGCCGCAGCCGAAAGCCCGCTGACGAATTTTGTCTGGGTGGCGACGATCTCCATGTCGGCGACGCCGACGCCGACGTCCTCGGCGGTAATGTATTGGCCGTTCAGGCTGTTCACCGCTCGGCCAAAGGCCTGCATGACGGCGACGCGGTTGTCGGCCGCCACTGGGCCAAGAATCACCGCCTTGCCGCCGCCCATGGGCAGGTTCGCCATCGCATTCTTAAACGACATGCCGCGCGACAGGCGAAGCGCGTCCGACAGGGCAGCCGCGCTGCTGTCATAGCCCCACAGGCGGCAACCACCCGCAGCCGCCCCAAGCGCCGTCGAATGGACGGCGATAATGGCGCGCAACCCCGAGGCTTCGTCCTCCACCATCATTACCTTTTCGTGGCCGTCGAAGTCGGGATGATCAAACATGTACGTGGTCCTTGGTTCTGTCGAAGATGATGGCGCGGCCCTTGGGAGGTACGGCGGTAACGGGTTCGGATTTGGCCGGCGCTTCAAAGCGCGCCAGCAGGTCGGCCTGGCGAAGCGCGACCTTCTCCATATTGGCGGCCTTGATGTGGCCGAAGCCGCGGATGTCCTGGGGCAGGCCGGCAAGTGTCACGGCCAGGTCAAGATTGCCTGGCGTCAGTTCACGCGCGACGCGGCCGATCAAGGTGAAATAGTCTTCGACCAGACGGCGCTCGCCGCGGCGTTCGTGCGTGTAGCCGAATATGTCAAAGGCGGTACCGCGCAGACCTTTGAATGATTTCAGTACGCCAAACAACTGGAACACCCACGGGCCGAACTTGCGCTTCTTCGCATGGCCGTGCGCATCCTTTTCACCCAGCAGCGGCGGCGCCAGGAAGACGCGGATCGCCTTGGTGTCCTCGAACTGCTCGGCCAACGCCGCCTTGAAGGCCGGATCGCTGTAGAGCCGCGCAACCTCGTACTCGTCCTTATAGGCCATCAGCTTGTAGGCGCCGCGCGCCACGGCTTCTGTCAGGCGTAAGGAGCCATACTGTCCTTCGGCCACCCGGACGGTCTCGACCAGATGCAGATAACGGGCGGCGTAAGCACCATCCTGATAGGCTGTCAGATCGGCGACACGTGACGCAACAAAGGCATCCAGGTCAAAGACCGGTGCTGGCGCTTCCGCCTTGCCGAGACGGCCGGCGGCATAGGCGCGGCCGATGGCGAAGGCGCGCTGATTGGCGACGACTTCGGCCCCGTTGAGTGTGATGGCGGCCTCAATCGCCTGGCGCGACAGCGGCAGCAGGCCGGACTGCCAGGCCGCGCCCCACATGATCATCAGGGCATAAACGGCGTCCCCGAGATATTTGCGCGCCAGCCCTGCCGCGTCGAAAGCATCGAGCGATTTGACTGCCGCTTTGACCTTCCGCGTCATGCTCAGCGTATCGAAGACGGTTTCGGTGTCCTGGGTGAACTCGGCGGTCGGCGTCAGACGGTTGTCGAGCAAGCCCCGCGTCCGGTCGGCTGACAGGAGCGGCAGGCTCGACCTGCCGTGCGCCGTGACCATGTCGGCGGCGATCAAAAGATCGGCTTCCCCCAGCGGGATACGGCCGCCGGGCAGCGTCGTGCCAGCCTTGGCCAGGCGGACATGCGCATCGACGGCGCCCCCGCGTTGCGCCAGGCCGATCTGGTCGACGCACAGCACCTCGGCCTCATCGAGATGGGCGGCCATGCCGAACATGGCGCTTAAGCTCGTGACGCCCAGACCGCCGATCCCGGTCAGCAAGACGTTGAACGGTTCCGCGGTCAGCGTCGGCGGCATGACCTCGGGCAGGTCCGCGATGAGATGATCGACGGCGTCGGGCGCGGCTTTTTTCAACTTTGCGCCTTCCAGCGAGACGAAGCTGGGACAAAAGCCTTTGACGCAGGATGTATCGACATTGCACGCCGATTGGTCGATCTCGCGCTTGCGGCCAAGCTCGGTCTCTTTGGGACCGACGGCGATACAGTTCGACTTGACCGAACAATCCCCGCAGCCTTCGCAGACGGCGCTGTTGATGAAGATGCGTTCCTTCGCCTTCGGTTCCAGCCCGCGCTTGCGGCGGCGGCGCAGTTCGGTGGCGCACATCTGGTCGTAGATGAGCACGGTCGTGCCGGGGATTACCTTCAGTTCGGCCTCGGCGGTTTCGATGTCGTCGCGATGATAGAAGCTGACGCGCGGCGGCATGTTGGGGTGACCGCGCCAGCGATCGGGATCGTCCGAGACCATGACGATGTGCTGGATGCCTTCGGCCGCGACCTGTTGGGCTACCGTCACCGGATGCAGTTGGCCATCGACGTGCTGGCCGCCGGTCATGGCAACGGCGTCGTTATAGAGGATCTTGTAGGTGATGTTGACGCCGGCGGCGATCGACTGGCGGATCGCCAACAGGCCTGAGTGAAAATAGGTGCCGTCGCCGAGATTGGCGAAGATGTGCGGCTCGTCGGTGAACGGCGCCTGGCCCACCCACGTGACGCCCTCGCCGCCCATGTGGGTGCAGACTTCGGAATGGCGCGCCGGCATGAACTGGACCATGTAGTGACAGCCGATACCGGCGGTGGCGCGGCTGCCGTCCGGCACGGTCGTAGACGTATTGTGCGGGCAGCCGGCGCAGTAAAACGGCTTGCGCGTATGCAACTGGACGACATTATCGCGGCTGTCGACGCGGGTATGGAGGCGTTCGACGATGGTCTGGCGCGCGGGAGTCCGCAATGCTTCCGGCAGCACATCGAACAAAGCGCTGGCGACATGAGCAGTGTCGAGGTCCATGACATCACGCACCAGCGGACGGCCGTCGCGGCCGGTCTTGCCGAGGACCTGCGGGCGGAGGGGCAGATTATAAAGCGCGTCACGCAGTTGCGGCTCGACCAGGGCACGACGTTCTTCAACGACCAGAACAGTTTCGAGATCGCGCGCAAAGGTACGGGCCATGACGGCGTCAAGCGGCCACGCCATGCCGACCTTCCAGATGCGCAAGCCCAGGCTAGCGGCTTCGGCATCCGAGATTTCGAGCAGGCGCAGGGCGTCGAGCACGTGCAGATAGCCCTTGCCGCTGGCGGCGATGCCAAAGCGCGGGGTATTGGTGTCGCGCACGATCGGATCGAGGCCATTGGCGCGGGCAAAGGCCTGCGCCGCCGGCAGACGGAAATGGCGGTGACGGATTTCCTTGGCCTCGGGCGTATCGCCCAGGCGGATGCCCAGGCCGCCTTCGGGCAGGTCGAAGTCAGGCGCCAGCGCGGCATAGCGATCGGGATCGATATGGGCCGAGGTCGAGGCGTCCATCAGGTCGGCGATCGTCTTGATGCCGACCCAGCAGCCGGCGTAGCGCGACATCTCGATGCCCTTCATGCCGAATTCCAGCACCTCGTCGATGGTCGACGGCACCAGGACCGGCATTTCGGCGTCGGCAAAGGCAAATTCCGACTGGTTGGCCAGGGTCGAGGACTTGCAGGAATGGTCATCGCCGGCCAGGGCCAAGACACCGCCCAAAGGCGAGGTGCCTGCGAAATTGGCATGTTTGAAGACGTCGCCGGTGCGGTCGACACCCGGTCCCTTGCCGTACCACAGGCCAAAGACGCCGTCCTTGCGGTAGCCATTGAACAGCGGCACATGCTGCGTCCCCCATACGGCTGTGGCGCCCAGGTCTTCGTTGATGCCGCGCTGGACGACGATGTCGTGGGCATCCAGCCACGATTTCGCCTGCGCCAGCTGCATGTCGTAGGTACCGAGCGGAGAGCCGCGGTAGCCGGAAATGAAACCCGCCGTGTTCAGCCCGCGCCTGATATCAGCCTGGCGGATCATGACCGGCAGCCGGACCAGGGCCTGCACCCCGGTCATAAAGGCCCGGCCGCTCTCCAGCTGGTACTTGTCAGCAAGGGTGACATTGGCGCGCATACGAACCTTCCAACCTGTTTTTATAATTTCATATGAGACTATACCTCCTGTCAGGAATGTCCTTCCGAAGTGCGCGCGCGACAGCCTTGTCAGCGGAATAATTTTCTGAGAAAATCGAAATCAGAAGATATATTATTTGCTGCGGAGCACAAAACCCGATGGCACGTTCTAAATCGGCCTATGAGATCGACGATATCGACCGCAAGATTCTCAGGCTTTTGCGCGAAGATGCGCACCTGACGACGCAGGAAATCGCCGACAAGGTGGGCCTGTCGCAGACGCCTTGCTGGTCGCGGATCAAGCGGCTGGAGGACCAGGGAGTGATCGCTGGCTACGTCGCCCTGCTCAATCCGGAACGGATCGGCAAGCCGATGTCTGTGATCATTGAGATCAATCTCGACATGCACGACGATGAGAAGATCGAGAATTTCTCACGCCACCTGGCACAGCTACCGGAGGTGACCGACGCCTATCTCACCACCGGAGAGTACGACTATGTCATTATGGCCGCGGTCGAGGACACCGAGGACTATGAGCAGTTCCTGCGCAAACGGCTGTTGAAGTTCCCCGGCATCCGCCACGCCAAATCGACCTTTTGCCTGCGGCGTTTAAAACGCGATCCATCGCCGAGCGTGTGACGCCTACGATAAGCCCCGCCCACCATCTGCTCCGCAGATGGTTCCCCCTCCCCATAAATGGGGAGGGCGTGGGTCGATCATAGCTTTGAATAAATTGAAAAATGTGTCTCGTGCATTCTTCGCCCTCCCCATTTATGGGGAGGGGGGACCGCCTTCAGGCGGTGGGCGGGGCTTGCCGCTCTCAGCCCTATGGCTCGATATCGAAATGCATCACGTCTTCGCGGCTACCAAGCTTGCCGTAAAGATTGATCGCCGGGTCGTCGCCGTAGTCGGCCTGAACGTAAATCACATAGGCGCCACATTCGCGCGCCACAGCTTTCAATTCCTCGATCAGCGCTGTCGCAATGCCCTTGCGGCGATGCATCTCATCGACGGCCAGATCGTAGATATAGATCTCGCTGCGCGCCTGCTCGAACTTTTGCAGCACATAGCCCGCCAAGGCGCCCACCACCGCCTCGCCTTCGGTCGCGACCAGCAGGATATTGCCCGGATTGCCGAGCCAGCCATGCACATAGTCGTCCGGCGGCAGCGCGTCCTGATAGCTGTCGGCATCGTCAAAGGCGCGGCCAAACAGCGCCATGGCGCTGCGAAACAGCGCGATATCGTCGGCTGTGAGGGTGACGACCAACATTATTCCGGTGCGCGGGTTTCCAGCGCCAGAGCATGGAGCGGCCCACTCAGCAAGTCGGCCAGCGCCTTGTTGACCAACTGATGCTGTCGCACACGCGGCAGCCCACGGAACTCTTCGGCGACGATGCGGGCGCGATAATGGTCACCATCACCGGCCAGATCCTCGATCACAACCTGCGCGCCGGGAAAGGCGGATTCGATCCGCGCCTGAAGTTCGCTTTGCGCAATGGCCATCGTCAGTCTCCAAACTTTTGCCTTCCCTAGCCCCTTTTTGCGCGCCTGACCAGAGCGGCGACATTCATAAAGATGTCATAAAACTTGTTGTGTGTTTTCAATAAGATTCCATCAAAACTCAACGGTAGGATGTGCCTTAAGGCACTTATTAAGCAATCTCGTTCACTATCCGGCCAGCCACCGCAGTATGCGGAGCCAGTATCAAGGATTACAGAATGTCGATCGCTTCTAACCGCGCCCTGCCCGCCTTTGTAAAGGCTGGCGTCAGTCTTCTGGCCGTTACCCTGGCGCTCGGCGCCGCGGCGCCCGCCTTTGCCGGCGGCGACGACACGCCCGCAAAGCGCAAACGCCCTGCCGCCCAGTCGCAGACCGCGTTGAAGCAACAGATCGCAGCCGAAGCCGAGCGCCTGATCGAACTGCAAAAGCAGCGCTACGACGACGATTCCGCCGCCAAGCAGGCGCAGATCGACGCCCTGATGGCCGAGGTGAAGAACCTGGCCGCCCAGGTCAAGGCGCTGCAGGACAAGTCTGAGGCCGCCCCCGTTGTTGTCGCCGCGGCCGCCCCTGCGCCCGCCCCCACGCCGAAGCAGTTGGCCGCCACAGTCGCGCCCACCGGCGCGACCAATTTCAAGAACGCCACGCCCAGCCTATCCTCCGCCGGAGGGGATTTCACCCTGACCTTCCGCAGCCTGTTCCAGATGGACGCCGCTTCCTACATGCAGGATGACGGGTTGCCGGCATCGGTGACGGCGCGCGACCTGAACTCCGGCACCAATTTCCGCCGCGCCCGCATTGGTATGGTCGGCAAAGCCTACAAGGATTTCGAATACGCCATATGGATGGACTTCGGCGGCACGGGCGGCGAGGACGTCGGTCGCTTCCACGAAGCCTGGCTCCAGTACAATGGCTGGAAGCACGCCAAGCTGCGCATCGGCGAATTTGGCCCCAGCGCCGGCATGGCCGACGCGACCGGCGCCGGCAACACGCCGTTCCTGGAGCGCGCCGCCGTCGCCGAAATGGCGCGCGGCATCGCGGCCGGTGATACGCGTATGGGCGTCGCCGCCTTCAATTCTTCGGATCGCTACCTGTGGTCGCTGGCCATCACCGGCAATACGCTGTCCACCCTCAACACCCAGGCATCAAGCTTCGTGCCCGCCAGCTTCGACGAGCAACTGGGCGTCGTTGCCCGCTTCGCCGGCACGCCTCTCAAAGGCAAGGACTGGCTAGTTCATGCGGGTGTGAACTATTCGTCCATCATCAATCCGAACGATGCCGGCGCGGCCTCGGCGACACCTTTCGCCGTCCAGCTGCGTGAGCGCCCCGAACTGCGCGTAGACGGCACGCGCCTGGTCGATACCGGCGCCATTAACGCTGAAAACCTGACGGCCACCGGCATCGAACTGGCCGTCCAGAAGGGCGCAGGCTTCGTGCAGGCGGAAGCCTTCAACTTCGACATCACGCGCAAGAACCCGGCGGCTGGCGTCACCGACCCAAGCTTCGCCGGGTGGTATATCGAAGGCGGCTGGACACTGACCGGTGAAGCGCGCCGTTACAACGCGACCACGGGCGCTTTCGACGGCATAGTCCCGAAAAACAATTTCGACCCGAAAGCCGGCCATTGGGGCGCTTTCGAACTAGTGGCGCGCTACGCCAATCTCGACCTCGACTACAATATCGGCAGCGCGGTCGTCGGCGACCGTGTGCGCGGCGGCCAGCAGGACATCTCCACGCTGGGCCTCGGCTGGACGCTGAATCCGTCGGTGCGTTTTGTCTTTCAGGGCCAGCAGGTCAAGGTCGTGCGCATGAATGCCTCAGGCGGCCTGCTCGATCAGGATTACAGCACCTTCGCCGTGCGCAGCCAGTTCGGCTTCTAGAGCGATATGGCGAAAGTGTAAGCGGTTCTCGCCTTAAATATCGCGACAAAACAAAAACTTAGATCGCATGATGTTTCCACTTAAAATCATACCGATCTAAGTCATTTAACTTTGACTTGAATCAACGTGTGGAACTCCGTTATCCGGTAAATGGGCGAGATAACGGAGTTTTCACATGATCGATCACATGGGTCTCAAGGTCTCGGACCGCGAACGCAGCAAGGCCTTCTACACGCCGGCCCTGGCGCCGCTCGGCTACACCGTCGTCATGGACGGCCAGTGGGGCACGGGCTATGGCGCCGGCAAGCCCGATCTGTGGCTCGAAGACGGCAAGCCTAGCGACCGCATCCACGTTGCGTTGAAAGCAAAAGACCGCGCGGCGGTCGACGCCTTCTATCAGGCGGCAATGGCGGCGGGCGGCACCGACAACGGCGCACCCGGCATCCGCGCTCACTATCACCCCAACTATTATGGCGCCTTCGTGCGTGATCCGGACGGCCACAATATCGAAGCCGTTTGCCACACGCCAGAATAAGCTCCATGGAACCGCGCAAGAGCATTCTTTACGTGCCCGCGGGCTATGGCCGCGTCTACGATATGGGCGCCATGCAAAGCACCTTTCTCTCGGACGGCGCCGAGACCGCCGACACCTACTCGATCTCGGAATGGTGGCTGGAGCCTGGCACACCTGGCCCGGGCATCCACAGCCACGACGCCAATGACGACATCTTTTACGTGCTGGAAGGCACCATGACCTTTGTCGCCGGCGACGATACGATCGAGGCAACGCGCGGCGCATTCCTGCGCGTCCCGGCGGGCGTGAAACACGACTTCCGGAACGATTCAGATGCCCGCGCGGGCCTGCTCAACATCTATATTCCGGGCGGCTTTGAACAGGATATGCCCGCCATCGTCGCCTGGTTCGCTTCACAGAAAGGCTGATGGGCTTATTTGGCAACGAGCGTTTTAAGATAGGCGACCAGGTTCAGTCGATCGGCCTTTTCCGGTACGGCCAGGGGCATGAAGCCGCCGGGCATGGCCGCATCGGGATCCGCCAGATAGGCGTCGAGTTCCGCCTCCGTCCAGGTCCGGCCTGCGCCATTAGCCTTTCTCAAGGCATCAGAATAGCCGAAGCCCTTGACCGATCCGACCTTGCGGCCGACGACACCGAACAGAGGCGGGCCTTGGAGGCGTTCTTTCGTTTCCGTGTCATCGTGGCATTTGACGCAGGTTTGGGCATAGAGCCCCCTTCCCTGCTCGACATCCGGTGTTCCGGCGGCGGCCGGCAGCGGCAGGAGCAGGCCCATGAGCAGTATCGTCACGCGCATCAGGCCAGGCCCAGCCATTGCGCCGGATTGGGGCAGATGCGCTTCCAAAGTTCGCGCTCGCTGCGTTTAAAGACACCCGGGAAGTCGCCCCTCTTGCCGGCGATATCCAGGATCAGCTGGAAATGCAGGTGCGGTAACCAGCCGCCATTGACGTCGCGGTCGCCCAAGGTGGCGATCTGCTGCCCTTTCGCGACGGAGTCACCATCGTTGAGCCCCTGCAGGCTTTCGCGGCTTAAGTGCCCGAACAGGCTGAAAACCATCAGGTCCGGTTCCAGCGTGTGTTCCAGGATGATGGTCGGGCCATAGTCTAATGCCGCGGCATTGTCCTGGAAGCTGTGGAAGGTCCCGGGCCATGGCGCGTAGACCGGCGTCCCCGCCGGTGCAAAGATATCGATGCCGAGGTGGACGGTGCGTGGCTCAACGCCCTCGATCCCCGCGCCAAAGGCTGCGTTGCCGTAGATGGCGCGGTCTTCGTCATAGCCCCCGGCGGCCAGCCGATCGAGCGGCACGGCGTCCATGCCGCCATTGTCCATTGTCACCGGCACAAACCCGGCATGCAATCCGGCAATGACCTCGGCCGGCTGTTCGGCGCGGCGGTCGAGCCAGGCTTCGAAGCGATCGTAGTTATCCATGCTGCCGGTGTAGCGTGCCAGTACATTTTTGGCTATTGGGGAGCCGTAAAATTGGAGAGCGTTTTGGCTTTGAACAAAATCTACGATGGCGCGGAAGCCGTGCGCGTCAACAAGTGGCTGGCGCAGTCGGGCGTCTGTTCGCGCCGCGAAGCCGATGCGCTGATCGAACAGGGTTTGGTGCGCATCGATGGCGAGCGCTTCACCGACGCCGGCCGCAAGATCTTGCCCGGCCAGACCCTGACGCTGGATCAGGGCGGGGTGGCCGATCTCGATGCGAAGATGACCATTCTCTACAACAAGCCGGTCGGCATCGTGTCAGGTCAGCCCGAGCCGGGCGAGACCCCGGCCGTCCGCATGATCCGCCGCGCCAATGTCTATGGGCCGGCCGACGTCTATCCCGACAACAACTCGAAACTGGCCCCAATCGGCCGCCTCGACAAGGATTCGCACGGCCTGCTGATCCTGTCGGAGGACGGCGTCATCGCCAAGGCGATCATCGGCCCCGATAGCGAACTTGAAAAAGAATATCACGTCGAGGTGCGCGGGCCTGTGTTCGAGGAAAAGCTGAAATGGCTGCGCCACGGGCTGGAGCTGGATGGCAGGAAGCTCAGGCCCGCCAAGGTGACACAGACCGGCCCGCAGTCGCTGACCTTCGTTCTGACCGAAGGCCGCAACCGCCAGATCCGCCGGATGTGCGACATGTGTGAACTGCGCGTGGTCGATCTTTATCGCGACCGGATCGGGCCAATCCGCATCGGCGACCTGCCAGAGGGCCAGTGGCGGTTGATTACCCCGGAAGAACGCGCGGCGCTGCTAGTCCCCTCTCCCCGCTTACGGGGAGAGGATTAGGGTGAGGGGCCGCGGAAGGTCGCCGCTCACTCTACGGCCTCAATAGGTCCCTCCCACGAGATCGGAGGGAAGATCGACCTGTTCAGATACTTCAACCTCTGTCGGAACATGCGCCAGCCTGTAGAACCGCCGGGCGCAGTACCACGAAAACCGCCACGGCCCGATCCCCAACGCCTTGAACAGCCGGCTGTGCCCAAAGGCGACCGCGGCAATCCCGGCGGCGAGCACATTCAGAAACCAGAACCACAGCCCAAGCGCCACAATCGGCCGGAGCAGAACCGGCGTCGTCGCCAGCACCCTTTTGAAAAAGCCGCGCTGGAATTCGAGATGACGGTCTTCGTCGGCCGAAATCACACGCATGACGTCGGCGATATGCGGACACGGTACCCGCTCCGCCAATGTCATGTAGAAGGCCGCCCCCACCACCTCGGCCACGGCCATGACCGCCATCTTGGCGCGCAAACCCATCAGCCGGCGCGAGCGCTCGAACAACTGCTCGGACATGTGCTTGGTAATCGTCGCCTCCCCCATGGCCCTGATCAACCGCGCCAGTTCGGTGGCGTGACGGCCCTCTTCACGGACATAAAAGGCGATCGACTCTTTCAGATTGTCGTCGAGCGCTGGATCAGTCGATTGGCGCGCCTGTTGGGCGATCCGTCCCTCCCCGGCTTCGCCCAGTTGAAAGCACTGCAGGGCGTGGACCAGGGGTTCTTGCAATTTAGCGGGCAAGGGGGCGAGCCTGGCCGGTGTCTGCGGCGATGCGCGCCCGGCGTTGTGTTCAAAATAAGCCAGCCATTCGCTTGTTTGCATTTTGGGATCCCTCGGGTCTGTGATGACAGTTCATCACTATGCCGAGGGCTTATGAGCGGCATGAGCAGGGTCTGAGGGTTTGCTGAAATCTCCTCTCCCCGCTTGCGGGGAGAGGGTTAGGGTGAGGGGCAACTGGACAGAAACGCGCGTGCGGACAGAGTTTCTGCCCCTCATCCGGTCCTGCGGACCACCTTCTCCCCGCAAGCAGGGAGAAGGGAAGAGGCCACATACCGAAAGGTCAGCGACATCCGCCGTTCGCGCGGAATGATCAGCCCGCCGACACGGTCACTCTTGCGGCCGACAATGCCGTGCAACCACTTTTCGCGCACCTCGCCGCGCATAATCACCAGGCTGCGCGGCTGAAGATATTCACACCGCGTGGCGTGGCCCATCCGCGTAAACTCCATCGTGATCCCCGAGCCCAGGCTAATGATCGCCACGGCCTTGATATGTTCAATATCACGGTCCTTGTGCGCGCCGATCCCCTGCCCTGGATAATATTCGTTGATCAGGGCCCGGTCGGCCACACCATCCAGGCACCCTTCTGACGCCAGCCGCTCGGCGAACGGCTTCAGCCAGTCCGGCATGGGCGAAGACCGGTATTCGCCGTCGAGCCCCAGCGGCGAGTCGTCATAGGCCCAGCCATACCACTGCCGGCGGCGCAACAGCTCCATCGACCACGGCTGTTGGTCGATGGCGTTGATAAGCGCCGCTTCCTCGGTCTTTGAGATATAATCCGGCCGATAGGTCAGGCCGGGAACAGGGCCCGTGTCGAACAGCGATCCGCTGTCGATCACCGGCAGCCGCGCTTTCGCGGACAGGCGGAGCATGGCTTTTACGCTTTCTGCCAAAGAATTGATCCGACCCACACCGGAACAAATAGTGAACATATTGATTCCGATTTGACAAGCCCCGGCAGCGATTTATCCCCTTAATCATGCCGCACACCACCATACCTCTTGAGTCGCAAACCCAGCTGACCGCCATCTGGACCGAGCGCCGCCGCGAAAGCAGCCGCGCGCGCATAGTCGATGATGCCCGCGATGCGTTCGACACCGACTATGCACGCATCATCCATTCGGGCTCGTTCCGGCGGCTGCAGGGCAAGACGCAGATCCTGAATATCGGCGACAGCGACTTTTACCGCACACGGCTTACCCATTCGCTGGAGGTGGCGCAGATCGCCGGCGGGCTGGTCAAGCACCTGCAGAAATACTTAGCTGACCATCCGGCGACGCCGCACCTGCCGACCGTGCCGCTGGTCCAGACGCTGGGTTTCGCGCATGATCTCGGCCATCCGCCCTTCGGTCATGGCGGCGAAGTCGCGCTTAACTACTGCATGCGCGATTACGGCGGTTTCGAAGGCAACGGCCAGACCCTGCGCCTGCTCAGCCGGCTGGAGAACCACTCCCAGGACCACGGCGCCAACCTGACACGACGGACACTTCTGGGTATCCTGAAATATCCTGTAGCGTTCAGTGCTGTCGTTAACCCGGAGTGCGCGCCACGCCTCGATCCCCGGCCTACCCTGCTAAGCGTCATCGATCGCGCTGCATCCAAGCCGCCGAAATGCTATCTCGACAGCGAACAGGATGTCGTCGACTGGGTGCTGGCGCCACTATCGGCAGCCGATCGCACGCGCTTTACCGCTGTCGATGCCCGCCCGGACAAGCACGCCAAATCAAGGCACAAGTCGCTCGATTGCAGCCTGATGGATATCGCCGACGACATCGCCTATGGCGTCCACGATCTCGAAGACGCGCTGTCGCTGGGGCTGGTGCGCAAGACCGACTTCCGCGACATGGTCACGCCGCAGGCCTGCGCCTCCTTCCTGGAATACCGCCAGAGCAAGTATGGCGACAAGGTCGGCAACAATGCTTACGGCGACCTGGTCGACAATCTGTTCGGCTCAGGCCAGCAGCGCAAGATGATCATCAACATCATTGTCGGCCACCTGATCGGCGCCATCGGCCTGGAAGACAATTCCGATTTTGAAGAACCTTTGCTGCGTTATCGCGCCACCATGGCTGCCGGCCCGGCGGTATTTCTGGACGCGCTGAAGGATCTGGTCATGGACAAGGTCATCTGCTGCGCCCAGGTCCAGCAGATGGAGTTCAAGGGCCAGAGCCTGGTCGTATCGGTTTTCGAAGCCGTCGCCACCGATCCGCGCGCCTATCTGCCGTCGGACGCCTATGCCCGGTACGTCGCGGCGGGCAAGGACATGCGCATCATCTGCGACCACATCGCCGGCATGACCGACGCGCACCTGATGAAAACCTATGAGCGCCTGTTCAGCCCGCGCATGGGTTCGATCTTCGACAAGCTATGACGACGTACGTCGCTCTGCTCTATTCGATCATCCTGCCCAAGGGCCGGCTGGTCATGAGCGACCTGAAGGCCATGGCGACGGAACTTGGCCTCGGCGATCCGCGCACCCTCGTGGCGACGGGCAATCTGGTCTTCACGGCGCAGAAAACGACGGTCGCCAAGCTGGAAACACAGTTGGAAGACGCGCTCGAAAAACGCGTCGGCAAGCAGATTGACATCATCGTGCGCACTGCCGCCGACTGGCAAAAGACCGTGAAAGCCAATCCGTTCGGCACAGACGATCCCAAGTCGGTCGCCATGCGTGTGCAGCGCGATCCGTTGGACAGGGCGATCCTCGACGATCTCAACCGTTTCGCCACGCACGGCGAAGACCTGCGCATCATTGATGGCGACCTGTGGATGCGCTTTGCAGGCAACGTCAGCGCTTCGAAAGTCACCGGGGCCCTGACCAAGAAACGTTTAGGCATCGGCACGACGCGGGCCCTCAGCACCGTCATCGGCCTCGGCAAGATGCTCGAAGCGGTTTGACCGTTTGGCATTTCGGTCTACAACCGTACGACCATTCCAGAGGATTCCATGGCCGATACGCTTTTCGACATCCCGCTGCGCCGCATCGACGGCAGCCACACGACGCTCGCGCCCTACAAGGGCAAGGTCCTGCTTATCGTCAATGTCGCTTCCAAATGCGGCCTGACCCCGCAGTACGAAGGCCTCGAGGCCCTCTACCGCGAAAAGCACGGCGACGGGCTGGAGATTCTCGGCTTCCCGGCCAACAACTTCCTGGAGCAGGAACCCGGCACCGAGGCCGACATCGCCACCTTCTGCCAGACGCAGTACGACGTCACCTTCCCGCTCTTCGCCAAGATCAGCGTCGTCGGCGCCGTCAAGCACCCGCTCTATGACATCCTGACCAAGGCCCAGCCCGAAGCGGTCAGCGCCGGTCCGATGCGCGAACGTCTGGTCAAGTTCGGCATCCCGGTGAGCCCGGAAGGCGAAGTGCTGTGGAACTTCGAAAAGTTCCTGGTTGGCCGTTCGGGCGAAGTTGTCGAGCGCTTTGCCCCCGATGTCGAAGCCGGCGATCCGCGCCTCCAGGCCTCGATCCAGCGCGAACTGGCTAAGTCATGAAGAACATTCTGGTATTTGTCGGCAGCCTGCGCGCCAAGTCGATCAATCGCACCTATGCGCACGCGCTGGAAAAGCTGGCCGCAGGCAAACTCGCCTTCACCTATGCCGATCTCGACCTGCCGCTTTACAATGACGACCTGTGGTCATCGCCACCGGCAAAGGTCGTGACGCTGAAGGACCAGATCAAGGCGGCCGACGGCATATTGTTCGTCACGCCGGAATATAACCGCTCGCTGCCAGCCGTTACCAAGAACGCCGTCGACTGGGGTTCGCGCCCCTTCGGCCAGAGCGCTTGGGCCGGCAAGGCCGTCGGGATTACCGGCGCCTCGCCGGGGTCGATCGGCACGGCGGTGGCGCAATCGCAACTGCGCAGCAGCCTGGTTATCCTGGAAACCCATGTCATGGGCGGACCGGAAGTCTATTTCACCTTCAAGCCCGACCTGATCGACGACGACGGCAATGTGCTGAACGACAAGACGGCGCAGTTCCTGACCGGCTTTATCGAAAAATTGGCCGATTGGGTGGGTAGGTACGGCAGCTAAACAGTTACGCTAACTCTCCTCCCTGTGCCGAAGGCATGGGGAGCGACTATCTGAGGTGTCAAGCTGTAGTTTGGAGCGTTTCGCGTATATCGCGAGCTTTAGCATTGAGCCTGACGATGAGTTTATGGGCGAGTGCGATGCGGATCTGCATCTTGGCTTTTCCCTTTAGGGCTAGCCTGTCGTGGAAGGCTTTGAAGTCGGGTTCGTATTTGGCGAGGTGCCCGGCGATGATAAACAGGACGGTGCGGATGCTTGCCCTTCCGCCACGTATGGCGCGTTT
>NZ_JAGGMI010000017.1 GCF_017875235.1 Asticcacaulis solisilvae | reverse complement strand
CTCAAGGGCAGTTTGTTCGGCTGACGGCGCTTTGAGCATACCTCAATGAATCAGAAACCCCCGACTTACGCCAGAGGTTTGTCAGCAGTCTGAGCGGCTGTCCGAAGACAGCCGCTTTCCGCTTCGCCCGGCGGGGGGCTATGTCTGACGCGTGGAAAATGACGCGTCAGTTGCGGGCGAAGACCCATTTGGAGGCGCCGTCGGCAAGTGTCATGCGCCCCTGGTCGAGTGTCAGCCTGTAGGCCTCCCGGCTGGCGGGAAGGGCGGTTCGGCCCGTGCCGCCGCAGCTTTTCTCAAACGTTTCCGAGCCCCCGGCGACGTCGAATACCAGCGACCCGCTGGCCAGCCTTGCCTTGCCGTGTTTTTCCTGGCGGACGGTGCGGGTGCAGGTGGCATCGACCGGCTCGGTCTTGACGATCGTCCAGGTGAAACCGCCATCCGTCGCCAGCTTGAGTTCCATCCGGCGGTCGACATGGGCGGGCACGGCTTCGGTGACGACGGTCGTCTTGGTCATGGAGCCGAATCCGACCGAGCCGCCGAGGCTGGTGCCGAAGCCGCCGGAAACATTCGGCTGCAGCTTGATCTTCGACTGCAGGACCAGTTCCTTGCCGCTGCTCGACTGTGCCCAGCGGCCGGCGACGTCGCTTAAGGCCGCGGCCTGCGCGGATGCGGCGCTCAGCATGACGATACAGATGATGATGGTGCGCATGGCTGTCTCCTCAGTTCAGCGTCAGTTTCCAGTCGATGACGGCGCGAAGGGGGGCGCCGTTTTCAGGATCGCTATTGTCGATATTCTCAATGATACGCCGCCCGGTCATGACCTTGCCGCCCGCAGGAAGCTTGAGGTCCAGCCAGCGCGTGTGGCTGTCGGGGGCGACCGTGCTTGAACTATGGGTGACATAGCGCCGGGCCGTTTCCTCCACGTCCGAGCGTTGCGTCTCGACCGGGGCGGTTACCGGTACGAACAGGCTGTAGGTGCCCGCGACCGTGTCGACGACGGCGTTGAAACGGCAGTGATGGGCGCCGGTGTGGTCACCGGTATGCGTCACCGTGCCGGTTTCGGAGTAGGCGTAGGGCCTCAGGCCCGCGTCGCCTTCGCCGCCATCGAGGCGCACACCTTCGTAGCGATCATTGATGCTGGCCGTGGCGGTGGCATGGGCGCAGTCGGACGGATTGATGACCAGGAAGCGGGTCAGGTCCGGGGCGTTGATCTTCGGCATGTTGGCCGGCACAGTGATCTTGCCTTCGGCCTGCATGCGGGCGGCCTTGCCTTTCAAGGCTTCGACGAAGCAGTCTTCGTCATCGCCGCAGCGGGCTTCGGCGGCTGCCATGGCGCTGGACAGGTCGGCGATATCGGCTTCGGTGACGTTCTGCTCAGGCAATTCGCCTTCGATCGGCGGCGGCAGGCGATCGTCGATCTCCTTCCAGCCGGAGGCGCCCATGTAGTAGCCGATGACCGGCATCCGATAGGTCAGCTTGCGGTCATGGACGACCGAGCCCCGTTCGCCGCCGCGCGACCATTTGGCCGTGCCGGTATAGGTGACGGTAACCTCTATGGTGCCGGCGCGGGTGTCGCCGGGTTCGGCGGCATGCGCCGTGGCCGTAAGGCAGGTCGAGGCGAGCAATAAAACTAAGGCTTTGCGGATCATGATATGGACTTTCAGAAGCCGGTAACAGGAAATTCGAGGGTCTTGCCGCCTTCGCTCAGCGTCAGGTTCGCGGGAACGGCGCCCTCGTCAGGCATGAAGACGTAGCGGATCGCCAGCTCGGCACCAGGCTTCACGACCGGCGTGTTGTTGAATAGCGCCGCCGGTTCGACATTGGCGCGCCAGACCTGGTTGCGTTCCTGTCCCACACCCTCGGTGTCGGTCAGCACGGCCCGCATGAAGCCGGAAGTGATGTACTGCTGCGTGGTCGTGGCGTTTTTGATCGTCACAAAGACATGGACCTGACGCGTCGGATAGCCGCGCGCTTCGATCACCTTGTCCAAGCGGACGTCGAACTTGTTCAGCGACCGGTAGGCTTCCGGTGTATCGGGCTCAGGCTCGGGCTGCGGTTGTGGCTGCGGTCCGGGTTGGGGTTCAGGCTGCGGCTGCGGCTGCGGCTGCGGCTGGGGTTGCGGGGCGGGACCGCCGCCGCCAGGGTTGGGCGCGTGCGCGATGCAAATGTCCGGCGCCGGCTGGGATTCGGTCGACTTCAGCACGCCATTGAGGACACGCCTGCCGTGCACGCCGGTGCTGCCGCCGAAGCTGGCCGTCATGGCGCGGCCATCCGTTGATGGTGCCATGCTGACCCATTCGCGCACCGAGCCGGCGGCGGTCGAATACCAGGTGCCTTCAAGCCCGCGATTGTCGGCGGTCGGCTTCATGTCCATCAGGTATTGCGTGACCTTGCCGTCGTCGGAGAACATGCCGCCGACGGCATTCTCGCCGCCGACGCGGACGCGCAGCAGGCCGACCTCGGTGCACCAGTTGCCGTCAAGCAGTCTTGAGCCATGGACGTTCGACCGCGGCGGCGTATAGCCGCGCGTGCCGGTGAGTTCGACCAGGCCGCCGATATATCCTTCCGATCCGGCCGCGAACCTGTCGCCGTCGTTGAAGTTCAGGACCAGGCGGATATTGCGCTTCTGTGTCGAGGCCACTTCGCGCCAGGTGCCGGTGAGGCCCGAGGCGTCCTCGCTGGGCACCAGGTCCTCGAACACGAAGGCCGGTTCGTCCGTACCATCGCGATAGATGTGGCCGATCCAGTGGTCGACGTCGCCGGCGCCGGTGCGTTTGACGGTCATTTTACCGAGCGGCGTGGTCCAGTCGCCTTCGAAATAGCTGGCCATCAGGCTCTTGTTGGCCCGATCCTCGGGGCGAGGCGCCCAACGAACGGTTTCGGCCGCGGCGAAGGGCGCGAACGAAGACAGCGGCGCGGCGAAGGCCAGCGCCAGTCCGGCCCAGATCATATATTTCTTCATTTCCGGAACTTTCAATCAGTAGACGATGACCCAGCTGTCATTGCTGGAATATTCGTTGAGCTTGCCCCAGCAGACGAGACCGGGACGCTCGGCGCTGGCATTCGGCTTGTCGAGGCGATAGGTGAGCTGCTTGCAGCGGAAGCCTTCAACGGGGCTGTCGCTGACGACGGTCAGGGTGCCTTTCGATGCCTTGCCCTTCCAGGTCAGGCGCTCGCCGACCTTGAGATTGCCGAGCTTCTTGGCCCAGCCGTTATATTCGCCGGCCAACTCGCCGTTGAAGAAGATCTGCGTCCAGCTGTCGTAGCTGTAGCCGCCTTCGCAGTCGCTGCAGCGCACCTTGCCGAATTCATCGAAGGCGTCCTTCTTCGCCTTGATATCGGCGCTGACGGCGATGGTTCCCGGGTAGACGCCGGGCGGCGGGGCTTTCTTGGCCTTGACGCCCGGTGCGGCGGTCGGCGCCGGCGCAGGGGGAGCGGCCGTGGTCGTAGCGCGGGGCTTGGGCTTAAGGACCTGGCCCGCCTGCGGATCATCCGAAGTTTCCCGGTTCTTCGCCCCGCCGTCTGAAGATGAACCTCCGCCGTTCATGACGCTGTCAGCGGCTTTTTGCGCCATCTTTTCGGCGGCCTGCTGGGCCATCCGTTCCAGAAAAGATTCTGCGAAGACGGGCGTGGCCATTGTCCCGAGGCACAGAGCAAGGGTGAGGGTGCGAAGCATGATAAGATTCCTGAAATACGGAAATGATTGGATCAGAAGGCGAATTCGGCCTTGTGTTCGCCTTCCATCACCATGATGCTGGTGAGGGTGACGCCGCGGTGGCGATCGAAGATATATTTGGCCTTGATCTCATGGCCCGGCAGTACGACGGGCGGAGGAGAGCCGAACAGCTGCGCCGGTCCCGGGACGGCGCGCAGGCCCTGGCCGCTGCGTTGCGTCAGCCCGTCGCTGGTTTCAAAATAGACCCAGACATCGCCAGTCTGGAGCAGAGTCTGTGTCCCGGCATTGCGCAGGGTCAGGTAGACGTGGGTCAGCCGGTCGTCGCGCGGGTTCTCGACCTTGTCGATCCGGACGTCCCATCGGCCTAGCGGTGCGAAGCCGTCAGCTGCGGAGGCTGGCTCGGAGGGCGCAGGCGTATGAGGCACGGGTGCAGGTGTCGCGGGCGTCGGCGGCGCGGGCGTTTGCGGCACAGGGTTTGGCGGGGGCAGGGTTTCGGCGCCGGCCTCTCCTTCGCTGCTGCCCGCGCGCTGTCCACGCCATGCGCCGTAGGTCGTATCGCCCGCCAGGGTGCCGCCAAAACTTGCCTTGCCTGGCAGCAGGGTCATGCGCGCTTCGCCGCCCACGACGGGCGGATCGCCCACGCTTTGCCAGAAGCCAACCAGGGTGTCGCCGTCGGTCTCGTAGCGGTCGGTGGCGCCACGGAACAGAAGCTCGCGGCGCGTTTCCTTTAACCCGCTGGCCGCGGGCACGCGATACGTACCCACCATGCGGCCCTGCTCCATGAACAGCTTGAGCGTTCCGCCGTGGACGGTCCATTCGCCCAGCCAGTCCTTGTATTGAGCGGGAACGGCGGTTTCGGTCCCGGGCGTCGCTTTCAGGGTAGAGGTGAAGTTACGGCCGCTCGGCAAGCCTTCGACGACCACCCGGTCGTTGACAAAGCTGACCTTCCAGCGGCCGCCCTGCCAACGGTCATTATAAGCGCCGATATCCTCCCATTCGCCTTCCATCGCGGTTTTTGTCGCATTGGGGGTGAGGCGCGCGTTCAGCCGGCGTTTGGTTCCGTCTCCCTTGGGTACATAGGCATCGGCGTAGACCACACCACCGGAGACAGTTCTGAAGGTGACGCTTACCTCTTCGTTCTCCCAGGTGCCGGGCAGGCGTACGGCGGTCCAGGTCAGTTCGATCTCCGCATCCCGGCCATAGACGCGGCCAAGGCCACCGATCTGAGCGTGACTGATGGCGGGCATAAGGGCAGTAAGGGCGGCAGTGAGGCAAAGGGCTGGGACGCGCATGGGTTATGACGTGTGTAAAGTTGTTGATGAGGGTGGAATAGGCGGGTGCGCCGTCACACGTGCATTGAAGGTCCAAAGACTTTGCAACAGTTGTGACGGCGGCTTTGTTTTAGAAGGCGAACTCAGCCCGGTACTCGCCTTCGGTCACCGTGATCCCCGTGATGGCGGCGCCCCGCACGCGGTCGAAGACGTACTTGGCCTTTATGGTCTTGCCCGGAAAGACGGTAGGCGTGCCGCTGAACAGTTGCGGCGGTCCGGGGATGGCGCGCACGCCCTGGCCGCTGCGTTGCGTGGCGCCGCTGGTATCCTCCAGATAGACCCATACCTCGCCGGTCTGGTACTGCACCTGGGTGCTGGCGTTGCGCAGCGTCACATAGACATGGGTCAGGCGGTCGTCGCGCGGGTTCTCGACCTTGTCAATGCGCACATCCCACTTGCCGAGCGGCTGGAAGTCGTCTTCAGGCGGTTGCGGCTGAGGCGCCGGTGGTTGCGGCCGCTGAGCGGGCTGCTGCGGTCCTGGTTGCTCGGGCACCGGTGCCTGGGGCTCGGTCGGCTGCGGCTCCGGTGCTTCGTGGGCCGGCGGGTTGAGGATGCGTGTGCCGGTCAGCTCGGCCAATCCGCCGATGTAACCCTCAGCCCCGCCGGCGAACCTGTCGCCGTCATTGAGGTTCAGAACCAGCCGGATCGCGCGTTTCTGTGTTGAGCCCGCCTCGCGCCACGTGCCGGTCAGGCCGGACGCATCGTCGCTGGGCACCAGGTCCTCGAGCACAAATCCGGCCTCGTTCCTGCCCGCGCGATAGATATGACCGATCCAGTGATCGACATCGCCTTCGCCGGTACGCTTTATACGCAGGCGGCCCAGGTCCGTTGCCCAGTCGCCTTCGAGATAGCTGGCCATCAGGCTCCTGTTGCCGCGGTCTTCAGGACGCGGGGACCAGCGCGGTTCCTTGACGGGGGGCGCCGGCTGCGGCGCGGGTGCTGTGGGGGCAGGCGTTGCGGGCGCCGGGCCCGACGCAGGTCCGGCCGCCGGGATTTCCGCTTCACCGATCTGGGCGAGGAATAGACGGTTATAGGCCGCCGCACCGTTACCCGCGAAGGCCGCCTGCGGAGACGCCTTGCCACGCGGAGACGCAAGTCCCTGCCACTGGTTGCCCGCATCGAGCGAGCGTACCCAGCCCAGCATGTAGTTGCGTGGCGCCGCACCCATCTCCACGCCCTTCGCCTTTAGCGCCGCCTGAAGCTGCCGCATGCCGGCATCGCCGAGAAACAGGAGCTTGGTCAGTTGCAACGTGTTGAAAGCCGGCGGCAGGTCTTCGATTTTCCATTTCAGGCTCGGCTTGCCGTAGCCATCGTCGTCGATCTTCAGTTGCTCGCGGTTGAAGGTCTTCAGGTCGATGCGGTGCTCGACGCTGCCGCTGTGGCCGCCACCGGGCACATTCATGATCTCGTCGAAGTGCGCTTCGGGGTTGGTCATGTAGTGCGCCCACTCGTCGGGCGACTTGCCGGTCAGCCCCTTTATGATGGCGTCGAGCGGTGCCATCAGCAGTTCATTGAGGAACTCGGCGATAACCGGCGGGACGATGGCGCTGACAGCGTTCGATATGGTCCGGGCGGTGATGATGACGGCATCCGGGATGCCGACCATGGAGTACATGTGGTCGGAGACGTATTTCGACAGGATGTCCTTGGCGCGGCCCATGTCGCCGCCAGCCTCGTTATAGACGATGGCCTTGGCGACCTCGTGGCTGACTGCGGGAAAGGCCTTGAGGCCCGCATCAATATCGGCGATCCACGCCTTCTTGTATTCAGCCTGGACGCCATTGGCGGCGGCATAGGCGAGGCGCGCCGGGCCGCTTAAACCGAGGCGCGTGCGCTCGTAGTCATCGACCTCGGCCTGGAGCTGATTACGCTTTTCCGAGAAGATGAACGGGATGGAACGGCCTGTGCCTTCGCCCTTCATGAGCTTGGTCATCATGATGCTGCCAGGCTTCGCGACGGTCAGCTCGTCATAGATGAAGCCTTCGACACCCGCGATGCTGGTGTCTTCTTGGGTGATCGGCAGGCGGATGTTTTCATAGACGATCGGGTCGTTGGTCGTATCGGGATCGAGCCCCAGGTCGTCGCGCTTGCGCGGATTGCGCGGCCCGCCGCTGACCCGTTGACGCGTGGTCGTCGCGCTCATGGTCTGGGGCGTGCGCTTGCCGATATAGCCTTCGAGCACCAGGTGCTTGACGGCATTCGTTGGGTCCGGGACCAGCATGAACTCGCCGCCGGCATAGTGGTTGACATAGGTGTGGGCAAAGACGTCGCCGGCGGCGTGGGTCAGGTAGCCAATGGTAAAGGCCCGGACCTGCGGCGTGGCGCCATTGACGAAACCACGCTCCCACAGGTGGGTCAGCCAGGCGTTCGATCCGCCCGCGGTGCCATCGATGGCGTCGGCTTCCTCGGGGTGGATGATCTGCTGGCCTGTCAGGATGTCCGGATAGGCGTCCGGCCCCAGGACCCCGGCGCGGAACTGCTTTTGTCCAGCCTTCAGCGCCGCCAGGATGTTCGGATCGACGTCGAACTCGCCAAGCACGCCGATAATGCGGCCCGTCGCACGGTCGGTCTCGTAGAGCGTCACCTTGCCGTTGTCGAGCGCGTCGCGCAGCGCTTCCTCGGCGAGATAGATGTGGGTCTTCGGCTTCCAGGCATAGGCCGGTTGCGTCGGCGCCGTGAGCGTCAAGACGGCGACCGCCGCCATAAGTTGCGCGCGCAGCCGGGAGGATTTGCGTTGCATGGTCGTGCCCTAGTCGAGAAGTGCGGCTATGGCATCGAGATCAAGGGCGCCCGCGGCGTCCCGTAGCCGGGGCTCCAGCCGCTTGTGGCCGTCACGGCCTTCGACCGGCACTTCAATGGTAATCATCTGCACGGTTCCCGCGCCCTGTCCGCGCTGGAAATAGTCGGTGTTCAGCCGGACGTAGAAGGATGCGTCGGCTTCATTGCAATCGCCGAAAACCTGGCTGAGGCGCGAACTGGCGCAGGCGGGCGCCGTGCCTTCCTCAGCAGTCAGGCTGGCCTTGGTGGCGAACAGCTTTTCCTGGTAGGCCTTGGCCCTGGGGTTCGTCGGCGGGCCGAACTCGGCCTGTGACTTGGCTTCGGCATCGAGCAGAGACTGGAGGTACTCCGCCTTGCTGACGGGCACATAAGGCATCTTTCCCGGCTTGGCGATCAGCACGACGTCGCGCAGGCCGACACGGAAAACCGGATAACCCTGCTGGCTGATCCGCATCAGGGGCAGGGTGAGGAAGTCGTCGGCATCCGGGTCCGAGAAAACATTGGCGTAGAGCGCCGTAAGGTCATTGATGCCGATATGGAGGCTGGGGCCTTCCAGCCGGCCCATATAGGCGCCCTTGGCATCCGGCTTTGGATTGGCGCTTAGGTCGATGTCCTGGGCAATCATCACCACCTTGCCACGCGCCGGATGCCAGCCATAGCCCGTCAGCGGCGCATCGACCTTAAGCGACCGCGTCAGGCTGAAGCCGCGCGGGTCCTTGAGCGCCGGCGTTTGCAGGACCTGGTCGATGACGGCTGAAACCTTCATGGTCAGACGTTTTGTTTCGGCGGCGAGCATGCCGGGGTGCGTGACCTGGACGGCCAGTGGCGTGACACGACCCCTGGCGGCCGCGGACGCCGGATCCTGGGACGGGGGTGCGGCGGCGTCGGCCGCGCCGGCATGCAGGATCGACGACGAGAAGATTATGAGCGCCAGACGGACGGACGGGGATGTGCGCATGATGAGGTTTCGCTTTTGTGGCGCCGCGCGCGGCGGCTCTGACCTCCGGCTATCAGCCCCGGCCGTCGCACGTGCATCGGAGCGGCGGAAACCTTGCAACAGTTGTCACAGCGCCCGCGTCAGTCTTCGCGCAGCCAGACATAGAGCCGCCGGCTGTCCGGCGCGCGCGCGACTCCCAGGGGCGTCAGGGTGGCGATGACCGGAAAATGCCCCCAGCCGTTGATGAGCCTCTCGTGGCCGGCGTCGATCACCAGGCGGCCTCCCGGCAGTATCCGTTCGCCCAGCCTGGCCATAAGCCCGGCATCGGGGGGATTGCCGACCTCATCCAGCGACCAGACCGCGCCGTCGAAAGGTTCGTCGCCTGCGCTTGCGCTGACGCTGATCGCACACCCTTGCGCGGTCAGTCCCCAGCCATAGGCCATGGTCGACCGGTCGCAGCAGATTAGCCGCGCCCCGCATCGCGGTTGCAGCCGACCGAGCAGGAAGCCGACCGCTTCGGAGCTGGCGCGGGTGTGAGACGACTGGATGAAGGATTGGAACAGCACCGCGAACCGCGCCTGGACGGCGCCTTCGGGTTGTGAGGAATCGTCGCTGGAACTCATGACCGGGGCACTGGAGGAAGGGAATGCCCACTCTAGATTAGCTCGCCGCCACAGGTGCGCCGTGCGGCGCATAACTGTGCAACAATTGTATCAGGGCGTCCGGCTGCTGTCACAACTGTTGCAATTCGCCGGGGCGGGCGACGCATCTGTGACGGCGGCATGGCGTACAGTCGGCGAATTGCGAGGGGATATCGGAAGGGGCGGAAGCGTTGAAACGGCGAGAAGCGTGGTGTAATTTGCCCTTTTGTCCATTCACCAGAGTTCCGCTTGCCGCCCGTCCAGAGTACTGTCATGCCCGTTGAAAGCGCCTTCGAGGCCCTGGCCGGGCATATGCCGGGTTTGCATTGGATCGCAGGACCCGACGGCGCCCCGTCCTGGCTGAGCCGCGACTGGGAAGAGCCGGCGGGCCTTTCGTGCGATGCCGTGATCGCCCAGGGATGGCAGGCCGTTTTCGATTCGGACGTGGTGGCGCGGCTCATGGGGCCGAATGATGCACCGTATGAGCTGACGGCCCGGCCGAACCAGCGGGGCGTCGACCTAAATCTCCACCTTCGCCCGATCCGCGACGCGGGCGGCGACATCCGCGGCTGGGCGGGCTGGGCCGAGGTGGCCGGGCGCGGGACCTCCCTGCAACTGAGTGACCGCCTGCGTCACGAATCCGACCCGGCTGTCATCATGGCCATCGCCAACCGGACCCTGGGCGAACATCTGGGCGCGCTGCGCGTCGGTTACGGCGAGATCGATGCCGCCGAACGCTTTCTGGTCCTGAAGGAAGACTGGACCAACGGCGTCGAAAGCAATGCCGGCGCCCTGCCGCTTGCCTCCTTTGGTCCGGATATCGTCGCGGAAAACCGGGCGGGGCGCGCCTTCATATCGCCTGACGTTTGCGCCGACCCAAGGATCGGACCGGACTTTGTCACCGCCTTCACGCGTTGGGGCGTGCGTGGCCTGGTCGCCGTGCCGCTCATCAAACACGGACGTTTCACCGCCATACTGTCAGTGCAGTCCGACCGTCCGCGCCAATGGTCCGAAGTGGATATCCGCACCATAGAAGAGGTTGCCGAACGCACCTGGGAGGCGCTTGAGCGGGCGCGGGCCGAGGCGCGGCTGCGCGACACGCAGACGCGGCAAGCGTTTTTGCTCAGCCTGGGCGACCGGTTGCGCCGCGAGAGCGATGCCAACACCATCCTGCGCGACGCCGTGGCCATGCTGGGGCGGCATCTCGAAACCGGGCGGGTCGGCTATGCCGAACTCAGCGTTCCGGCCGATACGCTCGATGTCGAGGTCGAATGGTGCGACGTCTTGGGCTCGATTATCGGCACCTATCCGCTGATGAGCTTCGGGCGCAACAATATCGCGGCGCTGGCGCGGGGTGAGACGGTCGTCATGGACGATACCGATGCCAGTCCCCACGTCGACGACGATAACCGTCCCGCCATGGACGCCATGGGGATCCGTGCCGCCATCACCGTGCCGCTGCTCCGCCGCAACGAACTTTCGGCCGTCCTGTCCGTCCATCACCCTGAGCCGCGCGTCTGGAGCGAAAGCGAAATCCGGCTGGTCGAGGAGGTCGCCGAACGGACCTGGGCGACGCTTGAACGCGCCAATGCCGAGGCAAGCCTGCGCAAGAGTGAGGAGCGCCTGCGCATGGCATTGGAGGGCGCGGAACTGGGGACGTGGGACTACGACCTCAACACGCTGGAAGGTTGGTGGTCGCCGCGCACCTGCGAAATCTTCGGTATTCCGTACACGGGCTATGTAGAGCCCGAACTGCGCTTCACCCTGGTCCATCCCGACGACATGGAGCGCTACCTCAGGGAGGTCGACGAGGCGGTCTATGCCGGCCGTCCATTCTCGATCGAATACCGCATCATCCGCCCGGACAAGCAGGTGCGCTGGGTCGTGCTGCGCGGGGTGGTCCATTTCGACAACGATGGCAAGCCGGCACGATCCAACGGCATCAGCATCGATGTCACCGACCGCAAGCTGGCCGAGGAGCGCCTGAACGAAAGCCAGGCGCAGTTGGAACGGTCACGTGAGGCGCTGTATCAGTCCGAAAAAATGATGGCCCTGGGCAGCCTGCTGGCCGGGGTCGCCCACGAACTGAACAACCCGCTGGCCGTGGTCGTCGCGCACGCCACCATGCTGGAGGAAGAGGCAGAGGGCACGCCGCACGCCTCCGACGCCACCAAGATACGCACCGCCGCGGAAAGATGCGCGCGCATCGTGCAGAGCTTCCTGGCCATGGCCCGGCAGAAGCCGCCCGAGCGGCGCGCGACCGACGCCAACGCACTGGTCGTCTCGGCGCTCGACCTTGCCGACTACAGCCTGCGCACCGCCGGCGTGGAAGTGCGCACCGACCTCGAGCCGGATCTGCCGGCCTTGCGCGTCGATTCCGACCAGTTGCACCAGGTCCTGAGCAACCTGATCGTCAATGCCCAGCAGGCCATGTTGGAACGCGACGGCCAGAGGCAGCTCCGCATCGTGTCGCGTCATATGGGCGACGCGGTCGAAATCGAGATCGCCGACACGGGGGCGGGCGTTCCGCTGCACCTGCAACGCCGGATCTTCGAGCCCTTCTTCACAACCAAGCCCCAGGGCGCCGGTACAGGCATCGGCCTGTCCTATTCGATGGGGGTTGTCGAGGCGCACGGGGGGACGCTCAGCCTGGCCGAAACCTCCTCCAACGGTTCGTGTTTCCGGTTGCGTCTCCCGGTGAATCCGTCGCCGGACCGCGAAAGCGCGGATGCGGCGGTCCGTTCGCGGCCGGCGCCGGCCCGCCGGGGCCTTGCCCTGGTCATCGATGACGAGACGACGCTGGCCGAGGTCCTGGCCCGGATGCTGCGCAGCGAGGGCTATGAGGTGACGGTCGCGGAGTCCGGCCGGGAAGCCCAGGACATCCTGTCGGGCCGTGACGTCGACCTGATCCTGTCCGACCTGCGGATGCCCGGTATGGACGGTCCCGCCTTCTTCACTTGGCTGCAGCGCGAGCGGCCGCATCTCGCCGGTCGGATCGTCTTCGTGACCGGTGACACGCTCGGTATCGAAGCTGTGCGTTTCCTGGCCCGCGCCGGCCGCCCGTTCATTGAAAAGCCCTTCACCCGCGCCTCGGTGAAGAACCTGCTCGCCGAGCTTCAGGAGACACGCCGATGAGCGCCGACCCGCATATTGTCGTTGTCGACGACGAGGAAGACCTGCGTTCGGTCGTCGCCCGCTACCTCGTCAAGAACGGCTATCACGTCAGCGAGGCGGAGGGCGGCGAGGCGCTGCGCGCAATTATGGCCGAACGGCCGGTCGATCTGGTACTGCTCGACATCAACATGCCGCGCGAGGACGGCTTGTCGATCGCCAGACACCTGCGGGGGCTTGGCCCGATCGGCATCATCATGCTGACCGGCGCGGCGGACCCGATCGACCGCGTCATCGGCCTTGAAATCGGCGCCGACGACTATATCGCCAAGCCCTTCGATATGCGCGAAATGCTGGCGCGGGTGCGGGCGGTCCTGCGCCGCGCCGCGCGTGAAGACGCTCCGGCCGCGACCATGGGCGAGGAGGTGCGCATCGGCCTCTGCTCCTATAATGTAGGCACGCGCAGGCTCTATACCTCCGGAGGCGCGCAGGTGTCGCTGACGGCGCTGGAAACCGACCTGCTGCATATCTTCGCGTCGAACCCCAACAAGGTCCTGAGCCGCGACCAGATACTGGACCTGGCCGGCGATCCCGAGATGGAACCGTTCAGCCGTTCGGTGGATACGCGCATCGGGCGCCTGCGCAAAAAGGTCGAACGCGACCCGAACCACCCTGAAGCCATCCGCACAGTGCATGGCCAGGGCTACATGCTGGTGCCGGGCGCATCGACGCGCCGTTGATAGCCACGCGGCATATCCGCCAAATCAGCGCCTCGATGTCGCGAATCGCATGACTTCGTAAATAAAACTCGATTCCACCGTGCCGGTCAGCAGGTGGGCGTAGGGGCCTGACGCATAGACGGCGACGTCCTCGCCAGCGTGCTGGGCGCTCGACATCGGCGTCAGGGCGGGCTGACGGAAGTCGGGCGACAGGGCTTCGTCCTCAGTCGGCGCAGGCGCGCCGGCCGGCCGGAAGCCGGGGCCGGTGGCGTAGCTGAGCGTCAGGCGCGGGCGTCCGTCCTTGTCAGGTTCGTTTACGCCGTGCTTGCGCGCCAGACCCAGGATCGGTTCTTCGCGTGTCGATCCGGCATTGATCGTCAGGCCATGGCTGTGGTCGGCGGTGACGATGATCAGGGTGTCGGCCGCATCGGTCATCTCCAGCGCCGCCTTGACCGCCTTGTCGAGTTGATCGACATCAGCGAGCGCGCGATAGGCGTTGTTGTCGTGGTGCCACTTGTCGATCGCGGCGGATTCGACCAGCAGGAAGAAGCCGTCGTCGTTACGTTCAAGGACACTGATGGCCTTGCGTGTCATCTCTTCGAGCGTCGGCGTGGCGCCCTGGCCCTTGTGGTCGACGACCGACGGCAGGTCGCCGTCGGCGAACAGTCCCAGCAGCTTTCGCGTCTGGCCGGTGTCGACGGCCATAAGCGCCGTCCTGTCGGTGACGACCGTGGCGCCGGGTTGCGCACGCCATTCCGCCGTCAGGTCGCGATCCGCACGCCGTCCACCCTCTGCCTTTGTGACGAAACGGGCGCGATCGCCGCCTAAAGCCACGTCGAGGCGCAAGCGCTCGGGCGCTTCGACCAGTTGCCGGGCCAGGTCCACGCAACCGGCCTGGGTGGCGGCCGCGGGCAGTTCTGTGTCCGAGCGCCAGCCGCGCGATGGCACGTGGCCATAGGCGCCCGCCGGTGTCGCGTCGGTCAGGCCGGCCGTGGTGACGATACCCGTCGCCTTACCTTCAGATTTAAGCTGTTCGGTGATGGTTGGCACGCGCGCCTTGATCGCTGAGGCGCAGTCGTTGCTCCGGACCGTGGCGTCGACGCCGATGGCGGCATTGATCGTCTTGACGCCGGTGGTGATGGCCGAGATGCCGTTGGCTGAATCGGTGACGAACTTGTCGGCCGAATAGGTCTTCGACAGTCCGGTATAGGGCAGGGCTTCGAAGCTCAGGCGATAGGAGGCGCCGTCTTCTCCGCGCGCTTGGCCGGCAAAGATGCGGCCGGCGGTCACGGAGCCTATTCCCATGCCGTCGCCGATGAACAGGATGACATTGCGCGCCCGCTTCGTGTTCGGGGCGCGGTCGAGGGCGGCCTGGAGCTGCGGCGAAATCGTGGTCTCAGCCAACACAGGTGACGCGCACAAGAGCGAAAGACAGACGAGCAGCGATTTCATTGTGACCCCTTGACAATAAAACCTGCCGGCCGTGGTGAACTGGCCGGCAGGTGCAAAACAAATCCGATAAGCGATCTGGCTAGAACTTGCCGCGCACGCCGATCGACAGCGTGCGGCCGTTATAGGTGTAGCCGCCGAACTGGCCGTTCTGGGCGAACTGCCACTGGGCCTCGTTGGTGAGGTTCTGCGCCTCGACCACCAGGGGCAGCTGGTCATTGAGCTTGTAGGTGACATTGCCGTCCAGCGAGCCATAGGCCTTGTCGTTGAGGCTGGCAAGGCCGCCGGTCCCGACCGAAGCCAGGACGTCGTCGACCTAGGGTTGGCATGATTTTAAGTGGAAACATCATACCGATCTAAGTTTTTGTTTTGTCGCGATATTTAAGGCGAAAACCCAAAAAAAGCATCTTGGCACTTTTCGCCATATCGCTCTAGGGAGTGCCGCCCGTATGGTGGATCATCGTGCTGGGGGCGGGGATCTACCTCGCCTATGCGCCGTTCAACGGCCTTTTGTTCGAACGTTTCATGGCGTGCACGGGCTCGATCGGCACGGCGGGCTTTCTCATCTATGTCGCCGACGCCTCAGGCTATGCCGGTTCGGTCGCGCCGCTGCTGGTAAAGAGTCTTCTCGACCTGTCGCTCGACTGGTCGGGCTGCCTGGCGGTGGCCCGCATTGCCTCCTTCTTGACCGGCATGGGTGTCATGATATTCGCCTTCCAATATTTCCGGAAGCGGTTCACGACGCGGTAGCAGCCGACCATGACGCGGGAAGGTCGCGCCGGCATTTTGCCGAACCTGTATCCGGCTGGACCATGGCACGGTTTGATGCGAAACCGTTTACATCCGATCGGATTGCTTTATTCTGAACGCTATAACCGGTAACAAATGCCGGACGGGCGCAAAAAGTCGCCCATGGGGTGAAGCACAACGACATGCCGTCCGCACCGGCCCTCGAGTTCCGTAATGTCGCCAAGGTCTTCGATGGGCTAAGGCTGTTTGACGACCTGTCATTCGGCATCGGCAAGGGCGAGTTCTTTGTTATTCTTGGGCCTTCGGGTTGCGGCAAGACCACGCTGCTGCGGCTGATTGCTGGCCTCGAAAGCGTCGATGGCGGCGATATCCTGCTGCATGGCGCGCCGATCCACAATGTGGCGCCCGGGGATCGCGGCGTCGCCATGGTCTTTCAGGACTATGCCCTCTATCCGCATATGAGCGTGGCCGATAACCTGGCGTTCGGTCTGCGCAATGCGCGCGTGCCCGCCGACGAGATCAGCCGCCGCATCAACGATGCTGCCCGTGCCCTGGCCATCGAGCCGTTTCTGGACCGTAAGCCCGGCAAGCTGTCCGGTGGCCAGCAGCAACGCGTGGCGTTGGCGCGAGCCCTGGTCCGCCGGCCCGACCTGCTGTTGATGGACGAACCGCTATCGAGCCTCGATCCGGCCCTGCGGCTGCGCACCCGGCGCGAACTGGCGCATATCAGCAAGACGCTGGCGGCCACCACGGTTATGGTGACCCACGACCAAGTCGAGGCCATGACCCTGGCGTCGCGCATCATGGTGATGCACGAGCACCGCATCCAGCAGATCGGCACGCCGCTCGAAATCTTCATGCGGCCGGCCAATGTCTTTGTTGCCCAGTTTGTCGGCGCCACGCCGATGAACGTGCTGGCGGGGAATTTGCGCCAGACTGCGAGGGGGAAGGCCGGTTTCGACCTCGATGGCACGCTGATCGCGACGGCCATCAAACACCCCGGGCTGCCGGAAAGCCCGTCGTGGCGGCTGGGCCTGCGCGCCGAGGACATTACCCTGACCGCACCCGATGCCGGTCAAATCCGCGCCACGGTTGGTTTTGTCGAGCGGCTGGGCGAGCAGTCCTGGGTCCACGTCGTGCTGGGCGACGGCCGCGAGGTCGTGGCGACCCAGACGGGCGTCAGCCAATACAGCGACGGCGATGCGGTCGGCCTGTCGTTTGACGGCGCCCGCGCCCACCTGTTCGACGCCGATGGCATGGCTTACCACGCGGACGTGTCATGACCGAGCGGCGCGGCTGGACACATCTGCTGTTCGTCCTGCCCTTTCTGGCAGTCTATCTGTGGCTGTTGGTCTATCCGCTGCTGACCGGCGTGTCGCTGAGCCTGCACCGCGCCAACCTGTTCGGCGGCGCGACGTTTATCGGTCTGGAAAACTATACACGCCTGTTCCGTGACGCCACCTTCCGTCAGGCGCTTGGCAATACCGTCCTGTTTGTCGCCCTGTGCGTGCCTGTGCTGGTGACGGTGGCGCTGGCTTTGGCGCTGGCGCTTAACAGGGCAGGGCGGTTTGCCGCGGCCTTGCGCAGCATCGTCTTTGCTTCTTCGGTGCTGTCGGTGACGGTCATGACCATCGTCTGGCGCCAGGTCCTGACCGTCGATGGGGGTCTGCTCAGTCACGTCGCGCAAGGTGTCGGCGCGCGGCCGCTCGCCTTCCTGAGCGACCCGCATCTGGTCCTGCCCAGCCTGGTGCTGATCACCGTCTGGTGGAGCCTCGGCCTGCCGATGATCCTCTTCCTGTCGGCGCTCCAGCAGATCCCGCGCTCGGTCTATGAAGCGGCGGCGCTGGACCGCGCCACGCCATGGTCGGTGTTTCGCCACGTCACCCTGCCGGCCTTGACGCCGGCCCTGCTGCTGGTCATCGCCTATGAGTGTGCCTTACAGTTCCAGCTCTTCGGCCAGCCGCAACTGCTGACCCAGGGCGGGCCGAACGGTGCCTCGCGGCCGATGGTACTCTATATCTATGAGACCGGCTTCAACCACTGGGACGTCGGCTATGCGGCGGCCGCGTCGCAGATACTGTTCGCCCTGATCCTGGTCGTCGCCCTGGTGCCGCAACTGGCGCGCCGGCTGTGGGGGCGGGCATGAGCGCGGTTGCCATAGCGCCCATCAATACACGCGGCCGCCAGACCTGGGCGTGGCTGCGGCTGGCATTTTGCGCTAGCATGCTGGCCTTCGTCCTGCTGCCGCTTTTGTGGGCGGTCTACCTGTCGTTCCGGCCCAATGTCGAGCTGATGCGCCACGCGCCGCTAAAGCTCACCGGCCCCTATACACTCGACAACTATATCGAGCTGTTCCGTAACGCGACTCTGTTCCGCTGGTTCTTCAATTCAATGGTTGTGTCGGGGGCTTCGGTTGCCGGTGTGCTGGTGCTGTCGTCACTGGCGGGCTTTGCCTTTGGCAGGTTGCAGTTCCCCGGCCGCAACTGGCTCTATGCGCTGGTCCTTATGGGACTGGCGATTCCGGATCAGTCGGTCATCCTGACGCGCCACCAGATTTTCAGCGACCTGCACTGGCACAACTCTTACCTGGCGCTAATCCTGCCCGGCCTGTCGGCTCCGTTGGGTGTCTTCCTGATGACCGAGGCGTTTCGCGCCCTGCCGAAAAGCCTCGAAGATGCCGCCAGACTGGATGGCGCCTCTACGTTCAGCACCTTCTGGCACATCCTGCTGCCGCAGACCGTGCCGGCCCTGGCCAGCCTCGCCATATACACATTCCTTTTATCGTGGAACGACTACTGGTGGCCGCTGATTTCGGCGACGCGTCCGGCCATGTTCACCCTGACCGAGGGCATGGCCGCCGCCCAGAGCAACTATATCGAAGTCACCGGCATGGGCGTTCTGACGGCCCAGGCGGTCGTCGCCGGTCTGCCGGTCCTGATCATCTACATCCTGTTCCAGAAGCATATCGTCGGGGCCGTCACCGGCATGGTGAAGCTGTGAGGGCGTGGGCGGCACTCCTGTGCGCGCTTGTGGCGCTCGGCGGATGCGAGAAGCCCGATCCGCGCCCCAGCATCACCGTGCAGCGCATCTTCGGCGATTGCCGTGCTCACGTGCCCAAGTTCGGCAAGGCGACGCTCAATCCGAACGGTGAATGTGAGATCATAACCGAACTGCTCGACCGCTTTGAGGCTGAAAACCCCGACATTCGCCTGAATATCAATACGGTCGCCTGGCCGGGCTATAACCAGCTGTCGGCGCAACTGGCGGCGGATGATGCGCCCGACCTGGTGACCATGCATATGGCGGTCATTCCCGACTACCAGACCCACGGCCTGCTGATGCCGATGGGGCAGGGGCTGGCAAAAGCAGGCGTTGCGCCCGATGCCTTTACACCGGCGGCGCGGCGGGCGGTGACCATCAATAACGAAGTCTACGGCCTGCCGTTCGATACGTGGACGCAGCTGTTCCACATCAATATGAACCTGTTTGGTCAGGCAGGCCTGGTACGCAACGGTGAGCCCATCCTGCCGCGCAATGCCCAGGAACTGCTGACGCAGGCACGCCAGTTTCACAAGGCGACCGGCAAGCCCTATTTCGTCCAGTCGATCGTCAACGAGAAGGCGGCCTATGCCCGCAACCTCTATACCTACCTGCTGGCGCAGAACGAGATCGTCTTTCCTGAGCCGAATCGCATCCGCGTCAACACGTCAAAAGCGCGTGAGATCGTCGCCCTGTTTCGCCAGATCTATGCCGAAGACCTGACGACGCGCGATCAGGACTATGCCGCCGCCACGACCGCCTTCATCAATGGCGAGGGCGGAGTTTATATCGTTGGCACGTGGATGATCGGCACGTTTGATACTGAAGCCGCGCTAGCTGGCCGGCCGCTCTATCACGGCTATCGCGTCAAGCCCTATCCGCGTTTGTTTGGGCAGGTGGATCCCGCCTTTGTCGACGGCCACGCCTGGGTCATGCCGCGCAAAAAGCGGACGCCGGCACAGGAAGCCGCAACCTATCGGCTGTTGAAATTCCTGAGCCAGCACGAGGCCGAATGGACGCGATCGGGCCACCTGTCGTCGATGCAGGCCGTAGCAGACGATCCAAAGTGGCGTGCCGGCCCGCATCGCCGCGACCTGGTTGCCATCACCAATTACGGCCAGGGCCTGCCGACCGATGTCCAGCGCCAGTTCGCCATCCAGGAAATGCTGAGCGACGAACTGGCCGCCGCCATCACCGGCCTGAAGCCGATCGATGAGGCCCTGGGAGACGCTGAAACGCGGATCAACGACATGTTGGCCAATCTGTCCTGAGGCCGCTTTTACCGGTTGACCGGCGATTTTAGCTGTGCCAATTAATTATCTTATAAATCGGATAAATAATCAGGGATGGGTTTATGTCGTTGTCTGCCTTATGGGCGCTCCCCGCTTTTGCGCTGTCTTTAATTGCCGTTTCCGCCGCCGCGGGTGAGGCCAGCCGCGCCCCGTTCGGCACGCTGGCCGACGGTGGCGCGGTCGAGGCCATTACGCTGCGCAACGGCAAGGGCACGTCGGCGACGGTCCTCACCTATGGCGCCAGCCTCCAGGCCCTGATCACCGCCGATCGCAATGGCAAGCCGGCCGATATTACGCTCGGTCACGCCACGCTCGACGACTACATCAAGACGCCGCAGTATTTCGGCGCGACGGTCGGCCGCTTCGCCAACCGCCTGGCCAAGGGCAAGTTCACCGTCGACGGCAAGGCGTATGAGACGCCGGTCAATAATGGCGTCAATTCGTTGCACGGAGGCACCAAGGGCTTCGACAAGGTCAACTGGTCGGTGGTCAAGGTGTCGAGCGGGGCCGAAGCCAGCGTCGAGCTGGAATACATCAGCCCGGACGGCGACATGGGTTATCCCGGCCAGATGACGGTGCGCGCGGTGTATGCGCTGAACGACGCCAACGAGCTGACCATCCGCTACACCGCCAAGACGACGAAAACGACCATCGTCAACATCACCAACCACGCCTACTGGAACCTGGGCGGTGAGGGCGGCAACCGCTCGATCAATGAGCACAAACTCACATTGCTGGCCGATGCCTACCTGCCGACCGATTCGGGCGCCATCCCGACCGGCGAAGTGCGCAAGGTCGAAGGCACGGTCTTCGACTTCCGCACGCCCACAGCCATCGGCGCCCGCGTCCGCGATGCCTCCGACACCCAGATCGTCTACGGCCGCGGCTATGACCACAACTGGGTCGCCAGCCTGGAGGCCACCGCCAAACCACGCCTGATGGCCGTGGTCGAGGACGAGGTCTCGGGCCGCAAGCTGGAGCTGTCGTCGGACCAGCCGGGTATCCAGTTCTATTCCGGCAACTTCCTCGACGGCACGACTTCGGGTAAGGCCCGTGGCATCTACCGCGAAGGCGATGCCTTCGTGCTGGAGCCGCAGCGTTTCCCCGACACGCCCAATCAACAGGGCTTCGGTTCGGCGGTCCTGAAACCCGGCGAGACCTATTCGAACACGCTTATCTATCGCTTCAGCGCCAAATAGGACCCGCCATGAAATCTCTGCATCTACTTCTCGTGGCCTCGGCGCTGGCACTCGCGCCCGGCCTTGCTTCGGCTGAAACGAAACAGTGGACGCCGCAACAGGCCAATGCCTGGTACGCCAAGCATCGCTGGCTGGTCGGCGCCAACTATCTCAACGCCTCGGCGATTAATCAGCTGGAAATGTGGCAGGCCGATACCTTCAATCCGGAAGAGATCGACCGCGAACTGGGCTATGCCGAAGACCTGGGCATGAACACCATGCGCGTCTTCCTGCACGACCAGCTGTGGCAACAGGACCCCGAAGGCTTCAAGAAGCGCATCGACACCTTCCTGACCCTGTCGGCCAAGCACGGCATCAAGCCGATGTTCGTCCTGTTCGATTCGTGCTGGGACCCGTATCCGCGCCTCGGCAAGCAGCCGGCGCCGATCCCCGGCGTGCACAATTCTGGCTGGGTGCAAAGCCCCGGCGCCATCGGCCTGCGTGAAGAGAATACGCCGAACCTCAAGGCCTATGTCGAAGGCGTCGTCGGCGCCTTTGCGAAGGACGAGCGCATCCTGGCCTGGGACGTGTGGAACGAACCCGACAACCGCGACGGCGTGACCTATGACTGGACATATGCCGGCGGCAGCAAAGACGGTGGCCGCAGCGACCAGGACACCAAGGTTGCCAATGTCAATCGCCTGCTGCCCCAGGTTTTCGCCTGGGTGCGCTCGCAGGACCCGGTGCAACCCCTGACGTCTGGCGTATGGATCACCAGCCACGACTGGTCCCCGACGGGCAAGCACAGTGCGACCGAGGCCATCCAGCTTTTGCAGTCTGATGTTATCAGCTTCCATTCCTATGAATGGCCAGAAGGCTTCGAGACGCGCATCAAGATGCTTCAGGGCTATGGCCGGCCGCTGATTGTGACCGAATACATGGCGCGCGGCAACGGCTCGACCTTCGACAGCTCGCTGCCGATCGCCGCGAAGCACAATGTCGGCATGATCAACTGGGGCTTTGTACTGGGCAAGAGTCAGACCAACATGCCGTGGGATTCCTGGCAGCGCCCCTACACCAAAAATCCGCCGACCCTGTGGTTCCACGACATCGTCTATGCCGACGGCAAACCGTACCGCAAGGCAGAGACCGATCAGATCAGATCCATGACCGCAGAGGCGGCCGCGAAATTCAAGACACAAACGAAAAAGGCAAAGCAATGAAACCGATGAAGTTTTTCCTGATCGGCAGCGGTCTGGCGCTGGTCCTGGCCAGCCAGGCGATGACGATGGCCCACGCCGAGACCCAACAATGGACGCCGGCGCAGGCCCACGCCTGGTACGGCAAGCAGCGCTGGCTGGTCGGCAGCAACTATCTGAACGCCTCGGCGATCAACCAGTTCGAGATGTTCCAGGCCGACACCTTCAATCCTGAGGAAATCGACCGCGAACTGGGCTGGGCTGAAAACCTCGGCATGAACACCATGCGCGTCTATCTGCACGATCAGCTGTGGGCGCAGGACCCTGAGGGCTTCAAGAAGCGTATCGACACCTTCCTGACGATCGCCCAGAAGCACAAGATCAAGCCGATGTTCGTCCTGTTCGACTCGTGCTGGGACCCAAACCCGGTGCTGGGCAAGCAGCACGCGCCCATCCCCGGCACGCACAATTCTGGCTGGGTCCAGAGCCCGGGCAATGCCGGCCTGATGGATGAAGCCGGCTGGCCGAAGTACGAATCCTACGTCAAGGGCATCGTCGGGGCGTTTGCCAAGGACGACCGCATCCTGGCCTGGGACGTGTGGAACGAGCCCGACAACCGCGGCGGCGGCAATTACAAGCAGCTGGACGAACAGGTGAAGATCGCCCAGGTCGCCAAGCTGCTGCCGCAGGTCTTTGCCTGGGCACGCACGCAGGACCCGAAGCAGCCTCTGACTTCGGGCGTCTGGCACAACGACAACTGGGATGTGATCGACAAGCTTAATGCTGTCGAGCAGGTCCAGCTGTCGCAGTCCGACGTCATCACCTTCCATAACTATGAGTGGCCGGAAAGCCTGGAAGCGCGCATCAAGTCGCTGCAGGTCTATGGCCGCCCGATGATCCTGACCGAGTACATGGCGCGTGGTAACGGCTCGACCTTCGACTCGGCCCTGCCGATCGCCCGCAAGTACAATGTCGGCGTCATCAACTGGGGCTTCGTGCTGGGCAAGAGCCAGACCAACATGCCGTGGGATTCGTGGGAGCGCCCGTACACGGCCAACCCGCCGACGCTGTGGTTCCACGATATCTTCCACCTTGATGGCAAGCCTTACCGCAAGGCCGAGACCGACCAGATCAAGGCCATGACGGCGGAGGCCGAAAAGGCTTTTGCGGCGAAAAAGAAGTAAGATACGGGCCGGGAAGGGAAACCTTCCCGGTCTTTCTTTATTTAGGTCGATATGGCTTTAGTCGTAATAGACTGTGCTCCTCTTGCCTCCCCAAATCCAATAGATTTGGGGAGGGGGACCGCACGAGTGAGCGATAGCGAATGAGATGTGGTGGTGGGGCATTGGGGAGCGCTCCACGCCAACCTGATTTTCAGATCGTACAGCCAAAAAGTCGACTGTAGTATGATAAAGCAAGCAAGACTCCCCCACCACCACATCTCACTCGACATTGCTTCCAGCAATGCCTCGCTCGTGCGGTCCCCCTCCCCAAATCTATTGGATTTGGGGAGGCAAAAATACCTCCGCTTCGACCAAACATCACCCTCTGGCGGAGGACATGCCGGCGCGGGTGATGAAATCCTGATGTCCCGGCAGGCTTTCGGCGGCGCTTTCGATCACCGAGCGGAACTTTGCCAGCCAGGCGGTGCCGTCAGCCGTCCGGTGTTTGGCCAGCGGATCGATACGTTCGGGAAAGTTCATCTGGCCGATATGCACCGCCAGCCAGGACGGATGGCCGAACAGGTCCAGTTCGCGCGGCACGATCTTGCCGTAGCGTCTGAACAGGTGGATGGCTTCGCTTAAGGAATCCGGAATGTCCATGTTGGCACAGTACCGCCATAGCGGGGAATCGTCGCGTTCCGTCAACTTGTAATGCAGGACGATAAAGTCGCGGATGCGCTCGAACTCGATGCGGGTCTGGCGATTGAACTCATCGCTCAGCACCGGATCGAAATCGCGGTCGGGGAAGAGCGTCAGCAACTTGGCGATGCCCGACTGGATCAGATAGAGGCTGGTCGATTCCAGCGGCTCCATGAAACCGCTCGACAGGCCGATGGCCACGACATTGCGGTTCCAGAACAGGTTGCGCCGGCCGGTGGTGAAACGCAAAGGCCGCGGATCGGCCAGGGCCTCACCATCAAGATTGTCCATCAGGACGGCAGCTGCCTCTTCGTCGCTGATGAACGGGCTGGCATAGACGTGGCCATTGCCGGTGCGGTGCTGAAGCGGAATGCGCCATTGCCAGCCGGCGGTATGCGCGGTTGAGCGCGTATAGGGCGTGAAGTCGGCGGTCGAAGCGCACGGCACGGCCAGCGCCCGGTCGCACGGCAGCCAGTGCGTCCAGTCCTGATAGCCGGTCTTCAACGCGCCTTCGATCAGCATGCCGCGAAAGCCCGAGCAGTCGATGAACAGGTCGCCTTTGAACGATCGGCCGTCATTGAGCGTGACGCTTTCGACAAAACCGCTTTCGGCATTGAGCGCGACGTCGATGATCTTGCCTTCCTGTCGCTGGACGCCCTTGGCTTCGGCATAGCGGCGCAGCAGGGCGGCATAAAGGCCGGCGTCGAAATGGTAGGCATAGTCGTAGGTCGACAGCACATGGCGCGGATCCTGGGACGGCGGCGCGAATTTGTTGCGTTTTGCGGCCGACCACGCCATGCAGTAGTCGTCGAGGCCGGTGGCCTGCCCCGCCTCATAGGCCGCCTGCCAGTAGTCGTGGACGCCGACCATGTCGAAGTTGCGCCCGAAGCTGCCGAAAGGGTGGAAATAGGAATGCCCAAGCTTGCCCCAGTTGACGAACTGTATGCCGAGCTTGAAGGACCCTTGCGTAGCGCGGACAAATTCGGCTTCGTCGATGCCCAGCGTCTGGTTGAAGCGCAGTATGGGCGGAATGGTCGCTTCGCCGACGCCGACCGTGCCGATTTCCTCGGACTCGATCAGGGTGATGGTGCAGTTTGCCTGCAGGGCATTGCTGAGGGCCGCGGCGACCATCCAGCCGGCCGAGCCGCCGCCGGCGATGACAATATTGCGGATATGGCGATCCATGCGTTATCTCCCCGCGCAAGTCTCTCGCTTGCCTATGCTAATGGGCTAACACCCGCCGCCAATCATGACAATTGATTTATATGATAATAGTGATAAATCTGATCAAAACCAGATTTGTCGCGCCGGACGGTTGTATGTGCAAGGATTTGCGTGATCTAAGCACAGCAGGCTCCGGGCTGTCGACAGCGAAAACATAGGGCGGACCTTTCATGCATGTCTCGACGAAATCCCGTGCCGGAGCCATTGCGGCGGCTGTGCTGGCCTGCCTGGTGGGAACGGCTGTGGCGCAGCCTGTCCAGCGCCAGCCGGTGCTGGATGTCAATTTTCCGGATCCGCATGTCGTGGCCGTGAAGAACGGCCTGGTCGCCTATGCCACCAATGGCAATATCGGCAACAAGCACCTTAATGTGCAGTTTTCGCGCTCGGCCGATGGCCTGACCTGGAGCGCGCCGGTTGATGCCATGCCGCGCACGCCGTCATGGGCGCGGCGCCACGGATCGGACATCTGGGCGCCGGAAGTCATGAAGATCGGCGATAAATACGTCATGTATTTCAGCGCCCGCCACGCCCGTCTGCGGCGCCCGGACGGCCTGACCCTGTGCGTCGGTGTGGCGGTGGCAGATAAGCCTGAAGGGCCGTTTGACCCGCAGCCCGAACCGCTGACCTGCGGTGGCAATATCGGCGCAATCGACGCCAGCCCCTTCCGCGACGGCGAGGACCTGTGGCTCTACGTCAAGACCGATGGCAATTGCTGCGGCGTGCCGACCGCCTTTATCGCCCAGCGCCTGAGCGCCGATGGCCTGACGTTCACGGGAGAGCCGCAGGTCATGGCCGGGGTCACCAATGACCAGCCGTGGGAAGGCAAGGTTGTCGAGGCGCCGACGATGATCAAGCGCGGCCCGATCTACTGGCTGTTCTACGCCGCCAATGACTACAGCAACGAGCACTATGCGACGGGTTACGCCATGTGCAAGACGCCCGCAGGCCCGTGCCTCGATGCCAGGGAAAACCCGATCCTGAAAAGCGAAGCGGGCAATCCGCCGCTGACTGGGCCTGGCCACCAGAGCCTGTTCGAGATCGAGGGCGATATGTGGATGGCTTATCACGGCTGGCTGGGTAGCGATAAGGACCACAACCGTCGCCGCGCCATGTATATCGACCTGATCGACTGGAGCACCGGCAAGCCGGTGGTTGTGGCCAGATAATTAAGGGAGCGGGGCAGTGCCGGCGCTCACCCGGCACTTTCCGTCGACATAGTCCGACGCTACGGCCAGCAAGGTTTTGCCATCCTGCGATGGCAAGAGCGGCGTCGAATAGTTCTGGCAGACATTGCCGTCTGCCGGGATATTGCGCACATCGACCGGCGCGGGCAGGGCACGCCACGGGCCATTGCCTGTGCCGCTGGCGTCTATAAACACGGTCGCGCCGGTCTCCGCCTGATGCTTTCCGTCCTTATAGACGCGCTGGCCGGTCACAACGAGCCGATCCGGATTGCGCGCCAGGGCGACGGTCGGTGTGGCCCGGAGCGTCAGCCCTTCCGGCGTCGTGAGGAAGGTGCCGACATCTGCCGGGTTGCCCCAGTCGATGCCATCTTCAGAGCTACGGGTATAGACGTCGCAATTGTGCTTCGGGCCGCAGATTTCGTAGATCATGAAATAGCGCCCGTCATTGAGCTTCGTGACGACCGGCATGCCGGGGCGGTCGGCAGGTGGCGCCAGCTTGACGATGGCTTTCGGCGCCGACCAGTGGATGCCGTCCGAAGACACGGATTGCTGCAGGATCTGCGAATGGCCGGGCACGGTTTCATCCGAAAACAGGCAGGCCAACTTTCCATCTTTTGTAATCAGGAACTCGACCTCCCACAGCCCGCCGCCCTTGCGGTTGACCGGCGCGGTGTAGCAGTTGGACAGGTACGTCCAGGTCTTGCCCTGATCGGTGCTGCTATGGATTTTTAGCTGCATCGGCGCGGTCTCGATGCCTTGCCCGACGGAGCTGGCATAGAGGAGTGTCCCGGCTTTCAGATTGCCGATGGCGATGGGTAATGCATACAGGCCACCGCAGCATAGTCCGGTGTTGAAGTCCGGATCGCGGACTTCGCCCGTCTTGGTGAAGGTCGCGCCGTCATCGTCGCTGCGGAAGATATCGGCGTGGGTGCCATTGTCGAAGGCGGTGACGCTGGCGACCACGGGAGATTGCGGGCCATCCCCTGCGCGCACGACACGGGGATACATGCCTGTGGAGCTGCCCAGCGGCCCGGCGAGGGCGGACATCGGAAGGGTCGCGCAGGCCAGCAAAAGGGCTGTGACATAGAATTTGCGGCGGGTCTGATTTGAAGCTGTCATCATCATGGGGCCTTCCTGTCTGTCCATTCTGTGCCGACGTGCGTCTGCGTCAAGCGTCATCAACGGGAATCATGGCTCACAGCTGTCGCCATTGCCAATTAAAAAGTACGATAAATATGAAGTCAGGTGGCTGTGCGAGTGAGGGCTAAAGTGGCGTTGATGGAGCTTATTGACAGTAAGTGGCGTTTATTACATTGATTTTAAATGATAATTTTAATTGTATCATAATTGCATCGGCTGGAAATTTCCCGATATCAGGATTAAAAAACGATTGATCTCGTGATCATATAAATAATATAACAAGTGCAATGAGCGCGCCGTCACCCGGGATGCGCCCAAGACATCAAGCAAGTAGGGAACAGGGAATGAAACTCAAAGCTTACATCCTGGCTACGGCATCGACCGTATCCATCCTGGCCTGGGGCGGCTCCGCCACGGCCCAAACCGCACCTGAAACATCTGCGCCAGCCGCCGAGGCCCCGGCCGACAACGATGCAATCGTCGTCACCGGCCTGCGCCGCAGTCTCGCGACCTCGCGCAACATCAAGAAGAACGCCGATCAGATTGTCGATGCCGTCGTCGCGTCGGAAATCGGCAAGCTGCCCGACACAGCGGTGTCCGACTCGCTGGCGCGTGTGACCGGCGTCACCGTCGGCCGCAACGGCGGTGAAGCCGACAGCGTGCTCGTGCGCGGCCTGCCGAACATCGCCACCAGCTATAACGGCCGCGACATCTTTACCGCCGAAGGCCGTTTTGTGGCCTCGCAGGACTTCGCCGCCGGCAACGTTGCTGCGCTCGAAGTCTACAAGTCGACGACCGCCGACCAGGTCGAAGGCGGCATCGCCGGCCTGATCAACGTCCGTGGCCGCCGCCCCTTCGATTTCAAGGGCCGCGAAATCTCGGGCATGTTCAACTATCTGTATGCCACCCAGTCCAAGGATTACGCGCCGAACGGAAACCTGTTGCTCAGCAACCGCTGGTCGACCGGCGCCGGTGAGTTCGGCGCCCTGTTCAACGTTTCGTATAACCGCTTCCACTATATCGACTCGAAGCGTTTCATCGGTTCGTTCGTCAGCGCCACCCTGCCGGGCGGTACGGGCACGCCCAACGAAGCCCTGTACGCCGGCAAGCGCTTTGGCGACCTGATCGGCATCAACTACGCCGAACACGACCGCGAACGCCCGTCGGCCAATGCGGCCCTGCAATGGCGCCCGAACGAGGAGCTCGAGCTGTACGCCGACTTCCTGTATCAAGGCTACCGCTCCAAGGTTTCGGACCGCAACATGGAAGTGCCGCTGTGGGGTGGCAGCCAGTACAGCGATATCGCGCTGAGCCTTGACGGCAGCCGCGTCGAAAGCATGAAGGTCACCAACCCGGTCCGCGTCCAGGGCTGGCAGGCCGCCACGACCGGGCGGACGGACACCTATCAGATCGCCACGGGCGGTAAGTGGAAGTCGGGGCCGTGGACCCTGACGGCCGACCTGGCCTCGACGCAGTCGAAGTTCTTCCTATCCGTCTACAGCTGGGACTACGCCTTCACCAGCAGCCCGGCGGTCAATGTCGATTATGACGTCGGTGAGTACGGTGGCGTGAACTTCACCTTCGACAATTTCGACACGACGAATCCGGCCAATGGCAAGTTCCGCGGCTTCTTTGACCGTCAGCTGTCGGCGCGCGGCCGTGACGTCCAGTTCCGTACCGACGTCGACTATCGCACCGAACTGTCCTTCCTGCCGCGCGTCCGCTTCGGCATCCGGGCGGTGGAACGCCGCGCCGCGTTCGACAACGGCGAGCGCTACGTCAACCTCGAAGGCGCCAACATCCTGCTTCAGGACACCGGCCTCGATATCGTCACCACGACACCGGGCTTTGTCGGCGAGACCTATCCGACCGTCCGCAGTTGGGCAGGACCGACCTCGGCCTCCGTCCGCGCCAATGTCGAGAAGCTTCGTGACCTGGTCGGCTTCCCTGACGGCCCGCCGCCCTACAACCCCAACCAGTTCTTCGACGCGAACGAAAAATCGACCGCATTCTATGGCCAGGTTGACTATGCCTTCGACATCGGCATTCCGGTCGACGGTATCGTCGGTGTCCGCGTCGTCGAGACGGATGAGAGCGTGAGCTCAAGCCAGCGTACGCTCGACAGCAGCTATACCGACACCCTGCCGACGGCGACCATGCGATTCCACCTGTCGAACGACACGCAGATCCGCCTGGCCGCCAACAAGACGCGGACGCGTCCGAACTTTGGCGACCTGAATCCGAACTATGTCGTCAATTCGGGCACGCGCATCGAATATGACTCGGCCACCAATGAGTATTTCCGGTGGGGCGGCGGTTCGGGCAATGTCGACCTGAAGCCCTACACGTCGGACAATGCCGACATCACGTTCGAACACTATTTCGGCGCGACGGGCATCTTTGCGGCCAACATCTTCCACCGCAAGGTTGACGGCTTCATCAGCTATCAGACCATCAAGATCATCGATGACAGCTTCACCAACGACCCGACGCCGGATCCCAACAACAACGGCTATGCGACCGACACGCAGAATGTGCGTATCAGCGTGCCGTACAATGCCAATACGGTGACGTTCAAAGGTGCGGAAGTCCAGTTCACCAGCTTCTTCGATTATGACTTCCTGCCGCAATGGGCGACCCATTTCGGCCTGCAGGCCAACGTCACCTACATGCAAAGCGAACTGGCGCCCTGTGAGACGGCCGCGAATGCCTGCGAGCAGGACAGGAACCAGCCAGGTGTGTCGCGCTGGAGCGGCAACCTGACCGGCATGTACGAAAACGGCCCCTGGTCGGCCCGCATGGCGTACAATATGCGCAGCAAGTGGCTCAATGTCTGTGATTCCGTTGCGGAATGGGGCGGAAATCCGGGCTGCGAATATACGAAGGGCACCGCCCGTTTCGACTTCTCGGCCAGCTACCGGATCAACGACAATCTCACCATTGCCACCGATCTCAACAACCTGTTCCCGAAGCCGTTGCGCACCTATCGCGTCTACATGAACGACATCGCCGGCGGCGGCGAAGGTATCTACAACACCCAGATCCGGACCGAAGAAACGGTGTACTCCGTGGGCCTCCGCTTCCGGTACTAGAGCGATATGGCGAAAAGTGTAAGCGGCTTTCGCCTTAAATATCGCGACAAAAACAAAAACTTAGATCGGTATGATGTGTCCTTAAAATCATACCGATCTAAGCGCTCCCCTGCGTCTTCCTGGAAACTTGCCTCCCTGCCCGTGACCCCGGGCCGGGAGGTTTTGTTTTGGCGGGGCTTTCTGCCACTTCGGCATTTGACCGGCGAAGGAGGCTGTGGCAGGTTTATTCATATAAATCTTATATATGTTGCGTGCATGCGTAACGGAGTTGGGTAAGAATTCATGATGTCTTCCGTTCAGGCGCGCATATCGACCGGCGCGGACGCAGCCGGCCCCCGCTGGACCGCGCAGGCCGCGCAGGACTGGTACGTCAGCCAGCCCTGGCTGGTTGGCTGTAATTTCACGCCGTCGACGGCGATCAACCAGCTTGAGATGTGGCAGGCCGAGACCTTCGATCCGTTGACGATTGACCGAGAACTGGGCTGGGCCGCCGGTATCGGCATGAATACCGCGCGCGTCTTCCTGCACGACCGGCTGTGGGCTGACGGCCGGGGGCTGATCGGTCGCATCGATACCTTTCTGACCATCGCCCAGCGCCACGGCATCCGGCCGATCTTTGTGCTGTTCGATTCGTGCTGGGACCCGAACCCGCAATCTGGTCCACAGCGCGCGCCGCGTCCGGGCACGCACAATTCCGGCTGGGCGCAAAGTCCGGGTACCGATGGCCTGCGTGACCCGGCGCAATATCCGCGGTTCGAAGCCTATGCCAAAGGCGTGGTCGGCGCCTTCGCGCAAGACGCGCGTATCCTGGCCTGGGACGTGTGGAACGAGCCCGACAACCAGGGCGGCGCCACCTATGCCCAGCTCGATGAAGCCGAGAAGATTAGCTTGGTTGCCGGGCTGTTGCCTCAGGTCTTCGAATGGGTGCGCAGTGTATCGCCGACTCAGCCGCTGACCAGCGGGTTATGGCACAATGATGACTGGTCGCCGGGTGGGCCTCTGAATGCCGTCGAGCGCATCCAGGTTGAGCAGTCCGACATCATCAGCTTTCACAATTACGACTGGCCGGAAACGCTTGAGGCAAGGATCGCGCAATTACGCCCCTATGGCCGCCCTTTGCTGCTGACGGAATATATGGCGCGCGGCAACGGATCCACCTTCGATTCGGCCCTGGTCATCGGCCGCCGCGAAAACATCGCCATGATCAACTGGGGTTTCGTCGTCGGCAAGACGCAGACCAATATGCCGTGGGATTCGTGGCAGAGGCCCTATGTCGATATCCAGCCAACCCTCTGGTTCCACGACATTTTCCATGCCGATGGCCGGCCGTACCGCCAGGCCGAGGTCGACATGATCCGCCGCATGACGCGCGAAGCCGAGTCGCAGCGTAAAGCTGTTTAGAGCTCGCGCTTGTCGGCCTCTTCCTGGGCATGGATGACCAGCAGGACGTCATTGACGATCAGGTGCATGGCGGCATAGGCCCGCTTCGGGTCGCGGTCGAAGATCGCCTTCATGATGTTCTCGTGCGCTTCCAGGTTGGGCGTTGCCTGATTGATGCGCGTCGTGAACTGAATCGAGGTCTTGAGCGCCGTGCGGATCAGTTCCTGGAACTGGTAGTAGAACGGATTGCCCGAGGCGAACAGGATCGAGATGTGGAAGTCGATATCAGCCAGGGTCGGGTCGCCGTCGCCGCCATCGGCGCGGACCATGCGCTCGAAGGCCAGCTTCATGCGTTGCAGGTCCTCGTATGAGGCGTTCTGCGCCGCCAGTTCGGCCGCCTTGGGTTCGACCGACACGCGCAGCTCGGTGAACTGGCGCAGCAGACGCAGCGAGAACTTGCGTTCCAGCAGCCAGCGCAGGACGTCCTTGTCGAGCAGGTTCCATTGCAGTGTCGGCTGAATGACGGTGCCCTGGCGCGGGCGGGCGATCAAAAGCCCTTTGGCCGTCAGCATCTTGACGGCTTCGCGGGTGACCGAGCGGCTGACATTATACTGTTCGGCCAGGACGGCCTCGGTCGGAAAGACCTTGTTGTCGTAATAGCCGACAACGATCGCCTTACCGAGATGGTCGAGCAGTCCTACGGTCAGGTTGCGGCCCAGAGACAAGGTCGAGCCGGACTCTTTTTCAACGTGCATAGATGGCTGTAATACCGAAGAGATTTAAAACATCCAGACCGGTAGTGATATGGCCGAATTCGTCGGACGGCAAGTCGTTTGCCGCCTAATTGTATTATAGATCGGATCGAAGCGCTTCCAGAACTATTGAAATAGATGCGGACAAGTAACGTTCGCGACAATCTGGTTTTCGCGCCGCAGCTTCATGCTGCGTCATCCTGCGAAAAGCCGGCCGCAAACGCAAGATTTCGATTGCGCTGCGCATCGATCCTTCATATTGTATTATAAATAAGATAAATAATGGAGGATGTCTTGGTGAGGGTTTCCAGGTGTTTTTCGCTTCTTGCCGTGCTGGGCGCGCTGGCTGTGTGTGGGCCGGTCATGGGCGCGCCGGCGCAGACCTTTACCAATCCGCTGATGCCATCGGGGCCGGACCCATGGGTGACGCGCGACGGCGATACCTATTACTATATGCACACCATGGGCAACCGGCTGGTCATCTGGAAGACCAACGACATCTCAACCCTGGCCGAGGCCAAGCGCAAGACGGTGTGGCTGCCGCCGCGCTTCGGTCCTGCCGCCATCTCGCTGTGGGCGCCGGAACTGCATAAGATCGACGGCAAGTGGTACCTCTATTACACGGCCGCCGAAGCCGGGTTCGACGATGACGATCACCGCGGCGTCTTCGTGCTGGAAAACAGCAATGCCGATCCGACGGCGGGTACGTGGGTAGACAAGGGCCGGGTGAACACCGCCCGCCCAGGCATCGACGGCACGACCTTTGAATATGGCGGCCATCGCTATTTCGTCTATTCGCCCTATGTCGGGCCGGACAGCGTGCTCAGCATCGCGCGGATGAGCAATCCGTGGACGCTTACCGGCGGCGAGACCATTATCGCGCGGCCCGATCTCGACTGGGAGCGCCAGGGCGGCCGCCAGATTTTGGAGGGACCGGAGTTCCTGCTGGGGCCGGACGGCCAGCTGTTCATGACCTATTCGGCCAGCGCCTGCTGGTCGGACGACTATGCCCTGGGCCTTCTGAGCGCACCGGCCGGCAGTAATCCGCTCGACGCCAAGGCCTGGACGAAGTCGCCGAAACCGGTCCTGGCCAAGTCGGTGGCCAACGGCGTCTATGCGACGGGTCATAACGGCTTTTTCACCTCGCCCGACGGCAAGACGAACTGGATCATCTATCACGCCAATCCCGGCCCGAATATGGGCTGTACGTCTAAGCGCGCGCCGCACATCCAGCCGTTCAACTGGGGCGCGGACGGCCTTCCGCAGTTTGACGAGCCGCTGAAGGAAGGCGTGCCGATCGAGGCGCCAAGGTGAGTGGCGCGAGAATGGACATGGTCGCGCACAAGACAGGAGCATCAGGATTTAGCGGCGTAAATGCGCGCAGCTTAAGCTTGCCCTCTGAGCGATGGGACGGATTTGATGTGATCGAAATTGTTTGATTATGATTGCATGCCGGACTACCCTGACCGACACACAGGGAGGCCGTCATGCAGAAACGGAATCGGTCCGGAACAGATATAGCTAGGGGGATGGAGCGCCGCGCCTTCCTGACGCTGACGGCCGGACTGGGCGCCATGATGGCGGTGACGCCGCGCGCCATGGCCGCCGGCACATCCTTATGGACGGATTTCATATCTCCGCCGGCGGATGCGCGGCCCATGGTCCGTTGGTGGTGGTTTGGCGGCGCGGTCGAACCCGATGAGATCGTCCGCGAAATCAAGGCGATGAAGGCCGGTGGCTTTGGCGGATTCGAGATCCAGCCCGTCTATCCGCTGTCGCTCGACGACCCCGAACGCGGAATCCGCAACAAGCCCTACCTGTCGAAAGACTTTCTCGATGCTGTTACGGTCGCGGCAAAGACTGGCCGCGAGGAAGACCTGCGCGTCGATATGACGCTCGGCTCCGGCTGGCCGTTCGGCGGGCCGCACATCACCGCCGACAAGGCGGCGGCGCGACTGATCAAGCAAGAGATGCCTGTCGCCGCCGCCGCGTCGTCCGTAACCCTGCCGGAATTGCCCGAGGCCAACCGCTATCTGGCGGCTTTTGTCGGAAGCGATGCCGTGGCCATAGGCGCGGATCGCGCGGTGTCCTTTGCGCCGTCCGACACCACCCGTACGCTTTATCTCATCATCCAGGGCCGCACGGGCCAGCAGGTCAAACGGCCGACTGTCGGTTCCGAAGGCTTTGTGCTCGATCATATGAATCCTGTGGCAGTGCAAACCCATCTGGACAATGTTGGCGCGCCGCTGCTCAAGGCCTTCGGCGCCAACCCGCCGCACGCCATCTTCAGCGACAGCCTGGAAGTCTATGGCGCCAACTGGACCGACGATCTGCTGGCCGAGTTCAAGACGCGGCGCGATTATGACCTGACGCCGCATCTGCTGAGCCTGTTCGTCGATAAACCGGACTCGGCCGGGGTGCGCTACGACTGGGGCCTGACCCTGTCGGAGCTGGTCGATGAACGCTATCTGACGCCCGTGCGCGAATGGGCGAAGGCAAAAGGCACGCTGTTCCGCTCGCAGACCTATGGTGTGCCGGCCGTCACCCTGTCGTCGAACGCCCTGGTCGATCTGGCCGAAGGCGAGGGGGCGGAATGGCGCGGCTTTTCGACGGCGCGCTGGGCCAGTTCGGCCAACCACATATTTGGCCGGCCGGTCACCTCGGCCGAAAGCTGGACTTGGCTGCACAAGGGGGCGTTTCGCGCCACGCCGCTCGATATCAAGGCCGAAGGCGACGTGCTCCTGTTGTCGGGCATCAACCAATTCATCGCCCACGGCTGGCCCTACACACCGCCAAAGGTCGCCGAGCCCGGCTGGGCGCTCTATGCCGCCGCCGTCTTCAACGACCATAATCCGTGGTGGCCGGTCATGGCTGACGTCAATCTCTACTTCCAGCGCATGAGCTGGCTGCTGCGTCAGGGCAAGAATGTTGCCGATGTCGCCATCTACCTGCCGACCGAAGACGCGATGGCCTCCTTCAAACCGGGCGCGGAGGCGACGATCAATGGCCAGATGCGCAGGCGCGTTCCGGAAGAGCTAACCAGCACACTTCTTGATGCCGGCTACAATTTCGACTTCATCGACGGCGATGCGGTCCTGGCCAGGGGCATCGACTATCCCGTCCTGATCCTGCCGCGCGTCGAGCGCATTTCGCCCGATGCCTATGAGCGCATCCAGCGCTATGTGCAGGACGGCGGGTTCGTTATCGCTCTGGGGGCGCCGCCCATCCAGGCACCGGGATTACTGACCGGCAAGAGCGGCGGCGACCGCGTGGCAGCGGTTTCCAGGACGCTGTTTGATGGCGGCGGCAAAGGGGCGGTGGCCCCCGACGAGGCGGGGCTGAAAAGCGCGCTGGGCGGTCTTCTGCCGCCGGACATCGACGGCATGGTCAGCGGGCTTGGCTTCATGCACCGGAAGCTGGCAGGCAGCGATGTCTATTTCGTCGCCAATACGACCAATCAACCCCTCTCGGCCAGGCTGCGCTTCAGGGGGCAACAGGCGGGGCAGGTGTGGGACCCGGTATCCGCACGGGTTTTCAATTATAGCCCGCAGGACGCCGTGGCGCTTGCGCCGTACGAATCGCGCGTCTTTGTTTTCGGCGACGTCGGTAAGGCGTCATCACCGGCCCAGACGGTCCGAAGCGTCCCGCTGTCCGGAGGCTGGACGCGCAAGGTCGGCCAGGGCAGCGCGCGTCCCGTCGACGCCTTTGCCTCGTGGGCGGATGAGGCTTCGACCACCTTCTTTTCCGGCGGCGCGGTCTATAGCCGCGAGGTGGATATCAGCGCCGCCGATCTGGCGGGCAAGTCCGTCCGTCTCAATCTCGGCGAAGGCACGCCGTCGGCCGACAGCGGCGTCAAGGGGCCCGGCATGCTGGCGCATCTCGACGCGCCGGTCCGTGACGCCGCCGAGGTCGTCGTCAACGGCCGCCGCGCCGGCGCCATCTGGTGCGCGCCGTTCGAGCTGGAGATCGCGCCTTTCCTGAAGCCGGGGGCTAACCGGCTGGAAGTGCGCGTCTACAATACCGCCATCAACCTGCTGGCCGCCCGCCCGCCGGAGGACTACGGCGCGCTCAATGCCAGGTTCGGCGAGCGCTTCAAACCGCAGAACATGGACAATCTCAAGCCCTTGCCGTCAGGATTGCTCAAGGTGCCGGAACTGCGCATCCGCGATTAGACCGCGTTAAGGGCCTTGGCTTCGTCCTCGGGCGATGGGCCGGTGCCGGCCTTGGCGAAATCGAAATCAAGCGGATGGTTCAGGCGGAACCAGTCGAAATTACTCTCGATCGATTGCCGCAGCGGCCGGAAGCGCAGGCCGGCCGCCACACCCTTCGCGTAGCTGATGCGGGCGAAGCCCGGAACGATGGTGGCGGGCGCCCACATCGGCGTATTGGGAATGACCTGCCCGGTCCACACGACTCTCGCCTGGCCACCGCACACCGCTCGCGCCGTTTCGACATAGTCGCGCGTGGTCAGTCCCCGGTCCGGGCCGACGGCATTGAAGGTGCCGGACTGTCCCGTTTCGCTCAAATGCAGCAGGAATTCCGCCACGTCATTGACGTCGATGACCTGCAGCGGATCGGAACCGTCGCCGGGCGCCGCGATGACGGTGTCGCGCATCAGCCGCGCCAGCCAGTAGAATTTCGACGGATCGTCGTCTTCGATGCCGGCGCCGATAATGCCGGACGCGCGGACTATGGTGTGGTTGCTTGGGAAATGCTGGCAGACCACATCTTCGCACATTGCCTTGCGCGCCCCGTAGCTGCCGAACTCGTCTTCGACCAGATCGGGCTTTTCGGTGAAGGCGCCCTTCAGTGCACGGACCGGCGAGGTTTCCGTCAGGCCCGGCCTCGAAAAGCTGTCATAGACGCTGATGCTCGACATCAGGATGTAGCGCTGTGTGCGGCCTTTCAGTTTTTCGCAGGACGCCGTGACGAGGCGCGGATAATAGGCGTTGAGGTCGATCACTACGTCCCATTCGCCGGTATCGAGGCTCGACAGGCCGTTGTCGTGCTCCGGATAGCGATTGCCGATCCGGCGTTCGATGCTCTTGAACAGGTGTGGCCGTGTCTTGCCGCGATTGAACAGGGTGACGGTGTGGCCGCGCGCCACCGCGGCGCGGACCAGGGCCGGCCCCAGATAGTGGGTGCCGCCAACGACCAGTATCCGCTGCGGGCGGGTGGACAGGGGCGCGGCCAGAGTCGGGCCGAAACTGTGCGCTCGTGCACCAAACGGAACAAGCGCCGCGCCAGCGGCCGCGAGCACAAGCCTGCGATTTATCTCCGTCATCACCTTCAGCCCCGAACGTTTCCTACGACGCTTTTCGTAGGTTGGGCTTGTGGCAATTCGATGGCGGATTCAGTTCAGCGCTTCGTAGGCCGGAACGGTCAGGAAGTCCGCGCAGGTGGGCGCGATGGCCAGTTCCGTGAACAGCCGGCGCGCCGTCGCGAATTCGCCGCCGGAGAAGGGTGTCATCTCTTCTTCAATCAGCATCCGGACCAGGCCTTCGGTCACGACCTGCCCGTCTTCGAGCGTCGCGCCGTGGCGGATCCATTGCCAGACCTGGGTGCGCGAAATCTCGGCCGTCGCGGCATCCTCCATCAGATTGTAGAGCGGCACGGCGCCGCGCCCGCGCAGCCAGGCTTCGATATACTGGATGCCGACGCGGATGTTTTCGCGCAGGCCCTGTTCGGTGCGCGTGCCGACGTGCACCTTCAGCAGGTCAAGCGGGCGCGTCTGCACTTCGGTGCGCAGGCGGTGCAGGTTGTTCGGCGTCGGCATCAGCCGGTCGAAGACCTCCATGGCGACCGGCACCAGGTCGGGGTGCGCCACCCAAGTGCCGTCGTGGCCGTCGCCGGCCTCGCGCTCCTTGTCGGCGCGGACACGGGCGAAGGCGGCGGTGTTGGCGGCGGCATCGTTCCTGACCGGGATCTGCGCCGCCATGCCGCCCATGGCGAAGGCGCCGCGCCGGTGACAGGTCTTGATGAGCGCCAGGCTATAGGCGCGCAGGAAGGCGTCGCCCATGACCATCTTCGACCGGTCCGGTGTGACGAAGGTCGGGTTCTCGGCAAAGGTCTTGATGAAGCTGAAGATATAGTCCCAGCGCCCGCAGTTCAGTCCGGCGATATGATCGCGCAGTTCATAGAGAATCTCGTCCATTTCGAACGCTGCGGGCAGGGTCTCGATCAGGACGGTCGCCTTGACCGCGCCCTGGGGCATGCCGAGATAGTCCTGCGTAAAGGCGATGACCTCGTTCCACAGCCGGGCTTCGAGATGGCTTTCCAGCTTGGGCAGGTAGAAGTAAGGGCCTGAGCCCTGCGCGATCGCGGCCTTGGCGCAATGGAACATGTAAAGCCCGAAGTCGAACAGGGCGCCCGACATCGGCTCGCCCCTGACCTGGGCGTGGCGCTCATCCAGCCGCCAGCCGCGCGGGCGGATTTTCAGGACGGCCGGTGTGTCGCTCAGTCGATAGGCTTTGCCGGTTGCTGGATCATCATAGCTCAGCGCACCTGCCCAGCGGTCTTTCAGGTTTATCTGGCCGTCGATGCAGTTGGCAAAGGTTGGCGAATTGGCGTCCTCGAAATCGGCCATGAAGACCTTGGCGCCGGAATTGAGCGCGTTGATGATCATCTTGCGGTCGACCGGGCCGGTGATCTCGACGCGACGGTCCAGCAGGTCGGCGGGGATCGGCGCGACGGTCCAGTCCGTCTCCCGAATGTGCGCGGTCTGCGGCAGGAAGTCGGGCAGGGCGCCGGCGTCGAATTGCGCCTGACGCGCGCGGCGTGCCGCCAGCCGTTCCTGGCGCTTCGGCTCGAAGCGCATGTGCAACTCCGCCAGAAAGGTAAGAGCTTCAGGCGTAAGGATTTCCGTCATGCGTCCGGTGACGGGAGCGGCAATGTCAACGGTAGGCGTTGTGGTCATGATCTGGTCCAGAGGCATTGGACGGGTCCCTTATCACAATGAATAATAAATCGCGCCCTTCCCGCTTGGTGAGGGGACGGGAAGGGCGCTTCGGCAGGGGCGGCTTATAATTGTTCGTTATGGGCCGACCCTGAAGCCTATTCGTAGCCGTGCGCGGCTTCGTTGATGGTCAGCGCCGGCATGCGGGCGAAATCGACCGAGACAGTCTGCGGCACACGCGCCTGGAAGGTCTTGATGACGTGTTCCATGCGGCGCGTGACTTCGCGGGTGGTTTCGGCGTTGGGATCGAGTTTCAGCGGGGCCAGGCAGAAGTCGATAATGGCCTGTGGGCGGGACATTTCCATGGTCTTATTCCTTATTCAGCCGCGAACTGGGCTGTTTCGGTGGATTCCTTCATGGCGGTGGTCGACGACCGGCCGCTGGTGATGATTTCGGCGACGCGGTCGAAATAACCGGTGCCGACTTCGCGCTGGTGACGAGTGGCGGTGTAGCCGCGCGCCTCATTGGCGAACTCGCGCTGCTGCAGTTCGGAATAGGCGGCCATGCCGTGGTCGCGGTAGCCGTCGGCCAGCTCGAACATTGAGTTGTTCAAGGCATGGAAGCCGGCGAGGGTAACGAACTGGTACTTATAGCCCATAGCGCCCAACTCGCGCTGGAAGCGGGCGATGGTGACGTCGTCGAGTTTGGCCTTCCAGTTGAAGGACGGCGAGCAGTTATAGGCCAGGAGCTTGCCCGGATGGACCTTGTGGACGGCTTCGGCAAAGCGGCGCGCGTCGTCGAGGTCGGGGTGCGAGGTCTCCCACCACAGTAGATCTGTGTAGTCGGCATAGGCCAGGCCACGCGCGATGCAGTGATCGAGGCCCGTGCCCGGCTTGAGGCGGAAGAAGCCTTCGACCGTGCGATTGTCGCGCTCGATGAACGGATGATCGCGCTCATCGATGTCGCTGGTGATCAACTGCGCCGATTCGGCGTCGGTGCGGGCGACCGTGAGCGTCGGCACGCCCATGACGTCGGCGGCCAGGCGCGCGGCGATCAGGTTGCGCTCGTGCGCCTGGGTCGGGATCAGCACCTTGCCGCCCAGGTGGCCGCACTTCTTTTCCGAGGCCAGCTGGTCTTCGAAGTGGACGCCAGCGGCACCGGCCTCGATAAAGGCTTTCATGATCTCGAAGCTGTTGAGCGGGCCGCCGAAACCGGCTTCGGCATCGGCCACGATCGGGGCGAACCAGTCGCGTTTTGCCCCGCCTTCGGAGTGCTCGATCTGGTCAGCGCGTTGCAGGGTGCGGTTGATGCGCCGGCACAGTTCCGGCGCGGCATTGGCCGGATAGAGCGACTGGTCCGGATACATGCTCGACGCCGTATTGCTGTCGGCCGCGACCTGCCAGCCGCTCAGGTAAATAGCCTTGAGGCCGGCGCGGACCATCTGCATGGCCTGGTTGCCGGTCATGGCGCCCAGCGAGTTGATGAAGGGCTCGGTGTGCAGCAGGCTCCACAGGCGGTTCGCGCCGCGTTCCGCCAGGGTGTGGTGGATCGGGAAGGAGCCGCGCAGGCGCAGGACATCCTCGGGCGTGTAGGGGCGCGTAATGCCGTCGAACCGGCCATCGGGCGCATTGGGGACAAGGTCTTGGAAGGTGGTCATGGGCGGGGTCTCGGAGCGGTGGGGGAGGTGGAAGCGGGGATGGGAATGGCCTGCATGCGCGCGGTCATGAGAAGGCCGGGCAGAAACAGGCCGGAGGAGGCAGCGTACACGGACGGCACATCCCAAATAGCGAACAGCGAAGTGAATGTCGGTGGTTTTGTCATAATCTGTCTCCTTTCTGGTCGATCGCGTCCTGCGGTCGTGAGACGGATTGAACGCTTTGTTTGAATGGAAGTATAGTGTGCGAGCGCCGGGATCAGCGTCATTTGGAAAACAATGACATTTGTAGATTTGTAAAAATGTGACAATGTTTCCAGCGGAGGTGCGACATGGCGAACGTCGAGCGGAAACTTTACCTGGGCGGGCGTCTGAAGCGGCTGCGCTACGATCTCAATCTGTCGCAGACGAAGATGGCCGAGGACCTTGGCGTCTCCGCGTCCTATCTCAACCACTTGGAGCGCAACCAGCGGCCGGTGACGGCCCAGGTGCTGTTGCGGCTGGCGTCGGCCTACGATCTCGACCTGCGCAACTTTACCGCCGAATCCGAGCCGTCGGGCGAGGCCGACCTGGTCGAAATCTTCGCCGATCCCCTGTTCAAGGACCTCAAACTGCCGCGCCGCGAAATTTCCGACCTGGTGGCTTCGTCGCCCGTCGCCGCCGAAGCCATTACCCGGCTCTACCGCGCCTATGCCGAGCGCAGGAAACGCGACGCCGTCGAAGCGCGCCGGCCTGAGGACGATCTCGACCAGTCGCCGGCCGACTGGGTGCGCGACCAGATCCAGGCGCACCACAACTTCTTCCCGGAACTCGACGATCTCGGCGAAAGGCTTTTCGAGGCCTTGGGCGGCGATCCGCACACGCTGGAACAGGCGGCGACGCGCCGGCTGGAGACGCAATACGGCATCAATATCCGCCTGATGCCCGCGCAGGTCATGATGATGTATCAGCGCCGCTTCGATCCGCACCGGCGCCGGTTGATGATTTCCGAAACGCTCGGCGCCTCGTCGCGACGCTTTGCCGTCCTCTATCAGTTGGCGTGGTCCGAACACGTCGCCGACATCAAGGCCATATCTGAGCGGGTCAAGGCGCCGGATCTGGCGTCGGAACGCCTCTACAAGATCGCCCTGATCAACTATCTGGCGGCCGCGACCCTGATGCCCTACGCGCGCTTCCTGGAGACGGCTGAACAGAACGCCTACGACATGGAGCTGTTGCGTGCACCGTACCGTGTGTCGTACGAACAGGCGGCGCAGCGCCTGACCACGCTGTCGCGGCCCGGCAGTCGCGGCGTGCCCTTCTTTCTGATGCGCATCGACAGCGCGGGCAACGTCTCGAAACGCTTCTCGGCCGGAAGTTTCCCGTTTTCCCGATATGGTGGCGCCTGCCCGCGCTGGAATATCCATCAGGCCTTCCAGACGCCGGGACGCATTATGCCGCAAGTGATCGAGACCCCGGGCGGTCAACGTTACTTCACATTTTCCAGAACCCTGAATCGTGGTTTGCGGCCCTATGCCGACGGCGCCTGGTCGGAGCAGGCGGTGGGGCTGGGCTGCGAACTGAAGCATGCCGGACGGCTGATCTATGCCCGGGGGCTCGATCTTGCCAACCCGAACGCGGTCGAAACCGGGCCGATGTGCCGGCTGTGCGAGCGCCCCAACTGCCGGGAACGCGCCGCGCCGCCGGCCGTCAAGGCGCTGCAGGTCGACGAATGGATCAAGGGCGTGACGGCTTTTCCATTCTGATTTAATGGCTCTGGTGATTGTCTATGCGCATTATTGATCAATTTTGCAAATTGATGCGACAGTTTGCAGGAAATGTGCGCGTATAACCTCGGTATGGCGGCTGGGCTCGCCATAAAAGCCGCCCAAGAACGCGGCGCTGAGGAGGCGACAGATGATGCGATTTACGGCTTCAGGCCGCAGGCTCGGCATGTCCGCGGCCTTGGCAGCAATACTTCTAGGCGGTTTCGCTATGGCCTGGGCGCAAGAGCCGGCCCCGAAACCCGCCCATGCGCCGTTCGTCCTCAATCCCAATAATAACGAAGCGCTGGTCGGGTATTATAATCTGCCCGATCCGCTGAAGACGCTGGACGGCAATCCGGTTACGAGCGTCAAGGCTTGGGAAGACGTCCGCCGGCCGGAAATCCTCAACCTGTTCGCCGAGAACCAGTTTGGCCGCACACCCGCCAATGGTCCACCCGTCCGCGCCGAGGCCTGGGAGAAGGCGGTCCCGGCGCTGGACGGTAAGGCCAGGCGGACGCAGGTACGGCTGCATGTCGGCGAAGGCGATAATGCGCGGGTGATCCGCGTGCTCGTCTATACGCCGGCCGATGCCCGGGGGCCGGTGCCGGTGGTCCAGTTCCTCAACTTCACGCCCAATGTCCTGATGGTCGAGGACAGCGGTATTGAGGAGGGCATGGTGTGGACCGGTCGCGACGGCGAAGCCCGAGTCCGCAAGCCGGGCAGGGAAGGGCGCCGTTTCGGCCCGCCTTTCGATCCGAATGTTTTCCTGAAGAAGGGCATCGGCGTCGCCATGGTCTATTACGGCGACATCGATCCGGACTTTGCCGGCGGGACGGAGGACGGCGTGCGCGCCCTGTTCGGCACCGAAGACGCCAAACGCACAGGCGCCGACTGGGGCACGATCGGCGGCTGGTCGTGGGGCATGAGCCGCGTGCTCGACTATCTTGAGACCGATCCGAATGTCGACGGCAAACGCGTCGCCATTACCGGCGTGTCACGCCTTGGCAAGACGGTACTGTGGACGGCGGCCCAGGACCGGCGCTTTGCGGTCGTCATGCCGATTGTCTCTGGTGAGGGCGGGGCTGCGCTCAGCCGGCGCGATTACGGTGAGACCATCGCCGACCTGATGCATCCGGACCGCTATCCCTACTGGTTCGCGCCCAACTACGCCAAGTGGGGCGACAAGGTGGACCGTTTTCCGGTCGATTCCCACATGCTGCTCAGCCTGATCGCACCACGGCCCCTGCTGCTGGTGGTCGGCAGCACCGACACCTGGTCGGACTGGCGCGGCGAATACCTGGCGGCGCGGGCGGCCGAGCCGGTCTACGCCCTCTATGGCAAGCGCGGCCTCAATGCACCTGTCGAACCGGCCACAGGCAAGCTGACCGGCGAAACGATAGCCTTTTTCAAACACGAGGGCGGCCACGGCGTCTTTCCGCCCGACTACGAAGCCATGGGGACCTTCATGCAAAAGCACTTCGGGTTAGCCAGATGATTCGCCTCGCCCTGTCTATCGCCATGATCATCGTGGCCGCGCCGGCCCTGGCTGAAGAGGTGCCGTCGCCGGACGGCAAGCTGATCGCGAAGATCGTCCAGACGAACGGCGACTGGCGGCGCATCGATATCGTCGACGCCAAAACCGGCGCCATTCGTGAAAAGCTGGAAGGCGCCGCCTATACCCGCGCCGCCTGGGCGCCGGATGGCTCAGGCGTCTGGTATTCCCGCATGCCGCCACTGCCCTCCGGCTTTCCGACCGGGGCGCCGACGACCCCGCCGCGCGGCTTCCACGAGGTCGATTTTCATAAACTCGGCGCGCCGCAGACAGACGACGAACTGGTCTATTTCACCGATCGCTTCAACATGTTCCACACGGCTGAGATCACTGCGGATGGCCGCTGGCTGGTCGTCACCTCATCGCTCAACCACACGCCCAAGCACGAGATCATCCTGATCCGTCAGGGCCAGGCGCCCGCGCCCTGGAAGCTGATCCGCGACCTGAAAAACGCCTGGTGGTTTGCCGGCGCCATCGGCGACCAGTTCTATTTCGTTACCGACCTCGACGCCCCGCGCGGCCGATTGGTGGCCATCGACATCAATGCGACGCGTTTCGCCGTCCGCGAAGTCGTGCCGCAGGGCGACGACACACTCACATCCGCCATCGTCAATAGGTCCGGGATCGCACTGACCTACGCCAACAGCACAAAGACCGTTCCCCTGGAGACCGCGCAATGACCCGACTGCTGCGAACCCTGATTGTCACCCTCGGCCTCTTGTTCGCCGCGCCCATGGCCTTTGCGCAAAACGCGCCGGTCACCGTCACCGAGGATCGCGAAACATTCACCCTGTCCAACGGCATCATCACCGCCGTCATTTCCAAGCGCACATCGGATCTTGTCTCGATGAAGTACAAAGGCTTCGAAACCCTGGCGCACGATACGGGCGGGCATTCGGCGGTCTACTGGTCACACGACGTTACCGGCGGTCAGGAGATCATCTCGACCGTCACCATCGATCCCAACAGCAACAATGGCGCGCGCGCCGAGGTCTCGGTCAAGGGCATTTCCGGCGGCATCAAGATGGGCCACGGGCCGGGCACGGCGACCGACGGCGACTTCCCGGCCGACATCGATATCCGCTACAGCCTGGGCCAGGGCGAAAGCATGATCTACACTTGGTGCGTCTTCGATCACAAGCCGGAATACGGCGCGGCGTCGATGGCCGAGGCCCGCATCGCCGGCAAGCTGGTCAAGGACTTCACCTGGATCCACGTCGATGAGCAACGCAGCGGAATCTATCCGCTGATGCCCAAGGGCAGCGACAAGTACGCCTATACGACCGTGCGGGCCGAACAGCCCGCGTTCGGCTGGTCGAGCCCTGAAAAGAAGATCGGCTGGTTCCTGCTCAATCCGTCGAATGAATATCTGTCGTCAGGGCCGACGCGGGCGGAGTTCCTGGCGCACGGCGAGCACCCGACGATCCTCAACTATTGGCGCTCCAGCCACTATGGCGGCTCCTTCGTCTCGGTCAAGGAAGGCGAGCAGTGGTCGAAAGTGATCGGGCCGTTCGCGCTCTATATCAACGAAGGCGAGACGCCCGAGGCCATGTGGTCCAACGCCCGGCGCCAGCAAAAGCTGGAAGCCGCAAAGTGGCCCTACGACTGGGCGAAAAGCCCGTATTACGCACCGAAATCCGAACGCGGCACGGTCAAAGGCCAATTCCGGCTGGACGGCAAAACATCGCTTTCGGGACGTCTGCGCGTTGGCTTGACCCGGACGCCCTACGACATCCAGTTGCCGGCGGGACCGCGCGAGGTCGACTGGGATGCCGACGCCAAATACTACCAGTTCTGGGCGGATATCCCGAACGGCGGCGGCGCATTCGATATCAAAAATGTCGTGCCGGGCACCTATACGCTCTATGCCTTTGCTGATGACGTCTTCGAAGACTACGTCAAGGCGGATGTCACGGTGAAGCCTGGTCAGGCGCTTGATCTTGGTACGCTTGCCTGGAAGACGGTGCGCTATGGCAAGACGGCGTGGGAGATTGGCAAGCTCGATCGCTCGGGCGCCGAATTCAACGGCGGTCAGCGCTATTTCGAGCTGGCTAAGCAGTTCATCTATGCCGAGCGCTTCCCCGACGACGTGACCTTCCGCATCGGCCGGTCGCGCGAGGCCGCCGACTGGTATTTCGCCCAGATGCCGCACCTCGACGGCAAGGCCGAGATCGTGCCGATCAGCGGCCTTCGGGGCAATGGCCGCGACACGCCGTATCACATCGACTTTGTGATGGACGCTGCGCCGAAGGGCAAGGCCATGCTGCGCCTGGCGATCAACGCCACCGGCGGCAATAATGTCGAGCTCCGGCCGACGGTAAACGGACAAGTATTGGCGCCGGCCAAGCTGGGGCCGCACGATGGCGCCCTGCAGCGCCACCAGATGCACGGCCGCTGGTATGAGGTGGCCGTGCCGATCGATGCGGGGCTGCTGCGCAAGGGTGATAATCGCATTACCCTGACCATGCCGGCGGGACCGCTCAACAATGGCGTGGTCTATGACTATCTGCGCCTGGAAGCGGATTAGGCCTGGAGGCTCGATTTCAGGAAGGTGTAGAGCCGCTCGTCCTGTGACTGGGCAATGTTGAAGCGCAGGAAAGGCGCGGCGCTCTGGCTGACGGAGAAGGCGTTGCCGGGCGCCAGCACGATGCGTTCCGACAAAGCCTTCTGCGCAAGTTCGGACGCGTCGAGACCTTCGGGCAGTTCGCACCACAGGAACATGCCCGCCTGCGGCCGGAACCATACCTTGAGGCCGAGCTCCTCCAGCCGCTCGGCCGTCTGGCCGCGCACGGCCGCCAGCTTCTGGCGCACGGTCTCAAGGTGGCGGCGGAAATGGCCGTCGCTTAAGACCTGGCAGACCAGTTCGGCGACGAAGGTCTGGGTCGAAAACAGGGTGGCGATCTTGAGGTCGGTCAGGGGCTCGATCCAGTCGGCGCGGGCGGCGATATAGCCGAGGCGGATCGACGCCGACAGCGCCTTGGAAAATCCGCCGACATAGACGACGCGTTCGAAGCCGTCGAAGGCCGACAGGCGCGCGCCGGGCTCCAGTTCGAAATCGCTGTAGATATCGTCCTCGATGATGATGAGGTCATGGGCTTCGGCCAGGCGCAGCAGGCGGTGGGCGTTGACGGGTGAAAGCGTCGCGCCGGTTGGATTGTGCATGGCGGTGTTGGTGAGATAGAGCCGTGGCCGGTGCGCCTCCAGCGTGGCGCCAAGCAGGGCCATGTCCGGCCCGGTCGGCGTATAGGGGATGCCAATGACCTTGACCTGGTGGGCGCGCAGCTTGGCCAGGAAGTTAAAATAGCAGGGATCGTCGACCAGGACCGTGTCGCCGGGCTTGAGGAGGAAGCGGCACAGAAGCTCGATCGCCTGGGTGGCCGAATCCATCAGTATGATCTGCGCCGGTGAAGCTTCGATGTCGCGTTCGATCAGCCGCCGCGACAGGAGCTGGCGCAGGCGCGTGTGGCCGGACGGCGTCGAATAGTCGAACAGGTCGGCGTTCGGATTGCGCGCCAATGATCTCAGGGCGCGGCGAATTTCATCATCGGGCATCCAGGACGGCGGCAGCCAGCCGCAGCCGGGCTTGAGATAGTCGCGCGTCTCCAGCGACTGCCGCGACACCCACAACGGATCGACGGCGCGATCGAGGCTGGGCCCAATCTCGGCCAGGGACAGGGGCGCGTGGGCCGAAGCGACGAAATAGCCCGATCCGCGCCGCGAGGTGATGACTCCTTCGGCGACCAGGCGGTCATAGGCTTCGACCACGGTCGATTTCGATACGCTGTAGGTGTCGGCCGTGGCACGGATCGACGGCAGTCGCGCGCCTTCGGACAATTGCCGGCGCGCGATCTGGTCGCGGATGCGCGCCATGATCTGCTGGGTGAGCGTCTGGTCGGGTGCATGAATATTCAACTGTTCTGCCTTTTGTACCGGTACAGTTCAATGTGATTTTACTGGAATGTATCTGTCGGCGCCAGTGGCTTCCTGCGATGAGGCATGCAGGAGGTATCCCATGTCCGTCACGTCATCCGCACAACCGTCCGTCACTCAGTCTTCCGTCCGCACCCAGGCCTGGGTCAGCGCCGCCATCGCCGTGGTGATCTTCGGCGGCTCCTTGCCCGCCACCAAGCTGGCGGTGCTCGACATGTCGCCGTTTTTCCTGACGGCGGCGCGGGCAGTGATCGCGGCGGTACTGGGCGCGGCGTGCCTGTGGGCGATGCGGGCGCCGATGCCGAAGAAGGCGGACATCGTGCCGTTATTGGTCGTCGCCGGCGGTGGTGTCATCGGCTTTCCGCTGCTGACCGCCGTGGCCCTACAGGGCATTCCGTCGGTGCATTCGATCGTCTTCACCGGTCTTCTGCCGCTGGTGACCGTGGCGTTTGCCACCCTGCTGGGGGAAAAGCGGCCACGGCGCCTGTTCTGGCTGTTCTCGGGCCTCGGCGCCGCCTGCATCGTCGTCTATGCGATCGGCCATGGCTTTGCGGTTTCCCCTATGGGTGATCTGCTGATGCTCTTGGCCATCATTGTCTGTGGCTGGGGCTATGCCGAAGGGGCGCGCCTCGGGCGCCGGCTGGGTGGCTGGCAGGTCATCTGCTGGGCGCTGCTGATCGCCCTGCCGGTCAGCCTGCCGTTGCTGTGGCTGACCTGGCCGGCCGATATCGAAGCCATCTCGGTGCCAGCCTGGCTGGGCCTTGGCTATGTCGGTGTCTTCTCGATGCTGATCGGCTTCTTCTTCTGGTATCGCGGCCTGTCCCTGGGCGGGGTTGCCGCCGTCGGGCAGTTGCAACTGATGCAGCCCTTCATGGGGCTCGTCCTGGCGGCCCTTGTGTTGAAAGAGCAGGTCGGCCTGTCCGTCCTTATCGTCATGGCCGCGATTGTCGGCTGCGTTATCGGCGCCCGGCGCTTTTCGACCTGATCCTGGCGGCGGTCGCGCTCAGCAAGGCAACCGAATAGATCCGGTGCATGCCGATCAACTGATTGTAGCCGCCGCCAAGATCGACTGAGCCGTCGGGCCGGATGCGCGCCGGCACGACGGCGCTGCCGAAATAGAGCCGGGTTCCTCCGTCGATCGGCACGCACATCAGCCAGGAGCGCGTCTTGGACTGGTAGTCGCACATCAGGATCTGGTTCGTGTCGCGCGCTTCGACGGTCCAGGCGGCGAACCGTTTCCGTTCGCCCTGGGCCAAGGCGCGCGCCTCGGCGTCGCTCGACGGCTTGGCGACCAGCGTGGCCAGGACCAGGCGTTCCAGCTTGAACAGCCAGGTGGTGTAGAAGGCGTCAATATAGTCGGCCAGGCTGACCGTTCCGGGCAGGTCGATATGGAAACAGTCGGTATAGGCGCGACGCTCGCGATAGGGGTGCAGGAACGAAGCGGCGGGCAGCTGATTGTCGGCAATCACAGGCATGGCATGGTCTTTCTGCCGGTGGCGATGTGTTACGGCTCGCACGAAATCGCGCAGCGGTTAAGCGGACATGATGTCGCGCCGTGCCGTATTCCCAGACTGAAAAAACTGTGTTACCGGTATCATTTCCGGTGGTTAGCCGGGCTGGGGAAACACTATGGTTCGCGTCACAGATGAACGGGCCCTGTGGCTGTCGCGATATGTATTGATGCACGAGCCGGCCTTGCGCGCCTGGCTATCCAAACGCCGCGTGCCGGGGCTGGAAGTCGACGATATCGTCCAGGAAACCTATGCGCGTTTAAGCGCCGTCGAATCAGTCGCCGGCATCAGTAATGTCCGCAATTACCTCTTCCAGATCGCCTATTCGGTCATGGTGTCGCACATCCGGCGTTCAAAGGTCGTGTCCTTCCAAACGGTCAGCAATATCGAGGAACTGGGCGTCATGGCCGACCTGACGCCCGAGGACCAGGTGATCGGCCGCGACGAACTGCACAAGCTGGCCGAGGCCGTAGCCAGGCTGCCGGGCAAGGTGCGCGACGTGTTTATCCTCAGGCGCGTACATGGTCTCGGCCAGCGCGACGTGGCGAAAAAGCTCGGCCTGTCGGAAAGTACGGTCGAAAAACATATGAGCCGCGGCATTATTTTGCTCATGTCGCTGTTTTCGGGTAGCGGAAATGATGCGTCCCGTGCGTCAAGGGCGTGGGGAAACAGACTGCGTAAAGATGATGCCCGTTCCGCCAGAAGAGACAGCAAACCCGATTGACGCGGTCGCGGCCGATTGGGCCGCGCGCGCCGACCGTCAATTGTCCGAAGCGGAAGCGGCCGAACTCGAGGTCTGGCTGGCCGCCGATGCGCGTCACGCCGGCGCCTATGCCAGGGCGCGCGCCGTCTCGCTCTATTCCGAACGCGCGGGCGCTTTGGGCGGGCAATTCGATCCCGATACCTTTTCCGAAACCCCGGCGAAACCCGCCGATATGTCGCGCAGGCACATGCTGTGGGGCGGCGCTATCGCGGCCGGTGTCGGCGCCATTACGGTGGCGGGCATAGCCTACGGATCGCGCGGCCAGGTCTATGCGACCCATCGCGGCGAGATGCGCGTGGTGACCCTGGCCGACGGCTCGCTGGTCAGCCTCAACACCGCCTCGCGCATGAAGGTCGTCTATTCGGCAGGACATCGCCTGATCCGTCTCGAGGAGGGCGAAGCGCTGTTCGACGTCGCCAGGGACGCGAGCCGGCCCTTTATCGTCCGCGCGGGTGACACGGACGTCGCGGCCATAGGCACCAGCTTTACGGTCCAGCGCCTGGCGGGCGCCGCCGTCGAGGTCCTGGTCAAGTCCGGCATTGTCGAAGTCCGCCACGCAAGGACCGAACCTGTCCGGCTGATCGCCAACACGCGCGCCGTCGCTCCGGTTCTGGCGGCCACGGGGGCGGGGCAGGGGGCGGCGGTCGTGACGGCGGCGGTCGCGCCCGTCGAGCTGGAACGCGCCCTGGCCTGGCGCGAAGGCCGCATCGCCTTCGAAGGCATAACCCTGCGCGAAGCGGCCGAGCAGTTCCGCCGCTACAGCGACACGCGCATCGTCATCGACGATCCGGCGATCGCGCGTGAAGAAATCACCGGCCTGTTCCAGGCCAACGATCCGGCAGGCTTTGCCCAGGCCGTCGCGGCCTCCTTCGGCCTGCGCACCCGCGTCGGTGAAGGTCAGGTGCATATTTACCGCTAGACCCTTCGGCGCAAAAAAACTTGGGAGCACGGATGGAGGAATTCCGGTTAACCAAGCGTCTAGGTCTCCGAAACCCGCACGAAACAAAATAAGCGGGTCAGAGGAGAGAAATGATGCCCATAGCCCGAAAGAACATATTGTTTGCCAATGTGGCCGCAGCCGGGATGCTGTTCGCTGCGGGCGCATTTGCCGAGGCCAGATCCTTTAACCTGCCGGCCGATTCCGCCATCAAGGCCATCCCCGCCTTCGCCAGCCAGGCCGGCGTCCAGATTGTCGCGCCTGCGGGCGGCCTCAAGAATATCCGCACCCGCGCTGTCAAAGGCAATCTGGAGGTCAGCGCCGCCCTCGACCAGTTGATCGAAGGCACGGGCCTCGAAGTCGCCTCCAACAACGGCTCCGTCATCGCCCTGCGCGTCCGCGCCACGCCCGTCGCGGCGGCGGCGATCGCCACGCCGGCCGCCGATGAGGTCGCCGGCGAAGACACCAGCACGGTCGTCATCACCGGTTCGCGCCTGGCCCAACGTGGCTTCAAGGCGCCGACCCCGGTGGCTGTCGTCGACGCCGAGGAAGTCAAGCTGTCCGGCACCCAGAATGTCGAAACCCTGCTCAACCAGAACCCGCAGTTCATCGGCTCGCAGAACAACGGGCCGACCGCCAATACAGTCCCGGGCGGCACGGCGACTCTGAACCTGCGCGGCTTCGGCGCCCAGCGCAACCTGGTCCTGGTCAATGGCCGCCGCTTCGCGATTGCCGGTACGGACCAGACGACCGACCTCAACACCATTCCGGCGGCGCTGCTGAAGCGCACCGAAATCGTCACCGGCGGCTCTTCGGCGGTTTACGGTTCGGACGCCATCACCGGCGTCGTCAACTTCATCATGCGCGACGACTTCGAAGGTTTCGAAGCCAATGTCCAGAGCCGTATCGACGAGCACACCTCGACGCCGACCCACACGGTCGACCTGACCCTGGGCGGCAACTTCGCCGATGGCCGCGGCAACGCCGTCGTGTCGCTCAACTATCTCAACCGCGGCTCTATCACGCGCGGCGAGCGCGGCGGATATGCCTTCTATTCGCTGTCGGACGGCTGCGTCACCGGGGCGTCATGGAGCGAAACCGAACCCGGCACGCCGTTCAGCCCGCCGTCGGGACAGACCTGCGTCCAGGCGGGAGGCCGCATGGGGCTTATTGCCGGCGGGTCGGGCGATATTCCGAACGGCCGCTTCTTCGGCCTGCCGACCTTTGGCTCGGCGCAATCCAATGCCGGTCTTGACGCGGCCCTGCTGGCGGCCGGTCTGCAGACCATGACGTCGCGCGGCTTCACCTTCAACAATGAAGGTACGACGGCGCGGCCGGCCGTGACGCCGCAGGACGATTACAACCTCGGGCCGGAAAACTATCTGATCATCCCGCAGCAGCGCTGGATGGCCAACACCTTCATCCATTACGACTTCAGCGACAGCATGAAGGGCTATGCCGAGGTTCACTTCTCGAACAACGTCGTCAACATGCAACTGGCGCCGACCAATGTGAACGGCAACTTCCTGGTCAATACCAACAACCCGTACCTGTCGGCGTCGATGCAGGAAGTGCTGCGTCAGATGGACCTGCGTGAAACCGGCACCCAGTCCGTGACCAACGGCACCAGCACGATGACGACGACGGCGGGCGATGGACTGGCCGTGCTGGGCATCGGCCGCCGCATGGTCGAGGTCGGCGATCGCTTCAACTCGTCGGAACGCAATGTTTTCCGCACGGCCTTTGGTCTGCGTGGCACCCTGGGGGATGTGTCGCCGTCGTGGTTCCGTAACCTGAACTATGACATCTACTATTCTTATGCGCGCACCCAGAATACCGACAGCCAGCGCGGCAGTGTATCGCGCAGCCGCTTCGCCACGGCGCTCCTGCGTGCCGGGACTGCCGCGCCGGTGCTCAATCCGTTCGGCGCCAACATTAACGCGGCGGCGGCTTCGGCGGTCGCCATTAACTCGACCAATGTCCAGCAGGCCGAACAGCAGGTCCTGGCCGGCAACATCTCCGGCGAAATGTTCGACCTGCCGGCAGGTCCCGTCGATTTCAACGCTGGCTTCGAATGGCGCTACAACTGGGCGCGCTATACGCCGGACACCTTCCTGAGCTCCGGCGATGTCTCAGGCTTCAATGCCGCCAAGCCGACCGCCGGCAGCGTCGCGGTCAAGGAAATCTATGGCGAAATCCGCGCGCCGATCCTGAGCGGCCAGCCTTTGGCCGAGCGCCTGGTGCTGAACGGCGCCTTCCGCTATTCGGACTATAGCCTCAAGGGCATCGGCGGCGTCTGGACCTACTCGATCGGAGGCGAATGGGCGCCGACGACCGACCTGACTTTGCGCAGCCAGTTCCAGCACGCCATCCGCGCGCCGAACGTGGGCGAGCTTTATGGCGGCCAGTCGCTGCAGTTCGCCACGGCCAACGATCCGTGCTCGAACCGCGTGTCGGCCTCGCAGCAGACGGCTGCCGTCCGCGCCGTCTGTGAGGCGACCGGCGTGCCCGCCGCCGCCGTCTTCACGGCCGGCGTCCAACCCAACACGATCATCGGCAACACCATCGGCGGCAGCCCCAATGTCGGCGCCGAAGAGTCCGATACCGTCACTTTCGGTATCGTCTACACCCCGGCCAGCATCCGCAACCTGGCGCTCAGCGTCGACTGGTTCTCGATCGAACTCGACGGCGCCATCGCACCGCTGGGCGGCGGCCTGCAGAACACGCTCGACCTGTGCTATCGCATCATCGGAGACGCTTCGAGCGAGTTCTGTCAGGGGATTACCCGCAACTCGGTCACCGGTGAAATCACCGGCCCGAACTACGTGGCGACGACCAATGCCAATACCGGCGGCCTGAAGACGTCGGGCATCGATTTCGGCGGTCGCTACAGCTTCCCGGTCGGTTGGGGCCTGTTCGAGGGCGAAAGCCGCTTCGACGTCATTGCCAACTGGACCTACACGTCGGAATTTACCGGCACGCCGGTCCAGGCCCTGCCGAATCTGCAGAACGAATGCGTAGGCACCTACGGTCCGACCTGCGGCCAGCCGATCCCGGAATGGAAGGGTGTGACCCGCGTCAACTGGCGGACCGGACCGGTGACCCTGTCGCTGCGTCACCGCTATATCGGCGAGGTGACACGCGACGCCTATGTCCTGCCGCAGAGGGCAGGGGGCACGGTGCCGGCGCTCGAATCGCTCACCAATCCTGTGCTGGAAGGCCAGAGCTATTTCGACCTGTCGTTTGCGTGGAAGCTGCCGCGTAACCTCGAACTGTACGGCGGCATCAACAATGTTGCCGACAAGGATCCGCCAGTCGTCGGTTCCGCCCAGGCCAATGCTAATACCTGGGCGGCGACCTACGATGTCGAAGGCCGCGTCTATTATCTGGGCCTCAATCTCAGGTTCTAGTTTTTAGAGCGATATGGCGAAAAGTGCCAAGAAGCGTCTTTGGGGTTTTCGCCTTAAATATCGCGACAAAACAAAAACTTAGATCGGTATGATGTTTCCACTTAAAATCATACCGATCTAGTGGGTCCAGCCCCGCGCCGACACCCCCTGACGTCGGTGCTACTCCCGGCCTGACCGGCTCTCCCTTGCCGGTCAGGCATCTTTTTTGGTCAGGACAATTTGGGTTTACTGCTTTTTAGCCTGTCCGCCTGCCTCGCGCGCAGACTACTTATCTGCACTGCGGCATTGTCGCCCCGACCCTCGGAAGGGACCGACGCATGAAACGGCGAAGCAAGACCGGACTGGCGGCCTGGAATCAGCTGGCGTGGCTGACCGGCGAGATGATGCTGGCCTCGGCCAGCGTTATCCAGCACCGCACCGGGCGCATGGCCAAGGCGAGCTACCCCTTGTCGGCCAAGGACCAAAAGGAATTCACGCGCATGGTCCAGGAAAAAATCGACGCCGGCCGCGAGGCCGCCAGTGCGCTGGCCTTGGCAAGCCTCGATCCGGCCTTTATGAAGACGGAAGCGTCGATGGCGCGGGTGAGCAGGGCGATGGTCAAGCCCTTCCACAAGCGGGCCAAGGCCAATGCCCTGCGCTTAAAGACAAAATAGTGGCCATTCGCATGATTTTGTCATTGGTCTGACAATTTTTGCAGATCATACTGGCGTGGGCTGTACTTTTTGTAAGGCAATGACCTATTTTCAGGGGTAAAAGTCTTACAATTGCGCGAATGTCTGTGGCTATTTGCCAACAGATGAGGCGTATTTTGCAATATTGGTCTAACCTTATTGACAGTATCGCGCTGACCAATTACTCCTGATGATGTGACCGCTACCATGGCGCAGCCGCGCCAGGCCACAGCAATGACAAGTGCAAGCAATGCACAGCCATCGGGAGAGAAAATTATGTCGTTAGTACGCGGGACGTCCCGTCATACCCTTAAGCTGGCCCTGCTGTCGGCCACCATCCTTACATCGGTCGTCGCGGGCAGCGCGATCGCTCAGGACGCCGCTCCGGCGCCTGCCGGCAACGATACCGAGGTCGTGGTTGTCACCGGTTATCGCGGCAGCTTGCAGAACTCGACCCTCGCCAAGCAGCGCGCCACGGGTTTTGAAGACTCGATCTTCGCCGAAGACATGGGGAAGTTTCCGGACACCAACCTGGCCGAATCGTTCAACCGCATCCCGGGCATCACCATCGCCCGTGAAATCACCGGTGAAGGCACGACCATCGCCATTCGCGGCCTGGGTTCCAGCTTCACGCGCGTCCTGCTGAACGGTGCGCCGGTCGCCGTCGGCTCGACCGGCGACGTCAACACCTCGAACACCAACCGCGAAGTCGACCTCGACATCTTCCCGCCGGAACTGTTCACGCAACTGACCGTGACCAAGTCGTCCTCGGCCAGCCTGCTCGAAGGCGGCGCCGCCGGCGCGGTCAACATGCGCCAGGCGCGTCCGTTCGACTTCAAGGGCGACAACCTGCAATTCTCGGTCGAAGGCTCGAAGAACGACCTGGCCGATGACATGGGCTACAAGGGCTCGCTGGTCTGGTCGAAGAAGTTCGGCAAATTTGGCGTCCTGGCCGGCGTCGCCTACCAGCACAGCGCGATCAGCGTCGAAGGCTTCGAATCGGTCGGCTGGACCAATGCCGGCCTGACCTATCAGCAGTGCGGCGTGACTCCGCCGGCCGGCACGGCCGCCACGACCCAGGCGCCAGTCTGCAACACGACGGGCGGCGGCAACTGGTCGATCCCCAACACGGTTCCCGCCAATGCGGGCAACGGCCTGACGACCGGCGCGACCATCACGCCGACGATGCTGCTGGCCAACAATCCCGGCCTTGACCTGACCGATATTTCGAACGGCCTGATCCCGCGCCTGGGCCGTCCGATGCACTATTACGGCTCGCGCGATCGCATCAGCGGTATCCTGAGCCTCGAATACCGTCCGTCGAGCGACCTGCGCTTCTGGCTCGACAGCATGATCGCGCAGAAGGACAATGACCAGGAACGGACCGATATCAACTTCGTCGGCCGCAGCGGTTCCGCCATTCCGCTGAACATGAAGGTCGATCGTGACGACTGTTCAAATGGCTGCATCGTCACCGAAGCCACATTCGCCAACGCCCAGTTCTTCCTGGAATACCGCCCGTTCATCGAAAAGAACAAGTTCGTCTCGTTCAATCCGGGCTTCTCGTGGAACATCCGCGACGACCTGACCTGGACGTTCGACGCCAACTACACCCACAGCGACTTCCGCCGCGACTCTCCGACCGTGCTGGTCATCACCCCGGCCTCTTCGGGCGTCACCGCGACCTATAAGAACACCGACGGCAAGCCGGTCTTTGAGTCCAACGTCGACCTGAACGATCCGAAGAACTTCGGCTGGAACGGCGGCCGCCTCAACATGCAGTCGGAAGAGCGCCAGACCCAGACGCGCGGCTTCCACACCGACCTGAAGTGGGGCACCTCCGAATTCAATATCGAGGTCGGTTTCGCCTATGACGACACCCAGCGCAAGATCACGCCGCTGGACAACACCGGTCCGTGGCAGAACTATACCTGCGGCAACAATCCGAGCATCTTCGTGCCCGGCCCCAACGGCCAGCCGGCGTGTAGGGGCGAGGTCATCACCAATACGGCCGCGGCCATCGCCGCCGGCTATCCGGCCTATGCCGGCTACGGCACCGGCTCGACCGCCGGCGCCACGGGCGGCGTGACCTGGGGCGGTTCGGCCATTCCGCAATCGGCCCTGGCCAACTACCTGACCCCGGGACCGTTCGGCTACGTCAACATCGACTGGGACAAGTTCGCCGCCGATTCGAAGTACTACGAGTTCCTGGCCAGCGCACCGCCGACCGGCGGGTCCAACATTAACTCGCCGCGCTCCTACCTGCGTGAAAAGGTCCAGGGCGCCTATATCCAGGTTAATGGCGACCGCGATATCTGGGGCCATCGCCTGCGCTACGACTTCGGCATCCGCGCCGTGACGACGCTGCAGACGATTGGCGGCCAGAACTCGATCCCCGACCCGCGCAATGCGGCCGACCCCGATGGCGCGGGTCCGCTGCCTGCCGGCTGCCCCGGCGCCGGCAATGCGCGGGACGGCTCGTGCTATCCCAACATCGTCGTGTTCAGCTACACCGACACCACCTACAAGAACTACCTGCCGTCGCTGAACGCCGCCCTGAATATCACCGACAGCCTGATCGGCCGCTTTGCCGCGTCGACGACCATGACGCGTCCGAACCCGTCGAGCCTGCTGCCGGGCCTGGGCTTCGGAGACGTCTCGGCCTTCAACGGTACGCTCGGCAATGACAGCCTGACGCCGTACATCTCGGACAATCTCGACTTCGGTCTGGAATGGTACACGGGCAAGGAAGGCTATGTGGCGCTCACCGCCTTCCAGAAGAAGATGACGGGCTTCACCCAGAACCGCGTCACGGTCTATCCGTTCTCCTTCCTGGCCCAGTACGGCGTAACCTATGACACCCTGACGGCTTCGCAGAAGGCCGCCATCGATCTGCGCGGCGGTCCGAACGTGGCCAATGTCAATATCAGCCAGCCCTTCAACGCCGAAGGCGAACTGAAGATCGACGGTCTGGAATTCGCCTGGGTGCAGCCGCTGGATCAATGGTTCCCGGCGCTGGAAGGCTTCGGCTACAGCACCAACTACACCAAGATCAACCAGTCGGGTACGGGGGCGGCGCCGGCGATCGCGCTCGGCGTGCCGGAAACGACCTGGAACCTCACCGCCTTCTATGAAAGGAACGGCTGGTCGATCCGGGTGTCGGACACCTACCGCGACGGCTCCCAGGCCAGCCTGGGCGGCCAGCAGGGCATCCCCAACGCCGCCCTCTGGAACGAAAGCTATGAGCAGATCGACCTGTCGGCCAGCGTCAACCTGAAGGAAGTGTTCGGGTTCGCCTACGACATGGAAGCGACCCTGAACGCCACCAACCTCAACAACGCGGAAATGGTCCAGAACTTCCAGTACGATAACGCGCCGAACTACTGGTACACCCCCGGAACAACCGTCATGCTGGGCCTGCGCGGAAAGTTTTAGAGCGATATGGCGAAAAGTGTGAAGCGGCTTTCGCCTTATATTCGGCCGCGGCGACGTGGCCGGACAGGAGGGGCCCGCCATACCGGGGAGGGCCTCTCCACCCCTTGCCTGTGACCCGGGCAATTACTTCCTGCCTATCTGACTCCCACGCGGCGGCATCGCCATTGGCAATGCCGCCGTTCTTTTCCCTCGGGAGCGTAGGGTTTTTTAGGGTTGAAACCCTTTTCGGGAAAGGTCATACAATCTGTGTCCATTCACGACGCGTCGCAGATGTCCGAAACCAAAAAGCTTTATCGCCAGATCGCTGATTCCATCGCCGCCGAAATCGAGTCGGGGCGATATACGCCTGGCGACCGGCTGCCGACCGAGCGGGACCTGGCAACGCATTTCGGCGTCAGCCGTCCCACCTTGCGCGAAGCGCTGATCGCGCTCGAAATCCTCGGCTATATCGAAGCCAAGCACGGCCACGGCATCCTGGTCACCGAGCGCCACGCGCCGGCCATGCCGATCACCGACAGCGAAATCGGCGCCTTCGAACTGATCGAGGCGCGTCGCCTGTTCGAAGGCGAGGTCGCGGCCATGGCGGCGACGCAGGCTAATGACGAGCAGGTCGAGGAACTGGAAAAGCTTTTGAAGGCGATGGCCGACAAGGATCCGGTCATCGCCGAGAAGGCCGATCGCGAATTCCATCTGATGATGGCCCACATTACCGGCAACGGCGCCCTGATCGCCACGGTCGAGAACCTGTGGGACTGGCGCTATCGCTCGCCCCTGGCGCGCAACATCCTGTCGCGTGCGGCCGATCTTGGCATGGCGGCGCGCATTCGTGAGCACACGGCGATTGTCGACGCCCTGCGCAACCGCTCGCCGGCGGCGGCGCGCCAGGCCATGCACGACCATATGGACCGGGTGATCGAGCACTTGCTCAACGCGACCGAGGACTTCGCGGTGGAGACCGCCAAGCGCGCCTCTACCGAGCGCCGCAAGGCGCTGGCCAAGAAGTTCAAGGCGCTGGCGATTTCGCTGGAGGCTTAGGCGCGGGAGCGGGCAGAGGTCGGCCCCGCCCACCATTGGCGGAGCCAATGGTGGGCGGGGGCTGTCGCAGTCATCTTCCAAAATCTCGCTCATTCACAGCTTTATTCTGCTGACAAAATCGGTCGCGACTCGCGTTATGTCCGAGGCGCACCTATCTGACCACAGGCGGGCGCAAAAAGGGCAAACATGGACAGCATCATCTCGATCAAGGGTCTGCGAAAGACCTATAAGGGCGGCTATGAGGCGCTCAAGGGCGTCGATCTCGACATCAAACGCGGCGAAATCTTCGCGCTTTTGGGCCCAAACGGCGCCGGCAAGACGACGCTGATCGGCGCCGTTTGCGGGCTGGTGCGCATTACCGAAGGCACGGTTACGGCCGACGGCCACGATGTCGTCAAGGACTTCCGCAAGGCGCGCGAAAAGATCGGCCTGGTGCCTCAGGAACTGGCGACCGACATGTTCGTCAAAGTGTGGGACACCATCGAGTTCTCACGCGGCCTGTTCAACAAGACACCCAACAAAAAGCACCTCGAACAGGTGCTGCGTGACCTGTCGCTGTGGGACAAGAAGGACAACAAGATCGCCCAGCTGTCCGGCGGCATGAAGCGCCGGGTGCTGATCGCCAAGGCGCTGGCGCACGAGCCGGAGATCCTGTTCCTCGATGAACCGACCGCCGGCGTCGATGTCGAACTGCGCCGCGACATGTGGGAAATGGTCCGGAAACTGCGTGAACGCGGCGTGACCATCATCCTGACCACCCACTATATCGAAGAAGCCGAGGAGATGGCCGACCGCATCGGCGTCATCGACAAGGGCCAGATCATCCTGGTCGAGGAAAAGCGCGCCCTGATGAAGAAGCTGGGCCAGACCGAGATGAAGGTCGAACTGAAGGCGCCGCTGGACGGCATGCCGCCGGAACTTTCCGGCTGGCCGGTCACGCTTTCCGACGATGGCCTGGTGCTGACCCTGACGATGAAGGGCGAGGACAGTGAAGAAGACGCCTCTGCGGCCGATTTTATCAAGAAGCTGGCGGCCGAGAATATCGACTTCAAGACGATCGACATGCATCGCTCCTCGCTCGAGGACATCTTCGTCAGCCTGGTGGGGAAGACACAATGAACTGGCACGCCATCCGCGAAATCTATGCGTTCGAACTGGGCCGGTCGATCCGCACCCTGTTCCAGAGCCTGGCCGCGCCGGTCATCTCGACCTCGCTTTACTTCATCGTCTTCGGCGCCGCCATCGGCGGGCGCATGGCGGAAATCGACGGCGTGGCCTATGGCGCCTTCATCGTGCCGGGCCTGATCATGCTGACGGTGCTGACCGAAAGCACGTCGAACGCCTCCTTCGGCATCTATCTGCCGCGGTTCACCGGGACCATCTACGAAGTCCTGTCGGCGCCGGTATCGGTGGCGGAAATCCTGATCGGCTATGTTGGCGCCGCGGCCACGAAATCCATTGTGCTCGGCTGCGTCATCATGGCGACGGCGCGGCTGTTCGTGCCCTATGAGATCGTCCATCCGGTGTGGACGGCGCTATTTCTCATCCTGACCTCGGTGACCTTCTGCCTGTTCGGCTTCATCCTGGGCGTCTGGGCCGATGGCTTCGAAAAGCTTCAGGTCGTGCCGCTGCTGATCCTGTCGCCGCTGGCCTTCCTGGGCGGCACCTTTTACTCGATCAAGATGCTGGCCGAACCGTGGCAGACGGTCGCCCTGTTCAACCCGATCGTCTATCTCGTCAACGGCTTCCGCTGGGCCTTCTACGGCAAGGCCGACGTGTCGGTCTGGGTGAGCTTAGGGATGACCTTCGCCTTCATGGCGGTCTGCCTGGTGATCATCACCTGGATATTCCGCACGGGATATCGGCTGCGGACCTGATTCCCTCTCCCCGCAAGCGGGGAGAAGTCAGAAAAACCTCACCCCTCCGCCAGCAGTCTGGCTGCCTGGCTGATATTGTCCTGCAGGGTGCGAAGGCCCGAAGCATGGTCGCGGATTTCCGTGGCGGCGGTGCGCACGCCAGGCTCATGCGAACTGCACAGCGTGCCGGCGCGTTCATAGATGGCATTGGCCGGCCGCGTCAGATTGGTGCTGCACAGCTTCAGCAGTTCGGCCGAGGCGGTGTTCATGCCCTGAAGGTCCTCAAGCTGGCGGCGCAGCTTGGCCTCGTCGCGGGCATTGCGCAGGACATAGGCCAGCTGATGCGACAGGACGCGCCAGTTCAGTGGCTTGACGACGAAGGAGGTCGCGCCCAGCGCATAGGCCCGGTCGACGGCCGCCATGTCTTCGCGCCCGGTCGCAACGACGATCGGCAGGTGGCGCAGTCCGTCGGTCGCGCGCACGCGTTCGATCAGTTCGAAGCCGTCCATGTTCGGCATTTCGAGATCGATCAGCGCGATGTCGATCCCGCCTTCGTGCAGGCGGCCAAGCGCGACAACGCCGTCCTCGGCGACCTCGACCTCGACATCGGGGGTGGCGAGGTGAACGGTGGCGAATTCGCGCAGGATGGGGTCGTCGTCGGCTACCAGCAGGCGGGCCGCTTCAAAGGTTACGAAACTCATTGTTTTAACACTGTGCCGTTGGAAGGGCCGACGCCGGCGGGCACCGGGACGCCCGATCCGACATAGTTGTTGTTGATGACCAGGGTCGGACCGTTTTTCAGGCGCACGGCCTGGGCGACGATGATGCTCCAGTCGGAATCTTCGGCGACGCTGCCCTGGGAGGTGACCTCCAGCGTGGCATTGGGAATATAGATGGTGCCCAGGAGCTGGCCGGCATTATCGGAACCGATGCGAAAGACCTTGCCATTCTCGCGCGTCGTGGCGATCAGGAAGCCGGCGAAGGGGCCAGATTTGCGCGCCGTCAGGCGGATATCGGCCTTGTCGGCGAAATTGAACACATTCAGCGGACCAAAGATCAGCGCCACGTCATTGCCGGTCAGCATCGAGTTCTGCGACATGGTCAGCCCGCCCATGAAGTAGTGGTCGCCGGGCTGAAGGTGCAGGCGGGCCTTGCCGACGACGAGCACCGGCAGGCAGTGAACGCCGGCGGGCAGGGTGGTGTCGTTGAGCAGGGGCACGGCGCCAACGGCCAGGCCGACATTGAGACTGCACAGGGTTTTCGGGTTCAATTCCATGCCGGCGAATGGGTCCGGAATGACCATGGCGCCGGAATTGCCCTTGGGATAGGTCGTGCCCGTCACCGTGCCCGCGGCCTGGACGCGTTCGGCGGTGATGGATCCCTGGTCCTTGACGTCGATATCGCCATTGGCGTGGATCAGGCAGCCGGGGGCGCGGATGATCGAATTGTTCGCCAGTTCGATGCCGCCCCCGGAGGTCTGCAGCACGCACAAGGGCGTCTTTTGCAGCGCCTCGGCCGTGGCCGTCGCCTTGACGGTGGTGTCGCCGATGCCGGTGATCGCCGCCAGTGACTTGTGGTCGGCCGTGCCATTGACCGTGACCGTGCCGGCGGCTTCGTCAACTACGACCTGGAACCGGAAGGCGCCGGGGTCGGGAGCGCCGGCGACATTCCTTTGCGCCGTGACCGTGGCCGTGGTCGTGACTTCGCCGACGGTGTCGTAGGAGGCGATCGCCAGCTTGCCCGCGCCGGCCAGGGCGCCGGTATCGACAGCCTCCTGCAGCAAGGATCGGGTATTGGAAATCGTATAGAATTCAAGGGCGCCGGTGACCGCCATCACGACAGGCACGGCGGACAGGGCGAAGGTCATGGCGACATTGCCGCGCCGGTCTGCACCTTGCACGGAAACTTTCTTCAGCAGACGTTTTGCCCACGTAAACACCCTAAGAGCCTACAGACAAAGGCTTAAAATCCGGCTTAGGGATATCGTAAACGCGGTTAAGGGAATTATGGTTAACGCGATGGTAACGGCCTTCCGCTACCCCGTAAGGTGGGTGGGCCGGATGCGTACATGCAGACAATCGCGAAAACAAAACAGGCCAAGACAACGACCGCGGGGACGGGACGCAGGAGTTCGATACGCAGGCGGCTGATGTGGCTGAGCCTGGGCTCGGTCCTGCTGTCGACCCTGCCGGTCGCCGGCCTGTTCGTCGCGCACGAGGCGTCGCGCCAGGCTGAGGTCCGGTGGACCGTCATGACCTCCGCCGCCGAGGTGCTGGCGTCGAGCGCGGTCGAGGCCGTCGCGAACCATGACCAGTCTCATGCCTTTGCCGCCATCCGCGCCGTATCGCGCACCCCTGGCATTATCTATGGCCGCGTCGAAGGTGCCAATCACGCCGTCCTGGCGGAAACCGGCACGGGCGCGCGCCTGAAGAGCGATGTCCGGCTCAACGCCGATTTCCCGAGCCCCGGCATCCTGCCGCTCTTGATAACGCGCAGCATCGAGGTCGAGGCGCCGGTGCGCTCCGGTAACCGCACCATCGGCCGGGTGATCGTGGTGCACGCGGCCGAGGGGCTCGCCGCATCGCTCATCCAGGCGCTGGCCGGCATGCTCGGTATCGCCGCGGTGACCCTGCTGGTGGCGCTGATGGTCACGCGCCGGCTGCAAGCCGCCATGACCAAGCCGTTGCGCGAACTCTCGGAGTCGATGGCCGCCATCTCCGGCGGTGATTTCAGCCGCCGGGTCGAAGTGGCCGGGCAGGATGAACTGGGCAATCTGGTCCAGGGCTATAACGCCATGCTCGATGCGATCCGCGAACGCGACGAACAGATCGCGGCGCAGATGCGCGGACTGGAAGCCGAAGTCGCCGCGCGCACACGCGACTACGTCGCCGCCCGCGACGAGGCCGTCGCTGCCAATGCCGCCAAGTCCGACTTCCTGGCCACCATGAGCCACGAAATCCGTACGCCCATGAACGGCGTCATGGTCATGGCCGAGATGCTGGCGGGCGAAAGCCTGCCGGCCAAGGCGCGGCGCTATGCAGCGACCATCGTCAAGTCGGGCAAGGGGCTTTTGGCCGTCATCAACGATATTCTCGATTTCTCCAAGATCGAAGCCGGCAAGCTCGAGATTGAAAATGCCGAAGTCGATATCGTGGATACGGTCGATGACACCCTGGCCCTGTTCAGCGCCGCGGCGCGCGATAAGGGGCTGGAACTGGTGGCGGCGGTCAGCCCGGATGCGCCGCGTAATGTGCGGGGCGACGCGGTGCGCTTGGGGCAGGTCGTGTCGAACCTGGTCTCCAATGCGCTCAAGTTCACCGAAGCCGGCCACGTCCGCGTCCGCGTCGAGGCCGACGCGAAGCCGGGCTTCGTGCGCCTGGTCGTCGAGGATACCGGCATCGGCATCGCCAAGGACAAGGTCGGCAAGCTGTTTTCCGCCTTCACCCAGGAAGACCAGACGACGACGCGCCGGTTCGGCGGTACGGGCCTGGGCCTGTCGATCGCCAAGCGCCTGGCCGAAGCCATGGGCGGGCGTATCGCCGTGTCGAGCGAGCAGGGCGTCGGCACCGAATTTCACCTTCGCCTGCCGGTCGCGGGCGAGGACACCGCCGCCCCGCCGCAGGTCGAAAACGCTGTGCCGGTGCAGGTACTGGTCGCGGCGCCAGTCGAGCGCAACGCACTGGTGCTGCGGTTTTCGGCCGCCGGCGCCGATGTCGCGGGCCTTGAGCCACGCCTGACGATCGCCGACCGCGCCTGCCGCGATCATGTGGTCTGCGCGCCGGAGACCCTGGTCCTGCTTGCCGATGTCGGCGATACCGAGGCCGAGGACTGGGTGCTGGACGGACGCGCCGCCTGCGTTCTGGCGCGACCGCTGCGCCACCGCGATTTCGACCGCCTGATCGAAGCCGTCCGTGACGGCCGCCCGCTCATGGCCCATGCGCCGGCGCCGGACGCCGAGGTGATCGACACCGTCTATCCGCGGGCCCGTGTGCTGGTCGTCGATGACGGCGAGGTCAACCGCGAAGTTGCCTGTGAAGCCCTGTCGCGCTTCGGCATTACGGCGCACATTGCCGCCAACGGCCAGGAGGCGCTCGATATCCTGGATGGCGAGGCCTACGACTTGGTCCTGATGGACGGCTCGATGCCGGTGCTCGACGGCTTCGAAGCGACCCGGCAGTTACGGGCGCGCGGCCAGGATGTGCCGGTCGTTGCCTTGACCGCGCACGTTGTCGGCGCCGCCGCCGAAGCCTGGCGCGAGGCCGGGATGGACGGGGTCCTGCACAAGCCGTTCACCCTCGCGGCGCTTGGTGGCGTCCTGCACGACTGGCTGGCCATTCAGGCGCGTCATGTCGACGAGGTCGCGCCGGTCGAGATTGTGGTCGAGGTGCCGGTCCCGGCGGAGCCTGGCCCAGCCGCCCAGGCCGGCATCGACATGTCGCTGTTTGACGCCGATACGCTGAAGCCGATCCTGGCCGGCCTGAAAAATGGCCGCAGCGATTTCGTCACGCGCGTCGTAGGCCTCTACCGCAGCCACGCGCCCGAAGCGGTTGGCCGCATGGCGGCGGCGGGCCGCAGCGGTGATGTCGCGGAAATGACTTCGGCGGCGCATGCGCTGAAATCGATGAGCCTGAACCTGGGCGCCAAGGCCGTCGCCACCGTGGCCGGCGAAGTCGAAAAGACCGCGCGCGAAGACGGACGCATCGTTCCCGCCGAGGTCATCGAGGGCATAGCCGCCCTGGCCGACCGCACCATCGTCGAACTGGGGCGGATCGTCGATACGCCGGCGGCGGTCCAGGCCGAAGCCGGCAAGACCGATCCGGACGTGGCGCTGATGGCCGAACTGGAAGCCGACATCGACGCCGGCCGGCTGGAAATGCTTTATCAGCCGATCTACGACCGTCACGGCCAGAAGGTGATTTCCGCCGAGGCGCTGGTGCGCTGGGCCCGCGACGGCAAGCCGGTCGGTCCGGCGGTCTTTATTCCGCTGGCCGAGCGCACCGGGTTGATCACCAAGATCGGCGCCTTTGCCCGCAGGCGTGTGCTGCAACAGGCGGCGGCCTGGGGCCTGCCTGTCGCCATCAACGTTTCGCCGATCGAACTCGACCGGCCGGGCTTCCTTGACGGCGTCCGCGCCCTGCTGAAAGAAACGGGTTACGACGCCCGGTGTCTGATCCTCGAAGTGACGGAAACGGCCTTCCTGGGGGAACCGTCGCGGACGCGCCTGCTGTTCGAGGAACTGCGCGGCTTGGGCATCCGGCTGGCGCTCGACGATTTCGGCGTCGGCTATTCGTCGCTGACGGCGCTGCATCGCTTTCCGTTCGACAAGATCAAGATCGACCGCGAATTCGTCACGGCGCTGGACGGCGAGTCACGCAGTGCGCTTGAAGCGCTGGCCATCGTCCAGGCCGTCACGGGCATCGGCCGCGCCTTCGGCATGCAGGTCGTGGCCGAAGGGATCGAGACGGCGACCCAGCATCAGCACCTCAAGGCCGCCGGCATCCACGGCATGCAGGGCTACCTGTTCAGCAAGCCGGTGACGGCGGCCGACTTCACGGCGCTGATCGGCGGCGAGACGGAGATGCGGACACGCGGTGCAGCCTAATCCCGCCGCGTACATAATCCCGTGATATCCGGCACATAGATGCTAAACCACATTGCGTCCTTATCGCCTGACGCGCGAAATCCTCCAAAAAATTACAGAGGAGGCGATCATGGAGGACGTGATTATCGTCGGCGCCGGCATGGCCGGTCTGGCGGCGGCGGTCGAGCTTAAGCGCAACAATGTGTCCTTTCGTATCCTGGAAGCCGGCGACGGCGTCGGCGGACGGGCACGCACGCGCATCCTGCGCTCAGGTGTGGCGGTGGACCTCGGTGCGCACTGGCTGCACGGCGACAACAATCCGCTTACGCAGGAGCTTGCGCGCTACGGCGTGACGGCCCGTCCCGACGAAGGCGACGCCATCTGGCTTTATCGCGGCGGTGAGGCGCGGCAGGAAGATATCGAATCCCTGATGGAAGACGCGATCCGCGGCGACCTGGCCGATGCCATCAGGTCGGGTGAACATGCAGACGTCGCCTTGCCGGACCTGGGCGTGGACGACGAGGCCCGCGACATGCTCGCGACCTTCGGCCTGTTGTGGAACGGTGTGCAGCCGCCACTCTCGCCATCGGCGCGCGAATTCCTGACCGACGAAAATACGCCGGGCGGCGTCCATGTCGATGGCGGGATGTGCGCCCTGACTTCGGCGATGCTGGCCGAAGCCGGCGCGGACCGTGTCCATCTGCGCACCTCGGTCTGCCGCATTTCGGAGACGCCCGACGGCGCCCGCATCCAGTCGATGGACGGATCGGTGTGGGCGGCGCGGCGGGTGATCTTCACGGCGTCGCTGGGGGTGCTGCAGGGGCGGCTGGTGACGTTTGCGCCCGACCTGTCCGCAACCTTCCACGAGCAGATCGCCGGACTGGTCATGGGCCAGGTCAACAAGATCATCATCGAAGTCGACCCGGCTTTCCTGGCGGGCGGCGGCGTGCCGGTGGATATGGCGCTGGAACTGCTCGACGGGGAGGCGCCGCACTTTTGTCACATCCACAGCGCCGGCCAACCGGTGATCCAGATCTATGCCGGCGGGCGGCAGGCCGAGGTGATCGAATCGCTGGCGGCCGACCAGGCCCTGGCCTACGCCCGCGGCGTCCTGGCGCCGGTTGAGGCGCTGAAGGGTTTCGAGGCGCACGTCGTATCGCCGCCGATCGTCACACGCTGGGTTGCCAACCCCTATACCCGCGGCGCCTATTCGTGCTGTTTGCCGGGCGCGCGTCGTTCGGGGCCAGTGACCGAGGGCCTGGTGACCTTCTGCGGCGAAGCCTTCGACGAGCGCTTTCCGGCATCGCTGCCCGGCGCCTGGCGCTCGGGCAAGGCGGCTGCGGAGATTGTTATCGGGGAATTGGCGAAGGCACCGGTTGCAGAAGCGGTGTGATAAGCTTCGCCCTCCCCGCAGAGCAGGGAGGGCGAAGTGATCTCTATTGCCTTAGCCCTTCAAGCTTTCCAGTATCGCCGCGATGGCGATTTCGGCGATCTCCAGGTCTTCTTCGCCCTTCAGACCGCTGATGGCGACGCTGCCGGCGCACTGGCCGTCGATAATGACGGGCGCGCCACCGTCCCAGCCGACATAGCGCGGAGAGCCGTGATAGCTCATCAAAGCATTGTCCGCGAAGGTGTCGCGGCCGGTGTCCCCTGACTTCCGGCGCACGCGCGACGATGTGAAGACCTTGTCGGCGGCGATGACGGCCGAGGGCAGGGAGGCGCCGTTCATGCGCCACAGGGCGATGACTTCGCCATGCCGGTCGCCGACGGCGATCGAACCCGCCTTGCCGCGCCGGCGCAGTTCGGCCACGGCCGTGTCGATGGCGATCCTGGCTTCTTCCTCGCCGAGTTCGATATAGGTCTGCATGGCGTGCCTCCTTACGCGTGCCGTAAGGCAGCCTGCCCGCGCCGTCAAGGCAAAGCCCGACGCTTAAGCCATGGTCCGAAAATGTGGGACGAAGCGTGATTACGCCTCCAGCCTGACCTCGTGCTTGCGGATCATGCGGATGGCCTCATCGGGGCCGGCGCGGCCGAGATTCCTGAACTCGCGGCCTTCCATCAGGTTATAGGACAGGAAGAAGTGCTCGATCTCGGCCAGCTTCTGCGTCGACAGGTCCTTGTAGTGGCGCAATTCCGGCGGATTGTGCGGCGTCTCAAGGACGCCCAGCAGCCGGTCGTTGCGAAACGTCTTGCCGTCCTCGGTCTGCTCGGCCTGTAACACGCCGATGACGCGCACGGGCACGACGGCGCCGATATGCAGGGGCTCGTCCATGATGACGAGAATGTCGAGCTCGTCGCCGTCCTCGCCGCGCGTCTGCGGGACAAAACCGAAATTATAGGGGAAATAGGCCCCGAGCGGCAGGAGCTTGCTCAGGCGGAACAGGCCGCTTTCCGGCTCGTGCTTGTATTTGCCGTTGCTGCCCTTCGGCGTGTCGATGACGGCATTGACCAAGCCGGTCTTCGGGTCGATGGCGTCGAGGGCGTGATAGAAGTCCATCAGTGTTTGGTGCGGTAAACGACGCGCGCTGGTCTGTGGTACGTCGCCCGTGTCATGGCGCTGCCCACCGCGTAGCCGATCAGGAGCGCCAGAGCGAAACTGGCCAGGGGCATGGTCTGGACGTTCTCTTGAATCCGGTGCGCCGTATCCAGCACCTGATCCTTCACGGACCCATAGGCAGGAATGGGCTTTGCCGTCGTGCGCGGTTCCAGATCGATGCGGTGTGGCGTCAGTACGTCCATGAGCGGCTCCCTCCAGAGGATTCTCGAAAGGTGAGCCTAGCCCACGCCAAGTAAGGATGAAGCGGAGCGCTGATGAGTCCGCTGTAAAAAACCAATAAGCACGGTGCGGCAAACCCTCCCTTGACCCCACCCGGTGAAACGCTTAGATGATAATCATTCGCAAGATTTGGCGCGATGACTTGTGCCCGGCGATGCCTGCCGGACGGACCAGAAACGTTACAAATGACCCTGAGTGAACTGCCCGCCTTTACCGCCGCCATCGTCGTGGAGGTGCGCGATACCGCTGAAGGCGACGCCATCGGCCGGCGCCTGCGCGAACTGGGCTTTGTGCGCGGCGAACCGGTAAAGATCGTCGGCAGGGGCTTTCTGGGCAGCGATCCGCTGCTGATCCAGATCGGCTTTACGCGCTTCGCGCTGCGCCGCGCCGAGGCCGCCCGCGTCGTGGTGGAGCGCAACTGATGGATAGCCTGACGATCGCCCTGGTCGGCAACCCCAATTGCGGCAAGACCGCCCTGTTCAACCAGTTGACCGGCGCGCGCCAGAAGGTCGCCAACTATGCCGGCGTGACGGTCGAGCGCAAGGAAGGCAGCTTCACCGCGCCGTCGGGCCGCAAGGTCAAGGTGCTGGACCTGCCGGGCACCTACAGCCTCGACGCCATGGGCGCCGATGAGATCATCACGCGCGACGTCTGCCTGGGCAAGCGCGAAGAGGAGATGCCGGACCTGATCGTCTGCGTCGCCGATGCCACCAATCTGCGCCTGCACCTGCGCTTCGTACTCGAAGTCAAGGCGCTGGGTCGTCCCATGGTCGTGGCGCTCAACATGATGGACGCGGCGCAGCAGCGCGGCATCAAGATCGATGTCGACGTCCTGTCGCGCGAACTGGGCCTGACCATCATCGGCACCGTGGCGACGAAGGTCAACGGCGCTGCGGATCTCGTTGCCTATCTCGACCGCAATGCCGCCGACCACATAGCACCTGAAATCGTGCCGGACGACCTGCACGCCGAGGTTCGCCGCCTGCTCGACATGGCGGTCGTTATGCCGACGCGCACCTCGAAGATCGACGACGCGCTCGACCGCTTCTTCCTCAACCCGGTCTTCGGCCTGCCGCTGCTGATCGTTTTGATGTTCGTCATTTTCCAGGCGGTGTTCGCCTGGGCGGCGCCGTTGCAGGACGGCATCGAAGGCGCATTCGGCTATCTGGCGGGACTGGCCGGCGAGCGCATGCCCGAAGGCCTGCTGAAAAGCTTCATCGTCGACGCCGTCATCAACGGCATGGGGGCCGTGCTGGTCTTCCTGCCGCAGATCCTGATCCTGTTCTTCTTCATCCTGATCCTGGAAGAGTCGGGCTACCTGCCGCGCGCCGCCTTCATGCTCGACAAGATCATGGCGGGGGCGGGGCTGACCGGTCGGTCTTTCATCCCGCTTCTTTCCAGCCACGCCTGTGCCATCCCCGGCATCATGGCGACGCGCAGCATTCCCGACGTGCGCGAGCGCCTGACGACCATCATGATCGCGCCCCTGATGACCTGTTCGGCGCGCCTGCCGGTCTATGCATTGCTGATCCCGGCCTTCATTGCGGAACAGACGGTCGGCGGTTTCCTCAGCCTGCACGGCCTGATCCTGTTTGCCCTTTACATTGTCGGCATCTTAAGCGGTCTGGCCGTGTCGTGGGTGATGAGCCTGACGCGGCGCAAGCTTGAATATCCGCTGATGATGGAACTGCCGTCCTACCGGCTGCCGGGCCTGCGCAACCTGGCGCTAGGCCTGCTGGAACGCGCCCGGATCTTCATCCGCCGCATCACCGGCACCATCTTCGCCGCCAATACCATCCTGTGGGTGCTGACGACGTTCCCGGGCAAACCCGAAGGCGCGGAAGGCCCGGCGGTCGACTATTCCTTCGCGGGCATCGTCGGCCACGCCATGCAGCCCTTGTTCGCGCCGGTCGGCTTCAACTGGCAGATCTGCGTCGCCCTGATCCCCGGTTTGACGGCGCGCGAAGTGGCCGTGTCGTCCCTGGCGACCGTCTATTCCGTCGGCGCCGCTGATGAGGGCGAGGCGGCCAGCCAGCTGGGTGCACTGATCTCGAGCCAATGGCCAATCGCGACAGGGCTGTCGCTCATGGCATGGTACGTCTTCGCGCCGCAGTGCCTGTCGACCCTGGCCGTGATCCGCCGGGAAACCAATTCGTGGAAGACGGTCGGTCTGACGGCGGGCTACCTGTTCGTCCTGGCCTATATCGCGTCCTTCATCACCTATCAGCTCGCGAGGCAGATATGGCCTATCTGATCCTGCAATATGCTGTACTGGCGGTCGCCGTTGTGTTCAGCTTGTGGCATCTGCTGGGCAAGATCAGCCCCAAGACCCTCCAGGTTCTGCGGACGCGCTTGACCGGGCGGGCGCCTGAACAGGCGCCCAGAAGCTGCGGTACGGGGTGCGACACATGCGGAGCATGCGCCTCGATTGCAGCCTTGACGAAGGATATCAGGCCACGCTGACGAAATCCGCCGCGTCGATCAACTGACCGTTCATGCCTGCCGACTCGCTGCTGGCCAGGAAGACGAAGCTCGTGGCCAGGTCATCCTCGGCGATTGGCGCAGGCGCGGTTGCGGGCCGCAAGTCTTGATTGGCGGCGGTCAGCGGGGGCAGGGGCGCGGGCGCCACGGCGTTGACGCGGACTCCATGCTTGGCGGCGACCTGGGCCAGGGAGCGGGTAAAGGCCGGTACCGTGTCGTCGAACGCCGTATTGATGATGGCACCGCCGGCGTCCATTACCCTCAAGGCATTGCGCGTCAGGTAGAGGGTGGCGAAGGCGAGGGGCGGCACGCCGCCGACCATGGCGCTGTCGCGTTCCGGCGGATTGTTGACCAGTATGTCCAATCCGTCAAAGGCGGTAAGGGCTTCATCCAGGGCGCGGTCGCAGGTGTCCAGTTCGCGCATATCGCCATTGATGGTCACGCAGATACGGCGCATCTGCTGGATCGACTGACGCAAGGCATCGGGAATGCCGGCCGAGGACAGCAGCGCCACATGCGCGCCTTCCCATGCGAAACGCCGGGCAATGGCCTGACCCAGTGCGCTCTCGACGCCCGTGATCAGCACCCGTTTACCGGCAAGCTTGCGCGGCATGAATGAGTGATCCAGATCCGCGGCTGCGGACCTGGCCTGCTTGGCCAGATTGTACATTAGGCATTCTCCACCGACGCCGTCTTTCTGCGGCTTTTTTTCACCGGCAGTTAATGTCAAAAGGCGATAAAAATGCGATGTGGATTCGGGCGACTCCGGGCCACGACTTCGTGAAAAGGGATTGATGCCGCCAGCTTTAATCCTTGCAATTACAAGTGTTTTCGTCTCTTTCGATAACGGTGCGACTGGCGTTTCGTGTAGTGGGTGTGCAAGGCACACTTTTGTTTGCGTTGCTTACGACATTCTTATGGAAAAATCGGCGCTCCTTATTGGATGCTTGCGGGCCGGGCCTTAGCTTGGACCTTTGGGGCTGCGCCGGACATGGGGACCGGCGTCCCTTGGGAACACACATGCAGTCACCTTCGTTTCTGGCGGGTTTCGGCCGCCAGGCAAAAGCCGATATCGTCACATCCCTCAGCCTGGCCGTCGTGGCGGCGTTTTTCGTGGCAAGCGGCATTATCTCGTACATGAATATCGAGACGGTGCGCCGCAATAACCTGGAAGTTATGCGGACCCACAGCGTGCTGATTGGCGCCAGCGATATCTTCTCGCTTTTGAAGGACGCGGAAACGGGCCAGCGGGGGTATGTGCTGACCGGTCGGGATTCGTATCTGCAGCCCTATAATGTCGCGCGCGCCGAACTGGAGAACGAGCTCAAGATTCTCGAAGGGCTCACCGAAGGCGATCCCAGCCAGCAAGGCCGGCTGGCCGGTATCCGGCTGCGGGTGAACGCCAAGCTGGCGGAACTGGCGGAAACCATTGAAGTGCGCCGCACGCAGGGTTTCGAGGCGGCGCAGGCGATCGTGCTGACGGACCGCGGCAAGGCCGACATGGATATCGTGCGAACCTCGGTCAGCAGCATGCAGGCCGAGGAGGCCCAGAAGCGCGCCCAGAAGATCACCGAGATGAACGCCGCCTATGTGACGGCGACGGCCTCCATAGCCATCGCGGCTATTCTCGGCGTGATCCTGACCGGCATCATCGCGGCCCTGATCGGCCGGACCAGTGCCGCGCGCCGGCGCGAGGAGTGGCTGCAGTCGGGCCAGGTCGGTTTGTCGAACGCCATGCTGGGCGAGCAGAACATGGAGCAGTTGGGCCACAATATCCTGACCTATCTGACCAACTATACCGGGAGCGACGTCGCCGCATTCTACGTAAAGGAGGGCGGGATTTTCCGCCGCGCCGCCACCTATGGCGTGCCGTCCGACAGCGATACGCCTGAAGCTTTCCGTAGCGGCGAAGGCCTGCTGGGTGAAGCCGCCGCGGCGTCCAGGCCGATCGTGCTGACGGACCTGCCGGACGCCCATATCAAGGCGGGCTCGGCGCTTGGCCAGTGGCGGCCGCGCCAGGTCGTCATCATGCCGGCCGTGTCCGAAGGCAGCGTCGACGCCGTGGTCGAACTGGGTTTCCTGAAAGCGCTCCCCGATACGACGCAGGCGCTGCTGCAACGCACCTCTGAATTCATTAGCATCGCCGTGCGCTCGGCGCGCTATCGCCAGCATCTGCAGAGCCTGCTTGAGGAAACCCAGCGTCAGTCAGAGGAACTGCAAAGCCAGTCCGAGGAGCTGCGCGTCAATAACGAGGAACTGGAAGAGCAGAGCCGCGCGCTGAAAGAGTCGCACATCCGCCTGGAACAACAGCAGGCGGAGCTGGAGCAGACGAACAACCAGCTCGAAGAGCAGGCACAGGCCCTGGAGGTGCAGAAGGACGAAATCAGCCGCGCCCGCGACACGGTCGAGGCCAAGGCGCGCGAACTGGAACAGGCCAGCCGCTACAAGTCCGACTTCCTAGCCAACATGTCGCATGAACTGCGCACGCCGCTCAATTCGTCGCTGATCCTGGCCAAGCTGCTGTCCGACAACACCGAAGGCAACCTGACCGAAGAGCAGGTCAAGTTCGCCCGGACCATCCAGTCGTCGGGCAACGACCTGCTGGCCCTGATCAACGACATCCTCGACCTGTCCAAGATCGAGGCCGGCCAGATGGATATCCGGCCCGAGCCGGTATCGCTGCAACGGCTGGCGAACGACCTGCGCCGGACTTTCGATCACGTCGGCAGCCAGAAGGGGCTGGAGTTCCGCACGGTGATCGCCGACGGACTGCCGGAAGTCATCGATACCGACCGGCTGCGGCTGGAGCAGGTATTGAAAAACCTGCTGTCGAACGCCTTCAAGTTCACGGAGGACGGTTCGGTCGAACTGAACATCAGCCAGACGCAGGACGGGCGCCTGCGCTTCGCGGTTATCGACACGGGTATCGGTATTTCGCCTGAGCAGCAGCAGGCCGTGTTCGACGCCTTCCGCCAGGCGGATTCGACCATTAGCCGCAAGTATGGCGGGACCGGCCTGGGCCTGTCGATTTCGCGCGAACTGTCGCGTCTCCTGGGCGGCGTCCTGTCGCTGGAGAGTACGCCGGGTGAGGGCTCGACCTTCGCCATCACCCTGCCGTTCGTTTATGATCCCGCCAGTATCGCGCCTGCGGTCCGCGGCCAGCCCGCGCCGGTCGTGCAAGACACGGCGCCCAGGGCGGCCCGCAAGCCGACCGCGAAGAAGGCTGAAACGGCCGAGGCGCCGGTCATGCCGGCGCGCCGTCTCCCCGATGATCGCGACAAACTGGACGATGCCTCCCGGACCATTCTGGTCGTAGAGGATGATGAGGCCTTTGCCCACATCCTCTACGACCTGGCGCACGAGCTCGATTTCAAGTGCCTGCTGTCGTCGACGGCCGAGGACGCGCTGACCACGGCGCGGCAATATACGCCGTCGGCGATCGTGCTCGATGTCGGCCTGCCGGACCATTCCGGCCTGTCGGTCCTCGACCGCCTCAAGCACGACGCGCGCACCCGCCACATTCCCGTGCATGTGGTCTCGGCCAGCGATTACATGCACGCCGCCCTGTCGCTGGGCGCCATCGGCTATATGCTCAAGCCCGTGAAGCGCGAGGAGCTGATTGAAGCGTTCCGGAACTTCGAAACGCGCCTGGAAGCCAAGATGCGCCGCGTGCTGATCGTCGAGGACGACGACACGCAACGCGACGCCGTCTGCCGCCTCCTGGCCTCCCAGGACGTCGAATGCCATGCGGTCGGCACCGCGGCCGAGTGTCTTGATGAACTGAAGTCGCAGACCTATGACTGCATGGTGCTGGACCTGTCCCTGCCGGACGCTTCGGGTTATTCGCTGCTGGAAACGCTGAGCCAGGAAGAGGCCTATTCCTTCCCGCCGGTCATCGTCTACACCGGCCACGAACTGTCGGCGGACGAGGAAGAACGCCTGCGCCGTTATTCGCGCTCGATCATCATCAAGGGCGCCAAGTCGCCGGAACGCCTGCTCGACGAAGTCAGCCTGTTCCTGCACCAGGTGGTGTCGGAACTGTCGCCAGAACAGCAGACCCTGCTGCGCAAGGCGCGCAACCGCGACAGCATCTTGGAAGGCCGCCGGATTCTGGTGGTCGAGGACGACGTGCGCAATGTCTACGCCGTCACCAATATCTTCGAACCCTTGGGGGCGCAGATCCAGATCGCGCGTAACGGCAAGGAGGCGCTGAAAGCGCTCGACGCCGCCCAGGCCGCCGGCAATGAAGGCGCCGCCGGCATCGATCTCGTCCTAATGGACGTCATGATGCCGGAGATGGACGGTTTGACTGCCACGCGCGAAATCCGCAAGCGCGCCGAATGGAAGAAGCTGCCGGTCATCATGCTGACCGCCAAGGCGATGAAGGACGACCAGGAAAAGTGCCTGGACGCCGGCGCCAACGACTACATGGCCAAGCCGCTTGATGTCGAGAAGCTGGTGTCGCTCGTACGGGTGTGGATGCCGCGATGAAGGCCAAGGTGATGAGATGACCGCGCCCGCCCACCTGTCGGCAGCCAAGACGGAGGACATCGAAATCCGTCTGCTGCTCGAGGCCATTTTCCAGAAGTATCATTACGACTTCCGGGGATACGCCATGGCGTCGGTCAAGCGGCGCCTGAGCCAGGCGCGTGAATTCTTCAACTGCCGCTCCTTTTCGGTGCTGCAGGACCAGGTCCTGCATGACGCCTCCATGCTGCCGTCATTACTGGGTTACCTGACGGTGCAGGTGTCGGAGATGTTCCGCGACCCCCTGTATTTCCGGGCCATTCGCGAAAAGGTCGTGCCGCATCTGCGCACCTATCCGTCGCTCAAGGTGTGGATCGCCGGCTGTTCGACGGGCGAGGAGCTCTATTCCTTCGCCATCCTGTTCCGCGAGGAAGGCCTGCTGGAACGGACCATGTTCTACGCCACCGACATCAATCCCGACGCCCTGAAGCGCGCCGAGATGGGCGTCTATGACCTCGACCGCGTCAAGCTGTTTACCGAGAACCACCGTTTGTCCGGAGGCAAGTCGTCGCTGTCCGACTACTATACGGCTGCCTATGGCGCGGCGTCGTTTGACAAGTCCTTGCGCAAGAACGCCGTCTTTTCCGACCACAGCCTGGCGACGGACGCGGTCTTCGCTGAAACCCAGCTGGTGTCGTGCCGCAATGTCCTGATCTATTTCAACAAGGATCTGCAGGACCGGGCGATCGGCCTGTTCTCACAGTCCCTGGCACGCAAGGGCTTTCTGGGGTTAGGCGCCAAGGAGACCTTGCGCTTTTCCGCCCATGCCGACGGATTTACCGAATTCGCGCGTGATGAACGCATCTATCAGAAACGGGACAGGTCATGAAAACGTCCGCCCCCGCCAAGTCAGCCGCGACTCCGGCAACGCCGGTCGAGGCCATCGTCATCGGCGTATCGGCCGGCGGGCTGAAGGCCTTGTCGGCCATTCTGCCTGGACTGCCACGCGACTATCCGTTGCCGATCATGATCTGTATCCACCTGCCGCCCGGCAAGAAGAGCATCGTCGCGGAACTGTTCGACGACAAATGCGCGCTCAGTGTGCGCGAGGCCGAGGACAAGGAGCCGATTCTGCCCGGGAATGTCTATTTCGCGCCGCCTGACTATCATCTCATGGTCGAACCGGACCGCCGCCTGTCGCTGTCAAGTGAGGAACCCGTCCTGTTTTCACGCCCAAGTATCAATGTGCTGTTTGAAACCGCGGCGGATGCCTATGGCGCGGGCCTTTTAGGCATCGTGCTCACCGGCGCCAACAATGATGGCGCGCAAGGATTGAGCACCATCATGCTCGCCGGCGGAACAGCCCTTATCGAAGATCCGGCGGAGGCCTACCAGGCCGCCATGCCGCAGGCGGCGATCGAAGCTTGCCCGGGGGCGCTGGTCTTAAGCCTGGACGACATGGCGCAGTACCTCCAGAGGATCGGGCAGACCATGGGGGCCAACGCATGACGGCAACCGATACGGTCAAGTTCCTGCTGGTCGATGACCTGTCCGAAAACCTGTTGTCGCTTGAGGCTGTCCTGCGCCGCGAGGGCCTGGAGATGATCAAGGCCAGGTCCGGCGTCGACGCGCTGGAAATGCTGCTGAAACACGATGTCGCCCTGGCCCTGCTCGACGTCATGATGCCCGAGATGGACGGCTTCGAACTGGCTGAAACCATGCGCGGCAACGAACGCACGCGGCGCATTCCGATCATCTTCCTGACGGCCGGCTCCGCCGACCGCGTCCGGCGGTTCAGGGGGTATGAAGCGGGCGCCGTCGACTATCTCGAAAAACCACTGGAACCGGACATCCTGCGTTCCAAGTGCGATGTCTTCTTCGAGCTTTACCGCCAGCGCCAGCAGATCGCCCGTCAGCGCGACAATCTCGCTGCCTCGGCCGAGGAGAACCGCCGCCTGCTGAAGGAAAGCCAGCAATACGCCAGGGCCTTGCAGGAGGCCGACCAGCGCAAGGACGAGTTCCTGGCGACCCTGGCGCACGAACTGCGCAATCCATTGGCGCCGATCAGCAATTCAGTGACCATACTGGCGTCGGGCCGTTCGCCCAAGCACGTCCGCGAGCAGGCGCTGGGCATGATGGAGCGTCAGGTCAAGCAGATGGTCCGCCTGGTCGACGACCTGATGGACGTCGCCCGCATCACGCGCGGCAAGATCGTGCTGAAGCCCGAGCGCCTGGATGTGCGCGATATCCTGAATGCGGCGGTTGAAATCTCGCAGCCCCTGATCGACAATTTCGACCACACCCTGATCGTCGACCTGCCGAAATCGCCGGTGTGGCTTGAGGCCGACCTGACGCGCCTGGCGCAGGTCTTTTCCAACCTTCTCAACAACGCCGCCAAGTACAGCGAGCCCGGTCGCGAAATCCGTTTGAGCGCCGAGACGGACGAAGACTTCGTCACGGTCCGCATCAAGGACCAGGGCCTGGGCATGACGCCCGAGACCATAGCGCGCATCTTTGACATGTTCGCCCAGGCCGACGGTTCGCTGGAACGCGCGCACGGAGGACTGGGTGTAGGTCTGACCCTGGTCAAGGCCCTGGTCGAAATGCACGGCGGCACCATATCCGCGTCGAGCGACGGTCTGAATGCCGGCAGCGAGTTCGCCGTCCGGCTGCCTCTGGCCGAAGGGAACGACACCGTGTCTGCCTCGGAAACGCCGTCCCAGGCGACCGAAGCGCCACCGGGCGGGGGGCTGCGCATCCTGATCGTCGAGGACAACGAGGCCTTGGCCCAGACGACGGGCTGGATGATCGAAATGCTCGGCCACGACTATAAGCTGGCCCATAACGGCCCGGACGCCATCGAGCTGTCGAAGGTTTATCGTCCCGACGTGGTGATGATGGATATCGGCCTGCCCGGCATGAACGGCTACGACCTGTGCGCCGCGATGAAGCAGGAACCGCACCTGAAAAACACGGTCTTCATCGCCCAGACAGGGTGGGGCCAGGACGAGCACCGCCAGCGCGCCAAGGAGGCCGGCTTCGACCATCATCTGGTCAAGCCCGTCTATCTGGAGCTGTTGCAGGAGACGCTTGGCAAGATCGAGAAGGATATCGAAGCTTCGAAGGTGAAGGTCTGACTCCCTCTCCCTGCTTGCGGGGGAGAGGGCTGGGGTGAGGGGCTATTAGCCGCAGACACTCGACTAGATCGTTATGATTTTAGTTTGAAGCGTATCCTGCGTTTTTGAAGTAGTTTGCGCATTCGTCTGGCGGGAAGAGGTCAATGAGTAATCGCGGTGCGCGCCTCTCACTATCCGAGGCTTATAGCCACCCATCTGGGCGGGAGAGGCACTGCCTGTCCGCTGATAACGCTGCCACCATTTCGTTACGCTCGAAGGTGCAACGCCCAAATCCTCGGCAATCGAACGTGTCGTTTCACCGGCTTGAACACGCGCTATCGCACGCTCACGTAGGCCCATCGACAAGGGACGGATCACTGACACCTCCTTCAAAAAACGGATGAAGGAAGTGAATCAAATTATTCCCGATTTGGGAATCCAGATTCAGACAAATCCCATAACGCTCTAGTTACTTTAACCGCTCAATCAACGCCATCGCAGCCGCAGGGTTCTTCACCTTGTCGCCGCTGATCACATAGACATAGACGTCCTTCGGGCCAGCCTTATGGCCGCCGCGTGTGACGGCTTCCATGTCGTCGGGGACATGCCCGGCCGCCAGTTTCCTGATCCGCGCCGCCCAGTCATCGAGCGCCTTTTCCGAATAGCCGAGCTCGTGCGCTTCGCTCGAGCCCTGCAGGCGCAGATAGGCAGCATCGGAGGTCAGGTCGGCGATCTGCGGAAATTCGCAGTCGGCGGCCGTGATGACCGTGACATTATAGTGGCGGCACATGTCGATGAAGGCCGGGTCGCGGAAACTGTCGTTGCGAACTTCAATGGCGTGCTTAAGCTGAACCCCATCGGCCTCAGGCGGCAGCAGCTTGAGGAAGTTTTCGAAATCCCCGGCCTCGAACTTCTTGGTTGCCATGAACTGCCAGTTGATGGGCCCCAGCTTCGCCTTCAGCTCGGAAATGCCGCTGGCGCAGAAGCGCTCGACTGACTCTTTTGATTGCGACAGGTCCTTGCGGTTGGTGGCGAAGCGGGTGCCCTTGACCGTGAAGACAAAGCCGTCCGGCGTTTCGTCGTGCCACTTGCGGAAGGATTCGGGCTTCTGCGCGCCGTAATAGGTGCCATTGATCTCGATCGAGGTCACCTTCGACGACGCGTATTCCAGTTCCTTCTTCTGCGACAGCTTGTCCGGATAGAAGGTCCCGCGCCAGGGCTCATAGGTCCAGCCGCCGATACCCACATAGATCTTGCTCATGTCGCGCCTCCGTTTGTCTCGTTTTACCGAGGCAAGCTTTACGCGACAAGCTGTCAGTTTCCGGCAGCGATCTGGTCGAGCGTCTTGCCCGGCGTGATGGCCTGTGGATCGAGGAAGCAGTGCAGGATAGCCGGTTTGCCGGAGGCGCGCGCGCGCTCAAACGCCGGCATGAATTCGGCCGTTGTGCGCACGGTTTCGCCATGGCCGCCAAACGCCGTTGCATAAGCAGCGAAGTCGGGGTTCTTTAGGTCGGTGCCGATAACGCGGTGTGGGTAATCGCGCTCCTGATGCATGCGGATCGTGCCGTACATGCCGTTGTCGATGACGAGGACAATGACCGGGATGTCGTACTGGACGGCGGTGGCGAACTCATTGCCATGCATCAGGAAGCAGCCGTCGCCGGCAAAGACGACGACGGTCTGGTTGGGTCGGGCGCGCTTTGCCATGACCCCGGCGGGGACGCTGTAGCCCACGCTGCCGCAGGTTGGCGCCAGTTGCGTGCGCGGCCTGGAGTGGCGCCAGTGGCGATGCAGCCAGATGGCGTAGTTGCCGGCGCCATTGCAGACAATGGTGTCATCGGGCAGGGCGGCGTGCAGCGCCTTCACCACTTCGCCATACTGAAAATCACCCGGGATGCGCGCGGGCTGACCGGTCCAGGTCAGGTAGTCCATATGGGCGTTTTCGGTCTCGGTCGCCCACGGGAGATCGAGTGGCGCCGTGAGATACGATAGCGACCTGGCGAATTCATCAGGCGCGCAGACAATGCCCAGCGCCGGCTGATAGACCTTGCCGATCTCACCGGCGTCCGGGAAGACATGGATGAGCGGCTGTTTAGGCCGCGGGATATCGATCAGCGTGTAGGAGGCCGACGGCACCTCGGCCATGCGCGCTCCGAGCAGGATCAGCAGGTCGGCATCCTTGACGCGCTGCGACAATTTCGGGTTCTGGCCAAAACCAAGGTCGCCGGCATAGCAGGCGTGCAGCGCCGGGAAGAGGGCGGTGCGGCGGAATTCGGTCGCCACCGGAATTTTGAAACGCGCGGCGAAGTCGGCAATGGCGGCGGAACCTTCGTCGCTCCAGCACGAGCCACCCAAAATCACCAGCGGGCGTTTGGCTTTTTGTAGATACGCTTCGAATTGCTGGAGATGGATGATCGATAACTCTGGTTTTACAGGCGTGATAACGGCGCTATCGGCCACTTCGGCGATGTCGGTCAGCACGTCTTCAGGCAACGAGATGACGACTGGACCGGGGCGGCCTTGCGTCGCGATCGCGAAAGCGCGGGCCACGACTTCCGGAATGCGGCGGACGTCATTGATCTCGACGACCCATTTAGCGGTGCTGCCGAAGACGGCCTCATAGTCCATTTCCTGAAAGGCGCCGCGTCCACGCATGGCGCGTTCGACCTGGCCGATGAACAGGATCATGGGTGTCGAATCGTGCTGGGCGATGTGCACGCCATGGGCCGCATTCATGGCGCCGGGGCCGCGCGTGACGAAACAGATGCCCGGTTTTCCGGTCAGCTTGCCGTAGGATTCGGCCATGATCGCCGCGCCGCCTTCGTGACGGCAGATCAAAACGTCGATGTTGGCGTCGTGCATCGCATCCAATGCCGCCAGATAGCTTTCACCCGGCACGCAGGTGACGCGATCGACGCCTTGAATCAACAGTTGATCTACGAGGATTTTTCCGCCGTTTCGCGCGTTCATTGAGACGATTTCCATGTAGGTTGCCCGGATCCAAGGCGAGGAGACGGCGATTCTGCGGCCATACGGACGCCATTGATGACGATGGGCGAGGCGATGCCCGAAACCGGCGAGCCATCGGCGGCCTCCAGGTCCAGCTTCATCCCGCGATGGACGATTTGCGGGTCATTGAAGACGTCTTCGATGCGATTGATCGGTCCGGCGGGGACGCCAGCCGCTTCAAGTGCCGCCAGCAGTTGCGTCCGAGTGAATGTTTTAAGTGAAGGTTGAAGCGCTGTCTGAAGGGAGTCGCGATGGGCGACGCGGTTCTTGTTGGATTGGTAGAGGTCGTCGGCCAAAAGATGATTCGCGCCAATGGCTTCGCAAAATTTTCTGAACTGGCTATCATTGCCCACGGCGATGATGACGTGGCCGTCGGCGACTTCGAACACCTGATATGGCGCGATGTTGGGATGGGCGTTCCCGAGTCGTGTCGGCGATACGCCTGAGACCAGATAGTTCATGCCCTGGTTGGCGAGGATGGCGGTCGCCGAATCGAGCAGCGACATGTCGATGTGGCAACCTTCTCCACTCAGGTCTCGGCCACGGATGGCGGCCAGAATGGCGGTGGCGGTGTACAAACCGGTGAAAATGTCGACGATGGCGACGCCGACCTTCTGCGGTTCGGCATCCGGAGCGCCGGTAATGTCCATCAAACCGCTCATGCCCTGGATGATATAGTCGTATCCGGCGCGGGCGGCATATGGACCGTCTTGGCCGAAGCCGGTAATCGATGCGTATATCAATCGTTGATTTATTCGCTTGAGCGACGAATAATCGAGGCCATATTTCGCCAATCCGCCGACTTTGAAGTTCTCGATGACCACGTCGGCCTCGGCGGCGAGCGCACGAACCGCCGCCTGGCCGTCTTCGGTATCGATGTCGATGGCGACCGATGACTTGCCGCGATTGCAGCTATGGAAGTAGGCGGCGCCCCAGGCGTTTCCGCATGTATCGGTGACGAAGGGCGGGCCCCATTGACGGGTATCATCGCCGGCGCCGGAGCGCTCGACCTTGATAACTTCGGCGCCGAGGTCGGCCAGCAATTGACCGCACCATGGGCCGGCCAGGATGCGTGCGAGTTCGAGGACCTTGAGACCGGCGAGCGGCTTCACAGCAGCGACTCCGGGAAGAAAGGAAGAGCCCCCACCACCGCATCTCGGCCGCAAGCGGCCGTCGTGCGGTCCCCCTCCCCAGCACGCTGGGGAGGAGTAACGGAGTAGTGAAACCTGCGATTAAACATCAGTAAAACGCCTGAAGGCCGGTTTGGGCGCGTCCCAGAATTAGTGCGTGGACGTCGTGCGTACCTTCGTAGGTATTCACCGTCTCGAGATTTTGGGCGTGGCGCATGACGTGGAACTCTTCATGGATGCCGTTACCGCCATGCATGTCGCGGGCCTGGCGGGCAATGTCGAGCGCCTTGCCACAGTTGTTGCGCTTGATCAGGCTGATCATCTCGGGCTGCATCTGGCCGGCGTCGAACAACTGCCCGACGCGCAAAGCCGCCTGGAGGCCCAGGGTGATTTCGGTCTGCATGTCGGCCAGTTTCTTCTGGAAAAGCTGGGTCTGGGCCAGCGGCCGGCCGAACTGCTGGCGATCGAGGCCATACTGACGTGCGCGGTGCCAGCAGTCTTCAGCGGCGCCCATGGCGCCCCACGCGATGCCGTAGCGCGCGCGGTTGAGGCAACCGAACGGCCCCTTCAGACCTGAGACTTCCGGCAGCAAGGCATCCTCACCGACCTCTACGCCGTCCATGACGATCTCGCCGGTGATCGAGGCGCGCAGGGACAGCTTGCCGTGGATCTTCGGCGCCGACAGGCCCTTTACACCCTTGTCGATCACAAAGCCGCGGATGACGTCGTCCAGCTTGGCCCACACGACAAAGACGTCGGCGATCGGCGAATTGGAAATCCACATCTTGGTGCCGGTCAGGCGGTAGCCGCCGTCGATCTTCTCGGCTTTTGAGCGCATCGAGCCGGGGTCCGAACCGGCATCGGGCTCAGTCAGGCCGAAGCAGCCGACCCATTCACCGCTGGCGAGCTTGGGCAGGTACTTCTGCTTCTGCGCCTCGGTGCCGTAGGCATAGATCGGGTACATGACCAGCGACGACTGGACGCTCATCATCGAGCGATAGCCGGAATCGACGCGCTCGACTTCACGCGCCACCAGGCCATAGGCGACGTAGGACGCGCCGGCGCCGCCATACTGTTCCGGCAAGGTCGCCCCCAGCAGGCCGATGGCCCCCATCTCGTTGAAGATGGCGCGATCGGTATATTCGTCCGAATAGGCCTTGAGCACGCGCGGCATCAGGTCGCTTTGGGCATAGTCGCGGGCAGCGTCGCGGATGGCGCGTTCGTCTTCGCTCAGTTGCGCGTCGAGCAGAAACGGATCGTCCCACTGGAATTTAGACATCGAACTTCACGCCCTGGGCCAGCGGCAAGGTGCTGCCGTAATTGATGGTGTTGGTGGCGCGGCGCATGTAGGCGCGCCAGCTGTCCGAGCCGGATTCGCGGCCGCCGCCGGTTTCCTTTTCGCCGCCGAAGGCGCCGCCGATTTCCGCGCCCGACGTACCGATATTGACATTGGCGATGCCGCAGTCCGAACCCGCCGCCGACATGAAGAGTTCGGCTTCGCGGATGTCGTTGGTGAAGATCGACGACGACAGGCCGGCGCCGACATCGTTCTGCCAAGCGATGGCTTGATCGATCGTCGAATAGCGCATGACATAGAGGATGGGTGCGAAGGTTTCGCGCAGCATCGGCCCTGAGTGTTCGCTCATTTCGACTATGGCCGGGCGGACATAGTAGCTGGCGTCGCCGGCGACGGTGACGCGTTCACCGCCAGTGACCTTGCCGCCGGCCGCCTTGGCTTCGGCAATGGCCTTTTCAAAACCGTCAAACGCCGCCTTGTCGATCAGTGGGCCGACCAGGGTACCGTCTTCCATCGGGTTGCCGATCTTGACCGAGGCAAAGGCCGCCTTCAGACGCGTCACAAAGGCGTCGTGGATGCTGTCGTGCAGGAACAGACGGCGCAGCGTCGTGCAGCGCTGGCCGGCCGTGCCCATGGCGGCAAAGGCGACGCCACGCAGCGTCAGGTCGAGATCGGCGGTCGGGGCGACGATGGCAGCATTGTTGCCACCCAGTTCCAGGATCGAGCGCGCAAAACGCGCGGCCAATTTCGGACCGACAGCGCGGCCCATGGCGGTCGAGCCGGTGGCGGAGATCAGTGCGACCTTATGATGGTCGACCAGGGTTTCGCCGATGTCGCGGCCGCCGATGACCAGGGCCGACAGGCCGTCCGGTGCATCATAGCCTTCGTTGACGTAGCGCTTCAGCGCGCGGTCGAAAATGGCGTGGGTGGCGATGCCGGTCAGCGGCGACTTTTCCGACGGCTTCCAGACGATGGCATTGCCGCAGACCAGAGCCAGGGCGGCATTCCACGCCCAGACGGCGACGGGGAAGTTGAAGGCCGAGATGATGCCGCAGACGCCGAGCGGATGCCAGGTTTCCATCATGCGGTGCTGGCTGCGTTCGGTGGCGATGGTCAGGCCGTAGATCTGGCGGCTCAGACCGACTGCGAAATCACAGATGTCGATCATTTCCTGGACTTCGCCCAGGCCTTCGGACTTCACCTTGCCGACTTCGAGCGATACCAGCCATCCCAAAGCCTTTTTATGGGCGCGAAGTTCTTCACCGAACAGACGGACCAGTTCGCCGCGCTTGGGAGCGGGAACGGTGCGCCACGTCAGAAAGGCCTCATGGGCTATATTAATCGCCGCGTTGGTTTCTGCTGTCGATGCCGCGACGACCTGGGCGATACGGTTGCCCGTTATAGGAGAGTGTACGTCCAAACCACCTCCGGTAAAGGCTTCTTCTTTCACGCCAAGGGCAAGGAGTACCGAGCGAATATTGGCTTCGCTCGCGTTCCAAGCTGACGTGATCTTCATTGTCGCTTCCATCATCTGGTCCTTTAGAATCGTGAATCGGTCAGGTGCACGGCCTGTGCGCCGACCTCGTAGAAAACTTCTTTCAACGCCCGCATCTTCACTTCCTGCGGCGTGGTGACGGGCAGGGGCAGGTCGGCTTCGCCTTTTTCGGCGGCGATCAGCTCGGCCAGGGTCCGGCCCATGACTGTCCCCGGCGCAATGCCGCGTCCATTATAACCGCTGATGCCGATGACCTTGTCGGCGAACTTGTGGAAGCGCGGCAGATTGTCGTCGGTCATGCCGATCTGGCCGTACCACTCGGCCTCAAACTTCACCTTGCCCAGTTGGGGGAACAGGCGATGCAGCGCCCTTAAGCCCCAGTCGCGATGGATGGCGTGACCGGTGCCCTTCAAAGCGCCGACGCTGCCGAAAACCAGCCGGCCGCGCGCATCCATGCGGAAGGACGACAGGACTTCTTTCGTGTCCCACGCGCCTTCGCCGCCGGGCAGGATGGTGGCGCGGACATCGTCAGGCAGGGGCTCGGTCGCCAGGTTGAAATAGGGCAGGTGGACCTGTTCGCGGCGGATGATCTCCCACGGACCTTGCGTGTAGGCATCGGTCGCCATGACCACCCACGGTGCCGTCGCCGAACCATTGCCGGTCATAACACGCCAACCGGCGGAGGCCGTTTCGACACCCGATACCGGCGACTGGGTGTGGATGATTGCGCCTTCTTTCAGCGCGGCATCGGCCAGGCCGCGAACATAGGCCAGCGGCTGGATGGTGCCGGCGCGCCGGTCGAGCAGTGCGCCGGAATAGGCATTCGAGCCGATGCGTTGCGCGGTTTCCTGTGCATCGAGCAGGCGGACCGGCGCGCCGCGCGCTTGCCATTGGGCTTCGCGCGCCTTGAGTTCTTCGAGGCCGGCAGGGCCAACCGCACAGTGCAGCGTGCCTTCGGTGCGCAGTTCGCAGGCGATATTGTACGTGCGGACGATCTCGAACACGGCGGCCGGCGCATCGCCCAGCAGGGTCAAAAGGCGGTCGCCGTGGACAGCGCCCAGGACGTTCGGCAGTTCGTCCGGCATGACCCACATGCCGGCATTGACCAGGCCGACATTGCGGCCGGCGCCGCCAAAGCCGACCGGTCCGGCTTCCAGCACGACGGCCTTGATGCCGCGCTTGGCCAGGTGAAGCGCCGTCGACAGGCCGGTATAACCGCCACCGACAATGGCGACATCGGCGCGCACATCGCCGCTCAGCGTGGTCGTCGCGGGCGCCTCAGGGGCCGTCATGGCCCATAGTCCGTGTGTCGTGGCGGGTGTCGGCATTTATTCCAAATCGGTATGTTCAAACGCATAATACGCGCTATATTGGGCACTTAAAGCGCTGTTTGCGCATCATGTCATTCTGAAATGGAATAATGTTAGGTCCCCGCCGCTTCCTGCCCAGCCTGTCCCATCTGCAAGCCTTCGAGGCGGCGGCACGGACTGGCTCAGTCACGACGGCGGCGCGTGAGTTGAACCTGACGCAGAGCGCCGTCAGCCGCCAGATCAAGGCCCTGGAAGATCAGCTTGAGGTCGAACTGTTCCATCGTGAGCGCCAGACCATCCGCCTGACACCGGGCGGGGAAACCTATGCGCGTGAGGTGCGCGATGCGCTGCGCAAGATCGGCACGGCGTCGATGAATTTGCGCGCCAATCCGCATGGCGGGACGTTGAACCTGGCCATCCTGCCGACCTTTGGCACGCGTTGGCTGGCGCCGCGCCTGCCGGATTTCCTGAAGCAAAACCCGGGCATCACGCTCAATCTGACGACGCGGCTGACCGTGTTCGATTTTGCGCTGGAACCAATGGATGCCGCTATCCATATCGGCTCGGGTCAATGGCGCGGGGCGGAAACGGCCTTGTTGCGTCATGAGATCGTCGTGCCGGCATGTAGTCCCGAGCTGGCGGCGCAGTACGATTTCAAAGAGGCTGCCGACCTGCGCCGCGCGCCGCTTTTGCATATTACCACACGTCCGGATGCTTGGGAGCGTTGGTTGCGGCAGCACAATGTGCCCGACGAGCACGTCCACGGCATGTTGTTCGATCAGTTCGCGACCCTGGCCCAGGTGGCGCGGTCGGGTCTGGGCGTGGCGCTCTTACCGGTCTTCCTGATCGAGGACGAACTACGCACCGGCCAACTGGTGCGCGCACTGCCCGAGGGCGAGATGCAGAGCGCTGAGTCCTACTATCTCGCCTGGCCGCACGAACGCGCGGCTCACCCGCCACTGGTGGCGTTTCGCGACTGGCTGTTGGCTCAGACGGCGGCGGATCGTTAAATCGAAGGAGAACACATGCGTATCTATTCGTCGGTCGATGTCATCGAAGCCCTGCCGTACAGCCGTCTGGTCGAGGAACTGCCACGCCTGCTGACGCGAGCGGTCGAAGCGCCGCAGCGTCATATCCATACCCTCAAGCCGGAAAATGAGCCCGCCGCCTCGCTGTTGCTGATGCCGGCGTGGAATGCCAGTCTTGGCGGGATCAAGGTCGTCAATGTGACGCCGGGTAATGCCGCGCGATCGCTGCCGGCGGTGACAGCCAGCTATCTGGTCTTCGATGCCGTGACGGGCGAGCACGAGGCACTGCTCGACGGGGGTGAACTGACGGCGCGACGCACGGCGGCCGTGGCAGCTCTGGCGGCCGATGGGTTGGCGGTGAAATCCGCGCATCGGCTGCTGTTGATCGGTTCGGGGCGCATTGCGACGGAACTGGCCTTTGCTTATCGCGCCGTGCGCGACATCCGCCATGTCGAAGTCTTCAGCCCGACGCGCGGCAATGCCGAGCGCCTTGTGCATCATCTGCGTGCACACGGTTTCGATGCCGAGGTCTGTGGCGATCTCGAAGCCGGCGTGAAGGCAGCCAACATCGTGGCGTGCGCGACCCTGAGCACGGAGCCACTGGTGCGCGGCGCTTGGCTGAAAGCCGGTCAGCACGTCGCGCTGATCGGCGGGTACACGCCGGCCATGCGCGAGGCCGATGACGCGACAATGCGCAATGCCGTCTGGATCGACAGCGCGGCGGCTTTGAGCGAAGCCGGTGATCTGATCGGCCCGGGGCTGACCCTGGAGACGGTACGCGGGACCTTGCGCGACCTGTGCGAAGTGGCGGCGATCAAGGATCGCGACGAGGTCGTCACCGTATTCAAAAGCGTCGGCGATGCGTCTCAGGACCTGGCAGCTGCGACCCTGGCACTTGGGATGTGAACCACGGATAAGCACGGAAGGCCTCGCTTTGCGAGGCACAGACTGCTGACAAACCTCTGGCATAAGTCGGGGGTTTCTGATTCATTGAGGTATGCTCAAAGCGCCGTCAGCCGAACAAACCGCCCTTGAGATGGTTACGCTCGAAGGCTTGGTTCCG
>NZ_JAGGMI010000016.1 GCF_017875235.1 Asticcacaulis solisilvae | reverse complement strand
GGCGTGCCGCCGATGTCCGGGAAGGCTGCATACCTTCCCGGACACCATCGCTTCAGTACAACTCAGCGACCTTGTCCAGATACAAGGGGGACCGCACGAGTGAGCCATCGTCACGATGTCGAGAGAGATGTGGTGGTGGGGTTTCTTCCAAGAGGCGAACGGACTAGCCTTGACACCCCGCAGATACGCAGTGTCTAATTGTGATCACAATCCTGCAAATTGAGAGAACGCCATGCCCGTATCCGCGCCCCAAAGTCCCGCCGATACGCTGGAAGGCGTGCTGAAGGCCGTCAAGGGCTTAAGCCTGCCGTCCAAGGCCATTATCGAAGGCGCGGAGGTTGGCGCACGCTCGGGACGGACCTTCGACAACATGTCGTCGCGCGACGGCAAAAAGATCAACGCCATCGCCGCGCTCGACATGACCGATGTCGATCTGGCTGTGGCTTCGGCGCGGGGGGCGTTTGAGGATGGCCGCTGGCGCAACCTGGCGCCCAAGGCCAAGAAGAAAGTCCTGCACCGGCTGGCTGACTTGATGAGTGAGCACGCCGAAAACCTGGCTCTGCTGGAAAGCTTCGACACCGGCAAGCCGATCAGCGATGCGCGCAATGTCGATATCCCACTGGCGATCAATACGACGCGCTACTACGCCGAAGCGCTCGACAAGATCTATGGCGAGGTCGCGCCTTCACCAGAGGACCGTCTGTCCTATGTGATCCATGAGCCGCTGGGTGTGATCGGCGCCATCGTGCCGTGGAATTTCCCGCTGCACATGGCGATGTGGAAGGTGGCACCGGCGCTGGCCATGGGCAATTCGGTGGTGCTGAAGCCCGCCGAAAACTCGAGCATGACCGCGCTTTACACCGCGCAACTGGCCCTGGAAGCCGGCGTGCCGCCGGGCGTGTGGAATGTCGTTACCGGCCTTGGCACCGAAGCCGGGGATGCCCTGGCACGACACATGGACGTCGACATGATCGCCTTTACCGGTTCCGGGCCGGTCGGGCGGATGCTGATGCGCGCCTCGGCGGATTCGAACCTCAAGCGCGTGTCGCTGGAACTGGGTGGCAAGAGCCCGCAAATCGTCTTTGCCGACAGCGACGATCTCGATAGCGCCGCCGCCAATGCCGCCTGGGGCGTTTTCTATAACCAGGGGCAGGTGTGCACGGCGGCCTCACGGCTGTTGGTCGAAGAGTCGATCAAGGACGACTTCGTCAAAAGGGTTGTGGCGGTCGCCAAGACGATCAAGGTGGGTGACCCGTTCGATCCGGCGACGCAATTCGGCGCCATGATCTCGTCGCGCCAGATGCATACGGCGTTGGAATATATCGAGCGCGGCCAGGCCGAGGGCGGCCGGCTTGTGCTGGGCGGCAAGCAGGTGCGTTCGGAAACCGGCGGCTACTATGTCGAGCCGTCGCTGCTCGACAATATCGACCCCGACAACATCCTGGCCCAGGAAGAGGTCTTCGGACCTGTCCTGTCGGTCATGACCTTCAAGGACGAGGCCGAAGCCTACCGCATTGCCAACGACACCATCTACGGCCTGGCGTCGGGTGTGTGGACGTCGAACATCAACAAGGCCATGCGCGCCGCCAAGGCGTTGAAGGCGGGCCTGGTCTGGGTCAACGGCTGGGACGCCTGCGACATCACCTCGCCGTTCGGCGGCGTAAAACAGTCGGGCTTCGGTCGCGACCGCTCGCTGCATGCCCTATATAAATATGCCGACCTCAAGGCCGTTAGCATCAGCTTCAAGGCATGAAAATGAAACTCACCTCCGCACAGGTTTCGCTGCTCGGCGACACCATTTCGCTCGAACCGAAGACGGGCTGGTTTAAAGTTACCAATCCGGCCGACGGCAGTGTCCTGGCCTATGTCAAGGACGGTTCGGCGGCCGACACCACGGCGGCCATCACTGCCGCCGATCTGGCGTTTGCGGGTTGGTCCGGCATGACCGCTAAGGCGCGCTCGACCCTTCTGAAAAAATGGAATGATCTGGTTTTGAGTCACCTCGAAGACCTGGCCCTACTGGTGACGCTTGAGCAGGGGCGGCCGATCAAGGAGACGCGCGGCGAGGTCACCTATGGTGCGTCCTTCATCGAATGGTTCGCTGAAGAAGCCAAGCGGGCCTATGGCCGCACCATTCCTGCGACCACGCCCGGCAAACACCTGCAGACCATCAAGCAGGCGGTTGGCGTCTGCGCGGCGATCACGCCGTGGAACTTCCCGATCTCGATGATTACCCGCAAGGTGTCGCCGGCCCTGGCGGCGGGCTGCACCGTCGTCATCAAGCCGTCGGAAGAAACGCCGCTGTCGGCGCTGGCGCTCTACGTGCTGGCGCGCAAGGCCGGCCTGCCGGACGGCGTTATCAACATCGTCAATTCGACGACGGCAAGGGCGGTGGGCGAGGCGATGACGTCGGATCCGAGGGTCAAGAAGCTGAGCTTCACCGGGTCAACGCCGGTCGGCAAGCTGCTCTACGCCCAGTGCGCGCCGACCATGAAAAAGATATCGATGGAGCTGGGTGGCAATGCGCCCTTCCTGGTGTTCGACGACGCCGATATCGATGAGGCCGTCGAAGGCGCCCTGGCGTCGAAATACCGCAATACCGGCCAGACCTGCGTCTGCGCCAATCGCCTGCTGGTGCAGTCGGGTATCTACGACAGCTTTGCCGCCCGTTTGACCGAAAGAGTCAAGGCGATGAAGCTGGAAGCCGGCTGGAACGAGAGTTCGCAGCTGGGGCCGCTGATCAACCAGAAGGCCATCGACAAGGTCAAGGGGCTGGTCGATGACGCGGTCAGCAAGGGCGCCCAGGTTGAGGTTGGTGGCCATGTTTCAGGCCTGTTCTATGAAGGCACCGTGCTGACCGGCGTGACCCACGACATGGAGATTTTCGACACGGAAATCTTTGGGCCGGTGGCGCCGCTTTTCCGTTTCGAGACGGAAGAAGAGGGGATTGCGCTGGCCAATGACACGCCGTTTGGGCTGGCGGCCTATGCCTATACGCGCGACATCGGCCGCGCCATGCGCGTGGCGGCCAAGCTCGAATATGGCATGGTCGGCATGAATGACGGCCTGATCTCGACAGAAGTGACGCCGTTCGGTGGCGTCAAGGAGTCCGGCCTTGGCCGCGAAGGCGCCGCTGAAGGTTTGGATGAGTATCTGAACATCAAATACATCTCCTATGGCGGCCTGGGGGCGATTTGATCATCGACAGCAAGAGCCCCCACCACCATTTGCTCCGCAAATGGTCCCCCTCCCCATCGCTTCGCGACAGGGAGGAGAGACAGAGCGCGAACACTCCTCCCTGTGCGAAGCATGGGGAGGGGGACCGCACAACTGAGCGAAGCGAAGGCGATGCGGTGGTGGGGCCTTCTTATGGCTAGACTTGAAATTTTTATTTCCGAACAACGCGAAATATTTGCGGTCGCCAACCCCACCTCCGAAGCCATGTCGCAAAAGGCTTCGGCGTGGCGCGGTGGCGTGCCTATGCACTGGATGCGCGACTGGGCAACGCCATTTCCGATATATGTGAATAATGCGCACGCCGCGACTCTGACCGATGTCGACGGCCATGCCTACGATGACTTTTGCCTCGGGGACACGCCATCGATGTTCGGCCACGCGCGCGCTGAACTTCAGGCCGCGATCGCCAAACAGGCAGGTGAGGGCGTCGGCTTCATGCTGCCAACGCGCCTGGCCAATGAAGTCGGTGATCTCCTCCGTCAACGCTTCGGCCTTACGCAATGGCAGGTGGCCACGACCGCTTCGGATGCCAATCGCGCCGCCATCCGCTGGGCGCGGGGCATCGCCAAACGCGACAAGATCCTCGTCTTCGACGGCTGCTATCACGGCATGGTCGATGACTGTTTTGTCGCCCTCTATGACGGCCAGCCCGGCAACAAAAAGGGCTTGATCGGCCAGGTGCGCGACCAGACCGAAACCACGGTCGTCATCCCGTTCAATGACATAGCAGCGCTCGAAGTTGCACTGTCCAAAGGCGACATCGCCGCCGTGCTGGCCGAGCCGGTGATGACCAATTTCGGCATGATCCTGCCGGAGCCGGGCTTCCACAAGGCCTTGCGCGAACTGACCGCGCAGTACGGCACGCTGCTGATCCTGGATGAGACCCATACCTTGTCCTCCGGCCCGGCGGGCTATATGGGCGCGCACGGTTTGCAGCCCGATATCTTCACTTGCGGCAAGGCGATCGCCGGCGGCATTCCCGCCGCCGTCTGGGGCGTCACTGCTGAGGTCGCCGCGCGCATGGACGCGACGCAAAAGGAGATCGGCCCGGGCCAGTCGGGCATAGGCACGACGCTGTCAGGCAACGCCTTGGTCATGGCGGCGATCAAATGCATGCTGACTGAGGTGATGACCGAAGCCGCTTATGACCATATGCTGGCTGGAACAGACGCCTTGGTGCGGGGCCTGCGTGACCTGATCGACCGCCATGCCTTGCCGTGGAGCGTTGTCCATGTCGGCGCCCGCGCCGAGCTGATCTTCGCGCCCCAGCCGCCGCGTGACGCCGCCGGCATGCGGCCCTACCTTGATCATGACCTTCTGGAAGCCTTCCATATCTTCCTGATCAACCAGGGCGTATTGATTGCGCCTTTCCACAATATGATGCTTATTTCGCCACAGACCGGGGCAGGCGCGATTCAGCGCCTGATCTCGGCGGTCGAGGCCTTCGTGCCTTACTACAAGGACTTCTCATGAGCCTTCCTGCCCACCCAATGGTCGCGACCGCCGATGAGGCCAAGGCCTTTCTCGACGCCCATCCGCACATCAACTATTTTGAGATCCTGTTCACCTCGATGACCGGCGTGCCGCGCGGCAAGCGCCTGCGCCGGCATGAACTTTTGCCGATCTACGAATATGGCCGCTTCCTGCCGGGCTCGATCCTGGTTGTCGACACGCTGGGCGCCGACTGCGAAGAGACGGGACTGGTCTGGGAAGACGGCGACGCCGATCGCGTGGCGCGGCCGGTGCCGGGGACCCTGGTGCCCGCACCTTGGCTGGGTGACGATGTCGGCCAGGTCATGCTGTCGCTCTATGAACTGGACGGCACGCCGAACGACCTCGATCCGCGCCATGTCCTGCAACGCGTGCTCGATCGTTACAAGGCCGATGGCCTGACGCCGGTCGTGGCGTGCGAACTGGAATATTACCTGGTCGATATCGAACGCGGCGAGGGCGGCGAACTGAAGCCGGCGCGCGCCTTTTCGACCGATGAGACGCCAAGAGGCATCCAGGTCTATGGCCTGCCGGAAATCGAAGCCCACGGCGCCTTCTTCCGTCAGCTGTGGGAGACGGCAGACGAACAGAACATCCCGCTGGAAGGCGCGATTTCCGAATTCGCGCCGGGCCAGGTCGAACTGACGCTGAAGCACAAGGCCGATGCCCTGCGCGCAGCCGACGATGCGGTGATGTACAAGCGCCTGGCCAAGGGCGTGGCCTTGAGCCTCGGCATCGAAGCGACCTTCATGGCCAAGCCGTGGCCTGATCGTGCCGGCTCGGGCTTCCATGTCCACATCTCGGTGGCTGACAAGGATGGCAAGAACTTGTGCGCCGCCGCCGATCCTTCGGGCTCGCCCTTGCTGCACAATATGATCGGCGGGATGAAGGATTACCTGGCCGACTGCATGGGCATCCTGGCGCCTGGCGCCAACTCCTATAAGCGCTTCAAGGCCAACTCCTATGCGCCGGTCGGCCTGACCTGGGGCGTCAACAACCGCACGGTCTCCTTGCGCGTCACGGCGGGACCGGCCCATACGCGCCATGTCGAACACCGAGTGGCCGGGGCCGACGGAAATCCGTACCTTGTGCTGGCGGCGATTCTGGCCTGTGCCCACCATGGCATTACGCACAAGACCGATCCCGGCCCGGCGGTCGTCGGCAACGGCTATGCGGTCGCGGCCGAAAGCGGTGCCATCCTGCCGACCAACTGGTTCGCGGCCATAGATTACCTCGACAAGTCCGCGGTTCTGCGCGACTATCTGGGGCAGCGCTTCGTCGACATGTATGTCAAGGTGAAGCGGACCGAGCAAGCCCGCTTCTACGAGGAAGTGACGTCGCTCGATTACGACTGGTACTTGCGCAACGCCTGAGGATAAAATGGTATCACGGCGATCTTTCTTGGCGGGTACGGGAGCGGTCGCGGCGGGCATCGTGCTGGGGCACGAGGCGAAGGCGGCAACAGCCCCTTTGCGCTTCTACAACTGGGACACCTATATCGGCGAACACACCCTGTCCGGCTTCAAGGCGGCGACGGGCATCGACGTCGAGATGAGTCTGTTCGCCACCAATGACGAACTCTATGCCCGCACAGCGGGCGGTTCGGAAGCCTACGACGTCATCGTGCCGTCGTGTGATTTTGTCACGCGGATGGCCGAGCAGGGGCTTCTGGCGCCGCTCGACCACAGCCGACTGCCGAACCTGAAGAATATCGCTGAAGCCTTCCGCGATCCGCCCTATGATCCGGGCTGCACCCATAGTGTGCCGTTCTCCTGGCTGGTGCTGGGCCTCGGCTATCGCCGCTCAGCGATGAAAAAGAAGAAGCCGCCGAAGTCATGGGAGGCGGTCTTCGATTCCGGCCGCTATCGCGTGGGGTGGCTGACCGAGCCGTCCGACATGATCCGCCTGTGCGCCAGCTATATCGGCGAGGACTCGAATGCCATCTCGCCCAAGGGGCTGAAGAAGATCGAGAAAATCCTGAGCAGGCAGGCGAAGGACGGTGTCATCTTCCACAATGACAACGGCCAGGACATGCTGCGCGCCGGGGATGTCGATATCGTCATCGAGTACAATGGTGATATCGCCCAGGTCATGACCGAAGACCCGGACATCGGCTTTGTGGTGCCCAAGGAAGGCAGCACGCGCTGGGTTGATTGCTGGGCTATCCCGAAGAACGCGCCCAACCCGGACGGCGCCCATCAGTTCCTCAACTACATGCTGAGCGCCGAGGCCGGCGTCGATATTTCCAGTACCATCATGTACCCGACGCCGAATGCGGCGGCGCGCGCCCTGATGCCGGCGGAATACCGCGACAACCCGGTGATCTTTCCCTCCGAAGCGCAACTGGAAAAGTGCCCGTTCGGCCGCCGCGCGCCTGCGGCGCAGCAGCAGGCCTTCGAGGAAATATTTGCACGCGTACGGATGATCGCGGGACAGTGACGGTCCATTCCGGGCTGTTTTTGTTACGCGGTTGCGAATAACACCGGATAAGGCGGGTTGTGATCACGTTTAGCGATTGACAAGCCGGCAAAGCCGTATTCCTCTTCGTTAACGATTTGTCGCGCCGGACAAGACACCCGGCCAGGGCCCAGCTTCAAGGAGACACCTCATGAGCAAGATTGGACGTCGTTCGCTTCTGGCTGGCCTTGGCGCCGCGGCCGTGGGCATCAGCTTTGCCGGCCTGTCCGGCTGCACCAAGCCCGGCGGGGCCGGGAAGACGATCAACTTCTACAACTGGGACACCTATATCGGCGATACGACGCTGGCTGATTTCCAGACGGCGTCGGGCATCAAGGTCAACATGTCGATCTTCGCCACCAACGACGAACTGTTCGCCAAGATCAAGACCGGTAATTCGGGCTTCGACGTCATCGTGCCGTCGAACGACTTCGTCACCTACATGTCGCAGGCCGACCTGCTGCTGCCGCTCGACCACGCCAAGATCCCGAACCTGAAGAATGTCGATCCGGCCTTCATGGACCCGATCTACGATCCGGGCCGCAAGTTCTCGGTGCCCTATACCTGGCTGGTGCTGGGCATCGGTTACCGCAAGTCGGCCATGAAGGACGGCATGGTGCCGGATTCGTGGAAGTGGCTGTACGATTCGGACCAGTACAAGGGCCGCATCGCGCTGCTGTCGGAATCGGGCGACCTGATGCGTCTCGGCGCCAAGTATCTCGGTCATAGCGTCAACGGTATTTCCGCCGATGTGCTGAAGCAGGTCGAGGCCATGCTGATCAAGCAGAAGCCCAATGTGAAGGCCTTCCACAGCGACGATGGCCAGGACATGCTGATGTCCAAGGAAGTCGATATCGTCATGGAATACAACGGCGACATCGCCCAGGTCATCAAGGAAGATCCAGACTTGGCCTTCGTTGTCCCCAAGGAAGGTTCGCAGCTCAATTCCGACTGTCTGGCCATTCCAAAGGATTCGAAGAATCCGGTCGAGGCGCACGCCTTCATCAACTACATGCTCGACGCCCAGGCCGGCGCCAAGATCTACGAACAGATCCTCTATCCGACGCCGAACGCCGCCGCCAAGGCGCTGATGCCGGACGACTACAAGAACAATCCGGTCATCTTCCCGGCGCCCGATGTCATGGCCAAGTGCGAATACGCGGCCTTCGAAGGCCCTGAGCGCGCGCAGGTCTACGATGCGGCGATGACGCGCATCAAGGCTTCCTAAAAGTTCAGGACGCGCCGGGCTATTCCGGCGCGTTCTTTCGTTTTAAACTTAGGTGGGGCCGGGGACATCCATGGAACAGAGTTGGCGTCAGGCCAAAGGCATGTTTGGGGCCATGCTCAGTGCGCCCCTGTTCTGGCTGGTTGTCTTCTTCTTCGTCCCGCTGGCGATCGTCTTTGCCTACAGCTTCGGCCAGAATGTCGGCCTGATCGACATCTCGGTCTTTACGACCTTCGACAATTACAAGCGCGCGTTCGAGCCGCTGTATCTGGCGATCTTCGTCAAATCGATCTGGATCGCGGCCATCACCACCTTCATCTGCCTGGTGCTGGGCTTTCCCGTGGCGCTGGCCATCACCTTTGCGCCGCCGAAGGCCAAGGCGTGGTTGCTGCTTTTGATCATGCTGCCCTTCTGGACCAACCTCCTGATCCGGACCTATGCGCTGATGGCGTTTCTGAGAACGGAGGGCTACATCAACACCACCTGGCACTGGATATTCGACGGCATCAATGCGGTCAGCGGCGGCATGCTGGGTGACTTCCGCGCCATGGAGTTGATGAACACCAATTTTGCCGTTGTCCTTGGGCTGGTCTTCGTCAATCTGCCCTTCATGATCCTGCCGCTCTATTCGACGCTGGATCGTATGGATCGCTCGCTGCTCGAAGCGTCGCTGGACCTCGGCGCAGGGCATATCTCGACCCTGTTCAATGTCGTCGTGCCGATGGCTGGCGCTGGCATCGCTTCGGGCATCCTGATCACCTTCATCCCGGCACTGGGGTCTTACCTTACGCCCGACATGCTGGGCGGGCCGGATTCACAAATGATCGCCAACGTGATCGAAAGCCAGTTCAAGCGCGCCAATAACTGGCCGTTCGGCGCGGCGCTCAGTTTCCTGCTGGTCTACATGACGTTTATTGGCATCGCCATTCAGGGCCTGGTCGAGCGCAAGAACGCGGGGAGGGCGGCATGAGCGAGGCCACCCGCAAGATACCGCCCGGACCGCTCGAATATCTGCGCCGCTGGCCGCTGCAGGTATGGCTGGCCCTGGTCGCCGTCTTCCTCTACGCGCCGCTGATCTCGCTGATGGTCTTCAGCTTCAACGACTCGCGGTTTACCACCGTGTGGCGCGGCTTTACCTTCCGCTGGTACGAAAAGGCTTTCAAGAACGCCAGCCTGATCGAGGCCTTCGGCAATTCGCTGACCATTGCGCTCTTCTCAACCCTCATCTCGGTTGTCGTCGGCGCCATGGCGGCCATTGTGCTGTGGCGCTTCCGCTTCCCGGGCAAGACGGCCTTCAATGCCGGCCTGGCCATTCCCATCGTCGTGCCCGAAATCTGCATGGGCGTCGGCATGCTGGTCTTTTTCGCCAAGGTGCTGCCGTGGCCGCAGGACCTGATCTGGCCGCTCAATCTCGGCGCCATCATCATCGCCCACGTGTCCTTCTCCTTTCCCTTCGTGGCGGTGGTTGTCCGGGCGCGGCTGGCCAGCTTCAACCGCGAACTGGAGGAGGCGGCACGCGATCTTGGCGCCTCCGAATTCCGCACGCTGATGGACATCATCGTCCCGCATATCGCGCCGTCCCTGGTCGCCGGCGCGCTGTTGGCTTTTACGCTCAGCCTCGACGACTTCGTCATCACCTTCTTCACGGCGGGGCCGGACACAGTGACCTTCCCGGTCAAGGTCTATTCGATGGTGCGCTTCTCGGTGACGCCCGAGGTCAATGCCGCCTCGACCATACTGATCGTCGTCACCGTGCTCCTGACCTTCCTCGCCCTCAGATTCCAGGGCTCCGACGCCCTGACCGCCGGCCACGATGGCGGCGCCGGAGACAAGAAATGAAACCGATTATCCAGTTCGAAAACGTCTCCAAGCGCTTCGGCAAGGTCGCGGCCGTGGACAATGTCTCGCTGACCATCAATGAGGGCGAGTTCTTCTCGCTGCTGGGGCCGTCGGGCTGTGGCAAGACCACGCTTTTGCGCATGCTGGCCGGCTTCGAAATGCCGACCGAAGGCCGTGTGCTGATCGATGGCCAGGACATGTCGACGACCGCGCCCAACAAGCGCCCGGTCAACATGGTCTTTCAATCCTATGCCGTGTTCCCGCATATGAGCGTGCTCGACAACGTCGCCTATGGCCTGAAGATGGATGGTGTACCGGGCGATGAGCGCCGCCGCCGCGCCGAGGAGGCGCTGGAACTGGTCAAGCTCGGAGGCTTCGGGGCGCGCAAGCCCGACCAGATGTCGGGCGGTCAGCGTCAGCGCGTCGCTTTGGCCCGTGCGCTCGTCAAGAAGCCGCGCGTCCTGCTGCTGGATGAACCTTTGTCGGCGCTGGACGCCAAGCTGCGCGACCAGATGCGCACCGAACTGGCCATCCTGCAGGAAAAGGTCGGCATCACCTTCATCATGGTCACCCACGACCAGGACGAGGCCCTGGCCATGGCGACGCGTTGCGCCGTCATGAACAAGGGCGTGCTGCAGCAGGTAGCGACGCCGTCGGACCTGTATGAATTTCCCAATTCGCGTTTCGTCGCCGACTTTATCGGCAGCGTGAACATGTTCGAAGGGACGCTGGACGTCGATGAGAAGGATCACGCGATCATCAATACGACCGACATAGGCCCGGTTTATCTCGACCACGGCGTCACCGGTCCGCAGAAAGGTACGGTCTGGGCGGCCGTCCGTCCAGAAAAGATCGAGCTGCACAAGCGCACGGACACGCCGCCCAAGGTCGACGATGCGCCCGAAGGCTATAATGTCGTCGCCGGCGTCATCAAGCATCTGGTCTATCTGGGGTCGGAGACCATTTACGAGGTCGAGATTGCCAGCGGCCGGCTGATCAAGGTCGTGCGCCCGAATCTGACGCGCTGGGACCAGGAAGACTTCACCTGGGACGAGAAGGTGTGGATCAGCTTCCACGCCTGTTCGCCGGCGGTACTGCTCAGCTGATATTCAGCCTGCGGACGAATTACACTTCCCATATTCCCGAAATTGGCTACCTTGCGGGTAGGGAAAATCTAAAAACGGACGAACAAAATGGCGGATAAGCCTGTCGTCGGCATCATGGCCTGCAACCGTACGGTCGGTGTGGAAAACGCCCATGCGGTGATGGAACGGTATGTTCGCGCCGCCATCCGCTATGGCGATTGCCACGCCCTGCTGATCCCGCCGGTGATGGAAGGCTTTTCGTCGGCGACGGTGACGCGCCATCTCGACGGGCTTATGCTGACGGGGTCGCCGTCGAATATCGGCGCGCGTCGCTATGGCCAGGACGGCGGTGACGGGCCGTATGATGAAGGCCGCGATGATGTGTCGCTGGCCATGATCGAATGCATGATCACAATGGGCAAGCCGGTATTCGGCATTTGTCGCGGCTTTCAGGAAATCAATGTCGTCCTGGGTGGTTCGCTGCGCCGGGACATTGGTTCAGCCGTCGGCAACCGGCTGGCCCATCATGCGCCGGATACGATCGGCTTCGAGGCGATGTTCGATCACACCCACCCCGTGGTCCTGACGCCGGGTGGCGTGCTGTCTGAAGTGTATGGTCGCGACGAACTGATGGTCAATTCTGTGCATTTCCAGGGCGTCGACAAGCTCGGCGATGGCCTGACAGTCGAGGCCGTGGCGCCCGATGGCCAGGTCGAGGCTTTCAGCGCCAATATCAGTGGGTCCCAGGTCCTGGGCGTGCAATGGCATCCGGAATGGCAAGTGGACAAGTATTCCGATAGCCAGGTCTTCTTCCGGTTGATGGGGCAGGCGTTGCGCGGCGCTCCGGTCACCAGCCTGGCCGGGAAACACGCAAAATTGTGATCACAATATTTGACTTTGGCTGCGCGATAACTCAACGTGCTTAAAGTTTCGCCCTTCCCATTCGGCTGCCGCCGAGGCTGGGGAGGGGGGACCGCCGTACGGCGGTGGGCGGGGCCTATAGGCGCATATTTCAGCGCCGCAGCCTCCGACTTCTATGGTCAGCCCCTTCCGTCATCTTCGGCCTGAAGGCCTCGATGCCACCTCCCCCATAAATAGGGGAGGCGGGAGCGCGGAACCTCCTCCTCTGCATTTTATGGACCCGCTCGATGACCGCCGCCATGCCCATCCGCAACTACGATATGAACGAACTGCGCCAGCTCGATATGGCGCACCATCTGCCGGCGCAGTCGGATTACAGGCTTCAGCACGAGCTGGGCGGGTCGCGCATCATCACCCGCGCCGAGGGTTGCGTCATTACCGACGCCGAGGGCAAGTCGCTGCTCGACGGCATGGCCGGACTGTGGTGCGTCAATGTCGGCTATGGCCGCGAAGAACTGGCGCGCGTCGCCTATGAGCAGATGCTGGAACTGCCGTATTACAATACCTTCTTCAAGACGGCGACGCCGCCGCCGGTGCGCCTGGCCGCCCGCATCGCGGGATTGATGCAGCAATCCAATCCGGACCTTAAGCATGTCTTCTTCAACTCGTCCGGCAGCGAGGCCAACGACACTATCTTCCGCCTGGTGCGCTACTACTGGGACCTGAAGGGCGAACCGAAGCGCAAAATCTTCATCAGCCGCCGCAACGCCTATCATGGCTCGACCGTGGCGGGCGCCAGCCTGGGCGGCATGAGCTTTATGCACGAGCAGGGCGATCTGCCGATTGCCGGTGTCGAGCACGTCGATCAGCCCTACCTGTTCGGCGAAGGCTTTGGCGAAGACGCAGATGCCTTCGCCGCACGCGTCGTCCAGTCGATCGAAGACCGTATCCTGAAGGTCGGTCCGGAAAACGTTGCGGCCTTTATCGGCGAACCCGTGCAGGGCGCCGGCGGCGTCATCATCCCGCCCGACAGCTATTGGCCCAAGGTCGAAGCCATCTGCCGCAAGTACGGCATCCTGCTGATCTGCGACGAAGTCATCTGCGGCTTCGGCCGCCTGGGCCACTGGTTCGGACACCAGCACTGGGGCGTCAAGCCCGACCTGATCGCCATGGCCAAGGGGCTGTCGTCGGGTTACCTGCCGATTTCGGCGGTCGGTGTCTCCAGCAAGATCGTCGATGTTCTGATCGACAAGGGCGGCGACTTTGTCCACGGTTACACCTATTCCGGCCACCCTGCGTGTGCGGCCGTGGCGCTGGCCAATATCGACATCCTGGAAAACGAAGGCCTGATCGAACGGACGCGCACCGTCACCGGGCCCTATCTCGCCAAGGCTTTGAAGCGGCTCGATGCCCATCCGCTGGTCGGCGAAGCGCGCTCGCTGGGCCTGATCGGCGCGGTCGAAATCGTCGCCGAGAAGGGGACGAACACGCGCTTTACCGGCAAGGAAGGCACGGCCGGACCGATCGTCCGCGATATCTGCATCAAGAACGGGTTGATGGTCCGCGGCATCCGCGACAGCCTGGTCATGTGCCCGCCGCTGATCATCACCGAGGCCGAAATCGACCGGATCGTTGACACGATTGAAACCTCGCTGAACGAAGCCGAACCCGTGCTGAGGGCGTTGTAATTTTTGCGATCTGCGGCCATATCTGACGGTATGAAAACAGAGATCAGTTGGGCCTTCATCGGGCTTTTCGCCGCTTTTGGACTGGCCGGCGCGGCGCTTGTGACGGCGCCGGAATACGCAGCCTTCGCCACCTTCGCCTTCGTCCTGCTCGGCTGGGTGATCAGCCTGTGCTTCCACGAATATGGCCATGCCGCGACCGCTTCGGCATTCGGGGATACGACGATTGTCGAGCGCGGTTACCTGACGCTTAATCCCGTCCACTATTTCCACGGTGTCGGCAGCCTGGTCCTGCCGGTCATAGCCCTGGTTCTGGGCGGGATTGCCTTGCCGGGGGGAGCGGTCATGATCCGCACCGACCTGATCCAACAGAAATGGCAGCAGTCTTTGATCGCGCTCGCGGGACCGGCCATGAGCCTGGTCAGCGCGCTCGTCTGTTATTGGGTCGCGCAGGCGGTCAGTGGGACGCCCTTGCTCTATGACGGCCTGATGCTGCTGGCCTTCTTCCTGATGATGGCCTTTGTGCTGAATATTCTGCCGATTCCTGGGCTGGATGGCTTTGCGGCGCTGCGCCCATTCATGCCGGATGCGCTGACGAGAGCAGTGCCGCCCCAGGTCGGTGGCATCGTCATCATTCTGGCCTTGCTGGTCGTTTTCTTTTTCGGCTACCGGTTTATCTTGCCATTGGTCATGGGCGGGGCCGCGCTTTTCGGTATGGAGATCGACCTGGACCAAGTCGGCCAGGCCATGGATCGCTTCCAGTTCTGGCGATAAGCCTATTCTTGAGATAAATGATCTGCCCAAAAAGTGTGCAGCGGTTTTGGGCTAGATCGGTATGATTTTAAGTGGAAACATCATACAGGTCTAAGTTTTTGTTTTGTCGCGATATTTAAGGCGAAAACCCCAAAGACGCTTCTTGGCACTTTTCGCCATATCGCTCTAAAACATTGCGACCCAATCACAGCTTCTGGATGATCACGCCGTACCAGCCGAGCCCGGCATAGGTCTCATAGCCCGGCGTGCGATGAAATGCGATCAGGTTGCCGCCGTCCTGGTAGGTCCCGAAAGCCTGGCCGCCGGTGCGCAAGGTGATGCGATCGTGCAGGATGCCCTTGCCGTCCGACGACGCGATCACCCGGCCCGATGAGTCGACCAGCAGGGCGCGCGTCGTATGGCGCTCGGCTTCGGTAAGGCGGATACCTTGTGTGATCGCTGCGGCCTGCGGCTGCCAGTCGAAATGGACGCCAAGCACACCGATCGCCTTGCCGTCGGCCATGCCGTTTTCGCGGACGGCGGTGGCATAGGTCGCGACCTGGGCGCCGCTCAGGTGGCGCTCGGTGGTGATGTCGGCGACAGCGAAGTCATCGCCGCTTGAGAGGGCGCGGGCGCGTTGGAACCAGGCTTGGTCCGAGACATTGGCGCCCTCAACGGCATAGCGACCGGGGCGGCCATTGGCTATGACATTGCCATCCAGATCGCACAGCCACAGGTCGAGATAGACGGTATAGGCGTCGAGAATGACGCCCAGGCGCTGCGACGCCGTCGCGCAGGCCGATGGATCGGCGGCGGCGGACACCATGGCGGCATCGGTCGCCCACCAGCGCACGTCACACGTCCGCTCATACAGGTTGCGGTCGATCAGTTCGATGGCATTGAGCGCCAGATCGACCAGGCGTGCGCCCTGGTTCTGGGCGGCCATGCTTTCGGTCAGGGTTTCCAGCGCACCGATTTCGGTGGCCAGTTCATCGGCCATGCGCTTGGATATCTCTTCGACGCGACCCGAAATCTGGCGAACCTCATCGGCGACGACGGCGAAGCCCGCGCCCATGTCACCGGCGCGCTTGGCCTCGATCAGCGCGTTGAGTGCCAGGATGCGCAGGGTGTTGGTGACGCCCGTGATATCACGCAGGCGGCCTGTGGTAACCGCCTTCGCCTTCGCGGTATGCTCAGCAATATCCTTGACGCTGACCGTTTGCATGTCGCCCCTCATGTATACGATACGCCGATAGAGATGCGCTGATAGGCTTAACGATTCCTGAATGGCCGCGTAGCGATGATGGGATGTTTCGCTTTGTTTCAGGCATGTGAGATTGCGGTTTGGTACTAACGTTTTAGCGCAAATGCGTTTTAAAGCCTGTCGCGCAAAGCGTAATAGCTCAGGCCCGCGACCAGGGCGGGCCAGCGCAAGGCGCGTCCGCCAAAGAACGCCGGGGTCGGCAAGCGGCCCAGAAGTTCGACATCGCGCGCGTTGCCGATGACGGCGCGCGCCAGCAGCCGGCCAAAATAGGGCGCCAGCACGACGCCCTGGCCGCTATAGCCGGCGCTGACAAAGATGTTCGGCGACAGTTGGCGGACAAACGGCGCGCGGCTCATGGTGATGGCCAGGGTTCCGCCCCATGCGTGGGTGATTTCGACATCGGCCAGTTGCGGGTAGATTTTCAGCATGTTGCGGCGAACGAAGCCGGCGATGTCCTTCGGGAACCACGGCGTATAGTTTTCGCCGCCGCCGAATAGCAACCGGTTGTCCCGCGTCTTGCGCCAATAGTTGACGACAAAGCGCGAGTCGGCTGCGGCATAGTTGCTGCGCAGGATGGCGTTGTCTTTCAACGGCGCGGTCGTCAGGATGAAGTTGTTAATTGGCATGACATGGCTGTCAATCGCTTCGCTCAGACCTTCCATATAGCCGTTGCCGCACAGGAGAACCGTGTCGCAGGTAACGCGGCCGTTCGCCGTGTGCAGGACGGGCGTCGCACCGTCTTCAACGCGTACGACCTGGCTGCGCTCGAAAAGCTGAGCGCCTTTGCCGGCGGCCGCTTTCGCCATGCCTATGGCCAGCTTCAGCGGATGCAGATGCCCGCCGCCGGCATCGAACAGGCCGCCATGATAGACGTCGGTGCCGAGTTCCGCATTGACCGCGTCACGCGAAAGCAGGGAGAGCTTGTTGTAACCGTAGCGGCTTTGCACGAAGTTGGCATAGGCGCGGTCATCGGCTTCGAAGCGCGGCTTGTGCCAGGCATGGATCAGGCCGTTGCGGACATCGCACTCTATGCCATGGTCGGCCATAAGCGCATCCAGGCTGTGGCGCGCGTCCATGGCCATGTCCCAGAACTGACGCGCGACGTCTTCGCCGAACATCTGCTCCAGCGTTTCGGGATCGAGGCGCTGGCCCATATGCATCTGGCCGCCATTGCGTCCTGAGGCGCCGGAGCCGATCTCGGCGGCTTCCAGAACAGCAACGTTAACGCCTTTTTGCGTCAACTCAAGTGCGGCCCCCAGGCCGGTATATCCGCCACCGACGATAGCAACATCGACGCGCAGATCGCCATCAAGCGCCGGGTATCGCGGCGGCTCATCAATGGAGGCACGGTACCACGAGCCTTCCGGGTGTCCGGCATTCAGCATGGGATGACTCTGGAAGGGGGCACATGGGGGAAACTGGTTTCCCCCATGATGGTTAGACGTTTAAAAGCAGGAATTCGCGTTCCCACGGGCTGATCGTCTGCATAAAGGTCTCATACTCATAGAGCTTCACGCGGCTGTAGGCCGTGACGAACTGCGGCCCCAGCATGTCGATGATCGGTTGCGCGCGCTCCAGCTTGATGATGGCCTGGACCAGCGAGTAGGGCAAGTCGCCCTGCGGCAGGGTGGCGGCGTCGATATCGACCGGGTCGGCGGGCTTCAGCTTATCGATCATGCCGAGATAACCCGAGGCCAGCACGGCGGCTATGGCCAGGTACGGATTGGCGTCCGACGAGGGGATGCGGTTTTCCAGGCGGCGGTTTTCGGCATCCGACGGCGGAACTCTAAGGCCCGCCGTGCGGTTGTCATAGCCCCATTGCGTGTTGACCGGTGCGCCTGAGCCCTTGGCCAGGCGGCGGTAGGAATTGACGTAGGGCGCCAGCAGCGAGGTGATGGCCGGCATGTATTTCTGCTGACCGGCGATGAAGGCGAAGAACAGCTCGGTCGGGTTGCCGGTTTGAGGATCGGAGAACAGGTTCTTGCCCGTTTTGGCGTCTATGATCGATTGGTGGATGTGCATGGCCGAGCCCGGCTCCTGCGCCATCGGCTTGGCCATGAAGGTGGCGTAGATGTCGTGCTCCAGCGCCGTTTCCTTGATGGTGCGCTTGAACATCAGAACCTGGTCGGCCAGTTCGAGCGGGTCGCCGTGACGCAGGTTGATTTCCATCTGCGCGACGCCGGATTCGTGGATCAGGGTGTCAATTTCAAGACCCTGACTTTCCGAATATTCGTACATGTCCTCGAACAGGGCGTCGAACTCGTTGACCGCCGAGATCGAATAGCCCTGGCGGCCTGTTTCCGGACGGCCCGACCGGCCGATCGGCGGCTTGAGTGGATAGTCCGGATCGACATTCTTTTCGACGAGGTAGAATTCCAGCTCCGGCGCAATGATCGGCTTCCAGCCCTTGGCCTCATAGAAGCCAAGCACGCGGCGCAGCACCTGGCGGGGGCTTTCCTCAACCGGGCGGCCGTCTGGATGGAAGGCGTCGTGAATGACCTGGGCGGTTGGGTCGTGCGCCCACGGCACGGCGGCAAGCGTCCGGAAGTCGGGCTTCAGGAAGACGTCGGTGTCGGATTGCACCGTGCCGACGACGCCTTCGAGGTCCGGGTAATCGCCAGCGATGGTCTGATAGAAGACCGCCAGCGGCAGGTTCATGTAGGGCGAGGTCAGAAACTTCTTGGCCGGCATGATCTTGCCGCGCGCCACACCCGCCAGGTCGGGGATCAGGCATTCGATCTCCTCGATCCCCTGGCTTTGCAGCCATTCCCTGGCGTCTTCGACCGTATCGACGCCACGACGGGAAAACGCCTTCTTGCGCTTCTTGGACTTCATCTGGTTTTTGGCGGAGTGATCGAGCGGCATGAGAATCGTCTTTTCGCTGTGATGTGACGGATCATGACACCGGCCGGAGCATTTGCAACGCTCCTTGAAGTCGACGGCCAGCCTGGGGAAACAGGCACCGGCAGGGCATCTTGACAGATTGTGATCACAATATGCCAGTTTCCAGGACCCGAGGCAAGCCGGGGCAATAGCGGCCCATTGCAATTTTATTGCCCGCCGGCGTTTGGTCGCCCGGCCGGGATGCAATGTCGGAGCCGTCATGGACTATATCGAGAAGCTTCAGAAGACCGTCCCCGATGAGGTCCTGATCGGCCTGGTGATCCTGTGCGCGCTGGCGGTCGGGTTCGTCGCCGCCGGTCTTGTCCTGTCGCTGCTGAGCCGGATCATCAAGCGCAGCAAGGCCCTGTCGCTGTTCGTCAAGTGCGAAAGGCTGAGGGCGCCGGTCTATACGGCCGTGCCGATCCTGACCGTGTTCATCGCCCTGCGCCTGACCTTCCCCGAAGCGCTCAGGCATCCGTTCTTCGCGGGGGTGGTCAAGATCACCAGCGTCCTTCTGCTGTACTGGCTGGCCATGCGCATTATCGAGGTCGTCGCCAGCGCGATCACGAAACGCTACGACATCACGGTGCGTGACAATCTCAGGGCGCGCGAGGTGCGGACGCGCATTATCGTTATTCGCGGTATCGTGACCTTCCTGGTCTTCCTGGCCGCGACGGTTGCCATGTTCCTGCAGTTCGAGGCGTTGCGGACCCTGGGCGTCAGCCTATTGGCATCCGCCGGGATCGCCGGCATTATCCTCGGTTTCGCGGCGCAAAAGACTCTTGGCAATCTGTTGGCGGGGATCACCATAGCCCTGTCGCAGCCGGTCCGGATCGATGACGTCGTCGTGGTCGAAGGCGAATGGGGACGCATCGAGGAGATCAACCTGGTCTTCGTCACAGTCAAGCTCTGGGACCTGCGCCGGCTGGTCCTGCCGATCAGCTATCTGCTGGAACATCCGTTTCAGAACTGGACGCGGACCTCGGCAGACCTTATCGGAGAGGTCAATCTCTATGCCGACTACACTCTGCCGCTGGAGCCGCTGCGTGACAAGCTCAAGGCCATACTGGCGGCGACGCCGCTGTGGGACGGCAATACCCAGGTCGTTCAGGTAACCGAATGCGAAAAAGAAGCGATGAAGATCCGCATACTGGTCAGCGCCGGCGACTCCGCCAATGCCTGGGACCTGCGTTGCCTGGTGCGCGAACAGATGATCGCCTTCATCCAGGAAAATTATCCGCAGTGCCTGCCGCGGCAGCGCGCCGAACTGGCCGGAGCCATTTCGGGTGACACGGTGCATTGAGGTTACGGAGGCGGACGATTCGCGCCTGGAATTGTTCCGCGATGTGAAGGACCGCGACCTGACCGGGCGCGCGGGCCTGTTCATGGCGGAGGGACAGGTCGTGCTGGAGCGCCTGTTCGGCTCGCGTTTGTGCGAGACCGTCAGTGTGCTGACGACATTGGAGCGGTTGCGAAATCTCGATCTGTCGGCGCTTGCCGAAGAGGTCCCGGTCTATGTGGTGGCGCAAGGCCTGATGGATGAGATCGCAGGTTTTCCCATCCATCGCGGCTATCTGGCGCTCGGGCGGTATGTGCCGCCCGCGTTGGGCGCGGCGCTGGCCAGGCCGCGTGTGCGCGCTTTGGTCCTGTCGGCGATCGCCAATACGGACAATATGGGCGGCCTGCTGCGCAACGCGGCGGCGTTCGGCGTCGATGCCGTGCTGATTGACGCCCAGTGCTGCGATCCGCTCTACCGCAAGGCCATCCGCGTCAGCGTCGGCGGTGTCTTCCAGGTGCCGCATTATCGTGTTGATGATCTGACGGTGGCGTTGAAGACTTACAATCTGGCGCCCTATGGCCTCAGTCCCTCCGGCGCCATGCGGTTGGACGAGGTGGTGCCGCAAGCGCGCTCAGCCTTCCTGTTCGGCGCTGAAGGTCCCGGCCTGACACGCGAACTCATGGAAGCGTGTACGACAGTGCGCATCGACATGCACGGCGGCTTTGACAGCCTCAATGTCGCGACGACCAGCGGTATTGTCCTTTATCATATGTGCCACTGACCCTTCCGAATTGTCCTCTTACCGGCCTCTCAGGCATTCTGTGCACGGAGGGGTTCAAATCTGAAAAGAGGAGACACACCGTGAGCAAGCTTCCTCCGGTTCCGCACGATAACCTCAGCCACGCCGGCCCCGGCGAGACGGTCAGGGATCACACGGCCGACCGCAACCACGCCCAGGGCGAGGTGAATCCCGATCAGCGCGGCCAGCAGGCCAATACCAGGATCAACACGACCCATCAGGGCCATCAGCAGGACCGTTAATCATGTCGACCTCAACCAAGACGCCGGCGTCGGTCCGGCAGGGCGGTCCGGGTGCGTCGCATGAGAACGCCAAAGCGCCGCTGGAAATCAAGAAGCCATCGCCGGACACTGGCCGGCGCATGCATTCCAAGGTGTCGGGCGGTGGCGGCGAGGCGGACTCGCACCACACCCACGACGCCGATCTCAAGGGCGGCAAGGGCCGTCACACCACGCTTGAGAACGCAAAACACTAGATCGGTATGATTTTAGGTGGAAACATCATACCGATCTAAGTTTTTGTTTTGTCGCGATATTTAAGGCGAAAACCCCAAAAAACGCATCTTGGCACTTTTCGCCATATCGCTCTAGTTACAAAAAAGGCCGGAGTTTTCTCCGGCCTTTCGCATATCCATCTTCGCGAAATGCTTAGATTTCCTGGTTGTACGAACCGATCTCGCTGTACTTGGCCAGGCGTGGCTTCACTTCCTTGCGGAACAGGTCGCGCATATCGTCTTCCGAGTTCAGGCTTTCGACGACAACCACCAGTTCCGGCTTGTTCGACGAAGCGCGGACCAGGACCCACGAGCCGTCTTCGAGGTGCACACGGGCGCCGTTGACGGTGATGACTTCCTTGATCTTGCGGCCGAGGATTTCGCCGCCGGCGGCTGCCAGATCGACATATTCCTTTACGATGCGCTCAAGCACATCATACTTCACCAGGTCACCGCAGTGCGGCGACATGGTCAGCGAGGTGTAGGCGACGGGCAGGGCGTCCTTCAGTTCCGACAGCTTCTTTCCCGGATTGCGGTCCAGCATGGCCAGGATCCACGAAGCGGCGACCAGCCCGTCGTCATAGCCGCGGCCCAGTGGTTCATTGAAGAAGAAGTGGCCTGACTTTTCAAAGCCGGCCAAGGCCTTCAGTTCCGCCGTCTTGCGCTTGATATACGAGTGGCCGGTCTTCCAGTAAACGGTATTGGCGCCGTTCTTTTTCAGGATTTCGTCGGTGGCATAGAGGCCGGTCGACTTCACGTCCACGACAAAGGTCGCGTCCTTGTACTGTTCCGACAGGTCGCGGGCCAGCATCAGGCCGATCTTGTCGGCGAAGATTTCCTGGCCGGTGTCATCAACGACGCCGCAGCGGTCGCCATCGCCATCGAAGCCCAGCGCCAGGTCGGCGCCGGTTTCCTTGACCACCTTGGCCATCTCGGACAGCATGTGGTGATCTTCCGGGTTCGGATTGTACTTCGGGAAGGTGTTGTCGAGATCGCAATCCATCTCGATGACTTCGACACCCATGTCACGCAGGACCTGGGGCGCAAAGGCGCCGGCCGTGCCGTTTCCGCAGGCGCAGATGACCTTCAGCGGACGCTTGATCTTGACCTTGGACGAGATTTCGTCGGCGTAACGCTTCTGGACGCCTTCGACCATCTTGATCGTGCCGCCGGGGCGCTCGACGCCCTGGCCACCCAGGACGATTTCCTTCAGGCGACCGATTTCCTCAGGGCCGAAGGTCAGCGGAGCATGCGTGCCCATTTTGACGCCGGTCCAGCCGTTTTCGTTGTGCGAAGCCGTGACCATGGCGACACACGGGGCATCGAGGTCGAACTGGCCAAAATAGGCGATCGGCGACAGGGCCAGGCCGATGTCGAGCACTTCACAGCCGGCCTGTTGCAGGCCCAGCATCAGGGCGTTCTTGATGTTGATCGAGTAGGAGCGGAAGTCGTGGCCAACGACGATGCGCGGCTTGACGCCGACTTCGTGGATATAGGTGCCGAGACCCAGGCCCAGCGCCTGGACGCCCAGATAGTTCAGGTCGTCGCCGAACAGCCAGCGCGCGTCGTATTCGCGGAAACCAGTTGGAGCGACGACGGCATTGGTTTCGTAGTCGTAGGAGTTCGGCTTTACGCCGACCTTGGGGAGCAGGGACATCGGGTTTCCTTAAGCTTGGAAGAAGGGCAGCAGGGCTTCGCGGGCAGCCGCGCCCAGTTGGGGGTGTTTCAGCGCCAGGGCGACATTGGCGCGCAGAAGGCCGATCTTGTCGCCGCAGTCGTAGGTGACGCCGTCATATTCGAGGGCGTGGAAGCTCTGGGTTTCCATGAGACGGAACATCGAATCCGTCAACTGGATTTCGTTGCCGGCGCCGCGTTCCTGGTTGGCCAGCAGTTCGAAGATTTCCGGTTGCAGGATGTAGCGGCCCGAAACGATCAGGTTCGACGGCGCGGTGCCCTTGGCGGGCTTTTCGACCATGCCGGTCATCTTGTTCAAGCGGCCATCTTGCTTTTCCAGCGCCACGACGCCGTACTGGTGCGTCTGGTCGTGCGGGACGGGCTCGACGACGATGATGTTGCCGCCGACTTCGTCATAGGCGTTGATGGCCTGCTTGAGCGCCGAAACCTCAGCGTCCATGACCATGTCGGGCAGGATGACGGCAAAGGGTTCATCGCCGATGATGTCGCGGGCGCACCACACGGCGTGACCCAGGCCATTCGGCTGCATCTGGCGGACAAAGCTCATCTCGCCGGCCTTGGGCAGTTCGGCCATCAGCTCTTCGAGAATGGCGGTCTTGCCCTTGGCCTTGAGCTGCGATTCGAGTTCGAGCTGGTGATCGAAATAGTCCTCGATAGCGCCCTTGGCGCGGCCCGTTACGAATACGAAGTGCTCGATCCCTGCGGCGCGGGCCTCGGCGACCACATAGGAGAGGATAGGCCGGTCGACGACATTGAGCAGTTCCTTGGGCACCACCTTGGTGCCGGGAAGGACACGGGTTCCCAGTCCAGCGACGGGAACAACGGCTTTTCGCACGCGCTTATTAGGCAAGACAACCTCTTCAAAAAGCGAAAGTTTTGTGACGGGTACTGAGGTGACGGGACCCGATGCGCGGCCCGGTGCAGAATAGAATGCTGCACTGCAAACAGCAATATGTGAAATAAAGATTCAATAAGGAGCTCATAAGGACGAAGCGTTACCAAAGGGAAAATTCCGGGTGCATAGAGCGGTTTCTACCATGTTGGGACTTGTAATAAATAAATTTGTAATATTTATTTCGCGGCAGGACGCGTTACCAAGCGTCGTAAGGGAGAGAAAATAATGGCCTTTATCCGATCCGCACTGATGGGTGCGCTTCTCGCCAGCGCCTGTCTGGTGCCGGTTACAGCATCTGCGCACGAATCGCTGGAACTGACCGCGCCCAAGCCGAAACTGGCGCCGACCCCGCCGATGGGCTGGAATTCGTGGAACAAGTTCGCCTGCAACATCGACGAGGCCAAGGTGCGCGCCGTTGCCGACGCCATGGCGTCGAGCGGTATGAAGGACGCCGGCTATCAGTATATCGTCATCGACGACTGCTGGCAGAAGGACCGCGCGGCCGACGGCACCATCCAGGCCGATCCGGAAAAGTTCCCGTCCGGCATCAAGTCGCTGGTCGATTACGTTCACTCCAAGGGATTGAAGTTTGGTCTTTACTCGGATGCCGGCGTCAAGACCTGCGGCGGCCGCCCGGGCAGCGCGGGCTATGAATTCCAGGACGCCCGGACCTATGCATCGTGGGGTGTCGACTATCTGAAATACGACTGGTGCTACACTGGCACGCGCAATGCCGAGGCGGCCTATACGCTGATGGCCAAGGCTTTGCGGGCTTCGGGCCGTGACATTGTGCTGAGCATCTGTGAGTGGGGCGACAACAAGCCACGCGAATGGGCCGCCAAGGCAGGCCACATGTGGCGCACGACCGGTGACATTCGCGATTCCTGGAACGAGAGCAAGGGCTACAGCCTGTCCTTCCTGGCCATTCTGGATAAGCAGGCAGACCTCTGGAAGGACTCGGGCCCGAACCAGTGGAACGATCCGGACATGCTGGAAGTCGGCAATGGCGGCATGACGGCGACGGAGTACAAGGCGCACTTTTCGCTGTGGGCCATTCTGGCGGCGCCGCTGATCGCCGGCAACGACCTGGCGACGATGACGCAGGAAACGCACGACATCCTGACCAATAAGGATGTCATCGCGGTCGATCAGGATCCGCTGGGTGTCCAGGGGCGCAAGGTTGCCGACGACGGCGACTTTGAGGTCTGGGCGCGGCCGCTGAAGGGCGGTGACCGGGCGGTGGTGCTGTTCAACCGTTCAGAGACGGCCAAGGAGATGTCAGTCGACTGGGACGCGCTGCAATTGCCGGCGGGGCTGAAGGCCGACGTCAAGGACCTGTGGACCAAGGAGGTCAAGAAGGGCGTAAAGGGCAAGTTCACCGCCACGGTGCCGTCCCACGGCGCGGTGATGATCCGGTTGACGCCTAAGGTCTAAGAGAGGAAGGGAAAAGAAAGAGGCCCCGCCCACCACTCGCTTCTCTCGCGGTCCCCCTCCCCATTCATGGGGAGGGGGGAACATCTGCGGAGCAGATGGTGGGCGGGGCCTCTTCGTATGTTTAAGCCGCCGCTGTTGCGGCCTCTGCTGCTTCGATCAATTTGAGCGATTCGTGCAGGATCGCTTCGGATGCCTTTTCCGCCTCCGCCGCGTCGCCGTTTTCGATGGCGACCAGGATGGCCTCGTGCGCCGCGATGCTGGCCGTGTGGCCGGAAATCTTGTTGGTCAGCTGGATCGACAACCGCAAGGCGTTGTTGATCAGGGGCTTCAGCCGCATGAAGAACGGATTGCCCGACGCCTTGAGGATCGAGACATGGAAGTCGATATCGGCCTGAAGCGCGGCGTCCTGGTCTCCGGCGGTGGCGATCATCGCCTCCAGCCCTTCGCGAATCGCCGCGATCGCCACCTTGTCCTGAACCTCGGCGGCGAGCGCCGCGGCGGTCGGTTCAATGGCCAGGCGCATCTGGGTGAATTCAAGAAAGATCTTGTTCGAGAACGGCCGCTCCATCAGCCAGCGCAGCACGTCTGGATCGAGCAGGTTCCAGTTCTCGATCGGCTCGACGCGCGTGCCCTGGCGCTGGCGCGACGACAGCAGCCCCTTGGCGGACAACATCTTGACGGCTTCGCGCATGACGGTGCGGCTGGCGCCATAGCGGACGCACAGTTCGGCTTCTGTCGGAAAACCGGTGGTTTCGAATTCGCCTCTGACGATGGACTGGCCAAGTGACGCCAACAAGCCATAGGCGAGGCTGACGCCAAGTTCCGAACGCATTTGAATGCCTTATCTTTAGGTAGCGGCCGAGTCGCTCGGGCCTTGTGTAACGAACTTATAGACGACAAGCGCTTAAAAAACACAAACGTGATTTGAGGCTTGCCTGATAGCGCTATCAGATTATAGTACAAATTTCACTGATAAAGAAATGCGTCACTGATGAATGTCGTGACGGGGAATGGGGAGAAACTCATGGGAATTGGCAAGGCGTGCCGGGTAATCACGTTCGGCTTGGCGGCGACAGCGCTGTCAATGATTCCAGCCTATGTGTGGGCAGCCGATAAGCCCATACCGCAGTTCGTCCAAAAAAATGGCAAGCACACCCTTATGGTCGATGGCGCGCCGTTTGTGATCCTGGGCGGGCAGGCCAACAATTCGAGCAACTACCCCGATACGCTGGCCAAGGTCTGGCCGGCGATCAAGGACGTCAATGCCAATACCCTGGTGATCCCAGTGGCGTGGGAGCAGATCGAGCCAACCGAAGGCAAGTTCGACTTCAGCTTCGTTGACACGCTGGTCAAGGAGGCGCGCGCCAACAATGTGCGTTTGAGCATCCTGTGGTTTGGCACATGGAAGAATACCGGGCCCAGCTATACGCCGTCGTGGGTCAAGCTCGACAACAAGCGCTTTCCGCGCCTGACCAACAAGGACGGTTCGCTGTCCTACGCCCTGTCGCCGCACTACAAGGCGACGCTGGACGCTGATAAAAAGGCCTATGTCGCCCTGATGAACCACATCAAGGCGATCGACACGGCCGAACGCACCGTCGTCCTCATGCAGGTCGAAAACGAGGTTGGCGTCTACGGCACCGAGCGCGACTATTCCGCCGTCGCCAACAAGCTGTTCGCGCAACCTGTGCCGCCTGCTCTGATCAAGCAGATGGGCGACCGCGCGCTGAAGAAGTCCGGCACCTGGTCAGAAGTCTTCGGCAAGCACGCCGACGAGTATTTCCATGCCTGGCACATGGCGGCTTTCTGTAACGAGGTCGCCGCCGCCGGCAAATCGGCATATCCGCTGCCGGCCTACATGAACGCCGCGCTCAAGGATCCGCTCAATCCGGAACAGCCGGCAGGTTCCTACGCGTCGGGCGGACCGACATATAATGTGATCGACGTCTATAAGGTGGCGGCACCCCAGATCGACTTCCTGGCGCCGGACCTCTATTCGCCCGGTTCGCAGTCCTACGAAGCGACGCTCAAGTGGTACAAGCGTCCGGATAACGCGCTGTATGTGGCCGAAAGCGGCAACAAGCCGACCTATGCGCGTTTCATCTTCTCGGTCCTGGGCCAGCAGGGCATCGGCTTCGATCCGTTCGGCTTCGACTACACCGGCTATTCCAACTATCCGTTGGGCACGACCGAGACCGATCGCAAGATCGTCGAGCCCTTCGCGCCGTTGTATAAGCTGTTCGGCGACATGAACCGCGTCTGGGCCAAACTCAGCTTCGAGGGCCAGGTCTGGGGCGTGTCAGAACCCGACGATCATTCGGCGCAGACGCTTGACTTCGGGTCGAAGTGGAACGCCAAGGTCACCTATCGCCAGTGGCAGTTCGGCCTGCCTGAATGGGACAAGGACAACAAGAATGGCTTCCCGGAAGGCTCGGATGTGCCTTCTGGCGGTATCGCGGTCGCGAAGCTGTCGGACAATGAGTTCCTGGTCGCCGGCCATAATGCCCGTATCAGCTTTGGCGCGGGCCCGGCCAACAAAGACAAGGGCATGCTGCTCGACCGTGTCGAAGAAGGCCATTACGATGCCGACGGCAAGTGGGTCATGCAGCGCGTTTGGAACGGTGACCAGACCGACTATGGTTTGAATTTCAAGGATCAGCCGCGCCTGTTGAAGGTGCGCCTGGGAACGTACGAGAAGTAGCTTCTACAGGGAAGCCCCCACCACCATTGGCTCCGCCAATGGTCCCCCTCCCCACAAGTGGGGAGGAATAAGGGAAGGGAGCGGGTTTTCTTATTCCTCCCCAGTTTACTGGGGAGGGGGACCGCGGCGCAGAGCGGCGTGGTGGTGGGGGCTCTTATAAAGCAATGCAAAACAGTCTTTCAGGGAGACTTTTATGACTTCAGCGATCAAATGGGTTTCGGTATCGGCGCTTGCGCTCTGCCTGTCGGCGGGCGCGGCCCTGGCCGGAACATACGAAAAGACGGCCACCGGCATCGTCGTCAAGCCGGACACCGGCAGCGCTAAGGAAGTGCGGCTGGAGGTCATCAATGACTCAATCATCCACGTTCTGGCGGTCGATGACCCCAGCCGTCCGCAGATCGAATCCTTGATGGCCGTCGCCAAGCCGGCCGGCACATTCACCGTCAAGGATGCGAAAGACAGCGTCCTGATCGATGCCGGCAAGGCGTCGGCGCGTGTCTCGCTGAAGGACGGCCTGGTCACCTTCTATAATGACAAGGACCAAGCGGTCCTGACCGGCGCCAAGGCCGAGATCACGCCGGTGACCGTCGAAGGCAAGCCCTACGTCGCCACATCGGCCCAGTTCAACAAGGGCACCAAGGACAGCTTCTACGGCCTGGGCCAGCACCAGAACGCCCAGATGGACCTGAACGGCGAAGACGTCGAGCTGCGCCAGCACAATATGGACATCGCCATCCCGTTCATCGTCTCGGACAAGAACTATGGCGTGCTGTGGGACAACAATTCGCCGACGCGCTGGGGCAATCCGGTCCGCTTCGGCCTGCTGTCGCGGGATCTCAAGCTGGCCGCCGAAGACGGTTCGGCCGGCCTGACGGCGAAATACTATGTCGATGGCCAACTGGTACTGACCCGCGTCGAGCCGGACATCCGCTACCAGTTCCTGAGCGATGTCGACAAGTACTGGCCAACCGACCCGGTCTTGAGCAAGACGGCGACGCAAAACAAGAAGGTCAAAGTCGTCTGGGAAGGCACGCTGACCTCCGATGCCGCCGGCGTGCACAAGATGCGCATGTATTCGTCGGACTATGCGACGCTGAAGCTGGACGGCAAGACGGTCTACGACCGCATCTGGCGCCAGAACTGGAACCCCTGGTATCACAACCTCGAACAGAAGTTCGAGGCAGGCAAGCCGGTCAAGCTGTACGTCGAATGGGAGCCGGCCGGCGGCATGATCTCCATGCACCACTCGAACCCCGAAGCCGATGCCGACAAGCACTCGCTGCGCTTTGCTTCGGAAGTCGGCACGGGCCTGAACTACTACTTCATCTCGTCGGACAGCATGGATGGCGTGATTGGCGGCTATCGCCACATCACCGGCCAGGCGCCGATGATGCCGAAATGGGCCTACGGTTACTGGCAGTCGCGCCAGCGCTACGAGACGCAGGAACAGCTCCTGGGCGTGCTGAAGACCTATCGCCAGAACAAGTGGCCGATCGACAATATCGTCCAGGACTGGTTCTACTGGCCGGAAGACCAGTGGGGCAGCCACGATTTCGATGCCAAACGCTTCCCGAACCCCCAGGGTATGATCGACGAGGTTCACAAGAACAACGCCAACATCATGTTCTCGATCTGGGGCAAGTTCTACGCCAATACGGACAACTACAAGGAGTTCGAGCGCAAGGGCTATATGTGGACCAAGAATGTCGAGCTGGGCGCCAAGGACTGGGTCGGTCCGGGCTACCTGAACTCGCACTATTCGCCCTATAACCAGGAAGCGCGCGACATCTATTACCGCCAGTTGAAGGAAAAGCTGGTCGGCCTCGGCATCGACGCGTGGTGGATGGACAATACCGAGCCGGACGTCCGTTCGAACACCAGCCCGGAAGAATTCGCCACCCTGATCACGCCGACCCAGATGGGGCCGGGGGCGGTCGTTCACAACGCCTATGCGACCATGAACACGCGCGCCATGTACGAAGGCTTGCAGAAGGACCAGCCGAACAAGCGCCAGTTCATCCTGACGCGTTCGGGCTTCGGCGGCGTCCAGCGCAATGCGGCGGCCATCTGGTCGGGCGACATCGTCGGCACCTGGGCGAACTTCCACGACCAGATTTCGGCCGGCGTGCAGGCCGGTCTGTCGGGCGTGCCGAACTGGACGCACGACATCGGCGGCTATGCCCAGGAAACCCGCTTCCAGGGTTCTGACGTCGGTGGCTTGCAGGAAAACCGCGGTGGCGGCGGCACAGGCACCGCCGAGGATCTGCGCGAATGGCGTGAGCTGAACCAGCGTTGGTTCCAGTTCGGCGCCTTCTCGCCGCTGATGCGCAGCCACGGCGAAGGCGTCAAGCGCGAGATCCACGAAATCTCGCCGCCGAACTCCGACATGCGCGCCAACATGGTGTGGTTCCTGGAACTGCGCTACCGCCTGATGCCGTATACCTATACGGCCGCCTCCGACATCTATTACAAGTCGGGCACGATCATGCGCGGCCTGGTGATGGACTTCGGCAATGATCCCAAGGTCAAGAACATCAACGACCAGTACATGTTCGGCAAGTCGATCCTGGTCGCGCCGGTGACCCAGTTCAACGCCCGTTCACGCGCTGTATATCTTCCGAAGGGCGCCGACTGGTACGACTTCTATACGGGCAAGGCGCACAAGGGCGGGGCCACCATCACGGCCGACGCGCCGCTGTCGCAAATGCCGCTGTTCGTCAAGGCCGGCGCCATCGTGCCGATGGGCCCGGTCCTTCAGTACGTCAGCGAAAAGCCCGACGCGCCGCTTACGCTCACCGTCTATACCGGCGCCAACGGCGACTACAGCCTCTATGAGGACGACGGCGTCTCCAACGGCTATGTGAAGGGCGAGGCCAGCCGCATCCCTATGCGCTATGACGACAAGACCGGCGCACTGACCATCGGCGAGCGTTCGGGCAGCTTCAATGGCATGGTGGCCAACCGTACCTTCCGCGTCCGCTTTATCACGCCGGGCACGGCGACGACGAAGTTCGACGAGTTCAGCAAGGAAGTCGCCTATAACGGCAGCGCCGTGACGGTGACCAAGTAGTCATTTCTTCCTTACGTCATGGCGCGGTAATGTCCGTACCATGACGGTTTTGGAAAAATGGGACGATTTCGAGGATGGCGTCCGGCGCGTCATCCTCGAACAGCTTGATGACATGGATCGGGCGTCGGTGGATGACGCCGGCCTGGTCCATGCACTGCGGTTGTCGTGCAAGAAAATCCGCGCCTGGCTGCGTCTTTTGCGCGACGCCCTGGGGGATGAGGCTTTCAAATCGGAAAACCGGATATTCCGCGATCTCTCGCGACGCCTGAGCGTGCAGCGCGATGCCGATGTTCTGCACGAAAGTGTGGAGTCGCTGCGCGATGCGTTTCCCGGAGAGGCGCACGCCGGCGACATTTCCGCGGCGCGCAGCGCCTTGCCGGACGTCACGCCGGAAAACGGAAATATCGCCAGCGTGCTCGCGGACGTGGCGGTGATTGCCGCCGATGCGCGTCAGCGCATAGCTGAGTTGCCGCTGGAACGCCGCGACCGCAAGGCAGCCCTGAAACAGGCCTATCGCAAATCCTGCCGGCGTGAAAAGAAGGCGCGGCGTGCGGCGCGCGATCTGACGGCGGACAATCTGCACGAATGGCGCAAGCAGGTGAAGGCCCTGTACTATCAAATCCAGCTTGTCCGCGACGTCTGGCCGAAACGGATCCGGCGGCTGGGCGCGCGACTGAAAACCCTGGCTAAAACGCTTGGTCACCATCACGATCTGGCCGTGCTGGAAGAGCAGCTTCTGGCCAGCCACATGCCGTTGCCGCCGCAACGCCTGCAGTCGATCCGCAAGCTGATCCATCATCGCCTCGAAGCCGAAGGCAACAAGGCGGTCCGGCAGGGAAGAAAGGTGTCGCGCGCGTCGTGCGGGAATTTTACCAAAGGCCTGGCCCGGCGATGGAAAACATGGGCCGGTTGAGCCATATTGTTTTCTGATTTTTGTCCCTCATATTTAACGAAGTTGGTGACCAATCCGGCTCCAGCAGCGTGTCGTACAAGGTGTTGAATCACTTAAACGAAAGGCTGTTCCCGCATGTCGTCTGCTTCCGTAGCCACCCTTTCCGACAATTTTCCCAAGGCCGCCCTTAACGATGTTCCGCTGATGGCGCGCAAGGGCGTGGCCATGCTGCAAAAGGCGTGGGACGCGGGCAGCCTCGATGTTGTCTTTCCCAATGGCAAGCACCTGCTGCTGCAGGGCCAGAAGCCAGGGCCGGCGGCGGTCCTGCAGGTCAAGGATTTCAACTTCATCAAGCGGGTCCTGGCGTCGGGCGATATCGGCTTCTGCGACGGCTACAAGGACAATGAGTGGGATACGCCCGATCTTGCGACCCTGCTGGAAGTCCTGACGCTGAACTCGAAAAAGCTGGGCCAGCTTTTCACCGGCAATATCATCACGCGGACGATCAACAAGATCGTCCATGCTTTACGTAAAAACACCAAGTCGGGATCGCGGCGGAATATCTTCGCCCATTATGACCTGGGCAACAGCTTCTACGACAAGTGGCTCGACAAGAGCATGACCTATTCGTCGGCCCTGTTCGACGGCCGGTCCAAGGACGACCTGACCGCCGCCCAGACCGCCAAATATGAGCGGCTGGCAAAACTGGTCGACCTCAAGCCCGGCCAGCACGTGCTGGAGATCGGTTGCGGCTGGGGCGGTTTCGCCCAGTACGCCGCCGAAACCATCGGCGCGCGCGTTACGGGCGTGACCATCAGCCAGGCCCAGCTCGACTACGCCGTCGAACGCATGGAACGCCTGGGCTTGAGCGACAAGGTCGAGATCAAGCTCATGGACTATCGCGACATAGAGGGCGAATACGACGCCGTGGTGTCGATCGAAATGTTTGAAGCGGTCGGCGAGGCCTATTGGAGCGCCTATTTTGACAAGGTGCGCAACGTGCTGAAATCCGGCGGCAAGGCTGGCCTGCAGATCATCACCATTGCCGACGAGACGTTCGAGGAATACCGCCAGCGCGCTGACTTCATCCAGAAGTATATTTTCCCGGGTGGCATGCTACCTTCGCTCACCAAGCTGGCCGAACATTCGCGCGCTGCCGGCCTTAAGCTCATGTCCGACTTCAGCTTCGGCAAGGACTATGCCGAAACCCTGAAACAGTGGGCGTTACGGTTTGAGAAGGCCTGGCACGAGGGCCGCATCCACGGTTTCGACGACCCGTTCCGCAAGCTGTGGCTCTTCTACCTGGCCTATTGCGAAGCCGGTTTCCGGACCGCGCGGACCAACGTCGTCCACCTTCAGTTGCAGCGGGCGGACTAGGTCGGCTCGCCATAAAACACTTGTCTCGATAAGGCACTGACGTTACGACGGTCGCTCGATTAACAACCAATTCCGAATCTGGTGAGACCGGGCTCGGCGATTTGGGGGCGCGGTGCAGGACATAACACGAGTGGATGAGGGCGAGGGCGTAACGACGAACGCAAGGCCTGTCGTCACGGCGTCGCCGGGCGCCATCACTCTTGTCCGTCACGGCGAGCCGGACCTGTCGCGGCGCCTGCTGCTCGACTGGCGCGGCTACGAAGACTGGTGGGCGAAGTACGAGCAGGCCGGGCTTCTGGCTGGCCAGACTCCGCCGCATTGTCTGGACCAGTACGCGCGCGAAGCCCGTTACATCTATTCCTCGACCATCCGGCGCTCGATCGAAACCGCTCAGGCCGTTTGCGGCAAGCGTCCGTTTGAACAGCTGGACATGCTGGTCGAGGCGCCCTTGCCGCCGCCGCATCTGCCGACCTGGATCAAGCTGTCACCCAAGTCGTGGGGGTGGGGGACGGTGTCGCGCCTGTGGTGGTGGTATACGGACAACCACAATGCGCCGGAAACGCGTCATCAGGCCGTGCAACGGGCGAAAAAGGCCGCCGATTTTCTGGTCGAAAAAGCGCGCGAAGGCGGAGACGTACTCGTCCTGGCGCACGGCTATTTCAATCTGATGATCAGCCTTGAACTGAAGAAAATGGGCTATATAAAGACGGTCGAGCAGGGGTTTCAATACTGGGGGTGCCGCCGCTACGAACTGAAGGAGCGATAGATGGCCGAAGCCAATGGACTGTCCTTTGAAGAGGCGCTGAAGGAACTCGAGAAGATCGTGTCCGAGCTCGAATCGGGGCAGGCGCCGCTGGAAAAGTCGCTGGACCTCTATAAGCGCGGTGCGGAGCTCAAGGCCTTGTGCGAAATGCGTCTCGAAGCCGCGCGCCTGCAGGTCGAGAAGATTTCGCTGTCGAAGTCCGGTGTCGTCGAAGGTACCGCACCGGCGAGCTTCGAGTAATGCCCGCACCGGTCGCTGCAAATTCCGATCTTCCGCCCTTACAGCAGCGGCTGGCCGAGACGGCCGACCTGGTGACCCTGGCGCTCGACCAGCTCCTGCCGCGCGGCGAGGGGGCGGAGAGCCGACTGACCGAGGCCATGCGTTACGCGGCGCTCGGGCCCGGCAAGCGCATCCGGCCGTTCTTCGCGCTGGAAACCGCGCGCCTGTTCGATGCTGACGAGAATTCGGTACTGCGCGCCGCCTGCGCGCTCGAATGCATCCACGCCTATAGCCTGGTTCACGATGACCTGCCGTGCATGGACGACGACGACATCCGCCGCGGGCAGCTGACCGTCCATCGCGCCTATGACGAAGCCACCGCCGTCCTGGCCGGCGACGCCCTGCAAAGCATCGCCTTCGAAATCCTGGCCAGCGAGGACACGCACGAGGACGCGGCGGTGCGCTGCGAACTGGTGCGGCTGCTGGCCCAGGCTTCGGGTGCGCTCGGCATGGCCGGCGGCCAGATGATCGACCTGATCGGCGTGCATGACGACCTGGGCGGTGTGGCGCGCATGCAGCGCCTGAAGACCGGCGCCTTGATCGTCTATGCCTTTGAAATCCCGCTGGTGATTGCCGATGCGCCCGAACGCGACGGCATGGCCCTGATGCACTTCGCCCAGGACCTGGGGCTGGCCTACCAGATCGCCGACGACGTGCTGGATGTCGAAGGCGATCCCGAGGAGATGGGCAAGGCGTCAGGCGGCAAGGACGCTGAAAAGGGCAAGACCAACTTCGTGACGCTTCTGGGGCTGGATGAGGCCAAGGCCCGCGTCAAAATGCTCAGTGAGCAGGCCAAATCCAGGCTTGATATTTTCGGCGGAAAGGCGCGATACTTGCGCGACAGTGTTGACTTCGTACTCAATCGGCGCAACTGAACCACTTTTTCTCTTCTTATTTTGGTTCCGCCAGAAACCGGTTTGCGCACAGTATGCCTGAAACCCCGATCCTCGATACGCTGCACGGCAGCGAAGGGTTCAATCCAGCCAAAATCCACGAGCTGAACGGTGCCGAACTGAAGGCGCTGGCCGAGGAAGTGCGCGCGGAAACCATCGATGTTGTCTCCAAGATCGGTGGCCACCTGGGTTCGGCGCTTGGGGTGGTCGAACTGACGGTCGCGCTGCACCATGTCTTTGATACGCCTAGCGATATCCTCATCTGGGATGTCGGCCACCAGACCTATCCACACAAAATTCTGACCGGCCGCCGCGACCGTATCCGCACCCTGCGACAGGGCGGCGGGCTGTCGGGTTTCACCAAGCGCGCGGAAAGCGCCTATGATCCGTTCGGCGCCGCGCACGCTGCCACCTCGATCTCGGCGGCGCTCGGCTTCTGTGCCGCCCGCGACCTGAAGGGTGAGACAAACAAGGTGGTGGCGGTTATCGGCGACGGCTCGATGTCGGCCGGCATGGCCTATGAGGCGATGAACAACGCCGCCGAAACGACCAAGAACCTGACGGTCATCCTCAACGACAACGACATGTCGATCGCCCCACCGGTCGGCGGCATGAGCGCCTACCTGGCCAATCTGGTCTCCGGCGGCACCTATCAGTCGATTCGCCGCTTCGGCCGACAGGTCGCCGAGCATCTGCCGCGCCCGCTTTATGAGATGGTGCGCAAGGGCGAGGAGTTTTCGCGCACCTACGTCACCGGCGGTACGTTTTTTGAGGAACTGGGCTTCTACTATGTCGGACCGATCGACGGCCACAATATGGAACACGTCCTGGCCGTCCTGAAGCGCGTGCGCGGCATCAATGACCGGCCGGTCCTTGTCCACGTCGTCACCCAAAAGGGCAAGGGCTATGTCCACGCCGAAAGCGCGTCGGACAAGTATCACGGCGTCGCGAAGTTCGACGTCATCACCGGCGAACAGTCCAAGCCGAAGTCGAATGCCCCAAGCTATACCGAGGTCTTCGCCACCGAACTGATCAAGCAGGCGCGCATCGACCCCAAGGTCGTCGCGATCACCGCCGCCATGCCGTCGGGCACCGGCCTTGACCGCTTCGCCGAGGTCTTTCCCGACCGCACCTATGATGTCGGCATCGCCGAACAGCACGCCGTGACCTTTGCCGCGGGCCTTGCCGCCGACGGCATGAAGCCGTTCTGCGCCCTCTATTCGACCTTCCTGCAACGCGGCTACGACCAGGTGGCGCACGACGTAGCCCTGCAGAACCTGCCGGTGCGGTTCGCCATCGACCGGGCGGGACTGGTCGGAGCCGATGGCGCGACCCACGCCGGGACCTTCGATATCGGCTATCTCGGCGCCTTGCCCAACATGATGATCATGGCGGCGGCCGACGAGGCCGAACTGGCGGCGATGATCGCCACGGCGCGTGACTATGAGGCGGGCCCCAGCGCCTTCCGTTATCCGCGCGGCGAAGGCGTCGGTGTCGAAATCCCGGCGGTGGCCGAAGCGCTTCAGATCGGCAAGGGCCGCATCGTCCGCGAAGGTTCCAAGGTCGCCATCCTGTCGCTGGGGACGCGCCTGACCGATGCTTTGAAAGCGGCTGACATGCTGGCGGCGCGCGGCCTGTCGACGACGGTCGCCGATGCCCGCTTCGCCAAGCCGGTGGATCGCGATCTGGTGCTGCGCCTGGCGCGCGAACACGAATGCCTGATCACGGTCGAAGAGGGGGCCGAAGGCGGTTTTGGCGCCTTTGTCCTGCACCTGCTGGCCCGCGAAGGCGCGCTTGATGCCGGTCTCAAGATCCGCACCCTGACCCTGCCGGATATCTTCCAGGACCAGGACAGCATGCCGGCCATGTATGCCCAGGCCGGTCTCGACGCGGCGGGTATAACGCTTACGGCGCTGCAGGCGCTGGGGCTGGAAGCCGAAGCCATCAAAGCCATCAAGCGCTAAAAAAAGCGCCTTCCCGAAGGAAGGCGCCCACTGATTTTAATAGTTACCGATGATCAGGCCGGCGATCAGGCCGGTCGCGACCGCGGCGAGGACGTAGTTGTTATCGACGCGGCGCCATTCGTAACCCCGGGGCGGGGCGTAGAGGTGGCGATGACGGCGATAGTCGACGTAGTAGCCACGGTTCCAGTCATTGTAGGACACATAGCCACCGCGGCGCCAGTCGGACCGGTCCCGCCAGCCCCTGTGATATCCACGGTCATAGCTGCGACGCTCGTAGCGATCGTATCGGTCGCGGCGGTCATGCCGGTCCCAACGATCTCCACGATCGCGGCGGTCGTGCCGGTCCCAACGGTCTCCACGGTCGTGACGGTCATAGCGATCGTGACGGTCGTAGCGGTCAAAAGCCAGGGCCGAGGCCGGGGCGCTCAGCGAACTGATGGCGACAACCAGGCCAAGGGCAGCGGCGCTAAAAATCTTCTTCATGGCGACACCTTAAAAACGAGATTACTGAACAGGCCCATGTTTCAGATCTTACACAATTGAACCTGAACCCAGCCTGAACGGGTTAGTCATCTGTTAAGGTATTGGCGGAAATAGCAAAAAACGCGCCCTTCGAAGAGATTCCGAACCACCCGTCACGAGGAATGGCGAGCGCCAGAAGCTCACGCGCCACGGCCGGCGTCAGACGGGCTTCGAGGGCGTTACGCACCTCGATATAGGGCCGGACGGCACCGTCGGCATCGATCTCGAAGCGTAAAGGGTGGTCCGCGTCCGCCGTGACCACATCGCCGACATGGGTGTGAAAGGTGAGGGCTTCACCGTCCCGATTCATGCCGACAGCCACGAAAGGCGCGTCATCGACCGCGATCCGGACCTTTTCGACCGGGGTCACCAGGTAATAGCTGTCGTCTTCGCGCCGCAGGATGCGGGAAAACAGCCGCACCATGGCGGGACGTTCGATCGGCGTGCCATTGTAGAACCAGACGCCGTTCGTGGCGATGCGCATGTCGATATCGCCGCAGAAGGCCGGATGCCACTGATCGACGGGCAAGTCGCGGGTGGGCGCATCGCCATGGGCGCCGTAAAAGTCGAGCAGGCCTTTCACGCGATATCCTGCATGGCTTCAGGCGCCTCAACGCCTTCCGGATGCCCCGCGCGCAGAAGCTCCACCCAAAGGCGTGCAATGTCCTGGACGGCGGCGTAAGAGGTATCGACGACCCCTGTCAGCAGGTCAAAACCGAGCGGCAGGGTATCGTAGCGGCGATAGACAACATTCACGCGGGCGGCGATCAGGCGCCTGACGAAGGCTTCGGTTTGCGCCGCCAGCGGATCGAGCCCCGCCGAAACCGCCAGGGTGCGCGGCTGGCCGATCAGCAGCTTTTCCAGCGCCGGTGAAATGCGTGGATCGGTCAGGTCGGTGCCGGCGCCGGCATAGTGGCTGGCCAGGGTATGAATATCGTCGCCGGCGAAAGGCCAACCGTCTGCCACGTGATCCTTCAGGCGTGGATCGCTGAGATCCACCAGCGGGGTAATCAGCAACTGCGCCATCGGCAGCGGCTTGAACTCGCGCTTCAGGTCGATGCACAGCCGCGCCGCCAGATTGGCCCCGGTCAGAATGCCGCCGATGGCCGTCCCGCCGTTGCGCGTCCCCAGCCGCCCGGCATTGGCCTGGGCCCAGTTAAGCGCGTCTCGGGCATCATCAAGGGCCGCCGGGAAGCGATGCACCGGCGCCAGGCGCAGTTCCGGAATGAAGATCGGACAGCGTGCTTCGTGCGCCAGGGCGGCGCAGACCGCGCGCGACAGACCGGGGCCGCCCAGCACGCCGGCGCCCTGAGGGAAGAAGACGAGCAGAGGCGCGTCGGCGGAGATGGTCGAAGGACGGACAAGCAGGCCGCGGACGGTTTCGCTGCTGATGTCCTCGACCTTCACGCGGACCTGCGACGGCAGGCCCAAAAGGGCAGCGGTTTCGGCCCATTCCTGCCGCGCCTGCTCCAGCGTCTTGCCGTGAAGCGTCAGGGGCGTCGCATCGCCCTTGGCGAAATAGCCGTGCCACAGGAACTGGATTTGCGGATCCAGCGTCCGACCGTCCTGGTAGACGACGCCTCCGCCCGACAGGAAACGCAGCATGGCCGGCGGCAGGGTCAGAACTGTTTTCAGCAGCCGCTGGCGAAGCAGGGAAGAACGCATATGGGGCCCGTAAATTCTTGTATCGACGGCAGGATAACACCTTTCCGCTGCCTGACGAACACAGGTCACGCGCAATTATTTCCGACAGGCGGGGATGAAGTGGGACATTTTCGCCATTTCCGCTGAAAATTTGCGGGCACCAGCGGTGTTCCGTTAGGGAATGCGTTGACCGTTTTCAAAAGCGCTGGCTTAATGATGCCACAATTCGTTACTCCGGCTGCCTGAGATCCAGGGACCAAGGGGAGGGCGGAAACGCCCCTCAGAGGCTCCGACTGCTGCTACCGAGACCACGATTGTATGTGGGGGCGACCCTGCAACTCGATAACAGCTCGATTATAGGAGAGCAGCACATGGCCGAAGGTACGGTCAAATGGTTCAACACCACCAAGGGCTTCGGCTTTATCCAGCCCGCCGCCGGTGGCAATGATGTCTTCGTTCATATCTCGGCCGTCCAGCGCGCCGGACTGCAGGGATTGAGCGACGGTCAGCGGGTCTCTTACGAGTTGCAGACCGAGCGCGGCAAGACGGCCGCCGTCGACATCAAGGCGCTCTGAGCCAGCCTGAGATAATGATTTTAAAAGCCGTCCGTTCTGTACGGGCGGCTTTTATGCTTTGGGTGTTTCCGCCAGCATCGCCCTGATGTCCTGAGGCGTGAGACCGTCGTCGCGATAGTCGCCCAACGCCTTGGAGCCCTTGCGCTTGGCCAGGCGCCGGCCGTCTTCGTCAAGCAGCAGGGCATGGTGGTGATAGACGGGCAGGGGCAGGCCCAGCAGCGCCTGAAGCAGGACCTGGGTGTGGGTGGCTTCGAACAGGTCGTGGCCGCGCACCACATGGGTAATGCCCTGGCGCGCATCATCGACGACGACCGCCAGGTGGTAGGCAACGCCGATATCCTTGCGGCCGAGAACGACGTCGCCATTGACTTCGGGACGAGCAGGGTGCGTGCCGGGGGCATGCGACATTTCCACAAAATGCAGATCGTCATAGCGGCCGCCCAAGTGTTCGCGGGCGGCATCGAGCGATAGCCGCCAGGCCGCATTGGCCGCGCCTGTAAAGGTTTCGGCGTGGTCTCCGTCCTGCGGCGCACTCAATGCCGCCTCGACCTGCTCCTTGCGCGTGCGGTGATCGGCATAGACGACGCCCAGGCCGATCAGCCGCTCCAGCGCGTCCCTATAGTCGGAAATATGCTCGCTTTGACGCAAGACCGGCTCTGGCCAACTCAGGCCCAGCCAGGCCAGGTCCGTATATATGCCGGCCTCGAAGTGCGGCCGGCAGCGGGTGTGGTCGATGTCCTCCACGCGCAGGATGAACTGGCCGCCCTGATCTTGTGAGATCTCATACGCCGTCAGCGCGCTGTAGGCGTGGCCGAGGTGCAGGTAACCGGTGGGGGAGGGTGCGAAGCGCGTGCGGCAGGTCATGGAAGTCAGGATATCGGCGTAAGTGCCGCGATGTCATAAAAAATTCGATTTGCAAAGGCGGGAATCGGGTTCACAGTCATCCTGTGGATAATATGCGTGCAGAAGGAGCCTTGTCTTCAAATACTGCCTATCAAACGTCCCGATGCCAGAGGTTTTTTCGATCGCTTCGCGCCGGAAAAAGTCTCTTGGCCTTTTGAGTGTCGCGCTTTCTAATCCGAAAACCGCTTCACACTTTTCGGAAAGCGCTCGACATGCCTGGAGGTTTCCATGCATGTTCTGAAAAGTCCGCCGCATGACTGGCGCGCTCTCGTGCTGAACGCCGATTTCCGGCCTCTGTCCTACTATCCTCTGTCGACCAAGCCATGGCAGGACGTGGTCAAGGCTGTCTTCGAAGACCGGGTCGACGTGGTCTCGACCTACGACATCGAAATCCGCTCGCCGTCGCTGAAGATGCGGCTGCCCAGCGTCGTGTCGCTGAAGACCTATATCGACCAGAACCGACCGCCGGCCTTTACCCGCTACAATGTCTTCCTGCGCGACGGCTTTCGCTGCCAGTACTGCGGCTCGCCGCATGAGCTGACTTTCGACCACGTCGTGCCGGTCAGCCAGGGCGGCAAGTCGAGCTGGACCAACATCCTGACGGCGTGCGCGCCGTGCAACTTGCGCAAAGGGGGAAAAACACCCGTTCAGGCGCGCATGATGCCGACAAAAAATCCACACCGGCCGACAATGTTTCACCTGCAGGATCTTGGACGCCGTTTTCCCCCTAACTATCTTCACGAAAGTTGGATAGACTACCTGTACTGGGATACGCCTCTGGAGGCGTAATTCACACGCGTTCCAGAATGCGTTACAGACTTCGGGGGAAGGTGCCGGCGCTCCCATATCCGCTGGCTCCAAGAAACGAGCATGGCATAGAAGATGTCACCTGTACGGTTTGAATTGGACAGGCGCGCCTTTGGCGTCGTCAATTTTGCCCGGCAAAAGGGGCAGGCCAGGATCGCCATGGAGCCTGTGCAAAAGGCGATCGAGGCGACATTGGGCGTTCGTGTCACCGCGAAGCGCGAAAAGCTGTTTGGCCCGAAAATCTATAGCTTCACATTCATGGGCGAGACGGTGAAACTCCGTCCGACCGACAGCGGCGATGCGCGGCTGGATCTCGGCATGGTCGATGATGAGGTGCGCGAAACCCTGCTCGAGCACATGCGCCAGAGCCTGGATTTCGAAGGGCGCTAATCGGGCTTTTTGTCGGCGCGTTCGTCGATGACCTTTTCCAGAAGGCCGATCAGACGCGTGATGTCTTCCTGACGCATAGCGTCGACCTTGGCGTGCAGCGCCTCGATATCCACCTCTGCCTTGCAGTTCACCTGATAGTCCAGTTCCGCCCTCTGCCGGTCGATGGCCGCCTGGCGGTTTTGGGCCATCATGATGATGGGGGCTGTAAAGGCCGCCTGGAACGACAGGACCAGGTTGAGCAGGATGAAGGGATAGGGATCCCAGTGATTGATCCAAGCCGTGATGTTCAGGACGATCCAGCCGAACAGGATGAGCGACTGGATGATGATGAAGTTCCAGGATCCGACCACGGCGGCGATCCTGTCCGACACACGGTCCCCGAAAGAGGTTTGCGGCGTCTTGTGGCGGCGCAGGCTGAACGCACTGTGGTCGTGCATCAGATTTTCTCGCTGATCCGGATGGCCAGGCGGCAGCCGGTCTTGATCACGGCCGACAGCAATGGGTATCCCGTCGCGTCGCGTGCGCCTTGGTCGACCGCGCGGTCGTGGTGGCCCAGTTCGTCGTCGCGAAACTGGCTGAGCTTGGCCGCGAGTTCCGGATCGGACGCCTCAACGTCGCGGATCTGTTCGGCATAGTGCTCGCCGATGACGCTTTCGACGGCTTCGGTGCAGGCATGGGCGGCCTTTTCGCCCAGCAGGGCGGTGCCGACGCCAAGGCCCAGGGCCGCCATGCGCCACACCGGCGTCATCAAGGTCGGACGCACCTGCTTTTCGCGCATCAGCGTCTCGAAGGCGTCGAGGTGCACCTGCTCCTCGCCTTCCATATGTTTGAACTGCTGGGCCAGGGCGTCGTTCTTCGTGCCGCCGAAGACGGCGGCCTGGCCGCGATAGATATGCACGGCCGCCAGTTCGCCGGCGTGATCGACCCTGAGGATTTCCGCCAGGCGGTCTTTCGTTTCGCCGGAACCGGGGCGGGGAGGCACTGGCGGACGGTCCATGGGCTTAGTTCCTGTAATAGGAGGGCCGTGCCTTGCGGAAACGCACCGAAGCGACGAGGCTTAGGATCGCCAGCACAGCCGAGAGGATGGCATTATATCCTGCCATACTCAGGCCGAACATACGCCATGCCGCGATGTCGCACTGGGGTGGTTTTGTTGTCGCGCCTGTCAGGAAGGCAAGCATCTGGTCCGGGCTGACCTCGGTGCCGTCGGACGTGCAGGTCTGGGGGCCGCGCCACCAGTCCCATTCGACGCCGGCATGATAGCCGGCCATGACCGCGCCGGTGGCGAAGATGGCGAACAGGACGAAGGAGAAAACACGCGGCGGGCCCTTGGCGCCTGTGAACAGCGCCCAGACGCTGGCCACCAGCGAGACACCGACCGCCATCCAGTAGATGTCGCGCTGCTTCAGACAGAGGTGGCAAGGGTGCAGCCCGCCGAACAGCTGGAACGACCAGGCGGTCGCCAGCATGGCCAGGGAGACGACCAGCGCGGTGATGCTCCACCAGCGGCTGAAGGCGAGGGCAAGCTTGGTGCCGGCGATCCGGGATCTCAGGGTCGTCATGTATCGCTTTGGAGTGCCCCTAGTGGGGGATGAACTTCAGTGCGATGATTCCTAGCACGATCAGTGCCACGGCAATAGTACCGACAAGATAGAAACGTTTTTCGATCAGTTCCGTGATTTCAGGGCCATAGCGCTTGCACGCCCAGGCGACCAGGAAGAAACGGGCGCCGCGGGTCACCACGCAACTGAAGAAGAAGACCGCCAGGTTCAGTTGCGCCAGGCCCGAGGCAATGGTGACCAGCTTGAACGGTATGGGCGTCAGGCCCTTGGCCAGGATCACCCACATGCCCCACTGCTCCATGAAGGTGTGGAAGCTGTCGAGCTTCTTGGCATAGCCGAAGAAGCCGAGAATCGCCATGCCGACCGGCTGCAGGAAATAGCCGATGGCGTAACCGAACAGCGCGCCCAGCACCGAAGCGATGGTGCAGGTCAGGGCGAAACGGTAGGCCTTGTCGCGCTGCTTCAGAATCATCGGCATCAGCATGACGTCGGGCGGGATGGGGAAGAAGGAGCTTTCGGCAAAGGATACGACCGCCAAAGCCTTTTCAGCATGCCTGCCGCCGGCCAGTTCCATCACCCAGTTGTAGAGTTTGCGCGGAGACTCCAGCAGCCAGCGCAGTGGGCCGGGGAGACCGGCGAATTGATCGGCTTTGTAGGGGGGCGGTGTATGGGCCACGGTCAGGTCTTCGTCTATTGGGGTATTCAATCCTTAGCAGCACTTACCGCGCTTGTCGCGATTGCGAACGCTGTCAGGCAAAATTTTTTCGCACTGCGGCATAGGTATACGATCGGTGAAGATATAGCGTGAATAGACAATACCTTAACAATAACTCATTTGTCATTGCCCACCATAAGGGCCATTCTACAGGCTCGGGGAAATTCATACCCTACGCTGGGACATTTGCAGATCATGACACAAGGTACGCTTACGCTCGACGAATACATGCCTTACCGCCTGGCGGTGGCGTCCAATGCCGTGAGCACGCTGATTTCGACAGCCTATGAGAGCCTCTATGGCCTCAAGATACCTGAGTGGCGCCTGATCACCATCCTGCGCGAAGACGGTCCTTCGACGCAGCAGGCCCTGGTCAAGCGCGCCGGCATGGACAAGGTGACGATTTCGCGCGCCGCCCAGGCCCTTGCCAAGCGCCGCCTGATCACGCGCGCCCCGCACGAGCACGACGGCCGCTCGCACCACCTGATCCTGACGGCCGAGGGCGAGCGCCTGTTCGCCGACGTCGCACCGGCGGCGATCGAATATGAAAAGGTCATGCTGGCCGAATTTTCGCCGGACGAGGTGTCGCAGTTCAAGACACTTCTGCGCCGCGTCGAAGAGGCTGCCATCAAGGCCCAGAACGGCAAATAAACCGGTAAATAGCCAGCCTGAAAGCCACACTTATCGGGGAAAAGGTGGCGAAAGGCTCGGCATTTGCGCGAACCGGAGTAGCACAGGCCAAAGCAATCTGTTAACCTTCCTGATTGACAGGGGTTTTGCCTTAGTGGAACCTGTCGATCGTCAATTGAAGCGCCGTGGCGCGGCTGAGGGAAAGGAGGGGCTCCCGATATGGACGAAAGGTTCGATTCGCCGGCCTTGAGCGATTTCCCCGCTGACGCCCCGCCTAGCCATGATTGGGTGTTGTGGCTGCTGACCGTTCTGTTCCTGGTCGCTCTTACGGCCGCGCTGGTCGTTGTGTTCAAACGCGCCGAGCGCCGCGCCGGTAGCGGCGCCGCCATCGATGAACGCGCCAAGGCCGTCATGCACTTCCTGTCGCCCGGCGCCAAGGCCCCCATGAACAGCCAGATCGACATGGCGATCAAGAGCCGCGCCGCCATCGAGGCGCAGTTCGGCGAAACGCTCAAGCTCAGCAACGCCCTGTCGAAGATTACCGGCCAGTTGAACGGCGCTGTCGAAGGCACCGACAAGAAGCCCTATGTCGCGAAAGGCGCGGGTGGTCCCGCCCAGATCAATGGCGGCACCTATATCAATATCTCGATCGGCGCCGACGGCCAGGTCCAGCCCGTGGCGCCGCCGCCGGCCGCCGCCGCCAAGGCCGAAAAGGTGATGATGACGCCGGAAGAGCAGAGCACGGCCATCTGGTTCGCCGTGCAAAAGCTGTTCGACTACTGGAAGAACCTGATGGTCGTCACCGAATCCTACCGCGCGGCCCTGCGCCAGCTGACGGATTCGCCGCCGTGGGTGCCGCCGGAGCCACCGGTGGCGCCCGGCAAGAAGGCGCACTGATCATGCGGCACGGCGAAGGCTTCGACGAACCATTCAGCGATACACCGCCCGATGCCGCCTATGGCGGCGATTACGGGGCGTCGTTCGACGCGCGCCTGCTGATCGGCTTTATCATCTTGTTCCTGGTCGTGGTCGGGCTGTTCTTCCTGGCCGACTATTTCGGCCGCCGCTATGGCCGCCAGAAGCTGATCGCCCAGCGCAAGGCCTCGGCCAAGGCGATTTATGAAAGCGTGCGCTGGTACCTCGACCGCGCCCTGAAGTCCTCGGGTTCGGTAATCATCGAGCGCGGCCGCGAAGTCGCCGAGGTGCTCAATGCCCGCCTGGGCTATGTGACCGACCTGTCGGCGAAGCAGTACAAGCTGTTCGTCGACCTGAAGGGCGCGCTGGAAGGCATGAAGGATTCTGTTCCCGCCGACACCACGCCCAAGGTGCCGGTGGCCCTGGCGACCGACCAGCACCAGTACCGCGTCTGGAAGGCGCTCCAGGCGCTCGACGATTTCTGGAAGGCCAAGGACGAGAAGGGGCACTTCGTCGTCGTCAGCATGATCGAAGCGGCGCAGCGCGAACTGTCGACCGTGCCGCCAAAACCGGCCGAACCCAAGGCGGCCGCGGCGTCGCGTCCGATCATCTGGCCGGTCAAAAAGGCCAAGGCGGTTGCCGCAGCGGCGGCAACACCCGCTCCCGCTCCCGCACCGCCGCCTGAACCCGCGCCGAAGCCCGCGACGGATGAAACGCCGCCGCCAGAGCCGACACCTCCGCCACCGCCTCCGCCGAAAAAGACCAAGACCCTGCCGGCGCATAAGCGGAGTATGTTGGCTTAGAGCCGTCCCATCCGATTTGGGACAATCCTTCCTACAAATCCGTCAAAGAGATCGCGGAGATGACGGCGCTTGTTATTCGTCCTGCGGAGCAAGCTGATCTGCCTATGCTGCTGGACCTGTATCGTCATTTAGATGCAGACGACGTTCGTTGTCCGGACGACGACGTCGACAGCGTTTTTGAACAGTTTCTTCGCTACCCCGGCAGCGCGATATTGCTCGGGTTGGTTGACGATATCCTGGTTGCGAGTTGCGCCGTCGTAGTCATTCCGAACCTCACCCGTGGTGGGAAGCCCTATGCACTCATTGAAAACGTGGTCACTCATACCGACTATCGCAACCGGGGATTTGGGAAGGCAATTTTAGCTGCGGCTGTCGACCGTGCATGGGTGAGCGGATGTTATAAAGCGATGCTCATGACTGGGTCCAGAAAACCTTCGACGCTTGCCTTCTATGAGGCTGCGGGATTTGAGCCATCAAAGACCGGCTTTCAGGTTCGGCGCATACCGGCCAGATCCGAGTAGACTTGGTGAACTTTCCGAAGCCCCATTGTTTTTCGCTGGAGAGTCCGCGCTCGATTTTAAGAGAAATGGTGCCCCCGGTCGGACTCGAACCGACACACCTTGCGGTACTCGATTTTGAGTCGAGCGCGTCTACCAATTCCACCACAGGGGCCTGAGGCGTCAGAGCGTGGTTTGATAATGAACTTCGCCGCCGCGCGCAAGCGGTTTACAGTGTCTTCCACATTCGGACGTGCGGAATGGTCACTTCCGTGAAAACGACGTCGTCGGTTGCGTAGCCGAGGCGCGCGTAGAAGGCCTGCGCCGTCTGGCGGGCGGCAAGGACGATCTCGTTGATGCCGTTGTGGCGGGCATAGTCTTCGAAAAACGCCACCAGTTGCGCGCCGACATTGCGGCCGCGCATGTCTTCGGAGACCGCCATCTGGCGCAGCTTGACCTTGCCGGGTGCATAAGGCGTCATCACCACCGTGCCGACAAGGCGGCCATCATTGAAGGCGGCCAGGTGTGTGTCGGCGGCTTCGCGCGCCAGGTCTTCGGCCGAAAAATCGAGCCCCAGAGGCGTGCGTAAAATGGCGCGGCGTAAGGCGACGGCGGCCTCATAGTCCGGCGTGCCGTATGCGACGGCGCGGATGTCGAGGCTCATTCGAAAGGCGCCAGTTCCGCCTGGATGCGCTTGGTCAGGCTCTTGCGGATAATGCGGTAGGATTCCGCGATACGGTGGCGGACTTCAGCTTCCGGGGCGTCGACCGGCAGACGCACCCACGACTTGTGCATATAGGGCGCGCGTTCCGCTGTGCCGCTTTCGATCAGCATTTCGGCGGTCTCGGCGTCCGGTGTCTTGACCGACACGCCCTTGTCGATGGCGCCGGTGACGGCGAACATCTTGCCCCCGACCTTCCAGCAGTCGTGGCCGCCGCCCCAGGGATCGGACACCTCGGCGCCGGGCAGGGTGGCACAAAACGTGTTGACGAAGTTCTGGCTCATGCTCATCCTCCGCTTGTGGAACTTTCAAAGCGATATGCCGAAACGAAGTTCGGCGCAGTCAAAAGTGTGCAGCGGTTTTCGGCTAAATATCGCGGTAAAACAAGAACTGGAGCATTATTTTAGTTCAAACTAAAATCAATGCTCCAGGCGCAGCGACGATTGCGCGCAAGGAGGGGGGAAGATGGAGACAGGGGCCGAACACAGGCATCCGGCGCAACTGGACATGGCGGTTTTTGCCGTGAAGGCGAGCCTCCTCAGGATACGGCGCAGCGTCGCCGACCTGGGGAGCGGCGCGCACCGGCTCAAGCGCGTGGATAATCCGAGCGGCGAGCTCCTTTCCGAGGTCGTCACCGCGCTCTATACCGACGACGATATCAACGAACGCGCGTTGCAACTGGGCAAGGTGCAGAACCTGCGCGTCGCGGCGCAAAGGCTGAATGGCGTCGTTGTCCCCGAAGGCAAGGTCTTCAGTTTCTGGGCGCATATCGGCCGACCGACGCGCGCCAAGGGCTTTGTCGAGGGCCGCGAATTGCGCCAGGGGTGTATCATCCCGACCCTGGCCGGCGGCCTGTGCCAGATGTCGAACAGCCTTTATCGCGCGGCGAGGGAGGCCGGCTGCGAGATCGTCGAGCGCCACGGCCACACGGCCGCCATTCCGGGCTCGCCGTTTCCGCCGGGCGATGACGCCACCGTCTTCTGGAACTATGTCGACCTGCGTTTTCGCAACAGCCGCGCTATGGCTTTGAGTGTGAAGCTCGATCGCGACAGCCTGGTTGTCCGATTGGTGGGGGCATGACCACGCATTCGCCGCAGAGCTGCGCCACCTGCGCCCGCAAGGATTGCCGCTTAAGCTTTGTCAGCCGCGACATCGCACCGGTGGCGGAACGCGTGGCCTGGGTGGTTGATCGCGCTTGGCCGGAATACCGCCGCTTCGCCGCGGCGCAGATGAAGCCCGAGGATCAACTGCTGTCACCCGGCCTGTTCGGCCGGCGGCTCGACGCTTACAACTGGCCGGCCGGAGAGGTGCGGGCGGGCATGGCGACGCTCCAGCGTCACCTGATGCTGCGCCAGGTAGCCACTGCGCGCGGTTCGGTCCGCCAGGCGGCCTATCTCAAGGCCGACGAAGCGCTGGCGGCGGCACTGGCTCGCCATATCGACTATCGCGCCCAGCACCTGGTCATCAGCCAGGTCTTCCTGCCATACCTGTGGCGCGATGGCGCACTCGGCGGCCGCAGTTTTGATGTGCTGATGACACGTTATCCACTGGCGGAGCTGCATGCACGGCTCGACGAGGTCGCGATCGGCCACGCCGACAGCACGACCATTGCCGACTTCCGCGCGCCCGATGCCTTGGTTGAACAGGAGGCCGAGGCGCTGTCGGCAGCCCGCCGCATCGTCACTCCGCACCACGATATCGCCGAAGGCTTTGGTGAACGCGCCGTCTGGCTCGACTGGGACCAACCGGCGCCGCGCACGCGCCGCAAAGGTATGCGCACGGCCTTTCTGGGGCCGGTGATCACGCGCCAGGGCGCCCATACCGTGCGCGAAATGGCGAAGTACCTGGCCCAGCCGCTGATCGTCTTCGGCGCCGAACTGGAAGGCGCGGACTTCTGGGGCGCGGTGCCGGTCGAACGGCGCAGCTTCGGGCCTGGCTGGCTCGACGATATCGCCGCCATCCTGCATCCGGCCGTTGTGACGCATGAGCCGCGCCGGCTGGTCGAGGCGGTGGCGCACGGCGTGACCGTCTACGCCGCGCCGTCGTGCGGCCTGGCGCCGGGGCAATACCGGTTGCTCGATCTCTACACGGAGGCATGAATGCGCCGGGGGCCGTGGATATGGATCGCCCTGATCCTCATGCTGTTGCTGGCCGTCTGGCGCTGGTTTTCGCACGCGCCGAAATGGCGTGAGGGCGACCTGATCTTCCAGACGTCGCGCAGCGGCCAGTCGACCGCCATCGCCGCCGCGACGCTCAGCGCCTATACGCATATGGGCATATTGGCCAGGCGTGGTGACGGTTGGGTGGTGATCGAAGCGGCCGGACCGGTCAGGGAGACGTCGCTAAAGGCATGGATCGCGCGTGGACGGTTTGCCCGCTACGCCGTCTTTCGCCATCCCGGCCTGACGGCCCAGCAGACGCGCACCGTTCTTACAGCCGCGCGTGTATTAAAGGGGCGGCCCTACGATCTTTTCTTCTCGTTTCGAAACCGGGCGATCTATTGCAGCGAACTGGCCTGGCTGGCCTATGGCAAGGCCGGGGCGCCTGTCGGCCACGTCCAGACGGTCGGTTCGCTCTATGTCGGCAACGGCTTCGCCGACCGGCTGATCCGGACGCGCGGCGGCCGTGACGCCGAATGCAGCGGTTTGAGCGTAGACGGTTGCCGCAATGTCATCCTTAAACGCGAGCTGGTCACACCGGTGGCCATTGCCCGCGACCGGAGCCTCCGCCAAGTCTATTCGAACTATCCACTGTGACGCATATGGCGTCTTTATGCTGGCGCGGGCTATGTCAGTGCAGAGAAGGAGCGCATCCATGAAAGTCACCGCCATCACCGTCCTCTCCCTGTCGCTTGCGGCCGGCCTGATAGCCTGTTCACCGCAAACAGCGGCCGATCATTCGGTCAGTTCGGCTGCGGAATCGGCTGCGGTCTCCATGGCGTCGGAACAGGCGGCCTCGACCGCGGTCATCGATCCCGCCGCGTTTACCGGCAAGTGGACGGGGCCGGAAGGCACGGCATTGACCATCACGCCCCAGGGCGATGATTACAAGGTGACCGTCCAGAACCTCGACGGGCCGCGCGACTTTACCGGCACGGCTGCCGATGGCGGCATTCAGTTCATCCGTGATGGCCAGACCTTCGTTATTCGTCCCGGCAGCGGCGAAGAAACCGGCATGAAATGGCTGGCGGACAAGCACAACTGCCTGATCGTGGCGCCGGGCGAAGGCTTCTGCCGCGACTGACCTGTGCGGTAACTGACGGAGGTTAGACGCTTGAAAGCCTGCGTGATAGGCTCATCCCTAACAGGGGAGGGCCGTTCATGCGCCAAATCAGTACCGTCATTTCCGCCGGCCTGCTGGCTGGGCTGCTCGACATTATCGACGCCTTCGTCTTCTTCGGTGCGCGTGGCGTGAAGCTCATCCGCATTCCGCAGTCGATCGCCAGCGGCCTCATGGGCGATGCGGCCTATAGCGGCGGCTGGACGACCTTTGCCGCCGGGCTGGGCCTGCACTTCGCCATCGCCGTGGTCATGGCCTTCGTCTTCTACCTGATCGCCAGCGCGGTGCCCTTGGTGCGCAAGGCGTTGACGGTCTCGGGCCTTGTCTATGGCCTCGGTTGCTGGGGCGTCATGACCTATCTCGTCCTGCCGATGTCGCGCTTCAAGGGTGGCCACAATCCGCACTTTCCGCCGGAAATGGGGCCGCAGCTTTACAATGCCCTTTTCGCGCATATGGTCCTGGTCGGCCTGACCATCGCCTGGGTGACGCGCGGCGCGCTGAAAAAGGCTTGATAGCGTGGGCCTGCACCTGTACCCCGGCCGTCGAACAGATGTGCGAAAGGATCGGACATGGCTGAAGATGAAGACGAAATCGTCGTAAAGGATTCGAATGGCACCCGCCTTAAAGACGGCGACAGCGTTACCCTGATCAAGGATCTCAAGGTCAAGGGCTCGGGTGGCGTGACGCTGAAGCGCGGCACCCTGATCAAGAATATCCGCCTGACCCACGACGAAGCCGAAATCGAGTGCAATGCCGAAAAGGTCAAGGGCCTGGTCCTGCGCACCGAGTTCCTGAAAAAGGCCTGAGGCGAGGCAGGCGCATCTGCTGTTTTGGTGCGCCAGTTTTCCAATAAACTGATAATCTTGCAGCAGAATCGGTCCGTTGAAACGAGACCGGTGCGGACGATGTTTTGAAAGTTGAGTTTATGGAAAAGGCCGTGGCCATCGATGTTACCTATGCCCGGGCGCAGGATAAGTCTGAATGGCTGCCGCTGTGGCGCGCCTATCTCGACTTCTACAACAACCCGCTGCCCCAGGAAGTGACGGACACGACCTTTGGCCGGTTCATGGATGCGCGTGAGCCGATGGTCCTGCTGCTGGCGCGCGAGGGCAAGGAGGTCCTGGGCTTCGTCACCCTGGTCATGCACCGCTCGACCTGGGCGCGGACCTACTACGTCTATCTCGAAGACCTGTTCGTCGCGGAAAGCGCGCGCGGCAAAGGCGTTGGCCGCCGGCTGATCGAGGCGGTGATCGCCCACGCCAAGGGCCGCGACTGTGAGCGCGTCTACTGGGTCACCCACGCGCACAATGAGACCGCCCGCAAGCTCTATGACAAGCTGGCGAGCGATCCGGGATTTGTGACCTATTTCGCCAAGCTCTGATTACTTCAGGGCTTCGCCCAGCTTGGCCAGGAAGGCGTCCGGCTGGTCCAGCATGACGAAATGGCGGCTGGCGGTAATGCCGGTGAAGCTCACCCTGGTCATGCCGGTATATTGCGCCTTGTAGAAGGCTTCGGTTGAGGCGGCGGTCTGGCCAACCGATTCATCGTAGGGATAGATCATGACCGTCGAAGTCTGGATGGCCTTGAGGTCCGGACGCAGGTCGATGGTCATGTCTTCGTAGAAGGCGCGGGCAAAGACGCCGCGGTCCGAGGCGATGCTCCAGCCGGCGACCAATTGCTGGTTTTCGAAAGAGATCGTCATGCGGACCACGCCGGCATTCTGCTGCATGGCAAAGGCGTCGGCGGACCCATTGATCATGTTGTCGCGCACCATGGCGGCCATCGGCTGCATGTTCTCGACAGTGGCCTGGGGGTTGAAGATGACGCCGGCAAAGGGCAGGGCGTCGACGATGACCAGCTTGCCGGCCGCGTCCGGGTGCGCTTTGGCCAGCATCAGGGCCATCAGGCCGCCCATGGAGTGGCCGACGACGGTCGGGGCCTTCAGTTTCTTCGCCTTGATGTAGGCGTCGAGCGCTTCGACCGACGGCGCGATGACCTCTCCCGTGGCGTTGGCGCCGGCGGGCTCACCGGCAAAACCCGCGATGTTCAGGATGTGCAGGCGATACTGACCCTTGTAGCGTTCGACCGTCGCGTCCCAGACGTCGCGCGAACTCCCCAAGCCGGGGATGAGGATGACGTCAGGGCCGGAGCCGATAACCTCGACGCTGAAGCGGGCTTCGGGCGCGGACGGGAAGCGGAGGGTTTCGGACCTGGCCGTGCCGACACCGACCGCTACGGCGATGGCTATGGCAAGGACGATCATGACGCCAATCGGCATGCCTTTGCGGGACTTTTTGCTGGGCTCGGACATATTGTTTTTCCTGTGTTTCGATAAGGCGGGAGTGGTCACGCGCCGCCGGGCTGCGTTGTGATGCGGTATGCGTTTGGGCTGAACTTAAGGGGCCGGTCTGGGCCGGTAGGGGTTCTCGAAAATCTCCTCGACGGGACGGTCGAAGACGGCTGAAATCTTGTATGCCAGGTCGAGCGACGGGATATGCTTGTCGCTTTCAAGCGCGATGACGGCCTGGCGCGACACCCCCAGCTGGCCGGCGAGATCGGCCTGGGTCAGGCCTTTCTCAGTGCGGAATTCGCGGAGGTACTGTTTCATTGCGCGTTCCGGTAAAAGACGCTCGACAGGCCGAACAGCCCCCACCAGACGGGATAGACGAGGTAGAGCGAGAATTCGTGGGCGCCGGCATTGTTTTCCAGGAAGCCCCAGGCCGTGCAGGCGAAGAGGGTCAGGCCTGTGGCCAGGATGAAGCGTTTGGTGACGACCGCGCGGACATATTCGTCGACCTTGTCGATATAGCGCAGGAAGACCCAGATGGTGCCGCCGACCGGCAGGGCCGGCAGGACGGCCAGGAGGTAGAGCAGGGGACCGGTGGGTTTCTGTGCTTCGATGGTCAGGATCGACAGGAAGAGGGCGGCGACATAGAGCGCCATGAAACCCATTATGCCGAAGGTGTATCGGGTGGTGACGGATTGCGGGTTCATTGAGTTGGCTTCTTTTTGAAATTGGCTTATGAGGTTCCATCGATGTAAGGCTAACCTTACATGTGGGTGATGTAATGTCAACCTTACATTGGAGAAAAATGTAAGGCTAGCCTTACATCGTTGCCAGACTTGGTTTTCCGTCGGATTGCGGCTAGGCTGGCGAAAAGATCAGGGGGCGGCATGTCGGCGAACGTCATAGCATTCAAAAAGCGGGAAAAGCCGAAACCGGCTAAGCCGGCCGGCGGCGATGGCGTAAAGCGGCTGGAGGCGCTGGATATCCTGCGCGGCCTGTGCGTCATCGGCATGATCCTGGTCGCCTATGCCGGTGACTGGTCCAATCGTTTCGCGGTGCTTAATCACGCTGACTGGCAGGGGCTGGTCCTGGCCGATATGATCTTCCCGGGCTTCCTGTTCTGCGTCGGCGTCGCCCTGCCGATGTCGTTCGCGGCGCGCTCGGCCCGACAGACCAAGACGCAGCTGTTCGGCCACGTGCTATGGCGGGCGGCGGCGCTGATCGTCCTGGGGGTGGTGCTGAACTTTATCGCCGATCCGCATCCGGAGGGTTTCCGGTTGCCCGGCATCCTGCAGCGCATCGGCGTGTGCTACGCCCTGGCCGGCGGACTGTGTTTGGCATTAGGACGTAAAAGCGACCATGACTTTACCGTGCCGGGCTGGCCTGTGGCGGGTGCGATCGCCGTCTTGGTCGCCGGTTACGCGGCCCTGCTCAGCCTCTGGACCGGCCCGGACTGCGCCGGGGCCTGCTTTGATTCGGTGCATTCGCTGCCGGCGGTGGTCGACCGCGCCGTCTTTACCTCGGCCTATATGTGGAACTGGGGCCTGACGGACGGCGTGGTGACCTTCGATCCGGAAGGGATCGTTTCGACCCTCGGAGCGCTGGTCAATGTCCTGCTGGGGGTTGTGGTCGCCGGTTATGTCCGCGGGCATGGCGTCCAGGGCAGCCTGATCGGCCTGTTCCTGCTGGGGCTTTTGCTTATCCTGACGGGTCTGGGCATGAACGGCGAAATCCCGGTTATCAAGAAGATCTGGACGCCGAGCTTCGCGTTGGTGTCTGCGGGTTTTAGCATCATTGTCTTCGTTCTGCTCGCCGTCATCGCGGACCTTCTGAAGCTCGGCCGCTTTGCGACCTTCGCCAAGGTCTTTGGCGCCAATGCGACCCTGGCCTTCGTGCTGATCTGCCTGTTCGACGTTGTTTTGCAACTGCCGTTGCTGGCGGGCGTCAGCCTTCACGATGCGGCCGCGGCGCAACTAGGCGCGGTCGTTCCCGAACCGCGCGTGGCGTCATTGACCTACTCGGTCATACTGGTGGCGGTGATCGGCCTGATCCTCTGGCCGCTATATCGCAAGCGCTGGTTCCTGAAGCTATAAAACAAAAAGCGCCCGGAGATTTCCGGGCGCTTTCTATTTGCGATGCCTATCGAGGATTATTTCTCGTAGGGCAGGCCGACCTTGCCGCTCGCGGCCTGGATAGTCACGGTTACCGTGCCTTCGTGTGAAAAGACGCGATTATGCGTGCCTTCGACGCCGCGCTGCGTCTGATAGCTGTAGCCGTACGAATAGGCGGTCGCGGGCGAATAGCCCTGAGTGACATTGATGCGCGTCTCGAGCGTGGAGACGGCCTTGCCAACCAGGCGCGGGTTCGACTGCACCAGGATGTAGCGTTCCTCAATCATCGGCTTGAACTGCACGCCCAGGGTATTGCCCAGAATGACCAGACGGTCGTCGCCAAAAGTGCGGGTGACCTTGCCGTTGGCGTCGAGCAGACTGATGGTGGGCGCGAAGGTGCGGATGGGTTCCTGGACGCCGCCGACGGTGACGGTGTGGTTTTCACCGTGGGCCGGAATGGCGAAAACGATGTAGTTCGCCTTGGTCGTCCCGGTGCCGACGCAGGGTTTGGCCGCGTCCACCTTTGTCGCCAGGGTGTGATAGGCGGCCTTCTTGACCGGCATCAGCGAGATCGCGTCCTTGGTCGACACGTCGCTCTGGCAGGTCTTGTCCGACAGATCCGTGACGGCTTCGGGCGGCGGAGGCGGGGGCGTGGTCGCGCACGCCTGCAAAAGCAGGACGGGCGCGACCATCAGGGCAAGTCTGGACAGTTTCATGGCCTGACCCTTATTTCAGCAGTTGCGCCGTCGCATAGGCCGAAGCGACCAGCGCCTTGCGCAGGCCCTCGGCGGCCTTGACCGGATCGGCTTCGATGGCTTCGACGCTTTCGAAGCCGTAGGCTTCGTCGGCGGGGATGTTGACGGTCAGTTCACCGGGGACGACGGCGTTATATTCGACGTGGTTGTCGAGCAGGACCTTGGTGGGGTCCTTGGCGTCATACATCTTGACCGTGATGACGACGTAAGGGCGCCACATTTTGGTGCCGCCGACCTGCTGATAGCCGTAGCCGTGGCCGTTGACGTCGAGCACGGCGGTGCCTTCCTTTGCGTCGCCCTGCTTGGTGGCGACGATCATGGCGCGGTTCTGCTCGCGTTTGATCTTGGCGGCCGAAACGTCATAGCTCTGGTTCTTCAGCTCGGCTTCGAAAGCCTCGTCGAAAATCGCTTCGCCGTCGAACTTCTGGGTGGCCAGCGCCGTATTGATCTTCTTGTTCTGGTTGGCGGCGATACCCGCTTCGATGCTGGCGGCGGCGACGCCGACGACAAGGCCGGCCAGGCCGAGACCGCCGGTGCTGCTGGCGATGTTCTGACCATTGGTGGCCAGCTTTCGGACGGCGGGCTGCTCAGGGAAGGCGTCTTCGACGACCTGGATGGATGAGATGCCCGAAGTGGCGTGGTCGAACGGCGTGGGACGGTAAGGCGAGGCGCACGCGCTCACCAGGGCCATAAGTGCGACCGATGCCAGAATCTTTTTCATGTGTGTTTCCCCTAGTTTTTGGATGGCCAGACGGTTGCCGTCCGGACCTGTCAGTGTGCGTGGAAAGGCTTACCGCCGGTCGCGCGCGGGCCTTGGACCCTGAAAGCGCGACGGCTACAAGCGTGGTCCAAGCGCGAAATGCGCCTGCAACAATGATGTGTAATGAACCCCCATTCGCCCGTAACTGATTACGGACGCTACGTTTTTACCGCCCCATGCCATGACAATCTAACTCACCGGCCGGTTTCTAACAAGATGGAAACAATTGCCGAGGGAATGCGTTGCGCGAACACCGATATTGATATATAGTACTGACTGGTCAGTACGGAATGGAAAATGTCGCAACCGCCGAAAACGTCACGTGCCCGCAGGGCCGCGCCTGAGATTCGCCAGGCCGATATTCTCGATGCTGCCCTTGCCGAATTCGCCAGCCACGGGTTCGAAGGCGCGCGTGTGGAGGACATCGCCCGTCATGCCCAGGTGTCGAAGGGGACGGTCTATCTCTATTATCCGACCAAGCAGGCCCTGTTCGAAGCGCTTGTCCGGCGGGATATCGCGCCGCGCGTCGCCGCCGCCGTGGGCATATTAAAGGACTATAACGGGCCGATCGAGCCGGTGCTGATGGGTGTGGCGCAGATGGCGTCGGCGGCGATCCGCGATGGGCGATTGCCGATATATCCCAAGCTTTTGATCGCCGAAGCGGGGCGTTTTCCGGATCTTGCCGTCTTTTACCGGCGCGAAGTCGTGGGCCAGATGCTGGGCGCGCTGACGGGCCTATTCGAACGGGCGTTGCTGCGCGGAGAAATCTCCGGCGTCACGGCCGAAATGGCGGCGCACCTGGCGATCGCGCCGGTGCTGAAAGCCATGCTGTGGGAGCTGGTCTTCGGCAAGATAGACGATGAGCCGTTCCCGCCCGAACCTTATCTGAAAGCGCACATTCAGGTCTTCCTGCGCGGCCTGAATTACAAGGAGTCATCCAATGCGTAGACTGGCAATGCGTAGACTGGCAATGCGTAAGCTGGCCCTGATCAGCCTGCTGGCCCTGGCGGCCTGTACGGAGACACCCGCCGACACCTATAGCGGCTATGTCGAGGCGCAAGGCGTGACCGTGGCGGCGCCGCAGTCCGGATGGCTGGCCGCCGTAGAGGTTGATCGCGGCGACACCGTGCGGCTGGATCAGCCCCTGTTCCGGCTTGATGCCGCCCAGGCCGGGCATGTGCTGGAAGGCGCCGAGCTTCGCGCCGAGGCCGCCGCCGCGACGGCGCAGGACCTGACCAAGGGTGCGCGCGAGGCGGAGATCGCGCCCTTGGTCGAGCAGCGCAAGCAGGCGATGGCGCAACTGGAGTTGGCGCGGTCGAACCAGGCGCGTTACGCGCAACTGGAGCCCAAGGGCTTCGTGTCGGCGGCGCAGATGGACACCTTGCGCGCCACGACGCGCTCGGCCCAAGCCGTCGTGGGTTCGCTCGACAAGCAGATCGCCGACCTGCGGCTGGCCGCGCGCGACGACCAGCAACGGGCGGCGGAGGCCCAGGCGCGGGCGAGTGAGGCCGATGTCGCGCAAGCCCAGTGGATGGTCGGCGATCGCGATGTCAAGGCGCGGCTGGAAGGGCGCGTCGAGGAGCGCCTGCGTGAGCCGGGGGAGTTCGTAGCCCAGGGCGCGCCGGTTCTGACCGTGTTGCCGAAAGGGCGTCAGTTCGTGCGGTTCTATGTGCCGCAGGCCGACCTGCCGAAGTTTAGCGTGGGCAAGGTGGTGAGGGTGACCTGCGATGGTTGCGCCGCCGGGCTGTCGGCCAAGGTGCGCTATGTGTCGCGCGAGGCCGAGTTCACGCCGCCGGTCATCTACAGTGTCCGCGAGCGCCAGAAGCTGATGTTCCTGGTTGAGGCAACGCCGGCCAAACCTGAGGCGCTGCATCCGGGGCAACCGGTCGATGTGGCGCTGTGAGATGGAAAAGAAGAGGCTGGAAATTCCAAGCGATTTTCGCCCTCCCCATTCATGGGGAGGGGGGACCGCCGAAGGCGGTGGGCGGGGCCAGCAGTCGGATGACACAACCGCCGTAAGCGTCCGATTTCTTGCGTTGAACATACCCGGGAGAAAAAATCTTCTGTTTGGACAGGTTGAGAATAGGAAAAGCCCCGCCCACCATTCGCTCTGCTCATGGTCCCCCCTGCCCATGAATGGGGAGGGCGAAGATGCTTGATGCGTCGCTCTCTCAATCTGACCTCGCCATCGATGTGCGCGGGCTGACCAAGACCTTTGGCAAGCGCACGGCGGTCGATCATGTCGACATCACCATGCCGCGCGGGCAGGTCTGGGGCTTTCTGGGCCCCAACGGCTCGGGCAAGACGACGACCATCCGCATGTTGTGCGGCCTGCTCAAACCCGACGCAGGGCAGGGGACATGCCTGGGCTACGACATCCTGAAACAGTCACGAGAGATCAAGCGCGAGATCGGCTACATGACGCAGAAGTTTTCCTACTGGGAAGACCTGTCGATCCGCGAGAACCTGGAATTCGTCGCCAATCTCTACGGCATCAAGAACCGCCGCCAGGTCATCGACCGGGCGCTGGAGGACCTGGGCCTGACCACGCGGCAGAAGCAGCTGGCCGGCACGCTGTCGGGCGGCTGGAAGCAAAGGCTGGCCCTGGCCGCCTGCACGCTCCACGATCCGAAGATGCTGATGCTGGATGAGCCGACCGCCGGCGTCGATCCGCAGGCGCGGCGCGACTTCTGGGACCAGATTCACCGCCTGTCGGCGCAGGGCCTGACCGTGCTGGTGTCGACCCACTACATGGACGAAGCCGAGCGCTGCGACCAGATCGTCTATATCGCTTACGGCAAACTGATGACCCAGGGACGTGTCGAGGACATAATCGCCGGCAGCGGTCTTTATACATTCGTGGCCGAAGGCAGCAGCGTGCGCGACCTGATGGAAAGGCTGCGCGGTCAGCCGGGCGCGGACCACGTTGCCTACTTCGGTAACGCCCTGCACGTTTCCGGCGGCGACCTCGGCGCCTTGCGCAAGCTGGTTGCGGGCCATTCCGGCATGCCTGGCGTCCAGTGGCACCAGATGCGGCCCAGCCTGGAAGATGTTTTCATTCACCTGATGGGGCAATCCACCGACAATGCGGGAGGCCGCTGATGTTCGCACCGTTACGGCGCATCGGCGCCATCCTCAACAAGGAGTTCATCCAGATTCTCCGCGACCGGCTGACCTTCGCCATCATGCTGGTCCTGCCGATCCTGCAACTGGTGCTGTTCGGCTTCGCCATCAATTCCGATCCGCGCCACCTGCCGACCGTGCTCTATCTGGAAGACGATTCCGCGATCGTCCGTTCACTGGCTTCTGGCCTGCAGAATTCGAGTTATTTCGATATTCGCGAGCGCGTGACCAGCGCCGATGCCGCCACGAAGAAGCTGCAAAGCGGTGAGGCGGCCTTCGTCATCACCGTGCCGGCCGGCTTTACGCGCGACGTGCTGCGCGGCAACCGGCCGCAACTGCTGATCGAGGCCGATGCCTCGGATCCGTCGGCGGCGTCGAATGCGGTAGGCATGATCCAGATGATCGTCCAGTCGTCTTTGAAGCGCGACCTGACCGGGCAATGGGCGTCTCTGGCGCAAGGGCCGATGCCGGTCGAGATCGTCGTTCACCGCAAGTACAATCCCGAAGGCATTTCGCAGTACAATATCGTCCCCGGGCTTCTAGGCGTGATCCTCACCATGACCATGGTAATGATCACCTCTATCGCCATGACGCGCGAGACCGAGCGCGGGAATATGGAGAATCTTTTGGCCATGCCGGCGCGGCCGTGGGAGGTCATGGCCGGAAAGATCTCGCCCTATGTCGTCGTCGGCGTCGTTCAGACCCTGATCGTGCTTCTGGCGGCGCACTACGTCTTCCACGTGCCGTTTATCGGTTCGTTGTGGCTGTTGAGCCTGGGCGTCGGCCTGTTCATCATCGCCAACCTGGCGGTCGGCTTTACGTTTTCGACCGTGGCGCGCACCCAGATGCAGGCCATGCAGATGACCTTCTTCTTCTTTCTGCCGTCGATCATGTTGTCGGGCTTCATGTTTCCCTTCCGTGGCATGCCGGAATGGGCGCAGGCGATCGGCCAGGTCTTTCCCCTGACGCATTTCCTGAGGATCGTGCGTGGTGTCATGCTGAAGGGCGCCGACTGGGCGGCCATGTGGCCGAGCATCTGGCCGATCCTGATCTTTATCGCCGGGGCGACGACGATCGCGATGATTCGGTACCGGTCGACGTTGGATTAGGCTATTTCGCCATCTTGCTCTTGATGATGTCCATCAAAGGCCCATTGCGCGGGATTTTGTCTTCCTTGCCCTGTTCGCGCAGGTGGTAGACCTGGCCGGCCGGGAATGCTGGCGGGATTTCATAGTCCATGGCGTCCCACTGTTCGCGGAAGCTGTAGAAGGCCCAATGCGCGCCGTGGCCATTCAGCGTGTCCATCACATCGCCCAGATAGGCGCCGCAATCGGTCCAGACCCGCACGCAGCCGAACTCGGCCGCCACCATCCGCGTCACCGGCACGCCGTTCGCCTTCGCCCAGTCGAACGGCTTGGCCATGAAGTCCTGCATCGCCGCCTTGTCGAAGGTCAGGGTCTTTCCGCCCCATTCGACGGTCGAGCCCGGATAGGGCAGTTGCGGCTTGCGCTTGATCTGCGGCGAGCTGGTGATGTTCCACGGCTCGTACATGTGGAAGGCGTAGAGGATCTTGTCGTCCTTGAGCGGCGTCCAGTAGCTGAAGCTCCAGGCATTGGCGTACCAGCCGCCGTCGAGCATGATCGGCGTCGCGCCATCGACCTCGCGCACGGCCTTGATTACCTGCTCATAGAAGGCGGGCAGGTCCTGGGTCGTGCCCTTGTGCGTGGCGTACCAGGCCTGGCGGACCTCGGGGGCAGCGTGTTCGTCCAGCCCGAAGCCCTTTTCCGGCGTCGGCTCGTTGAGCAGGTTATAGCCGGCCAGCGCCGGATGGTCCTTGAGCGCCGTGGCGAGGTCGCGCCAGAAGGCTGCCGACTGGTCCCAGTACTTGCGCTCCTTCCACAGGCGGTCATCCTGTTTGTTGTCGTTCTGCTGGACCCAGCGATCGCCGGGCAGGGACAAAGGCACGACGACGACCTTGAGGCCGGCGGCATGGGCCGCGTCCATGGTCTTTTTGAGCGTCGCCAGGTCCGAGGCCGGAATGCCCTTATATTCGTCGGCATTGCCGATCAGGAAGTCGCGGCCTTCGCCCTTCCACTTTGAAAAGGTCAGCCGGACCCAGGTCGCGCCTGTGGCTTTCAGCGCGCGGAAATAGGCTTCGTCGGGCGGGGATTCGTTGAAGCAGTTGCTGCCGTGCCGCGGCGTGTCCCAGAACGCGATGTCGGCGGCCGCGACCGGGGTGGCGAGCAGCAAAGCTGCGGCGCACATGATCTTGAGCAATGAACGCACGCCGTCTCTCCCATGATGTTTTTTGCCATCATGGCGCAAGCGGGTGTGCCTGCCAAGGGATTAGGATTGTACCGGCAGTCCCGCCGTCATCCATGCCTTGATGCCGCCGGCCAGGTGTTCGTGGATGTCGACGCCGGCCGCCTGGGCCTGATGGGCGGCGGTGACCGAACGCACGCCGCCGGCACACTGAAGGACCACGCGCTTACCCGGTTCCGATGGGAGGGCGGCAGGATCGAAGGTCGACAGCGGCAGGTTGACCGCGCCTGGAATGCGGACTTGATCGAACTCATGCGGTTCGCGCACATCGACCAGCAGGATCTCACCGGCTTCGAGTGCGGCGTGGACGGTTTCAGGGCTCAGATCGACAACACCGGCCATATGGGCCTCCTGTGGGCAAGTTGCGGTCTTGCGTTTTCCGGCGCGCGAAGACGGATGTCAACCGAACTTTCCTGCTGTTTTCGCAGCCGGATAGCGCTAACACTTACGTTGAAGATGCGCGACCCGACGCGCCTCGTGAGGAAAACATGCTGAAACTGAAAGCCCTTGTGGCCGCTGCGTCCCTGCTTGTCATGGCGGGATCTGCCATGGCTGAAACCTATGACTGGAAAACCATTCCCCTGGGCGGCGGGGGCTTTGTCGATGGCTTCCTCTACCATCCTGCCGCCAAAGACATCCTCTATGTCCGCACCGATGTCGGCGGATCTTATCGCTTCGATTACACCAACAAACGCTGGGTGCCGCTCATGGACGGCTTCGGCAAGGACGACTGGGACTGCTTCGGCACCCTGACCCTGGCCGTTGATCCGCAAAACGCCGACCGGTTCTATGCGACCTGCGGACTTTACCTGAGCCCGCGCGTGCCAAATGCCGGCGTCATTCGCTCGGAGGATCGCGGCGCGACCTGGCAGAAGACGGCTCTGCCCTTCAAGCTTGGCGGCAATGCGCTGGGGCGCGGCACGGGCGAGCGGCTGATGGTTGACCCCAGGAACGGCGACCGCATCTTCCTCGGCACCAATCGCGACGGTTTGTGGGTGAGTGAGGACCGCGCCAAGTCGTTCCAGAAGGTTGAGGGTTACACTGAGGCCGGGGTGACTTTCGTGCTGTTCGGCGACGGCGTCATCTATGCCGGATCGGGCACTAATACGCCGGATGGCCAGGGCTCGGGCGGTGGTGGCGTCTTGTGGTCTAAGGACGGCGGCAAGACCTTCAGCCTGATCCCCGGATCGCCAAAACTAATCCCGCATCAAGCGGCGGTCGATAAGGATGGTACACTCTATGTCACCTTCGCCGATGGATTGGGGCCGCACGGCGTCAAGGACGGCGCGGTTTATAAGCTGTCGCCGTCGGGCGCGTGGACCGACATTTCGCCGGCGACGCCGACCAAGGATGTGGCCTTTGGCTATTCGGGGCTGGACCTGCAAGGCGGTACGCTGGTGGTTTCGACGTCCAACCGCTACGCAACGTCGGACGACCTTTATGTTAGCCGTGACGGCGGCAAGAGTTGGTCGGGCGTGGGGGCGCAGGCCAAGCATGAGTACAGCCAGTTCCCGTGGCTGATCAACTATATGAGCGGTGACGATGAGGACGCCGGCGCCCGCAACCATATGGGCCACTGGCTGGATGCAGTGAAGATCAATCCGCACAATCCCGGTGAACTGGTCTATGGCACGGGCTACGGCGTCTGGATGACGAAGGACCTCGCCAAAGCCGGGAAGGCGGGCGAAGTCCGCTTCGACTTCACCAATGACAATCTCGAAGAAACCGTCGTGCTGGGCCTCGAAAGCCCGCCGGAAGGCCCGCGCGTCCTGATGGCGGCCGGCGATGTCGGCGGGACAGCCTTCGACGATTTCTCAAAAACACCGGCGCATGGCCTGTTCACGCCGATGAACAAGACCAACCAGTCGGTGGCCTTTGCGGCATTGAAGCCTAAGACGATCGTGCGCAGCGTCGATAATGAAACCGCGCGCGGCTATATCTCGTTCGACGGCTCCGAAACCTGGCAGCCCCTGGCCTCAGTTCCAAAGCCGCTCGATACGACCGACTGGCACGCACATCGCGCCGGCAAGATCGTCATCTCGGCCGAGGCGACGTCGCTGGTCTGGGTGCCGGAGAATGAACCGGCCTGGTATTCGAAGGACCTGGGCAAGACCTGGGCGCAGTCGACTGGCTGGATGGCGGCGGAGCGTGGCCAGGAAGCGATCGCCGACAAGGTGCTGGATGGCGTCTACTATGCCTATGACAAGAAGACAGGGACGATCTTGATCAGCAGGGACCACGGCGCGACCTTTGCGCCCTACGCGACGGACCTGCCAAAGGTGGACGGCAATGCGCAACTGCGCGCCGTGCCGGGGAAGAAGAATGACTTGTTCCTGGCGGCCGGCGATGCCGGGCTGTTCAGCATCATGGACGGGCGCATCAAGATTAAGCTTGAAGACGTCACCTCTGCTTGGCAGGTGACCTTCGGCAAGGCGGCGCCGGGCGTGAAATATCCGACCGTCTTCCTGTGGGGCAAGGTGAAGGGCGAGGAAGGGCTGTGGCGCTCCATCGACGGCGGTCTGGCGTGGACGCGGATCAATACCGACGCCACACGTTTTGGTCAGATGCGCGCGATTGCGGGTGACCCGAGGACCTTTGGCGTACTCTATATCTCGCCGGATGGCCGCGGGACCATGGTTGGACGGCCTGCCAAGTGATGAGGAGTGGGGCCGCGACCTCACGAGCCTTCTGCGATCAAGAAAATAGCCTGCCCTCAAAAAGGGCAGGCTATTTTCTTGAGTTAAAGACCTGGGGCCTCGGGCCCCAGACCCCAGACCCCTGTTAATAGGTGCGCGTCATATTCAACACAAACGCTGGGCCCAGGTGGATCACCTGCTTGCCGGTGTTGAGGTGGACCACAAACACCAGCTTGCCTTTTTCGTAATCGGCATCCGCCGTCGTCTCCAGCGTGTACATCTTCCATTCGGTCTCCGCATCGAAGCTGGTTTCGCCGATGGCGCGGTACGGGGCCTCATTGACCTGCAACCGGCCCGGAATACGGACCGTGCCGCTGTCCGACCTGGCCTTGAGCCAGATCGCGCAGACCAGCTTGTCGCCCTTGGTAACCTTCTGGTTGACCTCGACCTGGGCGGCGCCATCCCACGGATTGCCGTTGCCGCTCGCCTTGATCTCGATGGCCTGGCCGCCTTGAACGGCCGCGTCCCTGACCTTCTTGTTGGTCTGGCCCGAACCATAGATCTGATACGATCCGACGTTCGGATTGCTGACCAGATGCTTGGTGATATCGTCGTCGGCATGGGCCGCGACAGGCGCCAGTATGAGCATGGCGGCAGCCGCCATGACACTGAAAATCTTCATTATTCCCTCCAGGTTTTTACGCAAACTTTTTTCGTTAAGGAGGGAAGGCTACACCCGGTTATGGATTTTGACTATAGGCATAAAGGCCTATGACCGTCCCGACAAAACCACCTGCCCTGTTCGTCGACAAATGCGTGGTATCGGCTACCACGACAAGGGTTCTGTCCTTGCCGTAGCCGAAGCTGGCCTTGCCGCCCGTAAACTTCACCGTCAGATTGATCGCATTGCCCGGCGAAGGGACCGATGCGACCACAACGCCGTCGCGCGGATCGGCTGATCCCGCCCGGCGTGTGACTTCCAGAACCTCTTTGCCGCCGCGTTTCGTGACGCCGAAGAAGAGGTAATAGTCGTCGTTCTGCAGGGCCAGAATTCCGGCACGGTCGCCATCCTTGACCGGTTTGAAATCGACCTTGGCCGAAAACTCGGCGTTCATGTGCTGCTGGCGCTGGCCCGTGAAGGCCGGCGCCGATTTCACATCGCCAAACGCCTCGGGAAGCGCCTTGAGCGTAACCGTCTTTCCGCCATTGCCTTGACTTAGGAACGGTGTCTTCGGAGACCGCACCTGCAGCCAGGTCAGTGGATTGTAACCTGTGGTCGCCACAGAGTTGCGGTGGCCCTTGGCGGCGCCTTTCGGCAGGTCGACGACTGTCGGGATCGCCTTGCCATGGTCAAGGATGACCGGCCATTTGGTGCCGCCATCCTGAACCCACTTGACCGGCAAAAGGAAGGTTTCGCGGCCGGTGTTGTAGAGATCGCCCTCATAAGGCTGGGTGGCGAGAAACACCGAGTACCAGTCGCCGGCCGGCGTTTGTACCAGGTCGGCGTGACCGGCGGAGGTGATTGGCGCCGGACGGTTCGGATCGAGATCGCGCTGGGTCAGGATCGGATTGCCGCGCCAGGGCTCATAGGGGCCCCAGACCGACTTGGAACTGAGGATGACCTGCGAGTGGTTGACCGACGTGCCGCCCTCGGCCGCCATCAGGTAGTAGCGGCCGTCGACCTTGTAGACGTGCGGGCCTTCGATCCACACCGGCTTTTTCGAGATGTCGACGCCGCCGTTGATGACCTGCTTTTTCGGGCCTTTGGTGGTCAGGGCCTTGGCATCGAACTCCTGCATCCAGATGGCGCGGTGGCCTTCGTACAGCGTTTCGCCTTCGGGCGCGTCGTTCCAGACAACATAGGCCTTGCCGTCGTCATCCCAGAAGATCGATGGATCGATGCCGCCGAACGGCAGCCAGACCGGATCGGACCACGGGCCCTTCGGGTCCTTGGCAGTGATAACAAACTGGCCTTTGCAGTCGACGCAGGTGTTGACGATGTAGAAGGTGCCGTCGTGATGGCTGATCGCGGGTGCAAAGACACCCCGCGACGTCGCCAGGCCCGAAAAATCGAGCTGGCCTGGCCGGTCGATGGCATTGCCGATTTGCGTCCAGTTGACGAGGTCGGTCGAATGCCACACCGGAATGCCCGGATAATAGGCGAAGGTCGAATTGACCATGTAATAGTCGTTACCGACGCGCTCGATCGACGGGTCGGGATAATAGCCGGCCAGGATCGGGTTCTCATACGACTTCGATGGCTCGAACGCCTTGCCGTCGATCCGGCTCTGGCTCTCATAGCGGATATCGCTGAATACCGCCTGTCCCGGAGGCGCGGCGAGGGCAGGGGCGGCAGCGACCAAGGCGGCGAAGGCAAGGGCGTACTTCATGATTACCTCGCGGGCGCGGCTTTGAAGGCTGCCGCGATGGCGTCATAGATGGGCTTGGGATTGCCGTCGGCATCGAACGGCGTAGGCCGCAGCGGCAGCTTGTCGGTGCGCGGTGAGAAGCCCTGCAGCCAGGAATATTTGTCCGTGATGGTCCAGATCAGGAAATCCTTGACCTGCTTGTAGCTCAAAGTCGTATCGAGATATTCGCGTGCGACCTTGGCCGCCATGGAGTCGCGTGTGGCGATATCGGCCGGCAGGTAGCGGTCATTGACGTCAAATTCGGTGACCAGCAGGTCATACCCGAGGCTGGTGACGCCATCCAGGAAGGCGCGCCATTCCGCCGCCTGGCCCAGGGTCAGGTCGTGGTCGGTGCCGATATGGCCCTGAACGCCCAGCGCATCGACCTCGATCTTGTTTTCGCGGAACCAGCGCATCAGGGTCAGCACGCCCTGGCGGTGCTTTTCGCCGCCCTTTTCCCAGCCCATGTAGTCATTGTAGACCAGTTGTGTCTTGGGCAGGCGTTCGCGCGCGACTTCAAAGGAAATGCGCAGGGCATCCATGCCTAAGATGCGCGAGAAGACATTGCTCCGGACTTCGCCCGTCGCCGGATCGATGGTCTCGTTGACGACGTCCCAGGACACCAGTTGGTCGCCATAGTGGTCGGCGATCTTGGCCACGTATTCGCGCAGCATCTTTTCGGCGGCGACCTTGGGCTTGGCGCCGAAATCGTACGCCTTCAGCCACTGCGGCGTATATTCGTCGCGCGCCCAGAAGATGGTGTGGCCACGCATGGCGATGTTGTTGGCCTTGGCGAAGTCGTGGATGCGATCCGCCGGCGCGAAGTTGTAGTCGGTCGCATTGTTATTGTGGGTGACGTACATCTTCAGTTCGTTTTCAGGGACCATGATATCGCATTCCCGTGCGATCAGTTCCTGAATTTTCGGATCGTTCAGCGCGCCGAAACCGACAGCGGTGCCGAATCGAATACCCTTGGCGCGGGCCAAGGCGCCCAGTGAGCCCTCGGTGGCCCGTGCCTGACCAATCGCAGGCGCGGCGACGGCGGCTGCGCCAAGAAGACCCAAGGCAGTGCGGCGATTGAAGGTGGGAGAGGTGTGGCGCATTGTCATTTCCCTGTTGCGTTTTTTTCTGTTACCGCTAACACTTGCATCATCGCGGCTTGACGTCAACACACCGGGCACAGACGTCAGACCAATATCACGCAAATCTGTTTTACATCCCGGCAAGATCCCGTGCGAGGATCACCGAAAATAACCAATCAGGGGAGATATCATGACCGATTCCTTCAACCCGTCGCGCCGCGCCTTTGCTGCAGGCGTCAGCGCCTTCGCACTGGCCGTCAGCGCCGCTACGGCCGCGGGCGCCGCATCGAAGAAGAAGGCGGCCAAGGGCGACGCGCCGCTTTACAAGGATGCCTCAGCTTCGGTCGAGGCCCGCGTTGATGACCTGCTGAAGCGCATGACGCTGGAGGAGAAGGTCGCGCAGATGCTGTGCATCTGGCAGAAGAAGGGCGATATCCAGAACGCCAAGGGTGACTTCGATCCGGCCAAGGCCTCGACGGCCTTCCCGAACGGCCTGGGCATGATCGCGCGGCCGTCCGACCGCGTCGGCGTCAACGTGGCGACCGGTGCCGGCGACAACGGCGCCGTGGCCAACCGTGGCCCGGAAGAAACCGCCGTCTACGTCAATGCCGCGCAGAAGTGGGCGGTCGAAAAGACCCGCCTCGGCATCCCGATGTTCATGCACGAAGAGAGCCTGCACGGCTATGTCGCGCGCGAATCGACCTCGTTCCCGCAGGCGATTGCCCTGGCATCGTCGTTCGACCCCGACATGGCCCAGCGCATCTTCAGCGTCTGCGCCAAGGAAATGCGCGCACGCGGCACTAACCTGGCCCTGGCGCCGGTTGTCGACGTCGCCCGCGATCCGCGCTGGGGCCGTATCGAAGAAACCTATGGCGAAGATCCGCACGTCTGCGGCGTGATGGGCAAGGCGGCCGTGCTGGGCTTCCAGGGCGACAGCCTGCCACTGGCCAAGGACAAGGTGTTCGCGACGCTCAAGCACATGACCGGTCACGGCGAGCCGCAGAACGGCACCAATATCGGCCCGGCGCAGGTCTCCGAGCGCGTGCTGCGCGAAGACTTCTTCCCGCCGTTCGAAAAGATCGTCAAGGAAACCAAGATCGGGGCGGTCATGCCGTCCTATAACGAAATCGACGGCGTTCCGTCGCACGCCAACAAGTGGCTTTTGACCACCATCCTGCGTGGTGAGTGGGGCTTCAAGGGCGTGACGGTGTCCGACTATTTCGCCATCAACGAAATGATCACGCGCCACAAGCTGGTCGCGGACGTCACCGAAGCCGGCTACCGCGCTATCAAGGCCGGTGTCGACATCGAGACCCCGGATGGCGCCGGCTACCCGAAGCTGGTCGACCTTGTGAAGGCCGGCCGCGTCAGCGAGGCCGAGATCGACGCCGTCGTCCACCGCATCCTGACCCTCAAGGTGCAGGGCGGCCTGTTCGAAGCGCCTTATGTCGACGCCAAGAAGGCGGCGGGCCTGACCGCCACACCGGACGCCGTTGCGCTCGCCCGTGAAGCCGCGCAGAAGTCGGTCGTCCTGCTCAAGAACAACGGTCTCTTGCCGCTCGACGGCAAGAAGGTCGGCAAGGTCCTGGTGCTTGGGACGCATGCCAAGGACACGCCGATCGGCGGGTATTCGGATATTCCGCGCAAGGTGGTTTCCATCCTCGAAGGCGTCGAGGCCGAGGGCAAGAAGCAGGGCTTCTCCGTTGCCTATTCCGAAGCCGTGCGCATCACCGAACAGCGCATCTGGGGGCAGGACCAGGTCAATTTCACGCCGGAAGAGGTCAATCGCAAACTCATCAGCGAAGCCGTCGAAGCGGCGAAGTCGGCCGATACCATCATCATGGTGCTGGGCGACAACGAAATGACCTCGCGCGAAGCTTGGGCCGACAACCACCTGGGCGACCGGGACTCTCTGGACCTGATGGGTCAGCAGAACGACCTGGCCAAGGCGATCTTTGACCTCAAGAAGCCGACCGTCGTCTTCCTGCTGAATGGCCGGCCGCTGTCGGTCAACCTGCTGGATCAGCGCGCCGACGCCCTGGTCGAAGGCTGGTATCTCGGCCAGGAAACCGGCTGGGCCGTTGCCGATATTCTGTTCGGACGCGCCAATCCCGGCGGCAAGCTGCCGGTCACCGTCGCGCGCAGCGTCGGCCAGTTGCCGGTCTATTATAACCACAAGCCGACGGCGCGCCGCGGTTACCTGGCCGGTGAAACCAAGCCGCTCTATCCGTTCGGCTACGGCCTCAGCTACACGACCTTTGATATCTCCGCGCCCGTTCTTTCGGCGGCGACCATCGCCCCGAACGGCACCGTCAATGTCTCGGTCGAAGTCACCAATACGGGTAAGGTCAAGGGCGACGAAGTCGTGCAGCTCTATATCCGCGACGACGTGTCTTCGGTCACTCGCCCGGTCAAGGAACTGAAGGGGTTCAAGCGCATCACGCTGGACCCCGGTCAAAAGCAGACCGTGTCCTTCACCATCACGCCGGCCGAGCTGCAGTTCTACAATACGGACATGCAGCGCGTCGTCGAGCCGGGCACCTTTACCATCTCGGTCGGACCGAATAGCGTGGACCTGAAGACGGCGACCCTGACGGTCGCCTGACCGGAGGGGTATTATGGATACGAAACGGCGGGGCCTGCTTGCAGGCGTTGTGGCAGGCGCGGCAGGACTGATGGCGGCAAAAGGAGCGGTAGCGCAAAACCTGCCGCCGGTGCCGCCGCTTCCGGCCATCAAGGGCGAAGACGTCGGCATCGAGACCATCAAGGCGGCCTTGCGTCGCGCCAGCGACAAATCGCTGGGCTTCGAACCGATCGGCGAGGACTGGCCCAACCTGCTCCGCTACCGCCAGGACAACGCGCGGGTAAAGGCCTTGCCTCCATCCGCACGTCGGGCCGTGTTCATGGGCGATTCCATCACCGACAACTGGCCAGGGCAGGCGAAGGCCTTCTTCGACGGCAATGGCTTTGTCGGGCGTGGGATCAGCGGCCAAGTCTCGGCGCAGATGGTGGTGCGGTTCGGGCCTGAGGTCGTCGATCTGAAACCGCGCGTGGTCCATATCCTGGCCGGCACCAACGACATCGCCGAAAATCGCGATCCGTATGACTTCGATCAGACGACGCGCAATCTGGCGGCCATGGGGAGCATTGCCAAAGCGAACGGCATCCGCGTCGTCATGGGCTCTGTGCCGCCGGCGACCAGCTTTGCCTGGAAGCCGCAGCGCGGCAACCGCGTCGCGGAAATCAAGGCGCTGAATACCTGGATTCACAAGCACTGCCAGGCCCACGGCTTTGTCTATGCCGACTATTGGCCGGTGCTGGCCATGCCGGACGGCGCCCTGAAACCGCAACTTGGCAATGACAACGTCCATCCGAACGCTGCCGGTTATGCCGTGATGTCGCCGATTGCTTTGGCTGCGATCGAAGCGGCGCTCAAAACCTGAAAGACGAGATGATGTCGCGATCCCTGTTTCTGATGCTGCGTGGCCTGGCTGTTGCCGCTGTTGTGACCTTTGCGGGCGCGGCGGGAACAGCGTTTGCGGCTTGCACAGGGATCGTCACCGTCTGCCCCGAAGCCGTGCCGGGGGCATTCCGGCTGGTGACGGCCGGCAAGCCCGCCACCGTCTATGTCGATGCCGATGCGGCAGCGCCAGTCCTGCGCGTCGCCGCCGATTTTGCCGCCGACCTCGAGCGCGTATCGGGCCAGCCGGCCAAGGTTGTAAACACGCTTGAGGGCTTAAGCGGCGACGTGGTGATCGTCGGTGAGGCGGGCAAATCCGCCCTGATCGATCGACTCGTCAAAGCTGGTAGCCTGACCAGCCAGTGGGAGGCTTACAGCCAGAGCGTCGTCAAAAGCCCTGCCGAGGGCATCGACCGCGCGCTGGTCATCGCCGGCTCAGACCCGCGCGGCGTGGTCTTTGGCGTCTACGACGTGTCGGCCAAGATGGGCGTGTCGCCCTGGTATTGGTGGGCCGATGTGCCGGTGAAGCGCCAGGCGGAAGTCTCGATAACGGCGGGTGCGCGGTCGGACAAGCCTGTGGTCAAATATCGCGGCTTCTTCATCAATGACGAGGAGCCGGCCTTCGGCAACTGGGCGCGTGAAAAGTTCGGCGGCATCAATTCGAAACTCTATGCCAAGGTCTTCGAGCTGAACCTGCGCCTGAAGGGCAATTACCTGTGGCCGGCCATGTGGGGCAAGGCGATCGCCGATGACGATCCGGAAAGCCTGAATGTCGCAAGCGAATATGGCGTGATCCTCGGCACCTCGCACCACGAGCCGATGACGCGGGCGCACGATGAATGGCACCGTCACAAGGAAGGCGGCGTCACCGGCGGCAAGTGGGACTATCGCACCAACTCTGAGAACCTGCGTACCTTCTGGCGTGGCGGTATTGAGCGCGGCAAGGCGCACGAGAACATTATAACGCTTGGCATGCGCGGCGATGGCGACGAGCCGATGAGCGAGGGCACGGCGACCGCGCTTCTGGAGCAGATCGTCGCCGACCAGCGTAAGATCATCGAGGATGTCACCGGCAGGCCGGCCGACCAGACGCCGCAGGTCTGGGCGCTCTACAAGGAAGTCCAGGACTACTACGACCACGGCATGCGCGTGCCGGACGATGTGACGTTGCTGTTTGCCGATGACAACTGGGGCCAGATCCGCCGTCTGCCCGACCCGAAGGCCCCGCCGCGCAAAGGTGGCTACGGCGTCTACTACCACTTCGACTATGTCGGCGGGCCGCGGAACTACAAGTGGCTGAACACCAACCAGATCGAAAAGACCTGGCAGCAGATGGCCCTGGCGCGCGAAGCCGGCGCCGACCGCCTGTGGATCGTCAATGTCGGCGATATCAAGCCGATGGAATTTCCATTGAGCTTCTTCATGGACATGGCCTGGAACCCGGACGCCATGACACCTGACGCGCTCAAGGCCTATCCGCAAAATTGGGCGAAGCAGCAGTTTGGTGCTGAGCAGGCATGGGGAATCGGCCAGTTGCTGACGCGTTCCAGCCAGTATGCCGCGCGCCGCAAGCCGGAATTGCTCAATCCCGATCTGTTCCTGAACGATCCGGACTTCAGCCGGATGACACGTAGCTACGCCAACCTGAAACAGGGCGCCAATGAGATCGGCGCCAAACTGCCGGACGATGCCCAGGACGCCTGGTTCCAACTGGTCCAGCATCCGATCGAGGCCAATGCCAATCTCTATGAGCTTTATGACCGCGTGGCACGCAACCGCAGGCTGGCCGGCAGGAACGATTCGGCGGCCAATGATGAGGCCACGGCGGCGCGCTGGGCCTTTGCCCGTGACGGCCAGATCGCCGAACAGTACCACACGCTGAACGGCGGCAAGTGGAACCACATGATGTCGCAGACGCACATCGGCTATACCTACTGGCAGCAGCCGGACACCGACGTGATGCCTGAGCTGAAAGAGGTTGCGGCGGATGCAAAGCCGCCGGCCAGCATCAATGTGTCATTGCCCGCACACCTGCCCGTGGTTGGCAAGACCGGGCACTATGTCGAACAGAATGGCTTTGTTGCCATCGAGGCCCTGCATTATGCCCGCAAGTTCGACGGCAAGGCCAAGTGGACGACCATCCCCAATCTCGGCCGCACCCTGGGCGCAGTCCTGACCCTGCCGCAGGCCGCGCCGCCCAGCGACCCGGTCAAGGACAAGGTTCGGCTGGAATACGACATCCAGACGTCGAAGGACGCCGATGCGACCCTGCACGTCTATCTGACGCCGACGCTCGATACGGCCGGCAAGGGCGGACTCCAGTTCGCCGTGGCCATCGACGACCAGGCGCCGCAGACCCTCAGCTTCAACCTGATCCCGGACAAGCCCGACTGGAACGCGGCGGTCTCTGACAACATCCATGTCATCAAGGTGCCATTCAAAGGCCTGAAGGCTGGCCCACACATCCTCAAATTCTACCGCATTGACGGCAATGTCGTGCTCCAGCGCCTCGTCCTGGATACCGGCGGCCTCAAGCCCACATACCTAGGTCCGCCGGAAAGCGCTGTTGCCAAATGAACTACCCCGTAAATCCCCCTTCGCAACCTGATCTTGACCGCGGCACGGGTTCGATGAAAATCACCGGCGCGCGCGTCATCGTCACCTGCCCGGGGCGCAACTTCGTTACGCTGAAGATCGAAACCGACCAGGGCGTCTACGGCATTGGCGACGGCACGATGAACGGCCGGGAAAAGGCCGTGGTCGCCTACCTCGAAGAGCACATCATCCCGCTTTTGATCGGCCGTGATCCGCGCCGCATCGAAGATATCTGGCAGTACCTCTACCGCGGAGCCTATTGGCGCCGTGGTCCGGTGACCATGCGCGCCATCGCGGCGGTCGACGTGGCGCTGTGGGATATCAAGGCCAAGATGGCCGGCATGCCGCTCTACGACCTTCTGGGCGGCCGGTCGCGCGATCGTGTCATGGTCTACGGCCACGCCAACGGCTCCGACATCGCCCATACGGTCGATGAGGTCGGGCGCTATATCTCGGAAGGCTATAAGGCCATCCGCGCCCAGACCGGTATTCCCGGTCTCGACAAGGCCTACGGCATTTCCAAGGACAAGAAGTTCTACGAGCCGGCCGAAGGCGAACTGCCGCTGGAAACCGTCTGGGATACGCGCAAGTACCTCAACTATGTCCCTCAGCTGTTCGATAAACTGCGCGACACCTATGGCTTTGACCATCACCTGCTGCACGACGTCCACCATCGCCTGACGCCGCTGGAAGCCGCGCAGCTCGGCAAGCGCCTTGAGCCCTACAGCTTGTTCTGGATGGAGGATTCGACGCCGGCCGAAAACCAGGAGGCTTTCCGCCTGATTCGCCAGCACACGACGACGCCTTTGGCTGTCGGCGAGATATTCAATACGCTGTGGGACTGCAAGGACCTGATCCAGAACCAGTTGATCGACTATATCCGCACGACCATCGTTTCGGCCGGCGGCCTGACGCACCTGCGCCGCATCGCCGACTTCGCCTCGGTCTGGCAGGTCCGCACCGGCAGCCACGGTGCCACCGACCTGTCGCCCGTGACCATGGGCACGGCCCTGCATTTCGACACCTGGGTGCCCAATTTCGGCATCCAGGAATATATGCGCCATACACCGGAAACCGACGCCGTCTTCCCGCACGATTACCGCTTCGACGACGGCTTCCTGCTGTGCGGCGAAACACCGGGCCATGGCGTCGATATCGACGAGGCCCTGGCGGCGAAATATCCCTATAGCCCGAAGCAGTTGCCGGTGGCGCGTCTGGAGGATGGCACGCTGTGGAACTGGTAAGGCCTGGGGAATTGGTAACGCTTTGATGCGCAACGTGATGCCCTAAGGGAAGCGACCTCTGTTACGGTGGCAAAAAAAGCCACATTGGGTTCCAGAGACCATGACACGCCCGCCCGACCATCCGCTGCGCCTGGCGCTGACGGAACTGATGCACGAACGCGCCTTGCCGATCTTCTCAGGCCCGGTGGTGGTGCGTTCCTGGGTCTATCTGGTCGACGATAATGATCGCGACGCCGAAACCGCCTGGATCGACAGTCTCGATGCCGAAGGCGGTGCCTCAGCGCATGGCCGGCTGGCGGTGCTTACCCCCAAAGGCGGGCGGATCTGGGAGCGCCATGGCGAATTTTCAACCTGGCTAAGCTTTACGACCGCGCTCGACGCCGAAACCGAAGCACATAAGGGCCTGGGCTTCTGCACCATCCGCAGCGCCGATTTCGACTGGCTTAAGCGTGCGCCAGGCACCGTCTTCCGCAGCGTCGAAATCTCGGTCCTGCCACATGCGCCGGCGCCCGACGCCCTGGCCGAAGCCATCGACCTGACCGGCGCCGTCTGCTGTGAAGTCTTCGATGGCAAGGCGCGGATCTGGAGCGATTTCCGCGGCCACGAAGGCGGGGCAGGGCGCATCTATATCCACGACAAGGGCTTGCGCAACGACGAGTTGTCGCGCCTGTTGCAAAGCCTGATCGAGATCGGTCATTACCGCAAGCTGGCCCTGCTGGGCTTTCCGGTGGCGCGTGAACTGATGGCCTGGCTGAAGGACGCCGAGGCCCGGTTGGCCGGGATCACGCGCGACATGGCCGATCGGCCGGCCGCGCAGGCTGATATTCTCGAACGGCTGATGAGCTTGTCGGCCGAGGTCGAGCAGCGCGTCAACGCCGTGCGCTTCCGCCAGGGCGCAACCGAAGCCTATGCCCGCCTGGCCGAGGACCGGCTCGACTCTTTGCGCGAAAGCCGGGTCGAGGGTTTCTCGACCATGGCCGAATTCATCGAGCGCCGGCTGCAGCCAGCGATGCGGACGTGCGAGGCGGCATCAAAGCGGCTCGACGACATTTCCGTGCGCATCGGCCGGGTCAGCGACCTCTTGCGGGCGCGTATCTCGATCACGCTGGAAATGCAGAACCAGGACCTTTTGCGCAGCATGGATGTGCGAGCCAAGCTGCAAATGAAGCTGTCCCACCTGGTCGAGGGCCTGTCGGTCTTTGCCGTCAGCTACTACATCTTCAGCCTGCTCAAATACGTCATCGATCCGTGGACCGGCCATTCGGAGCTGGCGCACAAGCTTTATGGCGGGCTGGTCGCGCTGATCCTTGCGCTGGCCTGGCTGTTCATTCATCATCGCAAGAAGTCTCTGACGGGGGGAGAGCACTGAATGGATGCTTCCGGCGACCGTGTCGAAGGATGACGCCGCGACCGTGCGGCGGTTCAATCTCGGCGCATGATGGAAAATATTACCGTGTTATGCGGTAATATAGAGACGGATGGAGAGGGTTCACGCGTTCAAGCCATGCGCTTGACGAAGCAGCATGGGTTGCTGCCGGGACGTCATAGGCGCTTGCTGCAGTAAGGCATATGTCGCGTTTTCCATCCGTACCCGTTATTGAGGCAGTCACTCCGGCGCTGTTTGAAAATGAAATCCGGCCCGGCAACCGTCCAGTCATCCTGAAGGGGCTTGCGGCCGATTGGCCATGTGTGGCCATCGCACGTCAAGGGCCGGAAGCCCTGTATCGCTATCTTGCTCAGTTTGACGGCGACCGGCGTGGCCGCGTGTCTGTCCTGCCGGAAACGGAAACACGGTACTTCTATCAGCCGGACCTGAAAGGCCATAATTTCCAAAACGTCGAGCGCTCGGTAACGCACCTCATGCGCCAACTGCTGCGGATGGCGGAAGAGGGAAGCAGGCAATCCCTGTATATGCAGGGCCAGCCCTTGGATGATTTCCTGCCCGGCCTAGCTGCCGAACTCAATATGCCGCTGTTTCCCGCCGCGGTCAGGCCCCGGTTCTGGATCGGCAATTCGCTGACGACGCCCACCCACTATGACGGCTCGGAAAATATAGCGTGTCATATTGCGGGTGAGAAGATGTTCACGCTGTTTCCCCCGGACCAGATCGCCAATCTCTATCCCGGGCCACTGCTAGGCGGGCCGGGCGGCGTTCCAGTTAGCATGGTCGACCTCGACAATCCGGACTTCGACGCCTATCCGCGTTTCGCCGAGGCGCTCGACCACGCCGTGGAAGCAAGACTGGACCCCGGCGACGCCATCTATATTCCGGCGATGTGGTGGCACCATGTGCGAACCGATGGCCCCCTCAACCTGCTGATCAACTATTGGCGTGACCTTGTGCCCGTGCAGGCCTATCCGCCCTTGGCCGGATTGCTCGTATCCGCCCTCAGCATTCGTCAGTTGCCTGAGCCCCTGCGCACGTCCTGGAAACACCTGATGGACTACTACATCTTTGAAGCGGCGGGCGATCCGATGCAGCATTTGCCGAAGCCGCATCACGGCTTTTTCGAGGACAATCCGAGCCCGCAGCAGATGGCGGCATTGAAGGCCATTGTACGCCAGAATGTTTGAGGCTTAGCTTGGTCAGGCAGCCCAGTCCGGCGCCTGACCGCGCCAGGCGATGCAGTGTTTCGCTGAAAAGTCGATGTCGAAGCGGCGCTCATGCGTCGTTTCCGCGGTGACTTTGCGCGGCGCCAGGATCTTAAGCGCCTTGGCGCCAATGGCCCAGGCGGGCTTAAGCAGGGCGGGTGTACGCTGGGCCGACATGTTGACACCGGTCATGCGGCGGACGCGGCCATTGAAATAGTAGACGCCGTTCAGCATCACCGTCTTCGGCGTCGTATATTCGATCGAAATCGACACATTCAGGTCTTCGCCGTTGCAGACCCGGTGCGGCGAGTGGACCGGCCACGATACGGCGTCGCCCGGACCGAGATCGACCTGCATGACGCCAGCTTCCAGTTCGGGCGAATAGGGCAGGTCGGTCAGGTTTTCTTTGAGCAGGATAGCCTCAAGCGAGGCTTCCGAGACAAAGGGCTCATGCGGCGGATAGAGGTGGATCGTCTTGTGGCCGCGGATGTGCCACAGCATGGTTTCGGCCAGGTCGACGTGGTAAAAGACGCCCATGTGCGGGCTCGACAGAATCAGCGCGCCGTCGGACGAGGCAATGGTCAGGCCGGTGGCTTCGCGATATTCGCTCATCAGCCGGCGGAACAGTTCCGCATAGACCGGGTTGACGGTCATGACGTGGCGCGGACTGATCCAGAAACGGCCCTTCTTGACGGCATCGAGCAACTGTCCGCCGTCCAGGCCGCGCGCTTCGCCGGCGATCCAGCGTTCATAGGCCGGCGGATTGGGCCGCATGGTGCAGATGGTCAGTTCTTCGTACGGGTGGCTGTCGAGCAGCTTGGCCAGGGCCTCGTCCTCGAACAGACCGGTCTCGGCCAGGCGGTGATTGAAACGCGTGACTTCGTTGCGCACGCGGCGGGCGTCCTTTTGCCATTTCTGGATCAGGCTGTGCGAATCTGTGTCAAAAGCCATCGGCGCCACCGGTCATGGGTTGAAACCGATCACAGCCTACAAGAAGCATGCCGCTGAAACAAATTTGTGAATTGACCGGGACGGGCGCTCCGGAACAAATGCAAAACAATACTCGCGCAGAACGCCGCAAACCTGTTTCCCCGGAGTTCTGACGTGACGCGTGGGCGCACCGGCAAGGTATTTGCCGATAAGCTTTTTGCCGACAAATTATTTGATTGCTGCTGGGTGGAGCTGGACGGCTTCCAGCGACCGCAGCTGGTGGTGCAGATGCGCATGAAGCCGCCGGTCTTCGCCATCGGTCCCGGGCTTTACGACGAACGGGGCCGCGCCATGCCAACCCACCCAGACGCACCGCGTGTGCTGGTGATCTATAATACGACCATTTCGCCGCGCCGGATGTTAGCTTGAGCCACGGTCAGGGCCAGGCGATCGCTATTGCTTCTTGAGCGCCCCGGGCTTGTGGGCGGCCGTGTCGCCGCTCTTGCTGCTTTTGACCAGATATTCCGGATTGTCCTTCGACGCCGCGACGTGATGGCCCTTGATGTCGGTGGGCTTTGTCAGCTTGCGTTCGACCACGCCGTCGGTTTCGCCTTGCGACGTGTTCCAGGCGACCTTGTCACCCTTTGCAAATGTTTTGGTCATTGATCTTCTCCTGCCAGGGCAGGCTAGGGCCCGGCGGATCAGGAAGCGATGCGATTGCGGGCGAGGCAGACGTAAAAGACCGGCCTGAAGTAAACCCTAGATCGGAATGACACCCCCTGACATCATTCCGATCTAGGGAAGGGCGGGAGCAACGGAATCCTACTTTCCGCCGGCTCGACCTGCCAAGTGGTCCCCGTTTCATTGCCGTCTGTGCGGTCTGTTTCCGGCAGGGAAGGCGATAAGGCGCTGCCCGTCAATAGCATGTTCCCGAAAAAGGGAAACCGGTGTCATTTGCGTCAGGGCAAGATTTTACAGGCCATCGACGGACGCGTTGCACGGTGATGTCTTGCCGGTACCATCGGGTCCCCAGCGCCGAAAGCTTTTGGAATCGACGTGGAAGCGCCGGGCTGAATAAAAACCGAGGCCGACACTATACTGCGCGCCATGGGCGGCATGGACGGCGCACATCCGCTTGATCAGCGTGGCGCGGTCGAGGCCGGCCGTTAGCGGCACAAGATCGAGGGCGTAATAGTTGCGGTGGGCGCTCCGTTTCGCGCCGCCGGAACAGGTGTTGAGCACGTCATCGCGATAGCCCGAAACGGCTTCGACGGGGCCGATCGCGGGACGCACCTGGTCGCGGACAAAGCGCAGCGTCGTGACGATGTGCGGCCAGTCCGCGCGTTCGGGTATGATGAAGGCGTCGCTCTGGCATTTTTCCGACGACGAAGAGGTTCGCCATAGCTGATAGGCCGGGAGGACATCCGCCACGCCGTTGTGTGTCAGGAAGGATTGAAAGGCCGTGAACTGGGTTTGCCGGTCCGGCCGGGCATCGCGCCACGCGGCAAACGCACCTTCGGAGAAACGGGCAGGGACTTCGGCCAGGACTGGCCCGGCGAGGAAAAGCCAGAGCAGAAGCAACGGGGCGAAGCGGGGTGGCATATCGTGATGGATACATGCGACCGCGCCGGAATTATGGCGTGTTCAATTAGTATTGGCTAATGCATTAGTATATGCTAATTTGATGTCATGATCCAAGCCGCTCCCATTGATGCCGTTATGCGCGCCCTGGCCGACCCCACTCGCCGGGCGGTGTTCCAGCGTGTCGTCTCGACCGATGAAATCACCGTCGCCGACCTGACGCACGGCAGCGGCGTCACGCAGGGCGCCATCTCGCAGCATCTGAAAACGCTGAAACTGGCCGGGCTGGTCGCCGAGCGGCCGGAGGGGCGCAAGGTTTACTACCGCGCCGAACCCGAAGGCCTGGCGCCCCTGGCCGACTGGATGAACCACTACAGCGTCTTCTGGAAAGACCGCTTCAGCAATCTCCGCGAACTTTTGAAGGAAATCGACCATGACTGACACGCAGAATATCGTCGTCGAGGAGGTCCTGCCGCACGCACCTGGCGTCATCTGGACGGCGCTGACGACGGGCGAGTTGATGGGGCGCTGGCTGATGCCGGCGTCTGGGTTCGAAGCGGTCAAGGGCAACCGCTTCACTTTCACGACCCGGCCAGCGGGGGCCTGGGACGGGACGATCCAGTGCGAAATCCTGGAGATCGAACCTCAGTCGCGTCTGGTCTATAGCTGGACCTCGGGCCACCCCGACAATGTCGGCTACGGCGCGACCCTGGATACGGTCGTGAGCTGGACACTGGAACCCGCAGGCGCAGGCACGCGCGTCAAGATGATCCACGCCGGCTTTGTCGTGCCGCGCAACGAACTGGCGCTGCAGAATATGGGCGAAGGCTGGCGCAAGATCGTTCCGCGTCTTGGCGAAGTCGTGGTCGGAGGTGCCGCATGAGTCGGGTGTGGAGCGGCGGCTGCGCTTGCGGTGCATTACGTTATGAAATTACCGGCGAACCTATCGTCATGACCGACTGCCAGTGCCTCGATTGCCAAAGCGAAAGCGGCACGGGCCATGCCTCGCACCTGGTCTTTCCAAGCAAGGACGTCACGATCCCCGAAGTGGCAACAGGCTGGGAGATGACCGCCGATAGCGGCAAAAAGAAGACGCGCCATTTCTGCCGGACCTGCGGCTCGCCGGTTTTCATGACCTTTGCCGCGACGCCGGATATCCTGACGGTCCGCGCCGCCAGCCTCGACGAACCGGAGCGCTACCGACCGCAGATGGTGACCTATGCCTCGCGGGGCTGGGCGTGGGATCATCTCGATCCAAACGTGCCGAAGTTCGCGAAGATGCCGGGTTAAAGCTCCTCCCGCTCCTCCCTGTCGCGCAGCGATGGGGAGGGGGACCGCACGATTGAGCGAAGCGAATGAGATGCGGTGGTGGGGCCTATCTCGGTAGAGACAACGCCGCGATGCGTTCTTTGATAAACTCCACCACACCTTCTGCTTCGCTGTCGGCATCCTGCATGATGTAGACGGCAGGAATGCGTAGCGTCGCTATGCCTTTCGTAAGCAGCCAGGCATCGCGTTTTTCATCATAAGCTATTGCTTCGTCCTCAGTATGTTGAGCGCCATCCACTTCGATGGCGAGGAGAGCCTCCGGACAATAGAAGTCGAGCACGAATGACCCAATCGGATGCTGGCGCCTAATTGAGAAGCCGGTTTCAGATCGCGTGCGTAGCCGGAGCCAGAGACGAACCTCAGGCGGAGACATCTGGCGTCGCAGATTGCGCGCCAGTTTGACTTTCGGTTTGGCGTCCATATTTGGAAGGCTACAGCCTAGGGTGGCGGAAAGGCAAGAGGCCCACCGAGGTAGGCCCCACCACCGCATCGCCTTCGCTATCGCTCAGTTGTGCGGTCCCCCTCCCCATGCCTTCGGCACAGGGAGGAGCGGGAGGAGTGACAGCGTTACTCTGCAGGCTCGGCCGGGATATAGACTTCGCTGCCCATATCCTTGAACTTCTGCGACATCTGCGCCATGCCGGTGGCGGCTTCCAGGTCGGCCTTTTCGTTGTCGGTCATGTTGGCGGCGTAGTCGCGCACCTCCTGCGTGATCTTCATCGAGCAGAACTTCGGCCCGCACATCGAACAGAAGTGCGCCGTCTTGTGCGCCTCCTTCGGCAAGGTTTCGTCGTGGAAGGCGCGCGCCGTGTCCGGATCGAGGCCGAGATTGAATTGGTCCTCCCAGCGGAAGTCGAAACGCGCGCGCGACAGGGCATCGTCCCAGGCCCGTGCGGCCGGATGGCCCTTGGCCAGGTCGGCGGCATGAGCGGCGATCTTATAGGTGATCACGCCCGTCTTGACGTCGTTGCGGTCGGGCAGGCCCAGGTGTTCCTTGGGCGTGACGTAGCACAGCATGGCTGTGCCGAACCAGCCGATCATCGCCGCGCCGATGCCCGAGGTAATGTGGTCATAGCCCGGCGCGATATCGGTCGTCAGTGGCCCAAGCGTATAGAAGGGGGCTTCGCCGCACGTCGCCAGTTGCTTGTCCATATTGGCCTTGATCTTGTGCATCGGCACGTGACCCGGGCCTTCAATCATGACCTGGCAGCCCTTCTTCCAGGCGATCTGGGTCAGTTCGCCCAGCGTCTCCAGTTCGGCGAACTGGGCGCGGTCATTGGCGTCGGCGATCGAGCCGGGGCGCAGGCCATCGCCCAAGCTAAAGGTCACATCATACTCACGCATGATGTCGCAGATTTCCTCGAAGTGCGTGTAGAGGAAGTTTTCCTTGTGGTGGGCCAAGCACCACTTGGCCATGATCGAGCCGCCGCGCGAGACGATGCCGGTGACGCGCTTGGCGGTCAGGTGGACATAGGCCAGGCGGACGCCGGCATGGATGGTGAAATAGTCGACGCCCTGCTGGGCCTGTTCGATCAGGGTATCGCGATAGACTTCCCAGGTCAGGTCTTCAGCGACGCCATTGACCTTTTCCAGCGCCTGATAGATCGGCACGGTCCCGATCGGGTTCGGCGAATTGCGCAGGATCCATTCGCGGATATTGTGGATGTTGCGGCCCGTCGACAGGTCCATGACGTTGTCGGCGCCCCAGCGGATGGCCCACACCATCTTGTCGACCTCTTCTTCCATCGACGAGGTGACGGCCGAATTGCCGATATTGGCGTTGATCTTGACCAGGAAGTTGCGGCCGATGATCATCGGTTCGACTTCAGCGTGGTTGATATTGGCCGGGATGACGGCGCGGCCGCGGGCCACTTCGTCGCGGACGAATTCCGGGGTGATGAAGTCGGGGATCGAGGCGCCGAAGTCCTCGCCATCGCGGATGACTTCAGCGTCTTGCTTGCGGCGGATGTCTTCGCGGATAGCGATATATTCCATCTCGGACGTAATGATGCCGGCGCGGGCGTATTCGAGTTGTGTCACCATCTTGCCGGGCTTGCCGCGCATGACGCGCGGCAGGTTCGGGAATTCCGGCGCCAGGCGCTCGGGCGAGACATTGCCGTTGTCTTCCGGCTTGACCTTGCGGCCTTCGATGAATTCGACGTCACCGCGGTCGAGTACGAACTTTTCGCGGACTCGCGGCAGGCCCTTGTCGATCTGCGGCGCGAAGTTTTCTTCAGTGTAGGGGCCGGTCGAATCGTAGAGGCTTACGGGCGGCTCGTTGGCTTCCTTTTGCAGCGCGACTTCGCGGAATGGCACGCGCAGGTCGGGGAAAAGGACGCCGGGTTCATAGACCTTCTTCGAGCCGGGAAACGGCGAGGCTTCGACCTTGATCGGCTGTAAGTCCTTGATGGGCTTGTTCATTGTGTAATCCCTCATGCCACAAAGGGCAGTAAAATGTGAGGGATCATGCGCGTAGATTGCGGGCGCTTTTGAGATAAAGCGTATCCAACTCCCTTCGCCGGCATGACCCGGATCAGGTTCGGCGGGTTTAGAGCACTTTCGCTCCGTCTCAGCCCGCCTCGAACGCGCGGACACCCCGGTGAACTGGGCAGAATCATAGAGACATAGGGAAGACGGTTCAATACGGAATTTGTTCATCCACTTTCTTGCACAAAGTCCCTTCCTATCTTGCCTTGAGGCGCTACATCTGTGGCGACCTTATCAGGAGGATTCCCATGCTCACCGCCGTTCCCAGCACCCATCACCGCCAGTCTGGCGTTGCCGACGACATCGATTTCGAGATCAAGGGCCAGGAGCTTCAATTCGTCGAGATCGAGCTCGATCCAGGTGAGAGCGCCATCGCCGAAGCCGGCGCCATGGTGTGGAAGGATGCGTCTGTCGGCATGACCACCGTCTTTGGCGACGGTTCGGGCCAGAAGCAGGGTTTCATGGGCGCGCTTTTGGGCGCCGGCAAGCGTCTGGTCACTGGCGAAAGCCTGTTCACCACGGTCTTTACGCATAACGGTCACGGCAAGGCGCGTGTCGCTTTTTCCGCGCCGGTGCCGGGCGCCATTCTGCCGCTTAAACTATCGGATGTCGGCGGACGTCTGATTTGCCAGAAGGACTCGTTCCTGGCCGCCGCCAAAGGCGTGTCGCTCGGCATCGCCTTCCAGCAGAAGATCATGACCGGCCTGTTCGGCGGCGAGGGCTTTATCATGCAGAAGCTGGAGGGTGATGGCTGGGTCTTCGTCCAGTTCGGCGGCATGGTCGTCGAGCGGACGCTCCAGCCCGGCGAAGAACTGCATGTCGATACGGGCTGTGTCGCGGCCTTTACCGATACGGTTGATTTCGACCTGATCCAGGCGGGCGGCATCAAGTCGATGCTGTTCGCCGGCGAAGGCGTGTTCTTTGCGCGCCTGCGTGGCCCGGGCAAGGTGTGGATCCAGTCGCTGCCGTTCGCGCGCCTGGCGGGCCGGATGATGGCGGCCGCCGGTGGCGCGGGGCCGTCGCGTGGTGAGGGCTCGATCCTGGGTCAGTTCGGCGACCTGATCGGCGGCAACAACTAAAGGGCTGGTGGCCCCTTCAGTTCGAGCATATTGCCTTCGGGATCGCTGAGATAGATGGAGGGGCCGTCGCCATCGGCGCCGTAGCGCGAGACGACTTCGCCAGCGATGTCGTGGCGTTTGAGGTGGTCGAGAATGGCTGATTCGTCCCATGGTCGGACGCGGAAACAGACGTGGTCGACATTGTGGCCTTCTGCGCCCGGGGCCGCGCCGCCCATGCGCCCGAGCTTGCCATCGACCGGCACCAGGTCGATCAGCGAACTGCCAACCCGCAGCTGATAGAGGCCGGGACCTTCCTGGTATTTTTCGAAGGTGGCGCCCAGCACGTCTTTGTAAAACGCCACCATTGCGTCGAGGTCGCGCACCCGGAAGACCACGTGGTCGATGTCCTGAATCTGTATCATCTGTGATATCTGGCTTCGAAACCGCAGATCAGCAAGTCCAGCCCATCGAGAAAATGCTGCTCAGGAGAGCGGCGGCGATAGTGGCCGAGCGCCGAGGCGGCGACCGGGTAGGGGCGGACCTTTGCATCGAGCGCGGCGGCGGCTTCAGGCGAGGGCGATTCGGCCTGTTCCTCCAGGACGCAGCCCACGACATAGCGCTGGACGGCGATGTTCAGGTTCATGACATCAGCGGCGGAAAAGCCATGTCCGATCATGAAACGGAGCGTGCGGTCCGTCTGTTCGATGTCTTCGTGTTCGGTGTGCGCGCCGGCGTGGACCCGCGCGCCGTCGCGAAAGCTGAGCAGCGCCTTTCTGAAGCTTGTGGCGTGGTCGCGGATGAAGGTTTGCCACGACTGACCCGGGGCGGGCTCGCGATGGGTATGCCCCAGTCTCAGCATGACGGCGTTCATGGCGGTCAGCAGGGCCTGCTTGTTCTTGAAATGCCAGTAAAGCGCCGGTTGCTGGACGTTCAGCCGCTGGGCCAGGCCGCGCGTCGACAGGGCGTCGATGCCGGCTTCGTTCAGCAGGTCGAGCGCGGCGCTGATTATGGCGGTTTTATCGATTTTCATGAACCGGCGGCGGTTTTACAAATGGTCTTACAGAATTTATCGCTGATAAGTAACTTATCACTGATAAATTTAACCGCGAAGCCGGTGTCCAGGCAAGGGGCCAGGCACAACAAAACCGCCCCGGCGATGACCGGGGCGGCGTAATCTGTGGACGAATTGAAACCTATTCGGTCGGTTCGTGTTCCGGCACCCGGATGGTTTGCTTGACCTTGGCCATGTCGCGCGCCAGCTGTTTGGCCTGCTCATCACTGAGGAGGCGGCGCGCCTTGGCGAACATCTCGACCTCTTCTTCCTTCACGTGGTGGGTGACCGCGTGTTTAAGCTCGCCGAACTTTTCCATCCAGCGCGGACCGCCGACCGACTCGTTGATCAGGAAGGTCATCAGGTCGCGGATTTCGTCATGGTCCTCACGCGCCTGGACGATGCGGTCTTCAATATCGGCGCGTTCCGACGCCTCGCGCAGCGCCTTGTAGAAGGTCTGCTCCTCGGCCTCGGCGTGGAGGCTCAGCTCCAGGCGAATCTTGCGGAAGATACGCTCCTGAACGGCGGAAAGGTTGATGGAAAGCAGTTCGTCCATCAGGGCCGCGACATTGCGATGGTCCTGGCGGATATAGTTATAGATGTCCATGACGGGCTCCCAGTATATTTATCCGGTCATGATGCGCGCGCGGGAATGCGATCGAAATGGCAACTGTGCCGTGGGCTGTAAGTTTTGCATAAGGGTCGGAGCGGCGCGAAATTTATATGACTACCGTCGCGCCGTGATTTTTTCCTTACGGGCGCGACTGGCATTGTCGCGTCATGACGACCAACGGCAAGACACCTCCCCGCCAGAAGGCGAAAACGGCCGGCAACGGCGCCAAGCGCAGGCATACCAAGGCGCCTGAAGCCGAGGTTGCTGAGACGTCCAGCAACAGTAAAGGCTGGTTCACCCGCTTTTCGCAGACGACATCGTGCTGGACAGGCAGCCCCGTGGCCTTCTTCCTGGCCGTCATGGTTATTGTCGCCTGGATAGTGACGGGACCGATCTTCAAGTTCTCGGATACCTGGCAACTGGTCATCAATACCGGCACGACCATCGTTACCTTCCTGATGGTTTTCCTGATCCAGAGCTCGCAAAACCGCGATTCCAAGCTGATCCAGCTCAAGCTCGACGAACTGATCCGGGCCGTTGATACGGCCGAAACGGCACTGATCGACATGGACGAGATGAGCGAGGAAGAGCTCAAGGAAGTGCAGGAAAAGTTCAGCCAGGTCGCGGCCGAGGCGCGCGAAGAACTGAAGGAGGTCGCGGCCGGCGAAGAGGTCCGCGAAGCCGCGCCCCCGCGCAAGGTCGCGCTGCACCACTAGAGCGATATGCCAAAAAGTGTGCAGCGGTTTTTGGCAAATATCGCGACAAACAAAAATCTAGAGCATGATGGATTTGATCTAAACGCATCATGCTCTAACTTTTAACGTTTCGGAAATATTGGAAGTATAAGCTGACCTTAACGTCAATTTCTGTCCGTATATGCGGGCGAATGAGGTCCGTTATGTCCGGCGCAGAGCCGCACCATGTTCCGCATGGCTATACCCACCCCAAGGAGCGCCATCACTGGTACTGGTATGGCGGCTTTGCCCTGGCCGGACTGGTTCTGGGCCTGATCTCGTGGGTCTACTGGCAGTACGACCACGGCGCCGGACCTTTGTGCGAAAGCCGGAATGGCGCGGCTGTGACGTCGCCCGGCGGCGCGCACGAACTGCAGATCGTGCGCGTCTCGTGCATGGCGGCCGACGACCGGCAACTGGTCCTCCTGCGCGACGTGAGCGGTGGTTTCGGCAGCGAGCGCATGATCGGCAGCTTTGACGGCGAAGCCAGGCTGCGCCTGCGCTGGCTGTCGGATGAGGAGGCGTTTATTCGCAGGCACGGTGGCCAGATGTGGGCGTTTCAGCCGTCGTGGGATGGCGTCCACGTCACCTATCGCGTTATCGACGGCTAAACCGTGATCCGGCTGTAGAGCCGATAGGTCTCGTCTGAAATGGCCATGAAGGGCTTCAGCACGATCTCGCCGTCGGGGCTTGAGACGCTCCAGGCCTCCAGGCTTTTGCGGGTCGCCTTCAGCCAGGCCGCCGCCGGCATTGGGGCTTCCGATGGGATGCCGGTGGCGCGTGTCGGGAAGAGGGCCAGCGGCCCGGTCATGAGGGCGACCATGTCCGGATGGGCGGCATTGAGCGGCTCCAGGCGCAGGCCCATATCGAAGCTGATTTCGACGACATCGCCCGTTTGCCAGGTGCGCTCCAGCTTCAGGAACTTGCCAGCCGTGATCTTGCCCGACACCGGCTGGCCATTCATGCTGACCGCCGTCGCGGGGCCGCTCCAGGCGGGGATGCGCAGGAAGACGTTGAAGCCCGTGCCAGCCGCCTCGGTGATGACGATCCGGCTGGTATTGGTCAGCGGATATTCGGTCGTCTGGACGAGGCGGAAGGGCTTGCCACCGGCCTGTCCCTTCAGTTCGGAGGCCAGGTAGAGGTTGATATAAAGGTCGTCCTCATCGAACTGGTAGGCGCTGATGCCATAGTCGGCAGCGACTTGGATAAAGGTGCCTGAGCAGCACGGCCACTTTTCGCCGCGGAAGAACTTGGTCGCGGTGTCGCTATAGTCCGAATAGTAGAAGGTGTCGCCGTCTTGTGTCGTCGGCTTGGCGCCAAGCACGGTGTTGTAGAGCATGCGCTCCATGCTGTCGCCGTAGCGGCTGTCCTTGGTGATCCCCAGCAGCGAACGGGTGATCTTGAAGTGGCCATAGGCGCCGCACGGCGTCTCGAACGTGCGATGCGTCTCGGTCAGCATATTGTAGAGCGTGTCGCTGTCGTCCGCGGCGACCAATTCCTCGTTGGGCCCCCAGCCGCCGGTGGCGTAGGACTGTTGCAGGACAAAGTCGAAGCCGTTGATGGCGGCTTTCAGATACTTCTTGTCGCCTGTGACGTACCAGGCCTCGACCGCCGAATTCAGCGCGTTGACGTGGCTGTAGGCGTGTTTGCCCTTCAGCGGGCTGATGCCCTTTGCAAGTGGATCGAACAGGGCCTCGTCCTGGAGGTAGCGGACGGCCAGGTCCTTATAGCGCTCGCCCATGCCCAGCTTCCACGCCTGGAACAGGTGCTCGGGCAGGGTGTAGGGCTCATCCCAGATCTCGGCTTCCTGGGTATAGGGGCGGGCGCGGCGCTCCTCGCGCGTCAGGGCCTTTTCGGGCAGGTAGGGCAGGACAGCGTCGGTGGTGAGATCGAGCGCGGTCTTGGCTTCAGTCACGCCGCAATGATGCCAGGCGTCGATCAGGCCGATGACGACCTTGTCGTAGGTATAGGCGGGTAGGGGATAGCCGTCGTAAAACTTCGGCGAAATGGTCGGGATGTAGTCGGCGACCATGGACGCCACCTTGGCCTTGGTGGCGGCATCACCCGTGATGGCATAGGCGCGCGCCAGGCCTGACATGTACTGGCCAAAGCTGTGGCCGGGAATGTAGCCATGCCAATTAGCGGTGCTCCAGTCGTTCGGATCGATGTGGAAGTCGTCCGATGCATCGTACCATCCACCCATGTCCGCACCCGGCGCCGGCTGGCCTGCGCGGACCCGGAAGGGTTTCAGCAGGCGGTCATTGTCGATACCCATGAACAGGCTGTGCTGATGCGAAAGCTGGGTTTGTAACCGGCCGGGGCCTAGTGCGACCTGGGCGTAGCTCGGCGGTGCAAGTTCAGCTTTGAAGCGCGGAAAGCGGCTTTGTCGGGCGGCGGCTGACACCGGCGTGGCACAGGCGCACAGCAGGGCGGAACCATATTGGAGAAAGCTGCGGCGCGTCGTCATTGGCTGGTCTTCCCGTAATTTTTATATTTGAAATAACAAATAACACCAGCTTGGCGGGTAACGCTACCTATTTGTCGGACGAAATCACCTCGGGTCGGGAATACGTATTCCAATGGCGGAGCCGGCTTTAGCGTGGCAGGGTCGTCCCAACACATAAATACAGGGATTGCGGACATGAACTTCTCATCGATTAGTAGGCGTGTGCGTGCGTGCCTGATGGCTTCGGTCGCAGGTTTGGCAATGGTCGCGTCAGCGCACGCGGCGATCGACGTGTCGCCGGTGCCTGTGACCAATAAAGCCAGCGCCCTGCCGAAAGGCTGGAACAAAAACGCCGCCTTCACCGAGATATTCGTACGCTCCTATCAGGACAGCAACGGCGACGGCATCGGCGACTTCAAGGGGCTGACTTCGCGGCTCGATTATCTGCAAAAGATGGGCGTCACCGGCATCTGGTTGATGCCGATCGGGCCCAGCCAGGACCATGACCATGGCTATGCCCAGAACGATTACCGCGCCATCGATCCACAATACGGCACCATGGCCGACTTTGATGAGTTCCTGGCCGAGGCGCACAAACGCGGCATCGGTGTCATCATCGACTATGTCATCAACCATTCGGGCAGCGGTAACGCGATTTTCCTCGACGCGGCCAAATCGAAGTCGAGCGCCTATCGCGACTGGTATATCTTCGCTGACAGCAATCCCGGCTGGTACGACGAAAAGATGCGCGGCGTTTCCGGCGCCTACTGGACCGATCCGTGGAAGCCGGTGAAGGACGGTGAGGGGCTTTATTACGGCGTCTTTGATACGACAATGCCCGACTGGAACCTACGTAACCCCAAGGTGCTGGCGTACTTAAAAGACAGTATGCGCTTCTGGCTGAACAAGGGCGTGGACGGCTTCCGCCTCGATGCCGTGACCATGTTGCTGGAAGACGGCAAGGCGTCCTATTTCAACAATCCGGGCAATGCCGCCTTGGTCATGGACCTGCGCAAGGCCATGGACGAGTACGACAACCGCTACCTGATCTGCGAGGCGTCGGAAGGCCGCGAGATGTATCTCGACGCCTGTTCGGCCTTTGCCTATGGCGTGCAGCAGCACCTGATCGCCGGCATCAAGAATGGCGTTGTGGCGCCTGAAGTCATCACACTGCTGCAGGACCCAAAGCTGGATATCGCGCCCCTGGCCCTGCAAAGCCATGACTCCTATGTCGGCGATCGGCTGATCAACCAGTTCGGCGTCAATGGCGGCGCCAATTACCGCGTGGCCGCGGCCATATCGATCCTTGTCTCGGCGACGCCGTTTGCCTACTACGGCGAAGAAATCGGCATGAGCAATGGCGGTATCCACAACGATCCAGGCCTGCGCTCGCCGATGAGTTGGACCGGCGACACGAAAACCGCCGGCTTTACGACCGGCAAGCCCTATCGCGACGTGGCGATCAATGTCGCTGGCGTAAACGTGGCGGCCCAGGAAAACGATCCAGATTCGCTGCTGGCCTACTATACCTCACTGTACAAGGTCCGGCAGGCCCATCCGGTGATCGCGACCGGCGCATTCAAGCTGCTGTCGAAGGCCGGTGATCCTTACCTCGCCTTCAGCCGCACCGACAAGAAGGACCAGGCGGTCGTCATCGCCAATGTCTCGACCGAGCCGCAGACGGTCACGATCGACGCCAAGGGCGCTTATCAATATGCGCTGGGCGGGCAGGGGGCGGTGACGCCTTCGGCCGGCAAGCTGTCGGTGACTGTGGCGCCGAAGGCGACTGTGGTTCTTACGGCTGGAAGCGCGCCTCGGAAATAAGCCGGGAACGCAGAAGCTCGAGCGCCGGCCTGTCGCTGCCCTCCTTGAGGACGATATCGTGGCCACCGGCAGTCAGGATAAGTGTGTAATAGGCGTCGCCATCGCTGTCTTTCCGCTGCCGGATTTCCGGCGCGGGAAGGCGGTTGATGGCGAAGCTTTCCACTTGGCGCTTTAAAGGCCAGCGCTGGCGCACATGGACCGTGCCGGTGGTGAAGACGACGTGCGTCAGTGGCTGGCCGAACATGGCCCCTGAGCAGACCACGCCGAACACCCAGAACAGCGCCATCACACCGCGTTCCAGCCACGGATCGAACTGATGGAAGCCGCCGTTGCGGAAGAACAGCCAGGTGAACACCGCGATCCCTGACATCCAGATGCTCATGAATATCCACCCCACCAGGGGCGTCAGGTTCCGGATGATGATCGGTTGCGCAGGATGGCTCACGATGGCAGTCATAGCATTATCTATGCTGCGGATTTGTAAATGTCCGGCTTGACGCAGCCCACCGCGTCCTCTATAGCCCGCCGATCAATTTCGAGGTGGGCCTCAAAAGCCCGCCCTGAGCCGGATATTCGCAGGGGCTGTGTCCCCGCCGTAACCTCCATAGCGCAGGTTGCGGCTTTTGTGTTTGTCTGACTCAGAGCCTCTGAACTGCCAAACGAAACCGAGATCCTCCGGCCAAACGGCACAGGTCTCCCTATCGGTCCTCAAACAGCGGAGCGGTAGGACAACAATAGAAAGTCATCGTTTCGATGCCCACAATCAACCAGCTTCTCCGCAAGCCGCGCCAGGTTCCGGCCAAGCGCAACAAGGTTCCGGCCCTGAAGGGCTGCCCGCAGCGCCGCGGCGTCTGCACCCGCGTCTACACCACCACGCCGAAGAAGCCGAACTCGGCCCTTCGTAAGGTCGCCAAGGTTCGCCTGACCTCGCAGATCGAAGCCGTGTGCTACATCCCCGGCGAAGGTCACAACCTTCAGGAACACTCGGTGGTCCTGATCCGCGGCGGCCGCGTGAAGGACCTTCCGGGCGTCCGTTACCACATCCTGCGCGGCGTGCTCGACACGCAAGGCGTCAAGAACCGCAAGCAGCGCCGTTCGCACTACGGTGCGAAGCGTCCGAAGTAAGGAGCAGATCGAATGTCACGTCGTCACCGCGCAGAGAAGCGCGAAGTTCTGCCCGATCCCAAGTTTGGTGATCTGGTCGTCACCAAGTTCATGAACTACGTCATGTACGAAGGTAAGAAGGCCGTCGCTGAAAACATCATCTACGGCGCCTTCGACATCCTGGAAGCCAAGAAGAAGGATGCGACCGCGATCGAAACCTTCCACTCGGCCCTGGACAATGTCTCGCCGTCGATCGAAGTCCGTTCGCGCCGCGTCGGTGGTGCGACCTATCAGGTCCCCGTCGAAGTCCGTCCGGACCGTCGTCGCGCCCTGGCGATCCGCTGGCTGGTCAACGCCGCGCGCAAGCGTGGTGAGAACACCATGACGGAAAAGCTGGCCGGCGAACTGCTGGACGCGGCCAACAACCGCGGCACCGCCGTCAAGAAGCGTGAAGACACGCACAAGATGGCCGAAGCCAACCGCGCGTTCTCGCACTACCGCTGGTAACAGCCTGCGGTTTGCAGTCGCGAAAAATTTTGCTTTGAGGCGCGGGCGGTTTGAGCTAAACCGCCCGCGACTTTGCATCTGAGACAAGCGTCCTGAGGCTGCAAGGCTCTAGGACTAAATCCATTATCCGTACGTTTTGAGGCTTCCCTATGCCCCGCACACACAAGATCGAAGATTACCGGAATTTCGGTATCATGGCGCACATCGACGCCGGCAAGACCACGACCACCGAGCGCATCCTGTATTATACGGGCAAGAGCCACAAGATCGGCGAAGTCCACGACGGCGCTGCTACCATGGACTGGATGGAGCAGGAGCAGGAACGCGGCATCACAATCACCTCGGCCGCCACGACCGCCTTCTGGCAGGGCAAGCGCCTGAACATCATCGACACCCCGGGCCACGTTGACTTCACCATCGAGGTCGAGCGCAGCTTGCGCGTTCTCGACGGCGCCGTCACCGTTCTCGACGGCAACGCCGGCGTTGAGCCGCAGACCGAAACCGTCTGGCGTCAGGCCGACAAGTACAAGGTGCCGCGCATCGTGTTCGTCAACAAGATGGACAAGATCGGCGCCGATTTCGACAAGTCGGTCCAGTCGATCCGCGACCGCCTGGGCGCCAAGGCTGTGCCGATCCAGTTCCCGATCGGTTCGGAAAACCTGCTGACCGGCCTGGTCGACATCGTCCGCATGACCGGCGTGGTCTGGGACAATGACGGCCTGGGCGCGTCGTACAAGGACGTGCCGATCCCGGCCGACCTGGTCGAAAAGGCCAACGAAGCCCGTCAGTACCTGATCGACAACGCCGTCGAACTCGACGACGAAGCCATGGAAGCTTACCTGGAAGGCAACGAGCCCGACGAAGCGACCATCAAGAAGTGCATCCGCAAGGCCGTTCTGACCGGCGCCTTCTACCCGATCCTCTGCGGTTCGGCGTTCAAGAACAAGGGCGTCCAGACGCTGCTCGACGCCGTCGTTGACTACCTGCCGGCCCCGACCGACATCCCGGCGACCAAGGGCATCGACTACAAGACCGAAGAAGAAGTCACCCGCAAGGCTTCGGACGAAGAGCCCCTGTCGGTTCTGGCGTTCAAGATCATGGACGACCCCTTCGTTGGTTCGCTGACCTTCTGCCGCCTGTACTCGGGCAAGATGGAAGCCGGCATGGGCCTGCTGAACTCGACCCGCGACAAGAAAGAGCGCGTCGGCCGCATGCTGCTGATGCACTCCAACAACCGCGAAGACATCAAGGAAGCCTACGCCGGTGACATCGTCGCCCTGGCCGGCCTGAAGGACACCCGCACCGGCGACACCCTGTGCGACCCGATCAAGTCGCCGGTCATCCTGGAGCGCATGGAGTTCCCGGCCCCGGTTATCGAAATCGCCGTCGAGCCCAAGTCGAAGGCCGACCAGGAAAAGCTGGGCGTCGCCCTGGCCAAGCTGGCGTCCGAAGATCCGTCCTTCACCGTTTCGACCGACCACGAGTCGGGCCAGACGATCCTGAAGGGCATGGGCGAACTGCACCTCGACATCAAGATCGACATCCTGAAGCGCACCTACAAGGTCGAAGCCAACATCGGCGCGCCGCAGGTTGCCTATCGTGAATCGATCACCCGCAAGGCGGAAATCGACTACACCCACAAGAAGCAGACCGGCGGTACCGGCCAGTTCGCCCGCGTCAAGCTGGTGTTCGAACCGGGCGAGCCCGGCACGGGCTTCGTGTTCGAGTCGGCCATCGTCGGCGGCGCCGTCCCGAAGGAATACATCCCGGGCGTCACCAAGGGCCTGGAATCGGCCAAGGAAAACGGTCTGCTGGCCGGCTTCCCGCTGATCGACTTCAAGGCAACCCTGATCGACGGCGCCTTCCACGACGTCGACTCGTCGGTCCTGGCCTTCGAAATCGCCTCTCGCGCCGCCTTCAAGGAACTGCGTGAAAAGGGCGGGCCGAAGCTGCTCGAACCGATCATGAAGGTCGAAGTCGTCACGCCGGAAGAATACCTGGGCTCGGTCATCGGCGACCTCAACGGCCGTCGTGGCATGATCCAGGGCCAAGACATGCGCGGTAACGCCATCGTCGTGGACGCCTTCGTGCCGCTGGCCAACATGTTCGGCTACGTCAACACCCTGCGCGGTATGTCGCAGGGCCGCGCGCAGTTCACCATGGTGTACGACCACTATGAGCCCGTGCCGCAGCACGTCGCCGACGAAGTGATCAAGAAGTACGCCTAAGAGGGCAGCGCACCCCTGAAAACATTGGGATTTCTGTCCCAGGCTTTCGGATAAGGTGCGCGCCTCAAAAAAGGACCTTGGCGCGTAACACAGACTGTGGTACGCGCCGCCAACCCAAAAGATATTCTTTAGTTTCAACCCCTAACCGAATGAAGGTCCGCTCGAAGACGGCGGAAGTGAAAAATGGCCAAGGAAAAATTCAACCGTTCGAAGCCGCACTGCAACATCGGCACCATTGGTCACGTTGACCACGGCAAGACGACGCTGACGGCGGCGAT
>NZ_JAGGMI010000015.1 GCF_017875235.1 Asticcacaulis solisilvae | reverse complement strand
GCGTGCCGCCGATGTCCGGGAAGGCTGCATACCTTCCCGGACACCATCGCTTCAGTACAACTCAGCGACCTTGTCCAGATACAAGGGGGACCGCCGAAGGCGGTGGAGGGGTATAACGCCGTCATCACAGCAAACGCCGGCGCGGGGCGTTAGTCCGCCACGGGGCGATAGCTGACAAACGCAATGCGCGTGCTGTCGGGCGACCAGGACGGCACATTGATCGTGCCCTGGCCGCCGAACAGCTTCGTCAGCACCACCGGCGCGCCGCCCTCGGCCGGGATCAGCTTCAGCGTCACATTCTTGTTGGCAGGGTGGTCGCCGACATCGACATCGGTGCCGAACGAAATATAGGCGATCCACTTGCCGTCGGGCGAGGGATGCGGGAACCAGTCGCGCGTATCGGCCTCATGCGTCATCTGCTCGGCGCCGGAGCCGTCGGCGCGCATCCGCCACAGCTTCATATTGCCGCTGCGCACAGAATTGAACCAGATATACTTGCCATCCGGCGTGTATTCCGAACCGTCATCCAGCCCCTTCGCCGTCGTCAGGCGCGTCTCCGCGCCGCCCTCGACGGGGATGGTATAGACGTCGTAATCGCCGTTGCGATTGGCGATATAGGCCAGGGTTTTGCCGTCAGGCGACCAGCCGTGCCAGTAGGACGGCGCTTTTGGCGTGATCAGGCGCGGGGCGCCGCCGGCGGCAGGCAGGATGTGGATGCGCGACTGGTTGTCGGCTTCGGTCTGGTCGCTGACGACGATCCACTTGCCGTCCGGCGAATAGCCGTGGTCGTTGTTCATCTTCTTCAGCGGCCCGGCGTCGAGCTTTACCGGCGCACCGCCCTTTACCGGCAGTGTGTAAAGGTGCCCGCCGGAATTGTAGAGAAGGGTGGTCCCGTCGCGCGACCAGTTCGGCGCTTCGATCAGGTCCTTGGTGTGCATGACGATGGTGCGATTCTTGTCACCGATCGTCAGGATTTCCAGCGTGCTTTCGGCCTTGGTCTGCGGCGTCGGCCAGCCCGCGACACCGGGCGCCAGCGGCTCCAGCTCGACATTGGAAAAGACGGCGGTTTCGGCGACGGCGTTGTTGTGCGACGTCACCGCCAGGCCGGCCAGGTAAGGCGCCTTCAGCGCCACGCGCACGCCACCGCCGACGTGGCGGACCTCGCCATTTGGGTCGGACAGCGACATCCAGGCATAGCCGTCGTGATATTCGAGCGCGACGCGCGTGGCGCCGGTCTGGTTGGCGACCACCTGCTGCGTCGGGCCACCCTTGGTTTCGCGGTATTGCAGCGACACCAGCCCGTCGCCGTGGACCATGATGTCGACATAGGGGCTGTCGGGCGCGAGATCCTGGCGCAGCATGACCCCGGCCTTGCGGTGCGGATCGACGCCCTTGCCTTCGAGCGCGATATCGGTGGCGATATAGGTGTCGTCCCGGACGGTATTGGCGGCGTAGTGGAAGGCGTCGACCGCACCCCAGATATTGGCGCCCGAGGCGGTCAGGCGGTATCGACCATTCTCAAAGGCCGCCTTGCCGGGGATGGCGGTGGCGCCGACGTCGATATGCTGTTCAAAGATGCCCACGGCTTCGGCCCAGGCCTGACCCGCCATGACGGCGCACGCGGCCACGGCCGCAAACAGGATTTGCTTCATGATGTTCTCCCAGATCGTGCCGCGATCATTACGCGCCGCGGCTTTTGTAATCGATTACGAAGGGGTAACAGAGTTCTCGCGTCGAGGGAAGTGTAAAGGCGGGTGCTCAGGTTTAAGCGCCCCGGAACCGCCACACTTGCGTGTGACATGTACGGCCAATGATCAGTAAAGCTTTGCGTACCGTTTCCGGGTTTTTGGCCGCCTCGTTTGTCCTGTCCGCGCCGGCCCATGCCGATATCGCCGGGGACGAAGCGCGCGTATTCGCGCTTATCAACGCTGAACGGAAAGCCAATGGCTGCGCGCCTTTAACGGTCAATGCCCGGCTGACCGAGGCAGCGCGCCGGCATAGCGATGCCATGGCCTACCAGGATTTCTTCGCCCACAACGGTCCTGACGGCTCAACGCCGGCAAAGCGGACGGCGGCCGCCGGGTACCGGTGGATGATGGTCGCTGAAAATATCGCTGCCGGTTACATGAAGCCCGAGATCGTCGTGCGCGGCTGGATGAACAGTCCCGGCCATCGCGCCAATATCCTCACCTGCGTCCTGACTGAAACCGGCATTGCCGTGACCTATCAGGCCGACGATAAACCGTTGCCCGGCAAGGAGCAGGCTTACAGGACCTATTGGGTGCAGGTATTTGGCAAGCCGATGCGCTAGAACATTTCTCGAGCGAAGAAAAAACATTAAGCGCCCGCCGCACCCTCCGCCATTTGCCTGTTCGCGGCGCCTGGCTTACCATGTCGCCATGACCAAGCACCGCATCTACACCATGAGTTTCGCCAGCGTCTATCCGCACTACATCACCAAGGCCGAAAAGAAGGGCCGCACGAAGGACGAGGTCGACGAGGTGATCCGCTGGCTGACCGGTTATAGCCAGGCCGAGTTGGAAGAGCTTATCGCGGCGAAGACCAATTTCGAGGACATGTTCGCACAGGCGCCCCGGCTGCACCCGGCGCGTGACCAGATCAAGGGCGTGATCTGCGGCGTCCGTATCGAGGAGATCGACGACCCCTTGATGCGCGAGTTGCGCTATATGGACAAGCTGGTCGATGAGCTGGCCAAGGGCCGGCCGATGGAAAAGATACTAAGGGGATAAGCGGATAATCGCCTCTTGGCGCAAGACATGATCGAAACCTTACGGCTGGACCGCCAGACTCCTATGGCGCGAACTTTCCCCCCGGAGGCCATGATCATGAAAGCAGTCGTGTTTCACGACGTCGGCGATATTCGCCTGCAAGACGTACCCGAGCCCACTCTTAAAGGCGACCGCGACGCCATCGTCCGCCTGACCGCCAGCGCCATCTGCGGCACCGACCTGCACTTCGTGCGCGGCACCTTCCCCGGCATGCAGCCCGGCACCATACTGGGCCACGAAGGCGTCGGTATCGTCGAAGAGGTCGGCTCCGAAGTCCAGGCGTTCAGGCCCGGCGACCGCGTCGTCGTCTGTTCGACCATCGCCTGCGGCGCCTGCGGCAACTGCCGTGACGGTTATTTCTCCCAGTGCGACAAGGCCAATCCCAACGGCCCGGAAGCCGGCACGGCCTTCTTCGGTGGCCCGAAGCTGACCGGGCCATTTGACGGCATGCAGGCCGAAAAGGTGCGCGTGCCGTTCGCCGATGTCACCATGGTGCGCCTGCCCGACAGCGTCAGCGATGACCAGGCCATACTTCTGTCCGACATCTTCCCGACCGGCTGGTTCGGCGCCGACATGGCCAATATCCGCCCGGGCGACACGGTCGCGGTCTTCGGCTGCGGTCCGGTGGGCCTTGCCGCGATCATGAGCGCGAAGATGATGGGGGCGGGACAGGTCATCGCCGTCGATCGCGTGCCCGACCGGCTGGAAAAGGCCGAGGCCATCGGCGCGCGCGTCATCAATTTCGACAAGGACGAGCCGCTGAAGACGATCAAGGACTGGACCGACGAAAAGGGCGTGGACAGCGTCATCGATGCCGTGGGCGTCGACGCCGAACACCCCGAACACGGACTGCACCACTGGGGCGCCATGCTGACCGGCAAGGAGGCCAAGCAGGAAAAGCTGGTCAAGCAGGTCGCGCCCAAACGCAATCCCGACGGCGAGCTGTGGCAGCCGGGCCAGGCGCCGTCGCAGGTCCTGGAATGGGCGGTCGCGGCGGTCAGGAAGGCCGGCACCATCTCGATCATCGGGGTCTATCCCCAGGCCATGGAAACCTTTCCCCTGGGCATGGCGATGAACAAGAATCTGCGGCTGAACATGGGCAACTGCAACCACCGCAAATACGTACCCGACCTGGTGGCAAAGGTCGCCAGCGGCGAGCTGGACCCGAGCCTGATCCTGTCCAGGCACGCCCACCTGGAAGGCGCCATCGACGCCTTCGAACACTTCGACCAGCGCGAAGAGGGTTGGACGAAGGTCGAACTGGTGCCGACCCCGGCCAGCGAACTGGTTTAAGGCGAGTGCGGCGGCCTGGAGAACCGGGGCCGCCACCGCTTCCTGCGCCCCCTTGCCAATGACGTCAATCTAATGGTCTATGGCGCAAACAGGGGGAACATCATGCCGGTTTTGAAACACCTCGCCTTCGCCTGCCTGCTGGCCGCCGGCGCCTTGGCGCCGCACATTGCTACGGCGGAAATCACCGCCCCGACCCCGGCCTTTGGCGCGGCGGCCAAACGCGAAGCGATTACGGCCGCCACGAAGATGCTCATCGACGACTATGTCTTCCCTGAGCTTGGCGCCAAGGCGGCGGAGATGCTGACGCGGAACCTTGACGCAGGCAAGTATGACGCCGCCGCCACACCCATCGCCTTTGCCGCGCAGGTAACGCAGGACCTGCGCGACCTGACCCACGACAAGCACCTGAACCTGTTCGCCGACGGCGCCTTCCCCGGTGAGACCCTGGCGCCGCTGCCGCCGTCGCTGTTCGGCTTTGCCCGCGCCGACCGGCTCAAGGGCAATATCGGCTATATCGAACTCAACGGCTTTATGTGGCACCCCCTGTTGCGGCTTGGGGCGACCCCGGCCATGACCGCCGCCGATAAGACCGATGCGCTGATCATCGACCTGCGCCGGAACGACGGGGGTGATCCGGCCGCCGTCGTCTACCTGATCGGCTTCTTTTTCGACGCAAACGCACCAGTTCAGGTCAGCGACATCCTGTGGCGCAAGTCCGGCACGACCGACTACGACCGCCAGGCCTTCAAGACTGAACCGACCCCGTCGAGCTATCTCGACAAGCCGGTCTATATCCTCATCGGTCCCGACAGCTTTTCCGCCGCCGAGCACTTCGCCTACGACATGCAGGCGCTGAAACGCGCCACGATCGTGGGGCAGGTCTCGAAAGGCGGCGCCAATCCCGGAGGGGCCCGGCCTATAGGGGCGGGACTGTGGCTGGCCATTCCAACCGGCCGCAGCGACAATCCGATCACCCATGGTAACTGGGAGGGCAAGGGCGTCCAGCCCGACATCGTCACCGCCAGGGACGAGAGCTTTGCCACCGCCTATGCGCTGGCGCTGAAAGCCACGGGCGGAAAGGGACCGTCCGCAACCACACCCGATGCGGTGACCGAGGCGCGCCTGCTGCCGCCGCAGCGCACGACGGCCGCTCCGGGCGCCGAAGCCGCCTTGCGGCGCTTCATCCCCGCCATGGCCGAGGGCCGCGTGCCCGACGATGTCGTAGGCGGCGCCATGGGATGGCTGGCCGGCCAGCAATTGGCCATGTACCAGGCGGACCTGAAGCGGTTAGGCGCGCTTGAGGGCGTGAGCTTCGTCAAGGTCAACGATATTGGCGAGGACGTCTATGAGGCCAGGTTCGAAAATGGCGCGCTGATATTCACCGTGGCGATGGAGCCCGGCGGCAGGATCGCCGCGTGCCAGTACCGGCCAAAATAGAGCGTAGACGGAGATCGCGGCAGGCCGTCCAGCCAAGGCATCGAAAATTTGCATGGACGCGTCTAGGTTCGGGCCGCTGACCGGGGCGGGCGCGGAGACCTGTCATGCCGAAGATCCTCGAAGAGTGGAAAGTCCTGCCCCATGGGCGTTTGAGTGAGGTCGATGACGGCCTGTGGACCGTGACCGGCGAACTGCACATGCCGCTGACGCCGCTGCAGAGGCGCATGACGGTGGTGCGCCTGAACACCGGCGATCTGGTCATCTATAGCGCCATCGCACTCGATGAACCCCAGATGGCCGCTCTTGAGGCGGCGGGCCGGCCGGCGTGGCTGATTGTGCCGGGCGACCTGCACCGCATGGACGCCAAGATCTGGAAGGCGCGTTATCCCGACCTCAGGGTCGTCGCGCCCTCTGGCGCGCAGAAGGCGGCCGAAGACGTCGTCCATGTCGACGCCACCGACCCGGATTTTGGCGACGAAGCGGTGCGCTTCGTCACGGTCAGCGGCATGGCCGGCCACGAAGCCGCCCTGATCGTCCGCAGAGCAGCCGGCACGACCCTGATCGTCAACGACATCATCGGCAATATGCCGCACGACTCCGGCTTCGTGCTGCGCCTGACGGGCTTTGCCGGCGACGAGCCTCATATTCCGGTACCGATAAAGATGAGCCTGAAGGAGAAGGAAACCCTGCGCGCCCAACTGGAGGCGTGGGCCGACCTGCCGGATCTGAAGCGGATCATCATGTCGCACGGCGAGCCGATTACGCGCGACGCCCCGGCTCAGTTGAGAGCGCTGGCCGACACGCTGGGGTAGGGGCCAGTCCAGGCATCACTCCGCACTGGCCGCGAAATCGCGCACGCGTTCCGAAGATTCGCGGATCACGAGGCGGGGTTTGACCATCTCATAGGGACGTTCGATCTTGCGGATGGCGTCGGCCAGGATCGTAACCGCCCGCGTGCCCATGATGTCGATCGTCTGGGCGATAGTGGTGAGCGGCGGCGACAGCAGACGGGCGAACGGTGCGTCATCGAAACCGACAATGTTCAAGGCCCCGGGCAACTGAAGACCGTGCATCCGGGCGGCATGGATCGCCCCGGCAGCCGACTCGTCATTGGCACAGATTACGGCGGTCGGCTTGAACCCCGTATCATGGATGCGGTTAAACGCCGCGAAGCCCGATGGAAAATCGAGCCCGCCTTCGGCCTCGACGACAGCGTCTTCACCCAATCCGGCCTCGGCAAAGGCCTTGCGCGCGCCGACAAAGCGTTCCTGCGCCGACAGGTGGTCCGGCAGTCCGAGCGTAAATCCGAAGCGGCGGTGGCCAAGCCCGAGCAGGTGGCGCGCCATCATGTGGCCGGCGGCTTCGTCGTCCATGCCGACGCCTGCCGCCAGGGCGCGCGTTTCCGCCCCGGCGGCGATGATGACGAAGGGCATGCGGCTGGCGCGAACGGCGGCGATGATCTCCGGATCGTCGGAAAACGGCGCGGCCAGGACGACACCTTCGCACGTCCCGCGTTCGATCGGCTGGAGGATCTTCGCCATCCGGCGCGGCGAATCCGGAAAGACCATCAGTGTGTCGAGCTGAAAGCCATTGCGGCCGCAGCCTTTGAGCAGTCCGGCTTCGAGCAGGTGAAAATACCAGGTCAGGGGGCCGGCGATCGGATGGATGAGCAGGAGGGTGCTGGTGCGCTTGCCGGCCAGGAGCCGCGCCTGGGTGTTCGGCCGGAAGCGCAGCGCCTTGGCCGCGCCAAGCACGCGTTCGCGGTTTTCGGCCGAGACGCGCGGATTGTCGTTGAGCACGCGCGACACGGTGGCGGGGCTGACCCCGGCCAGCAGGGCGACGTCACGGATGGTCTTTTTGGCAGGCATGGTCTGATTTCGTGTGATGAATTGGCAACGGGGCGCGAATGCGGTTTGCGATATCCATTTGAAATGCCGTCATAATTTCTGTACGTCATCACCCGGTTCAATACCGCATTTCGTGAAAGCGGTTTCACGACTTTGCCCGAATTTGACAGCGCGGTCAAACTGCCGCGATGATCGCCAACCGCGCACGCACCGTGCGCCGACACATAAAGCACCGGGCGGAAAACCATGTCCCTATCGACCACGACCGCGGCTCCCGCGAAGAGCCACTTCATCATCCTCGACGGGCTGCGCGGCGTCGCCTCGCTGATGGTCGTCGTCTTCCATCTGTTTGAAGCCTATGCGGGCGGCAGCCCCCAGAACCAGATCATCAATCACGGCTACCTGGCGGTCGACTTCTTCTTCCTGCTGTCAGGGTTCGTGGTCGCCTATGCCTATGACGACCGCTGGGCGGCCGGCATGACGCAGTGGGAGTTCTACAAGCGCCGCCTGGTCCGGCTCCAGCCGATGATCATCGTGGGCAGCCTGATTGGCGCGGCCCTGTTCGCCTTCCAGCACTATTCGATCTTCCCCAAGGTCGAGAACGCGACCCTGTGGCAGATCATCATCGTCACCCTGATCGGCATGACCATGATCCCGCTGCCGCCGTCGGCCGACATCCGCGGCTGGAACGAGACCTATCCGGTCAACGGCCCGGCGTGGTCGCTCTTTTATGAGTACGTCGCCAACATCCTCTATGCCGTGGGCGTGCGCAAACTGCCGAAATGGGCGCTGGGCATCCTGGTGGTCATCGCCGGCGCGGCGCTGGTCCACCTGGCTGTCTTCGGCAAGCGCGGCGACCTGATCGGCGGCTGGGCGCTGGACGCCGACGGCATCACCATCGGCCTGACGCGCGTGATGTTCCCCTTCTTCGCGGGCGTGCTCCTGATGCGGCTGGGGATGCGGATCAAGGTGCCGAGCGGCTTCCTGGTGTGCAGCCTGCTCCTGCTGGTGGCCCTGTGCCTGCCGCGCTTCGGCGGCACGGAGAAGCTGTGGATGAATGGCATCTACGAAGCCGCCTGTGTCATCCTGCTGTTCCCGCTGATCGTCGCCATCGGCGCCGGCGAAAAGGAGGCCAGCGGCGTGTCGGTCAAGGTCGCCAAGGTCTTCGGCGATCTGTCCTACCCGCTCTATATCACCCACTACCCGCTGATCTACATCTATACCGGCTGGGTGGTCGACAGGAAGATTCCGCCGGAACAGGGGGCGCTGGTCGGCGCAGGCGTGTTCGTGGCGACGGTGGCGATCGCCTGGCTGTCCCTCAAGCTCTGGGACGAACCCGCCCGGCGCTGGCTGGCCGGCAAGCTGCTCAAGCGGGCGGGGTAGGCTTCAGGCATTCCGGGCGCCGGCCGCGTCCAGCACTTCGCGCACGCGCGTCGCCAGTTCCTCGATCGTGAACGGCTTGCCGATCAGTTCGACGCCCGGATCGAGCGTGCCGTTGTGCACCACGGCGTTGCGCGTATAGCCGGTGGTGTAGATCACCGGCAGGTCCGGCCGCTTTTCCTTTACCAGGTCGGCCAGGTTGCGGCCGTTCATTTCCGGCATGACGATGTCGGTGAACAAAAGTTCGATGTCCGGCCGTTCGATGATCAGCGCCAGGGCGGCTTGCGCGCTCGAGGCTTCCAGCACGCGGTAGCCGAGGTCGGTCAGGGCCTCGACGGAAAACTGCCGCACCAGGTCCTCGTCGTCGACCACCAGGATCAGTTCGCGGCGGTCGGCGGTCGGCAGGCTTTCCTCGTGCCGGGCATCACTGTCGTCCTCGGCCGCGCCGATGTGACGGGGCAGGTAGATCTTGATCGTCGTGCCTTCGCCGACCTCGGAATAGATCTTGATATGGCCGCCCGACTGCTTGACGAAGCCATAGACCTGGCTGAGGCCCAGTCCCGTGCCCTTGCCGACCTCCTTGGTGGTGAAGAAGGGATCGAAGGCCTTGCGCATCACGTCGTCGGGCATGCCGGTGCCGGTATCGGTCACGGCGATCAGCACATACTGACCCGGCAGGATGCCGAGCTCGCTGGCGGCATAGCGCTGGTCGAGATGCGCGTTCTGGGTTTCAATGGTCAGTCGCCCGCCGCCCGGCATGGCGTCGCGCGCATTGACCGCCAGGTTGAGCAGGACGTTTTCCAGCTGGTTCTGGTCGGCATGGATGCGCCACACGCCGCCCGCCAGCACGGTTTCAAGCTGGACGTGCGCCCCCAGCGAATGGCGGAACAGGTCGGACATGCCCGCCACCAGCTTGTTGGGATCGACCACCTCGGGCTTGAGCGGTTGCTGGCGCGAAAAGGCCAGCAGGCGCTGGGTGAGGGTGCCGGCGCGCTTGGAGGCTTCCAGGGCCGAGGCGATCAGCCGCTTGGACCGGACCTCGTCCGGGCCGGTGCGGCGGTCGAGCAGTTCGAGCGATCCCGACACCACCGCCAGCATGTTGTTGAAATCGTGCGCCACGCCGCCGGTCAGCTGGCCGACGGCCTCCATCTTCTGCGCCTGGCGCAGCTTGTCCTCGGCGTCCTTGAGGCGCTGCTGGTCCAGGATGCGCTCGGTGACGTCAAAGACGAATTCGTAGGCGCCGATGATCGCGCCGTTGTCGTCGCGCAGCGGATTGAACTTCAGTTCATAATGGCGCTGGTCGATGCCGGGATTGCCGAAGGTGTCCGTGACCGTGAAGGCTTCGCCGGACAGGGCGCGCGTCCACAACGCCTGGATGGCCGCCTGCTGCTCGGGCAGGTGGGCGATGATGTCGATGACATTGTCGCCGGCCTTTGGACGCACGCCGAAGACGCGGGCCACCTCGGCGGCGCTGGCGGGGTTGATGGCGATCAGGTTCAGGCGGGTGTCCACCACCTGGATGAAGGCGTCGGTGGTCTCGACGATGTCGGCCAGGATGCGCCGTTCCGCCAGCGCGGCTTCCACACGCCGTTCCAGCTGTTCGTTCAACTCGCGCAACTCGGCTTCGCGGTCCTTCAGTTCAGCGGCCACCCTGGCGCGTTCGGTCGCGGTGCGGGTGCGTTCGGCCACTTCGCGCACGAAATCCAGCTCGACCTCCGGCCATTCGCGCGCCGTGGCGTGGTTGAGATAGAGCAGGGCGACGAAGCGGCCATACTCGGTCACGGGCATGTTGACCACCGACTGGGCGCTGATGGCCTTGAGCGCATCGGCCGTAGGTGCGGTGCGCGGATCGGTTTCGGCGTCGGCGAACACCACGGTTTCCCCGCGCTTCAGGTCTTCGATATAGGAGCCGTAGTCGCGGAAGTGCAGCACGCCGGCCAGGCTCCGGATGCCGGGCGCGTTCCAGTCGCGTTCGATCGTGATGGTTTCGGCTTCGGTGTCGATGACGCCATAGCCCACCCGGCTGACGTGCAGGGTTTCGCCCAGGATGCGGGCGGCGACGAAGGCGATTGCATTCGGATCCTGCAGGTCGCGGATTTCGTCACTGAGCCGGATGAGCGCGGCCCGGCGCGCCTCCGCCCGCTGCTGCTCCGTGATGTCGCGGGCGATCTTCGACGCGCCGATGATCCTGCCGGAGGCGTCTCGGACCGGCGATACGGTGATCGACACATTGATGCGCTGGCCCGACTTGCACAGCCGCTCGGTTGTGAAGTGATCGACGCGCTCGCCCGCGCGGATCTTGCCGATGATGGTGTCTTCCTCGGACTGCAGTTCTGGCGGAATGAGGGTGTGAATGGGCTTGCCGATGATTTCGTCAGGCGCATAGCCGAAGATGCGCTGAGCGCCCTGATTCCACGAGGTGATGATGCTGTTGAGGTCCTTGCTGACGATGGCGTCATCGGACGATTCAACGATGGCGGCCAGCCGCGCCTGAACGATCATGGCGGCTTCGGGATCTCGCGGGTCGTTCAACGGAGAATGCTCATGAAAAACTGCGCCGTTCAGGTGGGCAAGCTCAAGCGCCTAAAGTGAAAAAAATAAGAAAGCAGTAAGAAAGCGCGGAGGGAAGGGGCGTCTCACGGCAGGCCGGGGATGCACGCCTGAGCGCGGCGATGCGGTTGCGGGCCACCGGGGGCCATGCCTGGCGTGGCGGACCGAAGCGCGCGGCATCGGCCTGCGCGCCATCGACGCAAGGGTAGGCACATGGGCCGACTGGACGCTGTGCAGCGGGCGCTTGGTCACATGGAGCCGTCGGGAGTGGAGCGTATCACCGGGGGGGCAGGGGAAATTTTTGTCAGCGGATGTCTTTGAAGGCCGGCCGATCGTGATGCGGGACACCTTCATCGACATCGACGCCGGCACTGCCCAGTAGGAACAGGCCTTTTCGGCCGACGGCGGCAAGACGTGGAAAACCAACTGGGTGGTGCGCCGCCTGCGTGGGGAGGCTGATTTATTTGTAGGAATACGCCACGCAATTCTCTGGCTCCCACCGTCTGCGATAGTCCTTTAGGGTTAAGAGATGTAAAAATACAACTACGTGGTGAAAATTATTAACTGATGCAACTTTTGACGTGTCCTGTGCAAACGATGTCCTAGTATAACGTTGATATATGGGGCGTTGGCATGTTTCAAAATTTATTGCGGGCCGTTGCCAGCAGTTGGCGTGGGCTAAACTGTTTAGTTGAAGGCCGGGTGAGGGCGTTTGTTGGCGAGCGCGACAACCTGGCGCTTTGGATGATCGTCTTGGGTTTCGCCATGTGCGTTTTCGCCGTGACGATCAAAATCGATTTCGTCGTGTTCGAAGGCCGTCTTTTTACAGGCTTTGATGCAGCACCGGGTACAATAGTTAGGAAAGAGGTCGGCTTTCTCTGGTCAGGCAACTGGTCCGTTTTTTGTACCGTCATCACTCCGTGCATTGTGTGGTTCGGGCTGAACACGCTCGACGCTACGGATGCGACCCTGGAAAAGCTGTGTGACGCCAAAATGCTTCGAAACGGGGAATTCGAGCCGATCCCGTACGCCACTATCCAACGCGCCTGGGACGCTCACCTGAAGCGACTAAAGCCCCTGTTCACCTTGGTCTTTTTGCTCGTGGTCTACTACATCATGAGCGATTGGTGGACGGTCGTGGGCGAGCCGATCCTGTACCCGAACACAGTGAAAGCGCCGATATCGGACCCCGTCATGGAATACGACTGGTCGGTTGCGTACCTGTTCGCCAACTCGAAGGTTGCCCAAATCCCCTTGTTGATCTTCGGGTTTGTCGCATACGCGATCTATGCCGCGCTCGTTCCCGCGCTGGTGATCTCGGTGACGTTTTGCGCCATGTCGTTCATGTGGTTTCTTACGACCGTCCAAATAGACGGCGAAAATATCCAGTTCGTGGTGGCTCCCGACCAGCCCGACCATTTCGGGTTCAAGAACTTCTCCGAATTTTTTCATAACTACCTGCTCATGAACCTGGCGATCCTGATTGGTCTCTGGCTGATGACGGTACAAAACGTCTATCTCCGCGATACGACATCAAATGGCATCTGGAGCTTCATCATCGGCGAAGTGAAAGAGGTCGAGGGCTTCCTGGACCAGATCGAGAAGGGAACATGGCCAGTGCTGGAGATTACGGGATGGATCCTGAAGCCGTTCGAGGCCGTTATGAACCATCAGGTCGCCTTCGGCGTCTTGCTGTTCGCCATCGTACTCATAGGGTCATTCGTCGGATGCTGGATCGTCCTTCATGTCAAGGCTGTGGACGCCCAGCAATGTTCGTTGCGGCACAGTGAAAGATTGGCTGCGCAAGCGGGCCTTTCAAAAGAAATATTGGAGCATAGGCTGGAGAAGGAGATGCAAATCTGGCCCGTTGGCTGGATCGGATCAAAACAATTGTTCATACTAATGATCCTGATCGGGGGCGCGATGATAACCTACCGAACGATAGCAGTGCCAGTCCTGCTGGGCGCGTGGCTCGGATTCGTGGGTTGGGTGAAACACTTTCTTCTTAACGGCGGGAGGCTGCCGCGTTTCTGGTTCCTCAGGCGGCGTACGAGGGGCGGACCGACAGGTGGCAACGCGGGACCTGGTCCAGCCGGCGGCGAAGCGGGGCCCGAGCAATGACCGGACTGTCCTCAAACCGGCTGGTTCGCCTGGCCTTGGTCGTACTGTCTCTTGCCGCCCCGGCAGCACATGCGGACGAAAGGGGTACGTCACCGAGTACCCTTACGGTGGTGACCTGGAACCTTGGATATGGCGGCCTCGGAGCTGAATCCGATTTCTTTGCTGATGGCGGAAAACGTTATCTGCCGCCCTCCCGCAAGGCGGTTGTGAAAAATCGTGACGCGATAGCGGCCTGGCTGGCCGCTCAGGACGCCGATGTCATCCTGACACAGGAGACGGCCGAGGCATCCATCATCAACTATTGGGTCAATATCAAGCGCGCCGTAGACAAAGCGCTGGCCAAGTATGCCAATATCTATCATGCGGATTTTCGTACGCGCTTTCTGCCGTATCCTTTGAAGATCAGCAACGGCCATAGCACCTACCTGCGCAAACCGCCGCTCCGGACCGCGGTTTGGCCTTTACCCAGCGACGGGGACGCCTATTCCGGCGGACCTGTCCGGAAAAAATATGCCGCGCTTGGGACCTACTATCAGGGAACGAATGGTTGCTGGCTTTTCATCAATACCCACCTTGCGGCGTTTGATCCCGGAGGGGCCTTGCGGCGCCGGCAACTCGGCGAACTGATGAAAATCGCTGCGCGTGCTCGCCAGGACGGGTGGCATGTCGTCATCGGCGCAGACTGGAACCAGCGCCTGACCGCGACGAACTTTTCTCATACCAGCGATCCGTCCGCCTTGTTCTGGATTCACGATCTTCCCGCCGGAAGTTTTGCTGAAGGCTGGAAACTGACCTTCGATCCAGCGGTGCCGACCGTCAGGACCAATGAACGCGCCTACAAGCGTGGTCAGAACTACACGACCATCATTGACGGCTTTCTGGTTTCTCCGGAAGTCGAAGTCATCGCGGTCAAGACCCATGACCTCGATTTTCAATACTCCGATCACCAGCCCGTATCGCTGACGGTTTCGGCCGGCAAGCCCGAAACAACACGTTGTCCGACCTGATCATCAACCAACGGAGGCCATATGCGTTCGCTTTATCTCACATTGTCACTGGTCAGCTGGGGACTGGCCTTCGGCGCGCAGGCCGAGGATGCCCGTATCCAATCGGCCTGTCCCAGTATGGCGGTGCCATTGGCCTTCGATGACAAGACGCATGGCTTGTGGTACGACAGGTTCTGGACGGGAGACTGCGCCAGGGGGCTTGCGTGGTGTCACAAAGGCACTCCAAACTGGCTTGGAGTCATGAATGATCTGCAGCGTGAAGCGCCTGCAGGTCAGCGAGCGAGTTTAAAGAAAAGGCTTTGCGGCCTCGGTCAAAAAGTCGGATTGGAGTGGGCGCGCGACAATTCCATTCGTACAATCGACACAGCCGCGCTGGGACGGTTCTATAAAATTCTTCAGGATGGGTCCAAGGATCCTCTGGTACGCACAACTCAGGTTGAAACCCAAGCTGCCGCGATGCTGACGAATAGCCGCAAGCCGTAGCCTGGTCGGCGACCTTGCCTCCCGCCCTCAACAAGAAAGGCCGCGGTTGAAGCCGCGGCCTTTCCCGTGACCGGTCATGTCTTCAAGACTCTATCTTGTCGCATTTCCGACGGCGAACCGGCAGCCACTTCGCCGGGAAATGCTTTGGCTTCGATCGGTATGATTTTAAGTGGAAACATCATACCGATCTAAGTTTTTGTTTTGTCGCGATATTTAAGGCGAAAACCCCAAAAAACGCATCTTGGCACTTTTCGCCATATCGCTCTAGAACTTGTAGCGCAGGCCGAACTGGTAGCGCGTGTCCAGTTCCTGGGCGAAGTACAGGTTGCTTGTGTCACGGCCGTGCTGGCGCAGGTGGGCCTTGTTGAGGTTGAGGCCCTCGAAGGTCGCCTGGAGGTGATCCGTGATCTGGTAGTTCAGCGAGGCGTCGATCGTGCCGAACGCTTCGGTATAGCCCGGATCGGTCTGGGCGCCGATGTTGGTGGCGTTGATGAACTCGTCGCGCCAGTTGTAGGAGACGCGACCGGACCAGGCGCCCTTATCGTAGATGGCCGTGATGTTATAGGTGTTCGACAGGCCCAGCAGCGGGAATTGCTGCGTGCCCGGAGGCGCGGAATTGTCGAAACCGATGTCGCCGTTGACCGTCGTCAGGCTGCCCGACAGGCCAAAGCCCGTGTCGCCGAAGAAGTGCTGGAAGGCCGCTTCGAAGCCGTGCAGGTTGGCCGTCTTGTTGTTGACCGGGATGTTGGTCTCGAACACGAACAGCGGATCGTTCGCGTCGGCCACCAGGTCATAGGCCTTCAGCACCTGGTCGACATAGGTCTGGTTCAGGTTGCCGGAGCCGTCCAGGTTGGCGACGTAATCGTTGCGTGCCTGGGTCTGAGCGACCGTGGGCGTGCTGCCGGTCTTGAGATAGTGGTCGTAGAGCGCCGTCATCGTGAACAGGTTCACGTCGGTGGTCGACTGGTTGATGCCTGCCAGCAGGTCCTTGGCGATGCCCGATCTGGAGCCGGCGGCGCCTGACGACGGGTCACGTAAGCCGAACGGGTTCGCCTGGATGCGGCCGGTGCCGACGAAGTTGTTCACATCCTTGTTGTAGAAGCCAAGCGAGACGTAACTGTCGCGGCCGTAGTACCATTCGGCCGAGAAGTCGACGTTCGACGATTCCAGCGGCAGCAGGGCCGGGTTGCCGCGGGTCGCGGTCGGGTTGGTGCCGTTGGCGGTCGGACGGGGCGGCGTGCCCGGAGCCGTGGTCGCATAGAGGTTCGAATAGGCCGGACGCGCTATGGTCTTCGAGAAGGACGCGCGGACGATCACGTCATCCATGGCTTCCCACGAGATGTCGAGGTTGGGCAGCCAGTGATCATAATCGGACTTGTATTCCTGGGCGACCGTGGCGGAACTGCTGTCGACCGTGAAGTCGTTGTCGGCCGTCCAGCGGATGGCGATCGGGGTGCTTTGCAGCGCGGACGCGGTGACATCGGTTTTTTCATACCGGACGCCGGCAACGACCGTGGCGCGGCGGCCGAGGAAGTCGCCCTTCATGGTGAACTGGCCGTAGGCCGCCATGATCTGCTCTTCGACCGCGTTGGACGTCATGGCCGCCGTCGGAATCGTCGCCTTGTAGAGCGATGACGCCGCCATGGCCTCATATATGTCGAGCGCATTGCCGCGGAAGGCGATGTCCGACTGGCCCGGATTGAAGTCCTCGAACAGTTCGCCGAGATTATAGGTCTCGACCAGGCCCGGCGCGTACTGGGCGATGTCGCCCGGATTGCCGATGCCCCAGTCACCCAGGGCCTGATAGGTCTGGCCGCTGGTCGTCTGCATGCGCGACTTGATGAAGTCCAGCCCGGCGTCGAAGCGGCTGTCGCCGTCGAAGTCGTAAGAGAAATCGATCTTGGCTTCGTCGACCTTGTGCTCCTGGCTGTTCACGGCCATGCGCGCGACCTGGCTGCCCAGGTCACCCACGTCCAGCTTGCCGTTGTTGTTGCCACGATAGCCGGCGATCACGCGATTGGCGGCCGAGAAGCCTGGCAGGTAGTTGCCGTTGGCGTCGACGATGACCGTGCCGGCGGAGTTGACCAACTGGCCGGCGGAATTGGTCCTGTAGACCGGATTGCCGTCCCAGACGGTATATTTCTGCACCGGAATGTCACCCGTGAAGTCGACCGAGTGGTCCTTCACGACGGGTGCGCCGATCGACATCATGACGGACGACGTGCCGTTCGGATTGTCCGGCGTCGCCTTGCCTTCGGAGCTGTGGACGTCGAAGGTCAGCGACATCTTGTCATTGATGTCCCACTTCGCATTAAAGCCGATTGACTGCAGGGTGTTCTTCTGGCCCAGCAACTGCTGTTCGAAGCCGATGTCCTTGGTGCCGTTCAGGTTTTCCTGCAGGTAGAGGGCGTTGTAGATGCCCGACTCACCTTGCTCGAACTTGACCTGGTCGAAGGGGCGGTTGAACCAGTTGGTCTGTTCGGCGCGCTGTTCCGAGCCCTTGTTTTCAACATAGAGGGCGTCGGCGGTGAACAGCCAGTTTTCGGCCGGGCGGAACTGGACCGTGGCGCCGATATTGGTGCGCTGGTTGTGCGTCTGCGACAGGGCGTAGCGGCTGTCGTTCGGATAGGCGACCAGCGAACCGGCCGGCGGCGGGTTGGTGATCTGGGTCAGCAGGGTCGTCTTGTCCGCGGCGTAACGCAGGCGGCCGCTGTTCGGATCGTAGAACTGGGCGCGGGTGTCGAGGTTCCAGCTGTTCTGGGTCGCCTGGCGAGTCGCCACGTCCCGTTCCGAATATTGCGCGAACAGCGCGACGCCGAAGGTCTTGGCGTCGTCGGCCCAGCTGAAGACGCCCGTGGCTTCCGGGGTCCAGTCCTTGCCGTCGACCATGCCGTCGCCGTGCAGCGCCTTGACGCTGACCGAGCCGGTCGCGCCGGCCTTGCTGATCGGGCGCAGGGTCTTGATGTTCAGCGTCGCGCCGATGCCGCCGGAGGCCACGCCCGCCTTGCCGGTCTTGTAGACTTCGAAGCCCGATATGCTGTCCGAGGCGATGTTCGAGAAGTCGAAGCTGCGCGATCCGCCCATGGCGAAGGTATTGCCGCCGCCGATCAGATCGATGGAGGCGGTCGGCATGACGCGGCCGTTGAGCGTCACGAGGTTGAAGCCGGGGCCGAAGCCGCGCACCGTGACCTTGGAGCCCGCGCCGTTGACGCGGTCGATCGAAACGCCGGGAATGCGCTGGACCGACTCGGCCAGGTTGGTGTCCGGATACTTGCCGATGTCTTCAGCCGTGATGGCGTCAACGACGCCGGTGGCGTTCTTCTTGATGTTCATCGAACGCTGCAGCGAGCCGCGAACGCCGGTGACGACGACGACGTCCGCTTCCGCCGGAGCGGCGGGGGCAGGGGCGTCCTGGGCCATGGCGGTGCCGGCCGCGGCGAGGAGCGCGAGCGTGGACGCACCGCCAAGAATGGCTTTGCGCAGCGCGAGGCTGTGCGTGTTTTTTACGTGTGTAGTCACTGTTTTCATCCCAAATCTATGTTGTTGCCACTTGCTTTTTCTGCCGGCGGATACAGGGGTCGCAGGCTTGCAACCTTTTTCATTGGGCGGTTTTTCTCAGGACCCGCCTTGCTTCCCCGTCTGCCGCTTGCCCTTGTGGGCCTGTTGTAAAATGACGGAGCCGCGGGCTTAGGCGGCCCAATCCAGTTGGGGAGACAGCCCTTGCGGAGAGAAATCCGCACCGGCGCCGGTACGGAAAGCCCTTCCCTCGATAAGGGGAGAGCTAGTGAAATAAGCCGGGTTGACGGGATTGGATTGTAAAAATTTTACCTGTGATACCGGTCACACGAAAACGGATGCCGCGCGACAAGACAATGGCTTGGCGATGAGGGAGTTTGCGGATTGACCTCAGGCTAGGCAGCACATCTCCTCCCTATGCGTAGCATGGGGAGGGGGACCCCGAAGGGGTGGAGGGGTATAACAGGCAGTTTTACCCTCCGCCGTTTGCTGGCGCAAACGCCACCTCCCCACCGCTTCGCGCTAGGGAGGAGGGACGGTGTCAACGCGTACCTGTAAAAATCACACCTTTGTCGCCGTAGCGTAACTGCGGATCACCCATGCCGCGCCCGCAATGGCCAAAGCCACGCACACCATGGTCCATTCCAGCTGGCTTGCCGGGGCGGCGATGACGCGCGGCACGTGCAGCAGAATCACAAACGACGCGCACATGGCGGCTTCCATGCCCGCCGCCAGCCGCGCCTTGACGCCGGACACCAGAGCCAGGCCGGCCGCAAGATGGCCGGCGCCGGTGAGGTACGCAAAGGCCAGCGGAAAAGGCAGCCACGCCGGCACCATCTTCGCCGTCGGATCGACATAGACGAAGTGGCTCAAACCAAACACCACGGCGCACAGTCCAAAGACGATCCGCGCGCCCTGAAGCATACGGGCGTCCTGCCTGTGGGCGCCGATCAGCGCCAGACCCGCGGCCATCAAACAGCCTGTTTCGGCCATGCCAAGCCAGAGATAGAGCTGCGTCGGCTGCTGTGCCACCAAGGGCCCGTGAAAGACAAACGCCCAGACGCCGAACAAGACTATGGCCGACACCGCGCCCGCGAACGCCAGCCGCCTGACGGCCAGCGCGATCCCGGTGGCGACGAGCCACAGCGCGCTGACGATCGCCGCAAAGGGGATGAGCTTTACCCACTCCGGAGCGGATTGCCACTGCAGGGCAAAGTCCCGAAAGACCAGGCAGACCGCACCCAGACCCGCCATCCCCGCGGCGAACGGCAGACGGTTCACTAAAGACAAGTTGTTCATATCGCTGTGTTTCCCTGACCTTTTTTCATCGTTTTTGCGCGCGCGAAGGTGCGTGTCCGGCGGCGATAACCCGCGATATGCCGAAAAGTGTGCAGCGGTTTTCGGCCTAATCTCGCGGCAAAGTAAGCCGGCCGGACACGCGGACGCGGCGGGCGCAGGCCCAGCCTAAACCATCGCGCCGGCGCGAAATTGTATTTATTTAACCTCCGGCCAAAAATTTCGCCGTCCGATTCCGGTTGAAAATCCGGGGATATGGCGGACAATATAACCATGTCATTCCAGGCCTACACACCGGGCTATCCGCTGAACCGCTACGTGCGCTACTTCTACGCCCCGACGGGCACGATGCCGTACCGCGAGGAAAAGGTGCTGCCTTCGCCCCAGACCGACCTGAAGATCAATTTCGGCGGCGGTTTCCTGGCGAAACGCCCTGGCGACGCCGAATTCTTCGCCGTCGACCCAAGGGGTTGGTTCATGGGGGTCTGGGACCAGTACCACACCGTCGTCTGGCCGAATGATCCCGACTTTATCGGGGTCAGTTTCTGGCCGGGCGGCGCCCACAGCCTCTTGGGAATCGATGTCAACGCGGTGCACAACCAGCTCGTTCCGCTCGATGACGTCTGGCGCCGGTTTGCCGGGGAACTGCGTGAACGGCTTTACGGGGCGGGCGGTGTCCAGGCGCGGTTCGTCCTGCTGGAACGCCTGCTGATGGCGCGCCTGGACCGCGCGGCCAAGTTCGAAAAGATCGCCCGGGCGCTCGAGGCGTTCAGGGCCGATAATGGCCTGGGCGAGCATGGCGACCTCTTTCCGCTGCCCGATTTCACGCCCAAGCATATGATTTCGCTGTTCAACTGCGTCGTCGGCGTCCCGCCCAAGCGGCTGGCGCGGCTCTACCGCATCCAGCAGGTCATCGACGCGGTCGACGGAAAGCGCCCGTCAAGCTGGACTTCGGTCGCTCAGGACTTCCTGTTCTCGGACCAGGCGCATTTCAACAAGGAATTCAAGTTCTTCACCGGTCATACGCCAGGCGACTACCTGGCCCGGCGCCGGCGCGTGTTTTCGGAGGCTCCCGAACACGCGGTACATACGCGCTTGCTGCCGGTGGGATAGTGGGGCGGAGCTGGCCTGCTCTGCCTTGAATTTCTAATATCCGTCATTATAATGTTTATAATAATGTGACGAGACGCTATTATGAACACATTGAAACTGACCGCCATCGGCACGTCCACGGGCGTCGTCATTCCAAAGGAAATGCTGAGCCGGCTAAACGTCGCCAAGGGCGACACCCTATACGCCGTGGAGACGCCGGATGGCGGTTATCGCCTGACGCCATATGACCCCGGCTTTGCCGAGAAGATGGACAAGGCGGAATCGATCATGCGCCGCTATCGGAATACGCTCAGCGTCCTGGCAAAATGACGGACTGGGTGTGGCTGGAAGAGCGGGAGGCGTTGGCCATTCATGGCCGCTCGCTCGTCCTGCACGGAGGACCGGATGGCGTCCGGGATGCGGGCCTGCTGGCATCCGTCCTGGCCAGGCCGAAGCAATTGATGGCCAATGGCGGCGAGGTCGACGTGGTGTCACTGGCGGCCGCCTATACGGCCGGCATAGTGCAAAACCATCCTTTCATCGATGGCAACAAGCGTACCGGCTTTATCCTCGGCATCTTGTTTCTGGAACTCAACGGCATGGTGTTCGAAGCGAGTGAGGCGGCCGCTACAGAAGCCGTGTTGGCGCTCGCCGCCGGAACGTGGACGAACGTCGATTATGAAGGATTCCTCAGGGACAATTGCCGCCCGGAACAGGCGGCGTCGTCATCCGCTCTTTGAAGTACCGGTATGCCTTGCCGGCACCGCCGAAGAAAAAGGCTGCCACCCGAGGGTGGCAGCCAGTTGATCGCGTCTTCACAAGGAGGAGTCGGCGACGGGGAGCTATTGCTTGTAACGGATACCCAGGAAAATGCGGGAGCCGAAGGTTTCGTTGCCGATGACGCGGGCGTCGGCATTATATTCGACACGGACCTGGTCGGTCAGGTTCACGCCTTCCAGGAACACCGTCCAGTTGGGATTGACGTTGAAGTTGACCGCGGCATCCAGCGATCCATAGGCCTTGTTGAACTCGGGCAGGTTGCCGCGCCCGGCCGGGGTGATGAGCCACTTGTCACGCCAGTTATAGGACAGGCGCGCGCTCATCCGGTCGGTTTCGTAATAGACCGAGGTGTTGTAGCTGGTCTTGGACAAGCCGGGATAGGGCAGGGTGGCGCCCGTCAGGAGATCGGTGCCCTTATAGCCCTTGTCTTCCTGGACCGTGACATTGGCCAGGATGCCCAGGCCGTTGAACGGCGCCGGCAGGAAGTCCAGCGCGTATTGCACGCCGGCTTCGAAGCCGGAGATCTTCACGGGGTCATCGACATTGACCGGCCGGCTGATGCTGTAGGTGATGCCATCGACATCCTCCGGTCCGACCTGATTGACGATGAAGCGCGAGATGTTTTTCTGGAACAGGGTGAAGGACCAGAAGCTGTCCGAATTGATGTAGTGCTCAAGGCCCAGGTCGAACTGCGTCGCCACGAACGGCAGCAGTTCCGGATTGCCACGTGAGCCGGTCAGGCCGACTATGTCGGTGGAGCGGCGCAGGGCCAGCTGGCTTGGGGCAGGGCGAGACATCACCTTTGTCGCCGTAAAGCGGCCGACCCAGCGGTTGGGCACGAACTTCATGCGCATGTTGAACGACGGCAGGAACTCCGAATAGCTGCCTTCGCGGACCCCGGGCACGAAGGTGACCGTCGAACCGTTTTGGACACGGTTGAAACCGCTTGAGCGCGTGTCCGTCTCGATATAGCGGCCACCGATCACGCCATCGATCGGGAAGGGGAAGTCCTCATCAAAGCGGAAGCCCATCTGGAGGTAGGCGGAATCGGTGTTTTCCTCGACCGTCCAGGTGTCGAGGAAGTTCTGGTAGCTGCCCATCGTGCCGGCATTGGGGTTTGTCGCCATCACGTCCATGGTTGTGCCGCTGGCGGCGATGGTGGCGTAATAGGTGTCGTAGGTGTTGTCGAGCCACTGGCGGACGCCGCCGGAATAGCCAAGGTCGCCCGTGCTGAAGAACGGAATGTCGTTGACCGTTGAATTGGCGTTGACGATCGACTGCAGCGTCGCGGCCGGAACGGCGTGGACGACCGTGGCGCCCGAACTGGTCGGCATGGGGGTCCGGCCGGCCAGTCGGATGGTGCGCTGGTACAACAGGCTGTCATTGGTGACTTCGCTGCGTCCGATGCCGAACTTGACGTTGTTGACCCACAAGGAATCGACGGGCGTCCAGGTGGCGTTGAGGCGCACGGCGGCTTCGTCGGCGATGTTGTCACGTGGATTGTAGATGGCGTCGAGCTGGTTCACGCCCTGGCCGGTCGTGACGTCCAGTCCCGGAAAGGTGAACTGCGGCGACCCTTGCGATCCCGTATAATCGACGATCGCGCGCGGCACGCCGAAGACATAGGCCGTCGAGTTGATTTCGTCGTTGTGGACATCGCCCTTGGAATAGGAGGCGCGGCCGTCGAATGTCCATTGGCCGATATTCCACTTGCCGCCGACGGCGCTGGTATACTGGGTGCGCGTCAGGCTGCCGAGGATATTGCGGTAGGTCAGGTCGATGGGGAAGGCGGCGGTGGAGACCAGTTCAATATGCGAGGCGGTATTGTCGTCCCCGACGGCCGAATTGGCATAGTCGATTTCACCGGCCGAGCCACTCAGCTGCAGGAACTGGCTGTAGACGTCCTCGGTGGCGGTGGCATAGGTCAGCTCGGCGAACAGTTGCAGGTCGCTGTTCGGCCGCCATTCCAGGACGCTATTGAGCGCGGTGCGCCGGGTGTCGCGGCGGTCCATGATGAGGCGCGGGATTTCGGGCATCCAGTCGTTGACGCCGTCGCCATTGAGGTCGGAGTCGCGGCCGGTGGGACCGTCGGCGCGTTCGCGCGCGGCGTCTTCGCGGCGGATCCAGCCGGTCGTACGGGCATTGTTGGAGAACAGGTGGCGGTCTTCGAAGGTGGCGCTGACCAGGATGCCGATCGTGTCATCGGCGAAGAGGCGCGAACCGATGATGGCCAGCTTGGGGTCCCAGGTTTCCGACAGATTGGAATAGACGCCCTGGGCCGAAGCGGCCAGGAACGGCCTGCGGCTGTCAAACGGCCGGCGCGTGACAATGCGCACCGTGCCGCCGACCCCGCCTTCGGTCATTTCCGGCGTCACCGATTTGACGACCTCTAGGCGCGAGATGAACTCGACCGGCAGGTCGCGGAAGTCGACCGCGCGGTCACCGGCGCCGACCGTCAGCGACATGGCGGTCGAGCCGTTGACTTCGACGCGGGTCTGGTTCGGGTCGCCGCCACGAATGGAAACGCCCCGGCCTTCGCCGTCCTGACGCGAAATCTGGACACCCGTCACGCGCTGCAGCGCTTCGCCGAGATTCTTGTCCGGGAATTGGCCGACATCTTCGGCGGTGATGGCGTCGACGACGTTCACGGCGTCCCGTTTGACGTTCATGGAAGAGCGCAGCGAATTGCGGATGCCCCGTACGACGACCGTGTCACCATCGGTTTCGGCCGCCGGCGCACTGGGGCTGGCCGTCTCCTGGGCATGGGCCGGCGCGGCAAAGGTAAGCGTGCCCGCGCCCAGCATGGCGGCGGTGAGGGCTATAACAGACGCATGGGTGCGCCAGCTGGAATGGATCATGATTACGTCCCTGAGTTCTGTTTATTTGGACTTGGTGCGATCACTTCGTAGCGAAGATGATTGCATATGATTGTAATATTCGAGTCATCGAAATTCAATGCACTGGAAATTAAATTAATTATAATAGTTGTTTAAATGGCACATTTAATTTGAAATTACTTATAACGCACACAAAATCGCAGCCTTTTCGCAGTAAAGCGAGGCATTCGTTCGTAGCGTTGCTTAAAATTGAATACGCATTACATGTGGCGCATGTGACGTGTGGTCGGGATCACAGTGCGATCAGCTTCCTTGCCGAAGCACGAGCACTTTATCATTTGCCATTCTGGTGGAAAAATACGAAATTTCCGCCATAATATAGAAAAAATCTATAGCGGAGCGCGAGCGAATGGACCGGACCCTGCTTCAATTCCTTGCCGTCGCCGATGCCGGCTCGATCAGCAATGCAGCCGAGCGGCTGCACGTGACCCAGCCGACCCTGACCTTTAACCTGAAAAAGCTGGAAAGCGCGTTGGGTGTCAGTCTGTTCGACCGGACCTCGCGCGGCATGCGCCTGACGGCCTACGGCCAGACGCTCTATCAGCATGCGCTTGTCATGAAGCGGCTGCACGAAAATGCCCTGGAATCGATCCAACGCCAGAAGAACAATTTTGAAAACGGCATCAGCGTCGGGTCCGGCTATACGGCCTGGGCCACCTTCCTGCGCGGCCTGGTCTTCGACTACCGCACCCAGCATCCCCATGTTCCGATCAATGTCAGTCTGGGCAACGTCCTGCGCCTGATGGATCAGTTGTTGGCGGGCGATATACTTGTCTTTGTCGGGCACAAGGTGGCGGACCTCGATCCGGACCTGGGAACGGATTTTGAAGCCATCGGGCGGCAACAGGACGGCTTCTTCGTCCGCCGGGGGCATCCGCTGCTGGAAGGACTGCGGACGCAGTCCGATTTGAAAGCCTATCCTTCGACCATCGCCTTTCCGTGGGAAAGCCATCAGAAACGGCTGTCGAGTCTTGTCTTCGCGGACGGAACGGCGGGCAAGGCGTTCACGTCAAACTCACTCCAGGCCTGTCTCGACTATGTCAATGGCACCGATGCGGTTTTGCAGCACGGCGAATTGATGGCGCAGGAGTTTGAGCGCCACGGCGTGTATAAGATCCGTCTTGCCCCCGGCGAGGCGCCGGACCCTGTGCGGATGGGGGTCTATTATCTGCGGGAGCGCAGCAGCGATCCGCGCGTTATCGCCCTTGTCGACGAAATCAAGCGGCGCGCGGTCCCTGTCTACACGGCCTGAGCGCGTGGTGCGCGGCAATGTGCGCCAGCAATCAGTCCGGGATTGCGTTTCGTGCTTGTGCCTGCACGACTGGGGGGGGCAGCAGGCCCGCGCCAGAAGCGGATACACCCCCCGTCTTCATTAACGCCGCTGCATAGTTGGACACCTACCATTTGAGCAACACCGCCGCCCCGTCCCCCTACTCCGCGCGCAGGGCGCCGGTGATCTGGATCTCGGACACGCCGACCACGCCGTCGCCGGACGGCCAGAGTCTCAGACGGACATTGCGGCCTTCACGGGCTTCGGTTTCAAGCTCGCGCGTCTGGCTGGCGTCCATGCCGGGGATCTGTTCCACCAGCTTCTGCCAGTTGCCCTGGCCATCCTGGATCTCTGCGACGTAGCCGTAAGGCGCGGCCTCAGGGAAGGTCACTTTCAGCCGGTGGACTTCCACGACGCGTTCCATGTCCACCGTGACGCTCATCGCCGTGTCGCCGGCCGCCGGCGCCCAATAGGTCGCGGGATCGCCGTCATTGACCAGCCGCGAACTGTGGTCCGGCGCGTTCGAGCTCGAGAAGGTCGGGTTGTTCAGCCCGAACACCATGTCGCCGGCATACTCGCGGAGCGGCTTGACGAAAGGCACATAAGGCCGGTCGGCGGCGAGCGGCGTCTTGCCCGCCTCAAATACAGGCCCCGTCAGCGTGCGGATGTCCGCCACCGCGTCCTTGAGGCCCGGCGATGTGGCGCGCAGCCGGGTGACGCCCGACTGCCAGCTGCGCATGGCGATGGCCGCTTCGCCGTCGCGAATCACGATATCGGTGTCGGGTGAGAAATCGATCGCGCGTCCGGTCGGCAGCTCACCGGGGCCGGATTCGATGGCCAGCCGGACCGGCGGGCTGTTGCTGAGGCGGCGGCCTTCCGCATCGACGACGCTGACGATAACCTGAACGTCGTCCGTGCCGTCGGCGCGGCGGATGACCGGCGCGCTGGTGGTGATGCGCAGCGCCGCGGGCGTGCCTTCGACCGGCCATACGGGCGGCGGGACCTTGGCATAGGCGTTGCGGTACCAGTAGTATTGCCGCTTGGGCAGGCGGAAATAGTCGATCATCCCCATGCCGCCGAAGCGCTTGCCGGCGATCGAGCCGTGGTCGAACCCGGCCCAGATGACTTCGCCCGAGCGCCAGGGCAGGCGCCAGGACCCTTCCTTGGTCTTGTCCGCGCCCTTGGTGTTGACCAGGTCTTCGAAGCCCGGTGCGTAGGCGCCCGGCCGGTCGGCCATCGTCACTCCGTATTCGGCGACGAAGTTGGGAATGCCGGGGTCGGGGAAGAGGCTGGCGCCGTCGCCATTATAGCCGGCGATGTCGCCAAGCTTGTCCATCTCGCCGCGTTGCGCGCCGTTGATCGAGGCCGGGCGGCTGGGGTCAAGCTCATGCGACAGGGCGACCATTTCCTTGAGCAGGCGGCGCGCCTCGGGCAGGGTCTTGCCTTCTGTGAAGAAGACCTCGTTGTTCATGCCCCAGGCGACGATGGACGGGCTGTTGCGATTGATGCGGATCATCTCGGCCAGCTGCTGCTTGGCGCTGGCGTCAAAGGCCGCGAACTGGGCGGGATCGGACGGGTAGGCCGGCGCGCCCCACGGGTTTTTGAAGCCGGCCGTGCCCCAGAACGGCGCTTCCGACAAGAAGAGCATCCCCAACTTATCGGTCGTTTCGGCGAAGTGCGGATCGTGCGGGTAATGCGAGCCCCGGATGAAGTCGAAGCCGGCGTCCTTGATCATGCGGACGTCGCGCTCAATCGCGCCATTGGTGACCGCGTCGCCCCATCCGGCCTGGTCCTGGTGGACGTTGGCGCCTTTGAAATAGAGGTGTTTGCCGTTGAGGAAAAAGCCCCGGTCGGCTGTCCATTCGAACCAGCGGAAACCGAAGCTGGTTTCAAACCGGTCGCTCAGCTTGCCGTTGACGCGCAGCTGCGTCACCGCGCGGTAAAGCACCGGGGTGGCGGGCGACCACAGGGCCGGCCTGGCGATCGGCGCCGAAAGCTGGCGGGCGATTGTCATCTCGCCGGGGGACAGTCGCAGCGTGTCCTTGGGGAGCACGGCGACCGTCGCGCCCTTGGCGTCGATAATGCGCGTCTCGACCGTCACATCGGCGGGTTGCGGGCTGTCGTTGCGGACCTCGGTTTCGACATTGACCTTGCCCGACTTTGCCGACAGGTCGGGCGTCGTCACGCGCGTCCCTGTCCACGGCACGTGCACCGCGTCGGTCGAAACCAGCCACACGTCACGGTAAAGACCGCCACTGAAGACATGTTCGCCGGCGCGCGGCGCCAGGGTCGCGTCCCAGTCATTGTTCACCTTGACCGCGACGACGTTGCGCCCGGGCTTTACAGCGTCGGTGATATCGACGGGAAATCCAGTATAGCCGCCGCGATGGTGGGCCAGCTCGATGCCGTTGACGTAGACGCGCGCGTCCTGGAACGCCCCTTCGAATTCGAGCGAGAACCGCTGGTCCGAGGGCTTCGCCGGCAGCACGAAGGTTTTGCGGTACCAGCCGTCGCCGGTATAGAAGTCCGCCGCGCGAAAGTAAGGCATGCTGAAACTGTGCGGGAGGCCGACGGCTTCCCAGCCGCCGTCGTCAAACGCAGGGCTTTGCGCGTTCTCGCTGCCGCCGAGATGGAACCGCCAGTCGGCGTTGAAACTGGTGCGCGTGCGGGCAGGGGCCTCGGCGACCGGCGTGGTCGCTGCCTTGCGCGGGGGCGCGGCGCTTGTGTCAAATGCCAGAAGCGCCACAACAGCGGCGGCCATTATGGTCCGGATAGGGCTTTGCACCGCGTCCTCCATGAATTGTTATTTTTGCGGAGGCTTTGGGTGGCTATTCAACGCGACAACGACACGACCACCCATATCCGTCCATGAATGTCATGTATAAAAATCATTTCCACATATGACAAGAGATATCGTCGTCCGGTCGGAGCGAAAGCAGACCACCGCAGCGCGCCCATATATCACCCGGTACGCGGTCACGGCTTCGGCGGCGGGTCATCCTCGGGTTCAGGCGGCAGGTCGGTGCGCAGGTCGCGCTCCGCGTCGTTCTGCGACGGCGTAACCACCTCCGGCTTGGGCAACTCCCTGGTCTTCATACCAAGCGCACCAAGGGCGTCCTCACCGGTCAACCCGAAGAAGCTGCGGACATGAAGGTCTGATTGCGGGAAAGGCACCTCGACGCATTCGGCGCGCAAGGCGTCTTCGATGGCCCAGTTATAAGCCGCCGTCAGGGCGGCCGGCCGACGCACGGCGTCGGGCGTCGGCCAGACGACCAGCTCGAACTCAAGCGCGTTTTCGCCAAAGCCGGTCAACCAGACCTGTGTGCGCCGGCTGTCCGTGTCGGGCATGGTAAAGGAAACGTCGTGGGCGGCCCTGAGCACGGCTTCCCTGACCTTGGCCTTGTCGGACCCGTAGGCAACCCGGAAAGGCACGTGGATACGGCGGGTACCACCGCGAAAGGTCCAGTTGATCACCTGGTTTTCGATGATGGTCGAATTCGGTATGGCGACATTCAGGCCATCATTGGTGCGCAGCCGCGTGGCGCGCGGCCCGACTTCGGTGATTTCTCCGCGCAGCCCCTCATTGATCTGGATGAAGTCGCCGACGCGGATATTCGGATCGAAGATGATGACCAGGCCTGAAACGAACTCCTTGACGACGCCCTGCAGACCCAGGCCAACACCCACGCCGATGGCGCCGGCGAAGACCGCCAGCGAGGTCAGATCAAGCCCGGTCACGGACAGGGCCAACATGCCGCCGAAGATGATCAGTCCGTAGGTGACGAGCTTTTCGGCGACATACAGCGACGCATTCGCCCGCACGGTCTGCTGGCGGGCGCGCTGGAAAAGCTGCCGCACGAGGCTCGAAGCCATGAAGGCGCCGATAAAGATGAGCAGCGCCAGACCGATATCCTGAGCCAGGTTACCCCAGTCAAATCGCCGCAAGCCGTCCAGTACGTTCATGGCCGCAGGTGAGGGGCGTGGCCGTAAGAAGGCAATAGGGTTTGTCGGACACTGAACGACATCCCGATTTTACAAATTTCCGGGCGGGACCGGATGGGAAAGCTTTGTGGCGTGATGTGTCCTGACGCCTTGTTCACCGGACAACCGTATGGACCTCAGTTCGATTATTCCCGCCTACTGGCTCAGTGCCGGCATACTGGTCGCCGCCCTGATCATGTTCGTGTCCGAAAAGATACGGCATGACCTGGTCGCATTGCTGGCGCTATTGGCGGCCGTCGCCACCGGCCTCGTCGCCCCCAAGGATGCGCTCAATGGCTTCGGCGACCCGGCCGTGGTGGCGGTGGCCTCCGTGCTGGTTGTCGGCCGGGCGCTGGAACTCAGCGGCGTGGCCGGGCGGCTGGCGCGCGTTGCGCTTCCGAAGAATGGCGGGTTCAGCCTGCAACTGGCCGTGCTGATGCTGATGGGCGCCTTTCTGTCGGCCTTCATGAACAACATCGCGGCCCTGGTCATAGTCATGCCGCTCGGCGCCGAGATCGCCCGCCTGCATAAGCGGCCGCAGGGTGCGGTCCTGATGCCCCTGGCCTTCGCGACGATCCTGGGCGGCATGACGACGCTGATCGGCACGCCGGCGAACATGATCCTGTCGTCCGTTCGCGAAGATCGCCTGGGCGAGCCCTTTGCGTTTTTTGCCATGACGCCGGTCGGCGTGGCGGTGTCAGTGGCCGGACTGGCCTATCTTGCCCTGGTGGGCTGGCGGCTCCTGCCCAGGAGGACGAGTGCCGAGGACGGGCAAATGCCCTGGCGCATCTTTGAACTGCAGCTTATTGAGGCGGTCACCCTGGCGCGGTCCGAGGTGGCGCGGCAGTTGCGCGAGACGTCGACGCGGCTCCTGGGCTTCGTTCGCCGCGGCCGCCACCTGCCGTGGCCCCAGGATGATCGGCTGAAGCGCCGGGACCGCCTGGTTCTGTTGACCCGCGCACGGCCCGAGGACGTCGCCGCCGCCGTGGCCTTTCCGGTCGCCTCTCCAGCGCCGGAGCCGAGCGACATCACGGCCCACATGGTCATCGGCAATAATTCGCTGCTGGTCGGACAGCGCTATGAGGCCATCAGCCTGCGCAGCAACGGCGAGGTCAGCCTGACCGGCGTCGGCCCGCGCAAGGGCGGGGACCTGGTTCCCATGGAAAGCCTGATCTTCCGCACCGGCGACCAATTGTTTTTAACCGGCAGTCCCGAAGCGATATCGACCTTTGCGGCCCGCGAACGCCTGCTGGAGGTCGACCGCAGCGATCCGGCGCCCATGGATGGCCGCAAGGCTGCCATGACGGTCGGCATATTCCTGATCGCCATAGGTGCGGCGGTATTCTTTGATGCGCAGCCGGCGCTGGCCTTCCTGGCCGCCGGCGTGGCGATGGCCGCGCTCAGGCTCATTCCCGGCCGCGAGACCTATCGGTCGATCGATTGGAGCATAATCGTTCTGCTGGCCGCCATGATCCCGGTCGGCCAGAGCTTCGAGACGAGCGGCGCGGCGGGCATTGTGGCTCAGGCCGCAGGGAATGTGCTGGCCGGGACGCCGCTGATAGTCTGCCTGGCCGCGGTCTGCGCCATGACCCTGGTGCTGACCATCATGCTCAACAATGTTGCCACTGCCCTGATCATGGGACCTTTGGCGATCCAGCTGGCGGGCCTGTTGAACGTCAGCCCGGACGCCGTTCTGCTGGCCGTCCTCATCGGCACGTCATCCGACTTCCTGACGCCGATCGGCCACCAGAACAACCTGCTGGTCATGGGCCCCGGGGGCTACAAGTTCAGCGACTACTCCCGCGCCGGGGCGCTTCTGTCGCTTATTGTCGTTGCGACCTCGGCGACGGTCCTGAGTTTGATCTACGGTGGCTAAGGGGCATCGGCGCGATCGCAGCAGACGTTGGAGGCCTTTGCATCTATAGCCGGCAGGTGCACAGTCCCGGTAACGGAGAAGCATGTCCACTGCCGATTAAATCGCTCGCGCCAGACTTCTGCGCCTCATATCGCTCTGGATCGGTAACGAGCCCACGCTGCTCCCAGCCAGCCTTTTTCCCGAGCCACAAGCAAGACTATCAATTCCAGCGGCCACGCCACGCTGGAAAGGCAACCAAGCACAAGCGCCGGTATCAAGCCAATGGTTCCGCCAACCACCACTCCCTTTTCCATGATGGCCAGGCCCCAGGCTAAAAGAAAGGCGGTCACACCAGCTATGCAGCCCAGCGCGACGTAGGTCACCACCAGGAACTCTTCCCAGTCTTCCACGACTGAGGCGATTGATGCGAGAAGGCCGCAGCCGACAACTGCCGCGACAAGGTACCAGAAAGGCCGATTCCTCATGTCGCCTCCCTGCGGGCTATGCCAGGCTAAACGCACGGATTTAAGCAGTCCATCGAAGACGTTCATTACAGTACCGCACCTAATTTATCTTGCCACATAGATTGCTAGCACGACTTAAGGCGAAAGCTAGCAAGTTTATTAGAGCGATATGGCGAAAAGTGCCAAGAAGCGTCTTTGGGGTTTTCGCCTTAAATATCGCGACAAAACAAAAACTTAGATCGGTATGATGTTTCCACTTAAAATCATACCGATCCAGCCTGTCCGACACAGCATTTCAGGAGGACAGCATAGCTGTTGTCACAACTGTTGCAAGGTTCGGGGCGGCACGACGCACCTTCGACGGCCCGGTCCGATACACCTTTAGCAACGGCAGCGCGTACGCGCTTCGACACTCTTGCATGGTCCGCATTTCATGGTTCACCGTATCTCGACGCGCGGCGGTCGGCGGCTCGCGCTGTTCAACAACACGCCGGTAGTCGCCCCCGGCGCCGAACTCAAGGTCCGTTACGTTTTCAATCCGGACAGCGGCGCCGTTCCGGCCAATCTTACGCTCAGCGAAGGTGACAAGACCGTCGAATTCCCGATTTCAGGTTTCTGACACTCCTTTCAAAACAGGGGCCATGCCCATGCGATTCCGTAGTTTTCTAGCCGTCACCGCCGCTTTCGCGGCCCTGGCATTTCCGGCCGCCGCCGCCGACAACGTCCAGAGAATGGACGAGATCATCCAGTCCTACGTGAAGTCGAACCAGTTCATGGGGTCTGTGCTGGTTGCGCGCGGCGACGAGATCGTGCTGGACAAGGGATATGGCTACGCCAACCTGGAATGGATGATTCCTGGAACGCCGGATACCAGGTACCGGCTGGGGTCGGTCACCAAGCAGTTCACCGCCGCCGCGATCCTGCTGCTGCAGGAAAACGGCAAGTTGAAACTCAGCGATCCGGTCAAGGCCTGGTATCCAGATGCGCCGGCGACGTGGGACGGGATCACGCTTCGGCACCTGCTGACACACACATCGGGCATCCCCAACTTTACCGGCTTCCCGGATTACCCAACGCAAAATACTCTGCCTACGACGCCGGAGAGGACTATCGCCCGCTTTCGGGACAGGCCGCTGGACTTCCGGCCCGGGGAAAAGATGAGCTACAGCAATTCCGGCTATGTCCTGCTGGGCCATGTCATCGAAAAAGCCTCCGGCGTGCCCTATGCTCGCTTCGTGCAGGACAATATCTTCACGCCGCTCGGCATGAAGGATTCAGGGTACGACACCTTTACATCCGTTATTCCGAAGCGGGCGTCGGGCTACCGCATGTCGCCGGAAGGCCCCGTGAACGCACCATATGCCGATATGACCATACCCTTTGCGGCCGGCGGCCTCTATTCGACCACGCACGACCTGCTCAAATGGGAAAATGCTTTGTTCGGCGGCAAGCTGCTGAAGCCTGAATCATTGCAGGCCATGCTGACGCCATCGGCCACGTCGAACTATGCGCTGGGTGTCGAGGTCGATCAAAGCAAGGGCCAGCGGCGCATTACGCATTCCGGAAGCATCGAAGGCTTCAACACCGTGCTCACGCACTTTCCCGATGAAAAGCTGACCATTGTCGTCCTTGGCAATGTGAATGGCGGCGCTCCGAGCAGCATTGCGGAGAACCTTACCTCCGTCGCCCATGGCGAAACCGTGGTTCTGAAATCCGAACGGCCAGCCGTGTCCGTCGCCGCCGACGTGCTGCAAACCTACGCTGGTGTTTACGAGGTCGCGCCTGGCTTCACCCTGACCGTAACGGTCGAAGCGGGGCAATTAGTGGTCCAAGGCAGCGGTCAGCCCAAGCTGCCGCTGGCCGCGGTGTCCCAAACCCGGTTCTACGCTTCCGCCGTTGACGCCGACATCGCGTTTTTCAAAGACGGTTCCGGCAAGGTAAGCCACCTTGTCCTGTACCAGGGCAATCGCGAGATGACAGCGAAAAGAAAGTAAGGCCAAGTCTGCTACGAAGGCCACACGCGTTCGCTTCGTATCAGGACGGGCTCTCTCTCTCTCTCTCTCTCTCTACAAAACCCCGGTCTTCACCAGTTCCGCCGCGTGGTTGGCCGCCCGCGCCGACAGCGCCATGTAGGTGAGGGACGGGTTCTGCACCGCCGAGGACGGCATGCACGCGCCGTCGCTGATGAACAGGTTCGGCACGTCGTGCGACTGGCACCAGCCGTTGAGCAGCGAGGTGCGGGGATCACGACCCATGCGCGCCGTGCCCATCTCGTGGATCTTGTTGCCCGGAGACGTCAGCGACGCGAATGTCACGCCGTCGCCGTCCTCGGTCGAGCGGATATTGACCGCTCCCGCCGCCTGGAGCATCGCCAGGGCGTCCTTTGACGCCGCCTGCATCAGCTTCAGTTCGTTCTCGCGCAGACGGCAGTCGATCACCGCAACCGGCAGGCCCCACTTGTCGACCTTGGTCGGATGCAGGCTTATGGTGTTGCGCGGGTCCGGCAGCATGTCGCCGAACGCCGAAATGCCGATATTCCACGTCCCCGGCGTGCGGTTGGCCTCCTTGAAGGCCTGGCCCAGGCCCGGCCGGTTGCCCGTCCAGCCGCCGCGCCGCGACCCGCCCTGGAAGCCATAGCCGCGCAGGTAGGGCTTATCGTGTTCGGTAATATTGGCGTAGTTGGCGACATAGATGCCGCCCGGACGGCGGCCGGCGTGGTAATAGCCGTCGAATTCCGGCATGTCGCCGGACGCGCCGGCACCACCGAAATGGTCCATCAGGTTCTTGCCCAGCACACCCGAGCTGTCGCCGATCCCGGTCGGGAAGCTGGCCGACTTCGAATTCAGCATGATCATCGTCGAAGCGACCGTGCCGGCGTTCAGGAAGATGATCTTCGCCGTATAGGTCTTCGCTTCGCGCGTATTGGCGTCGATGACGCGCACGCCGGAGGCACGCTTGGTCTTGGGGTCATAGTCGATCGAATGGACGATGGCGTGGCTGATCAGCGTCATGTTGCCGGTATTGCGCGCCGCCGGCAACGTCGCCGACATCGACGAGAAATAGGCGCCGAAGGAGCAGCCCCGGTGGCAGTGATTGCGCACCTGGCACGGGCCGCGTCCCAGGTCCATCTGTTCCTGGGTCGGCTGGGTCAGGTGGGCGACGCGGGCGGCGATGACCCGGCGCGTCGGAAAGGCCTTGGCGACGCGCTCGGCGAACGCCTTCTCCGGCAGGGTGAGTTCAAACGCCGGCTGGAAGACGCCGTCGGGGAGGGACGGTATGCCGTCGGCATTGCCCGAAATGCCGGCGAAGCGTTCAACGTGGTCGTACCACGGCGCCAGGTCGTCATAGCGGATCGGCCAGTCGACGCCGTGGCCGTCCTTCTTGTTCGACTCGAAATCCTGCGGCCCGAAGCGGTAGGACTGGCGCGACCAGAGGAGCGACTTGCCGCCCGAATGATAGCCGCGCACCCATTCGAACGGCGCGTCGGCGGGGGTCTCATAGGGCTGCTCGTCCTCCTTGACCCAGAAATGCTTGGTGGTTTCGTGCAGCGCGTAGCCGACCGACCGCGACTGCATGGGGTAGGACTTCTTCAGCTCGTCCTCGTTGATGCGGTCGAGATTGGGCAGTTCCCACGGCTGGAGCATGTCGGTATAGTCCTTCTCCACGCTCAGTTCGCGGCCGCGTTCCAGCACCAGGACCTTCAGGCCTTTTTCGCTGAGCTCCTTGGCGACCCAGCCGCCGCTCATGCCCGAGCCTATGACAATGGCATCGAATTGGTTCATCGTCATAACTCCTTTACAGCGCCCAGGTGCGGCCGATTTCGGCGATCGGGGCGGAAGCAATCCAGTGTCCCGGCACGGGTTCGTACTGCAGCTCCTGAGTGGCGCCGGGCTCGGACAGGTAATAGACCGTGGCGATCAGCGACTTGACGCTGCGGTAGGGCCAGTGCGCCGAAGCTTCGGCGCCGAAAGCGGCGGCGTCCAGCGCCTCCAGCGCTTTGACCCGCTGCTTGGCGCGATTGCCGGCTTCGATCGACTGGACGTCGGTCAGCCGGTCGAGGTGGCCGGCGATGGCCGCCAGGTGGGCGCGGTGGTCGGCCTTGGTCTTTTCCGATGCCCAGGTGGCGTAGAGGTGGTCCATATAGGCGGGCACGCCGGCATCCAAGGCGCCCGGCGTGTCGGTGCGCGGAATGATGCCGTCGGCAAGGAAGGTGACCGTCGCCAGTTCGCCTTTGGTGTAGAAGCCGGGCTTTGCGGCGCTTGTTGTCTTGGCCTCCGGGGCGGCGGCTTTGGCCGCGAAGGCGGTAAGGGCGGCGGCCCCGCCCAGGCTGAAGATCAGCCCCTGCAGGATCTGGCGGCGCGTTTCCATTATATCACTCCCGCGGGTTCGGGTACCCGCTTACTTTGAAATTGTCATACATACTGACACGGTTCGGCGTAAGCGCAAGAGGGGGCAAGAAGGCCGGTGACAGTTACGACGGCGATGACTATAGCTGAGGCGGATCAGGCTGTGGCGGGGGGAGCTCATACATCATGTTGGACATCGGGTACCGCGACTTCCGGTTCACATATAAGCCGCATGTGGTTGTCGTCGTCGCGGTCGCATTGATAGCCAATGGGATCATAGCGTTGTCCGGGCCATGGTGGGCGGCGATCGTCGAGGCGCTGTTGGGCGTGGCGGGGCTGACGGATGTTGCGGTCAGGCCGTGGCAAACCCTTGTCGGAGTTATGTCGCTGCTGCTGGGGGTAGCGCTGGCTAGCTACAAATTTTTTGTCCTGGACCTTTCCGACCGCCAGCGCGCCCATGACCGTCAGTTATTTGACGACAAGGGCGTGTCGCTGCCGGAGCTGGACAGCTATTTTCGCAATCTGGTCGATGATCATTCCTATCGGAGCAGCCTCGACACCGTGTTCCGCAAATCCTATGACACCTTCGCCGCGACCGGTTCGACCTTCCAGCACCCGGCCGTCAAGGCAAAGTACGACGCCTATCGCACGGCCGCCATCGACCTGCACGCCTTTGCCATAGATCATTTTTCCATATTTCCGGAAACTCAGCCCATACGTGCCGACTACCGCTATTGCCTTGCGCCGGAATATAATTTCGACAGGGCCATGGTTGACTGGGACGCGTCCAAGGCCGGGGAATACGACGGCCTCAAAAAGCTTTTGCACGACAAGGTCGATGTGGCGCAACGCGCGTTCGGCGCTCATGTCAATGAAATCCAAAAGGTCTAAAAGAAGCGGCGTGCTTCCTCCGTCCACCATTTGACGCCGTGGCCTCTGCACGCTAGCCTGCGTAACGGGGACAAGAGGGGGTATCATGCGCAATCGGTTTATCGTGGCTTCGGTCGTCGTCGCCTGCCTGTTCGCGCCGCTGACGGCACGGGCTGAAATCGACGCGGAAACGCGCGCCGCCGCCGAAAAGGGCGATGCCGAAAGTCAGTTCCGGCTGGGCGTTGCGCTCTACTACGCTGACGGCGCCGAACAGGACGCGAAGGCTGGCCTTGTCTGGTTAAGGAAAGCTGCGGCGCAGGGCCACGGCGATGCCCAGTTCACGCTTGGGCAAAACGCCCCGTCGCAAAGCGCCGAGGCCATGCACTGGTACGACCTGTCGGCCAGGAGCGGCAGTTCACTGGGGCAGTTCGCCCTGGCCGAACAGATGATCGGCTTTACCGCGGCCATGACGCGTTATTATCCCGACGCTGTCGAAATCCTTGATCTGCTGGAAAAATCGGCCGCCCAGGGCAACCCGCAGGCGATGAACCAACTCGGCGATCTGTATGTGCAGTCCCTGCCGTCTCCCGCCCTGCAACTGGTCAAGCTGGATGTCGCCAAGGCGCGCGAATGGTACGCCAGGGCCGCCGAAGGCGGCTGGCCGGAGGCCGATGCCGCGCGCGACGCCCTCAACGGCAAGACCAACGGCGACTTCGAGCCAAAGTACGATATCGAGACCTTCTGGAACGAAAACCCGGCGCTCCAGCCGTTCTGCCGTCAGCGGGCGCAGATTGTCCGGGACTTGCGCGATGGCAAGGAAACGGTGCGATGATGGCAACGCCTATGCAGCCCACGCTCGCCGTGATCGCCGCGCTGCTCCTGGCCGCCTGCACGCCCGCACCAGGCGGCGAGGGGGATGCGTCTCCCGAAGCCGCCGTGGAGGCTTCGGCGTCGATGATTGGCGGCACGGCGGAGTGGGACAATGGCGACAGCGTCAGTTTTGACGCCGACACCACGCCTGCGCCCAAGGCCGCCAAATTCGCCAAAGATGCTACCGTCTGGCACCGCAAGTCGGACTATTACGAAGCGACGCTGAAATACGAAGGCGATTTCCGCAAAATCCCCGAGGTCTTTGCCGCCGACTTCGCCAAACGGCGCGCCCTGATGGACGAAAGCTTCGTCACCTATGGCGGCCGGAAGGGCCAGACTGACAATTGGCAAGTGACGGTCACGCTGGATAGCTTGACGCCCAGGCTGGTGGCCTTGGTTGTCTCGGACTGGGGCTTTGTCAGTGGCGCCGCCCACGGCAGCGGCAGTCTGAACGTCGGACTGTGGGACCGCGCAACGCTTACGCAGGTGGAGCCGGATAGTCTGTTCATCGCCGACGTTGCCGTGCCCGAAGCCGAGATGTTTGCCTGCGACCGCTTCCTGGCTGTGCTGAGCGATGTGAAGCGCGAGGCGCTCTGCGCCGGCGGCTATTTTGGTAAGGCGCCATCTCTCGCCGGATTCGTGACCAAAGGCGGCAAGTTCACGGGCGTGGTCGTCCAGACGACCTATTCCTATGCCAGCGGCCGTCAATGCGTGTCGGTGCCTTACCGGCTGTTCAAGGCCAAGGTGGCGGAAGGCTGGCGCGACCAGTTCGCCGACGATCCGGCGTTTGTGGCCAAGGCAGAGGAGACGTGCTGATCCGTGTCCACCCGCCGCTGACCGTCGCGGCGAGCAGAAGAAGGCCCCGCCCACCGCCTTCGGCGGTCCCCCCTCCCCATAAATGGGGAGGGCGAGATGCAGCCATTTCTCCTTCACGACAATGCTTGTTGAAAGGCCCCGAACATCGCGGCCTTCTTCTGCATCGCGCCCAACTGCGGGTCCCAGTCAAAGCGTCTATGCAGCATCATCAGCTCACCCTGGATAGTGCAAACCATCGCTGCACGGGACCGCCGCTTCGGTGCGTTTTGCCGGTGCGACTGTATCCGCGTTCATCAGGTGGAAGACCTCGCGCCCGGCGGTGATCAGATAGTCCGCCACAATCCGCCGGTGACACCGCCACCATACGGCTTCGGCGCACATGATGGCCGTACACTGCCGCGTCGACAGGTCGAGCAGTTGCCGCAGCCCGGCGCGGAACGGCTCGGAGAGGGCGTAGTCGGCGTAGTTGTGGAAGCTCTTGTTGGTCCAGAAGCCGTTGACCGTCTCCGTCACATCGGACTTTTTGCGCAGGCCGCCCAGTTCGGCGATGCGGGTATGGCCGATCTGATAGGGCGTCAGGGCGTCGGGCAGGCTGTCGGCATTGTACTGCGGGTTGGTGCGCGATCGCGGCACCGTGCGGATATCGACCACCATCGTCACGCCGCCCGCGCGCAGCAGTTCGACAAACTCGGAGATGGTTCGCGTCGAATGACCGATCGTAAAGACCGGCAGGTGTCCGGTTTGCATCATGGCGCAACGCCATAGCATTTCCGCGCCCGCCTGCCATTTACCGGCAAACTATCCATGCGCGGGTGCTCTTTATATCGAACTTATCGCTGCCTCATTACTTTGCGCCGGCCGCCACGGTGATGAGGACTGTTCAGATGAATGTAGACGTTGAAGCCAGCTGGTCGCTGTGGATGGATGTCCCGGCGCCTTTTTGTGAGCGCATGCCTAATGACGTCGCCGCCGACGTTCTGGTGATCGGAGCCGGGATCGCCGGCTTGTCCTCCGCCTATGAGCTGATGAAGCAGGGGCGCGACGTCGTTGTCGTCGATCGCGGCAAGTTTGGCCGTGGCCAGACCGCCCGCACCAGCGCCCACTTGGCCTTCGCGTGCGACGACTATTACGACGAACTGATCAGGATGCTGGGGCAGGACGCGGCGCGGCAGTATTACCAGAGCCAGTCGGCCGCCGTCGACCGCATCGAGGCCATAGCCGCCGCCGAGGGCATTGCCTGCGACTTCGCGCGTGTCGATGGCTATTTCGTGCCGGCCAAGATCGAAGACGTCAAATATCTGAAGGACGAACTCGATGCCGTCCACCGGATCGGCTACACCGACGTCACCTGGGTTGAGTCCGGCGGCGTTCCGGGCCATCCGACCCTGCCGGCCTTACGCTTTCCACGCCAGGCGCGCTTTCACCCGCTGAAATACCTGAACGGCCTGGTCGATGCGCTGAAGGCCGGAGGCGCGCACCTCTACGAAGATATCGCGGTGGAAAACCTCAAGGAGAAGGACGGCAAGGTGACCGCCAACCTGGAGGACGGCCGCCATATCGTGGCGCGCCAGGTCGTCGTCGCCACCAATACGCCGTTCCACCTGACGATCCCGATGCATACCAAACAGGCGCCGTACCGCTCTTACGTCGTCGCGCTGTCGGTCGAGAAGGGCGCGGTGCCGGACATCCTGTTGTGGGACACGCTCGAGCCCGGCTATCACTATGTCCGCATCCAGCCGGGGGCCGACCACGACATCCTGATCGTCGGCGGCGAGGACCATAAATCAGGCGAGGCCGATGACGGCGAAGCGCGGCTCGATGCGCTGGAGGCCTGGGCGCGCGAACGCTATCCGGGTATTCGGGCGCGGCTGGTCGGCTGGTCGGGCCAGGTCTATGAGCCCGCCGACTTCGCGCCCTATATCGGCAAGTCGCCGGAATACGACAACGTCTACCTGGTGACCGGCGATTCCGGCGAAGGCCTGACGACCGGGGCGGCGGCCGGATTGATCCTGCGCGACCTGCTGGAAGGCCGTGAAAACCCCTGGGCAGACCTCTATGAACCCAGGCGCAAGCCGGCGCGGCCGACGACGGTCGGCGACTACATCATGGAAAACCTGACGGTCGCCACGTCGGTCGCCGAACACATCCTGCCCGCCGGCAATCATGAACACGACGGCGAGGTCGAGGTTGGATCGTTCGACGATATAAAACCGGAGCAGGGGGCGCTCTGCCGCCACGGCCTGGGCAAGGTGGCGGCCTATCGCGACGCGGGCGGGCGGCTGCATGTATGCAGCGCGACGTGCACCCACGCCGGCTGCGTCGTCCACTGGAACAGCTTCGAGAGGTGCTGGGACTGCCCGTGTCATGGCTCGCAGTTCGACATCAACGGCCAGGTTCTGCAAGGACCGGCCGTGAAACCTCTGGGCAAGGTGGAGGTTTAGGGGGCGCGATCTGATCCGTTCTGGCCTGGACGATCTGGCTTCAGCGGCTCAACCGTCTCCCTCCTCCATAGCGCGAAGCGGTGGGAGGTGGCATTTGCGATAGCAAATGACGGAGGGTATTCTCCGTCAGTTGCCCGCCTCCGTCATCCCGCCACTGCGTAGGGAGGAGGGCGTGTGCGGACCCGTCTCAGGACGCGAACATTTTCAGAATCATGCCCCAGACGCCGAGCCGCTTGATCGCTGGCCAGAGCTGGTCGCGGATGGTGGCGCAGGCACGCGTCGAATAACGCCGCCGGGCGCGCTGAGCCGACATACCGGCCTTGAGGTCGGCGTTGAAGTCCTCGGTCAGGTCGCCGAGGACGTCTTCACGCTGGGCTTTCGAGACGATAAAGCCGACCAGCCATTCCAATTGAGCAGGAGGTTCGGGAAGGGGGGAGGGGGCAGCAATGAATTCGATAACATGTTTGTCTGACTGCATTATATTTGAATATGAAGCTGAGGTCTCACCCAAAATTGCAGCGCCGCGTTTTGGGTAATCGTCCCACATGAAAGCCGAATAGTTGTAAGATTGAATAGCATTTACGTGAGGAAAGTATTTGCGTATAACGTCCTCAAAATCTTCACGACTACATTCTTCCGGTGAAAGTTTGATGTGAATATACTTATGGCTAATGCAAATTTGGAGAAGATTTTCTGGGAGGAATTGGAAAGAGAATTCCTTATCAACATTAGTCATGTCAGCACTCCGTCCGGAAACGCGCCGCCCCTCAGGGCGTCGATCTGCGCCAGGGCGCGGGTGAGGGCGGCCTGGCCCTGGGCGGTCGGTTCGTAATAGGTCTTCCTGCGCCCGCCGCGTTCAGCTGTTGCCTCGCCTTCGCGGGTGCGCAGGTACCCGTCCTTTTCCAGCTTTTCGAGGATGGCGTAGATCGAGCCTGTTGAATAGTCGATCCCGGCCAGTTCCCGGATCTTGTCCCGAATCGAAATGCCATAGGCATCCCGGCCCAGCCAGCGCATGGCCAGCATGGCGTGCTGCTGGGACGCGGTAAGGTCACCTGTCATGGGTGCGGTCTCCGTGCGATATCTTCGTTTATCATGAAGATATCCTCGGTACCGATCAAGTCATATCTTCGCATTTCACGAAAATATGAGGCGGCTTAGTTCAGTTTGCAGCCGAAGCCGATCCGCACCAGCTTTCCGGCATGGGGCTTGAGCCGGTTCAGGCGAGGCCGTGGCCATCAATACCGGCAAAAGCGTGTGGCGTTCCGCACGCCCATATTATCGTCCTGACAGAGCTAACCCTATAACCTTATTCCGTTTTTACGAAGGGTCCGCCACAATAAGCTGTGCCTGTTCTTCGGGCATAAGGCGTTGGCCGGTCAGGTCGCTCCCTCGCTTCCTCAAAGGCTCAGGGGGCTCCCCTGGCCGGCCTTCATCTTTTTTCCTCAGGCCTAAGCGTCAGGACTGCCGCACCGGACCTTGTCACCGCCACGGTGTGTTCCCACTGCGCCGACAGCTTGCCGTCCTCCGTCACCACCGTCCATGCGTCGTCCAGCGTCCTTACCTGCCGGCTACCCTGGTTCAGCATCGGCTCGATGGTGAAAGTCATGCCCTCGCGCAAAACGAGGCCGGTGCCCGGCTTGCCGAAATGCAGGATGTCGGGGCCTTCGTGCATTTCGCGTCCGATGCCGTGGCCGCAGTAGTCACGCACGATGCTGAAGCCGTGGCGCTTGGCGTGACGTTCAATGGCCGCGCCGATATCGCCCAGGCGGGCGCCCGGCCGCACCGCGCGAATGCCCTGCCACATAGCCTCATAGGTGACGCGCATCAGCTTTTTCGCCGCTGCGGGAACCGCGCCAATGGCGTACATCTTCGAGGAATCGGCGATGAAGCCATTCTTTTCCAGCGTAATATCGAAATTGACGATGTCGCCGTCGCCCAGCACGTCCGAGGCCGACGGCACGCCATGGCAGACCACGGTGTTGGGCGAGGTGTTCATCGCAAAGGCGAAACCGTACTGGCCCTTGCTGGCCGGGCGCGCCTTCAGCGCATCGACGATGTAGCGCTCGACCGCGTCGTTGATCTCAAGCGTCGATTTACCTTTGAGCGAGAGGCCATCGAGCATCTCGAACACCGAGGCCAGCAGCCGTCCGGACTCGGCCATCAGTGCGATCTCTTCCGGCGTCTTTATGACAGGGGGCTTGCCGCTCATGTCCGGCTTAAGGCCGGCGAGGGCAGGTCGACCCCGGCGGCGCGCATTTCGCGCTCGATGATCTCGGTGAAGGTCAGGGTCGGGTGGGTTTCGCACAGCCGGCCGATCTTGATCCAGTATTCGGCCTGGGCGTTGATCGAGCGGCACGACACCTTGCTGGCGCGCCGCAGCTGGTCGTGGACTTCGTCATCGATGTTCACAATGCCCATGGTCGGCTCCTATATGGAATGTATATGTTTCATATATGCCATATGCGAAGAGATAACAAGGGAGAGTCCACGGATTACACAGATGCACGGATAATCTGTGTGCATCTGTGTAATCTGTGGACCGTCCTTACCGGCTGTGCCGCCCTGTTGCTGACGGAATCGGGACAAGCTCCATCGGACAATGAGTATCATTGCCATCTCGAAAAGGTCCCCGCCATGGAAGTCGATCCCGCCCGTGTCCGCGCCTTTGCCACGCCTGCCGGCTTTTCGGCCTGGCTCTCGGACAATCACGCGTCGCAAACCGAGCTGTGGCTTCAGCTCTACAAGAAGGCGTCGGGCGTGCCGTCGCTGACCTGGGCCGAAGCGGTGGTTGAAGCGCTCGCCTGGGGCTGGATTGACGGCATCAAGAAATCCAATGACGACGCCTCTTGGTACCAGCGCTTCACCCCGCGCAAGGGCAAATCCATCTGGTCGAAGATCAACTGTGACCATGTCGACCGGCTGATCAGGGAGGGCCGCATGCAGCCCTCGGGTTTGGTTCACGTCGAAGCGGCCAAGGCTGACGGGCGCTGGGACGCCGCCTATCAGGCCAGCTCCGCCATGGAATTCCCCGCAGCCTTTCTCGACCGCATCAAGGCCGACGCGACCACCCAGGCGACCTTCGACGGCCTCAAGAAGGCGCAGCGCTATTCCATGTACCACCGCCTGACGACAGCGAAGCGCGAGGCGACGCGGGAGGCCCTGATGACGAAGATGCTTGAAGCCCTGTCGCGTGGCGAGGCATGGCAGTAAGCGCCTATTCCCTGAAGCCGTTGAAACCTTGGGGCCGCGTGTCCTTCGACGACCACGCCCAGCACGCCTTGACCATCGCGCCGTCCTTTTCCGGGACCAGCGCCGTTTCGAACGTTTCAGGCGCCGCGTCGCCGGCCGTGACCTCGACCGCCTTTTCGTACATCCCCGAGATGTCCTTCTGCACCTGCGCCAGTTCGGCGGCGTCGCCCGCCGGGACAAAGCCGTCCAGCCGCCCGGTCATCAGCGTGTTCCGGTTCGGGTAGGCGAGCAGGAGGCCGCTCTGGACGGCGCCGTTGATCCGCCGCTGGGCGGGACGCGGATCGAGGCGGCCGAGATAGGTATAGCGGTCCTCGGGCACGCTGAAGGCGTAGCTTCCGCCGTCGAGGCACATCTTCCACTGCACCATGGCTTCGAACTGGGTGAAGACCGATCGTCCGGCATTGGCGCGGGCGACCATGTAATACCTGCCCGATGGCGCCGCGTAGACGCCGAAGCCGGTGTCGCTGCGGGTGGGCGCGTTTTCGACATAGGGTTTGCCGGCCGCCGCGTCGAACCACGCGGCGCGCAGGTTCCACATCATGTCGAGGCTGGGGGCGTCGGACTTGCGCTCGAGCTGGATGATGACGATGCCCTTGCCCTTGCCGGGCGTGAGCGAAGGCGGCGTGGCCCAGGCGGTGGTGGCCCATACGGTCCCGGCAACCGCTAACAGGCTGATAATGATGCGCTTCATGTGTTTCCCCCCAAGGCCCCATTGGTGCCTGAAGGCGGGCGTGGCGTCAACTCATCTGGGCATCTGAGGCGTATAGCAGGCCTGCATCGATATTCAGAACCACCGCGCGTCTTGCCAACGCTTTTCGTTTGAAGGCTCCAAGTATTCCTGATATCGATATCAGGATGCGCGCCTTTACAGGGGAGCGTTGATGATTGGCTTTGGCCTCCCGTTCCAGGCCAGGCCCAGGAGACCGCTCGTTTGACACCTGTGACTCGCCGCATCGTCCTGGCCGCCACAATGGCCGCCGGGCTTTCGTCAAAGAGTGCCGTGGCCATGGGCAAGCCCGATTTTCAGTATCTGGACGCGCACCTTCGCACGCTCGTCTCCGCCGGATACTTCCCGGGGATGAGCCTAAGGGTCGGTCGCGGCGACCGGCTTCTGCATGAGGCCCACTTCGGCGATGGAGCGCCGGACCGGGTGCTGCATGTCGCGTCGGCGGGCAAGTGGGTCGCGGCCGCGACGATAGCCGCCCTGGTCGACGAAGGCCGGCTGAAGTGGGAAGACCGGGCGCGAGACCTTCTCCCTGAGCTGATCGACATCAAGGGCGATGCGCGGCTGAGCGCGCTCCTGTCTCACACCGCCGGTTATCCGGACTATCAGCCTCCGGAGGCGAGACGCGACGACTATCAGACGCTTGAGGAGGCGGTGCGCCATATCGTGCCCTTGCCGGCGGTCGCGGCGCCGGGGCAGGTTTTTCAATATGGCGGCCTGGCCATGCAGGTCGCCGGCCGGATGGCGGAACTGGCGGCCCGTCAGCCCTTCAACGAGATTTTTCTCACCCGGGTCGCGCGGCCTCTGGGGATGACGCGTTCGGGCTTTTCCCCCGTATCCGCCGAACCCGGTTTCAGTCCCATGCTGGGAGGGGCATTTTTCACGACCGTGGACGACTATGGACGCTTCCTGGCGATGCTCAGCCAGGACGGCATGTTCTTGGGGACGCGGGTGCTCGGTGGCGGTTCCGTCCGCGTCATGCACGACGATCATGTCGGGAAGGCGAGGGTGCTCAAGGATGATTTCGTCGCGCCGGCGCGCGCGGTTCGAAGAGCGGACATCTATGGCCTGGGGGTGTGGCGCGAGGAGGTCGACGATCGCGGGCAGGCGACGCTCCTGTCGTCTCCCGGGTGGGCCGGCGCCTATGGCTGGCTCGACAAACGGATGGACGTGTGGGGCGTGGTGCTGGCGAAGGCGGACGTCCCGGTTGCCGTGGCAAGCGGCTACAGCACGTTTCTCGGGTCGAGCCTCTATGCGCCCATGGTGCGGACCGCGATCCGCGAAAGTGCCTAGAGCGATATGGCGAAAAGTGCCAAGATGCGTTTTTTGGGGTTTTCGCCTTAAATATCGCGACAAAACAAAAACTTAGATCGGTATGATGTTTCCACTAAAAATCATTCCGATCTAACGCGGCGCGGCCCCGACGGGCCCTGGACGGAGGACGAGATCGCGGTACGACTGCGGGCACTGTCGAACATGGACCAGCCGGACGCATTCAATGCGGCTGTCGCGCGGTTTCCGGGGGCGTAACCGCTGACGGCGTTCCGCCAGGCTGATTTCGTCGAGCGCCGCGCGCTGACAAACCTTGAAGATCCCCTTAACCGCATCCCCGGGCGCTGCGCGGCCAAGGGGCGTGGAAGCTGCCCGCGATCTTGCGGCCATCTAACTTGCGGTCCTTTGGCGCCGCCAGATCGTAGCGGCCGGACAGGTGATCACCAGGTACGACTTCGCTGAGGGTCAAGGTGCCGGACAAGGCCGTGCGCCCGCCATCGCCGACCCACGCCGCGCGCGCCAGATGGCGCGCCCCGGGTGTCCTCCGCCCCGTCGTCATCCGCAATACCGGCGGCACCTGTCCGCTGCCCAGCCCGCTGACTTCGATCTCGACCTGCGGTTCGCCACCCTTGGACAAGGTGATGATGGTGGCTGGCAGGTCTTCCTGGGAACAGCCGGCCTCCGCGCGGGCCTGGAGACTGTCCGCGCTGGCACAGGCGCCTGGGGCCGCTGCCAGCGCCAGGAGCGCCAGCAGCGGTGTCAGAACCTTACGGCTTCGGTTGCGGCACGGCGGTCTTGGGCAGGGTGGTTGCCCGGACCGGTGTACGGAGCTTACGTTGAGCAGCATCGATGACCCGGTCCTTGTTGGCGTCGAGGCGCGGATTTTGCGCGATCTCGACGAAATCGTCGATACGGTTCTTGTTCAGGTCCGGGTGAATGCCCGCGACCTGATAGAAGATGCGGCTTTCGACGGGCCCCACGGCATAGGCCTTCTTCTCCGCGTCCCAGTGCTTGGCCTGGGGATCGATAACCGTGGCCGTCACATAGGTCGTGGTCGACGGGAACAGCGACGCCACTGTGCCCGCGCGGCAGCCTGCCGTGTCGGGACGGTCGTCGTTGCGGTCGCCGCGCTGGCCCTTGCAGTCCGCTTCTGTCGTGGTTTGGACAAAGTGCGGACCATCGGACAGTTTCGCGATCGGGATAGGCACGGCCTGGCCGCGCTTGAGGGTCGTCTTGGTGACGCCGATGCGCGCCTCGCGCCATGGCTTCAGCGGCTGGCCGAAGATGTCGGTCAGCCTCTGTTCGCCCGGCAGCATGGCGTCGATCGACAGGAGGCGCGGCAGGAAGGCCGCCCGGATATCCGTGACGATCAGCGGCACCGCGTTGAAGTTGATCGCCTGGATGGCGAAACCGCCGTCGCCGGCGTCGAGCGTACCGGTGTCGAAACCGGTGATGCGCGGGTGCAGGGCCAGGACGTTGTTCGACGCGTCGATCAGGTCGACGCTGGTGATGATGATCGGGTTGGTGGTGTTGTAATTGACGCCTGAAAATCCGGTGCCGACGTGGAAGACCTGGCCGCCGGCGACCTGGCCGGCCGTTCCGCCTGTCCACGACTTGGCTGTCGACCAGGTGACGGAGAATTTGTTGTACGACGTCCCCTGGAAGCTCTGTGTCCCGAGGGCGCCCGATACGGTCGGCGTGCTCCACGGCGAACGGTCGCCGAGATACGGTCCGCTGACCGTCATCGACGCCTGGGTGCTGAGGAAGTTGATGCGGACCTTGACCGCCGTTTCGGCATTGGGATTGACGAAGTCCCAGTTCCACATGGTCTGGACCGACAGGCCGACATTGGCCGCCAGGACCTCGTATTCGTGGTTGCTGAAGTGGCGGCGATAGGCGGCGCGTTGTTCATCCGTATAGTTCGAACCCTTGGCCATCAGGTGGTGCGTCAGCACGTCTTCGCCCGCTGCCACGGGCAGGCCGTCATTGTGGCTGAGGCCGTAATTGTGGCCGGCTTCGTGGGCCGCCGTGCCGCCGATCGAATGCGCCCACCGTTCCAGGGTCGAATTGGCGCCGTTCAGCGCGCCACCCGCGCCGCCTGCCGTAAACTGATAGGTGCCCGCCCAGACCTTGGAGTAATCGATTGCCGTGGCGTCGCCCGTATCGACGTCCTGGGCCAGGCCCCAGACCCAGTGAGCGCCCTCCGCGTCCGTCCATTCCGCCGTATCGGTGCCGATGGACACGACGTTGCGCCGCGCCGGCCCGCTGGTCGGCCGCGTCGTCGTTTGCAGGACCTCGACATTGAACTCGCAATAGTCATCGCTGACGACGTCGAAGATGGCATTCTTCAGATCGGTCGCCGTGCCCGTATAGCTTGTCAGTTCGCTGACATCGAAACTTTGCGCGGGCTGGGTTGGCGTATTGCTGTCGCCGAAGCTGGGATAGGTGGCGTCGTCCGTCGTCGGGAAATAGAGATAGAGCTTGTTGCCCTTGGCGCCCGGCAGGCTGCCATAACCCAGGTCGACGCATTGCGGCGTCGCCAGGGCTGCGGTTGCGGTCAAGGACGACAGGGCCGTCGCCAGTAACAGGCTTCGCATCAGTGTCATGAGGATATCCCTTTGGGACCGAACGTCGCGACCGCCCGGCGCGGCCGGCTCAAACGTCCGGTCAGATCGATAATCAGGCACAGGGAGACGCATTCCGCATCGCAGTATGATGCAGGCAATCTGAGAAATCGCATAAGAAATATATCCCGGATTCACGCCGATGGCGCCGGAATACTCACCCTGATATTTTTTGAACTGAAATTTGCAAGATATACAAACGCACTTGGACTTTATGCGTACATCCGGGGCTTATCCGGAGGTCGATAATTTACTAACTCGACCAAGGCCATCCTACATGAATTGCGTCACTTTGGAAATATAATCTTTTACGAATTACATCTTATCGGCGAATTGCACTTAATGCCGCTTTACCATATGGCCTGATCACACCACCATGTTGCGCGACGAAGTCATAGCCTTGCGACGACGCGGCCCGTATAGGTATGCACCAACGCTTTTTGGGCACCGGAAAGCTGATTTCCTCGGCGTCGATGTCCGATTCGGAGCACATTTCTCGAAACCGCCATCCTTGCGGTTCTATGTCCGCGATTGGCGCGCAGCGGAAGGCGCGGGGGCGCGCTTCCGGCCGCTGCCGAAATGCGCCAATGTGCCCGCTCTGATTCCACAAGGACCTTCCCCATGCTGAGCGTCATCGGCGGTTCCGGCTTCTACGCGCTGGACGGGCTTGAGATCACCGCGGAACACCGGATCGAGACGCCGTTCGGCCAGCCGTCCGGCCCCATAGCCGAAGGCCGGTATCTGGGGCAGCGCCTGCTCTTCCTGGCGCGCCACGGGGCAGGGCACCGCTTGCTGCCGCACGAGGTCAATTACCGCGCCAATATCTTCGCCCTGAAACAGCTGGGGGCGCGGCGCGTCTTTTCGCTGTCGGCCTCGGGGTCCTTGCGCGAAGAGATCCGGCCCGGCGACCTGGCCGTCGTGTCGCAATATTTCGACCATACGCGCGGCAAGCGGGCCTACAGCTTCTTCGGCGATGGCGTGGCGGCGCACGTTTCGACCGCCCACCCGGCCTGTCCGGCATTAAGCGCCGACATCGCCCGCGCCGCCGCCCGTATCGGCCAGCCCCTGCATATGGACAAGACCTACGCCTGCGTCGAAGGTCCGCGCCTGGGCACCCGCGCCGAGAGCTTCTTCCTGCGGGACGCGGCGAATTGCGATCTGGTCGGCATGACCAATGTGCCTGAGGCGTTTCTGGCGCGCGAGGCCCAGATGGCCTATTGCACAGTCTGCGTCGTGACCGACTACGACTGCTGGATGGACGATCCCAGCCAGCATGTGAGTGTCTCAAGCTTCCTCGAGGTTTATGCCGCCTCGGTGGCGAAGGGGCGGGCACTTCTGGCCGAACTGATGCGGGCGCCGTTCAGCGACACGCCGGACGATATCCGGGGCGCGCTTAAAGGCGCGGTCATGACGCCCGATAGCCTGATCGGCGCGGAGCAAAAGGCCTGGCTGGAGGTTCTTAGGCGATAGGACATGGCTTCTGCTTTTTGATCCCAACACCGGAAACATATCCGGATCAGTTGCATTTACTCGTTTGTTTTCCGGACAGCTGAAGTCTTAACCGGCAGCGCTCCCGGATGCCTGCAGATATCTTGTCAGAGGAATCATAGATACGACTTTATTTGAACGCCAACTTTCATTTTAATGAGTGCATCCGACGGCCCGGCAAAACTACCCGCTACCGGGGCGAGTTGCCGGATATCCCCTCCAACCCCTACCGGGATGAGATTGTGGTTTCCCACCCAGTTGTTAGTGGGGTCAAACGCGATCCAGCCGGCGCCCGGCAGGAAGATTTCCACCCAGGCGTGGGTTGAGTCATTGTCGCCGGTTCGCGGTTCGTCGGTGTCACCAAAATAGCGGTAGCCAGACACGATACGACTGCCGAAGCCAAGGTTTCGCGCGGCTTCCGCCAGGAGAACCGCGAAATCGCGACACGACCCTCGCTGCACGCCAAGTGTTTGCAACGGCGTCTGCGTTCCTTCAGCGTCACGCGCCACATAAGTAATGGCCTTCGATACGCCGGCGCTGAGGTCCTTAAGCATGGACAGCGTGTCGGTTGGAACACTGCGTACGAAGCCTCTGACCCAGTTTTCCAGCAGGCTATCCGGGTCTGGATAGTGCGGGGTCATCATGGGCCCGAGATCGGTAAGGTCGTGCTCGGAATATAGAAACGGATAAGAGATGGCAGACGCATCGATGTCAAAGACGGGCCACGGTTCGCTGTCCAGCTCAACTACGCTATGCGCGTCGACTTGCAGGATATCGGTCGGCTCTTCGAATGTTGCCCGACCTATCGTGTTGCCCTGCACATCCTGCGACCAGCGTAATGAGGCGTGAGGCGAAACACTGACCTTGTGAGAGATGAGTTTGAGCTGGTGCCCTTCCCTCGGGCGCACCATAAGCTTGTGTTCATTCAACACGACGGGACGACTGTACCGATAGACGGTGCTGTGCATGATCGATAGTTTTTTCATTATACTGTCCTGGGCAGAACCGACACTTTGGAACCAGTGCCCCCCAATCCTCCTTCTTTGCGACGCGCTGCCATCGCCGCGTAACAAGTTTCCGCATACTGACGTAAGCCTGTGTTGCCCCGTGGGTGTGCAGAGACGCGTCCACGACAGATTGGGCCCGTGCTGGAACGGACTAGGTTGCGTCGCAGGCGGTGATATTGACTATGTGGAGGCCGTTCGCGTCAAACCAGGCGCGATATCGCCTTTTGCTAATGCGATTTAGGGCTAATGCAAGCGTCGGATGGCTGGGAGCACATCTTCGTCGCCGAGCGCAACCTGAATGATGGTATTAACACGATGGACCACGCATGGGTCCTCTGTCTGCCGCGACAGCTTGTTCATCTGCAGGGTCACATCGACATAGATGTTCAGGGCCGTGGCATCGCTTTCATTCAGATAATCGAGGGGCGCATAAGATGTCACAAACGCTGCAACCGCGCCTCGCCCGCGTGGGTCGGTCAGCGAGCCGGCGCGATGGCGGAACATAATGTCGTCGATAATTCCCTTGATACTTGCCCGTTCGGTTTCGTCCACGGTTATCATTTTTACCTGCTTTCCTAAGGTTTAAGTCAATGGGTATGTCCTGCGTTGAACCAACCCAGCCGGCTGAACTAGCCAGCTTCGCCCCAGGCCCGAGGCGGTGATCGTGGCACTGTGCTGACGATGCACGCCATGCTGACGGAATCCTCGCTATCGATAGCTGCAAATTCGTAGCGGGTCGTATTTGGACCGAGCAGCTGAGACGCCTTTAGTGGAATGTCGTACCATTGCCCCAGCCTGTCATGTTTGGCGTGGAGCACAAGCATGGACCGCGCGCCGACAGCGTGCCGGGTGGACATGATTGCGTTTTGGAAGCCGCGCGGGGGCGATGCACTCAAGATCGTGTAGGCGTGGTGAAGGACGTCTTGCTGCTGCACAAGTATATAAACGGCTCCTCCGTTCCCGCGTTCCGCTCTAATCTGAATATCGGTGCCTGCCTCGAGATTTATTGATACGGACATGATCGCTCCTAATCAGACAGGTCAGGCGATGCGTCGTGCCAATCCGCCTGGCCACCAGCGGCGCATATAATTGCAACCGCCTTTTGCGCGGCCTTCGCAGCCTCTTCGTGCGTTGGAAACTCACTGACGACGCGCCCGTCCCGGCTCAAATGCCAGGTGCCAGCCTCAGCACGGACTTCGAAACGTATCCAACTCCGGCTACCCGGCTCGGCCAGTAACTCGGGCTCAAGCCATAGACGGACCCATTCCGGGGCAGACGACAGCAATGTGCTCTGCGCATCCGACGCGCCGACAAACAGTGTAGCGTGAACAAACTGGGAGCCGTAAGCCAGAACGGCATCATGATCATGGGCGGGCGCCAAGGCCGCTTCGCTCGCAAAGCCCTCTTCGATCTTGCGCAGGAGTTTCGGATTCTCCTCCAGAAGTGCTGCGAGCACGACCTGAAGTACGCGGCGGTGTATCCGATCCTCTACGCTTAACTGTGCACGGTTCATCCGTTTTCAGACCTGACGGACATGCCGGTCCGCGGGCCGGTGAGGCCGTCAATCTTCAGATAGAAGTCACCCCGTCGATATCTCGGCTCGACCGTCGCATGGACGCTCTGGAGTCCGCTGGGTCTCGCCGGTGCTATCGGACGCGAGCGCCACCCCCGTGGAACAGATGGTTCTGTCGTCGGCGCCAACTTAGGTCTGGCGATCGCAAGATCGTGGCTTTTTGCATCGGTCATTGTTTGATTCTCAAGAGTTTGGGTTTGCGGTAACTGAGCATCAATTCGGGCGTGTCGCGCCAGGCGGATGACGCGCCACAAGTTCTGCCGCACCGCCTGTACAGAAGACCTCCTGCATCGCTTGATGTGCGGCCTCAAGCGCGCCTTTTTGCGATACGAACCCGCCGATGAGCCGGCCGTCGCGCAGAACTTCCCACATGTCATCGCGGTGCTGCACGACAAAGAGGACGGCCACGTTCTCGTTTGCCAGGTTCGCCTCTCCCGCAGTTGGCCAAAGATCGTCCCATAGTGATATGGGCGACGGACCAGACGATGCGCCGCCCTTATCGCCAAGTCGAATTACTTCCCGCACGAAGGCAGCCGCGTAAGCGGCGGTGTCGGTTCGCCCAAAAGGAGGCACGACGCGCACCGGACGGCTGAAGGCTGCCTTCATCCGTTCCAGGATTTTTGGATCGCTTTCCACCAGGTAGGCAATCAATGCCTGAAGCACCTGCTCGTGCGCCAGCACGCGGCGCTCCAGATCGGCCGTATCGTCCCTCATTGCATCTGTAGGCTCTACGAAATTGGCCATTTAGATAATGGTCCAGTTCGACGTGAAGCCTCTGTCGGTCTGCAACGGGCTGTCACCGGCTTTCCATGGACGGCAGTGATAGAGGTTGCCGTCGATGTTGATCTCCAGTCCCGCCAATCCGAAGGTTTCAATTAAGGCAAGGGCTTTCGAGCCCGACGACATCCGGATATCCAGAACATCGCTCGGTGCAAGGTCCCAGGTCTTGATGGCAATGGCTGCGCCGCTTCCGAAAGCATTACTAACTGTCGTGGCGTCATGATGCTTCATGGTGCGGCTTTCCAGCCCGGGCGTTACGAACTGGCACGGTGTCTGAACCGTCATATGGTTTTCCAATGTGGTAGAATGAGTATCCGAATGATTTCGGAAATTACTTAGAGTCGTATAGGCTGCTGCAGATCGGCCGAGAACGTGTTGGTCTGTAAAATCAACATTTCTGCGGGGCCGCATGGATAGTTACCACGGCACACGCAGCACGGCTGAAAGTTGCATAAGGCTATTTAGGGCCGTCTGCAGCCCCTAATAAATCAAGCATAGCTCATAAATTGTAAGAATGTAATATATAAATAAAAATTAGTTCTTCCGCTGGTGCGTTTCCATCGATCGGCTACATGTAAATGTATGTGATGGATAAATTACTTGACATTATTTATAGAATGAAATATTAGTTTGTTATCGACTGATGATTGTCTGATGATTTTAGATGCGCCTTAGCGGCACAGACGAAACTCCCCATTCAAATTTATTCGAGGTGCCGATGCATATGCTTGGCACGTATAACAGTACCATCGAAAGGGTTCGTTATGAGCGCAGGTACAGTTAAGTGGTTTAATCCCACAAAAGGTTTTGGCTTCATTGAGCCGACAAAGGGCGGCCAGGACGTCTTCGTGCATATCAGCGCGGTTGAAAGCTCCGGCATGAGCAGCCTCCATGAAGGCCAGCAAATTACCTACGAGCTGCAACGCGACGCAAAGTCCGGCAAAATGTCCGCGGGGCAGCTTCAGGCAGCTTAGAGCCATTCTTTTCATTGAGAAGACATTTAGGGTCGAGCCTCGGAGCTCGACCCTTTTTGTTCATGGCAATTATCTTCGCCAAGATTGCGACCTTACACGGACACGCCAGAAGCGTCCGCATAGCCGACGACAAGAAATTGCGTCAGGGCATCCATCGGAGCCGATTTCACGTCCGCCTTTACTAAAAGCGTAGATAGCCACGAGTCGGCTTAGCGCCATCACCGGAAATAGAACTGCGGGAATTTCGGTTTGCCGATTTCTTCCCTGAAGCGGAAGCGCTTTGTCAAAGCCAGCAAATGTTCGAACTATTTTTGAAGCCAGGCATCTATTCCTAGCCGATCCTGTTCCGCAAGCCGCGGTTTATCGCCTGGGATGACGTGCGGTCGGTCCAGCGCTTTCGCCATCTGATGGTCTTCAAGGGGCCTGGCGGCGATCGCCGGTTTCCGCCCCGATATCGCCGAGGCGCGGGCCTGAGCGTGCGGCACGGGTCTTTTCAACGGCCGCAACCTTCGCTATCGTCACCCTGCAGCCGATTGGGGGGTATCATGAAGGGTGTGCTGGTCAGGGCCGTTATGGCGTTCGCGATCCTTGCGGGGGGCGCTTCGGGAACAGCGCGGGCCGATGAATGGGTCAAGGCGACGTCGAACCATTTCATCGTCTATTCCAACAATTCCGAAGCGCTGACGCGGCAATTCACCGAGCAGTTGGAAGCCTTCGACTACACGCTCTACGAACTTTACCGGGCAAAGAACGGCGACATGCCGGAAACCCCGCCGTTCAAGGTCTTCCTGCTCAGGGACCAGCAGGACATGCGCGCCGTTTGGCCGGACATCGGCGACGGCATCGGCGGCTTTTACCGCCACTGTTCCGAAGGGGCCGTCGCCTATTCGCCCAAAAGCTCGACGTCAAGGAGCGCCACCGGCACCCGGATTTCGCGCGAACGCAAGGCGGGGTACGACTTCGAAATCCTGTTCCATGAATATGGCCACCATTTCATGTTCCAGAACTATACCACCGTCTTTCCGGCCTGGTATGTCGAAGGCTTTGCCGAATATTTCCACACGACCACGATCGACGGGCGTTCGGTAGCCATCGGCAATGCCGATTCCGAACGCTATGGCCGCCTGAAGGCCGGCGGCTGGCTGAGCTATGCCGACATCCTGACCAATAAGCCGCGCAAGACGACCGAAGACGTGCTGAAGTTTTACGCCCAGTCGTGGCTGCTCAGCCACTGGATCATGACCTCGCCCGAGCGGCTTAAGGCCTTCGGCGTCTATGTCGACCGGATCAATGGCGGCGCCGACCCGCTGACGACCTTCACCGAACAGTTCGGCGTCGCGCCGGCCGACCTTGAAAAGACGCTGCGCGATTACCTGGCCAAGGGCGTGCCGGTCGTCTCATTCACCTTCAACGACATTCCGGACCCGGGCATCACCATCACCAAGATGCCGCCCAGCGCCGACAAGCTTCTGATGTGGCAGTCGTGGCTCGAAACCTGTCCGCGTCAGGCCTACAGGGCCAAGCTGCTGTCCGATGTGCGCGCCGAGGCCGGCCGTTATCCCGCTGACGCCTGGGCGCAACTTGTCCTGGCGCGCGCCGAAGTGATGATCGGCGAGCCCGCCCGCGCCGAGGCCATCCTCAATGCCGCGGCCGGCGACCCGAAGAACGCCGAGGCGCATTACCTGCTGGGGCGTCTCCATTACAGCCGCGACGACATGGCGAAGGCGCGGCAGGCCTTCCGCACGGCGTATCGCGCCAACCCCATGCTGGCGCCCAATCTCTATTACCTGTCGCTGTCCGAGCCGCAGACCTCGCCGCCCGGCACCACCGCGGTCCGCGCCGCCATCCAGGCCAGCAACCTGATGCCGTCGGAAGAAACCTACGCCTACCACGCCGCCTGGCTTCTGGTCATGACGGGCGACCTGGAGAACGCCGCCACCCTGCTGGCGCCGATGGCCAGCCAGCCGCACGACGCCGAAGCCGCCGCCAGGGCGCGCGCCATTATCGCCGCCATCCGCACGGGCCAGCCGCAGGCCGATATCCTCAAGCTGTTCGAGGAAGAGGACGACGAATAGGGAATAAGGCAGCGCATAGACCGGCGGCCGTCGTAAAAATTTAACACACGCCCGTCTGGCCACTGCGTGTCGACGGGACTATCGTGACGCATTCAACCGGGGATAATCCATGCGCAAACTGTTTTCGATGGCCGTACTGTCGGCCTGCCTCAGCCTGTCCGTCACGCCGGTCCATGCGGCAGGGGATCTGGCGCCCGCCGCGCCCGCCGCGATCTCGCCCGCCAAGCAGGCCCTGCTGGTGAGGCTGGACAAGGCGATGGACTTCGAAAAGCTGATCAACCAGTCCACGCAGGCGGCCATGACCAGCGCGATGGACGGCATGCGCCAGATATTCCCGGAAATGACCGCCGAACAGACGAAGATCATGAGCGAGGCCGTATCGGGCGTCGCGCAAAAATATACGCCGAAGATGAAGGAGGTCACCTTCGCCGCCTATGGCGAGATACTGAACGAGGCCGAACTGACCGCCATGGTCGAATTCTACGAGTCGCCGGAAGGCCGGGCCATTCTGAAAAAGGTGCCCGAGATCAACCAGCGCGCCATTGCCGGCATGTCGCAGATGAACGTCCAGATGCAAAAGGAAATGATCGTGGCGATGTGCGGGAAGATGGAGTGCCCGCAATCTTTGAAGGACAGGCTGAAGTAGGGGCGGAACGCACTACCGCATTGGCGCCTTACGGCCGTCTCCCTTCAAAGACTGTCGTCGAGCGAGTCCGGCTTGGCCATGTACCAGACGTTCACAATGTCCACGATGCCTAGCGGTTGAGCCCGATATAGGTTTCTCCGGCCAGCCAGCGGCATTGGGCCCCGATCCGCCCAAGACGCCGCAACTCACTGGCGGGCCGTATTTATTGCTCAGCAGTCCACCGGCTAAGCACTGCCACGGCCATCAAGGCGGCGACGGTCCAGGGGCCGGAAGGTCTTGCCTGAGTGATGCTGAACCTCACTGTGCGATTGCTTCCTTGAGCTTGTCCGACACCGACCGTGCGAAGCGGATCAGGCCCGCGGTGTTGGCCGGGTCGTTAGGCGCGGTGATAAGCGCCCGGAACTCCGGGGACTCGGCAAAGCCCCGGCATTTGCCGTCCATATAGTCGAAATGATCCTTGACAAGTTCCATCACTGCATCGGCGCCCTCATCGTTAAATGCCGTCCAGACAGTGTCGGTGAATTCCTTGATGATACGCTTGTTGTCGGCTTCGCGCGCGTCGAAGGCCGCGCCCGCGATTCGTGTGGCCGTGTCGGCGGGGATGCCGGATTGGATGGCGTCGATGACGGCCGGGTCCCACAGTTTGGCGAAGCTTTCCGGGTGGACCTTGTAATTGATCATTTCGCACGTGCTCTCGGCGTACAGGAAGTCGCTGATGCCCGACATCTTACGCGAGAAGGCCCATTGATCCGGCGCGGCCATGGCGCTGACCGGCCCCACACAGGCGGCCGCGGCGGCGATCACAACCGCGCCAACCAATGCCTTGATTTTCATAAGCTTGCCCCCAAATGATCCGGCGCTGCCCGTCCGGATGTTCATGTTTTGTACATGAGCATGTCCGCGCTGGGATTGCAAGTCCGCTGGTTTTTTTTGCGTCAGTCAAAGGCATATGCACAGAAATCGTCCAGTGTGCGCGCCTGCCAGGTGTCGGCGATGATGGTGAGGATGTCGGTGATGTGCGGGCGGAACTCACCGATGCGCACGTGTTCGATAAGCCCGCTGCCGCCCAGGATTTCGGGGCCATGTTCATCGATCTTCCGCGCTATGGCCTTGTGTTTCGTGGCCCAGAATCCGGCATAGTCGAGACGGTCCTCCAGGCCGAAAATCCGCGCGCACGGCAGGCCATAGATCCGGACGTTGCGTTTGAACCGGTCGGGGGCCTGTCCGCGCAGGCGCCGTGCCGGCGACGGACCCCTCCGTCATTTGCTGGCGCAAATGCCACCTCCCCATGCCTGCGGCACAGGGAGGAGGGACGGAGTATCAGACCCGTCTGACGATGGCGATCACGCGGCCGATGATCTCCATCGAGCCGTCCGCCGCCATGTCGGGCGGGATCAGCGGATTGTCCGACAGGATCTGGTAGCCGTTCTGCGTTGGCCGTAACCGCTTGATCTGGCCGTGGCCATACTGCGTGATCGCCCAGATCTTGTCGCCCATGGAGGGCTGGGTCTGCGTCCGGTCGCACAACAATATGTCGCTGTCGCCGATGGTCGGCGACATGGAATCACCCGCGCCGATGACAAAGAACAGCTGGGTCAGCGATGAGGTCGTGAACTGGCGGATCCAGTTTTTCGGAAAGTCCATCACGTCCTCGGTCACCGCCTCGTCGAACGGCTGGCCGCCGCCCATGCCGAAGCGCAGGTCGATCTGCGGCACCTTGACGATATCGCCTTCGACGCGGCTGTCGCGGATGGTCAGCGGAGCGTTTTCCAGCACGAAGTCATCGTCGGTCAGGTAGGCCGCCGGCACCTGAAGCTCACGCGCCAGAGCGGCCAGGTTGTCGCCGTATATACTGTCCTTCTTGCCCTTGAAGATGTCGGCGATGAAGTCCTTGCCGAAGCCGGCGTCCAGTGAGGCGCGCGCCGCGCTCTTGCCGATGACGGGGAGGCGGGCGCGGATTCGCCTGGCCAGCAACGATTCGGTCAATGTCTCAGTCATGGCGGAAATATCCGCTTTAAAAATATCGGCCGCAACGCGTATCTTTCCGCTTGTCAAAAGCGGAAGTATCCGCTTATAGTGCGGAGGTGGATTACGAACTTCGGACTCATCTGCTGACATGCGCGCACCTCTTTGCGGCCAAAAGGGGCTTCAGGGACGCGACGGTCGGCAACATGTCCGCCGGAGACTGGCGCTTTTTCGGGCGCCTGAGGGACGGGCGGGCCTTTACGGTCCGCAAGTACGATGAGGTCATGAGTTGGTTCTCCAACAACTGGCCTGATGAGGATTGGCCGGCCGCAGTTCCGCGTCCGGTCGTGACTTACACTCCATAGGCGGAATTTTCCGCCAAAGCTACTGACTCCCTGAAACTGGCCCCGCGTCATTTCCATCACGGCGCGGGGCGCCTTTTCGATCGACTCAACGAGGGATACTCACTCTTGGAACATTTCATGAACAGCGTTATGAGTCCAGCGCTTTATTTCGCGATCGGCGGGGTGGTCTCCGCCGCCCTGGACGGCCACCGCCACATCTACGCCGAAAGCCTCATGGACACCGATACCGATCGCGCGCGCCGCATCTGCCTGTGGGGCTGGGCGGTGGACATGCTTCTGTGGCCGATGTACGCGTTCGACGCCCTGTGCGCCGGCGTGACGCGGCTTGCGGGCAGGGGGCGCGCATGAGCGGCATCACCCCCGCCGAACGGCGCTGCCTCGACGCCATCCTCACCCTGACCAGCCAGGGGGTTTCGCCGTCCTACGAAGAGATCGGGCGGCTGTGCGGCATCGCCAAGACCGCCGTCTTCCGCCATATCCACGGCCTGGTCTATCTCGGCTATATCGCCCGGACGCCCGGCAAATCGCGCTCCTTACGCGTCATCAGGCACACCGACATCGCCGATGGCGTGGCGTGCCTCATCCGGCAGTACGGCGCCGACGCGGTCGCCGCGGAGCTGAGGGCCCAACAATGACCGCGCCCTATATCCCGCTCTATGTCGGCGACTACCTGGCCGACACCACGCACCTGACGCGGTCCGAACACGGCGCCTACCTGTTGCTGCTCATGGCGATGTGGCGCGGCGGCGGCAAGCTTGCGACCGACGATGATCGTCTGGCGCGGCTGGCGCAATGCAGCGATGCCGAATGGACCGGGATGCGTAGCACTATTCTCAGCTTCTTCCGGCGCAGGGGGGGCGTGCTGAGGCAGAAGCGGCTAACGGCGGAATACGCGAAGTACACAAAGGCGATTACCCAGCGCAAAAACGCCGGAAAAGCCAGTGTGGCCAAAAAGCGTAGCAAAATCAGCGCGGTGGCCTCAACGGGCGTTGGTGCGGGCGAAGAACGGGCGCTTGCCAACCCCAACCACAGCCATAACCCAAACCACAACCAAAACTATTTAAATACTGATGAGACCAGGGCGGACTGGCCCACGGCGAAAGATGAGTGGGTCGATGTCTTGATCAAGGAGACCGGTTGCGCCGATCCAGCCCGCGATATCTGGCCGCGGACGACCGCACCGGTCCTGATGGCCTGGCATGAGGTTGACCGTTTCGAATGGCGCGACGTCTTGGCCGGCGTCCGCACGACGCTGCTCAATGCCCGCAAGCCCCTGACCCCGAAAAGCTGGCTCTTCTTCGCGCCCGCCATCGCCGAAGCCCGCCGCCTGCGCACCCAACCGACACCGGACCCCTACCGTGCCGAGCCAACCCATGCCCCAAACACCAAAGCCGCTTACCGCACCCGCGCCGAGCGCTCCCGCGCCGAGCGCAACGAGGACTCGACCATCGCCGCTTTCAGCCGAGCATTTGGCGGACCTGCCCCTGGCGAAGCTGAGTTTGAAGGCTCTGCGTGACCACCCCGACCAGGAGCGCCTGCGGGCCGACGCCAGACGCGTCCTGGCGGACAATCTGCCGGCCGGCGACGCCGAACTGGGGCAGGTCATTTTCGGGCTTCTGATCATGTACGCCGAGTTCGACCGCCGCGCCGAAGCCTCGAAAACCATGGTCGTGACGCAGTGGCGGCAGAGCCTTAAGAGCTGGCCGCGCGATGTACTGGAACGCGCCGCGCAGAGTTGGATCAGCGGCCCCAAGGCGGCCTTTGTCCCTCAGCCGGGCGACATTCTGGCGCAGTGCCAGCGCCATGGCGCCTTCCGTCGCGCCATGGCGAAGAAGGCGCGGGAATTTCTGGATTTCAAAGGAGACACACTATGAGCGCAGATCAACGCACGGCAAATGCCACGCCCTCCCTCACTCCTCCCCACGACGTGGGGAGGGGGACCATCTGCGGAGCAGATGGTGGTGGGGGCCTTCTTCCTTCCCCACGCGCCCAGCCCAACCCGCATATCCCCGCCGAAAACGGCCTGTGGTACGTGCTGCGCCACCGCAACGACCCGGCGACGATCCGGCTGATGCTGGCCGACATGGCGCGCGAAGGCTACGAAGCCTACCTGCCTCAACTCCTGCGCCGCCGCCGTCCCATGCGCAACGGCCGGCTGGCGACCAAGCTCGAATGGGTGCCCGAGCCCCTGTTCGGCGGCTATGTCTTTGCCCGCAAAGCGCACGGGAAGACGCCCATCCGTCCGATGATCAGCCTCTACGGCGTCGAAGGCCGGATCGCGATCGGCGCGGTCAAGCCGGTGGTGATCGACGCCATCCGCGCGCGTGAGACGACGGTCGACGGCCTGACGGGCTGGGTGCCTGAGCGCGAACGCCGCCACGTGCCGGTGGAAGACTGGCGCGCCTCTCTGACGCCTGGCACGGAGGTCGAAATCGAGACGGCGGGCAGGTTCCTGCGCGCGGTCGTAACGGCCAATGACGGCATGGGGAGACTGCGGGCGCTGCTCGATCTGTTCGGGCGCTCTACGGCGGTGACGGTGAATCTGCCGGTCAAAGTCCGGGCGGTGGAGTAGGGGTTATACACGCACCAATCTGAGAAGCGGTTCAAAGGCATACATGGCGGGGCGTCTGCCGGACGCCTCTTGAAGCGTGATCAGCAGTTTTTCATCTATCAGGATGCGGGTGAATCTTGCCGCCGTGGATTCAGGTATGCCGCTGAGCTTGGTGAACTTGTTGTTGCGGAAATATGGATTGCCAAAGATGAAATCCAGCGCCCGCAAATGCCACCGAGTGCCAAGCTTGTCTTCGAAAACGTGCTTCATGGTCTCATACAGGCCGGAAATATCCTCGACTATTTTGAGATTGCGGATCGCCTGATTTTCCATCGCGCCAAGGAAGAACACGCACCAGCTTGTCCAGTCGTCCTTTTGCGAGACCGCTTTCATTGAGTCGATATATTGATCTTTCTCTTCTTCCAGGTAGCCGGAGACATAGAAATGCGGGGCGCTGATCACCCCGTATTGCCATAGCATCAGCGTAATGAGCATCCGGCCCAGGCGCCCGTTGCCGTCCTTAAACGGGTGAAGGGCTTCGAATTCGACGTGGGCTATGGCTGTGCGCAACAGGATTTGCATCCTGTCGTCATTGATATAGCCGATAAGATTTTGCATCCCGTCATTGAGCTTTTCCGGGCTGACCGGCACGAACAGCACGTTGCGTTTAGAGCGATCCACAACATAATTCTGCTCGCCTTTGTATTGCCCCGGCGACTTTTCCGCGCCGCGCCCGAACGACAGCAATTTGGCATGCATGGAACGGATCAGCCATTCCGATATTGTCTTTCCGCTTTCCAACTCCTTTTGCGCGGTTACAAGGGCGCGTTGGTACAGGATGGTTTCGATGACTTCGGAACGGACAAGGGCTTCGTTTTCCTCCCCTTCGGCGTACTCCGCTTCGTAGAGCAGGATTTCATCCACCGTACTGACGGTGCCTTCCATCCGCGATGAAATCACTGCTTCCTGATTACGCAGGGGCGCCAGCAAGAACTCCGAGTTGTGCATTGTTTTCAGCATCTGGTCAAAGCGGGCGATAGCGTCCACAGCCTTGGCCAGGGGGCCGATAATAAGGCTGTAGTCCAGATTGTTCGGCGGGAATTTATCGTAATGATAGTCAACCGCCTTATCGAAATTCAGTTCGTGTAAGGAGATCGCCATCTCAGCCTCGCTCGCCGTGCTTTGTCTCTCAGATTTTACAAATTTGAAGAGACAAAATTGTTTGACCCTCATTTAGAGAGTCAAATGAGTTTGTCTATCAAAAACGTCATTTTAGAAGGACAAAGTGTTTTGTCTCTCAAATTCGCGGTTCAAGGGGCCCTAAGCGCGCAAATTTCGATTTTCTGAGAGACAACGGAAAAGGGTGTGAGCCGCGACAAGCCCGTGGTGATCGACGCCATCCGCGCGCGCAAAACAATGATTGATGGCCTGACAGGCTGGGTGCTTGAGCGCGAACGCCGCCACGTGCCGGTGGAAGACTGGCGCGCCTCTCTGACGCCTGGCACGGAGGTCGAAATCGAGACGGCGGGCAAGTTCCTGCGCGCGGTCGTGACGGCCAATGACGGCATGGGCAGGTTACGGGCGCTGCTGGACCTGTTCGGTCGCGCGACGGCTGTGACGGTGGACCTGCCGGTGAAGGTGCGGGCGGTGGAGTAGGGGAGGCTGTCGGCATGGCGGTGGAAACTAAAGGACGTTTTATGTGCCGACAGCTATGCGCGAGGGAAGGTGGCCGACAAATCGAACGATTTGTAAACAAAGTTTTCCGCTACACTCATAATTGTCAGCGAATCGATTTTGCGGAAGAGGCGCTGCTGTAAGAATTTTGCTTCCAAACAGCTATGATTTTGCTTAGTCGCTTCCCCTTTTCAGCGCTGTGTGCGTAAAGCCACAATGGATGTAATGAGCCCTAATTCGACACAGCTTGCAGCGATAACTCGCCTCTTTTCTTCCACGGTATACCAAGACCTGGCGAAGAAAGGACGTTCGTCGTTGTTTAAGCGTCTGTTGGAGGAAGCTAGTGGAGCATTATGTTTGCGCAGGGCCGTGACGGTTGCGGATGCGTTCGAGGCTGCATTCAAAGTTCTCAAAATTTCTGGATTTCGAGACGAGTATGTTTATCGTGCCGCCGTTACGCAGAAAATACTGCTGGGAAAGCACTCGCTGCGTACCGCATCGATGCTGACCGAATTTAGAGCGGGGGCGTGTAAGGCGGATTTGGTAATTTTAAACGGGACGTCGACCGTTTACGAGATAAAGTCAGAAAGAGATTCACTGTCCCGCCTCGCCAATCAGGTAAAAAACTACCGTAAAGTTTTTGCGACCGTGAACGTAATTACCAGCGAAGGTCACATAAGTGGCGTTGCCGCGACGGTGCCTCCTGATGTTGGCATACTCTGCCTGTCGAAACGTGGCCATATATCGATAACGAGAGATGCAGTGGATCGCCCTGACCTCGTTTGTCCCCTAACTGTTTTAGATAGTTTGCGAGCGGCGGAAGCAACGCAGGTATTGAGTATGCTGGGTATTGATCTTCCGGATGTCCCGAACACTCAACGCCACTCGGTTATGAAAGAGTGTTTTCGGGCCATTTCCCCGGAAGACGTACATACAGCGATGGTTCGGACGTTAAAGCGTACTCGAAACCTTGCCCCACTATCTGAAATGGTAGATAAGTTGCCGCAATCGTTACACGCGACTGCATTGTCAGTTACGTTACACAGGGACCATCGTAGCCGCCTGATGACCGCATTGGCTACGTCTTTGGATGAAGTTGCGGTTTGGGGCTAACCGAATGTACTTTCCTTACTTCCGTGGTAAGCAATACGAACTCATCACTATTCGAGAAAGCGCGGTGCTTTTAGCTGATGCCGGATTTGTACCAATCATTGAACCGGTGAAGGAATCTTTAGGCGGATTGCAAAAGACGCTTAAAGCTATTCGCGACAGTCACGGTCGAGCAATTGTAATTGTGAATCCTTATCACGGTGACCATCGAGAAGATGGGGCTGGAATTACACAGCTTCTAGCAGATTATCTTGGTGATGACAGTATCTCCGCAGGAATTTTACTGAGAAGTGACATATCTGCTGACGAGGCAAGTGCCTGCTATGACAATCATAGGGCACACAATCCGACTCTGGTACACGCCGGTTTTACCTCGCCAAAATCAATTGCCGATCATCTCGGCCAAAATTTGGCTAATTCTAGAAATGTCTTTGTAGAGGACCATGCGAAAATTCTGTACCGGAAGCATTTTGAGGGAAGTGCGCGCATCCTTGTTCGAGACGGGTTTAAACGTCAGAAAAATGCCGATTATCCGCCTTTGGAACCATTTTCAGACCTTCATGTCACCTATGAGGAAATGAACATGACGGGCTTCGGAGATTTCCTCACCGTCGGTGACGCGTATTCCGAAAGCGGAGGGCCGGCGTATGCGGTTGCGATTCATCTAACCTTTATTGATGCTGATCGTGATGGTGAGATGTTCATTTATCATTTTGTTTCGGACACTAATAATACGCCGGCTGACCCCGCTGGAAAGTTTGGTCAGGCGTTAGCTAAATTGATTAAGCGTTGGGATTCCGGAACTTCAAAATTGCATAATACCAGTGCAATTGGAGAGTTTCGTGAACTCCATGCTAAAGGGCATTTCCCAGGTCTTGGATACGTAAAGAAGCTCTCGATGAAGCATCACATCGAAACGCTTGCGCACTATCTCGGTTGAGGCATGCCAGTAAAAAGATATTGCTGCCCGGAGTGTTTTGACGATCGCGGGCTTCGGGATAGCATTATCCCATCGCTGAATCCGGTTCATGGAACCTGTGACTTCTGCGACAGCAGAAACGTTGATTTGGTTGAACCAAGTCAATTGCATGACTACTTTGAGCTTTTAGTCAATGTTTACGAACAAAACGACGATGGCAAGCCGTTAGTCGATTGGATGAAAGATGACTGGTTGTTATTTAGTCATCCGAAAATGGATTTTGCTCACGCGAAAGAATTGCTCGTCGAAATTCTCGATAACCCTCAAATTGTCCGTCAGAGCTTTGTGCCTTCGCCTAGTTATAGTAGCGAAGGATTGGTCGTATGGGAGACGCTGCGCGATGAAATGATGCATCGCAATCGGTGGTTTTTGGATGTCGAGCTTGATACCGATCGACTCAGGCAATTGGTCGATTTGCTGTCAATTACTGACTTGCCTAAGCATTGGTACCGCGCACGTATTCAGTCAGGTGATACGGTTTTCACGATCGGCCAAATGCAAGCACCGCCCAAGCGCCAAGCCTCTCACGGCCGAGCCAATCCTGCCGGTATTCCTTATCTTTATCTTGGTTCTACGCCGGACACGGCTATAGCCGAAATCAGACCACACACGGGCGAAGTCGCTTGCGTTGCAGAGTTTACAATTCCGTCGGTCAGAGCTGTTGATCTTCGCGATCCACGAAAGTTCGTATCACCGTTTATCCTTGCTGACGCCAGCGAAATTGGTCAGCTTCGGGCGGACTTGCTGTTTCTTGAGCGATTGGGCGAGGAACTCACACGTCCCGTTTTGCCGCAGGGCGCGGCGATTGACTACATCCCCAGCCAATATCTTTGCGAGTTTATAAAGAAACGTGGGTTCGATGGAGTCGTTTACCGGAGCTCGGTTAGTGATGGCATCAATCTCGCTCTGTTCGATCCAAGTAAGGCAGAAGGAGGGGAGGTGGCAGTCTATAAAGTCACGAAGGTTTCCGTAAAAGCCGTGGAAGAGCCACAGACTCCAAAAGTCCCAACACAACGTGACCATTAGACACATGGAAGTTTTGTACTTGACTAACGGGTATCGTTTATCCGCGCCTTGTCTGCTACTACACTCATTTGCCGCTGACGATCCCATCGGCGGGGCCTCCCCACATTGAAACTTAACGCCCGGCGATGCGAGTCTCCCTGACCCCAAAGGAGACTCCCATGACCGATACCGCCGATATCGAACGCAAGTTCTGGAAAGCCATTCGTTCTGATCGCACCGCCATGCTGTGGGTCGAGGGCACGCCCGGCTCAAAGCCCATGACCGTGCTGCCCGACGGTGACGCTGACCAAGGGCCGTTCTGGATCTTCACCTCGACCGAGACCCACGCCGTCGAAGCGCTTAAGCCCGGCAACCTCGCGAGCCTGGCCTTTTCATCGAAGGGCCACGACGTCTTCGCCAGCATTGATGGCCGGCTGACCGTCGATAATGACCGCGCCGTCATTGACCGGCTGTGGAACCCGTTCATCGCCGCCTGGTATGAAGAAGGCAAGGACGATCCCAAGCTGTGCCTGCTGCGTTTCGATCCGGAAGACGCCAAGGTATGGATCGACGCATCGAGCCTCCTGGCCGGCGTGAAGATCCTGCTGGGTGTCGATCCCAAAAAGGATTTCAAGGACAAGGTCGCCGAAGTCAGCCTGTGACATCGGCGTCCTAGGATGTTACGATCGTCCCCATGTGGGGACGATCGACGCACCTGAAACTCATGCTGACCGTGGCGGCCGTGGCCGGGTTGCCCTTGTGCGCGCACGCCACCGTCTATTCCAACGTCCGGGTCGATGACACCAATGGCGAGACGCGCGGCATGCGCGTCGAGCTGCGCGACCGGACCGTCATCGTCACCGACTGCGAGCGCCAGTGCCGCGTGCCCATCGAAGTGCCGCTTAAAGTCAACGGCAAGCGCATCACCTTCAGCGTCGACCTGGGGCGCGGCGCCGGGAGCCGCTTCACCGGTGAGGTGCGTGAGGACGGGACCCTGGTGCTCAGGGGCGAGGGGCGGCTGTGGAACCCCCAGATATTGCGGCCCGAGGATAAAGCGGCAAGCCTTGATGCGCCGCCGCCTGCGCCGGGGCAGCCGATCGTGGTGCCGAGCCTGGCCGGCATGGACTTCTACGTCGAAAAGCGCGACGCGCGGCTGATCCGGGTGGTGCATAAGGAAAATGCCGGCGCCGCGCGTCTTGCCGGGTTCTATTCCAATATCGTCTACCGCGAAGGCGCCGAGGCCACCGAAGGCATGGCCATCGATTTCCGCCCCGGTAATCCGCCCGTCGTCACCGTCCACGACTGCGAACGCTATTGCGCGCATATCGAGACCGTGCCGGTCAGGGTGCGCGGCTATCGCATCGCCTTTACGCTGGAAGAAGAGATGGGGGGCCTGCCTGGCAGGGGCAGGCGCTACAACGGCGAGTTCCGCGCCGACGGCACGCTGAAGGTCTGGGGGGAGGGGCATCGCGCCGCCGCGCAGGTCCTGCGGCCTCAGGCAAGAGAGTAGGATGGGGAGAGGTACCCCTCCACCAAATGATCCCTCCACGCAAGCTTAGGAAGGAGAAGAGGGCCGGCGTTACCGAGTCCCTTTTGCGAAGCCATGTTCTATGTACCGGCAAATCGTTCGGAACGGGATCATCCACCGAAACCGCCGCCAGATCGGCTCATGCCGGATTCATCTTTGTTAACCATTGTGGTAGCGTTGAGCCCTTGAGTCGCATTGTAGGGGCATGTCGCGTGACGCACACCAGTTCAAATTCGCATATCCCTTACGCTATCCGTTACATGGCGCGCCTGCAGGAACAGGCGGCGCAGACGGTTGTCTCCGAGGACATTCCCGCCGACCGGCTGGAGAAATGCGCGGCGCATCTGCGCGAGACGGTGCACCTGATCGAGCGCGCCCGCCCGCGGGACGAAGTGGCGACACAGGCATTGCCGCAGAAGATCAAGCTGCTGAATTTCCTGCGCCGGCAGGGCCTGGCCCGATAGGCAAGCCAGGACGCCGTGGGACCCGTGGCGTCCGGCGCATCTTTAACAGGACTTAACAAAACCATCACCGGATCGTCTTAGTAGGACGTTACCCCTTCGCATCCGCGCTACCGGGCCCGACCGGAGCGCCTGTTGCTGTTCAGGGGTATCGTCTCATGTCCGTTTCTTTCCGCGCCCGTCACCTGTGGCTGGCGACCGCCGCGCTTACGCCGCTTCTGCCGTTGCTCATCGCCGCGCCCGCCGCGCATGCCCAAAGCCCGTCCCAGGAAGCCGCCGACACCGCCCAGGAAGTCATCGTCACCGGCACGCGCGAAAAGGGCCGCACCCGCTATGAAAGCCTGACGCCCGTCGACGTCGTCACCGCCAAAGCCGTCCAGGACGGCGCCTCGTCCGAGCTGGCCGACAACCTGGCCCAGGTCATCCCGTCGCTCCAGGTCCTGAAGCTGCCGTCGTCGGACGGGCTTCAGTTCATCCGCCCCGCCCGCCTGCGTGGCCTGTCGTCGGACCAGACCCTGGTGCTCATCAACGGCAAGCGCTTCCACCGTTCGGCCTTCCTGGGGCAACGCGGGGCGCAGGGCGCCGACCTCAACAAGATCTCGTCTTTGAGCGTCGGCCGCGTCGAAGTGCTGCGTGACGGCGCTTCGGCGCAATACGGTTCGGACGCCATCGCCGGCGTGATCAACATCCAGCTCGATGACCGTCCGGGCGGTGCGGCCTACGTCCAGGCCTCGCAATATTACGAAGGCGACGGCGAAACCCTGCGCGCCGGCGTCAAGGCCGGCCAGCGCTTCGACGCCGGTTTCGTCACCGCCTCGCTGGAATGGGCCGACGCCGGCATGACATCGCGCAGCCACCAGCGCCAGGACGCCATCGACTATATGAAGGCCAATCCGGGCGTCGTCCTGCCCGATCCGGTCCAGCGCTGGGGCGCGCCCGATACCAAGAACATCAACTTCGCCATCAATGGCGCGGTCAATGTCGGCTTCGGCGAGCTTTACGGCTTCGCGACGGCCGCCAACGGCGAAGGCATCAACGACATCAACTGGCGCATCCCGTCGGCGACGTCGAACGCCAGCGTCTACAAGACCGTGCCGACCTTCCCGGGCTGGGACCTGAAGTCGGTCTATCCGCTGGGCTTCACCCCGCGCGAACAGGCCAAATACAAGGATTACCAGGCGGTCGCGGGCCTGCGCGGCGGCGAGGGGAACTTCACCTAGGACCTGTCGGCGTCCGTCGGCGAGAACAAGACCGAGTTCTATCTCTACAACACCATCAATGCCTCGCTTGGGCCATCCTCTCCATTTGACTTCTTCCTGGGCACCCAGACCCAGACCGAAGTCACGCTCAATGCCGACGGCGTCTATCGCGCCAACTGGGGCCTGAGCGAGCCGGTCAATATCGCCTTTGGCGCCGAGCGCCGTGAGGAAACCTACAGCGTAGGCGCGGGCGATGCGGCCTCCTATGCCGTTGGCCCCGGCGCCAAGGACGGACTGGCGGTCGCCTCGAACGGCTTCCCCGGCTTCTCGGACCTGCAGGCCGGCGAGTGGTCGCAGGTCTCTTCGGCCGCCTATGTCGACGTCGAAGCCAGGCTGATCCCGGCCTGGACGGTCGGCGCGGCCGTGCGTTACGAAGACTATGACAGCTTCGGCGGCACGACCAACGGCAAGCTGGCGACGCGCTATGAGTTCACGCAGAACGTCGCCGCGCGCGCCTCGGTCTCGACCGGTTTCCGCGCCCCGACCCCGGGCCAGATGAATTCGCTGTCGGTCTCGCAGGGCCTCGATACGGTGACTTTGCAGGTCTTCACCAATGGCCGCCTGTCGCCGCTCAACCCGATCGCCGTCAGCAAGGGCGCCAGGCCGCTCGAGCCCGAAACCTCGTCGAACACCAGCGCGGGCCTGGTCTGGCGTACCGATATCGGTCTGTCGGGCACGGTCGATGTCTACCAGATCGACGTCGAGAACCGCCTGGGCCAGTCGGCTTCGATCAGCCTGACCAAGGCCGAGAAGGACGCCCTGGTCGCGCAGGGCTATCCGGCCGCCGCCAGCTTCACCTCGGTCAACTGGTACACCAACGACTACGACACCCGCACCAAGGGCGTCGACATCGTCACCACCTATACCCGCCCGGTATGGAACGGCCGCCTGAGCCTGACCCTGGCCTATAACCACAACGAGACCGAAATCACCGGCGGCACGCTCAACGCCAACCCGACGACCAAGCGTATCTTCGAGGAGGGCCTGCCGCAGGACAATGCCGCCTTCACCGGCACCTTCCGCAAGGGCGCGTTCGAATACCAGGTCCGTACGCGGTATTACGGCGCCTGGACCGACTCGACGGGCAATACGACGGGCGACATCTTCCAGCGCTTCGGCGCCATGAGCTTTGTCGACGCCTCGGTGCTGTGGGATATCGATAGCCGCCTGTCGCTCAAGGTCTCGGCCGAGAACATCTTCAACCAGTACCCGGAAAAGGCCATCTTCCAGGCATCGCGCGGAATCGAATATTCGCGTAACGCGCCGTACGACACCTATGGCGGTCAGGTCTATGTCCGCCTGAACGCGAAGTTCTAAGTAAGAAAGTCCCCCTTCCGTCACGGCGCTGCGCGCCGCGACGGAAGGGGGGCTTCGCTATCAATCACGCGTTCGATTTCTTTAAAGGCATGTCATGCAGCGTCGCACCTTCCTGACCGCCATCGGTATCGGCGGACTGGCGGCCTCGGCCCGGGCCGCGGATACGGCCACCGGCTGGGACAAGGTCGCGGCGCTGTTTCCGCCCCGGAACAATGAGGTGATCAATCTCGAATTCGGCGCCTTCGGCCAGGCGCCGCGTGCGGTCATGATGAAGTTTGGGTTCTATAGCGCGGCGGTGAATGAAAGGGGCGCGTACTTCACCCGGCGCGACTTCTATCCGTACTACCAGAAGCTCCGCCAGAAGATCGCGGCCGCGCTCAATGCCGACCCGGCGGAAATCGCCATCACGCGCAATGCCACCGAAGCGCTGCAGGCCTTGATCGGTGGTTACAGCCGCCTGAAGCCGGGCGACGCCGTGCTGATGTCGGACCACGATTACGACAGTATGCGGACGGCGATGGCATGGCTTAAAGAGCGGCGCGGCGTCGATGTCATCGATATCGGCCTGCCGCATCCGGCGACGCACCAGGGCCTGATCGACGCCTACGAACAGGCGCTTGTCGCCAACCCCAAGGTGCGGCTGATCCTGCTGACGCACATCAGCCACCGCGACGGCCTGCGCCTGCCGGTGCGCGAGATCATCGCCATGGCCAGGGCGCGCGGCGTCGACGCCATCGTCGACAGCGCCCATGCCTGGGGACAATCAATCGTTGACGTCAAGGCCGAGGGCTTCGACTTCGCCGGCTTCAACCTGCACAAATGGATTGGCGCGCCCTTGGGCGTCGGCGCGGTCTATATCCGCAAGGACCGCATCGGCGACATCGATCCTTACATGGGCGAAGCGGTCAGCGAGCGCGATCCGGTGTCGGCGCGCGTCCATACGGGCACGGCCAATTTCGCCGCCCAGATGGCCGCGTCGGACGCGCTGGATGTCCATGCCGCCATCGGACCGGACGCCTGCGAACAGCGCTTCCGTTACCTGCGGTCCCTGTGGGCCGAGCCGGCGCGGGAGCTGCCGCATGTCGATATCCTGACGCCGGCCGATCCGCGCTTGCACGCCGGCATCACGTCGTTCCGGCTGAAGTCCGCCCCGACGCCTGAAGCGCACGCGGCATGCGTGAAGACGCTGCTGGAAAAGCACAGGATTTTCACCGTCGCGCGCACAGGGCTTGCGGGCGGCGCCTGTATTCGCGTCACGCCGGGCTTCACGACGACCGAGGCCGATATGACGGCGCTTCTTGGGGCGTTGCAGGGCCTATAGTCAGTTGCTTTGCGTCATAAGCGGAAATGGAACCGGCTAATTACAGTTAGTGACGCCGTGGCCCCACAATAGGTGAACCCCGGCGTCCCGTGGAAAAATTTTTCGCGTATTGGGTTCCGACGAGAGTAACGCCTTAATCAGGGGCCATAGAACTGAGACCCCGTTGAATTAAAGCTTCATCCAATTCTAAGTCCTCTCTGTAGAAACTGACTGCAAGATCTATGTCGTCCTGTAAATAATCACGCTCGGGAAACGAATTGTTTTCACTCTCAAACACAAAAATGTAGATTCCCTGTGGCTGTTTCTCAAACGTGACCTTATGAGCTTTCATTCTGTTCGCTTCCCTTCCGTAGTCCGCGCTGCGCCAACATCTGAAATCCGCGCAGCTGTGCCTGCTGAAGGCCCGAAGCTACCGGCGATGTCAGGAAACCCGGGCGGTGGGCATAACCCAGATGTTGCCTGTGCCGCGGAACTTGTAGACCAGGCCTTCGCCGGAACGCAGCGCATTGCGCAGGCCCGAGACCAGAGGCCCGATCGAGACCTCGAGCGACGCCGAATACATCAGCACGAAGTCGCCGTCGACGACCGCTTCGCCCTGGCTCAGCTCGATGACGTCGATCTCCTCGACCGGCACCGGGCTTTCGACGACGAACGCGCCGCGTCCGGATAGCTTGGGCTGCATGAAGCCGTTGCCCGACAGGATGCCGCTGACCGAGGTGTGGCGGTGCGTCGACAGCGAAATGCCGCCGGTGCAGGCGTAGAACGCCCGGTCATCGAGCAGCAGGTCGTCGCCAATGTCCATATTGGCCAGGATGAAGTGCTTGCGCGTCGGTTCGGCCCACAGGGTGCCCGTGCCGGAAAAGCGGGTGGCGAAGGCCGACTCTCCCGTGCCGGCCGAAGCGACGGCGCGCGACAGGAAGCCCTTGCCCGGCTCATGGCGCTGGATTTCCGACTGGATGCGGCCATGATGATATTGCAGGGCGCCGGGTTCCAGCACCAGCGCGCCGCCTGACAGTTCGACGCCGATCTGGTGGATCTGCTTTTCTTCGGAAATGACGTGGCTCAGCGGCGCGCCGTTGGCAGTGGTGCCTGGCGCGGGAATGACGCGGGCGACCTGGCGCTTTTCGACGAAACGGTAGGCGGTGATGGTCACGCCGTCGGCGGACACGGTCTCAATGGGGGTGCGCATGAAGGGCTCCGAATCCGGGAAGGGCTGGGCCGGTGTAACAAGAAAGCCCGCCGCCGCAAAGGCTTTCAGTCCCCGCCGCAATCGCGCCACATTTTCCCCGCGCGGTTGAGGCGTATTGAATTGCGCATGCCGCCGTTGCTGTGTAGGATTCCGGGTAAAGGTTACCGGAGACGTCGTGCGTGCCGGGGCGTATCGCTTTGTAAAAATAAGTATTTCAATTCGTTGAATATTGCGAACGGATACGTCCGGCGGGCGGACCGATGTTAGACAAAAGGGCAGGATCACATGGTTAACATCATCGACGGTACGCCGGGCAATGACAGCCTGACGGGCGTAAGCGGCATGGACAGCATCACCGGCGGCGCAGGTAACGATACGCTGCGCGGCAACCATGATGGCGACGTTCTCGACGGCGGGGATGGTGATGACGAACTCCAGGGCGGCCGCACGCATATGGGGGGTGCGGGCAATGACCTCCTGTACAACAGCGGCAGCAACTACGGCGGCGACGGCAACGACACGATAACTTCGCACGCCAGCAGCGGGTCTGCCCGCGCCTGGGGCGAGGATGGCGACGACACCATCACCGTATCCGTGGACCGCAACAGCGGACCGCTTTATGTCTATGGCGGCGCCGGGCGCGACACCATCACCATCACAGGCGACCGCTACGCAATCCTCGAACGCGATCTGGACAACCCGGTCGTGATCGAAGACTTCACGGTCGGCGATGGCGGTGACATCCTGCGCCTCGACCTGTCGGTACTGACCAACTACGTGGTCAACAACGCTTCCAATCCGTTCACCACCGGGCACTTGCGGATCTACCAGGAAGAGGAAGACGACGCCTGGTTGCAGGTTGATGTCGACGGCGCCGCCAACGGCAGAAATTTCACTACCGTCGCCATTCTTAGAAATATCGAGAGCGGTCTCATGACCGCAGCCAATTTTGGCGGCTATACCCGCTTCGGCGCGCCAGGGCCCGTGGGCGTCACCAAGGACGGCACGGCGGGCGATGACAGCCTGTCCGGCGGCGTCGGGTTCGACGTCCTCAATGGACTGGGCGGCAACGATACCTTGTTCGGTGATGACGGCAGTGACACGCTGAACGGCGGCGATGGCAATGACAGCCTGTTGGGCGGCTTCGGCAATGACAGCCTGGACGGCGGCGCGGGTGATGATTACCTCTTCGACAACATGGAAAGCTACGTCACCATGGTCGGTGGCGAAGGCAACGACACGATCGACTTCCAGATCGAGGACAATTTCGTCGCGGTCATCGATGGCGGCGCCGGCAACGACACGATCCGGGGCTATATTCTGGGCGGCAGCGCGAGTATCAATGCCGGCGATGGCGACGACCTGATCGAACTCCAGACGTCGGGCGGCAACATGACCTATCTGACCGGAGGCGCAGGCCAGGACACCTATCGCGTGCCGCCGATCAACGACATGTTCATCATCACCGACTTCGCCGCGGGCGCCGGTGGCGACAGGATCGACCTGCCGCGTTTTCTGCAGGACATGGGCTTGCCGGCTGGCACCGACCTGTTCGCCAGCGGCAATATGTGGCTGGTCCAGGACGGCAGCGACGTCGTGATTTACTTCAATCTGTGGGGCCATGATAGCAACTGGCTCGTGCTGAAGAATGTGACGGCCTCGGCGCTGACGGCCGACAACTTCATGGGCTTTACGCCGACCACCGATACCCGCGCGACGCCAACGGCCGGCAACGACACCCTGACCGGCACCCCGTTCACTGACAGCATCGACGGACTTGGCGGCAACGACAGCATCGACGGGCTTGGCGGTAAGGACAGCCTGGACGGCAGCGCCGGCGACGACGTACTGAACGGCGGTGGCGATGATGACAGCCTCAACGGCGGCGCCGGCAATGACACGCTCAACGGCGGCGACGGCCGCGACAGGCTATATAGCGGCGACGGCAATGACGTCATGAGCGGCGGCGCCGGCAACGATTCCATTTACGGTTACGGCACGGGCAATTTCACTGTGACAGGCGCAGAGGGCGACGATCTCATCGCCGTCCAGATCGCGGCTGGCTATGTCACGGACGTTGATGCCGGCATTGGCGACGATACGCTTGTCGCCACTGTGTATGGCGGCGGAACGCTGAATGGCGGCGAGGGCAATGACGAATTCAGGCTACGCGGCGACGGCGGCACAGGCGTCTACCTGACCGGCGGGGCCGGACAGGACACCTATACCCTGCCGCCCTTTGTCAACAACCAGTACAGGATCACGGACTTTACCGCCGGCGACGGCGGGGACCAGATTAACGTGCCGGACCTGGTGGTGCGGATGAGCGTGCCGGCCGGCACCAATCCGTTCGCCATCGGCCGCCTGGCCCTGGTCCAGGACGGCAGCAACGTCCTGCTTCGCTATAGCGCTTCGGGCACGACCGTGACCCTGGTGACGCTGGAAAACGTCAGTGCGTCATCCCTGACGGCGCATAACTTCATGGGCTATGCGCCGAATGTCGCCCCGGCAGGACCAACGGCCGGTAATGACACCCTGACCGGGACGGCGGGCAATGACAGCATCGACGGCCTGGGCGGGAACGACCTTATCGAAGGCCTGGCTGGCAACGATAACCTGATTGGCAATAACGGCAACGATACCCTGATTGGCGGCGACGGCAATGACACGCTGAACGGCGGCGATGGCAACGATGTGCTGAATGATGCCGGTGCGGGCAATGTCACCGTGTCCGGCGGAGCGGGCAACGACATCGCCAACGTCGTCGTTGAGGACCCGTACTTTGCGAGTGTCGCAGGCGGCATTGGCGACGACACGCTGAATGTTTCGGTCTTCGGTGGCGGCGCCACGCTGGATGGCGGCGACGGCGCCGACACCATCAATGTCGAAACCTCGGGCGGCGACTATATATATCTGACTGGCGGCGCGGGACAGGACACCTTCAGCCTGACGACCATCAACGACATGTATTTCATCACCGATTTCGCCGCTGGCAACGGTGGCGACGTCTTTAACCTGACGCGCGTCCTGCAGGACCTGGGGCTGCCGACCGGCAGCAATCCGTTTGTGACCGGCACTCTGCGGCTGGTCCAGGACGGCGCCGATGTGCGCCTTGTATCCAACTACGATTATACGGCCGGCCTGACCCTGATGGTGTTCGAAGACACGACAGCCGCCAACTTCACCGCGCACAACTTCATGGGCTACACCCCGTCTGTTTATGTCACACCATCGGGACCAACCCCCGGCAACGACACGCTGACGGGGACTGAGGGCGACGACGGGCTCCTCGGGCTGGCCGGCGATGACAGCATCAGCGGCCTGGGCGGGAACGACACCCTGATCGGCCAAACCGGCAACGACACCCTGTCGGGCGGTGCGGGCCACGATTACCTGGAAAGCAACGAAGGCAATGACAGCCTGGTCGGTGGTGACGGCAACGATACGCTCGATGCCGGCGCGGGCGGCGACAGCCTGGACGGCGGCGCTGGGGACGACAGCATCAACGGCGGCTCCGACAGCGATACATTGTCGGGCGGCGTCGGCAACGACACGGTCGAAGGCGCCGAGGGCAGTGATACGCTGGACGGCGGTATCGGCAACGACTCCCTGAACGGCGGCGCGGACAATGACAGGCTCGAAGGCGGCGCCGGTAATGACTCCCTGCATGGCGGCGCCGGCACCGGCAGCGATACCCTCTGGGGCAACGACGGCAATGATCGCCTCGATGGCGGCGAAGGTGACGACAGTCTCGACGGCGGTATCGGCAACGACACCATTCTGGGCAGCGGCGGCAATGACACGCTCACCGGCGGCGAGGGCAATGACAGCCTGTCCGGCGGCGAGGGCAATGATGTGCTCAACGATGACGGCGCGGGCAATGCCACCGTTTCGGGCGGCGCAGGCAACGACCTTATCAACGCCCGTGTCGAGGACCCGTATCTCCTCAGGGTCGATGGCGGCACCGGCGACGATACGCTGAACGTCACGATCGACGGCGGCAACAGCACGGTGAATGGCGGCGAGGGCAATGATCTCTTCGACATCAGCAGCACGGGTGGCAATGGCGCATACCTGACCGGTGGAGCAGGGCAGGACACCTATCGTCTGGCCTTTGTCGGCGACCTGTTCAACATCACCGACTTTGCCACGGGCGCGGGCGGCGACAGGATCGACGTCCTGCATATCCTGTCGGAGCTGGGCCTGCCGTCCAGCACCGATCCGTTCGCTTCGGGACTGCTGTTCCTTGAGCAGGACGGCGACCATACCCGGTTGAAGTACAATCTGGCGGGCGAGATCGCCACCCTGGCCGTACTGCAGAACGTCATGATCTCGGCGCTGACGACGCACAACTTCATCGGCTATGCCCCCGGCGGCTCCGGCAGCGTAAGCACCCAGACCGGCACGGCGGGCAGCGACACCCTGACCGGTGGCGCGGGCCAGGACAGCATCGACGGGCTTGACGGCCAGGACACGCTCTATGGCATGGACGGCAACGATACGCTGGATGGCGGCGCGGGCAATGACAGCATGTCCGGCGGCACAGGCGACGACACCTATATCGTACGCGATGCCGGCGACCGGGTCACCGAAGTGCCCGATGGTGGCGATGATACCGTCCAGGCCTGGGTCAGCTACCAGGCCCAGACCTTCATGGAAAACGTCACGCTCATGGGAACCGACAACCTGTCGGCCTATGGCAACAGCCTTGACAATGTCATCACCGGCAACAGCGGCGCCAATGTCATCAATGGCAATGCCGGCGATGACACGGTCGACGGCGGGGCCGGCCATGACAAGCTTGACGGCGCCGATGGTGAAGACAGCCTCTACGGCGGCGAGGGCAATGACAGCCTGAACGGCGGCATTGGTAATGACACGCTTGAGGGCGACGAGGGCTCCGACAAACTGAACGGCGGCGCGGGCGCGGATGCGCTTGATGGTGGCAATGGCAACGACATCCTCGACGGCGGCGCGGGTGACGACACCATGGGCGGCGGCGACGGCAACGACACCTATGTTGTCGACAGCCTGGGCGATTTCGTTATCGAGGGCCCCGCGGACGGGACGGATGCCGTCAAGACCGGTCTCGATTACACCTTGGCGGATAATGTCGAGGTCCTGCATCAGACCGGATCGGCCGATATCAGCGGCACGGGCAATGACGCCGCCAATACGCTGCACGGCAACGCCGGCAACAACCTGCTGTCGGGCGGGGCGGGAGACGACGGCCTGTTCGGTGGCGAGGGCAATGACACGCTGGTCGGCGGCAAGGGCGATGACTGGCTGGTTGGCGCGGAAGGCGCGGACGACTTCGTCTTCGGAGCGGCGGGTGTGCCGCTCAACGGCTCGGACACGATCACCGGCTTCGAACATGGCGTGGACCGGCTGGTCTTCACGGCGTCCGACTATGGCTTCAGTGCCGGGCATGTGCTGACGGCGGCTGAGTTCACCCTGGGTGTCTGGTCCGTGGGGTCGTCAGCGCAGTTCCTCCTGTCGGCCGACGGTTACCTGTCGTACGACGCCGACGGTGACGGTGTGGGCTCGCTGGTCGTGCTGGCGCGCATTTACGGCACGGTGACGGCCGACGATCTGGTGTTCGTGTAAGGATATCGCGCTCCCTCCTTCCTACGCAGTGGCGAGGGGGACCGCGAAGGCGGTGGAGGGGTATTCGCCGTCGGTGTTGCCCCCTCCGTCATCTCGCCCTTCGGGCGCGCTGCCACCTCCCCACTGCGTAGCGAGGAGGGAGCGGGCGGTCTCGATCAGCCGTAACCTTGTAGATTAACTATAATAAATTCAAAATCTTAAATCATAAACCGGAGGCGGAAGCCATGGCATTCACCTATAGCGCGGGCGCGGAGTTCCTGGTCAACACCGTGACGTCAGGCGCCCAGAACGCGCCGAAGGTCACCTATCTCAGCAATGGCGGTTTTGTTGTCACCTGGCAGGACGCCAGCGCGGCCTCCGGCGGCGAGGCCGAGTACAACATCAAGGCACAGCTGTTCGACGCGGCAGGCGCCAAGGTCGGCAGCGAATTCCTGGTCAATACGCGCACGGACGGCGTCCAGGAGGAACCGGATGTCGGCAGCCTGCCGTCGGGTGGTTTTGTCATCGCCTGGCGCGACTACGAAGGCGACAACAGCGTCTCGGTCCAGGTCTATGACAGCTTTGGCGTGCCGAAAGGCGGGCAGCGGACCGTCACCGTCGAAAACCTGGGCCAGGAGCCGTCGGTGGCCGGCGTCGAGCAAGTCGGCATTACGCATCAGGACGGCGCCTACAGCTTTGTCGTCACCTGGAAAGGCGTGGTCGGTCCGGGCGATCCGGACAGCGGACCCGATATCGGCATCGCGGCGCGCATCTACAATTTTTTCGGCAATCCTTCGCCCGCCTTCCAGGTCGGTACGTCCGCCCAGGCCGGCGCTACGGCCGCGGGGCTCAGCAACAGCACCTTTGTCGTCGCCTGGCAGGACCGTTACGATGGCGCGGGCACCACGGCCGAGCGCTCCGGTATCCGCGCGCAGATCTATGAGCTGGACGGCAACAGGATCGGCGCTGAAATCCGGGTGAACACCGAAACCCTGGGCATCCAGTCGGACCCCGCCATAACGGTGCTGTCGAACGGCAATTTCGCCGTGACCTGGCTTGATCGCAGCCAGACCCTGGGCGACAGCAGCAGTTCCAGCATCAAGGGCCAGATATTCACGGCGGCGGGCGTGAAGGTCGGCAGCGAATTCCTCATCAATACCGAAACAGCCAACGCCCAGGCGCGCCCCGCCGTCGCGGGGCTGAAGGACGGCGGTCTGGTCGTCGTGTGGGACGACACCAGCCTGCAGGGCGGTGACGCCAGCACCTCGTCCATCAAGGCGCAGCTGTTCGATGCCGCAGGCGTCAAGGTGGGCACGGAAATGCTGGTCAATACCGCGACGAACGCCGGCCAGTGGCAACCCGACATCACCGTGCTGGCCGACGGCAGCTTCGTCATCACCTGGGAAGACAATAGCGGCCAGGGCGGCGACAGCAATGGCACGGCCGTGAAAGCCAAGCTGTTCCAGGCGACCTATACGCCCGCTCCGGGTGAGGACAGCCAGACCGGCACGCCGGGTAATGACACGCTCATCGGCACACCGGCCAACGACACGATCGACGGCGGTGCCGGGAACGACAGCATCGTCGGGCTGGGCGGCGACGACAGCCTGACCAGCGGCGCGGGCTACGATACGCTGGACGGTGGCGACGGCAACGACGTCATCATCATGAGCCCGAATAGCGGCGGCCGTGCGTTCGGCGGCGCCGGCAACGATACCGTCTATGGCAGCAACCTGCATACCTACGTCTATGGCGACGAGGGCGACGACCTGCTCTATGCCGGCAGCGGCGGCGGCGCCGGCAACCAGCTCAATGGCGGCCCGGGTTATGATACGCTGCACGGCGGCGAAGCCAACAATGGACTGACGGGCGGAACGGAAGCCGATCTCATCTATGGCTACGGCGGCAATGATAATATCGACGGCGGTGACGGCAACGATACGCTGGATGGCGGCGACGGTGACGACAACATCCGCGCGGGAAAAGGCAATGACAGCATATTGGGCGGCGCCGGCAATGATGAGATATTCAGCGACGATTATCTCTCGGCGGGCAACGACTTCATCGACGGTGGCCTCGGCAATGACACCATGTACGGCGAACTGGGCAACGACACCTATGTCGTCCGTGACGCCGGCGACCGGGTGATCGAGGTCGAAACCGGCGGCTTCGACGTCGTCCTGGCCTATGCCGATTTCCAGGCCGGCGCCTTTATCGAAAACATTACGGGCCAGGGGACGGCGAACATCGTCCTGTCCGGCAATGCGCTGAACAACGTCATCACCGGCAACAGCGGCCGCAACACCATCAAGGGCAATGACGGCAACGACACGATCGATGGCGCCGAAGGCAATGACAAGATCGACGGCGGCAATGGCGATGACCGGCTGTGGGGCGGGGCCGACAGCGACCAGCTGACCGGCGGCGAAGGCTCGGACAGCCTGGAAGGCGGCGCGGGCGGCGACCAGCTCAATGGCGGCGCGCGCTGGGACACGCTGCGCGGTGGCGAGGGCAACGATATCCTCGACGGCGGTGCGGACAATGACGCGATGTATGGCGGCACGGGCAATGACACCTTTGTCGTCAATCACATCGGCGACCGGGTCTATGAGCTGTACGGCGAAGGCACGGATACGGTCAAAGCGTCGATCAACTATTCGCTGACCGCCGATGTCGAGGTGCTGTACCTGATCGAAGGCGCGATTTCGGGCACCGGCAACGGCTTGAGCAACGCCCTGAACGGGTCGAGCCTCAACAACATCCTGTCGGGCGGGCTTGGCAATGACAGCCTCTACGGCTGGGATGGCGACGACAGCCTGGTCGGCGGCAACGACCACGACCGCCTGTCGGGCGGCAATGGCAATGACACGATGACCGGCGGCCACGGCAACGACGTCATTGGCGGCGGCACGGGGGCGGATGACTTCGTCTTCTCGTCGACGGCCGTGAATGGTCACGACCATATCGTCGACTTCGAACACGGGCTGGACGCGCTGGTGTTCACGGGCGGCGATTATGGCTTCGCCTCTGGCCACGTGCTGACGGACGCCGAGTTCACCGTCGGCGCCGTGGCAGTCGGGTCTTCGGCGCAATTCGTCTGGGACAGCGTCGGGCGGCATCTCTATTTCGACGCGGATGGCGACGGGGCTGGCGCGGCTATCGAACTGGCCATGATCTCGGGCGGCGCCGTGGTGACAAAGGACGATTTGGTCCTGATCTGACCGTCTTGATGCTCGACTGGCAAAGAGGTCGGCGGACAAACGCCGCCGGCCCTTCGTCTGTATAGCCTATCCTGTGTATTTGTTGTGCAAAAGTGACAGGCAGCGGTAGTTATTTGCCGCATGCCTTGTAGTGTGCCAAAGGTACGTCTATGCAGTCAGCAGATGGTTAATGATACGTGGAGGGGACCATGGCGGCGCGGCCTGACAAGCTCATAAACGGGACGTATGACGACGATGTCATTTCGGGTACGTCAGGACACGATTGGATCGACGTTTATGGTGGCGACGACAAGGTTTATGGCGGCGAGGGCGACGACACCATCTGGGGCGAGGAAGGTGACGACACGCTGTTCGGTGAAGGCGGCAACGACGTCTTTTACGTCGGGTGGAACCGCTACACCGAGGGCAATGATACGATCCGCGGTGGCGATGGCGACGACTATCTGCGGGACTCACTCGCGCCTTATGTCGTCGCGGGTTTAAAGACTTTCTTTGGTGATGACGGCAACGACCTCGTTGACCTTAGATCGACTGAGCAGGCCTGGCTCGACGGGGGCGTCGGCCACGACACCCTGCAAGGTACGCAAGGCGACGACACGATTTATGGCGGCGCCGGCGACGACAAAATCACCGGCAATTATGGTCAGTTTCGCCGCGAGGATGAAAGCGACGAACTACATGGCGACGATGGTAATGACATTATCTATCTGCTGGGTGGCGAAGCGCATGGCGGAGCGGGCAATGACCAGATCGCCGCATACATAAGCCCCATTGACGGCAACAATTTGGGTCACCAGTTCGGCGCGGCGCAAGATGCGGTCCTGTTGGAGGGCGACGACGGTGACGACAGCCTGACCGGCAGTGATGGCGATGACACCATCTATGGCGGCGCCGACAATGACCTGATCGCTGGCAATATTTACGGAGGAAACCCTCAGTACGACAGGCTATACGGCGGCGACGGCAACGACACCATCGCCCTCCCGGGCGGCGAGGCCTATGGCGGCGACGGCGACGATGTCATTTGGACCGGCGATGGCGGTGATTTCGCCGATGGCGGGCTCGGCGATGACGCGCTAATGGGCGGGGCAGGCGATGACACGCTGAACGGCGGGCAGGGTGCTAACGATCTTTTTGGCAACGACGGCGACGACAGCCTGACAGGCGGCTTCGACGACGATACGCTGGACGGCAGCGCAGGTGATGACACCATGTCCGGCGGCGGCGGCGGGACGAACACCTATTTCGTCGATTCAACCGGCGACGTCATTTATGCGGACGTCGGCTCAAAGGATATTGTCTATAGCGCGGTGGACCATACCCTTGGCGCCCATGCGGACGACCTCTATCTTGAAGGCGACGCCTTGTGGGGCGAGGGCAATCTGGAAAACAACCTGATTGTCGGTAATGAACTGAACAATACGCTGCACGGCCACTTCGGCAACGATACGCTTCAAGGCGGCGATGGCAATGATGTGCTTATAAGCTACGACGGCGGATTTGACCTGCTCGACACGCTCGAGGGCGGAAGTGGCGACGACGTCTATATCATCCATGAGCGCGGCGACCTGGCCATCGAACAGGCAAGCCAAGGCTTTGACGTCGTCAACACCTATATCGATTACACCCTGACGGACAATGTCGAACATCTGGTCCTGGTTGGCACGGCCGCGATTGATGGTACCGGCAATGATCTTGCCAACGGCATTTACGGCAATGAGGCCGCCAACGTCCTGAAGGGCATGGCGGGCCATGACAGCATGGGTGGAGGTGGCGGTGACGACACCCTGTCGGGCGGCGAGGGCTCGGACAGCCTGGAAGGCGGCGCGGGCGGCGATCAGCTCAATGGCGGCGCGCGCTGGGACACGCTGCGCGGCGGCGAGGGCAACGATATCCTCGACGGCGGTGCGGACAATGACGCGATGTATGGCGGCACGGGCAATGACACCTTTGTCGTCAATCACATCGGCGACCGGGTCTATGAGCTGTACGGCGAAGGCACGGATACGGTCAAAGCGTCGATCAACTATTCGCTGACCGCCGATGTCGAGGTGCTGTACCTGATCGAAGGCGCGATTTCGGGCACCGGCAACGGCTTGAGCAACGCCCTGAACGGGTCGAGCCTCAACAACATCCTGTCGGGCGGGCTTGGCAATGACAGCCTCTACGGCTGGGATGGCGACGACAGCCTGGTCGGCGGCAACGACCACGACCGCCTGTCGGGCGGCAATGGCAATGACACGATGACCGGCGGCCACGGCAACGACGTCATTGGCGGCGGCACGGGGGCGGATGACTTCGTCTTCTCGTCGACGGCCGTGAATGGTCACGACCATATCGTCGACTTCGAACACGGGCTGGACGCGCTGGTGTTCACGGGCGGCGATTATGGCTTCGCCTCTGGCCACGTGCTGACGGACGCCGAGTTCACCGTCGGCGCCGTGGCAGTCGGGTCTTCGGCGCAATTCGTCTGGGACAGCGTCGGGCGGCATCTCTATTTCGACGCGGATGGCGACGGGGCTGGCGCGGCTATCGAACTGGCCATGATCTCGGGCGGCGCCGTGGTGACAAAGGACGATTTGGCGTTCGTGTAGATATAAGGACCTTACCTTCGCCGCCTCCGTTAGCACGCACCCGCATTGGGCGCCGGTTCCTCGGTCGAGATGGCGTCGGTGGTGCGCATCGCCGGAACCTCCTGGCCGTCGGCGCGGCGGATGAAGACCTCCACCGGGCCACAGTCGACCTCGCCGCCGAAGGGCGAGCAGAAGGCGATTTCGGCGGCGTCGCGGCCGACCCCGATGCGGATGAGCCCGTCGAGGTCCGCCTGGCGCGTGGCGTCGAACAGCCACCAGCGCCCGTCGAGATAGACTTCGAACACGGCATGGAAATCGGCCGGCTTAAGCCCATAGGCATAGCAACTGACGTAACGCGCCGGGATTTCCAGCGCCCGGCAGAACGCTATCCCCAGGTGCGCGAAGTCGCGACAGACGCCGGCGCGCAGCAGAAGGCTTTCCGAAGCGATGGTCTGTTCGTTCGACGACCCCCGCCGGTAGTCGATATTGGCGTGGATCCAGTTGCAGATCGCCGTGACGCGGCTATAGCCCGGATACAGGTAGCCGAATTCCCGCCGCGCGAAGTCGCCCAAACGGTCCGACGGCACAAACCGCGACGGCAGCAGGAACGGCATGATGTCGAGCGGCAGGTGCTGGACGGGCGTTTCCGCGACGCTTCCCGGATCGGCGCGGTGCGGATCGAGCGTCACCTCGGCTTCGTAATGGACGGTGAGCGGGCCGGGCTGGGCGTGGACGCCGAAATAGCGGTTGTTGATGTCGGGGACCGTGTGGCTGGTCCGTTCGATGCCGGGCGTGATGCTCAGCCGCTCGACCAGGTCCTGGTGACGCCGGAGCCGGGCGACTTCGAGATTGAAGATAAAGACGGTCGGGGTCTGTACCGAATAGGACAGGGTGCAGCCGAGGGTATAACGAATGCCCATCTATGCTTTCGAATGAGGTAAAATATGCGTGGTGGGCCAGCATCTCATCAAGGCCCGTCAAAATGCAATGATGGCCTTCAGGCAAAACGCATCTGGGCCGCGCCGCCGGTCGCGAAGATGTCGCTCATGGCGCGCCGGACCGTATCGTTGGCTTCGCCGCGTGACTGGAAGATGCCCCAGAAGGCGGCATTGCGGAACACTTCCCAGCCCTGGCCGCGCGGGGCGATGCGAAAGCGGACAGGGACGTTTTCATAGGTCAGGCCGGGTTCGCCGACCGTGGGCCAGATATCGTCCCAGGTGTGGGGCGAGGGGGGAGATTGCTGTGACATGATAATCCTTTGGGCATGAAAAACGCCCGGCACCAGAGGCGCCGGGCGTCTGTATCTGCGATCGAACGCGATTTAGGCGGTGGCGAGATTGGCCGCCGAGCTTTTGCCGCGCTCAAGCACGACATCGTAGGAAATCTTCTGCCCTTCCATCAGCGTGCGCATGCCGGCGCGTTCCAGGGCGCTGATGTGGACGAAGACGTCATTGCCGCCGGCTTCGGGCTGGATGAAGCCGAAACCCTTAGTGGCGTTGAACCATTTGACGGTACCGTTGGCCATGGTGGCCTCCTTGAAGAATAGCACATTCGTGCAGTATCGCCGCGCGGAATTGCGCGTCGAGGGTCCGAAAGTAGCAATGCTTGGAAGGGGCCGCATAGGCGCAGACAAAGTCAAAGGTCTGTTTTCGAATAAAACAATTCTCTCATAACGCGATAAAAATAGCAAGATAAATAATAATTCGGCGGAATTCGACCATCTATATTGACAAAAAATGTTTGGTGAGGCGGCATTTTATTTTCCAAAATATTTGCTGCTGGCGGATGCAGGCCTTCAGCGCACCACCAGCATGGGCGTGGCACCGCTGACCGAATGGCGTTGGTTCACCGTGGTCAGGACCAATACGACGCCCGGTCGGGCGAAGCTTATGCGGAACGGCCCGGCTTTTTTGAACGCGGGCATGGCCTCGAACTCAGGTGCGCCCGTCTCGCCGATCGTATAGAGGCCGTCGCCGCCCACGGCCAGAAGCCTGTCGCCCACCGCGGTCAGGCCGAAGAACGGCACGGTCATGTAGGCGTCTTCGGGCTTCAGGTCAGGGTTGGGAGATTTATCCCCGAACGGCTTGCTATATAAGGTTTTGATGCTAGCGCCGCAGACCGTGGCGATGCGGCCGTGCGCCATCATGTGGACCAGGCCGATGGCGGCGGCGACGCAATCCGGCCGCCAAGGCACGGCCGCCAGCCCATTGACCGGGTCGCACTCCGTATTAAGCAGGCCGCCGCACAGCTCGCCGTCCTCGTTTTCGATCAGACGGATCTTGCCCGTCCTGCGGTCAATGGCGCGCAGGCCGCCGCCCCATTCGCCCTTGTTGAAGCCGGCATAGACGGTGTCCGCCGTTATGAGGGTCGTCGCCAGGCCCCAGTCCAGTTCGCCGTCCAGCGCGACCTCGCTGACCGCGTCCGCGCCCAGGGTGATCAGCCGTTTCGTGGTCAGGATCAGCGCGTTGCCGTTGCCACAGATAAGCGAGATGACATGCTCGCCCCTGGCGTCGATCGCGGCCTGCGTGGTCCAACCGTCCGCCCCGTGCCGGCGCAGCGTCCAGGCGGCGGGCTTCTTGCCGGTCGCGGTCAGGGCCAGCAGCCGGCCGTCGCTGACGCACATGTCGCGGACGGCTTCAGGCGCGGTTTCGCTCCGGGGCGTGCTGTCGGTTTCGGCCAGGCTCGACAGCCGGCCCGCGTCCGACAGCAGCCACAGGCGGTTTCCGGCCCAGGCGGCGCGGGAGAGGAATGTCTCCTGGCCGTCGCGTTCGGGCTCGATGGCGTGGGAGGTGCCGGGCACGAGCCCCGCCAGAAAGGCCGCTGCAATGGTCGCCTTGATTGTCATCCTGCCCCTCCCGTTACCGCGTCAGTCTGACATGAATGCGGAAAGGGGAAAAGGGCCCGCGCCTTACGCGCACGTATCCAGAACGGGTTCGATCTCGCCCGAACCCGGGGCAGGGAAGGGCGTGCGGAAGGTGAAGGCGGAGGCCGTAGGGCCAGAATGGCGCAGGCGTTCCAGTCGGTCGACGGCCTCGCTGACGCTGGGAATATGGCCCGCCGGCACCCACCACAGCACGACATAAAGCTCCATGCGCTCGAACCATTCTTTTCGGCGGCGCATGATCTCAAGATGGGCCGGATCGCGGTAGGTAAAGGCCGCCAGGCTGTCGAGGTCGCGCCACACCGACATGTTGATGGCGATGTTCGGATCGTCAAAGGCCTTGATGGCCAGGGCGTCATTGCCTTCGCCTGTCAGCCGCCACACAAAGCCGTCGGACGCATCGGCCAGGGCATTGACGCGGTCGAGCGCGCCGACGAATTCCGCATTAACCGGGTCTTCGATCGGGCTCCGGAAGCGCGCGATATTCAGTTCCGCCAGATGCCAGCCCATGTCAGTCCTTCCATGTTCGCCGTAACGGCGCTTTCCTCGAGATTATATGGCTCGGCCGCGCGCCGCCACAAGGTTACGGCGGAGAAGATGGCGGGCTGGGTGGAAATCCCGCCGGAGGCCGCGGCGGAAGCGGCGGTGGACAACTGGCGCCCTTGAGGACCGACAGGTTTTCCGGTCGGTAGCCGGTGTCGCGGCACCAGCGCTGCCATGCAAAGTCGCTGACGTCTTCGAGTTGGCGGGGGCCGGGGCGAGGGCGGTAGCCACCGACCTTGCCGAGAAAGTCGCGTTCCTTGGGCTTCTTTAGCGACCCGTCCTTGTTGACTCGCCAGTTGGCGCACGGATCGAGCCGCGCCGCTGCCAGTTCCAGTTCCAGTGCCGGTTCATCGGGCGGGCAGGTCCAGCGGAAATGCAGACCCATGCGCTCGGCGCCTTCGGCGATCCAGATCAGGGTGCGGCTTGACAGGCCGGGCTGGGCGTTGCCACCGCCGACCGCGCCGTGGTCGCCTGGGAACCACAACTGCTGATAGGGGCGGTAGCTGTAGGGCACGAAGTTGGGCGCCTGGGGATTCTGCACGTCCCAGCCGGTGGTCTTGGCGGTCCAGTCACGGTTGAGGTCACCGATATTATCCATGCCGGTCGATCCGAACACGCGGCGGTCCTCATCGATGGACACGGCGTGGCGGACGCTGGCGATCAGGCTCGACACGTTGGTGTCGTGGAACTGGTACTTCTTGTTGAGAAAGTTGAGCGGGCCGAAGCGCTCGGGGACGCCCATCGATCCGACCGTATCCCATACCCCCAGGTACATCATCCGGTAGGTGCCCTCCGGGCGATATTGGTACAGGCTTTCATAGTCGGTGGCCGCGCCTGGCGGGACGGGTTCCAAGGCGAGGCCCAGGCGCTTGTGGTCTTCTTCGCCCGAGGCCTGTTCGTGGGCGTAGGCGCGGCGGAACTCGACCATCGCCGGGGCGCTCGGGTGTTCGCCGTTGCGGTACAACTCCATGGCGCGCGGCGTCTTGTCGAACTGGCTGCGCTTCAGGATGCCGCATTTGCGGACCAGGCCGCACAGGCTGCGGGCCGTGTACGCGCCACGGCTGAAGCCGAAGATGTAGATGTCGTCGCCGGGGTTGTAGTTCGACACCAGGAAGCGGTAGGCCGCCTCGATCTTCTGGTCCAATCCGTTTCCGAAAGCGCCGCCCAGCAGTTTCGTCAGTTCGTTCGTCAACCTGGAAACACCGGTGGCGACGCCCACGCCTTCATCGTAATAGACGATCTGGGGGACGCCGTTGGATGTCTCTGACGCGACGCATTTGGCCAGGCGCGCCACATTGGTCAGCGTCTTCATGCGCAGGTCGTTCCAGGTGCCGTCACAAAAGATGGCCAGTTTCTTCTTCTTTTGCATCGTGGTCCCCTTGGTGGCTTACGCGCTCGGGCAGACGAAGACGCTGAGGTACTGGTTTGTATAGCCCGAGCTTTTCCGCAGCGCTGTGACAACGCCGGTCTGCTGGATAATCGCCGACTTCAATGCTTCGGCAGCGGCTGCTTCGCCGGGGCTTGCGTCGTAAACCACATTGTCGCCTTTGGAGAAAAAGCGCCCCGATCGCTGGAGGTCCTGGGAAAACGAGCGCAACTGGACCCGGTTCAGCCTGACATTGGTGGAAATCGCCGTTCCGTTTAAGGCCAGGTCCCCCAGCTTGCCGGCGATGGTTGTTGCCCGGGTCCTAGTGGCCGATTCGGCGGTCCCCCCCGCGCACCAGAAGACATCGACATTCCAGCCCGGCAACGTGCTTTGCGCCGATGGGGTTTGCGCCGCGCCGGAGGCAGGGGGGGGCGGGGCCGATTGCACGACAGATGGCGCGCTCTGTGGCATGTCGGTAGGGTTCTCTTTCAGATAGGCGGCGATTTGATCGCTATAGCTCGGCACCAGCCGTGTTTTTACCAGGAATTCCAGGTTCTTCTTGACGACGTCACGCTCACCGTCGGTGTATTTCTTTATCAAGTCGGCTTCAAGCGCATCTCTTGCGGCCTGACGGGCCAGATCGGCTTTGTACTTTTCGCCTTTGAGATTTTGTTCGGCAATGTCTTGATTGATTACGGTCGTCGTAAGCACCGTGATGAAACCGCCGACAATCGCGATCGTCAGCGGCGTGCTGAGCATCTCGCGAATCCATTTCAGAATCGGGAGTTTCTGCTCTTTATGCTCACGCGCGATCTCCCGGTCGAGCTTCTGGCGCTCGAAGGCGATACGGTCTTGCTCAAGCTTTAGCCGTTCTTCTGCCAAGGGATCGACCGCCATCAGCCTTCGTTCCACGACAGGCTGTCCGTTCGTTTCACCTTGACGGGGGTCGGCGTCACAGGGGGGACCGTCGATGGCCAGCGCGCGGCCAAAAAGCGCGACTTGGCCACCCAGGCCAGCGACACCTGATCCGACTGGTTGCCGCCCAGGATGCGATAGGCGGTGGCGTCCTCGCCGGCGTAAAATCCGACATGGCCAAGCTTGCTCTGGACCGATTTGCGCCAGAAAACCATGACGGCGCCGGGTGTCGGCTCCGTCGGGATGCCGAACCGGCCCCAGGCACGCGCCGATAGGGCAGAGGCGGGCGTCGGTTCGCGGTCGAGCGTCGAGGAAATGCAGTGGGCGACGAACAGGCCGCACCACGGGATGTCGTCGCTACCGTAGGTAATACCCGCGTTCGTCGCCCAGTCGAGAATCTTCGGGTTGTTGCCGGTGCTGGGGTCTTCACGCGTGCCGATCAGCCGGCGCGCTTCGTGGAACCAGACCAGCGTCGGATCATCCAGCCCGCTGTCGCGCGGTTTCGCATCGGGAAAGAGCGCCGCCAGGGTGAGCGGGCCTGCTATGCCATCAGGCTCAAGGCCCTTGCTGAGCTGGAACTGACGGACGGCGGCGATGGTCTGGCGGCCCCATATGCCGTCGAGCGGTCCGGGCCGGAAGCCCGCCTGAGCCAATGCCGTCTGGATATCTTTCGCGTTCATGACAAGCCCCCTTTGCGTGTGATGCGTGCCGCGACGGGTAACACGTAACGTCGTTGTGCGAAAGGTTAAAAACAATCAGGACGTGAAAATATGCCTGGGAGATATCTGAGATAAGCTAACCAGCATTACTTCCGTGATCACCGATATGTGTGCCGATACCGCTTGTGTTTTTCCCCAATCGGGGGAATGCTCTCCTCAATAATGCCTGGGGAGGCGCGTGTGAGTCTGGGTTCGGTAAAAGAGTTGCGTGTCCACGATAGTGTAAAGGCGCCGAAGCGGCGCCTGCTGCCGTGGCGGTTGATCGGCCTGTGCCTGGCCTTCGGCGTGTCCGCGCTGGTCTGGTTGGCCGTCTTCTGGGCCATCGGCTACTATCTCTGACCAATGCCGCTTGAAAAAAAGCCCGCGCCATTGCTGGCGCGGGCAGGCTGGCGGAGAGAATTTACGCCTTAGAACTTGTACTGCAGGCCGACATTCCACTGGGCGCCCAGATGGTTGTAGACGAAGGTCGAATTGCGAGTAGAGTCAATATATTGGCGGTTAAACCTGTCAAAGATGTTCAAGCCTTCGACCGTCAACCTGAGCTTGGGCGTGAACTGATACGAGGCCGACAGGTCGAACACCAGGTTTTCATCAACCCCTTCAAGGTCTTGCAGCGGATTGTTAGCCGGCAGCGCGATGATGAACTTCGACCGGTAAGAGGCCGACAGGCGCACGCTGACCTTTTCGTCTTCGTAGTAGGCCGTGGCATTATAGGCGTTCTTGGACAGGCCGATCAGGCTCTGTTCGGTGGTGCCGCCGCCGGCCAGGTTATAGGTGATGTCCGAATCGACGAAAGTATAGTTGACCAGCACGCCGGTGTGGCTCAACCAGCCCGGCAGGAAGCCGAACGACTGTTGATAGTTCAGCTCGAAGCCCTTGAGCGGGCCGCCTTCGGTATTGACCGGCTGGGTGACGGTGATCGGCGTGTTGTTCGGATCGACGCCCGAGCTGCCGATCAGCGACAGCGGCAGGCCGGTCTCGACGAACGACATCTGGCGCGAAGCGTTCTGCACGTAGGACTTGATGTCCTTGTAGAAGATGCCGGCCGAAAGCAATGATCCGCGTGAGAAATACCATTCCGCCGACAGGTCGAGATTGTCGGCGCGGATCGGCTCCAGGAACGGATTGCCCGACGACAGGGATGGCGTCCCCGTAAGCGCCAGGTTGCCGCCTGGCGTCAGGAAGCCCAGCTCGGGCCGCGACACGACGCGCGCCGCCGAACCCCGGACGTAGAAGTCGGGCGTGACTTCGAGCGTGGCGTTGATCGATGGCAGCAGGTCGTCATATTCGTGTTCGACAAAGACCGGGTTGGTCTGGCCGACGATGATGCCGCGCGCCGAAAGCTGCGTCTTGGCGTAGCGCAGGCCGGCCTCGGTGCGCAGCGTCATGCCGTGGATCTGGCTTGTCAGTTCGCCCTGGACATAGATCGCATCGACCTTTTCCTCGACGCCGCGCGTATTGCCGTTGTTGACGACCAGCTGATACGGCGCCGTGCCGCTATAGATGTTGTGCACGGCCACGAACTTGTCGTAGTCGATCGTCGCCCAGGCCGTCGGGAAGACGCCCGAATCCAGCCCGTCGCCTGGGAATTCGACCGTCCGCGTCACGTCGCGCAGCTGCTGGGCGGTCAGGTTCGGCACCAGGAAGGTGTTCGGACGCTGCCACGCCTTGATGTCGAAGGTGAAGGTGTTGTGGTGCAGGCCGGTCTTGAGCGTCAGGTTGTCGTTGGCGCGCCAGACCAGGTTGGCTTCGATCGTTTCATACTTGTTGGTCACCTGCGACGGGTTCAGGCGAATTTCGGCATTGGCGGTATTGGCTGTGCCGTCCGGGCTGCTGAAGCTGTAATTGTCCGGGTTGGTCACGTCGAAATCGTGCGTGATGATCGGCTGGTCGCGATTGTTGCGGAAGTCGACCGTCATGCCGGCGTTCTGGCGCTGGAACATCAGCGTCGTCTGGGCGGTCTGGTCGAACTTCGATTCCGACACGCCGATCAGGCCGTTGATCGACAGGCTGTCCGAGAAGTTGTGGCTGCCCGACAGGGTGAACTGCGTGAAGTTGTTCTCGAATTCGTCGTGCTGGGTGTCGGAACGGACATCGACGCCGTCGAAGCGCGCATAGGCCACGTCCGACACCTGCTTGCCGAAGTTGACGCCGGCCGTCTGGCTGGTGCCGGCCGGAAAGAGGATCAACTCACGCACGGCCGTCTGTGGCTTGCCGTTCTGGCTGATGGCGCGGGCGAACGAGAAGCCCTCAAGCCAGCTTTCCTCGCGTTTGACATCATAGTTCGAATAGAGGGCGTCGAAATTGATCGTCGTGCCGGTTTGCGGCCGCCATTGGACCGACAAGCTGGCGCCCGTGCGTTCCTGGTCGTGCTCGAAGCGGCCATAGCGCGGAAGGCGCGGGAAGAAGGTCGTCGAGGCGCTGGCCTGGGCGTAGAGCGGATCGCCGGCGGGCGGGCGTGCGACGCCGGTGGCGCAGTTGGCCGCGTCCGTGCCCTTTGCCGCGTCATTGGCCGGGACCTGGGGCGTCACGCCGACCGGCGTACAGAAGCCACCGTCGACCGAGCCAGGGTTCCAGCCGCCCGATCCGAACTGGTCTTCGTAATAGTGCCGCTTGGTGTAGGCCAGCGAGGCCAGGACGCCGATCTGGCCGATCGAGGTGTCCCAGCGGTTGGAAATGACGCCTGAGAACTTGCGGTCATCGGCTTCCTTGCTGAGGGTGTTGTAACCGACCTGGCCGTTCACCACGGCGGTAAACCCCTTATAGTCAAAGGGGCGCGAGGTGTGCAGGTCGACCGTGGCGCCCAATGAGCCTTCGATGGTCTCGGGCGAAGCGGTCTTGCGCACGGTCAGGTTCGAGAACAGGTCCGACGAGAAGGTGTTGAAGTCGAAGCCGCGGCCGGTGCCGATTCCGCGATCCGACGTGGTGGCGCCGGAGACCGACTGGGCTTCCATGCCGTTGATGCGGACGCGCGTGAACGACGGCGGCAGGCCGCGCACGGTGATCGAGCGGCCTTCGCCGGCGACGCGTGAGATCGACACGCCCGGCACGCGCTGCAGCGACTCGGCGAGATTCGCGTCGGGGAACTTCGAGATGTCCTCGGCGCGGATGACGTCGATGACGCCGTTCGACTTCTTCTTGTCGGACAGGGCGGTTTGCAAGCTATTGCGGAAGCCGGTCACGACGACAACGTCGCTGTCTTCGGCGGCGGGGGCAGGGGTGTCCTGCGCAAGGGCGGGCGTCGTCAGGAGCGCGGCGGCGCCCAGAAGAGCGCCAGAGAGCACGGACGTGCACAAAAGCATCGCCTTCGCAGGCGATTTTCCCGGGGTTTTCATGGGGTATTCCTCTTTTTCGTGGCGCCTCCACTCCCCGGGAGACGCAAGCCTGTTCGTAAGGTACGCCGGCACTTTCTTTTTTTATCCGTGCACGGTATGCGCGGAGATGACCTTTATGGCTTGGTCGCCTTTAGGTTATGCTTGAAGGTGCGTGTGTCAACCGCAAAATGTATGATAAATGATAATTAATGGTCATAACTCAGACTTATTCTCATGCCGGTGTGATTGGAGGTGAGCAATTTCTATATCGCGGCACGCGCACCTACTGCACCGGCCGCCTGACCAGCGTGACCGAGCAATCGGGTGGCTCGGCCTTTACCTACGATGCGCAAGGCCGCGTGACGACCGACGCCAAGACCATCCAGGGCGTGAACTATAATGTCGGCTATGCCTATGACGCCAATGGCCAGGTGACCGAAACCACCCTGCCTTCGGGGCGCGTGATTACGTTCGCGCGTGACAATGACGGTCTGATCACCGGCATCACCACCAAACCGACGGCGGGTGGAGCTGCTTCGGCCGTGCTGTCGTCCATGGCCTATGCACCGTTCGGCGGTCTGACCAGCGCCACCTACGGCAACGGCCTGACGCTGACGCGGACCTTCAACACCAATGACTGGCTGACGCGTATCGCCGTCAAGGACGGTTCAGACCCGAAGCTTGACCTTGGCTATACCCATTATGACGATGGCCGCCTGGGTGAGATTGTCGATAATGCCGCCACCGGCCGCACTGTCTATATGTCCTTAAGCAATTCCGGCCGGCTGACCTACGCCAACGGGCCGTGGGGGCAGGAGAGCTATGCCTATGACGCCGCCGGCAACCGCACGGGTTCGTACCTGACGGTCGGCGGCGTGACGACGTCGAACAATGAAATTACCGCCGGCAACAGCAACCGGCTGGTCCAGGTCCAGGACGCCAGCGCGGCGGTCAAGCGCCAACTGACCTACCGCACGGGTGGCGACCTGTATTCCGACGCCATCTCGGGCGGCGCGACCTATACCTACCAGTACAGCGCGCGCAAACGGCTCGTCGGCGTACAGAACAACGGCGCCGATGCCGCCTGGTATGGCTACGACTTCCGCGAACAACGCGTCTGGCGGCGGCTGTTCAACGGCGGCTCGTCGACCGAGATCCACTATATCTTCGACCAGACAGGCCATCTGCTGGCCGAACATAATGGCTATTCGGGCGGGTTGCTGCGGGAATATGTCTGGGCTGACGACATGCCTGTGGCGGTGATCGACAAGACCTCGGGCACGGCGGTGACTTATTTCATCCATAACGGCCACCTCAACGAGCCGCAGATGATGGCCGATGCCGCAAAGGCCAAGGTCTGGGACGCCTATGTCACGCCGTTCGGTTCGGCTAAGGTGTTCACGACGGCCACAGCCAATGTTGATATCCGCCTGCCGGGCCAGTGGTACCAGGCCGAAGCCGCAGGCTCAGGTCTCAACCAGAACCATCACCGAGATTATGACCCTAGCCTGGGGCGATATATGCAGGTCGATCCGATTGGATTGGACGGCGGCCAGAACCCGTACGCCTATGTCGACGGAATGGTGTATGACTGGGTGGATCCGAAAGGCCAAAATGGCCGCCCTTCGTCAACGCCGCGGTCCACTTATCACATTGGCCGGATCACAACGCCCTCAGGATATTATAACGCGCAGCAAATTCAATATTATAACCAACAAGGCCGCAATGCGGATCCAAGCTATCGGGGGTATACCTATGTTGGAAACCCCGACGTTATTGCCGTCCACACCGCGCGACAAATGGCAATGGAATCCGCTGCGCGTGCCGCAATTCGTAATGGCACGTGTTTAACAAAAAACGCTTTCGGAGGCGAAACATATGCAGCAATGTACGGGCGCACGGCCCGCCGAAATTATCCCAATGCATTGGGCTCACAATACCAATACAATCAGCCCCTCTTAAATGGACTTAGGCCAGATGCGATCAATTGGTTCAATCGTATCGTACGGGAACCTAAACCAGATACGCCCTCGGGTCGACGCGCGGGGCAAAGCCAAGTAAATAAATATGTGCGTCAATTAGAATCGCAGACGGGAGAAAAATGGACTGGGCACGTCGACTTTTATTCTCCTCCAAAAAAGTAATCCTAATGACACTAAACGACCTAAAAGAAGAATTGTTTACAAGCGGCTTTGTTAAAAGTGGTAGAAAATATGTTTTAAATGGAAATGATTACAATGTAATTTTATATATGGATGTGGTCCCATCATTATCAATTCATCGAATAATGATTGAAATAGTAAGAACTAATTATCATGATGAATCGGAAACTATGGCACAAATTGCGTTGGAAAGTATGTTTTCTGATGAAAGATTTTATATAGATGACTCTTTATTAATTAAGGAAAAAAGCGGAGAATTATCGAAATTATTTAGGATAAAATTTCACAAAAAATACATTCCAATAATAATAAAGCTTTCAACTAAAAGTGGAATATTAGAAATATATGACGAATACTTGTGCGGAAAGGGATTAATTACCAGAGACCTTAAAGAAGATTTGTCCAAATTCAAAAAATCTTGTATAAATTGAATAATTTTGCCTCAATCTCATCAAAAGGTCATTCAGGCCGGCGACTTGATTGTCGCCGGAGGTAGCTGGATCCAATTTACATCTATTGCGCCCGCAAACGGCTCGTCGGCGTACAGAACAACGGCGCCGATGCCGCCTGGTATGGCTACGACTTCCGCGAACAGCGCGTCTGGCGCAGGCTGTTCAGCGGCGGCTCATCGTCAGAGATTCACTACATCTTCGACAAGGACGGCCACCTGCTGGCCGAACACAACGGCTATTCCGGCGCGACTTTACGCGAATATGTCTGGGCCGACGACATGCCGGTAGCGGTGATCGATAAAACCTCTGGCACGGCGGTCACCTACTTTATCCATACCGGTCATCTCAACGAACCGCAGATGATGACCGATACCGCCAAGGCCAAGGTCTGGGACGCCTATGTCACGCCGTTTGGTTCTGCAAAGGTGTTCACGACGGCCATGGCCAATGTCGATATCCGCCTGCCTGGCCAGTGGTTTCAGGCGGAAGCGGCAGGCTCAGGCCTAAACCAGAACCATCACCGGGATTATGACCCTAGCCTGGGGCGATATATCCAGGTCGATCCGATTGGATTGGACGGCGGCCAGAACCCGTACGCCTATGTCGATGGGGAGCCATATAACTTTGTCGATCCGTTTGGGCTAACAACGGTCGAGATGCAAGTAACGACGTATAGAATACAGACGGGCCTTGGCAGCGTGACTGTTAAGGGAGTGACCGCTGAGATGACTAATACGACTCCTACCACAAAGACTACCGTCTTGACGAAGGGGCCTAAGGGTATATCTGCCCAAACAATTGAAGGAGACGCGGCGAGAGATAAATTTGCGCAGAACAAACTTGAAGAGCTTACACGCAGCTTTGCATTTAAGAATGGCGTGATGGTAAAAAAGGACGCGTGGTGCGACACCCAACTTTTGTTCACGCCTCCCAACAAAGCCAAATTCGGAAATCGAATTGATGGAGGCCTTTTTACCGTGAAAGGATTGCTGCCGGGTAAGGGGCCGGGGGCAGGTAAGCCAGCGTGGTACGACCCAGTTTCTAAGTACTGGTATCAAAAAAGCTTAGACAAGGTACCGCACGGTGGATCATTTAAGCTGACCAATTCGAAAGGCGAGAGAGTCGCGACTATGAACGAAGACGGCGTGCTCTTACGATACTGAGATGAGAGAAAATTTTCCAGAGCACGATCAATCGTTTAACGCCCAAAGGCGATATTCTGCGCCGCTTTATGTCTCATATTTTGATCATTTTCTGTCAGGAAGTGAAATTTTGAACTTACGATGGTTCTCTCATAGGGAGGCGACTTTGAATGGGCATCTCGCAGAATTTCGCAGGATGGCGATTTCGTTCGCCCGATTGTATCGAGAGTTAAGTACAAATGGCGCATTCATTAAGAAAGGGCGCTTGAATTACCTCGAAATAAATGCGAACCAGGTTTTTACGATGGTGTACAATGGAATTTTAAAACATGACTCCTCCAGTTGGGACATATTCATTCCCGAATGGGGCATTAGAATTATATCCGGATGGGATTTCACCGATGAAGTACAACTTCGACAAGATCTGAATCTTTCCAAATTAGATCGGCACGTGAAAAAAAACCACTTATACTTGCTGCGTTGAAGTGTCGCCAGCGGCTCATCGTCGGATTTTTTTATCTTCGGCCAATGCCAAGGGTGGATTGAAGGCGCCGCTCGAATTGCAATAGAAAGTAAAAAAGGCGGCACTATCGCTTCTTCTCCACCAGCACCAACCCGTTACTGGTCACCGAAAAATAGAACTGCTTGTTGACCCGGTAATGCTCCCCGGCCACCAGTTGCCGGGCGGGTGTCTTGACCGTCCAGCCGACCGGCGCCGCGCCATAGGCGATCTTGTCCAGCCGATAGCTGGAGCCCCAGCCGCCGGGGCCTTCGATCCGCCACATGACCTCGATCTCGCGCCCGTCTTCGTCGATGCGGTCGACCTGAAGCACACGTAAGCTGCCGCCCGGATCGGCGCAGTTGGGCTTTTCCGATACACAAAATACCGGCTGGCCGCCGGCCTTGCCGCCGAAGCTGACAAAGGTTTCCGACCCGCCGCAGCCTGAAAGCGTCAGGCACAGCCCCATGACGACCGCTATCCGCACCATATTTTTCCCCTCAGCGTTCAGCCGGTGAAATGCCGGTAAAATCCGGCACGATATCGATCATCGCCACCTGTCCCTGCGTCACCACATAGGGGCCGCATTGCATCGCCGCCTGGACGATCTGGTTGGCACCGCGCAGTTGCGTTTCTGTCAGCCGCGTGACATCGACCTCCAGCCGGGGGGCGGCGGTGAGATGGCCGCCGCCGTCGACGCTGAGGCGCAAACTTGCGGTCTTCAGACTGGGCCGGGCATCGGGCGGCAGGCAGCGGGCGATCTGTTCCAGCAGCGCATGCTGGCCGTTCGGGGTTCCCGGCGCCGCGCCACCGCTCAACGTCGTCTGCGCCGGCAGGCCCGGGTCGCCGGGCGTGGCAATATTATCCGGGGAGGGTGTCTGCGCGGCGGTGTCAGCCGGATCCGAAGCGTCCAGCGCAACCGCTTCGACGGGTTGCGGCGGTGCGGGTTTGGTCAAACGGGTTTGCGCCGCGTGCCGGCTGACCAGTTCGGCGAAGACGGGGTCGAAGCCGGCGCCTTGTCCTTCGGTACCATCGTAGCGGCCCAGATTGCCGTGAATGCCGGTGTGCGGTTGCCACACCAGAAACAGGATAAGGACGGCGTGGACGGCGACCGAACCACATGCCGCCAGCACGCGCCTGCGGGCCGCCGGGCGCATGAGGGCGTCCGAAGTCAGGGCAATACGGCGAATTTCAGCTGTCGGCATGGAGCAACTCTGCGTTGTTAGGACCATACCATAGCCCCGGACAGCGACAGCAAGAATCCGCGTGCCGGACAGAAATTTGCCAGGCGTCGAACGCTTTACTCACCCTGTCCGCCCGGCAGGGTCGGTTCACGTACCGGCGCGCCGTGGAGCAAAGGCCTGGGCGCGTGGAGGTCACGGCATGATAAGATATGCGCCAGCCGCTGCCCGTACGTGGCGGGTCAGCGCGCTCAGGCGCGGGGCGGCCAGCCGGTTGATCTGCCAGTAGAGCGCCATGTCCACGCCGTGGCCGGGCACCAGTTCGACCAGCCGCCCCGCCGCCAGGTGGTCCGCGATCATCGCCACGGGATGCAGGCCCCAGCCCACCCCGGCCACGCAGGCGTCGATGAAGCTGTGCGTTGATGCCATCCAGTGGGTCGGGAAGCTGACGGCATGGCCCAGCGCGCCGCGCGCCCAGTCGGACTGCATGCTGTCCTTCTGGTTGAAGGTCAGGGCGGGGGCGCGGCTGAGCGCCTCAGGCGTCACGCCATCGGGAAAATGGCGCGCCATATAGGCCGGGCTGGCGGTCGTGGCGTAGCGAAGCGTGCCCAGCGGGATCACCTGGCAGCCGCGCACCGGCCTGGCGTATGTGGTGACGGCAGCCAGGACGCGGCCGTTCTCCAGCCAGTCCTTCGTATGGTCCTGGTCTTCGATGGCGATGTTGAGCAGGATGTCCGAGGTTTCGGTAAAGGCCGCCATGGCGGGGACAAACCAGGTCGCCAGGCTGTCGGAATTGACCGCGACACTGAGCGTTACGCGGGCCTGGGGCGCGTCATCCATGCCGAGGCCGGGCAGTTGCCGGACCAGTTCCTGCTCCAGCATGCCGACGTGCTCCATGTGCCGGCACAGCCATTCGCCCTGTTCGGTGGCGGCGCACGGATTGCCGCGCGCGATCAGCACCACGCCGAGACGCTCTTCGAGGTGTTTGATGCGCTGAGAGACGGCCGAGGGCGTGACGTGCAACGCCTGGGCGGCTTTTTCGAAGCTGCCGGTCTGGGCGACCATGGCGACGGCGCGGGCGGCGGGATAGTCGAGCATGGGTTAAGTTTGGCTAAGCTGAAGTGAGGAAACTTAAATAGTCTAATTTGATGCAGGGCGCTACACCTTCGAAGCCGTTTTATCTGGTGGAGACCGTCTTGGACCTTTCCGTCTTTCTTGCCGGCCTGACGCTGGATCTGAGCCTGATCGTCTGCATCGGCGCGCAGAACGCCTTCGTCCTGCGCCAGGGCCTGCGCAACGAACACGTGTTCGCCGTCTGCCTGGTCTGCGCGCTGTCGGACGCGGTGCTGATCCCGTTCGGCGTGTTGGGCTTCGGCCGGCTGCTCCTGCTGGCGCCCTGGCTCGATCCGGTGATGCGCTATGGCGGCGCGGCCTTTCTCATCGGCTACGGCGCCCGCAGCCTGTGGTCGGCGTGGCGCGCGACGGGCGGGCTGGTCACGGACGCCACGGCCGGGAAGGCCGGGCTGGGCCCGACGCTGATGGCGTGCCTGGCCTTCACCTGGCTGAATCCGCAGGTCTATCTCGATGTGGTCGGACTGTTGGGCGCCTTGTCGACGCAGTTCGAAGGCCACAAGGCCGAGTTCATCGTCGGCGCCATTACCGGCTCCGTCCTGTTCTTCTTCGCGCTCGGCTATGGCGCCGTATGGCTCAGGCCCGTCCTGGCGACGCCTCGGGCCTGGCGGATCCTGGAAGCGGTCATCGGCGTGGTGATGTGGCTGATCGGCGCGAAACTTCTGTGCAATTTCTGACCCGTGAAAGGCAACACGACATGTTTGTTATCAGAGCGCTTCGTTATGTCTGGGCGGCCATCATGGTGGCGTCCTCTGTCCACGTCCGCCGGGCCTATTCCCGTCCATGGGATTAGGTTAGTCCGGCGACCGGCTTCATAACGCCGTTTGAATGTTTTTCAGCGGCTGTTAAAAGAGAAGCCGCCTGGACATGAGGGGTTATGACATGGCGAAGATCGGTCTTTCGGTATTTTGCCTGCGCTGCCTGGTATTGCTGGCGGCATGCCTGCTGCCCGCCACGACCGCGGTGGCGCAGACTCGTGACAAGGCGTTGACGCAAAGGCTTCACCGCATAGCCGGGCAACTGGCCTTGCCCGGCTTCAGCGTCGCCATCGTGCGAGACGGAAAGATTGTCTACCGCCACAGCGAAGGCGTGACAGATCTGAACGCCAGGACGCCCGTGGCGCGCGATTCTCTGTTCGGCATCGCTTCGGTGACCAAGTCGATGACCGGCATCATCATGGAGCAGCTTGAGCGCGAGGGCCAGATCCGGCTGGACGACCCGCTGCTGGCCTATCCGCTCGACGCCGGCTGGCACCCGCCGGAAGGGATCGGCGATCCCAACATCACGCTCGGCGACGTGCTCAGCATGAGCGCCGGCGATCGGCCGGGCGAAACCTATGTCTACAACGGCGCGCGGTTCAATCTCCTGTCCGGCGTGTTCGACAGGGTCAGCCAGACGGCCTCGCCGCAAAGTTATGTGACGCAGAACCGGCAGCGTATCCTGCGGCCGCTGGGCATGGACGATACGATGGCGGGCTATCAGAAGGACAGTCCCCTGGCGGCCAGGGCGGTCAAGCGCTATGAGGCCCAGCCGTCGGCCCATGGCTGGGACTATGTCGAACGGCCTTATGACTGGGACGCGGCCTATCCCGCCTCGGGACTGATTTCGACGATCGACGACCTGGCGAAGTACGCCGCCGCCCTCGACGGGAACGCGCTGGTCGGCCAGTCGGCCTATGACCGGCTGACCGCGCCGAGGCATGGCCATCCCTATGGATACGGCTGGTTCACGCAGGTAAGCCACGGCGGGCTGCGGCTGCACTGGGTGTTCGGCTATGGGCAGGCCGAATCCGCCCTGTTCCTGCGCGTGCCGGACAAGAAGCTCACCTTCATCTTCCTGTCGAACGCCGACACGCCGTCGGCGCTGGCGCAACTGGACTATGCGGACGCGCTGCGCCAGCCCTTCGGGCTTGCCTTCCTGGACACCTGGGTCATGGGCGGCAAGACGATCGATTTCGATCGGCCGGTCGCGGACGTCGCGAAGACATTGGGTGAGACGCCGCCGCCCATGGTGGTCGAGGCGCTGCTGAACGAAGCGCTGATGCAGGCCTATCGCGCCCGCATGACGGGCGAGGGCGCGGAGCGTGCCGTGCAACTGACGGAGCTTTTGCAGCGGGTCGCCCCCGATCGCTTCGGCGCGCCGGATGTTTACATGCTGCGCCTGCTGTCCGACGTGTCTTCGCCTGGCCTGGAGGCGCCGGCCCGGCGCCTGGTCGCCGCGTTCGACACCGACAAGGACCGCCGTCCGGTCGTAACCTTCTGGAGCGGTAATGTCCTCGAAAAGCTCGGGGACAGGGAAGGGGCAATGGCGTCTTACCGCAAGCTGTGCGATTACGCCGGCTTCGACGACGAGCCCATGAAGGCGCAGGCCTGCGAGCAACTGGGCCGACACGAACTGGCGACGGGCAAGGTCGCTGACGGCCGCAGGCATTTGTGGCATTCGGCGATCATGTCGCGCCACGCCAATGGCTGGCGGGACTATGACCGCAAGCTCAAGCTGCTCGCGGACACAAAAGGCCTCGATTAGGGTCAGATTGGCGGGCATTCAGGGCCAGGGACGAAGTTGTGCCGGCGGCGGGCACAATTCCCGGTTTGTCTCCAATCCGGCTATTTGATACGATTTACTTGACGAGGATTCGCGCTCACCGATGGCTCATGGGGGGTATATTGCAAGAACTGGGCAAGAAAATCGGCGATTTTATCAGGATTTGGCTTGTCCGGATTTTTAACGGCTGGGCCTTGTTTTTGTCTTTCTGCGTATTTCTGCCGATCGGATTTTATATTGGTTATGAAGTCAAGCAACCGTCATTGGTCACGGCATCTACCCGTCAATTATTGATGGATGTCGACAATATTGAAAAGTTGCTCGTGGATGCGCAGGCCAAGGGCGCCAGCGGAGCCACGGATGCCTCCGAGAAGCTCCGAAGCCTCAAGGCCGACCTCGTCGCCATCCGGACGGCGGCCGACAATCTGCCGAAGGCGAGCCGTGACGATATCCGTTCCAAGGTCGACGCATCGTTGAAAGACGCCGAAGCAGCGGATACCGCCTATTATATAACGGCCCGGAATTTCGATCAGTCGCTCGCGGCCTACCTTGGCGATCTCCGCAAGCAGCGGCAGCGCATTTTCAACGGCGCCGAGGCATCCAAGGATGTCCCTTCGGTGCTTTACGATCAGCTTCGCCGCTTCCTGAAATGGACGGGCGCCGTCAGCTTTTTTTGTTTTTTCATGCTCTGCGTACTGTTGATCCTGTGGCTTTCAAGTCCGTCCTTCCGCAATACTGTGGCGCGTAGCGGTTCGTTATCCGCGTTCGGAGTGACGATAAATTTCAACGACCTGCAGTCTGTCCGGGCCAGCATCACGGCACGGGAACGCGCCCTGGGCAGCGACATTGTCGAAACCTACACGAATACGCTGAAGCGCTCCAAACTGAACGCGCAATTCCAGAATGTCATGCAGGAGATTGTCGGGGCGTTTCGCAACGCTGGCGTCAACCTGTCCGCCATCCCTTACCGCGCGACGCTTTTCGTCCCGGGCTTTGTCGGCCAGGAACTGATCCAGGCGACCCGGTACAGCGGTAACTGGCGCCTGGGTGACGAAAAGGTCATCGGCCGCCGCTTCTCCGTTCGCTTCGGCATTATCGGAAAAGCCTGGCGTCTCCAGGGCAGTCAGTATTTTCCCAAGGTCGAGAACGGCGAAAAGGCGCTGCTGCGCGAATGGGGCTTCACGCAGGAAGAGATTATGCCGCACGCGGCGATTGCCAACCCCGTCGCGGGCTGCCTGATGGCCTTCAGTATCAACGATATCGGTAATGCCCCGCCGCTCGGTGTTATCTACCTTGAGGCGGAGGGCTCGGACAAGCTGCATCCGGCCAATCCACCGCAGGGCCCCCTGTCGGCCATGAACCTGGTCGGCGACGGCAGCGGAATGACCACGGCGGACAGGTTTGCCGATGACGAGATATGGAAAAAGCTTAGCCCGTCCGCCCTGCAGAAGCTCAAGGACCAACTCATTCGTCTTCAGACTCAGCTACGCTGGAACGACAAGATTCAGGATGGAGTAGGGCGGTGATTTCCGGCCGCGCGGAGTCGACGTAGCAGAAGGATTGCGGGGCGAGCCGCAGGCCGGTCAACGGCATCAGGGGCTGGGGGCGCACGAACCGGACCGGTGGCCCCAGCATCAGAGCGACCGGTTCGTGCGCGCCTTCGAGATAGCGGTCGTAATAGTCCCGGTAAGGGTCGTCTTCGAAGGCCAGGTTCGCTGCCTGTCCGGTGGGAACGGCGATCACGCCGTCGATGCGAACCATGCCCGTGACCATGCCTGTGGGCTTGGTTTCATAAATCAACGCCAGGCCGGGAATGCCTCGTCTGGGCGGACGCCGTCGAAACTCCTGCCTCTTGCGGCCGGAGTAGATGGCGTCAGCGAACCGTGTCTGCAGGGACAGCAAAATCATTGGAGGGCTGGGTCTGGCGCGACCACCGGAAGACAGTGTCAAGGCGGCGCGCGCCGTAACGCACACACGCGCCGCGATCCACTGTGAAATGGTTGCGGACAAAAAAAGACTGGGTGGCGAGGTCAGTCTCATCGATGGTCACATGGACCTGTTCGACGTCACGGCGGCACCATTCGTCCTGCAGATGCCTGAGCAGACACCGGCCGTAGCCTATGCCGCGCCGGTCGGAAGCCACCACGAAGGTCGACAGCTTGCGCGTCCGAACCTGTTTCAGGCTCTCGATCGCCAGCGCAAAAATCTTTGCATCGTCGACGAGCAGCCAGAGATTTGTGGAGTCGCTATGCGTGCTGGCCAGTTTCTTTTCCAACCATGACCATCCGCCAGGATACTTCGCGCCGAAGTCAGGCAGAAGATGCGCGACATCGCCGACCGATACCACGGCCTGAGGACCAACGATAAAATGTCCGGCAGTCTCAGCCACGAATCCAACAACCTCACATTCGAAGCCAGAGATAACACTCCAGGCCGCAAAAAAGAAGGGTAGGGTGGCGGAAAAGCAAGCGGCCTTACCCGCTGCGTACGCGGTGGCTCCTGGCGGTGTAGGGGCCCTTGAAGATGATCGGGTTGCGCACCTCAAGGCCCGCGCCGAACAGGCCATGCACCTTATCCGCCGTCATCGGGCGGCCCAGCAAAAATCCCTGCGCCTGGTCGCAGCCCTCGCGCGCCAGGCAAGCCAGCTCTGCCTCGGTCTCCACGCCCTCGGCGGTGACCACGGCGCTGAAGCTCTTGCCGAGGCCGATGACCGCGCGGACGATGGCCAGGTTTTCCGGCGTGGTCGTCATGTCGGTGATGAACGACCGGTCGATCTTCAGCTTGTCGAACGGGAAACGGCGCAGATAGGCCAGGCTGGAATAGCCGGTGCCGAAGTCGTCCAGGGCGATGCGGATGCCCAACGACTTCATCTGGCCCAGCAGGCGCAGGTTTTCGGCGCTGTCGTTGAGGAAGATCGACTCGGTGATTTCCAGCTCGAGCCGCGACGGCGCCAGGTGCGAGACGTCGAGCGCGTGGATGACGTCCGACACCAGCGAAAAACCGGTGAACTGGCGCGGCGACAGGTTGACCGCCACGCGCAGGTCGCCCGGCCAAGACGCCGCCTCGGTGCACGCCTGTTGCAGAACCCAGCGGCCGATCGGCTCGATCAGGCCCGAGCTTTCGGCGACCGGAATGAACTCCGCCGGCGAGATCAGGCCGCGGTCGGGATGGCGCCAGCGCAGCAGGGCTTCGAAACAGACGATGCGGCCCGACTTGGTGCATACGATCGGCTGGTATTCGAGGTGCAGCTGGTGCTTTTCGAGCGCCACGCTCAGTTCATCCCGCAGGATGCGTTGGCGGTCGGCGCTTTCCTCCATGGCCAGCTCGAACCAGGCATAGTCACCCTTGCCGGTGGCCTTGGCGGCATACAGCGCCAGGTCGGCGCGCTTCATCAGGGCGTCGGCATTGGCGCCGTGGGTGGATTTGCGCGCCAGGCCGACGCTGCAGCCGATCGAGACGATGTCGCCGTCGACATTGAATGGCTCGGACAGGGTATGGATCAACTGCGTCGCCAGGCGCGCGGCGCTGGTGTCGGACACGTCGCCGCGATGGATGACGCCGAATTCGTCGCCGCCCAGGCGCGCGATGATGTCGTCGGGCCCGGCGTGCCGGCGCATCCGGTCGGCCGCCTGGCGCAGCAGGTCGTCGCCGGCGTGGTGGCCGAAGCTGTCATTGACGGCCTTGAAGCGGTCGAGGTCGAGCAGAAGCAGGACGAAGTCCTCCCCGCCCTCTGAAACATCACCGTCCATTCCGGCCTCGAGAATGTCCTGGAACTTGAGGCGGTTGGGCAGGTCGGTCAGGACGTCGTGAAGCGCCAGGTGGCGGCTGCGTTCCTCGGTCTTCAGCTTCTCGGTAACGTCCTCGGAGATGCCCAGCAGGTAGCGCGGTTTACCGTCGACGTCGGGCACGCCGATCTTCTGGGTGCGCAGGGACCGCGGGCCGGTGGGGGTTTCCAGCGGCTCGTTCTCGATGCACACCAGCTTGCCCGAGGCGACGACGGCCTGGTCTGCGGTGCGGAAGCGCCGGGCGTCGTCTTCGCTGAACAGGTCGAAATCGGTCTTGCCGACCAGGTCGTGGCGGCTGATGCCCAAAAGGTCTTCGCCGGCCTTGTTGAGCAGGACGAAGCGGCCGTCGCGGGCGTCCTTGACGAAGACCATGGACGGGATGCTTTCAACGACGGCATCGAGGAAGATCTGGGTCGATTTCAACTCGACCGAGGCGCGTTCGCGTTCAGTGACGTCGATCGTCCAGACAACGCCGCAGTCGCGGTCTCCATAGCGGATGCGCTGGGCGAAGATCAGGACCTGGATGCGTTTGCCGTTGGACTTGACGTGGGTGAAGCACTTGTCCGGAGCGATGAAGGTCTTGAGCGCGCGGGCGTTGCGGCGGGTGGCGGCCCAATCCTCGGTCGGGTGGACCTGCAGGATGCTCTTGCCGGTCAGTTCGCCGTGGGCATAGCCATAGAGCGCGCTGGCGGCGGGATTGGCGGCGACGAAGTCGAGGCTGCGGATGTCGAAGATCCACATCGGCACCGGATTCTGTTCGAACAGCACATCGAACGGGCTGTCGAAACGGGTCTTGTCCTGGCTGGGTTTTGCCTTGTTTTTGTTCACTTTACGCTTCCCCGCACTCGGAGCGGCCATGACGCGGCCACCATTTGATTACAGGCAGGATAGCACCGTTCGATTGCCAATCGCTTAATTGGGGTAATTGTGTGGCGGGGAGGAACGCGGCCCTTGCGTCGGTGTCGGCGGCGGATAATTGAACCTTAACGCCTCTGTGTGCATATTCGCGAAAAAGAGGAAATGATGTTCACGAAGCGATCCGAAAATGTCACCGCGATCATCCAGCAGATCGCCCAGGGCCACGTCTCGCCCGAGCAGGGCAACCTGCTGCTCCATTCGCTGGTCGCCGATGCCGAAATGTCAGCGCGCAACAAGATGCATCACCTGCGCATGACGGGCCGCCGGGCCTGAGGTTTGGCGGGCCGCAAAAGACTCCCTCGAATGCCCCGCTATAGGCCGCCGGCGATGAACGGCGGCTGAATGCAGTCAAAGGGGGAAATTGAGCGCCTCCCGGCCCCGCAAAGCGATTTCAGCCCGTCCTCACGATGTGCTCATGTCTTTCAGGCCGCGCCGGGCCATGACGGGACTCCATCCGTAGCAGAGGAGATCACGGGATGACGGCGAATACGAACACGGCGAGCATGACTATGGCGGACAGGGCGTGGCAGACGCTCAGGATACTGGGCTGGCTGGGGGTGGCCGCGATACTGATCGCGCCCGCCGTGGCGATGCAATTCACGTCCGAGGTCCAGTGGACCCAGTCGGACTTCATCTTCGCCGGCATCGTGCTGATCGGAGGCGGGGCGATCGTCGAGCTGTTCGCCCTGGGCGTGCGCAATCCGCTGTGGCGGATCGGCTTCGGCGTCTGCGTGGTCACCGTCGCCGCCGTCATCTGGGGGATGTCGATTTAGAGCGATATGCCAAAAAGTGTGCAGCGGTTTTTGGCTGAATATCGCGACAAAACAAAAACCTGGAGCGATATGCCAAAAAGTGTGCAGCGGTTTT
>NZ_JAGGMI010000014.1 GCF_017875235.1 Asticcacaulis solisilvae | reverse complement strand
TCCTGGGCAAAGGCAGGGGAGGTCAGGGCCTTGCCCGGACCGACCAGGGTGTGGCCATTGCCCTTGTAGAACCATTCCGGCTGGGCGCCGACTTCACCCGCCTTGGGCTTGCCGTCCTTCACGCCCATCAGGAACATGCGCATGGAATCGGTTGTTTCCGCTGCCGCCTTTTCGTGCATGCGCTGGCGGCCTTCGGCCGAGCCCAGGTGGGTCAGGCCTGTGCCCGTCACATGCAGGTGAGCGGGATCGGGATGGTCGATTGGCGCCAGGACGCGGCCTTCAGACAGCGCCAGATCGACATCGACGGTTTCGCCGAGACCCTGCGTCGCCACCTGGTCGGCGATCGAGCGGCCGGCCTTAATGGCGGCCATGGCCAGTTCATAGGTCGAGGACACGCCTTCGATCACGCGAGCGCCATCCGCATCCGCCGCGAGAACCTGACGGACACCGTCCGAACTGACAACCTGAATGAGACGGTACGACATAAGCGTTTCCTGTTTGAGCGATTTGATGGTTGGTGTAGTCGGCGCCTCCCCAAATGTCAATTGTCTGAGGAATAGGTTCGGAAGCGATTTACAGGGGCGATGCGGCGATTTAAGACCACTACCAAATCCTATTCAGGGACGCCAATGACCAGCCGCCGATTTGTCTTTGACCACCTGCCTTACGGTCGTGAGATCGAGGCTGTTACCCTCCAGAGCAGCCGTTTAAGCGCCACCATACTGGCCTATGGCGCCACCCTGCAAAGCCTGATGGTGCCGGATCGCGACGGGGCCATGAAGGATGTCGTGCTGGGTCATGACACACTTAAGCCCTATATCGAACAGCCGGACTATCTGGGCGTCACGGTTGGCCGCTATGCCAATCGCATTGCTGGCGGACGGTTTGCGCTTGAGGGCAAGACCTATCAGCTGACACGGAATGATGGCGACAACAGTCTGCACGGCGGTTTGCAGGGCTTCGACAAGATTGACTGGACCATTGATGCGGTGGGCGACGATTATGTCCGCATGTCGCGCGTCAGTCCGGACGGCGAGCAGGGTTATCCCGGTGAATTGACCGTGGCGGTGACCTTTACGCTATCGGACACAGACCTGCGCATCGACTATGAAGCGACAACGGACGCCCCGACCATCATCAACCTGACCAACCACGCCCTGTTCAATTTCGGCAGCGGGCTCGACGCCGAACTCACCCTGGCCGCGGACGCGTATACGCCGATCGATGGCACACTGATCCCCACCGGTGAGTTGCGCGATGTGACGGGTACGGTGTTCGATTTCCGCGCAGGACGGCGTCTGAATGATGGTGTGCGCAGGGCTGATGACGCGCAGGTCGCCATCGGACGCGGCTATGACCATAATTTCGTCCTGCGGGGCGGCAAGACGGCTGAACCCAAACAGGCCGCGCGGTTGTTCGATCAGTCAACGGGCATTGGTCTGGATATCCTGACGACCGAGCCGGGCATCCAGCTTTATACGGGCAACTTCCTGATCGGCACGCTGCCCGGCAAAGGCGGTATTCTGTATCGCCAAGGGGATGGCATTGCTTTGGAAGCGCAGAACTTCCCCGATGCGCCGAACCAGCCGGAGTTTCCGAACCCTGTCCTACGACCGGGCGAAACTTACCGCCAAACCACGATCCATCGGTTCTTCACCCGATAACGGCAGGGTATTGCCCAGACGCGCATAGCGAAAGGCCGGACCGACAGCCATCAGGACCGGGCCTTCCCAGGCTTGCGCCGCGACTAGCGCCGACAGTTCGCGCAAGGTGCCACTGACTGCGCGCGCGGTGCTGCGGCCGGCGTTTTCGACCGCCAGGACTGGCGTGGTCAGCGAACGGCCGGCCTTGAGCAGGGCGGCTTCGATATGGCCAGCGTTGTGTGACGACATGTAGAAGACCAGGCTGGCTTCCGGGTCGGCGACCAGCCCGTCGCGCAGGTCGACGCCGCCGTCCTTGGTGCGGCCGGTCAGGAAGGTCACCGAACGCGCTTCGCCGCGGTGGGTCAGCGGGAAGTCGAACTGGGCCGCTGCCGCGCTGGCGGCCGTGACGCCGGCCAGGGTCTTGTGCGGAATGCCGTGCTGGTCGAGATACTGGCGCTCTTCCTCGACGCGGCCGAAGACGGACGGATCTCCGCCCTTGAGGCGCACAACGTGCAGGCCGCGCCGCGCCAACCGGACCATCAGGGCATTGGTCTTGTCCTGCGGGACGCTCAAACGATCGCCGCGCTTGCCGACGCAGATCTTGACGCACTTTTGCGGGGCCAGGGCCACGATATCCTCGCTGACCAGGGCGTCGTACAGAAGCGCCTGCGCCGATTGCAGGGTCTTCATGGCGCCGACGGTCAACAGGTCGACGTCACCGGGGCCAGCCCCGACCAGAGAGACAAAACCATTACGCTGCATTGGCCTTCTCCATCGCTGCGATACGCGCGATCATTCGGGTGATTTCGGGGCGGCACGATCCGCATTGCGTGCCGGCGCTGGTGCAGGCGCCGACGGCATCTGCCGTGTGGCAGCCATCGTGGATGGCGGCTTCGATCGTCTTGACGCCGACGGCGCGGCAGGCGCAGACCAGCGGGCCCTGGTCCTCGACGCCCGGCAGGCGGCCCAGCAGGACGGCGGCGCGGTCGGCGGCCTCAAGCGTTTCATCGCCGAAGCGCTCGGCCAGCCAGTCGCGGCCGGGCAGGGCCTTGGCGATCGGGGCGATAAAGGCGACGGACTTCAGGCGGCCATTTTCGATATGGACGCGGCGGGTGACGCCGCTGGCCGGGTCGTCAAGCGTCAGCATGCCGTCCGCGCGCATCAGGGTGTCGAAGCCGATGGCGCGGTCGCGGCCGGCGATCTCATAGACTTCGCAATGTGCATAGGGCGTGCGGCGCCAGATGACATTGCGGTCGAATTTCAGTTCATCGTCGGTATGGATGATGAAGCCGTGCCAGTTTTCGCCATAGGGCTTGATCGTCGCCGGCGTGTGCTTGAATTCCGGCTGGCCCGACATCGGATCGACGGCCGGATTAATCAGCGGATTGCTGCGGCCGAATGGCGCAAACGACCGCGTCCAGTGCATCGGCACGGCGATTGAGCCCGGGCGCACATCGTCGGTCACCTTGGCGCGGAAGACAGCGTCGCCATGGAAGGTGACGACCTGGCACAGGCGCTTGTCGGTGATGTAGAACTTTTCGGCGTCCTGCGGGTGGATTTCGACGAAGGGCTCGGGCACGTGCCGGTTCAGCTCGGGCGCCAGGGCCGTGCGCGTCATGGTGTGCCACTGGTCGCGGACGCGCGCCGAATTGAGCGACAGCGGGAATTCCGGCGTTGTCGCATTGGCGGGGCCCATGGCCTTGACGGCCTTGAGGCGCGCGCGGCCCGACGGCGTGTTGAAGCGGCCGTCGCCGAACAGGCGCGAAGCGGGCTGGCCGCCGGCCGGGTAGGGCCAGCGCACGGGCGACAGGCTGTCATATTCGGCCTTCGACTTGCCGGCCAGGCCGCCGATGTCGAGGAAGCGCGTGCCGTTGTTTTCAAATGCCGTCATCGCCGCCCATTCGGAGAAGACCTCGCTCGAGTCGCGCCAGCCAAAGCCTTCGTAACCCATGCGCTGCGCGACTTCGGCGATGATCGCCCAGTCGGCGCGGACTTCGCCGGGGAGGGACGAGATGCGGCGCTGACGCGAAATGACGCGTTCGGAATTGGTGACCGTGCCGTCTTTTTCGCCCCAGGCGGCGGCCGGCAGCTGGACGTGCGCCATGGCCATGGTGTCGGTGCGTTCGATAACGTCGGAGACGACGACCAGCTCACAGCGGCGCAGGGCTTCTTCGATGAAGTCGGCGTCCGGCATCGAAATCATCGGGTTGGTCGCCATGACCCAGACGGCCTTGACGGTGCCAGAGTGGATGGCCTTGAACATGTCGACGGCCTTCAGGCCGGGCTTGGGCGCGACGGTCGGGCTGTTCCAGTAGCGCTGGACGCGGTCGCGCGAGGCGTCGTCGAAGTCCATGTGCGCGGCCAGCATGTTGGCCAGCCCGCCGACTTCACGGCCGCCCATGGCGTTGGGCTGGCCGGTGATCGAGAAGGGCGCGGCGCCTGGCTTGCCGATCTTGCCCGACAGCAGGTGAGCATTGATCAGGCTCAGCCCCTTGGCGACGCCTTGGGCCGATTGGTTCGAGCCTTGGCTGAACAGGCTGACCGTCCTTGGCGTGTGCATGAAGGCGTCGTAGAAGTGCTTCAGGTCCACGACCGAGATGCCGCAGTCGGCGGCGACCGCCTCCAGGCTCTGGTCGTCTTCGAACAGGCTGAGCGACAGGGCCGTATAGCCTTCGGTGTGGTTGGCGATGAAGTCGCGATCGAGCGCGTCGTGCGTGATGAGGTAGGCGCACAGGCCGTTCCACAGACGGACATCGGTCTGCGGCTTGATCATCAGATGCAGGTCGCACGACTTGGCAGTGTCGGTGCGCTTGGGGTCGATGCAGATGCGGCGCTGGTTGGTGTTCTGCTCGATGCGGCGGAACAGGACCGGGTGGGTCCAGGCAGCATTGTGGCCGGAAAAGACCAGCAGTTCGGCCTCTTCGACGTCCTCGTAGATGGCAGGGACCAGGTCTGCGCCGAAGGCCTGCTTGTGCGCGACGACCGCCGACGACATGCACAGGCGCGAATTGGTGTCGACATTGGCCGTGCCGATATAGCCCTTGGCCAGCTTGTTGACCGCGTAATAGTCCTCGGTCAGCAACTGACCGGAGACGTAAAAGGCGACCGAGTCGGGGCCGTGTTTGTCAACAATGGCGCGGAACTTGTCCGCGACGGTGGACAGGGCGTCGTCCCACGAAGCCGCTTCCATCTGGCCGTCGGCGTTGCGGATCTTCGGCTGGAGGAGGCGGCCGTTCAGGCCGAAGGTGTTGCCGAGCGCCGTGCCCTTGGAGCACAGGCGGCCCTGATTGGCCGGGTGCAGGCCGTCGCCGGTGACGGCGAGGGCGCGGTTTTCGCCTGGTGCCGCCGACACACCGCAGCCGACCCCGCAGTAGGGGCAGGTGGTCTTGACGGTATGAGGTTCGGCGTCACGGGGCATATCGGGGTTCCGGATAATTCCCCTCTCCCTGCTTGCGGGGAGAGGGTGGCTTAGCTTGCTAAGCCGGGTGAGGGGCCTCTTCCGTAGTGGCCCCGCCCACCGCCTTCGGCGGTCCCCCCTCCCCATAAATGGGGAGGGCGAAGTGGGATTAGCTATTTAGTCCAAGGAGGATGCGGCCATCCTCAATCATCAGCGGTACGACCGGCGTGCAGCCCTTGCCGGCGTCGGCGCCCAGGGCCTGGCCCGTCTCGAGTGAGATCGACCAGTTGTGCAGCGGGCAGGCGACGGCCTTGCCGTGGACGATGCCTTCCGACAGCGGCCCGTTTTTGTGCGGGCAGCGGTCGAAGATGGCAAAGTATTCGCCCGAGACGGTGTGGAAGACCGCGACGGCGCCGAGATCGGTTTCGACACGACGCGCGCCCTGATAGGGCACATCGCTGGCGGCGCCGACATCGGTCCAGTGGATGACTACGGAGGCGTTCATTCGGCCGGTTCCTGAGCTTGCGTTTGGAGGTGATCTTGCGAGACGCCCTGGCGCAGGTCGGCCAGCGGCGAGAAGACCTTGGCGGGCGCGGATTTCGGCGCGTGCTCGGCCCACGGATCGACCTGGTAGACGTCCTGGCTTTCCTTGAAGCGGGCGACGAGGGCGGCGCGATCCGCCGGATCGGCCAGGCCGTCCTTGACGAACTGCAGGCCGACGCGTTCGATCCACGGCGCGGTGCGTTCCAGGTACCAGGCGTCTTCGCGGTAGAGCTGGACGAAGGCCATCGACCATTCCAGCGCTTCCTCTTCGGTCGCGACCTTGGTCAGAAGATCGGTGACGCGGACGTGGATGCCGGCATTGCCGCCGACGTGCAGCTCATAGCCGCTGTCGACGCAGACGACGCCGAAGTCCTTGATGGTGGCTTCCGCGCAGTTGCGCGGGCAGCCCGAAGCGGCCATCTTGAACTTGTGCGGCATGTAGCTGCCCCAGGTCGCCTGCTCAAGCTTGACGCCGAGACCAGTCGAGTCCTGGGTGCCGAAGCGACACCATTCCGAACCGACGCAGGTCTTTACCGTGCGCAGGGCCTTGGCGTAGGCGTGGCCCGACACCATGCCGGCGGCGTTGAGGTCAGCCCACACGGCGGGTAGATCCTCTTTTTTGACGCCGAACAGGTCGAGACGCTGACCGCCGGTGACCTTGACCATAGGGACATTGAACTTGTCGACGACATCGGCGATGGCGCGCAGTTCCTTGGCCGAGGTCAGGCCGCCCCACATGCGCGGCACTACGGAGTAGGTGCCGTCCTTCTGGATGTTGGCGTGGTTGCGCTCATTGACGAAGCGCGAGCGCGGGTCGTCGTGATAGGCGCGCGGCCAGGCGCACAGCAGGTAATAGTTGAGCGCCGGGCGGCACGACGAACAGCCGTCGGGCGTCGTCCATTTCATCGCCTGCATCACGTCAGGGATGGTCTTCAGCTCTTGCTCGACGATCGCCTTGCGGACGACAGCGTGGCCGTGCTCGGTGCACTTGCACATCGGCTTCGGGCCAGTCTGGGCCTTGAACGAGTCGCCGAGCGTGCACTTCAGCAGGCTTTCGACGATGCCGGTACACGAGCCGCAACTTGCTGACGCCTTGCAGTGGCCGCGCACCTTGTCCAGCGTGTCGTTACCAGCGGTGATCGAGGCGACCACCTGGCCCTTGGACACGCCATTGCAGCCGCACACTTCGGTGTCGTCAGGCCATGCTGCAACGGCGCTAGAGGGGTCCGTGCCGGCCAGTGCATTCGTAACGGCCTGGCCGAAGATCAGGGTGTCGCGGATTTCGGCGACGCTTTCGCCCTTCTTGATCAGGTCGAAATACCAGCCGCCGTCGGTCGCTTCACCGAACAGGACCGCGCCGACCAGCTGGTCGTTCTTGATGACCACGCGTTTGTAGACGCCCCGGCCCGGATCGCGGAAGACGATGTCTTCGCAGCCTTCGCCGCCATTGAACTGACCGGCGGAGTAGAGGTCGACACCCGAGACCTTGAGGCGCGTCGCCAGTTCCGAACCGGCATAGGCAGCTTCGACATTAGCTTCAGTCAGGACGTCGGCCAGGGTGCGGCACATGTCCCAGATCGGCGCCACTAGGCCGTAGCAGACGCCGCGGTGCTGGACACATTCGCCGACGGCGAAGATCGAGGGATCGGACGTGCGCATCTGGTCGTCCACGACGATGCCGCGCTCGACCGTCAGGCCGGCGGCCTTGGCGGGCTCGACGTGCGGGCGGATGCCGACGGCCATGACCAACAGCGATGCTGGGATAATGCGACCGTCCTTCAGCTTCAGGCCTTCGACGTGGGTTTCGCCAAGGATGGCTTCGGATTGGGCATTGAGGATCGAGTTGACGCCGCGTTCCAGCAGGGCCTTTTCGAGCAGGCGGCCGGCAGCTTCGTCGAGCTGGCGCTCCATCAGGACGTCGACCAGGTGGATGACGGTGGCCTTCATGCCGCGCTTGGCCAGGCCGTACGCTGCTTCCAACCCAAGAAGGCCACCGCCGATAACGACCGCTTCACCGCCCTTTTCCGCGGCCTTTTGCATGGCGTCGACGTCATGCAGGTCGCGGAAGGCGACGACACCCGAAAGGTCGGCGCCGGGCAGGGGCAGACGGATGGGGTCGGAACCGAGGGTGAGGATCAGCTTGTCGTAAGCGATAGTCTGGCCGTCGTGCAGGACGACGTGCTTCATGGCGCGATCGATCGACTGCACCCAGTAGCCGAAGTGCGTCTTGACGCCGTTCGAGTCGTACCATTCCTGGCTGTGCGTGACGATCTGTTCGAAGGTTTTTTCACCCGCCAGGACCGGCGACAGCTGGATGCGGTCGTAGGTGGCGCAGGCTTCGGCGCCGATGATCGAGATTTCGAATTTCGTATCGTCGCGCTTGAGGATTTCTTCGACGATCCGTCCCCCGGCCATGCCGGCCCCGATGACAACAATCTTTTCCTTGGTCATGACGAAGTTCCCTTAGATCTTGACTTGGTTGGCGGAGAGGGCGCCCCAGGTCGTACGCCACTTTTTCTTGATGAAGGTCAGGCCGCCCAGCGCGACGAGCGCCAGGAGGGCGAAACCGATAAGGCCGGGCTGGTAGCTGCCGGTCGCCTGTTTGGCGAAGCCGAGCGACGCCGCGAGATAAAAGCCGCCGACGCCGCCGAACATACCGACCAGGCCGGTCATGACGCCCATTTCGGAGCGGAAGCGCTGGGGCACCAGCTGGAAGACCGCGCCATTGCCCATGCCCAGCGAACCCATGGCGATCAGCAGGATAAACAGGGTGCCGTAGACCGACGGCATCTTGAAGCTCAGGAGCACCAGGGCGGCGGCGGCGATGCTGTACATGATGGAGAGCGTCCGGATGCCGCCGATGCGGTCCGCGATCGTGCCGCCGACGGGGCGCAGCATCGATCCGGCAAAGACGCAGGCTGCGGTGAAGAAGCCGGCGATGACGGGTGACAGGCCGTATTCGCTGTTGAAATAGATGTTCAGCGACGAGGACAGGCCGACAAAGCCGCCGAAGGTAACGCCGTAGAACAGCATGAACCACCAGGCGTCGGCTTCCTTCAGGATGCTGACATACTGCGCGGTCGTCTTTGCCGGCGGCTGCTCGGGCGAGTCCTTGGCTTGCCAGATGTAGAAGGCCAGGACCAGGATCAGCGGGATGGCCGCCATGCCGAAGACGGCCTGCCAGCCAAAGGCCTTGGCCAGCGATGGGGCGAACAGGGAGGCGAAGACGGTGCCGGAATTGCCGGCGCCGGCGATGCCCAGCGCGATGCCTTGATACTTGGGCGGATACCAGCGCGAGGCCAGGGGCAGGGCGACAGCGAAGGAAGCGCCGGCGACGCCGAGGACGACGCCCAGCGCGATGACGGCGCCGTAGGTTTCGATGTGGAAAGCCCAGGCCAGTAGCAGGCCCGCGATGACGATGACCTGGCCGATGATGCCGGTCTTCTTGGGGCCGATGTAGTCGACCAGGAAGCCGTTGACGAGGCGGAGCAGGGCGCCCGACAGGATAGGTACGGCGACCATCATGCCCTTTTCGGCAGGGCTTAGGCCAAGGTCACCGGCGATCTGGACGCTGAGCGCGCCGAGCACCACCCAGACCATGAAGCTCAGGTCGAAATAGAGAAAGGCCGACAGCAGGGTAGGTGCGTGTCCGGCCTTCAGGAACTCCTTGGAAATCATCTAAACCTCGACGGCAAAAAAAAGACGCCCCAAGCTGCTCCGCACCGTTTCCGGATGCGAAAAGCCTGGGACGTCGTTGTCCTCACATGATCCGCTTCGCCGACACTGGCGCCGCAGGATGGTTTGCCGTGATCGCCTTTGACCACGTTGACATCAGGGTGATGCCGAACCGCGTTTTCGTCAATGCAACGGGTTGCGTGAGATGTGAATTGCTGCTCTGCACAAAAGTGACGTAGCAAAAATGTCACGAAACCTGCCCGGGATGCCAATTTTGGGAGGGTTAATGGCGTTTCGCGGAAAATGTCGAAATAGTTTCAGATGAAATAATGTGGTCGTTCCCTTCTCCCCGTTCATGGGGAGAAGGTGGGCGAGCTTGCTCGACCGGATGAGGGGCAGAAACGCTTTCCGCGCACACGCCTCTGTCCGAATGCCCCTCACCCTATCCCTCTCCCAGCAAGCAGGGAGACGGGACTTCATGCCGGCACGGGGGCTGCCACATCGTTCGCCTGGAGGAAGCTGACGATCTCGGCTCGGCAGCGGACAAATTCCGGATCGTTGAATGCGGTCAGCCGGCTGCGCGGGCGCGGACATTTGACATCGACGATCTTGCCGATGGTCGCCTTTGGGCCGTTAGTCATCATCACAACGCGGTCGGCCAGCAGCACGGCTTCGTCGACATCGTGGGTGATCATCAGAACGGTCGCCTTGATGCGCGAATGCAGCGCCATGACGGTGTCCTGCAGGTGGCCGCGCGTCAGGGCGTCAAGCGCGCCGAAAGGCTCATCCAGCAGGAGAACCTTGGGCTCCATGGCCAGGGCGCGGGCGATGCCGACGCGCTGCTTCATGCCGCCCGAGATTTCGCCGGGGCGCTTTTGCGCCGCGTGGGTCATCTTGACCAGGTCGAGGACGGTCATGACGCGCTCGTTGAGCTGGCTCAGCGTTTCCTTGCCGCCATAGAGCTTATCGACCGCCAGGCGGACATTCTCATAGACGGTCATCCACGGCAGCAGGGAGTGGTTCTGGAAGACGACGGCGCGGTCGGGGCCGGGACCTGTGATCTCCTTGTTTTCCAGCAAGGCGGCGCCAAGCGTCAGGGGCACCAGGCCGGCGACGACATTGAGCAGGGTCGACTTGCCGCAGCCGGAGTGGCCAATGATCGAGATGTATTCGCCGGCATTGACCGACAGGGAGACATTGTCGAGCACCGACGAGATGACGCCGTCGCGTTCGAAATCGACATACAGGTTTTCAAGGGAAAGGATGGGTTTGGTCATGGGAGAAACTCATGATGATCGAGGGCGTATTCTATCTTCTTCCCTCCCCGTTTACGGGGAGGGGGGACCGCGAAGCGGTGGGAGGGGGAAGCTGTCGCCTCTAAGGTCCCCCTTCCGTCGTCGCTTCGCGCGGCCCGTGGCTTGTGAAAGCTGTACTTTCACTGGCGCCACACCCGCTTAAACGGGGAAGGAAAAGCAAAGGGGTTAATCAGCGGCCGTTCCTCTGGACACAAAGTGGCCGACGCCGGCGACCATCCGGTCGAGGGCGAAGCCCACCAAGCCGACCCAGAGCAGGGCGACGATGATGTCCGACATGCGCGACGAGTTGTACTGGTCCCAGATAAAGAAGCCGATGCCGACGCCGCCCAGCAGCATTTCCGAAGCGACGATGGCCAGCCAGCTCATGCCGACGCCGATGCGCAGGCCCGTAAAGATGTGCGGAGTCGCGGCCGGCAGCATGATCTTGAAGAAGTACTCGACCGGATGCAGGCGCAGGACCTTGGCGACATTGATATAATCTTGTGGAATGTTGCGCACGCCAACGGCCGTATTGATGACGATCGGCCAGATCGAGGTCACGAAAATCACGAACAGGGCCGACGGCTGGGCTTCACGCAGCATGGCCAGCGAGATCGGTAGCCAGGCCAGGGGCGGCACGGTACGCAGGACCTGGATCATCGGATCGAAGCCCTTGCGCGCCCAGGTGACCGTGCCGACGAAGGCGCCGAGCAGGACACCACAGACGGCCGCCAGGCTGAAACCAATGCCGACGCGCGACAGAGACGTCAGCACGTGCCAGAACAGGCCCTTGTCGACACCGCCGCGATCGTAGAACGGATCGGTGATCAGTTCCTGGGACTCGAGCCAGACCATGGTCGGGCCGGGCAGGCCGCCCGGGAAGGCTTGTGCGACAGCCTCCCAGACGCCCATCACGATCGCCAGCATCAGGACAGGCATGATGAAGGTCGAGGCGCGGTCGGCCACCTTGCGGAACCGCGCGGCTTCGATCTGTTTTTTCTGGGCGGCGTTGAGCAGGGCCGACCGGTCGATGGCAGGCTCGGGGGCAGGTGACGACTGGGTCACGGGTTTTCTCACGAAATCGAAGGGCATCGAAATTGCCTTTATGAATGTCTGTAACTTTCCTTCTCCCCGTTTACGGGGAGAAGGTGGTCCGTAGGACCGGATGAGGGGCAAACCGGCGGCGGAGTTTGAACGCCTGTCGCTTGCCCCTCAGGCTAGCCGCCGGCCCCGCAACCCCTCTCCCCGGCCTCGGCGGCAGCCAAAGCGGGGAGAGGGACTTTCAGGGCTAAGCCATCTTCTTGATCGGCTGGCTCTTGAGGTAGGCGTCCGGATTGGCGGGATCGAAGACCTTGCCGTCGAAGAACTTCTCGACGCCGCGCGAGTCCGAGGCGGGGGCGGCGATCTTGTAGGTCTTGGCGACTTCGCGCCACAGGTCGGCGCGGTTGACCTTGTTGACCAGGGCCGTGGTGTTCAGGCCGTCGTCCAGGATGCCCCAGCGCTTGTTCTCGGTAATGAACCAGGCATCGTGCGACTTGAACGGGAAGTTGGCGAAGTCGGCCCAGAACTTCATGATGTGCGGGCTGTTGGCGACATTGCGGCCGTCACCGTAATCGATCGTGCCCTGCAGGCGCGGGACGATGTCCTTGATCGGCACGTTGATATACTGGCGGCCGGCGGTGATGGCGCACATGGCGGCGCGGTTCTTGTCGCACCACTGGGCGGCTTCCATGACGGCGGCAATCAGAGCCTTGGCGGCGTTCGGGTACTTGTCGACCCAGTCGGCGCGCATCCCCAGCGCCTTTTCCGGGTGGTTCATCCAGATTTCCGAAGTGGTCGTCGCGGTGTAGCCGATCTTTTGCGACACCAGTTGGCCGTTCCATGGCTCCCCGACGCAGAAGGCGTCCTGGGTGCCGGCCTTCATGTTGGCGACCATCTGCGGCGGCGGAATGACGATGGTCGAGCAATCGACGTCGGGGTTGATGCCGCCGGCAGCCAGCCAGTAACGCAGCCAGAGGTCGTGCGTCCCGCCGCGGAAGGTCATGGCGACCTTGGCGATATTGCCGGCGGCCTTCATCTGGGCGAACTTGGCCTTTAGGCCTGCACTGTTCAGTCCGACCTTGACACTTTTCAGGTCGTTGCCGACGCTGATCGCCTGGCCGTTGGTGTTGAGGCGGGCCAGGATGTACATCGGGGTCGGCTTGGCGGCCTGGCCGGTGGTGATCAGGTACGGCATGGGCGACAGGATGTGCGCGCCATCGATGCCGCCGCCCTTGGAGCCCAGCACGAGATTGTCGCGCGTCGCGGCCCATGACGCCTGTTTCAGCACTTCGACGTCGGGCATGCCATACTTGGCGAACAGGCCCCGTTCCTTGGCGATGATCAGCGGCGAGGAGTCGGTAAGCGCAATGAAGCCAAGCTTGGCGGCGGACACTTCCGGGCCCTTGCCGGCGGCATGGGCGCCTGACGGGAAGAGGGCCTTGGCGGCGGCAACGGTGGCGACGGCGCCGAACAGGGCTTCGCGTCTGTTGATGATAGTCATGTCTTTTCCTCAGAGCTTGTATTGCAGCATGATCCAGGTCTTGGTGCGCGAAGCCGGCATGGTCGGGCTGGCGCGCTCGAAGTCGGCATATTTCAGCATCAGGCTGAGGTTCTTGGTCAGGCCGGCGGTCAGCACCGCGTCCCATTCCTTGCCGATGGACCGTTCAAGACGGTTGGTCTTCATGTCGTGATAGGCGACCGTCAGGGTCGGGTTCATGAACCATGGCGCCCACGGACGGGTATGTCCGGCGACCACCAGGGTCAGGTTGAGATCGTCGATGCCGTCGGCAAAGGTCTTATTGCCGCCGGTCGAGGCGAAGACGTCGGCAAAACCTTCGAAAGCGTGGACAGTGCCGAGCGGCGTGATGAAGCCCTGTGTGCCGTTGCCTTCCAGCGACTCATAGTTCAGCTTGAGTGTGAAGATGTCCCAGGTGGCGTTGGCTTCATACATGCTGGCGCTGAGATTGAAGACGGCGGGATTGTCACCGGCCGGTTCCTGCTCGGCATACTGGGCGATGTAGCCCAGCTTGACCGATGACGCCCAGCCGGTGCCGAAGACGCGCAGGCCCTTGGTATCGACGGACGACAGGCGGGCATTGGTGATGTCGGCGGCCACCGGCGCCTTTGCAGCGGTTGAGAAGCGCAGATTGTAGTCGAAGGCCGTCACCTTGATAGCTTCGCTGAAGCTGTAGGTCGCGTTCAGCACGTAGGAGTTGGACTTCCAGTCCTTGGCGTCGCCGACGATACGGTTGATGCGGCCAAGATAGGCAGCGGTCAGCTTGACGCGGAACAGGGTAGTGTCGATCCGGACGGCGTCGAAGGTCTGTTCGTCCTGGCGCCAGCCGACATTGCCGATGAAGCGCGCGTCATCCAGGATCATCCGCTGACGGCCGACGGTGAGGGTGGTGTCGGCGGTCGGCATCCAGGTCAACTGGGCGCGGTTGATCTCGGTCACGGCCGGATCGACGACGTTCGGATAGATCGTCTTGCCGTTCAGTGTCGAATTGTACTTTTCGACCGGCGCGATCACGCTGTCGATTTCGACCAGCGCCTTGACGCCGTAAAACTCGCCGCTCTGCAGGCCCAGCCGGTTGCGCCAGGTCAGGGCTTCGGCCTTCTCGGCGATGCCCTGCTGGTCTACGCCTTCCAGGCGCAGGCTCGATTCAAGGATCGGCTTGGACGCCGCCAAGGCCTCTGCGATCGTGTCTTCGGCGCGCACTTCAGCGGCCGCCAGCAGGGCGCTCATCGCGCAGCCTGCTGCCAAAATGTCCTGTACTTTCACCTGTATCCCCTTGGAAGAAAGCATAAAAAAACGCCCCACGCGGACTGTTCCGAAATTTCGGACCGGTCACCTGGGACGTCGTTGTCTATGAGTTGGCGCCTGCATTGGCGCCGATGTCTTGAGCTATGCAGTCACCCTTGGCTGCATGTGTTCAGGTTTGTCCGAACCCGGCCTTTCGTCAATCGGCAAGTCCGTTGTTTTTGAATATTTCTGCGCCGCACAAATCCAACGCAGCAAAATTGTCACAAAAAACGGAGGGGAGGGTCTGTTTTGGAGACTAAGCGTGCATTGTAAAAAAACGCACTAAATGGTTTCCATTGAAACTATGTATTCGAACTTGCGAAATGTCCGGAATTTGGTTTCAGCAGAGTCGTTAGGCGCAGCGGAAGACGCCGCCATCGAACAGCACATTGGGGGGCATGGTGATCGGCTGGGGACGGGCCGCCAGCGACCACGCGCGCAAATGACCGCCTTCGTCCTTTTCGTCCTGGACGGGCAGGTTGAAGCCCAGCGAACCGGCGGCTTCGCGCCACAGGTCGGGCCGATAGATGTTGCGGGCCAACTGATCGAAGTCGTGGTCGGGCGACAGCATGCCCCAGCGGACCATCTGGCCCAGGAACCACTTGGCGTGGCTGATCCACGGGAAGGTCGCGGTTTCAGGATCGAGCGTCAGCCCGCTGCCGCCCTCAGACAGGGCAAATTCGATCGCTTCGGCGGGCGCGCCAACATAGGCTTGCCTGGCCAGAATGCGGATCAGGTCGCCATGGTTGCCGCTGTCGGCGGCCCATTGGCCCGCACGGAGCAGGGCGCGCACAAGCGCGATGGCCGCTTCCGGGTTCGTTTCCGCCCAAGCGGCGCGCACGCCAAGGATCTTTTCCGGCTTGAGACTCCAATAGTCGGGATCCGAAAACAGGACCTCGCCGCGGCCGAGAAGCTGCGCCGTCTGTGGCCAGGGCGAGCCGGCGGAAAAGCCGTCGATCACGCCGTCCTTGATCATGTCGGCCATTCGCGACGGTGGTACCACAATCCATTGTATCTGGCGCTCGGGGTCGAGGCCGGCGGCCGATACCCAGTGGCGCAGCACGAAATGGTGCGGCGACCAGGTAAACGGCACCGCGAAGACCAGCCGTCCCAGGCCTTCGCGCTTGCGCCGTTCGACCTCGCGTGCCAGCAGGCGCGCGCTGCCCATCAAACTCTTATGTGAATCGCCCGCGTCCTGCAGCCGCTCCTTCAGCGCCGCCGAGACCAGAACGCCATTGCCGTTTGCGCCGAGCGCCATGGGGGCTATGATCCGCCCCATCGAGGGGCCGAGACCCAGGGCCGCTGCCAAGGGCATGGGCGCCAGGGTATGGGCGGCATCGATCATGCCGTAGGCCAGCTTGTCGCGAATGGTCGACCAGTTGGCTTCGCGGCTGAGCGTAACCCTCAGGCCTTCGCTATCATAGAAGCCGAGTGCCTCAGCGACGACGATGAGCGCCGCGTCGTTGAGCGGCGAGAAACCGATCTTTACCTGCATGTCATTGGCCATTACTCGCCTCCCGGCTTCAGCAGGTCGCTGACCGCCAATATGTCGGCGGCTACGGCCTGGATGGGGCGGCCCGTATCCATGGCGTGCTTGCGCAGGACCTTATAGGCCTCGTCTTCGGTCAGGTTTCGCGATTTCATCAACACGCCCTTGGCGCGGTCAATGGTCTTACGCGCCGCAAGATCCGCCTTGGCCTTGTTCAGGTCGTTGCGCAGCGACTGCGTCATGGCGAAGCGCTGGGCCGCCACGGTCAGGATCGACGACATACGCTTCGGATTATAGCCGTCGACGATGTAGGCGGCGACGCCGGCCTCAAGCGCCTGAGCGGTCGCATTGGCGTCCGAACGGTCGACGAACATGACGACGGGGCGGGGAACCTGCTCATTGGCGACCTGAAGGGCTTCCAGCATGTCGCGGTCCGGGCTTTCGCAGGCGATGATGACCATTTCCGGATCGAAGTCGCGCAGCATACGCAGTTCCAGGCGCGGCCAGATACGGACCATCATTTCCTGGCCGGGATGGTCGGCACGGATACCTTCCGCGACCGAAGCGGCGCGGACTTCATCAGGATCAATAATCAGAACGTGCATACGCGTGCGAACAGAGCCTCAACCCCAAGGTATGTTGCGGCGCGGCAAAACGCATTTCACATCGTTGAAACAATCTGTAACGATTACTCGCCGTGCAGATGCTTCCAAGGATTATCGACCTTATTGCCGACGAAGTCGTCATAGGTCGTGCCTTCGACCGGATAGCCAACGCCCATGGTCTTGGAGTCGCGCCAGGCGTCGGTCAGCACGTCGCGCAGGTCGGCCGCGCCCTTGCCTACGGCCTTGGCCAGGAAGGCCTTGCCGCGCGGATCATTGTCCTTGAACCCGCCTTCCTTTTCCAGGGCGTACATCGGCTCGATATTGTTCCAGCTCTTCATCAGACGGTCGGCAAAGCAGACGTCGATCCTGGCGGTGCAGGACGCCGGAGTGTCCATATTGGCGCGGACATCGGCCGGCGTCAGGGTCTTTGAGACGAAGTCGCCTTCGATCGGGCCGTGCACTTTTTCGGTCGTGTAACCCTTCGGGTTCGGATAGTCGCCCCAGCCATTATAATGAATGCTGAGGTGCATCGGATTGGTCGCATCGCCGACATAGTGCGACAGGACGCCGATGTCGCGCAGCATGAGCTGCTCGCGGCGCAGTCGGTCGGCGCGGTACCAGGCCTTCTTCGCCTTGTCGGTTTCGCGTGTTTCCATCAGGCTGAGCACGCGCCACTGCGCCATGTCCTTGACGACCTGCTGGTAGGCGTCGATCAGGGCATAGGGCAGGTAACCCGACTTCCACGGATCCGAGCCGGCTGCGCGCGTCGCCGCGTCGAAATCAAAGCGCGTTCCAGGCAGGTTATCAAGTGTGTGGCCCGAGAAGGTCTTGCCCTCGTCGGTCAGATCAACGAAGTGCGCGGCATTGCGGTCCGAGTCGTGCACCTTGCCCGAATTGCGCCAGCGGTCCGGCTCGCGCGAGAACTCGCCGACACTTGCGATAGCCAGCGGCGAACGCAGGAAGGCCGGCAGGTGCGAGGGCAGGGCGCGCATCGCCTCTTCGCCGATCATGCGGTGGCCGTGATCCCCCCAGGCGAGGGCCTGGGTCGCGATCAACGAGCCCATGATCATGGTGGTCACAAGCGTCTTGAATTTCATGGTGCCTACCTTCGCGTTACGCATATCGTTACAGGCTTAACCACGGCCCGTGTCAACCATATGAAACGAAGTCTCAATCGGTTTCCGGCGCCAGGGTCACCTTGAGACCGTTGAAATCCTCGCGCATGATGATCTGGCACGACAGGCGTGAATTGCGCTTCACCATGAACGCCTCGTCGAGCTTCTCGTCTTCCTCGTCGGTCTTTTCAACCAGCTTCGGCAGCCATTCATTATCGACATAGACGTGGCAAGTGGCGCATTCCAGCGCGCCGCCGCACTCCGCCTTGATCGGCAGGCCGTTGTCGCGGATGATTTCCATCACGCGCCAGCCTTCCAGCGCCGGCAGGGTGTGGACCGCGCCTTCGCGGTCGGTACATATAATGTGCAGTTCTTCGTCGGACATCTGATAGCCTGGGATAAGGTCGGGGAGGCTTTAAAACGCCCGGCGCCGCTTGCCAACGAAAAAAGCGCCTCGCCTAACCTTTGAGGCTGCGCAGGTGCAGGCCGTGGACATAGGCCGCGACATCGTGCAGGGCGGCGTTCATTTCGGTCTTGACGCGTTCCAGCCGCCCGGCCGCGCCTTCGGCGTCGCCCTTCTCGGCTTCGCCGGCCAGGGCCGACAAGGCTTGCGCACCGATGCCCGCGGCCGCGCCCTTGAGCGTATGGGCGGCGTCACGCCAGCCTTCGTGGGATGTATCGAGCAGCGGCGCCCACAGTTCGCACTGTTGCTGGAAGAGACGTAAGACCTCTTCGATGATGACGGCGTCGTTCATCGTATAGGCTTCCAGGTAGGCGAAATCGACCGCACCCGTGATATCCCGCATGGCCATTTTCGTGTCCTTTCCAGCCGACTCAGAAAAAAACGACCTAAACTGATTTTGCGCTTGAAACCCAGACAAAAATGGCTATGTTCCGCCGCCTTGATCCCGGGGACCAACCCCCGGCGATGGCTGAAATGGTTTGGGTGTGTAGCTCAGTTGGTAGAGCAGCTGACTCTTAATCAGCGGGTCCACGGTTCGAGTCCGTGCCCACCCACCATTCATTTTTTCCTCTTCAAATCAATATTTTAGCCCGAAAGGGCGGCGCGGAACAAATTGAGTTTCGTGAGCGGGTTTACAGCCAAGTACTTGCAGGCCTCGGGACCCTGTCCCGAGGCCTGCCAACGACCTGAACGACGGTCAGTCCTTGAACAGGAGAGGGGCCAGTTCACGCAGGCTGCGCCGCCACGACAGGAATTCATGCGCTGTATTCGGCGAGACGTAGAAGACGCTGTTGAAGCCGGACGCCTTTAGCGCCTCGGCATTGGCGCGTGGATCCTGGCGAGGCTGGCCTGGAGGCCCGGCGCGGCCGCCTTCGAGTTCCCGGCTGCCGAAACTGACGAAGGCCAGCTTGACCTTATCGCGGAAGCCGGGCGTCTTGTTGACGTCGTCGAGCGATATGGTGCCGCCGCTCAGCAGGCCGATGTAGGCGAAGGTGTCGAGATTGGCGAACGTAATCAGCTTGGTTTCGAACCCGCCCATCGACAGGCCCGCCATGGCGCGGTGCGGCTGGTCGGACAGCGTTCGGAAGTGGCTGTCGACATAAGGAATCAGTTCGTCGATCATGACCGTCTGGAACGGCTTGATGTCGAATGAGCCCAGACCGCCTGGCCGGACGTCATTTGTCATGCCGTAGGTCATGACGATGATGAAGGGCCGCGTCTTGCCGGCGGCGATCAGGTTGTCCATGATCAGATTGGCGTGGCCCTGATTTGACCAGGCGGTTTCATCCTCGCCCCAGCCATGCTGAAGGTACAGCACAGGGTAGCGGGCGCTCGGATTTTTGTCGTATTCGGGCGGCGTGTAGACAAAGGCGCGGCGCTGTGTGCCAGTGCTGGGCGAGGGAAACAGGATCTGTGACACCCGGCCGTGTGGAACGTCCTTCAGTGCGTAAAAGTCGGCATCGTGCGCGGGGATTTCGATACCGCTTTCCCATCTTATCGAGCCGTAGAAGTTAAGCGTGCCCGGGTCATTGAAGGTGCCACCGTCGACGGTCAGGTGGTAATAGTGAAACCCTTCGTCGAGCGGACCCTCGGACGTTCCGGTCCATACCCCGTCCGCGCCCTTGGTCAGGACTGTGCCGCCGCGCCCGCCCAGGCCCAGACTGACCTTAACGTTCTGCGCTTCCGGCGCGACAATTCGAAAGCGGGCGTAGCCCTGCGAATTGACTTGCGGATATGCCTGCCCAGGCTGGTTCAGCGACGACGGCTTGAAGTCTTCGACGACTGTCTGTGGCGCGGTCTGCGCCGATATCGGACCGGCAATCAGCATCACGGCCGCGGCTGCGGCTAAAGCGTATTTCATTGATATCTCCCACTGTCGCCGTCGTTAGAGCGATATGCCAAAAGTGTGCGGCCGTTTTGGCTAAATATCGCGACAAAACAAAAACCTAGAGCATGATGGCGGCTTGACCTAAACGCATCATGCTCTAGCTCGCGGCGCTTTTATTTCTGACTACGGCAAGCCGTTTTGACTGCCGGACACCCGGTACGCGTATGAGATGCCCCGGCGAGGCAGCACCTGGTGGCAATCAGCCGGATTGCGACGGCCACCAGGCGCTCTGGAATCTTAGCCTTTCGGCTTCAGGTAACCGTGCATGTCCAGCCAGCGCGCAAAGGCGTCGAACCAGCCGGTACTGGTGGTCGTTTTCTTGTACATGCCAAAGCCGTGGCCGCCCTGTTCGTACAGGTGGAATTCCACGGGGCGCTTGGCCGTCCGCCAATTGGTGACCAGCCCGTATTCGGGGGCGCCGAACAGAGGATCGTCAGCGGCGAGGGCGACAAACAGCGGCGGCGCATCGGCCGGAACGGTTACCGGCATCAGGGGGCCGTAGATGTCGCCGATGAAGGCAGGCTTCGCGTCCTGGCCGTAGAGGGCGGTCGACAGAGTCAACATGGCGCCGGCGGAAAAGCCAACCATACCCACGCGGTCGGGGTCAACGTGCCATTCCTTTGACCGAGAACGGACAAGGGCAAAAGCAGCGCGCGCATCAGCGATCTGAGGCGCCAGAAACGTGGAAGGATCCTGCGTTCCGGGAGGCGGCGTCCGGCGGGCCGCCACGCCTGAGAACATTTCGGCCATCGATTTTTCGAATGCCGCCATGTCCTCGGGGGTCTGATTAAGACGGTATTTCAGCACAAATGCCGCGACGCCTTTGTCGGCAAGCGCTTTGGCGACATCCCAGCCTTCGTTTTCCATCGACAGGGTGCGGAAGCCGCCGCCTGGCGCGACAATCACGGCCGCGCCGGTCGCCTTCGCGGGATCTGGCAGGAACGGGGTTAAGGTCGCAACCGTGACGTTCCGGGCGAAAACACTGCCGTACTGACTGTGCCACGATTCCTTGGCCGTTGCGTTGGGAAGGGGGCCGGTGTCGAGTACGATCGCGTTCGGCTGGGCCGGGATGGCGATGGGCGTCATCTTGTCGTCGGCCGCGTTTGCGGGTGAGCCTGCGACGCAGATTATGGCGATGGCGCCTAAGGCGAGACCTGCGGCGAATCGTTGTGCAAAGGGTTTGGTCTTCCTGATGGAACCTGTCGGTGTCATGGCATTCTCCTCACATGTTATTATTGTATCTTACGCCCTCGGCGGTATGACCGCCGGCCAGCATGCTTTCGCCACCTCTGGTCGCCGCGAAAAAAAAGGGGGCGCATCCCAGGAATGCGCCCCTCAGCCGTTCTCCGGGGGAAGAGACCGCGAGTTCAGCAGCTAGAGAGTAAAATGATACCTTGCGCCATCTGCAGGACAAGGCGTCAGCGCCAACAATGTTAGCGGTCACAACGCTAATACATCAGACTATTTCCGTCAATCGACCAATTCGCCTTTTTTATACGGAAATCGTGCGACGTTGTGTTCGACTTAAATGTTGGATATATTGATTTCGTTATAACTGTCTGATTTATAATAATAAATATATAATATTTCAATTTTAATAAATTCCACTAATAAAATTTATTGTTTCATATTCGCCAGCATGGGAAGGCAAAGTGCATTATGTCCGTGTTTCTGCCTTGATTGTCGGGCTGTATTGTCCGAGGAATTATCGCTGCGATAAATAATCATTTGGGAGAGCCAAATGCGCCAGGTGTTGGCGGCTTACACGCCGCCATGGCAATCTGTACGGCAGGCCGGTCAGAGTAATATCCGCGGCAAGGCGGCCCGGCCAGTGGCCTCGCGGCGGAGGCGTCAAACACTCTCTGAACGTCACCATGAACCTCGCGCCCGAATATATTCTGGAGGAACCGTATGAAGCCTACATTCACAATCATGGCCGGGCTTGCCTTCGCGGCCTTTGGCTCTCATGCCGCGGCCGAAAGCGGCTCAGGTCCTTATCCTGCCGTCTTCGAACAAGACCCGACCCTGCCGGCGCACGTCGTCTATCGGCCGGAAAAGCTGGCGGAGCTGAAATCGGAAAAGCTTGGCATCTATGTCTTCGGCAATGGCGCCTGCAGCGCTGACGGCACCAGTTCGAAGAACCATCTGCTCGAAATCGCCTCGCAAGGCTATCTGGCTGTGGCGCCAGGCACGATACCGGTCCCGCAGCCACAAGGCGGCACGCCTGACGGCCCGCCTCCTGGAGGCTTGCGGGCATCGACAACGGCCGAATCCCTGACCGAGGCGATCGATTGGGCCGTTGGTGAAAACGCTCGCGAGGGCAGCCCCTACTACCAGCGCCTAGACCCGGAAAAGATCGCCGTGTCGGGCTTCAGCTGCGGCGGCCTTCAGGCGCTGTCCATCGCCAAGGATCCGCGCATCGCCACCGTCATCGTCATGAACAGCGGTATTTTCAATGCGGGCAATCCGATCGCCGGCATCAAGGTCGACAAGTCGATGCTGGCCGACCTGCATGGCTCGGTACTTTATGTGCTTGGCGGGCCGACCGACATTGCCCACGCCAATGGCATGGACGACTATAGCCGCATCAATCATATCCCGGCCGCCCATATCGACATTCCGGTCGGTCACGGGGGCACCTACATGGAGCCGCATGGCGGTATTGGCGCGGAAGTCGTGACCGCCTGGCTGAACTGGCGGCTTAAGGGCGACGCGGCTGCCGCGAAGAAGTTCCAGGGCGAGGGCTGTGCCTATTGCGTCGATAAGCGCATAACTTACGAATACAAGAACTTCTGAGACCGTGGGCTCGGCTGAGACCTTGGAATGGCGGACACAACGCCGCGCACGTTGCTAAAGGATTGTGGAATGCGACTGTTCCTGATTGTTATCCTGGCCATCATGGCGACGGTCATGGCGGCCCAAGCGCATGCCGGTACGGGCAAGCCCCTTTGCGCGGCGCTCGAGGGCCGGACGCTGACGTGGCGTGGAGACAAGGCGCGTATTGTCAGCGCCAGGCCAGTTGCCGCGGCTTCAGGCTTGCCGGCGCATTGCGATGTTTCCGGCATCATGCACGAGCGCCAGGGACGGTTCGGGCAGGCCTACGCCATTCGCTTCCATATGCGGCTGCCCGAAGCCTGGAACAGCCGGATGGTTTTCCAGGGCGGTGGCGGCAGTAACGGCGATATCGGCGATGCCCTGGGCCACGTGTCGTCGACAGGGCCGGTTGCCCTGGCCATGGGCTATGCCGTCATCAGCCAGGATTCCGGCCATGACAATGCCACCAATAGCGACCCGGCGCGCAATGGTGCCCTGGCTTTTGGCTTCGATCCTGAAGCGCGCGCCGATTATGGCCACGCGTCGCTTCAGGCTTCCGCCGATGCGGCCAAGGCCGTCATCCGCGCCGCCTATGGCCATGGCCCCAGATTCAGCTATTTTGTCGGCTGTTCGAAAGGCGGGCAGGAAGGCATGGCCTTCGCCCGGCGCTATCCCGACATATTCGATGGCATAATCGCTTCCGCTCCTGGTTTCGCCCTGCCGCGCGCCGCCGTCGCCGAAGCGTGGGACGTTCAGGCCTTTGCCTCACTTGCGGGGGAGCGCGGGGTCGTCCAGGTGGCCGATCTTGCGAAAACCTTTTCGGCTATCGACTTCGACCTGATCCGTGGCGTGGTCCTCGACGCGTGCGATGGGGATGACGGACTGAAAGACGGCATGGTCAACGATGTTGTTGGCTGCACCGACGAGAAGGTCCTGTTGCGGCTTGACGTGAAGACCTGCGACGGAGCCAAAGCCGACGCCTGCCTGACACCAGCTCAAGTCACCGTGCTGCGTCGGGTCATGTCCGGCGCCCGGACAGCGCGTGGTCAGGCGATCTATAGCGGATGGTTCTGGCCGGCATCGATTCACGCGCCGGATTGGCGGATGTGGAAGATCGGTTCCGCCGACGGCCAGGTTCCGCCGCTCAACGTTCTTCTCGGCGCTCCGGCCCTGGCTTCGGTCTTCACTTCGCCGCCGACGGCCTTGGGGAACCCGAACGCCATGCTCGACTATCAACTGGGCTTCGACTTCGACCGCGATACGTCGAAGATTTATGCGGTCGCGGATCCATTTACACGCTCGGCATGGCAGGATGTCGGCGCGCGCTCCAGCAATCTCAAGGCGTTCAAGGCGCGCGGCGGCCGACTGATCGTACCGCACGGCGAGTCCGATCCCGTCTTTTCGCTAAAGGATACCCTGGCCTGGTTTGACGCCGTCGATACCGAAAATGGCGGGCACGCCGCTGATTTTGTCCGGGTCTTTCCTGTACCGGGCATGTGTCATTGCGGAGGCGGAGCGGCGACCGACCGTTACGACATGTTCGCGGCCCTGGTCGATTGGGTCGAGCACGGCAAGGCGCCTAACGCGGTCGTGGCCAAGGCGGGCCCGGCGACGCCATGGCCGGATCGCTCACGGCCGTTGTGCGCCTACCCGCAGGTCGCCCGATATGTCGGCGGCGATGTGGAAAAAGCCGAAAGCTTCAAGTGCACCTAGAGCGGTATGGCGAAAAGTGGCAGCGGTTTTCGCCTCAAATATCGCGACAAAGCAAAAACTTAGATCGGAATGATGCTTCTATAGAGCGTTGCGCTATTTGCGGAGGCGAACGCGCATCGGCTGGCCAGTATAGGCAACTTCGTGTCCTTCGCCGAGAGCCAAGGGAGGGTGCTCCGCCGAAATGAGATGCAGGCGGAAGCGCCGGTTCGCCGGCATGTCCGGAAATGCGCCCTGACGCGCGCCCAGTCGTAATTCACCGGTACTTTCCTGCCACTGCATCTGGATGCGGCTGCAGGCACCGTTTTCATAGGCGTAGGTTAGTCCACCGTCCTCATAGAGCTCGAACCTGCCGTCGCGGCCAGGAAAAACAAGGATATCGATGACCTGGCCGGTAATCTCGGCGGTGGACTGAACCACGGGACCAAGCGGCAGCACCGTCCCGGCGCGAACGTGGACGGGTATCTGTGAGAGGGGGGAGGGAACCTGGTGAAGCCTTCCGCCATCGCGGTGCGCGTCGCTCCAAAAATCAAACCATCCGCCTGGCGAGTGCGGCAGATAGACAGGCCAGCTAGTCTTGCCCGGCTCAACGACCGGCGCAACAAGCAGACTTGGCCCGAACATGTAGCTGTGCGACTGAGCCAGCGCCTGAGAGTCCGCGCGGAAGTCGAAGACGAGGGGGCGCATCAAGGGCATTCCGCTGCGATGCGCCTCGGCCGCCATGGCATAGATATAGTGAAACAGTCGATAGCGCAGGTTCAGGTAGTCGCGGGCAACCCCTTCGACGGTTTCACCGTACCGCCAGAATTCCGTGTCCGTCATGTAACCGTGAACACGTTGTAACGGCAGAAAGGTCGCGTACTGAAACCAGCGGATGAAGCGCTCGTGATAGTCTATGTCCGTGAACTGCGAGGGGCCGGGCCTGAAGAAGCCGCCGGCATCGACCGTCCAGTAGGGATAACCGGCCGCCGCCATGTTAAGGCCCGCCGGGATCTGCCGCTTGAGCGTTTCCCAGTCATTGCCGATGTCGCCCGACCAGGTGCAGGCCGCATACCGCTGCTGACCCAGGAAGGCCGAACGCGTCAGGGTAAAGACACGGCGATCCGGGTAATCGCGCCGCTGGCCTTCATAGACCGTGCGCGTAACCTGGATTGGATAGGTCAGGCGGACGCGTTCCCCCTTGCCGGCGTGGGTCTGGCGCCCGACCAGATCGTCGTTTTCCGGCTCGGTCGCGTCCTGCCACCAGGCGTCAATGCCAAGCGCCGCCAGACGCGTGCTCTGGTTTTGCCAGTAGAAGGCGGCGGCCTCGGGATTAAAGAAGTCGATCCAGTCGGTGTCGGGAATATAGTAGCCCCTTGCCGCCATGGCCTGGCCGAGCTCGGTCTTCCGGTCGATCTTGGACCAGACCGACAGCATAAACCGCATATCGAGGCCGTGCAGGTCGTTCACCAAACCCGAGGGATCTGGGTAATGGCTTTCATCAAAGCGCATGGCGTTCCAGCCATGCTTTCCCCAGTATTGCCAGTCCTGGACCATCATATCGACGGGCAGTTTCCGGCGTCGGAACTCATGCGCGGTGTCAAGAATTTCCTGCGACGATCTAAACCGTTCGCGGCAGTGAATATAGCCATATGCCCATTTGGGCAGCAGCGGTGAAGTGCCGGTTAGTTGACCGTATGTCGTCATGATATCGCGCGCTTCCGGCCCGGCGATAACGACATAGTCCAGTGCTTCGGCCACCTCTGATTGCCAAACCGTCTGGTCGCCCGGCTTGCCGTAGCGAAGGGAGGGCTTGTCGTCGGAATTGGCCAGGACGCGCACCGTGTGCGGTCCCGCGTCCAGGTCCGCCAGGAAGCTGGCCGTCGGGGGCAGCCAGAGATTGGTCAGGTCGGTATAGACCTTGCCGTCGATTTCGACATGGTGCCGCGACGCCATTTTTCGTCCGATATCAAGCTGGAAGGCATGGCGATCGGGCGCATCGAGGTGGATGGTCCCCTGGAAAACAGCTTCGGTCCGCGCCACCTGCGCATTGCCGGCATCGGTTGTGACATCGACGACCCGCCCTTGCGCGTCGATGCTGACGCGGTTGAGGAGGACCTGTTCCGGCAGAGGGTTGAGCTCGCTTATTCCGTTATTGAGCCACATGAGTCCATAGCCGTGGCTCGACAGAAGGAAGGGCAGGCTGATCTGGGTGTTCACCTGTGTCAGCCGGCGTGGAAACTGGCGAAGATCGAGGGCGCCATCCTGGAAACATCCGGTGCCGTAGATGCGTTCGCCCGGGGGAGATTCAAAGGCTTGCCGGACAATGAACACGTCTTCGTCGCCCAGTTTAGACGGAGAAAGGCTGCGCCCCTGCCGTGCCTCGGTCAGGATAGGGGCGCCATCACGATCAAAGAAACGGATCCGGCCATCGTTTGAGTCGATGTCGCAGCCTATGCCCGGCAAGCGCAGGTGAAGCGTGCCGGCCGAGCGTCTCCGCACGATCTTGGGTTGATGCGGTTGCGGCAAGAGGACGGTGTTGGGCGGAAGGTGCAGCGCGGCCTTTGCGGGAAGGAAACGAATGCGCAACGCGGACCTTGTCAGGGCGAACACCTGCAAGGTGCCGCCGGGGAGCACGACGATTTGGTCCGGGACGTGAGCGGTTGGCGCCGATGCCTGTGCACCTGTGGCGGCTAATCCGAGCAAGGCCGTCGCACCGGTCAGAAGGTCGCGCCGATGAAGCCTTGGGCAAGACGTATCGTTGATTTTCATGCCCACCCTCGCATTTATCGGTTCTGGCCGCGGACGTCGCCTCGATGGCACGAGGACGTCATTCTCATCATGATGGCAGTCAGCCATTCTTAGTGACTACGTATCACATATAAAATCACATTCCATATAGGGAATTTATCCAAGGCCGTTTTTGCGCCCATCCGCTGTCAAAAATGTTACCGGTATCAAAATTATCGTGAAGTGATAACGGCTTATGGTCATGATTTTATTCAAGAGAATGAATTTTATACCGGCTAAACACCACTGCTTCTCCTGATCGAATCGCGGCCAAGCTTGTGGAAAACAGAGCAGGGATATGTGAAAATATTAAATAAAAACAATATTATAATTTCGTTCCTTGAGACCGATTCATCCGATTGGTTCACTATTATATATAGTTTCTTGTGAAACATATTAGTGCGTTCGGCTTGGTGATTGGCGTAAAACTGTCGCAATCACGCAACGGATAGGCATCTTTTTGTCATTTGTCGGACTTTATCGTTGAAAAAATGTGACCGGTATCATAACTTCGTTCTGTCATAGCGCGCCGGGCGCTTCGGAAATTTTCTGAAAAGTGTGGAAGCACACGACGGCCGGCGTGTGACCGATACCAAAACAAAAACGTCTAACAGGGCGCCTCTCGCTTTTGCACGAGAGACACAACGTACTCGGGCCAAAGAAGCCAAGAGGCAGGGAGAAATCACGTATGAGATCCACACAGGATAATTGTAACCAAAATCGCGGCGTTGCGACGTCCAGGTCGCGTCTGGGCCGGATTTTACTCGGCACAACGGCGCTGACGGCAGCGCTGTTGTCGACGGCCGCTTTCGCGCAGGATCCTGCGACCACGCAGGCTGACGCGGATGAAGGCGGTGACGTCGTCGTCGTCACAGGTATTCGCAAGTCGCTGGAAACGGCTGCGCAGATCAAGCGCAAGGCGGACACCTTCGTCGATTCCATTACGGCGTCAGACGTTGCGGCGCTGCCGGATGCCAACGTGGCCGAGGCCCTGGGGCGCATTCCGGGCGTGTCGGTGACGCGTTATTCGATCCTGCCACAGTATAACACCGGCGGCGCCGGTGGCGCCAGCGGTGACTTCCCCTCGGCCGAAGGTTCGGGCAACCTGATTCGCGGCCTCTCGTTCGTGCGTTCGGAATTCAACGGTCGTGACCAGTTCACCGCCAACGGCGGCCGGGCGCTCGACTGGTCGTCCATTCCGCCCGAACTCGTCGGTGGCGTGGATGTGTACAAGAACGCGTCGGCTGAGCTGATCGAAGGCGGCGCCGGCGGTACGATCAACCTGCGCACGCTTGCGCCGTTTGACCGCAGGGGCTCGGTCTTCTCTGTCAGCGTGGATGGCACCTATGCCGACCTGCGCAAGGAATGGTCGCCCAGCTATAGCGTCATTGCGAGCAATCGCTGGCAAACGGATATAGGTGAATTCGGGCTACTGGGGTCTTATTCCCACTCCGAGCTCCGGTCGAACATCAACGACTGGCAGATCGGCGCCCCGGTTCCGAAGGTCAATGTCGGCGCCGTTGAGGCGCAAGGTCCAGGCAAGTTTACCGGCGTGCCTGTCGGCAATGTCATCGGTACCCAGACCGTCTTCCAGATGCGTCACAATGAGCAGGACCGCGAGCGCACCAGCTACTATCTTGCCGGGCAATGGAAGAACGACAATACCAGCATCCTGGTCAAGTACATCAACGTTGAGAACGGTACGGACACCGTCGAACATACCGTTGAGCACCTGCCGGACGCGAACACGCCGAACAACACTGTGCTCACCAATGTTTTTACCCGGCCATACAGCGGCACGGTGGCGCTCTGCAATACCGGCTTCGATGTTGCTCAGGGCGGCTGTAGCCAGCCCGTCGCCATCGGTCAGTTAATGACCGCGGGCACGATCAACGGTGCGGCGGAAGATGGCGGTGCCTATGGTTACGGCATCAATACGCTGGGCCGTGGCGTGGTTGATCGGTCCAAGACCGAAGACTTCAGCATCAATCTGAAGCACAACTTCAGCAGCCAGCTGCACCTCAATCTCGACGCCCAATATACCAAGGCGACGGCGGAGCAATCCGAAATGTGGGCGGGCGGCCAAACCCACTTCATGGTGGACATGGTGTCCAGCCTCGAAAACGGTTATCTCAACTTCCACATGGATCCGCGCGGAAACCAGATCACAGCTGTGAAGCCGGGCCTGGCCGCAACCACAGCCAAGAACGATACTGGGGATCCCAGTGTATACTGGTGGTTGTTCAACGCCGACAACCAGCAACGGGGCAGCGGCGATCTTTACGCGCTCCGCGGGGATCTTGTGTATGACTTCGCGGACAATAACTGGTTCAAGGACATCAAGTTCGGCGCGCGCTATTCCGAACGTAACCAGATCAATGATACCGCCAACCAGAACTGGGCGGGCGTTGCGCCGCCGTGGGCCGGCGGCGGTGCATTGCCGCTCAGCGCCCTGCCGGCAGGTATGACGGAAGTTGACGACTATCGTGACTTCTTCCGCGGCGATCTCGTCCATGGCGACAACAGCAAGTTTGTCTACATCCACCGGGATTACCTGCTGAACTACGGCAAGATGGCGGATTTCTTCGCAAAGAACTCGGATGCGAACACGGGTCTGGTTCGCGGCGCGCCGTGGGCTCCGCGTGTTCCGATGTTCCCGGAGGCCAACCGCTCGGAGATCACCGAAAAGACGACCAATTTCTATGTTCAGCTCGACTTCGAACATGAATTCGGCAATGGGCAGTCGATCGATGGCAACTTTGGTGTTCGCTATGCGAAGACCGAGCTGACCTCGATAGGCAACCTTGTCCGTGTACCGTTTGCCGCGGAGACAGCCTGTACGCCCGGCACGGATACGAACGGCGTAACCACCACGCCCGGTGCATGCTCGCGCAACAGTCCGCAGGATTTCCTGCCGCAAACAACCGCCTACCTCCAGGCGGCGGCGACGCCAATCAACTATGAGAAGGGCGACGATCATATCCTGCCGTCGTTTAACCTGAAGTGGAACCTGAATGAGGAGATGCTGATCCGCTTCGGCGCCAGCAAGAACCTGACCCGGCCGAACATCGCCGATCTTCGGGCTTACACGACTTACGGCGCCAGCACCCTTACGACGCCGTTCCCCGCCGGGCATTGCGCGTCTCTCGGCTTGCCTGACGGCTGTAATGACGGGTTCCAGAACATAACCCTGACCGCGATCAGCGCCGGCGGCGGCAACCCACGCCTCAGGCCGACGACTTCTGACAACTTCGACCTGTCCTACGAATGGTATTTCCCAAGCGGCAATATCTCGACGGCGGTGTTCTCGAAGAAACTGCAAGACGTCATTCAGGGCGGCTCCGAGACCCTCGGCAGCGTAACGCTTGATGGTAAGACTGTGCCGATCACCTACGGCGGTCAGATGAATACCAGGAAGGTTGACGTCAGCGGCCTCGAAGTGTCCTACCAGCAGTTCTACGACTTCCTGCCAGGCCCCCTGTCGCACCTCGGTGCGCAGGCGAACTTCACCTACATCGACGCCCGCACGGATCCGGACAGTGCGTGTACGAACAACGGCGAACCCTGCCGTTTCAACATCACCGACCTGTTCGGTCAATCCAAGTACCTGGCAAACCTCGTCGGCATCTATCAGGATGACAAGATCGAGGCGCGTCTCGCCTATTCGTGGCGCAGCCGATACCTGATTGTTAAGGGCGACTACATGACGGGTAACCCGACCTACAACAAGGCGGGCGGTTTCCTGGATGCGTCGCTGAAGTACAACGCCAACAAGCACCTGCAGATCCACACCTCGGTCGAAAACCTGCTCGATACGACCACGGAAGCGGAGATGCAGGTCGATGCGGCGGGTAATACGCTTCCCCGCTTCGCCATCAAGAACGATCGCCGGATCGTGGTTGGCTTGCGCTACCTGTACTAAGCCGGTCTGAGTTGAGATGGGGGCGGGATAGGTGTCTATCCCGCCCTTTTACAGCAAGTTTTCTTTGGTCTGTGAGGCTATCAATGAAGACGTTTTCACTTTTTGCCGCGGCCGCCGCCGCGGTGGTCGCGGTTTCCGCTGCTGAGGCGAAGCCATATAAGGCTGCGGAAACGCCGGGCGCGCCCGGTTATTTCAATGTGCTTGACGAAAGTGGTTTCTGGACGGTCGGCTACACGGGTGAGCCGGGACAGTCCAATAAGGAGATCGCCCAGTATGCCATGAAGCGTGCCGGTGATCTTGCCGCCGAGCAAAAGCAGGAATGGTTCGCCGTGCTGACGACGACCAACCGTATGGTGCAGCTTGGCGTCGCAGATGACCTGCAGAAGCGGGCCGGCAATTTCATGGGTTCGGGCGCGGGCGGGACAACCGGTGCATCGCCTTCCGGTGCGCCGGCCTCGGGCAACCGCAATAACTCTGGCAGCTTTGGTGGCGCTTCTGTTCCCAATGACGTGCTTGAGCGCTGGCAGCCACGCAAGGTGCGTCAGACACTTCTGGTGATCGAACTGGGTTCCGGCGACAAGGCAGAGTTTCCGGGGCTGGGGCGTACGCCGGAGATTTTCCCGGCAACGCCCGCTGCGCCTGCAGCGCCCGCGAACGACTAACCGGCCAGGCCGCAAGAGGATGCGGCTTTAGTGCGGGTCTTATGGTAGAGTAGGATAGGGTATGCAGGTCGCTGTACACGAAGTCGGGCATTCGAAATCAAGGGTCATCGTTATTGATGACTTTCTGGCCAATGCCCGCGCTGTCGTCGACTCGGCGGCCGCGCTGCCTGCCTTTCCACCCGAGAGCAAGACGGCCTATCCGGGCCGGCGTCACCAGATCGGGCCTGGGGACAAGGCATCTGCCTGTGTCATGGACATATTGCGGGCGGCGGGCCCTGTCATCCAAAGCCATTTTGATGCGGACAGTTTCCGGGTTTTCGAAGCCAGTTTCTCGCTGATCACGACACGGCCGGACGACATGAGCCCAAGACAGCGCGTCCCGCATTACGATTGGGATGACCCGAACTATCTCGCCATCATGCTTCATCTGCATCATGTGCCCCACACAGGCACAGCCTTCTATCGCCATGTTGCATGCGATCTCGAACAGGTAACCCGTGATGCGGCGCCTGTGCTTCGCAAGCACGTGCAGGCAGAACTTTCTGACGACGATCCTCCCGCGATGGTTTCTGGGGGGAAGTCGCAAGCGCACTATGAGAAGATATTCGAGGTTGAGGGGGGCTTTAACCGCCTCGTCATCTACCAGGGGTGTCTGCTTCATTCAGGCTACGTGTCGCCGGACTTCGATTACAGTGCGGACCCACGGACGGGACGACTGACGGCAAACGTGTTTATTCAGACCGTCAAAGGCAGCGGCTGATGGGTGGGCGAAAAGTGGGTGTCGGCGACCGCTGACACGAACTGTCCAGGGTGTTTTTTGTTGGAATTTGGGAATGCCGCAGAGTTCGAGCCATATAGAAAAAATCTGCATCCTGGGCGGAGGCACGGCGGGGTGGATGACTGCGGCAGCCCTCTCACACAAGCTGAAGGGACTGCCGATCCGGATCGAGCTGGTCGAATCCGATGAGATCGGCACGGTTGGCGTTGGCGAAGCGACGCTGCCGTTGATCCGGAAATTCAATGAAGCCCTGAACATCGACGAAGCGGCCTTCATGAAGGCGACCGAAGCGACCTTCAAGCTGGGGATCGAGTTCTGCAACTGGGGCAGGATCGGCGACCGCTATATCCACCCTTTTGGCGACTATGGCCGGCCGCTCAACGGCATACCTTTTTACCAGATGTGGCTGAGGTTGCGGGAACTGGGTGAAAAGCACCGGCTGGATGAATGGTCCTATCCCGTCATCGCCGCCGAAATGGGACGCTTCCGGTATCCGGCATCGGATTATGCCTCTGTCACCGGAAGTTTCGGCTACGCCTACCAGTTCGATGCCTCCCGATATGCGGCCTTCCTTCGGCAATACGCGGAAGCCAATGGTGTCATCCGCACGGAAGGGAAGGTGGCTGCGACATCCTGCCATTCCGAAACGGGTTTTGTCGAAGCCTTGAACCTGGACGGCGATCGCACCGTCACCGCCGATCTGTTTGTGGACTGTTCGGGGTTCAGGGGACTGCTTATCGAGCAGGCGCTCAAAACCGGCTATGACGACTGGAGCCATTGGCTGCCGTGCAATCGCGCGATCGCGGTGCCGTGTGAATCGCATGGCGAACTGACGCCCTTTACGCGGGCCACGGCGCGGGACGCCGGCTGGCAATGGCGCATTCCGTTGCAGCACCGGGTCGGCAACGGCCATGTCTACTGCAGCAGCTTCATTTCGGATGACGAAGCGACCGCGCAACTGATGGCGAACCTGGAAGGGCCGGCGCTGGCTTCACCGAAGCAGCTCTATTTCACGACCGGCCGCCGCCGGAAATTCTGGAACAGGAACGTGATTGCTATCGGCCTGGCCGCCGGATTTCTGGAGCCGCTCGAGTCGACGTCCATACACCTGATACAGGAGGGGATTACCGAGTTGATACAGCTGTTCCCCGACAAGGCCTTCCAGGCCTCGGACAGCGATGAATACAATGCGCGCATGGGGCTGGCCTTCGAGCGCGTGCGCGACTTCCTGCTGCTGCATTATGTCGCCAATCAGCGGGAGGACGGCGCGATGTGGCTGCATTTCCAGAACCTGACCCTGCCGGAGAGCCTCGAGGAGAAGATTTCGGCCTGGATGACCCGTGGCCATATCATCAGATATGAGTTCGGCACCTTCCTGCCGCCGAGCTGGCTGGCGGTTCTGCTCGGGCAAAACATGATCCCGCGTGGTTATGATCCGCGCGTTCTGGCCGTTCCGGAAGCCGATCTGGTTGCCCACGCCCAAAGCACCCGCGAAAGTGTGCTGGCGGCCGTGCGCGATACGCCTCAGCACGACCTGTTCATACGTCAGATCGGGGCGGGGACGGACAGGGCCCCGCTTGTTGCAAAGGCGGGTTAAGCGCGTGGCGAATTCAGCAATCTCTCCTGGAACACCTCTCAAGCACATTGCGATCTGCGGTGGAGGTCTTGCCGGCTATATGACAGCGGCGGCGCTGTTAAGGCATTTGCCGGCAGCGATCGAAATCACCCTCATAACGCCTCGCGATTATCCCGCGTCTGACATCTTTTACGGCAGTGTGACGTCGCCGTCGGCCTATGATTTCAACCTGTCCATCGGTGTGTCCGAGCCGCGGCTGGTGTTGGAAAGCACAACGGCATTTTCGCTTGGAACGCACTTCCAGGCTTGGGGAGGAGACAAGCTGTCCTGGTTCCAGGGCTTCCAGTTGCCACTACCTATTCTGAGCGGAGTGCCGTTCCATCAATACCTGGTCCGGCAGGATATGCAGGCGTTGGACCCCTTCCTGATATCCGCGGCCATGGCCCGAAGGGGCGTGTTCGCACACCCGCCAGAAAACGCAAGCCACCCGCTCGCGCGCGCGGAATATGGCTATCAGCTGGACGTCGCCTCGTACCGGCAGCTTTTTGCCGGGCTTACAGACAGGTCGCGGATACGCACGCTTTCCGCCGATCTGGCTGAAGTTGAAAGCACGCCCGAAAGCATTGTCACGCTGTACCTCTCTGATGGTCAAAGCGTTTCAGCGGACCTCTTTATCGACTGTACCGGTCCTGAGGCGACGCTGCTCAGCACGCTTGGCGCCAGACGCATAGGCAATCATTGGCTAAACGCCGTTCTGACTTCGAAAGCATCGGAGCATCTGGGCCCCGCGGTGCGGACGCTCAGCGGCCGGCACTTTGGCTGGCAATCGGCGACGCCATTGCAGGGTTCGCTTGCGAAGCTCACGGTATTTACAGAGGAGGGTGAGGCTTCGGCGCTCGCCGAACACGGTGAAGAGCCGGATGTGCGGACGGGGGCGCGTTTTGGCCGCCAACCTTGTGCGTGGGTCGGAAACTGCGTCGCGATCGGCCAGGCCGCGGCCATGATCGAGCCGCTGACGCCGGCGCCCATCATGCTCCTTCAGAAAGATATCGACCGGCTGGTTTCGCTTATTCCGCTCTCCGGCGACATGTCGATGGAAAGCCGTGAATTCAACCGTCAATTTGTCGACGACTGCGAACATGCGGAATTGTTCCGCCGCGCCCTGTTCGCTACCGCGCCACTGCCACGATCGTCATACTGGCAGGCTGACGGCGCTCTCGGGAGCAGTCCCAAGCTGGATCGTAAGTTCGAACAGTTCCTGAGCCGCGGTGTCCTCGTCGCCTACGACCTGGAACCTTTCACGCCGGAAGACTGGGTGGTTCTGCATTACGGCATGGGGCGTCGGCCGCGCCGTTATGATCGTCTGGCGGATCAGGCGCCGGCGCCGGAATTGAAGCAATATCTGGATACGCTGCGGCGAGACATCGAGGCGGCGACGTACAACCTCCCCAGCCACGACAGCTACATGACCAGGCTGCGGCAGTATCTCATGCGGCAAGGAGCCTGAAATCGTGGTTCCTCCGATAAAGGAAGTCGTCATTGTGGGCGGCGGTTCGGCCGGATGGATGGCCGCCGCCGCGCTGTCGAGCCTGTTGGCGCCGAAAGACATGTCTATCACGCTGATTGAATCCGACGAGATCGGGATTATCGGCGTCGGCGAAGCAACCATTCCGGACATCCTCAACTTCAACCAACTTCTTGGTATCGACGAAGGCGAATTTATCCGGGAAACGAACGCGACCATCAAGCTTGGCATCGAGTTCATTGACTGGGGGCGCAAAGGCGACCGCTACATCCATCCGTTCAGCAGCCACGGCGTGGACATGAACGGCTTCGATTTCCATCAATTCTGGTTGCACAGCCGCGCCGCCGGCAACACGCATCCGATTGACGACTACAGCCTGTGCGCCGTCGCGGCCCGACATGGAAAATTTGTCCGTCCGGACCCGAATCCGCGTTCCATCCGGTCGCATATCCGCTACGCCTATCACTTTGACGCCGCGCTCTATGCCAGATATCTGCGCGCCTATGCCGAAAAGCGCGGAGTGCGCCGGATCGAAGGCAAGATCGAAGCGGTCATCCAGGCGCCAGAGACCGGCCACATATCGGAAGTCAGATTAGAGAACGGTGACACCGTCCGTGGTGAAGTCTTTTTCGACTGTTCCGGTTTTCGCTCGCTTCTGCTGGGCCAGACGCTGAACGTTCCGTACAAGGACTGGAGCCATTGGCTGCCCTGCAATTCGGCCCAGGCTGTTCCGTCGCAGCATTCTGGTCCGCTTTTGCCCTATACGCGCGCCACGGCGAAATCCTCGGGATGGCAGTGGCGGATACCGACCCAGGCCAGGGTTGGGAACGGGCATATCTACAGCCGCGAATTCATGTCGGACGATGAAGCGGCTTCTGTCCTGCTGGCTGGCCTCGAAGGTGAAGCGCTGGCCTCTCCCCGGGTGATCCGGTTCACCGCCGGACATCGTCAACAGTTCTGGGTCAAGAACTGTATCGCGATAGGTCTGTCCGCCGGCTTCCTGGAACCGTTGGAATCGACGTCGCTCTACCTTATCCAGGAAGGGATCAGCCGTTTCATCGCGCTCTTCCCCAATGCCTCTTTGCCGGACGTTTTTCGCGACGAATATAACCGGCACATGCAGACGGAGTTCGAGCAGGTGCGGGACTTCATCATCCTGCACTATTCGGCGACCGAAAGAGACGACACGCCTTTCTGGAACTATTGCAGGACAATGGCGATCCCGGAGAGCCTCCAGCACAAGATCGCGCTTTTCCGCGAAGGCGGCCGTGCCTTCAGGCTCAACGACGAGCTGTTTTCGCGCCCAAGCTGGGTGGCGGTTTTCCTCGGGCAGAACATCGTCCCGAAGGCCTGTGACCCTGTTGTGGCCGCACTACCCGCACAGGAGGTCCTGGCAAGTGTTGAGTCCATGCGGCGGGCCATGATCGAGGCGGCGCGAAACATGCCGACTCACGAGGAATTCCTGTCACAGTTTCGCAAGACCGAGGTCGCCTAAGCTCTCGGATATGGACAGTGTCATTGTCACTGATTGCCGGCGGAACCGAGCTCTTCGGAGATCTGGCGGGTTGTCTCTTGCAAATACATGCGTGCATCGTCACGCGTGACTTTTTGGGTCCCGTCAATGAGTTGAAGAAATGGAACGGTGAGGGCCGCCACGACGGCGCCGCTATTGCCGAAAATCGGGCAACTGATGTCCGTTACGCCCACGGTCCGCGTACTCTTCATCACCTCAAACCCTCGCGACCTGACCTTCTGGAGGGTGCGATCAAGGTCGGAGCCGACGTTAACTTCCCCAACGGCCGGACCATCATTCACGGCATTGAATGCCAAAAGCACATGACCGGAGCAGGTCGAGTCGAGAGATATTCCGGCGCCGACGCGGACCGCAAACACCGTCGGTCCCGGGGTCTGTTGTCGATAGACGATCATTCCGCGATTGCCGTTGCGGACGACCAGGTGACATGACTGCTCTATTTGATGGGACAGGTCCCGCATGAAGGGCGCTGCAATCTGGACGAGTTCGTCGACAGGCGTTGCCTTGAAGCCCATTTCAAGCAGCCGCAACGTGACCCGAAAGCGGTCGCCGGGGTGGCGCCTTAACCACGCCAGCCGTTCCATGACCATCACGACACGGAAGATTTCACTGACGGACAAGCCAAGCTTTCCGGCCATTTCCGTAACTGTGAGCCCGCGTGGATATTCGGACAGCAGCTCCAAAATCGAAAATCCCTTTTCGAGCGCCGGTGCACTGTAGATGGGCGGCTTTGTTTCGTCAGGGGAGGGCGCGGAGATGGACATGGATGATGCGACTCGCAAATAAGCGACGAATGGCTGCACAGCGCAACACACTCCATCCAGGGGTTAGACAATAGGTCGCAGGACTTGGCAAGCCGTTGCCAGTCCCCGGGTTTCGGCGCCGGGACCGTGCGATATCGCGCCGGATGCCCGATAGGTTGCCCGTGCTTAATCATGGGTAAAACGCCATTTCGAAACTTTTGTTTTCGCGCTAGGTGGGCGAAGTCTCGTGGGTCGTCGAGCATATATGCTCTATCCAATGGACGATGCATAAAAATAGGTAGTTTTCTGTTTTATAAGGAAAAGTACGCGGTTTGATGTTGAGCGTCGTGTATCGGGCGCAGCCAGTTAGGGACATCGACGAAGTTGAAATCGCTCAATCTATAATTTATATGTAAAATTTAATTTTGCATATGACGTTTTAATGTGTATCTCTGTTGTGGGCCTGACAACAAGGCCCGCCTTTGGTAGGGAGTGTCGACCCTAATCCTTCTGTGGTCGTGCGCCTGCTTCGGGCTCAAAAAACAGGAAGGACGTCATGAAAAAAACCTTGCGTCATGCCCTTTTAAAAGGGCTGGCTGTCGGCGCGCTTGCCATTTCGGCAGCGGCGATTGCCACAGTATCCCCCGCCAGCGCGCAGAGCTACACGTGGCAGGTCGCAAAAATCGGCGGTGGCGGCTACGTGCCCGAAGTTATCGCCCATCCGGGCCAGCAGGGCCTGTTTTATGCCCGCACCGACGTGGGCGGCGCCTATCGTTACAATTCATCGAACAGCACCTGGGTGCCGCTGCTCGACTGGCTGACCCCGGATCAGGCCGCGTACAACAACGTTCAAGCCATCGCCGTCGACCCCAACAATACCAACTTGCTCTACATGGTTGCCGGTGGTGGCCATGACTGGCAAACCAACTGCTGCGGCGCCTTGTTGATTTCGTGGAACCAGGGATACAGCTTCCAGATTGTGCCTTTTCCGTTCGAGGTCAACGGCAACGAGGCCGGCCGCAATGTCGGGCCGCGCCTGGCGGTCGACCCGAACCTGGGTTCGGTGCTGTTCTACGGTACGGCCAACACCTCGGCCTGGGCCTCGAACAACGGCCTCTGGAAGAGCACTAACAACGGTTACAATTGGTCCAAGGTGACCAGCTTCCCGGCCATGTCGAACAACGACACCGGCGCGGGCGTTGCTTTCGTCGCCATGCACAAGCCGTCGAGTGCGTCGGGCCAGGCCACGAAGACCATTTTTGCCGGCGTCAGCACAGCGCAGGCCGCCAGCAACGGCTCCACACTTTACCGCAGCACCGACGGTGGCAATAGCTGGTCGCTGGTTCCGGGCGCACCGACGGGCCTGCTCCCGCAACAGGGCCAGATCGGTCCTGACGGCAACCTCTACATCACCTATTCGCGGGCAGCTTCGGGGACGAGCGGCGGCGGGCCGAGCGGCCTGGATCATGGCCAGGTGTGGAAGTACAATGTTGCCGGCGGCAACTGGACCAACATCACGCCTCCGAACGACAGCCAGCAACTGGCCGGCTGGTTCGCCGACTACGGCTTCTCGGGCCTGTCGGTCGATCCGGCGCATTCGGGCACTGTCGCCGTGATGAGCGTCAACCGCTATGACGGCCACGGTGAGTCGCTGCACCGGACCACCAACGGCGGTCAATCCTGGGTTAACGCTACCGCCAACGTCAATGTCAACCTCAGTGCGGCCCCCTGGAACGGCACCCGTAGCTATCTCGGCAACTGGAGCGGCGTGGCGCTCGATCCGTTCAACACCAACCACGCCTTCGTCACCTGGGGTGGCGGCATCATGTCGACCCAGAATCTGACGGCCTCCGCCAGCGGTGGGACCGTCAATTTCACGCTCGATCAAAACGGCGTGGAAGAAACCGTTCCGCTCAGCCTGGCGTCTCCGACCGCATTTCCCTGGGGCGGTTCGGTGCCGTTGGTGAGCGGGATGGGCGACGTGTGCGGCTTCTTCCACACCAACATGACCCAGGCCCCCGCGGCCGCGCACTCCAATCCCAACTGCGGCAACACCTCCTCCCTCGACTGGGCCAAGAGCGCCTCGAACATTATGGTGCGGGTCGGCATCTGGGGCAGCGCTCCAGGCGCCATCTCGTATAATGGCGGCTACAGCTGGTCTCCCTTCACCAGCACGCCGGCCGGTGTCACGAATGACAGTGGCGGCACCATCGCAATCAATGCCGATGGCAGCTCCATCGTCTGGGCGCCCGGCGACAGCGGCGTTGTGCCGGTCGTCTCGACCAACAGCACCTACAGCTGGTCTTCGACGTCGTTGCCGGCCGGCATCGCCGTGGTGGCCGACGGCGCGAACGTCAACAACTTCTACGCCTATGAACGCACCAATGGTAAGGTCTATGTCAGCACCAACAAAGGCGTCAGCTGGACCCAGCCCGTTACGCCCATTGCGTGGCACACCATGATCACGCCGTTCGGCAAGTCCTGCGACGTCTGGCTCTACGGTTACAGCGGTTTGTTGCGCAACACGACCTGCGGCTCGGGCACCTGGAGCCAGGTCTCCGGCCCGACGAGCATTCAGGCCATGGGCTTCGGTAAGGCGGCGTCTGGCCAGTCCTACCCGGCGATGTACGTCGCCGGCACCTACAACAATGTCAAAGGCGTCTTCCGCTCGGTCAACGGCGGCAGCACCTGGACGCGGATCGACAACGCCCAGAATCAATACGGCGGCTTCCGCATGCTTGTGGGCGACCCGAAGACCTTCGGGACGGTCTATGGGGCCACCAACTCCGGTCGTGGCATCGTTTACGGAACGTCTCCGAACTGATGCTGATAACCTGGACCAGCAGCGGCCGCGTTGCTGGTCCTATCCCGTTGCCGACAGCCAATCCGTAAGTTTTTACCTGAGTAAAACCCATGAAAGCGATACAACACTTATCGAGCGCCATTCCGGCCCTGGCCCTTGTCGCCCTGCCGGCCCGCGCCCAGGCCTATGCCGACCCTGAAGGCTCGGGTGCGATCGTCGGCGCCCTCCACTGGATCCAGGGAACCTTACTGGGCACGACGGCGACGGTGGTCGCCGTGATCGCCGTTGCCTTCTGCGGCTACATGATGCTGACGGGCCGGCTGAACTGGCGCCACGGCGCCGCCGTCATCCTGGGCTGCTTCATCCTTTTTGGCGCGACCAGCATCGTCGCCGGAATCCAGACGGCAGCCAGCGGCGGCTTCTGAACCATGGACACGCTCGATCGCGACCGCCTTTTCGTCGCCCTGACCAAACCGCAGATGTTCCTGGGTGTAACCTACAGTTTCCTGATCGCGAACGTCATCATCACGACGGAACTGTTCCTGATCTTCAAGGCGTTCTGGGTCATCGCCGCGGCGCTCGTCATCCATGCCATCGGCTGGGTCGCCCACCTGTACGATCCGCGTATTTTCGATATCTGGATCGTTACAAGCTCACGCTGTCCGCACGTCGCGAACCGGTCACTATGGGGGTGCAATTCCTATAGTCCATGAACAGAGTAGCTTACGAAAAGGAAACCCGCGGCGGCGATCGCCTGCCGTATCTCGCGCACGTCGACGACAATACGGTGATGCTGCAGGACAAGCGCCTTATGCAGACCATCGTCCTGAAGGGACTTCTGTTCGAGACCGCGGATACCAGTGAACTCAATTATCGCAAGGACCTAAGGGACGCAGCGCTTAAGGCGCTCAGCGCCTCGCGCTTCGCGCTCTATTACCATATTGTCCGCCGCCGCGTGGAACCGGCGCTTGATGCATCTTACGGCGATGCGTTCAGCCGTGCCCTGAACGATCGATGGCGCAAACGGCTGGACGCCAAGGCGCTCTATGTCAACGACATCTATGTCACGCTTCTGCGCCGGCCGACCCAGGGCAGCAAGGGTTTGGTTCAGCGGTTCTTCGACAACATGTCCGCCGACGCGGGCCGCGCCGACATCGAGCTGCGCGAAGGTCTGCGCGATCTGAACGAGGCACGCGAGGTTCTGATGGCCTCGCTGGCGGCTTATCGGCCGCGCGTCGTCGGTGTCTACGAGCGCGACGGCCGGCGCTACTCTGGCATTCTTGAGTTCCTGGCGCAGATTTACAACGGCTTCAGCCAGGCGCGGTTGCTGCCGGAAGGCAAGCTGGCGTCACACGTGCCGGCCCGCCGCCTCAGCTTTGGCCGCATGACCGGAGAACTGGCCCCCTATGCCGAGCAGGACCGCCGCTATTTCGGCATCCTGTCGATCCGGGAATATCCCGGCACGTCGCGGCCGGGCATGATCGACGAACTGCTGCGGCTGCCGGCGGAATTCGTGCTGACGCAAAGCTTCGCCTTCGTCGACCGCGAACCCGCCTTGCGCCGCGTCAACCTGGCGCTCCGCCGCATGCGCGCCAGCGACGACGAGGCGATCACCCTGCGCAACGAGCTGGCCGGCGCCAGCGACGACCTGGCCGCGGGACGCGCGATCTTCGGTGAACATCACATGAGCCTGATGCTCAGCGCCTCCGACGAGGGCGACGTCGCGCAGGGGCTGGCCGACGCCCAGGCCGTGCTGGCGGATCTCGGCATCGTCGGCGTGCGTGAGGACCTGGCGCTTGAGCCAGCCTTCTGGGCGCAGTTCCCGGGCAATATGCGCTTCATCACCCGGCGCGCGCTCATCGCCGGACGCAATTTCGCCAGTTTCGCCTCGTTCCACAATTTCGCCATTGGCGAGCCGCGCGGTTACTGGGGGGAGGCGGTGACCGTCCTCGAAACCACGGCGGCGGGGCCCTATTTCTTCAACTTCCACCACGGCGACCTCGGCAATTTCAGCGTGATCGGCCCGTCTGGCTCGGGCAAGACGGTGGTGTTGAACTTCCTGCTGGCCCAGGCGCTGAAGTTCAAGCCGCGGCTCGTCTTCTTCGATAAGGACCGGGGCTCGGAAATCTTTATCCGGGCCGTCGGCGGCCGCTACCGCACTTTGCGTCCCGGCGCGCCCTCAGGACTCAACCCCCTGGCCCTGGAAGCATCGCCGGCGAACCGCCGCTTCCTTATCGAATGGGTATCGCGTCTGGTCTCGGCGGACGCAGCACCGAGCGCCGAGGACCTGGCGGTGATCGAGGCGGCGGTAGACGCCAACTTCTCGGCGCCTCCCAGCCTGCGCCGCCTTCGTGCCTTCGCGGATCTGCTGCGGGGCGCGGAACGGCCAAAGGCAACCGACCTTTATGCCCGTCTGCGTCCCTGGTTCGGCAACGGAGAGCACGCCTGGCTGTTCGACAATGCCGACGACGAGGTCGGACTGGATGCGGCGGTCGTCGGCTTCGACATGACGCAATTGCTGGACGCTCCGGCGACGCGGACACCGGCCATGATGTACCTGTTCCATCGCGTCGAAGAACGGCTGGATGGATCGCCGGCGATCATTGTTGTCGACGAGGGCTGGAAGGCGCTGGATGACGATATCTTCGTGGCTCGCATTCGCGACTGGGAAAAGACGATCCGCAAACGCAATGGACTGGTGGGCTTCGTCACCCAGAGCGCCCAGGACGCCTTGGCCAGCCGCATCTCCTCGGCGATTGTCGAGCAGGCCGCCACCCATATCTTCCTGCCTAACGCGCGCGCCCAGGCCGTAGACTATGTCGACGGTTTCGGATTGACCCAGCATGAGTTCGACCTGATCCGCTCCTTGCCCGATCACGCCCACTGCTTCCTGATCAAGCACGGCCGGGAAAGCGTCGTGGCGCGCCTCGACCTGACCGGCGAAGCGGAAATGCTGCACGTCCTTTCCGGCCGCGAGAGCGCTATCCGGCTGTTGGACGAAGTGCGTGCCGCTGTGGGCGATCACCCACACGACTGGATGCCTCCCTTCCTGGAGCGGTTGACATGAGCGGCTTATGTCCTGCCATCGCCGGCGACGCCGGGGTTGTCGAGCGCCTGGCGGCCTATGTCGAATGCCAGTCGCGGCAGATCGAACTCGCGGGGTTCCAGGGCGGCGTGTGGCACGGCCTGCCAACGGCCCTGGTCGCGGTATTGCTGGCGCTCTATGTCGCCGGCATCGGTTATCGGCTCATCCTGTACCATCAGCTCGACACGGCCAGCCTGATCCATGCGGTGCTTCGCCTGGGCTTCGTCATTGCCGCGGCGACGACTTTCACCACCTATTCCGCGCTGGTCTACACCGTTTCCACCCAAGGGCCGCAGGAACTGGCGGCCATGGCCCTGGCGCCAACAGGATTGCGGACCCCTTCGCTGACTGAGGCCAGCCACAGCGCGGCCGGGTATCTGGACGCGTTGGCCGGGCCGTCGCAGGCGGTGCCGGTCCCTGCGCCGCCGTCTGCCGGCGGCGATCCGTCTGTTCCGCCTCCCGCGCCAGGGCCTTCGCCCGCCACTTCGGGCCACGACCTGGGCAATGCCGTACTCATGCTCTCCTGCGTCGGGTTCAGCCTGGCCGCGCGGTTGGTTCAGGCGATCGTCCTGGCTGTCGGGCCGCTGTTTATCGCCGCCGCCCTGTTCGATATGTCGATAGGGCTGTTCGCCGGGTGGCTGCGAGCAATGATCGCGCTGTTTATCGCCCAAACGGGCTACGCAGTAAGTTCGGCAGTCGAACTGTCCTTTTTGGCACGCGATCTCTCGCACCTGTCCCAGGCGCCCGATGCCAGCGCTCCGTTGCTTATCGGACTGTTTTTCCTGGCGGGCGGCGCCGCCATAACCGTGGTCGCGGTGCTTGCGGCGAGTGGGTTCCTGCCCATCGACCTCATCCGGCGCGCGGGCACGTTCGTGACCGCGCGAATGGGTACCGAAGCGCCGTCTACCCCGCGGTCTCCTTGGCCGGTCGCAGAAATTCGGACTGAGCCCCCGGTTTCGCGGGCGCAACGCGTCACGGACGCGGTTGGAGCTTTGGCCGTTGCCGATGAGCAGCGGCAGAACAATAACCGGGGAGGGGGCGGTGGCGCGGCTTCAGCCTGGGCAGGCTCCGCAGACTCTTCAGCAGGTGCGGGGCCAGGCTTGCGGCGGCCGACACATATGCGGGCGTCAACTGGGGCGGCGAAGCGGGACTTGATTTCATGAAGACAGACACGCAATCCTATTATCCGGATAGTTCGAGTTGGGCGCAAAGCGAGGCCGACGCGGCGCGGCGCGCCCGCAACCGAGCCTGGCTTGTCGCCGGCGCGGCAGCTCTGGTCGCGGTTGCCGAAGCCCTCGCCCTGGCCAGTCTGGTCCCGCTCAAATCGACAAATGTCGTTCCGGTCCTGGTCGACCGGCAGACCGGATTTGTCGAGGTGCTGGACAAGGGCGGCAGCCAGACCCTGCGCGCCGACACGGCCCTGACGCGTTCGATGCTGGCGCAGTATGTCATCGCGCGGGAAGGTTTCGACATTACGGCCCTGCGCGCCGACTACCGCAAGGTCATGCTGTGGTCGGGCGGCCAGGCCCGTGGCGAATATGCCGCCCTGATGCCGGCCCACAATCCGCAAAGTCCGCTCAAGCTCTATCCGCGTTCGGCGGTGGTCGCCGTCAATGTCGAATCCGTTTCGGAGCTCGGGCCAAAGACGGCTCTGGTGCGCTTCACCACGACGCGCATGGACGAAGGCGCCGCGAGCGGGACATACGGCTATTATGCTGCCGTGATCACCTATCAGTTCTCAGACGGGCCGCTGCGTGCCGAGGACCGGCTGGTCAATCCGCTGGGCTTCCAGGTGACACGATACCGGCGCAACGACGAGATAGCGCCGCGACCGGCTCAGGGCTTCACGATGGCAATTCCCCTAGAGGCGCCCAATGCGACGACAGCCCTAAGCGACATTCCGCCTTCCGAAGATGGCGCGGATTCCCCTACGAGCGTGAGAGAACCGTGACGACACGCCGCCATCTCCTCGTCATGATCGCCATCTTGCCGGTCGCCGCTACTCCAGCCTGGGCGTCGGTCACGCCTACGCCAGGCCTGAAGGACCCGCGGATACAGACGGTCGACTACGATCCGGACGAAGTCGTCGTGCTGCGCGTTGCACTGGGCTATGCGGTGGCTGTCGAGTTTTCGTCGGATGAGCGCATTGAAAACGTCGCGCTGGGCAACAGCGCCGTCTGGCAGGCCGTGGCCAATCATCGGGCCGACCGCCTGTTCATCAAGCCGATGCAGGGCGCGACCAATACCAATCTGACCGTCGTCACCGATAGCCGCGAATATAATTTCGACCTGACCGCCATTCCGGCACCGGACGCCGCCACTCCCATATCGCTGCGTTTTGTCTATCCGGTATATCTGGCCCAGCCGGTTGCCCAGGATACGCCGAGATCGTATTTCCGTTTCACCGGGGCCACATCGCTCCGTCCGTCGTCCATGTACGAGGACGGCTCCGCGACCTTCGTGGAATGGCGCGGCGATGGCCAGGTTCCGGCGGTTTTCATGATTAACGATCGGGGGGGCGAGGTCCTGATCAACGGCGCCATGCGTGACGGCAGATACGTCATCGACCTTGTCGCCGACCGGTTCGTTTTCCGGCTTGGGGATCAGAAGGCGACCGCGACACGCCTTATCGAAAAGGGGCGGAAATGAGCGGCACCGGCGCGCAACAACCCGATGACCCGGCGCCCCGGGTGGCCCTGCCGAAAGCCGGGCCTTCACCTGTCATCGTGGCCGCACTCCTTTGCATCGTAGGTGGAGGGGTGATCTGGGCCAGCCAGGCCCATCTCGGCAAGCCTAAGGTGGCGCCGCGCACCGCGCCGGCAACCGTAGCGGTTCCACCGCCTATTGCGCCACTGGACATTCCTCCTCCGCCATCGCCCGAGCCAGCTTCCCGGCCGCTCCCCGAAATTCGCTATGTTCCGGCCCCACCGCCGCCGCCGGTCGTCCAGTATGTCGAGCGCCCCGGTCCGCCACAAATACCGCCGGCGCCCCAGCCGCGATTGTCCGAGCCCGTCATGACGATCGACCTGCCTTCGGCGACGCCGGCCGAGACCCCGGCGCCGGACGACACCCCGGCGCGCGCCGTCATCATGCGCAATCGCGCCATGCTGGTTCCGCAAGGGACGCTCATTCCGGCAGCGATCGAAACGCCGGTCGATTCCAGTCAGGGCGGAGCCGTGCGCGCCGTCACGACGGGCGATACGCGCGGTTTCGACGGGACCAGGGTCCTGATCCCGCGTGGGAGCCATCTGATCGGTGAAATCCGGGCCGGGACACAGGCCAACCAGAGCCGCGTCGCGATCCAGTGGACACGCCTGATCCGGCCTGATGGTGTCGCCATCAAGCTGACGGCGCCGGGAGCGGACCTGCGGGGCGGGGCGGGCGTTGCGGGCAAGGTCGACAATCACCTGATGGCGCGCATCGGGTCCGCCGCGCTTCAAACCGTGCTGACGGTCGGCGTCGCCCTGGCGTCGCGCCCCGGCGATGGGTCGGTGGTCCTGGGCGTTCCGGCCCAGACGGCGGGCAATGTCGCGCAGGCGGGGGCGGCGCAAGGTGCAAATGCGCCGACGGTCACGGTCGAAGCCGGCACGCCGATCATGGTCTTTGTCAACCGGGACATGGACTTTACGGGGGTCTCGCCAAGACGATGACCGGCCAGGTGAACACTGAATACTCCGGCGACTATCTCAGTCATTATCTCTCGCCGCTCCGGCCGCTGCTCGCCGATGTGGACACGACCGATATCTATATCAACCGGCCAGGCGAGATCTGGCGGGAGCGGCTGGGAGGCGACATTGCTTGCCTGCCCATGCCCGTACTCGACAGCGACTACCTGCAGCGCCTGGCCCGTCAGGTCGCCGTCTATTCTCACCAGGGCCTGAGCCGGGCTCATCCGCTGCTCAGCGCCAGCCTTCCGGACGGCGCGCGCATCCAGATCGTCATGCCGCCGGCGACGCAGCACCATATCGCCATGGCCATTCGCCGCCATCGGGCGGCTGTGATGCCCCTGTCCGCCTATGCGCTTGAGCCGGTACGGAGCCGTCACACCGCGCCTGCCCCGACGGGTGAGTTGGCGGCGTATCTGGCTGACGCCGTCCGGCAAAGGCGTAATATCGTTATTTCCGGTGGCACCTCGAGCGGCAAGACAACGCTGCTGAATTCATTGCTGGCTGAAATCCCGCTGTCGGAACGGTTGATCACCATCGAGGACGCGGCGGAACTGCGGCCGGGTCACGCCAATCGGGTCCAGTTGATCGCCGCCCGTGGTGGGCAGGGCGAGGCGAGCGTAACGCCGAACGACCTGCTGGAAGCGGCCCTGCGCATGCGGCCGGACCGGATACTGCTTGGGGAACTGCGCGGGGCCGAAGCCTACACTTTCCTGCGCGCCATCAATACGGGTCATCCAGGATCGATCACAACCGTCCATGCGGACAGTGCCGAAGGCGCCCTCAGGCAGCTGGCGATCATGATCCTGCAGGGGGCCTCCAACCTCGACTACGCCAATGCCTATGTGCTGGTGAAGTCGATGGTCGATATCGTAGTCCAGATAGACCGGGTGGATGGACGCCGTTGCGTCTCCGACGTCCTGAGCCTGGGCGCCAGCGTCGAATTTTAACGACCGATCGCTGGGCAGGCTTACACTCCGCGCTGGACGCACGCCCGCAGGCGTGCGCCCGGCGCCGGCCTTATTGTCCCCGGACATCCAGGGTTTGCTGGTCGAGCATCACCGTTGAAGTGGCGGTGGCCTCCGTAGCGGAGTCCTGGGTTGTCACCCGGTAGGCACCGGGTTTCACGGTCCAGGTCTTTGTGGCCGAGTTGAAGATTGCCAGCAATCGCGGATCGATCGTCATGGACAGGGACTTGCTTTCGCCTGGCCGGAGTTCGGTCCTGGCAAACGTTCCAAGACGCTTCGGGCTTTCCCAGCCGGCGCCTTCGGGCGGAGACACGTAGACCTGCGTCACCGTTGCCCCGGTGGACTTGCCAGTGTTGGTCACGGTCACCGATACCTTCACGCCCTTGCCGTCGGCCGCGGCGGTCAGGCCGGAGGTCGCAAACCGGGTATAGCTCAGGCCGTATCCGAACGGAAACAAGGGGGTAAGGCCCTTCTTGTCGAACCATTTGTAACCGACGGCGGCGCCTTCAATATCATAGTCCGTGTGCGGGTGAGGATCGTCAGCCTTGTCCAGCTTGGGATCGCCGTCGATGACGGGCCTGGGTAACTGGTCGACGCCGGCTGGGAAGGTGACGGGAAGCCTGCCGGACGGATTGACCTCGCCTACGAGAACCCGTGCAATGGCTTCGCCACCCGACGTGCCTGGATACCAGGCGGATATGACCGCTCCAACCTGGTTCAGCCACGGCATGACCACAGGACCGCCGGTTTGAAGGACCACGACCGTCTTCCGGTTCGCCTTGGCCACCGTGCGGATCAGGTCGTTTTGGCCGCCAGGCAGGTGAAGGTCAGGGGTATCCATGCCTTCCGCGGTCCACTGGGTCGCGAAGACGATGACGATATCCGCATTGCGGGCGGCCTTTGCGGCCGCCGCCGCGTCCTTGCCATCGTGATAGGAAACGATCGCCTGTGTGCGGGACGCAAGGGCTTTGAGCGGTGACGAAGGATAAAACATCGCCTTGCCAAGAGGTTCGTCAAAACGCTGGGAACCCGCGGTGAAAACCTGCGACGACCCGCCACCTGACAGGACGCCAAAATCGGCGTGTCCGCCGATCATGACGATGCGCCTGGCCTTAGCGGACAGCGGCAACAGCCCGTCATTCTTCAGCAGAACCAGGCTTTTCTCCGCCGCGGCCTGGGTCGTTTGGGCGTGGGCGGCCTGGTCGATCGACACCGATTGATCGCCGGCGACCGGAGTATCGACGACGCCGTTGGCGAACATGGCCCAAAGAACCCTGCGCGCCATGTCGTCCAGGCGCGACCGGCTGACGTGGCCGTTATTGACGGCTTCGCCCAGCGCCGCATGGAAGTAGGGGGATTTGTCGAACGCCCAGCCGGATTGCTGGTCGAGACCATTATTTGCGGCGGGGATGGTCGAATGGGTGCCGCCCCAGTCCGACATCACATAGCCCTTGAAGTTCCAGTCCTGCTTCAGGACCTGGTTGAGAAGCCAGTCGTTTTCGCACGAATAGGCGCCATTGATGCGGTTATAGGCGCACATGACCGAGCCGGGCTTCCCGATTTCGAGGGCGATCTGGAAGGCCAGCAGATCCGACTGGCGTGCGGCCTGATCGGAGATTTTCACGTCGATTGCGTTGCGATTGGTTTCCTGGGCATTGAAGGCGAAATGCTTCATCGTCGAGATGATGTGGTTGGACTGTATGCCCTTGATGGCGTTGCCGGTAATGACGCCGGCAAGCAGAGGGTCTTCGCCGCTATATTCAAAGTTTCGGCCATTGCGCGGCTCACGGATGAGATTCATTCCGCCGGCCAGTTGCACGTTGAAGCCGGACAGGCGGGCTTCGTTGCCGATCATCGCGCCGCCGGCCTGGGCCGTTGCGGGATCCCATGTCGCGGCGATCGCGAGGCCGGAGGGGAGGGCGGTGCGCAGCCGGGGCGTCTCGGTGACCTGGCTTGCCACGCCAATGCCGGCATCGGTTTCCCACTGGGCGGGTATGCCCAGGCGCGGAACGCCGGGAACATATCCGGCGGCAAAGGGCAGGGCCTCCTTGGGGAGCTGGAATCGCTTGACCTCATTGTCCATCCACGTGGCTTCAGTGGAAAAGAAGCCGAACACCAGCCGCAGTTTTTCGGGCTGGGTCATTGCCGCGACGGCGGCATCGGCACGGGCCTCAGGCGCAAGTGACGTATCGGTCCAGGGCCCTTGAGCGTGCACGACCGGTTCAGCCGCCAGACAGGGAACGCTCAGCATCAGGGCGGCAAGCGAGGACGCGCAGGCGAGCCTGCGAAGTGAAAGGATCACAGTGAAATCTCCATATTTTGAGGGGGAAGAGCTCAGTCGTCGCGCAGCGGCTGGCTTGAGCGCGCCGGAGACGAAAGGAAGACATGGGTGGTAACGGTCAGAAGGGTGATCAGCACAGTCAGGCCAGCCGCACCGGCGAACGAGACAGGGCTTAAGTCGACGCGCGCCTTGAAGGAATTAAGCCACGATGACATCAGGAGCCACGATATGATCGCCGCGGCCAGGTTGGCGACGATCAGCGGCTTTATGAACGGCTGTATGCGCAACTTGAAAATATCGGGGATGCGCGCGCCAAGGGCATTGCGGATGGCCATCTCGCGAAGCCTGACCCGTGCCAGATAGATGGACAAGCCGCTGAGACCCAGGACGTTAAGGCAGATGCCCACGGCCGAAAGCAGGCCGAATACGCGCCATTGCTGCAGCATGTCGCGGTATTGTCCCAGCAGATAGGTCGAGAAGAAGCGGCGCTCGATGGGACCAGCCCGCGGGAAGTCCCGGCGCCATTGCCGGTCGATGGCGGCAAGGGTTTGGGCCTGACCGGTCTTTGCGACCCGGACGCTCAGAGCGGTGAAAAACGTGGACTGGCCATCGAATACCATCGGGGCAATCGGCTCGCGGACGGTTGCCGTCCGCATGTCGCTGACGACACCTACGATCGACGAGGTTACGTGCTTGTCATCCGCCGCATAGGTGATCGACCGGCCAATGGCGTCTGGCGGGGTCTTGTAGCCGAAGGCGAGCGCTGCCGTCTGGTTGATGACGACTTCCCTTGGTGGGACGTTGGCCGCATAGACGTCGGACAATCCGCGCCCGGCCAATATCCGCACGCCAAAAAACCGGAAAAAGTCTGTATCCACCGACTCGCGCGTGAACTGCACGACCTGGCCCGAAGGCGTCGGGAACCAGCCCGGCCGGATGTTGCGGTAGACCGGTATAAATCTGGAATAGGCAGCCCCTTCGACACCAGGCGTTGCCAGTATATGGTTTTTGAACGCAGTATCCTGCCCCTTGCCGTCGCCGACGGTGATCATGACCACGCGGTCCGCGTCAAAGTTCAGCGCCTCGTCCATGGCGAATAGCCACTGCCGCTGCACGGTGTGGGCGCTCACTAGCAGAATGACCAGCAGGGCGAATTGGATGGTGATCCATCCCATTCGGCCCATATAGGCCCTGGTTTTACTTGTTTGACCGCCTTGAGCATACGGTCGCGAAACGATGGACAACCTCCTGGCGGCGTAAAGCGTGCCCGCGGTTCCGACAGCCGCGACGGCCGCCGCGATCGCCACCAGAAAAACGGGCGATGACCACAGGACCAGCCTGAGGCCCAGTTGTGCATTGATATATGGCAACAGGCGCTCGGCCAGGGCAAGGGCGGCAACAAGGGCCACGAGATTGGTGACGGCGGCTTCGGCCATGACCTGAAACAGCAGATGATGCCGTTGCGCCCCCAATGCTTTTCGCACGGCCATCTCGCCGCTGCGCTCTTCAATCTGTGCCGACATCAATCCGGCCACATTGGCCGTCGCCAGGATCAGGATCAGGCATGCCATGAAGGCCATGGCCATGACCGTGTCCAGATGTCCGCGCGGCTTCATTTGATTGTCAGCCTGGGGCCTGAAGTGCAGATCGGGAAGGGAGACCAGCTCGAAGGCGGGACGGTTAAATCCGCCCACCCAGTTGCGCTGAGCCAAGCTTTCGAGCGCGCTGGGGCTGAGGGCTGCACCGGGCTTCAGGCGGACATAGGTGTAGCTGCTGTCCCACAGCCAGTCGGGATTAAGGTCCAAGTTGACCAGCATGGAGTAACCGGCGCGTGAGAACACGAAGATTTCGCGCTCCAGGTGGGTGTTCGGCGGGTAGTCGGCGAGCACGGCGGTCACGGTCAGCCGGATGGAACCGTCCAGGATGAGCACCTTGCCGACCGCATCCTCCCGGCCGAAGTAGCGCCGGGCCATGGCCTGCGTCAGGACGACCGTGTCGTAAGTCCCAAGCGCCGCCTCAGGATCTCCATGGACGACCTTGAAACGAAGGACGGAAAATATATTCGGATCGGCCCAGTAGAAGTGCTCGAGCGCTTCGTGGCGATCGGATCGCAGGGGCAGTTCCGCGTCGTGCAGGCGGGCGACAGCTTCGACGGCGGAGTTTGGCCGCAGCCAGCGCGCCATTCCGGCGGGCGTCTTGTCGCTGCTGACCAGTGGCTTGCCGGGCGCGCCGTAGTCCGCCGTCAGCAGGAATATCCGCTCGGCGTCCGGCAGGAAACGGTCGTAGGTCAACTCGTCCCTGACATAAACAGCAATGATGAAGGTGGCCGCAAACGCTATCGCCAGCCCGGTAATATTGAGTAGGCTCAATCCCCAGTATCGCGTCAGCGAACCGCAGACATGCCTCAGTCCCGCCAGGCGCCGGCTCATGAGAGGCGGCGGCGCGTAAACTGTATGCGCCCATCCAGCATTTCGACCACTCGCTCCGCCTGGTCGGCCTGGCTGGGTGAGTGGGTGACGACCACCAGGGTACTGCCGTCGTGATGCAGCGCCTTGAGGATGCCGAAGATGTGCGCGGCGGTTTCGGAATCGAGGTTCCCAGTGGGTTCGTCGGCCAGGATAACCGCCGGCCGTCCGACGATGGCGCGGGCGATGGCGCATCGCTGTTGCTGGCCACCCGACAGTTGTCGCGGCAGGTGATTGGCCCGGTGCGCGATGCCGACGCGGTCCATGGCTTCCATCACGCGCTCGCGCAGGTTCCGTCTGTCGTCGCGCCGGTAAAGCAGGGCCAACTCGATATTGTCGTAAACGGTAAGACTTTCGATAAGATTGAAGCTTTGGAAGACGAAGCCGATATCGCGGGCCCGCAATTCCGCCAGCTGACCCGTCGTCCATGTATTAAGGTCCTCGCCCTCATAAACGTAGCGGCCCGATGTGGGGCGATCCAGCGTGCCCATGAGGTTGAGCAGAGTCGACTTGCCGCAGCCCGACGGCCCACAGATCGCCAGGAATTCCCCTGGTTCGATTTCAAGGGACACGTCGCGAAGCGCCTCGACCCGCCGCTCCGGCGTTTCGTAGTTGAAGTGCACATTCTGCAATCGGATCAACGGCATGATGGCGCCCTGTTCCTGGCCACGCAGTTTCAGGCAAGGTTTGTTGCAGGAATCTAGCACATCAAAAGCCAATCAATTTCTTAAAGTTGCGGAACGAGACCACCGCGGTGTTGCGGGCGCGCATCGCATCAGGCGACGAGGCTGTCGCCGCGCAAGGATTCGCTCAGAAGTTCAGCCGACATTTGAAGGGCGGCGATTGACCACCCCAGGCTGGCGCTCCCGCTTGTCTGTATGAAGGGGACGGTAAGGATCGCGACGAACAGGCCATCCTGATAGACCGGGCAAGAGAGGTCCGTAACGGCGGGCAACAGCGGATTTTCGGCCTGGGCGAATCCGCGCTCCGCCGTAGTCTCGACAGCTTGCCGGAGTGCCGACCATTCCCGCGCGTTCACCACCGGGGAGGTCTGGCCGGGCCAGCGGTTGACGTCTGCCTGGCATGCGAATGCAATGAATGCCAGGCCGGGCGCGGTATTCACCATATCGTACCGGTATCCAACCGGCACTGTGATGCAGAAGGGGGAGGGCGGCGCCTGCTGGGCGATCACCTGGATATCGCCTTCTGAAGCTATGGCGATATTGCATGACTGGGATATGTGCTCGGACAAGCCCTGCATGATCCGCCCGGCATGTTTCAGGAGCTGATGGGGCTTCGCCAGCGCTGACTGCAATTTCAGCAGCTTGCCGGTGCCTTCATACGACTTTGTGGCGTGGTTGCGAACGACATAGCCCCGGTCTTCCAGCACCGATATGGAACGATTAACCACTACGCCGGTAACATTCAATTTTTCGGAAATGGCTGCGAGCGTCGCCGGGTGTTGGCAATTGGCAAGATACTCAAGTATATCCAATCCGGTGGCCAGCGCGCGCTGCGGGCGCTTTGCGGCGAGTGCCTGATTGGCCGAAGCGGGGGCTGCCGGGCGCAGAGACCGAAGCCTTCTTGTTTTGTCGTTCTTCATGACGCGTTTTCCCTGGGTGGACGGACATAATACCGCGGATGTCCTTCCAGGCTAATGCGCAGAAAGATTTAGTTTTTTTCTCCTTTTGGAGAATCGTGGTGTCGCGATTGTCCAGACTGTCCGAATACGTACATGGCCACCCGCAAGATATTATTTGTCGACGATAACCTCGGGGTCCTCAAGACCGCCGAGCTGCTTTTGCGCAAGGCGGGCTATGACTTCCGGGCAGCGACCAGCCCGGCGGAAGCCTATAGCCTGCTCGCGGCAGAAAAAGTCGATGCCATTTTTCTGGATCTCAATTTTTCCAGGGCTCAGATGTCCGGTGAAGAAGGCTTGACCTGTCTAAGGGAGATTCGCCGCGCCGATCCTGACGCCCTTGTCATAGTGGTGACGGGCCACAGCGGCCTGACCGTGGCTGTCCAGGCGCTTCGGGCGGGGGCTCACGATTTCATTATGAAGCCCTGGAATGACGATCGGCTTATTGACGCCCTGGAAGACGGACTCAGGCATCCGAATAAGTCCAGGGTCAAGCCGGTCGAGACCGGGACGGAGTACGATACGGGCCTGATTGTCGGGGAAAGTGACGCGCTTACCCGGGTGAAGGACCTGGTCACGCGCTATGCGCCTCTCACGGCGAATATCCTTATACTCGGTGAAAACGGCAGCGGAAAAACGCTTGTGGCGCATGCCCTGCACCGCCTGTCGCGCCGGACGATGCTCAAAGTCGTGGAGGCCGCCAGGCTGGCGCCCGCGGACTTGGATGATCTGGAGGACGCAACCCTTCTGCTGGAGAATGTCGACGAACTCGACCCGGGCCTGAACGTTCACCTCACGGCCTGGCTTCAACAGGCCGGGCGGCACAACAACCGGGTCGTGGCGACCACCTGCCGTCAGCATCCGTCGACCGGCCTTCAGAAGTCTCTGTTATACGCCCTGAGTACTCTTGAAATGATGCTGCCGCCCCTGCGCGAGCGGAGCCATGACATCGAGTTGCTGGCGAGCCATTTCGCCCGGGTCTTCGCCCTGAGGCAGGGTATGGTGTTCGCCGGCTTTTCGCCGGACGCCGTTGCCGCCCTGCGGGGGAACAGCTGGCCGGACAATCTTCACGCCCTGAGGCGCACCGTTGAACGTGCCGTTGTCGCCGCTTCCGGCGCCATGGTCGTGGCGGGGGATCTCGACCTGCCGGGGATGCAATCCGCGTCCGATCTTGGCCTCAATCTCGAAGTGACCGAGAAATACGTCATTTCGGAAGCCTTGAGCCGGCACAACTTCAATATATCGAAGGCCGCGACGGAACTGGGCGTGACACGCCAGACCCTGTATCGCCGAATGGGCCGGCATGGTCTTTAAGGCGCGGTTGAGGATGCTGTCGGCGCTGGCCGGCGTGATCGCCGCGTCGGCATTTATTACTGATGCCGTTTATCATCAGTTCTGGGCGAGCGTCCTGTTTGGACTTCTTGTCCTGGCAGGCTGCGTGATCTTCCTCGTCCGCCTTGCCCCCCCCATTATCCCGGACCCGCCCTTAGCCGGGCGCCCGGTGAGTGACCGGCGTGAAGGGGGAAGCTTCCTGGCCGATCATGTTCCCATGCCTTTGTTGGAATTCCACGAGGCAAGAGGTTTGGTGGCCGTTAACCGCGCGGCGCGCATCCTGTTTCAGACCGATGATATCGTTGCCCAGCCGCCTGAAAGCCTCATGGACGTCGTTCGTGGTCGGGATCCAGGCCCTGCGCGCGCCATAAAGGTATTTGGCCGGACATACGCGGTGGGCATAAGCGAAATGACCACACCCGATGCCGTCGTGCGCTTGGTAAGTCTGACCGATATACAGTCAGAAGTCCGGGTGGCGGAGGCGACGGCGTTGCGCGACCTTTTGCGCGTGCTCAGCCACGAAATCATGAATTCGCTGACCCCAGTCGCATCCCTGGCGCGTATTGCTCATGGTTATTTGGCTGGCGAAACAACCGACGCTTCGAAGGCCGCCCGCGAGGCTCTGGATGTCCTGGCACAAAGGACCACAGGGCTTGCGCGCTTCGTGGATGTGTACCGGTCCATGGCCAGATTGCCGGAGCCGGTCCTGGGTCGGGTCGAGATGGGGTCATTCCTCGCCGACATCATTCGCGTGTTCGAGCGCAGCGTTTCCGCGTCGGAGATCGACATCGTATTGGAGTTACCGGCGGAGTGTCCGGTGCTGGAAGTCGACGAAACCCTTTTGACCCAGGCCCTGCTTAATCTGCTGAAAAACGCCGCCGAAGCGACCGAGGGGAGGGTAGCGCCGCGCCGGGTCCGGCTCTCCCTTGACCACAATCGCGAGGAAACGCGGATATTCGTGTCGGACAATGGATGTGGTGTGCCCGACGACCTGGCCGAACAAATCTTCCATGCCTTTGTTACCACCAAACCCGAGGGGTCCGGGACCGGCCTGAATCTCGCGCGCCAGATCGCCCTGGCCCACGGCGGCGACCTGCTCTTCATGGGACCGGCCGAAGGCTGGAGTTCGGCTTTCTGCCTTATTCTTTACAGTTCACCAAGAGTCCTTGGCGCCGACTAGAGGTTCGACGGCGCCAAGCGCGCTGGACAAGCTCGACGCTGCCTCACGCAGCGAGTCGGCGCATACGTCTATGCTGACGCTCAACCGGCTCTTGATGTACGGAATCGTGATTGCCGCAATAAGGCCCCGGTCCGTGAAGACAGGGCAGGAAATATCAGTAATGCTTTCGGCGTACTGGCTTTTGGCCACCAGGTAGCCCTTGGCACGGGCGCGGTCGGCCAGGTCCTCGAACGCTTCCCAATCTTGTTCCGATACGGTCGGTTGAAGCGCGGCGCGCCAGGCGTCGCGAATCTTGGGGCGCTGGAATGCATACAGCACCGTGCCGGATGCCGTCTCTACAATGCCTTGTCGAAAACCCACCCGAATGTGAAAGCTGGGTATGGCCGGCGCGTCCATCTGACCGATGACGACGGTCTGGTCGTCGGCGGAGACAACGAGATGGCAGGCCTGAAGGACATTTTCCGTCAGCGATCTCATGACCGGGACGGCGTGGTCGAGCAGGTTCTTGCTGATTCCCCGCGCCATGCCCAAGGCGAAGAGCTTGTTGGTGACTTCGTAGCCGCTCTGGTTTTCCGCTATTTCGACATAGCCCCGGTTTTCCAGGACCTGAAGCATGCGAAACAGTTCGCTCACCGATTTGTCGAGCTGCTCGGAAATCTGTTTGGGCGCCATTGGACGGGGGGACGCAGCGAGGAGTTCGATGATATCGAGCCCCTTTTCGAGTGCCGGCGCACGATAACGCAAGTCACCGGTGTCATCATCTTCAGTGGTTTCGGATCGCCGTCGGCCCATGGTGAGTCTTTGCGTCATTTTGTTTGAAAGCCGGGGTATTAAAACCTTGGCCAGGTATACTGCTTACCATCCGGATAGCCGCGCCGTCAAACAATGAACATCATATATGAAAAGCAACGGATGCGTTTTTTGTCGCGAAGAGACCAAAAAATAAGGGTGGAGGAGAAGTTTATTTTATTTGAGAAAATAAATTTTATATTTGATTTTGCGGGAAGGGTGGCTTAAATGTGTTGAGCTTCCCTGCTAACGAAGCAACAACTTACCCCTCGCCCTGGTATGTCTTCCCTGACAGTTGAGCGAGTTAGCCCTTTTGTTGTCAGACAAAAGGGCTTTCTTTTCACGTAATTCCGCGCGGCTGGGCTCGACTGTCGCCCTTTTAAATCAAATATAAAATATTATTTTATATTTGATCTTAATGCGTGCGTCGTGTAATGTGGCCTTGTAAGCGTTTATCTGGGCATAGTCCCTAGCTGTGTTCGAGCGAGCTTATCCACACCACCTTTTCTTCTCCTCGTCTCAGGTGGTGAGATCACTCCCCTTGCCCTAATTGGGCAAGGGGTTTTTTCAAAGATGAGCGCTTCCTTGCGTCTCGGCGTGTGTCTAAACCTGGCGATGGGGGCTTCCCATTTGTGACAAGGACGCAACAGACCGTTCCATTCATATATGAATTTCAAATTTATATTTGAAGTTTTTTGATTATAGCGCCATTGTCCGACAAATGGTCGGAGCCGTACTGTCCATAAGCAATAACAAAGCGGCGACGGGCGAGGATCAACGTGAGGAAACGGGAAATGAAATTATCTATGCGTAAATTAATGCTGAGCGGCACTGTGTCGGCTCTGGCCGTCATGACGATCGCTGCGTCCGCGCAGGCTCAGGACGCACCGTCCACCACTGCGGGTGCGGATGACGCGGACAACGTCGTGGTTGTTACGACGCGCCGTAAAGCGCTTCAGAGTGCAATCGAAATCAAAAAGAACTCCGACACGATCGTCGATTCGGTTGTCGCGGACGAGGCTGGCAAGCTGCCCGACAATTCGATCACCGAAGTCCTTCAGCGCGTTTCGGGTGTGTCTATCTCCCGTTTCACTGGGGCCAACGGAGGCAACACCGCGTTCCAGATCGAAGGAACGGGTGTCACCGTGCGTGGTCTTCCCTTCAATTCGAGCACGCTCAACGGCCAGCAGTTGTTCAGCGCCAACGGCGCGAGCGCCATCAGCTGGAACGAAGTCACGCCCGAGTTGATGGCCGGTGTCGATGTCTACAAAGCGTCGCGCGCTGACCTGATTGAAGGCGGGACGTCCTTGATCAATCTTCGCACCCATCTGCCCTTCGATTTCAAGACTCCGCAGCTCAACCTCACGGTTGGCGCCAGCTACGGCAGCCAGGTGAAAGAGGCTTCGCCTCGCATTTCCGCCATGTTCTCCAAGCGTTTCGACACCAACATCGGTGAGTTTGGCGTGTTGTGGGATTTGGCCTACAGCAGTCTGCACCAGCAGAGCAGCAACTTGCAGGTTGGCGCCATGTTCGGTGAGTGGGCGACGGACTCTGTCCGTGACGATCATATGGCTTTTGTTCCCAGCTCGTTCAACTGGAACAACAATATCAGTCAGCGCGAGCGGTACGGCGCCTATCAGGCCGTCCAGTGGAAGCCGACGGATAACCTGACGCTGACCAACACGGTGTTCTACTCGGAATATCACGACAATGGTTGGTCGCACAGCGGTGGCGTGGGGTCGAGTCCTTCCGCCTCGTCCGCCGTTATGCCCAAGGTCGGCAGCCCGGTCGACTATGATGCCAATGGCGCCTTCCGTAAGGGTAGCCTCACGGTCGGGTCCACCGGCAATTCGGTGGATTGGCAGAACACGACCGCGAGCGACAGTTTTATAGCGGCGAACGGCTGGTTCCCAGCCCACTACAGGATCGATTGTGGCGGCGTCTTTGGCAGTCCCGCGTCGTCGCTTCAGTGGGACTGGTCGGCCAATGGGGGTATCGATCCGAACAATCCCCCTGCGGATTGGGATGGCAAGCGTCTGGTGCAATGTGGCCCCGCGGGCACGTTTAATCCGAGCGGCGGCGCGTCGGCGTCGCACAGCAAAAGTTCCACACTCGATATTACGCAACGCTTCGTCTGGACGCCCGGAGAACGCTTGGCGGTGCGTGGCAGCTTGCAATATGTCAGTTCCCGCATGACCGGGGAAAACATGTTTGTTGGCCTCGCTCAGACCAGCCCGCTGGTGAACTCGATGGACGTCGACCTGACGGGAGAGCTGCCAGTTTTGTCTGGCCTTTCCACCGAAGGCCTTCTCGATAAGAGCAAGGCGTATCTCAGCAATTTCGGCTATCATAAACCCAATAACAAGGGAACGATGGTCGCCGCCCACTTCGATGTCCAATACCAGGTCAGCGAAGATGGCTTCCTGCGCAGCATCAGTTTTGGCGGTCGTTCCGCCACCCGCTCAGAAAAAGACGACAATGTGGGGACCTATTGGGCGCCGCTTAGCCAGTCGTGGCTGGGGGACCCATGGCCGGCGCATCCCAACGACCCGACCTATGGCGCTGGGAATATTCAATATCTGACGAACGTAAACGTGCCGTCGTCCGATTATGAAGTCGCCACCTTCCCGAACTTCTTCGGCGGCGCGGCGCCTGTTCCGGCGCAGCTTTACGTCCCCAGCCAATCGCTCATGCAGAGTTATGACTGGTACCACTTGCTCAAGACGTATAACGGCCAGCTGATCGAAGATGAAGTCACCGGGCAGATGCGGCCTCGGACCAAGGAAGAGTTTTGGCGGGATAATATCGATCAGGGACTGAACATGACCGATAGCCGCATCGCCACGAATGCCGTCTATGTCCAGGCCAAGTTCGCGCACAATGGTTTCGGATTCATTCCAGCGTTCTCGGGTAATATCGGCGTTCGTGCGTTCACAGAAACCCTGACGGCGAGCGGTCTTCTGAGTACGCCGAACGCTCAGAACCTTGCTCTGACCTTACAGGACAGCATTGATTACTACAACGCGCAGCAGGTGGTGGCAGCTGATCCGAATGCGTCGCCGGTGTTCCCGACGCTCTATTCGTTTGTTCAAGGTTATAGTACACAGACCCGGCACTACAAATACCATCGTGTTCTGCCTTCGTTCAATATCAAGTTCGACGTAACCGACAAGTTCATCATTCGCGCTGCGGCGTCGACCGCGTCGGCTCCGCCGAATCTCAACGACATCCGCGCGGGTGGTTCGATTGGCGCCAGATCAGTTTCTGCCGGAAATCCGCAGGCGCCCGGAGTTCTCACAGGTGTTTCCGTCAACGGTGGGGGCGCGGATCTGAAGCCGACCATGATCAACAGCCAGGATATCACGTTCGAATACTATCCGTCGTCGTCCAGCTTCTTCTACGTGGATCTGTTCGCCAAGCAGATCGATGATCTCCCGGTGTTCCATTCGTTCATCGCCAACAATCTTCCTATTCCGGCGCTGGCTTTTGACGGTGGTCCGCCCCCAACCGGGCAGACGGCCGTCGGGACGCCAACAACACTCGATCTTCCGTGGCTGTATCTGCAGAACAAGACGTCGGATCAGAAGGCCTATATCCAGGGCTTTGAGATCGGCGGCCGCAAGTTCTTCGATCAACTCCCTGGATGGTTCCGCGGGTTTGGCATTGATGGCAACCTGACTTACATCGACAGCAGAAACCCTGCCCAGCAGGCCAACAGCGTGTTGACGCCCCCACCGGCCAACGGTTCCCTGCCGGGCCTCAATCCGGACGGCACGGTGCCGCAGACCTACCCCGACCTTCCCTATGCGGGATTGTCGAAGTGGGCCTACAACATCCAGTTGTTGTACAGCCGCGGCAAGGTCAATTTCCGTCTGGCCTACAACTGGCGCGACAAGGCGCTGCTGTCGACCAACGTCAATCCGCTGTCCTATGCGACGAGCGGCGGCAACCCTTACATCCTCAACACCAGCCCGACCGTATTTGACGCCGCACATTCCTATCCGGTGTACAACATGGTTCCGGCCTACATGGAGGAAGCGGGTTACCTGGACCTGGGCTTTGACTACAGCGTGAGCAGCAAGGTTTCCGTTTCCTTCAACGCGAACAACCTTCTCAATACGAAGTCGAAAACAGTTCAGGAGCCTGTGCCTGGCGTTTTTGCGCCGTACGACCATAACGTCAGCGATCAGCGCTACGAGCTCACCGTACGGGCGCGCTTCTAAGGGGCCGAACGAGGAAGGGCGCTTCATCGGGAAGCGCCCTTCCTTTTTCAAATACAATTTTGCTGCCGGACCTTCCAGGTCGCATATCGTCGGCAGCTTGCGCAACTTGACCGAACTCCACCCCCGCATAAGCCTGAAAACCCATTCGCCAGACATGGCGTCGGGCGTGTTCATGGCGAGGTATGTTTATGAATAGCGTACAGCAACAGGAAATCGTCATACTGGGCGGCGGCGCGGCGGGGTGGATCGCGGCCGCACTGCTGGCCAGGAAGACGGATCGTAGTCAAACCCGCATCACTCTGGTTGAATCCGAGGAAATCGGCATCATTGGCGTCGGGGAGGCCACGGTCCCGTTGCTGGCACTCTGCAACGCTTTGCTCGGCATTGACGAATACGACTTTGTTCGCAGCACCCAGGGTACGTTCAAGCTGGGCATTGAATTTTGCGACTGGGGCGTTGCCGGAAACCGGCATTTCCATGCGTTCAGCGACTATGGTCGCCAAGTTGACGGGGTATCGACCCACCACTACTGGCTGAGATTGAGGCAATCAGGCGATGCGCATCCGATCGATGACTATTCGTTCGCCTACGCCGTCGCCAAGAACAACAATTTTGCGCCTATGGATCCGCAGAATTCGCGCTATCACTATGCCTATCATTTTGATGCCGCATTGTACGCCCGCTATCTGCGGGATGTGGCGACCCGGCTGGGTGTGCAGCGTATCGAAGGCAAGATGACGCACTTCGATCTGGATAGCGCCTCTGGCAATATTACCGCCATCCATCTTGCCAATGGTATTAAGGTTCCCGGCGACCTGTTCCTGGATTGCACGGGTTTCGCGTCCGAATTACTGGGAAAGGCGTTGGACACGCCATTTGTTGACTGGTCGCGCTGGTTGCTTTGCAACAGCGCCATGGCGGTCCCATCGAAACGTACCGGCGCGCCCATGCCGTTTACGCGATCCACCGCGCACGCCGGCGGCTGGCAATGGTCTATTCCGCTACAACATCGCAGTGGCAACGGCATGGTCTATAATTCGGATCTCTGGAGCGACGACTCGGCGCGCGACGCCTTGCTAGGCAATGTCGACGGCGAACTGCTGGCTGAACCGAGGGTGTTCCGCTTTACATCCGGGCATCGTAAGCAGTTCTGGAACCGCAATTGTATAGGGATCGGCTTCGCCTCCAGCTTTCTCGAACCGCTGGAGTCAACCGGCTTGCAGTTGATCGTCCAGGGGGTTTTGAAGTTGCTTCAATTCTTCCCCCAAGGGACCATCAACCCCGTTTTGCGCGACGAATATAACCGGATATCCACCGGCGAGATCGAGCGCATACGCGACTTCATCATTGCGCACTATTACCTCTCCCGCCGGCCCGAGCCATTGTGGGCGGCGTGCCGCGACATCGAGGTGCCTGACAGCCTTCGACACAAGCTTGAGATCTGGAACGCCAGCGGGCAAATCGCGCTGGGTGATCACGAGTCCTATATGGAGCCGAGCTGGCTCGCGATCCTGCTGGGCAACGGCGCCATTCCAGCGCGCTACGCCGTAGCGGCTGATGTCTATCCGTTGGACCAGATCCGCAAGGGTATGGAATCGCGCCGCGAAGAGATCATGCGTTCGGCGCAGGCGGTCACTTCGCATCAGGAATTCATCAATCGGTACTGCAAGGCTACCTGAGTGCAGTTTATCCGGCTCCAGAGCGAAGGGACGCGACAGCAATTGCCGCGGCGCCGTCACCTGATTACGCAGGTCGGAGGCCACACAGCCGGATTGACCTGGATGAAGACAGCCTGGTGCGTGGGCTGATAGAGCAAAGACGGCAAGGGCAGGAAGCGGTTTAGTCGCGTAGAGACGAGAAATGGATAGGATTCAGATGGGCTACCCGAGAAAACATCATGCACCGGCGTTCAGGAACGTTTCCCGTAAGTCCAGTGGTGTCTGGGCGACGCTGGTTGCCCTGGGCCTGTCCCTGGCCACGGCCAATCCCGCCGCTGCCGAGCAAAGACGGCTGACGGAAGACTGGCGCGTTCATCGCGGCGAGGCCACCGGCGCTGAACAGCCGGCATTCGACGACGGTGGCTGGCAACGCGTCTCCGTGCCCCACGACATATCCATCATGGACAAGGCCGACGGTTCAGCGCCTTTCGACGCAAAGGCGGAAGCCGGCCAGGATTCGGGCTACTTGCCGGGCGGCGTGGGCTGGTACCGGCGTCACCTCGTGCTGAACGCGGACGAGGCGGCGCGTGTTGTCCAACTGCGCTTCGAAGCCGTCTACATGGATGCGGACATCTGGCTGAACGGGCAGAAGGTGGCGTCGCACAGGTATGGCTACACAGCCTTTGCGGTTGACCTTACCGGAAAGGTCAGGGCCGGGGAGAATGTTATCGCGATCAGGGTCAATCACCCCGATCCGTCGTCACGATGGTATGCGGGCACCGGTGTCATCCGGCCGGTGACGCTCGACGTGCTCAACTGCGTACACATTGTTCCCGAAAGCGTGTTCGTGACAACGCCGGTCGCGACGAATGAGTCCGGCGTCGTGGCCGTGGATGCCGCCGCCAGCAACTGCGCCGCAAAGCCGGCCAAGGTCGAACTGGTCTCGAAGGTCATTTCGCGGACGGGCGAGACAGTGGCGCAGACCGTTCAGCAGCAAACCGTGGGCGCCAAGGCCACGACGCAATTAAAGAGCCGTCTCGACCTGGCCCAGCCAAAGCTTTGGTCGCCGGATGCGCCGAACCTCTACACGCTGGTTCAGGAATTGCGCGTCGACGGCGTGATCGTCGACGAACGCCGGACGCGTTTTGGCATGCGTACCGTCACGATCGACGCCGTCAACGGACTGCGTGTGAACGGGCAGTCCCTGGAATTGCGCGGGGGCAATATCCACCACGACAATTACATGCTGGGCGCCGCCGGTATTCCGGACGCCGACCGGCGCAAGGTCGCCGTGATGAAGGCGGCCGGCTACAACGCGATCCGTAACGCGCATAATCCGGCGAGCCAGGCGACGCTGGAAGCGGCCGATGAACTGGGTATGCTGGTGATCGACGAGGCCTTCGACAGTTGGAACAAGTCCAAGCGATCGCAGGATTACAGCCGCTTCTTTGCGGAAAATTGGGCGCAGGACATCGACAGCCTGGTCGTGAGCGGCCGCAATCACCCAAGTGTCATTTTCTGGAGCATCGGCAACGAAATTCCCGAAGACGGAACCCCCGAAGGCGTCGCCACGGCACAGAAGCTGGCCGCGCGCGTGCGCCAGATGGATCCTACCCGCCCCGTCACCCAAGGGGTGAATACCGATCCACCGAAGAGCTCATTGCAGTTCGATCAACTCGACGTCGCCGGCTATAATTACAAGGCGCAGCAGTTCGACAACGAGCACAAGAACTTTCCCAACCGGGTGCTGTACACGTCTGAATCCCTTCCGAAAGACGCCTTTTCCTACTGGCGCGCGGTCGAGACCAAGCCATGGGTCATCGGAGACTTTGTCTGGACCGCCGTCGACTATCTTGGCGAGGCGGGCATCGGATGGATGGGCTATAGTCAGGACTGGCAAAAGCTTGGGCCCTATCCCTGGAATCTGGCCTATTGCGGCGAGATCGACGCCACCGGACGCAAGCGGCCCGCGGCCTATTACCGCCAGGTCCTGTGGAAGACTGGCATCGACCCGGTATCGGCCTTTGTGCGGCAGCCGAAAGGTACCGAGGACCTGCCCGACCGGAATTATTTCCCGACAACGCCGCCGCACCTCGACTGGTCGCTTGACGACGTCCACCCCAGCTGGACGTGGCCGGGCCAGGAAGGCAAGCCGCAGGAGGTGGTGGTTTATTCGGAGTATCCGGAAGTCGAACTGTTCCTGAACGGAAAGAGCCTCGGCCGGAAGGCAGTCAGTGTTGCTACGGAGTATAAGGCAGCCTATTCCGTGGCTTACCAGGCCGGACAACTGCTGGCCGTTGGTTATCGCGATGGCAGGGAAGCGGGACGCTGGGAACTGAGGACAGCAGGCGCGCCCGCCGCGGCTAAGATCGCGGCCGATAGAATGCAACTGACGGCCAACGGGCAGGACCTGGCCTATGTGACCATTGAGCTGTTCGACGCCAATGGAACGCCGGTCTATGCGCGCGGTGACGAACGCCGCGTGAATGTCCGGGTGCTGGGCGCCGGCCGACTGGCGGGATTAGGCAACGGCGATCCGCAGGATGTCTCCAGCCTGCAGTCCGGTGAGCGCATGACATTCCACGGCCGTGCCGTGGCGGTCGTCCAGGCCGAGACGGAGGCGGGAGATGTCTCTGTCGAGATCGAAGTCGAGGGCATGCCACTCCAGCGGATTCGCCTTTCGGCGATATCGGTAAAGTAGGGCTTTTGGACTCCAGCCCGGTTTCATAAGCAGGAAATAGATATGAAATTAAGAGCATTGGTCTGCAGCGCGGTTATGATCTGGTCGGCGTCCCCGGGATGGGGGCTGGCTCAGGCTCAGGGCACGCACGCATTTTCGGGCGGACCGGACGCAAAACAGCTCTATGTCGGGGCGAACTATCAGCCCGTGGACCGGACGCCTGAACAGATCCATCACGACATCGCCCACATGAAAAGGGCAGGCTTTAAGGTCGTGAGGATGGGCGACCTGTCCTGGGATTATTTTCAACCGGCCGAAGGCGTCTTCACTTTCGAAAAGTTTGACGCCGTCCTGAATGAAATGCACGCCAACGGCATCAAGGTCATGGTGGACATACCCGGGCAACCCGCGCCGATGTGGCTGCACAAAAAATACCCCGGCGTCGATATCGTGACGCAGGAAGGCGACCGCCTTTATGCGGCCGAGCGCTATATGGACAATACCAGTGACCCTGACTATCGCCGCCTGGCCAAGGACCTGGCCGAGGCGATGACCAGGCGTTACGGCAAGCATCCGGGCGTTATCGCCATTGGCTACAACAATGAGATCGGTAACGGCTTCATGTCCTATTCCCGGGCGGACCGCGATCGCTTCGTTGCATGGCTCCAGAAGAAGTATGGCTCGCTGGAAGCATTGAACGCGGCGTGGGCGACGCAGCGCTGGGCACGCACGCTGACCGCATGGGACGAGGTTGAGCTCCCTTATGCGGATGGTCCCGGTCCGGCCGAACGTTACCTCGATCTGCGCCGTTACTGGTCGGACGTGAACGTGGCAAACCTGATGGACCTCGAAGCGGCCCGCCGGAAAAACGCCCCGGATAAGCCCGCGATCTCGAACCTGTGGGACAGCAGCGACCGCAAGGGCTTCGATTACCTTTCCACCTATAAGCAATACGTCAGCTACGGTTCGTATGGCTTTTACAACGGTGACGCCATCAGCGGCGGCTTCGAAACAATGATGATGCGTGGCGCCTTGTCGACGCCGAGCTGGTTCAATGAGTTCCAGGCTGGTGGTGGTGGCTATTATGGCAGCAAGGGGCGGTCGCGGATGTGGGCCTATTTCGGGCTTCTCAACGGCGGCCAGGGCATGCTGGCCTGGACCTTCAACAGCCATCGCGGCGGCGAGGAGCAGGCCCTTTTCGGTCTTGTCGATCACGACGACACGCCGTCGTGGAAGCTCGATGAGTGGGGCAGGATCGCTTCCGAGTTCAAGACCATGCAGACCCTGGGCTTTCCGCGTCAGCTCGATCCGCAAGTCGCCATAGCCTATTCGTTCGAGACCAAGATGGCGTCCAATCCTCCGGGACCCTCGAACACCGTGCGTCAGTACATCACGACGCCCTATATGGTTCAGGAGCACAATGCTTTTGCACCGGTTTATAATGACAATATCGATGTCGCGGTCATCAATATCGGCCATGAAGACCTGAGCCGCTACAAGCTGGTTGTCGTGCCCGGCCTTTACCTCATGGACCAGGCGTCAGCGGACAATATCCGCAACTACGTCAAAGGCGGCGGCACGGTGATCATGACCGCCTATTCCGCCAAGGTCGATGAGACCAATCAGTGGTTCAACACGTCTTTGCCAGGGCGGCTGTCCGACGTTTTCGGCCTCAAGACCAAGGAGTTCTATCGTCATTACGCGCCTCTTGTTGGCAAAATTGGCGAAGGCGCTTTCACTACGACCATCAATTTCTATGAGGTGCTCGAACCCTCGACGGCCAAGGTGATCGGGCGTTTCTCGAATATCGACGGCACCCCCCCGGTGATCACCGTCAATAAATTCGGCAAGGGGCAGGCGATCTATGTCGCGACACCCGCGCAGCCGTCGATCATGCAGCCGCTTTATCGCAGCCTCTACTCACAACTGGGCATAGTGCCCGGTCCGAAGACCCCCGAAGGCGTCTACGCGCGGGTCGTCGACGGCCGGACCCTTTATGTAAACGCGTCATACGGTCCGAAGGACATTGTGCTTGACGGGAAAAAGACCAGTCTTCTCACAAAGAAAACGTGGAATGGAACTCTCCACCTCGAAGCGGACGCGGTCGATTTGGTTGAGTAGCATTAAACGCCAAACTCACACTGATGCCGTCGCACCCGCATGAAGAACACCGGGTGCGGTCGGCTCTGAAATATCTCGGACTAGATCGGTATGATTTTAATTGGAAACATCATACCGATCTAAGTTTTTGTTTTGTCGCGATATTTAAGGCGAAAACCGCTTACACTTTTCGCCATATCGCTCTAAAGGAATTCGCACTATGAAAAACCGGATTGCTACGGGACTGATCGCGGGCCTGCTTTCGCTGGCCGGAGCGGCGGGCGCTCAGGCGCAGGAGGCTTTTGGGCTTGCGCCGGTGTTCGCCGATCACGCCGTCTTGCAGCGGGACAAGCCGGTCGCCGTCTGGGGGCGGGCGGCGCCCAATTCAGAGGTGAGCCTGAGCCTGTCAGGCGGCGGCCAGATACTGGCAAGCGCCAGCGGACGAGCGGATGCATCGGGTGTATTTTCGCTGACGCTGCCGCAGCAGAAGGCGGGTGGCCCTTACGTCCTGACGCTTACGGATTCGGGCGGGCATACCCAGACCCTGCAGGATATCCTGGTCGGCGACGTCTGGCTGTGTTCGGGCCAGTCGAACATGGAGTTTGCGCTCAAGGACGCAACGAACGGGGGCGGGGAGGTAGCAGGCGCATCCAATCCGGCGCTGCGCATCTTCGACGTGCCACGCAACTCGCAACCGCAGCCGACGACCGGATTCGCCAAGGCAACACAATGGCAGGTGTCGGCACCGGCATCTGCGGCCAATACGTCGGCCGTATGTTATTTCATGGCGCGGCAACTCGCGGATACCTACCATGTGCCGCAGGGGATGATTCATGCCTCCTGGGGCGGCACGGCGGCGCAGCTGTGGGTCAGCCGGGAGGGCCTGGCTTCCGTCAGCGAAATGAGCGAGAACCTGAAGGTCGTGGATCTGTATCGGACCGATCCCAAGACCGCGCTTGCAAACTGGAAGACCTATACCGACAACTGGTGGCGCACCCGCGATCCGGATTTTGCGCAAGCCGGCCAGTGGTCGAGCCCGAAGTTCGCGGATAAGCAATGGCCCTCCCTCGTCGCGGCGGGCGCCTGGGAAAACAGCGGGATCGCCGCTTTGAAGGCGTTCGACGGCATCGTTTGGTATCGTCAGACGATCACGCTGACCGCTGAGCAGGCGGCGCGCGCCGTGGCCATCGACCTCGGGCCGATAGACGATTCCGACACGACCTGGGTAAACGGCAAATGGGTCGGCGCGACCGACGGATGGAACCAGCCACGGCATTACACTCTTCCCAAGGGGGTGCTGAAGGCCGGCGCGAATGTCATCGCTATACGTGTTCTGGACACGGGCGGTGGCGGCGGCCTGCATGGTGCGCCGGCCGATCGTGCGCTGACCCTCGATGCCGGAGAGCGTATCGCGCTCTCGTCGGAGTGGCGGTACCATATCGGCGCCGATATCCGGACCGTCGGCGCCGCGCCGACCGCGCCGTGGGCGGAAGCCGGGGGACCTTCTGTGCTGTACAACGGGATGATCGCGCCGCTGGTGCCATACACCCTGAAAGGCGTTGCCTGGTACCAAGGTGAGTCGAACGCCGGTGACCCGGCGCTGTACGCAAAGCTTCTGCCGGCCCTGGTCAAAGACTGGCGCGCACGGTTTCACGCGCCGGACCTGCCGTTTCTTCCGGTCCAGCTCAGTACGTTCGGTACACCTCAGGATGTTCCCTATGAATCGGGCTGGGGAGGGGTGCGCGATGTCCAGCGTCGCCTCGAGCAGGACGACAAGCGCGTCGGCATGGCCGTAAGCTATGACGTCGGCGATCGTTTCGACATTCACCCGACGCAGAAACGTCAGGTTGGTCTGAGGCTGGCGCTGGCCGCGCGCAAGGTGGCGTATGGCGAAGCGTTGAAGCTGGGACCACGGCCGGAGCGCGCATATCGCCGCGGCAACGATCTGGTCGTCGATTTTTCGGATGTCAACGGCGCCCTTAAGGCGTACGGTGGCAAGGACCTGCTGGGCTTTGAGGTATGCGAGGCATCCTGCCATTTCGCCAGTGCGCATGTCGAAGGCGGTTCCGTCGTCCTCCCGGGCGCGGGGAGCGAGGATGCGAAATCGGTGCGTTTCGGGTGGTCGGACGCGCCCATTCTCAACCTTTACGACGCAGCCGATCTTCCGGCGTCAACGTTCGCCCTGGATATAAAATAAGAGCGTAGGCGCGTGAGACACGAAATCTCACGCGCCTACGCATAAGTGGATAAACGCTATGGAAAACGTCATGACACGATTTGGTCGCGGGCTTGTTGGTGGCCTTGCACTTGCCTTCATTTGCGGTAGCGGAGCCTATGCCGCCACCGATCCACTGGCGCCGACAGGGCGCTGGAGCGCGGTGACGACGGGACAGGCCGCTACGCCGCCCATGGGGTGGAACTCATGGAATGCCTTCCATACCGACATCACGGAAGCCAAGGTTCTCGATTCCGCCAAGGTCATAGTCGATAGCGGTCTGGCGGCGAAAGGCTACCGCTACATCAATATCGACGATGGCTGGTGGCTGAAGCGCCGCACGACCGATGGCCGCATGATCGTGCGCACCTCCATCTTCCCGTCGGCCGCCGTCGGCGGACCGGAAGAGACCAGCTTCAAGCCATTCACCGACCGGATTCATGCCATGGGCCTGAAGGCCGGCATCTACTCGGATATTGGCGCCAACAACTGCTCGCAGGCTTTTGCACCGAACGCGAAGAACCTGCCGGAGGGCACGGTCGCCGAGCGTGAGGTCGGGCTCTACGGCCACGTCGAACAGGATATCAAGCTGTATTTTGGCGAATGGGCGTTCGACTATATCAAGGTCGATGCCTGCGGCATCCGCGCCTTCGGCCCGGATAACGCGCGCGTCAAGGCCGGCCAATACCGCGCGCTGGGGCCGCTGATCGATTTTACCGAGATCCGCCGCACGGACATTCCCGCCGTCCGCAAGCTTTACGAGCAGGTCGCTGATGCGATGCGCCGGGAAAATCCCGACGGTGACTATATCTTCTCGATTTGCGCCTGGGGGGCGGCCGACGTTCGTGCCTGGGCAAAGGACGTCGGCAACCTGTCACGCACAAGCGATGACATCACACCCAACTGGACGCGGATGCTGGCCAATTTCGACAGTGCCGCCAACCGCGCGCTTTATGCCCATCCGGGTTCGTGGAACGATCCCGACATGCTCTTCATCGGTCATGGCGACTTCGATGAGCATCACCTGACCGAGGCGAAGTCGCACTTTGCGCTGTGGTCAATGCTGTCGGCGCCACTTCTGATCGGCTACGACCTGCGAAATGCGCCGCAATCGCTGATGGACATTCTGGGCAACAGCGACATCATCGCCGTCAATCAGGATCGGGCAGGGAACCAGGCCGTGCTGGCCTATGACAGCGACGATGTCCAGATACTGGTCAAGACGCTCAGCAACGGCCACAAGGCCGTCGCGATCTTCAACCGTGGACTGGCGCCGACGGACGTAACCCTGACGGCTCGCCACCTGAAGCTCGCCGGAACGTCGCCGGTTACGCTCAGGGACCTGTGGAGCGGAAACACGCTTCCTGCCTTTACCGGCGAAACGAAACTGCAACTCGCCCCGCGCCAGACCCTTATTTTCGACGCCACAGGCGCACGCACCCTGGCCGATGGCCTTTATCTGTCGGAAATGCCAGGCCGGGTAAATCCGGCTGTCGACGGCGTGGTACTGCCGCAGCCGGATCCCACCATCCATCGCATGAAAAATCCCTGGGCGGGTACGACCGACACCGGTGAACCGCCGGCTTATACCGGTTGGGGGGGCGCCCAGGCTGACGCCACGCCGTACCGGCAGGCCTTGCGCGTCAATGGCAGAATGTATGAGACGGGGTTGGGCGTCCTGGCCAACTCCCGGTTCGAGGTCCGGGCCGACGGTGGCTTCCGCCGCTTCGTGGCCGAAGTCGGAATAGACGATTCGACCTTCGATACGGACGACGCCGTGACCTTCTCGGTTTATGGCGACGGGAAGCTGCTCGCGACCTCCAGGCCGGCGCGCTTCGGCCAAGCCGTGCAGACCTTGCAGGCCGATATCGCCGGCGTGAAGATTGTCGAATTGGTTGCACGGGGCGCTGCCACGAAAAACAAAGTGCCGACCGTAGTTACGTGGGGTAATGCTGCCTTGTTCAAGGATTAGGCGGACGCGTTTGGGCTTTGGGGCGCTAACCTCAAAGCCCTTTTCAGGCGACATTGTGACAACGACACAACACCACCAAACAATTTACATTTAAAATTACATTTTACATTTGAATAAATCGGGCTGTGGCGGCCTAATAGCCATACCACGTGCGCCTGCCGTATGGGAAGCCGGGCCGTGGGATACGTCGCCGTGTCAGGCGCCGATGAAAAAATACAGTCTTTCAGGGAGTAATGATGATGACGTCGTCAACTGAGTACAATCGCCGCAAGCTATTGGCCGCGGCGGGCAGCAGTCTCCTGCCCATCGCGCTTATTGCCTGCGGAGGCGGCGGTGGCGGCTCGGGCGGCGGTTCAGGCGGCGGTGGGGGCGGCGGCTCGAGTTCGTCATCCTCATCGTCTTCATCCTCATCGTCGTCTTCGTCCTCGTCTTCTTCCTCTTCAAGTGGCCTCTATCCCAGCTACAATACCAGCCCGATCGCGGCCAACGCGACCGGCATGACCAGCACGGCGGCGCAGATTTCCGCCAAGATCAAACTGGGAATCAACATCGGTAACACGATGGAGGCCATCGGCGGCGAAACGAACTGGGGCAATCCGCTTATTACCCAGGCGCTGGTGGATCGGTACAAGGCCCTGGGCTTCGACGCTATCCGTCTGCCTTGCTCATGGGACGGATACGCAAACCAGACCACAGCGCAGATTTCAGCCACCTGGCTCGACCGCGTGAAGGCCGTCGTGCAGTACTGCATCAACGCCGACCTGTATGTCGTGCTCAACATCCACTGGGATGGCGGATGGCTGGAAAAACATGTCGACGCCGCCAGCAAGGATGCCGTCAACGCAAAGCAAAAAGCATTCTGGGAGCAGATCGCCACCCACCTGCGCGATTTTGATGAGCGCCTGATCTTCGCCAGTGCGAACGAGCCTGACGCCAATACGGCGCCGAATACGACCGTCCTGGTCAGTTACCACCAGACCTTTATCGATGCCGTGCGATCGACCGGCGGCAGAAACGCCTACCGCACCCTCATCGTTCAGTCGCCGCAAACCAACACCGAATATGCCGTGTCGCTATGGCCGGGTATGCCTACCGACACAACGGCGAACCGTCTGATGTTCGAAGTCCATTACTATGCCCCGTCGCAGTTCATGATCATCGACCAGGACGCATCGTGGGGCAAGATGTTCTACTACTGGGGCAGTGGCAATCATTCCACCATCGAGCCGGACCGCAACGCGACACATAGCGAAGAACCCTATGTCGATCAGCAGATGCTGGCGATGAAGACCAACTTCGTCGACAAGGGCATCCCGGTCATCGTCGGTGAGTACGGCGCCTGGCGCAAAACCCAGCCACTGGACATGCCCAAGCACAACGCCTCTGTGGACTTCTGGAACAAGTATGTCACCCAGCAGGCGGTCGCCAACGGCACCGCGCCCTTCTTCTGGGACACCGGCGGCCTCATCGACCGCACGACGCTTGCCGTCAAGGATCAGGCGATGCTGGATGCCCTGCTCATCGGTGCCGGCAAGAAATAGGCCGTCGCACCAATTAAGTACGGACTTGCCGTCAGGTCCGTACTTCAGCCGCTTCAGTGGAGGTTCGGCAAGAAACTGTTGAATTTTCGTAATTGAAAGTTCTTTTCATATATGGCAGTTTGGCGCGTGTGCCGTCTGACGTCGCATGTGGCCCGTATCCCTTCACCGTCAAGCAACGGGCTGTTGTGACGAGTCACAGTGGAAAATGAAAATAAAGCGGCCGCGATAACAGGTGGTCAGGCGTTCAGACAGGAAGGAACGCAAGATGAAACAAGGTTTCGACAGCAATCGCCGCAAGCTTCTGTTGGCGGCGGGCGTCGCCCTGGTGCCGATGGGACTGATGAGCTGCGGCGGTGGAAGCGGTGGTTCCAGCGGCGGGGGAGGAGGGGGCGGCGCGTCGTCATCTTCTTCGTCCTCCTCTTCCTCCTCGGCGTCAGTAAAACCCGCCACCATGCAGTTCGGTATTCCGATCGTGGTGGATCAGTTCGGCTATCTGCCGGCACAAACCAAGATCGCCGTTGTCCGGGATCCTCAAGGGGATACGGTGGGCACGCTGTCCGACGGCACGCCGATTGTCAGCTTCGATGCCTCGGATTCGTTCACGCCGGGCACGGTCTATGAAGTGGTCAACGCGGCCACGAATGCGGTTGTCCACAGCGCCGCCCCCGTCGCCTGGAACGGTGGAGCGACCGATACCAGTTCCGGCGACAAGGCGTGGCATTTCGACTTCAGCAGCGTCATCACGCCGGGCGAGTATTTCATTCGCGACGCCCAGCGCAACGTGAAATCCTACACCTTCAAGATTGCCGCGGACGTGTACCTGCCTGTTCTCAAGGCCGCCGTGCGCTGTTTCTATTATCAACGCGCTGGCCAGGAAAAACTGGCCGTGCACGCTGGCGCCGGCTGGGCTGACGGGGCATCGCACATCGGGCCGGGGCAGGACAAGAATGCCCGCCTGTACAGCGCCAAGACCGACGCCTCGACCGAACGCGACCTTTCCGGCGGCTGGTACGACGCCGGCGACTACAACAAATATACCAGCTGGACGGCGGGCTACATAACCTTCCTGCTTTTCGCCTACAGGGAAAACCCGGGCGTCTGGGGGGACGATTACAACATCCCGGAATCCGGCAATGGCATTCCCGATATCCTCGATGAAGCCAAATGGGGCCTGGACTGGCTGAGCCGGATGCAGGAGGCCAATGGCTCGGTCCTGTCGATCGTAGGCATGAGCCACGCCTCTCCCCCCTCGGCGGCCACGGGGGCCAGCTACTATGGGCCGGCCAGCACTTCGGCCACGCTCAACGCCGCGGCGGCCTACGCCCTGGGCGCCAGGGTCCTGGGTACGATACCCGCGCTGGCCGCCTATGCCTCGGGCCTGCGGACACGCGCGGAAAATGCCTGGTCCTGGGCCGTCGCCAATCCGAACGTCACCTTCCAGAACAATGACGCGTCCAACGGGTCGCAGGGACTTGGGGCCGGCGGGCAGGAAACGGACGATCGCGGCCGCCTGATGGCCAAGCTGATGGCGGCGATTTACCTTTACGACGTGACGGGTAACACCGCCTACCGCAATTTCGTCGACGGCAACTATACTGAAACCAATCTGATCCGCTGGGGCAATTACGCCTCGCCGTACGAAGGCACCTTGCAGGATGCCCTTCTGCACTATGCGGGACTGGCGGGTGCGACCCCCTCGGTCGTCACGGCCATCCGCACCAACTACCTCAACGGCGTGAACTCCGAGTGGACGCGCGGCAAGATCACGACCAAGGCCGACCCCTACATGGCCTTTCTCAACGACTACATCTGGGGCAGTAACGCCATCAAGAGCAATGTCGGCCTGTTGTTCACGGCGCTGAACGTCCATAATCTCGGCACGGCGCATACGGTGGCCGACAATCTCAATGCGGCGTCGCACTACATTCACTACCTTCATGGCGTGAACCCGCTGGGCCTGTGTTACCTGACCAATATGTCCAGCCTGGGGGCGGAAAACTCAGCCAACGAGATATTCCATTCCTGGTTCTTCGACGGCTCGGCCAAGTGGGACAGCGCCGCCACCTCCACCTATGGCCCGCCGCCAGGCTTTATCCCGGGTGGGCCCAACCAGACCCAGTGGGATTGGGACAGCCGGTGTCCGTCGATCAGCTCGGCGTGCGGGACTAGCCGGCCGAAACCGCCTTACGCGCAGCCGGGACAGAAGTCATACAAGGATTTCAATGATGGCTGGCCGCTGAATTCCTGGCCGATCACCGAAGTCTCCAACGGTTATCAGGCGGCCTATATCCGCCTGCTGTCGAAGTTCGTCTAGGCGATCAAACCATAACCAAAAGCGGTTTTCCCGAACTGCCTACATCCGCGTTCCGTATCCTGATCGAGAGATATTGGGCGCACCTTCATCAGGAAAGAACACATGGCCAATCTGACGAAACGCACACTTTTGGGGGCTCCGCTCCTGGCCGCGCTGGGCACGGCCGCGGTTACGGCGTCCACGGTGCGGGCGGGTACCGATACGGAAGCCTGCAGGACGGAAACACCCGTGAAGTACGACCTGCCCATGGCGGCGGGGGCATTCAAGCCCACGGCGGAGTCGCTCAAGACCTACCAGACGCCCGACTGGTTCCGCGACGCCAAGTTCGGCATCTGGTCGCATTGGGGCCCCCAGGCCGTGCCGCGCATGGGCGATTGGTACGCGCGGAACATGTATTCGCCGGGACATCCACACAATACGCACCACGTGAAGACCTACGGCCATCCGTCCAAGTTCGGCTACAAGGACATTATTCCTCTGTGGAAGGCCGAAAAATTCGACCCCGAAGGCTTGATGGATCGCTACGCCGCCGCCGGCGCCAAATACTTTGTCAGCATGGGCGTGCACCACGACAATTTCGACCTGTGGAATTCGAAGCACCACAGGTGGAACGCCGTCGCCATGGGACCGAAGCGGGATATCGTCGGCGCCTGGCGAGACGCGGCCCGCAAGCGCGGCCTCCGATTCGGCGTATCCGAGCATCTGGGCGCCAGCCACAACTGGTTCTACACCAGCCACCTTTATAACCAGTTCTGGCCGGACCTTGGCGTCCCTTACGACGGCGCCGATCCCAAGAACGTGGACCTCTATCACCCTCCGCACAACGAACCTTACCGTGGTGGCGCCGACACCTGGTACACCACGGATCCGAAGTTCCATCAGATCTGGTACAACCGGATCAAGGACCTCGTCGACGCTTACGAGCCGGACCTGCTTTATTCGGACGGCGGCCTGCCGTTCGGCGTCGTCGGCCGCAGCCTGGTCGCGCACATGTACAACAAGAGTATCGCCAGGGCGGGGCGCAATGAAGCGGTCTACAACGGCAAGGATTTCGGCTCCGGCGAGTTCTACAAGGAGGCCTTCGTCCAGGATGTTGAGCGCGGCGTTCTGAAAGGCATCAACCCCCTGCCTTGGCAGACCGATACCTCCATGGGCGACTGGTATTACAGCGAAGGCCACGCCTACAAGACCACGGCCAACGTGATCCATATGCTGGCCGATATTGTCAGCAAGAACGGCAATATGCTGCTCAATGTCGTGCAGTATCCGGAAGGTGATCTGCCGCCGGAAACCCTGGTCTTCCTCGATGAAATGGCCGCGTGGATGAAGATCAATGGCGAGGCCATTCACGGCACGCGTCCCTGGACAGCTTTCGGTGAGGGGCCGACCGAAGGCACCTCCGGCGCGTTCCAGGAAAGCGCCAACTATACGCCGCAGGACATGCGTTTCACCACCAAGGGCCAGGCGCTTTACGCCATTACGCTCGGCGTGCCGCAGGGCAGCGTGGCCGTCAAGTCGCTGGCCCTGCAAGGCGGACAGGAAGCACGTAAGGTGAAGAGTGTACACCTCTTGGGCGTGAAGCGCCCGTGCGCCTTCCGTCAGGAGGCGAACGCCCTGGTGATCGATCTGCCGGGCACGCCGCCGTCCGCGCACGCCGCCGCTTTCAAGATCACGTTCCATGGCTAAGCCGCCGCTTTTGCCATCCCAACCCGGAGCAACATCCCATGTTTGAGCTCATTGCCGCCGCCCAGATCGCGGTTTCATCACCTGACGGAAGCCTGGAAATCCGCATTGCTCCGGACGCCTCCGGCTACATCGTCTCGCGCAAGCAGGAAGAGATCGTCTCGACCTCGGCGCTTGGCCTGCAGATGGCCGGTGCGCCGGATTTCACGGACCTTCAACTCGTCAAGGTCAAAAAGGTGGACGGCAACCGGACCTATCGTCTGACGGCAACCAAGTCCGCCACGGCCAAAGACCACTACCGGTCGCAGGTGCTGACCTTCCGGGAGGCCTCCGGCCAGCGCCGCGAACTGTCGATCGAAGTGCGGGCCTACGATAACGGTGTCGCTTGGCGATATCTCACGCCCGCGGGCCAGCCGGTCACGCTTGTGGACGAGAAGACGAGTTTCCGCCTGGCCGGAGACCCGACCTGTTTTGTCTCGGAATACAAGACGTCACACGAAGACTACTGGAATCCCATCAAGGTTTCGCAACTCGATCCATCGAAACTGTACGACTATCCGGTCCTCTGCGCGTCGCCCAGCGGCCGCTCCCACTATGCGATCGTCCAGTCGGATATTTCCGGTTATGCCGGTTCGGCGGTAAAGTCAGGGTCGGACGGTCTCCAGGTCGATCTGTTCCGCCGCCCCGACCGCAAGGAGGTTTCGGTCATCTCCGAAAACGGCCTGCGAAGCGGCTGGCGTGTGATCATGACGGCCGACCGGGCAGGGGACCTGATCGAGTCGCCGCTGATCGGCAATTTGGCGGTCCAGGCAAAGGGGGACTTCACCTGGGTGAAGCCCGGCAAGGCAGCGTGGGACTGGTGGTCGGGCCCGACCGCCGGCGACAAGCCGTCGATGGAACGCTACAAGCGCTTCATCGATTTCGCGGCCGAGTCCGGCTTTCCGTACTTCCTGATCGACGCCGGCTGGCCGCTGAACGCGACGCCCTGCTGCGACGCGGACCCGAAGACCGATATTACTCGCGCGGACCCGTCGATCGATATGCCCGCGCTTGTCGATTACGCCGGCAAGAAGGGGGTGGGGCTTCTGCTCTGGGCGCACTGGAAGCACGTTGATCCCCGGATGGATGAGGTACTGGATACCTATCAGCGCTGGGGGATCAAGGGCATCAAGGTCGACTTCATGGAGCGCGACGACCAGGAAATGGTCCGGTTCTATGACCGGCTGGCGGCGGCCACGGCGAAACGCCACCTGCTGCTGGACATGCATGGCGCCTATCCGCCCATGGGGCTCAGCCGGACCTACCCCAACTATATCACGCAGGAGGGCGTGATGGGGGCGGAGTACAATAAGTTCGACTGGGCGCAGATCACGCCGTCCCACAACGTCAAGCTGGCCTATACGCGAATGTTGCTGGGGCCAATGGACTATACGCCGGGCGGTTTCCGCAACTACTATCCGGAAGCCTATGTCCAGAGCGAAATCATGCCGTCAACGCGGTACACCCGCGGACAGGCCCTGGCGCAGTTCGTCGTGTACGAAAGCCCGCTCCAGATGGTCGCGGATGATCCGGTCGCTTACAAGGATGCCTCCGGCTTCGACTTCGTCAAGGACGTCCCAACAGCCTGGGACGAAACCCGGTTCGTCGATGGCACCCCCGACAGCCATGTGATCGTCGCTCGGCGCAGCGGTGACCGGTGGTACGTGGGCGCCATGAATAACGAACAGGCTCGGACCGTTGATATTCCCCTGAACTTCCTGGCGCCCGGACAGTATGACGTTGTGATGTGGCAGGATGGCGCGACCGCCAATGACGTCGAACGTAAAACCCTTACGGCGTCGGACCGCGACAAGCTCAAGGTCGCGATGGCGCGTGGCGGAGGCGCCGCAATAGTGCTCATCAAACGTGGCGCGTCGCACTAACAGGGAAACGGCTGTGACAAAGTACATTATCAAGCGGACGCTGCCGATGATTTGCGCGGCGCTCATCTCCATCCCGGGACTGGCGCAAGCCGCCGGACAGGGTGGCTTCAGCTGGAAATCCAGCCCTGTGCTGATCACCCCTGCCAAGGACAGCACTATAAAGCAATACGGCGTCAAGGACCCGTCGATCGTCTATCACGACGGACGGTATCACGTGTTCATGACGACCGCCGCCGAGAACGGTTGGGCGCTGGCCTATTCCAGCTTCCGCGATTGGAAGGATGCCCCGAAGGCGCAGATCATTCCGCTCGACAAGTCTCCGATGGGGCCGGGCTACCGCGCGGCGCCTCAGGTCTTTTATTTCGCGCCCCAAAAGCTCTGGTACCTGGTCTACCAGGGGGGCGACCCCCTGTATTCGACCAGCACGGATATATCCGATCCATTGTCATGGAGCGCGCCGAAGCCGTTCTTCAATGTGGTTCCGGACGTGGTCAAGAACCCTGAAGGTCATGCGGCCTGGCTGGATTTCTGGGTCATCTGCGACGACCAAACCTGCTATCTGTTCTTCACCAACGACAATGGTTCGTTCTTCAGGGCCGAGACGCCCCTGAAGCAGTTCCCGGCGGGTTTCCACAACACGACCGTCGCCATAAAAGGCACGCGCGACGACGTGTTCGAAGCCAGCAATACCTATAAGATCAAGGGAACGAACACCTTCCTTACGCTGATAGAGGCCATCAGTCCGAAGGGGCGGTACTTTCGTGCCTGGACGAGCGACAAGCTGGACGGCGAATGGAAACCGTTGGGTGACAACATGAATGTGTTCGCCAGCGCCGATAACGTGCGGTTCAAGGGAAGCGCCTGGGCCGAAGGGGTGTCGCACGGCGAAATGCTGCGCGACGGTATCGACCAGACGCTTACCATTGATCCCTGCAAGCCTCTGCAATTCCTGTATCAAGGTTTGGATCCTGCCGGAAAAACAAAGGAGTATTTGCAGTTGCCCTATAGCCTCGGCGTGATTAAAGCCGAAGGACAGGACCCGATCAGCCGGTTATGCAAGAAGTAGGTTTGAGTGGGAATTCGCGCTGCGGGCGCGAAACAGGAGATACACATGCCACTGCCGGATTTCAGTGTGAATGGCGAAGCCTTTGGTCACGCCAGGATCACTGATAAAGCCGTAGAATTGCGCGCCCTGGCCAAGACGGACTGGTTCTTCAGTCCGAACGGCCAGGCCCGCCGTGAAAACGTTATTTCTGTTTCGGCGGTCATCGATCAGCCGGTCTTCACGATGTCAGCACGGGCGTCTGTGGATTTCGCCGCCACCTACGATGCCGGAGCCCTGTTCGTGAAGGTGGCGAATGATAGCTGGGCAAAACTGGCCTTCGAATATTCCGCGGCGCACAGGCCCACGATTGTCAGCGTCGTTACACGTGGCACGTCCGACGATTGCGACGGACCGACGATGAGTAGCGACCATATTTGGTTGCGCATATACCGAAATAACCAGACCCTTGCCTTTCACTATTCCACCGACGGCAAGTTCTGGCATTTTGTCCGCTTCTTCACGATTCCCGGACTGGAAGCCGGCCCGGTAGAACTGGGACTTGGAGCGCAATCACCGACGGGGCACGGCGTGGTCGCCCGCTTTACCGACCTGTGTTTTGGAACGGCGCCGGTGAGCAATCTCCGCGACGGGCAGTAGGCCGCCGAATATTCGCCTCATGCCCCGGCCGAGACCAGGCGGATGGCGATGCAGGTCGTTAGTATCCAAAGGCGAATTTCGGCAGATGCCATGCCAATGCACGAAGCATTCATCCTTGGCAACTGCGCCGCGGCTCCCTCCGTCCAGGCCTCCTAAAGCCGGCGTAGCAAAAGCCAATTCCTTGAATATCATTTGTATATAAAATCATATTCCACTATTGAATATTTTGTGGGTTCATATGGGAGTGTGAAGATGACGACGCGGCGAAATGTTCTGAAGGGCGCTCTTCTCATGGCTGCGGCTCCCTCGGCGATCTGGGCCCAGTCCCTGACCGATGAAGAAAAATCCGCTGCGAAACAGTCAAACGCCGACCCGACCCTGGCGCCGGACCTGCTCTTGCCGGAGCGGGACATGGCCTGGTGGCGGGATGCGAAATTTGGCGTCTTTGTCCATTGGGGCCTCTATGCCATTCCTGCCAAGGGGGAATGGCACATGTTCAACGACAAGGTGCCGCCCGAGGCCTACGCAAAACTCGCGCACGCGTTTAACCCGAAGCATTATGACCCGGATGCGTGGGCAGCGCTGGCGCGCGCGGCCGGCGCCGGCTACATGGTCATGACGGCCAGACACCATGACGGTTTCGCTCTGTGGGACAGCCCGTCAAGCTACGGCCATTTCGACGCGATCCATTCCGGCGCGCGCCGGGATCTGATTGCCCCCTACGTCAAGGCGGTTCGCCGTGCCGGTTTGCGCGTCGGCATCTATTATTCGCCGCTCGACTGGCGATTCCCGGCCTATTTCAAACCTAAGGAACTTCCCGAAAACGCCCAGCTTTTCAAAAGGCAAACCTATGGCCAGGTCGAAGAGCTTATGAAAAATTATGGCAAGATCGATGTCCTGTGGTGGGACGGGGGCTGGTTGGCCCACAGCGGAACCGATGCGGATGCCGCCTGGTTCTGGGAGCCGGACAAGTTGAACCGCATGGTTCGCGGCTACCAGCCGAAAATTCTCATCAATCCGCGCTCGGGCTGGCAGGGAGATTTCGATATTTCCGAAGGGGGAGCGCCGATCACCGGCCCCATCCGCGCCAGGCCATGGGAAAAGACATTTTCAATCAATTCGGCCTGGGGATATACCCCGGAGCACAATGTCATGAGTTGGGAGCAGGTCGTCCGGCTGCTTGTCGATGCCGTTGTGCGCAACGGCAATGTACTGGCCAATGTCGGCCCCGACCGGGACGGTGTGATCCCGCCAAAGCAGGCGGCCACCTTGCGCGGCGTCGGCGAATGGCTGAAGCGATACGGAACCGCGATTTACGGCACGCGTCCAGGACCTTTCCAGCCGGTGGACAACGTCTATGGCGCGACACGCAGGGGGGATAAGATATTCCTCCATATTCTCAGCTGGCCCAACGACGAACTATCGTTGCCGCCGATAGACGCAAAAATCACAAAGGTCCGAAACCTTTCGGGCGATGCGGTGGACTGGCGATTGACCGGTGATGGCCTGACCTTGTCGGTGGCGCCAAAAGCGCGTGGCGTACCGGTAACCATGCTCGAACTGACCGCACAGGGCGAATAGGGGACTGTTTGTCGTCCTTTACGAAAAGCAGCACCTGTGCAACGCCCGAGCCGTTGTTCGCAAAGCTCCGACGCGTCACTCATAAAAGTCCGACAATTCGCTTTCCATCTCTGAAAATCTGTGTTAGCGCTATCATAATGGCGGAAAACCGCCGATCAAAACCGGCGCCATAGCCGGAAGACGTGGGAGTACATCATGAAATCCATCGCGCTCGCCGGCGCGGTCGCCTTGGCCATGCTGCCGCTGGCAGCGCAGGCTCAGGACCGCGCGACCGTCACAATCGACGCCGCAAAGCCAGGGGCCAAGATCGACCGCCGTATCTTCGGCCAGTTCGCCGAACACCTGGGCTCAGGCATCTATGACGGCATCTGGGTCGGCCGGGACTCATCCATTCCGAACACTCGCGGCATTCGCAACGACGTCGTCGCAGCGCTGAAGGCGATCAAGGTGCCAGTGGTGCGGTGGCCGGGCGGCTGCTTTGCCGACGAATATCACTGGCGGCGCGGCGTCGGCCCGGAACGCAAGTCCCAGATGAACGGCAATTGGGGCGGCGTCGTCGAGCCGAATACCTTCGGCACCGACGAATTCATGGACTTCGCCAACCAGGTTGGCGCGGAAGCCTACATATCCGTCAATGTCGGCTCCGGCACGGTTGGCGAGGCGGCCGAATGGCTGGAATATATGACCGCGGGCACGGCCGACTCGCTGGGCGCCGAGCGTGCCAGGAACGGTCACGCGGAGCCGTACAAGGTGCCGTTCGTCGGCATCGGTAACGAGAGCTGGGACTGCGGCGGCGCGATGACGCCGGATTTTTATGTCAGCCAGATGAAAATGTACGCGCGCTTCGTGCGCAACTTCAATCCGGCGCAAAAAATGCAGCGCGTCGCGGTCGGCCCCAACGGCGCCGACACCTCGTACACCGAAGCCGTCATGAAGTCCTACAAGGGCCGCAGCTGGGCCTGGGATATCGAAGGCCTGTCGCTGCACCAGTATACGACCGGCGGGGGCTTCCCCGTGTCGCAGCCGGCGACCGGCTTCACCGAAAAGGAATATGCCGTCATCCTCAAGGACACCTTGGGTATGGAGAAGCTGGTCACGACGCATTCCGCAATCATGGACAAGTATGACCCTGAGAAAAAGGTCTCGCTGGTCGTTGACGAATGGGGCGCGTGGTACAAGGCGACGCCTGGCACTGATCCCGGCTTCCTGATGCAGCAGAATACCCAGCGCGATGCTATCCTGGCCGCGCTCAACATCAACATCTTTGCGCGCCACGCCGATCGCGTGCGCATGGCCAATATCGCCCAGATGGTCAATGTCCTGCAGGCCATGATCCTGACGGACAAGGAAAAGATGCTGCTGACGCCGACCTACCACGTGTTCAGGATGTACGTGCCGTTCCAGGACGCGACCTTCATTCCGGTGACGTTCGATGCGGGGACCTACACCTTCGGTGACATCACCTTGCCGCGCGTCGATGCCGCCGCCGCCAAAGGCGCAGACGGCAAGATATATCTGTCGTTGACCAACGTAGACCCCAACAAGGCCACCGACATCGACGTTGCCAGCCTGGGCCTGAAGGTCAGGTCGGTATCGGGCGAGACCCTGGCGGCGGCCAAGGTCGACGCCCACAATACCTTCGAAGCGCCGAACGTCGTCACGCCGAAGCCGGTCACCGCAAAGCTGAAAGACGGCAAGGTTACGGTGCGCCTGGCGCCGGCATCTGTCACCGTCCTGGCCTTGCAACCCTAGTTGCAGATGTGCGCCGTGTCAGTCGACCGCTGACACGGCGCACATCGACGTTGTTTCTGAATTGCCACCGGCCGCGGTTACGCGCGGCCTCAGCCATCATCGTCTCCGGCGTCTCGCTGTGAGCCGGTCTGCAGCGCTATGCGCGCACGTCTCTATCCAATTTAGAGGTTGATCATGTCGAACAAAAACAAGCTTACCCTATCGCGGCGTCAGGCGCTAACCGCCGCCGCCATGGCTGGTGTGTTTGCCGGCTTCCCTGCAGTCGCGCAGGCCGGGAAGACCATATCCTCGACCTTGAACGCCGGCCGGGAAGGGCCTGCAATCAATCCGTTCATCTACGGCGGCTTCCTTGAGCATATTGGCGATCTGATCAATCACAGCCTCTGGAGCGAGGTACTGGACGACCGCAAGTTTTATCATGCGATCGACTCCAAACCCGCGCCCAAGCCCGAAGGCCGGCGGAACCGCGACAGCAACAAGTGGGTGCCGGTCGGTCCGGATTCGGGCGTTGTCATGGATCGCGCCGCGCCGTGGGTCGGGAACCACTCCCCGAAGATTGAGCTTGCCGGGCCTGAGCCGCGCGGCATCGCCCAGTCGGGGCTGTCGCTGCTGATAAAGGACTATGTCGGCCGGATCGTGATTGCCGCGGATGCCGGCGCTGATATTTCCGCCACCCTGATCTGGGGCAGCGCGCCAGGCGACCGCCAGACCGTCAAGATCGCCGCGACGCAATCCTGGAGCAAGGCGCCTCTGCGCTTTTCGGCAAAGGCCGAAACCAAGGAAGCGCGCCTGGAAATCACCGGCACCGGCACGGGCAGCTTCCGGATCGGCGCCGTGTCGTTGATGCCCGCTGACAACGTCAGGGGCTTCCGCGCGGACACGATCGCCCTGATGCGCGAAGTGGACTGCAAAATCCTGCGTGTCCCTGGTGGAAACTTCATTTCGTCCTACGACTGGAAGGACACGATCGGCGATCCGGACAAGCGGCCACCGGTCTTCGACCCGGTGTGGAGCTTCGCCCAGCCCAATGATGTTGGTGTCGATGAGCTTCTGCAAATGTGCCAACTGATCAATGCCGAACCGTCCTGGGCCATCAGTACCGGCTTTGATGGTCCGCGGTCAGGCGCCGAGCAAGTCGAATACGTCAACGGCGGCACCGACACGGAATGGGGCGGCAGGCGCGCCGCCAACGGCCATCCCGAGCCCTATAAGGTCAAATACTGGAACATCGGCAATGAGATGTACGGCAACTGGCAGATGGGGCACATCCCGCTCAAGCAGTATGTCATCAAGCACAACATGTTCGCCGACGCCATGCGCAAGGTCGATCCATCGATCTACATCATCGCGCCAGGTGGTTTCGTCGACGAAATGACGACGGGGCAGGGGATCTTTGTCGCCGGTCAGCCCAATGTGGAATTCGGTTCCGAACGTGACTGGGCCAACGGCATGATGACGCATGCCTGGGGCCGGTTCGACGCCCTGGCCACGCACGCCTATCCGCCGGAAAACAAGAAGTTCGACATGGCGACCGGCAAGCTGTTCGACGTCCAGCGCCCGCTGGTCGAATGGGCGCGTCAGCCGGCCAACCGTGTCCTGACCATGGTCGAATGCTGGGAAGAGTATAAGCGCCGCCATCCGTCGCTCAACGACGGCAAGGTCAAGGTCTTCTTCGACGAATATGCCTACAGCTTCCGCCAGACGCTGAAGACCTGTCTGGCGCTCGGCATGTGCCTGCACGAATTCTTCCGCCACACCGATTTCATCGACATGGCCGGCTATACCATGGCGACGGGCTGGATCGATCATGACCGGACACGGTCGGTCATCAGCGCTACCGGCCGCATGTACCAGATGTACAACCAGCATTTCGGCACGATCCCAGTCGAGGTCACGGGCAATGCCCCCGTACCGAAGCCCGAATTCCCTGCGGGCGGGGATCAACCTCGCGTCAATGCCGGAAGCGCCACCTATCCGCTCGATGTCTCCGCCGCGCTGACGGCGGATCGCAAGGCGCTGATCGTCGCTGTCGTCAACGCCACCGACCAGGCACAGAGCCTGCAACTGAACCTGGAGGGCTTTGCGGCAGCAAAGTCCGGCCGGACATGGAAGCTGACCGGAGCGCACCTGGAAGCGGCAAACGTCGTCGGCAAGCCGCCGGAAGTCACGATCGCCGAAGGCCGGTTTACAACCGGCTCCGCGCTGAAAGTCGCGCCGATCAGTATTGCGCTTTACGAATTTGCCCGCGTCTGAGTGAGGACACCATGAAAAATCCCGACACGAATTCTATCCGCCGCAACCGCAATCTGACGGTTGCTGTCCTGGCCGCGCTGATCTCCCTGGGCCCGGTACAGGCGTACGCGCAGAACCCGCTGGAAGCGCCGTCCTATCAGGACGCCACCAAATCGCCTGAGGACCGCGCCGCCGACCTCGTTTCGCGCATGACGCTAGAGGAAAAGACGGCCCAGCTTATCAATGACGCGCCAGCGATCCCGCGCCTCAATATCCGCGAATACAACTGGTGGAACGAAGGACTGCACGGCGTGGCGGGCGCCGGCTACGCGACCGTCTTCCCACAGGCCGTAGGCTTGGCGGCCACTTTTGACGAGCCGCTGATCCGCACGGTCGCCGACACAATCAGCACCGAGTTCCGCGCCAAGCACGTCGAAAGCCGTCACCGCTTCGGCGGCTCCGACTGGTTCCGCGGCCTGACCGTATGGTCGCCCAATATCAACATCTTCCGCGATCCGCGCTGGGGGCGGGGGCAGGAAACCTTCGGCGAGGATCCCTACCTGACGGCACGGATCGGCGTCGCCTTCGTCAAGGGTTTGCAGGGCGAAGACCCCGTCTATTACCGCACCGTCGCGACGCCCAAGCACTACGCTGTGCACTCAGGTCCCGAAGCGGGCCGTCATCGCGACAATATTAATCCGTCGCGTTACGATCTCGAAGACACCTACCTTCCCGCCTTTCGCGCGACGATCACCGAAGGCAAGGCCGTCTCTATCATGTGCGCCTATAACGCCATCGACGGCCAGCCCGCCTGCGCCAATGAGGACCTGCTGGTCAAGCACCTGCGCAAGGACTGGGGTTTCACAGGCTTCGTAGTGTCGGACTGCGATGCTGTCGGCGACATCTACTATAAGACCTCGCACCATTATAAAGCGACGCCCGAGGAAGGCGTGACCGCCGCCTATCTGGCCGGCACCGACCTGATCTGCGGGAATGCCAATGAGGCCGACCACCTGACCAGCGCCGTGCGCAAGGGTTTGCTGTCCGAAAAGACGCTGGATACGGCGCTTGTGCGCCTGTTCACTGCCCGCTTCAAGCTTGGGCAGTTCGATCCGCCGGCCAAGGTCTTCCCGCAGATCACGGCGGACGATTACGACACCCAGGCCAATCGCGACCTGTCGCAGCGTGTCGCCGAAGCCGCCATGGTGCTGCTCAAGAACGAAAACAATCTGCTGCCGTTGAAAAGTGAGCCGCGCACGATCGCGGTGATCGGGCCCAATGCCGATTCCATTGACTCGCTTGTCGGCAACTACAACGGTGAGCCGTCGCATCCCGTAACGATCCTGGCGGGGATCCGCGCCCGCTTTCCCAAGGCGACGGTCCGCTATGCACAAGGCTCGGGCCTGATCGATCCGGTCATGGCCGCCGTGCCGGATGACGTCCTGTGCCGCGACAAGGATTGTGCCGAAAAGGGCGTGAATGCCAGCCATTTCGCGGGGGCTGAAATGACCGGCCCGGCGCAAAAAACGACAACCGAAGCCGGCATCCGTCAGGCCTGGCAGGGCGAACAGCGCAGTGGCGCCGTGCGCTTCGACGGCTACCTGACCGCGCCGGAAACGGGTGAATATCGCTTCCGTTACGACGCCAACGGCGGCTATCGCATCTGGGTCAATGACAAGCTGATCGTCGATGCCTGGCGCGTCGACTGGCGGCCATCCATCGCGACAGGCGCCGTTCGCCTCGAAGCCGGCAGCCGCAACAGCATCCGCGTTGAATCCTTCCAGCGCCAGGCGAAGGGTGATGAAAAGCTGCTGTGGAGTATTCCGTCGGATACTGGCGCGCAGGAGGCCGTCGCCGCCGCCAGGGACGCCGACCTGGTCGTCTTCGCGGCCGGCCTGTCGCAACGGGTCGAAGGCGAGGAGATGCGTGTCGAAACGCCGGGCTTCTCTGGCGGCGACCGCACCAGCCTCGATCTGCCGCCTGTCCAGCAAAAGGTACTGGAGCAGGTCAGCGCCACCGGCAAACCCGTCGTCCTGGTCCTGGTCAACGGCTCGGCGCTCAGCGTCAACTGGGCGGACAAGCACGTCCCGGCCATCATCGAAGCCTGGTATCCGGGCGGGCAGGGCGGCGCGGCCGTGGCGCGCCTGATCGCCGGTGACTACAGTCCGGCCGGCCGCCTGCCCATGACCTTCTACCGCTCGGTGGATCAGTTGCCGGCGTTTAGCGACTACACCATGAAGGGCCGTACCTACCGCTACTTCAAGGGCGAGGCGTTGTATCCGTTTGGCTATGGCCTGTCCTACACGACCTTCCGCTACGCTCCGGCGAAACTGTCGGCTAAGACCGTGTCCGGTGACGGCCAGGTGACGGTGTCCGCCGACGTCACCAACACCGGCACCATGGACGGTGATGAGGTCGTGCAGCTCTATGTCAGCCGACCTGGCCTGAAGACGGCGCCCCTTCGTGCCCTGGCGCGCTTTGACCGCATTCACCTTAAGGCCGGCGAGACGAAGACCGTCACCTTCACGCTCGACAGCCGCGCGCTTTCCACCGTCAACGCCGACGGCTCGCGCTCGGTCAAGGCCGGCAAGGTCGAGCTCTGGCTGGGCGGCGGCCAGCCCTCAACCCGCAAAGGATTGGCACCGGCAGCGGGGAGCAGGGCGTTGCTGACCGTGATGTCGACACACACGCTGGAACCATGATCATATAAACCCGAGAGAACGGGAAGGTCGGGGCAAGGCGGCAAGCTTTGTCGGCAATCACGGGGCAGTGGCACAACTCGCCCTTTTGACGGGGCTGCCGAAAAATTTATGAAATTTTCGTCAGGGGGCTTGCCCCGCGGCGAATAAATGCGAATAATCACTGTATGGGGGACTTCGTCAGCAGTGTTGGTAGCATTTTGTCGCGTGTCGAAAGACACTTAGAAGTTGCTGGCCAAAATATTTCAAATGTAACGACACCGGGTTACAAGCGCGCCGTCAGTTTTGAGGCGGTGCTGGGTGTGCCCGATGCCGGTCTCGCAAAGAGCGACGGCAGCGCCTTGCAGGCCGCGCAGATCGCTGCCCAAGTGGCTATAGATTCCACGCCCGGACAGCAGCAAGTTACGGATAATCCAGACAATATGGCGATTTCCGGCGCGGGTTTCTTCACCGTCCGCACGGAGGGTGGCACGGTACTTTACACCCGCCACGGCCAGTTTCAGCGCGATACGGAGGGGCGGCTGGTGAGTGCCGAAGGTGCGGCGCTGCAGCAGAGTGGTGGCGGCGACCTTGTCCTCAAGCCCGGCGACTATACCGTATTGACCGACGGCACAGTACTGCAGGCAGGTGAGGCTGTCGGCAGAATCGGCATTGTCGATATCGCCGATGCCGCGGCCCTGACCTACGCGGAAAATGGGCTGTACAGCGCACCGGAGGCGCTGGTTTCGGTGCTGGAAAATGCGTCCGTTGTCCAGGGATCGCTTGAAACGTCCAACGTTTCCCTGGGCACGGAAATGATAACGGTCATGGCCGCCCTGCGCGAGGCGCAGTCAGGCCAACGGCTGATGATGGTTTATGATGAATTGATGGGCCGCGCGATTACGACGTTCGGTCAGACGTAAGGGGGGAGTATGAACGGGGTTTTCCATATCGGGGCCACGGGACTCGATAGCCAGCAGCGTGCGCTGGAAATCGTTGCCAATAATATTGCCAATATGAACACGCCTGCCTTCAAACAAAGCCGGGCGCAGTTTTCCCAGTTAATGGCAGGGCAAGGTGTGCAGGATGCTGGTTCCGGCACGTCTCTGGATCGCGGCCAGCCGGTGTTCCAGGGCGTCAGGTTGACCGGATCGACGGTGGATTTCGCTCAGGGCACGCTCAGTCAGACGGGTTCGCAACTGGACCTTGCCATCGATGGAAGTGGTTTTATCGAATTGATGGGGCCGGCCGGGCAGACCCTGCTATGGCGGGGCGGGACTTTGAAGGTCAATAACGACGGTTTCCTTGCTGCCAGTAACGGTATGCCTCTTCAGGCGATGATTTCGGTGCCGCGTGACGCCAGGGGTTTGGCGATCGGCATGGATGGCCGTGTGACCGCGACAGTTGAAGGCGGAGTGGAACCGCTGGAAATCGGCCGGATCGAACTGGTTCAGGACATGGACCCGGCCAGCCTTAAAGCCATCACAGGCGGTGCCTTCCAGCCGGCAGAAGATGCGGAACTGATCCGCTCAGCGCCAGGCGTGGAAGGGGCGGGTGTCCTGGCGCAGGGCTATGTCGAAACCTCCAATGTCGACCTGGCCAAGGAGATGGTGTCGCTGATGCTGATGCAGCGGACCTATTCCGCCAATGCCCAGATCGTCCAGGCCGGCGACCAGCTTATGTCCATCGCCAACGATCTTAAGAGATAAAGATCGATGTTGGTGAAGGGGTTGTTTCTTGCGTTGGCGTTCGTAGCGTTCGAGAGCCGGGCATCGGAACGCTGCGTAATGGCTGTGCGCCCGCTCAGCGCCGGCGCGGTGCCCTCTGCGGCGGATTTCGCCGCCGCGGACTGTGGCGGAAATCCGCCTGAAGCGGCGGTGCGGTATGACGCCAATATGCGGGCCGCCCGTTTGATCCGCGACCTGGCGCCGGGGGACATCGTCGCCGAAGTTCCGGTGCCGCTGATGGCCAGTATCAGCCCGGGGCAGAAATTGTATGTGACGGTTCAGGCCGGGCCTGTGCTGGTCCAGCGTGAAGTCGAGGCGCTGCAGCCCGCCAATCCGGGCCGGAAACTGTTCGTCCGGGCGGCTGACGGCAAGGTGATGAGTGTGCTTTATTCTGGGGAGGCCAGATGACAACGGGGGGAAAGGCGAGGGGGCGGGCGTTGCGGCTGTGGGCTGCGACGGCAATACTATTCACCCTGGCGGGCGGTGCATCCGCCGATGACCTGTTCAGGCCGAACGCCTGGTCGTCGCTGGCCTCGGACCGCACGGCCGAAAGGGTCGGCGACAGTCTGACGGTTCTCATCTTCGAGTCGTCCCAGGCCACCGACGCATCCAAGAAATCGAACAACGGCACCCTCGGCCTGTCCGGCCGGTATGAGAACGGCAACGGCAACAACGACCAGGTGGGCGTGCAGGGCAGCTACTCGCTGGGAAGCGGCGACCAGACCGGACATTCCGGCCATATGGTCGCGCGGATCAGCGTCGTGGTCGACGACGTGCTGCCGAATGGCGACCTGTATGTTTCCGGTGAGCAACTGATGAACATCAACGGCCGCAAGGTCCGCATCTTCCTGAGCGGCCGGGTGCGGCGCGCCGACATCGCCAGTTCAAACGTCGTCCTGTCGACCTCTCTGGCCGACGCCAGGATCGTGTACGGGAAGCCCGAACTGACCCGTGACGAGCGGACAGAGAAGAAGCGCCGGCTGGCCGAGGCAGGCAAGCCATGACGCGGATATTGTCTGTCCTTTTGGCGATCGGCCTGTTTCTGGCGCCGATGCAGGCCCTGGCACAAAGCGTGCGCGTCAAGGATATGGGCCGGTTCCTGGGTTGGCGCGAAAACGCGCTGGTCGGATACGGCATTGTGACCGGGCTCTCCGGCTCGGGCGATTCCCCCGGCAGCAAGGTCACGCGCCAGGCCCTGACCAATGTGCTCAGCCGTTTCGGCGCGAACGTATCGACCGATGATGTCCACAGCCGCAACGTGGCGGCCGTCATGGTCACTGCCGTGCTGCCGCCGTCGGCGCATCTGGGCGACAAGGTCGATATTGCCGTTTCCTCGATTGGCGATGCCCGTAGCCTTGTCGGCGGAACCCTGCTGATGACGCCCCTGATGGGACCGGACCAGCGTACATATGCCCTGGCCCAGGGACCGCTGGTCGTGGGTGGCTACCGCTTCGACGCCCAGCAGAACCGTCAGCAGAAGAACTATCCGACCTCCGGCGTGCTGCCGGGGGGCGCGACGATCGAAATGCCGGCGGCCGCCAGCCTGCTTAATGCGGGCGGCGAACTGACCTTCATCCTGAAGGAGCCGGACACGATGACGGCCGAGCGCATCAAGGACGGCATCAATGCCGCCATGGGTATGCGCCTGGCGCGCGTGGCCGACTCCGCCACCGTGGTCATCGATGCGCGGACCGCGGGCCGGGACGTCTATGGCTTCGTGGCGCGGGTCGAAAACGTCGCTGTGACGCCTGACCAGCGGGCCGTTGTGGTGGTCAACGAACGGTCCGGCACGGTCGTTGCCGGCGGTTCGGTGCAAATTTCGAGCGTTGTCGTTTCCCAGGGCGATATCAAGGTGTCGATCAGCCAGGACAATGACGCCACCCAGCCGTTCATAGCCGAGTACGGCGCCTGGAACGGGCTGGTCGTCGCCAGCAAGAAGATTGAGGTTACGCCAGGCAGGGACGCGGTCGTGCGCTTCCCCAATACCACGGTCGGTGATCTGGTCCAGGCCCTGCACCAGGCCAATGTCGATACGCGCGGCATCATTGCCATCCTGCAGTCGATCAAGGCTGCCGGAGCTTTGCACGCCGATCTGGTTGTTCAGTAGAGGAGGAGATACGGGTGTCGGATCTGACGTCAATCATGGCGCTTAAGGCCCTGGACGGCCTGGCGGCGCGCGCCGATGTGACGGCGCAGAACCTGGCCAATGCCAGCACGCCCGGCTACCGCGCCCTGCGGGTGTCGTTCGAACAGGAACTGATCGCCGCGTCCGCACGGGGCGAAAGCGCCATCCAGGCTGTCACGCCGCGGATAGAAGCTGATCCTTCGTGGCAGGAAACAGGCAGTTCGCGGCTGGACCTGCAGATGGCGACCGCGTCGATGACATCGGCGCGGTACGCCGCGCTGGTAGAGATACTGTCGCGCCAGATGCAGCATATGCGTATTGTTGTGGGATCCTGAACATGAAGGCGATGGCAATCAGCAAGACCGGGCTGGACGTCGAATGGCGGCGTCTGGAAGTGATCGCGGACAACCTGGCCAATATGAATACGGTCCAGACCGCGTCGGGCCAGCCTTATCGCGCCATGCGGTTGTTGTCGGGGCCCCGGACGTCGTTCGAGGGGCAACTGGCGGGGCCGCAGACCGCACTCAACGGTGTGTCGGTTTATGGTGTCGAAGCCGTGGAAGGGACGCCTCGCCGGGTGCATGAACCGGGCAATCCGCTGGCCGACGCCGACGGTTATGTTTCGTATCCGGCAATCGATCATTCCGCCGAAATGGTGCTGATGGTCAAAACGGCACGGGCCTATGAAGCTAACATGGTGGCCATGAGCACGGCCCGCCAGATGTATGTCAAAGCTTTGGAAATGGGAAAGTAGATGAGTACAGGTCCGATCGAGGCCATCAGCGCCCTGGGCGCGGCGGCTACACCCGAATTAGCGGCATTGCAGCGGCCTGTGGCGACGCATGGCTCCGGCGTTTCGTTCGCCGAGCTGTTCTCCGACGGCATCGACCGGGTCAGCGAGAAGGCCAATGCGGCCGACGCGCTCGTCAAGTCTTTCGTGCTGGACGACACCATTCCGCCGCACCAGGTCATGTTCGCGCTGGAACAGTCGCACCTGTCGCTGCAACTGATGCTGCAGGTGCGCAACCGCCTGGTGGAAGGCTACCAGGAAATCATGCGGACGCAGCTCTAGATCATGGATAGTTTCGATAAGATCCGTTCGATGCCGCCGCAGCGCCAGATACTCCTGGCGGTGGGCGTTGTCGTCATTGCGGTCTTCCTGCTCGGGTCGGTGTATTTTGTGTTCCTGCGTAAGCCGGATGTCATCCTGTTTTCCAATCTGCGTCCAACGGACGCCGCGACGATCGTTGCCGAACTGGACAAGAAGAAGGTGCCCTATCGTCTCGCCGACGACGGGACGACCATTCTTGTCTCCGCCGACAAGGTCGATGCAACCCGGCTCGGCATCCTCAGCCAGGACCTTCCGCTGAAAGGTTCGGTCGGGTTCGAACTGTTCAACAAATCGGACATCGGCCTGACCGAGTTCGCCCAGAAGATCAATTATCAGCGCGCCCTGCAGGGGGAGCTGTCCCGGACGATCATGGCGATCGACGCTGTGGATACCGCGCGTGTCCACCTGTCGCTTCCGGAAGACACCATCTTCCGTGATGACAAGCGGTCGCCCAAGGCCTCCATCGCCCTGACGCTCAAGCCCGGCCGCAGCCTGTCGACGGGCGCCGTCCTGGGCATTCAGCGCCTTGTGGCCGCATCCGTCGCTGAACTTAATGCTGCCGACGTCGTCGTGCTGGACGGGGAAGGCCAGGTCATCAGCACCGAGATATCGTCCGAAACATCGACCGCCCAGTCGCCGGCACAGCATGCCGCCGAGGTGTTTTTCGCCGAAAAGGTGCGCCAGACACTGTTCGCGACCTATCCAGGTCAGGAGTTCACGGTCAGGGTCACGGCATTGCCGGTGTTCCGCCCGGTCGAGTCCGATGACGCAGACGCCGAGGAGGAGCCCTCGGATCCCTTCCTGCAATGGACCGCGGGCCAGCGGAACTTCCAATTGAAGGTGAGTATAGCCGGCCCGGCGGCGCGCAACGCCGAAGCGCAGCAGAATATCCGGGTTGCCGCGGCGGCGGCGATCGACATCGCGCCTGAACTGGGTGACGAAATCGTGGTGACGGCCGCCGAAAGCGGCCTCGCGGGCGGTGTGCCGGCCGAAAGCGGCCGCACCGTCGCGGCGACGGGCGCGGCCGCGGCGTCCACGACATCCCGCAATATCTTTGGACCGACCTTCTGGGGCGTTGTGGTCGTCCTGGTCCTTGCGGGGTTGGCCTTTGCCGCCCTGCAGGTCCTGCGCAACAGGGCGAGGCCGCCGGTGCGCACCCTGACCGAAGAAGAGCGCCGGGAATTCGCGCAAAGGTTCCAGGTCTTGCTTGAGCGGGGAGAAGGCAATGCCGTCGACCGGCTCTGACAAGGCGCTGCGCAGGCTGGTGGCCGAACTGGCCGCGACGACGCCGGAGGATATGGCGGCGGTTCTGGGCATGCTCGACCCCAAAGCGGCTGCCCAGGTCCGGTCTCTGCTGGCCGCCTACGGCGGCGTTGCCGACGTTTTTGACGTCGAAGCGGCGCCGCAGGCCATGAATACGGCCGGCCTTTCGGACTGGCTGGCCGCGCGCACTCTGAACCAGCAAATGGACGGGGCTGGTGCGTACCACATGACGCGGGAAGCCATTGCTGCCTTGCGTCAACTGACCCTGTCGCTGCCCGCGGAGCTGGCGCACCCGCAGGGCCGGACGGCTGTCACGACGGGTCGTCAGGACACGACGAATGCACGGTTGCGCACCCTGTTCGGAGACGGCACATGAACCGGATTCTGAAACGGAACAGTCAGGCCGCCGGCAGCGATGTTCTGTCGTTGAGCGTCGCCCTGGGCGGGGCCGTCCCTCAGAGAACCCGGGAGGCGGAGCCAGCTGTTGATCCCGAGGTGCAAAAGCTGCTTGACGAACGCGCAGCCTTGCTTGAACGGCTCGAAAAGCAAGAGGCTGAGCTGGCCGGTCTGCGTAAGCAGGTCCGTACCGCGTTCCAGGAGGGCGAGGCAGAAGGTCGGGAGGCGGGCCGCCGCGCCGCCGAGGACGCCGGCGCGGCCATGCTGGCGCGCCTGGAAGGCGGCATCCGGCAGGCGGCGGGCGTTTTCGCAACCGCCGTGTCGGGCCTTGAACGGTTGGCGCCGGCTCTGGCGCGGGAAGGCCTGGCGGCGGTTCTGGGTGCGGAGAAGGGGCGTGCCGCGCTTGTGAGCGCGATTGTCACGCAGCACCTGCGCACGCTGGAGGCGCATTCCATTCTGCAGATCGAAGTGTCGCAATCGGATTTTGGCGACGAAGCCGCCCTGTCCGCGCTGACGCAGGCGCTTGGTGCCTCCGGACTCCGTATCGTGGCGCTGGCCGGCCTGAAAAGCGGTGAATGTCGTATCCAGTTGAAACTCGGCACCCTGGACGTGGGGATCGACCAGCAATGGGGGCGGCTTGGCGCCTTGCTGGAGCAGATGTCGCAACCGGTCGGAGCGCGTCATGACTGAACACGTTTTTATTGACCGGATCCGGACCGCCGACCTTGTCGCGCGCACGGGCAGTGTCCAAAAAATCCTGCCGACCTATATCGAAGCCGACGGCCCCAATGTTCCGATAGGCACGCTGTGCCACATCGAAGCGGTTGACAGCCACAGCGGTGCGGGTGTGAAGCGGCTGCTGGCGGAAGTTGTCAGCGTCAACGTCAATTCCGTCATCCTGGTGCCCTTCGATGACAGAATGCGAACGTTTTCCGGAGCGCGCGTGGAGGCATGCCCGGAAATCGACCGCGCGCCGGTCGGCGACGGGCTTCTGGGCCGAGCCGTCGACGCCCTCGGCCGTCCGCTGGACGGCAAGGGACGGGTTGCCGGCGCAAGCTTCGCGCCCCTGACGCCACAGGCGACAGCGCCCCTGGAGCGTTGCTCGCCAAACCGTGTGTTCGAGACGGGCGTGCGCGCGATCGATGCCTTCCTGACACTGGGCGAAGGCCAGCGCGTCGGCGTCTTCGCCGCCAGCGGCGTCGGCAAGACCAGCCTGATGACGCAACTGGCCAAACAGGGCCGGGCGGACCGCTGCGTTATTTGCCTGGTTGGCGAAAGGGGCCGTGAGGTCGAGGCCTTGTGGCGGGAAGGCCTGTCGGCGGAGGCGCGCGCGAAGACGGTGCTGGTGGCGGCGACATCGGACCAGGCAGCCGCCATGCGCGTGCGGGCCGGCGATTATGCCCTGGCGCTGGCGGAACACTGGCGCAGCGAAGGCCACCACGTACTGCTCCTGCTTGACTCTGTCACGCGGCTGGCCATGGCCATGCGCGAAACCGGTCTGGCGGCTGGCGAACCGCCGACGTTGCGCGCCTACACGCCCAGCGTCTTTTCCGCGATTCCGAAGCTGGTCGAACGCTGTGGCGCTTTGAAGTCGGGCGGTGCCATCACCAGCATCATGACCGTGCTGAGCGAAACGGACGATATCGACGATCCGATTTCGGAAATGCTGAAGTCGCTGCTGGACGGACACATCATTCTGTCGCGCGGACTGGCCGAGCGCGGGCATTTCCCGGCCATCGACGTTCCCCGCAGCATCAGCCGCCTGTCGAAGGACCTGATGGGGGCGCAGCATCGCGCCGACGCGCAAAACGGGGTCGCGCTGCTGAGCACGTTCGATGCGTCGCGCACGCTGATCGAAAGCGGTGTCTACGTGGCCGGTTCCAGTCCCGAGATCGATCAGGCCATCGCGCGCCGTCCCGCTCTGTTGCAATACCTGCGGCAGGCTTCGACGGAACGCATGGCCTTCGCCTCGGCCACCGATACCTTGAAAACCCTGTTGCAGGCGCAAAGACGATGAGGCAGCGCAGCGATATCAGGATGTTGAGGGACATCCACCGGATTTGTGATGTGCAGCAGATGGGGGCGGCGTTTGACGTCGAACGCGCCAACATCCGGGTGCGCGATCTCAACGGTCGCCAGGACGTTGAGACCAAGGCATTGCAGGCCTCTTACGACGGGTGGCGCCAGGCGGTATCCGGAGCGTCCCTCCAGTTGGCGGCATCGGCTGGCTGGGCCGCCGAAATCCTCAGCAATCAAAAGGCTGTCGAAGATACGCAAGCCAAGGTGCGCGATGCCGAGGCCGAGCTTTCGCGCGTTCGCGAACGCCGGACGGCGCTGTCGGCGCGCCGCGACGCGGTCGCCGACCTGGCACGCCTGGCTGAGCGTCATGAACATCGCCGGCGGGAAGAAGCCGCACTTGATGAACATGCGGGCCGGGCAACGGCCGGATGGAGGTCGGCATGAAAATCGATGGCGCGCCTGGCTATGTCCCCGCAAAGCCACATCAGGCAGTCCGGCATCCGAAGCCGGCAACCTCCTTTAAGGAGGCCTTCGACGGTTTGCCGGTTACGTCTTCCCAGTACGCCATCAGCTTCGATGCCACAGGGCTTCTGGGCGCGGGCAAGACCGAGGTGGGCGAAGAGACACCTGCCTTTGCGCGTCAGCCCGACGCATCGCAGTTGATGACGCCGATGTCGTTGGTTTCGGCTGATGGTGATAATCCGGCGGGGACTGGATTTGCCGCGAGTCCGGCATCGGCCGCCAGCGTGATGATCGCGGGGGCGAATGCCGGCGGTTTTCCGAAGCCGGTCGACAGGGCGGCCCCGGCCGAACGGCGGTTGCACCTGCATGGATCAACGGCCGGCCCAGCCGTGTCGGTGGCTCTGGCTACGGGCGTTTCGCCGGGCTTCCGAGGTCTCGCGGCCGCCGAGGCGTCCGTGCCCGTCGCGCCGTTGCCGGCGCAGTCCGTCTTATCCGCAAAGAGCGGTTATGGTGCGCAGCGGGCGGATGGCGACGAAACGCCTGAGCCGGCACTTTCCGATCCCAAAACCGACGGCGAAGCGGCCGGACCTCAAGCCGATGGCGGCGCGGAAGCCCTAAGCGTGATCATAGCGGAAAGCGATGGCGACGTTCAGATTATCGTAGCCGTGCCGGATGTCAGCGACGAGGCGCGCCGGCAGGTCCGTGAGGCCGCACACGATATCGCGCGCGAAGCCGGCGTCAGGATAAGCGGCCTTTCCCTGAATGGCACCACCCTCATTCATAAACCCGAACTGGATCGGAGGACTTCATGGCGCTCACACCTGTAAGCGCGACGTCAAGCAACAGCGCGTTCGGTCTGGATTTCAAATCGCTCCTGCAGATTATTCTGCAGCAGCTGACGTATCAGGACCCTCTCAAGCCGATGGACAACTTCCAGTTCGTCTCGCAGCTCGCGCAGTTTTCGCAACTGCATCAGAGCCAGACCCTGAACGACTCCATTGCCAATCTCTTGTCGACCCAGGCGTCGTTCCAGGCGACCGGTCTGCTGGGCAAAACGGTGGATTTCATGCCAGACGGCTCCACCCGGTTGGTCGGCGTGGTGAAGTCCGTCACCTTTTCCAATGGCCAGCCGTCCCTGACCGTTACGACGACCAACGGCCAAACAGTCACCAACGTGGCCATGTCCACTGTCGTTCAAGTCCAGTAGGGGAGCTTTGATATGCTTGGTTCAATCTTCATCGGCCTCAGCGGCATGCAGGCCTTCTCCAAGGGGCTGCAAACCATCAGTAACAATGTCGCCAACCTGGATACGCTTGGGTATAAGACGACGACCGTGAGCTTCAGTGACATGTTCGGCGGGCACGCCAACGGCATGGCCTACACGAACGGCGATACGAGCGGCTCGACCGGGAATGGCGTCCGGCGTGACGCCGACAGGATCGACTTTCGCGCGGGAACGGCGCAGCAGACCGGCGGGGCCCTGGACCTGGCGATCCAGGGCAGTGGCTTTCTGGTTGTCCGCAATGAGCTGGGCGACACCTATTACGTCCGGACCGGTCAGTTTGCGATCGACACCAAGGGCTACATCGTCAACAGCCATGGCGATCGCCTGACGATACTGAATGCCCAGAATGCGCCGGAAGTGATAAATGTCGACAACAAGCGCACCAGCGCTCCCGTCGCGACCAAGACCATTACCTTCTCACAGAACCTGTCGTCTTCCGAATCCACGGCCACCGTATCGAATATCTCCGTTTTCGACAGCAACGGCGCCGCTCAGGTCTGGACGGTGTCCCTGGCCAAGGGAACCGTCACAGGCAGCACCGTGGAATGGACGGTGACCGTCAAGGACCAGGCCGGCGCCACGATCGGCGACGGCAAGATCAGTTTCAATGGCGGCCTGATGATGCCCAGCGCATCGTCGATCACGGTCAACACCACGCCGAACGGCGCCAGCGCCATGTCGGTCAAGCTGGACTTCGCCAGCGTCACCTCCTTTTCAGCAGGTACAACCAATACCCTTCAGGCGTCGAAGATCGACGGCAATGCGGTCGGAAGCCTGACGAGCGCCACCGTGAATGCCAAAGGTCAGCTGGTCCTGACCTATTCCAATTCCCAGACCGAAGAGCTGGGCGCCATTGCGCTGGCTGATTTCCAGGACCTGCAACAATTGGTGCGCGTCGGCAATGGCCTTTTCCGGGACGCCGGCGGGGACGGCAAGGTCGAGTACAAGGCCAGCGCCACGGGCGGCATCGGGACGCTCCAGTCCGGCCAGGTCGAAGCTTCCAACGTCGATCTCACCGCTGAGTTCGGCACGCTGATTCTCGTCCAGCGCGGCTTCGGCGCCTCGTCGCAGGTGGTCAGCGCCACCAACGACATGATCCAGCAACTGTTCGGCATGCGAGGTCACGGGTGACCCAACACGTCCGTGAATGGCTTCCTTATGGAGTGGTTACGGAAGGCGCTGTCCGCCAGGTGGTCGAAGAGGCCATCGCGCGCTGGCATGAGCGCTGGTTCGTCGGGCCCTACGTTTCCGCGTCCGACATGACGGCGGCGCGTGACGCGTCGTGGGCGGAAGGCGATGATGGCGGATGGCGCGTTTACGGCAGCGCCGTGGCTGTCCGCGCGCGGCGCCAGTCCTTGGCGCGCGTGGTCAACAAGGTGCTGGATCTCGGCGGCGAAGAGCCGGGCATGACCGAAGCCGACCGCCATATCGTAAAGGGACTGGAACGCAAGATCATCGAAACCCTGGCGGTGGAGATCGAGCAGGCCTTCGGACTGGCTGGAACGCTTAAGGCGGTTCCGGAAACGCGGCGCGACGCGCTCGCTGAAAACGGCGGCCTTCTGGTCGTCCTGAAGGACACAGCCGGACGGGACATTTTGACCCTTGGCGTGCCGACAGAAGTGGTTCTGCCGGTCGTCAGGGCACAACTCGGGCCGCCGTCGCCGCGGCGGGACAACCTTCAACCCCTGGTCGATGCGCTGGGTTCCGCGGTTGTGGCGGTCGAGGCGGTTGTCGGGAGGGTCGAATTGACCCTGGCTGACCTGAACACCCTGGGGGTCGGCGACGTGCTGGTTCTCGACCGTGTCGTGGACGAGCCGGTGGACATTGCCTCCGCCGACTCCCGCCGGATTTTCGCGCGCGCCAGACTGAGCCAGGTTCAGGACGGTATCGCGCTTGTTTTTTAATACCTGTACACCGGGAAGATTATGAATAGCCGAGTTGATAGCAAACAGATCAAGGGTGCGGCCGCCGCCAACGCGCAGGCCGACGGAACCTCTCAGCGGCAGGAGGGGCGTCCGATCATTGCGGTGGATTCCCCTATTTTCAAGGATGTGAACGTTGTCTTGAATGCCGCCCTGGGCAGGGCCGAGCTTTCGGTCCAGGAGATCCTGGCCCTTAGGTCCGGTTCCGTGGTCCGGCTGGAAGCGAAGCTGAACGATCTGGTTGAACTGCGCCTGAACGATGCGCTGATCGCCCGGGGAGAAATCGTGGCGGTCGACGGAAGCTTCGCCATCCGGATCGTGGAGATCGCGCAACTGTCATGAGCCGGCGCACCATATCAGCCGTTTTGGGGAGCATGAGTATAGGGGGAATGGCTTTTGTGGCCCTTCCGGCCTGTGCCCAGACCCTTGGCCAGGCCAGCGGTCCCGACATCTCGTGGTGGCGGGTGATCGGGGCTTTGGTCTTCTGCTGCCTCCTGGGCCTCGCCGGTGCCCTGGCATTGAAGTATCGCATGCAGCGTCAGGGGATGACGGCCAAGCCGGTCCGGTTCGATCCAAAGGCTCTGAGCGGTCTTCTCGATATGTTCCGGGCCACGCCAGCTCCTGAAACGGGCGAGGCGTCCCGTCTGAAAGTTATCGCCACCGTCCGATTGAGCTATCAGGTGGACGTCTCCCTGCTGGAATCCGACGGCAAGACCGTCATGATCGTTACCAGTCCGCAAGGCGCCTTTGTCGTTAATCCCGACGCGCCGCCCTTCCGGGGGACGCCGTCATGATGCGAAAGCCCCTTTTGTTCATGGTCCTGGCCGGACTGGCATTATCAGCGGTTCCGGCATCGGCATTCGCGCTGGACATGGCCGTGCCGGCGGCGTCTGTCATGGCCGACCCCGTGAAGACGGCGGAGACCGTGCGCATCGCCCTGATCCTCGGCCTGATGGCGCTGATCCCGGCCCTGGTCATCTGCATGACGCCGTTTCTGCGCATCGTCGTTGTGCTGTCCATGTTGCGTCATGCGTTCGGCATGCCCGAGACGCCGCCCAACCAGGTGCTGGTCAGCCTTTCGCTCTTTCTTACCCTGCTGATCATGTCGCCTGTGGTGACCAAGGTGAACAAGGACGCCCTTCAGCCGTTTCTTGACGGGTCGATTTCCGTACAGGAATCTATCGACAAGGGGTCTGGGCCGATGCGCGAGTTCATGCTGCGGCAGGTGCACGACCAGGACATCAAGACGATCTACGAGATTTCCAGGCAGCCTCTGCCGGCCAAGGCAAGCGACGTCGGCCTCATGCAGTTGTCCGCTGCCTTTATGCTGAATGAGCTTCGGGTCGCCTTCAAGATCGGCTTCGTGGTCCTGCTGCCCTTTGTGCTGATCGATCTGGTGGTATCGAGCATATTGCTGGCCCTGGGCATGATGATGGTGCCGCCATCGACACTGTCGCTGCCGCTCAAGGTGTTGATGTTCGTACTGATCGACGGGTGGAGTCTTGTGCTCGAGGGCGTCGTTGGCAGCTTTAGATGACACAGCGCCTGACGGCGATGCGCTGCCCGGCCTGGCCGCCGGGGAGGCCGACCTGTGGCGGACCTACAGGGCGACGGGCTCGGCCTCCGCGCGTCAGGCCTTGTTTGATCTTTATTTCGACTTTGCCCGCCGGATAGCGAGGAAACATTTTCTCGACCGCAAAAGTGGCGACATCGAATTTGCAGACCTGTCCCAACTGGCCTGCACCGGATTGCTCGAAGCGATTGAACGCTACGATGTCGACCGGGGAACGCCGTTTCAGCCCTATGCCCGGCGGCGTATCGCGGGCAGCATCCTGGACGGCCTGGCGCATATGAGCGAACGCCGGGAGCAGGTGTCGTTTCGCGAGCGAACGCGCAAGGAGCGGCTTAGGTCGCTGAGTGTGGAGAGCCCGGAAAAGCTGGACGCGGCCGGCGCCATGGCCGCGCTGATCGAGATGGCGACGGGGCTTGCGCTTGGTTTCATGATTGACGGCGCTGGCATGTACGTTTCAAAAGATGAGGCGGACCACCTGACATCGCCCTATGACAGCCTGGCCTGGAAGGAAACGACGCGCTCACTGACGGCGGAGATCGCCCATTTGCCCGATCCGGACGGCCGGATCATCCGCTATCATTACCTGGACGGCATGAGCTTCGAACAGATTGCGCGTGCCTACGGTCTGAGCAAGAGCCGGATATCCCAGATACACAGAAGCGCATTGAAATCGCTCAAAGACAGGCTATCGCCCGCGATGGCATTCAATTTCAGAAAATAGGACCCGTTATGAACGACAATGAGGTAGTACCGGACGAATTGCTTCAGCCTGCGCTGGAACAGATACAGGGCAATGACGACAGGGCGCTAGGGACCTTGGATCAACTCGTGGAGCGTTTCGGCAATGATCCGCGGCTGCACTTCCTGCGCGGATCCGTCCTGTGCAGCCAGGAGCGGTACTCCGAAGCCCGGCTTGCCATGGAAAAGTCGGTCGGTCTTGCTCCGGGCTTCGACCTGGCGCGGTTTCAACTCGGATTTCTGGAGTTGACATCCGGGGATGTCACGGCGGCGCAATCGACCTGGCTGCCGTTAATGGAACTGCCGGCCGAGGACCCACTCAAGCTTTTCGTACTTGGGCTGAACAAGATGGTAATCGACGAATTCGATGCCGCGATTACGCTGCTTGAGGAAGGTATCGAACGCAATACGGTGCTCCCGCCGTTGAACGGCAACATGGCCTTGCTGGTGGAAGAAATGAAAGCGAAGCGGACGACTTCCGCTCCGGCGCCGGAGGCGGAGTCCGATGCGAACTTCCTATTGCGGCAATATGCGTTTAAGGACACCAAGCACTGACGGCTTTGCGCTTCTGGGATTTACTCGCTTCGCAATCCGACCGCTCCGCGCCATTTTGAATGCTGAAGGCCCTGTAAAATAAATGGATCCAGTATCTCACATTGATCGGCTTGTCATGGTGCTGCGGCAACGCATGCTGGAGCGGTCGAAATCATCCGGAGCCCGGCGCAAGGAAGCGACAGTGGAAGCCAAAGCCGGATGGGTAGACAGTCTCCATGCCCTGGCAGCGCTGGAAGGCGTTGACGATCATCAGCTGGGCAGGGCGCTCATCCAGAATATTCTGGCCGACCAGTTTGGTTCCGATCTTGTCAACGATTCCAAGTTTCAGCAGGTCGTGGAAAAGGTCACCGAGGCGCTGGAGTCCGATGTTGCGGGATCGGTACTTATTCGCCGCTGTGTCGGAGAGTTGCGCGCGGCGGCATCCTGAGCGGCAGCTACTCCACGGACACCACATCGAAAGATTTCAGGTCGATCGAAGACGGCACCTCATTGACCGAGACCACCGCCAGACGTGGAATCGTCCGGCGGGTAAAGGTCTTGAGGTGGCGGCGGATTTCAGGGCCGCACAACAGCACAGGCGCGAGGCCCTGCTGAATCATGGTGTCGGCTTGTGGCATCAGTTTTAGAAGCAACTGTTCCGCCAGCCTCGGTTCAATAACGAAACCGGTGCGGCCGTCGCTTCGCCGGATTCCGTCCGTAATCTGCGCCTCCAGGCGCGGGTTGAGGCTCAGGACAGCCAATTGGTCGCTATTCCCCCTTAAGTCGTGGCAGATACCATGGTTGAGCTTCTGCCTGACGGCCTCGGTCAAGTCGCCGTGGTCCTTGGTATGGCGGCCGACGTCGACCAGTGCGTCGACGATAAGGTCTATATTTCGAATGGAAACATTTTCGGACAAGAGATTTTGCAGAACACGCTGCACGTCCGTTACGGTTATGATGGATGGAATCAACTCTTCGATCACCCCGGGTTGCCGGTTGCGAACACCTTCCAACATTATCGTAACATGGGCGCGTGACAGCAATTGCGCGGCTTCACTGCGCAGCACCTCGCCCAGATGCGTCATGAGCGCCGTTATGGGATCGACCAGGGTGTAGCCGGACCGTTCGGCGAGATCACGCTGATCCTGTTCGATCCATACCGCCGGTAAACCAAACGCGGGATCTCTGGTTTGCAGGCCGGGCAGGGCCGCAGTGGCGGCGGACGTCTGAATGGCGAGCGTTTTATCAGGATATAGTCGCCCCTGGGCATAGCGGGCACCGTAGATCAGTACCTCGTAATCGTTGGCTCCAAGCTTGGCATTATCCTGGAAGGTGAGGGGAGGGAATGCAAACCCTGAAACCGCTTCCTGTTGCGTGCGCAAGGCTTCGATGCGTTCGCTCAAAAGCGGCTTTATGGCGCTCCAATGCAGACCGAGGTCGCGCCCAAGCGTAACCTGAACAACAGGCGGGGCCGCGCTCTTACCGCTCTCCCGGCCGGCATCTTCATCCGTTGCGGTTTCTTTTTCGGGACTTTGCGCCTTCTTCCGGGACGACGACAGCCACATGGCTGCGGCGAGCAATGCCAGGATGGCGATGGGCCATTTGGGCATGCCGGGCAGCAGCATCAGGATGAGCAGGGCGCCCATCACGATCAGCGGTATTTTACGCACCGAAGCCAGTTGCGCCATGATTTCGGCGCTGAGCTGGCGGTCGGCCGAGGACCGGGTCACGATGATGCCGGTCGCCGTCGAAATGATCAGGGCGGGGACCTGGGTGACGATGCCGTCGCCGATGGTCAGGAGGCTGAAAGTCTGAAGCGCGGTCATCCAGTCCATGCCCATCTGGGCGACGCCGATGATCCAGCCGGCGATGATATTGATCAGAAGGATAATGATGCCGGCAATGGCGTCGCCCTTCACGAACTTGCTGGCGCCGTCCATGGCGCCGTAGAAGGCCGCTTCCTTTTCGATCGCTTTGCGCCGGCGCTTGGCTTCGTCCTGGTCGATGAGACCCATGTTCAGGTCGGCGTCGATGCTCATCTGTTGTCCTGGCACCGCATCGAGGACGAAGCGGGCGGCAACTTCCGAGACGCGTTGGGCGCCGGACGTCACCACGACGTATTGCACGATGACCAGGATGAAGAAGACGACAAGACCGATCACGAAGCTGCCCTGAACGGCGAAGGCGCCGATGGCGCCGATCACCTGGCCGGCATGGCCGTCGGTCAGGATCAGGCGGGTGGCGGCGACGTTAAGGGCCAGGCGATAAAGCGTGCCGACCAGCAGCAGCGACGGAAAGGTCGAGAACGACACGGGTTTGTCGACGTAGAAGGTCATCAGCAGGACCATCATTGCGAAGGCGAAGTTCGAGATAATGAGCAGGTCCAGCAACACCGCTGGAATCGGCGAGAAGAGGATCAGCAGGATGGCGATGACACCGCCAACGAGGACCAGATCGTGATTATTGTTGAAAAATTTCTTGAGCATGTTCAGGACGCGTGGGTTTGTGCTGCCGGCCGTTTGCGGACCTGGCGATAGATGTTGGCGACGGGGCGGAAGTAGGCGTCGGGAATTTCCCGGTCGATCTCGCACCTGTGGTAAAGCGCCCGGGCCAATTCGCGGTTCTCGACGGTGACAACGCCATAAAGAAAGGCCAGCCGCTTCAGGCGCAACGCCAACTGGTCGGCACCCTGGGCAACTATGGTCGGCGCGCCCATGGTGCGCGGATCGTATTTGAGCGCGACCGAATAATGGGTCGGATTGACGATGAGGATATCGGCGCCGCGGACGTTCTTGAGGCTTTTGCTCAGTTTCGCATATTCGCGGTGGGTCTGGCGGCGTTTCTGTTTGAACCGCGGATCGCCTTCGCGGTCCCGCGACTCGCGCTTGGTCTCGTGCCGCGTCATCCGCATGCGCTTGAAGAAGTCACGGCGGGAGATAAGCTGGTCTATGGCCGCGATAACAACGGCGGCGCCGACAAAGAGAACCAGCAGATGGAAGGCCGTATCCTGCATGACGGCGGCCAGTTGCCTGGCGTCGGAGATGCCCCGGACCGCCAGCTTCAGCCCCTGCATAACGGCGAGGTAGGCGAGGATGGCATATACCACCAACTTGGCGACATTCTTGCCGGTTTCGACCAGTTGCCGGACCGAAAACACCCGCTTGAATCCGTTTGCAGGATTGAGTTTGCTGAAATTAGGCGTCAGCGGAGCGAAAGAGAACACAAAGCCGGTCTGGACGATTTCAAACACCAGGACGGAGACGAAGATCACGCCAAACATAAAGAGCATCGGCTGGGCGACCGAGGTCAGCAGGCTACCAACCAGGTGCAGGATTTCATTGGGGCCCGTGGTGACGGTCGCGGCGCTGACCAGAGTGCGCTGAGCGGCAGTGGCAAGGCTGTCGCTCAGGCGCGGCCCGAACATCCAGAGATAACCGATCAGAGCCGCCAGGCTGACCGTAAACCCCAGGTCCATGCCGCGGGCGACAGATCCCTTCTCGCGCGCCTTGCTCAGCTTGAACGGTGTAGGTGGTTCAGTTTTGTTCAGGTCTGATTGCGCTTCCATCACAGCAACCCCGGCAAGGCTTCAAGGGTCAGCGTGGTCATGCGTGCGAGCAAGGCGCCCGATGCGCCCAGAGTCATGGGGAGCACGAGCAACAGAAGGATTGTCTTCACTTGAAAGCCCAAAACAAGGACATTCATCTGGGGCACGGTGCGCGACAGCAGGGTGATGGCCATGTCGGCGAGAAACAGGATGAGCATGGCGCCGCCGGCTATTCCGAACCCTGTGCTTGAAAGGATTCCCATGAACATCGCGACACGCGCCAGGCTGTCGGGCTGCAGGTAGCCTTCACCCAGGGGCATGGCATGCAGCGAAGCCTCCATCAGCCGCAAAAGGTCATAGTGTCCGCCCATGGCGAAAAACACCGCGGCGGCGGCATAGGCGAAGAGGGTTCCGACAAGAGGCGTCTGGGCCTGGCTCGTTGGATCGACAAGCATGGACATGCCAAAGCCAGCCTGGATGTCGAGTGTCCGACCAGCCAGATACAACATGCCGAACATCAGGTGAAAGGCCATTACGAACACGATGCCCAACATCAGCTCACGCGCGGCCGCGACGATCAGGTATCCGGGACTCAGGTCGCCGACCTGCGTAAGGTGAGGATCTGCGGCGACGAGACAGGCAGTGATAGCCAGTCCGAAGGCAACCCGGAAAATCACGGGCGTGCGGACAAGCGAAAACGGGGGCGCCATGGCAAAGACGGGCGCTACCCGGAGGCTCAGCAGCAAACACGCGCAGACACGACCAACAAGATCCGGAGACGTCATGGCGCCGTCAGTGCCCCAACGACGGTATCAGCCGAATCATCGAAACCGCGAATTGCGCGATCTTGTGTATCATCCACGGGCCGACAATGATCAGTACGACGACCGTGGCCAAAAGTTTTGGCACGTAGGTCAGTGTCATTTCCTGTAGCTGCGTGGCCACTTGGAAAACGCTGACGATCAGGCCGACGATCATGATGACAATCAGCACAGGCGCGCAAATTAAGGCAGCGTTCCACAGGAGCTGATTAATAAGCCCCACAGCATGATCTGCCCCCATCAGTGTCCCCCCGGCACGCGCACTCGACGGCGGATTCGTGGCACAATCCATATTAAATTTCAAGGAACAGCTTCTGAAGATGGTGACTTGCCTGCCATCACGCGGGATATTACGCTGTTTGGTGTTGCGCCGGTGATTTGAGCGGTGGACTTTTGGGGGAAAAAAAATGAACGTATCGGTGGAGGTGAGTGTCAGCCAGGACAAGCTTTCGCGTCTATTGGGGTATCTGGATCACGACTCCGGAAATCTCAATCTCATCGCTGAAGCCGCCTCTACGGCTCTGGAAGCCGGTCAAGCCGCCAAGACCATTGACCTGCTGGGACGTTACGAAGCCATCACGCAATTGCCCCTGGCCTTGCTCAACCTTAGGGGCATGGCTGCGTTGCGCCTGGACCGGTTTGACGACGCGCTCGAGGTTTTCGAGGTTTTATTCCTGGCGCTGCCAGACGAGGCCGCTATCAGATTTAACCTGGCATGGTCCGCGACCATGCTTGGGAATGACAGGCGCGCTGCGGATGTGCTGGACGAGGCGACCCTGTCCGCCGTGCCTGGCGCTGCAGCGCTAAAGGTGCAAGCCTTGCATCGGCAAGGTCTTCTGGAAGAAGCATTGGAGCTGGGGACGGGGCTTGCCGAGCAATATCCGCAGGATGAAGGCCTGTTGGGTGCGCTGTCCCTGGTTGCCATAGATTCACAGATGCCGGAACTGGCGCTCGCTTACGCCTCCAAGTCCGCAGGGACTGCGGAGGGGCTTTCCACGCTTGGAATGCTTACTCTGCAGAAAAACAATATCGACGATGCTTTGAACTATTTTGAGAGTGGCCTTTCTGCCCGGCCGGACAGTGCGCGAAATTTGTTGGGTAAAGGGTTGGCGCTGATGGCGGCCGGCAATGTGCATGACGGAGCGGATTATCTCGACAAGAGCGCGGCTGGTTTCGGAAATCATCTTGGCACCTGGATTGCGTCCGGTTGGGCGCATTTCGCCAAAGGTGACCACGCCAAGGCGCGCACCATATTCGAGCACGCGCTAGCGCTCGATGACACCTTCTCCGAAAGCCATGGCGCCCTGGCGGTTCTGGACATTCTCGATGGTAATATCGCGGGTGCACGCGACCGCACCGAAACGGCTTTGCGTCTGGACCGCCGGTGTTTTTCAGGTGCCCTGGCGAAGTCCCTGCTATTCGCACATGACGGCGACGATGAGTCTGCGCAACGGGTTCGTCAATTGACGTTGAACACGCCGGTTGGAGATAGTGGTTCTACGATTTCGGATGCAATGGTTGCGATGGCTTCGCGGTGGCGTGTGTAATGTTCGTCGTTTGCTGTGACTTATCCACAGGTTTGGCCTAAACATTTGTGTCGATTGTTCGATTAGTTCTCTGAAGGGTGCGGCTTGGGGCCGTGCGACAGGGGATTCATCATGGTAGCGATCGTCACAAGTGCCAACTTTGGCCTT
>NZ_JAGGMI010000013.1 GCF_017875235.1 Asticcacaulis solisilvae | reverse complement strand
GGCGACACCGGCTGGTCGCTCGACGGACGGCCACTTGCCAAGTACCGCATCAAACTGCAACCTCAAAGCTACGCCTTCACCGTAAGGACGGGGAACCGGTAATCCTATACGAATAGCGAATCGCGGCAGTTCCCTTGTCAAGCGGCTTACGCTCGCTCATAAACAGCCATCGTAGATCTGGGCATCATGATGGAAAACGACAATACGCATGCAGCGAACGAATTCAGTGACGAATTCACATTCGAGGAGGTGCCGTCCCAAGGGCGGATCCACGGATCGCTGGCGCGGCGCCTGGCGATCGACATACTGAACGGGACCTATAGTTCCGGCGATATACTGCCGCATCAGCTCGACGCGATCGAAGCGTTGAACATCTCCCGCACGCCATATCGCGAGGCGTTGAAGATTCTGGCCGCCAAGGGTTTCGTTGAGAGCCGGCCGAAAAGGGGGACCGTCGTATGCGAACGTGCGAGGTGGAATCTCCTGGACCCCGAGGTGATGGGATGGATGTTCCAGACAACGCCCTCACCGGAATTTATTGACGGCCTTTTTGAGCTCAGGCTGATCAATGAACCGGCGGCCGCCGAACTGGCCGCGGAGCGAAGGACGGACGACGAAGTCCGGCGGCTGAAGCAGGCACTCGACATCATGGGAGCCGAAACCCTTGCCACGGAAACGGGCAGATTGGCGGACCTGGAGTTCCACAAGGTCCTGCTTCTGGCCACGCGGAACGAAGTCCTGATTTCCCTGAATAGTTCAATCGCCGCGGCCATAGCCTGGTCTACCCGGCTTAAATCGACCGACCCGAAGGATTCCCGGGACAGTTTTATTGATCACGCACGTGTTTTTGAGGCTGTGGCGGCAAAGAACCTCAAAGAGGCGAGATGGGCCATGGAAAGCCTTATCCGGCTGGCCAGGGAAGATACGCGCCGGTCGCAGGTCCGCCAGGAAAGTTCCGGAGCGTAATAGCGGTTCGCGGTGCTTTTCCGTATCCGTCTCAGGAGGCCGCGCCGCGCCGAATGACAACCGTCGAAATCGCGTTGGGCGGCAGTTCGAGTGTCGGTCCGGTCCCGGCGCCCGCTTGCCGGCAGATGACCTCGGCGTCATGCCGCGCGGCCGTAACGACCAAAGACACATCGTCCGCCGGCGTAAGATCGAGCGCCTTCATGGTGAGCGCGCGCGGCCGCGAGCCGGCGTTCACGTGCACCAGTACAATCACCTTGCCGTCAGGCGACAGCGCGCCGATGGTATCATAATCATCGACGGGAAAGAGGCGGTAGCCAGGCCGGATGTACCGGCTGAAGTTCGCCATGGCCCAATATTTCCGGGTCACGTGAATGGCGGGAGGCGCATCGGCCTTCGCCGTGAAGTCCATTTTGATCAAGCCCCAGTTGGAGCCTTTGGAGGGCGGCTTTGCCGAATCCTCGACGGCTTGCCAGAAGACCCATGCGGCCGGCTCCAAGCGCTTCAGGTCCAATATGATGCGTTCGGCCAATGCGACCGGAGGGCGCATATCGTCGAAATCCTCCACGACATTCTGAGGCGACAAATCGACTTCGGACATCCACAGGCGTTTATTGGCTGACCTGGCGATGTCGCGTACGGCCGTCTGGCCATAGGTATCGTAGCTATGCACGTTAAGCTGGCCGATGGCGTCGCGGACCTCGGGCGAGTAGGCGTCCCAGTCCCGTATGAAGGTCAGGGCATCGGTTTCATCCATCGCGGCTACCACCCCGGAAAGACCGTGATGCGTCATGGCCTTGCGCGTCGCCAGGATGATTTCCCCCTGTAGGGCGGGTGGCCAGTGTGCTCCTTCCTGGCGGTTTTTGGCAAACCAGTAAGGCGTCCCCGGCTCATTCACCGGTGACAGGGTCCGAAACCGGATACCGTGCGCCGTCTCGAGACGCGCGCTTACCCGAACAAGATAGTCGGCGAAAACAGCGCTATAGCCTGGCTTCAGGTTCGGCTGCAGGCCATCGTCCGCCCCGGAGACGAGGCCGCTGACCGTCATGAAATAGGGGGGTGAGTTCGAGAATGCTTCGTATATGGCGACATCTTGCGGCACCCGGCGTTTAATCGCATCAAGCCACCACCTTTGGCGCGGATCCGCCTCCCAGTTCCATACGTCGGGATTGTCAGGACGCCACCAATCCTGACCGACCGCATTGGCCGGCTGCTTCCAGAAGCCTGGGACGTCCGCGCCGGGACGCAGATATTCCGGCGTTCCGGCCGGATTGCCTCCCCCGATATTATACCGGGCGATATTCCAGCTGAGGCCCTGGGGACTAAACAGCAGATCGGCGAGCTGGTTGCGGACGGGATCAGGATAGCCCCCGGTAACATTGGCAAACCAGGCGAGCGCCGTTCCCCACCCTTCGAACGGCTGCGCAGAGGGCGTAATCGTCTCCGGCAGGCCCACATGTCTTACGTCGGCCTCAGGTATCGGGCAGGTGTCGCCCGCCTGAGCCGGAAGTCCACAACAGAGACCAAGTATGGCGCCAAAAGCCATGCCGATCGACACGCGTTTCCAGGCCTTTTTCTTCGCGGGCACTATGGTCTCCATTGGAAAAACGACGGACGTGTTGTTCGCTAGATCGGAATGATTGATGGAAGCATCATTCCGATCTAATTTTTGCTTTGCCGCGATATTCAAGGCGAAAACCGCTTCACACTTTTCGCCATATCGCTCTAAACCGCCAGGCTGGCCACCGCCTCGTTGGTGAGCCCGTTGGCGCGAAGGTAGTCCGCGTGATAGGGCAATCGATCCGCCACATTGCGCAAGTGCTGTTTCATCCGCTCATACCCCTGCGCCAAAAGATTGTCGTCCTGGAACGCCATGGTTGGCATATAGCCGCGCGGGCGAATTCCCTGCCCGAGAAGAACGGAAAGCCACGACGTGGCCTGGAACAGCTCTTCCGCCGCAAGGTCGAGTTGGCCGCGCTCGGCGAACAGAGCTACCCTGTTCGCCAGGCTGTCTGGAATGGGCATGGTTCGGGTGTAGTTCCAGAGGGGGGAGTCATCACGTTGCGTGGCGTTATAGTGCAGTATCAGAAAATCGCGGACATTTTCAAATTCAGCCTCGGCTTCCCTATTGTACGCATCCATAACGATCTTCGAGACAGTCTTGTCGGGGAAATATTTGATAAGTCTCTGAATGCTGGACTGGATGAGATGTATGCTGGTCGATTCCAACGGCTCCAAAAATCCGCTGGAAAGACCGACGGCGACGACATTCTTGTTCCACGGCGACCTCCGACGGCCGGTTGTAAATCTGAGGCGGTTCGGGCTGGCAAGGGCGGGGCCTTCGAGAGTCTCGGTGAGACGCTGGGCGGCTTGGTCGTCGGATGCAAAGTCCGTCGAATAGACGATGCCATTTCCCACCCGATGTTGCAGGGGAATGCGCCATTGCCACCCGAAGGCATGGGCCGTTGACACTGTATAGGGTGACAAGGGCAATTTCCGTTCACATGGGACGGCAATGGCCCTGTTCATGGGCAGCCATTTGGACCAGTCTTCGAATGCGGAGCCCATGACCTTGTCGATCAAGGCGCCGCGAGTGCCGGAGCAGTCGATGAACAGGTCGCCCGCGACGCGTTCCCCGGACTTCAGTACGAGGGCTTCCAAAAAGCCGGTCTCGGGATTTTTTACGGCGTCCACAACGTCACCGAGCTTGTGAGATACCCCTCGGTGTGTGCTCAGGCCCTTCAGGTGTCGCGCATAAAGCGAAGCGTCAAAATGATAGGCTGAGTACAGATGCTCAAGCGGATGATTTGGCGTGGTGGAGGGCGGAGCAAAGGCGTCGCGCCTGGCCGCGAGCGTGCACAGGGAAAACGTTTCAAAGTCCGCGACCTTGCCCAGCTCCGCCAGCCTCAGCCAGTACTGGAAAAAATAGCCGAGGTCCTTTTTTGTGCCGTAGACGCCAAAGGGGTGAAAATACCGGCTATTGATGGCGGACCAGTTCCTGAACTCGATGCCCAGCTTAAAGGTCGCGTGGCAATCGCGAATAAAGTCGGCCTCGTTCACGCCGGCAAGCTCGTGAAACGTGCGAATGGGGGGAATTGTGGCTTCGCCGACGCCAACGGTCGCGATCGCATCGGATTCGACAAGCGTCAGGGACACATTGTTTTCCAACACCTGAGACAGCGCCGCGGCGGTCATCCAGCCGGCGGTTCCCCCACCGACAATAACCACCTGGCGGATCCATCTATCCGTTTGTTCCAACCTTGCCTCCGCTGAAAACGTATAATTTATAGTCTTGTAATGTATGATTAAATATTTTTGGCAGCAAGTGCCTTTGTGAGCGGTTATTTGCCCCCAAGCGCCATATATCTGGCGAAGTTAACCAAGAGGCATACTGTTTTTCGCCCACAAATCAAACCATGTGTCAAAAACGCAACGCAAAGATATGGTTTGAGGCGTCGCAATAAGTCATACAAATTTATCATTGAAAAGTCATATAATGCGATTTAATCACAGCTAAGAATTGGCTCGTGCTTGTGCGGCGAAACCGCACGATGGGCAATTCCGCTTCGCTTAAAAAAAACAAATGGAGGAATAGATGCCAAAGCGTAAAGCCAATAGGTCCACCTTGCTGGCCACCGTGGCGGTGCTTGCCATGGCGGTGCCGATCGCGTCCTACGCGCAGGACGCCGCCCCGCCGGCACCGGCGGATGAGGCCCTGGTCATTACGGGGACCAGGGGATCGCTAAGGTCGGCGCGCAACATCAAAAGAAGCGCCAACCAGATCGTGGATTCGATCCAGGCCACCGATATCGGAAAGCTGCCCGACGTAAACACGGTAGAGTCCCTGCAGCGCATCACTGGCGTACAGATCCAGCGACGGTACGGTGAGGGCGGGACGGACTACGATCACCGCACCGAGCCCGCGATTACGATTCGCGGCATGACGCAGGTCCGCAACCTGATTGACGGGCGTGATTTTTTCACGGCCAACGGCGGCCGCGCGCCTGACCTTGAAGGGCTGCCGTCGGAACTGATGGCGGGACTGGACGTTTATAAGAACGCGGCTTCGAACCTGATCGAAGGCGGCATCGGCGGCGTCGTGGATATTCGCACGCGCAAGCCCTTCGATTCAAAGGCTGACATCAACAGCATCACGCTGAAGGCCAACCAGTATGACCGGATCGACAAGGCCTCGCCGTCGGTTTCGGCTCTCTTCAGCCGCCAGTTCGATACAAGCCTCGGCCGAATGGGGTTTCTGGTAAATGCGTCCTATGGCCAGACCTTCTATCGCCAGGACGCGGTCCTTCAGCAGCAGCAGCATGTCATCACCGCGACATCGAACCCGACGGCGTTCGCAAGCTTCCCAAACAAGGGAAGCCTTACAACCCTGTACGTTCCGACCTCGTTTGAAATCTATCAGGACTCGGGAAACCGGATCCGCAAGGGTCTGGCTTTAGCCTACCAGTGGCAAGTCAATGACGACGTCCTCCTGACTGTGCAAAACATGCACTCCGACTACCAGTTCATTCGCCGCGGCGAGTACCTGTACGGCGACGATAAGAACACCGATCCCATGGCGGCCGCGGGCTCGACCTTTACCTGGTCGGAAGACGGGGCGGCGACCAGCGGCGTGCTTTCGCCGCAGATCTTTTCGACCTCGCGTTTCGACCAGGACGTCCGAAGCGTGACGAACCTGTCCACCGTGAACCTGAAATGGCAGATTTCCGACCGCCTGACCTCGAAAACCGACTTCGCCTACGAATACGCGACCTATGACGCCGATCGCAACGGCGACTCGGTGAAGCTGTACGACAACGAGAGCCGGAGCGTGGCCAACATTCCCGATCTGGACATCGCCTTCGACGTCAGGGGGAAATACCCGACCTTCTCCATTGTCGATCCGGCAAATCCAAGCAATCCGTATGCTTATTTCGGCAATCCGAACAACTGGTACTACGAGTGGCTGGCAAACGCCGTCGACCGTCATAAACTGAAGATGTCTGCCTTTGTGCAGGAATTCGACTTCGATAATGACGGGCATTTCTTCAACAAACTGCACGCCGGCGTACGCGTCTCGGACACGAAAATCCTTTTGCGCGGAAATTGGGACAATACCGGAGTCTGTAACGACACGGGCACCAACCCAAGCTGGAGCGCGTGCCCGCTCATTCCGGTCTCACAGCACCCGAATCTCATATCGGTCGGCCCGGCGGACAACTTCATGGTGCCCGGCGTCGGCTTTGCCGTCGGGATCTTCCCCGAATACGCCGATCCGCAGTCCTCGGTGTTCAACCGGACGGTCAAGACCTATGCGGAATTGTTCGCTGGCAAGCCGAACAGCTATACATTCCGAACAAGCTTCAACCCGTCTGAAATCAACGAACAGGAAGAAAAAACCCAGGCCATTTATGTATCCGGCGACTTTGCCACGACCGTTTTCGGCTACGGCCTTGATGGCACCGCGGGTGTGCGCGCCGTCAAGACAAGCCTGAAATCGGTTGGCTATATCCAGGACAGCACCGGGGCGCACGATACGGTGCTCGAAAACGACTACACCAATGTGCTGCCAAGCCTGAACCTCCGGCTTCATGTCAGCAATGAACTGCAGTTCCGGGCGGCTTTCGGCCAGACGCTGACGCGGCCGAACTTCACGGACATGGCGACCCACGTGCAGCTGAATCCGAATATTCCGTCTCAGTACGATGCGTTTGGCCGGCCGACGGGCAGCTCTGGCAATCCGTTCCTGAAGCCCATGACCGCGACGTCGTACGATCTCACAGCGGAATATTACTGGGGCTCGGCCAATATGGCCTTCTTCGGCCTGTTCAAGAAGGACGTCGATGGCTACCTGGCCAGCGGCATCGAAGTCATGAACTTCAGCGGCGTGGACTATTCCATCAGTACGAACATCAATCTTGGAAAAGGCGAAATCAAGGGCTTCGAGACCGGGTACACGCAGTTTTTTGACTTCCTGCCCGGACTTTGGAGCGGTTTGGGCGTGCAGGCCAACTACACCCATGTCGATTCAAAAGTCGAACGGTCCCCAGGCGTATTCATACCTCTGCCCAAGCTTTCGAAGGACAGCTACAACCTGATCGGGCTGTATGAAAAAGGACCTGTCCAGGCCCGGATTGCCTATAACTGGCGGTCGTCCTTCCTGGATCAGTTGAACGGGAGCGGCGTTTTTGGCGCCAACCAGTATGCCGCGCCATATTCGTCCCTGGATGCTTCCGCGAGCTATCGCCTGAACGACGTGTTCACAGTCTCGGTGGATGCCGTGAACCTCGGAAATTCGATGTACCACACCTATGTCGAAAGGGAATCTGGCGGACTGCTGTGGCAGCTCAACGACCGTCGATACAGCGTGACACTGAAGGCAAACTTCTAATCCAGTGCGTAACAACCTGGGCATCCTTCGTGGATGCCCAGGATCTCATTTGAAGCGTTTGGAATCCACCTGTGCACGCATCAATTTCTCATAATCTTTATTATGCGAAATTGATGTTGGATTTTGTTTCGCCGTCAATATCGGGCATCAGCCGGCTTCGGCGGTTTCGTCCTCGACTGTGTAATATCGCCACGTGTTGCGTCCGGCAGCCTTGGCGCGGTACAGCGCGATATCGGCCGACTTGTAAAGCGCGTCTTCGCCGTCGCCATCGTCCGGAAACGCAGCCACACCGATGCTGGGACTGGTCTGCAGCTTATAGGCCTGGAAATGCACCGGCGCCGCGAAGCTCCATATGATGCGCTTGCACACCGTATCGACGTCGCCGTCACCCATAAGCACAATCGCGAACTCGTCGCCGCCGACCCGCGCCACACAGTCATTTTCGCGCAGCACCGAACGCAGACGGGTCGCCGCTTCCTTGAGCAGCGCGTCGCCGGCATCGTGGCCTAAGCTGTCGTTAACCTGTTTGAAACGATCGAGGTCGATCAGCAGCAGGCTGAAACCGGTGTGTTCGCGCCGCGCCCAGGCCATGGCCTTGCGCAGGTCTTCGTGGAACATGCGCCGGTTGGGCAGCCCGGTCAGGGCGTCGAAATAGGCCATGTGCTCCAGTTGCGCCTGGCTGCGCGTCAGTTCGGCCGTGCGTTCCTCGACCAGGGCTTCGAGCTGCCGCTGGCGGCTTCGCAGCACGCCGGTGCGCGTCTGGATGACGATGGCGATCGCCACCACGGCCAGGACCACGGCAAGCAGGTAGAACCACCAGGTCTGGTACCATGCCGGCATCACCCGAACCGGAATGCTGAGCATCCGGCTGCTCCACACGCCGTCGCGGTTCGAGCCTTGCAGCTTCAGGACGTAACGACCGGGTCGCAGGTTGGTGTAGGTGGCGACGCGGTGGCCGGCATCGGTCTCGTTCCAGTCCTGCTCGAAGCCGTCGAGGCGATACCGATAACGGTTGCGGTCGGGCGCGGAAAAATCGAGCGACGAGAATTCGACGGACAGGTTCTTGCCCGGCGGCACGATGAGCGTGCTGGGCAGTTTTCCGCCGTTGAAGGGCGCAGTCACCCTTGCTTCCTTGCCGATGCGGATGTCGCTGATAACCATCGGTGGCGCATAACCCCAGGTGCCGATCATCTCCGGGCGGACGACCAGAACCGCCGAGGCGCCGCTGAACATGAGTTCGCCGTGCGACGTAACCGTACCGGAGCCTACCCAGTAGTTGAACACGGACAGCCCGCTTTCGCGGCCGATGGCGCGGACGGTAAAACGCTCAGGATCGACTGTGGCCAGGGCCGAATCGGTCGACACCCAGATGCGTCCCTGGCCGTCGGCCAGCAACTTGTCGACATTGGGATCGGGCAAGCCTTCGCGCACGCCGATATGGTGGAACACGGGACGCCCCTTCGCGTCGCGTCCGGTCAGGACATCGACGCCACCGCCGGAGGTGCCGACCCACAGCCGGCCTTTGCTATCGACCAGCAGGGTGGTGACGAAGCCGGCGCTCAAGGCGTGTTTGCGCTTCTCCGGCAGGATTTTCTCGACGCGGCCATCGCGCGTCAGCCGGTTCAGACCGTTTTCGGTACCGATCCACACCGCGCCATCCGGCGTCGTCGCCAGGACGCGGGTGCGTTCGTCGGTCAGCGCCGTGACATGGAGCGGCTTGGCGTTGGGTTTGCCAGGATCGAAGCGCCACACGCCGTCATAACCGGCGATCCAGATGGCTGGGCCGTCGCGCATCAGCCCGACCGTATAGGCGTCGGCGTCGCGTCCCGGTATGTGCATGCGTTTCACCGCGCCGCCTCCCACATCGCTGCGGTAAAGGCCCTGCCCTGTCGCGATATAGACGTCACGCCCCATGGCCAGGAAGTCCCAGACATAGTTCTGCGGCAGGGCGGTTTCGGGATGAAGCGGATCCGGAGCCAGGGTGCGTACGCGGCCGCTGACGGGATCGACGATGTCCACGCCCTTGCGCAACAGTCCCATCCACAGCCGGCCGTCCGGCATTTCGCGGATCGCCAGCGCACCGGCTTCGGACATGTCGCTTACGCGCCCCGTGGCGCCGGTCACGACGGAAAACGCGCCCTGTTCCGGCGCATAGCGGCTGAGCCCCTCGCCCGTCGCAACCCAGATCAGGCCCGACCGGTCGCGATGCAGCCCCCAGACCTGGTCGAAGAGAAGGCTGTTGGCAATGCTGGGATCGTGGGTGATGCGCCGCATCCGCATGCTGGCCATATCGATGGCGACGATGCCGTGGCTATAGGTGCCAAGCCAGACTTCCCCCGGCCGGACTTCGACGATCGTGTTGACGCCTTCGTTGGGCAGGTCACCGGCGCCGGGACCTGTTACGGGCCTGGCCACGTCCGTTCCGGCGTCGATAATATAGGCACCGTGCCGCTGCGTGCCGACCCAGACGCGCCCCGTCGTGTCACGATAGATCTGGCGCACGGCCGGTACCTTGCCGTCAGGCGTCGGAAGCGCAACGGTCTCGGTCCGCGTTCCATTGCGCCGGACCAGCCCGGCCGAGGTACCGATCCACAGGTTACCGGCGGGATCGCGCAGCAATGCGCCGATCTTCTCGCTGGGCAGACCGGTGACGACGGCCTTTTGAATAATTCCACTGCGCGGATCGAGATGATCCAGTCCGCCCCAGGTCCCGACCCACAGCCCGCCCTTGCCGTCGCCGGCCATCGAGGTCACCGTGACGTGGCTCAGCCCCTTGGGTCCGGCCGTATAGGCCGTAAAACTGTCGGAAGTCTCGTCATAGCGCGCCAGGCCGCCGACATTGGTGGCGAGCCACAGGCGGCCTTCCCCATCGACAAACAGGTTGCGCACGTCGATATCGGGCAGCGCTCCGGCGCGATCCGGGTCCGGCCGGTACAGCCGGAAGCGGTAGCCGTCCCACCGCACCAGCCCGTTCTGGGAGCCGATCCACAGGAAGCCGTGACGATCCTGGATCAGCGAGGTTGGATTGCGCACTTCCGAACTTTGCGCGGTGACATGCTGGAAGGTCTCGGCCGTGAACCCGGTCCAGCGCGCCTCGGCCAAAACCGGTGTGGCGCCGGCGCCGCAGGTCGCGGACAGGATGAGAAGCAAAACGAAAACGACGGCCCGGAACATCGATTTCGGGCTGGCTTCCGGATCGGTACGCATACCAGTATCGTGGGCGGTGTCGTGCACGGCTACGCTTTAAACGGATGCGGCAGATGCGCCGCGCAGGCCACCATACAAAAGAAACTGAAAGAACCGCTTAGGAGACAGGGTTAACGCTTTTCCCCTCGCCTCGTCATATCAACTAAAATGGCGCGATTGTCTTGCGTCCGATAATATCGATACGTGCGGCAACCCCGGCGGCTGGCGGCAGGCCCGCGCGCTGGCCGGGCTGGCCGCCACCGATCCAGATATCGGCGGCCCCTTCCTCGACAACGCGATTACCGCCGGCATCGACAACGCTCAGCGCCATGGCATCGAGGGTAAAGGTCACCCGCCGGGTTTCACCGGCCTTTAACGCCATGCGCTGAAAGCCCTTCAGCGCGCGGATCGGTGCGCCGTCGGCCTGGCGCGTGACGTAAAGCTGGACAACCTCATCGCCATCGCGGCCGCCGGTATTGGTAACCTCCACCGAAACCGTGGCCCCCTCCCCTGCCGCGAGCCGGCTACGGTCGACAACGGGCTTGCCATAGGCAAAGGTCGTATAGCTCAGGCCGAAACCAAAGGGATAGAGCGCCTCACCGGCGAAATAGCGATAGGTCCTGCCATTCATTCCATAATTCTTGAAAGACGGAAGTTGTTCGGCGGATTTGTAGAAAGTTACCGGCAGACGGCCGGCAGGGCTGAAATCCCCCGCCAGCAGGTTGGCGATGGCCCGGCCGCCCTCCCCGCCCGGATACCAGGCTTCGACGATCGCCGGCAGGTTGGCGTCGGCCCAGTTGACGCTCATGGCGCTGCCGTTCATCAGGACCAGGACAACCGCCTTGCCGGTGCCATGCAGGCGTTCCAGCAGTTTTTGCTGCGGCGCCGGCAGGTCGAGGCTGGTGCGGTCGCCTCCGGCAAAGCCCGGGGCGGCCACGCGCATCTCCTCGCCTTCCAGACGCGCCGTCAGACCGGCGGCAAAGACGATCAGGTCGGCGGACCTGGCCGCCGTCATCGCCTTTTCATCGCCGTTGCTCGGCCGGCTCCATTGGAAGACCTGATCCTCGCGCTGCCCCCGCTGTACGGCCTCGATACGCAGGCTATAGACCTGACCCGCCGTGAGCTGCACCTCTGTGTCGGAGGTCGGCCAGGCAATGTCCCACACATCGGCGATCAGCTTGTCATCGACATAGATGCGGTAGCCGTCGTCGCCCGTGAACCGGAAGCGATGCGGGCCGCTTTCCTCGGCCTTGATATAGCCGGCCCAGCGGATCGAACTTTCGCGTTCCTCACGCGTGGGCCAACCCCAGCGGAACCTGGCATTGGCCTCGGTTTTCGTCGCGACCGGCGCGCCTTCCAGCTTCGGCCCGTTGAATTCCTCCTGCGTCAGGCCCTTTGTCGAGCAGGCCCGGTCGAGGCACAGCGCGGTGTCCGGCACGTTTTCGAGCGGTGGCGCCACCCAGCCGGTGCCTTCTACGTAGGTAACTTCGGCGTCCGGAAAGCGCGCCTTGATGCCGGCATAGACGGTGACTGGCTTCGACGGCGTGCCGTTGTAGTTGCCGACCAGGGCGTCGACGCTGTCGGCATTGGGACCGATGATGGCGATGCGTTTCGGCACGGCCTTCAGCGGCAGGAGGCCGTCATTCTTGAGGAGCACGACAGCGTCCTCAGCCGTCTTCAGCGCCAGTTCGCGGTGGGCCGGTGTATCGTAGTCCTGCGCCGTGATCGCCGCATAGGGCCCGGTGCCTGCCGGATCGAACAGGCCCAGCCGCATGCGCACGTCAAAGAGACGGACCAGGGCGTCGTCGAGATCGGCCTCGGTGATCAGGCCCTGCTTGACGGCATTGATCGTCGTCTGCGGATCGAAGGTCTTGTTGGCGACGAAGTCGCAGATCACATCGACGTCGGTCTTGATGGCCGCGGCCACCGCTTCCTCCGGCGTTTTGACGTAGGCGTGCGAGGCCGGAAGGTAGAAGTCGGCGATCGCCGCGCAGTCGGATACGCCATGGCCCTTGAAGCCCCAGTCCTTGCGCAGCGTATCGACCATGTAGTCTGTGTTGCCACAGGCCGGAATGCCGTCGATGGCATTATAGGCGCACATGACGCCTTCGACCCCAGCTTCGGTTACAGCAGCGTGAAACGCCGGCAGGTAGGTGTCGATCCGGTCGCGCTGCGACGGATGGATGTCGTCAGTGTGACGGTCGGCTTCGGGTCCGCTGTGGACCGCGAAGTGCTTGACGACGGCTGCGGTCTTGGGATGCACGGGATCGTCACCCTGCAGCCCCTTGATAAAGGCCACCCCCATGCGCGAGGTCAGGTAGGGATCCTCGCCCCAGGTCTCCTGTCCCCGCCCCCAGCGCGGATCGCGGAAGATGTTGACGTTGGGCGACCACACTGTCAGGCCTTCATAGCGCCGGGTGTCGCCGTTGCGCGCCCCACGCGCCTTCAGGTTCTTGGCGCGGAACTCGGTGGCGATGACATCGGCGACGTGACGGATGCCCGGCGTGTCCCAGGTCGCCGCCAGGCCGACGGCCTGCGGAAAGACGGTCGCCTCACCGGCGCGCGCGACCCCGTGAAGACCTTCGTTCCAATAGTCGTAGGCGGGAACACCCAGGCGCGGAATGGCGGGCGCGCCGCTCTGGATCTGGGCGGCCTTTTCCTCCAGCGTCATGCGCGACACCAGGTCGGCCGCGCGCGCCTTCGCCTCCAGGGAGGTCCGCAGATAGGGCGCAGGGGTTTGGGCAGCGGCGTGCACCGCCGGCCAGGCGGTCAGCGCGGTGAGAATGCTGAACAGGAACAGCTTCGTCTTCATGTCGAGTCGGGTCCCAGGTGCGCTATCAAGGCGCTATGATGTAAGGTTAGAGCGATATGCCAAAAAGTGTGCAGCGGTTTTTGGCCAAGTATCGCGATAAAATAAAAATCTAGAGCATAATGGCGGTTCGACTTAAACGCGTCATGCTCTAGACCGCTTTGGCCGATGCGTCGATAAAGCGGATCAGGCGGCTCATATTGTTGATGTAGGTGCCGGTCGAAATGCCCATGACCGGCGTAGTGCCGATATAGGGCGAGGTGTCGCGTGCATCGATCGTATTGCCATTGGCGGTGCGCGACGGCGGCAGGCGCGCGGCTTCGGCGTCGGGACGATAGACATTGCTGATGGCGTGGAGCGGCGTCGGCCAGTAGCCCTGGGGATTCAGGCTGCCGGTCAGCTCGGTGATCGATCTGGCCATGGCGTCGCCGGTATTGCGGTCGGAGCCGCGCACATCGGCGATGAAATACTTGTCGAGCGGAACAGCCGTCTTCGACAGCAGCGGCGAATGGCGCGTGGCGTCGGCCTTCGGCATGGCCGTGACGGCCTGAAGCTGGCGGCGCAGGGCCGGCACATTCAGCTTGCGATTGACCCAGGAGACGCCGTCCGTGGGGTCATAGACGACGGTGTTGCGCATATCGCCGCTCCAGGTGCCGCTCTCTTTCAGATACAGCGCACGGTTGGTGCCGACTTCGATGAAGGTCGGATGCGTGAAGCCGTTAAGCTGCCGCACCTTCGGCAGTTCCAGCGTGTCGAGCCAGTCGAGCGCCTCGTCGAGCCGCGCCAGGTACTTCGTATCTCCCGTCCAGCGATAGAACTTGATCATCTGCGCCACGCAGGCCGCGGTCGTGTGCGTCGCCAGCGACGGCGGCTCGGAGGTGCGTGCGCCCGCGGGCTTGAGGTCCGAAGTATACTGCAGCGCCCAACCGGGCTGCGGCTGGCCCTGCTGGGCCAAGATGAAGATGCCCATGCCGCGCATCAGCGGCTCCAGCACCCGCGTTTCACCCAGCGCCTGATAGACCGTCATCAGGAAGTTGGTGTTATTGATCGCCACCTCGTCATTGAAGGTGATGTTGGCGGTATAGTCCGGCAGTCCGCCGTTGGAATATTCGCGGTTGATCGGGTAGCGCTGCGGCCAGCCACCGATCGGGTACTGGGCATCGATGACGAAATCGATCGCCTTGTCCAACGGCACGCGATATTTCGGGTCTCGGCGTTCCAGATAGAGGCGCAACAGAAATTCGGCGCTTTCGATCGTGCCGCCGTCGTCGAAAGTGGCGTTGCCGTAATAGTGGCGCATCTCTTCCAGGCGCATGCCGTGCGAACCGATGGTGTCGTACCAGTCCTTAAGCGACGCCTCGCCGGCGAAGTCGATCATGTAGTGCCAGCCGCCGGACGGATGCTGTCCCCAGATCAGGGCGCCGGCGACGTCTTCCGCGGCCTTGTAATACTGCTCATCGCCGGTGGCGTGGAAGGCGTCGAGGAACAGGTGGCCCATACCGGGCGTGCCGGGCGACTGCACCCAGATCATCGACGGCTTAGCCTCCATCTCGCCCCAGCGCCGCGACATGTCCGGCAGGTAGGACCAGACATAGCCGCCATTGACGGCGACTTTCTCGGTCATGAAGCGCGTCGCCCGGCGCATGGTCTCAAGCACTTGCGCGGATGGCGCACCGGCGGCCTGCGCCGGTCCATGGGCCAGCGCCGCCGTGGAGGCGGCGATGAACAGGCGACGGGACATCATGACAGTGACCTCAGACAAAAGAAGCGGGATGCACATCAGGACATGCATCCCGCCGAGTTTCCAGCTTAGTTTTGACGATCAACGTCAGGCAAACGGGGAGCTGGGTTCGGGAGGCGCGGTTTTGAAGCCGCGCGAACACACACATCAGTTCAGCGCGCCGCCGGGAGACAGCGGCGCGCTTTAAACACTCAGTACTTGTAACGGATACCCAGGCGGTAGTTGACGCCGCTGGAGCCATATGAGGTCAGGGCCGGGTTGTTATAGGCGAATTGCTTGCCTGGTTCGTTCGTCAGGTTCAGCCCCTCGAAGGTGATGCTGATCTTTTTGGTCGGGGAGTAACGCAGCGACATGTCGACATTGGTGGTGCCGGCCGTCGTCCCGAACTCGTTGATCAGCGGCGAATTACAGGCCGAACCGTTGGCCTGCAGGCCTGGATCGCAGCTGCCGACACCGATCGGATAGGTGCGATAATAGTCGTCGCGATTGGCCACGGAGACGCGGGCGTTGAACTTTTCCGTCTCGTAGTAGAGCGTGAAGTTCATGCCGCGCGGCGACGAACCCAGCCACGGACCGGGCGCCCAGGTCGCCGGACGCGTGACGGCATTGGTCCCCGGCGTAACGCTGCCCGGATCGATCAGGTACTGGAATTCCGATTCCAGGCTGGTCATGTTGAACTGCACGCCCAGGTTCTTGAAATACCACGGCAGGAAGGTCAGGTCTTGCTGGTAGCTGAATTCCCAGCCCTGCAGGTAGCCGCCCGGCGTATCGCGCACCTGACGCGCCTGCATCATGCCATCGGCATCGATCCAGGCCCGGCGGTTGACGTCGCCGCCGGTGACGCCTGGGAACTGAAGCTTCAGGGCTTCGCGCTCCTCCGCGCTCAGGAAGTCCGACAAAGGCGCGTCATAGTAGATGGTCTGCGGGAAGGAGGTCAGCTCCTTGCGGAACATGCCAAGGCTGATCAGGCCGCCCTGCGTGAAATACCATTCCGCCGAGACATCGAAGGACGCGCCGCGATAGGGCGACAGCTTGGGGTTGCCGACCGACAGCGTGCCATAGGCAGCGAGGTCGGTGCCTGACGGGACGTTGATGGCGGTAATCTGCGGGCTCAGGATGCCCAGCGACGGACGCGCCATGACCTTGGCGGCCGCCGCGCGGATATAGAGGTTATCCATGACTTCGAAGGTCACGTTCGCCGCCGGCAGGGTGTCGGAGTACTTGTTCTCGCCGGTGACCGTACGGCCGACCGTGTTCTGGCCGATCGAGAAGATTTCCGTCTCGGCCTGGCGCACGCCGATATTGCCCGACAGGCGGCGGCCGCCCAGTACGCTGTACTTGAAGTCCAGCTGTGCGTAGTAGGATGTGTTGTCCTCATCGACCTTATAGGCGGCGCGGCCGCGCTTCGTCGACAGGCTGAAATCGCCCCACTTGTTGATGCAATCGCAGTCGAACTGGAAGGTGGAAGCGAAGGCTTCGATGGTCGGCACAAAGAAGCTGGTGACCGTGCCCGGCTGAAGCTCCAGGCCCTGGCCGAATTCCACCGTCTTGCCCAGCGACTCGACCGAAACCTTGGCTTCCTTTTCCGTCGGGTTGACGATGTCGCTGCCGCGCGACCAGTTCTGCGTGGCAAAGCCGAACTTGCGCTGGGTGCCGCCGAAGCGGACGGTCAGATTTTCGTTCCATTCGTAGCTGAAGTCCGCCTTCCAGCCGGAGTAGTCGTTCTCGGTCGTGCTGCGGTAGTGGCGCATGGCCGACAGGCCCTTGACGATACCCCACTTGGTCGGATCAGCGGCATCGAAGCCCGGATTGAAGCCGGGAATCTGGTCCTGTACGCGCTGGTCCCAGACAAAGGTTTCCTGGGCGTCGAGACGGTTGAACTCGACGAGGTAGCCATGCTGGTCGTTGGTAGACTTGGACGCACCCAGGGCGAACTTGCCGAACAGACGGTCCGTGAATTCGTGCGTCAGCTCGAACGACACCTGCTGGAAGTCGGTAACGTAGGACGCGCGGTCCGCGGCCGAACGCCAGTCGACATTCTTCAGTTGCAGATAGGTCACGTTCTGGCCGTCGACTTCGGCGGCCATGAGCTTGGTCGCCGGCCGGCCGATCAGGTCGCCGCGGAACGGCAGGGTGGCGGCCGGACCGGCATAGCCCGGCGAGTTCGGGTTGGTATAGTATTCGTACGGGTCCAGATTGTTGGGGTTCAGGCTATAGGTATAGCCGGCGACCGGCGTCGTGCCGTAGAGTTTCTGGCCGCAGTCATAGCCGGCATTCAGTGTGTCTTCGGTCGCGAACGAACAGACACCTGGATAAAGGGCGCGGCGCTGTGCATCGGTCATGGCCGTGCCGTTGGGCGCCGCCGTCGTTGGCGCGTTCCGCCCAAGCGAATAGGAGGCGTTGGTGTTGTTGCGGTTCAAGCCGACCGGCGAGAGCTGATAGTTGGTGCTTTCGCTCTCGAACTTGGAATACAGCACATCCATCGTGAAACGGGTTTTCGGCGCCAGCTGGATCTGGAAGGACGAGGTGATGCCGAGGCGCGCCGTATCGACATTGCGCTGGTTGAGCGACGTCAGGGCGGGAAAGCGCATCAGCGAATCGTTGCAGCCCGGAGAGGTTGGGGTCAGATCGGTGACGGGCTTCGCGACCGTTGCCGCGCAATTGGGATGCAGCAGGGCGTAGGCGGCCGGATCAGAACCTGTCATCTCGGCATAGGCCAACGGATTGGCGAGCGGGTTGTAATAGTTGGCAGGGTTGGCCTTGTAGGCCGTCAATGCGGCACCGGTCAGGGTGGTCGGCTTCAGCGCCGTGAATACCGTGCCCGTCGGCGCCGCGAAGCCGGCGCGGCCCGGCAGTTCGTCACCGGCGAAGTCCGTCGAACGATAGACATATTCCACTCCACCTGGTGAACGGCTGTAAGTATCGTCTTCCGACGAGCGCTTGGCGTAGGCCGCCGACATCAGGAAGCCGAGCCTGCCGTCCGCCCAGCGCCGTGAAAACAGGCCGGTGACGCGCGGGCTGCTCTTGCCGCTGTTCTCATAGTAGGAGTTTTCGGCCGACAGGGCGAAGGCGCCTTCCTTGTAATCGAAGGGACGGCCGGTGATCAGGTCGACGGTCGCGCCCAGCGAGCCTTCGTCAGCGTCGGCCGAAGACGACTTGCGGACGCGTACCGAGCTGAACAGTTCCGAGGCGAAGGCATTGAAGTCGAACGATCGCGACCGGTTCGGGCTACCGTCGGCATTGTTGGCGCCGCTGGTCGACAGAGCTTCCATGTTGTTGATGCGGACGCGGCTGAAGCCGCCGTCCAGACCGCGCACGCTGATGGTGCGCCCTTCACCGTTATCGCGGTCGATCGAGATGCCGGGAATGCGTTGCAGCGATTCCGCCAGGTTGGAATCCGGGAAGTCCGCGATATCTTCGGCATTGATCGCGTCCATGATAATGTCGGCATTCTTCTTGAGCCGGATCGCGCTTTGCAACGAAGCGCGATACCCCGTGACCACAACGACATCGCGGTCGCCTGCCGCTTGTGCATCCGGTACCGGTTGGACCTCCTGCGCCGACGCGGACGTAAACGGCGTCATCAGCGCCGCCGCCGAAATCCCCGCCAGCAATACGCCACGCATAGAGACCCTGTTTCCCTTGGTATTCATGTTTTCACTCCCGTTATTCGCTGAAGCCTTTGGCTTCGCGCCTGTGCATCGTTTTTTATGGACACCGGTGTCAGGGCACGGTGCGCGCATCCTGATCGACGTGTGATCAGCAAGACGAATTCGGGGAGCGGTTTTGGACTGGGGCCGGAAGAAATTTTTTATCCGGGCACATTTCAGTAGGTGTAGCGCAGGCCGAGATAAACCTGACGTCCGCTGATCCAGTAGGCGCTCTGCAGCCGCGTTGCCTGATGATCCCAGGTGACGTTCGGTTCACGCGTCAGGTTGAGCCCTTCGAACGTCATCATCAGCCGGGGCGTCAAGCTGTAGCTCAAGGCACAGTCCCAATAGGTGGCGGCATCGGTCCCCGCCGCGTCCGACGTCCACGGCCCCGGAACGACGGTCAGGTACCTATCGCGGTAGTTGGCGGCGATGCGCGCCTTCACCCGCCCTCTCTCATAGTAGAGGGTCGTGTTGGAGGCGTGGCGCGAGACGTTGATGAAATCGGCGTCGAGCGTGGCGGTGCCGGTAGGTTTGTCGGCCTGATAGCGGATATTGCTGGTGATATAGGTGTAGCTGAAGAGGACGCCCAGCCCCGACCATGCGCCCGGCAGGGTGCGGAACGGTTGCTGGACGTTCAACTCAACGCCGCTTAGCGGCCCGCCGCGCGTATTGACAAAGTTGAGGATGGTGAAGTCGTCGGCCGGTGTGACGCCGGTCCCCTGAAGCAGGCTACTAGGCAGTCCGGTCGTGCTGTAGGCGGCTATGTGGGTCAGCCGCTGCACATAGGTCGACACCTCCTTGTGAAACAGGCCCAGCGAGGCAAAGCCGCCGGAGGCCGGATACCACTCATAGGCCAGGTCAAAACTGGTGGCGCGGAAAGGCTCGAGATAGGGGTTGCCCGTCGTCACCGAGGTCTGGCCGCCCTGCACGACGACGCTGCTGGCGCCGGCCAGGCTTGGCAGTGGAGCGCGCGCCACCAGACGGGCGACGCCGAAGCGGATCGCGCTATCCAGCGACGGCTCGATGACCAGGTTGAACGACGGCAGGGCGTCGATATAGCTGCGCCGCACCTTCGACAGCGCGAATCCGTCGGGATCACCCGTGGTCGGCACGGTGTCGTAGAAGGTCGACGTCTGGCCGGTACGTACGATCCGCAAGCCCCCGTTGCCGTGCGCTGGCAGGCCGAACAGTTGGCGGCGGAAGGTGAGTTGGGCGAACAGGGCCAGGTCGTCTTCGGTCACCGCCTGGTTGGAACCGCGCGCCGCCACATTGGTCGTCGACAGCGCCGACCGGCCGCTGTTGTCGAACAGGCGATATTCGGCCGCGAAGGCGTCGATGTCGGGCTCCCGCCAGCAACGGGGCGTTCCCGCCGGCGGCGCGATTGCCTCCTCGCCGCAAAACAGATGCGTCAGCTCCGATAGCGGCCGCGACGGCGCCGGAAAGTCGCCCTCGCCCAGGTCGAAGCGGTAGGTGATGGCGCGAAAGGCGTAGCGCTTGGCCTCGAAACCGAAGCGCAGATCGGTGGCATCCGACACGGCGTAATCGAAGCGTCCCTTGATTGTGTTATAGGCGTAGCGCGTGAAGTTGGGCCGCAGCCGAAGTTCCGGGCTGGTCGCGCCCGTGCCGCCGGGCTGCGTTACGCGCGGCCCGAAATACCAGCTGTCGGGATCGGTGACGTCGAAATTATAGGTCAGGACGGGATGGTTCTGCCCCTCCCCGCGAATGTCGAAGGCATAACCATCGACGTTATAGCGATCGATCTGGGCGTAGACTTCGCGGGCATTGTCGAAGTCCGATCGTGATTGCGCCACAACGCCTTCGAAGGACAGGCGCGGTGTGAACCGGTGGCGTACCGTCAGCGAGGTCTGCAGGAAATCGGTCGTGAAGTCATCGACGCCGTGTTCGGCGCGGATATCGACATTGTCGAACAGGCCGTGGACCATGGTGCCGTTGCCATCCAGCACCACCCGGCGCGGCACGATCTCCGGCTTGCCGGCTTGCGCCGCGCCCCGACTGAAGCCGATTGCCTCAAGGAAGTGGTCGTAGCGCTCGGTGCGGAAGCGTGACGCCAGCAGGTCCAGGCTCAGCAGGGTATCGTCCGACGCCTGCCACTGGAGACTGGCGACGGCGGCGCGCCGGGTCAGCTGGCCAATCAGGTTGGTATAGCGGTAAAAGCGCGGATGATAGGCCGTTGCCTGGTTGGCGAGATCGTAGGCCGCAAGAGACGCCTGCAAATCCCCGGCCGGTACATCGCACAAGCCTCCCGTATCGGCTGTCGGCCGGCAGAAACCGCCATTGGCCGTGCCCAGGTTCCATCCGCCGCTGTTGACGCCCTGCAACTCAAGCGGTGTATCGGCTGTCGACACCGAGACAAGGAGACCGAACCTGTCCCCATCGAACGTATTGCTGACCAGGAGCGCGCCACGCGAACCTGATCTCTGGCTGAGGTCATTGTAGCTGGCCTGCCACGATGCCTGCAGCCGCGGTCCCGCCCTGTCGAAAGGCCGCGGCGTCATCATGCCGACCGTGGCGCCCAGCGAGCCTTCGGGCATGTCGGCGCGCGACGTCTTTTCGATATCGATGCGGCTGAACAGGTCGGACGGAAAAACGTTGAAGTCGAAGCCCCGGCTGCGGTTGGTGCCCTGGGCCAGTCCGTCTGTCGCGACCTGCGCCTCTATGCCGTTGATCTCGACGCGCGTGAATTCCGGCCCCAGGCCGCGCACCGCGATGGTACGCCCTTCGCCCTGGTCGCGCGCCGTGGCGACGCCCGATACACGCTGGATGGCTTCGGCCGCGTTGCTGTCGGGAGTCTTGGCAATATCCGCCGCCGTCAGGCTGTCGACGGCGGCGATCGACAGACGCCTTTCACGCAACATCACGGCCAGGCTGCCGCGCGGGCCGGTCACGACGACCGGCTCCGGCGGAAGGACAACAACGTCAACGGCCGCGGGCTGAGCGACAGGCGGGACCGGCGCTTCCGGGATTTCTGAAATCACATAGGACCCGCCCGGCGTATGCATCACGCGCAGTCCCGTTCCGGCCAGCAGCCTGTCGAGAACCTCCGGGACGGAATAGACGCCCGCCACTTCGGGCGCACGCTTGCCGGCGACGCTGCGTGGCAGGAAGACGATATTGACCTTTCCTGTGGAACCCGCGCCGAGCAGGGATTGCCGCAAGGCGCCGGCCGGCAGGTCGAAGCGGACGCGCTCCTCCGCCCTTGCCTGACAGGCAAGCAGCAGCGCGGACGCCAAGGCGGCGCTCGCGGTCGCTGAAAACCCGGAACGTTTCATCTGCCTGCCTGCACCAGTGAACCTGGCTGCTTTATGCCTAGTTTTGCAAGACGAACAGGATGGCGAAATTGGACAGTCCGCGCAAACTTTCTTTGCCCGGTCAGCTTACCGTGTAAGCTCGATGCTTTCGCTGGACCGCCGGACACGGACCTTGTTGAGCTGGGCGACGGCGGCGGCGAACTCACCCGGATCGTTGCTCTCGAAAACGCCGGTAACGCGGATGCGCGCCACGGACGGATCGGTGACGACGATCTTCGTCGCGTTATAGCGGTTGAGTTCGTTGGCGGCCTCAAGGATGGTCGCCTCGTTGAACACCACCTCGCCCTTGCGCCAGGCAGTGACTTCGGACACGACCGGCCGGTCGAGGCTGACGCGTCCGGCGCCATCGACCGTGGCGCGTTCGCCCGCCGCCATGACGACCTGTGGCTCAAAGCCGTCCTCCGTCGCCTTGCTGAGCTCGACACTGCCCTTCAACAGCACGACGGACACGCGTCCCGTTTCCCGCCGGACGGAGAACGAGGTGCCGAGCGCGCGCACCTGCTCCTGATCGGCCAGGACGAGAAACGGCCGGTTCGGATTATGGGCGACGTCGAACAGGACCTCGCCGCGCAGCAGTTCGATGCGGCGCTGCTTCCCGGAATAGGCTACAGCGATCTTGCTGTCGGTGTTCAGCGACACGCGCGAGCCGTCCGCCAGCGTCATGGTCTCCTGATGTCCGACGCGCGTCTCGTAGACCTGCGGCTGGCCGGCCCACCAGACGCCACCGGCGGCAATGACCAAAACCAGCATCGCGGCGGCGGCGAAGGCGGGCGCCCGGCGTGGCGTCACAGTCTTTTCAGGCACGGGCCGGACCAGGCCTTGCGAACGGCGCGCGGCCATGGCGCCCGGCATCACCTGCCAGACGTCGCTATATTCGCGGAAGACCTCTTCGTGGGCCGGACTGGCGCGCAGCCATGCCTCGAACCCCGCCTCGGTGTTGGGCGACCGCTCCTCGCTGTCCAGCCGGCACAGCCAGCTGGCCGCCTCGGCTTCGATCTGCGCGCGGCTTTTTGTGCCAGGCGTCACCATTCGTCTATCCACTTCTTCAGGTCCAGGGTCGCACGGACAACCTGTTTATGCACCGCGGAGACCGTCATGCCCTCGGCCTCGGCGATCTCCTTGTAACTCTTCCCGTCCAGGCGGCGGCTGATGAGGATTCGCCGCGTCTTTTCCGGCAGTTGATCCAGCCCTTCGATCGTGCGCCGCAACCGCGCCTGGTCGCGCAGGATGTCGTCCGCGCGTGGCGCGCTATCTACGCCTGTGACCTCGGTCCTGACCTCGACGAGTGGCGAATAGCGGCGGCGGCGGACCTTGTCGTAAAACAGGTTGACGGCCGAAGAGACCAGCAGCGCCTCGGTCGACTGGACGACCGCGCGCTGCTCATATTCCAGTACCTTGAGATAGGCCTCCTGGACGAGGTCATCGACATCTTGAGCCAGCACACCTTTGCGGGCGATCGCCCGGCGCGCCTTATCAAGCATGTTACGCAATACATTCATTAAAGTCCGCTCAGGCCCTGGTCTTGCCCTACAGACGTTTTGTCCCGCCGAATTGGACACGGGGCCTGAATTTTATTGCTAGAGCATGCTCCGAAAAAGTGGAAACCGGTTTTTCGGCCAAGCATGCGACCAGCAAGGAACCTTGACCGTGCTGCGTTTCCGTCGAAACGCAGCACGGTCAAGGTCGCGGCGAAATGATCGTATTCAGGGTCAGGCGTCCCGTTCGTGGATCGGACGACAGCCGCGATTGCCCCAGCAGGCCGGCGTGCAGGAGGTCGTGCGGTAGAGGATCAGCCGGTTGAAGACAGCCTCGACGCTGTCGACCATCTCGTAATTGAGCTCCGCCTCACCTAGGCCCCGGCGCATGGCCGGTTCATAGATGGGATAGCGTTTGCCATCGACATATTCGAAGCCGCCGCAGGACCTGGATCAGCTGCTGGCCATAGCCGAGTGGAACCGGTGCGTTCAGTCCCGGATAGAGCGTGTTGTCCGGCCGGGTGAACGGCAGGCGCGCGGCCAGTTCGCGTAAAGTCTCGGGCATCAGGAAAGCATTATCGATAACCACTGCTGGCCTTCGCGGCCGATCTGGCGCAGCGACACCGAGGCTTTCGGATTGGGCGCGACGGACATCTGGTGAACCTAGTGATGCCGCAGCGACGACGACACGGAAAAGTCCCGCGCCGTCGCCGCCGATTGCAAGGCGATGGTTGCCAGCGACACACCGACCGCCACCACGCCTGCGCCCAGGAAGGACCACGGCGACAGGGCCACGTGCTCGGCGAAAGACTTGAGCCAACCCTGCAGACACAGCCACGCCACCGGCCAGGCAACCAGATTGGTCAGGAGGAAGGGCCACAGGAAGGGCATGAAACGCTGAAAGAACAGGTCGGAAAAGGTCGCGCCCAGCGCCTTGCGGATGGCCAGTTCGCGGACCTGATGGCGGGTCAGGAAGATCGACAGCCCGGTCAGCCCCAGCGACGACAACATGATGGCAACGGCGGAAACGGCGTAGAAGACGACCATCTGCTGATGCAGGTCATGGTATTGCTGCATGAGATAGTCCCGGAAAAAGCGGCGTTCGACGGGGACGCTGCCTTCCGAGACCTGCCGCCACAGTGCATCGATCCGCGCGATCGTCGCCTCGCGGTCATGTGTTGACAAACGAATATTGACCTGGGTGAAGTACTTGGAAAAGTTGTCGAAGATCATCGGCTGCATAGGCTCATAGATCGTCGCCACGCGGACGTTCGGAATGACGCCGACAATGCGTGAGCGCATCAAGGTCCGGTCGGTTTCGTATTCGACATCGTGGCCGAGCGCCGCTTCGGGCGACCTGAAACCGAGGGCGGTGACGGCGGCCTCATTGATCAGGACTTCGCGCGGCGTTTCCGGAAACAGGAAGGTGCCGGCCAGATTGTGCCCGGCCAGGATCGGAATGTCGTAGACGCGCAAAAAGTCGGGATGGGTCGAGTTGCGCGTCAGCGAGACCAGCGGCCGGCCGGCACGCAGGGTCCAACCTGGCCGGACGAAGTCATTGGTCGGCGCGCCGAAGGATTCCGCCGCCGCCACGACTCCTGGCAACGCGCGCACCTGCGCCATGAATTTCGCATTGATCGCCGGCGTATCGCTGAAGCGCACCATCAGCACGTTGTCGCCGTCGAACCCGAGGGCCCCTTGCGTCGCATAGCTCCATTGCCGCGACACCGTATGCGACGCCGTCAGCAGCACGATGACCAGCGCCAGTTGCGCCACCACCCAGCCGCGCCAGCGCATCGAGGCGATATCGTTGCGGTGATCCAAACCGCCGTGTTGCGGGCGGGAAATCAACACGGCTGGCGCCAGACCGCTCAACAGCGCCAGAGCGATGACAGCGGCAGAAATCGACAGCAAAAGACCGAGCGGCGAAGTCCACAGGTCGAGCCGGATGTCGAGCGCGGCGTTGAGCGTGGGCAGCAGACGCTCGACGGCCGCAAGGCCCAGGCCCGCGCTGATGACATGGACGACCAGGGCTTCGCGCAGCACCTGGCCAATCAGGTCGATACGGCGCGCGCCGAGTGCGCTGTGCAGCCGGTGTTCGGCGGTGCGTTCGTTGCGCTCGGCCAGGATAAGCCCGGCGAAATTGATGCAGGCCAGGGTCACAATGGCCGCCGCCACGACGATCAGGGCGAATACTGAGTCGAGGTGACCGCGTGGCTTCAGTTCGCCGTCGCCGTGGGGCTGGAAATGCAGGCGGCTGAGCGGGACGAGCGCAAAACCGTCCGGCAGGTTGTTGGGCCCCTGCCAGCGCTTACGCGCAATCTCGGCCAGCCTGGCCGCCAGAATTCCGGGCTTCGCGCCCGGCTTGAACGTCACATAGGTATAGCTGTTCGGCCAGAGAAAGTCGCCGTTGCCGTCATAATTATAGAGCTTGGAATAGACGCTGCTGCCCGCCCCGAATATCTCGCGGTCGAGATGGGTGTTGGCGGGAAAGTCCTTCAGCACCGCCGTCAGGGTCATTCGGTGGCCGTACTGGGTTGTGACGGTCTGGCCCAAGGCATCGGCGCGGCCGAAATAGGCGATGGCCATGCGCCGCGTCATCACCACACTGCCGGGTTTTTCAAGCGCCGTATCGGGATCGCCTTCCAGCACCGGCAGTTTGAGGACGCGGAACAGGTTGGCGTCGGCCCAGTAGAAGCGCTCCTTGGCGTGGCGGCGGGCGGTGCGCATCGGCCATTCGACCGTGTCGAAACGCGCCACCTGATCAACCTCGGGCATGTCGCTCCGCATCCACCGCGCCACGCCGGCGGGCGTACGGTCGCTCCACACCAGCGGCTGGCCGGACGGACCGTAGCTCGCGGAGATCAGATAGACGCGATCCGAACCGGGCATGAAGCGGTCATAGCTCAGCTCGTCACGAACATAGAGGCCGATGACGATCGCCGCGCAATAGGCGAGCGTCAGGCCCGCCACCATCAACAGGTAGACAAGCCAGCGCGCGCCGATGATGCGCCAGATGACGCTATAGCTGCGGGCGATTTCGGACAACTCAAGCTTCACGACAACCGCCGGGAACTGATGTGGACGCGACCGTCGTGCAGCTCCACGATGCGTGATGCCTGGTCCGCCTGGCTGGGGGCGTGGGTGACGATGACAACCGTCGTGCCCCTGGCGTTCAGCTCGTTGAGGATGCCCAGGATCTGCTGGGCGTTCTGCGAATCGAGATTGCCGGTCGGCTCGTCGGCGAGCAGGACGGACGGATTGCCGACAATGGCGCGCGCGATGGCGCAGCGCTGCTGCTGGCCGCCCGACAGCTGGCGCGGCAGATGATCGGCCCGGTGGCCCATGCCCACCCGGTCCATGGCGGCGTCGACCAGGTCGCGTTGGCCGGTCAGGTGGTCGCGGCGATAGCGCAGGCCAAGCTTGATGTTCTCATAGACGGTGAGGTGGTCGATCAGGTTAAAGTTCTGGAAGACAAAGCCGATCCGTGCCGCGCGCATCTGCGCCAGGGCATTGTCTGAGAGTTTCGAGACGTCGTGGCCTTCGAAGGCGTAGCGCCCGCGGGTCGGGCGGTCGAGCGTGCCGATGACGTTGAGCAAGGTCGACTTGCCGCTGCCCGATGGTCCGACGACGGCGACGAATTCACCGGCATCGATATCGAGCGTAATGCCGCGCAATGCCGGCACGGTGCGTTCGGTGTCGGTATAGTTCAGGTGGACGTCGTCCAGACGGATGAGCGGCATGGTCAGCCCCTCACCGGAAAGTTGAAAGCGAAGGTCGTAGGGTCCGAACCGGCCAACTGAAGGTTGCCGCCGTGGGCCAACGCGATCTGACGCGCCAGGTTGAGCCCCGTACCCGTGCCTTGGGGCTTTGTGGTGGCAAAGGCCGTGAACAGATTCGACCGAATGCTGTCGGGAACGCCCGGGCCGTTGTCCGAGACGGTGATGACAACGTTGTGCTGGGTCTCATTCGCCACGATTCGGATCCGGCGCAGACCGTCCAGGCCGTCCGTCGCCTCAATGGCATTGGTGATGACATTGATCAGGGCCTGGCTGATCTGCGGCTCATCGAGATTCAGGCTGGGCAACGCATCGCCGGCCTCGATCGCCCATTCGATGGCGCCATGGCCGGGCGTGCGCTGGAACAGGTTCGCCACGTCGCGCACCAGCCGCGCCGGCTCGACTGGCTGCAGCACCGGATCGGGCAGGCGCGCGACCGACCGATAGGCCTCGATGAAGCGCGTCAGGCTGCCGGCGCGCCGCGACAGGGTCGAGAGCGCCTCGCTGGCCGAAGCGACGTCGGCCGGGGATTTATCGAGAAAGGCGCCGGCAACCTCGGCCAGCGAGGCGACAGGCGTCAGCGAGTTCATGATCTCGTGGCTCAGGACCTGGAGCGTGTCGCGCATGGCGGCGGCCTCGGCCTTGTGCATTTCGGTCTGCACGTCCATCAGCGCCGCCAGCCGGGCGTGGCCACTGTCTGACGCCACTTCGCTTACACTGACGGCGTATTGCCCGCCCAGCACCGGCAGCACGATCTGCCTGCCCGACGCCGCCTCGGACAGGGCCCGCACCAGTTCAGGCATCTCGGCCAGGATGACATCGTCGGTCTGGAACAGGGCGCGGGCGGCGCGGTTCAGCGCCTCGGGCCGCTGGCCATCGACGTGGCGGACCAGGGGCACGGGCAGCTGATCGAGGATGACGCGCAGGTCTTCGTCGCGCGCGTCGCGCGCGGTCCCAGCCTCTCCTGCCCGCACCACGCGCGCGCCATGGCTGACCCACACGGTCCCCGCCAGGATCACACAGGCGACAAGGCCCACGCCAACCCCCGCCCACAGGTCGCGCAGCGCGGAATCGTAGGTAAAGACCGCCGCGGCGACCAGCAATCCTATCGCCAGGATGTGGAAGGGGCGCGAGTTAGAGACCATATTTCGCCATTCGCCTGTAGAGGGCCGGCCGCGTCAGCCCCAGTTCCGCCGCCGCCGCCGATACGTTGAAGTTGCTGCGTTGCAGGGCTTCCTCGATCATCACCTTTTCCGCGTCGGACAGTCGGGCGGCGGTGGTTTGGTCGGAGGACTTGCCACCTGCTTTTCGGGGAACCGTTTCCTCCGGGGCCAGAACCAGGTCATGCGGACCAATGACCGCATCGTCGCTCAGGATGGCCGCGCGCTCGATCACATTGCGCAGGGCATGGACATTGTCCACCCAGGCATGAGCATTGAGGTGTACCTGAGCTTTCGGCGCCAGGGTCCTGGCGGTCAGGCCGTGCTGCCGGCACGTGACCCGCAGGAAATGCTCCGCAAGGTCCAGGATGTCCTTCGTCCGTTCGCGCAACGGCGGGATCTCGATATCGATGGTATTTAAGGCGTAAGTCAGCCCCCGGTCAAGGCCGAGATCGCGGTGGGGATGCGCCGTTGTAGACAGCAGCCGGCTGTTGTGGCGCGGCGCGCGCATGAGCCAGGCCTGCAGCGCCGCCCCCATGGCAACGGGGATGCGCTCGATATTGTCGATCAACAGGGTCGTGTTGGGCTGGGCGGTCAGGTGATCGAAGGTCAGCGCGGCCGCGTCGGTCTGGATCAGCGTGGCGCGACCCGACTGGCGGTGGAGGATATTGGCGACCAGGGTCTTGCCTGTGCCGGGCTCACCACGCAGCAGCACCGGCACATGAAGCGCAGCGCAGCGGTCGATCATCGCCTTGATGCGCTGCAAGGCTTCGGACCGCCCGACAAGCAGCGCCGGATCGCTGTCGGACACCTCGATCAGCTTCCGCTCGGCGGCCGCCTTGTCCACCGCTTCCAGCAGGCGCCCATTGTTCCACGGCTTCATGATGAAGTCGCGCGCGCCGGTCCGGAGCGCCTCGACGGCGATGTTGAGCCCGCTGTGGCCGGTCACCACGATGACGATGGCGTGCGGATCGTGCCTGAGGATGTCGCGCAACAGGCCCAGCCCTTCCTCGCCCGAGGTCTGGGCACGCGAAAAGTTCAGGTCGAGCAGGATGACGTCAAAGGGCTCCGAGGCGAGTTGGCTCATGGCCTCGCCGGGATCAGCGGCGCCGCTATAGCGGTAGCCGGCCGATCTCAAAAGCAATTCGGCGGTCTTGCGGACATCGACGTCGTCATCGACGAACAGGACGGTTTTGGACGCTTCAGCGGACATTTCTGGCATGTACGGTTCCGGACACATCGGACAGACATGCGGACAGTTGTGAGCGCTAACATATAAAATGTCAAATGAAATTGGCTAGTTAGACGAACATGACGCTTAATGTTATTATCACACAAAAATATAAGAATACATGGGAGGGTTATCACCAATCTGTATGCGAAGCCTGAAAGTCAGGCTCGATATTCTGTCCATGACGCCAGCAGCACCGCCGGCGCAGACAAATTCGCCGCCCAGTGAGGTGTGGCGCAACGTGTTGCATCCACCTGGTCCATGGATGCGCTCTGTCTCCTCGGACCATTTCTCTCGAACTGTCCCTTCCGGTGCACGCCGGAAGGGACGTTTTTTTCCTGACTATCCTTCGCCACAACGCGTCCTGATCCCGCAGCGCGCCCAACTGGAGCCCCTATGAAATCCCGCACCTTCCGGACTCTGCTGACCAGCCTCGTTTCGACACTCGCCCTGGCAACCGCCGCTCAAGCCGCGCCGATCGCCACGCTCGACCGCAACGGCGCCTGGGTCAGCGTCGAAGCCTATGGTCCCAATGTCGTACACGTCGTCATCGCCGCCGACAAGGCGGAGGCGCTGAAAGGTCCAGGCTTTGGCATACTTCCGGAAAATGCCGATAATGCCGGCTTTCAGCGCAGCACAAGCACAGACGGCGATATATTCCAGTCGAATGCCCTGACGCTCAAGGTCAATCCGGCGCCAGCGCCGCGCGTCCCAAGCCAGGGCGAGAAGTACTTCGCGCCGTCCCTGGCCAGCGTGGGCCTGACCGTCAAGAACGCCAAGGGCGACACTGTCCTGATCATGAACGGCTGGGAAATGTCGCCGCACGAAGTGACCGGCGAGAAGACCTATCAGGTCGGCGCTTCGTTCGCGGCGCCGGCGGACGAACACCTCTACGGCATGGGCCAGAATCAGGAGAGCCTTGGTTCGCTCGACCTGCGCGGCAAGGTGCTCGACTGCAAGCACTGGTACGACGCCCCCGCTGGCGAGACCGTCTGCGTGCCTTTCATGGTATCAAGCAAGGGTTACGGTATCATCTGGGACAACCCGTCGCAGACGCGCTTCATCGGCGCCGTCAATGGCCGCACCGCCTTCCAGTCCAAGGTCGGCGAGCGCGTCAGCTTCTTCGTCGTCACCGGCGATACGCCCGAAGCCATCTATTCGGCCTATGCCCGCGTGACCGGCAAGACGCCGATCCCGCCCAAGGCCGCCTTCGGCCTGATCCAGTCCAAGGCGCGTTACGACAGCCAGCATCTGGTGCTGAAAGTCGCCAACACTTATCGCCAGAAGCAGTACCCTCTCGATGTCATGGTCGTCGACTGGTTCCACTGGACGCGCATGGGCCAGATGGACATCGACCCGGCGCAGTTCCCCGACCCGGCCGGCATGAACAAGCAGCTCCACGATATGGGCATGCAGTCGATCATTTCGGTGTGGCCGCGCTATGAGACCTCGGGCCGCTATTACAACGAACTGGCGGCGAAGGGGTATTTCCTGCACCACAAGGACGGTTCGCCCGTCGACGGCCTGCCCTTCCGCTCCGATCGCACCGGCGCCCTGATCGATTCCACAAATCCGGAGGCGAGAAAGTGGTTCTGGGAGAAGATCCGCGACAATATCCTTAAGGAAGGCTTCGACTATCCGTGGCTGGACGAGACCGAGCCGGACCTGGTGCCGGAAGGCTATCACTTCCACATCGGCACCGGTGACCGCTACCGCAACCTCTACCCGCTGGTTCACGTCGAAGGCGTGTCGCAGGGCATGCGCGCATGGAAGCCCAACAAGCGTGTCCTTATACTTGCCCGCGCCGCCTATCTCGGCTCGCAGCGCACCGGCGCGCTGTTCTGGTCGTCGGACATCCATCCGACCTGGGAAGCCCTGCAACGCCAGGTGCCGTCCGGCCTCAACATGACCGCCTCGGGCATCGCCTACTGGGGCAACGACATCGGTGGCTGGCAGTGGCTGCCGCAGACGACGAACGCCACCAAGCCGCCGCTGCTCGATCCATCGGACGCGCGTGAAACGGTCGGCCAAAACCACGACTATCCGGAACTGCATACACGCTGGTTCCAGTACGGCACCTTCACGCCGACCCTGCGCCTGCATGGCGACCGCAAAAACGCGGAACTTTGGGCGTTCGGCAAGGAGGCCGAGGCCGTCATGGCCAAGTTCGACCGCCTGCGCTACCAGCTGATCCCCTATATCTACAGCCAGGCCAAGATGACATACGACACCGGCGCGCCCTTCATGCGTCCGCTGTGGATGGACTTCCCGAACGACCCGGCCGTCTCGGATATCGGCAGCCAGTACATGTTCGGCCCCGCCTTCCTGGTCGCGCCGATTACCGAGCAGGCTCAAACCGAAAAGCGGGTCTACCTGCCGGCCGGCGCCGACTGGTACAACTACTGGACCAATGAAAAGCTGGCTGGCGGGCAGTGGGTGACGGTCGCCGCGCCGATCGACCAGATCCCGCTGTTCGTCAAGGCCGGCTCCATCCTGCCGATCGGCGCCGACATCCAGTCGACCGCGACCAAGCAGGCGATCGCCAGCATCCGCGTCTATCCCGGCAAGGACGGCGCCTTCGACCTCTATGACGACGATGGCGCGACCTACGATTACGAAAAGAACAAGGGCGTTACCCAGACCCGACTGGTATGGAATGACGCCAGCCAGACGCTGACCGCGACCGGCAGCGACAAGGCCTTTGCCAAATCCGCGCCGTCCCTCGTTCAGGTCGTGGCAAAATAGATGAAGACGACCGTTACCTGTGTCCTGTCCTTAGCGGCCCTGCTTTGCAGCGGGGTTGCCTTGGCTGCGCAATCCTTACCGCCGATTCACGTAACCGGCGGTAAGGTCGCCGGCGTCGACGACGGCGATGTTCATAAATGGCTGGGTATTCCTTTTGCCGCGCCGCCCGTGGGCAATTTGCGCTGGCGCGAACCCCAGCCGGTTGTCGCATGGCAAGGCGTCAAGACGGCGAGTACCTATTCACCGGCCTGCGCGCAAACCGCCACCTGGATTCCCAACGCCAAGAGCGAGGATTGCCTTTATCTCAACATTTGGGCGCCGGAGAACGCGAAGGACCTGCCGGTCATGGTATGGATTCACGGCGGCGGCTATTATGGCGGCACGGCGGCCCAGCCGCCTTATGATGGCACCAAGCTGGCGAAGCACGGCGCCGTCGTCGTTACGATCAACTACCGTCTGGGTGTGCTCGGCTTCTTTACCCACCCCGAGCTTTCGGCGGAATCGCCGCATCATACGTCCGGCAATCAGGGCATCCAGGATCAGATTGCCGCGCTTCAGTGGGTACAAGACAACATCGCGGCCTTTGGCGGCGATCCAAAGCGCGTGACCATCTTCGGCAATTCCGCCGGGGGTGAGTCCGTTGGCCAGCTGATGGTGTCGCCTGTCGCGAAAGGCCTCTTCCAACGCGCCATCTCACAGAGCGGTAATTTTGGTGTGCCGATCGACACATCCGAAACTGCCTATTTTTCGCAAAGCGCCGCCGAGGAAAGAGCCCAGGCCTTCGTCAAGGGCACCGGCGCTTCGAACCTTGCCGAACTGCGCGCAACGAGCGTCGCAGACCTGCACAAGGTGCCGTATTACACCTTGCCCAGCGTCGACGGTTACGTGCTGCGCGAAGACCTGACCACAACCTATGCCAACAAGCGGCATAATGACGTGCCGCTGATGGCCGGCTGGACCGCCGACGAAGGCAAGGAGCTGGCGCCGGAGCTTTTATTTACCAGCGAATTCACGGCAGCGAATCACAAGGCTTTGGTGACCAGGCTGCTCGGCCACGCGCCGTCAGAAGCGCTGCTTGCCGCCTATCCCGGCCGGACCGATGCCGAGGCCAAAGCGTCAATCAATAGGCTGACCAACGACTGGTGGGGCTGGCGCATGTGGTACTGGGCCGGGCTTCAGGCCAAACATGGTACGGCCAGGCCTTACCTCTACTATTTCGCGCATATGCCGGCGCAGCCCAACCCCTGCAACTACGGCTGCGGGGTCGGCCATGGCGCCGAAATCCTATTCGCCTTCGACAATCTCGATGTTGAAAAGCGCGAATGGACGCAGCAAGATCGGCAACTGGCGAAGGATCTCGCCGACACCTGGGTGCGCTTTGCCCGCGACGGGACGCCCGGTGAATGGTCGGTTTTCGACGGCAGCGACGCCAGCGTCAACCGGATCGCCACAGACGGCGACGATCCGGCGCTGGCAAAACTTCCCGATTTCTCGTTGTTTCCGCAACCCACCGGCCAGTAATATTTCTCAAAAATAAGAATAATTCAGACAGGATCACCTATGACCTATCACCCTTCCCGCCGTACGATTGCCGCACTGGTTACCGGCGCGTTCGCACTCACCGCCCCCATCGCCTTTGCCCAATCCAGCCGCACCGTGACGCTCGATGTCAGCCAGGCGACCAAGCCCGTCGATCGCTTCTATGATCTGTCGGTCGGCGCCGACTATCCCGGCGTTACGATCCGCGACGCCAACCAGGCGCAGCTGAAAATCGCCGCCGAAGAGCTCGGCTTCCGCTATGTCCGTTTCCACGACATCTTCCACGATGAGCTGGGTACGGTGAAGATGGTCGACAACAAGCTGGTCTATGACTGGACCAAGATCGACCATCTTTACGACACCATGCTGAAGTCGGGCATCAAGCCGTTCATCGAACTGGGCTTTACGCCGGCGGCCATGAAGACGTCGGACCAGACCATCTTCTACTGGAAGGGCAACACCTCGCATCCGCGGCTGGACCTGTGGAAGCAGCTGATCGACAATTTTACCCGGCACCTGATCGACCGCTACGGCATCGAAGAGGTGCGTTCCTGGTATTTCGAAGTGTGGAATGAGCCAAACCTCGACGGCTTCTTCCAGTACGCCGACCAGGAACAATATTTCGCGCTCTATGGCGTAACGGCCCGCACGATCAAGGCCATTGATCCGCAGCTTCGCGTCGGCGGTCCGGGAACGGCGGGTGCGGCCTGGGTGCCGGAACTGCTGGCCTACACCAAGGCGACCAATACGCCGATCGATTTCGCCACGACCCATACCTATGGCGTCGATTATGGCTATCTCGATGAAGAAGGCAAGATGGACCTTCAGCTGTCGAAGAACCCGAAAGCCGTCATCGGCGACGTCGAGAAGGTGCGCAAGGAGATCGAGGCATCATACAAACCCGGCCTGCCGCTCTTCTTCACCGAATGGTCAACCAGCTATAATCCGCGCGACCTCAGCCACGACTCTTACGTGGCCGCGCCCTACATCCTCGACAAGCTGAAGAACACGCAAGGCATCGTCCAGGGCATGAGCTACTGGGTCTATTCCGACCTGTTCGAAGAGCCCGGCCCGCCCTCGGCCACCTTCCACGGCGGTTTCGGCCTGATGACGCGCGATGGCGTACGCAAGGCGTCTTGGTTCGCCTACAAGTATCTCAACGCCGTCAAGGGCAAGGAGATCCCGTCGGCCGACAAACAAGTCTGGGCGGGCGTCGACGGCACATCCGTCTCCGCCGTTGTCTGGGACTTCCAGCTGCCCGACCAGAAGGGCCGCAGCAATGGCACCTTCTTCTCGAAGCTGGTCCCCAATGCCAAGTCGGCGCCGGTGAAACTCAAGCTGACCGGCCTCAAGCCCGGCGCCTACAAGCTGACCACCTTCCGCACCGGCTATAAGACCAATGACGCCTATTCGCATTGGATCGAAATGGGCTCGCCCAAGGACGCCACGCCGGCGCAGATCGAAAAGCTGCAAGGCCTGACGCGCGACCTGCCTGAAACCGAAAAGTCGGTGACGGTCGGAAATTCGGGCACGGCAGAGGTCAGTCTCCCAATGCGCAGCAATGACGTGGTACTGGTGACGCTTAAAGCCAATTAAGCAGGTCCCGCATCATGAAATCACTCCTAGTCATCTTTGCCCTGGCCGCTCTCATGGAGGCGGCGGGGCCGCAAGCGGCATTCGCCGCACCGGCAGTGCGCGCCGATGTGTCGAAATACCGGCTGATCGTGCTCAGCGACATTGAGAACGAACCGGATGACAGTGAGTCAATGGTGCGGTTGCTGCTCTACGCCAACCAGATCGACATCGAAGCTCTTATCGCCACGACTTCGGTGCACATGAAGTCCCGGGTTGCTCCGGAAACCATGCTGGCGATCATCGCTGCCTATGGCAAGGTGCAGCCTAACCTCCTGAAGCACGAAAAAGGCTATCCCGACGCCAAAAGCCTCTCGGCTTTGGTGACGCAAGGCTTGCCTGCCTATGGCATGACGGCGGTCGGCGACGGCAAGGACTCTCCGGGATCCGAGCGTATCATCGCCCTGCTGCAAAAGGATGATCCCCGTCCGGTCTGGGTGTCGGTTTGGGGCGGCGCCAATACACTGGCCCAGGCGCTCTACAAGATCAAACAGACCCGCACGCCGGAAGAGACCGCGCGCCTGATCGCCAAGTTGCGCGTCTATACCATCTCCGACCAGGACGACAGCGGCATCTGGATGCGCCGCACCTTCCCGGAGTTGTTCTACATCGTCAGCCCCGGCGGTTACGGCAACGCCACCTGGAGTGGCATTATGCTCAACGAGCCTGGCTTCGACAATACCGAGATCAGCAATACGTGGCTGGCTGAAAATATTCAGCAGGGCCACGGACCTCTAGGCGCCATGTATCCAGATGTCGCGTACGGCATGGAAGGTGACACGCCATCCTTCCTTTCGCTCATCCCGAACGGACTGAACGCGCCGGAGCATCCGGACTGGGGTGGCTGGGGCGGACGCTACACGCTTTACATCCCCAATCGCGCCGACACCGATCTGACTGGGTTTAACGGCGGCATGCCGATCGAGCAGGAACCGCGCCCGATCTGGACCAATGCCATCGACGCCTTTACGCCTGCGCTTGCCAATCCCTTTGGCCGCGCCTTGAAGGCGTCCGACAAGACTGCGACTGGTTACAAGACAACGGTCTGGCGCTGGCGAAAGGCGTTCCAGAACGATTTCGCCGCGCGCATGGACTGGACGACGAAGCCCTATTCCGAGGCCAACCATGCGCCTGTTGTCCACCTCGGCCACGCCGACCAGTTCACGGTAAAATCCGGCCAGCGGTTCGCGCTGAGCGCCACCGGTAGCAGCGATCCGGACGGCGACAGCCTCAGCTATCAGTGGCTGCACTATGCCGAGGCCGGCAGCTTGAAGGCCTCCATCGCGATCGAGGGCGCCGACAATATCTATGCCGTCCACGCGGTCGCCCCGACAGTTACCAAACCCGAAACCGCTCACTTCATCGTCCAGGTGACCGACAAGGGCACGCCCGCCCTGACCCGCTATGGGCGGGTGATCGTCACCATTACGCCTTAAGGATCTTCATGACGACGCCGTCACGCCGCAACCTCTTCCAAACTCTCGCCGCCGGCGCCTTACTAGCTCCTGTCGCCGCGACCGCCGCAACGGCGAAACCCGCCAAGGCCCCCAAATGGGGCAAGAGCGTCGAGGGTCAGCGCAAGGCCGACCTCGGCGACGGCACATATCTCAATCCGATCATTGCCGGCGATCACCCCGACCCGACCATCCTGAAGGACGGCGACGACTACTACATGACGTTTTCGTCCTTCTTCTCCTATCCGGGTCTGGTCATCTGGCACTCGACCGACCTCGTCAACTGGGCGCCGGTTGGCCCTGCCCTGTTCAAGCCGCTGGGGACCATTTGGGCGGTCGACCTGTGCAAGCACAATGGCCGCTATTTCATCTACATACCCGCCCAGCCTGAAGGCAAGCCGTGGTCGATCTACGCCATATGGGCCGACGATATCAAAGGCCCGTGGAGCGATCCGGTCGATCTCAATATCAGCGGATGCATCGATCCTGGCCATATCGTCGGCGAGGATGGCAAGCGCTACCTGTTCGTCAACGGCATCCGCCGCATCCGCCTGACGGATGACGGGCTGGCCACCGATGGCGGCATCGAGCCGGCCTATCAGCCATGGATCTATCCCGACGACTGGATTGTTGAGAACTTCGCACCCGAAGGCCCGAAGTTGCTGCGTCACGGCGAATACTTCTACCTTGTCACCGCTGTCGGCGGTACGGCCGGGCCGGTCACCGGCCATATGGTCATCGCCGCGCGGTCGAAGTCGATCCACGGGCCATGGGAGCATTGCCCGCACAATCCGCTGGTCCGATCGTTGAGCACCGACGAACCGTGGTGGTCGCGCGGTCACGCGACAATTGTCGAAGGCCCAGGCGGCGACTGGTGGCTGGTCTATCACGGTTATGAAAACGGCTTTCGCACTCTGGGGCGCCAGACGCTACTGGAACCGATGGAGTGGACGGCGGACGGCTGGTTCCGCGCCAAGGGTGGCGATTTGTCGAAGCCCCTGCCCAAACCGAAAGGCGGCAAGATCAGCGCTTCGGGTTTTGCCCTGTCGGACGACTTCAGCACCGACCGTTTCGGCATCCAGTGGGCCTTCCACGATCCGAAGTCCGACGAGATGACGCGGGTCAAGCGGGACGCCAAATCGCTCAATCTCAAGGCCAAAGGCACATCGCCGGCCGACAGCTCGCCACTCACCTGCCCGGTCGGCGATCGCTCCTACGAAGCCGAGGTCACGCTCGAACTGGACGGCGAGGCCGAGGCCGGCCTGCTGCTCTTCTACAATCACAAGGCTTTTGTCGGCGTCGGCTTTGACGGTGAACAGACGCGGACCTGGCAATATGCCGAGGACCAGTCGTGGAACCGCCAGACGCTCAAAGGCCGGAAGGTCCGCCTGCGCGTCACCAATGTCGAGAACGTCATCACCTGGCACTATTCGCCAGACGGTGGCCGGACCTGGACGCGGCACCCGACGCGCATGGAAGTCGGCGGCATGCACCACAACGTCTTTGGCGGCTTTTTGAGCCTGAAGCTCGGCGTTTACTGCACGGGCGACGGCAGTGTCCGTCTGTCGGATTTTACCTATAAGGCGCTCGCGTAAAGAACGGCGCCACAACAAAACATAACAAAGCCAGGGAAGTAATGATGTCGGGACAATCGAAACGTGAGGGCGTGCGCGCCAAATTGGCGTGGGCGGCGGGATTGACGCTGATCACCCTCCTCACCGCCTGTGGCGGTGGCGGGGGAAGTGGTGGGGGCAGCAGCGGAGGCGGCGTGTCTTCCAGCAGTTCATCGAGTTCGTCGAGCGCCAGTTCAAGTTCATCGAGTTCGAGCAGTTCGTCCAGTTCAAGCTCCAGTTCCTCCGCCGGGACGCTGACCGCCGCCAATGTCCGCGCCGAGATGGCGCCGGGCTGGAACCTCGGCAACTCGCTGGAAGCCATCGGTCCGGGCACCGGACCGTTTACCGTCTCGCAGGAAACCGCCTGGGGCAATCCGGCGGTGACCCAGGCATTGATGACCTCCGTCAAGGCAGCGGGCTTCAAGAGCGTGCGCATTCCCGTCGCCTGGAACCAGTATGCCGACGGCAGTGGCAATATCAATGCCGCTTGGATGGCGCGCGTCACCCAGGTCGTCGACTATGCCCGCGCCGCGGACCTCTACGTCGTCATCAATATCCATTGGGACGGTGGCTGGATGCAGCCGACCTATGCCGCCCAGGCGGCCGCCAATGCCCGCCTGACCACGTTCTGGACCCAGATCGCCACGAACTTCAAGAACTATGACGGCCACCTGCTGTTCGCAGGCACCAACGAGGTCATGGTGGACGGCGACTACAGCACGCCCAAGGCCGAGTACTGCCAGGTGCAGCATGGCTTCAACCAGAAGTTCGTCGATGCCGTTCGCGCCACCGGCGGCAATAATGCGACGCGGTGGCTGGTGGTCCAGGCTTTCAATACCAATATCGATCACGCCTTGCTGTGCAATGCGACCTTGCCGACCGACCCGATGGCTGGCCGGTTGATGATGGAGGTGCACTATTACGACCCGTATAACTTCACCCTGAACACGACCAACAGCATCTGGCAATGGGGTGCGATCGCCACCAGCCCAGCCAACACCGAGACCTGGGCCAATGAGGCCTATACCGACGCCCAGTTCCAGAAGATGAAGACCAACTTCATCGACAAGGGCGTCCCCGTCATTCTCGGTGAATATGCGGCAAGCCTGCGGACCGAATACGACGCCGCGGGCACCTATCGCAACTACTGGAACAAGTACATCACCCAATCGGCCTATAGCCACGGCCTGGTGCCGGTCTATTGGGACAATGGCTACCTGGCCAACCACCAGTCCGGCCTGTTCGACCGCGCCGCGGCGACGCAGGGTTATGCGACGACGATCAGCGAGATCATCAACGCGGCAAAATAGATGGTAAGCTGCCCGGCTTCAGTCCGGCAGCTTGCCATAACTGTTTTTGTAGACCTTACCCGTCTTGGGATGGGTGAACTTGATCGCCGACCAGACACTGTTGACGCTCAGGGTGGTGCTCTCGACCATGCCATGCGCATAGCCGATAGCGATGACCTTTTTCAGGTTCAATTCCGTGCCAAGCTGACGGGATTTTGGCCACGAAATATAGAGCACCCCTCCGGGCGCAATATGCCGGCTGAGGTCATCAAACTGGTTGTCGAGGTCATCGGCCTGGGTAACGAACAGATGGATGTAGTCAAACGCGCCGCTGAGCTTGTGCGCAAGCGTCAGCTCCGGCAGTTTCAGATCATCTTCAATGCCCTTTGGAGCATCGCGCAGCATTGCGCGCATGCCGGGCCTGATGCCCATCTTTTCCGCCACGGTTCGCATTGGCAGGATCTCGTTCAGAACGGCGCGCCGTAGGTATCCGGCGCACCGTCGAGTTTGATGTCGATGCGATCAAGAAGAAAGCCTGGATCCTGAGCGAAGACCTCAAGTTTATGTGTGCCGCCTGGCAACTGGCTCAAAGGCAGGGTTCGTACCGCGGTGTTGCTGAGGACATTCTGCTTCCACTCTTCGCTGCGGCCGAAGGTCTCAAAATCGAGGATATGGACGGGTCCGCCATCCAACCGGACCGCGAGCTTCAGGCCATTGGCCGAAGTCAGCGGATGGGCAGGAATGGCGACAATCTTCAGCTTCGCATCGGTCGTGGCGCCGGTTTCGAAGTCGTAGGTCAGGGGTTGGCGGCCGGCGGGATCGGTCGTCGTGGCCAGGTCGAGCCTTGACCGCAGGGCCGTGCCACGGCTGCCGAGACCGGGCACGACCTCCCAATCGGCATTGTTCTGGCTTGCGGCCATGAGCGAAATCGTCCGGTCGGCCGCGGCCTTTATATTCGCTGGCTGCGGACGCGTTGCGGCCGGCAGAGACCACTGCGGATAGATGGGTTCGTCAAACACCGGCAGGCGACGCGGCGCCATGTCCATGATGCCCCGCCACTTGCCACCGTTCTGAGCATTATAGGCGGCGGTATCGGCAAGGATGCGGGCATGCGCCGCCTTCGCCTCATCCGACAGCGCATTCACGCTCGCCCGGCTCTGCTTGGCATAAAGCACCGCCAGGTCGAGCTTAAGGATGCGTTCGTTCAGGCTGGAGGCCGCGCGCACAGGATAGAGGACCAGCTGGAAATAGGCGTCTTTGCGATCCGCCGGCAGGGCCGTACCCAGGCGCTCTGCCCTTTCGGTCAGGGCCTGATAGCGTGCGATCCGCCGCAAGGCTTCGTCGCCGCCGGTACGGATGTAGTCGCTGAGGACATTGGGCCGCGTCGGCTCCGTCTGGCCAAAGCCCATGAATTCCGGCCGGCGCTCCCAGGCCAGGTCATAATATTCGGTCATGATGGCCGCGAGGTCTTCGGCCGCATCCTCTCCGAACTGTGCCGCCGCCCACGTTTTGAGGTGTGCGCGCGGCGTCGCGTCGAACACCTTATGATCGAAGGCGAGGTCAAGGAAGTACTGCGTCAGATATTCGGCCGGCTTGATGTCGCCGACATTGACGATCCAGACTTTTCGCGCATCCATCCTGTACGCGCGCTCCATCTGCTCACGGATCAGCGCCGGATGGGTCGTCCCCAGCCACAGATAGTCGTGCGGCCGCCCCCAGTAGGAAATGTGGTAATAGACGCCCGAACCGCCACGCCGCTTGCGTTCCTCAGGCGTCGAAAGCTGATTGATGTAGCCGTAATTGTCCTCGGGCCAAATCAGGGTGACGTCATCCGGCACTTGCAGGCCGGTCTTGTAGATGTCGAGCACCTCCTTATAGAGGGTCAGAACCTGCGGAATCCGGTCGGCCGGCTTCCCCTGCGCCTTCGACAGCAGGCCGCGCTGGATGGCAAAGACGTCGGTCAGGGCATCGCGCGCCTGTTCGGGCGTCCTTGCGCCCTCCATGCCGGAATCGTGCTTGCCGCGCAGGCCGATGGTGTAGATGTTGTCGAAGCTCTTGACCTCCTTCGCGCGCTCGTCCCAGTAGCGGACCATCGCGTCGCGGTTGGTGAAGAAATTGAATTCCCCGCGCGCCTTGTCGTCCCATTCGCGGACATTGTTGCGCATCATCGGCTCGGCGTGCGAGGTGCCCATGACGATGGCATAATCCCGCGCCATCTCGGCATTGCCCCTGATCTGGTAGAAGGGCCTGGTCGAGTCATGCATGGCCGGCCACAGCGTATTGGCCTTCAGCCGCCACATCAGTTCGAAGATGCGGGCATAGGTCTTGGGCCCGATATCGCCGGTTTCGGATTCATATGTCCTGGCCGCCCACGGCTGCAGGCCCCAGTCCTCGTCATTGAGGAAAATGCCGCGATACTGCACCGACGGCGTTTGCGACAGACGAGGCTCGCCGCTGACGCTCAGGCGCTCGACGCGGCGCGGCGTGACGTCCGCCCACCATTCCCACGCCGAAACGCCCATTTCGCGCGTCAGGTCGATAACGCCCCAGATGGCGCCGCGCGTGTCCGACCCGGCAATCAGCAGATAGGTCGCGCGCTTCGATCGGACGACGACACGGTCATAGCGCTCCCATTGACCCTTCAGCGTCGAGAGATCGAGGTTCGCCTCGCGCGCTACCTGGGTGACCAGTCGCGAGTCGTAACGGCCAATGACGACGCAGACCTGGCCACAGTCGGAAAGCCGCGCCGAGACCTTGGCGGCCTGACCGGTCACAGCCGTCAGGTCGCGACCCAAGAGCTGGCCGGCTATACCAAGCGTGCGATCATCGTCATGGATGACCGCTGCGACGGTCTTGCCGTCGAAGAGTGTGGCCTCTTCCGCCAGGGCCGGCGCGGCCATGCCCATGGCCAATAGAACCAGGACCCGGCCAAACGCGCGCCACATGGTCACACTACCAGTTGAACAGGGTGCCGTCCTGAAGACGGTTCACCGGCAGGTAGGCGCGCTGATAGGGATATTTCGCTGCCAGTGCCTCATCGATATCGACGCCGAGGCCAGGCGCTTCCGGCACCATCAGATAGCCATTGTCGAAGCTGTAGCCGTGCGGGAAGACCGCGTCGGTTTCTTCGGTGTGGCGCATATATTCCTGGACGCCGAAGTTCGGGATCGAGATGTCGAAATGCAGCGCGGCGGCCATGCATACCGGCGACAGGTCGGTGGCCCCGTGGCAGCCGGTGCGGACATTATAGATATCGGCGAAGGCCGCCAGCTTCTTGAGGTGGCTGATGCCGCCGGCGTGAACGACCGTGGCGCGGATATAGTCGATCAGCTGGTTCTGGATCAGGTCCTTGGCGTCCCAGATCGACGAGAAGATTTCACCCACCGCCAGGGGCGTCGTGGTATGTTCGCGGATGACGCGGAAATTGTCCTGGTTCTCGGCAACGACCGCGTCCTCCATCCAGAAGGGACGATAAGGTTCAAGGTCGCGACCCAGGCGCCCGGCTTCGATCGGCGTCAGGCGGTGATGGACGTCGTGCAGCAGGTGGACCTGTTCGCCCAGAGCCGCGCGCGCCGCCTTGAACAGCTCCGGCACGACGCGCATATAGGCTTCGGTCGACCAGACGTTCTCAGTCGGCAGATCGGCGTCGGCGGGTTCATAGAACATCTTGTCCTTCGACACACCGTAAGTGCTGCTCAATCCCGGCACGCCGCACTGCAGGCGGATGGCCTTATAGCCCATTTCCTTGTAGCTCTGCGCGACCTCGACCGTGTCCTGGATGGTGGTCCCGTTGGCGTGGCCATAGACCATGACGCCGGTCCGGCAACGCCCGCCCAGCAGCTGATAGACCGGCAGGTTGGCGACCTTGCCCTTGATATCCCACAGCGCCATGTCAACGGCGGCGATCGAGGTCATGGTGACGGGCCCCCGGCGCCAGTAGGCGCCGCGATAGAGGTACTGCCAGATGTCCTCGATCTGATGCGGGTCGCGGCCGATCAGGCAGGGAATGATATGATCCTGAAGGTAGGAGACGACCGACAGTTCACGACCGTTCAGGGTCGCGTCGCCGATGCCATAGACGCCTTCGTCCGTGATAATTTTGAGCGTGACGAAATTCCGCCCCGGACATGTAACGATAACTTTGGCGTCGATGATCTTCATACTGGTCTATCCCGGTCTTAATGCAGCATGGCTGCGCAATTTATGTCAGACCTTTATCCCACTGCGCTGCGCCTATCAATATTGGACTGACCAATTTTGCAAAAAATCTGGTCTTACTCGCCAGGGAAACCAATTGGCCTGTCCTATCAGCCGGTTCGCGGTAATCAAATATTAATAATGTATCAGTGTTATGCCACTATCGTAACTGAGCTGACGAGGGGCCATGGTCAGTTGTAGCGTAACGACAAAACCGAAGGGCATCATGCTGGCCGTGGCTTACGCCATCGCCATACCGATCTGGCTCCTGTCGGCGCCATTCATCGTCATCGGGAACTTAAGCGCCTGGACGGCCCGCCGTCGGCAACCGCATTTGATCGACGACGCGTCCTGATACGCGGCCGCACGCTCTTCGATCATAAGTCGAATTATTGCGAATGCATCGCAATATATATTTACACGCCCGGCATCGGCTGATATCGGAAGGCCATGAGTACGGCCCTGATGACCTTCACGGCAACTGTTCTTATCGCCGGAGCGGTTGCACTATTGTACCTTAGATGGCTGGGCCGCGGCCTGCCCGCGTTTATCGCGCCCTACGCCGTACCCGCCGCATGGATGGGTATGCTCGCCTCCGCCGCCCTGTGGATGACCGCTTATAAGCCAGATTTCGGCTTGCCCTTCGGCTTTCTGATCGCCATGAGCCTGCCGCTGGCGGTGATTGCCTGGCAGACGCTCCGCAATCCGGACGCGGCCACCAAGCCTGAGAAACAGCGTCGCGAACGCGCGCCCGACGTTCCGGATCACCTCGGCAAGCGACGCATCTCGCGCATCACCGCACGGCTGATTTCATGCCTGATCCTGGCGCCGGTGACCGGCATGGCGGTCGCCATGCTGGCCTGGGAATACATGCCGGGCCACGCCGCCACGCGGTATGCCTGGGCCGTCTTTTCGTTTTCCGTCGCCTCGGCCACGGCGCTCGTGGTGGCGCTCAGCGCCCAGCGTCCATGGCGCGCCCTGGGCCTGATTACCGCCAGCACCGCCGCTGTGTCGACTGTGGTCGGCCTGCCCCTTCTCAACGGAGCGCTGTCGTCATGACCCTTTGGCCCAAGGTTCCCGCCCCCTTTGTCCGCCGCGTACTGCACGGTCACAAGATTCTCGGCCTGAGTCTGTGCGCCATCCTCTACCTGATCTGTCTGTCGGGTTGGGTCGGCGTCTACTATGTTGAGTTCGAGCGCTGGGAGCGTCCGAACGTGCCGGAGTTCACGACAGTCACGCCCGAAGCCATCGCCCGCGCCACGGCGGATACGCGCCCCATTATGCTGGCGGACACCCATCGCGGACCGCTCGACACGGATCTCTACATCACCGTGCCGTCCGCGGAGATACCTCGCCTCGTCGTCGGCTATGGCCACGAAGCGCGCGCCTACGACGCATCCGGCAACTATGTAGGCCCGGCCAGCCACGACCTGACGCACTTCCTGACCGAACTGCACTATTACATGCACCTGCCGGAAAGCTTCGGCATGATCATTGTCTGCCTGTTCGGCATCGGCATGATGGCGCTTTTGATTGGCGGCGCCCTGTCGCACCCCAAGATGTTCCGCGACGCTTTCGCGTTCCGGATACGCAGGCAAGGTCACCTGACCCGCGCCGACCTGCACAACCGGATCGGCGCCTGGACCCTGCCCTTCGGCCTGATTATCACCATCACCGGCACCCTGATCGGTCTCGGCCAGCTGGTCGCCATGGTCATGGGCCTGATCTTCTATAATGGCGATATTCTTAAGGCCTATGAACCGATCTTCGGCAGCCAGGCCGAAATCACAGCCGCCACGGGTGGCAAGCCGCTGCAGGACGGCGCCATGATCAACGCCATCAACAATCTCAAAGCGGCGGTGCCCGATCAACCGATCAGCTTCATTGCCATCCGCATGGTCGGCACGCCGACCGAATTTATTGAAATCACCACCCAGCCAGCCCAGCGCCTGGTCTATGGCGAAGCCTGGCGCTTCGACTCGATGGGCAATCTCAAGGGCAGCTACCATCTGTCCGACGGTCCCGCCGGCCGCCAGATCGCGGCCAGCCTTTACGACCTGCATTTCGGCTCGTTCGGCGGCTGGCCGGTCAAGCTGATCTACGCCATCCTGGGCTTCGGCCTGACGGTCATGATCTCCGCCGGCATGGATATCTGGCTGACCAAGTCGGCCGAAAAGGGCAAGCCGCACCCGCTGATTCATCGTCTCTGGACCGTGCTGATCTATGGCGCGCCGGCCATGATTGCGCTGACCTTCGCCATTTCGATGGGCTTTACCGCCGCCGGTCTACCCGTCCCGCCGGTGCCGGTCTTCTGGGGCGGCATGGCACTGATGACGGCCGTGACCTTCGCCAGCTACCGCGTAAGCCCGGCGCCCGTGGCCGAGGTTTCGCGCCTTATGCGCATCAGCCTGGGCCTAAGCCTGATCGCTATGGCAGGTGTCCATCAGGCCGTCCATGCTTCGGGCACAATCGCCGCCTTGCAGATCAACATCGTCCTGATCCTGGCGGGCCTTGGCTTTACCGCCACGGCCCTCCACGGCTGGCTGCGCGTGCGCAAAGCAATGATGTTGCAAATCGGTCAATAGCCCGGCAATCATTAATCGATTTTGCAATTCATTTGCATATTGCTTGACAGTGGCGCTCCGCGTAGTAAATGCGACGCATTCTTAATGCGGTAGCTGTGTGTATGCCGCTCTGAAAAAGGCTGTTCCTCCCCATGTCCAAGACCACGCTTCGTGCATCCGCTTCCGCCCTGATCCTGCTGGGCCTTGTGTCCACCCTTCCCGCCATGGCGGACGATGCCGCGCCCGGGGAAGGCCCAAATGACGAAAAAGCGGTTATCGTACTGGGCAAGCGCGTCATCCGCGAATCGGCCGGCGCCACCGGTCTCGACCTGTCCCTGCGTGAAACGCCGCAGTCGGTGACAGTCGTGACGGCCCAGCAGATGAAGGAATTTGACCTCACCGATGCCAACCAGTTGCTGGCCACCTTACCCGGCATCAACGTCGAGGCATCGGAAACGGATCGCACCTACTACAATTCGCGTGGCTTCGACATCGTCAACTTCCAGGTTGATGGCGTTGGTCAGCCCCTTGACTGGGGGCTTCAAACCGGTGCGCTTGATGTCGCCATCTTCGACCGCATCGAAGCCGTGCGCGGCGCCAACGGCATGATGACCGGCATCGGCAATCCGTCGGCGACGATCAACTATATCCGCAAGCGTCCCACCAAGGACTTTCGCGCCAATGCCTCGGTGGGTTATGGCAGCTGGGACAATCTGCGCCTGTCCGGGGACGTTTCCGGCCCGCTCAATGCCGACGGTACGGTCAGCGGCCGCTTCGTCTTCGCCCGCACGGACACGGACAGCTACCTCGACTATTACAGTGTCGAACGGAACGTCTTTTACGGTGTCGTGTCCTGGGACATCGCGCCGAACCTGAACGCCACGGCCGGCTATTCGAAGCAGGACAATCTGGCCGACGGTGTAAACTGGGGCGCCCTGCCACTGACCTATTCGGATGGAACGCAGATCGACTACGACGTTTCGGCGACGACGGGTGCGCCGTGGACCTTCTGGGACACCCACACCGATACGGCTTTCGCCGAAATGTCGTATGAGTTCGCCAGTGGCTGGACCGTTAAGGGCGTCTATACGCACAAGGATTTCGACGACGAAGCCAAGCTGCTGTACGCCTTTGGGAATCCTGACCCTGTCACCGGGGCGGGCGTAACCGCCATGACCGGTTATTACCCATCGACCCTGAAGCAGGACATGTTCGACTTTATCGCCAACGGCAATGTGTCGCTGTTCGGCCGCGAACATCAGCTCGTCCTCGGCTTCAACACCTCCAAGAGCAAAAGCCACAAGTGGGAAGCCTTTGCCCCGTTCGATGTCTATCCTTCCATTCTGGACGGCGTCATCGTCTATCCGAACCAGCCGGCCTATCCCGATACCTACCTAGCCGAAGAGATTGACGACCGCCTGACGCGCGCCTACGCCGCCGCACACCTCAACCTGACTGATAGGCTGAAGGGCATTGTCGGCTTCAACGCCATCGATCTCGAAACCGAAGGCTATTCCTACGCCGTCGACAATTCGCGTTCGGAGCAGAAGGTCAGCCCTTACGCCGGCGTCGTCTATGACATCAATCCGAATGTATCGCTCTACGCTAGCTATACCGACATCTTCAATCCGCAGTCGGAAACCGACGTTGCCTTTGCCCGCCTGCCATCGGCGGAGGGCAAGAGCTATGAGGCAGGCATAAAGAGCGAGTGGTTTGAGCGCCGCCTTTATGCCACCGCGTCGGTGTTCAAGTCAGAGCAGTACGGCCTGGCCGAATGGGCCGGATACATGCAAAATACCGACCCTTCGGCACCAGGTTATAACAGCGATCCGACCCTGGTCGGCAAGTCCTATTACGCCGGCATCGATACCTATGTCGAAGGCTATGAGTTCGAAGTCGCAGGCAAGGTCACTCCGCAATGGACCATTAACGGCGGCTGGACCAGCCTGTCCATCGAGGACAAGGCCGGCAATAACGTGCGCAATTACTTGCCGCGCCAGACCTTCAAGCTGTCGACGACCTACGCCATGCCGGAGCGCCGCGACCTGCGCCTGGGCGCATCCATTCGCTGGCAGAGCGACATTGAAACGATCGACGTGGCCACGACCGTCAAGCAGGAAGCCTATGCCGTCCTTGACCTGGTCGCCAGCTTCCGCTTGACGGACAAAGTCCGCGCCGCGCTCAACATCAAGAATGCGTTCGATGAGACGTACTGGAACGGCCTGAAGTGGAGCCAGGCCTTCTACGCACCGCCGCGCAGCGCCATGGTCACCCTGACTTACGACTTCTGATCGGAAAAGGGCGCCATGCAATATGCACGGCGCCCCTTTTTATGTCTATGGCGCCTTGGCGAGTTCGGCATTGCTCACCGTAAACAGGATGCGCATGACCGGCCTGAGCTCCGCCAGCAGCGCCTTGCGGTCGATGTCCGGATTGCATATGGCGCGGATCATCATTCCGTCGAAGATCATGCCGATGATCTCACCGCGCATGTCCATTGCCGTCGGATCGCTGCCGCGATTGAGACGCCGGCACAGGCTGCGGCCCAGTTCGCGCTCCTGGACGTCGGCCGCCTGGACTATGGTCGCGACGCGCGGATTGCGCCCGGCCTCGGCCAGGACCTCGAGCGCCATGGCCGCGTTGCCGCACATATATTTGTGCTCGACCGCGTGCTCGAGCACCTCCAGGACCGTATCCAGCAGTTTGTCGTCGGGCGTCGCCTCCCATTCGGCAAACTTGGCGCGCATCTCGGCCAGGTCATTGGCGACAATGGCCTCGATGATCGCTTCCTTGTTGGCGAAATAGCGGTAGATGACGCCGACGCTCATCTTCGCCTCGGCAGCAATGTCGGCCATGCTGGCGCCATGAAAGCCGGACTTGCGGACGCAGTTCAGAGTCGCATCGAGGATCTGCTGTTGCCGGACTTCACGGCTCTGGCGGGGTTTCGATCCTGTGGCCGGTGGGGAAGAGTCGGTCATGCTGTACGCGGAAATCCTTTGCACTAAAGGCAGTAAACGATTTTTAATGTTGTGGTCCGATTGACATACACGAAAAAGCCGCATAACACCAGAAATGAGAATGATCGTTCATTCACATTTCTATCATAACGTCTTGCTGACACTTTTTGGCAAGGGTTGCGGCGCACAATAGTTCCATTACCCTGCGTTCAGAAAAATTCTGCCCATCTGGAGCACCCGCATGAGATCGCCCCTTTTGCCCCTCAAGCTTGCCGCGACGGCCGTCCTGGCACTTAGCCTCGGCCTCACCGCCTGCGGCAAGAAGCCGGAAGGCGGCATGCCCCAGGGTATGGCCGCGGAGGTCGGCGTCGTGACGGTCCAGACCGAACCGGTCAACCTGACGACCGTCCTGTCGGGCCGGACCTCGGCCTACCTGGTTTCGGACGTGCGTCCGCAAGTATCGGGCATCGTCAAGCAGCGCCTGTTCACCGAAGGCGGCTTCGTCCAACAGGGCCAGTCACTCTACCAGATCGATGCCGCGCCCTTCCAGGCAGCCGTCGCCAGCGCCCAGGCCCAGGTGTCGCAGACCAAGGCGGCCGTGACCTCGGCCCGTCTGCGCGCGCAACGCTATGCCGAGCTGGTCAAGACGAACGCTGTTTCCAAGCAGGAAAACGACGACGCCCAGGCGGCGCTGCAGCAGGCCGAGGCCCAGCAGGAAGCGGCCGAAGCCGCGCTCCAGACCGCGCGCATCAATCTCGACTATACCCGCGTGACGGCGCCGATCTCGGGCCGTATCGGCAAGTCGTCGGTAACGCCAGGCGCGCTGGTCACGGCCGCGCAACCGACCGAGCTGACCAAGATCCAGAACACCAGCCAGATCTATCTCGACATCAACCAGTCGGCCACCGACCTGATGAACCTCAAGCGGGCCTCGGCCAGCGGTGAAATCAGCCAGCCGGGCACCGCCGAGGTCGAACTGATCCTCGAAGACGGCACGGTCCACCCCGTCAAGGGCCGCCTGCAGTTCTCGGACGTCTCGGTCGACGAAGCCACCGGCACGGTGACGCTGCGCGCCCTCTTCCCCAATCCGGACGGCACGCTGCTGCCTGGCATGTACGCCAAGGCGCGCGTCGTCTCCGGCGTCGTCGGCAACGGCATTCTGGTGCCGCAGCCGGCTGTGACTCGCGACCCCAAGGGCAATGCCATGGTCATGGTTGTCGGCAAGGATAACAAGGCGCAACCCCGCCCCATCAAGGCGACCCAGACGGTCGGCGACAAATGGCTGGTGACCGAGGGCCTGCAATCCGGCGACCGCGTGATTGTCGAAGGTCTGCAAAAGGTCATGCCCGACGCCCCCGTCAAGCCCGTTCCCGCCGGTTCAAAGGCGCCTGCTCCGGCTGGTGCGCCTGCCCAGAAGTAATGCGATCCCGGCCGAAAGCTTCCCGGCTTTCGGCCTGTCGCTCTAATGCCCGCCCGGACTCCGCCTGGACAGGCCGCCCGCTTTAATTTCGTCGCGATATCTAGTCGAAAACCGCCCACACTTTTCGACATATCGCTCAAAAGACTGCCGAAGGATTTAAGGCATGATCTCCCGTTTCTTCATCCACCGCCCCATCTTCGCCTGGGTGGTCGCTATCGTCATCATGATGGCGGGCCTGCTGTCGATTGCCAACCTGCCGGTGGCTCAGTATCCGCAGATCGCCCTGCCGCAGGTATCGGTCAACGCCTTCTATCCCGGCGCCTCCGCCAAGACCGTCGAAGACAGCGTCACCCAGATCATCGAACAGCAGATGAAGGGGATCGACGGGCTGATGTACATGAACTCGACCTCGGACTCGAGCGGCGCGGCCAGCATCAATCTGACCTTCAAGGCCGGCACCGATCCCGACATCGCCCAGGTCCAGGTGCAGAACAAACTCCAGTCAGCCACGCCGCTCCTGCCCGCCGAGGTGCAGCAGCAGGGCCTGACGGTCGCGAAGGCCTCCAGCGGCTTCCTGATGGTTATCGGTCTCTACTCCGACGACCCGAAGGTCACCGATACCGACCTTGGCGACTACATGTCCTCGACCCTCATCGATCAGATCAGCCGCGTCGACGGCGTCGGCACCATCCAGAACTTCGGTGCGCAATACGCCATGCGCATCTGGCTCGATCCCAACAAGCTCACCAGCTACAACCTGACGCCGACCGACGTCATGGGCGCCATTCGCGCCCAGAACACTCAGGTGTCCGCCGGTCAGCTGGGCGGCCTGCCGGCTGTCCAGGGCACGGCGCTCAATGCGACGATCACCGCCCAGTCGCGCCTGACAACGATCGACCAGTTCCGTAATATCATTGTCAAAAACTCCGCCGGCGGCGCCATCGTCCGCCTTCAAGATGTGGCGCGCCTCGAACTCGGCGCCCAGCAATATGGCGGCACGGCCAAGTTCAACGGCCGCCCGGCAACGGGTATCGCCATCAGCCTGGCCACCGGCGCCAATGCGCTCGACACCGCCAAGGCCGTCAAGGCCAAGATGGACGAGCTCAAGAAGCAGTTCCCCAAGGGCTATCACTACGTCGTGCCCTTCGACACCACGCCGTTCATCGAGCTTTCGATCGAGGAAGTGGTCAAGACGCTCGTCGAGGCTGTCGTGCTCGTCTTCGTCGTCATGTTCATTTTCCTGCAAAACTGGCGCGCGACCATCATCCCGACCATCGCCGTCCCGGTCGTCCTGCTCGGCACCTTTGGTGTTCTGGCGGCGTTTGGCTACTCGATCAACACGCTGACGCTGTTCGGCCTTGTGCTGGCCATCGGTCTTCTGGTCGATGACGCCATCGTCGTGGTCGAAAACGTCGAACGCGTCATGCACGAAGAGAAACTGCCGCCTTTGGCCGCCACCATCAAGTCGATGGAAGAAATCACCGGCGCCCTGATCGGCATCGCGCTGGTCCTGTCGGCCGTGTTCATCCCGATGGCCTTCTTCGGCGGCTCGCAGGGCGTCATCTACCGTCAGTTCTCGATCACCCTGGTCTCGGCCATGGCCCTGTCGGTCATCGTCGCCCTCGTCCTGACGCCCGCCCTGTGCGCCACCCTGCTCAAGCCGATCGACCACAACGCCAAGAAGAAGGGTCCGTTGGGCGGCTTCTTCAACTGGTTCAACAAGAGCTTCGACGGCCTGGCCAATGGATACCGCAACACGGTTGGCAAGATCCTCGGCCAGAGCGTGCGCTGGATGGTGGTGTTCGCCGCCATCGTCGCCCTGATGGCCTTCCTGTTCACGCGTCTGCCGACCTCCTTCCTCCCCGAAGAAGACCAGGGCATCCTCTTCACCATCGTTCAACTGCCGCCCGGCGCCACCGAAGAACGCACCAATGTCGTGCTCGACGAAATCGCCGACCATTTCAAGAAGGATCCGGCCGTCGAATCCGCCTTCACTGTTTCGGGCTTCTCCTTCTCGGGTCCCGGCCAGAACGCCGGCATGGCCTTCGTCCGCCTCAAGGATTTCCACGACCGCAAGACAGCCGACGAAAAGGCGCCGGCCGTCGCGGGACGCGCCATGGGCCGCTTCAGCCAGTTCCGCGACGCCATGGCCTTCGCCATCGTGCCGCCGGCTGTGACCGAGCTCGGTAATTCTTCGGGTTTCGACCTCCAGCTCAAGGATGTGGGTGGTTTAGGTCATGGCGCCCTGCTCAACGCCCGCAACCAGGTGCTGGGCATGGCATCGCAGAACCCCAGCCTGATGGGCGTGCGCCCGAATGGCATGGAAGACACGCCGGAACTGAAGCTTGAGATCGACCAGGCTGCCGCCGGCGCCATGGGGGTCAGCCTGTCCGACATCAACGCCACCCTGTCCACCGCCATGGGCGGCGCCTATGTCAACGACTTCATTGATCGCAACCGCGTCAAAAAGGTCTTCGTCCAGGCCGATGCTCCCTTCCGCATGAAACCCGAGGATCTGAACCAGTGGTACGTCCGCAACGACCAGGGCCAGATGGTGCCATTCTCGGCCTTTGCCACCTCGCACTGGGAATACGGCTCGCCGCGCCTGGAACGCTATAACGGCTCGCCGTCGATGAACATCCAAGGCATGGCCGCCCCCGGCCAGTCGTCGGGCCAGGCCATGGCCGAGATGGAAAAGATCATCGCCCAGCTGCCGCCCGGCATCTCGTACGAATGGACCGGCCTGTCGCTCCAGGAAAAGCAGTCCGGCGCCGAAGCCCCGATGCTGTACGCTCTGTCGATCTTCATCGTCTTCATCCTGCTAGCCGCCCTGTACGAAAGCTGGTCGATCCCGGTCGCCATCGTCATGGTCATCCCGCTGGGGGTTTTGGGTGCGCTTCTGGCCACCATGCTGCGCGGACTGTCGAATGACATCTACCTTCAGGTCGCGCTTCTCACCATCATCGGCCTCAGCGCCAAAAACGCCATCCTGATCGTGGAATTCGCTAAGCATAACCACGAAAACGGCATGAGCCTGATCGACGCCACGCTTACAGCTGCCCGCGTCCGCCTTCGCCCGATCATCATGACCTCGCTGGCCTTTACCTTCGGCATCCTGCCGCTCTTCTTCGCCAATGGCGCGGGGTCGGGCAGCCAGAACGCCATCGGCACCGGCCTGGTCGGCGGCATCCTGTCCGCTACCTTCCTGGCCGTCTTCTTCATCCCGCTGTTCTTCGTCATCATCGAAAAGATGTTCAAGGCGGACGAAAAGCACCTCAGGAAGCTGGCCGAACAGCGCGAAGCCATGGCCTATCTCAACCGCACCGACTCCGATCCGAAGGGACACTGATATGACCCCGACCGTCAAAATCACCCTTCTGGCCGCCGCCGGCGCCCTAACGCTTAGCGCCTGCACCATGGCGCCGCGCTATGAACGCAGCGCCTTACCAGTGCCCGGCCAGTTCCCGACCGCGCAAGTGTCGTCTGGCGCATCGGCGGAAACGCTCGCCTGGCGCCAGGTCTTCCTCGACCCGCGCCTGCAAGCCGTCATCGCCCAGTCGCTGGAGAACAACCGCGATCTCCGCGTCGCCGTACTGAACGTCGAGCGCGCCCGGTCGCAATACCGTATCCAGCGCGCCAGCCTGGTCCCGGCGTTCCAGGGCACGGTCTCCGGTTTCCGCGGCGATACCGGCTCGGTCAATCCGGCCACCGGTGCTCCCATCGGCGAAACCGAATCCTATACGGCCGATATCGGCGCGTCATGGGAGCTCGACCTGTTCGGCCGGGTTCGCTCGCTGAGCCGCGGCGCGCAGCAGCGCTTCTTCGCCGCGGGTGAAAACCGCAAGGCGGCACAGATCAGCCTGATCAGCGCCGTGGCGTCTTCATGGCTCGCCCTGGCCGCCGATGAAGACCAGTTGCGCCTGTCGCGTGAAACCCTGCGCCTGCGTGACGAAAGCCTGGGGCTGATGCGTCAGCGCTTCGAAGCCGGTGCGTCGGATCAGCTGACCCTGCGCCAGACCGAGGTGCTCGCTGAGCAAGCCCGCGCCGATGTCGCCGCCCTGGTTGCCCAGGTCCAGCAGGATCGCAATGCCCTGCGTCTTCTCGTCGGCTCGGAAGTGGCGGCGGATAACCTGCCATCGACCTTCCCGGACAACGCCGTGCTGGCTGATCTGCCGGTGGGCCTGCCGTCGGACATCCTGCTGAAGCGTCCTGATGTCCTGGCTGCCGAATACAGCCTCAAGGCCGCCAACGCCGACATCGGCGCGGCACGCGCCGCCCTCTTCCCGCGCATCTCGCTGACCGGCTCAGTCGGCAAGGCGTCCGGCGACCTCGACGGCCTGTTCGACGGCACGGATACATGGACATTCGCGCCATCGATCTCGGTGCCGATCTTTGCCGGCGGCGCCAACCTGGCGAACCTCCGCGCCAGCCGGACGAGCCGCGATATCGCCCTGGCCCAGTATGAAGGCGCAGTCCAGGCCGCCTTCCGCGATGTTTCGGATCAGCTCGCCGTGCGCGCCACCATCGATGAGCGTCTGGCCGCCACGGACCGGGTTGTCGCGGCGGCCGCCGACGGCAATCGCCTGGCACAGCAGCGCTTCCGCGAAGGCATCGATTCACGACTGACACTGACGGATGCCGAACGCACGCTTTACGGCGCGCAACAGGCTCAGATCGGTGTGCGCCTTGTCCGCGCCATCAACCTGATCAACCTCTATGCTTCGGCTGGCGGCGGATTCGACGCGGAATAGCTGCGGAGCGTCAGCTTATAGCTGTCGCCAATCAAGGCCTGCACTCCAGAGGTAATGCCGTGTCCGTCCTTGCGGACTCGGCGCCGCACCATCAGGCAAGCCAGGGGCCCTTCGGCTTTCAACAGGCGCAGGGTTTCCGGATCGGCCAGGTCGGCGGAGATATGCATCTCCGCATGTGTGGCCCTCACGGTCTGAGCCAGCCAATGACCCGGAGAGGTCCGCGAGAAATCAGCGGTCTCGGCGTCCGGCAGGAGGGTCAGGTTGATTAGCCTCTGTTCGACTGCCAGCGGTTTTTCCGACGCGAAATGCACACCGCTCAGATACAGCACACGCCCACCCTTGCCGGCCAGGGCGATCTCATCGACACGGAACGCGGCATAGGCCGAGCGCGACATCAGCTCATAGCGGTAGAGTTCGCCGCGCGCCCGGACTTCGGCCTCGATATCGTCCTCGACCTCCGCCTGCACGGCCATGTCGGATCCTCTAAATCACATAGAGATCGACATACTCATTTACAGGCATGGCCTCAAGGGCCGACTGATTGAGACTGACGGCCAGGATGCGGTCCTGCTGTTTCTTTGGGAAGCGGCGTTTCAGGTTCTGGCGGAACTTTTCCTCGAGTACGGGAATGCCCTCGGCGCGGCGCAGGCGATGGCCGATCGGATAGTCGACGCGCAGTTCGTCGGTCTTGGTGCCGTCATGGAATTCGATCGTCATGGCGTTGGCGATCGAGCGCTTGTCCGGGTCGTGATAATCGCGGGTGAATTCCGGTTCCTCGACGCAGGAAATCTTGTCGCGGAGGGCGTCGATGCGCGGATCGCAGGCCACAAAATCCTCGTAATCCGACGCCGTCAGGCGGCCGAAGATCAGCGGCACGGCGACCATGTACTGGATGCAGTGGTCGCGGTCGGCCGGATTGTTGAGCGGCCCCTTCTTGTCGATGATGCGGACACAGGCCTCATGCGTGCGGATCGTCACCCTGGCGATATCGTCGGCTGTCTTGCCTAATTCGGCCAGCTTGGCGTGGAAGGTCATGGCTGCTTCGACGGCGGTCTGTGAGTGGAATTCGGCCGGGAAGCTGATCTTGAACAGCACGTTTTCCATGACGTAGCTGCCATAGGGACGCTGAAATTTGAACGGCTGGCCCTTGAACGATACGTCGTAAAAACCCCAGGTCTTGGCGGTCAGGACGCTGGGATAACCCATCTCACCCTTCTGCACCATCAGGGCCAGACGCACGGCACGTGAAGTCGCGTCACCCGCCGCCCAAGACTTGCGCGACCCGGTATTGGGACTGTGGCGATAGGTGCGAAGGCTTTGTCCGTCGACCCAGGCCAATGACACGGCATCGATGATCTCATCACGCGTCAGGCCCAGCATCTCGGCGACCACAGCGGTCGAGGCGACCTTGACGAGTATGACGTGGTCGAGGCCGACCTTGTTGAAGCTGTTTTCCAAAGCGATGCAGCCCTGGATCTCGTGCGCCTTGACCATGGCGGTCAGGACATCGCGCATGGTCAGGGGCGCCTTGCCGGCCGCGACCGCATTGCGGCTCAGCCAGTCGGCGACCGCCAGGATACCGCCGAGATTGTCGGAGGGATGGCCCCACTCCGCCGCCAGCCAGGTGTCGTTAAAATCGAGCCAGCGGATCATGGCGCCGATATCGAAGGCCGCCTTGATAGGATCGAGCTGGAACTGCGTGCCGAAGACCTTGGCGCCATTGGGTACGACCGTCCCTTGCACGACCGGGCCCAGATGCTTAGTGCAGGCCGGGTATTCCAGCGCTTCGAGCCCGCAGCCGATCGTGTCGATCAGGCAGTTGCGCGCCGTCGTATAGGCCAGGTCGGACTTGACCTCATAGTTCAGCACATAGTCGGCGATATCGACCAGCACGCTATCGGGTTCGGGGCGGACATTGGAGATATGGGCAGACATGGATAGCCTTCTGTAGCGACGGACGCGGTGTCGTCCCCTCTCCCCGCGTGCGGGGAGAGGGATAGGGTAAGGGGCTTACGGGCGTTGATCCAAGGGAACAAACGGCACGTTTTCGGGGCCGGTATAGTTGGCATTGGGGCGGATAATCTTACCGTCCTGGCGTTGCTCGATGATGTGCGCCGACCATCCGGACGTTCTGGAAATGACGAACAATGGCGTGAACATTGCCGTCGGTACACCCATCATGTGGTAGCTGACGGCGCTGAACCAATCGAGGTTCGGGAACATCGCCTTGATACCCCACATCACCGTCTCCAGCCGCTCGGCGATGTCGAACATCTTGAGGCTGCCGGCTTCACGGCTCAATGACCGCGCCACCTCCTTGATAACCTTGTTGCGCGGATCGCCGGTCGTGTAGACGGGATGGCCGAAACCGATCACGACCTCCTTGCGGGCTACGCGCTCCCGGATGTCGGCCTCGGCTTCATCAGGCGTGTCGTAGCGTTTCTGAATGTCATGGGCGACCTCATTGGCGCCGCCATGCTTGGGACCACGCAAGGCGCCAATAGCCCCGGCGACGCACGAATAGACGTCCGATCCTGTGCCCGCGATCACACGCGCGGCGAAGGTCGAGGCATTGAACTCATGCTCGGCATAAAGGATCAGCGAGGTGTGCATCGCCCTGACCCACGACTCGCGTGGACGTTCCCCGTGCAGCAGATGCAGGAAATGCCCGCCGATCGTGTCGTCATCGGTTTCGACCTCAATACGCCGGCCGTGATGGCTGAAGTGGAACCAATAGAGCAGCATCGAACCCAGGGACGCCATCAGCCGGTCGGCGATGTCACGCGCATTGGCGGTGTTGTGATCGTCCTTTTCCGGCAGGACACAGCCCAGGATCGACACGCCGGTGCGCATCACATCCATGGGGTGGGCCGAAGCCGGCAGGCTTTCCAGCGCCGCCATGACTGCCGCCGGCAAGCCGCGCAGCGCCTTGAGTTTGGCTTTATAGGCCGCCAGTTCGGCCCGGTTCGGCAACTTGCCGTGGACCAGCAGATGGGCGATTTCCTCGAACTCGGACGTGTTGGCAAGGTCCAGGATATCATAGCCGCGATAGGCCAGGTCATTGCCCGTCCTCCCGACCGTGCACAGCGCCGTATTGCCGGCCACCGTTCCGGAAAGGGCTACGGATTTCTTGGGCTTAAAGCCCGTGGTGGGGTCTCCTGCCGTATCCATGTTCATTTCCTCTGGTCATCTTGTTTGTTATTTTTGGCCGCTGAACAAGGTGTCGAGCCGGTGTTCGAAATCCCAGTAACCGATGCGGTCGTAGAGCTCTTCGCGCGTCTGCATGGTGTCGAGCACCGCCTTCTGGTGGCCGTCGCGGCGGATAGCTTCGTAGACGGCTTCGGCGGCCTTGTTCATGGCGCGGAAGGCCGACAGCGGATAGAGCTGGATGGCGACGCCGGCGGAGGCCAGTTCATCGCGCGTGAACAGGGGCGTCTTGCCGAATTCGGTGATATTGGCCAGGACCGGCACCTTCACGGCATCGACGAATTTGCGGTAGGTATCGAGGTCGTGGGCGGCCTCGGCGAAGATGCCGTCGGCCCCGGCTTCGACACAGGCTATGGCGCGCTCAATGGCGGCATCGATGCCTTCGACCGCGATCGCGTCGGTGCGGGCTATCAGGAAGAAGTCGGGATCGATCTTGGCGTCGGCCGCGGCCTTGACACGATCGACCATCTCGGACGCAGGTACGATCTCCTTACCGGGACGGTGACCACAACGCTTGGCGCCGACCTGGTCCTCGATATGACAAGCGGCGGCGCCCGCCTTTATCAACGCCTTGACCGTGCGTTCGATATTAAAGGCTGACGGCCCAAAACCGGTGTCGATATCGACCATGAGCGGCAAGTCGCAGACATCGGTGATGCGTCGGACATCGATCAGCACGTCGTCGAGCGTATTGAGGCCCAGGTCCGGCATGCCGAGCGATCCGGCCGCCACGCCGCCACCTGACAAATAGATGGCGCGATAGCCGGCGCGTTTGGCCAGCAAGGCATGATTGGCATTGATGGCGCCGATGACCTGCAACGGCTTTTCGGCCGCCAGGGCGTCACGGAAGTTACGGCCGGCGGAAGTGGTCGGCATTGGCATCCCTGTGTTTCTGACCTGTATATTTTTTCAGAAGTCGTATCTTTTGCAACAAATCAAGTCAAGTGATGAAATTTACGCATGCGTCAACATCGAGGTCAAATCAAAAGGCTGGCAAATCAAAACGCCGGAGACAAAGGATGTCTCCGGCGTCGTCACGAGAATGTGTAGCGGGATTTTAGTTTACCCGGTCAACGGCCTTTTCGGCGTTACGCTGAACATTTTCGGCCGGCGACTGATCGCCCAGCTTATCGGCGGCATTGTCGACGCCGTTCGGAAGGGCCTCGACGGCATCGCCCAGGCGTTCGCTGCCGGAACGGTTATCCTGCATCATGAATACGGCGCCGACAGCCAGGGCAGCGATGATCAGGACAGCAAGAATGATGATGGCGGTGTTGTTACCGGAAGATTGTGTGGCAGTGGCCATGGCGATTGCTCCTCTCAAGCGATATCCAAAAAGTGTGCAGCGGTTTTTGGATAGTATCGCGCCACACAAACATTTGGTGCAACCGTAACAGCCCCGTTGCAAAATGACGGTGCGGGCCTTGACGCCGATGAATAAGCATCGGATCAAGCCATTGTGAATTCACTTTTCAGGCGAATTGAGATGCCGCGCATGTGAAACGAGTTTTGTTGCGGCGCCACGGCATTGATGAGACGCTTAATGCAGTTTTCAGGACGGAGGCTCCCATGACGACCGACACGATTCCCGCGCCGATCAATGGCATGAATCAGCAATCCCGCCGTGATTATCTGGCCGAGCAAATGCAGATGCTCGACAGCAGCGAATCCGAAGATCGGGTGGTGTCCGGCCTTCAGGACCAGATCGAATCGCAGACATCATTGCGCCTTGGCGATGAGGACCGGGTGGCGCTCAGGGCCTACCTGCGCCGCGTCACCTCGCAATACCGCAGCGGCGAGATGGACCAGCGCAATGCCCAGATCGACCTGAACAAGGTGCTGATGGCGGCCGTGGCCAACAACCCGGATGTGCTCAACTACATCCATATGGACGCGTAAGCGGCGCCTAACTTCCTTTCATCGACCGGTTCTTGTCGATGATGGCAATGACGATCAGCAGGAACGAGAACAGCCGGATCAGGTAGATCAGCGGGCTCTGGTCGCTTGTCTGCGTCAGCCCCAGCACAACCCTGTCTATGCCTTCGACCACAAAGGCGGCCGCGAAAAACAGGAAAAAGCGGTCGCGCGTCGTCGTCCACGACCGGGCGAGCAGGAGCGCTATGGTGAAACACGCCATGGCGGTGGCGCCGAGAAGCATAAGTTTCATGCTATTCCGTGTCCCATATAAGGCCATAAAGAAAGATGAGAAGCGATATGCCGGTGATGACGTGCCGGACCATCGACAGGTCGGTTTCCGGCCCCAGCATCACCTTGTCGACCATCAGAAGCGCGTTCGACACCGTCATGCCGCAGAAGCACAGGCCGCCCCACAACAGCAGGCGATAGCGACTGCGGAAATAGGCCGCCAGCAGGAGCCAGGCGCAGACAAAGGCCATCAACGCGCACAGGGCATAGATAATGGCGGCCATCCTAGTCCTTTCTGATCCGGAAGGCGTCGGCAAAGGCCTGGACGCGTTTGGGTTTCGAATGGATGATCTTCGTCACCGGAATGAGATATTGCCGGTAAAGGTCGGCGCACACGCCGATGAGTGCGTCCGTCTCGGGCTTTTCCGGCGCGTAACGATAAAGCTTGCCGTCCTCGACGGCCAGGATGTGCCGCTCGGCCAGGCCGTTGAGCAGCACCGCCGTTTCACCTTCGGAGATATAGAGATGGCGTGCGACATCCGCCGCATCCCAAGATCTATCGGGATGGCCGCGCAGCCACAATAGCCCCTCCCACTGCGCCACCGAATCGATATTGCGCAAAAGAAACTGCCTTGCGTCGCCTGGAATGACGCCGTCGGTCATATCCCGACGTAGCGCGACTTAGGCCGCATGCAAAATAAGTTTTTGATAAAATTTCAGCCTATTCCGCGGCGGCACGCGGTTCCAGACGGCTTTTAAGGAAGCTGAGGACACACAGCTCGTCACCGCTCAGGCCTTCATCGTCCATCCTTTCGTCGATGGCGGTCCCGAGTTGCGAGACCAGATCGCCATCAAGATAGGCATTCAGGATTTCCGGGTGGACATAGCATTTGCGGCAAACACTTGGCGTGTTGCCCAGACGTTTGGCGACGGCCTCGATGGCCTCAACGATGTTTTTCTTTGCCCGCGTCTGCGTGTCGAAGGCTTCCAACCCTTTCAGCGCCATCGCCGCCAGGACCGTCCCCGTCCAGGTGCGAAAGTCCTTGGCGGTGAATGGCTGGCCGCTGATTTCGCGCAGGTAGGCGTTGACGTCACCCGAAGAGACATCGCGCACCCGTCCCTCTTCATCAACATATTTGAACAGCTCCTGCCCTTCGATATCGGCGCAGGCCGCCACGACGCGGGCAATGCGCCGGTCGCTGAGCTTGAGGTTCCACTCCTTCCCGGACTTGCCCTTGAAGCGGAAGCGCAAGGTCGAGCCGGTGACCTCGACGTGCTCGTCCTTCAAAGTCGTCAGACCATAGGACTGGTTCTTGCGGGCATATTCGTCATTGCCGACGCGGATCAGGGTCTTTTCCAGCAGGGCGACGACGGTCGCCAGAACCTTGTCGCGGCTCAGGCCCCGCTGCGCCATATGCTGTTTCACCATAGCGCGGATGCGCGGCAACGCCTCACCGAAGGCCAGGATATGGTTGAACTTGGTGGCGTCGCGGGCGGCACGCCAGTCGGGGTGGTAGCGGTACTGCTTGCGCCCCTTGGCATCGAGCGCCGTCGCCTGGATATGGCCGTTCTTCAACGGACAGATCCAGACATTGCGGTAGGCTGGCGGGATGGCCAGCTTGCGGATGCGGATGATCTCGTCATCGTCGCGGATGCGTTCGCCCGTTGAATCGAAATAGGCGAAATGCTTGCCGAAGCGCCGGCGGGTATAGCCCGGCCGCGTATCGGTGACATAGCGCAGCCCCTGCTCGCGGGCCTGCTGACGGTAATCGTGGCTGTCGAAACGGATGACGTTCATGGCCTTGAGGCTAAGACGCAACCCCATCGCAAGGCGATGAGGAAGGCCACAAGAGGGCGTAAAAAATCCGTGACACATTATTGCCATTCTGACGATCTACGAAGTTCTTCGTTGACTCGTTACGAAGTCCTTCGTATAAGTATCCCATGACACTATCTTCTGCTACTCATGCACCGCTGAAAAAGCCGACCGAGGCCGAGCTGGAAATTCTGCGCGTCCTGTGGGCCAAGGGCCCCGCGACCGTGCGCGACATCCACGACGTCCTCAGCGACACCCGCGCCACGGGCTATACGACCGTGCTCAAGACGCTGCAGATCATGACCGAAAAAGGCCTGGTCGAGCGTGAGGAGGCCGGCAAGGCGCATATCTATTCGCCGGCCATGCGCGAAGCCGACATGCAGACGCAACTGCTGAAGGACCTGAGCGAAAAGCTGTTTTCCGGTTCGCCAGCACTCCTGGCCATGCACGCCTTGTCGCTGCAGCCAGCCAGCGAGGACGAACTGGAGCAGATACGCGCGTTGATCGCTGCGAAGTCCAAGTAAGATCAGTACCAAGATCAATACGGTCAAGAGAGGCTGACCATGGTTGAACAGGTTCAAATTCTATTCCAGGCGCTGGGCCTGACCCTGCTGCACTTCTGCTGGCAGGGCGCCATTATCGCCCTGGCCGCGAAACTGGTGTCCGCCGCCCTTCCCGGCCTCCGCCCCCGCGTACAATATGCGGTCAGCCTCGCCGCCATGCTGGCCATGGCGGCCGTAGCGACAGCAACCTTCGCCTGGGAGCAGGTACGGCTCAGCCGAGGCGAAACGGCTCTCAGCCAGGAGGCTGTCGCCGCCGGCGCCGCCATCATGCCGCAAAGCCTGGACCCGATGAGCCTGCTGCCGTGGATCGATGCCGCCTGGGCCCTGGGCGTTCTGTTCCTTGCTTCACGTACACTCAGCGGACTGTGGGCCATCCATCGTCTCAAAGCCAAGGCGCAAGCCGTGCCCGAGGCTCTGGCCGCCCGCTTTGCCCGCGCCGCCCGCATCCTCGGGCTCAGCAACGTCCATATCCGCATGCATCCCGGCATCGACAGCCCGTTCGTCGTCGGCATCTTCCGCTCGATCGTCTACCTGCCGGTGTCCGCCGTCATGACGCTGTCACCCGATCAGATCGACGCCGTCCTGGCCCATGAACTGGAGCATATCCGCCGCGCCGACTTCGCCTGGAACCTGCTGCAGACCGTGCTTGAGACACTCTTCTTTTACCATCCCGCCGTCTGGTGGCTGGGCCGGACCTTGCGTGAGCAGCGCGAGCTGGCCTGTGACGATGCGGCCGTGCGCTCATGCAGCGACCCGCTGACCTACGCCACCGCCCTGCTACGCCTGGAAGAACAACGCCGCACGACGCCCCATCTCGCCGTCGCCCTCAATGGCGATGGTTCCGGCCCGACCCTTCTGTCCCGCGTCCGCCGGATCCTGGGCGATACGCCGAAAGGAGCTCAACCCATGTCACCGCGCAATGCATCGCGCCCGGCCCTGCTGGCCGCCCCGGTCGTCCTGATCACCCTCGCCGCCCTGGCCATCCCCGCCGCCCAGGTCGTGGCCGGCACGGACGGCGCCCTGGCCAAGATCTGCAATATCAAGTCGCGTGAATCGGTCACAGGTTCGTCCGGCCTGGCGTCGAGCCTCGCCCTGGGCGACACGTCCGAAGTCGCGGGCCCCGAAACCCCCGCTGCCGAGGCAACCGCCGGCGATGTCGAGCCCCAGGATTTCTGGTCGGGCCTGATCATGGCCAGCCCGCAAAAAGAAGAGGACGAAGGCGATCGCGACTCGACCTGGACGTGGGTCGCCGACCTCGAGCCCCACATCGATCACGAAGAAATCGCCCGCGCGCAAATTGAAGGTCTGGCCGAGGCTGCCGAAGATGTGCGCCGCGAGGCCGAGCAGCTGAAGGGTTCCGACCCCGTCCGGGCCCAGCAGATGCGCAAAGCCGCCGACCGTTTGGACGCCCAGTCCCGCATCGCCCAGGACAACGCCGCCGCGCACGCGCAGCACGCCGAAGCCATGGCCCGTCACGCGGAGATCATGGGACGTGCCGCCGCGGCGCGAGCCATTGACGCGGAAGCGATCCAGAAGCACGCGGAGCGCGAAGCCCGCAAGGCGGAAAAGATCGCCCGTAAGATCGAGGCCAAGTTCCGCAAAGGCGAGTTCAGTCAGACGTGGAACGTCCCTGAGCCGCCCGCACCGCCTGCCGTCCCCGCCCTTCCGGCCGAACCGGCATTGGCTGCCCCCCCTGCACCGCCCGCCCCGCCCGCACCTGCGGCACCGCCTGCGCCAGCCGCGTTCCCAGCCCCTCCGGCGCCACCTGCTCCACCGGCCAAGCCTATGGCGATGATCTCGGTCAAGACGCAGGTCGTTGCTCTGCCGAATGGAAAGGTCGTCGTGCAGGTGCAAAATATTGGCGCAACGCCAAATCCCATGCCCAGGCCCAGTGTCGTCAGCGTCGAGCGTAAGGTCACGATCGGCTGATACTGGCGAAATACCGGAAATAATAAAGGCGGCCTCCCGGGAGGCCGCCTTTGGTTTTTCAGCCCTTGAGGGGCGCGGTCGATTCCCGCGCGATCAGTTCGTGCGGTATAATGTGGCGCGGCTGGATATCGGAGGCCCGCACCGTGTCGCCGGCCGCATTGAGGATCTGCAACGTGCGACGCGCCATGTCGAGATAGGGCTGGCGAACCGTGGTCAGGGCCGGCCAGATGGCCGACGCAATCGGCGCGTCGTCGAAGCCGACGACGGACAGGTCTTCGGGAATACGCAACCCCATCCTGTGCGCCACCGAACAGGCCGCCGCCGCCATCTCGTCGTTGGAGACAAAGATGGCGGTCGGGCGCTCCGGCAGGCTCAGCAGCTTTTCGGCCGCGGCAATGCCGGTCTTGAAGGTGAACAGGCCTTCGGCGAAATAGTCCTTTGGCGGCCGCGGGCGGCCCGACGCGTCGAAAGCCTCGTGGAATCCCTGCCGGCGCAACAAGGCCGCGGCGTGGTCGGGATGCCCCGCGATATGAGCGATTTTCGTGTGCCCCAGCGACAGCAGGTAGTCCGTGATATCGCGCGCAGCCACGCGGTCGTCCATGGCGACAGAAGGATAGTGGCTGTCGGGCGTCGTCGGTGAGATCAGCACACAGTGAATGTTGCGCGTCTTCAGGAGCGCCTTCAGCGGTCCGAAGTCGCACAGCGGTGGCAAGAGAACCATCGAGCGAATCTGGGCGTCGGTGATGAAGCGGTCAACATCGGCGAGATAGTCCGGCTGGCCGTGTTCGAACAGTTCCATGGCGACGTAGTTGCCGGTTTCCATGGAGGCCATCAGCATGGCGTGGTGGAAACGGCCCTGATAACCGCTGGCCGGATCTTCGAGCAGCATGCCGACGGACGTCTTGGTCTTGCCCAGGCGCAACGACCGGGCCTGAGTGTTGGGCCGGTAGTCGAGCTTGCTCATGGCCTCGAGGACGCGTTCGCGCGTATTGTCCTTGACGGCCCGGTCCTCATTCAGGACACGCGACACCGTCTTTGCCGAAACCCCGGCCAGTTCGGCCACATCATAGATGGTCGACATAATTTAGCTTTATAACTCCCGGTGCCGGAACGGCCGACCAATTCATAACGTGGTTGCGCTAACATGCCAATGGCCCCTTTGGTCGACCACCATAACGTGCATTTTATAGACGCAACCCCATGTGATGCAAGCTTGCAACATCCTGACAGACAAAGCTGAACATTTCATGCCTACAAATGACATCGATGGACAAAATGCTTGACATCTTTTTGTCCATTCGCCAAGTGTGCCAATGCCGGTTTTGTCGATTTTACCGAGCATAACAGCAAAAATAGCAGGGTATGTTCATAATATCATATGTTTATCAATGTCATTATAAATGACATCGATGACATGCCATATGTCCGGAAAGACAATCCGACAGGCGGAACCGGGATATCAGTAGGCGTACACACCGGCAAAGAACGGTGACTCATAAGCAATAACTCGGACAAGGATTAGGGACGGATCACACATGTCATCACACCTTAATGGTAAGAAGGCGTTGAAGCTGGCGTTCAGCACGCTGCTCTGCTCGGGCGTTTCCATGCTCGCGCTGTCTTCGGGCGCGATCGCCCAGGACACGGCGGCGCCCGCCGCGGAGCCCGTGGAAGACCAGGTTGTCATCGTCAAGGGCGTGCGCGGCTCGCAGTTGCGCGCGGTCGACATCAAGAAGCGGGCGATCGCCCAGGTCGACGGCATCTCGGCCGAAGACATCGGCAAGCTGCCGGACACCACCATCGCCGACTCGCTGCAGCGCGTGCCCGGCATCCAGATCATCCGTGAAGCCGGTGAAGGCGCCAGCGTCCAGATCCGCGGTCTGGGCCAGACCTACACCCTGATGAACGGGGAACAGTACCTGTCAGCCGGCAATATCGGCCAGGCCCAGGCCAACTTCCTCGACGTGCCGTCCCAGCTGATGAGCGGCGTCGTCGTCTATAAGTCGGTCGACCCGCGCACGCCGCTGGCCGGCATTTCGGGCACGATCGACCTGCAGACCCGCCGCCCGTTCCAGATGCCGAAGGGCCTCAGCCTGACGGGCGCGGCCGAAGCCTCGCGCGGCGACTACACCAAAGAAAACGACTATATGGTCAACGGGCTCGCCTCATGGCGCAATGACCGTATCGGCATCCTGGCCAGCGTCGCCATCGGCGACACGACCAACGGCAACAACTACTCCGGTTCCGGCGGCGGCGTCTTCTCGCAGAACGACTGGGGCGCGGGCCAGCCGCAGAACTTCATCGCGCCGCACGGCTTCGAAGTCTACAACCGCTCGATCCAGCGCAAGCGCACCGGCGCCAACCTGTCGTTCCAGGCTAAACTGGACGACGGCTGGACCCTGACCGGCGACGTGTTCTACGCCAAGCTCGAAGAACACAATCGCGCCATGGGCCTGAACATCTCCAACCGCTGGGACGGCGGCGCGTTCGCGACCTGGCTGACGCCCGATGAGCACACCGATACCGGCCTGGATGATTCGAACGGCACGCCGTGGTGGAACGTGTCGTCTTACGACATCAACGCCCAGTGGCTGAATTCGTTCACCGTCAACCGGACCAACAATTCGGAATCGACCAACTATAACCTCGAGCTGAAGTACGACAACGGCGGCAAGTTCACTGCCGAAACCCGCTTCATCAGCGCCCGCGCCAGCCGCCTCAGCATGAACGGCCAGGTCCAGGGCGACCTGTCGAACTGGCAGTATGATGCGGCGGCCCCGGGTGAATTCACTCTGTTCCGCAATCCGGATGACCGCTCGCGCGGCACCTTCTATCCGGCAGACATCTGTTCGAAATTCCCGGCCTCTCAGCGCTCGAACGCCATCACCGGTTCGGCCGGCGGCTGCTACCTCAACCCGAACCCGGAAGGCTATAACTCCAACCCGCTCCTGCACGTCGACTTCGCAGGCGGCAATGCGGTGTTCGACGGCTTTGGCGACGTCATGGCCCGCGCAGGCGGCCTGGGCGCCGGCAAGACGACCGCCGACTACATGGCCAACCTGAACTCCTACCGCGTCGGCGCCTTCTCGTCGGAAGGCAATAACGATGCGTCGTCGACGCTCAACGTGGCCCGTGCAGACGGCCATTACCGCTTCGACGAAAAGGCGCTGGGTATCTTCACCAAACTCGATGCCGGTGTCCGCGTCAGCCAGCGTACGACCGACATCGAACAGTTCCACCTGTTCTCGAACTTCTATGCCGGCAAGGGCGTCCAGGCCAACGGCCAGCCGGTTCCGGCCACGGGCTGCCTTGCCCAGTGGAAGGCCATCGACGTCGTGATGGATCAGGGCCAGTGCTCCGCCGGCGAAATGGTGCCGTCGGCCACCAACCCGGCCGTCATGGTCTTCCAGGGCTATACGGTCAACAAGCCGACGCGCATTGACGAATTCAACAATGTCGTCTTCGTCGAAGGCCTGGGCGGCGACACCGCCTCCGGCATTCCGGGCTTCTGGGCCGTCGATCCCAAGGACTTCGACGATGTCCGCTCGTTCCACGAGAAGGTCTTCGGCGGCGCGGTTCCGATCACGGTTCCGGGCCAAACCTACGAAGTCAACATGTACGAGAACAATGTCTACGCTTCGGGCGAATTCGAAGTCGGCATCTTCTCGGGTAATGTCGGCGTCCGTGTCATCCAGACCGAACTGAACGTCAAGCAGAACGTGACTGGCGACACCCTGGCCTATGGCGACACCAATGCCGATACCGGCGACACGGTCACCAACCGCAAATACACCGACGTCCTGCCGTCGCTGAACATCAATGCCGATGTCACCGACCAGTTCAAGGTGCGCTTCGGCTATGCCAAGACCATGCAGCCGCTGGACCTGGGCAACTACGGCGGCTCGATCAAGATCAACACCAATGACGATCCGGGTCACGTCCCGCCGCGCCGCGTGGTCACCTCGGCCAACTCGAACGGCAACCCGTACCTCGATCCGTGGCGCTCGACCAACACCAACCTGTCGGCGGAATACTACCTCGGCCGCGGCTCGGTCCTCAGCGCCGCCATCTTCGACATGCAGATCAAGAGCTTCGTCGTCGGCGGCCAAATCCTGTCGGCACCGGGCCAGTTCGTCAACTCCGACGGTTCGCCCGCCGGCGCCGTGCCGATCTTCCTGCCCATCCAGGGCGACAGCGGCAAGGTCCAGGGCCTCGAACTCGGCGCCAAGATCGCCCTTGCCGACTTTGTCGACGGCGGCTTCCTGTCCAACCTGGGCGTCGACACCAACTACACCTATTCGCCGTCCGAATCCGGCGATGTCGGCCTCGATGGCGAAAAACTGCCCTTCTTCAATAACTCGCGCGATCAGTTCAACCTGATCGGCTGGTATCAGGACGACAAGCTGCAGATCCGCGTCGCCTACAACTACCGCAGCGAGCGCCTGCAGAACATCGCCAGCCTGGTGGACAACTCGAAGATTCCGATCTTCGCCGAAGCCACCAACTTCATCGACGTCAACGCCACCTACGATGTCACCGACCGCGTGTCGCTGTACTTCAACGGCTCGAACGTCACGGGCGAAACGGAAACGTATAACTATCACTTCGGCGACTCGAAGCAGTACGCGTTCCAGAACCAGTTCGAACCGCGCTACACCCTGGGCGTCCGCGCCAAGTGGTAAGCTGAAACGGCGCCGGATGCGGCAGGTCCGCATCCGGTGTCACCTAAGAGATTGCGAAGCCGGCGGGGACCGGCGCGCACAGAAGTCCCATATCCGCCTGCGAACATTGCTCCCTGGGTGTGGACGTACCGGATATGCGGTCCAGGAACATGTTGGGCGTGGTTCTTCCGCCCCATTGGTTTCTGTCTTCCCCAACTGACAGGTCTCGGGCCCCTTGCCGGGGACGTGATTTCCCTCCCGTGCAAAATGGCTTAAGACTTTTGCACGGGAGCTTTTTTTCGCAGCGCGTTCGAGGACGCGCAACTACAGACCTTTCGCGGATCAGGCGTCAGACCGGACCGCGCACAGTGAAACGCTCGGGGAGTGTTATGGCAAGCATCGGGGGCGACAGGCGCCTGTCTCGTATCGTCATTCTGGGCGGGGGAACCGCCGGCTGGATGACCGCCGCGTCTCTGGTTAACCATTACCGCAATACACCGATCGCGATTACTCTGGTCGAATCGCTGGCCATCGGCACGATCGGCGTCGGCGAAGCCACCATTCCAACATTGCGCCGTTTCTATGCGGCTCTGGGCATGACCGATTACGACGTCATCGCCGCCACGCAGGCCTCGTGCAAGCTCGGCATCCGCTTCAACGGCTGGAAGCGCGAAGGCGAAAGCTTCATCCATCCCTTCGGCGCCTTCGGCCACGACTTCGGCGGCGTTGGCTTCCATCACTTTTGGAACCAGTACCGCGACGCCTTCGGCCTGAAGGACCTCGACGACTTCGCCATGGGCGCGGCGTTGGCCAAGGCCGGCAAATTCGCCCTGCCCTCGCCGACCATAGATTCCTATACCCAGTTCGACTGGGCGCTGCATTTCGACGCCAGCCTGTTCGCCAACCATATGCGCGATTTCGCGAAAGCGCGCGGCGTCCGACATATCGATGCGGTGCTGAAGGACGTCACGCTCGACCCTGAAAACGGCCACATCACGTCGCTTAACCTCGACAATGGCCAATCAATCGAGGGGGATCTGTTCATCGACTGCTCGGGCTTCCAGGCCTTGCTCATCGGGAAGGCGTTGGGCGTCGGCTACGAGGATTACGGCCAATGGCTGTTCTGCGACAGCGCCGTTGCCCAGCAGAGCGAGCGCGTCAGCGTTCCCAATGTCTATACCGACGTCACGGCGCGCCCTGCGGGCTGGCAATGGCATATCCCGTTGCAGCACCGCTCCGGCAACGGCCACGTCTATGCATCGGCCCACATGTCGGACGACGAAGCCATCGGCGTTCTGGCCGACAGCCTGCCCGGCAAGCCTATCACCGAGCCGCGCGTGATTCGCTTCCGTCCAGGCCGGCGCGCCAAGGCCTGGGAGAAGAACTGCATCGCCGTCGGATTGAGTTCCGGTTTTCTGGAACCGTTGGAGTCGACCTCGATCGCCCTCATCCAGACCGGCATCGAACGTCTCCAGATGCTGCTGCCCGTTGATGGCTTCGACGAGATGCTGGTCGACGAGCATAACGACATGGCGAAGCGCGAGATGGAACGGACCCGCGACTTCATCATCCTGCACTACAAGCTCAATCAGCGCGGCGACAGCGACTTCTGGAAAGAGGCCGCCGCCATGGACCTGCCCGATACGCTCCAGCGCAAGATCGACCTCTATCAGCGCCGCGGCCACTTTGTCCGCTACCGCTGGGAGATGTTCCACCCGGCGTCCTGGCTGGCCATCTATGCCGGCTTCGATGTCTGGCCCGACAGCATCGATCCCGCGGTCGGGCAACTGACGCCAGCCGAGGTGCGTTCGCGCCTGCTGCATATCCGCCAGGAAATTGACGCGACGGTAAAGGCCGCGCCTCCGCACCGTGCCTTCCTTGACCATTGCAATCGCCTTTCAGGAGGACACCGTGTCTCCGCATAAAGAACCGCAAATGCCAGAGAGCCTGATGAAAGATCCGAACGAGATCCGCGACGTCGTCATCTGCGGCGGCGGCACGGCCGGCTGGATGGCGGCCGCCCTGTTCGCCGTGCACATGCCTGGCGCCCGCGTCCGGCTGATCGAATCGGAAGAGATCGGCACGATCGGCGTCGGCGAATCGACCATCCCGCCCTTCCTGGGCCTGATTGCCAATCTCGGCATCAACGAACAGGACTTCATCCAGAAGACGCAAGCCAGCTTCAAGCTCGGCATCCGCTTCGAGAACTGGCTGACCAGGCGCCACAGCTACTTCCACCCGTTCGGCCAGATCGGCGCGGCCATAGAGGGCAACGACTTCTACCACTGCTGGCTGAAGGCCAGGCTCGAAGGCCATGACAGTGCGCTCCAGGACTTCGCCCCCGCCTCGGTCATGGCGGCTGAGGGCCGGTTCATGCTGCCGCAGAAGGCGCCGCGCACGCCGATCGCCTCCGCCAACTACGCCTTGCACGTCGACGCCAAGCTGGTGGCGCAATATCTCCGAAGCCACGCCGAAAAGTTCGGCGCCATCCGCACCGAGGGGTTGATCGAAACCGTCAACCAGGCGCCCAACGGCAATGTCCGCTCGCTGGTGCTCAAGTCCGGCGAGGAGATCAGCGGCGACCTGTTCGTCGACTGCACCGGCTTCCGCGCGCTTCTGATTGGCAAGACCCTGGGCGTCGAATACGAAAGCTGGGCCGACCAGCTTCTGTGCAACCGCGCCGTCGTCTGCCAGACCGAGAACGTAGGTGAGCCCGCCCCCTATACGCTTGCGCAAGCGCAGGACTATGGCTGGCGCTGGCGCATCCCGCTCCAGCACCGCTCGGGCAACGGCTACGTCTTCTGCAAGGACTATATCTCCGATGACGAAGCGACCGCGACCCTTCTCAGCCAGGTCGAGGGTAAGGTCGTGGCCGGTCCGATGATCGTGCCGTTCACAACCGGCATCCGCAAGCAGGTCTGGTCGAAGAACGTTCTGTCGCTGGGCCTGGCCTCAGGCTTTATCGAGCCGCTGGAATCGACGGCCATTCACCTCGTCTACCGCACGCTCGACTTCTTCTTCCGCTACTTCCCGGACAAGTCGTTCAATCCGGCCCTGCAGGCCGATTTCAACCGCCGTATCTATAATGACTACGACGAGATCAAGGACTTCATCATCCTGCACTATTGCGTGACGCAGCGCGACGACACGGAGTTCTGGCGGCGCGTCAAGTCGGACCCGATCCCCGATAGCTTGCGGGCCAAGCTCGATGTCTTCCGTGCGTCCGGCGCCTTGCGCGAAACCGGTCCGGAAGAGCTGTTCCGCCAGCCGTCGTGGTATTCGGTGCTGGAAGGCATGGGGGTCAGACCCTATCGCTACAACTTCCTCACCGACCGGCTGGATAGTGCCCAGTTGCATCATTTGCTGAACGAAGTGAAGCCGCAACTGCAGAGTTTTGTGCAAACCTTGCCAGCGCTGTCAGACTTCCTTAGAACCTATTGTCCAGCCGATCCCATGACATCGTCAACAGCCCATTTCGCCGCCGAATAGACCCCATAAGAGAGACGGAAACGCCCGAATGACCCTGAACAAACTCGCCCTTTTGAGTGCCTCGGCCCTGATCGCCTTCGGCCCTATGGCCGCTGTGGCGCAGACCAATACGACGAACAATGCCCCCAAGGCCGCGGCCGCGCCGACCGATGGCCCGGCCGAACGTCCCTGGATGAACAAGAGCCTCAGCGCCGACCAGCGCGTCGACCTCCTCCTCAAGGAAATGACCCTGGCGGAAAAGCTGCAGCTGACCTTTGGCTACTTCTCGACCAAGGCGCCGTGGCAGGTCAACAAGATCAAGAATTTCGCCGTGCCTGAAGAAGGCCTGCCCTTCTCGGCCGGTTTCGTCCCGGGCATCCCGCGCCTGGGCATCCCGAACCAGTGGCAGACCGATGCCGGCGTCGGCGTCGCCACCCAGACGGTTCCGGCCGCCGACAAGGCCGCCGACCTGCCGCGTGGACGCACCGCCCTGCCGTCGGGCATCGCCACGGCCGCGACCTGGAACCCGGACCTCGCCTACGCCGGCGGCGCCATGATCGGCCGCGAAGCCTTCCTTTCCGGTTTCAATGTCCAGCTAGCCGGCGGCATGAACCTGATGCGCGACGCGCGTAACGGCCGCAACTTCGAATATGGCGGCGAAGACCCCCTGTTAGCCGGCGTCATCACCGGCAAGGAAATCGCCGGCATCCAGTCGAACAATGTCATCTCGACCATGAAGCACTTCGCCTTCAACGGCCAGGAAACCAACCGCTTCAACATCGACCACCAGATTTCGGACAAGGCTGCGCGCGAATCCGATCTGCTGGCCTTCCAGATCGCCAACGAGATCGGCAAGCCGGCCTCGATCATGTGCGCCTATAACCGCGTCAACGGCTTCTATGCCTGCGAAAACAACTGGCTGCTCAACGAAGTCCTGAAGACCGACTGGGGCTACAAGGGCTATGTTCTGTCCGACTGGGGCGCCGTCCACTCGACCATCCCGGCCGCCAACCAGGGCCTGGACCAGCAGTCGGGCTGGGCATTTGACCGCTCGAACTATTTCGAAGGACCTTTGCGCGAAGCCGTCAACAACGGCTATGTTTCGCAAGAGCGCGCCACCGACATGGCGCGCCGCATCCTGTGGGCCATGTTCGACACCGGCCTGTTCGACAATCCGGTCAAGGGCGACCAGTCGGCGACCATCGACTTCAAGGCGCACGCCGCGATCACGCAAGCCGATGCCGAAGAAGCCATCGTCCTGCTGAAGAATACGCCGGGCCTGCTGCCGCTGTCGAAGACCGCCAAGTCGATCCTGATCGTCGGCGCCCACGCCGATGTCGGCGTCCTGTCCGGCGGCGGCTCCAGCCAGGTCTATCCGGTCGGCGGCTCGCCCGTCGCCGACGAATTCGGCAAAGGCTTCCCTGGTCCGAAGACCTGGTATCCGTCTTCGCCGATGAAGGGCATTCAGGCCCGCACGCAGGCCACCGTCACCTATCTCGACGGCAAGGACCTGAAGGCGGCTGCCGCTGCCGCCAAGAAGGCCGATGTCGTGCTGGTTTTCGCCGAGCAGTGGACGGGCGAGTCGATCGATGCGCCGGACCTGAACCTGCCGGACAACCAGGACAAGCTGATCGACACGGTCGCCCGCGCCAACAAGAAGACCGTCGTCGTTCTGCAAACCGGCGGCCCGGTCGTTATGCCGTGGCTGTCGAAGGTCGGTGCCGTGCTCGAAGCCTGGTATCCCGGCACGGCCGGCGGCGAAGCCATAGCCCGTGTCCTGACCGGTGAAGTCAATCCGTCGGGCCACCTGCCGGCGACCTTCCCGGCCTCGCTGGCCCAGACACCACGTCCGGTCCTGGAAGGCGATCCGAAGCTCGACCACGACTCTCACCCGATGAGCGACTACAATATCGAAGGCGCGGCCATCGGCTATAAGTGGTTCGACAAGAAGGGTCTGAAGCCCCTCTTCGCCTTCGGCCACGGCCTCAGCTACACGACCTTCGCCACCTCCAACCTGTCGGCGCAGCCGTCGGGCAAGGGTGTGAAGGTGTCGGTGCGCATCACCAATACCGGCAAGGTCGTCGGCAAGGACGCTGTCCAGGTCTATGTCTCGCCTTCGGCGGATGCGGGCTGGGAAGCGCCCAAACGCCTCGGGGCGTTTGCCAAGGTCGACCTGAAGCCCGGCGAGTCGAAGGACCTGTCGCTCGACGTCGATCCGCGCCTGCTGGCAACCTATGACTCGGCTTCCAAAACCTGGACGGTCAAGGCCGGCGAGTACAAGGTCCTGACCGGCAATTCGGCCACCGACCTGACCCAGACAGCGACCGTCACGCTTTCGCAGCAGACGCTCAACGTTCGCGGCCAGTAAGTCAGGCGTCCCCAAAATGAAAGCGCCGCCTGTTCCACGGGCGGCGTTTTGTTTTTCACCTCTCCCCTCTTGAGGGGAGAGGACGAGAGCCGAGTGAAACGAAGGCGATCGGGTGAGGGGCTTCAAGCCGCCTCCCCTAACATCCTTGTGATCACTGAAAAGCGAGCTTGCAATCTTATATGTAACTGAATTAGTTACGGCCCGCGCGTCTTATAGCAAAAGGATACCAAGCCATGACCAAGGTCCTCGTTCTCTACTATTCCGCCTATGGCCACATCGAGACCATGGCTAAGGCCGTTGCCGACGGCGTGCGCGAAGCCGGCGCCGAAGCCATCATCAAGCGCGTACCCGAAACCGTACCGGACGACATCGCCAAGGCGTCACACTACAAGCTGGACCAGGAGGCCCCGATCGCCACCGTCGATGAACTGGCCGATTACGACGCCATCATTATCGGCGTCGGCACGCGCTATGGCCGCATGGCGTCGCAGATGACCGCCTTCCTCGACAAGACCGGCGGCTTGTGGGCACGTGGCGCACTGCATGGCAAGATCGGCGGCGCCTTCTCGTCGACGGCCACCCAGCACGGCGGCCAGGAAACGACGCTGCTGTCGATCATCACCAACATGCTGCATTACGGCATGACGATCGTTGGCTTGAACTACGGCTTTGCCGGCCAGATGAAGCTCGACGAAGTCACCGGCGGCTCGCCCTACGGCGCGACCACCATTACCGGCGGCGACGGTTCGCGCCAACCCAGCGCCAATGAACTGGACGGCGCCCGCTATCAGGGCCGCAAGGTCGCCGAGGTCGCCATCAAGGTTCACGGTTGATGGCCCGCGCCACGGCTCATATCGGCACGGACGACTACGCCACCCAAATCGTCGCGGGCGGTCACAAGCTGACCAGCGACGAGCCGTCCGACAATGGCGGCAAGAATGTCGGGCCCGCGCCCTATGACCTGCTGCTCGCAAGTTTGAGCGCCTGCACGGCTATTACGTTGCGCATGTATGCCGAGCGCAAGGGCTGGGACCTCAAGGCCGCCGATGTCGCCCTGCACTTCTACCGCGTCGAGGACAAGGAGATCATCGACCGGGTCGTGACCCTGACCGGCGATCTCGATGAGGCGCAGATCGCGCGCCTGCTCGATGTCTGTGAACGTACGCCGGTGACCAAGACCCTGAAGACCGGCCTGACGATCAATACGTCACGCGGCTGACATTGGAATAAACAAAACCCTCCGGACGTTCGTGTCCGGAGGGTTCTTTTCAACAATCGCTGCTTAACCGCCCAGGAAGTCCGGCTTGCCCAGCGGCACGCCCGAATGGCGCAGAATGGCGTAGGCCGTGGTCACATGGAAGAAGAAGTTCGGAATGGCGAAGCCGGTCAGGTAGGCCAGGCCGGTAAATTCAAAAGTCCTGTTCGGGAACTTCATCACGATCTGGCGGGTCTCCGAGCCCACGAAGCCCTTGGCATCAACCGACTTCACAAAGTCGATCGTCTTTTGCAGGCGCTCATGCAACTCGGCAAAGGTGCTCTCCGTGTCGGCATAGCTTGGGACCTCGACGCCGCCCAGACGCGCCGCCACGCCCTTGGCATTGTCGCTGGCGAGCTGGATCTGTTTTGCGAAGGGCAGCATGTCAAGCGCCAGGCGCGCATTGAGGACCGTCTCTTCCTTGACGCCTTTTTCCGCCGCCCAGGCTTCGGCCTTGGCCAGGATCTTCTTGAGATTGTTGAGCGCGTTCAGCACGACGGGTACGGATGCCGCATACATGTTGATCTGTGCGGTGTCGTGTTCGAGAACTGCGGATGCCTGGGACATGGAAACCCTCTCTGTGGTCAGGTGATGATGCGATGGATCGCCGCCGATATATAGGAGACACTGTTACGGTTATAAGGCGCGTAACGCATTTTCTTGCGATCGAATTTCGCGCTCCACCGAAGGATGTGGACGGTTGCGCCACAGGATCGACTCAATTCTCAGGCCGTATCCTCGTGCGAAAAATTTCAGGGGGTACGCAAAGCCCCCCTTGAAAGGCCAAACAGTAACTATTATTGTTACGGATGACGGCGCTGTCCTCGGCGCCGATGCCCAGATGAGAGAGACCCGCCATGAATGCCATCAAATCCCTACTTGCCGCCTCCGCCGTCGCCCTCGCCTTTGCCGGCACAGCCGCCTTTGCCGCGCCGGTGACCTATAATATCGAACCGACCCACACTTCGGTGACCTTCTTCTGGGGCCATGGCGGCGGCCTGTCGCGCATGAACGGCAAGTTCATGAATGCCGTCGGCACGGTCGTGCTCGACGAAGCCGCTCCGGCGACCTCCAAGGTCGAGGTCTCGTTCGCCATCGACGGCATCAATACCGGCGTCGCCGCGCTCGACGGTCACCTGAAGACCCCGGATTTCTTCGACGCCGCGCAGTTCCCGACCGCCACCTTCAAGAGCACCAAGGTCGAAGTGACCGGCGCCAAGACCGCCAAGGTCACCGGTGACCTGACCCTGCACGGCGTCACCAAGCCAGTCACGCTTGATGTCACACTCAACAAGATCGCCGACGACAAGAAGAAGGCCGGCTTCAATGCCCGCGGCACCATCAAGCGCAGCGACTTTGGCATTTCACGCTTCATCCCGGCGGTCAGCGACGAGATCGACCTGGAAATCTCATCGGAACTGAACCTGCCGAAGTAAGATTTGCGTATCAGGGGGCGGCATACACCGCCCCCGAACCTTTTAAGGAATACCGACATGTCTTCGCGGATGCCTACCGTCTATATTCCGCATGGTGGCGGTCCGTGCTTCTTCATGGATTGGAACCCGCCGCACATGTGGGATGAAATGGGCGCCTATCTGAAGCGCCTGCCAGGAGATACCGGCGCGCCGAAAGCCCTGCTCATCATCTCGGCCCATTGGGAACAGGCGGATTTCACCGTCCAGACGAAGCCCACCCCTGGCCTCCTCTATGACTATTACGGGTTTCCCGAACATACCTACCGGCTGAACTGGCCGGCGCCGGGTTCGCCGGATCTTGCCGCCCGGGTCATGGAGCTGGCGGGCCGGGCCGGCATCACGGTCAAGGCCGACGACAGCCGCGACTTCGACCACGGCGTCTTTATACCCATGCTGATGGCCTTCCCCGAAGCCGGCATCCCGACCATCCAGCTGTCGATGAAGGCGCCGCTTGATCCCGCCGAGCACATGGCGCTCGGCCGCGCATTGGCTCCGTTGCGCGATGAAGGCGTGCTGATCATCGGCAGCGGCATGAGCTTTCACAGCATTCCCCGCCTGATGGGCCGCGACCCGGCCAACAACAGCGGCCCAGCCTCGCATGCCTTCGATCGCTGGCTGCGCGATACCGTCCTGTCCGATCCGAAGGGCCTTATGAACTGGGCATCGGCGCCCAATGCGCACGACTGTCACCCGCGCGAAGATCACTTGGTTCCCCTCATGGTCGTCGCCGGCGCCGCCAATGGTGATGGCGCCACCGTCACCTATCACGAAGACAGCCTGGGCCCGACGGGCATTGCCCTCAGCGCTTTCCAGTTTGGATCCATGGCGGCGAATTGAAATTTAGGTACTGACGTGGTATATACGTCGTCAGTACATAATTTTATCGCAATATTTAGCCAAAAACCGCTGCACACTTTTTGGCATATTGCTCTGGTTCAGGAGGCCCGCCATGTCCAAGGAAGCCGTCTTTACGCTCAAGCTCGAAGCGGACCTGCGCGACGCCTTCATGAAGGAGGCCGCCGAAAGCCACCGTCCCGCCTCCCAAATCGTCCGTGACTTCATGCGCGAATTCGTCAAGAAGCAGCAAGAACAGCGCGCATACGATGAATGGCTGGACGCCGACCTTGACCGCGCCATCAAGGCTGCGGACGATCCTAATACGAAATGGATTCCGCATGAAGAGGTCGTCGCCGATATGGAGCGGCAACGCCAGTCCCTGCTGAAACGCCTTGCGGAAAATCCTGACGCCGAATGAGCGCACTCTATTGGAACGAAGACGCGCGCGAGGCCCGCGACGCGGCGCTGGAACATACCGCGCGCTCAAGCATTCGTGCGGCACTTAGCCAGTTGGCTGAGGTTCAGAAGCAGACAACCCGATTGCTGACTCACCCTCACCTCGGCCGTCCGGGGCGTAAGAAGAATACACGCGACCTGTCGATCAATCGCACGCCCTTCGTCGTCACCTACCGCATCATCGGCGAGAATATCCAGATCCTGCACTTCCGCCATACGTCGCGCCGGACTTAATCGCCCAGGAAGTGCCTGAGGATCGCACCGTGGTCCTCGAAGAATTGGCCATGATATTGCGCCAGGTCCGCGACCGGCACCCAGCGCGCCTCGGCGGCATCATCCTGGCCTTCGACGCCTGGTAAGGGGCCCGCAGGAAATTCGAAATGGAAGCCATGCGTAATGACACGCCCGCGCGACGAACGTTCCGGATCGTCGAAGACGTGCCTCCCCTTCAGCCGCGCCATGGCCTCGGCATCGGATAACACCAGGCCCGTCTCTTCGCGCAGTTCGCGCAGGGCTGAGTTCAGAAGATATTCATCCGGCTCTATGAACCCTCCCGGAATGGCAAAGTTTCCCCGACCCGGGATGCCGCCCCGCCGGATCAGCAGCACATGCGGCATACCGCGCGGATCGGCATGTACGATTACAGTATCGACGCTCACCAGAATTACCGGATAGGGCGCCATCGCCCAGGCCCGCTTATAGTCCTCGACATAGCGTGCCTCCTCGACCATCCCTGCAAACTCTTCCGTTTGACGGAACCCATCAAGCCATCCGGCAACAGCTGCCGGCGCCGGCACATCCTCGCCGTCAAGAAAGGCGGAGACCAGAGCCGGAACATGCGCGATCGATTCGCCGTTGCGACCGTCCGCCACCGAAATTGTCACCCGTCCCGCGTCCTCGCCCAAGGCCAGGCGAAGCATGTCCGTTCGTTCGGCCACCGTCCAAGGCAGGCGGCTCGATCTCGCCAGGTCCGCGCCGGTCACGACAACCTGCACGCTGCCTGATGACAACGCACGTCGAATGACAGCGACGGCGTCGAATGTCGGCGGCGCGAAACGGCCACGGATTACAGTTTCTGACATGTCGGCTCCCTTGATCGCGGTACCTATACCCCGGTTTGGCCACGGCACAACTATCGGGGTTTCACACACCGTAAAGCTTCAGGATTTATGCTTCCAAATTCCACATTATGTGGTGTACTCAGCCCGCAAATGCCCCAGCAAAAGGGGTAAAGAATCATAACAAAGTCACAGGGTCCCGCCTCATGTTTCAGGCATCCGCCTTAAGCCTGCTCGATATCGGGATCATACTCACCTATTTTGCCGGGCTGCTCGCCTATGGCTGGTTCGACAAGCGCCGGACGCTGAAGGCGCGCGACCACTTCCTGGGCGGCAATTCGGCGACCTGGCCCAAGATCGGCTTCTCGCTTTATGCCTCGACCATATCGGTAACCTCGCTGGTCGGGCTGACCGGCAGCGCTTATGCCCACGGCATCTCCGTCTTCAACTACGAATGGAGCGCGGCCGTTGTCCTGACCGTCTTCTGCGCCTTCGTCCTGCCGACCTATATCCGCAGCCAGGTCTTCACCGTGCCGGAGTTCCTGGAACTGCGCTACGGCCGTTTCGTCCGCACCTACGTGTCGGCGTTATCGATCGTGCTCGGCATCTTCCTCGATGCCGCCGGCGGCCTGTTCGCCGGCGCCGTCCTGTTTCAGCTCCTGTTTCCCGGCTGGGCGCTATGGCAGGTGTGCGTACTTCTGGCCCTGCTGGCCGGCGGCTTTCTCGTCGCGGGAGGCCTGCGCGCAGTCCTGATGGTCGAGTCGGTGCAGGGGCTTGTCCTCGTCATGACCTGCGCGGCGATCGCGTGGTTCACCTTCAATGCCGCCGGCGGGTGGCAGACGGCGCTCAGCAATGTCGCGCCTGAGAATCTGAAGCTGATCAAGCCGGCCGACGATCCGTCCATGCCGTGGACAGGGCTTTTGACCGGCGTGCCCCTGATCGGCTTCTACTTCTGGTGCACCAACCAGACCATGGTCCAGCGCGTGCTCGCCGCCCGTACGCTCGACGACGGCCGGTGGGGCAGCCTGATGGGCGGCGCGCTGAAACTGACCACCCTGTTCCTCGTCGTCCTGCCCGGTGCGGCGACCATTGCCCTCTTCCCCAACCTCGACAAGCCGGACCAGGTCTTCTCGCACATCGTCTTCGATATTTTGCCGCACGGACTGATCGGACTGATCGTCGCCGCCTGCCTGGTGTCGGTCCTGTCGGGGCTGTCGGGCATCTACAATGCGACGTCGACGCTGGTGACCATGGACTTCATCCGCCGGCTGAAACCTGACATGAGCGAGATCGGCCTGGTGCGGACTGGCCAGGTGACGACGGTGGCGGTCATGGCCTTTTCGATCCTGTGGGCGCCGCAGATCATCCATTTCAAGGACACGTTGTGGCAGTACCTGCAGGCCATACTGTGTTATTTCGTGCCGCCGATCGCCGCGGTCTTTATCTGCGGGCTGTTCCTGAAGCGCGCCAATTCCACCGGGGCTGCCGCGGCCCTGGCCTTCGGCACCGCCGCCAGCGTCATCCTTTTCGCCGATGACATCGCATTCAAGATCATCAACCTGCACTTCCTGCTGGCGGCGATCGTCATCTTCGCCGTCAGCCTTGCCGCGCTGTTCGTCGGCAACCGCTACGGCCCGGCGCCCGATCCCGACCGCATCATGCCTCTGATGTTCTCGAAAGATGTATGGGACGCCGAAACGGCCCACCTGAAGACGGTAAAATGGTATCAGAACTACCGCGTCCTCTCGATAGGCCTGCTGATCGTCACGGGCGCCGTCGTCATCGCCTTCTTCTAGACCATCCCACCATGTGAAAAACACGTTGCGGCAAAATGTCATCGATGTCATTAGTTAAGAAAAGAGGACACGCCATGACATCCGCCGATTCCCTGCGCACCACCATCGCCATCGTTTTCAGCTTCGCCGCCCTTGCGGCCTGCGGCGGAGGCTCGGCCCAGACCTCCGGCGGCGGAACAGCCAGCAGCAGTTCCTCTTCCGCCACGGGCCCTGGCCCGACCCAGATCAACGAACCGGGCGGCGTACCCGCCGGCTATTCGCTGCACTGGTCGGACGAGTTCAATATCGACGGCCTGCCCGATCCCGCCAAGTGGAGCTATGACACTGTCCGCAACAAGGACGGTTGGTACAACAACGAAAAGCAATACTATTCGGCCAACCGCCCGGAGAACGCCCGCGTCGAAGGCGGCAACCTGATCATAGAAGCGCGTAAGGAATCCTTGAGCGGCAATGCCGATTGGGGCGGACAGACCTATACTTCCGCGCGTCTGCTGTCGAAGATGAGCTATCAGTACGGACACGTCGAAAGCCGCGCACTTGTCACCTGCCCGAAAGGCTCATGGCCGGCCATCTGGCAGTTGCCGTCGGCGCCTTATAATTCATGGCCGGACGACGGTGAGATTGACATCATGGAATATGTCGGCTGGAACGTCGACAAGATCTATCAGAGCGTCCATACCAAGGCCTATTACCATTCGATCAATACGCAAAAGAACGTACTGACTGACGTACCCAATGTCTGCAATACCTGGCACGTCTATGAAATGACCTGGACCGCCGACCGCATCACCATGGGTATCGACGGCCGTAACTATTTCAGTTTCCGCAATGACGGCTCGGGCGATTACACCAAGTGGCCCTTCACCCACCCGCAGTTCCTGATCCTCAACCTGGCGGTCGGCGGCGATTTCGGCGGGGTCAACGGCGTTGACGACGCATCCCTGCCCTGGCAGTTCAAGGTCGACTACGTCCGGGTCTACACCAAGCCCTGAACACACTCCGCTTTCCAACGATAAGGTGCACGGCGCGCTTGTCGCCGCCTGTCCGCTCATGTTAGCTGTTCCCGAAAAGCCAACGGGGATAGTGCCTTATGACATCGCCACGCAGCATCCTGATCGCCGGTGGCGGAACGGCGGGCTGGCTGACGGCGTGCTACCTGGCAAAGGTCCTGGGCAATGATCCTGGCCGCACGCCCGCCATCACCCTGATCGAAAGTCCGGAGATCGGCGTCATCGGCGTCGGCGAGGGCACCTTCCCGACCATCCGCACGACGCTTCAGACGCTCGGCATCGACGAAGCGACCTTCCTGCGCGAGACGACGGCGACCTACAAACAGGGCATCAAGTTCGTCGACTGGCTGCGCACGCCCAAGGACGGCGGGCATTCGCACTATCTGCACCCTTTCGACGCGCCCTACTGGGTCGAAGGCGCCGGCCTCCTGCCCTACTGGCTGCTGCAGGACAAGGCCGCCCGCGCGCCGTTCGCCGAGGCCGTCACCTTTCAGCCCAGGGTCGCGGATGCCGACAAGGCGCCAAAGCGTCCCTATGAGGGCAACTTCTCGGGCCCTCTGAATTTCGCCTATCACTTCGATGCAGTGAAGTTCGCCCGGCTGCTGGAGCAGCGCGGCGTTACGCTCGGCGTGCGTCACCTGCGCGGCACGATCGGCGATGTGACACTCGACGACGATGGCGCAATCGCCCAGGTGACCTCGCCCGAACACGGGGCGCTCGAGGCCGACCTCTATATCGACTGCACCGGTTTTTCTGCGCTTCTGATCGGCAAGGCTATGGGCGTCGCCCAGACCTCGGTGCGCAAGTACCTGTTCACCGACCGCGCCATCACCTGCCAGGTGCCTTACGAAGCGCCGCAAAGCCCGATCCATTCCTATACCGTCGCAACCGCCCATGAGGCCGGCTGGACCTGGGACATCGGCCTGAGCGAACGGCGCGGCGTCGGCTATGTCTACAGTTCCGATCATACCAGCGACACGCGCGCCGAAGAGGTCGTCCGCGCCTATGCCGGCCCGATGGCGAAGGACGTCGCCACGCGCATCATCAGGTTCGATCCCGGCTATCGCGAAACCCAGTGGGTAAAGAACTGCGTCGCCGTCGGCCTGTCGGCGGGCTTCTTCGAACCGCTCGAGGCCACCGGCATCATCATGATCGAAGTCGCCGCCGGCATGATCGCGGAATTCTTCCCGCATGCGGGACGCGTCGACGCCCCGGCCGACCTGTTCAACCGGCTGATGCGCCAGCGCTGCGAGAAGATCGTCAACTTCCTGAAACTGCACTACTGCCTGACGCGGCGCGACGAACCGTTCTGGCGCGACAACACGGCGGACGAGACCATTCCCTCCGAGTTGCGCCAGATGCTCGAGATGTGGAAGCATCGCCCGCCGTCGCGCTTCGACTTCCTCACCGATGTCGAGACCTTCCCCTATTTCAGCTATCAGTATATCCTTTACGGCATGGACTTCGATACCGACCTGACGGCGGCGCGCGGCTCCTATCCCAATCTCGAGGCCGCGCAGCGCATTTTCGACAAGGTCCGCACCTTTGGCGAGCACGCCGTCAAGGACCTGCCCACCCACCGTGAACTGATCGAACAGGTCTATCGCAACGGCTTTATCGACCGCCAGAAGGACAAGATCGGTAGCAAGAAAGCTTAAATTGGTACTATTGATATAATACCAATCCATGCTAACCTGGCTGGAATTGTACTCCAATGCGGCCGGGAATCCGTGGAACAGCATCATTCTTTACAGCCTCGCCGCGTCCTGATCGCGGGCGGTGGCACCGCCGGCTGGCTGACAGCCTGTTATCTGGCCAAGGTCCTGGGCCAGAACCCCGCGACCTGCCCCCGCATCACCCTGATCGAAAGTCCGGACATCGGCATTATCGGCGTCGGCGAAGGCAGTTTCGCCACTATCCGCACGACGCTCCAGACGCTCGGCATCGACGAAGCGACCTTCCTGCGCGAAGCGACGGCGACGTTCAAACAAGGCATCCGCTTCGCCGACTGGGAGCTCACGCCGGAAAACGGCCGGCACGCCCACTATTTCCACCCGTTCGACCCGCCCTACTTCGTCGACGGCGCCGGCCTCCTGCCCTACTGGCTGCTTGAGGACGAAGCGACGCGTGTGCCGTTCGCCCAGGCCGTTACCTTCCAGAAACGCGTTGCCGAGGCGCAGAAAGCCCCCAAGCGCCTGCACCAGGGCGGCTACGCCGGCCCGCTCAACTACGCCTACCATTTCGACGCCACCAAGCTGGCCAGGCTCCTGTCGAAGCACGCCGTCTCATTGGGGGTTACCCACCTCCAGGGCCGGATCACTGATGTAAGGCTGGGCGACGACGGGGCCATTGCCTCGCTCATGACCGACAGCCAGGGTGAGCTGGACGCCGACCTCTATATCGACTGCACCGGCTTCGCGGCGGTACTGATCGGCAAGGCGCTGAAGTCGCCATATAAATCCGTCAAGCACCAGTTGCTGACCGACAGCGCCATCGCCTGCCAGGTGCCCTATGATGCACCGGATGCCCCCATTGAAAGTTATACGGTTTCCACCGGCCACGAGGCGGGCTGGACCTGGGATATTGGACTCAACAGCCGGCGCGGCGTCGGCTATGTCTATTCGTCCGCCCATACCAGCGACGCCCGCGCCGAAGAGGTCCTGCGCGGCTACGTAGGCCCCAAGGGCACCGACTATTCGACGCGGGTGATCAAGTTCGATACCGGCTATCGCGAAGCCCAGTGGGTCAAAAACTGCGTCGCTATCGGTCTGTCGGGCGGCTTCTTCGAACCGCTGGAAGCGACCGGCATCATGATGATCGAAGTCGCCATCGGCATGCTGACCGAGTTCTTCCCGCACGACGGCCCGATTGATGCCCAGGCGAAGCGCTTCAACACACTGATGACGCTGCGCAACGAGAAGACCGTCAACTTCCTCAAACTGCATTACTGCGTGACCAAACGGCATGAGCCCTTCTGGCGCGACAATGCCGATAGCCGCACCATTCCGGACGAACTGAACGAACTGCTGGCCATGTGGAAGTACCGGCCGCCATCGCGCTTCGACTTCCTGGAGGACGTCGATACCTTTGCCTACTTCAACTACCAGTACATCCTGTACGGCATGAATTTCCGCACGGATATTTCGGCCAAGGCCGGCGGTTTCACCCCGCGTCAGGCGGCGGCCGACGCCACTTTTGCGCGCATCATCCGCTTCGGCGAACAGGCGACCCAGGAGCTGCCGACCCACCGCGCCCTCATCGAACAGGTCTATGCCAGCGGCTTCATCGAAAAGCCGAAAGAAAATTACGTCGCCCTGTCCAAGCGGGCGTAAGCCTTCCTTTGATATGCTCAACCAAGTGTTAAGCCATGATTTGGTACCTTTCGGACGCCATCATGGCCGTGCGTCGATTTTGCGTCCCACACGCGTTGGAACGCATGCCTCGGCACTTGCGCAAATTGATGTTAATACATTAGTATAATCGACACGAAGGCGTTATTTTTCATGGAACTCAAGGTCACGAAGATCGGGAATTCACTGGGCGTCATCCTGCCGCGCGAACTGCTAATCCGGCTGAAGCTGGACAAGGGCGACAGCATTTTCATCACCGAGACGCCCGAGGGATTCCGCATGTCGGCGCTGGATCCCCAGTTTGCCGAGCAGATGCAGACGGCGCGGGCCCTGATGCGCAAACGCCGCAACGTCCTCAACGAACTGAGCAAATAGGCCGTGGCGTTCGTACTTTTGAAAGACGGCATCATCGCGGCCATTCAGGCCGAACTGGCCGCCGAATATGGCGGGCCTGCGGGCCTGCGCGAACTCAGCATGCTTAAGATGCTCATGGCGCGCACCGAGGCCTTGAGCGAAAGCCGGACCGCCGACCTGGCCAGCCTGGCCGCCTGCTACGGCTTTGGCCTGGCCCATGACGAGCTCTTCATGAGCCACAACCTGACGACCGCCCTGCTTACGATTGAAGTCTTCCTATCGCAGAACGGCTACCGCCTCGTCGCCGACGACACGACCTGCTATCTGGGCTTCGGCGTCGTCGCCAACGGGGAACTGAGCGCCGAAGCCTTTGCCAGCTGGATACGCGGCCACATCGTTCCGGTCGACAGTGCAAACGTTACCGCAAGCGTTTAAAATAAGGCACCGCCTTACGCAAAATACTGGAATTAACGGGAAAAAAACGTCGTCAGCCTAAGGTGAGCACCTGAATAGCCGCGCCAGAAGGCGTGGTCCTTTGTGCAAAAGGCCTGGCCCAAGTTTATGTATCGCATTCTCTCCTGTCTCGAAACCGCCCATGACTGGAAGCTGGTCCTCCTGGCCGCTCTGGTTTGCATCGTTTCGTGCGCCGTCACCATCCTTGTCCTCGGCCGCGCGCGCACCATACGGGGCCGCGGGCGCCTGCGCTGGATACTGACGGCCGGCGCGGCCGGCGGTTTCGGTATCTGGGCGACCCACTTCATCGCCATGCTGGCGTTTGATCCGGGCCTGCCCCTGGCCTTCGATCTTCCGCTCACCCTGATCTCGCTGCTGGCTGCCATGGCCATTACCGCCGGCGGCGCGGAAGTCGCTATTTCGCGCGGTTTCAAAGGCTCGGCGCTGGCCGGCGGCGCCGTCATGGGTTCCGGCGTATGCACCATGCATTATCTGGGCATGATGGCCGTCAGCACCCACGGCTACCTGCGCTGGGCCCCGGACCTGGTCATCGCCTCGATCGTCGCGGGTCTTGCCGTCGGCGCCGTCGCCATGTGGGTTTTCGAAAAAAAGACGGCCTGGACGCGCACCGGCGCGGCGGGCCTGCTGGTCCTCGGCATCGTCGCCCACCACTTCACGGCCATGGGCGCCGTCACGGTCGTGCCCGATCCGCGCCACCTGCCCACCGGCCTTGCCCTTTCCCCCGACACCATGTCGCTGATCCTGGCCATCATGGCAGCCGGCGTAATGGGCCTGTGCGCCGCCGCCGTGCGCTGGGGACGGCAAATGGACGACATGCAGGCAGCAAATGATCGCCGCTTCTCGACCCTACTGGAAGGTGTGCGGGACTACGCCATCTTCATGCTCGATCCCGATGGACGCATCGCCAACTGGAACAAGGGCGCGCAACGCATCAAGGGCTACACCGGCGATGAGGTCATCGGCCGGCATTTCGCCGAAGTGTCGGCGATCGACGCCGCCGCCCGGGTCACCGCCGCAGCGGGCCTGAAGACCGCCCTGGAAACCGGCCGCTATGAGGCCGAGGGTTTGCACCGGCGCAAGGACGAGTCGACCTTCTGGGCCCATACCGTCATCACCCCGCTGTATGACGACCAGCAGAAGCTGCTGGGCTTCGCCAATGTCACCCGCGACATCACCGCCCAGAAGGCGGCTCAGGACCAGATCCTGGAGGTATCGCGCAACCTCGACGCCGCGCTGAGCCATATGTCGCACGGCCTTTGCCTGTTCGACGCCAATGAAAAACTGGTTCTCAGCAATTCGCGTTTCAACAGCATCTACGGCCTCGACAGCGATTTCGTGAAGCCGGGCTTGTCGTTGCGCGACCTTCTGGCCGGCATCATAACCTTACGCGAAGGCCATGCGCCCGACGAAGCCAAGCTGGAAGCCTTCCACGCCAAGCACCGCGCCGTCATTTTCCAACCGGGTGGCGGCATTATCGTATCGGAGCTGCTGGCCAACCGCACCCTGTCGATCGCGCACCGCCCCATGCCGTCCGGCGGCTGGGTGACAACCTTCGATGACATCACCGAACGCCGCGCCTCGGAACAGCGCATCGCCCACATGGCGCGCCACGACGGCCTGACCGGACTGCCCAACCGCGTCCATTTCAATGAACATCTCGACACCGAACTCGGCTGGGCCGCCCGTCACGGCGAACAGGTCGCCGTCGTCACCATCGACCTCGACCGGTTCAAGGATATCAATGACCAACGCGGCCACGAAATCGGCGACGAAGCCTTGAAAATCCTGGCTGAGCGCCTGGCGGCGCTGACCGGCGGCGACGGCCGCTTCGTGGCCCGGTTGGGCGGCGACGAATTCGCGGCGGTCAAACGCTTCGACCAGGATACCGATATCGCCGCCTGCGTCGCCGTGCTCTACAACTGCATCTGCGAGCCGATCCTCGTCGACGGCATCGAAGTCACGCTGCAGGCCTCGCTCGGCGTCGCCGTCTATCCGCAGGACGGAAGTCTACGCGAAACCCTGCTCAATAATGCCGACCTTGCACTGTATCGCGCCAAGACACCCGGCGGCGACAAGATCTGTTTCTACGAGCCCGGCATGGACGAAGCCGCGCGCGACCGCCGTGCCCTGGCCAAGGACCTGCAACGCGCCCTGGCGAACAAGGAGTTCCGCGTCTTCTACCAGGTCCAGCAGGACGTCCGGACACGCGAAATCACCGGCTATGAAGCGCTCGTCCGCTGGAAGCATCCGGTGCGCGGCTATGTCTCGCCGGCCGATTTCATCTCGGTGGCCGAAGAAAGCGGCGCAATCGTCGAAATGGGGGCTTGGGTCTTACGCGCCGCCTGTCACGAGGCCGCGTCGTGGAACGACCGGCTGAAGATCGCGGTCAACCTGTCGCCCGTGCAGCTGAACGACGTCAACCTGATCGAGGTCGTGCATTCGGCCCTGGCGGACAGCGGCCTGTCCCCGCACCGGCTGGAGCTGGAAATCACCGAATCGACTATCATCGAGGACAAGATCCGCGCCCTGCACATCCTGCGTCAGATCAAAGCGCTGGGCGTGACCATCGCCATCGACGATTTCGGCACCGGTTACGCCTCGCTCGACACGCTGAACGCCTTCCCGTTCGACAAGATCAAGATCGACCGCTCCTTCCTCATGGAGGCCGACAAGAGCCAGCAGGCGCGCGCCATCGTCCGCGCCATCCTGGCGCTTGGCAGGTCGCTGGACATCCCCGTCCTGGCCGAAGGCGTCGAAACCGAAGGCCAGATGGCGCTGCTGCGTGAGGAAGGCTGCGACCAGGCCCAGGGCTTCCTGCTAGGCCGTCCGCAGGAGGATATCTCCCCGTCCCGCCTGGCGTGCTAAAGCGATATGCCAAAAAGTGCGCAGCGGTTTTGGCTAAATATCGCGGTAAAACAAAAGCCTGGAGCATGATGGTGGTTCGACTTAAACGCATCCTGATCCAGGATTAGCGCCGCGCGCGTGACGCCCGGACCAGGACGGCCGTCGCCAGCAGGATCATTCCCACCAGCCCGCCGACGGCCAGAAGTCCCGCCGGCGTAATGCGCGCGCTCATGCGAATGGACGCATTGCGGGTCTGCAGGGCGAGCCGAGCCGCCATGACTTCTTTCGTTTCCGACACCAAAGCCTCCATCATTGACGCGTGCGCGGTTTCAGTATGTGCTGGGTTCAATAAAAAGCACAGGCGGAAACACCATGCGCATTCCTGCTTTCACGGCCATCGTCGCCTTACTGGGACTCATTCCTGTCACCGGCGAAGCACGGCCGCAATGGACGCCTGCGCAGGCCAACGCCTGGTATGCGCAACAGCCGTGGCAGGTCGGCAGCAACTTCGTCCCCAGTGACGCCATAAACCAGCTGGAGATGTGGCAGGCTGACAGCTTCAATCCGGCCCTTATCGACCGCGAGCTGGGCTATGCTGAAAAGGCGGGCCTGAGCGTCATGCGCGTCTATCTTCATGATATGCTTTGGGAAGCTGATCCGAAAGGTTATGAGCAGCGCATCCGGACCTATCTCGACATAGCCGAGAGGCGCAGGATCAAGACCCTGTTCGTCCTGTTCGACTCGTGCTGGGACGCGCATCCGAAGCTGGGCAAACAGCCCCTCCCCCGCCCCGGCCTGCATAATCCCGGCTGGGTCCAGGGGCCCGGGATCGACCGTCTGAAGGACAAGGCCACCTATCCGGCCCTCGAAGCCTATGTGAAGGGCGTGGTGGGCACATTCGCCAGGGACGAGCGCGTCATTGGCTGGGACGTCTGGAACGAACCCCACGAGGACGGTGGCGCAGATACGATACACACCGCCGGTGCCGGCGCCCTGGTGGCCGCCCTGCTGCCCAAAGTCTTCGATTGGGCGCAGTCGGCCGACCCGACCCAGCCCCTGATCAGCGGTGTCTATGACGGCGGCGACTGGTCACCGGACGGGTTCGAGAAACTCAATGTCATCCAGAAGGTGCAGTTGAGCCGGTCCGATATCGTCAGTTTCCACAATTACAGCTGGCCCGAGGACTTCGAACGCCGGATCAAGGAGTTGCAGAGATATGGCCGGCCGATCTGGTGCACGGAATATCTGGCCCGCAGCGCCGGATCGACCGTGGATACGATCCTGCCCGTTGCCAAACGCTACAAGGTCGCCATGTACAATTGGGGCCTGGTCGACGGCAAGACGCAGACGCGCTTTCCGTGGGATTCCTATGCCCACCCTTACACCGACCGCGAGCCGGTCGTGTGGTTCCACGACCTGTTCCGCGCCGACGGCACACCCTACCGCCAAAGGGAAATCGAGATTATCAAGGAACTAACGGGGACGCAGTGACCTCGCTATGCTGACGGTATCCCCCTTCCGTCATTTGCTTCGCAAATGCCACCTTCCCCGTGAACGGGGAAGGAAGACTTGTTAGAGGCTAACCAACAATTTCCAGTAAAAACAGCTATCTCAATGATTTGTATTCCTTCCCCGTTCACGGGAAGGTGGCGCGGCGTTTGCGCCGCGACGGAAGGGGGCCTTAGACGGGTTAAACTTTCACCGTCTGCCCGCCATTGTCCGCGCTGCGGTAGATAGCCTCGATCAGCCGCAGGTCGCGCCAGCCCATCTCGCCCGGCGTCCGGTGCGGGGTATTGCCGAGCGCCGCCAGCGAGAAGCCATCGATCTGAGCGGCGAACTGCTGGCGAGACTCGCCCGCGGATATGGCCTGGGAGGCAGCACCAGCCTTCTGGAGGCTTGCTTTCACGCCGTCATAGGATGAAGCCGGGTCGAGCACGATCTGTCCTCCCGCGCCGTCCACGACCTGCCGCGTGACATATGAGCCGGTATAGAAGGACTGGCCTTCAACCTTCAGACCCGATGCGAAGTTGATCTTCCAGTCGACGCCGCCCTCGACCTCGGCAAAGCGCGGGTCGTTCCTGTCGTAGGTATAGACGGCCGAGACGCTTTGGGGCGCCTCATCGACGAACATCAGCCCGCCATTCAGGGCATAGATGCCGATATCGTACATCGAGCCCCCTCCCCCGATCTCCTTGTCCAGGCGCCATTTGTGCGGACCGTAGTTCGGATTGATCTCAAAGCCCGCCTTCCCCGACACGTGCTTCAGCGCACCGACCTCGCCGGCCTTGAAGCGCTTCAGGGCCTCGACATTGTTCGGCTCGAAATGGACGCGGTAGCCGACGCCCAACTGGCGATTGGCCGCCTTGGCGGCCGCGACCATGGCCTCGCATTCGGCGGCGGTCGACGCCATCGGCTTTTCGCACAGGACGTGCTTGCCGGCCTTGAGCGCACGGATGGTGTATTCGGCGTGCAGGCCCGGCGGCAGCAGGATGTAGACGCAGTCGATTTCGGCGTTCCCGGCAATGTCATCGAAATTGTCGTAGCTGTAGTGGTGAGTGACGCCGTACTTGGCGCCCTGCTCCTGCAGCTTCGACGGCGTGCCGGAGACGAAGGCAGTCATTTTCGAGTGTTTCGTGTGCGCGAAGGTGGGCATGATCTGACCCACGGCAAACGAGCCCAGGCCCACCATGGCCCAGCGCGCCGGCTTGTCCGATGGCGTGGCGGCGCAAGCCGATCCCACAAACGGCATGGCGCCGGCGGCCATAAGCAGGCCGCGGCGGCTGATATCGAACTGGCTCATCATTCCCTCCATATTGTTTGCCACATGATAGCGCTATCACACATGCAGGCAAGACGGCATGTGGACACGTCTTCGTGCAGGACACGCGGACAGGCCGTCTTTTCCCCTCCCCTGCCCTTTCAGTCCGGCCCAAATCCTACTCTGGCATCGAGTCGATAAATTCCAGAGATTCGGAAATAAGATGCCGCATGGCTGTCTCGGCTGCACCGCTGTCGCCACGTTCGATCGCCGTCAGCACGGCGGCATGATCGCCGATATCAGCGGTATGGCCAGCGATCCGGTTGGTCAGCCCGATCGAAATGGTCAGCGCAGTATGGATCAGTTCCTTGAGCTGGATCAGGAACGGATTGCCCGACGCCTTCAATATGGCGACGTGGAAGTCGATATCGGCCAGCAAGGCCAGGTCGTGGTGATGGGCCTGATCCGCCATGGTCTGAAGCGCGCTGCGGATGGCGCGCAGGTCCGCCTGGGAGGCCCTCTTCGCCGCCAGCAATGCCGCGATCGGCTCGATGGCCAGCCGTACCTCGGTATAGTCGCGATAGACTTTCGAAGTGAACGGGCGCTCGGTCATCCATCGCGTGACGTCAGGATCCAGCAGGTTCCAGTGCGTCACCGGCTCGACACGCGTGCCCTGGCGCGGGCGCGAAGTCAGAAGCCCCTTGGCCGCCAGCATCTTGACGGCTTCGCGCGCCACGGTGCGACTGGCCGAATATCTAACCGCCAGCTCGGCTTCGGTCGGAAACGGCGAATTGTCGTACTCACCCGCGACAATGGATTGTCCGAGGGTTTCCAGCAACCCGAAGGTCAGGCTCATTCCGTGGGTACGCCGCATCAGGTTTCCGCAAGTCAAAGCGCCAGACGGCGCAAATTTTCACATTTGAAACACTTAAGCTTCAGTCACGCAAGTGCCCCCTCCCCTTGCTGGCCGGATCCGCCACGCGGCTCCTTAACCCTTGGTTAACCCAATCAGCCCACCTGTAGTCCTGCCCATTCGTCCGCGTGCCGGGACGACGGCGTGTCTTCGTGTCGCGGATGCATGCATGTCCGCAAGCCGGCCTATCCACCTGTCAGCGTAACCACCTGCCCGCCCGCCCCCTTTCCGGCGTTTCGACCCATCCGCATGTAGAAGTGTCGGATACCGGACGCGAGGACAGGCGCGCACAGGGACAGGTCCATATGCCCGCAGGGCCGCACGTCGGCTGGCGTGCCGGTCAACAGACAGACGTGTCCACACGCCGCGATGACGAGGCGAGGGCATGCCCACATGTTGGTGTGACGATCCGTCGTCAGCTCCGCATGGCCGCGCGCAGGATTTTCCACCCGCCGGCTTGCAGGAAGGCGGGCGCGCGGGCGGGCAGGATTATCCACATATTGGCGGGTCAATGCGTCCGCATCTTAACAATGCGTTAGGCATAGTCCTTTACGTTTTGGCGTGTCCACACCTTGAACGGTCCTCGGGTCCGGCAGTTGGAAGGTAGTAAGCCTATGAAAACACTGGCTATTGTTTCGCAGAAGGGCGGCGTCGGCAAGACGACCATCGCCGTTCACATCGCCGTCGCCGCGGCCTCCGCCGGTTACAGCGTCGCCATTATCGACCTCGATCCGCAAGCCACGGCCGCGCAGTGGTCGGACTGGCGCAACGCCGGAAGCGGGGAGGGCGCCGCCGAAAATCCGGTCGTGGTCGCAGCACCTCATGCCCGTCTGGCCGCCACGATCAAGGAAGCCGACAAGATGGGGGTCGACCTGGTGATCCTTGATTCACCGCCGGCTGCCGATTCCGCCGCCGTCGCCGCGGCCAAGATCGCCGACCTGGTGCTGATTCCGACGCGCGCCTCGGCCTTCGATCTGCACGCCATCAAGACCACGGCCGAGCTGGTCCGCGTCGCCCAGAAGCCCGCCAGCGTGCTGCTGAATGCCGTGCCGGCGCGCGCCAATGCCCTGATCGAAGAGGTGGCGACAGTCATCCATTCGCTCAACCTGAACATCGCGCCGGTGTGTCTGGTCGACCGCGCAGCGTTGCGTCACGCCGTCATCAACGGCCAGACGGCGGCCGAATTCGAGCCGGCCGGCAAGGCCGCCGATGAGGTCCAGAAGCTCTACACGTGGGTGTGTGGACGCCTGGACATGCCAACCACTCCACAAAAAGTTACGAACGAGCCGCTTAAAGGTGCCGCATGAGCAAGTCCAACGCCCGCCCGAGTCTCGCTGAACGCCTGGCCGCCGTCGCCGGTCCCCAGGTCCAGCCCGCCGCCATCATCGCCCGCGAAGCCGCGCCCGAGCCCTCGACTGTCGTCCAGGCGCCGCGCGTCAAGCCGAAGCCCGTCGCCGTCGTGGCGCCGCCGCCGGTGGCCGATGCCGCGCCCAAGGCGCGTGACGGCAAGACTATGATCGCCGGCTATTTCAGCCCGCAGATGGCAAAGGCCGTCAAGCTGCTGGCGGTCGAACGCGACACGACGGTGCAGGCGCTGATAGGGGAGGGGCTCGACGCCATTCTTCATAAATATGGGAAGCATCCGATGGGGGAACGTTAAGGCTTGCAGGAGGCACGGCCTCCTGCACCTCGGAACGCGACAGCGTTTAATCGTTTCAATAACAAAAAGCCGGGCCATCTTTCGGGCCCGGCTTTTTGTTATTGAAGCAAGTAATCACTACCGAGTGTCGGGGTGCAGGGGTCCGCGACCCCTGCAGACCTACCCGTCCACACACCGGACGTGTCCACACGCCCAACAATTGACTCCTGCCTGCGAAGGAATCATGACAGGCTGACGCGTTATGACCCGCCGTCGCGACCCGAACGCCGAACTCGACCTGTTTATCCCGCTGCTGCACGATGTGTCGCTGAAGGATCAGCGCGAGACCATGGAACGGCCGTTCTTCTCGCTCCAGAAGCGCAAGCGGCTCAAGCCCATCGAATACAAATCGCCCGACGGCGAGGTCTGGGTCAAGGTCGAAGCCATGCCGGCCTACGGCATGGCGACCATCTGGGACGCCGACATCCTCATTTGGGCGGCGTCGGCCCTGGCGCGAATGAAGAGCCAGGGTGTGAACGATCTGCCCCGGACGCTGCGGACGACGACGTACGACCTGCTGCGTGCCATCAAGCGCGACACCGGCGGCAAGGCCTATCAGGAGCTTCAGGCGGCGCTTCAGAGGCTCGAAACCACCTCCATCCGCACCTCCTTGCGCGCGCCCACCCGGCGGACCGAGGCCCAGTTCGGCTGGCTCGACGGCTGGACGCTGGAAATCGACCAGGCGACCGGCCAGCCGCGCGGCATGACCCTGACGCTGTCGAACTGGGTTTATGAAGGCATTGTCGGCGACCGCTCGCTGCTGACCATGCACGGCGACTACTTCCTGCTCACGGGTGGGCTGGAACGCTCGCTCTACCGCATCGCCCGCAAGCACGCCGGTGTGCAACCCGAAGGCTGGCTGTGCCGTATCGAGGTATTGCACACCAAGACCGGGTCCGACAGCCCACCGAAAGAGTTCAACCGCATGCTGCGCAAGGTGGTCGAGCGCAATCAGCTGCCGGAATACGACCTGAAACTGACCACCACCCAGGATGGCTCGCCAGCCCTGTTCGTCATCAGTCGCATGGCCGCCCTGGAAGGGGCGGTAACGGCAGAACTGGCGCACCTCAATGCCCGCGACGGCCTTCCGCCACCGGCCAAGCCTCAGAAAATGGTGCGGAAAACCCCGGCAAAGCCCAAGGCCGGCACGAAAACCGCGGCCCCTGCATAGGCGTGATCTATCGGGGGATCGCACACCTCGTTCGCGGTCTGATCCCTTTATTAACAAGGCAGGAGAGGGGGATAGCGACCCCGAATCATCGGGGGATCACACACCCGATTCGCCAAAGCGACCATCAAATGTCCTTTTGGCCCGGTCTTCGGGGGATCGCACACCTGACTTACCGGGCGCCTGCCTGACAGATAATAGCCAAAAGCCGCGCGAAGGGCTGTTCAGACGGGCTTGAGAGTAACCGTCGGGGGATCACACACCTAAGGCCAGGCGAACATCGCACGTACATCTGTGGGTAAAATTGTGGATAAGTCCCATTGCGTCGCCGTGATGCTCGGGGGATTGCCCACTTCGCTATCGGGGGAACACCCGCCGCGGGTGCGGGGGAACACCCACTGAAACACGGGGTATCGCACACTGCCCGCCGCATCAACCAATTGAAAACGATAATAAAAAAGACGAATTAACCCGCCTTAACTTACTTAAGGATTCTTATAAAAGACTCTTAAGCGAAAAGCGGTGTGTTGTTACTTTCGGAGCGCCTGCGGGCCCTGGCCTTAAAGAAGGGCCGGGCCCGCGCGCATTACAGTGCCGGAGTGTGCGACCTTAGGGAATCACAATAAATGCGGCGGCTATTGACGCTGTTAATAAGTGGCCCTTAAGTTGGCCAAACATGCCGGAAGGGGACCGGTGTGTACGACCTGAAGGGGATTCCGTCATCGTGTCAGCTTCCGGCCTTCAGGCAGCGAGTGTGCAGGCTCAGACCGGCAACGCCCTCGCGTCCGCCCCGAAGTCCGGCATGACTGTCGAAGAGGCGCGCAAGCTGATTCAGGCGATCAATGCCGACAAGGATATCCAAACCTCGTTCGCCCACACGCCCAAGCCCGATCCAGCGGTCGCCGAATTCTGGCGCAAGCTGGCGGAAGGGTTTGGCAGCTTCTTCAAAGGCGCCAGCGACCTGTTTGCACCGATCGCGCCGGTCCTGCCCTATCTTTTATATGCGCTTGGCCTGGCCGTCATTCTGCTGCTGCTGTCGCCGGTCGTGCGCCTGTTCCTGACCACACGGTTCGAGCGGCTGATCGCCCGTGACCATCTGCGTGCCGACACGGCCTGGCGGCCATCGCGAGCGGCCGTGGTGGCTATATTGAGCGATATCGACGCCCTGGCGGGGGAGGGGCGCTACGACGAGGCCATCCACCTGCTGCTGGTGCGCTCGGTGGCCGACATCAATGCCTTCCGGCCGGACATGGTGCGCCCGCACTATTCGTCACGCGACATTCTTACCCACCCGCTATTGCCCGAAGCGGCGCGACCGGCCTTCCGCAGCATCGTTGAGTGGGTGGAAAAGAGTTATTTTGCTGGTCTTTCCGTAGGCCAGGCAGGCTTTGACGCCTGCCGCCAGGCCTATGTCGACTTTGTCGCCGCGGAAGGAATTGCCTGATGCCCGGCTTTGTCCTGCCGAAACTGACGGTCCCCGAGGCGCGGCGCTGGCTGCCGGCCGTGGTCCTGATCCTGTGCCTGTCGATGTTCGGCATGGTGGCCGTCGCCATGTTCTCGGTGGGTGCGGATCCGGAAAGCGGGCCGTCGTCCCTGCCAACCTCGACGGCGGCGCAGGGCTATCAGGGCCTGAAGCGATTGTTGCTGCGCCAGGGCCATGCCGTGTCGAGCAACCGTTTCGAGGACGGCGGGGAGGGGGCGCAGGCCCTGCACGCCGATATCGAGATCATCACGCTTAATCATGATGGCTTGGGCGCAATACGGCGAATGCGATCGGCATCGTCCTCGTCTTCCTCCGAGACGTCGTCGGCGTCCGCCTCCTCACAGGCCGAGGAACAGCCAACGGAGGCGAATGTCCCGGAAAAACGCCGTGCCGACCACATTCTCTATAAGCCGCTGGGCAAGGTCGTCATCGTCGTCGCGCCGAAGTGGGTATCGGGGCCGGCGCGCGGCAAGCCACGCTGGGGCAGCGATCCGCAACCCTATCCCGAACACGTCCTCCGCCGGATGCTGATGGTCCTGTCGCCCGTTGCCTCCAGTCCGTCACCGAACGCGGACTACGACGAAGACGATGAGAACGCGCAATGGGTCCGGACGACGGCCCCGGCCGGCAAGGAGGTCTATGACGACGGCCAGACTCTGCTGACCTACGACGTCCCGGTCTACACCATCCGCCATTCGCGCCTGGCGGGACCGATTACCGTCCAGGGCGCGGCGGGACAGACGGTGTTTCGCACACCGCTCGCGGTGGGTACGATCACCGATCTTCAGTCGATCACGGGCCCCAACCTGACGCCGGTCCTGGTCGGACCTAACGGAGAGGCGCTGATATCAAAGGTCTCGGTCACCCAGGGACGCGCACAACCCATCGCCCCCGTCTATCTGGTCAGCGATCCCGACCTGCTGAATAACCAGATCCTGGCCGACCCGAAAAAGGTCATCGCCGCGCTCGGCATTATCCAGGCCCTGGCGCCGGCGAAAGCGCGCCCATCCGTGGTGTTCAACCTGACCTTCAACAATCTGTCGGTCGACCGCGACCTGCTGCATGCCCTCAGCCGTCCGCCCTATCTGGGTCTGTCGTTAAGCCTGATCCTGCTGGGCCTGGGCCTGACCTGGGCGGCGTTCAGCCGCTTCGGTCCGCCCTTGCCCGTGGCGGAGGGCCCGGCGCTGGGACGCGGGGTAAAGGTTCTGGCCGACAATGCCGCGCGTATCATGGCCATCGCCGTCAAGGAAGCAAAGCTGGGGCCCGCCTACGCCCAGCTGGTGCGCGACGAGGTGCTGAAGGCGAGGGGGCATGGCTTAAGCAACCTTCAGCAGGCGCCGGACGACCTGGCGGATCGCATCGGCCGGCTTTACGGTGCTTCGGATACATATACGGACCTCAAGGCAGGCGCCGACAAACTTCTGACCGTGCATCAGCTGATCGACTACGCGCGACGGCTGCATGCCTGGAAGGAACAGATTGGAAGATCGGAGATCGAACGTGCACATAAGTGACATTCATACCCTGGCCCAACGCCTGCGCGACGAAATCGGCAAGGTCATCGTCGGCCAGAAGGACACGCTCGACCTCATGCTGACCGCCCTGTTCTCGGGCGGCCACATGCTGCTGGAAGGCCCGCCGGGCACGGCCAAGACCCTGCTGGCGCGCACCTTCGCCCAATCGCTGTCGTTGCGCTACGGCCGGATCCAGTTCACACCGGACATGCTGCCGGGTGACGTGCTGGGTTCGAACCTGTTCAACTTCCAGACGTCGGCGTTTTCATTGAGCAAGGGGCCGATCTTCTGCGACCTCCTGCTGGCCGACGAAATCAACCGGACGCCGCCCAAGACCCAGGCCGCCCTGCTGGAAGCCATGCAGGAGCGCCACGTGACGCTTGACGGTGTGCGCCATGACCTGGGCGCGCACTTCACCGTCATCGCCACCCAGAACCCGATCGAGCAGCAGGGCACCTATCCGCTGCCTGAAGCCCAGCTCGACCGCTTCCTGTTCAAGCACATCCTGGGCTATCCCAGCCAGGAGGAGGAACGCCGGATCATCGAAACCTCCGGCAATGCTTCCGCCTCACCCGATCCGGCGACCGCCGGCATCACGGCCGTCCTGACGCCGGCGGCCCTGACCGAGGCCATCGATACAGTGGCGGCCATCCGGCTCAACGACGCCAATCTCGACTATATCGTCGCGCTCATCCGGGCGACGCGCGAAACGGCGCAGCTGTCGGTAGGGGCATCGCCGCGTGCCGGGGCCCTGCTGGCGCGCGCCGCGCGCGCCTACGCCGTACTCGATGGCCGCGACTATGTGCTGCCCGACGACATCAAGACGCTCTACAAGCCCTGCATGCGCCACCGCGTGCTGCTGTCGCCCTCGGCCGAAATCGAGGGCCTGAACGTCGACGGCGTCCTGCAGACCCTGCTCGAGACCATCGAGATCCCGCGCTGAGCCTCTGACCTTGTCCATCTCGCCCACGACACGCCTGCTGGTTTTGCTCGCTCTCGGCCTGCCCGCCGCGATCGCGGTGGGTCTCTTCGCGCCGCACGCCTGGCCGTGGGTGCCGGTCGTGCTGCTGGCGGTGTTTGTCCTGGCCGTCCTGGACGGCGTCTTCGCGCCGGTGGGGCAGGGGCTTGCGATCGTCATGCGCCTGCCGCGGACGGTCGGCGTTGGCCGCGCCGTGACCGTGCCCTTTTCCGTCCGCTTCGCCAAGGCCAGGCAACCGGCCAGGCTGGAAGTCCGGCTGGGGCTGAACACGATACTGGCCGGATCGCCCTACGACCGGACGCTCGACAGGACGGCGGAGGGCTTCAGCGGCCGTCTGCATCTCGACGCGCGGACGCGTGGACGCGGAGACATCGACAAGGCGTGGGTGCGCTGGCAAGGCTATCTCGGCCTGGTCGACGTCCAGAAGGCGGTCCGGATCGACGGACATGTCGTCGTCACCCCGGACCTCAAGGGCGTTGAGCAGGATGCTTCGGATCTGTTCTCGATGGACAACATCTATGGTGTCCGCATCCAGAACCAGTTGCACAATGGTTCCGAATACCACGCGCTGCGCGAATACGACGCCTCGCAGGACCATCGCCGCATCGACTGGCGCTCGTCCGCCCGGCACATGAAACTCTACAGCCGCGAATACCAGGCCGAACGCAACCACCATATCGTCCTGGTCTATGACACCGGCCGGCTGATGGGCGAGCCGCTGCACGGCCTGAAACGCCTCGACCGCGCCATCTATGCCGGCCTGCTGCTGGGCTACTGTGCTCTCAGGATCGGCGACAATATCCGCACCTTTGCCTTCTCATCACGGCCCTATCACGCCGCCCCCATGATTTCGGGCACCAAGGCGTTCGAAATTCTCAAAGGCCAGTTGTCGGCGCTTGAGGACAGCGAGGATGAATCGAACCACACGCTGGCGCTCGCCGACCTCAATGCGAAGGTGGCGAGACGGTCGCTGATCATCCTGTTCACTGACTTCATCGACGAAATCTCGGCCGACCTGATGCTGGAGGCGCTGAACCGCCTGTCGAAGAAGCATCTCGTCATGTTCGTCGCCTTCAAGGACGAGGTCGTCGACGGTCTGATCGCGCGCCGGCCGGACCAGCCAGAGGACGTGACGCGCGCCGTATTCGCCAAGCGCCTGTCGCTCCAGCGCGACCGCGTCCTGACCCAGCTGCGGCGCCAGGGCGTCGAGGTCCTGGAGGCGCCGACCGAAGGCCTGGCAACCGCCATCGTCACCAAATACCTGGCGCTGAAGCGCGCCGACCGGTTGTAGGGGAGGGAGGCCATGGCCGATCCAGATCCAGCGTCCCAAAGCCCAGCGTCCAGGACTCCACAGTCCAAGCCTGCGCTTCAGCTCAAGAGCCAGAAGTTCCGCGAAGCGCGCGAGGGTGACTGGCGCGCGCTCAATGGAGCGCTCGACCGCGCCGAACGCCAGGGGCTTGGCGGCTTCTCGATCGACGAGCTTCTGAACCTTCCGGTGCTTTACCGCCAGGCCATGTCGTCGCTCAGCATGGCCATGGCGATCTCGCTCGACCGCAACATGGTCGTCTACCTGCAATCGCTGAGCGCCAGGGCCTATGTCTATATCTACGGCCCGCATTCACGCCTCAAGGACGTGCCGGCCGACTTCTTCGGCAAGGCGTGGCCGCAAAGCGTGCGCAGGCTGACGACGGAGCTGTGGCTGGCCTTCGCGGCGCTGATGGCGGGCATACTGATCGGCTGGCTCCTGTGCGCCGGCGACTCGAGCTGGTACGACGTCTTTGTGCCCGCGTCTCAGGCCGATGGCCGCGACCTGTCGGCTTCGGCGCAGTCGCTGCGCGAGACGCTGGGCAGCGGACCCAAGGACACGGCCCTGTCGCCCTTTGCGGTCTTTCTCATGACGCACAATACCCAGGTGTCGATCATGTGCTTTGCGCTTGGCGCAATATTCGGCCTGCCGACCCTGATGCTGCTGATCCAGAACGGCATAAGCCTGGGCGCCATGCTGTGGCTGTTCGCGCGCAAGGGGTTGGGGTTCGAGTTCGGCGCCTGGCTGACCATCCACGGTACGACCGAGCTGTTCGCTATCATCATAGCTGGCGCCTGTGGTTTCCACATCGGCCGGCGGCTGATGTTCCCGGGCGAGGCGACGCGCATGGCGTCCTTGAGCCAGGCCGGCCGCCTGACGGGCACGGTCATGATCGGGGTCGCCCTGATGCTGACGGTCGCGGGCTGCCTGGAAGGCATAGGCCGCCAGACCATAACCGACAGCTTGGTCCGCATTGCCGTCGGCGCTGTCATGCTGGTCCTGTGGCTGGCCTACTTCCTTATGGTGGGCAGGAAGGCCAAGACCGATGGCTGAGACGCATAAGGCCCGGCGCGACCTGATGAGCGATGCGCCCTATGGCGAATACGGCCGCACGGCGACGGAAATCGTCACGCCCGAAGGCGTCGTCCTGCCGTTCATCAACGCCAGCTTCGGTGAGCGCCTGGGCGCCCTGATCATCGACCTCATCATCGTAGTCCTGGCCCCGATAGTGATCTTCATCGCCTGGGTCATCCTGCCGGGTGACCAGATGAACAGCGATACGACGGCATCGGCGATTTTCCAGATCGCCATCATCGCCCTCATGTTCTTTCTGCGCTCGGGCTATTTCATGTTCTTCGAAATGGGGCCCAAGGCGGCGACGCCGGGCAAGCGCCTGATGAAGCTAAGGGTCATCGCTCACGACGGCGGGCGTCTGACACCGGCGGCGGTATTTACCCGCAACGCCATGCGAGAGGTTGAGCTTTACCTGCCATTGACCCTGGCGGGCGCTGGGATGGCCGCGCAGAATTCCCTGGGCTGGCTGGCGCTGATATGGGCGCTGGGCGTATTGTTGCTGCCGCTGTTCAATCGCCAGCACGCGCGGTTGGGCGACTATTTCGCCGGCACGCGCGTCGTCCACATGCCGCGTGCCAAGCTCAGCTACGACCTGGCCGATCTCGACAGCGACCGTCGCCTCGGGCTGACCTTCACGGCGGCGCAACTGGCCTATGGCGAGATGGAGCTGGGCGTGCTTGAGCAGGTGCTGCGGGAACGCAAGGTCCCCGTAATGAAGGCCGTCGCCGACAAGATCAAGGCGCGCATCGGCTGGCAGGAACCGAAGAATCCGGCCGATGTTCCGCGCGACGAAGACTTCCTGCGCGCCTATTACAGTGCCCTGCGCGCCCACCTCGAAGCCCGGATGCTGCTGGGCCGGCGCCGCAAGGATAAGCACGATCCGGCGCTTAGTTAAAGACTTCCGCGGTCGTTTCCGGCGTCAGCCTCTCGCGGGTTTCGCGCAGGCAGACATAGATGGCGGCGACAAGAACCGTACCGAGGACGCGAATCACGCCGTCAACGGCGGCATTGACCAGCATATAGGGCATCATGGCCGTGCCCATGCTGGCGGCATCCGGTGTCGTGCCTGGGGTGAACATGAAGGGCATGGCCATCGAGCTGATCGTCCCGCCGATGACCATGGCCCCGATGCCCAGGACAATGAAGATCAGCAGCAGCCACCAGCGACGGCCCTTGGTCAGTTCGAAGCTTCGCGAGATGCTGCCGGTTATACCGCGTGCGGGCTCACCGACATAGGCGGGGACCGCCACGCACGTCGCCAGTCCCAGGAAGATACCGGGGATGATGAGGGCAATGAATCCCAGGACGACCATGATGCCCACCAGGATGGAGATGGCGAGCAGGGGCAGGATGTTGCGCAGGGCGTGACCGAATATCGTGCCGACGTCCACCGGCTTTCCGATGGCGCGCAATATGGTCACCTCGGTGATCATCGACAGGATGATCAGGTTGAGGACGAACAGCAGCAGGCCGCTGCCGAAAGAGATCCCCATATTCGTACCTGTGAACATGCCGAGATAGGCGTCGGCGGGGTTGGCCGCGCCGATCAGGCCGCCCAGCATGGAGGTCACGCCGTAGGCCACGACGACCGACGGCAGGATGACGCCGATAAACCCCAGCGCGGCAATGATGGCGAAATTCTCACCAACAAGCCTGATGAAGCGGCTGAACACGGTTCCGATATCGAAGGCCGGCATGGCTATCCCCCCTCATGTTGCCGGCAAAGCGTAACACAGTTCGCCGCTTCGTCCAGCGTCAGGACACGCCTTTACGGCTTCTTTGGTTTCTTAACCAAAATGCCGACTGAAGCCATAATGACGGCATGCCATGATACGGCTTTACGGAGTCTATCATGCGTATTGCACAACGGATTGGACAGGGTATTCAAAGCGCGGCGCTGGCGGTGTGCGGGATTGTTCTATACATCCCCGCGGCTATTGGCCTTGCCGTGGTTGAAGTGGCCCGCCGTCCCGAACCCGACGACGACCGCTGGCGGTTCGTACTGCCAGGAATGACACAATGCCTCGGCCCCACGGCCCGAAAGACCGACCTCTGGGCACATATGAACCTATCTCAATATTTTTCACTGATCCCGGGCGTCACCGCTCTGGACAGCAACAACTGCGCCTTCAGTCGTCCGTGCTACGCCTGAATCGTCCGGCGAAGGACTATGCGCCGAATTCCGATTTCAGGGTTGCGACCAGATCGGTATTTTCCCACGAGAAGCCACCTTCAGCGTCTGGCGTGCGACCGAAGTGCCCGTAGGCTGCCGTGCGCTCATAGATCGGGCGGTTGAGGCCCAGATGCAGGCGAATGGACCTGGGTGTCAGGCCGCCGATCAGTTCCGGCAGGACCTTCTCCAGCTTTTCGACGTCAACCTGGCTAGTGCCATGGGTATCTACATAGAAGGACAGGGGGCGGGCCACGCCGATGGCGTAGGAGACCTGCAACGTGCATTTCTTCGCAAGTCCCGCCGCAACGACATTCTTTGCGAGGTAGCGCAAAGCATAGGCCGCGGAACGGTCCACCTTGGTCGGGTCCTTGCCTGAGAATGCGCCGCCGCCATGCGGCGCGGCGCCGCCATATGTATCGACGATAATCTTGCGGCCGGTCAGGCCGGCGTCGCCGTCTGGGCCGCCAATGACGAAGTTACCGGTCGGGTTGACAAGCCATTCGGTATCCGCGCTTACCAGGCCTTGCGGCAGGGCTTCGAGAGCGTAAGGCTTGACAATGGCCTCGACATCCTTGGGAGTCAGGCCGTCCTTGTGCTGATGCGAGACCAGGATCTTCAGGATTCGGCTGGGTACGCCGTTTTCGTACTGGACGGTGACTTGACTCTTGGCGTCAGGTTCGAGGTTATGCTCGCCGTCATGACGCGCTTCGGCCAGCCGGTGCAGGATATTATGCGACCACTGCAGCGGTGCCGGAGTCAGCTCCGCCGTTTCGTCGGTCGCATAGCCGAACATGATGCCCTGGTCGCCGGCGCCTTCGTCCTTGTTGCTGCCGGCGTCAACGCCCATAGCGATGTCGGCGGATTGCGCATGCAGGTGGCAGGCATAGTCGGCGGTCGCCCAGTGGAAGCCCTTCTGAGCGTAGCCGATCTCCTTGACGGCGCGACGAACCTTGTCTTCAAGTCCGCCAATAATGTCGCTAATTTGGTCATCATCGGCGCGGACTTCGCCCGCCAGAACGATGCGATTGGTGGTGACCAGCGTTTCGCAGGCCACGCGCGCCTCGGAATCCCGGCTCAGGAAAGCATCGACCACAACATCCGAAATGCGATCGGCGACCTTGTCGGGATGGCCCTCGGAAACACTTTCGGAAGTGAAGATATAGGACGGACGCATGACGAAACCCTCGGCTGGCAACTCATAATCATATAAAGATGTCTTTATATGAGGCAAGTTTTAATTTTTTGCCGGGTCATAAATTCCTGAATTCAGTCCACGCCGCCGGTGTCGGCCACACTGCGATAAAGCGCCACCAGGTTCGATGCCTTTGCCAGCCGGAGATTGACCAAGCTTTGCTGTGATCCATAGAGGGTCCGCTGGGCATCGAGCAGCACGAGATAGCTGTCCGCGCCATTCCGATAACGCGCCTGGCTCAAGGTCAGGCTGCGCTGGGCGGCGTCGGTCGCGGCCTGGCGCGCCGACAGACGCTCATCGATGCGCGCGCGCACCGCCAAGGCCTGTGAGACGTCAGTGAAGGCGGATTGGATCGCCTTTTCATATTGCGCCAGGGCAATGTCGCGATTGACCTGGACGCTTCTGAGGCCCGCCCGGTTGGCGCCGCCGGAGAAGATCGGCAGGTTCAGGCGCACGCCATAGGAGTAGCTATTGGTGCCGTTGGAAAACAGGTCACCCAGGGCGTTGCTGGCGGAGTCGGCTGATCCGGTCAGCGATATGCTGGGGAAGAAGGCTGCGCGCGCGGCGCCGATATTGGCGTTGGCGGCCTTGAGGTCGTGCTCGGCCGCCAGCACGTCTGGGCGGTTGAGCAGGACGTCCGACGGAACACCGACAGGCAGCGAGGCGGTCACCGCCTGGTCGTGCAAGGCGGCCGGCAGCAGATTGCCGGGCAGGGGCGCGCCAGCCAGCAGGGTGAGAGCCGCCTTGTCCTGGTCGATCTGGGTTTCGATATTGGCAATATCCTCGCGCGCTTCTTCAAACTGGACGCGCGCCTGATTCAGTTCCAGGTCGTCGATGGCGCCCAGGCGTGCGCGGCCCTGCGCGATGTCGTAGGCGTCCCTACGCGCGGCAAAGGTCTGGCGCGTAATGGCCAGCAGGTCCTGGTCGGCGGCCAGGGTCAGCCAGGCGTCGGCCGTGTCGGCGATCAACGAGATCGCGACGGCCTTGCGGGTCTCTTGCGTCGCCAGGAAGTCCTCCAGGGCGGCGCGGTTGAGCGACCGGATACGTCCGAACAGGTCGAGTTCCCAGTCGAGGTTGAGGTCCGCCGAATAGGTGTCGCTGTTGCCGGCAGTATCGCTGTGCGAGCGGTTGCCGCCGGCAGAGGCATCGAGCGTCGGCAGAAGATCGGCGCGCTGGATGCGGTAAAGTGCACGGGCACGTTCGATGTTGAGCGCAGCGACGCGCAGGTCGCGGTTATTGTCGAGCGCCAGCTGGATCGTGCCCTGCAGCGCCGGGTCGGTGAACAGGTCGCGCCATTTCAGGCTGCCGGTGGCAGGCAGTGGTGCGGCTGTCGGCCACTCCGCGGCGACGGGCAGGGCCGAACGCTCGTAGGTAGGCGCCATCGTACAGGCCGACAAGGCCAATGACAGGGTCATCAGGGAGACAAGGGCCTTGGTCATGCCTTCACTCCCTTTTTGGCTTCGATGTCCTGGGGCAGGTTGTCGTGCTTGAACAGGCGCTGGACCAGTATGAAGAACAACGGCACGAAGAAGATGGCCAGGAAGGTCGCGGCCAGGACGCCGCCGATCAGGCCGGTGCCGATGGCGCGCTGGGCCCCCGAGCCGGCGCCGGCGGACAGGGCCATGGGCAGGACGCCGAAGACGAAGGCGAACGAGGTCATCAGGATGGGCCGCAGGCGGATGCGCGCGGCTTCCAGCGTGGCGTTGAGCAGGGTCATGCCACGCTCCTGATGCAGCAGGCGGGCATATTCGACGATCAGGATGGCGTTCTTCGACGACAGGCCGATCGTGGTCAGCAGGCCGACCTGGAAGAAAATATCGTTGTCGAGCCCGCGCGCCCATGTGGCCAGCAGCGCCCCCAGGACGCTCAGCGGAATGACCAGGATGACGGCGAAAGGTATGGTCCAGCTTTCGTACAGCGCCGCCAGCAGCAGGAAGACGACCAGGATCGAAAGCGCGTAGAGGGCAGGGGCCTGGGCGCCCGACTCGCGTTCCTGCAGCGAAATGCCCGTCCACTCGATCGCAGTGCCCTGGGGCAAGTCGCGCGCCAGTTCCTCGACGGCGGTCATGGCGTCACCCGACGACACGCCATCGGCGGGCATGCCCTGGACGCCGGTCGAGGGCGAGCCCTGATAGCGTTCCAGCGACGGCGTACCGGTCGTCCACCGCGACGACCCAAAAGCCGAAAATGGCACCATCTGGCTTTCGCGGTTGCGGACATACCAGCGGCTCAGATCGTCCGGCCGCATGCGGTAGGGTGCGTCGGCCTGGACGTAGACGCGCTTGACGCGGCCGCGGTCGATAAAGTCGTTTACATAGGACCCGCCCCAGGCGGCGCTGAGCATGGCGTTGATGTCGGAGACATTGACGCCCATGGCGCCGGCTGCGGTCTTGTCGATATCCACTTTAAGCTGCGGGGTCACATCCTGGCCGCCGGAACGTACCGAGCCGACACGTGGATCCTCTTCCGCGCGCTTGATGAAGTCGTTGCGCGCCTGCAGAAGCGCTGCCGGGCCGACGCCGCCGACGTCCTTGATGACAAAGGAGAAGCCCGATGCGTCGCCGAGCGAGCGCACGACGGGCGGCTGGGTCGGAATGATGCGCGCGCCGCCATATATAGGCTTGGCGAACTCCTTGCGGGCGCGTTCGATGACGGCCGGCACGCGCATGTTCTCGGTCTTGCGCTCCTCGAACGGCTTCATGCGGATCGAGACCTGACCCTGGTTCTGCGAGCCGCCGGTCCGGGCAAAGATGTATCGTGCGGTCGGGTCGGTCTCGAGATAGGCGCCGACCTTGTCGATGATCTTCCGCGTCTCCTGGGTTGGCGTGCCGGGCGGCAACTGGACGATGGTCTGCACGATGCCCTGGTCCTCCTCGGGCAGGAAGGAGGTCGGCAGGATGCGGAACATCAGTCCGCAGGCGACGATGACCGCACCGTAGATGACTAGGTAGCGGATGGGCTTGGCGATCATGGCGCCGATCCCACCGCGGTAACGGTTGGCGGTCACCTCGAAGCCCTTGTTGAAACCGCCGAAGAAGCGGTCGAACAGGTTCTTGCGTTTGGCCTTCTTTTCGTGGTCGATCGGCTTGAGCAGGGTGGCGCACAGGGGTGGGGTCAGGACCAGGGCCACGACGACCGACAGGGCCATGGCTGACACGATGGTGATCGAAAACTGGCGGTAGATGATGCCCTGCGTGCCGCCGAAGAAGGCCATGGGCACGAACATGGCGGCCAGCACCAGGCCGATGCCGATCAGTGCGCCGGTGATCTCGTCCATCGACTTGCGCGTCGCTTCCTTGGGGGACAAGCCCTCTTCATGCATCACGCGTTCGACGTTTTCGACGACGACGATGGCGTCATCGACCAGCAGGCCGATGGCCAGAACCAGGCCGAACATTGTCAGAAGGTTGATGGAGAAGCCGAAGGCGGCAAGTATCCCCATCGTGCCGAGCAGCACGACCGGCACGGCGATGGTCGGGATCAGGGTCGCGCGCCAGCTTTGCAGGAAGAGGTACATGACAACGAAGACAAGGAGGATGGCCTCGACCAGCGTCTTGATGACTTCCTTGATCGACAGCTTGATGAAGTCGGTCGAGTCATTGGGAATGGCGTAATCGATGTTCGAAGGAAAGCTTTCGGCCAGCTCCGCCATCTTGGCCTTGACCAGTTCAGCGGTTTTGAGCGCATTGGCGCCGGTCGCCAGGCTGATGGCGATGCCGCTGGCAGGCTTGCCGTTGATCTTGCTGAACGATTCATAGTTCTGCTGGCCCAGCTCGACGCGGGCGACGTCGCGCAAATAGACGGTGGCGCCCGTGGCGTCGCTTTTCAGGATGATGTTGGCGAATTCCTGAGGCGAGGTCAGCCGCGATTGCGAAGTGATGGTAGCGTTCAATGCGACGTCGTCGGTCGCCGGCTGGGCCGCCAGCTGGCCAGCCGAGACCTGAGCGTTCTGGGCGCGAATGGCTGTGACCACGTCGGCGGGCGTCAGGTTGAAGCCGGCCAGCTTGCCGGGATCGAGCCAGATGCGCATGGCGTAGCCCGAGCCGAAGACATTGGTTTCGCCGACGCCGTCGACGCGGCCCAGCGTGTCCTGGATGTTCGACACCAGATAGTCGCCGAGGTCGGCATTGGTCAGCGAGCCGTCGGTCGAATACAGCGAAAAGACCATCAGCATGTTGTTCGACGCCTTGTTGACGCGCACGCCCTGGGCCTGCACGTCCTGCGGCAACCGGTTGATGACCGACTGGATCTGGTTCTGGACCTGAACCTGGGCGACGTCGATATCGGTGCCGGCTTCGAAGACCAGGGTGACGTTGGCGCCGCCGTTGTCCGACGAGGAGGCCGTCATGTATTTCAGGCGGTCGAGCCCGATCATGCCCTGTTCGATGATCTGGGTGACGCTGTCCTCGACCGTCTTGGCCGAGGCGCCCGGATAGCTGGCATTGACGCGCACCTGGGGCAGGGCGATGTCGGGATATTGCTCGACCGGCAGGCGGGTAATGCTCAGCGCACCGGCCAGCATGATGACAATGGCGATGACCCAGGCGAAGATCGGCCGGTCAATGAAGAAACGCGACAACATGGGCTTTTATTGCTCCGCGGCCGGGGCCGGCGTGACGGCGCGAGGTTTGATCGGCCCCTTGTCCTTGACGTTGGCGGCGCCATCTACAATCACCTTGTCGCCGGGATTGAGGCCGGACAGGATACGCCACTCCTTGCCGATCATCTCACCAAGCTTAACATCGCGCTTCTGCGCCTTGTTGTCGGGACCGGCCAGCATGACGCTGGCGCCGCCCTTCGGATCGAGGATGACGGCCGGCTGGGGCACCAGTATGCCGTTCGATACGGTGCCCTTGACGATGCGGGCGCGGACGAACATGCCAGGCAGGAGCAGGCCGTCGGGATTATCGAACACGGCGCGCAGAGTCACCGAGCCGGTGGCCGGATCGACGCTGACATCGGAAAACTGGATGCGCCCTTTGAGCGGATAGGCCGAGCCGTCATCAAGGGTCAGGGTGACGTCGGCGTGGTCGACGGCGCCGACCGTGCCGGCGGCGATATCGCGCTTCAGCCGGACCATTTCGGACGAAGACTGGGTAATATCGACATAGACCTTCGACAGGTCTTGGATGGTGGCCAGCGGCGTCGTCTGGTTGGCGGTGACCAGCGCGCCCGGGGTGACGGTTGAGCGGCCGATCCTGCCCGATACCGGCGCCGCCACATGGGTATAGTCGAGCGCGATCCTTGCCTGCTGGACGGCGGCCTTCTGCGAGGCCAACTGGGCTGCGGCCTGCTTCGCGGTCGCGCGGGCGTCGTCGAAGTCCTGCTGGCTGATGGCCTTGATGGTGATGAGCTGCTGGGCGCGCCCGAAGCGCAGCTGGGCGGCGTCCAGGGCGGCCTGGGCCTGTTGCTCGGCGGCCACCGCACTGTCGTAATCGGCCTGATAGGTCGCCGGATCGATCCGATAGAGCGACTGCCCGGCCGTGACGACGGCGCCTTCGGTGAACTCGCGCGCCTTAATGATGCCGCCGACCTGGGGGCGGACCTCGGACACCAGCCAGGCCGACGTCCGGCCGGTCAGTTCCTGCGTCAGGTTGAGGGGCTGCGGCTGCGCCACCATGACGCCGACGCTTTGCGTACCGCGATTGCCCCGGCCATTGCCTTCGTCTTCCTTTTTGTCACAGGCAGACAAGGGAAAAAGTGTTGCCGCTGCAATGAAGGCAGTAAGCAAGACGCGGTTGGACATAAATGGAGCCTCATAGTTACAGGGCTAAAACGCTTTACAGGGCTAATCCCGGCGCAGGAATGAAAAAAGATTTCGCGGTGTAATTATTTCATAACGACAGGGATGGCTTTGCGCGCCTTGAGGAAGGGCGAGATTGAAAAGCTGTGAGTTTGGGCCTAATCGTCTCGGTTGTCTTATCGGCGAAATTCCGATCCCTTAGTCATCTGCGTATTAGGTCGATCTTGGCTACATCCAGGCTTTCTCTGATGTACGCTTGCCCGAATTTCTTATTCTGAAACAACTTGCGACGACAGCGAGCCATCAACGAATAACGGTATAGTTGAACTCGCTTTTGTTGCAGGGGCGATTTGACACAAGGCGTATGGTAACAGAGTATATGAGAGGTAGGGAGAACTGATATGCGCCGGGTAGCCACCATGTTTTTTGTCGCCTGTGTTACGCTTCTTGCGGCATGTGGCGGTGGAGGTAAGGGAGGAAATGATTCTGGCGGTGGAGGTTCCGGCAGTTCATCATCTTCTGCTAATTATTCAAATCAGGCTCTCTCGGCGTCCGCGACGGCAACTGTTAACCTCGTCAATAATGATGTTACGCTTTCGTGGAACGACACTTTCCCAGCATCCGCAACATATGAAGTCAGGACAAAGCAGGCGGACGGCAGTTTCAGCTTAACGGAAAAGATTGGCGGCGCAGGCGGCAACGGTCTTCGTCTGACGTGGCGGCGGTCAATTTCATCCACGGCTGTTTATCAGTTGTATGCGAACGTTGACGGACAATCGTTTTTGCTGCGGACCTCATCGGGCGCAACGACGCTTATAGCTGATGTCCCGGTTACGCTGCCGCAAATTGTCATCAACCAGACAGAACCCGTTTCTGGACTCGTGACCGTCTCTCTAAGCGGCGGCGTTAGTTATCCTAAAGTCGAATGGTATGCGGATTCCACAAAGATCGGAGATGGTGGTGCCGGTCCTGGCAATTCATTTGATTGGTCTACCGGGACGTCTACAGAGGGATTACACCCTGTTATGGCGCGCATACAGACTTCTAGCGATACGACGTTGGAAATTGGCCGCAATGTACAGGTTGCAAATGGTGGGGTCGGCGCGGTGTACTTCGTCGAGAACGGAGCGATTTATGTTAAGGCGACCTCGCCCGCGGATATCGCAACAGTCTACCTTTCAATAGACGGTGGACCGGTCACGACATTGAGCATGCGCAACGGTTGTCGTGAAGGCGAGGTTTGCCAGGGCCCGTCGTTGACGAGTTACAGATTTTCCACACAGGGTCTGGCTTCAGGTTCTCATTCGGCGACGTTAACAGTTACCGATAAGGCTGCGCAGACTGTGACATCGTCTTTTCTGTTCTTCATTGTAAATGCACCGAGGATTTCGCTCAGCTCACCACTGGATGGTGATCTTGCGTTCGGTACGTTGTCGATCAAAGGAGCCTCAACATCTGACAGGGGCGAAACGATCACAACAACGGTCAAGCTTCAGGATGTTCAAATCTTTCAGACTACAGAAAGCAATTATACGACAAATTATGATATTTCAGGATTGGCGGCCGGAACGTATACTTTGAGTGTCCAGGCAATGGATGCCTCAGGCAAGTCCAGTGTCCTAAACAGTACGATAACGGTTACGACCTCATCGTCGACGCGGCCTGAAAAGGTTTTTGCGATGGGCATCGAATCGGAAATGCTGGCAGGTACGGGAGATGTAATAGTTTATCGCAGTGGCAGCGATTCAGAGATCCGCTTGCACAATGTCGTCACCAACTCCAGTGTTGTACTGGCCGATGCAAGGTCTTTGGCTTACGCCACGGATTGGACTATTCAAAATGGTTATGTTTTCGCCATGGGACGGGGAGAGGATTGTTTAGCTTATTCATGCGCCTATAAGTGGTCGACGGACGGCTCAATCACGAACCTGTCGAGCCTGGCGCCTGGCTATACACCATTGGTACATCAGGGTGGTTTGATAGCCAAATCCGGCTACGTGCTCTGGTCTGTTTATTCGGGTGTAGGTGGAGAAGATCTGGTTCTCTACAATATCTCTGCAAACACATTTACTAAAATTCGCGCTCACAGTGGTAATTTCGGATATGATTTGCTTGTGTCTGGAGAGAACGTCGATGTGTTTTTCTGGACGTCGTCAGCGTTTGCCATCCACAAGTGGGCATCGGTTGATAATACGATCACGGCTATCACCGATGGAAGTATAAAGTCTCTTTATCCGCAGGTCTCTGCAGACCGTGTTGTATGGCTGGAAGGAGAGACGCGGCTTGCCGGTGTGCCGCTGATGGGGGGGGGTAAGGTTGTATATGCGGAGGAAGTAGGGACCTACGGTCTTGACGGCTCTGTACTGGCTTGGGAAGACAGGACAAATAATCAAAGAACTGTCAAAATTTCCATTGGCGGGCTTACAACTCAAATAAGCAACAGCTTTGGTCCCGGCCTCTATCGCGTCGACTCAGGGTATGTTGTTTTTTCAGACGGAGGAAAATTCTACACCTGGCAGGTTGCGACCGGTAAAAAGACTTTGATCTTAGACAGCGTTCCTACATCTCGTAAATTTACCGGAGACGGAAAGCTATACTTCCATAATGCATCGGGAAGCGTGTATCGGGTCGATTTGAATTAGAGGCAGGTTGGCATTGGTCTTTACCGGTGTCGTCTACCGGGAAAAATTTACTGCGCTTCTTTGCGTTAAACTGATAAACACGTCCTAAGTCAATTTGATTTGCCTCATGCATTCCCCAAGCTGACGTGCATCGCATGTTGATCCGTCTGACGCGGAAGGCTCTGCATTTTTGGAGTGATAGACTCAGGCGGGCAACGGGTGTTGAAGTCGTCGCCCTGTCGATCGCTTACAAAGATCGTCCTTGATCCAGCCCAGCCGATTCCGCAGCGGCCTGAACGGTTGCGTGACAGGGAGTAGCTACTCCACCGTCACCGACTTGGCGAGGTTGCGCGGCTGGTCGACGTCGGTGCCCTTATGGACGGCGGTGTGGTAGGCCAGAAGCTGGATCGGCACCGAATAGATCAGCGGGGCGATAAAGGGATCGCAGGCCGGATTGCGGATGACCTTCAACGCTTTGGCGGCATCCCCGGACAGCGCTGGAACCTTGTCCGGTGCATCGGTGATCATCACCACACGGCCGCCGCGCGCCGCGACTTCCTGGACATTGGACGCCGTCTTTTCGAACAGCTCGTCGTCGGGTGCGATGACCACGACCGGCGTATTCTCGTCGATCAG
>NZ_JAGGMI010000012.1 GCF_017875235.1 Asticcacaulis solisilvae | reverse complement strand
ATCTCAAGGGCAGTTTGTTCGGCTGACGGCGCTTTGAGCATACCTCAATGAATCAGAAACCCCCGACTTACGCCAGAGGTTTGTCAGCAGTCTGAGCCGAATGTGTTTCACATTCGGCTCTTTGCTATTGCCCCTCTGGGCAATTTATAGCTGTTAGATCTCGTAGTCGGGACCGGCGTTCAGATAGCCCCCTTCGAGCAGGTAGTCGACAATGCGTTCCGCTGCTCCTTCGGCGGCGGAGGTCTGGGTGTCGACCGTGACGTCCGGATTTTCAGGCGCTTCGTACGGGCTGTCGATGCCCGTGAAGTTCTTAATCTTGCCAGCACGAGCCTTGGCGTAAAGTCCCTTTACGTCGCGCTGTTCGGCGACCTCAAGCGGCGTCGAAACATAGATTTCGATGAATTCGCCGTCAGCCAGCAGATCGCGCGCCAATTGCCGCTCCGCCCGGAAGGGCGAGATAAACGACACGAGTGTGATCAGGCCGGCATCGACCATCAGCTTCGACACTTCCGCGACGCGCCGGATGTTCTCGACGCGGTCTTCTGTCTTGAAGCCCAGGTCCTTGTTCAGGCCGTGGCGGACATTGTCGCCATCGAGCAGATAGGTGTGATGCCCCAGGCTCAACAGCTTCTTTTCGACCAGATTGGCGATGGTCGATTTACCTGCCCCCGACAGACCGGTGAACCACAGCACGGCTGGCTTCTGACCCTTGGCGGCGGCGCGCGTCGCCTTCGAGACATCCAACGCCTGCCAGTGAATATTGGAGGCGCGACGTAAGGAGTGGTCGATCATCCCGGCGCCGAGCGTCAGGTTCGACACACGGTCGATAAGGATGAAGGCGCCAGTGTCGTGGTTGTCGGCGTAAGGATCAAACGCTACGGGATCCTGGGTCGCCAGGTTGACAACTGCGACTTCGTTGAGCTTGAGCGTCTTGGCGGCCAGTTGCTGGAAACTGTTGACGTCGACCTTATGGCGGATGTCGGTGACGCTGGCCGACACCGTGCGCGACCCGATCTTGATCAGATAGGGGCGGCCTGGAATGAGTTCGTCCTCGCTCATCCAGATCAGATGCGCCTGAAACTGGTCGGAGACTTCCGGACGGGCCTCCGGTGGGACCAGCACATCGCCGCGCGAAATATCGATCTCGTCTTCCAGGGTCAGGGTGACGGCCTGGCCGGCAACGGCGCGGTCGAGGTCGCCGTCGTAGGTGCTGATCGTCCTGACCTTGGATGACTTGCCGGAATTGGCGACTAGGATGTCGTCGCCCGGCTTCACGGCGCCGGACACGATCGTGCCGGAAAAGCCGCGGAAGTTGAGATCCGGGCGGTTGACCCATTGGACCGGCAGACGGAACGGGCGGGTGGTCAGGTCGCGCGAAATGTCGACGGTCTCAAGGTGTTCGACCAGGGTCGGGCCCTTGTACCACGTAAGCTTGTCGCTGCGCTCCAGGACGTTGTCGCCATAACGGGCCGACAGAGGAATGGCCTGCAGGGTCTCGAAACCGAAGCTTGAGGCAAAGGCGTTGTATTCCGTGACGATGCGATCGAAGACGTCCTGCGAGTAGTCCATCAGGTCGATCTTGTTGACCGCCAGGACGACGTGCTTGATACCGAGCAGAGAGACGATGAACGAGTGCCGGCGCGTCTGGGTCAGTATGCCCTTGCGTGCGTCGATCAGGATGACGGCCAGGTCGGAGTTCGATGCGCCGGTCGCCATGTTGCGCGTATATTGTTCGTGGCCGGGCGTGTCGGCGACGATGAACTTGCGCTTGTCCGTCGTGAAGAAGCGATAGGCAACATCGATTGTGATGCCTTGCTCGCGTTCGGCCTGGAGCCCGTCGACCAGCAAGGCCAGGTCGATGTCTTCGCCAACCGTGCCGAATTTCTTGCTGTCCTTTTCGATGCCGGCCAACTGGTCTTCAAAGATCAGCTTGGTGTCGTAAAGCAGCCGGCCGATCAGGGTCGACTTGCCGTCATCGACGCTGCCGCACGTCAAAAAGCGCAGCATCGACTTCTTTTCGTGGCTGGCCAAGTAGTCGATCAGGGCCCGGGTATCGAGGCGCGTGTCTACAATCGCATTCATATCAGAAATAGCCTTCGCGCTTCTTCTTTTCCATCGACCCCTGTTCGTCATGGTCGATCAGGCGGCCGGAGCGTTCAGACGTCCGCGTCGTCAGCATCTCGGCGACGATCTCTTCCAGCGTGTCCGCCTCGGATTCGACGGCGGCCGTCAGAGGGTAGCAGCCGAGTGTACGGAAGCGCACCGACTTCATTTCGGGCGTTTCGCCGGGTTGCAGCGGCAAGCGGTCATCATCGACCATGATCAGCTGGCCACCGCGCTTTACGACCGGACGCTTCTTGGCGAAGTACAGCGGCACGATGGGGATATTTTCCATCAGGATATACTGCCATATGTCGAGCTCGGTCCAGTTCGACAACGGGAAGACGCGGATCGATTCACCGGGCTTTACACGGGCATTATAGAGGTTCCACAGCTCCGGGCGCTGATTCTTGGGATCCCAGCCGTGGTTCTGCGTACGGAAGGAGAAGATGCGTTCCTTGGCGCGCGATTTTTCCTCGTCGCGCCGTGCGCCGCCGAAGGCCGCGTCGAAACCGTGTTCGGTCAGTGCCTGCTTCAGCGCATCCGTTTTCATGATGTTGGTATAGACGTTCGAGCCGTGGTGGAACGGATTTATATTGTCGCGCAAGCCATCCGGATTGGTGTGCTTTAGCAGGGTAAGGCCCAACGCCTTGACCGTATTGTCACGGAAGGCGATCATTTCGCGGAACTTCCACGTCGTGTCGACGTGCAGCAGCGGGAAGGGCGGCTTGGATGGGTGAAAAGCCTTCATCGCCAGGTGCAGCATGACCGACGAGTCCTTGCCGATCGAATAGAGCATGACCGGGTTTTTGAATTCGGCGGCCACTTCACGCATGATGAAGATGGCTTCGGCTTCTAGCCTTTTGAGATGCGTAAGCTGTTCGGCGGACACGGGGGTACCTTCGGGAAATCTGAAGGCTATGTAGTCACGCATACCCCTACCGACAAACCACAAAATCTCAAGTCAGAGATAAGGACGGATGAAAAATATCCATCCTCAGGCGTGGATAGTCGGATCTCCGAACGCAACGAAATGCGGGTTGGCGAAGTCGCTGTCGTTCGGCTGGTTACGCTTGCCATAGCCTAACGGCTGGCCCCCCAGGGTTTCGACACGGCCGCCGGCGGCGCGCAGGATGGCGTCGCCCGCGGCGATGTCCCATTCCATCGTCCGGCCCATGCGCGGATAAAGGTCAGCCTTGCCTTCGGCCAGCAGGCACAGTTTGAGCGACGAGCCGGCCGCAACAAAATCCTTGATGGTGAACGCCTTCAGATAAGCCTGGGTTTCCTCGCCGCCGTGCGACCGCGACCCTACGGCGGACAGGCCATCGGCGGGAGCGGTTCTGACGCGGATGGGGCGCGCCTCCCCAGGCCGGCCATCGGTCACCTCAGCCATGAAGGCGCCTTCGCCGCGCGCGCCCCAATAGAGCTTACCCAGCGCCGGCGCGTAGACCGCGCCGCACACGGGTTCGCCGTTTTCGACCAGGGCGATATTGACCGTAAATTCGCCATTTCTGGAAATGAACTCCTTGGTGCCATCCAGCGGATCGACCAGGAAGAAGCGCGTGGCCGTGGCCGGCACGCGTCCCGCAGCGGCTTCCTCCTCGGCAACGACCGGTATATCTGGTGCCAGACGTTTCAAGTTTTCCAGAATAATGGCCTCGGCACGCTGGTCGGCCTCGGTGACGGGGGAGGCGTCGGACTTGTCCGCCACGGCAAAGTCGGTCGCGTAGATGCGCAGGATCTCGGCGCCAGCGGCCAGCATGATCGGATTCAGGTCCATGGGTATCTCCGTGAAAGCGGGACATGCTCTAGGCGGGTCGGACCGGCATGGCAAGCCTTGCCATGGCCTGCAATTCGGGCAAGTATCCAGTGAGGCCTGCCAGGGGGTACCATGTCACGTGCATTCTTGTCCGTCGTCGCTGCCGCCTTGATGGCGTCACCGGTTCATGCCAGCCCTGCCGCGGCCGCAAAGGCATTGATCGCGGAAAAGACTATTCCGGAGCTGCAAGCCGCCATGATTCGCGGCGATTTTTCGGCTGAGGACCTGACGCGGGCCGCGATCGCCCGCATCAAAGCGCTGGATGGCAGGCTGCATTCGGTCATCGCCGTCAATCCGGATGCAATTACCCAGGCGAAGGCCGCCGACACCGCGCGCAAGGCCGGGAAGGCGCCAGGGCCGATGGCCGGGATTCCCGTGCTGGTCAAGGATAATGTCGAAACCAAGGACCCGATGGCGACGACCGCCGGATCACTGGCGCTGAAGGACAATCTGACTGGCCGCGATTCCCCGTCCGTCGCCAGTCTGCGGGCAGGCGGCGCGGTCATTCTCGGCAAGACCAACCTGTCGGAATGGGCCAATATCCGTTCGACCCACTCGATGAGCGGCTGGAGCGCCATCGGTGGACTGGTGGCCAATCCCTACGACCTGACGCGCACGGCGTGCGGTTCTTCGAGTGGTTCCGGTGCGTCGATCGCCGCCAGTTTTGCGCCCGTCGCCATCGGCACGGAAACAGATGGCTCGGTGACCTGTCCGTCTGCGATGAACGGCCTGGCTGGCCTCAAGCCTACCGTCGGGCTTGTGTCCCGCACGCACGTCGTGCCGATCAGCCATACGCAGGATACGCCCGGCCCGATGGGCCGGTCGATAACCGATATCGCGGCCCTGCTGACCGTCATGGCGGGCAGCGATCCGGCCGATAAGGCAACCGCTGAGGCCGATACGAAAAAGACGGATTATGTGGCGGGGCTGAAGGACGCCTCGCTGAAGGGCGTCCGCATAGGCGTCCTTCGCGACAAGCTGGGTGGTGAGCCGAAGACCGTGGCCGTGTTCGAAGCCGCGCTGAAATCGCTGGAAGCCGCCGGCGCCCTGCTGGTGGACATCAAGGACTCGTCGACGCCGGGTCTCGACGATGCCGAGTTCACTGTGTTCACCTATGAGCTGAAGGCGGACCTAAACGCTTATCTGGCCACGACGCCGCCGGCGGTAAAAACGCGCACCCTGGCCGATGTCATCGCCTTCAACACGGCCCATGCCGGTGAGGAAATGCCGCATTTCCGCCAGGAAATTTTCGAAATGGCGCAAGCGAAGACGGGGCTGGACAATCCCGAATATATTGCCGCGCGTGCCAGGTCGCAGGCCATGTCCACCACGCGCCTGGATGGGCTGTTCAAGGACCACGATGTGAAGTTCCTTGTCGCCCCGACCTATGCCGTGGCGTGGAAGTCGGACGCCATCTATGGCGACGTCTATAATGGCCCATTCGCCACCCAGCTACCCGCCACATCCGGCTATCCGCACCTGACCGTGCCCATGGGCTTCGTCGAGGGCATGCCGGTGGGGTTGTCCTTGATGGGACCGAAGTGGAGCGACGCGGACCTGCTCAAGGCCGGTTATGTCTTTGAGCAGGTCACTAAAGCGCGCAAGGCGCCCGAACTGAAATAAATCGCCGTGTTCAGAGCGTCAGCGTGGACAATTCGTCGATGGCGCAGATGATGTGGTAGAGCGAACTGGCGGGCGCCGGCTCGATCTCGAAGCTGCCGTCTTCCTTCATGCGGTCACGATAAAGCCCTTCGATCTCGGTCGAGAGGTAAAGCCTGAGACCGGCGGCGGCTTCGACGGCCTTGGCGATGGCGGCCTGGCGATCGGAAGGCGTCATGGCGGCGTCGGCCAGCTTGACATAGGCCTTCATGCGCTCGGTCTGGGCCCACAGACGCGCCTTGCCGTCCTTGACGGAAAAATCGTCCCACAGTTCGTAGATGGTGACGTTGCGCTTGTCGTCGGTGCCGGGACCTTCGGCGATGTCGATCAGGCGTTTGGCGGCATCGACATAGGACGCGTCGCCCGACATGCGCGCCCAGCGCAGGAAGAGCCACGCCCATTCGAACTGGTGGCCGGGTTCGATGATGCGGCCGGCATCACCCGCCATGGCATTCCAGTCGCCGTCGAAGAATTCACGCAGGGAGCCTGTTTCCGGATGGAGGAACTTCTCGACGCACAGCTTGGCGATCTGGCCGGCGATCGCTCGCCATGATTTTGGTTGTCCTGACGCTTCGCTGCTTGAGGGCGTATCGTCGCCACCCGCTTCCATCCACGCCAGGCAGGCTTCGAACATGTGCATGTGCGGATTGGCCTTGAGCGGCAGGGTGCGCGGGTTGGATTCCTCGAAGCCGCGCTCCGGGTGTGAATAGTCGCGCACGATCACATCACGGATAAAGGTGCCCGCCTCTTCCAGAGTTTTGTCGTTCGGCCGCACCTTGTAAGCCGAGGCATAGGCCAGCATGGCGAAGGCGTGGTCATAAAAATCGAATTCGCCCCGCACTACGGCGCCTTGCGGCGTCAGTACAGCATAGAGCAGACCGGTTTCAGGGTTACGCGCCGGGCCGGACAGCCATTTCAGGCCCTGGTCTATGACAGCGTCCGTCTCCCCCTGATAGCCCATGGTCCTGGCCAGGGCATAGGAATAGACCTGGCGCGCCGCAACCCGGGTCCGGCGATCGATATCGTGGGGTGTTCCGTCCAGGTTCAGTTTCTCGAAGAAGCCACCCTTCTGAAGGTCGCCGCCGGCGTTCCACCAGATCGGCAGGGACTTGTCGAACAGCCAGGCGCGCAGCTCGGCCTGCATGGTTTCCAGGTCGCTTTTCAGGGTGATTGGAGAGGGGCTGTCAGGCATGGTCGGCTCGCACGAAAAGATGGGGACGAGTACTCGGGACGGAAATAAAAAGTCACTGCGGATTGACCGCTATCACTTTCGGCGTCCACGTCGCAAGCTTGGTTATTTCGCATCTGCAAAATATGTATGGCGTCTTTATATGTTTCGAGGTTCAAGATATAGCCTTTTTGTCTCGCCGCGCTGCACCAGATATGGCACAACTTTCTAGAACGAGGGGGATATCATCCTACATGGCTAGCAAAATTCTTCCGGTGATTATGTCCGGTGGCTCCGGTACCCGCCTGTGGCCATTGTCGACGCCGCAGGCCCCCAAGCAGTTCCATGCGCTGGCGACGTCCAACACCATGATCCAGGAGACGGCCCTTCGCCTGTCGGGTGACGTGTTTTCTTTACCGGTCGTCATCTGTGGAACTGGCCATTTCGACCTGGTGAACGCGCAGCTAACCCGCATAGCCCGCAGCCCGCAGCTTGTGGTTCTGGAACCCTTCGGCCGCAACACGGCGGCCGTCGCCGCCATTGCCGCCCTGAGCGGCCAGGCGATTGATCCGGAAGCCTTGGTGCTGCTGGTGCCCGCGGACCACGTGATCACCAAGCCGGAGGCCTTTGCCGAAGCCATTCTGAAAGCGGCTGATACGGCGCGTGACCGCATCGTCACGTTCGGCATCCGTCCGACTCACCCGGAAACCGGCTTCGGCTACATCCAGCACGGGGCCGAACTATCGGAAGGCATTTTCGAAATCCAGGCTTTCCTCGAAAAGCCAAACCTTGCCACGGCCACGGAATATGTCATGGGTGGTCATCATGACTGGAATGCCGGCATATTCCTGTTCTCGCCGCACGTCATGCTTGAAGAACTGAACACCTATGCCCCGGAGGTGCTTGAAGAGAGCCGCAAGGCCTATCAGGCCGGTGCGCGGGATGGCGTACGCCTGATTCTCGATGAAGGTCACTTCGCCAAGGTTCCGTCCACATCAGTGGACTATGCCGTCATGGAAAAAACGAGACGGTCCGCAGTCATTCCTTGCGATATCGGCTGGGCCGATGTCGGCGGGTTTGCCGAGTTGTGGCGGTTGGGCGCCAAGGATGAGGCCGGCAACCACGCTCAGGGCACTTCAATCCTGATCGAAGCCGAGAACTGCCTGATTCAGAATCATGATGGTCCGCCTGTGGCTGTGGTCGGCATGAAAGACGTCATGGTCATATCGACGCCCTCCGGCGTTCTGGTCTGTCCCATCGACCGGGCCCAGGACGTCAAGAAGGCCGCGGAGGCCGCCAAGGCGTTGGCCGCGTTATAAGGCGCGCGTAGGCTTTGCAAAACAAAGCGATGAGAAGATGTTCGGGGGCTGGCCAAGCCGTCAGTATGGCGCTACCAATAGGCCATGACCGATACGTCCCGTAACGTTGAATCGTCCATCCTGCCGCGCCTCGATCCCGAAGAGGCCGGCTATCTGCGCGAGGAACTCCAGGACCTGCGCGCCATGGTCAGCCGCGGCGACCCGCTGACGGTCAGTGGCGGCCTGGTCATGGCCTGGTGGGCGCTGGTCCTGCTGATCGGCAACCTCATACATGTGCTAGAGGTCGCCGGAGTCCTGCACACGCACCTGCCGCTTCCGGCCACGGAAGTGGTCGTCGGTTATCTCGGCAACCTCCTGTTCCTGCTGCGCCGTCACAAGCCTGCCCATGAGCGGTCGTGGCGCAGCCGGACTCTGGCGGCGATGTGGTTCATCGGCGGCATTGCCGTCCTGGTGTTTGTCGGCGGCTGCTATATGGCCGGCATATATGATCCGCGTCTGTCACTGGCCTTTGTGGCGATGCTATATGCCATCATCATGACCCTGACGGCGCTGATCGCCGCCAAGCTGTGGATGACTGTGCCGGCCATCGGCTGGGCAGCGGTCGCCTTCGCCGTCTTTTGTTTCAATAGCGAACTGTTTCGTCCCGCCTTGTTCGCGGGGGCGTCGCTGTTTCTTATGCTTGTTCCCGGCCTCGTCCTGACGTGGCAGGAGAGGAGAACCGCTGTATGAGTATTTTTGCCGCCGACACGCTCCAGGAAGTGATCCATGGCCGGGCACGTCTGTCCATCCTGGCCTATCTGACGACGGTGGGCCGCGCCGATTTCGTCCACCTGCGCGATGAAATCGCCATATCCGACGGCAATCTGTCCCAGCACCTGCGCAAGCTGGCTGATGCCGGTTATATCGCCCTGCACAAATCCATTATCGCCAGCCGGACCAAGACGGTGGCGGAACTGACCCAGGCCGGCCGCCAGGCATTTTACGACTATCTGGACAGCCTTCAGTCCTTGCTGGATGCGGTGCCGGCGCGCGAACCGTAGACACTGAAAAAATAGTACAACTTGAAGTTAGGTTCTAGTTGATATGCGGAGCCGGCTGGGTTAACCTTGTACCGCTCCGGGACTGAGCGCGCTGATTTCATCGCGCTCTCGATCTTTGTTCCGGCGGATCCTCCTGATCGCGCCGGAGCATGGGCAACCGCGCACGTCGTTTTCATTCGCCGCCGGGGGGCGGACAGGAGAGGGCGATGATCGTCTCCGGCGGACCTTTGGGGGGTCGCCTGGGACTTGCGCGGTGGAGCATTTCCTCGCCAGATAATCCGGTCATGCGCCTTTGCGTTAAACTGATTTTTACCAGCCAATCCCCTCAGCGACACCTGACTCATTCGCCCACATACTGAGTTATCGACCGTGCGCTTTGAAGGGGAGTCCATTGAAACGCAGAACCTACGCCTTTTTTCGCGATGAGCTGATCACGCTGGCGCCCGCGCTGACCGCGGCGGTCGTCGCGATTGCCGTCGCACCGTTTCTGCCGCGGGACCTCCTGCTGTTCCTAAGCGTGCTGGCCATACTGGCCATAAGCGCGGCCCTGGCGGCCTATACCCTGCCGCCTGTCCGCGCCGCCCGCGCGCGCCTTATCGCCGCCCGCCATATTCCGGACGGCCAACTCTGAAAATATGATCGGGAGTGTTTGCCATGAACAAGGTCACCAGCTTTATTACCGGCTTCTGGAACGGCTTCTTTCACGTAACGCCGAAGAAGACGGCCATGCGCGGCGAGCGCAAGATTCGTAACAATCTCGACGACAACCAGGTCGATTCGATGATCGACGAGAGCTTTCCGGCCAGCGATCCGCCCAGCACCTACTAAGCGCTTTCCGGACTGCGCGTGACACAAAGGCCGGTTACTGGCCAGCGTATTGCTGAACGTTCGACGGAATGATCAGCTCGTACGGCACCCAGTCGTACAACTCCGCATATTCCTTGCCGATAAACTTCTTGGCGTCGGCAAGGGATTGCGCGCCTTGGGCGCGGGCATTTTGCAGCAACGACAGGGTCAGGTAGCCGCTATTGATGGCGACCAACGCGTCGGCGGTGCCGTCGACGCCCGCGACATAGACCTCGCCAGGTTTCTTGCCGGCTTTTTTTAGTGCGTCGATGGCCCCCAGCGCCATCTCGTCGTTATTGGCCAGAACGGCGTTGATCGGCTTCCCCCCTTGCAGCCATTGAGTCACCAACGCTTCGCCCTGGGCTCTGTCCCAGTTGCCGGTGGCCTCTTCGACAAGGGTGATATTGGGCTTACTGGCCAGGATTTCCTTGACTCCCTGGGTACGCTCTGTAGCGGCGGGGTGACCGTCTTCGCCGCGCAGGATGGCGACATTGCCGGCGTTGCCGATCTTGTCGGCGACTAGGCGCATCTGCAGCCGTCCGGCGACGAGGTCGTTTGAGGATACGATGGCGACCTTACCGTTAAAGCGTTCGATGGGCGGGCGGCGGTTGAGGTAAATGAGCGGTGTCCCGGCCTTGGACGTCAGCTCGGCCACGCTTTTGGCGGAGCCGGTATTGACGGTCAGAATGATGACGGCGTCGACCTTGTCGGCGATCGCGTCCTTGACCTGCTTGACCTGGGTGGCCTCATCGTTCTTGGCATCCGCTACGATCAGTTCGATATTCGAATCCTTGACGGCTTCGGCCTCGACCGAATTCTTGAGGATGCCGATAAACTTGTCATTGGTCTTGGCCATCGACAGGAAGATACGTGTTTTGGCGAAGGCGGGGCTGACGGCAAGAGCGCCGACGAGCAAGGCGGTCAAAAGCGCGGTCTTTTTCATTGTCTGATGTCCCGAAAATCAAAAGCAACACGTTGAGTGGACGTTATGCGGCGCGGACGCGGTCGAGGAAGCGGTTGACTTCGCCCTTGAGCCGGTCCGACTGTTGCGAAAGAGCGCGGGCGGCATCCAGTACGCGCACGGCGCCCTGGCTCGATTCCTGCGCGGCCTGGGTCACGCCCATGATGCTGCCGGTCACTTCGGCCGTGGTGCGCGACACCTCGTGGATGTTGCGCGAGATTTCCTGGGTCGTGCGTTCCTGTTCGGTCACGGCCTGGGTGATCGACGATGCGATGCCGCTGACCTCGGCAATGGTCTGCTCGATGCCGCTGATCTCGCCGACGGCCTGGCCGGTCGAGGCCTGCATCTTTTCGATCGAGACGCCGATGGTGTTGGTCGACTGCGCCGTCTGGTTGGCCAGGCCCTTGACCTCTGAGGCCACGACGGCGAAGCCCTTGCCGGCTTCGCCCGCGCGCGCCGCTTCGATCGTGGCGTTCAGCGCCAGGAGATTGGTCTGCGAGGCGATGGCGTTAATCAGGCCCACAACGGACTCGACCTGGGCGGCGTCGTCGCGCAAGGCATCCATGGCGCGGCGGGTGCGTTCCGCCTGTTCGACAGCCAGGCCGCTGATTTCACTGGAGCGCGACACCTGGGAGCCGACCTGACGGGCAGAGGCGGACAGTTCCTCGATGGCGGCGGCAACCGAACGGACATTATCGGCGGCGGAGCGTGCGCCGTTCTCTACGGCAACCGACTGGGCTTCGGTTTCCTCGGCGGCGGCCGACAGAGTGGCCGCGGAATCCTGCAGATCGGCGGCGGACCTGGAAACGGCCTCGATAATGCTGCCAATGGCGGTTTCGAAATCCTGGGCCAGCTGGGTCAGTTCCATCTGGCGCTGGCGTTCCATGTCCTTTTCCAGGGCCATCTGATTGGCGCGCAACTGCGCACCCTCGCGCAGCTTGTCCTTGAAGACGTTGAGCGCGCCGGCCATGCCGCCGATCTCGTCCCGGCGAGTGGTGTCGGGTACGGTGATGTCCGTTTCATGCTGGGCCAGGCGCAGCATGACATGGGTCATGCGGCCGATCGGGCGCGAGATGCTGGCGGTCAGGAGGCCGCCGACCAGGACGCAGAACAGGGTGAGCGAGCCCAGCGCGATGACGATCCACATCCGCGCCGAAGCGTTGACGGCGGCCGCGGCCTCCGCGGCGGCGCGGGCCTTGGTCTCGCGAAACTTCTGCACCTTGCGCACGGCGTCGAAGAACGCGACACGTTCGTGGTTCAGATCGTTGGTCAGGACCTGCCCGGCCATGTCGGTCAGGCCGGCGCGGTCGAGCGAGGTCACCTCCTCCTGGACGGCCAGGAAGTGCTGCCAGGCCTGGCGCAGTGAAGCCGCCATGACGGCTTCTTCGTCGCCTGAGACCATGGTGCTGTATTCGCTCCACAATTTTGAAAATTCACTGCGTGTCGCCGCCGCCTCCCGTCCGAACTCGGCGCGTTTGCCGGCGTCCGGCGCATGATGTTCCAGGAAGGAGATGACCGACAAGGTCTGGCTGGTGCGCGCCAGGTCGCCGAGCGTCGACACGGCCGCAATCTCACCTTCCAGCTTGCGACCGATCGCGGATACCTCGTTCAGCTTGAAGATGGAAAAGGCGCCGGTTGCGATCGACAGCACCATCAACAGGCCAAAGGCCAGGGCGAATTTGCCGCGGATCGACTGGGTCAGCGCGCGAATCATGAACATCTCCCTTTGTCGCCTGGCTTTCTGCGGGCACGGTGCGAACTTCCATCAGTAAAATTTTCAATGAATAAAATGTGGTTAACAGATGCCGCGGTTCTGAAGGCCGCGTGCATTTTCCGTTAGCGCTACCTCCGGAAACCGTCAGGTCTCACGGCGTCCAGGGATGGCCTTTAATTTATCGTGACATTTAAGCCGAAAACCGCCGCACGCCTTTCGGCATATCGGTTTATCAGGCAAATCACGCCTGACAGCCGAAAGGGCTGGACCGCGAACCAAAGTCCCGTCATGGTGGCTTAACAAAAATAACCGTACTAAATAACCTACAAGGGCAAGGCATGACGACGGAAGACGTCCATCGGCGCATCTATGAAAACCCGAAATTCCAGGCCCTGGTCAAACGGCGCAGCCGCTTTGCCTGGACGCTGTCGATCATCATGCTGCTGGCCTATTACGGCTTCATCACCCTGATCGGTTTCGATCCCAAGCTGCTGGGCCAGCCTATTCAGCCGGGCATGGTCATTACCTGGGGGATTCCCGCCGGCCTTGGTTTGATCTTCCTGTCCTTCATCCTCACCGGCATCTATGTATGGAAGGCCAATGGCGCCTATGATCGCGCTGTGCGTGAAATCCTGGCGGAGGCCGGCCAATGAAGACCTCGCGTATCGTTCTGGCCGCGGGCGTCGTCTTTGCGCTGCCGGCCATGGCCATTGCCGACTCCATCAATGGCGAAGTGCAGAAGCAGGGTATCAACTACATCGCCATCGGCATGTTCCTGGCCTTCGTGCTCCTGACGCTGGGCATCACGCGGTGGGCGTCCAAGCGTTCGGCCTCGACCAAGGATTATTACACCGCCGGGGGCAAGATCACCGGCTTCCAGAACGGCCTGGCGATCGCCGGCGACTATATGTCGGCGGCGTCCTTCCTCGGCATTTCGGCGCAGGTCTTTACCTCGGGCTTCGACGGCCTGATCTATTCGATCGGCTTCCTGGTCGGCTGGCCGATCATCCTGTTCCTGATGGCCGAGCGTCTGCGTAATCTCGGCAAGTTCACCTTTTCGGATGTCGCTTCCTATCGCCTCGGCCAGAAGCCGATCCGCTTCCTGTCGGCGCTGTCGTCGCTGACGGTCGTGGCCTTCTACCTGATCGCCCAGATGGTGGGCGCGGGCAAGCTGATCCAGCTCCTGTTCGGCCTCGACTACCTGATCGCGGTTGTGCTGGTCGGTATCCTTATGGTTGCCTATGTGCTGTTCGGAGGCATGCTGGCGACGACCTGGGTTCAGATCATCAAGGCCGTTATGCTATTGTCCGGCGCTACCTTCATGGCCGTCATGGTCATGAAATCGGTCAATTTCGACTTCAGCCAGCTGTTCGAAAAGGCCGTTGAGGTCCACCCCAAGGCCGGCGCGATCATGGCGCCCGGCGTGCTGATCTCCGATCCCGTCTCGGCTATTTCGCTTGGCCTGGCGCTGATGTTCGGTACGGCCGGCCTGCCGCACATCCTGATGCGTTTCTTCACCGTCAGCGATGCCAAGGAGGCGCGCAAGTCGGTCTTCTACGCCACGGGCTTCATCGGCTATTTCTATATCCTGACCTTCGTCATCGGCTTCGGCGCCATCCTTCTGGTCGGCACCAATCCGGCGTTCAAGGATGCGACGGGCGCATTGCTCGGCGGCTCCAACATGGCGGCGGTCCACCTGGCCAAGGCCGTAGGCGGCGATGTCTTCCTGGGCTTCATCTCGGCCGTAGCGTTCGCGACCATCCTGGCCGTTGTGGCGGGGCTGGCGCTGGCTGGGGCCTCGTCGGTGGCGCTCGACCTCTATACTCACGTCATCCGTGGCGGCAATGTCGACGAAAAGTCGCAGATGGCGGTCTCACGCGTTGCTGTGGTGGTGCTGGGGATCGTGGCCATCGTGCTGGGCGTCGTCTTCGAGCAGCAGAACATCGCCTTCATGGTGGGCCTGGCCTTCTCGGTGGCGGCAGCTACCAACTTCCCCATCCTGTTCCTCAGCATGTACTGGTCGAAGCTGACGACGCGCGGGGCGGTACTGGGCGGTGCCCTGGGCCTGATCACCGCCCTGACGCTGACCGTGCTCAGCCCGACCGTCTGGGTCGATGTCCTGCACCATGAGGTTGCCATCTTCCCGTACAAATACCCGGCCCTGTTCGCCATGATCGCAGCCTTTTCCGGAATCTGGCTGTTCTCGGTCACGGACAATTCTGCCAAGGCCAAGGCCGAGCGCGAAAAGTTCTTCGCGCAGTTCGTCCGCTCGCAGACGGGCCTCGGCGCCTCGGGTGCCGTGGATCATTAACACGGTCAGTCGTGAAACAGAAAAAGGCGCCTGCGGTTGCAGCGCCTTTTTTATTTCGTCCCGACCTGTCGATTATTTCAGGGTCTGGATATAGGCCACGACATCGGCGCGGCGCTTGGGATCCTTCATGCCGGCAAAGGGCATCTTGTTGCCCGGCACGGTCTTCTTGGGGTCGGCCAGGAAGGCGTCAAGCTTTTCCGGCGTCCACTTGCCCGCCGCCTTCATGGCGTCGGAATATTTAAATCCCGGCGCCGAACCGGCCGTCTTGCCGACGATGCCGAAAAGGGACGGGCCCACGCCGTTCTTGTTGGCAACAACGGCATGGCAGACGCCACAGGCGGCATAGGCCTTCTTGCCGGCGACCGCGTCTCCGGCGGGATCTGCCAGGGCCGGCTGCGCCAGGGTCAGGGTCGCCGTCGCGGCTGCCGCCAGAAGAATCCGTGTCATTGTGGTCATTTCGGTGTCTCACACAAAAGCTGGTGGGTAATGAGTACCCAAGCCGATGATCACCGTCAATGGTGACGCATTCATGGCCGGAAGTATTAAATTACCGCACTTCAGATAACCAAGTTCATAATTCATTTTGTGATTTCCTGATTTGGGCTTAAGAAAGACGAATTGCAATTTTGACATTAAAGACTTGGCAATTGTTTTGCAGCCATTGGGAAAAGTGGCTGTTCGAGACACCCGTGGGGGCGAAAATGCGTCAGAACGACACCCGACATAGCCTGACACTTGCGCTCATGGCCGTGGCCTCGATGGCGGGTTGCGGAAGTGCCTGGGCACAGATCGTACCCCCTGGCAGCGCGCCGCCGGGCGCGACAGAGCCGCAACTGCCGACGCGTGAAGAGATCGAAAAGCCGGGCACGCCGGCGCCCTTGTCCGCGCCGCGTGTCAGGGTCGATCAGGCCAAGGCGTTCGAACCGGCGCCCTGCGCCCTGAGCACGTCGCCGCACCGCGTTGCGATCAACGCCGTTGCCTTTGAAGGCCCCGGTGGCTCCGCCCTGGCGCCGGACATCGCCGAGGTGCTTGACGGTTTCGCGCCCCTGACCCAGGGCGAGCAGCCGGTGGCCAATGTCTGCGAGATGCGCGACCGCGCCAGCTACCTGCTGCGCAATTCCGGCTATGTCGCCTCGGTCCAGATTCGCGCGCAGGACCTGTCGGGAGGCGTGCTGCATCTGCTCGTCGTCACGGCGCACATTACGGAAATCCGCGTCCATGGCGACGCCGGCAAGTACCGCGACCTGCTCGATGCCCGCATCGCCCAGCTGCAGGCGCTCGACCCGCTCAACCAGTTTGACGCCGAACGCATTCTTCTTCTGATCGGCGATGTGCCCGGGATGGACGTCAGCCTGTCGCTGCGCTCGGCCGGAACGACGCCGGGCGCGGTCATTGGCGACCTGACCCTGACCACCATTCCGTACAATGTGATGGTCAATGCCCAGAATTACGGTTCGCGCGAAGTTGGCCCCGAGGCCGTCTATGCCCGCACGGAAATCTACGGCGTGACCGGGCACGGCGACGTCACCTATCTGGGCCTGTCAAGCACGCTCGATCCCCAGGAACAGCAGATCGTGCAGGTGGGCCACGCCATGTCGGTCGGCCGCAGCGGCGCGGTGATCGGCGGCAGCTTCATCGCCGCCAGTTCGCGGCCGGAGCTCGAGGGGCTGGACCTGCGGACCCGGTCATCCATCGCCGAGGTCGAATTCCGCATGCCGCTGATCCGGTCGATGCGGCACACGGTCGGCATCGCGACCGGCCTGGAGGTGATCGAGCAGAAGACACGGATCCACGGTACGGGCCCCGTCGCCAACCTGAACCTCGACAAGCTGAGCGTCGCCTATGCGCGCGTCCAGGGCGAAATGCGGTATCCGGAAGTGTTCTTCGGCGGTGCATTGCAGGGCCGGGCGGCGCTGGAACTGCGCAAGGGCACGGACCTGTTCGACGCGACGGCCGTTCCGACCAACGGCCCGGTTGCGTCAAAGGACGGCTTTACCCCGTCACGGTCGGAGGGCAATTCGCAGGCGACGGTCGCGCGCTTCGATGCCGACGCCTCGATCGGCCTTGGGCGCTGGGTGACGCTGGCAGGCACTGTGCGTGGTCAGTGGGCGGATAATCCGCTCCTGAGCTACGAAGAGTTTTCCGTCGGCAACCTGAACATCGGCCGTGGTTACGACCCCGGCGCCAACAGCGGTGACAGCGCCATCGGACTGCGCGGCGAACTCCGCGCCAGCTGGCCATCCAACACGCCGCTGAACGGCGAAGTCTTCACCTTCTACGACTCGGTGACGGTATGGAACCAGGATTCCGGATCGACCGAGAACGGCCGCACGCTGGAATCGTGGGGCGGGGGGCTGCGCGTCTTCCTACCCGGCCGCCTTGTCTTTGACCTGATGTACGCGCAGCCGCTCGACAAGGCTTTGTCGATCGACAGCGAGGTCCCGCCGGGCCGTGTCATGTTCTCGCTTACCACACAATTCCTGCCGCGCCCGAACTGACAGGCCAGAGTCCCGCCTGACCGGTCAAGATTGGCAAAATGCCTAAGGAGTACACGCTATGAGTGCCCACCAGCCGTCCCAAGCGTTCCGTAACCGCAGGCTTTTGTCCGGCACGACGGCCCTGCTTGTCGTGTGGAGCCTGTCCGGCGCCGTACACGGCCAGGACCTGCCGACGGGCGGCACGGGCACGGTGGGCGCGCCGACGATCCCGGTACCCGCGCCAGCCGACACCAACATGACGGTGACGCTGAATGCCACGGATACGGTCATCGACTGGGCGGCCTTCAACATCGGCGCCGGCAACGAAGTCCATTTCGACAATGGCGGCACGGTCACGAACATGTCGGTGCTCAACCGCGTGGCGGTCGGCGGCGGCCAGTCGGTCATCGACGGCACGCTAAGTTCGGACAAGAATATCGCCGTGTGGCTGCTCAATCCGAACGGCGTCATGTTCGGCAACGGCTCGACGGTCAACACCGGCTCGTTCTTCGTTTCGACGCTGAACATGGCCAATAGCGACTTCACCAGCGCGACCTACCGGCTGCGCGACGGCATCGACAGCGCCGGCGCGGCCGACGCCACCTGGGTGGCCAACGGCGAAATCGGCTTCGGCGGCACGGTGACGGCCGGCGACCTCACCAATCCGGGCTCGGTCGGCGCGGCGGGGCAGATCATCACCGCCAATGGCGCCATGACGGCGACGGGCGGCGACATCGCCCTGATCGCCGCACGTGACGTCACCTTCAGCTTCACTCCGGGCAGTCCTCTTGGCATCGATGTTGCCGCCGGCACGACGCTCGCGACCGCAAAGGTCACGGTCGGCGCGACGGGCCAGCTTGAGGCGAACTCCATCATACTGGCCGGCGCCGCCAATATCACCGACACCCTGCTGGGCGTCGATTCCGGCGCCACGCTCGAAGCCGTCGATGTCGGTGGGCGTATCATCCTGTCGGTCGGCGCCGATGCGATCTCGGGCAGCCACGCCTCGCTGAACTTTACGCCATCGGGCACGACCTCGGCGGCCGATATCGTTTCGGCTGGTGCGCTGACCGCGGGTGGCGACGTCATCGTCACCGCTCCGGGCGACGTGTCGCAAACCGGCAATGTCACGGCCGACGGCGATTACCGTGTCTCAGGCGCGGCGATCACGCTGGGTGGGACACAAGGCGCCAAAGGCACTGTGGTCATCGACGGGACGACTCTGTCGGGTTCGGGGACGCTGACGTCGAACAGCGACGGGACAGGCACCGAGGCGCTGGAACTCAAGGCGACCGGCACGATCAATATGACGACGGCGCTGAACGGCGGCGCCGCGCGTCAGTCGGACGTCGATATCGACGCGGTCAACCAGGACGTCACGCTTGGCAATATCAGCGCGAAGGCGCTGACAGGGTTGGGTGTCCAGGACGGCGATATCGCGCTTGGGACCGTGTCGGTCACTAACAACCTGACACTGCGATCCATGGACGGCAGCCTGTCGGTGGCAGGTGTGACGACGGACGACGGCGGCGCGGGCAGTTCCAATGCGTCCTTACGTGCCGACACCACTGTGTCGGTCAACGGCCCGGTATCGGTGGATGGCGACTACACGGTGACGGCCGATACGGGCGCCGTCACGATCGGGGGGACCCAGGGCGCCAAGGGCAGGGTCGAAATCACCGGTGTCGGCATCACTGGTTCGGGCAGCGTGACGTCCGACAGCGACGGAACCGGTGTCCTCGACGATCTGGTCCTGAGCTCGACCGGCACGATCAACATGACGACGGCGCTGAACGGCGGTTCGGCCCGGCAATCGGATGTCGACATCAGCGCCGCCAACCAGGACGTGATGCTCGGCAATGTCAGCGCGAAGGCGCTGACGGGCCTGAATGCCCTGGACGGCGACATCTCGCTGGGCACGGTTTCGGTCACGGACGGCCTGACGATCCGCTCGACCAGCGGAAGTGTGTCCGTCGCCGGCATTGCGACCGACGACGGCGGTGTCGGCAGCTCCAATGCCTCGGTGCGCGCCGACACGACCCTGTCGGTCAATGGCACGGTGTCGGTCGACGGCGATTACACGCTGACATCGGATAGCAGCACGGTCACGGTCGGTGGCACGCAAGGCGCCAAGGGCGCGGTCACGATTACCGGTGTGGGCGTCTTCGGTTCTGGCAGCCTGACATCGAACAGCGACGCCACGGGGACCGAGGCGCTTACGCTCAATTCGACCGGCACGGTCAATATGACGACGGCGCTGAACGGCGGTACGGCCAGCCAGTCGGATGTCGCTGTGTCGGCGGCCGGCCAGAATGTGACGCTGGGCAATGTCACGGCGCTCAACCTCACCGGCCTGACCGCCCAGGCGGGCAATATCGCGCTGGGCACGGTCGCGGTTAAGGGGGACCTGAACCTGCGCTCGACCAGCGGCAGCCTGTCTGCCACCGCGATCACGGCGGACGACGGCGTATCGGGCGGCGCGGTATCCGACGCCACCGTGCGGGCCGCGACCAACCTGGCCGTCAGCGGCAATGTGTCGGTCGAAGGCGATTACGCCGCGACCGCCGATGCCGGCCGGGTCACACTTGGCGGCACGCAGGGCGCGGGCGGCAAGGTGACGGTGCAGGGCGCGACGGCGACCTTCAATGCCTTGGCTCTGACCGCCAATAAGAATGATGCGCTTACCACGGGCGACGCGGCGGGCGCGCTCAGCGTCACGGCGGCAGGCGGCATTACGCTGACCGGTAGCGGCACCACGCTCAAGGGTGGCACGACGACGGGCCATTTCACCGATGTTTCGGTCGATGGCGCGGCGTCGGGCACGGGCAATGTCACGATCGCCGGCAATGCCGTCGAGTTGAGCGCGATCACAACGACCGGCAATATCGAGATCACGGCGGTCGACAGCATCGCCGGGGTCACGGCGACAGCGCCGGACCTGAAAGCCACGGGCGCCGACACCTCCGTCAAGGCCGCGGCAGGCACGACGCTGACGGTCGGCGATGTCGAGGCCGGCGACGGGACAGGCGCAACCCCGCCATCGCCGCAGGTCGATCTGGACGCCAAATCCATTACCGCCGGCGCGGTCAATGCCAGGGACGGCGCCGCCGACCTGCACGCCAGCGACGGCGATGTTACGGCGACCTCGGTGGCCGCCAAGGGGAACGCCACGGTCCAGGCGGATGCCGCGACGGTTCTGGCCGCCAATATCCGCATCGACAGCGTGACGACGACCGATGGCGATGTCGCCCTGACCGCCAATACCGGTGACATCACCGGCGAGCTGTCGACGGCGCGCCTGTCCGCGACCGCCGGCGGCGAAAGCTCGACCGTCACCATATCGGCGCAGACCGGCAAAGCCAATCTGGGCACGATCGCCGCCGGGACCGGCACGGCCGCGGCCGCTGTCACCGATCAGATCGGCGTCACGGCTGAGGAGATCGATGTCACTTCCGCGACGGCCAATGACGGCGACGTCATGCTGACCACGCAGGTTGCGACGGGCACCTCGATCACGGTCGGATCCGCCGATGGCGGCCGCCACGTCGATATCGACGCCAAGACGACGGCGACGGCCGGGAATCTGACCAGCGGTTCCGGCGATGTCACGGTGGCAGCGGTATCGACTGCCACGGTAACGGGCAATGTCACCGCTGGCGCCGACTCGGGCGCGACGGGCAACTATAATGTGACCGGCAGCGCGATCCAGCTCGGCGCGAACGCGGCAACCCGCCTGCAGCAGGCGCGTGGTCTGGTCCGTATCCACGCGACAGGCGACATCGATGGCCTCGGCACGCTGGCCCTGACGGCCGATTCCAACAATTCCGGGCAGGAACCCCTGCTGCTGGAAAGCGACAGCGGGACGATCAATTTTGCCTCGACCAGCAATTTGCGTGGCGGCACCGGCCGTCACAGCAAGGTTGGCATCTTCATGGGGGATGCGACCAAGGATCTGACGCTCGGCGGTGTCCAGGCGCGCGGCCTTTATAAACTGGCGGGCACCGGCGGCGCCGAAGCCTTCCTGACCAACCTGAACCATTCGGGCAGTGTGACGCTGGGCGATACGTCGCTGCGCAACACGCTGTCGATCACGAGCTCGGGAACGATCAGTGCACTGAGCAAGATCGTGGTCAGCGGCACTGGCCAGGGCCTGTTTCTCGACGGCGCGGCGATCACGGCCAATGGCGACCTGGCGGCGCAGGGCAATGTCGACCTGAATGCCAATACGATCACCGCCACCAATATTTACAGCAACCGCAATATCGAGACCTCGGGCAACAGCCTCGACGCCGACCTGGTCCAGGCGCTGGGCGACGTGACCGATACGACCCTGCTGGGCTCCGTCACGGCCATCACCGCCGGCACGGCAGCACCGGCGCCATACATGGCCGATGTCGATGCCGACACGGGTGCTGGCGGCGGTCCGGTGACCGACTGCTGCGACGCCACACCGGCGGCGCCGGGTGCGGTTGCCGGCGCGGGTGACATTATCCTGACCAAGCAGGCCGTCGATGTCGGCACGCTTGATGCCGCGCGCGATCTGACGGTGACTGCGACGGTTGGCACGGTGACGATCGCCACCAGCGGCACCGCCGGACGCGACGCCACGGTAACGGCCGAGACCTCGGCCGATATCGGCACGCTTGAGGCGACCAGCCGCAATCTGAGCGTAACGGCCGGCGATACCGTGTCCGTGACCAATGGCGGCATCGACCTGACGGCCGCGACGGCCGGTCAGGATGTGACGCTCAGTGCACGGAATGGCGACATTAAGGTCAGCACCGTCACTGCCGATCGCCACGTCCAGATCGAAAATACCGACCGTGGCGGTACGACCGGCGATATCGAAATTGCCACCGCTGTCCGGGCTTCGGACAACAACAGCGTCGATGGCAACGCCACGGTCAAATCCGCGGACGATATCCGCCTGGCTGAAGTGTCGGCCGAGCGCGGCAATGTGGCGATCACCGCGGCCGGGGACATCACCGGCAATGCCACGACCGGCACGCCGGCCTCGATCGATGATTATGGCCGGGGGGATGTCAGTTCGGGCGTGTCGGGCGATGCCACGACCAGGGACAAAACGATCCTCGTCGAAAGCACCGGCGGCCGGATCAAGCTGGCGGCCATCACGGCGGGCGACGGTCCGGCGACGGCATCGACGGGCGTGACGCAGATCACCGTGACGGCGCAGGGCGTTGACCTGATCTCTGTTACCGCGCGCGATGGCGGCGTCGAACTGACGGCGAACGACGCCGGTAACGACCTGTCGGCCGGCGCGGTAACGGCGGCGGACGATATCGACCTCGAGTCCGTCCGCAGCATTCTGACCAACACGGTCAGCTCCACCGCCGGCGATATCCGCGTGACGGCGGATACGGGCGATATCAGTGGCATGGGCGGCGGAGCGACAGCGGCGGCCATGACGGCGTCGGGGGAATCGCAGTCGATCACGGTCAGCGCGGTCAACGGCACGGCGCGTCTCGGTGACCTGACGGCGGGATCGGGCAGCGTCTCGGCGACGGTAACTCCCGACCAGATCAAGGTCATGGCCAAGACTATCAATTTCGGTACCGCCAAGGCGTGGGCCAAGGACGGCGGACTGACGCTGTCGGCGACCGCCGGTGATGTGACGCTCGGCACCGGGGAGGCGCGTTCGGAGGCTTCGATCACGGCGTCAGACGATGTCCAACTCGACGGCCTGACGACGCATGAAGGCGACGCGGTCGTCCAGGCGACGGGCGGCGACGTCACCGGGCAAGCCGCCACGCACGCTAATATTGCGGCGGGCAATGATGTCCAGGTGACATCGGGCGGCCTGAGCCAGCTCGACACCCTGTCGGCCGGACGTAACATCGAGATTGTGGCCACGGGTAGCGCCGAGGTCGTCGGCGATGTGACGGCGGGCAGTAGCGTCTCGGGCGGCGGATATGACGTACGCGGACAATCGGTGACGCTCGGCAAGGCGACGTCCGGCGCGGTTAATCAGAAGGCCACCGGTCTTGTCCGCGTGGCGGCGTCGGGCGGCAATGTCACTGGCCGGGGCGATCTGACCCTGACCTCCGACAGCGATGGTTCGGCGCCGCACGGCGCGCCGGTTCTGCTGGAAGCGGTGAATGGCGCGGTTGTGTTCGGCACGGGCACGACGGTCCAGGGCGGTCCGGACCGTACTGGCCGTGTGGGTATCAAGGTCGGGGCTGGGCAGGCCGTGACGCTGGGCACCGTCAACGCACGCGCCATCGACGGCCTGAGCGGCGCCGTTGGCAGCGAAACCTTTACGGCGGGCCTAAATACGACGGCGGACATCAGCTTCGGCACGGTCTTCGTACGCAACGGCCTGTCGCTGACGACCACGGCCGGCAATATCACGACCGGCGGGATTACGGTCAGCGGCGCGAACCAGGGCGCGAAGCTGACCGCTTCGGGCGCGACCAGGGACATCACCGTCAGTGGAGATCTGTCGGCCCAGGGCGACGTCGTCCTCAATGCCGGCCGCGATATCGCGCTGGCCGATACCCGCAGCCACGCCGGCAATGTCGAGCTGGCCAGCGGCCGCGCCATCACCGGCGACGATCTGGGCGCCGCCGGCAAGGTGGCGCTGACTGCCACGGGCAGCGTGACCTTCACCAGCCTCGCCAGCGGCGTGACCGGGCCGGCTACACCCGATGCCAGCGATCCGGGCGCTGGCGCTGCGGCCGGTGCGGCCGGGACGCTTGCCCTGCCGACGGGCTCGGCGGCCGCGACGCCGGCCGGCGACGCGGCGCCCTTGGCGACTAACAGCCATATCTCGGTTGACGCCAATGCCATCACGCTCGGCAGCGCGGTGGCGGCGAAAAACCTGACCCTGGCCTCGCGGACCGATGTGCGGGTGGACACGGCGACCGCCACCGGCGGGGCAGTGTCGATCACGGCGGATGCGGGTGATGTCAGTGGGCGGACGATCGCGCCGGCGGGTGATTCACGTCTGCTGGACGGTTTCGGCCGTACACAGATTACTGCCCGAGGCCACGGTCAGACAATCACTGTTACCGCCACGACCGGCAATATCCAGACCGGAACGGTCACGGCGGGCGATGGGCTCGGCGCGGCCGTCGCGGATCAGGTAACGCTCACCGCCGGCAAGGCGATTGACGCCAATGTCGCGGGCGGCGTCGACGCCAAGGATGGCAATGTCAGGCTTCTGGCCAAGGATGGCAGCATCACCGTCCCGACGGTGAAGGCACGTAAAGCCGCCAAGCTGACCACCCAGAAGATCGCGGCGTCGAGCACCGATCTGGCGGCCGACAGCGTGACGACGACGGACGGCCATATCGAGCTGTCGTCGGCCGGCATGATCGGTGGGACTGGGGCCGGCCGCATGGATGTGACGGCCGGCGGCGCGGGCTCGACCGTCGTCGTGACGGCCTCCGGCAATGCGCTGCTGGGCGATGTAGCCGCCGGCAGCGGGACATTGAGCCCGGCGCTTACGGGCGATGGCGTGACCATTACCGCCGCCGATATCGACGCGGAAACCGTGTTGGCGAAGGACGGCGGCGTTACCCTGACGGCGACGGGATCGGATGTCACGGCCACCTCCATCACTGGATCGACCTATGCCGAAATTTCGGCGCAGGATGCGGTGACGGCCGACCTTGTCCAGGCGGACAGTCAGCATATCGACGTCGAGGCCATTACCGGCGACATCACGATCGCCACTGGCGACGCCGGCACGGGCGTGACCCTGCTGGCCGGCGGCAATGTGCGCACGGACAGCCTGACGGCGGCTGGCGGCAATATCAGCGTGACGGCGGCCAGCGGCGACGTCTCGGGCCTGGCGCGAAGCCCGGCGGCTAACGATGGCCGCCTGCTGACCGGCTTCGAACACACCGATATGACGGCTTCGGGTGACATCGGTGTGCAAGGCGCAGATGTGCAGCTTGGTACGGCGGACGCTGGGGCGGCGCTGACCGTGACGGCCAGCAAGGGTGCCGAGGTGACCGATGCACTGTCTGTGGGCGCTGCGACGATCGAAGCCGGCCAGACAGCGACGGTCGCGGCAGTGGAAAGCGCCGGCGCCGATGTGAACGTGAAGGGTGCGGCGGCCAACATAAAAACCGCGACGGCCAAGACGACGCTTACGGTCGAAGCCACGGGGGGAGACCTGGAGCTGACGACAGGCATGGCCGATGGTGCCGCCACCCTGACAGCCAGTGGTAATGCCGATGTGACGTTGTTGACGGCGGGCGGGGCGGCCAGTGTGACCGCCGGCCAGACGGCGACCTTGGCGTCGATCGAAAGCACGGGTTCGGACGTTTCAGTCAAGGGCGGGATTACGAACGTCACAACGGCAAACGCCGGCGGCAATCTGGCGGTCGAAGCGACGGCGGGCAATACCACGCTCGATACCGGGACCTCCGTTGGAACCGGTGAGGTCAAGGCTACGGGTGACGCGACCATCCTGACCTCTCTGATCGCGGGCGGGGCGGCGTCCCTCGATGCCGGCGGGGTGGCCAAAGCCGCGCGGATCGACAGCACAGGCGCCGGTGTCGCAGTCACGGGCGCTTCGGTGGACGTCACGCAAACGGCTGCCAAGAGCACGCTGACGATTGAAGCTACCGGCGGCGATATTGACCTCGGCACGGGTACGGCCGATGGAGCTGCGACCCTGACAGCCAGTGGAAACGCTGATGTCGCCTCGCTGACCTCAGGCGGTGCAGCCAGCGTCACGGCCGGACAGACAGCGACCGTGGCTTCCGTGGAAAGCATTGGCTCGAACGTCTCGGTCACGGGTGGGACTGTGAAGATCACCACGGCCAAGGCCAATAAGGCACTCGCGGTCCAAGCGACGGCGGGCGATGCTACGCTCGGTACCGGCACGGCAGGCGAAACCGCCGACGTCAAGGCAAGCGCGGACGCGACCATACTGACCTCGCTGATCGCTGGCGGGACGGCCTCCCTCAACGCTGGCGGGGTGGCCAAGGCGGCGCGGATCGACAGCACAGGCGCCGGTGTCACCATCAAGGGCGCTTCGGCGGACATTACCCAGACGGCGGCGAACACAACGCTGGCGATCGAGACGACGGGCGGTGACCTCAAGCTGGGCACGGGTTCGGCAGGCACGACCGCAACCGTCGCGGCCAGCGGCAATGCCGACGTGATCTCCCTGGTTTCGGGTAACGCCGCAAATGTCTTGGCGGGACAGACGGCTATGGTGGCTTCGATCGAGAGCACAGGTTCGGACGCGTCAGTCAAGGGCGCGTCGGTCGATGTCACGGGCGCCAAGGCCGGCGGCAAGTTGGCTGTTGAAGCCACCGCCGGCAGCGCCACACTGGGCAGCGGTACGGCGGGGGGAGCCGCCGACGTCAAGGCAAGCGGCGACGCCACCGTCACGACGGCGTTGACCGCCGGAGACGCGGCAAGCCTCGGCGCCGGCGGTGTGGCGAAGGCCGCACGGATCGACAGCACCGGCGCCAATGTCGCGATCAAGGGTGCATCGGTCGATGTCACGCATACGGCCGCAAAGACGACACTGGTGGCCGAAGCCACGGGCGGCAACCTCAAGCTCGGGACTGGACAGGCTGTCACGACGGCCACCCTGACGGCCAGCGGCAATACGGATGTGACCACGCTCAGCGCCGGCGGTAATGTCGGCGTCACCGCCGGTCAGACAGCGACCCTGGGGTCCGCTGAAAGCACGGGCGGTGACCTGACCGTCAAGGGCCAAGCGGTCGCCGTTACCGTTGCCAAGGCCGGCGGCAGGCTGGCGATGGAAGCCACCGCCGGCAATGCCGCGCTGGGCAGCGGCGACGTCGCCGGAACCAGTGATGTCAAGTCCAGCGGCAATACCACCATTCAGGTTTATCTGCGTGGCGGCGGTACGGCAACGGTCACGGCCGGGGGCGCCGCGCAGGTGGCCGAGGTCCGCAGCACCGGCGGCGATGTCCTGGTGACCGGCGCCAGCATCGCCACCACGACGGCCAATGCCGGCGGCGTGCTGAAGCTGTCGGCCAGTTCCGGCGGGGTCACGCTGGGCACCGGTACGGCCGCGGGCGCTGCGACGTTGGAGACCACGGGCACAAACGGAGACGTCGCGGTCACCGGTGGATTGACGGCCAGGGGGGTGACGGTCAAGTCGGCCGGCAATGCCCAGTTGGCGGCCACGACCAGCACCGGCGACGTCAATGTCACGGCGGCGAACGCCATCCAGACCCAGGGCATTTCGGCAGCCGGACAGGCCGTCACGCTCGACGCCTCAGATGCCGATATTGCCGGCGACGTGACAGCCAGGACGATCACCGTCGCCGCCCGCCGCACCCTGCGCCTGGGCAGCAATGCCTCAGGGACCGGCGGCTTCGATCTCAGTGAAACCGAGGTCAACCGCCTGAAGGCTTCGGGCGCCGGCAGCATGGTCGCACTCGACGCCGGCACGCAGGATGTCGCCATCGGCGACCTCAACTGGACCCTGGCCGACCCCGGCACGACCGCCGCCATCTTCACGACGGCGCGCGTGGACCTTACGGGCCGCCTGGTGACCGACCGGGCGGGGACAGCCAGCGGCACGACCGCCGCGCGCACCGTGATCCTAGGGGGGGCGGCCACAGACGCCACCGCCACGGCCTCGGTCATCCGGATCGCTTCCACGGCGGCGGCGGGCGGGCGCATCGATGTCGGCGGCGCACTGCTTGAGCTGCGCGGCGGCGCCATCGCCGCCGGCCAGGCCGACGACTTCCTCGACGACCTGGGCGTCAACGCCGGCGGGACGCCACTGGACGCCGACATGGTCGCGGCCAACTATGTAAACCAGCCGAGCTCGACCCTCTACCGCAGCCGCCTGCCGTACACCGACCCGCTGCTGGTCCGCGCCGGCAGCATCAAGCTGAAGTACAAGAGTTTCGCCCTGTTTCAGAATACCGGCCAGGGTCCGGCGAACGCCGGCACCAAAATCGGCACGTCGGCGGTTCCGGGTACGATCGAAATCGATCCGGTCGCGCCGCCGAACGCCTTTGCCATGTTCGGTGAAATCAACGAAGTCATCGGTTCGGCGTCGGCGCTGCTGGGCCAGAATGTGATCAAGATCGGGGCGGGTGCGTCGATCCAGAACACGCGGATCAACGGCTGCGTGGTCGGCGCGGCGACGGCCTGTCTGTCGTCTTCGCTGGTCCAGCCGCCACTGGCCGTCTTCGACAACTCGACCATGACCATCCTGACGGCTGCGGCGCCCGACCTGTCGTTCGACTCGGTGCTCAGCAGCAATAACGAGGCACTGTTCTCGGACATCGCCGCGCCGGCGTCCGCCCTGTCGGATGACGCCAACTGTGACCCGGCCGTCAGCGCGTGCCCGGCCGCATCCGAAAAGGGGACGCAATAATGATCGGCGTATTTCGTAAACCGCTGATGGCGGGCCTTGGGGTGTGGCTGGTGGCGACGGCAACAGCGTTTGCCCAGCAAGCCGCCGGTCCCGTGCCGGACAGCTTCCTGCTGGGCCGTGACGCGACGGGCGAACCGTGCAGCGCCAGCCGGACGTGGAACGATCCGCGCGGCAGCCGCTACGATCGCACCTATGCCATAACCTGCCGGGGCGCCGCTGCCGGGCGGTCCTACGGCACCCTTGTCTTGGTCGATGCCGATTATCCGTGGTCGGACGATGGCTGCGCCGAGGCGCGCAAGGTTGAAGTCGACGGGATCGGTGCCGTCGACGCGCGCCAGTGCTTCGACACCAAGTCCCGCACGCCCATGGTCTCGGCCAGCTTCAAAAAAGGCAAGTACATCTACCGCGGCGAGGCAGTGTTCACCGCGGCCGGTCCGATGGAAGCGGGCCTGCGTACCCTGACCGGGCAGGAGCGGATCACCGACCGCTATGCCGACACCAAGGCGGCCATCGTCGCCGCCAACCTGCCGGCCGTAAGCGCGTCGGCCCAGGCCCCTATATCGGCGACACCCGAGCCGGTCCGCGAAGCCTTCCTGCCGGAAGTGATCCTCAGTAACGGCATCCTGCTCAACCAGCAGGGCGCCTATGTCGAGGCGTCGCGGCTGCTGAACGGGGGCCTGAGCCGCCTGACCCCCGACACGCCGGTCATCACGCGCGCCGAATTCTATCTCGAAGCCGGGATCGCCGATTCCAATATCGGCCAGACGGAGGCCGCCGACGCGCACCTCGCCGAGGCCCGCAGGCTGCTGGCTTCGGTGGAAGGCGGCCAGGTCAGCGCCTATCTGATGCGTAAGCTGTCGACCTACGAAGCCCTCGACGCCAACAACCGCCGCCAGTGGCGCAAGGCGCTCGACGCGCTGGAGGCCGGCGAAAGCGCCGCCAATCCGTTGACCGATATGGCGACGATCAGCGCGCTCAACCAGCCGGCCGGCGGCATCGCCAATACGGCCGGCGCCATCGCTGATCGGGGCGAACTGTCCGGCCGGCTTCTGGAAGCGCAGCGCAGCTGGGCGTCCAGCATCGCCTGGCTGGGCGTGCGCGACGTGAAGAAGAGTTCCGATGCGCTGGATCAGGCCGTTTCCTACACGGACATGCTGCAACGCAGCGTGCGGGCGGATTCACTGCTCGGCATCAAGGCCCGCATCGAGCGCCAGAACGGCCGAATCCACGCCTTCCGCAACAAGCCCCGCGAAGCCGTCAAGAGCTTCGACTGCGCCCTGGCCCTGCTTCAGGGCGTGGTGCTGGCCGATAGCAGCGAATGTCGGTTCGACCTGGCTCCCAGCGCGGCTGTCCTGGCGGTGACAGGTTCGACGACCTTCTCCGGTCCGATCATTGCCGACATCCAGATGGAACGCGCCAGCCTGCTCAGCCGCGACCGCGCCGTCAGCCGTGACGAGGTCATCAGGGCCTATTCGACCTCGATCGACGCCCTGCTGGCGACGCGCGATCTTGGCGCCCGCCCACCGGCCGAGCTGCAGCCCTATTTTGACATCCTGGTCGAACGCGCCGCCAATGGCCGCTCGCCCGAAGCCGTCGAACTCTATTTCAAGGCCATCCAGTCCGTCGGCGAACCCGCCGTCGCCCGGCAGATGGCGCAGTTGCGCGACGTCGTCACCGGCAACAGCGCCATCGCCGCCAAGGTCAAGGACCGCAACGAACTGGAACGCCGCGTCATTCAGCTGCGCTACCAGATCGCCAGCAGCGGCACCCTGGACGACGTGGCGCGGGCGGCCCTGGAAACCCAGCGCAACGACGCCGAAAACCGCCTGATCGAAGTCAATGCCGAGCTGACCAACGATCCGCAGTTCAAACTGGTCGATGACCAGCTGGTGCGCGCCGCCGAAGTGCAGGCGGTGCTGAAATCCGGCGAGTACTTCCTGAAGATCACCCAGCTCAAGACGCGCAGCTACGCCATCGTGCTTAGCCCCGGCCGGGCCTGGCTGTTCCGCATCGGGGCGACTTCTGACCAGTTGTCTGCCATCGCCGCGCGCGTCCGCACCTCGATTCGCGACGACAGCGGCAAGATTCCGTTCTTCGATGTCTCGGCCTCCTACGCCATGTTCAGCCTTGTGGCGGGTCCCGCGGCTTCGGAGCTGCGTCTGGCGCGCTCGATCATCGTCGATCCGTCGGGGCCGCTGGAAAACCTGCCGGCCAGCGTGCTGGTGACCAGCGCCGACAGTGTGAAGCGCTATGTCGAAACGCGCGGCGTAGATCCGTATGACTACAGCCGCGTCGACTTCATCGCCTACCGGTCGGACGTCTATTACGCCCTGTCGCCGCGCTCGCTCCTAGTGTCGCGCAGCCTTACGCCTTCGCGTGCCGTAAAGCCCTTCATCGGCTTTGGCGAGAACGCCCCGCCGCCCAGCCTTGCCGCCTTCCAGGGGCGCAAGCTCGATCTTGGCGGCTGTCAGGTGGACTACAGCGACTTCCTGGGCGCTATCGCCAGCAACAAGCCGGTCAGCGCCCGTGAAATCTCACTGGCGGCCCGGGCGATGGGACTGCACGACGTGCCCGAAGTCACGGGAGCGGCGTTCAGCGACACCGGCCTGCTCAAGGCCAGCGACCAGGGCGCCTATGAGCAGTATCAGGTCGTGCACTTCGCCACCCACGGCATTCCCGAAAGCCAGCTTGGCTGTTCGCGCATCCCGCCGTCGTTGATCACCAGCGTCGCCCTGCCGGAGCAGGGGGCAGGCGCGGTCTCCGACGGCTTCCTGACTTTCCCGGAAGTGGCGCAACTCCGCTTCGACGCCAATCTCGTCGTCCTGTCGGCCTGCGACACGGCGGCCGGGGTCAGCGGCGAACTGGGTCGCTTGTCGGGCCAGGACGAATCGTCGGCGACGCTCGACGGTCTGGTGCGCGCCTTCATTACGGCGCGGGCGCGGGCGGTCATGGCGACCTATTGGAATGTCCCGGCTTCCGCCGAAACAGACCAACTGATTGAGACCTTCTACTCGAGCGGCCGCATCTACGGCATGTCGGCGGCGCTGCGCACCGCCCAGACGCGCCTGATCGGACAACCTCGTTATTCACATCCCTATTATTGGGGCGCATACGTCTTGATCGGCGACGGAACCAAGTCCATGCTGAGCCCAAAGGAATTGCAGACCGCGTCGCGTTAAGCCGTCAAAAGATCTGCCCACCGGAGAGAGACATATGCCGCCAGCCGCCAGGCTTACCGACATGCATACCTGTCCCATGTTTAATGGGCCTGTGCCGCATGTCGGAGGTCCGATAGCCGGGCCAGGCGCGCCGACCGTCCTGACCGGCAACCTGCCGCAGGCGCGCGTGTCGGACATGCTGGTTTGCGTCGGGCCGCCGGATGTTATCGTCAAGGGCTCCATGACCGTCCTGGTCATGGGCATGCCGGCCGCGCGGATGGGCGATATGACTGCCCACGGCGGATCGATCATCCTCGGCTTTCCGACCGTGATGATCGGAGATGCCGGCGGCGGGGGAGGAGGGGGCGGTGGCGGCGGCGTCATGATGCCGCGCGTCGGAGCGCCCGGACAGACCGGCGAAGCGTCCGCCGACGCTCAGTTCACCAATCAGGTCGATGCGGTGACGACGACCAGGACCTCATCCCAGACCCAAGCCCTGACGACCAGCAATGCCTTCCCGCAGCCCGAGGCCCAGGCCGAAACACTGAAGGAATCGGCCAGGACGGGCGCGCCTTTCACTGAAACCTGCAAACAGACGCCCCCGTCATGAGCCGAAAATCATGAGTGAGACCGAGAGCGACTGGTTCGCGGTGATCGACACCGCCCAGGATCCCAATCTCCATTCTCTGGTCATGCGTGCGCGCGGCAGGGTCTGCCTGTTTTCCGGCAATGTGCCGCCGGTCCTGGCCGCCGCCTCGCCGTGGCTGGTGCGCCTGAGGCCGGGTGAGCCGTTGCTCGAAACCTGGAAGTCCCAAGGGCGCGGTCGCAACTGGGGCATCATGTGCCGCTCCCCCGCCAGCCTGGAGGAGATGCGCAGGCACTTTCGCAGGTTCCTCCAGGCCATGCTGCCCGATGGCACGGTGGCGCTGTTCCGGTTTTACGATCCGCGCGTCTTCAACACCTATATCCGCGCCTGCTCGCCCGATGAGCGCCGGCCGTGGTTCGACCAACTGAGCCTCTTCGCCGTCGAAGGCGCGCGGCCCGATATCCTGCATAACTATAACCTGCGCGGCGACCGGCTCTATGACGCCGACACGCCCGTTCAATAGGGGAAACGCGATGAATGCCATGGCATGGGTGCGCGGGGAGACAAGGCCGGCGGCCGCGCTCGTCGCCGCGGTAGCGCTCGGGCTGGGGTTGATCATAATCAGGTTTCTGCCGCCGCTGTTGTCCGCGGCAATGGGCAGCCTGGGGCCCATTACCCAGGCGGTGGCCATGACGGTCGGGCTGTTCGGGCCGATGATTGCCGCCGCCGCGATATGGAGCGCGGTGACGAATGTGTCCGTGAAGGCGCTGGGCGCTGCGCCCGGGCGGATGGCAGTGGCCGGGGCCGCCTTCGGCATCGGCGGTGTGCTGATCTGCGTTCTCTATGCCGCAGTGGCAAATACGCTGGTCCACACGCCGGGCACGCCGGATATTGGCCTGTTGTTGCTGATGACGCCGCTGACCCTGCTGCAATGCGTCGTCGAAGAGGTTTATTTCCGTGGCTGGATCCAGCCCGTCCTGACCCGGGCTTTTGGGCCTGTGGCGGCGATCGCTGCGACGTCGCTCGCCTTTGCCGCCCTGCACTTCGCCGCGGAGGTGGCACAGACGCCGTTAAGCCTGCTGAACGTCGCCCTGGCCGGCCTGCTATTTGGTCTTCTGGCCTGGCGTACGGGCGGATTGATGGCGCCAATGGTAGCGCACTGCGCGTGGAACTGGACGGAGTCTCTGGGTCTTGGCCTGTTCCCCAATCCGGGTGTCGATCCGACCGCGCTTGTCGATCTCGACCTGACAGGATCTGCACTATGGGGCGGATCGGCGGAAGGGCTGAATGCCTCGCTGGCCGTCACCTTCGTGCTGCTGGCCTTCTGCGTGCCGTTGGCGTTATGGAAGAGCAGCCTTCCTAAGCCTGCGACCGTATAGAATCGATCCGGTCGCGTTCGGCCTGGAAGGCAGCCAGTTCGGCGCCCTTCAGCGAATGGCCTTCGTCCATGGGCATGGTCATGGCGTCGACGGCTTCGCCGTGGACGTGCATCTCATAGTGCAGATGCGGCCCCGTCGAGCGGCCGGTCGTGCCGACATAGCCGATGGTCTGGCCCTGGCGGACGCGTACGCCCGGCGTGATGCCGTCGCCGAAGCGATCCATGTGGAGATAGTAGGTCTGCCAGCCGTTGTCGTGCTGCAGGATGACCAGATTGCCGTTGGGACCCTTCATCGCCGCCCAGGTCACCGCGCCGTCACCGGCGGCATAGATGGGCGTGCCTGTTGGCGCGCCGAAGTCTGTGCCCCTGTGCGCCTTGACGAAGCCCAGGACCGGGTGGACGCGGATGCCGAAGCGTGAGGTGATGCGCGCGCCATCGACCGGGGTGCGCAGGAAGCTGCGGATGATGCTGATGCCGTTGCCGTCGAACCAGCCGGCCTCGCCGCCTTGGGGCGTGAAGGCATAGAGCGCGCGCGACTTGGCACTGGTGCTGAGCGAAGCGTAGATGAGACGCGGAATGCCGACCGGCTCGCCCGAGGCGTTGCGGCCCTGCTCGAACGCCGCCTCGAAGATGTCGCCGGGATTGATCTCGCGCTGGAAGTCGAAATCGTAGGCGAACGCCTTGGCGAATTCAGGGATGAGACTGTCGGTAATGCCGGCGGTCACCGCCGAGGTATAGAAGCTGTCACGGTCGATTTCGCCACGCTTGACGATGACCTCGGTCGTCACCGAGGCGGCGATGGCGGTGGCGGTAAAGCTTGCCCCTGTGCGCACCAGGCTGACGCCGGAACTGTCGGCGCGCGTCAGCTCGGCGCGTTCGAGCCTGGCTTCGCCGCCGCCGGTCAGGTGCATGACGAGGCGCAAGGACCCGTCGGCGGAACCGAGCACGCCGAGTGCCGTTGTCGCCGCACGACTTGCTTCCTCGACGGGTACGCCTGCTGATATGAGCGCGCCCTGCAGGTCGCTGGCCTGTGCCAGGGTGAGGCTGCGGGTCATGGTGCCGGCGGGCAGAGGCGCCGGTTCTGCGGCGGCTTCGGTGGGGGGTGTTTTGCTGCGCGAAAGGACTGCGGGAATTCCGCCCGTTACGAGCAGCGCGGCCCCGCCGCCAAGCGCCATCAGATTGCGCCGTGACAGGACGGTTTCGCCGCCGGATGATTCGGGTTCGGAAACGATGGGAGCGGGTGTTGGAGGCGCGGGTTCAGCGCGGGTTGCGGCCTTATTCCAGGTCTTAGGGTCGAAGGAAAACCCGTCTTCGTTATCGCTCATCTTTCCCGCTGCCCCGTAACGCGGATTATTCGCAGGCTTTTCGTGTAACATGGCTTTCATGCGGCGGGAAGCTGTGCTTTAGTCCCGCAAACAATGGGGTATTGCCACGTCTGAGCCGTGGCGATCGGGCGCGCATGGGGCCGAAGATCGCTTGGCGGCGAACGGCGGGCAGTCGGCATTCAAGTAGGCTTTCAGGGACCAAGCAATGGCAGGCAAGAGGCGCGTCGCCTGGCGCGAGGGAATGTTCCTTCGGCCGCAGCATTTCCAGCAGCAGGACCGGTATGTCGATGCCCAGATCAACACCCGCGTTTCGGGTGCGGGCCCGTACCGCTGGGGTCTGTTCGAGCTGGTGGTCGATGAAGAGCTGGCGACACTGGGCAAGTTCGGCGTCGTGCGCTGTTCCGGCGTCATGCCCGACGGCACGACCTTCTCGATCCCGGAAGACATGCCGCCCCCGCCGCCACTCGACATGCCGGGCGATACGCGCGACGCCATCGTCTATCTGACCCTGCCGGCGCGTCAGGAGGGCGCCGTCGAATTCCGCGACGCCGACCGCCGCAGCCACGAGGCGCGCTTCCTGGTCGAGGAACACGCCGTCATCGATTCGTTTTCCGATGACCGCGTCGAGGAAGGCATCGAGTTCGGTGTGCCGAACCTGACCTTCGGCGTCACTCGCGACCAGACCTACGGCCGCCTGACAGTCGGGCTGATGCGCGTGCGCGAACTGCAGAACAAGCGGCTGATGTTCGACGACCGCTATATCCCGCCGTGCCACGACATCGCCGCCTCTCAGCGGCTGAAGGGCGGCGTGTCTGACATCCTGGGCCGCGCCGAGCAGCGCGCCGACGAATTGGCGGTGCGCGCGGTCGAAGCCACCGATGGCGGAGCGGAGACCTTCGCGTCCTTTCTGCTGCTGCAGGCGTTGAACCGCTGGTGCCCGATCCTGCACCATATCGAATCCGTGCCGCGCATCCACCCGGAGCGCCTCTACGAGACTTTGGCCAGCATGGCGGGGGAGTTGGCGACCCTGACGCGTCCGGAGCGCCGGGTCAGCCGTTTCCCGGGCTACGACCATGAAAACCTGCAGCAGACCTTCGAGCCGGTGTTCGACATGCTCCGTTCGATGATGGCCGCCGTCTTCGACCGTTCGGCCGTGCAGTTGCCCCTCGATGCGGCCGGTCCGGGCGCCTTCGTTTCGCCGATCACTGATCACAATCTCTACAAGACCGGCTACTTTTATCTGGCGGTCAATGCGGCAGCACCCTTGGATGAAATCCGCGCGCGTTTCCCGGCAATCGCCAAGATCGGCCCGGTGACCAAGATGCGCGCCATCGTCGAATCGGCCCTGCCAGGCGTTCCCTTGCGCCACGCACCGACGCCGCCGCCGCAGCTGCGCGTTCTGCCGGGCTATGTCTATTTCGAGCTCGACCGCGGCGTGCCCGACTGGCGCGACTTCGCCTCGGCTCCGGGGCTGGGTTTGCACGTGGCCGGCGACTGGGCGGCGCTGAAGCTGGAACTGTGGTGCGTCAAGCGCGCGGATAAGTGATGACATTCCGTTTGCGCGGCAAAACATAATTTAGATTGTAGTGCTAGTCAGGCCGGACCTTTCGATCTGACGGGGAGCGGAATGTGAACGACAAGGATGGAAACGGCGGCAACCGGACGGTTTTCCGCCCAAGCCCCTTGCAGGGGCTGAACCAGAACAAGCCCGCGACCCCGCCGCCGGCCGCACAGCAAGGCATGGCCTCGCCATTCGCGCAGGTGCCGCAAAATCAATCTATGGCGCAGCCCGTGCCGGTGCTGGATGCCGACGACATCACCCAGCCGCCGGTCCCGCCCGCTGTCCGCAACCGCTTGATGGCCGAAGCCGGGCCGGTGCTAGCCCTGACCGCCAGCTTACGCTCCGGCCGGGCACGCACGCCGCTGCCGCAGTTTCATAAGGCGGTAACGGCGGCGATTGCGCGCTTCGACCGCAATATCGCAGGCACCGTGCCCAACGAGACCTATCAGCGCGCGCGCTATGCCCTGTGCAGCACGGTCGATGACATCGCGCAGAACCTGCCGGGCCAGGGCAATGACACCGCCGAATGGGCGCGCCGCTCGATGGTCGTGACCTTCTTCCAGGAAAACATCGGCGGTGACCGCTTCTGGCAACTGGTCGACGACATGCTGAACCGCCCTCAGGACAACACCGACCTGATCGAGCTGTTCCACGCCTGTCTGGCGGCGGGTTTCGAAGGCCGGTTCCGCATCTTGCCGGACGGTCGGCGTGGGCTTCAGGAGGTCATGAACCGCCTCTATGCCGCGCTGGAACATCCGCGTTCGCAGTCCCAGCGCGAACTGGTGCCGCAGTGGAAGGGCGAGGACGCTCCGCCGGTCAAGGTCGGCTTCTGGAGCCATATCGCCCTGGCGGCCGCGGTCGCTGCCGGCGCGCTGATGCTCATCTTCATCATCCTGCGTCTTATCCTGCTGCAGACGGGCCAGCCGTCGTGGCAGGCGCTGAAGTCCACTATGCCCGAAGAGCCGTTGCGCCTGTCGCGCGAGGTCGTGGCGCCGCCTCCGGCGCCGGCGGGCGGCCAGAAACAGCGCCTGGAACAGTTCCTGGCGCCGGAAATTGCCCAGGGCCTGGTGACGGTCGATCAGGACGCCAATACGGTGCGCGTGCGCACCACGATCGGCCAGCTCTTCCAGTCGGGCTCGGACCAACTGGCCAGCGGCCAGCAACGCCAGCTATTTGTCCGCATCGGCGAGGCGATCGACAAGGAAAAGGGCCCGGTGACCATCGAAGGTCATTCGGATTCAGACCGCATTTCGTCGCTCAGCTTCCCGGACAATATGGCCCTGTCGTCGGCGCGCGCCGCGACGGTCGAAAACATCATCGCAGGCAAGCTGTCGGATGGATCGCGCGTGACCGCGCATGGCTTCGGCGACACGCGGCCGGTGGCGTCCAACGCTACAGCGGACGGCAAGGCGCTCAACCGCCGGGTTGAGATCGTCCTGCAGCGCAACGACTAAATCAGGGGCGACCAATGGATAAGATCAAACGCGCGCTCCTCAACTGGTGGACGGTGACCATTACCCTGACGGTTCTGGTCGCGCTTCTGCTGTGTGTCGCCCTGCCGATTTTCGTGGGCTTCATGCGCCCCTGGTGGGTGCGTCTGCTGTTCTTCGTCGGCGTCGCCGCCGTCTGGGGTGTCTTTGCCTTCCTCCGTATACGGAAGGCACGTGCTGCCGCCGAAGCCATTGCCAAGGAACTGGCGGCCCAAAATACCGGCAGCCAGGAAGGCGCGGAACTGGCCAAGCGCATGACCGAAGCGCTGGCCAGCTTCAAGACCGCCGCCAACAACAAGCAGGACTATCTCTACTCGCGGCCGTGGTACGTCATTATCGGCCCGCCGGGCGCCGGCAAGACGACGGCCCTGCTCAATTCCGGGCTGCGTTTTCCGTTCGCCGAACAGGCCCTGGCGGGCGTCGGTGGCACGCGCAATCTCGATTTCTGGTTCGCCGACGAAGCCGTGCTGATCGACACGGCCGGGCGCTATACCAGCCAGGATTCGCATGGGGCAAAAGACGCCAACGCTTGGACGGCCTTCCTGGAATTGCTGAAGAAGAACCGCCCGCTCCAGCCAGTCAACGGCATACTGGTCGCCCTGCCGCTCGATGAGATCGCCCGCGCCGACCAGGCGCAGATCGATCATCACGCTACGACCGTGCGCCGCCGTCTGTCGGAAATCCGCCGCACGCTGGAACTGTCGGTGCCCGTCTATGTGCTGCTGACCAAGGCCGACCTCTTGGCCGGCTTCGGCGAATATTTCGACGATCTCGACGTCGAAGGCCGCCGCGCCGTCTTCGGCCAGACCTTCAACTTCGGTTCGGGCAATCCGACCGTCACCGACATGGCGCAGGCCTTTGACGCGGTGGCGCAGTCGATCGCCGACCGCCAGGCCAAGCGCCTGGCCGACGAGCCCGACACGAGACGCCGCGCCCTGATCCTCGGCTTCCCGGCGCAGGTCTCTGCCATCCGCGCCCGCGTCGTCCGCTTCCTCGAAGGCGCCTTTGTTGCCGGTGATGAGCCGGTCGGCACCCTGCGCGGCTTCTATCTGACCAGCGGCGTCCAGCACGGTGCGCCCATTGACCGCCTGCTGGCCGGTGTCGGCGGCGCCAGCGATCAACCGCAAACGGTGGGTCAGGGCCGGGCCTACTTCCTCAACCGCCTGCTCGGCGAAGTCATCTTCCCGGAAGCCGGGCTGGTCCAGATGGAGCCCGCCGCGCGGGCGCGCATCCGTACCCGGCTGATGATGGCCTTTGCCGCCATCGGCGCGGTGTCGCTGATCCTGCTTATCCTGTGGACGGTCAGCTTCATTCAGAATCGCGGCCTGCAAAACAATCTGAACACCCAATCGACCGCCGTGGCTCAGATGGAGCGCGATCTCGGTATCGACATGGTCGAGGTCGGGCCGAACGACGCCGATCTCGAACAGGCCGCCGCCGTGCTCGATGCTCTTCGCGCCCTGCCGCGCGGCTATGAGGCGCGACAAAAGGGCGGGGCGCCGCTCTTCATGGGCTTTGGCCTCTATCAGGGCAGCCACAGCCAGCGCGCCGAGCTGGAATACCGCGAAGGCCTGCGCCGCATACTGCTGCCGCGCCTGTTGCTGCGCCTTGAGACCTACATCGGCACCAATATCAACGACCCGCTCGCCATCTATGAGCCGCTCAAGGCCTATCTAATGCTAGGCGGCCAAAAACCCGGCGCCATCGACGCCAAGCCGATCCAGTCGTGGGTCGAGAATGACTGGGCAAACGAAGTCTATCCCGGCGCCGACCGCGAGGACCTGCGCAAGCGTCTGTCGGGGCACCTTCAGGCCCTGCTGTCCGACAAGGATGTGCAGGCGGCGTGGCCCAACCGCACCGCGCCGCTCGATTCCGAGCTGATTGCCCGGGCGCGCGCCTCGGTGCAGGCCCTGTCGCTGGCCGACCGCGCCTACGCCATCTTCCGCCAGAAGGCCATGGCCTCGGACGGTCCGGACTGGACGGCCTCGGCTATCCTGTCGACGGGCGATGCCCCTGCCTTCACCAATGGTGAAGAGGTCCTGGCCATGACCGTGCCGCACGTCTTCACGCGTCAAGGCTTCGAGAAGGTCTATCAGCCGGCGCTGCTGACGCTGCAGAGCGATCTCGAAAAGGACATGTGGGTCCTGGGCTCTGATGCTGCGACCTCCAGCGTCAAGTCGCAGCTCAGCCAGATCCGGCCGGGCGTCGCGGCCCATTACGCCAAGGACTATATCGACGCCTGGGAAAAGGTGCTGAATACCCCCAAGCCCGCCGACCTCTTCAACAATCCGGCGGCATTCGGCGCCTTTACGCGTACGCCGTCGCCGCTCAAGCAACTGCTGCTGGAGGTCGCCAAGAACAGCGACTTTACGGGTGGCACCAGCACAGCGAAGCAGGGCGCGGCCGATGCGCTCAAGTCCAAGATGGGGACCGCGGGCGCGCTCCTGCCGTCGGACGCCGGCAATGTCGATGCCGGTAAGCTGATCCAAACCCACTTCGCGCCGGTCCGCGCCTATTCGGGCACGCCGGTCGATGACTTTATGAATGCTGTCAAATCCGCCGGTCAGGCGGTCATGGCGGCCAAGTCGCTGGGCGGTGCCGCCGGTTCCGATGGGCTACAGGCCCAGACCGCCACGGCCAATGCGGCCATGGCAGGCGCTGCGGCGGTGGCGCCGCCCAGTCTACAAGGCTTTATGGGCGCCGCCGTCAAGGGCGGGGCGGCGGCTCAGGTGTCAGCGGCCGAAGGCGTGGTGACCCAGGCCTGGACGTCGTCGGTCCTGCCGCAGTGTCAGATGGCCTCGACCGACAAGTACCCGTTCTTTGGCAACTCCAAAATCGACGTCTCGACGCTTGACGCCATCCGCGTCTTCGGACCCGGCGGCACGGTCGACGGCTTCGCTACCACGCGTTTGATGAGCCTGCTCGATACGGCCGGTCCGGTATGGCGCTGGCAGGAGGCCAACCCGATCGCGGCCGGCTTCAACCCGTCGAGCGCCGCCGAAATGGCCCGCGCGGCACAGATCCGCGATATGCTGAGCGGCGGCATCTCGTTCAAGGTGCAGCTGGCCAATCTGGGGCCCGATGTCGACACGGTCGAGTTCTCGTCCGGCGGCACCACCTACAGCTTCAAGGCCGGCGCCACCGAAGCGAAACCCGTCATGTGGTCGGTCCAGGGCCTGCCCGAGGCGCGCGTCACCTTGCTGAAGGGCGGCCAACAGGTCCAGACCTTCACCGGTGAAGGGCCATGGGCGCTGTTCCGGGTGATGGATGCTTCGGCAAAGCAAAACGCGGGCAGCAATGCTTTCACCGCCACCTTCGGCCAGGGCGGCCGGACGGCGGCGCTGAAGGTCACGCTCAACTCGACCTTCAATCCGTTCAGCCGTGGCGGGGTGTGGACCTTCCGCTGCCCCCCCGCTTTGTAAGATTGGCGCTGTAAGGAAAAGACCGATGGCGATCCTGTTCGGCAAGCTGCCGGCGCACGGCGACTTTATCGCGCGGGGTTTGAGCGACGCGGACACTGAGCGGCTGGACGATTTCCTGTCGGCGTCACTGAGCGCGGCGGCCATGGTGGACGGGTTCGACGACCTCTATGCCTTAGCGCCGGTCTGGCGGTTCGTTACAAACATTGGCGGCGAGGCGGTGTGTGGCGTTCTGGCGCCGTCGATCGATCGCGTCGGCCGTCAGTTTCCGATTCTGGCCGGCGTGATGGCGGGCGAGGACGCTGGCCTCAGGATCGATGCGTGTGAGGCGCAGCTTTACCAGGCCTTTGCCGAAGGGCTCGACGCCGACGCGCTTTTTGCGCGATTGTCGGCGACGCCTGAGCCGCAAGGCGCGCCGCCGTCCTCCGGCTGGTGGCTGGAAGACAGTGAGCGGACAGTCATCGTCCGCGTGGACGGCGAATGGCCGGTGGATGTGATGACGCGAATGATCGAAGCGGCGAGGCAGATGTCATGATGGGCGAACGGCTCAGGCTGGAATGGACGGCCAAAACCCACCCCGGCAAGGTGCGCGAGCACAATGAAGACGCCCTGTTCGGCAGCGACCAGGTGGGCGTATGGGCCGTCGCCGACGGCATGGGTGGCCATGAGCGCGGTGAATGGGCTTCGGCCGTCGTCGTCGAGGCGCTGGGCACCGTCACCGATGGCATGGATTTCGACCGTCAGGTCGATCAGGCCGCCAAGGCCATCCATCGCGCCAATGGCGTCATCTTCTCGGAGGCGCGCGAAAAGAGCATAAACATGGGCACGACGGTCGTGGCCTGTGTGATGCGTGACAATCGCTTCGCGGTTGTCTGGGCCGGTGACAGCCGCGCCTATGTGCTGCGCGACGGCGTGCTGCATCAGCTGAGCCGCGACCATACGCGTGTCCAGGAACTGATCGACCGCGGCTATCTGACGGTCGAGCAGAGCGTCGGCCATCCCATGGGCCACATGCTGTCGCGCGCCGTCGGCGTCGGCGAGGCGCTGGAGTTGGACGCCGTAGCCGACAGCGTCACCGCGGGAGACGTCTTCCTGCTGTGCAGCGACGGGTTATATGGCGAGGTCAGCGAGACCGAAATCACCGACATTCTGACGCATACGCCCTTCGAAAATGCCGCGGGCGCGCTCGTTGACGCTTGTCTCAGCTACGAGGCCAAGGATAATGTCACGGTCATAGTGATCCGTGCATCTGAGGCTACCCGTCTCCAGTTGGCGCCGCAAAACTGGGGGAGCCCGCAATGAGTGAACAGGACAAACCGGACGGCAAGCCGCAATCGCCGTTCGACATGGTGCCCGAAACACCGGCGCAGCCCGAAGAGCAGAAGACGGTCTTCGCGCCGATGCCGATCCAGACGCCGCCCGCCGAAGCAGAAGAGCCCAAGAAGCCGCGCAAATCGCGCGCCAAGACGCAGTTCGCACCGGCGCTTCAAGCCGAGCCCGTGGCCGCTCCGCCACCTCCCGCATCTGAACCGCGCATGACCAATTTCCCGCCGGTGGCGCCGCGCGCCGACGCCGGCCAGATCCAGATCGGCGATGTGTTGAACCACATCTTCGAAGTCCGCCGCTTCATCGCGCGCGGCGGTATGGGCGAGGTGTTCGAAGGCGTCAATGTCAACTCGGATGAGCGCGTCGCCATCAAGGTCATGCTGCCATCGCTGGCGGCCGATCCGAACGTCCAGGCGATGTTCAAGAAGGAGGCGCGGACGCTCACCCGTCTATCGCATCCGGCTCTGGTCCAATACCGCGTCATCGCCCAGGAACCGCAACTGGGCGTGCTCTACATCGTCACTGAATTCGTCGACAGCAAGAACCTTCAGGACGCGTTGCCGTCGCTGCGGCCAACGGCACAACAGCTGCTGGCCCTGACGCGCCGCCTGGCCGACGGGTTGAGAGTTGCCCACAGCCTGGGCGCCATCCACCGCGACATCTCGCCCGACAACATTCTGCTGGAGGACGGTGAGCTGTCGAAGGCTCGGATCATCGACTTCGGCATCGCCAAGGATCTCGATCCGTCGTCCAAAACGATCATCGGCGACGGCTTCGCCGGCAAGCTCAACTATGTCGCGCCGGAACAGCTGGGCGACTTCAACCGTGAAGTCGGTCCATGGACCGATCTCTATAGCCTTGGCCTTGTCATCCTGTCGGTGGCGCAAGGGCGCGGTGTCGACATGGGCGCGACCCTGGTCGACGCAGTCGACAAGCGCCGCCAAGGGCCGGACCTGTCAACCGCGCCGGAAGAGATCCGCCCGCTGTTGACCGCCATGCTGAAGCCCAATCCGGTCGAGCGCCTGCGCTCGATGGACGAGGTCATCGCCATGATCGACGGCATGACCGGCGCAAAGACCCAGCCGGTCCAGCAGGGCAGCGCGACGCCTCCGCCTCCGCAGTCAAGGCCCGCCGGTGCGCCGGCCGCCGCCAAGCCGGGGCTCGATCCCAAGACACTGATGATCGGTGGCGGTGTTGCTGGCATCATCGCCATCGCGATTGCCGGGGTGCTGATCTTCGGCGGCAAGGGCGACAAGGCGCCGGCACAGACACAGATGACCGCCGCCCAGGCCATAGACACGGCGCGTCAGACGATCAACGCCACCTTGCCGTCGGCGCAGTGTGCCTGGCTCGATATCGATACGGTTTCCGGCGGCGTATCCGGGATCAACCTGTCGATCAAGGGCGTGGCGCGCGATACCGCCGCCGTGCAAAAGCTGGTCTCTGATGCGATCGCGGCCAAGGGCCTGACCCTGGCCAATCTCGACACCAATGGCGTGGCGCCGTTGACCCGTCAGGATGCCTGCCCGCTGCTGACCGAATATAATTCCATAAAATCGGAAACGACGACGCTCGGCTCGCCCCAGGTGAAATGGGAAATGTCGGTGCCGCCGGATTCGACCGATGGCAAGCCTATGGCCAAGACCATCGTCAATTTCCGCGTCGATCCAGGTACGCAGGACTTCGCCATGTTCGGCCTGCAGAACAGCGGCGACGGCATCGCCCTGATCCAGAGCCTCGGCCAGCTTCAGGACGCCAGCTTCCGGCAGGGCTATGGTATCGCCGACCTGGGCGGCGGCCGTTACGAGATGGGGCTGGACCAGAGCGAAACCGGCTGGGCGGGTATTCTGATCGTGCGGGGTTCCGGCCCGATCGAGGCCGGGACCATCCTGCCGCCGGCCGCCCAGCGCACGCCGCAATGGGAGCAACAGTTCAACCAGATCGCTGCCTCCAAGGGCTGGCATACCGAAATGATCTGGATGAACACGGTCGATGAAGTGCCGAATTAGACTGCGCGCTGCTGTGGAAAGGTATAGCTTCGGAGCTGACCCTCCTGATGCAATGACACCTTCCCATGCTGCGCATCTGGAGGAGGAACAATCCGGTCTGGCGCCTAATCCTTTGAGATGCGCCGGTATGGATCGATTGGCGTAAAGTCGGTCACGGTTACACAGGCCTCACCGCCTATCTCGCCCACCGTGAGGGTGTAGTGCGCGTTCGGGCCTGATGCACCGAAGGGCTTGGGAGGCTTTCGTGGTGACGATGACGAGTAGTTTGACCACAGGGTAATGGTGCCCTTGTCAAAATCGCGCGATAGTCTTGTCAGCTCACTGCGTGAAATGCGAATGTCGAAGTCGATAAGCTCTCCTGGCGCGAGCGCGGCGACCGTTCGGTTTAAACGCCACGATGCGGTGCGGCCGGCTTTTTGTTTTGTCGAGACGTTCATCCAGACACGCAAATCGCGCGCGGCGAATTTTCCTGAGTCGCGCACGGTCCAAATGAAGGCCACTTCGTCAATGTTTTTGTCGTGGAGGACTGCGAAGCCTTCGGAAACCAGCTTCGTGCCGCTGCGGTCGATATTATCCCATATCACCCACAGGACGAATATACCGTAAGCCAACGCCAGCAACACGACGAGTGCAGCTACACCCGCGACCGACCATGCTAGGATCGGATGGGCCGATGCCCAGGCAATAATCACTTCCATCTACTGCTCCCCCTCTTTCGAATCTAAAACCCCTTCTTCGCGGTCAGTTCTTCATAAGCCTTGCGGAATTCCTTCGAGAAGACGTCCATGAAGGCCTCGTCCGAACCGGACACGACGCCCGAGAATTCGCGTTCATAAGCCTTCCACAGCGCGGCATCGCGCGAATCCTGGAAGATCTTGGCCATGATACCCTTTTGCTCGGCGCGTTCGCGGATGGCATTGGGCGAGAAGCGGTCGAGCGTGGCCTTCAGGGCGCCCTGCATGGCCCGAAGCGTCGCCATCTGGTGCGACTGCAGGTCCAGAAAGGCATCCTCGATCGCCTTGTCGGCGGGCATGAAGCCGCGTTCCGGCGGGTTCAGCAGCTGCAGCAGCGCCTGTTCCGGTGTGCGGGCGAACTTCATCGGGTTGTTGCCGTCGAAGGACAGCGCCGTCGTCTGAGCTCCCATCTGGGCCTTGGCGCGGGCGCGGGCTTCGAGCATGACCACCATGCCGGCGATCAGGCGGCGCAGCAGGATCGCAGAGGTTTCCAGGGTTTGCGCCTCGCTCGATTTCAAGGCTGAGGGATCGACGCCGAGCGTACCGATAAAGTTGCTGAAGGCGTTGCCGGAGACCGCATAGCTTACCGGTTGGGCGGCTGGTGGCGGCACGGGCGCGGAACTGGCCCAGGCTTGCGAAGAGGGTGCCGCTGGCGGCAGGTCCGGCGTGCGATTGAGCCCCAGCGGATCGGCGGCGGGCGCGGGCGTCGCCGGCTGGCCGAAGCCGCCGCGCGCCCAGTCGACGACATAGCCGTCGGCGATCTTGCCCCAGATATCGTCGCCGGCCGGCGCCGTGCCGTGGCCTTCGCTGGACCAGGCTGAAGCGGCTTGCGCAGGCTGCTGCTGCGGCGCGCTGCCCCAGGGGTCGGAAACGGGTGCTGCCGCCTGTGCGGCTGCGGGCGCGGGGCCCCAGGCAGACGCCGGTTGCGCGGGCGCCGATGTCGGGGAGGGGGTGACGGTCGGCGGCGCACCCCAAAGGTCGTTTTTGGTGTCGGCGTCGCTCTTGGCGGTCGGCGGCGTCCAGTTCTGCGACATGGCACCCGTGCCGCTGATGGCGGCCTGGGGCGCCGGGCGGTTCCAGTCGTCGCCCGATGAGGCCGTAGGCGACGGCGCGACATTGTCCCAACCCGCCCATCCGCTGCTCGACTGCGGAGCCGAGGCCGAAGCGCTTGGGGCGGCCTCACCGGCGATTTCGGCGCGGATCTGATAGTTGCCGATGGCGACGACGTCGCCGGTGCGCAGACGGTGCGGACCGCTCAAGGGCGCGCCGTTGACGGCCGTGCCGTTGGTGCTGGTGTCGCTAAGCCAGTAGCCGCCGTCGCGATAGCTGATTTCGCAGTGACGCGATGAAACGAAGTTGCTGGGGTCGGGAAGGCACCAGCTTACCGTTGGCGAGCGGCCGATAATGGCGCCGCGTTCATTGAGTTGCAGGTGGGCGGGAAGACCATTGTCAAGCCGGTCGCGGCCCAGGATCGTCAGGGTAAGGCTCATGCTGTCAGGATACGCGTGTCGCCAGCTTTTCGCCATCCTGCAAAACCTGCTTCAGCGCGTTTTGCGGCTCCGGCGTGGCGAAGGCGGCCAGCAATATGGCCGCGCCGGCCAGCTTGGCGGCGGTATCAGGGCGCGGATGCACGGGCGGCAGGTCTTCCGGAGCGATCGAGCCGCCCGACAGGAAGATGGCCTGAAGCAGCAGCTTTTCCGGCACCGGCTCTTCCATGGCTTCGGCCAGGGACTCGGCTGTCCGGCGCAGACGTTCGTCAGGGTCGCGCAGCCATTGGTGGGCGGTATCGAAGGCGCGGGCTTCGTCGAGGTCGCGGTCGGCGGCGGGCCGTAAGCGTCCCATGGCGTTGGCCGCCCATTGCACGGCTTCGTAACGCGGCAGGGCGTGCGCCAGGAACTGCACGGCATCGGGCAGGCGGTCGGCCGCGACCAGACTGGCGAAATGCTGTCCGGGAGTAATTCCGGCCGCCGGCGCCTGGGCATCCTTTATGCCCATGGTCTGCGTGATCTGGCGCGCCTGCGACCACTGTATCAAAGCCCATTCGGACATGGCCATTCCCTAGTTTATTTTCACCAGGCTACCCTGGGCGGTCAGGACGCCGGACGCCTTGACCGTCGTCATGGCGCCCGAAAAGTCGGCGGTTGCCTGCGCGTCTATCTTGACCATGGTGCCGTTGATCTTGATGCCGGTTTGCGAAATCTCGATCGAGTTGCCGCCAACGGACAGCACGATTTTGGTTCCGGCCTTGATGGTCAGGGTCGAGCCGACATCGATTTCGGACTTGCCGCCGTAATCCTGCTTGTCGTCGCCATCGACCTTGACGGTATTCTTGCCCTTGGTCGTGTAGGAGGCTTCGGCCTCCATCAGAACCGTATGACTGCCGGTTATGGTAACGTCGCTGGTGCCCTTAACGGTCCGCTTTTCATTGCCCGTGGTTTCGATCGTGCTGTGCTGACCGATCTTGACTTCGGAGTCGCGGCCAATGGACACGGACTGGTCGCGTTCGACGTCACGGACGGCGTCGAACCAGATCTTGGTTTCCTGGTTGCGGCCGACATGGTGCGTCTCGTCGAAGCGCACGCGCGTGTTCATGTTGCGGTGGGCCAGCAGGAATACTTCTTCCTCGCCGTACTTGTCTTCGAAGCGCAGTTCGTTGCCGTCGGTATCCTTGACGTCGTCCAGCGGCTTCGATTCCTTGTCCAGCGCCTCCGTGGCGCTCTTGCCGGTCGGCACGCCGTAGGTCTTGCTGCGCCAGACCGTCCGCGTCTTGTGATCCGGCAGCGCATAGATCGGCATCTGCTCGGCGTTGAACAGCCGGCCGATGACGATGGGGCGATCGGGATTGCCGTCCAGGAAGCCGACCAGGACCTCATGGCCGACGCGCGGCATGTTGATATTGCCAAGCCCGCCGGTCTGGGCCACGCGCAGCCAGGCCGAACTGTGGGGGTCGTTCTTGCCGACCCGGTCCCAGGGGAACTGGACCTTTACGCGGCCGTACTTGTCGGTGAAGATTTCCTCGTCCTTGGGGCCCACCACGATCGCGGTCTGGGGGCCGTGGGCGATCGGCCGCGGCGTTGCGGGCTCGCTGCGCCACGGCGTGTCGTGCGGAATGACCTCCATCTCGGTGATATTCTCGGCCGACTTCCCGCTGCCGCTTTCAAAGCCCGCGCCATAGACGACGGTGCGCACGCGGGTCATCAGGAATTCGTCGACCTCAATCATGCCTTTCGGCTGATCCTCAAGCCTGAAGGTCGCGCCGCAGGCCAGCATAGGGGAGAGGGCGATGGCAACGTGGGTGCGGCGGCGGGCTTCGAGGATTTCGCTGCGCAGCTTGGCGCGCGCCTTGGCGAACTGGATATGCCGATTGCCTTCACCCGCGTCCTCTTCGCCGCTGGCCGGTTGGTGCAGGTCGTAAGTGCCCTCGAAGTCGTAGACCTCGGCGACCATGGGGACCTTGTTACCGCCGGGATGAGCCAGCAGCGCGGACGTCTGTTCGAGGTGGTTGCCGGGCATGGTGAACAGGTTGTCCCACAGGTTCACTTCTTTGTGGCCCAACGCCGACAGGGTCTGCTGCCAGGTGTGAACAAAGTTGTCGCCCTTGTCCAGGGTATTGGCGATATTGATGTCGTCCATGTCCGGATCGTAGACGAGGAGGTCAGGCCTGGCTTTGTCGTGCGACGACTTGCTATCGCTTAGGACAAGGGTATGCGCGGCTTCGTTGTGGGTGAAGTAGTAGTAGATGCCTTCTTCTTCCATCAGCCGGGAGATGAAGGCGAAGTGGCTTTCACCAAATTGGGTTGTGTAGCCGCGCTTGCGGTAGGTACCGGACAGCTTCTTGGTGTGGGCGACGCCGCATACGCCGAGGACGGACGTGATGATCTCCGGAGCGGTCATCTCTTCGAACAGGCGGGTGTCCTTATTGTGCGCAAAAAGATAGAGGCGCGGGCGCATGATCAGCTGCGCGCGAACGCCGGTGACCGTCCGCTCGACGAAGGCGACGGAAACGACCACGCCGTGGAAATGCCTGATAGAGCCATTGCCTTGCGTGAGGGTAACCGTCGCCGCCTCGCCGAGACACTTGGCGAGGTCGACGCTTTGGTTCGCGGCGTCTCTGAACAGAACCTCGACCGTAAGCTGGAACAGCTCGCCCAGGGCTTCGTTCGCTTCGAAGCGTACCAGATCGGCAGCATTCTTACCGATGGACAGGCCGATGCTGGCGACGGTGTGGAGGTTCTGGTTAAACAACACGCGACTCCCTAACGGTCAGTCCTGACGCGGACGCGTTCGCTGGCTCCCCGGCGGCTAGGGCCGGCATGAGGTAACCATTTATTATTGTGGCGCAAGGGTAATGCAGTTGCGCCCGTTTTGTAAATGGGATAATTTGCCGTACGTTGCGCAGTATATTTTGTTAAAAAGTAACAAACAGGAAGATAACCATGCGCGTTAAGAATAGATTAACCATAGCATGCGGCCTGACGGCTGCCGGATTGATCTTTGCGCATACGTCTGCGTTTGCGCAGTCGGCGACGACGACAGACGATATTATCTGCAAGATGTCCGACACCTGTGATGCGGCGCCCGCGCCTGAGGGCGAGCAGAAGACGATCGGCGACGAGAAGATGTTCAGCCTGCAGAAGAAGCAGCAGGACACCGGTCCGGAAAAGATGTTCAGCCTGCAGAAGCGTCCCGAGACGCCCGCGGCCGCAAAGCCTGCCGCCGGCAAGGCCCAGGTCGCCAAGGCCAGCAGGAAGGCCGCGCAGCCGGCCGCGGCTTCGAACAGCCAGCTGACCATGCAGGTCAACTTCACTGTTGGCTCGGCCGACCTGACCGATGGTGCCAAGACGGAATTGTCCAAGTATGTGACTGCCATGCAGTCGCCGCAACTGTCGGCCATGACCTTCGTCATTGAGGGCCATACCGATGCAAGCGGCGCCTATTCGAAGAATATGGACCTGTCGCAGCGCCGGGCGCAGTCGGTCGTCGACTACCTGGTGGCCAATGGCGTGTCGTCCAGCCGCCTGAAGGCTGAGGGTTTTGGTCCGAACCGTCCGCTTTCGGGTGTGTCCAAGCGTTCGCCGGCCAACCGCCGTGTCGAGCTGGTCCGCGCCAGCTAAGTTTTCAGTATTGCGTAGTTGTAGGGCGGTGTAGCGGGCGCGTGGTCCTGTGCATCGTCGGTTCATAACAGAGCCGCGTCGCGGCTGTGCGCCGCGACTTGGGCGAGACTGGAGTGCTGAATGGCCGTGGATGTCGAAACGCTGCTTGAGCCTGTTTCGGAAGACAATCCGGTCGGGGAAAACCTGGAATATGACGGCGAGCGCCAGGAGATCGAGGCGGCGTTCGAGACCTCCGCGGGCGGTGGCGCCGCCAACGAGGGCGATATCGACTGGCGCGCCATCGTCCGTCTGATCGAAGGGCAAAGCGCTCGCACCAAGGACATCTCGCTGGCTGTTTATCTGATGCGCGCGGGCGCGCGCATGGCGCAGATCGACGTCGTCGAGACCGGCGCCAAATTCCTGGCGGGGCTTGTCGGCAATTACTGGGATACGGTCCACCCGCAGCTGGAAGAATACGGTTTCCAGGGCCGCAAGGCGCCTTGCGAGGCGCTGACCCGTATAGGGGAATTCCTGGGCCCGCTCAGGAACATCATCCTTATCCGCCACCCGCGCCTCGGCGAATATTCGAGCGTCGATATCGAACGGTTCACGCTGAACGGCGACAGCGAGGATGGTTACGGTATGTTCCGGGCCGCCGTGCAGGAAACGCCGCCTGAAGAGCTTGAGGCGGTCGTCCAGCAGCTCGACACGATTGTCGAGGCGCTGCGGATCGCCGACGGCGTCATGACGGCCAACTCCGAAGGCGGTACTTCGGTCAATTTCGCGCCAACCTACGAAGCGCTTAAGGGGATGCGGTCGGGCCTTGCGGCCTTTACCAGTCTGGGGGGCGGTGATGACGCCGCCGAGGCGGACGAAGACGTGTCGGCGGCGTCATCGGGCGGCGGCGGGCGTGCCGGCGTAGGGGCGCCGGGTGCGATCGAATCGCGGGAGGATGTCATCCGTGCGATCGACGCCATCAGCGACTATTACCGCCGCAAGGAGCCGACCAGTCCGGTGCCGATGGCATTGCGGCGGGCGCGCGAGTGGGTGACGCTCGACTTCCTTGCCGTGCTCGAGGATATCGCGCCGAACAGCGTCCATGAAGCGCGTAGCGTGCTAATGCCGCGTCCAAAGGAAGAAGGCTATTAACCAGTTACCGCGTCCGATTGCGTAAAAATGGCGTTAATATAAAATCAAGCATGAAATTCGCTTGTAAAAGCAAAAAGGGCGGGCGATAGTTTCCCGCAATCACAGTGCCCTCTGGCGTGCCTCGGGGCCGTAACAAAGCACCAGGCTTAAGGCCTGAACCTTATGCAAGGGGGTTGCCATGTCAGCGTCAAAAGGTGGCCAGCGTTTCATCAGCCAGAACCGCAAGCCACGCGTCCACATCGAGTATGAAGTTGAAACCTTTGGTGCGCGCCAGAAGATCGAACTGCCGTTCGTGATGGGCGTCATGTCCGATCTGTCGGGCAAGAGCCTGGTCGAGAAGAAGCCGCTGGACAAGCGCGATTTCGTCGAATTCGACATGGACAATTTCGACCAGCGCATGGAAGCAATCGCGCCGCGCGCCGCCTTCAATGTCGACAACACCCTGACCGGCGAAGGCAAGCTGGGGATCGACCTGACCTTCAAGTCGATGAACGATTTCGATCCGGGCGAGGTCGCCAAGAAGGTGCCGGCGCTCAACAAGCTGCTCGAAGCCCGCCAGCAGCTGAACGACCTGATGATCTACATGGATGGCAAGGATGGCGCGCAGGAGCTGCTCGACAAGGTCCTGAAGGATCCTGACCTGCTGAAAGCCCTGGCCGCCAGCAAGGCCGAAAAGGCCGGCGACGAAGCCGCAGACCAATAATTAGCGAAACGGAGACGGATATTATGGCTCAGGAAACGCTTCGCTCAGGCGATGCCGTCGCATCGGAAATCGGCGGCCTCGACGACTTCTCGGCGCTGCTGCAAAAAGAATTCAAGCCCACGGATGACGTGCGCGCCTCGCGCATCGAATCGGCGGTGGCGACCCTGGCCCAGCAGGCCCTGGGCGATGCCGCCGTTATCGGCCATGACGTGTTCACCACGCTCGACGCCATGCGCTCGGCCATCGACAAGAAGCTGAGCGAGCAGGTCAACAAGATCCTGCACCACGAAGAATTCCAGAAGCTGGAATCGGCGTGGCGCGGGCTGCACTATTTTGTCATGAGCACGCCGACCGGCAAGGATCTCAAGATCCGTGTCCTGAACATCGGCAAGGACGAGACGCGCAAGATGCTGCGTCAGTACCGCGACGCGGCGTGGGACCAGAGCCCGCTGTTCAAGAAAATCTACGAGTCGGAATTCGGCCAGCTGGGCGGTCAGCCCTACGGCGCCTTCCTGTGCGACTACGCCTTCGATCACACCGCGCCCGACATCGAAGTCATGAAAGGCCTGGCCAAGATCGGCGCCGCCGCGCATGCGCCGTTTATCTCCAATGCCGCGCCGGGCCTGATGGGCATGCAGAGCTGGCAGGAACTGTCGCAGCCGCGCGACCTTGGCAAGCTGTTCGACGCTTCCGACTACGCCGCGTGGCGCGGGTTCCGGGCGACCGAGGACAGCCGTTACCTGGCCCTGACCATGCCGCGCTTCCTGGGTCGCGCGCCCTACGGCTCCAAGACCAATCCGGTCGACGGCTTTGACTTTGAGGAAGATACCGGCGGCGAGCACGACAACCATCTGTGGGTCAATGCCTCCTACGCCATGGGCGTCCGTATCACCGACGCCTTCAAGGATTGGGGTTGGTGCACGCGTATCCGCGGTGTTGAATCCGGCGGTACGGTCGATAGCCTGCCCACCGCGACCTTCCCGACCGATGACGGCGGCGTCGACATGAAGTGTCCGACCGAAATCGCCATTTCGGACCGCCGTGAAGCCGAGCTGTCGGCCTCGGGCCTCTTGTCGCTTATCCATCGCAAGAACACCGACCAGGCGACCTTCATCGGCGCCCAAACGGTGCACCAGCCGAAGGTCTATGACGATCCGGCGGCCACGGCCTCGGCCAACCTGTCGGCGCGCCTACCTTATATCTTCGCCAGCTGCCGCTTTGCCCACTACCTGAAGTGCATGGTGCGCGACTGGGTCGGCGGCAGCCGTGAAGCGCCGCAACTGCAGCGTGACCTGCAAAACTGGGTCATGCAGTATGTCGATGGTGCACCGGAAACGTCTTCTGAGGAAACCAAGGCCAGGCTGCCGCTCAAGGCCGCCCAGGTCGAGGTCGTGCCGGATGAAGAAAACCCAGGCTATTACAAGGGGAAGTTCCTGTTCGTCCCGCATTACCAGCTGGAAGGCATGGACGTATCGATGAGTATGGTTTCGCGTCTGCCCAAGGGGGCTTAAATTTCATCACATACGCCGCATGATGGACGGCGATCAATATAAGGGAGTTTACCATGGCTGTTGATATGTTCCTGATGCTCAAGGGCATTGCTGGCGAGTCACAGGATTCCAAGCACAAGGGCGAAATCGATATCGATTCTTTCAGCTTCGGCGTGTCGCAGACGGGCACGGGCGGGCGTGCGGGCGGTTCGGGTTCGGGCAAGGCCGATTTCCAGGACATCACCATCAACAAGCTGGTTGACAAGGCGACGCCAACGCTCATCAACCATTGCGCGACGGGTGAACATATTCCCAGCGCCGTTATTACCTTCCGCAAGGCCGGCGGCGGCAAGGAAGGCGGCAAGGAGTACTACAAGATCACCCTGACTGACGTCCTGGTGTCGAGCGTCAACAACAGCGGTAATGCATTGGGCGATGCTCCGGCTGAGTCGGTTTCGCTGAACTTTGCTCAGATCGACTTCGAATACCTGCCGCAGGATTCGACCGGCAATGTCGGTGGCGTCGTGAAGTCGGGTTATAACCTCCGCGAAAACAAAGCCAAGTAAGGCCAAGTAAAAGGTATGTCTTCTGCCGAGACCCTATTGCGTCAGGGCGACCTGAACGGGGCGCGGGCCGAACTCGTCGAACTGGTCAAAAAGACACCCGGCAATGTCGAAGCCCGGATGTTTCTCTTCCAGTTGCTTGCCCTGTCAGGCGAGTGGACGAAGGCGCGCGCCCAGTTGAATGCCCTGGCGCAGTTGTCGCCCGACGCCATGATGCTGAGCACCGCCTACGGTCAGGCGATCGAGGCGGAGGCCCTGCGCGCCGAGGTTTTCGCCGGCAAGGCCCCTGTGGCCCTGCTGACGAAGTCTCAGCCCTGGGCCGCCGATCTGGCGGCGGCGCTGGGTCACGAACTGGCGGGACGAATGGATGCGGCGGCCGAGGCGCGGGAACGCGCCTTTGCCGCGGCGCCCGATACGCCTGGCACACTGGACGGTGTTGAGTTCGACTGGATCGCCGATGCGGACAGCCGCTTCGGTCCGGCACTCGAAGCCATCATCGCTGGCAAGTGGGGGCTGATCACCTTCGACACGCTGCAATATGTGAAGAGCGAAGGTGCAAAAGATCTGCGCGACATGTTGTGGTATCCGGTGCAGATCGGCTTCAAGAGCGGCCAGTCGGTCGCGGGCTTCCTGCCGGTCCGCTATCCGGGCAGCGAGCAAAGCGATGACGTCAACGACGTTCTGGCGCGGTCAACGCGCTGGATCGAGACCGATAACGGCGTGACCGGCCTGGGGCAACATATCCTCAACCTTTCCAGCGGGGACGAGCGCGACCTCCTGTCGCTGCGCAAACTTGAATTCCGGTAAGGCGCGCGCCATGGCCATAGCCGAGCGGTTGAATCCCTCCCTGTTCGACAAGCTGTCGGCCGATCTCGACATGCCGGGTCTGCGTGATGACAGCACCATGGCCGAACTGTCGCGCGAGTCGATGAAGCACTATTCCGTGCCACGCCTGGAGCGCTTCACTGAGGCCGCCCTGCGCGACACCATCAAGCGCGACCTGTACTGGCTGCTCAATACGGTCAGCCTGTCGTCGGGTTTCGATTTGACGCCGTATCCGGAAATCAGGACCTCGGTTCTGAACTATGGTGTGACCGACCTGGCGGGAAAGTCCTATACCCAGCGGGCGGTGACCCAGCGCGCCCGCGACATCCAGGCAGCCGTCAAGGCCTACGAGCCGCGCATCAGTCCGGACAGCCTGCACGTCGAACCGTCGGATCGTGAGCGCGAAAACCGCGTCACCTACATTATCCACGGCGACATCACGTCCGCCGTCCAGGCCATTCCCATCAACTTCAAGACCGATGTCGAAGCCGACTCGGCGACCGTCACGATTAGAGACTAGGCGATGGATCCGCGTCTGCTAAAAGCCTATAATGACGAACTGGCCTACTTGCGCGAAAGCGCGCGCGAGTTCGGCGAGGAGCACGAGGCGGTGGCCGGCCGGCTGGGCCTGAAGACGCCGACCGATCCCGACCCCTATGTCGAACGGCTGCTGGAGGGCGTGGCCTTCCTGTCGGCGCGCGTCCAGCTCAAGCAGCAGGACCAGTATCCCGAATTCACCCAGCACCTGCTGCAGGCGATCCAGCCGCATTACATGGCACCGACGCCGGCGATCTGCATCACCGCCTTCGAGGGCAAGGAAGGTGATCCGGGCCTGATCACCGGCACGCAGGTTCCGCGCGGGACTGAGATTACCGCGCAAGCGTCGGACCAGAATACGCCGGTGATCTTCCGCACCGCCCACGACGTAACCCTGTGGCCGATCAAGATTAGCCAGGCCGAGTATTTAGGCTCGCGCGCCGCCGTGGCACCGTTTGCCGCCGGAACGCGTTTCAAGGCCGAGGCCGGCTTACGTCTGCGTTTTACCGCCAATCCGGGCGTTGAGCTGAACAAACTCATTCCCGGCCTGATCAGCCTCTATCTCGACGGTTCCGAAACCGTTCCGGGCGAGCTTTACCGCCAGATGGCGGGCGAAACCATCGCCGTCGTGGCGCGCGATGCCGAGTCGGGCGCAGGGGCGGGCGGCTGGATCGACCTGCCGCGACCCGTGCAGGTGGGCTTCGGCGACGATGAAGCGCTTCTGCCCGCGGAAGTGCGCTCGTTCCGGGGCTATCGCCTGCTCACGGAGTATTTCGCCTGTCCGGAACGCTTCCTGTTCGTCGGCGTGGACGGCCTGGACAAGGCTTTCGCGGCGTCAGGTACGTCGTGCGACGTCGTCTTCCTGTTTTCGCGCGCCGTTCCGACCCTGAATGGTGCGCTGACGCCGTCGAACTTCCGCCTGTTCGCCACGCCGGCCATCAACCTGTTCGAAAAGCAGCTGGGCCGCGTCGAGATCAAGCCGTACGAGCACGAATACCACGTCATTCCGGACCGGGCGAAGCCGATCGATTTCGAAGTCTTCCGAATTCTCGACGTCAAGGCCTTCGGCAAGGACAATTCCGACCCCAGTACGGTCGCTCCGCTCTATGCCTTCGGCGCGTTGCTTTATGACTGGCGAAATGCCCTGTTCTACGCTACGCGCCTTAAGGCCCGCCGGCTGTCGACGCGCGAGCAGCGCGTGCGCCGGACCAGCGACTATGTCGGCACCGAGACCTGGCTCAGTCTAACGGCGCCGGGCAATCCCGACATTATTGACAATGTGCACGAACTGGCCGTGCGCGCCCTGGTCACCAACCGCGAACTGCCGGAAACCCTGACCTTCCGTGGCGAGAACCATTTCAACGTCGCGGGCCTGCCGGTGCGCGCCGCCACCGTCGTGCGGGCGCCGACGCGTCCGCGTCCGCCGCTGGGCATGCACGACGCCGCCTGGAGGATCATCGGCCACCTGACGCCGAACTATACCACCCTGGTCAACCAGCCCGACGGCGATCCGTCCCTGCTGCGCGATCACCTGACATTGTATGGCCGCCAGGACGACGCCTCGTCGCGGCGCCAGATCGACGGCATCCTGAATGTGTCGTCGCGGCGGGTGTCGCGGCGCGTTCCAGGGGGTGACCGCATGGCGGTGGCTTCGGGCCAGCATATCCGCATCCGCCTGGATGACGGCGCCTTTGACCGGGCGCGCCTGTTCGTTTTTTCGGCTGTGCTGGAGCGTTTCCTGGCCGAATTCACCACGATCAACAGTTTCACCGAGTGCGAGTTTGAGTCCCCCGTCGAAGGAGTGTTTGTCAAATGGCCGCCCCGGACAGGCCGTCAGCACAACATCTGAACTTCCTGGCCCAGGCCGCCGGGATGGTCCGGCGCTGGGGTCTGTTCGCCCTTTTGCGGGGCGCGGAAGCGCGCGCCCATGGCCTGCCGCGCGTCGGCCGGGCCCGCCTGCCGTCACAAAACGTCGTGGATCTGGCGCAATCGCCGTCGCTGGGCTTTGCCGACAGCACGCTGGATGAGGTGGAGATTAAGGGCGGTCGCGCGCGGGTCAGCGGCTACTGGCTGGGCCTCACGGGGCCGATGGGGCCCTTGCCCATCCACATGTCCGAGTTCGTCCTGTACGAAAAAAAGTATGCCACAAGCCGCCCCGTGGGCCGCTTCTTCGACATGCTGTCCAACCGCATGTTGCAGTTCTTCTATCGCGCCTGGGCGGACAGCCAGCCCGCGCCGATGGCGGACCGGCCCGGCGACGACCGCTTCGCCGCCTATATCGCGGCGGTAACTGGCGCTGCCGAAGGTGCCGGCGACCGCTCGGCCTTTCCGGCGCGGGCGCGCCTGCATTATGCCAGCCTGTTCGCGTCGCGGCGCAATGCCGGCGGTATCGAGGACGCCCTGTCGCACCTGCTGAGGCAGAAGGTCCGGGTACTGGAATTTCAGCCGCGCTGGCGCGACATCGAACCCGAAGACCGCACGCGGCTGGGCCAGTCCTATGCCCAGCTCGGCGGCGACATGCTTCTGGGCGGGCGGGTGCGCACGGCGTCGGACGCCTTCCGCATCGTCATTCGCGTCAATACATTGCGCGAGTACGAAAGTCTGCTGCCGACAGGATCGCGCTTCGCCATCGTGGCCGAGGCGCTGGACGCCTTTGCGCCGCAGCACCTGGAATGGGACATCGCGCTGGAGATGGAGGACGCCAAGGCGCCGCCGCTCAAGCTGGATGGCCGTGGCCGGCTGGGCTGGACCAGCTGGCTGGCGCCCAAGGCTTCGAACGGTATCCGGCGCGACACCATTGTGCGGCGCCAGGCCGCAAAGCCGCGTGCGGCTGAAACTACGATACATTGAAATTACAGGGATTAGGGAAGGGCTAAGGTTATGGCGGAAATTAGCAGGTCATCGCTGTTCGGGCGGTTGAACCCCACGGCGCTGAAGGCCATCGAAACGGCCACCAGCTTCTGCAAAATGCGCGGCAACCCCTATGTCGAGCTGGTCCATTGGGTCCACGTCATGCTGCAGGATCCGCGCAATGACGTAGCGGCCATCCGTACCGGCTTCAACATGGACGATACCCAGTTGGCGCGCGATGTGGTCGCCGCGCTGGACGCCCTGCCGCGCGGCGCCACTGCCATTTCCGACTTTTCGCCGCAGATCGAGGAAGCGATCGAAAAGGGCTGGCTCTATGCCTCGCTGCAATTCTCGGCCAACCGTGTCCGCACCGGCCATCTGATCTATGGTATGCTGAAGACCCCGACGCTGAAAAACGCGCTCGGCAATATCTCGGGCGAATTCCGCAAGATCGGCGTCGACAAGCTGGGTGAGACCTTCGAGAAGATCGTCGCGTCTTCCACCGAACAGACGACGGTCGACACGGTCTCAAGCGTTGGCGGCGGTTCCGCCGATGGAGCAGGACCGGTGGGTGAGGGCGAGGCCCTGGCCAAGTTCTCCGTCGACCTGACCGAACGCGCCCGCACCGGCGCGATCGACAAGATCGTCGGCCGCGACGCCGAAATCCGCCAGGTCGTCGATATCCTGCTGCGCCGCCGCCAGAACAACCCGATCCTGATTGGTGAAGCCGGCGTCGGCAAGACGGCTGTGGCAGAGGGTTTCGCTCGCCGCATCGTTGATGGCGATGTGCCGCCGCAGCTGAAGGACGTCACCCTGCGCGCGCTCGACATCGGCCTGCTGCAGGCTGGTGCCAGCGTCAAGGGCGAGTTCGAAAAGCGTCTCAGGCAAGTGATCGACGAGGTCGAAGCTTCGCCGAAACCCATCATCCTGTTCATCGACGAAGCACACACCCTGATCGGCGCCGGTGGCCAGGCCGGGACGGGCGACGCCGCCAACCTGCTGAAGCCGGCCCTGGCGCGCGGACGCCTGCGCACCATCGCCGCCACCACCTATGCCGAATACCGCCAATACTTCGAAAAGGATCCGGCGATGACCCGCCGCTTCCAGACGGTCGATGTCGGCGAACCGGAAACCAACAACGCCATCGCTATGTTGCGTTCGGTCGCGCCGATGATGGAAAAGCATCACCAGATCGTTCTGCTCGACGAAGCCGTCGAAGCGGCCGTCAAGCTGTCGCAGCGCTATGTGCCGGCGCGTCAGTTGCCGGACAAGGCGGTCAGCCTGCTCGACACGGCGTGCGCCCGCGTCGCGGTATCCCAGCACGCCACGCCCGCCGCCGTCGAGGACCGCCGCCGCAAGGTCGAGCTGCTCAATGTCGAAATCGAGATCGCCGCGCGCGAACTGGCCGGCCAGTACCGGAGCGACGATCGCGGTCCGAAGCTGAAGGAAGCTTTGGCCGAGGCTGAAGCGTCACTGGCCGAAGTGACCGCCAAGTGGGACGCCGAAAAGGCTGCCCTTGAAGGCGTACGTGCCGCCCGGGCTGCCCTCGAGGAAGCGCGAGCCCCGGCCGAAGACGGCGCCGAGCCGGTGGATGAAACCCCGTTAAAGGCTGCGCTCGATACGGCCATTGCCGCCATGCGCGATGCGGCCGGTGACACCCCGATGGTCTTTGCCGTCGTTGATGCCGATGCCGTCTCGGCCGTCATCGCCGACTGGACCGGCATCCCTGTCGGCCGCATGGTCAAGGACGAGATCAAGAGTGTGCTGGAAATCGCGGACCGCCTGAAGGAACGCGTCATCGGCCAGGACCACGCCATGGACGCCCTGGCCAAGCGCATCAAGACCAGCCGCGCCAAGCTCGACAATCCGAACAAACCGGTCGGCGTCTTCATGCTGTGTGGCCCGTCGGGCGTCGGCAAGACCGAAACCGCGCACGTCCTGTCGGAACTGCTCTACTCGGGCGACGATTCGATGATCGTCATCAACATGTCCGAATTCCAGGAAGCCCATACCGTCTCGACGCTGAAAGGCGCACCGGCGGGCTATGTCGGCTACGGCCAGGGCGGGGTGCTGACCGAAGCGGTTCGCCGCCGTCCCTACAGCGTCGTCCTGCTCGATGAGGTCGAAAAGGCCCACCCGGACGTCCACGAGATGTTCTTCCAGGTCTTCGACAAGGGCTTCATGAACGATTCCGAAGGCCGGCACATCGACTTCAAGAACACCCTGATCCTTTTGACCTCGAACGTCGGCACCGACCTGATCACGACGCTGTCCGAAGACGAGGAGATGAAGCCCGATCCGGAAAGCCTGGCCGACGCCCTGCGTCCCGAGCTGCTGAAAGTCTTCCCGCCGGCGCTGCTGGGCCGCCTGCTTGTGCTACCCTACTTCCCGCTGTCGCCGAAGATGCTGCAAGGCATCGTCAAGCTGCAGATCGACCGCGTCAAGAAGCGCATCCAGGAAAACCATGGCATCGCCTTCAACTACAGCCAGGAGGTCGTCGACCTGATCGTGTCGCGCTGCAACGAGGTGGCGTCGGGCGGCCGGGTCATCGACGCCATCCTGACCAATACCATGCTGCCGGAACTGTCGATCGCCCTGCTCGAAAAGCAGATGAACGGCGAAGAGGTCACGTCCATCGATGTCGGCGTCGGCGACGGCGCCAGCGGGTTTACCTACAGCTTCTCCTGACATTTTTCGGAGGATCAGCCATGCTGATACGTGAACTGGGTCTGCTTGCGGAGGCCGTCTATGAGGACGGCCCCAACCCCACGGCGTTCGGCTGTATCAGTCGGCGAGCAGCGGCGGGGGCGCTTAATGGCTTCCAGGCATCGGCCTATTCAGGCCGCGGCTGTATCGTCGTTGCGTTCCGTGGTACGGCGCAAAAAATGGATGCGATCGCCGATCTCAAGCTCGGTACCGGAATGAATACCTCTTACTTTTCCGCGGGCGAAGCGTTTGTGGAACAGTTCGCGGGGCAGAACATCGTCCTGTGTGGACATTCCCTAGGTGGGGCGATCGCTCAGGTTGTCGCCAACCGCAAGCGACTTCCCATGGTGACGTTCAACGCGCCCGGCGTGGGGGTCTTTGCGTCGCGCAATATCGCCGACGCCAGTGTCGCCATGACGGCGGTCAGGACGGCGGGCATGCTGGCCAGCGCCATCCGCCACCCCATGCAGGCGATGCGGGACGTCAAGTCGGCATTCCATACCGTCCAGGGGTTGAACGTCTGCCTGAGCAACGATGTCGTCAGCAAGATCGGCGTTCACTACGGAGAGGTTCTGCGTATCGCCGGGACATCCATGAATCCATTGACCGAGCACCGCATGGCGACAATGAACAAGGTCCTGCTGAGCCACGGTTGCGGCGCGAAGGACATCGCTCCGGCGCTGCTAAAGGCGTGACCGAAACCACCTACGATTCCGTCGCCTATCCGACGATGATCTTTCCGCACGCCCATCCTGACCGGATGGCGTTGATGGCGCGCATTCACGGCCTTGACGCGGCGCCGGTCGAAACGGCGCGCGTACTGGAAATCGGCGGCGGCGACGGGGCCAATGTCATCGCCATGGCGGCGGCCTACCCGGACGGGCGTTTCCTTAACTTCGACCTGGCCGCCAGCGCCGTCGCGCGCGGCCAGGCGCTGCTGAAGGAGGCCGGGCTTACCAATGTCCGCGTCGAGGTCGGCGATATTCTGGACGCCGCGGAAAGCCTGACCGAGACCTTCGACTATATCATTGTGCACGGCGTCTATGCCTGGGTGCCGGAGCCGGTGCGCGAGGCGATCTGGAAAATCATCGGCCGGTGTCTGGCGGCTGAAGGTGTCGCGTATATCAGCTATAACGCCTTGCCCGGCGGCCACGTGCGCAAGCTGCTGCGTGACATGATCCTGCGCCACGTCGAAGGTCTTCCCGACGCTGAGCGTACCGCCGCGGCTAGGGAATTCCTGACGGCCTACGCCGCGCCGCGCGACGATGATCGTCCGCTTCAGACCGGCCTGCGCGGGGAGGCGGCCAACATGCTGGATAAGCCGCCGGAGGTGCTCTATCACGACGAACTCGGGCCGTGTTTCGAGCCGCAATCCCTGACCGACATGGCGCAGGCCGCGGGGCATCATGGCATGCAATATCTGAACGAAGCGCATCCGGGCTTGCTGGCCGACGGCTTTATCAGCGAAGCTGGCGACAGCACTAAGGTCCGCGACATCGTCGCCGCCGTCCAGCGCCGCGACGACGATATCGTTCGGTTCTTCCGCCACAGCCTGTTTGTCCGGGCAGAGGCGAAGCCCGAACGCCGCCTCGATCCGGCACGGATCATGTCGTCACACGTATCGGCGCGCTGTACGCGCGACGGCCAGAAATTCACCTCGAAGGACGGCGAGTTCGTCATCTCCAACGAAGGTTTGGCCGAGATACTTGACAAGCTGTCCGCGTCTTGGCCGCGCCGTTTCCGGATCGATGAACTGACCGATCAGGAACCCTATGCCCACGCCCTGTTCCGGCTGTTCGACTTCGGATTGACTCAGCTGCATGGCGGACCGGCGCCATTTTCGGATACACCCGGCGATCGTCCGAAGGTCAGTGCGCTGGCGCGCGCCATGATCCGGCAGGGCTATCCGATGATGTACACGCTTGATCACCGCACCCAGAACATTACAGAGGACGAACCTCGGGCTTTTGTACTCGGCCTCGATGGTCGAAGTGACGTAGTGGATCTGAAGGCCGGCTGGACCTCGGAAGCGTTGAGCTTCGAGGCGGCCATGACCATGGTCGTCGAGTCCGGGCTGCTGCAGCCTTAAGGGTTACGCTGGCGCAGCCACTGCCGGTACCACCTCGCGGCATCGGCCGGATCGCCGCAATGGCCTTCCACGGCCTGCCGGCGCCGCATCATGCCGCACTGGCGGTAGGTGACGGCGATGGCGCCGGCGGCAATCGCGTCGCGGCGGCGGGGCAGGGGGATGTCGTAGTGATCGCCCTGATACCATTCGCGCCGCATGCCGATGCGACGAGCGAAGACGTGCAGTTCGTCGGGCGTGTCGGCGATCAGATGCGACATCTGCATGCCGCGAAACTCGCCTATGGCGTAGCGGTACATGTCGTCGACATAGACGGCCATCAGATGTCGGCTGCGGGGGCAGGTGCGCGCAGGGTGTAGCCGCGTTTCTGCTTTTGCCTGAGGATGGCGGCGGCCTCATTTTCGGCCTCGGTCTCGTCGCGGAACCAGTATTCCTTCGACTGGCCTGTCGTGCCGATTCGGCCCCAATGGCGCAGTACGGAGACATCGCCGAACAGGCCGGGCTGTACCGACAACTCGTAGCCGCGCGCCATATTGCGCGCCTTGTCGATACGGTGCAGGATGCTAATCGTCATCGCTGAATCCTCAGTGAATCCAATGATCTAATGTAACACGCCGCGAGTTTGCAGCCAAGAACAAAACGTGATTCACGATCACCTATTACGCGATAATCAGCCCACGCCGGATGAGACGACCGATGGCTTGGGCTTGGGCGCAGGCTGTCGAAGAAGTTCAGCGCGGATGGTCGGCAGGATGTTTTTCGCGATGACCTTGACGCCCTGGGCGTTGGGATGAACACGATCCTTCAGCAGTAACGCCTTGTTGAGCATGACGTCTTTCATGAAGAAGGGATAGAGGGTTGCGCCATGCCTTTTTGCCACACGCGGATAGATGGCGTTGAACTGATCGAAGTAGCTGAAGCCCAGGCTGGTGGTGTCGAACATGCCGGCCAGAATGACAGGAATGCCACGTGCCTTCAGCTCCGAAAGCATGGCGTCGAGGTTGGCTTCCGTTACTTTCGGGTTATGGCCCATCAGCATGTCGTTGGCGCCCAGTTCGACGATCACGAGGTCGGGTTTGCGCTTCAGGCCCTTCAATACGCGGTTCAAACGCGCCCTGCCACCCGTCGTCGTGTCTCCTGATACGCCAGCGTTATGCACGCGCACCCTGTGCCCTTCGTCACGCAATAGCCCTTCAAGTCTCGCGGGAAAGCTTTCGGACGATTTCAGGCCGTAGCCGGCAGTAAGTGAGTCTCCGAACGCCAGGACGAATCGCTCACGGGCGGGGGCGGCTTCTGCAGCAGGAGAGGCAAGCATGGACGCAACGCAAATAAGGAACAGCAAACAGGAAAGCAGAAAGGGGCTTGGGCGAAAAAGAGGACGCATCCGCCAGGGAACTCCGAAAAAGAGGAACAGGTGAGATATGGGAAGGTAGGGCCGTGGTGTCACCATGGTGGCGGCAAGGTATTTTTGCGGCATATTGCGCAAAAATAGTTCCGGCTGGCCGGCGGAAATAGCCAAGTGGATGCATCTGGTTTGATATGACCCATAAATTCATCACTCCCTTCGCCCTGGCCGCCCTGATCGCGGCGCCGTCCGTCCATGCGGAAGATCGTTCCTACTGGTTCGGCGCCGACCTGTCCTACGTCAACGAAATGAAGGACTGCGGCGCGCGCTACAGCTATCAAGGTAAGACCCAGGACGCCTACGGCATCTTCGCCCAATCCGGTCACAACCTGGTACGGGTGCGCATCTGGGTCGATGCCAAGTGGACGCCTTATTCCGACCTCGACGATGTCAGGATTACCATCCACGAAGCCAAAAAGGCCGGCATGAAGGTGCTGCTCGACTTCCACTATTCGGACGACTGGGCCGATGGCGGCAAGCAACTGGTGCCCGCCGCCTGGGCCAACCTCAATGATGACCAACAGGTAGAGGCGCTCTATAAATACACGGTCGACACGGTCGATGCGCTGCAGGCCGATGGGCTGATGCCCGACATGATCCAGGTCGGCAACGAGACTAATGGCGAAATCCTGCGGCCGAAGCCGGAAGAAAACGCGCCGATCAACTGGACGCGCAATGCCCGGCTGTTCAATGCCGGCATCAAGGGGGTCCGGGACGCCAGCGCCGACAGCGCGCTTAAGCCCACCATCATGCTGCACGTCGCCCAGCCGGAATATGTCGAGCCGTGGTTCGAAGCCGCGACCAAGGCGGGTGTCGTGGGGTACGACATCATCGGGCTCAGCTATTACAGCAAATGGTCGAAAATGGACTTCTCCGGTCTGGCTGAAACAATCCGCCGCGTCCATTATCGCTTCGGCAAGGAAGTCATCGTCGTCGAAACCGGTCATGCCTTTACCGATCAATGGAATGACGATGCCCGCAACCTGCTGGGCTCGGATTCGGCCTTGAAGGCCTATCCTGTCACACCGGACGGCCAGGCGAAATACATGCACGACATCATGCAGCTGACGCTCGACAATGGCGGAACGGGTGTTGTCTATTGGGAGCCGGCCTGGGTGTCGACCAAGTGCAAGACGCGGTGGGCGCAAGGGTCCGACTGGGAAAACGCGGCCTTCTTCGACTTCAAGGGCAATGCCCTGCCGGCGCTCGAATGGCCGAAGGCGCAGTACGTCTGGCCGGTCGAAGTGACGTTCAGCCTGCCCGATAACGGCCAGGCGGCGCAGTACCTGACCGCCGACTTTACCGGCGGCGTCAATGTGGCCATGGTCAAGACCGGCAATGCCTTCACCTATTCCGCCTGGCTGAAGCCGGGTACAGAGGTGATCGTGGGCACGGCGGACAGCGAACCTGCCCTGGAAACGGCCGAAGCCCTGACCTTCGCAGTGCCCAAGGCGGCAAAGACAATCGTGCTGAACAGGTCACAGCCGTCCGCCAACTGATAATTTGTCATACAATAACCGTCGCGTTCGTCCCAACATGTGCTATGACTCGCGCATAAATATGCAGCGGGACACGACAACCTGCTGTTTCCCAGGGAAAAGCTTAGGGCAGGTGGCGGAAATGACTGCGTCGCGCATCGTAGCATCAGGAAACAGGCCATGACGGCGGCGGAGAACCGCGCCGCGTTGCTGGCCTTTATCGGTACGCAGATCCTGCCGCACGAGGCGGACCTGCGCCAGTGGTTGACCCGGTTGGGGGTAAAGGCGGATGAACGCGATGACATCGTTCAGGAAGTGTACTGCCGCCTGCTGCGGATGGAGCGTACGGACCATATCCAGGACGCGCGCGCCTATCTCTTCCGTTCGGCCCGCAACATCGTGCTCGAGCAGGTGCGCCGCAACCGCGTGGTGTCGATCATGACCGTGCAGAATCTCGACGACCTCGGCATGGCCGATCATGCGCCCGATCCGGAAAAGGCGACTTCGGCGCGCGCCGAGCTGACGCGCGTCCTGGGCCTGATCGGCGCCCTGCCGGACCGGTGCCGGCAGGTGTTCGAGCTGCGCAAGGTGCACGGCCTCTCGCAGGCCGAGACGGCCAGGCGTCTGTGCATCAGCGAGAATATCGTCGAAAAGGAAACGGCACGCGGCTTGAGCCTCATCCTGCGCACCCTCGCCGACCAGCCGGTGCTGACCGTCGCGGTGCCACACACCTCTGTCGGAGTGAGGCATGTCGCGGATTGACGCTGAAGCGGCGGAGTGGGTCGCTCGCAGGGCAGGGACTTCAGATCCCGAAATCGAGCAGGCCTTTCAGGCCTGGCACGATGCTGACCGCCGCCACGCCGGTGCCTACCTGCGCGCCGAGGCGGCGTGGATTTTGCTCGATCGGGCTCAGGTCCTGACGCATGGGGTAGGGGCTGCGATCCCGCAGCACGACGTCCTGTCCAGTCCGCTGGTTACGCCGCTGCCCGCGCCATCCAGGGCGCCCGCCCAACCGTCCCGCCGCCACGCCTTGATGGGCGGGCTGGCGGCTTCGGCCCTGGCCGTTCTGGGCGTCGGCTATGCCATGTCCCGCCGGGCCAGCTATGAGACGCGGCGTGGCGAACTGCGCAATGTGCCTCTGAGCGATCGCTCATTGGCGGCCATTAATACCGACAGCCATGTCGAGGTCGCCATGGGCGAATCTTCGCGCAAGGTGCAACTGGTCAAGGGCGAGGCCTGGTTCGAGGTCGCCAAGAATCCTGACGCGCCGTTCGTCGTCTCCGCCGGCGATATCCGCGTGCGCGCCATAGGCACTGCCTTTAGCGTCCGCCGCCACGCCAATGGCGCCGACGTGCTGGTGACGGAGGGCACGGTCGAGACCTGGAGCGTCCGTGATCCGGAAAAACGCACGCGCCTGTCGGCCGGCAGCCGTGCCTTTGTCGCGGCGGAAACCGCGGAGCCTGTCGCGGTCGTCGCCGAAGCGGCGGAGATCGACCGCAAGCTGGCCTGGCGGGAGCGTGAAATCATCCTGCGCGAAGAAAGCCTGTCGGCGGCGGCATCGGACTTCAATCGCTATAACGACCAGCAGATCATCATAGCCGACGAGCGCCTGCTGGACGTCAAACTGGTTGGCGGTTTCCAGGTCGACCGGCCCGAAGCCTTTGCACGCGCGGTTCACAGTGCTTTTGGTGTGCCGGTCAGCATCCGCCACGACCGTATCATAATTGGCACACAAGCCGCATCGTCATAAATTTGTAGGATAATACCGGCGGAAAAGATTTCCCCTGTTCATCTTGTTATTGAAGGGGCCGGGAAGCGTCCCTCGTGGAAGATGTCAAGACAGGGGAACCCTTAAATGAAAGATTTATATAGTGCCGGTTTGCGCGCCGCCCTCATGGGTACCGTCGCCGTTGCTGCCGTCATGGCCGCGCCCGCCATGGCGCAGGAAAAGGCCTTCAACATTCCGGCCCAGGACGCGACGAGCGCGGTGCCGAGCTTTGTACAGCAATCGGACCTGCAGGTCTTGGCCGCCGCCAGCGAACTGCGTGGCATCCGCACCAATGCTGTCCAGGGCAATATGACGGCTGATGCGGCCCTTGACACGCTGATCAGCGGTACCGGCCTGACGGTCAAGTCGCGTGCCGGCAATTCGGTTGTGCTGGCCCGCGCCGCCACCGCCGAAAATGCCGCGTCACCGGCCGCCGCCGAAGCGCCGGCCGAATCCGAGGACGTGGTCGTCGTCGGCATGCGTAAGTCGATGCGCGACGCGCTCGACGTCAAGCGCCGCCAGACCGGCGTCATGGAAGCCATTGCCGCCAAGGACATAGGCGTCCTGCCCGACGTGACGATCGCCGAGTCGATCGCGCGCCTGCCGGGCGTCAACACGACCCGCGACCGCGGCAATGACAGCCAGGCGGCCATTCGCGGCATCGGTCCGCGCATGGTTCTGGGCACGGTTAATGGCCGCGAAGTCGCGTCTTCCGAACCGGACCGCAATGTCCGCTGGGAAATCTATCCGTCGGAAGTCGTTTCGGGCGTCAGCGTCTACAAGTCGTCGCAAGCGAGCCTGATCGCCGGCGGTATTTCCGGAACCGTGGATATCCAGACCATCCGTCCGCTGGAATACCGCGGGCCGGAACTGGTGGCGCGCGCCGGCGCCGTCTATTACGACGGTGGCACCGCCCTCCCGGACTATGACGGTCTTGGCTACCGCGCCTCGGGCTCGTTCGTCAAAAAGCTGACGCCGGAATTCGCCTTCGTCATCGGCGTCACCGCCCAGCAGCAGAAGAACGGCTATGAAAGCTTCCAGGGCTGGGGCTATAATGACGACAGCATCCGCCCGGCCAACTCGACTGGCCCGATCGTCACCGGTGGGCCGAAGGTGCCTACGCCGTGGGGCGCCCAGGCCGAGGCCAAGTTCCTGACCGCCGACCGCTACAGCGTCTCGACAGGCTTCCAGTACCGCCCGAGTGAGAATTTCCAGCTCACCTACGACCTGCTCTATTCGAACTTCAAGATCGACGAGCATCAGAACCAGCAGGTCTATGGCGGCCTCGGCGGCCGCTGGGGCAACTGGGCTGGCGGCAACACCGGCCAGTACACCAATCCGGTCATCGTGAATGGCGACCTGGTTGGCGCGACGACCGCCTATGACACCGTGACCTCGCTGGTTGCCCAGTATACCGAAAACAAGGACCTGATCGTGACAGGTCTGAACGGCCGCTGGACCTACGACCAGTGGACGGTCACGGCCGACGCCTCCTATTCGTCGGCTGAACGCAGCAATCTGTGGCAGGCCGCCCGGATGCAGTACTATCCGGCCACCATGACCTGGCTGCTGGACGGCGACGATCCATTCGTGACGGTGTCGGACCAGCCGCAGAACACCGCCCAGAGCGTCGAATGGCAACCGGGCGAAGCCGCACCGGGCCGCCTCAAGGACGAACTGAGCGCCTTGTCGTTCGACGCCCGTCGCGATCTGTCGGGAGGCTTCCTGACAGCGATCGAGTTCGGTGCCCGCTTTGCCGATCGCACCAAGTCCGAAATGACCACGGCGAACACGCAGGCGCAGCACCTCACCGGTGTGACGACCCTGCCGACCAGCCTGTTCACGTCGTATGAGTTCAAGAACTTCAAACTGCCCTCCATACTCGACGGTGATTTCGACGAGATCGTTACGGCGGCCTATGGCGCTGGAGCGCTCGACCTCGATCCGGAATCGCTGGCCTACAACTCGACCGTCAGCGAAAAGGTCGCGGAAGCCTACGTCCAGGCCCGCTACGAGACGACGTGGTTCGGCAAGCCGACGGATGGCAATTTCGGCGTGCGGGCCGTCAGTGTCGACAGCGAGAGCATTGGTGACAGCGTCTCCGGCGGCGCCTGGTTCCAGGACACGTCCGGCAACTGGGCCTTCTATCCGCTGGTCCTGACCTCGGCCAAGGGCGGCAGCGATTATACCAAGCTGTTGCCAAGCGCCACGGCGCGGATCGAACTGAACGACGGCGTTTACCTGAAGCTCGGTGCCGCCCAGGTATTGTCGCGTCCGCCGCTCAACGAGCTGAAGGCCAACCGCAGCCTGTCACCGACCGCGCCCTATACCGGTTCGTCGGGCAATCCGTATCTTAAGCCGTTCGAAGCGACGCAGATCGACGTGTCCTATGAAAACTATTTCGACAAGGACGCCCTGTTCGCGATCGCCGGCTATTACAAGCAGATCGAGAACTATGTCGGCTATAATCAGCGTACCGAGACGATCAACGGCAATCCGTACACACTGGTCTCGCCGGTCAACAAAACGGACTCGGGCTATATCGCCGGCCTGGAATTCACCTTCCAGACGCCGTTCAGCTTCATCCCGGGCTTCGAGAAGTTCGGCATCTATTCAAACCTCGCCCTGGTCGATTCCGACATTGAAGAGTTCGTCCCGACCAATAACCCGCTGACCATGAACGGCGTCGCCGACACGACGGGCACACTGGACCTTTGGTACAGCGACGGGACGTTCGAAGCGCGTCTGGGGGCCAAGTATCACTCGACCTATACTGCCCTTTATGGCTGGGATTCGAGTGCCCTGGTCAGCGTTGAGCCGGAAACGACTGTCGATTTCAGCGCCAGCTATAACGTCAACGCCCAAGTGTCGCTGCGCTTCCAGGCGGCCAACCTGCTCGACACGCCGCTGCGCGCCTACGACGACAACAAGGAAAACCGTCTGCGCCGCATGGACTACTATGGGCGTCGCTTCCTGTTCGACGTGACTGTGAAATACTAAGTTTCACTTGAAGTAGTAAACTCATGGCCGGGCGCTTGACCCTAGGAGCGTCCGGCCATCATTGTCTGAAAATGTGAACTCCCGGAGGACCGCTGCCATGACCCCCAACCGCCGCGAAGTGCTAGCCACCGCATCTTCTCTAACGCTTATGGCGTCGGCCGGCATTACCTGGGCTCAGGACAAGAACGAGCCCGTGGCGAAAGACGAAGTAGGTCGCATGGGACGCGTGCGCTTCAACGATGGCTGGCGGTTCGCCTTCGGTCACCTGCATGACGGCGAAAAGGACTTCGGTTTCGGCCTCGACCTGCGCACCTATGCCAAGCAAGGGCCGGATTCCGGCAAGGTCGCGCAAGCGGCTTTCGATGACTCGCAATGGCGTCAGGTTACCCTGCCGCACGACTGGGCGGTTGAACTGCCGTTCGTACCGAATCCAAAGGCGTCTGAACTGAAACCGAACGACCGCGGCGAAATCTGGGATCCGGCGGCAAATCACGGCTTCAAGCCGCTGGGCCGCGAATATCCGGAAACCAGTGTCGGCTGGTACCGTAAGACGTTCACGCTGGATACTGCCGACAAGGGCAAGCGCATCTTCATCGAGTTCGACGGCGTCTTTCGCAGCACGCTGGTCATGGTCAACGGCTACATCGTGCGCGAACATGACGGCGGCTATACCGGTTTCTCAATCGACGTCACGGACTTCCTCAATACCGACGACAAGCCGAATGTCATCGCCGTGCGCGTCGATGCATCCCTGGGCGAAGGCTGGTTCTATGAAGGCGCAGGCATCTATCGCCACGTCTGGCTGACTAAGGTCAATGCGGTGCACGTCCCCCAGCATGGCGTTCTGGTCCGGTCTAAGACGGATGGCACGGTGGAAATCACGACGACCGTTCGCAATGACAGCGACGTAGCGCAAACGGTTATCGTGGCTTCATCGGTCAACTATCTGGACGTGCCTTCAAGTAATCCTGATACCCGTGACGACTCGTCGATTGATGTGCCCGCGTGGTCCTCCACGGACGTGGTTCATAATGTTAAGATCGTTCAGCCTGCACTTTGGTCGGTAGAACAGCCTAACCTCTATTTTATAAACACCAATCTCATCGTTAAGGACCAGGTTGTCGATCAAGCTTCGACAACATTCGGTTTCCGCGATATCAAATTCGACGCCGAAAAGGGCTTCTTCCTCAACGGTAAGCACCTGAAGCTCAAGGGTACCTGCAACCACCAGGATCACGCCGGGGTCGGCGCCGCCATTCCGGACGCCTTGCAATATTACCGGCTGAGATTGCTGAAGGAGATGGGCTGCAACGCCTATCGCGCTTCGCACAATCCGCCGACGCCGGAAGTGCTCGACGCCTGTGACGAACTGGGACTGCTCGTCATCGACGAAACGCGCCTGATGACCTCGTCGAAGGAGGGGCTGGAAAACCTGCGCAGCATGATCGTGCGCGACCGCAACCACCCGTCGATCATCCTGTGGTCGGTCGGCAACGAAGAGCCGCAGCAGGGCACTGAGCGTGGGGCGATCATCACACGCACCATGAAGCGCCTGTGCAACGAACTGGATCCGACGCGCGGCGTCACCTACGCCATGGACCAGGGCTATGGATTCGGCGTCACCCACGAGGTCGATGTGTTGGGCTTTAACTACCGCACGCACCTGATCGACGACTTCCATGCCAAGTATCCGCACATCCCGGTCATCGGCTCGGAAACCGCTTCGACAGTTGCGACGCGTGGCGAATATATCGAGGACAAGGCCAACCATATTGTCCCGGCTTACGATACGACAGCGCCGTGGTGGGCGACGACGGGCGAGACCTGGTGGACCCACGCCGCCGAGAAACCCTACATGGCCGGCGGCTTCATCTGGACGGGCTTCGACTATCGCGGCGAGCCGACGCCGTTTTCGGAATGGCCCAGCATTTCGTCGCAGTTCGGCGTCTTCGACACCTGTGGCTTCCCGAAGGACAACTACTATTATTACCGCGCCTGGTGGCGGCCGGAGCAGCCCTTGCTGCACCTTCTGCCGCACTGGAACTGGGAAGAAGGAAAGACGGTTTCCGTCTGGGCGCACAGTAACTGCGACGAGGTCGAGCTGTTCGTCAACGGCAAGTCAGCTGGCCGCAAACCAGTGCCTCGCAACCGCCACGCCGAATGGAGCGTGCCCTATGTGCCCGGCAAGATCGAAGCCTTTGCCTATAAGGGCGGCAAGGTCTTGCTGAAGGACAAGCGCGAAACGGCGGGCGCGCCGGCCAAGGTGGTGCTGAGCGCCGACCGCACGGCGCTTTTGGGCGATGACATGGACGTCGCCGTATTACGCGCCGAGGTCTTCGACGCCAGGGGCCGGCCGGTGCCCAAGGCATCGGACCTGATCACCTTTGCCGTCTCGGGGCCGGGCGAAGTGATCGGCGTCGGCAACGGCAATCCGAACAGCCACGAAGCCGACAAGGCGAGCCAGCGCAAAGCCTTCAACGGGCTATGCAGCGCTATTGTCCAGACGCGCGGGAAGGGCAACATTACCGTGACGGCTTCGGGCGCCGGGCTGACCAGCGGGAAGGTCGTGCTGAAGGCCGGTTAAGCTCCGGCCCGAATTGGTCTCCTTTACAAGCCGGGCAAAACATTTCAGTAAATCACAAGTACTACTTGTGAGGATGCCGTTTTATGGCTGTGAAGGCCCGTGCAACGACCAAAAGCCGCCTGCCGGGCACTAATCTTAGCCGGGCAGGGGACTATAACCAGCGCGTCGTCCTGCAGGCCATTCGCGCCAACGGTCCGGTGACGCGCGGCGATGTCGCCGAAATCACCGGCCTGACGCACCAGTCGGTCATCAATATCAGCCGGCGGCTGCTCGACGCCGGGGTTATTGTCGATGAAGATCCCATTCCAGGCGCGCGCGGCCAGCCCGCGGCGCGCATGGCGGTCAATGCCAATGGCGCCTATGCCATAGGGCTTAATATCGACCGCGAGCATATAACCTTCGTGCTGATGGACCTGGCGGGCAGGGTCCGGCGGCGGATCTACACGGGCCAGCATTTCGCCCTGCCGGAACAGGTGCTGTCCTTCGTTGAGGACCAGCTTGCGGAAATCTTCAACCAGAGGGTCGCGCCGCGCAAGCGCGTCATCGGACTTGGGATCGCCATCCCGGAAAAGCTGGCCGGCGTCCATGTGAACGAACGCCCCGAAAGCTATGAGGCCTGGTCGGGACTGAATGTCACCGAAGCTTTCGCGGAGCGTCTCGGCATTCCGGTCTATGTCGAAAACGACGCGACCTCGGCGGCGCTCGGGGAATTGCAGTTCGGCCTGGGCATGACGCACCAGACCTTCGTCTATACGCTGATCAGCGCCGGAATCGGCAGCGGCCTGATCATCAACGGCCAGCCTTACACGGGCGGCCTGGGCAGCCCGGGTGACCTCGGCAAAATTCCCGTGCGGTCGAACGATGGCCGGGCAAAGTTGCTGTGGGACGTGCTGTCACTGTTCGCCTTCTATGAGGAATTGGCCCGGCACGGGGTGACGGTGTCGGATGTCAGTGATCTGCGTGAAGACGATCCGGCGACCCGCGCCGGCGTCAACGCCTGGATCGAAATGGCGGCGGAGTGTCTGTTCGATCCGTGCCTGACGATCAACTATGTCCTCAGCCCTGAACTGCACGTCATCGGCGGCCAGTTGCCGGCCTTTGTCACAAGGCGGTTGTGCGACCGGTTGAACGCCAGAATGGAGGTCGAGAGCATCGTGCCGCTGGCGCCGTTTTGCCCTTCGACCGTCTCGGTGGATGCGGCGGCGATCGGCGCCGCCGTGGTGGTCTTCCAGAACAGATTGTTGCCGACGCCCGAAGCGTTGATGAAATAGGCGCATTGCGCAAAGCCGAAATGCCGGCGCATAACGCATCAAAACAAATGCATGGAGGCACGCGGCATGACGGCCCAACCGGTTCAAACGATCACGATCGTCGGCGGCGGCACGGCCGGCTGGATGACGGCCGCCATGCTGTCGAAGCTGTTCATGGGCCGTTACGCCATCCGCCTGGTCGAATCGGACGAAATCGGCATTATCGGCGTTGGCGAAGCGACCATCCCGGCCATCCGCACCTTCAACGAGCTGCTGGGCATCAGCGACGTTGAGATGCTGAAAGCCACCAAGGGCACCTTCAAGCTTGGAATCGAGTTCGTCGATTGGCGCGAAAAGGGCCATTCCTACATCCACGGCTTCGGCAAGATCGGCATCGACCGGCTGTGGCTGCGGCCACACCAGTTCTGGCTGAAGATGCACGCCAAGGGCGCGGCCAGGGATTTCGACCACTACGCCATCAATGTCGTGGCGGCGCGCGCCAACCGCTTCTCCGACGGGCGTGGCCCCAAACCGGTCTCGGACATCGACTTCGCCTATCATTTCGACGCCGCGCTTTATGGCCAGTTCCTGCGCCGCCATGCCGAAGCACGGGGGGTTGAGCGTATCGAAGGCCGGATCATCGAGGTGCGCCAGAACCCGGAAAGTGGCCATGTCGCGGCGGTCAGGCTGGCCGATGGCCGCGAGGTCGCCGGCGACCTGTTTATCGACTGTTCGGGGCAGCGCGGCCTGCTCATCAACCAGACACTCGGCATCGGTTTCGAGGACTGGTCGCGCTGGCTGCCCTGTGACCGGGCGCTCGCGGTTCCCTGCGAGAGTGTCGCACCTTTGACGCCCTACACGCGCTCGACGGCGCGCGATGCCGGCTGGCAATGGCGCATCCCCCTGCAGCATCGCATCGGCAATGGCCACGTCTACAGCAGCGCCTACACGGACGACCAGGCGGCGGCCGATGTGCTGATGGCCAATCTCAACGGCAAGGCCCTGGCCGAGCCTCGGCCGGTGCGGTTTACGCCCGGCAAGCGCGTCAAGACCTGGGAGAAAAACGTCATCGCCATCGGGCTGGCGTCGGGTTTCCTGGAGCCCCTCGAATCGACCTCGATCCACCTCATCCAGACCGGCATATTGCGCATAGTCTCGCTCTTCCCCGACATGGCCTTCGATCCGGCCGTGGTCGCGGAATACAACCGCCAGACCGACAGCGAATATGCCGACATCCGCGACTTCATCATCGCGCATTACAAGGTGACGCAACGCGAGGACACACCGTTTTGGGCCTATTGCAGGCACATGGACGTGCCGGACAGCCTGCAAAGTCGCCTGGACCTGTTCAAAAGCTCGGCGCGTTTTTTCAAACGCAACGAAATTGAATTGTTCCGAGAGGAAAGCTGGGTGCAGGTCCTGATCGGGCAGGGGATTGATGCGCGCTATGACCCCAGTGTCGATCTGATGAGCGATGCCGAGAGCGCCGGATTCCTCAAGGATATCGAAGAGGTCATCGCAGACGCCGTCCGCCGCCTGCCGTCGCATGACGACGTTATCGCTCGCCATTTCAAGGCATAGATTTTTTATCTGTGGCGGTGCTTTAGCCAGTCCCACGCCACGCACTTTCGCATATCATTGTTAACGCTATCTGCTGCACCGCATCCTGTGACCCATAAGCTGCACTTGGATGTAAGCGCTTACAGAGCGTGTTGACTCCGTTAATGTAAGCGCTTACAGACGCAACCCAGAGCGATTGTAAGCGCTTACAGAAAATCACAGGGTTGGTGGAGTAGATGGCGGCAGGTGTGACGCTTAACGACGTGGCCAAGGCGGCCGGCGTCTCGATCGCTTCGGCGTCGCGGGCCATCAACGGACTCGACAATGTGACCGAAGAGATCCGCGACCGCGTCCTGGCCGCCGCCGGCCGGCTGAAATACGTGCCGCACGGCGCCGCCCGCGCCCTGGCCATGAGCCGGACCAACACCATCGGCGTCATCCTGCCCGACATCTATGGCGAGTTCTTCTCCGAGATCATCAGGGGCATCGATGTCGGCGCCCGCGCACGCGGCCTGCACATCCTGGTGTCGGGCTCGCATGGCGACCTGAACGAAGCCGTTACCGCAGTGCGATCCATGGCAGGCCGTGTCGACGGGCTGCTGGTCATGGCGCCCTACGCCAATGCCGGCGACCTGGCGGGCAAGCTGCCGGTCAACCTGCCGCTGGTCATGATGGGTGGTTCGGCCGGCCAGGCCGACCTGCCCAGCCTGATTATCGACAATTACGGCGGCGCCCTGGATGCCGTCCGCCACCTGCGTGAACAGGGCTGCCGGCGCATCGCCCACATTTCCGGCCCCGAAAACAACCTCGAAGCTCAGGATCGCCTGCGCGGCTATCTCGACGGCCTCAAGGAAAATGGCGGCACGCAGGAACCGATCGTCCTGTCCGGCGATTTCACCGACAATGCCGGCTATGCGGCCGTGCGCGGCCTGCTGCGCGGGACCATGCCCGACGGCCTGTTCGCGGCCAATGACATGATGGCGCTGGGCGCATCGCTGGGTTTACGCGAAGCCGGCCTGTCCGTTCCCGAGGATGTGGCCGTGGTCGGCTTCGACGATATTCCGGTGACACGGTATGCCTCGCCGCCGATTTCGACGCTGCGCGCCGGTGTCTTCGACATCGGCCAGCGCAGCCTGGAACTTTTGTCCGTACTGATCGAACGCGGCGATGCGGAAGGGGGCCCGCCCCCCGCCAGCCAGACAGTGCGGCCAGAACTGGTGGTCAGGGCTTCCAGCCGCCGCCTCAGCCCAAGTAACGCGTAGACATAACAAGAAACGCCAAGAAGGAAGATTGGAAAAGGACATGCAGATGAAACGCAATGAAGGCCTGCGCTTCGGCGCATCGGGACTGGCGCTCGTTACGGCGCTGGTCATGGCGGGCCCCGTCGTGGCCGCCGAATCTGACGCCACCCTGGTGGGCAGCGCCCCCGCCGGTACCGTCATCACCGCCACCGACGCCAATACCGGCGCGTCTTCGTCGGCTACGGCCGGCGCCAATGGCCGTTATATTCTGGTGGGCCTGCGCCCCAGCAACTACTCCGTCACCTTCAAGCTGCCCGACGGCACGACGCGTACTGACAGCGCGGTGTTGCCGGTCGGCCAGACGATCGAGCTGAACGCCCAGGCCGACACCGCCCAGGGCGATGTCCAGACCGGCGTCGTCACCGTCCGCGGCCGCCGCAACAGCCCGCGCACCTCGGAAATCTCGACGTCTGTGTCGCGCCAGCAGATGGAAACCTTGCCGCAGAACGGCCGCAACTTCCTGAACTTCGCGGCCCTGGCGCCGGGCGTGTCGGTCTCGACCGACCCTGAGCGCAAAACCTTCCAGGCCGGCGCCGTCAATGCCAACCAGGTCAACGTCTTCATCGACGGCCAGAGCCAGAAGAACCAGATCCTGCAAGGCGGCGTTTCAGGTCAGGACGCCTCGCGCGGCAACCCGTTCCCGCAATTGGCCGTGCAGGAGTTCAAGGTCTCGACCCAGAACTTCAAGGCCGAGTACGAACAGGCCGGCTCCGCCATCATCACCGCCATCACCAAGACCGGCGGCACGGAATTCCACGGTACGGTCTTCGGCACGCTGCAGACCAAGGACATGATCGGTCAGCCCTACTACGTGACTGGCGACAAGCCCGATTATGAGAACACCGAATACGGTCTCGACATCGGTGGCCCGATCATCAAGAACAAGCTGCATTTCTACGCTTCGTATGAAGGCCGCAAGGACAAGCGGCCGACCGATTCGGTCAACATGCAGAACAATGCGGCCTTCAATGCCGCCAATCCGACCCTGACCCAGGCCCTGGCGAATGCCTATAACGGCGCCTTCGCCAAGGACTTCCAGCAGGACATGATCTTTGGCAAGCTGACCTGGTTCGCCGACGACGACAACACGATCGACCTGACCGTCAAGCACCGCAAGGAAGACGACCTGCGCAACTTCTCGGGCACGACCGCCTATGAACGCGGCTCGACCTTCGACCAGGAAATCAAGGGCGTCAGCGTCAAGTGGCGTCACCGCGCAGGTAACCTGCTCAATGACATGCAGCTCAGCTACGAAGACGCGCAATGGCGCCAATCGTCGCTGTCGGATTCGCCGGCGATCACGATCATCGGCCGCGATGCGCCGCCGGCTGGTTCGCCCGCGGGGACGCTGGGCAACCCGAACATCAACACCGTCTATGCGACCTTCGGCGGGGCCTCCTATTCGCAGGTCAAGGGCCAGGAAAGCGTTACTCTGCGTAACGACCTGACGCTGATCGGCACCGAATGGCACGGCACGCACGTCATCAAGGGCGGCTTCAAGCTGGCCAACTACAAGTATGTCGCCGAGGAAAATGACCGCGCCGCCAATCCGGAATATTTCTATCTGGCGGACCAGTATGTCTACGGCGCGTCCAACAATGTGCCGTATGCCGTCAAGATCGCGGACGGCAATCCGCGCATCACATCGACCAACATGCAGTTCGGCGTCTATATCCAGGACGACTGGACGATCGACGATCACTGGACGGTGAACCTGGGCGTGCGCTGGGATTACGAGTCCAACATGCTCAACGATGACTTCGTCACCCCGGCCGAGGTTGCCGCCCTCCTGCGCTCGACAGCCGGCTTCAATGTCGCCTTCAACCCTGACGACTATATTTCGACGGGCGCCAACCGCGACAGCTTCATGGGCGGCATCGCGCCGCGCGTCGGCTTCTCCTATGACGTCAACGGTGATCGCGACCTGGTCATCTTCGGCGGCTACGGCCGCTACTACGACCGGACCATCTACGATTCGGCGCAGCTGGAAACCCGCCGCGCTCTTCTGCACGTGGCCCAGATCAACTTCGTCGCGGGCGGCAATACTGACACCATTCAGAACACGGCGGATTGGGACGCGAGCTATTTCGGCAACCCGGCCGCCCTGGTCGCCCTGGCCAAGTCGCTCAACCTGAAGGGCGAAATCTTCGCGCTCAAGAACGACGTCAAGGTGCCGTATTCGGATCAGTTCAATGTCGGCGTCCGCAAGCGCTTCGGCGACATCAATACCTCGGCGACCCTGTCCTATATCAAGTACCAAAACCTGTTCAACTGGGTGCTGGGCAACCGCCTCCCGGACGGATCGTGGTGCCAGTACGGCCCGCAATATGCCTGTCAGCCATGGGGTAACGGCATTCCGGGTTACGGCAACCTGATCATTTCGACCAATGATCGCGAAGCCAACTACAAGGCCCTCTACCTCAGCGCCGACAAGCCGTGGACGCCATCCTCGAAGTATGGCTTCACCGCCACCCTGACCCTGGCGGACGCCGAGATGAATGGCCATAATGACCAGTTCATCTTCGACTACGCCAATCCGCGCGACACCGGCATGCACCATGCCGAAGGCGTCGACAAGTGGCGCTTCGTCGGTTCGGGCATCGTCTCGGGTCCGTGGGACACGCGTGTGTCGACCATCGTTACCCTGGCTTCGGGCACGCCGTTCCCGTCAATCGATGCCACCGGCCCGGCCGTCCGCATCATCGACGGCTACTACTTCCCGAAGAAGGGCTTCTCGCAGGTCGACTTGCGCCTGTCGAAGGACTTCACCCTGCCGAACGGCCAGATGGTCACGGTCGACGGCCAGATTTACAACCTGTTCGACACGGTGAACCGCAAATACTCCGGCTGGACCGGCGGCTTCAACGGTGGCTCGGGCGCCTCGCTTGAGCCCGACGCCAATGCTCAGGAGGGGCCGTCGCGGTCCTTCCAGGTGGGTCTGACCTATAAGTGGTAAGCCCATAGGGTCCGTTCCGCCATTCCCGGCGGCGGAACGGACCTGACCCCATGCCCGGCGCGCATCCGTCTCCCTAGGCGCGTTTGCCGGACATCCGCCTCTGCCGTCCTTGTCTTCCCCGCGGCGTGAGGCACTATTCCCTGATGGCCGGAGGCTTTTTCCCGGAGCCTCCGGTCCCTTTTCCCTAATTTCTTGCGAAATGGGGCGGGGCGCCGAATAAGAAAGTCCGCTGCCATGTCTTTGTACCAACCGACCCGTAGGGCCATGTCCTTAGGTCTTCTCGCGCTGGGGGGCTGCGCGCACCTACCGGGTCATAAGGCCCGCATTGCGTTTTCTGATCCCTTGCTGGCGGACCTGCACAAACGCACGTTCCGCTTTTTCTGGGAGATCACCGATCACCACACCGGCCTTACGCCCGACCGCTGGCCGACGCGCACCTTTTCCTCGGTCGCGGCGATCGGTTTTGCTTTCAACGCCTATATCATCGGGGCGGAGCAGGGCTATGTCAGCCGCGCCAAAGCCGCCGAACGCACGCGCAATACGCTGAGCTTTCTTTATACCCTGCCGCAGGGCGAGGCGGCGTCGGGCGTCGCCGGCCACAAGGGCTACTTCTACCACTTCCTGAATTTCGAAGACGGCACACGCTACAAGACCTGCGAACTGTCGTCTGTCGACACCGCGCTGCTGCTGATGGGCGCGCTCTGCGCCGCGCAGTATTTCGATCGCGACGACGCTGTCGAGGCCAGTGTCCGCCGTTTGGCCACTGCCCTTTATGAACGCGTCGACTGGACCTTCATGATGCGTCCGTCGGGCCGCCAGACCATGGGCTGGCATCCGGAAACCGGCTTCATCAAGGCCGAGTGGCAAGGTTATTACGAAGGTATGATGATCTATCTTCTGGCTATGGGATCGCCGACCCATCCCATCGACAGATCCGCCTATGGCGTCTGGTGCTCAACCTATGACGAAACCTTCGGTCTCAACAATGGCTTTGTCCATCTGGGCTTTCACGCCCTGTTCGGTCATCAGTATAACCATATCTGGATCGACTATCGCGGCATTGCCGACGCCTATATGCGCGCCAAAGGCTTCGACTATTTCGAGAACTCGCGTCGCGCTACCCTGTCCCAGCGGAACTACGCCATCGCCAACCCGATGGGCTTCAAGGACTATGGTCCGGACATCTGGGGCTTTACGGCGTGCGACGGGCCGGCCGACGTCAAGCTGACCCTCGACGGCGTCGAGCGCCAGTTCCGAAGCTATTCGGCGCGCGGGCCGGGCGGAGACCACCCGTTCGATGACGGCACCATCGCGCCGACGGCGGCGCTGGGGTCGATCATGTTCACGCCTGAGGAATCGCTGGCCGCGGCCAAGGCGATGAAGGCGCGCTATGGCGCCGACATTTATGACAAATACGGCTTCCACGACAGCTTCAACCCGACCTTCGTGACGGACTATCCGTCGCGCGAAGGCCATCAGACCAAGCGCGCCGGCTGGGTGTCGAACGACTATATCGGCATTGACCAGGGGCCGATCTTAAGCGCCATCGAGAACCAGCGCTCTGGCCTGTTCTGGCGATTGATGAAGGGCTGCGCGCCGCTGCAGCGCGGTCTGAAACTGGCCGGCTTCGAGGCGCTGTAGCGATGCGTATTGCCGTCGTCCTTGCTGTGCTTACGTTGTGCTGTGGTTCTGCCGCAGCCGCCGACACGCCGCTGATCATGCCGGGCACCTGGACCGCCGGTGCGTCCGAAGGCGTGACGTCCAAGGCGACCGGTAAGGACATGGCACGCCTCGACTATGGCTTTGCCGGCGCCGGCTACGCCTTCATGATCCACCCGCTGGATTTCGCGGCTTCTGAGAATTTTGTTATCGAAATTCCCGTACGGGGCGAGGGGGCGGGCAATGACCTGCAGATCAAGTTTACCGACGCCTCGGGCGACAATGTCTGGTGGGTGACGCGGCCCGGCTTTGTGCCTTCCAAGGATGGCACGACCTTGCGCGTCCGCCCGCGTCATATCGATTTCGCCTGGGGTCCGGCGCCTGACAAGACCTTTAAGGGCGGCAAGCGCATGGAGGTTGTCGTCGTCAAGACCGCCAAGGGCGCGTCCACGGGATGGCTCGAAATTGGTCCGGTGACCTGGCGCGCCGAAGTACCGGAGCCCAGGGTCGAAGCGCCTCTCAAAGCGGATGAGGCATTGGCCGTGGATGGCAACCTGGCAACCGGGAAAGCCGCAAAGGCGGTGACGCTTGACCTGTCGCGGGTGCGGCCATTTGGCGGCCTGAAGCTCGATTGGGCGGAGGCGCCGGCGCGCTACGATATAGCCGTATCCGACGACGGCAAAAGCTTTCGGAACATGCGCACTGTGACCCTCAGCGATGGCGGCACCGACTATGTGGCCCTGGGTGAAGTCGATGCCCGCTACGTCCGCATCCGTGGGCAGGGGCGGTTGAACGAGGCTGGCCTGCTGCCGCTGGAGATGGGCATAAAGCCCAATGCGTTGCTGACCGAACTGACCAAGGCGGCGCCACGCGGCGACTATCCGCGCGGGTTTTCGGAGCAAAGCTATTGGACCGTCGTTGGCGTGGCGCACGGCGGCGCGCGCGCGGCGCTTCTGTCCGAAGACGGCGCGGTTGAACTGGGACCGGAGCGTCCGTCCTTGGCGCCGGTCCTCACTGTCGATGGTCAGCGCTATACATGGGCGCAGGCCAAGGTCACGCTCATTGCGGACGCCGAACGTTTGCCTTTGCCATCCGTGGAGTGGCGGGCGGGACCTGTGAAGATGACAATCGCGCCGCTGGCCTATGGCGACGGCAAATCGCCATCCGGACTGGTGCGTTATGACATTCGTTCTGACACTGATACGACGATTCGTCTCGACCTCAACCTGCGCCCCGTCCAGGTCAATCCGCCGACGCAGTTTCTGACCCGGCCGGGTGGCTTCGCACCTATCCGCAAACTCGCGTACGATGCTCAGACCTTGAGCATTGATGACCAGAAGCTATGGCTGCTGACCCCGCCGTCGCGTGTGACGATCTCGGGTTTCCTGACCGGGCCGCAGGGGGCAACCGTCAGCGATGCCGACGGCATGGCTTCGGCGGTCATCGGCTACAATATGACGCTGAAAGCCGGTGAGATGCGCAGCATCGTCGTGTCCTTTCCGCTTGGTGAGGCATCGCCTGCGCCGCAGGTTTCCGGGAACCCGGTGGCCTGGGCCGACCAACAGGCCAGGACGGTGCGTCTCGATTGGCAGCAGCGGCTTGGCCAAACCCAACTCAGCTTGCCCAAGGGCGCGCCGCCGATCGCTGATAGCCTGAAACTGGCGCTGGCCTACCAATTGGTGCTGATGGACGGCGACTGGCTGAAACCCGGCGCGCGGTCCTACGACCGGTCATGGATCCGCGATGGCGCCATGATGTCCGAAGGCTTGCTGCGCATGGGCTTGACGGACGAGGCCTTGCGCTTCTTCAAGGCCTACGCGCCGATGAGCTTCGATAACGGCAAGGTACCGTGCTGCGTCGATGCGCGCGGCGCCGATCCGACACCGGAAAACGACAGCCACGGCGAACTGGCCTGGCTGGCGGGCGAACTGATCCGCTATGGCGTGCCGCCGGCCGAAATCGCGCCGTATTGGTCTCAGGTCTCCGGCGCCATCGCCTATCAGGAGAGCCTGCGCCACCAGAACCTGACGCCTCAAACGCCTGCGCGCTTCAGGGGACTACTACCACCATCGATCAGCCACGAAGGCTATTCGGACAAGGCCGCCTATTCGTACTGGGACAATTTCTGGGCGCTGAAGGGGTATCGCGGCGCAGCCCTGACCGCCGAGGCGCTTGGCCTGACCGGCGATGCACAAACCATAACCGGGCAGGGCGAGGCCTTCGCCCGTGACCTCAAGGCGTCGATCACAGCCACCGCCACACACTACGGTCAGGACGTCATTGCCGGCGCCGCCGATCGCGGTGACTTTGATCCGACCTCGACGACCATGGGGCTGACCGCCGGCGCCCATGAGGCCGATATTCCTGAAGCGTTGAAGCGCCGGACTTTCGAACGCTATTGGTCGAAAACACTGATGCCGCGCCGTGAGACGCCCAAGGTCTACACGCCCTACGAACTGCGCAATGTCGGCGCCTTCCTGCGTCTGAAGCAGCCCGAACGCGCGCGCCAGGCACTCGACATGTTCTTTGCCGACCAGTCGCCGAAAGAATGGTTTCAATGGGCCGAGGTCATCACCACGCCCTATCGTCAGCCGCTGTTTATCGGCGACCTGCCGCACGGCTGGGTCGAGTCTGACTACCTGCGCGTCGCGCTCGATCTTTTCGCCTATGAGCGGCCGGAAGCCCAGCAGATGGTCTTGCTGTCAGGGTTCGATCCCAAGTGGGCGGACGCAGAAGGCGCGAAGCTTGACGCCCTGCAAACCCCCTATGGCCTGCTATCCCTGACCGCGCGCCGCAACGGTTCCGCCATCGACGTAAAACTGAACGCCGAGGCCGCTCCACAGGGCGGTTTCGCGCTCGACCTCACTCCATTCGGCTCCGTGGCCGTCCGCGTTGACGGCAAGGTCGTCAAGCCTGACGCCCGCAACGAAGTCCTCATCCGCACACCCCGCGCCGTTGTCCAGTTGGAGCCGGCAAGATGACATTGAAAATTTCCCGAAAGCTGAACAGGATCAAACCATGACCGCTTTTACGCCCTCACGCCGTTTCTTCCTCAAGGGCGCCGTCGCCACGGCCGCCTTCCTGCCGGTTGTCGCGCCCGCTCTGGCCAAGGTCAGCGCCGCGCCAGATCCCTTTATCGAAAAGCTGATCGCGTCGATGTCGGTCGAGGAAAAGGCAGGCCAGCTTAGCCTCTATGCCGACCTGACGCGCCCCGACTTCGGCAATGTCAATCCGGCGGCGATCGCCCAGACCAAGGACGAGGTCAAGGCACGCATCCGCAAGGGCGAGATCACCGGCCTGTTCAACGGCATCGGCGTCGCCGGCGCGCGCGAACTGCAGAAGGTCGCGGTCGAGGAATCGCCGCACAAGATTCCGCTGATCTTCGCGGCCGACATCATCCACGGCCTGCGCACCACCTTCCCGGTGCCGCTGGGGGAAGCATCGGCATTCGACGCCGATCTGGCCTATCGCACGGCGCGCGCCGCCGCGATCGAATCGACCGCCGTCGGCCTGCACTGGACGTTCGCCCCCATGGTCGACATCGCCCGCGACCAGCGCTGGGGCCGCGTCGTCGAAGGCGCCGGCGAAGACACCTATCTCGGCAATGTGCTGGCTGCCGCCCGCGTCAGGGGCTTCCAGGGCGACGACCTGACCGATGGCCGTTCCATGCTCGCGACCATGAAGCACTTTGCCGCCTATGGCGCCGTCCAGGGTGGCCTGGAATACGCCACGGTCGATATCCCCGAAACGACGCTCCGCGAAGTCCATCTGCCGCCGTTCAAGGCGGGCCTCGACGCCGGGGTGATGAGCTTCATGTCGAGCTTCAATGACGTGGCCGGTGTGCCCGCGACGGCCAACCGCCACCTGCTGACCGAGATATTGCGCAATGAATGGGGTTTCAGCGGTCTGGTCGTTTCCGACTACACGTCGGAGGAAGAGCTGATCCTGCATGGCTATGCCGCCGACGGCCGCGACGCCACCAAGAAGGCGATCATCGCAGGTTGCGACATGTCGATGCAGTCCGGTCTCTACATGAAGCACCTGCCGTCGCTGGTCGCCGATGGCGAGGTACCGATGGCCGTGCTCGATGAAGCCGTGCGTCGGACTCTCAGAGTGAAGAAGGCGCTGGGTCTGTTCGACAATCCCTACCGTTCCATGGACGCGAAGCGCGAAAAGGCCGATGTCCGTTCCAAGGACATCGTCGCCCTGGCGCGCGAGGCCGGCCGCCGATCGATCGTTCTGCTGAAGAATGAAGGCAACCTGCTGCCGCTGCCGAAGTCCGGCCGCAAGATTGCCCTGATCGGGCCGCTGGGCGCCGATCGTCACAACTTGCCGGGACCGTGGTCGGTCTTCCCGGACCGCGCCAAGGGCGTAACCATTGAGGAAGGCCTGCGCGCCGTCACCAAGGACGTCACGGTCGTCAAGGGTTGCGACTTCGACGCGGCCGTACCGGGCGGCATCGATGAAGCCGTTGCCGCGGCCAAGGCCGCTGACGTCGTGGTCTTCGCGGTCGGCGAGGCCGAGAACATGTCGGGTGAAGCCCAGGCACGCACCGACATCTCGCTGCCGGCGGCACAACTGGCGTTGATCGAAGCCGTCAAGGCGACAGGAAAACCCACCATCATCCTGCTGCGTCATGGCCGCGCCCTGGCTTTGACCGGGGCGGCGCGCGACGCTGACGCGATCCTCGCCACCTGGTTCCTCGGTTCGGAAACCGGCAATGCCATCGCCGACATCCTGTTCGGCGACTATGCGCCGTCGGGCCGCCTGCCGGTCAGCTTCCCGCAGGCCTCGGGCCAGCAGCCCTATTACTACAATCACCGCATCAGCGGCCGGCCGCAACTCGATCCAAAGGTCGCGGAATACAAGACCCGCTATCGCGAAGTCACCAATGCGGCGCTTTATCCGTTCGGCCACGGCCTGACCTATTCGAAGATCGACTACGGTGCGACGACGGTGAGCGCAGCGACGCTCGACTGGAATGGGTCACTCACGGTCAGCGCCGAAGTCGCCAACACCGGCGCGCGCGAAGCCGACGAGGTGGTGCAGCTCTATATCCACGACAAGGTGGCGAGCCTGGTCCAGCCAGTCCGCCTGCTGAAGGGTTTCAAACGCGTGACGCTGAAACCCGGCGAGCGCAAGCGTGTCGAATTCACGCTGAAGCGTGCGGATCTTGCCTTCGTCCAGGCTGACCTGAAGACCGAGGCCGAGGCCGGCGCCTTCCTGGTCTGGGTCGCGCCGTCGGCGACAGGCGGTAGCCCTGCGACCTTCACGCTGAATGGCTGAGCGGCGGCCGGCCGGAATAAGTCTTAAGGGCGCGGCCGTCTACGGCCTGGGGGATTTTGCCTGTAACCTCTACTGGCAAAGCGTCAGCCTGTTTCTGCTGTTCTACTATACCGAGGTGGCGGGATTATCGCCCGCCACGGCCGGCCTGATCTATCTGGTCGCGTCGGTGTGGGACGGGGTCATCGATCCATTGATCGGCATGGCCGCCGACCGCACGCGCACCCGGTTTGGCGCCTATCGGCCTTATCTCCTGATCGGCGGGCCGCTTCTGGGCCTGAGCTTCTGCCTGCTGTATTACCGGCCGCCGTTGGAAGGCTATGCCCTGGCCATATTCATGCTGGTCAGTCACCTGATCTTCCGGACCGTCTACGCCCTGGTCAATATTCCCTATGCAGCCTTGTCGGGACGGATCACCGCCGATCCCGACCGGCGGGCACAGCTGTCGGGCTTTCGCATGTTCTTCGGCGCCCTGGCGGCAGCGCTTGTGTCGTTGGCAATACCGTTCACCAACGGTGAGGGCAGGGGCTATTTCCTGCTGGCGGTGGGTTTCGCGGCCGTGGCCACCCTCCTGTTCCCGCTAGTCTTCGCCGTGACGCGCGAGCCAGAGACGGGGCCAACCGCAGCCCCGCCGCCCAAACTGAAAGCCCTTTTGTGGAGCCTGATGCGCAACCGCGCCTTCTGGGCGCTGAACCTGGGCGTTATCGCTTTCGCGGTTTCCGGCACGACCCTGACCAAGTCGGTGTTATATTACTTCAAGTACCAGTTGCACGACGAGGCGGCGGGCGCCTTGTGCCTGGCGGCCACGGGTGTGGCTGGACTGGTCGTCATACCCTTCTGGACCCTGCTAGCGCGGCGGCTTGGCCGGCGCGGCGTGTGGATCGCCGCAAGCCTGGTTGGCCTGTCAGGCCTGTTGGCCCTGGCCGTCCTCCCGGCCGTGGGGACAGGTTGGACGACGGCGCTGCTAGTCTGGGTCCACAGCGGCTTTCTCGGGCTGTTCTTTGCCTTCTGGTCGCTGCTGCCCGACACGGTTGATTACGGCGAACAGGCGACCCATGTCCGCGCCGACGGTTTCGTCTTTGGTGTGGCGGGCATGATCTCAAAGGTTTCCGTGGGCATCGGCGCGGCCCTCTTTGGCTGGGGGCTGAGCGTGTCGGGTTATCGCCCCAATATTGACCAGACAACCGAAACCTTAGCAGGCTTGAAGACGCTTATGGTCTTGCCGCCCATCGCCGGACTGTCGATCTGCGTCGTACTGATGATACTGACGGTGCGGGCGCGGAAATAATCAGGCCTCCACCGGCTCTTCCTCTGGTGCTTTGGCATAGGCCTGCGACAGGTCGCGATAATAGGACGACTTCAGCGCAAGCAGGGTGACGATCACGCCGACCATCCCCGCCAGGGTGAAGACAAGCGCCATGCCGCGCGGCGCGCCGGTGCCGAACCAACTGCCGATGGTCCGAGCGCCCAGGCCATCCGTCATGAAGGGAATGACGATAAACTGGGTCAGCGGGCCGATCAGGAAGGCTGTCAGCGGCGAGGCGGCCTGTTCGACCGACTGTGCGAAACCGAAGACGCGGCCCTGACGTTCATGCGGCACCACCTTTTGCAATGTGGTCTGTTCCGCCGCCTCGGCGAATGGCCCCAGCAGCATCCACACGAAACAGCCCGCGGCCAGTAGCCAGATTGAGGACTGCAGCGTGAAGACGCAGCAGACCGACCAGGTGATCAGGTTGACCAGCAACAGGGTCCGGATCGGATTTTTGCCCAGCCCCGTTTTGGAAATGATGATGCCGCTGGCGATAAAGGCGGTCGACAGCACGCCGAACAAGAGGCCCCAGATCTCGACCGAGACCAGCGACAAACCATAGGCGTCGAGCAGTGCCATGAATATCCCGCCCAGGAAGTTGTTGAAGGTGGCGAAGAAGATCAGGGCGAACAGGCCGGGCACGGCCGAAATCACCTTGATCGTCCCCTTTAGATCGATGCGTTTGGGTTCCGCGGGTGCGTCCGGATGGGCGCTCTCGCGCTTCTCATCGACCCGCACAAATGACAGATGCACGAACGCCAGTACGGTCATGACCAGGGCCAGGCCAAGCGCCGCCACCATGCCGCCCCACGCCACCAGAAAGCCGCTAATGACCGAGGTGGTCAGAAAGCCGATGCCGGTCACCATGCCGACCAGGCCATTGGCCTTGTCGCGCCGGTCTTCGGGGATGAGGATAGTGACGAGCGTCGGCAGGGCAATCGAGCGGATATTTCCGGCGATGACGCCCAGCATGACCAGCAGCACGAAGACCCACAGATGTGGGCCGTAGGGATTGGTGAAAACCTCTTTCGGCCAGAGCTGGAGCAAGGCCAGCGAGATGGCGTAGAAAATGCCCGATACGACGCTCGAGCCCAGCATGGCGACCTTCTTGGCGTTGTGGTCGACAATGCTGCCGAGCCAGAAGCCGAAGCCTGCGGTGAATACCAGATAGACGCCGGCGATCATGCCCGTCGCGAACACCGACTTCGTTTCGAGATAGACCCAGAAGGTGACCGCGAACCAGACGGTGAAGTTGGTGATGTTGGCAATCAGGTTGTTGCCGAGCAGGTGATAGAAGGCTGTCATCGTCTTTTCCATGGCCGCACAGACTTAACGCAGGCATGCGGTATTACCAGTAAAAACACACTTATGAGTCAGAAGGTGGCAGCAGGGCTGAACTGTTTCATCTATAGATACGCGATAAAGAATATTCCAATATGTGGAACAGATGTCGATTGTTATTTGAAGATATCTACTTAATCGCGCTTGACGACTGTTCGTGCTGTGGTCAGGATCAACAGAAATACAGGCCGAATATAGTTCAGGCCGGGAAGCCGTCCGCCACCTATAGTGAACGGCGTTCTGAAGAATAATCATCTATCGGCAGGAAATGCTTATGAAACGGCTATTGGGCGCGACGGTTTCGATCTGTCTGCTGTTGGCAGTGACGCCTGCGTGGGCTCAGGTGGCGCCGTCGGCGACCGGCGGCCTCATGCCCAATATCGAAGGTCAGCTTGATACGCCGTTGCGGTATCATCCGGACGGTGGCGACTTCGTCATCCGCAACGGATCAGAGTTTTTCAACCGCGCGCTTTATGGTGGCAATACCGCCTTTCGCGTCGACGGCGGCGACAAGCCGGAATTCTCGCTTTATCTACCCGGTCGCGGCGGCAATGTCCGTCTGGGCATCAAGACCGCCCAGGGCGTCAAATGGCTGAGCGACGCCAGCCACATCGTCACCCGCTACCGGCCGGGCGAATTGCTCTACGTCATTACCGATCCGCTGCTCGGGCGCGGGCGGCTGGAGGTCGAGGTCCTGGCCTACCATCAGACCGAGGGCCTGATCGTGCGCGCCGAAGGGCAAGGTCTGCCGGCGGGGGCCCAACTCGTCTTTGCCTATGGCGGCGGCAATGGTCAGCGCGGCGTGCGCGATGGCGATATCGGCACCGAGAAGGTGCCGATCAGCCAGTATTTCCAGTTCAAGCCGGAATATGCGGCGGACGACCGCTATGCTCTGACAAACGGCGGCTTTACGGTTGACGGCAAGGCGGCGCGCTTTGCCGGCATCGTATCGGGCCAGGCGGAGCTGCGCTTGGCGGACGCGGCACAATGGGCAAATGCGCAAGCCCTGCTGTCGTCGTCGTCGGACGCCGCCGTCAAGGTGCTGGTCGGTCAGGTGAAGCTCGGTAGCGCCCCAGTCTTTCTGTCGGTGCAGGTGACCAGCCGCCCACAGGCCGGCGATCTCAGCACCTATAGCGCCGTCACGGCGCCCGGCCGCACACCGGCGCAAACACAAGGCGTAAGTCCGCTGGATCCGGCCTATAAGCCGGCCGAGCTGGCCAAACGGTTTGATGCCACGCGCCGCCATTTCGAAAACCTGCGTAACCGTGTTCGCGTCGAGACACCGGACCCTTATCTCGATGCCGCCATAGGTTCGCTGAATGTCGCGGCCGACGCGTTGTGGGATGAGCGGCAGGGCGGCATCATGCACGGCGCCATCGCCTGGCGGACCAAGCTGCTCGGTTGGCGTGGGCCCTATGCGCTCGATGCCTTGGGCTGGCACGACCGGGCACGTCGGAATTTCGACGGCTGGACCGTGCGGCAGAACGCGGATCCCATTCCGGCAGCTTTGCCGCCCGCCGATGAGGATTCGAATCTCGCCCGTAACGAGGTCGGCCTGCACTCGAATGGTGACATGTCGAACTCGCATTACGACATGAATATCGGCTTTATCGACGCCATGTTCCGCCACATCCTATGGACCGGCGACCTCGACTATGCCCGAAAGAACTGGCCGGTCATCGAGCGTCACCTGGCATGGGAAAAGCGCCTGTTCCGCAGAGAATACGGGCCGGAAAAGCTGCCGCTTTATGAGGCCTATGCCGCCATCTGGGCCAGCGACGACATGCAGTATAATGGCGGCGGGGTGGCCTATACTTCGGCCTATAATCTCTATCATAACCGCATGGCGGCGCGGGTGGCCGCACTCATCGGCAAGGACGGCAGCGCCTATGCGCGCGAAGCCGAGCTGATTGGCCGGGGCATGCGGCAATATCTGTGGATGCCCGACCGCGGCGCCTTTGGCGAGTTCCGCGACCTGCTGGGCGGGCAGATGCTGCATCCGAGCTATGGCCTGTGGAGCTTCTATCACACCATCGATTCCGGCGTACCCGATGGCTTCGAAGCCGCGCAGATGGCCGCCGACCTGGAGCGCCACCTGAAACCCATTCCAGTCAGGGGCGAGGGCGTGCCGGTCGATCGGGCGTACCACGTCCTGCCGAGTTCCGACTGGATGCCCTATAGCTGGTCGCTCAACAATGTGGTTATGGGCGAGAACCTGCATACGGCCCTGGCGCTGTGGCAGGCGGGGGATGCGGAAGACGCCTATACCCTGACGCGCGGTAGTTTGCTCGCCAGCTTCTACATGGGCATCGCACCCGGCAATATCGGCAGCCTCAACTATCTTGACGTCTACCGCCGCGAAGCCCAGCGCGATTTCGCCGATGGCGCCGGTGTCATGTCACGCGCCATCATCGAAGGCCTGTTCGGGGTCAAGCCGGATGCGCTCGACAAGACCTTGCGCCTGACGCCGGGTTTCCCGAAGGATTGGAACCATGCCAGCCTGAGCCATCCGGATCTTGGCTTGGCCTTTAAGCGCGACGGCGCGAATGAGAGCTGGACGGTCAGCCAGACAGGCATGCGCTTTACCCGCTTCGTCCTCGATATTCCGGTGAGGCAGGAAATGGTCGATGTGGTGACGATCGACGGCAGGGAGGTGCATTGGAGCGCCGTCAGGGGTGTCGGCGCGCCCAAGCTGCGCATCGAGGGCGACTTGAAAAAGCAGGCGGTCGTGAAGGTCGCCTTCAAGGGGGCTATGCTTGACCTGGCCACGGCCGAGGTCATCGGCACTGGCCCTGATCCGCGCTTTACCGCGCACCGCCAGGGCAATTTTGAATGGTGGACACTAGCCGCGACGCCAGGCCCGAAGCAAAAGGCTTGCGACATTCAGGCGCCGCGCTGGGCGTGGATGAGCCGGTTGCTCAAGACCGAAGCGGTCGATCTGTCGGCATCGTTCAACGCCAAGGTCACGGAGATCTTCGCGCCCGGCAAGTACCTCTCACCACGGTCGCCGCACGTCTCGCTGGCCATTCCGGCGCAGGGCATCGGCGCCTGGGCCGGCCACGTCAAGGCGACGGCCAATATCGATGATGCCGCCCTGCGCGCCGCCGACGGTGAAGTCAGGCTGCCGAACGGTGTGAGTTTCAAGACGCCGGCCGAGGGCGCCAATATCGTCTTTACTTCGCAGTGGGATAACTATCCGGATGAGGCGACGGTGCCGTTGAGCGGACGTGCAAAGCGTGCCTTCCTGATGATGGCCGGATCGACAAATGCCATGCAAAGCCGCGTTACCAATGGAGAGGTCATCGTCACCTATACGGACGGCACTGAAACACGCATGGCGCTGTCAAATCCGCAGAACTGGTGGCCGATCGAACGCGACTATTTCATCGACGACTATCAGTTCCAGCTATGCGGCGAGACACCCGTGCGCTTCGATCTTAAAACCGGCACTGTTCACATTCCGGGCCAGAACAACAAGGGCCGCAAGGACCGCGAGAAGATCGACGGCGGGGCAGCGAATATCCTCGATATCGAGCTCGATGCGACGCGGACGCTGAAGTCACTGACTGTGCGCAGCGTCGCCAATGAGGTGGTCATCGGCCTGATGGCGGTGAGTTTGGAGAGGTAGGCCGCTACGGTTTCCTCCTTCCGTCATTTTGCTCCGCAAATGCCCATGGTTGGCGAAAGCTATATTTTCGCCGGCGCCAAACCCGCGTGAACAGGGAAGGAAATGGAAAGAGATACTTAGCTGATTCCTTCCCCTTTTAAGGGGAAGGTGGCGACGCGAAGCGGCGACGGAAGGGGTATGGCTCCTAGGCGCGACGAAGCACGCCGTCACCTAATTACAAGGACGGATTCAACCCCTCGACCTTGACGTTCCAATCCTTTGGAAAGCCCGGTGCGTGGCCGCCCTGACCGTCCCAGCCGCCCGCCATCAGGGCTACCGCAAGCAGCAGGCTGCCGTTTGACGGGAAGTAGGTTTCGGCCGCGCGCTGATAGCCGGGGCCATCGGGATTGGCGTGAGACGCGCCGGTCGCCGTCGGCACAAAGGCCTGGGCGTGTGCGTCGAGATGCACGCGCGGTGTCATGCCGCTCTTGCCGTACTTGTTGTTCCTGGCGTCGAAGAACAGCCAGTCGACCGCCTCTTCCGGGCTGTTCAGCCGCGCCGCTGTCATGGCAATCATGGCGTAGTCCCAGCCCCAGGTCTGGCGCAGGTCCCAGTCGGCCTTCATGCGGTGGAGCGTGCGGCGCATGGTGGCGCGATCAACATCGCGGCCGGGCAGCCAGCCAAGTGGCATCAGGAAGGACGGATGGTCGCGGTTCTGGCAGCTTTCTTCCACCGCATTTGCCCGGCAGGTGCCGGCGGCGCGGTCCCAGAAATCGGGCGTCGAGGCGGTCGGAAGGTAGAGTCCGTCCTTTTGCGGAAGGACGGGCCACCTGTTCAGCGCTTCGTCCCAGTCGGCGCGGCGGGACAGCCCCAGACGCTCGCGCCAAGCCTGGCCGGTTTCGATCCCCCAGCGGTAATAGGCGACTTCGAACATCGGGTCGTAGGTCGTCAGCGGATCGAAGTTTTCCTGCACCGGGATGATCGGCGGCCCCAGACGATAGCGGCCACTGGCCTCGTCGAAATGGGCGAAAGACGCCAGAAGTTCGGCTGACTGTTCGACCAGCTCCGCATAACGCGCCAGCACGGCCTTGTCCTTGCCTGCGCGCCAAACCAGCTCGCTCATATAGATGGGGTGGGGCTGCTGCCACATGATGAAGGGCGAGACCTTGCTAGGGCTGTCGACGCCATCCGGCCCGATCATCTTGGGCCACCAGGCGCCCTTGACGCCTTGGTTGGCAGCACGCGCCTTGGCGTCCGGCAGGTGTTTCAGGTACCAGCCAAGGCTGCGTTCCAGCAATTGTGGCCGGCCCCACAGGGCAAAGTGCGCTGAATGCCACGGGTGCATTTCCAGGTGCGACTTGCCGTTCCAGCTGTTGGAAAACAGGCCTTCCTCCTGCGGAGGAAAGTCGCCGGACGCATTCACTGCCATCAGGTATTGCGACAGGATGACCCGCCGCTCCAGTTCCTTGGCGCGTGGATCTGTGCTGCCGGAAAAGTCGACCATGCCGCCTTTCGACCAATAGTCGCGCCAATGCGCGGCCACGGCGGCTTTGGCCTGGCCAGGGGTGGGCAGGGCGATATCGGGTGCCTTGGCAAACTGCGTCAGTACGGTGAGGGTGCGGCTTTTGCTCGATGCCCGCCAGACATGCGCGCCGGCGGCTTCGACCTGGCTGCCAGGCGCGGCGATGGCAGCATGATAGGTGGTGGCATCTATCCGTCGCTCCAGCCGGACTTCGCTGCCGGTGCGGCTGCGCTCGGTCGTGGTGTGCGCGTCCGGGTTGGTCCAATCAGATGGATCGGGATTGAGCGACTTAGATACACCCGGGAATTTGACGACGACGGCCAGCCGTCCTTCCGCCACCAGCTTCGAGGTGACCTCAGTCATGACGGTATCCTGATCGGGCATGACGCTGGTTATGACCGTGACCGGCTCATCATCATAGACGAAACGGCTGGTCAGGGTCCCGGTCCACAGGTCAAGCGTCTGGTGGGTACCGCGGATATCGGCAAAGCGCGCCGGCGACGCATCTTTCGCCTTCAGGTCCAACGCTATGCGGCCCAGCGAAAAGCGGTGCGGATTTTCGCGGATATAGGCGACGGCCGGGTTTTTGGCGGCCTCGGCCCAGTCCTTGATATAGCCGTAACGGCGCGTGCGGCCGTGCACATCGATCTCGACCTGCGTATCGCTGACCGTAAAGCCTTGCGGGTTGGGGAAGCTGTGCCACGCCCACTGGGCCTCGGTCAGCAAGGGGGCGATCTTCGAATACGGCTCGGTGAAGGTCTGAAGCCCGGTAATGTCGGCGGTGAAGCCAATATTGCCGTTGCCAAGCATAAGAGGCGCTGACGGATCGACCTCGATCAGGACAGGATTGTGCCGGGTGACCAGCGCCTGCCGGTCAATGGCCGTCTTTGCGCTTGCAGGGGCGCCGGCTAGGGCGATGGCGGCCGCCGATGTGAACAGCAACTGGCGGCGGGACAGGTCGGGCGTATGACGAAGGCTGGGCATAGGCGTCGCTCACAAAAAATACTGACAACGTTCTCCGCTATCCGGAACGGCGAAATCACGCGCGTTATCTCAAATTGCGACTGGCAGGGCTGACACGCGGAAATGACGGAAAACTAAGCGAAAAGAGCGCCGCAATTCCCGTTGGCGCTCCCTCTCAAAGCCAATATTGCGCGCCTTTTGCCTGTGCACCAGCGCTTTATTTGTATTACAATCAACTTATTGCGCTAAAGTGTGCTTGGAAATGATGAATTGTGCGAGTTTTGCAACATTATTTCTTTGATTGAAATTTCCCGGGCATGATTATTTTAAATTTAAAAACATTTTCAAAATAATTTATCGATGCTGATCATTTGTGTTTACAAATGCAGAATTCCCCGTATCAATTTTGACATAAGTATATCAAAAACAGGGACGGATCATGAAGGCGAACCTTATGGCGTGTGCGATAGCCATTGCAGGTCTTGCTGTGCCCGTGGCCATTCAGGCGGCGGTTATCGGCGAGAACACGCCGGCGCGCCCCCTGACCATCGATCGTCTTAACGAACTGCCGGCCGATCAGCGTTCACCGTGGGCGGACTATATCCGCCGTTCAGAAGCGCAGGAAAAGGTCGACCGCGCGACCATGGCCGCCGAACTGAAACCAGGCGAAGCGCCACCCCCTCCGCCGGTCGCCGGCAGCGGTCACATGGTGCTTAACAAGGATGCCGCCTGGTACGGTACCCCTGAAGCGCGCGCCATCGCCGACACGATCGTCAGCTTCCAAACCCCAGCCGGCGGCTGGAGCAAGAACCAGAATCGCACTGGCCCCAAGCGTCTGCCGGGCCAGCGCTATAGCAACAATGCCGAGACCATGGAAATCGGCACCGGCAGTTTCGATGCGCCGAAAGACCGCTTCTGGACCTTTGTCGGCACGCTGGATAACGGCGCGACCACGACCGAGATGCGTTTCCTGGGCCGCGTGCAACAGCAAGTGCCGGGCCAGGATGGCGATGTCTATCGCGCCAGCATTATCAAAGGTGTGAAGTATCTCCTTGCCGCGCAATATCCCAATGGCGGCTGGCCACAGATCTATCCGATCGAGGGTGGCTTCCACGACGGCATCACCTTTAACGACAATGCGGTCGCCGAAGCATCCATGATCCTCGAGGACGTCGCCGAAGGCAGCCCTGAATTCGCCTTTGTGCCCAAAGACTTGCGCCAGAAGGCCGGCGCCGCCAGTGCGCGCGCCGTCGAGGTCATCCTGGCCGCCCAGGTGGTGGTCGACGGCAAAAAGACAGCGTGGCCTCAGCAGGTCGACGCCCTGACGCTGGAACCCATTTCGGCGCGCAATTACGAAATGCGGTCACTGGCCAGCGCCGAAAGCGCCGACGTGCTGATCTTTCTGATGCGCCAGCCCAATCCGTCGCCGAAGATCAAGGAGGCGGTGCACGCGGGCGTCGCCTGGCTGAAGGCACGCGCCATCTACGGCAAGGCCTTTACCAAGGTCAGCGACGCCGAAGGCCGCAAGCTGATTGATCAACCGGGCGCGGGCCCGATCTGGTCACGCAATTACGACATCCAGACCGGCAAGCCCATCTTCGGTGATTGGGACAAGTCGATCCAGGACGACGTCAACAATATCTCCAAGGGTCGCCGCAACGGCTACTCCTGGTACTCAGCCATGCCGCAGAAAGCGCTCGACGCCTATGCGGAGTGGACCCTGAAGAACCCCTGAAGCCTTCGGGAGCGCATGTCGTCCCGAGGCGTGCGCTCCCTTTTTTCAGGGTGATCCGTTTATAGTTAGGAGCCGTTTCGTGGCCTGGTGCACGCGTCTAAGTCTGTCCCTGATCGCCGTCATTGCCTTCGTGGCGATGATGCCGGCGCATGCACTGGCGGCTGTCGATCCGGCGGCGCCACGCGGGCTGACGGATACGATCGTGTCCGCCGACGACTATGGGGTCAAGGGTGACGGCGTGACGGACAATACCGTCGCGCTGCAAAAGGCAATCGACGCCACAGCCGCGAAACATGGCACGCTGGTCTTGACGCCTGGTACATACCTGACAGGGTCTTTGTTTTTGAAATCCGGCATGGCCCTGCGCCTTGACAAGGGCGTACGCCTGCTGGGCCGCCGGAACATCGACGCCTATCCGCGCCAGTTCACCCGTATCGCCGGGGTCGAGATCACCTGGCCGGCGGCGCTGCTCAACGTCTATGAGCAGTCGGATGTCAAAATCTACGGCGAAGGCACGATCGACGGCGACGGCAAGGTCTTCTGGGACAGCTTCCAGACAATTCGCGCCGACTACGAGCCCCGCGGCCTGCGCTGGGCAGCCGATTACGACGCCGAGCGGCCGCGCCTGATCCAGATCTACAAGTCGAGCCGCATTGCACTGAGCGGTGAGTCCGAGAACCTGCTGCTGACACGCTCGGGCTTCTGGACGGTGCAGATCGTCTATTCGCATGACGTCAAGGTGTCCGGCGTCACGGTGCGCAACAATGTCGACGGCAAGGGGCCGTCGACCGACGGTATCGATATCGATTCTTCGCACACCGTCCTGGTCGAAAACGCCGACATCGATGCCAATGACGACGCCCTGTGCCTGAAGGCCGGGCGCGACGCGGATGGTTTGCGCGTCAACCGCCCGACCGAAAATGTCGTCATCCGCAACTCGACCATTCGCAATGCCTATGCCGGGATTACCTTCGGTTCCGAGACCTCGGGCGGCATCCGCAATGTCGAGGTCTACGGCCTGAAGGTCGTGGGACCGGTGCGCTACGGCATACTGTTCAAGTCAGCCAAGACGCGCGGCGGGACAGTATCGGACATCGACATTCACGATATCGACATCGCCCAGGCGGATGCCGGCATCCGCATCAACCTCAACTGGAACCCGCAATATTCCTATACCCGGATTCCCGAGGGCATTACCGACATACCCGCGCACTGGAAGGTTCTGACCACACAGGTTCCGGCGGAAAAGGGTCTGCCGCACGTTCGCGATATCCGCATTGCCCGCGTCAAGGCGCGCGGCGTGAAAACGGCCATCGAGCTCGAAGCCTATCCGGAGGCGCCGATCCGCGATGTCCGGCTCGAAGACATCGATATCGAAGCCGGGCAGTTGGGCGCCATCCGCCATGCCGCCAATATCCATTTTGTCCGTAGCCGGATCACGGCCAGCCAGGGGGGGACAGTCACGCTGGAGAACACAAGCAACATCACTGGATTGCCTTAAAGGGCAAGCGCCGCCGCGTTTATCCGGCGGTCAATGACACCGGTGGCCCAGCCACCAGGAAAAGCCGTCTGAAGCGGCGATCTATAAAGGTAGGAACACGATGAAACTCAAGGGTAGTACAATCAAATTCATGTTCGGCGCGTCTCTGATGGCGCTGACAGCGGCTTCGGCCCATGCGCAGGCGCCTGCGGCAAGCACCGAAGCGCCGGCCGTGGACGATCAAGCGATCGTCATCACCGGCGCGCGCAATTCCGAGCGCTCGGCCATCCAGCGTAAGAAGCGCGCCGCGACGGCCCAGGACTCGATCGTTGCCGACGACGTTGGCAACTTCCCCGACAAAAACGTTGGCGAAGCTATCTCGCGCATCGCCGGTGTGGCGTTGGACGTCAGTGACGCCGGCGACCAGGGCGGCTTCACCATCCGGGGGCAGGGCGCTGACCTCGTCCGCGTTGAAGTCGACGGCATGTCGATGCTGCCGACCGATGCCCAGAACGGCCGTTCAGTCACAGGCCTCAACGACATGTCGTCCGATCTCATCAAGAGCGTCGACGTGGTCAAGGGTCAGACGGCTGACATGCGGCCGGGTGGCGTCGGCGGCACGGTTCGAATCGAGCAGCGTTCGGGTCTCGACTTCAAGAAGCCGCTCTACAAGATGAACCTGCAGTATCAGAAGAATACTCTGGATGGTAAGTGGTCGCCGCGTCTCAACGTGATCGCGACCCGCAAGTTCCTCGACGATCGCCTGGGCGTCCTGTTCAACTTCACATATGACGACCAGCGGACTTCGACCGACTTTAACAGCGTGTCGGACAAGCAGGTTGGCTACCAGCCCTTCGGCGACCACGACAACTCGCCGGAAAAGACCTTCACCCAGGCTTATGACAAGGTGGCTGCGGCGGTTACGACCAAGGCTGGTTGTGCGGCCCTGCCGACGACCGGCATCAACAGCCGCCTTAACTGCTATGCCCAGTGGGAAGATTTCGCGCCCTCGCTGCCCCGCATGCGCCGCGAAAACCGCCGCGATACACGCACCTCGTTCCAGCTGCGCGCCGACTATCGCGTCAACGACGACCTGACCGTGTTCGCGTCCTACAACCCAAACATCCGCAAGCAGGATTTCCAGGCCTACAACTTGCAACTTATCGCGCCGAACGGCTCGACCTGTGCCGGGCCAGCCGCTACCCCGACAGCGAATACATGCCGGACTAATGGCCAGATGCTCTCGAACATGCGTAATGTGGTCGTAAACGAGAACCATTACATCACGTCGTTCGACTTCGTGACGCAAACCTCGCCCACCGATGGCGGCATTTCCACGCTCAACTACGACAGCCAGGTCCGCGACATCCAGCGCACCAACGAGCAGCACTACACCCAACTCGGCGCCGACTATAAGAACGACATCTGGGATATTCGCGCCCGCGTGCAATATGGGTTTGCGAAAGGTGAGCGCGAGGACGACGCCTTCAAGATCATCGCGTCCATCCCACGGGCTTCTTTCTACATGATCCCGGAAAATGGCCTGTGGACGTTTGACGTCCCGGCCGTCGATTTGGACAGCCCTTCTGCCTACTACCCAAAAGGGACGGATGATCGTCCTGCGGCCCAGGGCGCGCGCCGGGCGAACGTATTCCAGAACCCTGGTACGACCGCACGGCTTGAGTACACACCGCAGGCCGACAAGAATAGTGAGATGAACTATCAGATCGATCTGACGCGGAAGTTCGCGGATTTCGGCCCGCTGAAGTCTGTCAAGTTTGGTGCGTCCCACACCGATCGTGATAACGAGACGTGGCGCGAAGGTGGCTTTAATATTGCGCCTGGCGTCATGCTGTCACGTGCACGCAGCCTTGATTATGTCCGCTTCTGCGATCCAGCTGTAACCGGCCCTGCCTGTAACTTTGGTTCGAGCGTCCTCAACACTGTGGCCACCAGCCAGGATCGCCTGGAAAAGGAACACATGCTGACCCGGGCGCAGTATCAGGAAATGATCGACGCAAGCCTGATCACGCTGCCGGGCGCCAACTATTTCGAAGGCATGCCGGATCGCGGCAATCTCATCAACTCCTGGAAGGCTTTTGACTTCGACACACTGTTCGGTGTGCTCGGCAAATATGCTGACCTGAGCCACCACAACCTGGACTGCCTGTACGAATGTATCGCTTCGGACGGAAAGACCTATACCCGTCCCAGCTACTCGACCAACGAAGTCACGACGTCTGCCTATATCATGGGCGATTTCGAGACCCGCCTGTTCAATATGCCGGTCTTCGGAAACCTTGGCGTGCGCTATCAGAAGATCAGCGTTGATGCGGCGCCTTCTGTTGTCTTCCAAACCACCACGCTTGACCCCACGCGCGTCGCGCAGATCCAGGCCGGCGGCAATGGCGATCCGACGATCACAACCTTTGTTGAACGCCGGGTATTCGATATCCATCGTCAATCGGAAGATGTCCTGCCAAGCTTTAACCTGGCGGTCTGGCCGATCGAGGACGAACTCGTGCTTCGGTACTCGATCGCCAAGCAGCGCGCGCGTCCTAACATGACGCAATTGACCGGTACATCGGCGGCGACCTGTAACTTCATCAGCACCCAGGACGCGGCCACATTGGAAGCGCTGGGAGTGAATTTCCCGGGCTACTGGAATGACGCTGACGCCGACGTTGAAACCGAGCCCGTAAATGAAAAGCGCTGCTCGGGCCGTATCGGCAATCCGGAACTCAAGGGCTATGGCGCGACGACGTCTAACGTGTCGCTGGAGTGGTACCCCAACCGCGACAGCCAGCTGAGCATCGCCAGCTATTCGATTGACGTCAAGTCGGGTCGTCCGGAAGAAGTCACGCTTCCGGAGTACGAACTGGAAGGCAATACCTATATCGCACCGACCTATGAAGATGGCCCCAGCGGCCTGCAGCAAACCGGTATCGAACTGGCCGGCCGCACGGCGTTCAGTTTCGCACCGAGCATCCTGAAATATACAGGCGCTGGCTTCAACTACTCGACGACAGAAAGCAACGAGAGCTTCACGGCTGTCGATCCGCTGACTGGAAAGCCGCTGCCGCCAGCGAAGCAATCGAGCTACTACTATAACCTCAACTTCTGGTACGATGACGGCAAGCTGAACGCGCGTATCGCCTATCAGGAACGTGACTTCTATTACGACCGGATCGATGCCTCCGAAGGCACCAACCGCGTGCCGAACGAAGCCACCCAGAATGCCATGGGCATCAATCTGCCGCCGTACGGCGGTGCGACCAGCTACTTCAAGACCGTTACCCCGGTCTTCAAGAACAAGACAAAGTCGCTCGACGCCCGTATGTCGTACAAGATCAACAAGAATGTCGAACTGTTCGCTGAAGGCAAAAACCTTCTGAACGACACGATCACGCGCTACGCACCGGAAGAGTACCGGGATGTCGGTAATGGCGTGCCTTACGTCTTCGACACCCTCTACTATGGCCGCCGTCTCTACTTTGGTGTCATAGCAACCTTCTGACCTGTATCCGTTTGTCCGGCCCCATTGCCGTGGGGTCGGACTTTCGGCACGTTTGATATAAAAAGCAAAGCCGCTTGCCGGGGTGGCTTGTTGCTCCAGGATTTCGTCTTTCAGGATATTCGATCATGATCATGCGCCATCGCCTGGCTTCGTACCTGTCCGGCCACCTTTTGCCCGCCACCGCTCTTGCCTTTGCCCTTGCCGCGCCCTTGCCGGCGATGGCGCAAAGCGCGCCTCCGGTCGCCGGCATCGAGGCCGGCTGGCTGACGCCGGCGGCGCGGCCCGAGATCGCCTTTTCGCCCGACCGCCTGCCAGCGCGCGAAGCCGTCCTGCCGGTGCTCGACTATGTCGCCACCTCCCAGATTGCCGACATGAGCCGCCGGCCGATTCAAATGGCGACGGGTTCGAACCTGACCGAGATTTCCTCCAACTGGGTGGCGGCGACCTTTTATGTCGGCGCGGCGCGCCTGGCGCGGGTGTCGGAGAACAAGACGACCCTGCGCTTCCTGACCGCCACGGCCGAGCACTACAATTACGCCCTTCGCGGTGCGCGCTCCGAGCGGACGTTGCTGAACGCCGACGATGTGGCGATCGGTGATCTCTATGAGGAACTCTATAGTCGCCGGGGCCAGCAGGGCACATTGATGCCGCTGCAGCAACGACTCGACTTCCAGGTGCCGCACCTCAATCGCACGGAAGAGACGGAGGCGCTGGTCTGGTGGTGGTGCGACGCGCTCTATATGGCGCCGCCGGTGCTGGCGCGGATGTCGGTGCTGACAGGCGATCCCAAGTACCTGCGCGCCATGGACAAGGAATGGCGCCGGACCTATGCGCGCCTGTGGGTCGAGGACGACCAGCTGTTCCTGCGCGACGAACGCTTCAAGGCGCGGACGGGCGAGGGCGGCAAGCCGATCTACTGGTCGCGCGGCAATGGCTGGGTCATGGGTGGCCTTGCCCGAACGCTCGAAGTCATGCCGGCTGATTTCGCCGGCCGCGACCTTTATGTTACAACATTTCAGAAAATGTCGAAGCGTATCGTAACCTTGCAGCAGGCTGACGGCCTGTGGCGCGCCGACCTCAACGATCCCAACACCTTCCCCGAGGCGGAAACCTCTGGCTCGGCCTTTTTCGTCTATGCTCTGGCCTGGGGGATCAATCACGGCCTGCTCGACCGCGAGATCTATCAGCCGCATGTGCTGAGGGGCTGGGCGGCGCTCAACCGCCATATCCTGCCTAACGGCCTGATCGGCGCGGCGCAGAAGACCGGCGATCGCCCGGTGCCGACCCGCGCCGATGAAACCGGGCCCTACGCCACCGGCGCCTACCTGCTGGCGGGACTCGAGGTCATGGATCTGAACGGCAAGGCTCAAGCCCTGCCGGAAGCCGAACCCGCGCGTGATGACGCGGCCGCCATCGCGGCCACCACGCCGCAGCCGCCTCCGCCCGCGACCATAGTGGGCGAGGCGGAAAAGGCGCGCCGCGAGGACGAGATGAAGGCGACGCGCGCCCTGGCCTATGACCCGTCAACGCTGAAGCGCCCGGCCGCCGTCGAAAAATTGACCGCGCCGGCGGACCAGACCCCGCGCGCCGTCGCCCGCTTCGCGCCCGACCGCTTCGACGACATCCTGTGGGAAAACGACAAGGTCGCGCACCGCATCTACGGCCCGGCGCTGCAGGTCCGCGAGGCGCCGTCAGGCTCCGGCATCGATGTCTGGGCCAAGCGCGTCCGCTATCCCTATATGGACCGCCAGCTCAAGTTCCCGAACTATCATGTCGACCGCGGCGAGGGGCTCGACTATTACGACGTCGGCCGTGGCCGGGGTGCCGGCGGTCTTGGCATCTGGTATGAGAACAAGCTTTGGACATCTCGTAATTTCTCGAAATATGAGATCCTCAAGACGGGTGGCGACGAGGCGAAGTTCACCGTTGACTACAAGCCGTGGCCGGTCGATGTGACGCGCAAGGTGTGGGAGACACGGACCTTTTCGCTGCCGCTGGGATCGAACTTCACGCGCATGGTCTCGACCATCCAGTCCGACACCAAAGACCCCCTGGTCGTCGCCATAGGCATCAACAAGCGTAAAGGTCCCGGCGGTTCCGGCAGCGTTACCAAGGACGCCAAGACGGGCCGCCTGAACTTCTGGGAGCCGAATGATGGCATTCACGGCAGCATCGGTATTTCGATTGCCGTCGATCCGGGCATGGTTGAGGGCTTTGCCGAGGACGCCGAAAACTACCTGATCCTGCTGCGCGTTACGCCCGGCAAGCCGTTTGTCTACTATATGGGCTCAGCCTGGGACGGCGGTCTCGATTTCACGTCGCGCAATGCCTGGGAAAACTTCGCCAATGCCCAAAAATTCAGCTTCGACGCTGCAAAGTAGGAGTATCTCATAATGCGCGAAACACGCCGGACGGCGCTGAAAGGCTTGTGGGGCGCTTCGGCCCTGCTGCCGCTGATGATCCACGGCCAGGCGGGTGCCCAAACTGCGCCTGCCCAACCAGCCGGCAACCCGCCGAAGACCTGGGTCGATGCGAAGACCGGCCACCGCGTCGTCCGCATCTCGGACGAGCCGGGCTCGCTCGGTATGTACTTCTACCGCCATGTTTACACCCCTGAAAACGACCTGATGGTCATCAAGTCGCCGACCGGCATCCAGACCGTGGACCTGAAGACCTGGGGGGTGAAACCGCTGGTCACAGGCCCGGGCAACGACCTGATGTTCATGGCGCGCAAGTCTCGCGAGGCCTACTATTCGGTCACCGATCCGGGTGAGGGGGAGGCGGCCGACCGCCCCAAGACGATCTACGCCGTTCATGTCGACATGAAGACAGTGCGCAGGGTCGCGCGCATTCCGGCCGGCCAGATCAGCGCGATGAATGCCGATGACACGCTTCTGCTGGGTACCGTCGCCTATGGCGCCAAGCCCTTGCAGCCGAAGGACAAGGCCAGTGTCGATAAGTTCGGCCAGGCGGAATATGCGGCGCTTGGCCCCGACGGCAAGCCGCTCAACTTTGCCAAGGCCAAGGGCGTGCGCATGCTGGAACGCTGGGCTGCGCGTGTGCCGGCGGAGCTGTTCACTATCGACATCGCGACCGGCGAACGCAAGGTGCTGTACAAGACCGAGGAGTGGATCGGTCACGCCCAGTTTTCGCCGACCGATCCAAACCTCATCCGCTTCTGCATGGAAGGGCCCTGGCACCGTGTCGATCGCATCAAGCTGATCAACGCCGACGGCTCAAACCTCAGGAGCGTGCACCAGCGCACCATGAACATGGAAATCTGGGGCCATGAATTCTTCAGCCAGGACGGCAAATGGCTGTGGTACGACCTGCAGACGCCGCGCGGCCAGGTCTTCTGGGTCGCGGGACTGGAACTCGCCACGGGCCGCCGCATCTGGAAGCGCATGGAGCAGAACGACTGGGGCGTCCATTTCAACGTCGCGCCGGACGGTGTGACCTTTGCCAGCGATGGCGGCGACGCCGACATGGTCGCTCACGCCCCCGACGGAAAGTGGATTTCGCTTCTCAAGGCCGACGCAATCGTCGACGCAGATTTGCCATCATATGACGACAGGCTGATTTCGATCGAGACCTTTAAATCCACCCGGTTGATTGACATGTCGGCCCACGACTACAGGCTGGAACCGAACCTGCGCTTTACGCCGGACGGAAAGTGGATCATCTTCTGTTCGAATATGCATGGTGTGAACCACGTTTACGCCGTGGAAGTTGCCAAGGCGGCATAACGAGAGTAACTCGAGTTTTAGTTTAAGAGAATCAAGGCATGAACAAGCCCGTAAATCCCAATGTGGAAAGCGAACCTGCCGACGAGGCCGTGGCCGCGCGCATGCCTGCGGCCCTGACCCTGGCCAAGGGTCTGGATGTCCTGTCGCGGGTCGCCAAGGGCGACAACACGCTTGGCAAGATGTCGAAATCGCTGGGCCTGAACAAGACGACCGTGCACCGCCTGGCCACGACCCTGGTCGAAAGCGACTTCCTGTCCTTCTCGCCGCGTGACGGCTATGCGCTCGGCACCAAGCTTCTCGAACTTGGTTTTGCCGCCCAGCAGCAAATTACGCTGACGCGGGTCAGCCACGACTATCTGCGTCAGTTGTCAGCCGACACCGGCGACACGGTCAATCTCGGGATTCTGGAACGCGACCAGGTCCACTATATCGACAAGATCCCGGGCACGCGCCGCGTCGAGGTCCGCTGCGTGGTTGGCGAGCGCCAGCCGCTGCGCCACACCGGTCTCGGCAAGGCGCTGCTGCTGGATGAACCGGAAGAGCGCCTGCGCGAAGTCTTCCAGCGCGAGGCGGCGCTCTATCCGCGCTACCGCTACGATATCAAGCAGTGGCTGGACGTCATGGCGCATTATCGCGAGCACGGCTATGCGCTCGACCTCGACGAAAACGAGGACCATGTCCGCTGCGTGGCCGCGCCCATCCGCGACATGTCGGGCAAGATCATTGCCGCCATCTCGGTGTCGTCGGCCGCGCAGTATATGGACGACGACCGTATCCAGCTAGTGCGCGGATACGTCAAGGACACCGCCATGAAGATCAGCAAGCAGTCGGGCTACACCGGCTAACGACCGTATCCAGGGGCACTGCCTTATCAGCGATAGTCGGGCTTGGCCGTCACTTCCGGTACGGCCGCGGTCAGCGTCCCGCCTTGCTGGGCGGCGTCGGGTCCATCCTGACTGTTCTGGTCGATAAAGCCGTAATAGACGCCCCTGGTCAGTTTCGGACCGCCGCGCACCTCGGCATCGCCGCGGATCTGTGCCGTGCCCGACACGACTGTGCCGGGCTCGAACGCGCCGGGGCTCATGAAGATGGTGGCGACAACGGCCTGATCCTTCACGACTACCCCCTTGTCGAGGATGGTCATGGCGCCGACGGTGGCATTATCCTGAACCGTTCCGTTGACAATGATGGCGTGGTCTTCGATGCGGGCATTGCCCAGGACCTTGCCGCCCAGCACCTGGGCGTAAGGGCCGACATAAGCCGTGGCATCGACCTGGGCGCCGTCAGCCACCCAGCCGCCGCCGTTCTTGTGCCTGTGGCCCTTGGCCGTCGGCATCTTGGCGTTGGCTTCAAGACCCTGCGGCTTGGCGCCCTGAAGCTCGACCATCCACGGATAGCGGTAGATCGAGTAGTAGGGCTGGTCCCACCTGATCTTGTGCATCGTTTTCGGTGTACCCACCACGACCATGTAGACGGCCTTGTCACCGGGCTTGACCGGAAAGCTCATCTCGCCGTCGGCGCCGCCCATCAGCGGGCTGAGGCGCGACTGACCGTTGGCGTCGATTGCCACCACGCCCCAGCGCCAGTCGGAATCGGGATTGCCGACCCTGTCGGGTTCATTGGCGAGGCCGGGCAGGGTGGTCACAGCCGGCTTGTCCTGAACCACGCCCTTGAAAGTCACCGCGATCCTGGTTGCGCCGGCATCGGGAGCGAGCTGGACGATATTGTAGCCCCAGCGCTGCGGCGCCCAGTCAAACGGCACGGCATAGCGGCCCTTTGCGGCATCGACCGGATCGAGCGTAGTCACACGCAAACGACGATCGCCGTCACGCTGATCATAGCTGCCGTACTTGGCGCGATAGAGCACGCCCTGGTCGCTGCCGTCCGGATTGATGTAGTCCCAGTTGACATTGTACATCGCCCAGGCGCCGAAGACGTCGTTGAGGTCGTCCTGGCTCCAGCCCTGATTGCGCTTCAGGATCGAGAAGGGATCTTCTTCGAGATAGCCTGGCTGGCCGGTCTTGATCGCCTTCAGCCAGATGTCGTTAACGGCAGCGTAGCCGTACTCGTTCTTGACGTGCTCCAAGAACTGCCAGTTGCAATAGCGGTCGCGCGTCGAGCCGTAGTAGAGGTGCGGGAAGTTGACCAGCATCTCCGAGCAATGGACTTCCTTATTGTGGAACTCCGGCATCTGGTGCGTCATCCAGTTGGCGTGGCTTTCCCATAGCCAACCGACATAGGGTGAATCGCGTAAAGCGCGCGTCGAACCGCTCAGCGCATGGGCAAATTCATGCGCCAGTCCCCAGTTGTCCTTCAGCGCCGGCGGGGCGATCCACATGCCCATGTCGCGCTCGCCCGTCGGCCCGCCTGCCAGGCCAAAAGTCGGGTCGAGATTGATATTGGCCTTGTGCTTCTTCGCCGTATCGCAATAGGGCTCCGCGAAAGCGACCGGCCCCATATAGAAATTCCAGATTTCCTCGAGCTTGACGCCAGCGGCCTGGGCATCCTCAGGCTTGACGGTATTGTCCTTCCAGCGGAAGGCGAAGTGCGCGGTCTCATAACGCACCGGCGCTTCGCTGGATTCGCCGCCGGATACGATCGTCCAGTCGCCCGGCACGCAGGACTGGGTTTGAGTCTGGGCCTGCGCGGCCGTGGCGTAGCCCAGGGCCAGGGCGGCAAGGCTTACGGTCAGCAGCGCGCGCATCAGTTGCCATCCTTGGAAGCGGTGAACAGACGGACGCCGAACACCATGCCGGTCGAGCGGCTGTTGGTCGGCTGCAGGCGCATCAGCACGGTCTCCTTGCCCTTCGTCAGTTCCTCGGGAATATCATAGGTCTCATCGAAGAATTCGCCAGGCTTGGGCGCCGTCGGATGCGAGACGCTGACGGCGACCTTGCCGTCGATCATCACGTCGTAGGACCGGCGGTCGTCACCCCAATAGGTGGCTTGCAGCTTGAGCGGTCCGGCATCCTTGCCAGCTTCACGGCGAACCTTCATGGTGAACTGCATGAAGCCGCCCTGGCGGGCGTCGCGGCCGTTGCGGCCACGATAGGTGCCGGGCCACGACACGTCCGATTCGAGATTATGGTCGCGCTCGGGCTGCATTTCACCAAGGTACATGACATCGACGGAGCGCGCCGACAGGTCGCGCTGGCGCTCCTGTTCGGCCAGAAAGGCGGCCTCTTCCGTCTTCCATTCGGCTTCGGTGAAGCGCTTGAAGTAGATGCCGCTACGACGTTCGTACTGGCTGTAGAAGGGAACGAAGTCCATGTCGCCGGGGCGGCCGGAGCCCTTGGTGCGGTAATGTGCCTTCTCCAGGCTGACCGGCGCAAAGGTCGCCAGCAGATTGTCGCCGACCAAGGCCGGTTCGGTGCCCTTGTAGTCGCTCTCGACCGAGCCGAGATCGGCAGCCATGACCATCGGACCGCGCAGGAGAGCCACGACATTCGGATTGTCACTGGTCGCTTCGAAGCGCAGATCGAGCGGGAGTTTGAGACGCGCCGTATCGCCGACGCTCCAGACGCGATCAACAATCAGATAGCCGCGATTGCGCGTTGCGCCGACTGCCTTGCCATTGACCGTCAGCTCAGCAGATCGCGCCCAGGCGGGCACCCGCAGCGCGACCTTGAAGCGCGTGGGGCGACGGAGTGCCGTGACCGCAAAGCGGATGTCGCCGTCATAGGGATAGCCGGTGTCGATCCGGACGTCAGCATCCTTGGTGGCCCACTTGGCCGCCGCCGGGATATAGAGATTGACGAACAGAGTGTCGCTGTTTTCCCAGAAGATGGATTCGCCATGCTTGGCGTGGCTTTCCATGCCCGAGCCATGGCAGCAGGTCCAGTTGTCGACCGGATCGGAAAAGCCGCGCGCCGCCCCTGTGAACAAAGGCGTCATATAGCTGAACATGCCGGTTTTCGGGTTTTGCTGCGCCATGACGTGGTTCAGGTGGGCGCGTTCGAAATAATCGAAATAGCGCGCATCGGCGTCCCAGCTATATAGGTGCCGGGTCAGCTTGAGCATGTTGTAAGTATTGCAGTGCTCGCAGGTTGCCTCGGTAATGTGCTTCGAGATCGTGTCGGGCTGGAAGAAGTACTCGCGGTCGGCATTGCCGCCAATGACGTAGGAGTGGTGATTGACCACGCGCTCCCAGAAGAAGCTGGCGGCCTTGCGGTTGTCGGCCTTGCCCGAGACTTCGTAGAGGGTCGCTTCGCCGAGCAGCTTTGGTACCTGGGTGTTGGCGTGGTTGTTGGCCAGCTTGTCTTCGCCGGCGATCAGCGGATCGATCATGCGCTTGTGGTGCATGCGGCGCGACAGGCTGAGCCAGCGGTGGTCCTTGGTGCGACGGTAAAGCTCAGCGAACGAATCGTTCAGTCCGCCGAATTCGCAGTCGAGGACCTTCTGGACCTGTTCGTCATTAAGGGCGGCAAAGACGCGATCTATATAGCCGCCGAGACGCACGCCGACCGTGATGCCCTTGTCGTGGCCGCAAAAGGTCTGGGCGTCGAACAGGCCGCCATAGAGCTTGTGCCAGTTATAAAGCGGCACCCAGCAGCCATTGAGATCGAACCCGGCCGAGCGGATGTCACCCGCCATGATTTCCGGGAAGATCTCCTTGCCGTCGACGACGCTGCCGTCCTTGCGCTTGCGCGTAAAGCCGGCGACATAGCCGTCGCCATGGGCGCCCTGGATCAATGCCAGTTCGTCAATAATATAGGCCGCGCGGACTTTGAGCGCGGCATTGCCGGTCTGGGCATGCATCAGCGAGATGGCGGACAGGTAGTGGCCCAGGCTGTGGCCGGCGATGGTGTCGCGCTCCCATCCGCCGTACATTTCGGCCTTGGGCTTCAGCCCCGCGCTCTTGCGGAAATTGTGCAGCAGACGATCGGGATCGACGCTCAGCAGGTACTGTTCATTGACGTCGACAGCCGTCTTATAGGGCGAAGGCAGGAGACGCACGTCGCTAAGGGGCAAGGAGCGTGTGGTTATGGGGCTGCCGATCGTGTCGGCGCGCAGAGGTCCGGCGGCCAGGGTCAGAGCCAGCGCGCCTGTGCCGGAAAGGAGTCCGCGACGATTCATGACAAGTGTGCCCATCTTAACATCCCTATATGTCTGACATATGTATACGATATACAGAGAAGATTTCAACAATGTTGTCGGACAATATCGTCGTTCTGTCAGAATTTGTGCCGATCACTGCAGAGAGCACACCAAAGAAAATAAAATCATATTTTCGGAAATATACAATTTAAACTTCATAAATTAGAAGTTGCAACGAGAAAATACATGCACACTTATAGTATGTATCGCGCTTTATTTGCAAATATGGGAGGATAATTCTGACGTTTATATAGCTGAGGTGCCCTGACATCTTCGTTGCATTTATGACACTCATTTGGCGATAGTGCATGGAACAAGGGCCGGGTCACGTATATCGTATAAAATATTTTGACGGTTTTGTAAACTTGTGTCTTCATAGCGTCGCACATTTGTCAGGGAAAAAAGGACAAGGCATTATGAGGATTAAGCGGACATATCTGGTCACCGGGGGACTGATCGCTGCGGTGCTGTGCTCGCCGGCCGTCGCGCAGGACGTTTCTGCGCAAGGCGACACGAGCGCTACGACAGCTGAACAGAATGACGACGTCGTTGTCGTCAAGGGCATTCGCAAGAGCCTTAAGACCGCGGTCGACCGCAAGCGCCGTTCGGCGCAGATCGTCGATTCGATCGATGCCGAAGACGCCGGCAAGCTGCCTGATAACAACGTCGCCGAAGCCATTTCGCGCGTTACAGGCGTTCAGATTACGCGTGAACGCGGCGAAGGCGGCAGTGTCGCCATTCGGGGCATGACGGACATCCAGACCTCGGTTAACGGCAAGGCGACCAACTCGGGCACCGGCCGCTCCGCCGGGCTGAACGACGTCCCCGCCGAATTGCTGAAGTCGGTCCAGGTCTACAAAACCCGCACCCCCGACCAGGAAGAAGGCGGCATCGCCGGCACCGTCAACGTCGACCTGCGCCGTCCGCTGGACCTGCCCAAGGGCTGGACGGCCGCAGGCAGCGTCCGCAACGTCTATAGCAATGTCGGTGAGACCGAGAGCCCCTACATCAGTGGCCTGATCGCCAACCGCTTCGACACCGCAATGGGTGAGATGGGCTTCCTGCTGAACCTGTCCTTCCAGAAGAACAATTACGGCGAACAATATATCGAAAGCGAAACCCCGCGTGAATTCTGGGGCAACCAGCTGACCAGCCTGCCGGCCGACCAGAAGGGCACTGTGGGCGTCTATAAGGTCCGTTACGGTGTCGAACGCGGCTATGTCGAGCGTCCGTCTTACAACGCCGCCTTTCAATGGCGCGCCAGCGATCAACTGACCTTCCTGCTCGAAGCCTCGCAGTTCAACGCCAAGGAGCACCGCCAGCTGGACGTGCTGGAAGCGCGCCTGAAGGATTCGAACGCAACACTGTCTGACGTCGTCCTGATGCCGGATGGAAAGTCGCTGAAGTCTGCCACCTTCACCGGCACCGACCTGCCGATCGGTCCCTGGGCCAACGACCAGGCGATCGATATCGTCAACCGTCGTATCAACTTCGAAACCCGCTGGACCAATGACCGTTGGGACGTCGACGCCGGTATCTCGCTCGACGAAAACAATTTCGATATGGAATGGTACCGCCAGACCATCCGTTTCAGCACGGCCACCCAGTTCAAGATCGACATGAACTCGCCCAACACCATCCAGGGCGCTCCCTATGTCGAATATACCGGCATCGATCTTGACGACGTCAATAACTACTACCTGCATGAATTCGAAAACGGCAAAAGTTTCGAAGACAGCAAGGAAAGTGTCTGGCAGTTCAACGCCAGCTACCGCGTCAGTGACGACAAGCTGATCCGCTCGGTGAAGTTCGGCGCCCAGCACAAGGATCGCCAGACGGGCCGTGCCTACGGCTATCGCTACGCGACCTTTGCCGCGCCCAACCGCGTCAAACTGGTCGACTTCCCGACCGGCCAGGGTTACGACGAAGTATCGATCAAGGTTCCGGGTTTCGACTCACCGACCTGGTACCGCCTGGACCTCGACAGCATCATCGACAACTTCGACGATATCCGCGCCTACGCCCAGGCCCGCAAGACCAATACCTTCACGGGTTCGGGCGGCTGGACGGATGAGGTCGTGACGACCGAGGACGGCTTCGGCTCGTTCAGGGCCACCGAAAAGAAATCGGCGGTCTACGCGCAGGCGACCTACGGTATAGACTTCGGCAATATTCCAGTGGACGGCGTCATCGGCGTCCGGAGCACGAGCACGAAGGGCACCAGCACGACCAAGCAAAACCCGACCGCTCCGGAGCTGACCGACGAGCTGGATTATAGCTTCCTTCTGCCCAGTGCGACGGCCGTGGTGCATTTCACGCCCAAGCTGCAACTGCGCCTGGCCTATACCGAGAACGTTCAAAGCCCGAACTTTGGCGAAGCCACGTCCTGGGTGTCGCTGGACAATGGCTGCCGCTGCGGCTGGGGCGGCAATACCGATCTGCGTCCCAACCACGAAAAGAGCTATGACGCCTCGTTGGAATACTATTTCGGCCGTGGCGGTATCGTATCGTTCGCGACCTACCTGAAGAAGCCGGACGGCTTCATTACCTGGACGCACGAAGTCAACGTTCCCGTTGGCGGTTATGAGGGCCTGTGGACGATCGACCGTCCGACCAACGCCGGACCGGGCGAGTTCCAGGGCTACGAGTTCTCCGCCCAGGGCTTCTTCGACTTCCTGCCGGGCAAGTGGAAGAACTTTGGCGCCAGCGTCAACGCGACCTACAACGAGAAGGCGACGATCAAGTACCCGTACCTCGACGACACGGGTCTTGGCGACTACAACGCGGTCGGCAATTCGAAGTCGACCTATAACCTGGCGCTGTACTACGACACGCCGGAATTCAGCGCCCGGGTCGCCTATAACTATCGCGACAGTTACCGCGACAGCGCCGACCTGAACTATGCCAACGGCCTCTACTCGCTCTACGTCGATCCGACATCGCGTCTCGACGTGGCGGTCAACTGGACGCCGATCAAGCAGCTGACCCTGGCGCTTGAAGGCACCAACCTGCTGGAAAACAATACCCAGCGGTTCTGGGGGGAGCAGCATCTGATCCCGATGGGCATGCGGGTCCAGGCCCGGACCATCCAGCTTAGTGCCCGCTTCCGCTACTGATAGCCGGCGGATATGTTAAAGAAGCAGCCTGCCGGAAACGGCAGGCTGTTTGCGTGTCGACGATCAAGGATTAGGCTCATGAAGGTCACCATCCACTCGCTTGGTAACGAAGGCAACAAGCTCATCGTCATCGACCAAGCCGTGCCGGCCGCCGATGGCCTGATCGCCATGGCCGCGATGGGCGAACCGTTTCGCGACGTAACGGCCAGCAGTTATCCGGGTATTCGCCGCGTGCTCAGCCCGGCGCACGAAGCCGAGCGCGACTATGTCAACTTCCTGTGCAACCTCGCCGGGCCGGTCATGCACGATGTGTTCGGCATCAAGCGCTTTGCCGTGGACCATGCGGCGTTTTCACTGATGACCAAGCGTCCGTTGCAGGCCAATCCCCTGACGCGGATCCCGCACTATGATGAGATCACCCAGGTCAAATATGCGCTCCTCCATTTCCTGACTCCGGTATCCCAGGGCGGAACGGGTTTCTATCGCCATCGTCGCACGGGCTTCGAACGCATAACGGCCGACCGCAAGGACAGGTTCCATGAAGGCCTGCGCGAAGATTGGGCGGATTACGGAGATCCTCCCGAAGCCTATATGAGCGGCTCGGACAAGGCCTATGAGCAAACCGGCTATTTCGAAGGTGTTTTTAACCGGCTGCTGATCTATTCCGGCGCGCTTCTGCACACGGCGCAGATACCGGAGGCGTTCGCCTACAGCGCCAGTCCAAGAACGGGCAGGCTTACGGCCAACCTGTTCCTGACCGTCCCACAGCCCTAGACAGGAACGAGGTTGGGCGACGGGCAGGCCTTGGCAAGGTAGGCCTCGTGGCTGGGCATGGCGGCAGCAAGGCCGGCTGTGCCTTCGCGAATCCGGTCCATGCGCCAGCGGAACTCATCCTGCGGCATAATATCGGCGAGCGGATGATACGACGCCGGTTCCATGCCCTGGCCGACCAGGATGGCAAACCAGCTGGCCTCCTTGAAGAGCTCCGCGTCACGCACCAGCGGCTGGTTGTGCGCCTTGAAGGACTCCAGTCGCTGGGCCAGACTATCGGGGATGTCCATGTGCTTGCAATAGGCCCAGAATGGCGTGTCTTCGCGCTCGGTGACCTTGTAGTGCGCGATCAGGAAGTCCTTGACGTTGTCATAGTCGGCAAGCAGATCGTCATTGAAACACTTGCGCTGGATCGCCGTAATGCCGTCGCGCGGGAAGTATTTCAGCAAGGTCATGATGGCTTGCTGGACCAGCCAGATCGAGGTCGATTCCAACGGTTCCAGAAAACCGGAAGCAAGACCCATGGCGACGACATTGCGGTTCCACATCTGCCGGCGATGGCCTGTCTGGAAACGCACGACGCGCGGATCGGCCTGGGCCGGGCCATCGAGCCGTTCAAGCAGCTTTGTCGAAGCCTCATCTTCGGACATGTATTCCGAACAGAAGACGTAGCCGTTGCCCGTGCGATGCTGCAGCGGAATCCGCCACTGCCAGCCGGCTTCACGCGCGGTTGAGGTGGTATAGGGGGCCGCCGGGCCGACCTTATCGCACGGCACGGCCGCGGCGCGGTCGCACGGCAGCCATTTCGACCAGTCCTCGTAGCCGCTTTTCAGCGTCTGTTCGATCAAAAGGCCGCGGAAACCCGAGCAGTCGATGAACAGGTCGCCTGCGATCACCTGGCCGTTCTCAAGGACCACGCCGGTGACATCGCCGCTTTCAGGGTGCTGTTCCACACGGACAATCTTGCCTTCACGCCGAACGACACCCAGCTTTTCCGAATAGGCACGTAAGGTTTTGGCATAGAGCGAGGCGTCAAAATGGAAGGCGTAGTTGACGCGCGGCGCCTTGGGGTTGATCTCCTCGATCCGGCCGAAACGGTTCTGGCGCGCCGCCATGGTCTGGGGATTGAACAGGCCGAAGTCGCCATTACCGCCGGCCTTGCGGTAACGCATCAGATGATGGTTGAAATTGACCCCCATGTCGATGCCATAGGCGCCGAAAGGGTGGAGGTAGTCGCTGCCCTCCGCCGTCCAGTTGACGAAGCGAATACCGAGCTTGAAGGTGCCGTTGACGGCCTTCAGAAACGCGTTCTCCTCGAGGCCCAGCATGGCGTTGAATTCCTGAATCGGCGGGATGGTCGCTTCGCCGACGCCGACAATGCCGATCTCGTCGGATTCGACGAGAGTGATGCTGTAGCCCGCACTGCCAAAGGCGCGCGTCAGCGCCGCCGCCGCCATCCACCCCGCGGTGCCGCCACCGACAACAACGATCCTGCGAACAGCGCCCATGATAAACCTCTGAAGTCCCTGCAAACCTTAGATATGAAGTCATCGCCGGGCCAGTGTCAATCTTACAGTATATCGTATAATTTATTTGACTGAGTTGATATCTATGCGAAAACTCGTCGTGTTGGCGTGGGGCTTGGAACCGCCGACCGAGCATATTTCCACTTAACCGGAAGGTTCCTCCCATGCGTCTCCGCTCCCTGATGTTCGCTGTCTGCGCCACCGCCCTGATGGCGGCGCCCGCCATTACCGCTTTCGGTCAAATCCCGGCGGCTGCGGCCACGCAGGACCCGCGGGCGGCGAAGGCCGAGATGTACATGTCGGGCAAGATCGGCGCGCTGATCACCGACCTCAATATCGGCGCACGCTTTGTGGGCGGCGGCAAGGGCGTGGTTTATCGCCTGGGCAAGCGCGGGGAGGGGCGTTTTCTTCTCGCCGATCCGCACACCGCCACGACGCGCGAACTGGTCACCGAAGCCGTGCTTGTGCCTCTGCTAACCGCACAAGGCGCCAAGATTGACGGTCCCGCCGATATTCGGCTGCAGGACTATGACCTTGAGACCAAGGTGCTGAAGGTATCGGCGTCTGGACGTGACTGGCTCTATGATACCGGCACGGGCGCGTTGAAAGCCGCAGAGGCGCCGGCGAAACCCGACGGCGTCGTCTCGCCTGACGGCAAGTGGAAGGTTGTCGCGCGTAATTACAATCTGTGGCTCATCGAGGTTGCGACAGGCAAGGAAACGGCGCTGACCGTCGACGGCAGCTATGATCGACGGTACGGTCAGAATTATCCGCTGCTTGGCGATATGGTCGCCGCCAATTCCGAGACGCCGTCCAACGACGTGTCGGTGCAATGGTCCCAAGACTCCAAGAAGCTGCTGACCTACCGCCTGGACCGCAACGGCAGCTATATCTGGCATGCCGTCCAGCAGAACCCGGCCGGCAGCCAGTTCGCCCGCGAATTCTCCTATGTCTACCCGACGGCCGGCGCCAAGGACGTGCCGCAGATCCATCCAATCGTCGTCGATCCGGCCGAAGCCATCAAAGGCAATGCCGCCATCACTGCCATCGATGCGCCAGCGCAGTCACTGCTGTGGCCGGGCGATCCGGCGCTCTACTGGGATGAGGGGCGCGTCATCTACGAATGGCAGCAACGCGGCTATGGTGAGGTCCGCCTTTATGAAGCCGATCCGGCCACAGGCAAGGCCGAAATCCGCGTTCGCGAAGCGCTGAAGCCGCTGGTCACCGTGACCTCGACCGCTATCCGCAATACCTCGGAGCTGGGCGGCTATCTGGTCATCTCGGAACGCTCCGACTGGGCGCAGCTCTACTACATCAAGCGCGGCGAAGACCCCGATGGCGGCAAGGCGCTGACCAAGGGCAACTGGGAGGTCACCGAGATCACCCATATCGCCAAGAACGGTCCGATCCTGGTCACTGGTATCGGCCGTGAAGCTGGCGTCAATCCGTACTACAAGAGCCTCTATCGCGTCGATCTGAGCGGCAAGATCGTCAACCTGACACCGGAGCCATTGGATCACGAGACGCGCGTGTCGGATGACGGCCAATGGATCATCGACCGCATGTCGTCACCGATCGAGCCGACGCGCACGCTCCTGCGCCGGGCGTCGGATGGCGCCATCATCATGGAACTGGGCCGCGCCGATCCGGCGGCGTTGCTGGCCACTGGCTTTACAATGCCGGAACCGTTCGAGACTTTCGCTTCCGACGGCAAGACGAAGCTCTATGGCATGATCCACCGCCCGGCCAATTTCAATCCGTCGAAGTCATACGCGGTGATAGAAAACGTCTATACGGGTCCGACGACGCATCGTTTCGGCGAGTCCTATGACGACAACGTCGTCGCGGGCCTGAATGGTTTGGCGCAATGGGGCGCCATCGTCGTCACCATCGATGGGCGGGGCACGTCGCAGCGCGGCAAGGCCTTCCGACTGCCGGCCTATCAGAACCTGGGCGAGGTCGGTCTCGATGACCACATCCACGTCCTGAAGGCCATGAAGGCGAAATACCCCTACTTCGATCTTGACCGCGTCGGCGTCTATGGCGGCTCGGCCGGCGGCTACGACACAGCGCGCTTCGTCCTGCGCCGTCCGGATTTCTACAAGGTAGGCGTCGCCTCGTCAGGCAATCACGACCTTCGCCTCGACAAGGCGTGGTGGCCGGAAGTGTCGATGGGCATCGCCGACGACGCGACCTGGGAGCGTAATTCCAACATCTCCGTCGCCGGCAATCTCAAGGGCAAGCTGATGCTCATCCACGGCGATATCGACGACAATGTGCCGGTCGCGGCGTCGCTCAGGCTATCCAATGCCCTGATCAAGGCCGGCAAGCCGCACGAACTGGTCATCCTGCCGAACACAAACCACGCGGTCATGCAGCCCTATTACTGGAACAAGCTGACCAGCTTCTTTGCGACGCACCTGATCGATGTGAAGTAAGGAAGGTGCGCGCTTAGCGCACCTTCACCAGCACCGCGCCGTGGGTGGGCACTTCGTAACTGAAGCCCGCTCCGGCCGCAGAGTCGGTATGTGCCCATAGGTCGCGCACGTTTGATGCGCCAGCCAAGCCGATATCCGACCAGGCGCCCTTAAGCGTCACCGGCGCGTCGCCACGGTTGAAGAAGCCGACAGCCGTTGATCCGTCGCTCAACTTTTTGCTCCAGATTTCGGTCGTGCCGTCCTTCTTGACTGGCAAGCCTTGCGTGCCGGCGGGGTCCTGGTCGACGGCGATGACTTCGCGATTGGTCAACAGCGCCACAGTTTCCGGCGTCATGGTACGCAAGTCGTTGCCGAGCAATAGCGGCGCCGCCATCAGCGCCCACAGCGACATATGCGTCTTGTATTCGTCGTGTGTCATCCCGCCATTGCCGACCTCGAGCATGTCGGGATCGTTCCAGCCATTGGGGCCGGTGTGGTTCGGCTTGCCATTAGCGTCGAAGCCGATCCACGACATGCGGGCATAGTTGTCTTCGATATCGCCGGTCGTGCGCCACAGATGGCCACCGACATCGCGGCCCCACGACCCGACATCAAAGCGGCCGTATTGGCAGAGGCTATAGACGATATCGCGGCCAGTCGCGGCCAGGGCCTCGCCCATCTGTTGATAGGTGGCGTAGACCGTTTCCTTGGTATTATAGAAGGCCTCGCCGGAGCAGAGGTCGTACTTCAGATAGTCGATGCCCCATGCCGCCCAGGTTTTCGCATCCTGTTCGACATGACCGTAGGAGCCTTCATAGCCGCCGCAGGTCTTTGGGCCCTGCGAGCTGTAGATGCCGATCTTCAAACCTTTGGAATGGACATAGTCGGCCAGGGCCTTCATGTCCGGGAACTTTTCGTTGGGCTGGAGTACGCCTTGTGCGTCGCGCTTGCCCTGCCAGCCGTCGTCGATATTGATATAGACATAGCCGGCGTCGCGCAGGCCCGAACTGACCAGGGCGTCGGCGATTTCTCGCACCGTCTTGTCGTCGATGTCGGTGGCGAACTTGTTCCACGAATTCCAGCCCATCGGTGGCGTGGCGGCCAGGTTTTTTTGCGCAATAACGCGATGCGGGGGCAGGGGATAGGTCGGGAAATCGAGCGCCTTGATCTCAGCTTTCGTGCCCTTATGGGCGGTAATGTCGAAGTCCTGGTACCAGAGCTTGCCGGTCATGCGCAGCCCCTTGTCGTCCTTGGCGATGACGATGTCGGAGGGCGTGAGTCGCGGATTGCCGTTATAGATCTGGAAGATCAGCCGGTCACCATCGGCGCGCAGGTCCTTCATCGGCAGATCGCCGTACCAGCGCGAGGTAATAGTGCCGGCCAGCTTGCCGGCTTCTTCTTTGATGACAACACGGGTAAAGTCAGGATATTTCGGCGAGCTGTCGAAGACATATGCGCCTTCCGGTGGCGCCGCCATGGCGCCGTGCGCCAAAGCCCATCCGCTGATCAAGGTAGCCGTCAAAAGCCCGCGCATCGCGATCCTCCTTTACATCGTCATATCGTATACAGTATCCATATTTATCCATTCGTCCATCCGAAAAAGGTCCGCATGTCCCGCTCCCTGATCCCCCTGCTGTTTCTTATGGCTGCCGGCGGCGCTTCGGCCGAAACCTGGACGGTGACTTCGCCTGACGGCCGCAATGTCGTGACGCTTGATCAGTCGGGCACGGACCTGCCGGCATGGTCGGTAACGCGTGATGGCTCAGCCGTGATCGCGCCATCGGCGACCGGCCTGCGCACCGATGTGACGGGCTTTGGCGTCAAGGGCTTCACGGTCGTCGACGCCAAGACCCGCAAGGTGAACGAGACCTACGCCATTGTGCTTGGCAAGGCGAAGACGGCGCCCGATGTCTATACCGAGACGCAACTGACCTTTCAGGAAAAGGAAGGCGGGCGGGCGATCGGCCTGATCGTGCGCGCCTATGATGACGGCGTGGCGCTGCGCTACGTTCTGCCTAAGCAACCTGGCTTCGAAACCTTCGGCGTCTACGGCGAAAAGACCGAATTTTCGTTCGCGAAGGATTACGACTGCTGGGGCCTGAATATCGGCAAGTACCACAATGCCCACGAAGGCGAGTTCGATCCGGTCAAGTCGTCGCTGATCCGCGACCACTACCTGCTCGACTCACCGCTGGTGTGTAAAACCGGCGAGAAGGAGACGGCCTTTGCCATCGCCGAGTCGGATGTCAAAAACTATCCGGCGACCTTCTACACGCGCAAGGGCGACAACGGGCTGGGTATCGCCATCAAGCTTCCCCCGCGCCTCGACAGCGATTCGATCAAGCCTTACGTCGCCAAGATCACCCAAACCGAGGGCGAATTCCGCACGCCGTGGCGCGTTGTCATGCTGGGCGACAGCGCCCGCGACCTCGTCTCGTCCAACCTGGTGGCGACGCTCGGCGAGCCGTCGAAGATCCAGGACACCTCATGGATCAAGGGCGGCAAGAGCGCCTGGGACTGGTGGAACGGCTTCAATGCGCCGGTCGCCAAGCCAGGCATCAATACCGAAACCTACAAGGCCTATATCGACTTCGCCAGGGAGATGGGGCTTGACTACATCCTGATCGACGAGGGCTGGTACACCGGCTCGTCCACGCGCCCGCGCAACGGTTCGGACGTTACCAAGCCGATCCCGGCCGTCGACATGCCGGCCATCCTCAAATATGCCAAGGAACGCAATGTCCGCGTCATGATCTGGCTGCAGTGGCAACAGCTCGACTGGCAGATGGAGGAGGCGTTCGCGGCTTACGAAAAATGGGGCATTGCCGGGGTCAAGATCGACTTCATGGATCGCTCCGACCAGGACATGGTCGACTATTTCCACAAGGTGCTGTCAAAGGCGGCCGACCATAAGCTGCTGGTCGACCTGCACGGCGCCTATGCCCCAAACGGTCTGGTCCGCACCTGGCCGAACTACATCACCCAGGAAGGCGTGCTGGGCGCCGAGTACAATAAATGGACAACGCGGATCACGGCGCGCCACAATGTGACGCTGCCCTATACGCGCATGATCCTGGGCCCAATCGACTATACGCCGGGCGGCTTCGCCAATCGGACGCCGGAGACGTTTGAAATCCATGAGAACCGCCCGCTGACCATGACGACGCGCGGCCAGGCCATCGCCATGTACGTCGTCTACGACAGCCCGCTGGTCATGGTCTCCGATGCGCCACAAGCCTACAAGAAGGCGGATGGCTCGTGGGAAGAGGGCGTCGATTTCATCCGCGACGTACCGGTGAGCTGGGACGAGACGCGTGTGCTTGCCGGGGATATCGGTGAGTATATTGTTACCGCCAGACGCAAGGGCGATGCCTGGTATATCGGCGCCATGACCAACGAATCCGGCCGCACGATCGAACTGCCCCTGAACTTTCTGGGCGACGGCCAATACGAAGCAAGCGTCTGGCAGGACGGCGCAACGCCGATAACACTCGACCACAGCGCGCAAGCCGCCACACGCGATACGATTATTACCCTGAAGCTGGCGCCATCAGGTGGGGCAAACTTGCGCATCAGTCCAAAGACTAAGATTTTGAAAAATAAGCGCTAAATTCCCATTGCTATAAAATGGTATAATATATACTTGACGCCGACAGGGGGGCATGGTTCTCTTAGTGCGGTCGATACCTCCTCCGGGGTCGTCAAGGTTAGGCTGAAGTGTTTCCGCGGGTGGAGCATCGGCGACGCAAAGCTGTAGAATAATCATTCTGCCGTCGGACTGCGTCGTAAGGTCTTCACCCGCGCGTACGCGTTAAGTTTCGCCTATCCCTGATCTTCGGATCATCGACCCTTGCCGGTTATCCGTTTTGCAACTCCCTGCGGCGGTTTTTCTTGGACGGGATAAACTTCGGCGTCCGTCGTGCATGTCTTATGTCCTGGCATGACGGGCGCTTTTTTATTTCGGGCCGATCCCGCCGGGCCGAAGGAGCCTTTGAGATGACGTCCCCCTTCCGCCTATTCACACCTCTTCTTGCCGCCATGATGGTCGCCTCCACCGGGGGGAGCACGCAAGCTCTGGCGCAGACCGCAAACGCCGTCCTGCCGTGGAATACGCCGGAAGCGCAGACAACGCTGTTCGAAACCAAGGAATTTGACGGCGCCTTCCAGACAAGCTCTCAGACACTGGTGGCGCTGAAGCCGAAGGGGCAGGGCGGATTCGACTACCTGCCGTCCAACCGCTTCACCCAGCGCACCGGTGACGGCTACTACCGCCTGGGCGACCTCGACCTGCGTGTCCGCCTGGCAGGCGACACGGCCTGGCAGGACTATTCGACCGCCTTCAAGCGTGGCGTCATCAAGCCACTGCGGGCCGGCAAGGGCGTCATTGCTTCAGCCGACATCTCCGGTGCCTTCGCAGGGACCCTCCCGCTGAAGGTCGTGCGCACCTGGGCGGTCGACAAAGGCCAACTGGTGCTACGTTTCGCTGTCACGAATCCGGGCAAGACCGCCGTCGAGATCGGCGGCTTCGGCGTGCCGATGGTCTTCGACAATATCATCACCGGCCGCCACCTCGAAGAAGCGCACGACGTCGCCTCCTTCTATGACCCCTATGTTGGCCTCGACGCCGGCTATCTCCAGGTCAACCGCCTGAACGGGAAGGGGCCGTCATTGCTGGTCCTGCCGGACACGCAATCGGCGAAGTTCGAGCTCTATAAGCCGATCCTCAATGAGCGCACGCCCGACAAGGCGATCAAGATCTACAGCGATCCCGAACCGCGCAACATGACCTTCGAAGGCTTCTATAGCTGGATGGTTGCCTCGAAGGGCTTTACCGATGAATGGAAGGACGCCCAGCAGTGGAACGAGACCACCTCGATCACGCTGAAGCCCGGCGCGACTTCCACCTATGCCTTCCGCTTCGTGCTGTCGCCATCGATCCGTGAGATTGAAACGACCCTGACGAAGAATGACCGTCCGGTCGCCGTCGGTCTTCCCGGCTATATTGTACCGACCGACATGCCGGCCTCGCTCTTCCTGAAGGCTAGGCAACCCGTCAAGGCGATCGCCCAGTCGCCCGAAGGCGCGCTCGATATCTCCGCCCCGATCAAGGCGAAGGACGGCTGGCTGAAATACACAGTCACCGGCAAGATGGCCGGCCGAGTGCGTGTGACCCTGACCTATGCCGATGGCTCGCGCCAGGCCATCCACTATCTCGTCACCAAGCCGGAGGCCGAGAAGGTCGCTGACATGGGGCGCTTCCTGACGAACGAGCAATGGTACGAAAATCCCAAGGACCCGTTCGGTCGCAGTCCGTCAATCATGGGCTATGACCGCGATAAGAACCAGATCATCACACAGGACAATCGCGTGTGGATCTCGGGGCTGAGCGATGAAGGCGGCGCCGGTTCGTGGCTGGCCACCATAATGAAGCAGCTCGACAATCCGACACCGGAAGAGGTGGCCAAATTCGAGCGCTTCGCGTCGGAAACCCTGTGGGGCGACATTCAGGTCTCCGAAGGCGAGGACAAGTACGGCGTGCGCAAGTCGGTCATGTTCTATGACCCCGCCACCATGCCCGAAGGCACCTATGACCCGGCACTGAACTGGAAAGTCTGGTCGGCGTGGGACCGCAAGGGCGCCGCGGATCTTGGCCGCTCCTACAACTATCCGCATCCGGCCGCCGCCTGGTGGACGCTCTATCGCCTCGGCCGCTACCATCAGGGCCTGGCGACCAAGGAAACGTGGCAGACCTATCTGACGCGCGCCGCCGAGACGACCAAGACCATGATGACCAAGGCGCCGTACTACACCCAGTTCGGCCAGATGGAAGGCGACGTCTTTGTCTACATCCTCGAGGACCTCAAGCGCGAAGGCATGAGTGATCTGGCCAACGAGGTCCAGGCGCTGATGAAGAAGCGCGCCGACCACTGGCAGACGCTGAAATATCCGTTCGGTTCGGAAATGCCGTGGGATTCGACCGGTCAGGCCGAGGTCTATATGTGGGCGCGCTATTTCGGCGACCAGAAGGCGGCGGATTCAACCCGCGAAGTCATCCTGGCATACGATCCAACCGTCCCGCACTGGGGCTATAACGGCTCGGCGCGCCGTTTCTGGGACTTCCTCTATGCCGGCAAGACGTCGCGCATCGAGCGTCAGCTGCACCACTACGGTTCGTCATTGAACGCTGTGCCGCTGTTCGACGCCTACCGCGCCAATCCCAAGGATTTCCACCTGCTGCGCGTCGCCTATGGCGGCCTGATGGGTTCGCTGACCAATATCGACGATCAGGGCTTCGGCTCGGCGGCCTTCCACTCCTTCCCGGACATGATGAAGTTCGACGGCATGAACGGTGATTACGGTATGAGCTTCTTTGGCCATGCCGTCGCGGCGGCCTCCTACCTGGTTGACCATCCGACCTTCGGCTGGGTCGGCATGGGTGGCATCGTCACGGAAACCCCCGATACCATCACCTTAGCGCCGAAGGACAGCGCGCGCAGCCGCGTCTTCGTCGCGCCGGCCGGGCTGTGGCTGACCCTCAAGGCGGGAAAGATTGAGACCGTCAGCTACAGCCCGTCCACCGGCAAGGTCACCCTGACCCTGGCGCCTGCGACGTCCACCACGCCGCAGGCCTTCCTGGATGTCGAAGTGACCACCAAGGACGGCCACGGCTACGCCCCGGCATCGCTTCAAGCCGGCCCACGCGGCGGCTACGCCATCCCGCTCGGCGCAGTTGCCACCCCGGTGGAGCTGATGCCGCAAAAATAAAGTTACTTTTGAGAGGATCGCGGCTTGGCTGCGGTCCTTTTTTCGTTCACCCTGTCCGTCAAAACGACAAGAAATAAAGGAAACCCATGGGATTGTTCGGACCCTTAAAGCCCTTGCAGCGCGCCGAAGAGGACGGCAAGGCCCTGGCGAAGACCCTGAGCTGGCCACACCTGATGGCGCTCGGCATCGGCGGCATTATCGGCACAGGCATCTATACCCTGACCGGCGTCGGCGCCGGATTGGCCGGACCAGGTGTCATTATCTCGTTCGCGCTTTGCGGACTGGTCTGCGCCTGCGCGGCCCTGTGCTACACGGAGATGTCGACCCTGATCCCGACGGCGGGCTCGGCCTATACCTACAGCTATTCGAGCATGGGCGAGATTGTCGCCTGGATCGTCGGCTGGGCGTTGATCCTCGAATACTCCCTGGCCTGCTCGACGGTTGCCGTCGGCTGGTCGGCCCACCTGATCGGTTTCCTGGAAGAGGCGGCGGGTTTGAAACTCCCCGCGGTCCTGCTGGCCGGCCCCTATGCGGGCGGCCTGGTCAACCTGCCGGCGGTTCTGGTGTCGCTGGCGGTCATGGGCCTGCTGCTGATCGGCGCGCGCGAAAGCGCCACGCTCAACATCCTTCTGGTCATCATCAAGATCGTCGCCCTGGGCGCCTTTATTGTCCTCGGCTTCCCGGCCATCCAGGGCGGCAACTACGATCCCTTCATGCCGTTCGGCTTCATGGCGCATGAGATCGGCGGCGAGAAGTTCGGTGTAATGGCTGCCGCCGCCATCGTTTTCTTCGCCTTCTTCGGCTTCGACGCAGTCTCGACCTCGGCGGAAGAGGCCAAGAATCCTGGCCGCGACCTGACGGTCGGCATCCTGGGTTCAATGGGTATCTCGACCCTGATCTACATGCTGGTCGCGGCCGTCGCCATCGGCGCCGTCGGCTATCAGGACATCTCGTCTTCGGGCGAGCCCTTGCCGCACGTCCTGCGCACCCTGGGGCAGCCGCTTGTGGCAACGCTGGTCGGCGGCGCGGCCATTGTCGCCCTGCCGTCGGTCATCCTGGTCATGATGTACGGCCAGAGCCGGATTTTCTTCGTCATGGCGCGCGACGGCCTATTGCCTAAAGCCGTGGCCGCGGTCAACAGCAAGGGTTCGCCGGCGCTGATCACCCTGATCACCGGCATTGCGGTCGCCCTTGGCGCCGGTTTCGTGCCGCTGAAGAAGATCGCCGAACTGTCGAACGCCGGCACGCTGATCGCCTTTATCGCCGTGGCGCTGTCGATGATCATATTGCGCAACAAACTGCCGAATGAACCGCGCAGCTTCAAGGTGCCGTTGCATTGGGTCGTCGGCCTGATCACTATCGGCGGCTGCGCCTTTATCTTCTCGAGCCTGCCGGTGCAGAGCCAGGGCTTCACCCTGATCTGGATGGTCGTGGGCCTCGTCGTCTACTTCGCCTATGGCCGGTGGAACAGCGTCCTGCGCAAGGCGAAATAGGCCGGTAGGCAAGCAAAAAAGGCTGCGGAGCGATCCGCAGCCTTCAGGCTACTGACAAACCCCCTATCTTTTTTGAGAAGGGCCAATTGCCACAATTTGATTCCGATATGTTCACCGCTTGATTCCGAGACGTTCCGTGAATCAGGTGGCAATATACCGCATGAAAATTGTCCACAGACTTTGTCAGCAGCCTGAAGGCTGCGGAGCGATCCGCAGCCTTTTTCGTATCTGACGATGGCCGACTTACGCCGCCGGGTTCTTCTCAAGCTCGAACTGCTTGCGCAGGTCTTCCAGGGTCGAGTTGATATGATCGTACATCATGCCTTCGACGACCTTGGCCTGGCCGGCCGCCCAGGCTTCGTACATGGCGGTGTGTTCCTCATGGGCGCGGCTGTCGCGACCGGCCGGCTCCAGGTGCTTTCCGACATAGCGTTCGGAAATCAGGTTCAGGCGTTCAACGACCTGGATGGTCACCTGGCGCTGGATCGGGCGCACCAGGGCCATGTGGAAGTTGCGGTTCATCTTGCCGACCTTCGAACGGTCGGAGCCGGCGGCCTCATCGAGCGCCAGCAGGGCGTTATGTGCCACCTTCTTGTCGGCGTCGGTCGCCTTCTTAGACGCCAGGCCCACGGCTTCCGGCTCGATCTTCAGGCGCAGGGCGTAGACCTCCTCGACCTCATCGAAGGACAGGGAGCGGACGAAGAAACCGCGATTGGTGATGTAGAAGAGCAGGCCGTCCTGCTCGAGACGGGCGAAGGCCTCGCGCAGGGGAATCTTGCTGACGCCGAGTTCGGCGGCCAGGGCGTCCTGGCGAATGGCGGTATCCGCCGGCAGGTCACCTGAAATGATCCGGTCGCGGATCAGTGCATAAATTTGCTCGGACAGGGTTTGTACGACAATAGCCATGCTTTATCGGCCTCGATTCATCTGTGCAGTCTGCACCGATTGGTACGCGTTACAATATTATTCAACTGATTATATTGTATACAGATATGTGAATTTTCGTTGAATGCGACATTTCTGACGCGGGAATGAAAAACATTGGAAACTTTTGCGACGGTCGTGACGCCGCGCAAAAAAGTCTAGAGAACCTGAAAGCCCTGCCAGAAGGTGTCTTCGCGGTCGATCCAGATCGTATTGAACCCGGTCGAAATTGCGCTGCCTTCAATCGACGGAATGATCGCGACCTGATCGCCCAGCCTTGTTTCAGCCTCGACCTTGCCGATGAAACGGCTGCAGATATAGCTTTCGTGCACGAAACTCTCGCCGACCTTCAAACGCCCCGTGGCGTGCAGATGCGCGATGCGGGCCGATGTCCCCGTGCCGCAGGGTGAGCGGTCGATGGCGCGTTCGCCGTAGAAGACGGCATTGCGGCCGTCGGCGCCGTCGTGCCTGGGCTTGTCGGCCCACAGGACGTGGCTGACGCCACGAATGGTGGAATCCATCGGATGGATGGGCTCGTAGGCCGCGCGCACCAGCTCGCGAATCGTTCGGCTCAGCTCGATGATTCGCGCCGCGCCCAGGTCGTCCAGGCCGGTGTAGGCGACATTTTTTGTTCCTTTGGCAGGCTCGATAATGGCGTAGTAGTTGCCGCCGTAGGAAACGTCGACTGTCAGCGCGCCAAAGTCAGGCACATCGATCTCGATACCCGTCTTGGCCAGGTAGGCGGGAACATTGGTGATCTTGATCGCCGTGACCTTGGGACCATTGGTCTTGTATGCAATATCGATGACGCCGGCCGGCACGTCCAGCTTGAGGCGTCCCGGTGTGCGCGGCGTGATCAGGCCGTTTTCCAGCGCGAAGGTGACAATGCCGATCGTGCCGTGCCCGCACATGGGCAGGCAGCCCGAGGTCTCGATAAACAGGATGCCGGCATCCGTATCGTCGCGCGTCGGCGGGTACAGAAAGCCGCCGGACATCATGTCGTGGCCGCGTGGCTCGAAGCACAGCCCGGTCCGGATCCAGTCGAAGCGCGTCAGAAAGTCCTGACGGCGCTCTGACATGGAGTTGCCCTTGAGGAGCGGGGCGCCCCCCGCAACGAGGCGGACCGGATTGCCCGCAGTATGGCCATCGATGGCAAAGAAGGTATGGCGCATAGCGGACTCGTGCAGGAAGGTAGATATTACGCCGCTTTTACGATCTTCAGGCTCGGGCGGGAAGCCGCTGCCTTTTCGACCATGGCGGTGACTTCGGCGCGGCGCGCACCGGTCAGCGGCATGCGCGGCATGCGGACGCGTTCCGAACCGCGGCCCATGATCTGCTCGGCCAGCTTGATCGACTGGACGAGGTCGTGCTCGGCGTCGAGGTGCAGCAGCGGCAGGAACCAGCGGTAGATTTCGCGGGCCGTGTCGATGTCGCCGGCTTCCAGCGCCTTGACCAGCATGACCGATTCGTGCGGGAAGGCCGAGGTCAGGCCCGATACCCAGCCCTGGGCGCCCAGAAGCAGGCCTTCGAAGGCGACGTCGTCGAGACCGGCGAAGAGGACATAGCGGTCACCGAAGGCATTGTGCATATCGGTGAAGCGGCGGGTGTCCGGCGTCGATTCCTTGACGGCGACGATGTTCTTGACCGGCTTCAGCGCTTCCAGCACCTCATTGGTGATGGCGACGCGGTAGGCCGTCGGATTATTATAGAGCATGATCGGCAGCTTGGTGGCTTCGGCGACCTGGGTGAAGTGCGCGATCAGTTCTTCAGTGCGAGGCACATAGACCATGGCAGGCAGCAGCATCAGACCGTTGGCGCCCAACGCTTCGGCGTCCCGCGCCCAGGCACAGGCGAGCGGCGTGGTCAGTTCCGACACGCCGGTGACGACCGGCACGCGGCCGGCGACGACTTCGACGATGGCCTTCAGCAGGGTGCGCTTTTCGTCGGCGGTGAGGGAGTTGTTTTCGCCGCAAGTGCCCATGGCAATAATGCCTGTCACACCGTCACGGATAAGGTCGTCAACGACACGCTGCGTATCCGCGTAGTCGATCGAAAGATCTTCCTTGAACTGCGTGGTTACCGCCGGAAAAACACCGCGCCAGTCGATTCTCATTAAAAATGCTCCATGAACCCGTATACAGGTTATACGGTATACTATATGCGATAATGCTGTGCAACAAGGATGATTAAGGTATGGACGTAATTGTGGTCGGCGGCGGGGTGGTGGGCCTCAATATCGCCTTGTCGTTGCAGGCGCAGGGTCAGACGATCACACTGATAGAGCGCGAGCGCAACCGGACGTCCGCAAGCTACGGCAATGCCGGCCATATCGCCATCGAACAGGTCGAGCCCCTGGCGTCGATGGCGATGATTCGCTCCGCCCCCGGAAGACTCTATCCAAAAGGCGCGCTGGCTCTGCCGCTGAGCGCCATTGCGCACTGGTTGCCATTTTCCCTGCGGCTGCTGCATGCAGCGAAGGCGTCGCGATTCGCCGCCGGCAAGGCGGCATTGTCTGCCGTGGTCGCCCAGGCCATGCCGGCGTGGCACAGGCGGATGGCCAATATCGGCGCGACCGACCTGCTGCGCACCGACGGACACTATATAGTATGGGAGAGCGCGGAAAGCGCGCGCAAGGGGAGGGCGGCCTGGACTGCCGCCGACACCGGAACTGCGATCTTTCACGACGCGACGGAAGCGGAACTGCGTGAACTGTCCAGCATAACAAGCACCCCCGTCCATGGCGCGATCCGCTTTGAAAACACCGGTCAGATCATCGACAACCGCCGCCTGCTCGAAGCGCTGGAAGCGGCGTTTGTGGCGCGCGGTGGCGTGATAATCACGGCGGACGTCGCGAACATAACAGACGGTAACGCGCCGCAGGTCCGCTTGAGCAGCGGCGACGTCGTGCCGGCAAGAAAAGTCGTTGTTGCGGCCGGTGTCTGGTCGAAGGCTCTGCTCGAGCCCCTGGGCGTCACCATCCCGATCATCGCCGAGCGCGGCTATCATATCCAATCGCCCGTACATAAATGGCCGAAGGGTCTGCCACCCGTCGTGTTCGAGGACCGGTCAATGATCGTCACCGGTTTCGAAGGGGGCCTACGCGCCGCCAGCTTTGTCGAGCTGGGTCATGTGTCGGGGCCGCCCGACCGGAGCAAGTGGACCCGCCTGCGCCGCCACGTTTCCGAGCTTGGCCTGCCCTTCACCAACCTGTCGAGCGCCGACGAGTGGTACGGCGCCCGCCCGACCCTGCCGGACTACCTGCCGGCGATCGGCAGACTGACGCCTGAGGGCAATGTCTGGTATGCCTTTGGCCACCAGCATCTCGGTCTGACTCTGGCGGCCATCACCGGCGAAATGGCGGCCGATATGCTGTCCGGCACGCCTGCGCCAACCGCCTTTTCGCTAAAGCGCTTCCAGTAGGATATTGTAATGATCGGCTCTTCGACCATTCAACACGAACTCGCCGCCCTGACGCCGCCAGAGCCTGCGCCGCTCATTACGCGCGATGAACGCCTGGCGCGGCTCGACAAGGCGCGACGGTTAACAAGCGAAATGGGCGCCGGTGCGCTGCTGGTCGGGGCAGGGGCGTCATTACGCTATTTCGTCGGCCTGCCCTGGGGCGCGTCAGAACGCCTGATCGGCCTGCTGCTGCCGGTCGATGGCGATCCGATCCTCATCTGCCCCTATTTCGAGCGCGGTTCGGTCGAGGCCGACACGCAGATCGCAATGGACTATCGGCTGTGGCACGAGCACGAAAGTCCCCATGCCCTGATCAGGCAGGCGCTCGGCGACTGGGGCGTGACAAAGCTTGCCGTCGATCCGGCCATGGCGTTCGAAATGGTCAGCCGTCTCGGCAAGGAGACGGGAGCCGAAATCTTTGAGGCCTCGTCGGTCATCAATGGCTGCCGCATGTACAAGTCGCCGACCGAACTGGCCGCCATGCAGCAGGCCAAGTCGATGACGCTTCAGGTCCACCACGCGACGTCGCGGATCCTGCACGAAGGCATCACCGCGGCGGAGGTCACCCAGTTCATCGAGGCCGCCCACCGCAAGTTGGGCGCCGCCGGTAATTCCTTCTGCATCGTCCAGTTCGGGCGTGGCACAGCGTTTCCGCACGGCCTGCCAGGCGTGCAGACCCTGCGGGAAAACGACCTCGTCCTGATCGACACCGGCTGCTACGTCCAAGGCTATTCGTCGGATATCACCCGTACCTACGCTTTTGGCAAGGTGGATGAGGAACACCGCCGCATCTGGGACATCGAAAAGGAAGCGCAAGCGGCCGCATTTGCTGCGGTTAAGGTCGGCGCGCCATGCGAGACCGCGGATTATGCTGCGCGGAAAATTCTTGCGAAATACAAGCTCGGCCCTGACTACGACCTGCCGGGGACGCCGCATCGCACCGGCCACGGCATAGGCCTCAACATCCACGAACCCGCCTATCTGGTGCGCGGCGATAAGACGCCGTTTGCACCCGGCATGTGCTTCTCCAACGAACCGATGATCGTCGTGCCGGATCGCTTCGGCATCCGGCTGGAAGACCACATGTATGTCACCGAAAATGGCGCGAAATGGTTCACGGAACCGCAGGCGGCCATCGACCGGCTTTAATTATTGAGGTTCTGCCGCAGCACGCGTTTGATCTGGGCGATGCGTTGCGGTGTCATCTCACCCAGCGTACCGCGCTCCTGCGGCGTGAGGTGCGCCAGCGGCGCCTCGCTGAAAATGTGATAGTCGAATAACGCCTTCCAGATTGCCTTGCGGGACGACGGCTGATCGCGCAGCGCCAGCACCGCGTGGAACAGCGCGTCATAGGCTTGAGCCGCCGCCTTCGGCGCATCGTCCCACCAGTAGTTGATCATAACGTTGAAGCGCGCCAGCGACCGGACCTGATGCCACCAGCCGAAAGGGATATATAAGACGTCCCCGGCTTCGAGTTCCGCTATCTGGACAGCGTCCTGCGCCAGTGCAAAGCGCGGATAGCGTTCCAGGTCCGGGTTTTCCGGGTCGACCATGCCGACCGGCACGCCGCCGATCGTCCGGTCGAACGGTCCGGGATAGAGGTTCGGCAGTTGCTCGGGCGGATAGAGCATGACGCGACGTCTGCCCGCCACCACGCAGATCAGGTTCTGGTTCAGGTCGTAGTGGACGCGGGTCACCGTCTCATTGCCGATCCAGATGCGCGGCTCGATGCCCGGCGGCAATAGGTCCAGGCGATGCGTATCGCGGACCGCCGGCAGGTAGCGATGCAGTTCCGCTGACTGAATGAAGATGGATTGCGGTGCGGCCGATGATCGCTCGGTCTTCAGGTTATTGAGCACCTGGCGCAGCGGCGCCGGACCAAAGCGGAAGTTCTCGCTGCGGGTGTCGGCGCCGTAGAAGAAGTGTCCCTTGATCTCCGGCGCGCCGACATAGACGCCATAGGGATCGCCGCGATCGTGGGACAACAGGTAATCGATCAGCGCGTCGTCGGAGCCAAATGCCATCATCGGCCAGCCCGAAAGCAGGCCCTTGAGTACGGCGGGCTGATTCGCTGGCTGGATGTCATTGGCGAAACGTTCGGGCGTTACCCCGGAAAACGCAGCGACCACGTTACGCGCCGTCTCATAAGGTGACATAAAAGCATCACACCTTTCATAATTGTATACTATATTCGGAATATTATATAACATATATTGACGTTATATAGGGGTGGTGATTTTCTCCCTCGCATCGCTGCTGCCCTTTGGAAGCAGGCAACCGGGGAAGAGGATACCATGAATAAGAACAGGAAAGCCCTGATATTGGCGGGCGTCGCCTTCACCGCCATAACATCGGGATGGTCCGTCAGCGCCGTGACCGCCACGGCGCAGGAAACAACGGCGGACGCGACCGACGCACAGGTCGTCGTCGTGACGGGTACCCGTATCCGCAAGCCAAACCTGAAAAGCGCTTCGCCGATCACGACGGTCGATGACCGCGAAGTGAAGCTGCAGGGCGCCACCGCCATCGATTCGGTCCTCAAGACCCTGCCGCAGATCGAAGCCGGCAATAACGAAAACCAGTCGAACAATTCCGATGGCACGGCGGGTGTCAACCTGCGCAGCCTGGGCGGCAACCGCGCCCTGGTGCTGATCGACGGCCAGCGCTTCCTGCCGACGCTCGGCGTTGACCTGAACTTCATTCCGTCGTCGCTGGTCGAACGCACCGACGTCCTGACCGGCGGCGCCTCGTCGGTCTACGGCTCCGACGCCATGTCCGGCGTCGTCAACTTCATCATGCGCAAGAAGCTGAACGGCATCCGTTTCGATTCCCAGTATAGCATCTATCAGCACACCAATGACGACGACTATCTGCGCGGCGTCCAGACGGCGGCCGGCATCACGCCCGCCAAGGAAAATGTGTGGGACGGCGCCAAGTACGACTTCAATATCGCCGCCGGCGCCGACATTGCCGACGGCAAGGGCAATGTCACCGGTTATTTCGGCTATCGCAAGATGGAAGCCGTGACCCAGGACGCGCGCGACTATTCGACCTGCGCACTGGAATTCACCGACAGCACGGGCTCTGCCTTCAAGTGCGGCGGGTCCAGCAACCACGCCTACGGCCGTTTCCGTCCGATCACCGGTCCCAACGCCAACAAGGACTTCGCCAACTCAAAGGACGGCACCAAGACCTGGGTCCCCAACGATTCGTCGTTCAATTACAACTACGCGCCGTCGAACTATACGCTGCGCAATTCCGAACGCTACAACGCCGGCGCCTTCGTCAACTATGACGTCAACGAGCACATCGAAGCCTATGGCAGCTTCATGTTCATGGACGACCATTCGGTCAGCCAGGTTGCCCCGTCGGCCATCTGGTCAGGCCGACCGTTCACCGTCAACTGCGACAACCCCTTCCTGAGCGACCAGCAAAAGACCATCCTGTGCGGCTCGACGACCTCGACGGCCGACGCCACGACCCAGGTGGTTTATCGCGCCGCGACGGGTCCCGGCCGCCGCAACGACATGCGTCACACCGACTATCGCCTGGCCGGCGGCTTCCGCGGCGCCATCAACGAGACGTGGGACTACGACGTCAACTATATGTACGCGACCACGATCGGCCAGTTCAACTATCAGAACGACATCAACCAGGACAAGGCGGCGCAGGCGCTGCAGGCCGTCATGGTCAACGGTACCGTCGTCTGTAAGGACACCTCCAAGGGCTGTCAGCCGATCGACGTCTTCAGCGCCAAGGGCCCGTCGGAAGAAGGCTATGCCTTCATCTATGCGCCGACCTTCACACGCAACGAGCAAAGCATCAACGTCTTCAACGCCTTCGTCACCGGCGATCTGGGTGACTACGGGGTTCAATCGCCTTGGGCCAATGACGGCGTCGCCATCGTCCTCGGCGTCGAAAGCCGCAAGGAAGCGATCGACGAGAAGCGCGACCAGACCCAGCTCGACGCGGGAACCGCCGAAGCGCACGGCAAGATCACGGCGGACGAATATTTCGCCGAACTGGAAGTTCCGCTCATCAGCGACAAGCCGCTGATCCGGTCGCTCAGCACTTCGCTCGGCTACCGCTCATCCACTTACAACTCGGAATCGCCGACCGCCAAAGGCGCCGAGAAGAAGACCGAGACCTACAAGATCGAAGCACGCTATTCGCCGACGCCCGACATCCTGTTCCGCGCCAGCTATAACAAGGCCATGCGCGCCGCCAATGTCAGCGAACTGTTCGCTGCCCAGGCCGTCGGCAATGTCGGCCTGATCGACCCCTGCGCCGGCCCGACGCCGTCCAAGTCCCTGAGCGATTGCGCCCGCACCGGCGTGACCTCGGCCTGGTATGGCAATATCGAGCCCACACCCGCGGACGTCGGTTCGGGCCTCGGCGGCGGCAATCCGGACCTCAGCCCGGAAGAGGCCAAGACGACGACCTACGGTTTCGTCTTCACGCCCCAGAACTCGCCGCTGGCCCTCAGCGTCGACTACTTCAAGATCCGCATCGATGGCTATATCGGCTCGGTCGATCCGCAGGTTTCGGTTACCCAGTGCGTCGAAACCGGCAACCCGTTCTACTGCAGCCTGATCGTACGTAACCCGACGACAGGCGCCCTGTTCGGCTACAACAAGGCCAACGGTGGCTACGTCGTCAACACCAATATCAACACGGGCTTCCTGGAAACAACCGGCGTCGATGTGACGGCCAGCTACAACCTCGAAACCGAGCGGATGTTCGGCAAGGACTATGGCGGCATCAGCTTCTCGATGGTCGGCACCGTGCTGAATTCGCTGGAAACCGAAGTGCTTCCGGGCCTCGGCTCCTATGACTGCACCGGTCTGTTCGGCGGGACCTGCGGTCAGCCTTCGCCGAAGTGGCGTCACAACCTGCGCACCACCTGGACCCCGGCATGGGAGTCCATCTGGGCGCCGACCTCGATCTCCGTCAACTGGCGCTACTTCGGCAAGGTCGACCTGGCGACCAACACCGACGACCAATACCTGAGCGGCACCAAGTCCACGCTCAACGCCGAGATCGAAGCCTACAACTATATCGACCTGGCCATCAGTAAGAACCTGCCCAAGGGTCTGGTCCTTCGCCTCGGCGTCAACAATCTCTTCGACAAAGATCCGCCAGCCATCATGGGTGGCCTGCTGGTCGAGAACGGCAACGGCAACACCTATCCTAGCACCTACGATCCGCTGGGCCGGATGTTCTTCATCGGTCTCAGCGGCGCCTTCTAAGGTGTCGGGAGTTTAGAGTCCCCTGAGGCGCTGCCGGTTCGTCGGCGGCGCCATTTTTTTGCCGGGAAGCAAATCTTCAGGAGCACATCATGCCCATCCACCGCCGCAACTTCCTGGCCGGTTCCGTCATCGCCGCAACAGCCGCGGCCGCCGTTCCCGCCATTGCCCTGCCGCGATTGACGCGGACCTTCGACGTCAAGGGCCACACGAAACTTTCCGAATTCGACGGCTGGACCGTCTATGAAGACCAGACCCAGAGGGAGGGGGTCATCACCTTTGTTCACGGCGATGAAGCGCTGGTGCTCACCAAGCGCTTGTCAGCCTGCTTCGACGACATCACACCGCAATATCTGGGCCTGGCGCTCAAGGATATCTGCCTGGCCGATGCCGATCTGCTGGCCGACAAGCTGCTGCAAAACGGCGATCCGGACCCTGAAGAGGTGCGCCGCGCGGCGCCGCCGGCCGGCTGGAATTTCAAGGCGAACGAACTGGGCACACGCATGGCCTGGACCAATTTCGTCGGCACGCGCCAGCAGGGCGACACCATGCCGGTCTTCCCGAACGGCCGGGTGCGCGGCTATCGCCCGGAACACGACTTCCCCGAACTGGTCGGCGACGAGATGGCCAAAAAACGCTGGGAAGGTCTGCTGGGCGGCTGGCTGCCGGCAATCCACAAGATCATCGAGGTGTCGCCGACGCGTTATTACGACCTGCTGATCTTCGCCAATGTCCGCGCCACCGATCCTCTGATCGTCCAGACCTGGCATCGCACCGTTCAGTATGACAATGGCAAGCCGGTCAAGACGGCCTTCGCCCATTCCTATGCGCCATTCCCGCCGCGCCGGACCGTGCCGGAAGCCGCCGCCTTTTATCGCGGCCTGCTCGATTTCGCCGGTTACTGGGAGGCGGAGGTCAAGGACCAGGCGCCGGTTACCCTGCCGGACGAAAGCCTCGGCGACATGGTCACCCACGCCTTCGCCAAGGAGCTGATCACGCGGCCGGGTGGCGATTATCCGAAATATGGTGTGGTCGATCGCGACTATTTCGGCCCGGAATATGACGGCTTCCAGGACATTTTCACCTCGTCGCTCTACGCCAATCTGGAATGGGGCCGGTTCGCGCAGGCCAAGGCCGTCATCGACAACTATTTCGATCAGTTCACGTCTGATGACGGCATGATCAATATGCGCGGCCCGGAAGTGCCGCAATTTGGCCTGAGCCTGAGCCTGCTGGCGCGCTACGGCCTTTACACCGGCGATGTCGCGACCCTGCGGCGAATCTCCGGCAAGATCGCGGGCAAGGCAGCGATCCTGACCGAACTGCACGATCTCAGCCTCAAGAAGCAGGCCAGCGATCCGGGCTTTGGGCTGTTGGACGGCTGGAGCGAATCCGATGCCTGCCTGCACCCTGATCCGTCCTTGTGGTGGAAGCCTTACTGGAACAATTCCGCCTTTGCCGTGCGCGGCTGGCGCGACCTGGCGCGGATCTGGCCATTGATCGATCCGGAGCGCACGGACCTCGCCAAGGATTGGGAGGCGCGTGCGACACAGCTTCAGGCGCAACTGGTGAGAGCGGCACGCGCCAATGTGCGCAGCGACCTCAAGCCGCCTTATCTGGCCGTCCTGCCGGGAACCAGGCTGACCCATCGCGAAGCCTATGCGCAAGCCGCTCAAAAGAAGCAGCGGACCGAACAGGGTTGGGCGCACCGCGTCTATGCCGAAATGCTGCACGCCGATGTCCTGCCGGATGACTTGGCTCAAACCGTCATCGACGCCGTGCGCGGCCATGGCGGCACCTGCATCGGCGTGGTCGCCAACATCACCCGCGCGAACGAAACCCACCGCGATCAGTTGGGCTTCGTCTCGTACGGCTACGCCCAGCAACTGCTGCGGTCAGGGCGGATTGAGGAATACCTGCTGTTCCTGCATTCGCACCGTTACCACTCGCACACGCCGGGGACCTGGGTGGCGGGGGAGGTGACCGGCATTACCGGTGACCTACCGCTCTATTGCATTCCCGCCCAGCTGACCATTCCGAAGCTGGTGCGCTGGATGCTGGTTTTCGAAGACTCCGATCAGGACGTGCTGCACCTCGGCCGCGCGATTCCGCGTGACTGGCTTAAGTCCGGCAAGCCGATTGAGATCAAGGGTGCACCGACGCGCTGGGGACCGGTCGATTTTACCGTGCAAGGCGACGCCTCAGGCAAACTGTCGGCCAAGGTCGCTTTCCACGGCCAGGCCCGTCCGGCGCAGGTCCAATTGCATCTGCGCACACCCAAGCCTGTGCGCAGCGTTAAACTGAATGGCAAGGGCGCGAAGATGCAGGGTGAGACGGTTGCCTTCGCTGCGCAAGGGTCTTCTGCATTCGAAATTACGGCGTCCTAAAAAGGACGGGACGCCGTTTCCGGATCGAGCATTGCCGTTAATTGCTCGTGCAGTTGGCGGGGAATGCTGATCGCGTTGGATGCCGTGTTACGCGCCCGCGCCTCATAGCGCCGCTGCGAAGGCAGGCGTGCCCCTTGACCAAGAATCGCATCGAACAGGGCTTCGGCGCGGCTGGAATGCACAGCGTGCTCAGCGCCCATGAAGATCTTGGGGTCGAAGGCCAGGATCAGCTCGCCGTGATAGGGGGTCGCGCCAGCGCCCTTGTCATAAGCCATGGATTCGAGACTGAGCAGATCGCCGATCATCGGACCCGCCATCAGCTCGATCATCGCCGACAGAGCCGAACCCTTATGCCCGCCGAAGGTCAGCATGGCGCCATTCATGGCTTCGGTCGGATCGGTTGTCGGCAGGCCGTCGCGGTTCAAGCCCCAGCCTTCGGGAATGGGCTTGCCGGCGCGGCGATGCAACTCGATCTCGCCGCGCGCAGCCGCACTGGTGGCAAAGTCAAAGACAAACGGATTGCCGTTTGGCCGCGGCCAGGCAAAGGCCAGCGGATTGGTGCCAAAGACACCCTTGGTGCCGCCGTGTGGCGCGACCCAGGCATGCGACGGCGTCATGGCCATCGCCACCAGGCCTTCATTGGCAATGGCTTCGACCTCGGGCCATAGCGCCGAGAAGTGATAGCAGTGGTTGATGGCCAATGCCGCCAGGCCGGTTTTGCGCGCCTTTTCGATCAGCACTTCGCGGCCGGTCTCATAGGCCAGCAGCGAATAGGCGCCCCGGGCATCGGCGCGGACCAGTCCCGGCGCGACATCGGTGATCACTGGCCGCGCGTCCGGCGACACCTTGCCGGATTTCAGCGTGTGGACGCAGACCAGCAGGCGATAGAGGCCGTGGGAATGGCACTCGTCGCGCTGACAGGCCCAGATGGTACGCGAAATGGCGCGGGCATGATCGGGAGCAAAGCCGTTGGTTTCCAGCACCCGGACGGCGAAGTCGAAGGCCTCGTCGAGCGCGAGGATATGCGTATCAGACATCAGTCGTTATCCGCGTACGGGCTCTTGCCGCCTTCCGCAATAAAGCGGTCGATGCGTGCCTCCAGCACCGGCAGCGGCACCGAACCCAGTTCCAGGACCGTGTCGTGGAAGGCGCGGATATCGAACTTTTCGCCAAGCGCCTTTTCCGCCTTGGCGCGTGCCTTCCAGATGGCCATTTCACCGAGATAATAGCTCAGCGCCTGACCGGGCCAGGCGATATAGCGGTCGGTCTCGGTCGTGATCTCGTGCTCGCTCAAGGCCGTATTGTCGCGCATGAAGCTCATGGCCTGGTCGCGCGTCCAGCCCTTGGCGTGGATGCCGGTATCAACGACCAAGCGGGCGGCGCGCCACATCTGATAGCTCAGCATGCCGAAGTGCTCATAGGGGGTTTGATAGATGCCCATTTCGACGCCCAGGCGTTCGGCGTAGAGCGCCCAGCCTTCGCCATAGGCCGAAATGTACGTATGCTGACGAAACGCGGGCAGGCCCTTGTTTTCCATGGCCAGCGGCATCTGGAAGGCGTGGCCGGGCGCCGCTTCGTGCAGAGTCAGGGCCGGGATCGAATAGAGTGGGCGCGCCGGCAAGTTATAGGTGTTGACCCAGTAACCACCCGGACCGCCACGGCCGCCGGTGTAAAAGGGCGCCAGCTCAGGCGCGACCGGGAAGATGCCGAAACGCATGCGCGGCTGACGACCGAAATAGTCGCCCGACTTGGCGTCGAACAGCTTGGCAGACCACGCGGCGCGGTCGAGCAGGTCCTGCGGCTTGGTGACGTAGAACTGCGGATCGGTGCGCAGGAAGTGGAGGAAGGCCTTGAGATCGCCCTGGAACTTGACCTCCTCCATGACCGCGGCCATCTCGGCGCGGATCTTGGCGACCTCGTCGAGGCCGATCTGGTGGATCTGTTCCGGCGTCAGGTCCAGCGTCGTGTATTCACGACTCTGGGCGGCATAGAAGGCCTTGCCGTTCGGCAGGTCATAGGCGGCAATCGACGATGTCGCCTTGGGACCATATTCCTTGGTGATGAAGGTCAGGACCGACTGGTGCGCCGGAATGACGCTCTTGTCGATCGCTTCCAGCGCCAGCTTGCGCAGTTCTGCCTGTTTGTCAGCCGGAATGCTGGCCGGCATCGACTTGAAGGGCAGGTAGTAGGTGTTGGCCTCGCCCTTGGCGTCAATAACAACCGACAGCGACACGTCACGCCCGACCAGCGACACCTTTGGCACAGTGAAACCGCGCTTCATGCCGGCGCGCATATTGTCCATGTTCTGGGCGAAATAGCGCGGCATATCGTTGAGCTTGACGAGATAGGCGCGGTAGTCCTTTTCGGTGCGATAGGTTTCGCGGCCCATATAGCCGAGGTCACTCCAGAAGGAGGTATCGCCGGCCAGCGGGCGTTCATAGGTCTTGAATTCCTGACCGGCCAGAAGAGTCTCGATTTGAAACTGATAGATCTGGTAATTGACCTGATCTTCGGGCGTGAGCGCCTTGACGTCGATGGCATCGAGCTTCTTTTTGACATCGCGCCAATAGACGAGCTTCTTTTCCTGGCCGGCCTTCGACACATCGGGCAGGCCATTGGTCGATTGCGCTGCGCCGTCCTCACTGGCTGCCTGCTGGCTCGACCGCCAATCCCACTCAGAGGTATAAAGCGCCTTGAAGGCCTCACCGGCGGGAACCGGCGTGGCCGCATGCGCGAGCGGTGAGAGCGACAGAACAGCGACAGCGACGGAGGCGAACAGCAAGGCTTTCATGGCAGCGGCGGTCCTTATTAAAGCGAAGCAAATGGGAGTTGCTTCAAAATAGTATACCGTATATCACTAAGGTGCAATCCCGTTGCACAGCTGACGCACAGAGGTATCCGATGACCGCCGCCCGTTTCACGACTGATCGCCGCAGCCTGCTTCGGGGCACCGCCGTCCTGACCCTCCTCAGCGCCACCGGCGCCACAGCCTGGGCCGCGGAAACCTTGCCGCAGGGGCCCACGCCTATCCGCCTGAACGATGTGCGTCTTCTGCCGTCGCCCTTTCTGACAGCCGTCGAGGCCAACAGCAAGTACTTGATGTTCCTGTCGCCGGACAGGCTGCTGCACAACTATCACAAGTTCGCAGGGCTCCCCGTCAAGGGCGAAATCTACGGCGGCTGGGAATCGGACACGATCGCCGGCGAGGCCCTGGGCCACTACCTGTCGGCCTTGTCGCTGATGTACGCCCAGACCGGCAACACAGAATGCATCACCCGCATCAACTATATTATCGGCGAACTGGAAAAGGTCCAGGCGGCGCATGGTGATGGCTATGCCGCCGGCTTCATGCGCAAGCGCAAGGACGGCTCGATCGTCGACGGCAAGGAAATCTTCCCGGAAATCATGGCCGGCGATATCCGCTCGGCCGGTTTCGACCTCAATGGCTGCTGGGTACCTTTCTACAACTGGCATAAACTGTTCGCCGGCCTCATGGACGTCCAGATTTATGCGGGTATCGACCGCGGTATTCCGGTCGCCGTCGCCTTGGGCGGCTATATCGAAAAGGTCTTTGCCGCGCTCAATGACGAGCAGGTGCAAAAGGTCCTCGACTGTGAACACGGCGGTATCAACGAGTCGTTCGCCGAGCTCTATACGCGCACCAATGACGTCCGCTGGCTGGCCCTGTCCGAGCGCATCTACCACAAGCGCATCCTCGATCCGCTGACGGCCCAGCAGGACAAGCTGGCCAACAACCACGCCAATACCCAGGTGCCGAAGCTGATCGGCCTGGCGCGCCTCTATGAAGTGACCAGGAAGCCCGGCTATCGCGACGCCTCCAACTTCTTCTGGGAGCGCGTCGTCAACCACCATTCCTTCGTCATCGGCGGCAATGCCGACCGCGAATATTTCTTTGAACCCGACACGATCGCCAAGCACATCACCGAGCAGACCTGCGAGAGCTGCAACACATACAACATGCTGAAGCTGACCCGGCATCTGTACAGCTGGTCGCCGAACGCGTCGTGGTTCGACTATTACGAACGCGCCCACCTGAACCACATCATGGCGCATCAGAACCCGAAGACCGGCATGTTCGCCTATATGGTGCCGCTGATGTCGGGCACGGCGCGCGAGTTCTCGACGGAAGAAAACTCGTTCTGGTGCTGCGTCCTGTCGGGTATCGAGAGCCATTCCAAGCACGGCGACAGCATTTACTGGCAGTCAGCCGACACGTTCTATGTCAACCTGTTCATCCCGTCCAAGGTCGAATGGAAGGCCCAGAAGGCCGCGTTCGAACTGACGACGAAATACCCCTATGACGGCCAGGTCGCCTTCAAGGTCGGCCAGCTTTCGGGCGCGAAGACCTTTACAGTCGCCGTCCGCATCCCGGATTGGGCCAAGACGCACACTCTGCTGGTCAATGGCAAGCCCGCTCTCGCCAAAGCCGACAAGGGCTATGCCCTGATCCGCCGCAAGTGGAAGGCCGGCGATGTCGTCACGCTCGACCTGCCGATGGATCTGCGTTTCGAAGGCACGGCCGGCGACGACAAGGTCGTGGCGCTGCTGCGCGGTCCGATGGTTCTGGCCGCCGATCTTGGTGCGTCGGATCAACCGTGGGAAGGCGATGCGCCGGCCCTGGTCGGCGCCGACCTGCTAGGTTCGTTCACGCCGGTCTCGGTCGAAGAGGCCGTCTATAAGACTAACGGCATTGGCCGTCCGGGCGACATGACGTTCCGGCCCTTCTACTCACAATATGAGCGCCGCACGGCCGTCTATTTCAACCGCTATAACGACGCCGAATGGGCAGAGGCACAGGTCGCCTATCGCGCCGAACAGGAACGTCTGAAAGAGCTGGCAGCCCGCTCGGTCGACACCATGCACTTAGGCGAGATGCAGCCCGAGCGCGACCACAACCTCCAGACCTTCGGCAACTCCTATCCGGTCGTCTATCGCAACCGCAATGGCCGCGATGCCCGCACCGGCGGCTGGTTCACCTTCGAGATGAACGTGAAGAAGGACGGCAAGGAGGCCGGCCCGCTGGTGCTGGAAGCGACCTATTGGGGCTCGGAATTCAACCGCAGCTTCACGATCGAGATCGACGGCACGGTTATCGCACATGAGCGCCTGTCGGGCCGCCAGCCAGGCGCCTGGGTCGATGTCGATTATCCGATCCCGCTTGCACTGACCAAGGGCAAGTCGAAGATTACCGTCAAGTTCAACGCCCAGGAAGGCAAGACGGCTGGCCCGGTCTTCGGCGTCCGCCTGTTTACCGCCGCGGCGACAAAGGCATGATGATGCGTTCGTTCTACACCGCCGCGCTTCTGCCCCTGTTGGCCGCCTGCGCTACGGCGACCGCCCAGCCCGCGTTGGAAAGTCGTGCTGTTCACGCCGCGCGCAATCCGATCCTGTCGGACGGTGCCGATTACACGACCGATCCGGCGCCGCTGGTCGCCGATGGCAAGCTGTATATCCTGACCGGCCGCGACATCGCCGAAGATGGCGTCAATGATTTCATCATGCCGGAATGGCAGATGCTGGCGACGAGTGATCCGACCTCGGGTGACTGGACCCACTATCCGCACTTCCTGAAGCCTGACGATGTCTTCAAATGGGCGACGCCCGGCCGCGCCTATGCCGCGCAGATTGTTCAGGGGCCGGACAAAAAATATTACCTTTATGCCCCGGTCATGCAGGCCGGCACGACCAACAAGGATGGCTTCGCGATCGGCGTCGCGGTGTCTGATACCCCGACAGGTCCGTGGGTCGATGCCCACGCATCAGGCCCGGTCGTGTCGCAATCCTATCCGGTCGCCAACACCATCCAGAACATCGATCCGACCGTGATTGTCGACGACGACGGCCGTGTCTACATGTATTGGGGCACGTTCGGCCGCCTCAAGGGCGTCGAGCTCGAAAAAGACATGGTGACCTTCAAAGGCAACATTGTCGACGTCACCACCCTGACCGGCTTTTTCGAAGCGCCGTGGATCTTCAAACGTAACGGCACCTACTACATGGCCTATGCCGGCAACAAGGCGGGGCCGACGTCGGAATGCACCCAGGCCGTCTACTATGCCTGTATCGCCTACGGCACGGCGTCGTCACCGCTGGGACCATGGACGTATCGCGGCGTCATGCTCGATCCGGTATCGTCGACGACATCGCATCCCGGCATCGTTCCGTATAAGGACAAATGGTATATTGCTTATCACACGGCCGATGCGAAGGACGGTGGCCATTTCCGCCGCAGCGTCGCTGTCGATGAGGTCTTGTGGGACGACAGCGTTTCACCTGCCGCTATCAAGAAGGTGGTGACCACGCCCGTCAAGCCGACCATGACGCCGCCACAGCGCAATGCCGCACCGGCCGCCACGGCAGCCTCGTCAAATGAGCCCGTGCCTGTGCAGTACTGGCTGGGCGCGCTGAAAGACGGCAAGGTCCGTCAGACCCCATTGCCACCCGACTATTGGGGCAGCTGGACCGGCAACCACCCCAGGCAGCAGTGGATCGAGTACCGTTGGGAGGAGCCTGTCACGCTTAACGGTTCGCGCATCTGGTTCTTTGCCGACCAGCCCGTCGGCTCCGGTGTCGGTGTCGCCCCGCCGAAGGCCTGGCATCTCGAATACTGGACAGGTTCGGCTTGGACCGCCGTCCGGGCCACGACAGCCTATGGCAATGCGCCTGAGACCTTCAACGTAGTCGACTTCGCGCCGGTGACAACGCGTTGCCTGCGTGCGGTGCTCGACGCCTCGACCGATGGCAAGACTTTCGCCGCATTCGGCGTACAGGAATGGGAAGCCCTGACGCCGGATGCCAAACCCCAATCGGTCCGACCGATGCGCGCAGCCGCCGCCCAAATCTGCAAGTAACCGCCTGTAAATAAGAAAAGACTCTGGAGAGAGACGACATGACCCGACGTGTATTTACCGGCCACACCTGTGTCGCCGAAGCCTGCGATTGTGGGGTCAGCCGTCGCTCCGTGGTTACGGCCATGTCTGGTGCCGCAGCCGCAGCGACATTCGCGACCTGGTCGGCGCCGTCGTTTGCTCAAAACAGCAAGCCGGTGAACCTGGCCAAAGTCGCCACACCGTCGACCTCCTATAATTCCGGCGACACCAAGGTCATCGCCCTGAACGATGGCAGCGTCCCTCGCGATTCCAATGACGTCGAAAAGGGCATGTACGGCAATTGGCCGAAGACCGGCACCGAGTGGGTGCAGTACGACTGGAGCCAGCCGGTCACGACCAGCACAATCGACGTCTATTTCTGGGTCGACGGCCAGGGCGTCGGCCTGCCGAAATCCTATCGCCTGCTCTACTGGGACGGCGCGGCCTTCGTGCCGGTCAGGAATGCCAAGGGATATGGCCTGGGCAAGGATGCGTTTTTTACGACGACTTTCGATCCGGTCACCACGGACAAGCTCAGGCTCGAAATCGTCTCGGACGGCACACTGTCGACCGGCCTCCTGGAATGGCAGGCCTGGAGCCACGGCGCCGTGCCGGCCTTTGCACCGGCTGTCGTTGCCGGCGTCGATCGCATCGTCGTCATGGGCGGAAAGACCTATCTCAACGGCAAGGCGGAATGGCTGACCGAGGGCGGCGATGCCGGTGTCTTGTGGCGCAAGGTTTCGGGCCCCGGCACGGTGACCTTTGCCGACGCCCTGTCGGCCAATACGACCGCGACCGTGTCGGTGACCGGCGACTACGTCCTCGAGCTGACGGCCCACGCCGGCGGCAAGGTCAGCAGCTCGAAACTGCGCCTGCGCGCCACGGAAGCGCCGCCGGCCAAGCGCCTCGATGTTGTCTACACGCGCAAATATGCCATTGATAATCCGCTGTGGAACGCCCGCGCCAAAGCATTGATCGTCAACTGGATTCCACACGTTATCGACTATTGCGAGCGCACGGACCTCAAGATCGGCAACGGCGGCATCGACAACTTCATCGAGGCGGCCAAGAAAAATCGTGGCGAGCCGCACGGCGCGCATAAAGGCTATGTCTTCTCCAACGCCTGGGTACTGCAAAACGTCGAAGCCATGTGCATCGCCCTGATGGTGGATCCGCAGGGCGACGCCGAGATGATTGCTGCGCAGCAAAAGATGCGAAAGACGATCGACCGCTGGATCCCGATCATCCTGGCGGCGCAGGAACCCGACGGCTATCTCCAGACCGCCAAGACGCTGGCGGCGCCTGGCGCCTGGGACGAGCGTTGGGACCCGGCGCACCGCGCTGACCACGAAGGTTATATCGCCGGCTATTTCATCGAGTCGGCCATCAACCACTACACCCTGACCAATGGCCAGGACCTGCGTCTTTATAACGGCGCCAAGAAGCTGGCCGATTGCTGGGTCGCCAATATCGGCCCGGGCAAGAAGGACTGGTACGACGGCCACCAGGAAATGGAGCAGGCGCTGGTCCGCTTTGGCCGCTTCGTCAACGACGTCGAAGGTGGGGGCAGGGGTGACGCCTATGTCTCTCTGGCCCGCTTCCTGCTGGAGTCACGCAGGGGCGGCCAGGAATACGACCAGAGCCACCTGCCGCCGGAACAGCAGTATGAAGCGGTCGGGCATGCGGTGCGCGCCGTCTATTCCTACTCGGCCATGGCCGACATTGCCGCTGAAACCGGTGACGTCGATTACCAGAGCGCGGTCATGTCGCTGTGGGACAACATGGTCAACCGCAAGTACTATATCACCGGCGGCATCGGCAGCGGCGAGACGTCCGAAGGCTTCGGCCCGGACTATTCGTTGCGCAATGGCGCCTACTGCGAATCCTGTTCCAGTGCAGGCCTGATCTTCTTCCAGTACAAGCTGAACCTGGCCTATCACGACGCCAAGTACGCCGACCTCTACGAGCAGACCATGTATAATGCGCTGCTTGGCGCAACCGACCTGGAAGGCAAGAGCTTCTGCTACACCAATCCGCTGGTGAACACCGAACGCACCCTTTGGCACGTCTGTCCGTGCTGCGTCGCCAACATCCCGCGTACGCTCCTGATGCTGCCGACCTGGACCTACGCAAAGGACGCGGAAAGCCTTTACATCAACCTGTTCGTCGGCTCGACCATCACGGTTGATAATGTCGCCGGCACTGATGTCGAGATGGTGCAACAGACGCGCTATCCATGGGACGGCGCCATCGCCATCACCGTCAATCCGAAGCAGAGCAAGACGTTTACCGTGCGTGTGCGCATCCCCGACCGCACGACCAGCGAGCTTTATGAGCTGACGCCTGTCGTCAAGGGCGTGAAGACGCTGAAAGTGAACGGGAAGGCCGTTCAGGCCAGGATCGAGAAGGGCTATGCCGTCATCACCCGCCAATGGCAGAAGGGCGACACAATCGCACTCGACCTGCCGCTGGCGGTTCAGCGTATCAAGGCCGACACCCGCATCGCTGCCAATCGCGGCCGGGTGGCGCTCGCCTATGGACCACTGGTCTACAATGTCGAACGCGCCGATCAGCCTGACATCGAACAGACCTTGGGTGAGGGACCGCTCAAGGCGGAGTGGAAGCCAGATCTGCTGGATGGCGTCATCGCCATCAGCGGCAAGTGGGCCGACGGTTCACCCATGCTGGCTGTCCCCAACTATGCGCGCATGAACCGCGTAGGCCAGGCGGCGGACATCGGCACGGGTGATGTCGACTTCGCCCCGGGCGCGACGACGTCGGTCGCCGCGACGCCTGTCGCCCAGGCCGAGGTGGGGCCAAGGGTCCGTTTCACCGGCTTGCAATCACAGGTTTGGATAAAGGGGCGGGCCTAAGGCCTGGAAGAAAGAGGGGACAATATGATCCGCATACTGACGACCATTGCGGTAACTGCGTTTCTGGCGGTTGCACCGCTGGCAACGGCTCAGCACGCGCCGGCTTCCGCCACGACCGAGACAGAGGTTGAGGATGATTTTAATCCGGTTGTCGTTCAGGTAGCCGGCCCGGGCTCGCTGCGCAAGATGGCCGACAAGGCCGGCTATAGGGGCGCGGCTGCCGCCGAATATCTTTTCGTCGTGCCGCAGGGGGTGAACATCCTGGGCGCGGCAGGTGGCAGGGGCAGCTCACGGGACGGCGGGCCCGCGCTCATCAGCGGCGAATGGCCAGACGACGCGGAAATCTGGCTGCTGGTCCGCGGTAACGTCTATGGCGGTGGCGGAAGCGGCGGTAACAGTGGCTCACCGGTGGCAACGGATGGCGGCAAGGGCGGCGACGCTATCGTGGCGCAAAGCCCGATGACGATCACAATTCTGAAAACAGGCTCGATCAAGGGCGGCGGCGGCGGCGGCGGTGGCGCGGACGGGGCTCCGGGTTACGGCGGCAGCGGCGGCGGTGGCGGTTTTCCCAACGGCGAACCTGGCTTGGGCGGCAGCCCCGAACCCAGCGAAGGCACCTTTGTGGGCGGCGACATGGGGCGGCCAGGGACAATCGCCGGCGGTGGCCAGAGCGGGCGGCGCGGCAATCCCGGCGGTAAGGGCGGTGACGCCGGCATGCCGGGCGAGTCGGCAAGGCGTGTCGGCGGATCGCCTGGAAACGCCATCCGCAAGAACGGCTTTGACGTCACCGTTCTGAATGGCGGCCATATCTATGGCGAAACCTTTTAAAACCTGAGGAATGGCCTATGGGAGGGTTGACTTTGGGAGAGGCGGCTGCACATTCGCGTCATGGACGTGAAAGAGCTTAAACAGCCAACAGGCGTCCGCCTCCCATATAAAAAAGCCTTCTAAGGACTCAAATGCCAGCCACCCTCAACGCCTATCTGAGCGATCGCTCCGCTCTGCCTGCCAGCCTGAAAACCCTGATCGGCCTGCTGGCCGACACCTGCGCCGTGATCGGCCGCACGGTCAACCTGAGCGCCGTCAACGACCTGCAGGGCGCGCTGGGTCAGGAAAATGTCCAGGGCGAGGAGCAGAAGCAGCTCGATGTCATCGCCAACGACATCATGATGGAAGAGGCGCGGTGGCAGGGAACCGTGCGCGGCCTGGCATCCGAAGAAATGGAAACCTTTGTCGGCTTTGACAAGGGCGAATATCTGCTGATCTTCGATCCGATCGACGGCTCCAGCAATGTCGACGTCAACGGCGTCGTCGGCACCATCTTTTCGGTGCTCAAGGCACCGCAAGGGGCTTTGTCCGAAAGCGATTTCCTGAAACCCGGCCGCGAACAGGTTTGCGCCGGCTATGCCGTTTATGGGCCGCAAACGATCCTGGTTCTGACGGTCGGCGATGGCGTTTCGGCCTTTACGCCCGATGAAAGCGGCCAGTGGATCCAGACCAAGGCCGCGATGACGATCCCGGCGCAGACGCGCGAATTCGCCATCAACATGTCGAACCATCGTCACTGGCACGTCGGCATCCGCCGCTATATCGACGAATGCGTTGCCGGCAAGGACGGCGCGCGCGGCGTCGATTTCAACATGCGCTGGCTGGCCTCGATGGTCGGCGATGTCCATCGCATTTTGACGCGCGGCGGCATCTTCATGTATCCGGGTGACGTTAAGCGTCCAAATGGCAAACTGCGCCTGATGTATGAGGCAAATCCGATTGCGCTGCTGATCGAGCAGGCAGGCGGCCAGGCGACCGATGGCACGAACCGCATTCTCGACCTCCAGCCGACCGGCCTGCATCAGCGCACCGGCGTGGTATTGGGTTCGGCTGAAGAGGTCGCGCGGGTCGCGGAGTACGCCGGCTAGAGCGATATGCCAAAAAGTGTGCAGCGGTTTTTGGCCAAATCGCGATAAAGCAATAACCTAGAGCATGATGGCGGTTCAACCTAAACGCATCATGCTCTAGTTCGCTGGCCCCAGGATATCGGCTTCGACGATACTGAGGACGTGCCCGGTCTTGACCTTTTCGGCGCCGGTCGAGGCGCCCTGTCGATCCGTGGTGACTTCGATGATGTTCCCGAAGCCATCGCGGTCTTCGGTCGGAGCCGTCAGGGCGATCTTCAGCCTGCGCCCGCTCTGAACCGGGAAGTCGAGATCGACATAGCCGAGCGACTTTTCCGGCGTGCCCTGATAGACGACCTTGTCGTCGAGCGTGATCTTCAGCGGATAGGTGCGTACCCGCCAGCCGGTCATCCGCAACGATACGCCCGAGATTTCCTGAGCCGTGCCAAGGTCGTACTCGATCCATGCCGTGCCGGCTGTTCCGTCGGAGTTCCAGGTCGATCGTTCGTCGTCGTCGTGAGACTTTACCGCATCCGCCGGGTTGGAGCCGGCGGTGATTGTCGCGACCGTCACGCCGCGTCGCGCGGCTGAGAAGGAAGGTGTCAGGGGCGTCGGGCCGCGCTTCAGATTGACGGGTTGCGTATCTTCGGCGAACACCGGGCTCAAGCCGTCCTTGACTGCGATGGCCTTGGTCGCCGTCGTGATGGAAGCCGGCGTCAAGCCATCAGCGGACGCTTGCAAGGTGACCTTTCCGGCTTTGGTGGTCGAGCGGATCAGTACCCGGTTGATGCCGCCTTCGACCGGCAGGCGGGTGGAGAGAACGTAGTTGGTCGACTTTTTCTTGTCGGCCACGCCTTCGTCCTGGGCGATGCCTCCCTTCCAGACAGCGGCGCCGTCCAGCTTGAAGTTGATGGCGTTGAAGGCTATCGGCACGCGGTCGCCGTCCTTGTCCACGACCTCGACATCGACCAGCATCAGGTCGGCGCCATCGGCGACAAAGCCGCGCGGCCCGGTAATCGGCGTCAGCTTTACGGCGGCCGGCGGACCCGCCGTCTTGCGGGTGTCCTCGGAAGTCTTGCCGTCCGCGTAGGTGGCCACTGCCTTCAGTTCGCCGGGTACAAAGGCGATATTCTTGAAAGTGAACAGGAAACCGTCCGACTTCTCGCCCTTGCCCAGGGATCGTCCGTTGACGAACAGTTCAACGCTGTCGCCATTGGACGCCACGAAGATGTTCTTGGTCACGCCGGCAGCATAGGTCCAGTGGCCAATGATATGGGTATGATAGCCTTCGGAATTGACCCAGCCGTCCCACATCACCTTGTGGACCCACAGGCTGTCCTTCGGCAGCCGCACGGCATCGACTTCTCCAGAGCGGCGGTAGTTGTTGTCACCGCGGAAATGCGAATTGCTATCGGTAAAGCCGATATTGACGCCGCCGGCGCTAACGCGCTCACCGGTCCCCGGGCGATAACGGTAGAAGTCCCACCAACGCTTGACGTTCTCGGTGGCGATCGTCTCGACATTGCGGTTATAGGCCGGACTGTCCTTGTGCAGCGGCGGCGTGAAGTCGTCCTGGTAGGCGCGGGCGGCTTCGTCGCGCGAATACTCCATGGCCCACAAAGGCTTGGACTTGCTCTTGTTGATATAGAGCATCTCGCCGCCATATTCGGCGATTTTGGAATCGAGCATTTCGCGAGATCCGACGGCGCGGCCGCCGTTTGGATCATACTGGTCGCGCACGGCCTTGATCCTGGCCATGTGGTCTTCGGTAATGCCCTTGTTGCCGCCTTCGTAAAACAGAATCGACGGATTGTTGCGGTTATAGATGATGGCATCGCGCATCAGTTCGACGCGCAGGTCAAAGCGCCGGTCCTGGGGATCGCCTTCGCTGTCGCCCGCCGGCATGGCCTGGATCAGGCCCAGACGATCGGCGGACTCGATCTCCTGCTTGCCGGGCGTGACGTGCATCCAACGCACCAGATTGCCATTGCCCTCCAGCATGAGGGTGTTGCCGAAGTCCGATACCCACGGCGGCACCGAGATGCCGACCGCCGGCCATTCATTGGTTGAGCGCTGGGCATAGCCCTTCATCAGCAGGGTGCGGCCGTTGAGTTTGACCATGCCGTCCTTGAATTCTGTGGCGCGGAAACCGGTGCGGGTATCGACGGCATCGATAACCTTGCCGTTTTCGGTCAGCGTCGTTGTGACCGTATAGAGATAGCCGTAGCCCCAGCTCCAGAAGTTGAGGCCGCCAACCCGTTGCGAGGCTTTGAGCATCGCCGTCTGGCCAGCCTTAAGCGTCTGGGCGCCGCCATCAAAGGCCGCCACGCGCTTGCCGTCGAGATCGCGGATTTCGACGCCGTAGGTGAGGGTACGGTCGGCCGCCGTATCGTTGCGCACCTCGGATTCGGCGGTGATGGTTGCTGACTTGCCCGCGATATCGTAATCCGAACCATAGACATAGACGCCTGTGCTGTTCAGTGATGACCATAGCGGCAAGGTCTGATAGACGCCACCGGTCAGGTGCAGTGTGACCGGTTTATTGATACCGCCGTAATTGGCGTAGAAGTTCTTGTCCGCCCACTGATAGCGTGTGCCTGTGCTGCGTTCGCGCGCCGCCCAGTCATTGTCGACCCGCACGGCGATGACATTGTCGCCCGGCAGCAGGGCTTTCGAGATATCGAAGCCAAAGGCCATGACGCCGTTTTCGTTGAAGCCGATCTTTTCGCCGTTGACCCAGACATCGGCGACGTGGCGCACGCCTTCGAATTCGACCAGGACGTGCTTGGGTTTGGCCCCGGCCGGAAGCTTGAAGTGCTTGCGGTACCAGGTGATACCAGTCGACAGCTCATGGATGTCCTTGGCGAACGCTTCTTCTTCATTGAAGGCGTTCGGCAAGGTGACGCTTTTCCAGGCCTTGTCGTCATAGACCGCGTTGGCGGCTGAGGCGTCATCGCCCGTCTTCATCTTCCAACCCTGATCGAAACTGAAGCTTTGCCGGGGCGATGTCACCGCCGTTGATGCGCGATGTGCCAGAGCCGGTGAGGCCAGCACAAGGGCTGTCGTGGAAAGCAGAAGAGCCGTTCTGAAAGCGCGCATAACATCCTCAAGTGGCCTGACCATTTAGGCCACCTGTAACTTAAGGTGCGCAAGTGATCAAGTTTGATCGGACCAATTATGCATCTTTGTGCGCGAAAGTGACCAAATTGGTCTATTCGGTCTCTATGCCGTCCCAGTTGCGGGTGTCGTGGAACTTCCGGCGAAATGCCCGCCATTCCTCAGCCGATTGCTCGAAGATATGCAGGTCATGACGGACACCGTCCTTGAGGGTGTGGTCCTTCAGGACGCCGACGTGGCGATAACCGTTGAACTGCTGCGCCCGGACGGTACGGTCGTTCCATGCGATCACATGGTTGACCAGCTTGTGCAGGCCCATGGTGAAGAAGGCGTGGTTGAGGGTGCCAACGAAGTTGTAGGCCGACAATTCGCGCGGCACATCCATCGCGCCGACATAGACCCCGATTTCGCCGATCTGCGAAGCCTTATCCGTCACGGTCACCGACGCATAACCGACATCGCGGCCCTCGATGCGGATGATGGCGTGCTGATAGTCGTCGCGCTGGTTCGTGCGCTCGATCCAGGCTTTCTGCCGTTCGATATCGTAGGGCACGTCGGTCAGCATATACCGCGTAATATGCGGCGCCGTACGCCAGTCGAGCAGCAACTTGGCATCATCGGCCGTCGGACGGCGGTAGGAAAGAAATTTAAGCACCGAACATGGCCTCCACGATACGTTGCGCGCCCTTACCGTCGACAATCGCATGGCCGCGAGCGGCGATGGCCTTCAGCCCGTCCGCATCGTCGAGCAGGGCGGCAACATGGGCCTCCAGGTCGTCGGGCAGCCCCTTGCGGACATCGATGACCGGGAAGGGGCAGGCCTGAAGGGCGGCCGCCTGATTGTCGTAGACGACCAGAACCAGCGCCGGCAGCGCCATGGCAGCGACCTCGCCGACACTGCCGCCGGCCGCTGTCACGACCAGGGTCGCGCCGGCCAGGACCTCGGCCACGCTGGCCGGGTCGACTAAACCTTCGATATTCGGCAGGAAACGCGCCGTTTCCTGCAGCAGGCCGATATGGGCATTGGCTGGTCCGGCTATCACGCGGACTTTCATGTCCGGAAAGGCATAGTGCAGCCGTTCCGCGACCACGACGGTCAATCCACCCGGATCGCTGCCACCGAACATGACAGCGATAAAGGGACCGTCAGTTACCGGCTTATGCGGTATCAGGAATTCCCGGCGAATCATGGCGTAGTCGGCGCCCAGCAACAGGCCGGCGTGGGTTTTGTTCCCGTAGCCCATGTCAAAGGCGGCCTCAGCGGCATTGATCAGCAGGTCGCAGTCGTAGGCGTCAAAGGCATTGAGGTCGTCGACCACGGCAAGCCGCGCGAGCGCGTGCAACTGGCTGTGGTAAGCCTGCGTTGCCTTGTAGCTGTCAATTATCAGCCAGTCCTGGGAAGCTATTCCGCAGGCGGCAATGGCATCGGCATCCTGCCCCAAGGGCGTCCGGATCACCTGTACCACGGCGCCAATGGTGGCGGCGCGGTGACTGATCGCCGGAACCTCCTCGCTTACCAGGAAGGTAACGGCAATATCGCGGCCACGGGCGTCTTCGGCCACCGCGAAACAGCGCATGAAATGGCCCATGCCGATCTGCGCGGACGCTTCGGTACGGATGAACAGCCGGGCCATGGCTCAGGCCACGCGAACGATGTCGTGGACAGCCGGCGCTTGCGTGCGCCACACGGCCGTCGACCACGACCAGCCGACCCCGAAGCCGCACATCAGGAAGGTCTGTTCGCCGCGGACGGGGCGATTGGTCAGGTGATCGCAGACCGCCAGCGGGATCGAGGTCGACGACGTGTTGCCGAAGTCGCGGACGGCATAGACCATCTGATCGTCGCTGGCTTTGATCTTGTGACCCAGCGTCTTGAGCATCATGGCATTGGCCTGATGCAGGATAACGTGGTCGACGGCCTCTATGGCGATGCCGGCGGTCGTCAGGGCGCGTTCGACCGACGGCGCCACCTGCTTCAGCGAAAAGGCCATGACCTGGGTGCCGTCCATGAACAGCTCCGGCTTGCCCGGTTCCGCCAGGCCGCCGGTCTTTGAGATCAGATAGGGCGCGCCCGATCCGTCAGAACCCAGATCAAAGGCAATCGATCCGTGTTCGGACAGCTCAAGCGCGGTGACCGCGACGGCGTCGCCGAACAGCGGCATCAGCGCGCGATTGGTCTCGGAGATCATTCGCGTCGTAATGTCGCCGCTGACCAGAAGGGCACGGTCAATGCCCGCGCCCTGCATCATCGCCGCCGCCACCGACAGGCCGTAGACGTAGCCGGAACAGCCCAGCGCGAGGTCGAAGGCGGCAACATGCGTGCCCAGGCCCAGCCTGTGCTGCATGACGCAGGCGGTGGAGGGCAGGGGATAGTCCGGGGTCTGAGTAACGACGATCACAAGGCCGATGGATGCGCGGTCCCATTCGAGCTTCGCCAGCAGATGTTCAGCGGCGATGCAGCCCAGATCGGACACGGTGTGCGCGTCCGCCACCGGACGGCGCTCGATGCCCGTGGCCTTTACGATCTTGGCCATGACCTCTTCGCCAAAGCTTAAGGCAAGATCGGCGTTTTCGCTCACCCGTTCGGGCAGGGCGGTCACGATCCCTTTCAGCGCGGGCGCTTTGGCGACAAAGCTGGTCAACTGGTCAGCCCTCCGTCGACCGTAAGGACCTGGCCGGTGATGAAGGCCGCATCCTCCGACAGCAGGAACCTGACGAGGTGCACGACATCCGACAGGTCACACAGACGCCCGAGCGGCGTGCGCCGGACGATCTGGTCAAGCTGCTTGTCATCCAATCCTTCGGACAGGGCGGTTTTCATGTAGCCGGGCGCCACCGAGTTGACGGTGATGCCCAGACGCCCGACCTCGCGCGACAAGGCGCGGGTAAAGCCGTCCATGCCGGCCTTCGACGCTGCATAGGCGGTCAGGCCGGTATAGCCGCGCGACCCGGTGATGGACGAAATATTGATGACCCGTCCGGCTTTGCGCGTCTTCATCATCTGGCGCAGGCCGGAGCGCGCCAGGCAGATGGCGCCGGTCAAATTGACCTGAAGCACCTTTTCGATATCGGTCACAGGCAAGGTGGACAGAATGCCTTCAACCGACATGCCGGCATTGTTGACCACTCCCCACAGGCGCTGCCCGTCGAAGTGCCTGGCGGCGTCGATGACAAAGGCATCGATCGCCGTCGTGTCGCCCATATCGACGCCAGCCCACAGGAACCTGCCGTCGTGGACCTCGACCAGGGCTTTCAGTTCGTCATTGAAGCTGGTGCTGCATCCGGCAACGCCATAGCCGCGCGCCAAAAGGTCACGCGCCAGCGCCAGGCCCAGCCCTCGGCTGACCCCGCTCAGCAACAGCCATTTCGATGTCCCCTCGGTCATACGGCTCTCAACTTCTTGCCTGTTGCCCCAATGTCCAGCGTGTCGACGAACCGCAGCGATGCCGGACGCGCGGCGCGTGGCAATTCCGCCAGGTGTGCCTTGATCTTCGGTTCCACTTCACCGGAAAAAGGTTTCAAAACAATGTCCGCCGTCAGCACGTGGCCGGTAATGGGGTTGGGCTTCGGCGTCACTCGCACGTCCTGGACGAAGGGCAGGGCCAGGAGGTGGGCTTCGACCGTTTCCGGGAAGACCTTGACGCCGCCGACATTGACCATGGCGTCCATACGTCCCTTGAACAGGACACGGTCACCGGACAGTTCGACGACATCGCCCGTGTCCCAGACCTGGTTTTGCGCCATGCCGCTAGCCTTCGGGTTTTCGACGCGCAAGGTATCGTCGGCCGACAGGGTAAGCTTCAGACCATTCAGCGGCTGGTAGAGCCAGTCGCGCGGAAAGCCCGCGCGGCCGTCGGAGACGCTGAACACGGTTCCGACCTCGGTCGTCGCATAGATATGTCGCAGAGCGGCCTGAGGGAAACGGTGTTTCAAGCTGTCCAGCAGCGGCTGATCGACCGCCTCGCCGCCGAGCGTAATGCTGCGCAAGGACAGGGGCGCGTCCCCCAGAGCCATCAGGAAGGCGCGCCAGAAGGTCGGCGTGCCCGACACGTGCGTCACGCCGGTGCTGGCGGCGATCCGCGCCATTTCCGAAACCGGAGCGCCCGGCGCCGGCGCGACCAGGACATGCCCGCCCATCATCGCCGACAGTATGACCTGGACGCCGGCGAAGGCGCCGGGATTGTAGGTCAGGAGCCAGCGCGCGCGCTCACCCTTACCCGCGGCGATCCGCGCCGCCAGATGGGCGACGCTATAGCCCGCCCATTTGGGCTTGCCCGTCGTGCCAGAGGTCTGCAACCACACCCTGCCGTCCCCCGCGCTGGCATCGGGTGGCGAAGCGGCGTCGCGCAGCAACCACGCGTCTTCGCCCGCCTCGGCGGCCAGCAGCGCGCCTATGACGCCGCGCGTGCCGGCCTTGGCGACGTCAACGACACCGCCCTTGGGCGTCAGTGCGCTGGCGCCAAGCGTGCGCGAACCGATCAGTTCAAAGCGGGGATTGAGGATTGCCGGCATCTCTAATCGCCGAACAAAGCGGCCAATTCTCCTGCCGTGTGGAACAGCACGAAGCCGCCCGCAAAGGGCGTTAGGCCGGTCTTTTCTTCCAGCGTTACGACCAGGGTAGCCAGGTCCAGGCTGTCGATATCGAACGGCCCGTTGAGCAGCGGCGTATCGGCAGTGATCTCGCCGGTGGCCGCCCCCTTGTCGCCAAGCATCTGCGTCAGTTCGGTCTGGATGAGGGCAAGTGCGGTCATATGGACCCCTGAGGAAGAAAAGCTTTCAAAGCGGAAACGACGGCGCCGGAGGCTTCCATGTGCGGCAGATGGCCTACGCCATCGAGAACATGGAGCGCGCTGCGCGGCGGCAAGCGATCGGCGGCCGGCATGGGGATTAGCCGGTCGCTGCCGCCCCACAGGATCATGACCGGCACCCGGATCCTGGACCAGTCGAACCCTTCTGGCGACAGGGCCAGGCCATAGGTCTTCGCCTGCCCCAGCAGGCTGTGCAGGGCATGGCGCCGGTCATCAGCGCGCGCCGCTTCGGTCAGTGAGCGTACCAACCCTGGGATAAGATTAGCGCTTTGCGGCCCGAGCAGGTGCTCCGCCAGGGCTTCAGCGCGGTTCGTATCGTGCAGGAAGGCATCCAGCCGGTCGTGGTGGAAATCGCCACCCAAACCCGCCGGCGAAATCAGCCCCAGTGAGCAAACGCGTTCGGGATGCGAGAGCGCGAATCCAAGCGCGATCTTGGCGCCCATGGAATGGCCAACCATGTGGGCGTCGCGGATATCCAGCGCATCGAAGGCTTCATCCAGCCAAGCGGTCATGAAGGCAAGCGTCGCTTCGCCGACATCGGCAGTCGTACGGCCATGGCCGGGCAGGTCGATGGCGACGATCCGGTATTGCGCCGCCAGCGGCACAAGACAAAGCTGCCAGGTGAGAAGATCGGCGCCGAAGCCGTGCAGGAAGACCACGCATGGACCATCGGCGCGGCCCATTTCGAGATAACTCAGCGGGCCATGGCTGTGGGTTTCGCACAGTGACAGGGCGATCTTGCGCGACGGTTTGGCAGCGGCTGCGGTCATGCCAGGAAGCCTCCGTCGACATTCAGGATCGAGCCGGTGATCCAGCGCGACGTGTCGGCCAGCAGGAAGGCGATGGCCGCGGCGACATCGTCCGGCTGACCGAGGCCAAGCGGATGCATGTCGACGACACGCTTGAAGTTGTCTTCGGACAGGATGGTGCGGAACTGGTCGGACATCGGCGTATCCACCATGGCCGGCGCCACCGCATTGACGCGCACGCCGTCGCGGACCAGTTCGACGCCCAGCCCCTTGACGGCCGAGACGATGCCGCCCTTGGACGAGGCATAAACGACATTGCCGGGCGCCGTCTTCAACGCTGCCGAAGAAGAAACATAGACGAGCGAGGCATTTGCGCCATGACAGGCCTTGAGGCGGAAGGCCTGGGCCAGCATCAGCGAGGCACCGAGGTTCTGAGTCAGCACATCCATGACGAAGGTCGGGTTGATTGCCTGGATCGGCTTGGTCGCCTGGACGCCGGCGCAATGGGCGATGCCGTTCAGCGGCCCGATCTCGGCACACAGTGCCTTCAACCACGGCACGATGGCGTCCAGTTGCGCCAGGTCGAAGGTACGGCCGACATGGCCGTCGCCTTCAAGCTGTCCAAGCAGGTCGGCCAGCCGTTCTTCGTTGCGGCCGGAGGCGACGATCCGGGCGCCCAGCTTCGACAGATAGATGGCGGTCGCCTTGCCGATACCGCTGGTGGCACCCGTAACGAGGATGGTGCGCCCTTCGAGCGACATTGGATTAAAGGTCACGGCGTCACTCCGTCCATGTAGCGGGCATAGGCCTTCTGGAAATGCGCGATCCTGCCTTCCAGTTCACCCAAAAGCGGCGCGCGTATGCCGGCTTCGCGCGTGCCGGCCTGGGCCACCGCGCAGATGGCGGCGTCTTCGTTGCGGACCTGAGCTGAAAAGGTCTTGAGGCTGTCGATGACCAGGCCGCGCGCCGCCCGGCCGTTGTTTCGGGCCAGCCACGAGGTCGAGTTGATACGTAGGGCTTCAGGCCCGATGGGGTCGAAGGTCTGGAAGGTCAGGAAGCTGCCGGCGGAGAAGGTGACGACGATGTTCGGGAAGATCAGGAAGTTGCCGTATTCAGGATAGACGGTCGACGGCTGGAGCTTGATGCTCTTGCCGACATTGGCCCACCACTTCAGCGAGCGCTCCTTCAGCTTGCCGACATAGCGGCTATGGTCGGCGTCCGTCGAAATCTGAAGGTCGATGCTGAGGATCAGACCGAAGCTGTCGGCATGGACCAGCGGCACATGATAGCCTTCGGCGGCATTGTCCATGCCGAGCTTCCAGTTGGCGGCCCAGTCATAGGACTCGCTTTCGAACCGGTCGGGGCAGACCTCGGATATGTGCTGCAGATCGTCGTAGAAGGAACCCAGGAAGGTCCTGAGATCGGGGCCGTCATTCGTCATCCGCACAAAGACGAAATGGCCGACCGTTTCCAGGGCGTAGGATTGCAAGGCGAGGGCGGATTTGTCCGCCTCGTTCAGCCCGAAGCTCTGTTTATTGAGCGGCACGCCGATGGGCCGGCCGCCCTCGTCGTAGGTCCAGCCGTGATAAGGGCATTGCAGGACGCGATTGCCGGATTTCGCGCACTGTATCTTCGAAAAGCGATGCGAGCACACGTTGCGGAAGGCGCGCAGTTCCCCGCCGAAATTCTGCACGACGATGCTGTGCGGGCCGATCTGCGCCGTCACGAAGTCGCGGTCGTTCGCCAGGTCCTCGGCGAAACCGACGCACAGCCACGACGGCTTGAAGACGTGCGCGATCTCCGCCGCCAGCACGTCCGGGCGCCAGTAGTAGTCCGCCGGGATCTGGCCCAGCCGGGACTGATAGGTCGTGACGGAAGCCGCGTCATCCATGTCAGGCCAGTTCCACCACTTGCGGCGCGTTCATAGGCCCCATCTTCAGCTTCATGGCGCTCCACGACCAGCCGACGCCAAAACCCATCAACACGATGTCACGCGGCCGGTCGAACGCGCCCGCCAGCTTGTCGGCGATCGTCAGCGGAATCGAGGCCGACGACGTGTTGCCGTAGGTTTCCATGGCGACCGGCACCTTGTCTTCCGGCAGGCCCGACTTCTTGCGCAGGTGATTGAGCATGAAGACATTGGCCTGGTGGAACAGGACGTAGTCGATGTCGTCGATGGTCGCGCCCGAGGTTTCGAAGATCGACTTGACGAGCACCGGCACGTTCTTGAGCGTGAAATTGAAGACTTCGGTGCCGTTGAGGTGCAGGCGCGACTTGCGGAACAGTTCCGCGGCCTTTTCCGGCGCATGCGGTTCGTCGGGGGGCAGGAGGGGCAGCCTGAGCGCGCCGGCCTCGACCATGATGTGCGCCGCGCCCGAACCGTCCGTGCCGAAGACGCCGAACATGTCGGCGGCGGCCGGATCAAGTTCCAGCGCCGTGGCCGAACCGGCATCGCCGAACAAGGGCACGGTGGCGCGATCGTCCTTGAGCAGCTTGGACGTCGATACGTCGCCGGCCAGCACCAAGGCGCGGGCCGGGCGGCCGGTGACTTTCAGGGTTTGCATCAGGCTGGCCGCCGTCCACAGACCGTAGGCGTAGCCCGAACAACCGAGATTGATGTCGAACGCCAGACACGATCCCAGGCCAAGACGCGATTGCAGGGCACAGGCGGTTGCGGGAATGACGTAGTCGGCGCTCTGCGTCACCATGATCAGCACGTCAATGGTATCGCGTTCCCAGCCCAGTTCCTCGATCAGCCCATCGGCCGCCTTTTGGCACAGGTCCGATGTCATCACGTCCGGCCGCGCGATGCGGCGTGACCGGACGCCGATGGAACCGATCAGACGCTCGCGCTCAACCGCATCGGGAATCAACCCTTCCTCTTCCAGTGTCCGTGAGAGGGCAGGGACACAGGCGCGGATGCCCCGGACGCTTACGCCTTTCAGTACGGCTTCGGTCATGGAAATTCCCGGTTGGAGGCTCGTTATTTTCGGCGATTCCGGCAACGGATGCCAATCACCTCTTCGCGCTCAACCTCGCATCTATGGTTTAAGGGAATGTTGACGGAAATGCGCTTTATTAACCGTAAGCGTTATTCCTATGAAGGACTGAAACCTATGGATAAACCCGCCTTTTTCGCGGCCGTCGCCGAAATCCTCGAAGCCGACCCGTCGGGCCTGACGGGCGAGGAACAGATCAACGATGTCGGCAACTGGGACAGCCTGTCGGTGATTTCCTTCGTTGCCATGGTCGATTCGGACCTCGGCCAGATCGTCGACGGCGAGAAGCTGAAGGACGCCAAGACGCTCAACGACCTGGCCGCGCTGGTAGGCCTTTAGAGCGAAATGCCAAAAAGTGTGCAGCGGTTTTTGGCTATATCGCGAAAAAACAAAAGCCTAGGGCATGATGACGGTTCGGATTAAACGCATCATGCTCTAAGTCTGGCCGCCTTCGCGAAGCGCCTGATCCGCACTTGTCCCCATACATGAACAGGCTGGTCTTCTCGTGAAAAAGCTTTGCGTTATCCCGGCGCGCGGCGGCTCAAAACGCATTCCGCGCAAGAACATCAAGTCTTTCCACGGCCAGCCGATGATCAGCTATTCGATCCGGGCCGCGCGCGAATGCGGATTGTTCGACACGATCATTGTGTCGACGGACGACGAAGAAATCGCCGAGGTCGCGCGCGCCCATGGCGCGGCAACGCCGTTTGTCCGGCCAGCGGACCTGGCCAATGACTACGCCGGCACCGGCGCCGTAGTGGTCCATGCCATCCAATGGTTCCGTGACCAGGGCATGGCCTATGACGCCACCTGCTGTATCTACGCGACCGCTCCCCTGATCGATCCTGAGAAGCTGAAAGAGGGGTGGGCGCGGTTGTCCGAACCCGGCCGTCGCTTTGCCTTTTCCGTGACGTCCTTCCCATTTCCCATCCAGCGCGCGCTGAAACAGACAGCCAACGGCAGCGTCGATATGTTCTGGCCGGAAAATCTCAGCAAACGATCGCAGGACCTTGAGCCGGCTTATCACGATGCGGCCCAGTTCTACTGGGGTTGGTCGGATGCGTGGGTTAACGGCGAAACCGCGTTTTCGCCGATATCGGCGCCAGTCATCCTGCCACGGACCCATGTCGTCGATATCGATACGCCCGAGGATTGGGAAGTGGCCGAAGTCACCTATCGCGTTCTGAAGGGCTTGGCGTAGGCGCTTGCGCCCGGCGATCACGCCTGTGTTTTCTTCGTGGCAACGAAGACCAGGCCATGGCCGAGAAATCCGGTCTTTTCCGCAAACAGGTTGGGCAAGGGATAGGCGATATATTTCTTGACCCAGGTAATGACGGACGCCGTCGTTTTTGCCACGGCAGCCGGCTTGAGATGTTTCAGTATCCAGGCACGCAGGCCGAAGGTAAAAACGACGCCATAGGGTGGCGGAAATCCGATGTAGACCACGTCGAGCCCAGCCTCTTCGAGCGTGCGCCTAAGCGTGGCGCGGGTAAACTGGTTGATGTGTTCGGGCCAGGCCAATGCGATAGAGTGCTTGCCGCGAATATAGCGCGCCAGTCCGTTATAGTTGGGTACTGTCCCGAGCACGGTTCCCGATGTCTCCATGTGTGTACAAACGGCAGCCAGAAATTCGCGGGGGTACTTTATGTGCTCCAGGACCTCGAAAACCGTGAACAGGGCCAGTTCGCCTGGCATCTCATCAAGACTTAGATCGACAATTTCGGCTTCGAACAAACGGCGTCCGACAGACTGCGCGTGAGGATTCGTTTCAATACCCAGGCTGGTGAAGCCCAGAGACATCTGAGCAGCCACACCGATGCCCGCGCCCGCGCCAAAATCAACAGCCTTGCCAGTCGCACCCCTTTTCCCCGCACGGTCCAAGAGGCCTTCGATCAACTTTGCCCGATCGGCGACAGCCCGTACATAGGCGGATTCATCCGCCTCCGAATTATAAAGCCCACGTTCTTTGTAATGCCGTTCAAGAAAAGAGTCCGAAGGATAGGGATGCATGGCTATAAAACCGCAATCCCTGCACCGTGCCGTATGGAACTCCGGGTTCGTCAGGGCATACTGAAACGCAAGCTGCCTGCGCTGGCACGAGGGACAAGCATTGTCGTCCTTTTGCATAGAGTCTCCTTACACAGGCTGGCCGCGGAAGCCGCCCCATCGGTAATGCCGAAGTCGACCTTCAGGTCGCGTAGATAACCGTGTCATAGGCCAGCGGCGAATAGTGCCGCAGGGAAAAGCTATAGTCGTCGCGAATCGCACCTATGGCCTCGAACAAAGTCACCAGGTCATCGTGCTTGTGATAGGCGCAAATGGCCAGTTTCGGCTTATGGCGGCGGATGGTGGCCGCGGCCCCCGCCAGCGCATTTACCTCCGCGCCTTCGACGTCGAGCTTTATCACGGTCGGCGCGCCGACATCGATATCGTCCAAAGCCACAAGATCGACCTTCACCTCGCCAGCGTCGCTGATACGGCCACCGTTGTCGGTCCGGTGTTGCAGCCTCAAGGTATCCGGTCCGTTCCATAGCCCCACGCTGTGCAGAGTGACACGCTCCATTTGGGCTGTTTTTGCGGCGAAGGCGGCGGCAACGGCCGGATCGAGTTCGAAAGCGTGAATGTGACCGTAGCGGTTCTGCGTCTTGGCGGCGAAATCCCTGGCGGTATCACCGTCATAGGCGCCGCCATCGACGAGCACTTCCAAATCGTGAAGGGGCATTACGTCCGGCTCGAAATAGATTGCCTTTTCGGGCTTACGAATGCCATCCAGCACCTCGGGCGCCCAGGTCAGACGATACAGCAGCACAGCGTCAAGTGTTTTCAGGCTCAGGGAATCACGCAGATGGCGCCGCGCCGTATCGTACGCTGCCTGGACCGAGTTCAGATCTTGGAACGCACCGATGAAATCAAGGCTCGGGCCAGCTTCGGCGACACCCGGCCACAAGGCCAGCACCTCAAAGTAAAACAGCAGCGGCACGCCCGCCGGCCAATTGGCGCGAAAATGGTCAAGCGCGCGTTCCGAACCGCAGCACAGGATACCGATCGCCTCCGGGTTAGCCCGCAGCACGTCAGGCAGTTGCCCGTCGCCGATCACCGGTACGCCGAAGCTTTCCGTTCCGGCCTTAGCGTTATCGAGCAGTGCGATGACATTGCAGCTTTTCAGGCAGCCTTCGACGAACGGCGCGGCCAGCACCGAACCCGCACCGACGAGAACAAGGGGGCGGCGCGGCAGGTCGAGCGCACGTTTGCGTTCGCGCCATGCATCCAGCGCGGCGGTAAAGGCGGAAGCGCCAAAGTCGATCTGGCCGGGCTCGAACAAGCCCAAACGTTCCATGAGGTCCATGCGCGACTCCTTTGTGGGGACGCTATGCCATTATCCTTAACAGCACCTTTAGCCAGAAATGCCCCGGTAAAACCTCATCGGTTCGTTCAGTAGCAAGCGGTCGCGAGACCTGGAACCCGCATACCACGACGGGGCGCAGTTCTTCTGGGGAGGTCGGCGAAGTGACTTATTGCGTGCTGAAGGGCTGACCTAACGCACCGATAACCAGCCGCGAGCCACCATCAATTTGTCTTCTCGCCCGTTTCAACTTTGTTGCGTCAAGTTATCAATGAAGACAACGATTTGAAGGTGCCCGCCAGGCCGTGATTGGAAAGGGCAAGGCCGGCGTTTAAGCGGAGCACACGTCTTATCGGTGCAACCTTAGCGGTTTAGCCCAAAGCGGTTGCGTCACAATGCTCCCGCCCGAGGTGAATGGAAACGTAAGGCTCGGCAAAATAAACAGCTTTAATTTCAGTCATACCCACCAAAAGTATGATTTAATTATGACGATGTTCAACCTTTCGCATCACGTCGTTATCTTTGTCTTGTTATGAATTTTAACCCTGACGGCGTCTTGCCCTAGAGTCTGATCGATTTATGTGTCTGTTATTAATAAAAATAATTTAATTCACAGTTGCAGATTCGGCCACATTATAGCAGTGTCGCAAATCGGACACATGGCATTAATTTTGTCCTACTATTTGAAATTGACCCTATACATTTAATCATATTGTCTTACAAATCACCCGGCCTGGCGGCCACAGCCGGCGAAAAGACAAATAAGATACTCAGGAAGGTTCATTATGAGACCCACATTGCGACTTTTTGCGTCCGCATCGATCCTTTTGCTTGCCACGCAAGGGGTGGCGATGGCTCAGACCGCGGAAAATTCCGAGCAAAAGACAGAGCAGTCCAAAGATGCGCAGGATGAGGCGGTCGTCGTCAAAGGCTATCGCGCCAGCATGCGGTCCGCGCAGGTCATCAAGCAGCGGTCTGATTCGATCATCGACGCTATCGTTGCCGAAGACATCGGCAAGCTGCCGGACGTAAACGCAGCCGAATCGCTGGCACGCCTGCCGGGCGTGCAGATTTCCCATGGCAGCGATGAGGGCAGCGGCGTTCTGGTGCGGGGCCTGCCGGACGTCGCCACAACAGTGAACGGCCGTGACATTTCGACCGCCGAATTGCGTCGCGTCCAGATGCAGGACTTTCCGTCCGGCGCTTTGGCCGGCATGGAGGTGTACAAGTCCGGCACCGCCGATCTGCTTGAGCCGGGCCTGGCCGGCCTGATCAACGTCCGCACGCGCCGTCCGTTCGACTTCAAGGGTTTCGAAATCGATGGCGCCATCCGCGAGACCTACAACGACCAGAATGACAAGTTCAACACCAACGGCAACCTGCTGATCACCGATCGCTGGTCCACCAGTCACGGTGATTTCGGCGCCCTGGTGAACCTGTCCTACACCGAGCAGGATTTTCGCAACGCCGTGCGCTGGGCGGATGGCTTTATCGGCAGCGCGACGGTCGGTGGCCAGACGATCCGCTTCCCGAACTCGGCCGGGGTGTACATGGATACCGGCCACCGCTGGCGTCCGTCCGCCAACGCGACCCTGCAATGGCGCCCGAACGACAAGGTTGAGCTCTATGCCGATCTGCTGTGGCAGGCCTATCGCGCCGAACATGCCAACGACTGGGCTCAGGCCCCGCTGTGGAACGGCACCAAGAGCAATATCGTCATGCAGGACGGCACCAACCAGGTGCTGAGCATGACCAATACCGGTGGCGACCCGATCCAGTTCTATCGTTCGACCGGCTTCGATCGCACCGACACGCAGCAGATCGCGGTGGGCGGCAGCTATACCAACGGCAGGCTGAAACTGTCGACCGACCTGGCCTATACGAACAGCCTGTATTCGAACTCGGCCTGGAGCCTCGATTCGGCGATCAAGCAATCCTATCCGATCAATGTGAACTTCGTCTCAGACGGCGGCGTGGCATGGTCGGCCCCGGGACTGGATGTATCGGACCCCGCCAACTATATCTGGCGCGGCTATTATGAAAGCATCTACAAGGTCGGCGGCAACGGCATCCAATGGCGCGGCGACGCGGTCTATGACACCGACTGGAGCTTCTTCAAGCAGGTGAAGGCCGGCCTACGTTATTCCGACCGCAACGCCTATGCCAGAAGCAATGATCGCTATGCCTGGGTGCTGCCGCTCGCCATACCGTTCACCTCCATTCCGGTCGGTGACCTCTCCCTGACGCAGGATACCTTCCGCGGCGGCGAGCATGGCTTCCGCAACTATCTGCAGCCTTCGCGCGACGGCATCGTGGATAACCGCCAGGGCCTTCTCACGTCGACCCGGGCCGCCCTGGCGCAACTCGTCGCGCTTAATCCGACCGACCAGGGCTGGAAAAATACGCAAGCCCAGTGGCAAGCCGATCTGATGGGCTATAATCCTTACCGCGGTTTCACGGCGAAGGAAGCCACCTACACCGGCTATGTCCAGGGGCGTTACGAGACCCGCTTCTTCGGTTCTGATGTTGACGGTAATATCGGCGTACGGGTCGTCAATACGGTCGGCGAGTACAGCGGCAACTCCACCGTGACCTGGAATGGCGTCACCGAAGCGGTGCCGCGCACGATCACGCAGAACTACACCGATGTACTGCCCAATATCAGCATGCGCCTGCGTCCGAAGAATGACATGCAGATCCGCCTCGCCGTCACCAAGACACGCACCCGCCCGGACTTCGGCCAGCTCAACCCGGCCCTGAACATCTCTCAGAACGTCCAGACCGGCACGATCGATCCGTCACTTCCGGACGCCTATGGCTCAGCCGGCAATCCGGATCTGAAGCCGCTGACCTCGATCAATTACGACGTCACCTGGGAATATTACCCATCGTCGAATACGTCGGCCAGCATCGCCGTCTTCTATCATGACCTGGACGGCTTCATCAGCAACTACACCCGCCGCGTCGATGACCCGGTCTATGGTGACCTTCAGGTTTCGCGTCCCGAAAACGCCGGTACTGGCGCCATCAAGGGTATTGAAGTCGCCGGCCAGACCTTCCTCGACTTCCTGCCAGGCGCCTGGAGCGGCTTTGGCATCCAGGCCAATGTCACCTATCTTGACGCCTATAACCAGTTGCCGGCGGCCATCGATGCCGAAGGGGCGATGGTCAAGATTCCGGGCGTCTCCAACTGGAGCTATAACCTGGCCATCTTCTACGAGAAGGACAAGATCTCCACGCGCCTGTCGTACAATGGCCGTTCGCGCTGGATCAACGGTTACGACAACCGGAATGCGGGCGTCGAGGGCGAGGGTACGGAGGCGGTCAACCGGCTGGACTACTCGTTCAACTACTCACCGAACGATACCTATACGATCAACTTCGATATCTCGAACATCCTGGCCGAGCCGTTCCATAACTACCATGTCTATGAGGCTGGCAGGAAGTTTGTCCGCGATATCCGCGACGAGGGGCGGTATTTCGGTCTCTCTGTTCGATTTAAGTATCACTAAGTTTCACGGAGTGGGGGCTCTCAGAGCCCCCATTTTACTTACAGCCCTGCCTCGACGCTAATGTCCGGCCGGAGTGATATTTGAGCATGATTATTAATCGTACTAATTTTTTGCCTTGTGACGTTTTTTCTTGTCCTTTCGCGCGATATGGCGTTAGTTAAGCGTAAATAATATGATTTGTTTGCCTCGGGCGTGCAGTTGGTCGGACTTGGATGAGGCACAATATCGACGCTAGCGTTGCGGGACAGAGCTGGTGAAACCATTGTTCGTCCGCCCGGTAGGTGCCGGCATTCTTGTCAGGCAGGCCGCTTTTTACGCCATCCTATGCGCGGGCACGGGCGCGAGCCTGCCGTTCCTGCCGTCCTGGCTTGGGCACTACGGAATGTCTCCAACGGAGATCGGCTGGATACTGGCCATTCCGCTCCTATGCCGCGCCGTGACCGGGCCGCTTTCCGGATTGTGGGCGGACCGCTTTATAAGGTACCGAACGCCGCTCCTTGGCCTGGCGCTCGCCGCTGCCGTGGCCTATGGCCTGATGGCGCTTACGCCCCTCACGGACCTTAAATCGTTTTACATTCTGGCCGGCCTGTTTGGGATCGGATTTACGGCTGTGGCGAGCGCTACGCCGCTGCTGGACGCCATGACCATGCAACTGGGGCGTAGCGAGCGGTTCAGCTTTTCGTGGGTGCGGGCCGTGGGGTCCGGAGCCTTCATCTTCGCCAGCATCTGCCTTGGCTACATGCTGCGGAATGTCGGTGTGGACATCGTGCTCGGCTGGATGGTCGCCTCCGCCTGCCTGATGGTCGTGGGAGCGAAATTTTTGCTGCCCCCGAACGCGCGGATCGATCCGTCCCTTTTGCCGCGGCGCGATCAGCCAAGCCTGGCGCGTCTGCGCGCGCTTTGGGGCAACGGCGCCTTTGTGCTGCTTATTCTTGCCCTGGGGTGCCTCCAGGCGGCGCACAGCTACTACTACGCCTTCTCAACAATCATCTGGCAAGGCGAGGGGCTCTCCGCCACCTCCTGCGGATATCTGTGGGCGCTCGCCGTCGCGGCGGAACTGGTGTTCCTGAGTTTTGGCGGGCGATTGCGCCGTCGCCTGGGGCCCTGGCGCCTTCTACTGCTGGGGGCGGGGGCCGGCGTCTTGCGGTGGGGGCTGGCCGCGGTCGTCTCCGACTTTTGGCTGCTCTGGCCGCTGCAACTGCTTCACAGCCTGTCCTTTGTCGCCGTCTACCTTGCGGGCCTGGAACTGGTCTACATGCTCGTTCCTCCGGGGCACGAAGGCCTTGGCCAGGCGATAAATTCAGCATATGCAAGCGGCGCAATGACGGGTGTCGGCATGTTATTCTCGGGCATCATTTTCGAGAATTACGGCGTTCGGGGGTATGGATTCATGGCCATGCTTGCTGGTGTTGGGCTGTGCATCGTCGCCTGGCTTTATTTTGCGAAGCAGCCGCTTTTTTCGGCTGGCCGTTCCGGTATTCACGAATCGCGTTCATGAAATTAAGTGAATCCGGGCCTGTTCCGAGCGTCGATTAAAAGTGTGACTACTTATTCGCGGCGAGATATGCTGGCTGGCATTGCGTGCGCATTCATAACATATTCATAATAAATAATATTTTCCAGATTTACGAGACCGAGACGATAATTGCTGTGCGCGCATTTTGATTTTCAGCTTAGAAATTCGTTATTGCGACCATAAATAATATGATTTAATTCACCACAAGCCGACAGGCTGGAATGTTGCGCGCCGACAGGCGTCGCTTGCCGTTGTCTTTTCTTCACCTTGCTTCGCTTCGGGGGAAATATGCGTCTCTATCGCTCGCGCCTTAAATCAATGACGGCATTCGCAGTGTGCGCCGGGCTCGCCATTGCGATCAGCTCCTCGTTCGCGCATGCGCAGTCTTCTGCCCCTGCGGAATGGGAGCAGGCTGATGTTGTTTCGGTCAATCGCGAGCCGATGAAGGCGAGCTTCTTCAATTTTGAAAGCAGGGACCTGGCGCTGAAGGGCGACATGACGGGCTCAAGGCTTTACCGTTCGCTCGACGGCACGTGGGACTTTAAATATTCGAAGGGCGTCGACAACCGCCCCGTTGACTTCTACCGCGACGGTTTCGACACCGCGTCGTGGTCCAAGATCAAGGTGCCCGGCATGATCCAGGCGCAGGGTGACGGCGCCTTTGGCCTGCCGGAGTTCTGGAACATCAAGTATCCGTTCCCGGCCAATGAACCCTTCATCCCGCACGACATGATCGAGATCGGATCGTACAAGCGCGGCTTCGAGGTCCCGGCCAATTGGACCGGTCACGACGTCTTCCTGCATATCGGGGCAGCGGGCGCGGCCTATTACATCTGGGTCAATGGCGAGAAGGTTGGCTATTCCGAGGACTCCAAGCTTTCGTCGGAGTTCAACGTCACGAAGTTCCTCAAACCCGGCCAGAA
>NZ_JAGGMI010000011.1 GCF_017875235.1 Asticcacaulis solisilvae | reverse complement strand
CTCAAGGGCGGTTTGTTCGGCTGACGGCGCTTTGAGCATACCTCAATGAATCAGAAACCCCCGACTTACGCCAGAGGTTTGTCAGCAGTCTGAGCGGGCCTGACGGCCCGCTTTTTTTGTGCCGATGAGGCCGGCGCACGACCAAGGAACTATCTATGCTGAACTGGCTTTACAGACCCTTTGAACGGCTGATCGATCCGTTCCGGCCGCACGACGACGCGACGCCGCCGACCGGGCTGGTCGCCTATGTCTGGACCTATCTGCGCCAGGTCTGGCCGGTCTTCGCGACGGTGATTTTCGTCGGACTGCTGGCGACATGCGCGGAAATCATGGTCTTCCGCTTTATCGCCGAGATCATTGATATCCTGACGGTGGCGAAGCCCGGAGCGCTTTGGGCGCAACATGGCCGGACCTTTGTCATCATGTTGCTGACGGTCGCGGTGGCCTGGCCGCTGCTGGTCATGGTGCAGTCCCTGATCCTGCAGCAGGGCCTGACCAGCAACTTCCCCGCCCTGATCCGCTGGCAGTCGCATCGTTATGTCGTGCGTCAGTCGATGACCTTCTTCGCCAATGACTTCGCCGGCCGCGTGGCGTCCAAGGTGGCCGATACCGCGTCTTCGGTGCGCAACACCCTGGTGACGTTGAGCGACACCTTTCTCTATGTCGTGGTCTATTTCACCGGCGCCTTCGTCATGTTTTTCGAAGCCGATGTTCGCCTGGTCGTGCCGCTGGTCATCTGGTGCGCCGGCTATGGGCTGATCTGCTGGCGGTACGTACCGCTGCTGTCGAAGGCTTCGGAAGAGGGATCCGAAGCGCGCTCGGCCCTCGTCGGCCGGCTGGTCGACAGCTATACCAACATCCAGACCGTCAAGCTGTTCGCCGAACCGTCGCGCGAAGACGCCTATGTCCGTGACGCTCTGGAGTTCAACACCGCCAAATGGCGGGTTCAGCAGCGCCTGATCACCCGGCTCGACATCATGGTCAACTGGCTGAACATAGCACTGCTGGTCTCGACGGCGGTCCTGGCCATCTGGCTGTGGAGCCAGGGCGCGATCAGCGTCGGCGCCATTGCGCTTGTCGGCGCCCTGACCCAGCGCATCCTCAACATGTCGGGCTGGATCATGTTCCAGGTGACCAACCTCTTCGAAAACATCGGCACCATCCAGAACGGCATCGAAACCATCTCCCAGCCGCACAAGGTCACCGATGCGGCGCAGGCCGGAACCCTGGCCATCCGGCACGGCGAGGTCCGTTTCGACGCAGTGCGCTTCATGTATGGTGAAGCCGGCCAGGCCGCGCTCGACGGCATCGACCTGACGATCCGACCGGGCGAAAAGATCGGCCTGGTCGGGCCCTCGGGCGCTGGCAAGTCGACCCTGGTCAATGTCTTCCTGCGCCTGCACGACCTGACGTCCGGCTGCATCCTGGTCGATAACCAGGACATCGCGCAGGTGACGCAGGACTCCTTGCGCGGCCATATCGGCATGGTGACTCAGGACACGTCGCTGCTGCATCGCTCGATCCGCGACAATATCGCCTATGGCTGGCCGGAGGCTTCGGACGCGGCGATCATCGAAGCCGCGCGCCGCGCCCACGCCTGGGACTTCATTCCGGAGCTCAGGGACAACAAGGGCCGCAGCGGGCTCGACGCCCATGTCGGCGAGCGCGGCGTCAAGCTGTCGGGCGGCCAGCGCCAGCGCATCGCCATCGCGCGTGTGCTGCTGAAAAATGCGCCGATCCTGGTTCTGGACGAAGCGACGTCGGCGCTCGATTCCGAGGTCGAGGCGGCGATCCAGGACAGCCTTCTGGAGCTGATGCGCGGCAAGACGGTCATTGCGATCGCGCACCGGCTGAGCACCATCGCGCGCATGGACCGTCTGGTGGTCATGGAGGCGGGACGGATCATCGAAAGCGGCACGCACGCCGAGCTGATCGCGGCGGGCGGACTGTATGCGCGGCTGTGGGCGCGCCAGACCGGCGGGTTTATCGCGGCCTAATCCCTTCTCCCCGCTTGCGGGGAGAAGGTGGTCCGGAGGACCGGATGAGGGGCAAATCGCGCGTTTAGGTGCTTGTTGAAAGAGCCCCTCACCCTAGCCCTCTCCCCGCAAGCGGGGAGAGGGGACAATCCTACAATCCCGCGATCCGCCAGAAGGTCACGATCCACAGCGCTAGCAAAGTGATCACGGCCAGGGCGAAAACGGAAAGCCGCACCAGAACGTGATTGATCGTCAGGTGCAACACTGTGTGCGCGGCACGAAAACCGACAAACAACCAGGCCAGAATCAGTTCAATCTGTGTCACGGCGTCATCGGCGAACAGGATCAGGCACACGACATAGAACAACACCGGCAGTTCCAGCAGGTTCATGTAGTTGCGGTTGATGAGGCGCGCGGTTTCGGGCACGCTTTCCGCTTCACCGTACTTGAAATCGCTGACCCGCGCCTTGCCCGTGCGCACGGCGATGACCCGTGCGAACGGCATCAGGTTCAGCACGATGAAGGTCAGGGCGGCCATCGCCGCCACCGGCCACAGGATCAGGTGTTTCTCAAGCATCGCAGGTCTTCCGAAATATGCGCGGCAAAGCCTGCCATGATTGAGGTCGATGCACCAGAGCCGTATTTCCCATTGCACTTTGCCGGTCGGGGTTTTAGGACACAGACGCGAATTTCCAAGGAGTGACGCATGTTCGGCTGGGGCAAGAAGTCCAAGGACAAAAACCGTCCGCAAACCGGCGCCAATTTCGAGACGCCCGAGGCCATTCAGACCGGGCCGTCCGGCAACGAGCTGCCATCCACTCCCCCGACCCCTCCGGAGACGAAAAGAATGTCCACGACGCGCAGCGAAACCGATACCTTTGGCCCGATCGATGTGGCATCCGACCGGTATTGGGGCGCACAGGCGCAGCGCAGCCTCGGCAACTTCAAGATCGGCTGGGAAAAGCAGCCGCTGCCTATCGTGCGTGCCTTAGGGATCGTCAAGCGCGCCGCCGCCGAAACCAATATGGCGCTGGGCAAGCTCGACACGAAACTCGGCGCCGCCATCATCCAGGCCGCCAATGAGGTCATCGAAGGCAAGCTCGACGATCACTTCCCGCTGGTCGTGTGGCAGACGGGTTCCGGCACGCAGTCGAACATGAACGCCAACGAGGTGATCTCGAACCGCGCCATTGAAATCCTCGGTGGTGAGATGGGCTCGAAGAAGCCCGTTCACCCGAACGATCACGTCAACATGTCGCAGTCGTCGAACGACACCTACCCCACGGCCATGCACGTCGCCTGCGCCGAAGAGATCGTCCACCGCCTCCTACCGGCGCTGCAAACCCTGCGCAACGCGCTGAACGACAAGGCTGAGGCGTGGAAGGACATCATCAAGATCGGCCGCACCCACACCCAGGACGCGACGCCGCTGACGCTGGGGCAGGAGTTCGGCGGCTATACCCAGCAGCTGACCAATGGCATCGAGCGTATCCAGCAGACTCTGCCGAAGCTGATGCAACTGGCGCAGGGCGGTACGGCCGTCGGCACCGGACTGAATGCCCCGATTGGTTTTGCTGAAGGCGTGGCCGAAAAGATCGCTTCGATTACCGGCCTTGGCTTCACCACGGCGCCGAATAAGTTCGAAGCCCTGGCTGCCCACGACGCCATGGTGTTCAGCCACGGCGCCATCAACACGGTCGCCGCTTCGCTGTTCAAGATCGCCAACGATATCCGCTTCCTGGGTTCGGGCCCGCGCTCGGGCCTGGGCGAACTGGCCCTGCCGGAAAACGAGCCGGGCTCATCGATCATGCCGGGTAAGGTCAATCCGACACAGTGTGAGGCGCTGACGCAGGTCTGCGTGCAGATCTTCGGCAACCACGCCGCCCTGACCTTCGCCGGTTCGCAAGGCCATTTCGAGCTGAACGTCTTCAATCCGGTCATGGCCTACAACTTCCTGCAAAGCGTGCGCCTGATGGCCGACGCGGCGATCTCGTTCACCGACAACTGCGTCGTCGGCATCGAGCCGCGCCTCGACAATATCAAGCGCGGCCTGGAAAACTCGCTGATGCTGGTAACGGCGCTGAACGGTCGCCTCGGCTACGACATTTGTGCCAAGATCGCCAAGACGGCCCACAAGAACGGCACCACCCTGCGCGAAGAAGCCGTCGGCGGCGGTTATCTGACGAACGAAGAGTTCGACCAGTTCGTCCGTCCGGAAAACATGGTCAAGCCGGGCTAGACCCTTGGACTATGATGCCGCCGCCTTTGCTGAGCGGGGAGCGGTTCTGTTTCCCGCCGTGCTGGACGCTGAAGCCGTAGCGGCACTGGCCGGAGACTTTGATCCTGTTCTGGCAGGTGGCCGGCCGGGCAGGCGCCTGACCGGTGGCCGTTGGGCGGGTCTGCTGCACGACGGGCCACTGGGCCGGATCGCGGCTGCGATTATTGGCGATAGCGCGCAGCCTGTACGCGTGATCCTGTTCGATAAGACGCCCGAGACCAACTGGGGCGTCGCATGGCATCAGGATCGCACTATTGCTGTGCGCCAACGCAAGGAAACGAAGGGTTTCGGCACCTGGTCGGTTAAGGACGGGATTGTCCATGTCGAGCCACCGATAGACATCCTCGATGGCATGGTAACGCTGCGTCTGTATCTGGACGACTGCGGCGACGACAATGGCCCTCTGAAACTGGTCCTGGGCAGTCACCAGCTTGGCGTCATTCCGGCGGATCGCGCAGCCGGCCTGGCAGAAGTGTTGCCGGTCCAAGTGTGCACAGCGAAGGCAGGTGATGTCTGGGCGTGCGCAACGCCGATCCTTCACGCTTCGGAAGCGGCGTCAAAGCCTGGCCGCCGCCGGGTGCTGCAAGTCGACTACGCCGCCGTGAACCTGCCTGAAGACCTGGAGTGGCGTGGTGTTAACGAAGGTGACTCGCCAAATGCCGCGGGTGAGGTATAGTCACCCGTCAACACATGGGGGAGCTTTGACGATGCCGCGCTATGTCGATACGGCCCTGAGGCCTGGCGAAAAGATCATTTATAACGCCAGGGTGCACTGGGCGATTTTCATCTCGCCGATTCTACGTTTCATTGTCTTTGGCGTGGCTTTGGGTGCCGTCTTCTTCTTCAATCTCGCCCAGGTGCTGGGTGCCTTCGTCACCGATCTCGCCCCCAAGTTTTTGAAGGATAGCGGCTGGTGGCCGGGGCTCGTTCCCGAAGCTATTATTGTCATCGTGTTCGTGTGGGTGACGTTCGGCAGATTGATCGACGCGCTGGTCTACTACTTCAATTCCGATTTCGTCATCACGGACCGCCGCGTCATCGCCAAGTTCGGCCTGTTCTCGCGCTCCACCTCCGAACAGCGTCTGTCAAAAGTCGAGTCCATTCAGGTCTATCAGAGCTTCCTCGGCCGGTTGCTGAACTTCGGCAGCATTCAAGTCACGGGCACCGGGTCGTCGGAAACAGCTTTCTTCTTTATGATCGATCCGGTGGGAGCCAAGCACGCTCTGGAAGAGCAGCTTGACAGGGCGCGGGGCGATAGCCACGAGAGCTAAGCGTGCAAACCAGTAAAGCAAAAGGCGCAGAGGGGGATCTCTGCGCCATTATTCATGTACTGGCATGGTCCTTGGTTTAGATCGTGCCGATGGTGAGCAGGGCGGTCGCCATCAGAAGGGTCATGGCGAACAGGCCGGCGACGGAAGCGATATTGAGGGTCATGATTGGGTCTCCTTGGTTGGTGTGACAGGGACCTTATGCGCTTCCGGCGTGTATAGTTCAAATTAATACCAAGTCATGAACTCGATTTAATATAATGAAATCAATAAGTTAATATTGCGGTTTTGTAATGTTCGCACGTGCGGCAAAAGTCGCTGCGTTTACAGAAGGTTGTGTCCCGCGCAAACAAAAACGGCGGCCCGGGGAGCCGCCGTTTTGCACGGGGTGATGGGCCGGATCAGTTGCCGATATGCATTTCGCCGGAACCGACCATGCGCGACTGTACCGGGCCCGTGGCCTTGACGATGCTGACATCGCCCGAGCCATTGTTGTCGATATTGACCGAGCCCGCGACACCGCCGAAGCTGACGTCGCCGGAGCCCGAACCGCGGATGACGAAATTGTTGGCATGTCCGTCTTCGATGTTGACGTCGCCCGAGCCCGACATGTCGAGCGCGGCGGCGCCCAGCAGGCGGCCGATGTTTACGTCGCTGGCGCCATTGTTGACCAGGCTGAAATTGCCGCCGATGTGCTGGACGCTGAGGTCGCCCGAGCCGTTCAGGCCGGCCTTGAGCGACCGTACGGTCCCCAGCGATACGTCACCCGATCCCTGGTTCTTGATGTCGACATCGGCTGCGTTCTGGGCCGAGACATTGCCTGAGCCGCTGACGGTCAGTTTCAGCGACCGGACGGTGTCGATGGCGATGGTGCCCGATCCGAGATTGTCGATGATGGCGTCGCCGGCCTGGGTGACGCGGATATTGCCCGAGCCGGCATCGATGATGTTGAGCGGGCCGGCGACCGGCGCCAGCTTCCAGTTGCCGCTGCCGTTCAGGATGAAGTCGAGGCTCTTAGCGGGGCCAACCTGGCCGAAGACATAGGCGCTGTCCTTGACGACGGCGTTTTGCGGCACACGGACAAAGACGAGCGGCAGTTCATTGATATCGACCTGGCCGACGCCGGAGACGAAAACCGAACCGCGCATCGGGTTCGCGCTGTCGTCGAGATTGATGCGCAGATTGAGGTTCACGCCGCGCGACTTTGACAGGTGCCCATTCAGCACAGTCGTCTGGCCGCGCTTTGACACCATCAGGGTCGGTACCTTGGCCTTGCCATAGCGGACGCGAATGTCGACATCGCTGCGCTCTTCCGGCGTCACGACGACGCGGGCGACCATGTCCTTGAATTCGACCTGTGGGCCGTCGGACAGAAGGCGCATCTGCGCGAGTGCGCCGGTGGCTGCGGTCAGCGCCACGGCGCTAACCAGGCCGGCAGCGCCAAATTGCCAAAGGGATTTTACGCGATTACGCATTTTACTCTCCAGGTGCCGTCGGGGCTCAGGGAGTCCGGGCGGCTGTTGTCCTAAGAATGCGGCCCGGGAAGGCTGAAATCAAATTAAAATCGAGTCATGAAGCAATTGTAAGAGTTGCCGTTACCTTAGGGAAGGGCGGGATTTGCTTTACCGCTTGTCCACAATGGTCTTGCCGACCGGCGCCAGCGCCAGTTGCGCCAGCTGGATATCCTTGAGCGCAAACGGGATGCCGATGATGGTGATCGCTTCGCCGATGGCGATGAGGACATGGGTGAGAGCGATCCACCAGCCGGCGAAGACGAACCATACGATGTTGAGGACCATGCCGAGGCACCCCGTTCCGAGGTCGCCTTCGCCGTTATAATTTTCACGATTGACGATCTCGCGGCCGAAGGGCCAGAAGACGAAGCCGGCGATGCGCCACGCCGAAAAGGCCCACGGCAGGCCGACAATTGTGATGGCCAGGATGGCGCCGCCCAGGAGCCAGGCGCAGCCGGCCACGAAACCACCGAAAACAAGCCACAGAATATTGAGCAACAACGCCATAGGTCTCTCCGAAGCGGAACGGGTCTAGGTTCCGGTCGTTGAATTATAGGGCGTCTGCGCGCGGTGACATGTTAAATTTCGTTTATTCGGATGGACGCGCGTCGATGGTACTGATACGCATGAGACAGTTCTTGTTGGACGGCATATACTCGGGTTAGAAAGTTATCGAACTCCATATGGTCGCCTATCCTTATGAGGGTAAGGACATAACAGGCATAAAATTTCACATTGGATTGGTAAATACTTTAATTGCATCAAGTGGCGGTGTAGTATGCGCAAGTTATTGAAGCGAGCTCATGTGGCAGCAGCGGCCAATCCCATAAATGGGAGTTTGCGGGAGATTTTTCGAAAATGACAGAGATAGTCAATCTCAACAAGGCGCGAAAAGCCAAGCGAAAACAAGTGCAAATCGAGACAGCGGAAAAAAACCGTGTTATTCACGGTTTGCCGGGCAAAACCCGAAAACTGGAGCAGGAGAAGCAAAAACGGCTCCAAGCGCAGTGGGAAGGAAAGCGTTTAAATACGCCCACTCCAATAAATGGGGTTGACGAAGAACAATAAAAGTCCGCAAATTCGTACCACCTGAAGGGTCAAGGTCAAATAGTACCAGGAAAACTATGCGACGGCGGCCGTGAAGGTGAAAGCAGGGGATGCAACACACATCTTGCCTGAGGGGGAGCAAAGGTCATGAATCCGGGAGAAAGTCATGCCTGGCCTAAAAAAAAGATCGGTAAACCTGGCCGGACACGCCACATCGGTCGCCTTGGAACCTGAGTTCTGGGCGGTCCTTGAGACCATGTCAAAGGAACGGCGAATCAGCCTTGCTGCGCTTATCGCAGAGCTCGACTCGCGACGCGGCGAAAGCCTTCTGGCGTCCTATTGCCGGTTGTCTGCGCTGTCGCACGTTCAGAATGCCGGACCGGCCAGGCGCAAACGCGCCTAGCCTTATGTTTGCGCAGGGGCGCAATCGACTGTGCAACGGCCGGAAGCCTGCTTCCGGCCGTTTGCCTTTCCGCTGACAATGCGCGATCAAGCCATGTGTCGAAACGAAATTCAGTGTGGCCAAAAGTGTGCGGCGGTTTCCGACAAAATAATGCGACAAGCAAAAACTCCACATAAAGCCATTGGAGCGGAACATAAGGCGTACTAAATTGCGCGAATGGAATCGGTAACCACCAAGATCAGTGAACTGGCCAGCCCGCGCGGCGTGCCCAATGCCACCATGTTCGAGGGCCTCAACCCCGAACAGCTCGACGCCGTCCGCAGCACCGAAGGTCCCGTGCTGGTCCTGGCCGGCGCCGGCACCGGCAAGACGCGCGTGCTGACGACGCGCATCGCCCATATTCTGCAGTCGGGCTTGGCGCGGCCATGGGAAATCCTGTGCGTCACCTTTACGAATAAGGCGGCGCGCGAAATGCGCGAGCGGACTGAGCGTCTGGTCGGGCCGGCGGCGGAGGGCCTGCGCAATCTCGGCACCTTCCACTCGATCGCGGCGCAGATCCTGCGCAGCCACGCCGAGGTCGTCGGCCTGAAGTCGAGCTTCACCATCCTCGATGACGACGACCAGGTGCGCCTGATCAAGCAGATCTTCGAGGCCGAGAATATCGACCAGAAGCGGTGGACGCCAAAGTCGTTCGCATGGCATCTCGACGCCTGGAAAAACAAGGGCCTGTCGCCGGACAAGGTCAAGGGGGACGGCACCGAATTCGCCAATGGCAAGGGCCAGAAGCTCTACGCCATGTACCAGGAGCGCCTGCGCATCCTGAACGCCTGCGATTTCGGCGACCTGCTGCTGCATAATCTGAAGCTGCTGACCGAAAATCCCGACATCCTCGAACGTTACCACGCGCGCTTCAAATACGTGCTGGTCGACGAATACCAGGACACCAACGTCGCCCAGTATCTGTGGCTGCGCCTGTTGACCAATGCCTCGCGCAACCTGTGCTGCGTCGGCGACGACGACCAGTCGATCTATGGCTGGCGCGGCGCGGAAGTCGACAACATCCTGAAGTTCGAGCGCGACTTTCCAGGCGCCAAGGTCATCCGACTCGAGCGCAACTATCGCTCGACGAAACACATCCTGGGCGCGGCGTCAGGCCTGATCAAGGCCAACAGCGCGCGCCTGGGCAAGACGCTGTTCACCGACCAGACCGGCGGCGACAAGGTGCGCGTCCAGGGCATCTGGGATGGTGCGGCCGAGGCACAGTTCGTCGCCGAGGATATCGAGCGGCAGAAGAAGTCCGGCCGGACCTATTCGGACATGGCGATCCTGGTGCGCGCCTCGTTCCAGATGCGCGCCTTCGAAGAACGCTTCGTCATGCTGCAGATTCCGTATGTGGTCGTTGGCGGCCCGCGCTTCTTCGAACGCGCCGAAATCCGCGACGCCATCGCCTATCTGCGTTTGATCCAGTCGCAGGACGACGACCTGGCGTTTGAGCGCATTATCAATGTTCCCAAGCGCGGCATCGGTGACGCCACTGTGCAAAAGCTGCTGCAGCAGGCGCGGCTGTCGGGCCAGAGCGTCATGACCGCGGTGCGCGACCTGGTCGACACCGACGAACTGCCGACACGCACCCGCACGCCGCTGATCGCCTTCCTGCGCGACTACGACCGTTGGGTCGGTTTGTCGAAATCAATGAAGGCCGAGACCGTGCTCGACACCCTGTTGTCCGACAGTGGTTATTACGACATGCAGCGCGCCGACAAGACGTCGGGCCAGACGCGTCTTGATAACCTGAAGGAACTGGGCGACTCGATGGCGGCCTTCGACAATCTCGAAGCCTTCCTGGAGCACGTCGCGCTGGTCATGGACCTGGAGCGCGACAGCGGCCAGAACAGCGTCAAGCTGATGACGCTCCATGCGGCCAAGGGACTGGAGTTTCCGGTTGTCTACCTGCCGGGCTGGGAGGAAGGCATCTTTCCGTCGCAGCGCTCTATGGACGAGGGCGGCCTCAAGTCGCTTGAGGAAGAGCGGCGCCTGGCCTATGTCGGCCTGACGCGGGCGCGCGAGGAGGCGAAGGTCAGCTTCGTCGCCAACCGCCAGGTCTATGGCCGCTGGACGAACCAGATTCCGTCGCGCTTCGTTGACGAATTGCCCATCGATCATGTCGAGGCCTCGTCGCAAACCGGTTATGGCAATCAGGGCTGGACGTCGCAGCAGTCGCGCTGGGACCGCGCGGGTTACGAGCCCAACTACACCAAGCGCGAAGCCTCGCCATCGGCGCCGGCCCACAGCAATCTCAGCGGTGTCGACATGTCGCGCCTGGCGCCCAAGCCGACCCCGCATCGCCAGCCGGTAGCCGCCAAGCCGCAGGGCAAGAACATCATCGTCGGCGAACGGGTCTTCCACATCAAGTTCGGCTACGGTCTGGTCGTTGAGGCCGATGGCAACAAGCTGGTGGTTGATTTCGAGACCGGCGGCGAGAAGAAGGTCATCGACAGCTTTGTCGACCGGGCGTGATGGACGCAGAATGGATTTCCCACGGTAAGGTGCGGGCGCGCGAGACGTCTGACGGGATCGAAATCCTGATCGACGGGCTGACGACGCAAGGAAAGTACTACAAGCCGTTGGTCTATGAATTCTTCCGCAAGCAGTGGAAGGGGAGCCGGGCCGCCTGGGGTGACCATGCCGTGGAAATCCGCATGGAGCACATCGGCGATCCGCCGTGGATGGACCTCGACAATCTGGCCAAGGCCTTGCTCGACGCGATCAAGGGCTTTGTCTTTCACGACGACAGCCAAGTGGCGCGGTTGCTGGTCGAACGGTTTCCGGGGGAGCGGGAGCAGATTACGATCAAGGTGTATGCGTTGAAGCGCTAGCGCGGATAAACTTACGGGGTGTGGGGCCTGCGGCCCCAAGACTTATCTATTCCAAAAGGAAAGCCTCGCCCTTTAGGGGGCGGGGCTTTTCTTTTGGATCAAGAAGGTTTTGTGGGGTCGCGGACCCCACACCCCATAAGCTCATCCGCCTAACAGTTCACGCAACGCCTTGCCGTTATCAATCGCATTACCGTGGTAGTCATTGTTGAAATAGACCCACACCCGCCTGGCGCCGCTATCTTCTATCCGTTTCGCCCAGTCGGCCAGTTCCGCATCGGAATAGCGGTAATTGTACCACGCGGTCGTCCCATGGAACCGGACATAGATTTCGTCGGCCGTGCGGATCAAATCGTCGGGCAGCTTTGGCCCGCTGGTGGCGCAGAACATGATGCCCGCGTCGCGCAAGACCGCATAGACCTCCGCATTCCACCAACTGGCGTGACGGAACTCGACGACATTACGCCGTCCAGGCTGAAGCTGCGCCACGATCGACCGCAACAGCTCCGGGTCATACTTTACGCTCGGCGGCAGCTGAAACAGCAGGCAGCCCATATGTTCGCCCAACAGGTCGGCGACATAGCCGAAATCCTCGACCAGCCCGGCCGTATCCTCGAACCGCCGGATATGGGTGATCAGCTCGTTGGCCTTGACGGTAAAGACGAACGGTGTCTCCGGCAGCCCCTTCATCCACGCCTTTACGCCGGCAACCGTTGGCCATGAATAGAAGGAGGCGTTGATCTCCACCGTATCAAAGGTCTCGGCATAATGCGGAAACCACTGGCTGGTTGGCATCTGGCTGGGGTAGAAGATGCCTTTCCAGTCCCAGTAGAACCAGCCCGAACAGCCGATGTTCAGCCGCGGCAACTCGACGGATACCGGCGCGATGGGATGTTCCAGCCGGTACTTGTGCATCTTCTCGGCGCGCATCGGGTTGGCGGCGCGCTGCTTGGCTCTCCGTTCGGCGCGTTTGCTGAGCGGTTTGTCGGTAGCGGAAACGATGTCTGAACTGCTGTCTGCCATGCCCGCAGACTGCCGGTCAAAAAATCAAATCTCAATCGGACTAAGCCCGTCAAAGCGATATGGCGAAAAGTGTAAGCGATTTCGCCTTAATATCGCGACCAAACGAAAACCTAGATCGGAGTGATTGCCTCCACCTGAATCATTCCGATCTAGCGGCTCCAGGCCGCAAGTCCGCCCCACATCGCGATAACGATGACGAACAGCAGCCAGTAGAAGACCAGCGCGCCATGCAGGTACTTGCGCCACAGCGGCCAGTCGTCGCCATAGCGGCCTTCGGCATAGACAAAGACAAAGGTGGCGGCCTGGAAGACCGTCCCGATCGCCGCCAGCAGCGCTACCCAGGCCGCGACCTTGACCGGCGCCGCCGGCCAGTCGCTGAACAGCGACGTGGCGTCGTCAGACAGGCCTTCCAGCCACTGCCGGAAGACGAAGATGGACAGCAGCCACAAGGCGGCGAGGCCCAGAGATATGATGGTCGCCCGCGCCTGCCATTCGGTCGGGCGCTCATTGCGGCCTGGCCGGATCATCAGCGAGGCGAAGACCGCCAGGCAGGTCAACACCATGATTACCGTCATGGCGTGCACGACTTCGGGACTGTGAAAGACGTCGACCCGTTCGTAGCGGCTCATATTGGTCGCGGTCTCGAACGCCTTGACTGTCTTGCCCTGGGCGTCAAACAGGAAGTGCAGGCCGCCGGTCTGGGACGCCGGGCCGGGATCTTCGCTGTCCTGCGGATTGAAGAAACCGCGCGCCGTCGACGGCACGAAGGCCGACAGGCCGTTACGCGTCGTCAGGATCAGCCGCCCGTCGGCGTCGACATCGACCTCGACCGTGTTGATCAGCCGCGTGATCGCGCCCTCCAGCCCGCCATAGGCGCGCCGGGTCGAGACATACTGGCCCTTGATGGCGTTGTAGTAGGCCTTGTTGGCGGCATAGGCCTGCTCCGGCGTGGGCGTCAACGGCGCATGGCCCTGCACGCCCGCCAGGTGCTCGATCAGCAGGTTGGGATAGGAATCGGCCAGGGGCGCGCCGGTCTGCGTATTGGTGCTGATGAAGATGCCGATATTCAGTTCCGGCACCAGCACCATGTTCGAATTGAACCACAGGGTCGAGCCGGCGTGGCCGATCGTCGTGTGGCCCGATGGCGCCTCGCGGATCATCAGGCCCGATGCCCAGCCATTATAACCTTCCGGCATCTTGAGCAGCGGCGTGTGGAAGGCGCGGGCGGAATCGGCATTGAAGAGTTGGACGCCTTCGTACTGGCCGTTGCCGAGCATCAGCGACATGAAGCGCGCCATGTCCTTGGCGGTCGATGAGGCGCCAAGCGCGCCCGACAGCGGCGCGGCATGCTCGAACGGTTGTGGCTCAAAGGTCGCGCCGTCCCAAAGGTATCCCTGCGACAGCCCTTGCGTCAGTCCAGCCGGCATGGGCGGCGGCAGATCCTCGACGTTCGACGCCGGCAGGGCATAGGGTTCACGCAGGGTGGTGTGGTCCATGCCGAGTGGCTGGAAGACCCGCGCTTCCATCAGGCTCGGCACGTCCTTGGCCTGGGCGGTTTGCGTCAGGGCGCGCGCCGCCAGGGCGGGGCCGAAGTTGGAGTAGGAACTGAACAGGCCAGGCTCGCGGACGCGGCGGGGCTTGTGCTGGCGGAAATAGCTGTCAGGCCCTTTCAGGCGCGCCGGGTTCAGTTCGAACAGGTGGCCGAGGCTGGTGTCCTCGAAACCGCTCGTGTGGCTCATGAGGGCGCGCAGGGTCAGCGGCTTGTATTTCTTGCGGTCGCTGTAGACGTCGGCGGTGACATAGGTGCCGATGGGTTCGTCCATCTTGATGCGCCCGGCTTCGAGTTCCTGACGCGCAACGACCCAGGTGAAGGTCTTGGTGATGGACCCCAGGCGGAACAGGCTGTTGGCGGCGTCGACCCGGCGCGCCGGCGAGGTGCGGTCGTAGCCGTAGCCCTTGACCAGGATGGGTGTATTGCCCTGGACGACCGCGACGGTGACGCCCATGACGTGGTCGCGCTGCATGAGAGCGCGCACGACGGAATCGGTGAAGGTCTCGACATCCTCGGCGCTGATGGGCGTCGAGGCGTCGTGCGCCAGCGGCGCCAGGGTCGTCGATGCCGGCAGGGCGGTCGGCGGTGGTGCCGCCACGCCCGGCGCACCGTTAACGGTCGGGAAGGTGGCGGGCGCGCCGGTGGGCTGAGGCGCCGGTTGCGGTGCAACCGGAGGGGCGTTCTGGGGCGCCGGCTGTGTACCAGCCTGAACGGGCGGACGCGGCGCGGTGGTTGTGACCGTTGGGGCCGGAGCGGCGGAGGACGTTGCCGTCGTGGCAGCCCGCGCCGGACGTGGACGTCGCGGCGCCGCGGACGTTGCGCTGGCACTGGCCGAGGACGTGGCCGGTGAAGACGGTGCGGGAGCCGCAGCGGCAGGCGGGGGCGCCGCCGGCGCCGGTTGCTGCGCGGCTGGCTGGGCCTGCGGCACGAAGGGTTTCAGTTCGGGAAGCGGGCGGCCGTCTTGCGGCGCCGCCGGACCGGCAAAGGCGAGGACAGTAGCCAGGCCCGCGCCGGCGAGCGCGCGCGCCAGGAATGTAAACCGGGCCTTCTCACCATGAAAACCCGTGGGCCCTGCCGTCAAACGCCGCCATTTCATCTGTTTCAAGGTCCGCTGCTTGTCCGCCGATTACGCGCAATCCAAGCTTAAGAAACTATGCGATTCTGCTGTGGTTCGCCCGACTTTTTTGGCGAAATCTATTTCTTGCGAAACTGGTCCAGCGAAACGATCTTGGGGCCGTCGGCCTCGTCCTTGGCGCCGTCGGTTTCGCTGATCGCCGCCGCTGCCGTCTCGGCTTCGCCCATGGCCGGGTCGAGATCCTGGGTCAGGGCCGCCGGATCGTCGGCTTCGAATTCCAGCATGAACTGGGCGTGCGGATCGTGGAAGCGCGAAATCGCTGCGTATGGCACGGTCAGGATCTTGGGCACGCCGCCGAAGGTCAGGGTCACGCGCATGAAGTCCTCGGCGACGCGCAGGTCGCGGAACTGATGCTGGAGGACGATGGTGATTTCGTACGGATAGCGCGCCAGCAGGTCTTCAGGGATCGATACGCCCTGACCGCGCGTCAGGAAGGTGATGTAGAAGTGGTGCTCGCCGGGCAGGCCTTCCGGAGACGCCGCGCGCAGCAGGGCCTGGCGAATGACGCCGCGAAGCGCATTCTGGGTGATGGAAGCATAGTCCATCAAATCGACAGGGACCTGGTCTTCGGACATGGGCGGCAGCATAAACCTAAAGGGATTGGAGCAGAAGCAGGCTTATCACGCAGCCCGCAAAACGGAACTAAAAAAGTTCGCGGCGGGACAAAAATGCGTTATCTCGCGCGTTTATTTCGCTCGCGGCCATGCGCTTGCGCGCAGGCCTTAAGCGGACGCGGCGGATAGCCGCCGGCATCCGGTCGGATGCTGTTGGCTCTGAACGACACCAAAAGGCTGGCTTCGTGCTTTGCGTCTGAGTTGGCGAGGGAAAGGTGGCAGGCTTCTGTTGCAAGGCGCCTGCCGGGCCCCGCCTAGGGGGCTTAGTCCCTAGGAGTTTAGGTGGAACTGCCTAACCGCATTACGCGGCCAGGGCTTGCTCCGAAGCGAAGTTATCGTTCGCAGTTATAAAATGGGCCGATCGCGGGAGCCCATGCCGAGGGAAAGCTTCACCTTTACACGCCTGTCGATGCTGATCGGCCCCATAAACCCCTAAGCCGGGTGAAATGGTGGAGCCGCCGGGAATCGCACCCGGGTCCAGTTCGCTTATTACGTGGGCGTTTATCCCCATAGTCCGGTTGCCCGAACACAACCAATATAGTGCGTCCCTGCCACAGTTGAAAGCCCCCGGATTGGAATGATTTAGGGAAACATTGTCCTTTTTAGTCCAGCACCAGTTCGCGCAGCTTCAGTTCGGCCTGGCGCTCGGCTTCACGCTGCGCCCGGGCCAGGCGTTCGGCCTCGACGGCGCGTTCCTTGAGCACTGCCAGGGCCTTCCATACGCTGGCGACCTCGTCCTTCGCCTCGCCGGCTTCCTTCTGGGCTTCCAGCGGCAGTTCGTAGTCGCCCTTCGAAGTGCGGATGATGGCCGAAGCCAGGGCGCGCAAAGGCTTGGTGATGAACTGTGCGATGATCCAAAGCGACAGGATCGCCAGCAATATTATGCCGGTGAGGCAGGCAATCAGGAATTCGAGCGCGCGCTGGCGATTGAACTGGTCGGCGCGCTGTTTGGCGATGCTGAGATCGTTCAGGGTTTGCTGGACGATCCCTTCGACCTTGCCCTGGAAGGCGATGCGGTCGCTGCGCGAACCGGTGGACCTGGCATAGGCGGCTTCCATCTTGCCGGAGCCCGCCAGGTGCGCGACGTCCCGGCGCAGGGCGATGAAGGCCGCGACGTCGCCTTCCATGCCAGAGACGAGGGAGGCTTCCTCACCTTTCCACAGCTTCATCAGGACTTCGAGCTCATCGAGGTTGCGGTTCAGTCCGCCCACGAACCCCTGCAGTTCGGCATCGCTGCGGGCGATGTAAAGGCCGCGCGTTTCCATGACGACGTTGCTGACTAAATGGTTCAGGCGCTCACCGCGCCAGGCGTTTTCATAGGCGCGGTCGTAATCGCGCATCATGCGATTGTAATCGCCGATCGTCGTCAGGCCGAGAAATGTGACGATGAGCGACATGGCGGCGAAACAGCCGACAAGGGCGAGGATTCTGGCACGAATGGACACGGGTACGCTCCCTGCAGACGGGTCTGTCCTGTCAGCATAACGCGAAATGATAAGCAAAATGTTAGAGCGATATGCCAAAAAGTGTGCAGCGGCTTTTGGCCAAATATCGCAATAAAACAAAAACCTAGAGCATGATGCGGTGCGACTTAAACGCATCATGCTCCAGGCGCGTCCCGGCCAGCGAGATACAAAAAACCCGGATCGCGCGGGACGATCCGGGTCTTGGTACTCAGCGGGGGCGAAAGCCTTAGGAGGCGACGCCGTCCAGCTTGGTGGTGCGTTCCAGCTTCGGGCTGATCAGGTGAATGGCGATCACGGCGATCAGGTAGACCGAACCGGCGATCCAGAAGATCGTCTTGTAGGAGCCGGTCGTTTCCAGGATGAAGCCGACATTCTTCGACATCAGCATGCCGCCGATGGCGCCACACATGCCGCCGAAGCCGATGATCGAGCCGATGGCGGCGCGCGGCACGGTGTCCGTCGGCAGGGTGTAGAGATTGGCCGAGAAGGCCTGGTGGGCGGCGGTGGCGATGCCGATGATCAGGACGGCGGTCCACAGGTCCTTGACGCCGTCGAGCAGGAAGACCGGCATGACGAACAGGGCGAAGATGAACAGGGTCAGCTTGCGCGACAGGTTGACGCTGATACCGGCCTTGAGCAGAGTCGAGGACAGCCAGCCGCCGGCCACCGAGCCCACGTCGGACATCAGGTAGATGGCGATGATGGGCAGGCCGAAGCTGGACAGGTCGAGGCCGTAGTTCTTTTTCAGCAGGTCGGGCAGCCAGAACAGCCACACCCACCAGATCGGGTCGATCAGGAACTTGCCGATGGCGAACATCCAGGTTTCCTTGACCATGATGACCTTGCTCCACGGCACCTTGGCCGTCTTGTCGGCAGGATCGCTTTCGATCAGGGCCAGTTCGGCGGCGTTGACCTTGGGGTGCTCCTGGGGCTTGCGGTACATAAGCCACCACGCCAGAAGCCAGATCATGCTGCCGATGCCGGTGACGAAGAAGGTGGCGCGCCAGCCCCAGCCGAGGCCGTCCATCTGGACGTGGTAGCTGCCGAAGGTCATGTTGACGCTGGCCAAGGTAATCAGCGGGACGGCGAACGGCGCGACGATGGCGCCGAGGTTCGAGCCGGCATTGAAGATGCCGACGGCAAGCGCCCGTTCCTTTTGCGGGAACCATTCGGCGATTGCCTTGAGGCTGGCCGGGAAGGCGCCCGATTCACCTATGCCCAGCGCAAAGCGGGCGACCATGAACTGCATGGCGTTGCCCACGAAGCCCGTCAGGGTATGGGCGACCGTCCAGATGGCGAAGGCGATGCCATAGCCGGCGCGGGCGCCGATGCGGTCGATAACGCCGCCGAAGGTGACATAGCCGATGGCGTAGGCCGTCTGGAACCAGAAGACGATATCCGCGTAGGTCTGTTCGGTCCAGCCCTGTTCAGGGCCGACCGTGTCCTTCAGGAGCGCGAAGGTCTGACGGTGGGTGTAGTTGATGACCATCGCCACCAGCAGCAGGATACAGATAACCCATCTGTACTTGCCCGGTTTTAGCGATGACGCGGCGGCGGAGTCCTGCGGCATTCGTTTTCCCTATAATAGCAACTTCTGTTGGCCTTTAACCCAGGTGTAACCTGTTTTTTTATGGCTGCATACTAGCCAGGAAATGACACCGGTGGCAAGACAAATTAAAAACAAAAATAGTGTAATAAATCATACAGTTGTTTTACTGGTAAAACCACCTCACGCCCATGATCAGGCCAAAATACCGCATGGCGGGAATTGTGAGCGGATATTTCCCTGGGCATTTTTCCGGGTTAGGGCAGGCGCAGTCTCCCGGTACAATTTGACAGGCGATACTTGCGCGCTTGGTTAATCAGGCGCATAGTTAAACCTACGCGGGTAAAAAATCCGCACAGGGGGAGCATGGCGGCATATAGGCCGCGCTTTAATTGCGTGCCGCGTTAGCGCGATAAGGCCTGTATCTCCGAACGGTTTGCGGCCCACATATCCCGCTGAAGCAAAAGCCTGGTTCGGATCCCCGAAATTATTCCGATTCCGAATTCTCAAGTCCTCGTACCGCCCCGACCGGGGTTTTCTTTAACCGAGTGAACGGAGACGAGCATGCCCGATACCCTTGCGATCCCGACAACCGGGGCGACCTATATCAGCCAGGACAATCTGAAGATATTTTACCGGTCATGGTTGCCCACGGGCACGCCGCGCGGCGTTGTCCTCCTGTGCCACGGCTTCAATTCGCACAGCGGTCAATACGGCTGGCTGGCGCAACAGCTTATTCTGGCCGGATTTGCGGTCTATGCCGGCGACATGCGCGGACGCGGCCGATCCGACGGCGAGCGGTTCTGGGTCGACCGGTTCAGCGACTATGTCGCCGACGTCGCGGGCGTGGCCGATATCGCCATCGCGCGGCATCCGGGCCTGCCGCTCTTCGTCCTGGGCCACAGCGCCGGTGGCGTGGTCAGCGCCGCCTATGTCCTCGACAACCAGGACAAGGTGAAGGGCTTTATCTGCGAAAGCTTTGCCTATCGCGTGCCGGCGCCGCCGGGAGGCCTGGCTATTGTCAAGTTCCTCAGCGCCTTCCTGCCTAAGGCGCCGGCGTTGAAACTCAACAATGCCCACTTCTCGCGCGATCCCGAAATGGTTCGGCAGCTGAACAGCGATCCCTTGACCCTGAACGAAACGCAATGCCTCAAAACCGTGGCTGAGATGGTGCGGGGCGGGGATCGCCTGCGCGTCTCGTTTGGGCGGATTACCGTGCCGACCCTGATCATGCATGGTACGTCCGACAAGGCGACCCTGCCGGCCGGCAGTAAGGAATTCTATAAAAACTCCGGTGCGAAGGACAAGACGCTGAAGCTGTACGAAGACCACTACCACGACCTGTTCGCCGATACCGGCCGCGAAAAGGTGGCGGCCGAGACGATCAGCTGGATCGCCGGCCGCCTCCTTTAGCAAGACCTGGCCTGATAAGGCAAAACAGCAGATAGCCGGCAAGGCCCGAAGCAAGCGAACCGCACAGGACGCCGATCTTGACGGCGTCCTGTGCTTGCGGGGCTGTCGGGAAGGCGAGAAGCCCGATGAACAGGCTCATGGTGAAGCCGATGCCGGTCAGGACCGATACCGCATAAAGCTGCGGCCAGGTCGTGCCGTCGGGCAGGCGCGCCAGCCTGAGCCGGATTGCCAGCCATGACGCCGCGAACACGCCCACCTGCTTGCCGAAGAACAGGCCGGCCGCGATGCCAAGCGGTATGGGGGTCAGCAACATGTCCGGCGTAAATCCCGCCAGCGAAACGCCGGCATTGGCAAAACCGAATATGGGGACGATCAGAAAGGCCACCGGTTTGTGCAGGGCGTGCTCCAACCGGACCAGTGGCGAATGGTGGTCATCCTCCTGCCCCTTATGCGTGTGCAGCGGTATGAACAGAGCCGTCGCCACACCCGCGAGGGTTGCGTGGATGCCGGACTTGAGGACAAAGAACCAGACAAGGGCGCCGACAGCCAGATAAAGCCACAGCGCCTTGACCTTCAGGAGGTTGAAGAGCAGCAGGACCGCCAGGCCGGCGACGGCGCAGCCCAGCCACAACAGGGACAGGTCGGCCGTATAGAAGACGGCGATAACGACGACGGCGGCCAGGTCGTCGATGATGGCCAGGGCGGTCAGGAAAACCTTCAGCGCCACAGGCACGCGCGACCCCAGAAGCGCCAGGACACCCAGGGCGAAGGCGATATCGGTCGCGGTAGGTATCGCCCAGCCGCGTAACGACTCCGGTGAGGTGCGATTGAACAGCAGGTAGATCAGCGCCGGCACGATCACCCCGCCCGCCGCCGCGATGCCGGGAAGCGCCCGGCGTGGCCAGTCGGACAACTGCCCGGTCAGCATCTCGCGCTTGATCTCCAATCCGACCATCAGGAAGAAGACGGCCATCAGGGCGTCGTTGATCCAGTGCAGGAGGCTCAGGCCACCGACATAGATGTGAAGCGTGTGAAAATAGGTTTCGGCCCACGGCGAATTGGCGATCGCCATGGCTGCTGCTGCGGCGGCCATGAGAATGATCCCGCCCGCTGCTTCGCTGTTCAGGAAAGCGGCGGTCATGCTTACGGTCTTGCGGATCATGCTGGCGACTCCTCTCATGGCGTTACCATAGGGATTTTTGCCCGGCACACACGCAAAATCGACCTGTAATCCCCTCTCCCCGTTTACGGGGAGAGGGTTAGGGTGAGGGGCTAGCTGTAGTCGGAACAAGACCTTGAGTGGTCATCGGACAGCCATGAGTCAATTAATAGCTGAGGCTGCCCCTCATCCGGCCTATCGGCCACCTTCTCCCCGCGAGCGGGGAGGAGGAAAAGCAAAAGCCCCTCCCGCGAACGGAAAGGGCTTTTTTGTCGATTGGATATAACCGAAAACCTTAGTGGTTGTCGCGGGGCAGGCCCATGGTCTGGGCGATGCGCTGGAAGTCCACCGCGTCCTCCAGGCAGGCGCCCGAGCCCATCTGGCCGACATTGGCACGCTGCATGGCCTGCCACGGCGTCTGGCTCTTCGGATACTGGTAGCCGCCGGCGGCTTCGAGCGCATCGCGGCGCGCCTTCAGCTCTTCGTCGCTGATCTGGACATTGACCGTGCCCTTGTTCAGGTCGACGCGGACGCTGTCGCCGGTCTTGAGCAGAGCCAGGTTGCCGCCCGCCGCCGCTTCCGGCGATGCATTCAGGATCGACGGCGAACCCGAGGTGCCCGACTGGCGGCCATCGCCGATACAGGCCAGGCTGGTGACGCCGCGCTTGATGAGGTAGGTCGGGGCGCGCATGTTGACGACTTCGGCCGCGCCCGGATAGCCGACCGGACCGGCGCCGCGCATGAACAGGATGCAGTTCTCGTCGATGCCGAGGCTCTCGTCGTCGATGCGGTGGTGATAGTCTTCCGGACCGTCGAAGACGACGGCGCGGCCGACAAAGGCCTCCGGATCGTTCGGGTTCGACAGGTAGCGTTCTCGGAATTCCGGCGAAATGACGCTGACCTTCATCACGGCCGAATCGAACAGGTTGCCGGACAGGACGCGGAAGCCGGCGCGGGTCTTCAGCGGCTGGTCGAACGGCTTGATGACATTGACGTCTTCGGTGACCGCGTCCCTGCAGTTCTCGCCGATCGTCTTGCCATTGGCGGTCAGGGCGTCTTCCCTGATCAGGCCCTGGTTCATCAGCTGCTTGACGACGGCGGGCACGCCGCCGGCATGGTGATAGTCTTCGCCGAGATATTCACCGGCGGGCATCAGGTTGACCAGCAAGGGGATTTCCTCACCGTATTCCTGCCATTCCTCGACCTTCAGGTCGACGCCGATGTGGCGCGCCAAGGCGTTGAGGTGGATCGGGGCGTTGGTCGAGCCGCCGATGGCCGAGTTAACGCGGATGGCGTTGATAAAGGCGTCCTTGGTCAGGATGTCCGACGGCTTCAGGTCTTCATAGACCATGTCGACAATGCGCAGGCCGGTCTTGTAGGCGCATTCCTGGCGGTCGCGGTGCGGCGCCGGGATGGCAGCCGAATAGGGCAACTGCATGCCGAGCGCTTCGGCCAGGCTGTTCATCGTCGTCGCCGTGCCCATGGTGTTGCAGTAGCCGGTCGACGGCGCAGAAGACGCCACCAGCTTGATGAAGCCCTGATAGTCGATCTCGCCGGCGGCCAGCAGTTCGCGCGCCTTCCAGACGATGGTGCCGGAGCCGGTGCGCTGACCCTTGTACCAGCCGTTCAGCATCGGGCCGACGCTCAAGGCAATGGCCGGGATGTTAACGGTCGCCGCCGCCATCAGGCAGGCGGGCGTGGTCTTGTCGCAGCCAATGGTCAGGACAACGCCGTCCAGTGGATAGCCGTACAGGACTTCGACCAGGCCGATATAGGCCAGGTTGCGGTCGAGGCCCGCGGTCGGGCGCTTGCCGGTTTCCTGGATCGGGTGAACCGGGAATTCCAGCGGAATGCCGCCAGCCTCGCGGATGCCGTCGCGGATGCGGTCGGCAAGGGCGAGGTGGTGGCGGTTACAGGGGCTGAGGTCCGAGCCGGTCTGGGCGATGCCGATAATCGGCTTGCCTGACTGAAGCTCCTCCAGCGACAGGCCGAAGTTGAGATAACGCTCAAGATAGAGCGCGGTCATGTCGGCGTTCGACGGATTGTCGAACCACGCGCGCGAACGCAAAGGAACCTTGGGCGTGCGCGAGGGCTTGCTGGAGGAGGTCATCAGATGTCGGACTTACTTTACGGTGTAGAAGTGGTGGACGGTGGTTTGGGTATAGGTCTGGCCCGGATCGAGACGCGTGGTCGGGAACTTCGGCTGGTTCGGGCTATCCGGATAGCGCTGGGCTTCGAAGGCGACGGCCTGGTACTTGGTCAGCTTCTGGCCGCCCTTGCCGGCGATGGTGCCGTCCAGGAAGTTGCCGGTGTACATCTGGATGCCCGGTTCGGTCGTCGAGATGGTCATGCCGCGGCCCGAGGTCTTGTCCTCGATGGTGACGGCCAGCTTCGGCGTCGCCGTGACACCGCCACGGATGATGTAGTTATGGTCGATGCCCTGGTTACCGATGACGATCTGCGGGTGGTTCGACGTGATGCGCTCGGAGATAAGCGCCGGCGTATTGAAGTCGAACGGCGTGCCCTTGACCGGCAGTTCGGCGTTCGGGATCAGCACCTTGTCGACGGCCAGGATGGCGTCGGATTCGATCTTGAGCATCGCGTCGGTCGCCGGGCGCGTCGCCGGAATGCCACCGAGGTTGAACAAGGAGTGGTTGGTCATGTTGACCACGGTCGGCTTGTCGGTCGTGGCCTTGTAAGAGACGGTCAGGTCGTTGTTTTCATTGAGCGTATAGGTAACTTCGGCGGTCACCGTGCCGGGGTAGCCTTCTTCGCCGTCCGGCGAGACGTATTGCAGGGTGACCGAAGCGGCATCGCCGCCCGACTTCACGTCCTTGATCGTCCAGTTACGCTTGTCCCAGCCCTTGACGCCGCCATGCAGCGCCGTGGCGCCATTGTTGTTTTTGGCCAGCGTATAGGTCTTGCCGTCGAGGGTAAACTTGCCGCCGGCGATGCGGTTGGCGTAGCGGCCGACGGTGACGCCCGTGTAGTTCGGGGTCTTTTCATAGCCTTCGATATTGTCATAGCCGATGACAATGTCGGCGGCCTTGCCGTCCTTGTCCGGGACCATCAGGTCCTGCAGCGTGGCGCCGTAGGAGATGACGCGGGCGGTGACGCCCTTGGAATTCTTCAGTTCAACGGCCTGGACCTTGGTGCCGTCGGACAGCGCGCCCCATTCGGCCTGCGTGGCCGTGGCGCCCGCGGCGGCTTCGGTCTTTTCCGCCGGCTTCGAGCAGGCGCCGAGCGCGATCAGGGCGCTGAGCGTGCCGACAAGGGCAGCCTTCCTGAAGGCTGAGGTGGAGGTCATCATCATGGTGCGGTCACTCCTTGAGATTGCGCTCCGCTCTTCCGGCGGGCGAAGTCACGTCATAACCCCGGCTAATTGGTCAGACAATATAAAAATACTACATATCGCCGTTTGGCATCGCTTTTTGAGATTTTCGCGCAAATCTCAGTGTGCAGCGGCCTTTTGCGTGTCCTGCAGCGCCATGCGGATGAGTGATTCCATGCACCAGCGCGCCGCACTTCCGTCACCGGCCGCGATGGCGTCGAATACCCGCTCGTGGTCTGGGACGGGATCGCGCGTCAGGGCATTATGCCGCGCCTTATAGCGCGTCGTCCACGCGACCGCCGCCTCAATGGAGCTTGAGAGAGAGACCAGGGCCTCGTTCTGCGTCGCGCCGATCAGGGTGCGGTGGAACTCGCGGTCGGCCTTGCGCCCGGCTTCGGTCTGCAGCGTCTCGCGGGCCATGATGTCGAGCGAATTGCGCATGGAAGCGATATCGGCGTCGGTGCGGCGCTGCGCGGCCAGGTCGGCCGCGGCGGGTTCGGTGATCAGACGCAGTTCGAACAACGCCTTGATGAAGTCCTGGCTTGGCTCGGTGTCGAACATCCAGCCCAGCACTTCCGGATCGAGCAGGTTCCAGCGCGCCCGTTCAGTGACGCGCGTGCCGGTCTTGGGACGGCTCTCGACCATGCCCTTGGCGGCCAGGATGCGGATGGCCTCGCGATAGGCCGAACGCGAAATATCCAGCGACGACGACGAATCGATCTCGTTCGGCAGGGTCTCGCCCGACTGGTAGACGCCCTTGAGGATATCGACGCCCAGCCGGTAGGCCAGGGCGCCGTGCAACCGGCCCTGGTTCTGATAGGGCGGAGTCTGCGAAAGGGTCGGGTCGCTGCGCAGGGGATGCGCGGCGCTGCCCTTCAGACGGCCTTCGGTCGGCGGCAAGGTCGCGGACGGCTTTTTCATATGTTTGTCATGCCACCTAAGCGATGGTTTGACAAAGAAAATTTCGCGAGAATTTCCGCCAACCCCTTCTTTTGTCTGAGTAAACTTGTGTTTCGTCGCGACGCCTAGGCCGGATTGTGCTTTTGCAGGAAGCTCAAGGCCGCCTCCATCATCGCCACGCGCGCCGTGCCGCGCGTCTCCCAGTGGTCCTGCCCCTTGTAGGTGATGAACTCGACCGGCTTGCCGGCGGCCTTCAGGGCCTTGTCCATGCGCTTGCTCTGATCGATCGGCACGATCGTGTCGTCGCTGCCGTGCATGAGCAGGATGGGGCAGTAGGCCTTGGCGGCTTGTTTCACGGGCGATATCCCGTCGCTTTCGCGGCCCGTGCCCATAAGCTGCTTCCAGTAGAGGACGGAGGTCTGGCTGTCGCCGGTCTGCATGTCGACATATTCGATGAAGCTTCTGGGATCGGTCACGCCGGCCACCGAGACGGCGCAACGATAGACGCCTGGATCGAGCGTCGCGCCGGCCAGGGCGGCATAACCGCCGTAGGAGGCGCCCATGATGGCGACGCGCTTGGGATCGACAATGCCCTTGGCCGCCAGGTAGCGGACGCCATCGGAAATATCGGTCTGCATCTTTCGGCCGAATTCACCGTAACCCGCGATCGCGAAGTCGCTGCCATAGCCGCTGGAGCCGCGGAAGTTGGGCTGAAGCACGGCGTAGCCGTGGGCCGCCAGGACCTGGGACTGCCAGTCGAAGTTGATGCGGTCGCGCGCGTGCGGCCCGCCGTGCGGCAGGGCGACCAGCGGCAGGTTTTTGCCCTCCTTGAAGGGCGGCAGGGTGAGATAGCCATGGATTTCCAGGCCGTCGGCGGCCTTATAGACTATGGCCTGCTTTTCCGTGATCCATTCCTGCGGAAGATCGGGGTAGTTGACCGCTACCGAAATGACATCGCCGTTGGTGAAGTCGCAGAAGAAGTAGCTGCCGGCATCGCGGGCGTCTTCGGTGTAGACGATCATCTTGCGCGGATCTTCGGCGTAGCTCGCGATGCGGGTCCGCGCACCCTGGCCCAGGACCTGGGGGAGGGCGTCGTAGAGCTTCTTCATGAGAGGATCGGACCACTCTTCGGTGAACCAGTCGTCGTTCCGGCTGAAGCCGGCCAGCCGCCAGGTTGTCGGGTGGAACAGGGCCGAGCGCGGCTTTCCGGCGCCCTCAGGATCAAGTGGCTCGCTCAAGGTTCCGTCAGCCGAAATTTCCCGGAAGCCGATCTGGTCGTCGTCTCCGCCGGTATAGACGCGAATAACCACTGAATTGCCGTCGCGGCCCAGGCCCAGCAGATCGGGGTAGTTGAGCGCCTCGCCCTTCTGGATGTAGACGCGCTTGAAATCGACCTTGCCCTTTTGCAGCGCCGTGTTGAAGTAGAGGTCCCACTGCTTGCGGTCATCATCGAAATCGGCGTAGGCGACGGGCCGGCCGTCGGGGGCCACGACGAATTCCTTGGTCGCGTTATTGCCCAGGACCAGCCGTTTGCCGACTTCGCTGTCGAAGCCGAAACTGAACAGGTTGAATTCATAGCCGTCGGCCATGTGGCGGTTCGCGGCGGTCACACGATATTCGCCGTCGACCTTGATGCGTTGCATGTGGCCGAAGACGATGCCGTAATACTTGTCTTCGCGCGCGAAGAAGGTGCGGACCTTCATCGTGTTCAGGTCGATGCTGCGCCCAAGGTAGAATTCGTGGCGGCCGCCGGCGAACATCGGCAGGCTGATGGTCGCCGAAGTGGTCAGGACGACATGGGTATTGCTGCCCCACATCAGGTCGCGGACCTTGGCCTGGCCGAGGCCTATTGTCTTTACCTTCTGGTCGGCGACATCGAAAAAGAGGAGATAGTTGGTGTCGTCCTTCTGGGTCACCACGGCGACGCGCTTGCCGTCCGGTGACAGGGCGATCTGGTCGACCATGGGCGTCTGGGCGTAGGTGGCGACCGCGGGCCGGGGTTCTGTCGGTGCCGATGGCTTGGCGGCGGCATCGGTGCTTTGCGCCCACGCCAGTTCAGGGATGGTCGCGGCCGCCGTCAGGCCGGCGGATACACCGAGCACGCCACGGCGGCTCAAAAATTCTGACATGTGGAAATCTCCCCCCAATATCCGTTCAGGGTAGCGTGGAGCGCGCAAATCCGCAAGATTCGCTTAACCGAACTGATTGCGGAACCACGTCATCTGCCGCTTGGCGTAGTTGCGGGTCTTTTGCCGTGCCAGTTCGAGTGCGGCCTCGAGGCTTATCCGGCCTTCCAGGTGGGCGGCGAATTCGCTTAAGCCAAGCACGCGCATGATCGGCCAGTCGGGACGCAGGCCGCGTTCCATCAGATCGCGGACCTCATCGAGCGCGCCCTGGTCGAGCATCTCCTGGAGCCGTTTATCGCATCGCGCGTAGAGGGCCTCGCGATCGGGTCTCAGAATTTCCAGTTCGTAGGAAGTGTCCGGTAGGGCAGGCGTCGTCCGGTCCTGCCAGTCGCTCAAGGCGATGCCGGTTTGCAGCCACACCTCCCAGGCGCGCGTCAGGCGCTGGCGGTCATTGGCCAGGATTCGCGTTTCGGAACGCGGGTCTGCATGCTTCAACTTTTCGCGAAGTGTCGCTTCACCCAGGGTGTCGTAGTCGCCGCGCGCGCGTTCCCGGACAGGATCGTCGATTTCCGGGATTTCGGCCAGGCCGCGCACCAGGCTGTTGAAATAGAGACCGGTGCCGCCGGTGACGCAGACCGGCCGGCCGCCGTCACGCGCCGTGTCGAGGAAAGGCATGACAGCGCGCAGCCATTCGCCGGCCGACCACAGGGCGTCCGGCGGCAGGTGACCGTAAAGCACATGCTCGGCCTTCGCCATATCGGCGGCGTCCGGCCGCGCGGTCAGGACCGGCACGTCCGCATAGAGCTGCATGGAATCGGCGTTAAGGATGAGGCCGCCGGTACGCGCCGCCCAGTCGAGCGCCTTGGCGGACTTGCCCGATGCCGTCGGCCCGGCCAGCAGATAGATCGGTGCGGACACGGCGGATTAGCCCTTTCAAGCGCGTCTTAAAGCGCCTATGTGACGGGCGAATTTACCAGCGTCAAGAAAGTCCAGGATGCTCGACCGCGATACTGTGCTCAAAGAACTGAACCGCGTCACCGATCCGGCCACCGGCCTGGGGCTGAGCGATGCGGGCATGGTGCGTGGACTGGTGGTCAGCGAAGATCGTGCCGGTTTCATGCTGGAGGTACCGCGGGAACTGGTCGCGCGTTATCAGCCGGTCCAGCAGGCGGCGGAAAAGATTCTCTCGGGCCTGCCGGGCATTAGCAAGGCCCAGGTCGCCCTGACCGCCGAAGCGCCCGGCACGCCGCCGCGCGCCAGGCTGTCCGATCGCGCGGTCAATGACGGCAAGCCCAAGGCGCCGGTGGCGTCGGCGCGTCCCGACCATGTACGTCAGGTCATCGTTGTGGGATCCGGCAAGGGCGGGGTCGGCAAGTCAACTGTCTCCCTGAGCCTGGCGCTGGGTCTCGCCGCCAATGGTCTGAGCGTCGGTTTTCTCGATGCCGATATCTATGGTCCGTCGGCGCCGACGCTTCTGGGCTTACGCCGGCCGCCGGAATTCGGCGACGACAAGAAGATGGTGCCGTTCGAAGTCTTCGGTATCAAGGCCAATTCGGTCGGCTTCCTGGTCGATGCCGACCAGGCCATGATCTGGCGCGGTCCCATGGCGTCGCAGGCCCTGACCCAGCTCCTGACCCAGACGCGCTGGGGCACCGAAGACGCACCACTGGACGTGCTGATCGTCGACCTGCCGCCCGGTACCGGCGACGTCCAGCTTACCCTGACGCAGAAGACGGTGATCGATGGCGCGGTGGTGGTGTCGACGCCTCAGGAAATGGCCTTGTCGGACGCGCGCCGCGCCATCACGCTGTTCGAGAAGACCGGAATCAAAGTGCTCGGTGTCGTCGAGAACATGGCCTATCTGAAAGGCCCGGACGGCTCGGAAATGGAAATCTTCGGCCGTGGCGGCGCGAAAGCGATGGCGAAACAGGCAGGCGTGGCCTTCCTCGGCGAAGTGCCGCTCGATCCGGCCTTGCGCCGTGGCTGCGACGAAGGACAGCCACTTGTCGCGACCGACCCCGAAGGCGAACTGGCGGCCCGGTTCCGCGCCATGGCCAAGGCCATTCAGGGCATATTCGCGGCTTAAGCGAACTTCGTTATTTACGAATGCAATCGAATACGCGTAATATAGAGGTGTTTCAATACCGCTTATTTCCGCCATTTCAATAAAGCCTGGGGAGGCTATCACATGCGTTCGTCCTCGCGCGCCGCTGTCGGCCTGATCGTTTTATCGCTTTTCGCCGGTCATGCCGGCGCGGCATCTAAACCTACGGCCAAGCCGGCCACCAAACCCGCCGCCAAGCAGGTCGTGACCGGACCGGTTGCTACCTATTGGGTCGACACAAAGACCAATTCCGGCATGACGCTGGGAGGAGCCGGCGGCAAACCGTCCATGGGCTCAATCATGAACATGATGAAGGGCGGCGACAATGTTTCGCATTCCCTGAATCTGCGCCTGGGATCGACCAATGCCGCGCCGGCCGAAGCTGTCGGAACACACCTGCCGCCTGTCGGCCTGAACGGTGGCAAGCCCCTCCCGCTCTACTGGAAGGCGGCGAAAGCGGGGCCGGTCGAGACGCCGGAGCGCACGGCGCCCGACAGCTACGAGCCGCCCAAAGGCAAGATCCTGATCTTCTGGGGGTGCGGTGAACACGCGCCGAAAAACCAACCCGTCGTGCTCGATCTGTCGAAACTGGCCGATCCGGCGGCGCGCGTCGAAATGCTGAAGCAGATGGTGCCGGCCGGCAGCCTGACGCTCGACAATGTCGTAGGGCCGCTGCCGTCTACCGCCAAAGGCTATACCGAGTGGCCCAATGTCAAGAACACCAGGGTGTTTGAAGGCGACGATTCGCTGGCCGGCGCGCACACGATCAAGGCCGCCTTCAGCCCCGATATCAATTTCACTCTTGATCCGTCGCAGGACTTCCTGCCGGCGATCAATATCACCGGCAATGACAAGACCACGTCGGGCGCGGTGCCGCTGAGCTGGGCCGCCATGCCGCGTTCGAAGGGCTTTATTGTCACGGCCGTCGGCGGCGGCCAGGACAATACGGTGGTGATGTGGACCTCGGCCGAGATGCAGACGCCGTTCATGGGCCTGTCGCCGGAATATCTGACGGCCAACGATGTTGAGCGCCTGCAGGCCAAGAAGGCATTGCTGCCGGGAACGGCTACGGGCTGCACCGTGCCGGCCGAGGTCGGCAACGCTGCCCAGGCCCTGATGTACGGGGTAACCGCCTATGGCGGCGACACGGTTATGTCGTATCCGCCGCGGCCTGAGGATGTGAACACGCCCTGGAACATCCAGTGGCAGACCAAGGTACGCTATCGGTCGACGACGGGCGGACTGCTGGGGCAGGATCTCGGCATGGCGGCGGCGCAGGAAAACGGCAAGACCGGCGAAAAGTCGGATGGGAAGAAAAAGAAGAAGAGCGGGATGTTCGGCGAACTGGTCAAGCAGGGCCTGGGCGGCGGCTTGATTCCTTAACGTTTCTCCTCCCCATGGAAATGGGGAGGTGTCAGCGAGCGAAGCGAAGGTGACGGAGGGGGCGACTCTGACGGCAATACCCCTCCACCACTGCGCCTTCGCTTCGCTCAGTCTGGTGGTCCCCCTCCCCATCTTCGATGGGGCGGAGAAGCGGAGCGCTTATCCCTTCCTGTCGTACACCTTGAGCGTCCAGGCGTAATCGTCGCCTTCGGCTTTTTCAAACGCTTCCTCCGACGACAGCGTCCATTGGCTGTCGTCTATCGCCGGGAAGAAGGTGTCGCCGTCGACGGTCGCGTGGACCTGGGTCAGGTAGATGCGGCCGGCCTTGGGCAGCAGCTGTTCAAAAACATTGGCGCCGCCGATGATGCAGATCTCATCGGCGCCATCATCGACCGCGTGCTCGCGTGCGATATCAAGCGCTTCGAACAGGGTGTTGCAGACAATGCCGCCTTCGGCCTCAAACTTGAGGTCGCGGCTGAGCACCAGGTTCAGGCGACCGGGCAGGGGCTTGCGCGGCAGCGAGTCCCAAGTGTTCGAACCCATGATGATGGGCTTGAACTGGGTGATTTCCTTGAACTTCTTCAGGTCCGAGCGGATATGCCACGGCAGCCCGCCGTCTTTCCCGATGACCCGGTTTTCGCTCATGGCGACGACCAGCGCCAGCCTGATCCGTTGGCCGGCGAGGCTCATACGGCCACCGGCGCCTTGAGCGCGCCGTGCGATTGGTAATTCTCGATGGCGAGATCGGCATAGTCGAAGCCGAAAAGATCGGTTTTGGGCGCCAGCTTCAGCGCCGGAAACGCCATCGGCGTGCGCGTCAGCTGCGTCGTCGCCTGCTCGACATGGTTCAGATACAGGTGAACGTCACCGAAGCTGTGCACGAAGTCGCCGACCTCAAGACCGGCGGCCTGTGCGACCATGTGGGTCAGAAGCGCATAGGAGGCGATATTGAACGGCACGCCCAGGAAGATATCCGCCGAACGCTGATAGAGCTGGCACGACAGCTTGCCATCGGCGACAAAAAACTGGAACAGGCAGTGGCACGGCGGGAGGGCCATGTCGTCGACCTCGGCCGGGTTCCAGGCCGAAATGACGTGGCGGCGCGAATAGGGATTGGCCTTCAGGTTGCGCACCAGATTGGCCATCTGGTCGATGATCCGGCCATCGGGCGCGGCCCACGACCGCCATTGCTTGCCGTAGACGGGGCCCAGGTCGCCATTCTCATCGGCCCATTCGTCCCAGATGGTGACGCCGTGGTCATGCAGGTATTTGACATTGGTGTCGCCGCGCAGGAACCACAAAAGCTCGACCGCGATCGACTTGAAATGGACCTTCTTGGTCGTCAGCAGGGGAAAACCCTGGCTGAGATCGAAGCGGATCTGCCGCCCGAACAGCCCCATCGTCCCCGTGCCGGTGCGGTCTTCGCGCCGGACGCCGTTGTCCATGATGTCGCGCAACAGGTTGAGGTACTGATATTCGGGGTGATCAAACATGGTTCCGCCTCACAAAATACCCCTCCGTCATTCCGCTTTACGGAATGCCACCTCTCATCTCCGATAGGGAGGAGAGGAGGTTTACTCCTCCCCACATGGTGGGGAGGGGGACCGCGAAGCGGTGGAGGGGTATCCGTTTTTAGCCTAAAGAGGACCGGCTTTGTACGATTCTTTTCGGTGAATTCAACATGACCCTGCCCGTCTATCACGACCGCGACTGTGACCTGTCGATCATCCGTAACCGGAAGGTGCTGGTCATAGGTTACGGTTCTCAGGGCCGGACCCAGGCATTGAACGCCCGCGATTCCGGCGTGACGCAAATCAAGGTGGCGCTGAAACCCGCGTCAACCACACGCGCCAGGGCCGAAGCCGATGGTTTCGACGTTGTGACCGTAGCCGATGGCGTGACATGGGCCGATGTCCTGGTCGTCCTGACCTCTGACGAGGCGCATCAATCGCTGTTCCGCGACGAGATCGCACCAAACCTGCGCGCCGGTCAGGCGTTGATCTTCGCCCACGGCCTGTCGGTCAATTTCGGCCTGGTCACGCCGCCGGCCGATGTCGACGTGCTGCTGGTCTCGCCCAAGGGCATCGGCCCGCGCATCCGCGACATCTATGTGGCGGGCGAGGGGGTCTTCTGCCTGTTCGCCGTCCAGCAGGACGCGACCGGCCACGCCAAGACCTTGGGCCTGTCGTTCGCGGCGGCGTTGGGCTGCGGCCGCAAGTGCATACTGGAAACGACCATGAAGGCCGAATGCGAGAGCGATCTGTTCGGCGAACAGGTGGTGCTCTGCGGCGGTACGCGCGAACTGGTGACGAACGGCTTCCAGACCCTGGTCGATGCCGGCTATCCGCCCGAAGTGGCGTGGTTCGAGACCTGCTATGAGCTGAAGCTGGTCGTAGATCTGCTCTGGGAACTGGGCATGTCTGGCGGTTTCGCCAAGATTTCCAATACGGCGGAATACGGCGCCTACCTCACCGGCCCGAGGGTCATCAATGATGCGTCCAAAGCCGCCATGCAGGAGGTGTTGAAGGACGTGCAGTCCGGGGATTTCGTCCGCCGCCTGATGGCTGACTATGATGCCGGCAGCCCGGACCTTCTCGCGCGGCGGGAGGCCCTGAAGAACAATTTGCTCGATCGGACCAAGGACTATCTGGACGGCATTTCGGATGCCGGGGTCAAAAAGACCTAGGCCCTGTCCCTTGCTCAACGGAGCATAGGACAGAGCCTATTGCATAATTACTGATTATATTTCTCGTCGAACTTCTCTTCGCTCATGAAGGCATAGATAAGGAATTCGATGAAGGCGATAAAGGCGGGGACGAGGGTCCAGAAGAACAGCAGATAGACCACACCCCAGACGATCCGTCCCAGATAGAACTTGTGCACACCAAAGCCACCCAGGAAAAAGGCCAGCAGCATGGCCGTGACCTTGGACTTCTGGCTGCCGGACCCGGCCTTCTTCATGACGATGATGTGCCTTGCCGACTTTTCATCGATCTCGAAATCGACAAGCTGACCTTCGCGCGGCGGCTTGTTCTCGGACTTCCAGTCGAGCATCACGAAGTTGTAGCGATTGCCGTCATGACCGCTGATCAGGCCGGTATTTGTTTCAGGTTGAAAACTAAGGACAGTCCCCTGCATGTCGCTCCCCAATAAAGATATGCAACTAAGGCCTGTACACAAATGCGAACGCATTGGCAACAGTTGCGGCCTGCCTTTACCAGGACAGGTCGCCGGCGCCAGCCAGTATCGCTTCAACCTCATCGGTATGCTTGCGCACGCCGCCGTCGTGCAGAATCAGCGGAGGCAGGAGACGCAAGGGCGCCCGGCCCAGTCGTTTGGCGCGGACGATGACACGCTTGGCGTCCTTGCCGGCAAATGGCTGGATCGGACGGACCATGAAGGAGCCGGCCTTGTCCGATAGGCCGCTCAGAATGTCGCTCAGGCGATCGGCGCGATGGATAAAGACGATGTCGCCGCCGTCTTTCACAGCCGCCAGGGCGAAGTCGAGCCAGGCACCAAGCCCGTCATCGGCGATCCATGCCGGGCGCTTGGCTTCGTGCGGCGGGCGCAGTGTATCGGGATCATCGAAATAGGGCGGGTTGGAAAAGACGAGATCAAAACGGGGGTGCGAAGAGGCTTTGTCATCTACAGCTTGGCCCCGCCCGCTGCCTGACGGCGGTCCCCCCTCCCCGTGTTGCCTGCCGGCGAGGCCGGGGAGGGCGAAGGTGGCTTTATATCCCTTACCAATGTCGCTCTCGATGATCGCGATATTGTGCATCGCATTCAAAAGCACGTTACGGCGGGCAAGGTCGGCATAGACCGGCTCGCGCTCGATGCCGGTCAGGTCGAGGTCCGGACAGCGGGCTTTCAGCGACAATAGTGCCCCTCCTGCACCGCAGCCCAGTTCCAGTGCGGCCAAGGGTTTCCGCCGTCTACTGATCGCGCCCGCGCATGCTGCTGCCAGAAGCGCGCCGTCCATGCCGATACGATAGCCCCTGGCCGGCTGCATCACTTTGACGCGCTGCCCCAGCAGGTGCGTAAAAGCCTCAGATGTGTCAGACTGTAACGCGTCGTCGCGGCTTTCGGTTGTCATACGCTCATCGATGACTAAATGTTTGCCCTAAGGCTTAGGCGCGCACCTGTACCACGTCTGGTGACGAATAAAAGCCACGGGGCATGGACTATACCGCTAAGGCGGTTTATGGCCTTGCCATATGTCAGGAGTTAACGCTTTGGATTCGGCCAATATCGACGCGGTACGCAGCACGACGCGGGAGGTGTCCGCCCCGAAGGCCGATGTGCGCGCCCTTGTCAGCCTGACCGACCCGGACATGGCCGGCGTCAACGCGCTGATCACCGAGCGCATGCAGTCCGACGTGCCGACCATCCCGGCCCTGGCCGATCACCTGATCGCCGCCGGCGGCAAGCGCCTGCGCCCGCTCTTGTGCGTGGCCGCCGCGCGCCTGTGCGGCACCGATAATACCCATCACCACAAGCTGTCGGCGGCCGTCGAATTCATCCATACCGCCACCCTGCTGCACGACGATGTCGTCGACTCATCGTCCCTGCGCCGTGGCAAGGTCGCGGCCCACCTGATCTGGGGCGCGCCATCCTCCGTCCTGGTTGGTGACTTCCTGTTCGCCCGCGCCTTTGAGCTGATGGTCGAAACGGGTTCCCTGCGTGCTCTCGACATCCTGTCCAAGGCCTCGGCCGTCATCACCCAGGGCGAGGTGATGCAACTGATGAAGGCCTTCGATCTCAACCTGTCGCAGGACGACTATATCGAGATCATCTCGGCCAAGACCGCCGCCCTGTTTTCGGCCGCATCACAGGCTGGCGCGGTTGCCGCCAATGCGCCTGAGGCCAGGGTGCAGGCGCTTTACGATTACGGCCTCAATCTCGGCCTGGCCTTCCAGATCCAGGACGACGTTCTGGATTATCAGGGCGCGGCCGCGGATCTCGGCAAGAACGCCGGTGACGACTTTGCCGAAGGCAAGTCGACCTTGCCGCTATTGCTGGCCATGGAAGCCACCCGCGCCACCGAAGCGCCGTTCTGGGAGCGGACGATCGGCAAGCGCCAGCAGGCGGACGGCGACTTCCAGCACGCTCAGGCCCTGATGCGCACCTCGGGCGCGCTCGATGGCGCCCGCGCCGTCGCTGAAACCTATGCCGACAAGGCGCGCGCGGCATTGTCGGTCTTCGAGCCCGGCCCGTGGCGTGACGCCCTGGAAAGCCTGGCGCTCTACAGCGTCGAGCGCGAAAAGTAGGCGTGCGGGCCGAAGCTGCCGTCCTGCCCCCGCAGCCGCAACCTTCCGCGGGCCGCAGCGAGGAGGCCCGTTTCTTCGAGCTCGATATCCTGCGCGGCCTGGCGGCGATCCTGGTCGTCGTCTTTCATTACAAGCACTTCCTGCTCAGCGACACCGAGGTCTTCGACTACGCCCACCTGCCGTTCGGCGTGCTGCTGACGCCGGTCTATGTCTACGGCCAGTATTTCGTCGAACTGTTCTTCGCCATATCGGGCTATGTCTTCTTCTGGCTCTATGGCGATGCCGTCGCCGATCGCCGCCTAAGCGCACGCAGCTTCTTCACGGCGCGGTTCGCCAGACTCTATCCGCTATACTTGGCTATGCTGGTCGCGGCGGTTGTCCTTCAAACCCTGCATGCCCGGCTTTACGGCGCGCCTTTTATCTACAAGCATAATACGGCTGGGGACTTCGTCCTCAGCCTGTTCATGGTCCAGCAGTGGCTGCCGGGCGCCGAGCAGACCTGGAACGGGCCGTCCTGGTCGCTCTCGGTCGAGCTGTTTCTTTACCTTGCCTTCTTCGCGGTCGTTTTCTGGCGCGGCAACCGGCCGATAGTTCTGGCGGCTATCGTTGTCGTCGGGCTGATTTTCAAGCACATACAGGCCGAGCCGGTCAGCGACTTTTCACGCGGCGTGCCGAGCTTCTTCCTCGGCGGGCTGGTCTTCCACGCCGTGCGCTATCTCAATCACGAAGCGCAGGCTGTCTGGCGCCAACGGCTGGACACCACGCTGAAATGGCTGGTGCCTGTACTGTGGCTTCTGACCTATGTCCGCGCCCAGCCGCTGATCTGGAAGCCGCTAACAAAGACGCTTGGCCTTTATCCCATTCCGGCCTTCGACACCCTGACGATCGAAGGCTTCGTCTATGGCCTGATGCCGCTGACCCTGCTGGCGCTGGGCTTGCGGCGCGAGAACTGGCGTCATCCGCTACTCTCGCTGGAACGCCTGCGCAGCGTGGCCTGGATCGGCGACATCTCCTATTCGATCTACCTGATCCATTTTCCGCTGCAGGTCGCGGTCATGCTGGTCATGGGACAATTCGCCTGGGCCGACCGCGTGGCGATCTTTGCCTCGCCCCTGACCTTCATCGCATTTCTTGCCGCCGCCGTCGGGCTGGCCCGCCTGAGCTTCGTTTATTTCGAAATGCCGGCGCGCGAATGGCTGAGGCGCAAGCTGCGCCCGGCTCAGAAGGTGATGTAGCCGGAATAGCGCGCCATCAGCGCGGCGAAGATCGGGATCAGCACGAACAGATGCAACTGCGCGCGCAGCCAGCGGCGGACCTTGGCGATATCGCCGGACGATGGCAGATAGCCTTCATCACCGGCCAGGGCTTTGCGCCAGCGTTGAAAGGCCAGGGTCGGCGGAACGGTACACACGCCTACCAGGACAAATGTCGCCATCTTCAGCCAGAAGAACAGGTTGTGCAGGTAGTATTCGGCGCCCTTCAGGCCCCATATCACGCGGCAGATGCCGACGATTATGGTGAGCCCGGCCACGGCGCCATAGATGCCGTCAACGCGGATCAGGGTCTTCATTGTGGCGGCGGGGATACCGTCGCGCACCCAGATCATTTCGGCGACCAGCAGGCCGAGCAGGGCGAAGATCAGGATATGGTGGGCAATCGCAAGCAGGGTGTCGAGCATGGAAATATCCGTATCGCTTTGCGCGGCCGGACGCGCCGCGGGAACTCGCCTCACTGATGTAGCACAGCTTTCCTCGCTCGCAACCGGCTGGTAAAGCTGTGCGAAGAGTCGCGAACGGAGACAGTGCAATGGCGGATACGGGCGTTTTTGTTGGGCAAGCCGAAAGCGGCGACAAGCTGCCGCAGGTCCTTTTGTACAGCCGCGCCAACCGGCACGGCCTGGTGGCCGGCGCCACCGGCACCGGCAAGACGGTGACGCTCCAGGTCATCGCCCAGGAATTCTCCGACGCCGGCGTGCCGGTCTTTGCCGCCGACATCAAGGGCGATCTATCGGGTGTCGCGCTGCCCGGCGCGCCCAATGAAAAGCTTCTGGCGCGGGCAGAGGCCATGCAACTGGACCTGAAACCCGCCGCCGCGCCGGTCATCTTCTGGGACCTGTTCGGTAAGAAGGGTCACCCGATCCGCTCAACGATTTCCGAGATGGGGCCCTTGCTGCTGGCGCGGCTGCTGGAGCTGAACGACACCCAGGAAGGCGTTTTAAACATCGTCTTCCACGTCGCCGACAAGCAGGGCCTGATGCTGCTCGACATCGCCGACCTGCGCGCCATGCTCAATCACGTGTCGGAAAACGCCAAGGCGATCAGCGCCGAATACGGTCAGGTCGCGCCGGCCTCGATCGCCACCATCCAGCGCGCCCTGCTGCAACTGGAAACGCAAGGCGCCGACGGCTTCTTCGGCGAGCCGGCGCTGAAGCTGAGCGACCTGATGCGGACGACGCCTGACGGACGCGGTTACATCAATGTGCTGGCGGCCAATCAGCTGATCGAAAGCCCGCGCCTCTATTCGACCTTCCTGCTGTGGCTGATGTCGGAACTGTTCGAGGAACTGCCCGAGGTCGGCGATCCTGAAAAGCCCAGGCTGGTCTTCTTCTTCGACGAGGCGCACCTGCTGTTTCGCGAAGCGTCGCCGGCCCTGCTGCAGAAAATCGAGCAGGTCGTGCGCCTGATCCGCTCCAAGGGCGTCGGCATCTATTTCGTGACGCAAAACCCGGCCGATATCCCCGACAGTGTCCTGGCACAGCTCGGCAACCGCGTGCAGCACGCGCTTCGCGCCTATACGCCTGCAGAACAGAAAGGCCTGAAGGCGGCGGCGCAGTCCTTCCGTCCTAACCCGGCCTTTGACACACAGACCGCTATTCAGGACCTGGGCGTCGGTGAGGCGTTGGTGTCGCTGCTTGATGAGAAGGGCCGTCCGACGATCACCGAAAAGACGTTGATCCGCCCGCCGGCGTCGCGTCTCGGGCCGGCAAACGACGCCGAGCGCGCACAGGTCATGGCGTCGTCCCCTGTAGGGGCTCTGTATGACACGGCGGTCGATCGTCATTCGGCCTATGAGGTGCTGACGCAGCGCACAGTGGTGACGGCGGCGCCGGAACCTGAGCCGGAACCTGAGGTCGAAGAGGATCGCGAAACCAAGGCCGAGGAGCGCGCGCGCCTGGCTGAAGAAAAGCGCCGTCAGCGCGAGACGGAACGCACGACCAAGCAGGTGACGTCGGTAGCGGTATCGGTGATCCGCTCGGTCGGCGTTGCGCTAGGGCGCGAGTTGATCCGGGGTATGTTCGGAACGGTCAAGCGCAGGCGGTAATCCCTTCTCCCCGTTTACGGGGAGAAGGTGGTCCGAGGGACCGGATGAGGGGCCGCAATATTTGTCGCGCGTTTTGCCGCGTCCAATTGCCCCTCACCCTAACCCTCTCCCCGCGAGCGGGGAGAGGGGACTACGTCAAACGCGACATCCCTCGGGCGGCGAGTCAGGCTTTCGCCGCCATCGACCGTGACGATCTGTCCTGTAATGCTTGGCGTCTCGATCAGGAAAACCGCCGCGCGTCCCAAATCCTCGATCGTGCAGGTCAGTCCCAAAGGTGTGTCCTGCGCCGCTGCCTGGAAATCGGCCTCGGTCTGGTCGCCGCTCGGCAGCACCAGTCCCGGCGACAGTCCAGCTACGCGTACCTTCGGCGCCAAGGCCATGGCCAGCGGCTGGGTCAGGGCCGCCAGACCCATCTTGCCGGCCGTATAGGAAAAGAAGTCGGGATTGGGATTGCCGACCTTCTGGTCGAGGATGTTGACAACCACCTGGCCGCCGGCCTCGGCCAGAGCTTTCGCCAGAAACACCGGCGCGGTCAGGTTCGAAGCCAGATGCCGCTGCCACAGGTCATCGGTCAGAGTCGCCAGGCTGTCAAACTTGAACAGCGAGGCGCAGTTGATCAGCACGTCGATCCGGCCGAAATGCGCCACAACCGCCGGGATCAGCCCATCGCGCTCAGACGGCACATCCAGATCGGCGGCAAAGGTCTCGACCTCGAAGCCCTTGGCCAGCAATTCGGCCCTGACCTCGGCGGCCTCAACGACCGAGCGGTGGTAGTGCAGGGCGATCGTATAGCCTTGCGCGGCTAGAAACCGGCACAGACCGGCGCCGACGCGCCGTCCGCCGCCTGTCACCAGCACGACCGTCACGCAGCCGTGCCCGGACGATAGCGCGCCATCTCGACGCCGGCGCTCTGGGTATCGGGGAAGATGTCCGGCTTGATGATGCGCGCCTTGCACGCCAGCACCAGCGGATTGGAAAAGGCCGCGTTCATCAAATCATCGAGCAGGGTTTCCAGCAGCTCGACGTGCGGCCGGTCCTGCCAGGCCACGACGGCGTTGCGCACCAGGTCGTAATCGATAAATTCGCCGGGTTTCAGCCGGCCATACTGCCAGACGCTGACCCAGAGACGATTCGGCCGTTCATATTCGAAGGCGTGCAGCCCGCAGCGGACATGGACCTCGATGGTCTCAAGCACAGCCGCGGTATAGTCGCCTTCCAACATCGGCTGATTAGTCGATGCGGCCGAAATCGACCAGATTGAAGATCGCGACGACGATCAGGAAGACGGACATGATACCAATGGCGACCATGGGAAAAACTCCGGAAGCAATAATGTCTTCCTGTTAGCCGCCTTGCGCGGGAGACGCAAGGACCCGCTTATAATTCTGCATTGCCGGCTTGCCATTATTGCTGCACCGCGACATGGTGCGGCTATGGAATCTTGGGGCATGACCGACACGAAATGGCAGGACTGGAAGCGTTGGGTTGAGCCCTATACGCGGCCCTTGTTCTTTACGCATTCGCGCCTGACGCGCGGCAAGACGCTGGGTGTGCGCGGTCTGGTGCTGGATGAGCGCGGACGCGTCCTGCTGATCGAGCACACCTATATCGAAGGCTGGTGGCTGCCGGGCGGCGGCGTCGACCGCGGCGAAACCACTCAGGCCGCCGTGGCGCGGGAACTGCGCGAAGAGGCGGGCATCAATCCGCTCGAGACGCCGAAGCTGCTGTCGGTCCATTCCAACGAACGCTTCTTCCCGGGTGACCATGTCCTGCTGTTCCGCGTCGACAAGTGGGAAACGGTAGAACGTACCTCGCACGGCGAAATCCGTGATGCGGCTTTCTTTGATATCGACAAGCTGCCAGAGAATATGAATGGCGGCAGTCTGCGCCGGATCAACGAAGCCCTGCGCGGCGCAGCCGTAGACCCGACCTGGTAGTTATTCTGCCGGCGGCAGGGGCCGGGCGGCGACCGAACGCAGATAGCCGGTAACGCGTGTAAAAGCAGGACGGAAAACCGGCTTGCGGCTGTCGAACGCCTTGATCAGGTCGCGCGCCCAGACACGCGACGGCTTTTCGAAATAGTAGTGCGCCAGTGCCGCGATGCCGAGCGAAACCACGACAGAAATGGCCACCCATGCCATTTTCGGAATGCCCGCGCCCACGCCCCAGACCGGGAAGGACTTGAAGATCACCTTCTGGATCAGGTCATGGACCAGATAGAGCGCGAACGACACGACGCCCAGCCAGTGCAGGACGGGCGTTCCCAGCGCGCGGGCGACGCGGCCCTGGTCGTGGCTAAGCGCCATGATCAGGACGGTGAAGACGCCGATCAGCCACAGGTCGGTCTGCTTGAGGGCCAGCAGGAAGAGGGCCAGCACGACCATGATGCCGGCCGCGCGCGCCGGGATCAGGTGTTTGAAGCGGAAAGCGACGAGGCCGATATAGAAGGAGGCGAGGCAGCGCAGCGTCGTGCCCGGCGCGTAGGAGTGGACGACGTCCAGCTTGCCGATGGCGCGGTGCGAATGCGTCAGCCAGTAGGGGCCAAACGCGATCCATACCAGGACGGCAAAGGCAGCGGCGACGCCCAGGAAGGCATAGCGGCGCGGCGTGCTCAAGGCCAGCCAGACCCCGGCCGGGAACAGTAGATAGGCGGCCCATTCGGTGCTGATCGACCACGACGGCGGCACGATGGCATAGGCCAGGCCCCAGACGTGGGTCATGGTCAGGTTGAAGGGCAGGGCGCGCAGGACATTGTCGTCAAAGCGATAGGTGTGGCTGAGGACGGTGGTGATGGCGACGGCGGTGATGGCGGTCACCAGCAGGTAGAGCGGATAGATTCGCGCCAGACGCAGCAGCAGGAACTTCTGGAAGGTCTTGAGTTCGAAACCGTTGCGGAACATGTGGCCATAGATCATGGCCATGACGAACCCGCTGAGGATAAAGAACAGGTCCACCGCCATGTAGCCGTGGCTGAAGAAGGGACGCACGGCTTCCGGAAAGCGCGCCAGCCCATTGGCGTGGAACAGCACGACGTACAGCGCGGCGATCCCGCGCAGGCCGGTCAGCGACTTGATCTCGGATCGGAAGGCGGCAGGCGCGGATGCGTCGGCGGACATGGAGACTCTGGGCTACTGGGATGCAGCCGCACCATGTAAGGAAATGCACGCGTAACGCAAGTGCGAGATCACGCCGCCGTGAACAGAAATTGTTACAGGTTGCGTAAAGGACACGACGTCTTGCATTTCGGTTGGCGCAGGATCATGTGTCTAAGGAATCGCTGCTGACACGTTTGGCGGCGGAAACTTGTAGAAAAACAAGAGCCCCCACCACCAACGCGCTAAAGCGCGTCGGTCCGCCTCCCCAGCCTCGCCGGCAGGCAAGCTACGCGACGGGGAGGAGTGATCGCGCTCTGTCTCTCCTCCCTTTGCCAAAGGCATGGGGAGGGGGACCGCACGACGCGCGGCACGCGCTAGATGCGGTGGTGGGGCCTCTTAGAGTCAAAGATATTGAGCGAAGAAATTACCATAGACATCCCCGAGCAGGGACCTGACCGGGAGTCCGACGCCCCCCTGATCGGCGCGGCGCTGATCCGGCGCGAAGCCTCGTTGGCGCCCGATGCGCCCGGCGTATACCGCATGCTGGGCGTCGATGGCGAGGTGCTCTATGTCGGCAAGGCCAAGAGCCTGAAGCGCCGCGTCCTGCAATACGCGCAAGGGCGCGTTCACTCCCAGCGCATCGGCCGCATGGTCATGCTGACGCGCGAAATGGTCCTGCTGCGCACCCAGACCGAGGGCGAAGCCCTGCTGCTGGAAGCGCGCCTGATCAAGGCGCTGCGCCCGCGCTACAACGTCCTGCTGCGCGACGACAAGTCGTTCGCCGAAATCCTGGTGCGCAAGGACCACGAGGCGCCGCAGATTTCCAAGCACCGCGGCAGCCACTCCATTCCCGGCGACTATTTCGGCCCGTTTGCTTCGACCGGGGCCGTCAATCGCACGCTCGACACCCTGCAAAAGGCCTTCCTGCTCAGGACTTGTACCGACTCGGTCTATGCCTCGCGCACCCGGCCCTGCATGCTGCACCAGATCAAGCGCTGCTCGGCGCCGTGCACCGGCGTGGTCAGCCTTGAGGAGTACGGCGGCTTGGTCAATCAGGCAGCGGACTTCCTGCGCGGTAAGAGCCGGGTGGTGATTGAACGCCTGACGCAGGAGATGATGATCGCTTCGGACGATATGGAGTTCGAAAAGGCCGGCCATCTGCGCGATCGTATCCGCTCGCTCAACCACGTCGTCATGTCGTCCTCGGTCGACCTGCAAGGCGAGGAGGCGGATGTCTTTGCCGTCCATTCCGAAGGCGGCGCGGCCTGCGTCCAGGTCGTCTTCTTCCGCGCCGGCCAGAACTGGGGCGATCGCGCCTATTTTCCGCGTGTCGATTCCGAGGATACCGAAGGCGAGATTCTCGACGCCTTCCTGGGCCAGTTCTACCAGGACCGCCAGATCCCCAAGCTGGTCCTCGTATCGCATGCCCTGACCGAGCCCGACCTCATGATGGAGGCCCTGGGCCTGCGCGCCGGCCGCAAGGTCGTGGTCACAAAGCCCCAGCGCGGCGACAAGGCTGATGTCGTCAACAACGCGCTCAACAATGCCCGTGCGGCTTTGGGCCGGCGCATGGCCGAACAGTCGGCGCAATCGCGCCTGCTGCAAGGCGTGGCCGAAGCGTTCGGCCTGGAGCGGCCGCCGATCCGCATCGAGGTCTACGACAACTCGCACCTTGGCGGCACGCACGCCGTCGGCGGCATGGTCGTGGCGGGCCCCGAAGGTTTCATGAAGGGGCAGTACCGCAAGTTCACCATCCGAGATCTCAATACCAAGCCGGGCGATGACTACGCCATGATGGCCGAGGTCTTTCGTCGCCGTTTCATGCGGCTGATCAAGGAAAAGGACTTGCCGGAAGGCGAGAAGGGCTTTGGCCGGCCGGACCTGGTGCTGGTCGACGGCGGGCAGGGGCAACTCGACGCCGTGCTTGCCATCATGACCGAACTGGGCGTGGCGGATATCCCGGTGGTCGGCGTCGCCAAGGGGCCGGACCGCGATGCCGGGCTGGAGCGCTTCTTCATTCCGGGACGGCTGCCCTTCATGCTGGAGCCGAAATCGCCGGTCCTGTACTATCTGCAACGCCTGCGCGACGAAGCCCACCGTTACGCCATCGGCGCCAACCGCCAGAAGCGCGACGCGGCCATTACCAAGAATCCGCTGGACGAAATCGAGGGCATCGGCCCGCGCAAGAAGCGCGCTTTGCTGGCGGCTTTCGGCTCCGGCAAGGAGGTGTCCAAGGCGCGTATCGAAGACTTGCGTCAGGTTGCCGGTATCAACGAGGCGCTGGCGCAGAAGATTTACGGTTTTTTCCATGGCGAGACGTGATTTAACCACGGACAGGCACGGATAGGCGCCTTCGGCGCGACACGGAAAGAAGACGGAATTCGAGCGATAGCGGCTAAGGTTGACCGCGTGGCGGCGATCTTGAAAGGAATCCACAGATGCACACAGATCGCTGCTTCGCAGCGCACAGATGATCCCAGCGTGTGGAAACTAAAGCGCACAAGCGGCCCTGAGTAAATGACGGCGCTTTGCGCCGTCGGGAGCTTCAATAATTGGAACTCGGGCTTTCGATCTGCGCGGACCATCTGTGCCTGATGCGCGTTAGCGCATCCATCTGTGTGCATCTGTGGATTCCCTTAAGATAATTTCCGCCTGCACGACCGCAGCCGTTCAAGCTCGGATTCCGTGCCTTTTCCGTGTCGCCGAGCTCCGCGAGGCCTTCAGTGCCTGTCCGTGGTTCCAATACCTTTCTTACGCCATTGAATATAAAACGCTTCCGTTGACCGCACTCCCCCGGCTACAATGGCGCAAAGCCAATCCCGAAAGCGCTGCCCAATGACCGGTGAGAACGTCAACCCTATCCCCAACGCCCTGACCGTCATCCGTCTGATCGGCGGCGCCGTGATGTTCATCCTGCTGGCCGGCGCGGTCGGCGGCATTCCGTTCCTCAACGTCACGCCGGAAACCCTCTATGCCCTGCAACGCTGGGGCGTCTACACCTACATGCTTGCGGCCATCACCGATCTGCTCGACGGCTGGCTGGCGCGCAAGCTGCACGCCGAAAGCCGGTGGGGCGCGATTCTCGACCCGATCGCCGACAAGATCCTGGTCTGCGGCACCATCCTGGGCCTGTTCTGTATCAAGACCGGCGACCCGGTTTTCGCCCTTCCGGCCGCGCTGATCCTGTTCCGCGAATTCGCCGTCAGCGCCTTGCGCGAAACCGCCGCCGCCAAGGGCGTGCAGGTGCCGGTCAGCTTCATGGGCAAGATCAAGACAACGTTGCAATTGGTCGCATTAGGCGCGCTTCTGGTGACCGAAAGCTGGTCGGCCTTCGACCTGCCGCCCGACTTCTACGACGACGCCTTCGTCGTGTCGAACCTGGCCCTGCTGATCGCGGCCATCGTCTCGTTGTGGTCGGGCCTGGCCTACTTCTTCGCGGCGCGTAAATCGCTTTGACGCGTAACCCACTCTAATTGTTCGGTTTCGAACAGTTTGGCCATGGTTTTTTAGCACCACGTAAAAAGTCCATACTTGGTTACGCCGATTTAATTAGACCTTTGCGATAAAGTCGCAGATGTTACCGGCCATACCTTAAGCGCCTCTCTAAGTGGTATTATGTCCCTAGCCCTATCCACCCTGCTCTATGAATGGCGGCGGTATTTCGCTGCCGTTATCGCCCTCGCCGTGGCGGGACTTCTTGTCCTGGCCATGACCGGTATGTTCATGGGCATGGCGAAGTCCTTCACGGCCACGGTCGACAAGTCGCCGGCCCAGATCATCGTCCTGCCGCCGCAGGCCGACGGTATTTTCGGCGATAGCGGCCAGCCGCGCCGCATGATCCCGCTGGTGTACCAGCATCCCGAAGTCGCCGAAGTCCAGCCCATGATCATGAACTGGGCTTTCTGGTCGAACTTCCCCAAGGACGGTCAGCCGCCCAAGGGGGATGGCGTTCGCGTCGTTGTCGTTGATCCGGTCAAGGGAGCAACGACGCTCCCAAGCGATTTCTCGGATGAAATCATCCAGGCGCTTCAGGAGCCTTATGCGGTTGTCATCGACCGCTCGAGCCTGGGCAAGCTGGGCGTCCAGGTTGGCGACAAAGCCAAGATGAATGGCCGCACGGTGACCGTTGCCGGCGTCGTCGATGGCTATCCCAACATGTTCAACACGCAGGTCTTTACGTCCTTCCAAACCGCCAAGCTGATCTACGTCTATGACGACGGTCCGCGGATCGGGCCGCTTCTGGTCAAGCTGAAGGACCCGAGCCGCGTGAAAGAGGTCTCCGCGGAACTGACGGCCATCGGCGGCGGTCAGTTCAAGGCCTGGACCCGCGAGGAATTGTCAGCCAGCTCGCAGCGCGGCATCATGAAGGAGGGCGGTATCGCCATCATGATCGGCTTCATGGCCCTGGTCGGCGTGTTTATCGGCATCGTCATCACCTGGCAGACCCTGCAAGGCGCGATCATGGCCAATATCAAGGAGTTCGCCTCCCTGCGCGCACTCGGTGTTTCGATGGGCTCGCTGCGGCTGATTATCATGGAGCTCAGCTTCTGGGTTGGTATCGCCGGTCTCATCCTGACGGCCGTCCTGGTCGCGGGTGTTGGCGCCCTTGCCAAGATGGGCGGCGTGCCGATGGACTTCCCTCTGTTCATCGACATTCCTGTCGCCATCGGTCTCATGATCATCGCCATCCTGTCGGGCCTGTTCTCGCTCGGCGTCCTTAAGAAAAGCCAGCCCGCGGACCTCCTCAGATGACAGCCAAACTCGCACTGGATGCCAAGGGCCTGTCCAAGGGCTACAAGATCGGCAAGCTCAAGCAGCAGGTCCTCAAGGGCGTCGATTTCAACGCCTGGCACGGCCAGGTCACCATGGTCATGGGGCCGTCCGGCTCCGGCAAGTCGACCCTGATCGCCGCGCTGTCCGGCCTGATGAAGCCCGACGAGGGCGAGGTCATGGCGCTCGGGGAATCGCTGTGGAAGAAGAAGCGCGGCAAGATCGACAAGTTCCGCCTCGACCACTGCGGCTTCATCTTCCAGGGCTTCAACCTGTTCCCGGCGCTGAACGCCACCGAGCAGGTCGAGCAGGTCCTGAAATACTGCAAGGTCCCCAAGGCCGAGTCGCACAGGCGTGCCAAGGAAGTGCTTGAATCGGTCGGCCTCGGCCATCGCCTCAAGCAATATCCGGCCGAGCTGTCGGGCGGCGAGAAGCAGCGCGTCGCCATCGCGCGCGCGCTGGCAAAGGAACCGCAACTGCTGTTCGCCGATGAGCCGACCTCGGCGCTCGATTCGGTCAGCGGCCAGGTCTGTATCAAACTGCTGCACCAGGCGGCCAAGGAACGCGGCGCCGCCGTCGTCGTCGTGACCCACGATCCGCGCCTGGAAGCCTACGCCGATCGCGTCATTCACATGGAAGACGGCCACATACTGTCGGACACGATGGTCAACCCGCCGGCTGAATAAGAACATGCAAGAGAAAATCCCGATGTCCCGCAAAATCCTCTCCGCTACCGCCGCCAGCATCCTGGCCCTTGCCCTGGCCGGCGCTTCGCTCACCGCCTGCCAGAAACCGGGCGCGCCCGGCGGCAAGCCCGGCGACCCCAAGGCCGCCGTCAAGGCGCCGCCGTCGCCTTACGCCGCCATTGCCGCCGGCAAGATCGACGTCGAAGGCGGGGTGATCGAGGTCGCCGCCCGCCGTCCCGGTATCGTCGCCGAGGTCTACGTCCAGGAAGGCGACGTGGTCACCAAGGGCCAGATCCTGGCCAAGCAGGAAGACCGGGACACGCTTCTGGCGGTCAACAGCTCACGCGCCAGCGTCAGCCAGGCGCAGAGCCAGTTGGCCCTGACCCGCGTCACCATCAATTCGGCCCAGCGCGAATACGATCGCCTGGCCAAGCTGGCGCCGTCCAACTTTGTCGCCCAGCAGAAGCTGGACCAGGCGCGCGATACGATCGAAACCGCCCGCGCGACGCTCGGCACCCAGGAAGCGGCCGTCGCCACGGCGCGTGCGCAATTGGCCCAGGCCGAGTACAACCAGGAACTGACGACCATCCGCGCGCCGATGGATGGCAAGATCATCCGCCGCTACGCCCAGCCGGGCATGGGCGCTTCGACGCTGAACGTGTCGAACATGTTCGACCTGGAACCGGCCATCCCGCATATCGTCCGTTCGGAAATCGTCGAAAGCGCCATCCCGTCGGTCACGGTCGGCCAGGAGGTCGAGATCATCCCGGAAGCCGACCCGTCGAAGATGTATGTCGGCAAGGTCATCCGCATCGCCGCCACCTTCGGGGCGCGCAAGCTGAAGTCCGACGGCGGCAACGAGGCCAGCGACGAACGCGTCGTCGAAGTGGTGGTCTCGGCCGACAACACACCCTTCCTGATCGGCCAGCGCGTGCTGGTGAAGTTCATGAAGCCGGGCGAAAAGGCGGGCATCAAGCGCGAAGCGCCGAAGCCGCCCGAAAAGAAATAACTGTAAAAAATGTAGGATATGACAACCCTCGCAGCCCGGCTGCGAGGGTTTTTTTTAATTCGTCCGTGCTATGAGACGTGCGTGAAAGCCGTAAGCCTGTCGCAAATGTCTGCCGCCAGCCTGTCGTCTGCCCGCCTGGGCGTCGCCAGTCTCGACGTGTTGCGCTTCGCGGCGGCTGCCTTCATCCTCATCTATCACTATGGCATGAACGCGCCTGTCGAACTGGAGCGCATTCTTCCCGTGCTGGGACGGGGATGGCTGGCGACCGACTTCTTCCTCATGCTGTCGGGCTATGTCCTGTCGCGCGCCTATGGTGATCGCCTGGCCACCGGCGGCGTCCGCCCGGCCCAGTTTTTCGCGCGGCGTTTCTTCCGGTTATGGCCGTCGCACATGGTCGTGCTGCTGGGGTTCGGTGTCTTTGTCGTAGGCTGTTCCATGGCCGGCTTCCCAGCGGGCCATGCCGACCACTACAGCCTGACTGCCTTCGTGGCCCAGGCGTTCCTGGTGCACGGCTGGGGGATGTTTGACGGTCCGGTGTGGAATGTGCCGACCTGGACTCTGTCGGCCCTGCTGGTCTGTTACGCCCTCTACAGCCTGTATGCGCCGGTCCTTCACAAACTCGGCCGCCCCGTCCTGATCGCCGTCGCCGTCGGCGTCGTGATCGGCGCGCATCTGGCCGCCGCGGTCCTGGCGCACCGGGCGCTGGCGGACCTGCCCTATGCCTGGGGGCTGTTGCGCGCCATCCCGCTGTTCCTGGCCGGCAACCTGATCGAGCGCGCGACACGCGGCTGGCGGATCGCGCCGCCGGCCTTCTGGACCGGCCTGACACTCTGCATCCTTTCGGTCGTGCTGATCCAGCAAGTGCCGCGCAGTTTCGTGACCGATGCGGTAGGGCTGGCGGCGCTGGCGACCCTGATCGCCCTGTCCGGTTCCGTCGCCTTTGCGGAAACCTCGGTGTCGCACCAACTGGGGCGCGTGTCCTTTTCGCTGTTCCTGACCCATTCGCTGGTCGGCGCGTTGTGGTTCGGCCTGAGCCCCCGGCTGATAGGCCTGCTGCACATGCCGGTCATCGCGCAGTGGCTTCTGTGGATGGCAGGTATCGCCACCGCCCTGACGGTCGCCTTCCTGTTCGAAAGTCTGGTTGACCGGCCGCTCAGCCGGCACATGTCCAGGCTGAACTTTATCCGGGGCTCAGGAACGGGTTCCTGATTTCCAGCGAACCCACTCTGAAGCGGTGCTGCATATTCTCCGACCACAGGATCGTACAGTCGGCGTCCAGTGCGGCGGCAACGATCATGGCGTCATAAACCGACAGGCTGTGCACGCGGGCCAACTCCAGTCCCTTGTCATGGATGGCGAGCGTGTTCGGAATCGTGTTGAACAAATTACGGATTGTGACCAGGACATCCAGCACTTCTTCCCATCTCATGGCGAGCTTGCGGCGCATGACATTGGCCATTTCATTCAGCACCTGGACGCTGATTGTGCCGCCAGTGGCGAACAGGCTTTCAACGCGTTCGGCCTTCGCGGCGTCGCCAGACAAGGCATAGATCAGAATATTGGTGTCAACGAAGGCGCGCTCACCGGTCATTGGCGTCCTCGCGGTCAAACTTGAAATCGGCTGGGAGGCGGCCACGGTATTGCCGCAGGCGTGCGATCAGGGCATCGCGCGATGGCTTGCGGGAAAGCGCAAATTCACGGGCATCGTAGACATGGATATCGACGTCGTCGCCGGCCTTTAGGTCCAGCGCTTCAACAACGCTGGAAGGAAGGCGGACGGCGAGTGAATTGCCCCATTTTGCGACCTGCATAACAACACTCCAGCATGATATACATTTTGATATGTATATCATGCGGGGTTGGATAGACAATGACCGACGGCTAGACCGCGTCCAGACCTATATCGAAGTTCGGTGCCGAGTGGGTCAGGGCGCCGACCGAGATGACGTCCACGCCGGTCTCGGCGATGGCGCGCACAGTCTCGAGATTGACGCCACCCGAAGCTTCCAGGATCGTCTTGCCGGCCGCCAGCTTCACGGCCTCGGCGAACATGTCGAGGCTGAAATTGTCGAGCAGCAGGACGTCCGGCTTGTAAGGCAGGGCCTCTTTCAACTGCGCGATCGAATCGACCTCGATCTCGATCTTCATGGTGTGGCCGACGCCGGCCTTGGCGCGTTCCATCGCCGTGCCGACGCCGCCGCAGATGGCGATGTGGTTGTCCTTGATCAGGATGGCGTCGTCCAGGCCATAGCGGTGGTTGTTGCCGCCGCCGCACTTGACGGCGTGCTTTTGAAGGGCGCGTAAGTTCGGCAAGGTCTTGCGCGTACAGGCGATCTTGGTGTTGAGCCCGTCGACTGTGGCGACGTATTTCGAGGTCAGGGTGGCGATGCCCGACAGATGGCAGAGCAGATTCAGCGCGACACGTTCGGCCGCCAGAATGGCGCGGGCATTGCCTTCGACCTTGGCGAGGACATCCCCCGGCTTGACCGCGCTGCCGTCAGGCAAAAGCGTCTCGAAGCGGACCTGATGGTCCATAATGGCGAGCGCCAGGCGGGCGCAGTCGATCCCGGCGCTGATGCCGGCTTCGCGTGCGCGGAACTCGGCTTTGAAGCGCGCCTTGGGCTGGATGACCGCCGAAGCCGTCACGTCGCCGGCTAAGCCAAGGTCTTCACGCAGAGCGTCGCGGATGATGGGTTCGATCAGTAGGTCAGGCAGGCCGGTGATATACATGCTGTCGCATCCCCTCTCGTCGTCTTGTCGAGGTCGGCCCAGCGCACGAATGTCCGTTCGCCTTCGGCCGCCGTTTGCGGATAATCGCTACGGTAATGAGAACCTCGACTCTCGTGACGATGCAAGGCGCAATCGGCGATCAGGCGTGCATTTACCAGCGCGAGCGCGCCCTGGTAGCGGGCTTCGAGCTCACCGATAAGCCTTTGCAGGGTTTTCAGGCCGGTTTCGTTCCGCACGACGCCGGCATGCAGGCTCATGGCCTCGCGCAGGCGCTTGAGGTCGACGGCATCGAGCTGCGGCGGTGTTTCGGGGCGCAGGGCGGCGGTGACGTCCGGTACGAACATCTCGATGTCGATGCCACGCACCGCCTGGCCGACGCGCTCACCGAAGGCAGCAGCTTCCAGCAGGCTGTTCGACGCCAGCCGGTTGGCGCCGTGCACGCCTGTCGAGGCGCATTCGCCGGCGGCATAGAGATGCCTGAGCGAGGTGCGGCCGTAAATATCGGTCTTCACCCCGCCCATATGGTAGTGGGCGGCGGGCGCCACCGGCATGGGCTCCGTACGCGGATCGACGCCTGAGTCCATGCACGAGGCAAAGACGGTTGGGAACTCTTCCGGGAAGTGCGCGCCGATAGCCTTTGTGGCGTCGAGGAAGGCGCCACGACCGGAAGAGCGCGCCTTGTGTACTGCCCGGGCGACGACGTCGCGCGGCGCCAGTTCGCCGTCTTCGTGGTCTTCGAGCGCGAAGCGGATGCCCTTGGCGTCGACCAGGATGGCGCCTTCGCCGCGCAGGGCTTCGGTCGCCAGAGGCGCGGGGTCCTTGCCGAAATCGAGGCCGGTCGGGTGGAACTGAACGAATTCCGGATCGGCGATGATGGCGCCGGCAAGCGCGGCCATGGCCATGCCATCGCCGCGTAAGGCTGCGGGATTGGTAGTGACGGCGAACAGACCGCCCAGACCGCCGCTGGCTAGCACCACGGCCGGGGCATAGACCTCGATGCGGCGGCCCTGGTGTTCGACCAGGGCGCCGATGACCGTGTCGGCGTCCGACTTGATCAGTCCCAGCGCGAAGGCATTTTCCCAGATGTCGATGTGCGGAGAGGTGAGGGCGGCATTGACGACGGTTTCCAGGATCGCCTTGCCGGCGAGGTCGCCGCCGACGCGGGCGACGCGCGCCAGGCCGTGGGCGGCTTCGCGGTTGAGGACGAAGCTGCCGTCGGGCTTGTGGTCGAAGGGCGCGCCCATGTCGTTGAGCCTGTGGACGACGGCGGGCCCCATCTCGGTCAGTGTTTTAGCCGCCAAGGGGTCGACGATACCGGCGCCGGCCGCGACCGTGTCGGCTTCGTGCGCTTCGGGGGAGTCTTCGGGGGAGAGGGCCGCGGCGATCCCGCCCTGGGCCCAGGCCGACGAGCACGCCTTACCGAGCGCGACGGGCGCCAGGACCAGCACGTGCTGGGGCGCGGCATTCAGCGCGACCGACAGGCCGGCCAGTCCCGCACCGATTACCAGCGGGCCTTTGTGAATGTGGATGTCGTTGGCCATGATGGCCTCCTTCAGAGCTCCCTCTCTCCGCATGCGGGGAGAGGGTTGGGGTGAGGGGCATCCGAAGTAGATACACGCTCCGGCCCTCGGTAAGCCCCTCATCCGGCCTGCGGCCACCTTCTCCCCGCAAGCAGGGAGAAGGGAAGGGCGTCGCGTTTTTGGACCTAACTGATCATCTCTACATCGACATGATGCCTTGCCTTGACCATGTCGTAGCGGGCGGGCTTTTCGAGCGGCGGCATATCGATCATGCGCTGCACGGCCAAGGCGGCGCGCGGAATGATGGCCGGATCGACCGTCACCTCGTACTGATGCAGGCGCAAGCTGTCATAGATGCCCTGCAGCGTAATGCGCTTCATGTGCGGACACAGGTTGCACGGCCTAAGGAACTCGACGCCCGGCGCGTCGGCGGTGACGTTGTCGGCCATCGAACACTCGGTGATCAGCACGACCTGCTTCGCCTTGGAAGAGGTGACGTAGTCGGCCATGGCGGTCGTTGAGCCGGTAAAATCCGATGCCGCGATGACGTCGGGCGGGCATTCCGGGTGCGCCAGGACGATGGCGCCGGGGTGGGCGGCGCGGACATCGGCGATGTCTTCGGCATTGAAGCGCTCGTGCACTTCGCAGGCTCCGGCCCAGGCGATGATCTTGATATCGGTCTGGCGCGCGACATTCTTGGCCAGGAACTGGTCGGGAATCAGGATGACGCGGTCGGTGTCCCATGCCTTCGCGGCCCATTCGACGACCTGGACGGCATTGGCCGAGGTGCAACAGATGTCGGTTTCGGCCTTCACGTCGGCCGTGGTGTTGACATAGGTGACGACCGGCACGCCCGGATAGCGCTGTTTGATCAGGCGGACCTGCTCGCCCGTCAGGCTGGTCGCCAGCGAACAGCCGGCGCGCAGGTCGGGGATCAGCACGGTCTTTTCCGGCGCCAGGATCTTGGAGGTCTCGGCCATGAAATGCACGCCGCCCTGGACGATGATCTGCGCGTCCGACTTGGCGGCTTCGCGTGCCAGGCCCAGGCTGTCGCCAACATAGTCGCCGACGCCGTGGAAGATTTCCGGCGTCATGTAGTTGTGCGCCAGGATGACCGCGTTCATTTCTTTCTTCAGGCGATTAATCTCGGCGATCAGGGGCGCCTGAAGCTGCCATTCCAGCGGCGACACCTTTGATTTCAGCTTTTCCCAGATGGGCGCTGTCTCAAGCTCGACCTGAGGTGTGAATTCAAAGGGGCGGGCGGTATCGGCCATGCCAGTCTCCTGTAAACACTTATGCTCAATTTCAGCATAAGGTGGCCATAAGATAGTCCCGGTGCGGCAGGATGCAATAGGGAATATGTACCGAAGCTTCACGAATTATGACAGTTTGATCCACGAAATTTCCTTGCGCTGTCTATTGAATCCTTACGCAGGTGCGGCATATCAGATGTGTTCAAGCCAGAGTTTGCCGCGATACTTTGCCAAAAACCGCCGCACACTTTTGGCGTATCGCTCGTGAGAGGAGCCCTGAATTATGCCTGACTCAGCCAAAAAGGCCGTCGATACCGACAAGACCGTCGCCCACGAACTGTCCAAGGTCCTGGCCGACAGCTTCACCATCTATCAGAAGACGCATGGCTATCACTGGAACGTGCGCGGTCCGAATTTCCGCGGCCTGCACCTGCTGCTGGAAGAGCAGTACACCGAAATCTGGACGGCCATCGACGAGATCGCCGAGCGCATCCGCGCGCTCGACCAGTTCGCCCCCATGGGCCACAACTCACTTGGGAATCTGACCTCGATCAAGGATGGCGACCCAACGCAGAGCTCCGAAGGCATGCTGAAGGACCTGATCGCCGGCCATGAAACGACGATCGCCACGCTGAAGGCGACCGCCGACGCCGCCGAAGAAGCCGGCGACCTGTCGACCGCCGACCTCGTGACCCAGCGGATCACGGCGCATGAAAAGCATCGCTGGATGCTGAAGGCGACCCTGAACGCCTGATTTCAGCTAGAGCGATATGCCGAAAGTGCGCAGCGGCTTTTGGCTAAATATCGCGGTAAAACAAAAACCTAGAGCATGATGATGGTTCGACCTAAACGCATTATGCTATAGCCTTGAAGCAGGCGTCCGCATCCGTGCGGGCGCCTTTTTCATGCTCGCCCGCGCACCGCAAGCCTTGATCCAGGCGCGCTTTTCCGGGAAAAGGCCGGATGGTTTTCATTACGCCCAAGATTTCCGTTCCCGACGAAGAGCTGCACGAGAGCTTCGTGCGGTCGTCGGGAGCGGGCGGTCAGAACGTCAACAAGGTGGCGACCGCCGTCGAGCTGCGCTTTTCGATCGCCAACAACTGGACCATTCCCTATGACGTCAAGCAGCGGCTGACCAAACTCGGCGGCCGGCGCGTGACGCAGGAGGGCGAACTGGTGCTGTTCGTCCAGACCCACCGCACCCAGGACATGAACCGTAAGGCGGCGTTGGAACGCTTTGTCGAACTGGTGCGCAAGGCCGCCGAACCGCCACCTCCGCCACGCGTCAAGACGAAGCCCACCCAAGGCTCGGTCCGCCGGCGTTTACTGGGCAAGGCCATACGGTCGACCGTCAAGGCCAATCGGGGCAAGGTCGCGGAGGACGACGAAGGCTAAGCGCGCTCCGGAATCTTAGAGCGATATGGCGAAAAGTGTAAGCGGTTTTCGCCTTAAATATCGCGACAAAACAAAAACTTAGAGCGATATGGCGAAAAGTGCCAAGAAGCGTCTTTGGGGTTTTCGCCTTAAATATCGCGACAAAACAAAAACTTAGGTCGGTATGACGTTTCCACTTAAAATCATACCGATCTAGCCAAAGACGGGGCGGTCGAAGAGCCTGCGGCGAATGGCGAACCAGCCGAACCCATAGACGGCAATGACAAGCAGGAGGGCGGGGAAGCGGACGTCAACGCCCGTCTGAACCCCGAAGAAGCGCGCGATCAGGCCGGCCAGCGATGACGCCAGGCACAGGCCCCAGACGCGCAGCGCCAGGTTGAGGTGGCTGGGGTCGCGCCGTTGCAGCCACAGCTGATAGAGATGTTCCTTGTGCGCCTGCAGAAGGTTCCTGCGCATCCGGGCGCGTAGGGCGAGGGTGAGGACGACATCGACCAGAAGCGGCGCCAGCAGGAAGCCGCCGAACCAGACCGATCCGACGTTATAGGCCCTGAGTTGCAGGCAGGCGCCGCCAATCAGCGCGCCGGCGAAAAAGGCGCCGGCATCGCCCTGGAACGCCCTGGCCTTGCCGGGATTGCCGGGCGGCAGGTTAAAGGGCAGGAAGCCCAGATGCGCGCCGGCGGCGCAGATGCATATCAGGGCAGGTATACCCACAAAGGCGCCGGTGGCGCTCGATGGCGCCATGAGAACCGCCAGCAGGGTGATGACCAGGAGCGCGATGGTTTGCGACCCCAGCGCCAGGCCGTTCGAACCGTCCATGAAGTTGATGGCGTTGATGCACAACACCAGCCAGGCGGCGCTGCCCAGGACGCCGATCGGCCACCAGAGATCGACGATGCTGCTGAAGCCGAAGGTCAGGGTATCGACGCGGTACATGTAACCAAAGGCGCCGCACAGGGCAATCTGGACCCCCAGGCGCAGCTTGGCCGGCAATCCCAGCAGGTCATCCGCCGCGCCCGTCAGGCCCATGAGAATCGCGAAGCCGAACAAGGCCAGCCCGTCCTTGCCGCTGCCGGGAATTTGACCGCGACACACCCACAGGATGAGCCCAGCCACAAGCGCTGTCGCGGCCATGACCGCCAGTCCGCCGCTGGTCGGCGTTGGGTTGTCGTGCATGCCGCGCTGGCGCGGCCGGTCGACCGGGCCTCCGCCGGTGACGAGGATGCCGAGCAGAATGGCGGCGGCAATGGCGCCGCCGAGGCCTGCCAGGAGCAGGCCCGGAGCGATCAGCCAGATTTGAGGGATAAGGTTGGTCACGGGACGCGCGCAAACGTTCTGGTCGACTTTCGCCCTCCCCACCTGTGGGGTAAGCGCAGCGAAAGTATAGCGTTCGCAAGCGCAGGGACCATTGGCGGAGCCAATGGTGGGCGGGGCCTCTTACTAAATGCGAGATCAGGCGCGAAAGATATTAGAGCCTCACCGTCGCAAAAAGCATCTGTCGCGCCGCCGATAGCCCCGCCCACCATCTGCTCCGCAGATGGTCCCCCCTCCCCATGAATGGGGAGGGCGAAGAGCATCGCCGTCTTTGGAGTGGAGAGCCGTAGCACGTAGGAACGCTTGAACTCGAGCGCCTGTGCTTACTTCAACGCCGCGCAGAAGCGCTGGATACGCGAACAGGCCTCGGTCAGGACCGATTCCGACGTCGCGTACGAGATGCGGAAGAAGGGCGACAGGCCGAACGCCGCGCCGTGCACGACGGCGACTTCCTCGGTCTGCAGCAACTCCGCGGCGAAGTCCTCGTCCGAATTGATGATCTTGCCCGACGGCGCCTGCTTGCCGATGCAGCCGGCGATCGACGGATAGACATAGAAGGCGCCTTCCGGGGTCGGGCAGTGGATGCCCTTCGCATTGTTCAGCATGGCGACGACCAGGTCGCGGCGCTTCTGGAAGACCGAGGCGCGCTGCGGGATGAAGTCCTGCGGCCCGTTGAGCGCTTCGACGGCGGCCCACTGGGCGATCGAGCACGGGTTCGAGGTCGACTGCGAGATGATCTTGGCCATGGCCTTGATCAGCGGCTCGGGGCCCGCGGCGTAGCCGATGCGCCAGCCAGTCATCGAATAGGCCTTCGACACGCCGTTCATGGTCAGGGTGCGGTCGTACAGTTCCGGCGTCACCTGGGCGATCGTCGTGTACTTGAAGCCGTCGAAGGTCAGGTGCTCGTACATGTCGTCGGTCAGGATCCACACCTGCGGATGCTTCTTCAGCACCTCGCCAAGCGCCTTGAGCTCGGCTTCGGTATAGGCGGCGCCCGACGGGTTGGACGGCGAGTTGAGGATCAGCCACTTGGTCTTGGGCGTGATGGCGGCTTCCAGCGTTTCCGGCTTCAGCTTGAAGCCGGTCGACATTTCGCCGACCGCGAAAACGGGCGTGCCGCCGGCCAGCAGGACCATGTCAGGATAGGATACCCAGTACGGCGCCGGGATGATGACTTCGTCGCCGGGGTTCAGCGATGCCATCATGGCGTTATAGATGACGGGCTTGCCGCCGGGCGAGACGCTGACCTGGGTCGTCTTGTACTCCAGGCCGTTCTCGCGCTTGAACTTCTCGACGATGGCCGCCTTCAGCTCGGGGATGCCATCGACGTCGGTGTAGCGCGTCTCGCCGCGCTTGATCGCCTTGATGGCTGCGTCGCAGATGTTTTCGGGCGTGTCGAAGTCCGGTTCGCCGGCGCCCAGGCTGATGACCTTCTTGCCTTGACGGGCCAGTTCTCTGGCCTTGGCCGTCACGGCCAGGGTCGGGGAGGGTTTCACGCGCTTCAGCGTGTCGGATTCGGAAAAGGGTGCCATCGGGTTGACCTTAGCCTGGGGATTGGAGGTGCCAAAATGCAGGACCCTCTTTACTCGCCCAATTTCGTTTGTCCAACCGTCATCGCTCATCTTTGCCAAAATCTCTTGCTAAGGGCCGGGAGTTATCCCAAGTGTAGCGTCCCTGCCATAGAGTGTGTGCGATGCACAATGATATACAAGAGATGTGGCGCAAGCTTACGGGCTTTTTCGTCCATCTCGATGCAAAAATGTATCGCGCCATCGGGGCTTCGGTTGTCGTCCTGGCGCTGGTGGTCCTGACCCTTTTGGTCAGCCGGTCGGAATGGGGGCAGACCACGCTGCTGGCGCTGGAACACTGGATGGCCGGCTACCGCAACTCGCCCATGGCCGTCCTGGTGGTCACGCTCGTCTTCTGCGTTTCGGCCCTGTTCGGTGCGCCGCAGTTCATCCTGGTGGCGGCGTCGGTCCTCGTCTTCGGCCCGGTGTGGGGCGGGCTCTACAGCTGGATCGCCACCGTCGTCTCCGCCGCCATGACCTTCTACATGGGACGGTTCATGGGCCAGGGCCTGTTGCAGAAGTTCGGCGGCAACCACGTCGACAAGCTGGCGGGTTATATTGGCCGCAATGCCTTTTCGGCCTCCTTCATCATCCGCAACCTGCCGACCGCGCCGCCTATCGTCGTCAACATGGCGTTCGGCGCGACGAAAGCGTCCTTCCTGGCGTTTCTCGCCGGTTGCGCACTGGGCTCGATCCCCAAGATCCTGCTGGTGGCCATCCTGGGCGGCTCCCTGACGGCGTTCCGCGGGCCCGACGGCTGGAAGACGGGCGTGCTCCTGGCGCTCCTGGCGCTCGTCTGGCTGGGCGTCATGATCGGGGCGCGACGGCTCTATCTGGCAGGCAAGGACCGGGGCTGAGCGGGCCAAAATTCGGGCAAATTTTCCGGCCCGGAACACGGTTACGATTTGTCGCGATCAAGCCCCGCTGCCGCATCTAAAATAAACGTGATTTCAGCGTGCGCGACCCGTTGTTTTATAAGGGAAAACGTTAAATTAACCAATTGGCTTGTAAGTTGAAACCAACTTTTTCACCAACCCCCTTGAAATTCACCTGAGTTACGGGCAAGTGATGGCTTTCTACAAGATCACGCCTGCGATTCAAGCCCCTGAATAAGGCTTGCCAGCGCGCAATCTTACCCTTCGCCTCTCCCGCATCCCGGCCTCCCACAATTTATCGGAACCCAAGGCAGTCTAGTCCATGTTAAAGTCCTTCTTCGGCGGTTTTTCCAACGATATCGCTATCGACCTGGGTACGGCCAATACGCTTATCTATATGAAGGGCCGAGGCATCGTGCTGAACGAGCCGTCCGTCGTGGCGCTGCGCAATGTCGGCGGCCGCAAGACGGTGCACGCCGTGGGCATCGAAGCCAAGCAGATGCTGGGCCGTACGCCCGGCCATATGGAAGCCATCCGCCCAATGCGCGACGGCGTCATCGCCGACTTCGAAGTCGCCGAGGAAATGATCAAGTACTTCATCCGCAAGGTCCACAACCGCAAGGGCTTCGTGAACCCCAAGGTGATCGTGTGCGTGCCTTCGGGCGCCACCGCCGTGGAACGCCGCGCCATCAACGACTCGTGCCTCAACGCCTCGGCGCGCCGCGTCGGCCTGCTCGATGAGCCGATGGCGGCGGCCATCGGCGCCGGCCTGCCGATCCATGAGCCGACCGGTTCGATGGTCGTCGACATCGGCGGCGGCACGACCGAAGTCGCTGTCCTGTCGCTGTCGGGTATTGTGTACTCCAAATCGGTCCGCGTCGGCGGCGACAAGATGGATGAGGCCATCACCAACTTCATGCGCCGCAACCACAACCTGCTGATCGGTGAAACGACCGCTGAACGCATCAAGAAGGACATCGGCACCGCCCGCGTCCCGCACGACGGCGAAGGCATGGCGATCGAGGTCAAGGGCCGCGACCTGATGCAGGGCGTGCCGCGCGAAGTCCGCATGTCGGAGCGCCAGGCCGCCGAAGCCCTGGCCGAGCCGGTCGCGCAGATCATCGACGCGGTCAAGGTCGCGCTGGAAGCCACGCCGCCGGAACTGGCGGCGGATATCGCCGACAAGGGCATCATGCTGACTGGCGGTGGCGCGCTGCTGCGCGGCCTCGACGTCGAAATCCGTGACCAGACCGGCCTGCCGGTATCGGTCGCCGAAGATCCGCTGTCGTGCGTGGCCATCGGCTGCGGCCGGGTGCTGGAGCATCCGCGCTGGATGAAGGGCATTCTCGACGCCACCTTGTCATAATTGGTCATAATGGCGTCGCGGTGCGGTCGCACTTGACCGCTAGAGCACGAGCTATCTGACAAAAACGTTCGATTGCGGGGGGATAGCCGCAGGTTTGCTATCCGGACAGTTCCGGTTCCTGACGGGAACCAAGGAAGTACTTAAGTGGCTTACGGGGACAACAAGCACTTCGAGCATCTCAAACTGCCCGTGACCTGGGCGGTCATGGCCATCGTCGTCGGCGTCTGCATCTTCGCGGCGCTGATGCTGCTGGGTGACCGGCGTGAGGAGGTCGAACCCAACACCTATGGCGACCGTTCGGCCTTCGACAGCGCGGCCAAGCCGGTCAATGGCGCCCTGGCCGCGCCGGTCCACGTCGTCGGCGCCGGCACCAGCTGGCTCGACGACTATCTCTTTGCCGCCAGCGAAAACCGCACCCTGAAAAAGCAGGTCGCGGAGCTGCGTCAGTACCGCGACGCCTATTTTGTGCTCAAGGATGTCAACGAGCGCTATGAGAAGCTGCTAAACCTGCGCACCGAGCCGGCGGTCGAAGCCGTCACGGCGCGCTCGGTGTCCGTCACGCGCGGGCCGTTCAACAACAATCGCCTGATCGACGCCGGCGCCAGCCGCAAGATCACTTTTGGCAATCCTGTCATCACCGACCAAGGCCTGGTCGGCCGCATCGTCGGCGTCAGCCCGAACGTGTCGCGCGTGCTGATGGTCACCGACGTTACCAGCCACGTGCCGATCATGGTCATGCGCACCGACGCCCGCGCCATGATGAAGGGAGACGGCGGCTGCTGCCCCAAGCTGGAATTTATCCGCGGCAAGAACGTCATCAAGAAGGGCGACCAGATACTGACTTCGGGCGACGGCGGCATCTTCCCGCGCGGCCTACCCGTCGGCGAGGCCGACCAGGGCGTCGACGGCGTCTGGCGCGTCCGCCTCTACGCCGACCGCGCGCCGATTGACTTCGTCAAGGTGCTGCTGTTCAAGGACTTCTCGCGTCTCCCGGACGCCGATCAGCTGCTGAAGACACCGCCGGTCAGCGACCTGCTGCCACCGCCGGTCCTGCCAACGGTCAACCCGGCTGCCGCCGCTTCGGCATCGGCCAGCGCAAGCGCGGTTGTCAGTTCGGCCGCACCTGCGCCGGCCGCCGCCGCATCCTCCTCATCGGCCGCCGCGCGTCCTGCGCCGCCCAGGCCCAAACCCCAGCCGCGTCCCGCCACATCCGCGTCCGCCTCATCGTCGTCGTCGCCAGAACTGCGCCCGTTCACGCCTGCGCCTGCGCCTGCGTCGCCGCAGCCCTCAACACCGACCGGGGGCGCCAACTGATGAAAGCGCCGCTTGACCGGGGTTTGTTCAGGCAGCGTCCCAAGAAGACGATCACCCGCAATCTGCGCGGCGCCATAGCATCGCGCGTTATCGGGCCGTGGGAATGGCTGTTCATGCCCGCCCTCGTGGCCATTGCCGTGACGGTGGTCCTGGCGACGCCGATCCGCATCTTCGGCCTGCACCTGCCCGAACCCGTCATGCCGCTGGTCCTCGCTTTCGTCTGGCCGCTGGTCCGCCCGTCCTATCTGGCGCCGCTGGTGCTGGCGGCGCTGGGCCTGTTTCTCGACGTCTACTGGTCGGCACCGTTTGGCTTCTACACCCTGACCCTGATGATCGTGTACGGCGTGCTGGTCACAGTGCGCAGTTACGTCGCCGGCCAGGACTGGCGTGTCGTGTTCGGCATCTATGTCGCGACGGAAATCGTCTTTTTCGGCATGGGGGTTACCCTGATCGCGCTGGACACTGGCTCGATCGTTCGCCTGATCGGCGTCTTCGAGCAACTGATTGCCACGACCCTGCTGTTCCCGGTCGTGCCTTATATGCTGGACAAGTACGTCCATGCGGATGTGCGGTTTGGATAATGGCTGAACCCTCGATCGTCTTCACCGATGTCAATGAACGCCAGGGGGCGTTTCACCGCCGCATCTTCATCCTGGGCGGCGTGGTCGCCTTTGGCTTGTTCGCCCTGACGGGACGCCTTGCGCACCTCCAGGTCCTGCAAGGCGGCAAGTACCAGAAGCTGTCCGCCGCCAATCAGTATAATTTCCGCCTCATTCCGCCGCCGCGCGGCGACATTCTCGACCGCAACGGCAAGGTCATCGCCGGCAATCGTCCGTCCTTCCGCGTGATGATCGAAAGCAACGAAGTCAAGAATATCGACGACACGCTTAACGAGGTCTCCTACATCCTTCCCCAGGCGGTGACGAACCGCAGGCGTATCCTGCGCGATCTCAACCAGAACCAGCGCTTCGTGCCGACCATCATTGCGTCTGACCTGAACTGGGAGGACTTTTCACGCGTCAGCCTGTATGCCAACGACATCCCAGGCGTTGTCGCCGATATGGACCAGCTTCGCGTCTACCACTACGGCGGCGCCTTCAGCCACGTCGTGGGCTACGTCTCCAAGATCAACGCCCGCGACCTTGAACGCGAAAAGGCCCGGCCCGACTATACCGAGGAAGAGGACAAGCTGCTGCGTCACCCTTCCTTCCGGATCGGCAAGACGGGCATCGAACGCGCCTATGACGCCCAGCTGCGCGGCACCGCAGGTGGCCGCAAGGTCGAGGTCGACGCCGAAGGCCAGGTCGTGGCCGAAGATCCGCAAGGCATGATCCCGCCCAAGCCGGGCGCCGATATCACCCTGACTCTCGATGCCGACATCCAGATGCGCGCCCTCGAGGTTTTCGGAGAGGATTCGGGTTCGGCGGTCATGATGAACGTCAATACCGGCGAAGTTCTGTGCATGACCTCGACGCCGGCCTTCGACCCGAACCTTTTTGTCTCGGGCATCCCGACCGACGCCTACCGCCTGCTGGCCGACTACGAGCGGTTGCCCCTGCTGGACAAGGCCGTCGGATCGACCTATGCGCCGGGCTCGACCTTCAAGATGACGACTGCGCTTGCTCTGCTCGACGCCGGCATTAATCCGGCCGAGCGCGTCCATTGCAGCGGCGCCTTCTATTTCGGGCGACGGTTCGGATGCTGGAAGCCGGGCGGACATGGCTCGGTCGACATGGTCGGGGCCATCAAGCATTCGTGCGACGTCTATTTCTACGCCATGTGTAACCGCGCCGGCATCGACCGCATCGCCCGCGCCGGCCGGAAGCTCGGCCTGGAACACATCTATCCGGATCTCGGCATCGACGGCCAGAAGAAGGGCCTGCTGCCGGATCAGGAGTACGTCCGCAAGTACCGTAAGAAGGATCCGGTCTGGCATCCCGGCGAAACCCTGTCGGCCGCCATCGGCCAGGGCATGACCTTGGTGTCGCCCATCCAGCTGGCGACCTATACCGCGCGCATCGCCAACGGCAAGAAAGCGGTCGAGCCCTATCTGGTCAACAAGATCGGCGGCGATCTCGAAGACCACATGTCGAAGTTCAAGACGATCGAAATCCCCGAAGCGCATTTGGCGATCATTCGCGACGGCATGAATCGCGTGTCGAACGATGCCGACGGTACGGCTTACCGCCAGTCGCAGCTCGATCTGGGGCCGAACATCCATATGGCCGGCAAGACCGGCACGGCCCAAGTGCGCGGCTACGACAAGACCGGCATCCGCAAGGCCAACGAATGGAAGTATAAGGACCACGGCCTGTTCGTCTGCTACGCGCCTGTTGACCAGCCGAAATACGCCCTGGCTGTTGTCGTTCAGCACGGCGTCGCCGGTGGCCGGTTCGCGGCGCCCAAGGCGCGCGAAATCATGCGCCTGGCCCTGATCAAGGACCCGGAGATCCGCAAACGCATCACCGGGCCGGTCAATGCCGCCATCGATACCGGCAAGCTGAACGCTGATGCCTCCGCTTCAGCCAGCGCCGAAGTTGACGTGCCGGTCGATCCCAATGCGCGGTCGGATTAGGAGAGACACATGGTCGATTCAGCCCTTTCCCGTCCTGGTCAGCGCGAGCGTTACGACTCCAAGATCACACAGATCAACTGGGTCTTCGTCATCTGCCTGATCGCGCTCGCCAGCATCGGCATGTTGTTGCAGTACAGCGCCGGCGGCATGAGCTGGCAACCCTGGGCTTATAAGCAACTGATCGTCTTCTGTACCTGCCTGGTGCTGACGCTTTGCCTCGCGCTGGTCGACCTGCGCGTCTGGCTGTGGATATGCTACCCATTCTACACCATATCCCTGCTGCTGCTGGTTGCCGTCGAAGTGATCGGCGACGTCCGTATGGGCGCTCAGCGCTGGCTGGAAATCGGCAGCTTTAGCTTTCAGCCATCGGAGTTCATGAAGCTGGCCATTGTGCTGGGACTGGCGCGCTTCTATCACGAAGCCTCCGCCAAGGACGCCAATCTGTCCTGGAAGCTGATTATCCCGGCGCTGATGATCGCAGTCCCGACGGGGCTGGTCATGCACCAGCCGGACCTCGGCACCGCGCTCCTGATCGCGTTTACCGGCGGGGCCGTCATGATACTGGCGGGGCTTAACTGGAAGATCATCGCGGCGGCCGCGGCGGGGGCCGTGGTGATGGTGCCGATCGCCTTCCAATATATCCTGCACGACTATCAGCGAAACCGCATCCTGACCTTTCTCAATCCCGAAGCCGACCCTTCCGGCACCGGGTATCACATCCTCCAGTCCAAGATCGCCATGGGTTCCGGCGGCCTGCTCGGCAAGGGGCTTGGGCTGGGGTCGCAGTCACAGCTGAACTTCCTGCCGGAAAAGCACACCGACTTCATCATGGCCGGGGTGTGTGAGGAGCTGGGATTTGCCGGCGGCTTCGCGGTCTTTGCCCTGGCGGGCGCACTGATCTTCATGGCGCTGCGCATGGCGTCGGTATCGCATTCGCACTTCGGCCGCCTGGCGGCTGCCGGCACGACGGCAACCTTCGCGCTGTATGTGCTGATCAATGGCGCCATGGTCATGGGCCTGGCGCCGGTCGTGGGTATCCCGATGGCGCTCGTGTCCTATGGTGGTTCCGTCATGCTGACCGTCATGGCCGGGTTCGGGCTAATCCTCGGCGTTCGCGTGCACCGATATCAGGAACTACCCAGACAACAATCCATCTTCGCCCGCTTCGAATAGGGAAATCCGCATCCTTGGGCGATTGCGTCGCAGTCGTCGCTTGCAGGTACTAATGTACCTGCGGCGCTAGCCGGCGAGCACTCGCCTCAAGGCTCCGAATTTCCGGCCGGTTACGAGGCGGCGCTCAGCTCCTGCCATCTCATCCAATTTGAAAGGTTTATGGCCCGGAGCGCGCTGTAATTCATGTGGGGCGCGAGCGGATCGAGTGGTGCTGGGGCCTTTGGTTCGGCTACAATCCCGGCGTATAGCTTGGAGCGCCACCTGAGAAGTTGGCGGTCTTGATCTCGCGGCGCATGCGCGGATCGAACGAGATGTGCACCCAGGTTCCTTCCTGGATCAACTGGTCGAAGCGGATATTGCTGGCCGCGATCTTATGGCAGATCTGCAGCGGCGTGCCGAACTGGCGGCAGACGAAGTCGACGGCGTGGCCGCTCATGTGCGCGCTGGTCGGCGAACCGTTGACCAGCGCGTTCAGGGCCGGGCTCCGGTATCCGCTGGTCACGGTTATGGGATAGCCGAGAAGCTCGCGCACCGCGTCCATCTGCGTGGCCGTTTCCCTCAGCTTTTCGAGAACGGCCGCTGAAGGCGTGTTGTCGATCTGCTGACGGACCGCCGTTGAGGAAAAGGTCATTTCGTCGAGCGTGAAATAGCGGCTCAAGGCACCGGCGGGCAGGGCCGTCGGTGTCGGGGGTGCGGCCGGCGGCAGGGCCACGGGCGGCGTGACCTGCCAGAGGCGTCGCGCCTTGTCGGTCAACACCTTGCGATCCGCCAAGCCGTTGTCGCCGCCATTGATCAGGCGCGTGACGAGGTTGACGTCGTCCCGGTCGGCGGCGGCATTCAGATTGTTCATCTGCCAGAAGGCGGCCGACGCCAGGGCGGCGATCGCAGGCTGCTCCAGCAATTCCGGGCGCTCGGTCAGGGGCTGGCCAATGCGATTGCCGCACAGCTCATAATTCGTCCGGCCCGTGACCATGATGAAACCACGGCCGATAAAGCGCGCGCCGTCACCGGGGTTCACATTGCCGAGCCGTCCGCCGTAAATGTGTTCGGCGATGGCGTCCTTGCCGGCATTGACCAGGGCCTGTGCCTGCTCGAGGGTCGGCACGCGCTTCTTGAACACGGCCATCAGGGTTTCCGGACGGTAGTTCAGGTTTTCGACCAGGGCGCGGAAACCGCCGGATTCGTGACAGAGCTGCGCCATGAAATGCGCCACGCGCAGGGGCGTCGTTATGCCGGCGCGTTCCAGTACGGCGTCCAGCGCGGGGGCATACTCCGCCGCCCGCTTGGTCGTCGGCGCCAGGGCCAGGAGATGTTCAGGCGTGATGATGGCCATGGCTAACGGCGATCAGGCGTCGCGCGGGCGCTGATTGGGATCGACCGGCAGGTCGTCCTGCAGCACCACGGCCGCCTGCGCATTGCCAAAGCTCAGGAAGGGCTTGGTTTCCTGAACCGCAGGCTGCGGCGGAGCCAGCGTTGCCGCAATGGCCGCCAGCCCGGATACGGTGTCCTTTTGACCGTCGCCGCGCTGCCCGCCGCCATTCGGTTTGAAGGTCGACCGCACGACCATCAGCTTGCTCAGCACGTCGAACCAGAAGGGCGCGCCCAGCGTCACGGCAAAGGCCGTCATGACCCAGCCCATGATCAGCGACACGAAGGGCAGGAAGTTGAACAGCGTGTTGTCGCCGAGGCCAGGCGTGCCGTAGTAGAAATTGACGACCTCCTGCCAGGCGCCGTTAATCGACGATGCCACCTGACCGGTCCAGCCCTGGCTGTCCTTGGCCGTCACAGTCAGAAGGGCGACGGCCTCCGGATCGACGGCGCGGGCCTCTTCGCGGGCAAACAAGCGCGCCATGGCGTCGCGCGTCTGCTGTGTCCAGCCCAGCGGCAGGCCCAGTTCGTTCAGCGGGTTGTTGCCGAGCGTCTGGAGCTCACCGGTCTGCAACTGGCCGGTGGCGTGCTTCTGGTAATAGGTCTCTGCCGCGACCTCGACGCCTTTGCGTAAGGTCGGGCTGCGATAAAGCGCGTCGGCAATGACGACCGTATTGACGTTCAGTATGACGCAGGCCGCCAGGCTGACCCAGAACAGGAAGGTCTGTGTTTCCAGGCGGTACCAGCCCGAGACGCGGTCCATGGTGGCGTTGAACCAGTTTTCCAGGAACTGCCGCGCCTTGTCGACGTCGCCGCCGGCATTTGAGACGGCGAATTGGACCATGCGGGCCAGCCGCGCATTACCCAGCTGACGCGATCCATCCATGACGGCATTGAGGTTGACGCCCTGGTCCGTCCCCAGTCCGCCGCGTTCGGACAGCATGTCCAACAGGACATAGGCGAAATGCGAGCTGGGGACATAGGACGGCATCGACCGCCCCTGCAGGAAATGGCGCTTGGGCGGAATGGTGTAGCGGCCGCGGTAAAGCGACATGATCAGGGGATGATCATAGAAGGCCTGAAGGACTTCATAGCCCTCGATCGTCTTGGTCTTGGCTTTCGTCCTGCCCTTGGGCTTCTCCGCCGGCTGGTCGCACAGGAGTTCGATCAGGCCCTTTTCCAGGTTGCGGGAACGGCGCTTCATGAAGCCTTCGAAGGCTTCGCGCGCCACGGTCGCGAGCACGCTCATGAGCAGGTAGACGAAGACAAGCCCCGCCGCCACATCTAGCGATTCTGGCAACAAACTTCCCACGCAACCCCCGGAGAGCGCGTCCGTCCTTGCCCCAAAATGCCGGCCATACCTGCGCTCGGATATACCTTAACAACAATTAACCATACGGCAAGGGCGGCGTAATGTTGTTTTTTGATCAGGTCGGCGGTGTGGCTTTTTACCCTCAGCGCTAAAGTTATTTCGCCAGCAATGCCAAGGCTTCGTCGGCGGCGGCGACCAGGCCGTGCAGGATGCCGTCGTCGCTGGACGAATGGCCGGCCTTCTTGACCAGGTTGAAGCGGGCTTCCGGCCAGGCCTTGTGCAGTTCCCAGGCCGTCTTCATCGGCGTGACCACGTCATAACGGCCCTGGACGATCCACGCCGGCACGTCTTTCAAACGGCGGATATTTTCGAGGATCCAGTTGTCGGTCTCGAAGAAACCGCCGTTCTTGAAGTACCACGACTCGATGCGCGCAAAAGCGATGGCGAAGTCGGGATCGGAGAACTTCGACCCGGCCTCCGACGGCCCTTCGATCGACAGGGTGTCGCCTTCCCAGCCGCTCCACGCCAGGGCGCAGGCGCGCTGCACCGCCTTGTCCGAACCGTTCAGCCGCGCGATATAGGCGTTGAGAAGGTCGCCGCGCTCGGCTTCGGGGATAGGGGCGATGAAGCGTTCCCAGATGTCCGGATAGATATGGCTGGCGCCTTCCTGGTAGAACCAGTCGAGCTCGGATTTGCGCACCAGGAAGATGCCGCGCAGGATCAGGCCCAGCACCTTGTCGGTGTGTTTGAGTGCGTAGGCCAGCGACAGGGTCGAACCCCACGACCCGCCGAACACCGCCCACCGGCTGACGCCCAGCTTTTCGCGTAAGGCTTCGATGTCCGAGACCAGGTGCCAGGTCGTGTTGTCGTCCAGCGAAACGTCTTCGGACGCGTGCGGCGTCGATTTTCCGCAGCCGCGCTGGTCGAACAGGATGATGCGATAGCCGTCCGGATTGAAGTAGGAGCGCAGGTTGGCGGAGATGCCGCCGCCGGGGCCGCCATGCAGCACCACGACCGGAACACCGGCTGGATTGCCGCATTGTTCGTAATAGATCCTGTGCTTGCCGCCGACCGCCAGATGGCCGGTATCATAGGGTTCGATGTCGGGATAAAGACCCCGCGGAGCAGCGCCGGATCGGGATTTCGAAGTAATGGAAGAATTTACAGAATCGATCATGATCTTTAGAAAATAAACGGCGCACCCAGAGTGTTTCAAAGTTTACGCCGCAAATGGCCGCCGCCACAACCCCCAATCCGCCAAACCCGTTACTGACGACACCTGTTCGCCAGGCCGGCTTCTATGTGCTGCTGTTTTCGATGACCGGCGCCAACCTGCCGTACATGCCGGTGTGGTTGCGCGACCAGGGCATTACGGCCCAGCAGATCGGCGTTATCCTGGCCGTGCCCCTGTTGCTTCGGTCCTTGAGCGGTCCCTTGAGTGGCCTGTGGGCCGACCGCTTTACGCTCTACCGTACACCGATGGTCTGGCTGGCGGCGGCGGCCTGCCTGTTCTACGGTCTGATGGGCTTAAGCGACGTTTATGGGCCGTGGCGCTTCGCGGCGTTCCTGATCCTCTATGCCTGCGCCTATACCTGTTCGACCAGTATCAGCCCGATGCTTGATTCGATGACCCTGCAACTGTCGCGCAGCCACGGTTTCACCTATGCCATACCGCGTTCGGTCGGATCATTCGCCTTTATCGTCGCCGACGTCATCATGGGTTGGCTTCTGCTGGTCCTGCCGCCCGACGTCATCCTGTTCTGGGTCGTTTGCGCTGTCGGCCTGATGGCAATGCTCGGCCGGGTCGTCCTGCCGCCGGAACCGCGCCAGGACCGCGGCCACATGACGCCGGAAACGCAGGGTTCAGGCTTCGAGCGCCTTAAGGTTCTGCTGGCGACGCCGGGCCTGGCGTGGCTGTTCATGGCCATTGCCTGTCTTCAGGCCTCGCACAGCTTCTACTACGCCTTCTCGACGCTGATCTGGAAGGAGGCCGGCCTGTCGCCGGTCTGGTGCGGCTATCTCTGGGCCATCGGTGTGATCGGCGAAATCGCCTACATGATGCTGGGGGAACGCTTCCGCCGCTTCATGGGACCATGGCGGATGATCCTGCTGGCGGCGGCCGTAACGGTCTTCCGCTGGTGCCTCATGATGTGGGACGCGCCGCTGTGGCTGCTGGCGGCGTCGCAATTGCTGCATGTCTTCAGCTTCGCCGCCACCTACATGGCGGGGCTGGAACTGGTCTACCGCCTGACGCCCAAGGGCTATGAAGGGCTGGCCCAGACGATCAACGCCGCCTATTCCAACGGGGTGATGATGGGGCTGGGAACGCTGGCCTCGGGCGTTGCCTTTGCCCACTTCGGCCTGCGTGGCTATGGGCTGATGGCCGGGTTGGCAACGATCGGCCTCCTATGCGCGGTCAGGCTCTATCGGCTGCGTCTGCGCCTAACCCCATAGTGCCGGCGCCGGCGGATGCAGGATCGAGCCGGTCACCTCCAGTCCATGGTCGCGGTCGCGCGCCAAGAGCAGCGGCCCGTCGAGGTCGACGAAGTCCGCGCCCTGCGCCACCAGCATGGCAGGCGCCATGCTGAGCGAGGTTGCGACCATGCAGCCGACCATGATCTCTAATCCTGCCGCCTTCGCTTCGGCCTTCAGCGCCAGGGCTTCGGTCAGCCCGCCGGTCTTGTCGAGCTTGATATTGACGCAGGCATAGAGCCGCGCGCACCGCTCAAGCTCGGACCGATCGTGCAGGCTTTCGTCGGCGCACAGCGGCACCGGGCTGTCGAAGCCCAGCAACTGTTCGTCTTCGCTGACCTTCAGCGGCTGCTCGATCAGCTTGACGCCGAGCCTGGCCAGGTCGGGCGCAATGCGGACAAGGTCGTCGAAGCTCAGGCCTTCATTGCCATCAACGATCAGCCGGGCATTGGGCGCGTGGGCGCGCACGGCCTCGACGCGGTCGAGGTCGTTGGCGCCACCGATCTTGAGCTTGAGAAGGGGCCGGCGAGCGTTTTCGGCGGCCTGTGCGCCCATGGCTTCGGGCGCGGCGAGGCTGAGCGTATAGGCCGTCTTCAGCGGATCGAGCCGCTTCAGTCCGGCGGTTTTCCAGGCGGGAACGCCGCTTTGCTTGGCGCGCAGATCCCACAGTGCGCAATCGAGCGCATTGCGCGCCGCGCCCGGTTTCATCAGGCTTTGCAGCTGTTCGATCGTGATCCCGGCCTCGACCTGACCGCGCACGGCTTCCAGCTCGGCCAGCGATGCCTCGATGCTTTCGCCGTAGCGCGCATAGGGCACGCTTTCCCCGCGGCCGACATGACCGCCGTCTTCGACCTCGACATAGACGACGTGGGCCTCGGTCTTTGATCCGCGCGCAATGGTGAAGGTGCCCGCTATTGGAAAGGTTTCAGCGCGAAGGGTGAGTTGCATGGGGAGGGCTCGATTTACTTCCCTCCCTGTTTACGGGGAGGGGGGACCGCGAAGCGGTGGAGGGGAGGGCCACAGACACCGGTGATTGTCTATCCTACAGTTTCCCCCTTCCGTCATTTGCTCCGCAAATGCCACCTTCCCCGTAAACGGGGAAGGAAAGGCGCAATGTTGGATCAAATGATGTCGGCAATCGCCGCGTCGATCAGCAGATAGGCGCGACCCTTGTCATTGCCGAGCACTTCCTGCAGCCCGCGCGAGGCGTCCTTCGACATCAGGGCGATATTGACCTGCTGGTCGTAGGCAGTGACGAACTCCGAGGCATGCTGGCGCAGGACCGGATCGGACATCAGGCGCCGGTTCAGGCGGCGGACCGCGGCCGGGGCGATGCGGCGGACAAGGTTGCGCGCGCCTTCGTTATTCTCGGCCATGATCGAAGTGATCATCTCGTCGATGCGCGTACGGCTGAGGAGCGAGGCGGCGTCGACACCCATGGCGCTGACCTCGCCGACCATGACCTCATCGAGATCGTCATCGAAATCGGCATCGACTGGCGCCTGAGGCGCCGAACGTGCGCCCGTGTCCGCCGGGATCTCCAAGGGATCGCGTGCCGGATTGCCGTTGCTGTCCATGCCGTTCAGAAGGTCGCGCCACGACCAGCCATTCGATTCGTTGGCGCGGGTTCCCTGCGGCTTTTGGCCCTGGGGCGACTGGCGCTGGGGCTGCGGCGCCGGACGCGTTTCGGCCGGAAGCGGTGTCAGGCGCAACCGCGATTGTTCCCGTGCCGGCTGGGGCGTCGGGGTCGGACGCGGCATGGCCTGGGGGGGCTGCGGCGCGGCGCGCGACATCGGCGGGGGTGGCGTACGCGGATCGCGCGTTACCGGCGGCGGTGTCGGCGCCGACAGATGGGCGGAGGAGAGGGGCTGGTCGCCGGAAATGACGCCCATCAGGCGCACGGCTTCGGTCAGCATGTCGTAGTTGCGGCGTACGCGATCCTGGAAGGCGCTGTCGACGGCCTCGGTCTCGAGCGCGGCCTTGCGTGCCGCCGCCGTCATGGCCGCCAGACCTTCCTCGACGGCGCTGCGAATCTCGTGCAGGCGGTCCTGGGCCATCAGCGGCAACTGGTCGGCGCTGTGCGTTAGCTCGTTGAGCGCCTCATTGACCTCGGCGATCGTCTGGCGGGTATGGGCGAAACTGTTGTCGAGCCGCTCGGCGGTCTGGTCGCCCGCCTGGTTGATCAGTTCGGCCGAGTCCTCGATCAGGCGGCGCGCGGCGGCAAAGCGCGAGTCGAAGACTTCGTCGGCCTTCTTCGAGGCTTCGAAGATCGACTCGTTGAGGCGGTCGACGCGGCCCTGAGCGACCTGCGCGGCCGTGTCGGCGGCCTTCTTGGCCTCGCCGGCGGCGGTCGTCAATTGCTCGAGAGAACGGCGCGTCTCATTGATCAGGTCGTCGCGTGCATCGGCGGCCATGACCGAGATGTTGGAAAGCGTTGCGTGGATGCGCGTCTCGAACGAGGTGCGCTCATTCTCCGCCACGCCCAGCACGGCGCGGAACTGTTCCTGGGCCGACTGGACGATGTCGCGCAGGACGTCTACGCCGCGCGCCGAGGTCTCGCCGAGATCGACGGTCGCCACGCGGGTGATGGCCAGGGCCTCGGTCAGCTGTGCGCGCTGATTTTCGATATGGACGGCGAAGTCTTCCTGGTCGGCGCGCAAGGAAAGGGCGGCGGCAACCAGGCCGGCGCGTTGCTGCGACAGGCCTTCCTCGACCGAACGGATCTGGCCTGCGACACCCGAACCCGCCGTTTCCAGGCGCTGGGTCTGGCGGTCCAGATCTTCGCTGATCAGGCGGGCATTGGTCGATACGTCGTTGGCCGCCGTCATCATGTCCGTAGCGCGAACGGCCAGGGTCGCTTCGGCTTCGCGGAGTTGCGTCTGCGCCAGGTCGGAGGCATCGGCGACCATGCGCGCCTGACGGTCGACGGCCTCGATAATGCCGTTGGCCTGCTGCGCCAGCTGCTCACTCATGCGTGCCACGGCCTCGCGTTCCTGCTCCATGGCGCGGGTGACGCTCATGGTGGTGGCGCGGGCGATGTTGGCGGCGTCGTGCAGCCGGTCGGTCTCGCTCTTCAGCTTGGCCTGAAGTTCGGTAATGTCGGCGTGCGCCAGGCGAACGGCGCGGACAGCGTGATCGACCTGGGTGCGCAACTGATCGACCAGTTCGTGCGTCTGCATGGCCGCCGAAGTTGCCGGCGCCAGCATCGAATCGGCCAGGGCGGCGGCACGGGCGGATTGGCGCGACAAGGCGGCGGCGTTGCGCAGCGCAAAGGCCGAGGCGAAGATCAGCCCGACCGGGAAGACCGCCAGGAAAGCGATCACGATCATACGGAATGGTTCGACGGTAAAGGCGCCGCTATTGTTCTGGGCGCCAACCATGAAGGCGGCCAGACCACATGCCCACAACAGGCTGATGAAACCCGTGGTGCCCCAGAACAGCATGGGCGACGCGCCGGTGGCCTTCAGCACGCCTTCGGTTTCCACGCGCGGCGTCAGGTCGCGGCGCAAGCCCGCCTTGGGTTCATCCTGGGCGGTCGCGTCACGGGCAGTGAAACGCGCCGGAGGCGTGTCCGGCGGCGGAGGGGGCGAGAAATCCATGGCGGGCGCGGCGTGCGGGATGTCGAGATCGGCCGTGGCTTCCGTATCCACAGGCGTTGGATTAGCTGCATTCAGGGGCGCGTTGAGGGGCGCGTCCAGGGGCGCTTCGAGCAGGTCGTCAGCGGAGGCATCCAGGTCGGCATCCGCGCTGGTATCCATGTCGGTCTCTGAACGGTTTATCCCGGATTCCAGGCGCGATCTTGTGCGGGTACCGGAGGTGTTCAAAGGGGGGCGTCTCGATTTCATCTAACAGTCCTGCAACCCCGCCGCCTCAGCCGGAATACACATCTCCGGCATCGCCCCGACAGGTTCTCCCATGAGGCGAAAGCTATCTCTAACTCATGTTGAAGGCAAAGGAATTTGTCAGAATCCCGCGTTCCGCCGCGGCGAATCCTGTCCTTTCACGGACAAATTAACGGCCGTGACCACCAGGCTATCCCGCATCGACGCGTGCGAATCAGGCGTCGCCCTGATCGGACGAGGAGGTGGCGGAGTGATTCGCCGGCTGTTCGGCCGGCACGGGCTCGGGCTCGGCGGCAATCGCATCCTTGTCGCCACCGAAATGCAGGAAGGCCGCCGACACCAGAAGCGCGATAAACGCCGTGATCATGTCGATAAGCGAAGCCATTCGCACGTCTGCCCGTTAATTGCCCTGAAAGGCTTATGACGCAGGCGGGGATGCCGCGCAAACAAAACCGTCACATAGGCATGATGACGCGTTAACCCTGCGGCAATTCGGTCACTCGGCGGGCGCGGAATCGTAGCGGTTCGGGCCGGGCGTGGAATTGGCGTTGAGGTTGTACTGGATGAACAGGCTGTAGCAGACCATGGCCACCGCCGCCAGAATGCCGTAACCGCCCAGGCTGAAGGCCAGTCCGACGAGCGGCTGGGTGAGTTCCCACAGGTTCCACAAAAAGCGCATCAGTCCGCCTTCGTAAAGAGCACCCATCAGGACCGTGCTGGCGGTGCCGATGACGAACAGCGTGAACAGCATGATCGGCCACAAAAGCCAGCCCGGCAGGTTGCGGTCGTGCAGCCGGCGGATGGCCAGCTGTGCGTCGCGATATTGCAGATAGAGGATACCGGCAATAACGACCGCCACGACGGCCAGTGACACATAGGTGTTCTGTTTGGTAAAACCCAGCACGACGCCGGCGCCAAGAATGATGGCGATCAGCGAGCTTACGCCGATCTTGGTCTGCGCGGCGCGATAATCCTGGCGGCTCAGACGGCCCCTGGTGTCCCATCCCAGCTTCAGCATATCCGTGTTCCCATAACCCCGTTAACCAAGTCTAAGCCCAAACCGCTCCGGCTGTAAACGGTTGTTGCCGGGCAGGGGCTGCGTTATGCCTTGGCGATGCACCCGTTTCCGTCTGTCGAATCCTGCAGTGATGTCGTCCCCGCCGGCCTGTCCGCCGCTATTAAAGGGCGGGACAGGCCCATGATTTTCAAGGGGCTGGTGCGCGACTGGCCGATCGTTCAGGCAGCGCTTTCCGGCAATGGTGCGCTCATCGACTATCTGAAGGCGCGCGACAATGGCAAGCCGCCGGAGACCTTCCGTCAGGCGCCAGGCGGCGACGGCAAGTACTTCTACGGCGAAGACGCAAAGAGCTTCAACTTCGCCCGTGCCCATGTGCCACTGCGCATGACCCTCGACCGGTTGCTTGGTCTTTCCGGCCAGGCCGGGGCCGAACGCATCTACGTCCAATCGGCGCCGCTCAGCGATTATCTGCCGGCGGTTAAGACTGAAAACGCCTTGCCGGGCATTGCCGCCGAACCGCGTATCTGGATCGGCAATCGCTCGACGACGCAGATCCATTTTGACCTTTACGACAATCTGGCCTGCATGGTGGCGGGCTCCAAGCGCTTCGTGCTGTTTCCGCCCGAGCAGTTGCCGAACCTCTATATGGGGCCGTTCGAGGCGACGGTGTCGGGCGTGCCGACGGCCATGGCCAATCTGGAAAACCCTGATTTCGAAAAGCATCCGCGCTTCGCCGAGGCCTTGAAGACGGCGACCGTAGCCGAGCTGGAGCCCGGCGATGTTCTGTTCGTGCCGTACATGTGGTGGCACCACGTCGTCTCGGACGACGATCTTAACGTCCAGATCAATTACTGGTGGAACTATGCCCCTCAGGAGATGGGCGTACCCATCCAGGCCCTGTTCCACGCCATGCTGTCATTGCGCGATCTGCCGGCGCAACAGAACCGGGCGTGGAAGGCCATGTTCGACCACTTCGTCTTTCACCAGAGCGATCCGGTGGGGGAACACCTGCCGGCTGAGGTCCGCGGTTTCCAGGGCGAACTGACGCCTGAGCAGCGCGCAGCCTTTCGCAAGCAGATCGGCAAGAATCTTTCGGAGGATTAGCCTTCGAGGATTTTAGGCTTGGGCAGCGGGTCGCCGAGATTATTGCTGCCGTATTTATTGGGGCCGCGCGTGCCTGGAACGAACAGCAGCAGAAGGTGCGCGATGAGGATGGCGCCACCCAGGCCCATTCCGATCGTGGCCAGTATTTCCGGCTGAAGATTGAATTCTTCCAGCGGAGGAACAAAGCTGAAGACGACGTAGAAAATGGTCTCGCCAAATAACGGCACTGCGAGGAGAGCTGGCAGGTTCAAGTCGTGGAGGCGTTTGGCGTAGATGCAGAACTGGCCATAAAGCAAGGGCAAGACCACCAGCGTGAGATAGATGGCGGGATACTCATTGATATAGCTCTGGGCAGTGTCGCCTAATATGGCCGAAAATGCCAGGAGCGGCCCTTGGATAACGACGCTTATAATGCCGAGAATCGCGCCGTATATGAAATAGGTCAGCCGATCAATCCGACCTTTCGGATTGAAAATGTCCTTGATCCCTAATGATAAATAGCCCCGACGCATCCGTGCCCCCTGCATTCGCCGAACAGGCAGGAGAGCACATAATGCCGTTATTGTAAATCAGCCCTTGTGGCGTTCGCGCAAAACGTCGAGCACGGCCTCTAGCGACGTGTCGCGCGCCATTAGCAGCACCGACAGGTGATAAAGCAGGTCGGCAGCCTCGTTGTGCAGTTCGTCGAGATCACCGGCGCGGCCTGCCAGTGCCGTCTCCAGGCCTTCTTCTCCGACCTTCTGCGCGATCTTGGCGATGCCCTTGTGCATCAGGCGCGCCGTATAGCTGTCGGCCGGATCGGCGGCGGCGCGATCCTTCACGATCGCGGCCAGATGGCCCAGGAAACCGATGCCGGGCGCGTCTTCGTGGCCGAAACACGAGGTCGTCTTGGTGTGGCAGGTCGGGCCTTGCGGGCGGGCGTAAACCAAAAGCGCGTCTTCGTCGCAATCGGTCAGGATGCGGTCGAGTTGGAGCGTATCGCCCGAGGTCTCGCCCTTGGTCCACAAACGCGACTTCGAGCGCGAGAAAAACGTCACAAGGCCGCTGTTCAGCGTCTGCGTCAGCGCCTCGGCGTTCATGTAGCCGAGCATCAGCACTTGCAGCGTATCGGCGTGCTGGACGACGGCAGGCACCAGCCCGCCTTCCTTGGCGAAGTCGATTTTGGCGATATCGGCGATCGTCAGTGGATCGGGCAGTATGTGGGCGTCTGGCATGGTGCTTTACAGTCTGACGGCGATGCCGTCTCCGCGCAATTGCTGCTTGAGATCGGGGATGGCGATGATCTTCTTGTGAAAGACGCTGGCGGCCAGGGCGCCGGAGACGTCGGCCTGGTCGAAGACGTCGCGGAAGTGCTCGGGCGCGCCGGCGCCACCGGATGCCACCAGCGGGATGTTCAACAAATCGCGAACCTTACGCAACTGGACGATGTCGTAGCCTTTGCGCACGCCGTCCTGGTTCATGCAGTTGAGCACGATTTCACCGGCGCCTCGGCTTTGGGCTTCGACGACCCAATCGAGGGTGCGACGGCCGGCCTGGCGGATCTTGTCCGGATCGCCGCTGTACTGGTGGACGTAGTAGTCGTTGTCCATCTCGCGGCTGTCGATGCCGACGACGACGCATTGCGAACCGGCCATTTCGGCCAGTTCGTTGATCAGGTCGGGCCGTTCCAGCGCCGGCGAGTTGATCGACACCTTGTCGGCGCCCGAGTCGAGGCACTTGACCGCCTGTTCCGCCGAGCGGATGCCGCCGGCAACGCAGAAGGGGATGTCGAGCGCACGGGCGATGTCGCGCACCCAGTTGTAGTCGACTGTACGGCCTTCCGAAGACGCCGTTATGTCGTAAAGCACCAGCTCGTCGGCGCCTTCGTCGCGGTAACGCAGCGCCATGTCGACGGCATCGCCCAGGACTTCGTGACCAACGAATTGGACGCCCTTGACGACCTTGCCGTCCTTGACGTCGAGGCAGGGGATGATGCGTCTAGCCAACATTGAGGGCAGCCTTGAGATCAATGAGACCTTCGTAAATTGCCTTGCCGACGATGGCGCCGTGCACGCCCAAAGCCTTGAGATCATAAAGGTCTTCGACCGAGCGCACGCCGCCCGACGCCTGGATTTCCAGGTCCGGACGGGCTTTGCGCAGCGCCTTCATCAGGTCCATGTTCGGGCCCATCAGCATGCCGTCGCGCGACACGTCGGTGACCAGAATGCGCTGGGCGACATTGGCGGGATACTGGTCGAGCACGCTCCACAGCGAGATACCCGAGCCCTCGGTCCAGCCGTGCAGGGCGGCGTCAAAGTCACCGTCTTCGGTCGGCAGGACGTCGAGCGCCAGCGTTATCCGGTCCTTGCCGAAATCGCGCAGCCAGCCGCGCACTTCTTCGGGATTCTTGACCGCCGCCGAGCCAACGACGACCGCCGACACACCTTCATCCAGCAAGGTTTGAACGTGTTCGCGCGTACGCACACCACCGCCGGTCTGGATTTTGGCGCGCGATGCCTTGGCCAGGCGGCCGATCAGTTCGTGCTGCTGCGGAGATCCGGCTTTGGCGCCGTCGAGGTCAACGATGTGAACCCACTTGGCGAACTCTTCATTGAACATGTTGAGGCGCTTGAACGGATCGGAATCGTAACGCGTCACGGCGTCGAAACGCCCTTGCGCCAGGCGGACACATTCACCGTTGATCAGGTCGATGGCAGGATAAAGGATCATAGCTCTACAAAATTCTTCAGGATGTTGGCGCCGACCGACTGGGAGCGTTCCGGGTGGAACTGGCAGCCCCAGACATTGTCCTTGCGGACCATGGCGGCGAAAGGTGCGCCGTAGGTCGAGGTGGCGAGCGTCCAGTCATTGACCGGACAGACGTAGGAGTGGACGAAATAGGCGAAGTCGCCGTCCTTGATCCCGGCGGTCAGCGGATCGGCCTTGGTGACCTCAAGCTGGTTCCAGCCCATGTGCGGCACGACCATGTCGTTACTGGCTTCCATCTTGGTGACGCGGCCGGGGATGAGGCCCAGGCACTCGACATCGCCTTCGTCCGAGCCGTCGAACAGCAATTGCTGGCCAAGACAGACGCCCAGCAAGGGCACGGTCAGGCCGCGAATGGTGTCGAACAGGCCCAGTTCGTGGATGCGCGACATGGCAAAGCCGGCAGCGCCAACCCCTGGCAGGACAACCTTTTTCGCGCCGGCGATTTCGGCCTGATCCGACGATAGCTTGGCTTCAGCGCCCAGGCGATCGAGCGCGAACAGGACGGAAGCGGTATTGGCGCAGCCGAGTTCAATAACGGTGATCACGCCAGCATTCCCTTGGTAGACGGCAGGGCATCGCCTTCGATACGCGTTGCCTGACGCAGCGCTCGGCCCAAGGCCTTGAAGCAGGCCTCGGTCTTGTGATGGTCGTTGCCGCCTTCGACCTCGACATGGATTGAGGCGCCCAGCGTTTCCGACAGCGAGCGGAAGGCGTGCGAGGTCATTTCGGTCTGGTAGTCACCGATGTGCGTCGATTGAAAGTCGCCCTTGAAGACGCAGAACGGCCGGCCGCCGAGATCGACCGACACCTTGGCCTCGGTCTCATCCATCGGCAGGACAAAGCCGAAGCGCGCCATGCCGACCCTGTCGCCCAATGCCTGTTTCAACGCCTGTCCAAACGCGAGCATGCAGTCCTCAACCGTATGATGCGCATCGATTTCCAGATCCCCTTCACAGGCCAGCTGCAGCGAGAAGCCGCCATGGGTCGCCACCTGGTCGAGCATGTGGTCGAAGAAGCCAACGCCGGTATGAACCTTGACGGGCTTGGGCTCGTCGAGATTGACCAGGACCGAAATCTTGGTCTCTTTGGTGTCGCGCATGATTTCGCCGGTGCGCGGCGCGGGACCATCCATCAGCACATCCAGCGCCTTTAGGATGCGGTTGTTGGTGGCCTTATCGCCCAAAGCCAGCAGCAGGCCGTTGGCCGTATTCTGCGTCGACAGACCAAGCTTTTTCAGCGCCGTCTGGGTCTTCAGCAGGTTGACCGGCCTCAGCAGCATGAACGGCCCGTCGTTGAGATCGAAGCTGTCCAGTTGCGGCGAGCGCGCCAGGGCATCACGCAGACGCGCCTGCTCCGCGCGGATCAGGTCGATCCGCGCCTGGACGCTTAAGGACCGCGATGGCGACAGGGCCGCTTCGGCGGCGCGCACCGACAGGGTCGGGATCGGATGAGGCTCGCAGAACTTCAGCAAACCCTGCAAGGTCTTGGTGTTGGCGATCAACGCGCCGACGCGGGCGCCGGCCATGCCGAACAGGTAGGACAGGCTCTTCAGCACGACGACATTGGGTTCCGACACGGCAAGTTCGACCATGCTGGCGGCGCTCGACGCGTCGAAATAGCTCTCGTCAATGACCAGGATCGAAGGGAAGATATCGACCGCCAGGGTGCGCGCCTTGACCAGGTCCCACGCCTTGCCGTCCGTCTGTTGCGGGTTGTGGACCAGATAGAAGCCCGCGCCCTTCGCAATGGTGCCGGACGCCGGCGGCGTGCGCACAGTCAGATTGTAAACGGCGCCCAGGTCTTCGAGATAATGGTCGGCCGGCGCCCAGATGAACTCATGACCGTGCGTGCGCAGGCGGCGCATCAGCACCTCCATGGCGTGCGACGCGCCACGCGTCACCATCAGTTGATGGGCTTCGACGCCGTAGAAGGCGGACATGCGCTCACGCAGAGGTTCAAGCGACGGCGGCAGCGATTCGAGGCCGGAGCCGGAAGAGGACAGTGAGGCAAAGGGTGAGTTGAACATGGGTTATAACTCAGCGTTCAGGCGGAAATCGGCCGCCAGGGCGTGGGCTTCCAGTCCTTCCAGCCTCGCTAAGCGCGCTGCGGCAGGCGCGATCGCTGCGGCACCTTCGCGGGTGGCTTTCTGGACGACAAAGCTGGTGAGATAGGAACGGACGGTGATGCCGTCCCAGGCGCGGGCAGCACCATCGGTCGGCAGGACGTGGCTGGGGCCTGCGGCATAGTCGCCAAAGGTTTCCGCCGCATAGGTGCCGGCGAAGATGGTGCCAGCGGCCGTCAGTTGCGGGATGATGGCGTCGACGTCCGCGACTTGGATAGCCAGGTGTTCCGGGCCGTAGAGGTTGGAGACCTCGGCGGCTTCAGCCAGTGACGAGACGATAAACAGGCGGGCCTGATCGAGCGACGCCTTGGCGATCGCGGCGCGTGGCAGGCGTTCGACCTGGGCGGCGACTTCATCGGCGATGCGCGCGGCGATATCGGTCGACAGGGCAACGAGAATGACCTGCGCGTCGGCGTCGTGTTCGGCCTGGCTGAGCAGGTCGGCGGCGACCAGTTTCACATTGGCCGTGTCGTCGGCGATGACCAGCAGTTCCGACGGACCCGCGGGCATGTCGATGGCTAGGCCCGACACGCGTTCGGTGGCGTAACGCTTGGCTTCGGCAACGTACTTGTTGCCCGGGCCAAAGATCTTGTCGGCAGCCGGCAGGCCTTCGAGGACACCCAGCGCCATGGCGGCAATGCCATGTGCGCCACCGACGCGCCAGACGGCATCGAGGCCGGAAGCCGCGCCCGCTGCAATCATCATAGGGTGGATTGAGCCGTCCTTCGCTGGCGGGGTAATGCAGATGCGGTTGGGCACACCGGCGACAAGCGCCGGCACAGCGGTCATGATCAGGGTCGAAAACAGCGGTGCCAGGCCGCCCGGCGCATAAAGTCCGGCCGTCGCAATCGGACGATAAACGCGTTGAAGGCTCAGGCCCGGCTTGGGCGCGATCAGCGGCCCGTCGCCCGGCAGTTCGGCCTGCTGGAAGGCGCGGACATTCTCGACCGCCAGTTCCATGGCGGCCAGATCTTCCGACGTCAGTTGCGCGCGGGCGGCATCGACCGTCTTAGCATCTAGGCGCACGGCGTCGGGCGCATGGCCATCCAGCTTTACGGCCCAGTCTGTCAGGCCGGCAAAGCCGCGCGCTTCGACGTCATCGAAGATCTCCCGCACGCGTTCCAGCACGCGCGGATCGCGGCGGTTTTCGGGGCGGCTAAGGCTCGCCTTGCGTTCCGTTGAGGTCAGGTCTTTCCAGACAAACGTCTTCATCTACTTCATCATTTTTTCGATCGGCAGCACCAATATGGCCGATGCGCCGGCGGTTTTCAGCTTGTCGAGCGTGTCCCAGAAAACATTTTCCTGGCAGACGGCGTGGACGGCCACGGTATCGTCGCGCCCGGCCAGTTGCATGATGGTCGGGGCGTCGGCACCGGGGATCATCTTGATGATCTCATCGAGATGCGCCTTGGGAGCATTGAGCATGACGTACTTGGCGCCGGTCGATGCGACCACGCCGTCAAAGCGGCGCAACACCATGTCATACGTATGTTCCAACTCGGGCGGTGGGGCGTGCGGCGCCTTGATCAGGACGGCTTCGGACTTGAGCACCAGGTCGGTGGCGCGCATGCCGTTGGCTTCCAGCGTCGCGCCGGTCGAGACCAGATCGCAGATGGCGTGGGCGATCTTCATGCGCGGAGCGACTTCGACGGCGCCGCGCATTTCGATGATTTCGGCCGAGACGCTGTTCGCCTTCAGCCACTTGCCGAGGATGTTCGGGTAGGAGGTGGCGATCCGCTTGCCTTCCAGGCTTTGCGGGCCGTCATAGACGGCGTCGTTCGGCACGGCGATCTTCAGCGTGCACGAACCGAAGCCCAGACGCATGACGATCATCGATTCGACATCGCTGTCCGGGAAGTGTTCGCTCAACACGTTCAGGCCGACTATGCCCAGTTCGGCGACATTGTCGGACACGAAGGTCGGGATGTCGTCGTCGCGTACGCGCAGCAGCTCGATCGGCTGGTTTTCGATGCGGTACAGCAGTTCGTTGGCGCCCTTCAGGACGCGCAGGCCCGCGCCCGAGATCAGCTCCAGCGAGCGATCGGCCAGGCGGCCCGACTTCTGAACGGCAATACGGAGTCTCGGTTCACTCATTTCTCAGTCTTTCATTCGGTCCAGCACCAGCCGGTATCCTTGATGTGGCATTTCGCGCAGGAACCTGGCGACGCGCGTCACGGTCGTGGTCGAAGCGCCGGTTCGCTCGGAGATTTCGCGATAGCTGAGCTGGCCTTCGTCGAGCAGCCGCGCCACCTTGAACCGCTCGGCAAAGGCGCGCAGTTCGGCCGGCGTGCACAGGTCATCGAGAAAGGCGCGCACCTCCCCGACGTCCTTGAGCATCAGTATGGCTTTCGCCACCGCATCTCTGTCTTCGGCATTGTCGCGCATCTGTATCAACGTGTTAGTGTGTTAGCGTGCTGATACAGATGTGAGGGTGGCTTTGCAAGCGGTTTTCAAAGCAATGTCCGAAAAAGTGTGCAGCGGTTTTCGTTAGATCGGTTGCGACAAAGCAAAAATCACTTTCCGAATCTTTGCTTTGCGGCCAGACCAAGCCCACTGGCGACGCTGGAGAAGCGGTCGCCGTAATGGACGCGGGCATTGGGGAAGGCGGCGCGCATGGCCGCTTCGAAGCCGGGCAGGGCGGTCGAGCCGCCCGTCATGAACAGGGTCTCGATCGCTTCAGGCGTCAAGCCGGCGCGGGCAGTGACGGTGTCGGTCGCGGCGTTCACGACCTTTTCGACGTCATTGTAGGTGGCGCCCAGAAGCGCGGCTCGGCCAATGATATGCGTCCAGCCCTTGTCGACGGCATTGAGATCGACCGTGGTCATCTCGGCATCCGACAGGGCGATCTTGGCCAGTTCGACCTTGTTGGCGATCTCATGGCCAGAATGGTTTTCCAGCACCTTCATCAGGCGCTCGGTCATCGACCGGTCTACCGCCTGATGGTGCAGTTGCCGGACGCCCAGCATCGTCTTTTGCGTATAGAGGAAGTTGATCAGGTGCCAGGTCGAAAGCTGGTGATAGTAGAGGCCGGGCATTTCCAGCCCGCCCTTCAGCTGGCTGCGATAGCCGAGATCGCGCATCAGCGTGGCGAGGCTGAGGCGGGTATCGAAGTCGGTGCCGCCGATATGGACGCCGCCATTGGCCAGGATATCGGAGCTGCCGGGCGCCAGTCTTAGCACGGAGAAATCCGAAGTGCCGCCGCCGATATCGGTGACCAGAACGGTTTCGGCGCCGGTAAGGCGTAACTGGTAATCGCGCGCGGCGGCCAAAGGCTCGTATTCGAAGGCGATGTCCCGGAAGCCCTGCGCCTCGGCAATGCCGCGCAGTTCGGCCTCGGCGCGGGCATCGGCGACATCGTCATTATCGACAAAGCGCACCGGCCGTCCCAGCACGACCTGATCTATACTGTGACCAGTAAAGCGTTCGGCGCGGTCTTTAAGTTCGGCGATATACATGCCGATGATGGCGCGGAAATCCTTGCGGCGATTACCGACCTGGGTCGTTTCGCCGATCAAGCTGGAGCCCAGGATCGACTTCAGGGCGCGCATCAGGCGGCCGTCGTAATGGTCGAGATATTCGGCAACGGCTTGACGCCCAAAGCGCGTCTCACCCGTCTCGAAATTGAAGAACAGCGCCGACGGCAGGGTGACGGAGTCGCCTTCGATCGGCACCAATTGCACGTTCTCGCCTTCTCCCACGCAAACAGCGGAATTGGACGTACCGAAATCGATACCGCAATAGGGTCGGGACATGGCTTGCAACACGAGACAGGAAAGGGGCGCGGTGTTTAGCGTTGTCGCCGCCGAAAAGCGATAGGAAATGTTTGAAATTGGTGGTCACAAAAGCGCTGCAATCGCTTCATAGCGTCGTTATTTCACGGGAGGGCATTATGCGCATTTTCACCATCAGCTTTTTGCTTGCGTTCGCAGCCCCGTCCGCCATGGCTGCATTGCCAACGGATAACCCGCAGGCTTCCGCTTTAGACAATGCGGTGCAGGCGGCGTCGGAGACTTTCTTCGCCGACACCTGCCATGTCGGATTGGCCATTGGCGTCTACAACCAGGGCAAGGTCAGTTTCTACAACTATGGCACGACATCCAAGGTCAAACCCGCTCTCCCCACCAAAGACAGCCTGTTCGAGATTGGCTCGGTCACCAAGACCTTTACCGGCACGCTGGCGGCGAGGGCTCTGCTCGACGGTAAGATGACGCTGGACGGCGATTTCAGGACCTACCTGAAAGACGCCTATCCCAATCTGGAGATGAACGGCAAGCCGATCACCCTGCGCACCCTGGCGGCTCATACGGCCGGGATGCCGCGTGATATTCCCAATAGCGAGGACCTGTTCAAAAATCCGGACTTCGAAAAACTGCCCTATCAATTACAGGCACGCGAAAAGGTTTACGACCGCGACCGTTACCTGAAGGAACTGCGTGATGCGCGCCTGGTCACCGAGCCAGGCCAGACGATGAGCTATTCCAATATCGGCATCAAGCTGGTCGGCTTCGGTCTCGAAGACGCCTACGGCAAGAGTTATTCCGCGCTTCTCGAAGACCAGGTTTTCAAGCCGCTGGGCATGGACGACACCGGCCTGACGGTATCCCGGAAAAACAAGGGCCGCAGGGCGTTGGGCTATGGTCCCACCGGCAAGCCCGCTCCCTATGTCCTGCCAAACCTCGGCGCGGCGGGAGGGCTGATTTCCAGCACGTCAGACATGATGAAATACGCCGCCTGGCATCTGGATGAGGCCAACCCGGTGGTGCGGACTGCGCACACCGTCATTCACGGCGATGAAAAGACCTACGGTGAAACCTTGATGTGGCAGGTGATCACGACCGAAGACGGCGAACGCAAGCTGTGGCAGAGCGGCGGTGTCTTCGGCATGTCAAGCGCGACCATCCTGTTCCCGGACGCCAAACGCGGCTACGTCCTGTTGGCCAATGACGCCTGTTTCGACACTCAGAGCCAGCTTCAGACTCTGGCCCTGTCGGTCCACGCGGCGTTGAAGACGCAGTAGATCAGATCTCGATCAACACGTCGGGCAGTTCATTCGGATTGTTAGGATTCGGCGGGAAATGTCCTGCCAGGGCCACGCCGCAAGCGGCGACCGCTTCGACAAAGCCGGTCGTCAGGTCGCCCGCCTTGATGTGCTTGAGCAACACCGCCACAGTGTCGTTCCACAACGCCTTATCGACCTTCGAATAGATACCTTCGTCGGCGATGACCTCGACGAAGTGCTCTTCCAAAGCGCAGAAGATCATCACGCCGGTACGGCCGGCGGTCAGATGCAGACCGCGTGAATAAAACTGCTCCATGGCCTTTTCGTGCGCCTTTTTCAGGCGTGTCGCCTTGGGCGTCAGCCAGACCTTCAGTGGCGTGAAATTGATAACTGCCCAAGTAATAGCAAACACGACGACCTGCAGGGCGGTCAGGCCCAGCGCCATCTCCCACGTGGCGTACTGGCCGCTGACGCCGATGCTGTGCCAGCCGAGCACGCGGCTGAGCAGGGGTTCGAGCCAGGCGTGCGGCATCAGGCCCATGCCAGCGGTCACCAGCGGCGCCAGAAGCGTCAGGGCTGCCGCCCAGCCGATTGGCGTGGCGCTGTAATCCAGAGCCTTGGCGCGGACGACGCAGGTGATTTCGCCGGAGGTCGTGGCTTCCGCCTGGGCGATGGCCGCATTGACGCGGGCGTGGTCGATTTTCAGCTGTGACATGTCCGCTTCCCCTACCAGCTACCCGACGATCCGCCGCCGCCGAACGATCCGCCGCCGCCGGAGAAGCCTCCACCGAAGCCGCCGCCGCCACCACTCCAGCCGCCGCCACCACCGCCACCAAGGACGTTGCCCAGCAAGAACCACGGCAGCCAGCCGCGCGAGAACAGGATGAAGATGATAATAATGAAGATGATAACGCCGATCGGCAGGCCGCCGCGTTCACTGCGTTCGGACTGGACGTTGGCGGCCGCCTGCGCCTTTTGAATGGCGACATTGCGATCGATCGACAACTGCTGGATGACGGCGTCCGTGCCGGCTTCGACGCCGCCGTCATAGTCGCCCGACTTGAACTTAGGCAGGATGTCGCCCTGGATAATCATGTGCGACATGGCGTCGGTCATGACTGGCTCCAGGCCGTAGCCGACCTCGATCCGCACCTTGCGCTCGTTGGGCGCGATCAGCAGGATCAGCCCGTTGTCCTTGTAGGTCTCGCCCGTCGAAGCCTTGACCTTGCCGCTTTGGCCCACACCCCAGTGGCGGCCAAGCTTGTAGCCATATTCCTCGATCTCGTAGCCCTGCAGGCTGTCGACCGTGACCACCAGCATCTGATCGGTGGTGGTGTCCTCCAGGCCCTTCAGCTTGAGTTCGAGATCCTGTTCGGTGGCCGGCGACAGGATATTGGCCTGGTCGACCACGCGCTTGCCGCCGTGGTCGGGGAATTTCGGATCGGCCAGCGCTGCCGTGGCGATCCATGCCAGCGCAAAGACGATAAGCGCGAGCCAGGGCAAGGCCACCCGGTTCAGGCGGGTTTTATGGATAGAAAACGCCGTCATGGCTGAGTGGCCTTGTTTTTATGGATTTAGTGAGCCGAGGCTGGAGCGGCAGGCGCTGCCGGTTGGGCCGGTTGCGCGCCGATGTCGGAGAAGTCGACGGTCGGGGCGTTGGCGGCGGCCGGCGCGGCGGCGAAATATTCCATCGGCTTGGACGAACCATACATGGTCTTGGCCCAGATGATGGTCGGGAAGGTACGCAAGGACGTGTTATAGTCCTGGGCGGCGGTGTTGTAATCGCGGCGCGCCACGGCGATGCGGTTCTCGGTGCCTTCCAGCTGGCTTTGCAGCGACATGAAGGCGGCGTTCGACTTCAGGTCCGGATAGCGCTCCTGGATGACCATCAGGCGGCCGAGCGCCGACGACAGGCCATCCTGGGCGGCCTGATATTCCTTGAACTTGGCGGGATCGCTGACGGTCGACGCATCGACCTGGGCGGTGATCTGGGTGGCCTTGGCGCGGGCTTCGACCACTGCGGTCAGCGTCGTGCGCTCTTGCGCCGCGGCGCCCTTGACGTTCGCGACCAGTTGCGGCACCAGGTCGGCGCGGCGCTGATACTGGTTCTGAACCTCGCCCCAGGCCGCCTTACCGGCTTCTTCCTTGGTCGGGATGGTGTTCATGCCGCATCCGGCCAGACCGAATGCCAGGGCAGCCCCGGCGGCAAGGCCGGCGACGAGACGGACAACGCGCTTCGAAATCATTTAGGACTCCCTCTGTGACCTATTTTGACAGAGAGCATATGATACGCCCCCCGCATCAGTCTGATATGGTGGGTCATACCCCATTTTGTAAAGCCTAGGAAGGGGAATGGTTAACCGCCTGATCTCAGCTCTCAGGACATGGCCCGACGCCGGGGGCTGAAGGCTGTGCGCGGTCGTTTCCACTGTGGGGCTGGCGGGGATCGCCGTCGTCGCGGGCCTTTCGGGCCTTGCCCGCTGGCAGCCGGATTTTACGGACTGGCCGGTGCGTTTCGCCACCATCCTGCTGGTGCCGGCCGTGACCGAAGAACTCATCTTTCGCGGCCTTTTGACGCCCACGCGCGGCGAGAGCGGCCATGACCCGTGGTGGTTGCTGGCCGGATGGGCGGCCTTCGTCGTATGGCATCTGGTCGAGGCACTGACCTTTCTGCCCGGCGCGGCGTATCTTTTCCTGCGGCTGGATTTTCTGGTCTGCGCCGGATTGCTGGGGGCGGCGTGCGCCCTCATGCGCTATCGCACCGGCTCGCTGTGGCCGGCGGTCCTGCTGCACGGCGTGACGGTCTTTATCTGGCAGACGGCGCTGGGCGGGCCGGGATTCGCCCGCCTCCAGGCCGGATAATCAGTTGCGCAGGTCCTTGTGCATCAGATAGTCGGTAAAGCCGTAGGCGCCGATGCTGACAGGCACTTCGCGGTCGATATTGAAACCATGATGCAGGCAGAAATCCACTGCCGCCTCCTGCACCTTGTGCACGCAGACCGACATGGCGTGGGCGGGCAGGAAATAGTCCTGAACCGCCTGGATGAGAATCTTGCCGAGACCCAGGCCGCGATAGTCGGACAGGACGTAGAGCTTGGTGATCCAGACGCGGCCGTCTTCCATGTGCGCGGCGGCGAAACCGACATCCGTCTGGCCGATGCTGACGACCCAGTAGATGTGGCCGCTTTCGGTCATATCCTGTTCCAGGACGTCGAGATCAAACTGACTGGTCAGCATCTCGTCCATATGGTCGGGAGGAATGAGATTGTGGTGGCACTTCGGCCAGATCTGCAGGGCCAGGTCGCGGACAATATCGAGTTCGGCAAGGCTGATCGGACGGGTACGGGGCGTATAGGGCATTTGGGCTCCCTGTTGTCTATACGTTAGTACGGGCAAGTCAGGACGTCGCGGGTCTGTGCCGGCTTGAGCCGTTAAGGCGGCGTTAACCGCGTTTAACAGCGTATTAATATCTACCATGGATGAGAGTCGCCGGACAGGCGACGAGCGCCGAAGTCACGCGTTTGTTTACGCGAGACGGATAGTTGTGAGCAGTGAAACGCGTGCAATGCCTGGTCAGCACTACCGGTACGATAAGAAATTTCGTTAAGAGGCGGTAACCAATCGTCGCGAGAATAGTAATCGCTGAGCAGCTAGACTGCCTTCTGCATCACATAGTCGGTAAAGTCGTAGGGGCCCATGGTGACCGGAACCTCGGCCTCGACCTGAAAGCCTGAACGCAGATAGTAGTTGATCGCCGGTGTATTGTCGCGATTGACGTACAGCGCCATGTCCTGGATGGTCAGGGATTGGAAGTGCGCCAGCGCGGCCGCGATGAGCGCCTTACCAAGACCAAGTCCCCGGTGATCGTCACGGACATACAGCTTCTTGAGCCACAGCCGTTCGCCGTCGCGATAGGCGGACGCATAGCCGACATCGACGTCGCCGTAGCGCACGACCCAGAAGACATGGCCCTGTTCCAGCATCTCGCGCTCAAGCGCGTCGGTGGCGTAAAGGACGGCCAGCATGGCGTCCACGCGATCGGGACCAATGATGTTGCGGTAGCATTTCGGCCAGATAACCAGCGCCAGTTCGCGCACGATTTCCAGTTCGTCGACGCCAATTCTGCGGACGCTCGATGTCGTCATGTCCGGATCCCTGTGTCTTGTTCTATAGGGCCTGTTTTTTGTCACTATGGGGACAAATGAACTGATTTCCAAGACGTAAGGGCCGTTTTTGCGTTAAAAGCCGACCTATTCGCGCCTTTGGAGGGGAAATGAAACGACGGATCGCGGCCATGACGTGCCTGCTGCTGGCGGCCTGCGAAGGCCAGCGCGTCGACACGGTCGACCAGGCGCTGGCTTACTGTAACGCCCGGCCCGCCGGAAAGCTGAGCGAGACGGACGCGAAGGACCTCTTCTGCAAGGGGCGCGATGGTGAAACTCCGGCGGAGCTTGGCGATCTCAGGAAAAGCGCGGAGATGGGCTATGCGCCTGCCCAGGTCTATCTCGGCTACAGCTATCACCATGGCGAAGGCGTCACGGCGGATGGCCGCGAGGCGCTGAAATGGTACCTGAAGGCGGCCGAGCAAGGCTCAGCCGAGGGGCAAAACCAATATGGCTATGTGCTTTTCTACGGTGACGGCGTGCCTGAGGCGCCGGCGAAGGCCGTACCATGGTTCCGCAAGGCGGCCGCTCAGAACTATACCCACTCCCAGACCCTGCTGGCCGAGGCCTATTATGAAGGCAAGGGCGTGGCAAAGGATTATAATGAGGCATTCCGCCTCTACAGCCTGGCCGCCGACAACACCCATTCCTTCGCGATCTTCATGACCGGGATGCTTTACATTCGCGGTCACGGCGTGGCGAAGGACGAAGCCAAAGGCGCGCGGTTGGTTCAGAGGGCCGCGGAGATGAACATCGTCGATGCCCAGGTCGAACTCGGCCGGCTTTATGAAAAGGGCATCGGCGTTAAGGCAGACGATAACGCCGCGCTGATATGGTACGAAGTGGCGGGCATGAACGGCAGGGATACGGCGGACGAAGTTGCCGCCATCTCGGCGCGCCTGTCGCCCGAGGAGGTCAGGCAGGCGCAGGCCGACGCCGAAATCAACCTGACCCAGGCCGAGCGAAACGCGGGTTAGGCCGCCGATGGCAAGTTTAGCGCCTCGGCGACCGCCTTATAGGTAATCTGACCGGCCGAGACGTTCAGCCCTGCGCGCAGGTGCGGATCGGCGGCCAGGGCCGCCGACACGCCCATCTGCGCCATCTTCACCACGAAGGGCAGGGTGGCGTTGTTGAGCGCCAGCGTCGAGGTCCGCGCCACGGCGCCGGGCATGTTGGCGACGCAGTAATGCACGATGTCGTCGACGATGAAGATCGGATCCTGGTGCGTTGTCGGATGCGAGGTCTCGAAACAACCGCCCTGGTCGATGGCGATGTCGACAAGCACCGCGCCGGCTTTCATCGTCTTCAGCATGGCGCGGCTGATCAGCTTGGGCGCGGCGGCGCCCGGGATCAGCACCGCGCCGATGACGAGGTCGGCTTCCGTAACGGCCTGGGCCAGGGCGGCGCGCGACGAATAGGCCGTCTTGACGCGACCGCCGAACATCTGGTCGATCTCCACCAGCTTGCGGGCATCGACATCGAAGACCGTGACATCGGCGTGCATGCCTGCCGCCATCTGGGCGGCATTGATGCCGGACACACCACCACCGATGATGACGACCTTTGCGGGCGCCACGCCCGGCACGCCGCCGATCAGCACGCCACGGCCGCCGAATGCCTTGTGCAGATAGGTCGCGCCGACATGGACCGAGATGCGGCCGGCGACTTCGGACATGGGCCTGAGCAGGGGCAGGCCGCCCTGGGCCTCCGTGACCGTCTCATAGGCGATGCAGGTGGCGCCCGACGCCATCAGCGCTTCGGCCTGGGGCTTGTCGGCGGCGAGATGCAGATAGGTGAAAAGGGTTTGATGCGGTTTCAGCCGCGCGCATTCGGGCAGTTGCGGTTCCTTGACCTTGACGATCAGATCGCCGGCCGCGAAAGTTTCCTCCGCCGTGGGACAAATGTGCGCGCCGGCGGCGATATAGTCGGCGTCGGAAAAGCCGATGGCGGCGCCGGCGTCGTGCTCGACAAAAACCATGTGGCCAAGGCGCGTCAGCTCCGCGACGGAGTTGGGGACCAGTCCGACGCGGTACTCGTGGGTCTTGATTTCCTTCGGTACGCTGATCTTCATGGCGGTCGCTCCAAACCGGTTGAAAATGAAATTATAATCCGGTTCTGGTGGCAAATTTTCGAAACTTAATGATTTGCCACGGCGGTCGCATGGAGATATTCTCAATTTCATGGCTGGCAGTGATAAATTTTCCGATCTGGATTCTTTCGACCGCGAACTGATCAAGGTCCTGCGCGGCGACGCCCGCGCCACCTCGGCCGACCTCGGCGAAGCCGTCGGCCTGTCGCCGTCGGCCGCTCATCGCCGCGTCAAGATTCTCGAGCAGAAGGGCGTCATCACCGGCTATCGCGCCGTCATCGCCGAGAATGTCCAGGGCAAGCAGGGCACGGTCTTTGTCCACGTCACGCTGCAGGACCAGCGCCGCGAGACCTTTGAAAAGTTCGAGAAGGCGGCGGTCGCCTGCGCAGCCATCGAGGAATGCCACCTGATGTCGGGCGAGGCGGACTATCTGCTCAAGATCGTCCTGCGCGAAAGCCTGTCCTACGAGGACGTCCATCGTGATGTCCTGTCGACGATGCCGGGCGTGTCCAAGCTGGTGTCGCAGTTTTCGATCCGCACTGTAAAGATGGGCTAAGGGCACGCGCTAGATAACTCTTAGACAACCCCTGGCTTTTGATTGGCTGCGGAAGGGGGATTTCCGGAGCTAAACAAATAGCTCAATCTAAAGTCATTATGCTTCAGGATCGCCCGTCGACCGTTTTCAGAATTAGCGCGCGGTCCTTCGGCGACAGCTTGTCGGCGGCGTCGAGCAGCATGCCCTCGGCCACGCCTTGTGCGGCATTAGTCTTGGCGCGCAGATCCTCGAACCGTTTTTTCGCTTCGGCGCGGTTATAGTTGGGGCTGGCGATATAGTGCGCCAACTCGCGTCTTGCCTGATGCGCTTCCTTTAGGCGCTGATGCAGCAAGGGCCGCGCCTGTTCCAGACTGGGGCGGACAGCGTCCTGCGAGACTTGGGGCAATTGCTGGATGTGTTGTTCGGTGAGCGTAACCGGGGCGGGCTCCACCTTATGTGTCCGCATGCGCAGCAAGGCCGCGCCCTGAACGAGATTGAGCGCGATTAGCACGGCGATGACGCCGCCGATAACAAGGCGGTTATTCATGTCGCGGCGTCCGCCATCAGCGCCACTCCGGCGACATTGACGGGAGCGTCTGTCGGGACGCCGCCCATCCCGAAGCCCAGCAGCAGGCAGGCCATGCCCGCCGCCAGCTTGTAACCCAGGCCATAACGCCAGTCCGAAAGACCGCGCGTCAGTTCGTCCATCAGCCTTTCCGGCCACGGGCGCACCTGAGGCAGGGTCAAAGCGCCGGACAGCATGCGATCGGCGGCGGCGGGAGCCATGCCGGGCACTTGCCATTGCCGCAATCGCGTCTTGAGTTCGTTGTCTTCAGACATCGCCTAAACTCGCTTTCAGGGCCTTGCGGGCGCGACACAGCAGCCCTTCCACTTGCTTGAGATTGAGAGACATGATGCGCGCCGCCTCGGGCTGCGTAAAGTCTTCGTAATAGCACAGCACGACCGCCGTCTTCTGCTGTTCGGGCAGGGCGGCGACCGCGGTGGCGATGCGCCGGGCCTCAAAGCCGCGCATCCAGGCGGCGTCGCTGCCTTCTTTCGCATCGGCCAGCTGTTCGGCCAGGTCGTCGATATCCGCAGCGTCGGGCGGGCGCCGGCGCATGCGGTCGAGCGCACAGCGGACAATTATGCTGTAGAACCAGGTGGAAAAGGCCGCACGGCCGGCATCAAAACGCGCAGCGTTGCGCCACACCTTCGACAGGCCGTCCTGGACGGCCTCTTCGGCGTCCTCACGATTGTGGGTGATGCGAAAGGCTATGGCATGGCCCTTAGCCATATGGCGGCCAGCCAGCAGCCGGAAGGCCAGGGCATCTCCGCGGGCCACGCGGGCCATCAGGTCGGCATCGGACGGCGAAACCGTGCTGGTGACGGTCGCGGCACGTGCCGGAAGCCGGAACAGGTCAGGAAAAGCGCGGACAGCCTGGGGCATCGGGAAACACAACCTGCGTGGCGCTTGGGGTAGACCGGGAGACCACGCCACGCAGGTTTGCACTCCGCCTGTGGCGGAATTAGGCCGGCTTGTTCGCGGGCTTTTCAGCCTTCTTGTGGTGCTTGTGCGCCTTGGCCGGCTTTGCCGTTGTCGAGGCGGCGGGGGCCTTGGTGGCCGGCGACGCCGCCGGCGCGGCAACGACGCTGCCGGCCAGAAGCGCGGCGGCGACGAACAGGGGGGCGGCGATCAGAGTTTTCGAGGTCATGAGCTGTGTTCCTTAGGGTGCCAGAACAGGCGGGGATCATTGTCCGCCTGTCTCTGATACGCACGCTTTCGGCGGTTCCCCCTCGAACAGACAAAAATTTTTTCGCTGCCTCTCACGGCAATGAAAAACTCCCGAAAGCCCAGCTTTCGGGGGTTTTCGAAGTCCCGGTCTCCACCCTGCAGGCGGTCGTCCGGGCCTTGATTAGGCTTGGATGAGCGTCACTGTAGCGTCGGCTCCACGACTTCCTGTCGCATGAGCGACTTGATACGCTCGATTTCTTCCTTCAGCTTGAGCTTCTTTCTCTTAAGCTCGCCGAGGTATAAGGAGTCCACGGAGGGCGAACGCTCTTCGCGGGCTATGATGGATTTGAGGGATTGATGACGTTGGTCGAGTTCGCGCACTCTCGCTTCAATGGTCATTAGGTTATCCTTCGCTTCACGCCGGACACCGCGTCCGGCGTGACTATGGAACACCCGTAAACGGGGAATGTAGAATCACTTTGAGTTACATAAGCATCACGGAAACGAGAGAAACTTGGTTAGACAAAGCTTAAATGCGAATTGTCCGTAGCCTGCATAAAAACCATGACAGAAAATAAAGTAACACAAAGACTTACTGTTGCGATTAGCGGTGCCTCCGGCGCCATCTACGGTATCCGGGCGCTTGAGATGTTGCGCCGTGCAAGGATCGAGTCGCACCTGGTCGTTTCCAAGGCGGCAAGCCTGTCCCTGACGGCTGAAACCGACCTGACCCTGGCCGAAGTTCATGCCTTGGCCGATGTGGTGCACAAGTCCGCCGATATCGGCGCCTCGATCGCCTCGGGCTCGTTCAGGACGCTGGGCATGCTGATCGCGCCGTGCTCGATCCGTTCGATGAGCGAGATCGCCACCGGCGTGACCTCGTCGCTGATCAGCCGCGCCGCCGATGTCTGCCTCAAGGAGCGCCGGCGCCTGGTGCTGATGGTGCGCGAAAGCCCGCTGCACCTTGGACATTTGCGCACCATGGCGGCGGTGACCGAGATGGGCGCCATCGTCGCCCCGCCCATGCCGGCCTTCTATACGCGGCCGCAGAGCCTCGACGAAGTCATCGACCAGAGTGTCGCGCGCGCGCTCGACCTGTTCGGCATCGAGACCGGCATGAAGCGCTGGGGCGAGGACATCAGCCTTGACGACTGACCTCTGGGACTGGGCGGTGAGTGTCTATGGTCGCAATGAGGTGGCCGAGGCCTGCCTTGTGCTTCAGGACGATCACGATCAATGCGTGCCGCTGCTGCTGTGGGCGGCGTGGCGGGCGCATGAGGGGCGCGGCATCGATGCGCCGGAGGCCGTGAAGGCGGCGGGAATCGCCCGCATCTGGGCCGATGAGGTCATAGCCCCCTTGCGGCAGGTGCGCCGCCGCCTGAAAACGCCGCTGGAAGAGGGCGATGAGGCCCTGCGTCTGCCGCTGCGTGAAAAAATAAAAGGGATGGAACTGGAAGCGGAACGTGCGCTCATGCGTCGGTTGAGCGACGTGTCTCAAGAAAAACCTTATTTAAAACAAAGAACTGATGAGGCGCTTGTGGCCGTGGCGCGCGCATGGGCGGCGAATGTGCCAAAAGAGAGGCTTAACCGTCTTGCCGAGGCCCTTACCAAGGCGTGATTTTTGCGTTATGATGGCGGGGTTCCGGGCGCCTTTGGGCGTCCATTATGTCCTTATACGTCAACCCCTTAGGGCAGAGAGGAGTCGTCTTTCTCATGCACGACGACAGCAACATCCGCAGCTTGCGCGCAGGTGACGGCCTGCATCTGATCAAGACCGAGGGGGATGTGGGCAAGGGCGATGTGGAAAGACGTGTGGCGCAACGCCGTGACGGTGAGCCGGTCCTGGGCCTGGTGCCCAATATCGAACTGGCCCAGCCAGACGATATGGACCCCACGGTCCGTGAGTTGCCAATCAGCGCCGAAACCGTGGCGCTGCGCAGCCAGGCCGCGCTACTGAAGCAGGAACACAAGGATCTCGACGAATCGATCCTGGCGCTGGAGGCCGTGCCGCAACCCGACCAGATTCTCATCGCCCGCCTGAAGCGCAAGAAGCTGGCCGTGCGCGACAGGCTTTCGACGATCGAAGACAAGATCAATCCGGATATAATCGCTTAGCGATAGACCTTTACAGAGGCATCAAAAAGCCCGCCGGTCTTCGCAACCGGCGGGCCTTTGCATTCAGGTTTGGCGTTTAAGCGGCCACAGCCTCGTCCACACTGGCGCCGATGAAGGTGCCCTGAATTGCCAGATCCTTGTCCAGCCAGACAATATCGGCGCGCTGGCCGACGGTCAGGCTGCCGCGCGCCGCGCAAAGCCCCAGGAACTCCGCCGGCGCCGTCGCCGCCATGATCGCCGCGTCGACGAGCGAAGCGCCGGCCAGGTGGACGGCATTGCGCACCGCCGTGACCATGTCGAGGTCCGACCCCGCCAGGGTCCCGTCAGGTCCGACGCAGACACCGTTTTCGACGTGAATGGCCTGGCCGTTGAGCACAAAGGTCTTAGTCGTGGATCCGACGGTCGGCATGGCGTCGGTCACCAGCATGAAGCGGTTGGCCGGGCGGGTCCGCAAGGCCACCTTCAGCACCGGCCAGTCAACATGGTGGCCGTCCATGATCAGCCCCGAGAAGTTGTCGAGGTTCTCTAACGCCGCACCAACGACGCCCGGGGCGCGGTGCAACATGGGCGACATGGCGTTGAACAGGTGCGTAAAGCCGGTGACGCCGGCGTTCAGCGCCTCGACCGTCTGGGCATAGGTCGCATTGGTGTGGCCGGCCGCGATGATGACGCCGGCGGCGCGCAGTTCGGCGATGTCCTCGGGCGCGCAACGTTCGGGCGCCAGGGTGACCATGGTCTTGCCGCGCTTCAGGCTCTTCAGCAGCGCCTTCGATTCGGCGTCCAGCGTCCGGAACAGGTCTGGATTGTGGATGCCCTTGCGTTCCTTTGAAATGAACGGGCCTTCGATATGGATGCCGAGCACGCCCGGCACGCCCTGTTCGACAGCGGCCTCGACGGCGCGCATGGCGCGGTCGATGACGCTCAGTTCGTCGCTGATCAGGGTCGGCAGATAGCCGGTGGTGCCGTAGGGACGGTGCGCCCGGCCGATGGCGGCGATGCCGTCGACATGGGTGTCATCGTTGAACAGGGCGCCGCCGCCGCCATTGACCTGGGTGTCGATGAAGCCGGGCAGCAGGTAGCCGCCGCGGACGTCGACCGTATCGCCGCCGTGTCCGGTCTCCCCCGGCAGGATCTGCGCGATGGTCTCGCCTTCGCAGACGAGGGCGCCCTGGATAATGCCCGAAGGCGTAACGATCTGCGCGTTGTTGAATACGGTCTTTTTCATCTTGGTCCTGGTCGGCGGCACCGCCGGTGCCACGGCCTTTTGAAAGTGCGAATGGTGTCCGATGAAAGACGGACACCCTAAAATTAAAGGGTCTTTGTGACCTTGTTGAGGTGCGGCGGGCTGTCCGGATCGAGGCCGCGCGCCACCGACAGGCTGTTGGCAAGGCGATAAAAGCTTTGGATCTGCAGAATTGGCTCCAGCGCCGGCTCGGTAGAGAGCGCCGGCAGGTGGATGGCGCCGTCCAGCGCCGCGCCACTGGCCAGCATGACCTTGGCGCCACGCGACACGAATTCGGCGGCGACTTCACGCACGCCTTCGCCGGCGATGTCCGAAGTCGTAAACGCCAGGACCGGGAAGCCGTCATTGACGATGGCCATCGGGCCGTGGCGGACCTCAGCCGACGAGAAGCCCTCGGCGTGCAGCGCGCACGTCTCCTTCAGTTTCAGCGCCGCTTCCTGGGCGACGGCAAAACCATAGCCCCGGCCGATGACAAACAGGTTACGCGCGTCGGTGAGGGCGGGCAGGGCGGGCGTCCAGTCGAGCGCGAAAGCGGCCTTGAGCTGTTCAGGCAGGGCCGGCAAGGCGTCGCTCAAAGCCTCGTCACCGGCCCAGGCGGCGACGATGGCGGCCAGGCCGACCAGCGAGACGATATAGCTCTTGGTGGCGGCGACCGACTTTTCCGGACCGGCCTTCAGCGGCAGCAGCTCATCGGCCAGCGCCGCCAGCGGGCTTTCCTCGTCATTGACCAGCGCGATGACGAAGGCGCCCGACTTCTTGTGCGCCTCGACCGTCGACAGCAGGTCGGGCGAGCGGCCTGACTGGGAAATGGCGATGCACAGTGAGTCGCTGGCCACCACGGGCGCGGCATAGATGGACGCCACCGACAGTGCGGCCGAGGAGGTCGGCACGCCCGTAAGGGTCTCGATCAGGTACTTGCCGAAGGTGGCGGCGTGGTCCGACGATCCGCGCGCGCAGGTCGTCACCGAACGCGGCGGCTGGGCCTTGAGGCGCGTCGCGATGCGCTTGAGCGTTTCGCGATTGTGCGTCAGGAAACGCTGCGCCGCGTCGCCGGCTTCGGCGCTTTCGGCGAACATCAGCGTGGCCTCAGGCTTCAACGTGGAGGGCTTCAACATGGCGTCATCGTGTGGCATTTTTTATTTCCTTGGAGGCGTAGATGGGGGCTCAGCCGAGGTCGTTCAATTCGGCGACGACGTCGTAGGCATCCCCCCGGTAGTAGGATTGGGTGAATTCGGCCGCGCGGCCGTCAGCCAGGAATCCGCGGCGTTCGATGAACAGGCCGGCGTCGCCAGGCTTGATGCCCAGACGTTCGGCCTGGTCGACGGAGAAGTTGACGGCGCGCAGGCGTTGCAGGGCGCGGACGGGGCGGTGACCGGTCTTTTCCAGCGCCTCATAGAGCGAGGCGCCGACCATTTCGACTGACGGCAGGCAGTAGCCCGGAATGGTCGAATATTCGAGCGCCATGGTCTGGCCGTCGGCATAGCGAAGGCGGTGGAAGCGATAGACCAGAGCGCCGGGCGACAGGCCCAGCGACAGCGATTCTTCCGGTGTGACGGCGCCCGCCGATTTCGACACCCATTCTGAATGGGGCTTGCGGCCGCGCGACATCATGTCTTCGGAGAAGGAGGACAGTTTCGAGAAGCTCTTTTCGACGCGGCTGGCGACGAAGGTACCAGCGCCGCGACGGCGCGTCAGCAGGCCTTCGGTGACCAGGCCGTCGATCGCCTTGCGCACGGTGATGCGCGACACGTCGAAGTCCTCGGCCAGGTCGCGTTCCGGCGGAATGGCGTCGTCCTGATGCAACTGGCGGCTCTGGATGGCCTCACGCAGGACGCGCTGCAATTGCAGGTACAGGGGAGAGGGGTCGTCCTTGGCCAGGCGGCCAACGGATTCAGCAAAGGACATCAGGCGTTCCCATGTTTTCTGGATTGGTGGTCTTCCCGGTCAGGCAGCTCATTGGCGGCCACCTTGACGTAACGTCGTTTCTATCGATTCCAGCGCGCCGCGCATAGCCTTGATAAGGTTTTCGTCAGTATCGCGCTGGCCTGCGCGCAACTGCTGGTCCAGCCAGTCACGGGCGTTCGCCGCCGTCGTGGCCGCAAAGGCGGGTGTGGCGCACGAGGCGTGGACGCTGCGCACGCCGCTTAAACGCACGATGTCGGCGACATTGTCCGGCGTAACACCGATGCCCGCCAGGATTTCGATCCGGCCCGCCGCCTGGGTCACCAGGGCTTTCAACCCGTCCGTGCCGTCGCGCGCCGTACGCGCGCCGCCGGCGGTGAGAATGGTCTTCATGCCAAGGCCTATAACGGTTTCGAGTGCCGCGGCCTGATCTGGCACGAGGTCGAAGCTGCGGTGGATGGCGGTTTCAAGGCCGGCGGAATGGTCGCACAGGATGCGCAAGGTCTCTTCGTCAAGCTCGCCCGATGCGTGGTTGGCGCCAAAGACCACCCCGGCAAGGCCGAATTGAAGGGCGATATCGATATCGGCGCGCATGGCGTCGACCTCATCGGCGCTGTAGGTGAAATCGCCGCCGCGCGGACGGATCATGACGCGCGTGGGCACACCGCAATCCACAGCCAACTGCATCAGTCCGACCGACGGCGTGACGCCGCCGATCGCCAGGGCGGAACACAGTTCGATCCGGTCGGCGCCGCCCGATACACCCGCGCGCACGCCGGCGGCCGTATCGGCAACCAGTTCGAACAGGATACGCGAGGTCAGATGCTTTTGGGGCGGGCGGGCGGTGTCCACGGCTCAGACCTCCACCGGTAGCGGGGTCAGGCCGTTGCCGATGCCGTTCTCATGGCCGTGGGCCATAAGGATGGCGCCATCCAGCGCGTCCAGTTCCGGTTCAGCCAGGATGGACGCGGTCCACGGCGCTAGCCAGGGCGCCATCGGCTTGGCCATGCCGCCGACCAGGCAGACCTTGGCGCAGCCGAGCTCATTGAGGCGGTGGATATAGCGGCCGAGGTGCTGCGACGACTGCTCGACCAGTGCGACGGCGACCGAATCGCCTTCGTCGGCATGGAGCATGGTCAGCGGTGCCAACTGGCCGAAATCACGCGGCTTGGCGGTCGTTACCCAATGGACGATGTCCGCCGGATGGCCGCCAAAATGCGCGATGACGGCGCGGGTAAAGTGGGTGGAGGGCCCAAGACCGTCCCAGGCGTGCAACGCGGCGCGGATGGCCTCGCGGCCCAGCGACGCGGCCGAGCCATCATCTCCGACTTCAAAACCCCAGCCGCCGACCGGGTGACCGCGGCCACCGACCCAGGCATAGGCAGCCGATCCGGTGCCGGCGATCAGAAGACCGCCGTCCCGTCCCGAAAATGCGCCGAGGCACGCCGTGTGGGCATCTGTCGCAGCGTCGATGCGGGCGAAGCGCGGCCCCGCCTTGATGGTCTTTTCCACGTCTGACGCGTCAGCGATTCCCGCAAGTCCCAGGCCGATGCTGATCCGGTCCCACGATACTGACGGCTGGTTGGCCTGGCTCAGCGCCTGGTCGAGCGCGGCCAGGATATTGGTCCACACCAGGTTCAGGCCCAGCCGGATATTGCCCGGGCCGCCTTCAGCCTGGCCCAGCAGGCGTCCGCTGGCGTCGCGCAGACGGACACGGCAGTGGGTGCCGCCGCCGTCGACGCCGGCAAAGAGCAAGGGCTTGGGAGTATTTGGAAGGACAGACATGAACCAACCTTAGGCTTTCTTGCCCTGCGCGCCGGCGAACAGGCTGAAGAACAGGATATAGGCGTAGCAGGGCACCATCAGCGCCATGAAGACGAGCTGGAAGTCATAGTGCTGCTTCAGGACGCCGTAGAGCGACATGATGACGCCGCCGCCGGCGATGCCCATGACCAGGAAGGCCGAACCCAGTTCCGTCAGCTTGCCCAGGCCCTTGATGCCCAGCGGGAAGATGGCCGGCCACATCATGGCGTTGGCGAAGCCGAGCGCGGCGACGAAGCCGACGCTGACATAGCCCTTGGTCAGGAAGGCGCCGACCGTCAGGACGATGCCGAGGATGGCTGACCAGGTCAGGTATTTTTCCTGGCTGATGAAGCGCGGAATGGTGATCAGGCCGACGATGTAACCAACGATCATGGCAACCAGGGTGGCCGAGGTGAAATACTTGGTCACATCCAGCGGCAGGCCGAAACTGTTTCCATAGGTGGTGATGGCATCGCCCGCCATGACTTCGGCGCCGACATAGAAGAAGATGGCCAGGAAGCCGAAAAGCATCTGCAGGATGGCGGCGCCGGAGCCCTTGCCCGAATCGGGGTTGGCGTCGTCGCCGAGCGCCGGCAGGGGCGAGAACCAGACAAAGACGGCCAGGGCGACCAGGAAGGCTGCCATGCCCAGGTAAGGCATGTGGATGCGCGCGGCGAAGGCGGTGAGAATCGCGTCGCGCGCGGCCGGGTCAGCGGCGCTTTCGACCTGGGCCGCCAGGTCGCCGATGCCATGCAGAATAAGCGTACCGACGACGATCGGCGCCAGGAAGCCCGCGCCCTTGTTGAACATGCCGAGCACGGCAATGCGCTGGGCGGCGCTGTCGATCGGACCGAGCACCGAGATATAGGGGTTGGACGCGGTCTGAAGAATGGAAAGGCCGCCGCCGATAACAAAGAGGCTGGTCAGCGTGCCGGGGAAATGACGCCCGGAAGCGAATTGCGCGAAGCAGGCGGCGCCGATCGCCATGACGACCAGGCCCACGGCCATGCCGCGTTTCATACCGGTCTTCTTAAGAAGAAGGGCGGCCGGGATCGAAAGAAAGAAATAGGACAGGTAGAAGACCGATGGGACCAGCAGCGCCACGCTGTCGCTGACATTGAAGGCGACCTGCGCGAAGGTGATCAGCGGGCCGTTCAGCCACGTCACGAAGCCGAAGATAAAGAACAGCAGGCAGAACAGCAGCACGGCGCCCCAGGGCGTCTTTTGCGGCGCTGCGCCGGATGCGGTTGTGGACGGTGTCACTGGCATGGGTGTGGTTCCTCCCCCGTTATAATACCAATTGGCATAAGTGGTATGGCTTATTTAAATCCAAATTGCAATCGACGTAATGCAGAATCTACCATTAGCCGTCCTAATCCGCCAAATTAATGTTATTTCCTTAATTTAATAGGCGGCGAATGCCTTTCTCGCGACATTATTATCACAAGGCTTTTGGGATTTGACACTTTCGCGCTGCAGCGAAAAATTAAAGTTGACACTTTTTTAAATCCAAAGTTAGCGTCAGGTCCCAAGATAGGTACTTTAATGGTTCCATGTGGTATTGTTATGGTCCGCTCTGGTGCCTTTCGAGCAGAGTAATGCGGCAAACAAAATCGGGTTTGGGCTGGCCTATGCCGCAGGCGAGCACAATTAGGGAAAGCATCATATGAAATTCAAGCGTCATATCCTTATGACAAGCGCCGTGGCATCGATGGCATTGGGCCTGTCGATGGGCGCCGGCGTGTCCGTGGCCCAGGCCCAGGACGCCGCGGCCTCCGACGCCGATACGGTCGTTGTCACCGGCATCCGCAAGTCGCTGCAAAGCGCTCTGAAGCAGAAGCGCAACTCGGACCGCGTGTCTGAAATCATCACGGCCGAAGACATCGGCAAATTCCCCGACAAGAACGTCGCTGACAGCCTGGCGCGCGCCACCGGCGTCAACGTCGTCACCGGCTCGGCCAATGCCGGCGGCTTCGGTGAAAACGAGCGCATCTCGATCCGCGGCACCGATCCGACGCTGAACCTGACCCTGATGGACGGCCACAATGTCGCGACCGGCGACTGGTTCGTGCTGGATCAGACCAATGGCGGCCGTTCCTTCAACTACACCATGCTGCCGTCGGAAGTCGTCGGCACGGTCGAAGTCATCAAGGCCTCGTCGGCCGACCTGCCCGAAGGCGGCATCGGCGGTACGGTCGACGTTCACGTCCGCAAGCCACTGGACCTGAAGGCCGGCCAGCTGAACTTCTCGGCCCAGGCGCTTTACGCCACCCTGGCCGAGGAATGGACGCCCAACGTATCGGGCATGTATTCGTGGAAGAACGACAATAAAGACTTCGGTTTCCTGATCGGCGGCTACTATGAAAAGCGCCAGTTCCGTCGCGACGGCCAGGAAGTCCTGGGCTACGCTTCGGTCGCCAACTTTGCCGGCTCGGGCCAGACCCTGCTGGTGCCGTCGCTGATCGGCTCGGCCTACTTCACGCAGGAACGCGTCCGCAAGGGCGCCAACTTCATGATGCAGTGGAAGTCGGACAAGCTCGACCTGGCCTTCTCGGGGCTCTACACGCACCTGGAAGCCGACAACGAAAACCACAACTTCATGCTGTGGGGCTCCAAGTTGTCGGGCCAGACGCCGAACAGCTACACCACCAAGGACGGCTTTGTGACGTCGGCCACCTGGGATGCGGCTGACGCCGCGGCCGCCGGCGGCGCCATCGTCCAGGACGACATCTTCCGCAAGGCGCACTCCAGCACCTACGTCCTGAACCTCGATATCGGCTATGACTTCACCGACAGCTTCTCGATGGACGCGCAACTGGGTTTCACCTCGGGCGAAGGCGTCACCGACGACACCGCCGCGTGGGAAACCTATTGGGACAATGTCGGCGCCAGCTACACGCTCGGCAAGGTGACCAATGTCGCCTTTGCCGGCCTGCCGACCGATCCGACCTCGGCCGCCTACCTGAACAACAAGTTCAGCTGGTCGTGGGGCGGCACCATCAAGTCGCCGGACAAGGAAGCCTACGCCAAGCTCGACTTCAAGTATGACCTGAACAGCGGCATCTTCAAGTCGATCCAGTTTGGCGCGCGCTATACCGACCACAGCCGCGTCCTCGACTACCTGGCCTATGCCTGGGGTGGTAACGGCGCCAACAGCGGCGCTTCGGTTGCCGATCTCGGTTCGGTCTTCAAGGGTGGCGTGACGCCGGACAACTACGCCGACGATATCGGCAACATTCCCGGCTACTCCTATGCCGACGCCGACGCCGTCTACGACTATCTGGACAGCAACAACGGCGGCCGCACCTTCGCCTTCTATCCGCCGCTGAGCTTCAGCGTCGAGGAAAAGACAAGCGCCTACTATGCCATGACCAAGCTGGGCGGCGACAACTGGCGCGGCAATGTCGGCCTGCGCGCCGTCAAGACCGAAACGACCTCGACCCAGTGGTCGGCCAATGCGCCGGTCAAGTCGGTCACCAACGTCTTCGGTTCGTGGGGCTCGGAAACGACGGACAAGGAATACTGGGACTACCTCCCCAGCGCCAACTTCGTCTACACCGCGTCGGATACCTTCCTGATCCGCGCCGGCGCCGCTAAGGTCATGACGCGTCCGGGCTATGCCCAGCTGGCCGGCGCCTTCTCGCTGGTCGACTCGAACCTGACCGGCACGGCGGGCGGCAACCCGAACCTGGAACCCTACCGCGCATGGCAGACTAATCTGGGCGCGGAATGGTACTACGCGCCCGAAGCCCTGGTGTCGTTCGGTGTCTTCAATCTCGACATCGACAACTACATCACCACCGAGACCTTCACGCAGTTCTTCACGACGCAGCAGACGCCGCAAGGCGCCCTGTTCACCATGTCCGGACCCGCCAACGGCGGCAAGGCGACGGCGAAGGGCTTCGAATTCAGCGTGCAGCAGCCGCTGGCCTACGGCTTCGGCTTCATCTTCAACTACACCTATGTTGATGCGAAGTACGAAAACGGCGATCCGTTGGACGGCAACTCGAAGAATACCTTCAACCTGACGGGTTACTTCGAAAACGACCTGATCACGACGCGCCTGGCCTACAACTTCCGCTCCAAGTTCAACTCGGGCAAGGATCGCGGCACGGTCATGTGGCAGGACGACTACGGCACGCTCGACGGTTCGTTCAGCTATAACCTGAACGAACACGTCGCTCTGACGCTCGATGCCCAGAACCTGCTGGGTGAAAACCTCTACTACTTCGTCGGTACGCCGGACATTCCGCGCGCCATCTACGACAACGGGCAATCCTTCTACGTTGGCGCCCGCTTCAAGTACTAACCTGTAACTGCGTCAGCCGGGCCGGAGCGTTGCACCTTTGGCCCGGCTTCCTTGTCTTCTTCCCGTTTGCCGGCGGCTTCCCTCTTTCGCGGCCGGTCTGTCTGGAGCCCGCATGGGCACATCAGCGGGATGTTGGGCGCCTGACCCGGTGATGTCCTTTGTGTCCATCCGCTGATGGCGAAAAGGTCAGGCGAATGCCCGGCTCCCGCCCGTGTTTCAAACGGCTTTGGCTTTACTCGACGAGCAGGTCCCACCCAGTGGGCCTGCTCTTTTTTTGAGACGCTCCTGATTCCGGCGTCTATGCTCTCAAAATCATAAGGGGAAACGCCGATGACCTTTACCCGCCCGTTGCTCGTGTCGCTGGCCGTCCTGGCATTGGCCGCGCCTGCACTCGCCGCACCTGCACCGGCCATTACACCCATGCCGGCGAAGATGACCGTCAGTGACGGTGCCTTTGTTCTCAGCAGCGCCACGCGCATCCATGTCCCCGCGGGCGACGCCGAACTTCTGTCGGTGGCGGAATACCTGCGTGGCATGTTGAAGACGCAACGCGGTTTGACTCCGAAGATCATTACCGCCGCACCGAAGGACGGGGAAAGCGTCATTCGGCTGACGCGCATTCAGACCCTGGTCGCCGAAGACAACGAAGCCTATCACCTGACGGTCGCCCCTGACGGTGTGACCATCGGAGCGGTCAGCCGGGCAGGGGCGTTTTATGGAGCCGTATCGCTGTGGCAACTGGCGACTTCCGAAGCCGGCAAGGGGAAGGTCGAGCTTCCGGCCGTCAGCATCTTCGACACGCCACGCTTCAAATGGCGCGGCCTGATGATCGATTCGGCGCGCCATTTCCAGACGGCCGACGAGATCAAGCGGATCATCGACGCCATGGCGTCGCAGAAGCTCAACATCCTGCAATGGCACCTGACCGACGACCAGGGCTGGCGCCTGCACATCAACGCCTATCCCAAGCTGACCGAGGTTGGCGCGTGGCGGCAGCCGGCGGGCGCGGCGGGCTTTGACAAGGCCGGCAAGCCCGTGCGCTACGGCGGGTTTTATACCCAGGAAGAGGCGCGTGACGTTGTCGCCTATGCCGCCGCGCGCAACATTACCGTCGTGCCGGAAATCGACATGCCGGGTCACGCCACTGCCGCGATTACCGCCTATCCGGAGCTGGGCAGCGAAGGGACGCCGCCGAAGCAGGGCATGTCCGACTGGGGCGTCTATCCCAACCTCTATAATGTCGACGACAGGACCTTTACCTTCCTGACAACAGTGCTGGATGAGGTCATGGCCATCTTCCCCAGCCCCTATATTCACATTGGCGGCGACGAGGCTATCAAGCCGCAGTGGGAGCAGAGCCCGGCCATACAGGCCAAGATGAAGGAACTGGGCCTGAAGGACGAGATGGAACTGCAAAGCTGGTTCATTACCCGCATCGGCAAGCACATCTCGGACAAGGGGCGACGCATGATCGGCTGGGACGAGATACTGGAAGGCGGCATAGCGCCCGACGCCACCATCATGAGCTGGCGCGGGCTGGACGGTGCGGTCGCGGCGGCCAAGCTGGGGCACGATACGGTCCTGTCGCCGGCGCCCGACCTCTATCTCAACCATCGCCAGAGCCTGTCGGGCGACGAGCCGCCGGGCCGCGGCCAGGTCGTGACGCTCAAGGACTATTACGGCTTCAATCCGGAACCGGCCGCCATCGACCCCGAGGCGCGCAAGCATATCCTCGGGCTCCAGGCCAATATCTGGACCGAGCATGCCCGCACCACCGAACGCGTCGAGCGCCAGATCTTTCCGCGCCTGACCGCCCTGGCCGAAGTCGGCTGGAGCGCCGCCGATATGCGCTCCTGGGACGGCTTTGCCAGGCGCCTGCCGGCCAACCTCAACCGGCTGGATAAGCTGGGTATCCGCTACGACAAGGCGCCGTTCGATCCGGTGCCGGCCCTGACCGCGGCCGACGGTGGTGTCGCGGTCAGCTTCACCCGCAGCCTTGAGTTGGGACAGGTGCACTATACGACCAACGGCAAAACGCCGTTGGCTTCGTCGCCGGTCTATACCAGCCCACTGACCTTGCCGGTCGGCACCAGGCTGACGACGCGCACCTATCTCGACGGCAAGGCGCTGGGGACAGCCAAGACCTTCACGCTCAGCCGAGAAGCGATCGAAACGCGCACCAGCCAGCAGATGGGCACCTGCGACAACAAGCTGGTGCTCAATCTGGAGGACGATGGCGGCGAGCGCGCCGTGGTCCTGACCGACATCCTGCATCCGTGCTGGCTGTGGCGCGGGGCGGATACGTCGAAAGGTTTGGCGATCACGGCTGAGGTGGGCTCGATGCCGTTCAACTTCCAGCTTGGCAATCACCCCGAGCCGCCGAAGGTCGACGCGCCGGTATCGGCGGAAGGCGAACTGAACCTCCATCTCGGTACATGCGAGGGGCCAGTCGTGGCCGCCCTGCCGCTGGGCGACTCTGGCAAGACTCCGGGCATTTCGGTGCTGAAGGGGACTGTGCCCGCGACCGCCGGAACGAACGACCTGTGCTTCAGCTTCGGCCAGAAGGCGCCGCCGCCGCAATGGGTGCTGAAGAGCGTCCGACTGACCGTACACGGGAAATAAGAAAGAAGCCCCGCCCACCATTTGCTCCGCAAATGGTCCCTCCTCCCCATTTATGGGGAGGGCGAAGATGAGTGACAGTCGGCTCCCCAAAAGTTCACAAAATGCTGTGAGCTTGGACATTTAAAACTGTGAAAGTTTCGCCCTCCCCATTTATGGGGAGGGGGGACCGCCGTTAGGCGGTGGGCGGGGCCTCTTCGCAAATTCTACGCCTCGTTGGCGTAGAGACTATACCCCAGCGCCTCGACCACCGGTGCGATCTGGCCGAACCAGGGCGACAGTTGCCGTTCATAGTGGCGCCAGCGGCTGACCGAGCGGTCGTTCAAAGGCTTCGACACCTGCGCATAAGACGGCGTCGGCGCATGACGGCGATTCTCATGGAAGCGCAGGGTCGCCTCGTCGAAGCTCAAACCGCACCAGTCGAGTACCTGGCGCGTCACGGCCTCCTGATCGGCGATGAAAGTCTCGTAGTGCACTGTGAGGACCGGGTGATCCAGCACCTCATCATAGTGCGCCGTCATGTCATGCATGGTCACCATGTGGCGGATGATGCTGTCGATCGCATAGCCGCTGTTATGACCGTGCGTCAGGTTGTGCGACAGCATCGAAACCGTGACATCGAGCGGATGGCGAACCATGCGGAGGATCGGTGCATGCGGGAAGGCCAGGCGGATCAGCGGCAGATGCGCGTCGTTCAATGGCATCTTGTCGGTGAACAAAGGCCTGGCCTCGCGCGTCACGCCATAGACCTCGGCGCGGCCAAGGTAGTAGTCGCGCATCAGGCCAGGGACGTAGTGATAGTCGGCCGCCGCGATGTGCACCAACCGCTGTGGGAAGGGCTCCGTGCCGGGCAGGACATTCTCGATCAGGCTTCGCCATTCATGCACAAACGGCAACTCGCCGCCGGCCGCCACATCCGGGTGGCTGTTGAGCATTTGCTCGATCATGGTCGTGCCAGAGCGCGGGAAGCCCAGGATGAAGATCGGCTGCGGACCCGAGCGGACTGTGGCGCGCGGCAGGCGTTCCAGCGTCTCGCGTGTAAAGACCGATTTCAGCGCTGCCGCCTCAGCCTCGACGTGCGCCGCATCGTATTGCGCACCCATTTCGCGCGCCAGCCGCGCCTTGGCCTGGATGAAGCCTGTCCACGCCTCTTCGTGCCGCTCCAGCCGGTCGAGCAGGCGCGCGCGATCGAGCTGCGCGGCGGCGCTCATGGATGCCGGTGGGCCGCGCTTGTCGAGGAGGTCGAGCGCGTCCTTCACCTTGTCGCCATTGCTCAGGTACAGCGCGCGCAGGAGCGTAAAGTCTTCGCCCGTCTTCTTGCCGGCCTGTTCGGCGCGGTCGAGCCACAGCCAGGCGTTGACCATGTCGCGCCGCGCTTCATAGACGCGCGACAGGTGGGCCATGGTCATGGCCTGCGGCTCCATCCGGCACGACTGCAGCAGCAGAGGCTCGGCCTCGTCGAGCCGGCCCTGGTTGTAGAGGCAGAGCGCCAGGTTGATCAGCAACTGCGGATGCGCGCCGGCCAGTTCGAGGGCGCGGCGGTTATGAAACTCCGCCGCCGGCAGGTCGTCCTTTTCCCCGAGAATGACGGCCAGTTGCAGGTGCGCCTGCGGGTCGTCGGGGCGGGCGATCAGGGCCTGGCGCGCGGCGGTTTCGGCGCCTTTGCGATTGCCTGTGCCGTGCAGCAGTTGCGTCAGGTCGTGCAGCGCCCACGGGCAGGCCGGATCGTAGCGGATGGCCTGGCGCATCGTCTCTTCGGCGCCCTTCGTGTCGCCGCGCGCCTGGAGGATCACGGCCTTCAGTTCCAGCGCGTCGAGATCGTCGGGGTGTTCCTTCAGACGCATGCCGCACAGGCTTAGCGCCGCCGAAAAGTCGCGGGCCTGGTAAGCCTGTCGGCCGCGCAGCACCAGGGGGTGGGCGGCCGGTCCGGGTTGGAGCAGAGACAAGGGACGCGCCTCATTGAACCGATAATACCGCTGTTACAGTATGCAGATTCCCTGAAATGCTCAAGCATTGCCTGACGCGGTGTTTTTACCCCTGGAAAACGTCAGTCCAAGCAACGGTCGCAGCGGTGGAATGGCGCGGATGACCAGGTAGCTGAGCCAGCAACCGGCGGCGGTGGCGATGACCAGGATCGTGGCCTCTAGCGTGGCTGGCAGATGCAACTGATTGAGATTATAGGCGAAAACGACGATCAGGGTCTGGTGGACGATGTAGAAGGGGAAGATGGCCTCGGTCAGGGTCCGGCGAATGGGGCCATCGGAATTGGCGAGGTGGCGTCGCGCGAAGCCCAGCAGGGCGAACATCATGAAGACGGCCTGACAGGATTCGGTGAAGCTTCCGATTGCCCATGCCACTTCGAACGGCCACGGCAGGGCTTTGGCGTAGAAGAGATGGCGCAGCCAGTTCAGCAGCCCATAGGCGATGAGGCCGATAGCAAGGCTCAGCCAGCGTGACTTTGCGGCGATATCGAACAGGCGGTCGAAACGTGCTGACAATGCACCCAGCAAGAAAAAGCCGAAGGAATGGGTATGGACGGTCCAGTCGCCGACGAAGGCGTGCGTGTCCTCGAACTGGCGTTGCAGGACGGCTTGCGCGAACCAGTAGAGCGCGATCGGAAGCGCGAAATAGACCGGGGCAGGCAGGCGCGCTGCCCAGCCGAGCGGAATGCGCTTCAGTAGCGGCCACAGTACGGCGAAGATCAGGCTGTAGGCCAGGAGATAGGCGACGTACCACAGGTGGTTCCAGGTCGGCACGGTCAGGCAACCGTCCTGGTCGCACCAGCCATTGTAGGCGGTGAGATACTTGCCGTAGAAGTCGAGATAGCCACCCGAGAACTGGATGTCCGAGACGATCTCGTAATAGCTTTGCGGCGGCACGATCACCGCCATGCCGAATAGAAGCGGCCAGAAGAGCCGGGTGAAGCGCGAGCCGGCCAGGCGCAGCGCCCCCAGCTTTTCGGCCAGGAAGACGGTGGCCACCCCCGAAATGAAGAAGAGCAGGTCCAGCCGCCAAGGGTTGACCAGCAGCATCAGGGGTTCGATGGCAGGACCGGCGTGGTCGCTTTTCACGTGCCACCCCCACGTCACGTAGAACATGCCGATGTGATAGAAGATCAATAGCCCGAAGGCGATGATGCGCAGCCAGTCGAGATCGTAGCGGCGGGTGGCGGATGTGGTCATGTAAGGCTCCCGTGTATGCTCACCTCCTGACACGACGTGCGATTTGCGCTAAGGTCGCAGACACGAGCGGATTTGAGGCTGGGATGAACGGGGAGACGGTTGGGACAGGCGGCGGCGGGCCAGGGACGAGCGGGGACCGCCTGTTCTGGTGGCGATTCCCATCGTTGTGGTTGTTCCTTGCGGCCTTTCTGATTGTCGCCTGCGGTGTCAATGTCTCGTCGATTCTGATAGAGGATCCACCTGGCGAGCGTAGCTTCCACGTCTGGGAGCCGGTTCTGTGGGAAGGCTCCAGCGTTGTCGCTATCCTCGCCCTGTTTCCGCTTGTGTGGATGGCCTATTGGCGCCTGCACTGGCGCGGCCGGCCGCTGTGGCAGGTCCTGGCCATCCATGCCGTCATCGGCGTACTGTTTTCGCTGGGCCACATCGGCCTGATGGTGTTGATACGGATCGCCGGCTATGCCGTGGATGGGGCGCGCTACGACTTCGCTCAGGGCGACCTGGGTCTTCAGATAATTTACGAGGTGCGCAAGGATGCCATCAGCTATGCGGTCCTGTTCGCCATCTGCTGGGTTCAGGACCGTCTGATGGCACGCCAGGTGCCGGCCCCCCCTGCGCCCGAACGGTTGGAGGTCAGGGCCGACGGACGCACCCTCTATCTCGATCCGACTGAGGTTTTGGCCGTCGAGGCGGCGGGCAACTATGTCGAATTCCATCGCACCGGTACGGACAAGGCGTTGCTGGTGCGCGGGACGCTCAACCAATTTGAGGCGGAGCTGAAGCCGCACGGCTTTGTGCGGGTTCATCGCTCAAAGCTGATTAATCGCGGCCGTATCGCGGGCTTCGAAGGCACGCCATCGGGCGACCTGCGCATCCGCATGACAGATGGCCGGGAAATCTTCGGTAGCCGACGGTATCGCGAGAATTTGGAGACGGGAAAGGCGTAGAATTGTTTGAGCCTTCACCTCTCCCACCTTGGGGGGAGAGGACGAGAGCCGAGTGTAACGAAGGCGATCGGGTGAGGGGCAGTATCCCCGGTTACTCCAGACATGTCACTCTGGCGACACCTCATCTGCGAAATCTGTGAAATCTGTGGACTTCGTTCTTGCGGTAGAATGCCCGTCACCCGATCGCGTCGCTTTGGCTCCGCTCTCGTCCTCTCCCCGTGATGCCTGCCGGCGAGGCCGGGGAGAGGTAAAAAAACGGCGGGTCCGTGAAGAACCCGCCGTAACTTACTTCCTGGTGATGCGGTCAAAGACGCCGCCGTAATCGAACTGTTCCTTCTGGACCTTGGCCCAGCCGCCGAAGTCCTGAATGGTCGACAGCTTGGTTTGCGGGAAACGATCGGCATACTTGGCGGCCACGGCCGGATCGGTCGGGCGGTAGTAATTCTGCGCCACGATCTCCTGGCCCTCGGGGCTGTAGAGGTAGTTCAGATACTCCTTGGCGACCTCGCTCGAGCCCTTCTTGGCGGCGATCTTGTCGACGACCGCGACCGGCGGTTCTGCCAGGATCGACACCGATGGTACAACGATCTCGAACTTGCCCTTGCCGAGCTTGTTGACCGACAGGTGCGCCTCGTTTTCCCAGGCGATCAGCACATCGCCGACGCCGCGTTCAACGAAGGTAACGGTTGAGCCGCGCGCGCCGGCGTCCAGCACCGGCACGTGCGCGAACAGGGTCTTGAGATATTCTTCGGCCTTGGCGTCGCTGCCGTAGGTTTGCTTCGCCCAGGCATAGGCGGCCAGGTAGTTCCAGCGCGCGCCGCCCGAGGTCTTGGGGTTCGGTGTGATGACCTCGACGCCCGGTTTCACCAGGTCGCCCCAGTCCTTGATGCCCTTGGGATTGCCGGCCTTGACCAGGAAGACGATGGTCGAGGTGTAGGGCGAGGAATTGTGCGGGAACTTGGTCTGCCAGTCCGCGGGCAGCAGGCCCGACTTCTGCGAGATGGTGTCGATGTCGCCGGCCAGCGCCAGGCTGACGACGTCGGCGTCGACGCCGTCGATCACGGCGCGCGCCTGGGCGCCGGAGCCGCCATGGCTTTGGCGCACCGAGACGGTCTGTCCGGTCTTGGCCTGCCAGTGCTTCACAAAAGCGGCGTTATACTGCTCGTACAGTTCGCGCGTCGGGTCGTAGGAGACGTTCAGCAGTTCCACCGCGCCACCCTTGGCCGCAGGCTTCTGGCCGCACGCGGTGGCGGTCAGGGCGATGGCGGCGAAGGCCAGGAGAATGTGTCTGCGTTGCATGAGATATGTCCTCTTTGCGGGCGCCCGGTTTTGATCGGGCCGGAGACTAGGGCAAAATCTCCGGCCGCACTACGTAAATCAGAAGCTCTTCTTGACCGTGATGCCGAAGGTGCGGGGATCGCCCGGCTGGCCGAAGATGGCGCCGGAATTGCCCTGCTGGATGGTGAGGATCGTCAGATACTCTTCGTCGAAGGCGTTCTTGATCCAGAAGTAGGTATCCAGACCGTTCGGCGTGCGATAGCCGACGCGGAAGTTGGCAACCGTCGAAGCTTCGATGACGGCGTACTTCGAAGCCGAAGCATCAGAATTCCAGTCGGAGCGGTAGTTGGCGTCGCCGCTCAGGTAAGCCTGGCCGTCGATGCCGTTGAACGGCGCGTCGATCGTGTAGTCGAAGCCGAAAGCGCCGGCCCATTTGGAGACGCCCGGCAGTTGCGCGCCCGACAGATCGACGACCGAGTTGCCCGAAGCCTGAAGTTCCAGCGGCGCTGGCGCGTTGGCGAACGAGGCATACTTGCCGTCCGTATAGGCCAGGGCGCCGTAGAAGCTTAGGTTATCCGAAGCGCGGAAGCGGGTATCGACTTCGAAGCCGTTGACTTCGACCTTTTCGACGTTGGCGAGGTAGCCGCGCAAGCTGCCAAGGCCCGAGTCGACGACGTTAGCCTGATAATCCTTGATCGAGGTCGTGAAGGCCGCGATGTTGATGGTGGCGCGACGGTCGAAGAACTGCGACTTCAGGCCGAGCTCAAAAGCGTCGACCTCTTCCGGACGCAGCACGGCGCTGGCCAGGATCGGGTTGCCGACGGCGTCCGTCGGAATGCCGGCTGCGTTGATGCCGCCCGACTTGAAGCCCTTGGAATAGCTGGCATAGGCCAGCACGGTCGGCGTGAAGTTATACGACGCGCTCAACAGGCCCGACGGCTTGGAATCTTCCAGTTCGGCGGTATAGGAATAGGTGCGCGAAATGCCGTTCTTGGCGGCGATGAGGGCCGCGTTGGTCGTGGCGAGACCGCCGGAAGCGACCTGTTCGTAGATCTGGCTTTTGGTCTCGGTGGTGTAGCGCAGCCCGGCGGTGACGCTTAAGCGTTCGGTCGCCTTCCAGGTCAATTGGCCGAATGCGGCCAGCGAGTCGGTCTTGGAGACGGCATGGATGCTCTGCGTATAGCCGTCGAGCAGGTCGGTCGGGACGGCGACGGCCGGTGTGCCGGTCGTATTGCCGATCAACCAGCGGGCGGCGTCCGCGCCCCAGGCTTCAGTCCCGTTGGTTTCAACGCGCTGCGTGAAAGCATAGAGGCCGACGACCCAGTTGAGCGCGCGGTCGCCGTCCGACGCCAGGCGGAACTCCTGGCTGGTCTGGCGCTGTTCCGACGGATTTGAAGACCGCGTGCGGATCTTCAGCGAGGTATAGTCGCGGTCGTTCTGCGGCCACCATTGCCAGGCGCGATGCGCCGTAATCGAGGTGAAGGTAACGTCGCCCAGATCCCAGTTGACGGTCGCCGAATAGCCCTTCACGCGCTGTTTGGCCTGGATTTCGCCGTCGACGTCGACCAGGCGGTCATAGACATTTTGCGAGGCGGGGCTATAGCCCACCTGGGCGGCGAGGTAAGGATACTGGCGGTTGGCGTTACGCAGGGTGGCGCCATAACGCACAAAACCTTGCGTGTTGGCTTCCGGGTCCGACAGCGAATAGTCGCTCGACAGCCTGACGCTGAGCGTGTCGGACGGCGTGAACAGCAGATGACCGCGCAGGACCTGGCTGTTCAGGTCGTTCTGCTTGGTATTGGTCGTGACATTCTTGTACAGGCCGTCGCGGCGGGTCGAGCCGAACGAGATGCGGCCGGCCAACAGTCCGTCGATCAGCGGTCCGTTCAGAGTCGCCTTGGTCTGGACATAGCCTTCGCTGCCCAGCGAGACTTCGAGATTGGCTTCAGGTGTAAAGGTCGGAGCGCGGGTGACGATGTGGATAGCGCCGGCGGTGGTGTTCTTGCCGAACAGCGTGCCTTGCGGACCGCGCAGGACTTCGATGCGCTCGATGTCGACCAGGTCGATCAGGGCCGAACCCGGGCGGGCATAGAAGACTTCGTCGACATAGATGCCGACGCCCTGTTCCAGGCCGTCATTGGTCAGGCCGATGGTCGAGCCCAGGCCGCGGATGGTCGTGGCCGTGTTGCGCGGGTTGGAGGTGATCAATTGGATGGTCGGCTGATAGCGCTGAAGCTGGTCGATATTGTTGACGCCGGTCTTGTCGAGCTGTTCGCCGCCGACAACCGAGATGGCGACGGGGACGGTCTGGACGCTTTCCGAACGGCGGCGGGCGGTGACGAGGACTTCGCCGTTCTGGTTGTCGGGCAGGATGGCGGCTTCGGCGGCAGGCGCATAGGCCGATGCGCCGGTGAGGATAAGGCCTAAGACAGCGCTAAGCGCGGTACTGGCCAGGATGTACGATTTCATGGAAGATATTCCTATGGTCATGTGCACATCACCTCCAGTGGGTCTGGTCAGCGACTTATTTGTTTTTATTTGTAATTTTTGTCCTGAAATCAGGACAGGCTTTCACTCAGGGGCTTGCCTTTGACATCGAAGCGCACCTTTTCGCTGCGTTCGATCTGAACGACACGGGAATCGTGGATGACGATCTCCAGCGTGCCGAAGCGGATTTGCTGCAGGCTCTGCAGGATGTGACGTTCGATGTCGCTCAGTTCGGCGACGTTTGGGCGCACGGGGGCGATGGACGATACACTCATGTGATCCTCGTCTTTGAATAGCGGTGAAACTGTGAAATCAGACGGTGTTAGGCGGCCTTGACGCCGATGAGATCGGCCAAACATCGACCGTCGAGAATGTTTGACATGGCGTTGCGCACATCCAGCATGACGTGGCGCAGGCGGCATGCCGCTTCATCCCGGCAGTCTTCGCACTTCTGGTAGGCGGTTAGAGACGCACAACGAATGGGGGCCAGCGGGCCATCGATAATGCGGATAATATCCCCCAGGAAAATGTCCTTTGGGGACTTGGCCAGGAAGTAGCCGCCGAAGATTCCACGCTTGGAATCGACGATGCCGTTCTGGCGCAGTTCCTGGAGGATATTGTCCAGGAACTTCTGGGGTATGTTCTCCGCTTCCGCGATCTGCTTGCTGGGCAGCTGGGGAGCATCACTCTGAGCCATGTAAATAAGCGCCTTCAACGCGTATTTGGCTTTCATGGATAGCATGTGTTGCCTCTCCTGCTGCCGTATTCAATCTACACTGATTTAATATGATTTAGTCCAAACTGTGTCAATGAAGTTTAATCTCTACTAGATTGGTTTATATTAAGGCCCGAGTTTAGATTGGCTAATCGAAGCCGGTGCAGTTTGGCTAATCTGCCAGCGTCGTTAGACTGTCCGAGCGCCAATACAAAACGGCCGCGAACAGGTTCGCGGCCGTTCAGGCTACTGACAAACCCCCTATCTTTTTTGAGAAGGGCCAATTGCCACAATTTGATTCCGATATGTTCACCGCTTGATTCCGAGACGTTCCGTGAATCAGGTGGCAATATACCGCATGAAAATTGTCCACAGACTTTGTCAGCAGCCTGAACGGCCGCGAACAGGTTCGCGGCCGTTTTAAACAGGACTGCAATGCTATCATGCGAAGGCGTAGACCTTGGTCGGGCGGACAAAGACGTCGTCGCCGGCATGCAGGGTCGAGGCATCCGAGCTGTGGGCGTGCTGGGTCTCATAGACCGTGCCATCGGAGAGGCGCACTTCCAGGCGCAGGTTGGCGCCGGCAGGCAGAACCGAGAGGACCTTGCCGGCAAAGCCAGGACCGGTGCGCGAGACTTCGCTGTCGAACGGGCGGAAGCGCACCGTGACCTGGCCGTCGGCGGCCGAGGAAGCGGCCGGCACCGAGAAGCCGTCGAAGGCCACCTTACCGCCGGACAGGGCGCCTTGCGCGATATTGGCATGGCCCAGGAAGTCGAAGACGAAGGCGGTCCTGGGCTGGCGGTACAGCTCCAGTGGCTCGCCGATCTGTTCGATCTCGCCGTCTTTCAGCACGACGACGCGGTCGGCGAGGTCCAGCGCCTCTTCCTGGTCGTGGGTGACGAAGACGGTGGTGACGCCGGTCTCGTCGTGGATCTTGCGCAGCCAGCGGCGCAGGTCCTTGCGCACCAGGGCGTCAAGCGCACCGAACGGCTCATCGAGCAGCAGCAGGCGTGGGGAGATTGCCAGGGCGCGGGCCAAAGCCACGCGCTGACGCTGGCCGCCCGACAACTGGGTCGGGAAGCGTTTGCCGAAGTCTTCCATCTGGATCAGGCTGAGCAGGCTTTCGACCTTGGCCTTGATGTCGGCCTTGGACGGACGCTCCTTGCCCGGACGGACGTCAAGGCCGAAGGCGATGTTCTGGGCGACCGTCATGTGGCGGAACAGGGCGTAGGACTGGAAAACCATGCCGACGCGGCGTTCACGCGCGTTCAGTTGCAGGAAGTCCTCGCCCTCGAAAGTGATCGATCCCGAGTTCGGCTGGTCGAGGCCGGCCAGCAGGCGCAGCAGCGTCGTCTTCCCCGAGCCCGATGGGCCCAGGAGCGCCAGGAATTCACGCGGGCGTGCCTCGAACGACACTTCGTGCAGGGCAGCGAAGTTGGTGAAGCTCTTGGAAACGTTTTGAACAATCAAAGACATAAACTTCAGTGTCTCCGGTGGGCGGCCAGTTCGCCGGCAAAACGCCACTCAAGCAGGGTCTTAAGAACCAGGGTGATCAGGGCCAGGCCCGTCAGGATGGAGGCGCAGGCAAAGGCCGCGACCGATTCATATTGATAGTGCAGGATTTCGATCTGCAAGGGCAGGGTATTGGTCAGGCCGCGGATGTGGCCCGACACGACACTGACCGCGCCGAATTCGCCCATGGCGCGGGCGGTACAGAGCAGCACGCCATACAGCAGGGCCCACTTGATGTTCGGCAGCGTAATGCGGAAGAAGACGTCCCAGCCGCGCGCGCCCAGCGTCACGGCGGCGACCTCCTCATCGGTGCCCTGGTCGATCATCAGCGGGATCAGCTCGCGCGCCACGAAGGGCAGGGTGACCAGCACGGTCGCCAGCACCAGGCCGGGCAGGGCGAAGACGATCTTGATGTCGTTCTCGCGCAACCAGCCGCCGAACCAGCCATTGGCGCCGAACAGCAGGATCCACACCAGGCCCGAAATGACCGGCGAAATGGTGAAGGGCAGATCCAGGATGGTGAGCAGGATGCCCTTGCCCTTGAACTCGAAACGCGTGATGCACCATGCGGCCGCAAGTCCAAAGATAGCATTGAGCGGTACGGCGATGGCGGCGACCAGAAGCGTCAGTTGGATCGCCGAGATGGTGTCGGGCTGGGCGAGGGCCGCCAGATAAGGCGATGGCCCTTCCTTGACGGCTTCGAAGATAACGACGACCAACGGCAGGACGATGATCAGGCCCAGCCACAGGATGGCCGTGGCGGTCAGGCCGATGGCGCCGGCGGTCTTGGGCAGGGTGGGGGCGCGGGCGCTCATTTCGCGGCTCCCTGGCCACGGCTGGAAATCCACAGCTGGATCATGTTGAGCACGATCAGAACACCGAATGACATCATCAGCATGATCAGCGCCACGCTGGCGGCGCCGGCATAGTCGAATTCCTGTAGCTTGATGATGATCAGCAACGGAGCGATTTCGGTGACGTTCTGCTTGTTGCCGGCGATGAAGATGACCGAGCCGTATTCACCGACGGCGCGTGCCAGAGACAGCGAAAAGCCGGAAATCAGGGCGGGCGTCAGGCCAGGCAGGATGACGCGGATGGCGGTCTGGATCGGCGTGGCGCCCAGCGTTCGGGCGGCCTCCTCGACTTCGGCGTCGAATTCGGCGAGGACGGGCTGAACGCTGCGGACAATGAAGGGCAGGCCGACAAAGACCAGGGCGATAAAAATGCCGAGCGGCGTATAGGCGACCTTGATGCCGAGCGGCGTCAGAAGCGAGCCGATCCAGCCGTTCGGTGCATAAAGCGCGGTCAGCGCGATGCCGGCAACCGCGGTCGGCAGGGCGAAGGGCAGGTCGACCAGCGCGTCCATCAGGCGCTTGCCGGGGAACTCATAGCGCGTCAGCACCCAGGCGATTGCCAGGCCGATGAACAGGTTGAGAAAGGCAGCCGCCGCCGCGACGCTGAAGCTCAGGCGCAGGGCTGACAAGACGCGGCCATCGGTCAGGTTGAACAGGAACCCTTGCAGCCCGTGTTCCCATGGCCGCGCCGCCAGCGCCGCCAGCGGGATCAGGACGATCAGCGACAGATAGGTCAGGGTAACGCCCAGCGACCACTTGAAACCCGGCAGGACGCGGGTGTGCAGGCTGGCCTTGGGGGGCTTGAAGCCTTCGGGCACAGGCGCGCGCGCGGGCGTTGCGGATGACGTCATGCGTGACCTGAATCAACGAAAACAATCGTGCGGGTGAAAGAAAACTTCCCCGGTAGAGTATCGCCTATAGCCCACCGGGCGGGCAACGTCATATCAGAAATCATCGGCGCTTTCATCAGAGTCTCTAACCCATACGCGCGATAGGCGCGTGACACTTACGTGTCGGCGAGGACATCCCGCGCCGCCGTGACCGCCGTGGCGAAGGAGGCCTGGAGCAGATAGCCGCCCGTGGGCGCTTCCCAGTCGAGCATTTCGCCGATGGCATGGACGCCGGGGAGGGCCTTGAGTTCAAAGCCCGGCGTGACGGCCTCGAAGCGTATGCCGCCGGCCGAGGAGATGGCGCGGTCCAGCCCCTGCATGGCGCTCAAACGCAAGGGCACGGCCTTGATGTCGCTGGCCTTGGTTTCGTGGACCAGGCCGATGGCGGCGGGCGACAGGTTAAGCGCCTTGCGCAGCCGGTTGCTGAGGCTGTCCTTGGCTGAGGCGCGGCCGAGCTTTGACGCAACCTGGCCGGCATTCATGTCGGGCCGGAGATCGATCATCAGGTCGGCGTGGCCATAGCTGGCGATCGCGTCGCGTAAAGGTCCCGACAAGGCATAGACGGCCCCGCCTTCCAGCCCGGCGCGCGTCAGCATGGCTTCGCCGCGCACGGTCTTGCCGCCGAAGCTGAGCGCAATGTTCTTGAGCGGCTCACCCGCGAATTTTTCGGCGAAATGCTGTGTCCATTGCGTGGTGAAACCAGCGTTGGCCGGCCTGAACGGTGCGATTTCTACGCCCTTGCTCTCCAGCAATGGCATCCAGCCGCCGTCGCTGCCGAGGCGTGGCCAGCTGGCGCCGCCGAGCGCCAGGATCGTCCGGTCGGCGGCAACGCGTAACGGGCCATCGTGGGTATCGAACAGCAATGCTTCGTCGTCCCAGCCGCGCCAGTCGTGGCGGAGATGAATGACAACGCCCAATCCTTCCAGCCGGTTCAGCCATGCGCGCAATAAAGGCGAGGCTTTCATCGCCTTCGGGAACACCCGGCCCGACGTGCCGACAAAGGTTTCGGCGCCCAGGCTGTCGGCCCAGGCGCGCAGGTCCCTGGGCGTAAACGCGTCCAGGGCCGGTTTGAGTACAGCAGAGCGTTTGCCGTAGCGGCCGGCAAAGCGGTCCATCGGCTCGGAATGGGTGAGGTTCAGACCGCCGCGTCCCGCCATCAGAAATTTACGCGCCACCGAAGGCATGCGGTCGTAAACGGCGACGCGCGCGCCGGCTTCGGCCAGGACTTCGGCAGCCATTAAGCCGGCGGGGCCTGCGCCGACAATGGCAACGGAAAGGGCAGGTGATAACGACATCCGCCCGTCTTAGCCCTGCACGCCGCGTGCGCCAACGGCCCATTTCGCGCTTTTTACGTTTTTGCCAGCGAACCTCATCGCAAACTGACCGCGCCGTGGGGATACTTCCTGTGTGTAATTTGGCACAGAAGGAACTTAAGCTATGAAACGCCTTGTTATCGTGTCCCTGCTTTGTCTTGCCCCGCTCGTCACCACTGCCTGCCATACGGTACAAGGCGCCGGCAAGGACGTCACTTCGGTCGGCGAAGCCATGGAAGACGCCGCGAAGTAACCCAGTAAACGGCTCAGAAGGGTGATCTCGGCAAACCCGAAAAAGCGTGTTATGGACGCATATCTCAGTGAGAGGAGATAGATTCTATGAAACGCATCGTGGTTTTTTCCCTGATCGCCCTTCTGCCTTTGATTTCGGCGTGCAACACCATCAAGGGCGTCGGCAAGGACATCACCTCCGTCGGCAACGCGATGGAGAATGCGACGAAGTAATCCGTTACGGATTATGGCCACCTGAAAAAAGGTGGCCTTTTTCATATTGGCCTGCGCCTTTTTTAGAACACGAACCCTTCTCATGACTATGGACGTCCGCGTGTGGCTTAAAGCCCGGCGACGGATGCGCGAAATCGTGTTAATCACGATTGTCTCAGCACGGGGAGGCCAATGGATCGAAGGGCATTTCTGGCCGCTTTGCCGGCCTTGGGTTTAGCCGGCTGCGCGCGCGCCTCTGTTGCCGTCGAGGGCAAGGCGGCGCTGCTACTGAAAGGCGCCCACAGCCAAATTTCGAAGACCCTGGCCTACGATCCCGCCTATACGCGAATTCCTTATCCTAATGGCGACGTGCCGCTGGAAAAGGGCGTGTGCACGGATGTCGTCATCCGCGCCTATCGCACGATCGGCATCGACCTGCAGCAGCGCGTCCACGAGGATATGGCGGCGAACTTCCGTCTTTATCCCAAGGCCTGGGGGCTGAAGCGGCCCGACAGCAATATCGATCATCGCCGCGTGCCTAATCTCCAGGTCTTCCTGACGCGCTTCGGCCGCAGTCTGCCGGTCAGCCAGAACCCAGAGGACTACACGCCGGGTGACCTGATCACCAACCTTCCGGGTGGTCGGCCTCATATCGCCATTGTCAGCGAGGTGCGCTCGACCTTGACCAAGCGGCTAATGGTCGTCCAGAATATCGGCCTGGGCACCCAGCTCAATGACGACCTGCTCAGCTATCCGATGACGGGGCATTATCGCTATGCCGTGTAGCAAGAAAGGGCGAGCATGACCTTCCGGCGCTTCATCGCCTGGATCGCCGAGAAGCTGCTGGAGTGGCAGCTGTTCGTCCTGCTTTTGCTGGGCGTGAAGTTCCTGCTGCCGACCGACCTTGCCAGCTACCAGACTTTCGACACCTTTGTCGCGGGCGCGGAATCGCAATGGTACGCCTCGCTCGATGAGGCGGCCTTCATCACCAATGCCTTCATGGGCGGCTCCTACGCTTCCTATGTCTGGAAGGCCTGGGTGGCGGCCGGCTGGCTGGTCGGCATCCACCTTTATTTCTGGAGCTTCTACCTCTTCACCTCGATCTTCGCAGGGCTACGCGGCCCAAAAGGCTATACGCCGCGCGCCGTGGTCGCCTTCCTGATCAGCGCCGGCATACTGGCGTGGCGGCAAAGGGCGGTGTTCGACATCCAGGCCCTTTATTTAGGCGGCGCCCTGCTGACGGGGGGACTGCTCGTCGTCCTGATCTCGACGGCCTTCGGTAATTTTCTCGATGCCCGCATGGCCGGGCAAAAGACCGCGCGTCCGGGGAGGCCCCAGTCAGCGCGTGGCCGCGTACGCCTCGATTTCAGCCATTAACTGCGCCTTGCGCTCAGGGACGGCGAAGGAGCCTGCGATGCTGTTGCGGGCCAGGGTCAGGCAGTCGTCGCGGCCGATCAGGCCCAGCCGTGTCAGGGCTTTGAAGTTGTCGTTCACATAGCCGCCGAAATAGGCCGGATCGTCGGAATTGATCGTCGCCTTCAGGCCGTATTTCAGCATCAGCGGAATGGGGTGGTCGCGTAAGCTTTCGACCACGCACAGCTTGTGATTCGACAGCGGACAGACCGTCAGCGTCAGCCCGTCACGGACGATGCGCGCGACCAGATCCGGGTCTTCCAGCGACCGGTTGCCGTGATCGATGCGGTCGATCTTCAGCAGGTCCAGCGCCTCATAGACGTATTCCGGCGGGCCTTCCTCGCCGGCGTGGCAGGTGAGCTTCAGCCCCATATCGCGGGCGCGGGCAAAGACGCGGGCGAACTTCGCCGGCGGATGGCCGACCTCGGACGAATCGAGCCCGATGCCCAGAATCTGATCGAGATAGGGCCCGGCCATCTTAAGACTCTCGAACGCTGCCTCTTCGCTCAAGTGCCTGAGGAAGCTGTGGATGATCGACACCGACAGGCCCAAGGCTTCGGCGTCTTTCGCGGCGCGCAGCAGGCCTTCGATGACGACGGAATAGGGGATGCCGCGATCGGTGTGGGTTTGCGGATCGAAGAAGATCTCGGCATGGCGGACGTGATCGGCGGCTGCCCTTTGGAAATAGGCCATCGCCAAATCGTAGAAATCCTCCTCCTCGCGCAGCACATTGGCGCCCTGATAGTAGATGTCGAGGAAATCCTGCAGGTTCGAGAAGTCGTAAGCCGCCCGCACCGCCTCGACGCTGTCGAACGGCAGGTCGATGCGGTTGCGCTTGCCGAGCGCGAACATCAGCTCCGGCTCCAGCGAACCTTCGATATGCAGGTGCAGTTCCGCCTTGGGCAGGGCGGAAACGAAGGCGTCGAGGGCAGAGGCGCTGTGCGTATCGGGCATTAATCAAACCTTTGACGAGATGGATTATCACAAGCACAATCCGACTGTTTTGCAAAGCTGGTCTGGCCTGACTTTTGCATCCTGACAGGCGAAAACGGGCGGACGCGGTTCGCCTGACCGATTAGGGGACACTAACGCGATGACACCCGAGACGCCCGGCGCCGGATCGCCCCAGATTGCAACGCCGTCTTTGAGTTTGTCCGCCGGAAGGCTGGCCGCCTGGGGCTGGCGCGGTTTGGCGCTTCTCGGCTTTGGCCTCTATCTCTGGGCGTGGTGGGCGGTGTGGAAGCTCATCGAGCCCATGATACCGGACACGATCACCGTCGATCTGGTGGTGCGCACGATCACGGTTGAGGAAATCCGCCATAAGGTGCTGGATGCGGCCTCGCTGCTGGTCGCCATGATCCCGTTCGTGCTCTATGTCGAAGCCATCCTGGTCGGCTGGGAAAAGAGCTCGGTTCGCCGTATTCTCTTCGCCCGCACCGAAAGCATCAAGATGGACTTGGCCTGCCTCGCCGCCGGCCAGACCCCGGTCATGCGCGTCATCGGCAAGGTCCTGACCTTCGGTCTGTCGGCCGGTTTCGGCGTCTGGATCCACGATGAACTGTCGAAAGCGGTGGGGTTCAATATCGGTCTCGGCTTCATGCCGGACATCGCCCAAGTCTTCTTTTACTTCTGGCTCTACACCTTCTTCGACTACTGGACCCATCGCATCGACCATACCTATTTCTTCTGGCCGCTGCACCGCTATCACCATTCGACCGAAGACTTCTGCGTCATCACCTCGCTGCGGTCGCACCCAGCGGCCTTTCTGGGCGTCTTCATCATCAACGCGCCGATGGCCATACTGGGCGCGCCGGTATCGGTCATGATCTCGGTCAACCTGATCGTCACCACCATCGGCCTGCTGATCCATTCGGGCATCGATTCCGACTGGGGCTGGTTCGGCAAGTGGGTGATCCAGTCGCCCAATCATCACCGTCTGCACCACATCCTGGACTACAAGACGCACGGCGTCGGCAACTTCGCCATCGCGCCCATCTGGGACCACCTGTTCGGCACCTATAAGGGCGAGGCGGGGCCTGAACTCGCCATCGGCGTCGACAAGCCGCTGTACCGCCAGGGCTGGTTCTTCTTCATCGACCTGTTCCGCGACTACTGGGACTTCGTGAAGACCTACGCCCTGTTCGTAGTGGGCAAGCGCCGGATCGACTAGGTTTTCAACAGCACTTCCGCGTCGGGAGTTATGCTTCGCCGACTATGCAATTGCGGCCATTGAAATGAAAAAGGCGGGAGTTACCCCGCCTTCTACATTTTACGCCTCGCCGACGAGCGCCGTATCGAGCGCATGGCCATCGCTGGCCCACAGAGCGCCGATATGCTTGGCGACGGGATCGGGGAAGATGTAGTCCTGGTCGGCCTCTAGCCCCTTCACAATCTCCGAAGCAGCGTGCTCGGGCGTGGCTTTTTCCAGCGGAATGTCGCGCGCCATGTCGGTGTCGATCGGGCCGGGATAGATGCCGAGAACGCGAATGCCCTTGTCCTTCAAGGTGACACGCAGGGTCTGGGTCGCGGATTGCAGGGCGGCCTTCGAGGCCGAATAGCCGGCAAGGCCGGGCGCCGAGGTCAGGCCGACGACGCTGACCACATTGGCGATCGTTGCCTGGCCGCGGGCTTCCAGTTGCGGCGTGAAGGCGCGGATGACGCGCAGCGTGCCGTAGTAGTTGGTGTTCATGTCGCCGCTGATCAGCTCGATCGGGCTGTCGACGAAGTTGTTGAAGACGGCGGTGCCGGCATTGTTGAGCAGGATATCGACGTCGGGCGCGGCCTTGGCGGCGGCGGCCACCGAGGCGTCGTCGGTGATGTCGAGGGCCACGGGAACGATGCGGTCGTCATTGAAGTCGGGCAGGGACGATGGTTGGCGCGCGGCGGCATAGATTTTCTTCACGCCGGTTTTCAGCAGTTCGCGGACGGTGGCGGCGCCGATGCCGCGATTCGCGCCGGTGACGAGGACGGTTTTGCCTGTGAGGAGGGACATGGCTTTAAAGCTCCGAAGTTCGGCCGGATCGTTGCGAGGCGGCGCATAAGTAAACTGATCTGTTTACAATGGCTCATGTAGACAGATCGGTTTACTTCGTCAAGGGCAGCGCCTATATAAAATTCAAGCGCAAGATTTCTTGTCGTTGCCCCGCCTCGAGAAGGTTCGGAATTGTTTGGAGTATCGTCATGGACAAGCCTTTGTCCCGTCAGGATATCAAGCGTCAGGAAATTCTCGATCAGGCCCAGCGCCTGTTCTGGTGCTCAGGCTTTCACGCCACGGGCGTTGATACCGTTCTGGCCGACACCGGTATTTCCAAGCGCACCCTATACAAATATTTTCCCTCGAAGGAGCATCTTATCGAGGCCGTGCTGGATCAGTATGCCAGCGCGGTTGACGGCGCCTTGTTCGCGCCGGCCTTTGCGCGGTCGAGTGATCCGCGCGGGCGGATACTGGCCTTGTTCGACGTCCGCCGCGAGATGATGGAGTGCAGCAGCTTCCAGGGCTGCCTGGCCATCAAGGCCGGTCAGGAATATGTCGGCAAGCACGCCGGCATCGAGGCGCGCAGCCGCGACTCGTCACTCTATATCGAAGGCCGTTTCGTGGAGCTTTGCCGTGCGGCGGGCGTGGCCGACGCCGAAGAGGTGGGGCGGCAGGTCAACCTGGTATTCCAGGGGGCCGTCATGACGGCCCAGATGCGCCGTTCGACGGATGTGTTCGACGCGGCCAAGGCGACAGTGCGGCGGCTGGTTGGGTTGTAAGGTTTAGCCACGAGATGCAGTATTTCCCTCCTACACCTCTCCCCGCAAGCAGGGAGAGGTGTAGGAGAAGCAGACTGCGCTTTGGCTAAACCCTTCCTAACCATAAATTTCCCATGCCTTGCCGATTTCAAGCGCGTGGCTAAAATCGTCCGATGACGGATGAAAAGCCTCACGAAACCCTGCCCGTGGCGGCGCTACTGATCCTGGCCGCGGGACAGCTCGACGCCTATACCTATGTCGCGCATGGCGGGGTGTTCGCCAATGCCATGACCGGCAATATCGTCATCATGACCGTGCGGTTTACCGATGGCGACTGGCACAGGGCCATCCCCTTTATCGGACCGCTCGTCGCCTATGTGCTTGGGGTGATGATGGCCGCATGCCTGAAGCGCCCGCCGATGCGCCGAATACTGCCGCATCCGGCGGAGTCTGCACTGGCGCTCGAGATTGCCTTCCTAATCCTCGTTGCCTTCCTCCCCGACGGCGTGCCGGACATGCTGATCGTGTCGGGGATCGCCTTTGTCGCGGCACTGCAGGCGACGGCCTTTACCCGGATCGAATCCTTCGACTTCACCTCGGTGACGATCAGCGCCAATCTGCGCCGTTTCGCCGAAGGCTTCATGGCGTCGGTCGTCTTTGATGAGGAAGGCAAGTCCCGCCGGCAATGGCGCTTCTTTCTCACCATCGTCCTCTGCTTCATCGTGGGCGCGCTGATGAGCGCCTTTGCCACGACAATCTGGGGTAACCAGGCTGTCTGGCTGCCCATGATCACGCTCAGCATTGCCTTTGTGCTCTGCCTGTCGTGGCGCAAGCAACTGGCATCCGTGCTGTCGGAACATTGATACATGACAATTGGCGATAAGGCTTTCCAATGGCTTCGTACGGGCTTACCTTAAGGCCCGCGAGTCCCCTTCGCAGAGTCCGCCTGTCATGCCGTTCCAAAACGATGCCATCATAGGGAAAGCCGTCGGCCGGCCGGTCCTGCGCGGTATTGCCTGGCTCCGCCGCGAAATCCAGACCAGCCCCATGTGGTTCATCGTGCTGGCGGCCATAGTCGGCCTGTTCGCCGGCGCCTCAGCGGCGCTGATGGGCCATATCTCGCACGGTATGCAAGTCCTGCTCTACGGCTTTTCGCCCGACCTGCGCCTCAGCGAACTGCCGGCTTTGGAGCCCTGGCGGCTTTTGGCCCTGCCGTTGGGCGGCGCGGTGCTGGGTCTGACGCGCGTCATCTTCGCCAAGCGCCGCGCCCCCATCGACGCCGTCGAAGCCAATGCCCTGCACGGCGGGCGCATCCCGGCGCGCGACACGGGCGTGGTGTCGCTGCAAACCCTGATTTCCAACGGCTTCGGCGCCTCGGTCGGACTTGAGGCCGCCTATGCCCAGATGGGGGGCGGCATCGCGTCCAAAATCGGCCAGTGGCTGGACCTGAAGCGCGCCAATCTGCGGACCCTGGTTGGCGCTGGCGCCGGTTCCGCCATCGGCGCGGCCTTTGGAGCCCCCCTAGCCGGCAGTTTTTACGCATTCGAGATCGTGCTCGGCGGCTATACGGCTTCGGCCCTGGCGCCGGTGGCGGCCGCCTCGCTGACGGCCGTGGTCGCGGCGACCCTGCTCGATATCGAGCCGTTCGTCATCGCCTCGACCATCGGCCGCGATATCCCACTCAGCAGCTACCTGCTCTATGCTTTCTTAGGGGTGCTGTGCGCCGGCGTCGGCATCGTTATCGTCCGCGCGGTCGCCAGCGCCGAGACCCTGGTGCGCAAGCTGCCGATCGGCGAAATCTGGCGGCCGTTCGTCGGCGGTATCTGCCTGATGCCCCTGGCATGGATGATGCCGCAGATCCTGTCGTCCGGCCACGGCGCCATGCATCTCTATCTCGACCACCAGACCCTGATCGTGACGCTGATGATGGTATTTGCGCTCAAGCTCCTGGCATCGATCCTGTCATTGGCGTTTGGCTTTCGCGGCGGTCTGTTCTTCGCGTCGCTGTTCCTGGGATCGCTACTTGGGTCGTCGTTCGCGCAGCTGATCAACGCCGTCTATCCGGCGGCGGGGCTTGACACCACCAATGCCGCACTGGTCGGCATGGCGGCGCTGGCCGTGGCGATCGTCGGCGGGCCAATGTGCATGTCGCTGATGGTGCTGGAAGTCACGCATGACTTTGCGCTTACGGCCGCGGTGGTGACGGCGTGTCTGTGTTCCAGCGCCATTGTGCGTGAGCGTTTCGGCTATTCGTTCTCGACCTGGCGGCTGCACCTGCGTGGCGAAGCGGTGCGGACCGCCCGCGATATCGGTTGGATGCGGTCGATGACCGCGCGGACCCTCATGCGCAAGAACCATACGACATTAAAGGTTACCGCGACCGTCGGGGAACTGCGCCAAAAGGTGCCCCTCGGCTCGACCAGTCGTGTGCTGCTGATTGATGGAGCGGGTGACTATCGCGGCATGGTCCAGACCGCCGAAGCTTATGCGGATACATATGCGCCCGATGTGCCCCTGTCGCAGCTGGCCAAGCAGACCGATGTCTATGTCCGTCCGGACATGGATATTTCGGCGATCCTCAGGGTGTTTTCGCATTTCAGCGTCGATGACCTGGCCGTGGTCGATGACCATCACAAGCTGCTCGGCTTTGTATCCGAGAAGTATGTCAACCGCCGCTATGTCGAGGAACTGGAACAGTCGCAGCGCGAGTTCTTCGGGGAGTAGGCCCCGCCCACCGCCTTCGGCGGTCCCCCCTCCCCATAAATGGGGAGGGCGAAGATCGACGTGATCCAATTCCGCCCACTCCATTTATGGGGAGGGGGGACCGTTCGCGGAGCGAATGGTGGGCGGGGCCTGCGATCGTTAGAACAAGCTCAGAGTTTGGCCGCTTTTGGCTTCGTCCACGCGGCTCAGCCGCAGCGGCGTTGACGTCCTGAGATCCACCGGCCGTATCCGCATCCAGTCTTCCCAATGGTCCGGCCCAAGCACCACGGGTTCGCGCGTATGGATGGCCGACATGTCAGCGCCAGCCGCCCGTGTCAGCAGGCTGAAGCTGAACACTTCACCTTCCAGCACATCGGCCTGATCCCAGATGCCGGCAAAGGCCAGCGGCTGGTTGTCGGCTCGGGTGATCCGCCACTTGGTGCGGTCGGTCTTCGGACCCGACCACTCGAAGAAGGCCTCGGCCGGCACGACGCAGCGGCGATAACGCCAGGCGCCCTTGAAGGTTGCCTTGGTATCGACCTCCTCGATACGTGCATTGAAAGTCGTTGCTGTCCAGTCGCGGAGCGATTTGCGATACCAAAGAGGCACCAGGCCGAAGCGCATCGTCGCCATCTCGATGCCGCCATGATCCGGGTTCGCGATGAGACACGACGCCCCGAGCGTCGGCTTGACGACCTGGGATTCGGCAGGACCTTCCAGCCGCATCTCGTCCATCAGCTTATTGGCGAAGATCAGGGCTTCGAACTGTCCGCACATTGTCTTACTCCGCCAGAAGGACTTGGACGCGCTCGCGCATCGCCGGCACGATCTCGGCCTCGAACCACGGATTGCGGCTCAGCCAGATGCCATTGCGCGGGCTGGGATGGACGAGCGGCAGCAGGCCGTCTTCGGCATAGTCCTGCCACGCCCGCACGGTTTCGCCAAGCGTGGCCTTGCGCCTTTCACCGAGATAGCGTCCTTGCGCATGCGCGCCGATCAGCAGGGTGAGTTTGATATCGGGCAGGGTGCTTAAAACGCGATCATGCCACAGCGGCGCGCATTCCGGCCGGGGTGGATTGTCGCCGCCCGAGCCTCGGCCCGGATAACAGAACCCCATGGGCACGATGGCGAACAGCGCCGGATCGTAGAAAGTCTCGGGCGTCACGCCCAGCCAGTCGCGCAGGCGTTTGCCGGAAGCATCGTCCCACGGAATGCCGGAGGCATGCACCTTGGTGCCGGGAGCCTGGCCAACGATCAGGATACGGGCACGCGGATCGATCCTGACCACGGGACGCGGCCCCAGCGGCAGATGGACTTCGCACAGCCGGCAGGCGGTGATTTCGGAGAGGAGAGACACTGCCCACAGATAGGAAACGTGTCTGCGTCTGCAATCCTAGATTCGCTTTTCCATCTCTTCCAGCTCGACGCCCTTGGTCTCGGGGAAAAATTTGGCCACGACGACCAACTGGATCACCGTGCAGACCGCAAAGAAGACAAAGGGCAGGGCCTGGGTCTTGGCGGCGATGACCGGGAAGGCCGCCGCGATCAGGGCGTTCATGATCCAGTGCATGGCGCTGCCGAGACTCTGGCCGGTGGCGCGCACCGGCGTCGGGAAGATTTCGGCCAAATAGACCCAGATCACCGCCCCCTGGCTGAAGGCGAACGACACGATGAACAGAAGCAGCATCCCTAACAGCAGTGACCGGCCTTCACCGGTGGCCATGATGACCGCTACGCCGCCGAGGGCGATGGCTACGCCAACGGCGCCTGCGATCAGCAGGGTCTTGCGGCCCAGCTTGTCGATAAAGCTCATGCCGATGACGGTGGCGATCAGGTTGGCGCCGCCGACCGCGATCGACTGCCAGTCGGCGGACAGGCGGTCAAAGCCCGCCGCAGCGAAGATGTCGTTGAGATAGTAGAGGATGGCGTTGATGCCGGTCAGCTGGTTGAACATGGCCAGCAGGATGGCGAAGATGATCGGCTTCCTGTGCTGGGTCCACGACAGGCGGGCCGAGGTCTTGGCATCGGCCGCGGCGAATTCGGCGACGGCCGCGGAGGCATTGGCGACGCCCAGTTGCGTCAGGCTGGCCACGGCCTCCTCGATGCGGTTCTTGGCCGCCAGCCAGCGCGCGCTTTGTGGGATGGCGAAGAGCAGGGCCAGGAAGAGGGCGGCAGGGGCCGCGGCGACGCCCAGCTTCCACCGCCAGACATCGTCAACGGTGATCAGCGAACCCACTGCGAAGTTGCTGACATAGGCCATCAGGATGCCGAAGACGATATTGAACTGGAACAGGCCGACCAATGCGCCGCGCCGGTCCGCCGGCACGATCTCGGCGATATAGACGGGCGCCAGGACGGACGATCCGCCGACCGCCAGGCCCAGTACGAAGCGCGAGATGACAAAGGTGTTGAGGTCGGGCGCCAGCGCGCAGCCCAAGGATGAGACGACATACATCAGGCCGATGATGCGCAGTGCATCGCGGCCACCGATGGCGTCACCCAGCCGCCCCATGAACAGCGCGCCGACAAAGGTCCCCCACAGCGCTACTGAGACCGCCCAGCCTAATCCTTGCGCATCGAGCGCGAAGACGGTGCGGAGCGAATCGGTGACGCCGGAGATGACGGCGGTATCGAAGCCGAACAAAAGTCCGGCGAGCGACGCAATGGTTACGCTCTTCAGGTTGACCTGAGCCATGTGTTTCTTCCCGGGTTTATTAATTATATTTGGAAGAAGTATTCAGCTTAGATCGCTCTAAAGTCAAATCACGCCGTTTCGCGAAGGCTCCGGGCGGCTTCAACCATGTTGATGAGTGCCGCTTTCGTCTCGTTCCAGTCGCGTGTCTTCAGCCCGCAATCCGGATTGACCCACAACTGGCGGTCATTGAGGCGCTGGCGCGCCAGCGACAAAAGTTCCGTCATTTCATCGGTGTCGGGCACGCGCGGACTATGGATGTCATAGACGCCCGGCCCGATATCGTTCGGATATTTGTGCGTGCGGAAGGCATCGAGGAGCTCCATGCGCGATCGCGACGTCTCGATCGAGATGACGTCGGCGTCCATGGCCGCCACGCTGTCAAGGATGTCGTTGAACTCCGAATAGCACATGTGGGTGTGGATCTGGGTTTGATCGCTGACGCCCGAGGCGCTGAGGCGGAAGGCATCGACCGCCCAGTCGAGATAAGCCTGCCAGTGGCGGCGGCGCAACGGCAGGCCTTCTCGCAGGGCCGCTTCGTCGATCTGGATCATGCCGGCGCCGGCGACTTCCAGGTCCTCGACCTCGTCGCGGATGGCCAGGGCGATCTGGCGGCAGACTTCGCTGCGCGGCAGGTCGTCGCGCACAAACGACCAGTTGAGGATCGTCACCGGCCCGGTCAGCATGCCCTTGACCGGCTTATCCGTAAGCGACTGCGCGTATTGCCACCACGCGACGGTCATGGCGCGCGGTCGCGACACATCGCCATAGAGGACGGGCGGACGGACGCAGCGTGAACCGTAGGACTGCACCCATGCGTGTTTGGTAAAAGCAAAGCCCGATAGCTGCTCGCCGAAATACTGGACCATGTCGTTGCGCTCGAATTCGCCGTGGACCAGGACGTCGAGACCGATCTCCTCCTGCCAGCGGATGGCGCGTTCGGTCTCCTCTTTCAGAAACTGGTTATAGCCGGCGTCGTCGATCTGGCCCTTGGCGTGGGCCGATCGCGCCTGGCGAATCTCGGCGGTCTGTGGGAAGGAGCCGATCGTTGTGGTCGGAAAGGCCGGCAGGTTGAAACGCTGGCGCTGGAGGACGGCTCGGGCTTCGAACGGGCTGTGGCGCTGGCTGTGTTCGGGCGTGACAGCCTTGAGGCGATTGGCGACTGAGCGGTCATGCACTTTGCGCGAATTGCGCCGCGCCGCCGCCGCTGAGGTCGCGGCGTTCAGCGCATCGCGGACGCTGTCGCGGCCGTTGGTGAGCGCCTTCGACAGGGTGTCGAGTTCGCTCATCTTCTGCACCGAGAAGGCCAGCCATGAGCGAACATCGCCGTCGAGCGCCTCTTCCTGGTCGAGATCGATCGGCGTATGCAGCAGCGAACAGGACGGCGCCAGCTGGAAGCGGTCACGGCCGTGAGTGGCGATGACGGGTTCGAGCCAGTCGAGATTACGCGCCAGATCGGCGCGCCAGATATTGCGGCCATCGATGACCCCCAGCGACAGGACAAGGTCCTTCGGCGCCTTAGCAAGGACAGTTTCAAACTGGTCCGACGCGCGAACCAGGTCGATATGCAGGCCTGCGATCGGCAGGGCGACTGCGATATCGAGATTGTCCTCCAGCCCGCCGAAATAGGAGGCGACCAGCAGTTTCAGCCCCGGCACTTCGTGGGCAAAGGTGGCATAGGCTTTCTGCAGGGCGGCGGAGGTGGCGATATCGCTGTCGAGCGCGAGGGCCGGCTCATCGATCTGGACCCATTCGGCGCCGGCATCACGCAGGCGCTTGAGCAACTCGACATAGACCGGGATCAGCCGGTCGATCAGGACGATAGGGTTGCCATCCTCGCTCTTGCCGAGGCGCAGATAAGTAACCGGCCCAAGCAGCACGGGGCGGGTGCGGTAGCCGAAAGCCTTGGCTTCTAGGAACTCATCGACCGGCTTCTGCGAGGTCAGGACGAACCTTTGGTCAGCGGTGAATTCCGGCACCATGTAGTGGTAGTTGGTGTCGAACCACTTGGTCATTTCCAGCGCCGGGATGCCGCCGCTATGACGGACCGTACAGCCGGCGCCGCAGCCTTCCAAATGGCCGTTTGAACCCCGCGCCATGGCGAAATAGGTGTCGAGCCCGACATTTCCGCCTTGCCAGCCATAGCGCGCCGGGATGGCGCCGACCATCACCGAGGTGTCGAGCACATGATCGTACAGCGAAAAGTCGTTGGACGGGAGGATGGCAACGCCGCGCGCCTCCTGACGGCCCCAATTGACGGCGCGCAATGCACGCGCGGCCTGATGGAGGGCGGCTGCATCGGACTTGCCGGCCCAGAAGTTTTCGAGCGCGGTTTTCAGTTCGCGGCGCAGGCCGATACGGGGCGTGCCCAAGGTAGCGACGGGGAGGGCGGGGGCGGAGTGTGACACGGCGGTTCCTTAAAGCAATGGCGTGAATGGCCGATTGCTAACGCCGAAGATTTCGAGAGTCAATAAAGATATAAAGATATCTTTATATGATTATATGATTGGGGCGCGATGAGGCGCGACCTGTTTCGGGGAAAATCCTTTCAGATCCGGTAGATGCGCTCGGCGGTGGTAGCGAACAGGGCGTCGCGCTCGGAGGCGCTGAAGCCAGATGTGATGTCGTCGTAGGCGCGCAGGCCGTAGGAATAGGAGTTGAACAGTGTGTCGGTCGGGAAGTCGCTGGCGAAGGCGCAGCGCTCCGGGCCGAAGCGGTCGATGGTTTCCAGCACCAAGCCGCGCATCGATTGCGCCGTCCAGCCGCGATCGACAAAGCCGAGGCCCGAGATCTTGACGGCGGCGTGTGGCAGTTCGGCCAGCTTCGTCATGCCCTCACGCCACTGCGTCAGGTCGGCGTCGACCGGCATGCCCATATGGTTGAGGATGACCGGCGTGTCCGGGTGTTGCTTGGCCAGTTCATAGGCCTGGATCATCTGACCGGGATAGATCTGCAGGTCGAAGGACAGCTTGTAGCGCGACAGCAGGCCGTAGCCGCGCGCGAACGCCGGATCTTCCAGCAGGTTACGTGGCGTATAGGTGCGCTTGGGGTTTTCGTGCCAGTTGATGATGTGGCGGATGCCGCGGACATTGCGGCTTTCGACGTGCTGGGCCAGCAAGGGCTCGACGTCGGCGTCATTCAGCGCGGCAAAGGCGACGATGGCGTTGGGGAAGCCCGTCTCATCGGCCAGCGATTGCAGCCAGCGGGTTTCATTGAGCGCATCGGAGGCTGCGGCGCCGGCGTCGATATGGACGACCTTATCCACCTTGAAGCCTTCGGCGTCGGCGAAGTAGTCAGAGAGGACATAGTCTTTCGCGATCGGCTCGACGCTGCCGTTCGGGCCATCATCGGAAAAGGGCGGGGTCAGCCAGGCATAGGACAGGCGGTTCAGTTGCCACAGATGGATGTGGGCATCGACAAAGCGCTGGATAGCCATGGGGGTGTCCTCTTTTTCTTCCCTGTAAGTGGAAGGCCGGAAGAGGGGATCGGCGTTTTGGGTGACGTGTTTTTGCCCCTCACCCGGCCCGATGGGCCACCCTCTCCCCGGCCTCGGCGGCAGCCAAAGCAGGGAGAGGGAGTTTACTAGTAGGTCGTCCGTCCTCCAGACGTGTCGAAGACCGACGCCGTGGTGAACGAGCACTCTTCCGACGCCATGAAGCAGACCATGGTCGCCGATTCATCGACAACACCCAGGCGGCCCATGGGGATCTTGGAGCGCATATAGTCGACCTGGCTTTGCGGCAGCTGCGCCAGGATCGGGCTCTCGAACGTCGCTGGCGTCAGGGCGTTGACGATCACGCCCTTGGTCGCCAGTTCCTTGCCGAGGCTCTTGGTGAAACCGATCACGCCCGCCTTTGATGCCGAATAGGCTGAGGCGTTCGGATTGCCTTCCTTGCCGGCAACGCTTGCGACATTGACGATCCGGCCGTAGCCGTTTTCCAGCATGAAGGGGATGATCTCACGGTTGCAGTAGAACAGGCCGTTGAGATTGATATCCATGACCTTCAGCCACGAATCGACCGGGAATTCCCACGCTGGCACGGTAGCGCCGGTGATGCCCGCCGAAGCGATCAGGATATCGATCTTGCCAAGGATCTCGGCCGACTTTTTTGCGGCGGCGGAGACCTCTTCAAGCTTGGAGACATCCAGCGCCACGAAGCCGGCAGCGCCAACTTCCTTGGCGACGGCTTCCAGCGCCTCGGGGTTCAGGTCCCACAGGACGACCTTGCCACCTTCGGCGATGATGCGCGCGGCCGCAGCCTTGCCCAGTCCACCTGCGCCGCCGGTGATGACGGCGCAGCGATTATCAAAACGGCCTGCGTAGGTCATTAGCCGATAATCTCCTGGCCTTCGAGGCTGAACGGCACCACAGTCTGGCGCTGTTCACCCAACTTGGCGATGCCGAGGTGCATGGTGTCGCCGGCATTGAGATAGATCGGGTTCGGCTTCTTGCCTTCGCCCACGCCTGGAGGCGTACCGGTGATGACCAGGTCGCCCGGTTGCAGGGTGATGAAACGCGAAATGTAGCTGATGCAGTGGGCGACGTTGAAGATCAGCGTTTTGGTGTTGCCGGTCTGCATGCGCTGACCGTTGACATCCAGGAACATGTCGAGGTTATGGACATCGCCGACTTCGTCCGGCGTGACCAGCCACGGACCGGTGGGGCAGAAGGTGTCGCAGCCCTTGCCCTTGACCCACTGCGTGCCGCGTTCTTTTTGAAAGGCGCGTTCCGAGACGTCGTTGACCAGGACGTAGCCGGCGACGTGGCTGAGCGCTTCGGACTCTTCGACGTAACGGCAGGTCTTGCCGATGATCAGGCCCAGCTCGACTTCCCAGTCCATCTTGGTCGCGTCGCGCGGCTTCATGACTTCGTCGTTCGGGCCGGTCAGCGAGGTGACGGCCTTGGTGAAGAAGATCGGCTCGGGCGGAACTGGCAGGTTCGATTCGGCGGCGTGGTCGGCATAGTTCAGGCCGACGGCGATGATCTTGCCGATCTTGTTGACCGGCACGCCGTAGCGCGGCTGGCCTTCAACGACCGGCAGGGCGTTGATGTCGGTGGCGGTCAGCTTGGCCAGTTGAGACAGACGCACCGTGTCCGGCGTCAGGTCGGAGACAACGCCCGAGAGGTCACGGATGCGGCCGTCGCTATCGACGACACCGGGCTTTTCCTGGCCCTTGGGGCCAAAACGGCAGAATTTCATGGGGGAGGTCCTTTGGTGATTGGTTCGCCGCGAACGCCACGATCATTGGGATAGCTTCGGGATCCCTTCCCCTCCCCGTCCCTGGGATGGGGAGGGGGACCGCGAAGCGGTGGTGGGGAGGGGGAGTCGTCTGGCACCGGCTGAGCGTGTTGAAGTCTGAAGATTGACCCCACCACCGCATCTCACCGGTGCAAGCACCGTCTCGTGCGGTCCCCCTCCCCACCTTCGGTAGGGAGGAGAAGAGCAGTGTGTTGCCCTGATCTTAAGTGTTCGAAGCGTTCGTGATTTAAATTCCTTAGTGCGTGTACGGGCGGTGAAGCTTCACGTCGGGGTTCAGTTCCACACCGAAGCCCGGCTTGTCCAGCTTGTTAACGTTCAGGCGGCCATTTTCCGGCACCGGTTCCCCCAGCAGCTGCGGGTGGAACATCGGCGCGACGTGATCGGCCTTCGGCGCCATCATCAGGAACTCGGCGAACGGCGAATTGTGACGCGTGATGACGAAGTGGTAGGAATAGACCGATGAGCCGTGCGGCACGACCATGACGCCGCGCGAGTCCGCCAGGGCCGAGATCTTCAGCAGTTCTGTGACGCCGCCGCACCAGCCGACATCGGGCTGAATAATGTCGCAGCAGTCCATCTCCATCAGCATGCGGAAGCCCCAGCGCGTGGCTTCGTGCTCGCCGGTGGTGACCAGCATCCCGGGAGGGACATTCTTCTTCAGTTGCTGATAGCCCCAGTAGTCGTCCGGCGAAATCGCCTCTTCTATCCATTTCAGGCCGTACTCATGACACTTATGCGCCAGCTTGGTGGCGTAGTTGACGTCGAGCGCCATCCAGCAGTCGTACATCAGCCAGAAGTCTTCGCCGCACTTGGAACGCATGTCGGCAATCAGCTCGACATTCTTCTTCAGGCCTTCATCGCCTTCGATCGGACCGTGATAGAGCGGCAGCTTGCCGCCGATAAAGCCCATCTGCTTGGCCAGGTCGGGGCGGGCGCCGGTGGCGTAGAATTGCAGTTCGTCGCGCACGGCGCCGCCCAGCAGCTGGTGCACCGGTTCCTGACGCAGCTTGCCCATCAGGTCCCACAGTGCGAGATCGACTCCCGATATGGCGTTCACCACCAGGCCCTTGCGGCCATAATATTGCGAGCCGAAGTACATCTGGTCCCAGATCTTCTCGTACTCGAATGGCGAACGGCCTTCCAGGAAGCGGGCGAAGTGCTTTTCGACCATATAGGCGGCCGGCTCGCCGCCGGTCGTCACCGCGAAACCGGTCGTGCCGTCTTCGCATTCTATCTCGACGACCAGTGTGCCCAGAACGTTGATGCCGAACGATTTGCGGCTCTGGCGGTATTCGGGATAACGGCCCATCGACGTGGCGATGTGGTTGTCGATCCAGTGGCCTTCGCCTTGGTCGTGATAATCGGCGCCACCGCCGCCTTCGCCTCCTTTGATAACAGATGCTCTGACTTCTCTGATCTTGGGATTTTTCATGGCGGGCCTGACGGTCGTTATGATTTCGGGTGATCGATAGTGATTGGTATTTTGATTGTCAATGATCTAAATTCATTATATAGCCTGTTTGGACGGCGAATCCATCGCCTCATGATATGCGAAATGCAATTTCGCGCAAAGATTAATCCCAAATTCCGGACCTTCGTCGCGAATAATGGCAACTAGACAATCGGCTCTGCATCCACTGCGGCGCACCGCCGGGGAAGGTTCCCTTGCCGGGGCGCAGACCCTGCTGCGCGGCCTCGACATTATAAAGGCCGTTTCGCAGACCGGCATGAACCTGCCGCAGTTGTCCGAAGCCGTCGGCCTGACGCGCTCGACCACGCACCGTCTGGCCGCGACGCTTGTCGAGCAGCGCTTTTTGAACTTCACGCCGCGTGTTGGCTATAGTTTAGGCCCCAAGCTTCTGGAACTGGGGCATCTGGCGGCGCGCCAGATCAGCCTGCCGCGCCTGGCGCACGATCATTTGGTTCACCTGGCCCAGCAGTCAGGCGATACGGTTCACCTCGGCATCCTCGACGGCGATCGCGCCCTCTACCTGGATAAGGTCACGGGCCGCCGTCGCATCGAAATCAGCTCGCATATCGGTGAGCGTCAGCCGCTGCGCTCGACCGGTCTCGGCAAGGCGCTGCTGCTCGATGAAACAGACGCGCGTTTACGCGAAATCTATGCCCGTGAAGCGCCCGACTGGCCGAACTACGGCGTCAGCGAAGCCATCTGGATGGAGCGTATGCGCCATTACCGCCAGGCCGGTTATGCCTTCGACCTGGAAGAAAACGAAGACCGCATCCGCTGCGTGGCGGCGCCTATCCGCGACGCGGCCGGCGCCATCATCGGCTCGATCAGCGTATCGAGCGCAGCACAATATATGGACGACGCCCGCATGAACGGGCTCGCCACTCAGGTACTCGATACCGCACACGCGATTTCCGCCGAATTCGGCTGGACCAAGACAACAGACTAACAGGGAAGACGGAAACCCATGCTGCTCGAAGGACAGAAGGTATTGATCACGGGGGCGTCGCGCGGCATCGGCCGGGCGACGGCGATCGAATGCGCAAAGCATGGCGCCGATGTCGCGCTCAACGTCTTCAATGACGATGAGATGGCGCAGTCGCTGGTCAAGGAGATCGAAGCGCTGGGCCGCAAGGCCGTGGTCTTCAACGGCGATGTCGCCGATCCGGCCTCGGCGCCGGCCTTTGTCGCCGCCGCGGTCGCGGGCCTCGGCCGCGTCGACGCCATGGTGTCGAACGCCGGCATCTGCCCGTTCCACAGCTTCCTCGACATGCCTCAGGACGTGTTTTCGCGCACGCTGAACGTCAACTATACCGGCGCCTACTTCATGTGCCAGGCCGCCGCCCAGCAAATGGTCAAACAAGGCAAGGATGCGCAGGGCCGTGGTGGTTCGATCATCGCCGTGTCGTCGATCTCGGCTCTGGTCGGCGGCGAGCTTCAGACCCACTACACGCCGACCAAGGCCGGTGTGCACTCGCTGATGCAATCGACCGCGATTGCCCTGGGCCGCCACGGCATCCGCTGCAACTCCGTCATGCCCGGAACGGTCGCCACCGACATCAACAAGGAAGACCTCTCCGATCCGGCCAAGCGCGCCTACATGGAAAAGCGCATTCCGCTGGGCCGCCTGGGCCGTCCGGACGATATCGCCAAGGTCGTCGTCTTTCTGGCTTCGGACCTGTCGGGCTACGTCACGGGCGCCTCGGTGCTGACCGACGGCGGCCTGTTTGTGAATCTGCAATAAGTCTGTTTAGCTACGGATAACTGACAAAGAGGGGAGGACGGAATGACACCCAATCCGTTGATCGGCGTATTCTTTCACTGGCTGGGCGGCCTGGCCTCGGCCAGCTTCTATGTGCCCTATAAGCGTATCCGCCTGTGGTCATGGGAAATCTTCTGGCTGACCGGCGGCATCTTCTCGTGGGTGTTCGCGCCATGGCTGTTCGCCTCGATCCAGACCAAGGACCTGCTGGGCGTTATCGGCTCGGCCTCGCCCGACGTGCTGTGGGCATGTATCGGCTGCGGCGCATTGTGGGGCATGGGCGGCCTGACCTTCGGCCTGACCATGCGCTACCTGGGCCTGAGCCTCGGTATGGCTGTCGCGCTGGGCCTGACGACCGTCATTGGTACGCTTGGGCCGCCGCTGTTCAATGGTACGCTCGGCGAGGTCGCGACCAAGCCCGGCGCCGTCTATACCTTTGTCGGCATTGCTGTCGTGCTCGTCGCCATAGTCGTTGTCGCCATGGCCGGTCACCGCAAGGAGATCGAACTGCCGGGCGAAAAGGAAGGCTTGAGCGAGTTTCACCTCAGCAAGGGCCTGATGGTCGCCGTTTTCTGCGGTGTCATGTCGTCCTTCTTCGCCTTTGGCCTGGAACGCGGCACGCCGATCAAGGACGCGAGTCTTGCCGCCGGCACGGGGCCGCTGTGGGCCGGCCTGCCGGTGCTGTGCGTCGTGCTGATCGGTGGCTTCCTGACCAACCTCGTCTGGTCGGGCTACCTGATCCTGAAGAACAAGAGCGCCGGTGAATGGGTAGGCCGAGCCAAGGAGCCAGGTACCAAAATCCCGCTGCTGCTCAACTACGGCCTTGCGGCGCTCGGCGGCACCCTGTGGTACTTCCAGTTCTTCTTCTACACCATGGGCGAAAGCCAGATGGGCGCCTATGGCTTCTCGTCCTGGACCCTGCACATGGCCTCGATCATCCTGTTCTCGACACTCTGGGGCTTTGCGCTCAAGGAATGGAAGGGCACGTCGGTCAAGACCAAGGCCTATGTGTGGACAGGTATCCTGGCCCTGGTGGCGTCCACCGTCATCATCGGCTATGGCAATATGCTGGCGGGTTGATCCGTTATCTCCTCCCTGTCGCACAGCGATGGGGAGGGGGACCGCCAGCGTAGCGCAGCGGTGGTGGGGGATTCCTCTGTCCGCGATTACCCCTCCGGCCTTGGCCGGGTGAATATGAGTTAGCTCGACCGAAATGATCATTGCCTCCCCGACCGATTACCGCGAAGCCGCCCGCCGTAAGCTGCCGCCCTTCCTGTTCCACTACCTCGACGGTGGCTCAGGCGCGGAACAGACGCTGAGCGCTAATGTCGCCGACCTGAACCAGGTGGCGCTGCGCCAGCGCGTGCTGAAGGGCTCCGAGACGCTCGATCTCAGCGCGGAATGGTTCGGGCTCAAGTACAACCTGCCGATCTGCCTGGCGCCGGTTGGTCTCACCGGCATGTATGCCCGTCGTGGCGAGGTCCAGGCGGCCAGGGCGGCCGCCGGCAAGCACATCCCCTTCATCCAGTCGACGGTGTCGGTCTGCTCGTTGAAAGAAGTCGCCAGCCAGTGCGACAAGCCGATCTGGTTTCAGCTCTATGTCCTGAAGGATCGCGGCTTCATGCGCGACGTCCTGCAACGCGCAAAGGACCTGGGGGCAGGGGCTCTGGTCTTTACCGTCGACATGCCGGTGCCGGGCTCGCGTTACCGCGATCCGCATTCTGGCATGAGCGGTCCCAATGCGGAAATTCGCCGCATGATTCAGGCGGTCATGCACCCGGAATGGGCGTGGGATGTCGGCCTGCACGGCACGCCGCACGACCTTGGCAACATCTCGACCTATTTGGGTAAGGCGACGGGCCTGGCCGACTATATCGGCTGGTTGGGCAACAATTTCGACCCTGGCATTTCGTGGAAGGACCTGCAATGGATCCGCGACGAATGGCAAGGGCCGATGCTCATCAAAGGCATCCTGGACGTCGAAGACGCGCGTGACGCCAAAAGCTTTGGCGCCAACGGCATCGTCGTGTCGAACCACGGCGGCCGGCAGCTCGACGGCGCCCTGTCGTCGGCCCGGGCGTTGCCGGCGATCGCTGAGGCGGTCAAGGACGACCTGACCATCTTCGCCGATGGCGGTGTGCGGACGGGCCTCGACGTCATGCGCATGCTGGCGCTCGGCGCCGACGGCGTGCTGCTGGGCCGCGCCTTTGTCTATGCTTTGGCGACAGCCGGCCAGAAGGGCGTCGAAAACCTGCTGGCCCTGCTGGAAAAGGACATGCGCACGACCATGGTTCTGACCGGCACGAAGTCCCTGCGCGAAGTCGATTCTTCCATTTTGGCCGGCGATCATGCCGGGGCCCGGTAGGCTCGACATGATCGCGGTTTTTAGTTTATCGCGCAATTTATCCGAAAACCGGAAGCCACTTGTCGGATTGCGCGATGTCGTTCGCTGATATCCGCGATTTCGGCGCCACGGGGAATGGCACGGTCGATACCGCTGCCATCCGCGCCGCCATTGCCGCCGCCGACAAGGTCATCTTCCCGGCCGGACGTTATCTGAGCTTTTCCGTGCCCCTGCGCAGCGGCGTGCATATCCACCTGGCCGAAGGCTGCGTATGGGAGGCCGCCGATCCGGCCATCCACGGCGGCAGCTACGACCCTGCTGAGCCCAATCCGCACGACCTGTGGCAGGACTTTGGTCATAGTCATTGGCGGAACAGCCTGATCTCGGCCGTCGATGTCGAGGATATCCGCATCGACGGTCCGGGGCTGATCGATGGGCGCGGCCTGACGCGCGAAGGGCCGGGCTCGCGCTGGCGCAAGCAGGCGGGGGAGTTTCCCCTAAGTATGCGCAACCTGTCCGCCGAGGAGATGGCCATTCTGTCGCCCCAAGTTTCGGCCATGGTCGGGCTGGGCAATAAGACGATCGGCCTGTGCCGAGCGCGCAATGTGACCCTTCGCGACTTCACCATTCTGAACGGCGGGCACTTTGCTGTGCTGGCGACTGGCGTTGATGACTTGACGATCGAGAACCTGTTTATCGACACCAATCGCGACGGGCTGGATATTGACGGCTGCCGCCGCGTGACGGTGCGCGGCTGCCGGGTCAACACGCCCAATGACGATGCCATTGTCCTCAAGGCCGGCCATTCGCTGGGCGTGCCGCATCCGACCGAGGACGTGCTGATCGCGGACTGTTTCGTCAGCGGCTTTGATGAGGGCACGCTTTATGACGGAACGCGCGGCCGCACTCAGGAACACGCGCCGGATCAGGACCGCGTCACGGGGCGTATCAAGCTGGGTACGGAATCGGCCGGTGACTTCCGCCGCATCCATATCCACGACTGTACGTTTGAGCGCTCGCGCGGCCTGGCGATCGAAACCGTCGATGGCGGCACGATCGAAGACCTTGTGGCCGAGCGTTTGACCCTTAGTGAGATCACCACGGCGCCTCTGTTCTTGCGCGTCGGCGCCCGCCTGCGCGCGCCAGAAGGCGCGACGCCCGGCGCGATACGCAACGTCACCATCCGGGACGTGACCGCCGAAGGCATCTTGCCCGACTACAGCGCCTTGATCATGGGCTTGCCCGGCCACGAGATCGAGAACGTGCGGCTCGAGAATATCCGCCTGAGTTATGCCGGTGGCGGCACTGCAGAGGACGCCGCGCGTAATCCTCCAGACCTGGCCGATTCCTATCCCGAACCCAGCATGTTCGGCCGCACCCCGGCCTTCGGCCTGTGGACGCGCCACGTACGCGGCCTCTCGCTGCACAATGTCGAGATGACAACAACGTCGCCCGACGCCCGCCCCGTCGCGGTGCATCAAAACACAATCTTTGCCGACTGAAACGGCTTTAGGAACCACGGAAAGGCGCTGACGCGCCTGCACGGAAGATAGACGGAATTCAAGCTCAACGGGCCAATCCAGAGCGCGTGGTGGCGATCTTGGAGGGAATCCACAGATGCACACAGATCGCTGCTGCGCAGCGCACAGATGATCCGCGTAGTTTGAAACTGAAGCGCGAAAATTATTCGAAATAATGACGGCGCCTTGCGCTGTCGGGAGCTTCGACAATTAAGGCTCGTGATATCCATTTGTTCGGATCATCTGTGTTTGATGCGCGTCAGCGCATCCATCTGTGTGCATCTGTGGATTCGCTTAACGCAGGTTCCACGCACGCAACCTTAGCAGACAGGTCAAGAATTCCGTGCCTTTTCCGTGCCGCCTCGCTCAAGCGAGGCTTTCAGTGCCTGCCCGTGGTTAAAAAAAATGGCGGGACATCGAAATGCCCCGCCGTTTTTGTTTTAAGCCTTCTTGGGCTTGCGGCCCCAGAGATGCTCCCATTTCCAGCCAGTCAGGTCCTCGACGATCCGTTTGGACTCTTCCGACTCCGGCTCGGTCTCCCCGGCGCGCAGGCGTTCGACCTCATGGACCAGAACGGCGTGGGTCTTGGCATTGAGCTTGAAGCTCCACGATGCCCAGGCGCCCAGCACCATCATCAGGATCGGACCGCCGACCAGGACCAGAACGATGGTCTGGACCGCCTGCGGCGTCTGCACGACGAACTCGGTCGCTTCCTTGGGCGTGGCGACATAGCCGCCGGCATCGATGGCCCAACCGGTGGCGATCAGAGCCAGGGACTGGGCCGCCTTGCGCGTGAAGGTCATGACGCCGGCAAAGATGCCTTCGCGGCGCTGGGCGGTAACGGCTTCGTCGACGTCGGGCAGGTAGTTATAGACCGACCACGGCACGAAGTTGAGCGTCCCACGGCCAAGACCGGCCAGGATGATCGGCACGAACAGCCAGAACATGACGCCTAAGTTCGATTGGCTGAAGGCGACAAACAGGTCGCCATTGAGCGGCGCCAGGCCTTGCGCAAAGTCTGCGGGCTGAGTCAGATAGAAGCCGGCAAACAGCAGGACCGAGGCGATCACAAAGCCGATGGCGATGCGATAAGCCATGGTCGGGCCGGTGCGGATGACGACCTGGATGGCGACCATGACCGAGATCAGCTGGGCGATGTACATGGTTGTCATCATGCCGGCGATCATCGACGTGGTGTCGTCCTTGGTCATGGCAGCGCCCGCGGCCAGGACGGTGGCGACGAAGATCGGAAGCGCCGTGTTGAAGATGTCCTGCGACAGATAGCCACCGAGATAGATGCTCAGGTGCTGGCGGAAGGCCTTCAGGCGCAGGGTCGAGAACAGATCGCCGAACATCTTGAACGGGATGAGCAGGGCGGTCTTCAGCGACAGGGGCTCGCCCTTATAGGCCAGTTCTTCCTCGCTGTAGGGGCGCTCCCACGAGAAGATCACCACCAGAATAACGACCAGTGAGAACAGGACGCCGAAGATGGCGGCCATGATCAGGAAGGTGTCGGGTGAATTCTTGCCGCCCATATTGTCGATGATCAGCTTGGGCAGGTAGGAGGCCAGGATGGCGGACGATTGCGCGATGATCATCCGCGCGCCGGCGAACTTGGCCTTCTGCTTGTAATCCTTCGTCATTTCCGCAGCCAGGGTTTCCCATGGGATGAGGAACATGGTGTAGACGAACTCGAAGAAGATGAAGGTCAGCAGGTAGTACCAGAAGGTCTGGCCCGTCACGAAGATCAGCGCAAACGAAGGCAAAAGCGGGATGGTGATCATCAGGAAGATCTTGCGCCGCCCGATCTTTCGACCGATCCAGGTGTGGCGCAGATTGTCCGAGATGTAGCCGATCAGCGGGCAGGTGATGGCTTCCAGCAGGCGCGGCAGGCCCAGGATCAAACCGGCTTCGACGGCCGTCAGGTCGCAGAAGGTTGTGAAGAAATAGAACAGCCAGCCGGTGATGACGGCCTGTGCGCCGGCGCCCAGCATATCGCCGGAGCCCCAGCCCCAGTGATTGACCCAACTGATTTTACGCTCCGCCACTGGCGTCACTCCCCTGTATGATTTCTCCTCCCCATTTCATGGGGAGGTGGCGCGCTTGTCGCGCCGGAGGGGGCGACTCCGACAGAAATACCCCTCCACCGCTTCGCGGTCCCCCTCCCCACCTTGTGGGGAGGAGAAGAACGATGAACCTCTCCGCTGTGAGCGACGGAGAGGGGAGACTTAAATAAACCGGTACATGAACTCCGTCATAGTCAGCAGTGCCATGGCCTGGCCGAACGGCATGCTGGTCAGCGGAATGTCCTTGTATTCCTGGATCGAGTTGAAGACCGGCGTGCCGAACGACACCTGGGTCAGTTCACCGGCGTCCGAGATATGCGCACGCACGGCGCGGGCGCCCTTCAGGCCGATCTCTTCGTAATCACGCGAGATATACCCCTTGCGCACGGCCTTCAGGATGCCATAGGCGAAACCGGCAGATGCGGCGGCTTCTTCGTAGGACGTCTCGTCGTCGAGGATGGTGCGCCACAGGCCCGACGGCGCCTGGACCTTGGCCAGGGCAGACACCTGCGCTTCCAGCGTGTCGATCAGGAACTGACGCACGGCGTCGTCCTTCGGCAGATCCAGCAGCTCGATAAATTCCGGAATGACGATGGTAACCCACGAATTGCCGCGGCCCCACAGGGCATTGGCGAAGTTGTGGCGACCGTCGAAGGTCCAGCCGTGGTACCACAGGCCGGTCTTGCGGCAGGTCAGGTACTTGATGTGGATCAGGAACTGGCGCTTGGCCTCTTCGACATAATGCGGGCGGTTGAGCAGCAGGCCGATCTTGGCCAGCGGCATGACCGACATCATCAGCGTGTCGTCCCAGAGCTGCTGATTGTTGACGCTGTTGTAAACGATGTGCTGGAAGCCGCCTTCTTCGGTACGCGGCAGGTCGTTCATCACCCATTCGGCCCAGACGTCGAGATAGGGCAGGTATCGGCGGTCGCCGGTGCGCTCATAGAGATAGGCGAGCGTCAGGAAGGGCGCGACCGTATTGATGTTGCGCGACGGCATGCCTTCCTTGAAGCGGTCTTCGAACCAGTTGACCATGATGTCCCAGGTCGCCTGGTCGCCGGTCATCTCCCACACCTTGTACATGCCGTAGAGGCCGACGCCGTGGGTCCATTCGAAACCGTGCCAGCTCTTGGTGTCGATCACCCGGCCGTCTTCGAGGCGCAGCAGGAACTGGCCGCTTTCGTCGCGGATGTTGACCAGGTTGTCGATCAGCCGGTGCGACGCGTCGAGGATGTCGTTGCGGTCGGCACCCAGCGTCGCGGTCTGGTGACGCAGCAAAGGATGGATGCGGTCCGGATGGGGCGGGGTGAGGATCTGGTTGTTCATCTGCGTCTTGGGGAAGGGGACGTTCATAACGGTACTCGGGGAGGATTAGCGTTGTAAATTGGAGGGGGACGGCACGATCTCGAGCGGCACGCCGCCGCGCACGGCGTTCATGACCACCAGCCTGATCGGCTCAAGCGCGTTTTCGGGCTTGCCGTCCGAAGTGATGGCCAGGGCAATCGTGTTGTTGCCGTTGGGATTGAGGATGCCGGCCGGCAGGACAAAGGTGCGCTGCGGGCCGATATGCGAGATGAAGTTGCCCATGTTCCAGCCATTGACGAAGATCAGGGCGCGCATCTGCGGTGCCGACTGCGGCTTGCTGGGGTCACCGAATTGCAGGCCCAGCTGGATGTCGTGGCCCTTGGGCAGGTCGAGCGGCAGTTCGGTTTTCAGCCAATAGGTGCCGGGTTGCGGCGGGGCATCGCCCGGTTTGGCCGCCGTCCAGCCGGCGGTGTCGGGCTTTGCGGTATAGGGCAGGTGCCAGCCGACGCGTTCACCGTACAGGCCGCCATTGTTCATCGGACCGCGCACCAGGTCGGCGATGCGTTCACCGCCCTTATTGCCCTGGATCTTCCAGGTGATCGGCGTTTTTGCGACCGGGTTGGCGGCGGGTGAGCCGGACAGAATCGCGCTGATCAGGCCGCGCGCTTCTTTGTGCTCGTCGTCGGCCGCCAGGTCCCAGTTGTGCGAATTGTTGCGCACCATGACCGACAGGACATGGTTGCCTGGCTTGAGATTGGCGGGCAGGGTGAACTGCGCCTTGGCGGTCGTTTCCGGGCGCGGCTTGCCGGAGGGCACTTCCGACTGGCCGATAAACTGGCCGTCGAGCCAGGCCTGCAGAATGCCCGAACCGCCGCCGCCGTAATGCACATCAAGCGTCTGCGGGACGGTGTGGGCGTTTTTCTTGCCGGCCTTGACCTCGAAACGGCCGCGATACCAGACATCGCCGTGGTGGAAGCCGTACTGGCTCATGTCGAGCACGGGCTCACCGGCCGGTGGCGCGGTGTTCTTGGTGGCGGTCGTCGTCGTCAGGTCGGCCTTGCGCCAGTCCTTGTCGTCGAAGTCGGGCTTGGCCTCGGGCGAATCCGCGCGACGTAGCCATTGCGCCTGCATCAGGTCGGGAAGGTTGACCGCTTCGGGACCGGGGACCGCAGCAGACGTGAAGCTGCCGTCCGGATTGGCGGTGAAGGTCAGGGGCACGCCGTTGAATGTCAAAGCCGTAAAGGCCTTCGGCGACCAGATTTCGATTGGCGAATCCGCCGAGGTGTCGCCAGTCAGGGCCAGCGTCCCGCCCTTGAACTTGGCTTCGCGGATCAGGGCGCCGGTCTTTTGCAGGACCGCGCCTTCCGGCGTCTTCTGCTGCCAGAACTGCTGGCCGGCGGCATCGTCGCCGAGGAAGAGCAGAAGCTCGGGCTTGCCGCCGCCGGAAATGCGCAGGCGGATCAGACCATCCTGCTTGTAGTTCAGGCGCAGATCGCCCGACTTCTTGTCATAGACCGTCGTGGCGGTACCCGCCAGGATCTCGACCTTGGGCTTCTTGGCATAGCGCAGCACGGTTTCGCCGTCTTCGCCCGGCCGGCCGGTAAAGATGGCGATGTCGCGATTGCCCTGTTGCAGGTGGGTTTGCAGGTCCGAGGTCGAATAGACAAGGTGCTGGCGTTCCAGCGCATAGGCCGCGAGCATCATGCGCGCGTCCTGGCCGACCAGGCGCAGATTTCCGGCCTGCGGAAGCTTGTAGGTGCCGTCCTTCGTCGTCAGGGTGAAGCCGAAATCGTCGGTCGTCACGGCATTGGACGGATTGTGGACGGCAAAGATCATATGGCCTTCGCCGCCGGCGCCGACGCTGTGGACCAGCTGCACATTCGGGTTGGTCGAAGCGATGTCCGGGCCCTTGTCGAGGTGCGTGATCAGGGGGGCTGTAGCCTGGGCGAACTGGCCCATCTGCTTGAGCTGCCAGGCCTTGGGGCGCAGGGCGCGCGCTTCGGTGATGCCGGAACCGTAGTCATACGAGGTAAAGACGACGCTGGCTGGCAGCCAGCCCCACGACGTGCCGCCTGCCGCCATATAGACATTATGTATGGTCAGACCGTTGACCAGGCTGGAGCCATAGAAGAGGCGCTGATATTCCGAGCCGATGCGCTTGGCCGTGCACTCATAAGTGCCGACGCTGCCCCAGTAGTCGAACCAGCCGCTGCCGATTTCGGCGGCAAAGCCGGGGGTCTTGGGCGACGACAGGGCGCCGACCTTGGTGATGCCGTCGGCGGCCGGCTTGGGGACGCCGTGGATGCCCCAGTTGGGCACGATGTTCGGCTTGCCGACCTCGCCCTTGTCGGTGCAGCTTCCGCCCGGGTAGCCGTCGAACGCATAGAGGTCGGTCGGGCCCTGCACGGCCCATGGCGCTGTCGATTCCGGCGGTGTCCAGTTGGGCAGGCGGCCGGCGGAGTTGTGGAACAGCGGAACCGTAATCCCATCGGCGCGCGCCTTGTCCGCCAGATATTGCATGTAGCGCTTGCGGGCGTCGGACGTGTCGCCCAGCTCGTTCTCAAGCTGGAAGGCGATGACATTGCCATTGCCTTCGGTCAGCTGGTGGCGGGCGACGATGGCGTTGATCTGGGTCTGCCATTCGTCAACGGCGGCGATATAGTCGGGGTGATCGGTGCGCGCCAGTTCCGGCTGACGGTTCAGCCAGCCCGGGAAGCCACCGCGCGTCAGTTCGGCGTTCACGTAAGGGCCGGAACGGATGATGATGTAGAGGCCTTCTTCCTCGGCCATCCGGATCACGCGTTCCATGTCGCGGATGCCGGTGAAGTCGTAGGAGCCCTTTTCGCCGGTGTGATAACCCCAGTCGAAATAGAGGCCGACGCCGTTATAGCCGGTGGCCTTCAGCTTTTGCAGCAGGTCGCGCCACAGCGACGGCGAAGGCAGGCGGAAGGGATGGATTTCGCCCGACCAGACGATGATGCGCTCACCATCGACTTTAAGCGAGTACTTGTCCCAGGTGATTTTCTTGCCGGGCTTGGGCGCGACGATCTGGTCGATGCGCGCGGTCGGTTCGGGGATGACGGTGAAGTGGCGGACGGCGCCCGAGACGCCCCCCAGCTTCTGTTTTGGCGTCCAGGTCTTCAGGCCATCGAAGCTGTCGGAATACCAGTAGTCCTTCGAGCGATATTCGTCGAAATAGATGCGCCAGCCGTCCTTGCCATCCTTCTTGATTGGCGTAAGCGCCGGGCCTTCGATCCAGTCGCCCCAGCCGGCCCAGTTACCGGTCTTCTCGATCGTCCACGGACCGGTCAGCGACGTGGCGGTCGCCAGCTCCAGCGTCTTGTCCGTCTCGTTCTTGGTGATGGCGACGTAACGGTCGCCGTCCTTGATCGTGAAGGTGTCGATATGGTTGTTTTCGAGACCCTGCATCGGTTGTGCGGCCGTGAAGCTGGTCAGGCTGGCATCGGTCGCCGTCAGCACATGTGGCGCGAACGGACCCTTGGTGCCACCCTTCGACAGCGAGACGACGATATGGACCTTGCCGTCCGTGTCTTTGAACCATTCCGGCGCCCAGACGTTTGTCAGGCCCGGCAATTCAATCGTGACATCCTTCAGATGCTCCCACGATCGCAGGTCCTTGCTGCGCGCGATGCCGAAGGTCTGGCCGTCCCAGCCAGTGGTATAGACTATATAGTATTGGCCATCGTCGGCGCGCAGGATCGACGGATCGCGCAGCAAACCCTTGGCCGGCTTGTAGGTTTCGACGGCAAGCGTCGTGAAGGTCGCGCCGTCATTCGAGGTGAACAGGCTGAGCGAATTCTGCGATGTCGCGTTGAACGCCGACATCAGATAGGTGGTTTCGCCCTTTTTCGACACAACCGGAATGCGGCCGCCCGGTACCGCGGCACCGGCCTTTTGCTGGTTCGTCAGGCCCAGCGTGTCCATAAAGGCATCGCCGCTTTGCGTGCCGTCTTGGGGGCTTTGGGTGAGGGCGGGCGTGGCCGTCAGGCACAGGACCGCCGCCAGGGTTATAAGTCCCGCGCGCGTATAGCCCAGACGTTTCATCCGCATCCCTGCCTCACCTGATTTCGTTAATTGAATTTGACATTGACAGTGTGGGATATCAATGAAAAATATCAACATCAATCACAAATATCGCGGTTTGCGCATATAAAGGCCCTTGAATCGATCATGTTCGATCAAAAATCTATGGTCGCGATGGCGGCACTCTTAATGACCGCGACCGTCGCTTCAGCTCAGACCGTGACCGATCCGGCCTTTGTCAGCCCGGTCGCCGCCCGTCCCGACCTGGCCGCCAACTTCAAGCCTGCCGCGCCCGGTGACTATGAAGTCACTGTCGCTCTGCGCGGTACCGGAACGCCGGCGGCCATCTGGGCTGAGGACCGGCGCCTGATGGTTGCGCCCGTTGCGCTGAAAGCCGGTGAGACGAAAAGCGTCAAGGTGATCGTCAATGTCCGCAATCCCTATCTGGTCCAGGCCGAGCAGGATGTGGCCAAGGGACCGAAGGTCGGCCTGCGTGGCTCCGATGAGAAGGACTTCAGCTGGGATGATCAGTTGATCCTGCGCGTGACCGGCGCCGAACTGGTGGGTTTCGAACTGACGCCGGTTAGCGCGCGTCGTATTTTGATCGCCGGCGACAGCACGGTCGCAGACCAGAACGGCAGTGACTATGCTTCGTGGGGGCAGATGTTGCCGCGCTTCCTCGATGCGAAGCTGTCGGTCGCCAACCACGCCCGCAGCGGCGAGACGATGAAGTCCTTTGTCACCTCGCTGCGCTGGGACAAGCTTCTGAGCGAATTGCGCGCGGGCGATGTCGTGCTGATCCAGTTCGGCCACAACGACGAAAAGAAGCAGTGGCCGCGGACCTATGCCGCCGCGGATGGCGCCTATCCGGCCTGGTTAAGCGCGTTTGTCGCCGATGTCCGCCAGCGCGGCGGCCAGCCGGTTCTGGTGACGCCGGTGGCGCGCCGTGCGTTCAAGGACGGCAAGGTCGAAAACACCCACGCCGGTTATGATGCGGCCGTGCGCGGCGTCGCCAGACAACTGAATGTTCCGCTGATCGACCTGACCGAAAAGACGACGCGGATGTATGAGAGCCTGGGGCCGGACGTGTCGTTGCTGGCTTTCGGCAATAAGGGCGCGGACAAGACGCACCATAACGGCTACGGCGCCTACACCATCGCCTGCTACGTCGCGAAGGAGTTGACCGGGTTCAAGGACCTGAAGGTCGGCGCGGCTGTCGATATGCCGGCCTGTTCGCCCGATAAGCCGCAGGATCCGAAGACCTTCACCATCACGCTGCCTTGAGGTTACCCATGCAGACCCACGCCTTTACCATGCAACTGAAGCCCGGCTTTGAGGCTGAATATCAGCGCCGCCACGATGAGATCTGGCCGGAGCTGTCGGACCTGCTGCATGAGGCCGGCGTGTCGGACTATTCGATCTTTCTCGATGAAAAGTCGCTGGTCTTGTTTGGGGTGCTGAAGCGTACGGACAACCACACCATGGATGATTTGCCGAACACGCCGCTGATGAAGAAGTGGTGGGCCTATATGGCCGACATCATGGATACGAACCCCGACAACTCGCCGGTCGCCGTGCCGCTGAAGTCCGTGTTTTATATGGCGTGAGAGTTCCCTCTCCCCGCTTGCGGGGTATAGCGCCAGCGAAAGTATAGCTTTTGCCAGCGTTGGGTTAGGGTGAGGGGCAATTGGAAGATGTGGCGTGTGCGGACAGCGTTTTGCCCCTCATCCGGTCCTTCGGACCACCTTCTCCCCGGCCTCGCCGGCAGGCAAAACAGGGAGAAGGAAAGGCTTAAGCCGCCGCGGCCTGGTCGGCTTTCACAATCCGCACGTCGATATCATGCGCCTTCAGCCAGCGCACGGCGTCCGCCGAAATCCCGTCGTCGGTGATCACCACGTCTATCTGCGACAGCGGACACACCGACAGCGAGGCCGGCGCGTCGATCTTGCTCGAATCGGCCAGCACCACGACTTCCGAAGCGCGTTCCATCAGCCGGCGCTCGGACTGGACCAGCAGGGTATCCGTCTGCATCAGGCCGTTCTTGGTCAGGGCCTGGCAGCCGATGAACATCCGCGCCGCCGCGAAATGCTGCAGGATGCCGTCTTCGTAAGGATTGAGGATAATGCCCTGGTCGCGGAACAGCTCGCCGCCGGGCAGTGTCACCTTCACGCGCGAGCGTTCGAGCAGGCATTGCAGGATCGGCACCGAGGTCGTCAGCACATTGTACGAATCGTCGTTCATCATCGACGCCATCATCCAGGTCGTCGTGCCGCCGTCGATGATCATCGACAGGCCGGGCGTGATGTAGTCGAGCGCAGCTTTTGCGATGGCGCGCTTGGCGCCGGCATTGGCGATGACGCTGTCCGAGAAGCTTGACTGGCCGCGCAAACCTTCCGATCTTTTTTCCTCGCGGCCGCTGTAGAGCTTGCCTTCGGAGCGCATGGCGCCGCCACGCACACGCAGCAGGTGCCCCAGCTCATGCAGTTCATTGAGATCGCGGCGGATGGTGGCCGGTGATACACCGAGCCTTTCCGTCAGTTCGTCCACCGAGGTCACGCGCTCGCTGCTCAGTTCGTCGATGATGCGCTTCCAGCGGTCCTGAAGATGCATGAATAGTCCTGTTCGTCCGTCAAAATCACACGAAAACGCTCTCATGTGATTGCTCTTGATCGAATCTTATAATGTGGAATTTGCCGGCTGTCGATAGCGCTATCTTGTTAAGCGATATGGCGAAAAGTGCAAAAAAGCGTTTCTGCGGTTTTCGCCTTAAATATCGCGACAAAACGAAGGCGATCAAGCGGCGACGGGCGTCCCGCAGGCTTGCAGCCACAGGTCACGATAGGCGCGGAATTCCCCAGCCAGCAAGGGGTGGACCTGGCGCAGGCGCAGGCGCGGCAGCGGCACCTCGTCGCGATAGGCCAGGGCCGACGCGCCCAAAGTCACCGCCGAAACCGAAGCGGTGCAGACAACGGGGCCGTCGTGCAGCGCCGCGATCAGTCGGCACAGCAGCGGATTACCCGCCGCCATGCCTTCGATGACCAGGGCGCGGCCCGACTGGATCATGCTGAGGCAGGTGATGCTGAGGAGCGCCTGATAGAGCACCCCCAAGGCGGCGCGCGCCTGCGGCGTGTCATCTCGCAGGCCGCGGATTTCCCCGCGCATGTGCGGGAAGGGGCCGCCGGCCTCCAGGAAGCTGGGCAGGGCCAGGGCCGATTCGCGCATGACCGTGTCGAGCATGGCGATATCGACGGTCTCGGTCGCGCCGCCGGTAATCGTCTGATAGGCGCGCCCCCCCATGAAGCGCGCGCATGGCACCGGCCGGCCGAAGACGTCGACGGCACCCATGCAGTCGCGATCAGCCTGGAGGTTGTCGAGGCGGCCGTCGGGCGCCATGGCAATAAACCAGGTGCCGGTCGACAGCATGGCCGGCGGCTCGTCATTGTGCCAGCCGGACAAGAGCGCGGCGAGCGCCGAATTGCTGTCGTGAACGCCGACGCAGACGCGCGTGCCTTCCGGCAGGCCGGTGGCACGGGCAATCACCGGCCGCAGCGTTCCGGCGGTTTCCCAGGCGCCGCGCATGGCGGGGAAGCGCTCGGCCCAGCCCTCGTTGCGCGCCAGCGAGGAAAATCCGTTCGTGGCCGGCGACCACAGGTCGGTATGGCAGCCGAGCGTACTGACTTCGCTGACCAGGGCCCCGCTCAGGCGCCAGGTCCAGTACTGCGCATAGGGCAGGATCCAGCGGACGCGCGCAAAGGATGCCGGATCGCGGCGGCTGTGCCAGAAGAGCTGCGCCCCCAGGTTCATGCCTTTGGGCAGGCGCGGCGACAGGGTCTCGGAAAATGGCGGCCGCGACAACTCATAGGCGGCGACCATGGCAGCCGGGATGACGGCCTCATAGTCCTGGACCGGCATGACCAGGGCTTCGTTTTCGTCGAGCAGGGCGCAGGCGGCGCCGTGCGCCACGGGGATGATGCGGTCGATCCTGTAGTCGCCCAGCGCTTTCAATTGCGTCAGCAGCCAGTCGAACAGTGCGTCGGTGTCGAAGGCGTCATAAAGGGTGTTGCGCAAGCCTGGCGTCGCGGTGCGGCGATCGACCAGAATCTCGCCGCCGGGCGTGACGACGCTCAGCTTGGCGAAGCTTTTACCGATGTCGAAGACGGCGCAATTGCCTCGCGCGGCTTCCCTTACGTTTCCCATCTCCGCGACCCTTCGAGTCATGGCGATTAATCAGCACTTTTGTTTTTGACCGATAATGATTGAAAGCTTTCGATAATCGCTGTATCGTCGTTTCCAAGCATCAGGACTGTTATTCCTGAGAGACTACAATAGGCAGTGGGGTTATTCAATGAGCTTGTCGCAGGACGCGTTGATCGGACGGATCCAATCCGGGCCGAAGTCCGCCGGCTTGATTTTCAACAGGCCCGCCAGCCGCTGGGACGACGCTGTCGCCGTAGGCATGGACGAGGCGGAGCTTCTGCTTTATCGCTCAAACCTTCTGGGTTCGGATCTTTCGGTCACCAATTTCGGCGGCGGCAACACCTCGGCCAAGGTCGCGGGCGTCGACCCGCTGACCGGCGAAACGGTCGAGGTCCTGTGGGTCAAGGGCTCGGGCGGCGATCTCGGCTCGATGAAGGCCGACGGCTTCGCCACGCTTTATCTCGACCGCGTGCGCGGACTTGAACGCCTCTATCGTGGCCGCGCGCACGAGGACGAGATGGTCGGCCTGCTGCCGCACTGTACTTTCGGGCTCAATCCGCGTCCGGCCAGCATCGACACGCCGCTGCACGCCTTTATTCCCTATAAGCACGTTGATCATCTTCACCCCGATTCCGTCGTGGCCCTGGCGGCGACCATTGAATCCGAGGCCCTGACACAGGAAATCTACAAGGGCGAGGTCGGCTGGATCGGCTGGCAGCGACCGGGCTTCGACCTGGGCCTGCGCATCGGCGAGGCTGTCCGGGCCCATCCGCACTGGCGCGGCCTGGTGCTGGAAGGCCATGGCCTGTTCTGCTGGGGCGATACGGCGCGCGACTGTTATGACACCAGTATCGCACTGATCGGCATCGCGACGGACGCCATCAATGCCCGAGCCCAGGCGGTGACTCCGGCGATTCCGGAGCAGGGCGTGGTGCTGAAGGCCATCACCGCGCTGCGTACGGAGCTGAGCCGCTCGACGCTCAAGGTTTGCGAGATCATCAGCGGGGCCGACCTCCAGGCCTTCCTGTCATCGCCGGCTCTGCTGCTTGAGGCCGCCAAGGGCGCGGCCTGTCCGGACCACTTCCTGCGCACCAAGCCGTGGCCGCTTATCCTCGATCCCGAGCCACTGCAGGGCGAAGGGGCAGGGGACTATCTGAAGGGCGCGGTCGAAGCCTATCGTGACCGTTACCGCGCCTATCATACGCGTTGCCGGCACCCGGACAGCCCGGCCTTGCGCGATCCCGATCCGGTGGTCGTGCTGATCCGCGACACTTGCGCCCTGGCCTTTGCGCCTGACCGCACCGCTGCGCGCATTGCCGGCGAATATGTCCGCAATGCCGCCAACGTCGTGCGCGGCGCGGTGGCTCTGGGTCACTACCAGGCGCTGGCCGAACAGGAGATGTTCGACATCGAGTACTGGGCCCTGGAAGAGGCCAAGCTGAAACGCCAGCCCAAACCCGGCCCTTTCGTTGGCCAGGTCGCCTACATCACCGGCGCCGCCGGCGGCATCGGTCGCGCGGTCGCCGAACAGATCCTGGCCGGCGGCGGCTGCGTCATGCTGACCGATATCGACGAAGTGCGGCTGGAAACCGTGCGCGCCGACCTGATGCGCAGCCACCGCGCCGACCTGATCCGCACCTTCGTCAATGATGTCGCCGATGAAGCCGCGGTGCGCGCTTCGTTCGACGCCTGCGTGCTGGCGTTCGGCGGCATCGACATTCTGGTCGCCAATGCCGGCATTGCCTCGGCCGCCGCCATTTCTGAAACCACGCTCGATCTGTGGCAGGCCAATTTCCGCGTCCTGGCCGAAGGCTATTTCCTGCCGAGCCGCGAGGCCTTCCGGCTGATGAAGCCTTTGGGGGGCGCTATCGTCTTCGTGGCGTCGAAGAACGCCCTGGCGGCCTCGGCCAATACGGCGGCCTATTCGGCGGCCAAGGCGGCGGAATTGCAACTGGCCCGGGTTCTCGCTCTGGAAGGCGCGCCGCACGGCATCCGCGTTAATGTCGTCAATCCCGATGCCGTGTTGCAGGGCTCGTCGATCTGGACCGGTGAATGGCGCCAGCAGCGCGCCGCCGCCTATAATCTCAAGGATGACGAGCTGGAGGAATTCTATCGCCTGCGCAGCCTGCTGAAACGCTCGGTCCTGCCGCAGGACGTGGCCGAGGCGGTCGTTTTCCTCGCCGGGGCCGGAGCGGCCAAGTCGACCGGCAACATCCTCAATGTCGACGCCGGCAATGCGGCGGCGTTTACGCGGTAAGCGCGGGCGGCGCTAAACCTTTGGTGATTTGACTAAAGCCGCCGGCCGTGGCCATGTATTACCTTAAAGGTCCATAAGAGACCAGTTAGGGCATGTTAAGGGAGCAGGGCAGATGGGCTATGTGGCCATCGACCAGACAGTGCTGGGTATTCCACGGGATGTCATCGACAAGGACAATGCGCGCCTGATGGACGCGCACCTGGCGGACTATGAGGCGCTGGCCGTGCGGCTGGCGCGTTCCGGCATCGATATCGAAGACATCGTTTCCAAGCTGATGTCGCTGGAAGTCGGCCTGCCGAGCTGGGGCATGACGTCGGGTGGCACGCGTTTCGCCCGCTTCCCGCTGGCCGGTGAGCCCAACGACGTCTACGAGAAGATCGAGGACTGCTCGGTCGTCCAGCAACTGACCGGCCTGACGCCGCGCGTTTCGCTGCACTTCCCGTGGGACCTGACCGAGGACTATGTGGCGCTGCGCCAGTTCGGCGAAGCGCACGGCATGGGCTTCGACGCTATCAATTCCAACACCTTTCAGGACCAGGTCGGCCAGAAGCGTTCCTACAAGTTCGGTTCGCTCAGCCACGCCAATCCGCAGACGCGCCAGCAGGCGATCGACCATAACCTGCAATGCATCGACATTGGCCGCCAGCTGGGCTCGAAGGCGCTGACCGTGTGGATCGGCGACGGTTCGAACTTCCCCGGCCAGTGCGAATTCACCGATACGCTGGAACGCTATCTCGAATCCCTGCGGGCTGTTTATGCCGAACTGCCGAACGACTGGCGGCTGCTCATCGAGCACAAGATGTACGAGCCGGCGCTCTATTCGACCGTCATCCAGGACTGGGGCACCAGCATCCTGTGCGCCCAGGCGCTGGGCGACAAGGCGCAGTGCCTGGTCGATCTCGGCCACCACGGGCCCAATGTGAACATCGAAATGATCGTGGCGCGGCTGGCCCAGTTCGGCAAGCTGGGCGGCTTCCATTTCAACGACTCGAAATATGGCGACGATGATCTCGACTCGGGTTCGATCAATCCGTTCCAGCTATTTCTTGTTTTCAACGAGCTGGTGTCGGCCGAGCGCCGCGCCAAGGGCAATTACAATCCGTCCTATATGATGGATCAGTCGCACAACGTCACCGACCCGATCGAAAGCCTGCTGAACTCGGCGCGGGCGATTGCGGGCGCCTATGTCAAGGCGTTGATCGTCGACCGCGAGGCGCTGAAAGGCTATCAGGCGGACAATGACGTCATCATGGCGCACAACTGCCTGCGCCTGGCGTTTGAGACCGATGTCCGTCCGGCACTGGCCACGGCGCGGATGCGCAAGGGCGGCGCGATCGATCCGATCGCCTGTTATCGCGCGTCGTCCTATCGCGCGTTGAAGGCGGAAACGCGGGTGTTCAATCCGAACCTCGGCGGCGGGATTGTTTGACCTTTCCTTCTCCCTGTTTTGCCTGCCGGCGAGGCCGGGGAGAAGGTGGGCCGCAGGACCGGATGAGGGGCGAACATAGCCAGTTGCGCGCGCCTCGCTTACCAATTGCCCCTCACCCTAGCCCTCTCCCCGCAGGCGGGGAGAGGGGACTAAGGCTGGAGCCACATGACTGAATTCAATAGAAGAGACCTGCTGGCCGCGACCATAGGAACAGGCGTCGTAACCGCCTTGCCCGCCCGTGCGGCTGGTGATGTCATCTATCGCAATCCGCTCGCCACCCCCGCCGACATCAAGGGCTTCCAGCTCGAAGGCGAGGCCCTGATCGATTTCGAACTCGGCCGCATGCGTTTGCGCAACAAGCTCTCGGCCGAGCAGGGCCAGGCGTCGAACTTCGTCTTCTGGTGCCCGGACGTCTTCCCGGACAATGTCGAGATCAGTTGGAACTTCTGGCCAATCGAAGAGCCCGGCCTGTGCATCCTGTTCTTCGCGGCGCGCGGCCTTCTTCCAGGCGGCGGCGACGCCCATGTGCTCGACAAACGCCTGAAGGCACGCGCGGGCATCTACGACCAATATACCCAATCCGACGTCTCGGCGCTTCAGATCGCCTATTTCCGCCGGCGCTGGCCGGAAGAACGCGCCTTCCATCTTTCGAACCTGCGCCGCGCGCCGGGCTTCGAGCTTCTGGCGCAGGGCCCCGATCCGCTGCCGGACGTGAAGGACGCCACGCCCCCTTATCGCATCCGCGTGCGCAAATCGCCGCGAGGCGTGCGTTTCCTGATCAACGATTTGCCTGTCGTATCTTGGAATGCCGAGGACGACAAAACGGTGCCGGGACAGGGAAGTATCGGGTTCCGCCAGATGGCGCCGCTGATCGCCGCCTATTCCGATCTCGAAGTCCGCAAGCTTGCTGATCAATGATGCGCTAATTTGATTGATTTTGTCGCTGCCTGTCGTAAGCTATTGGTCAAACCAGTGCGCAGACCCTGGACAGCGAGGACATCATGAAGATCGCAATGTCGTTTATCGGCGCCTGCCTGGCGCTGGCCGCCGGCAATGCCTGCGCGCAGGAACGTCCGCTTCTTCATCCCCTGTTTCAGGACCACGCCGTCCTGCAGCGCGACCGGCCGATGAGGATTCACGGCTGGGCCAAGCCGGGCGCTGGTGTCACGGTCACCCTGGCCGGCAAGAGCCAGACCGCCAAGGCCGGCAAGGACGGCGCGTGGTCGGTAGGTCTTCCGGCCATGCCCGCCGGCGGTCCGTACGATATGTCGGTCAAGGCGACGGACGGCCAAGCGGCGGACCTGCACGATCTGCTGATCGGCGACGTCTTCCTGTGTTCGGGCCAGTCGAACATGCAGTTCACGATCGCTCAGTCACGCAACGCCGCCGACGAGATCAGCAAGGCCGATACCCCGAATATCCGCTACCTGCATATCGACCGGCGCGGATCGCCGCAATTGCGTGACCTGCCGCTGACGCCGGTCAAATGGGTGGCGGCCAGCCGCCAGACCGCAGCCGATTTCTCCGCCGTCTGCTATTTCTTCGGCCGCGAGATCGCAAAGACGCATAATGTCCCCGTCGGCCTGATCCATTCGAGCTGGGGCGGCTCCGTCATCCAGGACTGGCTGCCGGCCGAGGCGCTCAAAAAGGTCGGTGGCTTCGACGATAATCTGAAGCTGCTTGACGCCTATGCCAAGGACCCGAAGACCGCCGAACAGATCGTCCTTGCCGGCACTGTGCCGTGGGCCGAAGCCAATGATCCCGGCACGAAAGATAAATGGTACGAGGCGGGCCTCGATGACGGCGGCTGGGGCGAGGTCTGGCTGCCGCGCGTCTGGGAGGACCAGGGGCGCGATGATCTGAATGAACTCGACGGCGTCGTGTGGTTCCGCAAGTACGTGACGCTGACGGCGGAGCAGGCGGCGGCATCGGCCACGCTCAATCTCGCCACGGTCGATGAGCGCGACACGACCTTCGTCAACGGCGTCAAGGTCGGCGAAACGCTGGGGCCGGCGATAAAGCGCGCCTATGCGATCCCGGCCGGCGTGCTTAAGGCCGGTGACAATGTCATCGCCGTGCGCGCCATCGACGAGAGCGGCGGGGGCGGGTTGCGCTCGACGCCCGAAGAGGTCTTCCTGGCGGTGGGCAACGACAAACTGCCTTTGGCCGGGACATGGAAGTATAAGGTGGCGGTCGATTTTCGCACTGGCGCGGCCCATCCGCCTTTCGTGCCGTGGGTGCCGACACGCGGCAATACCAACCTTTATAACGCCATGATCGCTCCCGTGGAGACCTATGGTTATACGGGTGTCCTGTGGTTCCAGGGCGAGCAGAATACCGGTCAGTCGCAGCTTTATGCCAAACTTCTGCCTGAAATGATCCGAGGCTGGCGCCAGCGTACCGGCCAGCCCCTGCCGTTCCTGATCGCCCAACTGACCGGCTATGGCGCCATGACGGCCGAGCCGGGGCAATCGGGCTTCGCAGAAATCCGCGAGGTCCAGCGCCTGACGGCCAAGGCCCTGCCGCGGACCGGCCTGGCCGTGACCATTGATCTCGGCAATCCGCGCGACATCCATTCGCCGGAAAAACAGGAGGTGGCGCACCGTCTGGCCTTGGAGGCCAATCGCGTGATTTACGGGAAGGAAGGTCCTGCGTCGCCCTTCCCCGCATCGGCCGTCCGCGAGAGCAATACGATCCGCATCCGCTTCGATCATGTCGGCAGGGGGCTGATCAGCTATTCGGGCACGGCGGTGCTCGGTTTTGAGGCGTGCGGCCAGACCTGCGCCTTTGTGCCCGCGAAGATCGATGGCGACACCGTCGTCCTCGATGCGCCCAAGGACGCCACGCGCGTCCGCTATGCCTGGGCGGGAACGCCCATCGTCAATCTCTATAATCGTGACGGGTTGCCGGCGAGCCCGTTCGAACTTCCCGTAAAATAAGAGGAACGCCATGAACAAACGCGACTTTCTGAAAAGCGCCGCCGCCATCACCGCCGTCGCCGCCATGCCCGTTATCGCCGCCGAACCTTCTAAGCCCTTGCCGAAAGACTGGATAGACAAGGACACCGGCCACCGCATCATCCGCATCTCGGAAGAGGACGATTCGAAGTCACTCTATTTCCACGACAGCGCCTTCACCGCCGACGGCAAATGGATGGTCTATGATTCGCCCTCGGGCATCATGAAGGTTGACCTCGCCACCTGGAAAAGCACGGTCCTGGTGCCGGGCAAGGCGTGGCGGACCCTGATGGTGTCGCGTACAAAGCCGATCCTCTATGCCCGCCGCTTTGTCAGGGGCGCGGACGGCAAGCCCGGGGGCGCGGAACTGGCCTCTGTCGACATGAGCACCGGCAAGGTCACGGGCATCGCCAAGGACATCAAGGGCGGCATTACCACGGTCAACTCGGACGACACGCTGCTGGCCGGGACCTGGGCCGAGCGCAATTACGAGCTTCAGCCGGGGCCCAAGGTCGCCGGCACGGACGGCGGTTATAACGCCGTGGGGCCGGACGGCAAGCCGCTGACCTTCGCCGCCGCCAAGGAGGTCCGCATGGCCGACCGCCTGGCGCAGAACATCCCGATGGAGATATTCACGATCGACATCAAGACCGGCGAACGCAAGGTGGTGACGGCCTCGACCGACTGGCTGAACCACGTCCAGTTCTCGCCGGCCGATCCACACCAACTGATGTACTGCCACGAAGGCCCCTGGCACAGCGTCGATCGCGTCTGGACGATCCGCACCGACGGCTCGCAGAAACAGAACGTCCACAAGCGGACGATGAATATGGAAATCGCCGGCCATGAGTTCTTCAGCTTCGACGGCCAGCAGGTGATCTATGATCTCCAGACCCCGCGGGGAGAGGACTTCTGGCTGGCGACCTATGACCTGAAGACCCACAAGCGTATCTGGTACCATATGGAGCGCGACGAATGGTCGGTGCATTTCCAGATCAGCCGCGACGGCAAGCTCTATGCCGGTGATGGCGGCGACGAGGAGATGGTCGCCAAGGCGAAGAACGGCAAATGGATCTACCTCTTCCGTCCGGAAATCATCGAGGACCTGGGCGTGTCGGCACCCAATGCCGCCGATCTGGTACGGCCTGGCGTACTGCGGTCTGAAAAGCTGGTCAACATGAAGACCCACGACTATCGGACCGAACCCAACCTGCAGTTCACGCCGGACGGCAAGTGGCTGATCTTCCGGTCCAATATGCACGGGCCGATTCACACCTATGCCGTAGCTGTCAATAAGGCGGCGTGATTGTTATTAATCAATTTCAATCATAGTCATTTTTGACACAATTCATGAAATTGGCCGTTGTTTGTCCAACAATTGGACGCGCAGCGGCCTTTCGCTTCAAAGGCATTAATCTTTTAAGGTTTAATAAAAAAAATAAATAAATTCAATTGTTTATTGCTTTGTCTCAGTATTTGGAAAAGTTCTCAGTGTGATGGGCGTGTCGGATAGCGGAACCGGAAATTTGGCGGAGTCGTGTCATTTGTGTGATTTTTTTACTACGTACACGCCGCGAAATAATCAAAACACGCTGTGTGCATGCGCGAAAGGTCACGGTTTTGATTGACTTGTCATTATCAATCACGCAAGCATAATCACTAAAGTCCACCGGGTGTCTTAGACTCCTGTCCGTGATCCGTTCTTACACGACCGGCGCGGGCCAGGAGGCTCAGGACGGCGGGCAAACCAGAAATAAGGCCTTAAGGCTGCTTCAGGAGGAGTATCAAAGTGATCAGGGGTTCCAATAAAAATTTGTTCGCTAAGTATCTGCAGGGCACGACGGCCCTGGTGGCGCTTAGCCTGGTTGCGTTCCCGGCCGCATCATTCGCTCAGGACGCCGCGCCGGCAGATCCGGCCGCCAGCAATGACGACGCCGTCGTCATCGTTGGTACGCGTGCATCCCAGCGTTCGTCGATCGACCGTAAGAAGCGCGCCAAGACGGCGACCGATTCGATCGTCGCCGAAGACGTCGGCAAGTTCCCGGACGCCAACATCGGTGAAGCCATTTCGCGTATCGCCGGCGTAGCGTTGAACCGCGGTGACTTCAACGAAGGCACGGACGTCACCGTTCGCGGCAACTCTTCCGATGTCACCAACGTCGAAATCGACGGCCTGGGCGTCCTGGAAAACTCGACCACGGGCGGCCTGTGGGCCGGCGGCAGCGGCCGCAGCAAGGATTTCCGCGAATTCCCGGCCGACATGATCAAGAGCGTCGACGTCGTCAAGGGCTCGACCGCGGCCATGACCGAAGGCGGTCTGGGCGGCTCGATCGTTATCAAGACGCGGACCGGTCTCGACTTCAAGAAGCCCTATGTCTCCTTGAGCCTGCGCAATACCATGAGCTCGATCAACGAGCGTCAGACACCGAGCATCAACTTCGTCGGCGCCCGCAAGTTCATGAATGACCGCCTGGGCATCCTGGTCAACTATTCGCAGTCGCGCGTCATCAACGACAACCACGCGACGGAAAACGCCACCAGCCGTAACGCCGGGCAATTCCGTCTGATCGATTTCGACAATTCGCCGAACAAGACCTTCTCCTTCGATCAGGACCTGGTTCGTCACGCGACCGCCAACAACGTCATCGCCGACAGCACCGCTTTCACGGCAGGCCCCTTCGCGGGTCAAGCCAAGACGGCCTCGACGATCGTTGGAGCCTCCGAAGCCGCTCAAACCAAGGCGGACTGCTACGCCTGGTTCCAGCCGATTGACGGCAACAACAACGCTTCGGCGCGCCGTACGCAGGAACTGCAGACCTGCCTGAACCAGTGGAACGATTATACGCCGTCGCTGACGCGCTATATCATCCGTCGCGATGACGAACAGCGTCAGGCGCTTGATCTGCGCGCCGACTATCGCGTGTCGGACAATCTGACGGTTTTCGGCAAGTTTGCCTATAGCCGCCGTAACGTCGCCAACCATCAGCTGACCTACGATCTCGGCACGGTCAACATCAATCCGACCACGGTGACGACGCCGTCCTATAACGGCCGTACCTTCTCGGATACCACCACCTTCCCGCGTCAGCGTTCGGCCGTGGCCGGTTCCGGCTACTACCTCTATGACGGCGTTAGCCAGGGCACGGTGTTGTCGAATGCCACCAACACGGTGGAAGGCAACCGCTACGTGCGCGGTATTGTCGCCAACATCGTTCCGGGCAGCGTGGTTGTCGACAGTGCCCACCACCTGACGAGCTTCGATATCACTGACGGCCGGGCCTCGATCAACCAGATCCAGAACACCAACGACTGGAAGACGAAGACGCTGTCGTTCGGCGGCAACTATCATGGCGACAAGCTGAACATCGACTTTATCGCCGGCCGTTCGGAAACCGAATACAGCCGTTACGACCGCCGCATGGGCCTGGGCTATACCTACGGCGCAGCGACCTTCAATATCGATCCGACTTCGGGTCTTTGGACCATTACGCCGAAGTCCGACGTCGATCTGTATAACGCCTCCAATTATGTCATCATGGCCGCCCAGACAACCGGCCAAACAGCCGTTCCGGCAGGCGGCACCGTTGCCAATGGCACATCCAATGGTCTGAACCCAAATGCGGTGCCGGCCTATACCGCGGCACAACGGCCGTGGGTCAGCCCCAGCATCGAAATGCAGTATTCGCCGAAACTGCAAAATTCTAACGAAACGACTATTCGCCTCGACGCCGACTACGATGTCGAAGATCGTCTGCCCTTCTTCACCAAGGTCTATGCTGGCTTCAACGCCCGCGAATTCGAACAAAGAAGCTGGGGCGGCGGTTCGCTGACCGTGTCTCCGGCAGTCAACCGGAATCCGACAACTGGCGCGGCGATCCCCTATGGTCAACCGGGTTATGTCAATCCGGTGGTCGTGCCGGACTCGACCTTCCGCGGTCAGATTCGCGCTTGTGACAACACGCGTTATGGAGCGGCAGGCACGGCGGCTCCGGCCGGCGCGCAGTCCTGCGATTATGGCTTTGTCCCCTTCAACGACCTCGCCAATAGACAGGAAGGCGTCTACACCGTTACCCAGGCCGATCTGACCAACATGATTGGTCAGGTTTTGGGCGACCCCTGGGATACCTTCTATAACTCCTATCCGGACCGCGGAAACCTGCTGGAAGGCTGGCCGACGATCGACGTCGAAAAGTTCTACAGCCTGGTGTCCGAGTCCTCCAAGGACGCGAAATATTCGGCCGGCGGCGACCCGTTGGGCAAGTATAATTTTGACTGTCTAAAGGTATGTACCGGCAGCGACGGCAAAGAATACAACATGCCGTTCTCCTATGCGAAGGAACGCACCATCGCCGCCTACTACATGGTTGACTTCGAAGTAAACCTGCCGTGGACGATGCGCTTCGACGGTAACGGCGGTTATCGTTACGTTCGGACCGATGTCGAAGGTAACGGTTTCATGACCTTTACCGCGATCAAGAAGACATCGGCTTTCAACGCGGCGGATCCAAACGCTGTGGCGGGTATCGCCTCGGCCAGCATCACCAAGCAGGTCACGATGCAGTCCACGACCGAAGACTGGACTCCAAGCCTCAACCTCAACCTCTGGGGCTTCAACGACCAGGTCGTCGCCCGCTACAACTGGGGTGAAGTCGTTGCGCGTCCGCCGCTCAATCGTCTGCTGCCGTCGGGCACCTGTACCTATGACCAGCGTGACGTAGACAATGGCACGACCAATGACTGTGGCACCGTCGGTAACCCGGGCCTTCTGCCGCTGGAGTCTCTGAACCAGAACTACAGCGTCGAATACTACCCGAACCGCGATACCATGTTCTCGCTGGCCTACTTCAAGAACAAGATCATCCGTGGCGGTCCGATCAGCCGGAACTTCACCGGCAAGGTCCTTGAAGGCACCGGTGCCGTCGACCCGATCACGGGCGCGTCGCTGGAGGATATCGAATTCGTCTATCCGACCTGGGTGAACAGCGCGGGCCTGACGCGCAAGGGGATCGAAGCCTCGACCAAGATGGCCTTCACCTTCCTGCCCTGGAAGTTCAAGTATCTCGGCTTCGACGGCAACTACGCCAAGATCGAATCGTCTCTGACGGCCGACGGCTGGTACGATCTGCTGACGGGCGCTCCGCTGCCGCCGCAGAACGAACCATCCTACTACTATAATGCTTCGTTGTGGTACGACGACGGCACGACGACGGCCCGTCTGGCCATACAAGGCCGCGACCGCGTCTTCAACGACATCTCGGCCGCTAACGCCAACACCGTCAACAACTACCCGAACCCTGCGGAAGGCCGTATCACGGTCTTGCCGTACAACCCGGGTTCGCCGATGTTCACGGAGAAGACCACCTATATCGACTTCAAGATCACACACAATGTGACCAAGGAGCTCGAACTGTTCTTCGAAATGCGTAACGCCAACAACGAGCTGGTCCTGCAGACCCAAGGCGAGTTCGCACAGTTCGCCGACGGTACGCCGAGCGTCCTGAACAACAGCTGGCCGGGCTACCGCGTCACTTACGGCATCACCTTCCGCCGCTAACCGCAGCGAGGGTAATTTCTTAAAGCCGCCGTCCGGTCACCCGGATGGCGGTTTTTTGTTGGTATGGAATGATCGAAAGTGGCCAAGTCTGATTAAAGTTGAAAAGTTTTCGCGCCGGGTTCAGACTGTTTCCGCGTTCAAAACCTAACAGGGTTCAGGGAGGCGAAACGCCATGACGACCACTATCAAAGCAACGCGCCGGGGTATTCTGGCGGCGGGTTCGGCGCTTGGCGCACTATCCGTGACGGCGGCTGCTAATGCCGCGAAACCTGTCGCAGCGCCTGTGACCGAGACGGTCTGGCTGGATGGCGAAGCTCCAGCCCATATCGACGGAGCGACCTTCGGCGTGCCGTGGCCCCAGGGCGCGATCAAGGCCAATGCCAGCTTCGCGCTGGGTGATCTGGCCGTGCAATCGTGGCCCCTGGCGACCTGGCCGGACGGTTCGCTCAAGTGGTCAGGGCACGCCGTGGCCGCAACTGAAACACCTGCGGAATCCTATCCTTTGACGGCCGGAAAGCCGGCCGCGTCGAAGACACCGTTGACGGTGAGCGAGACCGGTGCTGCGTTCACTATCACCTCGCGCGACATTGTCTGGACAGTCCCAAAAACAGGCAAGGCTTTGATCTCCGGCGCCACGCGCGCCGGAAAGCCGGTCATGGGCGCGGTGACGCTTGGCGCGCTGGCCCAGGACGCGGCCTCGCTGGAAGACAAGCCGAGCCTCACCCAGACCGCCTACGATGGCGTCACCCAAACGGCGGTGCTGGAACAAAAAGGTCCGGTGCGCACGGTCATCAAGCTCGATGGCGTCCATTCCGGCATGTCTGCTTCCGGGCGCAGGGACTGGCTGCCGTTCAGCGTCCGCCTCTACTTCTATGCCGGTGCGGCATCGGTGCGTATCGTCCACAGCTTCATCTTTGACGGCGATCCGCAGAAGGACTTCATCCGCGGCCTGTCGGTGCGCGCTGGAGTGCCGATGCGCGACGAAATGTACAACCGCCACGTCCGCTTCTCCGGTCAGAACGACGGCATCTGGGGCGAAGCGGTGCGCTCGCTGACCGGCCTGCGCCGCGACGCCGGCAAGACCGCCAGGGACGCTCAGATCGCCGGCCGTTTCGTCAATGCCGCCGACATCAGCCCCCAGGTCACCAAGGGGCTGAAATGGATTCCAGCATGGAGCGACTTCACGCTGTCGCAGGCGACCGCCGACGGTTATGCGATCCGCAAGCGCACCCTGGAAGGCCACGCCTGGGTCCCGGCCGCCGGCGACAACCGCGCCACGGGGCTTGCCTATGTCGGCGGGACAGGGGGCGGCGTCGCCCTTGGCATGAAGGATTTCTGGCAGCGCTGCCCGTCGCGCCTCGACATCCGTGGCGCCGCCTCCGACGAAGCTTCAGTCACCGCCTGGATGTGGTCGCCCGATGCGCCGGCCATGGACATTCGCCCCTTCCGCCCTGTCTGGGGCATGGAGTCTTACGCCGCCCAGAACGAAGGCCTCGACATCACCTACGAGGACTATGAACCCGGCTGGGACCAGTCCTACGGCATCGCCCGCACGACCGAGTTCACGCTGTGGGCGCTCGACGCCACGCCGTCTCGCGACCGTTTCGCCGCCATGGCGCGCAATGTGTCGCAAAGCCCGTTCATGACCGTGTCGCCCGAGCGCCTGCACCAGGCCGGCGTCTTCGGCGAATGGAGCCTGCCGGACAGCTCGACGCCGGTGAAGGCCGCGATTGAGAAAAAGCTGACCCACCTGCTCGACTATTACATCGCCCAGATCGACCTGCACCGCTGGTACGGCTTCTGGGACTATGGCGACGTCATGCATACGTATGACAATGACCGCCATGTCTGGCGCTATGATATCGGCGGCTTTGCCTGGGACAATTCCGAACTGTCGACCGACATGATGTTCTGGATGGCCTACCTGCGCTCAGGCCGCGCCGACGTCTTCCGCCTGGCCGAAGCCATGACGCGCCACACCGGCGAGGTCGACGTCTACCATATCGGCCCTTACCGCGGTTACGGCACGCGCCATGGCGTCCAGCACTTCAGCGATTCGTCCAAGCAGGCGCGCGTCAGTCAGGCTGCCTTCCGCCGCTATTACTACTATCTGGCCGCCGATGAGCGCTGCGGCGACCTGATGCGTGTCCTGGCCTATTCCGACGACGCCCTGACCCGCGTCGATGTGGCGCGCAAGACCGGCCGCGTGGCGCCGCAGGACCCGGAAAAGATGAAGGTGACGCCGCATTGCAGCTTCGGGACGGACTGGGGCTCGTTCACCGCTGCCTGGCTGACCGAGTGGGAGCGGACCGGCGACACCAGGTGGCGGGATCGCATCGCCAACGGCATGCGCTCGATCGCGACATTCAAGAACGGCTGGTGGACCGGCGGCGCGCCTTTCGACGTCAAGACCGGCACCTTCATCGATCCGGGCGACAAGATCAGCGTTTCGCATTTGAATGGTGTCTTCGGCGTATTTGAAATCCACATGGAACTGCTGAAGCTGATCGACATCCCGGCCTATAAGGCGGCCTGGATCGACTATTGCAAATATTACAATGCCCCCGACGCCGAACTGATCGCGCGGTTCGGCCGCGTGCCCAACGGCCGTAGCCTGCGTGACGCGCATTCGCGCTTCACGGCCTACGCGGCGCGTGAATTGAAGGACCCGAAGCTGGCCGCGCGCGCCTGGGAGGAATTCCTCGATGGGTGGCGCGGGCGGGCCAGCACCGAGTTCACCACGCAGACGGTCAAGGGACCGAACGTCCTGCATGAAACCGTTGAAGACATGGGTGTTTCGACCAATGCCACGGCGCAGTGGGGATTGGCGGCCATCGAAAACCTGGCCATTAATGGCGAAATTGTGGAGACAGCCGGAGCTAAATATCTTAAGACGTAAATGTCCGACAATTATAATATGGGAGTTTACATGCTTAAGACGCTGACCGCCGCCGCGGTCTCGGCCCTGCTGTTTGCCGCATCCGCCGCATCCGCAGCCACCCTGACCGCCGAAGCCACGCTTAAGGCCGACCAGCCCGGCCCCAAGATCGACAAGTACGTCTATGGCCAGTTTTCTGAACATCTCGGCGCCGGCATCTATGAAGGCGTCTGGGTTGGCGAAAATTCCAAGATCCCGAATGTCCGTGGCATCCGCACCGACGTCGTCAACGCCCTGAAAGAGATCAAGGTTCCGCTGATTCGCTGGCCGGGCGGCTGTTTCGCCGACGAATATCACTGGCGTGACGGCATCGGCCCGCGCGACCAGCGTCCGTCGCGCAAGAACAACTGGTGGGGTGGCTCGCCCGAAAGCAACCACTTCGGCACGCACGAATTTTTTGACTTCGCCGAACAGGTCGGTGCTGACGCCTATGTCTCGATCAATGTCGGTTCGGGCGATCCCACCGAGATGCGTGAGTGGATCGAGTATATGACCTCGCCGGGCGAGGACACCCTGGCCCAGGAGCGCCGCAAGAACGGCCGCGACAAACCTTTCAAGGTGCCGGTGATCGGTATCGGCAACGAGACCTGGGGCTGCGGCGGCGGCATGACGCCGGAATATTATTCCAACGAATACCGCCGCTTCAATGAATTCTTCCACAAAGGCACGGATAATCCGGCGCTGCGTATCGCCGTCGGCCCCAGTGGCGGCGACGAAAACTGGACCGAAGTGGTGATGAAGCAGATCGGCAACCGCCGCATGGAGGGCCTGTCGCTGCACTACTATACCCTGCCGACGGGCAATTGGGACAAGAAGGGCGCGTCGATCAACTTCGACAAGCAGGCCTGGGCCGACACCTTTGCCCAGACCCTGAAGATGGAAGATTTCATCGTCAAGCACAGCGCCATCATGGACAAGCACGACCCTGAGAAAAAGGTCGCGCTGTATGTCGACGAGTGGGGTACCTGGTACGACGTCGAACCGGGCACCAATCCGGGCCACCTCTATCAGCTGAATACCCTGCGCGATGGCGTCCTGGCCGCGGTCAACTTCAACTTCTTCCACAAGCACGCCGACCGCGTGAAGATGACGGCGGTTGCCCAGACGATCAACGTCCTGCAGGCCATGATCCTGACCAAGGACGACAAGATCCTGCTGACTCCGACCTACTATGCGTTCAAGATGTACGTGCCCTTCCAGGACTCGACGTCTCTGCCGCTGGATCTGAAGGCTCCGACCTTTACCTTCGGTGACAAGACCCTGCCGGCCATCAACGCTTCGGCGGCCAAGGGTAAGGACGGCAAGACCTATATCGGCCTGGCCAACATGAACCCGGACGATGAGGTCAAGCTGACGGTCGATCTCGGCACGCTGAAAGCCACCAAGGTTTCGGGCGAGGTTCTGACCGCACCGAAGATGGACGCACGCAACGAAATGGGCCAAGCCGCCACTGTCGTGCCGGTCAGCTACAAGGGCGGCAAGATCACCGGCAACAAGCTGACCCTCAGCCTGCCGGCCAAGTCGGTCGTCGTGGTCAAGTTGGACTAACCCCATGAGAGTCTGGGCGAGCCTCGCTGTAACCTTCGCCATCGTCTCAGTCGTGCCTGCGGGTGCGGCTGAGGCGATCGACGCCAAAATCGTCGTGCATGCCGACAAACTGGGCGCGAAGATCGACCGCAATATCTACGGTCACTTCGTCGAACACCTCGGGCGCGGCGTCTACGAAGGCATCTGGGTCGGTGAGGACTCGCCCATTCCCAACACGCGCGGCATCCGCAAGGATGTCGTCGCGGCGTTGAAGCAACTGAACCCGCCAGTCGTGCGCTGGCCGGGCGGCTGTTTCGCCGACAGCTACCACTGGCGCGATGGCGTAGGGCCGCGCGACAAACGCCCCGCCTCGATCAATGGCTCATGGGGCAATGTGCCGGAAAGCAATGCTTTCGGCACGCACGAATTCATGGACTTCGCCGAACAGGTCGGCGCCAAGCCTTTCGTTTCTATCAATGTCGGCTCCGGAACAGTCCAGGAAGCCGATAGCTGGATGCAGTACATGACTGCGCCGGCGGACTCGCCGCCGGGCAAGGAGCGCGCGAAGAACGGCCGCACCGAGCCGTGGAATGTGCCCTATATCGGCGTCGGTAACGAGACCTGGGGCTGCGGCGGCAATATGTTCGCCGACACCTATGCTGATGAGTTCAGAAAGTACGCCGCCTTCGTGCGTACCTGGTCAGGGCCGCGTGGCCAATTGATCGCGGTTGGCGCCGATACCGACGAATATGCCTGGACCGAGACCATGATGAAGCGCGCCATGTTGTGGCGGCCAGATCCGTCGCCCATGGCGTATAATGTCGACCGGCCCCTGATGCCCATGTTGTCGCTGCACTTCTACACCTTCGCCGGCACCTGGCAGAAGAAGGGCGCATCCACCGGCTTCGGCGAGGACGGCTGGAAGGCCGGCTTGAAGCGCGCCTATGTTATGGACGAGCTGATCCGCAAGCACGGCGCCATCATGGACAAGTACGACCCCGAAAAGAAGGTCGGCCTGGCGGTCGATGAGTGGGGCACGTGGTGGGACGGCACCAAGGGCGCCTCGACCCTTTATCAGGAAAACACCCTGCGTGACGCCATCATCGCTGGCATGACGCTCAACATCTTCCATGACCACGCCGACCGCGTGCGCATGGCCAATATCGCTCAGACCATCAATGTCCTGCAGGCCATGGTATTGACCAAGGGCGAAAAGATGATCGTAACCCCGACCTGGCATGTCTTTGAGATGTATAAGGTTCACCAGGATGCGACGCGGTTGCCGGTCGACGTCACGGCGCCGGCTTACGGCGACTTGCCGTCCTTGAGTGTTTCGGCATCACGTGATGCAGCCGGCCTAGTCCACGTCTCGATCGTCAACCTCGATCCAGAAAAGGCCGCGCGTATCGACCTGAGCGGCGTGGGCAAGGTTACCGACAGCCGTATGCTGACGGCTGATGCCATGGACGCCCATCCGGCGTTCGATCAGGCCGATCCATTCGTGCCGGTGGCGCTCAAAAACATCAAGGCCAAAGGAAAAGCGGTATGGCTGGAAGTCCCGTCGAAGTCGGTCACCGTCCTGACGGTGCAGTGACAGCCGAACCAACACGCGTGATTGCCCTGTCCGAGGGCGTCGATAATGTGCTGGGTAGCCAGTGGCCGGATCGCGTCTTCACCGCTGTCAACCGCGCTGAGTTGCACGCTTTCGAAGTGCCGAACGCCAAGGGCTCGGCTATTGTCTGCGGGGGCGGAGGCTACCTGCAACTTGTCTATGACCGCGAAGGTACTGACGTCGCGCAATGGCTGAACGGGTTGGGCTATAATGCCTATGTGCTCGTTCATCGACTGCCGGGTTCTAATAATGGCCTGGGTGACGTACACCCGAAAGACATCGCCCTGACTGATGCCATGGCGGGTCTGGGTCACATCCCGCGCGACCTGCCCCTGTTCGTGGTCGGTCTGTCGTCTGGCGGACACCTGGCCGGGACGATTGCCTGTCAGCCGGACGTTGATGCGAAGGGCGTGATCATCGCCTATGCGCCGATCAACGCCAATCACTCAAAGTACAAGGCGCCAGCCGGAAAGCCCGACTATCCGCCGGCGGAAAAGCAGGCCTTCTACGACGATTGGGCGATCGGCATCACGACCGAACCGCACGGCATCCCGCAATGTCCGGTCTTCCTGGCCTATGCGCTGCATGATCAGGCGGTGCCGGTCGAACACGCGCTCAACCTGATCAAGACCGTCCGCGACGCCGGCGGAAAGGTCGACGCCCATATCTTCGCCGACGCACCGCACGGCTTTGCCCTGCGCGACCGGGAAGGGACGCATGCGGCGTGGGCAGGTCTGGCGGCGGACTGGCTGAAGCAGAACTAATCGACATCGAAGCTGAAGGTTGTCTGCGAACTGAACGTCTCACCCGGCCGGAGCACCGTTGATGGAAAGTCCGGGCGGTTGGGTGCATCGGGATGGTGTTGGGTCTCTAACGCCACGCCGGCACCCTTGACCAGCGGACGGCCTTCGGAATCCTTCAGCGAGCCATCGAAGCTGTTGGCGGTGAAGACGACGACGGCGGGTTCCGTCGTGGTGACGGTCAGGGTCCGGCCCGAGGCCGGGTCGCTCAGGCGGGCAGCGGGTTGGCCGTTCAGGATAAAGCTGTGATCCAGACCCTTGGCCATCTTGATCGAGGCCTCCTTGGCATGGACGACATCGCCGATCCGCGCGCCGGGGCGCAGGTAGAGCGCGCCGTTGACCGGCAGGATGTCGCCGGTCGGCACACGCTTGTCATCGGTCGGCAGCCAGTGATCCGCGGCAATCTGCAGGCGGTGGTCAAAGACATCCGGCTTTTCGGACAGGTTGAAATAGACGTGGTGGGTCAGGTTGAGGACGGTCGGCTTGTCCGTCGTGGCGCTGTATTTCAGCGTCAGGGCCGACTTTTTGACCGTATAGAGGACGCGAACCTTGACCGTGCCGGGAAAGCCGTTGTCGCCGTCGGGGCTTTCCAGCGACAGTTCAACGCCGCACCCCTGGCGCTTAACGTTCCAGATGCGGCTGCCGAAACTCTTCGGGCCGCCATGGCTGACGACGCCGTCGGGCCGGCCTTTCAGCTCGTAACGCTGGCCGTCGAGCGTAAAGCCGCCACCGGAAATCCGCCCGGCATAGCGGCCGACCAGGCTCGAGAAATTGTCGCGTTTTTCGTAGGTCGCCAGGCTGTCGAGATTGCGCACGACATTGATCCGCTTGCCGTCGCGATCGGGCGCCTCGATGCGATATAGGATGCCGCCGAGACTCAGTACGGTCACGGTCAACCCCTTGTCGCGGATGGTCCAGGCATCGACCGCCTGGCCCGACGACAGCGTGCCGTAACTTGCCTTTTCGACACTGCATCCGGCATGGGCGAGGGACGGCGCCACCAGCGCCAGGAATGGAATCAAAAGCAGCTTCATCGGCGTCTCCTGTTTTGGTAGCAGTCTAGAGCATGATGCGTTTAAGTTGAACCGCCATCATGCTCTAGGTTTTTGTTTTATAGCGATATTTAGCCAAAAACCGCTGCACACTTTTTGGCATATCGCTCTAACGAAACACAGGCGCAAAAAAAGAGGCCGTTTCGCGTCAAGCGAAACGGCCCAAACTATATCTGCCCTCAGGGAGGTGGGGGGAGATAGGCGACACAATTAGGGAATGTCGAAGGCTTATTTTGTCAGACTAATTAAATCAGGTCAAGCAAAATGATCGATTATGATCTATTTGTCATAATCGATCATAAGTCCTTTCTGGTCGAAAGTGAGATCAGAACCAGCCGCGACGCTTAGGCTTGGGCTTGAGCAGAAGATAAAGCCCTATGCCCGCCACCGCTGCGACGCCGATGCGCGAGGCAAAGCGCACCGGATTGTGCTTAAGCTCGGCCTTCAGTCCCATCTCTTCGAACAGATTGGGCACATGGCCGCGGCTGAGGTCTTCGCCGATCGCCTCGATCATCTGGACGCGGTCGGCGGCGACCAGCATGACCCAGTGCGGCATCTGCGATTCTGAGAATTTGAACGCCAGGCGGCGCATGTGTCCGCTCAGGCCCTTGGGCGGCACTGTGGTGCCGAAGACCGCCGTCAGGTTCGGCCGCTCGTTCGAATGCAGGACTTCGACCGTGGCGTCCTGTTGCGTCGGCCTCTGCCAGCTTTGTCCCTTGTGTTCGTCGCCGCTTTCCTGGCGCATGGGGAAGGCCGGCCAGTCCTTGGCGTTCATTTCGGTTTCGTGTTCGATGGAGTCGAGTTTCGCGTCCATGGTTTAAATCCCAGCGTTCGCCGGCACCAGGACCGGCTTGATACAGTTGTCGAGCTTGTCGGCGAAGATGCGGTAGGCGTCGGATATCTCCTCCAGCGGGAAGCGGTGGGTAATCATCTCGCTGGGCTTGAGCCGGCCGGCCATGACGTGTTCGACCAGGACGGGGAGGTGGCGTTTGACGGCCGCCTGGTTGGCGCGGATGGTCAGGCCCTTATTGAGGACATTGCCGATGGGGACCAAGGTGTCGATCGGGCCATAGACGCCGACGATCGACACGACACCCCCCTTGCGCACGCCGTTGATCGCCCAATGCAGGCCCGTGGCGGCCCCGCCGGTGAGCTTGAAGACCCGGCTGAGCGCCGACTGCATGGTGTTGCCCGAGGCCTCTGCGCCGACCGCGTCGATGCAGACGTCTGGCCCCAGCCAGTCCGTGGCCTTCTTCAGGAACAGGACCGGATCGCCTTCCTTGAAATTATAGGTCTCGGCGCCCGAGAACTTCGCGGCGAATTCGAGCCGGTAATCGAGATGGTCGATGATGATGACGCGGCTGGCGCCGAACAGGAAGGCGCACTTGGCGGCCATGATGCCGACGGGACCGGCGCCGAAGACCGCGACCGTATCGCCGGGCTTGATGGCACCCATCTCGGCCGCCTGGTAGCCGGTAGGCACCACGTCGGTCAGCAGAACGGCGTCCTCGACATCCATCTCGCGGGGAATGACATAGGGGCCGACATCAGCATAGGGCACGCGGACATATTCGGCCTGGCCGCCATCATAGCCGCCGGCGGTATGCGAATAGCCGAAGGCGCCGCCGATCGCCGTAGCTTCGGGCGAGGCCTCATGGCAGTTGCCATACAGGCCCTGCTTGCAGAAGAGGCAGCGGCCGCAGGCGATGTTGAACGGGACCAGGACGTGGTCGCCGACCTTCAACGTCTTCACCTCGGGGCCGACTTCCTCGACAATGCCGCAGAATTCGTGGCCGAAGGTCTGGCCGATGCGCGTGTCGGGCACCAGGCCGTGATAGAGGTGCAGGTCCGAGCCGCAGATGCACGAGCGCGTAACGCGGACGATGGCGTCTTCCGGATGCTCGATCTTGGGGACAGGTTTGCATTCGAGGCGTACCCGGTTGGGGCCCCGGTAGGTCATGGCAAGCATGGATCGGTCCTTGGCAAAAATGGGCGTGGCGCTGGTTCGAGCTTTAGCGACGGCGGCCATAAAAATGATATGAGACGGCACCTTGCCTGCCGTTGTGTCTGCGTCAGGACGCGAAGCACGGGTGATTTTCACCTCATGCGCGAAAACGATTTCACGTCTTATGTGGCGGCCAAAGCAACGGCATCGCCAATTTATTTTTGCCGGTTCAAGCTTCCGATCTCATGGCTCAGCCGCGGTGCGGGCCGGACAAGCATGTGAATCAGGAGTAAACCCATGACGATCAAGACCTTTCTGGCGACCGCCGCCGTATCTCTCGTCGCCTTTTCCGCCCAGGCCCAGCTTCTTGGCGGCCAGGCCGGAGGTGGCCTCACCGGTGGTGTGACTAGCCCGGTCGGCCAGGTTACCGGACAGGTCCAGGGCGACACGCAGGTCAATCCGGGCTCGGCGATCACCACGACCGAAGGCGCGGTCCGCGACACCACGGCTCGGTCGCGCGGCGTCATCGAAGCCACCGGGCAGGATGCGCGTGGCCTTGGCGATGCCGCCAAGGATGTCGACGTCGCCGGGGGTGTCAACGGCAATGGCCAGGTTTCGACCGATGGCGTTACCGGGCAGGCGAGCGCCAATGCCGGCGTTACAGGCGTCGACGGTGTGACTTCCGCGACCAGGGACACGGCCAGGAATGCCGGTCAGCGCGCCAAGGATACGGCCAAGGGCGTGGCGTCGACGCCGCTTCCGGACGTGCCGGTCAGCGGTTCGGCTTCGGGTAATGCCTCGGTCAAGACCGACGCGCAGTAAGAACCTGAAAGGCGCCTGCGGGCGCCTTTCGTTTAAGCAGACACCTGTTCCTTCGCCAAGGCGCCCAGTTTTTCCAGGTACTGACGATGAGTCGGCATGGCGGCCGCGAGGTCACCAAGGTGCTGTTTCATCCGTTCAAAGCCCGTGCGCAGTGTGCCCAGGTCCTCGTAGGCCAGCAGAGGATCGTAGCCTTGGGGCTCAACGCCCTGGCCCATCATTACGGCCATCCACGACGTCGGGGTGAACATTTCCTCGGCGGCATTGGCGAAGGTCCCACGCTCGCGGAAGACGGCCAGCTTGTGCGCCAGGGTATCCGGGATGTCCATGGTACGTACATAGTCCCACAGGGCGCCGTCGCGCCGGTTGGCGTGGTAGTGCAGGATGATGAAGTCGCGGATGCGTTCATAATCCAGGTGCTGGCGGCGGTTGTAGGCGTCGCTATTGGCGGGAGCGAATGAGCGATCGGGGAAGTGCTGCAGCAGCTTGTTGATCCCCGACTGGACGAGGTGGATGCTGGTCGATTCCAGCGGCTCGATAAAGCCCGAGGCGAGGCCGAGCGCCACAACATTCTTGTTCCAGAATTTTTTGCGCCGGCCGGTGACGAACTTCAACCGGTTGGAGGAGGCCAGCGCCTCGCCTTCGAGGCTACCGCGCAAAACGGCTTCGGCGTCGTCGTCATCGATGAAGCGACTGGAGTAGACATAGCCGTTGCCGACGCGGTGCTGCAGCGGGATGTGCCACTGCCAGCCGGCGTCACGCGCCATCGAGGTCGTGTAGGGGCGGATAACGGGATCACCATTCTGATCGTGCGTGCCGTGGGCGCACGGCATGGCGACGGCGCGGTCCATGGGCAGCCAGTGCGACCAGTCTTCGTAGCCGCTCGACAGCGCCTGTTCGATCAGCAGGCCGCGAAAGCCCGAACAGTCGATGAAAAGGTCGCCCTCGACATTGCGGCCATCGGCCAGGGTGACGTCGTTGACGAAACCCGTTTCGGTGTGCAGGTTGACCTCGGCGATGCGGCCTTCGATACGCGTGACACCACGCTTTTCCGAATAGGCGCGCAGGTAGCGCGCATAGAGGCCGGCGTCGAAATGATAGGCCGAACCGAAGTTCGCCATGACCTCGCGGACATCATCCGACTGTTTCTCCATGCGCCCGGCCTTTGCCGCCAGGGTACACAGCGAATAGTCCTCGATCGACGATATATCGCCCGCGGCCTTCACGCGCAGCCAGAATTGCAGGAAGTGGCCGAGCTCGGTCTTGAGGCCGTAGACGCCGAAGGGGTGGAAGTAGCGCTGACCCTCGGTGAGCCACCCCTTGAATTCGATACCGAGCTTGTAGGTGCCTTTCGTCTCGCGCATGAATTCGGCCTCATCGAGGCCCAGCATGGCGTTGAACAGCTTGATTGGCGGAATGGTGGCTTCGCCGACGCCGACCGTGCCGATCTCCTCGGATTCGATCAACGTGATCTTCAGGTGCTGCCCAAGATTGCGCGCGAACGCTGCCGCCGCCATCCATCCGGCGGTGCCGCCGCCGACGATGGTGATGTGCCGGATGGGATCGGGATGTGCGACCATGGAGACACCAGATAAAAAGGACCGGCTCTTAGGGATTAGGAGCCGGCCAAGAGTTATGGGAGACGATGGGCGGGTCAAGTGCACTTAACCCGCCCCCGTCAGTTCCGGTAAGGCTTACTTACCGAAGGTGTACCGCACGCCGAGAACGATACGACGTTCGCCGGTGGCGTAGCGGAAGGGCAGGTTCTCGAATTGCAGGTAGCGGCTGGTGGCTTCTTCCGTCAGGTTGATGCCTTCCAGTGTGACCTTCAGGCTCGGCGTGAGCGCATAGCCGATCTGGGCGTCGAGCTGGCCATATGCGCGTTCCCACGTACCCGCCGTAACGGTGCCGCCGGCCGCCGCGCCGGAGGAGAAGGCGAAGTTGCCGTAATAGGCCTTGTCGCGCCAGGCATAGGAAACGCGGGCTTCGAGGCCGTTGTTTTCATAGAAGGCCTGGACGTTATAGGCGTGCTTGGAGACGCCCGGGATCGGCAGGTTGTCTTCGAAATCGTTGAAGTTCGACGATTCGGAGTCGGAGTAGGTGTAGTTCGCCTGGAAGCCGAAGCCGGCATCGAAAACGTACTGACCGGCCACTTCGAAGCCCTTGATTGAGCCGCCTTCGCCGTTCACAGGCGCCGCGAACGGACCTGACGTACAGCCGGCGGCCGACTGGTCGGCAACGCAGACATTGATCGTGTCGGTCTGGATGAAGCTGTCGACGCTCTTATAGAAGTAGGCGCCCGAGACGAAGCCCTTGGAACCGAGGTAGCGCTCATAGGCGACGTCGAACTGCGAAGCCCGGTACGGATCAAGCTCGGGGTTACCGCCCGAACCGTTGGTATACAGGAACTTGTCGAGGTCCGGCCCCGGCGTCGACGACCGGGTGAAGTCGTAGCTGGAGCCCTGGCCGAGTTGGAACAGGTTCTGGCGCGACACGACGCGGGCGGCCGAGGCGCGCAGTTTGTCGGTGTCGTTGACGTCGAACACGGCCGAAGCGGACGGCAGGACATCGGTATATTCACGGACCGTCGTTTCCTGGTCCGGGTTCTTCAGGATGCCGTTCCAGTTGTCCGTCCCCCACCATAGCGGCGTGACCGGGGTGCCCGAAGCATCGACGGTCAGTTCGGTCGAGACGACGCGGACGCCGGCATTGAGGTGGAAGCGGTCGCCGCGTTCACCGACATCGGCCATCAGGTAACCGGTCTTGGTCTTTTCCTCGACGCGGAAAGATTCGAGCGGGTCCCGGTAGAAGGCGAACGGCGTATTGGGGTACAGGCCCTGGATCCAGGCGGCCGCGTCCGTCATGCCCGAGGCCTTGTTCACCAGGGCGTTGATGCCCAGGATGTTCACGCTTTCGAAGCGTTCGGGGTTGGAGGCGGCCGTGTCGTACGGGTTGGTGGCGTCACGGTAGGCCGTGGCGCGCGAATCGCCGAAGCGGCCGCACGGCGAGCCCGCGCCGTCACACCATTTCAGGCCGATCGCGCCGTCCATGAAGTAGCCATAGGGCGTCCAGTTGATGAAGGTCGAACCCGGCGTGTTGGTCGACGAAACAACGGGGTTGCCGCCGGCAAACGTCAGGTACTGGCCTTGCGCCGACGCCGGCAGTTCGCCACGGCCCGACAGGTCGGCCAGGTAGCGGCCGTATTCGGAATCGACTTCGCGGTCGGCATAGCGGGCGCCGAAGCTGATGACGAGGCCTGCGTCGGCACCGAATTCCGGCGTCCACTTGAAGTCGGCCGACAGGGCCGTGTTGTTGATCTCGGTGTTTTCACCGAAGGCCCAGTGCGACTTGGCGAAGACCATGGCTGGCGTCGTGAAGGCCGTGGCGTTCGGACCCGACGGCGTGAAGGTCGGCAGGTCGCCATTGGTGTAGGCGAAGGTGAAGGTCGCCGGCGCAGTGGCGTTCGGCGTGATGCCGGCGCCGCCATTGACGGCGCGGACGCCATATTGCGTATAGCGAACGTCGGCATTGGCCGATGAGCTTTCATACTCGGCCTTGGACATGGCCAGCTTGACGACGCCCGACAGGTTGCCGCCGTTGTCCCACTTGGCCGCCAGCTGGAAGTTGTCGGTCGAGACTTCGCCGTTCTGCACGAAGGTGATCGACTCGGCCGAATTGGCCGTGACCGTGCCCGTTTGCAGGACATTGTCGCTGTCGATGGTGAGGCCCGACGCGGCATAGGTCGCGCCTTCGTTGGCGAAGGGGAACTTCAGCGAGGCTTCGTTGGTCAGGATCGACAGATCGGAGTGGAACCAGTCGGCGGTCAGCGACAGGTTTTCCGAAACGCGGTAGTCGGCGCTCAGCGAGAAGCCGATACGTTCGCGTTCCTGGTTGCGGTTGGTCGCGTAGCGGTATTCGGGCGAATAGACCGTCGTCGTGCCGGTCGAGGTCGGACGCTCGAGCAGCCGCCAGCCGCCACGGTTTTCACCGCCCAGGACGTCCGTGTGGATGTCCGTGCGGTCGTACGAAATCGTCGCCAGGATGCCGAAGTCATCGCTGAACTTCTTGCCGAAGACCAGCGAGCCGACCGGAGTCGCATCGCCGTCGCCACCCTTGTTCAGGCGAAAATCGCCCGAGAACAGGGTGTCGCGGATGGAGCGGGGCGAACGGGTCTTGAGGTTGATGATGCCGCCCAGGCCGCCTTCCAGCAGCGAGGCGTCGGGCGACTTATAGACGTCAACGCCGCCGATCAGTTCCGACGGAATGCCTTCCAGCGAGCTGTCCTGACGGATATTGCCTTCGCCGAGACGGAAGATTTCCATGCCCGAAACGAAGATGTCGTTGTTCAGGACGGTGACGTTCTGGTCCAGGCCCCGGATGCGGACCTTGGTGCCCTGGCCGTTTTCACGGTCGATCTGGACGCCGGGCAGGCGTTGCAGCGATTCGGCGATGTTCTGGTCCGGGAACTTGCCCATGTCCTCGGCGGTGACGGACTCGATGATCAGGTTCGAGTTCTTCTTGGTGTTCAGGCTGTTTTGCAGCGAAGCGCGGAAGCCGCGCACGACGACGACATCGTCTTCGGCAGGGGCTGCTGCTGCTGCGGCCTGGTCCTGCGCATGCACGGCGGTGGCCGCGGTCATGGCAAGAAGCGAGACGGCCGCCATCAGCGCCGCCCGCGGGTGCGTTATTGTTTTCACTGTGGTCTCCCCAACTGGTTGATAGCGCGAACTGTTACGCGTTCGCTGCTGTACTTTTTCGTCTTGTTATGATAGCGCTGTCAATCAGGGTATACCAATGATATCGATGGCATAAAATCAAATTGGATTAATTAAATTTTAGATGCGCATAACCTGTTGAAAATTAATTAAAAATGTTTGGCAGTGCGTGCGCTGTTGTGGCTAATTGGTAACAGATAAATTATGGTATCGCTACCGCAACTGTAACAGTTTTATGCATAAAAGGGATAGCGCTAACACGGACGCGCTACACCAATGCAGGGCAGGGTTTGCTCGTTCTGCTTGTGTGCGGCGAAGACGGCGCCGAGTAACGAAAGCGGCCGTTCTGTCCGCGTCTTGCGAGACATTTTGTCCACTGGACAAAATGAACCCCGTGTGGTCACGGCCGTGGATCGGCCCGGCGGTGCTTTCACATCTTCGCTGAAATTTTTGAATACGACTATTCCAACACCACTGCCGATCGCCAGCATTCTTGACGGGACGCTTGGTAAGGCCACGGCGACCACATCATGGCGGAAATTCTGACGCCGCTACGCCTGACTCATCGCCGCGCATGTGTGAGGTTGACACGATCCTTGTCAGCGGCTTGATGGAACCCCAGGCAGCAAAGGAAGAGTGGCATGAGCGTTTCGGTGGCGATGATCGACGTGTTCGGAGCGCAGGCCTTCTCCGGCAATCCGCTGGCCGTGATCAGCGGGGCAGGGGATATATCGACCGAGGAGATGCTGCGCATTACGCGCTGGTTCAATCTGTCGGAGACGACCTTCCTCCTGCCGCCAACCGATCCGGCGGCGGATTACCGCGTGCGCATTTTCACGCTTGAGCGGGAAATGCCATTCGCGGGGCATCCGACGCTTGGCACGTGTCATGCCTGGCTTGAAGCCGGCGGTGCGCAAAAAAATGGCGGTGAAATTGTCCAGGAATGCGGGGCAGGGCTTGTCCGCATCCGGCGGGAAGCGGGCAGGCTGGCGTTCGCGGCGCCGGCGCTTGTCCGGTCAGGACCGCCATCGACCGAAGATCTGGCCGAGGCGGTGCGGTTTCTGGGTATCGCTGCGGATGGAGTCATCGACGCCGCCTGGGTCGATAATGGGCCGGGGTGGCTGGGCATCCGGCTGGCATCGGCGGAACTGGTATTGGCGCTTAAGCCATCACGCAGCTGGCCCGGCCGGATTGACATCGGGGTGGTGGGGCCACATGCGGCAGGTGGCGACGCGACGTTCGAGGTCCGCGCGTTTTTCAGCGATCACACGGGCGCGATTATCGAAGACCCCGTGACGGGGAGCCTCAATGCGTCGCTGGCGCAGTGGCTGTTTGAGAGCGGTTTGGCTGATGCGGACTATGTGGCGGCTCAAGGGACATGTCTTGGCCGCAAGGGACGGGTGTACGCAAGCCGGGATGGGGAGGGGCAGGTGTGGATTGGTGGGGAGACGCGCACGCACGTCGCGGGGCAGCTCTCGTTATAGGCGCGTGTCTTCTACGGCGGGCGGACAGAGAGGGATTGGCTTTGCTGCGCTCCGCCGAAACCTCTTTTTTGCTTATCGAGGGTTCGAAGCCCTCGGGCCGATATTCATGAAAAAAGGCTCCCGAGGGAGCCTTCAGACTGCTGACAAACCTCTGGCGTAAGTCGGGGGTTTCTGATTCATTGAGGTATGCTCAAAGCGCCGTCAGCCGAACAAACTGCCCTTGAGATGGTTACGCTCGAAGGCTTGGTTCCGAAGGATCATCTGCTTCGCAAGATCGAAGCTGTGATCGACTTTTCATTTATTCATGACCG
>NZ_JAGGMI010000010.1 GCF_017875235.1 Asticcacaulis solisilvae | reverse complement strand
GAGCGCGATGCCGCCTCCGGCACGTTCAGGGTCGTCAACCGTAACAGCTTCACCGACCTGTCGGGTTATGATCTGCACTGGACCGTGCTGAGGGATGGCCAGGCGACGCAATCCGGCGTCTTTGCTGGCGCCAACGCCGCCCCGGGCGCGTCGGCGGACCTCGCACTGACCTTGTCCAACCTGCCCGATGATGGCGCCGAATATATCCTCACCCTGTCCGCCACGGCAAAGGCCGGCGCCATCAAAGGCGTGCCGGCGGGGCAGGGGATCGGCTTCAACCAGTTCGTGCTGAAACCGGCGAAGAAAGCTGAAACGACTGCCGCCGCCGTCAAGCCGGTACGGTCGGGCGACGTCATTACCGCAACGGCTTCGGGGACGGCGCTCAAGGTCGACGCCAGGACGGGGCTTGTCGCCTTAAGCCATGGCGGCAAGGCGCTGCTGACGGGCGGTGCGCCGAACTTCTGGCGCGGCCTGACCGACAACGACGAAGGCACGGGCGTGGTCAAGTCGCACGCCATCTGGAAGACCTTCACCGAGCAGCGCCAGGTGCGTTCGGTCGAGGTGAGCGACGACGGTGTCAGCATCCTCTACAGCTTCGGCACCGGTTCGGTGCACTGGAAGACGACCTACCGGCTGTTGACTGACGGCGCGCTGAGCGTCGCCGCGACCTTTACGCCGCTGCGCGATGACCTGCCGGACCCCCTACGCCTTGGCCTGCGCTTCGACACCGATCCGTCGCTGACCGACATGAAATGGTATGGCAAAGGCCCACAGGAAAGCTATGTCGACCGCCTGACCGGCGCGGGGCTCGGCGTCTATGCCGGCAAGGTCGCCGACCAGTACCACGCCTACAGCCGGCCGATGGAATCCGGCAACAAGACCGATGTGCGCTGGCTCACCCTCAGCGGAAACGGTGAGGGCCTGACGGTCACGGGCGAACAGCCCCTGTCGGTCAATGCCCTGGCCTTCCCCTATGAGGACCTCTACCTGCGCAAGCAGGGGACGTGGAAGTCGTCGGACATCGCCCCGCACGGCGACGGTTCGCTGCTGATCGACCTCATTCAGACCGGCGTCGGCGGCGACACCGGCTGGTCGCTCGACGGACGGCCACTTGCCAAGTACCGCATCAAACTGCAACCTCAAAGCTACGCCTTCACCGTAAGGACGGGGAAATAGACAGCGAGAAACGCCATGGACATTTCTTTGGCGGAAAAATCTGCAGCATTCGTTGTGACTTTCAGGAGGAGGTCGCATGAGAGGGGCTGACCCCGAAACGGTTGCCTGGGTGAGTTCGCATATTCTGCCGTTCGAAGCCGAACTGCGGCTGAAGGTGCGACGCTTTTGCCGGAGCGCGGAGGAGGTCGACGACCTGGTTCAGGACGTCTATTTCCGCCTGCTCAAGCTGCCCCGGACGGAACACATCAGCGATCCGCGCGGCTATCTCTTTCAGATGGCGCGCAACATCATCATCGACCAGGCGCGGCGCGATCGCATCGTGCGCTTCGAGGCGATCCAGGACCTGGACGAGCTGGCGGCGGACGGCGGACCTACGCCCGAAACCGCCACCATGGCGCGGGCGGAACTGAAATGGGTGCTTGGCGTCATCGCCAATCTGCCCGAACGTTGCCGGGATGTTTTCCGGTTGCGCAAGATATATGGATTTTCGCAGGCCGAAACGGCACGCGACCTGAACATCAGCGAGAATATCGTTGAGAAGGAAACGATGAACGGTATGCGCCTGATCGCCGACATGGTGGCGAGGGTAGGGGTAACGGAGTATGGTGCGGCGCGCCCGGATGGATCGCATCCATCCAGAGGCGCCACAGCGAACACACATGTCAAAGATTGACGACGAAGCATTGGATTGGGTGGTAAGGCAGGCGGGCGGGGACCTCTCCGACGCCGACCGCGCCGCATTCGAAGCGTGGTATGACGCCCATCCGCGGCATCAGGGCGCGTACCTGCGCGCCCAGGCCATCTGGCACAGCCTCGACAAGGCGACCGTCCAGACCAATCTCCAGCCCATGGTGCGTCCCGCGATCGCTAAAAACCCGCCCTTGCCGTCACGGCGCATGCTGATGGGCGGGCTGGGGCTCGCGGCGGCCTCGGCGGCCGGACTGGGGCTCTATGCCCTGACGCAGCGGCCGGTTACTGAAATCCAGACCGCGCTCGGCGAGATGCGGAAAGTGCCGCTGTCCGACCGGTCGGTCGCCAGCCTGAACAGCGACAGCCGCGTCCTCGTCGATATGACGTCGAAGCTGCGCCGGGTGGTGCTGGTCCAGGGCGAGGCCCTGTTCGAAGTCGCCAAGGACCCGAAAAAGCCGTTCGTCGTCGAGGCCGGCAATGTCCGCGTCCGCGCGGTCGGCACCGCTTTTAGCGTCCGGCGCAAGGCTTCGGGCGCCGAGGTCCTGGTGACAGAAGGCGTGGTCGAGGTCTGGAACGGTGGCGCCGCGCCCAAACGCCTGAGCGCCGGCAGTGGTGCCTTCGTGCCGGAAGCGAAGGAAGAGATCACGGTCAGCGCGCAGGGCGAGGACATTCCGCGCAAGCTGGCCTGGCGCGAGGGCAAGATCATCCTGCAGAACCAGACGCTGGAAGCCGCCGTTGAAGAGTTCAATCGCTATAACCGCATCAAGATTTCCATCGAAGACCCCGCTATCCGCAATGAGCGGCTGGTCGGCCAGTATCGCCTGGACCAGCCCGAGGATTTTGCCGACACTGTGCGGGAACTGATGGACGTGCCCGTCAGGGTCGAGCCGGAACGTATCCGGCTGGGTAACAAGACAAAGCCACGATAAGGTGGTGGGGACGGCATCTGCCGTCTCAAAAGAAAAAGTACAGGCGAGGGCCCCGAATGACCGGTGCCGGGTATGGGACAGGGTGGTTTGGGCTGCTTTCAGCGGCCGTCCTTGCTGTGTCCGCTGTTCCGGCCTGGGCGGGTGCGGCTCACAAGACCTTCAATATTCCGGGCGGTCCGGCGACGGTGACCATCCCTGCCTTTATCCGGCAGTCGGGCGTCGAAATCCTGGCCAACAGCCGCGATATCGAAGGCATAACCACGGCGCCGGTTTCAGGGCGCCTCAAGCCTGATGCCGCGCTGGCCATCATGCTGGCAAGGACCGGTCTCGACTATCGCGTCAAGTCGAGCGGCGCCATCGTGGTCACAAAGATGGCCGTCCCGCCCGAACCGTCCGAAGTCGTCCCGGAGGCTGCCGAACCGGCGGTCATCGTCAACGGTTATCGCAGGAGCTATGCCGATGGGATCCGGCTCAAGCGTACCGCGATTGCGGTCAGCGACTCGATCTCTTCGGATGGCCTGGGGCGCTTTCCCGACCTGAATGTCGGCGAGGCGGTGCAGCGCATTACCGGCGTTCAGATCAACCGCGAGGTCGAGGCGCGCAACGCGACCATCAATCTGCGCGGCCTGCCGGGGACATTCGCGCGCACCACGCTCAACGGCCAGTCCTTTGCCGAACCGATCCTCGACAGCTCGACGCCGTTGGGCGCATTCAACTCGGACATCTTCAGCGCCATCTCGATCATCAAGAGCCCAGGCGCCAACAATCCGTCCGGCGGCCTGAGCGGCATAATTGATCTTCGGATCCAGCCGGCCGGCGCGCGCAAACCGGGCGGCTTCGCCAAGTTTGCCTACGAATATAATACGCTGGGCGGAACAACGAGCCCTGCCGTCAGCGTCAGCTATACGGTCAAGCCCACCGCGGACCTTGCCGTCTTTGGCGCGGTCGCCGTCAAGCAGGAGCGGTTCCGGCGCGACTCGATCAATTTCAGCCAGTACACGCCGTTGGCCGCCAATACGCCGGGCTTCGCGACCGTCTACGCGTCATATTATGCCCCGTTTCAGGCCGATGGCAGTTGCCTGTCGGGTGACACCTGCGCGGTCAACGGCACCGGCGCGCTGGACCGGCGCGGCGTGCTCTTTCCGTCCGACATCCGCCAGATTTCAAAATATAACGAAGGCTGGCTCATCAGCGCCGCCGGCGGCGTCGAATACCGGCCAAGCGACCGTATCAAACTGACGACCAATGGCTTTTTCAGCCGGCGCACGCTCGATCAGAACGCGATGGACATGATCGAGGTCGATCTGCGTCCGCTGGCCAGCACGGTCGCGCCGACCACCTCCGTTTCGCGCCTTCCGGACGGTTCGGCCTTTGTCGATCGCTTCAGCTTCGACACGCCACAGGTCAATCTGTCGGCGCGTTCGGAACCGACGACCCAGCAGGTGTGGAGCCTCGACAGCCAGGCGCAATGGCGGGGCGGAGACTGGACGTGGACGGGGACCGTCGTCCTGTCCCAGGCGCGCAACTATCAGGAACAGACCCAGGTCGATTGGCGGACGGCGGCGCGGCCGGGCACGGGACTGTCTGGCGCCTTCTATTCCGGGGGCGAGGACATCGGCGGCTACGCACTGGCGCTCAACAGCGCCGATATCCGTCAAACCTTCGGACCGTGGACCTGGCTCGACCTGGCCAATCCGGCCTTTCAGCAGAATGCCCTGGGCGACCAGGTCGTCGTCGCAGGCAGCTCGGGCTATGCCGAAAACCACCTCTCCGCCGTCCAGCTCGACCTTGATCGGCGCGTAAGCGGCTGGATCGACAGTGTCTCCGGCGGCGTCCGGCTGGAAGAGGCGCGCTTCCTGTCGCGCGGCTATCGCACCAGCGCCAAGGGCGTGCAGGGCGATGCGCTCGGCGATGGCCTTCTGCACGCCGGCGTCAGTCGCGACTTTTTCGGTGGCGTCGCGCCCGGTTATCTCGAACACACCATGCGCGTCGATTACGATTATGCGCTGTCGCGCCTGCGGCCGGTCACGGTCGGCGCCGGCGACACCTTGACGGAAACAGGCTGGATCAACGACGCCACCAACGGCTCCTACAGCGCAGCCAACTTTACCGTCACCCACCGCACGGCCTCGGCCTATGCGCAGATGCGCTCGATCGTCGACCTCCAGGGCGTGCCGGTCACCAGCCTGATCGGCGTGCGCCTTGAAGACACGCAAAAGGCGGTCAACGTGCTCAACCGGCGAAATGCCGAAGATGGATCGCCAAGCTACGACTTCGGGCGTTTCACCACTTCCTATCGGCAGTGGCTGCCGTCGGTTCTGATCGCCGCCAATCTCCGTGACGACCTGGTGCTGCGCTTCGCCGCTTACAAGACCTACGCCCAGCCACAGCCGCGCAACTTAAGCCCGGCGACGACCGTCACTGCCAATTCCAACGGCTTCAGCATCGCCTACGGCGGCTATGACCTGAAACCCTATACCGCCGTTTCGCAGGACGTGTCGCTGGAATGGTATAACCGGCCGGGAAGCCTGGTCTCCCTGGCCATTTACCGCAAGCGCGTCACCAACTTCGTCGCGTCCGAATCGCGGCTGGAACGCCTCTGCCCTGAGGATGCGACCGCGTTTGGCCTGGGGCATTTGCGGCTGGAAGGCGAGGCCTGCCTCAGCGACATCCTGATCAATGGCCGCCCGGCGATCATTACGGCCAGCGGCAATTACAACAGCGGCAACCCGATCATTGTCGATGGTGTGGAATTCAGCATCCAGCAGAATTTCGATTTCCTGCCGGGGGCGTGGCGGCATTTCGGCGGCCTGTTCAACGCTTCATTGACGCGCATTTCCGGCCGCAATGCCGACGGCTCGGCACCGGTCCTGCCGGGCGTTTCCGACCGAACCTACAACCTGATCGGCTATTACGAGACGCCAAAATGGGGGGCGCGGCTGATCTATAATTACCGCGACGAATATGTGCTGGCGGGCGTCAGCACCTTTACCGGCGGCAGCAGCCGGGTGAAGGCGCGCGGCCAGGTGGATGCTTCGGCGTCGATCGTGCTCACGCCCCGATATTCGCTGTCGCTCGATGCCTATAATCTTGGCGATGCCCGGCGTTCCCAGTACCAGCGCGACGCCCGCCTGCCGCGCGCCAATGACTATGATGGGCGTACCTTCACATTGAATTTGCGTACGATTTTTTGAGCGCCGGCAAGGTTAACAGAATTTTGGCGGAAAAAATTCCGGCACTCGTTGAGTAGGTCAGGGGGCTGCGTCCGCGGTCTCCCCAAAACATAACTGACCAACTCAGACCGAGGAACGCACATGAAAAAGAGAATTTCGGGGGGCGCGTTCGCCCTTATGGCAGGGGTGAGCCTGCTGGCCATGGCCACCACGCCCGCCCTGGCCCAGGACAGCACCCAGGACGCCGCGCCTCAGCCAAAGGCCGACGACGTGGTCGTTGTCACAGGCTTCAAGAAGAGCTACAGCGACGCGCTCAAGATGAAGCGCGCGGCGGTCGGCGTCTCGGACAGCATCTCGTCGGACGGCCTGGGGCGCTTTCCCGACCTGAACGTCGGCGAAGCCCTGCAGCGTATTCCAGGCGTCCAGGTCAATCGCGAAGAGGATTCGCGCAACGCCTCGATCAACCTGCGCGGCCTGCCGGGCAGCTACGCCAAGATCACGCTGAACGGCATGAACTTCGCTTCGCCGGTCCTCGGGGGCGCAGCGCCTCTGGGCGCGTTCAACTCGGATATCTTCAGCGCCATTTCGGTCATCAAGTCGGTCTCGGCCGCCGACCAGCCGGGCGGCATCAGCGGCAATATCGACCTGCAGATTCAGCCGGCGCTCGGCCGCAAGGATGGCGCCTGGATCAAGGCCGCGACGGAATACAATTCGCTGGGCAAGTACTTCACGCCGTCGGTCACAGTGTCGGGCACGAAGCACTTCCTGGAAGGCCGTGCGGCGGTGTTCGGCACACTGGCCTACCGCGAGGAAAACTTCCGCCGTGATTCGCTGCACTTCCCGCAATACACAGTCCTGAACGCGACCACGACGCCGACCTTCGCCAGCCGGTTCGGCGATTATTACGCTGCGTTCGAGAGCAACGGCAGTTGCGCTTCGGGGAATGTCTGCGCGGCAAGCGGTACGGGCGCGAAGTCCAAGACCGGCATTCTTATGCCGTCCGACATCCGCCAGGGCGTCAAGTACAATGAGGGCAACCTGCTGACCGGCGTCGTCGGCGCCGAATTCAAGGTCACCGACAATCTGCGCATCGGCGGAACCTACTTCTACAGCAACCGCGACATGCCGCTGACCGCGACCGATATCCTCGATATCGATATGCGTGACGCCAATACCATTATCGACCCGACGGTCATGCCGTATCTCGGCGAGGATGGCCGCTACTACGTCGATAAGTACAACTTCACCAATCCGCGCGTCTACGCCTCCTATCGCAAGGAGTCGTTCAGGCAGATGACCAACGGCCTCAACCTGACGGCCGATTTCCGCAATGACACGTGGCGGATCAGCGCCGCCGCGGCGCATTCCGAAGCCGAGAATTTCGGCTTCCAGAGCCAGCTCGACGTGCGTAACACCGCCAAGCCCCTGGGCGCATCGGGGACGGGCAACGGGCTGAAGGGCAGCTTCTTCAGCGGCGCCGACGACATCGAGAACTTTGTCCTGTCCTTCACCCAGACGACGCCGCTGGTTACCGACACGACCGGTCCATGGACCAGCACATCCACGCCGCCCGCCGGTCCGGAGCTGGCCAACGCCAACGGCAACCGCTTCATCGTGGCTGGGAGCGACTCGACGGCCAAGAATTCGGTTTCGACCATCCAGGCCGACGTCGAACGCTTCCTCAATTCGTCGTGGCTCGACAGCCTCCAGGCCGGGGTGCGCGCCGAAAAGCAGGAATATACTTCGACCGGCTATCGCGGCAGCGCCGTCGGTGTCCAGAGCAATAACATCGACAGCAAGTTCGTGGTAGAGAGCGCCTTCGCCGACGACTTCTTCGGCGGCAAGGGCGGCGACTACCTGCAGAACTGGCAGACAGTCGACTACGACTATGCCCTGTCGCGCCTCCAGCCGGTCACGCTCCTGCCCGGCCAGCGCCTGACCTATGCCGGCTGGGTCAACGATCCGGCCGACGGCAACTTCACCAACAACAACTTCACCAAGTCGGACGATGTGGCTTCGGCCTATGTCATGGCCAAGATCGACGCGGAAGTGTACGGCGTCCGGTTGCGCGGCCACGTCGGCGTCCGCCAGGAGCAGACCAAGCAGGTCATCACTTCGCTCGATCGCACCGGCACGGGCCAGACCGCGACCTTCAAGCTCAACACGCGCGAGACGGAATATTCCAACACCCTGCCGTCCATGCTGCTGGCGGCGGACCTGACCAAGGACGTCGTCCTGCGCTTCGGGGCCTACAAGACCTTCGTGCGCCCGAATGCGCGCGACATCTCGCCGATTGGCACAACGGTGACGACGACGACCGAAGGCTATGCGATTTCGCTCGGCCGCGTCGAGATCGAGCCCTACACCTCGAACTCCTTCGACCTGGCGCTGGAATGGTATAACCGCCCCAACGGCCTGATCGGGCTGGCGCTCTACAAGAAGGAAATCTTCGGCCAGATCCAGGCGGAGACGCGCGATTCGGTCCTGTGTCCGGCGGATGGCTATGGGCTGGGCCTTGGCACCTGGTCGGTCAATGGCGACACCTGCTACAGCACGCTGACGATCACGGGCGGCACGCCCGCCCGCATCGACGTCAATGGCGCGATCAATTCGCCGACGCCGCTGGAAGTCACCGGCGCTGAACTGACGATCCAGCAGAATTTCGACTTCCTGCCGGCGCCGTGGGACAAGGTGGGCGGGGCGTTCAACTACTCCTATGCCAATGTCGACGGCACGACTGTCAGCGGGACCGCCGCCGTCTTGCCGGGCGTGTCGAAGAACTCGGCCAACCTGATCCTCTACTATGAAACGAGCAAGTTCGGCATCCGGGCGGTCTACAACTACCGTGACCGCTATGAGCTGGCGGCGGGCGGCACCTTTGCCGGCGCGGCGCGTTCGGTCAAGGCGCGCGGCCAGTTCGACGTCTCGGCTTCCTACAACCTGTCGGACCGAATCACCCTGGGTATCGACGCCTTCAATCTCACCGACGCCCGCCGGACCGAGTTCGAAGTCGACGAACGCAAGGTCCGCCGTGTTGATTATGACGGCCGCACTGTACAGCTGAGCGTCCGGGCGTCATTCTAGATCCTCCTGCTGGGGCTGCCGCTTACCCTTGGGCAGCCCCAATTTTTTTCATTGATCAAGGAAACCGATGGTGCGCCCGATACTATTGGCTCTTTTTACCCTGGCTTGCGTCACATCCGTGTCCGCCCAGACACCTGTCAAGCCACCCGAAGCGATCGACAAGGTCTGGTCCGGCCACAGCGCCCGCTTCGCCATGGTCGCCAGCAAAACCCACCTCTACGTCGCCTATTACGACGCCCACCGGCAGCTGACCGTCGCCCAGCGGCCGCTCAACAATCCGGCGCACTGGGTCTACCACAAGGTCGATACCTGGCTCGGCTGGGACAGCCACAACTATATCGCCATGGCGCTGGATGGCGCGGGCGCCGTCCACGTCGCCGGCAATATGCACGTCGACCCGCTGACCTATTTCCGCAGCGATCCTGGCGGCGACGTCCGGACCTTGAAACGCATGACCGTCATGGTCGATCCGGCGCGCGAGAAGCGGATGACCTATCCGATCTTCCTCAAGGACGGCCAGGGACGGCTGATCTACAAGTACCGCGATGGCTCCAGTGGCGATGGCAACGAGCTTTACAACGTCTATGATGAAGCCAGCCAGCAATGGAAGGCCCTGACCTCGACACCGCTCGTCGACGGGGAAGGGGCGCGCAACGCCTACTTCATGGGGCCGGTCCTGGGCCCCGACGGCATTTTTCACATCACATGGGTGTGGCGCGAAACGCCGATGGCCGAAACCAATCACGACCTCAGCTACGCGCGGACGCGCGACCTGATCCATTGGGAAAAGGCCGACGGCACGCCCTTGCCGTTACCGATTCGCTTAAGCCAGGCCGAAATTGTCGATCCCGTACCGGTCAAGGGCGGGATGATCAACAACAACACCATAATCGGCTTTGACGATCAGGGCCGCGTCACGATCACCTACCACAAGTACGATGCCAACGGGAACACGCAGATCTGGCTGGCGCGCCGCGAGGGCAAAAGCTGGACCAAACGCCAGATCAGCGCCTGGACGAACTATCGCTGGAACTTCAGCGGCGGCGGATCGCTGAACAGCGAAATCTTCGTCAAGGGCGCGCGTCCCGGCGCGCCGGGCCAGTTGATCGTGCCCGTCGTCAGGCTAGGCCAGGCGCTGGAATTCGTCGTGGACGCCAAGACGCTCAGGCTGATCGAGGAGCGCAAGGTCGATGGCCTGACCGATGCCGTCGCCAGGACTGTTCACGTCGCTGACGGCCAGCGTCTCAATGCCGTGCAGGCGACGGCGCCGGACGGCCGGACCTTTACCCTGGCCTGGGGCAGCCTGCCGCCGAATCGCGACCTGCCGCAGCCGGCGATCCCGGACGCGTCCGACCTGGTGCTGCTGCAAGGCATCGCCGACGCCAAGTAGCCGATCGAGGCCCGAATATATCCCTTGCCTCCGGGGTATATTCAACTGCCCCTCCACGCCGTGGAGGGGCTTTTTACTTTCCGCGATCCCACCAAAATTTACGGAATTTAGAAAAGTATTATAATTCCGTCCCAATATGTGGACTGCTTCGTCATTATCGTTGATAGTGCCGTGGTCTGTTCGGCCATGCGTCAAAGTCGCTTTGAAAACAGGTGATTGCAGAATGCGCCCGGGCACTGTAGCCAATAGATTGGAGTGCGTTTCAATGAAACGCTATTCCGCTCTAAGTTTTTGCTTTTTCGCGAAATTTACCCGAAAACCGCTCCTACTTTTCGGTATATCGCAGTATACGGCTTCGCGGCGATGTGCATTTGCCTATCATGACGACAAGCGGTCTGTCCCCGATCGATATCGCGATCGTCGCTGCCTATAGCGTCGCGATATGCCTTGCCGCCTGGTATGTGACGAAAAGCGCGCCGCGCGGACTGAACGTCAGCGCCTATTTCTTCGCCGACAAGCAGTTGCCCTTTTGGGCGGTCGGAACGTCGATCATTGCCGCCAACATTTCCGCCGAACAGATCATCGGCATGTCGGGGGCGGGCTATCGCCTGGGGCTTGCCATCGCATCCTACGAATGGATGGCGGCGCTGGCCCTGATCGTCGTCGCCAAATATATCCTGCCGGTGTTTTACAATGCCGGCCTTGAGACCATGCCGGGGTTCCTGGAGCGGCGTTACGGGACCGAGGTCAAGACCCTCATGGCGGTCTTCTGGCTCATTCAGTACACCTTCATCAACCTGACGGGCATTCTGTGGCTGGGCGCCACGACGATTGGACATATTTCCGGCCTCGATCCGCTGATCGGGCTGGCCCTGCTGGGCCTGTTCGCCCTGTCCTATCAGTTGTACGGGGGACTGAGGGCGGCAGCGCTGACCGACATCGTCCAGGTGACGATCCTGATCGTCGGCGGTCTGGCCATATTGGCGATATCGCTGGGTACCATCGGCGGCTCGCTGTCGCCGGGCGGCGTAATGGCTGGCCTGGGCCGGCTGCATCAGCAGTATCCCGGCCACTTCCATCTCATCTTCGCCGAGAACGACCCGAACTATGCCGAAATCCCGGGGATGGCGGTCCTGATCGGCGGCATGTGGGTGATGAACATCTCTTATTTTGGCTTCAACCAGTATATCGTCCAGCGCGCCCTGTCGGCCAAATCCTTGCCCGAAGCCCAGACCGGCATAGCCCTGGCGGCCTATCTGAAGCTGCTTATGCCCCTGATCGTCGTGCTGCCGGGCCTGTGCGCCCTTATCCTGGCCCCCGGCCTGCCGCGTGGCGACCTGGCCTATCCGTCGATGATGCGTCTGCTGCCGCCGGGTGTACTGGGCCTGGTCTTTGCCGCCCTGATCGCCGCCATCGTCGCTTCGTCCGCCTCGAAGATCAACTCGATCGCGACGATCTTCGCCCTCGACCTGGTGCGGTCCGCGCGACCGGCCCTGTCGGAAAAGGCGCTGGTGTCTACCGGCCGGTGGGCCGCCACGATAGCGCTCCTTGTCGCCGTGGTCGTCGCCAAGCCGCTGCTTGGCAATTTCGACCTGGTCTTCCAGATCGGCCAGAACCTGACGGGCTTCTTCGCGCCGCCGATCGTTGTCATCTTCCTCCTGGGCATGTTCTGGAAAGGCACCTCGACGACCGGCGCGCTTTATGGCCTGCTGACCGGGGTTGCCGCTTCGGTCCTGTTCTTTGCGGCCAGCGCCATGCATCAGCATCCGGACCTGCCCGGCCGGGAATGGCTGGCGGGGCTGCGCTTCATGCCCGACATGCCGTTTCTCGACCGTGTCGGCTGGGTCTTCTGGATCAGCCTGGTCGTAACGGTCGCTGTCTCAAGGCTGAGACCGAACCGTGCGACGCTGTGGGCGCCCGAAACCTCGCTTTCGCAGTTCCGCACGACACCAGCCTTTAATGCGCTGGCGGCCGGCATCGTCGCCATTCTTGTCTTGATTTATACCCTGCTCTGGTAGGAAGCGACCGCGCCATCACACTTGCTAAGGCCGTGCAAGTCGCGCATATACTGGTACAGGGGTGTTGGTCACGTCATGGACAACAAGAAAAAAGCAACTAGAACGGAAGCAACGGCTGAATTCACCTTCGAAGAAGTGCCATCGCAAGGCCGTCTTCATGGGTCTTTGGCGCGACGGCTGGCGATCGATATCTTGAACGGGACCTATCGTCCCGGCGATATTCTGCCGTTTCAGATCGATTCCAGCGAAGCGCTGAATATTTCCCGGACGCCCTATCGCGAAGCGTTGAAAATTCTTGCCGCCAAGGGTTTGATCGAAAGCAAGCCGAAGCGCGGTACGCTGGTGTGCGAACGCGCGCGCTGGAACCTGCTCGATCCCGAAGTCATGGGCTGGATGTTCGAAACCACGCCGTCGAATGAATTCATGGACGGTCTGTTCGAACTGCGGCTGATCAATGAGCCCGCCGCCGCGGAACTGGCGGCGGAACGGCGCAGCGAAGAAGAGGTGGCGCGCCTGAAACACGCGCTCGACGTCATGGGCAGGGAAACGCTGGCGACCGAAGCCGGCCGGCTGGCGGACCTCGAGTTTCACAAGGTCCTGTTGCTGGCGACGCGGAACGAGGTGCTGATTTCACTCAACAGTTCGATCGCCGCCGCAATTGCCTGGACGACCCGGCTGAAATCCACGGATCCGGCGGATGCGCGCAACAGTTGGCCGGATCACGCCCGGGTCTTCGAAGCCGTGGCGAACAAGAATGCCCGCGACGCCAGATGGGCGATGGAAAGCCTGGTGCGCTTTGCCCGTGAGGACACGACACGGTCGCAGATGCGCCGCATGAGCTGAAACGGCGCTATGCCGCCATCTCGTCGGCGATAACGCGGATAGTGATGGCGTTCCCAGCCCGGTCGCGGCCACGATAATAGCAAGGCGTGACGGCCCGTGCGCCGCTGAGCGCCTGGAAGTCGCGCGCGCACAGGATCATCTTGAGGTCGCGTTCAACACGGCTGTCGGCGGCATCGACGCGCGACCACCGTAAGGAGGCTTTTTGAGCAGGCTGGGACTGTGCGTACATGATCAACTCCGGATCCAATGTTCACATTTTGTTCTAGTTCTGGGCGCCTGTCAATAGCCGTGTTCTATCGGATCGAAAGGGGAAGGGAACGGGGGCGCCGCGCTTTAGATCGGTATGATTTTAAATGGAAACATCATGCCAATCTAAGCTTTTGCTTTGTCGCGATATTTAAGGCGAAAACCCCAAAAAAACGCATCTTGGCACTTTTCGCCATATCGCTCTAGCGGTGCCTATGGGATCAGGCAACGCAGACACCGTTACAGTAGACCAGCGCTTCAGCCTGCCGTTCACCGTGCACTTCGACACGCGACAGCACGTAGCGGTTGGAGGCCGGAAACACCGACTCGTCGGACGGGTTGTCATCGAGATAGATGGCCCGGCCGGCTTCCTGCAAGGCGCGGCGGATGTTTTCGTTGCGCATCGCCTTGGCGTAAGCCCAGCGGCAGGTTTCCTCGGTGATCGACATGCTTGTGAACCCTTATGTCAGCCTTGGGTAAGTTTTACCGATTCAGAAATAAAGATGAAATGTGGTTCATTTCGCCTGTTGGGGGAATAATTTTCTGCGTTGCAATAGAGGCTCGCGCCAAGACCAGAACAAAGCTTTTCGACTGAATATTATTTCCAATAATAAGGGGCGTGGTGCAATGCACCACGCCCCTTATGCTCAACAGACTCCTAATATCAGGCGCGATAGTCGGGGTCGGCGCGCAGGTCATCGCCATTGGCCTTGGCCGGCGCAGTGAAGATGTCGGGATCACCACGGGTAATCTGATCGGCAGCATCCAGCTCCGCCGCCGAGAAGGCGAGGTTAGCAAGCGCACCCAGGCTGTCGTCGAGCTGTTCGACGGTGCGCGCGCCGATCAGGGTCGAGGTGATCCGTTCGTCGCGCAGCGTCCAGGCCAGGGCCATCTGCGCCAGGCTTTGCCCGCGCGCATGGGCCAGGCCATTGAGCGCCTTGATCCGTCCGATCGTCGCCTCGGTCAGGCCATTGCGCACCCACTCAAGGCGCGCCGCCCGCGAATCGCCCGGAACCTCCTTCAGATACTTGGTGCTGAGGAATCCCTGGGCCAGCGGCGAGAAGACGATGGTGCCGACGCCGTTATCGCTGTTCGTACCCAGCAGGTCCGGCTCGATCCAGCGGTCGAGGAGGCTGTAGTTCGGCTGGCTGATGGTCAGCGGCACGCCTTCGGACTTGAGGATGGCGACGGCCTGCTTTGTCAGTTCGGCATTGTAGTTGGAGATGCCGACATAGAGCGCCTTGCCTTGTTTGTAGAGCAGGGCCAGCGCGCCCATGGTCTCTTCCAGCGGGGTGAACGGATCGGGGCGGTGCGAATAGTAGATGTCGACATAGTCGAGTCCCATGCGCTTCAGGCTCTGGTCGAAGGAGGCGATCATGTACTTCTTGGAGCCGTTCATGCCGCCATAGGGCCCCGGCCACATGTCCCAGCCGGCCTTGGTCGAGATGATAAGCTCGTCGCGGTAGGGCAGGAAATCTTCCTTGAGGATGCGGCCGAAATTGGTCTCGGCCGAACCGAACGGCGGGCCATAGTTGTTGGCCAGGTCGAAGTGGGTGACGCCGCGATCGAAGGCCCGGCGCAGAAGGCTGCGTTGGGTGTCGAGCGGATTGATATCGCCGAAGTTCTGCCACAGGCCAAGCGAAATGGCGGGCAGTTTGAGACCCGAGCGGCCGCAGCGGCGATAGGGCATGGAAGCATAACGGGTGTCGGCGGCGGCGAAGGGGGGCATATGGCCCATGAGGCGTTTCTCCGGATAGAGTCTCTTCCAGTCGGGTACGCTGGAAGGAAGCTCCAGGTTTCGTTAGGGAGCGCTTTCCGGGACCACGTCCGGGAAGCGCGTCGACGGCATAGGGAATCTGACGCTCCGTTGCGGGAGTTGTATCGTTGCTGTGAGGTATGGCAAGGCCGAATTGGCCTGACCAGAAACTACTTATCCGAATTGTAGATATCGACGGTCAGTTTCCAGTCGGCGGGCTTTTTGCCGAAGCGGTTCCACACCCGGACATAGTGCCCCCGATGGACGCCAGAGGCATCCGTCACGTGACCATAGGTATAGACCATATCGCCGGCTTTCGACTGGCCGTTGCCGACGGCAATCCACGTCAGGCCTTGCGGCCGTGTGCCGAGGCGGACGGCGACGTCCTTCTTGCGCGTGACCGGTGCTTCGCCGCCGCCGACAAAGGTCATGTCGTCGATCAGGAAGTCCTCATAGGCCTCGGTGGCGGGTGTCGCCGTCAGTGCGGCGTTCAGTTCAGCCTCACGCGTGGCGACGGAAGCCGCCGCTGTCGGATCGACTGCCGTGGTGCGGCCATAGGAGATAGTCTCCCGCGCGCCCATGGGCGGCAACTTGGCCGCGGGGGCGGCCCCTGCGCCGGTATCGAGCGGCCACAGCCAGCGGCCGTCGGCCTGCTTCTGCCAGACGGTGAAGAACCAGCCGGCGCGGTCGGTGCCTTCGATCGTCCAAGGGCCCAGATCCCATGCCATGTCGCCGGAAGCCGCCACGGCAACGCGGTAGGGCCGCCAGCGCAATTTGGACGGCGCGTCCTTGCCGCCTTCGCCCTTGGCGATCAGGTCACCGAGGCGCTCATGAATGCGGACGGCTTCAGGGCGGAAGGCAATGGCGTCCGGCGTAGAATAGGCGTGGAAGCCGACCGTGATGCCGTGTTCGGCCGTATAGGCGTCGAAATCCTGCTCGGCCTTGAAGACCTCATCGGCCGGGGTGGCCTGGGCCGGCTTAGGCTGAGCCCCTGTCGCACCCGTGGCGGCGAGCAGCATGACGGACGCGACGAAACCGGCCAGAATGCGCATGGCGAACTTCCCCTCATGAGTTTGGCCGACGGTCTCACAGCGCTCTGCGTTGGCAAGTGAAATTTTCTTCATTGGCATGTCACAGCGCGCTCGACTGGCTCGTCATACAGGCAGACACACAGGAGAAACCCATGTCGCAACGTCTCAATGCCTATGCCATCGCCCCCGCCGCCTTCGCCGCCAAGGCGGTTGTCGAAACCTACATCAAGGAGAGCGGCTTCGATCCGATCCTGATCCATCTGGTCAAGATGCGCGCGTCGCAGATCAATGGCTGCGCCAACTGCATCCATATGCATCGTCTGGAGGCTCTGAAGGACGGCGATACCGAAAAACGCCTGCTGCTCTTAAGCGCCTTTGCCGAATCGAACCTGTTCACACCGCGCGAGAAGGCGGCGCTGCAATGGACTGAAAGCCTGACGCACCTGCCAGACACCCATGCCCCGGATGCCGACTATGAAGGCTTGAAGGCGCATTTCACCGACAAGGAGATTATTGACCTGACCTTTCTGATCGCCCAGATCAATGGCTGGAACCGCATCTCTGTCGGACTGCGGACGGTTCATCCTCAGGATAAGGCCTAGAGCATGCTTCGAAAAAGTGGTTCCCGGTTTTTCGTATCAAGCATGCGACAGCTAAAATGAGTTTGCTCAACGACCTCCAGACGCACCGCCGCTATCTGATCGGCGTGGCCTACCGCATGCTCGGCACTCTGTCGGAGGCCGAGGATGTGGTGCAGGAGGCGGCGCTGCGCGTGCGGGAGGTCGAAGATGTCGACACCCCGCGCGCCTATCTGACGCGCGTGGTGACGCGGCTGTGCCTGGATGTGCTGAAGTCGGCGCACCGTAAGCGCATGACCTATGTGGGGCCCTGGTTGCCCGAACCGTTGCACGACATTTCCGACTTTACCGGTGCAAAGGCCGGTGAAGCGGATATGGCGGATGATCTGTCAATCGGTCTCCTCTATGCGTTGGAACGCCTGAGTCCGTTGGAACGCGCCGCCTTCCTGCTCCACGACGTCTTCGGCGCCAGCTTTACCGATATCGCCGCCACGCTCGACCGTTCCGAAGCCGCCTGCCGGCAATTGGCGGCGCGGGGGCGCAAGGCGGTCCGGCAGGAGAGAGAGCCCGCACCGGCGCGATTTTCGATCAGCGAGAGTGACGAGCGCGCCTTCCTGCAGGCGTTTCTCGAAGCGTCGCAGTCAGGCGATACCACGGCGCTCGAAGCCTTGCTGGCGCGCGACGTCAGCCTGCATTCGGACGGCGGCGGCAAGGCTTCGGCGGCCATCAATATCCTTGAGGGCCGCGACCGGGTGGCCAGGTTCCTGGTCGGCATCTGGCTGAAGTTCCGCCAGCATTCGATCGTCAGGACCGAAATCCTGCGCGCCAATGGCGGCCTGGCGGTCCTGACGCATCACAATGACGGCAGTCTCGACCTGCTGACCATCGAGCGTGCGGGCGATCAGGTCAGCGCCGTCTACTTTGTGCGGAATCCGGACAAGCTCAAGGCGTTCACAGGACTTTAAAGGCCCTGTCGAGCGCCTTGATCAGGTCGCTGGCATCTTCCAGGCCGACCGACACGCGCAGCAGGCCGCCGGTAATCCCGGCCGTGGCCTGGGCTTCGGGCGACATGGCGGCATGGGTCATCGAGCCCGGATGGACGATCAGGCTCTCGATCCCGCCCAAGCTCTCGGCCAGGCTGAACAGGTCGATGACGTCGAGTACGGCCTTGACGGCATCAAGCCCGCCCTTGAGCTCAAACGACATCATGGCGCCGGGACCATGCTGCTGCTTCCTGGCCAGGTCGTGCTGGGGGTGGGATTTCAGGCCTGGATAGTGGACGGCCTTGACCGCCGGGTGCTGCTCCAGCCATTCGGCGACCGCCTGCGCGCTTTCCTGCTGCTGGCGGATGCGGACGAACAGGGTGCGCACGCCGCGCAGGGTCATATAGCTGTCGAACGCCGTCTGGGTGCTGCCGACGCAGTTGGCCCACCAGCGCATCGGCAAGACATCCGCCTCATGCGCGCAGACCAGCGCGCCGCCGATAACGTCGGAATGGCCGTTGATGTACTTGGTCGTCGAATGGACGACATAGTCGGCGCCGAAACGGATCGGGTTCTGCAGCGCCGGCGACAGGAAGGTATTGTCGACCGCGACGCGCGCGCCGGCGTCGTGGCCGAGCTTGATAAGTTTTTCCAGGTCGATCAGGCGCATCAGCGGGTTGGACGGCGTCTCCAGCAGGAGGAGGGCGGTCGGCGTTTTCAGCGCCTCGACAAGCGCCGCCTCATCCGTCTGGTCGACATAGGCGCATTCGATCACGCCCTGCTTGTGGCGGGCATTGAGCAGGCGCTGGGTGCCGCCATAGCAGTCGTGCGGAACGACGACGCGCTTCGACTTGACCGCCGAGGGATCGGCGACCGCGGCCGGTGCGATTGGCGCGGAGCGGTCGAGGTCCTGCCAGAGAAGATCGAGCGCCGCTAGGCCGGACGCCGTGATGACCGCGCCGGCGCCGCCTTCCAGGTCGGCAATGACGTCGGCGATGACTTCGCGCGTTGGATTGCCCGAGCGGGCATAGTCATAGGTTCGCTTCTTGCCGAAACCTTCGAACGTATAGTTGGACGACAGGTAGATGGGCGGCATGACGGCGCCGTGCACCGGGTCTGCGTCGATGCCGATATTGATGACGCGGGTCGAAAGCTGCGCGTCTTTGAGATAGTCTTTGGTCATGTGTCCGTGCCGTATTCCCCTCTCCCCGTTTACGGGGAGAGGGTGGCTTGCTTCAGCAAGCCGGGTGAGGGGCATACCGGCTGAGAGAGGCCCCTCATCCGGCCCGTTGGGCCACCTTCTCCCCGTAAACGGGGAGAAGGAGTAGTTAGCTGAGCGACGTCCTGACGATCTCCGATACCAGTGCGATTTCCTTCAGGAACGCGTCATGGCCGTAGAGCGAGGGAAACTCCATAAATACGCTGTCCGCCAGTTGCTCGTCCAAAGCCTTCATGTCGTCATAGGGCACCAGCCGGTCGGTCGGGACGGCGGCGAGATAGACGCGCGCCTTGATCTTCGAAGGATCAACGCGGTGGCGGTCCAGGCTGTCCGACATCGAAATCCAGCGGTTGACGTCGGTGGCGGTATAGGCGTCGCCGCGCGCGCGCAGATACTGGCAGACCACATAGTTGCCGCCGGCGGTCGGCGGCGGCGCGCCGTCGAAGCGCTCGGAAAACTCGGCGTCCGAGCGATAGGTCGTCATGGCCAGCTGGCGCGCCAGCGAGATGCCTTCCTGGGGCTTGCCATTGTCGCGGCCGAACTGCAACAGGCGGCGTTGCAGGCCGCGGAAGGCCGTCGCCATTGGATGCGCGCGGTGCGCCGCCGAGATGATGCACAGGCGCTCGACATCGTCCGGGTACAGTTCAGCAAAGGCCAGGCCGATCATGGCGCCGTAGGACGCGCCGATGAAGGAATAGAGTTTCTGGACGCCCAGCTGGTCGAGCAGCAGCCGGACGAGACGCGCCTGATCGTGGGTGGTGATGGTATAAACCCGGCTGGCCGGCAGTTGCGGGGCGAACTCGATCGACAGGACACGGAAGCGATTGAGGTCAAGCGCCTCACCAGGACCCGCCACGCCTTCCCACCAGCCGGGCGCGGTGTCGGTGGTGTCTTCCTTGGCGAACAGCACACGGCCGGCGGAGATACCGCCGGCGGCCACGACCACGGGCGCATTCGCCGGACCATAGACACGCGCGACTACCGTTTTCTGTTCCAGCCTGTCGCCGCTCTGCAGGCGGAAATCATCAGGAAGCGCGGCAATGATGTCGGTGCCGACGAGGTCAGGCTTGGCAAACTCGAAATTTATGGCGTTCATGGTGTGTCCGGTCGCGAAATACTGTCATCGAGACCAGACGGGAGAGCACGCGCCATGAGGCGCTGTTCTTCGTCTCATCTATCGGGGCATTCTTGCTTTTCCGCAACTTGCGCTGACGCGCAAACGGCTTGGGCAGCCCCGTAGGAGTTGGCACCATACTGAATATGTCAGCGGTTGCCCCAGCGTCGTCGGGCCTGTCCCTCGGCTGGTCTCGATGAGTAACCACAATATGCCCGATATCTTGCCAGGACGTCAAGGGAAGGCCGCAAAGCCGTTCGGGCTTCAGAAGACGCAATGTGTCGCACCGCTTAGTTTCCCCAACCGCTTTCTTATGCAGGGGCCCTAGCGCTTCAAGGTTGCGGTGACCAGATAACGGTAACCGCTGCTGAGAGGATTACAGATGACGGCTTTGTTCAAGCGTACCGGACTGCGTAACCTGGCGCTCGCCAACCGAATCGTCATTTCGCCCATGTGCCAGTATTCGGCGCACAATGGCGAGGCGACCGACTGGCACATGATCCATCTTGGCCATCTGGCCCTGTCCGGCGCCGGGCTGATGATCATCGAAGCCACCGCCGTCGAGCCCGACGGACGCATCACGCCAAGCGATCTGGGCCTGTGGGATGACGCCACCGAAAATGCACTGAAGCCGGCGCTCGCCGCCGTCCGTCGCCATTCGGGGATTGGCGTCGCCATCCAGCTGGCCCACGCCGGGCGCAAGGCGTCCTGTGACGTGCCGTGGGCGGGCGGCCACCAGATCGCGCCTGAGGAGGCCGGCGGCTGGCAAACCTGGAGCGCGTCGAACCTGCCGTACAAGGACGGCGAAAATCCGCCGGTAGCGCTGGATCGGACAGGGCTCAACCGTGTGCGCGACGCCTTCGTCGCGGCGGCGGAGCGCGCCGACCGGCTGGGGATCGACGCCATCGAACTGCACGCCGCGCATGGCTACCTGTTGCATCAGTTCCTGTCGCCGCTGTCGAACACGCGCGATGACAAATACGGCGGATCGCTGGAAAATCGCATGCGTTTCCCGCTGGAAGTGTTCGACGCCATCCGCGCCGTCTTTCCGGTCGAAAAGCCGATCGGGGTGCGCGTCTCGGCGACCGACTGGGTTGAAGGCGGCTGGGATATCGAACAGACGCTTGTTTTCGCCGAGGCGCTGAAGGCGCGCGACGTCGACTGGGTCGATGTCTCGTCGGGCGGATTGTCGCCGCATCAGACGATCAGCTCGGTGCCTGGCTACCAGGTACCGTTCGCTGAAGCCGTCAAAGCCAAGGGGCTGACGACTTTCGCTGTCGGCCTGATCACCAAGCCCCAGCACGCCGAGGATATCATCGCCTCGGGCAAGGCCGATTTCGTCGCCCTGGCGCGCGGCATCCTTTACGATCCGCGCTGGCCGTGGAAGGCGGCGGTGGAACTGGGCGCCGAGATCGACGGCCCGCCGCAATACTGGCGCGCGAAGCCATATGGCGTCGACAAGCTGTTCCGGGCGTCGCGGCCAATGGAGTTGCTCAAGGAAGAGGAACAGCCCCTGGTGGGGGAGGAGAGGTGATTGCCGTTCCCTCTCTTATCCCCATGTAATGGAGGGGATCGCCAGCGGCGCGAAGCAACGGCACAGCGGTGAAGGGGATGGCCGTCGGCCGTTCCCTCCATTATCTTCGCTTACGCTCGGTGCCACCTCTCCACGCACGCGTAGGGAGGAGGGGGATATGACGTCCTTACTATGCGACTGGCGGCAGCTTCCACGGAGCGCGATAGGTCGGGGTAATCAGCGCATTGGCCGCGGCATTGTCGCCGAAGCGGCCGGACGCCTTGTCCCAGAAGATCTTGTCCTTGGTGCGATAAGCAATATTGCCCATCTGGCAGACAATGGCGGTATTGGCTGCGTCTTCGATGGTGCAGTTCGGCGTCAGCGACCGGTCCTTGATACAGGCGATCAGGTTGGCGGCGTGCTTTTCCAGTCCGTTGTCGGACGGCTTGATGGGCGCGACGGCTTCAATCTTCAGGGCACCTGTCTTGTCCGCCTTTTCCGGCAGGACCATCCACTGGCCGCGATCGACGACCAGGGTGCCATTCTCGCCGATGAAGGAGACGCCGTGTTCCCGGCCGTAATAGCCGTTGCCGATGGCCTGGCTGTGTTCCCACTGAAGCGAGAAGTCACCGTAATCATAGAGCGCCGACAGGGTGTCTGGCGTCTCGGCGGCGGAGGTGGGATAGGCGTACTTGCCGCCCAGCGCCATGACCGATTTCGGCGCGCCCGCCTTCATGCCCAGCACGGCCATGTCCATCAGATGCACGCCCCAGTCGGTCATCAGGCCGCCGGCATAGTCCCAGTACCAGCGGAAATTATAGTGGAAGCGGTTGGCATTGAACGGGCGCTCCGCCGCCGGCCCCAGCCACATGTTGTAGTCGACGCCCGCCGGCACCGGACCGTCCGGTTGCGGCGTGACGATCGGCGCCCACGGCAGGTACGCCCAGACCTTGACCATGCGCACGCGGCCCAGCTTGCCTGAGTGGACATAGGCGATGGCGTCGGCCCAGTGCTGGTTTGAGCGCTGCCACTGGCCGACCTGGACGACCGACTTGTGGCGCTGCTTGGCGGCGACCATGGCGTTGCATTCGGCGATCGAGTTGCCCAGCGGCTTTTCGACATACATGGCCTTGCCGGCCGAACAGGCGTCGACCGTCATCAGGCAGTGCCAGTGATCGGGCGTAGCGATGATGACGGCGTCGATGTCCTTGTCGTCGAGAACGCGGCGATAGTCGCGCGCGATCTTCGGCGCCTTGCCGGTCATGCCCTGAAGCTCGGTGCCGCGCTCGGCCAGCACCTTGTCGTCGATGTCGCACAGGGTGGTGACGTTGACGCCAGGCACCTTCATGTGGGCCTTCATATTGGCCCAGCCCATGCCCTTGGGGCCGATCAGCGCGATATTGACCTGGTCGCTTGGCGCGGACTTTTTGGCCTTGGTCGCCGCGTGCGCGGAGACGGCGGCGAGGGTGGATGCGCCCGTAGCGGCGCCGATAAAGCTGCGGCGGTTGTAACCTGGCATGTTTGCCCCCTGTAAGGCATGTGTTTTTTGTAATCGATACCAAGCCGGGCCGTTTGTAAAGCGGAATTGCCGCGGTCAACGCGCAAAGAAAAAGCCCCGCCGGAGCAGGGCTTCTTTTACCATTGTGATCGCTGGTTTTACGCCGATCGCAGACGGCCAACAAAGTCAAAGACTTCGGCCTGAAGGTCCTCTGAGCGGCGTTCCAGGTCGTTGGACAGGCTGAGCAGCGACTGGGCGGCCGAACCCGTGGCGGATGCCGCGTGGCTGAGACCCGAGATGTGGCCGGTCACTTCCAGCGTGCCCGTGGCGGCCAGGTTGGTGTTGTTGGCGATTTCGTTGGTCGCCAGGCCCTGCTGTTCGACCGAGGCGGCGATGCCGGCGGTTAGCTGGCCGATGTTTTCGATCGTCTTCACGATGGTGTCGATCGAACCGACCGTGGCCGAGGTCGCCGACTGGATTTCCGAGATCTTGGAGCGGATATCGTCCGTGGCGCGGGCGGTCTGCTGGGCCAGTTGCTTCACTTCCGAAGCGACGACCGCGAAGCCCTTGCCGGCGTCGCCGGCGCGCGCCGATTCGATGGTGGCGTTGAGCGCCAGCAGGTTGGTCTGGGCGGCGATCGCCTGGATCAGGTTGATGACGTCGCCGATCTGGTTGGCGGCGGTGTTCAGCGTCTGGATAGCGGCTTCGGTCTTCTGGGCCTCGATGACGGCCAGTTGGGTGATTTCCGAAGTGCGTGACACCTGGTTGTTGATCTCACCGACACTGGCCGACAGTTCCTCGGTGGCGGCCGCCACGTTCGAGACATTGTTGGCGGCGTCGACGGCGGCGTGGTTGACCGACTCGGTGCGGGCCGAAGCGTCGTCGGCGCTCTGCGACAGGGTGCGGGCCTGATCGGCGACGGTGCGCGACGAGTTGGCGAAACGGCTGGCGAGTTCGCCCATGCTCTGTTCGAACTCGCCGGCGATGCGCAGGCGTTCTTCGCGCATATTGATGGCGATGCGCTCTTCTTCCTCGCGCTGGTGCGCCTTAAGGGTTTCGGCTTCCAGGGCATGGTCGCGCAGGGTGCGGATCGAGCGCCATAGCGACGAAATCTCGTCCCGGCCGCGTGCCTCCGGGATTTCGGTGTCGTAGGCGCCTTCGGCGATGCGCGTGACGTTTTCGGTGACATGCTGCAGCGGACGCGAAATCTGCTTGAAGGCGACCCACAGCGAGGCGCCCAGCACGGCCAGGATGCCGGTGACGGCGATCAGCAGGAATTGCCAGATGCGCTTTTCCTTGTAGGCGGCCAGTTTGGCTTCCGTCGCTTCCAGGTTGGTGTGGATGTGCGCCACCATGGCGTCGATCTTTTCCTGGAACGCCTTGCGGTTCGAGCGATTGGCCTCGTTATTGCCCTGGATATTGGCGGCTTCGGGCGAGACGTCGCGGCCCAGGCGCGCCAGTTCGCGGCGGAACCCGACGAATTCGTCGGCCTTGGCCTTCACGCCGTCGAATTCGGGGAGCTGTCCCGGCCTGAGCGTGGGTTGCCACTCGCCCAGCAGCGTCTGGATCTTGTCGAGGTTCTTGTCGACGCCGTCGGCGTACTTCTTGGCTTCTTGCGTGTCCTTGGACATGTAGACGCCGCGCGATTCCATGACGGCCGCGGTCACCAGACGGTTGAGATGTTCGCCGCGATAGGCGTTTTGATGCGCCTCGCTGACCTCGCGCAGGACGCGGTTGTAATCCTGGATGGTCAGCAGGCCCAGTCCGGTGACGGCGCCGGCCATCAGCGCGAAGCATCCAACCAGTAAGAGGATGCGCGACTTTATCGTCATTTGGGTACTCCCATACTATAAGCGGCTGTTATTACAGCGAGATTTTGCTGTTATATGCCGTCCGTGGTTAATGGAAGATGAGGAATTCCCTTCAGGCGTGTAATCATTGACCGCAGGCGGCGGCGCGCGCCAGAAGTGCCGTCTTTTCAGGCGCGTTGCGCGTCATGCCGGCGGCCGTCTCAAAGGCCGCCCGCGCCTCGGCGTGACGTTCGGCACGGTAGAGAAGCTCGCCGCGGGCGGCCCACAGCGGATGATAGTCCCTAAGCGCCGCCTCGGTTTGCAGCGGCGCCAGGAGCTGGAGGCCGCTTGACGGTCCATAGGCCATGCCGACGGCGACCGCATGGTTCAATCTTACCACGGGAGATTGAGTGAGTTCAAAAAGCAGACTGTAGAGGGCGGAAATCTGCGGCCAGTCAGTGGCGTCAGGCGTGACGGCGCGGGCGTGGCAGGCCGCGATCGCCGCCTGGAGATAATAGACGCCGGGCGGGCCGCCGAGGTTGCGCGAGGTTTCCAGGGACTTGAGGCCGCGGGCGATCTGCAGCCGGTCCCAATGATTGCGGTTCTGTTCGGGCAGGGGGATTGGTGTGCCGGTGGCGTCGGTCCGGGCGCGGGCGCGCGATGACTGGAGTTCCATCAGGGCCAGCAGAGCGTGGATTTCGGCCTCTTCCTTGGCCATGTGAACCAGCATCCGCGCCAGCCGCAGCGCCTCCTCGCACAGTGACAGGCGCAGGTAGGATGAGCCGCTCGAGGCCGAATAGCCTTCGTTGTAGATGAGGTAGATGACCTGGAGCACGGCGCCCAGGCGCGCGTCGAAATCCTCGGGCGCGATATCGTTGAAGCCGATGCCGGCGTCGGCCAGCTTCTTCTTGGCGCGGACGATACGCTGCTGGACGGTCGGTTCCGGCACCAACTGGGCGCGGGCGATTTCCTCAGTCGTCAAGCCGCAGACGATGCGAAGGGTAAGGGCGATCTGGGCCTCATGCGGCAACAGGGGATGGCAGGCGGTGAAGATCAGCCGCAGCACATCGTCCTGAATGCCTTCCGCGATTTCGGCGGGCATGGCGCTATCTTCCAGTTCGTGGCCCAGTTCATCGAGCTTGCGGCGCAGGTTGGCGTCGCGTCGCAGGCGGTCGATCGCCTTGTTCCTGGCTGTCATGGCCAGCCAGGCGCCGGGATTGGGCGGAATACCCTTCGCCGGCCATTGTTCGAGCGCGGCGATCAGGGCGTCCTGCGCCAGGTCCTCGGCCAGGCCGACGTCCCGGACCCGGCGGGCAAGGCCGCCGATGATGCGGGCGGCTTCCATCTTCCAGATGGCGTCGATGGTCCGGGCAATCGCTGTGGTCATGCCCGGACCATATTCGGATTTTCAGAGAAGCCAAGCGGCTATGCCGTGTTGGATAGAAGGATAATTATGACCTCCAAGCAGCGTGCTGCTTGGCAAGGCCGACCGGCCGCCCGAGCGGATGCGAGGAGCCATGCGGCGCTTGAGCTACACTTAGGCGTTCTTGGCTTCGATTTGCTCGCGGAGCTTGACCTCCTGCTCCAGCCAGCCGCCTTCCTTGTCCCATTCCTTGTAGTCTTCCATGCCGTACATAGGACGGATGTCGATGTCGCTGGCGGTGAACATCGGGTTGGGGCAGCGCTTCACCCACTCGACGGCTTCTTCCATGTTGCGGACTTCCCAGATCCAGAAGCCGGCGACCAGTTCCTTGGTTTCGGTGAAGGGGCCGTCGATGACGGTGCGGTTCGGACCGTCGAAGTGGACGCGCTTGGCGAACGAGCTCGGCTTCAGGCCTTCGCCGCCCAGCATGATGCCGGCCTTGACCAGCTCTTCGTTGTAATTGCCCATGGCGGTGAGCAGTTCGGCGGTCGGCGGAACGGCGGCCTCGGAATCGGCGGTGGCCTTGACGAAAACGATGACTTTCATGTGCGCATCTCCTTTGAGGTTGGCTGCCGGACTGACGATCAGCACCGGCTATGTAACCTCATCGAACGAAGGATGCGAGAATCGACCGGCGACGCGAATTTTTTTCGGCGCGACGATTTTTTTTAATCCAGATGCAGTTCCAGCTTCTGATCGTTGATCTTCTTGGCCTCGATGGCGTGGGCCTTAAGGATACCCAGGGCGTTCCACAGGCGCGAGATTTCGTCCTGGCCCTTGGCGGCGGGAATGGCTGTGTCGTAGGCGCCTTCGGACAGGCGCATGATCGACTGGGTCACGCGGTTGAGCGGATTGGCGATCGAACGAATGGCGACCCACAGAGAAGCGAACAGGACCAGGACGATCGCAGATCCCGCTACGATGACGAAGTCGCGGCTGCGCTGGGCCTGATAGGCGTCCAGCCGGGCCTCGCGGGCGGTGAGCGTTGCCTTGATGCCGGTGACCATGGCGTCGAGCCGGGCCTGGAAGGCTTCGCGCCAGGCCAGCGCGCCGTCGGTCGCGCCCTGCCGTTCGGCTTCGCGTGGGGACTGAGTGCGGGCGACCTCGGCGACCTTGCCGCTGAAGCCGATAACGACGCGGGCATCCTTTTCTATCGACGCGAATTGCGGGACCTCGCCGGGCCTGAGTTCGGCCTTCCAGGTCGTCAGCAGGACATCGACCTCCCGCATGCGCGCGTTCATCGCCGCGATGCGCGTTTCCAGCTGTTCCGGAGTCTTGGCGATATAGACGTTGCGGACCTCGATCACGCCGCGCGACAGGAGCAGGTTCAACTGCTCGGCGCGGAAGGCGTTGTTTGATGCGCGCTTGTAGTCGGCGATTACCCGGTCATAATCCGCCATGGTCATGAGGCTGAGGCCGGTTATGGCCGTGGCCATGAGGGCGAAGGCGACGACAAGCGACAGAATCTTGGCTTTGATGGTCATGCGACTGCTACCAATAAGCGGAACCGGGTTATCCATCCTACAAGCGTTTGATTAATAAGCCGTCTGCGGTATTGGGTGGCCGTATCGGCGCTATTTTATTGACGTCCGGAGCGCAGGTCCTTAAGCCAGAAACCTCTTGAAAAGGGAAATGCCATGAAGACCCGCGCCGCCGTCGCTTTCGAAGCCAAGAAACCTCTGGAAATCGTCGAGGTCGACCTGGAAGGGCCCCGCGCCGGCGAAGTCCTGGTCGAGATCAAGGCCACCGGCATCTGCCACACCGACGCCTATACGCTCGACGGGTTCGACAGCGAGGGCCTGTTCCCGTCGATTCTCGGCCACGAAGGCGCGGGCGTCGTCGTCGAGGTCGGGGCGGGTGTAACTTCGCTGAAGCCCGGCGACCACGTCATCCCGCTTTATACGCCCGAGTGCCGCCAGTGTAAGTCGTGCCTGTCGCGCAAGACCAATCTGTGCACCGCCATCCGCGCGACGCAGGGCAAGGGGCTGATGCCTGACAATACCTCGCGCTTTTCCTACAAGGGACAGGCCATTCACCACTATATGGGCTGCTCGACCTTCGCCAATCACACCGTCCTGCCGGAAATCGCCCTGGCGAAAATCCGCGACGACGCGCCGTTCGACAAGGCCTGCTATATCGGCTGTGGGGTTACCACCGGCGTGGGCGCCGTGGTCAATACAGCTGGGGTTGAACCCGGCGCCAATGCCGTCGTGTTCGGCCTTGGCGGCATCGGGTTGAACGTCATTCAGGGCCTGAAGATGGTCGGCGCGGATCGCATCGTCGGCGTCGATATCAATGACGGGAAGGCCGAGTGGGGCACGCGCTTCGGCATGACCCATTTTGTCAACCCGACCAAGGTCTCGGGCGATCTGGTGGCGCACCTGGTCGAACTTACGGGGGGCGGCGCGGACTATACGTTCGACTGCACCGGTAATGTCGATGTCATGCGCACGGCTTTGGAGGCCTGCCATCGTGGCTGGGGCGAGAGCATCGTCATCGGTGTCGCACCGGCTGGCACCGAGATCAAGACCCGTCCCTTCCAGCTGGTCACCGGCCGCGTCTGGAAGGGCTCGGCCTTTGGCGGGGCGAGAGGCCGCACCGACGTACCAAAGATCGTCGACTGGTACATGGACGGCAAGATCGAGATCGATCCGATGATCACCCATACCTTCGCGCTGGAAGACATCAACAAGGCGTTCGACCTGATGCACGCGGGCGAAAGCATTCGCTCCGTGGTGGTGTTCTAAGTAAGAGGCCCCGCCCACTGGCAATGATCATCAAGCTCCGCATGTGTTGGTTTACTGAAAACTTGCCGGAAGTCCGGAACTTTCCGCTGACATTCCTGCGCCTTGCAGTGTAAGCGTATCCGCATTTCCAAGGAGGGCCGTCATGTCCGAGATCGAGATCACCGAACAGCACCGCACCCACGGCGGCACCCTCTATTTCGTCAGCCACAAAAGCGCGGCGGTGACCGGCCAGATGGCCTTTACTATCTTCGTGCCCGACGCCAAGGGCAAGCTGCCGACACTCTACTGGCTGTCGGGCCTGACCTGCACGGCCAACAACTTCACGGAAAAGTCGGGCGCCTACCGCAAGGCCGCTGAGCTTGGCCTGATCGTCGTTGCTCCCGACACGTCCCCGCGCGGCTCGACCCTGCCCAATGACCCGGCCGGAGACCTGGGCCAGGGCGCGGGCTTCTATGTCGACGCCACGCAAGGCCCATGGAAGAACAACTTCCAGATGGAAACCTATGTAACCCGCGACCTGATCGAGACGGTCGAGGCCAACTTTCCGGCCGATCCGTTGCGCCGGGGTATTTCCGGCCATTCGATGGGCGGCCATGGCGCGCTGACCATCGCCATGAACCACGCCCACCTGTTCCACTCGGTGTCGGCCTTTGCGCCGATTGGTTCAGCCATGCGCGCCCCTTGGGGCGAAAAGGCACTGACCGCCTATATGGGCAGCGACCATGTGGCCTGGGAACGTTATGACGCCGCTCTGCTGATCGCGGAAGGGAAGGGGAAGGCCTTTGACACCATCCTGATCGACCAGGGGCAGGCCGATCCGTTCATCGATAACCAACTGATGCCGCAACTGCTCGAACAGGCCGCCGCGGCATCGGGGCAGAACTTGACGCTGCGCTACCAGCCTGGCTACGACCATTCCTACTACTTCATCCAAAGCTTTATCGATGACCACCTGGCCTTTCACGCCGAACGGCTGAAAGCGGTGGCGGCGGAGGAAATGACCGCATGAAATGGCTGATCGCCATTGCCCTCCTGGCCCTGACGCCGTACGCGGCCCTTGCCGACGCGGCCGCCAAGCCCGTCTGTTCGACGGCGCTGAATTCGGCACTGCCGGCCGCCTGGAGCGACTGGGCGACGCCGGAAACCGTGCCGGCCGCGGCAACACCGGCCACGCAACCGGAAATCCTTCTGGGCCGCGCCTACAATGCGCCGCTCAAAGCCACCGCGTCGGTCAGCTATGCCGTCCAGCCCAGGAAGATCACCGACGGCACCTTTGGCGGCCTGTTCATGCTGACCGTTGAGAAGGCCGGCATCTACACCATCGGGCTCGATCAGGCCGGGTGGATCGATGTTGTCCGCGACGGCAAGGTGATCAAGTCGTCTGGCCATGGCCACGGCCCCGACTGTTCGACGGTCCGCAAGATGGTCGACTTCAAGCTCGATCCTGGCCACTACACGGTACAGATATCCAATGCACCGAAGGATACGGCCGTTATCGCGGCGGTAGCAAAGTAACGTGAACCCCCTGTTTCACGCAGTTGTGACAAGGGATCGCGTCCGATTCCGTTAACCTGTGCCTTTCTGATGCTTCGGCGTCGCCTTGGACACCTTTAATGCTCTTCTTCGCCTGCGCTGTTGTGCTCGCGCTTATCGTCCTCAACGGCATCTTCGCCATGTCGGAACTCGCGGTCGTCTCTTCCCGCCGCGCCAAACTCCAGACCCGCGCCGACAAGGGCGACCGGGGCGCCGAAAAGGCGCTGCAACTGGCCGAGGAACCGACGCGCTTCCTGTCGGCCGTCCAGGTGGGCATTACCCTCATCGGCATCCTGGCCGGCGCCTATGGCCAGGCGACGATCGCCGGCGAGCTGGAAAAAATCATCCTGGCCTTTGCCCCGATCGGTGAGGACACGGCCGAAGCCATTTCGACCGGTGTGGTGGTTGTCCTTTTGACCTATCTGTCGCTGATCGTCGGTGAACTGGTTCCCAAACGCCTGGCCATGCTGTTCCCGGAAACGATCGCCGGCGCCGTGTCGCGGCCGCTGTCCTTCATGGCTCTGCTGCTGACGCCCTTCGTCACGCTATTGACCGGTTCGACCAGCCTGGTGCTCAAGATCCTGGGCATTCGCGACAAGAAGGGCGACGCCATCACCAAGGAAGAGGTCGAAAGCGCCCTGGCCGAAGGCACCAGCGCCGGTGTCTTCGAGCCGGCCGAACAGGCGATGATGACAGAGGTGCTGCGGCTGACCGACCGCCAGGTGCGCACCGCCATGACGCCGCGCCCCGATGTCTACTGGGTGTCGCTCGACGATGCCGACGGCTCGGTGCGCGACGAGATCCGCAACTGTCCGTATTCGCGCCTCGTGGTGGTGCGCGGCAACGACCTGGAAACGCCGGTCGGTATCCTGCACAAGCGCGACGTCGCCGACGTCATCCTGGCGGGCCAGGACCTGGACCTTGAGGCCCTGACCCAGGAGCCGATCTTCATCCCGGAGACGACCTCGCTCCTGCAGGCGCTGGAGACCTTCAAGTCGTCGAAGATTCATATGGCTTTTGTGGTCAACGAGTTCGGCGGCATCGAGGGCGTGCTGACCCCGACCGACCTGCTGGAAATGATCGCCGGCGATTTCAACGAAGAGCACGATGACGACGATCCCATGATCGTCCAGCGCGACGACGGCTCCTTCCTGATCGACGGCCGCACCGACCTGTTCGAGCTGGGCGAGACGATCGGCGACCATTTCGAGACCGCCAATGGCTATCATACGGTGGCGGGCCTTGTGCTGCATCGCCTGGGCCGTATCCCCAAGGCAGGGGAGAAGGTGCGCCTGGGTCATTTCGACGTCGAAATCGTCGATATGGATGAACGGCGCATCGACAAGCTTCTGTTCACGCGGCGCGTTGAAAAACCTAAGGAAGCCGTGTTCGACAACGGTTGACTCATGGCGAGCTTTCCGCCATAAGCCGCGCTTCCTCACACCCTGAGGAGTATTACGGGCCATTCCGCGCTGCCGTTGCGATCGCAATCCTTTACGGGTTGCCAGCTGGAATAAATTTATAAGGTACGATATGTCCAAGCGCCACAGCGCCAAGTACAAGCTCGACCGCGCCATGGGTGAAAACCTGTGGGGCCGTCCCAAGTCCCCCGTCAACAAGCGCTCGTATGGCCCCGGCCAGCACGGCCAGCGCCGCAAGTCCAAGGTTTCGGACTTCGGTCTGCAGCTGAAGGCCAAGCAGAAGCTGAAGGGCTACTACGGCAACATTACCGAAAAGCAGTTCCTGCGCACCTACGAAGAGGCTGACCGCCGCAAGGGCAACACCTCGGAAAACCTGGTCGCCCTGCTGGAATCGCGCCTCGACGCCGTCGTCTACCGCGCCAAGTTCGTGCCGACCGTCTGGGCGGCCCGTCAGTTCGTCAACCACGGCCACGTCCTGGTGAACGGCAAGCGCGTCAACATCCCTTCGTACCGCGTCAAGGCTGACGACGTCATCGAAGTCCGTGAACGTTCGCGCAACATGGCCCTGGTCCTCGAAGCCCTGCAGTCGCCGGAACGCGATGTGCCGGACTACATCGAGCTGGACGCCAAGGGCATGAAGGCGCGCTTCGTCCGCGCGCCGGAGCTGGCCGAAGTGCCGTATCCGGTGAAGATGGAACCGAACCTGATCGTCGAATACTATTCGTCGTAATGTTCTGACGGGCATTTTCGCCGCGTCATGACGATACGAGCTATAGATGTGGAAACCCCGGAAGCCAGGCTTCCGGGGTTCTTTATAACTCGTCGCTATCGAGGCCTTTGCCTTCCGGCCCTTTTTGCATCAGCGCCTCCAACTCGTCCTTGGATTTGCCGGCATTGATGGCCGCAATGATCGACGCGACCCATTCTGAAAACGCCCCGCCGTGCGGATTGTTCGCCAGCGGCGAAAGCGTCGCGGCGGCTTCCGGGAGCTGGTCCTTGATGATCATCAGGCGCGCGGCGTGTATGGCGTATTCGCGCACGGACGGCGCCAGCCGGTGCGCTTCCTGGGCCGCGTTCACCGTATTGTCGTCTGGATAGTTTGGGCCCTGATTGGCGGCGCGTGAGAAATAGTACAGGTTGACGGCGTTCAGCGGATCCAGCTGATAGGCGCGGCCGAATGCGGCTCTGGCCTTGCGCATTTGGGTTTCCGGGGCCTCGCCCGATGCCGGCTTGCCGGCTTTAGCCATCAGGAACCATACCTGGCCTAACCGAAAGAAGCCTTCGGGATCTTCCGGATGCGCCTTGGTTCGGTCCTGATAGTAGGCTAGCGCCTGAGACGCATCACCGAACAGCACTTCCGCGCGCGCCGCGACCGCACCGGCATAGTCATCGCCGGGATACTTGGCCGCTTCGGCCTTGATCTTCTGCAACACCGGTTGCCGAACCTCCTTGTGGAGGCAGGAACGAACGCCGCTGTCCCACAGCAGCAGCTTGTCGGCGCTGGCTGGCATGGGCGTGAGGGTGACCTTAGGCGTAGGCATGTCCTTGAGGCGGTAGACCGTCGCCTGGATCTTGTCCAGATAGGCGTTGAGCGTCCCGGACAGCTTCTTGACCGGGATGCCGAATGCCGTTTCAAACGCCTTGACCGGATCGTCACCGCGGTTGCGGGCTTCCAGATAGCCGCTGAGCGCTTCCGATCGGGTCGCATCCGACAGTATCCAATGGGTCAGCAGCCACGACTGGGCATAGAGGTCGTAGCCGGCCCCCAAGCGACGCGTCGACGGTGCGTCGCGCAGGATATCCTCGTAGGATATACCTCCGGGCGCCGTCAGGCTGCGCACCCGCTCCGACCAGGCCATGCCGACGACGGCCTGGTCGTCCTGGACGCGCGTAGTACCGTAATATTCGGCGAAGCCTTCGACGAACCAGCGCGGATAGGCCACGCGCGAGTTCTGGAACATGAACAGGTGGGCATATTCGTGGAAGATGATGGTCTGGCTGTCGTTCTCTACCTGGTCTTCGATCTTGGCGGCTTCGCTGATTCTGTCGTCGTCGTACTCGAAATAGCCGGCCATGCCGTTCGAACAGATGCGAACGAAGCCCCCTACTCCGGAGGGCACCTTTGGCCACACCTGCTTGAAGCCATTGCGATCGTTCAGGAAGTACAGGTTCAGCTTGGCTTCGGGCTCGGCGTTCTGGCCCGACCGGCGGTAAAAGGCGCCGATCACGTAGCGATATTTTTCGAGGTTGCGGACATAGGCTTCCGTCGCCTTGGCATTGACGGAGCTATAGACGATGAAGTGGTCGCTTTCCGCTTTTACCCATTTGGGCCCGGCCCATGCGTTCGAGGCCACGCCCAGACAGAACGTGGCCGTAAGCAGAGTTTTCGATAGCATGATGTTGCCCCCTCCATCGCCTGTGGCAGTTTAACTGCCGCTATTGGTTGAGGCAAGGGGGCTTTAAGGCGCGGACGCTCAGGCCGGCAGCAGGCCCTTCTGGTCCAGATCCGTCTTCAGTTCGCCCGACTGGAACATCTCACGCACGATATCGCAGCCACCGATGAACTCGCCCTTGAGATAGAGTTGCGGGATGGTCGGCCAGTCGCTGTAGACCTTGATGCCTTCCCGAAGACCTTCGTCCTGCAGGACATCGACGCCGACATATTCAACGCCCAGGTGGTCCAGAATCTGGACGACCGTGCTGGAGAAACCGCAACGCGGCTGCTCGGGCGTGCCCTTCATGAACAGGACCACATCGTGATCCTTGACGGTCTTGTCGATAAAGTCGTGAACTTCGCTGCTCATCGCCGGTACTCCTAGTAGAATATCCACGCATATAGGGCAGGGGGCGGATGAAATCCAGCCCCAGAGCATTTCCAGGCGAAGTGCCAAAGTACGTTTCTGGCGGTTCGCCATCAGGAAATGCGACCAAGCAAAAATTACCCGTGAGCGCCCTTGGGCATATGGGCGGTGAAGCGCGCCATTTCGATCTGCGCCGGAACCGAGGACGGCAGGTGCCGCTCCGGCACCGCGGCCAGGGTTTCAAGCTTTTCCGGCGTTTCGGGCTCGATCAGTATGCAGGACAGCGACGGCAGGGACAGGGCGTATCCAAGGCACAGCTCCTCAGGCGTCCAGTCCGGCGTCTGGTGCAGGAAGGCGTGGGTACCGGCGCCGGCCAAAGGATTGGCGGGCTTGCCACCGAAGAAGCCGCGGCGCGCCGGCTTGGGCACGACATCGGACTCCTTGCGGTAGATTTCCGGGAAGAAGTCGGAGCCGATAATGCACAGGTCATGGCGAATGGCGAAGTCGATCTCGTGGCGCTTTTCCCACGTCGAATCGATGTCGAAGCTCGTCTGGATGACGTTGAACGCGCCGCTTTCGACCAGCGGCCTGATTTCACCGACCTCGGCTGTGGCCCCCAGGTGACGAACCATGCGCGCCCGTTTCAGGTCCTTCAGGAACCTGAGACTGTCCGCCGGCATGTAGCCGACCCCGGGCTGAACGAAGGTCAGGAGGTCGAGCCACTCAAAGCCCGAGTCCTTGATGGCGCCGCGTAAACTCTCCTTGAGGCCCGGCATGGTGTAGCCGGCGATGTCGCCCGGCGCATGCGGCGTATCGGGCGACAGGCTGATGAACAGCAGCTTGCGCTCGACCAGCGAGAAGATGGCGGCCATGCGACGCAGGAATTCCAGGTCCAGGCCGTCGAAATGGTAGATGTTGATGCCGTTTTCGAGCGCGCCCATGATCAGCTTTTCGGCCAGGCCCAGGTTGCGGGCAAGCTTTGCCGTCGGCAGACGTAGTCCCACGGCCGACAGGGCGATTCCGGAATGTCCAAACGGGCGATAGCGCATCCGATCCAGATGGCCCAGTTTACGTTAAAAGCGCATTAAGACCGATCCCGCCGGTCATCGAATTTTAACGGTGAGGCGTGAGTCTCCTGTGCCAGTCCAGGAGTTTCCAATGGCCTACGACATGCAGCAGCAAGACGATCACGCGCGGCTCGACACGCTCTACGACCGCCTGTTTCCGCTTATGCGTTCGATCACCGGCGACGGGATAGAGCAGTCGCTGCGCATCATGGCCGAGGCCATGCCGCTCGACATCTTCGGCGTGGCGTCGGGCACCAAGGTCTTCGACTGGGAGACGCCGCCGCAATGGAATTGCCGCTCGGCCTGCCTGACCGGGCCGGACGGCGCGGTGATCTGCGACATCGGCCAGTCCAACCTGCACCTCGTCAACTATTCCGAGGGCGTCGATCGCGAACTGACCCTGGAAGAGCTTCAGCCGCACCTGCACAGCCTGCCGCACCTGCCGGACGCCGTGCCTTACGTTACCAGCTATTACAATCGGGCCTGGGGCTTCTGCCTGAGCCACAATCAGCGCCTGGCGCTGAAGCCCGGGATGTATCACGTCCGGATCGACGCCGATTTCAGCTCAGGCCGCGTGCCGCTGGCCCATACCTTCCTGGACGGGGATAGTACCCGCGAAATCCTGATCTCCAGCTATCTGTGCCACCCGTCGCTGGCCAATAATGAATTGAGCGGACCGCTGGTCCTGCTGGGCCTCTATCATCGCCTGAAGGCCTGGCCGCGCCGCCGCCATCGCTTCCGTTTCGTCCTCAACCCCGAGACCATCGGCAGCCTGTGCTATCTGCACCTGCACGGCGAGGAGCTGATGGCGCGCATGGACGCCGGCCTGGTCCTGACCTGCCTGGGGGGGCCGGGAAGCCTGAGCTACAAATCCAGCCGGCGCGAAACCGCCATCGTCGACCGCCTGGCGCGGCACTGGCAGGGGCAGGGGCAGCCCTTGCGGTTGCGCGCATTTACGCCCACCAGTGGATCGGACGAACGGCAATACTGCTCGCCGGGCTTCAACCTCCCGGTGGGGCAGTTCGCGCGCTGTGCCTATGGCGACTATGACGGCTACCACAATTCGCTCGACAGCAAGGACTTCATGACGATCGAGGCGCTGGTGCAGAGCGTCGACGAGATCGAGGCCTTCCTGAAAGAACTCGACATGGTCGGGCCGTGGACGAACCTGGCCCCTTACGGCGAGCCGCAACTGGGCCGGCGCGGGCTCTATCCCAATATCAATTCCGCGGCGACCTGGGGCGCCAGCAGCGATGAGGTCTTCGACGGCCGCAAGATCCTCGAACGCATCCTCACCGTGCTGAACTACAGCGACGGCGCTCACGATCTGATCGCCATAGCCGACAAGGCCGGGTGCGCGGTGCGTGACGTGCTGCCGGTCGTCACACGGCTTGAAGATGGCGGACTGCTCAAGTCCACATTGGAAACTTAGTGGCGCAACTGCCAAATCGCGCTGGGAACAGTATCTTGAATCCGCACATGAAAGTCGTCTTTTTAACGGGCTCGCATCCGCGCCACGCCTTCATGGCGCGCAGCCTGCAGGCCGCCGGCGTCCTGGTCGGGCTGGTGATCGAACAGCGAGAAAGCTTCATTCCGGAACCGCCGCTCGATATCGCGCCGGAGACGCGGGCGCTTTTCCGCCGGCATTTCGCCGCGCGCGACGATGCTGAGCGCCGCTTCTTCGACGGCACGGTGCTGCCGAAGACCGAGCGGCACGATGTCACCATGGATACGCTCAACACGCCTGAGACGGTGGCCTTCATCAATGACCTGGAGCCCGATCTGGTGCTGTCCTACGGCGTGCACAAGCTGACGCCCGAAACGCTGACGGGCATCAAAGCCCTGCGCAAATGGAACATCCATGGTGGCTTGTCGCCGTGGTATCGCGGCGTGACGACGCATTTCTGGCCGAGCTATTTCCTTGAGCCCCAGATGACCGGCATGACTGTGCACGAAACGACGGAAGCCATCGACGGTGGGGCCATCATCCACCAAAGCGTCGCAGAGCTGGTGCGCGGCGACGGTCTCCACGACCTGGCCTGCCGGGCCGTGATGGCGCTGGGCCAGGAGATGCCGGCGCTGATGCGTGTCGTATCCGACGGCAACGGCCGGCCCCCGCACAAGCAGGGCACGACGGGCCGCATCTGGCGCTCGGTGGACTGGCGGCCGGAGCACCTGCACCTGATCTATGAGGTCTATGGCGACCGCATTGTCGATCACTATCTCGACGGTCGGTTTGGCCATACAGAGCCAAAGCTGATCCGGCAGTTTTAGGAGCGCTTTCCAAAAAGCGCATCGCGGTTTTTGGATCGAAAGCGCGATCGGCAAAAATGCGTTCATCGCGGGTTCAAGCGCACAGCCGTATGTTTTGACGGCGGCCGAAGCTGCGCTATAGTTAACGGATCAAACAGGGGCGACGAGATGGACAGCAAGCTGAAAACAGGAGCGGCCATGGGTATCGGGATTGTTCTGGCCATGTCGCTTATCACTCAGGCCAATGGCGCGACTTGCGACCGCAATTACGATGCGTCGCTGAAGCGCGCCGTGTCATCGACGATTTCGGCCGTGGCGGGGAACAACCCGTCCGCGCTTCTGAACCTGATCAGCCCGGACGGCGTGACCATCGGCGCGGAGGGCGCCTTTGTTTCGCGCGCTGACCTTGCCAGCCAGTTTGCCGCGAAAACCGGCTATTACTGCGATATCTTTTCCTGCGGCGGCAAGGCAGGCGTCATGCGCCGCTTCTTCCGCAATGGACCGACCGACGCGCAGCTGGACGAACGCAACCTGCGCGCCACGGTCTTCATCAACGCCAATACCAATGACGAACTGCAACTGAGCTTTAGATACTCGACCCAGTGCAGGTGGGAAGTCACCGGGATCGGCACGCTGTAATCCCCTTACGCCTTGCCCGCCATGTAGGCCGGCAGCCAGCGCTCATTGGTTTCACGTAAGCTTTCAAGGCTAAGCGACAGGCCGGCATAGGTTAGGTCCGTGCCCGTAGCGACGCCGATGACGGCTGCCTTGACGTCAGCTTCGGCGGCCTGGGCGGTGACCAGATGCGCGGCGGCTTCATCAACGGCGATCAGGTAGCGGGCCTGATCCTCGGCAAAGCCAAAAACGTGGTCGGCGAGGTCGGTCGGATTCTTCAGTTCCAGGCCGGTCTTCGACGCCAGCGCGACATCGACCGCGGCCGACAGCAGGCCGCCGTCCGACAGGTCGTGGACGCCCTTGGCCACGCCCGACTTAATCAGGCGGCGCACCAGAGTGCCGTTGGCCTTTTCGCATTCCAGATCGACCTTGGGCGGAGCGCCGTCTTCGCGGCCCAGGACTTCGCGCAGGTACAGCGACGAACCCATTTCACCCTTCGTCTCACCGATCAGGATTAGCACCTGACCTTGGCGGACGGCGTTGAAGCCGACGCGCTGGTCATAGTCCTTCAGGAGACCTACGGCGCCGACGGTCGGCGTCGGCGGGATCGCCTGGCCATTGGTTTCGTTATAGAGCGAGACATTGCCCGACACGACCGGGAAGGCCAGTTCACGGCAGGCTTCGGCCATGCCGTCGATGGCGCGGACGATCTGGCCCATGATCTCGGGCTTTTCCGGATTGCCGAAGTTCAGGTTGTCGGTGATGGCGATCGGCTCGGCGCCGACGGCGGTCAGGTTGCGCCAGGCTTCGGCGACGGCCTGCTTGCCGCCCTCATAGGGGTTGGCCTTGACGTAGCGCGGCGTACAATCGGACGTGACGGCCAGGGCCTTCTTGGTGCCGTGGACGCGGACCATGCCGGCGTCGTGGCCGGTCGAGCTGTCCGACAGGGTGTCGGCCATGACGTGGCGGTCGTACTGTTCCCAGAGCCAGCGCTTCGACGCCTGGTCGGGGCACGAAATGACCTTGAGCAGGGCGTCGTTGAGATCGTGCGCCGGCACGTCGCCAGCGTTCAGTTCCGGCTCCTTTGCCGGCTCGACCCACGGGCGGTCATAGAGTGGCGCGTCGTCCGACAGCGGTGACAGCGGCAGGTCGCAGACGACCTCGCCCTTATGCAGCAGTACGATGTGGCCCGACGTATTGGTTTCGCCGATGACGGCGGCGTCCAGGCCCCACTTCTCGAAAATACGATAGCCATCGTTTTCGCGGCCGGGCTTCAGGATCGCCAGCATGCGCTCCTGAGATTCGGACAGCATCATCTCATAGGCGGTCATGCCGGTTTCGCGCTGCGGCACCTTGTCGAGGTCGAGCGTGATGCCAAGCCCGCCCTTGCCAGCCATTTCAACCGAGGATGAGGTCAGGCCGGCGGCGCCCATGTCCTGGATGGCGGCGACCGCGCCCGATGCCATCAGTTCAAGCGTGGCTTCAATCAAGAGCTTTTCGGCGAACGGATCGCCGACCTGGACGGTCGGGCGCTTTTCTTCGGAGTCTTCCGAGAATTCGGCCGACGACATGGTGGCGCCGTGGATGCCGTCACGGCCGGTCTTGGAGCCGAAATAGACGACGGGCAGGCCGGGCTCGGGCGCCGCGGAATAGAAGATCTTGTCGGCATCGGCCAGGCCGACGCACATGGCGTTGACCAGGATGTTGCCGTTATAGCCGCTGTGGAAGTTCGTCTCGCCGGCCACGGTCGGCACACCGACGCAGTTGCCGTAGCCGCCGATGCCGGCGACGACGCCTTCGACCAGGCGGCGGGTCTTGGGATGTTCGGGGTCGCCGAAGCGCAGGGCGTTCAGCAGCGCTACCGGGCGCGCGCCCATGGTGAAGACGTCGCGCATGATGCCGCCGACGCCTGTCGCCGCGCCCTGATAGGGCTCGATATAGGACGGGTGGTTGTGCGATTCCATCTTGAAGATGCACGCCTGGCCGTCGTCGATATCGATGACGCCGGCGTTTTCGCCGGGGCCGCAGATGACGCGCGGCCCGGTCACAGGAAACTTGCGCAGGTGCATGCGCGAGGATTTGTAAGAGCAGTGCTCCGACCACATGACGCTGAAGACGCCCAGTTCGACGTCGTTGGGCTCGCGGCCGAGGCGGTCGAGAACGACCTGGTACTCGTCGGGCTTCAGGCCATATTCGGCGGCCTTTTGGGCCATGGTTTTTTGCGCGGTGGCGGTGCTTGTGCTCATGCGCGCGCATGTAGCGGATTCAGCCTGCCATGTCAGCCGAAAATACGCGGTTACTGAGTGATCACGAACTGAATGACCAGATCCTGGTTCTGGCCAGCCGTGCTCGACTGCTGATAGCTCGATACGCGCAGCAGCGGCTCGGTTCCAGGCGCCGCGCGCAGCTTGCCCAGCTCCGGCGCCGTAGCGACCAGGGCGTTATGGAAGGCGACCGAGCGTTGCAACGCCAGGGCGGATGCCGCGCGGCCTTCAGCCGTAAAGGCGTCGAAACTGGCGTTGATCTGGATATTGACGCCGTTCAGACGGGCGGCATTGCCGCAGCTGCCCGCCGCGCCTTCGGCATAGCAGGGCAACCGGGTTCTAAGCGTCTGGGCGACCCGCGCCATCGCCGCCTGGCCTTCGGGCGTCAAGGCCGCACTGTTTGCGGCGAACAGGCGGTTGGCCGGCATGACCAGGTTGGCGTTGTCGATACCTACGGTCACAGGGACGCTTGCGCCCTGCATGTCGTTGTCGATGCCGCTCATCAGCGCCGCCCGGTCGGCCGCGGCGATCTGCCTCTGGCGATCGGCTGCATCCGGCTGGAGCTGTGGCTTGTCGCCGGTATAGGCAAAGCAGCGCCGCGTTTCGCCCGCGCCATGGTCGCCGAACAGGGCGCCGGGCAGGCAGACGACGTGCGCCTGCCGGTCGATTTCGGCCTCGATGGTTTCGCGGCTCAGCGCGTTCGCGGTCTGGAGTAAGGCGGTCGTCTGGGCATCCTTGGCCCCGGTCAGCGACGCCGTCGTTTTTTTGTACTGGAGCGCGAAGAAGCACAGCATGATGATGAAGATGAACAGGACGCCGACCATCATGTCGGTCATGGCGATATAGTCGCTTTCGGGCTCGGTGGTGTCTGTTCGCCGGGCGGATATTCGGCGCGGGCGCAGGCTCATGACGCGCGCGCCTTCAGCGCTGTTTCGATGCGGTTGAGCGCACTGAGCTGTTCCAGAAGCGCCTTTTCGGGGGGGAGAAAGACGACGGCGGCATCCAGCTGGGCGAACAGGAGGCGGGCCCCCAGTTCCGTCCTGCGCCGCCAGTTGCGTGCCGTGATGCGCAGCAGGATCGATCCGGCGACGCCGGCAATAGAGGTCCAGAACTTGGTGGCGGCCACGGCCAAAAGCCCCAGCAACGCGCCTTCGGCGACTGCGCCCTGGCCGATCGTCGCCGTCGCCTCGCTGAGCGCCGCAACAATCCCTAAGAAGGTGACCACCAGACCGGCGGCGACCAGGATGTTGGCCCACCATTCCAGCGTCCGGGCGGGCTCATCCAGATGATCAAAGGCTTCGGCGGCGTGGATGGAGGTGGCGTAGCGCCTATCGGGTTGCAAGGTCAATAGACTGCGATAGCGCACCCAGCCTTCGGTCAGTTCGGGGACGTCGGTGCTGGAAAAGACGCGGTCTACCTCAAGGAACTGGGTATCGTCCAGATAATGCACATTCAGTGCGGACAGCTTGTTCCAGCGGTCGTTCAGTGCCGCGCGCAACGGCCGGTATCCCAGCCAGCCTCCGCGGACGATTAGCCCTGTGGCGAAGGCGAGAATGCCGCCCGCCAACCACAGTGCGACGCCGGGCGTGGAAAAAATGCGGACGACAAACGCCGTAATCGGGTCCATTCAGGCTTCCAAAACTGCCTCAAGACCGCCCCCTGAGAGAGGAAGCAGTCGTGACGGCCAATTATGGAATTAATGCGGCGCGATTAGCTCTTTTCGTAGATGAACGGGAAGGTCGGCCGGTCGGTCGCCATGCAGCTTGCATCGACATTGGCATCGGCGGTTTCGAGGAACTGCGCGACCATGGCCTTGGCGCAGTCGCTGCCCTGGATGGTGTGCATCCGGTTCTTGAACATGTAGTTCCGAGCTTTGCTCAGGCGCGTGACGACCTGTTCGGACATCTCCGCCGGACAGCCGGCGTCTATATCGGCCGACAGCATCAGCGTTGGAATCGCGCTGGTCAGGGGCTGGTTTTCCACGGCCGCGCCCTTTCCGGTCGCCCAGCCTTCGCAGGCCGGGAAGAAGCGAATAGTGTCGCGCGCCACCGCCGCGGCGATCGGATCGGCTCCGTTCAGTCCAGCCGTGACGGCCGCCGGTGTTTCGAAGGAGAATTCTTCGTTGCACAGGGTGGTCAGGAACTGGCCTTCGGTGTAGCCGGCATATTCCTGTTTGAACGCGATGAGGGGCGCGTAATCGCCCTTCAGGATGCCGTCGAGCAGCATGGGCAGACTGCGCGCGCCGCGATCGCTGTAGATGGTCTCAAGCAGAAAGGCGCCCATCTCGTCGGCCGTATGGGTCTGGCCGTCCTTGCTGACCGGGGTTTTCAGCCATTCGGTCATGCGGGCGTCGAGACGGCGTTCCAGGTCCGGATACTTGCCGTTGCAGGTCGCGTCGGCGGCGCAGTAGGCCAGGACCTGGCGAACCTCCTGAGAGACCAGGCCGGGCAGGGGGGCGGTAGCATTGCCTTCCGGCGACCAGGTCGAGTTCAGCACGGCGGCGCGCAGGCCCTCCGGATCATGCTGCATCACTGCCATGGCGACGCGCGTGCCGTAGGAGCCGCCGTAGAGATTATAGGTGGTGATGTTGAGCGCCTTGCGCAGGTCGCGGATGTCCTTGACGACGACGGCGGAATTGTACTGGCTAAGGTCGATGCCTTCGGCGGCCCATGTCTTCCCGCAGTCCTGGACCATTTTCACGCCGGCATCTGTGGTGATCCCGGCATCCGACAACGGCGCGGTGCCGCAATCGAGTGACGGCTTCGACAGGCCTGTGCCGCGGTGGTCGAAAAATATCCAGTCGCGGTCAGCGGTGATGACGCTGGGCGTACGGGCCAGGCGGCGCGGCAGACCCGCGACCACGCTGCCGCCCGGGCCGCCGTGCAGGAAGATGACCGGATCGGCCTTTTTGTTGGCGGCCGTTGCGCGGACGATGACGACGGGCAAGGAGACTGTGCGGCCATTATTGGCGCCACGTGTCTCTTCGACAACCAGCTTGCCGCACTCGGCGTTCTTCAGTTCGGCCGGGCAGGCTTCCTTGTGGAAGCCGAGGGCGGTGGTATCCTGCGCCTTGTCCTTCTTCGTACACCCCGCCACGGCCAGGGTTGCGATGACTGCCAATCCGATACGACGCCACATAGAAAAACATCCCGAAACTTTATGGTTTCGGGATGCTTTCATTGTTAACGATCAAAAGTCAATTGGCTCAGGCCGATTGCAGGGCGTCGACCAGGCTGTGGAACATCGGTGCGCCGTCGGCTGAGCCCAAGGCCGGCTCAAAGGCGCGGTCCGGGTGCGGCATCATGCCAAGGACGTTGCCGGCGGTGTTGACGATACCGGCGATGCCGTTCAACGACCCGTTCGGGTTTTCAACGTAGCGGAACACGACCTGGTCGTTGTCCTCGATGGCCTTGAGCGTATCGGGATCGGCAAAGAAGTTGCCGTCGCCATTGCCCTGGGTCATCCAGACGCTCTGCTGATTGCCATAGGCGCTGGTGAAGCGTGTATTGCGGTTTTCGATCGTCAGTTCGATCGGTTTGCAGACGTATTTCAGCTGGGCGTTGCGCAGCAGGGCGCCGGGCAGAAGACCGGCTTCGCACAGGATCTGGAAGCCGTTGCAGATGCCAAGGACCGATACGCCACGTTCGGCTTCGGTCTTGACGGCCTGCATGACCGGCGACAGCGAGGCCATGGCGCCGCAACGCAGGTAGTCGCCGTAGGAAAAGCCGCCCGGAACGACGATCAGGTCGAGGCCCGAAGGAAGCGCGGTTTCCTGGTGCCACACCATTTCGACCTTGCCGCCGACTGTGGTTTCGACGGCCGTCTTGCAGTCGCGGTCGCAGTTGGAGCCGGGGAAGACGAGGACGGCGGCTTTAAGGGCCATTACGCCACCTCGACCTTGTAGGATTCGATGACCGTATTGGCCAGAAGCTTTTCGCACATAGCCTTCAGCTCGGCTTTGGCGGCGTCCTGGTCGGCGCCGTCCATGTCGAATTCCAGCACCTTGCCGACACGGACGTTCGAGACGCCGCCCCAGCCGAGGCCGTGCAGGGCGCCTTCGACGGCCTTGCCCTGGACGTCGAGGACGCCGGGTTTCAGGAACACGTGGACCTTAGCTTTCATTTTACTGCATTCCGCCTTCGATGACTTTTGGCATATCGCCCATGATGCCGAGACGCTTGGCGACTTCGGCGTAGCTTTCGATGACATTGCCCATGTCGCGGCGGAAGCGGTCCTTGTCCAGCTTCTCGTTCGTCTGGGCATCCCACAGCCGGCACGAATCCGGGCTGATTTCGTCGGCCAGGATGACGCGCGAGAACTCGCCTTCGAACAGGCGGCCGTATTCGATCTTGAAATCGACCAGGGTGATACCGACCGCGGCGAACATGCCGCTCAGGAAGTCGTTGACGCGCAGGGTCATGGCCAGGATGTCGTCGATCTCCTGGGTGTTGGCCCAGTTGAACGCCGTCACGTGTTCTTCGGTGACCATCGGGTCTTCGAGGGCGTCATTCTTGTAGTAGAATTCAATGATCGAGCGCGGCAGCTGCTGGCCTTCCGGCAGGCCGAAGCGCTTGGCCATCGAGCCGGCGACGACATTGCGGCAGACGACTTCCAGCGGGATGATCTCGACTTCGCGGATCAGCTGCTCGCGCAGGTTCAGGCGCTTGATGAAGTGGTTCTGCACGCCGATGTTCGTCAGCTTGGTCATGACGAATTCGGAAATGCGGTTGTTGATCACGCCCTTGCCGTCCAGAACGGCCTTCTTCTGCGCATTGAACGCAGTGGCGTCGTCCTTGAAGTATTGGATAAGGGTGCCGGGCTCGGGGCCTTCGTACAGAATCTTGGCCTTGCCTTCATAGATTTTCTTGCGGCGCGTGTTGGTCATCGGACCTGACTTCCTTGATCGGAGGGCGACGCTTGAATTGGCGATTCGCGCCGCGCTGGGGTCAGCGGGCGCAACCACAAGGTTCTCAAAGCGTTGGGACAGTCCCAGGCCATCCGTGATTTGACCTAAAGCATCATAAGGGATGCCGTTCGACGCCGCAAATAAACAAAAACTTTTGCCATGTAAATGACACTTCTTGTTGCGCCCGGCCCTTAGGAGAATTAAAACAGAACTCTGCCTGAAAGGTTTGCCCAGATGTCCAGTATGAACGAGCGTATTTCCGATGTGTCACCGGCCGTAAAGCCGGACGATGCCGCGAAAGGGTTCGAATTTCTGGCCGCCGAACGCCGCAACCGGCTGATTGGCCTGTGGGCCGGCGAAAAAATGGGTCTGAGCGGCGAATCGATCGAAAACTACGCCCTGGCACTCGGCAAATCGACGAATGCCTCCGAAGAAGACGTGATCCGCAAAATCGTCGGTGATCTGACGGCTTCGCGCATCGTGATCCGCGAAGCCGAGGTCCGCGTCAAGGCGGCCGAATTCCTGGCCCAGTCGCGCGAAGCGATCAAGGCCGGTTCCTAAACGAACCTTCCGATGACGGAAAAACGCGGCGTGCCGGCGTAGGGCGCGACCGAAGCGATCGAGCGCGGCTGGTCGCCAGCATAGAGCGACAGGTCGTTGAGGCGCGGCGAGATGCCGCCTTCTATATCACCCGACGGCGAATGGAAAAGGACCTGGCCGCCCCAGTCGGCGCGCCAGTCGCGGCTGAAATTCCATTCGAAGCACAGGCGCGCGGCCAGGTCGGTATGCTGGGTGAAGAAGTCGCCGGGGCGATAGCAGACGGCCGACAGCTCGGTCAGAGTGAGGTCGGACAGGCCGGTCAGTTCACCGCAAAATTGCGCGAATTGCGGCGATTTAAGCAAGCTGGCGAAAGGCGTTAGCGGAAAATCCTCACCTGACTTATCAAGCAGGTTCACGCCCAGGCGCAGCCACGACAGGCCCGATTGCGCGCGCTCGGCGGCGTCCTGAAGCCTCTGCTGGATTTCCGATTCGGGCAAGGCGTTGAGCTCACGCCGGTTGATGATTTCCGGCCGGCCTTCCTTGGACACCAGTTGCAATTCCCATGGGGTCTCCTGCTCCAACGCATGGTGGATGGTGTCGGCATCGGTCGCGGACACGGCGCCTTCCAGCCGGATGCGGCCCTTGTTGGTGAAGCGGCTGACATAGCCGGCTGTGTCGAAGGCGTCGGAGAGGAGTTGCATGGTTCTACCGTTGAAAGGGCCCCACCACCGCATCGCCTTCGCTTTGCTCAGTTGTGCGGTCCCCCTCCCCATCGCTTCGCGACAGGGAGGAGTGATCGTGCTCTGTATCTCCTCCCCGTGCCGAAGGCATGGGGAGGGGGACCGCGACCCGAAGGGGCGTGGTGGTGGGGCGTCTTACTTAGCCAAACACGCGCTGGAAGATCGTGTCGACGTGCTTGGTGTGATAATCAATGTTGAAAAATGGCTCAAGCTCAGCGCGCGTGAAGAATTTCGACACGTCTTCGTCGGCGGCCAGGAAGTCGAGGAAGTTGCCTTCGCCGCGCCACACCTTCATGGCGTTGCGCTGGACGGCCGAGTAGCTGTCTTCGCGCGACATGCCCTTTTGTGTCAGGGCTAGGAGGACGCGCTGCGAGTGGACCAGGCCGCCCAGGCGGTCGAGGTTCTTCTGCATGTTTTCCGGATAGACCAGCAGGTTCTCAATCACATTGGCCAGACGGCGGAGCGCAAAGTCGAGGTGAACGCAGGCGTCTGGCGCGATGCCGCGTTCGACCGAGCTGTGCGAGATATCGCGCTCGTGCCACAGCGCGACGTTTTCCATGGCCGGCACGACGGCCGAGCGGACGAGACGGGCAAGCCCCGTAAGGTTTTCAGTCAGGACCGGGTTGCGTTTGTGCGGCATGGCCGACGAGCCCTTCTGGCCGGCGGAGAAGAACTCTTCGGCTTCGAGGACTTCGGTGCGCTGCAGGTGGCGGATTTCAACGGCCAGGCGCTCGATCGACGAGGCGACGACGCCGAGCGCCGCGAAGAAGGCGGCGTGGCGGTCGCGCGGAATGACCTGGGTCGAGACGGGCTCGATGCTCAGGCCCATCTTGTCGGCGACATAGGCTTCGACTTCGGGCGAGACATTGGCGAAGGTTCCGACGGCGCCGGAGATGGCACAGGTCGAGATCTCCTCGCGCGCGACTTCCAGGCGCTTACGGGCGCGGACGAATTCGGCGTAGTAACCGGCCAGCTTGAGGCCAAAGGTCACCGGCTCAGCGTGGATGCCGTGGCTGCGGCCGACCGTCGGGGTGAACTTGTGCTCCTCGGCGCGGCGCTTCAGGCCCTTGAGCACCAAGTCGACGCCTTCGATCAGAAGATCGGCCGAGCGCTGGAGCTGGACGGCGAAGCAGGTGTCGAGCACGTCCGACGAGGTCATGCCCTGATGCAGGAAACGCGCTTCCGGCCCAACAATTTCCGAAACGTGGGTCAAGAAAGCAATGACGTCGTGCTTTACGGTGCGTTCGATCTCATCGATGCGGTCCGAATCGAACTGCGCGTCCTTGCCCTTGGCCCAAAGCGTTTCGGCGGCGTCGGTGGGAATCACACCCAGCTCGGCCATCTTGGTCGCGGCATGGGCCTCGATCTCGAACCAGATCTTGTATTTTGCGGCCGCGTCCCAGATGGCGGCGGCTTCCTTGCGGGCGTAACGGGAGATCATGGATGGGAACCTTGCGGGGAGGAATTACGAAATTGCGCGCTTGATTGGGAATGTGACGGTGGAAGTCAAGCGGGAAAACGCTTTTAATTTACCCGTCCTGAGCGAGAGGGGTTGGCGGCGCGGTTTAAAAAGCGTTAAAATTTGACCTCATTCGTTTAGTCATACTGGGGTTGCTGCTGTGTCCACGTCGTTGCTGCGTCGCGAATTGAAATCGGGTGCAACATTGCTGGCGCTTGTTGCGCTGATGGGGCTCGGTGTATCCGCCGACGCCTTCGCGAAGCCGGCGGTCAAGCCGGTCGTCAGCGAGACATTCAAGAAGGATTCGAAGCAGGCCGCCAAACAGACCGGCAAGGTCTTCGCGACCGGCACCAGCTCCGCCGCGCCCGCCGACCCGCGCGACAATCCGCTGCCGCCCGTGAAGCGCGACGTCGACGGCAGGATTATCGCCTGCGACGACAAGGACCCGGCCTGGAAGGAACTGCCCGAAAACATCCGCCGCGACGCCAAGCCGGGCGAATGTTATGCCCGACTGCTGCTGGGACCGCAAAGCGAAGTCTATACCGAGCAGGTGCTGGTCACGCCCGAACGCGTTGAAAAGCGCATCCTTCCGGCGCAGTACCGCACCGTCGAAAAAGAGGTCCTGGTGAAGCCTGAGCGCATCGAGCGCCGCGTCATTCCGGCCGTTGTGACGACGCGCATGGAAACCGAAGTCATCCGTGAAGCCGGCTTCCGCGAGGAGGTCATTCCCGCCCGCTACGAGGTCCGCGTCGAGCAGGTCATGGTATCGCCTGCTCGCCAGGAGTGGGTGAAGACCGAGGGCGAGCCGATTGATGCGCCGCTGGTGACGCCTGGCGATCACCGCCCGGTGCGCTACCGCGAAGACGGTTACCTGGCGTGGCCTGGCAAGGAGCCGGTGCGCGTCGAGGCCGACGAAGAAGGCCGCCGCTATCTTGACAGCGGCAATCCGCCGGCCGTGTGGTGCCTGAAAGACATTCCCGCGGAATACCGCACGGAAAAGCGCAAGGTGATGGTCGAGCCCGAACGCGTCCGTCGCATCGAGGTGCCGGCCGTGACGCGCCAGGTCAAGCGCCAAGTCGTCGAACGTCCGGAACGCGTTGAGGAGTATACGGTCCCGGCCGTCTACGAAAAGCGCCAGGTCAAGGAACTGGTCACCGAGGAGCAGGTCAAGACCTATACCGTCCCGGCGGTCTATAAGGAGGTCGAGAAGACCCGCGTCACTGGCCGCGCCGAGGGGGTCTGGCGCCAGGTCCTGTGCGACCGCAACGCGTCTCCCAAGCTGATCGTGATGGTCCAGAAGGCCCTGGCCGCCAAGGGCTACAACCCGGGCGCCATCGATGGCAATCTGGGACCGCAGACCGTTGCCGCCATGCAGAAGTTCCAGGCCGATAACGACCTGCCGCAGGGCCAGGTCTCGATCGAAGCCGTGCAGGCCCTTGGCATCAATCCGATAACGCGGGACTGACCTGCTGACGGATTTGTGCCGGTGGCGCTATAGGGTTTGGCGACCCTTTAGCGGAGGTAGAGATGTACGGACTGATCGGAAGCTTCAAGGCGCATCCGGGCAAGCGCGATGAACTGATCGCGCTGATGACCGGCAGTGTCGGCGATATGCCAGGCTGCAGGAGTTATGTCGTGGCCAGGGATCCAGAGGATGCGGACACGGTCTGGGTTACTGAGGTCTGGGACAACGCCGAAAGCCACAAGGCGTCGCTGGCCATTCCCAGCATCGCGGAGACGATCAAGGCGGCAATGCCCTTGATCGCCGGCTTCGGGCAGCATACGGTCACCGAACCTGTCGGCGGGTACGGGATCTGAGACCCGGCCTCGCTGACTTTCCGACCAGAGAGGTTTTCATGATCCGGCACATCGTCCCGTTCCGCTTGAAACACGCCAAGGGTTCGCCCGAGGAAGCCGATTTCCTCAAGGCGCTGGCGAAGCTGGCCGATATTCCTGGGGTGCTCAACCTTCAGGTCATGCCGCAGATCAGCCGTAAGAACGACTTTACCTACGGTGTCTCGATGGAGTTCGCCTCGAACGAAACCTATCAGGCCTATAATGAGCACCCTGACCATGTTGCCTTCGTACAGGGCAAGTGGGTCCCGGAAGTCGTGGCCTTCATGGAAATCGACTTCGTTTATTGAGGCTGTTTTTCTCCTCCCTGTTGCGAAGCAACGGGGAGGTGTCAGCGAGCGAAGCGAAGGTGACGGAGGGGCGCGACTCCGATCGAATACCCACTACCACATCTCATTCGTTTGCTCACTCGTGTGGTCCTCCTCCCCATCGCTTCGCGATAGGGAGCAGGGAGCCTGAGGCCGCCCAGGTTAACTCACATCACCCCCAACTGCTGCAGACTTGTGACGCCCTCCCGGCCGACGATCAGGTGGTCATGGATGGTGATCTTCAGGGGCTGGCCGGCCTTGACGATCAGCCGCGTCATCTCGATATCGCCCTGGCTGGGCTGTGGATCGCCCGACGGATGGTTATGGACCAGGATGATGTTGCTGGCGGACAGTTCCAGCGCCCGGCGCATGATTTCGCGCGGATAGGCCGGAGCGTGATCGACCGTGCCGACGCCCATGACCTCATCGGCGATCAGCTGGTTCTTCTTGTCGAGGAACAGGACACGGAACTGTTCGCGCGGTTCGTGGGCCAGCGTCACCCTGAGATAGGATACAAGCGCCGACCATGAGGCGATAACCGTTGTCCGTTTCAATGGCTCGGCGACCAGCCGCCGTGTCGCTTCGAACATCAGTTGCAGATCGAGCGCGATATCGGGCGTCATCCTGAGGGCGCGGCCCTTGTTGTCGCGCGCCGACACCTGGAGCATGTCTTCGAGTGGCGCCGACAAGGCCGCGGCCAGCGAGCCGAAGCGGGCAAGCAGGGCCTTGGCCAGAGGCTTGACGTCGCGTTGAGGGATCGCGCGGAACAGGAAGAGTTCGAGCAGTTCGTATTCAGGCAGCGCCGAAACGCCGCCCTTTCGCGCCCGGTCGCGCAGCCTTTGGCGATGCCCGCCATGGTCAGGCAAGGCTAGGGCAATGTCGTCCAAGGTGCTCTCCATTCCACGTTAAGGCTAGCCTCAGTGGCTACAAAAAGCCAGCGCTTCCTTAAGTTGCGGTTCACCATATGCAGAGACGCTTTCTTTGGTCGTTTGCGGTAAGTCGAAGCCATGTGGAGCTACTATAAAAACCGGATCATTGGCGGTGTGCTGGGCATTACTGTCATGTCGGTATGGGGCCTGATGACCCTCTGGCACGACGGCGATCTTGCCAAAAACTATATACGCACCGAAGGCCGCGCCAATCGTATCAAAAGTCATTGTGTCGTTGTCGAAAGCGGCTGGTTTGCTGGGCCGGACCGGGACATAGATTGCCGCGACGCCGAAGCGACAAAAAGATCTTTTTCGAAATCAAGACGATATCGCGTAAAAGCCGAAAGTGTTGTGGATTTCGAGTTCGTTTCCCCGCGAGACCAAGGGCGATATGCCGGCACGGTGGTTATCAAGGACGCGCTTTATCTCGTTCCGGAGACTGGTGACAGCATCACGGTTTTCGTCCACAAAAGCAAACCCGCCACATTTCAATATGGCGGGCGCTGGCGGGACGCGAAGTAAGCAGGGCTTCTAGGGGCGGAAGCGGTCGATCAGCGAAGCCGTGAAGATCTCGACGCCGGTATCGGTGACGCCGACGCTGTGCTCGCATTGCGCCGTCAGACTCTTGTCGCGGGTGACCGCGGTCCAGCCGTCGTTGAGCACCTTCACCTCGGGCTTGCCGAGATTGATCATCGGCTCGATCGTGAAGAACATGCCCTTTTCCAGGCGCGGGCCGGTGCCGGCCTTGCCGAAGTGCAGGACGTTCGGATTGTCGTGGAAGACGCGGCCTAGGCCGTGACCGCAGAATTCGCGCACGACCGAGCAGCGCTGGGCCTCGGCGTACTTCTGGATGGCGTGGGCGATGTCGCCAAAGGTATTGCCGGGCTTGACCTGCTCAAGGCCGAGACGCAGCGATTCGTAGGTGATGTCGACGAGTCGCCGAGCCTTGGGGGCGACCTGGCCGACCTCGTACATACGCGACGTGTCGCCGTGCCAGCCGCCGATAATGGCGGTAACGTCGATATTGACGATGTCGCCGTCGCGTAAGGTCTTGTCCGACGGAATGCCGTGGCAGACGATGTGGTTCGGCGAGATGCAGACCGTGTGCTGGTAGCCGCGATAGTACAGGCAGGCCGGCAGGGCGCCGTGGTCGTAGATATATTCGCGCGCCAGGTCGTCGAGGTGCGAGGTGCGCACGCCCGGGACGACATGGGGGATCAGCATGTCCAGGCAACCGGCGGCGATGCGGCCCGCCTTGCGCATGCCTTCGAAGTCCTCCTCCGTGTGAATACGGATGGATTCGGTGCGGACGAGGAAATCAGAATCTGCGGTCATGTGTGACAATATAGCTCTACCGCCTCTTCAGCGCTAGAGCGCCGCGCATGTTTGCGTCCCGACTTACCCACGTCAATGTCTTGGGGGCACTTTGCCGCGCATCTGGTGGAGAGGGGCGTGAGCGCCTAATTAGCATCTGTCCCGTGAGTCGTGTATGACAGGGACAGGAGTTCGGAATGTCCAACGCGCGTATCCTGGTTTTCGGCAATGAAAAGGGCGGGGCCGGCAAGTCCACCGTCGCCATGCACGCGGCCGTTCACCTGCTGCATCAGGGCCGCCGCGTCGCCTTCATCGACCTCGACCTGCGCCAAAGGTCACTGGCGCGCTTCTTTTCCAATCGCGTCCAGTGGGCGGCTGCCAATCAAAAGACTGTGCCGCACGCCGTCGAGCCCTTTCTTGCCGACAAGCCGGCCAGGCTGCTGGAAGCGCCGGAAGTGGACGCCAAGCGGGCGTTCGACCGAGCACTGAACGAGGCTTTGGAGGCCGACTTTATCCTGATCGACACACCGGGCGGCGATCACGTGCTGTCGCGGCGAGCCCACGCGGCCGCGCACCTGATCATCACGCCGATGAATGACAGCTTTATCGATTTCGACCTGCTGGGGGAAGTCGATCCGGTGACGCTCGATATCCGCCGGCCGTCGATCTACGCCGAAACCGTCTGGAACTCGCGCAAGCAGCGCGCCGTGTGGGACGGCAAGTCGATCGACTGGATCGTCCTGCGCAACCGCCTGGCCGCCACCGAGGCGCGCAACCGTAGGCGGGTCGATGAAAAGGTCCATGCCCTGAGCCGCCGCGTCGGTTTTAGCGTCCTGCCGGGCCTTCGCGACCGCGTCATCTATCGCGAGCTGTTTCCGTTCGGCCTGACGGTGACTGACCTTTCGCCGGAGGTGAAGCCTGTGGCCCTGACCATGAGCCACGTCGCCGCGAGGCAGGAGCTGCTGGCGCTGATGCAGTCGCTCGGGCTTGAAAATACGACGACCGAGGCCGTGGCGTGATCTGGATTGTCGGGGCGATTGCCGTATTTCTGTTGCTGGTCTGGGTAGGGCGCGAGGTGCGGCTGGGCAAGTTCAAGGGCGGGCCGTGGTTTCAGCAGTTCCGCGCCGTGCGTGGCGTGGTTGGGTTTATCCTGATGGCGCTGGCGATCAGCCAGATGGCGCGCGGCGCCTGGGCGGTGGGCATAGTGCTGGCTGTGCTGTCCCTGATTGTCTCAAGCTCGGTTCGCTTCGCCACGCCGTTCCGGCCCACTCAGCCGCAGCCGGCCAGTAGCTTCACGCCGGAAGAGGTCCGCGCCTATCAGACCCTGGACCTGCCCGTCGGCGCCGACCGCCGGGCGGTAAAGGAGGCGTGGAAGCGGTTGATGAAGGCGGCGCATCCGGACCAGGGCGGCGACGTCAAACGCGCCAGCGCGTTGAATGCGGCGCGAGATTTGCTGTTGCGACGGCGATAACTTGACAGGACGTGCTTACGGGCGTGTTCTGTCATGGCTGGGAGGCGCCGATATGATCCGCGAACTTGTTCTTGCATCCGTTATTGCCCTGTCCGTGCCGATGGCGGCATTGGCGCAACCTGCGCCCTTGCCGGAAGCCATGAGTGGCCGGGCGGCCTATGCGCCGTTCGCGATTATGGTCGGAAAAACCTGGCGCGGCCAGGGGACAAAGGACGCCAAGGCCGAGGACATCCAGCGCTGGGAGTGGGCGGTCGGCGGTCATGCGATCCGTATCGTGCACTCGGTCAATAATGGCGCCTATGCCGGTGAATCGCTTATCTTCCGCGACAAGGACACCGGCAACTACATCTTCCACTATTTCACGACAGGCGGATTCCATACGACCGGCACGATCCGCCCGACGGGGCCCGTGGCCTTTGAGATGGAGGAGGCGGTGCACGGCGTCAAAGGCCTGGCCGCGCTGAAGTCGACGGGTGTCCTAGGGACCGACGGTATTTACCGGACGCGGTCGAAGGTGGAAAAGGACGGCCAGTGGGTCGAGGTCGGCGGGTTTGACTATCGCGAAGACGCGACGGCGAAGGTGGTCATGCCTGCGCCTTAAAACTATCGGGGTTTCCCCAAAGCCTTCAAAATCAAAAGAAAAGCCTGGCCTTTTTGGGGGCCAGGCTTTTCTTTTGATTTTGAAGGCTTTGGGGGAGCACAGCCCCCACACCCCATACGTTTTACGCGTTGGGCTTGATCACCATGCAGTCCAGGCGCTTGGCGCTCATGCTCTTGCAAGCCTTTTCCGCCTGTTCCTTGGTCAGGTCCGCGAAGCGCGTGCGGTACCAGCCGTTTTCATTCTTCGACACCTGCGACGTGCCATCGGCCAGGGCGTCATCGAAGCGCATCTTGACGCTCCTGACCCAGTCCGAAGCCATCGACTTGTCCTTGAAGGCTCCGACCTGGACGGCCCACTGCGCCTTGGCGTTCTTCTTGGCCTTCTTGCCCTTGGCGGACTTCTTGTCGTCGTCCTCGTCGTCGGCGGCAGCCAGCTTTGTTTTGGCGTCAGCCTTCTTCTTGTCAGCCGTCTTGGTGGCCGTCGTCTTTTCGGCGAGCGCCTTGCGGTTGGCCTCGATGGCCGCGGCCTTGTTGGCTTCCGACCTGTTGACGACCTTGACCGGCTTGGGCGCTTCCTCGGTGGCGTGCGCCACCTGCGGGATCGGCTCATAGGCCGGGGCGGCGACCGCGGCCTTCAGCGCCAGATAGGGCTGCGGGCCGGTATTGTCGGACTGGCCGTCCTGGGTCAGGGCCTGGACCACGTCCGGCGCCTTGACCATGGCGCTGACGCGCTGGACGTCGATATCGGTCGCATTGGCCTCTTCGCTGTCCTCCAGCGCTTCACGCAGTTGCGAATCCGTCAAAGGATTGCTGTTGCTGGCCAGCAGCGTGTAGGGCGTCGGGCCGTCAGGCATCTTTGGTTCCAGCGCCTTGCGCGTGAACTCGGCCTGGGCAACGGTGATGACTTCGCCGCGGGCACGGCGCTCCATGACGTCGAAGCCGACCTCCATCAAGTCGGTGACATGTTCGCGGCGCTGCAGCTTGTTGGCGCCGCCCAGCATGACCGTTACGAGACGATGGTTGCCCTTCACCTGCGAGGCGACGAGGTTATAGCCCGAAGCGTTGGTAAAGCCCGTCTTGAGACCGTCGACCCCGGGAATGGCCTTGAGCGGATTGTGATTGACGTAGGTCCGTCCGCGATACTGCATGCTCTCTACATTGAAGTAGCTGTAGTACTGCGGATAATCACGCATGACGGCTCGGGCCAGGATGGCCATGTCGCGTGCCGACGACAGTTGACGGGCGTCGGGTAAGCCATTGGCATTGGTAAAGCGCGTATTGGTCATGCCCAGCGATTGTGCGCGAATGGTCATCAGAGCGGCGAAGCGCTCTTCCGTGCCGCCGACCTTTTCAGCCAAGGCCACGGCCAGGTCGTTGGCGGAATAGAGCGCGGTCAGGCGCATGGCGGTATCGACGTCGATCGTGTCGCCGGGCTTCAGGTAGACCTTGACGGGCGACTGGGAAGCGGCCCTCTGACTGATGGTAATCGTGTCCGTCGGCTTCAACTTGCCCTGTGCCAAGGCGTCGAAGACCATGTACAGCGTCATGATCTTGGTCAGCGACGCCGGATAACGGACGGAATCGGCACGGTTGGCATAGAGCACCTCACCTGACTGCGCGTCGACGACGATGGCGGCGTACTTGCTGTTGGAAGGAATGTTCTGTGCCTGAACGGCTGCGGGAACGGTCAACGCCGCGGCGGCCGCCAGGAAGGCCACCAGACCATTGCGGATGCCAAAAGCTGTCTGGCGCGTGGACGCGCCATTACCGGTATGCTCCCCTTGCCCGATATCGCCTGTCGCCTGCCGGATGTTACCCATCAAAGCTGTCCTCAACTCATACAAAAAGCCTGCCCGTTCTGGACTCCGGTAAGGCGTTTGTTGCGTCTTCCCGGTCACCTTACACCCAGAATGTCGGCGGGTCATTAAGCAACCCTTAAACCCCATAAAGAACATATAAAGGTGACCGTATTGCGTCCACTCACACTTTGCCAAGTTTCCTGACACAAAAAGGTCATTGATCCTTGAGCTAGCGCTACCACAGACAATCACTATGCGCGCCGATGCGATAAGAATCTCCCATATGGGGCGAATATTCCCTTCACGATAATGTTAACGTTTTGTGCGGTGCACAAAAAAGCTTGACCCTGTGCTGCACCTGCGATATATGATAACCAAGTTACCGAGATTCCCTGGAGGTTGAGGACAGGGGGTCGCGTACCTTTTAGTGCCAACAAAACCAAACCGGAGTTCTGCTATGGAAACGGGCGAAGACACCATCAAGAATACGGTCGAGCGCATGTCGCTGGCCGGCAACCAGGCTTTCAAGGATTCGATCGAGAAGACCCTTGGCGCCCTGAACGAAGTCAACTCGCTGTCGAAGGGCAATGTCGAGGCCGTCGTCGAATCGCTGACCGCCGCCACCAAGGGCGCGGAAACGATCGGCGCGCAGACCGTCGCCTTCGCGAAGAAGAACTGGGAAGAAGCCCTCACTGCCGGCAAGACCCTGCAAGGCGCCAAGAGCGTTCAGGAAGTCATCGAACTGCAGTCGCGTTACGCCAAGTCGTCGATGGAAGCCTATGTCGCTGAAATGAACCAGTTGACCGAGACCCTGTCGACCTCGTTCAAGGACACCTTCAAGCCGATCAACGCGCGCGTCACCGCCGCCGTCGAGAAGTTCCAGTCCTATCGCTAAGAAGATTGGGCCGTTAATCACGGTTCGACACTGAATTGAAAAACCCCGGACTATACGGTCCGGGGTTTTTTATTGGCCTAAATTTTGTGCCTCCTTGGCTCTGACGGAAGGGGGGCTTAGCGGAAGGAGCTAATGATTGAGCATCAGCTTGATCACCATAGCGACCGCGCCGACGGTGGCCACGCCCGCCAGCCACAGCCCGGCAAACCACAGAAGCTTCTTCGCCATCAGTGATAGCCCTCTTTCGGGTCGATCTTGCCGCGGAACACCCAGTAGGCATAGGCCGTGTAGGCGAGGATAATGGGGATGAGCACGGCGGCGCCGACCAGCAGGAAGCCCAGCGACTTGTCTGGCCCCGCCGCCTGATGAAAGGTTAGGGCGCCCGGCACAATGTAGGGGAAGAAGCTGATACCGATGCCGACATAGCTGAGGACGAACAGGCCCAGCGCCGCCAGGAAAGGCTGCAGGTGCTTGTCGGTCTTCAGCCCATGCCACAGGGCGAAGGCGCAGCCGGTCAGCAGCAACGGCACGAAGGCCGAGAAGAAGGCGGTCGGCCAGCCGAACCAACGCTCGAAATAGAGGCGATTGATAAACGGCGTCCACAGGCTGACCACGCCGATCAGGGCTAAAGTGCCGACGGCGGTGATCAGTGCCCATTTCCGCGCCCGCGCCTGGACGTCACCCAGCGTCTTCAGGTTCAGCCAGGTCGCGCCCAGCAGCGTATAGCCGACGACAACCGCGACGCCCGTCGTCAGGCTGAACGGCGTCAGCCAGTCCCACCAGCCGCCGGCGTAGGCGCGGTCTTCGATGCGGATGCCCTGGATCAGGGCGCCGAGCGCGATGCCTTGCGTAAAGGCCGCTAAGGTCGAGCCCAGCATGAAACCCATGTCCCATAATGGCCGCCACCGTTCGGTGCGAAAGCGGAATTCGAACGCCACGCCGCGAAACACGAGCGCCAGCAGCATGGCGATGATGGGCGCGTATAGTGCCGGCATGACGGTGGCGTAGGCGAGCGGAAAGACGGCCAGAAGCCCGCCACCGCCCAGCACCAGCCAGGTTTCGTTGCCGTCCCATACGGGCGCAATCGAATTGGTCATCACGTCGCGGTCATGCTTGTCGGGAAAGACGAAGAACAGGATGCCGACACCCAGGTCGAAGCCGTCGAGCACGACATAGGCCAGGACGGCAAAGGCGATCAGCGCCGCCCAGATGGTGGGTAGATCAATGGCCATCTTGGTTCTCCGGATGCGGTTTGTCGCCTTGCGCCGGTCCAGGCGCGATGCCGGCGGACCGAATCGGGCCTTTTTCCAGCTCGTTGGCCGGTTCATCCATGTCGCGGGGCGTCGTGCCCATCAGGCGGAAAATGTAGAAGGTGCCGGCGCCGAAGACGAGGAAGTAGACGACAACAAAGGCGATGAGCGAGGCCGCGGCCGCCGGCGCGTCGATATTGGACAGGCTGTCCGAACGCCTGAGCAGGCCATAGACCGTATAGGGCTGCCGGCCGACCTCTGTGGTGAACCAGCCGGCCAGGACGGCAACGAAGCCGGATGGCCCCAGCAGCACCGCGGCCTTGAGTAGCCAGCGGTCGCTGAACAGGGTCTTGCGGAAGCGCGCCCACAGCGACCACAGCCCGACCAGCAGCATCAGGACGCCCAGGCCCACCATGACGCGGAAGGCGAAGAAGGGGATGAGCGCCGGCGGGCGGTCCTCGCGCTTCCATTCCTTGAGCCCCCTGATCTCGGCATCCGGATCGTGGGCCAGGATGAGAGAGCCGAGCTTCGGAATTTCGATGGCGTGGTGCGTCTTTTCCGCCTTGTCGTCGGGAATGCCGAACAGGATCAGCGGCGCACCCTTGTGCGTCTCATAATGGCCTTCCATCGCCGCGATCTTGGCCGGCTGGTGCTCTAGCGTGTTTAGCCCGTGCAGGTCGCCGACGAAGATCTGGACCGGCGTGACCAGGGCCGCCATCCACATGGCCATGGAAAACATGATGCGTGCCTGGCGGTTTTCGCTGTCGCGCAGCAGGTGCCAGGCGCCGACGCCGCCGACCGCGAACGCGGTCGTCAAGTAGGCGGCGATGACGGTATGCGTCAGGCGATATGGAAAGGACGGATTGAAAATGATCTCCACCCAGCTCCTGGGTTGGAACAGGCCTTCCGGTGTCAGGATGTGACCCTGCGGCGTTTGCATCCAGCTGTTGGCCGCCAGGATCCAGAAGGCCGACATCAAGGTCCCGGCCGCCACCATACAGGTCGCGAAGAAGTGCAGTTTCGGTCCGACGCGTTTCAGGCCGAACAGCATGATCCCCAGGAAGCCGGCCTCAAGGAAAAAGGCCGTCAGGACTTCATAGCCCATGAGCGGGCCGATGACGGCGCCGGCCTTGTCCGAGAACGCGCCCCAGTTGGTGCCGAACTGGTAGCTCATGACGATGCCGGAGACGACGCCCATGCCAAACGTCACGGCGAAGATGGTCTTCCAGAAGTTGAAGAGGCGTAGGTAAACATCGTCCTTCTTCCACAGCCACAGGCCATTAAGCACGGCCAGGAACGAGGCAAGGCCGATGGTGAAGGCGGGAAACAGGAAGTGAAACGAAACGGTAAAGGCGAACTGGATGCGCGCCAGCATTTCGGCGGTGAGATCGAGATCGGGCATGGCATTGGCTCCCCGTGTGCGACGGGTGTTGCGGAATATAAGTAAGGAATAAATACGCGGCTTGATCCGGGCTATGTGACGGCGCGCCGCGCGGCCGCTTGCCGCAGGCATGACGCGGTCCGTCACCACTCTGTCACGTGCCATAAAAAACTGTGATCGCCCTGTTTGGCGATTTCCTATTTGCAGCGCGTCTGTTTGGGCTATCTTGCAGTTCGCATGCAGCGGCCTATCTATAGAAGTGTCCGGGACGCCGGGCTTCTGGATGGCCGAAAAGGTAAGATGAGGTTTCGATTGTTGCGCGCTTGGCTATCCGAAGAACTGAACGAAGAGACGTATTTGCAAGGCATTGAAGCGGCCGACAAGGGAGCGGGCACCACCCGGCCCGCCGGAGCGCCGTTGGCTGTGGTCGAGGCCAAGCCGAAGCCGCAGAAGCCGTCCCTGTATCGCGTTCTTATTCTCAACGACGACTACACGCCGATGGAGTTCGTGGTCTACGTCCTGGAGCGCTTCTTCAACAAGTCGCGCGAGGATGCGACGCGGGTCATGTTGCACGTCCATCAGACGGGCGTGGGTGTGTGCGGCGTCTATACCTATGAGGTCGCCGAGACCAAGGTCGCTCAGGTCGTTGACATGGCGCGCCGGCACCAGCATCCGCTGCAGTGCACCATGGAGAAGGACTGACAGGGATAAAGGGTTAACTATAATTACGCCGCAGAGCGCATTTGTTAATTCTTGAGTCAGGAAATAGGGCGGATGATGAGGGCAATCGTGAAGGTAAGGTTCAGGTCGGGTTCAGTTTGAACAAGGTAAAACCGACCTAAACCGTAAGTTAGAGTTTTTGCCATATAGAGTACCGTAGGCTTGAGGTTTAGGAGGTCGTCATGCCATCTTTTTCCAGCGCATTAGAAGAGACCCTGCATCGCGCGGTTGGTCACGCCAATGCCCATCATCATGAGTATGCCACTCTTGAGCACCTCCTGCTGGCGCTGATCGACGATGTCGATGCCGCCGCCGTCATGAGCGCCTGTAATGTCGATTTGGCCAAGCTGCGCACAGCGCTTGACGCCTATATCGAAACCGACCTGAAATCGCTGGTCGAGCCCTCTTCGGAAGAGGCCAAGCCGACCGCCGGCTTCCAGCGCGTCATCCAGCGCGCCGTCATCCACGTCCAGTCCTCGGGCCGCGACGAGGTCACCGGCGCCAACGTCCTGGTCGCCATCTTCTCCGAACGCGAATCGCACGCCGCCTTCTTCCTGCAGGAACAGGAAATGACGCGGTACGACGCGGTAAACTATATCGCCCACGGCATCGCCAAGAAGCCCGGCGCTTCCGAGCCGCGTCCAGTTCGCGGCGCGACGGAAGAGGGCGCTTCGCCTGCCGGCGGAAGCGCGGAGGAAAAGAGCGGCAAGGCCGGCTCGACCGACGCGCTGGCCGCCTACTGCGTCGACCTCAATGAGAAGTCGCGTCACGGCAAGGTCGACCCGCTGATCGGGCGGGCCGCCGAAGTCGAGCGCGCCATCCAGATCCTGTGCCGCCGCACCAAGAACAACCCGCTGCTGGTCGGCGATCCGGGCGTCGGCAAGACGGCCATCGCCGAAGGCCTGGCCAAGAAGATCGTCGAAGGCGATGTTCCGGAAGTCCTGGCCGGCGCGACCATCTACTCGCTGGACATGGGCACGCTGCTGGCCGGCACCCGCTACCGCGGCGACTTCGAAGAGCGCGTCAAGCAGGTCGTCAAGGAACTGGAAGCGCACCCCAATGCCGTCCTGTTCATCGACGAAATCCACACGGTCATCGGTGCGGGCGCGACGTCGGGCGGGGCTATGGACGCATCCAACCTGCTGAAGCCGGCCCTGGCCGCGGGCACGCTGCGCTGCATGGGCTCCACGACCTACAAGGAGTACCGCCAGCACTTCGAAAAGGACCGCGCGCTCGTTCGCCGCTTCCAGAAGATCGATGTCAACGAGCCGACGCTCGACGACACCATCAAGATCCTGAAGGGCCTCAAGCCTTACTATGAGACCTTCCACCACCTGAAGTACACCGACGCCGCCATCAAGACGGCCGTCGAGCTGGCGGCGCGCTACATCACCGACCGCAAGCTGCCGGACAAGGCGATCGACGTGATCGACGAAGCGGGTGCGCTGCAGATGGTCCTGCCGGAATCGAAGCGGAAGAAGGTCATCGGGCCCAAGGAGATCGAATATGTCATCTCCAAGATCGCCCGCGTGCCGTCGAAGTCAGTGTCGCGTGACGACACCCAGTCGCTGCGTGACCTGAAGACCGACCTGCAACAGGTTGTCTTCGGCCAGGACGAGGCCATCGAGCAACTGTCGACCGCCATCAAGCTGTCGCGGGCCGGCCTGCGCGATCCGCAAAAGCCGATCGGCTGCTACCTGTTCTCCGGCCCGACCGGCGTCGGCAAGACGGAAGTCGCCAAGCAACTGGCATCGACCCTCGGCATCGACCTGCTACGCTTCGACATGTCGGAATACATGGAACGCCACACGGTTTCGCGTCTCATCGGCGCGCCTCCGGGCTATGTCGGCCACGACCAGGGCGGCCTGCTGACCGATGCTGTCGACCAGCAACCGCACGCTATCGTCCTGCTCGACGAAATTGAAAAGGCGCACCAGGACATCTACAACATCCTGCTGCAGGTCATGGACCATGGCCAGCTGACGGATGCGGTGGGCAAGAAGGTCGACTTCCGCAATGTCGTGCTGATCCTGACGACCAATGCCGGCGCTTCGGACAACCAGAAGAACTCGATCGGCTTTGGCCGTGAAAAGGTCCAGGGCGAAGACGAAGCCGCCATCAAGCGCCTGTTCACGCCGGAATTCCGCAACCGCCTGGACGCCATCGTGACGTTCAAGCAGCTGAAGCCGGAAGTGATCTCGAAGGTCGTCGAGAAGTTCATCCTGCAGCTGGAAATGCAGCTGGCCGACCGTCACATCTCGATCGAGCTGACCGAGGATGCCGGCAAGTGGCTGGCGGAAAACGGCTACGACGAACTGTATGGCGCCCGTCCGCTGGCGCGCGTCATCCAGGAAAACATCAAGAAGCCGCTGGCCGACGAAATCCTCTTCGGCAAGCTGGTCAAGGGCGGCCATATCCTGGTCAAGCTGGTCGATGGCAAGATCGCCTTCGACATCACGCCCTCGACCAAGGGCGGCGTCGACAAGGCCGGTTCCAAGACCGAAGCGGTGGATTAAGATTGCAGGGGACGCGTCCCCTGCACCCCGGTATGCTAACGGTGCAGGTTGAAGCGCCGGCGGCTTAAGATATACAAATGAAAACCCCCAAGGCTTAGGGCCTTGGGGGTTTTCATTTGTGCAGCCTGGGCTGCGACGTTTCAGTCTTCGCTGTCAAGGTATCGAGGTGCAGGAGGCCGTGCCTCCTGCATTCTTAAATCACCACTGCGTCGGCTTGGGGTTGCGGTCGTTGTAACCCGTCTGGTGCCAGTAAGGATACGGCGGGTCTTTGCGGCTGACGGCGTCGAGCCGCGCAACCTGATCCGTCGTCAGGTTCCAGCCGACGGCGCCGAGGTTCTGAATCAACTGCGCTTCGTTGCGGGCGCCGACGACGATATTGGATACGGTCGGACGTTGCAGCAGCCAGTTGAGCGCGACCTGCGGGATGGTCTTGCCGACCTCGCCGGCGATCTCTTCCAGCACGTCGACAACATTATAGAGGTGTTCGTCATCAACCTTAGGCCCGCCGCCTTCGCCGCCGGAAGCAATCCGGCCTTCGCTTGGCGCCTGGCCGCGCTTGATCTTGCCGGTCAGGCGTCCCCAGCCGAGCGGCGACCAGACCATGGTGCCAACACCCTGGTCCTGCGCCAGCGGCATCAGCTCCCATTCGTAATCGCGGCCGATCAGCGAGTAATAGCCCTGATAGGCGACATAGCGCGCCAGGCCATAGCGTTCAGACGTGGCCAACGCCTTCATCAGGTGCCAGCCCGAGAAGTTCGACACGCCGATATAGCGGACCTTGCCCGAGGTGATCAGCGTGTCCAGCGTGTGCAGGACCTCATCGACCGGCGTCAGGGCGTCGAAGCCGTGCATGAAGTAGAGGTCGATATGGTCGGTGCCGAGGCGTTTCAGGCTGGCTTCGGCCGAACGGATCAGGTGGTAGCGCGACGAACCCTTGTCGTTCGGGCCATCGCCCATGGTGAAGCTGGCCTTGGTCGAGATCAGGGCGTTGTCGCGGCGACCTTTGAGCGCCGCGCCCAAGATTTCCTCTGAGGCGCCGCGCGAATAGACATCGGCCGTGTCGAAGAAGTTAATCCCGTGATCGAGGCAGATATCAACCAGCCGGGTGGCTTCGGCGACGTCGGCATTGCCCCACTTTTCAAAAAAGTCGCCCTTGCCGCCGAACGTGCCGGTGCCGTAGCTGAGGACGGGGACTTTCAGGCCGGACCGGCCAAGCTGGCGATATTCCATGGGGAGGCTCCATTGGTTGTTGCGCTTCGTATTTGGGGGCGCTTTTTAACAAGGCAAACCGCCAGCAGGATTTATTCACCTGTTTCTTGCCTTCCAATCGTAACCGGAACACCTACATAGGCGACATATTGGCCGCGCAGGCTCGCCGCATGAGCGGCTGCGGACGGTCGCCCTTGCCAAAGCTATCGCTTTGGAGTGCCGGAGTGCCGCCATGATTCCCTTTTCCATCCTCGACCTGTCGCAGATTTCCGAAGGCGGCACGGTATCCGATGCCCTGGCCAATTCGGCGCGGATGGCGCAGGCGGCTGAAGCGCACGGCTATGAGCGCTACTGGCTGGCAGAACATCACGGCATGCCGGCCATTGCTTCGGCGGCGACCTCCATTGTGATTGCCCATGTCGGCCAGGCAACCAAAACCATCCGGATTGGTTCCGGCGGCATCATGCTGCCCAACCATTCGCCGCTGGTGATCGCCGAGCAGTTCGGCACGCTGGAGGCGCTCTTCCCCGGCCGGGTCGATCTAGGCCTCGGCCGCGCCCCAGGCACCGACATGATGACAGCGCGGGCCTTGCGCCGCAATATGGGCGACGGTGTCGACAGCTTCCCGCAGGACATTCTCGAGCTTCAGGCCTATTTCGGCGCGCCGGACGAAGGGCAGCGCATCCTGGCCGTGCCGGGCATGAATGCCAATGTGCCGATCTGGCTGCTTGGCTCATCGCTCTACAGCGCACAATTGGCGGCGCAGCTTGGCTTACCTTATGCGTTCGCCTCGCACTTCGCGCCTGAACTTCTGTTCGACGCCCTGCATATCTACCGCAGCAACTTCAGGCCATCCGACTCTCTGGCCAGGCCCCACACCATGGTCGGCGTCATGGGCGTGGCGGCCGACAGCGACGCCGAGGCCGAGTTCCTCTACACCTCGATGCAGCAGTCCTTCGCCAATCTGCGCCGCAATGTCCGCGTGCCCTTTCCGCGTCCGTCCTATGATGCCGTCGCCGACCTTAAGCCGGAAGAAACGGCGATGATCGACCATATGCTGCGCTACGCCATGGTTGGCTCGAAGGCGACGATTGCCAAACGCCTTGGCAACTTCCTCAATCAGACCGAAGCCGACGAACTGATCGTCTCCATGCCGATCCACGACATCGCCGCGCGCCTGAAGTCCGTCGAGTTGTTTGCCGAGGTCCGTAACCTGCTGGGCGCTCAGGCGCAGGCGGTGGTCCCGCCAGCCGGCGTGTAAGCGGTAACCGACGGCTTCAGCCTGCCGTCAAATAGCCCCGCGCTTCATGACACCCAAGATCGCGTTGCTCCAGGGCCTCGTCGCGCACACTGGAGATCACGAACGCCGCAAGGTCTCATATGGAAAAGGTGATAGTGCCTACTAACCCGTGCGCTGACTATTTCGATCGCTCGACCCACAGGCGCAGGGGCGGAGCGTCACCGACCTTCAGGTCATCGAACTCGGGTGTTTGCGGCTTAAGCTTGCCGGCCTTGAAGTCACGGGCCTGGTCGGGCGACAGGTTCAGCGTGCCCGTCTTGTGCCAGCCGTTCTGGTCACGGACGAAGACCGTGGCTTCAAAATCGTCGAGGATCAGCATTTCGGGCTGGCCATCGCGCGACATGTCGATAAATGCCGCCGAACAGGAGGGCGTCGCCGTCTTTTCCGTTGCGCAATCGGGCAGGACGTAGGGGCCATAGGCTTGCGCAAAGAAGCCTTCAGGCATGGCGGCGCCCTGCGGGAAGACGACCGTGAACTGCTTCGGATCGGCCTTTTTCTGCGTCACATCGACTGCCGCTGATGCGTAGCGATCGTCGTCCTTAAGCCGGCTGGCGGTCAGCGCCGCGTCACGGATGGCGCCGGTTTTGCCCGAAGTGGTCAGCTTTTTGAGCGCATCGCGGCCATAGGCGCCGGTATTGAAGCGCAGAAGCTGCCAGTCGAACCGATCGGTCGTGACCTTGCCGGACTGGACGCGCGCGACCTGGCTTTCGACGCTCAGGCGGTTGGGGTTGGCGACCGGCGTCAGCACGGCCAGAAGCAGCGCCGCCTTGATAAAGGCCAGGCCGATATTGATCGGCTCCAACAGGTTCAGCCAGCGGCCTTTCGGCCAGAGCGCGGCGACGGTGTAACTTGCGCCATAGGCGAGGGCGATGATGACGCCGACCCCGGCCAGGACGCGTTCGGGCGTCAGGCCGTATTGCTGGATGCGCAGGCCCAGGCTGAAGGCGGCCAGGGCCGAGAAGACCAGCATCAGGCCGCAGGCCAGCCGCGCCGACCATTTTATAATAACGTGGACCGGGCGTTCTTCGTCGCCCTGCTGATAGGCGGCGTTGATCAGCAGGACCAAGGCCACGCAGGCCGCCAGTAGCGACGCCGTCGCCGCCTTGGTCTTCCATAGCGGCTCAAGCCCGCTGACGCACAAGGAGGCGGCAAAAACAACGCCGATCAGGGTGATCACCGGCAAGAGCCACGACAGGACACCGAGGACGAGGGCGCGGAAACCGGCCATCAGCTTGGGCTGGACGTCGCCGAGATGGACCGCGGCGGCGAAGGCCAGGCCCGTCATCGGCCAGCCGAAGTAGGATTCGCTCAAGAGGTCCCTCAGCCAGTTGAAGCCGATAAAACCTAAAAGCGCCGCGCCCAGCCACAGTATGGCCCAGAACAGGGCGGTGAACAGGATGGCCAGCGCCAGTTGCACGCCGCGCTTCCACGCTTCGTCGAAATAGGTCGGATAGGGCGCGATGATCTTGCGCGCCTGATCGCCGCTGCTGACCAGTTCGTGGGCGATGAACAGGAAGGGGTAGATCAGGAAACTGCTCTGGCTGAAGAAGGCCGCGTAGGAGGCGTCTCCGGCGGCATGGCTCCAGCTGATGAAGGCGATCAGGGCCAGGGCGACTACGCCCCATACGGCCAAGCTAAGGCGTCGCATGGCGCCGGCGCCAGCCCAGAAGATAAACGCGCCCAGCCCAAGCGTCGAGGTCGCTGCGATGCGCCAGGTCTCGGGATGCCAGTTTTCCATCCGCGCGGCGCCGGGCTTGTCGGTCAGCCAGGCGAGCCCGAGGCCAAAGACAAGACCAATCGCAAGCCTGAAGATCAGGGCGTATTGTGGTGTGAAAGTGCTGTTAGCCGGCATGTCATTCCCCCTGATTTTCGCGGAGGTTAACACAGGGGCGATGACAGTTAAATCCGTCCCATGGTCGTCTGGGCGTTATAGATCTGCTGGATCGGCGCATTGTCCGGATCGAGCGCGACCATGCGCCATTTGCCGTCGGTCTCTTCGAACATGACCGGCGCGCAGTTGGGGCTGGAATACATGTCGTCGATGAACTTGCGAGAAATGGCGCGGAACGGGATGCCGTGGCAGACGAACAGGCAGGTGTCGGCGTGGCGGTAGGCGTTGACGCAGTCGAAGACGCGATCGATGACGGCGGGCAGGGCTTCGGCGTTCCACGGATAGTGCTTGCCGTCGACATCGGCCGTCGGGTTCATGTGGTCGCGCATCTCTTCGCGGTGCTGGTGGACCTCGTCGATCGTCATGCCTTCGAAGAGGCCGAAATTGCGCTCGATCAGGCGGGCGTCGATGACCGGTTCCAGCCCCAGCTGTTCGCCGACCAGCCGCGCGGTTTCATGGGCGCGGATGAGCGGACTGGTCACGATCCTGGTCAGGCCTCTGTCTTTGAAAAACGCGGCTGCGGCGCGTGCCTGTGCACGGCCTGTGTCGTTCAGCGGAATGTCGGTCGAGCCCTGCAAGCGGGCTTCGACATTCCAATCGGTTTGGCCGTGGCGAAGAACGAAGAACATCTTACAGCTTCGCCCTGATCTGTTCGGCCAGCGCCTTGAGGTCCGCCATATCGGCCATCTTGCCTGAGGCATGGCCGCGTTCGGTGGCATCGTTCCAGACGGGCAGGATATGGAAGTGGATGTGGAAGATGGTCTGGCCGGCCGCTTCGCCGTTGAACTGCATGATGCGCACGCCGTCGGGCCTGAGCGCATCGCGAACGGCGTGGGCGATTTTCTGCGTTTTGGCGACAAGGTCGCAAAGATCATCCGGCGCGATGTCGAACAGGTTGCAGGCCTTGACCTTTGGGATGACCAGTGTGTGGCCCAGCGTCTGTGGAAAGGCGTCCATGAAGCTGAGCGTCTGGGCGTCCTCATAAACCTTGGCGGATGGAATATCGCCGGCCAGAATCTTGGCGAAGATGTTGCCGGTATCGTAGGTCAGATCGAGGCTCATCGGCTTTGGTCCTTTGGTTTCCGCAAAAGCGTACTTAGTGGACTATGCACCTCGGGCCAAGAGGCGTAATACCGCCTTATGTTGAATGTTTTTCTTGTCTTGATTGGTGGTGGCGTCGGATCGGTGGCGCGCTATGGCCTGGGACGCTGGCTGAACGGTTTCTGGCCCTACGGCACATTTGCCGCGAACGTCGCGGGCGGGCTGCTGATGGGGCTGGTCATGGGCTTTATCCTGCGCAACCCCGGTGAAGGCGAGCGCATGCGCCTGTTGCTAGCCACCGGCGTCCTAGGCGGTTTCACGACCTTTTCGTCGTTTTCGCTGGAGACGGTGCAGATGCTGGAGCGCCGAGACTATGCAGGCGCCATGATTTATGCCGGTCTGTCGGTGGTATTATCGATTGCCGCGGTTGCGCTGGGGCTGTTCATCGTGCGAAAGGTTGCCGCATGAGTAAAGAAGTCAAAACCCTCTACGTCACCGACGGCGAGGACGGGGTCCGCCTCGACAAGTTTTTCAAGCGCCGCTGGCCGCACATCAATCACGTCCAACTGAACAAGCTTGTTCGATCGGGCCAGGTGCGCGTCGACGGCGGCCGGGTCAAGGCCGATACGCGGCTGACGACAGGCCAGACCGTGCGCGTACCGCCTTTGCCCGACGCACCGACCGAGGACCAGCAAAAGCGCGAACGCGCGACGCTGAGCCCGCAGGAAATCAAGTATGCGCGCTCGCTGGTGATCTACGAAGACGAAGACGTCATCGCCATCAACAAGCCGTCGGGCCTGGCGGTCCAGGGCGGCACCAAGACCAAGAACCACATCGACCGGCTTTTGTCGGCGTGGGGCGAGGGGCTGGAGCGTCCGCGCCTGGTCCACCGTCTCGACCGCGATACGTCGGGCGTGCTGCTGCTCGGCAAATCGCCGGCCGCCGCCGCACGTCTGGCGGGGGCCTTTGCCAAGCGCCGCGCCAACAAGACCTATTGGGCGCTGGTCGTCGGTAACCCCAAGCCGGAAGACGGCTATATCGACGTGCCGCTGGTGAAAAAGGGCTTCCACGACCGCGAAATTGTTCAGGTCGCTGATCCGAAAGAGCCGGGCGCCGAAGTGGCCGAAACCGAATATGTCACCATCGGCCGCGCCGGCCCGCGCGTCGCCTGGATGGGCCTGCGCCCGCACACCGGCCGGACGCACCAGTTGCGCGCCCATATGCAGGCGATCGGCCATTCGATCCTGGGCGACCCGAAATACGGCAACGAAGCCAGCCGCGAACTGTCGGAGGGCCTGGGGCTGCAACTGCATCACCGCCGCATCGAGCTGCCGCACCCGACGCAAGGCACGCTGATCGTCGAAGCGCCGCTCGATCCGGTCAGCAAGGCGGGTTTTGATCGCTTTGGCTTTGATTGGCACGACGCCGAACCCGATCCGTTTGTGCGCGTGAAGAAGAGTAAGCGATGAGCTTCCAAAAAGCTGAAGGCTTTTTGGCAAGGGCGACTGCCCGCCCGAGCGAATGCGAGGAGAGCCTGCGTGGCGACTGAACGCAAACTAAAATTAGCGGTATGGGACGTTGACGGGACTCTGGTCGATAGCCGCGCTTCGATTTTGAAAGGCCTTCAGGAAGCGGCTGCGATCCTTGGTTTGAACGAGCCGACCTACGAGGACGTTCGACAGATTGTCGGCCTCTCGTTGTTGGAAGCGATCCAGAGCATGCGGCCGGACCTCGCCCTCGATGTCGCCGAACGCTACGCCTACGAATACAAGCAATCCTTTATCCGCGCCCATGCCCAGCCCGATTTCCATGAGCCGCTTTACGACGGCGCCGATGCCTGCCTGCGCCGTTTGAAAGCCGAAGGCTGGCTGATGGGCATGGCGACGGGCAAGTCGCGGCGCGGCATCGAGCGCAATACGGCCGTCTATGACTGGCACGGCATTTTCGATTGCAGCTTCTGCGCCGATGACGGGCCGTCAAAGCCGCACCCGCATATGCTCAAATGCAATCTCGACCATCTCGGCGTCGATCCGCACCAGACGGTGATGATCGGCGATACCGCGCACGATATTCGCATGGGCCTGAGCGCCGGCGTCTATACGATCGGCGTGTCCTGGGGCTTTCATACGGTCGATGAGCTAAAGGCCGCTGGTGCGCACATCATCGTCCACGATTTCGACCAATTGAATGCGGCGCTCGATGCCTTCGTGCCCGAAAACGTAAAGGCTGCGATATGACCTATAAGGCCGAAGCCCCTTCGAAGAAGAGCGACCAGTTGGGCCACCGCCCCAAGCGCTTCTGGCGTGAAGCCGTGCCGGCCCAGGTCGCGGAAGGGTTTGAAATCCACCTCGACGGCCGCGCAGTCAAGACGCCGCAAGGCCACGTGCTGCGCTTCCCGACCCTGGCCGTGGCGGGACAGGTCGCCGGTGAGTGGGCGGCTGTCGGCGAATATGTCGGCTATGAAGACATGCCGCTGACACGTCTGGGCTTTGCCGCGGTCGATCGCATGGACACGCTGGTGGCCGAAACGGTCGGCGAAGTGCTGCGCTATACCGAAACCGACCTTGTCTGTTATCCGTCGGAATATCCGGCGGCCTTGATCGAACGTGAGGACGCCGCCTGGCTGCCGCTGATCGATTGGGCCAACGAAGCCTTGGGACTAGAGTTCCGCCAGAACCGCACCCTGATCCATAAGCCGCAGCCGGCGGAAACAGCCGCGCGCATCCAGGCTCTGGTCGAAGGCGCCACGGCCTATGAGCGCGCTGGGTTGATGTCGGCCATTCCGTTGTTTGGCTCAGTCGTTCTGGCGCTGGCGGTGTGGAAGGGCCGGATTGCCGGCGAGGCGGCGTTTGAAGCGTCGCGCGTCGGTGAGGACTTCCAGTCCGAGACCTGGGGTCGCGACGAAGAGGCGGCACAACGCGCCGCGTCGATGCGGGCGCAGGCGCGCAGCCTCGATGTCTGGTTCAGGAACCTCTGACGCGCTTCATGCGCTTACCCAACTGTCCCGTCAGCCACAGAAAGAACATGTGGTAGTCGCCGATGAACGACCACAGCGGATACGTGAAGGTCGCGGGTTTGTTGTGCTCGACGAAGAAATGCCCGATCCAGGCGCAGCCGTAGCCGGCCAATAGCCCTGCCGCTATCCATAACGGATTGCCGGTTGAGATTGTGGCGATCAGGGCGGCGATGCCGCAGCTTGATCCGACATAGTGCAGGGCGCGCGTCAGCGGCCGGCTGTGTTCGCTGAGGTAAAAGTCAAAAAAGGCCGAATAGGTGCGGTAGCGGTCCATCCGGCGATCATACGCCCTTATTCGCCTTTTTTGAATGGCGAGGCTTCGGCCTCCATCAGCTCCATCTGCTCGACGACGGCGACGCGTTCGCGTTCCAGATAGTCGGCGACCGGCCGGCGTAGGCGGGCGTCGCGAATATAGTGGGCCGAATAGACCGGGTGGGGCAGGTAGCCGCGCATCAGCTTGTGCTCGCCTTGCGTGCCGGCCTCGACGCGCCTCAACCCGTGCGCAATGGCATAGTCCATGGCCTGATAATAGCAGACTTCGAAATGCAGGAAGGGGACGTCGACCGTGGCGCCCCACTGGCGGCCATATAGGATGTCGCCGCCGATGAAGTTGATGGCGCCGGCGACGGCCTGGTCACCGTCATAGGCGAAGACCAGCAGGATGCGGTCGCGCATCCGTTCCGTCACGCTAGAGAAGAAGGCGCGGGTCAGATAGGGCTGGCCCCATTTGCGGTCGTAGGTGTTCCGGATAAAGGCGTACATCTCGTCGAGATGTGTTTCGGTAATGTCCTTGCCGGTGATGAGACGGAAAGACAGTTGCGCCTGCACGTCGCGGCGTTCGCGACGGATGACCTTGCGGCGATTGGACGACAGGGCTGCCAGGAAATCCTCGAAGGAGCCATAGCCGGGATTGTCGAACCAGAACTGCTGGTCTTGGCGCAGTAGCATGTTCTGTTCGCCTGCGCTCAGCCATTCCTCCTCGAGCGGAAAGGTGATGTGCAGCGACGACAGGCGGTTTTGGTCGCAGACGCGCATGGCGGCATTAAGGAGAGCTTGGCGCGTTGCTACGTCTTTTGCCAGCAGCCGCGGGCCGGTGACCGGCGTAAACGGAATGGACGATTGCAGCTTCGGATAATAGTCGCCGCCGGCCTGTTCATAGGCGCGGGCCCAGGCGTGATCGAAGACGTATTCGCCCATCGAATGGTATTTGATGTAGAGCGGCATGGCGCCGATGACGGCGTCGCCGTCGCGCAAGGCCAGGTGCGCCGGCTGCCAGCCCGACTCTTCGCCGACGCAACCTGTGCTTTCCAGCGCTTCGAGATAGGCGAAGGTGGTGAACGGGTTCTGATCGGGCAGAAGCGCATCCCACGCGGCCTCACCGATATCGCTGATCCGATCGTGCAGGGAGAGGGTGGGGGAGGTCATGCGGCGACAATAGCCCTGTCGGCTTATGGGGTCGAGGGGGCTGAGCCCCCTCGCCTTAGATATAAATCAGGGCAGCCCCTTGGAAGGGCTGCCCTGATTTATCTTTAAAGAGGAAGGGGACACGGTCCCCCTCACCCCGTAACGCGACGGAGCTATCGGCGATCCGCCACTTCCACAAACGCGTCGATCTCGACCGCGAAGCCGAGCGGAATCTTGTACATGCCGACGGCCGAGCGGGCATGGCGGCCGGCATCGCCGAGGACGGCGACCATCAGGTCCGAGCAGCCATTGATGACCTGCGGGATATCGTAAAAGTCCGGGCCGGCCTGGACGAAGGCGTTGAGCTTGACGACGCGCACAATATTGTCGAGGTCGCCGCCGGCGGCCGCCTTCATCTGCGCCAGCAGGTTCAGGCCGCACAGGCGCGCCGCTTCCTGGCCTTCCTCGATCGAGACGTCGACGCCCAGCGTGCCCTTGATGCGGCCCGAGCCGTCGTTCGACAGCTGACCGGAGATGTGGACGTAATTGCCGGTGCGCACGAAGGGCACGTAGTTGGCGACCGGGGAGGTCGGGGTCGGCAGGCTGAGGCCGAGCGCGCTCAGACGCTCTTCGGATTTGGACATTGGAGGCACCTTATCTGGGCTGTGAGATTGGCACGCTTATAGCCGAATCTGCCGCCTTGTCGAGAAGCGGTAAACATACCCCTAACGGACGTGAAAAAGCCTTATATACTAACGTTTTGCTAAGGAATTAACTACGCATTTTTACCTCTCGTTAGCTTCCCCTTCACCTGCCTTTAAGAGACTCCCTGCTAAACGTTCTCAGAAGACTTACGGAATCCGGCTGCGCCCCGATTCGACACTTGCACAGGTGGCGGTTTAGATGTTCGAGGGCACAAAGGTTGTCGATATGACCAACAAGAAGGTCCTCATTGTCGAGGACAATGAGCTGAACATGAAGCTCTTCCATGACCTGCTCGACGCGCAGGGTTATGAGACGCTTCAGACCGGTGAAGGTCTGTCGGCCCTGACGCTTGCCCGCCAGCATCGTCCGGACCTGATCCTCATGGATATCCAGCTGCCCGAAATCTCCGGCCTCGAAGTCACCAAGTGGCTGAAGGAAGACGACGAGCTGTCGCACATTCCGGTGGTGGCCGTGACGGCCTTCGCCATGAAGGGCGACGAGGAGCGTATCCGTGACGGCGGCTGCGAGGCCTATATCTCCAAGCCGATCTCGGTCACGCATTTCCTGGAAACGGTCCGGCGCTATCTGGGCTGAGTTAAGTCATGACCGCCCGCGTTCTGATCGTTGACGACATTGCCGCCAATGTGCGCCTGCTCCAGGCCAAGCTGGAAGCGGATTACTATGAAGTCCTGACAGCGGCCGACGGACTGGGCGCCATCGAGGTCGCCATCTCCGCGCAACCCGATATCATCCTGCTCGACGTCATGATGCCCGGCATCGACGGTTACGAGGTCTGCCGCCAGCTCAAGGACAATCCCGAGACGCGGCATATTCCGATCATTCTCGTCACGGCGCTCGACGGCCGCGACGACCGTTTGTCGGGTCTCGAAGCCGGCGCCGACGACTTCCTGACCAAGCCGTTCGACGACATGGTGCTGATGGCGCGCCTGAAGGCCCTGGTCCGCCTCAAGCAGATGGTGGATGACATCCGCCTGCGCGAAGCCTCGTCGCGCCGCGCGGGCCTGAGTGATTCGGAGCAGTTGCAGCGCCATATCTCGGCGACCGGCAATGTGCTGATTCTCGATGACAATGAACGCCAGGCCGAGCGGCTGATGCTGCAACTGGGCCAGGATCATCGCTGCGCCTACCTGACTGATCCGGCCCATGCGCTTCAGATTTCAGCCGGCCGCGTCGACCTGGTTGTGCTGAACATGACGGCCAAGACCTTCGATCCGTTGCGCTGGGTGGCGCAGTTGCGCTCTCAGGAGGCGACGCGTCAGCGCCCGGTGCTGGGGATCATCAATCCCGACGACCGCGACCGTCTGCTGAAGGCGCTGGAACTGGGCGTCAATGATGTCATCGCCAAGCCGCTCGACATGCAGGAAATGCTGGCGCGCGCCCGCACCCAGATCCGCCGCAAGCGTTACAGCGACTTCCTGCGCAATTCGCTCGACCGCAGCCTGGAACTGGCGGTGACCGATCCGCTGACCGGGCTGAACAACCGCCGCTTCCTCGATCATCAGTTGAACCTTCTGATGGCGCGCCATTTCAAGGGCGGGGCGGCGCCATCGCTGCTGGTGCTCGACATCGACTTCTTCAAGACGGTCAACGACACGCACGGCCACGACGCCGGCGACGAGGTGCTGAAGGAATTTGCCCGCCGGCTGGGGCTGAACGTCCGCGCGATCGACATGCCGTGTCGTTTCGGCGGTGAGGAATTCGTTGTGCTGATGCCGGAAACCGATGCGGTTGACGCCGCCCACATTGCTGAGCGCGTGCGGGCCCAGGTCGCGGATACGCCGTTCGTCCTGGCCAACGGCCGCGCGCTGAATGTCACGGTATCGGTAGGTGTCGCGACATCCCAGGGTGTAGGCGATTCGCCGGAAGCCTTCGTCAAACGGGCCGATGAAGCCGTTTATGAGGCCAAACAGTCCGGCCGCAACAAGGTCGTCGTCCGCGCCGCGGCGTAAGATCTTTTTTACCGCCCCACTTGTAGGGCGGTAAAAAGGGCCAGACGCGAAAAAGCCGCGCCGAGTTGGGGGAACTCAAAGGCGCGGCTTCCGCAGACCTTGAACGAGGGGGGGGAATGTTCAAGGCCAATCTAGATTGAAAAGCAGATTACTTAATCTTGCCTTCCTTGAATTCGACGTGCTTGCGCACGACCGGGTCATACTTCTTCAGGACCATCTTTTCGGTCTTGGTGCGGGCGTTCTTCTTGGTGACGTAGAAGAAGCCGGTGTCAGCCGTCGAGTTCAGACGGATCTTGATCGAAGCTGGCTTAGCCATGACGGGTGTCCCTAACAGTACGATTTGGCGCGCGCGGTAACATCCGGCGCGAAGAATTGCGAGGCGCGGAAAATACTCACCATCCGCCCAAAGTCAATGGCCAAATGGCAGGATGTCGCGCTTTTTTTGGCAGTGCCGCGACTTTATAGCTTTGGCCCGTCAAACACAGGGAAACGCCATGCCTGAAGCCAAGCCAATCGCCGTCCTAGCAGCGGATGTCGCGCCGCGTGTCAAGCCCTCGGTCTATCCCGAGCCGTTCTATTCGATGATGAAGGGGCGCGAGAAGCGCACGCTTGGCGATCTGTTTGGACTGACCAACTTCGGCGTCAATCTGACGCGCATCCTTCCTGGCGGCCAGTCGGCGCTCCGGCACTATCATTCCCGCCAGGACGAGTTCATCTACATCTTAAGCGGCACGGCGACGCTGGTCACGGACGTCGGCGAGACGGTCCTGACGGCCGGCATGTGCGCCGGTTTCAAGGCCGGCTTGCCCGACGGTCACGTCCTGACTAACCAGGGCAGTGAAGACGTCGTCTATCTCGAAGTCGGCGATCGCACGCCCGGCGATACGGCATCCTACCCGGACGATGACATTGCCGCCGAAATGGTCGATGGTGCCTGGCGGTTCACGCATAAGGACGGAACACCCTATCCATGAAATACGAGGAGCGCGCGCCGTCGCCACAGTTCGCCCCGTTCATCGAACGGTTCTGGGCGTTCGGAACCGAAGCGTGCGATCCGGAAAGCTACGAACACGTTATCGTCCCGGACGGCACGGCCAATATCGCCGTGATCGAACCCATGCCGGGCGGCCCCTTTGTCAGTGTCGCCGGGCCATCGCCGGTTGCGGTACGTGTGCCGGTGCAGCGCGGGCTGACCTATCGCGGCGCGCGCATTCGCTCAGGCGCTTGGCGCGCCGTAATGGGATCTGACGTGATCGGGCTGGTTGGCCAGAAAATGCCCATGATGATGCTGTCGCCGGAGCTCGGCGCGGCCATCCAGTCGGCGTGCGGCGGAGCGGACAGCCTTTCCCGTTTTGCCGAAGGGTTTGAAGCGGCTCTTTCCGGGCGCCCTGATCACGGCTTGCTCGACGCAGAGGTCTGTGCCCTGGCGCAGAAGCTGGTCGACAGCGATGGCTTTGCGGCAATGAGCGACCTCATGGCCAGCAGTGCGATCGGCGAGCGGCAGTTGCGCCGCCGCTTTCAGCGTGAGACGGGACTGTCACCGAAGGTCTTCGCCCGGCTGCGGCGTGTGCGCCGGGCCTGCATCGACTTGGCCTATCAACGATCGGGCAATGTCGCGACCATCTCGGCCGATCACGGTTATGCCGACCAGCCGCACTTCACGCGGGAACTGAAGGCCGTGTTCGGCATGTCGCCGCTGCAACTGCGCGCCTACCTCGACCAGATACGGCATTTCAATCTGCTGGAACTCTGCTGAGCGGAGCATTTCCCGGCGAAGTGGCCACCGGGTCGCCGTTGGGCAATGCGACAAAGTTCGAAGTCCGAAATCTTCAAGCCGCGAGTCTGGCGGCGTGTTAACCTCACCGCTATCGCTGAGGGAGACTGACATGCTGAAGACCGTACTTGCCGCCGGTGCGCTGATCGCCGCCGCCATAGCCATGCCTGCCTTTGCCGGGGAGGCCGGCGTCAACGCCGCCGCCATGGCGAAATTCGACGCCATGAAGGGCGTCTGGAAGGGCGAAGCCAAGGGGACGGGCCCCGGTGGCGTGCCGTTCAATGTGACGCAGACCGAGCGGATCGGGCCGCTGCTCGGTGGCGATGTCCTGGTCGTCGAAGGCACGGGCTATCTGGCGGACGGCAAGATCGGCTTCAACGCGTTCGGCGTCATTTCGTGGAATACCCAGACGCAGGGCTACGAGTTCCGTACCTACAATGCCGGCCGATCGGGCACGTTCAAAATGACTCCGACCGATACGGGCGCGGTCTGGGAAATCCCTGCCGGTCCCAATGCCAATATCGTCAGCACCATCACGATCAAGGACGGCACCTGGCACGAAGTCCAGCAATATGTCACGCAAGGCCAGCCGGCGCGCACCGTCGTCGAAATGAACCTCAAGCGCGTCGGCGACAGCGAGTGGCCCGCCGCTGGGGCAGTTAAACCCTAACGCTTCTTCTTTTTCTTCATATTCTTGACGCCGTCGCGCGGGCCGCCTCTTTTCGGTCCGCGCGCTTCGTCGCGGAAGCCCGGCTTCTTCGGCCCCTTGCCGCGCGGCTGGAAGCCGCCGCCATCGCTACGCTTGCGGATCCCGAGGCGCGGGCGGGGCGCGTTCGGATCGGCGTTTTCAGGCTCCGACAGCATCTTGAACAACAGGCCACCGGTGATCGGCACGGCTTCGGACAGTTCGACCTCGACCTCGGCACCCAGTCGCCAGCGCGTGCCCGAACGTTCGCCGATCAGGGCGTGCTGGACGTCGTCGTGGATGTAATAGTCGTTGCCGAGGCTTGAGACCGGCACCAGGCCGTCGGCGCCGGTGTCGTTGAGCTTCACAAACAGGCCAAAGCGTGTAACGCCGGTGATGCGGCCGTGAAAGGACGCGCCGACCTTGTCATGCAGGTAGGCGGCGATATAGCGCTCGATGGCTTCGCGTTCGGCCTGCATCGACCGGCGTTCGGTCTGGGTGATGTGGTCGGCCGTGTCGGCCATCGTCTTGATCTCGTAGTCGGTCAGGCCGTCCTCACCCAGCTTCAGCGCGCGGATCAGTGCCCGATGCACGACTAGGTCGGCATAGCGGCGGATCGGAGAGGTGAAGTGGGCATACTTGTCGAGGTTCAGGCCGAAGTGGCCGTAATTCTCGGCGCTATAGTGGGCCTGCATCTGGGTACGCAGGACGACTTCATTGATGATCTCGGCGTTTTCCGTGTCCTTGGCCTGTTCCAGCAGGCGGTTGAACCGATCCGTGCGCGGCGGTTCGCCCTTGTTCCACGGCAGGCCCAGTGTACCCAGGAAGTCGGCGAGATTGCCGATCTTCTCCATCGAGGGCGCTTCGTGGACACGATAGATCAGCGGCGTCCGATGCTTTTCCAGCTCTTCGGCGGCGCTGACATTGGCCTGGATCATCATCTCTTCGATGAGTTGCATGGCATCCAGGCTGATGCGTGGCTCGATCTTGACAACATTGCCGTCCGCATCGAGGTGGACGCGGCGTTCGGGTGAGTTGATGGCCAGGGGCTGGCGCGCCTTGCGGCCCCTGGTCAGGCACGCGTGCGCCGCCCACAAAGGCTTCAGCAAGGTCTCAAGGATCGGACCCGTCTTGTCGTCCGGATTCCCATCGATGGCGGCCTGCGCCTGCTCGTAAGAGAGCTTGGCGGCCGAACGCATAAGGCCGCGGACGAACTTGTGGCCGGTCTTCTTGCCCGAAGCGTCGAAGACCATGCGCACGGCAAGAGTCGCACGGTTTTCGCCTTCCTGCAGCGAGCACAGGCCCGATGACAGGACGTGCGGCAGCATAGGCTCGACGCGGTCGGGGAAGTAGGTCGAATTGCCCTTGTCGCGCGCGTCGCGATCGAGCGACGAACCTGGCGTGACGTAATGGGCGACATCGGCGATGGCGACCCAGACGACAAAGCCGCCGGGATTGGCCGCATCGTCGTCGTCGTGGGCGTAAACGGCGTCGTCGTGGTCCTTGGCGTCGACCGGGTCAATGGTGATGAACGGCAGGTCGCGCAGGTCGGTACGCTTGCCGAGATCAGGCGCCTTGGCGGATTTGGCTTCGTCTTCGGTTGAAGACTGGAAACCGACCGGCAGACCGTGGCTGTGGATGGCCATGATCGAGGCAATGCGCGGACTATCCTCCTTGCCGATGACCTCGACGACGCGGACGGGCTTGGGCCCATAGCGGTGATTGCCGCCGGCGGGTGCGGCCAGGACGACATCGCCGTCCTCAAGCTCCTCGATCTTGGCGCCGGTCAGGACGTAGCTGTCCTTTTCCTTGCGGTTGACGCTTTCCAGGCGGATTTCGCGGCGGCCCTTGCGGACGACGCCGACGAGCCGTGGCGCGTCCTGGTCGAGAACCTTGACCAGGTGCGCGACCCAGCCGTCCGAGACCTTCTCGAAGCGGACATAGAGGCGGTCGTAGAGTTTCGGTGGCGTCTGCTGGGCGCTCTTCTTGAGCGGCGCCAGGCGGGCGAGGGGTGTCTTGCTCTCTTCGGGTTTACCCCACTTGACCCACAGCTCGCCGTCGATGTCGCGCTCGACGACTTCGACCACGCCGGTTTCGGGCAGCTGGCCCATGGCGCCAAAGGTCTTGCGGCCGCGCTTGTCGAGCTTGCCGGCTTCGGAAAGGGCTTTCAGGCGATGGCGCAGCGCGCGGCGGTCCTCACCCTTGAGGCCGTACATGCGGGCAATGTCGGAGAGATCGAGTTCGCGATTGTCCTGCAGGGTCTTCAGAAGGGTTTGATCGTCGGGCAGCCCCTGCGGCAGCCGGACCTTCTCTTGCTTTATCTTTTTCATCATTCGCCTTCTTACATGGTTTGGCGAGTCGAAGAAAGCAAGGCCGTTGCCGATCCAACCAAAATGCCCCGGCGTAAAAGCTGTTCACCGGGAATAAAGCCGATGCATCGCCGCCTGCTGTTGTTGAGTTTCGCCTGTCTTTGCGCAACGCCTGCCCTGGCCGAGGTGCCGCAGCTTCCGGGTGCGCAAAAGGTCGGGGCAGGGCGGATGACCTACCTGACCCTGCCGGTGTTCGACGCCACCCTGTATGCGCCGGGCGGCGTCTATTCGGCGTCCAAGCCGTTCGCGCTCAAGCTTTCCTACCTGCGCACACTGAAAGGCCGCGACATCGCCCGTAATTCGGTCGAGCAGATGCGCCGTCAGGGCATACACAGCGAGACGCAACTGGCGGCGTGGGGCAAAGACATGGCGGGTATCTTCCCGGATGTGACCAAGGGCGCGAGCCTGACCGGCGTCCGCCACGCCGATGGCTCAACCAGCTTTCATCGCGATGGCAAGGTGATCGGGCGTGTCGAAGATCCTGCCTTTGGCCGGGCCTTCTTCGATATCTGGCTGGGGGCCAAGACATCTCAGCCCGTCTTGCGCAAGCAGTTGCTTGGGATGGGCGCATGACAAACACGTGGATCATCGGGGCGTCGAGCGGCATCGGCGAGGCACTGGCGGTTGAACTGGCCAAACGCGGCGAGACGGTCTGCGTCACGGCGCGCAACGCCAAGGCGCTTGAAGCCGTCAGGGCACGCCTGTCGGGTCATGGCCATTTGGCCATACAGGCCGATGTCACCGATATCGCGACCCTGATGTCAGCCGCCCAGCAGCTCTTTCACGCCTGGACGCAGACCGATCGCATTATCTTCATGGCCGGCGCCTATACGCCGATGCACCTTGGCGAACTCGACCTCAAGGAAACGCGGTCGATCATAGACATCAACCTGTCGGGCGCCTTCAATACGGTCGAGACGGCTTTGAGCCTGATGAAGGCGCAGGCCGGCGGACAGATCGTGCTGTGCGGCAGCGTTGCCGGTTATCGCGGCTTGCCCAATGCCCAGCCCTATGCCGCCACCAAGGCTGGTGTCATCTCGCTGGCCAATTCGCTGCGTGCCGAATGGGGCCACAGGTTCGACATCAAGCTGATCAATCCGGGCTTTGTCACCTCGCGCTTGACCGACAAGAATACCTTCGACATGCCGATGAAAATCTCGGCCGAGACAGCCGCGAAGATCATCGCCAATGGCTTGAACAGCAAGCGCTTCGAAATCCATTTCCCAGCGGCGTTCTCGATAGGCGCCAAGTTACTGGCGCTTCTGCCCGATAGTCTGTTCTTCAGCGCGGTAAAGGGGATGAAGACCTAGCCCGGCTCCACTCCGACAGGACAATCCCGCCGATGACCAACGCCATCGCCACCAGGTGGAAGGCTTCGAGCGGGGCGCGCAGGATAATAACCGACAGGATGACGCCGAACACTGGCAACAGGTTGATGAACAGGCCGGCGCGATTAGCGCCGATCAGCTCGACCCCGGCGACATAGGTCCCGGATGCCACCAATGACGCGAAGATGCCGGCATAGACGATCACGCCCCAGCCGGTCGCATCCGGCCAGGCAAAGGCCCCATGGCTGTAGGTCCAGATCAGGAACGGAATGCAGGCGATGACGGCGCCGATGCACGGAATGGCGATCAGGGTTTGCCAGTGGACCGGCGGCTTCCACTTCAGGCCGACCGTATAGCCGGCATAGATGACCGCCGACAGCAGCATCAGGGCGTCGCCGATATTGACCTCAAGGCGCAGGAGCCGTGACGGATCGCCGTGGCTGGCCGTCACCACCACGCCGGCCAGCGTCAGCCCGAAACCGGCCAGTTGCGCGGCGGTCGCCTTGACGCGGAAGAGGGCGAAATTGCCGGCGAAGATCAGCAGCGGAATCGCCGCCTGTTCGATCATGACATTGACGACATTGGCGTAGTTCAGCGCCGTATAGAGCAGCAGGTTGAACAGGCCGAAACCGAAGATGCCGTAGACGATCAAGAGCGGCCAGTGACGCCTGATCACCGGCCAGTCGCGCTTCAGTTTCGGCCAGGCCAGCGGTATGATGATCAGCACGGCCAACGACCAGCGCAGGGCGGTCAGCAGGAACGGATGGACATGGCCGGCGCCGATCTTGCCGGCGACGCTGTTGCCCGCCCAGATCAGCGTGGTGACGATCAACAGGGCGTAGGCCCGACTTGAGGCACTGAGACTGGAAGCACTGAAAGAAGGCATGTCGCCGGTATGGCGATAGTTGCGAGGAGGGGCAAGATTCTTCTTGGCCTTTCGGCGAAAGTCTTATAGCGACCACCGACAAATCTCGGGGAAATGCATGTCCATTCTCGTCGTCAAATTCGGTGGTTCGGTCCTGGTGTCGGAAAGCGCCCTGCAGCGCGCCGTATCGGAAATCTACCGCTATGTCCGTGACGCCCACAAAGTCGTCGCCATTGTTTCGGCCTTCAAGGGCGAGACGGACCAGTTGCTGCGCCTGGCTGGCGCCTATACGCAGGCCTCGACCAGCTCGGCGACGCCGCACCTGGTGGCGACCGGCGAGATGCGCGCCGCCACCCTGTTCGCCATGGCGTGCGAACGGTCGGGCATTGTGACGCAGTTTCGTTCGGCCTACGAGATCGGCCTGATCGCCGATGGCGAGCACCTCAATGCCAATCCCGTTTCGGTAAATCCAGAAGTATTGCGAAGCGATCTGGAACGCGTTGATCTGGTTGTCGTGCCCGGATATGTCGCCGAAAACGCGGAAGGTGAGCCGGTCCTGCTCGGTCGCGGTGGTTCCGACCTGACCGCCGTCTATATCGCCAAGGCGCTGGGGGTGCCGGTGCGCCTGATCAAGGACGTCGATGCCGTTTATGACGCCGACCCGGCGACCGTCGGTGATTCCGCCAAGCCCTATGAGAGCCTCGACTGGGCGGAAGCCATCAAGATCGCCTTCCCGGTGGTGCAGTCGAAAGCCATGCGCTATGCCGCCGATAATGGCGTAACCGTGCAACTGGCCGGCCTCGCCAAGGGCTACGAAACCACGCTCGGCGGCCAGACGGCCTATCGCAAGACGCCAGGCCTGAAGCGCAAGATCCGCATCGCCGTCATGGGGGCCGGCGGCGTCGGTTCCAAGTTTCTGGAAAGATGTCTGGAGTGGGGCGACCTGATTGAGGTCGATCGCATCCTGGTGCGTGATGCCGGCAAGCGCCGTGACCATCCGCTGGCGTCGAAGTTCACCTCGGACGCGCGCAGCTTTGCGCGTCCGGACGTCGATGTCTTCGTCGATATCGGCACCGGCGTCTCGCCTTCGGCTGAACTGCTGGAAGGTTTCCTGAAAGCGGGCGTCAGCGTCACCAGCGCCAACAAGCAGGCGGTCGCTGCCGCCGGCGACAAGCTGCGCGCGGCGGCCAAGGCGTCGGGCGCCAGGCTGACCTATTCGGCCAGCGTCGGTGGCGGCGCCCCGGTCATCGAAGCCCTGACCCGCGCGGTCAAGGCGCACAGGATCAAGGCCTTCTGCGGCGTACTCAACGGGACGTCCAACTTCGTCATCGACCAGGTCGAGTCGGGCAAAACCTTCGACGCCGCCATGGATGAGGCACGTCGTCTCGGCTTTGCCGAACCGGATTCGACGGCGGATCTCGACGGCACCGACGTCGGCGCGAAGCTGAAACTGCTGCGTGAGATCGCCTATCCGGGTGAAACGCCCAAGCATATCGAGGTCGGCCAGATCACCGAAGAGTCGCTGGTCATCCCCGAAGGCAAGGGCCTGCGTTACGTGGCGCGCTGCTTCCGCACCGATGAGGGGCTGCAAGCTTCCATGAAACTGGAAGTGCTCGACGCCGATCACTACCTAGTCGGGGCGCGCGGCGAACAGAACCGCGCCATTATCGAGCTTGATAACGGCGAGACCTGGTACGTCACGGGCAAGGGCGCCGGTGCATGGCCGACCTCCGAAGCCCTGCTGGCCGACGTCCTCCAGATCGCCCGCGAGCATCCCCTTCAGGCATAAGGCATGAACTACCGCCACGGATATCATGCCGGCAATTTCGCGGACCTGGCCAAGCACGCGGCGCTGCTGGCTTGGCTGCGGATGCTGCGGGCCGAAGGCGCGGCCGTGCGCGTCGTCGACACCCATGCCGGTGCGGGGTTCTACGACCTGTCCAATCCGGACTTTGCCCGTTCGAAGGAAGCAGAGGCCGGGATCAAGTACCTGCTGGGCAAGGACGTTCCCGATAGCCTGAAGCCCCTGGCACAATATGTCCGCGCCAAGAACCAAGGGGCGGGCTTCAGGGACCATGTCGGCGTCTATCCGGGTTCGCCGGTCCTGGCGCTCGATCACGGTACGCAAGAGGACGCCTATATCGGCTGCGAATTGCGCAGCGACGATTTCATGCTGCTTCAGCACCGTATCTCACCGCGCGGTGAGGCGGTGCAAAGCGACGGCTACGCCAAGGCGGTCGCGCTGTCGGCGGATGGCGATAGCCGCAAACAGCTCTACCTGATCGACCCGCCCTTCGAATTGCCGGGCGACTATGCCGCCATCGTTACGACCTTGCGCGATGTGTTGGCCGCGCAGCCAGACGCCGGCGCCCTGGTGTGGCTGCCGCTCAAGGATCTCGAGACGTTCGACGGCTTTCTGCGCCATTTCGAGCGCGAACTGCCGGACGGCGACGTCCTGGTGACGGAGTTGCGCCTGCGTTCGCTGTGGAACCCGATGAAGATGAACGGCTGCTGCCTCGTGGCCGTCAATGCGCCAGAGGGCTTTGAAGCGGTGGTCACGGCGATTGGTCGAGACGTTGTCGCCGTCTTTGGCGAAGAGAGCGGGCTGGCGCGCACCTGGCGTCTTTAGATCGGTATGATTTTAAGTGGAAACATCATACCGATCTAAGTTTTTGTTTTGTCGCGATATTTAAGGCGAAAACCGCTTACACTTTTCGCCATATCGCTCTAATCTTATGCGCGATGTCCAAAGGTCGCCGCGCGCTTTTGGAGGATCGCTTTAAACTCCTCGTGAGATATCCCGGTCGTGATTGGACTTGGCGGCGAGGCATGTTATGCTGCGGCGCAATATAGCGCTGCGAGGCTGACCATGTCGACTTACACCGATACTGTACGCATTTCCCTGGCGACGCCGGACGATATCCGCGAACTCGCGGAACGAAATCTCCACCTGTGGGTTGGCGCTTCATCGCCGCTATGGGCGCCGTTCTGGACGGCGGCCAGCTTTGGTGTCGGCCTGTGGTCGCTCGGCCAGGCCATGGCGAGGACCATGGGGGATACGATCTATGACCGGGATGTGTCGCTGGCGTTGAAATGGCCGGGTTTCGAGGCCTTGCCGAAGCCCGTTGAGGCTCATGAACCCACCGGTGAGGTCGTCGAGAAGACGGCGGATATCGTCGAAGATGCCGTCGCGGCAGCAGGTGACGCGGTGGACAAGATCGAAGCCGTGACCGCCGAAGCTGCAGAGACGGCGGTTGACACGGCCGAAACCGCGCCGGCGCTTGTCGAGGAAGCCAAGGACGCCGTCGAAACGATGGCGGATGAGGCCGGTGCCAAGACATCGGCAACGGCGAAAGCTTCGGCTGAACTGGCGAAAAAGGCGGCAGCGGCCACGCTCGACCTGCTGGGTCAGCCGGCCGTGCCTGCAGGCGAGACACGGCCGCTCATCGATCCTGTTACGGAAAAGCCGGTCATCCCGGCTGTGGTCGAAGCCACCGCGGAACCGAAGCTGCCGATGCCCAAGCCCGCGCCGCGCCGTCCGCGCAAGGGTTAGGGCTTCGATGTCTTCGTCGGCCTGATCTCGACATAGACCGGGCTATGGTCCGAGCCGGTGCTGGGGCCGACCTGGCGGTTGGACAGGTGCAGGTCGCGGCTGACCAGCACATTGTCGATCGTCACCCGCCCGATGGCGGGCAGAACTGAATACCAGGTCCCGGGCAGGCCATAGGCCATGGACATGTCGCGGCGCTTGGCGAAGTCGCGCAGGTGCGCGGCGTAGGGCGAAGAGTTGAAGTCGCCGACCAGCACCATCTTCTCGCGCGGCAGATATTTCAGCCCCTCATAGAGATGCTCGAACTGATAGGGCTGCTTGCCCTCGGCGGTGTAAGGCCATGGCCGCGCCAGATGCGCCGCCACAAGCGTGATCGGCCCCTTGGGTGTGCGCACCGTCATGCTGTAGGCGACAAAACCACGGACGCGTGCCGTTGGCATCGTCACCGGGTACCGTGAGGCAATGATCATGTCGTTCGACCGGACGACGTACGGATAGGACTCCTTCAGGATATCCGCCATCGCCTTGCGCTGCTTATAGGTGACCTCGACCAGGACGACGATATCGGGATGCTTTTTGGCGATCCACGGCAGGATCTTCTGCGGCACCGGGTTCTGGACGAACATATTGCTCCACATCAAGGTGACGGGGGCGGCGTCCTCATCGACCGGCGCCTGGTCGGGCAAGGTTTGCGGCATAATCGACACCAGCATCAGCGCAACGCCGAGGCCACTTAACGCCGCGATCCTGAAGCGGCGCAGGAGCAGGATGGCGATCGTCAGCAGTACAGAGGCCGTCAGGATCGGCTGCGTGAAAATATCGATAAGATATAATAGCCCGTCGAGCGGATTGAGAAGGCAGATGATGCCCGCGGCCACGACCGGCAGCGCGATGGCAATGCACACCGCGGATATGAACTTGCTAATGCGCACTGCCCCCAGCCTTAACCATGTTGACAAGACCGCACTTCGCAGCCTTACTCGCTTTACCTTTGAGGATAAATTCTCTGACGCGGGGGGACAAGGCCGATGTTTGCCAGGACGCACGGAGATCTGCACAAAATTCGCGACTCGATTGATGCGGTCAAGAAACTGTCGGACCGGGTCATCGGGATCGGGCCATTCAACATCATCGGTCTTGACGGTCTGTTGGCGCTTCTGCCGTTTCCGATCGTGAGCACGGCCTATTCGGTCCTTGCCGGCGGGTTCCTGCTGATCCAGGGTATGCGCGCCAAGGTGTCCCCGACGACGCTGATCGTCTGCCTCGTCATCCTGCTGATCGACAGCGGCATCACCACGGTCGAGGAACTGACCCAGCTTATTCCGCTCGCCGGTCCTTTCCTGGCGCTGCTGCCCGGCGCGGTCGACTTCCTGTTCCAGGGGCATCTCTATGCCGCGCACATGATCCAGAAGGACATGGATAAGACGCATTATGTCGCGGGCAGCGAATCCGCCGCCCGTCAGTCGGGCGAGCATCAGGGCCACATGGACGACATGCGCGCCACCAAGGGCAAGAAGCGCCTGGTCTATCTGGGCTAATTAATGTGTGGGGCCGATAAAGGTCGGGCCCCGCATCGTTTCCGACGGGGGCCCGGTGGTGCCGTATGGCAGGATTGAACTGCCGACCTCAGCCTTACCAAGGATGCGCTCTACCACTGAGCTAATACGGCGCGGGAGCAGGATGTGCTTGCCCGAGGGGTGCGCGTATAGCCAAACTTTTTCGGAAGACAAAGAGAAAAATCGCGCCGCTTGCATTTATCCGCCGCTTTTTTTATCCCTCGCTACATGAGCGATCCGGAACAGCCAAAAGAGACCCGTTCACAAGGCGCTACCGCCAAGGGCGGACGCAACGCCCGCGCCGCCGCTTTGGAAAAGGCGCTGCGCGAGAACCTGCGCCGCAGGAAGGCTGCGCAGACGGAAGCGCCAGCTTCCGAATCTCTTCACGAAAAAGCGAAAGAAAACCCTGAAGAGGGCGCATAAAGGCTGTTGCACGCGCAATCAGGTCATGTAGAACCGCTTCTCCGCATGTGGCGGATTCTGATGACGGACGCATAAATGGATCGCATTGCCATCGAGGGCGGCAGCCCTCTGTTCGGGGATATTCCTGTCTCGGGCGCGAAGAACTCGGCCATCAAGTTGATGGCGGCATCGCTCCTGACCTCCGAACCGGTGCGATTGACCAATATGCCGCGGCTCGCCGACACTCGTCTGCTCAGCCGGCTGCTGCAGCGTTTTGGCTGCGGCATCAGCGAAACCGATGAGGCCGGCCAGGTCATGCACCTGCATACGCCCGAAATCACCTCGTCCTTCGCGCCTTATGATCTGGTCCGCCAGATGCGCGCCTCGTTCAACGTGCTGGGGCCGCTTTTGGCGCGGACCGGCCACGCCAAGGTGTCGCTGCCCGGCGGCTGCACCATCGGCGCGCGCCCGGTCGATCTGCACCTGAAGGCGCTCGAAGCCCTGGGCGCGCACATCGACATGCACGAGGGTTACGTCTTTGCCCAGGCGCCGCGCGGCCTGAAAGGCGCCGAGATCGACTTTCCCTTCGTCAGCGTCGGCGCCACCGAACACGCCCTGATGGCGGCGGTCCTGGCCCACGGCACGACCGTGCTCAATAACGCGGCCTGCGAGCCCGAAATCGTCGACCTTGCCGAATGCCTGAACAGCATGGGCGCCAAGGTATCGGGCGCCGGCACCAAGACGATCACGGTCGAAGGCGTCGCCAGCCTGCACGGCACCGATTGGGCCGTCATCTGCGACCGCATCGAAGCCGGCACCTACGCGGTGGCCGCAGCCATGGCCGGCGGTGAGGTCCGCCTGACCAATGTGCGTCCCGAACTCATCGCCATCTTGCTCGACAAACTGGTCGAAGCCGGCTGCGAAGTCACGCACGGTGAAAAGTCGGTGACCATCAAGCGCAATGGCACCAAGCTCAGGCCGGTAGATATCGTCACCGACGTTTATCCGGGCTTCGCCACCGACTTGCAGGCACAGTTCATGTCCCTCATGACCCTGGCCGAAGGTGAGAGCGTTATCCGCGAGACCATTTTTGAGAACCGCTTCATGCACGTACCGGAACTGGGCCGCCTGGGCGCTGACATTTCGGTCAGCGGCGGCGAAGCGCGCGTGCGCGGCGTCGAGGCCTTGCGCGGCGCCCAGGTGATGGCGACCGACCTGCGCGCCTCGGCTTGCCTGGTCATTGCGGGCCTGGCGGCGAAGGGCGAGACCATCGTCAACCGCGTCTATCACCTCGATCGCGGCTTTGAGAATCTCGAAGGCAAGCTGTCGGCCTGCGGCGCGAAGATCAAGCGTCTGAAGGGCAACGCACGCATCGACGAAGAGGAATAATGTTCGGGTTCGGTAAACCTCCGGCAAAGCCGCTGCGGCTGATCGCGCACGAGGCCAGCGACGTCCCGCCTTTGGCCGCGCTGGCCCAGGACGCGGCATTGCGGGCAGGGGACCTGTCCTATGTTCCGGGGGAGCGCCATTTTACCGTGCGCATGAACCGCTTCTGCCACGAAGTTCCCGGCGCCACGCCTTTGCGCGCGCCTTCGGTCCTGCGAATCAACTGCGTGAAAAAGGTCCAGGTGCGTGGCATCGACCCGGCGCGCCGCGACCAGCCGTTGAGCCTGCTGGCCATTACGGCCGAAGCAGGGGAGGAACCGGATGGTGTCTTGACCCTGCATTTCGCCGGCGGTGGACGCGACGTCCGACTCGAGGTCGAATGCATCGACGTCCTGCTGCTGGATCTGGCCGCGCCCCGCCGCGCCAAGTCCCGCCCGAACCACCCCGTGGATTAGAAACATGCGCATCGCGAAAATCGAGATCGACGACGCTTCCCTGAGTGCTCCTTCGGATCAGATCGAGCACGAGCGCAAGATCGCCATGTTTGACCTGATCGAGAAAAACAGCTTCACGCCCGAAGGCGCGGCCGAAGCCGGTTCGGAAGGCCCGTTCGATCTGCGTCTGGCCTATGAGGACAACCGGCTGATCTTCGACATCACCGGCCCGAACTATGCGCGCAAGATCATGCTGTCGCTGGCGCCGCTGAAAACAACCTTACGCGACTACAAGATGATCTGCGAAAGCTATTACGACGCGCTCAAGAACGCCACGCCCGGCCAGATCGAGTCGATCGACATGGGCCGGCGCGGTGTCCACAACGAAGGCGCGGAGCTGCTGACCGAGCGTCTGTCCGGCAAGGTCGAAATCGACCACGAGACCTCACGGCGGCTCTTCACCCTGATCAACGCTCTTATCCGGAACTAACCTATGGCAATGGGCGTTTACACCGGCGATATTACCGAGCTGGATGTCGACGCGATCGTCAATGCCGCCAATTCATCGTTGCTTGGCGGGGGTGGCGTCGATGGTGCCATCCATCGCGCCGCTGGTCCCGAACTGCTCGCAGCCTGCAGGAAACTGAACGGCTGCAAGACCGGTCAGGCCAAGATGACGCCGGGCTTCCGGCTCAAGGCGCGCCACGTTATCCATACGGTCGGTCCGGTGTGGCATGGCGGCGGGCAGGGCGAGGATGGCTTGCTGGCCGACTGCTATCGCAACGCGCTGAATATCGCGATCGCCGAAGGACTGGGAACGATCGCCTTTCCGGCCATCTCCACCGGCGTCTATCGCTTCCCGCCGGAACGCGCCGCCCGCATCGCCGTTACCACGGTCCGCGACCTCCTGACGGAGAGGGGAGACCGCGACGTCATCTTTTGCTGCTTCAGCGCCGACAGCGCCCGCCTGCACGAAGCGGCAATTGCGGCAGCCGGCTAAGTCCTGGTCGTATGAACGGCGCAAAAACAACGATACGGAAAATCTTGCCTATCATTATGATTTTCTTACAGATTTGTAATCTGACACTATTCATTTAGGGTTCATCATCGCGGCCATTTCGCGACGGGAATAGGGCCGTGTTGCCCATATCGCCACACAGATGGCGGCCATGTGACCCTATCGCCTTATTTACGAGCAAATACCCCAAAAGAACCCCTAAACGGTCCCACGATGGCCGGTTGCAGTCCCCATATTTTCTTCAGGCGACAATGAGCGCCTTCCGGTCACGTCCCGAGTGGCTGGACACAAAAGACTAGATATGGAGCACTAAGATGAAGACCTTTGTTATCGCTGCTGCCACCGCTCTTGCCCTGACCGCTACCGCTGGCGCTGCCTCTGCTCAAGATGTCGGCCGCGTCTATGGCTCGGTCGGCGTATCGGGCCAGGACAATGACACCACCAATTCCAAGCTCGGCAGCGTCAATGCCCGCGTGGGCACCAAGATCACTCCGCATTTCGGCGTGGAAGGCGAAGCCGCCTTTGGCACCAATAAGGACACTGTCGCCGGCAGCGAATATCGCCTGACCAACAAGGTCGGCGCCTACGGCGTCGGTTACCTGCCCGTCAGCCCGAAGTTTGACCTGATCGGCCGCGTCGGCCTGTCGGATACCGACCTGAAGGCGCCTGCCGCGGCCGGCAAGTTCGAACAGGGCACGGCCGTCGACTACGGCGTCGGCGCCCAGTATCACTTCAACAACGACTATGCCGCCCGCGTCGACTACACCAAGTCGGACTTTGTCGGCGACAAGGGCGAAAGCACAGCCACGACGGTCAGCCTGGTCAAGAAGTTCTAACGAACCTCTCTTAATCTGCCTTTGTTCAGCGCCTCTCCGGACCCACCGGGGAGGCGTTGCCGCGTTTTAACTCTTTCCACGCAACGGCTTTGGGTATAAAGGGCGCACACCTTCGTGCGCGCGATGACGATTCCGTGCGTACGTCACCCTTTTGAGAGTCTGCATGGCCAAAGAAGAACTGCTTGAGTTTCCGGGCACCGTGATCGAACTGCTGCCGAACGCCACCTTCCGCGTCAAGCTGGAAGACAGCGGTCACGAGATCATCGCCCACACCGCCGGCAAGATGCGCAAGAACCGCATCCGCGTCCTAGCCGGCGACCGCATCATGGTCGAAATGACGCCCTATGACCTGACCAAGGGCCGCATCACCTACCGCTTCAAGTAAGCAATAAGGCGTATGGCTTCCTCGCTTATTTTAGCCAGCGCCAGTCCGCGCCGCCGCGATCTCCTTGCCCAGATGGGCATTGTACCGGATATGATCGCCGCGGCCGATATCGACGAAACGCCGCTTAAATCCGAAACTCCCAACGCCCTGGCCCTGCGCCTGGCGGTCGAAAAGGCGAAAGCCGTCGCGGTCTCACATCCGGACGCCTTTGTGCTGGCCGCCGATACGGTGGTGGCCGTCGGCAGGCGCATCCTGCCCAAGGCCGAAAGCCGCGAAGAGGTCGAGGCCTGCCTGAATCTCCTGTCCGGCCGCGGCCATCGTGTCATTACCGGCGTCGCCGTTATGGCGCCCGCCGGCAGGCTGTCGTCGCGCGCCGTCGAGACGCGCCTGTCGGTCAAGCGCCTGAGCCGTGAGGACATCACCGCCTATCTCGACAGCGGCGAAGGCATTGGCAAGGCGGGGGGATACGGCATCCAGGGTCTGGCCGGTTCGTATATCATCCGCCTGGTCGGCAGTTATTCCGCCGTGGTCGGGCTGCCGCTCTATGAAACGCGCGTCCTGCTCGACGGCGCGGGCTATCGATGATCACCCTTCATTACGAGAGCCGGTTCGGCCTGGCGCGCGGCGCCGTCTATAAGGACGGCTTGCCGCAACTCTATGCCGAAGGCCTGGAACACGATCCTTCGGTTGGCGTCCTTGGCACGCGGTCGGTAGCGCGGTTGAAGAAGCGGGCTGGCGGCATGCTTTTCCTGGCCCTGGCCGGGGGCGAAGACGCCGTGCTGGAGGGGCCGCAGGCTGTGCTGGACAAGCTGACGGAAGGGGCGGCGGTCGAGGTCGAGATCACAGCGGAAAATCGTGGCGACAGTTACAAGCTGGCGCGCGCGCGCTTTCAGGCGCTGGCGGACGGCGCGCCCCGCCGCCTGTTGCCGGCCCTGAGCCTCAAGGATCGTCTGCTCGCGCAGGTACACCACCTGATCGGTGACGGGCCTGTGACGATGGCGTGTGACCGCGAGGCCATCAAGGCGGCGTACGATCACGCGCTCGACCCGAACGACTTTCTGAGCCCGGGCGGCTTTATGTCCATCGAACCGACAAACGCGCTGATTGCCTGCGACGTCGACAGCAGTCAGGGCGAATCCTCGCTGGCGGCGACGCCAAGGACTGTTGCGAAGGCGTGTAATGAAGCGGCGGTAGGCGACCTGCCGCGCCGCCTGCGCCTTTCCGGATATGCCGGACTGGTCGTCGTCGATCTTATCGGCAAGCGCCATGATTTCGACAAGCTCAAGGCGCTTCTTCTCAAGGGCTTCGCCGCCGAGGCCCCGCGTATCGTCCTTGCGCCGATCGGCAAGTTCGGGACGCTGGAGTTCATCCGGCCCTGGGGCGCCTGTCCGCTGGGCGAGGACTACGCCATGGACCGCAAGGCCCTGCATTGGCTGTACAAGGCCGTCGAGCTGTCGGAGCAGGATCACAGCCGAATCATCGTCATGCGGCTGCGCGCGGACGATATCGCTGTCCTCAAGCCGCTGATCGCCGCGTCCCTCGATCCCCTGGCGCCGATGCTGCGCCTGGAAACCACGACCACCAAGCCCGAGGTGTTTGCCCTGTGACTGTTCGTTACTGCACCCGTTGCCGCCAGCCCTATGGCGAGACCGTCGAAGGCGTCGTCAATGCCGCCCGCGACTATGCGCCCTTCTGTTCCAAACGGTGCGCCGATGTCGACCTGGTCCACTGGTTAAAGGGCAACTACATCATCGACGGGGAGGGCGGTCTGACCGTCGGTGAGGACGAGGCCCCGCTTCAGGAAAAATCGCCTCAACGGAACACGCGTCTGCCCTACGACGACGAAGCCTAGACCATGCTGCGTTTTAAAGGAAACGCAGCATGGTCTAGAGTCTTTGGTGGTCGCATGCCTGGCACAAAAAACCGGTTTCCACTTTTTCGAAGCATGCTCTAAAGCCTTCCACCAAAAAAATAATCCGTTCCGCCATTTCGGCTGGACAAGGGCAAAAGCCTCTTCTATAGACCTGCCTCCTTCCGGCGCTGGAGATTGCAATCGGCGCGAAGACGAGGGCCTGGATAGCTCAGTTGGTAGAGCAGCGGATTGAAAATCCGCGTGTCGCTGGTTCGATTCCGGCTCCAGGCACCATTCTTACCTTCACGCCTTGAAATTTCCGCTACGGCTCCCATTTCGTGGCGAGTCGCTGATGACATTCTTACGGTCTTCTCCCGTCTTCGGGTTGCAATACCGATTGCTTTTTCGCGCCTGGAGAGTCCCGCGCAAAAAAAGTTACCGTGCGCAAAATTTTTTTTAACTGCAGCGCTGCGGCAGGATTAAAGCCGTCCGAACATTAACTATCGGACATGTTTGGATTTTTAATTCATAATTTTCTAAAGAGTTGCCTGTACAAGCCCTTGCCGGCGTGAAATCTCTGTAACAGACACCTTGACGTTTCTGGTCTCGCCGGATCATTTAGGCCCAAACCTGTTTGCTGCTGGCCTCCCGCCGGCAACAAAGAGGTCGCCTTTTGGGCACTCGTGGTCCATAATGGCAAGGTTTGCGCTTCGGCACGGGCATCATGCGGTCATTAGAAACCGCTCTGTCCGGACCGGTGCGCGCAAGATCCGTTCATGATGCTGGGGCGTGAGGCCTTAAGTGTCGGGTGCGGGTCTATTGGCTTTAACTGGGGTAAACGCTTCCCCTTCAGTCCTTGGTCGGCCCGCCCGGGCGTAGTCCATATTCAGGAATTGGCGAAAAATGCTCGAACACAAGAAACACAACCCGCTCATTGCTCTGCTTGGCGCCGCCGCGCTGCTGCTGAGCTCTCCCGCGATGGCCCTGGCCGCCGCCGCCGCACCGGCTCCGGCCGCCTCGGCACCCGCCGCTGAAGCTGCTCCCGCTCCCGCTGCTGAATCTGAAGAAACCTCCTCGGCCGCTGGCGGCCACGGCGCTTCGGACGTTAACTTCGTCTCGATGTTCAACGGCGCGACCGTCGTCGTTAAGGTCGTCATGATCGGCCTGGCCCTGATGTCGGTCATCTCGTGGATCATCCTGATCATGAAGATGATGGACTTCGCTTCGCTGAACCGCGTCACCTCGAACTTCCTCGAAGCCTACCGCTCGGCCCGTTCGATCGCCGACATCAACCGCATCTCGGTTTCGGACGAATTCGCCGGTAACCCGCTGGCCGACATGGCCGCCGTCGGCACCGAAGAAATCCAGCTGTCGAAGCAAGCCGGCCTGCAGGTTTCGGGCGAGCACCGCGACTCGACTCTGAACCGCGCCCAAGCCTCGATCGCCGCCGTTCAGGCTGGTCTGTCCAAGCGCCTGTCGGGTGGCCAAACCTTCCTCGCTTCGGTCGGTTCGACCTCGCCGTTCATCGGTCTGTTCGGTACGGTTTACGGCATCATGAACTCGTTCATCGGTATCGCCAACTCGCGCACCACCAACCTGGCCGTCGTTGCTCCGGGTATCGCTGAAGCCCTGATGGCGACCGGTATCGGTCTTATCGCCGCTATCCCGGCCGTCGTGATGTACAACCTGTTCAACACCAGCATCTCGCAGTACGGCACGCGCTCTGAGCAATTCGTTTCTGAACTGATGAACTCCCTGTCGCGTCAACTCGACAAAGGGGCGTAATCACTATGGGCGCCAAGCTATCAGGTGGCGGCGGCTCGAAATTCCACATCGAACAGAACAGCGAAATCAACGTTACGCCGTTCGTCGATGTCATGCTGGTCTTGCTTATTATCTTCATGGTGGCGGCTCCGCTCGCCACTGTGTCGGTCGAAGTAAGTCTTCCAAAAGCAACCGTACCGCCGCAAGACAATCCGCCGAAACCGGTTTACATCTCGCTGCAGAAGAACACCAACCTGTACATCGGCGACAAACCTACGTCGCTCGACACGCTGGGTGAAGATCTTCGCACCTCCATCGGCGCGCGCGATCCGAACAACGAACGTATCTTCATTCGTTGTGACAAGGGAACCCGTTATGCCGAGTTCATGAAGGTGATGAACGCGCTGCAGGATAACGGTTTCTACAGCGTCGCGCTGCAAGGCGAAGATGAAAGCCAGTAAAGGGTCTTAACTTATGGACGAAACACCCCATAGAAAACGGGACCCTATCCTTGACCCGCCGCCGAAAAAGAAATCGGCTTCGCTTATGGTCGGGATTGGCGTCACTGCCGCACTGCACTTGGCCGTCGCCTACTACTTCATGCGGGCGAAGTTCCAACTGCACGAGGTGGAGTATACGGATGAGAAGGTTGAGGTCGACCTGGTCGCACCGCCACCGCCTCCGCCGCCTCCGCCGCCACCCCCTCCGCCGCCCGACCGGCCGCCTCCGCCAGTGGTTCAGCCACGCGTGACGCCGCCGACCGACGTGGCCCCGCCGCCTCCGATTCCGGTTCCGCCGGTTCCGAAGGAAGTCCGGCAGGAATACACTGAGCCGCCGCGCCAGATGAACACCGGTACGCCGCCCCCCGTGGCGCCTCCGGCTCCGGCTTACGTCTCGGCGAAGTGGTCGAAGTTCCCGAACCTCGACGACTACTACCCCGAGCGCGCCTCGGAAGATGAAGTCGAAGGCTCGGCCACCATCGAGTGCCAGATCCTGAGCGCCGATGGTAAGGTGAAGTGCAGTGTCGTCAGCGAAACCCCCAAGGGTTACGGTTTCGGCGCCGCGGCGGTCCGGGCTATCGAAGCCCGCGGTCGCGTCGATACCGGCGGCGGTCAGGTTCAGCCTGGCCAGCGCCTGAAGCAGACCTTCCGCTTCCAACTCGGCTAAACGGCCTTGCAGCTAAAGTAAAACCCGGAGCCCACAGGCTCCGGGTTTTTCTTTTGCGTACGACGTGAGGACGAAAATGACGATTGCGTCAAAAACCGTTTGGGCATATCGTCGTTCTCAAGAAAAGACCGTTACAAGAAAATCGATTGCCGACTTTTTGATGCAGGTGATTACCGCCTCATCGTTTTCGGACCCGACCCGGCAACCTTGCGGGCTGTAGTCGCTTCTGCGTGATGTTCAATCATGTAAGGAGACCGAAAACATGGACAACCCGGTCCATAACCGCCGCTCGGCTTTGGATATACATCCCAATAAACGCATACCGCCGTCCTTCTATGTCGCGCTTGGCGTCGCCATCGCGGTACACGCCGGCTTTGCCTATTACCTGCTGGACCAGCGCTTCGGCACAGGTCTTGAGCAGACCTGGACGCCGCCCGACCAACCGCGGACGATCGTCATCGACATGCCGGACAAGGCAAAGCCGACGCCGCCCCTGGAAAAGGAGACCATCCAGGTTCACAAGACGCCTGCGCCCGCCACCGAGGTCGAAACGACACCGATCATCCCGGTCGATGAACCCAGGACCGTTGCGGACACAGTGATCGACGCGCCACCCCTCCTGCCCCAGGCCGGAGGAGGAACGGTTACCGGCACCGGCGCCTCCGACGCACCAGCCCAGCCGGCTGTCGTCGTCGCGCGCTGGAGCCGATTCCCGGACGGTGCCGCCTTGGCCAACTACTATCCGGCGCGCGCCGAGGAAGACGAGGTCGAAGGCACGGCCACCGTGCAATGCGTCGTGCTGGACACGGCGGGCCGCGTGTCTTGCACGGCCGTCAGTGAAAAGCCCGGGGGCTACGGTTTTGGCGCCGCCACGGTCCGCATGGTGCAAGACAAAGGGCGCGTCGATATCAGCCAGGGCAATGTTCAGGTGGGCTCGGTGCTGCGCCAAACCGTTGTCTGGCGCATGAACTAACTGACGGACGGAAACCCGTCCTGTCTGGGGCGCTCCGGAAGCAATTTCGGAGCGCCTTTTTATGGACGCTGCTCCACGGCTCTATCGCTACATTATGCCGAAAACCGCTTACACTTTTCGGCGTATCGCTTTAATGTCCGCGCATATCGTTCCGAATATCCGACGGGGGACATCTCGATGAAACAGCGTATGAGCAAGTTCACGGCAGGCATTTCGCTGGCGGCTTTGTGTGTCGCGGGCGTCGTCCTGACGGGCTGCGAAAGCAATGAAGCGCTCGGCCGCTCGCAACTGATCCTGTTCGATGAGCGGTCCCTGGAACAAAGCGCCCTGGCCGGCTGGCAGGAGCAGCTCAGGACGGCCAAGGTTTCGCGCGATCCGGCGCTGAACGCCCGGCTGCAAACGGTCGGCGGTCGTATCGTCAAGGCGGCCGGCATGGGTGGATCGGCGTGGGAATACGTCCTGTTCGAGAACGACCAGCCGAACGCCTTCGTCATTCCGGGCAACAAGGTCGGCGTCAATACCGGCCTATTCAAGGTCGTGAAGAACGACGATCAGCTGGCGGCTGTCATCGGCCACGAAACCGCCCACGTCATCGGCCGCCATGCCGCGGAGCGCGCCTCGCAGCAGGCCGCCACCCAGGTCGGGCTCGAAATCGCCACGCGGACGACCGAAGGCCGCGTCCAGCAGGCCGTGGCCAATTATGGCGGCATGGGCGCGGCGTTGGGCCTTCTGCTGCCCTATTCGCGCAAGCACGAATCCGAAGCCGACAAGATCGGCGTCGACCTGATGGTCAAGGCCGGCTATCGCGCCTCCGAGTCGGTGACCTTATGGGAGAACATGTCGGCGCAGAAAACCAGCGCGCCGCCGCAGTTCCTGTCGACCCACCCGTCGGACAAGACGCGGATCAATGACCTGAAGGCCTATATCGCCGCGAAGGGTTATAAATAGTCCGTCTTGCATAAAGGCAAATTCGGGCTTGATCGCCGCGCCCTCTCGCGTTAGAGACACGCTCCTCGCGATGACGTGCCGTCTTAGCTCACTTGGTAGAGCGCCAGATTGTGGCTCTGGAGGTAGCTGGTTCGAAACCAGCAGACGGTACCATCGCCGAGTGAGGGCGCTTACGCCCGAACTCTAGTCTTTATCGCGCTTTTAGTCCGAAACAGCGTTCGGCGGAGCCAAAACCGCTTCACACGTTTCGGAAAGCGCTTCCTTCAGCCGACATGCCGCATGCCTCCCTTCGCCGGAACTGGTCAGGCGACGGCAGGTCCTTCATCTGCCGGCGCACTCCATGGCGACTTCCGAAACATCCCTGATCATCGTCGGCGGCGGCATTACCGGCCTGTGCCTGGCCGTGGCGGCGCAGGCGAAGGGGCTTAAGGTCCAGGTCATTGCGCGCGATAATACAGGCGAAACGGCCTCCGGAATTGCCGCCGGCATGATCGCTCCGGCCTTGGAGGGGCTTCTGGAGTTCGAGCCGGAGGTCGCCTACGCCCGCCTGCATCGCGCGCAACAGGCCTGGGTCGACCTGATGGAGGTGTGGCCGGCCGACGTTCGCGCCGCGCTGGAAAAGACGCGAGGTGAGGCGCACAGCCGCTATGTCTGGTATCAAAGCGACAATCTGAGTGACATCACCACGCCGCGGCTCAAGGCCATGGGTGTGCCGTTCGCCGCCCTGACCGATGAGCAACTTAAAGGCATTGCCGGCGACATGGACGGTGTCGAAGTGGCGGGTGACTGGCTGCTGTCCGGACAGGCAGTTCTCGAAAGCCTGAAGGCGCATGTGCTCGGCCACGGTGGAGAGCTCGTGACGGCGCCTGTCGCGGCCGTGTCCGCGACGACGGTGACCCTGGCCACGGGCGAAGTCCTGGCCGCCGGTCACGTGGCCGTGGCGGCAGGGTTTGGCGCCAGGGCGCTGGCGTCGTCGGTTCCGTCGCTCGGCGTGCTTGAGCCGGTAAAGGGCCATTTGCTCGATCTGCCGGGCCAGGGCGGGCAGGGGGTGGTGCGCTGGGCAGGTGGTTATCTGGCCGACCACGTCGCGATGGCCAAGTTCGGCGCCACCATGCAGTTCGGCCAGGACGACCTGGCGATAGAGCCCGAAGTTGTTGCGGATCTCAAGGCGCGGGCAACGGGCATGATGCCCTCGGTCGATCTCAGCGGCGCCACGCCGAAGACGGGCGTCCGCGCCTCGACGCCGGATTCGTGGCCCCTGATCGGCCGTGATGCGACAGGCGTCTATGTCGCCGTCGGCATGCGCCGCAACGGCTATGTCTTTGCGCCTTATGCAGCCAGGCTTTTGCTGGCGCTGATAGCAGGCGAGGCCCCGGACGCCGACGCAGCCCTCTACGACCCGAACCGGTTTTAAAGCCATATTAACCATGCATAGGGCAAAATTTGCCCATGCCGTTGCCGAGTAACCCGTCCGTTATGAGCCAGCTTGGGCGCGCCGCGGAAGCGGGCGCCACCGGAGTCATGGGCTCCATTCAGCGTGCGGCGGAGGCCACTGGCGTCGATTTCAGCTATCTGGTCAAGACGGCGAAGCGCGAAAGCTCGCTCAACCCGCACGCCAAGGCGCCAACCTCCTCGGCCGCCGGCCTGTTCCAGTTCATCGAGCAGACTTGGCTAGGCGTCCTGAAGTCCAAGGGCGCCAAGCACGGTTATGGCGGTTTCGCCGAACATATCACGCGGGGCAGGGACGGGCGGTTCCACGTCGCCGCCGACATGCGCAAGCAGGTGCTGGGCCTGCGCTATAATGCCGACGCCAATGCCGTCATGGCGGCGGAGATGACCGCCGGCCACGCCGCCTATCTCAAGGGCCGGATCGGCCGCGCCGCGACGCAGGGTGAGCTTTACGTCGCGCACTTCCTGGGACCAGATGGCGCGGCGGACCTGATCACCGCCAATGCCAATCGTCCCGGAGCTTCGGCCGCGGCGCTCTTTCCGGCGGCGGCGCGCGCCAATCCGACCATATTTTATCGCAAGGGCCAGCCCTTGAGCGTCGCGGAGGTCACGGCGCGGCTGACCAAGACGGGCGGCAGCGAACCCATGACGCTGCAGGCCGCGGCCAACCCCAGGCCGGCCGATGACGTCTTCGGCAATCCGCAGATCGTGGCGCGCCTCGACAAGCTGCGCGCCGATGCCGCCATTATGCAACTGGTGTTCGGCAATGGCGAAAATGAACCGGGCATGCTGTTCAATGCCCAGCTTCTGTCAGCCTTCGGACCAGATGGCGAGGGCGGCGAAGGCAAACGCGAGGCTTTGATGAAAGCCTTTGGGGGGACCGGCGGGTACAGCAGCTAATCCGACACAAGGGCGCGATACAGGCCTTCACGATTGTGCGGCAGCAGCAGCGGCTTGACCCCCAGCAACTGCAGGTCCTCGGCCTGGTCGCCGTTCGGCAGCAGGGCGACGATCCTGAGCCGCGCCGCTTCCTGCGTCGCGCGCAGGCTCGACAGGAAGGTATCGAGCGTCTGCCGGTTGACGTCCTCGTGCAGGTTTTCGAAACTGCCGGTCGCGATGACGCAGGCGTCCAGCCCGCCCTTTTGCGCCAGGGCCAGGGCGCGTTCCCGCGAGGTCGAGGTCAGACAGCGGTGGCCCATCTCTTCAAGCTGGTCGCGCAGTTGCGCCGCGCGCAGGGAATCGTTGGCCAGCAGCAGCACACGCAGGAAGGCTTCGCTTTCGGGAACGTCCGCCTCGGGCTCGGCGGGACGCACCGGCGCCGGGGCCAGGGCGTCATAGGGCAGGTCCAGCCAGAATTTCGAGCCGACGCCGGGGGTCGACTGGGCGCCCATGTCTCCGCCCATCAGCGCCGCCAGCGACCGCGACAGGCTTAACCCCAGGCCGGCGCCAGGGCAGCCGGCGGAGGTACGCGCGATGCGCTGATAAGGCGCGAACGCCTGCTCGACCTCTTCCGGGGACAGGCCGGGGCCGGAATCGACGACTTCGATGCGTACGACCTGCGTGCCCTCGGGACGGGTGACGCGGACTTCGACCCGACCCTGTTGCGTATATTGCAAGGCGTTGCTGACGAGATGTTCCAGGATCTGCTCGACCCGGTGCGTGTCGCCGATCGCGCTGCCCGATGCGGGCATCTCCGACGCTGACAGGGTGAAGCCCAGATCCTTGCCCTGGGCCAACGATGCGAACCCGGCCATGACGCGTTCGCAGATCAGTTCGATATCGAGCGGCAGTCGCTCGACGGCGATGTGTCCGGCCTCGGCCTCGTCATTATCCAGCGTGGTGACCAGGATGGTCTGCAGGCGGGCGACTTCTTCCAGCGCCGTCTCGACCAGGCGGCGCGGCGTGGGGGCGCGGGCGAGGCTGACCGCGCCTTGGGTCAGGTGATGCTCGATGCCCTGCAGCCCGGTCTTGACCTCGCGCGACAGGGTTTCCATCAGCGCCACCCGGGCGGCCGTCGCGTCTTCGCGGTCGCGCGCGGCGTCGAGCGCGCTGACCTGAAGCATATAGTGTTCGCGCATGTGACGGTTGAGCACCAGCGCCATGGCGAAGGCCAGGATCAGCCCGCCGGTCATGAGCGGCGCCGAACTGGTTTCCGACCGTGCGCTGTAGAGGACGAGGATAGGGCCGATCAGGGCGGCGGGGCCGACCGTGAGCAGGTGCAGCAGGACGGGCGTGCAGAAGAAGATAATGCTGATGGCGGCGCCGGCGCAGATCATCATCAGGACATCAGCGCCGGGACTTGTGCCGCCGGAGGTCAGGCTGATGACGGTCAGGCACAGGGCCCACAGGCCGCCGCCAACGCCCTGGCGCAGCAGGCGCGCCCTGACGTTGGCCTCTGTGCGCGGCGCGGCGGCCAGCGCTTCGGAGCGGTTGCGCAGGACCATGAAGGCCGGCCAGATGCCGCTGAGCAGCAGGATATAGACGGCCATCAGCCACGGCGACACGCTGGTCGCCGCCGCCCATATGAACAGCGGCAGGCCAATACCGAAAAAGCCCAGGGTATAGGGGAACATGCGCGCCTGCGCGCGCAGGCCGTAATCGGTCAGGACGGTGTGGGAGGGCACTTGGGACGCGGTCATGCCGGAACGCTAGCATATAGAGATTGCCGCCGGGTTTACCGTTACAATTTCTGGTCGCGAATAATCACGGCTCGTGCCGGAAGCGTGATCACGGAGGTAAAGGATTCGTTAGGCAAAACGCGCGAAAATTCGGGGTCCCCAAAAGGACTCGTCCCGAAGGATTCGCTCATGAATGCGCCATCTGTCCAAAGCTCCGCCGCTCCGGCCCGCAGCCCCCTGTCCCAGGCCGATATCCAGCGCCTGGTCAAAAGCGAGAATGCCGATGACCGCGCCGTGGCAACGCATAAGATCTGCCGCGTCATGGAGCGCGCCGAGCTGACCGAAGGCGATCGCGCCGCGGCGCAGGAGATCATCCGCATGATGGCGCATGACGCCGCCGAGCTGGTGCGCCGCGCCCTGGCGGTGACCCTGCGCACTTCGGACCTGGTGCCGCACGACGTCGCCATGACGCTGGCCCAGGACGTGGCCAGTGTCGCCGTGCCCCTGCTCAGCCATTCGCCCCTGTTCACCGACAAGGACCTCAGCGACATTATCCGCAGCGGCGGCGCCACGCGCCAGATCGCCATCGCCAAGCGCGAGACGCTGTCGGAAACCGTGACGGCCGCCCTGGCCGATAACGCGGTCGAAGAGGCGGTCGTCATCGCCTGCGCCAACGACAATGCCCGTTTTTCCGAAAACAGCATGGGCAAGGTGGTGGACCGTTTCGGCGAATCCGAAGTCCTGCACAGCGTCCTGATCAACCGCGCCACCTTGCCGGTGGCGATCAGCGAGCGCCTGGTGCACATGGTCAGCGCGGCCATGCGCGAGCACCTGGTCACGCGTCACGCCATCAAGCCGGAAACGGCGGTGGAACTGGTCAATGCGGCGCAGGAGCGGGCGACGCTCGACATGGCCGACGCCTCGGGCGTCAGCCGTGACCCGTCGGAACTGGTAAAACACCTGTCGGCCAATGGCCGCCTGACGCCGTCGCTGATGCTGCGCGCCCTGGCGCGCGGCCACATGCCCTTCTTCGAACACGCCCTGGCCGAACTGTCGGGCGTGTCGCACGACCGCACCTGGCTGATGGTGCACGACGCCGGATCGCTCGGCTTACGCGCCATCTACGACCGGGCCGGCATGCCGGCCCGGCTGTTCCAGACCTTCCGTATCGCGGTCGATACCTGGCGCACCCTGCACGCCGAAGCCGGTCACCTGGATGCGATCAGCTTCCAGGAGCGTCTGATCGAGCGCTTCCTGACTCAGGTGCCGTTCGCGCCGCGCGAAGACCTCATCTATCTCTATGAGCGCCTGGACCGTGATTCCAAAGGCCGCAAGTGGAGCACGCAAACGGCTGAGCAGGCTTCGGGGCCGGAAGCCGCGCTCGGCAGGGCCGCCTGACAGACGACAGGACAATAAAAAAGCCGCCGGAACAACTGGCGGCTTTTTTATTGTCGATAGCGAAGGGGATCAGGTGTTGCGGCCGATCGAGTCGAGGTGTTCCTTGACGCGCGCTTCCAGGGTCTCGGCCAGGATCTTGCCCATCGGGTGATTGTCGGCCTTGATCTGGTCGCGGACGATGGCGCGGATGGTGTCGAGGTGGGCGTCGACCAGCTTGCGCGGCGCCAGCTTGCGCTTGTCGTCCTCGTCCAGCATCTTGCACAGCGAACCGGCGACGCGGGTGATGAAAGGATAGCCGTAGGTCGTGCCAAGGCCCTTGAGGTCATGCGCCCGGTAGAACAGCTGTTCGCTGTGCGCGTCGGTATAGCCCTCGGTCTTGATCAGGTTCTGGACGTCTTCCAGCTTGCGGATTTCATCCATCAGCCAGTCGTCGAACTGTTCCGACAGGTCGGCCAGGGCGGCTTCGGCCTTGGCGATGGCTTCGGCGTCAAGGGCGCCCAGCCGGCCGCCAACCTTGGCGCGCAGCGTGTTGGGGACCTGGATGATCTGGGCTTTTTCCGGCATTGGCATGGTACTGTGACCTTTGGACGCTTGTCTTGTCGGGCGACCTTAACCCGGTCGGGTTTAAGAAGAGCTAATAGTTAGCGAAAAATTGTGCATTCCGCCGCGCGAACGCTTAACCAAAGTCGTTACGACGCGAACTGTTCCGCCATGACGCGTTCGTCATAGCCGTTGCCGGCGTCGAACAGCAGGGTTGCCTTGAGATTGTCGGCTTCGGAGATGTCGACGGACACGACGTCGCGAACTTCGAATGTATCGGCGGTGGCGCTGATCGGACGCTTGTCGACCTCCAGCGCCTCGAAGCGGACCTGGGCGGTGTGCGGCAGGATGGCGCCGCGCCAGCGCCTCGGTCGGAAGGCGCTGATCGGCGTCAGTGCCAGCGCCTTGGCGGTCAGGGGGATGATCGGGCCGTGCGCCGACAGGTTGTAGGCGGTCGATCCGGCGGGCGTGGCGACCATGGCGCCGTCGCAGATCAGTTCATCTAGCCGGACCGTGCCGTCGATGAAGATGCGCAGCTTGGCGCCCTGGTGGGTCTGGCGCAGGATCGAGACTTCATTGAAGGCGAGGGACTGATGCTCGCGGCCGTCGCGGTCGCGCGCCGTCATGCTCAGGGGACTGATCAGGGTGCTTTCGCTCTTGAGGATCCGTTCGAGCAGCGCGTCTTCTGAGAAGTCGTTGAGCAGGAAGCCGACGCTGCCGCGGTTCATGCCGAAGATCGGGATCTGTTCACGCAGGTAGCGGTGGACGGTCTGCAGCAAGAAGCCGTCACCGCCAAGCGCCACGACGACATCCGGCTTGGCGGCCGAGCCGTAGAGCGCCTTGAGCCGCGCACAGGCGGCCTGGGCTTCGGGACGTTCGGAGGCGGTGAAGTCGAGACGAAGGGACATAACGCAAGGTCTAACCTGCTTTATCTCTTAAAGTCTAAATAAATCAGCAGGCGATCAGGCCGCGATCAGGAGTTTTTGCCGGGCTTCGGCCGGGGACAGGCTGAAGATCGACAGGATCAGCGGCCGGTGCGCGGCGTTGCAATCGGCATCGCCGGGGCGCGCGGATTGCCAGTGCGGCAGGAGATTGAGGAAGATGGCGCGGTCGAGCCCCAGCGCGCAGCACAGGAGCGCCAGCGGCGCCGCCGACGGACCTGCGACGGCGCGCTGCAGGTGCGTGGCTTCGCAATCGAGCCGGCGGGCGCTTTCGAGCAGGAAACGGTCCAGCCGGCCGGCGCGTAAGATTCGCACCAGCTTCAGGTTGTCGTCGCTCAGGCCATAGCCAGCGACGATGCGCCGGCTGGCGCGCGACAGGGCGGGGTGACGCAGCAGGGCGGCGCGTAGGCGTGGACGCTCATTGGCCAGGCGTGCCAGCGTGGTCTGGTCATCGTCATCGAAGCGCAACCTGTGGTTTTCCGCCACGGCCACCAGCACGGCGTCGCTATTTGAGCGGATCAGGGCCTTGAGGACGCGGGCGTCGAGGTCGGGGCGGCGAGCCACCAGCAGGTGATGAGGCTCACCGGTGGCGGCGATGAGGGCCAGCAGGGCAGGGGTGTCGAGCGACGACACCTGGCCGCCGATCAGGGGGGCGGCCAGGTCGACCGGCATCTGGCACAGTTGGACGACCAGGTCCTGCAGCGACTGGATGGGGGGGCGTGGTTCGCTGACGCGTTCCACCGGTCGTGCCTGGCTGTGCGCCAGCCAGACATAGCCGGGCGAGGCATGAAAATCGCGCGCATGAACCGGCGGACGCGCGATAGTCAGGGGACCAGGCGTCTGGGGCGCCGTTTCGGCAGCGGCGGCAAACTGTGGAACGGTAAGGGCGTGCGTGCGCAAGGCGTGTTGAACCCGACAGACGGAAATATCTTTAATGGAATCTGACAGGGCATGGTGAACACTTGCTTAATGTCTTGCGATAACCGAGTTGTGTGCTCTCGCGTACAGTTTTTCAGATTTTTGACGCGCGTGTTAATCTTGTTTCAATTGACCCGTCCTAAGGTGGCAGACTGTTGTTAGTAGTCCCCTCAAGGGCGTTGCATGTCAGATACTGATCCAGCTGTTCCCGCAGACCTGGCCGCACTGGCGTCCGGCACTGAAAAGCTGCCGCTGGTACGTGAAGACGCGGTGGTCATTGTCGAGCGCCTGCGTGAAACCAAGGTGGATATTACCGGCCGGGCCTTCCTGCTAAAGCTCGATACGCTCATCGTGCGCCTAGGCGCCAAGTGGGATGCCAAGGCCGAATTCGTATTCGCGCACCTGAAGACGACCTTCGAGCGCCAGTTCGAAGAGCCCAACTGGTGCATCAAGATCAATGACGACGCCTGGATGGCGCTGTTGCCCGCCATAGGCTCGCGCAAGGGCGCCCTGGCCGTGGCCGATATCTGGCGCGACCTGTGCGGCTTTTTCGTCGGTGACATGTCTTCGCTCGAAGTGCCGATCTACGAGGTCCATGTCGAGGACGTCGACGCCTTCCTGCTGAAGAAGATCGACCTCAACACCTGGTTTGGACCGGGCGAGGTCGACCAGGGACCGCTCAAGACGCGCAACGGCCAGTTCAATTCCGAAGCGGGCGGCGATACCACCGGCGGCAACGGCGCCCAGGCGCAGGCCGCCAATCGTCCCGTCATCGTCGCGGCGACCGTGAGCTATGGCGGCCGCAACCTCAAGGTCGCCAGCGCCGTCGAACCCCTGTTCGAGATGAAGAAGATGGTCATGATCGGCCATCGTCTCGAAGCCATGGTGATGGAGAATATCGACAACACCCTGCTGGACCGCAAGGCGTTGGCCAATCTCGACTGGAACCTGCGCGAGCACGTCGACCTGACCAATATCGACCAGGGCCTGAAGCTGCTCAGGCTGAAGACCGCCGAACAGCGCAAGATGATGATGGTCGTGCCGGCGGCGTTTTCGACCTTCGCATCGGCGCGGGCGCGTCAGAAGATCACGACCGAAGTCGCGCGCGCCGCGGCCGAGCTTGGGCTGAAGGTCCTGTTCGAAGTGCGGGGGCTGGACGGCGTGCCGCCGCACCGCGTGCTGGAAATCGTGTCGCTGATCAAGCCGTTCTGCATGACCGTGGTCGGGTCCGTCAGCCCTGACCGCAAGGTCATTTCGACGCTCAACAAGTGCGGCCTGTCGGGCGTCTGCATTGAATACGATGGCGTCAAGCGCGACGAAGACGCTTTGAAGGACTATCTGGGTGCGCTGAGCACCGCCGCGAAGGCATCCGCCGGCGCCTGCATGGTTCAGGGTTTCGACAATTACCGCCAGATGGCCGTCGCGCGCCTGGCCGGCGTCACCCACGCCAGCATGAAGACGGCCGCGCTGATGTCGCCCAAGGCCGCTGCCCACGTCGCCAAATCGGCCGCGGACGCGCTGCGCGACAGCGGCGTATCGCTCAACGCGGCGCTGCCGGAGTCCTAGCTCGCTGGATACCATTACGCTCCCACCTCCCTACCGCGTAGCGGGGAGGTGGCATTTGCGCTAGCAAATGACGGAGGGGTATCTCGAGGCCAAACACCCCTCCACCGCATCGCCTTCGCTCACGCTAGAGCATGATGCGTTTAAATCGAACCGCTATCATGCTCTAGGTTTTTGTTTTATCGCGATATTTAGCCAAAAACCGCTGCACACTTTTTGGCATATCGCTCTAGGTTGTGCGGTCCCCCACGTTTCGCCTAGGAGGGAGAGACTTAGCCGAACGTGTCGCAGGCCGAGGGATTGCCGGTATCGTAACCCGTCCTGAACCACTTCATGCGGTCGGCGGAGCTGCCGTGCGTGAAGCTGTCCGGCACCACCATGCCCTGACCGCGCTTCTGCAGGGTGTCGTCACCGACCGCGGCCGCGGCCCGCAGGCCTTCTTCGACATCGCCTGCCTCCAGCCAGTTCAGCTTGGTGTTCGACTGCTTGGCCCAGACGCCGGCATAGCAGTCGGCCTGAAGCTCGAGCCGCACCGACAGGACATTGCCCTCGCGCTCGCTGAGGCGTTGCTGCGCGGCCTGGACCTTTTCGCTGATGCCCAGCACGTTCTGGACGTGGTGGCCGGCTTCGTGGGCGATGACGTAGGCCATGGCGAAATCCCCGCCGGCGCCCAGGTCTTTCTCAAGCGTGTTGATGAAGTTCAGGTCGATATAGATGGTGTCATCCGCCGGGCAATAGAACGGCCCCATGGCCGACTGCCCCATGCCGCAGCCTGTCTGGGTTCCGCCTGTATAAAGCGCGATCTGCGACGGGCGGTAGGTCTGGTTGCGCGCCTGGAACAACGGCGTCCACGTGTCGATGGTCGAGGTATGGATAACATCGGCGAATTGACAGGCCGTATCGCCTTCGGGGCAAGCCGAGGCCTGAACCGCGCCGCTGCCGGCGACCTGCTGCGTCGGCGCCGTTTCCAGGAAGGTGCGTGGGTCTATGCCGAAGACAAAATAACCGATCAAGGCCACAACGACCGTAACAATGCCGCCACCGCCGGCGATCGCGCCCGCGCCCATACCGCGGCGGTCCTGCACGCCGCTTGAGCGGCCCAAATCCCATCTCATTATTGAGCTCCTGATCCGTGACGCACCCCGAGGAACAGGGTAGGGGGAATTAACCCTGTGTTCAAGAGTGATGGCGATGCGGAAAGGTCGTCAAAAATGAAACCTTTCCGTTTGTTAATTATTGTTCATAAAACGCCTGTGCTACGCCTGACGGAATTTTTCCGTTTCCAGGATGTTTTCATGCGTTCGTTCCTGCTTGCCACTGCCGCCGTTTTTGTTCTTTCGGGGGTGGCGCTTGCCGATACGCCCGCGTCCCCCGCTGCACCGGCGGCGCAAGCATTGCCCGCCGATATTCCGCTCGGCAAGCTGCCCGATACGGCCATGCCAAAAGGCTATCGCGTCGACCTGACGGTCAATCCGGACACGGAACGCTTCTCCGGCCATACCGAGATCGACGTCGACCTGAAGACGGCTTCGGCCGCGCTCCACATGCACGGCCGCGACCTGAACGTCACGAAAGCCGTGGCGGTCCAGGACGGCAAGGAGATCGCCGTCGCCTGGCAGCAATTGGAGCCGCTGGGCGTGGCGCGCGTGACCTTCGCCACGCCGCTCAAGGCCGGCAAGGTGACGCTGAAATTCGATTATGACGCAGCCTTTGGCGACGGTCCCGCCGGGCTTTACCGCATCAAGGTCGCGGACCAGTGGTACGCCTGGTCGCAACTGCAGTCGATCGACGCCCGCGCCGTCTTCCCGTCGTTCGACGAGCCCGGCTTCAAGACGCCTTTCACCGTCAGCCTGACCACAAAGGCGGACGCCGTCGCGGTATCCAATGCGCCCGAAACCGGCAGCGTTAAGGTGGGCGACATGGTGAAGCATACCTTCAAGGCGACCGAGCCGCTGCCGACCTATCTGATGGCGTTTGTCGTCGGTCCCTTCGCCGTCGCGGAGAGCACTATTCCGCCGACGCCGCAGCGTTCGCACCCACTGCCCATCCGCATCCTGGCGACCCAGCCCGGCAAGGACCGCCTGGCTTACGCGCTGGAGGAAACCAAGCCGATCATCCGGCACCTGGAAGCCTATTTCAACATGGGTTTCCCCTATCCCAAGCTCGACCAGATCGCGTCGCCGGTCATGCCGGGCGCCATGGAAAACGCAGGCGCCGATATCTATGGCGACAATATCCTGCTGCTGGACGCGAACGCCTCGACGACACAGAAGCAGACCTTCGGCATGGTTGTCGCCCACGAACTGGCGCACCAGTGGTTCGGCGACTACGTCACGCCCGCCTGGTGGGACGATATCTGGCTCAATGAGAGCTTCGCCAACTGGATGGGCTACCGCATCGGCGACGAATGGCGGCCGGAGTTGAACATCGGCATCGGCGCCACCAACGAGGGCTTTGTGGCGATGAACACCGACGCTTTGAAGGTCGGCCGCCCGATCCACCAGCCGATCAAAACCAACAGCGACATCGATTCGGCCTTCGACACGATTACCTACGGCAAGGGCGGCCACGTCGTCGCCATGGTCGCCGCCTATCTGGGCGATAATACCTTCCGCGACGGCGTCCGCCTGCACATGTCGCGTCACCCGCACGGCAATGCGACGACCGAGGAGTTCTTCGGCGCCCTGGCCGACGCCGCCAAGGAGCCGCGCGTCCTGGCGGCGATGAAGAGCTTCATCGGCCAGCAGGGCGTGCCGGTCATTGACTTCCGTCACGACGGCGGCAAGGTCATCGCCACCCAGTCGCGCTACGCCAAGCTGGGTACCACGCTCGACGCCCAGACCTGGATCGTGCCGTTGTGCATCCGTCAGGGCGAGGCGCGGAACTGTACCCTGCTCGACAAGACGAGGCAGGAAATCACCATGCCGGGCAAGGGCGCCTTTGTGCCCAATGCCGGCGGCACCGGCTATTACCGCTTCAACCTGACGCCCGCAGACTGGGATGCGCTCATCGCGACCGGCGCTAAGCTGCCGGCGGGCGAGGGGATTGCCGCCACCGACAGCCTGTGGGCGCAGTTCAGCGCCGGGCGGATCGATGCCGGCCACCTGATCACGGCCGCGCGCAGCCTGGCCGACAATCCGGACTCCAACGTCGCCGTTGATGGCGGCGACCGCATGAGCTACTTCGTCGATCGCGGCTTCCTGGCCGAGACTGACCTGACCGACTATCGCCGTGTCATGGCCGGCATCTATGCGCCGCGCCTGACTGCGCTTGGCTTCGATCCTAAGGCCGGCGCGCATAAGGCCGACAGCCCGGACACGCAAAAGCTGCGTCAGTCCCTGGTCAAGCTGGTGGCCGATGACGCCCATGATCCTGCCGTGCGCAAGACGCTCAAGACGGCGGCCGCCGCTTATCTGGCTGGCGACAAGACGGCGATCGACAACGCTTTTACCGTGCGCGCCCTGGCGGTGCACGTGGAGGACGGAGGCCTGCCCGCGGCCAAGGACATGCTGGAGCGCGTGCTGACGACCAAGGACGAGCTGTTCCGCGCCCGTGCCCTGGGGGCCGTGACGTCGGGCGCCACCAAGGAAACTGCCGACTGGCTGCTGGGCGGCGTGCTGGACGACGCGCGCCTGCGCACGCCCGACAAGCTGGTCCTGATGGGCGGGCTGTTCGGCAACGGCAAGACGCGAGACCAGGCCTATGAGTGGCTGAAGACCAATTACGAAGTCTTCTCGGCGCGCACGGGCATCTTCGCCGCCGGCCGCGTGGCGTCCCTGCCGGGCACCTACTGTTCGGTGGAAAAGGCCGAGGAGATCGAGCGCATCATGCGTCCCAAGGTCCGGGCCGCCGGCCGGGGCGAGCTTGCGTTCAACCGGATGCTGGAAAATATGCGCAACTGCAGCGTCTTGAAGGATGCGAAGGGCGCCGAGGTCAGGGCTGCGTTCAAGGCCGTGAAGTAAACGGCGAACAGGTGGCCGGCATCATATCGGCCGCCTGTTTCGTGCAAGCCTGCTGACAGATATGTGCCTGAACGTGTGACATATTTCCTGCGACTTCGCAGGAAATATTTTCATAACGGCGGTCTGCCGCACTTCCCGTGAGGCGAGTTTAGTGGCAAGTTAAGTCTTGCGGTGCAATATGCGCACCTTGTTGGATTAGGGGTAGGCCACACGCCTGGGGCGTGCGGCGCGTTTTCATGGGCGTTTCCGGCGGCCGCGGGCCGTTCGCAAATGCACCATGCCGGATGGATAACGAAAAAACTGGGATCGATTGGTATGTTCATGGGGTTGACGAAGGGCAAGGGCCCGCTGGTGGCGGTCGGTCTTTGCGTTGTGCTGGCCGGTGCGTTGACCGGATGCGAGCACAAGGATGAGGCCAAGGCCAAGGCGACGACGCCGGCCAATGCCACGCTCGTGAACTATGTCACGGCCGGTCAGGATACGGCCCCCGTCACCGTGAGTGGATCGGGGACCATCAGCGCCTGGCAGGAAGTGCCGATCGGCGCCGAAACCGGCGGCCTGACGGCCGTCGCCCTGCTGGTCGATGAAGGCCAGAGCGTGGCCAAGGGCCAGCCCTTGCTGAAAATGAACGACGTGCTGCTTCAGGCCCAGGTCCGCCAGGCCAAGGCTTCGGCCGTCCAGGCGGAAAAAGCCTATGCCCGCGCCAAGGAACTCCACGACAAGCAATATCTGTCGGCGGCGGCGCTGGACCAGGCCTTTGCCAATCAGGAAACGACCGCGGCCGCGCTGGCGACTGCCCAGACCCAATTGTCGCTGGCCACAGTGCGTGCACCGGTCGCCGGCGTGATCTCTTCGCGCAAGGCCGTGCTGGGCCAGGTCATTCAGCCCGGCGCAGAGCTGTTCCGCATCGTGCGCGATGGCCGCATCGAACTGAACATGGAAGTCGTCGAAAGCGAACTCAGCATGGTCAAGGCCGGCATGCCCGCCAGCGTGACGACCGCCACGACTGGCACCGTCACCGGCACCGTCCGCATCGTCACGCCGATGGTCGATCCGGCGACGCGTCTGGGTTACGCCCGGATCTCGGTGCCGTGGTCCTCCGGCCTGCGTCCGGGCATGTTCGCCTCCGGCCAGGTCAGTGTCGGCTCGCAAAGTGTGACGACCGTGCCGCAGGTGGCCATCGTCTATTCGGAAAATACACCGGGCGTCTTCGTTGTCGGCGCCGACGGCAAGGCCCACCGCCGCAAGGTGACCCTGGGCGGACAGTCCGGCAAGAACGTCATCGTCCGCGAAGGCCTTCAGTCTGGCGATCGCATCGTCACCACGGGCGCAGGCTTCCTGAATGATGGCGACAAGGTCAAGCTTCAGGCCGCTTCGGCGCCGGCACGCGGCGCTACGGGAGCCTAAGGTCATGTCGACACAAGGCGACCATTACGAACGCGCCGCAAAGGCGTCCACCGGCGGCTTCCAGATATCGTCCTGGTCGATCCGCAACCCGATCCCGACCATCGTCTTCTTCCTGGTGATGACCGTCGCCGGGTGGATGGGCTTCAACTCGATGCGCGTCAACAACTGGCCGGACGTCGACTTCCCCATGGTCGTCGTCACCGTGATCCGGTCCGGCGCGGCCCCGACCGAACTGGAAAACCAGGTCACGCGGATCGTCGAGGACTCGGTCGCGGGCCTCGGCGGGGTGCGTCACAGCCAGTCCTATGTCAATGAAGGCGCATCGACGACCGTCGTTACCTTCCAGCTCGACGTAGACCTTGAAAAAGCGACGAATGACGTCCGTAACGCCGTGGCCGGCGTGCGCGGGAACCTGCCCGCCGACGTCCAGGACCCGATCGTGTCGCGCGTCGAGAATGCCCAGGGCCAGGCGCTTCTGACCTACGTCATTCGCGCCGACAACATGACCCCGGAGCAGCTGAGCTGGTATGTCGACAACGACGTCGCCAAGCGCGTCCTAGCCGTCAAGGGCGTGTCGCAGCTGAACCGCAAGGGCGGGGTCAATCGCGAAATCCGCATCGAACTGGATCCGGCCAAGCTGGCGGCTCAGGGCGTGACCGCCGCGGCGATTTCGAACCAGCTGCGCTCCGAAAACGTCAACATGCCGGGCGGCCGCTTCAATGTCGGCACGACCGAACAAAACATCCGCACCGTCGGCGGCGCCAACAGCGTCGCTGAACTGTCGGAGCGTCGCATCGCCCTGCCGAATGGCTCCAGCGTCCGCCTCGGCGACCTGGGTTCGGTGGTCGACTCGTGGTCCGAGCCGCGCGCCCGCGCCCGCTATAATGGCGAGGAGGTCGTCGGCTTCGACATCCAGCGTACGCGTGGCACCTCCGAAGCGCACGTCGCCAAGCAGGTCCGCGAAGTCATCGCCAAGCTTAAGGACGAAAACAAGAACCTGCGCATCGAGCAGGTGGCGTCTTCGGTCGATGAGGTCAATCTCAGCTTCCACTCGTCGATGGAGGCGCTGATCATCGGCGCGCTTCTGGCCGTGTTCGTCGTGTGGCTGTTCCTGCGCGACTGGCGGGCGACCTTCGTGTCCGCCATGGCCATGCCGATGTCGCTGCTGCCGACCTTTTTCGTCATGTGGATGACCAACCAGTCGTTCAACGTCGTGACCCTGCTGGCCCTGGCCCTGACCGTCGGTATCCTGGTCGACGACGCCATCGTGGAAATCGAAAACATCGTCCGCCACATCCGCGAAGGCAAGCCGCCCTATCAGGCCGCCATCGAAGCCGCCGACGAAATCGGCCTGGCGGTGGTGGCGACGACCGCGACCCTCATCGCCGTGTTCGCGCCGACGGGCTTCATGCCGGGCATTGTCGGCCAGTTCTTCAAGAGCTTCGCCATCGCGTGTTGTGTGAGTGTTTTCTTCTCGCTGGTCGTGGCCCGGACCCTGACCCCGCTCATGGGCGCCTATCTGCTGCGTGACCACGGCAACAAGCACAAGGAAGACAAGCCGTTCTGGATGGACGGTTACCTGAAGACCCTGCGCTGGTCGCTGCGCCACAAGGTGGTTGTGGTTCTGCTCAGCTTTGGCTTTTTCGCCGGCTCGATTGCCATGCTGGTCATGATCCCCAGCGACAACATCCCCGCCGGCGATGTATCGATGTCGGTAATGAATGTGGCGCTGCCGCCGGGCTCGACCCTACAGGAAACCGATGATGCCGTGAAGCGGATCAGCGCCGATCTCCAAAAGCGCGATGAAGTCACCAGCACGTTCGTCACTATGGAAATGGAGAAGGCGACCATCATCGCCAACCTGGTGCCACAGGACAAACGTGACCTCAGCCAGTCGGAGTTCGAGCAGGCCTTCTCCAAGTCGCTCGACAGCTATCCGGGTGTGCACGCCAGCTTCGGCGCCGAAGGCGGCGGCGGCACCGGCGTGGCCTACATCCTGGTGTCAGAAAACGCCCAGAGCCTGACGCACGCGGCCGTGCGCCTCCAGCAGGAGATGGCCGGTCTGCCGGAACTGACCAACGTGTCTTCCGAAGACAACCTGACGCGGCCGGAAATCGTCATTACGCCCAAGCCTGAACAGGCGGCCTTGCTGGGTGTGTCGACCGCCGACATCTCTTCGGCCGCGCGCGTCGCGACCATGGGCGATATCGATCAGATCCTGGCCAAGTACAACGAAGGCGACCGCCAGATCCCGATCCGCGTCATGCTCAAATCCGACGCCCGCGCCGAGGTCACCAACCTGTCGACCATGATGGTGCCGACGCGCGCCGGCACCTCGGTGCCGCTGAGCGCGGTCGCCGATATCCGCTTCGGCGCCGGTCCGATCCAGATCAACCGTCTCGACCGCGTGCGTTCGGCCACCGTCAAGGCCGACCTCAACGGCGTGCCGACTGGTCTCGCCGACAAGGCGGTCGAGGGGACGCAGGTCATGAAGGATATCCGTGCCGGCATGAAGAATCCTTCGGCAGCGAAGTATCCGGGCGTCCGCGTCCAGGTCAATCCGAACGTCGAAGACTTCGCCGACATGGGTAAGAACTTCGTCGTCGCCATTCTGACCGGCATCGGTCTGATGTACGTCGTCCTGGTTTTGCTGTTCGGTTCGTTCAGCCACCCGCTGACCATCATCCTCGCCCTGCCGCTCAGCTTCGGCGGCGCCTTCATCGGCCTGATCCTGTGCGGTATGAGCATGTCCATGCCGGCCTTCATCGGCCTGATCATGCTGGTCGGCATCGCCGCCAAGAACTCGATCCTGCTGGTGGAATACGCCATGGTCGCGATCAAGGGCGGCATGAAGCGTGAGGACGCGCTGATCGAAGCGTCCCGCAAGCGGGCGCGGCCGATCATCATGACGACGGTCGCCATGGGCGCGGGCATGATCCCGGTCGCGGTCGGCATCGACAGCTTCCGCCAGCCGATGGCCGTCGCCGTGATCGGCGGCCTGATCACTTCGACCCTGCTGTCGCTGCTCTATGTGCCGGTCGTCTATGTCTTGATTGACAAGGTATCGAACTTCTTCATCAAGTTGTTTGCCCCGCTCTTCCGCGCTCAGGGCAAGGACCAGCCGGAGACCAAGCCGGCGGAGTAATCCGCCTGCCTCAAGAAACAGAAAAGCTCCGGTTCACAAGAGCCGGGGCTTTTCTTGTATCGGCTGATGCTGGTAATCCCCCTTCCGTCATCTTCGCCCTCGCGGGCTTGATGCCACCTTCCCCGTAAACGGGGAAGGAAAAGCAAGATGTATGGACAGTAAATTCCTTCCCCGTTTACGGGGAAGGTGGCATTTGCGGAGCAAATGACGGAAGGGGGCGGTATTAGGACCAAGCGTTCGGTTTGGACGTGTTGCGCTCCAGAGCATGATGCGTTTAAGTCGAACCGCCATCATGCTCTAGGTTTTTGTTTTATCGCGATATTTAGCCAAAAACCGCTGTACACTTTTGGGCATATCGCTCTAATCGTCCGATCGGGGGACCGGCGTGATCTTCAGCGCCGTGATCTGGTTGCGCAGCTTGCGCATGATCTGAAACTTGCGGTCGTAGAAGATGAATGTCTGGCCGGGCTCGGGGATGGTGCGGGCTTCGTGGATAACCAGTCCCGCCACCGTCACGGCGTTGTCGTCGGGCAGGTCCCAGTCCATGGCGCGGTTGAGGTCGCGGATCGGCATGTCGCCATCGACGTGGATCGAGCCGTCCGACTGCTTGCGGATGGCGGTGAAGACCGCGTCGTGTTCGTCATCGATCTCGCCGACGATTTCTTCGAGAATGTCTTCGAGCGTCACCAGCCCTTGCAGCGCGCCGTATTCATCGACAACCAGGGCGAAGTGCATCTTCTGGCGCAGGAAGGCCGCGAGCTGGTCCTTGAGGTTGGTCGTATCCGGAATGAACCACGGCTCGCGCGTGATGGCGGCGATGTCGAGCCTGTTGGCGTCGCCGCCGACGCGCGCCATGGCGACCATCAGGTCACGGGCATGCAGGACACCGATGATGTTTTCGGCGTTGCCGCGATAGAGCGGGATGCGGGTATGGCTGTAGCCCAGCGCCGTTTCCACAATTTCGGAAACGGGAAGATCGGCGTCGATCATGTCGATCTGCTTGCGGTGGACCATGATCTGGCTGACATCGAGTTCCTGCAGGTCGAGCACGCCACGGAACATGTTGCGGTCCTGGCTTTCGACCGCGCCTTCGTCGTGATGATATTCGACGGCGCCGCGTATCTCCTCGTGCGCCGCCAGCACGTCGACCTCCATCGACATCCTGACGCCGAAAAGGCGCAGCGTGCCGCGCACGAACCATTGAACGGCCTGGACGACCGGGCCAAAGACATAGACGGTCCACATGACCAGGCGCGACATGCCGCGCGCCACGTCGTCGGGCTTCAGGATGGCCAGGGTCTTGGGCAGGACTTCGCCGAAGACGAGGATCAGCAGCGTCATGACGGCCGTCGACACGGCCACGCCAAGCGCGCCCGGGAACAGGCTGCCCAGCACGCTGGTCGTCAGGGCTGACGCGCCGATATTCAGGACATTGTTGGCCAGCAGGATGGCGCCGATCATCTTTTCCTGGTCGGACAGCAGGACGTTCACCCGCTTGGCGGCCTTGTCGCCATCGCGCTCGAGTTGGTGCATGCGGCCGCGTGAGGCGGCGGTCAGCGAGGTTTCGCCGGCCGAGAACAGGGCCGAGACGAAGAGCAGTCCGATCAGCGAAGGCGCCAGGACGAGCAGGGTGGCGATCAGCATGGCTGGTCCTCGGTCATCTCGGCGCCGTCGAGAATCAGGAAGTTGCAGATCGAGTCGCGCGGGACCTTCTTGGCGACATAGGCTTCGCCGATGCCCTTGACCAGGACGAAGGTCAGGTTGCCGCCTTCGGCCTTCTTGTCGGTGCCCATGTGCTTGATCAGCTGGCTGGCCTCGAACGGTTCATTGCGGACCTCTGCCATGCTGGTCGGCAGGCCGACATGCGCGATGGCCGCGACGGCGCGTTCGCGGTCGGCGTCCGAACATTCGCCGATCATCTCGCTGTAGCGGAAGGCCTGGGCCATGCCGACGGCGACGGCTTCGCCGTGCAGCAGCTGGTCACCGAAGCCGACCTCGGCCTCGAGCGCATGGCCGAATGTATGGCCGAGATTGAGCAGGGCGCGCTTGCCGCCTTCGCGTTCGTCGGCCGCGACGATCTCGGCTTTCATTTCCACACTTCTGGAAATTGCTTTCAGCAATGCTTCCGGTTGGAGTGAAATGACGTCCTGGCCGTTAGCTTCAAGCCAGTCGAAGAAGGCGGGGTCGCCTAGCAGGCCGTACTTGATGATTTCGGCATAGCCGCAGCGGATTTCGCGTTCGGGCAGGGTCTTGAGGATATCGAGATCGCACAGGACCAGGCGCGGCTGCCAGAAGGCGCCGATCAGGTTCTTGCCCTTTTCGTGGTCGATGGCGGTCTTGCCGCCAACCGAGGAATCGACCTGCGCCAGGACGGTCGTCGGCAGTTGGATGAAGTCGATGCCGCGCATATAGACCGCGCTGGCGAAGCCCGCCAGGTCGCCGATCACGCCGCCGCCGAGGGCCAGGACCACGTCCTTGCGGTCGAGGCCGATCTCCAGCATCTGCTCGAGGAGGTATTTCAGTCCGTCGAACGATTTCGACTGTTCGCCGGCCGGGATGACGATCTTGTGCGTCGCGTGGCCGGCGGCTTCGAATTGCTTAAGCAGCGCGTCGGCGTGCAGCGGATCGACATGACTGTCGGTCACCAGCACGGCGCGTTTGTTGGTCAGGAACGGGCCGATCCACTTTTCGGCTTCGTTCAAAAGGCCCTGGCCGACAATGACTTCGTACGGCTTGAAGCCCTGGCCATCGACCGCGATGCGCCGTATCTCCGTCATCTCTTGTCTCCATTGACGTGCGCGAACAGCGCGTCGAGGACCATCTCGGTGGCCCGGCCGTGGGAATTGTCGCCGGTGTCGACGACGACGTCGGCCATTTCGTAGAGGGGATAGCGCTTCTCGACGTGGTCCTTCAGGACATCCATCGGATCCCGGTTCTTCAGCAGCGGCCGATGCGGTTTGTTGGCGACGCGCCGCGCCAGGACGCGCAGGTCGGTTTTCAACCAGACGGTGATAGCTTTTTCTTTCAGACGCTCGCGCGTCAGGGCATTGGTCAGGGCGCCGCCGCCCGTTGCCAGAATCTGGACCGGCGCGTCAAGCAGCCGGGCGATGACCTTCTGTTCGCCGTCACGGAAACCGGCCTCGCCGTAGTGGGCGAAGATGTCGGCGATGCTCTGGCCCGCGGCTTTCTCGATCTCCTCGTCGGCATCGACGAAGGGCAAACCAAAATGATCGGCCAGGCGGCGGCCGATGGTCGTCTTGCCGACGCCCATCAATCCGACGAGCGCCACGGTGCGGGGCAGGGTGAATTGCGGGCGCGGAGCAGCCTCGGCAGGGTTTGCGGGCACGGTCATGGCTGGGTTGCCATGTCCTGGCCAAAAGGATGAACAGTCATAACGGCGGCTTTTACACGATATTAGGGGGGCTTTGCCAGAGTTCGGACGAATTTCCTTTTGAGACCCGTTATGTCGCGCCCCGCCTTCGATCCGGTGAACCAGTTCCTGCAGATGATGGCGGTCGAGCGCAATGCCGCCCGGCCGACGCTGGACGCCTATGGCCGCGACCTAGGCGATCTCGCCGAGACACTGAACGTTGCGCCTGCTGGCCTGCTGGCTTTAAGCGAGGCCGATATCGCGCGCTATTTCGCCACACTGGATGAGCGCGGCCTGGCGTCGAGTTCCATGCAGCGCAAGCGCTCGGCCGTGCGCCAGTTCTATCGTTTCTGTGTATCGGAAAATCTCTGTACTGCTGATCCAAGCCGCAAGATCGCCGCGGCGCGCAAGGGCTTGAAACTGCCCAAGATCATCAGCCGCGAAGAGATCGAGGCGCTGATCGAGGCCGCCGGCGTCAAGGACATCACCCAGGCGATACGTCTGCGCTGCCTGATCGAAATGGCCTACGCGTCGGGCATGCGGATTTCGGAACTGGTCTCGCTCAAACTCGATGCTGTGGCGCGGGATCCGGCCTTCCTGATCATCAAGGGCAAGGGCGGCGTTGAGCGGCTGGTGCCGCTCAACCCGTCGGCGCGCGAAGCGATCAAGGCCTATCTCGACATTCGCGGCGCGTTTTTGCAATCGAAGGACCAAGCCAATCCCTTCCTGTTCGCCTCGCGGGGCGCCGACGGTCACCTGACGCGCCGCCGGGTCGGGCAACTGCTCGACGAAGCGGCGATGAATGCGGGAATCGATCCGGCGCGCGTATCGCCGCACGTCCTACGCCATGCCTTCGCGACCCACCTGCTGGAAGGCGGGGCGGACCTGCGCGTCGTTCAGACCCTGCTAGGTCACGCCGACATTTCGACGACTCAGATCTATACCCACGTAGCCAGCGAACGCCTGCGCGAAGTCGTGGAAACGCATCATCCCCTTGCAAAGGCGCGTTAACCTAGACGCGAAAAACCGCCCAAAAACCGCTTTGCCTTCTCACGCGCTTGCTGTTACACGCCATTTCCCTTAGTTTTGCGAACTTTCCGGCAGCCGAGAGCCCATTTAGATGCGTCACTATCTCGAATTCGAGCGTCCTATCGCCGACCTGGAAGCCAAGATCGATGAATTGTCGACGCTTTCGGCCAGCGGGACCAACCTCGATGAGGAAATCCAGGCGCTGCGCGACCGGAGCCAGCGCCTGCGCAAGGATGTCTATGCCAAGCTGGAGCCGTGGCAGAAAACCATGGTGGCGCGCCATCCGGAACGCCCGCACCTGGTCGACTATATCAACGGTCTGATCGAAGACTTTGTCGAGTTGCGCGGTGACCGCAAGTTCGGTGACGACCAGGCGATTGTCGGCGGTCTCGGCAGGTTCCGTGGTCAGTCGGTGGTGGTCATGGGTCACGAAAAGGGCCACGACACCAATAGCCGCCTGAAGCATAATTTCGGCATGGCCCGCCCGGAAGGTTACCGCAAGGCGGTGCGCCTGATGGAGATGGCCGAGCAGTTCGGCCTGCCGGTCCTGACCTTTGTCGACACGGCCGGCGCCTATCCCGGCATCGGCGCCGAAGAGCGCGGTCAGGCCGAAGCCATTGCACGCTCGACCGAAAAGGGCCTGATGCTCAAGTCGCCGTTTATCGCGACGGTGACGGGCGAGGGTGGCTCCGGCGGGGCCATCGCCCTGGCGGCCGCCAACCGCGTGCTGATCCTGGAGCATTCGATCTATAGCGTCATCTCGCCGGAAGGCGCCGCCTCGATCCTGTGGAAGGACGGCGGCCGGGCCAAGGATGCCGCCGATCGCATGAAGATCACCGCGCCCGACCTGCTCAAGATGGGCATTGTCGACCGCGTGGTCGAAGAACCCGCCGGCGGCGCCCATTCCGACCGCGAAAAGATGATCGAGACGCTTGGTGACGTGCTGGAGGAAGAGTTGAAAGCGCTCAGCTTCCTCACGCCCGAGCAACTGGTCGCCCAGCGATCGGAACGGTTCTACGATATCGGCCGCAAGGGGTTATAAGGGCGGCTAAGGGGGGAATTTGAGCGACCATGTTTTCAAGCCTTTGAAGGGGCTGACCAAGGCGACTAAGGTCTTGATCGGTCTGGCCATGCCGGGAATGCTGGCCTATGTCGTATGTCTTGTCATGCAAATGGTCACCGGCGAACGGGTGGATTTTGACGCGGAAGAGCTGAGCGTCCTGGGAACCGTCGCCGCGCTGGTCAGCCTGTATTTGATCATTGCCTGGATCGCGGCGGGTATAACCAGTCTCTTCTGGATTTACGGCGCGGCGCGCAATGCGGCGGCGTTGCAGCCAAACGTCGAACTGTCGCCCGGGTGGGCGGTCGGCTGGTATTTCGTGCCCATAGCCCTGCTGTTCAAACCTTACCAGTATATGGAAAAGATCTGGAACATCAGCCTGGATGTCGCGGAAGACGCCGAGACGACGCGTCTTTTGGGTTACTGGTGGGCGGCGCACGTTGTCGGCGGCATTGTGACGCGGATCGCGGAGCGGACGACGAAGTTCGCCGCCGAAAGCGGAGTGATGTTCGACCTGGCGATGGAAGCCGTCGGCTATAGCCTGATATTGATCAGCATGGCGCTCTTCTTCAGGATCGTCGAGACGGTTCACAAGAACCAGATGAAACTTCGGAGTGGCGACGCCGCTGCTTCTGTTTTTTAAGCGCGGCGTTTAACTGTTTATCTTTATGCCGGGCTGACTTTTTCTACCCGTGGTTCCATTTGTTTCACTACCCGCAATTACGCATAGGCTCCTGCAAACTTGGAGACCGACCCATGCGCATTGCTCTGCTTACCGCCACAAGCCTCGCCATCCTTCTTCCCTTAAGCGCCCATGCCGAACCGGAATATGTCGGCGCGCGTGCCAGCACGCTCGGCCTCGGGCTGGAGTATGCTCACAAGTTCACGCCGCACATTTCCGGCCGCGCCGTCGTCAACAACTACAATTACGACGACGATTTCGAATCCGACAACATCCAGTACAATGGCGAACTGGAACTGGGTTCGTTCGGCGGTCTGGTCGACTTCCGCTTTACCGAAAATAGCCCGTTCTTCGTTACGGCCGGCATTTACAAGAACAATAACGAGATCAAGGCGACCGCCGATCCGGCGCAGCAAACCGACATTGGCGGCATTCCGTTTACGCCGGAGCAGATCGGCATCCTGACCGCAAGAGCCGATTTCAAGGACACCGCGCCGTATCTGGGCCTTGGCTGGCGCTGGGCTGCGGGTAAAGTCGGTTTCAGCCTGGAAGCCGGCGCCTATTTCCAGGGATCGCCCCAGGTTTCCCTGACTTCGAACGGCACCCTGGCCAGCGACCCGATCTACCAGCAGGCGCTGGAAATCGAGCGCCGGGACCTTGAAGATGAACTGAAGGACTTCAAGACCTATCCGGTCGTCTCCTTCGGCGTCGGCTATAAGTTCTGAGCCTCACGCCCGCGTACATGAAACGCCGCGCCCCGGTAACGAGGCGCGGCGTTCTTCATAACCCAAATTCAAGCGCTGCGCTCGATCGCCACCTGGTGCGGATAGGGGATTTCGATCCCGGCAGTGTCCAGGGCCTTCTTGACCGCAATGATCCAGTGCGTTTTGGCCTTTAGTGCATTGGCCGGCAGTGTCCATATCCACATGCGCACGATGACGCCCGATGCAGCGAATTCGTGCAGATGCACCGATACTTCGTGCGCCGGAAGGTGGTCGGCCTGGGCCTTCGCCACCTCGGTCAGAAGCGCCACGGCGGCGTCGAGGTCCGTATCGTAGCCAACCTCGACGCGCAGTTCGACCCGGGAAGCGCCGTTGGTGGTCAGATTGGTGATCTCGTTCGAGAACACCTTGGTGTTGGGCACGTAGACACGGACATTGTCGACATTGTCGATCTCGGTCGAGAACAGGCCCAGGCGATGAACCTTGCCGGTTACCTCGCCCATCTTGACGGAATCGCCAATGCGATAGGGCTTGGTGAACAGCAGCATCAGGCCGGCGGCGACATTGCTGAGCGTGCCCTGCAGCGCCAGGCCGATGGCCAGGGAGGCCGCGCCCAGGACCGTGATCAATGACGCGGTCTGGACACCCAGACGGTTGAGCACGGCGACAAGGCCGATCAGGAGGACCAGCCAGCGCACGACCTGGGAGAAGAATTCCGGCAGGGTGCGGTCGGCGTCGCGATGGACCAGCCGGCGCGACACGCGCTTGACGGCGTCGCCGATCAGGCTCGACAGGACCATGGTGACCGCCATAAGCGCCGCGGCCCAGCCGACGTTCGCCAGCATCTCCGGCTTCTTGGTCACCAGATGCCATAGGGCGTCCGCATAGGTGGCGACTTCGTGGACAAAGCCATTGAGTGGACCAAGGTCGAGTTTGAAGCCAGCCTGGATCATGCGCTCCTCTCTGCATTCCCTTTGCGTTTCGCCCGGAAGAACTCTTTGAGCATAGTCCCACTCTGTTCGGCAAGCAGGCCCGCGGTCACGTCCGGCCGCCAGTGGCACGTCGGTTGCGCAAAGAAGCGCGGGCCATGGTCGATCGCGCCGCCTTTTGGATCGGGCGCGCCGTAGATGACACGGCCGATGCGGGCGTGGCTGATGGCGCCGGCGCACATGGCGCACGGTTCCAGTGTGACATAGAGCCAAAGATCGGTGAGGCGATAGTTGCCGAGGGCCGCGCCTGCCGCGCGCATGGCCAGTATTTCGGCGTGCGCCGACGGGTCATTAAGGCTAATCGGCGAATTTCTTGCGACTGAAACAATGGTTTTACTTGACGGATCGAAGATTAAAGCGCCAATCGGCACTTCGCCGGACCGGGCAGCGGATTGCGCCTCGTCCAAAGCGGCCTGCATCAGGCTTTCGTCGTCGTGAACCATGCAGTCACAAGACGAAACATGCCCGCCGCGTCAAGCAAAAAGGCCTTGAGTGCCTCGTTTTAAAAGAAAGTCATTGTCGTGACCGATAACAGTAACGCTGGAGAGCGTGACGTTCCGCAAACGGAATCCGAAGTCCCCTCCCAATGGACGCCCCGCGCCGAGACCGGTGAAGGGCTTGAACAGCAGGACGCCAGGCCGGCCAGGGCGAAAGGCCCTAAAAAGGATGGCGGCAAGAAAGATGGCAAGCCGGCTAAGCCCCCCGTCAAGACCGAGCGCATCGCCAAGGTGCTGGCGCGCGCCGGCCTGGCATCGCGCCGCGAGGTCGAGCGCCTGATCGGGCTCGGCAAGATCGCCGTCAATGGCCGCATCCTGGATACGCCGGCCGTGCTGGTTTCTGCCGCCGACATCATCACCGTCGAAGGCCAGCCGATCGGCAAGGCCGAGCCGACCCGCCTGTGGCGTTACCATAAGCCTGTCGGTCTGATGACCACCCATTCCGACCCGCAAGGCCGCCCGACCGTTTTCGAAAAGCTGCCGCAGCCCATGCCGCGCGTCATCTCCGTCGGTCGCCTCGACCTCAATTCCGAAGGCCTGCTGCTGCTGACCAATGATGGCGAACTGGCGCGCGCGCTGGAAATGCCGTCGACCGCCTGGGTGCGTCAGTATCGCGCCCGCGCCTTGGGGCACACGACCCAGGCCGAGCTCGATCGCCTGAAGAACGGCACGACCGTCGACGGCGTCATCTACGGCCCGATGGAAGCCACGCTCGACAAGCGCCAGGACAAGGCGGACGGTCGCGCCAATGTCTGGTTGACCGTGTCGATCACCGAAGGCAAGAACCGCGAAGTCCGGAAAGTGCTGGAATCGATCGGCCTGAAGGTCAATCGCCTGATCCGCCTGGCCTATGGGCCGTTCCTGCTCGGCAATCTGGAGGCCGGCGATGTCGAGGAGGTCGGCCCGCGTGTCATCCGCGAACTGCTGAGCGACAAGATCGATCCGCGCAATCTTCCGCCCGAAGGCGCCAGCCAGACGCGCGACCTGCCGAAGGCTCGTCCTGCCGCCGAAGGCCGCCGCGCCGGGGGCGACCGCTTCGGCAAGACCGATGCCCGGGAAGGATCAAGGCCGGCGCGCGAACGCAAGGTCGGCGACGGTCCGCGCGTTCGCCGCGAATTCGAAGATCGCCGCGAGTTCAAGGATCGCGACTTCGACGAACGTCCGCGCTTCGAAGGCGACGGCGAGAGCCGCGACCGCCGCCCGGAGCGCGCTTTTGCGCCGCGCGGTGAACGGTCGTTCGACAAGAAGCCGTGGACTCCGCGTCCCGAGACCGGCAGCGAAGATCGCGCCCCCCGGGCGGCCCGCGCCTTCAAACCGCGCGAAGACCGTGAGGCTGGCGATCGCAAGCCCTACGCCAAGCCGTTCCGTCCGCGCGAAGACCGTGCACCTCGCGACGGTGCGCGCCCGGCGCGCAGCTATGGGACGAAATCGCACGATGACATTCCGGCCGGTGAGGCGGGCGCCTACGAACGCGCCAAGCGCGAATTCGGCGGCGCCAAGAGCGAGCGGCCTCAAAGTGATCGCCCCAGGCGCGACTTTGGCGAGCGCAAGCCCTATGGCAAGCCGCGTTTCGACCGTCCGCAAGGCGAGCGTCCCCAGGGTGAACGCAACTTCCGCCCACGCGAAGATCGCGAAGGCGGCGATCGCAAGCCCTACGGCAAGCCGCGCTTCGACCGTCCCCAAGGTGAGCGGCCCCAGGGCGAGCGCAGCTTCCGCCCGCGTGAGGATCGTGAAGGTAATGATCGCAAGCCCTACGGCAAGCCGCGCTTCGATCGTCCGCAAGGCGAGCGTCCCCAGGGCGAACGCAGCTTCCGGCCCCGCGAAGACCGTGAAGGCGGCGGAGAGCGCAAGAGCTATGGCGGCAAGCCACGCTTCGATCGTCCACAAGGTGAGCGCCCCAGCTTCCGTCCGCGTGAAGATCGCGACAACGGTGGTGCGCGCAAAAGCTATGGCGACAGACCGTCGTCGGGCCCGCGCCCGGGCGGTAAGCCGGGTGGCCGTCCCGGTGGCGCCCCTCGCGGGGCTCCAGGCGGTTTCAGCCGCAAGCCGCGCCGCGAAGACTAAACGATGCGCATCGTCGGGGGTGACTTCAAGGGGCGCGGCCTGAGCGCACCGGACGGCCGCAATACGCGGCCGACCTCCGACCGCGCGCGTGAAGCGATTTTCAACGTGCTGGCCCATGCCGAATGGGCGCCGGACATCGACGGCGCGCGCGTCATGGATGTGTTCGCTGGCTCAGGCGCTCTGGGCTTCGAGGCGTTGTCACGTGGTGCCGCCTTTTGCCTGTTCGTCGAGACGGACGAGGCGGCGCGCGGCGCCATTCGCGATAATGTCGAATCTTTCGGCCTGTTCGGAAATACCCGCGTGCACCGCCGGGACGCCACGCAACTGGGACCGCGGCCAGGATCGCAGGCCGAAGCCTTCGATCTTGTGTTCCTCGATCCACCCTACCACAAGGGATTGGGTGAACGCGCGCTTGACTGTCTCATTTCGGGCAACTGGCTGTCAGAAAATGCGACAGTTGTTTTCGAACGCGGCGCCGACGAGGGCGATTTTGCCACAGATGTGTGGGAAATAAACAACGCCAAAATTTACGGCGCGGCGCAGGTTCTGTTCCTTAAACAAAAAATTTATCAAAAATAAGTCTTTGATTTTTATCAGAATAAAGATTCAATTACCTTGTCTAGTGGTAAAATTAGCGCAAGCGTTAAAAAAGTCTATTGACGGTCCGCCGGTCTTATCCACAATATGTCCTTAACAAGGCGTAAATAACAATGAGGCATGTAAATTGCCCGTTTGCGCCCTGAGGTGAGACTACCAAACTTAGGGGTAAGTGATGGACAATCAAGCTATACATACAGGGAAGGTGCGCGCCGCGCGCGGCCGTCAGGACGCTTTCAAGCTGCTTCTGGTCGCGGGTCTCAGCGTCCAGGCGTGGGGCGTCGTTATGGGCCTCGGTCTGCTCATCCTGAATTTCGCACACTGATGCGGTGTCTGCCTGGGGTCGTCTGACCGCAGGTTTTTTTATGGCTGAGCGATACCTGAAAAGTGCGTAGCGGTTTTCAGTTAAGTGTCGCGATAAGGCAAAACTGAGCGATACCTGGAACGCTGTTTCGGAATATCGCTTTAGGCTGAACGTGCCCCGGCTCTGCAGCGGGGCATAAGCCAGACGGCTTTGCGCCGAGGCGGGTTAGCCGCCCCGATGCACACGGTTCGATGGGTGGGGTGTGACAATGGCGAGCGCAAATGGGTGCGCTCGCCATTGTTGTTTTCAGCAATGCAGGTGTGATCAGCGCCGGCCGAACAGCCGCTCGATATCCTTGAGCTTCAGCTCGACATAGGTCGGGCGGCCGTGATTGCACTGGCCGGAATGGGGGGTGGCTTCCATCTGGCGCAGCAGCGCGTTCATTTCGTCGCCGGTCAGGCGGCGGCCGGACCTGACGCTGTGCCGGCAGGCATGATCGCCGCAAATTTCCGCCATGCGCTCTTTCAGGGCCAGCAGTTCGCCGTGTTCGGTCAGGTCGTCGACGAGGTCGCGGACGAGGCCCGAGATATCGCAATCGCCGAGGAGCGACGGGATGTGACGGATCAGGACGCTGGTCGGGCCAAACGCCTCGAGACCTAGTCCCATGGCCGCCAGGTCATCGCTACGCGCCATCAGCCGGGTGACTTCCTCGCGCTCCAGGTCGACGATTTCAGGGATGAGCAGGTTCTGGCTGACGACGTGGCCCTCAGCCATGGCCGTCTTCATCTGCTCATAGACCAGCCGTTCGTGGGCCGCGTGCTGATCGACAATGACCATGCCGTCCTGGGTCTGGGCCAGGATATAGGTCTCGTGGATCTGAGCGCGCGCCGCGCCCAAAGGAAAAGCGATGGCGTCGGGCGCCTGAACGTCGCTTGGCGTCCAGGTCGCGACCTCCGTAATAACGCCGTCCATGTCGATGAAGGGCGCTTCGGCGACGCCCGGCGCGTCATAGGCTGGGGCGGGTTCGACTCGGCCCGCCGGCACGAAAGGCGAGGGATCGGGACTGAGCCAGGGCCGGATGGCGGCGATCTGCGATGGTGTTGGACGGCGGTCATAGGACGGCGCCGCAAAAGCCCGGTTCAGGCTCAGCTGTGGCTGGACCGGCGATATCATGCCTTCGGGGCGGAAACCGCTCAGCGTCTGGCTGGCGACGGTCGTCGAGGCGCGGTGCCCGGCCGAGGCCAGGGCGTGTTTCAAGGCGCCGATGATCAGGCCGCGCACCAGGTTGGGGTCGCGGAAGCGGACCTCGGTCTTGGCCGGGTGGACGTTGACGTCAAGCTCTTCCGGTGGGATTTCGATAAACAGGGCGGCCAGCGGGTGGCGATCGCGCGCCAGGAAGTCGGCATAGGCGGCGCGCAGGGCGCCTGCCAACAGGCGGTCGCGCACCGGGCGATTATTGACGAACAGGTATTGATGCAGGGCATTGCCGCGCGAAAAGGTCGGCAGGCCGGCATAGCCTGTCAGGCGCACGCCTTCACGCTGCTGGTCGATCAGCAGGGCATTTTCGGAAAAATCGGGACCAAGCAGGGCGGCCAGGCGTTTCAGCCGGCCTTCGAAGCCATCAGCCTCGCGATAGAGGCGTAAGCTCTTCTTGCCGTCGAGTTCAAGCGAAAAGCCGACATCGTGGTGCGCCATGGCCTGGCGCTTGACCTCTTCGGCGATGGCCATGTTTTCCGAGCGCTCGGATTTCATGAATTTCAGGCGCGCCGGGGTGGCGTAAAAGAGGTCGCGCAGATCGACGCGCGTGCCGTGCTCGCGGCTGAAGGCGGCCGGCTGCAAGGGCTGAATGGCGCCGCCATCAACCGTGATGGTCAGGGCATCGCCGTCCACCGGTTTTGACGTCAGGCTGAGGCGGGCGACCGAGCCCATGGAGGGCAGGGCTTCGCCGCGAAAGCCGAGCGTCTGGATGTGCAGCAGGTCCCAGCTGCCGTCGTCCTGCGGCTTGAGCTTTGAGGTGGCGTGGCGTTCGATGGCCAGTTGCAGGTCGTCCGGCCCCATGCCGCAGCCGTCGTCTTCGATCAGGATGCGCGACAGGCCGCCCAGGTCGCAGCGAATATCGATCTGGCGCGCGCCGGCATCGATGGCGTTTTCGACCAGTTCCTTGACGGCCGAGGCGGGGCGCTCGACGACCTCGCCGGCGGCGATGCGGTTGATGGTATCCTGGGGAAGACGCTGAATTACGGACATCCGGGCAGAATAGCCGGAGTCGGGGGGAGTGTCAGTAAGGTTTAACCACGGAAGGGCACGCTGTGCGAGGCGACACGGAAAGACAGGGAATTCGAGCGCAAGCGGCTTTGGCTGCGCGCGTGGTTTTGTCGTGAAGAGTAGGTCCACAGATTACACAGATGCACACAGATTATCCGTGTGCGTATCAGCAGATGTGGATGATTTTCCAATGATTGACCGCGCTCTGCGCGGTCGCGATTTCCATTGGAAGGGCTCAAAGCTATCCATCTGCACGGATAATCTGTGTACATCTGTGTAATCTGTGGACAAGAAAAAGTAACCACGAACCACACGAACAAACACGAACGCAGAGATTCAGTGTTCGTGACGGCGCTTGCGCGGGTTCGTGCGGTTCGTGGTTGATGCTTTAGGGCTTGCGGAAGACCAGAGCCATCCTGTCCGTCTTGCCCCGGATCGCCGGATCGAAGACATTCTTCGTATGGTCGTCGCTGGTATTGGCAAGCACGGCGCTGTCCTCGGCGACCGTGAAGCCCGCAGCCTTGAAGTCGGCCAGAACCTGCGCCTTTTCGATGCGATGGGTGGTGTTGGTCTCACTGAAACCCTTGCCGGCCGCCGTGTCGTGGTCGGTGATGACGATCAAACCGCCCGGCTTCAGCAGAGACTTCAGCGACGCGGTGAGCTTTGCCGTATCGTGACCCTTTTCATTATAGGTGTCGTGATAGACCATACCCATGAAGATGACGTCGTATGGCTTGGCGGAGGCAGGGATCTTGTCGAAGTCGACCGTCAGCAGGCTGATATTTTTTCGCGCTGCCGCCATGGCATCGCGCGCCGGGCCCATCTTATAATAGTCGACCCAGCCTTGCGGGTTCTGCGAGACGACGTGGCCGTTGCACACAGCGGACGACAGAAGCCACGAGGCATAGCCCTGGCCGGCGCCGATATCGAGCACGCGGTCACCCGGCTTGACGTGCGACAACAGGAAGGTGACTTCGGCCTTGCGGACCGCATCGCGCTCGCGTTGGTCGGCGGGACGGTCGGCCGCGGCCAGGGCGCCATCGACGCGCTGTTCCAGCGTCTGCTTGGCGCAGTCGGCGGCGGGCGAAGCCAGCGCGGGCAGGGCCAGCGGCGCCATGAGGAATACGGACACGGCGAACAGGGATTTCAGCTTCATCTTATCCTCCAGCGTTAACGCGTTAAGAACAAAAAAGGCGTTCCGGATGGAACGCCTTGATACTTTTGAGATCGCAGTCCGGGGCTAGAGCCCCGGCAGCTTGAACTTCTGGTCTTTCTTCTGGGCGATGATGATCGGCTGGTCGCCGGTCAGCGCCGTCAGGCGGGCCTTTTCGGCCTCGGCATCGACCGGCGTCACTTCGGACGCGATCTGGGCATTGGTGTTGGCCGGCGTCGCCGGCGCTTCCGGCTTGCGCCAGAACAGAACCTTGTCAGCGAAGCTCGAGTCCTTGTAGGCGAGGTCGCCGAATTCATCATCGACGACATAGCGGGCCAGCGGATCGGCCTTGTCGGCGCCGGCCTGGGCGACGAAGAGCTGCTCGCCCTGGGTGCGGCTGACCGCGTCGCGCTCACCCAGCAGGGCCTGACGGGCCACGCTGTCGGGTTGCAGTTCCTGCGGACGCGGCTCACCCGGCGCAGGCGGACGCAGCGCAAAGTTCGGCGGCACGACCAGCGGCGCCTTGGTCACGACGCGGAATTCGTCGGGCACGACCTTGTTGAGGCCCAGCGCGTTACGGGTCGACTCGCACCCCGACAGGGCAAACCCTGCCAAAATCACCAAACCCGCGATCTTTACCGACTTCATCAATTCGCTCCAAATTCCCCTGTCCAGCGGACAGAGATGTGTACTGCGTTTGTCGCCACCTGCCAAGCGGCTTATATCTCAGGCATCAGGACCGGCGGCGGGCGTCTTGGCGGCGTCCTCGGACTTGAGGAAATGCCAGGCCAGAAGGGCGACACCGATGCAGATGGCGCTGTCGGCGACATTGAATACCCACGGAAAGATCTGCGTTCCCGAAAAATCGAGAAAATCGACCACGAATCCGAAGCGGATGCGGTCGATGACATTGCCTATCGCCCCGCCTGCGATCAGGCACAGCGCCACGGCCGGAAGCCGTTCCACCTGCTTGAGCGTCAGGAAGCCGAGCCCGATTCCGGCGCTGAGCTGGAACAGCGTCAGGAACCACCGTCCGAAAGCCGTACCGCCAAGCAGGCCGAAGCTCATGCCCGTGTTGTGCACCAAGGTGAACGAAAAGAAGGGCAAAATCTTGACCGGACCGTTTTCGAGCCGCAATCCATAGAGCATCCATGCCTTCGTTGCCTGGTCGAGCACAACGATGACCAGCCCCAGGCCAAGGCACCACAGGCCGAGGCGCGTGACGGGCGCGCGCCATTTCGCCTTAAGCGCCTGTAGCAACTCACCCATGTTGCGCATCCCATTCGGCGACGGCTTCGGCATCGCGTAAAGAGAGGTCCGGATAGCGTGGATCGCTGCCGACCTCGGGCAGGATGCGCCACGACCGCTGGCACTTGTTGCCGGAGGCTAAGGCAAAGCCGACCGCAACCATGTTGACGCCGTCGAGGCGGAAGGCATCCGTCGGAGGGGTTTCATAGGTGAGGGTTGCCTGTGAGGTGCGGAAGACTTCGGCGGCGTCGATACCGTCGAAGGCCTCATAGAGGCTGTTGTCGGCAAGATAGACCACAGGGGCGGCTTCCAGGGCCGAACCGATGACCTTGTCGCGGCGCTTGCCTTCCAGCGAGGCGGTGACGACGCCAAGCACGGTTTCGATCCGGTTCCAGCGATTGGCTTCGGCCGTGCTGATCCACGTGTCGGGCGCCGGTTCCAGCACGCGGAACAGGTTCTGTTGGCCATCCGGGTTACGGCTGGCCCAGGCCTCTTCCATGGTGAAGGTCGTGATCGGGCCCAGCCAAAGTGTCAGGCGCTCGAACAGGATATTCATCACGGTGCGGGCGGCGCGGCGCTTCAGGTCTGAAGGCTTGTCGCAGTACAGGCAGTCCTTGCGGATGTCGAAATAAAGCGCCGACAGGGTCTGCGAGCAGAAATCGCTGACGGGGCGGATGACATCGGCGAAGTCATAGCGCGAATAGGCGTCGCGCACCTGGGCGTCCAGGCGATGGACCTCATGCAGTATATAGCGTTCCAGCGACGGCATGTCCGAATAGTCGACCGCTTCGGCATCGCTGTAGCCGTTGAGCGCGCCCAGCAGGTAACGCACCGTGTTGCGCAGCTTGCGGTAGGCATCGACCGTGGTCTGGATGATCTGCTTGCCGATGCGCAGATCTTCGGAATAGTCCGACAGCGCGACCCACAGACGCAGGATTTCCACGCCCGATTCCTTGGCGATGTCCTGCGGGGCAACGACATTGCCCTTGGACTTCGACATCTTTTCACCCTGTTCGTCGAGAACGAAGCCGTGGGTCAGGACAGCCTCATAGGGCGCCCGGCCGCGCGTGCCGCAGCTTTCCAGCAGCGACGACTGGAACCAGCCGCGGTGCTGGTCCGAGCCTTCGAGATAGAGGTCCGCCGGCCAATGGCTGTCGGCGCGGCCCTCGATGGTGAAGGCGTGGGTACAGCCGGAATCGAACCAGACATCGAGGATGTCGGTGATCTTTTCATAATTGGCCGGATCGTAGTCGTTGCCGAGGAAATCCGTGTCGGGGCGCGTGAACCAGGCGTCGGCGCCGCCGTCCTGGATGTGGCCGATGATGCGCGCATTGACCGCGTCGTCCTTGAGCGGCTGTCCGGTCGCCTTATCGACGAACATGGCCAGCGGCGTGCCCCAGTTGCGCTGGCGGCTGATCAGCCAGTCAGGGCGGCTTTCGACCATGGAGCCGATGCGGTTGCGGCCCGAGTCGGGGAAGAACTGCGTCGTGTTGATGGCGACGCTGGCCTTGTCGCGCAAGCCTGCGTCTCCATCCATGCGGATGAACCATTGCGGCGTGTTGCGGAAGATCACCGGGGCCTTGGAGCGCCACGAATGCGGATAGGAATGTTCGACCCGGCCGCGCGCCAAGAGGTTGCCGGCTTCGATCAGCTTCGTCATGACCGCGCCATTGGCCTCACCGAACTTGCCGGCCTTCTTGCCTTCGGTTTCCAGCACCTTGAGGCCGCCGAACAAAGGCACATGCGGGTAATAGGCACCATCGGGATCGACCGTGTCGGGGATGGTGTCGAGCGAACGGCCTGACGACAACCAGACGATATAGTCGTCGGCGCCGTGGCCGGGCGCCGTGTGCACAAAGCCCGTACCGGCGTCGTCGGTGACGTGGTCGCCGGCCAGCATCGGCACGTCAAACCCGTAGCCGTCGTCCAAAACCGCCAGGGGGTGACGGAGTTCGAGACCGGCCAGAGCCGTCGGCGCCAGGTCGATCAGCTTGTCCCAGGCGGTGGCATTGGCGGCCTTCAGCACGTCCTCGGCCAGCTTGTCGGCCAGGATCAGCTTATCGCCCGGCTTGGCCCAAGGCGCGAAGCCCAGCTCCTCTTCCGTCTTCATGCCCGTGATCTGCCAGACGGAGTAGGCGACCTTGGGGTTGAAGGAGACAGCGCGGTTGGCGGGAATCGTCCACGGCGTGGTCGTCCAGATGACGACCGACGTATCGCTCATGATCGTGTTGAGATCGTCGGCGTCTTCGGCCGAATCGCCGATGACCGAAGAGGTCGTGGCGTTGGCGACGGGGAAGCGGACCCAGATGGTCGGCGACACGTGCGGATGGTATTCGACCTCGGCGTCGGCCAGGGCCGTGCGCTCGACCGGCGACCACATGACGGGCTTGGAGCCGCGATAGAGCTGGTCCGACATCAGGAACTTGTGGAACTCAGCCGTCACCTTGGCTTCGGTGGTGTAGTCCATGGTGGCATAGCGGTCCTGCCAGTCGCCCAGCACGCCCAGGCGCTTGAATTCCTCGCGCTGGATGTCGATCCACTTGGCGGCGTATTCGCGGCACGCCTTGCGGAACTCGGCGGCGGGGACCTCGTCCTTCTTGCGGCCCTTGCTGCGGAACTCTTCCTCGATCTTCCATTCGATCGGCAGGCCGTGGCAATCCCAGCCCGGAACGTAGTCTACGTCAAAGCCCATCAGGAACTTCGAGCGAACGACGAAGTCCTTCAGAATCTTGTTCAGCGCATGGCCGATATGGATATTGCCGTTGGCATAGGGCGGGCCGTCGTGCAGTACGAACAAAGGCGCGCCCGCCGCCTGGCGGGCCTTGCGCACGCTCTGATACAACTCGGCCTCATCCCACTTTTTCAGCATTTCGGGCTCGGCCTTGGGCAGGCCTGCGCGCATGGGGAACTCGGTTTCAGGCAGGAAAACGGTTTCGCGGTAATCGCGGCCGGTAACGGTAGAAGCAGGAGAATCGGACATGGGGACTTTGCGTCTGATAAAAAAATGTCAGGAGAGGGCGCGTCTGGGTGACCCGGCAGGGCGCACTCAGGCCCGTGCCGGGGCCATAATTCGTATGGTGGCGCCCGTTTTCGACATGGCCACGGCTTTATCAGAGCGTCCGTGTCGTGCCTAGCCTAAACTCACCTTCCATATTGCGTCAGACGGAAAACCTCCTGTAAGTCCGTTTGATCCTTTTCAAACCAGTATCGCTTTCGCCTGCCTTTCCCGCCGCAAAGGACCCGACCCATGCGCAAACTCAATCTGGCGCTTACCGCCGCCTTGTCCGCCCTCGCTATTACGGCTTGCCAGCAGACGCCCTCCATCGCCGCCGACGGCGCGCCTTTCACCATTACCGAAGTCGCCAAGTTCGACACGCCCTGGGCCATGACCTTCCTGCCCAATGGCGACATGCTCGTCACCGAAAAGTCCGGCACGATGAAGTGGCTGTCGAAAGGCGTTTCCAAGGACGTGGCCGGCGTCCCGAAGGTCGACGACAACGGCCAGGGTTCGCTTGGGGATATTCTCGCCGCGCCGGACTATGCGACGACGGGCACGGTTTATTTGACCTTCAGCGAACCTGGCGACGGCGGGAATGGTGCGGCGCTTGCCCGCGCCAAGCTGGTGCTCGACGCCAATCCGCGCCTGGAAGGCCTGACGGTGATCTGGCGCCAGGCCAAGATGGCGGACACCGACTTCCACTATTCGCAGAAGCTGGCCCTCTCGCCCGACAAGAAATACCTGTTCGTCACGGCGGGTGAACGCAACAAGAAGACCCCGTCGCAGGACGTGAAGGTTAACCTCGGCAAGGTCTTGCGCCTGACGCTGGATGGCAAGCCGGCGCCCGGCAACCCGCTGGCGGGCAAGGGCGGCACGTCGGACGAGGTCTGGAGCTATGGTCACCGCAATCTGTATGGCCTGGCCTTCGCGCCCGACGGCCAGTTGTGGGAAAACGAGATGGGCCCCAAGGGCGGCGATGAACTCAACCTGATCGTCGCCGGCAAGAACTATGGCTGGCCAGTCGTGTCAAACGGCAGCGGCTATGACGATGCCGACATCCCCGACCATCCGACGCGTCCCGAATTCGAAGCGCCCAAGGTGTGGTGGAACCCTTCGATTTCGCCGTCGAGCCTGATTATCTATACCGGCGACAAGTTTCCGCAGTGGAAGGGCGACGCCTTTATCGGGGCGCTGTCCGGCCAGGCTTTGATCCGGGTCGATATCGACGGCGCCAAGGCAACCAAGGCCGACCAGTGGGACATGGAGACTCGCATCCGCGACGTCGAACAGGGGCCGGACGGCAATATCTACCTGTTGGAAGACGGTGACGGCCGCCTGCTCAAGCTGTCGCCAAAAACCTGACGCGATCAAGATCGTCATTTTTTCTGGATCGCAATGCGCCAGAAACCGCGACACACTTTTCGGCGCATTGCTGATCGGGCTTTTCAAAATGGCCGGGAGTTTCTATGCTCCCGGCCATGATCAAGTCCCTGCCGGAGTGGCTGCAGCGCGCCTTGCGCAACCGCGTCTTTCTCATGTCGCTGGCGCTGGCCGCGATGGTCGTGGGACTGGCATGGTCTTACCTGCAGAACGACTTCCACCGCGGCCAGCTCGATCCGAAGATTCCGTTCCAGATCTATGTGCCGCCGGAAGCGCCGGATTACCGCAAGGCGGAAAGCTGGTTCCTTAACCCGGCCATCGCCAGGTATTCGGCCGATCCGCGCAAGGTGGACGTCTTTTTCATCCACGCCACCAGCTATAATGGCGGCGGCGGCTGGCTGGCCCCCATCGACAAGGGCTCGGCCGTCCGCGAGGTCGAGCAGGTACAACTGCCCAACTATGCGGGACCGTTCGCTATTGGCGGCAATATCTATGCGCCCAAATACCGCCAGGCCAGCCTGTTTACGCAACTCACCGGCCGCGAGGACGCGCGCCAGGCGCGCGAGTTCGCCTATATCGACATTGACGCCGCCTTCGAGCGCTTCCTCAAGAGCCGCAAGGGTGGCAAGGGCTTTGTTATCGTCGGTCTGGAACAGGGTGCCCTGCTGGCGCAAAAGCTGATCCGCACACGCGTCGTCTCCGATCCGGAGTTGAAGGCGCAGCTTGTCGCCGTCTATCTCCTGGAAAGCCTGGTGCCTGAGGAGATCAACGGCAAGTCCTATCTCGACCTGCCGGCCTGCGCGGCGCGGGTGCAGACCGGCTGCGTCGTCGCCTACCAGACCGTCGCGTCAGAAGAGCCGGAAAGCCTGCTGCTGCTCCTGCGGCGTGGCGTCTACTGGAACGAGGCCGGTTATCTGGAGGCGCTCGACAGCCGCCCGGCCATCTGCGTCAACCCGCTGACGGGCGCCGCCGGCGGCGGTGGCGTTGACGAAAAGGCGTCGCTGGGGGCGACCAACGCCACGGGGTTGGAGTGGGGGACGCCGCCAGCCTTGATCCCGCACAAGGTGTCCGCGCGGTGCCTGCGCGGGCTTTTGACCGTGGACAAGCCATCTTCACCGGCGTTCAAGGGGGCCGATACCTGGGAAGGCGCGCGCAAGGTCAACAGCTACAACCTGTTCTACGGCGACCTGCAGGCCGACTTCCAGGCGCGGGTCGACCTGTTCCGCGCCAGACCGGAAAAAAATTGACTTGCCCGCGCGGCGCGGACTAACTGCCCGGAAGATATGTGGCGAGGGAATATCGTGGAACAGACGGATCAGACTCCCCGGGCAATTCCCGACAGCGTGACGATCTGCATTACCAGTTGCGGCCGCCTGGACCTCCTGGAAAAGACGCTGGAGACCTTTCAACGCTACAATACCGGCGGCAAGTATATCGTGTCGGAAGATTCAGCCGATGAGGGCGTGATTTCGGCCGTCAAGGCGCGCATGCCCTACGCCCAGGTGCTGACGGGTGAGGGCCGCACGGGGCTGATGACCTCGATCGACCGCCTTTATTCGGCGGTGGAGACGCCTTATCTTTTCCATCTGGAAGATGACTGGGCGTTCGACGGCCCGGTCGACTGGGAAGGGGCGCTGGCGGCCTTCGAGGCCAACCCCAGGATCACCAATGTGACCGTCCGGGCGTTTGACGAGATCAAGGGCAAATACCGCCGGCGCTCGACGCCAGAAACCTATGCTGGCCGTGAATTCGCGCACATCAGTCCCAAGGCGCATCCGGAGTGGTTCGGCTGGTCGCCCAATCCTGGCCTGTTCCGCACCGAGATCTATCATCGCTATAAGCCGTTCAACCGCGTGACGCCCGACCGCATGTCGGCCATCATCAAGGAAGTTGGGACCCAGGCCTTCCTGTTGCCCGGCGTGGCGCGCCATATCGGTCATGGCCGCAATGTCTCCGACCCTGGCACGGCGCCGCGTCCCAAGACCAAGATCGGCAAGTATATCCGTTTCTGGAAGTACCAACTCTACTATGCCGGCATTCTCAAGTCGCCGTTCTGATGGGTAAGAGGTGCTGCCGTTTTTTTGCAGCGCGTGGGCGCATTTTGAAGTCAGTTCAGACACTTTCAGGATGCGTCCATGTCCAAGATCGATTTCAAAAACGAATATAAGTCGCTCTACAGCGCCCCGTCGAAGGACTTTGTCCTGGTCGATGTGCCGCCCCTGCCGTACCTGATGTACGATGGCGCGGGTGATCCCAATACGGCGCCGGAGTATAAGCAGGCGGTCGAAGCGCTCTATTCGCTGTCCTACACGCTGAAATTCATGTCGAAGCGCGCCTTTGATCGCGACTATGTCGTGGGCCCACTGGAAGGGCTGTGGTGGGCGAACGATATGGGGACTTTCGTGACACGGCAGAAGTCGAAATGGTCGTGGACCATGATGATTTTGCAGCCCGACTGGATTACCGCCGATCACGTCAGGGCGGCGCTCTCCGAAGTTATGATGAAGAAGGGGCTGCCGGGCGTGGAGCAGGCGCGGCTGGAAGTGCTGGATGAAGGTTTATCCGCCCAGATACTGCACATCGGTTCATACGATGACGAAGGCCCGACCTTGAAGCGGCTGCACGACGAGTGGCTGCCGGCCAACGACCTGAAGGAAACCGGCAAGCATCACGAAATCTATCTCGGCGATCCGCGCAAAGTGGCGCCGGAAAAGCTCAGGACCTTGCTCAGGCAGCCGGTGAAGCGGATTCAATAAAGAATGCCCGTGCTTTTGCGGCATCGTCCGCGATGGCGGTTTTCAGTTCGTCGAATGAGGCAAACCTGGCTTCCGGACGGATGAAATGCAGCAGTTCGGTTTCGACGACTTGGCCATAGACCTCTTCCGCGAAGTCGAACAGGTAGGTTTCCAGCAGTTCGATGTCGCCGCCGACCGTCGGGCGGACACCGATATTGCTGACCCCGTTGACGACGCGACCATCACCGAAGCGTGTGCGCGTGACATAGATGCCGTAGCGGGGGCGAAGATAGCTGCCCAGCTTCAGGTTGAGCGTCGGGAAGTCGATGGTGCGGCCCTGCTTGGCGCCGTGGATGACTTCACCCAGATAGGCCTGCGGGCGGCCAAGAATTTGCGTCGCGCGCGAGACATCCCCGGCCAGCAGGGCTTCACGTACCGCTGAAGACGACAGCTTGTTGCCGGCGTCGTCGGTCTGGCAGGGCAGGATGTCGGTAGTGTAGCCGAAGCGCCGGCCGAACTCGGTCAGGTCCTCGGCCTGGCCCTGGCCGCGCTGGCCGAAGCGGAAGTCGAATCCTGCCGACACATGGCTGAGACGGAGTTGCTCGGCCAGGATCAGCCTGGCGAAGTCTTCCGCCGTCAGTTGCGACATACGGCGGTCGAAGTCGAGCACATAGGCATAGTCGACGCCGAGCGCGGCGAATGCCCGCAACTGCTGCGACAGGTCCATCAGCCGGAAAGGTTTGCCTTCCGGATGAAACAGGCCCTGCGGGTGCGGCTCGAAGCAGATGACGGCGGAGGGTTTCCCGTTGGCTTTCGCCGCGGCCACTGCCGTGGCGATGACCTGTTGATGTCCCGTATGAACGCCGTCGAAACTGCCGATCGCCGCCGCCGCGCCGTCGGGCAGGTCCGAGGCTCTGGGCTCAGCATCGTCCTGCACATAGCGTTGCGCATCCAGGCTGAGGTGGTGAATCTGGATTCCAGCCGGACGCAGGGCAGGGGGCAGGTTGGGAAACATGAGGCTTAACTTAAAGACGTTTCGGCGCGATGACGACGGCCGTGCCGTCGACAAAGGTCTTGTTGCGCACCTTGACGACGGTCGACAGGGTGACGTGGCCCGACTTCAGGTCGATGTCGGTAATGGTCACGGTGACCGTGACTTCGTCGCCCGGGCGCACGGCGCGTTTGAAGTTTAGCGACTGCGAGACATAGATGGCGCCCTGGCCCGGCAGCTCTCCGGCCAGCGTCGCGGAGATATAGGCGCCCATCAGCATGCCGTGGGCGATGCGTCCCTTGAACGGAGACGCCAGCGCGAAGGCTTCGTCGACATGGACCGGGTTGTGATCGGTCGACACATCCGCAAACGCGTTGATGGCGGCATCGTCGACCGTGAAGACGCGCGATGCCGTCTGTTCCAGGCTCAGTTCGTCGAGATAATAGGCTGTGCTCATAAGGCGTCCCGCAAGATGAATGTCCATCTAGAGCGATATGCCGAAAAGTGTAAGCGGTTTTCGGCAAAATATCGCGACGAACGACAAAACCAGCGCGTCATGATGCGCTCGTCTTGGTCTTGGGGCGAGGCAAGCCAGAAACATGTCCTGCGCCGGGACAGGGCGGCAAGTTTTATGTTTTATCGTCCGTATTTGTTTGCGACTTTCACCATATTTCGTGGTTAATATAGCTTATACTATTGAAATATATCAATAAATTTCAAAAACGACCTTAACCTGATTTTATCCACTTTGCTTCATATTGGCTCATGTCTTATCCGAAGGGCCCGCACGTTGCGGGTTCACTTAGAAAAAGTGGGGCGTTCACTCATGGCCATCGATATGTCCATGCCGGTCCTGGTCGTTGACGACTACAAGACCATGCTGCGGATTATCTCGAACCTGCTGAAGCAGTTGGGTTTCGAGAATGTTGAAGAGGCTTCGGACGGTACCGAAGCGCTCGAAAAAATGAAAAAGGGTTCCTACGGCCTGGTCATTTCCGACTGGAACATGGAACCGATGACGGGCTACGAGCTGCTGCTCAAGGTTCGCGCCGACGACGGTCTGAAGCGGACGCCGTTCATCATGGTCACCGCCGAAAGCAAGACCGAGAACGTTATCGCCGCCAAGAAAGCCGGCGTTAACAATTACATTGTTAAGCCATTCAATGCCGCGACTCTCAAGCAGAAGATCACGGCTGTTCTCGGCGAGTTCTAAGTCTCTTTTTGGAATACAACATTATGGCCATGCCAGCAGAAAAACGAGACGCCATTGATGCGGGGGATTTCGATCCCGCGATGGTCGGCGAGCTCGAACCCAAGCTGATCAATTTGATGCAGCAGTCGGAAGCGCTGGTCGCCCTGATGCGCGGCTTCTTTCAACAGCTGGACAAGCGCCGGTCTGAGGAATTCAGCATCATTGCCGGCTATATTGCCAAGGCGAAGGAAGAGATCCGCGAAATGCGTCCGCACGACATTTCGCAAGATCGCATCCCGACCGCCGGCGCTGAGCTGGAAGCGATCACCCGTGACACGGAAAACGCTACCCACGCCATCATGAATTCGGCCGAAGCCATCATGGGCTACGACGGTTCCGACCCGGACTACAAGTCCAAGGTCGACGACGAGGTTATGAAGATCTTCGAAGCCTGTTCGTTTCAGGACATTACCGGCCAGCGTGTGTCGAAGGTGGTCAACGTCCTGAAGCAGATCGAGGAACGTGTCGGCCGCCTAGCCAGCACGCTCGGCATTGATGATGGTGCGCCGAAGGAGATGTCCGCGGAAGAGAAGCGCCGTCACGACCTGCTGCTGAACGGTCCTGCCATCGGTGGTCCGGAAACGAAGCAGGACGCCATTGACGCTATGTTCGACGAGGCTCCGGCGGCCCCTGCCGTGACGCCCGACGCACTGGCCGCCAAGGCGCCAGAATCGAAACCTGAACCGGCTCCGGTCGCGAAGGCGCCCGAACCGGCCCCTGCGCCCAAGCCGCAACCGGCTCCGGCCGCGAAAGCGCCTGAAGCGCCCAAACCTGCTGCCCCGGCACCCGCGCCAGCCCCTGCGCCGGCAGCCGAGGAGAAGAACAGCCAGGACGATATCGACGCCCTATTCGACATTGCCCCGGAAGACATGGGCAAGACGAACAGCCAGGACGACATCGACGCCCTGTTCGACTAAGTCCTGAGTTTGGAGCCAGGAAACGCCTGAAATAACAAGCAAAGACGCTGACAAGCGGCCTTAGAGAGCCGCAAGCGGATATATTGCGATGGTGCGAGAACGCGGTGGCCGATGGCCACCGCGTTTTTGCGTTACCAGCGCAAGGCTTCGGCGACGTAGCGCGCCTTAGCGGTCTCAACGTCCAGAAGCTTCTTGAGCAGCAGCGGATCGAGCTTGCCGCTATCGTCGGTGGCTTCCAGCGCATGGATGCCGGCGGCTATGAACAATAGGTCCAGACCCTGGCCATTGGCGCCCAGCACGTCGGTCGGCAGGCCGTCGCCGATGGCCAGAATCCGCGACTTGTCATGCGCGCGGCCGGTCTGGCGGTCCAGTTCGGCATAGCACATGTCGTAAATGGGGGCGTAGGGCTTGCCGGCCATGATGACTTCGCCGCCCATGGAGGCATAAAGATCGGCGAGGGATCCGGCGCAGATGATGATCTTGTCGCCGCGTTGCACGACCTTGTCCGGATTGGCGCAGATCATGACCTGGCGGTTCTGGACGGCGATTTCGAACTGCGGGCGGTACTGCTCGACCGTGTCGGTTTCGTCATTATAGGGCGAAGTGCACGAGATGAAGGCGGCGGTTTCCGGCGTGCCGTTAAGGTCGATATCGATGCCTTCGTAAAGCGACTGTTCGCGCGGATCGCCAATGCGCCAGGCGGGGCCGGTCGGGGCAAATTTGCGCAGATATTCGCGCGTGGCATCGCCGGAGGAAATGACGGCTGAGAAGCCGTCCTCCATGATGCCCAAGCTGGCCAGTTGCGCGACCAGGCTGTCGCGCGGGCGCGGAGAATTGGAGATCAGGACGACCGGTCCGCGTTCGGCCTTGAAGCGCTTCAGCGCCTCATAGGCAGGCGGGAAGTGCTGGCGGCCATTGTGGATGACGCCCCAGATGTCGCAGAAGATGGCATCATACTGGTTGGCGACGGCCGACAGGCCGGACAGCAGTTCGGGTTGGGACATTCCACACTCGCAATAGGGGTTACAGTTGCGCGCTGTTTAGCGAGTGGAGCAGGGCAGGGGAAGGGGTTAAAGCCGCTTTTGCCAGATCAGCGGATCACGGCTCGAATGGAAGCAGGACAACACATATAGGACATTTTCTTCTTCTCTGAAGAAAATGAGGTAAGGAAATCGGCCAATCTGAGATTTGCGAACTTCGCCGCGAACGACGGGGTAACGATAAGGATTGGCGGCGACGCGCGTCAGTTGCTTGTCGAGCACTTCACGAAAACGAACGCCCAGACCCTTTGCTTCGGTCTCGTACCAATTTTGGACATCGATAACTTCCTGCCGGGCGGCAGGAGTAAAGACAATTCCAGCATTAAGGTGCCCGGGCAATCAACTCGACCTTCAGATCGTCCCAAGACACTGCTTCTTTGATATCTTCGTCAAAAGTTGCGATACGGCGATCCAGTTCGGCGAGTTGAGCGGGCGTCAGCGGAATGTCTTTATTTTCGATGCTATCCCACAGTTCACCGATAAGCTCCAGTCGCTCTGCGACGGTGAGCTGATTGATCTCTTCTGGCGTCAGGATACCCATGAGAGCAATCTACATCAGAATTGTTGGAGCAGCAAACCGCCTCAGGCCCGGCGGCGGACCTGGGGCAGGGTGGACTTGATAAAGCCGGCGGGCGGATCGGTCTCGGCCAGAACCTGTTCCTTGATGGCGCGCGGTTCGCCGAACAGGTGGCCCTGGGCGTAGCCGATTTCGAGATCGAGGATGTCCACGACCTGCTTTTCGTTTTCTACCTTCTCGGCCACGACCTCGATGCCGTAGCGCGCCAGCAGCGAGGCATAGTCGCCGGCATGAATGTCCTTCATGAACTTCAGGACCGGCTTGCCTTCGATATTCAGCAACTGGTCCAGCAGGATGCCGGCGCTGACCTTGACGAAGCGGACGTCCGAACGGTGCAGGTCCTGCAGGTCGAAATCGATGCTCATGACCTTGTCGATCGAGAAGCGGAAGCCGAGATCGGCCAGCTTGGCCATGTTGCGCGCCTCGACCGAGCCGCGCGACGCGAACGCGTCCTGGCCCAGTTCGAAGATCAGCGCACCGGCGAGATCCCGATTCTCATTGAGGAATTCGAGGAACTGCGGGAAGAAGGTTTCGTCACGCAGCGAGGTCAGCGAGATGTTGCAGAAGATACCGATGCGGCGGTCCTGCTTGGCCAGGCGGCGGACGATCTGCACGCAGCGGAACAGGAGCAGGTTATCAATCGATGGCACAAGACCTTCGGCGTCGGCGACGTTCAGATATTCCGCTGGCATCAAGACGCGGCCCGACACATCGCGCAGACGCGAGAAGCTTTCGTAGAAGATGGTCTTGCGCTGGGGCAGGCTGACCACCGGCTGAAGATACAGGTCGACCCGGTTCTGCGTAAGAGCTTCACGGATCGTCTCGATCAGCGCCAGGCTCTGGGCTTCGCGGGCATTGCGCGGCTGGGTCATGACAGCCGGCGCTGCCTGCCATTCGGCCAGGCGGTCCTCGATGCTTTCGCCCAGCTTCTTGACCAGGTCTTCGAGCATGCGGACTTCGGAGGTCAGTTCTTCCGAGCGCGAGGTGCGCTGGTTCTGCACGCGGTCAGCCAGCTCGATCATGTCCTTCTGCGTCGAATCGATTGCATCGACCATCAGCCGGTGTGCCTCGCGGACCTGCTCGATGTCGCGGGTAACGCGCATCTCGACCAGCCGCTGACCGACGAAGACGTGAAAGGCGACGCAGACGCCGAGGCAGCCCAGCATGGCGGCGACCGCGGTCGCCGGCTCGGACGCGCCGTTGTACAGGGTCGCGCCCAGGCTGGCGGACAGCAGAAGATAGGTGCCCATCAGCAGGACTGGGGTGAGTTTTCTCATCGAGGCTTCCGTGGCCGCAGATCGGGCGCAGATAGAATCACCGCGCTACTATGAGATGATTTGCGTGTCCCGCAAAGGGGCTTGTTAACTATTGCCCCGCGCCTTCGGATCAAGGCTCTCTAAATCATGCCGTCGGTCGAGCGGCGGAACGGGCCCGCATAGGACTGGTCGACGATGCGGCGGCGGTCCGGACCGAAGTAGTTCCGGCAACGGATGAACGGGCGGGGACGCATGATGACGCTGTCCAGACGGCCAAGCAAGGCGCGGGCGGTCAGGGGCTTCACGACGAATTCGTTGACGCCGGCGTCTCGGGCCTGGATGACGCGCGAACGTTCCGAATGGCCGGTGATCATGATAATCGGCAGGTACGGGTTGGTGCTGTCGGTCGCGTTGCGCAGCATCTTGGTGAATTCGACGCCATCGATCGGGTCCATGTTGAAATCGACCAAGGCGATGTCGGCGGGAAACTGGCGCAGCATGTCGAGCGCTTCCGCGCCATCGCGCGCTTCGCGGACATTCCGGATGCCGGAGCCTTTCAAGATGGCGCCAACGATCGATCGCATGTGCTGGTTGTCTTCAACCAGCAGGATTTTCAAACTGCTGTAATCGGCCATGACCCTGGTCGAAGCGTGTGCGGTGACGGGCGCCTTTGACTGATATTATGATACGGCGCGATTCGCTGTTATGAAGAACAGCGTAACATTTTCAAGCGAATAATTCGCCTGCCGGTAAAAAGACAAGCCATTTTCGGCAAGCCGGTACCCTCACGCTTACGGAAGGCGGCGGATGGCGGGGCGGCAATCTTAGGTTGTTACCATCAGGCTTGGGTCCATGCGGCGGTCACCCCACTTGAGCCGCCAGCACAGATGCGGACCCGTGGCGCGGCCGGTGGCGCCGACCTTGCCGATGACCTGGCCGGGATAGACGCGCTGCCCCGTCCGGACCACGACTTCCGACTGGTGGAGGTACATCGAGATCAGGCCCTGGCCATGATCGATGAAGACGAGGCCGCCTTCGTAGAACATGTCCGGTTCCGCCAGCACGACCAGGCCCGATTGCGGCGCGCGAATCGGCGTGCCCGCGGGCGCGGCCATGTCGAAACCGTAGTGCGGAGCACCCGGCGTGCCGTTCAGGATGCGTTGGTTGCCGAAACGGCCGGACACGCGGAAATCGCTAAGCGGAAACTGGAAGGGCTTGCGGAAACCGTCCTCAAGGGCGCGGCTGGTAAAGGCCAGGTTTTTCCGCTCGGCGTCACGCTTGATGCGCTCAAGGACATCGGGTTCGGTCGGCGTCACCGTCTGCTGCGGCAGTCCATCAACGCGTTGGATGTCGTAGGCGGTAGGCGCAATGGCCAGCATGACGCTGGTCGTCCGGCCATGATCCTTGACGCTGATTCGGCAGGAGGAGGCGGAATCGCGGTCGAAGCCGACATAGAACCAGCCGTCATCTGCAGCGCGTCCGCGCGGGCTTCCATCGACCCAAAGCTCGGCGAACGGCGCGCCCTGGCCGACGCAATAGCCGCCCTGGACGAAGCGCCCCTTCAGGTTGAAGGGCAAGGTGGCGTCGAATTCCGGCGTAGCCATGGCAGGCCAGGCAGCCGCCACACCAAGGCCGCTTAAGCTTGCAAGAAGATGTCTGCGGGTCAGGCCTTCAGGTTTTTCCATCGGGCCGTGGCTTCCTCGGGGCCTGCATAGGCCTCCTGCGTGCGGGGATTCCAGTACTTCAGCGCCTCCAACGGGATCTGGCGGCCGGAAACCGCGCAGATGACGAACTTGCCGGGCCGCATGACGCTGTATTCGCCGTCTCCGTACTGGAGGACGGCCTGGCCGGGCAGGAGGGGCTGAGAGGAATGCATGTTCATCCCATGAACATATGACGCCCGGCGGCGCTAATCAAGGTCAGAACAGGCTGCCCTGTTGAGGCGGCGGGCCAGGTTTTTTGACCACAGGCTTGGGCGCGGGCGGGGCGCCTTCGCCGACTGTGACGTCCAGCTTGCGGCTGCCCTTGAAGGTCAGTTCCAGCCCTTCGCCGGCCGACACCATGTCAGGCGCGGTGACGAGCTGGCCGTCCTTGCGATTGACCCGGGCAAACCCCAGTTCCAGCGGCCGGTCGGGATTGAGGCTGAGCCGCAGTTGGTCGAGGCCCTTCAACCGGTCGGCGTGCCGGCTCAAGGACCGCGTTATGGCTTCGCCAAGACGCTGTGACAGTTCCGGCAGGCGCTCGCCTTTTTGCATTGTGGCTCGGCGCAAAGATTCGTCCATGCGGCGGGTAAGATCCGGCAGGCGTTCGCCCTTGGTCGTGGCGATGCGTTTCAGCCCGTCGCCCAGACGCGCGGTCAGTTGCGGCAGGCGGGCGTGGCTTTCGGTAAGGGCCAGCTTGCGCGTCATGGCGGCCGCCAGCCGCTGCGACAGCTGTGCCAACTGGTCGGTCTTCAGCCGTTGCGGCTGCTCCAGCAGGCCCGGGCGGAAGCGCGCCGAGGTGCGTTGCAGCGCGACGTGGTGGGCATTGAGATTGGCGCTCAAAGCCCCGCTCAGACGGTGAGCCACGAAGTCCAGCCGCTGCTGTGCTGTGTCGATCAGCTCCTGCGGCTTGGGCAGGGCACGGCTCAAAAGCGCGACGCGCTCACGGCGAACTTCCATTATTCTGGAAATGATTGTCTGGCGGCGTCGCTCCAGGTCGGATACGAAGGCGCGCAGTTCGCCCAGCACCGGCGTCGCCATTTCAGCGGCGCCCGTCGGTGTCGGCGCGCGACGGTCGGAGACGTAGTCGATCAAGGTGGTGTCGGTCTCATGGCCCACGGCAGAGATAACCGGGATAGTGCAGGCGGATACCGCACGCGCCAGGCCTTCGTCGTTGAACGGCCACAGATCTTCGACGCTGCCGCCACCGCGTGCCACGATAATGACGTCGGGCCGGGGCAGGCCGTTTTCACCAGCTTCCAAGCCCTTCAGGGCGCGGATCACCTGCGGCGGAGCCGTGTCGCCTTGCACGACGACCGGCCAGACGATAACGCGGCATGGCCAGCGGTCGCGGATGCGGTGCAGGATATCGCGAATGACGGCGCCGGTCGGTGAGGTGACGACGCCGATGACCTTGGGCGCGAAAGGCAGGGGACGCTTGCGATCGGCGGCGAACAGGCCCTCGGCGTGCAGCTTTTGCTTGAGCCGTTCGAGCTGGGCCAGCAGGGCGCCGACGCCCGCCACTTCCATTTGTTCGATAACGATCTGATATTTTGATGAAGCCGGAAATGTTGTGATGCGGCCGGTGACGATGACTTCAAGGCCGTGGTCGGGCTGAGCTTGGAGGCGCGACACCTGGCCCTTCCAGACGACGCCATCGATCGCCGCCTTGTCGTCCTTGATCGTCAGATAGACGTGGCCCGACGAATGACGCGTGACCTTGGAGATCTCGCCACGCAGCCGGACGTGGTCATAGGTGGTTTCAAGCGTACGCTTCAGCGCGCCGGCCAGCTCCGAAACGGAGTAGGGAGCGGCATTGGATGATTCGGTCAGCAGATCGGCCATGCGGCTTTTTAGGCCGCGGCATTAATGCTGTCCATCAATCACTGAGCGCGTCGAGCAGTTCCAGCAGCAGGTTGATGATGTCGAGATAGAGCTCGATGGCCATGTGCGTCGCCGCCTGCCAGGTATTTATGCCCGCGGCCTGCTTGGCGGCCAGCATGTCGAAGTCATAGAGCAGGTACGTGGTAAAAAGGATAACGCCAAACAGGGCGCCGATGCGCTGCAGCCAGCGTGGGATATTCATCAGCAACCGCACTATTGAGAAGACGATCAAGGCTAATAGCGCCAGCAGCAGGTAGTTGCGCAGGAACGACATATCCATGGGATAGTGGTGGGTCACCATCGCGGCGGCCAGCACGATCATGACGGTCAGGCCCAGCGCGTTGGCGCCGAGATTTTCGTCGACATTGATCAGGGCGATGGCGATGACGGCGCCCGTCAGCAGGGACCAGCCGGCGAAAATCAGGGTGGAAACCAGCAGGGATTGATGCTGCCCCCAGAACAACAACAGCAGGAATAGGACGATACTGCTCATGGCGAAAGAACCGCTGACTCCGGCCAGCGCGCCTCTCTTGATCACCAGATCGACCTGGCCCTTATCGTTGGTCTTGGCCGTCAGCCAGTCGACGCCCTTGCGGTGAAAGGCGCGAATCCGCGACAGCGTCACCATGGCGCCCAGCCAGGTGATCAGCAGCTGCACGGCCAGAATAAAGAAGGTCTTGCTTTGTAATGTCGGGAAAAACTGGCTGAGCGCCGCCCCCAGGACATCACCGTTCCAGTCGCCCCCCATAGGCCCCTCCCGACGGATGTTTCCGTGAGGAGAAGCCCAATGAGGAATTTTGTCAATACAGCGTTATGCGATAGCCAGGCGGTAGAGTGCGCTGCCGTGCGCCGGCAGGTCGGCGCTAACGCGGCCCGTAACGGTGCCAAGCGACTTGCGTGCCCACAGATCGCTGACCTTTACGGCTTTCAGGCCGAGATATTTCAGATCCAAGCCGACGGCCTTCGTCTTGTCGGTCGTGTTGAACAGGGCGAGATAGATGTCGCCGTTTTCAGCCTTGGCCGTCCAGATGCGCATGCCATCATTGACGAACCACGGCTTGTTGTCGTGGCTCTTCTGGTTGACGGCCAGAACTTCGGGATTGGTCAAAAGCGCCAGGGTCGGTGCATCCAGGTGACGCAGGTCACCGCCCATGATCAGTGGCGATCGCGCGATCGACCACAGGGTCATCAGGGTCTGCTGCTCGTCGGGCGTGAACTTGGTGTCGCGGTTGCCGAGCGCCAGGCGGCCCAGCGGCAGCATGTCGGCGTCGGGCCAGCGGCCGGGCAGGCGGTGTTCATTCCAGTTTTCCAGGCGCGTGAACTGCTCGTCGAGCAGGCGCCATTCGTCCCAGAAGTCGTCGCTGATCCGCCACATCTCGGCGTACTTGGCCACGTGAGCGTGGCGGGCTACTGGCGTTTCGCCGGGTGACAGGCTGAGGATAATCGGCCGGCCGGTAGCGACGATCGCCTTGTGCGCCGCTTCGATTTCGGCGGCGTGGGCGTCGTAGGGCCGGCTCATATCGTCCATCTTGACGAAGTCGACGCCCCACGAGGCATAGAGGCTGAAGACCGAGTTGTAATAGGCCTGCGCGCCCGGCTTCGACATGTCGACACCGTACATGTCGGGGTTCCACGGGCAGGTGCTCGACGTATCGGCGATGTCGCGCGCGCGGTATTGGGTGCCAAGTACGGGCAGGTTTTTTTCGACCGCCAGACGCGGAATGCCGCGCATCAGGTGGATGCCGAAACGCAGGCCCAGGGCGTGGACCTGCTTGGCGATGGCCGTAAAGCCTGAGCCGTTGGCCGAGGACGGAAAGCGGTTGGGCGCGGGGATCAGCCGGCCGTAGCCGTCCATCGACGGCACGGGGTTGCTGTTATAGGTGTAACTTACGGCCTCGGGCTCGTACCACTGGATATCGATGGTGAAGATGTCGTATCCGGACGGCAAGAGCTTATCGGCCATGATCTTGGCCGTTTCCAGCGACTGTGCCTCGGTGATGGTGGTGGCGAAGCTGTTCCAGCTGTTCCAGCCCATGGGCGGCGTCGGCGCTAAAAGCTTGGCCTTGGCGGCGGCGGTGGATGTCTTGGGGGCCGCTGACGCAGGCAGGGCGGCTGCCAGGCCAAAAAGCCCCGTCGCCGTCAGAGCGGCGCGGCGGTTCATATCGGTCATATGAGGTTCCTAATGATTGTGTTTCACAACAAGCGTTGAAAAACGCGCTGATTTTTCCTCGTCTTTTCTTATTGTCAGACTATTGCAGGTTTTGACGGGAATGACAAACCTCTTGACCTCGCGGCGTGCATGAGAGAAGCGAAGCGCCCATGAACATCCTGCTGATCGGCTCGGGCGGCCGCGAACACGCCCTCGCGTGGAAGATTCGTCAATCGCCCTTGTGCGAGCGTCTGGTCATCGCGCCCGGCAATCCCGGCATGGCGGCCTTGGGCGAATGTCATCCGATAAAGGCGACCGATGTCGAAGGCCTGACGGCGCTGGCGCGGGAGATACGCGCCGACCTCGTGGTTGTCGGCCCCGAAAGCGCGCTGGCCGAAGGCATTGCCGACGCGTGCAAAAAGCTAGGTATACCGTGCTTCGGTCCGATGCGGACGGCGGCGCAGCTCGAATCGTCCAAGGCCTTCACCAAGGACTTCTGCAAGCGCCACAATATCCCGACCGCTGCGTCCGAAACCTTCACCACGGTCGCCGAGGCGCGCGACTTCCTGAAATCCTATCAGCCGCCTTACGTCATCAAGGCCGATGGCTTGGCCGCCGGCAAGGGCGTCGCTATTTCGCCGGACTATCAGGACGCGGTCGCCGAGATCGAAGCCATGCTGGGTGGCCGTTACGGTCCTGCCTCGAGCCAGATCGTCATTGAAGAGTTCATGACCGGCGAAGAGGCTTCGGTATTTGCGCTGTGCGACGGCGAGACGGCGCTGCTGTTTGGCTGGGCCCAGGATCACAAGCGCGCCTTCGACGGCGATACGGGGCCGAATACTGGCGGCATGGGCACCTATTCGCCGGCGCCGATCGTCACGCCGGACCTGCTTAAAGTCACCGAGACCGAAATCCTCAAGCCGACCATGGCCGGCATGAAGGCTGAGGGCAATCCTTATACCGGCGTGCTCTACGCCGGTCTGATGATCGAAGGCGGCCGTCCGCGCCTGGTCGAATACAATGCCCGTTTCGGCGACCCAGAATGCCAGGTGCTGATGCTGCGCCTGAAGAGCGATATCGTGCCCTATCTGGTCGCCGCGACCAAGGGCGGCCTCAAGGACCTGCCGGCGCCGCAATGGCATGACGAAGCGGCGGTTTGCGTCGTCTACGCCGCCAAGGGCTATCCGGACAGCCCGCTGACCGGTTCGCTGATCCGCGGCGCCGACCAGGACTTCGGCGACGATGTCACGGTCTTCCATGCCGGAACGGTGCGCGGCGACGACGGCGCGCTCAAGGCTGCCGGCGGGCGCGTGCTGAACATCTGCGCCCGTGGCAAGACGATCCATGAAGCGCGCGACAAGGCCTACGCGGCCATCAATCAGATCGATTGGCCAGGCGGATTTTACAGAACGGATATTGGTTGGAGAGCCCTCTGACTCTCCTCCCTGTCGCGTAGCGATGGGGAGGGGGACCGCAAGCGTAGCGCAGCGGTGGTGGGGCCTACACCTCCCGCGTTACCCCCCACCGTCATCTTCGCTGACGCTCGATGCCACCTCCCCATTGCTTCGCAACAGGGAGGAGGGAGCTTAGCGGGTAATCTGCGCGTATATATCCTGCGCCCAGATGATGATGCCGTCGAACAGATTGGCGTTGATATAGACCGACAAAAGCAGGCCCAGCGTCGCAATCATCAGGTGCAGCAGGATCCAGAAATGGTTCAGCCGCACGCCGCGCAGCCAGTGACCCCGGCGCTTGTGCGCGGCCTTGGCGGTGGTGAAGATGTCTCCCAGTGGCTCGCCAGGCAGCAGGCGATCGAGATAGGCCTGGCTTTCGCGGATAATCTCCATATGCAGCGAAAAGCGCTCATAGTGCTTGGCGCAGAAGGCGGCGCCGAACAGCCCCAGGAACATCAGGAAAAGTGTCAGCGGCAGGTCGGCCTGGGTCAGCTCATGGCGGGTGATAAAGCCGACGACCGCCGCCGAAATCGCGATAATCGCGCCGGACACGGCCGAGCGCTGCGTCTCATTATGCCGCGCGTGCAGCCAGCTTTCGCGGCTATATTCCCGCACGGTTTCGCACAGTTCGTGTTCGGTATCCATCGCGTCACTTCCCCTTGCGCCGAGCCTAGCACAGACAGACAGCAGCGCCAGGCCTTACACCTATTGTCACGCCTCGATCATGTACGTGAACGGCTTACCGCGCGATTCGGGCTCCCAGCCGTCCGCGATCGCCTTGCCGATCTGGACGGCGACGTCCTGCTTGGAGACCTTGGGGCGCTGGGCGTGGCGGCTGGGTTTGGGGAATGGGTATTCCAGCAGAAGGACCTTTTGCGGGTTCTCGTCATGCTGGACCGAGATGCACAGCCCCTTGGCGCCATCCACCGTCGCCCATTGCGGTTCGCGGTGGATGTGCCAGCGGTATTTGACGCCGTCAACGACCGCGACGTCTTCCATCGAACGTTTGGCCTTGGCGACCATGCTATTTTCCTTTGGGAACCAGCGCGTCGCGGATCGGCTTGACCCATTGACGCTTGTCCTGGTCCCATACGCCAAAGCTGGTGGCGCCGCCATCCCAATACCAGTAGGCGCGGGCAAAGCCACGGTCGTCGGCGGCCTTCGACACGGCCTTCGTCCAGGCGACGCGGTCTTCCATGCGCGCGTTCAGGCCATAGACGCCGTATTCGCCGAGCAGGATCGGGCGCTTATTGGCCTTGGACCAGGTGACGACCTTGTCGAAATCGGCATTGATGGCGGCCACCTCTTCCGGCTTGCCGGTCCAGCGCACGTCCTTGAGCGCCATGATATCGGCTGGCGCCCACGACGCGCCCTGGTGCGTGAAGGGGAAGGGCGAATAGTAGTGGAAGGTGGCGATCAGGTGACGGTCATTGGCCGGCAGTTGCAGCACGGCCAGCTTGTCGATGCTGTTCCATAGGGTTGGACCGACGACGACGTTGCGCGTCGGATTGGTCTCGCGGATAATCGAGATCAGGTCGGGCACCCAGGCATTCCAGATCGCGTCGTCGACCTGGCCGTTGGGCTCGTTGAGCAGTTCGAAGACGACGCTGTTCGGCGCGTCCCGGTAATGCTCCGACAGCTCGTACCAGGTCGAGGCCAGCTTGTCGGCGCACGAATCGACGTTCTTGGCGCAGTATTCGAACATGTGGACGTCGAGGATGACGTCGAGGTTCTGCGCCGCCGCCAGGTCGATGACAGTGTCGATCTTCTTCAGATAGGCGGGTGTCAGCTTGCCTTCGGCGGTCAGGTGGTCAAAGGCGAACAGGGGCACGCGGATATGGGTAAAGCCAGCCTTGGCGGCTTCCTCGATATCCTTTTCGCGAAACTTCGTCTCGCCGTCTTTCCACCACGGATCGTAGCCGCCGATGATATTGATGCCGGCTCCCAGCCGCGCGACCTGCGCTTCAGGGGTGATTTCGGCATAGGCCGTCTTGCCCTTGTAAGTGTCAGCCTGGGCCGCAAAGGGCAGGGCCATCAGCGCCGCGGCAATGAGGAAGGCTTTCATCACTTGGTCTCCGGAACCAGCGCCTTGAGGATCGGCTTGACGAAGGACTGGGTCTTGAAGTCGTAGAGCAGGAAATCGCTGGAAAACTGCCAGTAGCCGAAGGCGAAGCCGTACTTTTCGGCGGTGCGGGCGACCGTCGAGGTCCACAAGACGCGGTCTTCCATGGCGGCCGCGTCATAGGCGCCGAATTCCCCCAGCAGCACCGGGCGGTCATTGGCCTTCGACCAGTCGGAGACAGCTTTGAAATCGGCATCGACCTGGGCGATCTGCTCTGGCGTGCCGAAGCGGATGTCCTTCAGCTTGGTGATCTCAGGCGGCGCCCATGCGGCACCTTGGTGGGTAAAGTGGAACGGATCGTAATAGTGGAAAGTGGCGATGATGTGCCGGTCGTCTTCCGGCAGCTTCAAGTCCTTCAGCGTGTTGCGGCTGTTCCACTGCACGCCGCCGATGATGACATTGCGCTTGGGGTTGGTCTTGCGGATGACAGCCAGGACTTCGGGGAAGGTGGCGTTCCAGGTGGCGGCGTCGAATTGACCGTGCGGTTCGTTCATCAGTTCGAAGACGACCGTGTTCGGCTCGTTCCTGTAGCGCTCGGCCAGTTGTGACCAGACGGCCTTGAGTTTGGGCGTGCAGGCGGCAATATCCTTGGAGCAACTGTCGAAATCGTGCTCGTCGAGAATGACGGTCAGGCCGTTTTTCTTGGCGTTGGCGACGACCCAGTCCAGGCGGTTCAACCACTTCGGATCGAGCGTGTTGTCGCCATCGAGGAACTTGAAGGTGAACAGCACCACGCGCACGGTCGAAAAGCCGGCGGCCTTGATCTCGGCGAAGTGCTTTTCGGTGTAATTGCCCTTGCCGCCGTCCTGCCAGAACGGATCATAGCCGATGATATTGACGCCCCGGCCCATCTGGCGGACCTGGTCGTGGGCGGAGATATCACTGAATTGCGAGACCGTCGGCGGCGGATTGGGCGCGGGATTGTCGGCGTGGCCGGATGAAGCGGCAAGCGCGGCCGCCAGACAGACGCCGGTCAAGAGCGATTTCAGCATGGTCTCCTCCGAATTCTTATATCGATTTTCGAAAAGCCTATCGCTTGAAACCCGCCTTGTCGAGCGCCGTCAAAAGTGCGGATTTGAAACCCTCTTCGTCATCGAAGCGCGCGGCGATCGGTAACGGGGTAATGCGCGCACGCCAGGCGGGCGACAGCTTGATCCAGTCCTTTTCGGTGGTGATCAGCGGGGCGTCGCCGGCTTTGGCGGCCAACCGGTTCAGAGTATCCTCGGAGAGGGCGGCATGGTCGGGAAAGCCTTCGAAGCCCGCGATCGTCAGGCCAAGGGCTTTCAGCGTTGCTTCGAATTTCCATGGCTTGGCGATGCCGGCAAAGCCGTAGACCGGGCCGGTGAGAGCGGGGGGCTGCGGCACCAGCCGGGCCACGAAGACCGGCCGTGACGAAAGCAGGTCCAGCAGGCTCGCGTCAGGAGCCGAACCGTCCGGCATCCACAGGACGACGATATCGGCGCGCGCCAGGCCTTCGCCAAACGATTCGCGCAGGGGGCCATACGGACAGATGCCGCCGTCGCCGAATGGCCAGGCGCCGTTACGTGTATCGCCATCAACCACCAGCACGTGCAGATCCTTGGCGATCTGGAGGTTCTGGTGCGCATCATCGACAACGGCAATTTGTGTCTGGCCTTCCAGCGCTTTGAGGCCGGCGGCGCGGTCCTTGGCAATCATGAAGGGCGTGCGCCGGGCCAGCATCAGCGGTTCATCGCCGACCTCGGACGCCGTGTGGCTTGCCGGATCGACGCGTACCGGACCATCCAGCGTGCCGCCATAGCCTTTTGACAGGCCGACCGCGCCGTCGAGCAGGCGCAGGATCTCGGCGGTGATTGGCGTCTTGCCCGATCCGCCTAAGGTCAGGTTGCCGACGCTGATGACGAATAGCTTTGAGCGATAGGGCTTTGCCTTGGCGCGCTTGGCATCGTTGACGGCGCGCCACACGAGCGACAGCGGCCACAACGCCGGGCGCCACCACGGCGCGCCCTCTGCGCCGCGCTTGTACCACCATGCAGGGGTATTGAGCGCCATGATCAGGCGCCTTCCGGCAGGAGAGGCAAGAGTGCCTGCCACACGCGATCGAGTGTGCCGGCTTCGATCCGGCTGACTTCCAGCGCACGCGCGTTGGCCTCGGCTATGGCTTCGGGCGCGCGCAGCAGTTCACCGCTCAGGAAAGCCAGTTCGTCGGGACCCTGCACGCGCCAGCCACCGCCTGCGGTTAGCAGGGTGCCAAAGATGCCTTCCCAGTTGCTGATATCGTCGCCGGTGATGACGCTCTTGCCGAGGCGCGCGGCTTCAAGCGGATTGTGCCCGCCGATCCCGCTCAGGAAGCTGCCGCCCATGACGACCAAATCGGCCAACGAGAAGAAGAGGCCCAGTTCGCCCAGGGTATCGGCCAGATAGATCTGGGTCTCAGCGGTGATCGCCCCGCCCTGCGAGCGTTGCGCGACGGTGAAGCCCAGGGCTTCCATATCGAGCCGGATTTCGCTGGCCTTGATCGGATGGCGCGGCACCAGAATCAGCAGATCGCCACCGCGGATCTGGGATTCCAGGGCGCGAACGACAACATTGTCCTCGCCGTAGTGGGTGCTGGCGGCGACGATCGTCCGCCGGCCGGCAATGGCGTCCCGCAAGTTGGCCAGTTCCTTTGCATTGACGCTTAGCGGCGCGCCGACGGTCTTGAGATTGGCCTGGGCGCCCGGCGTGACCTGCATGGCGCGCAAACGTGCTTCGGAGGCGTCGTCCTGCGCCATGACGAGCGCGTAGCCCTTAAGCAGTTCAGTCATGCTGCGGCGAAAGGTCTGCCAGCCGCGATAGGTTTTTTCGGTGATGCGCGCGCTCAACAGCGCATGCGGAACGCGGCGCTGCGTCAGGCCTTGCAGCAGGTTCGGCCAGATATCGCTTTCGATGAAGATCGCCAGGCGTGGCCGCCAGTGATCGAGAAAGGATTCGACGGCCTGGGGCGTGTCGATCGGTGCATATTGATGGATGACGCCTTCGGGCAACCGCCGGCTCAGAATCTCGGCCGAGGTCGTGGTCGCCGTAGTGATCAGGAGGCCGAGGTCCGGCCGGTCGGTCCGCAGACGTTCAAGGATCGGAATGGCCGACAGGCTTTCACCGACGCTGACGCCGTGGATCCAGACGACGGGTATGTCGGGTCTGGCCTGCGTCGTCTGCCCCAGGCGTTCCATAAATCGCGCAGGATCTTCCTTGCCCTTGGCGACGCGGTCCTGCAGCAGTTTCGGCGCGAAAGCGTGAAAGGCCCGCGCCGCGCCGCGATAGACGGCTAAAGGCAACGTCATTGCCCGTCGTCCGTTTCGGCGTCCTGTTCGGCGCGCTGCTTTTCCTCCCAGCCGATCTGGCGGCCGCCGCCGGTGCCGCGTTTGGCGCCGGTCAGGTCGTCGGCGCGGTCGGTCGCTTCGTTGAGCGCGCGTTCTGCTTCCAGGCGCAGGCGTTCGAATTCCACCTCGTCGATCTTTGATGAGACCGCCGGCAGGACGCGCCACACCATGGCGCCGCGATTGAAGGGCAGGGGCAGGCGCATCCGGTCCCAGGTGTTGAACTCGACATAGTGTTTCGCCGATTGCCCAAGGCAGACCAGCACGGCGCCGCTCATTTGCGACAGCTTCAGGCTACCTTCGGTCATTGTGCGGGCAGGACCGCGCGGGCCGTCGGGCGTGGTCGCCACGCCCTTGCCATCGCGCAGCCAGCGCAGCATGTCGCGGAAGGCCTGGGCGCCGCGCTTGTCCTTGCCCGGATTGGACTTTTTGGCGGAGGAGCCGCGGATGGTGTAGCGGCCGAAATCGTCGGTGACCTTGGTGATGACGTCGCCGAACTTCGACGTCGAGCTGAGGACCGCGATAGGCTGGGCGTTTTCCAGCGGCCAACTCGAATGGCCGAAGTGCAGGCGCTCGTGCCAGAACATTAGCACCACCGGGGTGTCGCTGGCCCATACGGCCTCGACCTCGGCGCGGCCTTCGCTTTGCCAGCGCGTCGTGGCGTAGCAGAACTTCAGATAGGCTGAGATCAGGCTGCCGAGGATGTTTTGCAGCTTGCGGCGTTTCAGAAGCTCTTTCATGCCGCCTCCGGGGAGGTGCCAAGTTGCGCGGCGGCCAGACGACTGTAGAGCCCGCTCGCGCGCATCAGGCTGTCGTGCGTGCCGTGCTCGCGAATCTGGCCCTTGTCGAGAACCAGGATCAGGTCGCAGTTACGCACGGTCGACAGGCGATGGGCTACGACAAAAGTCGTGCGGCCCTTCATCAGGCGTTCCAACGCTTGTTGTACGAGCGCTTCGGACTCGGTGTCGAGCGCCGAAGTCGCTTCATCCAACAGCAGTAAAGGTGCGTTTTTCAAAAAGGCGCGGGCGATCGCAATCCGTTGTTTTTGCCCGCCGGACAGCTGTGAACCCGCTTCGCCCGCACGGGTGTTGTAACCTTGCGGCAGGCTGCGGATGAAGCCGTCGGCGGCGGCGTCGCGCGCGGCCTGCTCGATCTCGGCGGTCGTGGCGTCGGGGCGACCATAGGCGATGTTGGCGTGAATGGCATCATCGAACAGGAAAGGATCCTGCGTTACCAGGGCGATATTATCGCGTAGCGAGGCGAGTGAAATCTGGCGATGGTCGACGCCGTCGAAACGGATGGCGCCCGAACTGAGGTCAAAGAAGCGCGGGACCAGGTTGAGCAGGGTCGACTTGCCGGAGCCACTAGGGCCGACCAGGGCGATACTTTGCCCGGCCGAGACGTCGAAGCTGACCTCGTGCAGGACGGGGGCCTCGCCATAGGCAAAGCTGGCCTTGTCAAAGCTCAAACGGTTGAAGTCGCGGGGGAGTGCCACGGCATCGGCGGCCGAAGTGATTTCCGGCTTGATGTCCAACGCTGCGAACAGGCGTCGCGCCGCCGTCATGCCCTGGCTGAAAGTGCCTTGCAGGCCCGTCAACTGGCGAAGGGCCTGGCTGGCTATGCCGAGCGCCGTGACAAAGCCGAACAGGTCGCCTGCCGTGATGAAGCCGCCCTGCGCGCGCCAGCCAGCATAGGCCAAAAGCCCCGCCAGCAGCAGGCCCGTCAGCAGTTCGGTCGCCGGCGCGGCCATGGTCCGGGCATTGGCGCCCTTGATCATATATCCCTGGCGGCGGTCGATGACATCGCCGACGCGCGCCTCCTCGGCGGTTTCCTGGTTGCTGACCTTGACGACCTTGATGCCGTCCAGGCTTTCCATGATGGCGGTCGACAGGCTCGAGGTCTCGGCCATGGCGCCCTGCGCCGCCTTGCGCGTGCGCTTCAGGTACTTGCCCATGACCAGGCCGATGAGGGGCGCGATCAGGAGGACGGCCAGGGTCATGGTCCAGTCGAAATAGATCATGTTGGCGATGGCGCCGATGGCGATCAGGGTGCTCTGGACGTATTGCACCAGGCCGGTCGAGGCGGCGTCGCGCACCAGGTCGGCGTCGTAAAGCACCGATGACAGGTGCTGGCCGGAATGCGCCTTTTGCAAACGGCCAAGATCGGCGTGCACGAGGCGGGAAAACAGGTCGCGTTGGATATTGCCAACGAGACGATTGCCGACCGTATTGAGCGAGACCGTCAGGCCGCGCTGGCCGGCGAAGCGGATAATGACCGCGCCGATGGTGATCAGCGGGATCATCAGCATCGGATTGGCGACGATGGCGGCGACGATTTCGGCGGGCAGAAAATCCAGCGACTTGCCGGAGGAGGTGTGGAACAGCAGGTCCACGGCCGATCCCATCAGGACGCCGAACAGCGTGGTGGCCACGGCGACGACGACCGCGCAGACCAGGGCAATGCCGAGAAGACGCTTCTGTGCCGCGAGATACTGCGTCCATATCCGGCGGACGATCGCTTTCGCGGGCATCTCGACGGAAGACAGCGTATTTGGGGGCAGTGGTCTGGGTTCGAGCGGCATTCGGTCTGGCAAACGGTTTGTCAGTGTTTATATGGGTTTATGCGTCATTTCCGTAAGCCTGTCGCGCGCTTTTGTGTTAATGGCGGATTCCTTGCCGCTCAAGCGCCGCGGGGCTCCTCGCATAAGTTCGGGCGCACGTCGTGCTTGCCGAAGCTTACGCTTCGGAAAATTGTTTTTGAGGCCGTTTTTGAAGCTCTACCCCAAGAAATTTCGCCAGACCAAGTTTCCGACGGAGACCCGTTGGCAGCGTTTCGGCACCTATCTGCATTATTTGTGGGGTGACCACGCCTACCTGCGACTTGGCTTCACCAATGCCCACTGGATCGACGACAAGATGCTGCGAACCAACCAGCCGTGGCCGTTCCAGCTGGCGCAATGGAAGAACAAGGGCATCAAGACGGTCATAAACCTGCGTGGCGGTTTTGGATCGTTCTACTATCTCGAGAAGTATGCTTGCGAGAAGCTGGGCCTGAAGCTGGAGAATTTCGGGTTAACCTCGCGCAGCCTGCCAACGCGCGGCGAAATCTTCGCCGCCAAGGCCTTGTTCGACCGCATCGAATATCCGGCGCTGCTGCATTGCAAGTCGGGCGCCGACCGCGCCGGCATGATGAGCGTCCTTTACGCCCATTTGCACCTCGGCCAGCCGATCGAGCAGGCGCGTCAACAGTTGAGTTTTAAATACCTGCACATGAAATCGGGCCTGACCGGTGTGCTCGACTACCTGTTCGAAGTCTATCTGCGCGATATCGAACCGCGCGGCATCAGTTTCCTGGATTGGGTGGATAGTCCGGAATATGATCCCGTCCGCATCAAGGCCGATTTCAAGGCGTCATGGTGGGGCACGATGATGACCGAGAAATTGCTGAGGCGCGAATAATGCCGGTCGAAAACGAACGCAAATACGTGCTGGACATCGCCTTCGACGCGGGACATTTGAGGGGATGGACCAGGCACGACGTCCGCCAGGGCTATCTCGACGACGGTCCGCGCATCCGCCAGCGCGACGGCGACTACATCTTCACCTACAAAAAGTGGGCGCCGCAGGCGGGCGAACTGGTCGAGATCGAAACGGCCATTTCCGAAGACGATTTCAGCCTGCTATGGCCACTGTCCACCCAGCGCATCGTCAAGACGCGCTACGTTCTATTGACGGGTGAAGTCGAATGGGTGGTCGATTTCCTGCGCGACGAGAACGGCCAGGTCTATTTCGTCATGGCCGAGGCCGAACTGCCGCGCGGCCAGGCGGCGCCGGATCATATCCCGGCGGAGATCGCCGGCGGCATCATCCACGCGGTGGACGCCGCCGACAATCGTTTTACGAACAAGAAGCTGTCCAACAAGGGCTATGCGGCCGATCTGTATCGTCTGGCCGACGCCTGATCATTCTCCTTCGGTCGCTGGGTCGATCAGCTTGTGCGCATGGATGACGAAATAGCGCATCAGGGCGTTGTCGACGGTGGACTGTGCCTTGGTGCGCCACGCCTTGACGGCTTCGGCATTGTTCGGATAGGCGCCGACGAATTCGATCGCCTTCAGGTCCTTGAAGGTCGTGCCGTTCAGGTCCTGCAGTTCGCCGCCGATGACGAGGTGGAGAAGTTGCTTGTCGCTCATGGTATCACTCAAATAGTCAGGTATGTTTTAGGGGTTTTCCAGCGTCAGCAGGTGGGCGCAGCGCCGGATGATTTCCGGAAACAGCGCCGGACCGGAACAGATCAGGCTGGGTTTGAGGCTATCCTTGGCATTGAAACCGTAAGGATTTCCCAAATGATCGGAGACAACGGCGCCGGCCTCCTGGGCGATCAGGGTCGCGGCGGCCACATCCCAGTCGCGCTTGGGCGTCAGCGCCATGGTGAAGTCAGCGCGGCCGGCGGCCACGACGCACATGCGGTAGGCGACCGATGGACGTGACTGGACGCTGAGGCGCGGCCAGGTTTCCGGCCAGATGTCGCGGCTGAACAGGCGGGAATCGCCGACGACTTCGGCGTCCTCCAGGGTCTGGCGGTCGCGGGCGTGGACGGGCTGGTCGTTGAGCTTCGTGCCTTGGCCAGCCGCCGCGCTGAACAGTTCATGGGCGTCAGGCGCATAGACGACGGCCGCTATGGGGCGTCCGGCCTCGACAATGGCCAGGGCGATCGTCCAGTAGGGGCTGCCCTTCGACAGGCCCATGGTGCCGTCGATCGGGTCGAGCACGAAGGTCCGCGCGGCGTTAAGGCGTTCGGCATTGTCGGGCGATTCCTCGCTCTGCCAGCCATAGTCGGGGCGCGCCTCGAGCAACGCTTCCTTGAGCCAGAGATTGACCTCGGTATCGGCATTGGTGACGATGGACCCGTCGGCCTTGAAGCTGGTGATCAGGCCGTGCGCCTTGAGGTGCTGCGCCAGGGCGCCGGCGCGGCGCACCTTGTCTATGATCAGGTCAAGATCGGTGGCCGCCACGGCGCTTGCCATCACTTGCCACCGACGCTTAGAGAATCGATGAGGAGGCTGGGCGTATCCATTGTGCCGCGGATTTCCAGGTCGGAGGCCGGGACGAGGCGCTGGTACATGTCGATCAGGTTGCCGGCAACGGTGATTTCGTTGACCGGATACTGGATTTCGCCGTTTTCGAACCAGAAGCCGGAGGCGCCGGCCGACCAGTCACCGGTATCGGAATTGACGCTGGGGCCGAACATCGAGGTGACGATCACTCCCTTGCCGGCATCCTTCAACAGTTCGGCGCAGGACCTGGGCCCGGCCGAAAGCACGATATTGTGCGCGCCGACACCCGGAGGGCTGGCCAGGCCGCGCGAGGCGTGGCCCGTTGTCGTCATGCCTAACTGCCGTGCCGAAGCGGTGTTGAGCAGCCACGTCGTCAGGACGCCGTCCTCGATCAGGGACATGCGCCTGGTCGCCACACCCTCGTCGTCGAACAGGCAGGAGCCGAGGCCGCGCACGCGCAGCGGATCGTCGATCAGCTGGATGGACGGATGAAACAGTTGCTGGCCCAGCTTGTCCTTGAGGAAGCTGGAGCCACGCGCGATGGCCGTGCCGGAAATCGCGCCCAGGAGCTGGCCGATCAGCGACTTGGCGATGCGCTTGTCGAACAGGACCGGGGCCTTCTGGGTAGGTATTTTGCGCGCCCCCAGCGCCTTGATGGCGCGCTCGGCGGCGGTGGTGCCGATGTCGATGACGCTGGGCAGGTCCTCGACGAACCGTGTGCTGCGGCCTTCGCCGTCGCGTTCCATGGCGCCGTCTTCGCCGGTGGCGATAAAGCGACCGGACAGGAAGAACAGGCTGGTGTGGTGCGTCGCCCGAAAGCCACCCGAGGTCAGCATATGCCAGCAATTCTGGCTGTAACCGGTGGACGCCGCGTCGCCCTGCAGGCGGGAATCGACCTCGAGGCCGGCGGCTTCGATGGCCAGGGCCTGGTTCTGCAGGGTTTCGGCCGACAGGTGCGTGTCGTCATAAATCTGCAGACTGTCTTCCGAACCGCCGGAGCGGTAAAGGCAGGCTGGATCGGCGAGGCTGGCATAGGGATCGTCGGGCGCCAGGGACGCCATGACCACGGCGCGTTCGACCAGGCGGTCCAGGGTCTGGGGCGAGAATTCGGAGACCGAGACGACAGCCTGCTTCCGGCCGACGAACACCCGCAGACCCAGGTCGGCCGTCTCATCGCGTTCGACTGTTTCGAGTTCACCTTTGCGGATGCTGACGCTTAAGGATCGGCTTTCGGCGAATACCGCTTCGGCTGCGTCGGCGCCGCGCGCTTTCGCGGCTTCGATCACGTCGTTCAGGCGTTCGAAAGGCGTTCGGGAAACGGGCTTGCTTCGCGTTTGCAACATGAAATGGGTATAGGCCCGCCCGCCGTCACAAGGCAAGTCTCGTTTGTGACAAATTGATACGAACAGCCCGGGCTTTAACCACATCGCTTAGCATTGCGTTGACCGGCCAGCGGTTAAACCCATTACCCCTGTTTGTGTAGGCGTAGAGTTGGGTGTTCCTGTGTCGCAGTTGCCGTTCTCCATTGTGAGGCAGTTTACAATCGATTGTGCGCGGCTTGGCTCAGGGATGAAGGACTTAAGCAACAGGATCATCTGGCGCCAGCGGACCCGCCGCCCGGACAGCGCTGACGCGGCCGTGATGCGCCGTGAACTGGCGGCCACCATGCGGCCCGTCGTACGGGGCTATCTCTGGGCGCTCGTGGCCTACTATGTGGTCAATGGATTGACCTATCGCGTACCCGGCGACTGGGGCGTCGTGCCCGGGGCGGCCTTTGTTTCGGTCATCGCCGGGATGCTGCTACTGCGCTACACGCGGCAGACCCATTCCATGCGCCGGCTGATCGTGGCGGGCCATATCGCCAACTTCCTGCTGTTCTACAATACGGCCATAGACATCGCTGTCCTTTATGATCCACTCAAGCTGATCTACTTCGCCCTGATCCTGCCGATCTTCGCAATATCCGGCGTTTCGACGCGCGTCGTCCTGCCGGCCGCCCTGGTCAGTGTGACCACCTTCGCCATGATCGCCGCCGGACGCGAGCCCGGCCATATCGAACAATATGCCTGGATTGCGCTGACGGCGCTGATGACCGGCCTGTGCATGAGCGTCATCCTCAGGATCACCATCCTCAAGGCGGTCCGCGCCCGCGTCATGGCCGATCGCCATCGCGACGAAGCCTCGGCGCTGGCGCACAACGACGCCCTGACCGGCCTGCCCAACCGGCGGAGCTTTTTCGCTGAACTGGAAGAGCGCCTGCGCGTAGGCCAACCCTTCGATCTGGGACTGGTCGACCTGGATGGCTTCAAGCCCATCAACGACGTCTATGGCCATGCCGCCGGCGACGCCGTCCTGGTCGAGGTTGGCCACAGACTCCAGGCTGCCTGTCCCGACGACGCCATCATCGCGCGCCTGGGCGGCGATGAATTCGCACTGATCCTGCCGTCGCGCCGCGGCAAGGCCGAACTGCTGGCGCTGGGGCGCCAGATCTGTGGCAGCCTGCGCCAGCCGTTTCATCTCGGCGGCGCCACCGCCAGCCTGTCCGGATCGATCGGCGTGGTGCGCGCCGGCAGTGAAAAGGCCAGCGGAACGCAGCTTCTTGAACGCGCCGACTATGCCCTCTATCGCGCCAAGGCCAATGCCCGGGGCGAAATCGTCATATTCGACGCCCGTCACGAAGGCGAGATGCGCGATTTCAACCGCGTCGACACCGCCCTGCGCAATGGCGACCTGAACGCGGAAATGCATATCGTCTTCCAGCCGCAATACGACCTCCGGACCCAGCGGACGGTGGGATTCGAGGCCCTGGCGCGCTGGAACAGCCCGCAACTCGGTGCCGTCACGCCTGACGTCTTCATCCAGGCCGCCGAGCGGTCGGGCACGATCGGCAAGCTGACCGAAATCCTGCTGCGCAAGACGCTGACGGCCGTGCGCGAGTGGCCCGAAGACCTGTTCGTCACCTTCAACCTGTCGACGCGCGACCTGCATTCGTGGCGCGCCATCGAGGCCATCCGCGACATCGTGCTGTCGAGTGGCGTCGCCGCCAGTCGTATCGAATTCGAGATCACCGAAACGGCGATGATGACGGATTTCGACCAGGCATTGAAAGGATTGAATGCCTTGAAAGGGCTGGGTGTCAGGATCGCCCTCGACGATTTCGGCTCGGGTTTTTCCAGCTTCAGCTACCTGCACCGTCTGCCGATCGACACGCTGAAGATCGACCGGTCCTTCATCACCCAGATCGCCAGCAGCCAGACGCGGATGATCGTCAAGACCATGATCGACCTGTGCGGCAATCTGGGGCTGGAACACATTGTCGAAGGCGTCGAAACCGAGGCGGAGTGCGCGGCGCTGCGCGAAATCAATGCCCGCTATGTTCAGGGCTATCTGTTCGCGCGTCCAATGGGGCCGGATGCAATCCCAAGCTACCTGGCGGCCGAGCACAACGCGCAGCCTGAACCGCTTCGTCGGGCGGTATGACGGCAGATATGTAGAGTAGTCTACACAGGCATTAGGCTTTCTTTCAAGGATATCTGTTACACAACGTCAAGGAAACAAGGGGTTGGCAGAGCTGTGGGTGAACAAAAGGCGGAGCGCCCATGGCGCGGCCGGGTAAACCGGATCCTTGGCTTCTTTCGCAACCACGGCTTTGCGGCGCCGAAAGGGTTGACGCCGGCGGACGAATTCGATGCCATCGTGCCGATTGTCCGCACCTTCTGCCTGATCACGGGCGTCTATTACAGCATCGTCGTCTATAACCGTTTCCAGACGGAAACCGGCACCGATCTCGCCATCCTGCTGGCCTTGTCCATCATGAATTCGGCCGCCAGCTTCTTCTTCTATTTCCGTTACCTGCGGAACACGAAAAGCCTTCTGCGTCTTGATATCGCCAGTGCGACGGTCAATGCGCTGCTGCTTGTCAATCCGGTTATCTACCAGTTTCTCCACTACGATCCGCAGCGGCTGGTCTATTTCGCCTTCCTTGCCCTGATTTTTGGCGCCACCAGCGTGCGTCTGCGCGTCATGCTGCCGAGCTTCATAGCTACCCTGGCGGCCCTGATCGGCTTCGCCGTGACGAAGGGGACAATCGTCGGCAAGGACTCGGCGGTGCTGGCCATCCTGATCGTGCCGGTGGTGATGATGATCTCGCTGGTCGTGCGCAATACCCTGTTCCAGGCCATCCGCGCGCGCATCGTCGCGGAAAAACTGCACGCCGAGGCCTCGGCCATGGCGAACTGTGATGCCCTGACCGGCCTGCCCAATCGCCGCAGCTTCTTCCGGCAGATCGAGACCTGTCATGGCGCGCCTTTCGACCTGGCGCTGATCGATCTCGACGGCTTCAAGCCCGTCAATGACATCTACGGCCATTCGGTTGGGGATGAGCTGCTGATCCATGTTGCTCAGCGCCTGGGCGAACATTGCGGAGGCGATGGCTTCGCGGCGCGTATAGGCGGCGACGAATTCGCGGTTATTCTGCCCGGCAGCCGCTCCGACGGGGACCTGCAGGCGTTCGGCGCTACCTTGTGCGATCGCCTGCGTGAGACCTATCTCCTCGGTGGCGTGGCGGCCAATATCTCGGCCTCTGTGGGGTTTGTCCGCGCGGCCGACAGTCATTTGACCGCCTCGCAATTGCTGGAACGCGCCGACTATGCCCTCTATTTTGCCAAGCAGAATCTGCGTGGTGCGCCGGTCGTGTTCACTAAGGCGCATGAAGCGGAGATGCACGACTTCAGCATCGTCGACCAGTCCTTACGCGCGGCCGACCTGGACAGGGAGCTGTCCATCGTCTTCCAGCCGCAGGTTGATGCCATCGAGCGCCGGACGACCGGCTTTGAGGCCCTGGCGCGCTGGACGAGCCCGCAACTGGGCGATGTCGGCCCCGACGTCTTCATCAAGGCGGCGGAACGGTCCGGCCTGATCACCCACGTCACGCTTATCCTGCTTGAAAAGGCGCTGGCCCAGGTGTCCGCGTGGCCGTCGCACGTGCGTGTCTCGTTCAACCTGTCGGCGCGCGACCTGCGGTCAAGCCTTTCGATCAACAATATCCGCGAAGCTGTGAAACGATCGGGCGTCGATCCGCGCCGTATCGAGTTCGAAATCACCGAAACGGCGATGCTGACCGACTTCGAGCAGGCCTGTGACGCCCTGTTGCAACTGAAGGGCATGGGCTGCCGAATCGCAATCGACGACTTCGGCTCGGGCTATTCCAGCTTCAGCTACATCCACCGCCTGCCCGTCGATAAAATCAAGATCGACCGCAGCTTCGTGACACAGCTGGTGAAGAACAACACCGCGGTCAAGATCATCAAGACGATTGTCGACCTGTGCCGCAACCTGAACCTCGACTGTGTCATCGAAGGCGTCGAGACCGAGCGCGAACTTAGCCAACTGTTGCAGGTGAAGGCGCGCTTTATCCAGGGCTTCCTGTTCTCGCGGCCGATGCCGGCGGGAGAGGTCGGCGGCTATCTGCGGAGGGAAACGGCACAGGCAGACGTTCGGCCCCCGGATACGCAAAAAGAAACGGCCCGAACGGAAATTCGGGCCGCGGGGTAATTGTGGTTGGCGTTACTTCCTGGCGGGCGCCTTGAAGCCTTCGCCGATATAGAAGCTGGGGTGCGGCGGCTGGTTATAGGCTGTGTTCTGCCAGGCCACGGCCGCGCGATATTGCGGGTCCTGCATGAGCGTCACCAGGCCGATATCCGACGGGATGGGAGTCGAGTAGATACGCAAGGCGGTATTGTCGGCCTTGCGCAACACGACCTCCTCGCGCCAGTCACCCAAAATATCAGCCTGCAGTGCCGGCGTGGCCTTGGTACCATTGTTTGACGCCATGCCGTCAGCCTGGAGCAGCGGTCGGGTCTCGCCGGTATTCCAGTCCCATTTGGAAATAGTGATGTTGTCGAGCATCTCGCGCAACGGGTCGCCATCCCACCAGATGGCGAAGTTCATCTGGCGCGGCCGCTTGTCGCCGATGACCTCGCCCTTGATATTATAGAGGTTGCCGCCGTTCGACGCCCAGGCCTCGGCGCCGGGATAGCGCGGATCAATGTCCGCCGCCACGCCGCGGCCTGTATCCTTGTCGGTGTAGGTCGTCCATAGGACTTCCCCGGTGCGGGCGTCGAGAAGCGCCGAGCCTTTGTTGCCGTTCGCCTTTGGGCTTTCGTGCACGCCAAACTTTTCCAAGCCCGGGCGTGTCGGATCGAGGTCACTGACGTGCATGGCGTCGCCGTGGAACAGCTTGGCGGTCCACAGCGGCTTGCCCGTGTCGTCGAGCGCCATCGCGCCGTAGATGATTTCATCGCGGCCGTCCGCATCGACATCGGCGACGCTGAGCTGGTGGTTGCCCTGGCCGCTGAAGCCTTCGGGCACACCGGGTGCGGTCGAATCGAAGGTCCAGCGCTGGCTTAGCTTACCGCTGCGATAGTCGTAGGCGGCCAAGGTTGTACGCCCGTAATAACCGCGTGCCATGACCGCCGAGGGCAGGGCGCCGTCGAGCCAAGCCACACCGGCCAGATAGCGTTCTGAGCGGTTGCCGTAACCGTCGCCCCAGATCTCCTTCAGGCGTTCCGGCGTCGCCGTGTCGCCTTCGGGCACGCGTGTCGGCCAGTAAGGGACAGTGTCGAGGACGCGGCCGCTGACGCCTTCAAAGACGCTTAGGTATTCGGGGCCCTTCAGGATGCGGCCCTGGAACTGCGCCATCAGCTTGCCGTCGGGCGTCTGTACCGAGCCGGTGCGGTCGGTCTGCTCCAGTTCACCGCCGGTTGAAACCCAGTCGGCATGGGCATCTCCGATAACCTTGCCCTGGGCGTCCTTCGAGCCGTCGGCGGTCTTGACGATCAGTTCGGACTTGCCGTCGCCGTCGAAGTCTTCGACCAAGAACTGCGTGTAGTGGGCGCCGGCGCGGATATTGCGGCCCAGGTCGATGCGCCACAGCTTCTTGCCTTCCAGCGTGTAGGCGTCGAGCAGGACCGGTCCGGTATAGCCGGCGCGGCTGTTGTCCTGGGCGTTGGTCGGATCCCACTTCAGGATGATTTCGTAGTCGCCGTCGCCGTCCAGGTCGCCGGTCGAGGCGTCGTTGGCGGTGTAGGTATAGGCCTTGCCGTCGGGCGTGGTGCCGCCGGCCGGGACATCGAGCGGGATTTCGAGATAGCCGTTGGCCCACGGCTTGACGACCGCGGAGGTCTCCTTGCCGGCCTTGATCTGATAGCTGGAACCCGCGACACCCTTGGCGTCAAGCCAGTTGCTCACGCCCTTGATGGTCTTGACCTTCTTGCCGTCGCGCCAAACGTCGTAGGTCTGGTTGGCAGTATCGCTGTTCAGGATGCGCCAGCTGACAAGGACGCCATTGCCGGTGGCGACAGCGACGGCGCCGCGGTCGAGCGTTTCCAGCTTGCGCGCATTCTGAGCGGAAGCGCCGCCGGCAAGAAGCGCCAGGGCGGTGGTGACAAGGGCAATTCGGCGGAAGGACATGAGCGGCGGCCTCTCTGGATTATGATTGCAGAGTTAAACCGACTATGCTGCAAAATCCGTCACGACCAAACGAAAATTACGCACGATTGCGCATTTTCAATCATCTGCCCTTTGCCCAAATGGGCTTTCCGGAGCCTGGCAGCCCCATCTCCGCCCACTTGGCCGAGACACGGTCGATGACGTCCTGCTCCATGTAGAGCTTCTCGCCCCACTCGCGGTGCGTCTCGGGCTCCCACTTATTGGTCGCGTCGAGGCCGATCTTGCTGCCCAGGCCGCTTTCCGGGGAGGCGAAGTCGAGATAGTCGATCGGCGTGTTTTCGACGACGGTGATGTCGCGCGCCGGATCCATGCGCGTCGACAGCGCCCACATGACATCTTTCCAGTCACGGGCATTGATGTCGTCGTCCACGACGATGATCCACTTGGTGTACATGAACTGGCGCAGGTACGACCATGCGCCCATCATCACGCGCTTGGCGTGGCCCGGATAGGCCTTCTTCATCGCGATGACGGCGATGCGATACGAACACCCCTCAGGCGGCAGCCAGAAATCGATGATTTCCGGAAACTGCTGCTGGATCAGCGGAATGAAGACTTCGTTCAGAGCCTCACCCAGCACGCTCGGCTCATCGGGCGGGCGGCCGGTAAAAGTCGACAGATAGATGGGATCGCGGCGCATGGTGATGGCCGACACTTGGAAGATCGGGAACTTTTCGACGCTGTTGTAATAGCCGGTGTGGTCGCCATAGGGGCCTTCGTCGGCATATTCGTCGAGGAGCACATGGCCTTCCAGCACGATTTCGGCGTGGGCGGGTACCAGCAGGGGCACGGTCTTGGCCTCGACCAGTTCGGCCTTCTGGCCGCGCAGGAGGCCTGCGAACTGGTATTCCGACAGGGTGTCCGGCACGGGTGTCACCGCCGCCAGGATCAGGCCGGGATCGGCGCCAAGGACAGCCACGGCGGGCAAGGGATCGCGTTTGCCCCCTGCCTTCCAGCGGCGGTGATGCTGCGCGCCGCCGCGATGGGCCAGCCAGCGCATGATCGTCCGATCCTTGCCTAGAACCTGCATGCGGTAGATGCCGAGGTTATAGTCGTCCTCGCGCGAATCGGATGGCCCCTTGGTGACGATCAGCGGCCAGGTGATCAGCGGCGCCGGCTCGCCTGGCCAGCACCCCTGGACCGGAAGGCGCGTTAAATCGATGTCTTCGCCTTTCAGGACAATCTCTTGAACGGGCGCCGATTTTACCGTCTTAGGTCGCATGCCCATGACGGTCTTGGCGAGTGGCAGGAGTTCGAGCGCGTCCTTGAAACCGCGCGGCGGTTCGGGCTGGCGCAGGAAGGCCAGCAGTTCGCCGACTTCACGCAGGTCCGATGGCTCGGAGCGTTCCTTGTTATCAAGCGTCACGCCCATGGCAACGCGCTTCACATTGCCGAACAGGTTGACCAGCACCGGCATGGGCGATTTGGAACCATCTGGCATAAGGACGTTTTCGAACAGAACGGCCGGGCCTTTTTCGGCCAGCAGGCGCGTCTGTATCTCGGTCATTTCCAAGTGCGTCGAGACCGGACTCGTCACGCGCACCAGTTCGCCCGCGGCTTCCAGCTTGGCGATAAAGTCTCTGAGCGATTTGTAGGCCATATGTGTTCTCAACGCCTTGGTATGGCGCTGACATAGGCGGGTTCGACAGCGAAGGCAAATGGGCCGATCGCCGCATGTGCCTGTCCTTTCCGCTGTCAAGCTGTTAGGACTGGCGCGATGGAATCGTCTGACAACGCACTGCTGGTCATCGGCGCCCGTTCGCTTATTGGGCGGCGGCTACGCGAAGTCGCAGGGGAATGGCCAGGACCTGTGCGTTTCACTTCGCGCAAACCGCTTGATAATCAATCGTTGATTTTGAATTTTGAAGCGCCGGAAAGCTTTCGACCTGGCATGAATTTTTGCACCGTTATCGTCTGCACGCCAATATGGTTGCTTCAGGAAAAGCTGTTAAATCATCTGGTTAAGGTCGGTATGACCCGTCTGGTCGCCTTCTCTTCGACCAGCGTCTTTACCAAGGGCGATTCAGAAACCGATGAGGAGAGAGTAGTCGTAGGGAAACTCTCCGCAGGCGAAAAATCAATGATTGATTTTTGTGAGGCGCGCGGTGTGGCATGGACAATCCTGCGACCGACCCTGATCTATGACGAAGGCTTTGACGAGAACGTCACGCGCATGGCGGCTATGATCCGCAGGTTTGGGCTGTTTCCGGTCTGCGGCCCGGCCGATGGGCTGCGTCAGCCCGTCCATGCCCGCGACTTGGCGCAGGCGGCGATCACCGTCGCAATGACGGGCGCGACTCGGAACAAGGCCTATAATGTACCGGGGGGAGAAACCCTGACCTATCGCGCCATGGCCGGGCGCATCTTTAGCGCCTTAGGCCGCAAGCCGTTGATCGTCGATGTCCCGCAATGGGCGTGGCGGCTAGGTTTTGGCATGCTCGATATCCTGCAGCCCGGCAGGAAGCTGAAGCGCAATATCGGCATGGTCCTGCGCATGAATCAGGATCTTCGCTTCGATCCGGCGCCGGCCATCGCGGATTTCGGCTATGCGCCGGGACCGTTTACGCCCGATTTCAGCGAAACGGGTCCTGATCGGGAAGCTTCCAGCGTGCGGTGACCTGCAGCACCTTGCCGGCGTAGCGGCTGGTCCAGGCGCTCTTGTTGCCGGAATTCTGCAAGGCGTCCATGATCCGGATGATCGACGGACCGAAACCGTAGCCTGGCGGGCTTTCGTCAACGACGATACAGTCCTTAAAATTGCCGTCGGGCCTGATGCGGCATTCGGCGGTGGCCATGCCGGCCATCGCCGCCTCCTGGGCCTTCATCGGATAGATGTCGAGCGACATCTGGCGGACATAGCCCTGCATGTCGAGCGTGGTGAAGCGGGGGTCGTGGCTGACGACAGCGTAGAGGATCAGGCCCGATGGAATATTGTCGGGCGTGATGATGGTGTTGACGAGCTTGTTGCGCGACACGTCGGGATGGGCGGTGAACCATTCGGCGGCTTCGACGCTGCCGTGGCGCGCCAGGATTTCGTAGAGCCGGGCGGCCTCATTGAGATCGGCTTCGGTGCCAAGCCCGGCCTCGTACTGGCGGGCCATGGCCAGGATCGACGGCACGGCGCCGTAACGCGCCGCCTGGCGATGCCAAGTGAAGGCCTTGGCGTGATCCTGAGGGACCACACTGCCGTCGGAATAGATCTGCGCCAGGCGCGTCATCGACGCAAGGTCGCCCTTGGCGGCGGCGCGCTGCAGGAACTGAATGCCCAGGCCGGTGTCCTGGGCCGTACCGCGGCCTTCGAGATAGGCGATGCCCAGCGCTTGGTTGGCCTCGACGCTGCCTTGCGCCGACGCCTTCTGGCAATAGGGGAAGGCCTGGGCCCAGTCCTCGGCCGAACTGGCGGCGGCCGTCTTGGTCTGGCAGACGTGTTCCTGGACCGCCGGGACGCCACGTTCGCTGGCCTTCTGATAGAAGGTCATGGCCAAGCCAGCATCCTTGGGTACGCCGTCCTTGCCTTCGTCATAGAGCCGCGCCAGGTCGTAGGCCGCGCCGCCACTGCCGCCATCGACGGCCTTGCTCAGCCAGGTCACCCCCTGCGCGGCATCGATGGTCTGGCCGTAGGTGCCATAGAGAAAGGCGTGGCCATAGGCGTACTGGCTGGCGACGTCGCCTTTTTCAGCCTTGGTTTTGACGGCCGCCAGGGCCTGCGGATCGGGCCGCAAGGCCTGTTCGGACGGCGCCGCCGTGGCCAGCGCCGGCAAAAGCGCGAGTGCGGCGGCGAGGGCGGGCAGTATGTGGGCTTTATGCGTCATTCCGGTTCGCGAGGCTTTACTTATCGGACCATACCGCCAATTCGTTGCCGGCGGGATCAGCGAAGTGAAAGCGGCGGCCGCCGGGAAAGTCAAATATATTGCGTGTAATCTTGCCGCCGTTGGCCGTTACCGATTCAAGTGAAACTTCGAGATTGCCGCTATAGAGAATGATCAGCGGCTTGACCGGTTCAGGCGACGTAAAGAAGCCGCCGTCCAGCCCGGCATTGGTCGGACAGGTGTAATCCGGACCATAATCGGTAAAGTCCCAACCGAACGCCTTGCTGTAAAACGTCTGTACAACGGGCAGATTTTCCGCTGAAAATTCAACGTAATCGATCGTATGGTGGGTCTTGGTCATGTGTCCAGTTTCCAGACCGCGGCAGGCTTGACGGAAGCGTCTTCGATGTCGGCCGTGGTGACGATGTCGTAGTCGGCGCAGCGCCTCAAGCCTTCCTTCGGGAAATAGCTGCGGTGCGGATCGCCGATATAGACCGAAGATTCCGCGCCAAGGCGGCGAAAAAATGTCAGCATGGCGTCGGCCATGGGCTTTTCATAACAGATATCACCGGCCAGGAAGACGTCGGCCTCCGGTGCGGGCCCGGCCAACAGATCGCCGCCATGAAAATCGATGGCCACGCCGTTAAGGTCCGCATTGAGGCTGACGGCGGCTTCGCAATAGGGATCGATATCGTTGGCCAGCACGTGTGCCGCGCCGGCTTTTGCCGCGGCTATGGCGACGAGGCCCGAACCGCACGCGATGTCGACGACGCGCCGGCCTTGGACAATCGCTGGATTTTCAAGGATGTAACGCGCCAGGGCCTGGCCGCCGGCCCAGGGAAAGGCCCAGAAGGGCGGTGGCAGGCGCGCATGGGCCATATCGTCTTCGGTCATCAGCCATAGCGGCGTGACCTCACTGGCCTGGTACAGGCGTATCGGCAGGCCTGGGACCGGCTGGATCGTGGTCTGCGCTGTTATGAAGGCCTGGCGCGCGGTAAGGTCGCTCATTCTTCTGGAGCGGCTTCCGCAGCCGATTCGGAAGCCACGGGCGGAGCTTCCTTGGCGGCTTCGCCGGCGAACTGGTCGGCGAATTCCGGGTTCAGCTGGCCGCGTACGACGCTCTGCGGGACTCGGATGACGTACGGACCTTCGGCATAGGGCGCGACTTCGTAGGGCGCGAACAGGACGTCGATGGCGCCGAACTTGCCGTTGACGGTCGAAGGAATGAGGATCAGCCGGCTGTCAGCCAGCTTGGGGCAGGTGAAGCCCGACGCCGCCTGGGTCGTCGGTTCGCCGACGCGCCTGGAGCGCTCGATCTCAATCTGCTGGCAGACATAGGCGTTGGCGGCCGTCAGGTCGGCGCCGGTGGTGAAAAGCCTGGCCGTATTGATCAGTTCCTTGCTCGACTTGTCCCATAGCAGGGCTTCAAAGGTGCTGTTGGGGTGAGCGCCGCCCTGGAAATCGTCCTCTTCGGCATAGAGCGACAGGAGGCGCGGATTTTGCGCGGCGATCTTCCAGTTGATCGAATGGAAATAGGTCGGCACCTCGATGCCTTCGGCGGCCTGGTCTGTGCGGGCCGTGTGGGCGGAGGTGACGAACTCCTTCAGCTTGCGTTCGCCCGTCGTATAGAGCTGGGTGTGCAGTTCCGGATGCGCCCGGATCGCTTCGGGCAGGGTCAGGCGCACCTCGGCGTCAGCATCGGCCTTGGCGAAGCCCAGTGGCGCCACGGTCAGTGGCTTGTCACCGCTCTTGGTCTTTTCGGTTTTCGGCTTGTTGTCGCAGCTGGCCATCCCCAGCAGGGCCAGCGCCACCAGCGAAAGGCGTGCGATCGTCAGTCGATTCCCCATGTCACGTCTCCCGGTCGGTCCTCAAGTCTTGCGGCACTTTATTGCATCGCTGACTCTGTGTTGGTTGTCTATCGCCTGTCAGGCGAAATTTGTGGTGTGCCTTTCACGCAATGGCGTTGGTCAGGTGGACGGCCAGAAGACTGACCACCCACAACAGCCCTGTCGTCCGGTTGGACTTGAAAAGCCGGAGCGCCAGGGGACCATCGTCGATGCGCATGCGGGCGACCTGGCTGAACAGATGCAGGGCCACCAGTATCAGTCCACCGAAAAACAGCGGCGGAAGTTGGGCCAGGTGCGCAGCCAGCCCGGTCAGGAGGACGGCCAGGCCGTAGAAGATGCTGACGCCGGTGGCGGCATTTTCCCCTAGGCGACGCGCGCTCGACTTGACGCCGACCATGGCGTCGTCTTCCAGGTCCTGCAGCGCGTAGATGGTATCATAGCCGACCGTCCAGGCAATCAGGCCGGCATAGAAAACCAGCGCCGGAATGCTGAGCGCATTGCCGACCGTGGCGTAGCCGATCAGGAAACCCCAGTTGAAGGTCAGGCCCAGCCAGGCCTGCGGCCACCAGGTAATGCGCTTCATGAACGGATAGGCCGCGACCAGCAGCAGCGACATCACGCCGAGCAGGATGGCCAGCGTCCCCAGTTGAATCAGGATGCCGAAGCTGACCAGGCTGCACAGGATGATAAACAGCACAGCCTGTTTCGGCGTGATCTGGCCGGCGGGAATGGGGCGATTGCGCGTGCGCTCGACCTGGGCGTCGATGTCGCGGTCGATCAAGTCGTTGAAAGCGCAGCCGGCGGCGCGCATCAGGGCTGAGCCGATAAGGAACAGGATGAGCTTGTAGATCGGGAAGTGTTTCGCCAGGCCCTGCGGATCGTAGACCATGGATCCGGTCAGCGGATCGGCGGTGAAGTAGGGGCGGGCGACCGCAAAGGCCAGGCCCATGGCGCATGGCAGGAACAGGAGCCAGATGCCGACGGGCCGGTCGAAGCGGCCGAGCTTCAGCCAGGGGCGGGCCTTTGCGGGCGCCAGCCGGTCGACCCAGTTCGTCCGGGCGGCGTCGGGGAGCGGGGCGGTCTTTGACATGGCGACTTGATGGGCCGGGGGAAAGGGAAAGTCGAGTGTTATTTGGACGCAGGTACTATCTTCGCCCACCCATTTGTGGGGAGGGGGGACCAGCCGCGGAGCGGATGGTGGGCGGGGCTTTACCGAACGACCAGCTTACTCAAAAACTCAAATTTGAATCTACACATCTACTGACTTCTACAGTTAGCCCCGCCCACCGCCTTCGGCGGTCCCCCCTTCCCATAAATGGGGAGGGCGAAGTTTGATGTAATTTACAAATTAACCCACGCGTTTGTGGAAGTGGAATTCGGTGTCGCGGCTGCGCTTGGCTTCGCGGGCCGGGACGACGCGGGCATAGGGACGGCGGCCGAAGAGCGTGTCCTCCATGCCGGTTTCCAGAACATCACCTTTCTTAGGTGCTTTGAGCGGCAGGTCTTCCATCGGCGTGATGACGTACATGGCTTCCGGCGCGTAGACCAGCACCAGGCCTTCGTTGCGCGGCATGACCTCGGACCAGGCCTTCAGTTGCGAATAGTAAGGCTCGCGACGCCAGGCGTTCGGGCGGTCGTGGTCGACGTCGATGCAAACCGTGCCCTTGCCTTCGAGGCGCATGACAAAGCCGGCGTGGTCCGGACGCCAGCGGCCGTCCATGTCGTCATGCTTGAGCCACAGGCATTTGAATTCCTGGCAGGCCTTGGGGTGCAGACCCCAGACACCGCAGCCGCCTTCGTCGCGCACATTATGGCAGGTCTTGCCCGGCTTCTTCTCGAAATCCTCGATTTCGTAAACCTTGCAGCACAGGGTGCAATCGCCGCACATCTTGAGGCTGGCGCGGCGGACAGGGCTATGGGCGCCAGACGCATTCGTCGTCATCGCGGTTCGGAACCTTCTGTTCTTGAGCGAACGCTTCCGGTCCGCAACTCTTGGCGAATCGTGACAAATCAGGGTCAACAATTGGTTACCGCGCGCGGCGGCGTTGACGATTTTTTATGGCTGTTTTTGCGCGCGCCTGGATTCAGGCGTTGAGCGTCTTCCGGCCCGCAATGACTTCGCTGTAGTCAAAGAGGATATCGGGATCGGGCTTCTTGACCTCGACCGAATATTCGGGACAGCCGACTTCGCGCAGGACATGGCGGATGATCGCTTCACGCGCCTTGGTCTTGGAATCGGTCATGACGATGGTCCACGGCGCGGCTTCGCTGTGGGACCTTAGGAGCATGTCGTCGCGCGCCTTCGAATAGTCGTCCCAGCGCTGCTGCGCCACGGCATCGAGGCCCGACACCTTGAGACGCTTGCGCGGATCGCTGCGCCGGTCGTCCAGCCGCTGCTTCTGTTCGTCGCGCGAGATATCGAGCCACAGCTTGATGAGGTGGATGCCGCCGCGTTCGATCATGGCTTCGAAGTCAGGCACGTCGCGAATGAAGGTTTCCTGCTCCTCAGGGCTGGAAAAACCCATGACCTTCTCGACGCCGGCACGGTTGTACCATGAGCGGTTGAAGATCACCCATTCGCCGAAGCTGGGCAGGTGTTCGGCATAGCGCTGAAACCACCACTGGCCGCGCTCGCGGTCTGACGGCTTGGGCAGGGCGACGACACGCGTCTGGCGTACCGACAGGACTTCGGTCAGCCGCTTGATCGTGCCGTCCTTGCCGGCGGCGTCGCGGCCTTCGAAGAGGATACAGATCTTCTTGTTGTTTTCGGTCGTCCAGATCTGGGCGTCGACCAGGGCGATCTGAAGCTGTTCGAGGCGCGCCTCGGCTTCTGCCTTTTTGTCGGCTTTGTTGTCGTCCTTGGCCATCATAGTCTCCTTCTCCGGACAGGGGAGGGAGACTGCGCCTTGGGCCGATAAGAAATCAAGCTATCCTTTTGCCTTCGGCGGCGACAAGGCGCAGATGGGCGGCGGCCGCCCCGCGATTGGGCTCATAGAGGCGCGACGACACCAGATTATAGCGGCCGACGGAACCGCGCGGATTTTTCGGCGGCGCGCTTGTCGTCTGATAAACGCCAACGAAGCGGTCGGCCTGTCCGGTGCGGCCGCGCAGGGGGCACAGACAGATTTCGAAGGTCACTGTATCGGATTGGGACAGGTCGTCTTCGGCTATGAGCGAATCGAACGATCGCCACGGCGCCGACACGGTGAGCAAAAGCGGCTGTTCGCGCCGGCGGCTCATGACCAGGGCTGTATGCACTGTATCTATGAAGGGCGAACGGAACAGGGCCGGGAAGGCGGTGTCCTTCAGTTCGTAGCCGTGGAAAGCATTCACAAACCCGCCGGCCAGCCGGAAGCGGTGCACATGGTCGTCACCGGACAGCATGATCAGTTGCGGAATAAGGCTTTTCAGCGCCGCCGGATCGAATCGTTCCCGCGTGGGCGCCTGCTCAGGCGAGGTCTGCAGGCCGCGCCAGTAGCTAAGGAACGTAACTGTACCGGAATGAGCCATGGCGGCCTCCTTTCGTGTGTCCCGACGCAAGAATCCTGCCGCCGGTTAAGGATACGCCTGATACGCGAAAGCCTTTCCCGTAAAGGCAATCATAGCGCGGCACGCTCATTGCTTTGACCTCCGGCAAAACCACTTAGGAGCGTCGGAATGCGCGCAATTGTTTCGAAATGGATCGTCGCCGTGCTTAGCCTCGGCCTTCTGGCCGTCGCCGGTCAGGCCGCTGCGGGCTGCAATAATGGCTGTAAGCCGCCGGCACCGCCGCAAGCGCCGCATAACCCCAAGCCGCCCTGCAATGGCTGCGGTGGTGGTCATCACGGCGGCGGCAAGGGTAATGTCGATGTCAACGTCAATGTCAACGTCAAGGCCAATGCCTCGGCTTCAGGCAGCGCTTCGGCGGGGGGCACCTATTATGGTGGTGGTTACGGCAACTGGTCGCAGACCCCCGGCTATCCGCAGCAGGTCGGCGGCTTCACCGTCATGACCGCTGACGAACAGTTCGAATCCTATTCGGAAAGCAAGTCGATGACGCGCCGCATGGTTCTGCAGGCGACCTGCATCGACGACCGCGGCCTGCCGCATCCGGCTTCGCAGGTCCGCGGTGATCGCGATATCCTGGATAGCTATACCGGGGAAGTCTATCGCTGCATCGCCGGCACCCGCATGCAATGGGTCTATGCCGACTATGACGGTAAGGTGAACTTCGACGGCGGCAAGACTGTCACCTGCCAGAAGGGCGACGCCCTGTGGTTCGAGAAGGGCGAACTGACCTGCCGCAAGCAGACCGCCGCCCGCCAGTGCAATGAGCGTTCGCTGCTGCGCCGCTTTGGCGCCGGCATCAAGATCCTGACCATGACGCGTACCGAAACCATCAAGAAGGAGCGCCGCATCGCCGCCCAGTCGAGCCAGATGTCGACCATGAGCTTCGACGGCGGCGTCGGCGGCTTCGTCCAGTAATCCATATAAAGTACTGCATTCCAAAACTGAAAACCCCGCTTCATCGAGGCGGGGTTTTTGTTGCCAATATGCGCCCAAAAGACTAGACTAATTGAACTTAGTCATAGGAGGCCGGTGGATGCGCACCGTCAATATCCATGAAGCCAAGACCCATTTGTCGCGATTGATCGAACAAGTAGGTAACGGCGAAACAGTCATTATCGCCAAGACAGGCAAGCCGGTTGCTAAACTGGTGGCCATAGATGCGCCGGCGCAGCCGAAACGGTTTGATTTTCTGGCAGGTGAATTCGCAGTGCCGGATGATTTCGACACCATGGGCGCGGATGAAATCGCCAAGATGTTTTATGGTGAGGAATGAAGTTCCTCCTCGATACCCATATTCTTTTATGGCTTTCGACAAGTTCACACCGCATTCCGGAAGAAACGCGCCAGCTGCTGGCGCACTCGGACAATGAGCTTGTCTTCAGCGCCGCCAGTATCTGGGAAGTGGCAATCAAGGCAGGTATGGGGCGTGACGATTTCAAAGTGGACCCACGCTGGCTGCGAAGATCATATCTGGACAATGGCTATATCGAACTCCCGATACTTGGGGAGCACGCCGTCGCCGTTGTTGGACTGCCTCCGCTTCACAAAGACCCGTTCGACCGGCTCCTGATTGCGCAGGCAACCGTGGAAGGCATTCTTTTGCTAACCGGGGACCCGCTTGTGGCGCAGTACCCCGGTCCGATCCGCAAACTTTAACTATTTTGCCGCCGCCTTCACCTGGATGCGCATGGCCTTATTCATGTCCAGATAGGCGTTGGCCAGCTTCTGGATGTCGACGGCCGTCACCTTGGTCAGCTGGTCGCGGCGGGAGCGGATAGCTTCGATGCGGCGCGGGTCGCGCGCCGTGCCCGGCAGGACGCGGTTCCAGTAACCATTGGTTTTCAGGTCGTTTTCCAGCCGGTCGAGCGAGGGCTTACGCGCGCGCAGCAGTTCGTCATCGCTGATCGGCTTGGCCTTCAGGTCGGCGACGATCTCGGTCAGGGCATCGATAAAGGCCTGGCTGTCTTCAGGTTTCACCGAGGCCTGAGCGCTCAGGTAACCGTAGCCGACAAAGGCGTTCGATGCATAGGAACCGGCATTGGGGCTGTAGGTCATCGCCTTGTTTTCGCGGATGACGTCGATCAGTCGCAGTTGCAGGACGTTGGACAAAAGCTCCAGGCCGCGCGCCTGGCCAGTATTGGTAAAGAAGTCCGAGCTCGGCCAGGCGATGAAGGTCATGTTCTGGTCGGCGCGGCCCTGGTGCTCGAAGACCTGGGACAGGTTGGCCGTCGGGAACTTGACGATCGCGGCGTCCTTGGCCGGCGTGACGGCGGAGCGGGGTTTCAGCGTGGCGAAGGTCTTGTTGATCTCGGCCACGGCGTCAGCTTCCGAGATGTCGCCGACAATGGTGATTTCGACCGGCGCCGTCTTCAGTTGCGTGTCGATCAGCGCCTTGACCTGGTCGTTGGTGGTGGCGAGGAATTCCTCCTGCGGCGGAATGCCGAAACGTGGGTCGCCTGAGTGCAGGGCGGCATTGGCCTTGAGCTGGAAGACGCCTTCCGGCGTGGCGTTGAGCGAAGTGTAGTAGTTGGGCACGAAGGACTTCAGCCGCTCCCACGAATCGGCGCGGTAGGCCGAATCGGTGGCAAAGGCCATCAGGAGCTGCATCTGGGTGGCGTAGTCGGTCGGATTGGTGCCGCCTGACAGGACGGTAGCGTCCTCGCCAATGTCAAAGCCCATGCCGACGATCTTGCCGGCCAGGGTATCCTTGAGTTCGGCAGCGGTCAGCTTGCCGAGGCCGCCTTCCTGGACGCCGTGCGCCGAGGCTTCGAAGACCGGCGGGTTCCTGGATGGTGACAGGGCCGCCAGACCGCCGGCGAAGCGCACGGTGACGCCGATTTCGTCGTCCTTGAAATCGGTCGTCTTGATGGTGGCCTTGACGCCGTTCGGCCAGGTCAGTTGGACCGCGCCGATATCCTTGATGTCCTCGCGCTTTGACGGCTGAACGGCCGCGCCGAAATCGGCATAGGGCCACGGCTTGGCGGCACTGACTTCGGCTTTCGCCAGTTGTGCGCCCTGGATGGCGGCATAGGTCGCGGTCAGGGCGGCGGCGTCGAGATCGCCCGTCGTCTCGCCGCTGCGCCACAGCAGGGGACCGTCGCTGGCGAACAGCGGGGCCACGCCTTTATTGATGGTGTCCAGCGTCAGGCGCGGTTTCAGCTCCTGGAAGAAGGCGAAGTCCTGGCTTGGCGAAGTAAAGACCTCGCGCTCGCCGACGGCTTCGATGATGCCTTCGGCCAGGCCGCGGTTGTTGCGTGTCTTTTCGCCCTGCATGGCCTGTTTGAACATGGCCTCGTAGTCAGCCAGCAGCCGGTCGAGTTCAGACTGTTCCGCGCCATAAAGCGCGAACTGACGCACCGTGGTGTAGGCCTGGGTGAGGGCGGCCCTGGCCTGTCCGGGCTTGGGCGTGACATTTAATTGCACGCTTTCGGCAGTGCGCTCGGCGCCGGCCTGATAGACGCCGGCGGCGGCAAATGCGGTTTCGGGCAACTTGGCTTGGCGTTCCAGGCGATCGTTCAGCAGCGCCAGGCGCAGCGAATCGATAAAATCATCCGTGCTTGAGGCCTTGGTCTGGTAGGTTTCATCGGGCGCCTTGGACCAGGTGACGGAAATGCCGTCCGGCAGGCCTTTTTCGGTGTAGACGCCGCTGTTCTGGGGCTTGGTCTTGTAGGCGCCGAAGTCCGTCTGGCGCAGGGCCTTGTCGCCGCGTGCCGTCCAGTCGGAGAACCTGGCCTTGATCTTGGCCTCGATGGCATCGACGTCGATGTCGCCGACGACGACCAGGGTCGCCAGTTCCGGACGGTAATAGGCGTTGTAATAGTCTTCGAAGTCGGCGCGAGTGGCGTTTTTGATGATCTCCGTGCTGCCGATCGGCAGGCGCGTCGGATAGCGCTGGCCGGCATAGGCGGTTTCGGACCATTTGATATAGTCGCGTAAGGGCGGCGTGGCGCGCGCGCGTTCTTCGCCCAGGATCACGCCGCGTTCGCGGTCGATGGCGGCCTGTTCCAGCAGCAGGTTGCCGGCCGTTTCGCGCATCAGCATCAGGCCGGTGTCAAGAATCTCGTCGTGGGTCTTGGGCAGGTCCAGCTCGTAGACGGTTTCACCGAAGCTGGTATGGGCATTGGTGTCCGGACCGAACTGCAGGCCGTGACGCTCAAGGATCTTGATCATCTCGCCTTCGGGGACGTTCTTCGAGCCGTTGAACGCCATGTGCTCAAGGAAGTGGGCGAGGCCGAGCTGCTTGTCGCTTTCCATCAGCGAGCCGGCTTCGAAGCGCAGGCGGATCGACGCCGTGCCCGGCGGCGTGGCATTGCGCATGACGGCATAGGTCATGCCGTTGGCAAGGCGGCCAAAGCGCACGGCGGGATCAGGCTTGAGGTCGGAGAAGTCCTGGGCGAACGACACCGGCTTGGTCGGATCGGGCGCGACCGCCTTTGCGGCAACCGCCTCGGCCAGGGCGTGGATGGGCGTGAGCGCCGTGGTGGTCAAGGCAAGAACGGCAAAGGCGGAAATCAGGACAGACTTTACCGGGGTGGCTTTGGACATCGGGTCGCGCTCCAGACTGCTTTGTCGCGGTGTTTTCGTACACTGCGTGATGCACCGGACCCTTGCAGGAAAATCCGGCCGAATAAAGTTAAAATTGCAGCCGGGCGCTTCGGCTTGCGCCCTGTGGCGCCGTCGTCTAAGCCTTGGCAAAAGCGGTGGAGGAGAAGGATAATGAAGCTGTCGCGCCTGTATGCTTTTTCGCTCGGTGTGGTCCTGGCCGCCACAGTGCATACCCAGGCGCTGGCTGACACCCGGCCGCAGAACTGGACGCCGGCCTGGTACGCCGCGCCCGAACCGTCGGGCAGCGAAGCCGCCGCCACCAACCTGACGCTGCGCCAGATCGTGCGAATATCCGAAGGCGGCGAGGCGCTCAGGCTGCGTATCAGCAATGCCTACGGCAAGACGCCCTTGCGTCTGGACGATGTCCGCGTGGCGCGCCGGATCAGCGGCAGCCGCATCGACATGGCGACCGACACTGCTGTCACCTTCAATGGCCGTTCGGGCGTCATCATTGCGCCCGGCGCCTATATGATGAGTGACCCCGTTGCGCTGAAGACCGAAGCGGGAAGCGACCTGGCGGTTAGCGTCTTTACCTCCGGGGCAGCGCCACTGACCACGGTTCACGATATCCAGCGGGGCGTGCTTTATTCGGCGCCCGGATCGCAGGCGGCCGCCGAACTATTGCCGGAAACCAAGGCCGATATCGGCATCGGCAATGCCTTTCCGTGGCTGGCTGAGGTCGAGGTCGTGGCGCCGAAGAACAGGGGCGTCATCGTCGCCTTCGGAGATTCGATCACCGACGGGTTCGGCATTCCGGCTGACAGCGGCGGCACCTGGCCTGACGTCCTGTCGGCGCGTCTGCGTGAAGCCAAAATCCCTCTGAACGTCGTCAATGCCGGCATCAGCGGCAACCGCATCCTGCATCACGGCACCTGGGCGCGGTTCGGCGAAGGCGGACTGTCGCGCTTCGATCGCGACGTCCTGATGCAGCCCAATGTGGCGGCGGTGGTGATCCTGATCGGCATCAACGATCTGGGCCACGCCGGTGGACCGGAAACGCCCGAATACGTGTCGGCGCAACAGATGACCGATGCCCTGAGCCAGATGGCGGCGCGGGCGCACGATCGGGGGGTGCGTGTATATGCGGCGACGCTGACGCCATTTAAGGGCACGGTCTTCAAGGACTATTATGCCGACGAAAAGGAAGAGCGGCGCCAGGCGATCAATGCCTGGATACGGCAATCGGCTGTGTTCGATGGCGTCTTCGATTTCGACAAGGCGCTGGAAGACCCGGCGCGCCCGGGCTGGATGCTGCCGGCCTATGATCTCGGCGACCACCTGCATCCCAACGCTGCCGGCGCCGCCGCCATGGCGGCCGCGGTACCATTGGACATGATCAAACGCGCAAAATCTCGAAAACACTGACGTTTTGATCGTTTCCTTATAAAATATACGGAAACATGAATGGCCGCTTTACCACGGCCATTTCTATCTGATACGCCTGAGTATTGGGGCGGCCGAATATATATGCGCGGAAAGGTGTCATGCCTTGAGGTCCGTCCGTATAAACGGCGGAATTGGTTGAAGGCGATATGGCAGATACGCGTAGTGATGACCGGCAATTGGGTAGCTTGCCCAAGGCGCTGACGGGCATAGACGGACTTGATGAAATTACACAGGGCGGGTTTCCACAAGGCCGGCCGACCCTGATCTGCGGCAGCGCCGGTTGCGGTAAGACCCTGCTGTCCATGGAGTTCCTGGTTCATGGCGCGATGCGCTACGACGAGCCGGGCATCTTCTTCGCCTTCGAGGAAAGCTCCGAGGAGCTGAAAGAAAACGTCAGGTCGCTGGGCTTCGATCTCGACAAGCTTGAAGCCGAAGGCAAGCTGCTGGTCGACCATATCCATGTCGAGCCCAGCGAGATCGAAGAAACGGGGGAATACGACCTCGAAGGTCTTTTCATTCGTCTCGGTTACATGATCGATTCGATCGGGGCCAAGCGTGTGGTGCTCGACACGCTCGAAACCCTGTTCGGCGGCCTGCAGAACGAAGCTATTCTCCGCGCCGAACTGCGACGGCTGTTCCGCTGGCTGAAGGATAAGGGGGTCACCGCCGTCATCACCGCCGAGCGTGGCGACGGTACACTGACACGTCAGGGGCTTGAGGAGTACGTTTCCGATTGCGTGATCCTGCTTGATCATCGCGTCGTCGACCAGACCTCGACGCGGCGTCTGCGCATCGTCAAATACCGCGGCACATCGCACGGCACCAACGAATACCCTTTCCTGATCGACGAAGACGGTTTCTCGGTGCTGCCGGTGACGTCTCTGGGCTTGTCGCACAAGGTTTACAACGATCGCGTCTCAACCGGCGTGTCGCGTCTCGACACCATGTTGTCGGGCGGCATTTATCGCGGATCTTCGGTGCTGATTTCGGGTACGGCGGGCTCCGGCAAGTCCAGCCTGTCGGCGCATTTCGCCAAGGCGACCTGCGAACGCGGCGAGCGCTGCCTCTACATGTCGTTCGAAGAAGCGCCGGCGCAGATCAAGCGCAATATGAAATCGATTGGTCTCGATCTTCAGCCTTGGGAAGACCAGGGGCTTCTGAAGTTCATTGCGACCCGGCCGACCTTCCATGGCCTGGAAATGCACTTGACCGAAATCCATAAGCTGGTCAAACGCTTCCAGCCGACGACCGTCATCATCGATCCCATCAGCAATTTCATCGCGGCCGGAAACGTGCGCGAAGCGCAGGCCATGTTGCTGCGGCTCGTCGATTTCCTGAAGGCACAGGGCATCACCGCTGTATTCGTCAATCTGACGACCGGGCAGGTTGATCAGGAAGCGACCGATATGGGCATTTCCTCGCTGATCGACACCTGGATATTGCTGCGCGACATCGAGCTGGGCGGCGAGCGCAATCGCGGCATGTACGTGCTGAAGTCGCGCGGCACGGCCCATTCCAATCAGATTCGCGAATTCGTCATCGATGAAACGGGCATCGACTTGCTGGACGTCTATGTCGGCCCAGCGGGCGTGCTTACCGGCTCTATGCGTACCCAGCAGGAAGCGCGTGAGGCGGCGGAAAAGCGCGCGCGGCAACTGGAGGCCGATGCGCGTAAGCGCGCCCTCGACCGCAAGCGGGCTGCCCTGGAGGCCCAGATACTGGCGCTTCAGGCGGCCTTCGACGCCGAAGAGGCTGAGGCCGCCCAGGTTCGCGACGAATTTGCCGAGGGCGAGCGTATTCTGCAGGCGTCCCGCGACGATATGGCTGTCAACCGCCGCATGGATGAGGATCACCAAAGATGAGTGACGCGTTTTCTTCTGCTGCACCGGACGACACCATGGCAGGTGATCCGAATGAGCATTTCCAGCTCAGGCTCTATGTCGCCGGACAAACACCGAAGTCCGTCAGGGCCTATGAAAACCTTAAGAAAATCTGCGAGGAGCATCTGGCTGGCCGCTATACGATCGAGCTGATCGACCTGCTGAAAAACCCGCAACTGGCCAAGGGCGACGAGATCGTCGCCATTCCGACGCTGGTTCGTCAACTGCCGCATCCAATCCGCAAGATCATCGGCGATCTCTCGAACACCGACCGCACCCTGGTCGGACTGCAGATCAAGGTCAACTGAGTACAGCCATGCGCGACACGCGGCCCAACGAGATCGAAGCCCTGACATCCGAGCTCGCGCGGGTCCGCCAGGAACTGGAGGTCGCGCAGGAAACCCTGCGCGCTATCCGCAGCGGCGAAGTCGATGCCGTTGTGGTCGAAGGCGGCGATGAGACGACCGTGCTGACGCTGGGCGCGGCGGAACAGACCTATCAGTTGATCGTTGACCAGGTGAACCATCCAACGGCCCTGCTGGCGCCCGACGGTCGCATCCTGCAAAGCAACGCGCTGTTCGCCGCACTGGTTCAGCGTGACGAGGCGGTCCTCAAGGATACCCTTGTCCAGGACATTGTCATACCTTCGAGTCTCAATGCTATCGAAGCGCTGCTCGAAGAGGGCGCCCGGCGCGAGGCCGAAAGGGAACTTATCCTACGTAACGCGTCTGGCCAGCGCATTCCGGTGAGTTTCGGCATACGTCCGTTGAAAGACAATCCAACCGGTCTCTGCCTGCTGTTGAGCGACCTGACGGCCGAGCGGGCGCGCGAACGGATCGTTTCCGAAGAAATCCTGGCGCAATCAATCCTCGAACAGGTTGGCGACGCGGTTATCGTTTGCGATCCTAGCGGCCGGATCGTCCGGACCAGCCGCGCTGTCGAGACCCTTATCGGGGGCGATCCGATCAATCGTTTCCTCGACGAAGCCTTGCCGCTCAAGCACGTGGTGGACGGCGAATTGCAGCCTTTTGCCTTTCGTGCCCTCATCGATACGCCGGAATTGCGCGGGCGTGAGGCCGTACTGCAATGGCCCGACGGGCGCCTCAGCCACGTGATTCTCACGACCGGCTTCCTGTTCGACAAGGCCGGCGAGGTGCGCGGAGCCGTCCTGACCCTGACCGACATTACCGACCGCAAGCGCGTCGAATCGGCGCTGGAGCTGGCCGACCGGCGCAAGAACGAATTCCTGGCCATTCTGGCGCACGAGTTGCGTAACCCGCTGGCGCCGATCAGCAATGGTATTCGGCTGCTGGCGTCGGGCAAGGCGCGCGGTGACATTCAGGAGGAAGCGCTGGGCCTGATGGGGCGGCAGGTGCATAATATGGTCCGGCTGGTCGATGATCTGATGGACGTGTCTCGCATCACACGCGGCAAGATCGAGCTACGCCGCGAACGCCTGAAGCTGGCGGATATCCTGCGGGTCGCCGAGGAAACCTCGCAGCCGGTCATCACCCAGTTCGACCACACCTTGACCGTGGCGCCTGTCAACGATGGTCTATGGGTCGAGGGCGATTTTACCCGCCTGAGCCAGGTTTTTTCCAACCTGCTAAACAACGCCGCTAAGTACAGCGATCGTGGCCGGACGATTACCATCGCGACCGAGATTCATGACGGCGCGGTTGATATCCACGTTACCGACCAGGGTATTGGGATTCGACCGGAAATGATTGACCGTATCTTTGACATGTTTGCCCAGGTTGACGATTCGCTGGAACGTTCGCATGGCGGCCTGGGCGTTGGCCTGACCCTGGTGCGCAACCTCGTCGAAATGCACGGGGGCGCCGTGTCCGTCGCCAGTGAAGGCCTGGGGAAGGGCAGCCGGTTTACGATTCGCCTGCCCCTGATGCCGGCGCCCGCCAATGACGCGGAGGCGCCCGTGGCGGAAACGGCAGGGACGGACGGGCTGAAAATCCTGATCGTCGAGGACAACCCGGCCCTGGCTCAGACCTCCGGTTGGCTGGTCGAGGCCATGGGCCATGATTATCGTATTGCTCACAACGGCGCCGACGCGCTGGCCATGGCATCTGACTATAAGCCTGACGTCGTCATGCTCGATATCGGACTGCCGGGCATGAACGGCTACGACATCTGCCGCGCCATGCGTCAGGACCCGGTGCTGGCGTCGACCCTGTTCATTGCCCAGACCGGGTGGGGGCAGAGCGAGCACAAAGCCATGGCCGAAGCCGCCGGCTTCCATCATCATATGGTCAAGCCGGTCGATTACGAAAAGCTTCAGCAGCTTCTGGCCGTTATAAGATAAGAAAGCCCCATGCAGCCGACAGCATGGGGCTTTTTATTTGTATCTTCTACCGGATTACTTGCTGCCGGACACGTAGTAGGTGGCGCTGTTGCCGACGGCGCGGGCCGACGACACGATCGAGCGGCCCTGGCCAGTGACGGTCGCCTTGCTCACGGCATTGACGTCGCTGTTGTTGATCTGGGTCGAATTGACGCCCATGTCGGCGCGGCAGTCGGCACAGGCGTAGGCTAGGGCCTGGTTGCCATAGGCTTCGGCCGAGATATAGGCGTCGTAGCCGGTATTGCCTTCGAACTCGGCCAGCACATCGACGCCACCGTCCGAGATCTGATTATTGTCGAGTCGGACATAGATGTCGTTATTGCCGGCCGCCAGTTGGTTACCGATGCCGGTGGCCGTGGCGTGCGCCTCGCCATACTCATAGGCATGGGTGACCGCCTGCGACAGAACCGCGCCGACCTGGTGCTGGTCATTGGTCACGACCAGAGAACCGCCCTGATTCTGCAGGTTGACGTTATTGGCGACCGCGGTCGATTCGGTGCCGACATTCCACATATTGCCGCCATAAAGCTCGGCGCGCGAATTGGTCCGGCCCGACTGGGTCTGGTGGACCTCGTGCTCCTGTGAGCCGCGGTCTTCCGAGTAAGAACCATAGTAATTTTGGCCGGCCTGCGCCGCATAGAGGTTGGGCGAGGGTGAATAGTGCACTTCGGCTGAGGTATTGACCTTCACGTCGCTGTCGGAGGACTGCCACGACGCGGCGTCGAGACGGCCGTTGCGCACTTCGTAAGCCGTGTGGTTGGCCTCGGCGGACGCGCGGCCTTCGCCACTGACATAGATCGAGTTGTTCAGGCCGATGACGTGTGTCTTCGCTTCGATCTCGGGCGCGGTCGAGGTCTGGGTCGTCGAAGCCTGCGCGCGGGCGTTCTCGGTGGTGAAACCGGTATAGTTACCCGTGGCCTGGGACGACGCATACACCGGCGTGCCCAGCGACTGACGGCCGTCGGCATCCGTGCCCTGGCCCAGGATATCGGCGGCAGCGCGAATCGAGCCGCGCACCGTCTGGGTCGAGGTCACAGTCGCGTCGACATCCTGGTTGCCGCCCTGCATTTCGTTGCCGGTGGCTTGAGCCTTGGCTTGCGACAGCCCGTCATTTTGCACGACGTTCAGAGTATTGGTCGACGTAATGACGCCGTTTTCCACCTGAACATTGTCGATGACTTCCTGCGCGAGCGCAGGAACGGCCAGCAGGAGACTAGTGCTTGCCGCTATGCTTGCGAACAGGCTTGTCCGCGATGTTTTCCCAGCGGTAAGGATCGGCGCGCGTACCAGCATTGTTGGTCTCCAGATTGTCGTAGGCGGGAGTGAGACCGCCGGTCGCGCCGAGCGAGTCGCTGTAGAGGAAGTCGTTTTGCGGATCGAGGCAGACCTGCGGGCCGGCGGCGCCGTACAGATTGGCCATGAATTCCAGCGTCGAGCGCTCGATCATAGCGCGCACCGCCAGTTGCATCGGCTCAAGCGCGCCTGCGCCGCCCGACAGATCGAAGATGTTGCCGTTCCAGATGTCGAAGACGCCGGCCTTCACTTCACGGCCGACAACCTGCTTCTGGTAGGAGATGACGTCGACCACTTCCAGGGTGCGGGTGTCGACCAGACGCAGGTCCAGGGCGACATTCATCACATAGGTGCGGTTGTAGGCCATGCCCTTGATACCGGTCGAAGCGGTTTCGCCGGCCAGGGCGTCAAAGCCGCCCGAACGGATATTGTAGTTCAGTTCGGTGATGCCGCCGACGATGAAGAAGTCAGAACCGGCGACTTGGCCGGCCATGATCTTGCGGTAATCGGCCGGCTTGGTCGGGTTGGCGACCTGGTCGTCCGTGATCAGCTTGTTGTTGGAGTATTTCAGTTCCAATTCGCCGACCGAGGTGTCGAAACGCTCGACCTGGCGGGCGCCGGCCTTGGCCAGGGCGGTCATCGCCATCAGCGAGGCGCCTTGCGTGATTTCGCGGCCGCCTTCCAGCGACACCTTGCCCGTATAGTCCGAAATCCGACCAACGGCCAGGCGCGGCGAGGCCAGACGGCGGGCGCGGGCATATTCACCCAGGCAAACCAGCGCGTCCGAGTAAGCGGTGGCGTTGCTGGTGACCGGCGCGCGGCCGATCGGCGTTTTGTAATTGCCGGCCGAGTTGACGCCAGGCGCCGAGACGCAGCCCGAAAGGGTGACGGCGATCATGGCCGTTCCGGCCAGCAGGGTCGCGATGCGCTTGAAGCCACCCGTGTGCGTTTTGCTGTTAGAAGCCATTGAGCTGTCCGTTCAGAGAAGTTGTGTCATTGGTTGTGCCGTTGGCGCCGGTTTTGGTGGTGCCGTTATTGTTGGCAGTGACATTGCCATTGTTGGTCTGGGTCGAATTGACGATGACGGTGTTGTAGTTGCCGTTGACCGTGACATTCAGATAGTTGCCGATGGCCGTGGCCCCGCCGTTGCCGGCGCCCGAATAGGCATCGCCGGCGCCGAGCGTCTTGGAATAGGAATAGACACTTTCTTCCGTCACGATCGTGCCGTCCATCAGGACGCGGTTGCCGTTGGCGTCGCGCGTCGACGGGTTTACGCCATGTTGCATCTGGTTGCGCGACATGCCGTAGCCGGTTTCATAGGCCGACACTCCGCGCGACGAAGTCGCCTGGGCGAAAGCCAGGCCGGGAAGGGCAACGGCTACCGAGGAAATTAAGGCCAGACGGCCGAAGAGGTTCAGGTTTGGCATTGTAACGCTCCAGGCCTGGGACATTCACGTCTCAGGCGAATGTCCCTCCAGCAATTCGGGTGCCACTGTCGCCGCAAACCCTAAAAATTACGTGTATCGCGGCGTTTTTCTTTGTATTTTTAGGGATTCCACGTAGTGAAATGTGCCTGGCGAAGGCTGCCGAGGTTGCAAAGTGGGCGCGGGATGATCCATATGGGGGCAGGAATTAGCGCAAATGGCGAGAGCCTGAGTCCCGGAATATGACAGATTACGAGAATCCACAGCGCGCTGGAGGCAAGGAGCCTCTCTTTAATGCGCCGCCTTTGGCCATACTGTTGCCGGTCCTCCTTGTTTCCCTCTATTTTCTGCAATCCCTGTCGCCGGTGGTCAGCGAAAACCTGATTGACAGCTTTGCCCTGTCGTCGCTCCTGCTGCGCAGCGGCGCCTACGAGCTTTTGGTCACGCATATATTCCTGCACGGCAGTTGGACGCATGTGCTGATGAATTCCGCCTTCTGCCTGGCCTTCGCCACCCCCGTCATCCGCGCGTTCGGCAATGGGGCAGGGGGCGTCGCCTCTTATATTGGCTTCTTTCTCGTGTGCGGGATTGCGGCCGGACTGGGATATTGTCTGCTCAACTGGTCTTCGCCGGTATCCGTGGCGGGGGCGTCGGGCGCGGTATCGGGCCTGATGGGAGCGGCGATTCGGCTGGGCGAACGCGACCGTGAACCGGTCGTGCGGTCCTTCCTGCATCCGCAGGTACTGGCCATGACCGTCGTCTATTGCGGCCTTAACGCTGCAACGGCGTTTACGCCGCTGGTTTTTGGCGAAGGCGTTCAGGTCGCCTGGCAAGCGCATATTGCCGGCTTTTTGTTCGGCCTGCTGATTATCTCGCCTTGGCTTCGTGTATTTCACCGGCATCGTTTCACAACAAAGTGACCCCTGCTGCAGTGCAGTAAGCATTGCATTTTCGCTCCCTTTCAGGTGACGCTGTTCTTTTAGTAGCGTCAAATGAGATAAATCCACCGGGAGGGTGTCGCTATGTTGGTTAATCAGCTTCTAAATGCCAAGGGGCGTCAGGTTTTTACTGTATCACCCGATGATAGTCTTTCATCGGTTGCGGCTTTGCTGCACACGCGTAAGGTCGGGGCGTTCATTGCCACCGACCGTATCGGCCGCGTCGTCGGCATCGTGTCCGAGCGCGATATTATCGGCGCCATTGCGGAGTGGGGTGCGGATGCGCTCACCAAGCCGGTGTCGGAAATCATGACGCGTGATGTGATCTTTGCCGATCAGGCTGAAACGATCGAATCCCTGCTGGAACGCATGACCGATCGCCGTATCCGCCATCTGCCTGTCATGGACGGTGCGCGTTTGGTTGGCATCGTTTCGATCGGCGATCTGGTCAAATCCAAGATTTCCGAGGTCGAGCTCGAGGCGCATACGCTGAAAAGCTATATCGCCGCCGGCTAACTTCCTGAACTTACTGTCGACAAGCGCCAATCTGGGGATAAGTGCGATTTCCCCGGATTCGGCGCTTGCGTGTTTCTGAGGGCTTGTCTAGAAGCCGCTTCCTCGCTGCACCGCAGCCTTTTGAAACAACGGCCTCACGAAATCGTCTCCTAAAAAAGTCGATTGGGACTTGAAGCCGGAACCAAAAAGGATTAAGTACAGCGCTTCACCGATTCTGAGGGATCTTTAAGGATTGTCCGCAAGGTCATCCGACGGGGAACTTTTCGGCTTCGCTTCCGCAAAAATCGCCGCTCAAACGGCTCTGTGGAAAAGATGAAAAATCGGTTGACACGGTTTGGTCGCTTCGGTAAATGAGCGCCTCCTCTGATAACGGGATTGGTTATCACCGCAGCCGGCTCGGCTGGTTGCGGATAAGGTCTTTGACATTGTAGATATTGGAAAGAGAAACGCAGGCGGCGGTGATCTAGCGGAGATGTTGAGATACATCTCTACACGACTACCAAAGTGTT
>NZ_JAGGMI010000009.1 GCF_017875235.1 Asticcacaulis solisilvae | reverse complement strand
ATCGGTACTGGCCTCCTCCCAGCACCAAGTTTGAATCACTGTTCGGACGGAATGGGAATCCCCTATCGATTCAAACCGCTAGAAATCTGCTCTAGCAATCGCGGTTCGCACGTGCCTCCCGGAGCGGACCTCCGAACGTTTGACGTCGCTATGTCGCTGAGTGAACCACACCCCTCTGTTTATGGGTTGACAAGCTGTCATACGTTCGTGCGAATAGCGCTGTTATCGAGGGGAGGTAAAATGCGAAGCTTGATCATTGGCGCCGCGCTGGCGAGTGGGGCTCTGGCACTATGCACCACCCAGGCGCAGGCACAAAATTTCCCATCCCATCTGAAGGGTTGCAAAAAGCTAACCCCATTCGAGCGCGTTGAGGCTGAACATGTCGTACCTTTTGCAGACGGGGGTGGCGCGGGCGTCGTTCAGGTCACCTCGCGCAACTATGAATGCAAGGACACCACCGATCGCCTCCTGACAACACATAAGATTTACGGCCTGAAGGACGCAGTGGGAAAACTGATCGTTCCTTACGACTACGCAAGGGTTCTCCCGTTTTCAACGACGGGAGCCTTGGTGATCGACCATGGCAACGGGCCTCATCCCGGCGGCCTGAAGTACCGGACCTACATTGCCGGGAAGGGCGAGGGGAAGGAGCGCTTCGAATTGCAGGAGGCAGGCATGCTTGTGCCTAGCGGCGGCTGCAAGACGATAACTACGGACACGTCCCCTCGCAGTGCTGCGGCCGTTATGGGTGAAACCTGGATTCGGGGCGGAAATGGCAGGACCGATGTCACCCTGTTTACTCCCGACGGTCGGGCGCGCAAACTTTCGAACATGGGCGGGGATAAGATCCGGCCGTCGGTGCGCCGGGTCGGCAACGTCCTGTTAGCGCGCTGGCGCGACGACCAGGGCGTGCTGCGCTCGGGTCTTCTGGACCTCTCCGGTCGCCCGGTGACGCCAGTGCTGTCCAATGCAGCCCTGTGGGTTACCTCGGAACCAGCGGAAATAAATATAGATCGAAGCAGTTGCACCTACGTGCCGACAACACTGTTCATCGAGGGACCGTCACTGGACTGGGATCCGGCACAACCCTTCTTTGGTCCATTATTGCTCCCTGCCGATGACGATGGCCAGCCCCTGCCTCTTCCCAAAGGCGCAGTCGGCATGTTCCCGGCGTTTCCGCGTGAGCATGCTTCTGCGTACAGTGACGCCGTCAAGGACTTATCCTGGACCTGGGCTGTGGTGTTCCCTAAAGGCGACGGCTTCGAATTCACCCTGCATGTCGGTACGCCAGCTGAAGCGCTTATCGCGGCCCCAACTGGAACGCGCTACACCACAATGGCGCGCGATTTCAGCAATGGCGGGCTCATTATTGCCCAAGCAGCGTTGGACGGCAAATGGCGGACATTCCGCCGAGACTCGCTCGAAATTCTGGGACAACCAGACACGGATTACGATCGCCAGCGCGACCGCGCCATCGCAATCCTGGAGGCAGAATCGGCACAGATGCAGCAGGACTTGGCAAATGCGCGCAAACAGCAGGCCACCCGCGTCGCCGAAGAGCGCCGTGCAGCGCGCGCAGCAGCTCGTGCCGCTTCTCGGGCGTCGGGACGCATATGCGACTATAGTGTCGACGCCCAAGACACGCGCCAGGACGTTGAAGACTACATGATGAACTGCGGGACTGGTCGGCTTCCGGGCCTGGTGGAGCTCGCGCGCGCCAAAGGTATACCCGAGGAGACCATACAGCAGGCGATCAACGCCGAATGGAAACGCCAAATGGATCAGGCGCGCGGTCAGGCTTTAGCCGAAGAAGAGGCCCGTTTGCGCCGTATGCAAACGGCCAACAAGGACCCTAGTGCCGGCTACATCCCCGGACAGTGGGAATCTGCGATTCGCAACGCTGGAAACAGTGCGGTCGAAGAAATTAATGCATCGTCCGATAACTGGCTTCAGCAGCGGCGCGATCAGTACCGCGCCGACTGGCAACGCTCGCAAAGGGCATATTGACGGAATCGACCTAGCTGGTTTGGTCCATGGAAATGCCGATTAGAGCACCGATCACGTGCTCGTTGCCTATGATTGGAGAGGAAGTCTGAGCTTTATTGCATAGCTTCGTACTGCGCCATTGCATCCGGGACGGTCGAAAGCAACAATGTCGCCGCTGGACGCAATAGAATTCCGGTTTCTTGAGTCTGAGGCTGCTCGTTCTCTAATTCATCCGTCAGAACCACTTCACTTGGATGATGCCCATAGTGAGGACACGCATCGAGCGACAGTCCCTCGACACATTTGCCGCTTTCTGTGACGCGGCACTCCGTGTTTGCACATATGCGTTCTTCGCCGGCGCTTATTTTCTACTAACCGAAAATAAGGAGAAGGCGTTCTCTATAGACGTATGAGTATTAATGTGTTTGCGCCATATAGCCCGCTGCTTTGGGGAGGAACATCTCGACGTATGTAGTGATGCAATCACATCACCCCATGGGCCCGTTGGAACTGAGGTCACTTCCGCTTTTTCAACGCCCATACTTGGCCACGAGTCGCCTAAGGGCCACCAGCAGACGAAAACGCCGTCACAATGTGACGGCGCTTCCATATGTTCTAAAGCTATCGGTTAGGCGTTGACCTTATCCTTCAATGCCTTCGCAGGGACAAACGTCACCTTCTTCGATGCGGCTATTTGGACTGTAGCACCCGTCGACGGGTTGCGGCCCTCACGCGCTGGGCTTTCCTTTACCTTGAATTTGCCAAACCCAGGCAAATTGACCTCTTCGCCGGCGACGGCGGCCTCGGTGATCGCCTTCAGCACGTCGTCGACGAGGGACTTTGCAGTGGTTTTCGTCAGTCCCTGGGCGGAAGCAAGTTTTTCGGCGAGTTCGGTTGTGTTCATGGGGAGGCTCCTATGTTGTCCGCGCTTTCGGCTCGGCCGAATCGCGCGTTTCCCTTATAACATAAGGCAAAGGCAAGCTACGCCAACTCCTGTTGACTACTGTCAACTGACCAAGCTTGGACGGTCACTTACCAGCGACGATAGTGATGCGGGCCGCGGTAGATGTTGCGGTAGCCGTAATGCGGGCGCGAGGTGAAATAGACGGTGACGTAGCCGCGTGGTGGCGCAGGCGGCGCGTAGTAGCCGTCGTCGTAGCTGTAATAGGCATCCTGGTAGCATTGCACGCTATCGTCACCGAGCGACCGGCCCATCATGCCGCCGATCATGGCGCCGCCCAGGGTGTTGCCGCCGCGGTCCCAACGGTTCGACAGGCCATTGCCTATCAATCCGCCTGCGATCGCGCCGTAAATGGTGCCGCTGGTGCGGGCGCTGGCCTTTCGCTGGTAGCAGTAGCCATCTGCCCGTTCACCGTCTTCGTAGGCGTCCCGACGCGAATCCCTGCGGCCCTGCGCATAGGCGCGATCTTCCGCTTCGTCGGCACGGCCGCGCTCATAAGCGCGCTGTTCCGCCCCGACCTCGCTATAAGGACGCATTTGCGGCTCGGCCTGCCTGTCTTCGGCCTGCCGCGGCTCAGCTTGATAGGATTGTGCAAGGGCGGGTTGGGCCAGCGCGACAGCGGCGCCGGCGATTAGGGCGGCCTTGGCCAACACCTTGGTCATGGGTACTCTACTCCGGAGGAACGCAACTGAGCCTTATCTATCAATGAATTGTGTCGGCAAATGGGTAACAGCCGCCTCACCTGAAATCCCGACTTGAGTGCTTCAAACTGCCGTCCTGCACGAACCCGGGCACGCGATGATCCCAGTTTGGACCGCCGTTGCGGAATTCGTCACCTGGCTGCCGCGGTGCCTTAAGGGCGATATCGCGCTTGCCGACGGTGGCGAGCATCGGCGAGAAGTCCGCGAGGCTGCGGGCGATAAGGTGCACCACCTCCCCTTCCCTTTGAATGTAGCCAGTCACCAGCATCATGGTTGAGCCATAGAGCGCGGTCTTGAATGTTTCACCCGTCTTTTCCCAGACGACGATGTTGGCGTCGCCACTTTCGTCCTCGATCGTCATGAAGACGACACCGTTGGCCGAGCCCGGCCGCTGGCGCACCAGAACCATGCCGGCGACCTGAACGTGGCGCTTGTCCTTCGAGCGCATGGCATCCTTGCAAGTGATGATGCCGCGGTCGTTAAGCTCCTCGCGCAGGAAGCTTATCGGATGCGGCCCAAGCGTCAGGCCGATATGGTTGTAGTCCTCAACGACGCTGGCGCCGGCCGTCATCGGCTTCAGGTCCATGAAGGGTTCGGTTACGCCCGGTGCACTGTGGCTCGTTCCGTCAATTAGCCGATCAAACAGAGGCAGTTCGCCGTCGCCAAGAGCGCGGATGGCAAACAAGGCGTCACGCCGCTCCAGCCCGAACGCCGGCTTGAACGCATCGCCCTTGGCCAGCCTTTGGAGCGTCGCGGTCGTTGTGCTGGCCCGGCGCCAAAGCTCAGGAATGGATTTGAAGGGCTGGTCGTCGCGGTAGAGGATCATCTGCGCAACATCCTGACTTCGAATGCCACTGATCATTCGGAAGCCGAGACGCACCGCAAACCGTCCCCCCCTGCTTGTCGGTTCCAGCGTGCAGTCCCAACGCGAGCGGTTGACGCAGATCGGCCGAACCTCGACGCCGTGCTCTTGGGCGTTCCTGACGATCTGCGCCGGCGCGTAGAAACCCATGGGCTGGCTATTCAACAGGCTGGCGCAGAACACATCGGGATGATGGCATTTCATCCAAGACGAAGCATAGGCGATCAGCGCGAAGCTGGCGGCATGGCTTTCCGGGAAGCCATACGATCCGAAGCCTTCCAGCTGGGCGAACAGCTGCTGCGCGTACTCCTCGGAATAGCCGTTGCTCATCATCCCTTCGATGATCTCATCATGGAACTTCGAGACCCCTCCGGTGTGCTTGAACGTTGCCATCGCGCGGCGGACCAGATCGGCCTTGCCAGGGCTAAAGCCGGCACAATCAACGACGACCCGCATCGCCTGCTCCTGGAAGAGCGGCACGCCCAGCGTCTTACCAAGGATGGCTTCCAGTTCGGGCTTCGGAAACGTCACATCCTCCTTACCTTCACGCCGGCGCAAATAGGGGTGAACCATGTCGCCCTGAATTGGGCCTGGCCGCACGATGGCGACTTCGATGACGAGGTCGTAGAAAGTCCTGGGTTTAATCCGCGGCAGCATGGCCATCTGGGCACGGCTCTCGATCTGGAATGTGCCTAAGGTGTCGGCGCGCCGGATCATGGCGTAGGTCTTGGGGTCCTCCGACGGGATCGTCGCTATATCGATGTTGATGCCTTTGTGCTCGGCCAGCAGGTCGAATGACCGCTTCATGCAGCTCATCATCCCCAAAGCTAAGCAATCGACCTTCATGAACTTCAGGACGTCGATGTCGTCCTTGTCCCATTCAATGACCTGCCGGTCCTTCATGGCCGCCGGCTCGATAGGTACGAGTTCGTCCAGCCGATCATGGGTCAGCACGAAGCCGCCGGGGTGCTGCGAGAGATGGCGCGGCACATTCAGCAGGTCGCGGTGAAGGGAGATAGCCAGCTGGAGGCGTCGGTCTTTTAGATTGATGCCGAGGCCGTCCGCATCCTCTTCCTTGAAGCCCCCACGGTGCCAGTGATGGATCTGGCTGGAAATCGTCTTGATGGTGTCTTCGGGATATCCCATCACCTTCAACACGGCGCGGATGGCGCCGCGGGTACGGAAGCGGGTGACGACAGCCGTCAGGGCCGCGTGGTTGCGGCCATAGGTCTTATAGACCCACTGCAAGACTTCCTCGCGGCGCTGGTGCTCGAAGTCGACGTCGATGTCCGGCGGCTCGCGCCGTTCTTCAGATATGAAGCGCTCGAACAGCAGGTCGTTGCGGTCCGGGTCGATCGATGTGATGCCAAGCACAAAACAAACACAACTATTCGCGGCTGAGCCACGACCTTGGCACAATATGTCCTTAGAGCGCGCGAACTGGACGATGGAGTTTACCGTCAGGAAATACGGTGCGTAGTCCAGCTTTTCGATCAGCTGAAGCTCATGGCGCAGAAGACCAATCACCTTGTCTGGCACCCCTTCGGGATAGCGCCATTTGGCGCCCTGCCAAGTAAGGCGTCTCAGTGCTTCGTTGGCCGATAGGCCTGGCAGTAAGCGCTCTTCGGGATACTGGTATTTGAGCTCCGTCAGCGCGAAGCGGCAGCGATCGGCGATTTCCACCGTGCGATTCAAAGCCTCCTTGTAATTCGGGAAGAGCCTTGCCATCTCATCGCCCGCCTTAAGGAACCGGTCGGCATAAAGATGGCGCAGGTCGCCCATGGTGTCGATCGTGCAGTTGTGCCGGATGCAGGTCACCACGTCATGCAGCATGTCGCGGTCGTGGACATGATAGAGGACGTCATTTGTCACCACGGTCGGCACGCGATGTCTAAACGCCAGCTGCGATAGGTCGTGCAGACGCAGCTGGTCGTTTTGCCGACGGCGTAAGGAAAGCGCCATGTAGGCCCTGTCAGCGAACAATGCCTTGAACTTGCGCAGGCGTTGGGCAAGCAGTTCGTCGGCCTGATCCGGGACCAGGACAGCGATCAGACCTTCGTGGAAATCCTCGACGTCCGACCATTGCAAGTCGCACTTGCCCTTCCCTGCGCGGCTTTTGCCCAGAGATAGCAAACGGCAAAGGCGGCCGTAAGCCGCGCGGTCGGTCGGATAGACCAGAAGCGACATGCCATCCGTCAGTTCCAGCCAGCAGCCGATGATTAGACGCACGCCGGTAGCCTCGGCCGCCACGTGAGCGCGGACAATGCCGGCCAGCGTGTTGCGGTCGGCGATGGCCAAGGCTTCCATGCCCAGCGCCTGCGCCTGGAAGAACAGCTCGTCGGGCGAGCTGCAGCCGCGCAGAAACGAGAAGTGCGAAGCGCATTGCAGTTCAACGTAACCGGCCATCGCCCTACTCGAACTTGCCGTGGAGGTACCAGCTCAGCGCGCCGGTATCCGTGTGCTGCCCGTCGCCGGTCCGAAACACCCAGAAGCGTTCACCATTTGCGACCTCGAGGATGAAGTAATCGCGAACCTTGCCGGCCTCGCCTTCGCTCTGCCACCATTCACCCTTGATGCGTTCGGGGCCGTCGGCGCGCGACACCTGGAAGCGCTGGCCGCGCCAGGTAAACTGACGTGGCGGATGATCCGGCAGTTCGGACAGCGTCTGGATGGCCTCGGGCCGGTTGAACAAACGGGTGGGGCGCCGGAAATCAATATTCCGGCGAGAGCCAGTCTCGGTCGAGGTCGGCGGCAGCCGCCTGATGGCGCGCTCCGGAATATCGGTCGCGACCGACACCGCGCGGTAGAGGCGGTCGCCGCCATAACGGTTGGCCAAAATGTCCCATAAATCTTCGACATCGGCGCGCGACGGCTCGGCGAAGGCGGCGCCGATCTGATTATAGGCCAGGGCCTCGGCATGGACCGCAACCATCACCATCTTCTCGATGCCAAAACCGGGATCGACCGTCTCGATTTTGTCGCACAGAAGCTTCTTCAGCCGTTTGGGCTCCCGCACCGGCTTGGCGGTTGCCACTGATATGGCCTCGATCCGATTGTCGATACGGACGAAGTGCAGATCCAGGCGTCTGGCGCCTTGGCCCACCTCTTCCAGGCGCTCGCACATCTGTTCGACCAGACGGCGGGTGTATTTCTCGAGCGTCTCTGGCGCGCCGATCGGTTCTGCGAACACACGAGTTATGGATATCAGTTCAGGGCACGCAACGGACATTATGGGCTCGGCCACGCGGCCGAAGGCTTGGTCGATACGCCGGAACATGCTTGGCCCATATCGCCGGGCCAATGGCGCGCGCGGCTTGGCCGCCAGCTCACCGACCGTCTCGATGCCGAGCAAAAGCAGCTCATCGACCAAGTCACGATCCAGCCGCAACGCGGCGACGGGCAACTTGATGATGCTATCACCCGTTTTCCCGGGAGGAACGATGGCGACCGCCTGATCACCAAAACGCGCCAAGGCATGGGCCGCGCCCCAGGTGTCGGCCAGCGCGGCGCAAGTGCTGACTCCAACTTCCTCCAGCCGTCGGCGGATGTCTTTGATAAGCCCTTCCTCGCCGCCGTGGAGATGGTCGCAGCCGGTAACGTCCAGAACGAGGCCGTCGCGCGGATCGACCGCGACGATCGGCGAATACCGTTTCAAGACCCATCGCGCCAGCTTCTCCAGTGCGACGGAATCGGCTTCAAGATCGGCGTCGACGAGCTGCAGATTCTCGACCAGGACCTGCGCCTTGGCGACCGGCATGCCGCGGTAAAGCCCAAGCTGACGCGCGAAGTCGTCGACTGCGGAGATAATCCGCTTCGACCCGACCTTGGTTTTCAGCGCAAGCGGCACGTCACGAGGCAGCGCGTCGCCAGTCGTCCGCCGCAGCCGGTCTGTCGGCCAAGTCGGCAGGAATAGCGATAAAACCCTTGGCATCACACGCCTCGACTTCAAACTCTGCACATTCGCCGCCGCGGCAGCGCATAAGTTCCAGGAACCATCTGGCGCGTCCGACACCACGGACCGGCAATGGAGTTGATTGTGTTTCGGTGACGCGCCAGCGGGTATAGGCAGCCGTAGGCGTCCCGAAGTCCCTGGCATCGACCTGGCGCTTCCAGCGACGCACGATAAGTGCCATAGTGCCGGTCGCCTCCGCAGCCATTTGCAGGCGCTGCGACGATACCCGGGAGAGTTTTGCAACCTCACCCACAACGGCGCTAAGTCCGCCGTGCCGCAAAGCCTCCTCGCAACAGCCCAGGATCGCGGTATCGTCCGGCGCTTCGAAAAAGACGACGCGGTCTTCGCCGAGGCCATTGCGCGCAAGCGCAGGACTGAAGAGGTCGGCCTGGCTGTAGCACCAAAGGACTTGCCCACCTGTTCTGGCAGCTATACCCGCAACAAAGGCGATCGCCGCAGCCGCATCTAACGCTCCATTGGCGCCCCCGGCCACCTCATGGACGGCGCCGATAGCAAGCCCGCCCTTCGGAAGCCGCCGGTCGATCTCGGATATGCCGAAGGGGAGAACGGTGCGTGTGCGGGTAACGACACCACTGATCCGTTCGATCTGGTCTCGGAGCTCTGTGATGCGGGCAGCATCTCGTTGTGACATAGCATGTATGATCCTTTCTGGAGCGCGCTACGGACACCTGCTGGGCGGCTTATGGAAATATGTTCTCTTTTTGTTCTCGATTTCGGCAAGGTGTCAATAGGGCATCCCTTGGCAGGCGAGTCGCGAACCTGACATTGAGGTTGAACGCCGCAGGTAAAACCACAGTCCGCGCAAGACGATAGATGCTTACCGACGACCTCAATCTGGGCCGCAAAAAATTTGTGGACGGACTAAGATCGAGCGTTACTTGTCTCCGATTGGCGGCGAGCGAGATGGTGCATGATTGGGGTGCAAGCCTTCGCGCGACAGCGATGCGATTACGTCGAATAAGCATCCCTGCCGCTTGAAAATCATGTTTTGTTCTTGTTGGCGGATTCGACGTATGATAACCTAGTGCATTGACTCCATTCGGGATTATTCGACATGGCCATCAACATCCTGCACCGTGTAGACAAGGACCGTAACATGGCCCGGCGCTATGAGTTGTCGGTCCAGCTCGGCCTTTTCGGCGACGTTGCCGTTGTCAGACATTGGGGACGCATCGGCGCCACAGGGCAGACGAAGGAATATTGGTATCCGACCGAGGGCGAAGCCGATGTCGCCGCCAATAGAGTCCTTCGCCAAAAGCAGCGCCGTGGTTATGAGCTGTTATCCCCAGGTCCGGACGCCCTCCCCGCTTGAAACGCATCACAAATTTATATGCGTTCTGACAACTATCGAAAGTGCCCCTCCGGGTGCAAAATAGACGGGCCGGTCTTCATCGCCCCCCTAGCCTAAGCCCGGCCCGTCTACTTAGGATCGCTCGCACACCGGCCTTGGCCGGTTTTTTTGTGTCGGATCAGGTACGACCATGCCCGCGTTCGTCAGAATTGCTCTGATCCTGGCCATCGCAACGATTGCGGCATCGCTGTCGGCAAACGCGCAGCGTTTTGGTCCGGATCAGGGGATCTATTGCGATATCGGCAAGATCAACGGCATCGATGTCTATTGCCCGAAGCCCAAGCTTAATGGTGGTTGGCCGGCTCCGTTTCTGTTCGATAAGCCGGGGATTTCGGTTGAGGGCAAAGTTGGTTTGCTCGAGGACGACTTTCGGCCGGGGCCCTTCGTGGCGAATGTAAGCTTCTATCTGGTCATCTTATATGCGCTCGAACGAAGCTGGATACGTGTTCGCCGCCGCCGCACATGACGCGCTTACCTTAACAGTACAATGCCATGCCACGGACTTACGCCGGCAGGCTTATCCTGATCTCCTCTCACCATCCAAGGAGGATGACATGCCTGAAGACCAGAATTCACAACGCCAATCCGGCGCCAACCCCGATCTCGTCAACCAGTTCCAGGGGCAGGCCGGTCAACAGCAGGGCAGCACGGCGCCTGACTCGGTCGATACCGGGATCGATACTGAAAATGATGGCGACATGGGCAGGGGCAACGATGTCATCGGAACCGATGGCTCGGTCCTGCAGGACGATGGTTCCGCAGCCGGCGAGAATGTCGCGGATGAGGACGACCAGGACCTGTCGGATAACAGCGAAGCAGAGGACGATCCTCAAGCCAATCTGGAAGAGCAGCAAGCGACCTGAGCAGATTTCCCGCCGAAATGAAGGCGCGCTTCGGTGCGCCTTTTTTCGTGCCCCTTTGCGCCCCACATCTCAACTCACAACTTCAGGATACCGAATGTCCGCATCAGAAAAATTCGCCAACGATCTCGAAGCGATCCTGGAGACTATCAAACAGGAACGTATGGGGCTGATGAACGGCAGCTATCCCAAGGAGATGCGGGCGTTGATTTGCGAACGCCTGCGCTACCTGGCCAATGAGGCAAAGTCGCTCCTTACGGAAATAGACCGGATCGACGAGCAAGGCAGCTAATAGCATTATGAGGCTTCTTAACCGTCAGTGCCTTCTTCCTTCCTAAGTCAATGGCCCGGAAGTCCGACTGAAATTTTACGCCTCGGCTGCTAGCCCTGTGAGTCGGTATTCACCTCGCAAAACTCGAGGGTAAAATGGCAGTACGGCCTTATTGGAGCGGCACCATCCGTGTGTCGCTGGTTTCATTGACCGTGGACATGTTCACGGCGATCGACGCGAAGGGCAAGATCGCCTTTCACCAGATCTACAAGCCGACCGGTGAGCGGGTTCGGCAGAAACTTGTCGCCGGCGGCGTCGAAGTCGAGCGCGCCGATATCGTCAAGGGCTACGAGATCGACAAGGACGAGTATGTCCTGTTCGATCCAGAAGAGATCAAGGATCTGAAAATCCCGTCGAGCAAGACCATGGAACTGGTCCGCTTCGTCCCGTACGACGCGGTCGACGCTGTCTACTACGATACCCCCTACTACCTCGCCCCTTCTGGCAAAGGTGACCTAGCGACCTTTGCAGTTATTCGCGACGCCATGCGTGAAGCCAAGGTCATGGGGCTCGGGCAGATTGTCATTTCCGGCAGCGAGCGGCTCTGTGCCGTGAAGCCCTGCGGCCCGGGCCTGCTGCTGGAGACACTGCACTATGCCGACGAGATCAAGAAAAGCGGCTTCGTGTTCGGCAACATCAAGGATGTGGCGGTGGATGATGACGAGAAGGACCTGGCCACCCAGCTGATCCGTCGCAAGATCGGGAAGTTCGTGCCCGAAGATTTCCACGATCGCTACACCGACGCCCTGAAGGAATTGGTTGAGGCCCGAATCGAAAACCGCGAACCGGTGAAGCAGGAAGAACGACCGGCGGCCAAGGTCGTCAATCTGATGGATGCCCTGAGGGCCAGCCTGAAAGAGTCCGGCGCGGCGAATGACGACGATGCGAAAAAGCCCGCGAAGCCCGCGCCGAGGGCCAAGGCGAAGCCGACCTCCCGGAAGGCCGGTTAGTCATGGATGACCAGGGTTATCGCGGCAGGAAAGCCGTCGCAAAGGCACTTTTGCAGTTTCGTGAACTTGAACTGGCAACCCTCGCCGATGCCGTCCCCGCAGGCCGCGAATGGGTGCACGAGGTCAAGTTCGATGGTTACCGCACCCTGACAGTTGTCGAGGACGGGAAGGTCACCATGTTTTCCCGCTCCGGTCTCGACTGGACGGCGAAATACGCGGAGATCGCGCGGCGGCTGAAGCGCCTGAAGGTCCGCAACGCCATTATCGACGGCGAGATCGTCGCCCTGAACGAGCACGGCGCCTCAAACTTCTCAAAGCTGAAGGACGAGCTGGGTGCCGGGCGAAGCGAAAACCTGCAATACTACGTCTTCGACCTTTTGGTAATCGACGACCAGGACATCACCGGCAAGCCGCTTATCGAGCGCAAATCGAAGCTTCACGAGATCATCACCGCCCAGGACTTCGAAAATCATATCATCTACAGTGAGCACTTCGCCGAGAACCCGGACTTTCTGCCGCACCTGTGCCGCCTGGATATGGAAGGGATTATCTCGAAACGGATAGATTCCGTCTACAGCGGCCGTCGCAGCAAGGCCTGGCTCAAAATCAAATGCCATAAGCGCCAGGAATTCGTAATCGTCGGATTCACCGAGTCGGAGCATGCGGCGCGCGGCTTCAGGTCATTGCTGTTAGGCTATTATGACGACGGCATTCTTCAGTTCGCCGGGAAGGTTGGCACCGGCTTCAACCGGGACAGCCAATTCGAAATCCGCAAAAAGCTCGATGCGCTGAAGATCGTTCCCAAGCCTTTCAAAAAATTACCGCCGGACGTCGGCCGCGGGATCTGGGTCGAGCCGAAGCTCGTCTGCGAGGTCGAATTCACGGAATGGACGCCCGAGAACCGTTTGCGTCATCCGTCCTTTCAGGGCCTGCGCGAAGACAAGCCCGCCAATGCGATCGGCCGCGACCAGGCCACACCTGTTCAGGTCGCGGAAAAGCAGGCCGACGCAGAGGTCAGAACGCAGACACCGGCAGCAAGGCGCCGGCATCCCTCAGCACCCTTGAAGCCATCGAAGGCGGGCCGCGTGGATGTCGGAGGCGTTAGCGTATCGCATCCGGATCGCGTCATCTTCCCGGAACTCGATCTGACGAAACTCGACCTCGTCCGGTATTACGAGGCTGTCGCCGAGCGCATTCTTCGGCATGTCGGCGGCCGCCCGCTCTCGCTCGTTCGGGTGCCGGACAATGTCGATGGTCAGCAATTCTTCCAGCGCCATCTCCCTGAGCATGGCGGGCTGTCGAACGTCTTAGTCGTCACGGTCCCGATCAAGAACCGCACCGAAGACTACATGATGATCGAAGACGCCCTTGGCCTATTGTCACTAGCGCAGTGGGGCGGCGTCGAGTTTCATCCCTGGGGCTGCAGGGCCGACAATCCTCTCCTGCCTGATCGCATGATCTTCGACCTCGATCCGGATCCAGGTGCGCCGTGGAAGAATGTCATCGACGGCGCGGCCGAGGTGAGAGAACGAATGACCGAACTGGGGCTTCAGAGTTTCCTCAAGACAACCGGGGGCAAGGGGCTGCACGTCGTGGTGCCGATCGAGCGAAAATTCGGATGGCCCGCCGTCAAGGCGTTTACGCGGGCGGTTGCCGAATCCATGGCGCATGACAGCCCCGACCGCTTCATCGCCAACATGTCAAAGGCCAAGCGGCAGGGCCGCATCTTCATCGACTATCTGCGCAACGACCTCACCTCGACCGCAGCTGCGGCCTTTTCGGTCCGCGCCCGTCCGGGCGCCGGTGTCTCGATCCCGCTCGACTGGAAGGAGCTCAAACCTAGCCTTCAGCCGTCGGCCTTTAATCTGAAGACGATCATGAGCCGTCTTAACGCTCAAAAGTCGGACCCATGGGCAGACTATTTTTCCCTGCGCCAAGGTCTGCGTGCGGACGTCTTGCAAGCACTTAGGATTGAGGCGCGATAAACCGGGCGATCTTAAGCGCGGTAGCTTTCTGATAACGCTGATCGGCACATTGATTTTTTATGGCCTGGCGAGACTATTTGGCGCTCTCCTAATATAGAGCAGCGTCATGCAGACACATCCCACACTTATCGAACGATCAGTTGGTTCAACTCTCTGCGCCTTTAAGGCTGGCCGCCTGACATTGGACGAGGCCGCGCTCGACCTGGTGGAGGTCGTCGCAAGCCAGATCGTCGGCCGCACCAATTACGCCATGGCCGTTATCGGCTACTACGTACGCACCGCGCTTAAGGCGCTCGCTGACAAAAAGCTCGACCTGCCTGACGTGTTCGACGCGGTTGTTGACGCAGCGATGGAAGGTCCACGTGGTCATGTCGCGGCATCTACCAGATTGGCTCAGCCGATCTCCAGACTGGCATCATAGCCTCAGCCTATTGCCTGATTATGCGCAGGTGTCTGGCAGCCCTGGATTCCATCGGGCTGATCACTTTTGACACCTCGGAAAGCACCGTCCAGCCGAGCGCCTCATAAAACGGCCGCCCCTCCGCCGTCGCCAGAAGCACGCCACGCCTTGCACCGCCTTTGCAAGCGGACGCCGCCAGAACGCCCATGACGGCCGAAGCGAGACCCTGCCGGCGCGCTGCGCGTTCCGTCACGACCTGATCGAAGACGGCATCATGGTCGCTCAGTTTGCAGACGCCTCGGGACAGCGGATGCCCATCCTCGTCGACACAGCTTGCGCGGATTTCCGTACCCTCCAAGTCCAGCAAGAGCTGGTAGCCGCCGGGCAGCATCGTCGTATAGGCCCCCGTGATGATCACAGTCATCAGATATTCCGGAGCGGCAAGACTCCAGCCCGCGGACAGGACCTGTTCAGCGACGGACCGCGCCACTGGCAACTCAAAGTGCACGGCCGTGTCTGTGACCCGCTCCGCCAGTTGCTGTAAAAGAGAAATATCGCTGTTACGCAAGATGTACCGGCCGGATTGCTGAGGCTTGCCGACGTCAATCCACCAGCCGTGCTCGAAGGGCTCAAGGGGCAGCTGTCTCAGGTCGCTATAGGCTTTCACCCATGTGGCCCAGGTCTGTGACAATTTCGTAGCTTCCGGGTCCGACATGTCTCGACACTTCGAAATCGAGGTGATCATTTGTCAGGTTCGGCGATTGCGCAATGGAAAAGTTAGGGATCGCCACAGAATCTTACGGCTTTCCAATACCTTGCCGCTTAAGTGACTCCTGACTTCTTACCACATGAAGCGCACCTTGCCCGATCGTCAAAGGAGGATTGTCATGGTCAAAGAAGGTCTTTACGTAGAACCCCGCGCCCAGGGCGATTTTGCCGTCCGCCGCGAAAATTCCAAACGCGCCAGCGCCACGGCGCCGACGCAGGCGGAGGCGATCGCCCGCGCCAAGGAAATCGAACCTGACGGTGAGATCCACGTCGCACGTGTTCGCAAGGGCGGCGACGGTCCGGACAAGTTCCGCAAGGTCTAGGTCGGTCCGATGTGCAATGACTATGAGCAACACATCAAATGGCAGCTGTACAAGGACGCGCTGGAAAAGCTGAACCTTGCGCTGCCATCCGATCAAACCGAAGCGGAAGTGCCGCAAGCTGACGACATTCGGGTTGGAGAATCCGGCCCCGTCGTCTGGGCGGCGGGCAACGGCGTCGAACTGATCCAGATGACATTCGGGTTCCCGCCGCCGAAGCCCAAGCGCCCGCGGACCTTCAACTTCATTTCCGAGAAGCGCGATTTCTCCGATAGCAAACGTTGCGGCATCCCAGCCTCGGCGTTTTTCGAGTTTACCGGCACCAAGTATCCCAAGGCCAAGCATCGCTTCACGTTGAAGGACGAGCCGTTCCTTTTCGTCGCCGGCCTCTGGCGTGAAAACGAAGGCGACTTGAGCTTCACGATGCTCACCACCTCGCCTGGCCCCGATATCGAGCCCTATCACGACCGCCAGATCGTCGTGCTACGCCCAGAAGACCTGCCCCACTGGCTCTACCTAACCAAACCACAATCTGAGCTTCTGCGTCCCCTGCCCTCAGGCTCCCTGTCACATGAGCTGGTACGCGCCGGCAGCGATTAGGGGGCGCCTCCGACCTTGCCGTTGAGCAGTCTTGCGCCTATCACTACCGTCCTTCCCGTGGACGCGTATCATGACATTCAAAACGACACTTGCTGCCTGCCTGACCTCTGTTCTGGCACTGACCACGCCCCTGGCCGCATCCGCGCAGGACGCGCCACGCCTGACCGTCATGACCTACAATGTCGAGAACTTCTTCGACGCGGTGGACGATCCGCGTATGCCCAACGCCGATAGCGCAGAGGTCATCAATTCGGAGGCCTGGGTGCAGGCCAAGGCGTCGGCCGTAGCAAGGGTCATACAAAGGTTTGATTTCGGCAAAGGCCCCGACGTGCTGGTTCTGTCCGAGGTCGAAAGCCAGCAGGCGCTCGACGCCATCAAGGCCGCCCTGCCCGATGCCGGTGCCGCCTATGTCACCGCGGTCCTCGTCGATGCCGATCCCAACCGCCCTGATCCGAAGCCCGACCGCCGTGGCATCAAAGTCGCCGTCCTGTCCAAGCTGGCCACAGCGTCTCAGGCTGTCAGCTTTCCTGTCGATCTGATAAAGGAACCGAGCTGTCTGAGCCGCGACGGCGCGCCCGGCACAACGCGGGACATTCTGCAGGTCGACCTCGCCATGCCCGATGGCGGCGAGATGACAGTCTTTGCCGGACACCTGCCTTCGGGCGGAAATCCGCTCGTCTGTCGCGAGATCGCGGCCAAGACATTGGTCGCCCGGGCGAGTACGCTGCCTGCCAATCGCCTGGTGATCGCCGCCGGCGATTTCAACTTCAATTGTGCGCCGGCGGAGCGCAAAGGCCTCCACAATGCGTTGGCGGGTTGGATCATTCCTCAGGATCTGGAGAACGGATGTCGCGGCAATGGCAGCCAGTTCTATTACAAGGAAAAGACCTGGTCCTACCTCGACGTCATTGCCGAGCGGCCGTCGAAATCAAACTGGACACTGGATCCGCAAACCTTCCGCACGGTTCTCGTCGACTTTGAACAGTTCTTTTGGGACGAACGCGACCAGGTCATGCGGCCTAAGGCGTTTCGCTTGAATACAACGACGGGGAAGGCTTCAGGGACGTCTGATCATTGGCCTGTCGCCGTCGACGTCGTTCGCAAACCATAGGGTTACGCCGCGCGGCTGATCTGGAACGCGTCGTCTCCCCACGGCGTTTCCAGTTCGAGATCGGCGCCCCCCAGCCACGCCTCAAAATCCTCCGGTTCCAACACGACCGGTTCACGATCATGGATTTCCTGCATGCGCTTGCCCGGGGCGCGGGTCAGCATGGCCGCCGACAGGATCGGACCTTCGGCAGCATAGCGCGCATAGTCCCAAATGCCTGCGACACCAAATGGCTTGTCATCCGCGCGCTTGATCGCCACGCGCACCATGCCGCGCGATGTTCCGAACAAATCCGCCCTCGCCTTCGTTTTTTCGACGAAATGCTCCAGGGGAAAGATAACCCGTCGTTTCCTCGCCCAGGCATTCTTGAAGGAGTCGAGGGTCGCAACCGTTTCGAGCCGCGCGTGCGTAGTCGATGCCGTCCACGCCGACGCGAAGCCCGCATAATGCGCGGGTATCAGGCCGAAACGCATCTCCTTGACGACGTTTTGCCCCTGTCCGTTCTTCACCAGTACGGGTGCAACCCTTGTGTCCATATCCGTTCTCAGAGTATCGATACAGGAACAAATATAGAACATCAACAGCGATCGATCAACAGGTCACTATGCTCGGAGCAAGGCCTAGCCGCTCAAATCGCTGCCACCTATCGGACCTTTGAAGCAGCAAAGCCTCCTGCCAATATCAAGCGCCCGCCAAACTATTCTCTTTGCCTAATCAGTCTTTTGCGCTTTGATTGGCCTGTGAAGTTACGAGGATCGCGATGTGTAATCTCTACTCGATGATGTCCAACCAGGAAGCCATACGGGCGTTTTCGAAGTTCCTGAAAATCGCGACCAATGCGGGCAACCTCCCGCAAATTGACGGAGTGTTCCCCGACAAAATGGCGCCGGTCGTCCGGAACACGGCCGAGGGCCGCGAACTCGCCATGGTGCGTTGGGGTCTGCCGACACCGCCCGAGAAAATCATAGGTAATTACGACAAAGGCACGACGAATGTGCGCCGAGCCTGGATCTCGCACTGGCAGCAGTTTCTCGAGGTCGAAAACCGATGCGTCGTGCCTGTGACCTCTTTTGCCGAGCCCGATCAGGCAAGCGGGACCAAGATCAATCACTGGTTTGCCCTGGGCGAAGACCGGCCGCTTTTCTTCTTCGCCGGCTTTTGGACACCACAATTCACGTCCGTGCGCGCAGTGAAGGAAGGACTGACAACCAACGACCTCTATGCCTTTATGACCACGGATGCGAATACGGAAGTCTACGCTATACATCCCAAGGCCATGCCGGTAATCCTGCGCACGCCCGAAGAGGTCGATGCCTGGATGACCCTTCCTTGGAAGGAAGCGAAGAAAATGCAGAAGAAGCTGCCTGATGGGTCGCTCAAGATAGTCGGGCGCGGCCGTAAAACCGACGCTCCAGGCATGCCATTCGAATCGCCGAGAGCAGAAAAAACCCCTGAAGAGCCCGTGCCTGTGCAAGAGCCTCCCGCACAGGGTAGCCTTTTCTGATCAACCTGCCGCCAACAGATCCAGCGTTGTCTGATCGCGCTCGCCTTGGCACCAGCGGTCCAAAGCCTGCGCGTAAATGCTGCCCGAATAATCCGCCGCCTTCTCGAATAGCGTCATAGACGATTTGAATTTCAAATCGTCTGGTGAACCAAACAAGACATTCAGGGATGTCGCAGGGGCATCGAGCGCAGCCAGCGTTATCTCTTGCAGGTGCTGACCGAGGACAGGATGCGCCAGATAGGCCTTGGCCTCATCCAGGGAAACCAAGCCGTAGTGCTGCGCCGTCGAGGAACGGCCCAGGCCTCTCAACTGGGGGAAGACGAACCACATCCAGTGGCTTCGCTTGGCGCCCGCCGTAATCTCTGCCAGCGCTTCGCGATACGATGACGCCTGCGCATCGACAAAGCGTTGGAGGTTGAAGGGGTCATCCGCCGGCATGGCGCGTCAGTCCCTGTTCAGTTGCGCCAGGCATTCCGCGCTCGGATCGTTCGCCACCACGGCAGCAATCATCTGGTGGATGTCAGCCGCGGCCGTCTCGTTCGAGATTTCGTCGCATGCGACACGGCTCAGCATGCCATCCAGATATTTGAGGAGCGCCCGAGACAAGGATTCGTCCGGGTGGTCGTCAAAGAGCATCCGTAGATCGCCTTTGGCTTCCTCTCTTGTCAATTCGTGGCGCCTGTATTCGTCGAGCGTGAGCAGAATGGCTTTGTCGTCGTCCGCGACGACCAACTGGGCGGGCATGATGGTCATTGAAAAATCCTGGGCTGGAACGGCTTCTGCCACAGGGGACACGCGCATTTTCGCGGCGCTCATCGCAAGACGGTAACCGGTGCCTCGTAAAATTTCAGTCGGGTTGAGAGCCGTGACAACGCCGGCATCTCTTTTCGCAAACTTGTGATACGATGGGCCATGGCCGAAAACGCGATCGACTTCGAAACCGGCAGAACCCTGAACGCCCTCATCCGACGCATGGGCGGCATGGACGAATGTCTGCGCCTGGGCTTTATCTATCAGGATCCAAATGGCGTGATGTCGCCTTCCGCAGCCGGCATGGCTTATCTGATGTACGTCGTTGCACGTGACATCAAGGATCCTGCGGAGGCATTTGCTGCTGGTTATGAAGCAGCCGTCGAGCTGATGGCGCCGGATGACCAATCTAGCCCCGACACGTGAGCGCCACATCTATCACATGGCGACGGCCGCCGATGAGGCGCAACGGCGATTCGGTCTGCTACCGTTCGCAATCAAAGAGACAGGATGTTATCTCGGCTCGGCTTTTTATCTTTAAAGAAAACGATCCGTTGATCAACGATGGCAGCCGTCTTGCCCGTTTTGAGGTTCACGATGTCCGCCAAGAATTGGTGATTAAGCTTCTCGCGCGTGACCCGGAGGTCGATACGGTACTCATCGTCCGCAGTGAGGAAATTCTTGTAGACAATATGCGCCTCCATCACCACGGGCAGGTAGATATTAGGATCCACGCCACGCGACCGGAGGAAGTCCAGGCGAGCGTCCTGCGTCCACACCAAATAGATCGGGTTGTTGACGCCGCCGTGCATATCGACTTCGTTGTAACGAACCCTGTCCGCCCTGGCGAACATGACCGGACTATCGGCCTGCGATACACGCATCTTTTCAGTCTTCCTATACAGTTATTCCGCCGCTTGGCGCATTTGGTGGCGCCGACGATCGATCAGCCATTCCCGGCCGGCTTCCAGACTTGTCACGATCCTGAACTCCCGTCCTGGCCATAGTTCCTGGTAGCCGTCCAATCGTTCATGGATCAAAGGATTCACAGAAAAAATCGCCACGCCGCGTCCGTCATCCTTGCGCTGGACGAGATCGGCCCAAGTGTCCGCAAATGCTTCTAGGTGCTCCCAAGGCACGAAGCCATCGAACTCCGACATGTCCGACAGAAGATCGTAATCCCAAGGCTCCTCAAGTGCCTGAAAGTTCTCCAGGATAATCTGTGGAACATTGATATTGGGATTAAGGTTTGGGAATCTCAGCTGAACAATTTTATGAATATGGTCAACCGCCACTTCATGTTTAGTGAGTTTGGAAACGTCGAGTCGCTCAGTCATAAACTTATCTCGAAAATTGCTGCCAATTTACATCTTGTTACATCTTCACTCGCCCCGAGGCGGCGTTGTGAATAACAATCAAACAGGTGGCAAAATGTTTCGTGCACCCGTTGCATGATTTCAAATGCAACTTATGGGTTTATGCGGCAATGGAACTACTTTTTGTACCCGATGCCTTGCCAGCTTTCCGGCGTTTGAGCATGTCCTGAGATGCTAACGCATAGCCTATCGGCAGGCTAATTATAGCGGATCCGGATGTCTCGACGTCGCAAACGCACATTGTGCACTCGAATGCAACTGACGGCGCCAGTTGAACGGCATCGATCGTCAGGCCGCCCCCCTTGCCAGCAGATTGAAGGTGCCAATCTGCCGTATCGTCTCTGACGATGCGGACAAACGTCCGCCCCCTCTCTTCAGCAAACTGCAGCCTGGCCGGACCAGGCGCCCAGCTAAGTTGATCGACTATCGTTCTGCCGATTTTAATCGATAGCCGGTCACCTGATCCAGTGACTTCGACCTTGGGCTTGAGATCCTCATTGCTGAGTAATTCGAACCATTCCATTCCCCACCTCTCCACGTATGCGAGCATAAATCGTGAAACACTGTAAATATCGATAATCGCTTGGGAATATCCATGTCAAGCGGTGATTGATCACGTTTGCGCTCGCTCTTGAATTGCATCCATAATGCGGTTATATGACCAAAGACGAGATGGTCAGGGAGCGCTCAGATGTCGAATTCGGAAAAGCCGGAGCTGTCCCCCGAAGCCATAAAAATGCTCAATGAAATGGCGGCCAATCGTACAGATGAGCCGGAGCTCACTCCGGAAGCGAAAGCCAATCTAGCGAAGCTTGGGAGTTTCCATCTGACGCATACTTTCAAGGCCTACAAGAACTCTTACCGCACAATTGCGATGGTGATGGCCGGGCTTGCAGTAGGCGCTCTATTGTTCGGGCTGGATTATTTAGTGAGGAACCCAAGCCATGCGAGCGAACATATGGCTGGCCTTCCTCTCCTGGCATTGATCCCGCTTGGTCTATTGGCCGGGGCCTACCATTTTTGGGGCCTGTTCCGGAAACTATAGACAACCATCGACTATTCTCCTTTCTTTTTCGTAGATCTGGCCGCTCTGCGTATGGCCGTTGCCGGACCCATGCCGGGTACGGCATAGCCGAGTGGTGAATTTGCGACTTTGTCCGCCGTTTCCATCATGTTGTCAGTCGCATACTGCTTTGTGTCGATGTCCTGGCCTTGGAGGCGGTCGAATTCAGAATCAACCCCCCAGCGACCGCTGCGAATCTCCTGACCGCGGTTTGCCATCACGCTATCAACGTTGTGAGCTACGTTCGACCAAGACAGGTCAGCTTGCCCCTCAGGGTTCTCGGCACCGGAGGCGCCGTCGTTTGCTGGACCCGTCTCTTTCTTCCGTGATTTGGCTGGCCGGCGTCGGCTAGCGCGACCTGGGTCCGCAGCCGGCATGACGATTTCGCCTGCATTCGACGTGTTACGGTCATCAAGGGTATCCGCTCGCCGCAGATCTCGAGCAATCTCATCGGTGTCGACCGCTTTTGGCGCGGGGGTGCTGCTCCAGTCGGCACGCAAACTGCTGTCGCCAAGCGCAACCGCTTTCCAGTCGAAATATTCGACGCCAAGGGCTCGGCCCGTTTGCAGTGCTTCCGGCGTGACGCCGGCAGCGATCTCGCTCGCCGCCATACGGTCTATTCCCTTCGTGTTGACCAACCAGTCGTAAAAGGCTCGGGTCTCATCGGAGGAAATCGACTGACTGTTTGACTGCACATTGGAGCGCTCCTCGCTGAGCCGTTTTCCAGCGTTCTGGTACGCGTCAGCCGTGTCGGAAATCGAGCGCGTGCTGGTCCACGTCGTGGCGTTAACGTCGCGGCCCCCCTTCCCTGACGACTTGTAAGTCGAATAGGACTTCTGTGCCTGGTCAGTGGCAATGCTTTGGAACGTATCGCTGACCGTCTGATTGAAGCGTTGATCAAGACCCGCGTCGCGGCCGCTTGACTTCGATTCCGTGCCTGTCGTCTGGCCGGTTTTGGACGCATTCGCGGTGATCGATGCGCTGGCATCGGCGCCCTTCAGTTTCCCGCCGACCGTACCGATGCTTCCTTCGGCCCCTACCCCCATTGAGCCGGCGGCGATCTGTGCCTTTGCCTCGGACTCGCTTTCACCGTACCGGGTCTGGCGGTATTTCACGGCTTCGTCAGCGACGGACAGCATTTTGCCAATCTGTGCCTGGTAGCCGGTGTTGTTGGAATTGCGCCATTCCTTGCCCTCGGCCCAGTTGGAGAAGGCCTCGCTGATATGCGATTTCGCGACCGAATTGCCGACTTGCACGGAGTGACGTAGCCCTGTTCCCGTGTCCTGGTAGGTCTGCCCCGTCTTGCCAAGGCTTTCAGACCATGCCTGGTTCGACAGCAACCCCGTCGCCATCTTCGACATATTAGCTACCATGCCGGTCGACCCATTGGCGCCGTGGAAGGTCTCATTGCCATAGCCATCGACCGTCCGCATGTTACCATGGTCGTAGCGCGCGCTGGTCACCTGCTGGTTTCCGTGGATGTTGTTGAAACTCATCGTGTCGAGGCTGACATTGCCGTAGCTGAAGTTCCCCGTTGTCTGCGACGAAGCAGCGGATTCCGCACCGGATCGGAAATTGCTAAGCAACGCTTCGCCTTGCGCGCCTACAGCCATGGCGCCCTTAGTGAGCATTCCCGCAATCACAGGGATCATCAGCATCATTGAACCGGCCAGCGCGCAGACATCATCATTCGCTTTGGACACGGCATCGAGGTTCATCAGGTTGAGCTCTGTGCCCGCCCCCGGAATGTACATTGCCTCGGCCGAGCGGTTGACCGCATTGAACATCATGATCTTGTGCAGAATGACGTACATTGGGCCCCAAAGCTGGAGATAGACAAAGCCGGACAGGTAGCCCTTGATCATGCGAGGGCCGACATCAGGAAACAGGAAAATCGGGAAAATCGTCGGGAAGATGCCGATGAACAGGAGATCGATCAGGATCTTCAGATTGACCACGGCTTTTTCCCCGATCACGCCCAGAAGCTTCTGCGCGTTATGTGTCTGGATTTCGGCCTGGGCACTCGCTAACGCGTCCGAGGTCGTCGGGCTGTTGCCCAATCCATCCTTCAGCATGTTCGCGATAACAGCCTGGCGAAGGACATCGGTCGAGTTCTGCGACGCAACCCCCATGGCCGTCAGCATTGCGCCGCTGGCGCCGGCGTTGCGTGTGGTCAAGGTCGACTCAATCGCATACGGGTCGACATTTTTCTGGATCACCTTCTGCACGTTCGTCAGATCGGCAGCGATGAGAGGTGCGAGCAAGCCGGTAGCTCCGTTGCCGACCTCATTGCAAGTCTTAATCTCGCTGGTTCCGCCTGTGTAATAGAGCATGGTGCGCGCGGGGTTGGGGCTGGAGGATATCAAAGCCCATAGATTGTTCGACTTTCTGAGGGTGTCGGGCGCAATCGTCCCATCGAGAACGTCGTAGAATACGCAGTCCTGAATGTAGGCCTTGAGGTTCACATAGAGCTGTTGGTCGATCGGCCGCGCCTCGGAGATCCGCGAATACAGTTTCGATCCGAAGACCATGCCATAGGTCGAGTACTGCAGGTCAGCTGGATCCGAGAACGCGGTTTCCGTCAGCTGGATGACGCGATCCCCAACCCGGCTGATAAGCGACGCGGTGACACCCACCCCCAACGGAACATTGGCGACATTGGCGTAGGTCACGGCCGGATTCAAACGATCCACGACCTGGACCGTCACCTTAGGCACCCAAAGTACGCCATAAATGACGGCGCACATGAGGTACCACTTCAGAATCTTTCCGATGTTGACGTCCCAGACGGCCTTGATGATGCCGAAAATCAGGCCGAGCATCATGGCCAAGGCAATCATGGAACTGGCCGCGTCCATGCTGGTCATCAATGCGACGGCGTTGAAGATGCTGCGATAAAGCTCTCCCCCGCCGTAGACGGCAACTTCCCACATTGTCTGCCCCCTAGTTCTTGAAGGTGCTGGAGAACATCAGGCTCTGCGCGATGCGCGAATTGCCTTCGGCGAAAATGATCTTCTCGACCTCACGGGTTTTGGCGATGATCGATTCCATCGCAACGATGCGGTCCTGCACGAGTGACTGCCGGTGGAAGAGTTCTTGGCGGGTGGCCTGAACGTTGTCCTGCCACTGCAGGAGCAATTGCTCATCGACGCCGGCTAGGTTCTGCGAGGCGTTCGTCATCTCCTCCATGTTCTGCGACATCCAGGTCAGGACGAGGTCGAGAGCGACGACATCGGAATACCGATCCATTTCGATGGAAGCGAAGTTGCCCTGATAGGCGACCTGGACGCTGGCCATCTTGTAGACCGGCAGGCTCACCAGACCCAGGAACGATTTCTCCTCCTCGGTCAGCGCCGAGCGCGTCCGGATCTTGTTCACGATCGAGAGCAGCATGCCGGAAACACGCTTTTTGATGCTCTTGGACGGTTCCAACGTGATCTCACGTGCGAACTGATTGACCCTGGTACATTCCGTATTGGCGCATTCGTGGACGCGGAACGTGCCGCCATCGAGCAGCTTGGTGATCATGCCGTCATTCTTGGCAGCGGCCGGTATGACCAACACACTGGGCGGGGCACCACTTTCGGCGGTGATGACCACACTTCCGGTCAACGTCATCATGGTGAGGGCAAGTTCGGTATCCGATTTGAAAAGCGGATGCTTCTGGATCGCCTCCCAGGCCACGTTCCTGTTGACCGGTCGAGTGGCAGCCGGCGCCGAGGCCGCGGTCGTTTCCGCCTGCCCGCCTGCGCCACACTGTTCCTTAGCCTTCGCCCAATCGCTGAATAGTCCGCTCGTCGTGCCCACCTCGGTGCAGGCCTTCGATTGCGCCGCCTGAATGCGGTTTACGGTGCCGGCGACCAGGTTTTGCGCCGCTTCGCAGCTGTTGATGTTGACGCCGTTGAGGTCCTGCATCTTCTTGAAGGCATCCTTCATGTTCGAACCGAGCAGTTCGGACAAGGAATCGACGGCCATCTGGAACAGCAAGCCCAGCGCATTTTGGGCGATCGCCTTCATGCTGGCGACGATCTGATCGGAATTGATGAAGCTGAACGACCCACCGTAGATGTCGATACCTCCGCATCCCGATTTCACAGACGGCATGCCGACTGAGGCCACCTGCGTATTCATCTGGGGGGCGCGATAGCTGAAATTGCCGAGTGTGTAGTAGCCGGCCGCCTGCCCCTGGTACACCGAAGGGCCAGAGCCATTGGTGGCGGACATGGCGTCGTTCCAGAAATTGTCCATGGCTCCGTCCACATTGGCGCGGGCGGGCACGGCCGTCACCAAGGCCAGGCCGAGACAAAACAGGGCACCTGAACGCTTAGACATGGGTCCTCCTAGAAATCCTGGCCGGGTTGGGTGGCAAGAGTGACGAAAAGCCGATCCGCCAGTTCGTCGACCGACAGGACACCGGCGCCGAGATAGGTCAGGCAGCCCTTCGGATTGCGGCATGGCCTCAGCGAAAAGACCTTGCCGTCAGTGACCTTGAATTTGACGGGTTTCAGCACGCCGCGATCCGAGGCGGTCGGCTTCTGAAAAATCATGTACGCCGGCGTGACACCGGAGGTCAGTCCCCACGCTTTCAGCTGTCCCTTGTCGACCTGAGCATCGGGAAAGTGCGTGTTGGCTCCGCCATCGGCCGAAATGGCGCGTACCGATACACCGTACCGTGCGGCAAACTCCTTCACGATCGGAGACGCGACGCGGCAAGGCCCGCAGTCTCCCCGGTAGATGTAGAAGATGCCGATCTGCTCATAGGCTGCGCGAAAGAACAGGTCGCGGTCTGTGTTGCGCGCCTGAAGCCACTCTGACTTGCCCGCCGCATTGATCGGCCGCTTCAGCGTGTAATCCATATCCGGATTTTCCCAGATCATCCGCCGCCATGTGTCCGCGAAGGTCCCCCCCTTCTCGAGAACCAGTTGCTGATAGGCGTAATAGCGCTGAATGTTTTCGGCCGAGGGATTCCAGACCGCAATGAGCCGCGCCTCCTCCATATCCTTCTTGAACTGTTCAGCTGCTACCAGGTCCGGATGGCGCTCCGATCCCGTGGGTGCGCCCGCCTTTGGCTTCTGCTTCGGCCTGGGTGCCGGAACAGGCGCTTCACAATAGAACCATTGCCCCAAGCGCCGCTCGCAATAATCGGTCTGTGCGGCCGCGGAGCCTACCTCCGGCGGAGTGTCCTGCGCGCGCGCCGGCATTGCGCCAAGGGCGGTCGACGCGATCAGACAAAGGGTGGCTAAAAGCTTTTTGCGGGTCATGTGTCACTTCTTCGGTGAGCCGGAGCCGTTCAGGGTTTCGATGGAGGCGGTGATGGCAGCGACGGTCGAGGCAGAGTCGGTTTCGGCAAGCTGTCCCAGCTTCTCGTTATAGAAATCGGAGAAATCGACGTTGGTCAGATCGAGCTTCTGGAAGTCCTCGACGCTGAAACCGGCGCAGTTGGGCGATTTGGCGCTGCCCCACCTGATGCCAAGCTGCGCGTGGCCGGCCTCCTGGATAATGCGCGCCAGACTGTTGCCATAGCAGCAATAGGTCATGCTTTTCTGGAGGCAACCGAACAAGCTCTTGTTGCTGCAGTAGGTTCCAACGTAATGGCAAGCCTTCTTTTTCTGGCTCTCCATCAACTTCAGCTCGTTGCTGTCACATTCGGCCAGGCCAATGTCCGTTCCCCAGCCACTGTCCTTGCAGCAATTGGCGAAACCGAGAACGGCCTTTCCGCACCGTAGGTCCTCACCCTTGAAGATCGACATTTCGGATTCGTAGCTGTTCGAGGCGCTTTTCACGGCGTTCAAAGCGGAAACCGCTGCGGCGATATCCTGGTCGGGATCGTCCTTTGCCTCGATGGTCGTCGTGCCCATGACCCAGGACGCATCGCAGACCGATGCGTCGACCGGGGTGGTCACCGCCTTCTTGCATTCGTAGGTGTATTCCCAGCTCTGGCACGATCCGTCGTCGGTTGCCGTCTCGTCGATGCAGGTCTGAGATCTGAAGCTGCAGCTCTCATCCGGTTCGCAATTGCTTCCCGTGCCTGATATGGCCTGGCAATAATAGGCGAAGCTCGTCGACAAGCAGTGATCGGGAGCAAAGCCGAAATAGGCCATGATTTCCGGGACCATCGCGGCTGTTTGCGTGCAGTTTGAGGACGAGAGCGTGCAGGTGGGATTGGCGAGCAGCTCCGCGCACCCGCTGTCAGCCGTTCCAAGGTCCTGGAATGATCCGGCATCGCATAGGTAGCTGCGCTCTTCCCGTTCACAGAAGCCGGCGCCAAAGCTGGAGGTGCAGGTGGAACTCTGCAGCGAACACGCAGCTACATCGCTGCAAGTCTCTTCATAGAGACCGACATAGGTCACTTTGGTGCGGCCGGTGATCGTCCGGTTGCAGATGGTCGACCAGTCGGGACCCGATCCATATGTTGGCAGGCACGCGCCCGACGATCGGAGATAGGCGCACCCGTTGTCCGGATCGGTAAGATTGTGGTGGGTGATCGCCCGCTGGCAGCGATAGATATATTTGTAGGCCTCGGGTACTGAGCCGTAGTGCGCCGTGTACGCGCTCGTCACGCATCCTTTTGTGACTGGATCATTTTTCCTGAAGCTGCGCGTTTGAGAGCAGCTGTAGTCGCCCTCACCTATGATATTGCCACTTTCGCAGGTGTAAAGCGTCGTCTCGGACGTAGTCGTGGTCTGCAGATGGCAGGCGTTCGATCCGCCGCCGACAGCATCTCCAGCGGTCCCATTGGGATCATTGGCGACGCCGAGGGCATTTTTGACCCACTCGGCGTTTTCGTCGATCTTGTTCGCCGTCAGAAAAGTCTGGTTCGTGGCAATGACGCCGGTGAGCGTATTGGATGATGACGCGGTATATCCCTTGGCATTGAGATCCGCTGGTGCGTCGCCCGCGTGCGCCTGCAGGTCGGGCGCATCGCCCTTGTAGCCAGGCAATGTCTCAGCGAGGTTGGAGGTGTTGATTGCCGCATTCGATGCGTTAAGCGCGCCTGCAAAGTCCTCCCGGCTTGGCGATTGTGCGCTCGCATATGCCAGTGGGAGAAGCAGGCTGACCAGAGCGGTCGACAGCAGGGCGCGCTTCATAGCGGATCCTCCAGCCGATCGAGCGCCTTGCGCGCCGCGGCCGGTGCGGCGTCACCCTTCTCGGCAATGAGCCTCAGGGCCGTTGCCAGACTGATGTTGCCCTTGACGCTATCGAACGGCACATTCGGACGCGTACACTCCAGACCACCATCTTCGCAGCTTTGGACAGGTCGCTCGGCCGCGATGAATGTGGGCACGCGCTCGACGTGGTACTGCTGGAAAACCCTGGGGTCGATGAGGATACCGGCGGCTTCCTCCTGCCTGAAGGTGCGCATGAGCACCAGCTGGGTCTTTTTGAAACTCCCGTCCAGGAAACCCCGTATGACGAGCACGGCGCCAGACTTCTGCGCATCCGCCGATAACTGTCGAAGCGCACTGCTCGGCATGGAGAGCGAAATGGCGACATAAACCACGCCGCCGTCGACGATAATGCCGTCATCAAAAAGACCGACATCGTATTCCGTGCCAAGATAGGTCAGGCCCTTGCGCAGGCGGTCCCGATTACCGTTGGCAAGAGTCGCGGCCTCGGCCGTATATCGCCGAGACTTCTCCACGGTACTTTCCTCCATTCCAAGAAGGTCGGCCTTCATCGCGTCCGAGCGCGCCTGAGCGTCTGACACCAGTTCGTCCAGGTTGAAGATACCTTGTTGTGCCGGCGTCACGTTCGCCACCGCCAGGGCACACAGGGCGCAAAGCAATCCGGATTTCAGTTTAGAGCGCACAGCAATTCCTCTTTCTCCAGACGAGATAGCCGATGTCTTCTCCCTTCACCGGAATGACCTTGAACTGCTCGTAGGGCACGGTTGACTTACCGATCGCATTGCAGCTCAGCACGTTCTTATGGGCGACGGGCGTGACCAGCTGGAACCTGTACTGAAGCTTGTCCATGGAGGGCTGCGGGATCGGCTGACACAGAGAAAGCGATCCGCGCGTCCCCCACGACAGAAGCTCGCGATGCAGCTTCGCCTGGAATTTCTCGGCGACGTGCAGAGAGCCGGTAAGCGGGCCGTAGTCCCCAGCCACCTGCCCGGTCATCGGGTAAAGGCTGCCCTGACAGCCGGCGCACCAGAACAACTGCTGGATAGGACGGCCAGTCGTCGTGGCTGCGACACAGTCGGCGCTGCAGGCGAGCTGCGCAATCGGGTTTGCGAACAGGAAGACCTCTGGATTGATAATCGCGCTCAGTTCGTCGGAATTCCACAGCGGATCGAACTCGGTCATGTAGACAATGTCGAAGCCAGAGGCCTCCATGCACACGAAGTCGGTGAGGATCTGCAGCCAGGACAATAGCGGGTAGACATAGTAGTGGGCGTGGTAGGCGGTTCGCGCGGCGCCGCTCTCCTGCCGGTATTCGCTCTTGCCGGCGTAACCGAAGCCGGGACTGATGCTGAGGCCGCCGAGATTGGGAAAACAGAAGGGCTTTTGCGTGACGTCCATGAGCCGCGACGGCTCCCAGTAGCCGATCGTCAGCCCAATACGCGGGACAGGCGTGCCACAGGCGCAGATCGGGCTCGAGGGATTGGGAGCATCCACGCGCACGCCCTTGCCCCGCCAGATGGGCACCGAGCCGATGGTCAGCGGGAAGATACAGTCCCAGCACGGGGCCGTGATAGGGTTGACGAAGCGGCCCGTGCAGTGGCGAAGCGCATCCGCTGGCGAGGCCAGCGCTGCCGGTGCCGCGAGCAGGGAAAGGATCAGAGAAAGAAAGGCTGCCAGTCTCATGGCATGACCTCCCTGACCCTGAGCAGGGTTCCCTCTTTTTGCACCAGTGCTGGGACCTGGGTGATACCGAACTTGCTGGTTAGGGTGCCCATCTGGTCAAAATAGAAGACCTGCTTGTGTGCGCGCATCGTGGCCATGGGCGATCCATTGACCAGGATCAGGACTGTCCGGTCATGACCTAACTTGCGCGCCTGCGCGACTGCGAAGTCGACTTGGCGCGGGTCGCGGCCGTCGAGAAACACCATAACCTTGTTGAAGCTTGGCAATCGTTCCAGAGGATTCATCCGTTCACCCTTCCGGGCAAACACGCGTCCCTTGTCGTCGGCATAGTCCTGGGGCACGATGATCGACGGATCGTACAGCCAGGTTCGCGCTTTCGAAGTCGTGACGATGCCGGCAACCGGTGTCGGGTTTTCGACGCGCTTCCGAGTGGCTTCAGCGAATTGCTTGTTGAGGGCGCCGATGCTTCCGTCTGCCTCGGCCTTCTTCAGCTTGCCCATTATCATCTTGAGCAGATCGGTCTCCGCTATGGGGAAGGTCTCCCCGTAGGTACCGAGATCGCCCGCGTTCGAGGTACACATGGGTCCGCCGGCAATGAGGAGGCATGCCAGAACGATAATTGGTCGTCCGCCCATCACAGCACCGGATAGGCTTTCCCGACGAGCATCTTCCTGTCGATCAGACCAATGATCGCGTAGCGGCTGTCGAATGAGTCCTTGTGCGGCGTGACGACAAAATATCTGCCTGCCGGAATAGTGCCAGGGGCAGACATCTGAACCGGCGTGCCCTGCTGATCGTGCGTCTTGGCCGTGCCCGCGAACTGACCATTGATATAGAAATCCCGCCCGCGGATGGTCACATGATCGCCAGGGACACCAACCACCTGCTTGGCGAAACGAAACGATGGCGGATAGTAGGGGTTCGCGGGCGGGACAAATGCGAAGTAGTCGCCACGCCTTGGCTCCGTGTGATTCTTGTCGACCCAAAACGCCCAGTTCGGCAGGCTGTCCGTTTCGTTGAGAAAGAACTGGTAGTCGTCGGCGATCGCTGTGCCGACCTGTGACAATGCGAGTGCAGCCGCGATCGCCCAGATGATTTGCGCGGTCTTTGAAATACGGGGCAAGACATTACTGAGCGACGACATTGGCGACCCCTTGAATCGCAGGCGATTTCGTGGCCGCCAACTGCGCGCTCAGTGAACTGGCGAATTGCTGGGTCAAATCGACGTCCTCACCCTTCAGGACACACTCCCGGGCCAGGAGGATGACGTCGCCATCGGAAGTCAGGCGGTCGATTTCCTTCTGGCCCTCGGCCATGAAGAGCTGCGTTCGGATTTGAAGAGCCTCGGGCGTGATGTTGGGGTCGTTGGCCAGCGTCTGAGCGTAGTTCCTGGCGAGGCTCGTCAAGCCGACCGTGGCAATGACAGGGCGCTTATCCGATACCACCCTGAACCAGAGCGCGCCGGTGACCAGGAGATTGATGGCCAGCAATCCCATCAAGACATGCCGTCCCTCGATGCGAGGCAGATTCGCGGGCACCGGAATGCGTATCGATTTCGCCGGACTGGGACTTGGTGCGGTGATGGGTGTCGCGTCAGCTGGCTTTTCCATCTGCGTGCCTCCTCGGGCGCCTGGCCAGCCAGATCACGGCGAACAGGCTCAGATAGGTGAGAGAAATGACAAGGTTCACGGGCGTTCGCGCTTCAGCGGACGCGGCGGAGTAGTGCTTCAGGAAGTTCGCCCATTCGTGCACCCAGGCCTCGAAACGGAACGCGAGAGCAACAAGGGTAAGCCCGACAAAGGCCGTAAACGCGATGGCCGCGGTCTCGCATTGTCGGAACAGCCACGACCACGAGGGCAGCCATGCCGGCTTGGTGAAGCGCGTCGCGGCGAGACTACTCAGCAGCCGCGACATAGCTGTCTCCTGTTTCATTGAAAAGGCGATGTGCGAAAATGCGGCGTTCCCGGCTCGTCATCGCGCCATAGCGCGCAATGAAGGGTTTCAACTCGCCGTCCCCCATCAATAGCTCGGCCTGGGCGATCTGTTCGCGCGACCAGGTGACTGGCGTCGCTTGTCGGAAGGCGACAGCGCGAACGGCCTCCTTTGCCGATTGTCCGGCAGCCATAAGGCGCTCCACGGCATCCAGCACCTCGGGCTTTGTGGAATACAAGGTCAGCGAATAGGGATCGAGGACCAGCCGCCCGATGAATTTCGTTCCGGCGCCGCGGACATAGGCTTCGGAATATTCGCCCTGGGAGGTGAACAGGGAACGGATCAACTCGAGCTCTGCCTCCGAGGCGCGCAAAATACCTTCACTGGCAAACGCATCCACGGACTCCGGCTTCAGCTTGAGGATGATGTTCCATTCGGAATTTTGGATGCAGGCGCGGCCGCCGGCGGTCCGCTGATAATCCTCAAGGGACTGGGTGCCCGTGATAAGTGCGCCCCCTTCCTTTCTGCAACGACGCGCAAAGCCTTCGATGAAGGGACCCGCGGCACCGTCGCCCAGCAGTTGCCAGGCCTCGTCGATGAAGAGCGCTTTCTTTCGGGCGCGTCCACCAAGCTTCATGCGCTGCCGGATGACCATCAACAGCGAAAGGATGACGACCGCGCGCAGGTCCTTCTTGCTTTCGAGTGGTGACAGCTCGAAGACGGTGAACGGGTTGTCGATCTCCAGGTTGGCCCGGCCATTGTAGAGCTTGCCGTAGGAGCCACGCAGCCGGTACGGCGCCATGGCTATGGCCATTCCCCGACCCGGCTCGCCAAAATGCGTCTCCAGGTACACGGCGACATCCTCGATATCGCCCTCCACGCCCTTCGTGTCGAAGACCTCTATGACCGCACGTTCGATCATGCCGAGTTCTTCCTTCAGGTAGCTGTCTTCGCCTTTCGCCATCTGGAGGACCGTATATTTGATGGCATTGACGGAGTCGGTCTTGTACTCCTCGTCCATTCCGGCCTCGTCATAGTCGACGAGCGAGAACGGATTGATGTTCAAATTGCTGGCCAAGCTGAACTCGATGAACTGACCCCCCTGGATCTTGCAGGTGTTGCGGAAGGAGTATCCGTCATCGAGGACCATGACATCGGCTCCGCTGCCCCTCAGCCCAGCGGCCATCTCCTGCAACAGCACGGACTTGCCTGAGCCGGAGGCGCCTATAACTGAAGCATTGTGATTGCCTCCGCCCATGCCCTCGTCTTCGTTCGCGAAGGGCGAGAAGAAGAACGGCTGGCCACGCCGGCCGAGGAACAGCATGTCAGGTCGCTGCAAGCCACGAAACTCTCCCTGGAAAGGCGCCAGCATTGCCATGCAGCTCGTCGGCATCCGCCGCAGCCGCTTGTGTGTCTTGAAGTCGTCTCCCAGCCCGTCACCCATCGTCAGCGGCAGAGCGGCCAGCAGCGTTTGAAGATGCAAAACGTCGGATCGGCCGAGTTCGAAACCGGCTCCACCCCATACGGCCCGCAACTGCCGTTCAGCGCGGTCAGCCTCGGGCACGGAGGTGGTCGAAATAGCAAACATACCCATGTGACAAAGCTTTGCCCCCATGGACACGGCCTGGTTCGCCGCTGCCCAGTCGTCGGCCGCACGCTGAATCGCCGGGAAGAACTTTGCGGTCGGCGACGAAGCCTGCTGGCTGGTGCGCATCGTCTTCATCTCGACCGTAGTCTTGCTGTCATCAAGCGACATCGGTGCGAAATAGAGCACCGTCAGGGTAGAGCCGACTGTCTGAAGCTGGTTGTTGAAGAAGTCGCCGATCAGCCGTGACACAATGGCCTGCGAACTGTTTTCGGGATAGCGAACGGGTGAAAAGGCCCGAAGTTCCCACTGTTCGCGTCTGGCGTCGCTCGATATTAGTGCGTGATCGTAGGCGTCGCCCGGGCATGCCGTTGTCGCGACGAGCCGATCCCGATATTGCGTGATCGTCGTGTCCTGCCGGACGATCTGCTCGTTCAGCCACCTCTCCCTGTCGTAGACCAGGCGGTCGTAGTCCATTGACGAGGTCGGGTTCAGAATAGCCGAGCAGAACGACAGCAGTTGGTCCGGCGTTAGCGTATAGGCCGCGCCCCCCATGGAGGCGAGCGTGCCTCGGATGACTTCCCGCAATTCGGACAGCTGGTCGCCGGCCCTTCCCGCAACATCGCCCTTTAGCTCCACCGCCAGGATCACGCGATAATCGCGCATCGAGAACGGCGCCGATTTTGAAAAGGAATTCCACACGCCGTCGATCAGGTGTTTGCGGCGATGGCGGGCCAGTTCGTCAAAGATCTCGCCTCCGGCCGACCGGCTCCGGGCCCACGCGTCGGTGACATAGCCACACCGCGGCGACGCGAAGTTGATGATCTGGACATGCGCACCGCCAGGCAGGCCGTCGTTGAAGACCTGGGCGAGCAAACTGTGCTGGGCTTCCGTGGCGCCGAGCAGAGGCGTCAGTTCCAGCACCAGGCCCACAGTCGTCTCCTGGACGTAGAGCTGCCGGACGTCGTCAAATGATCGATAGGGCAGATAGGCCGACAGCGCAGGCGGAAACTCGCGGCTAATGCCGGTGTCGACCGAGGGCATGTCGCCAAAGATCTTCTCTGCGATCAGTCTCTGTGCCGCCGAAAATACCTCCCGGCGGACGGCTTCGAGGTTAAGCTTCATGGCGTGTCCCCCGATTTACCGGTCGAGGTATCGCCGGCCTTCTCGGATGCCGAGCTCGAGGGCTGCGCAACGGGTGGGCTCAACCACCATTGCGCCTTGCGGACAACCGCGAAGATCTCGCTTCTGCCATGGTAATCGCCCTGGGCATCGACAAAAGGCGCGATCACAACCCGCATGACCTGGTCACTATCACGCCGAGGGTCCAAATCACGCGTTGCCGTGCCCGGAGCATTTGGCTCCCACCAGCGAGCGGGCTTGGCATCGAAGATCACGCCACCTGCATTGTGAGGCTTGTCGGTTTCCTTGGCGTCAGTCTCCGCAATGGAACTGCAGTGGTCGCCTTCCGGCATGCAAGTCCAATGTGTCGATGTATTTCTGGTTGCGCAGGCACCGACCAGAAGCGGAAGCATCAGGATCGCGAGGGGCCTAAACATTCTTGCCCTCCAGGAAGCGGACGAGCTCGGCAATGGGCAGGAAGCCTGCATTGACCGTCCCGTCGGCGCGAATGATGGCCGGCGTGCCGTTGATGCCGTTTTTCTGGGCAAAGCTGGTATTCTGCGCCACGACGGCGTCGAACCGAGAGCAGTCGCCCTTGGTCTTGATCGTGCCGCCCGCGTAGGCAGCCTCCGAGGCGGCAACCCTGTCGTCCGAGCACATCACCAGACGCGCGCGTTCCGCAGACTGGGCGCCGAGAATGGCGATTGGATACTCGGTTATCTCGATATTCGACCTGCCGGCGAGCTGGGCGAACAGCTGGTGACAGTAGCCGCAGGCGTAGTCGCCGAAGACGGTCATCTTCAACGGCGCACCGGGGTTGTGGACGACGGCATTTTCCTTGGGCAAGGTGACCGAGACCTTTTCAATCCGTGCACCCGGCGCCGCCTCGCGGACGACCTGCCCGCCCGTAAGTTTGGCGGTCGCGGAATCGACCGCGGCCAGTTCCTTCAACCGCTGATCTGTCAGATCCTTACGGGCTTCCAGGTCGAGAACGGCGCCGACGACCACGTACCTTGCGTCCTTTGTGGCGTAGAGAAGGTTCTTGCCCATCACGACCTCGCACAAGCCGATCGCGGTCTTGCACGATACGGAGCTGACAGTCGTTTTCGGGAACTGGGCGGCGATCTTCTTCTTGATCGTGGCTTCTGGCGAGAACGGCTGCATGGCTATGGCGAGCGCCAGGATGGCGACTGTGGCCACACCAAATGCCGCTGGCACAACAATATTGGTATTGGATTTTCCAAGCATGGATCACCTAGTTCTTCAGGGTTTCTTTGAAGCGGAAGCCGGTCAGGAAGACGATCTCGACATCGATGCCCGTGGGCATTTCGATGACCGGCTGGTATTGCTCCGCGCGTTTGATGTAGTAGTCGGCCAGCATCCCGGAGGCGCCGCTGATGCCCGAACCCACAGACGCCTGTCCTATTTCACTAGAGGTGAGCGGACGTGTGTTGATGATTGTGCTGGAACCCTCATCCCCGGAATAACCGGACAAGGTGTTCTGGACGTTACGTTCCATCGCCTTGCCAAGCCCCTGGAACGTGCCGGCGACAAACGCCTTGCTGGCGTAATCGCCTTCGCGCCGGACGACCGTTCCGCGCACGCCTGTCTTGCCCTTGAAGGTGACATATCCTTCGACCGGGGAGGTCAGAAACCGGCCGTTCTTGGCCTCGCACGTAATGCGCTGAAGCTTGATGTAGACCTTCTCCGAGCTCAGTTCCGCGTAGGCGGCGCCATTGACGGTGCATCCACGTAGATCGGAAGACTGGAACTTGCCGTTGGCACCAACACCCACGGCTGGACTTTTGATGCGCAGGAGGACAGGTTTTGGATCCGAGTTGCCGCTGACGCCTGTCTGCATGTCGACGCCCACGAGAACCTTCGCAGTGGCGTAGGAGTTCGGCGGCACGAATTCGTTAGGGTCGAAAACCTCCATGCGATCGGAAACGGCACCTGGCCGCTGCTGGCCTGGTTGCGACTCTGCGGTCGCGGGTGCCGCGCTGGTTTGCCCAAACGAGACCGTTCTGAAGGCGCGTTTTGGGCCTGAACGGCCGTTTGACTGATCACCTCCCAGGGTCGACGGTGCCGAATTCAAGTTCGGGGAGAACCCGGCACCGTCTGGCGTTCCCGTAGTCAGCGGGCGGCTAGGGTGCGCGCTGCCGTCACCGGAACGATCTGTATTCTGTTGGATCATGCGGTACGCGTCTTCACGGTCCTGAAGGTTTCGAGCGTTCAGGCTTTCTTTCTCGGCCTGCAGGGCTGCGTTCTCGCTTTCCAGCTGGCGCAGCCGCGCGTCGAGGTCGGCACGCTCTGTCTTGAGCTGCGCGTTCTCGGCTGTCGGCGAAATGGGAACCCCACTGGCAACAGAGGCAGTGCCCTGGATACGCACGGCGTCTTCCTTGGACAACTTTTTCTGCTGCGTGGCCTGCGGCGGAAAGACCGTACTGTAGACCGCAAAGCCGCCAAGCACCGCGGCTATGCCGATGATTGACGCCCATAGGAGCGTCGAGTTTTTCTTGGCTTCGGCATTGGGGGAGACGATCCGCTCATTGCTTGCCTCTTCGGCCTGGGGCGTCGAGATGCCATCCATCACTTCGCCTCCTCCACAATGTAAACACGAGCGTCCTCGCCAGGCGAAAGCAGCTCGTCAGTGATTCCGACAGCGAGGACCTGACGCACGAGAAATCCGTCGGCGCTCAGCGATTGCGGAACCGTCGACGTGTTGCGAAAGTGAAGTACGGTGCCGCTGATGCCCTCGGCATCACACCGCTCGATTGTCCAAACCTTGAAGTTGGTGGTCTGGGTCGCGGCCTGCCGGCCCTGCCGGCACACAACGCCTTCCGGTCGCTCGGCGTTGAACAGGAGTTTCACGAACGCCGCCATCGTTTCAGGATAGCCGTTACGTTTAAGCTGGATGGCGCCTGGGGTCGAAGCCGACAACGTCCCTTCGAGCTTGAGTTCAAACGTCTTCGCCGCGTCGTCGATCGGATGCAGGATCAATTGAACAGTCCGGCCGCTTTCGGTTGTCAGAAAGGCGGAAAACGTTTGGCCGGAAGTTTCGCCGTCGAAACCGATATAGACATCCCCCGTGCTTTCATCGCGTTCCAGAAGGAGTTCAACGCCGTCCGAACCTTGCAGGGTCCTGACTGAAGCAATTCGCTCACCGAGGACATGCACGCGTGACATCTGAGACGACGAAACTTGCAGCGTCGCCTGGTCGGACCTGACATTGACCGGTTCAGCGAAGGCAGCGTGGGAGAGCGCCAGTAAGCAAAGGCACCCGAGAAATAGGGGTTTACGCATGACCCTAACCTTCCGAATTGAGTTGAATGGGTTTGACCTTTTCACCGCGGGACTCATCGGCCGCGATTTCAGTGATGCTTCGCAGGCGGACCAGCTGCCCGTTCTTCGAAAAGGTCAGTGCGTAGATCTTGTTCTGGGCATCGACATACTGACCGCCCTGCTCGATGCGAACGACCCCGCGGATCTCAACGTAGAGGGTCTTCGGATCGACATAGAAGTCGTTCGGGAACCAGGCCTGGGACCGGTTTTCGCGCATCGCTTCCTGACGATCCTTGACCAGGATCTTGAGCATCTCCTGGTAGGCCGTTGGCTCCATGATCTTCTGGGCTTCGCGCTGGAAATAGAGGAGCGTCTCCGGCGAGCGATTGAGGAAAAGGAAGGATGCGTCGCGAGCGAATCGCTCGAGGTACAAAGGATCGGCCGCGCCATAAGCGTCGATCGACACCTCCGCCGGGATTGTCGGTACGATCAGGGTGCGCGACTGGCCGACCAGAACCATGGCCAGGCACGCATTTGTTCCGATACTGACCGCTGCGACGACCGTCATCACGGAAAGCCGGGACGCGAAGAGCTTGCGCTCCTGCTGTGTCTTGCTGAAGTCCATCTCAGCCCACCATCAGCCGGTGCTGAGCGGGCGGCGTCTTTTTCAGGCCTACCACCTCGTAAGGAAGGAGCCAGAACATCAGCCACAGGAGCTTGGTCAGTGAGCCCCCTTTCTTGAGCCGGCGCAACGCCCAGAAACAGGCGAAGCCAACAACAAGGCCAACTACAAAATTGGCGACTACAGTGAGGAGGCCGAGCGGAACGACGACGACAATCAACTCGTCGGGCGTGAAAATGAAATAGCGTTCAGGCTCGTCCAGATATTGCGGAATCCGCGTGTCCATTGATTTGTCCCTAGCAAGGTCTGAGACATCAGGGCCCCGATCGCCGCGATGGTCAGATAGCGAGTGTCCAGGCCCGGCGTGCGCTTAGGCAGATGGAGGCCGGATAGGATGGCCGGAGAAGTGCGCCCTCCCCGGCCGGCGTTGGAATGTGATGGCGTCGCGGAACGACTAGAAGATCGCGGACGTCAGGGCGGACACGATGCCCGGGCCGGTCGAGGCCGTCAGGCCAATGCCGGCGGCGCCGGCAATCAGACGCCAGTCGAACTTCATGATCAGACCGACAAGGGCCGCGGCGATGCCGGCAACCGCCGACATCTTGCCCAGTGAGCCGGTCGACCAGTTGGTCAGGACCGTGGTCGTGGCGTTGAAAGTGGTGTCAGTACCAGCTTGGGCGGCGACAACGGCGATGCCGGCCATGGCAACCAGGCCAAGGACGGCTGTCAGGTCGCTTTTGATCATCAGGTTCTTCTTCATCGGAGTTCCTTGGCGAATTGAGACAAAATCAATTGTTTGCCTGTAAGGCCGCCAAGAAATTCACTACCTGTTTACTAATGTCAAAAATGCAAAGTAGTATAAAGTGTATCAAATGATAGGAATGCTCGATCGTTTCGAATATTTTTTGCATCGATTAAAAAAGACGCTTCACTATGTCTATTTTTCGTTTCTACAATCAGAGCGCTTATTGAATTTTGTGAAACAATATTATTTTTCTTTCGGCTGATCGAGTATTTCTTTCATCGAATCGATCATTCCGGTCATTTTTCGCTAGTAGGGTCTGAATCCCAGCCAAAAAGCCGGATAAATCGCCGCTTGACTTGCCGGAAGGCTGCAAGGGCGGTAGCAGTAGCGGCCAGGACCCAACTGCCGCACGATTCTATGACCGCTACCAAGGACGATACCGACACGCCGGAAAGCGTAAGCGCAACTGCCCCCGTGAAGCGGAAGAGGTGGTCGCGCCGGGACGCAGTTGGGCCGCTCGCGAACGGTCAGCGCGTCGTCCTGAACCTTATTGGGGATGAGGAGTTTCGAAACGTCGTAGATGAAGGACTTGCGGAGTATATCGGCCGGTACCGCACCTCTGCCTCTACCAAGAGCATCCTGCCTGAAGCGCTGCAGTACATATCCAGCTTTTCCGGTGACGAAGTGTGGCATCGCGTCCACGACAAATATACCTACGATCAGCAAAAGAAGCTGGGGATCAACCTAAGCCCGGAGCTCAATGCGAAGCTCGAAGAGACGGTGGATCGTTTGAAGGACTCCAGCCGTGACACGACGGTTCGCGAACGCTGGAGCAAGCGCACAGTTGGGGTTGCCGCAATCTATCTCTACTGCCTTTATCTGATTGTCCATAACGGCAACAAGTACGTCATGCCGCACGATCAGGTTGTCGAGTACATTGGCGAGAATCGCAAAGCTTAAGATGCGGTAGCAATTACATGGCGTCCTTTCCAAGGACGCGCTTGATTTGAATCTACTTAAACATGGCGTTCGCCGTCTCGCACGTACTCCTGAAAGACTCTGAGGGCCGCTCCGCTACTTTATTTTATTTGCACAGGCCGGTTCATGCGCCGCCTTGCGGCTTCCAGTTTGCAATACCAAATCAAGCGGCGCTTGATTTGGTATTAAAGGTGTGCCAAATCTGCATGATCATACGGGGATGATCATGATGACATATGCTGTCGAGGGCGCTTTAGACGCCCAGGAATTGCAAGTCCGTTTGTCTAAGGTGTTGAAAAGTTTCATCCGAATGCGTTCAGTTGCGGATCCGAACGCAATGCGGAGCGGTACGATCTGTACAGAACTGTGTATGTCGCCGCCGACCCTGAAGAAGCTCCTCAGTGGCGATGCAGGCAAGGTGGAACACCTATTCGCCCTGACGCAGTACCTCTCCGTCTCCAACAGGGACATTTTTGAAATTGCCGAGTCCTATTCGTCGAAGGAGGATTTGGCGTATCAGGTTTCACTTCTCGTCCAGCGGCGTTTCATGACACACAACCAGGTGGCGCATGCCGTTCAGCAAACTGCCTGAGCTGCTTATGCTTTCAACGGTTGCTATGGCTCAGCCAAGCGGATCCGAAGGGTGCGGTTCCCATTGCCCGCCGCGCGACCCTATCGTCTATCAGCCGGACGCCTACGCAGCGTTCTTGAATGAAATGAGTATCGAGCCTTCGGTCCGCGTAACGATTGCCGAGGGGCGCCTGACATACCTGACGGTCTACACGGACACCGCTTCGACGCCGGCGACGGCAGCCCCGCCTTCTGTCCGCCGAACTGTTGTTTCCAGGCGCTCTGTGGCATTCAGGGATCGGCAGAGGGAAAACCAGGATCTCGTATACCGCACAGCTGTCTCGTTTGCCGTCGATCCTGCTTATTTCGTCGCACTTGCCGGCCGGGAAAGTCGGTTTGACCACCTCGCCAAGGCCCCGACCTCGTCGGCGACGGGACTTTTCCAATTCACCGAGAATACGTGGTTGTGCGTGCTAAGACAGTATGGCCGAAGGCACGGCGTTGCAGAATCCCTGCTGATCAAACGCGGCTGGGATGGGCGCTGCCGGGTCTCGAGTAAGCATTCGCGCTGGCGCTTGTTGGCCCTACGCTATGACCCGCAGCTGAATGCCACCATGGCGGCGCTGCATACCCACGATAATAGCGCCTTGCTGAGGGCCATCCTCGGTCGAGAGCCGACATCGGGGGAGCTCTACGCCTTCCACTTTTTTGGCGCCCGCGAGGGCGAGACCTTTTTACGTGCCCAGGCTGATGCCATTGGCGCCCGCGTAACGCCCAGAGCCGCGAGCAGCAATCGGTCACTCTTCTATTCGAAATCCGGCCGGCCGCTTCTGGTATTCGAGATCGAGCGCGGGCTGGCTAGCTCCTTTTCGCCCCTATGATCCCCTGCCAGAATAAAAAGCGATGCCCAAGTCCCGTCAAACCAAATCAAGCGCTGATTGACTGAGGCCGGAATCGCCACATAATCCGGCGCTCTGACCGGATGCAGCCCAGCATTTTTTGGGATTCCGCAGAATCAGAGAATAGTATCGTACATCTCAACTCCCCTCAAAACAGAAGCAAATTCGGAGGGTTGTTGGGCCAAGCTTATTGTCAAAAGTTTTTGACTTCTATCCGTCAACCGGAGGTGCCGACAAAGAGAAACCGCCACAGCAGAGCCGTGGCGGGGGAACTAGCCTAAAGTTTAAATATCACACCCTAAAATAGCTCCCCCCTCACCGTCCTGTCAATTGAAAAGCGCTCAAAATGAGCGACGGCGGAGCTTTGCCTGAATCCTCCATTCAACGAGGACACCATGAACGGCAAAACCGGGCATCGATCAGTCACGCCTAATAGTCTGAAGGGCGAGCTTCTTGCAAAGGGCTTCAAAGGTCTACCCGAGGGGATGACCTATAACCAGGCGCTCAAATTGGTGCGCAGATATATCAACGGCTGCAATGAACTGAGCCTGCGTGCCAAGTTCCTAATGCAGGCCTTCCTGCAGCTTCAGGCGAAGGCCATCGTCGAGGTTGATGGGCAATTCGACCTGGTCAACGACATGACCCAGTTCACCGTGTTCGCGAAAAACACGACCCTCCAGGACATGCTCGACATGAGCCGGCGGACTGTCCAGAAAGCCCTTGCCGAGCTGCGCGAAAAGCTGTTCGTCTGGTGCAACGACAGTCCGAGCCGGAATAGGTCGCGAGGACACGGCATTTGTCTGCTTCCCACTTTTGCGAGACTGGCCGAACTCAACGCGGCCGCTGCCGATCGCCAGGGCCGCATAGAGACGGTGCGGTTCATGCAGAGCCAATTCACATCTACGCGGATCGAGCTGGAAGGCATGAAGCGTCTATCGTTGTTCACCCACCATCCGCTTATCGACGACCTGATCAAGGTGTGCGACGTCATGCGCCGTTCCACGAACACCGAAAAAGGCCTGGAACGGCTGCTATTCCTCAAGCAATCGGTCGATGAACTGAAGGCGCTTGTCGTCCTCGACATCGAAATGGGTAAACAGGAGTCACCCCAGGGCGATCAATCGGACACCCCTATTACGTACAAACTGAATAAGATTCATAAAGATGTAGAGGCTTGGCAGGAAGTGGAGTCGGGGTCAGCCTGTGTGCCGGACCCGGAAGCGGGCGTAAATTCCAATAGTGAGGGCGTTACAGTCCTTGGACCAGAGGCCGAGAAGATCGTTCCCGTAGTCGAGGCCGCGTTCAGAGCTAGATCCTTGATCACCTATGAAGACCAGGGCCTGCCGCCGAAAAGACGGCTGAGGCTATACGGCAATTCCGCAGCCGGACTGATCAAGTTGCATAGGTCTGCGGTGTCCGAACTAAAAGTTCGCTACGGGGAGGTCGGGGCGTCCTACATCCTCATCCAGGCCGCATTCGACCCAGAAGTTAGAAATCGTGCCGGATGGGCCAGGTCCTTCCTGCGAGCCAACCTGCAGGGCACTGTCGTCGACACCAGAGGCTCGTTCCACCGGTGGAAAACATCTGTGGAATCCGACGCTTTACTGCAGTGATTTGAGATGCCGGCGGCGATGAAGAGATCAGGGATCTATGGTGAACCTAGCAGCCTCGACCGCCAGTTCGCTTCGTTCGGCTTCGGTCTGCCGGTGACGCTGGAAAGTGTGCTGCGCGGCCTGGTCGCGGTGTTCGTGTTGAAGAGGCTGAAACTGCGCAGATAGACAGTCTGCTACGCCGCTTGTAGGTGCAGTTGCAAGTCCAAGACAAGAAAATGCCCGCCTCCTGACGGACGCGGGCACCCTCATTTCAAGCCGGCTTAGTTATGACCGGCATGGCCTTCATGACCGTCCTTTTTGTCGGCGGCCTTGTCCTTGTCGCAGCAGCAGCACTTTTCCATGGCTTCGCAACAGGACTTGACGGCGTCCTTGACCGTTTCGGGCGCGGCGGCATAGGCGCCTCCGGCGGCGAACAGGGCAAGGGCCGAGACGATGATGATATGTTTCATTGGTATAACTCCATAAGATGATTGAATGTGTTCGATCTTGTGGAGCGTCAGCGTGGCGGAGGCGCCTGCGGGGAATAGGACAGGCTGGCAAAGTCGTCCTGGTGCAGGTCGAAGCGGAGCGGAATGGCGCGCACGGCATGTTCAAAGCGGAAATCAGCCTGGGCGATCATCGGACATTGCTGGCCACACGCCTTGGCCGTTGCAGGCGCCTTTTGCGGGCAGCACGGCATGTCCGCCATAGCCGCAGAAACCTGCGTCCCGTGATGCGCAGCAGACCCGGCCATGGCAGGCGCGGCCATGCACAGCAGCAGGGCCAAAAGACCCGCGATCATCGAAACGGCTTTGATCAGACGCGCGTGCATGCAGCAATGATATCGCGCGCCGTCACTGTTCGCAATCGATCAAACCCGATACGACATACAGACAGCACTCGCCGGGCACAGGCTGGCAAATTCGGCCGAAGCAGCTATGGCGGGCGGCGCGTCGGCGCGGTCGCGCACCGTCCAGCCCAGACGCGCAAAGAAGGCAGCCGCCGTATTGGTCAGCAGCCACAGCTCTGCCACACCGGCCTCGGCGACGATCTGCGCGACCAAAGCCGCTCCGTGCCCCCTGCCCTTGTGGTCCGGCAGGATGACAAGGGACCGCAGCAACGCAGCATCACCATGACGCTCTATGCCGCCATAGCCCACCGCCTTGCCGTCCACGACGTCGCACCACATCCGCTGATGATCCGCGCCAAGGTCGCTGACCGGCAGGCCTTCGTCGGCAAGGGCGGCGCGCAACCCGGCATCGAGAGGATCGACAGATATCAGCATTTGCACGTCGCCGGCGTCAGGCAGGCGACCGGCCTCGGAGCCACCTCCTTGCGCTCCGAATAGCGATCGACCAGATAGTCCGCGCTGTCGCGGGTCATGAGGGTGAACTTGACCAGCTCCTCCATAACGTCGGTGATGCGGTCATAATAGCTGGACGGCTTCATGCGGTCGTTTTCGTCGAACTCGTCATAGGCCTTGGCGACCGAAGACTGGTTGGGGATGGTGATCAGCCGCATCCACCGCCCCAGTATCCGCAACTGATTGACCGCGTTGAACGACTGCGAGCCGCCAGACACCTGCATGACGGCCAGGGTCTTGCCCTGGGTGGGCCGGATCGCGCCCAAGGCCAGAGGAATCCAGTCGATCTGCGCCTTCATGATGCCGGTCATGGCGCCGTGGCGTTCTGGCGAACACCACACCATGCCTTCGCACCACTGCACCAGATCGCGCAGTTCCTGCACCTTGGGGTGCGATGGCTCCGCGTCATCGGGCAGGGGCAGGCCGGACGGATCGAAGATGCGCGTCTCGGCGCCAAAGGCTTCCAGCAGGCGCGCCGCCTCCTGCGTCACCAGGCGACTGAACGAGCGCTTGCGCACCGAGCCGTAGAGCAGCAGGATTTTCGGGGCGTGGGTCGAACGGACGTGCGGAAACAGGGCCTCGGGGTCAATGGCGTGGAAACGCCCTGCTTCGATATTGGGCAGATCGTCAGCCACGGTTGCCCTCCGCATCGATCATGACGCCGCCATCTTCCTTGAGGAACGGCCCCTTCGGCCAGGTATCGAGCAGGTCCAACACGGCTTCGCTGGGGCGGCAGAGCTTCACGCCCCTGTTCGTCACGACAAACGGCCGGTTGACCAGGACAGGCGTGGCCAGCATGGCGGCAAAGATCGCTTCGTCGCTGACGCCCTCTTCCAGAAGCCCCAGGTCCTTCGCGGGCGATTTCGTCTCGCGCAAAGCCTGACGCGGGCTCAGTCCGGCCGCCGTCAGCAGGGTCAGCAGCAGCTCGCGCGTCCAGCCGACGCTCAGATATTCGACCACGACCGGCTGGTATCCGGCGGCTTCGATGACGGCCAGGACGTTGCGCGACGTGCCGCAGTCCGGATTGTGATAGATGACGGGCGTCATGCGGTTGCCTCCGAGGGTTTCAGGAACCACGCACAGACAATAAGAGCAACCAACGCCCCGGCGATCTGTGCGGCGATAAAGGCCGGCGCATCTACAGGCCGGATACCGGCAAAGGTGTCGGACAGCGACCGCGCCAGCGTCACGGCCGGATTGGCGAACGACGTCGACGCCGTGAACCAGTAGGCCGCCGTGATATAGAGCCCGACCGCCACCGGCACGAGATCAGCCTTGGCGCGATGGGTGGCGAAGATGGTCAGGATCAGCCCGCAAGTCGCCACGCCTTCCGACAGCCACTGCGCCGGGCCGCTGCGCACCTTGAGCGAGGTTTGCAGGATGGCTTCGCCGAACATGGCGTGGGCCAGCCACACCCCGGCGACCGCGCCCGCGACCTGGACAGCCATATAGGCAGCCGCCTCACTCACGGGCAGCTGTCGCCGGGCCGCGATCAGCAGCGTCACGGCCGGATTGAAATGCGCGCCCGATATGGGCGCCAGCATGGTGATCAGCACGACCAGCATGGCGCCGGTCGCCAGCGTATTCCCCAGCAGCGCCACAGCGACATTCCCGCCAGCCAGGCTTTCGGCCATGATACCAGAGCCGACGACGGTCGCCAGCAGCAGGAGCGTGCCGGCAAATTCGGCAAACAAACGACGATCCAGGCTATACATCAGCAGCACCGCATCTGGTCGAGCACGGGCTGGCACAGGTCCTTGCGGCCGCCGCAGCAGTCCTTCATCAGAAAGAGGAGGATGCCCTGGATCGCATCATAACTGGCGGCGTAGCGGATGATCCGGCCTTCGCGCGTGCTGGTGATCAGCCCGGCCTGGGTCAGGATCTTGAGATTGACCGACATGGTGTTCTGTTTGATCCCCAGCCGTTCGCCGATCTCTCCGGCGGGCAGGCCCTCAGGTCCGGCCTGAATCAGCAGGCGTAGGGCATCGAGGCGGGTTTCCTGGCTGAGGGCGTCAAAAGCACTGAGTGCAAAGGTCTTATCCATACATCATGATTAAATGATGTAGTTGCCTCAGTCAACTTCCCCGTACACCCCAGACGCATTGGCTCCAAAAAGGGTCATAGGAGCTCATTGCCCAGTCGATCCGTGTGCGGAAATTAAGCACGTGAAACAGTGCCATACACTGTCGGCACCGCGACTACCTGCCACCTTTAGCCTTGCTCTTGCAGAAACCGATAAAGGCTGCGTCGGCCGATTTGAATTCGGGCTTGCCCGAGCTCCGCCAGAAGTCGATCCATTCGATTTCGAGAGCGTACACGTCCAAGCCGGGCGCAGCCTTGCGCGCCTTGGCGTAGGTGTCGGGGTGAAGTTGCGGCCGGCCGCTGATTGCGTGTTCCTTGCGTGGCGTCAGTTCGGACCGCGGCTTGCGCTTGAACACCAGGCTGTCGCCTTCGATTGCGATCGAATAATCCGGGAAGTGGTCGGACTTTTCGTTATCTTCGATGATTTCCTTGACCATGCGGCGGAATTCTTTGAGCTGCCCCTTCGAGCCTGCCTTTTTCATGCAGTTCGCGAGTGTTATGACCCACTGGGGTTGCCTGCCGCAATGCTTGCGGGCGAGTTCGTACAAACGGCGCTCCAGGGGCCGTCGCAGCCGGAAGTAGTCCGGGTGGAGCGTCAGCACCTCGGAAGACGTGATCCCCTTGAACAGCCAGTCCGAAAGCTTGATCTCCAGCTCCTGCATCCGGCCGTCGCGCGTTTCGCTGACAATTTGGCCGTGTTCGATCAAGCCGAATGTCTTCCACTCCTCCTGATCTCCGGTCTTGATGTTCGTCGTGATGCGCGTTCCGCTCAGCCGGGTAAGCGTGTCGCGCAGCGTCATATACGCGACCCCTCCCCTGCTCCGATTGGCAAAGATCAGAAAATCATGGGCCGTAAGACGCACGGTTTGCGACACTGGCCGGCCTTCGTTCACCGCGCGCACGATGTGGCTGGTGCAGTAAAGGATCAGATCCTTGTCGTAGATGGTGGCGCGGCCTTTCGACGACGGCGCGATTTCGATCCAGTTCCCGTTATGCTCGTAGCGAATGACGTCCTTGTCGATCGACTTGCTCAACGAGTAGACAGGGTTCTCCATCGTGGCCATGTCATCCTTGAGGATGACTTCCAACGGCTCAATCATGAAGAACATCAGGTCTTCTTCTCGCCGGTTCGGAAGCAATGGCTGCCGTTTTACGGCCGGCGCGTCGGAATCCAGATGCCCCCCTTCTCCAACGCCTTCCGGCAGCACTTCGGCGGGCGCCGGCTCCAGGTTCGCTGCCTGGGTAGATGGAATTCGGAACAGATCGACGTTGTCATCGCCTGTGGATATCTTTTTTTTCCTTGGCGCCATTCCGCTATCCATCGGTCCACAAATTCATTCGTCAAATCGCCCACCAGCGGTTCGTCAAATCACCCACCTGTCGCGCGCATTCGTCAAAACGCCCACCCTGTCGCCACAAAGTTAATTGCGTTTCGTCAAATCACCCACCGTGCGGACGCAAATGCCGGCGACGACAGAGACTTGAGTTTCCTCGAGCAGAATCGAACGCGAGGAATCGGTTAATAGCATTCGTCAAATCACCCACCAAAGCAAGACTTTTTTCGTCAAATCACCCACCGCACGGGCCGACGTACCGTCGAGATCATGGTTAAAGGAGAGTCTTAAGTGTTGGAGTTCCTCATTTTCTCGCCTTTTCAGGCCTTTAGCTGAGGCGCTTGAAGCGGCAGGTGCGTCGAGCGTCTTCGTCAAATCACCCACCAATTGGGCTTCCCGGCCATTTCCCTGACGCGTCGCCAGCCGAGGGGCCTTTCCTGGCGCATGGATTCGTCAAAACACCCACCGGAACTGGCCAGTCTTACAGTCATGCGCTGCAAGATCGGTCCAGCGTCAAATCACCCACCCAACTTCGTCAAATCACCCATCCCGCTTCGTCAAAACGCCCACCGAGGTGTATGGCTATTCCCCGTATAATCAGTGGCTTGCAGTGGAAATCTGATACCGTAACACTATATATAACACATATATAACACAGAGGCCTGCCGGGAAGGCACCTGTGGAAATATCCAGTCAAATCAACAAAAAGCCCGCCGGACGGCGGGCCGAGGTTATGCCTTGAGATCGTAGTGCTCTATCAGCATTTCGATGACGTCCGCCTGGGACACGCCGCGCGCGATGCAGATCTCGTCGATCTTGTCCTTGATCCGCGGCTTCATCTTGCAATTGAAGTTGAAACTGCGTGTCTCCTTCGGCGGCCGGCGGTCGCGCAGGCTCATCCTGGGCTGTGCAGGCAGGAGCACAGACCGAGCCCCCTCCCCTACCCGATCGGCCTCCTGACCGGACGGTCCGCCCGAAATGCCGAACCCGCTCGATTTGGCGAGTTCGTTCAGTCTTTTTCCGTCTTCCGCCGGAGCGTCATCGGAAATACGTGGCGGACGCAGGCTTGCGCGTTGCAGTGTCATCTACCCCTCCTTATGCCGCTTGCGCTTCAAGTTTTTCATGCATGGCGGAGATCAGGATGGCGATCTCCTGCTCGGCCTTGCCTGCCGACGGGACGGCCTCGTCTTCGCGGAGCTTGTCCAGCGTGGTCTGGTAACTGAACATGGCCTTGTAAGCATCACGCTCATGGATGGTTGTCAGGATCGGCAGTCCACTCGTGACCGCCTCGTCCATGGTCGCCTTCATTTCCTTCGAACGGATGGCCGTCGGAACCCGGTTCCAGACGATCCAGCAGTGGCGGTAGCGCTTGCTTTCCTTGTTTATGCTCTCGACGTAGTTATAAACCTTCTGAGCGTCCTTCAGGTCCTGAAAACTGACGTTCGATGGCACCAGGCTGAAGTGAGCCACCTGAAGCGCTTGGGCCAGCGCCCAGTTCGCGGAGCCTTCCACGTCGATGATAATGACGTCGAAGACATCGCGGTTCTTGGAGACATCTGTTTCAACGTCCTCGACCCGTGAAGATATCACCTTAATCTTCGGGCTTAGAGTCTCGGGATTATACCACTCTTCCTGCAGGCGCTTCCGGCTATCGGCATCGACCAATAGCACCGAACTGCCATTGCTCGCGTAGACGCCGGCGATGGCAACTGCGAGGGTGGTCTTGCCGCATCCGCCCTTCGACGACGCGCAAGCGATGATGAACGCTGCCATATCCGGCTCCTTCTCAATGAACGGCGCCAAGCTGCAACATAGGGTGCATTATAAAGCGAATGCAGCGTGCTTTAGCTATCACTTGCCAAAGTGTTTGTGCCCTATAATGCGCATGTGCAAGCGCCATAGAATGACATTGTCTTCCGCCGTACCGTTATAAAGCTAAGGCGAAAGATACGCCGCGTTATAATGAGCAACTCCTTTATAAAGTCTTTATAACGTCATTAGCCTGGATAGGACCATCTAATGTGATTGCACGGGATCATGCAATAGGGCTTCCACTTTCTCATTCCCATTATCATGCGAAGGCGCAATCACAAGGTAATGAAAAGGTAATGAGCATTATAAAGTACGTTGTCATGCGGATGACATTCGCATTATAATGGCAAGATGTTGTAACTCGTATTGCCAACTGTGGCGATCGGGTTCCTCGCGCAAAGGTCAGGTAAGGGACGCCGCGGCGAAATTGCAGGAGGAAGTGATGTACAGCATCGTGCAAAAGCTCGGCGGCGACGTCTTCAACGGTGGCAACCGTGCGCTGATTCCGGGTCCAGGCCATAGCGCAAATGACAGGTCGATTTCCCTGATGCTCGGGGCGGGCGGGAAGGTGCGAATCCATCCGTTTAGCGACCATGACTGGCGAGAAATCATGGATTGGCTGAAAGCCGAGAACCTGGTGGCAGACGATCACACTTTGATTGACGACCGCCCATGGTCCTCGCGGTCGATCCGAGTGCCATCCGACACCGAAAAGAGCCGAGCGGCTCGAATGATCTGGGAGGAGGGGAGGGGGCTCGATGGCACACTCAGCCTTACCTGGCTCAGGAAGCATCGTAAGATCACCAGATCTCTCTGCTCGGATGCTTTCCGGCACGGCGACGCCGTGCCGTTGAAGGCTTATGATCAAACGTTCCGATTCCGACACGCCGCCTTCTTGGCCAAGGTTGTCGCACCATCCGGTGCGCATGTCGGGACCGAGATCACCTATCTCGACGCAAGCGCCCGCAAGGCGATGACCCTGCGCGTGCCCCGAAAACTGATCGGGTCAAAACCGCCGGGATCATCGGTCCCCATAGATCCGGTCGAGGATGAACTCGTCGTTGCCGAGGGCGTACCATCCGCGCTGTCGGCCAGCGAACACTTCTCCCTGCCATGCCACGCGCTCTTAGGCGTTAAGTCGTTCCCGTCGTGGCGGCCGCCAGCAGGTGTGCGGCGCATTGTCATCGCGGCAGAGCCTGATCCGGCCGGGCGCAAGTTCTCGGCGCGTCTGTACGACGCCCTGCGAGGCGAAGGCTATGACTGCCAGCTGGAATTCCCGCCTGGCGGTTGCAAGGATTTCAACGTGTTGTTTGGAGGACAAGGGTGACGATTTTACCGATCGCGATGCAGGAGGAGCCGCTGCACGGAGCCGGTGAGGCGATGATGCCGGCCGTGCCAGTGCGTTCGCAAGGCACGCTGCGTTCGCTGCAAAAGGCTGGGGTCGTTCCTCACGGGGTATATATCGACATCGCCTATTTGCACCTGGCAGCTCAGGTGTGCCTCTATGGCAGCCTGCCGGATGACGTTCACATGAGCCTCCTCCTGTATAAGCCCCCGTCGGCTGAGCCAGAACCCCGCATTTACCTGATGTGTGCCAGCCGGGATCCGGCCTCGCTTGAATGGGTCGAAGCGGCGAGGGCGGGGCTCGACCATTGGTTGGAAGCCGGTTTCATTGACCCATTGGAAGACATCAAACTCCAGGAGCACAAGGGGCTTCCTGTCTATGCGTCATACGACACATTGCTCCAGCATAACCTCAACCGGCTGAAGGTTCACGGCGCTCTCGACAGGTATCTCCGGCTTAAACGCCACAGCGTGCGACCGCCGGTCTGGTAAAGAAGGAGAAAGGGAGTGGTTGTTTGGATCGGACCTGGGGATGGGCCTCAGCGATCCTGGAAACCAAGACCATGACCATTATCGCCAACAAGCCGGCCATCGCCGTTGCGCTGTCCCAGCTGTCGATCTCCAGCCTGAATCTGCGTGCTGATGACGGTGCCGACAGTCGCATCGAAGACCTGGCCAGAAGCTTGGCGCCGGACGCCGCAGGTCAACTGCTGCCACTGTTCGTCAAATCCCTGGACCACGGGACACGCTTTGAAATTCTGGACGGCCGCCGTCGGTTCCTTGCCTGGTCAAGCCTGGCGGAAGCCGGCTTGATCGATCCAAATCACCTGGTCTCCGTGGTCGTTTGCGAAACCGACGATGAAATCGCACAGGCCGTGGTTATCGCCAACGATATGCGCGTCGAAGTCCAGCATGCGGACGTTCTTATCACCATAAACAGGCTGCTGTCCGAGCGATTCACGTTCGAAGACATGGCAAAGGCGCTCGGCCGGGATGTCAAGGACATCAAGCGCATGACAGTCCTCGGCCAGCTCGATATCCGCATCCTGCAAGCCTTCAAGGCGCAGCGGTTCCGGCTGGCAACCCTGCGCCAGATTGCACGGATAAAGGATGCCGAGAAGCTTCAGGCCTTCGCGGAAATGGTGGAGGAGTCGGAAGGGCCGATCCATGACTACCATATCCGCGAACTGCTTGAACCGGGCGTCTATGCGACCGACACACTCCTCAATGCGTTTCCGCTGTCGACGTATCTCCAGAAAGGCGGCCGGGTAGAACAGGATCTGTTCGAGGAACATCCGGACAAGTTGCTCGACCCCGAGATCCTCGGCGCCGCGTGGAAGGCGGCCATGAAGCCCGTCATCAAGGCTCTCAAGGGGGCCGGGTTGAAGGTGGAGTTCGGTCTCCAGGCTGGGTACGGTGCCCCGGACGGGTTCCAGTCCCTGGGATGGAACTACCCTCGTACCGGCGACAAGACGCTGGTCGCTCAACTGAAGGCGGAAGCTGAAACGATACTCGGCGACCTCAAACTGGCTGCCGAGGCATCCGAGCATGCCCGCTTCATCGAACTCGCCAAGGATTTCGTGCTCAAGGCGCTGGAAGCCTTCACCGAAGACGCCAAGCCTTTGGCGCCCAAGACGTGCAAGGCGTCGGCGGGAGCCCATGGCCACGTTAAGGTCGAGTTCTATGTCGATGAAGCCGAGTACGACGCACTGATCGAAGCTCACGAGCAGGCTAATCCGCGTAAGGCCTACTATCCCGCGCCGGTGATCTCGGACACGCCACTACCGAAGACGAACCTGCGGGCCGACGTCTCGCTCTATGGCCACTTGCATCATCTGAAAACCACGACGATCGCCGGCAAGGCGCTCGCCCGAAGCCTGGCCGAAGCCCCGATGGTCGCGCTTGACGTCCAGCTGTCTGCGCAGTTCCAACAGGTGGTGCTGGGACGCACACACGATTCCGGAAAATACGTAGTGAAGGTCTGCGCAAGCGTGAGGATCGAAGCCATTCGCGAACCCAATCCGGCGCTCGAACAACCGGTCATCGACCGCCTGAAGGCCTACAAGGCGCTTTATGAGGACAGCGGGCTTCACCCTTTCGAGTGGGTGTCATCATTGGGACCGAGCGAAAAGCTCGATCTCCTGGCCCTAATCACCGCCGCGCAAGTCGACATGTCGGAACAGAAGACGGACTGTGTGCGTCATGCCGCCCGGGCCGAAGCGGTGCTGGTCTCCGCCACGATCGGCCACGATTTCAAACACCACCTCATGGTGGATGCGGACTATTACACCGGCTTTTCCAAGAAATCGCTTCTGGCGCTGATAACGAAGATGGGGCTCGATCCGGAGGAATTCGAAAACCAGAAGCGCGGGCAACTGGCTCAGACCGTCTACGAGCTGGCGCTGGAACGCGATTTCGTGCCGCCGGCGCTGAACTTCCACGAGGACGACTATACCGTCCTGGAGGCGGTCGTAGAGCCGGAGGAGGGTGACGAACCGGGAGCGCCTGACGACAGCAAAAGTTTCGAGGCGCCGCCAGTCGACGTTGAGAACGCGGAGGCAGAGCTGGAAGCCGCCGAATAGCCGGAACCCCCGCAAGGGGGCTTCTTTCGTTGGGCCGTCCGCGGGGGAGAAAGAAGAAGGGAAGGGACGGGGAGGGTGAGCGCCCAAGCCGGGCGAAGCCAAAGGATCCTTCCATGACACTCTCCCTGTTCGCACCTCGTCAAGCTATCTGTCCCGCTACCGCTATCCTGGGGGCCGGCCGTTCCGTCTTCCCATCACTTACCCGAGGCCGAAAGCTCGACGCCTCCGACATGAGGGACGTGATGAGTTTTGCCTTTAATGGCACCGACGCCGACGGCGCCTGGACGTGGAAACAGGCCTACGAGGCGCTTGAGGTCGCCCAGGTGCTCAATGCCCGAAGACTGGGGGCGCAACTCGCGCGGCTGGAAGACTGCCCTCACGAGACCGTACGCCTCCTGGCCACCTATACGAACCTCGGCCTGACCCAGTCCCGCCGTTCCGAAGAGCAGATCGAGATGGACCAGTTCTCGACGCCGCTTGAAATCGCGGCGCTGGCGGTCCTGGCGGCCCAGATTCGCCCCGGTGACCTTGTGCTCGAGCCATCCGCCGGGAACGGCATGATTGCCGTCCTCGCCGAAGCCGCGGGAGCGAGATTGCATCTGAACGAGCTGGCGGACACCCGTTTCAACGTCCTTGCCGGGCTCTTCCCGAACGCCCAGCGTTCGCAGATCAATGCCCTGCACCTTAAGGATCGCCTTAGTACCTCGGGCAGCTTCGATGTCGTGGCGATGAACCCGCCCTTCACCGGTCTTCACGACCACATACTCGCAGCCCTGGCCTGCGTCGCGGACAATGGCCGCGTCGCCGCAATCGTGCCGGCGAGCTATTTCCTGAGCCGCAATGTGCTGACGCTGTCGGCTCAGTACCAGATCCAGGCGATGATTCTCCTGCCCGACAATGCCTTCTACAAGCAGGGCACAGGCGTGGAGACCGGTCTGTTGGTGGTCGACCGCGTCAAGTCACCCCAGCATCTGCCGGAGGTCGAGGTTACGGAAACGCTCGACCATGCGCTCATCGCCCTCAACCAGGTGCCGCCCCGCGGCAATGCCCGTGCACGCGCGTTCCGAACCGTTGCGCCGGCAGCGGCCGAAAGCTCACCCACTCGCTCGGTTGCATCCTCCGGCCGGTTGCGTTTGCTGTCGTCCGTCGCTGACCTGATCTACCAGCCCAAAGCCTGGTCGGGGCAGACCCGCGATGTCGGCTTGTATTCCGCTTATCAGGTGTCGCGTTTCGTCCCGGATCGTGACCGGCCGCACCCGGCCATGCTGGTGGAATCCTCGGCTATGGCGACCACGCCGGCGCCCGAGGTTAGCTATGTGCCACAACTGCCGGCATCGGCGATCTCAAGCCATATCTCCGAGGCCCAACTGGAAGTCGTCATCTATGCCGGCCAGGCCCACAGCAAAATCCTTCCAGGAAAGTGGAAGCTTGATGACGACAAGCAGGGCTTTTCCCAGACCAAGGAGGACGACGAGGCAGGGTTCCGACTTCGCCAGGGTTTCTTTCTTGGCGACGGCACGGGCGTCGGCAAGGGGACGTCAGTCGCAGCTGTCATCGCGGAAAACATGGCGTGTGGCCGAACCAAAGCTGTCTGGGTCTCCAAGAACGATACCCTGATCGAAGACGCGCGTCGCGACTGGACCTCGATCGGCGGCGATATCAACGACGTCGTTGCGCTGAGCAGCTACAAGTTCGGGGCGACCGTACGCATGGATCGCGGCATCCTGTTCACGACCTATGCGACGCTGCGCCAGGCTGCCAGAAACGGCAAGAAGTCACGTCTTGACCAGGTCATCGACTGGCTGGGCGAAGACTTCGAAGGCGCGATGATCTTCGACGAGTCGCATGAGATGGCAAACGCCGCCTCCGGAAAGGGCAGCCGGGGTGTCAGGAAGGCGTCACAGCAGGGGCTGGCCGGGCTTCTGCTGCAATTCCGGGCGCCTGGGGCCCGCGTCATGTATGTCTCAGCCACGGGCGCCACTGAGCCCGCCAACCTGTCCTACGCGCCGCGCCTGGGGCTCTGGGGCAGTGTGCAGGCGCCCTTCCTCACTCGCGAAGACTTCCTGACGGCCGCCAACGACGGCGGAATAGCCTTCATGGAGCTCGCGGCCCGGGAACTGAAGGCGAAGGGGCTCTATCTCGCGCGCATGATCAGCTTTGAGGGAATCGAAATCGATCCCCTGCGTCACGAGCTGACCGTGCAGGACATTGCGATCTGGGACGCGAGGGCCGCCGCCTTTCACACGATTCACAAAAACCTGGATAAAGCGCTGGAGGCGACGAACATCTGCAGCGCCGAAGGCACCAACTCCGGTCAGCACAAGGCCGCTGCCAAGTCCGCTTTTGCAACGACCAGCCAGCGCTTCTTCAACGCGTTGCTTTGCGGCCTGAAGGCGCCGACCATAATTCGGGATATCGAGAAGCAAATCGAGGCCGGCAATTGCTGCGTCGTGCAATTGATCTCGACGAACGAGGCGTCGATGGAACGCCGGCTCAACGAAGTCAGTCCCGTCGAATGGAACGACCTCAATGTCGATCTGACCCCGCGCGACTTCGTCACCGAGTACCTGTCCAACGCCTTTCCAATCCATGCAATGCAGGAGACCGAGGACGACGATGGCAACAAGACCGTCAAGCCACTGCTCGACGAGGACGGCCACGCCGTCGTCTCTCAGGAAGCCTTGGCGCTACGCGAGGAAACCCTGCTCTCCCTGGCGCTTCTTCCGGCCGTGCCCGGCGCTCTTGACGCCATCATCCATCACTTCGGGCCCGAGAAAGTCGCCGAAGTCACGGGCAGGTCGCGCCGTGTTGTCCTCAAGAACGGCAAGCAGGTCCTGGAGCGCCGCGGGTCCACGGCCAACAAGACCGAAACCGACGCCTTCAACAACGGAGAAAAGCTTATCCTGTGCTTTACAGCCGCGGGCGGCACTGGTCGCAGTTATCATGCCGACCGGCGCTTCAATAATCGCCGGCGCCGCTGCCAATACCTGGCGGAGCCCGGCTGGCGCGCCGATGTGGCCATTCAGGGCATCGGCCGCACCCATCGCACCAATCAGGTTCACCCACCCCTGTTCCGGCCCGTGACGACCGACATCAAGGGCGAGAAGCGATTCCTCAGCACCATCGCGCGCAGGCTCGACAGTCTGGGCGCTCTCACAAAGGGTGAGCGCCGCTCGACATCGAATGGCATGTTCAGAGCGGAAGACAGCCTGGAAAACGGCTTCGCCCGACGCGCGCTGGTTTCGTTCTTCCAGGCTATGGATGCCGGGCAGATCGCGTGCATGACGCTTCCGGAATTCGAGGACAAAACCGCATTGTCGCTTCGCAATTCCGAGGGTGTCTTCAAGTCCGGGGAAGACCTTCCGCCCATTTCGACCTTCCTCAACCGCCTGCTGGCACTGTGTATCTGTGACCAGAACAACCTTTTCGAGGCTTTCGAGACGCGCCTGCGGACTATTATCGAAAAGGCGGAGGCCAGCGGCAAGATCGATCACGGCGTTGAGGATCTTGTGGCCGACGAACTGGAACTCACGGACGAACAGACCATCCGGGTCGACGAAACCGGAGCGGAAACCCGTATGCTCCAGTTCAGGATCCGCCATCGCCGCGAGCTCTTCGACCTGGACTATGCCCGGAGCATCGTAAAGTCCAACGCCCTGACGGCCCGTCGGGTCGTCAATGGCAAGTCCGGAAGGGCAGGTGTCGTCGTAACCGGTCTCACCACAACGGACGACAAGGACTGCCTTGTCCCCGCCGTTCGCCTCTACCGCCCGGCTGGGACAAGAGATACTGCCAGCTTGCTGACCTACGAGGAGTCGAGCTGGCACGAGGTGGAGGAGGGCGCCTGGGAGGCCGCTTGGACGGCGGAATTTGGGAGTTTGGATCCTTGGGTTACGAACACGACCTTTCTCGTCACTGGACTCCTCCTGCCGGTCTGGAAGCATCTTCCGGGTGATTACGCGCGGGTGAAGCGGCTGAAGTCGCCAAGTGGCGAGCGCTGGCTTGGCCGAACCCTCACGGAAGCCGATGCCCTGAAACTGCTACGCACCTTGGGCCATGATGTAACCTGCAAGCTCCCGACTGATCCTGGGCGCTGCCGCGAACTCGTCCTGAATGACCGCGCAACCCTGTCCCTGGCGCCCGGGCTTATTTTGAAGGCGTCACGATTCATGGGGGAGCGCCGGCTGGAAATCGCGGGAAACCGCGCCGAGTTCGCCGCGCTGCGCACGCTTGGATGCGTGATCGAGTTGTTGCACGGCGTGCCCCGCGTTTTCGTCCCCGCCGGCGACGATGTGCTGGACCGCATCATCCGCAAATACCCGGTCACCGATGTGTGCCAGTGATGGGTGGGTTGAAAGAAGGGAAAGGGATCTCGTGGTCGAACCTCCTTGAGAGGTGAAAGCAGGAGATTTCCAAATGAAAACGACCGCCCTCGACACCCTTCTCACCAACTTGATCGACCAGATGGACAAGGGAGACCTGCCCTGGCGGCGGCCCTGGAAAAATCGGAGGCGCCCGCAGCTTCCCACACGCGCCGACGGCCAGCCCTTCTCGGGCACGAACCTTTGGATGCTGGCCATGCAGATGGCGATGCATGGATGGTCGAACCCGAGGTTTTTAACCTTCAACCAGGCGAAAGACCTGGGTGGCATGGTGCGCAAGGGCGAGAAGGGCTGTCCCGCCATCCTCTACAAGACGACGGAGATTGAAGGGGAGGGCGGCGACGACCCGAAGGTCCTCCGGTTCATGAAGAGCTACGTCTGCTTCAATGCCGAGCAGATCGACGGACTGCCCGAGGGTCATTACGAGGTTCCCGAGGATCTCCCGGCGGATCCTGATGCCTTGAACGGCTTCTTTCGAGGGATCGACTTCAAGCTCATCCACAAAGGCGACATGGCCTTCTACCTGCCCGACCAGGATACGATCGTCATGCCTGCCGCCGAGCAGTTCGTTGACCGCGACAGCTATAACAGTGTCCTCGGTCACGAACTGATCCATTGGACAGGGGCAGGGCACCGACTGGACCGCAAGCTCGAGAACTATCGTTATCGTGACTGCCGGGCGCGCGAAGAACTGGTGGCCGAACTGGGGGCACTTCAACTTGGTCTCCTGATCGGGCTTCCAGTGGAGGAGAAGCTGCTTCCTAACCACGCGGGCTATCTCCAGTCCTGGGTCCGCTTGCTGAAGGATCACCCGGCGGAACTGATCAAGGCCAGTGGTCAGGCAACGAAGGCCGTCGATTTCCTGATCCAGCAGAGCCGGCAGGTGCGCCTGCCACTCCCGTCCGCAGCCTGAACAGCAACATGCAAAGCTCCGGATCGTGTTTGTGATCACAATTTAACTTGATTCCGCTTTTTCCGTGCCATAGACGCGAAACACCGGGCTTTCATAATCTGGCGTTTGTAATACAAGTACGTCAGACCATTCCTCGCGGCGTCGCGATTCTGGGACCCCAGCGTCCCCTGTAGCAGTAGTAAGAACAAGGCATGGACGTCGCGAAACTTCGGCATTGGATCAAATACACCCGCGACTACGAGGGCGTGAACTGGTACCTTCGCGATGTCACCCAGACCCACGAGTACAATCTGATCTTCACCCTGGTCGTGTACAACGATCAGGGTGAAGTCGCGCACAAGGTCGAATTCATCGAACCGCGCCGTGGCGTGATTCCGCCGAAATTCATCATGCGGATCGCTGATGCCCGCGAATTTGCCGGCCTAAACTCGGGGTTCGCGTTCAGCCGCACCCGCGACGACAAGAACGACGCGCGCGCAATCTTCGACGAACAGCGCCGGCGGTGGCTGGAGTCCGGCAAGCAAGACTGGATCAATCAGAACTCCTTTGTGAAAGCCTGACTTTACAAGGGACTCTGATGTGCTAGACTCCAAAGCGTCAGGGAAACCAACGGCCATGCCCAAGTCCGCGCTTGCCAAAATCATCGAGGCGTCCAACGACACGGTCGCGACGATCGCGTCGGATACGGGCCTGTCGCGTCAGACCATCTATAACGCCATCGACGCCAAGTTCTGCCCGCGGCTGGACATCGCCTATACGCTTGCCGACTATTTCAAGCGGCCGGTGACCGAACTTTTCCCGCCCGCACAGATCAAGGCGCAAAGCCACCTTTGAGCCTTTACCTGGAATATACCCCCGGCCTGCGCGCGCGACGCCGCGAACGCGGTCTTCCGGACGATCATCGTTTCCTTGTGCCCTGTGCTGGATCCGTCGGCGACGGCTTCCATTTTCACGAGCTTACACCGGCTGAAGATGGCTTGATCCTGCAGGTCGCCCTGTCCAACCTGTCGATCGTGACCCTGGACGCAACAATCGCTTCGGTACCGGCAGATGTGCTCTATCGGATCGCCATGGACCTATGGCCGGGCCTTTCCTTGCCGGCCGATGACCTGCTTTCCATTATCGAAATCAAGGTGCTCGAAGTCGCGAGCGGCCAGGTCACGCGGCGGGTTTTTGCCGGGCAAGCAACGCCGGCGGAACTCTATATCGAGCATGTGGAACAGGACAGCCGGCTATTTACGGCGCCTGGCGCCAATGTCGATTTCCAATATCTTGTCGACTTCTATGGCGAGAAAATGCGTCCACACCGCATTCCGACTTTTCTCGAACTTTGCCGGCAGGCGTATCGCGAGATCATCCAGCCGCGCGCGCAAAGCCTGTTCCCCAATGCCTTGGAAACCATGGGGGCGCTTTCGATCCTATATCCAGCGTCCGTCAGAGAAGAATGAAGGGCCGATCAGGCCGTATCATAGGAGCCCGTCACCCCAGCATTATTCACCCCGCCGGTCACAGCCTTAATTGAGCGTGTTTCCCAGGTCGGCCTTACAAGCCTTTTCCATCGGTACCCGATGCCAACCTTTGTGTTAAGTTGGGTTAATCGTCGAATTTGACGATCAAACCTCGCACTGGGGGGGGACAAAGCCTCCAACTTCGCGCTTGCAAACCACCCTTCGCCGCCCTGTTGATCGTTTCTTTGGGTCGGCTAGAGGCACGAAATTTGACGAAGAGACTTCATTCGCAATAGCCACTTTTTTAGAGTCCACAACTCATTTGTATCCTTTGACATGACTCCCGCGTCTTCAGTTAGGACTGCCAGATTCGCAGTCGGTTTGCCGGCCACCGTAAAAATCGCCAGACCTTGCCTTGACCCTGTACCTACTACAGAGTTCATGGTCCGCCCGATTCTAACGCCGACCTCCCTGGAATACCATGTCTCGCACCGCTCACAATCATCGCCGGGGTAACCCGCTTCCGTCGGTTGCCTTCAGTCTGCTGTCTACCGTTTCGTTAAATTTGATGGCTTTTCCGGCGCTTGCGCAGGTAGTCCCCGCAGAGAACCACGACGAGGTGGCGGAGGAAGTAGAGGAAGACATCATCATCCAATCGACACGATCCCGGCGCCGAATTCAGGCGGAACCCCTGCGCGTCGAGGTCATCACCCGTGAAGAGATTGAGGAAAAAGCGCTGATGAAGCCGGGCAATGTCGGAATGCTCGTCAGCGAAATCGGGGGCATCCGCGTGCAGGTCACATCACCTGCTCTTGGTGCCTCCAACGTGCGTGTTCAGGGGATGAACGGCCGCTATACCCAGGTCCTGGCCGATGGCCTGCCGCTCTATGGTGGGCAAGCCTCATCCCTGGGCCTGCTGCAAGTGCCGCCCACCGATCTGGGCCAGGTCGAGGTCATCAAGGGCGCAGCGTCGGCTTTGTATGGGCCGTCGGCGCTTGGCGGCGTGATCAACCTGATTTCACGCCGCCCCGGCGAAGAACCGGAAACAGAGCTGTTGTTCAACGCCACCAGCCGCGACGGGCAGGACATCACGGCCTATACCTCGGCGCCCCTGTCCGAGCACTGGCGCTATTCGATCACCGGCGGCCTGCACCGGCAGAGCGAACAGGACATCGACAAGGACGGCTGGCTGGATATTCCAGGCTATGACCGGGTAACGGTTCGCCCGCGTTTCTTCTGGCAAGGTGACAATGGCAGCTCCGCGTTCATCACGCTTGGCGCAATGACCGAGCAACGCGATGGCGGCACGGCACCGGGTCGCACGGCGCCGGACGGGTTGCCATTCGAGCAGTCGCAGGACACGACGCGACTTGATGCTGGCCTTGTCGCCGAAACACCGCTGGAAGGCTGGGGCACGCTGCATATCCGCGCTTCGGCCATGTCGCAGGAACATGGCCACCGTTTCGGCGCCGTCATTGAAGATGATGCCCATCGCACTGCCTTTGCCGAAGCGTCGATCGCCAGGGAGGCCGAAGGGACGACCTGGCTGACTGGACTTGCCGTTCAGCTGGATGACTACAAGTCCGAAGCGTTTCCGAGCTTTGATTACACCTACACGGTTCCTGCGCTGTTTACCCAGGTCGAGCATGATTTCCGCGAAAACCTGACGGTCGCCGCCAGTGCGCGGATTGACGTTCACAGCGAATTCGGGACGAAACTCAGTCCGCGCCTGTCCGCCCTCTACCGCCCTGGTCCCTGGACCTTCCGGGGCTCGGTCGGCGGCGGCTTCTACGCGACCACGCCGTTCGTCGAAGAAACCGATGCGGCCGGCCTCTCGCGTCTGGACCCGCTCGTCAATTTGAGGGCCGAGACCGCGCAGAATGGCTCGTTCGAGATCGGCTTTGCCAAGCGGCCCTTTGAGATCAATGTGGCGTTGTTTGCGTCGAATATGACCGACACGGTGCGCCTGGAGCCGGTCGATGCGGTTGCGGGAGGAGAGCCCGAACGCGTCCGGCTGGTCAATGTCGAGGGGCAGACCCGCGTGCGCGGCGCGGAAACGCTTCTGCGCTATCGCTGGAAAGGCGTTACCGTCACGGGCAGTTACGTCTACGTCGATGCGACCGAGCCTGATCTCGCTGGCACCGGCCGGCGCGTCGTGCCGCTCACCCCGAAACATACGGCCGGTATCGTCGCCATGTGGGAAAAGCACGATGTCGGCCGGATCGGCGCGGAGCTGTACTATACCGGCCATCAGGACCTTGAAGACAATCCTTATCGCAGCAAGAGCAAACCCTATTATCTGCTCGGTCTGATGGGCGAGAAGGCCTTCGGCAATCTCCGTGTTTTCCTGAACCTGGAGAACATCCTCGATGTCCGCCAGAGCCGTTACGATCCGATGCTGTTGCAGCAGCGCTCACCGGAAGGACTCTGGACGGTTGACGCCTGGGCGCCAACCGATGGCTTCACCGTCAATGCCGGCATCCGCGTCCGCTTCGGCGGCGCTGATCACGACTAGGCATCTGCGGGCGTGAAGGCCTCGAGGATACGGCACTCGGCAACGCTGCCGCCTTTGCAGCTCGTCACCGCGTCCGTCAGTTCGCGCCGTAGTGCCACCAGGTCGTCGATCTTGCGGTCAACGTCGGCCAGATGCTTCCGGGCGATCCGGTCAACCGTGCCGCAACTGCGATCCTGCTGGCCGGAAATGCTGATAAGGGCGCGAATCTGTTCAAGCGAGAACCCCAGCTCGCGCGTCCTTCGGATGAAGCGCAGCCGCGAGACCTGTTCATCGCTATAGGATCGGTAATTGCCTTCCGTCCGGGGCGGGGCGTCGATCAGTCCGGCGCGCTCATAATAGCGGATGGTTTCGATATTGACGCCCGTGGCCGAGGCCAGACGGCCTATCGTGAGGTGTTTCATGCACTTGACCCTGTAGTTACTACAGGGTCTATAAGCTTGGCGTCGTTCAGGTTCAACAACCGGCATGAAAGAAGAGCATGAGTCAGACCGCCCGCTACCGCGTCACCGGCATGGACTGCTCGTCCTGCGCCGCCAAAATCGAAGGCGCTGCCCGCAAGATCGAGGGAGTTGATGACGTAAAGGTCTCCATCGCCTCGCAGATCATGACCCTTGACGTTGCTGACCCTCGCTGTCTGGTGCGTTTGGAAACGGCCGTCACGGACCTTGGCTATCGGTTGGACCGCCTGGGTGCTTCTGCAGAAGTTGACGATGACAAGATACCCGACCTCTCGCATGTGACGCCCGCCTACAAGCGGGCTTTATGGATCGTGGTCTTGCTCAATCTCGGCTATGGCGCGGTTGAAATCGTGGCAAGCCTGGTGTCGCAATCGCAGGCTCTGCAGGCGGACGCGCTCGATTTTCTAGGTGACGGCCTGATCTCATTCCTGGGTCTGATCGCGGTCGGCTGGGGCCTGGCCGCGCGGGCGAAGGCGGCACTGTTACAAGGAGTGTTCCTCGGTCTGCTCGGCGTCGGCGTTATCGCCTCGACATTGTACCGCGTCTTCGTCGTGCACGAACCGCAAACCCTGCTCATGGCGGGGTTTGGTCTGGCTGCCTGCGTCGTCAATGTTCTGGCGGCCGTGGTGCTGATGCCGCATCGACAGGGGGACGCGAACATGCGCGCCGTCTGGCTGTTTTCTCGCAACGACGCTATTGGCAATCTTGCCGTTGTCGCCGCCGCCGCCCTGGTCTGGTGGCTGAAATCACCGATACCCGATCTGATCGTGGCGTTTATCGTCGCGGGTTTGTTCCTGCACTCTTCCTGGTCGATTATCAGGGATGCCCGGCAGGACCTTAGGACAGCGACATAAGCACAGGCAATCTGCGAGACGCGATTGTGGGACGCGCTTCGATACCGTACAACAGCACGATGCGAGAGCGCGTGTATACAGCTGTTTCCATCATTGCAGGCCTTTTGGCTTTGCTGCTGTGCATGGCCGCACCGACGACGGCGATGCCCGTTTCGCATGATATGGTAAGCGCGCACGCTGACATGCCTTGCTGTCCGGAAAAGGCGCCGGCGGCGGCCAAGACGTGCGGTCAGCAATGCCCGCTCCTGGCCCAGGCGGAATTTCATTTCGAATATACTACCCTTACTCTGCTAATGCGTTACGTCCGACAGCATGATCATTTTGCCAGCCTGACCTATCAACCGCAGGCGCCACCGCCACGCTAACACTCCACAAATCTGAACCCCCTATTCAACCTATCGATGGAGTTATAAAATGAAGCGTATCATCCTAATATCGGCCTTTACCCTGTTTGCCGCCGGCGGCGCATATGCAGCCGCCCCCGAAGCCGTCAAAGACGCCGCAAAGTCCTGCTGCGAAGCCATTGAAAAGTGCTGCTGCTGCAAGGAAAAGGATACCGGCAAAAAGACCGGTGACCATGACGCGCATATGAACCACGACTAAGCCATCGCTGAGCGGTGAACTTGAATGCCCGCGCTAGCAATGGCGGGCATTTTTCCATATCTACAACTAAGGCTTTCTAGTTCGCCTCGTTGCTGGCGCGGGGCTCAGGATCGTCCCATTCCCGCAAGGCTTGTCCAGACGACGATGACAATCAAAAAGGCCATGGTCCCTGTCGCGATGGTCAAGGTAACATCGGGGGCGCCGGCGATGACCAGGTTGGCCATGACGACCATATAGGCAAGGCCGATCATGAGTATAGCCATCACTGCCGCCCCGAGAGCGCACGGCGGCACAGTGACACTTCCTTAGCTAGCTGAATGGCGAGGCCGGTTGCGACATAGACTCCGGCGAACCATGCAAACGTCGCCATTCGGCCGAGGATCGCGGAAGCGACGCAGTACCCGACAAACGCGACGAAGAGCATCAAAGCTTGCCAGCCAAGTGCTGCGCTGTAATGGCGTAGCCGCGATGCCAGATGGGGCCAGAACGGGTTCATCGAATGCTCCTAGCGTTGCCGCGAAGCATAGTCGAAGTCGATGACCTCGGCGTCGGATGTCAAACATATTGTCCGCGTGTGTCGCCCTGAACATAGCGGTGAACAATCACTTCATTCGGTAGCGATTTCCTTCGATCGTTCGCAATATTTCTTTCATCGCATCGACCCTCTGTTCGATTGGTTGCTGTTGTATCAACGCGTGACTTGTCCCTGGTAAACTTGGCCGCGCCTCCGGCCATCGGCGTGGCGGCGGCTGGTGTGTGATACCCCGTCGGGCAAGGCGGTTGGTTGGTTGATGCGCCGTGTAGGAACGTCCTGGAGGCGTCCGGATTGGCGAGTGCGTGGCTCAGGGAAGGCAACCGGAGTCCGGGTGAGGCGTGTCGACCTGGCCTTGAGGTCTGAACGGTTGCCACAGGTCCAATTCTTCTACGCGCAAGGGGCAAGCCGTGTCGCCTGCGGCGACCCCGTTGCGCGCGAATTGGCCGGTGGACAACGCGGTTCAGAGGCCAGGTCCGAAGGCCTCACCCCAATGGGGTTTCCTTCATTTTCAGGTTCACGCACATGTCTTTCTTCGATACGCCGATCACCAGCTACGACCACGTCACCGGGCTGGCCAACGATCCACGACCGTTTCCGTCCGAAGGGGAGGTCGAGCACCTCGGCCACGCTATCATGACCGAGATCCTCGACACCTTCGGCAAGGATGCGACCGAGGAACACGCCAGCATGATCGCCCACTGTATCATCGGTGGCATCCATGCGGCCCAGCAGCGGATCGAGCGGGAGTATGATCGCGCGACCAACGAGCTCAACAGCCTCCATCGGGAATTCGACGGGTCCGAGGTCAAGGACAATCAAATTCAGGATGCGACCGAGCGCTCCCGCTACTTCGAAGCCGTGGCTGTCGTCATCGAAACCTTCCGTCGCTCTGCCGAACGGACTTACGAAGTGCAGACCGGCGATGTCTGGACGCCCTATCGTGGATCAACGACCAACCGCCTGACGACCTATGCCGTCATGGAAGCCGGCGAAACCCTGCGTCGCAAGCGCCATCAAAGTCAGAAGGGCGCCGAGCCCACGGCGAAGTACGTCGTCTTCCGCGGTGTCCAGACTGCATCGACCCAGGCCGATGCCGAACGAATTTTCGCTGCCCTGAACTTCGCCAAGGCGCAGTGCCCGGATATGCAGCTCGCCTGCACCGGAAATCTCGGCGCCGAGAAAATCGCCATGATGTGGGCCAAGACCAACAACGTCATCGTGCACAAGACCGATTTCGCCAAATCCCACGGCCGGCGGGCGCCCTTTGTGGCCAACGATACCCTGCTGAACCTGAAGCCGGTCATGGTGTTCTACATGCCGACCCCGGTCAATCCGTTGGACGAGAAAGATGCGGAGCCTTCCGGCATCGTCCTCAACATCGCCCAGAAAGCTGCCGAGCGTGGCATCCTGACGTACAAGGTCGCCGTCGCGGCTCGGAAGGTGGCGGCCTGACGGCCGCCATTTTGACTTCACGAGCCGACCTGAATGGTTTCGCTGAAGCGAGTACAAAGGTCCTTTGTTACATGGATCAGGGTTTTGTGCGCTGACTGAATATCCAGAACGACACCTGGGCTGGGGTGCCTGTATCCGGCGTCTTGGTCGTCGGCTGCCGCGATAAAACACCTGGCAGGCAGTTGATTAAGGAGGTCAGCGTGCCAGTTCCTGTGCGAGCCATGGTGTGGCAGGAGCAGCGTGCCGACTTGTGGCGCAAGGTTCCTGTAGAAGTCCAGCCAAAGCCGGCGCGTGCGGTCATCTTTCAGTTTTGCATCGCCAGTGCCGAGCCAGCCGGTGAAATTCGGCTCAAGGCCCATGTAAGCTGAGAAAGCGGGATTGTTCCAATAGTTGTAGACCGGACCTCTGGCCTGACCTGGCCATGCCGGTCCGGAATAGAGCGACGTCGACACGTGATTATGGTTTCGGGCAGCGCCCCCGTCGATAATCGCCGAGTAGCATTCGCGCAGGGCCCGGCGGCCGGTCTTGGTCCTGAGGTGCTGGACAATCCTGTCGGCAGTCAGACGCGCATTTGCTCCTAAGTTCAGCGCCTGCCTCACCCGCGCGCGGAACTCCTTGGCGCGTTGCTGGTCGACGGGCGGCACATAGGGCACCAGAAGCCAGCTCGTCTGATTTGCAGTGACAGCCTCGATATATCCGCCGACCTGCATCTCGAAAACTTGTCCGCCGCGGGTGTGCGACACCGAAGACGAGAAGTCTTTGGACGGGATCGTTCCGTATTCCTGAAGCCGGGTCGCTCTGTCCTTTTCTGTGGCTCTTGGCCGATCGGGTTCGCGCGGGACAAACCCGTCTTCCGGAGGCCGCCCCTGATTCTGCACGAACACCACCCGTCCCACGCCGCGCGAGCCAAACCATTGATCCGGGCGCATTTCGGCTTCCAGGTAGGTGCCGGTCAGCCTGTCCTCGGCGTCCGCCTGCATCACTGCCAGGGTGCGGGAGACAACGTCGAGATAGGGCAAGTAGACGGTGTCCGTGCTCATGGTTGCGAGCAACCTGTCCAGACCGTCGACGTGGTCGCTGTCCAGATGAGAAACGAACAGGGCATGCAGGTTATCGGTTCGCTCGGTATAGTGCGAGACGATCGGCGTCAGGTGGGTGAGGTTCCGCGCGCCACAGTCGTACACGTAATGAAGGGGAGCGTCGCCGTCGGCATCGATTATCCCCGAAGCAAAGCAGCCTTGGCCGACAGGCCATTGGTCCCGGATCACCTTCATGACGTGGCGCCCCTTGTTCAATCGGATCAGATCCGTCCCATACCCCATCTTCTAACGATCCGTTGCGGGCAGATCAAACGCAGCTTAGCGCCGATTTGCCGCAGTGAGGGGAAGGGGGCGCGTCCCGTCTTCGACGGGACCGGGCTCGTCGCAAGTCAGCCCCGCTGCGCGGGTCTTCGCCCTTCGGGCCTCGATCCCTCGCGCGCTGCATTGCCTGCCGGGTGCAGCGAAAGGCAATCCGCTGTGGAACCGAAGAAAAGAAAGGAAAAGGACAGCGAATATGCTATGTTGAGCGATAGGGGAGATCACCCTCGCTCTAATTGACTTTTAACCCCCTAGGGACAATATTGAGAGCGAAGGAATACAACATGTCGCGGACGAAAATCGAAAAAACGGGCAGTGCACCAGGTGTGGTGATGCATTACGCGACGTCGTTTGACCTGAATTTGTCATCGGGCAAAGCGGCGCCCAAGGGGGCACTGGTTACGTCTCATAAGCGCAATGGCGGCAAGACCGTCACGCTGATGGATGTGCATGCAGACCTGGGGCAATATGCGCCAGAGCTGAAAAAGGTTCTGGATGCCGTCGATGCGGGGACCGCGAAGCTCAACAAGCTTCCGAAGTTTGACAGCCCCGATGATATTCTCGCCCACTACGGCGTAAAGTAGTCGTCACATGCTGGAGACCTACCTGACAGACGACCGCATCGCGGCCGTGCCGAAAGAGGTATTCACGACTGACGACTTCGATACTGCCTTCTCAGGCTTGGACAGGGCCGATGCACTCAGGGCCGCCGAGATCATCTTCGCGATCCAGCAGGGCAAGGCCTTGCCAGGGTTTGCCTACAGGCCAGGCATCGACAACCCTAATGACGTCGACGATCTTCTGAAGGCCACAGGCTGGATGCATCTGCATTTTCATAGCACGGACGACGACTGGCTCATCTACCTGAAGCAGTTCGATACCTACGTCATCCTCGCAGGCATTGCCCGACACACACCGCATTTTCGGAAGCCTTACGGGACTGAGCTGAAGCGGAAATGGGGGACGAAGGTTCCCAAGCTCCAGGCGAAGATCGAGACTGAGCGGCGAAAGCGTGCAAGCGACGAGACCGAGTGAAAGACAAAGGGGAGGGCCTGGCTTGACGGATATTCCGTCAAAAAAGGAGACCTCTGATGTCCGACACGACTCTCGCCAACACTCCAATCGCCGAGCTGGTTCCCGAAGCGGAGCGTGGGACCTTTATTCCCAAGCTTTTGCCCGGGATAAACCTGTTGATCGCAGAAGCGACCGTCTTCGACTTCATGGCGCGACTGTGCCCAGCCTATAGCGGTGGGTTCTGGAACTATTATCGCCTGTCCAATGGCGGTTACTACATGGCACCGGACAAATATGGCCGCATGACTGTGGAATGGTGGGGCAACGGCTTTTCCGGGGAAATGTCGGAAGACGCCGCGGGGATCGTCGCGACACTGTTTGCGCTATCCCATCTGTCTTTTAAGGTCCCGAACGACGGGCTCGTCGACAACTTCGAAAAGCTACGGGAATTTTCCTATACCCACCCGGAAAGTGCCCTCATTAGCCAGGCAATCGATTGATTCCGGAGAGCTCGAATTGACCGTCTGAGATCCCGCCGCCGGAAACGGTGGCGGGATTTTTGTTCGTAAAATCAATGAGCCCACTGCAAAAAGCTCATTACCTTTATAAAGCACTTTAGGTGTGCATTCCGTGATGTTTCCTAGGCGTCTTGACCCTCTGGTCGCGGATTCCTAGATTTGCGATCGACGGCCGCAAGGGGGTACCTGCGACGGGGAGGGGCACAATGAGACGTAATCCAGAAGCGGGACAGTTCGAGGGCTTGGTGAAAAGGCTTGCGAACCTACCACCCTTTGTGACGGCCCCGGTCGCCCTTGCAGCCTATATCATGTTCAATCAGATAAGCCGCCTGCAAACTGCCTCCCCCAGTGGCGCGCACGGCCCGAATGACATTCCGCTCCATGACGCCCTGTTTCTGACCTTGCTGAAGCCGTTCGCCATCGTGCTCCAGTATTTGGTTCCGCTCGTTCTCGCCTTGAGCATGGTCTTGTGGTTCATCAGGCATTTTCAGGCCAGAGGCGACCAGCACCGTTTTAAACAGGTCGCGTCCTCTCTGTTGCATTCGGCGCTGCACGCCATGACCTGGCAAGAGTTCGAACGGCTCGTAGGGAGGGCCTTCGCCTCTGTTGGATATAGCGTGACATATACCGGACGGGCAGGCCCGGACGGCGGCATAGATCTGGTGCTGACACGCGGTACCGAAGTCTCGCTCGTCCAGTGCAAGCACTGGCGCGCCCAGAAGGTAAGTGTGGAGAAGGTCAGGGAGCTATACGGGTTGATGGCGGAGCGGGGCGCGGCCAACGGCTTCGTTGTCAGTGCGGGAATTTATACCAAGGACGCTGCCCAGTTCGCCTTCGGCAAGAACCTCACCCTGGTTACAGGGGAGCAACTGCATCAGCTGATCCGGACCGGAAGCTTCGCTGAAGCACCTACGGATAGGCGTAGTCGCGCCTTTGCCTCTTTCGACAGCTCGACCTGTCCGGACTGCGGAAGTCCCCTGACGGAACGGGTTGCGCGCCGCGGCCGGTACATCGGCCAGACCTTCCGGGGCTGCACCCGATATCCCGAATGCAATGGCATCCGAAACCCAGACGCCACGGTCGAATCCTAGGACCAAAGGCAAGGAAAGGGACCAAAGGGTGTAACACAAACTTTTGGAGGTCCCTAATGGCCGACTATCACTCTCCACTGGTTATCCAGCCTGATATTCCGTTGGGTGGCGTGACAGCGTTGGAGCTTTTCCTGCTGACCCACATGCTGCAATCGGAAGTGAACGACGACGGCGTCTACCTGTTTGCCGAACTGTCCGTGGAGGAGATGCCGGCCGTGAAGGCTGGCGAACTCAGGCGAGCCTATTCAGAAAGCGCTGGCGTGGAAAGCCGCGTTCTGGTGCCGGTCGGTCAATGGCTGGACGAGGTCGGATACTGTGGAGATGACGACGGGACGCACTTCGATCTCGACGCGCATCTTGAGTATTCCGCATGGATCGTCATGCTGCAGGATATCACCAGGCGGTCCCAAACCGTCGCCTATTTCACTGTGTCCGGCGCCTACACCTGCACAAAGATGCGCTCCGATGGATTCGGCGGCTGGGCGGCGCTGATCTATCCAGAAGACGTCCGGATGCAGTCGACGAACGATCTGCTCGACACCTTCATCAACGAAGCCAAGTTCCCCCCAGAAACCTGGAAGGACCTTTGAACCGAGCGGTAGCTCCTGCGGATGTCCGGCGTTCATCCCAAGGCTGCGGCGGGCAGACAGCGATCAATATGCTTGTCCTACCCCAGCGGCTCCGCGTCTCAAGGGCAAGCCTCCTCCACTGCGTTTCGGCCCTGCGGGTGAGACCCGGCGCTTCGCCGAGGAATACGGACGCATGATCGCGGTCGAGCCGCGAGCCCAAGGGGATGAGCCCCGAGGGTCAGTCCAAGTGGAGCTACCCATGAAGTGCAAAGTTCAACTGATCGGCCGTCTCGGTGCGGAACCTGAAATCGCGACGCTGCCCAATGGCAATCAGGTCGCGACCCTGAGCATCGCAACCGAAGAGTACTGGAAGGATCGACAAGGTCAGGGCCAGAAGCGCACCACATGGCACCGCGTGAAGTTCTGGTCCGAAGGTACCATCGGTTACATCGACCGGAACGTCACCAAGGGTCAGCTGGTCGAAATCGAGGGCACCTTCCGCTACGAAGAATTCACCGATCGCGAGGGCGTCAAGCAGCGGGTCCCCCTGATCAACGGAACCAATATCCTGCCCCTGCAGCCGCTATCCCGCCAACAGGACCAGGCAGAGGAAGCCACCCGCTCACCCGCCGACCTCGACGACGAAATTCCATTCTGATCGCGGCAGGGGCCTCCCACGAGGCCCCAACCTTCCTATGAACGTTCCGATCTCTCGACCTTGACCGGTGAAAGCCGGCGAGCCTTCCCTATGGAGCGCAATCCATGTTGGTAGACCTCTATGACGACTCTGGCATTCCAGACGATGATGCAAGCATGTACCAAGACCCAGAATACTGGAAATGGCACTACGAGATTGCCGCCGCCCACGATCGTTTGGATGAGATGGCCGAAGACTGTCGCCTCGAACTGACGGAACTGGGGAATAGCAGAAGCCATACGCAACTGTGACGCCAGTTGAATTCCATATCAAACCCGTTTGCCCCTTGGATCATCGTCCGAGGGGTTTATCGTGCCGGGTCGAGCCTCGGACGGGATCGGCAGTAAACCGATTATAATTCGATTATAATCCGGCGAGGCGCGTTGCAGGTTACAGCGATGTGCCAAACCAAGTCGTCGAAGCGAGGTATGGCGGGCTCCCTGGTCTAACTTGGAAATAGGGCCGGGGAGCCTATATCGTCCGTATTGCCAGCCAAGGTTTGTACATTGTTCAAACGAATGGAGGGGCAAAAAGGATGACAAATGATCTTTTCTCGCCGCGCTATCCAGACACGCCTCGACGCCCTTCGCCAAAAAATGGATGGGAAAGTGGTGGACGGTCTCGTTGCAAAGTTGAATGGTCCCAAAGACGGCAGGTTGGGGGCGATGTGGGAGGTTGTGGTTCTTGAAGCACTGGCGCAAGGCGGCAGCGTGCAGTCGGAGCTACCACTCGAAACCGGCAGGTGCCCTGATGTTCAATTCAACGGGGCTGGGGGCGCATTTGTGGCTGACGTCACCTGTGTTTCTGACGACGGTATAGTCGAGCAGAATCCGATTGACCTGTTCATGGAGATGGTAGAAGCCGCGAAAACGAAAATGGGCATGCCGATCGGCGGATGCACTTTCAAGTTCGGGACAGCATTTCGGCCGAGGGGAAAGGGCACCCAAATGGTCGCGCATCTGCCGAAAAAATCCGAAATCGGAGCCTTCGTGAAAGATCGCGTTGCACCACAGGTTCGGGAACAACTTCGGCAGGGGCAGGACGTCATACATATCGCGTTCGATGAGCCCGCGGCCAAGGTTGAAATCACCATAGATCCAAAAAAATCGCCAATGACCCTCGCGGAAAACATTGGCTTTACAAATCCACAGTCGCTCACACGCAACCCACTCTACAATCGATTGGTTGAAAAAGCGGGCCAACTGAGCGGCGCGGCCGGGCTTTCAGGCATCATAATCGCAGATGCTGGATCTCAATCTCTTGTGATGCCACGTGCTGTAAATCCATCCGCGCAACCGAAGACAATCATCGCTGAGTTTTTCAGGAGACGCAGCCCAATTGATTTCGTCTTGGTCCTATGTGTCGAGCAAGATTTGCGTGTGCGGACAACCAATCTCGTGCATCGGGTGCGTCCTTATCTTTTCGTCCGCGATCAAGCGCAGTTTCCAGCCGAGCTAAGGATTTTACTGGAAGGTTTGGGTGACCTTATGCCGACGCCTGTGAGGGATGCAAAGAATGGTGCGTGGCTTGCGAAGAGCGAGCCATTCGATTTTGGGTTCGAGTGGACCCACGGTTTGGGAAGGGACTACATCAAAATCGGAGCACGTGACCTTGCCGAAGTTCTGGCCGGCCGGAAGAGTGTGCAGCAACTGAACGTCAATCATCACTGGTATGGTTCCAAGGACCAAGTTCAGGAAGGCCACCATCTCAACCCGTTCGAGATGATGCTAGATGAGGGCCGGCTTCCCGTCGCGATTACCGTTGAACCCTCAGTTGAAAACCAGGGCGATGACTGGGTGACAATACGGTTTGGGGACCCGGATCCGGCAATCACGGCATTCAAGTAGTTGCGAAGGTGGCGGGCTTTGCAGGCACGCCTTTGGCTTAGCCCGGCCGCCCTTCGGTCTTCGACCTTCAGGCGCGACGAGTACCGGCTGGTCGCCGGTACGGCCATCTCATCAATGATAGTCCCATCGTACCAGACCACCTCAAATGTCAACGGCTTCGCCGTTCCCCTGCGAAAACGAAAGGTCGTTTTCTCCGGTGACATGTGAGGACTCCGGTCTGGCCCTCGGTCCCATCATCGATTTCGATAGGAAGGATCAAGACCATGCAAACGCAAAACACGATCACAGACAATCAAACCAATACCGCACTTAACGACCCGGAGATCGAGGCACTGGTAAGTGCGCTCGAAGCGAAATGGGCGATGAAGAAAGCGCCGGCCAAACGCTCCAGAAAGTAAACACACAGGTCCCATCAGATCCGTCTGGTGGGACCTTTTTTGTTTTCGAGATGACACTGTCTCGGCGGGTTAGAACCCAGGCGCAGACCTTGGCCCAGTCCCGATAGATATGGCACGCGCAACATTCTTGGGACGCCCGTCCGTACCGTTGGGAGTAGGCCGGAAGCGTGGGCGAGGTGGAACCAGGCGCTTCCGGCTGGAGTCAACAGCGAAGACGGTTAGACCCGTTGGGCTGGGCCCATGATCAGACCAGATGACAGCAGAACCACCCTGGTCATGATGTGGTGGAGAGGGGTACACATTACGCACAGCTGCGCTCCTGTTTTTCCAATGCTTTCAAGGCTTTATACACCCCCCATTGGCGACACTGAGTGTCGCCAGGAAAACCTTGACTTTTTGGCCAAATAATTTAAGAAATTCAATGCGTTGGAAATTGCTGATGGCGACAGAAGTGTCACCACCTAGCAAAGCGATTTCCCATGACCCGCACCAGACGTAATCACGTCCGCGTCTACCTGACCGACGCAACACTCGCCAGATTGAGACAGGAATCTGCGCGAACCAAGGTTCCAATCACCAGCATCATCGAAACAGCGCTCGAACGAAACGCGATTTCCGTGAGCGAATACATGACCCATGCGGCCGCCAAGTACGCCTATCTGGCCGCATCACTGAGCCTGCAACAGGCTGCTTTGACCTTCGATCCCGATGACTTCAAGCGCCGGCTCGACGCCATTTCCGGCGCGTTCAGCGGCGTGTTCGGCCCCTCTCCGAACATCCCTCCCGACATCCAGAAGCGGATGGAAAAGTCGCTCGACCCATTCGTTCTCGACTTCGCCAAGGTGCTCCTCGCGCACGTCGATCCGGCCGATACCGGCACCATTCTCTAACGCTCTTTGAAAGCATTCAGTCGATGTCACAGCAAAAACCACGTCCCGAACGGACGGCCGGCGCGGCCTGGCTGCGCGGCGGCCAGACCATCTCCCACACCTTTGAAATGATCTGGGAAATCGCCAAGAAGTTCCTCATCATCCTCGCATGCTGGGCGATATTCTGCGTCTACTCCATCAACCGCCATGCCACTGATGACGAGCAGCTCTACGGCGGGTTGGCAATCCTGGCGAAGGCTTTCAAGTATTTTGGCAGCCCGTTCCCTCAAGCGATTTCGGTCAGGCAACCGGACGGTTCCGAGATTTCAGTCAGTGTGTCGGCGTACGAACAGTTGCCCTATGTGGCGGCCGTCCTGGACCGGTACGGCTACCTGATCCGCAACGGCTTTGTCCTTTTCATGCTCGGCGCCGTCGCTGTCGTAGCCCTCGCTACCATCCTTTTCATTCGTCAGGGCCAGCAGAAACTCGAAGACAAGGAACTGCGCGGCCAGACCATTGCAACCGTCTCGTCGCTGCGCAGGCAGATCCAGCGTTACAATGTTGAGGTCGTCCGGGGCATCAACCGCGCTGTTATGGAAGCGATCACTGGAGTGAAGGCGGCGCCGGTCAAGCACTTGAAGGAGACCGGTTTCGCTGCAGCCGTGCGCGATATTCTGTATCACGTCCTGCGGACGATCGAGGTCTTGCCATGGGCCGCGTTGGTGATTGCCAAGGCTCGAAACTTCGGGCGTCGCGCGGCGCCGTTGGGCGGAACGGAGATCGATGCGTTCAAGCCTCTGACTGCGCGTTATTACGCGGTCATCGACTCTCCCTTCTGGGTGAACAATGTCCTGACGCATACGGACCAGGTGATCGTCAAGCAGGCGTCCAGGCTGGCGAACAGCCATGGCGCGCCGCAATTCTTTGAGCGCTATTCGGATTACATTCATCACCGCATTGTCGGCATCGAGCTGCCAATCAATTCGCTTTACCAGCATACGCTTGTCGTTGGATCGCCCGGCTCCGGTAAGTCACAGGCTATCCACGGACTGATCGAGTCAATCATCGCCCGGCGAGAATGCGCGATCATCTACGACCCGGAGCTGGAATATATCCGCGCGCATTACAAGGAGGGGAGGGATATCATTCTGAACCCCTTCGACGCGCGCTCGCGCAGCTGGTCGCCGTTCAACGACCTGTCGGACTATGCTTCGTGGGAACAGGCAGCGGCGGACCTATTCCCGCTTCCGAAGGGCAGTCAGGACCCGTACTGGACACTGGCGTCACGGCAGATCTACTGCAATGCCGGCTACAAGCTGAGTGTCCTGAAGCAGCATCACTGCGGTGAAAAGCCGACCATCGAGGAACTGATCTGGCTGTTGATCGGCGACTTCGAGACCCTGCATTATTTCCTCAAAAATACACCCGCCGAGCGGACCCTGGGCGACCGGGAAGGGCTTCGCTCGGAGTCCTTGCGGTCGGTCATCGTCAACGGGATCACCCGCATGATGCATCTCCTTAATGGCGACGAGACCTTTTCAATCGCCGAGTGGATCAATAGTCCGCAGACCCACGGCCTTCTCTTCCTTTCGAGGCCGCAGCACCTCGAAGCGTCCTTGAGCCCGCTTATCGCGCACTGGTCTTCCATCGCCATTACGACGCTGTTCACCCGGACGCCGGCGCAATCCCGAAAGATCACCCATCTCATTCTCGACGAGTTCCACTCGCTGGGAAAGGTCGAGATCCTGGCAGACGCACCAGCACGGCTTCGCAAGTATGGCGGGTCCATGATCATGGGCATGCAGCAGGTTTCGCAGCTCGACGACATCTACGGCGACAAGAAAGCCCAGACCATCATAGGGCAGCTGGCAACAAAACTGATCCTGCGCTGCCAAGACCCCGACACCGCAAGGTTCATGGCCGAGCAAATAGGCCAGAGAGAAGTCAGCCGCACTCAGGAGAACACGTCCTACGGTGCCCACCAGCTGCGCGACGGCGTCTCGCTGAACATCAAGGAGCAGACCGAGTTCGTTTTCATGCCCGAGGAGATTATGAATTTCCCCATGTTCCAGGGCGTTTTGCGCGTGTCGAACGTGCGCGAAGGTCAACCCTTCCCCGTCGCACCAGTGAAGTTCCGTTACCGGGACAGGTCGACTGACACGCCCGGTTTCGAAGCGCGCACCGGACCAGATCCAATCGACGGCTTCATGAAAAAGGACAAGACATCATCCAAGCTGTTCTCGATCCTTGAGACGATCAAACGCGAGGGCCAAACAAACGACAATCGGGCGATGGCAGCCGGCCAGCCGGAGCCTAACGACCCGCCCAAACACGCGGTCAAGGCGGCGGCCGAACCGATGGACGATGAAAGCCCGGAGAAACGTGCCCGACTGCTGGACGGGCCTCTCGCGCCTGACAATCCCGAGCTCAATCGTACCTCCCCAGATATCGAGCATCAGCAGGCGGTTGCGAAGGACGCGGTACCGGATCCAGTGCGAGCCAATGACACAGGCATCGGGCCGAGGAAGGTTGAGAAGGATCAAACGGCCATTCCAACCTTCGACCAGAGCCTTTGACCATGCTGAAAATCACGCGGTTGAAGAGCGCGTCCAGGTCCGGCGACTACTACGGAAAGGACGACTACTACGTCACGGGAGAGGCCAACAAGCCCGGGCTCGAATGGGGCGGTGAGGGCGCAAAGCTCCTGGGGCTGGACGGCAAAGCCGACCCGGCAGACTTCAAGAAACTCCTTCAGGGCCAGAATCCCGACGGCGCCGGGCCTGCCCTGTCAAAGCGTGACGAGGCCATACGAGCCTCTGATCAGGCCAAGACCTACGCCGATGCGGCCAAAGACCTACCAAAGCACGCGCCAGGCTGGGATATGACCTTTTCCGCCCCCAAGAGCTTTTCAATCATGGCGCTCGTTGCTGGCGACGAACGGCTGCAGGACCTGCACAATCGCGCGGTCCAGCGTGCCATGGACTACGCCGAGAAGCATTTCTCGGTCACCCGCAACCGGACGGAGGAGGCAGGCATACGAGAGACAATTACCGGCACTCTCGTTTACGCCACGACGGAGCACGGAATGTCGCGTGCCGGAGATCCGGCGATGCATAACCACGTCGTGGTGATGAACACGACCCGTTGCGAGGATGGCAAGTGGCAGGCTTTGGAGACAAGGTATCTCTACAAGAACATGCAACTGCTCGGCCAAATATATCAGGCAGAGCTCCAGCATGGCGCCCGCGCGCTTGGGTATAATGTTGTCGCCGGCAAAACGCCGGGCACCTGGGAAATTGCCGAGTTCACGTCAGGCCGGTCTGCCAAGCCTCTCGACTCCAGTGCTGGTCCGGCACAGGAACTGATCGAGGCCTACTCCCGCCGGCATGCGATCATCGAGGCCAATATTGAAGCGGCCACCGCCGAGAAGGGGCGTCCGCTCACTGCAGCCGAGCGCCAGGCCGTTATACTGAAGGACCGGCCAGATAAGCTTTTGACCCCGCGTGAGCAGGTCCGCGAGGGCTGGCGCGAACTTGCGACATCGATAGGCGTCGACCTCGATCGGCTGAGAGGGGCGGCCGTCGAGCGGGAAACAGGGCAGGACCTGTCGCGCAGCCGTTTCGGCGAATTTGGTCTGGTTGGTCGTGTGCTTGGCTATCTGGATGAAAAAGTGTTCGGCAATATTCGCGATACCTCGCCTCAGGCGTCTCTTGCGTTCGGCCTGCGGGCGCAGGAAGCGCAAAGCACCATATTCACGCAACATGCGATCATCAGCGATGCCATGCGGTTCAATGGCAATCTCCATCGCATCGATGATTATCTGCAGACCGGCTTTTTTCAACGCGCTGAACTGGTCAAGGCAAACAGAAGCCGCCTCGAACACATCACTACGCAACGGGCCATCGATCTGGAGAATGCCCTGGTCGAACAGGTTTCCCGATCGAAGGTGTCGGCGGAGAGTTTTACCCCCGCCGACGTGGATCGCGCGATCTGCCAGGTCGTGGCCCAGGGCAAGGCATTCGCGCCGAACGCCGACCAGACAAAGGCCGTGAATCACGTCCTGACGGACGGCCGGCTTTTTACCATGATGCATGGCTCGGCCGGTGTCGGCAAAACGACGACCTTTAACCTCCTTCAGCAATCCCTCGACACATTGAGCGAGGGACGGCGAGAGATGTTTGCGCTGGCGCCCACGCACAAGGCCCGTGGCGAAATCCCCTCGAATATTCCCTCGGAAACCGCCCAGCTGTTCCTGCTCAGAAATACGGCCCAGACCGGACAAATCGTGCTCGGCCCCTCGGCCCAGGCGCTGAGGGGCAAGTATCTCCTTCTGGATGAAGCTTCGATGTTCTCGAACCATGATTTGAAAAGGATCATCGACCTGGCCGAGGCCGCTGGCGTCGCAAAAGTCATATTGTCGTTCGACGAGCGTCAGTTGGCGTCGATGGAGGCCGGCGCGCCGGCACGGCTGGCCATGCACCAGGGCGCCTCGACAGTCACAATGACCGACAACATCCGGCAGAAGGAGATGCCGGTCCTGCGCGACGCCGTGATGAAGCTTGCCGCCGGCAAGACCTACGATGCGCTTCCATCGTTACGGCCGTACATCATCGAGACGAAGTCTTCGTCGGACTTCGACCTCGCGGCCGCGGCGGTCGAGAAGTGGCGTGAGCTCGGTCCCGAAACAAAGGTTGTGGTCGCTACCAACAAGATGCGCGCCATGGTCAGCGGCATGATCCGCAATGAACTTCAGAAGGATGGTCGGGTTGGCACCGAAGACATCCTGCACACGATCTACACCTCTGAGGGAAAGTCGAAGGCGGAACTTGCCATCATTGGCAGCTATGCGGTGGGTCAGCATGTCATATTTCACCAGGCGGATCCAACCAATCGTATCGGCAAACACACTGTCCACGAAGTGGTCGGCGTCGACCATTTCCGCAATCGCCTGGAGCTTTGGAGTGAGAGTTATGGCAACCGCTCCGTCAGTTTGAAGGACTTGACCGAAGGTACAAAATCGCCCCGGTTCGGCATCTTTCGACAGGATCAGATACGGCTCTCTGTCGGCGACCAGCTTGCCTGGAACATCACCGACAAGAAGCGCGGGATCACCAACAATAACGAATTCACCGTAGCGCGCATCCAGGGCGATCGCATCACCATCCTGCAGGACATCGAACAGGAAGGCGGGAAGGTTCGCCAGGAGCAGGTCATCAGCTTGAAGGATGACCATGTCGCACATTTCATGAGCCACGCCTACGCGATCACCGCCAATAGGGCGCAGGGCCAGTCCTTTGGCAAAGCCATTGCGGTCCTGGGGTCTCAGATGGGCGAGTTCATCAACCACGCCCGGGCCTACGTCATGACCTCGCGCCCAAAGTATGACTTTCAGTTCGTGACGGACGATATCAAGGCATTGTTTCGCCGCCTGGCCGAAAACGACGGGATCAACCCAAGTGCGCTCGACCACATAGGAGACGCGGTCGCACGCAGTCTTGACATCAAGCAAACCGAAAAAGAGCCATCACCGGATAAGCAGAAGGTGACCAAGGAAGGCGAGCCGAAGATAGGCTCAGAGGAAGAGAAGCAACCAAAGCATGGCGCCGCAGGGACATCCGAGGACGCAAACAAGGAGAAGCAGATCGGCGAAAAGCAGATCACCGTCCGGGAGATCGGCTTCAGTCTCTGACCAGCGCTTCTGTCGCTACCCGATAACCTGCCGATAGCTACACATCAGGTGCCAGCACAAGGCGCTCGTCCTGCCCGGACCACACCACTTCGACCACGCACAGGCCGAATTGTTGGCATGCATCCCGGATGAGCAGGGCATTGCCAATCGAACGGCCGCATATTTCCGGCGCCTTGGCGGTTACGGTCGCGCCTGTCCTGACATGGGCGGCGAGGTCGGCGAAAGACGCAAATCCCGCGCTTGCCGCCAAGGTCTTCAAGGGACTTTCCAAGATGCCGAACCGATATGTAGGAAGCGCAGCGAATTATCGTGCGCCAAGTGATTGTGGTCGGTCGATGCGATCATGGCGTCTTCCCTCAGAAGTTAACGGAGTCTAACTTCAGGTGGAATCGCCGTCGATGCCCGCTGGGGATAAGTCTGGCGGCAGCGGTGCATAAACGGCGTGGACCAGTGCAGATTCATCCAGCCGTCGTCGGGCCTACTGCAGGCCGACCATTCGCATTCACGTCATTGCATGAGCGCGTCGTTGTCCATATTGGCCAGGGCCGCCAGCCGGGCCGAGCGTCTAAGGTTTTCGGTCATTGCGGCCTTCTCACCGGGTGTCGCGGTATAGGGAACAAATCCGGGCGTCCGGCTCGGATCCGGGATCGTTGGAAACGCCTGATCCGGCTGACCCGCGAAGACGCCAACGATGTGACTGTCCATGGCGCGACGCGCGCGCTCGACCCTTGTCCCTTCGATCTCAAGGCGCCCTGCACCCGGCCCGAGGCGCTCGATGCCCCTGGCATTGCAAAGCCAACCAAAATCCCTGGCGTCGAGCTTTATCGTCGTGGCCTGCAATCCGGCGCGCAATGCAAGAGCAAGCGACCGCCGCAGCCGATCTTCGACCCGCGACACGGGCGTGCCGTCGGCAGACTGCGCATCGTGGTCCGCCATCAGGTCGACGAGGATTTCAAATGGAAAGGTGGCGCCGGTCCGAGACATGGCCACAAGGATGCGCCATTTCGCCTATTCGTCAAGCGCCGCATGAGTGCCGGTCATTGGGACAACAGTCCCGGCAAGGCAGCGTTCATCAATGTCTTAGCGTTTTGGAAGGCTTTCACTTACCGAATGTTTGTGAGTTATGTGCAATACCACAAGCCACGGCGGAGTGACTTGATGGACTATTTCTATAAAGAAATCGGGGTACTTGAGACCTGGGTACTCTTCGCGAGCACGTTCGCATTGATAGTTGCCGCGCACTACATGTCATTCCGTCAGGCACTGAAAGCGGAGGCCTACGATTGGCGCAACCGTCCTCTCCGAAGTGTTCTATCCTTGGCCATTCGGCACGAGCTTTTTTATGTAAAGCACGTCCCCGTGTTGATCGGGTCAGTCTTAACACTCGTGACGGTCACAGTCGCTCTGTAGCCAAACCTGCGACCATTTTCGTCCCGTCAGTATGGTGCTGAGCCGCCATTTTTGCTGCCTTACCTGATACGAAAAGCACGAACCGCTTGCCTGTTAATCCCCGATTGATTTAAATCAAGCGGCGCTTGATTAGCGAGAAACGGGCTGTCGGTTCGTGGGGCCAAGAGGGGGAGGACAATGGCGACTTTCAGCGTGTGCGGCGAGTTGCAGTCGGATGAGGACGACAATCGGTTCCAGGCCGCACTTGCGGACCACTACCACAACCGCAAAGGCGAGCAGCCCGCGTGTCACTGCCAGGATCCACCCATTGCGCTCTATATCGCCCGCACGGGCGATCGCTATGTCCTGAAACGCTGGCCCAATACCGGTTGGCAGCACAGGTACACCTGTCCCAAATATGAACCGCCGGCCGAAGCGAGTGGGTTGGGCTCGCTGCTGGGCGGCGCAATTCGCGAAGAGCCGCTTACCGGCCTGACGTCTCTCACCGTTGATTTTTCTCTGAAAAAGGTGAAGCGCGCAGATGGCGCGGCCTCTGCATCCCTATCTCCAGACGAGGCCGCGAATGACGGCCCGTCCTCGGACAGCGGTAACAGCCGGAAACTCACCTTGAAATCCATTCTGCACTATCTCTGGGACAAAGCGGAATTTTGCCGTTGGGTTCCGATGATGGCGGACCGGCGCAACTGGGCGGTTGTTGCCAAGCATGTGCAAGAGGTCGCAAACGGCACGCAGATCAAGCAGCAAACACTCGGCCACCTTCTCTATATTCCTCCAGTGTGGAACCAGGCTGAAAGCGATCGTCTCAAGGCGCGGAGGCAGGGCTTTTTCGGCGCCTTTTACAGCCGCACGGGTCCTAAGCGTCTTGTGATGGTTCTCGGCGAAGCCAAGGAGTTGTCGCCGTCCCAGTTCGGCCAGCGACTCGTAATCAAGAGCATGCCGGAGACACGCATATTTCTCAGCGATCAAAAATACGCGCAATTTGCAAATCGGTATGGATTCGAGCTCACTTCGTGGCGGGAAAATGCCAACGGCTCCGAAAGTTCGAAAGGCCATCATCTGGTCGTGCTGGTGACGGCGGCGGTCAGCGAGAGCGGGGCACTGCTCGTCGAGGATATCGCTGCCATCGCCGTCAATTCGCAGTGGATCCCATATAGTTCATTGCACGACCGACTGGTCATCGACTCGGCCGTGGCGCTACGCCGGAAATTCCTGAAGCCCATGACCTACAATCTTGGCAAGGGACGGACGCTGCCGTCGATTATCCTCGTTGACACCAAACCCCTGCAGGTAAACATCTTCGTCAAGACCGCATTCGACAGCGAGATTCTCAACCGTACCCGGGATGAACTTATCAATGCGTCACGCGGCCACTCGCTTGTTTGGGAAACCGAGAGCGGGCAAGGGGTCTACGACCTGATCGAGGGTCTCGGCAGAACCGCACCGGAGCTGGCGGAGTGAGTGCAAAGCAAATTGCTCTTCTCCTATTCCTCTGGACGCCAAACCCGACCCAGCCGGGAGTCCTCAGCGTCGTTTTTTCATTGATCAGGATGGCGTTTTTGAGCGCCGTTCTGATCATACCCGCAATTCTTCTCGGACTTGATCCAGACGGGCTCGCCGGCGGCGCCATCGTCTGGGCAATTTTTGTCCTGTTCGAAGAGCTTGCAAGGCTGTCGATCGTCATCGGGGCGCACAATCGGTGGCGAGCAGGTTCGATCTTCACAATAGTTGTTGTTCTGGTCGAAACGGCTGGCCTGTATCGCCCCGAGCTCGGCCTGATGGAGTACGCGCTCATCCGGTTACCTACCATCATGCTCCACGCCCTGTACACGGTCGCGATGATCGGACTATTGGCGAAGCGCGAGTGGCTCCCGATCGGGTTTGCCAGTCTGGTACTGTTGCATTGGATGTACGACGTCATAGCCTCAGGTCTCGTGCCGTAAACCCTTACCTAGGCATTGCGAACGCGGAAGGTAGGAGATACAGCCACGGAGTGAGCATAGTGGAGGCCGTGGTGTTTGAAGTCCGTTTCGATGTTCGGGAATATGAAATCGACAGCCAGGGCGTCGTCAACAATGCAGTCTACTTGAATTTCCTGGAGGAAAGCCGCAACCTGTTGCTAAAGGAGCACGGTTTCAGTTATTTCGCGCTGGTTCAACAAGGGGTGCACCTTATGGTGTCCGATGTCGAGTTGCGCTTCAAGGTGTCGTTGCGATCGGGCGATCAGGCTTTAATCCGCACGACTGGCAAAAGAGCAGGCGCAAAATACCTCTTCGAACAGCAGATTTATCGACGCGCCGACAACAAGCTGTGTGCCTCAGCTGTCACCTCCATCATTTGCGTCATCGACGGTAAGGTCACACGAGGCGCATTTTTCGACAAACTCGAGGCCGCTCTGGCGATGGAAAGCTAACCTTTCCGAGCTGGGCGCTGACCCAAGTTTATCGTCTAAAGCCGGTCTATGAAATCCTTGTGCTTCGGAGTGCGAAGTGCAAGGCGCATGACATCGTCACGCATACGACCGGCAATTATTACCAAGTCGTCGGCATTAAGGGTGTCAGCGGCTGCGTTTCTGTCTCTGGCCGTAACGCCCATGCCGCTAAAAAGGCTGAGCCAACTGGGATCTCGAAACGTGTCCCATTCGTGGCGAACGAGATAGCCTTTGGTTTCGAAGAGGGCAATGCGATGCCTTAACTCATCCGGAATTGCAACGTTGGAACAGTCTCTCCAGAAGGCAGTATCATCTCGGCGTGTGCGGCAATAGTGCAGGATAATGAAGTCCCGTATCCGCTCATATTCAAGTCTTGTTGTCCGATTAAACTCCTTGGTGGCGTCTTCGCAAAAGCTTTCGGTCGGAAAGAGCTTGAGGAGCTTTTCGATGGCCGTCTGGATCAGGACGATGCCGGTCGATTCCAGCGGTTCGAGGAAGCCGGCGGCAAGGCCCACGGCGACGCAATTCCCTTTCCATGTCTGCTGACGACGGCCGGGGGTGAAGCTCAGATGGTTTGCGTCTGCCAGCACCTCGCCTTCAAGCGACTCTCTAAGGCGGGCTTCCGCGTCTTCCGCGGAGATGTGTCGGCTCGAGTACACATACCCATTCCCCACCCGGTGCTGGAGCGGAATGCGCCACCGCCAGCCGCTGTCTTCGGCAACTGAACGTGTATAAGGCGCCCAGTCACCGCCATGCTCACAAGGCAGTGCAACGGCGCGATCACAGAACAGCCACTCGCTCCAGTCCTCGTAGCCGACGCCCAGTGTCTGTCCTAACAGCAAGCTGCGGAAACCCGAACAATCAATGAAGAGGTCCGCAGCCATAGTACGCCCATCGTCGAGCGTCACATTCGCGACCAGCTGTCCATCAGGCGACGCGGATGCAGTTGCTATTTTTGCATCGATATGCCGAACGCCCCGCGCTTGGGCATACTCTGAAAGCCACGCGGCGAACCGACTGGCGTCGAAATGCAGCGCCCAGTCAAATATCTCCAGGTCGTTTGACGGTGCCGTAGATGACGGCGCGAACCGGCCTTGCAGAGCCATCTGGGTACATAGGCTGTATGCGCTAAGTGGCGCGGTTTCGCCCAGACTGTTCAGCCGGTGCCAGATATGGTGGAACTCCAGATCGCGCGGACTGACACCGTAAAGGCCGAAGGGGTGGAAGAACGCCTCACCCTTTTTATGCCATCCTTCGAAAGCGATTCCGAGCTTCACGGTAGCCGATGTGGCCCGCATCACCTCTCTAATGTCGACCTGAAGAGATGCGATGTAGTCGCGAATAGCGGGTACGGTCGCTTCGCCTACACCTACTGTACCCACCTGCGAGGATTCAATAACGGTAATGCCCAAGCGTCCAGCAAAGTTCTTAGCCAGCGAGGCTGCGGTCATCCAGCCGGCAGTCCCCCCGCCCACAATCAATACAGTTTGAATGCCTTGCATATGTCTTCCCGGACTATAAGGTTTTTACATACTAGACTGGCTGCCTGTTCCACCAAAGCAAAGTCTCTTGGGAGACGCGTCGTCAGTTGAACGCATTGTCCCGTATCCATTTCCTGAGCTGGTTTGCCAACTCCGGCGTCATCTCTCCGAGCACGGAGCGCGCGTGTGGGGGCAAATGTGCGGCAGGATCCCCGTCTGCTTCGAAAATATAATGGTCTGCCATACTGCGCCATGCGGCGCGTTCAGCCTCTGGCAAATGGCGGATCGACAGGAGACCGTGTATCAACCAATGGAAGGGGGTACCGCACGCTTCCGGGTAGTCTCGCCACCAATAGTTCACCAACATGTTGAAACCGCTCAATGCCTCTACATGGTGCCACCATGGGCTCGGTATATAGATTGCGTCTCCTGGCTCAAGCTCGCAGACTATCGCCATTTTTGCAGCTTCTGAAAACTTCGGGAAGGTCAGAAGATCCGGATTTCTTGGGTCAACCAAGCTGACCGGCTGGCCAGCCAGTGTAAAGTCAAGCGGCCCAACATAAAGGCTGCCGACGGTCTCAGGGGGGAAAAGCAGGAAGCGGCGTTTACCAGCAACCACGACCGCCAAATTATCCGCGACGTCGAAATGTGTTGCTACCCGTGTCCGGTTACCAAGCCACATTCGCCCCCCTACCAGAGGCGTGTAAGGGTTTGGGTTCTCGTCAGAAAAGCGGCTCAATGTATCGTCGATGGGGGTCGACTGGATGAACAGGCCAGGTGGCTTTGGCGACGATCTCAGGTGAAGGAGGTGTTCAAGGAAAAGCGGCAGGGCGACTTGCTGCCGGTTGAAATTCAGCCCTCCCAGGTCCGATTTGTAGAAGAATAGGCCTTCCGCCTCGGCTGGGGCGACAATCACGGGCAACTCCCGTTTGACGGCCTGTCCAGCCAGGTAGCGCGCAAGCTCTTCGTCTGATTTGTTCGCGCGTTTGACCGCGGGCCATGTAGAAGCGAAATCCCTGATAGCAAACGGCGTGCGCGCGGCGGCGAGTCGCCGGAACTGTCCAGGATCTACCGCGTCATAGCTGGGTACTGAACTTGCGGTGTCAAAAACAGTGGTCATCATGGTCAACAAGAAAGAAAAGCCCTGGCGTCAAGCGCCAGGGCAAGGCTAGCTCTTTGGGAGGAAACGAAAAGAGCCAGTTCAGTGACAGGGAGATCTGTCCACCCTCCCAAACCACCCCTGCGTAATTGTTGGCGACGCAGGGGGGGGAAGGCGGTTACTGTTTGCCGGATCAGAACCGTGCACGCAGCCCGAAGGTGACGCGGCGTTCGTAGAGGTTCTGCGAGGACTGCTGGTTTTCCCACTGCATGTAGTAGGTTTCCTTTTCCTCAGTGAGGTTCGAACCCTGCAGGTAAGCGGTGAGCCCCGGCATGAATTCGTAGGACACCGACGCGTCGACGTAGCTCGTCGGCGCCTGCCAGAGGTTCAGGCCTGGCGTACCCCACAGAAGGTTCTCGGACACCAGACGGCGCGAGCGGTAGTTGTGGGCGACACGGGCCTGGAGCGGTCCGTCCTGGTACCACACTGCAACGTTGGTCTGATGCGTAGAATTGTCGGGGAAGGCGCGTTCGTCGCCGGACAAATCCTTGCCCGGCCGCGTTGACGGCGAGTAGGTATAGTTGGCGTCGACGCCGAAGTTCGACCAGAAGCCCGGCAGGTAGGTAAAGGCTTGCTTGGCGTTGAACTCGACGCCCTTCAGGATGCCGCCTTCGCCCTGGACAGGGGTGGACAGGGTGATCACGCGCGACCCGCCACCTGTCTGGTCGTTTTCGAGTGACTGGCGGCTACCGCTGGCGACGAAGCTTTCGACCTCGACGTAGAAGATGCCGACGCTGAACATCGAGCCCGGCGCGTTATACCACTCGAGCGAAACGTCATAGTTGGTCGCACGCCACGGATCGAGGTTCGGGTTGCCGTTTTCCGAACCGCTGATGACGATGAAGTTGCCAGCCGAGTCGAGCGCATAGTTTAGCGCCTTGGCGCCACCCCACTGTTCCAGGTCCAGCAGCGTCATGTTCTTCGCGTAGCCGAAGCGCAGCTTCAGGTCGTCGCGGATATCAAAGGCGAGGTTGGCCGAGGGCAGGACATCGGTGAACGACCGGTTGGTGATGACGTCGCCGCCATCGGCCGCAGCCGCGCCATACTGACCGCCAGCGCCAACGATGTTCTGTTGGATGGTCAGGTCGGTATTGACGATTTGAACGCCGAAGTTAGCCGTGAAAGGCCACATGGCTTCGCCTTTGATGTTGGCCTGGAGGTAGGTGGCTTCCTGCTTCACATCGACGCCATAGCTCTGACCCGGATTGGACCAGCGCACAGTCCCAGGAAACTTGCCGTTCACGAAGCCGTAAGGGTCCATCAGGGCTTCAGCCGAAACGCCCCAGCCGGTCGGGATGCCGCTTGCCCCGCCGAATGCGTTCACCTCCGTCACCGCATCGCCCAGAGAAGCTAGGGTAGTCGGTGCCAACGCGGTGTAGAAGTTGGTGCCGTCACCCGCGGTACAAGCGCCCGCCTGGTTCAGAACGACGTCCGAGGCCTTCCACTTTACCAGGCAGCCGTTTCCACCTGGATTTTGCGGCCCGCTTGTCGACTGTGCCTTGTAGAGTGGTGACAGATAGTCGTAGGCCAGATTGTCGACCGAACGCTCGGAACGGCGATAGCCGAAATCGAGGCTGACATTCTCAGCGACATCGTAGCTCGCGTCAAAACGCAGCACGTTCATGTCCGCCGTACGGTCGAAGTTGTTTTCGGACGAGATGCCGTCGATTGCATAGTTGTTCACATTAGCAAACCGGGCACTGTCGAAGCCGGAGAAGGAGATTGCGGCGCCATTGCCGGGGTTATCAACCGTGATTGGAACCAGGTTGGAGTAACCATTCGGAGCCGTGGCGACCGGCGTCGTGCTGCCGGGATAGTAGCCGGACCCCGCACCCCATTGACGTTGGTCCGCCAGGGTAGCGTTGATCCAGGCATTGGTGCGAGCCTGGCTGGCGTCGGCAGTGAGTGCGCGCAGTTTGTAGCGGAACTTGCCGCCGCGATCATAGGTGAGAGCGATGCTGAAATTATCCGCGTCCGACTCGATCCGGCCGACTTCGGTGAAGTTGGCGATGCGCTGGACATTGTAGAGTGCCGACTGGACCGTAAACAGATCCTGATAGCCGACGTCGGTCGTCTTCAGCGGCTTGAACCAGCCCCAGGAAGACCACTTGCTTTCAGCGACCAAACCCACTTCCGAGTTCCATTGGGTCTGCTCAGTGTGGAAGTATTCGGCATTGAGCTTGACGCCGTCGGCAATGCGCCACTCAGCCGCCAGGTTGATACCGGTACGATCACGACGGGTCTTCTTGTCCATCGCGCGCCAGCCTTGATAGGCAACAAAGCTGTCGTTCGTATCACCATCACCGTTTTGATCGCCGCTCGAGAAGGCGAGGCCGTCATTGACGCGACCTGTAACCGGATCATAGTTGGCCTTCACAAAAGCCCAGCTTTCGCCGGCCTTGCCCGCCCAACCAAAGTCACCATTGAGGCCGTTGTAACCATTGGCAGCGGTGATGTCAGACTTGGCGACCGACAGCAAGACGCCAAAGCGGTCATTGCGCCAGCTGACCAGACCGTTGATGGACGGCTCCCATTCCTTCGTTTGGTCTCCGTAGGTGCCTTCGACCGCGCCGGCGAGGGTCAGACCACGCTTCAGGTCGAACGGACGCCAGGTCTTCAAGTTCACCGTGCCGGTGATGCCGGCACCCAGTTGGTTGGCAGTTGCCGACTTGTAGACTTCGGCGCCCATCATCAGCTGTGAGGGGATATCGCCGAAGTTCGGCTGAACGTTGGTTATCGAGTTCGCGCCCAGGAAGGCTTCACCGTTCAGGAAGGTCGAAACCTGCGGAAGGCCACGGATGTTGACCGCGCCGGCTTCACCAGCTTCACGGCGGACCTGGACACCAGGGATGCGTTGCAGCGCGTCGGAAATCGTGGCGTCGGGGAACTTGCCGATGTCTTCCGATGAAATGGCATCGACGACCTGAACGGCGTCGCGTTTGATCGAGACGGCGCGCTTTTGAGAGTTGCGGATACCGGTGACAACGACGACTTCAGCATCTTGCGCGGCTTCAGGCGCTTCGGGTGTTGCTGCGGTATCCTGTGCATGGGCGGTCACTGCGAAAGCAAGTGCCAGCACCGACGACGCGGACATGGCCCACGCCTTTTTGGAAACAATCATAATTCCTCCTCGTCAGCTCGTTCACGGCTGTGAAACGCAACTTGAGGCAAAACGGTCGAACACGCAACTTAAATAATTCAATTTGATTTAAAGGTATGGCACCGCTAACAAGTTAATAAAATCAATGGTATAGAGGTGCATCGTGCGGCGTGGCAAAATTACCACAATTATATGTAAATAATAAGGCCCAGACCGGCAATCTCGGTCGCATTGTATCCGGCTACCTTCCCACGACGCCGGAGCGGGCGAGAAAGCCTCAGAGAATGCGAGGCAACTAGTGACGAACAGCCGGGGCAAATGGGTGGGAATTGCCATCTTTCCCTGTAGACACTCACCGCAGGAGGAAATCGCTTGATCAATTAAATCAAATTTATTTAATATATGTAGCACGGGAAGAATCGCAGCTGCGAAGGAAAAACATGAAAAAGCTAACAAGGCGGGAAGCGCTAATAGGTATTGCTGGATTAGCAGCAGCAACATCGGCGTGTGCCACGATACCGGAGGCGCCGGTTGGTGAGTTCGTCACGGTCGAAGGCATGCATTTCAAGCTGCGTGGGAAAACCTACCGGTTCGTCGGCGCAAATATATGGTACGGCGCCTATCTGGGCGCGCCGGCGGCTTTCGGCGATCGGGCGCGGTTGGCGAAGGAATTGGACGACATGAAAGCGCTGGGAATTACTAACCTGCGCGTCCTTGCCTCGTCTGAGCTGTCGCCGTTGAACAATTCGCTCGATCCTGCTTTCAGTTCGAAGACCCCGGGCCAATACAATCAGGATCTCCTGATCGGTCTTGACTACCTCCTCGCTGAGATGAGCAAGCGCGACATGAAGGCGGTTCTCTATCTCACCAACTTCTGGGAGTGGTCGGGCGGCATGATGGCCTATCTCGATTACACGACGGGGGCCTTCATCAACAACGGTGATCCGGCTCATCCCTGGCCGGCCTATGCCGACTATTCTTCGCGCTTCTACGCCAACGAGAAGGCCGTAGCGCTCTATCACGACTACACCCGCATGCTTCTGTCGCGTACCAACAGCGTGACGGGCAAAGCGTATGTCGAGGATCCCACTATCATGGCGTGGCAGTTGTCAAACGAGCCACGGTCGGGGGGTGGACCGGAAATCTCCGCTCAAAATATGCCTGTTTATCTGAAGTGGATTTCAGACACGGCTTCACTGATACGGTCGCTCGACAAGAACCACTTGGTTTCGCTTGGTCACGAGGGTTTGCAGGGGGCGGTGGGCAACGAGCAGTTTGTCATCGATGCGCACAAGGACATCGACTATCTGACAGCGCATATTTGGCCCCAGAACTGGAGTTGGGTGGACGGCAAAAACCTTGCCGGGACCTTTGATGCCGGTGCCGCAAAGGTCCGGAAGTATATCGACGACCACATTCGAATTGCGGAAAAAATCAAGAAGCCTCTGGTGTTCGAAGAGTTCGGTTTCCCCCGCGACGACACGGCTTATGAGCCGGGCACGCCGACCCTTTGGAAGGACAAGTTCTACTCCATGATCTATGGGGCCGTGGAAGACGCCCTTAAGACGGGTGGACCGGTCATGGGATCGAATTTTTGGGCGTGGGGCGGCGCTGGTCGCGCCCTGCACAAAGACTACCACATGCTCCGCGGCGAAACCGCTTACGTCGGCGATCCACCACACGAGCCTCAGGGGTGGTACAGTGTCTTCAACACGGACACGTCGACCCAAGCGCTGATCCGAAATCACGCAGCCGTTGTGAACGGACTGAACGTGCAATGATGGCGACGCGGCGCGACTTTGGTGGCCTGCTGATGGCCGGTGTCACCACGGCTGCGCTGCCCGCGGCACGCGACCGACCGTTCATCCTTGAGGGGCGCCTCGCCGAACTGAAGGATCGGTTGCGTGCAGGTTTTCCGGGCGTGACTTTGCATGCAAAGTGGCAGGGGCCCCGGTTGCTACTTCACACCGCAGGTACCAGCGATACGGTCTATCTGGACATTATCGTCGATGAGGGCGCACCACGCACGGTGCGCCTCAGTCGAGAGCGTCAGGTTGTTGAAGTATATAGTGGCCCGGGGGGGCCACACCGTGTCGAAATCCGCCGCCGCGGTGAAAGCTGGCAAGGTCAGTGGGACCTTTTTGATGTGGAGGCGCCGGATGGACGTTGGCTCGCACCCCCAATCCTACCGGCTCGAAAACTCATGTTTATTGGTGATTCCATCACGTGCGGCGAAGCTGCCGATGTCCGTCGTGAGGAAATTCACAATGACATAGCCCTCGCTAATGCCTACCTTTCCTTTGGAAAAGTCCTGGCGCGACATCTGAATGCCCAATGCCATCTGATCGCCGCTGGAGGGCGAGGACTGATGCGCGACTGGGAGGGGATTAATGACGACACTACGGCGCCGCGCTTCTATGAAAGAGCTTCGTTGGATGAAGCGCTAAATTGGGATCACCAGCGTTACGTACCTGACGCGATCGGTATCTGCCTAGGTACGAATGATTTTAGTAGCGGGATACCCGACGAGCGCGTCTTTATCTCTACCCTAGTCGCTTTTGTGGAGAAGGTACGTCGAGACGCGCCCAGTGCCGGAATCGTCCTTATCGACTCTCCCATACTTACCGACAAGGGTACGCCAAAACGTAGTGCGCTTCGCGCCTACCTGGACGGAGCGGCGAGACGATTGGCCGATCCAAGAGTGGTGCGGGCCGCAGTTGCGCACTACCCAGGGCGGCCCGTAAATGCCCATCCGGTCGCTGAAGAGCACGCCGCTATCGCCCAAGAGCTCGAGCCTGCGTTCAGTCGGCTGTTGGCTTGAATGATTGACTAGGTCGCCAGGTCGCTGAAGGTCTTTCTAAGCGCCTCCGGTCTATGCAAAAGGCGATTTTGAAAGACCAGCATTCCTGCGCCCATTGGTGCGGCGTCTGCCTCGGCAGCGGCTGCCCTGAAGGGCGCGATCGACGGTGCGTGGGGTATGACGCGGCCCATCAGGGCGTTCATTTGGTCGCAAATGCGGGCTATGACCACCCGAGGAAGTCGACCGCCTATGATGTGGACTTCTGGATCCAGCACGCAATTGATAACAGCGGCTGTCCCCAAAAGTTCACTCGCGGCGCGATCCGCCCATGAATCGAGTGCAGCAAGAAGATCTGGATCGTCTTTCATAAGGTCGTCGGGCGAGGCGACTTTGAAGCCCGTTGCCCATAGGTCGGCGTAAAGCGAATAGAGCGAAACTTTATCCTGAAGGATACTATCATTCCCTGGTTCGGCGAAAATTCCTCGACTGATGAAGGCAATCTCACCGCTCTTTGTATCGCCTCCCCTGTAGGGCTGTCCGTTGATGATGATGCCGCAACCGACGCCGGCGCTGATCAGGGTAAAGATGAAGTGCTGATGCATTCCTCTGCAGCCGAAATGCAATTCGCCGATCGCGGCCGCTGTTGCGTCGTTTTCCAGATATGCCGGCAGGCTAAAGGCGTCGGCGAAGAGCCGCCCAACATCGATTTGCGACCAGACTTCATAGACTGGCGGCTTATTGAGTAGAGGGATATGCCCTAACCGATCGGGAATTCCGATACCGATTCCTACCAGCCTGTCGGTGTTGAAAGTTTTCTCCTCTCTGATTTTATCGAGTTGGGTTTGAACAAAACTCAATACGTCCTCGGGCAGAGTGAAATGCGCCTCCAGGCTGGCGCGAAATCTCACATCGCCTGCGAGGTCGATCGCGAGCATCGTGACATGGTCCCGGTCGATATTCACCCCTAAGGCGAAGGCACCGTCTGGATCGATCACAAACTTGGTCGCTGGTTGCCCGCGACCGCCAAGGACTCTGCCAGCCTTCATTATTAAGCCGTCGCTCAGGAGGCGGGCGGTAATGTTTGCGACCGCGGGGGCGGTAAGGCCGGTGATGTTCGTCAGTTCGCTACGGGTTGTCGCCGTATTCGAACGAATAGCCTGAAGGACGACCCGCTGGTTATGGTCGCTTGCTCGCGTCAAGTTCGTGCCAGACAAATCGCCCATTGCCAGCAACGGTCTGGCGGAAGGCGCGTTCATGGTGGAGCCATTAATAGAGGGTGATAGTCGAATCCAGGCGCGCGAACTGGTCGTTCTCAGGCGCCCGCAAAAGTTGGGACTTCGGGCGCGAGCGCGGTACCCTGTCGCCACAGATAGGCCGCGCCGCGAACGCCGGACGTATCGCCCCAACGGGCTGGGACCAACTTGGCCTCCCAGTGGTCAGAAAAGACATATGAATTTACGTAAGCTGGAAGGCGTTCGTACAGTTCAGCGACGTTCGAAAGTCCGCCGCCGAAGACAAAGGCGTCCGGATCGAACAGGTTGGTAATGGCCGCCACCGTCCGCCCAAGGCGCGATAGCAGTCGCTCGAACGCCTCGATGGCGCCTTGATCGCCCTCACGCATGAGTGTGATGATCTCTTCGGACTTCAAAGCCCTTCCTGTTTGGGCCTGGAAATCGCGCGCGAAACCAGTGCCTGACACCCAAGTTTCGATGCATCCACGCTGACCGCACCAGCAGGCAGGGCCTGGCGTTTCATCCGAGGCAGGCCATGGGAGGCTCATATGGCCGATTTCGCCGGCGAGCCCATTGGCGCCGTCTATGAGGCGTTGCCCGGCCACCAATCCGCCACCGCAGCCTGTGCCGATAATAATCGCCGCCACGCTGTGGCAGCCTGCAGCGGCGCCATCCATAGCCTCGGAAAGTGCTAGACAGTTGGCATCGTTTGTAAGGCGCACAGGTCGTTCCAAGGCGACCTCGAGATCGTCTCGAAACGCGCGACCGTTCAACCAAGTGGCGTTGGAATTACGTATGATCCCCGTACGCGGTGACGGGGAGCCAGGCGCGCCAATGCCTATGCCCGGAACCTGTACTGAGCGCATCCCTGCACTGATGCGCGCCTGGTGCTCAACGCTTTCGACCAACTCCCGTATCGTCACAATGGCCGCGTCATACGACCCCGGATTCGGACGCCGTTCACGGGCAAGATATTGCCCGTTCTCGTCAAGCGCTGCCGCCTCAATCTTGGTCCCACCGAAATCTATGCCGATATAAAGCATGCTTCCTCCGCCCTTTTTTCAACCCCCGGATCGGGCGTCACTTTGAATAACGAACAACCTATAATAATATTAAAGGAATTTGAAATAATTATTATTCGCCTGCTTAATTTTGTGAAAGCGGAGCCCCGTGGCTCCAGATTCTCAGCAGTCGGGCAACCATGCCGTCGATGCCCGATCCATGGAATCGGCATGCGTTCGTCAAACGAAAGCGCAAGCTCCGGCAGGGGGGAGTCCTTGGAGGCGGCAGCGTTTTGGGTTTGGTAGGCAATCCCATGCTAGGCTCTTGCCGGACTACCGGTGCGAAAAGTAGTTGTTGCGACGGCAAATTAGTCCGTGCACAAACGTGGCACAGCCGTTCGGGAGCCGCCTATAATGCCTTTGGGCACGCAAAAAAGATCAATTGTCAGTTTTACGGGAACGAACCTTGAGCGGGCAGGCGACCATAACCAGCGTGTTGTGTTGCAGACGATTCGCACGCACGGGCCGGTGACCCGAAGCGAGTTAGCGTCTCTCACCGGTTTAACGCATCAGTCCATAGTCAACATAACCCGTAGACTTTTGGAGGATGGGCTTATCAAGGACGAGGGGGCCCTTAAAGGCACCAGGGGGCAGCCAGCCGCTCGATTGGCCGTAGAGTCATCTGGAGCCTATACGCTTGGACTCAATATTGACCGGGACCACTTGACCTTTGTTGTGATGGATTTGGCGGGCCAGGTGCTGCGCCGGGTCTACGCACGTCAGCGTTTCGCCCTTCCGAATGACGTCATTGGCTTTTTGGGCCAAGAGATTGCAAAGCTCTACGCCGATCGCGTTGTCCCGCGCAAGCGGGTGCTTGGACTAGGGATTGCGATTCCCGAACGTCTCGCTGGCGTCGACGTTGCAGAACGACCTGCCAATTACGACGTTTGGCAGTCGCTTGACGTTGTTGAAACGTTCTCCGAAGCTTTGGGCCTGTCAGTCTATGTTGAGAATGACGCAACATCCGCAGCAATCGGCGAACTGCAGTTCGGGCAGGGCCTGACGCAAAAAAGCTTTGTGTACACACTGATTAGTGCGGGCGTGGGGTGCGGTCTTGTCATCGAGGGGCAGCCGTACGCCGGCGGACTGACTCATGCTGGAGAAATTGGAAACATCCCGATACCTGACAAGGACGGCCATCCCAGAACTCTTTGGGACGTCCTGTCGCTGTTCGCATTCTACGATGAGCTCGGCCGACGCGGCGTGGTGCTCACTGATGCAGCCGATATTCTGGAGGATGACGAGGCTACGATCGCGGGTGTCGATGCATGGATCGAGGAAGCTGTCACACATATGATTGCCCCGTTCTTGGCAGTGACCTATATCTTGAGCCCAGAATCGCTAGTCATTGGTGGCCAGTTGCCGGGATTTGTCATTCGCAGACTCTGTGACCGGCTAAACGAGCGGCTGGAGAATTTCAAACGCAACATCCCACTCACTCCCTTCCGGCCATCGACCGTATCGATCGATGCCGCCGCCATGGGCGCAGCCGTTCTCGTCTTGCAAAAAGCGCTTTTGCCGACACCGGAAGCAATGATCAAATAACGCTGATATTTCCTTGCTTATTTATTAAAACAATTTTATTTAATGATTGTTGAGATAAAAAAGTTAGGGGAACAGGCATTGCTGGGCTTGATAGACCGTCGAACTGCATACGAGCGTCTTGTTTCGCGGGCTAATGAGCCTCTTGAAGCGGGTAATGGCATCTATGACCGTTGGAAGCATCCCGTAATAACAGCGGGGCATGTGCCATTGGAGTGGCGCTTCGACCTCAATCCGTCGACCAATCCATTTATGATGGAGCGATTGGGTATCAATGCCACCTTCAATGCCGGCGCCATGTTGTGGCAGGGAAAGTATATTGTCGTTGTCCGCGTCGAGGGCAATGACCGCAAGTCTTTCTTTGCGATTGCTGAGAGCGATAACGGCGTAGACAACTTTCGCTTCTGGCCGCGCCCAGTGGTGTTGCCGCAGACAGATGAGCCGGACACCAATGTCTACGATATGCGCCTTACGCAGCACGAGGACGGGTGGATTTACGGCCTGTTCTGCACCGAGCGCAAGGACCTCACCCAGCCCAATGACCTGTCGGCCGCGGTCGCGCAATGCGGCATTGCCCGCACCAAGGACCTTGTCACCTGGGAACGCCTGCCGGACCTGAAGACGAACTCGGGCCAGCAGCGCAATGTCGTGCTGCACCCCGAGTTTGTCGATGGCAAATATGCCCTCTATACCCGCCCGCAGGATGGCTTCATCAGCGTCGGCTCGGGCGGCGGCATCGGCTGGGGCCTGTGCGGCGACATGACCAATGCAGTTATCGACAGTGAAGTCATTGTCGACAACAAGGCCTATCACACCATCAAGGAACTGAAGAACGGTCAGGGCCCGGCGCCGATCAAGACGCCGGAAGGCTGGTTGCATCTGGCCCACGGCGTGCGCAATACGGCCGCAGGGCTGCGCTATGTCCTCTACATGTTCATGACCGATCTGAATAAGCCATGGATCGTGACACTTACACCAGGCGGTCATTTCATCGCACCGGAAGGGGAGGAGCGTGTTGGCGACGTTTCCAATGTCACCTTCGCGAACGGCTGGATTGAAGATAACGGTAAGATTTTCATCTACTACGCCTCTTCCGACACACGCCTGCATGTGGCGACCTCAAGCGTGGCCCAGCTCGTCGATTATTGCAAGAATACGCCAGCCGACCCGCTGACATCGGCAGCCTGTGTCCAGCAGCGCATCGACCTCATCGAAGCGAACGAAGCGTTCGTGCGGGATGCTGGGTAATGGCTGATACCTTGGCCATGAGCCTCCAACATGAGACCCGCCAGGAAGCATTCGCCATTTCGCATTGGTGGCAGACACACGTGCCCGATGACGGGAATGGATTCTGGGGTGAGATCGCTGCCGATGGGGCGCCAGTGAAGGATGCCCCGCGCGCCGTCATCCTCTATACGCGCCTGCTGTGGTTTTTCAGCGCCATGGCCAGCTACCTTGACTCATCCGAAGCGCTGGAACTGGCGCACCGGGCCGCTGCCTACATTCGCGATCGCTTTGTCGATCCCGACCATGGTGGCCTTTACTGGTTATTGGATGCGAAGGGCCAGGTCGTCGATGCCAAGAAGCAGGGTTATGCCCAGGCCTTCGGTATCTATGCCTTTGCCGAGTATTATCGTATCACCCAGGATCCGGCTGCCCTGGACATGGCACGCCGGCTGCAGCGCGAGATCGAGGAGCGCTTCTGGGAACCGGAACACGGCGGTTATATTGAAGCCTTGAGCGCCGTCTGGCTGCCGCGTGACGACCAGCGTCTGTCCGACAAGGACATCGATGCTCCTAAGACGATGAACACCCATCTCCATATCGTCGAGGCCTACACGCACCTGCACCGGGTGGCGCCAGACGACTTGAGTCACGCCGCCCTCTATCGCGCGCTGGACATATTCGCCGACCGCTTTGTCGATCCGCAAACCCATCACCTCCGCCTGTTCTACGATCTCGACTGGAGCGACCGGACGCACGCGGTCAGCTATGGCCACGACATTGAAGCCAGCTGGCTGATGTGGGAGGCCGCGGCCGTTCTGAGCGAACCTGCGCTGACGGCGCGGGTGAAGCCGCTTGTCATCGGCCTGGCCGAAGCGACGCTGAAAGACGGCGTCATGCTGGACGGCAGCATCGCCTATGAACAGGACTTTGACGGCCGTCTCGACCCCGCCGGCGAATGGTGGGGCCAGGCCGAAGCCATGGTCGGTTTCGTCAACGCTTGGGAATTGACCGGCAATCGCGCATATCTCGACGCCACAGAGAAGCTGTGGCGGGTGCTGAAGGCGCAGTTCGGCGCAGGAGGGAGTTCGGAGTGGACATGGTACGCCAAGGATGCGTGTCGTCCGCCCCAGGTGAGGGCCGGACAATGGAAGTGCCCGTATCACAACGGCCGAGCTATGATCGAACTTGACGAACGCCTGAGCCGGATACGGACGTAACAACAAGTGCTTGCCAAAAGAGCAGGCAAGGGGAAACGCAAATGACGCATCCAGCAATTGGATTAGCGCCGATCGATCTGGCCATTGTCGCCGGATATATCCTCGTGACGATTGCGCTCGGCTTCTGGGTGGCCAAGCTGTCTTCAGGCAACCTGTCCAACTACTTCCTCGCCGGCAACAAGCTGCCGTGGTGGGTGCTGGGCCTGTCCAATGCTTCGGGCATGTTCGATGTCGGCGGGACGATGTGGATGGTCGGTCTGCTGGTCGTCTATGGCCTGAAGTCGGTCTTCATTCCGTGGCTGTGGCCGGTGTTCAATCAGATATTCCTGATGGTTTTCCTCGCCATCTGGCTGAGGCGGTCGGGAAAGCTGACCGGCGCCGAATGGATCACCTTCCGCTTCGGTGACGGTCTGGGTGCGCGTGCCTCGCACCTGATCAATGTCGTCTTTGCGCTCATCATGGTCGTCGGCATGCTGGCCTTCGGTTTCTTAGGGATAGGCAAGCTGGCGGCGGAGTTCAGTCCGTGGCACCTATCGCCGGATCCTTTGATAAACGAGAAGATTTACGGGCTCATCATTGTGGCGCTGACGACCGTCTATTCGGTCAAGGGCGGCATGTATTCGGTCGTCATGACGGAGATCCTGCAGTTCTTCATCAAGCTCATCGTTTGTTTCGCCATCGCCTGGATGGCCATGACCATGGTGACGCCGGAGATGCTCAAGGCCGCGGTGCCGGCCGGCTGGAATGAGATTGGCTTCGGCTGGACGCTCGGTCTCGACTGGCAGGGCGTGGCCGACGCCGCCACACCCGAGAACAAGGTGGTGGCGACCTCGGCCATCAAGACCATCGACATCGAAGGTCATTCGCTGTTTGCCATCTTCATGGGGCTGATGATCTTCCAGGGCTTCTTCAAGGCCATGGCCGGGCCGGCGCCCAACTACGACATGCAGCGCCTGTTGTCGGCCAAGTCACCGACCGAAGCCGCCAAGGTGTCTGGCTTCGTCAACCTGGTCCTGCTGTTCCCGCGCTATCTAATGATCGCTGGCATGGCGGTCCTGGCGCTTGTCTTTATAGGGCCCTACTGGACCCAGCTGCAGGCCGAGGCTGTCGCCGCCGGAAAGCCATTCTCTGGCGACTTCGACGCTATCCTGCCGTGGGTGGTGCATGAATTCATGCCGCCAGGCCTCTTGGGGATTACCCTCGCTGGCCTGCTGTCAGCCTTCATGGCGACCTATTCGGCCTCGCTCAATGCGGCGCCCGCCTATGTCGTCAACGATATCTACCGCAAGTACTTCAGGCCGGAGGCCGACCAGAAGACGCTGGTCCGCCTGAGCTATCTCACCTCGTTCCTGTTCGCCGTCATTGCCGCCTTCATCGGCTGGCAGCTGAACTCGATCAACGATATCATCACCTGGATCACGACGGGCCTCTATGGCGGGTATACGGTCGCCAATGTCGTCAAATGGTACTGGTGGCGGCTCAATGGCACGGGCTATGCCGCCTCGATGGCGCTGGGTGTTGTCGCGGCTATGTGGATGGCGATCTACAAGGATCCAGTGACGGGCGCGGGCATCGATGGCCTTGCTGCCTTCCCGTGGCTGTTCCTGGCCTGTCTCGCGGTGGCTGTTATCGGCTCGCTGGTCACCAAACCGACCGACATGGCGACGCTGAAGGAATTTTATCAGAAGACGCGCCCATGGGGCTTCTGGGGTCCGGTCTTGGAGGCTTTGCGCCAGGATCAGCCTGACGCCCAGCCCAACAAGAACTTCGGCATCGACATGATCAATGTGCTGATCGGCATCGTCTGGCAGACGTCACTGACGGCTTCAGCCATCTTCCTGGTCATTCAGGAGATGGAGAAGTTCTGGCTGACAGCGGGGCTGGCGGTTGCCTGTACGCTGGTGCTCAAGTTCAGCTGGTGGGATCGCCTGCGGGATGCGCCGGAATCATAAGCCAAATTTTCTCGGTAGGGCGAGGCTACTCATCAGTAAAGTTAGAGGAGGCGTTTATGGCGATTACCAAGCGACAGGTGATGGCGGGTTTGGTGTGCGTCGCGGCTACAGCAAGCATTGGCCGCGAAGCGATGGCCGAAACCCGTAGTCGGCCGCTCAGCAACCCAAATGCTTCAGGCCGCTCCCAAGCGCTCTATGACTATCTCTGGGACATATGGGGCCAAAAAACTCTCACCGGTCAGCAGGAGTCGATGTGGGTGAGCGGTCCCCAACACGAACTCGACTACATCGAGCGAGTGTCGGGAAAGCTGCCGGCAATCCTTGGGTTGGACTATATTCACCCTCAGGACAATACAAACGTGAATGCACGCGCTATTGCGTGGTACAAGCGCGGCGGCATCCCATCAATTTGTTGGCACTGGGGAAATCCGCTCAAAGGCCCTGGCTATGAGAGTTCCAAGACCCGATTTGACGTGGTTGCAGCACTTGTCTCAGGTTCGCCTGAAAATAGGGCCATGATGCGGGACATGGCTACCATCGCGGATTTGCTGACCGAGATTCGAGACGCCGATGTGCCCGTCTTGTGGCGACCTTTCCATGAGTTTACGGGCGACTGGTTTTGGTGGGGCATGCATGGAGGCGAAACGTTTAGGCGCCTCTGGATCCTGATGTACGATTACTTCACCCATGAGCGTGGTTTGAACAACTTGATCTGGGTATTGGGTTATACCAAGGACCCCAGCTCAGATTACTTTCCCGGGATGCAGTATGTTGATATCGCTGCGGCGGACAACTACGTTGATCATACAGGCCCACAAAAGGACATGTTCGACCGCGTTGTTGCAGTCAGCGGCCAAACATTGCCAATCGCCTTGCATGAAAACGGTCCAATCCCAGACCCCGATCAACTTGGCCCGTCCGGCGCGCAATGGCTCTGGTTTCTGACGTGGCACTCACAATGGATTACCTCCGACAAGTTCAATACCGCTAAGCACGTAAAAGCGGTGTATAACTCAGATCGTTATATCACCCTCGACGAGTTGCCCGATCTGAGGGAATACAAGAGACAGTGAGAGCCTGCGGCAACCAAGTGCTGCGGAGTGCCGGCGCCCTTACCGAATTAATCACATTGTCTGGCGATCTCGCGCGCATAAGTCTCAAGATTGGCACAACGCCTTAGCGAAGCGCGCGTTCCTCAATTCTCGAGCTGGCGCGGCAAAAAGCCGTGTTCAAAAGAAGTGGGTCGATTGCTACGTAGGCTGCGTCTTGCACTGTGGGATTAGGCTTGGGAAAGCTATCGTAGGGTTGGCCAGCGGGTGAAAACAGATGCCGACGGCGTCGTTGAGCTGCATGCAGACACAATTTCAGCCGCCCGCATCCTCTCGTCGAACATGGTCGCGCCGGGTAGTGGGCATCTCTTGGAAGATAGCGTCGCGCGGTGACAGCGCGTTGACTTCTGTCCAGGTTCCTTTCCGCAATTGACGCTGTCTCACCGTTTCGCCGGCAGATAGCCCTGTTCGATCAGGAATCGGTCAATCGCCTCATAAGCCTCTGCCTGTACCGCCTGATCAGGCTTTGGAAAACCGTCATCGGGGTGACCCGCAGGTGTGAACAGGTGTCCGACATCGTCATAGACATGCAGGACGGATACATTGCCAGCCGCCAGCATACGCTCCTGGAATTTTGTAACTCCAGCCAGTGGCGTCACCGTGTCTGTCCGCCCCGTCACCATGACCGTCGGTGGCAAGCCAGGCCGGACGTGTTCGGCCGGCGAAAAATCCTCGATCTTCGTCCCCGGCGGAAAAAGCGCACGGAAATGATTGTCTTCGACAACGGAGACGGCCGGCGACACCAAGGCCAGCAGGTCCGGGCTTTGTGTCTTGTCGGTCGCGAAGACCGCTGCCGACGCGGCCAGATGCGCGCCTGCCGACCAGCCAAGCGCCGCAACCCGGGTCGGATCGATATTGAATTCCTTAGCGTGGGCCCGCGTCCAGTCAATGGCAGCCCTGGCATCATCAATGGCTTCGGCCGGAGAGGCAGTCTTCTGATCCGACAGGCGGTACTGTGCGACGATCGTCACCATGCCCTTGCAGGCAAAGCGATCGGTCAGCCAGAAGGACCACGACGGATCACCCATGACCCAGCCGCCGCCATGGAAGATGACAATGGCCGGTCGCGGCTTTCCTTTGGTGCCGGGAGGCGAAAAAACGTGCGTTTTCAATGGGCCGTTGGGCGCCTGGCTAAAAACATGCTCGCTTTTGTCGAGCTTGCAGCCGTCCTGTGCCTGTGCAGCCAGGGGCAATGCTATGGCCGATACCGACAGCACAGTTGCCGTCACCAGGTTATGCACAGTTGCCTCCCTCTATGTTTTTACAACGGCTACCAGATCGCGGGAACTGTGACAACGAAGTCGGCATTTGGGATCAAGCACGAAATCCGTTACCATGTCCTCTTCGGAGCGAAAATCGCAAACCGGTACCTTGGAAGTTCCATTTCCGCAAATGGCGCGTTTCGTCTAACGAACGACGTAGTATCTCCTCAATCACTTGGGCTTAATGTTAGTGGTAAGTACGTGGAGAGATGCTCCGATGACCATTGAAAGCTTCGTCATTCAGCGCTTTTATGAATTAGCGAAAGAGGCAGAACGTATAGATTCTGAGGCGTTTGATCAGCCAGTTGAGCCTGCATTTGACTCAGTTCTTGAATTTGTCCTGGAACACCCAGAATCTAGAGCAGCTTTTGCGGCTGCCTTCCTTGAGATAGCAAAAAATCCAGACAAAGGCCCGCCAGATCTCATTCAATACTGCATGCATGTGTTACGGTGGGAGGAAGTGCGCCGGTTTATTGTTTCTTGGTTGCAAACCGAGCCCAGCGAACGCGTCAGGCATGTACTTAGAAAATACGTGCGATCATTTGACGATGAGTGGGATGGTGCTGTTTTTTATGATCGATTTTCGTAAGTTCTCCGACAGCGATGTATAAGTAACAAGCGGACCCGACACCTTCTGAGGAATGCGACTTGGGCTTCCGCTTCTCGGATGAAATGGCAGTACTGCGACAGTCGCCATTCTGATTCCAGTTTTGGCGCAAACCGGCCCGGCCACCTAGCACCAACGGAGTATTCGCGACACAATCCTGCTATGACGTGCTATCGCCGCTTAAGCTCTCCATCGGACACGCATCATGACGTTAGATACGAAACACCTCTTGTCCATCGGATTTTGCGTGGCCGCGCTCTTGGGGCTGTCCGGCTGCGACAAGCCCCCGCCTGCCAGCACGTTGAATATAGGCTCGTCATGCGTTTCGCTTGACAAGCTCAAGGTTAGCGGCCGCGTGCTCAATGCCGACAAGAAGGGTGCCCTGCTGTTCCTCGCGCCCGGAAAGGACGGCCAGGGCATGGCTAGAGGCGATCAGGACAACGCTTACAGATATTATCTGCTGCCGCTCAGTGAAGCCGCTTCAAAGGACTTTGAAGGCATCACCCAAGCCTATGCGGGTGATGCAGTCATCGAAGACCTGGCCGGCTTTCGGCAAAAATACACCATCGCCGGGCTGCACATCTCACCGGATACCCATCTTGGCCCGCGCAAGATGTACTACCTAAAGGCCGACAACGCCCTGTACAGCTGTGAGCCCGTCCGGTGCTACGTCCAGTTCCCGTATAAGGGCATGCTAGTCGAGGTGAATACCGGGCGGCTCGTTGGCCCTTCGCTGCTGCCATCCGCTGAAGCCTCGGCGAGCGCGTCTGCGTCCGTCGCGCTGACTGAAACTCAAACCAGCGAAGACATTCCGGCGATTGTCAAAAAGGCCAAGGCGTTGCTGGACAGTCTGGCCTGCTGATCTGACAGTCTTCACGTCTTCCGCATTTGGGATAAAGCTGCCGCGCGGCTACCCGCGCTGTCGCACAAAAGCGGACGTCGACGAATGTTCAGTTAGTGCCGTATTCCTCCTATCCAATCGATTTTGAATTTCGCCCGGATCAGGATATGGAAACTCAAATCTTGCAGGGCAGAAACATGGATCAGGAACAAGACATTACTTCGATTGTCGTCGACATCGTCACCGCGTATGTCGGCAAAAACTCGTTGCCGGCGGCAGAGCTACCCGCATTGATTTCGTGTGTCCACAAATCCTTGACAGGGCTTACTTCGACCGTCCTAGCGCCGGCAGAAGCGAAAAGAGAACCTGCCGTTGCGATCAAGAAATCTATTAGCAACGACTACATTGTCTGCCTTGAAGACGGCTTAAAATTCAAATCGTTGAAGCGACATCTTCGCACTAAATATAATATATCGCCCGAAGAATATCGTGCCAAATGGAACCTCCCCAAGGACTATCCGATGGTCGCTCCATCTTATGCAGCAGCGCGGTCAAACCTTGCCAAAAAGATGGGTTTAGGCAGCGGTGGCCGAAGTGCGGCAAAGCCGGGAAGAGCGAAAGCCAAGGCCTGATAGCTAACGAGCGTTAATAAAATTGAGAAGAGGGGGCCCTATCTCTCCACTCGGCAGCCCATCTACCAGATGCATCACACCGCCAAAATCAGCCGCTCTGATATCGAAGTCGGCGCCGCAATACTCATTTCGGGCAACAGTCTGCAAAGCGGGGTTCTCGGCGAACTGTCGCAAAATGTGACGACAAGCAAGCAATTGAAGTTATTGGAATATTTTTCGCTATTGTTTCTTAAGGCACTGAAATTGCTGAGTATCCGGGTCTGGTGATCCTGCGTTAATGGTACGGGTTCGGTTCGACTGCCCGTAGGATGGAAAGTTACCAGGCATTCAGCCTTCACGGCAGCGAGAAGGCTTGAGCTATGCCGCGACTATTTCACGCGAATACATCTGATAGTAATTTGGCTTCGATAACGATGCCGGCAGGGGTCTGCTAACCGGCACTCTTTTGCGCTTTAAGGCATATTTCCCACTCGGTTGGCCGAACTAACAGCGGGGCCGAGCAGTGCTCATCGGTTAGAGTTAACGCTTAGGCGAATTGCCCACCGGAATTGCCGCCGGCGGGCAGTTCGCGACTGGCGTCACTCGGCTGGTTCCATGGATCGGCTCATCTCCCGACAACTCTGGGCACAGCGACGGCAAAGTTCAGCGCATTTCATCATCATATCGCCGCCTACCTGTTCGCATGACCGGGCGCACGCCTCGCAAACTTCTGCGCAAGCGGCACACTCGGCTGCATGAAGGCTCGAACCTCGGGTCATGAAGTCTGCGGCGGTCTGGCATGCTTGGATGCAATCCATCATTAGGATGACATGGGCTTGGGCAACGTGTTTGCCACCCATCTCCAGGCAGTGTTGTGTCAATGTCTCCTGGCACTCGGTTCGGCACTCCCAGCATAGCTGGATGCAGTCCTTCATCTTGGGATCATAGTGGTGCATTGGGACCTCCTTTGGTCGGGTCGGTTTGGATGCCCCCCAAGATCAATCAGGTGAGGCTAGAGCGCAGTTGCTGCAGTTCCGCTATCTCCTTGGTCTGTTTGTCGATGATCATTTGCGCCTGGCTTTTGACCGAAGCGTTTTGCGCTTTGCTCAATGCGTCGCGAGACAGGTCGATGGCACCCTGATGGTGCTTGATCGTCATGTCGATCACATGGACATCATGTCCAGTTCCCTTCCACGATGCCATCATGGTCATGTCCATGGGTTCCATGCCGGGCAACGAGCGATTAATGGCCTTCGGCGCCTTCTTGTCTACGGAGTCGCGCAGTGCCTGAAGTTTCGGCGTCTCCGTTTTCTGTTCCTGTATGGCCTTTTCAAGGATTGCCTTCAATTCCGGAGAGCTGATCTTGGGAAGGCTCATCTGGAACATGTGGATCCCTTCTTTGTGGTGCTGCGCCATAGAGTCCAGAAATTGAACGTCGTAGGGCGCGTGCTCGGCGTGCGGAGAGGTTTTTACTGCTTCCATCTTACCGGGCTCATGGGCGACGGCCGGAAAAGAACAGGCGAGAGTGATCGCAATTGCAGCAGAGAAGAGGAATCGTTGCATGGGGTTGGCTCACTGTTTGACACAAAGGTCGGGTTCAAGTGGTCGGAATTCTGGCACAGTGTGAGGAAAGGATTGAATTAGAAGCTTAGTTTAAATTGCAAAAAATGAGTAAAACTAGTGTATTGAAAACAGGACGTAAATATCCACCGTCCGGTTGTAGGTCGGGAAAAGAGTATTGGAAATGTTTGTACGCGTAACAAGCTTTACAATGCGCCGGCCGGTGGCTCAAGTAAGCCTAGAAAACCGACAAGAACGAGCACGCAGAAACCAAGTACTGTTTCGAACAAAAGACTGGACTTCAGATGAGCAAGCGCGGGAGCTGTCTGGGTGGTGCCGAACGAAGCCTTCAGACCCGGAGTGAGCCTGAAACGGTTTACGCCCGCCAGAGCGACCATGCCGGCAAACGCCAGAGTCTTTATCCCCAGAACCCAACCATAGCTCGATGTAACCAACCCTGTAATTTGTGATGGGCCAACGATGAATACCGTGTTGACGACGCCGGTAATGACAAGGGCTGAGACAACCATGGAGCCTGTCCTTGAGAACCCATGCAAGGCTGAATAAAGGGCGACGTTCGCTTCGTCGGAGTCGGACGGCCTGAAGAGAAGCATTAGGAAACAGACAAGGGCACCGATCCAGACACCCGCGGCAACCGCGTGCACGATGTCGCTCAGGAGGTGGACCCAGGCCCACGGACCTTGGGAGGCCGCGCCGTGACCTGTCCACGCAAAGCTCGCCAAGATCAACAGGCCCAAGGCAATGGACGCAAACCAAAGCGCTCGCGAAGGTCGCATTAGTAGGGCGAGCCCCAAAGCTGCCGCGGCCAATGTGGCTCTGATGATGATGGCCAGGCCCCAATGGGTTGCGGTGAGAACGACCTCAATCGCCGGCCAGTCGAGCTGAGCAAGGGCTATTCCATTCATCATTGCTGACTGAAGTATTAGCGAAAGTACTGCGCCGAACAGTAAGAGGGCCGACGAACCGATCGGCAGCAGCCGCGACCAGCGCATATCGCTGGCCGCTATCGCGCCCGATCTCGGCAGGGCTGTCAGGTAAAACAGCGGCGCACCAAACATGATGGAGGCGCCCGCGTATTGTATGAACCGCGCAAGCCCTGCGTCGATCATCGCCCTTGTCCTATTTGACCGTGAAGCTGTAGTCGCCGGTCATCCGATGTCCGTCTGCCGCCACTGCGTGCCATTTCACCTTGTAGACACCGGGCGCCAGCGGCTTATCGACTTTCGCGATAAGCATCAGGCCGCTCTTGTCGACCTGCGGATTTAAGGCGAGAGTCTTGCCGTCCGGTCCGGTCACTTCAAAACCGGAGAGCTTCGCCGCTACCTTTTCGTTGAAGTGAACCATGATGGACTTCGGCGAGGCGCCGACGGAATTTGCGGCCGGCATGGCCATTTGCATCTTGGCGTGCGCCAGGACCGGGGTGGCCGCGAGGGTGCCGGCGAGAAGCGCAACCGAGAGGGCAAAGCACTTGATGAAATTCATTGATTTTTCCTTTCAGGCTCAGAACAGCAGGCGAATGCCGGCTTTTAAGGTTGTGGATTGAGTGTGTTCGCCGCGCGCGCGGGCGTAATCTGCTGTCTCACCAAACGACTGCTGGTAGGACAGGTCGACATAGGGCGCGAACTTGCGGCTAAATTCATAGCGGGCTTGAATGCCGACTTGAGCCGTCGTCAGCCCGGTTCCTAGGCCAAGCGCAGGGTCTTTCTTCGCACTGAGGTTTGCCTCGGCGTATGGCTGAACGATCAGCCGGTTGGTGAGAAGCCACTCGTTTTCCTGGCGCAAGCGAGCGCTCAGGGCGCCGTCGTCGCGGAGGAACAGGTGGGCTTCGGTTTCGAAGAAGTAGGGCGCGAGACCCGTAAAGCCGGCGGCCAGGTAGGTGTGCCCGTCGTCGTCTGGCAAGAAATCTTGCCGAAGCCCGATCTGAGCATCCCAATAGGTCGATATGTTCCGGCTATAAAGCGCCCACAACTCTGCTTCCTCAACATCTCCCTCCTCGATGTGGCCTTCGCTTTTCAGCCAAAGCTTGTTGGTGTCGGTGCCGACCCAGCCGTCAATATCCCAACCCGCCACATCGTGGCCACCGCGCGATTTGCCCAGATCGGTCTCCAGCCTAACCGCGTGGAACGTCTGGCCACCATGTTCGTGGGCCAACTTTTCCTCTTCGGAATCGGCGGCAAGCGCCGAAACCGGCATGGCGGCAAGCGCGAAGGCGAACAGTAGGCCTTTAGTGGTGATCATGATGGCCTCCCTGCGTCGTGTTGGTCTTAGCCTTTGGCTTCGGCTTTACCGACGTAGCCCTTTTAGGTGCGGGCTTCGGTTTCGCCTTTGTGGTCGCCGCGTTTTGTGGAGCCGCGAGCGCGGGAGCACCGTGAGTCGAGTGGTCGTTCGCCTCGGCTTCTGACTGCGTCGCGCCATGGCTGGAATGGTCGCCGGCCGGCGGTGCGCTACCTGAGCCCGGTTCTCCGTGGCTCTGATGGTCGGCAGCGGCCGGCGGCGCCTTTGTGCCATGCTGTGAATGATCCATGTCGGACATGTTGTGTCCAGCGTGAGGATCGTTTGCGGCTGGCGACTGTGAGGGCGTGTCTCCCATATCGTGGCCGGAATGGTCCATGCCCGACATGGAACCGTGCGCCGAGTGATCCATGGCTGCCGGGGCCGGATCGGACGGTGGCAGCTCCACGACCTCACCAGGCTGAGCCACGATGACCTTGGCCATCATACCGGCTGCCATGTGGTAGAGGAGATGGCAGTGGATGGGCCATTCACCCGCTTCATTGGCGGTGAGGATGACGGACACAGTCTGGCCTGGCGGAACGATGATCGTGTGCTTATTGGGCATCTTTCCGGCGTCCTGACCGTTCTCCACCTGCGTGAACATGCCGTGCAGGTGGATCGGATGAGCCATCATCGTTTCGTTGACGTATGAGATCCGGACCCGCTCATTGTAACCGATCTTGATCCCTTTCATAGGGTCGAACACGGTCCCGTTCATGGTCCAGATATATCGCTCCATGTTGCCGCCGAGGCGCACCGTAATGTCACGGGTTGGTTCGCGGGTATCGGCTTGGCTGGTGAGGTATTTGAGGTCGGCATAAGCTAGGATCTTCGTGCCCTCCGGTGCGAACGACTTGGCCCATCCGCTCTCCGTTTCCATGTCGCTCATATCCATGTTTGGATCGTCGCGCATCATGACGTCCATATTCATGTCGGCCATGGTCAGCAGGGCACGCGGACGCGCGGCGGGCACCGCACCCTTCATGCCCTCGCGCGGCGCCAGGGTGCCGATGGCGAAGCCCTCACGGTCGATCGATTCCGCTGCGATAGTGTAGGCTTGGTCGTCCTTCGGCTCGACGATGACATCGTAAGTTTCGGCGTTACCGAACCGGAACTCGTCGACCTCAACGGGTTCGACGGGCTGCCCGTCTGCCGCTACGACCGTCATCTTCAGTCCGGGAATACGCACGTCAAAGATGGTCATGGCCGAGGCATTGATGAAGCGGAGGCGCACGCGCTCGCCCGGCTTGAAGATGCCCGTCCAGTTCTGGTCGTTGCTGAGACCGTTGACCAGGAAGTGATAGCCGTTTACATCGGCCAAGTCGGTCGGGAGCATTCGCATCTTGCCCCACGCCGCCGCGTCCTTCACGGCCTTGCCAAATCCCTTATCGCTTACGTCGCGGAAAAAATCCCCGACAGTGCGGCGGTGGGTTTGGTAGTAGTCCGAAGACTTCTTCAGGTTCTTCAAAATGTCGTCAGCGTCCTCCTTGGAGAAGTCGGACAACAGGACGACGTAGTCGCGGTCGGATCTGACAGGATCAGCCGCGGCCGGTTCAATGACCATGCCCGCATAGAGGCCGTCCTGCTCCTGAGTGGTCGTATGCGAGTGATACCAGTAGGTGCCCGCTTGCCTGATCGGAAACCGATAGGTGAAGGTCTGGCCCGGTCGAATGGCCTTGAAGCCATTGAAGCCTGGGATGCCGTCCATGTTCCCGGGCAGGATCAGACCGTGCCAGTGAATCGATGTGTCTTCGCGCAGCTTGTTGGTGACGTGGATGACGGCTTCGTCGCCTTCCATGAAACGGAGGACGGGACCGGGAATGGAGCCGTTCAAGGTTATCTTCTTGAGCGGCTGGCCGGTGATCCGGACCTCTTGGCGATCGATGGTGAGATTGTATTCTAGGGTTTCGGCGAGCGCGGCATAAGGCAATAATGCCAGTGCCGACACGCCGAACACCCAGCTGGACAGGTGTTTCATTGCGTTGATCCAATTGCAGACAGTATTAGGCGTGCGCGGGCAGGCGCGCATGCCGGGAGTCAGGCCAATGGAATCAGGCTCGAGGCGGTCGTTTGAGCGTGTCGTCGAGATAATCCGGGAGAATAGATTCCTCTGGCGCGGCGATGATGGCCTTGCCATGGGAGACAAGGTCGGAAAAGTCCGCGACGAGGCCAGGTAGGGTGGCCGGGCAGTGACTGAGGGGGCATTTGCACCCGACGTCGCAACAGTCGCCCTTATGTCCGCCGTCATGTGTTTTGGCCTCTTCGGCGGCTTGGGCCGCAGCGGCCATGGTATTTGCACAATCCTCGTCCATCGCGCTCATATCCATGTCGCGCGTCGCCGCTTCGGATGCGGGACCCTGGGTCATGGCATGGGCATGCAGAGGCGACGATATCGTCACAAAGACGAAAATCATTCCCATCAGCAGTCTGGTTAAAACCTTTGCCATGCGAGGCCCAATATCGCGGTTCGAGTTAAAATTATATAGGAAGAGTTGTCGCAGTTGGCGAGTGGGATTGTTAAAGCTTGGTCGATCGAATGCGCAGGCTGTTCGCGATCACCGACACCGAACTCAGCGCCATCGCCGCCGAGGCGATGATCGGCGAAAGCAGCAGACCAAAGCTTGGATAAAGGAGCCCGGCCGCAATCGGGATACCGATCACATTGTAGCCGAAGGCGAAAAGCAGGTTTTGTCGAATGTTTCGCATTACCGCGCGCGACAGGGCGTGGGCCTTTGCAATGCCTCCAAGGTCTCCCTTGATGAGCGTCACGCCGGCACTTTCCATGGCGATATCCGTTCCGTTTCCCATGGCGATGCCTACAGTCGCCGCCGCCAGAGCGGGCGCGTCATTGACGCCGTCCCCCGCCATCGCAACCTTGCGGCCCTGGGCGATAAGCGTTTCAATAACCTCGGCCTTCTGGTTCGGCAAAACATCCGCCCGCACCTCGTCGATACCGAGGGTGCGCGCCACCGCCTTTGCTGTTGCCTCATTGTCGCCGGTCAGCATGACGACCTTGATATCGCGGGCGTGCAGTGCATGCAGCGCGTCTCTGGTTGACGGCTTGACAGGATCGGCGACGGAAATCACGCCGGCAGGTTTTCCTGCGACCGTTATGTAGACAACGGTTTGGCCTTGTTCCCGCAATGGACGCGCGAGCGCAAGCAGTGCCTGGCTTTCTCCTGTAAGCGCCGTGTTGCCGAGCGCCACGTCTAGGTCGTCTACCAACCCTGTGACACCTTTTCCGGTCGGAGAGTCGAAATTCTGGACGGGCACCAGCGCGATGCCGCGTTTCTTCGCACCGGCCACGATCGCCATGGCAATGGGATGTTCGCTCACGGCCTCGATCGATGCCGCAAGGGTCAGCAGTCGTTCTTCCGAAAGGTCGCCGGCGCTCTTGACTTCGATCAGCTTGGGGCGGCCTTCCGTAAGCGTACCGGTCTTGTCGAAAACAAGGGTGTCGACGCTCTCGAATGCTTCCAGTGCGGCGGCGTCTCGGATCAGTATGCCTGCGCTTGCCGCGCGGCCTGTCCCTGCCATGATCGACATGGGCGTCGCCAGTCCAAGGGCGCACGGACAGGCGATAATGAGAACGGCGATGGCGTTCAGCAGGGCGTGCCCAAGTCTTGGCTCCGGGCCCCACAACATCCAACCGGCAAAGGTCAGGGCTGCGATAACGATTACGGCGGGAACGAACCAGCCCGAGACCTGGTCGGCCAAACGCTGTATCGGAGCGCGGGAACGCTGGGCCTGGCCAACACGGGCAACGATCTGCGCAAGCAGGGTGTCGTTGCCGACGCGGGTCGCACGCATGACGAAGGTCCCGGTCTGATTGACGGTGGCGCCGGTGACCTTGGCGCCGGCGGCCTTGGATTGTGGCATCGGTTCGCCGGTCAGCATCGACTCGTCGACGTGGCTTGAACCCTCGACAACTTCGCCGTCGGTAGGGATTTTTTCGCCGGGCCGGACGCGAAGATGGTCGCCGACGACGACGTGATCCAGTGGAACCGTTTCTTCAACGTCGCCTTGGACACGGTGCGCAGTGGCGGGGGCCAGTTTGAGGAGGGCGCGGATGGCGTCGCCAGTCTGGGCTCGCGCCTTCAATTCGAGGACCTGCCCGACAAGAACGAGCGTCGTGATGACGGCTGCGGCCTCGAAATAGACATCAGGGCCCATGCCCGTCAGATCGGGAAATGCCTGTGGCACAAGCGTTGCGACGACCGAATAGGCCCATGCCACCAGGACGCCAATCGCTATCAGGGTGAACATGTTCAGTTGACGCGACACGATGGACGCCCAGCCGCGCGATATGAATGGCCAGCCACACCAGAGCGCCACAGGCGTCGCGAGGATAAGCTGAAGCCATAAAGAGACGGTCATGGGCACAATTCGGCCAAGTCCGAAGTGCATGCCCATAGCGAGGATAGCCACGGGAACGCTTAGAGCCGTGGCAATCCACATCCGTTGGGTCATATCCTTTAGTTCGTGTTGTTCACCAGTCTCTAGCGTCACGGTTTCGGGCTCAAGTGCCATGCCGCAGATGGGACAGGAGCCTGGGCCGTTCTGCTTGATTTGCGGATGCATCGGGCAGGTGTAGATGACGCTCTCGCCCGCCTTGGGCGTTGCGGCAGACCTGCTGCGTTGGGGCGCCTTATGATGATGGCGGCCGCCATGGCCGCCAGGGTCAGCGCCCACAACACCTTCGCCGGCCATCTCTTTGTGGTCTTGCTGGTGATGATCATGACCAGCATGGTGCTGGCCACCATGACCACCATGACCATCATGGCCACCATGGCCATCATGACCATGATGGTCGTCATGCGCGATATTGGGCTGCCCGGGATTTCTCGCAGCAGGACGATGCCCCGTAATTGTCGGCTTCTCGTTTTCGTTCATCTCGGCCTCCGGTCATCGGAATGGACTGGCGTTTCGCCGTGTTCAGACGTCGCAGTTATTGACCCCGGGCGATTCGATTTGTGGAACGACGTCGAAGCCGGCCGCTCTGATTGCTGCAGTGACGTCGTCTTCATTTGCCTGGGTCGTTACATCGACACGGCGGTCAACGACGTCCGCGTCGACGACGGCGGTCGGGTCTATGGATTGCACGGCCTTGGTAACACCGCGGACGCAGCCGCCGCACGTCATGTTCTCAATAAACAGTCGCATGAGCCTTCTCCTTGATTTCGCTCAATTGGGAATGTGGGGCTTCCCATCGTTGGAAGGTCAAGGGCGCGGATGCTTTTTTTTCAATGCGACGAATTCAATAAATTCTCAAGGCTCTTCGACACGCGTTTGCGTGGCGCAAGAGGCTCGGCAAGCCCATGAATCTTACAGCTGAATACGGTGAGTGGGGGCGATTGCGTCGGCCGCCTTGGTGGATACGCCGGCTTCCGCTGCAAATTCTGGCCATCGTTTCACGGCCTCGATCACCTCGGCAAGAATGGTTTCTGGTCGACCGCGTTTCATGGAGCAGACAGATCCCGCAGCCTTGAAGTCCTCCAAGGCGAAGCCATCGAGCTTTCCGTTCATGGACATCTGATGCCGGGAAGTCCACTCTCCGGTCGGGTTGTAGGCGTAGTTTACGTCATAAGCCGGCGACAGGGTCCACTGGCCTGACTTGTCCATCAGGAATGCGATGTTCTTGACATGGTCGTCCTGATTGCGGGCGACAATATTGAATGCCATGCGGCGAAATTGTTCCTCAATCGCTTCCATGCCAAGGTTCAATTGGCGCATGACCAGCATGGCCTGTTCGTAACTGTAGGCACCGGCCATGTTGAAGTCGTAGTGCGCCATGGCGCAGAGCGACTGCATATGCAGCTTTGCGCCAGCGTCGGTACGATCAAACCGTTTCGTCATGAAGTGCCGGCGCCGTCCGTCTTCGAGCAAACGGCATTCGGTCATCGTGATGCCAGCGGCTTTGGCCATAAGGTAATAAGCGTATTCAATGGCCCCGAACCCTTGGGGGTCTTCGAGTTCCTTGTCGCGATTGCCGGAGACGCCGTCGAATTTCAAAAGCCAGTAGCCAAACCCCTCTCCGGCCTCGACCTGGCCGGAGCGCACTTCGTTCGTAGTCGAATTCCAGGCGATGACCGCCTTGGCGCGTGCGCCGCCGGCCGAAGTTCCGACACTGAGAATTTGTTGAAGTGCCTGCTGTCGCTTCGGCGCGGCGAAGGACTGGTTAAGGTCCTGACGATTGCGTAGAACTTCCGAAGCCAGGCCGACAAGGGCGTCGATATCGATCGGCTTGCTGCTTCTTTGGCGCGGTCCATTGGTAGGCCTGAATTCCAATGCGCCCATGGCTCTGGCGCCGGTGTAGCAGAGGCGCTCGATGGCATTGAAGCTTTCGGAGGTCCGCCCCTGGGTGGCGAGCCATGCGTTGATGACGGCGTTGCCGAATTTGTCGGGCAGGGCGTCGGCGAGCAAACCGGGCAGACCGTGGAAGGTGGTGAGCGCAAGTTCGGGGAATCGATAAACTCTCCGACCCAGCGGCATGGTCAAGGGGGCGATCTGTATGCCGCTTCGAATGAAATCCGGGTCGTATTCGAAGTCGGCATAGTCCGAGTCATCGGGCAGACGGACGGCGCCTATGCGGGTGCCCCACAGAATAATTTCTGCGGTCGAACTCATTTCTCGTCACCCCAGGACCAGCGGCCGTCTTTATTATCCGAGTGCTTGCCTGGCCTGACCCTTTGCCGACGCTGGCCGTTGTGTTCCAGAACCTCCAAGGGCCTTACGGCCGTTTCAGGCGCGAGCGCTTCGAGGCCTGAGGTAAGATTCAAAGCTTTTAGCACGCGGACCAGATTGATGAGTTGAACACTCTCGCCGTCTTCCAGGCGCTCGATTGTGCTCTTGGAGACACCGGCCTGCTCAGCCAGGCTGGCCTGCGTCAGCGCGCTATCTAGCCTGCACCGTGCGAGGCGTTCGCCCAGTTCCTGCAAAATCGCTTCATCCGTCAGACTCGACAATATTTTCATAAGTCTTCACTATTGCTGAATTATGCCCTATATGTGGCTGTAAGTCGTCATTTTTGACGATATATGCAATAATGTTTAAATTTGCATATTTCGTCAAACTTGCGGACTTATAGCGTAATAATTTACATAAATCATCAAAATTGATGATTTAAGAGATTCGCCCTATAGCGAAAATAGTAGAACGTGGCCGCTTGACCTTCCCATCATGGGAACCTTTATCTACCCGTGCAGGTATTCAGATAGGACCCTGCATCATGACTCAACGGTCGAACATAGATGAAAATACGTTAACTCTACCGATCGAGGGCATGACGTGCGCGTCGTGCGTCGGTCGAGTGGAAAAAGCTCTGCGCGCCGTCCCAGGCGTAGCAACCGCTGACGTAAACCTTGCCACGGAACGCGCCCAGGTGCGGACGTCAGGCAATGTCACCCGCGCGGACTTGATCCAGGCTATACACAATGCGGGATATGCTGTGCAGTCACCTCGCGCAATCGACCTTTCAATCGAAGGCATGACCTGCGCCTCCTGTGTCGGCCGCGTCGAGCGTGCGCTTCTAGGCGTACCGGGCATAACGAACGCCAGTGTCAACCTGGCGACCGAAAGGGCTCATATCGAACTGGATCGGTACGTCGACCCGGCACTGCCGGTTGAGGCTATTGAGACGGCTGGATATAAAGCAAGTCTGATCGAAAGCACGGCGACCCTGGAGGATGAAGCGGCCAAGCGCCGCGACGGCGAAACACGCGCTCTGCAACGTGACCTGATCCTGGCAGCCACCCTCACAGCACCGGTCTTTCTGATAGAGATGGGATCCCACCTCGTTCCGGCAATCCATCAACTGATTATGAACACCATTGGTATGTCCGCCAGCTGGTGGATGCAGTTTGTGCTTACGACCGCGGTTCTCGCCGGGCCCGGCATCAGGTTTTTCAAAAAGGGCATTCCTGCCCTGGCCCGCCTCACTCCCGACATGAATTCTCTCGTCGCGGTTGGCACGATCGCCGCATACGGTTACTCCCTGGTCGCGACCATAGCGCCCCACTGGCTACCGCCAGGAACAGTCAACGTCTATTATGAAGCCGCGGCCGTCATCGTAACACTCATCCTGCTGGGCCGCTTCCTGGAGGCAAAGGCAAAGGGGCGCACTTCTCAAGCAATAAAGCGCCTGATTGGCCTACAGGCGAAGTCCGCACATGTGCTCAGGGACGGGAAGACCATGGATATCCCGTTAGCCGAGGTTAAGGCGGGGGATCTAATCGAGGTCCGACCCGGCGAGCGCATTCCAGTCGACGGCAAGGTCCTGTCAGGTAGCAGCTTCATCGACGAATCGATGATCAGTGGTGAACCTGTGCCGGTTGAAAAGACACAGGGCGCCGAAGTTATTGGAGGCACGATCAACCAGAGAGGGGCGCTGACGTTCCAGGCAACCGCTGTGGGCGGTGACACCTTGTTGTCCCAGATCATCCGTATGGTGGAGCAAGCCCAGGGCGCGAAACTGCCGATCCAAGCTCAGGTCGATAAGGTGACGATGTGGTTCGTACCGGCCGTGATGGCGGTGGCCGCCCTGACGTTCATCACCTGGTTGATTTTCGGGCCATCGCCGGCGCTTACCTTTGCCCTGGTCAACGCTGTCGCGGTGCTTATCATTGCGTGCCCCTGTGCCATGGGGCTTGCTACACCCACCTCCATAATGGTGGGGACCGGGCGCGGTGCCGAGCTAGGTGTCCTGTTTCGAAAAGGGGAGGCGCTTCAGCGCCTGAAGGATGCTCAGCTTGTCATGCTGGACAAGACCGGCACACTCACTGTTGGCCGGCCCGTCCTGACGGACCTAGAAGTGGCGCAAGGCTTCTCCCGGGACAAAGTTCTTGCCATGCTCGCCGCAGCAGAATCGAGATCGGAACATCCGGTCGGCCGCGCAATCGTCGAGGCTGCGACGCTCGAGGGCCTGACTCTCGGCGAGGTACGCGAGTTCGCGTCCATCACCGGCTTCGGCATTGTCGCCACTGTGGATCAAAGCCGTGTGCACGTCGGCGCCGACCGGTTCATGGCGCAGATCGGCATAGACACAAGCGTTTTCGAAAAGACAGCGAATGAATTGGCCGCGCATGCAAAGACACCTTTCTACGCGGCCGTCGACGGAGTGCTTGCGGCGATCGTTGCCGTTGCAGATCCGATCAAGCCCACTACGGCCTCCGCGATTTCCGCACTTCACGAACTGGGGCTTAAAGTCGCCATGATAACTGGCGACAACCGGCACACTGCTGAAGCAGTCGCTCGTACTCTCGGGATCGACGAGGTCGTGGCGGAGGTTCTTCCGGACGGCAAGCTCAACGCGGTGCGGCGTCTGAAAGCGAAGTACGGCACAGGTGCATACGTGGGTGACGGCATCAATGATGCGCCTGCGCTCGCAGAGGCCGATGTTGGCATGGCCATTGGGACCGGTACAGATGTTGCGATTGAAGCGGCGGACGTTGTGCTCATGTCCGGCAACCTGCAAGGAGTCCCCAATGCCATCGCGCTTTCCAAGGCGACGCTCGGCAACATCCGCCAGAACCTGTTCTGGGCATTTGCCTACAATATTGCCCTGATTCCTGTCGCAGCAGGCATTCTGTATCCATTCAATGGCGTTCTGATGTCTCCCGTTATCGCAGCTGCCGCCATGGGTCTTTCTTCCATATTCGTGCTGAGCAATGCTCTTCGCCTGAAACGCTATCGCCCGCCATTTGCAGCGATACCCGCAGCACCGGAGGAGATCTTGAAATGAACATAGGACAAGCGGCCAAGGCCTCCGGCGTTTCGGCGAAGATGATCCGGTATTATGAAGAAACGGGTCTAGTCATGCCTGCGGAGCGCTCAGACAAGGGCTACCGGATCTACTCAGACAAGGATGTCCATACCTTGCGTTTTATAAGGCGCGCCAGGGACCTGGGCTTTACGGTCGAAGGGATTGCAGAATTGCTGGCGCTTTGGCGTGATCGTGGCCGCCATAGCGCCGATGTCAAGCAAATGGCTATGGGCCATGTCGCCGCGCTCCGCCGAAAGATCATCGAACTCGAAGAAATGGCAGCGACCCTTCAGACGCTCGCTGACTGTTGTGCCGGAGATGATCGGCCGGACTGTCCCATTCTTATGGATTTGGCGGCCGGCGCCGATGGCCCAGCCAAGATGCCGCATCGGTTCGGTCCCCTTGCCGAAACCAAGGTTTAGCGATGCCGGGCTGCAAACCATCGAAAGGCAAGGAATTTGAGCAGGACGATCGCTGCGGCGGCTAAGCCGATCCCAGTGAGAAAACTCATATCCAGAGACAGGGAAGAAAGAGCGGTGCGGAAAACATAAACGACGCCTGCCAAATGGAGTCCGATGATTGCAAGGACAATAACCAGGAGTAGGCCGCGCCGGCCCGAATGGTTTTTATGCATGTTTTTCTCCATGGAAAACGCGCCAAACTGCTCCGACGCTATGTGCGAATTTCGTACTCCTGCTCGCCGAAGCATCTGGACCGCCGACTGAACCATACCCTCCAGCCCGGCTACATATACTCTCCGCTCCTTGAGTTTGGGCACCAGCCGTTGGAGCTGCTGCCAGGTCAACCTTCCAGTCTCCCCATTCCAGTCCGCTGTTTGCGTCATTACAGGGACAAAGGACAAGCCCGGCTGCGTGCTGGACATTGATCGTAAGTCTTCGAGATAAGGGGCATCGTTCGGTGTTCGGTTCAACGCGATGAGGACAAGGTCGCAGTCCGGCGTCTGGTGCAAAATTGCTTTGATCATTGAATAGGCCGGAACAATCCCAATGCCGCCGACCAGAAACAGGCGAGGGTCAGTGGAGTCGATATCGGACCCAAATGCCGCGGTTGGAGCCTTCACGAGCATTTCGACGATCACTTCATCGCCCGGCTTTAGAGACAAGAGCGCCATTTTGAAAAGTGTCTCCCGCATCCGAACCGCAAATACCAGGTCGGGCTCATGCGGGGAGCTCGCAAAAGACAAAAATCGTGTGTTTCCGCCGGATGCATTTGCAGAGACCGACGGAAGGATCATGCGAACATGTTGTCCAGCTTTGTACTGAAACCCATCAGGCTTGCCGAACTCGAATTGCCAGGTCTCGGCGGCGATCTCTGTCATTGCCTTGAGCGCAATGCGGTAGCCGATCGTCGGCCGGCTGCCTTTTGCGCCGTGCAGGCGTCGCATCTTCTCGTGGTCCATTGCGTCCAGCCCCTTTTTACTTGATGGACAATGAACCAGATAATGGACAGACTGTTCAATAACAGTTTCTGGACATCAGGGCGCCGCTTTCTGACATTGGACAATCGTGACCAAAAATCTTGAAAAACATTCGATGGATCGTCGGGTCGCCAGGACCCGCCGCGCGCTGCAGCATGCGTTCATGAAACTGATTGTTGAAAAGGGGTATGAGCGAACGAGCATCCAGGACATATGCGAAGCAGCGAATGTCGGGCGGTCGACCTTTTACCTGCACTATGACTCAAAAGATGAGCTCAAACGAGCTGGGCTCGAACACCTGAGGCGCGAGCTGGTCGATGCGAGTGCAAAGGTGGAAATGAGCGGGGAGAGGGGAGGAGGGGCGCTTGCGTTCAGCAGCGCCTTCTTCAATCACGCGTATAGGCATGTAAATGTGTATAGAGCGATGATTGGCTGTGGCGGTGGCGGTGGCGGTGGCGGCGGCGCGGTCGCGCTCGCGACAATCCGCGAGATCCTTATCGATCTCGTAAGGGCAGACCCTTATCTGTCGACTGCTATCAAAAGTAATCGGGTGGTTGTTTCGATCATCGTTGGCGCGTTCATGGAAGTTCTGACGGACTGGCTAGACACCGGGGCAGAAACCGAACCTGAGGAGATCGATGCGGCATTTCGGCACTTCATTGCAAGGGGCATTGCGCCGACCGGGCGCGGCGGTTAATCTAGTATAATGCGAATGCTTCCGGTCAAAGCTATCTCATTGATGATTGGAATGCTTGCCATGCTTATCTGCGTGGCGACTCCCGCGTCTGCCGCCCCTGGTTCTCACCATCAGGGCACGGTTTCTTTGGAGCGCACATCTGAGATGCCGTGCTGCCCGGAAAAGAGTCCGACGATAAAGGTGTGTAGCCAGATGTGCCCTGTAGTTGCTGCGACTACGTTGGGCATGGCTTATGTTCCGATCTTTCGCACGCTTAAGTATCGGATCGCGGGTCAATTGCGCGCTGGTCTCACCTATGATCCTTTGGCGCCGCCGCCCCGCTGAATAGGGAAGCCTGAAGAACGATTCCTTTTAAATTCAGATCTCTTGGAGACAGTTATGAAGCGTATCATCGCAACTACCGCGTTCATCGCACTTTTCTCTGCCGGCGCTGGCTATGCAGCGGCTCCGGAAGCCGTGAACGAAGCGGTCAAAAAGTGCTGTGAAGCTATGGAAAAGTGCTGCTGCTGCGACAAAGACAAAGCCGACAGCAAAGGGCCTTCCCACGAAGGTCATTCCAACCACTAGGCCTTTACCCAGCTGAATAACATGTGCTCGCGCGGGGAACCGCGCGGGCATTTTCGTGCAAGTTCAGTCTCTTATGCTGTATGCTATTTGGCCCATCGGCTGAGACCCGAACCCGCTATCGCAGTTGCGCCCAAGCTGGCAAACAACAGGCTGAACTTTAAAACCGTGATATAGCCCAAGGCTCCCGCCATCATACTTCTTGCAGGAAAAGCCGAAATTACTAAGAAGATTGCGGCGTTCTCGATCATGTCAGCGAGAAACCAAGCAATCGGCAATGCAACAAGGGCAGTTTTCCACACGCTTTGATGACGCCCGCTCGTGATCGCGCGGCCGAGCATGATCAAGAATGCTAGCATTGTCGCTGGGAAGATGACGTCACTCGTAAACGTCATGATCCGGTATTGCATCCGGCCTTGCGGGCCGAATGCCTCGATGCGAGATTGAACTTCTGAAGCCGTAAAACTTGGGTGCTGATCAAATAGTTCTGCATTCCCAGCGGCGATGGAGACGGCCTTCATGCCCCCCGGAATGGCGACTACGTGCGTTCCGGCAAAAGCTATAACGAAAGCAACGAAGGTCAATATAAAGAACAACCCGTTTTTCCCTGGCGAAGGGGCCGGTCTCGTTGTGTCGGAAGCGTCACGCTTCCTTCGGCCAAAAATTACTCCCGTGATAAATCCGGTCAGAAGTACAAATGGGATATAAAGAATATGCTCGTGTGGCATCAAAGGACCTCTGAGTTCCCGCACACGTGTGCGATATCTGCTAATGTCGTGATGGTAGGCGAACCGGCAAGCACAGCAGGTTGGCGTACGGCCGATAGTGGACAGAGGGAGTGCCGTTGTGCGGAAACCGCCGAAGGAAAGCATAAAGCCGGACCGCCGTGTTGCGAGAACAAAGCAAAGCCTTCAACGCGCACTAATCGCGTTGCTGGGCGTCAAGCCCTACGACGAAATCAGCGTCACCGACATTTGCGACCACGCGAACGTCGGTCGGTCGGCCTTTTATCAGCACTTCAGTTGCAAGGATGATTTGTTTCGGAAAGGGTTTAGCCGACTCTCGGACGATTTGGTAACGGCCCTAAACGAAGCGCCTTTTTCGAAGCCGAATGAAAAACTGACTACTTTAGCTGAAGGGCTGTTGCGGCATGGGCAGGCCCACGCTCGGATTTATCGGGCGACCACGTCGGGGCACGCGGGAACAATGACGGCTAAGGTCATGACCGACCTACTGTCACCCATGGTGGCAAATATCCTCGACTCTTCTCCAGAACCAGACAACGTAACACTTCGCTTGAAAGCGGCCGTCATCGTCAGTGCTTTGCTGGGCGCTATGCACTGGTGGCTCCAGCGAGGCGGAAAAATGAAACTCGTAACAGTAATGGCAACAATCCAACCACTCTTGAACTCTTTCGTGTCCTCGTCGCGGTAGAGCGAGGCGCATCGGAAAGGCGCGGCGGAAGACGCAGTCTCCGAAACGCGCTGTCGGTAAACCTTGCGGGTGTGTTCGCTCGAATAACGATTGATGTCTGCCAGCTATTTCCCATAACGTTTATTATGCGAGATGGTAATATATTACCAGATCAACCGTCTGTAGGCCGCTGAGGATTAAGCACAGGGTTCGATGGTCTTACCCAACTGCTCCTGATATGCGGCCCCCCAAGTTCGCATAGCAAGAAGCACGGGCTTCAGGCTCTGCCCGAGTGGCGTCAGTTCATACTCGACCTTGGGAGGCACCTCGGGATACACGGTGCGCAATACGATGCCGTCTGCTTCAAGCTCGCGCAGTTGCAAGGTGATCATGCGCGCCGTTGCGTTAGGCGTAAGACGGCACAGCGCGTTGAACCGCAGCTTTCCCTTCAACAAGTGGAACATCAAGACCGGTTTCCACACCCCGCCGATCACCGAAAGCGTTGCTTCCACAGCGCAGCCCGTGCGACCGCCTGGGCGGCGACGCGGCTTCAATTCGGATGGCATATCCATGGCTCTACTCCGAGTATACTATCACTTATGATAGTACATGTTCAATTTGTCAGTACTTGCTCCGATCGTCTTTAGGGTTCATCTGCGTCGCACGTCAAGACACGAAGCGGAGAATGGCAATGAAGGCTGCATGGTATACACGCAAAGGAAATCCCAAAGACGTACTGCAAGTCGGAGAGCTACCGGACCCAACGCCAGGCCCTGGCGAGCTGCTGGTCCGGGTCCGCGCATCGGGGGTGAACCCGTCCGACACCAAGAATCGCGGCGGGCCATCGCCCATGGCGTACGCGCTGGTCATTCCGCATCAGGATGGCGCCGGTGAAGTGATTGGCGCAGGATCGCCCGACTTGGAACACCGCATCGGCCAGCGCGTCTGGTTTTACGAAGCACAGTTGGGCCGCCCTCACGGTTCGGCGGCAGAATACGTCGTCCTGCCCGCGCATCAAGTTCAGCCCCTCCCCGATCATGTCAAGTTCGAGGAAGGTGCGTGTTTGGGCGTGCCGGCCATGACAGCACACCGCAGCGTCTTTGCAGATGGCTCGGTCACAGACCAAGTTGTTCTTGTGACAGGCGGCGCCGGCGCTGTGGGCCGCTACGCCATTCAGTTTGCCAAGCTGGGCGGCGCTCGTGTGATAGCAACGGTCAGCCGCGATGCCCAGGCGCGATCGGCAAAAGCCGCCGGCGCCGACTTGGTGCTCAACCGCAAGACCGATGACCTTGTGGCCGGTATCCGCAATTTCACCGGCCAGGCCCGCGGCGTTGATCGCGTCATCGATGTCGCGTTCGGGGCCAATCTGGATCTTGTGATGCAGGTCCTCAACCCTCGCGGGGTTATCGCCACCTACGCTTCAGATGAAAAGCCCGAGCCTGCGATCCCGTTTTGGTCGCTTATTATGCTCGATGCGACCATCCGGTTTGTTTTGGTGTACGTCATGGACCGGGCGGCGCATCAGGCTGCGGCCGAGGCGATCAATACGGCGCTCGAAGGCAAGCAATTAACGCATGAGATTGCGCAGACTTATCGGCTGGACGAAATTCCTGACATGCACCGCGCGCAGGAAAGCGGCGCGACGATTGGCAAGCTGATCCTTCAGGTCTGAAAACTTGAGATGTTAAAAATCGCGCGGGTGCTTGTCGGATCGTTGACGGCGGATCCCAGCGGAATTTGCCGAGGATCGGTCGAAAGAGTCGCCACCCGAAGGGGGGCACGTCCTTTTGGGTTAAGCCGTATATGCGCCTCCGCCAGAACTAAGGCGCCATTTGCGGAAATAAAACTGAGACAGTTGCCATTTGGTGAAATCCGCCCAATAGCGGACATCTCTTGACCTTGTAGTGGCCGAGAGGTTCAATTGGGTGTGCCGCGGTTGCTTTCAAGGAAACTCATATGACAACTGTCGTGCGTTTGCGAGTCGAGGGCATGGATTGCGGCGCTTGTGCCCTGAAGATCGAGAATGCCCTGATCCGCGTGCCGGGTGCCAGCGACATATCGGTGTCCTATCAGAAAGAAACCCTGTCCCTTTCATTGGACGAAACGCAAACACTGTTGCCTGCCGTCGAAGACAAGATCAGGGCGCTCGGTTTTTTGACGTCGCCCATTGTGGATACGACGATCGCCCTGCCCGCTGTCGCGAATGCAAAGCCATGGTGGCAATCGGCCAAAGCCAGATTGGTATTGGCAACCGGTGGCCTGATCGCCTTGGCCTATGGACTGGCACAAATCTTCCATGTCCACGCGTTCTGGATATTTGCAGCTGTTGCAGCCGTCACGGTTATGCCCATATTGCAGCGCGCCTTGGCTGCGGCTCGCTCCGGGTCGCCTTTCACCATCGAAACCCTGATGTCGGTGGCAGCCATTGGCGCCATCCTGATCGGCGAAGCCCAAGAAGCGACAATCGTCATTCTCCTCTTCGCCATAGGCGAACTGCTGGAAGCGGTCGCCGCTGGGCGGGCACGTGCCGGCATCGAAGCCCTGATCAATCTCATTCCGAGAAGCGCCCGGCGCGAACGTGGCGGGGTAATCGAGGAGATTCCCGCTGAGGCGTTGGAGGTTGGCGATGTCGTGGTCGTTCGCCCCGGGGATCGCGTGCCGTCCGACGGGATTGTTATCGAGGGCGTCTCTGAACTGGACGAATCGCCGGTGACTGGTGAATCGATACCAGTCAAGAAGCATCCTGATTCCCAGGTCTATGCTGGCAGTATCAACGCCCACGCCGCCCTGCGCGTCCGCATTACCCATAAGGCTGCAGACAACACGATTGCGCGCATCGTCCACCTGGTAGAAGAAGCACAGGAGTCGAAAGCGCCCATGGCGCGCTTCATCGACCGCTTCAGCCGGTGGTACACTCCGGCTGCGATGGTTGTGGCGTTTCTGGTTATGGTCGTTCCCCCCGTGCTTTTCGATGAAAACTGGCAGACGTGGGTCTATCGCGGCTTGGCGACGCTCTTGATCGCCTGCCCATGTGCTTTGGTAATTTCGACGCCAGCGGCCATTGCGTCCGGCCTTGCGGCAGGCGCACGGCAAGGCTTGCTGATCAAAGGCGGCGCGGTGCTTGAAACCTTGGGTAAGGTACGCTCGGTCGCCTTCGACAAAACGGGGACGCTGACACGCGGACGGCCGCAGGTTACGGATGTTGTTTGCTTCGATGGCGAAGAGGACGAAATGCTCGGCAGGGCCGCGGCCGTCGAAGCCCAGGCCAGCCATCCGCTGGGACAGGCCATTGTTCGCGCTGCCGATGCGCGAGGAATTGCGCGACCAATAACATTCGGTGGCAGTCAGGTCATCGCTGGAAAAGGCGTAACGGCGCGCCTGAAATCCGGTTTCGTGACCGTGGGCTCCCCCACCTATGCCGACCAGAAAGCCGGTTTAGCCCCTCAGGCCATGGCACGGATCGAAGCGCTGGAGCAAGGCGGCAAGACAGTCGTTGTCGTCTTTGCCGGCAAGATCATCGAAGGTCTCATCGCCATTCGCGATGAGCCACGCGAGGACGCGGCTGCAGCTTTGACTTGGCTGCGTGTTCAGGGTATCCGCGCTGTCATGCTGACCGGCGATAATCCACGTACGGCTTCGGCGATCGCCCAAGGGCTAGGTATTGAAGTCGAGGCTGGCCTTCTTCCGGAGGCAAAGCTTGACCGCATTCGTAGCCTTGGTGAAAATGCGCCTGTGGCGATGGTTGGTGACGGTATCAATGACGCCCCGGCCCTCGCCGCTGCCGCTGTCGGAATCGCAATGGGCGGCGGCACGGACGTGGCACTGGAAACGGCCGATGCCGCCTTGCTGAAGGACCGCGTCACCGGCGTCGCCGACTTGGTCTCACTTTCGCAGGCGACGATCGGTAATATCTGGCAGAATATTGCACTCGCGTTGGGCCTCAAGGCCATCTTTCTTGTGACTACCCTCACGGGGACGACCACATTGTGGATGGCCATCCTTGCGGATACGGGGGCAACGGTTCTTGTGACCGCAAATGCCTTGAGACTGCTCGCCTTCAAGGGCCGTCCGACCTGAAATGTCTCAGGCGGGATAAATGAGATGGCGCGGCCGCGTGAAATATTATAACAGTACTTCCAGAGTCATTGGTGACAGGTACGCTCTGATGTTCCGCCCAAAACTGCCTGCAGAAATCGCCGACCTAATAGGCGTTGCCCTGTCCGCGGCCTGCCTGCTGCATTGTCTGGCGCTTCCCGCCATCATCGTGTTGTTGCCATCGCTCGGCATCTTCTTCGACGCGCATTGGGTTCATCAGGTGTTGATCGGCATCGCCGCCCCGGTCAGCATGTGGGCGATCATTCGCTCTGGATTTTGGCGGCAGTATCAGGTCGGCGTCCCCATGGTGGCAGGCCTTTTGCTTCTGACAGTCGCGGCATTTTTCAAACCGGCTGAAGCTTTTGAAGCGCCCATCAGCATGATTGGTGCGACACTGCTGGCCTTCGGCCACTATCGCAACAGCCGACTTGTCCGCAAGCTCAAGCAACTCGCCATGACATCCCGTTTGGCGGCTTGAACTGGCTGCGAAAGAGCGCGTACCGTAACGAAAAATGCCCGTACCGCTGAAGCGATACGGGCACCTTGGTACACGCAATGACGGTTAGTGCGCCTTGTTTGCCGCAGGGCAATCGGCGTGGTCAGTCTTGTCACAGCAACACTTTGCCATGGCTTCGCAACAGGCCTTTACAGCTTCTGGTGCCGCGACAGCCGCCCCAGCAGCGAGAAGGACAGCAAAGGCCGACCCAATGATGAACGTTTTCATGATTTAACTCCTTGAATATTGGAAGATTGTGAGGTTTCGATCTTCGGAGTCAGCGTGGAGGCGGCGCTTGGGGCGCGTAACTCAGGCCCCATTGTCTTTTGGGCGCGATGTAAAACTTGACCGGATTTTCCGCCGGCACGTGATCAAAGGCAAAGGCAAAGGCAGGCGAGACGACTAGCGGACAATGTAGAGCGCAGGCGTTGATCGACGTGGGCACTTCCGGGCAACATGGCATGTCATCGTGAGTTTCGCCGTGTGCTACCGGTCCGATGCTCGTCACGGATTGCGCGTAGGCCGGCGCGCTCACGCAGAGCAGCAGCGCAGCGAGACCGAGCAATAATCCCATCAGGTTAAGGGGTTGACGCATGAACTTGAAGCTACAAGGCTCTCCGGTTAATGGCAATGTGACGTTTTGTCATGATGGCACCATTTGCTTAGGTGTCACCCTCCTCCGCCGCCATCGCGGCAATCAGATTCAACACGCTTCGGCGCAGACCCGTGCTTTTCACGCGCGCCAAGGCCAAGGCGACATCCACTCCATCGGATTTCACAATAAGCCGCCGCGTTGATGATGGGACTTCCTGACCCGATTGAAAATCGCCAGAATGACCGTAGCCGTCAAAGAAGTATCCAATACCAATGCGAAGGGCGCGGCTGATCGCGTACAGCTTTGAGGAACTTATACGGTTGCTACCGGATTCGTATTTTTGAACCTGCTGGAATGACAGATCGAGTGCCTTCGCCAGCTGCTGTTGTCCGATGCCCAAGGCGTGCCGACGCATCCTGATACGGGCGCCGACGTAGATATCGACCGGGTGTGGCTGGTTAGATTGTGGTGAAATCTCGGACGGCGACATGGTTATAAATCGGGTCCCTTAAACAATCGCCAAGTCTCACGTTGGGCAAGTGCTCCCTGCACCACCCGCCTCAGCTTTACCTCGACAGGTATGGTCACCGTCAGAGCGTTCGATACCTTAGAATTCCCGGTTGTCATGCCGCCACCGATGGTCCGGTCGCGGCGAGTCTTTCGGAAAGATGTTCGACGACGTATTTCGCATCAGGCCCGGCCCCAACGATCAACGCCGAGGCCATGCTGGACTGAAAAGGCCTGCCCAAATAGTATAGGCCCGGGACAGGTGACAGACCTTTCGGCAAGATCGACAAACGCCCCTCGGGCGTCTTGGCCGTTCGAATATCTATCAGTGACGTGTCGACGGTGTGCCCAATTGCCCAGATAACGGTGCGCGGAGACACCGAACTGCCATCCTCGAACCACACCTGGGAACCTCGCGCCTTTACAAAGCGAGGATAGAGCCGAACGCCTTTTTCTTTTAACTCTGCGTGAGAGGGTGCCGTCTCGGGGAGCGGCATGGGAAATCTACTTAACTTTGCGCCCGATTTGGGATTGAAAAATCCCAAAAGGCGGAACCACCAAAACACGCTTTTCCCAAAGATCGGATCTGGAAACTGGATGCGCGGACGCCCGGTTGCCAAGTGTACCTCATGCGTGCCTGCCAATTCCGCCGCAAAATCCCTGCCGGCTGCACCGTCACCGATAATCAGGACAGGCCCCGCCGGCAATTGCTGCGGGTTACGGTAGGCCGAGGCATCGGTTTGATGGATTTTTGGGCTGAGGTCCTTGCGTTCCGGCGGCTGCCTAGCGCCAGGATAGGCCCCGAACGCGAGAACTACGTTGCGTGCCAGTATCGGACCGCGATTGGTGATGGACAGCTCAAACGTGCCGTCTTGCCGCTGTTTCACCCGGTTGATTTTCCGTTCAAGGTCGATCGGCAGTTCGAATGTCTTCGCATAGGTTTCCAGATAATCGGCGAACTCTATCCGATCGGGTCGGCCCTTTGGATCGCCCGCAAGCGGCAAACCCGGCAGCGCGCTGAATTCTCGCGGTGTGAATAGACGCAAGGAGTCGTACCGATTGCGCCAAACATCCCCCACCCGCTTGCCGCCCTCGACGATACGAAAGGTCAACCCCGTTGTCTTCAGGTAGTAGCCGGCGGCCAAGCCGGTTTGCCCGGCGCCAAGGATAACCGCGTCGAATACTGTGGGCGAGGTTTCTGGACTGGATCGTTCAGCCACCTTCCGCCCCCTTCCAGGCCAGGAGCCGCATAGCGTTTGCGGTGACCAGAACGGTCGCGCCGGTGTCGGCCAGAATGGCAGGCCACAAACCGGTGATGCCGAGGATCGTCGTCACCAGGAAGACTGCCTTCAATCCCAGCGAAATCGTGATGTTTTGCACGATGTTGCGCATGGTCGCCTTGGACAGGACGATCATGTTCGAGATGTCCATAACCCGCCCGTGCAGCACAGCCGCATCAGCGGTCTCCAACGCGACGTCGGTCCCGCCGCCCATGGCGATGCCAATGTTGGCCTCGGCGAGAGCCGGAGCGTCGTTGATACCGTCGCCGACCTTGGCGACGATCTTTCCGTCTTTGCGTAGTTCAGCAACGATGCGCTGCTTGTCTTCGGGCAGCAGTTCCGCCTTGGCCTCCATGCCGAGTTGCTTGGCGATCGCCATGCCGGTCCGACGATTGTCTCCGGTTAGCATCAAGGTAGTGATGCCCATTTGCTGTAGTGCCTGAACACCTTGCTTGGCGTCGGGTCGAGGCTCATCTCGCATGGCGATGAACCCGACAATTTGCTTGGCGACGATCAGGATAGAGACCGTCTTGCCTTCGTCATTGAAGCCTTCGATCTTCTTCAGCATGGCTTCGGACACAGCGATCACTTCAGCCGCCGCCTTTGGCGAGTACAGGAGCACGTCTTCGGCATCGACCTTGCCGACGACACCCTTGCCGCCTACGGCCTTTGAACCTTCCGCAGAACCGTGCTTGACACCTCGGGCTTTGGCCTCGTTCAGGATCGCAACGGCCAAAGGATGGCTCGAGCCGGCTTCCAGCGCCGCCGCGATACGAAGCACCTCGTTTTCATCGAAATTCTCCCCCACGATATCGGTTATCTTGGGCTTGCCTTCAGTCAGCGTGCCGGTCTTGTCCATGGCGACGAAATTGACCTTTTGGAAGGTCTCAAGCACTGCACCGCCTTTCATCAACAGGCCCCGCTTGGCGCCGGCGGATAAAGCCGCAGCGATCGCTGCCGGTGTCGAGATCACCAAGGCGCAAGGGCATCCAATCAGGAGCACGGCCAATCCCTTGTAGATCCACTCGCTCCAGGTCCCGCCCATGGCCAGCGGTGGAATCACCGCCACAAGTGCGGCGAAAACCATGACGCCGGGCGTGTAGTATCTAGAGAAGCGATCGATGAACCGTGCCGTTGGCGCCTTCGATTCCTGCGCTTCCTCGACCAGGGTGATGATGCGCGCGATGGTGTTGTCTTGGGCGGCCGCCGTCACGCGGACCTTCAGTACGGCGTCTTGATTGATGGTGCCGGCATAGACCTGATCGTCAACACCTTTCCGTTTCGGCACCGACTCGCCGGTCACCGGCGCTTCATCGATGGAACTTTCCCCGTCTATAATGAGACCATCTGCCGGTACGCGATCGCCTGGGCGAATGACCGTGATGTCTCCGACCTTGAGCGTATCCGCCTGGACCTTTTGCGTTTCACCGTCGACCTCCAGCAAGGCTTCCTTCGGCACCAGCGTGGCCAGGGCGCGGATACTGGCGCGGGCTCGGCCGGCGGCGATATTCTCCAGCAGTTCCCCCACAAGGAAGAGCACGACGACAACCGCGGCCTCTTCCGCCGCATCGATAAAGATCGCGCCGATGGCGGCGACCGTCATCAGGGTCTCGATAGAGAAGGGATACCCCTTGGTCACACCGATGAAGGCGCGGCGGCCAATGGGTATAAGACCTACGAGCATGGCGACGATGAAGCCCCACGGCTCGGTCTGAGGGACGACCTTTCCCAAAAGGAAAGCGATTCCCAAAGCAATTCCGCAGAGAATGGTCAGTCTCGCTTTTGCACTCTTCCACCACGGACCATCTTCGGCGCCATGATCGTGGCCATGTAGGCCTTCCAGTTCGTCGTCATGCTTATGCGGCTTTCCGCCCGCCTCATCCGCGTTATGATTTGCCCCGCCACCTGTCTCGTGCGCCATGCGCTTTCCTTTCGTGATCGATACCGTCCCCGCGAACATCCACCCAGCCTTGAGGGGCTATTTCTGCGGACAGTCTTCCTGTGCCGTTTTGCCGGCCTCACAGGCTGTAACCTCGGGCGTCTTGGGCACCTTGACGATCCGGTAGAATTTGTCGCGCGGGGCGCGTGACCACTTTTCAGTGCGGAGCGTATAGTCCGCATCCGCCGGCGCCGTGACGCAGGCCGATACAAGAACCGCCAAGGCGAGGAGAGCCGAACAGGCGGCGATTTTCATTTTTTTCATTTTGAGACCCTTTCGAGGATTCATTACGTTGCGCCCCCGCACGGATTGTCGGACTAGATACTGCTACTCGACCTCTGCTTTTCCCGGTCCTGGAATGCTGCCGTTTCGATCTGGAAGGTCGCATGGGCCACACCGTGCTTCCCCGCGACCGCCTGCGCCTCTGTGACGATGCGCTCATTGAGATCGATCGTCGCCACGACCAAGTGCGCGGTCAGGCTATTCTGACCTGTCGTGACCGACCAGACGTGCAGGTCATGGACCCCTTGGACGCCCCGAATGGATTCCAAATCGGACTGGACTTTGTGCATGTCGATACCGGCAGGCACGCCCTCCAGAAGCACATGCATACTCTCGGACAGGAGGTTCCAGGTCCGCGGAAGCACCCAAAGGCCTATCAGGACCGCGAGGATCGGATCGACCTGTGGAATCTTGGTGATGTAGATCAGGATCGCGGCCACGATGACACCGGCGGAGCCCAGCATATCGGCGAGCACTTCGAGATAGGCGCCCTTCATGTTCAGGCTCTCATCGCTGCCGCCTTGCAGCACCTTCATACTGACCAGATTGACGACTAGGCCTATGACAGCGACGATCAGCATGCCGGTCGTCTGAACTTCCGGCGGTTCGCTAAAGCGTTGCCAGGCTTCATAAAGAATGTAGATGGCGACAAGGAAGAGAACGATCGCATTGAAGACCGCCGCGACGACTTCGAACCGTCGATAGCCATACGTGCGTTTGGCGTCCGCGGCTTTTTTCCCGATCTGTATGGCGACGTAAGCAATGATGAGTGCCATCACGTCCGTCAGCATGTGCGCGGCATCCGACAGTAACGCCAAACTGTTGAACGCAATCCCACCGATGACTTCGGCGACAAGATAGGTCCCCGTCAGGCCGATCGCCAGCAGTAGACGCTTTTCGTTTGCTTTGCGCGCATCCGGGCTCGGCTGGGCGCTTGCACCTGTTTTGCCCCCGCTGTGATCATGCGCCATAGGCGCCTCCTTTCAGCAGTGTGGAAAGGCACGGCCGCCAAGCGGCCGTGCCTGACCTTTAAATCCCCTCTCCGGTAACCTGGCGGGCGCGCTCTTCCTTCTTCGCCTTGCCACCGTGGACAATGCGATAGAGGGCCGGGAGCACCAGCAGGGTGAGAAGGGTGGACGAAACGATACCGCCGATGACGACCGTCGCCAGCGGGCGCTGGACTTCGGAGCCCGCGCCAACATTGAACGCCATGGGCACGAAGCCCAGAGACGCAACGAGCGCGGTCATCAGGACGGGACGCAGACGGGTCAGAGCGCCTTCGATGATGGCGTCATCGAGGAATTTGCCCTCGGCCCTCAGCGACTTGATAAAGGTCAGCATAACCACGCCGTTGAGCACCGCCACCCCGGACAGAGCGATGAACCCCACCCCTGCCGAGATCGACAGCGGAATACCCCGCAGGGCCAACGCCACGATGCCCCCGGTGAGCGCCAAGGGCACGCCGGAGAAGACGATCAGCGCATCTTCCATTGTTCCGAACAGCAAGAACAGAAGTCCGATGATCAGGATCAGGGCGATCGGAACGACGATCTGCAGACGTTGTGCCGCCGACGTCATCTGCTCGAAGGTCCCACCATATTTAACCCAGTAGCCTTCCGGCATCTTCACCTCGGCACCGACCTTCTGTTGAAGGGTGGTGACGAAGGTTCCCAGGTCCGCGCCACGCACGTTCGCCGTAACGACGACGCGACGCTTGCCTTCTTCCCGGCTGATCTGGTTCGGGCCGTTGATCATTTCGATCTTGGCCACGTCCGCCAGCGGGATGAAGCTGGTGCCGGTAAAGCCTTCCGTCGAGTCGCCGTCGCTGCTCACCGGAACGCGCAGGCGGCCGATTTCGGCGATATTGGCGCGTTGCGTCTCCGGCAGGCGTACAATGACGTCGAAGCGCCGGTCTCCCTCAAAGATCTGGCCGGCTTCCGTACCGCCCAAGGCCGTTGAGACCACGTCCTGAACATCGCCAATGCTCAGCCCCAGGCGCGCCATGGCGGCACGATCGGGGGTGATCTGAAGCATCGGAAGACCAGACACCTGTTCGACGCGGACGTCTTCAGCTCCAGGTATGGTCGACATCACGCGTTGGATGGAATTGCCGGTCTTAAGCAACTGATCGAGATCGTCCCCGAAGATCTTGACGGCAACGTCGGAGCGCACGCCGGAGATGAGTTCGTTGAAGCGCATCTGAATCGGCTGGGTGAACTCGTAGTTGTTGCCAGGAATCTCCTCGACCGCCTTTTGCATGCGCTCAACGAGACTGTTCTTCGGTTCCTTGGGATCAGGCCACTTTTTCCGGTCCTTCAGAATGACGAAGGTGTCGGCAACAGACGGCGGCATGGGGTCGGTAGCGACCTCCGCCGTCCCGATCTTGGCGAACACGCGATCGACTTCCGGGAACTTTTTCAGACGCGCCTCGACAGCCGCCTGCATATGGATCGACTGGGTCAGGCTGGTGCCCGGGATACGCATGGCATGGAGCGCCACATCGCCTTCGTCGAGTTGCGGAATAAATTCCGCGCCCAGACGCGTGGCCAGAAGCCCCGACAGGACCGCCAGGACGACGGCACTGACGACGACAATGACACGCGCCTTGATCGCCAGGCGAAGCAGAGGCTCGTAGAAGCTTCTTGCCCCGCGCATCACGAAGCTTTCCTTCTCTTCGACCTTGCCGGTGACGAACATGGCTACCGCGGCGGGAACGAAGGTAAGGGACAGCACCAGGGCGCCGGCCAGGGCCATGACGACGGTAGCCGCCATCGGATGGAACATCTTTCCTTCGACACCCGACAGGGCGAAGATCGGGAAGTAGACGATGGTGATGATCAGCACGCCGAACAGCGACGGCTTGATGACCTCAGCCGATGCCTTGGAAGCTAGGTCGAAGCGCTCATCCTTGGTCAGCAAACGTCCCAAGTGATGTTGCGCCTCGGCAAAACGCCGCAGACAGTTCTCCATGATGATTACAGCGCCATCGACGATCAGACCGAAGTCGAGCGCGCCAAGCGACATCAGGTTGCCCGAGACCTTGTTCTCGACCATGCCCGTAATCGTCAGCAGCATGGCGATAGGGATAACCATGGCCGTGATAATCGCCGCCCGGATATTACCGAGCAGGACGAACAGGATGACGATGACGAGCAACGCACCTTCGGCCAGGTTCTTTTCGACCGTCTTCAGCGTGCGTTCGACCAGGGTCGTCCGGTCATATACGGCGACAGCCTGGACGCCCGACGGCAGGGACTTGTTGGCTGCTTCCAGCTTGGCGGCAACGGCCTTGGCGACCGTCCGGGAGTTTTCCCCGATCAGCATGTTGACAGTGGCAACCACGACCTCCTTGCCGTTCTGAGTCGCCGCCCCTGTCCGCAGTTCTTCACCGAGGATCACGTCAGCAACGTCGGCCACGCGGATCGGAACGCCCGAGCGGGTCTGGACGACGATTTGCGACAGGTCGGCGATCGTGTTGGCCTGACCTGGAACACGAACCAGGAACTGCTCGCCGCTCTTTTCGACATAACCCGCGCCACGGTTGCCGTTGTTCTTCTCGAGGGCCGCGATGACGTCAGCCATAGTTAGCCCGTAAGCTGACAAGCGCTCAGGATAAGGGGTGACGTGGTACTGCCGCTCGAAACCGCCGATCGTGTTGACCTCGGTGACCCCCGGGGTGTTGCGCAGTTGCGGGCGGATGACCCAGTCCTGAAGGGTGCGCAGATCCTCAGGCGTGTACGCCGAACCGTCGGCCTTGCGGGCGTTGGGCTTGGCTTCGACCGTGTACATGAAGATTTCGCCCAGACCGGTCGAGATTGGGCCCAGTTGCGGTTCAGATCCGGCGGGAAGCTGGCTTCTGACCGACTGGACCCGCTCATTCACAAGTTGGCGGGCGAAGAAGATATCGGTGCCTTCTTTGAACACGACCGTCACTTGGCTGAGCCCGTAGCGCGAAATCGAGCGGGTGTATTCCAGTCCCGGCAAGCCGGCGAGCGCCGTTTCCACGGGGAAGGTAATGCGTTGCTCGGCCTCAAGTGGGGAGTAGCCTTGTGCCTCAGTATTGATCTGCACCTGGACGTTTGTGATGTCCGGTACGGCATCGACCGGCAAACGGGTGAAGTTGTAAACGCCCAAGGCCGAAAGGGCCAGGACGATGATCATGACGATCCAGCGATGCCGGATCGACTGTGCAATGATTTTTTCAAGCATGGTTCACCTAGTGCTCATGCTCAGCGCCGGACTTCTCGATGTCCGCGCGGACGACGAAAGCCCCCTTCGACACATAGGTCTCACCAGACGTCAGGCCATCGACGATTTCCGCCCATGCCTGGGTCTGACGTCCCACCTGAACCGGACGCGCCGTATAGGTCGTGCCCTTCTTGACGAATACGACCTGCTTACCCTCAAGCGTTTGCAGGGCATCGGTCGGGACGGCAATGGCGGCGGCCGTTTGCGAGGTGACGAACTTGCCTTCGATCGCCATGCCGGCGCGCAGGTCGCCGGCAGCGGAAGCCGGCAGCTTCACGATCGCGGTCTGGGTCTGGGTCTGCGGATCGACCGACGACAGCAACGACGAGACCGTCGCGTTGATTGTCTCGCCCCCTAACGTCTTGATCGACACTGCCTGCCCAGCCCTCACACTTTCTGCATCGCGCGGAAAGAGGAAGAATGTGGCCTGCAAGGCGTTCGGATTGGCGATGACATAGATCGGACGGTCGAAAGCGGTGTCGCCGACGTTTGCGTTCTTTTCCATAATCACGCCGGAGATGCCGGCGGGAATGGAATAGGTCTGAAGGCTTTCGCTCGATTCGACGCGCGCAAGGGTCTGGCCCTTGCTGACGTTCTGACCGATCTGTGCGGACAGCGACATGATGCGACCAGGGTACCAAGCACGCACCTCGCCCTTGCCTTCCGGTGCGATTTCAACGCGACCTGAAATGCTGATCGTGTCGTCGATACTTACCGGGCCCGCACTGGCGATTTCGATGCCGGCGGTTTTGGCCGCTTCGTCGGTCATTTTGGTGCTTTCGCCAGCTTCTTCCTTGCCGTGGCCTTCACCTTCGGCATGTCCATGGCCAGCTTCGCCCGCTTCCGCAGCAGCCTTCTCACCAGGAGCGGCGGATTTATCGCCGCACGCGGAAAGGGTCATCATGGCCACGATACCCGCCGTGATCAGCGAGCCGCGAAGATATAGTTTCGTAGCGGTCATTAGTGTGCGCCCTCTTCACCTTCAGCGTGCTCATGTCCTGCGGACGACTCAGACTGCGCCTCTTCGGAATGGCTTTCATCGCCGGGCGCGTGTGCGTGTTCGCCTTCGGCACCGGTCTCCGTTGCTACGGCTGCCTCTTCGGTCTTCGCCGATTCCTGCTTTCCGCAGGCGCCAAGTGCGAGCAAGGCGGTGAAGCCAGCGGCGATGAGCGTAGCGGAGACGGTTTTCGAGATGGAGTTCATTTAAATGTATCCTATTTGGGGAATTGCCTGAGATCGGGCGGCTTTGCCGCATCGCGATCGATGGCAATGGATTTCGTTGACGGTCGGAGTCCGGGTTACGAGTTCGGCGCCTGCTCAGGGAGCAGAGCTACCCATCGGCCGGACAGCCGGTCACGTTTGGCGAGTTCGGTGTGGAACTGCTTCAAAACTTCAACGCGGCGCGCCTTAGCGGCGACCAGGGTTTCCTGAGCGCCAATCACGTCGCGATAAGTGAAGCCACCACGGCCGAAGCCTTCTCTGACCTGCGTGACGGCGCGCTCGGCGATGGGAATGACTTCCTCGTCGATGCGCCGAACTTCCCGGGCGTAGTTGGACAGCTTGATGGTGCTCGCCGAAATCTCGCGGATGCGAATGCGCTCCGCGACTTCGATATCGGTTGCGGCAGCTTCCGCATCGGCACGGCTGCGGTCGATATTGCCCTGATTGTTGTCGAAGCGGCCAATGGGGATCGAACCGCCCACGACGAAGGCAAAGGCACCGTCACCTTGATAGTGGCGCACACCGGCCGAAAGCGTCGGGTCCTGCGTACGACGTGTCGTCTCCACGCGGATTTGTGCAGACGCGACGCGTTGTTCAGCGCGCAGGACCTCAAGATCCGGGGTATCGACAAGAGCGTTGTCGATCTTGATCGCCGAAAGGTCCTCGAACCAAGCCGGGAGGATGTCGAAATCCGGGGCGCCGCCCCAAAGCGTGGCCAGTTGAAGCTTGACTTGCGCTGCATTGGCTATGGCCTGATCGAGCGCGATCTGGGCACTGGCAACGTCGGCGTTCGCCAGCGAGCCCGCGAAGAGCGGGTCGCGCGCGGCATCGACGCGGCGAGTGATTTCGGATTGTGACGTTTGTGCAAGGGCAAGGCGTTCGCGGGCTACGGTCACCTCGGCATCTGCAGCGGCAGCTTCGATCCACAAGTCCTGGGCGTCGTTCATGATCGCCCAGGCGCGCGCGCGGCCCTGCGCCACCACAAGGTCGCGCCCGGCAGACGCCACCCCGACGCGGGCTTCGCGCTTGGATTTACGCTCCAATGGCTGTTGGTAGCTCAGCGTCGTTTCGGCCTGGCTCAGGCCATTATAGGGCGCAGACCCAAGAATGTTTTCGGCCTCAAGGCCGATGCTGGGATTGGGCCGGAACCCGGCTTGGCGGATATTGGCATCCGCCGCGACCAGCCTTTGTTGGGTGGCGCGTGCTGCCGGATCGGCATTAGCGGCTCGGGACATGGCGGCCGATAAAGTCAGCGGTTCCGCGAATGCGGCTGTGCCGAGGAGAAGATACGCTGAGGCGATACCCGCCGTGGCGACCTTCAGAGCGCGTTTTCCGCGCAAATTCAGGGAGATCATTAGATCCTCTTACAAACTGGTCTTTGATGCGCCATCGACAGGCGCGCGAAATCAAAGGCAGTTAGGCTCGAGGCGGTTGGTCAGTTGTTGCGGGAGGCCCCGGCGGCAGGGGCGCATCATCACCCAGCGAGAAGACTATCTTAACGCTGTGAAGGGCAGACAGGTCTTTCCCTGCTGCCGAGAGGAAGAGGGGGCCCGCTTCACCGGAACTGTGATGGTGATGATGTAGTGCCAGCAGGTCGATTTGAGGCTCGCCACTTGATACGTGGCCCGTGCAGTCGCCGCTTTCATTGACGCAGTTCGTCGCCCAGCCGCCATCGGCCAGGAGCATGTCACCTGCGCCGAGATGTTGCAAGTTCATCATGTCCGCCTTCACCGCCGAGAAGCCGGCAAGCAGCAGCGCAACCACACAGAGCGTGGCTGCGAAGGCCGAAAGGCGCGACAGCGATGATGAAAAGAGACGGATCATGGAAACTACGTACTCAACGAGTCGCAGCAGAACATACAAGGGTTTCTAAAAAATGAAAGGCGTTATCTTATACTCCTCATTATCGATACATTATATCATTTCAAATTGTACGATACTATAAGACAAATCCGCCACCCCCACAGTACAATAGGGAGATTTGCTGCCACGACCTGCAAGTCTACAATTGGAAAGCTGATAATTTTATAAAGATTTACAACGAAATGGATGCTGAGCTGTGCCCTGTAGGCCATGGAAAGCTTATGTTTTTCCCCTGGCCACCACCTTCAGGTGGTACGTCGGCGCCAATTGCGGAAATAGAACAGCCATAGTGGCGGTTTGACTAAGTTTGCCTGAAAGCGGAACTAAGATTGTCACGTGGCCCCGAGGGATAGCTGGTACTGCTTGTTTACCCCTTGCAACTGCCTTGTAGGTGGTGCGCTACGACAGATTCTCTGTCACTTGCACACTAAGTATCTCTGTGAGTGCGGAAGCTATGATGTTGAAGCTTTAGCGCCCTGGCCCTTATTAGAACCGGCCCTCGCGGTATCGATAACTTACTGCAGGAAGCGCATTTTAATCCTTTGAGCCTGACAACAAATCTGGCTTTCCAACTTCCCGAAAACAGAAAAACATGCCCCCAGCTCGAAGAATTCTGGTCGTGGAAGATGACGCGATGCTGCGCTTCGTGATTTGCGAGGTGTTGCGTGAGGGCCATCTGGAAGTGGTTGAAGCCGCCAACGCGCCATCGGCACTCAGGTATCTCGAGACCACAGACAATGTCGATCTGATGTTTACGGATGTTAATATGCCAGGCGCCATTGACGGCGTGGATCTGGCGCGCGCGGTGACCAAGGACTTTCCGGAAATGACGGTGATCGTCACATCAGGCCGGCCGCCACCGGTGCCGTTTCCGGAAGTGCGGTTCATTCCCAAACCCTATGTTGCCTATGACGTCCTCGAAACCATAAATGTCGCATTGCAGTCGAGACCGCCCAGGTAGATTTCCCGCAATGCAGCGCAATTCGGTATCTTTATCCCGTTAACCTTGCTACGGCTGTTCGCGACGCCAATGGACATTTTCACACGCAACAACGTAATCGTGACGGGGAATCTCAAGGCGGAAACGACCTTGCTGTTCGCGCACGGATACGGGTGCGATCAAAACATGTGGCGTCTGGTGACGCCCGCCTTCGAAAATCGATATCGCATTGTCCTGTTCGATCACGTCGGCGCGGGCGGGTCGGACCTGGCGTCCTATTCTGCTGCGAAGTATTCGACGCTGGACGGCTACGCCGACGATCTTATTGAGATCACCGAGGCGCTGGACCCTGGCAAAATTGTCTTTGTCGGCCACTCGGTCAGTTCGATGATCGGCATCGTTGCCGCGAACAAAGCCCCGGGGCTTTTTCAGTCTTTGGTGCTGGTCGGTCCTTCCCCGTCCTATATCAACGACCAGGACTATACCGGCGGGTTCACACTTCTTCAGATCGAGGAGCTGCTGGAATCGCTGGACAGCAACCACATGGGGTGGTCGATGACCATGGCACCCGTCATCATGGGCAATCCGGACCGCGAAGAGCTCAGCGAAGAACTGGCCGCCAGCTTCTGCCGGACGGATCCGGCGATTGCGCAAGCCTTCGCGCGGACGACCTTCTTGAGCGACAGTCGTGATGCCCTTCCTCTAGTCAATGTACCTACCCTTATCCTGCAATGTTCCGACGACGTTATCGCGCCAGAGGAGGTCGGCCAATATGTCCACTCGAAAATTGCCGGCAGCACGCTAGTTGTTATGGAAGCCACCGGTCACTGTCCCAATCTGAGTGCACCTGCCGAAACAATTGCGGCTATCAACGCGTTTCTCTGATGGCGGATAAAAACGGCCCAGAGACGTGGCACAATTATAAGGACGACTACGACAGCTTCTTTGAGCAATCCCCCTGTGGCTTCGTCACGGCCGAGGGCAGGGCCAAGATCATTCGCTGCAATTCCCGGTTCGCAGGCTGGCTGGGCTATGAGCCGGCGGAACTGGCCGGCACCAAGTTTTCCGACCTGCTGACGATCTCCGGCAAGATTTTCTACGAAACCCACCTGGCGCCCCTTCTACGGATGCAGGGCTTCTACGAAGAAGCGGCCCTGGACCTTGTCGCCAAGAACGGCGAGCGCATACACTTTCTGGTCAATGCCGCCGAGGAACGCGACGACGCCGGCAATGCCCATTTTGTTCGCCTGGCGCTTTTCAAGGCAACGGATCGGCGGATTCTGGAAAAGAACCTCCAGATGGCCAAACTGATGGCCGAGAGCGATCTGGCGACTGAGCGCGGGACTTCAGCCTTGCGGGAGCAGTTTATTGCCGTTCTGGGCCATGATCTGCGCAATCCGCTGGGGGCAATGGCCTCCGGTGCGCAATTGCTGGCGCGAATGGAACTGGATCCCCGGCAGCGATCCGTCGTCGAGATGATGCGATCCAGTGCAGAACGCATGGGTGAGCTGATCGAAAATGTTATGGATTTTGCGCGGGTGCGCCTAGGCGGTGGCATGGGGGTCAACCGGCAGACGGTCGATCTTGCCCCTGCCCTCACGCACACGGTCGATGAGTTACGAACCTCTTTCCCCGACCGAGATATCCGGACCGAAATATGCCCCGCTCTGCAGGTCAATTGCGATGTCGCCAGGATCTCGCAATTGTTGTCCAACCTGATCGCAAATGCCGTAACTCATGGCGCTACGGATGCGCCTGTCGTCGTCAGTGCTGATATTGCCGACGGGGCATTTGCCTTAGCCGTTTCAAATGGCGGCCAGCCTATTCCTCCTGAACTTGTCGAAGTGCTGTTCCAGCCCTTCACAAGAGAGAAGGCGCGCCCCAGCCAAAACGGACTGGGGCTTGGCCTGTATATCGCTGCCGAGATTGCAAAAGCGCACGACGGTACCCTCGAAGTGACGTCATCTCCTGAAGAAACGCGCTTCACCTTCAGGATGGCCGCTCAACGCATATGATGCCGTCGGCGCCTCCTGTATTCCTCCCGTAAAACGCGCCTGGACCGACTTTTTCCCGCCTGTTGCCCTCCGTCTGAGCGTCGATTCGAATGCCACGGTGGAGACTTTGCGGCGTCCAGACGACGGGCAGCAGCAATACATCAACAACGATCTGCGCATTTATGAAGGCTGTTTCCGACTGGCAACCGACGCCAGTTAATTCCTGGGCGAACGGCATCGTGCGGTTGAGGGCGGGCGATGATTATCCAATGCACTCGGTGGCACGTCCGTGTCGGGCTTAAAGTGAGCCAACATACGGTACGTTACGTACACATCTCAAAGGGACAGGCTGTTCTCTGACCCACGAGCTAGAGATGTCTATGCGTAAGCGTACCCGTGCCGTCCCGGATGCACCGGATGGAATCGATGCATTGCTGGTCAAGGTCGCGCAGAGGGACAAGACGGCATTGAAGGTGATCTATCAGTCGGCAGGGCCATGGCTCTATACGATGATACGCGCGAGTGAAGACAATGAGGAAGCGGCCGACGAGATTCTGGAAGCCGTGTTTCTTTGCATCTGGGATCAGGCGTGGCTGTTCAATCCCCGCCAGGAATCGGGGGCGCAGTGGCTCAGCCGCCTTTTGGCGCGCCAAATGTCCAACAGATTGCATTGACAGGTCCCGGTCCTGCGCGAGGCCGGGCGTTACGCAAGCGGCTTCGTATGGAAACCTGACAAAACCCCCCATACGGTTAGCGCGCGAAGGGATTTCCTTCGCCCCATTACCCAACCGAGGATATGTGATGAAAACGAAACTTGCGATGATTTGCGCCCTTAGCCTGTGCGCGAGCACGGCGGCATTCGCTGCCACGAACGACATGGCCAAAACCGGCATGATGGTCGACGCCAGCATGAAGATGATGGACACGAACGCCGACGACATGATCAGCATGGATGAGCGGGCCGCCGCCTGCAAGATGATGTTCACCAAGACCGACACCAGCGCAGACGGCATGCTGTCTTCCGACGAAATGGTTGCCGCCGCGACCATGGAGAAGTCGGACATGGGCATGACGCCTGACCCCGCCAAGACCAAGATGATGGTGTCGAAGAAGATCGCCATGATGGACACCGACAAGGACGGTATGGTCACGATGGCGGAAGAGGATGCCGCTTCGATGAGCATGTTCACCGCGTCGGATGCTAACAAGGACAGCATGCTGTCCCGTCAGGAAATGATCGATGGCATGACGAAGCACATGGCGATGATGAAGTAGGCCTTAAGCCTTCAAAACAGAACAAATGGAAGCGGCAGAATTTTGAAATTCTGCCCTTTCGTTTTGAGGCCTGGATGCCAGGCGGGCGCGGGGACAATGCAACCAACGGCACCTCCCAAGATGTGCGTCGGCATATTCCGATTTTTGTAGCCGGCTGCAAGGGGATTGATTAGAGTGCCCATAGCGTGTGCTGCGTGCGCTGCGGGCTTCCCGAAATCTACGGAGACTTCGATCAACCTTCCGTCAAAGGGAGCGCGAACCTATGTCTTCACCGATAGACAAGACCTCGCCCGTTCTGAAACGCCGTGTTCAATCCATGCTCGACAGCTTCCTGCACAGCGAAGCGTCCGGCGGACTGGTCCTGATGGCCGCCGCCGCGGCTGCCATGGGGGTTGCCAACTCCCCGTGGGCCGAAGGCTATTTCCACGCCCTGCACATCGATGTCGGCCCGCTCAGCCTGCTGCATTGGATCAACGACGCCCTGATGGCGGTCTTCTTCCTGATGGTCGGGCTTGAAATCAAGCGGGAGATGCTGACCGGACAACTCAGCGACTGGCCGCGCCGCGCGCTTCCGGGCATTGCGGCGCTGGGCGGCGTGATCGTGCCGGCCGGCATCTATGTCCTGATCAATCGTCAGAACCCAGAGACCCTGCACGGCTGGGCCATACCGACGGCGACCGATATCGCCTTTGCGCTGGGGGTGCTGGCGCTTCTGGGATCGCGCGTGCCGGTGGCGCTGAAAATCTTCCTGACGGCCCTGGCGATTATCGACGACCTGGCCGCCGTCCTCGTCATCGCCGTGTTCTATACCCAGAACCTGTCGGTGCTGTGGCTTGCGGCTGCCGGCGCCTGCGTGGCCGCGCTGATGATCCTGAACCGGCTGCGGGTGCGCTGGGTCATGGCCTATCTGCTGGTGGGCGTGTTGATGTGGGTCTTCGTCCTGCAATCGGGCATTCATGCGACACTGGCCGGTGTCGTCACGGCACTGTTTATCCCGCTGCATACCCACAAGGCGGGGAATGATGATCACTATTCGCCGCTCGTCCGGCTGGAGCACGCTCTGCATAAGCCGGTGGCTTTCCTCATCGTTCCGGTCTTCGGCTTCGCCAATGCCGGCGTGTCGCTGGCGGGTTTCCGCCCGGACATGCTGCTGCAACCCATTCCGCTCGGCATCGCGCTGGCGCTGTTTTTCGGCAAGCAGATGGGTGTCTTTGCCGCGTCGTGGCTGGCAATCAAAAGCGGCCTGGCGAAGATGCCGGCAAACACGAACTGGGCGCAGCTCTACGCGGTATCAGTGCTGACCGGCATCGGCTTCACCATGAGCCTGTTCATCGGCCTGCTGGCCTTTCCTACGGCGCCCGAAGCCCAGGACGCGGTCAAGATAGGGGTGCTGGTTGGCTCGCTATGTTCGGGCCTTGCCGGCTATGCGCTGATGGCCGTGATGGCGAAACCAAAGGATGCGACGCAACCGGATTAGCGGAGGATGCCATGGAGTTTGTTGCCAAGTATTACGACTGGCTGCTGATTGCCGGAGGATTGGTTGGCCTGTTTCTCGGCGGAGAGGCGTTAGTCCGTGGATCGGTGGCGGTCGCCGACCGTCTGCGCCTGCCCAAGCTCCTGGTCGGCTTGACGATTGTCGGCTTTGGCACCTCGATGCCGGAACTGATGGTGTCGCTGAAAGCCGTCCAGTCCGGCGCGCCCGATGTCGCGGTGGGCAATGTGATCGGGTCGAACATCGCCAATATCCTGCTGATCCTCGGGCTTGGGGCGCTGATCCGGCCGCTGTCGACGCGCGCAAGAGGTATCCGCCGCGATACGACGGTCATGGTCCTCGTCACCCTCGGCCTGGGATATTTCGGCTGGCGCGGCGGCATTACACAGATCGAGGGCGCCGCCATGGCGGGCATCCTTCTTGTCTATGTTCTCTGCGTCTTTGTCATCGACCGCAAGGCTGTCTTGCCAGCGCCGGAAGCCAGCAAACCGCTTGCCGCCCCTGTAGCGCTGACCTTCATCGCCATTGGCCTTGGCGCACTGATCTTCGGTGCCGACGCCCTGGTGCGCGGAGCGACAACGATCGCCACGGAATTCGGTGTATCGCAGGCCGTCATCGGGCTGACGCTGGTCGCCGTCGGCACGTCGCTGCCGGAACTGACGGTCAGCGTCATCAGCGCTATCAAGGGGCAGAATGAACTGGCGATTGGCAATGTCGTCGGCTCGAACATCTTCAACGTTCTCGCGGTTCTCGGGATTACCGCCGCAATTGCGCCCGTCTCCATCGACCCGCTTTTTCTCAAGGTTGACGTGCCATTGGTGGTCGGGGCGGCGCTGCTGTTTTGGGTATTGATGTTGGCGAAGCCAAAGCTTGGTCGAATGTCGGCATTGGGAAGTTTAGCGACCTACGGTGCCTATGTGGCCTGGCTTATTGCAGGTTCCGCGCCTGGATCATGACCGCCCTGTGCAAGGTGCCGCCACGCGACGGGCGCAAAAAAATAGTTCGCGAAAACGTGATTCCAGACTTCGGCTTTCTGAATTGCCTCGATCCATCTCGCAGAATAATAGGCGCACTTGAGAGGTTCGAGAGATGGTCGAATTTGTCCTCAAAACCGAGACTGAACGGCGTCTTTATGTGGACGCCCTGTTGCACTGTCTGGATCATGGCACCCTCGCCAAGGAAGAGGTGCTGCGCGATATCGAAGCTCTCATTCAGCAGAACGTTTGGGCCGAAGACAAGGAACGGCTGCGCGCCCTAATGTCCAGACTGGAGGGCATCGTGGTGTCCTACCTTCGCGGTAATCGTGACCGCGACAATGCCGCCTGCATTTTGCTGCAGGAAGTCAACGAAGTGGCACGGATGGCAGATGCACCGTAGTTTAGGTCTTAACGACCTAACTGCTCCTAGCAGCCTCTTCGCATATTGGTGACTGCAGTCGCGGCCATGGGTCCGTGACCGAATAGCAGGCCGAAGAGGCAACAGATTTCTTCGGACACGACGACTGCGTTGCCCCCAAGCCAGCAGTTACTCGCAAGCGCCCTAGTGCCTGAAGATTACGAACCACACCGCGAACGCTATAACCGCCAAGCATACAGCGATGATTGCCTTTGGTCTTTTCCCGCTCACTTGCCCCTCCACTTATAGATCATAAGCCTAGAACTGTCGCAGGGATGTGTCGAGTCACATGCCGGATATGGTGAGCAGGAGATTTGGGACAATAGAACGTGACTCTTTCCGCGCCCCTCAAACGTCGTCGTCCTGTCACGCAACTTACAGGACCACCACATGTCTCTCTCATCCTCTTCCATCCTCATCACCGGCGCCAGCCGCGGGCTCGGCCGCGGGATAGCCGAAGCCGCCACAGCCCGCGGCGCCAAGGTCACCCTGCTCGCCCGCCCCTCCAACGCCCTGACCACCACGGCGGCGGCGCTGAACGCCCAGGCCATCGCCGCCGACATCACCGACGCAGACGCCGCCCACCGCATCCTCGCCGACACCAACCCCGACATCCTGGTCCTCAATGCCGGCCTGCCACCACCCATGGCGCCGATCGACACCATCACCTGGCAAGACTTCACCGCCACCTGGGACACCGACGTCAAGGCCGGGCTCCACTGGGTCCAGGCGGCACTGACCCAACCGCTTAAACCCGGCAGCCGCGTGCTCCTCACCTCATTCGGCGCAGCCATCATGGGCTCGCCGATGTCAGGCGGCTTTGGCGGCGCCAAGCGCATGCTGTGGTTCATCGCCCACTACGCCAACACCCTGTCCAGCCAAAGACAGCTTGGCATCCGCTTCCAGACCCTGATCCCGCGCCAGATGGTCGCCGGCACCGGCACGGGCGACGCCGGCTCACACGCCTATGCCGCCGCGCAAAGCATTTCCCCCGAAGCCTTCCTGGAACGCTTCGGCGCTCCGCTTGATCCGCGCGTCTACGGCGACATGGTCATGGAGATTCTGTCGAACCCGATCTATGCTAAAGCCTCAGCCTTCGGTCTCAAGGCCGACACCGGCATCACCCCCATCGAAGGACCCGGTCTTTGACGGCCAGCCGCCCCGATCTCGACGCCCTGCGGCCGGAACTGCACCGCTATTGCGCCCGGCTGCTGGGGTCGGTGATCGATGGCGAAGACGTGGTGCAGGACACCTTCATACGCGCCATGACCGCCCCGCCCGGCCCCGAAGTCCCGGCGCGCGCCTGGCTGTTCCGCGTAGCACACAACCGGGCCATGGACGTGCTGCGCGCCCGCGCCATCCGCCACGTCGAGCCGCTCGACGACGCTTACGATATTGCCGACAACACCGCGCCCGACCCGCTCGATGCCCTGCTGCATAAGGACGCCGTATCGCTGGCCATCGATCGCTTCACGGCGCTCAGCGTGCCGCAGCGCAGCGCCGTCATCCTGAAGGACGTGCTCGACGAACCGCTGGCCGACATCGCCGACCTGCTGGGCCTGTCGGTCGATGCCGTCAAGGCGCACCTGGCGCGCGGACGGGCGCGGCTGAGGACGCTGGGCACGACGCAACCCGCACCCAGCCCCCGGACCTCACCTGAAACCGAGAGGTTTGTGTCGCTGTTCAATGCCCGCAACTGGGACGCCTTGCGCGCCCTGCTGGCAGCCGACGCCCGGCTCCAGCAGTCGACCTATCCGCTGCGCACAGGCTCCAGCGTCCGAGACTTCTTCGGCATCTACGCCAGCTATGACGCTGTCCGACTGGCGCCGGCCTGGTTGGGCGACCGCGAAGTCATCGCCGTCTTCGAAGGCGCCGACACTGCCCCGCGCCATATCATGTGGCTGGAATGGTCCGATGGCTTTGTCCAATACATCCGCGATTACCGCTATATCCCATATGTCATTGCAGAAATCCCAGTGCCGCTCCAGTAAGGGGAGCGCCAATTGCGGAAATAGAACTGAGGAAGTGGCTGTTAGCGCATCTCGCCTAAAAGCAGACATCCAATTTAGCCGGCCACCCCTGCAGACTGGAGCGGGGACAGTGGCGATTGGCAGGCTTCTACAGGAAATCACACCTGAGAAGCCCAGGCAGAAAATTTGTGTTTGAACCCGAGAGCAAACAGCGCACTTCAGCAGGATACTTAGGCAGCGGCAGCGACGTTGGATAATCTCTTTTCGAGGTCACGCAGATCTTCGACGGATAGCGTGGGGTACACGGCCAGTTCCATGACCGCCGTGAAGGCCTCAGGCGGTGCATTGACCTTCATACCACCCAGCAGCGTCACGCGTTCGTGACGGCTGATCGCCGGCACCATCAGCCGCATAAAGCGGATGACCTTTTCCGGCGCCAGGCTGGCGATGATGCCGCCTTCGATATTCATGAGCTCGGCGTCGCTGAATTGGCGCCACAAGGTGTCATTGTGGGCCGTTTCTTCTTCGAGCATATGTTCGAAATCGCGCGCCATGAAAGCGGAAAACGCAAGATAGAGCCGGCGTGCGGCATCCTGGCGAAGACTGGACGGCGCCTGCTCAAACGCTACAATCAGGCCTTCGAGGCCCAAAAACGTGTCGCGGTGCGTGTCGTGCTGTCCTTTGAGCCGACTAGAAGCTTGTGGCATGCGCAGCTCAGCCGCCATGTGAATGTGCGCCTCCTCGTGCGAGATGTGCAGCCGGCCCAGGTCGAGCAAGTCGCGCAAGTCCGTCAGAAGGCCGGGTGTGATGTCCGTTCCGGCCTGGCCCAGTCGGACGACAATGTCACACTGGGCCTTGCGCAGGGCCTTGTGGATGAAGCCGTACATGTCGTAGCGGCCGCACGTGCTGGCGATGACGGGAAGCGAATGGGGTGGGATCATTTCAGTATCTCCTGATGCAGGGTGCTTCGATAGGAGACCCAACAGCCGGCCGCATCCTAAATGCTTACTAAGCCGGGCCGGCTTTTCCTAAGACTATACTATGCACTATTTAGGCATCATCACTGGCCGGCCATCCATGTGCAGGCGCAGCTGGCCACGACCGGTCTGAACAAGGTCGATGCCGAAGCTGCGCTCGGAAAGGCGGCGACGCAGGAGCAAAAGCCGCGCCTCCAGATTGTCCTTGAACTCCGGCAGACGCAGTTCGCTTGACAGCCGGATTTCCCGATTGCTGAAGTCGACGCGGTTCTCGGCGATGGCACGCTCCAGCATGAATTTCAGAAGACGGCCGGCGACGCCCTTGATGACGTAGCGGTTGTTGATGAAAATGCTGTCGTCAAAAGCAAAGGTGGTGATGACGAGGTCCTGCCCAGACGGTACTTCCGGGTTCGGCGGCGCTATCGGCGTAAGGACGGGTTCCGCTTCTTCCTGCGCCACGCCAGTGAGGGCCATTGCCGCCTGCACGGCCAGGGTTTCAATGACGGCCTGCCGTTCCGCGTCGAAGGCCAGCCGTTCACGCGCCTCGGCGAACAGGACGCCGCGCAGCTCGCCCGCCGCCAGCATCGGCGCGGCGATCTGGCTCATCCCGCCTTCCAGCACCGGCAGGGCGATGGTGCGGGTGCGGTCTTCGCTGTCGGCCGCATTCGAGACAGCGCCGGACAAACGATGCACACGCGTGACGTCATTGATGCGCAGCGGCACCCTGGCGGCGGCGGCTTCGCCGATGAGCCCCTCGCCTACAGGCACTTCCGACCCGATGCCGCCGTCGGCATAGCCGCGCAGACCGGTGACGACCAGGGTCGCACGCGCCGGTTCCGGCAACAGCACCATGGCCGCAGTCGCGCCTGTCAGGCGCGTCACGCCTTCGAGCAGGGCGTCGAGCACGCCCTCCACCACCTGCTGCGATCCGATCCGCCTGGCGACTTCAGCGATATCGGCCATGGCCACGGGCGACGCCTGCGCGACCTCCATCTCGGGTTCGCAGGCGCGGATCGACAGGACGCGGAAGACATCGACGGCCCTCAGCCGCATGACATCGCCCCAACCCAGTTGCGTGCTGCTGGCGCGCAGGTCACGCTCCATGTGTTCGAAAAGTCGTCCGCGGTCCTCCACCCGGTCCCACACGACGTCCAGGGCGAACTGCTGGCCGGTGCGTCCGTCAACCAGCACGACCGCCGCTTTCGGGTTGGCGCGGACATTGGCGGAGGTCTTGGCAAAGAACTGATTGGAAAGGGCAATGTGGTTTTCATCCACCATGGCCACGTGCGACAGATACGAGACATTGGGCATGCCGTCCGCCGCCGCCGTCGCGATGATTGAGGGAATGACGCCTTCGAAACAGGCATGCAACTGCGAAAGCCGGATCGTCATCGCCGCACCCCTGCCCGCGATCCCGGAGTTTGGATGTAGACCTCGCGCACCTGCTGGATAATCACTCCCAGATCCTCGCTGTCCATCCAGATCGCGGCATGACCCGGATCCGTCGTCGACACGGGTAGAGTATCGCCAGCGCGCGCGACATAGTCGGCGTTACACTGCCGGTCCGCGTCGTCCAGCACCCCGACGCTTGCGGGGCCTTTTAGCTGATAGGCGGTATAGTCGATAGGCTTGACGCAGGTCAGGGCCAGCAGGCCCGTTGCGGCGACGTTCGGCGCCACGGACGGCCAGCGCTTTCGGGAATAGATGATGCGCAGCGCCTCATCGCCGCCGTGACGCACCCCGACAGCACGCGCGATGGCCGGCTGACGATTCGCGTCCGCCGTACCCATGACCAGCATCACACTACCGGTGGCGAACGCCAGCAATTCTTCGTCCAGACTCATCGCACATCCCTGATGTCCTCCCAGAGCCCTTAGCAAAAAGTGAGGATTTCCGGAACCGGCTTAGTCACAATTTAGGAATACCCGCCGCGGCACATCCTTTAGGTCAGCCTCCGAGAAACGTGGAGGCCCGTATGGCTGATGACATTCCGATGCGCCTGCGCATCCTGACCCTTTCGACATTGATATGCATCGCGCCCATGGCGGCGCCCTCGCTTGCCTACGCCATACCCCTTTCAGCTTCAGGCGGCATCTCTGTCGACCGCACCGCCGCCGCGCCACCTTTGGATACGGGCGTCTATGCCAATTACGGCATCTGGGACTTCCGGATCGAGTCTATGACGCGCGACGCCCGGGGCGACTGGCAGGCGGTCGTCTGGGTGCGTGACGCCGCCAGCTACCGCGTCGGCCTGACGACCGACGGTGTCTGCATCACCATGTTCGACAGCGACGGCCGCAGCATTGCCACCGCCTCGACTCTTTACCGCGCATCCGTCGAGGGAACCTGGTCGCAGCTCGAAGCCATCCCGCAGACCATGTGGATGGAAAAGGGCGACGAGATCCGCGTCCGCCTGATCTTTCCCCACAGCGCCAGGTTCGACCCGATCCGCCTACGCGTTTGGAGCGGCGATCGCGAAACCTTTTCGCGCACCTTCAACCTGAAATGACATCTCATTTTCCAAGGATATTCCCAATGAAAGTTGTTGCACTCTCCCTCCTCGCCACCAGCCTCCTGGCCTTTCCGGCCCAGGCGAACGACCTGCTGAAAAAACTGGCTGACGTCGCCGGCGCCACTGCCGACGTCAATTCGGCGCGAAAGATCGCCACCCTGGTCAGCGACAACGGGGACTACGACACCTACGGCAGCTGGCAGTTCAAGGTCGACGACGTACTGATCGGCGCCGACGGCGAATGGCAGTCTGTCATTGGTGTGCGCAACCTGCAGGACTACCGCATGGGTATGGTCGTCAGCGAGATCAAGGCCGCGCTGATCACAGCCGACGGCGAAACCCTGCAGAACTGGGGCGAGCTTTATCGGGCATCGGTGTCCGGTGGCGGTGCTGGCCTGGAAAAGCTGCCCGGCACGCTGTGGATCGAGCCTGGAGAGAGTGCCCGCTTCCGCCTGCGTTTCAGCGGGTCGCGCGGCATCAAGCCGGTCAGGATCCGTGTCGAAAGCACGGGCGCCACGGCCCAGTCACGCACCTTCAACCTGAACTGAGGCACACCATGAAACCCGCTGTTCTTGTTGCCCTGGCCTTGGCCCTCGTGCCGGTGCAAAGCCATGCCCAGACGGCGAATGTCCAGACCGCCGATAAGATGCGTACCTTGTCCGCCCAGCTGCGCGCACAGGCCGTCCAGATGAAGGACCAGCTGTCGGCGCAGGATATCGCCGACATGCTGAGCTCGGCGGATGAGATAGACGCCGGTATCGCCGCCGGCGCCTACGACGCGTCTGCGCCGGTGCTGCACGAAACGGCCGCCGACCGCATCCGCCGCGAACACGATGGCCGCCTCGACTGGCTGGCGAAAGAAACCGTGTGCACCGGCTTCAGCTGGGAGGTCGTAGATACCTACCGGCTGACGACCGGCGATCGCGACGCCGAACGTGACGTCCTGTGCCGCCGCGCCTATCGCAACTTCCGCACCTGGTTCTACATCCAGCGTGATCACCCCGGACCGAACGCCCAGGCGACGGCGGCGCTGATCGCCTACGACGAGGCCGCGCAGGAAGCCGTCGCCTTCTACGAACACCGTTAACCCCTTCTCCACAACCCCGGCCATCCCTGCCCGCGCGACAACGCCCGGGCAGTCCATGGCCTGCACCTTCAAGGACAGAGACCATGACATATTTTCCAGGAACACCCGGCAACGACTATCTCTCGGGCACGCCCGGGGGCGACGACATGACCGGCGGCGCCGGCAATGACACCCTTAGCGGCGGAGGCAGCAACGATGTCCTTTATGGCGGCACCGGAAACGATATGCTGCTGGGCGGTGACGGCGACGACCTGATCATCGCCTCCCTGACCGGGCCTGATGCAGGCCTCAACCCTGGCATCGACCTGATCGACGGCGGCGCGGGCTTTGACCGGGCGACGGTCGACCTTTCCGCTGCCCGCGGCGACGTTCGCTTTTCCCTGGCCACACCCTCGGTACGCCATGTCTTCGAAACGGGCGCCAGCATCGTCAATGTCGAAGCCATCTCGCTTGTGACCGGTCGCGGCAACGACCATGTGACCGGTGGCATTATCGGTGACTTCGTAGCATCTGGCGCGGGCAATGACACGCTTGACGGTGGCGATGGCGATGACGGCCTGTTCGGCATGACTGGCAATGACCTGCTCATCGGCGGCGCCGGTGTCGACATTCTGGACGGCGGCGACGGCGACGATGTCATCCACGGCAGCGCCGGCGACACGCTGATCGATGGCGGCGCCGGCTCCGACACCGGCCTGCTGGATTTTCGCGGCCAGTCCGGCACCGTCCGCTTTAGCGTCTTCGAAAACCTCGCAGGTACGGTCAAGGTCGGTACGACCGATATCCGCAATTTCGAGCGTGTCGATATTCGCACCGGCGTGGGCGACGCCGATCTGACTGGCGCTGCGGGCGACGACACCCTTTCGAGCGAAGGCGGCTTCAATGTCCTGCGCGGCAATGGTGGCAACGACCAGCTGAACGGTGGCCGCGACATCGACATTCTTTATGGCGGTACCGGCAATGATGCTCTCAATGGCGGCGACGGCGATGATGTCCTGATCGTGCAGATGCTGGGCACCGATGTCGGTAAGGACGCCGGGATCGATATTGTCGACGGCGGCGCGGGCTTTGACTTCGCTGCGGTGGACCGCTCGATGGCGAAAACTGGCATCAGCTTCTCGCTGGGCAATCCGTCCGTAGCGCAGGTTCTCGACAACGGTACGACCATCGTCAATGTCGAGAAAATTTCGCTGCTCACCGGCCGCGCCAATGACGACCTTCAGGGTGGCAAGGGCGACGACTATTTCGCCGCAGGCGCCGGCCAGGATTATCTGCGCGGCCGTGACGGCAATGACAGCCTCCATGGCGAAGCCGGCGACGACTATATCGACGGCGGCAACGGCGCGGATGAGCTGTTTGGCGGCGATGGCAACGACATCATTTATGGCATTGCGGGCGACGTCATCGTCGACGGCGGCGCCGGGCGCGACTTCGGCTATCTCGACTTCCGGCAATATGGCGACACACTAAGCTTCAGCGTCGCGAACAACCTTGCGGGCGAGGTCAATTTCGGTGGCACGCGCATCCAGGGTTTCGAACAGGTCACGGTGCTGACCGGGTTCGGCGGCGCGCAGCTGGAGGGCGGCGCCGGTGACGATGTCTTCATGAGCAAGGGCGGCTTCAACACCATGAACGGTAGCGCCGGCAATGACAACCTCAGTGGCGGCATCGACACCGACGTCCTTTATGGCGGGACCGGTAACGACACGATGACCGGTGGCGACGGCGATGACTGGCTGGTGGGGACTCTGACCGGAGCCGACGCTGGAAAGAATGCCGGTATCGATGTGATCGACGGCGGCGCGGGCTTCGACCGGGCAGCGGTGGACCGCTCCGGCGCCAAGACCGGCATCAGCTTCTCGATCGGCAACCCGGCGGTTCAGCAGGTCCTCGACAACGGCACGACCATCGTCAATGTCGAGGAAATCTCGCTGATCACCGGCCGCGCCAATGACGACCTGCAAGGCGGCAAGGGCAACGATTATTTCCTTTCAGGTGCAGGTCAGGACGTTCTGCGCGGGCATGCCGGCGATGACCACCTGTTTGGCGAGGCCGGGCATGACTACCTTGAGGGTGGTCGTGGCGCGGACGAATTGGTCGGTGGGGACGGCAACGATACCATCTATGGCGATGCTGGCGATCTCGCCATCGACGGCAGTGCCGGGCGCGATTTAGGCTATCTTGACTTCCGGCAGTATGGCGACATCGTCACCTTCAGTGTCGCGAACAATCTGGCGGGCCAGGTCGATATCGGCGGCACGCGCATTCAGGGCTTTGAACAGGTCACGGTGCTGACGGGCTTTGGCGGCGCTCAGTTGGACGGCGGGTCCGGTAACGACGTCTTCAAAAGCCGGGGGGGCTTCAACACGATGAACGGCGGCGCCGGCAACGACAATCTCATCGGCGGCGCCGATGCCGACATTCTCAATGGCGGCACGGGCAGCGATACACTGGCGGGCGGCGATGGTGACGACCTTCTCATCGGCGCCTTGAGCGGCGCGGAGGCCGGCAAGGACGCGGGTATCGACATAATTGATGGCGGCGCAGGCTTTGACCGCGCCATTATCGACCGCTCCACGGCCAAGACCGGCATTGCGTTGGACATGGTAGATCTGTCCGTTGCGCAGGTTCTCGACAACGGCACCAGCGTCGTCAATGTCGAGGAGGTTTCGCTGATCACCGGCAAGGGCAATGACACGCTGCAAGGCTTTTCCGGCAATGACACCTTCGCTGGCGGCGCGGGCGACGACTGGCTCATCGGCTGGGGCGGCAATGACCAGCTCTTCGGCGACAAGGGCAACGATCTCCTAAGCGGCGGCACCGGCGCAGACCTCATCAACGGCGGCGAAGGGAATGACACGCTCTATGGCGACCGGGACAATGACACAATCGATGGCGGTAACGGATCAGACACGGCCCACTATTCCGGGGCCTCCACCGATTATCTTTTCACCCTGAACGGCAGCGCTTTCGTGGTTCAGGACCTGCGCACCGGCGATACCGATGGCACCGACACCCTTAACTCTGTCGAAAAGCTCGTCTTCAGCGACGGCAGTTTTACACCGGCGCAACTGGCGGCGCGCGGCGGCCTGCCTGTCGCGGTCGCGGATACTGTCACCACTACGGAAAACCTGTCGGGGCAGGTCAATGTTCTGGCCAACGACTACGACCGCGACGGCGGGCCGTTGAAGCTGATAAGCATTACATCCGACGATCCGGACCTGACCTTCGGCTTCAACGCCAACGGCAATGTCTCGGTGACGCCCGGCAGCGCCCACCAGGCGCTGGCCGAGGGTGAGACGACGACACGGACCGCGACCTATGTCATCGAGGACGCCTCGGGCAACCGGACGCAATCGACATTGCAGATCACGATCACCGGTGAGAACGACATACCCATGGCCTTCGCGGACCATTACAGCGTCGACGAGGACTCCAGCCTCATCAACCTGAACCTGCTCGGCAACGACCGCGATCCGGAGGGCGGCAGCCACCTGTCGATCGCCTCGCTGGGGCTGTCGGGCACACTGGGCCACGTCACGCTGAACGCCGACAGCACGGTCTCCTACGACCCGGGAGCCGCCTTCCAGTATCTGGACGCCGGCGAAACGGCCACCGACAGCTTCACCTACGAAGCGACCGACGAGCACGGCGCGAAGACCAGCACGACAGTGACCATCACTGTTACCGGCGCCTACGATGCCCCGCCGGCGGATGGCGCCAATGACGACGTCGTTGATGTCTATTCCAGCCAGGTCACGATCAAGCTCCCGGACCTGTTGACCAATGACGCGGGCGACGGCCTGAGGATAGTGGCGGCGTCCCTGGAGTCCACAAACGGTGCGATCATCGAGATTGCGACGGACGGTTCGGTTATCTACGATCCGCAGACCCTCTATAAGGACATGAAGCCAGGCGAGAGCATCACCGATACCTTCGAGTATCAGGTTGAGAACGCCAATGGCCACCGCTCGACCGCTGCAGTCACCTTGCATATTTCCGGCGATAATCTCCCGGTTGCAACCTTTTCCGCGACCGAGGGACAGGCGACGAACAATCTCTACGACCTGCTCAAACAGCTTCTGAAAGCGGAATACGGCAGTATTCATGACGGCTGGACCATCGACACGCGTCACACGGTGGGCACGGTCGCATTCGATGCCGCCAATGGTTCGCTGGTCTACACAGCCGACGACGCCTATTTTGACCCGATGCTGCCCTATACGCGCGCGACCACCAGCTTCGAATACGACGTCATAGACGGGCGTGGAGAGACACACCACGGCGTGGTCCAGCTCCTGATCGACGGGGTGGAAGACTTCGCTTTACTCGGACCGTCAGGGACTATGCTTAATCATACCTACTTCGATCTTAACGATCAGGTCTCCGCATGGCTAATTTAACCTAGCCGGGTTCGTCTCATCGAAAAAGAAAGGACCGCATCGACTTAATCTCGCTGCGGTTCGTCCCTGCGCCACAAGCAGACATGGAACACGGTATGAGACGGTTTGCGAAAATTTGCCCCAAAGCGGAAGTCGCCTCGACCGAGAGCTAGCATTCCACGACGTTGACGGCCAAACCGCCTTGCGACGTTTCCTTGTACTTGGAGGACATGTCGAGGCCCGTTTGACGCATGGTCTCGATGACTTGGTCCAGAGAGACCTTGTGGTCGCCTTCGTCACGCAAGGCCAGGCGGGCAGCGTTCGCAGCCTTGACCGCCCCGATGGCATTACGTTCGATACAGGGGATCTGTACGAGCCCGCCTACCGGATCGCAGGTCAGACCCAGATTGTGTTCCATGCCGATTTCGGCAGCATGCTCGACCTGCCCTGCCGTGCCGCCCCATACCGCGCACAGCGCTGCCGCGCCCATGGAACAGGCGACACCGACCTCCCCCTGACAGCCCATCTCCGCGCCTGATAACGAAGCCCGTTGTTTGTAAAGCATGCCGATGCCGGCTGCCGTCAGCAGGAACCTGCCGATTTTGCCTTCCGAGCGGGTATCTTCTTCTGACCATCCGTCGAGGGCGCAGTAATACCGGATCAAGGCCGGTATGATGCCCGCTGCGCCGTTGGTCGGAGCCGTCACCACACGGCCGCCGGCCGCGTTTTCCTCATTGATGGCCATGGCGAAGACATTTAGCCAATCAAAGAGGCGCTCCGATTCCTGGTTATGGGCTTCCGTCTTGAGCGTCTCGAACAAACGCGGCGCCCGGCGCCGGACGTTCAATCCCCCCGGCAAAATACCTGACGCACCCAGCCCCCGGTCGATGCCCTCGCTCATCACGGTCCAGATACGCAGCAGCCCCGCATCGGTCTCTGCGCGCGGTCGGCGCGCGTCTTCGTTCGCCAGGACCACATCGTAGACATTAATGGCTTCACGCGCGCAGATGGCCAGTAACTCCGCGCCGGAAGCAAACGGCAACGGGGCCGGAGCGCCGACATTGATCAGGTCATTCTCCGCCGGAGCGGACAACTGCGCGGCCGAGGCGATAAATCCGCCGCCTGTCGAATAGAGGGTACGCTCGAAGATTTCCGCGCCGTCGCGGTCATAGAGGCGAACACTCATGCCGTTGGGATGCAGTCGAGGCGTGATGTCGCCACGAAAATCGATATCGCGCCGGTAGGCGAAGCCGATTGTCGGCCCACCGAACAGGTCGATCTGCGACGCCGTGCGCAGGGCTTCATACGTGCTGTCGGCCCAGTCCGGATCGACCGCGTCAGGCTCCGCCCCCAGAAGCCCAAGGACGGCGGCCTTGTCAGACCCGTGGCCAATACCGGTCAGGGCCAGCGAGCCCTGAAGCTCGACCTGCACCCGAACAGCGCGATCAAGGACGCCCGCGGCCCTGGCCTCGATCATGGCCCGACGCGCGATCCGCATGGGGCCAACCGTATGCGATGACGATGGGCCAATGCCGATTTTGAATATGTCGAGGACGGACAGCATGGTTTCAGAAGTGACCTGCGTTCAGCCTCTTGTCCAGTCGAGTATGACCTTTCCAGTCTGTCCCGCGCGCATGGCCTCAAAGCCTTCGTCAAAACGATCAACAGGCAAGCGGTGCGTGATGATCCGTTCCAGCGGAAACCCCGCCTCGATCAGCCCCAGCATCTTGCGCCAGGTGTCGAACATTTCACGCCCATAGACGCCGCGAATGGTGATGGCCTTGAGGATAACGTCAGCCCACAGGATGTCGGACCGGCCGGATGGCAGGCCCAAGAGGGTCAGGTTTCCGCCCATCCGGAGATGTTCCAGCGCCTGACTGATGGCTGCCCCGGCCCCACTCATTTCCAGCGCGACATCGTAGCCTTCGGCAATGCCCAGCTCCTGGCGGACATCCATCAGGTCTTCCGTGCGCACATTGACGGTTCGTATGCCGTCGAATGCCCTGGCGAGATTGAGGCGGTAAGGATTTATGTCCGTCAGGGTGACGGATCGGGCACCGATGAACCTGGCTACGGCCGCAGCCATGATACCGATCGGGCCTGCTCCGGTTACAAGCACATTGGCGCCGACCATATCCGTCTGCTGCACGGTATGAACGGCATTGCCAAACGGATCGAGAATCGCCCCCAGTTCACTGGGAACGCGATCGGGCAAGGGCACTACATTGAATGCCGGCAGGGTGAGAAACTCGGCGAACGCGCCTTGGCGATTGACGCCTATGCCGACGGTATTCGGATCGAGGTGGAATTTTCCCGAACGGGCCGCCGCCGAATTCAGGTCGATGATATGGCCTTCGCCAGAGACACGTTGCCCGATATGAAGATCGCGAGTCACCCGCTCACCAATGGCAACGATCTCGCCAGCGAATTCGTGGCCGGTAATCATCGGCGCAGGCACCGTGCGCGCCGCCCAGTCGTCCCAGTTATATATATGGATGTCGGTACCGCAGATCGCCGTATGCGTGATCTTGATGAGCACGTCGTCTGGCCCGATTTCCGGCACAGGCGCGGTTGTCTGCCACATGCCCGGCTCCGGCTTCAGCTTGGCAAGAGCCTTCATCGTCAAAGGCGTGGCGGCGTTGAAACTACGCGTCGCTTGGATATCGTCGGCCATCAGATGACTCCCAGAGTTTTGCCTGCGGACGTGAAGGCTTCGATCGCCGCATCGATCTGTTCAAAACTATGCGCTGCCGACATCTGCGTCCGGATGCGCGCCTGACCTGTCGGGACAACCGGAAACGAAAAGCCGATGACGTAGATGCCTTTGTCCAGAAGGGCAGCGGCAAGGTCCTGAGCCAGGCGCGCCTCTCCCAGCATGACCGGAATGATCGGGTGGCTTCCCGGCAGGAGATTGAAGCCCGCCTGGGTCATGCCTTCGCGAAACCGCTCTGCATTGGCCGCAAGCTGACGTCGCAGGTCATCGCCCGCCTCGGCCAGGTCAATGGCCTTCAGGGCAGCGCCCGCTACCGACGGCGCCAGGGCATTGGAGAAGAGGTATGGACGAGAGCGTTGCCGCAAAAGCGCGATAACTTCGCTTTTCGCCGCAACATATCCGCCCATCGACCCGCTGAGGGCCTTGCCAAAAGTACCGGTCAGGATGTCAATGCGATCAGAGACTTTCAGCCGCGCTGGTGTCCCCGCCCCTTTCGGACCGATAAAACCGGTGGCGTGACAGTCGTCGACCATGACCAACGCATCATAGCGGTCAGCCAGTTCGCAAATGCCGTCGAGCGGCGCGAAATAGCCATCCATGGAAAACACGCCGTCGGTCGCGATCATCACCGTCCGAGCGCCATTGCTGCGGGCCGCCTTTAGCTGCGTCTCAAGATCGTCCAGGTCGGCGTTGCGAAAGCGATAGGTCTTCGCCTTGCACAGCCGTACGCCATCGATGATGGAGGCATGGTTGAGGGAATCCGATACGATGGCGTCTTCGGCGCCCAGCAAGGGCTCGAACACACCGCCATTCGCATCGAAACAGGCGGCGAAAAGGATGGCGTCTTCCTTGCCGACGTAGCTGGCAATCCGGGCTTCCAGGCGTTTGTGGAGCGTCTGGCTGCCGCAGATAAAGCGCACGCTGGCCAGGCCTGCACCAAACTCATCCAAGGCTGCGTGGGCAGCCGCAATGACTTCGGGATGATCGGCCAGGCCCAGATAGTTGTTGGCGCAGAAGTTCACGACTTCCCGGCCGTCCTGCAAACGCAGCTGCGGTCGCTGCATGGAGGCGATGACATGTTCAGGCTTGGTCAGTCCTTTGGTATCGATGTCGCGAAGGGCCGCCTCGACCCCTTCGTAAAATTGCGCACACATCGACACCTCCATTATCCGTTATAATGGAATATGTACAATATAATGGATTTGTTGCAAGTGAAATTATGCGTCCGTAAGCACAACCAGAAACGCTTCGAGCAGACCTGTGCTTGCATTGCTGATGCTGTGCGCAACATCGGCACGGTATCTGAGCGTATCGCCGGCACCGCCCCTCGCCTGAACTTCCGCGGCGATGACCAGAGCCTCGCCGGACAGGACCGAAAGATGTTCCCGACTGCCGGCGGCATGGGGTTTGGAATTCAAGGTCGCACCGGGCTCGATCAACAACCGGTACCATTCGCTGCGCCCGGTCGCCTCAGGCGGGCTCAGAATGTAAAGGGTGCAATGCCCGTCGGCGGAACGGATACGCGGGACATTATGGGCGTCGACGATTTCGATCACCTGGTCTTCCGGCGCCGCCGCCTCACCGATCAATTGCGAAATCTCGATCTCAAGCGCCTGGGTCAGCGCCCACAAGGTGGCAAAGGTCGGATTCGTCTGCCCGCGCTCGATTTGCGACAACATGCTGCGCGAGACCTTGGAGGCATCGGCCAGGGTTTCGAGGGACCAGCCCCTGGTCTTGCGCATGGCATGCAAACGCGATCCGATTTCAGGCGCTTTCCGGTGCTTTTCAGTCATGCGTGATCATGAACACCGTCCGGGCCATTCCGGCAAGAGGAGAAGCCGGACAAACCCGCAGGTTTATCCGGCTTCTGTCTTCAGTTCGGCGTTTTGCTGGCGACATCAGCCTTAGGTGTTGATTTCCGCTGAGAACTGACCCGGGGGGGATGCGGATAAAAACCTGGACTGGTTTAGGTGCTGAGGCCAAGACTTTTTCGATATTCGATAGGGCTAAGTGCGCCAAGGGATATCTTGATCCGTTTCTCGTTATACCAGCGGATGTACGTATCCACCTCCTTGACGAACTGTTCAACCGTGAAGGCGCTCCAGTCTCGCGGATAAACGAGTTGGGTTTTTAGCCGCCCGAAGAAGCCCTCGCAGGCGGCGTTGTCTTGGGAGCAGGCTTTCCGCGACATTGAGCGTACCAGTTTTGCGTCGCTGATCCTCGTCAGCCAGCCCGGCCAGCGATAGTGCGCTCCTCGGTCAGAGTGGATGATTGGCCGCGCCTCACCGTCAGCCACCTGCTCTATGGCAGCGTCGAGCATGGTATTCACTAGCGTCGAATCCGGTTGTGTCCCAATCGACCAACTGATGACCATGCCATCGAAGCAATCGATGATAGGTGAGAGATATACCTTGCCGGCGGGGATCTGGAACTCGGTAATGTCGGTGAGCCACTTTTCGTTCGGTGCGTTGGCGTGGAAGTCGCGATTGAGCAAGTTATCCGGCGCGGGACTAATCTCGCCCAAGTAGGAGCCGAAACGACGCCGCTTCGGCTTGGCGACGATTAGGTTTTCCTGTTTCATCAAGCGCTGCACAACCTTTTCCGAGATTGTCACGCTCTGCCTGGCCAGCGACGCCTGCAGTCTGCGGTAGCCATAGCAGCGATGATTGGATTCGAAGATGTCGGTAAGGCGACGTCGCATGACATCATACTTGTCTGCGAAGCTCCGGCGGGCGTGGTGATAAAAGTAGGAACTCCGCGCAAGTCCTAACTGGGTAAGCAACTCCGCTAATCGATAGGTATCTTTGAGGGCGTCAACCAGCCGTGTCTTCTCCCGGTTGCTCAGGAGATGCAGATCGACGCCCAGGCCTTTTTTTAGGAGTTCATTGGCCTTCTTCAAAAGATCGTGCTCGAGCTGCAATTGGCGAATATCGCGTTGCAGGTCTTCGAGCTGACGCTCCAGGGCTTCACGTTCTAAAGTGGGTGGCGAGGTATTGCGCTGTTTCATTACCGAGGTCGCTTCATGACCGAGTAACTGGTTTCTCCAGTTATATAGCGTCGGTCGACATACGCCCAGCCGGTGAGCCACGGCCCGTGCGCTTTCCTCGCGATTGCAAAGTTCTATCACACCGACTTGCTTCAAGTCTTCGGGATAGGCGGGGCGCCAGGATCGGCCTGTCAGGTGCGCTTTGACCTCCGGAAATGCCTCTCGAACCCAAGCCGTTAAGGTGGCACGGCCAGGATAACCCAAGGCTCTCATTGTCGACGCAATGCAACGATCATGCGTGCGGTAGTGGGCGAGCGCAGCCTGCCTTTCGGCCTCAGCGTACTTTGGCGCCCTAACCGAGCAGCGCACGCGTAAATCAAGCTGCTGCTCGTACTCACGGCACCATGCCTTGAGAGCGTTCTTCGTAGGATAACCGAGCTGGCGAATAGTCGTCTTTATCCGCTTGCCAAGCTTGAGATACAGCTCCACAGCGCGCATTCGGTCTGCGTAGGAATACATGAACTACCTCCTGGTGGTCCAAGTTTTCGTCCGCACCCCCTTAGCCCGCTAAGTGGGTCAGTTCTCAGTGGAAATCAACAATCCGGCGCCTTCCGGCCGATCGCGACCTGCCGTGACGGTGAGCAGTATTTCTCGACCGCCGAAGGGCAGATGAACAACACCGGCAATAACGACCGGCTGCTGGACAAGGCGCTCGATCTCAATGTCGCCTACATGTTCTATGCGTACAATGCCGCCTATATGAAGACGCGGTTCTCGAAGCCGCTGCCGCGCTGGGCGCGGATCGGCCTCGGCTGGTATTTCATGACGGCCGTGATCGCCCCCGACGGCAAGGTGTCGCTGGGGCGCCCGGCGCCGCGCATCGCCGTCGCTTATAATGCCTTTTACGATGCCGTCGACCTCAGCAGCAAGTGGGCCTACATCCCCTATGCCGACCTGATCGCCGGAAAGCCGCTGACCGACCGGGAGAACGATGCCGAGGTGCTTGAGTCCTGGGTCATGGTTTCGCACCTGATGAGCGACAAGGCGCGGTCGGAAAAGTTCTTCGCCTATCTCAAGCTGGTCATGGACGGCACCGAGTCGATGGAGGCCTACAACAAGACCATCGGCATCGACCCGGAAAGCTATCGCGCCATTCTCAAGCAGTACATGACCAAGGGCGTTCCGACCCAGGTCTATGAGTTCAAGGGCCTGCCGGACAGCGCGACGACGATCTCACCCCTGCCCTATAAAGAGCCCGTGCCTCTGCTGGATGCCGGTACGCGCGCCTGCCCGCCGGACAAACATGCCCGCACCCTGCTCAGCCGCCTGCAAAAGGTGGCGCCGAAATACCCCGATGGCGTCCTGGCGCAACAGGCCCTGGCGCGCGCCACCATCAAGGCCGGCAACCCGGAAGACGCCAAAACCTGGCTGACCGCGCAGGTCTCCCGTGAACCTGAAGATTTCGACAGCCAGCTCCTGCTGGGCCAGATGTACCTGGCCATGGCCGAACGCGGTCCCGCCGACAGTCGCGCCGACAGCTACGTCGCTGCCCGCCGGGCGCTGGTCAAAGCCTACAAGCTCAATCCGGGATCGCCGCCGGCACTCTATTATTATGCGCGCTCCAATGCCGACCAGCCCGGCTATCCCAATGATAACATCCTGAAGGCGGCCGAACTGGCGGAAGACTATTCAAACGGCACCTACACCGTGTACCTCAGCGACCTTCTGATCCGGCGCGGCGACTACGACCGCGCGCTGAAGCTGATCGACGAGGGCCTGGCAAGCCTTCCGTCCGACAAGCCCAAAAGGAAGGCGGCGATCCAGGTCATCCGCGACGCCGTCGCCGCCCGCAAACCCGCCGCTGAGCTGACCGTTATGCTCAGCACATTCGAGCGCGAGTTCGAACACAAGGAAGAGTGACGGAGCCTCGGCTTCCAGAGCGTGATGATTTTATTTGAGGCGCTCTTCATCTTATACCTCCCCAATCTTATACCTCCCCATGAGCGGCGCTGTCGCAGCCACGCAATGATGTGAATGGGGAGGGGGACCACACAAGCCGGTGGCGACGGCGGCAGCCGTTGCGCCGGCGAGATGTGGTGGTGGGGGCATTTCGCCGCCTACCTACCGCCTGCCCTCATCGACGCCGCCATGGCTTTCAACCGGTCACGGCGCGGCTCGAACACCTCGGTGATCAGGCTCGACACCGCCAGCGGCACAAACGCCACCCCCATCAGGAACTTGAGGCTCCACACCCAGAAACCGGGCATGCCAAACAAGGCAATCCCATCACCGTGCCGGCCGAGAAAGGTCCTGTTCTCATCGGACACCAGTTCATACCCGCCAAATGCCAGACACGCCGTCGCCGCGAACAGGAGCAAAATCAGTCCGGTCACCCGCTGTTCTTCGCCACGCGCTTTCTGAAGCTGTCTGTCGCGCACCTTATAAAGCGCAGTCTGGGGCTCGGCAGCATCCGGATAGCGCTTCTCCAAACGAAAGACGGCATGAAACCGGTAAGGCAGCCGTCGCGCCGCGTGATACCAAAGCCCGAAGGCCAGCGGCAGGCTGACATCCAGCATCACCCAGAAAAAGACGGTGTGCGGCTCGCCTGCCAGGGCCTTGCGATAGAATAGCGGCGGAACGGCAACGACCTCGCGCGCATGCCGCTCCAGCCACTCGATATTTGGCGCGACCCAAAGGCTGACGGCGATCATGACCACCAGATAGACGCCTATATAAGCCGGAAAGAGCGCGATCGCGATAGCCGGCGCCCAGGGTTCCGGCTGAGACGGCCGCCGCAAACAGATGAGGCCATGCGCGGCAATCGCGCCGAAAAAAAGCGCGCTCAGGGGCTGAAGCGTCGCGGCGAAGATAAACACGGCTATCGCGACGGCGGCGATCGGCCCGGGCCAGCCGCCCTCACCCAGGCTATAGTGCTGCTGAAGCCACCGCGCCTGCGTCAGCCCGACCTTCGCCTTGCCGCCCTCTTCCATGACCGGTTTCATGCCATCCCCCAGCACCCCAGCACCCCAGCCTATGAGAATACGAAACCCCGGGCGATCTGACCAGAGCTCCGCTTTCATCCCCGCCCGTCGCACCCTAAAAGGTCAGCTTTACCGCCTTGCCGCTGTAGGTCACCGACTTCGTCACGGCCGCCGGTGAAATGCCCGCGGCGTTTGCCGCTCCGACAATCACCACGTTCAGTTTCCGGCTCTGGACCAGGCCTGGATAGCTGCCCTTGCGCGCGCCGATCGACAGGGTGCGGCCGGCGTCGTCCCAGACCATCTCATAGGTAGCGTACTGCCCCTTCTCATAATTATAGGTCTCGTTGTCGTCCTCATAGACGGTGAAGCGGCCATCGGCGCCGGGATAGACGCGGACTTCGTAATCGGCGCCCGGCTGTTCGGTGGCGTACTGCACCTTTGGCCCCATCGGCACGATCGCACCAGCGCGGACATACAGCGGCACGATGTCGAGCGGCACAGTCTTCTTCACCGACGCGCCACCTTCGAAGCGTTCCTGCGTCCAGAAGTCGTACCAGCCGGCGCCCTTGGGCAGATAGGTCGTGACCTTCGCGTCGATCTCTGTCTTTTGGTTGGCCATTTCCGCGATCTGGCTGGGGGTGCGCCACGCCAGCCGCAGGCTGCGATTGCCGCCGCCCTGGAAGTATTCCAGCTTAAGGGCGACGCTCTGGCCCTTTTTGAGCGTAACCTTGCCGCCGCGATAGCGCGCCGCGCCGAAATTCCAGTCCTCGACCAGGAGCTTGCCGTCGACGAACAGGCGCAGGCCGTCATCGCCATCCAGGCCCAGTTCGTACTCACCGTCTTCGGGCGCGATGACCGTGCCTTCCCAGCGCGCCGAGAAGTTGTTGAGCGCCGTCAGGCCCGCCGGAATGTCGGTCAGCGGCGGCCCGGGCCAGCGCATGTCGATTGTGGCATCGACCGTCTTGCCCTTCGGCGTTTCGAAATTGGTCCCGTCGAAATACTGCCCGGCCAGGCCCGGCTTGCCGTCCGGCGTGCGCAGCGCCGTCGCCGGAATGGTCTGCGCTGGCGGCGCCAGGAAACGGTACATCGGCCGCGTCACCGGATGGACCAGGAAGGACGGTCCGAACATGAAGGCGTCATTGATATTATGGACGCCCCGGTCTTCGGGGAAGTCCATCGGCAGCGCCCGCATCATCGTGTAGCCGTTGTGGGTCACCTGCCAGCTCAGGCCGTAGGTATATGGCAGCAGGCGATAGCGCAGGTCGACCGAAGCGCGCAGCGACGTGTAAACTTCCGGGTCCAACGTCTTGAATATATACGGTTCGCGCTCGATGTCGGTGCCATGGATGCGCATCAGCGGGTTGAAGGCCGCATACTGGGCCCAGCGCGCGAACAGCTCACGATAGGCCGGGCTCTGTTCGCCCTCGGGAAACTGTCCCTTGACGAAGAAGCCGCCGGTATCCTGCGTCCAGTACGGCGTGCCGGTGATGGTGACATTGACGCCGCCATCGATCTGTTCGCCGAACGTCTTCCAGCTGGCGAAGGTGTCCCCGGACCATGAGACGGCCGCCGTCCTCTGCGCGCCAGCCCAGGCCGACCGCGTCAGGGTCAGAGCGCGCTTGTTGCTGGTGGCGCGCTGACCGTCATAGGTCCCCTGCGTCGTCATCAGCGAATAGGGATTGAGATAACGCGTGAAATCCCCCAGCGCGTTGTTGCCCAGAAGCTTGATGTCGCGTTCGGTCTCGCCGGCATCGTGGACCGCCGTGCCGACCTCGACCTCCGTGCCATCCATCCACAGGGCATCGACGCCGACGTCGAGAAGCCCCTTTTTCACATGCTTGAAATAGGTGGCCCGGCCTTCAGGGCTGAAGGCGTCATAGATGCGCGCCTTTTTCGATATCCAGTGCAGCGGTTCGAAGCGCAGGTTCTTGCTGTCGAGATCGCGCGCCAGTTCGGTATCGTTGCCGACCGACGGCCAGATCGACACCATCAGCTTCAGGTTCATGTCGTGCAGCGTGTCGATCGCGCCTTTCGGATCCGGGAAACGCTCGGGGTTCCAGATCATCCCGCTCCAGGTGCCGTCCTTGTCGCTGCCCCAGTACTGCCAGTCCTGGACGATGTAATCGAGCGGGAACTGTTCCTGGCGGAAGGTCTTTGCCACCTCCAGCAGCCGCGCCTGGGTCTGATAGCGCTCCTTGCTCATGAACAGTCCGAACGCCTGCTTGGGGAACATCGGCGCCTGGCCGGTCAGTTCGCGGTAACCGCCAACGACCGCGTCCATCGTGTCGCCGGCCATGAAGTAGTAGTCGACCCCGCCCGGCGCGCTTTCGGCCCACAGGGTCGCACCGGCGTCAGAATCGCTGAAGCGCATTTTTGAGTAGGTATCCCACAGGATGCCATAGCGCTCCGACGACACCATGACCGGAATGACGATGCCGATATTGGTCTGGACCAGCAGCAGGTTCTTGCCGCGCCGGTTCAGCTCGCCCTGCCCCACAAAGCCAAAGCCGTAGATCGCCTCCTCCGGCTTGAGCTGGAAGGTGTTCTGCGCCTCATAGGTCGGCGCGCCGGAAATCTCGATCCGGTTCAGGCTCTGCGGCGCGGCCTGCTTTTCCTGCGTGTAGACCTTGCCGCTCGCGTCGGTGAAGGTCACCGCGCCAGTCGCCTTGTCGATGATGACGCTCAGGCCGGCACTTTTCAGGGTCAGCGTCGTCGCCGTCTCCTGCGTCGTGAAGCCAATATTGTCCGGCTTGTCGATCACGACGATGCTGGGATGCTTCCAGTAATTTTCCCCCAGCGTGGTGTTCACCCGCACGGTCTTCGGACCGTAAAAGATGATGTTCTTGGCGACCGCGCCGATGCGGACCTGGACGCCGCCTTCCACCGGAACAAAGGAAAACGCTGCGCTGGACGCCGGAGCCGCCAGGGCAAAGTGCCCATTGGCATCCAGCGCACGGCCCGGGGCGGCGCAGGCCTGCCCCGCAATGGCGGCCAGCAAGGCAAGGGCGGATATCATGACGCGCGTCTTCATAGGTTTCCTCTTTCATGTCGCCGGCATCGCAAAACGCCGGGCTTTGTGTGGCGGCCGCACTCTTGAGTGCGGCTCTCTGATACCGCTAACACGGTTCGGCGAGCACTTCAATTGTCAGACTAATGCCTTTTTCAGCCTACTGACACAGTCTGGCGCTTTGGCGGAACAGTGTTACAGTCAGCATCAAGACGCGCCGGCAGAGCGCCATCAGGGGGTTGAACATGACGAACAGCGATGGAGGCTGGCCACGGCGCGGCTTATTGGCAGCGGGGCTTGGCCTCGGGCTGATGCCGCCTACCGCCCTCAGCCAGGTCGTCAACGCCCAGGGCGCCAGGCAGCTCGAATCAGACGGCAAAAAAGGCGTCCGCCTGACCGCCCGCGAAGATCCGTCGCAACGCCTGACCATCGAGGTCATGATCAACGGAAAGGGCCCGTTCCGCTTTGTCGTCGATACGGCCGCCGAACGCTCGATCCTGTCGGACGACGTCGCCGCCAGACTGGGCCTGTCGCTGGGGCGCAATGTCATGGTGTCAGGCCTGACGCGCCGCGTCCCGGCCCCGACCGTCCAGATCAGCGACCTCGCCTTCGGCCCGTTCCGCCGCAGCAACCTGTCCCTGCCCGTCCTGCCGCGCGCCTCCGTCTATAATGACGGCTACCTGGGGCTGGACGTCATCAACGACACGCGTGTCACCTTCGACTTCGCCGACCGCGCCATCCGTATCGAAGAACCATCCGATCCGACCGAAGCCAAACGCCCCGACGTCACCCACGTCCGCGCCAAGGGCAGCGGCGGCTATCTGAAGGTCATGGATTGCCTGGTCGACAGCGTCGCCGCCATCGCCTTTATCGACACCGGCGCCGAGGTCAGCGTCGGCAATGTCTCGCTGATGAAGGCCGTCTCCAACCGCAGCAAGATCTTCGCGCCCCAGGCCAATGTCACCCTGACCGGCGTCACGGGCGGTGAGATCACCGGCCAGGTCGTGCCGATCGGCCGCATCAGGTTGCAGAACCTGGCCTTTACCAACGGCACGCTGGTTATTGCCGATGTGCCGGAATTTGCGGCGTGGAAGACGAAGTCGCGCCCGTCCCTTCTGATCGGAATGGACTATCTGCGCCAATTCGCTTCGGTGACGCTGGATTACCGCGCCAGGGACATCCGCTTCGAACTCAGCCTCGCGCCCCCGCAACCCGTGCCGGGCGTCAGCATCGAGACGGCGTAAAGCCGCTGCCCAGTCTGGCAATATTTTGGTCGTCAGGCGTTGTAGAGAGTTAGCGACAGGGTGTCTGCACTTGGCCCTAATGTATGGACCGGCTGCTGATCGCAAGTGAGTTCATAAGTGGAAAGCGGAAGTCGCTGATATGTATTCGGCCTGTCGATCGGCATGCGAGCCGTGGCCTTGATGGGTATACGCACGCACCTTTGGTCTCATTAGCGGACAGGTTGTTTGGCAACCATAAGGGCCACCTGACTCAGGGTGCGTCTATGAATCCGTTCCATGCATTTCTCATTCGCGAACTCGGGAGAGGTAGATTGCTTAGATAGCCTCCACCTCGATTCTGTGGGTATCGAAAGCCTTACCGGAACTCAGCACACTCCAGGTAATGCGGGCGAGTTTGTTGGCGAGCGCAGCGGCGAGCTTGTTTCGATGCATTCGCGTAGCGGCATTGGTGAGCCAGCTCCCGAAGCTAAACTTGGGCCAGTTCTGTGGCCGCATCAACAGTACCCGGGCAGCTTGGACGAATAGGGTTCGAAGATATCGACTGCCGCGTTTGGAAATGCCGCCAAGGATCGATCTTCCGCCGGTACTGAATTGCTTGGGCACCAAGCCGAGCCAGGCACCGAAATCCCGGCCGCGTTCGAATGCTTCTGGTCGGGCGTCGGCATCGTCGTCATTTCGGTGATCGGCTATCTGGTCTACCGCCAGATTCTTGATCTGCCTGCGCTGCTTGGCATCGGCCTGATCCTGACAGGCACCGTCGTCATCAAGGTGTTTTCGAAGTCGGTTGCTTAAAGCATGGTGCGGTTACATCAAACCGCACCATGCTCTAGTCGTTTGTTTTTTAGAGATACTAAAAAAATATCGCTCACATCTTTCCGTACGCCGCTCTAAAAGGCGGCGCTGATGCTGACCGTCACATCCTGGTCGATCAGGCGGCTGGTGCGGATCAGGCTCTTGATGCCATAGCTGAACTGTTCGGGCTCTTTGGTCAGGTTGCGCGCCGAAACGGTCAGGGCGTATTTCGGGCTCAGCATATAGCGCAGCAGGGCATCGACCTGGGAGCGCGGGCGGCGGTACTCATCGTTGCGGATGTTCGACCCCAGAGTATAGAGCTGCTCGCCTGTGTGGTTCCACGCCACCCGGCCCGACACATTGCCCTTTTCGTAGAACAGGGTGACATTCTGGATCTGGTCAGGCTGGCGGAAGAAGGAGAAGGCTTCGCCCGGCCGCGTCGGCACGGTGACGTCGGAAGAGATCACCGTCAGGTTGGCATCGATGCCCAGGCCATCGAACGGCGCCGGCAGGAAGGAAAACGGCTGGTAGATGTTCAGCTCCACGCCGTCGATCGTCGCCTGGTCGGCATTGCGCGTGCTGGTGACGCGCAGGGTTTCAAGGCCGATACCGTTGTGGGTGGTGTTGGTGCGGGTGTCGGAATAGCCATAGATCGGATCGTCGATCTCCTTGCGGAAGGCGGCGATGCTGACCAGGCCCCGGTTCGACGTATACCAGTCGAGCGAGACGTCGAGATTGTGGGCATCGAACGGTTTCAGGTCCGGATTGCCGATGCTAAGTGTGCCGGTATAGCCAAAGGTCGGGTTGAGCGCCGAAGCGCCCAGTGTCTCATAGGTGAAGTTCGACAATGGCCGGGCGTCTTCATAGGCCGGCCGGCCGATCGTGCGGGTGACGGCGGCGCGCAGTTGCAGGTCGTCGGTAATGCGGAACACGCCCTGAAGGTTCGGGAAGATGCGGTCATAGGTCGTAGCGCCCGAGGCCGGGAAGTGGCCGAGGAAGACCCCTTTGTCAAAGCGTGCTTCGACGGCGCGGATCGTGGCTTCGGTGCCTTCCCAGCGCAGGCCGCCTAGGATCGTCAGCCGGCCAAAGGTCGCCGTGCCCAGCACATAGGCGGCCGATATGGTCTCATCGATATCGTAATCGTCTTCGATCGAATTGCGCGCCGATTCCAGCACGTCGAAGCTGACCAGGGCGGGATTGGCCTTGATGTAGGCAAAGGTGGCGTCGTGGTCGAGGACAAAGCCCGCCGAATAGCGGTCGTCATAGGCGCTTTCCGCCGGCAGGACACCGATCTGGCTCAGCCGCCAGTTGCCGACCGGGATATAGCGGCGCGACTCCATGTCGACGGCGCGGTCGCGGCGCGTGTGCTTGACGCCCGCCTTGATGTAGGCGTCGTGGCTGGCCCAGCCGGACGGCGCCCATGTGACGTCGAATTTCGCCGTGGCGGTAGTTTCATCGACCAGGCCGAAATCTTCACGCGTGCGGCGCAGCGGATAGTCCGACGCCGTGTCCTGGGTGTAGTCGGCTTCCCAGCGCACGAAGTCAAAAGCGCCGATGTCAAAGGCGATCGGCCCGGTGGCCCCGGTGCCGGCGCGGAAGGCCAGGACGTTGTTGTACGGCGTTTCTTCCTTGGCCGCCGACCACGTCACCAGCGATTCAAAAGTGAAATCACCCGCGACCTTTTCAAAGCCTGTCGACAGGACCAGAAGCTGCTGGTCCTTGCGGACGCGGAAATCCCTCCGTTCCGGGCGGACACCGGCGGCGCGGAACACGCCGGTGGTCGCCGTGTCGAGCTGGACATTGGCGGCCGAATTGCTGACGTTGAATACGGTTTCAACCGTGTGCTCCACCCGCCGCGTTGTCGAATAGTTGCCGCGCAGGAACAGGCGCAGGCTGTCGTCCGGCCGGTATTCCAGCGCGATATTGCCGCCTAAGCGGCGCAGATTGCCTTCCTCGGGCTTGATCTCGAAACTGCCGGGCAGATAGGTGGTGATGCCGTTGACCGTGCGCTGTTCCCAGCCGGCGCTCTGCACCCAGTGGTTGGCGTAATCGCGTTCCTCAAAGCTCAGCGCGGCGGCTATGCCCCATTTCTGGCTGGCGCCCAGGACGTCGGAAAAGGTCAGGCGGACTTCGGGGCCGGTCGTGCCGGTCGATCCGCTGTGATTGGCGGCGACCTGGGCCGAGATCAGGCCTTCAGGGCGGCTGAACGGGCTGACCGTCTTGATCGACAGCGTGCCCCCCAGCGAATTGGCGTCAAGATCAGGCGTCACGCTCTTGATGACTTCGATCTGGCTGATCTGCGCCAGGCCCAGCGTGTCGAGCGGCACGGCGCGGCCAAGGCGTGATCCGCCGGGCGCGGCCGCTGTCGCGCCATCGACCTGGACCTGGTTGAGGTTGGGATCGATGCCGCGGATGCTGATATAGCGGCCTTCGCCCTGTTCCAGCGACAGGCTGACGCCCGGCACGCGGGCAATGGCTTCGGCGACATTGCGGTCGGGCAGGTTGCCGATGGCGTCCGCCGACACGCGGTCGGAAATATTGGTCTGCTTCTTCTTCTGGTTCAGCGACCGGTCGCGGCCATCGCGATAGCCCTGGATGACGACGGGTTCAGAGGCCTCGGCGGTGGGTGCGGCGGCTTGCGCTGAGGGAGAGGCGGCCATCATCAGGGGCGCAAGGGCGCAGAACGATCCGAACGCGCGGATCGCGACAAGGTTGGTTTTCATGGTTTTGTCTTCTGTGTGTGTGCGGTTACGAGCGATGTGCGGAAAAGTGTCAGCGGTTTTCCGCTTGGACATCGCGAAAAAAAAGATACGCGAGGCGCTCCTTATTTCTTTTCGGGTGCTGCGGGCTTTGCCGGTGGCGGGGAATGCAGGGGATTTTCGTACCAGATGATCCCCAGGCCCTGCCCTGCCCCGCCTTCCTTTTCGTCGTTGCTGAGGACGTCCAGGTCGCCGTCGCCATCGATATCGATCAGGTGGACGACGTCGTACTTGACGCCTTCGGGGCCGGCGATGTCGTGGGCGGTCCACACCGCTTCGGTCGGCGTCTTGTCGTAGCTGAGGTAATAGGTGCCGATCAGGTCGCCTTCGGCGCCGGTGCTGGTCAGGACGATTTCATTGCGGCCGTCTGCGTCAAGGTCGCCGACGGCAATGCCTTTCGGCTGGGCGGTCTTGGGCGGCACGGCGATGCGGTGGGTTTCCCAACTAAGGCCCGATGCGTCGAGCCGGCGGTGCCACAGGACGGCGCGGCGTTCATGATCGGGCTGATCGGGGCCGGTGCGCGGATAATCGACGACCGACAAGACGTCGGTCAGGCCGTCCTTGTCGAGGTCGGCGACGGTCAGGAACATGGCGCCGGACAGGGTGGCCGGATCGGGCGTCAGGCGGTGCCGTGTCCACGGCTGGGCCAGGATTTTAGGATCGTGGCTGGCGGGATGTTCCAGCCACCAGGCGCCGACGCCCGGACCGTGCTTGTCGGTATAGAGGATGTCATCGAAACCATCGCCGTTGAGGTCGGCGATCTCGATCGACATCACCCACGACACTTTCGTCAGTTCGTGCCATCGCCACGCCGACAGGTCGCGGGCATTGGCAGGGGCTTCCAGCCAGCCCAGCACCGCTGTCTGGTCCTTGTTGTAGTTCTTGCCGCCGACGACCAGGTCGATGCCGTTCTTGCCATCGACCTGCAAGGGTTCGGCATACATCCACTGCGACAGGTTTTTGCTGACCGGGATGGCCTCGCCGCGCCATTCCAGCGGGTCGCGCACCAGCTTTGCGTCCGTGGGGCCCCAGTAGACGACGATGCGTTCTGAGCCGCGCTCCTGGCTGGACACGACGTCGAACTGGCCGTCATTGTCGAGATCGACCAGCAGGGCTTCTTCGGCGTCAGGCGTCGAGCCGATAATGACGCTGGACCAGCGGTCGCGGACCTTGTCATAACCGGGATGGAAATAGATGCCGGTCAGCTTGGCATTTTCCCACGAGCCGATGATGTCGGGCAGGCCGTCGCGGTTGACGTCCTGAATGCGCGTGCCGTCGGAGCCGAACAGGCGGTTTTCAATGGCGTGGCGTGCCCACGGCTTGCCCTGGGGTGGCTTGATTTGCGGTTGGGCCATGGCCAGCCCGTGCCACGACAGAGCCGTGGTCAGGATGGCAGCCGAAATGAAAGACAGAGGCCCCCGCCGCTTAGAAGCAAACGCAGGCCCGCTACGAGTCCTCAAGGGACTCCCAGTAGAAGGCACCGACATGAATTACCCATACTTTCTGGAAAAGACGCCGGCGATCCTGAAGTCTGTCCAAGGGTACGCGGTTGCCGAATTAAATGTCGTTGACTAGGAATTATAGCAAGGCAGAAATATTAATCCGCCTGCAGGGAAAATCTAACTCTATTCGAGGTAGTTTGGCACCCCATATAGGTGCAGACGCGCCATAAGCCGAAATGGAACTGCGACATTTACGTATTGGATCTAGTTGCCCGTAAGCGGACATCAGCTCATATGAAAGCTTATGGGAAATCGCAGACCCATTACACGCGATAAGTATTGTTATCGCGCATTTAGGGCGTAAAGTAGCGATGCCAACTGGCGCCCTAGTAGAAACTGAAGCCGTTCGATTGCCGCTGAAGAAGTTTGGCAGCAAAGATTCACGTCTTGATGGGATCGGTGCCGTAGGCAAAGCCGTCCAACAGCTTGGGCGCTCGGCTTGCTGCGGCTTGAGTGATCCTTCGACGGACGGAGGCGTCGTTAGTATATTAGACTAGAACTATAGCCTCAGCCCTTGCCACCGGGCTCGCAGGCTACGCCGTTTCCGTCACGGTCCAGCCCAACCCGATATTTAGCCTCCCAGCTATACAAGGGCGTCGCCCCGTCTTTTCGCGCCTCGCCACAGGTCGCATATCCTGCTTGTGCCCCCGAACGTTCTGACACATTGGCGCCGATCCATACAACGGTACCCACCATTATGACCGCGCAAGCGGCCAACATGAATTTTAGGTCGGCCCGTTTCAAAATACCGTTGCGCATGTTGCGGCATCCCTGACTGCAAATGAGTTCAGTACATCATGGAGCGATGAAGCCAGCGTTAGCAGGCGTGGTTGACCGACGTTAATCCTGAAGCTGTTGCGTGACACTATTTCGACAACCGGGGTGCATTGCGGTTTGGACCGACACCTTGCGGCACCGGTACGCCTGAACCGACATAGTTGTTGTTTATGACGAGGGTCGGGTTCTTCCTCAATGATAGAGTTTCAGCGACGATAATGCTCCAGGCTGAATCCTGAGCTACATTGCCGGCCGTCGACACGATCAGTTTGGCGCTCGGGATATAGATGGTGCCTAAGAGCTTTGAGACCCGGTCCGAACCGATCGTGAACTCCTCGACGTTTTCTCTCGTCGTCAGAATCAGAAAGCCGGCATAGGGACCACTCTTACGGGCGCCAAGCTGGACTTCGGCACGATCCGCGAAATTTATCTTCTTTGTCGATCCGAAGATCAATGTCACGTCGTCTCCGCGAATAATGGCGTTTTCCTTGGCGTCGAGGTCGTCCATGAACCAGTGATCACCCGGTTGCAAGATAAGGGTGGCATCTTTCTCGATGATGTAACGTTCACAGTGCACGCCCGCCGGCAGATAAAGCGTGGTGCCCTTCTCGTTCTTGATCTTTTGCGCCTTGCCATTGCACTCAATCGGCGGCGAGAGCGGCATGTCAGCAAAGGGATCTGGGATGCGTAGCGCGCCGGCTTGTCCGGCTGGCGACATCGAGCCTGACACAGTGCCTACGGCTTGCGTCTTGTCGGCCTGGATCATGGCCCCGCCCTTGACGACGATGTTGGCGTTGGCGTGAACAGCACAGCCTGTCGCGCGGATACGAGAACTGTCACCTACATCGATGCCGCCCTTTCCCTCTTTCGTCTGCAGGACACAAAGGGGTATCGAGCCCAAGTTCTCAGCCGTAGCATGCACATGAAGGGTCTGGTTGCCAAACCCCATGAACCCGATCATGGCCTTATGGTCGGCTACGGCATCGAGGGTTAGAGAACTTCGGTCCGCTGCAATGGCTGCTGCATATTGCACATTAGCCTTTACGCCAGCGTTTGCCGCCACCTGCCGCGCCGTCGCGATCGCTGCATCCTGAGCGATCTGAGTGCCGCCGGTGCTGACAAAGGACAAACGGCCAGCTCCCGTAAGCGCGCCTTCATCCACCGCTTCTTGGAGTTTGGCACGCTGGTTAGACGTATTGGCGATCTCCAATGTGCCCATGACTGCGAACATCACAGGCACAGCGCAAAGGCCGCTAATCATGGCGACATTGCCGCGAGTATTTCGGATAAAGCGCTTAACCATCGAGTGTACAGTAGTGAACATATACCGGATGTTACTGTGGAAAAATGAATATCTGCTCAGTCCGAATGGTTAACATCAAGGGACAAATATCGATAATCGGGTCTTAACCACATGGTGTTAAAAAAATAGATCAGGCTATTGTGAGCAATTCATGCCCAGTCAGCATTTTACGCAGTTTGAAAGATCGCGTCTGTTGGTCGTTGATGACGATCCGATCCTTCGCGAATTCGCAGTCTGCAATCTGAAATCGGATAAGGTCTCCGTCGTCACTGCTGGCGATGGAGCTGAAGCCCTGCATCTCCTCACGCGCTTGGAATTCGACATTGCCCTTGTCGATCTGGACATGCCAATCATGGACGGCTTCGAACTTATTGGGCTTGTTCGTGCCGATACACGGCTGCGCCACTTGCCCATCGTTGTTGCAACAGGGCGCGAAGATATGGACTCTGTCGATAAAGCCTATGCTTCGGGCGCAACATCTTTCGTGGTAAAGCCGCTGAATTGGCGCCTTATCGCGCACCAATTGTCCTACGTACTGCGTGCCAATCGCGAAGAAGCGCTCGTTAGACAGACGCTCAAAAATCTCCAACAGGCCAACGCCGCGCACCGCGAGATACTCGACAGGGCTATCAGGCGCCTTGAGCGGGCCGCCGTCCAGCCGCAAGCAGAGGAAATGCAAAGGCTAGCATTGGAGCTTTCGGCCGCGGTGACCCTGGTATCGACTTGCACCTAGAACGATGTGGAGCCGTTACCCGCTTTTCGGCCGACTGAGCTCCGCTATAGCAACTTTGACTGAAGCTCCGCAGGATTAAATGGTTTGGCGATGTAATCGTCCATGCCAACGGCAAGGCAACGCTCCTTGTCGCCGGACATTGCATGGGCGGTCATGCCGACAATCCGAAGACGCGCCCTGCCGGATTTCTGTTCATGAGCACGGATCATCTTTGTAGCATCGAGCCCGTTGAGGCCAGGCATCTGAACGTCCATCAGCGCAGCGACGTATTCGTTGGACTTCGCTTTTTCAAACGCCTCCAGCCCATTATGGGCAACGTCGACGCGGTACCCGAAACCTTCCAGGAACGTGCTGGCGACAAGAATGTTCGGCTCGAAGTCTTCGACCAACAGAACAACTGGCCGCAGTTTTTCATCCAGGGTCTGCTCGATTAAGCTCGACAGGTTGACGTCGGGCGCCTCGTGCTGGGTTGCGATCTCCATCGGAATGCAGACGGTAAAGGTCGATCCTTTGCCGAACTCACTTTTCACACTGATGGTGCCGCCCATAAGCTCGGTCAAGGTCTTGGTGATTGCAAGCCCAAGACCGGTGCCCCCGTAGCGCCGGCTGATACTGCTATCGGCCTGGACGAACTTATCGAAAATGGACTGTATCTTCTCGGGAGTGATCCCAATCCCTGTGTCTCTTACCGCAATGCAGACCGTTTCCACGTGCGGCCGATCCGTCTGATGGCAGTCGATGGAGATATGTATGCCGCCGTCGGACGTGAACTTTATGGCGTTCGAGCACAGATTCGTAACGATCTGGCGCAACCGCGTAGGGTCACCCAGAAAGAAATGATTGTCCGCACAGTCGCCGGATGCTGTGAACTTCAGACCCTTCTGCCGCACCTGCACAGCCATCATGCTTGTCACTTCCTGCAGCAATCGCGGCAGGCTGAACGGAATGTGCTCGAGTTCAACCGTCCGCGCTTCGATCTTGGCGATATCCAGCAGGTCGTTGATAAGCGCCAGCAGGCTGTCGGCGCTCAACTGCAGTGTGCGGATGTACTGACGCTGCTTCTCGGTCAAAGGCTGAGAATTAGCCAGGATGGTCGACAAGCCGATTACGGCATTCATTGGCGTCCGGATTTCGTGGCTCATATTGGCCAGGAAATCCGATTTCGCTATGTTAGCTTCTTCAGCCCGATGACGGGCGTCGACCAGATCCTGAATATCTGTGCTGGTGCCGTACCACCTCAGTATATGACCGTTTTCGCCGCGCTCGGCCGTCGCCCGGCCAAGTACCCACCGGAAAGTACCGTCGACGTGGCGAAGGCGATACTGAATTTCATAGGATTCCCCTGTCAGCACACTGTCGCGCCATTGACCGATGACCCGCTCGAGATCCTCAGGATGAACAAGGTCGGCCCAGCTTTCGCGACCGGTTGCGCCCGGTGTGTCTCCTGTGAACTCATACCAGCGATCGTTGAAATATTCGAGGCTGCCGTCGGCGCGCGTCACCCAGACCATGGGGTTGATGGCGTTTGCCAGGTGTTTGAATTGGCGCTCACTATGTTGAACGCGTTGCAACAGGCGACCGCTTTCGATACCCGTCGCAGCCTGGGCAGCGACAGCACGCGCAATCCGCTCCCCTCGGTCACTGAACACGCCCGGCGAAGGATGACCGAAGAAGAGCCCGCCCAGGACTTCACCGCCCTTCGACATGACAGGTACGGCCAGATAGCTGCGCACTGGGAGGTGGCCCTCGGGCATCCCTTTGCGCGGCGCGTTCTGGCCATAGTGCGCCTGCTGTGTCACGTCGTCATAGCGCACAACCTTCTCACCGGAAAAGGTTGGCGCAAAGATGGCCGTGTTGCGCGGCATCGGGAATTTGTCGAAGTGCGCGCGATCGACGCCTGAGATGGTGTAGAGCGTATAGCTTTCTCCATCCTGGTTTTCGACATTGTAGAAGAAAGCACCGAACTCCGCCCCCGTAAGCCGCGTCGCCACGTCCGTCGCAACCTGGACAGCGTCGGCAAGTTCCTTTGTCGTAAACGCCTCGCCGACCTCGTATAGCGCGGTAACGATCTCGCGCTCTTCTTCGCTTCGTTTCGCGGACTGTTTCTGATCTTCGATGTCGGTGCTGGTGCCGAACCAGCGTGTAATGCGTCCGTCGTTGTCGCGTACCGGCAAGGCACGGGACAAATTCCAACGGTAGGTCTGGGTTGGTTGATGGAAGATGCGCTGCTCTATCTCGAAGCTGGCGCCTGTCTCAACACTTTTCGTCCAAGCCTCTACGCCGGGCTCAAGGTCGTCAGGATGCATGACCTCCTGCCACTGATAGACACCATCCACTAGACGGACATTGCCGGCATATGCTTGAGCGTGCGTATTGATGAAGTCGAGTCGTCCGCCGGCATTAGCCGCCCACACCATTTGGGGCAGTAAGTTGGTCAGGGCTTCAAGCTGATTCGTCCGGGCGGCCAGCTCTGCCTCAACCTTTTTCGCTGAACTGATATCTCTGGCAACTTTGGACGCACCAATAATCTGCCCATTATCGCCTTTGATTGGCGATACCGTGACCGATATCTGGATGTGTTCGCCAGATTTCCTACGCCTGATGGTTTCGAAGTGATCGACACGCTGGCCCGACCGAATGCGGGACATGATCTCGGCCTCTTCACCCAGGCGGTCTTCGGGAATTATCAGCGTGATATGCTGCCCGATAGCCTCATCCGCAGCGTAACCGAAGATTTTCTCGGCCGCAGCGTTCCATGACGTAATCACACCCTCAAGCGTTTTGCTGACGATTGCATCGTCAGATGACTCGACGATTGCGGCCAGCCTGGCATTGGCTTCGATTGATCCCGCAGGTCGATTTTCGTCCTTCATCGGCGCCCCCCATAGAGTCCGCCATGCTTGTCTCGCACATGCACGTCCCATTTGGCCATACGGCCGGACCGACTTGAATTGTGGATTACTTATAAAGATTCAATGAGTTTGAAATCTTACCGTTAAGGTTCCCGCGTGCATATAGCTTACTGGGTATGTAGTTAGGCTGTGCAAGTCGCTGGGAGTAGCCGCTGGAACTGGGAAAGTGGCGGTTTACACCATGTTCCAAAGTAGTTGTAAAACTTAACGTCTCGGCGACCTCATTCAGGATGTCGATGGGTTGCCGTCATCGGGCGGACACAATGGCACGTATGTCCCGTAAAATCTCCGGCCTACGAACCACCTGAAATCTTATTGTGACGCGAATATTACGCCAAGATGCGTTCAATTTCAAAGGCGGATTACAAATCATAAAGTTTCAGCAAAGTTGATTGCGACGCATTATCACGAATGTTAGCGCCCACTAACAATGCAACACATTCGCAAAAAGTGAAGGGGCCTCCTCCGTGATAAAGCAACTCTCCAATCGCCGCAAAGCCGCGACCTGTCTCCTGGCCGGTACCGCCCTGATGCTGGTCGCCCTGCCGGCGTTCGCATACGCCGAAGCCGAGGCCGAAGGCTCTCCGGTCGTCATCAAGGGGGAGCGCACCGCCTATAATCCGAAGATCACCACCACCGGCACCAAGACCGACACAGAGCTGCTGAACGTGCCGCAGTCGGTCTCGGTCATCGGCGAGAAGCAGATCAACGACCAGAACATCCAGTCGATGGCCGAAGCCGTCCGCTACGTACCGGGCTTTGGCGCGACGCAGGGCGAAGGCAATCGCGACGGCCTGGTCTTCCGCGGCAACTCCAACACCGCCGACCTGTTTGTCGACGGCATCCGCGACGACGTTCAGTATTTCCGCGACACCTACAACATCGAGCGCATCGAGGCATTCAAGGGCCCGAACGCCATGATTTTCGGCCGTGGCAGCCCCGGCGGCTTGCTCAACCGCGTCACCAAGGTCGCCGACTTTACCGAGTTCGGCCGCCTGAATGTCCAGTTGGGTTCGTTCAACAAGAAGCGCGCCACGGTCGATTTCGGTCACAACCTGACCAGCGAAGTGTCGTTCCGCCTCGCCGGCCTGTATGAGGACTCCGAAAGCTATCGCGACGGCGTGACCTATAAGCGCCAGGGCTTCAACCCGACCCTGGCCTTCCGTCCCCGCGACGCCACCCTGATCACGATCGGCTATGAGTTCTACAAGGACGAGCGCGTCGCCGATCGCGGCATCCCAAGCTTCAGCGTCGCCACCGGCGGCACCCGCCATCCGGTCGATACCGACCGTTCGACCTTCTTCGGCGATCCGACGCGCAGCCCGACCTTCTCCGAGGTCAACGCCTTCCAGGCGTTTGTCGATCACCGCTTCGACAATGGCGTTACCCTACGCAACCGCACGCGCCTGGCCAATTACGACAAGTTCTACCAGAACGTCTTTCCGGCCAATGTCAACGCGGCGGGCACGACGGTGGGCATTCAGGCCTATAACCAATCAACCGTCCGCGACAACGCCTTCAATCAGACCGACCTGATCTTTACCGCCAACACCGGCAGCATTGCGCATACGCTTCTGGCCGGCGTCGAAATCGGCAGGCAGGAAACCGACAACCGCCGCGAAACCGGTTCGTTCAGCCTGCCGAATAGCACCTGTCTGGCCGGCAGCACGGCGGCCAACTGCGTCGTCAGCCTGTCGTCACCGACCATAAATATGCCGGTCACGTTTGCCCAATCTGCATCAGACGCGCTTAACACCGGCGTCGTCAATGTTGCCGCCCTGTACCTTCAGGACCAGATCGCCTTCAACGACCAGTGGCAGGCCGTCATCGGCGTTCGCTATGACCGCTTTGAGGCCGAAACGACCAATCTGCGCGCCACGACCCCGGCCACCCGCCATCTGTCTTCGACCGACAACCTGGTCTCCCCTCGCGTGGGACTGATCTACAAGCCCGTCGCCAACGCCTCTATCTATGCCAGCTATGGCATCACCTACCTACCGCGTTCGGGTGAGCAACTGGCGTCGCTCAGCGTCTCCAACCAGGCACTCGATCCGGAAGAGTTCAAGAATACCGAAATCGGCGCCAAATGGGACATTAGCCCGACGCTGACGGTCACAGGTTCGGTCTACCAACTGAACCGCAGCAATGCCTCGATCACCGACCCGGCCGACAGCACCAAGCTGATCCTGCTGCCGGGTGACTCGCAGCGCATCGAGGGCGTTGAGCTGTCGTTGAACGGCCAGATCACCGACAAATGGCAGGTCATAGCAGCCTATGCCTATCAGGATGCCAAGACGGTCCAGGCCGTTGGCACCACGCCCGCAGGCAAATTCCTGGCGCAGACGCCGAAAAATACCTTGAGCGTCTGGAACCGCTACGACATCTCACCGAAATGGGGCGCGGCCATCGGCGTTCTTTACCGCGACAAGTCCTTCGCCGGCATCAGCAACGACGTGACGCTCGACGACTACACCCGCATCGATGGGGCCGTCTACTGGGCCATTTCGGACAAGCTGCAACTCCAGCTCAATGTCGAGAACCTGGCGGATACGGAATATTATCCGAACGCACACAGCGACACCAACATCACCCCGGGTGCGCCGCGCAGCGCGTATCTCAGCCTCAGCGTTAAGTACTAGTCCGAGAGCCCGGAGTGCGCAGACCGCACTCCGGGTTTCGTTTTCAGGCATCATCCAGATGATCGTGACCCGTGGGCTTCTCTCATTCCACCGCTGCTCGCCGGTCGAGCAGACGGTTCTATGCTGGATCCGCGCCCTTGACGGCCAGGCGGCCGACCAGAGGCAGCGCCGGGCAATGCGCCGGGGCAGCTCTGTCGACTATTCGCGCATCGATGTCGCCCGCTTTTGCCGCCCTGCGCACTGTCGCGGCCTGGAATGGCTACGAGGCCTTGTCGCTCGATGCGCCCTATGTCAGCGACGGTGAACGCTGGCTCCTCTACTATCTATCTGAACTGCAGAAGGAAAAGGGCGTTCTAAAGCTGCGCCATGTGCCCTTGGAACTGACTGTCCAGCTGTCTTTCTGCGCAGGCATGCTGGCCGGTGCCGGCGCTGCCCTGCCCTTCCGCCGCGTGCCGCTTGGCCCCGGTCCCGGCGAAGCCTTCCATCCGATACAGATAGCGCCGACGCCTATTCGAATGGTCATCGGCCGTCAAAGAGTACATACCCGCAGACATTCGGAGACAGGCGGCGCCGAGCTGTGAGCCCGCTGTTCTCCCACCGCCACCTTTGCTATGGATGCCGTGACAAGGTCCGGAAACACGAAATGATCGCGGCGCGATGAAACTGCTGGTTATAGAGGACGACGTGCAAACCGCTGCGTTTGTCACCAAGGGGCTGCAACAGGCTGGCCATACGGTGGACCTGGCAGCCAATGGTGATGTGGGCTTCGAACTGGCGCAAACCAATCCATATGACGTTCTGGTCGTTGACCGCATGTTGCCAGGACGCATGGGGCTGGACTTGGTCGCAGCGTTGCGTCAGCAGGAGGTTTTAACCCCGGTTCTGATCCTGACGGCCTTGTCATCGGTGGACGACCGGGTCGAAGGGCTGGAAGCCGGCGCCGACGACTATCTCGGCAAACCTTTCGCCTTTACCGAGCTCCTGGCGCGCGTGAAGGCGCTTCACCGCCGAGGCGCGCACGGTGGCGCCGACAGGGACGAAACGCTGCGCCTGGGCGATATGACTATCGACTTTCGCAGACGGCGCGTTACGCGCGGCGACCGGCGCATCGATTTGACATTACAGGAATACAAGCTCCTGGAATTTCTGGCGCGGCGTGCCGGCGAGATCGTTACCCGGACCATGCTGCTCGAAAACCTGTGGGGTTACGATTTCGATCCGCGCACCAATATCGTCGAGGCCCATGTCAGCCGCCTCAGGGCGAAAATTGACCGTGGCCTGGAGAAGTCGGCACTGCGCACGGTCCGCGGCATTGGCTATGTGCTCGATGAACCCGTTTAAGCGCCTCCTCGTCCTGTGGAGCACGGCCACCTTCCGCCTTGCCGCCGTATTCACGCTGATCTTTGGGGTTGGCAGCGCCATCCTGTTGCTGGTCCTCAACATGGCGGTCTCACGGTTCGCCGAACAGGAAATCCGCCAGGCGCTTCAGCACCAGATGGCAATAATGCGCGCCGACGTAAACCTTGAAGGCGGCGCAGCACTTGCCAATGTCCTCAACGAACATAGTCTGAACGACGATATCAGCCGTTACAGCTATTACGTCGTCGCCCCCGACGGCAAGGTCTTCAGCAGCGGCTTGCCAGCTGAAGTGGCCCGGGCAACGGGATTCAGCCGCATTGTCATTCCCGTCGAAACCGCAGACGGCCAGCCCGAACCCGGCACCTTCATGGTACTGACCGAGCGCGCACGTGATGGAACCTTCATGGCTGTTGGGCGCGACACCTATTCCCTGCAACAACTGCGCGACGGCCTGAACAATGTCGCCCTGTGGGGCGGACTGGGCCTGATCATTCTGGCCGTGGGCGCCGGAACAACAGCAGGCATGTTGTTCCTCAAACGTCTTGACCGCGTCAATGCGGTCGCGGCCCGCCTCATCGACAGCAATCTCAGCGAACGCCTGCCGTCGATTGGCTTCGGCAGCGAATTCGACAAGCTGGCCGGCAATCTGAACCGGATGCTGGACCGTCTGGAAGCGGCCATTACAGCCGTGCGTCAGGTCTCTGCCGATCTGGCGCACGACCTGCGTACGCCCCTGACGCGCCTGCGTAACCGGCTGGACGAAGCGGCAGCGACCGGTGAGCCAAGCCTGATCAACGACGCCATCGACGAAACGGACGAAATCCTGCGTGTCTTTAATGCGCTTTTACGCATTGCCCAAATCGAAGGCGGCGATGTGCGCAAAACCTTCCAGAAGCTGGACCTGGGCGATATTATCGGCCGCGTCATTGAGATTTATCAGCCAGCGGCCGAGGAAGGCGGGCGCATCTTGCGGCCCGATCTCACGGGCAAGGCCATGGTCATGGGCGACGCGGCGCTGTTGCAGCAATTGTTGACCAACCTCGTCGATAACGCTCTGAACCATACGCCGGCGGGAACGACGGTCATGGTCAGCCTTGGTCATGATGCTGGCAAGGTTGTGTTGACGGTCGCTGACGACGGGCCCGGCGTCCCACCGCCGGAACAAGCGAAGATAACCAAACGCTTTTATCGCCTCGACGCCAGCCGCGGCACGCCCGGCGCCGGGCTGGGACTGCCTCTTGTGGTCGCCATCGCGGACCTGCACAAGGCAGCATTCGCGATAGAGGACAATGCACCGGGATTACGCGTCAAAATCCTCTTCAATTCTGCGCCCTGAACGCCGTCACTTCGTCATTGGGTATCCATTCACATTCATGACCTGACGCGGTTTGTAAAGTTCGACCTCGGCGGAATGATGAAGCGTTATATTGATGCTGGCCGCCAACAGGAGTGTCGCGGCGGCGATACCAATCAGGAGTTTGGGTTCTAGGGGTTCGGCAGGTCTCCGAAGGTAGAAAAAGCCCAGGACCGCGAGCCAGATCGCGGCGAAGGCAAGGCCGCCGACCACGTCCGAAAGCCAGTGGGCGCCGAGATAGACGCGAGAGAAGGCCATCAGCACCACCAGGCACGCCGCGCCGCATGCCAGGGGCGTTCGCCAGGTGAACGGTGCCTGTCGAACGATGATCATCGCCAGACAGCCATACAGGATGGCATTGGTCGTGCTGTGGCCGCTCGGGAAAGAAAACAGATCGACACCGGCCTCGTAGATATCAGCCGGCCGCTGGCGCTGAAGCGCTGTCTTGAGCAGGCTGTTGATCGCCGAACCTCCGGCGACGGCCATCAGCCAGTAAAGGAGCGTGCGCCATGCCCGGCGCCAAGCCAGTCCGGCTGCGATCGCGCAGGCAACCGTCAGGACAACTATGCTGTCCCCCATCTCCGTGATGGCGATCAGGACGCGATCCGCCTCCACACTCCGCAGGCTTTGCAGAAACCCGTAGACCGCCTTGTCAGGAAGGAACAGCGGATCGCCTTCAATCAGGTCCTCGACAATCGCCAGGAAGAGACCCACGGTGCCCGCGAACAGGATCGCAAGGACCAGGAGCGTCTGCCATTCCTGCCGGAAGGGATCGAACCAGCCATTGAGGCGCTTCGACAGCCAGGGCGACCGTCCCTCCAGCCAGCCGTGCGCGGCGACGGATCGCCGGGCAATGAAAGGGATGAGGCGAAACAGGGTCAACCTGAGCAAAAAAATGACGCCGCAGACGCCGATCAGTATGGCCGCCAGCAGCATCACCAATGTCAGCGTTGCTGCGTTCATGAGATTGAACCCGCGACAAGAGGAAACCTGAAGCCGATGCGCAGGCCGGGCGCAGTGTCGGTCAGTTCCATCGTGGCATAATGGGCCTGTGCGATCGCCGAGACCAGGCTGAGCCCCAAGCCAAAGCCCGGCGTGGACCGGCTTTTTTCCAGCCGTGCAAACCGCTTCACAACGTGCTCGCGCTCTGACGGATCAATGCCCGGTCCGCTGTCGGCCACTCTCAGTTCAACCTGCCCGTCGCGGTGGCACAGCGACAGTGACAACCGGGTACCTGACGGTGTGTGACGCATAACGTTTTCGACTAGATTGACCAGAAGCTGCGATATGAGATGGCGGTCGCCGTCAATGATCGCGCCGACCGCAAGTTCGGTTTCCAACCTATAGCCGCCCGCTTCCAGGTCCGGGCGGAAGGCGTCAGCCACCCGTTCGACAATCGGGCACAGGTCGATATGGATGAAATGCTCGCGTACCTTCAGGGTTTCGATCTCGGATATCCGCAGCAGGGCGTTGAACAGGTCAAGGATTTCCCGGCTGCGGTCCGACGCCTTGGTCAGCGCCTGGCGGAAGGCCTCGACATCGCGCGCCTCGCTCAAAGCCTCGTCGAGGACCTGTTGAAGACGGGCCAGAGGCGTGCGCAGATCGTGGGCGATATCGTTCGATACCTGCTGGAGATTGCCGACCAGTTCGGCATTGCGGTCCAGCATACGGTTCAGGGTTTCGGACAGCCGGTCGAACTCGCTGTCTGTGCCATCGCGCACCATGCGCCGGCTGAGGTCGCCATCGATGATCGCCTGGGCCGTGGCGTCGATCTTACCCAGCCGCCGCCGGATCAGAAACCCCAGGCCCAGGGCGCCGCCGACACCCATGACGAGCATGGCACAGAAGACCCCGCCGAACAGGCCAAACAGTTGCGCGTCCATTTCGTCAACGGGCGAACGGTCGGCCGCGACGACCAGGATCAGGCCGTCGTTCAACCGCCGGGTCAGGGCCTGCGACACGCCGCGCTTGCCGTTGCCTTCGTCGTCGTAAAGGAATTCCAGCCAGCCCGGCTCCGGCGCCCTGGCGCGCAGTGTACCGGCTAGCCGGTTACCCTGGCGGTCGTCCAGGATATAACCCATGCCAGTTACCCGGCTCTGCGCCTCGCGCTGGCCGATTTCGGCGGCGATGGCCGGGACACCGCCGTTGTGGTAGATGGCTGTCAGGATTTCGGACTCGGTGGCGATGCGCTGGTCCAGTTGCGCTTCGACCGCCTCATGCGTCACTGTGTATATACCGAAGCAGATAGCCAGGGCCACCAGGCTCAGCAGGACACTGATGGCGGTCGCCATGCCCAGCACGGTCTTGGGAAAGAACCGCTTCATGGTGTGCGAATCATGTAGCCGGCGCCACGCACGGTGATGATGGCATCGTCCTCGAAACCCGCATTCAGCTTGGCGCGCAGACGGCTGATATGGGTCTCGACGATATTGGTATGCGGATCGAAATCGAAATCCCACACGCGCTCCAGCAGCATGGCCTTCGTCATGATGCGGTGAACATTACGCATCAGCTCTTCCAGCATCAGCACTTCGCGCGGCTGGAGATCGACCCGCTTTCCGCCCCGTTGGACGGTGCGTTTGCGCAGGTCCAGTTCGATATCGCCGACGCGCAAGGCGGTCTCAACTTCGACAACAGCCGGGCGGCGCATAATGACGTTGAGGCGCGCGCTCAGTTCGGACAGGGCGAAGGGTTTGGTGAGGTAGTCGTCGGCGCCGCTTTCCAGTCCCTCAACCCGGTCGCTGATGCCGCCCATGGCCGTCAGCAGGATGACCGGTGTGCGGTTGCCGCCGGCGCGCAGCATCTTAAGGACCGACAGGCCGTCCTTTTCCGGCAGCATACGATCCAACACAATGGCGTCGAAGGTTTCTTCCATGGCGCGGAACAACGCTTCGGTGCCGGTGCCGACCGTGGCGACGATGTGCCCGGCCTGGGTCAGCCCCCGCCGGATAAATTCGGCCGTGTCGGCCTGATCGTCTGCCACCAGTATTTTCATGGTCCCCGTCTTACTTGACACCCCGGTTTTCGTCCACGCCCTGCCAGCCACCGCCCAGCGCCTTGAACAGCGCGATCTGGCTGCGTACAAGCCTGAGATCCGAGGCCGCCAGGTCGCGCTCGGCCGCATTGCGAGCCGATTGCGCGTCCAGCACCCATAGTAAGCTGTCTTCACCCAGCCGCCAGCGGCTCTGCGCCCGCGTGAACGCCTTATCGCCTTCAGTAAGGGCGGCTTGCAGGCTTAGACGGCGGCGCTGTTCCGCCTGGTAGGCTGCCAGGGCTGTTTCGGTTTCTCGCAAGGCATTGAGGATAACCCCGTCGAAACGTGCTAGCGCGGCATCGGCCGTGCCCGTGGCGGCGGCGATCTTCGCCCGCTCCACGCTTTGGTTCGGAAAGTTCCAAGTGATCAGCGGCGTCAGGAAGGCGTCGAACCCGCCACCGATGTCACCGGCCGAGGCACCAAGACGGATACGGGGGTAAAGATCGGCCGTAGCGATGTCGGTCCGCGCCGCTGCCGCCGCCAGCTTGCGTTCGGCTTCGCGCACATCGGGGCGGCGGGCCAATAGCGCTGCGCCTTCTCCGACAGGCAGGGGCGAAGCAATGTGTGGCAGAGTCCGGCAGCCGCTATCGAGGCTTGCGGCCCCAGCCGGTGGCAGACCTTGCAGAGCCACCAGGGTGTAAAGCGCACGGCGCCGTTCGGCCTCAAGGCCGGGCAGACCGGCGCGCGCCGTTTCCAGCGCAGCCGTCGCCTGTGCCACTTCCAGCGGCGACACTTCGCCCAAGCGCAGTTGCGTCGCGATCAAGTTCCGGTGTTGGGCGGCCGTATCGATCTGCGCCTGGACCAGTGCGCGATCGTGCGACGCCGCGCACAGCTCGACATAGGCCGTGACAGTGTCGGCGACGACGGTCACGCGGGCGGCTTCAAGCGTCGCCTGGGCCGCATCCGCGTCAGCGCGCGCGGCGCGAGTAGCGCCCCTCAGCCGGCCGAATAGGTCAACCTCATAGGCGACGGTAAAGCCCGCCTCATAGCTGGTCTTTGGGACACTGGAGGTGCTGGGCTGCGTATTGGCCTTGTCGGGGCCAACGCCGCTTTCCAGCACGGTAGCAATCCCCTGCGCCCCCTGAGCCTGACGGGCCGCGGCACGTGCCGCTTCGAGATTGGCGCGGGCAGCACGAATATCTGTGTTGGCCGCCAGCGCCCTTTCAACATGGCTGTTCAGCACAGGATCGTCGAACAGCCGCCACCAGTCGCCTGGCACCGGCGCCGCACTAATGGCATTTCCAAATTCCTGGAAGGGTCCCGCTGCAGTGACCGACGCTGATGGAACGGCCGTCGGATGGCTGGCGCAACCACCAGCCATAATCAGCGCAGCAAGGCTGGCCGCGATAAACAGGTGTCTCATGCAGTGACCTCCTGACCTTGAGCCGGCTTTAAGTGGCGGCCGAAGCGGGCGTAAAGCGCCGGCATCAGCAGCAGGTTCAGCGTCGTCGAACTGATCAGGCCGCCCAGGATCACCAGGGCCATGGGGTGCTCGATCTCATGACCCGGCGCATCGCCGTTGACGATCAGCGGCAGCAGGGCCAGAGCTGCGCACGAAGCGGTCATCAGGATCGGCACCAGCCTTTCCTCGGCACCGCGCAGGATGAGACGCGGACCGAAGGCTTCGCCTTCGCGGTGCTCGAGGTGCTGGTAGTGGCTGATCAGCATGATGCCGTTGCGCGCCGAAATCCCCAGCACGGTGACAAAGCCCACGAGGGATCCCAGCGACATGACGCCGCCGGATAAGATGACGGCGATTACCCCGCCCAGCAGCGCGAACGGCAGGCTCAATCCTATCAAGGCGGTCAGGCGGATCGAACGAAATTCGAGCCAGATCAGCAATAGGACGCCCAGCAGGCAGAACCCGCCCATGATCATCAGATCGCGTTTGGACTGTTGTAGGGCGGCGTACTCGCCAAGAAATTCCGGATGGTAGCCGGGGGCGAATTTCATCTTTGAGACCTTGGCCTCGACGGCGCGGGCCACCGTACCCAAGTCGGAGCCGGAGATGTTCAGCGTCACGTCGATGCGGCGCGATCCGTTCTCGCGCTTGATCTCATTGGCGGCCGGCATGACGAGGACGTCAGCCACATCGCCCAGACGCACTTGGCCGCCGCCCGGCGCGGCGATCATCGCATCACGCAGGGCATGGACGTCGCTACGCGTTTCGGCTGTCCCCCAGACCGTGACGTCGACGCTCATCTGGTTGCGGAAGATTTCGCCGACCTTCGAGCCGGCGACAAGGGTGTTCGCTGCCCGGCGAATATCGCCGGCCGACAGGCCGTAGGCGGCCATAGTCTCGGGCTTCGGACGGATTTGGATCTGCGGGATCAGCTTTTGTTGTTCGACCTTGAGGTCCGCGACGCCCTGTATTCCGGCCACAGCCGCCTTGACCTCGGCGGCCTTGGCGCGCAGCGTCTCCATATCTGGTCCATATATGCGGACCACAACGCTGGCCCCGGCGCCGGTTAGCACCTCCTTGATGCGTTCACGCAGATAGGTCAGCACGTCGCGGTACAGGCCGGGATAGCCATCGATGGCCTCCTGGATCTTCTTGACGCTGGCGTCGTAGTCGGCCTTTTCGTCCAGGCTGATCCACAGTTCGGTGAAGTTGGGACCATAGACTTCGTCACCAGCCTCGGCACGGCCGATGTGGGACCCGAAATTGCGCACGCCTTCGATAGAGCGAAGTTCCTTCGACGCCTGGATGGTGATGCGGTCCATCGCCTCGACCGAAGTGCCAGGCTTTTCGACGAAGTGCATCAGGAAGTCGGTTTCGCGGAAATTAGGCAGGAACTGGTCCTTCGTCGTCACGTAGCCTATGGCCGCCACTGACAAACCGGCGGCGATCAGTCCCATGGCCAGTTTCGGCCGCCCGACCATGACCGGCAAGAAGCCGCGATAGGCATGTTTAAGACCTCGCACCATGGCTGGTTCGGTCTTCTCGCCCGACGACTTCGGCATCAGCAGCAGGCACAAGGCCGGCGTCAGCGTCAGGGCGATCAGCAGCGACGAGGCGATCGCCAGAATGTAGGCCGTGGCCAGAGGGCGGAAGAAGCTGCCCGACACCCCGCCCATGAAGAAGACCGGCAGGAAGACCAGCATGACGATCAGACTGGCGAAGACCACGGCCGTGCGCACCTCCAGCGACGCCGCCAGCACTACGTCGAAGGCCGGTTTCGGCGTTTCCAGCTGGCGGTTCAAGCGCAGGCGGCGACCGATATTCTCAACATCGATAATAGCGTCATCGACGATTTCACCCAGCGCGATGACCAGGCCGGCAATCACCATGGTGTTCAGGCCTTGTCCGGTCAAAGACAGGACATAGGTGGCGCCCAGCAGCGATAGCGGAATGGCGGTCAGGCTGATCACCGCCGCGCGCCAATCGCGGGTGAACAGGATCAGCACGCCGGCGACCAGGGCGCAGCCCAGCCACAAGGCCTGGGTCAGGTTGTGAATCGAGCGCTCGATAAAGGTTGCTGGACGGAAAATGGTCGAATCGACGTCGATCCCGGTCAGGGCCGGCTTCAAGTCGGCCAAGGCGGCTTCGACGCCACGCGTGACGTCCAGCGTGTTGCCGCCCTGCTGCTTCTCGACGATCAGCAACAGGCCTGGTACGTCGTTGATGATGGCGTCACCGATCGGCGCGGCATGGCCTTCGGTAACCGTGGCGACATCGCCGATACGGATCGGCGCGCCATTGCTCAGCTTGACGACGGTCAGGGCCAAGGCGGCCGGCGTTTCGGCGGCCGACAGGTGACGCACCGCCAGGCGCTGGTTCGGGGTGTCGATAAAGCCGCCGCCCCCGACCAGGGCAGCATCGCCGGCCGCACGCTGAACCTCGGCGACCGTCACGCCAGCCTCGGCCAGGCGGGCAGGATCGACCAATACCTGAAGCTGGCGATCGCGCTGACCCCACACGGCGACATTGGCGACGCCGGGCACGGCCATAAGCTTCGGCCGCACTGTCATGCGCACGATGTCCGACATCGCCATCTGATCCATCATTTTCGACGACATACCGATTTTCATGGCTCGGCTGGTGGCCGACAACGGCGGCAGCATGACCGGGGGGCGCACCGATGACGGCAGCCGGGTGGCAACAAGGGACACCCGTTCCTGCACCAGTTGCCGGGCGCGAATGACGTCAGTGCCTTCCTTGAGGATCACGACAACCGAGGACAAACCGAGGACGGATTTCGAGCGCAGGGTCTTCAGCCCCGAGACGCCGTTGATGGCGGTCTCCAGCGGGACGGTAACCAGGCTTTCGACCTCCTCGGTCGACATGCCGGGCGCTTCCGTCTGGATCTCGACCATGGGCGGGGCGAATTCGGGAAAAACATCCAGGTCTGTTTGCGGAATCGCCCGCAGGCCGACGACCAGAAAGACTACGGCCAGGGCCAGGACAAGGACGCGCTGACGCAGGGCGTTGGTGACAAGCCAGTTGAGCATGATCGTCCCCTATTTCGCGCCGAATTCGGTACCGAACAGTTCGGCCGCGCCAGCCGTGACGACCTCGTCGCCGGCCTTCAGACCGCGATTGAGCTGGAAATGACCGTCTTTGGCCGCCGCGATCTCGACGCGCCGGCGTTCATAGGCATGGGGTGCGGTGCGGACATAGACCCACTCCCCGCCATAGATGTCGCGCAGCAAGGCTGAAGCCGGAATGGTCAGGCCGGTATTGGCGGCTCCGCGCACGGGCAGGCCGACAGACACCCTCTGCCCTACGCTGACCACGTTGCCGGTATTGGAAAAACCAAAATAAAGATCGACCGTCCCGGCCGCGGCATTGGCCGAGGGCGGCGCATTCACAGGTTTCGCCGTCAGCACGACGCCCTCACCGCCCAGCGGCTGGACGGTAGCGGAGGCCTGGCGGTCGATGCGTTCCAGGTCACCGGCATAGACGGTGGCGCGAACCCAGAGATAGCCCTGCTGGTTCAGCGTCGCTACGGACGGGCCCAACAGGCTGCGCTGGGTTTGCGCCGCTTTCAGATTGGCCTGCGCTACGGTGACGGCGCTATTGGCCTCATCGCGGGCGCGGGCGCTTCCGGCTTCCGCCTTGACCAGATCTTCGGCGCGTTTGGCCGCCGCCTGAGCCAGTTCGAGTTGTGCCTGCGCGCGTGCGACATCACCGTCGGCGCGAGCCTGGTTGGCCGCCAGGGTTGCCGGGTCGGTGGCGGCACCCGACGGCAGGCCGGCCGTGCCCGGCGCCACGACTTCGCCGTGAACGCTCATCGCCTGGCTCAAGGCGCCTTCACCGACAGCGACGGTAGCCAGTCCAAGACGCCTTTCCGCATCGGGTGTAAGGGTCAGTTTGAGCAGTTCGGTTTCATGGCCGATGACTTCGAGTGCAGCCGGCTTCACCGGTGTGGCGGCCTTCTTTTGCCCGTCGCAAGCGGTAAGGCTCAACGCTGCCATGGCAACAAGCGCAAATAACCCTGGTCTGGACATATTTCGCTCTCCCGCGACCTCTTCGCGGGAAGCCATAGCCGCTTTGTCCTTCGCTCCGGCTGGCAGCATTTATACAAGATGCGAAGGTTTTCGTCAGTCCGGCGTCAAGTGCGCAACGATACCAGGACAGCACCGCCGGCGATCAGGGCGACACCGGCCCAATTTGCTGGGCTCAGTTTCTCGCCGAGGAACAGCACGGCGAAAACGGCGACGAAAACGACGCTTAGTTTATCGATCGGGGCCACACGGGCAGCGTCGCCCAGCTTGAGGGCGTGGAAATAACAAAACCAGGATGCTCCGGTTGCAAGACCCGACAGGATCAGGAACAGCCACGTCCTGTTAGTGATGCTTGACGGGGCCTGCCAGCTTCCGGTCGCGACAACCAAGAGCGCGGCCGCGAACAAGATCACAATCGTCCGGATAAACGTCGCAAGGTTGGAATTGACGTTTTCGACCCCTAGCTTGGCAAATACAGCCGTTAATGCCGCAAAGACCGCAGACAGCAGCGCCCAAAATGGCCAGGATGTGTAGAGGGTGCGCATGAGATAACTCATCGACAAAGTCAAATTAGAAGTTTGCAACTAATCACTACGTAACATGTTTCTGATGCCATCCTTGCCCGATGATTTTAGCTACAGCCTTAGAATGGGGCCAAATGTCGGCAATGACTGATGCTATGGCACTCAGTACCGGCAGAACAGCGCCAAATCCGAAAAAAGAAGTCCAGAAATCGCAGTTCGCACATGCCGCCCGGAAGTGGACCTCCATGGTTTGACAACACCCTGAAACTATCGTCGCCGACACGTCGTTGAGTGAACCACGCCCCTCTGTTTATGGGTTGACAGGCTGTTAGCCTTGAGCAATTGCAGGCCTCGCCTCAGTTAGAGGGCTTCCGCGCAAAGGGCATAGAGGTGCTGCTGCTCAACGACCCGGTCGACAGCTTCTGGACGTCGAGTGTCAACGACCACGAGGGCAAGACTTTCAAGTCCGTGACGCAAGGTCTGTCTGATCTTGATAAGATTGCCAGTGGCGATGACAGCGCGCCCGCCAAGACCGAAGTTTCGACCGAGATTTCCGCCTTGATAGAGTTCATGAAGGAAGCGCTCAAGGATCAGGTCTCAGACGTTCGCAGTTCGGCCCGTCTTACCGAAAGCGCTGTCTGCTTGGTCGCATCCGATCATGGACCTGACCGGCAGCTCGAAAAGATCTTGCAAGGCGCCGGACGACTGAAAACCGCGTCGAAGCCCGTGCTCGAAGTCAATGCCGACAACTCCCTCGTGAAGGTTGCATCCAGGCTTTCGGATACGGCCGATCGCGAGGACGCCGCTTGGCTTCTGCTCGACAAAGCGCTTGTCCTCGACGGCGACAGGCCGGCGAACCCAAGGGCGTTTGCTGAGCGGCTGGCACGGTTGTTCGAAAAGGCGTACACCCGTTAAGTGTTTAGGGCCGTTGGATATAATCCAACGGCCAATGTCTTCACCAAATCGGAACTGGAACTGAGTGACCCACGGCGGCACCTTTCGTGGCTTTAAGCAGACCCCTGGCAGACATGTCCAGGTTCACAATACCGCAGCATAACAGGTGCCGCGTCTCGTATTAGAAGCGGGATGATCTGCAAATTCCGCCGAAATAATTCCGTTGAACTCTTGAAGCGATACCCGACCTTTTCCTATATTTCGTGCGAGGGCATTTGACCCTCTTTGTCCTTCCAAACTCTTGTTCCGATGAGGATTTGCAATGACAGCGCAACTTTTCCCCAACTCACTTTTCGGCAGCAGCATTGGCTTCGAGCGCCTGAACGATCTGTTCTCGCAGTTGAGCCAGGGCGACAATGACGGGTATCCACCGTACGACATCGAAAAATTTGGAGACGACCAGTACCGCATCACCATCGCAGTCGCCGGCTTCACTGAATCAGAGCTTCAGCTCAGCGCCAAGGACGACGAACTGATCGTTACTGGCCGGAAGGAAGCGGAAAACGAAAGCGGTACCTACCTGCACCGCGGCATCGCCGCCCGCGAGTTTCAGCGTCGTTTCCGCCTAGCCAGCCACATGATTGTCAATGGTGCCGAACTAAAGGACGGCCTGCTACGCATCGACTTGGCGCGCGAACTGCCAGCAGAACTCAAGCCGCGCCGCATCGAAATCCGCATCGGCGAAAACGTCCACAGCCTCGCTGCGCCCGAAGGTCAGAAGAAGCTGTCTTAATCAACCAAAACGTCTTGATGACCTTTTTAAAAGGAGGTTTAATGTCATGGACATCAAGAAATTAAACCCGTGGAATTGGTTCAGCCGTGAAGAGCCGGCGGAGGGCAGTCATCCTGTTGCAACTTCGCAAAATGCCGTCGCGCTCCATCCCACCGACGCGCTAGCTCAGTTCCATAAGGAATTCGATCACAGTTTCGCCAAACTGTTTCGCAGCTTCGGCATGGGACCGCTTGTGGCCTGGCCGGGTGCGGTGGCCGCGGGTGATTGGCGGCCATCAATCGACGTGGTCTCAAACGATAAGGACTATATCGTCAGCGTCGAAGTCCCCGGGTCTAACGCTAATGATGTGCGCCTAGAAGTCACGCCGGATGGCGCGCTCATCGTTAGCGGCGAGAAGCGCCAAGAGACGAATAGCAATAACGGCGGCATCCACCGTATCGAGCGATCCTACGGTGCCTTCCAGCGCGTGCTGTCGTTACCGGAGGACGTCGATCGAGACGCCATCGACGCAAGGTTCCAGGATGGTGTTCTTACCATCACCTGCCCGAAGACCGCGATGGCGACCGCCCCCGACCGCAAGATCGATATCCGCAAGGCCGCATAATCGCCGGAATTAAAAATAGACGTGAGGTAGCGATTATGATCTCGAATTCAACCGACCCTTGGATGATCGATCCGCAAGCGCCTGAACCGTCCACGCCCGAGAGCCTGATAAAGCGGCAGGACGCGTTTACGCCGGTCACTGAGCGCGCCGCAAGGCACCCTAGTGTATCCCTAACACCTGAGGAAGAGCGCATATGCGATATGGCGACTGATTAACGCCACACCCTTCAGCGAAGCCGTTCCAACGGCTTCGCTTCCTTTGCCTAATCCGACTTAAACACCGAAACCGGCTTTCAAAAAAACCTTGTGTTAACGCATCGGCTTGGGGCGACGTACCAAGCGCTTCAGATGACTGATCAGGCGTCTTCAGCTCGATGTCGCGCCGGCTGGCCGGTGTCAAATCCCGAAATAGAACCGGTTCGGTGGCGGCTCGATGAAATCGGCAGAAAGCCGACGTCGGCGGCAATACTCCGGAGTTGCACTGTAGTCATGCTGACAATTTATGACGACTGTTTGAGTATCTGGTTCCAAACCGAGACAAACGTGTAGGTTTATACCGGGCCTACTCTAACATTGTCAACAAATCAATGAGGTGGAGGCTAACAGATGGAGAGGCGGCTCGAGAACCCCTATCCTATGCCCGACTTTATCGCCGAGGCGCTAAGAGCTCGTGGATTGCAGGCGGCCTACGACGAGCGTCCGCCATATCAGCGCAATGACTATATAGGCTGGATCACTCGAGCTAAGCGCGACGAAACGCGTCAGAAGAGACTGAACCAAATGCTTAATGAACTGGAAGGCGGCGCGCTCTACATGCGTATGAGACATAATAGGCCGAGCGATTAACAGCTTATGGAATGAAGCTGAAAGTCTAGTGTTACCCGGGCATAAGCCGCGTGATAGCTTACCAGCCGCGCCATATCCGGAAATGTAACCTAGAGCAGATTCCGATCACGTAGCATCGTATCCGGCTGCGGCGAACATGTTGGCGCATTCGGCTGGTGTGAAGATGTCGATAGCCTTGGCTATTG
>NZ_JAGGMI010000008.1 GCF_017875235.1 Asticcacaulis solisilvae | reverse complement strand
CTGAATATCGCGACAAAACAAAAACCTGGAGCGATATGCCAAAAAGTGTGCAGCGGTTTTTGGCTGAATATCGCGACAAAACAAAAACCTGGAGCGATATGCCAAAAAGTGTGCAGCGGTTTTTGGCTGAATATCGCGACAAAACAAAAACCTGGAGCATGATGACGGTTCGACTTAAACGCATCATGCTCTAGGCTGGCGTCAGGCGATCCCAGCCAGGCCATAGGCCGCGAAGGCCGGGCGCTGGCTGAGGCGCGCGTGATAGGCCGCGACCGCCGGCAGGTCCGGCTTGGAAAACGGCGTGGCCAGCCAGCGCGTCACCGACAGGCCGACCGCGATATCGGCCAGCGAAAACGCTTCGCCGGCCATATGGGCGCGCGTGGCCAGGTGCCCGTCCAGCACCTGCATCAGCTGCGTCCAGCGCGCGATCGAACGGTCGATCATCAGCGGAATCCTATGCGCCTCGGAGCCCCGCGCCAGCGCCAGGAAGGCGTAGCTCCAGGCCGGATTGAGGTCCGAGGCCTGCCAGTCGAGCCACTGGTCGACGCGGGCGCGCGCCACGGGGGCATTTGGATAGAACGCTTCGCCGCCATGCGCGTTGGCGAGATAGCGCAGGATAGTGTTCGATTCCCAGAGCACGACATCGCCGTCGATGATCACCGGAATCTGGGCGTTGGGATTGAGCGCCAGAAATGCAGGGTCTTGGACGTCGGCGAAGCCCGTGCCCCAATCCTCTCGGATGTAGGCGAGACCCAGCTCGTCGCACGCCCACAGCACCTTGCGGACATTGATCGAGCTTAGCCGGCCGAGGATTTTCACGGTCATGGCGTGACGCCCGCCACCACTATGACGCCGACAAAGGCGCAGGTGGCGATGATCCACAGATTGATAACCAGAAGCGCCAGGGCGGTCAGGCGGTGCCAGCCGCCGATCAGCACCGTGGCGGCGATCCCTGACAGCGCCATCGCCGCCGTCAGCCCGGCAAAGACCCAGAAGACGATTGCGCCGAGGTCGAACCGGGCCAGCCTGTCATTGTAGCCGAAGGCGGTGGTGATCACCCATATGGCCACCCAGAAGGCAGGCAGGGCGGCGAGGAGCCCTCTGGCGATCCGTGCGCGCGGGGTCCATTCGGCGCGGCGGATGACGGCGACGGGCAGGGCGGCCAGCGTCAATGGCATCAGCAGCGCGAGCCACAACGGCGCGCCACCGGCGCTGAACAGGTGTTTAAAAGCCTGGCCGAAGTTCTGGGATACGCCGCTTACGAGTGTGTCCATCTGCCCCTCCGCGCGCCACCTTAGACGCGTCGCCGGCATCCGGCAATGACCGGACGGCCGGTAAGAGGTTTGCGGTACCCGGATAACGGAGGATGGCGGCGGGCCTGAATCCGTGGTATTGTCGACGCGTCCGAAGTGGGACGACAGCGGTTTGCGTGCCGGGTGGTTGCGGCCGTTACCGATGCCGGCCACACTTATGACGCGGTTATTCTTGATACTGCTGCCCTGTACCGACGCATGAGGAGGACGCGATGTCGGGCCCCCACCATATCCTGCTCGTCGAGGACAATACCGGCGACGCCATCCTGTTCAAGCGCGCGCTCAAGCGGGCCAATGAGGATATCGCCGTCACCGTGGCGCCGTCCGCCGAAGCCGCCTTGCGGATACTGGACGAAGGGCCGGGGCCGGCCGCCTTCAGCCTGGCGGTGTGCGACATCAACCTGCCGGGTATTTCCGGCATCGAGCTGCTGCGGCGGATCCGGTCGGACGACGGCACGCGCAGCCTGCCCGTGCTGATGCTGTCCAGTTCCCGCAACGAGGACGAGATCGCGCGCTGTTACGACGCCTTTGCCAGCGGCTATATCGCCAAGCCGCTGAGCGGCGAGGGGTATGACCGGATGGCCAGCTGTTTCACCAGCTGCTGGCTGGAGATGATGGAATTGCCGGACGCGGACGCCGTGGCGCGCAACCGGTCGGTTGGCGTGCCGTTGTCGTAAGGTGCGAGTGGCCAGGAAGGCCCCGCCCACCAATTGCTCCGCAATTGGTCCCCCCTCCCCATAAATGGGGAGGGCGAAGAATTTATGGCACCACCAATTGGTAAAGATAGAAAAGGGCTGATCTGTCTACCCTCTCGCCCTCCCCATTTATGGGGAGGGGGGACCGCCGAAGGCGGTGGGCGGGGCCAGACGAGATTGGCCACGCGCCGAGGCCGTGGGACGTTTAAAAGCTACCCCGCATAGGTCCCATGGCCGGAGATGACCTTGTCGCCCTGGAAGGTCAGGACCTCGGCGACGTGCCGGCCGGCCTGGTTGACATAGTGGATGACCACCGTGTCGACGCCCGAAAACACTGTCTCTATACGGAAATGCAGGTCCGGGACCATTTTCAGCCCCTCGGTCCAGTAGGCGCGGATCGCCGGCTTGCCGCTGAATACGCCCGGACTGTCCGGCCAGATGCGCCGGGCGAACGGCGAGGTGAAGGTCGCGTCGTCGTGAAAATGCGCCAGGACCGCTTCGATATCGCGGGCATTCCACGCCGCGCACCAGCTTTCGGCAAAGGTTTTGGGATCGATCGTCAGCACGGTTGTTCCACGTTTCGTCACAGGTCATGTGCAGGTTACCAGAGGCCGGGATCGGGCGGAAGGTCGCGAAAACGTCCTTCCCGTCGTCGCAGGCACGTCATGATTGCGTTGTAACTTGACACAAGGCCCCGCTCGTCTGACAGTTGAACAAGGTTGATATCGCGTTAATGGCGTTGCTTAAGTAACGGTGCGCGAATCCGGGCAAGTTTTACCGGCCGCCGCCGCGCGCCTGGCACTGTCTTTGCAAACAAGCGTTTCATTCGATTCATTTACATAACCCGCAGGGGGATTCCTCATGGCTGTCATTACTGGAACCAATTCGCCCGAAAAGCTCACCGGTACGGCTGACGCCGACCAGATCTCCGGCCTGGACGGCAAGGACGAAATCCTGGCTGGCGCCGGTGACGACACGATCACCGGGGGGCTGGGCAACGACGTCATCAATGGCGGCGATGGCACTGACACGGCCGTCTATGCCGGCAATGTCTGGGAATACACCGTCATCCAGGACTGGCTTGGCAACTACTACGTCTCGACGGGTGATCCCGGCCTGATCGTCGGCACCGGCCTCGACCCCAATGTCGGCGAAGGCACCGACCGCCTGACCGGCGTCGAAAAGGTCAGCTTCAACGGCGTCGTCTACAATGTCGACGACCTGGTCCAGGCCTCCAAGCAGGTCGGCAAGGCGACGGATGATTATATCGTCGCGCCGACGCGCTTCTCCGAAAGCGTGCTGATCGGTAATGGCGGCAACGATACCCTTTACGGCCAGGACGGCGTCAAGGACACCCTCTACGGCGGCGAAGGCAACGACCTTCTGGTCGGCGGCGCGGACTCGGACGTCATGGATGGCGGTGCGGGCGCCGACACCATGTGGGGTGGCGAGGGCGTCAACACCTTCTACGTCGACAATGCCGGCGACGTCGTCATCGATACCGGCGCGGCCCCGATCGACAACATCCACAACAAGAAGTCGGACCTGATCTATGCGACCGTCTCGTACGACGCGGTCACCAATATCGAAGTGCTCGACTTCATCGGCAGCGCCAATGTCAACAGCAACGGCAATGCTGAAGCCAATACTATCAAGGGCAATATCGGCAACAATGCCATCAATGGCTGGGACGGTGACGACACCCTGCGCGGCCGCGAAGGCGACGACACCATTACCGGTGGCGACGGCGACGACTATATCGAAGGCAATGAAGGCAATGACAGCCTGGAAGGCGGCGTCGGCAATGACGACCTCTACGCCGGCTCGGGCACCGATACCCTGACCGGCGGTACCGGCGACGACGAATATTTCGGCATATCCGCGGGCGACGTCATTGTCGAACAGGCCTTCGGTGGCGTCGACACCGTCTGGGCCACCGGCAGCTACGACCTGGGCGTCAACATCGAAAACGCCTTCGTCAACGGCTCGAGCCACGGCACCGCGGTCGCCAACAGCATCACCGACCATTCCGGCACCGGCACCTTGTGGGGCATGGACGGCGCCGACTGGCTGACCGGCCACGGAACGCTTTATGGCGGCAACGGCGATGACCGCCTGATCGGCGGCAGCTACATGGAAGGCGGCTCGGGCCGCGATACCTATATCGTCTATACCGGCGCGGAAGTGATCGTTGAAACCTCGGTGGTCGATCGCGATACGGTCAAGTCCTATGTCGACTATACGCTGGGCACCAACCTCGAGGACCTGGCGCTGCTGGATCCGACTGACGGTTCGCCGGCCCTGAACCTGAACGGCACGGGCAACGCACTGCGCAACGAACTGATCGGCAATGCCGGCAACAACGTCCTATCGGGCCTTGATGGTTCGGACATCCTGTACGGCCGCGTCGGCGATGACCTGCTGCTGGGCGGCACGCGATGGGATACGCTGGATGGCGGCGACGGCAACGACACCCTGGACGGCGGCGAGGCCAATGACCAGATGACGGGTGGCCTGGGCGACGACACCTATATCGTCGACGACATCGGCGACCGCGTCTATGAGTTCGCGGGCTTCGGCACCGACACGGTGAAGTCGTCGATCTCGTATGCCCTGACGCCGGATGTCGAAAACCTGCTGCTGACGCACGGCGCCATCTCGGGCACCGGCAACGGCCTCAGCAATTCCATCGAAGGCACCAGCGGCAACAACATCCTGTCCGGCGGTCTCGGCAATGACAGCCTCTATGGCTGGGAAGGCAATGACAGCCTGGATGGCGGCGCGGACCACGACCGTCTGTCGGGCGGCAATGGCTCGGATACGCTGACCGGCGGCTCGGGCAATGACGTGCTGGGCGGCGGCGCGGGTGCCGACGATTTCATCTTCTCGTCCGTTTCCGTCAATGGCCACGACCACGTTGTCGACTTCGTCCACGCCGTTGACCGCCTGGTCTTCTCGGGCAGCGACTACGGCTTCGCTTCAGGCCATGTGCTGACGGCTTCGGAGTTCACCGAAGGCTCGGCCGCGGTGGGTTCAGGCGCGCAGTTCGTCTGGGACGCTGTCGCCGGCAAGCTGTGGTGGGACGCGGACGGCAATGGCGCCGGCGCGGCCTTCGAGCTGGCCCTGATCAGCAATGGCGCGACCGTGACCAAGGACGACCTCTACTTCGCGTAACATCTGCGAAACCTAAAGCCCCGCTACCGCCCAGCAAGACGCGGTAGCGGGGTTTTTGTTTCCGCACCGAAAACACTTATCCGACATTTCATATTACCTGGGGGACCATCATGGCCATCATTACCGGCACCAACGCTCACGAAAAGCTGTACGGCACGAGCGATGCCGACCAGATTAACGGGCTCGACGGCAAGGACGAAATCTTCGCCGGCGCCGGCAACGACTCGATCACGGGCGGACTTTTCAACGACGTCATTGACGGCGGCGACGGGATCGACACGGTCTATTATTCGGGTAATCGCAGCAGCTATTTCGTTACCCAGGATTTTCAGGGCAATTTTTACGTCTCAACCCGCAATACCAACAACACCGGCGTAGATTTTGGCGAAGGTACGGACCGTCTGGTTGGTGTCGAGAAGGTTAGCTTCAACGGTGTTGTCTACGATATTGCTTCGCTTGTGCAGGCTTCACGGCAGTACGGCGAAGCGACCGACGACCTGATCGTCGCATCCGGTGTCTTCGGTGAGAGCACACTGCTGGGGCTCGATGGCAATGACACGCTGATCGGAACGGACAAGGATTGGCTTTATGGCGGCAATGGCAACGACAGCTTGGTGAGTGGCGGTGGCCGCGTGCTGGATGGCGGTGCGGGCGCTGACTATATGCAGGGCGGCGAAGGCGAAAACGTCTACTACGTCGATAATGCCGCTGACGTCGTGGTTGAAACAGGCACTGGTCCGCAGTGGACCCATAACAGCAATCGCTGGGATACGGTTGTCAGCACCGTGTCCTATGTTCTGCCGACAGGCGTCGAGGTCCTCGACCTGATCGGCACGGAGGATCTTCAGGGCTGGGGTTCCGGCCTGCTCAAAGGCAATGACGGCAACAACCGCCTCGAGGGGTTTGGCGGTGACGACACGATGCGCGGCCGCGACGGCAATGATACACTGGTTGGCGGGGACGGTAACGACTTCCTTGACGGCCAGAATGGCAATGATCAGCTTGAAGGCGGTGACGGTGACGACAGTCTTTATGGCGGTTCGGGTGTTGCGCCGCAGCACGGCGGGACGGGCGTCGAAACCCTGCTAGGCGGGGCGGGCAACGACTGGATGGAAGGCGGGGCTGGCAATGACCTGCTTGACGGCGGCACGGGCTCCGACACCATTTACGGCGGGGCGGGCAGCGATACGCTAATCGGCGGCGCGGGGGACGACGAATATTTCGTCGCTAGTGGCGCGACGATCGTCGAAGAGGCTGGCGGCGGTTATGATACCGTGCACGTCAACGGGAGCTATGATCTGGCCGACCATGTTGAACGCGCCTATGTGAACGGGTCGGCTCGGGGAAATGCGACGAACAACTACATTTCCGGCGGTACGCTGAACGGCACCCTGTGGGGGTTCGACGGCAATGATTACCTGAAGGGCGCCGGGACGCTTGACGGTGGTGCAGGCGATGACAAGCTGGAAGGTGGCGCCTACATGGCCGGTGGCGCTGGCAACGATACCTATATCATCACCAGGGCCGGGCAGACGGTTGCCGAGGCGGCGGATGAAGGCAAGGACCGCGTCGAGACCCGCGTCAGTTTTACCCTGGGTGCCAATCTCGAAGACCTGGTCCTGCTGAATAACGGCACTGTGCCGGGGGCGAACAATATCGACGGCACCGGCAGCGCCCGAGACAACACGATGCAGGGCAATGCCGGCCACAACCGGCTGTCGGGCCTCGACGGCAATGATGCCCTTTTCGGCGACGGCGGCAACGATACGCTGGATGGCGGCGCAGGCGTGGACAGCCTGGGCGGCGCTTCCGGCAATGATGTGCTGAACGGCGGCGACGGCACCGATACCCTGTACGGGCATGATGGGGCCGATACGCTGTCCGGCGATGACGGCAACGACAAATTGGAAGGCGATACGGGCAATGACGCGTTAAGCGGCGGCTCAGGCGATGACACCCTGAATGGCGGCGATGGGACGGATGCCCTGGCCGGTGGCGCGGGTGCTGACCGGCTAAATGGCGGCGCGGGTGTGGATACCCTGGCGGGTGGCGACGGCAACGATATCCTTGACGGCAGTTCAGGCGACGACCGTCTCGGTGGGGACGATGGCCACGACCGCATCGAAGGCGGGACGGGAAACGACACCGTTAGCGGCGGCGAGGGCTCCGACACGGTAACGGGTGGAGATGGCAACGATCTGATCAGCGGCGATGGGCGTTGGGATGACCTCTACGGCAATGGCGGTGATGACTCGCTCGACGGCGGCAGCGACAACGACCGGATGTGGGGTGGTGCCGGCAATGACACCTATGTCGTCGATCATGCCGGCGACCGGGTTTATGAAAATCCTGGCGAAGGCACCGACACCGTAAAGTCGTCGATCTCGTATGCCCTGACGCCGGATGTCGAAAACCTGCTGCTGACGCACGGCGCCATCTCGGGCACCGGCAACGGCCTCAGCAATTCCATCGAAGGCACCAGCGGCAACAACATCCTGTCCGGCGGTCTCGGCAATGACAGCCTCTATGGCTGGGAAGGCAATGACAGCCTGGATGGCGGAGCGGACCACGACCGCCTGTCGGGCGGCAACGGGTCGGATACGCTGACCGGTGGTTCGGGCAATGACGTGCTGGGCGGCGGCGCGGGTGCGGACGACTTCATCTTCTCGTCCGTTTCCGTCAATGGCCACGACCACGTTGTCGACTTCGTCCACGCCGTCGACCGCCTGGTCTTCTCGGGCAGCGACTACGGCTTCGCTTCGGGCCATGTGCTGACGGCTTCGGAGTTCACCGAAGGCTCGGCCGCCGTGGGTTCAGGCGCGCAGTTCGTCTGGGACGCTGTCGCCGGCAAGCTGTGGTGGGACGCGGACGGCAATGGCGCCGGCGCGGCCTTCGAGCTGGCCCTGATCAGCAATGGCGCGACCGTGACCAAGGACGACCTGTATTTCGTTTAAGCGACGAACGACACACAGCAGTGACGCCGCCGGATGCCTTCCGGCGGCGCTTTTTGTTTGCGGTAAGCGATACCCACAGTCAGCGCGCACCCACAGGGTGAATTCAGGGTGCATCGCACCCAAAGACCGGCTATGAGTCAGGGTTAACGCAGGCCGCGTCGTTTACGGGGGGCACCATGGCCGATACACACGTCATCATTAAGCCGGACTTCCAGGTCAATACCGTGACGCTGGGCAGCCAGTACAACCCCAGTGTCGCAGGCCTGGCCGATGGCGGATTTGTTGTGGTCTGGGGAAGTCCGGACGCCCAGGACTATTCCGGGAGAGACCGGGACGGTATCAGGGTGCAGCTGTTCAACGCCGCCGGTGCGAAGATCGGCGGCGAATTCGTCGCCAACACCCAGACGACCGGCGTGCAGTTCGCGCCGACGGTCACGGCGCTCGGCAGCGGCTTTGCCGTTGCCTGGCAGGACAATGACGGCGCCAACGCCATCAAGGTGCAGATCTTCGACGCCTCGGGCCATCTGGTCGGCGCCGAGCGCACGGTGAACACCACAACCGCCGGCAAGCAGACGGACGCGACGATCTCCGCCCTCGAGGACGGCGGCTTCTTTGTCACCTGGGTACATCCGCTGGGAACCGGACTGGGGAATGCGGCTATGGGTCAGCGTTTCGACGCCGCCGGCGAGAAGGTTGGCACGGAAGTCACCTTCGGCGCGACCGTGGGCCATGACCGCGCCGATCCTTCGGTGAGCGGGCTGGAAGACGGTGGCTACGTCGTCACCTGGACAGACCTGACCGAGAAGGCCATCCGGGCGCAGGTCTTCGATGTAACGGGCACGGCATTGGGGGCGGAGTTCATTGTCAACACCGCCGTCATGCGCGCGCAGAAGGAACCGGAAGTCAGGGCCCTGAGCACCGGAGGCTTCGTCATTGCCTGGACCGAGGCGAACGAGATCCACGCCCAGCGGTTCGACGCGGCCGGCGCGCGGGTTGGCGCGGAAATCCTGGTCGGTCCGCCGACGGGCTATGGCCAGTCCGATCCGGCGATCGCGGCGACGGACGATGGCGGGTTCATCATTACCTGGACGAAGGTGTACCGCGTACAGAACGAAGACGGCGTGTATTCGTCCTACACCAGCAGCGCGATCCGCCATTATGATGTGTCAGGCACGGTTTTCGACAGCGGCCTTCCTTACGAAGGCACGGGCGGCACCTTCTACCAGTTGAACGACGGTGCGATCGCGCCCCTGGCGGATGGCGGCTACGTCGTCGTGCGGACCAACCTGCCGTTTCTGTACAACGAAGGGTTCGAGGACACCAAGGGCTCCAGCGTCCGGGCCTATGTCGTCGCGGCCCTGGGCACGGACGGTCCGTCCGAGGGCAATGACAGCCTGTCTGGAACAGCTGGCAACGATGCGATCGACGGCCTGGGCGGGATGGATATCATTACCGGCCTGGCGGGCGACGACAGCCTCGACGGCGGCGCGGGCAGCGACAATCTTTCGGGCGGAAGCGGCAACGATACGCTGAATGGCGGGGATGACCCGGACGTCCTGAATGGCGGTGACGGCGCCGATATCCTGGATGGGAATGCGGGCACCGACACACTTTCCGGCGAAGCTGGTAACGATACGCTGTACGGCGATGAGGGATATGACAGCATGGCTGGCGGCGAGGGCGACGACGTCCTGCGGGGCGTCGGGGGCAAGCTGCAGGGTGGCGCGGGTAGTGATGCGCTTTACACCACGCCCGGCCGGGGCGGCTCTTCCTATGGCGGCGACGGCGATGACTACATCCAGGGGGGGGCGTCGTCCATTTGGGGCGGGGAAGGCAACGACACCATAGTGGCCTATGCGGGGGGATTTGATTTTGTCTATGGCGAAGGCGGCGACGACGTCATCTCGACGGATATCGCCCGCCTGACCGTCAATCTGGGCGCTGGCCGCGACGTGCTGTCGGTCCGGCCGGAATTCCCGCTCTCTTCCGGCGGATCGCTGGCCGTCGAGGATTTCAACACGGCGGAGGACATTCTGAACCTCGGCGCCCTCATCGCCGGCATGACCAATTATGACGGCAGCGGGCCGTTTTCGACAGGGCACCTGACCTGGGTGACCCAGGGCTCGGACGCCTTCCTCTATGCCGACATGGACGGGCGTGGCGGAACGTTCGGCTACAAGGCCGTCGTGTGGCTGAAGAACATCGGACTGTCCAACGCGCGGGTCTCGTACAACCTGGCGACGGCCGACGGCGACGCGCGGATCGGCACGGCGGGGAACGACAGCCTGGATGGCCTGGGTGGCGATGACTGGCTGAGGGGCCTGGCCGGAGACGACACGCTTGCGGGCGGTGAAGGCAATGACAGTCTCGACGGCGGTGAGGACAGTGACGGCCTGGATGGCGGAGCGGGCGATGACGCGCTGCTGGGCCGCAGGGGCATGGATACGCTGGTGGGCGGGGACGGCCTGGATACGCTGGACGGCGGCGACGGCGACGATATCGTGAGCGGTGGCGACGGCAATGACAGCATCGCGGGCGGCGAAGGCCACGACAGCCTGCTGGGTGGCGCCGGTGACGACACGCTCGAAGGCGGGACGGGCAGCAATACGGTCCGGGGCGGCGAGGGCAACGACTGGATCGATGGCAATGACGGCGTCAACAGCGTCCTGGACGGCGGCGACGGTAATGACGCGCTGCTGAGCGGCGACAGCAGTGACAGCCTGACCGGCGGCGCGGGCAATGACATCTTGCTGGGCCGGGGAGGGAATGATATACTGCAGGGCGGTACCGGTATCGACCGGCTGGAAGGCGAAGAAGGCAACGACGTCCTGCAGGTCGACGATGCCTTCCAGGCGGGCGAAATCTATGACGGCGGCAACGGCAGCGATACGCTCGGCGGCTATGGTGACCTCAGCGCCGCGACAATAAGTGGCATCGAACAGATCGACATGCGCGCCGGCGGCTACGACCTGAAAGCCACCGTCCAGCAACTGAACGCGGTCACGACGTTTACCTATGGCGGTGTTCCCGGCGCGGGCGGCGATGGCAGCACGATCAGCCTGTCCAATATCGGCGCGGTCGATTTTTCAGGCAGGATCGGCAGCGCCATCACGGTGCGCGCCTCCAACCTCAGTAACGGCAATCAGATCATCGCCACCCAGTGGAACGACACCCTGATCGGCGGTGCGGGCAGTGACCGCCTGACCGGTGGAGCGGGCGACGATCGCTATATCGTAGGCGTCGGCGCGGGCCGCAGCGACACCATCGTCTCCGGCTCGACGGGCGCGGACAATGACGTGCTGGAAATCACCGGCGTGACCATGGCCGAGGTCCGCATGGTGCGCATGGGCGACGACCTGTACATCCGTTACGGCGCGGCGGCGGACAGCGTACGGCTGATCCAACACTTTGCCAATGACGGCACGGCGCAGGTGAAGACGCTGGAGATCGGTGGCGTCAGCTATGACCTGAGCCATGGACTGACCTTTGGCGGCACTTCGGCGGCCGACTCCCTGCGCGGCGGCGAATTCAACGACACCATCACCGGCCATGGCGATGCCGACACCCTGATCGGCCTTGGCGGCGACGATGTGCTGAAGGGCGGCGTCGGCAATGACTGGCTGGAGGGCGGCGCAGGCAATGACCGCTATCAGTTCGCCATCGGCGACGGCCAGGACACCGTTCAGACGCCGGCCGCGGGTGACGCCGATGTCATCGAATTCACGACCCGGACGCTGGTGATCGAAGGCGTGCGGTTCGAACGCAGCGGGGACGATCTGGTCATCGGCGTCGGCCCGGGAACGGATTCTATCCGCCTGGTCAACCACTATGGGGCGGAAGGCAAGGTTGCGGCGATCATCGTCGGCGGCGTTACCTACAGCCTGTCGGCCAGCCTGGCGATCGACGGCACGGCGGGCGCGGATACCCTCACAGGCCTGATCATGGATGACACGCTTTCGGGGCTGGCCGGAGCAGACAGTCTGAGCGGCGGACTGGGCAATGACAGCCTTCTGGGCGGCGAGCGCTGGGATACGCTCAGAGGCGGCGAGGGCGACGATACGCTCGATGGCGGGCTGGACAACGACCAGATGTACGGTGGCAAGGGCAACGACACCTACTACGTCGACAATACCGGCGACCGGACCTATGAGCTGGTCGGCGAAGGCAACGACAGTGTCATTTCGACCATCAACTGGTCGCTGTCGGCCGATCTCGATAACCTGACCCTGACGGGCGCGGCCACGACCGGCGCGGGCAACGGCCTTAGCAACCGGATCGTCGGCAACGCACTGGCCAATACGCTGTCGGGCGGGGCCAGCGCAGACACGCTTGACGGTGCGGCGGGCGCGGACAGCCTCGATGGCGGTATAGGCGATGACTATCTGCTGGGTGGCGCGCGCTGGGACACGCTGATCGGCGGCGACGGCAATGACCGGCTGGACGGAGGGGCGGACAATGACCAGATGTTCGGCGGCCTGGGTGACGATTACTACTATGTCGACTACGCCGGCGATCGCGTAAACGAGAATACTGCCGTCAATGAGGGCTATGACATCGTCGCGGCGACGGTGACATGGAACATGTCGGCCAATGTCGAAATGGTCATGTTTACGGGTTCGGCGAACGCTTCGAGCATCGGCAACAGCCTGCATAACGTCATGTACGGAAACACCGGCGACAATACGCTGTCGGGCGGCAGCGGCCACGACACCATCAATGGCGGCGACGGCAATGACAGCATCGACGGCGGCACCGAAAGCGACCTTGTCGAAGGCGGCGCGGGCAGTGACACCCTCCTCGGCGGCCAGCGCTGGGATACGCTGAACGGTGGTGACGGCGACGACGTGCTGGACGGCGGCACCGAGAATGACCGCATGTCAGGCGGAACAGGCAACGACACCTACTATATCGACCACATAGGCGACCGCGCCATCGAAGTCGCGGGCGAGGGCATCGACATCGCCTACACGTCCATCGACTGGGCCATGGCGACGGAAGTCGAAAATCTCATCCTGACAGGGACGGCGCTTGCCGGCACCGGCAATGGACTGAGCAACCGGATCACGGGCAATGCCGGCGCCAATCTCCTTAGCGGCGGCAACGGCAATGACACCCTGACAGGCGGGCAGGGCGATGACAGCCTGACCGGCGGCACGGGACGTGACGATTTCGTCTTCTCGTTGGGCACCCTCAATGGCGCCGACCGGATCACGGACTTCATCCACGGCATCGACCGCCTGGTGTTTTCGGGCGCGGACTACGGCTTCGCGGCGGGCCACAGGCTCACGGCGGCGCAGTTCACGGCGGGGAGCATGGCCGTGGGACCTGGCGCGCAGTTCGTCTGGGACGCGGCGACGGGGCATCTCTACTGGGACGCGGACGGCAACGGCGCGGGCGCGGCGGTCGACCTGGCCGGCTTCGACGGCGCGCCGGGGCTCACCCGGGACGACCTGTTCTTCATTTAGAGCATGTCCTCACGGGCCTGAAGGTTGAGATCAGTCCAGCGCCTGGTAGATCAGCGTCCTGAGTTTGCCGTGGTCGTCTATGTCGCCCGCCGGCAGCAACTGGGTCATGTAGACGACCGTCAGGCCTTCGGCGGGATCGACCCAATAGGTCGAGTGGTAGGCGCCGCCCCAGGCGAACTCGCCTTTCGAACCGGGCTCGCCGGCCTTGCCGACATCCTCGCGGATGCTGAAGCCAAGGCCGAAGCCCTTGCCCGGCTCATAGGGAATGTTGAGGTGGTTGCTGGTCATCAGTTCCACCGACTTGCGGCTCAGATAGCGCCGGCCATCGAGTTCGCCGCCCCCGCGCAGCATTTCCAGGAACCGGGCGTAGTCGGGGGCGGTCGACAACAGCCCCGCGCCGCCGGAAAAGGCCAGGCGCGGTCCGTCCAGGTAATGACCCTGGCCCGAGGCCGGTGCGGGTTTAACGCCGCCTTCGCCTGCGGCATAGACCGTCGCCAGACGCCCGGCCTTGTCGCGCGGCAGGTAGAAAGAGGTGTCCTTCATGCCGAGCGGCCGGATCAACCGTTCGGAAAGAAAGGCGTCCAGCGTCTTGCCGCTGACCTTTTCGACGATGACGCCCAGGATGTCAGTGCTGTAGCCATAGACGAACTGCTCGCCCGGCTGCGCCGCCATGGGCAGGCTGCCCATGCGCGCGACGACGGCGGAGACGGGTTCGTTTCGGTCGGCGAAGTACCAGCCGGTGATGCCGGCGTCCTTCCACGCCTTTTCGCCCGGTCCCCAGCCATAGGAAATACCGGAGGTGTGGGTCAGCAGGTCGCGGATGGTGATCGGGCGCTTGGCGGGCGCCACGCTGTACCCCCCATCAGCGGTGGTGACGGCAACGGTCGTTTTGGTCCATTCGGGCAGGTACTTGCCGACAGGATCGCTTAAGAGCAGCTTGCCGTCCTCGCTGAGCATCATGATCGCGACGCTGGTCAGCGCCTTGGACTGCGAAGCGATCCGGAAAATGGTGTCGGTCTGCATCGGCGACTTGGCTTCCTTGTCGCGCCAGCCGGCCGCGACTGAAAAAACCTCGCGGCCGTCCTGGCGGATCTGCACGACCGCGCCAGCCAGCCGGCCCTGATCGACATAGTCCTGAATGGCCTGCTTGAGGCGGCCGAGGCGCTCCGGCGAAATGGCGTGGGCTTCGGCCGCCGCCGGGGCGGCCTGCGCCATGACCGTTCCGGCGCCACCGGCCAGCAAGGCGGCCGCCAGTACGGCCTGTACGACAAATCGGTTGATGGCTCTCATGCATTCGCTCCCATTGCCCGCACGTTCGTGGCGGGCGTTGGCCTCTTTATTGCGTCATGGGGCCGTCTTGCAAAGCGGAACTTTCTGAGCCCGCCGGTTTGCAACGCGTATACGGCGATCATTTATTGCCGCCCTGCATTTATGTCAGACATTTAATGTTCGGCAGCCACGAATCGCCACAATTGCGACACCGGTGTCTGGTGGAAACTGGAAAAGCTACAGCCGGGGGATGATATGGCGCGAACACTTTCAAAATATGGGATTATTGCCGTTGTAACGGTCGCTGCCACGGGTACGGTATTGCCGGTCATGGCCCAGGATACGGCGGAAAAGCCGAAGACCGAGGCAAAGGAAACGGCGAAGGACAAGCCCGCCGAGGCGGAGGGACCCGTCACCATCACGGCCAAGAAGACCGACGCCGTGGGCAAGGAGGTCTACGACGTCACGAAGAATGCCGACGCCAATACCGGCACCGCCGAGGATGCACTCAACAAGGTGCCGGGCGTCAACGTCGATGCAGACGGCAATGTCAGCGTGCGCGGCCAGGCGGCGAAGGTCCTGCTCAACGGCCGGCCATCCCTGATGTTTTCCGGCGACAATCGCGGCTATGCCCTGCGCTCCATGCCGTCGGCCTATATCTCGTCGGTCGAGGTCATCTCTAACCCCGGCTCGCAATATTCGTCGGATAGCTCAGGGCCCATCGTCAACATCGTCACCAAGCGCAACATGCCGCCCGGCATGTTCGGCAACCTCACGGCCCAGATCGCGTCGCCGGGTGGCGGCAATGCTTTTGGTTTCGGTTCCTACGTCAACGGCAAGTTCAGCATGACGGCGTCGGGCTCCTATATCGACTCGCGCAACGACATGACCTTCCGGGGCGAGACCCAGGCCTTCGACGCCTTGGGCAACCCGACGCGGGCGTCGCTGTTCGCAGGCGAGAATGCCTCGAAATATCTTGGCACCTCGCTGATGACCAATGCCCAGTACGACCTGGGCGACAACGATATCCTCACCGGGACGCTGAACCTGCGCAAGGGGGAAGGCGACAACCTCTCGGTCAACACCGCGTCGCAGCTGGGGGCAGGGGGCGCGGCCACCGACATCTTCTCTGGCCGGAACACCAGCACCTATGAAAACGGCTTCGCGACGGTGGGCCTGGGCTACGTCCATTATGGCGCAAAGCCGGATCAGTCGCTGAAGCTCGATATCAGCCTGTCCTCGACCGACAGCGAAAACCTGTCGCGCGACGCCTCGACCTACAGCCTGTCGTCCGTGCCCGCCAATGCCGGCACGCGCTTCAGCCGCACCGAAGGCGATACGTCGACGCAGAACCTGCTGCTTCAGGCCGATTACAACACGACCTTCGGGCGCGTCCAGGTGGCGACCGGCGCGCAGCTGACCGTAGAGGACAGCCGCGCCACCAATGTCTCGTTCGGACCGGGCGCGTCGGAAACGGCGCTGACCGAGCAGACCCTGTTCGGCAGTGACTTCCGCTACCGCCAGACGGTCAGCGCGGTCTACGGCACGGTGCAGAAGGAGTTCGGCCCGAAATGGACGGTACTGGCGGGCCTGCGCGCCGAGGCGCTGGCGCTCGAGACGTCGGAGGCGCGCAACGGCAACAGTGGCGAGATCGACTATGTGCGGCTGAACCCCAGCCTGTTCGCCACCTATGCCCTGTCGAAGGACCGGAAGATACGCCTGAGCTATACGCACAAGCAGCAGCGTCCGGCGGCGACCGACCTCAATCCCGGCCTGATCTACCGCTCGTCGGGCTCGGTCAGCGTCGGCAATGAAAACCTGGAGCCGCAGGAAAGCGACAATTTCGAAGTCAGCTACGAGGTCACGGGCAAGACCGGCAATTATGCGGTACGCGGCTTCTACCGCTTCGACGACGACACCATCGTCTCGTCCAGCCGCATCGTTCCCGATCCGCTCAACCTCGGCAACCTGGTGACGGAAAGCTCGCGGCTGAACTTCGGCCACCAGACCAACAGCGGCGTGACGCTGAGCTGGTCCAAGCGCGTCGACAAAAAATTCAGCATCAACGCCGAGGCGACCGTGACCTTCGTAGAGTTGCTGACGCCGTATTACCCGGAAGCGCAGACGGCGACGGTGCCGAGCGGCAGCATCAATGCCAGCTACACCTTCAAGGATACAAGCCAGCTGTCGCTCAATTACCGGCTGAACGGCAAGCGCTTTACCGGCCAGGGCTATTCGGAAGGCTATGCGCAAGGCAGCGTCAACTACCGCCGCAACCTGACCAAGAAGCTGTCCCTGACCGTGACGGTCCAGGATCCGCTGCGGACCACGCGCATGATCACGGTCACCGACACGCCGCTGGTCAAGAGCCGCTTCGTCAATGACCGCGCTTCGCCGACCGTCTATATCGGCCTGAGCCGGCAGATCGGCGGCCCGAAAGCGCCGGTGAAGAAGTAGGGGCCCAAACGACGAAGGGGGAGGCAACCCCTCGTTGCGTGCCGTGTAGGGGTGAGATAGAAGGTCGAAAGACGGAATATCGAATCACTTTGGGGGAAATAATGGCTGCTTCCATTTCGGCAAAAACAGCGTCGTCTCAATATCGTAGAAACAAACTTGCAAAACTTTCAACTATTGGTGCGATTATATGGACATGTTTGCAGGTAAATTCCTTTGCCAATGCATCTGAAGTTGTCATTCCGGATTTATGGACCAAGACCTATTGCGATAATCAAAATCCGGTAATCACGGAATCCGATTGTGCCGTCCATAATTATAGCGTTATTAATCACAGACTTAACTACGCCAGCGGCGATACAAAAGGCTTTCAAATACCCGCAGGCATATACCCCGTTCCAACGCTGCCTATAACCGTCAGTGCTTCCCTAAAAGGCGCCGGGGTCGGCGTTACCACCCTAAAGTACGTAGCGGCATCGAACCCATCAGCAGACACGGCAGTACTTGACGTCTTTACAGGCGGCAGCGACCGGATTTTGGTTTCAATTTCCGACCTGTCAATTGATGGTTACGGTAGCTCTGTAGCGAACAACCGGGGTATCGGCATCAAAATCAAGGACACGGTCAATTCCCATTTCGCCAATATCTCCATGACCAATGTAAAGTGGGGCGTTATCGTGCGGGAGAATAATGCGACGCTCTATATCGACGGAGTATCTATCAAGAACGTACCGGCACTGGCCACGCACAATATGGCCGGTGGCATGACGATAGGTCAGCTTGGAAATCCCACTGACACGCAAAGTAATACGGACCTGCATATTACCAATATTCTGGTGGAAGGCGACTTCAGTGGGAGCAATAACGCGACATGTGACTATGGTGTGGTCATCCGCAGCGGCGTGTCGGGCGTATATGGCAACCGCATCAGTGCCGTGAAGTGTGACGTCGGATTTTCGATCGTGCGTGACGCCAATGCGGCAGCCTGGATCGTGCCGGAGTGGATATTCTGCACAGACTGTCTGGCTGACACCAATCGTCTCGAAGGCTGGTACGTAAAGGATGCACGCGGCGTTACCCTTACCGGTTCTTGGTCGGGAACAAGCGGCGGTATTGGCCTGAAACTTGAGAACGTGTCGGCGGCGACCATTCAGGGCATGAAGATTTTCAACAACGATGGCGACGGGGTGCGTGTCGAAAGCGGCAGCCAGGACGTGCTTCTGCTCGGCAACCTGATCGAGCAGAACGGTCTTACGGCCGCAAATGCAAATGGCATTTATACAGCCGGACAACGGGTTATCACGCGCAACAACATCATTAGGAATACGGCCAATATCGTCGTGCAGAAAACGACTCCGCAACTAACCTGCGGTATTAATCGCGGAAGCGGCGGCACGGTTCTGGGCGCCAGCACCGACGACAATATCATTCAGAACGCCGCGACGCCAATCTGTTAGGATGGGTAGGGGCAGCCGGACAGATTCGGCTGCCACTTATTTTATGGCTGGAAAGACCAGGTTTACCTCATCCAGTCCAAAGGCGACGAGGTAGGGGCCGCACGCTTGGAACGCGCGGATGGCCGTGGCTTCGGACTGGAGCTGGCGATCGTCGGGCAGTGCATTTGGCTCACGAACGCCTTGCAGCGGCCGCGATAAATTGCCGAGCTGCGAAAAGCCGATGTTCAGGGTAACGCTGGCCGTACCCCTGTCGGCCATGCGTTGCCAGCACGGCTCAACCGCCTTCCATAGCTCGCTCGCTATCTGGTTCTGACGATCCTCAATCCGGATATTGCCGTCCTGATCACTGGGCGTTGTCGTCTGAGCCAGGGGTTCCGCGGTCGCGCCGTCGCCAGCGCCGTCTGCAACAGGCGGGGATTGCGGCGGCTGAGGTGCATCGGCCGGGTCTCCGTTTGCGTCGGACGGTGCCCCCGGCAGAGGGAGTGTGGACGGGTTCGCCGCCTCCGGGTTGGCTTCGGGGGAGGCCGTTGCCGGTTCCGTCGCCTCGAGCAGGGAGACTGCGATGCCTTCCACGTCGTGATCACCGGCCATACGGGAGTCGAACCGCGAAATCGCCCCTGACCTCGGCACAATCAGAATGGCAACGACCGTGACGTGCAGCATTAGGGAGCCAGCGACTGCCAGCCCTTTCCGGTAGCGCAGCAAAAAGGGTTTGAGTACTGGCAGGCGGGGAAGCGTAGGGAGCATGTTGCGTGAGTACCGTGACTCTGTGACAATTGGCAAACAGCCTCCGTCGTGTGCGCCGTCTGCATGACCCCGGATGCTGCCGGCGCCGGAGAACTTGTAGGCCTTGGCCTTCGCCCGGCGTTCGTCGCGCGCTCGTGGACTTCCTGACGCTCGATATGGCGATTTGTCCAGGCGCGCTTCGGGGCCTGACAAAGGCCATGCAATCTCATGTAATGGAGACTGTTCCCCAAAGTTGGGATGCATTGAAATGCAGATTAAAAGTGTGCAGGCGAAGGATAATATAATATGATGCCGTAAAACGAAGCATTGCGGAGGGGACAATGTTGTACGTAAGCCGGTTGGCATGGGCCGTGTTTGCAGGAATTCTGTGCGGCTTTCCGTTGCCGGTAATGGCGCAGACCACGGAGGCCGCGCCGAAACCGGATGCCGCGGCGGTCGCCGCCGTGCCGCCGGGGCCCGAGCCCGACACCATGACCATATTCGGACGGCGCAAGCCCGGGACCTATCCCGGCTGGGCGCGGACGGACCCCCGCAGCGGATCGTCGTGTGCCTTCATCGGCGCCGGCGGCATGGACGACGTCTACACGGATTATCTCAATGATCGTGGCCGGCGCCGTAGCAACCGCAGGAGCCTGCTCGAAAAGGCGCCGTTCGGCAGCGCCATGGACGATGACCGGGACCTGATATCGAAACAGCCGGGCTGGCGCGGCGTCATGGGCATCATCGGCGGCGACAGCTGCCAGTCGAGCGACCAAGCCTTCACCGCCGGCCGCAGCGCCATCGCCAGCCGCGACACGGCCTTGCGCGACGCCTTCATGGCCTTCGACAACAAGGACTATGCCGGGGCGCTGAAGCTGTTCCGCACCGCCTATAACAAGATGGGCTATCCGGTCGCGGCGCTGATGATGGGCAAGATGTACCTGACCGGCCTCGGCGCGCCGCAGGACACGCAACAGGCCGTCAAGTGGCTGACCGAGGCGACCGAAGCGCCATTCAATCCGCATTGGGGCGCCCAGCGCTTCGATGAAAACGACCCGAACTACATGTCGACGCCGTCGGACGCGGCCATGCTGCTCGGTCGCATCTACCTGACCGGCTGGGGGACCGCGAAGGACCCGATCAAGGCGCGCCAGTGGCACATGAAGGCCGACAAGTTCGGCTTCATTCCGGGCACCTACCTGGTCGGGCGGATGTTCGACCGCGGCTATGGCGGCGAACAAAGCCTTCCCAAGGCCATGAAATATTACAAGAAGGCCGGCGAGGTCGGTTACGCGCCCGCCCAGTTCGAGCTGGGCGCCATCCTGATCGACGGCGAGGACGGTGTGACGGCCAAGCCGAAGGAGGGGGCGCAGTGGCTGCTGGAAGCCGCGAAACGCGGCCATCCGGACGCGCTGTATGAGGCCGCGCGCCTGTATGACGCCGGCAGGATCGTCGCCGCCGATCCGCAGAAGGCCATCGTCTATTACAAGGAGGCTGCGCTGAAGGGCAATGCCCCGGCCCAGACGGCTTTGGGGACCTATTTCTACACCGGCGAGATCGTCGGCAAGGATCTGGCCATGGCGCGACGTTGGTTTACTTTCGCGGCGCAGGGCGGTGATGCCCAGGCCATGCTCAAGCTGGGCGCCATGTTCCTGAGCGGCGAGGGCGGCGATAAGGACGCGGCCACCGCCTACGCCCTGTTCCGGCTGGCGGGAACGGCAGGACTCGACGAAGGGCGCAAGGCGGCCACGGCGCTTGAGCCGAAGCTGACTGCTGAGGAAAAGGCGCGGGCGGAGGCGATCCTCAATCCCCCGGCGGCATAGGGTGAGATGGCCGGGCGCGATGACCGCGCCCGGCCTCACGACACTAGCGATTGATCGTCAGGACCGCCGAGCCGTAGCCGCCACGGCCATCGGTGGCGGTGAACGGGATGGTCAGCGTCCAGACGCCCGGGTTCATGACAAAAGTATAGGGGTTGCTTGGGCTGATGATCGTTATCGGATCGCCGTCGGGATCCGAGCAGCGGTGCTGGAAGCTGACCGAGCTCGTAGCCGTCGCATAGGATGGCGCATTGAGCTTGATCGTCCAGTCCGTGCAGACCGGCGGATGGTTCACGTCCTGGACGCGGATCAGCGACGCGGGTTTGTCGAGCGTCTCGACGGCGCGGAGGACCGGCGCGGTTTCGGCGCTGGCGGCGCCCGCAAAGGCCGTGCTCAGTGCAAGAGCAATCAGGGCTGACATTATACGCATGTATGGATCTCCCTATATTACGATCGCCTTTCAAATCGAAGGCGCGCGCAACCTATGGCAAAGTATATTGCGCGGTCAACCCAGAATCATTATTTACAAATATTAATTATATTTGCGGTATGTATTTATAGATATTTGAAAATTGCAATAGGATACTGTTTTTTACTTTTGAAATTGGCGTGTATTGTTATTTCATTTCTGACGCATTTGCCGAAGGCGTAGAGCCTAACGGGTTTGCTGTCGTTATCCCTAATCTACCTCAGGATGCGCAGGTCTGCCAAGGTGTGACACGGCAACGGATTGCCGCCGTTGCCGTCGCGATGTGTCCGATGAGATTGATCGCCCTGTCCGGAAGCGGACGGCCGGACATGCCGGGACAAAAGGCGGGACGGGGGGCAGGCCGCTGAGGGCAGCCGGGCGCGCGGATTGTCATAAAACTGTCATAAATGGATCGACTCTTGGTGCCCGACCTGTCAAAGAGGCGCGAATCTGCCGCGATCGCCCCCGCGATCCGAGGGACGCTCCATGTTCGACTCGTCTGTTGAAAGCTCAAGGCCGCAATCCGTCGCGCCCGCCACAGGCGGCAGGCCGCGGCCTTTGGTGACGGCGCTGATCTTCCTGTTGCCGATCATCGCCGGGCTTCTCTACGTCGGCTGGAGCGTGCACGTCGACGCGCTGGCGACCGGCCAGGCGATCACCATAGGTGCGTTTCTGTTCCTGGGCCTGGCACTGCTCATCGCCTTCGGCTTCGAATTCGTCAATGGTTTCCACGATACGGCCAATGCGGTGGCGACCGTCATCTACACCCATTCGATGAAGCCATTGACCGCCGTCATCTGGTCGGGCCTGTTCAACTTCCTGGGTGTGCTGGCGTCGACCGGGGCTGTCGCCTACGGGCTTGTGCTGCTTCTGCCGGTCGAGCTGATCCTGGCGGTCGGCACTTCGGCAGGCTACGCGATGATCTTCGCCCTGCTGATCTCGGCCATCATCTGGAACCTTGGCACCTGGGCGCTGGGCATTCCCAATTCGTCGTCGCACGCCCTGATCGGCTCGATCATGGGCGTTGGCATCGCCAACCAGTTGATGACGTCCGTGGTCAATGCGACCTCGGGCATCGACTGGAGCCAGGCGGCCAAGATCGGCAAGGCGCTGGTCTTTTCGCCGCTGATCGGTTTTGTCGCGGCGGCCGTGCTGCTGCTGGCCATGAAGGCGCTCATACGCAATCCGAAATTGTACGAAGCGCCCGTCGGTGAGGCGCCGCCGCCATTCTGGATCCGCGCTGTTCTGATCGCGGCGTGCACCGGCGTCTCCTTTGCCCATGGCGGCAATGACGGCCAGAAGGGGATGGGCCTGATCATGATCATCCTGATCGGCGTGGCGCCGGCGACCTATGCGCTGAACCGGACGTTGCCCGATGCGGCCCAGCCGGCCTATGTGGCGACGCTTGAGACCGGCGCGGCCGCCTTTGCCGCCCGTGCCGGCGGCACCCGCGTCGCCAATCTCGACATCGCGCGCAGCGCCGTCAATGCCGCCGTCCGCAACCGCCGGATCGATACGCCCGATCTGTTCGCCGCCCTGGCCATGATGACCGGCGAGGTCGGTGACCAACTGCGCCGGAATGGCGCGCTGTCGCGCGTCCCGGCGGCCGACATGCCGCAACTGCGCAACGACATGTATCTGATATCAAGCGCGCTTGGCGTCATAAAGCCCGCCAAGGGCGCCTATTCCGACAGCGAGATCAAGGCGTTCGGCGGACTTCAAAGCACGCTCAACGACATGACGCGCTACATCCCTGCCTGGGTCAAGGTGGCGACCGCCCTGGCCCTGGGGCTGGGGACGATGGTTGGCTGGCGGCGCATCGTCGTCACGGTCGGCGAAAAGATCGGCAATTCGAAAATGACCTATGGCCAGGGCGCTGTCGCGGGCCTGGTCTCGGCGGTCACGATCTTCGCCGCCGAACGCCTGGGCCTGCCGGTCTCGACCACGCACATCCTGTCGAGCGGCGTGGCGGGGACCATGACGGCCAACCGCGCCGGGCTGCAATGGAGCACGATCCGCGGCATCGCGCTGGCCTGGGTGCTGACCCTGCCGGCGACCATTCTCATCTCCGGAACGCTATACTTCGTGTTCCGCCACCTGTTCTGACCGCCGTGGAACCGGGAAGCGCCATAGCCCACGTCCAGGTCGGCGCGCTGCCGTACCGCATCATGGCGGACGGGGCGGTCGAAATCCTGCTCGTTACCTCACGTGGGACGCGGCAATGGATCATCCCCAAGGGCTGGCCGATCGACGGGCTGAGCAATGCCGAATCCGCCGCACGCGAAGCCTATGAGGAAGCGGGAATTGTTGGCGAAACTGATGAGACTGTGGTCGGCCATTTTGTCTATGAGAAGGCGCGCAAGGGCGAGGACAGCGTGTCACCATTTTCGGTCGAGGTCTATCTCATGAAAGTCGACCGCCAACTGGCTTACTGGCCTGAAGCCAGCCAGCGCAGTATCGCCTGGGTGTCGCTCGCGCAGGCCGTGACCATGATCGGCAATGAAAGCCTGGCGGAACTTGTCGCGCGCGTGCGATTCCCGGCTTAATCGTCAGGCAGGGGCGACAGGGGCAACGGGGTTGCCGTAGCCGCGCGAATATGCGCAAACCTCAACCCTCCAGCATGCTCGGCCGCGCGGCGAGTGGAGCCCCCGACACATTGAACCGCAGGACGTGCCCATGACCCGAAAAGACAGCCGCGCGCAGGTGCTGATCCTGGCTGTGGCCCAGGCGCTGTTTCAGACGGCGTCCGTTCTCGTCCTGACCATAGGTTCGCTGGCCGCCGGCCAGATCAGCGGCCGGCCCGAACTGCTGACCGCGCCGATCGCCGCCGCCTTGCTCGGCACGGCGGCGGCCACCTTTCCCGCTTCGGCCCTGATGGCCAGGATCGGACGGCGTTCCGGATTTATACTGGGCGCCATGCTGGGCGTCCTGGGTGGCATGGTGGCCGCCGGCGGGATGTGGCTCCATTCGCTGGCGATGCTGTGTGCCGGCACCTTTCTGGCCGGCGCCTACCAGGGCTTTGCCCAGTTCTACCGCTTCGCCGCCAGCGAAGTCGCCGACGACGCTTTCCGGCCGCGTGCCATTTCGTGGGTGCTGGCCGGCGGCATCGTCGCCGCCTTCCTGGGGCCCATGCTGGCGCGGGCGGGCAGTACGTGGCTGGCGCCGCTCTACACGGGATCCTTCCTCCTTCTGTCGTGCACTTCGCTTGCCGCGGCGGGCATCCTGCTTTTCCTGCGCGTACCGGCCGCCGCGAGCGGTCCCACAGAGGCGGACAAGGCAAGGTCTTGGCTCGAAATGGTCAGCCAGCCGGTCTATCTCGTCGCCCTGTTCGGCGCGGTGACCGGGGCGGGCGTGATGATGCTGGCCATGACCGCGACGCCGATCGCCATGGCGCATCACCATCACTCGCTGGGGGCGGCGGCCAGCGTCATCCAGTTCCACGTCCTGGGCATGTTCGTGCCGTCCTTCTTTACGGGCAGCCTGATCGCGCGGTTCGGCGTGCTGAAGGTCATGACGGCCGGCGTACTGATCCTGGCGGGCCATATCGTCATCAGCCTGTCCGGTGTGGGTTTCGGTTCCTTCGCGCTCGCCCTGGTCTGTCTCGGCGTCGGGTGGAATTTTCTCTATGTCGGCGGGACCACGCTGCTGACCCGCGCCTACACGCCCGCCGAGAAGAGCCGCGCCCAGGCGACGAACGACATGACCATTTTCGCCGTTGGATTCGTGGGCTCGCTGGCCTCCGGAGCGATGCTTCAGGGCCTGGGCTGGCAGATGATGAACCTTGTCCTGCTGCCGTGGCTGGGACTGGCCCTGCTGGTGCTGGTGTGGTTCGGACTGCGAAAGCCGGGAGACTGATGTCGCGCGGGATCTACGAAAGATTTCGTTGATTGTCTACGAAGCTTATCGTATGCAATACGTCTCGATGGCACGGAGACGGCAAGATGGCATTCAGGACGTCCGGCGCGGCGTTGTTTATGGCGGCGATCGCGGTGTTGCATGCCCCCCAGGCGGTAGCGGTTACCTGTCCGGCGCAAGGCGCACTGACCGGCGAATTCGCGCCAAATGGTATCGACACGTCGACGATCAGCCGGACGATCCGGCCGGGCGACGACTTCTTTGGCTATCTGAACCAGGGCTGGATCGACCGGACCCCCATCCCTGAAGGTTACTGGGACTACGGCCAGACCAATGTGCTGATGGCGACGGTCGATGCGCGCATAAGAGGCCTGGTCACGGCAGGCGAGGGCGGTGCGCCCGGCAGCCCGGCCCGGCAGGTCCAGGACGCCTATGCCGCCTTCAGGGACACGGCCGCCATCGACCGGCGCGGGCTTGAACCGTTCCGGGCGGGGCTGGACGCCATCATGCGGGCAGGGACCGCCGAGGACGTGGCGCGCCGCATGGCCGATCCGTCCTCAAGCACGCTGTTCGCCATCAATGTCTTCCCGGCGGAAGGCCGCTGGCTTGTCCATCTCGACCAGCAGAACCAGAGCCAGCCGATGCTGGGCCTGCCCAACCGCGAAGCTTATGAACAGAGCGACGCTGCTTCGGCCGCCAATCGCGCCGCCTACGAAGCCCATATCGCGACCCTGCTGGCTGCGGCGGGCATGGCCGATGCGAAGGCCCGCGCGGCGCGCGTCGTCGCGCTTGAGGCCAGGATCGCCGCCAACCAGTGGGATTTCGCACGCCTGCGCGACCGCAAGGCCAACTACCATCCTATGACCGTCGCGGAACTGACCCGCTATGCGCCGGGCTTTCCATGGCGGGCCTATCTCCAGGCGCGCGGTGTCGGCCATGTCACCGATATCGTGCTGGGCACCGATACGGCGGTTCAGACCCAGGCCCGGCTGTTCGCCGCCACACCGCTGGACGACTGGCGCGCTTACCTGGCCTTTCACTGGTTGCGGAACCAGGCCGATGTCCTGCCCCAGGCGCTCCGCGACAGCAACTGGGCCTTTTACGGCCAGACCCTGTCGAACGCCAAGGCGCCGCCGCCGCGCGCCGAGGTGGCGCTTCGGCTGGTCAATGGCGCGATGGGACATCTCGTCGGGCGGCTCTATGCCGAACGCCATGTGACGCCGGAAACGCGCGCCGCCGCCACGGAGATGGTCGCCTATCTGCGCAAGGCCTTCGACGAGCGGCTGAGCCAGGCCGCATGGATGGACGAGCCGACCCGCGCCGAGGCGCGCGCCAAGCTGGCCGCCATGACCCTGAAGGTCGGCTATCCCAAGGTGTGGCGCGATTATTCCGGCGTCGCGATCCAAAGCGACGATGCGGCCGGCAACCTGCGCCGCCTGCGCCAGTCGGATTGGGACATCCAGCGCCAGCGGCTGAAACCCGGCGCGGCCGGGGAGCTGTGGTACCAGACGCCGCAGACGGTCGACGCCAGCTACAGCGTGCTGATGAACGCCATCGAACTGCCGGCCGGTTACCTTCAACCGCCCTATTTCGACGCCGCCGCCGATCCGGCGGTCAATTTCGGCGCCATTGGCGCGATCATCGGCCACGAAATGGGTCACGGCTTCGACGACCAGGGCATCATCTACGACAGTCGGGGGCGGCTGCGCGGCTGGTGGTCGGACGCGGCGCTGAAGACGTTTCATGACCGCGCCCAGGCCCTTGTCGACCAGTACGACGCCTTCAGCCCCTATGCCGGCGTCCACGTCAACGGCCGCCAGACCATCGGCGAGACCATCGCCGACCTGTCGGGCGTGTCGCTGAGCTATCGCGCCTGGCAGATGTACATGGCCGACCACCCTTGCGCCGACACGTCGCGCGATGGCCTTCGCGGCGACCAGCGCTTCTTCCTGGCCTGGGCGCAGGCGTGGCGCTACGCGGCGCCGGAAAGCGCCATCCGCCACGTGATCAAATACAGCTATCACGCGCCGACGCCCTACCGCGTCAACGGCGTGGTGCGCAATCTCGACGCCTGGTACGCCGCCTTCGGCGTCAAGCCGGGTGACGCCCTCTACCTGCCGCCGGAACAAAGGGTGCGCATCTGGTAAGGCTTATCGATTACAGAGGGGAATGATGGCGCGGTGCTACTTCCTGCTTTTTAGCGGCTTGGCGGCGTGTTTTTCGCGAATGCGGCGGATGACCTCGGGATTGTCGATGCGCGCCAGTTCCTTTTCGCCATCACCCATCATGTCGAGCCCGGCCGCTTCGCACAGGGCGGCGAGGGTGACCACGACGCCGCCCACCTCCTGGTCGGGTTCGCCCGCGGGCCGTCCCCAGGTATAGGCGACCAGGGCATGGGCCGTTTCCTCGGTCATGCCCAGTGCCTGGCAGAGCTCGCCGGCTTCTTCGAGAAAGCGCAGGCAGCGTTCCGGGATATCCGCCGAAATCTCGGGGCCGAAACAGGCCTGCATCCAGTCGGCGACGCGTGTCTGGTAGGCAAGTGTGGCTTCGGTCATCGCTTGGGGCCTGCAAAAGCTTCGTGATAGGCATATTGCGGCCGGAAGGAAAGTGCGCGGCACGCGTGACGCTTTCCCGCGTCCACATTATCTGCTAGCCCTTCGTAATCGATTACAAAGCGCGGCGTGTCATGACCGCGCAACGACAAGGGAGGATGCGATGAAGGGATTAGTCGTTGCCATGGCCGCGGTGTTGCTGCCGGGTCTGGCGCAGGCGGGACCAGTCGTGACGACGGCCGCCGGCAAGGTCGAGGGCGCAGTCTCAGGCGGCGTCGAGGCGTTCAAGGGCATTCCGTTCGCCGCTCCGCCGGTCGGGGATTTGCGCTGGCGCGCGCCGCAACCAGCCACGCGCTGGACGGGCGTGCGGCCCGCCACCGCCTTTGGCGCCGACTGCATGCAGGAGCCGTTTCCGCGCGACGACGCGCCGCTGACGACCACGCCGTCCGAAGACTGCCTCTATGTCAATGTCTGGCGTCCGGCAGGCACAGACGGCAAACCGCTGCCGGTCATGGTGTGGATCTATGGCGGCGGCTATGTCAACGGCGGCGGTTCGCCGAACATTTACGACGGTTCGGCCTTCGCCAAGGGCGGCGTCATCTATGTCAGCTTCAACTACCGCCTCGGACGGTTCGGCTTCTTCGGCCATCCGGCCCTGACGACGGCCGACGCCGACAAGGGCCTGCTCGGCAATTACGGCTACATGGACCAGGTCGCGGCGTTGAAATGGGTGCGCGACAATATCGCGGCCTTCGGCGGTGACCCCAAACAGGTGACCATCTTCGGCGAGTCGGCCGGCGGGTCATCGGTGCACTTCCTGCTGCGGTCGCCGGAGGCGGAAGGTCTGTTTCACCGCGCCATCGTCCAGTCAGGCGGCGGCCGGGGCGCGGCCAAGGGGCCACGGCTTCTTAGCAAGGACCGCCCGGACGTGCCGTCGTCGGAGACCCTGGGCGTGCGCTTTGCCACGCGCATGGGCGTTACCGGTACGGGGCCTGAAGCGCTCGCGGCCCTGCGCGCCTTGCCGGCCGGGAAGGTGACCGACGGGCTGAACCTGGCCAACCGGTCGGACGATGCCGGCGGGCCGATGATCGATGGGCGGCTGATGCTGGAAGAGCCGGGTATAACCTATCTGGGCGGGCGTCAGGCGAAGGTACCGCTGATGGTCGGGGCCAACAGCGCCGACAGCGGCGATGCGGGGGCGGCTTCGAAGGACGAGCTGTTCGCGCAGTTTGGCGACCGCGCGGCCGAGGCGCGCGCCGCCTACGATCCGGACGGCGCAAAGGACCTCAGGCGCCTGAACGCCGAGGTCGGCATGGATCGCGGCCAGATCGAGCCGGCGCGCTTCGTGGCGGCGGTATGGGCCGGGCAGGGCTTGCGCGCCTACCATTATCGCTTTTCGTGGACGGCGACACCGCGCCGCGCGGGATCGCCGTATGGCGCGCCGCACGCCACGGAGATTCCGTTTGTCATGGATACGGTGTCGGCGCGTTACGGCGCGGAAGCGACGGCGGAGGACCAGGCCGTGGCGAAGATTACCCATGCCTACTGGCTGAACTTCGCGAAGTTCGGCGATCCGAACGGGCCGGGCGCCGACGGCAAGCCCTTGCCGGCGTGGCCGGTCTATGGCGCGGCCGATGTGGTGATGGATATCACGGCCGAGGGGAAGGCGGTTGCGAAGCCCGAGCCCTGGAAAGCCAGGCTGGACGTGACGGCGGCTGTCGCGAAGACGCCGTTGAAGTAGCGGTTACGCCATCAGCCCGACGCCCACTACGATGGCGACGTAATGCGTCACCGCGCCGGCCAGCACGTGGCCGTGCCAGATGGCGCGACGGAACCGGCAGCGGTTGAAGACGAAGAGGATGGCGCCGACTGTGTAAACAATCCCACCCGCCGCCAGCAGGAGCAGCGGCACCAGCGGCACCTGTTCGACCAGCGGCTTGATGGCGACGACAACCAGCCAGCCCATGGCGAGGTAAAAGACCGTCGACACCGTCTCGCCCAGGCGCGGCAGGCACAGCTTGATGAGGACACCGATAACGGCCATGGTCCAGACGGCGGTGGTCATGCCCCACGCCCACGCGCCTTCCAGCAGCTGCGTGGTGAAGGGCGTATAGCTGGCGGCGATCATCAGGAAGATGCCGGCGTGGTCGAGGCGGAACAGGAATGGCTGCCAGCGCGGATGGGCGAAGTTGTAGGCCGTCGAAAAGGCCAGCATAGCCACGAGCCCCAGCGCATAGACGGCGATGGCGGCGCTCAACGACATGACGCCGTGATTGACGGCCAGCGCTACGGCGGCGCCGCCGGCGACGACCGCGAACAGCAGGCCTATGATATGAACGATCAGGTCGGCCAGGCGTTCGGCCGGGGTCGGATAGTGCGGGCCATCGATGTCGGCGCAGTCGCAGGGCGCGACGAAAATGTCTTTCAGTTTCGGCAGTGCCTTTGCCGGTGCCGGCATCCAGCCGGATGAGGAGGGCGCTTTGCTGGTCATGATACGCAAGGACGATTATGGTTTTCCATTCTCTCCAAGCTATGCATGCCCGCGTAAGAAAGCGATTGCCCGGACCCTGTCCGCGTATTGCAAAAAGGTATATTTATTAGGACTTTATGCGCGCTCTGCCAGAAAGTGGCCCCGCCCACCATTGGCTCCGCCAATGGTCCCCCCCTCCCCAATGGGGAGGGCGTATTAGAGACTGTTCCTGATTACGCAGCGGTTCAATAGCGCTCCAACTTCGCGCTGCCCATTTATGGGGAGGGGGGACCGCCGAAGGTGGTGAGCGGGGCCTCTTCCTGGAGGCCAGGTCTGACGATATTATTTGTGATGAAGCGATATAGCCTAGTGATGACGGATGTGACATCTGTGCCACGCTTGAGTGGCATGTGGACAGCACTATTGCCTGTCGTTGCAGAATTAACTATAGCGTCCGCCATGCCGCGAATTGCCGGCAATGGAGAGTATGGATTGTTGGGATCGAATAGCTGTTGGGGCCAGATGCCCGCTGCGATCCTGCCGTTCGTCTAGGCGCCCAAGCGCCTGGCGGGGCAGGGATGCCGCCGCCGAATCTGGTTCCTGAAATCAAGAAATGAACCATCGCGGGATGCGCGCCGTCGCGTGCGCACATGTCCCGAAAAGACGAAGAATAAGACAATGGACGAACATCACATCGTCCGGAGCCTGGTGCTCCGGATCGCGCGCGACATCGCGCCGAATTCTCCGCCTGCGCAACGGTTCAGGACCTGGGCCGAGACCCATGTCCTGTGGCTGCTGGGCAAGCCGTGGAGCGAACTGAAAAAGGGCAGGAAGGAACCCGACATGGCGTCCTTCCTGGCCGCGCTCGAAAGCGCGCCGTCGCCGGCCGAGCCGCGTCCGCGCGTGCTCGACCTCAGCGATGAGCTGGGCCGGCTGCTGCACCTCGATCCGTTCGAAGCGCGGTTGCTGACCCTGATGATCGCGTGCGACCGCCTGCCGCGCCTGGCCGACCTTTTGGGCGGCACGGTCGAAGCCGTGCGCGACTTCCCCGCGCTGCTGGGCGAACTGGCCGGGGCCGATCCGCTTGAGGCCGGCGCCCGCGTGCGGCGCAGCGAAGTGCTGAAGCTGAACCTGATCTCCTTCGGGATCCGGGCGCGCCACGACGCGCCGATCGATATCGCCTGGACGCTGTCGCGTATCCTCGACCGCGATCCGGCGCCTGACACCCTGGCCGAAGCCCTGGCGGGCCAGCGCCAGTCGACGGCGCTCAGCCTGGCGGACTTCGAGCACGTCGCGGACGCAGGCTTTCTCGTACGGCTGCTGGCGGGGGCGGCGCGCAACCGCGCCCACGGCGTCAACATCCTGATCTTTGGTCCGCCCGGCAGCGGCAAGACCGAACTGGCGCGCGTCCTGGCTGAAGCGGCGGGCTGCCCGCTGCATGGGATCGGCGAGATTGACGACGACGGCGAAGAGCCGACGCGCGACGACCGCGTCACGGCGCTGCAGCTGGCGCAACGCGTGCTTGGCGACCGGGCGGGCGCGGTCCTTCTGTTCGACGAGATGGAAGACCTGATCGGCGGGGCGCATCGGTCCGGCGGCGACTGGTTCTCGCGGCGCGAAGGCTCCAAGGTCTTCGTCAACCGCCTGCTGGAAACCAACCCGGCGCCGGTCATCTGGGTCACCAACGCCGTCGGCAATATCGACGACGCCATCCTGCGCCGGATGAGCTTCATCCTGAAGCTCGACCTGCCGCCGCGCCGGGCCGCGCATCGCATGCTGGAACGGATCGCGGCGGACGAGGAGGCGCAACCATCGGACGCGATCGGCAAGCTGATCGACACGGCGCCGGAAACCGCGAGCGTGCTGCGCGTCGCCGTGCGCGCGGCGCGGCTGGCCGGGGAAACCGACTGCGGCGCGCAGGCGGCGGCTTCGCTGGTGCGGTCCCTGCGCGGCGGCGACGTCCTGCCGCAAGGCTTCGGCGAGGTCGATTTCGGCCTCTACGAAGCCGACCGGCCGATCGACGCGCTGTTCGACAACATCCGCGACCTGGGGGCTCTCGACGTCTCGCTGCTCCTGACCGGCCCGCCCGGCACCGGCAAGACGGCGCTGGCGCACCATCTGGCGCGCGTGCTCGACCGGCCGCTGCTGGTGCGCCGGGCGTCGGACCTTCTGTCGAAGTGGGTTGGCGAGACCGAGCAGCGCATCGCCCGCACCTTCGAGGAGGCGCGGCGCGAGGAGGGCGTGCTTCTGTTCGATGAAGCGGATTCGCTTCTGTTCGACCGCACGCGCGCCCGCGCCTCGTGGGAAGTCGGCCAGGTCAACGAGATGCTGACCTGGCTCGACCGTCACCCCCTGCCGGTGGTGGCGGCGACCAACCACGCCGACCGGCTCGATCCGGCGACGGTGCGCCGGTTCGTGTTCAAGCTGGACCTGGGGCCGCTGGGGCCTGAGCGCCTGAAGCGCGCCTTTGAGCGCTTCTTCGGCATGGAGGCTCCGGCGGGACTGACGCAGCTGCGCAACCTGACGCCGGGCGACTTCGCGGTCGTGGCGCGCCAGTTGCGCCATGCGCCGGTCGGGGACGCTCAGGCGGCGCTCGAGGCCCTGCGCGCCGAAAGCCGCGTCAAGCCCGACACGGGGATCAGGATCGGATTCTGATCCCCGTGAACGGGGCAGGCTTTCGTGGCGGCGATATCGTCATTGAACGGACTGTCGGCGGGGATCGCGGAGGCGGCGTCGGCATGCCGCCGCGCGCCGCGTTCCGCCATGGCGAATACCGGCCCTGTGCTTTGAGTACCGCGTCATGGAAGGCGAAAAAAGCCACATCATCAATATATTAGAAGATATCACAACTTTGGATGTGTGTGATAGTGCACAAAAATGCAATGAAGGCGACATCTATACTTCACGGCGCGAAAGTGCGTCCGAGGCATTCCGTCACCGCATCCAATAAAGGTTGCATCCGAAATAATTTATTTCGCATACGCGAAATCTGCATTGACATAAGGCGGAGAGCGGCGCAGCATTGCTAACGCGGCGTTAACGATTGTGCGCCGCGGTCCAGAAAAGCACAGAACCGCTCGGACATCCCATCTATTGAATAGGCCGGCATCGATACTGTAATGCGCTTGTCACGCATTGCGGATACTCATCCCTGGTCTTTTACTTCGCCTTTTTGGCGAGTCTTGCCTGATTCATCGATCCTGGCACACGAACGCGTTTCAGGATTTATGCAACTATAGATTGAATATTTGTCTTATAATTTGTCCAGGGTTGCGCCACGGCCCGGGGTGTTTGGTTGCACCGCAATAGCGGTCAAAACGGAGTTATCGCCATGGCGACTACCTATTGGAACGGGGGCAACGGCGACGACCTGCTCGACGGTTCAGGCTCGACCGGTCCCCTGCAGATACAGGGGCGAGCCGGCGACGATACGCTCACCGGTGGCGTCTTCGCCGACCGGCTTTATGGCGACGAGGGCAATGATGTCCTGTCAGGCGGCGCGGGCGCCGATACCTTAAGGGGCGGCGCGGGCGCGGACACCTTTGTCATCGCGCGCGCCGATCTCGGCACCGGCAAGGTCGCCATCCTCGATTTCGACGGCGCCGGAGACGGCGGCGGCAGCGGCGACGTCCTCCGGTTCACCGGTTTCAGCACCGCGGCCACCTTTGCCTTCGTCCGCCAGAGCGGCGACGACTTCGTCTACCGGATCAGTGACGGTGCGCTTTCGCGCGAGATCGCGATCAAGCACGACCCTTCCATCCGGCTGGTCGCGGGCGACTATATGTTCACGGGCGCGACGCCGGCGAACCGCGCACCCGCGCTGACCGGCACGCGCACGCCGCTGGCGGGCGGAACCGAAGACACCGCCTATGCCGTGACGGCTCTGAAACTGCTCGAAGGCTTCACCGATGCCGACGGCGACAGCCTGTCCATAAGCGGGCTCAGCGCCGATCGCGGCGTGGTGGTCAGCCTTGGCGGCGGCGCCTGGACCCTTACGCCGCAAAAGGATTACGCCGGTCCGGTGACGCTGAGCTACAGCGTCGTCGACGGCAAGGGCGGCAGCGTCGTCACCAGCCGCACTCTCGACCTCGCCGCCGTCAATGATGCGCCCGTCGCCGGGGGCGATACCGCCACCGTCTCCGCCGCAGGCCCGCGCACGATCACGCTCAGCGCGGCGGCGCTGCTGGCCAATGACGGCGATGTCGACGGCGGGATTTTGCGCATTACCGGTGTGGGCACGGCGGCGCACGGCACGCTGACCTTCAGCACCAATGGCACGCCGACGAATTTCGCCGACGACACCATCACCTACACGGCCGCGACGGGCTATGCCGGCGCCGACAGCTTTACCTATACCTTGAGCGACGGCACGCTGAGCGCCACGGGCACGGTCGCCGTCACCGTCACGGCGCCTGTCGTCATGACCTACCGTAACGGCGGCAGCGGCAACGACCTGCTCGACGGCTCGGGACCGGCCGGCGCCCAGCAGATCCAGGGGCGGGCCGGGGACGACACGGTGACCGGCGGTGACGGCAACGATAAGCTCAACGGCAACGAAGGCAATGACGTCCTGGCCGGCGGCGGCGGCGTCGACACCTTCACCGGCGGCACGGGCGCCGATATATTCGTCATCGCGAAGACTGACCTGTCCGGCCGCGAAAGCATCACCGATTTCGAAGGCGCGGGCGATGGCGGCCGTCCCGGGGGCGACGTCATTCATCTGTCGGGTTTCGGGGCGGGCGCGACCCTGACCTTCCTCCGCCAGAGCGGCAAGGACCATATCTACGAGGTTCGCGACGGCGCCTTTGTCGCCCAACTGAACGTCGCCTATAGCGGCACGGCGCTGCTCATCGCTGGCGACTACCTGTTCACGACCGCCTCGGCGCCGGCCAACCACGCGCCGATCGCCGGCAGCCTTTCGATCGCCACGGCCACCAACGGCATCGTGTCCGGCGTCCTGCCCGCGTCGGACGCTGACGGGGACGGTGTCCGTTTCAGCCTGGTCAGCGGCCCATCGCACGGTACGCTGTCCTTGGGCGAAGACGGCGCCTACATCTATGCGCCCGCGGTGGGATATAGCGGCGGCGACGCCTTTCGCATGCGGCTGGACGATGGTCACGGCGGCGTCGCCGAAGCCATCGTCTCGGTCGCGGTCTCCCCGTCGGCGGCCGACCCCGCGCCCTGGCGCGACACCCAAGCCGCCGGTGAGCGGATATTCATCCAACGCGACGGCACGTCAGGGTCCTTTTACGTCGCGGCCGAGATGGCGCGGGTCACGAAGGACGGAGCGGTCGTCGCCGGCTGGACCAGCGGCGGCGTCATCATGGGCGTTCCGCAGGGCGACGGCTATGTGCTGGAAACCGTCAGCGGCGGCGTCACCACGACCCGGCCCCTGGCGGTCGGCGAAGTCATCGTCGCCGCCGGCCAGTCCAACATGGAAGGCTGGTTCACCTATCCGGGCCAGTCCCACGCCGCCCAACCCGGCATCTATCAATGGTCGCCGGCCCGGGACGGCAAGCCCGGCAAGTGGATCGACGCCAACGGCGCCGGCGCGCTGGCCTTCGCTGAAACCCTGCGCCTGGCCGACCCCGGCCTGCCCATCGCCTATGTCACGGGCGCGGTCGGCGGCACTAAGCTTCTGCCGGCGACCAATGTCGACTACTGGCTGGCGACCGGCGCGGGCACGCTTTACCAGGACACGATCGACCAGGTGAAGGAGGCCACTCACGGCCAGTCGGCGCTGCTGCTGTGGAACCAGGGCGAGGCCGACAGTGCATCGCGCGTCGATCCGGCGCGTTACGCCGATGGCCTGAGGGAGCTGTTCGCGCGCTTTGACGGCGACATCGCGCTCGAACGGATCGTCATCAGCGGCCTGGCTTTCACGCGCGGCAATGCCGACGCCCTGCGCGCCGCCCAGGCCAGCGTCGCCACACCCGACGGCCACATTCTCTACGTGCCGACCCGTCCGGCCATCGAGACGATGGACGAGACCCATCTCACTGTTCCCGCCCGCGTTTTACAGGGCACCGAGACAGCCCTCGCTGTGTTGGCGGCTGAGGGCGCCGCGCCACCCGGCATCAGCAGGCAGCTGGGTGGCGCGGCCAATGACACCCTGATCGGCGGGGTGCTGACCGACATCCTGCAGGGCGGGGCTGGCAACGACTTCCTGACCGGCCAGGACGGCGGGGACATTCTCCGTGGCGAGGCCGGGAGCGACCGCATCAATGGCGACGGCGGCAATGACGCCCTGTCCGGCGGGCTCGACAACGACACGGTCGACGGCGGCGCGGGCAATGACGATGTCTTCGGCGACGGCGGCAACGACCTGCTGAGCGGGGGCGCGGGCAACGACCTGCTGGATGGCGGCACGGGCGCCGATACACTGGCGGGACAGGCCGGCAATGACCTCTATGTCGTCGATGACGCCGGCGACCTGGTCATCGAGATGGCGGGTGACGGCGTCGATACCGTTTATGCGTGGCGGGCCTATAGCCTGGCCGCCTTTGTCGAAAACCTGATCATCGAGAGTAAGGACGCGATTGGCGGGACAGGCAACGATCTCAACAATGTCCTCACCGGTGGCGATGGCGCCAACCTTCTGTCCGGTCTGGGCGGGGATGACAGCCTCCTGGGCGGGGCGGGCAGCGACACGCTGGACGGCGGCGGCGGCAATGACAGCATGCAGGGCGGCTCAGGGGCGGACATCATGATCGGTGGCGCCGGCAATGACACTTTTTATGTCGAAGCCGGCGATACGGTCATCGAGGCGCTGACCGGCGGCACTGATACCGTCATTACGTCGATCACCTTTACCCTGCCTGACAATGTCGAGGCCGTTATTCTGGGCGGCAAGAGCGCGATCGGGGCCACCGGATCGAACGGTGCCAACAGCCTGACCGGCAATGGCACGGCCAACGTGCTGGACGGTGCGGGCGGCAACGATACGCTGGCTGGGTTGTCCGGCAACGACGCGCTGCGCGGCGGGCAGGGCGATGACCTGCTGCAGGGCGGGGAAGGCGCCGATACCCTCATCGGCGGGGTGGGAGTGGATATCCTGACCGGCGATGCCGGCAAGCGTTCTGGCGACAGTTTCGTGTTCGAAAGCCTGGCCGACCTGGGATTTGGCGCGACCCGCGACGTTGTGACGGATTTCGACGGCCAGGACGTCTTCGATTTCCGGCTGATCGACGCCAATGCGGGCGTCGCGGGCGATCAGGCCTTTACCTTCGTGGGCAGCGGCGCGTTCACGGGGGCGGGCCAGGTCCGCTATACGGTGGTGGGCGGCGACATCATCATCTCGCTCAATGTCAACGGCGACCTGAACGGGGACGCGGAAATCCTGCTCCTGCACCCCCTGGCTGCACCGGACGAGGGTGACTTCGTCCTGTGAGGCGTGTCCGGCAGCCCCTGTTGATCGCAGGGGCGGGAAATATAAAAGAACTCCCGGCCGGGCGGCCGGGAGGTCCTGTCTTAATACATTGGTCCTTAGATCGGTATGATTTTAAGTGGAAACATCATGCCGATCTAAGCTTTTGTTTTGTCGCGATATTTAAGGCGAAAACCCCAAAAAACGCATCTTGGCACTTTTCGCCATATCGCTCTAGTACTGGGCGCGCCAGCCGAGCAGGATGGTCGTTCCCGGACGCTGATAGCTGTAGGGGACGTTCTCGAAGCCGAGATAGCCCTTGAAGCCCTGGTTATCGAGGTTGGTGGCGTCGAGGGTTATGCTTTGATCGAAGCCGAACGCCTTGAACTTGTAGGACGCCGACAGGTCGAGCTGGTGACGCTCGTCGCCGTACCAGTCGTAGGGCACGCTGTTGGGTGAGGGCAGCAGGCCGATGGTCGTCTTGCCGACCTTGGCGTAGCTGAGGCGCACCGAGTAGGCGTCGCGTTCGAAATAGCCGGTGAAGTTATAGGTATAGTCCGGCACGCCGGTCGCCAGGGTCACCTGGTCGAACTCGAACTTGGTGTAGTTGAAGGTGTAGCCCAGGCCATCCAGCAGGTTGTCGAGCGGCTGGACCCAGATGAATTCCTGGCCCTTGAGGATCAGCTTGAGCGCCGAGTTCTGCGGCGTCGACAGGTTGATCGGCGCGGCGTCGGCCAGCGACGGATTGGCCAGCAGCGCGGCGGACGTCGTGCCGAGGTTGACCGCCATCGACGTCTGCTGTGTGGCGTTGAGGTTGGCATAGCCGATACCGAGCGTGCCGAACGGCACGACGACGTTGACGCGCGCCGTGTAGTTCTCGATCTCCTTGCGGAACCAGGTCAGGCCAACATAGCCGGTTCTGCCGGTATAGTACTCGCCGCCGAAGTCGAGATTGTTCGAATAGAAGGGTTTCAGGCCCGGATTGCCCTGGCTGGCGCTTTGGGCCGACGGGTCGCTGAAGCCCAGCTGCGAGGACATGTCGGCCGGGTTGGCGCGTGTCATGGTCTTCGAAGCCGCGAAGCGCAGGTTCAGTTTTTCGGTCGCGCTGACCGCCAGGTTGAAGGCTGGCAGGACGTCCTTGTACTTGCGCTCGGTCGTTATGTAGACGACCTGGTTGTTGATGACCGATGGCGAGGTGATGGTCTGTTCCGTCGTCTGGAAGCGGTAGCCGTAGTTGGCGCGGACCGGGAAGGAGAACAGGTTGCCGTTATAGGCCGCCATGGCGTAGGCCGAGCTGATCTCTTCCTCGATATTGGTCGAGCCCGCGCCGTTGGTGGTGTTGCTGGTCGTCACATTGCCGGGCGCGGTCACCAGCGCCTCGAAATTGATCGCCGCCGCCACCTTGTCGAAATCGGGCGTGACCCACTTGTCGAAGCCCGCGCCGGTCACGCCGCTGCCGTCATAGACGGACTGCGTCATGGGCACCAGGTACTGGCTCAGGTTGGCGTCGGGGATGGCCGCCGCATAGGCCGCCTGCAGCGCCGCGGAATTGTCGCGGATGTCCATTTCGCGCAGGAACTTGTCGATGGCCCAGCCGCCCTTGAAGGTCCAGTCGCCATGGGTCTTGGTGAAGTTCAGGCGCGCCGCCGAGGTATCGACGTGGCGCATGTCGCGCTGGAGGATCATCTGGCCGCCCGTGAACACCCGCCAGCCGAGGGTCGGGCTGTTCAGGTCCAGGTTCGACTTGATGGTCGGGATGTCGTTGCCGGAATCGTTGGTGTAGGTGGTGTTCGTCTCGACCTGGAAGGGCGAACGGTATTTGAGGAACAGGACGCGGCGTTCATAGTCCGAAGACATGGCGCCCAGCTGGCCGTCGATGGTCCAAGAGTCGGCGGGCGACCAGACGAAGCCGAAGTTCGCGCTCGTGTACGAGGTGTTGTCGAGATAGAAGTTGTTTTCCAGGAAGAAGCTGGAATTGGCGAAGGTGCCCGAGGTGACGACGTTGTTGGCGTCGACCTTCATGCCAATGGGGATCATGCCGCCGTTATAATCGTCGCCCGGACCGGTCCCGCGCACGGCCCACATCATGTTGGTCTTGAGCGCTTCGCGTTCGGCGTCGCCGGCCAGGATGTCCAGCGTGAAGCGCAGGTCTTCGGTCGGACGGTATTCCAGCGCGACCAGGCCGACCTTGTTGGTCGTTTCGCCGTCCAGCAGCGAGTTGCGGCCGAGGCGCGGCAGGATGGCGCCCTTGATCTGGTCCTGGGTCAGGCCGGGGTTGAGCGCCGACAGGCCCGCCATGTCGAGATTGCCCGGCGTCAGGCCGTTGCCCGTATAGCTGTAGATGGTGTTGCCGAAACGGAACTGGTTCGAGCCGGCCTTGTTGACGACCACGCCATTGCCCGGAAACTGGGCGCCCGGGTCGCAGCTGGTGCAGAAGTTGCTGAGGTTCGGGTCACCCCAGCCGACGGTTTCGAAACCGGCGGTGTAGATCTTGCGGTTGGTCTGGGTGTAGCCGGCCAGGACGCCGAACTTGTCCCAGGTCTTGGACGCGACGGCCGTGACGCGCGGCGCCCATTCCTTGACGTTGCTGTTGTAATTGCCCTGGGCGGCCAGGACCACGTGGGTGCCCTTGCGGTCGAAGGGCCGGGCGTTCTGGACGTTTACAGTGCCGGCGATGCCGCCTTCAAGCGTTTCGGCCGATGGTGTCTTGGCGACGTCGACGCGGTTGAACAGGCCGGTCGGGAACATGTCGAGGTCGACGCTGCGGTTCGGTGCGGATCCGGTAAAGCCGAAGTCGGACGCCACCATGACGCGGTTGCCGTTCATCGTCACCTGGGTGAAGCTGGGGGGCAGGGCGCGGACCGAGATCTGCGTGCCTTCGCCGGTCAGGCTGTCGCGCTGGACGACCATGCCCGGCACACGCTGCATCGACTCGGCCATGTTGAGGTCGGGGAATTTGCCGAGGTCTTCGGAGAAGATGGTTTCGGTGAAGTTTGTCGCCGTCTTCTTGGCCGTCGTGGCGTTTCTGAGCGACGCACGATAGCCGGTGACGACGACGACATCGGTATCGGCGGCTGGCGCGCCACCGGTGTCCTGGGCGTACGCCGCCGCGAACGGCAGGCTCGTCAGGATGGTTGCGCCCATCAATGCCGCCTTGACGGAACAGGCGCGGGTCTTCGATCTGGACATGTAAATGACTCCCTCTGGCTGAGGTTTGGTTGACCTCATTGTGTTTTGTGAATGCGACATCTCCCGGCTTTGGAGGGGTCACAATTGTCTGCTTATTACAGCGATTACATCAGGTCAATCTGGCCTGACCAATGCACTTTTAGTGTTGCGTATTCTCCACATGACCGGCCTGATGGCTGAGGGAAGGAGGTCCTCACATCACTTGATATGGCATTAAGCGGCCGAAATATAATGATATTAATTGGTTTTGGCGCTTTAGGTATTCGACGTTAGCTTTCGTCTGATGATTGGCCTTGCCAAATGCTCCTTGAGTTGGCCTGACATCACATATTTGTGAGCGCTAACATTTGTTGGTGTTTTCCGCGGTCGACTCTGAGTGACCGCGTGCCGGTCCGAAACATGCGGTTCTGATTTTGGAGCATGCAGCCATGCGGTTGTGCACCGCCACGACCTGTTGGGGCCGTGGCGGTGCGTCTCGTCCTCCGCCGCGCGGCTGGGTTCAGGGCCGGGCGAACGATGGCGAGATGGCTCTGGATTATGGCTTGGCAGGTGCGCCGTCGAACGTCAGGGCGCCGGCAAAGAAGGGCAGGACGTTTTTCTGGAACCGTTCCGCGACGCGGTTGCCATGGTCGCCGGTGTAGATTTCGAAACTGTTGGGCACCCCGGACTCACGCATGCGCGTGTGCAACTCCGCCGCGTCCACGCGGAGGCCGTCCTGATCGCCGACGTCAATGGCGATGGCGGTGTATCTGCGCAGATTGAAGATGTTCTGGTCGACCATCGCCAGCGGCGCGTTCGCGGCCCAGCGCGCCAGAACGGATGCGTCGGGGACTCCGTTCACGGTCGGCAGGTCGACGAAAAGGGGCGGTTTGTTCGGATTGGGTGACCAGGCCGCGGCGACGGCGAACGTGGCGCGAGGCAGGAAGTCCAGCTTCGCGGCCTCTTCGGGTGTCCTGACGGTTTCGACAGCGGCCGCTGCTGGCGCCGGCGGCGCGCCCCGCGCCGACAGACAGCATGGGCTCATGATGTAGAGCGCGCTGAAGACATCCGGATACTTCATGCCCAGGCGGGCAGCGCCGTACCCACCCATCGAATGGCCGGCCCGGCCACGGCTCCCGCGATCCGCGATCGTCCGGTAATGGCCGTCGATATAGGCCACCAAATCGCGCGTGATGAAGCCCTCCCAGTCGCCGATGGTAACCGAGCTGGAGTACATGGAGCCGTTGTGCAGGGTTTGCGTATCCGGCAGGACGACGATCATGCCTGGCATCGGCCCGGCATAGGCCGCATCGATGGTTCGCGGGCTTTGCAGGAGGCCCGCGAAACCGTCGGCGGTCAGGCCGTAGCCGTGCAGGGCATAGACGACGGGATAGCGGCGGTTGCCGCTGGTGGCATAGTCGGCGGGCAGATAGACGATGACATCGCGGTCAGGCTTTTCGCCTTCGAGATTACCCTCCAGCGCGCGGCTGTGCACCTTGAGGCGCTCGACTTGGACGGTGCCCGCCGGGGCCTTGGCGCGCGAAGCGCCCGCGGGCGCCATGCCGGCGGCAAGACCCGATATGAGGATGACTGCACCAAGAATTGTCTGACCGCGCATTCCATGCCCCTTTTTCAATTTCCGTCCCGGAGTCCGACGCCCAGAGCGTATGTCGCGGGCAGGCCCGCGACTGTTCTTTTACTTTTGGCGGCGCCGTACGCCCAAATGCCGGGCCTACTTTTAAGCGACTCAATGGGCAGCGGCAATGGACTGAATTTTATACACTTTTCAAGCTAACGGTCGCCATTGCGGGGTGCAACTGTCCGCACTGTCCATAGTCGGACGATACCGATAAGACACCTGCGGGGCCGGAGTCGCGCCACGCCAGATTGTGTCACAACCGTGACAATTGATTCATCGACATTTACCGATTCCGGCCAATACTGATTACACGCGCACATTGCGGGCGCGGCGTATCCAGTCACCGGCGTTCCGGTGCATCCGTACCGAAAGTTGCATACCCATGAGTAAGCTGGTTGAAAGAGGGCGCGCGCCACGCGTCATGCTGGTCGAGGATAGCGAAGGCGACGCCACGCTGTTTCGCCGCACCTTCGAGCGGACCCGCCCCGACGCCGTCCTGGCGATCGCGCACACGGCCGAAGCGGCGCTCATTCTCCTCCAGCAGGCCAGCCTTAACCAGGACGGCGGCACGGGTACGGAATTCTTGCCCGACCTGATCGTCACCGACCTGAACCTGCCCGGCATCAGCGGCGTCGAGCTCATCCGCGCACTGAAGCGTGATCACCGCTTCCGCCGCATTCCGTGTATTGTTCTGTCAAGCTCGCAGGCCGTGCAGGATATCGTGGCGGCCTATGACGCCCATGCCAGCGGCTACCTGACCAAGCCCGATTCCATGGAGGCCTACGCGGCCATGATCGAAAGCCTGACCGCATACTGGTTTACCCTGATGCAGGTCCCCCATGCAGAGGACGCTCCATGGCGGATCGCCGGCATGGAAACGGGATATCAACACTCCCGGACTATCGATTTATAAGAACCCCTCCACGGGACAGGCACGGGCCATGACCTTGCAAACCGCATCGCAGCGCATCCTGGTCGTCGAGGACGACGCCGACATCCGCGACCTGCTGGAAATCGTGCTCTCGTCCAGCGGCTATGACGTCGAGACCGCCGCCAATGGCCGCCTGGGGCTGGAGCGCCTGAAAACCTTCACGCCCGATCTCATCCTGCTCGACCTGGCCATGCCCGAGCTCGACGGCATCGGCTTTCTCAAGGCCAAGCGCGACCAGTACGATTACCGCGACATCCCGGTCATCGTTCTGTCGGCCCGCGACAAGAATACAGACGTCATCGAAGCCGTCGAGGTCGGCGCCGACAATTTCATCATCAAGCCCTTCAACACGGACGCCGTGCTGAACAGCATCAGGCGGCTGATCCCCAGCCGCATCTATTAGCGCGCGTCCGCGGTCGCCCGGCATGCCGACGCTTAACCCCCAGGCCAAACCCGATATCTCCCGGCAGGGCCCGCCCTATGCCGTCAAGGTCCTGGCGCTGATGATCCTGTATATCATCACGGGCAAGCTGGGTCTGATGCTGTCGGTGCCGCCAGGGTTCGCCACCATTATCTGGCCGCCTTCGGGGCTGGCCCTGGGCATCTGCCTGGTGCACGGCCGCCGCCTGTGGCCGGGCGTCTTTCTGGGCTCGTTCCTGCTCAACGCCCACGTCGCCGGCGTGCTCGAACCGTCGGCCGCCATCGCCTGGCCGAAACTCATGGTCGCCGCGGCCATCGCCGGCGGTTCGACCATTCAGGTCCTGCTGGCCTGTGTCCTGGCGGGCCGGTTCGTCGGCCGGCCGCTGAAGCTCAATTCGGTCATCAGCATCTTCCGGCTGTTCGTCGTCGCCGGTCCCGTGGCGTGCGTCACGGCGGCCAGCGTCGGCGTCCTGTCCCTGCGCGCCGCCGGGATGGTCAGCCCGGCCGACATGCTGAACAACTGGCTGTCGTGGTGGGGTGGCGACGTCTTCGGCGTCATCGTCTTCCTGCCGCTGGCCCTGGTGGCGCCCGGCAATCCGCACCCCATCGGTTTCGGCGGCGACGCGAAGGGTGTCGGGCGGCTGTCGGCCCTGGCCCTGTTCCTGCTGCTCATCCCGCTGGGCTTAAGCTTCTACGCCTGGAAGATCGCGTCGATCAGCGAGTACAAGGCGCGCCAGGACGCCTTCGAGGCGCTGACCCACGAGAGCGAGAAGGCGCTGCGCCGCCGCCTGGAATCCTACAACAACGCTTTGGTCGGCGCCCAGGCCTTCTGGACGGGGCAGGACCACGTCAGCCATGCCGAGTGGAAGACCTATGTCACGGCGCTGGACATCAAGACCAACTATCCGGGCATGAGCGGCCTGGGCTTCATCCAGCCCGCCGGCAAGGACGAATTGGCGGCCCTGACGGCGGCCATGGAGGGCGACGGCATCGCGGACTTTGCCGTGCATCCCGAGGCCGGCGGCGGCGAGGCCTTCGTCATCACCTATGTGGAGCCGGTCGACAGCAATCGCGCTGCCCTGGGGCTCAACATCGCCTTCGAGCCCAACCGGGCATCGGCGGCGCGAACCGCGCGCGATTCCGGCCGGACCACCCTGACGAAGAAAGTCTATCTGGTCCAGGACCGCGAGCGGACGCCGGGTTTCCTGCTGCTGGCGCCGCTCTATGCGTCCGGCCACGCGCCCGCCACCGTCGCGGGCCGCCGCGCCGACCTGAAGGGCTGGATCTACGCCCCCTTCGTCGCGCGCAATCTCCTGAGCGACCTGACGCGCAGCCAGGGCAGCCAGGTTGACATCGAAATCTACGACCAGGCCGTCGAAAGCCAGGACGCGCTGATCTATCGCAGCTTTGATACCGCGCCGGGCGGCAATTTCACGGCGCGGCGGTCTTTTCAAACCGGCCAGACGACGTGGCTGATTGTGTGGAAGAGCACCAAGGCCTTCGACTATTCGGCGCGGTCGGTGACGCCGACCCTGATCCTGGGGGCGGGGCTCTTGTTCACCGCCATGCTGGCCGTGCTCTTCTTCGGCATGGGCATGAAGGACGCCGCGGTCGGGGAGGGACGCGGCGGCCGCGAACAGTTCCTGGTGCCCGTGACCGTCTTCTTCGTCCTGGCGGCCGGCGCCGCCTTCGGTTACCGCACCCTGTCCGTACAGGAGGACCGTTACGCCGAGGGATTGATGGCGCGCGACGCCTCACGCATCGAGGAGCTTCTGGGCTCGCGGTCCGAAAGCGCGGTCACGGCGCTGGAACGCTTCGCCGCGCGCAGGAACGGCACGGCGGGCAGGCCGGATGCCCAGTGGCGTGACGACGCCGCCAACATGGTCCGCGACATCGACGGGCTGCAGTCGCTGACCTGGCTCGACGCACGCCGGACGCCGCTGTGGACCGAGCCGGAGGCCGCCGTGCCGGCCGTGCCGGCGGTTATGACGGCCTCCGCCGCGGACGGACAGCGCACGACCGTCACCTTCGGACACGACGCCACGGGGCGTCCGGTCTTCACCCTGATGGTGCCGGTCTTCGACGGCGGCGAACCGGTCAACTACCTGGCGGCGCGTTTCGACGCGCGGGCGTTCGCCGAGGACGCGCTGAACGACGACCTGCGCGGCAATTACCAACTCAGCCTGGTGACGGACGGCCGCGCCACGACCCTGACCAGCGTCGGCGACACGCCGCTGAGCAGCAAGACGCTCCCCGGCTATGCCGGCATCGCCAACGCGGTGTGGACGCTGCAGATTCGTCCGGCCCAGGCCTTCCTGGCGACGCAGCGGTCGCCGTTCCCGATCATCGCGCTGGTGGCGGGGCTGGTCATCGCCGGCCTGTGCGCCCTGACGGTCCAGGCGCTTCTGACGACCAAGCGCAAGTCGCGCGAACTGAGCCAGTCGAACGGCCGCCTGTTCGATGCCTCGACGCTCAATGCCGCCATCCTGGCCAGCACCAAATATATCGTGGTCACGACCGATGCGGGCGGCCGCGTCACCTCGTTCAATTCCGAGGCCGAGACGGCGCTGGGCTATACGGCCGCGGAAGTCATCGGCTTCGAGAGCGCCATCAAGTGGCACGACCCGTCCGAACTGATCGCGCGCACGCGGCACGTCAATGCTGAACTGGGCCTGGCGCTCAAGCCGGGGTTCGCCACCCTGACGGCGCGCATCGCGCACTTCGGCGAGGACACCAGCGAATGGACCTTCGTGCGCAAGGACGGCACGCGCTTTCCGGTCAGCCTGAACGCCACGGCGCTTGTCGGCGAAAACGGCGAGCTGACCGGGTATCTGGGCGTCGCCGAGGACATCACCGAACGCCGCGCCCAGCAGCAGGCGCTGGTCACCAGCGAGGAGACCTTCCGCCTCGCCATGGAAAACGCGCCGACGGGCCAGGCCTTGGTCAGCCCCGACGGGCGCTGGCTCAAGGTCAATGGCGCCCTGTGCGAGCTTCTGGGCTATACGCCGGAAACCTTGCTCAGGACCGATTTCCAGACCATCACCCATCCTGACGATCTTGACGCCGACATGACGCTGGTCGGCCAGGTGCTGTCCGGCGAAATCGCCAGCTACACGCTGGAAAAGCGCTATATCCATAGCGACGGGCGCATCATCTGGGGCCTGCTCAGCGTGTCGTTGGTGCGCAAGGCCGACGGCACGCCGCACTATTTCATATCGCAGATCCAGGACGTCACCGAACGCCGGGTGATGGAGCAGATGAAGAGCGAGTTCATCTCGACCGTCAGCCACGAGCTGCGCACGCCGCTCACCGCCATTCGCGGTTCGCTCGACTTCGTCGCCAACAGCCTGGGCGGCAACCTGCCCCAGGCCGGCCAGCGCCTGATCGACATGGCGCGGCGGAATTGCGACCGGCTGGTCCTGCTGGTCAACGACATCCTCGATATCGACAAGATCACGTCGGGGACGATGCGCTTCGACCTGCGCGATGAATCGGTCGCGCAACTGGTGGAGCAAAGCGTCGCGCTCAACCAGGGCTTCGCCGACAAGCTGAATGTCGGCCTGGCGGCGGCGACGGCGACCGGCGCGGCGATCCGCGTCGACGGCGAGCGTTTCCAGCAGGTGATGACCAACCTGATTTCGAACGCGGTCAAGTTCTCACCTGAGGGCGGCACGGTGCATATCGCGGCCGCGCCCGCGGGTTCGGATATCCGCATCAGCGTCCGCGACGAGGGACCCGGCATTCCGGCCGACTTCCGCGGGCGCATCTTTGGGCGTTTCGCCCAGGCGGATTCGTCGATCACGCGCGCCAAGGGCGGCTCGGGCCTGGGGCTGCACATCACGAAGGAGATCGTGGCGCAGATGGGCGGGACGATAGGGTATGACTCGGTCGAAGGCGAGGGCGCGACCTTCTGGATTCTGTTCCCGGCGGTGCGTGACGAGATGGACCGGGCAGGGTAGGGAAGCCGCCCTGAGTTCGCTATCCTACCCCCTCCCCACTGTTTAGTCTGGAGACATAGGTGACATGTGTTCGGAGACATGGGTGACACTTTAGGCATGGAATAGCTGAGGAGCTGGCCATGCCTTGGAATGAGGTGTCGATCATGGATCGCCGGCAGGAGTTTTTAAGTTTTGCCAGTCAGGCAGATGCGAACATAGCGTCGCTTTGCCGGTCTTTCGGGATTAGCCGGAAGACGGGTTACAAAGTAAGGCCCACAGGAATGAACACCTACGACATCTGCTTCGGCGCCAAACGCATCGCGACTATTGACCTGACACAAACATAGGTCCACCAAATGTGTAACCTATGTCTCCGAACATGTGTCACCCATGTCTCCGGTCCATACACCCACAAGTGGGGAGGGCGAAAAGTGTAAGCGGTTTTCGCCTTAAATATCGCGACAAAACAAAAACGTAGATCGGTATGATGTTTCCACTTAAAATCATACCGATCTAGCGCGTAGCGGTGGGTGGCACGGCGTGTCCAAAAGTGAGGATAAAGTCCGCGACGGAGGGCGTGTGACGGACAGAATTACCCCTCCGTCATCTTCGCTTACGCTCGATGCCACCTCCCCACCGCCTGCGGCGCTAGGGAGGAGGGAGTCGGACCGGCGTCCTACCCGCCCAGCCCCGGTCTCAGCATCTAGCCACGCCATAGAGCGTCTCTCTCCTCCCTACGAAGTGGGGAGGTGGCAGCGCGCGAAGCGTCGCTGACGGAGGGGTACAACCGACCGTGACTACCCCTCCGTCGCGGACTTTGTCCTCAAGACGTTCGTCCTTCCGGACACGCCGCGCCACCAGCCTCGCCGGCAGGCACGCTACGCGCTAGGGAGGAGGCCGTGTGACGCGTCTCCCGTTCAGGGCGAAATGGCTGGTTTTTCACCTTCCGGAAATGATCTCCCTGGCCCGAAGGACCACACCCAAGGCAGCCTCGTCTGGATCAGCCATGATGTCCACGGCCTGCAACCGCAGAATTTCCAGACCCTGGGCTTCAAGCCAGACGAGGCGGATATCATCGCGCGCCTCGACCGAAGGCAGGCTGTGAATCTGTCCTTCGACCTCGATAACAAGGCGGGCGTCCGCGCAATAGAAGTCAACGATGTAACGCCCTATAGGATGCTGCCTGCGAAAATGAATACCGTCCGGCTTTCCTTTGAGACGAAACCATAGCCTCGCTTCGGGTGGTGTCAGTTCCTGCCGGAACCGGCGTGCCAGTTTGTATTTCAAGCGTGGCTTTGGAGTTTCCATGCGATAAACCTAGGACTTACCGAACACTCTGTCATGTCATTTTGCTCGTTCCGCTATGCGATCGGTCGGATGCGCAAGGCGCTACATTCCCTCCTCCTAGCGCGCAGCGGTGGGTGGCACGGCGTGTCCGAAAGTGAGGATAAAGTCCGCGACGGAGGGCGTGTGACGGACAGAATTACCCCTCCGTCATCTTCGCTTACGCTCGATGCCACCTCCCCACCACCTGCGGCATTAGATCGGTATGATTTTAAGTAGAAACATCATACAGATCTAAGTTTTTGTTTTGTCGCGATATTTAAGGCGAAAACCGCTTACACTTTTCGCCATATCGCTCTAGGGAGGAGGGAGTCGGACCGGCGTCCTAGCCGCCCAGCCCCGGTCTCAGCATATAGCCCACGCCATATACCGTCTGGATCAGCTCCCTGTCGCCGGCGCTGTCCGGATCGGCATAGGCCAGCTTCTGGCGCAGCCGCGACACCAGCGTGTCCAGGCCGCGCGGGGTCGAAAAGCCGTGCACCTCGTCCATCGCCTTCAGGATCTGTTCGCGCCGCAGCGGCCGGTCCGGATGGTCGAGGAAGACTTTCAGCAACGCGAACTCGGCCGGGGTCAGCGCCAGGGTCCTGCCCGTGGGACTGGTCAGCCGGCGCGCCTGCTTTTCCAGCACCCAGCCGAAGAAGCGCCAGTCCTCTGCCCCTCCGGCATTTCTGCGCAGGCGCCGGAACACCGCCTTGATCCGCGCGATCAACTCGTCATTGCTGAATGGCTTGGAGACATAGTCCTCGGCGCCGAGGTCGAGCCCCTTGATCTTGTCGATGTCCTCATTCTTGGCGCTCAGCATGATAATGGGCGGACCGTTGCCGGCCGAAATCCGGCGACAGACGGAAAAGCCGTCTTCGCCGGGCATCATGGTGTCGAGCACGATCAGGTCGACGCGCATTTGCGCCAGCACGCTGTCCATGGCGGCGGCGCCATCGGCGGTGACGACGGCAAATCCGGCCGCGTCGAGCACGACCTCGAGCAGTTCGCGGATATCGGGCGTATCGTCGACGACGAGGACGGTGGGTTTCAAGCGGCGGCAATCCGGGTGAATCGGAAATGCTAGAAAGTCTAGCACCAAACGCCGACGGCACCACCGCGAACGCGCCCGCCACGGAATTGTTATTGACGTGGCCACCGGTAGCATTATCCATAAACGGGGGCGGGAGGACACGCATGATGGACAGACGGGCTTTTTGCGCGGGCGCGGCCGCGCTCATTCCGATCAGCCAGGGCAAGGCGTCCGCGGCCCAGGCCTTTCGTCCGGACGCCAGGACGTTGGAGCAACTGGCCGCCGTGGGACGCGACGTTCCGGCCTTTGTCGCTTCGTACCTGACGCATTTCCAGCCGCAGAAAAGCCTGTGGGGCTATGAGGACGGCGTGGTCTGGGCGGGTATCCTGACGCTCTTTGATGCCACCGGCGACCGGGCCTTCCTCGACTATATCCTCGAGGACATGCAGGCGCACGTGACCGGCGACGGCGCGTTGCCGGCCTTCCAGCCCAAGCCCTACAATATCGACATGATCCGCGCGGGCGCCATCCTTCTGCCGCTCCACCGCGAAACCGGCCAGTCGCGCTTCCGCAAGGCGATGGACACCCAGTTCGCGCCTTTGAAAGATTATCCGCGCACGCGCTCGGGCAATTACTGGCACAAGGCGCGCTATCCGTGGCAGGTGTGGCTGGACGGTCTGTACATGGGCCAGCCGTTCCAACTCCACTACGCCCAGGTGACCGGCAATCCGGCGCTGTTTGACGATACGCTGAACCAGATACGCACCGTCGAAAAGGTGATGCGCCAGACGGGAACCGGTCTCTACTATCACGGCTGGGACGAAAGCCGCCAGCAGCGCTGGGCCGACCGCGACACCGGCCTGTCGCCCCATATCTGGGGCCGGGGCATGGGCTGGTGGCTGTGCGCCCTGGTCGATACCTACGAAGCCTCCGAAGGGTTCGATGCTGAGGGGAGGGCCGAGATCGCGCGTATCCTCAAGGCGGCGCTTGAGGCGATGCTGGCGGTCCGGTCGCGCGACGGCCTGTGGTACCAGGTGGTCGACCAGGGTACGCGCGCCGGCAATTACGAGGAAGCGTCGGCGTCGCTGATGACTACCTATGCCCTGCTGAAGGCCGCGCGCCTGGGGGTGGCGGGTGACGATATGCGCCGCGCCGGGATCGAGAGCCTCAAGGCGGCTATCGGCCGCTTCCTGACGCCGGCGGAGCTGAACGGCATTTGCCGCGTGGCGGGCCTGGGCGGCGATCCGTACCGCGACGGCAGCTATGAATACTACCTGTCGGAAAAGATCGTCGCCAATGACCCGAAGGGCGTGGGCCCCTTCTTCATGGCCGTGGCCGAGGCGATGCGCGTGGCGGCGTAGGGTTTACCCTTTGCTCAATCAAGGCGCTGGATCTCGAGCTTGCGGAACTCGATCTGCTGGCCTTCGGCCTGGAGCGCGATATAGCCCTGGCTCAGCGTGAGCGCGCCGCCGGCCGCCTTGATAAGCGCCGCCGCGTCCTTGTCCGCCGGGTCGAGTTCCGGCGCCGAATAGCGCAGCACCGGCTTGCCGTCGATGAAATGGGTGATCTCGCCGCTCGGCAGGACCTCGATTTCGCCCTTCGTCCAGACGCCCACCGGCAGGAGCGGCGATGACGACAGGATGCAGTGGCGCAAATCGCGCTTGCCGTCGATCACTATCGTCGTGCCGGGCGTGCACAGGTTGCCGGAGGGCTCTTCGGTCGGGCGCGGAACGCCGAGGATCTGGAATTCGAGACTGACCGGAAAGGCCTGGTCGAGGCGCTCGGATTCCGGCGACTGGGAATGGAACATGACGCCGGAATTGCTGACCTCCCAGACCTTGATGTCCGGAAGGGGCGCGTCGAACAAACGGTATTCGAAGCGCAGGCGGTAGGCCTTGAGCGGCTCCTTCCAGAAGAGGTGGCCGTATTCGCCGCCGAATTTATCGTTATATCCGGCATAGGAGACGCGGATGGCGCCGTCCTTGACGACAAAGGTATTCTTGGGGTCTTCGCCCGCCGCATAGCCGGAAATCTTGGGCGTCCAGCCGTTCAGTGTCTTGCCGTCAAAGATCGGCTCCCACCTGGGCTCGGCGGCGTGGACAGGAACGGCGGCCAGAAGCGCCAGGCTCAGCAGAATCAGGGGTTTCATATCGCCTCCGGGATGGCTGTTTGCCGCACCATGGCCCAGCTTGCCGGTAAGCGCAACATCACGCCGGCGCGTAGGCCAGATGCAGCGTATTGGGATCGATCTGGTGGCTCGACAGGAGACGCAAGGGCGGCCGGGCGCCATGGAAGAACGGCTTACCTTCGCCAAGCACGAACGGCCGGACATGCAGGTGGTATTCGTCGATCAGGCCCAACTCCGTCATCAGGCCGGCCAACTGCGGCCCCGACACGCTGAGCGTGCCGTCGATACGGTTCTTGAGGTCGCGGACCTGGGCTTCGATATCGCCGGAAATCAGCGTGGCATTGGGCCCGACCTCTTTCAATGTGCTCGACACCACCCATTTGGGCAGCCCGCGCCATAACACGGCGAACTCGCGCAGCGCGTCGTCCCAGCTGTCCTGGTCCGTATCCCAGTAGCGCATGACCTCGTACATGCGCCGGCCATAGATCGCGCCGCCGTGGCCGCGCAGTGTCTCGATCCAGTAGCGGAAGTGTTCAGGGCTGGGCGCCTGCATGACCAGGTTGCCGCCGTGATCGTCGACATAGCCGTCGACGGAGACATTCATGCCGAGAATGAGTTTACCCATGGCAGGTCCTTTCAGGTCCGGTTGGCGAGGAAGGTCGCGAAATTGTTCAGGCTTGCCGAAAACCCCTGGCGGTGGCCGTCGATCGCCTCAGCCCCGGCGAACGACGTCACCTGGTCGGTCAGGACCAGGTGCGACCCGCCATCCGTCGCGCGAAATTCGAAGGTGATCTGCGCCGCGGTCAAGACGGTGTCGCCCTCCAGCAGGGTTTCGGAAAAGCTGATCAGCCTGTCCGGAACGACCAGATTGTAATGGACCTCAGTGCGGTAGCGCAGGTCATCCTTGCCGCCACAGCGGGTGGTTTCCTTACCGCCTGTGCGGACGTCGGCGTGCTCTATGCGAACGGCGGCCGTGTCGCTGGGCGCGGACCATATCTCGCGCTCAGCCGTATCGAGATAGGCCGCAAAGGCGCGATGGGGTGACGCACAAAGGCTTTGTTCGAGCCGGAGGGTTTCATGATGGACGGTCACAGGCAGCCTTAAACTCTATGCAATATGCAAGTAGTTGAGCCTTAACCCAACCGTGTGCATACTGCAAGTGGTTTGCGTAACGGAGTTCGAGGTCATGCCAACGGCGGAACGGTCCGGCTGTCCCATTAACCTCACGCTGGAGCACCTGGGCGACCGGTGGAGCCTGATCGTCATTCGCGACATCATGTTCGGCAACCGGCGCAGCTATGGCGATCTGCTGGCGCGGAGCGAGGAGGGGATTGCCTCCAACATCCTGGCCGACCGGCTGAGGCGGCTGACGGCCTCGGGGCTGCTGAGCCGGCATCCCGATCCGGCGCACCGGCAGAAGGTCATCTTCAGCCTGACGGAGGCGGCCATTCAGCTTGTGCCGCTGCTGGCGCACATGGGGGCGTGGGGCAGCCGGCACCTGCGGCCGAGCCGCGAATTGTCGGTGCGCGCCGAGCTGCTGGAGCAGGGCGGGCCGCCGCTGTGGGATGCGTTCATGGATGAGCTGCGCCACATTCACCTGGGTGCGCCTAAGCCGGATCAGTCGGTGTTCGCGGCGCTTCAGGCGGCCTATGAGGCGGCTTGCCTTGCGGATTGAAGCGGTAACATCGGATAGCGGTGTGCCAACGAAAGTTAGGGGCATCCATTGGGCGAGGCGCAAGGAAACGCGAATTACCGCGTTAGCTGCCGGGCTGAGCGTGTTGGACAATCTGCAAGACTTGTCCACAGATTGCACAGATTGGCACAGATTATCCGCGTGCGGTGACGTCGCGCGGTGACATGACTTCATGACATGACAGCGCTTTGCGCTGTCGGTATCGCTATAGATCATGCAGCAGCGTTTTCCATCTGCTCGGATAATCTGTGCCAATCTGTGTAATCTGTGGACCCATAAACTCGTGGCACCGCCTAGCCCAAAGTCTTATGAGCCCAATTAGCGCGTGCGGACTTCATCTGAAGCCAATCGGCCGGTATCTGCCAATCTGAACCATAGTGACAGACTGGAAGTAGTGGCTCATCCTTCCGACGTCCTGAAAGTTCCCTGCGCCCGGTCCTTGATCACGCCGCCCGCCGGGAAGACGGTGCCGTTCATGACGATATAGACCCCCACAGGCGCGGTCTGCACGGTCGCGAACGCCATGCCGAGATTAAAGGCGGCGTCGCTGTCCGCATACCTGGCTGGCAAGAACGCGCCCGTGAGCGCAACGGTCTTGTCCAGGCCAAGGGCCGCTAGCCGGTCGGCGGTCACGGCCATGCTGTCCGTGCCATGGGTGATGATGATGCGCGTGGCGTCTGTGTTGCTCACGGCCTCCGCGATCCGCTCCCGATCTTCGTCGGTCAGTTCCAGGCTGTCCTTGGCCATCAGCTCGGTGATCTCGAACGGCAGGGACACCGACGCGTGCCTGATCAATTCGCCAATCTTGGACCGGTCGAACTGGTATTGGCTGAGCCCATCGAAATAGCTCTTGTCGATGGTGCCGCCTGTCGTGAAGATCTGGATTTTCGAGGTGTCCATGTTCGGCTCCTGAGGTTCGCTGCGGATATAGGGCCAAGGCGTTTCGATTGAAACCGGAAAGCCGGACTTTGACACATGCGGCGCACGCCCTATGCTCACACCGTCATGACCGCCCCCACACTCGCACTGACCGCCGCCATTGAAGCGCTCTACGCCGAGTTCAAAAGACCGCAGCCGCGCCGTATCGATGGCTGTCCATGCTGCTGGGACGAAAGCGACTATGTGCCTTTGACGACTACGCCGTTGCGCGCGCTGACGGACCAGCAATTGTCCAATTATTCGGCCTCGGTCTTCCTGACAGCGGGAGGTCTCGGTGACTACAAATATTTCCTGCCACGTGTCTTTGAATTGGCGGTCACCGAGAAAGACTGGTGGCCTGACACGGAAGTCGTGCTCGGCAAGCTTAAGCTGGCGGAGTGGCAGTATTGGCCAGAGGATGAGCACCGCGTCGTCCAGACCTTTGTCGACGCTTGGTTCGACGCGTTAGCGACCCAGGCCGCGCCGCCGGAGGATGGCATATATTATTGTCCGCCGATCGATGGGCTTTTGTGTGGCATGGCGTGGGCCGGTATAGGGCTCGAACCCTATCTTAAACGGCTTCTGGACCATCCGGCGGCGCTGGCCGACCTCTATTATTCGAACGCCCAAACGATGTCTGACAAAGATCGCTTGTTCAGCGGCTTCTGGGACGACGTCGATCCGGCCGTTATTACAGGCGTCAAAGCCTACCTGCGCTCGGATGCCGTTCTCGACGCCCTGACACGGTAACCGCCGACATTACAGATTTGTCACATTCGGCAAATCCCGTTGCTCCGCGCCGACCTTATGCTTAGTCTCCGCTGCAACTGTTTCAAGCCAAGGGAAAATTCATGGTCGATCGTCGTCAGGTACTCATGGGCGCAGGCGCACTCATGGCGTCAACCGCGCTGCCCGCTGTTGCCGCAACTCCTGCGTCGGACGCTGGCGAAGCCAAGAAGCTCAATGCCGCCTTCGACGCCACCTTCCAGGAATTCCTGAAACTCTCGCCCACCTACTGCACCTATCTGGGCCTCGACAAGGGCGAGCTTGCCGGCCAGAAGTCCAAGCTCGACCACGTCACCCGCGCCGACCGCGAGAAGGCGATCGCCTATCTCAAGCGCGGCATCGCCGCCATCGAGGCCGTTGACCGGTCGAAGCTCCAGGGCATGGACCGCGTCAATTACGACACCGTCCTGTGGGACCTGAAGAATTCGCTGCAGGGCCAGAATACCTATAAGACCATGGGCGCGCCCTATACGGTCACGCAGCTGTCAGGCAACTATCAGCAGACGCCCGACTTCCTCGACACCATGCACTCTATTGCGAACAGGGCCGATGCCGACGCCTACCTGTCGCGCCTGGCGGAATATGCCGTGGTGCTGAATGAGGAGACCGCCAACTTCAAGGCCGACGCCGGCATGCAGGTCGTGCCGCCGGACTTCGCCCTGCAAAAGGCGATCGCGCAGTTGAAGGGCCAGCGCGACCTGAAGGCGTCCGAGTCGGTGCTCGTCGCGTCGCTTGCCCGGCGCGCCAAGGAAGCCAAGGTCGAAGGCGACTGGGAAGCGCAAGCGACCAAGCTGTTCGAAGGGCCGGTGAGGGCGGCGCTCGATGCCCAGATCCAGGCGCTTGAGGCGCAGTTGCCGACCGCCACCCACGAAGCCGGCGTATGGCGTCTGCCCGACGGCGAGGCCATCTATGCCTATGCGGTGAAGAACGGCACCTCGACCGATATGACGGCCGATGAGATCCACAATATCGGCCTGGAAAAGGTCAAGGAACTGAATGCCGAACTGGACCGCGTCATGAAGACGATGGGCCTGACGCAAGGCACGCCCGGCGAGCGCATGAAGGCGATGGCCAAGGACCCCAAGTATGTCTATCCGAACACCGACGCCGGCAAGGACAAGCTGCTGGCCGACCTGAACGCCCAGATCGGCGTCGTCTATGCGCAGCTGAACGACTATTTCGGCGTGCTGCCGAAGTCGAAGGTCGATGTTCGCCGCGTGCCGGTGGCGACCGAGCTGGGCGCGCCGGGTGGCTATTATTACCCGCCGTCGCTGGATGGTTCGCGTCCAGGCGCCTATTATATCAACCTGCGCGACACGGCCGAGGTGCCGTCGTGGACCCTGCCGACCCTGACCTATCACGAGGCCATCCCGGGCCACCACATGCAGATCTCGATCCAGCAGGAGGCCAAGGACCTGCCGATGCTGCGCCAGGTCGCGGGCTTCAACGCCTATGTCGAAGGCTGGGCGCTGTACGCCGAGGAGGTCGCGGCCAAGGACATGAAGATGTATGCCAAGGACCCGGCCGGCTATATCGGCTACCTGCACGACGCCATGTTCCGCGCCTGCCGCCTGGTGGTCGATACGGGCATGCACGCGAAACGTTGGTCGCGTGAAAAGGCGCTGACCTTCATGGCGACGCAGATGGGCGACGAGGAATCCTCGACCGCGACCGAGATCGAACGCTATTGCGTGTGGCCGGGCCAGGCGCTGGGCTACATGGTCGGCAAGATCAAGTGGCTGGACCTGCGCCAGAAGGCCCAGGCCAAGGGCGGCGCGAAGTTCGACATCAAGGCCTTCCACGATACAGGTTTGACGGCCGGCGCAATGCCGCTGGCGGTGCTGGAGCAGCTCTATCGCGACAAGGGGATGATTTGAAACAAACTGGTGTGGGGCCTGAGCCCCCCACAAAGCCTTCAATTCAAAGAAAAACCCTCGTCTCAAAGGCAAGGGTTTTTCTTTGAATTGAAGACGTGGGGTCACGGACCCCACACCCCAATCGTTTAGAGCAACCATTGAGATTAAAACGCTCCCCGGAGCATCTCCGCTGTTGGCGCCGGATGGCCTGGCTTGACGAAGGCGAGGGTCACTCGCCCGAGCGAGACGCCGAACTTCGACACATCCGCCCGATTGATAGCGACGCCGTCGGCGACCAAATGCGACCAGTCATCGAAGCGGACGTCGACGCTGCCGCCCTTGTTCGGCAGCTTGAGCAGGTAACGAAGGCGCATGGCATCGCCGCGCGTCTCGAGCATCGCTATGCCTTGGACGTCTCCGGCCGTGCCTCGGTACGATCCGTCCGGCGCCTTCGTGAAGGTCCAGGTCCGTGACTGCCGCTCGCCGTCGCTCCATAGAAACCGTTCATCCAACGTGAATCCGTCGGCGCGTGCAGTGCCCCTGGTGACGACCGTGAAGGTGCGCGTGACCTTGCCCGAACGGTCTTCGAAAACGCCATAGGCGCGGGTCTCGCCGGCAAAATAGTCTTCGAGCACAAAGGCCGGGCCAGGGCGGGCATTTTGTGCAATGTCCACGGTCGCGCAGGCGCTGAGGCACAATGCCAATCCCGTGACGAGTATCAAGCCAGCGCGTTTCATGCGTGTACTCCTTGTTGCAGGTCCCCTGATACGGCGGCTGGGCGACATTGGTTCTGCAATACGACTGGCTTACTTCCAGCAGGACCGCTCCAATAGTTTGGCATAATTTTTACGAACTATGTCAATTACGCCAAAGCCCTCCTGGTGTAGTGTCGGGAAACCAAAACGATAACAGGAGCTTCCATGAAAACCGCTGTCAGCGCCATTCCGGCCGCGCCGAGCGATCTCGCCCGCCAGCACTTCGCCGCCGAGTTCACCTATGAGACCGACTGCTGGGACGTCCATGACGCGCTGTCCAAGGGCGCCGATTTCGTCCTGCTCGATGTCCGCGGCCCGGCGCTCTATGCCAAGGGCCACGTGAAGGGCGCGATCAACCTGCCGCATGGCAAGATCATCGCGTCGAAGATGGCCGAATGGCCGGAGGATACTTTGTTCGTCACCTATTGCGCCGGACCGCACTGCAACGGCGCGGCAAGGGGCGCGCTCAAACTGGCCGAGCTCAACCGGCCGGTCAAGATCATGGCCGGCGGCGTCACCGGCTGGATCGACGAAGGCTTCGAACTGGAAACGGGCGAGGGCTAGTTTGCCGGCCGATAGCCGCGTTCGATCAGGAATGCGTCGATCGCCGCGTAGGCCTTTTCCTGCACGGCCGGGTCCGGCTTGGGAAAACCGTTGTCGGCCAGGGTGGCGGGCGTGAACAGGTGGCCGACGCCGTCATAGACGTGTAGGACCGAGACATTGCCCGCCGCCAACATGCGCTCATGGAATTTCGTCACACCGGCCAAGGGCGTGACCGTGTCGGTGCGGCCCGTTACCATGACGGTCGGCGGCAGGTCGGCGCGGACGTGTTCGGCGGGCGAAAAGTCCTCGATCTTCGTTCCGGGCGGGAAGAGGGCGCGGAAGTGGTTATCCTCGACGACCGAAACGGCGGGCGACACCAGCGCCAGCAGGTTTGGGCTTTGCGTCTTGTCGGTTGCGAAGATGGCGGCCGATGCGGCCAGATGTGCGCCGGCCGACCATCCCAGCGCCGCAATACGATCTGGATCAATGTTGAACTGCGCCGCGTGCTTCCGGGTCCAGGCAATGGCTGCCATCGCGTCGTCGCTGGCTTCGGCCGGCGAGGCGGTCTTCTGGTCCGAAAGGCGGTATTGCGCGACAATCGCTACCATGCCTTTGCATGCATAGCGATCGACCAGCCAGAATGACCAGGACGGATCGCCCATCACCCAGCCGCCACCGTGGAAGAGGACAATGGCTGGACGCGGCTTGCCCTCTGTGCCGGCCGGGGCAAAGACGTGGGCCTTTAATGGGCCGTTTGGTGTCTGGCTGAAGACCTGCTCGCTCTTGTCGAGCTTGCAGGCGTCCTGAGCCTGAGCGGTGATGGGTGAAAACAAAGCAGACGCCGTCAGAACGGCAGCCGCTACCAAGTTACGCACGACGTCCTCCCTCTATGTTTTTTTCAATCGGTAGCAGACTTGGAGACAGGCGACAACCAGGGCGGTCAGGCGCGTTTGCGCTGGTGCTGGAACAGGACGAGGCCGCCGCCGACGATGAAGGCCGCGCCGATCCAGGTGCTGAGCGTCGGCGGATTGTCGAAGAAAATCCAGCCTATGGCGCCGGCCGTGAGCAACTGGACATAGGTCAGCGGGGCGACGACGCTGGCCGACAACCGCGTCGTGCCGATGAAGACCAGCATGTGGCCCGTCGTGGCGATCACCGCCACCAGGGCGACGATCAGCAGTACGTGCGGCGTCGGCACGGGCACATGCAGGGCGGGCAGGCCGCTGAAATGGCCGATGACCGCCGCCGGAATGAGAAAGGGCAGGGCCGTCAGCGTGACGTAGAACTGCATGACAAGTGGCGGCGCCAGGCCCGCCGCCTTGCGGTTTAGGATGACGAGGATGGCCAGGGAAAAGGCGGCGGCCAGAGGAAACAGCCGGGCGGCGTCGAACGACAGGCCTGGCCTGAGCACGATCAATACGCCGCAGAAGGCGAGCGCGATCGACACCCAGACCGTCCAGTGCGCCGGTTCTTTCAGGATCAGAGTCGAGATCAGCGCTGTGATGACCGGGCTGATGAAGGCGATCGACACAGCGTCGGCCAGCGGGATCAATTGCACGCCGAAGAAGCTGCCGAGCGTGGCGGCGGCGATGGCCGCGCCCCGGGCCATCTGCAGGCCGGGGCGGGGGATTCTGAAAATGGACGGGCCGTGGCGGATGCCTAAGAAGGCGCCGAGCCCGATGGCGGCAACGAGGTAGCGCAGGGCCGCCACGGCCGACGCCGGCCATTCCCCGGCCAGCGACTTGACCAGGCTGTCGCCCACCGACAGGACCATGAAACCCGACATGGCGACAAACAGGGTAAGCGCTGCCGAGTTGTCGGCGGGATGGGCGGGAGGCTGGGTAGGCAAGACGGACTCTCAGGAAAACCCGCGAACCTTGCTCCGGGCCGCGCGCGGGGACTTCGCATAGGCGCAAAGCGACGTGTCAGCAAGGTCGGACGCGTTTTTTGTTTCAGGCGGCGCGTCCGGCCGATGCTGTCTATGCGTGCGCCAGCAGCTTTTCCGGCCGGATCGGCAGGTCGCGGACGCGGATGCCGGTGGCGTGATAGACCGCGTTGGCGACCGCTGCATTCATGCCGGTGATGCCGATCTCGCCGATGCCCTTGATGCCCAGCGGGTTGGTGGTGTTGTCAGGCTCGTCGACCATGATGACGTCGATCGACGGCGTGTCGGCATTGACCGGGATGACATAGCCGGCCAGGTCGTTGTTAACGTAGCGAGCCTGCGCCTGGTGCAGGTCCGTTGCTTCGAACAGGGCGGCGGACAGGCCCCAGATGACGCCGCCCATATACTGGCTGTAGGCGGTCAGCGGATTGATGATGGTTCCGCCGGCAAAGGCCGAGACGACGCGTGGCACGCGGATTTCGCGGGTCAGCCGGTGGACGCGGACCTCGACGAAATGGGCGCCGAACGAAAAGGCCGAATGGTCCTTGCGTCCGCCGCCGCGCAGCATCGCGGTCTGGCCCTTGTAGGTATTGGCCATCGCCTCGGGCGGCAGGCCTTCGGGATTGTTTTCGGCATAGACCTCGACCAGCGAACCGACGCGCGACACCGCCGTCTTCAGGTCCTCGGTCTGTCCGCTGGGGCCGAGAAGCTTGCCGTCCTTGAGCGTAAGCGTCGCAGGGTCCAGGCCCTTGAAAGGACCATTCGCGGCAACCGCGGCTTCAGCGAGGCGCTTGCGGATTTCGCCAGCGGCCTTGGCGACGACGTGGGCCTTGGACGCGGCATTGTTGGAGCCGCCGCCGATCGTCAGGGGCGGCAGGTCGCTATCACCCATCAGCACCTTGACCTTGTCGACGGGGATGCCCAGCGCGCCGGCGGCCGTGATGGCGACGACCGTATAGGCGCCGGTGCCCATCTCATGGCCGGCGATGGCGGCGACCGCCTTGCCGTCGGGCGTCAGGGTCAATCGCGCGGCCGCCGGCGCAACATTGGCCGGGTAGGTGGCGGTGGCGCAGCCATAGCCGATCAGCCAGTCCGCGTCCGTCATCGATCCCGGCTTGGCGGAGCGCTGGCTCCAGCCGAACTTCGCGGCGGCGGCGTCGTAACATTGCATCAGCGACCGCGTCGAGAACGGCAGGCCGGTGACCGGATCGTCGCGTGTGTCATTGATCCGCCGTAACTCGACCGGATCCATGTTGAGCTTCCACGCCAGTTCGTCCATGGCGCTCTCAAGCCCGAAGAAATAGGGCGTCTCGGCCGGGGCGCGCATGAAGCCCGGCGTTGGCCGGTCGGCGTGGACGACCTCGACCTTCGTGTCGATGTTCGGACAGGCATACATGCGCGGCGTGACCTCGACCCCGGCCACGGCATATTGCGACGGACGCGACGTGACCTCCTGGCCGGAATGGAAGAAGGAGGTCAGCCTTCCATCCTTGCCAGCCGAAATCCGCACCTGCTGACGTGTCTCCGCCCGCCAGCTGCGGACGGTGAAACCCTGTTCGCGCGTGACGACCAGCTTGACCGGACGGTTCAGCCTCTTGGCCGCAATGGCGACCCAGGCCGTATAGGCATTGGCGCCCTTGCCGCCGAAGGCTCCGCCGATATAGCGGCCGACGACGCGGACGTTTTCCGGCTCCAGGCCCAGCTGCGCGGCGATGGCGGCCTTGGACCCCCACATTGCCTGGGTGGGCTCATAGACGGTCAGGTGGTCGCCGTCCCATTCGCAGGTCGAGGTGAACAGCTCGATCGCATTGTGGTGCTGGGGCGGCGTCGAATAGCGGGCATCGACCTTGACCGGCGCGGCGCGATAGGCCCTGGCGGCATCGCCCTTTTTCGGGAACGGCTTGCCGCTGCGCGACTTGTGCGACGCGACCTTGACGCCCTTCGAGCCGAAGGTCGCGGACGGCGTCTCGGCGGCGTAGGTCACTGCGACCTTGCCGGCGGCTTCGCGGGCGGCCTCGTAGGTGTCCGCGATGACGACGGCGACGATCTGGCCGTCATGCATGACCTGGTCGCTGTCGAGCGTCGGCGTATTGGGGCCGCCGTCAGCTGCCTTTGCGGGCTTGGCCTGGCCGCCGACATTGCCATGCGTCAGGATGTCGAGCACGCCCGGCACGGCCTTTGCGGCATCCAGCTTAATGGCCGTCACGCGGCCTTTGGCGATGCGGCTGGTGACGAGATAGGCATAGGCCGGATTGCCCACGGGCTCATCCGACGCGAACCGGGCGGAGCCGGTGACCTTGGCCTTGCCGTCGATGCGCGGCGTCGGCTTGCCGAACAACTGTTTGGGATCGCCGAAGGTATCCGCCATGTCAGGCCTCCATGCGTGCGGCTTCGAGCAGCGCGCGGACCAGGGTCCGGCGGCCAAGCTCGGGCTTGTAGGCATTGTCTTCGTGGGTGACGGCGCCCTTGAGCGCGGCGCGGGCGGCGGCCTCGGCCGCGTCTTCGCTCAGCGGCTCGCCCTTCAGCAGCGCCTCGGCCTCGCGCGCCCGCCAAGGCCGGTAGGCCATGCCGCCCAGCCCAATGCGGACGTCGCGCACCACGTCGCCGTCGAGATCGAGCGCGACGGCGGCCGAGGCAATGGCGAATTCATAGGACGCGCGGTCGCGGATCTTGAGATAGAGCGAACTCCGCGTCCAGGCGCCCGGCGGAACGAAGAAGCCGGTGATCAGCTCGCCCGGCTTGAGACTGTGTTCGATATGCGGCTGGTCCGGGCCGCGATGCACGGCCTCGAACGGCAGGGTGCGGCGGCCGTCGGGACCATCGACCTCGACCTGGGCTTCCAGCGCGACCAGGGCGACGGCGAAGTCGCCGGGATACTGCGCGATGCAGGCTTTGGATACGCCAAGGACGGCATGGTTGCGGTTGGGGCCGGTCAGCGCTTCGCAGCCGGAGCCCGGCACGCGCTTGTTGCAGCGGCTCCATGACGGATCGCGATAATAGCCGCAGCGCGTCCGTTGCAGCACATTGCCGCCAAGCGTCGCCATGTTGCGGATCTGGGCGCTGGCGGCCAGCTTCAGGCTGTCGGCGATGACGGGATACTGCGTCCGGACGCCGTCGTGCCCGGCGGCTTCGGCCATGGTCACGCCCGCGCCGAGGCGCAGGCCCGCTGGACCGGTCTCGATCGTCCGCAAGGATGGCTTCAGCGGTGTGATGTCGATGACGGTTTGCGGCGTCATGACATCAAGCTTCATCAGGTCGAGCACGGTCGTGCCGCCGGCCAGGAACTGGACCGGGGCGTCGGCCTGGCCCGATGCCGTATGGGCGCCAAGCTGCACGGCACGGTCGATGGTCGCGGCGCGGTCATAGACGAAGGGGCGCATCAGGCCGCTCCCATCTGGCCACGCGCCTGCCTGATCGCCGCGACGATGCGCGGGTAGGCGGCGCAGCGGCACAGGTTTCCGCTCATATATTCACGAATGTCGTCGTCGGTGGCCGCGTGGCCTTCCTGGACACAGGCAACGGCGGACATGATCTGGCCGGGTGTGCAGTACCCGCACTGGAAGCCGTCGTGATCGATAAACGCCTGCTGCATGGGGTGCAGTTCCCCGTCCTTCGCCAGCCCCTCGATCGTCACGACCTTGCGGCCTTCGGCCGATATGGCCAGGGTCAGGCAGGACAGGACGCGGCTGCCGTCGACATGGACGGTGCAGGCTCCGCACTGGCCATGATCGCAGCCCTTCTTGGCGCCGGTCAGGTCCATGTGTTCGCGCAGGGCGTCGAGCAGGGTGGTCCGGACATCCAGCGTCAGGCGATGTTCGCGGCCATTGACCGACAGGGTGACCGGCGCATGGCCTTCCGATCCCGTGGGCGCGGCGGCAACGGGTGGCGCCGCCAGGGCGCCGGCGGCGAGGCCGAAGGCGCCGAACAGGCCGCGGCGACTGGGACCGTCTCTGAGGGGAGGTTTGGTTTGATCGTCCATAACGGCCTCATGATGGCCCGGACCGTGTCCGGAAATGACATTGGAAACGCGTGGGCACGACCGGCGGCGCCTGGACAAAAGCGCGCCTTACAGGACGATAAGAGGTAACGGGCTAAAAATAAGAAAGATATGCGGAGCGAGGTTAACCCGTGCGGCCCTTTTCGGATACGCGCAAAGACGGGCGCCCTCAGTTGCTGTGGTCGAGCTTGCGGTTGAGCACGCTTCGGATCTTGCGGGCCAGTTCGTCGGGCATGTAGGGCTTGTAGATCGTCTCGAAGGCCGCCGAATTGGTGTGGCCGTGCACGTCGTCCGCAAAGCCCGTGGTGATCAGGACGGCGATGTCGGGTACCTTCTGCCGGATTTCCTTCGCCAGCGCCACGCCGTTCATGTGGCCCGGCATGATTATGTCGGTGAACAGCATGTCGAAGCGGTCGGGATGGCCGTCCAGCACCTGCAGGGCCTCGGTGGCGTTGGACGCCTCCACGACCGTATAGCCTTCCTGTTCCAGGATCGCGGATGCCAGTTCGCGGACCTCGCGGTTGTCCTCGACGACCAGCACGCGCTCGCCCTTGCCCTGGCCGCGCGCCAGCTCGTCTTGCGGGCGCTCGACGGGGCCGTCGGCGGCGCCGTCCGAAGCCGGGAAGGTCATGCGGATGGTCGTGCCCTTGCCGACCTCGCTGTCGACGCCGAAACCGCCTTCGGACTGCTTGACGAAGCCGTAGACCTGGGCCAGGCCCAGGCCCGTGCCCTTGCCGACCTCCTTGGTGGTGAAGAAGGGTTCGGTGATGTGGGCCAATACGTCCTGCGTCATGCCTTCGCCGGTGTCTCGCACCGACAGCTCGACATAGCGGCCGCTGCGGGCATTGACGCCGCCCTGGACGACGGTGACATTGCCTGTCGAGATCGTCACCTTGCCGCCGTTCGGCATGGCGTCGCGCGCATTGGCCAGGATGTTGATCAGCGCCATCTCGAGCTGGACGATGTCGATTTGGGCGTTGTTAAGATCGGGCGCCAGGTCCAGTTCGATCTCGATATGCGCCCCAAGGGTCTTGGACAAAAGGTCGCGCAGTTCGGTTATGATGCGGTTGAGATTGACGACGCGCGCTTCCAGCGGCTGCTGGCGCGAAAAGGCCAGCAACTGCTGGGTCAGGGTCCGGGCCTTCTGCGCCGCCGACATGACCGCGTCGTGGTAGCGGCCGATGCGGTGCGGCTTGTCGACGACGGTGCGCGCCATCTGAAGGTTGCCGATGATGACCTGGAGCAGGTTGTTGAAGTCGTGAGCGATGCCGCCTGTCAGCTGGCCGATCGCCTCCATCTTCTGCGCGCGCCTGAGCGCCGTCTCGGCTTCGCGCCGGCGGGTGATGTCGAGCTGCGAGCCGAAATAGTAGAGTAGCTTGCCGTCGCGGTCGAAGATCGGGCTGATGAACAAGGCGTTCCAGAACATGGTGCCGTCCTTGCGGTAGTTCTGGATCTCGACGGCTATGTCGGTCCGGTCGGCAATGGCGCGGCGGACATTGGCCACGGCTTCGCGGTCAGTGCCTGGTCCCTGCAGGAAGCGGCAGTTGCGCCCCACCACCTCGTCCATCTCGTAGCCGGTGGTGTTGAGAAAGGCCTGGTTGGCGAAGATAACCGGATTGTCGGGCTGGTTCGGATCGGTCACGATCATCGGCATGCGCGTCATCTCGATCGCGGCGAAGAACAGGTCGTGACGGTCGGCGCTATCGGTGATTACGGCGTGACCGCGTCCGTCGCGGCGGCTGCCTGCAGGCTGGGCGGGCGCGCCGCGCCGGGTGCGATAAGCGGTCGCCAGGTAGTCGCGGATATTGTTGACGCTAATGAGCGCGCCGGAGACAATCTCCTGGGCCTTCAGGTCGTCGCGGTAGCGAATGCCAAGCAGTTGCAGGCCGCCGATAACCGACGCGAACATGTTGTTGAGATCGTGAAGCGTCTTGGAGCCCGCCTCATCTTCCGTACCGTCCTGCTTGGCCGTATCCGTGCTAGTCTGAAGATCGCCGTCTTTTTTATTCACACCATGCCCTCTCTCACGACGGCAGAATAAAAAATTGCGGATAAAAAAGTGATGGGTTCTAGTGTGTTCGAGTGCAACCTTGACGTTGGCGGTGGACCTCCGGCTAATCCTCGTCCCTGAATTTGTCGAGATACGGCGACACGCGGCCGGGAATGTGCCTGAGACCCCATTCAGCCAGCCGGATGCCGACCTCCTTCAGCTCCATCGCCTTGTCGGTCAGGACATAAGCCGGGTGCGTCCTGCCGGCCTGGACCTTTTGAATCATGCCCTGGCTTTCGAGAAACGACAGGCGTTGCGACAGCACGCGCGGGCTCAGGCCTTCGGGTGAGTCGAGAAACTCCGAAAAACGCGTCTTGCCGGCCAGCATGTCGCGCATGATGACCAGAGTCCATTTGTCGCCGATGATGTCGAGCACCGAGGCGAGCGGGCAGGTGGAGCGGAATGCGACTGAGGCAGGATCGGTCATCCAGGCATTTTAGCGCGTCCGGTGACTTTTTACTATACAAAGAATATTAAATACGGCAATCCTCAGGCGCGCCTGCCATTATGCCTTTTGGGGAGAGACCATGAAAGCTTTTGCACTGACCGCCGCCGTCCTTTTGACCGGCCTTATAACCGTGGACGCCGGCGCGGCAGAGGCCGGCCAAGGCACGACGACCAGCCAGGCGCACATCAATCTGTCGGCGGCGGAAAAACTGAGCGCCGCCGCGCAGGCCCATGCCCGCGCCAAGGGCTTTAACCTCGTCTTCGTCGTGATCGACGCCAGCGGCAACACGGTGCTGGTGTCCAGGATGGACGGCGCCAGTCCGCTGCTGACCGATGTGGCGCGGCGCAAGGCCGTCACGGCGCTGATGATGCAGCAGCCGTCGGGCGATATCGCCAACCCGCCGACGCTTGGGACGGTCAAGTTGCTGGGCATCCAGGACGTGCTGCCGGTCAGGGGCGGCATCCCCTTGCGCGACAATGGCCGGATCGTCGGCGCCATGGGGGCCAGCGGCGCTCCGGCCGAAGAGGACGAAGCGGCCGTCATCGCCGCGGTCACCGCGGTCCTGTCCAAATAGGCGGACGGTTCGGGTTGCCGGCCAGTGCGGCGTGGCGGGCGAGGGGGCTTTCTTTTGTAATGAGGCCCCCACCACCGCATCTCACTCACTATGTTCGTGCGTGCGGTCCCCCTCCCCACGCGTTTCATCGCGTGGAAAGACCTGTGGCGCTTGTGGGGAGGAATAGAAAGACAGGTTCCGCTTTCGTCTATTTTTCCTCCCTTGCCGTGTGGATAGTGTCAGGTCGCTCTGCTTACCGCTATGGCTGGAGTGGAATAGCAGGACAGGTCCCTCTGTCCTTATTCCTCCCCATGAGCGACGCGGCCCTTTCAACGCAACGAAGCGAGTGGGGAGGGGGACCGCACAACTGAGCGTCAGCGAAGGCGATGCGGTGGTGGGGGCCTAATCAGCTCGGGCGCCTGTGCGCCGAGATGCACGATATGACACCGCAGCAGATCAGCACGAAGGCAAGCGCCTCGGACACGGTTGGCCAGCGCTGCTCCCAGACGAAGCCGTAGATCAGCGCGAACAGGGTCTCGAACAGGATCATCTGGCCGACCAGGGTCAGCGGCAGGAGGCGGCTCATGCGGTTCCACAAGGCGTTGCCGACGATCGAGGCCAGCACCGCCACGGCAATGGAAACGGCGGCAAATCGCAGCCACTCCGTCCCGGAATGTACTTCCGGAGCGAAAAACAAGGCGAAAGGAACGAGCATCAGCGATTGCGCGCCCGTGACCACGCCGGTGAGAAGGTTCCAGTCCTGGACCGACACGGCGGTAAGCTTCGCCAGCCAGTGACGGTTGCCGACGGCATATAGCGTCCACGAAACCAGGGCGCCGATCGCGCAGACAAGCCCGATCAGTCCGGTCATGCCGCGTTGCGGGCCGGACAGCGCCTGCCAGCCGATGCAGACAGCGCCCGCGACGCAGAAGAGCAGGGACGGGGCCAGTTTCACCAGCGGCACGGCGCCGTGCGCCCGGCTACCGATCAGGGTGACGAGGACGGGCAGGAAACCGATGACCAGCGACGTCATGGCGATGCCGCCCATCTGCACGGCCGCCGAGAGGAGAATGTAATAAAGCGTGTTGCCGGCCAGCGCCAGCCAGAGCAAGGCCAGCCATTCCTTGCGCGACAGGTGCGCGCGTAAGGCGCCCCAGCGCGGCGCGATCAGGGCGGCCGAGATGGCGCCATAGGCCAGGTAGCGGCCGATCGTCAGCCACAACGGGTGGAAGGCACGCACCAGTTCCGGCGCCAGGAAGACCAGGCCCCACAGAGCGCCGGCGCCCATGCCGCATAAGATCCCCAGGGTCGTCGCACTCGTACCGCTACGCATGGTCATGTCCGTCACATCGTGTCGCGGCGAGACATAGCATCATCCGCGTGCGGCGTTTGCATTTGATTGCATTTGAAATGCAACAAGTACGCGGTGCGCAAGACGGGCGTGTTCCGCTGGACAAGCTGCGCATTTCATTTTTACGCCAGTCGCGCGACAAGGGGCGCGATATACCGCCACATGCCTCCCCAGAAGTAACCGGAGAGCGAGAATGCGAACCGTGGATGGCGCTCGAAACTTTCCCTTCAGCGACGGCGAAATGGTGGACAGGGTAAGGGCGCACGACTGGAGCAAAACACCCCTTGGGCCGATTGACGCCTGGCCGTCGGCGCTAAGGCTGCACGTCGACGCCGCACTTGCCAACCGCTTTCCGACCGCTGTCTTTTGGGGACCACGGCATGTCATCATTTATAATGATGCCTATGTCCCTATCCTGGGTGAGAAGTCCGATGCGCTGGGAAGCAGCCTTTACGACCTGTGGCCCGAAATCTGGGAAGAGATCGCTCCGATTCTTGAAAAGGCGTATCAGGGCGAGGCGCAATTCGTCGAGGACATGCGGCTGGTCCTCATGCGTAATCACCACCCGGAAACGGCATATTTTACTTTCTGCTACAGTCCCCTGCGCGACGAATGCGGCGCCATTGGCGGCGTGCTGGCGACGATCGTCGAGACGACGCAAAAGGTAAGGGGCGACGCCGAATTGCGCGAATCGCGTGAGCGTCTGTTGGGCCTGTTCGACCAGGCGTCGACCTTCATGGCCTTTATGCGCGGGCCGGAACATGTCTTTGAATACGCCAATCCCGCCTTCTATCAGTTAGTCGGCGGCCGCGAGGTGTTGGGACGGCCGGCCAGGGACGCCTTTCCCGATGCGGCCGGCCAGGGATTCTTCGAGCTGATGGACGAGGTCTACCGCTCGGGCAAGGCGTACAAGGCCGATGGTTCGAAAATCGTCTTGCAGCGGACGCCGGACGCCGGCGTCGAAACGCGTTACATGGACCTGCTCTACCAACCGGTATTCGACTGCAAAGACCAGGTTAGCGGGATATTCGCCGAAGGGGTGGATGTTACCGACCGCACCTTGGCCGAGGAGGCGCTTAAGGCCAGCCAGAAGGAGTTGCAAGCCCTGGCCGACGCTATCCCCCAGCAGATCTGGATGGCGACGCCGAACGGTAGGATCGCCTATGCGAATGCCTATACCATGGAATACACGGGTGGCGCGCACGTCGTCGATGGCGTCGTGACCTGGGCGCGGCTTATTCACCCTGACGACTTGCAACGCACGCGCGAAGGGTGGCTGCACGCCGTTGCGACGGGCGAACCGTACAGCGTCGAGCACCGCGTCCGCAACGCCCAGGGCCAGTACTGCTGGAATCTGACGCGTGCCCGTCCGTTACGCGATGAGACAGGCCAGATCATACGCTGGTATGGCACGACAACCGAGATCGAGGCACTCAAGGCATCCCAGCGCGAAGCACAGACCGCCCGCGAATATCTCGATCTGATGGTGTCGAGCGCCGCGGAATTCGCCATCGTGTCCTTTTCGCCGAGCGGCGAGATCGTTAGCTGGAGTTCCGGCGCGGAGCACATCTTTGGCTATTCCGCCGACGAAGCCCTGGGGCAGAACATGGAGATCATGTTCACACCCGAAGACCGGGAAAACGGCGCGCCCATTTTCGAAATGACACGGGCGGGGCTCGACGGCCGTGCCCTGGATGAACGGTGGCACAGCCGAAAGAGCGGCGAACGCTTTTACGGCAGCGGCGTTACAACGGCCATGCGCGGCGAGAACGGGGAACTGCATGGCTTCGTGAAGATCGTCCGCGACGTCAGCCAGCAGAAACAGGCTGAACAGGAACTGATCGACGCCCGCAATGCCGCCGAGGCCGCCAACATCGCCAAGTCGGAGTTCCTGGCGAATATGAGCCACGAAATCCGCACGCCCATGAACGCCATTGTCGGCCTGTCCAATCTTTTGGCGCGCGGCGGCGACTTGACACCCAAGCAGGAGAAGTTCGTCAGTACCCTCCAGACCAGCGCCAACACGCTTCTGGCCTTGATCAACGACCTTCTGGACGTCGCAAAGATCGAAGCCAGCAAGACGGAACTGGAGCATCTGCCTTTCAACCTGGCGCAGATCATGCACGAGGTTTCGGACATCATGTCCGAACGCGTTCGTGAGAAGGGGCTAAGCTTCACCATGAACGGCGAATGCGTCCGCGACCGTCAGTTCATGGGCGATCCCAATCGGCTGCGCCAGGTCATCATGAACCTGTGCAGCAACGCCGTGAAGTTCACGGACACCGGCGGCGTTCACGTCGATATCGGATGCCGGCCGGGAGACATTCCGAATACACAGCTCGTCTCGATCACGGTCAGTGACACGGGCATCGGCATAGCTCCCGAAAAGCTTGAGAAAATATTCGACAAGTTCGTCCAGGCCGACAGCAGCATTACCCGCCGGTACGGCGGTACCGGTCTGGGTCTGGCGATTACCCGGACGCTGGTCGACATCATGGACGGAACAATTTCAGTAGACAGCGTGGAGGGCCGGGGATCACGCTTTACGATCTGCCTGCCTCTGCGCAACGCGTCAAACGAAGAGGTGGCGACCGCAAACCATTCCTTGCCGGCCGCCAGGGACGAAATGACGGTCAAGCACGCGGGAAAGGTTCTGCTGGTCGAAGACCATCCGGCGAATGTCATGGTCGCCATGGCTTATCTCGATCAATTCGGCTATGCAGCCGACATTGCGGAGACGGGGGTCGAAGCCGTGGAAAAGGTGAAGTCCGGGCACTATACGGCCATACTGATGGACGTGCAGATGCCCGGCATGAACGGCTATGACGCCACCGAGCGTATTCGCGAGCATGAGAAACGATACGGCGCGCCCCATACGCCGATCATCGGAATGACGGCTCATGCCATGCCGGGTGACAGGGAACGCTGCCTTGCGGCAGGTATGGACGATTATATTTCCAAGCCGTTCGAGCCGGAAGACTTGTGCGAGGTCCTCAGGAGTGCGCGCAGCGTTGTGCCCGGGACGTCGTAAAATGAATTGGCGGGTTTCTGCTAATTGAGCCCGCACGCCCGGCGCGCGTCCGTCTTGCCGCATATGCTGAAAAAGGCTCCGGCGAGATCACGGGTCATTGTCTCGACCTTGACCGGATAGGCGTTCGACAGGACAACGACGGTGAGCGGCACATTCACGAAGCGCTCATAGTCGGTCAGGTAGCCGGGCAGGGTGCCGGGGTGGCCGACATAGGGCTCGCCCGCCAGCTTGTCGACATAGACGCCGTAGCCGTAACCGAAGCCATTGTCGCGAAACAGCAGGGCGCGGCTGCTTTCCGACAGCCCCAGGCCCTTGCCGGTGTGCAGCGCCTTGTCCCAGATCAGCAGGTCGTCGGCGGTCGAATAGAGGTTGCCGGATGCGTAGAGCATACTTGGCGCCATGTAGAAGGTGTTGGCCACGCGGTCGCCTTGAATAAGATAGCCTTGGGCCATACCGGGCACGATCTCCGACGGATCGAAATAGCCGGTGTGCGTCATGCCGAGCGGGGTCAGGATATGGTCGTGCACATAGGTGGCGTAATCGGTGCCGCTGGCCTTTTCGATAATGAGCCCCAGCGCGACATAGTTGGTATTCGAATAGCTGAAGCGCTCGCCTGGCGTGAAGCCGAGCGGCAGGTCGCGCACCAGGGCCACGACCTCTTCGGGCGTGCGGTCCATGCGGACCAGCCTTGTGAACGAATTGGTGGTCGACAGGAATTCCGGCAGGCCCGCACTGTGGCTGAGCAGGTGCCTCACCGTGATCGGCCGGTAGGATACAGGCAGGTCCGGAATATAGGTTGTGACGGATGCATCGAGGGACAGCTTGCCGGCCTCGGCCAGTTGCAGGATCGCTACCGCCGTGAAGGTCTTGGTCGTGGAGCCGATGCGGTAGGTCAGGCCGGTTCGCGATGGAAGGTTCCATGTTCGGTCTGCCAGTCCATAGGCCTTGCGGAAGACCGGCTTGCCGTCAAACGCGACCAGGACTTCGCCGGAGAAGTTGCCGGACGTGGCGGCGGTTTGGGCCACCGCATCGGCGGCGGCTTCAAACGCCTGGCGTGTCTGCACAGGCATGGCGGCGTGAGCGAGGGCCGGCGCGGACACCACGGTCAGCGCGGCCAGGATGGACAGGATATGACGCGGCATGGAACCCCCGGACGATCCGGCACGCATAGGCTACCGCAAACAGGCGGTCACGTTACAAATGGATAATATAATCAGGGGCGTTGCGGCGCCCCTTGAAATCGCATCCGGCGCGCCTACATCCCTACTAACGTTCAACAAGCGAAAGGAGGTGGTCCGATGTCTCATTGTCAAATGCCGCTCGCGGCAAGTCTTAAGAGCACGGCCTTCATCGCCGGAGGCCGGCTCGCCTGAGCTGTCCGAGTGCATTGCAAGACAATGGAAGGGTCGCCCCGTCACGGGCGGCCCTTTGTTGTTTTGCGGCCGCCGCGTTGCCTGAGTGGAGTTGGGCCTGAGTGGAGTTGCGCCTAAGTGGAACTGGGGCTGAGTGGAGCGGGCGGTGGTGGTTTTGCCTGATGGGCAGGGCCGCGGACCGGGTTGGAACGGCCACGGATACTCCAAAACGCGCGGCCACCACCGCCAGCACCGGTGAAATTGCCTGGATAAAATCGTCACGGGCCAATAGGGCGCCCGCCGTGCATTCTGGCCTTTGTTGCACCGCATTCAATGAATAGGGCGCAATGGCATTGCGCCCTATGCAAGACCCTTTGTTATGCTAAGCTGAAAATATACGCCACCGGGAGGCGATATGCTGCAAACCATCGAAGTCATTACCGACGACCTGGCGGAGCTGAGCGTGGCCCAGAAGGTGCGCCGCGTGCACGAACGGCTGGAAGGCGTGGTCGGAAGCCTGTGCGATATGTACGCCAAAGGCGATGTGCGCGACGCCGGGCGGCTGCGCCTGTCGGCCAGTCCCGACATCGTCGTCGGCGTCATGTCGGGGATGAGCATTACCTGCGAGCGGACGGCGGCGCACATCGCCCGCCACGACGACGACGCGCTGTTTGTACAGATGAACTTAGGCGCGGCGCCGATCGTGGGCCGCCAGATGGGCCGTGACTATGTGCTGGCGCCCGGAGCGGCGGCGGTCAGCGTCCATAATGCGTCCTTGCGCTTCGAGGTCGAACAGGGGGCGACGCTGCTGGGCATTACCCTGCCGCGCCGCTGGACGGACGGCTGGGGCGTGCTGCCGGAAGACCTGGCGGGCAGGGCGGTCGATACCCAGGCCTCGGCCCTTCGGTTTCTGGCGTCCTACGCGAAACTGCTGTGCGACCAGCCCTTGCCCGATCCCGGGTTCGCCGCGGCTTCGGCGGCGCACCTGGCCTATCTGATCGGGGTGGGGTTCGGAGCGGCCAGCAGCCAGGACGAAAGTCATGCCGGCGTGGCGGGCGAGACGCGGTTGAACCTCGTGCGGCGGATCATGCGCCGCGACTGCCGGTCGGAGGACTTGACGGCGGCGCGGGTCGGCGCCGAACTTGGGGTGTCGGAGCGGATGGTGCAGCACGTGCTGCAGGGCGCAGGCACGACCTTTTCGCAGGTCCTGGGCGAGTACCGCTGCGAGCGGGCGAAGGCGCTGTTGCTGGACCCGGCGTTCGACGGCGTGTCGGTGGCCAATATCGGCTTTGCCTGCGGCTTTTCCGACGTGTCGGCCTTTTACCGGGCCTTCCGGCGGCGGTTTGATGCCGCTCCGGGAGATATCCGGGCGGTGCGGGGGTAGAGCATCAATAGTTTTGCTCTAGGATGTTTCAAGCCGAGAGCCGAGACCGCCAGTCTGGAAGCTGTCAGCACCAAGACACAGACGCGGTGGCTATAGGCTGTAGTTCGTAACTCTCCGTTGCACCTACTCTCGTAATGCGCTTATCTTCAAAGTGTGTTTCCTCGCTTTTGCCGAGGCGACTGCCAGGGGATAAATATGACATCTAAAACGCACAATATTTTCGTCAGTTATGCGCACAACGACAACAAGTGGGACGATGAAAACGTTCATAAATTGATTGATTCTCTGAGAAATGCGCTCAAAGTCATTAGCCGCAACAAATTTCTTTTCTTTATTGATGTAGAGCAGACAGAATGGGGTGAAATCTGGAGAAAGGTAATTGAAAAAAACCTGAATGAGGCCACTTTTATGGTCGCATTTATGTCTCCTAGCTATTTTGGGAGTTCTGAGTGCTATAAAGAGTGGATGCAATTTAGAAGTCTCGAAAAATCATACAACGTTAGCAATCTTATACTGCCGATTTATTACAGGAAAGATGTTGAATTTGACCAGTATATATCCAGCGAACACGATGTGGTCGACTCAAATCCTATGCTTGGCGACCTTGCGCAACGTCAATTTTATGACATGAGGGGCATGCATCCGTTTTCAGTAGAAAATCCGAAAAGCAAATCGACCATAGAGGAGTTGGCCGGAAGGATAGAGCGGAGATCGTCGCAAGTGTCATTGGTTTTTGAGGATTCATTTACCAGTGTAGCTAGGTCGAAGCCTATATCGCCCGAAGACCTAAAAGGGAAGCTTGACCCAAAGGTTGAGGTGTCAATTGTTTCCAAGTTTCATTCTTTAACTAATACCCAAAAGATAATATTAAAGACGGCATATGAGCGTCCCCTGGGGGGGGAAATTACAATTGATTCACTGAAAGGTATGGTACTAATTGAAGATTTTTCAGATATGTCTGATGACGAATTTTTTTACCGAGTAAAAGATTTAGCGCATCAGGAACTTCTAGAGTTGACGTCTACCGGGGTAAAGCGAACATCTGTATGTATAATTAAAGATGTTCAAATCGCAATGCATAGAAATAAGCTGATAAAATCATAAAATGGTAAAATGCTCTGATATTCATGCCTATCTTTTGAATAATTTTCCAGATTATAATAAGATGTGGTCGGATCTGTATATCGCGAGGAGTGAGGGAATATTCCAAAAATGGGATGATATTGATACGGCTTGTCTTCTTTTCGATAAGGGAGTTGAGCTTGAGGCGCTGCATGCTCAAAAAAGATTGCAGAGGGTACTTGTAAGGGTTGCAGAAAAAGAGCCAAAATCGACTAAAATTCGCTCTGATTTGAGCATGTTGGCAAGTGACCGCCCTTTTCTGCAGGGTCGTTTCCATGATTTCGAGTATCGCCTCGGTAACTTCACTGCTTCACTTCATGAGACGGTCCGGCCAATTTTCTACGGTAATGTCAAAGAAATTCCTTCTCTGCAGAAGTCGATAATTGATAACCGCAAGCCGATGCCAACCGCCGCCCATCGGATAAATACTGATTATAGGGATTTGGTTCGTTTTAGGTTTGTTGCCTCCGATATCAGTTCTTTAATCAGATTGTGTTGGGAGTTGTGGGACAATTTCTTTGACGAGATTGTGCTTTGCAAGAACTACTATCTGAATCCCATTTCTATTCCAAGTGTCAGACCTTATAATGGAATTCACTTTATAATTGTGGATGCTGATGGCTTTCCCGCCGAGGTGCAAATTATAACGGCAGTTCGAGAAGCTATAGGCATCCTAGATCACAGAATCGTTTATAAAGCTGACCCACGGCAAGTGCCTCATGATTTTGTAAACTATATAAGTCTAGGGTCTATGGCGGCAATTATTGTTGATCAAGTCGTCAGTAGAAAAAGTTGAGCGTATTTTTTTATAAATTTCATAGTTTATTGATTTTAAATATTCAGCTTTTTCAATAGCTATTTCGGTAATTGAATTTTCCTGATGAAAGCAATTTCTAATGCTCAATATTTTTTTGGATATTACATTGCTATGTTTATATAAGAGCGCTGTATCTTCCAAAAACAACATCCCTCTGCTCGACATGGATAATTTCAATAGTTTCAAAAAGACAATCTGATGAGGTGCGCCTCTGCCAAATTTAAAGTAATTTAAGCGGCTTTTTATATTATATTTCTGCTTATTGTTCAATTCGTCATTCTCATATAAGTCAAAAAACAACGATGGGCGAAAGGATTTAATATAATTCTTCGATTTTATTTTGTATATAACATACTTTTCTAAGTCTCCGCATATGAATGCGAGTGAGTAAATTTCAAACAGATGAAATAATGTATTGTATGGAATCAGGTCAGAGTCCGTTGACCAATAGTGAATCTTTATCGGTAAATTGTTCGCTAGGGAAGCGATGAGGCATCGGATATCTTCGAAGTCGCTCGCCGACAGTGCGCCAACGATCGCCAAGTCGATGTCAGACGTGGGTGTTCCTTCGCCGCGTCCATGGGAGCCGGAGACGCCAAAAAATTCGATGCCCTTGTGGCTTTTACAAAGATTGAGGAAGAGCGGGACCAATGGTTGCAACTCGTGTCGAGCTAAGGCCGCTGTTTGGAAAACAAGCGGGGACATCATCTTTGCAGGACGTGGGGCATTAAACTTTGCACCAAATATTAGGTTGAGACCGGTAATGACTACTACAGAGAAACAAATATGGTCATGGCAGTCGTCAGGTGTCTACAATTACAGGTAGCCGAAGGCGACAAAAGGGGTCCGCTCACCCCATCTCGACCAGAAGCTTGCGCAGGTCGCGGGGGTCGAAGGGCTTGGGAAGGTAGGCGTCCATGCCCGCCGCGAAGCATTTTTCGCGATCAGAGGCCTGGGCGTGCGCCGTCATGCCGATGATTGGCATGTGCCGCTTGCCGTGGTCCGCCTCGTCTTGGCGGATGCGGCGCGTGCATTCAAGCCCGTCCATCACCGGCATCTGGACGTCCATCAGGATCGCGAAATAGGCCGTGCCTGTCTGAAGCTTGCTCAGGGCCGCCGCACCGTGTTCGGCGACGTCGACGCCATAGCCGTAGTCCTCAAGCAGGTGCGACGCCACCACGACATTCGCTGGCGAATCCTCGACCAGCAGGATCTTCTGGCCGCGCGCGTCGATCGCGTCCGGCACCTCGGCGGGGGCGGCGTCCGGCGCCGGCGCGGCGGGCCGCAGCGGCAGGCGCACGCTGAAGCGCGAACCCTGGCCCTCCACGCTTTCGACATTGATCGTTCCGCCCATGATGTCGATCAGCGTCTTGGAGATGGCCAGGCCCAGGCCCGTCCCGCCGTACTTGCGCGTGACGCTGGTGTCGGCCTGGACGAACTTCTCGAAGATGGTGGCGAGTTTCTGCGGTGCGATGCCGACGCCAGTGTCGCTGACCGTGATTTCCAGCATTTCCGGCCCGTCCATCCGTGACGCCTTGCCGCACGTAATGGTGATCCCGCCCGACGACGTGAATTTCAACGCGTTGGTGCACAGGTTCAAAAGCACCTGGCGCAGACGGGTCGGGTCGCCCACGACCTGGGCATCGCCGACGCTGCTACAGTCGCAGTCGAGCCACAAGCCTTTTTCGCGCGCCTGGACCTCGATCATGCTGGCGACCTCGCTGACAATGGCACGGGGCGAAAATTCGATCGCTTCGAGCTCGATGGCGCGCGCCTCGATCTTCGAAATGTCCAGCAGGTCGTTGATCAGCGCCAGCAATTGCTCGGCGCTCATGTGCAGGGTCTTGATGAACTGCGCCTGCCTGTCAGTCAGCGGGTTGGAATTGGCCAGGATGTGCGACAGGCCGATGACCGCGTTCATTGGCGTGCGGATCTCGTGGCTCATATTGGCCAGGAATTCGGTCTTGGCGACATTGGCAGCCTCGGCGGCGGCTACCGCCCGGCGCAAGGCTTCTTCGTTATCGCGCTGGCGGTACTGGCGATGGCGGTCGCGCAAGGCCGAGCGCACCGACGATAGCAGTGTGGCAATGTAGATCGGCCGCGTCACCAGGGTCATGTTGCCGACGCTTTGCAGCGCGGCGAGGGTGTCGCCCGATTGGAGCGTTGACGGTGTCAGCACGATCAGCGGAAAGTCCGACCATGAAGGTTGAACGGCCAGGGCGCGGCCAAGCGCTTCGCGATTCGCCAATACGGCTTCCTGGGTGATGACCGCTGCGTCGGCCCCGGCGATGATGCCTTGACATAGGTCACCAATGCTGGGGCAAACCTCGGCGTCAATGCCATTGTCGGCCAGGATCTGCCGCGTCGTCTCGCCATCGCGTGTTGTCGGCGCCAGGATGAGGACAAGAGATCGCCGGTCGGCAGTAAGGGGTGGAGCCTGCGTCATTTGGCGATCAGGTCCGATGTCCCGCCACGATAGATCGGCGTACCGGTCAGGACGCCCTGGAAATCCTTCAGTGGCGCGCCGACCCGGATGCCGTTTTTGTCCATCTTGAACTCGCGGATCGAGCGTTCGTGATGGCCTGTCCGCTTCTTGACGACGGCGATCGTCTGCCGGACTTCGCCGTGCGCTTCGAAATAGCGGAACAGGATGACGCCATCGGCCAGGTAGCTGGTGTCGAGGGGGGCCTGCATGGCATTGCCGAGAAGCCCATGTTGGGCGACGACGAGGATGGTGACAACGTTGAGGTGACCGAGATAGGTAAGCAGTTCGTGCAACTGCGCCGTCAGGAACTTTTCTTCCGGCATGGCGTTGAGATAGCCGTTCAGGCTGTCGATCATGACGACGCGCGCCGGACTCTGGCCGTCGCGGCCTTCGGCGGCGGCGCGGACGATATGGGCGAACTGGCCCGGCGACAGCTCGGCGGGATCGACGGTCTGTATGCTGACCAGCCCCTTATCGATCTGTACGTCCAGTTGCTGGCCGATGCCGCTGGCACGCTGGCGGATGGTCTCGAGCCTCTCGTCAAAGGTAAAAATGGCGGCGCGTTCCCCCCCGAGCGCGGCGTTAAGCGCCAGTTGCAGGCCCAGGCTCGACTTGCCTGCGCCCGCCGGTCCCAGAAGCAGGAGGCTGGTTCCCAGTTCGATGCCGCCGCCCAGGAGCTTGTCGAGTTCCGGCAGGCCGGACGACAGCTGACGCACGTCCTGGCCGCGGACGTGCTCGCCCGCCACCAGCCGCGGAAAAATCGACAGGCCGCCACGCGAGATGGCGAAGTCGTGATAGCCGCCGCGATATTTGCGGCCGCGGAACTTTGTGACCCTGAGACGTCTGCGTTCGGCGCCGTATTCGGGCGCCAACTGTTCCAGGTTGAAGACGCCATGCGCGATCGACTGAAGCTGGCGGTCCTCCTCGTCGCTGGCGGTCTTGTCGTCGAGGAACAGGGTGGTACAGTTGCGTCCCTGGAAGAAGGTCTTGAGCGCCAGCACCTCGCGGCGGTAGCGCAGGGTGTTTTGTGACAAAAGCTTGATTTCCGCCATGGAGTCGATGACGACGCGCGAGGGGTTCAGCTTTTCGATATGGGCAATGACCGTCTTGGTGGTCTCGTCCAACTCGACCTCGGCCGGGTGGAACATGGTGTATTTCTGGTCTGAGCCCTGGTCCAGTTCGTTGGCGATCAGTTCGCAGAAATGGACGTGGTCGAGGCTCCAGCCGTGCGAGGCGGCATTGGCCTTCAGTTCGTCCTGCGATTCGGCCAGGGTGACGTAGAGGACGGTCTCACCGTTGCGAACGCCTTCGAGCAGGAATTGCAGGGCAAGCGTGGTCTTGCCGCAGCCAGGCGCGCCCTGGATCAAATATACACGTTTGCCGATCAGGCCACCGCCCAGCACATCGTCAAGCTCGGCTATGCCCGTCCCGACGTTCGTATCGCTCCGCATCAATCCCTCGACGCCATTTTTTACTGTAATCCCTAACCGGTCGCAGGGTTCATTGAAAAAAGCAATTCGGAATGTGGGGCAGGGTGCGCCTTCCGCCATTTGCATAGCAAAGCCGACGACAGGGACCTTCAACAAGTTGACGCTTGGTAAATCGGTGGTCTCGTGCAGTCTTCCCTCAAAAACGACTTCGGGCAGTGGAGCGCGGGACAGAGGAGGGAAAGCATGCCCTTGATCCGGAGGAATATGGTGCTGGACCAGGACAAGCCGGACGACTATCTGGACCGGCCCCGCTAGACCGGCGACTTCCAAGGCCAGGCGCCGCTCCTGTGGTTCGCGACGGCGCTTGTGACCTGACGCATCGCCACGGTCACTTGGTCGGAATGACGAACGCCTTCAACTCGGCCATCCTGCCGTCGCGAAAGCGCCAGACGTCGCAATAGAGGTTGGGCACCGGCCGACCATTGTCGTCCCGGCTGGTGATTTCACCGAGCGCGGTTACATAGTCGTCTTCGCCGATAAGCCGGGTGACGCTGAATTTGGGCGGCGTCGCGTAGGCGTCGGCCATCCATTCGCGGACGGCGTCCTTGCCGTTCAGAGTCATCTCCCCGACCGCCGTCCACACGATGTCTTCGGTGCAGTGCGCCAGAAATCCTTCGGTGTCGCCGGCGGTGATGGCGGCATTGGCGCTTTCCAGTACGGCCTTGTTTTCTGAGGACATTTGGAGATCCTTTAAAGAAAACGGGGAGCCTTGCGGCTCCCCGTCCTGTAGTCTGGCGGTGCGTGATAGCTTAGAACACGAAGTCCGAAGCGCTGACCGAAGCCACGCCCTTCAGGAAGATGGTGTCCGAACCGTAGGTGACGGTCGTGCCGCTGGCGCCGCTTGTGACGACCAGGTCGCCGAAGGACAGGCCGGTGGCCGACAGGTCGATATGGTCGGTGCCCGAGACGAAGTCGACGATCTTGTCGTCGCCGTCGCCGAAGTCGAACAGGAAGGTGTCCATGTCGGCGCCGCCGGCCAGCAGGTCGTTGCCCGTGCCGCCCCAGATCCAGTCATTGCCGGCATCGCCCATGATACGGTCGTCGCCAGCGCCGCCCAGTACGATATCGTCGCCCGCGCGGGCGTAGATGATGTCGTCGCCGTCGTTGCCGGCCACGCGGTCATTGCCTTTGCCGGCGGTGATGTTGTCATTGCCGGCGTCGCCGGTGATGAAGTCCTCGCCCGTGCCGCCGTTAATGATGTCGGCGCCGGCCTTGGCGCGGATCGAATCGGCGCCGGTGGTGCCCGTGATGTCGTCGTCGGTCTTCTGACCCTCGATTTGAGGGAAGAAATAAGAGCTCATTTGTATCTCCAGGTGGCAGCGGTTGAATCGCTCTGCAGGCAACGCAACGCAGTACTATGTGCGGATTATAGGAACGCGCTTATGGGGCGCCGTTCCCCGTTGTTGTGTTTAATGGTGTACGCATTAAAATTCGTGACGGCGGCCCGCTTACGAAAGTGAAGAAATCGTAAGTGTGACGTTAACACTAACGGTTGGCCGGGTTTTGCGCCTGGCACGGTGGCTATCCCTTGTGGGTAAAATAGGCCTCCATCGGCTTCATGTCCGCGACCTTCTCCTTGATGAAGGTGAGTCGCTGTTGAAGCTGCCGGGCCACCTCGGTGTCCGGCGTCTGGTCGACCACCGGGTCGTAGGCGCCCGGAATGAGGCCATGCCCGAGGAACAGGGCGTGCCAGTCGTGTTCGACGAAGGTTTCGTCGTCGTATTCGACCAGGTGGCCGCGCGCCGCGAACAGCTTGATCTTGTAAGCCAGGGCGTCGGGTACGGCCATGTCGCGGCATTGGTCCCACATGGGCTCACCCACCCGCTTGTTCAGCTTGTAGTGACAGATCTGGTAGTCGCGCAGGCGTTCCAGCCCCGAGGTGACGTTGAGATTGAACTCCTTGCGTTCCGCCGCCATGTTCCGGTCGAGCGGCAGGAGCGACGTCAGGTGCGACAGCCCCAGCATGAGGCTTTGCAGCCCGACATTGTCGATCGGGTCGAAGCGGGTGGAGGCCTCGCCGATGCCGATGCAGTTGCCGACCCAGGGCTGACGGAAGCCTGGCGCACTGGCCGCGACATGGGTAACGGGCGCCAGTGGCAACCCCATCAGCCTGGGGGCCATGTTGGTGGCGTCCGTGTCGCTCAGTTCGGCGCCGCGATAGACAAGCTGGATGCCGGTGCGGTTGCGCAGGGGCGTCAGCATGGTCCAGCCGGAACGGAACGCGGAGACCTGGCTGAAGGCGGGCAGGGGGCTAAGCGGCGGCCCCATGGCTGTCAGGACGCGGTCGCAGGGGAACCATTGCGTCCACGACACCAACGGCGCCTGCATCGCTTCGCCCAGCAGCAGGCTGTCGGCGCCGGACGCGTCGATGAACAGGTCGCCGGTGACGGCATGGCCGTTCGCCAGTTGCACCGAGGCGATATCGCCGTTTGCCGGGTCGCGCGTGACGGCGCCAATGCCGGTGGTTTCGATATGGGTGACGCCGCCGCGGGCCAGCAATAACTGCTTCAGGACCTGGCAATAGGCAACGGCGTCGAGATGATAGCCGTAGTCACATTCGGCGAAGGCGTCGATGTCGTTGTCGGGCAGGAAGAAGCGGCCCTTGCCGGCGGCGGCGGCGTTCAGCGAGAAGGTGTCGTAGGCCTGCGCCTGTCCCTTCTTGTGCGCCTTCACCCAGAACTGGTGAAAGCGTACGCGGTTGATCGCCGGGCCATAGGTGCCGTAAGGATGCGTAAACGGGGGCTCGCCTCCGGAAAATCCGACGAAGCGCTGGCCCAGGGTGAATGTCGCCTGCGCCGTACCCATCAACGGCCCTTCGGGAATGTGCAGCAGGCCGTGGAAGGCCTGCTGGTTGCGCAGGGTAGGGATGACGTCGATGGCGTGGCGTCGTGACGGCAGCTCGACGGCGGTGATTTCGATCGCGGTGCGATGGAATGACCCGCGCAGGATGCTGGCGGCCAGCCAGAGCGCTTCGTCGCGTCCGACGATGACGAGTTTACGGATCCGGGAAGCTTCAGACATGCGCTGCGCCTTTGGAGTGGGTGTAATCGCGCACGAAGTCGTAGTGCCCCGGCATGGTCGCGACATTGGACGCAATGTGGTCGCGCAGGTCGGTCATGGTCTTCAGCATGGTATCGAGGCTGATATTGTCGGCCTGGGGATCATAGCCGCCCGGCGAAATGCGCTGGCCGGTATAGACCGCGATCCAGCTGGCCGGCGAGAACAGCCCGTCCTTGTAGCGGTGGATGTGGCCGCGCCGCCTGAAGATCTCCATCTTGTCGGAGAGGCTGTCCGGCAGCGTCATGGTCTGGACGTGCTTCCACAGGTCGCCGGTGCGTTCGCCCGAAGCGTGGTAGTGCAACACCAGGAAGTCGCGGACGCGGGTATATTCGATATCGACCAGGCGGTTATATTCCTCGGCCAGGGCGGGATCGATCTCCTGTTCCGGAAACAGCCGCATCAGGAAATTCACGGCGATCTGGGACATGTAGATGCTGGTCGATTCCAGGGGCTCGAGGAAGCCGCTGGCCAGGCCGAGCGAAATGCAGTTTTTGTACCAGGACGTCTTGCGGCGGCCGGAGCGGAAGCGGATCAGGCGTGGATCGCCGATGGCGGGACCGTCGAGATTCTCCATCAGCACTTCGCGCGCCCGCTCTTCGGTCGTGAAGCGGCTGGAGAAGACGTAGCCGGTGCCGATGCGGTTCTGAAGGGGAATGCGCCACTGCCAGCCGGCCTCGCGCGCCGTGCAGCGCGTCGTGGCGAAGTATTCATCGTCGAGGCCGCACGAGATGGCCCACGCCCGGTCGCACGGCAGCCAGTCCGCCCAGTCCTCCCAGCCGACCTTGAGCGCTTCGCCGATCAGCAGGGCGCGGAAGCCCGAACAGTCGATGAAGATGTCGCCCTTGACGACCTCGCCCGACGCCAGGGTCAGGGACTTGATGTAGCCGTTTTCCGGGTGGAGCGTGACATCGACCACCGTGCCTTCGGTGCGCTTGAGGCCGCGCTTTTCCGACCAGCGCCGCAGGTATTTGGCATAGAGATAGGCATCGAAATGATAGGCGTAGGAGTAGGTCGAACGGATCGACGTCAGGTCTTCGGACGGGAATTCGAACTTCTGCTCACGGCTGGCGACGCTGGGGTATGAGAAGTCGTCGATATTGAAGTGGTGGCCGTGCGCCTTGGCCCTCAGCCAGCACTGGAAGAAGGGCACGCCTTCGATGGGGTGTCCGTGGGTGCCGAACGGATGGAAATAGACATCGCCCTTGCGCGCCCAGTCGCGGAACTCGATCGCCAGCTTGAAGGTTGCGTTGGTTTCGCGCATGAACTCGACTTCGTCCAGCCCCAGGAACTGGTTGAAGTCGCGCACCTGCGGCAGGGTCGATTCCCCGACGCCGACAATGCCGATCTCACCGGACTCGATCAGGCGCACCGAGGTCTGGCGCGTGTTGAAAACCTTGGTCAGGGAGGCGGCCAGCATCCATCCGGCCGTGCCTCCGCCCAGTATGACGATTTTTCGTGGCGTCCGGCTGTCCATCCCGCTCCCTTTGCTGATTTGTTTTTTTCAATGTGTCGCAGGCGGGAGCATCCGGCGTCAAGCGGGATATTGCCATGCCTGGGGCCGCGACGAATTTGCCGGCGAGATGCCGGCCTGGCGTAAAATTGGATGATGTTTTAGCGGTAACATCGGCTATAGCTGGGACATCCTCCCCCACGCGCCGAGCCATGCGCGCGGCGGGCTGTCCAACCATAAAAAATTTCGGGGAGACATCATGGCTGAACAGGTTATCCGCAAGGTCGTCATCGCGGGCGGCGGCACGGCCGGCTGGTGCGTCGCGACGGCGCTCGGCAAGCTTCTGGGGCCGTTGCTCGACATCACTTTAGTCGAATCGGCCGAGATTGGCATTGTCGGCGTCGGCGAGGCGACCATCCCGACCATCCGCTCGTTCCACCGCAATCTCGGCATCGATGAGCGCGACTTCATGCGCAACTGCCAGGCCGGGATCAAGCTGGGCATTTCCTTCGACAACTGGTCGCGGATCGGCGATCACTATTTCCACTCGTTCGGCTTTGTCGGCAAGTCGCCGTGGCTGGCGCCGTTCCACCACATGTGGCTGCACGCCAGGTCGCTGGGGTTCGGCGGCGACCTTCAGGAGTATTGCCTGGAACTGCTGGCGGGCGAAGCGGCCAGGTTCTATGCCGGGCCGGACGGGCCGCTGAGCTACGCCTATCATTTCGACACCGCGCTCTACGGGCCTTACCTGCGCCGCCATGCCGAGGCCGCGGGCGTTAGACGCATCGAAGGCCGGATCAACCACGTCGACCAGGACGCGGAGACGGGTTTTGTTACCGCCATCTCGCTCGAGTCCGGCCAGCGCATCGAGGGCGACCTGTTCATCGACTGCACGGGCTTCAGGGGCATACTGATCGAACAGACCCTGAAGACGGGCTATGAGGACTGGGACCACTGGCTGGCCAACAACAGCGCCTGGGCGTGCCAGACTGAGCTTTATGGCCGTCTCAACCCCTATACCAGCGCGATTGCCCATTCCGCCGGCTGGCGGTGGGAAATCCCGCTCCAGCACCGCATCGGCAACGGCTTCGTATACTCGAACAACCACATGTCGGACGACGAGGCCCACGCCACCTTCATGACGCAGCTCCAGGCGAAGGTGATCAGCGAGCCGATCCACATCCGCTTCCGCACCGGGCGGCGCAAGAAGATCTGGAACAAGAACGTCATCGCGTTCGGGCTGGCGTCAGGCTTTATCGAGCCGCTGGAATCGACCAATATCCACCTGATGCAGATCTGCGCCGTCCGCCTGGCGCAGATGTTCCCGTTCGAGGGCATCCGAGAGCCGTTGGTCCAGCGTTTCAATACCGCGACCGCGCGCGAGGTGGAGAAGATCCGCAACTTCGTCATCATGCACTACAAGGCGACCGAGCGCGACGACAACGACTACTGGCGCGCCCGCCGCGACAATCCGGTGCCGGACGACCTGGCGCTCCGCATGCAGTTGTTTCGCGAGACCGGCCATCTCTACCAGGAGGAGGACGAGATCTTCCGCATCGATTCGTGGCTGCAGGTGCTGCCGGGCCAGCGTGTTCATGCCGAGGGCTATCACCACGCCGCCCGGCTGACCTCGCCGGATAAGCTGCGGGCGTCGCTGGACGCCATGCGGGCGAACGTCGCCGAGACCCTGGCCAAGCTGCCGGATTACGAGACCTTCCTGCGGCAGTATTGCGCGGCGGAACCGGCGGCGTAGAGGGGAAGGCGGCGCCTTCGTAGATGGACGCCGGGAGATGGCGCGTCGCCCCGCTTGCCCGCCGGCGGGAGCGTGATAAGAATGGGCAAACTCATCCAGGGGGTATTGCCATGCGTCTCTGTCTCGCCGCGCTGTTGAGCCTGTTGGCGCTGCCCGCCGCCGCGCAGGCCATCCACCAGGACGTCTATGAAGGCACGATCGGCAAGAGCCCCGTCGTTCTGGAAGTCCTCAGCTACCGCGACGGCAACACCACCTTGCGGTCAGGCCAGTACTTCTACAGCAAATACCGCACCCCGATCGCGCTTCAGGCAGGGACAGCGCCACTGACCTTCACTGAAAGCGATCCGGCCTGCTACGAAGAGACCTGTCCGGCGACGGCGACCCTGAAGCTGATCGCGGCGGGCGAGGGGCTGAAAGGCACCTGGCAGGCCGCGCGCAAGCCAGCGCGCATAGCGGTCGCGCTCAGGCGCGTCTCCGCGCGCGACTACCCGACGACGCTGAATGTGAAGACGGCCTCCGCCCTGGCCATGGTCGTTTCGGACGAAGAGGTGCTGGTGGCCGCCGGCGGCAATCCCTTCCTGCAGAAGCTTTATGACGGCGACTTGGTCGACGGCCCGGAAACGCGCGTGAACGGTGTCGGCTACCGCATGGTCACGCACAAAAGCACGGGCGTAAGCTTTATCCGCATGACCCAAATGGCGGACCCGGCCATGCTGAAGACGATCAATGCGCGACTCGACATCCGGCGGCACGCCAACCAGTCGGGTGCGCTGGAATGCGCCGAACTGCGCAAGGAGAACGACCAGATCGAAGGCTTCGGAGGCTATGAGGATATCGACGTGAAGGTCGGCTATGTGACACCGGCCCTGATGTTCGTCGAGCAGTCGGGCAGCACCTATTGCGGCGGGGCGCATCCCAACAATTTCTGGTCGCTGGCGGGCTATGACCTCAGGACGGGGGGCAATCTCGACATGAACCGCCTGCTGAAGCTGTACGATACGCCGGCAGGCTGGAAGGAAGGCGACGAACTGCCAGAGACGGCGCAGTACAAGGCGCTGGAGGCGAAGCTGACCCCGAAATCGCCGTGGTTCGTCGGCGCCGCCGACATGCCGGACTGCGTGGTCGAGGACCTGGGCTATGGTTATACCCTGTCGTTCAACGCCAAGGGGCTGGTCTTCAGCCTGACCGACGTGCCGCATGTAATGAGTGCCTGCCTGGGCGAATATTATGTCGTGCCCTATGCCGAGTTGAAGACGTTGTGGCGGCCGGAGGCGAAGGCCTACTTCCCCGCACTGTTCTGAGGCACGGGCGGCCTGCGTCGCCGCCACGGCGGGGCGATGGCACGGCTTACCAAACTGTAATTGGCCACCGTCAGTGCGGTGTTGTACCTCTCATGTAAGCATTGAATCACGAGGGGTATCATGTTCAAATTTCATCCTTTTTTCGCGGGCTGCATCACGTCGGCGGCTGTCGTCGGCGGGGTGGCGCTGCTGTGCGGCGCCAAAGCGTCGAACCACGCGCACTTCGATGAAATCACCGTCGGCCGGATCAATATCGTCGAGCCCGACGGCACCAAGCGCCTGATCATCTCCAACCGCGCCCAGTTCCCGGGCAGCTTCGAACAGGGCGTCGAAATCGCGCGCCCGGATCGCGCCAACATGGCCGGCATGTTGTTCGTCAACGACGAAGGCACCGAAAACGGTGGCCTCATCCAGAACGGTCGCATGACCGCCGACGGCAAGGTCCGCGCCGGCCTGGCCCTGTCGTTCGACCGCTTTCGCCAGGACCAGGCCTTGCAGCTCAAGCATTCCGATACCGAGACGACGTCAAGCTCGTCGTTGATCATCAATGATGTTCCAGCCTTTACAACGACATCGAACGCCGAGAAGAGTGGCTTTATGGCCGAGGCGGACAGGCTGGCACCGGCTGAGCGGCGCGCCTACTGGCAGCGCCTCGGTGACGAGGGGCGGCTGGGACAGCCGCGCATCTATCTTGGCACGACGCGGGACAGGGCATCGGCCCTGGTGCTCAACGACGCCAGGGGAAGGCCGCGCCTGCAACTGCTGGTCGGCGCCAATGGAGATCCGCAGATCCAGATGCTGGATGACAGCGGCAAGGTGGTCAGGACGGTCAGCGCCGCCGATTGAGCGCCTATGGCCGCCGGGGTCACGCCGGCGGAGCTTGGGAACGCACCGGGCTCAATCTATCACGTCTTGTCAATTATTTATCAAATCAAGTCGCGATCCTATGTGATTTCTTGCAAATCAGACGCGAGTGTTCGGTTTTCGTCGTAATATTATGGCATGACCGGATAGATTAGATGGCAAACAGCGTGGAGTGTAAGGTTGATAAGGTCTCATCTGACCGCATCACCGCCTTGCGTTTTCCGCTGATTGTCCTGGTCGTTTTTATCCATGCTTTCAGCAGTGCTATCTATACGGGCGATCAGGCACTCCTGCACACAACTGGCCATGGCGTCGACTATTACATCCGTTATGCCGGTTCGACGATTATTGCCAGGATCGCCGTGCCGCTCTATTTCGTTTTGGCCGGCTATCTGCTCCAGCTTGGCGTGCAGCTTTCGTGGCGTGCCTATCGTGAGAAGATCAAAAACCGTGTCGGCACCCTGCTTGTTCCGCATCTGTTTTGGACGACGTTGACGGTCGTCCTCTATCTGGCCCTGGAGTTTCTTCCAGGCAGCGCAGGCCTGTTTTCAGGCAGCAACCGGCGCGTCAGCGACTACTCCTTGTTTGACTTTTTCAATGCCGTACTGGGCATTACTCAGGCGCCCAACGCCTATCAGTTCTGGTTCACGCGCAATCTTATGGTTCTGGTCCTGCTGTGGCCTGTACTGTGGTGGGCTTTAAAGCTCAGTCGCTTGTTTCTGATATTACCGATTGCGATCATTTGGTTTTCAGGACTTTTCCCGGCGCAGGAATATATGCTCTCGTCCACATTGTTCTTTCTGTGCGGCGTGGCTCTGGCGATGAGGGGCATGAGCCTGTTCGCGACCGACCGGTTCGGTCCGTGGATTGTCGCCGCCTATGCCGTCGCCATTGCCGCGGACCTGCTGTCGCTCGATACACCATGGTATCGTCCGCTTCATAATGCCACAATCCTGCTGGGGTGCCTGAGCGCGCTCTTCCTGACGCGGTTCAGCCTGATGTCGCCAGGTGTGAGTAGGGTTCTGACAACACTCGCGCCGGCGAGCTTTTTCGTCTTCGCCGCGCATGAGCCTTTGCTGACCCTGGTGCGCAGGGTGGTTTACCGCGTCGTCCGGCCCGATGACAGCCTGACACTGATCGCGATATATCTCGCAGTACCGACGCTTTTGATTGCCATGCTTCTGGCCTGCTATTTTGCAATGATGAGGTTTGCGCCGACCCTGCTTTCGTTTGCGACGGGCGCCCGGACAAAGCGGTCGCCAAGGTCACTTCTGCCGGCGGAGTAACCGGGAGTCGGTTAACTCGCCGGATGACCAGGCCCCGCCTGATGACGCGGCGCCGCATATCAGGACATGAAGTTGGGGCGGAATATCCGTCGGCCGGACGCCGGCGCTTAGATCGGTATGATTTTAAGTGGAAACATCATACCGATCTAAGTTTTGTTTTGTCGCGATATTTAAGGCGAAAACCGCTTACACTTTTCGCCATATCGCTCTAGCTCGATGCGGTCTCCGCCGGCCAGGTTTCCACGGTCAGGTGGGCCAGCTCGTGGACGGGTTTCAGGCGCGCGCGGATCGCGGCGTTGTCGGCGGTTCCGGCCACGCTGACAATGGCGGCATGGGCTTCGGGACCGATGCGCCAGACATGCAGGTCGATGATTTTCGTGTCGCCCGAAGCTTCGACCAGCGCCTGAATCTCTTCGGCGACGTGATCGTCGGTTTTGTCGAGCAGCACGGCGGCGGTCGCCTTCATCAGCGACCACGACCAGCGGCCGATGACCACGCCGCCGACCACGCCCATGACCGGGTCGAGCCACACCCAGCCGATATAGCGCCCGGCCAGGAGCGCCGCGATCGCCAGCACCGAGGTGAAGGCGTCGGCCAGGACGTGCATGTAGGCCGACTTCATATTGTTGTCGTTGCCGTGCCCGTGCCCGTGCCCGTGGTCATGATGATCATGACCGTGATGATCGTGGCCATGATGATGGCCGCCGCCCGACAGCAGGAAGACGCTGGCGACATTGACGATCAAACCCAGCACCGCCACCCAGATGGCTTCAGTAAAGGCGACGTTCGCGGGCTCAAACAGCCGCCATAGCGATTCCCAGGCGATGCCGAGCGCGATCATGCCCAGTACCAGGGCCGAGGCGAAGCCCGCCAGGTCGCCGACCTTGCCCGTGCCAAAGCTAAAGGCGCGGTCGTGGGCATGTTTGCGGGCAAAAGCATAGGCGGCGGCGGTCACCCCAAGCGCGCCCGCGTGCGTCGCCATATGGAAACCGTCGGCCAGAAGCGCCATCGAGCCGGTCAGGTAGCCGGCGATGATCTCGCCGACCATCATGACGGCGGTCAGGGCGACGACCCACAGCGTCTTGCGGCGGTTGGCGTCGTGAGCGCGGCCGAGGAAGACGTGGTCATGAACAGGATTGAGCGGCATGGCGGGGCTACTTGGCGTAACGGCGAATGACGGCGATCAGCTCTTCGGCGCCGTCGCTGCGGGCTTCGGAAGAGAGGCCCGGGGCGGCGACGTGTTCGCGCAGGTGGTCGACGATCAGTTCATCCATCAGCCCGTTGATGGCGCCGCGCACGGCCGCGACCTGTTGCAGGACGTCGCTGCACGAGGCGTCCGCCTCGAGCGCCTTTTCGACGGCCGCAAGCTGGCCCGCAATGCGGCGGACGCGCGCGGTGAGGGCGGGACGGTTGGCGTGGGCGTGTGACATACTATACCCCCCTATAGTATAAAGACGCGATTGGCAATGATGGAGGGGGCGGTGGGCGGGGTTTCGACAGCGACGGCCCCACCACCATTTGCTCCGCAAATGGTCCCCCTCCCCATGCTTCGCACAGGGAGGAGGGAGCGTGTCGGCCCGACTCAGGCGACATGGCGACACTATGCGCCGCTTGATGCGACAACGTACATTCCCTCCTCCCTGTGCGAAGCATGGGGAGGTGGCAGCGAGCGAAGCGAAGCTGACGGTGGGGCGTGGCGCAGGTGTCAACCCCAGGGCGCTGCTGAGGGCCATGCTGAAAGCACATGCCCATGTCCGTTTTTCGCATCCTGTTCGTCTTACAGGCATAAGCCTGTAAATCGGCGCGCGGAGGGGACTGGGATGACGAAGCGGAACTGGCTGTGGGGTGTGGTGGCGCTTGGCGTGCTGTGCGGGGCGCCGGTTGTGGCCGAAGCGCAGGACGCGCCGCTGGTCGTCAAGAGCTACAAGAAGCGCAAGGCCGGGACGTGGTTTCGCGCCGACAGCGCGCATTTCACCGTCTACAGTGACGCGCCCCAGGCCGAGGTGGCGCGGCTCCTGACCCGGCTCGAGAAATTCCGCTACCTGTTGCGCAGCTATGTCCGGCTTGCGGAAGGTGAGGGCGACGCCGAGCCGAGGCTGGAACTGACCTATTTCGCCGGCCAGGGCGGCCTCGACACGGTCGCGCCGGAAAGCCCCGAATACACGATCGGCGTCTACAAGAGCTGCGAGGAGGGCGTCCAGGGCTTCGGCGTGCACATGTTCTATGACGCGGCCGATCACCTGGCGCTGGAAAAGCGCCCGGAAAACGAAGGCCTGAGCTACATTTTCGAAGCCTATGCGCGACACTTCTTCTACCGCCATTCCTATGAGCGGACGCCGACCTGGTTCATCGATGGCTTTGCCCACTATTTCTCGACCGCGCGCTTCGAAGGCGACCTGGCGATCGTCGGCCAGGCGCCCGAGGCCATCGCCACGCATCTCCACCGGTTGCGCGGGCACATGCGCTACAGCGTCGATTACAAGGATCTGCTCAACCAGAATGAAACCGGCAGCGACAAATATATCGGTGCGGCCGGCGTCAAGCTGGAATACCAGTCGCGGGCCTGGATATTCACGCACTACATTTTATCTTCGCAGGAAAATCGAAAGAAATTCAGTCTTTATCTGGCAAATCTTCAGAAAGGAGATGCGCCGGAAAAGGCCTTCGAACAGGCCTTCGGCTTTAAGGTGTCGAAACTGAGCTGGGAGCTGAAGATGTACATGTCTTCGAAGCTCCAGGCGGCCAGGCTGACCTTCAAGGCCCTGCCAGTGGCCGACGCCGTCTTTGAGACCCTGCCCGAAGGCGCCGAAAATCTCGTCGTCCCGCAGGCGATGATGAAGGGCTGCGCCGGCGCCAGGAAAGGACCAGGGTTGCTGGACGATGTCCGCAGGGCGGTCGCCGCCTATCCGAACGATGCGCGGGCGAAGCTGACGCTGGCGCGCGCCGAGGTGCTGTGGGGCGATCCGCACGCCGCGCTGGGCGCCGTCGACGGTCTGACGAAGGATACCGCGAACGCTGCCGAAGCCCACTATCTCATCGGCCGGGCGCGGCTAAGGCTCGGGCAGTTGCCGGCGGCGGCCGATGCCTTCTTCGCTTCGGCGGACATCGCGCCTGACGCGCCCGAAACCTCCTATTATCTTGGCAAGGCTTTGCTGGCCAAGGATGGCGCACCCGATCCGGACGGGCTTGGGGCCCTGGTCCGGGCGTGGCAACTGGCGCCCGAGGTCGATGCCTACGCGCTCGATGCCGGCCTGGCCTACGCCTATCTGGGCGACGGCGAGACGGCGGTGAAGGTCCTGCGCACCGTGGCGGACAATCCGCGCGGCCGTTCGCTGGCGGGCGTGGCCGAGGGGGCGATGAAGGACGTGCGCTCTGGAGCGGGACGTGACGCGGCCCTGGCCCTGCTGCGGTCGCATCCTTTGCCGGACGACGGCGGCCTGCCCGAATGGACGATCGCCAGCGCGGCCGTCTGGCAGGCGCTGTGGGTCGCGGTCAAACGCGACGAGGTGGCGGTGGAGATGCAGGAGATGGCGCCGGACACGGACCAGCCGCCGCCCCTGACCTACAAATAGGCCTATCCGGCTTCGGCAATGCACGCAATCGCGCGGTCGAGGTCGGCCGTCATCGTCGGGATGCCGATCGACAGCCGCAGGGCGCCGATGGCCGTGCCCGAGCCCAGGCAGTTGCGAAAGGCCTGGGGCGTGAAGGTCCCGCGCAGCCGGTCGAGGCAGCGGATCATGCCGCCATGGGCATGGCCGAAGGCCGCTTCGGCCGCGCCCGGATTGCAGAAGCAGCCGCCGCGCAGTGCTATGCCCTGCCGGGCGGCGCGCGCTTCGACGCCTTCGTAGGGGATGACGGCGCCGCCTCTTGTCAGCAGGTTGAAGGCGATCGTTCCGCCGCGCCCGTTCAGGTCGGCCGGGCCGTAGAGTTCGACCCAGGGCGATCCGTCGGCGTGGACCAGTTCTGTCAGGCGCGACAGGGCATATCGGGTCAGCATGCTCATGCGGGCGGACAGGGCGTGGCGGTCGATGCGGCCGAGAAATTCAAAGCCGTCGACGGCCGCGCCGGCGCTGAGAAAGTCGGGCGTGCCGTCTTCGAAGCCGTGGTGGCCAGGCGACAACTGGTGCCGGTCGTGGGCGACCGAGACGTATTCGACCGTGCCGCCGGAGAACCACGGCCGCCTGAGCCGCTCAAGCGCCGTGTGTTTGACGATGAGCGCGCCCATGCCGGTCGGCAGGCCGAAGAGCTTGTAGAAGGAAAAAGCGAGGAAGTCGGCGGGGTGGCGCGCCAGCGAGATATCGCCGGACGGGCCAAAGCCCGCGGCGTCGAGCAGGACGTCGAAGCCGAGGCCTTGCGCCGCCCTGATCAGGTCCAGATCGTGGCGGACGCCGGAAAAGTTCGATTGGCCGGGGAAGGCAAGGAGGCCGCCGCCCATGCGCCGGGCGCTGGCGTCCAGGCGTTCGGCGGGGCTGTCGAGGCGCAGGCCGGGCGCCAGGGGCAGGACATGGACGGGCGCATCCTTCGTCTTCGCATATTCTCGCAAGCCATTCATAGAGTTGTGATTATCGGCGCTGAGTACAAGTCCTTTCGAAGGCCCGAATGGATAGCTTTCGGCGACGAGCCTGATGGCGGCGCTGGCATTGTGGGTGAGGACAATGTCGTAGATGTCCGGGTCGGCGTCGAAGAAGGCCAGCGCCATGGCGCGTGCGGCGGCGATGTCGGCCATGCTGGCGCGCGATGGAGTGTGGCTGGAGTGGGGATTGCCGTAGACGCCGTCGGTGATCCGCGCGGCGTGGGCGGCGGCCTGGGATGCGCTGTGGAGGGCCGCGCCCGTATAGTCGAGATAGGTGACGCCGTGGGCGTCCAGGCGGGCGAACTCATTGGCCCGCAGCGCATCGAAGTCGGTCATGGCGCGCGTGGATGTATCGTCTGGAGCACTGCCCGCTTCAGATGAAGCGGCGCAATGCTCCAGGTTTTTGTTTTCCCGCATTTCCTGGCGGCGAACCGGTACCCACTTCGCCGGTAAATGCTCTAGCATCCGCGCCTCCGGGACCGGGTACGAACAGGCGCGTTGCTGTCACCGATCAACGGCTGGCCGCCGAAATAGCGGCTGAGTTCGGAGGTGGCGCGGAAGGCCGCCTTTTGCGCGTCGTCGGCGTCGGGGGAAAGCATCGGCGACAGGACCTCTTCGTCCCAGTCGGCCAGTCCGCCGGGGATGAAGACGGCATTGTGGACGCCCAGCGCTTGCAGCAGTATCCAGGCCTGTGCTGCGTGGGCGCCGCCGTCGGAATAGAGGACAAGGGTTTCGTGCGGCGCGAAGGTGGTTTCGACCAGGCGTTCGAGCGGGATGTTTTCCGCCGTCGGTATGGCGTAGGCGGCGAAGTCCTTGGCCAAGCGGACATCGATGACCCGCAGGCCGGGTTTGCGGTCCCTGATCCAGGCGGCGAGCCGCGGGGCCGGGACGTGGTCCGATCCATCATTGATGGCGCCAATCGTGCGGGCGATGTCGAGGCGGCCCTTCGTATGGCGGTAGGGCAAGCCCGCGAAGGCGGTCAGGCCGGCAAGGGCGGCGGCGGCAAAGCCAAGGCGGCGGGTGATGGTCATCTTTCCCTCGCGAAACGGTCAATGATGGCGAAGGCGGCGAGCGCCATGAGGGTGATGGCCGCGACGGCGGCGCCGTAGGGCAGGCCGGTCAGGCGGGGCAGGGTGAGGACGCCCAGCGGCGTGGCGTTGTAAAACTCGGCATAGAGCGGAAAGGCCACGCCCGCCGCGACTATCCCCGCGAAGAGGCCAATGACGACCGCCAGGCCATCGATCCGCCCGGAGGCGGCGGCGACGCACGACGTGCCAGGGCACAGGCCGCACAGGACAAAGCCCGCCCCGAAGATGAGCCCGCCCACGGCCTGGGGCAGCAGGAAGGTCTCGGGCACATAAAGCGCGCCGAGCGGAACGACGCCGAGCCGCCCCAGCCAGAACAGGCCCAGCATGGCGGTGACGATGGCGGTCATCATCACTTTGAAAACCGTGAAGTCGCGCAGGTAGAACTGGCCCGACAGCTTGTTCGGGTCGCCAAGACCGGCGCGTTCGAGTGCGAAGCCGAAGGCCGCGCCGATGGCAAGGGCTGTGAGAAGTTCGCTCATGACCACAGCCTCCGCACCAGGGGCGCGGCTGCGAAACCGCCCGCAAAGGCCGCCAGCATGAAGACCCAGCTGCTGGTGCTTAACAGCGCGCCGCCGCTCAAGGCCTGGCCGCTGGTGCAGCCGCGCGCCAGCACGGCGCCCAGGCCCATGACCGCCCCACCGATGAGCGCCGCGAACAGGCGCGGTGTAACGGCTAAAGACGGCCCGCGCGCGACCTGAAAACGGAAACGCCCGGCGAGCCACGCCGATATGGCGCCGCCGAGGACGATGCCCGCCACCTCCCAAACGATCCAGGCCGTCTGCGGCGGGCCGTCGTTGCGGTAGGCTTCGAACCAGGGGTTGGCCACGGGCGCGACGGCGCTGGCGGCTTCGGCGAAGGCGCCGGACGCGCCCAGGCCCTGGCCCGTCAGGACGAAACAGGCGATGAGGACGCAGCCAAGCCCGATGCCGGCCAGATAAGGCGCAGCGTAGGGGCGCATCGTCACTTCTCAACCGGTGCGTTGCGGATGGCCCAATCCTCGAACGAGCCGTCGTAAAGCACCGCGTCGATGCCGGCTTCGCGCGCGGCGAACAGAACCTCCGTCGCCTGCTGGCCGATATGGCAATAGGCGATGACACGGTCGCCCGGCCTGACGCCCGCGGCGGCGAACAGCGCCTTGAGTTCGGCGGGGGTCTTGAGCGTCAGGTCGTCATTGTGGATCGACGTGAAGGGCAGGCTCTTGGCGCCGGGGATGTGGCCGCGCTTCATGTGGGCCATCGGTCCTCCCGGGTGCAGGCCGTCGTAGAAGACGGCGGCGCGGGCATCGATGATGTCGTAGCCGGGGGCGGTCAGGTGCGCCTTGACGAAGGCATGGTCGGCGATGACCGGCAGCAGCTTCAGGTCGGGCAGGCGGCCGGTTTTCGCAGGCGGCACGTCGCGCGTCACCGGACCTTTCCAGTGGGCCAGGCCGCCGTCGAGCAGGAAGGTTTGTGCCCCGAGGCCCGCCGCATGGAGCGTAAAGACGACACGGGTGGCGGGCGATATCCAGTCCTGGTCATAATAGACGACAATGCGCGACGCCGCCGAGATGCCCAGACGTTCCAGGCGCGTCTTCAGGTCGGCGGCAGGGGGCAGTTGCAGGCTCAGGCCATCCGAAGACACGGCGATATCGTCGAGATCGACGTGGCGCGCGCCGGGGATGTGCCTGTTCTTATAGCGGCCCTTGTCGCCGACGTGCAACAGGACGAGGTTGGCGTCGCTGGCGTGGGCATTGAGCCACTGCGGGGTGACGCGCATCTCGGCGGATGCGGGGAGTGCGGCGCCGGCCATTAGCGCGGCGGCGATAGCGAAACGGATCATGACAGCCTCCTTGGGATGAGGGAGGCTAAGGCCGATTTGGCGTGCGAAAGATGCCGTGCGACGAAACCGGGCTTTGGGTGGATGAACGGCCGGAACCGGGCGACGGAGCAAGGTGCGTGCGCGCCGTTATGCGGCTATGATGGGATATGACTCACGTGACCCATCTATCGACCCCCCTGCCGCCCAGTGCGCACGACGATGAATCGGCGTGGTGGCGCCGCCAGGACATGTATCCGGCGTTTTCCTGGCCGTGGTGGGTGCGGCGCGGCTGGCTGTTCTGGCCGATCGCGCTGGTCTATGGCGTGGGCTACGCGTCGTGGCACGCCTTCGGCATGAATGCCATGCAGGACTGGCCGTCCCTGGCCCTGGTGGCGTGCACCGGCGGGCTGATCATGGTCAATGCCGGGCCGCTTCTGGCGACCGGGGTGCGCTATCTCGGCCTGCCGCTGCAAATCGAACGCGGGCTGGTCGTCGTGGCGCTGCTGGTGGGACTGGCCATCGCCACCATGGCCGACACCTGGGTCGATCGTCATCACGACCACCTGATGTCCTCTTTGAACGGTCCTGACATGCAGGCGCCGATACCGGCGCTGTTCCATGCTATTTCCGCGGTCCTCAGCTTTACGCTCAACAACGGCACAATGGTGCTGGTGGCGGTCGGCGGCGGCATCGCCTTCTTTCATTATATGAGCGAGCGCCGCAGAATGGCCGCCTACGAAGCCGAGGTCCAGGTCAACGCCATGCGCAGCGAACGCGACGCCGCCGACCTCAGGCTGGCCGTGCTGCAGGCCCAGGTCGAGCCGCACTTCCTGTTCAATACCCTGGCTTCGGTACGCTCGCTGGTGGCGACCGATCCGAAACGGGCGGCGGCGACGATCGACGCCCTGGCCGACTATCTGCGCTCGACCCTGCCGAGTTTCCGGGACAGCGCCTTGCAGGACGCGACCCTGGGCAAGCAGATCGATATCTGCCACCGTTACCTCGAGCTGATGAATGTCCGCATGGACGGCCGCATCCGGATCGTGATCGAAGCCGATGATGAGGTGCGCGCCATGGCCTTCCCGCCGCTGATCCTGATTTCCCTGGTCGAAAACGCCGTCAAGCACGGCATCGAGCCCAAGCCGGGGCCGGGCGAGATCGCCATCCGCGCGGCCTTGCGCGACGGGCGCTTACGCGTCGCGGTCGAGGACGACGGCGCAGGGTTAACGCCGGGGCCCAGCCACGGCCTGGGCCTGGCCAATGTCCGGGCGCAGCTGCGCAACCGCTTCGGCGCCGAGGCGTCGCTTGAGATCGCCGGGCGCGAAGGCGGCGGCACGCGCGCCGTCATCGACGTGAGGCCAGAATGACGTCTAAAAGCATGACCGTCACCGCCCTGATCGCCGAGGACGAACCCGCCCAGCGCCACGAACTGAAGATCCTGCTGGCCGAGCTATGGCCCGAGCTTGAGATCGCGGCCGAATGCGCCGACGGCCTGGCTGCGGTCGAGGCCATGGCTGAGTTGCGGCCCCACGTCGCCTTTCTCGACATCCGCATGCCGGGCGTCAGCGGGCTTGAGGTCGCGCGGACGGCGGGCGAAGCGCACGTTGTCTTCACCACGGCCTACGACGAGTTCGCGCTCGCGGCCTTCGAAGACGGGGCGGCGGACTACCTGCTGAAGCCCGTCCGGCGTGACCGGCTGATGACCACCATCGCCCGTGTGCGCGGGCGCATCGCGGCGCACGAACGCGCGGACACGACGGCGCTTTTGAGCGCGCTGAAGGCGGGACTGGCGCCGCCGGCGCGGCGGATGAGCTGGATTTCGGCGGGCGTCGGCGACACCATCCGCATGATCGCGGTCGATGACGTCCTGGCCTTCCGGTCGGAGGACAAATATACCTGTGTGCTGACGGCGCAGGGCTCGGCGCATATCCGCACGCCCCTGAAGGACCTGATTGGGCAACTTGACGCGGAAGTGTTCTGGCAGGTGCACCGAAGCGCCATCGTGCGCGTCTCGGCTATCCGCGCCATCCGCCGCGACGAGGACGGCCGTTTGCGCGTACAGTTGCACGGCAGCGCCGAGACCGTGCCGGTCAGCGCCGCCTTCCAGGATCGCTTCCGGCCGATGTGAGAGCGGAAATGCTTCGGCCTGGCAGATAAGCTGTGCTAGAGCATGATGCGTTTAAGTCGAACCGCCATCATGCTCTAGGTTTTTGTTTTGTCGCGATATTTGGCCAAAAACCGCTGCACACTTTTTGGCATATCGCTCTAGGTTTTTGTTTTGTCGCGATATTCAGCCAAAAACCGCTGCACACTTTTTGGCATATCGCTCTAGGTTTTTGTTTTGTCGCGATATTCAGCCAAAAGCCGCTGCACACTTTTTGGCATATCGCTCTAGGAGGCGGACATGATGTCCGGGGCTTCGTCCTTTCCATGGCTTGTCATAAGGCGCTGCGCGGCCGTGACCGGAATGGTCGGGGTCTGTACGCTGCTGGGGGTGCCGCTGCGGCAGATGGACATGGCCGCGACGGTGCCGCTGATCTACCTGGTCGGCGTGGTCGTCACCGCGGCCGGGCAGGGGCTGGTCCCGGCGGTGTCGGCGTCGCTTCTGGGGGTTCTGGCCTATAATCTGGTTTTCGTCCCGCCCTATTTTTCCTTCACGGCCTATGACAGCCGGTCCTACTTCACCCTTGTCCTGATGCTGGCGGCGTCCCTGGTGGTGGGATCCCTGACGGCGCGGGTGGCGCGGCATGCCCGCGAGGCGCGCGAGAACGCGGACGAGGCGCACGCGCTTTATGAACTGACGCGTGGCCTGTGGGCGCTGAGCCGTCCCGCCGACGTCGCCGCGGAGGCGCAAAGCCGGCTGGCCGCCGTCTATGGGCCGTCGCTCAAGGTGTGGCGGGCGGACGAACCGGGCGAGATGGACGGCATGATCACCGAGGCGCGGCTGGCCGACGGCGACCTGCCGCCAAGAACCGTCAATGATCGATTGATCATCATCATGGCGGCCGGAAAGGAGGTCATGGGCGTTCTGACGATCGCGGCGGGTATTTCGGCGGCGCGGCAGGCGCGGCTCACGGCCTGCGCCGAACTGGTCGCCTCGGCGCTGCGCCGGGCGGCCGAGGGCGAGCACGCCCGGCAGGCCGGTATCGACGCCGAGAACGAAAGGCTGCGCAGCACGCTGCTGGCTTCGGTCAGCCACGATCTGCGCACGCCCTTGGCCGTGCTCAAGGGCGGCCTGGGGCAGATGCTGCGCAACCGCAAGAAGCTGCCGCGCGATACGGTTGAGGACATCACCGGTCTGTTGCGTCACCTCGACGGCCTCCAGCACTTTGTCGAGAACCTGCTGCGGCTGGCGGCGCTGACCTCGGGCCGGATGCGGTTGAAGCGGGAGCCCTACCTGATCCAGGAGATCATCGGCGCGGCCTTGCAGAAGGCGCTTGTGGCAGGGCGCAATGTCAGAACGGTGGTGAGCGGGACCTTGCCGCTGGTCAATATTGATGGCGCCCTGATCGAGCAGGTCCTGGTCAACCTGATCGACAATGCCGTGCGCCATACGCCGGAAGATGGGGTGATCACGGTCGCCGCCGAGCGCCACGACGGCGGGGTGCGGGTGCGGGTCACCGACAGCGGCCCTGGGTTTCCGGACGGGATGGATGTGTTCGGTGCGTTCGAGGCGGGGCAGCGGTCGGACCGCGCCGGCAAGACGAGCGGGTTGGGGCTGGCGATCTGCAAGGGCGTTGTCGAGGCGCACGGCGGAACGATTGCGGCCGAGACATTCAAAGACCCATCCGGCGCGGCTATACAGTTCACACTACCGGTGGGAGGCGAATGACATCCGTGCAAAATCCGCGCGTTCTTATTGTTGAGGATCAGGCCGATCTCAGGCGCTATGTGCGATCAACATTGAGCGCTCATGACATGACGCCGGTCGAGGCCGCGACAGCGCGTGAGGCGATGCAGGCGGCGACCGCGCACCGGCCGGACGTCATCCTGCTTGACCTGGGGCTGCCCGACCGCGACGGCATGGAAATCATCGCCGAGGTCCGGGAATGGAGCCAGGTGCCGATCATCGTCCTGTCGGCGCGCGAGCAGGAGAGCGACAAGATCGCGGCATTGGACCTGGGCGCGGACGATTACCTGACCAAGCCGTTTTCAGGCGGCGAGCTGATCGCGCGCATCCGGGTGGCTTTACGGCACGCGGCGCGCCATGCGGCGGGCGCGGCGGCGGTTTATGAGCGCGACGGCCTGCGGGTCGATTTCGAGGCGCGGACGGTGAGTTTGGATGGCGAGGCAGTGCGGTTGACGCCGATCGAATATCGGCTGCTGGTGGCCTTGGCGAAGAATGCGGGCAGGGTGGTGACGCACGCCCAGTTGATCCGCGAGGTCTGGGGACGGCACGGGGCGGAGGACAATACGTACCTGCGGATACATACGCAGCATCTGCGCGAAAAACTGAGCGATGATCCGTTGCGGCCGAGGTTTATCCTGACCGAACCGGGGGTGGGGTATCGGTTGAAGGGCTAGGGGCTTTCAGTCGCACTTGTGGCTTCGTGAGGATGGCCCCGCCCACCATCTGCTCCGCAGATGGTCCCCCCTCCCCATAAATGGGGAGGGCGAAGAATTGACATCACTTCTGATGCTGACTGTCCCATAAATTGAGTTGCTTACCTTTCGCCCTCCCCATTTATGGTGAGTGGTGGGCGGGGCCCTGCTGCAGGCGGTCCGAACGCTGACTGTGTCCCTATACGGAAACTATACGGCCTCTGGCGGCCTTCATACACCGGCCATACGGACGCAGGGGTAGAGGTCAGGCTCCAACCCGGAGTCCGTGATGAAGAGCCTGTCCGATAAGAGTGATACCCCGTTCATTCCCAAACCTGATACCGCCGACCCGGCGCGGAAAGCCGGCTTTCTGGGCCTGACCATCGGCGCGGTCGGTGTCGTCTTCGGCGATATCGGCACGTCGCCGCTTTACGCCATGCGCGAAGCCCTGCATCACAGCCGCGCCGGCACCGCGCCGGAGCTGGCGGCCTTCGGCGTCATCTCGCTCGTTTTCTGGGCGCTGCTTTTGCTGGTGACGATCAAGTACGTCATCTTCCTGATGCGCGCCGACAATCACGGCGAAGGCGGCACGCTGGTCCTGATGGGGCTGGCGCAAAAGGCGCTGGGCAAGCCGTCACAGGCGATCTTCCTGCTGGGCCTGTGCGGGGCGGCGCTGTTCTATGGCGACAGCCTGATCACGCCCGCCGTTTCGGTGCTGGGGGCGCTTGAGGGGCTCAAGGACGCGCCCGGCATCGGCGGCGGCCTCGACCAGTATATCCTGCCCCTGTCGCTGGTCATCCTGCTGGGCTTGTTTCTGGTCCAGTCCAAGGGCACCGAGAAGGTGGCGCGGTTTTTCGGCCCTGTCATGCTGGTCTGGTTCACGGCTTTGGGGGCGCTTGGGCTCTACTGGATCGCGCAGCGCCCCGAGATACTGCAGGCCCTGAGCCCGCACTATGGGGTCAGTTTCCTGCTGGCCAACGGCTTGACCGGCTTTGTCGTCCTGGGCAGCGTCTTCCTGGTCGTCACCGGCGCCGAGGCGCTCTATGCCGATATGGGGCATTTCGGCCGGGGGCCGATCGGGGCGGCATGGCTGTGGGTGGCCTTTCCGGCGCTGATCATCAACTATCTGGGGCAGGGCGCGTTGACCATCATCGAGCCGTCGGCGGTCGAAAATCCGTTCTGGCGCATGGTGCCCGAGCTGGCTTACTGGCCTATGCTGCTTTTGGCGTGCGCGGCGACCGTCATTGCTTCGCAGGCCGTCATTTCCGGCGCCTTTTCGATAACCCAGCACGCCGTCCAGATGGGCATCCTGCCGCGCATGGTCATCAAACGCACGTCGGAGACCCAGGAAGGCCAGATCTATGTGCCGCAGATGAACTGGCTGCTGATGATCGGCGTCGTCGTGCTGGTCGTGACCTTTCAGACCTCCGGCAACCTGACCTCGGCCTATGGCATCGCGGTCACCGGCACCATGCTGATCAGCAGTGTCATGGCCTATGTCGTCATGCGCCGCCTGTGGAACTGGTCGCGGCTGCGTACCCTGGCCCTGCTGGTGCCGCTGGGACTGCTCGAGCTGGTCTTCCTGACCTCGAACCTCACCAAGCTGTTTTCCGGCGCGTGGATGCCGCTGCTGCTGGGTGTAGCCCTGATCCTTGTCATGGTGACCTGGACCAAGGGCACGCGTATTATCGCCGCCAAGACGCATCGCGAAAGCCTGCCCATCGGCGACGTCGCCGCCATGCTGGAAACGCGGCCGCCGCTGCGCGTGCCGGGCACGGCGGTCTTCCTGACGGCCGACGCCACGATGGCGCCGACATCGTTGATGCACAATCTCAAGCATAACCGCGTACTGCATGAAAACAATGTGGTTTTGAGCGTGCAAATCGCTAACGTCCCGCATGTCGGCGACGACGGCCGCATCGGCATCGAACGCATCAACGAAGACTTTACGCGCGTCACCCTGACCTTCGGTTTCATGGACATGCCGAACGTTCCGCGCGCCCTGGGGCTGTGCCGTAAGCGCGGCCTGAAGTTCGACGCGATGACGACGACCTTCTTCGTCGGGCGGCGGACCCTGGTCGCGACGCCTCACGGCGGCATGCCGCTTTGGCAGGATCTTCTGTTCATCGTCCTGATGAAGAATGCCGCCGACCCCAGCGAGTTTTTCCGCCTTCCGCCGGGCCGTGTCGTTGAGATGGGCACGCAGATGCGGGTGTGATTTCCTGACTTGGAGCGCGGCGACTGCGGATCGCATCCCTGGCAATCTGCGAAATCCCCCCTTCCGTCAGCTCGCGTAGGCTCGCTGCCACCTTCCCCGTGAACGGGGAAGGAAAAGGGTAGGTTGCTTTTCTTCTTCCTTCCCCGTTCACGGGGAAGGTGGCATTTGCGGAGCAAATGACGGAAGGGGGTAACTTGGTGTCATCATGCTCTAATATGGCGAGGCAGAATTATTCGCCATCCCTTTGCGGCGCGGCGTGCTAGGTAAGGTGCGCCGCGCCGACCGGACATCCGCATGCCCGTGGCTGATGTCTCCGGGAGATATAGATGGGTGAGCGCGACAAAATTGATGGAGTTCCGGTGAAATCCGTCAGCTTTTCAGAGGCTTTTCGCTTCTGGCTAAAGCTTGGCTTTATCTCGTTCGGTGGGCCGGCGGGGCAGATCGCCATCATGCACCAGGAGCTGGTCGAACGCAGGCGCTGGATATCGGACAGGCGGTTTCTGCACGCGCTCAACTATTGCATGATGCTGCCAGGGCCCGAGGCGCAGCAACTGGCGACCTATATCGGCTGGCTGATGCATCGGACGTGGGGCGGGATCGTCGCGGGCGGGCTGTTCGTCCTGCCGTCGCTCATCCTCCTGCTTGGGCTGTCGTGGCTCTATATGGCTTTCGGGCACATGCCGCTGATCGAAGGCCTGTTCTACGGCATTAAGCCCGCCGTCATCGCCATCATAGTGCAGGCCGTGTACCGCATCGCCGGGCGGACGCTGAAAAACCCGCTGACGTGGGCGATCGCCGCCGCGGCCTTCCTGGCCATGTTCGTTCTGCAGACGCCGTTCCCGCTGATCGTGCTGGGGGCGGCGGTCATTGGCGCCGTCGCGGGCCGGTTCCGGCCGGCGCTGTTCGCCGTGACGGCGTCGCACACAGGCGCCGCGTCCGAAGGCCCGGCAATGATTGACGACGCGACGCCGCCGCCCGATCACGCGCGGTTTCGCGGGCTCCGGCTGGCGGTCATCCTGGCCATCGGGCTTGTCCTGTGGGCCGGGCCGATTGTGGCGGCGGGCCTGGCCTTGGGCTGGGAGCATCCGATCAGCCGGATGGGCGTGTTCTTTTCCAAGGCGGCGCTTCTGACCTTCGGCGGCGCCTATGCAGTCCTGCCCTACGTCTATCAGGGTGCGGTGACGCAGTATGGCTGGCTGAGCGCGCCGCAGATGATCGACGGACTGGCGCTGGGAGAAACCACGCCGGGCCCCTTGATCATGGTCGTGACGTTCGTGGCGTTTGTTGGCGGCTGGAATACGGCCTGGCTGGGTGCCGACATGCGGGTGGCGGCGGCGATGATCGCGGCGGTGTGGGTGACGTGGTTCACCTTCCTGCCGTCGTTCCTGTTCATTTTCGCCGGCGGGCCGTTGATCGAAAGCACGCACAACCGGCTGAGCTTCACCGCGCCGCTGACGGCCATTACCGCGGCGGTCGTCGGCGTCATCCTGAACCTGGCGCTGTTTTTCGGCTATCACGTGCTCTGGCCTAAAGGCTTCGGCGGCCCTTTCGATGTTGTGAGCGCCGGGTTGGCGATTGCCGCCGCCTTCGCCCTGATTGTGTTCCGCGCCCATGTCATCGCCGTCATCGCGGCCTGTGCCTTGGCCGGGCTGGTCCTGAGTGTTGCGCCGGGCCTGACCTAAGGTGCCGCTTCGTCACGGCGCGTTTGTAAAGCGCAGGCGGTACCTGTTGTTTGCGGCGAAACGGGTCACGCCGCCGGTAAAGCTGCGGCCTGACACGGCCTGTCCGGGTGGCGCGACGATTGCCAGCTCCGTGTCCTGTGTGGCGGTGATTACGGCGGCGGTCGCCTTGCCCGCCTTCCAGTCGATGTCGACGCTGAGGCCGCCGCGCGCCTTCAGGCCGCGCACCGACCCGTCGGGCCAGGCTGAGGGCAGGGCGGGCAGCAGGCGCAGCCGGCCGTTGTGGCTTTGCAGCAGCATCTCCGCGAGCGCCGCCGCCGCGCCGAAATTGCCGTCGATCTGGAATATCCCGCCGTCGCCGCCGGGATGCATGTCGAAATAGTTGGGCGCCGTCTGTTCGCGGAACAGCTTGGTCATCATGTCGTGGGCGATGTCGCCTTCGCCCAGGCGCGCGCGGAACATCATCAGCCAAGCCGCGCTCCAGCCCGTGTGCCCGCCGCCGTGCGCCAGCCGCGCCGACAAGGTCTTGCGCGCGGCTTCGGCCAGGTCCGGCGTGCCGGTGACGTCGATCTCGTTGCCCGGGAAGAGGCCGAACAGGTGCGAGATGTGGCGGTGGCCGGGTTCGGCCTCTTCGAACGGCTCCGGCCATTCCATGATGCGGCCGTCCTGTCCGATTTTCAGCCGGCGCAGGCGCTGTATCGCCGCGCGGGCCCGCGCCGCCGTGTCCGGGTCTAGGTTCAGCCGTTTGGCGGCCTCGGCGAACTGGCTGAGCGTCTCAAAGGCGATCGACTGCGACATGGCAGGGCCCATGGTGATGAAGCCCGTCGTTCCGTCGGGCAGGCGGTAGGTGTTTTCCGGTGAGGTGGCGGGACCGGCCACCAGCTCGGACGTCTTGGGGTGCGCCACAAGGTAGTCGAGGGTGAACTCCGCGCACGCCTTCAGGACCGGCCAGGCGCGGTCGCGCAGGAAGACCGCGTCGCCGGTATAGAGATAGTGCTCCCACAGGTGCAGGCTCAGCCAGGCCAGGCCGTCGGGCCACAGGCCGTACTGGATGTTGCCGTCGAGCGCGGTGTGGCCCCACGGATTGGACGTATAGTGCGCGGCCGCCCCCCGGCAGCCATAGGCCACCGTCGCTGTCCGGCGGGCGTGCGGCAGCAGGCGGTCGGTATAGTCGAACAGCGGGCCGGTCAGTTCGCTGAGCCCGCAGGTTTCCGCCGGCCAGTAGTTCATCTGCAGATTGATGTTGATGTGGTAGTCGGAACTCCACGGCGGCGTAAAGCCGTCGGCCCACAGTCCCTGCAGGTTCGCCGGCAGCGAGCCCGGGCGCGACGAGGCGATCAGCAGGTAACGTCCGAAGTTGAAGAAGGTCTCCGCCATGCGCGCGCTGTCGCGGCCGGCGCGGACTTCGGCCAGCCTTTGCGCGGCGTCGCTGTCGCCGCCGTCCTTACCCAGTTCCAGCCGGACCGCGTCGAACAGGCGGCGATAGTCGCGGACGTGGGCGGCGCGCACATCCTGCCACGTCTTGCCGTTGAGTGATACCACCACCGTCCGGCACTGACCTTCCGGATCGGGCGCGATCAGGTCGGTCGCCGCCGTGAGGAAGAGGGTCACGGTCTTCGCGCCGGAAAAGCGGAAGCCATCGCCAAGGACCTCGCGCGCGCCGCCCTCGTGCCCGGCGGTCAGCATCGCGGCGAACGCGACCCCATGGGGTTTCGGCTGGCCGCGCATGACGATGACCCCGGCCTCGGCCAAGACGGTGGCGTCCTTCGCCCGCGTCAGGCGGGCGGTGAAAGCCAGTCCGGCGGGATTGTCGGTTTCAAGCCGCACGGCGATGACCTTGTCGGGAAAGGCGGCCAGGTGGGTGCGGCGGTAGGTGAAGCCATCGGCCTTGTAGGCGACGGTGACAGCGGCGGAATCGAGGTCCAGTTCGCGCCGATAGTCGCTGACGGCGTCGGAATGGTCGAACTCCAGGCTGAGGTCGCCCAGCATCTGATAGCTGCCGAAATTGGCGTCGTTCATCGGCGTCATCATCTGGGCCTGGGCCAGGGCATTGGCTTCGGCATATTGGCCCCGGAACAGGAGGGCGCGCACTTCGGGCAGGGCCTTGCGGGTTTCCGGGTGGTCGGCGGGGACGGAGCGGCCGGACCACAGTTCGATATGATTGAGCGCCAGGCGCTCATGCCGCGTCCCGCCGTGGATCATTGCGCCGATACGCCCATTACCGATGGGCAGGGCTTCCAGCCAGTTCTTGGCGGGCTGGCCAAAGGTCAGGCGGCGCGTCGAACGGGTCAAAGGCTTGCCGTTTGCCATGTGTGGCGCCAGCGCGCCGGCCAGAAGGGCTGCGGCGTTCACGCCTACGAGAAATTGCCGGCGGTCCATGTTCGTTTCACCCATGAATGCATTTTTATTTGCGGCAAGGTGTCAAACCGGCCGCTCCGGGTCAAGAGCGAAACAGGTGCATATTGCGGTCCTGACATCGCCCGTGTCGTGCGCGGTGATAGGGTCACGCCGGTATTCCTGATGTGTAAAGAGTTTGATGTCTGAACCCCATGCCGCGACGGCGCCGTGTCCGACCCTGACGTGGATTACCCTGGCAAAGACGGCGGAGGCCCCGGTCGCGGAGGCTGAAGCGGCCGGGTTCGACTGCCGCCAGGCCGATTGCCTGCCCGACGGCCGCTTCACCACCGATCGTTTTCACGCCGATGTCCTGGTCGTCGACTTTGGCCCCGAGCGGTTTCGCGAGGACCTGCTGCGCTATGCCTCGCTTGTCTTTCGCGCCAATGCCCTGGTCGCTATTGGCCCGGACGGGACGGACCACGCCATAAGCGCGCTTGAGGCCGGCGCCGACGATTACCTGCCGGTTCGGTCGCTGCCGCGCGAGCTGTTCGCGCGCATCCGGGCGGTGTTGCGCGGCCGGGCGCGCGTGGCGGTCCAGGCCGAGACGCGAAACGCCATCGGCGGCTGGACCTTCGACACGGTGGCGCGGACGCTGATTTCGGGAGATGGCGGCGTCTTGAAGCTCAACGACACCGAGGCCTGCCTGGTGCGGATCTTCCTGGCCGAACCCAACGCCGTCCTGACGGCGGAAACCATCGCCGCGCGGCTGACCGCCCTGCGCGCCGTGTCATTCGGACAGGCGAGTATCCCGGTGCTGGTCAACGGTTTGCGGCGCCGGCTGGGGGCTGAACGGGACCGCCTGCGTACCGTGCGCGGGCAGGGGTTTATGTTGCGGGTGTGACGGCAGACCGTGAGATGTCGTCGAGACAATATTCGCCGGTCGGAGCGTAATGAGTCTGGACGGAATATGTGGTCGACGCCGGAAATCCCCCTTCCGTCATTTGCTCCGCAAATGCCACCTTCCCCGTTTACGGGGAAGGTGGCAGCGAGCGTAAGCGAAGCTGACGGAAGGGGGCTTCCGATATCAACCAAGAATTCGATCTAAGTTCATCATGCGCTAAAACTGAAAGCGCGTCCGCAGTGCGATCGAGGCGTTTTCGTAAGCCTCGAGCTTTTCGTACTGCACTTCGAGGCCGAGATGGCTGTACTGGCCGTCCTGCGAAATACGGAAACCCGCGACCGGGCCGCCGCCTTCGACAGCGCCGGCGCTCAAGGTGAAGGCGTCGCCGCCCGCGAAATTGGCGATGGTGTCGGCCAGCTTCACGCTGACATTCTGGCGGTAGCCCAGCCAGATCTCGGGCCGGGCGAGGCCCAGGTCATAGCTGGCGCGCAGTCGGGCTGTGGCGGAGACCATGTGGCTGTCGCGTTCGGCAACCGTCAGGTCGAAGGTGTCGCCGCCGCCGGTTTCGGTGTGTTTCGCCTCGCTCAGGCGGTAGTAGTCGGCCAGGACTTCGGGCGTGACCGCAAAACGGCCGGCGGTGATGTCGTAGCTCATCCCGGCGCCCGCGCTGATCGAATAGCCGTTCCATTTGGCCTCGGACTCGCGCACGACATAGGTGGTGAGGAGGTTGCGGATGCTGCGCAGTTGCACGAAGCCCAGGCCGGCATGGGCCCACGCCTTGACGCCGGTCGCGTGGTTCAGGCGCCAGTAGCCGCCGGCCGTCAGGTCCGAGGCCGACATGCCTTCGCTGGAAATCGCGAAACTGTCATAGGGCGAGGCGGCGGTCATCGACGCATAGACCCCGACCATCTGGTTGCCGTAGACGCTGCGTTCGCGGCCGCCGGACATGCTGAGGGTCGTGGCGGTGAAGCCCGCCGTCTCACCATAGTCGCGCTGTGTGTGGTAGCCATATTCCTGCAGCCAGTACTGGCCGCCGTCGTTACCGGGGACCACGGTCAGGGCGCTGAGCGAACGGTTCAGCGACTGTGCGCCCAGCGAAAGGCTGAGCAGGGCTTCGCCGCTATAGTCGGGCAGGTACTGGTTGAAGACGCTGTCGAAGCCCGTCTTGTCGGTCTGGGACAGCAGCGAGGCCTGGGCGCCGCTGTCCTGGGCGACGACGCCGAGCACCGGCATGAGGGCGGTGTACTGGTTGTCGGAATAGCCGGCCTCGTCCTGGGTCTTCAGGCGGAAGTTGGCCGACAGGACGGTCGCCGCGTCATTGAGGGCCAGGTCGGCGTGGTAGAGATAGGGGATGTAGCCGTCGCGCGTCGAGGTTTCGATGTCGCCGAGGCTGATCTTGGCGGCCGTCAGCACGGTAAAGGCGGTCGGCGTCGTGATGATCTTGTCGAGACCGAGATTGAGCGTCGCGCCGTCATCGAAGACGACGCTGCCCGTACTGGTGACGCGAGGCGTGGTCGTGGCGTCGGTGTCGAGCGTCAGGCCGAAGGTGCTGTCGCCGTCGACGTGGAGGCTGCTCAGGGTGAGGTCCGTGCCGGACAGCAGCGCGGCCGAACCGCCGTCGGTGATGTCCATGGCGATGGCGCCCGATGAGGTCATGGCGCCCAGATAGACGGCGCCGTCGCTGAGCGTGAAGCTGCCCGTGCCCGCGCCCCAGGCGACGTCGCCATAGATGAAGCCGCCGGAGGAGGATATGGCGTCGTCGCCCGATCCCAGCAGGATCTTGCCGTAGATATAGGGGGCGGCGATGTCGTCGTCGTCAGGCGCCGTATCGGTCTGGGTGAGGGTAAGGCCGACCGTGTTGGTGCGCGTGTCGATGGCGATGGCCGTGCCGGTAATGGCGTCGGCGACGTCGTCCCCGTCGTCGTCGGAGGCGGTGACGGCGGCGCTGAGCGTGCCGCTATTGGTGATGCTGGTCAGGGTATTGGATCGGTCCTCGATCGCCGTGGCGCTGGCCGTCGAGCCGACGCCTGAAGCATGGAGGCTGGCGCTTTCGCCGATCGCGATCGTGGGCAGAGAGGCGCCCGAGGCGATGGTGACGGCTTTGGCGGTCGTGTTGCCGACCGTCGTATAGACGTCGTCATCGACCGTCGTCGCCGTCGTGGTGGTGGCGCTGATCCCGCCCGTGACGTCGAGGCGCGGGGTCGTGGCGCCCGCCATCACGGCCAAGGCGGTGGTATCGCCGCCATAGGCCGAGCTGGTGATGGAGCCGGCGACGCCGATGCCGTTGGCGATGGTGACGCCGTGGCCGAGGCCGCCGAGCTGCACGGCGGTGGTGTCGACGCCGGAATAGATGCCGTAGGCACCGATCGTGCCGCGCACCAGCAGGCCGTAATTGACGCTGGGCGGATCGAGCGCCGTGCTGGCATAGGAGAGGCCGCCGATGGAGATATCGCTGTCCGCCGAAGCGATGCGCAGGGCGGGCGCGCCGCCGTATTGGGTCAGCGACGCTGTCGTCTGCGTGCTGTCGGTGAGCCCGTCGCCGTCTTCGTCGGTATTGTCGTCGTCCTCGCTGGTGACCGAAGCGCCGAACAGGATGCCGCCCGCGACATCGCCCGAAATCGTCATAAGGGGGCCGGATTGCAGCAGGTTGAGCGCGGGATCGAGCCCGGCCAGGATGTCGCTGTCGAGCGTGCCGGTCGTAGAGTAGCCGGTGCCGCTGTAGCTGCCGTCGATGATCAGCGACCCGCCGATGGCGCCGTTCAGCCGGACGGCGGAACTGTTGCTGCCCCACACGCCCGCCGAGCCGCTTAAGTAAACATTGCCGGTGACGCCGTTGTCGAGCGCCAGGCCGGTGGCGTCATTGCCATAGACGGTTGTGGCGCCGTCATAGGTGAAGTCGCCGTCGATCGCGTTTTCGAAGCGGATGCCGTAGGAGTCGTTGCCGTGGATGGTGATGACGCTGTCGCTCGTCACCTCGACATCGCCGGTGAATGCCGATGCGCCCGTCGAACGCACGCCATAGCGCGCCGTGCCTTCGGCGAACGGGGCGTCGATGACGTCGTCGTCATTGGTGTCTTCGGCGTCGTAATCGTCGGTGACGGAGATGTCTCCGGTGATGGTCAGGTCCTGGGTGCGGTTGGGCACGTCGGTGATCAATATGCCGGTGCTGCCCGACTCGGACTCGGTCATGTCGATCGTGCCGTTGAAGCTGAGCAGGTTGTCGCTGTCGAGCGTGATGGCGGTGCCGCTGGTCAGCGTGATCGCGCCGTCGCTGGTGACGGTGGTGTCGCCGGCGGTGCTGGTCGTCACGGGCGCGGTCGTCGCCGTCGAAATCGTCGTCGCGGCCAGGGCCAGCGGCGCATAGGCCAGGACAAGGACGGAGGCGGCCGCAAGGAGAGCATGTCTGCGCATCGGGGATCCGGAAAGCTGGACGCCGCCGGGATGCCGATCATCCGGGCGGGCAGGGCGCCAGTTCTAAGGATGCGGTTGGCGACAGTGAGACCGGATTACTTCAGGTTTGTTGCCTGTACTTCAGGCGTGACACAGTAAAACAAATGCGGCCAAGGCGTGGCCTGTGTGTAGATCCGGAAGTTTTGATGGAAATATTGCTGTATGACGGATTTGACGCACACCCGCTTTTGAAAAGTCACGATCGGGGTACAGGACTGTCCGGGCCGCATCCCCCCGCGGCACAGATGGGCGTCGTGCCCCCTCATCAAACGGCGCCCATCACCCCTTGAGGTATTGGATTGGACTTGTCGTGGCGCGTATGTGGTGATAACCATTTGCGCAGGGCAGACCAACTGCCGTTGACAGGGATATACGACATGGGCGCACGCACGGCACTTCTTTCCACCCTTTGCCTGGCCGCCCTGGCCGCCCTGGCGGCGCTGCCGGCGGCGGCTGAACCCGTGGTCGCGGCCTACTACTTCCCCAATGGCGGCGGGCATGCGGCGCTGGAGCGGCCCTCGACGACGAAACTCATCCACCTGGTCTACGCCTTCGTGCCGGTGTGCGGCGACAGCCCGGCCTTCGACGCCAAGGAGAAGAAAGAACGCGAACCCCTGTGCAAGGGCAAGGCCGACTACGCCATCACCTTGCCCGCCGACGACAAGACGCGCGCCGACCTGAAAGCGATCGCCGCGCTGAAAACGCGCGATCCGGGCCTGAAGGTCATCGCTTCGGTCGGCGGCTGGGGCATGCCGATGTTTCCCGAAGTCGTCGCGAAAGCTGAACGGCGCAGGGCGTTCATCGACTCAGGCGTCGCCTTGCTGAAGGCCCATCCGGTGTTCGACGGGCTCGACATCGACTGGGAATATCCGGGCGGCGGCGACGAGGCGCGCGCGCCCTTGTCCGACGCGGCGCGCATCCAGGAAGCGAAGGATCACCGCGCCCTGGTCGAGGGACTGCGCGGGGCGTTCGATGCCATGGAAGCCAGCGACGGCCGCGAGCGGCTTTTGACGACGGCGGTGGCCGGCTATCCGCGTTCGGTGGCGGGGATCGACTGGCGGGGCGTCGAGGACGACTTCGACCTCGTATTTGTCATGACCTACGACTTCACGCCGGAAAAGGCCTTCCAGCGCATTGGCGACTATTCGGGCGGGGGCGGCTGGCCGGGCCACCACACCAACCTGACCGCCGGGCCGTCGACGGACTTCTATGGCTCGGACGCCATGATCGAAAACCTCAAGGCCGCCGGCGTGCCCGCCGCCAAGATGGTGCTGGGCGCGGGCTTCTATGGCCGCGAATGGACGAAGGCGCGCTTTGACGAAGGCCGCTTCCCGGCCAGCGGCTCAGGCGGCGATTTCGTTGGCATGGCATCGTGGACCGAGATCAAGGCGCGCGGCCTGGAAGCCAAGGGCTGGACGGCCGGCTATGATAAGGTGGCGGGCGCGGCCTATCTCCACGACCCGAAGACGGGCGGCTTCATTTCGCTGGATACGCCGCAAAGCCTTGCCGACAAGGGGCGCTATGCCCGGAAGGAAGGCCTGGCCGGCCTGTTCGCCTGGGAACTGACCCATGACGACGAAACCTTGGTCAACGCCATGGCGGCGGCCGCGACGGGCAAGGGCGAGTAGAGGGGCTGTGCCGGGTTCCAGCCTGCGCTCTATTCGTTTAGCTCCATCACGAAGGCGAACTGTACGCTCCGCCGCCGGCAGCGTGAATATGATCGATCACGCCACCACTATACCTGCTCACTTCTCTCGCCCTTGACTGCGTCACCGTACCACCTTAACCATTGCATGAAATGCTATTTTACGAATGAATAGAAGGTCTCACGCCTGCCACCTGAACAGGCGCGGACCTTTACCTGACAAGGGTCTGGCGACGTGGTAAGGGCGTCAAGGCGTTATCTGCAAGACCGTTGCACCTGCCGAGCTCGAGGTCCCGTGGAGTGGTATTTGGTCCGGCCAGTTGACGCGATGAACGCGAATTGGTAAGTCCACTACATGTGGGAGACCGAAGGCCCTTCAGAAGGCTGCGCATGCCATGTTTTATGCCCTTCCACCTCGCATAATCCTGGTGGTCGCGCGCATTGCAACATCGGCCTTGGGGCGATCCTGCACAGCATAAAGAGGAAGCGCCATGTCACGATTTAGTCTTCTCCCATTCGCTTTCGCGGTTCTAATGAGCGCGTCCGGCATGGCATCGGCGGCTATGGCCGAGACGGCCTGCAAGCCAGCGCCGGGTGACACATCAAACAGGCTTACGGCAGCCGAGCGATCCGAAGGCTGGGTCCTGTTGTGGGATGGTAAGGACCTGAGCCAGTGGCGCGGCCTGAACAGCGACCAGTTTCCGCAATCGGGATGGACGTCCTGCGATGGCACCTTGACCATCCATGAGAAGGGCGGCGAGGAGGGGCGCGCAGGCGGCGATATCATTACCCGGAAACGCTATTCCGACTTCGAACTGAAGGTCGATTTCAGGATCACGCCCGGCGCCAACAGCGGCATCAAGATTTTCGCCCAGTCCGACCTGTCGCCAATCGACAAGTATACCGGCAAGCCGGTCAAGGTGGGTTCGGGGATCGGCATGGAGTTCCAGGTTCTCGACGACGCCCTTCACCCGGACGCGAAGCTCGGCAGGGACGGCAACCGGACGATCGGTTCGTTTTACGACGTCATTCCGGCGCCGAAGGACAAGCTGGTGAACCCCACAGGGGAATGGAACAGCGCCCGGATCGTCGCCCAGGGCGACACGGTTACCTTCTGGCTGAACGGAAAGCAGACCGTGTCCTTCGTGCGCGGGTCCGAAGCGTTTCGCGAGGCTGTGAAGCAAAGCAAGTTCAGCGCGATTTCCGGCTTTGGCGAATGGCGTGATGGCCATATCCTGCTGCAGGATCACGGCAATACGGTATCCTTCCGCAATATAAAACTCCGCGAATTGCCGGCGCAATAGTCCCAGCGGCAAGCATAAAACGGTTGAACAGGAGAGGCATGAGATGACTGGATCGATGGATCGCCGCGCGTTTGCGTCCGGCGTCGTAGCGGCCGCGCTGGGCACGGCGGCCATGCCCGCAATCGTCCGCGCAAGAGGTCTCAACGACAAGATCAACCTGGCGTGCTGCGGCATCGGCGGCCGCGGCGTTGACGTGGTCAAAGGCCTTGAGGCGACCGGCCTGGTCAATGTGGTGGCGCTCTGCGACACCGACATGGGATCACCGGCGACGCAGGCTATCATCACCCAGTATCCCAATGCGCGACAGTTCCACGACTTCCGTCAGATGTTCGACCAGATGGGAAAACAGTTTGACGCGGTCAGCATCGCCACGCCGGATTTTTCGCATTTTCCGATCGCGATGCGGGCCATGGCGTCCGGCAAGCACATCTATTGTGAAAAGCCGATGGGCCACAGCTTCCGTCAGGTGCAGCTCATGATGGACGCCGAAAAGACATACAAGGTGGCGGCGCAGATGGGAAACCAGGGTCATTCCGGCCAGGGCTATTTCCAGTTCGCCGCCTGGGTCAAGGCCGGCATTATTCGCGATGTCACCAAGATCACCGCCTTTATGAACAGCCCCCGGCGGTGGCACGGCAAGGCCGTGACCGACTTTCTGCCGGCGCAGCCGGTGCCGCCCGGGCTCGACTATGACACCTGGCTGGCGACGGCCAAAACGCATCCCTATAACCAGGGCTATATGATCGGCGAATGGCGGTCGTGGTACGATTTTGGCAATGGCGCCCTGGGCGACTGGGGCGCGCATATCTTCGACAACGCCCACGAATTCCTCGAACTGGGACTGCCGACCGAAGTCGCGCCGATCTATACCCAGGGCCACAGCGCCTTCCTGTTCCCGCAGAACTCGACCCTGCGCTTCAGCTTTCCGGCGCGCGGCAAGAAGCCGCCAGTGGAACTGACCTGGTATGAGGGCCAGCAGAACTATCCGCCGCTGCCCGAAAATTTCGGCGAGTCCGTCGTCGACCCCAATATTCCGCCTCCGACGTCGGGCTCCATTGAAACAAAGAAGCTGGCGCCCGGCAAGGTCATCTATGGCGATGGCGTGATCATGAAGGGTGGTTCGCACGCCAGCGAAATGGAAATCATCGGGGGATCGCGCGCCAAGGACATACTGGCATCCCTGCCCGAGGTGCCGAAGAGCCCGTCCGATCATTTTCTCAACTTTGTCCGCGCCGCGAAGGGCGAAGAGGTCTGCCGGTCGCGATTCTCGGTCGCCGGGCCGCTGTGCCAGGCGATGGCGTTGGGGGTGATCGCGCAACGCCTGAATACGGCGGTGGCGTTTGACAGCAAGACCCGGCGGATTACCAATAACGAGCTGGCCGACGCGCTGCTGCAGGGCGATGAGCCGCGAAAAGAATGGCAGCAGTACTATAGGCTTTAACCGCAAGCCTGCTTTGCTTCCGCTATTCGCGCCGATGAAAGAAACTTGGCGCGAATAAGCAACTGAGACGTCGTTTCTGACACCCCCTGGATCATGACCCAAAAACACTCGCGACGCGGTTCTTCGCATCCCTGGATCGACACGATTTGGCGGACGGTTTGCCTGACCAACGGTGTTTACAAGGCAACTCCCGACGGGTCGTGGGACCTCATCTTCAGGGCGGCGCCCGGTGAGCCGTCCGTTGTCTTCCTGGCCGGCCAAGGAAAGGAGCCGGTCGACGTGCCTTATGCGGCGGGCGAGCACGGCGTCGTCATCTCGTTTGCCGCGCATGTCTACGTCACGCAGGATCGGCAAAAGGCCGCGAATGTCCCGTTGCGATACCTGCCCCTGAGCGCGGATGGCTTTGTTCTTGATGGCGTGGAGCTGCCGTTACCGACCTTTGAGAATGCCGAATTCCTCACGGACAGGATGGTTGAAGCCGGTCTGCTGCAATCCGACGACGTTGTCGCCAAGGCCTTCACCGCCAATCCAAAGGCCGCGTCGAAGCGATCCGTCCAGGAGCACTTCAAGAAGGTCACAGGCCTCACCCAGCAGGACTTTCAGCTGATCCGCCGGGCGCAGGAGGCCGTGCGACGCCTGAAGGCTGGCGAAAAGCCGGCGGCGGTTGCGGCCGACCTCGGTTATACGGACCAGCCCCACATGACCAAGTCCATCAAGAAGATAATGGGCCACCTGCCTTCGAACCTCGACGCGGTTCACAAGATCTGACGTCAGGACGCGGCAAGAGGCAGTCCCCAGAAGTGACTGAGCCGTTTGATCTCGGCATCCGCCAGGGTTCGGTGGCGCGCGTCGACTTCGGGCAGGAATTCAAGGGTGACGCGGCCGGATTTTGTTCCGAGCGTCTTTTGCCAGGCGCCGGCGAGACGGCCGTTCAGAAGGATTGTCGGACCGAAAAGCGTCAGCTTGCCGTTCGGTGCGCCACTTTGCAGGTCGTAGGCGGAACGGTCCTTGTAGCCGACCAGGACTTCGTCGAAGGGCGGCAAAAGACGCAGCACGTCGCCGCCGGTATCCGTGCCGGGCTGGCTGTCGGCGTGCGACAGGAACGGCACGCCGTTCAAGACGCGCTCATGCAGCAAGCCGCCGGCCAAACGGATGGCTTCACGCGCCACGGTCAGGGTAAGGCCCGACCACCAGGCGAAATCCCGTTCCGTGGCCGGGCCGTGGCTCTGGAAATAGCGCACAGCCAGGGTTTTTAGCGCAGTGCCGCGATCAGGCCGGTTGGCTTTTCCAGGCGCCAGCCAGTCATCGAGAAGGACGAAGGTAGGTTGTTTGCCGCGATGCCCGGCGAAGCAGATCAAGCCCGACTGCGCCCAGAAGGTGAGGATTTGAATCCCTACGGTTTTTGCCGTCGGAATGCCGTCCTGCTCGAGTTTCGCATAGATTTCGGGCCGGGTCAGTGGCCCGTTGCTCAAAGCGGCTTCGAGTATCTGGCGGGCACGGTCGAGCGTCTCCTGTCCATGCCCAAGGCCGCGAAGGAGAGAGCGGACGCGGTCATTTTCGCGTTCGCCGGTCAGCGAAAGCATCCAGCGCAGGTCGGCGGACGGCACGAAGTGGATCGTGCCGCGCATGGGCCAGGCGCGGACGATCTGCTTGTCCGCGATCGCGCGGGTCACGTCTTCGGCGGTCAATCCGGTGGATCGCTGTCCGACGGCCCACAAGGCGGCGCCGAAATCCTGGGCCTGGATCGCCCCGAACCACTCGACGACCTCCGATGCGGAGGCCGCACGCGCGCCGGTGAGGCGCTGGTTTTGGCAACGTAGCTGCGCGGTATCCAATGACATTCTGATGGTGCCTTTTCGCCGGTGGTCCAGGAAGATGATCTATGCCCTGAGATTCGAAAAGAAGGTGCGCAGATCGGCGACGAGCACATCGGGCAGTTCCATCGCGGGGAAGTGACCGCCGTCGGAACGGGAGGTCCAGTGACTTAAGGCCTTTTGCGGATCAAGCAGCGGGCGCGTCAGGTCATCGGCGTTGAAGGCGATCACGCCCTTCGGCGTGTTGGTCCGCGCGGCCCAGCCCATCGCCCTGAAGCTCTCCCAGACGGCGTGGGCGGAGCCCGCGCCGCCGCCGCCGAACCAGTAGGTCGACGCGATGGCCAGGAACTGGTCGAGGTCGACCGCGTCTTCGATGAGGGCCTTGTCCGGATCCGTCCACGCCGCGAACTTTTCCGCGATCCAGGCCAGCTGGCCGATTGGGGAATCGTTGAGTGCGAAGCCGAGCGTCTTTGGCCGCGACGATTTGATGGCGAGGTATCCGTTGCGGTTGTCCATTCCGGCAAATCGCTTGGCGAGATCGGCCTTCTGCGCCTCACTGAGATCGGTGCGCGCCAGTGCGGCGTCCTTCATGAAGGAGGCGACCGCGACGGCGGTGTCGCTGTCGGTACCAGTGTGAAGGCCGATGACACGGCCGGCCGCCCGAGCATCGAGCTCGCCCGCTACGCCCGCGCCCATATCGGTGCCGTGAACGGCGAAACGCTCGTAGCCCAGGGCCGAGACCAGGGCCAGGGTCGCGTCGGCGACCTTGCCCATGCTCCAGCCCGGGGTTGTCGCCGCGGGGGACAGCCCGAAACCCGGCATGGTCGGCGCGATGACATGAAACGCGTCGGACGCCTTGCCGCCATGGGCGACGGGGTTGGCGAGCGCGTCGAAAATCTTGAGGTACTCCAGTCCGGAACTCGGCCAGCCGTGCAGCAGGACCAGCGGCACCGCACCGGGTTCGGGCGAGCGGACGTGGAAGGCGTGAATATCCTGTTGTTCGTAAGAGAAGAGCACCTGGTCGAAGCGGTTGATGGCCGCCTCATGCCTGGCCCAATCGAACGCGCTCCAGCGGTCGGAAAGCTGACGGAGATAGCTGCCGGGTATGCCGCGCTCCCAGTTGTCGCCATCGGGCTCAACAGGCCACCGTGCCCGCTGGAGGCGGGCCTTAAGGTCGGCAACCTGGTCCTGCGGGATGGAAATGCGGAACGGTGCGGGCTTCGCCATGGCCGTGGTCTCCTTGGATTGTGCGGATGAGGCGCTGATGCCGCCCAGAAAAGCGGTTACGGCTGCGAATTGGGTGAATTGGCGGCGGTTCATCGGACTGTGACCTCTTTTTCAATGAACACAATCTAGCGCTGGCGACCTCGGGATGATTGTAAAAATACGCAGAGTTTGCGGTCGGGGGCTGGCGGAGGCGGGGGGGGAAGGGGAGAGCCGGCCGGTGCCTTACTTAAGTGTCACTCAATCGCGGGCGGCGCGTTCGGCTACCTGCCATAGGTAATCACGGATGCAATGATTCAGATATAAATGTATATTTCAAAACTAAAATATTACCGTATTGTATTTTAAGGTCTTCTCAGTTTCCATGGGTAACGGAAATTCGTTTATGAATATAATATTTGCATATGAAATATCCCTTTCGTTTGGGCGGATTTGTACTATTCTTTTTGTCCTTAATAACGACAAGGCTTCGCCCAAATGGAGCGAGGTGAACAGGGAGTGAAAAACATGCTGAACCGCAGGCTGTGTCTGGCTGGGATCACGGGAGCGTCGCTGAGCCTCATGGCGGGCATGGCCCGTGCGGCGGATCCCTTGCTTATCTATGCCGATGGAATCTTGCCAGGCTGGTGGATCGGTGGCTGGGCCAAGAACACGCCGCAGGTTCCGATGGAGGACCAGAAGCCGGTCGAGATTACGATGCCGGGCTGGAGTGTCTTCACGCTTCAGACCGCCACGCCGGTCGACGCATCTCCGTACAAGACCCTGACCCTCATCCTTCATGGCGGCGATGCGGGCAAGCAGGAGTTCGCGCTTGTGGCCAGGCATGGCGAGAAGGCCGTCTCGCAGGAGATGATCCTGAAGTGCCAAAAGGGCCAGTGGGGGCGGACGGATATCCCGCTGAACCGGATGAAGATCAAGGCGCCGTTCGACAGTCTGGTTCTGCAGAATAAATCAGGAGAGGCGATGGCGCCGTTCTACCTCAACTATGTCCTTTTCCAATAGGGCCGCCTGACCCGCCGCGACATGGGCAATCGCCGGGTTTAGCGCTGCGTTTCCACGCACATCAGATCCCGTCTTGCACGGCGTCCATTCATGCGCTATAAACTGAACCAAATGGTTCAGTATTCATCCTTGCTCGATACCTCTTTCGCCGCGCTGTCGGACGCCACGCGCCGCGCGGTGCTGGAGCAACTCGGCCGTTCGGACGCCTCGATCACCGACCTGGCTGACCGCTTTCACATGACCCTGACGGGCATGAAGAAGCACGTCAGCGTCCTGGAAAAGGCCGGTCTCGTCACGACGGAAAAGGTCGGGCGCGTGCGGACCTGCCGGTTGGGGCGGCGCGCCATGGCGGAAGAGGCGGCATGGATCGCGCAGTACCGCCACATGTGGGCGGAACGATTTGATGCATTGGAAGATATTGTCGAAGAACTGAAGCAGAAGGAGAAGACGAAATGATCGACAAGGATAGCCGAACCACCGCCGAAAGGACCTCCGATCGTGAGTTCGTCATAACGCGGACCATCAACGGCCCGGCGCATATCGTATTCAAGGCATGGAGCGATCCCGAGCTGTTCAGGCGCTGGTGGACGCCCAAGTCGTTCGGCATGACCATAGTGTCCTGCGAAATGGATGTGCGCACTGGCGGCGGTTATCGTCTGGTCATCAGCCACCCGTCGATGGACCAGCCGATGGCCTTCTTCGGCAAGTATCTCGATGTCGTGCCGAATGAACGCATCGTCTGGACGAACGAGGAAGGCGAAGGAGAGGGCGCCGTTACCACCGTGACGTTTGAGGCCAGGGGCGATCAGACCCTGGTCGTCTGGCGCGACCTCTACCCTTCGAAGGAAGCGCTCGACGAGGCCATGGTGTCCGGCGCCACAGGCGGGTTCGACGAGCAGTTCGCCCAGCTGGAAGAGCTGCTTGGCACTCTGGGCGCCGACGCATGAGGCGTTTACGTCGAACCGCCGTCATGCTCGTGGTTACACGATCAGCGCCTTGAGCGTGGCGGCGTCAATCGTGGTTTCCGGCGCGCAATCGCCGGAGGCCGCGTAGCGCCCCAGGCTGTCCCGCATCTGTCGGGACACCGGGTCCTGCGCCTCCGCGCCGGTCAGGTCGAAGCCGCAGACGATCAGCTTGCCCTTGCCGCAGCGGAATTCGCTGACAAGCGCCAGGCTGCGCGCCGTGAACCAGTCGTCGATCACCCGGACAATCGGCCGCGTTCCCTTGGGCATCAGATCGACGCGCAGGGGCGCCGCACGATGGATGATGTACCACCATTGCCAGTTGGTGTGGCTATCGGTGGGAAACGCCGCGAAGGCGGGGTGCGCCGGGTCGCACAATATGCCCAGTGTCGTCGGCGCCTGCCGATTGGTCCAGCTGGTGTTCCAGAAGATGGCGGAAAAGCCCAGGGTCACCGGTTTGGTGTCAAAGTTCCGCACCTTCCCCCGCGGGATGGACAGGATGACCGTTTCGCCTTTGGCGGTCAGGTCCAGCGCAGTGTCGGCCGAATTGACGACCTTTACCGATGGCGCCGCCGGGGCGGACGTTGCGGGATAGACCCAGACATCCCAGTCGTTCTCGCACAATTGCGTCCCGTCTTCGCCCCTGACCCCGACGACCAGCCGGCAGGCCGTCGCCTTGGCCAGGAAGCCGAGGTCGATGTCGATCTGTCCCATGGCCTGGGCGGCGCCAATCGTTATCGCCGCCGGCGCCATCTCGCCCGAGCGCAGCACCTGGCCGTCCGCTTCCAGCCGCCAGTACGGCCTGGCGGCCGCAAGCGGCGTGGCGCCGAAATGGGAGATTTCCGCCTGGACCGTCAGGCGCTCGGCCGTCGTGAAGACGCGCTTCGAAAGCCGCGCCAGGGGCACGGTGACATTGCAAAAACGGCTGTATTCGGCGGCGGTGACGTACCCCTTTTCCCGCCAGAACGGATTGAGCACGCCGACCAGCGCCGTGCCCTGGCCCGGAAAATCATGCAGGTCCAGCAACTGGAAACCCGCCATGTTGGGCGTGCGAAGCGCGGATTCGATGTCTTCCTTGTAGAGCAGCGTCTGGAGCTTCCCCGAGGCGATCAGGAAATCCCGGGCATGCTGTGACAGGCCATTGTCCGCGAGGCGCTGGCGGAAGATCTCGAAATTACGCGGCTTGAGATAACCGGTATATTGCGAGACTTCATCGAGATCGGGATAGACGCACCACTGGCCGATTTCATGGCTCATGACCGGTACCTGGCGCTTCGCCATGAATTCGGAATAGTCGGTCACTGTTTCCGGCGGCTTCCCGTTGACCCGTGAATTCAACTGGTCGCCCCAGGCCTGGATGCGCGGTTCGGGAACGACGTGGAACTGGTTTTCCGGGATTTCGGGCCAGCCGGCGCCGCCGCTCCACAACATGCGCCCGTCGGCCTTTTTGTAATGATCGACATAGCGGCTGAGATAGGGGTTGCGGTCCTTGGGTCCGCTCGGCTCGTTGCCATACAGCATGAAGACGAACGACGGATGATTGCCATAGGCCTTAAGCACGCGGTCCGTTTCGTACAAGACCCAGGCATCGACCGGCTTGCCGTCGCCCAGCGTCGTCGAAGCATTGGCCCAGCAGGTTTCGACCTGGCAGTAGAAGCCCTGTTCGTCGGCGGCGTCGAACGCGGCCTTGGGCGGACAATAGGAATGGAACCGCATCAGGTTCAGGCCGAACGACCGGGCGATGCGGAAGATGCGCGTCCATGCCGCCTTATCGGTCGGGGGATGGCCCGTTTCAGGGAAGATGGCGCATTCCAGCGTGCCGCGCATGAAGGCCTGACGGCCATTAATCGTAATATGCGATGACGTTGTGCCCAGGTCGCGGAAACCGAAGCGGACGGAAACGGCATCGCTGGCTCCCAGCCGGGCCGACAGGTGATGCAGGTTCGGCGAAAATTCGTCCCAAAGCGCCGCGTCCGACGGGAAACGGACAGTCTCGTCCAGCCGCCCGCCTTCGGCGGTCCAGGTTACCGCCACGCGTTTTTTGAGGCCGCCATAGGTGAGTTCGACCGTGCCCGCGCCTGCCTTGGCCGTATGGGTCTTGATCCGCGCCACCACCCGAACGGTGCGCGTTTCCGCATTCGGATACAGTTGCAGGTCGTCGATCCAGGTCGCGTCGGTCGCCTTGAGCACGATATCGCCGGCAATGCCGTTCCAGTTGCCCTGCGTGTGGTCGCTTATGGCGTGGCTGTTGGTGCCGATATTGTGGATCAGGCTGTTGTCGACGCGGATGCTGAGGCGATAGGTGCCCGGTTTCAGCAGGCCCAGGTCATAGGCATGGGCGGTCGACAGGCTTTCGCACTGGCCGATGAAACGGTCATCCAGCCAGACACGCGTCTCCCAGTGCGAGCGCTCCAGGGACAGTTCCACGCGCTTTCCCGCCCAGGTCTTGGGGACGGTGATGTCGCGCTGATACCAGGCCGCGCCGGCATAATAGGTTTCGGGCTGAAGGAAAAAAGGGATCTTGAAATTGTCGGGCTGACGGTAAGCGGCATAGCTGTCCGCCGTATAATATTCACGGCTTTCCAGCGTGCCGGTCCATTGGGTATCCACGGACGGCGGCGCGCCCAGCCCAAGCGCCGGCAGGGCATGGGGCAGTTGCGCGCCCTGGCCGGCGCGGGCCGAAAACCAGGCTTCGGTTATGCCGATATTGCCGGGGTCGAGCCGGATCGACCAGGTCCCGTCCAGCGGAACATTACCCGACAAGGCGGCGCTGAAGGCTTGGGGCGCCAGTCCGGTCGCTGTCAATGCGGTGCCCGCGCCCAGGAGTTTGAGAAATCTGCGGCGTTCGACGCGTGGGCCGGATGGGGGCATGGCAGGCGCTTCCGTTTTTATATGTATTACATATTAGCCTAGCATCACTTTCGCCACGCACAATAGAAAGCTTGTGCCAATTGTAATAAAATTGAAATATGTGTTCCATATTGCGGTTGCGGAGGAAATGTGGAAGCGCTCCGGCTGGGTCGGAAGGCCTTCAGACGTCTTATGACTTCAGCATGGCGCATCGACCCGCACCGCATTGACGATCTTCAATATATCATTTAATCACGATATATGGATAAACACTCATCTCTTCAGGCGTTCGACGCCTTGAGCCAGGAAACGCGTCTCGATGCGCTACGGCTTCTAATCCAGGCCGGACCTGAAGGCCTGCCCGCCGGCGAAATAGCCGAACGGCTGGGCATCAGGCAGAATACGATGTCGGTCAACCTGAAAATATTGGCCCAGGCACGGCTGATAACCAGCGTACGTGAGGGCAGGATAATCCGGTACGCGGCCAACTATGCTGCGATTCAGGGGCTTATCCTGTTCCTGATGCAGGATTGCTGCGGCGGTCGCAAGGAGCTGTGCCAGCCCGTCCTCGACCAGGTGCGGTGCTGCTGATGTACAGTTTGGATCGTCGACTGTTTGCCGAATTCGCCGGTACGCTCCTGCTGCTGGCGACCGTCGTCGGTTCGGGCATCATGGCTGAAAGCCTGGCGGGCGGGAATGCCGCTGTGGCGCTGCTGGGTAATACGCTGGCGACCGGCGCGATGCTGGTCGTGCTGATCACCATGCTGGGGCCGGTATCCGGAGCGCACTTCAATCCGGCGGTGACGCTGCTGATCGCCGCAAAACGGCAACTGTCCGTAGCCGAAGCGCTGGCATACATGGTCGTTCAGGTCGCCGGCGCGGTGTCCGGCGTCTGGCTGGCGCACGTCATGTTCGGCGAGGAAATCATGCAGGTCTCGCTCAAGATGCGGACAGGCCCGGGGCAGTGGCTTTCCGAAGGTGTAGCGACTTTCGGGTTGATCCTGACCATTTTTGCCACGCACCGTGCACGGCCGGACTTCGTGCCCGTCGCCGTCGGCCTCTATATCACGGCGGCCTACTGGTTCACGGCCTCGACCTCGTTCGCCAATCCGGCGGTGACTTTTGCCCGGTCGCTTTCCGACACCTTTGCCGGGATCCGGCCCGTGGATGCACCGGCCTTCATGGCGGCGCAGATTGCGGGCGCACTACTGGCGCTTGTTATCTGTACCTGGTTTCTCAAGCCTGCGGAGGCATAGCATGACCGATGCCATGCGCTGCCGCCGGTGATCACGCCACAGCCTCGATACTGACGCCAGGCAGCGGCTGGGGCGGGGCGGCTGAGAGTTCGAAGCGGATGTCGCGGGCGCGGTAGTCGAGCGTCACCGAGGCGAACTGGCGCAGATAGTCCATGCCGATCAGCAGGGCAGGGCGCGACTTCGTCTTCCACAACGCGAAGTCCGGCACATCGGCGATGATCAGCGTGCCGTTGGTGAAGGCCAGGTTCTGCAGCCGGATGCGGCCGACCGGCACGACCTGGCCGGTGATTTCGCCGCCGGTGACGCCGGTCAGGGTGACATAGGCCTGGGGCGCGAAGATCTTGTTGCGCGTGGCCAGGGCGTTCATCAGCGAGGTGTTGCCGACCGACACTTCGGCGCCGGTGTCGATGAAGGCGATCGACGCGACGCTGTCGGTCAGGCAGTCCATTATGCGCAGATAGCCGCCGGTGCCTTTGGCGCGGACGTGGGTGACGTCGGGCCGGGCGGTCTCGGCGATATCGCCGGCCTCTTCGACGCGCAGCGCGCGGTTGGCGAAGTCGAAGGTCACCTTCGTGCCGTCGATGGCGTCGAGCCCCAGATAGCCGTCGGAGACCACCGACGCGCGCGGCAGGACCGGCAGGGTCAGGCCATGGCGGCGGAACGGACCGAAGCCCAGTTCACGGACGCGGACGGTCGAGGCCGCGACACGCCGGGCCATGCCGGTCACCATGACGGACGGTCCCGCGGGCAGGTTCAGCCGGGCGGCCACGTCGTCGGACAGGACGGAACGCTCGGCGCCGGTATCGACCACGAAGCGGAACGGCCCCTGGCCATTAATCATGACCTCGACCGTCAGTCTTTGGCCTGGGTCTTCGCGCGCGGCCAGGCGGATGCCCTTTCCGTCAGGCTCGATCTGTTTCGCCGCCTGGGCGTTGAGGATCTGGGCCGTGCCCGCGTGCGGCAGCAGGCCCAAGCTTAATCCCGCCGCCAGCAGGCTCCGGCGCGGCCACCGTGTGTCGCTTCTTTTTGTCATGCCCATCCCCGATCCCGCGCTTTCCGGCGGGTGGCTGACTGTAACACTGTTCCGCCAAAGCGCCAGTGCGTGCGAACGGCTGAAGAGCGTGCACTTCAGCACTTTTCCGATCCTGATAATATCCACGCCCCGGCCACATCGCATTTCGCACCTCCGGCCCCTAGTTTCCCCGCTCCCCCTCTCACATCCGGAGCGCGTCATGCCCAAGATCACCACGCTTGAAGAAGCCTTCATCCACGAACTGTCGGACATCTACAGCGCCGAGAAGCAGCTGACCAAGGCCTTGCCGAAGATGGCCAGGGCCGCCAGCAACGCCCAGCTGGCCGCCGGTTTCACCCAGCACCTCGAAGAGACCCAAGGCCAGATCGAGCGCATCGACCAGGTCGTCGAAAGCCTCGGCATCAAGCTGAAGCGCATCAAGTGCCTGGCCATGGAAGGCCTGGTCGCCGAAGGCGGCGAAATCATCGAGGAAATCGAAAAGGGACCCGTGCGCGACGCCATGCTGATCGTCGGCGCCCAGAAGGTCGAGCACTATGAGATCGCCTCTTACGGCAGCCTGATCACGGTCGCCAATTCGCTGGGCTACACCGAAGCGGCCGAGCTGCTGAAAGAAACCCTGGCCGAGGAAAAGGCGACCGACGAGAAGCTGAGCCAGCTGGCCCTGTCGGAAGTCAACCAGGAAGCCATCGCGGCCAATGCCGCCATGGAACCCGCGCAGTAAACCGTGCGTATGGCCCCGCTCCGGCGGGGCCATTTTTTGTGCCCGCGATCCAGCGGCTGGGCTGTTCAATTCATCGAGAGTAGGTTCAATGGTAACGAAAAGCGAAGACCAGGTGTTCACCAAGGCGAAGATCGACGACGTCACGATCCCGCAGGGGCCGGGCGGCGAGACCCGCCAGCAGGCTGGGCCCGACCAGGCGGTCCTGACGACCACGACGGGCGTGCCCATCAGTGATGACCAGAATTCGCTCAAGGCCGGCGCGCGCGGTCCGGTCAGCCTCGAAGACTTCCATCTGCGCGAAAAGATCTTCCATTTCGACCACGAACGCATCCCCGAACGCGTCGTCCACGCCCGCGGTTACGGCGCCCACGGCTTTTTCGAAACCTATGACAGCCTGGCCGATGTGACTTCGGCCGACCTGTTCCAGCGCGCGGGGGAACAGACGCCGGTCTTCGTCCGCTTCTCGACCGTCGCAGGCAACAAGGGCTCGTTCGACCTGGCTCGCGACGTGCGCGGCTTCGCCGTCAAGTTCTATACGCGTCAGGGCAACTGGGACCTGGTCGGCAACAACATTCCGGTCTTCTTCATCCAGGACGCGATGAAGTTCCCCGATGTCGTCCACGCCGCCAAGCAGGAGCCCGACCGCGATTTTCCGCAAGCGCAGACCGCCCACGACAACTTCTGGGACTTCATCTCGCTGATGCCGGAATCGATGCACATGGTCATGTGGATCATGTCCGACCGCACCATTCCGCGCAGCTACCGCATGATGGAAGGGTTCGGCGTCCACACCTTCCGCATGGTCAATGCCAAGGGCAAATCGACCTTCGTCAAGTTCCATTGGCGGCCCAAGCTCGGCTCGCAGTCGGTCGTGTGGAATGAGGCGGTCAAGATCAACGGCGCCGATCCGGACTTCCACCGCCGCGACCTGTGGAACGCCATCCAGTCGGGCGATTTCCCGGAATGGGAACTGGGCCTGCAACTGTTCGATGAGGATTTCGCCGAACGGTTCGACTTCGATGTGCTGGACGCCACCAAGATCATCCCGGAAGAGCTGGTGCCGCTGCGCATGGTCGGCCGGCTTGTGCTCAACCGCATGCCGGACAACTTCTTCGCCGAGACCGAACAGGTCGCCTTCTGCACCCAGAACATCGTGCCGGGCCTCGACTTCACCAATGACCCGCTGCTGCAGGGCCGGAACTTCTCGTATCTCGACACACAGCTGAAGCGCCTGGGCAGCCCCAACTTCACGCAGCTGCCGATCAATGCGCCGCGCTGCCCGTTCGCGCACTTCCAGCAGGACGGCCACATGGCCTTCATGAACCCCAAGGGCCGCGTCAATTACGAGCCCAACTCCTGGGGGCCGGAACTTGGCGAGGATGCCGGTCCGCGCGAGAGCGCCGAAGGGTTCCGCAGCTTCCCCGAGCCGGTCGAGGGCGCGAAGCTGCGCATCCGTCCGGAACTGTTCGCCGACCACTACAGCCAGGCGCGCCAGTTCTACATCAGCCAGACCGAGATCGAGCAGGCGCACCTGCAGAACGCCCTGATCTTCGAACTCAGCCGCTGTGAACGCGAGGACATCCGGGCGAGGATGGTGTCGCACCTGCTAAACATCGACGAGACTCTGGCGCGCATCGTCGCCGAAGGGCTGGGCCTGGCGAAACTGCCCAAGCCCGCCCAGGCCAAGATGCCGACGCGCACCGATCTTCAGCCTTCGGACGCGCTCAGCATCCTCAAGAAGAACCCTGGCACGCTGAAGGGCCGCAAGTTCGGCATCCTGCTGGGCGACGGCGCCGACGCTGCGCTTTATAACGCCATTGTCGAGGCGGCGACGGCGGCGGGCGCGGTCGTCGAGGTCATTGCGCCCAAGATCGGCGGCGCGGAGCTGAGCGACGGAACGATCGTGACGCCGCAATACAAGGTCGACGGCGGCCCGTCGGTCCTGTTCGACTTCCCGGTCGTGCTGGCGTCCGAAACCGGCGCGGAAAAGCTCGCCAAGCTGCCGCCGGCGCGCGACTTCGTCTCGGATGCCTTTGCGCACTTCAAGTTCGTGGCGCATTCGCCGGGCATCGTGCCGCTGCTGGAAAAGGCCGGGGTTATCGATGATCTCGACGACGGTTTCATCGAACTGGAAGGCCCGGAGGCGGTCGGCGCCTATTTCGAAGCCTTGGGTGAGATCCGCCACTGGGCGCGCGAAAAGGCGATGGTCGCGCTCAATCCGGACCTGCCGTCGGCGACCTGAACTGAAGGCCGGCCGTGTTCGTGATCGAAATCTTCCTGCCGCTCACCGACAATGACGGCCGGCCTTTTCCCGCCCATCTCTATGCGGCTGAGCGTCAGGCCCTGACCGAACGGTTCGGCGGCCTGACGATCTATTCCCGCGCGCCCGCGGCCGGCCTGTGGGCCCAGGACGATACGGTCGTCAGGGATGACATCGTCATCTTCGAAGTTATGGCCGATCAGTTGGAAGCATCGTGGTGGACGCAATACCGCGTCCATCTTCAGGCCGCCTTCCGCCAGGACAGTCTGCTTATCCGCGCACGCGACACTGTGGTCCTCTGATGACTCGAACAGCGTTATCGCACTGAAACATATTGGTTTTTTATCGTTTCGGACGCTTGCATGGTGCAAGTCCGCGAAGGACCGGTTTCAATTTGCAATTCAATATAAAGCGTATCCAATGCCTGTTCGTAACTTCTCTCCCGCCCTGAAAAACCCCTCCGACCGCGATGCCGATCGCATCGCCATCGAATTCGTCCCGCAGCCTGGAGACGACCCTGCCGCCGATCACGCTGTCATCATCGAACTCAAGCACGGCGCCACGGAGGACCAGGCCAAGGCCCTGCACGGCCAGTTGAGCCTGCTTGGCGCGCGCATGTTCCTCCGCCCGGCCGGACAGGGCGCCTTACGCACCGTCCCCTTACAATCGCACCGGTGAAAACCATCGCCCACCTGCGCGCGTACATGCTGAGATGACCACAAAGGAGATCCGCATGAGCCGCCGCATTCTGATTACCGGCGCCAGTATCGCCGGGACCTGCGCCGCCTGGTGGCTGACGCGCCATGGCTTCGACGTGACGGTTGTCGAGAAGGCGCCGGCCTTTCGCGACGGCGGCCAGAATGTCGATGTGCGCGGCGCCGGCCACGAGGTTATCCGCCGCATGGGCCTGGAAGCCGCCGTCAAGGCGCGCAATACCGGCGAACGTGGCTCGGTGTGGGTCGATGAGGACAATGAGATCCTGGCCCGGTTCGACGCCGATGAGCTGGGCGACGACGGCCCGACGGCCGACCTGGAAATCCTGCGCGGCGACCTGGCGCGCCTGCTGTACGACGGCGTCGCGGCGCGCGCAGCCTTCCGTTTCGGCGACCATGTCACCGCGATACGGCATATTGGCGACGAGGCCAGCGTCACCTTCAAGAGCGGCCGCACCGAAGCCTATGACATCGTCATCGTCGCCGAAGGCGTGGGCTCGGCGACGCGCGAACTGGTCTTTCCGGGCGAGAACCAGCCGCGCTGGATGGACATCACCATGGCCTATTTCAGTATCCCCAAGGGTGAAAACGACGGCGAGCTCGGCCGCTGGTACAATGCCACGGGCGGGCGAGGGGTGCTGGTCCGTCCCGGCCCGGACGGTATGACCCACGCCTTCCTGACGCTTCAGGCCCATGGCGAACAGGATTGGTCGCCCGCGCAGCAAAAGGCCTATATGCGCGAGCGTTTCGAAGACGCCGGCTGGGAAACGCCGCGGATTCTGGACGGCATGATGGCCTCGGAAGACTTCTATTTCGATGTCCTGCGCCAGGTGAAGATGCCGCGCTGGTCGTCGGGCCGGGTGGTGCTTCTGGGCGATGCCGCCTGGTGCGCCACGCCGCTGGCCGGTATCGGCACCACCCTGGCGCTGACCGGCGCCTATGTTCTTGCTGGAGAACTGTCGCGGTCGGACAGTCCCGCCAGGGCGTTTCACGCCTATGACCGCCTGATGCGGCCCTTTGTCGAGGACGGCCAGGGCGTGCCGAAGTTCGCGCCCAAGCTCCTCAATCCGCGTTCGCGCACGGGCCTTGCGATATTGCGAGCTGTTATGCGCGTGCTTGGCCTGCCGGGCGTGCGTGAAGCGGCGTCCGCGCTCCTGACGGGCAAGACGAAGGACATTGTGCTGCCCGACTATGCCGGGGACGAGGGTGTGGTCTCCACACGTCTTTCCGCGACCTGATGATCGAAACGTATTTCGAATTTATTCTTAACGGCCTAGGTCCGTGTCTCGTAGCGCCCGATCAGGGGCAGGTGAGCAAGATGCCCCAGAAACGCAAGATACTTATTGTCGAGGACGAAGCCGGTATCCGGAACGTCCACACCATCTTTTTCGAGCTTCAGGGCTTCGAGGTCGACACCGTGGGGGAGGGCCGGCTGGCCATCGAACACGTGCGCTCGAACGACTATGAGGTCGTGGTCCTGGACCTGGGCCTGCCGGACATCGATGGCCTTGATGTCCTTCAGGAGATTCGCGGATTTTCCAGCGTCCCGATCATTGTCATGACGGTGCGCACGGACGCCCGGTCGATCAACGAGTCGCTGTCGCGTGGCGCGACCGACTATATGAACAAGCCGTTCAAGCCCGAGACCCTGCTGCGGCGGATCAATGGGTTGTCGGTGACGCCGGCGCACTGACCGCGTTCCGCTTACGCCTTTACCTGCTTCGCCTGGGTCAGCGAAAAGAACACGCCCATTTCGGCGTTCCGGATCAGCCCGAATTGCCCTTCGATCGTCACCTGGGTCTCCGTCCAGCGGACGGGCCTTACACTGCGCACCTCGATCACTTCATTCGGCTCGCCCGGCGGATGGAACAGGCAGACCGGCGTGTTGACGCCGAGCAGAAAATGTCGCGTCATGTCGAGGCCGTCGAGCGGAAGGATGAAACCCTTTATTTTCACGGGCTTTCCGGCCATGGCTTTTACGTCCGGCGTTGGGGTCAGGCTGTAAAGCCCTGATTTGCGGCTGAAACTGACCTTGCAGGCGCGGAGCTTGGGCCAGACAGGGTCCCTGGAGCGGGGAAGGTTGTTCTGGTAGGCGCGCTCATTTTTGAGATCGCCAGCCTCCTGTTCACGCCAGCCGCTGAGCAGGAGGAAGGCGGGCAGGGCGGATAAAATCGACCGGCGGTGCTTCATGCGCGCAGTTCCTCGTCATCGCGGGCAATGGACATTCGCAGGGTCGGGCCAAGCGCGCTGAGGACGCTCAAGACGACGGCGGCGCTATAAAGTGTCAGGGCCTCCCGAAACGGCACGGCGCCGGATACCGTCAGGCCATGGGAGGCGAGCATGCCGGCCAGGACCGATTGACCGGCGACCGCCAGAATGCACCCGCCAAGCAGGGCCAGGTGCGTGATCAGAAGCGACTCGCCGATACTGAGCAGGGCCAGGTCGCGGCGTGACATGCCCAGGAACCGCAGGAGCATGAAGTCCCTGGCCCGCCGGTTCAGGCCCTGCATTAGCGAGAGGCCAAGGATCATGACGGCCAGGGCGCCGAATATCGCTGAGACGATCGTCGCCCCGTCGATCAGCGGCCGCGCCAGCGCCATGAGCTTTGCCAGTTCCAGGCGCGGACTGGCGGCGCTGAGGGTTTCGGAGTCGCTGATCAGAACCGGGAGAGACGCCTGGGCGATTTCGGACGTAAAGCGCACCAGCACCGCGTTGACGCGGCTATGGGGCGCGGTTTCGGTGTGATCGTGTTCGCCGCCATGGTCATGAACGCGTGCGATGGATGCAAGGTCGGCCAGCAACAGGTGATCGAGGACGCCGCCGGTCGGGGCCAGGATGCCGGTTACGGTATAGGCGGCGTCGTGAGCGTCGCCGTCCGCCGCGAGGCCATGGCTGGATGTCAGGCGTACGCCGGGTTTGAGCTTAAGCGACCGCGCGGCCTCGGAACCCGCGACGATTTCCAGCGGCTGGCGCCACGTGCGTCCGTCCGTCAGGCGCGCGCCGTAGAAGGGTGCGATGTCCGGCGTGGTCCAGACGATCCGGTGGCCGCGATAGCTGTCGCCCATCGCGACCGGCACCTGCATCCGGACGAAGGGCCGGACATCGTCCATGGCCAGCCTGGCCTGGACCCTTTCCAGTTCCAGCAAGCCCTGGGCCGGGGTCATCTGGAGCGCGCAGCACAGCGCCAGGTCCAGTCCCGAGCTTTTCGGCCCGACCACCATGTCGGTTTCGGAAATGCGGGTTTTTACGGCCTCGGGGATCGCCGACTGCGCCCAGAAGATAAGGCAGAGGCCAGCGATGCTGAGCGCGCCGACGCCTATGGTGAGGCAGGTGGAGCCCCAGCGGCGCAGCAGGCCCTGAAGGACGAAACGCAGCCGGATCATGCCACGGCCTCGGCCGGCAGGGCCAAAAAGAGCGTATCGTCCAGCCGCGGCAACAGCCTGCGCTCATGGGTGGCGATGACGGTCGCGATCCCTTCGTCGCGGCCAAGGTCCAACAGCAGGTCGATAAGCCGGTCGCCGGCCGCTTCATCCAGCGCCGCCGTCGGTTCATCGGCCAGCAGCAGGGCGGGCCGGTTCATCAGCGCCCTGGCCAGCGCCACCCGCTGCATCTGTCCCTGGCTGAGGCGGTCGGCGCGGATGCTGGCCAGAGGCGCGACGCCCAGGCGCTCCAGCAGGTTCGTCGCGCGGTCGAGGTCGCGCGCCAGATGCGCGCTGGCCCGGGCGATCTGCAGGTTATCCATGACCGACAAGGAGTCGATCAGCCGGTAATCCGCGAAGACAAAGCCGATCGCGCGCCCGCGCAGCCGCGCGCGGCCCGCTTCGGGAAGGCGCCAGAGCGGCTGGCCGTCGATGATGACCTCGCCGGCGCGTGGGCGCACCAGCCCGGCCAGGGCCAGAAGAAGCGACGTCTTGCCCGAGCCCGACGGCCCGCACAGGGCCAGGGTGCCGCCGGCGTGCAAAGTCAGGTCGGGCAGGCCTATCGATTGCCTGCCGCGTTCGACGCTCAGCGCCCGTGTTTGGAGGATCGTTTCCGGCATCGAACCCTGATTTCCCGCTTGATATGGAATGTAACGTTATAATATAACATTTCGTGCGTCAATTCAGATAAGGAAGTCTCCATGCGCCCAGTGTCCGCTTCATCAAGGTCGAGCCGCTTTTTCGATGTGCTGGCCATTGGCCTGTCCGGCCTGTGCGTGGCGCATTGTCTCCTGCTGCCGGCGTTCATTGTCGCTCTGCCGATGCTTGGAGCATTCTCGGATGAACACTGGGTCCACCAGGTGCTGATCAGCGCGGCCGCGCCGGTAAGCCTGTGGGCGGTGGGCCGGTCGGGCTTGTGGCGGCGTCCGGACATTGGTGTGCCGATGGTCCTGGGCCTGGCGTTGCTGGCGGCCGCGGCCTTCTATCCGCCGCTCGAAGCCCATGAAGTGCCGGTGAGTGTCGCGGGCGCGCTTCTTCTGGCGTTCACGCACTTCAGGAATGCGAGACTGGCACATAATTCGCGACGCGCGAAAACCTGACCGGCATATGCGCAGGTTATAGCGAAACTGTGAGTTGCCCGCTGAGAGGCCGGCCGGTATTTCTAGACCGGCCCAAGGCGGCCTGATATGGCGCGAACGCCTTATGCTCGCTTAGTTCCTGTAAAATAATCCATTTTTTCAATCGACCTATTTTTTCGAGGAAGGATGCTTCATGGCGCTTTTCACCGGCACGAATGGCCCAGACAGTCTGACAGGCAGCGATGGCGACGACACTATCCAGGGCCTGGACGGCAACGACACCCTGCAGGGCGGCAATGGCAAGGATATGCTGTATGGCGGCGCGGGTGATGACCAGCTGAGCGACGCGTCCTTCTATGTCAATGTGCTGGATGGCGGCATCGGTAACGACACCCTGACCGGCGCCGGCTCGCTGATCGGCGGTGACGGCCATGACCTGTTCGACCTGAAAGGCTCGCAGGCGGGCTATTATGTCATCGGCGGCGAAGGCAATGATACCGTCACCAGCAGCCTGAACCCCTCTCTGCCGGTCGGCGCCAAACTGGAGGGCGGCGGGGGCGATGATGTGATCACCCTGTTCGGCTATGATGATGAGTATTACGGCAATACAGCCCAGATCACGATCGAAGGCGGCGAAGGCAATGACAGCCTGACCGGCAACGACACGATCAATGGCGGCGCCGGCAATGACACCCTGGTCGCCGACCACCTCGCGGTCGTGACGGGCGGTGCCGACGACGACCTGCTGGTACTGGACGGCGACTTCAGCCGTTACACCGTCACCATGGACGGCAGCTTCATGAAGTTTACGCGCGATACCGGGCTGACGGTCCGGGCGATGACCATCGAAACCGTGCGTTTCTCCGACGGCGACGTCGCGGTCGCGGATCTGGGCGCCGGCAGCATCATCACCGGCACGTCTGGCCCCGACAGCCTGACCGGCACGGGCTTTTCGGATTCGATCAGCGGACTGGACGGCAACGACACCCTGGCCGGGCTCGGCGGCAAGGACATCATCTCAGGCGGCAACGGCGCCGATGTGATGGCCGGTGGCGACGGCAATGATTCTTTAAGCGGCGGCGCCGGGGCCGACAGCCTGGACGGCGGCATCGGCAACGACACCCTGTATGGCGACGGCACATATACTGGCACCAGCGCCGCGGACACGCTTATCGGCGGTGACGGCGACGACTTTCTGTGGAGCGCGGGCGGGAACACCATGCTCTATGGCGGCGCCGGCAAGGACCAGTTGTCCGGTCCCGCCATGCTGATGGACGGCGGCGCGGGCGACGACCTGATCTACGCCCAGGCCAGCACCGTGCTGGGCGGCGACGGCAATGACCGGATCACGGCGACGTTTGGCGCACAGACGTTGAATGTGTCGGGCGGCGAAGGCGACGATACAATCATCGGGTGGGGCACGAATGACACCCTGGCCGGCGACGGCGGCAACGACACCATCACTGGCAGCGGCACGCTGAACGGCGGCGCCGGTGACGACACCCTGACCGCGACGCTCACCTACAACAGTTCGCTTTCCGGCGGCGACGGGCTGGACGTGCTGACCGGCGGCGTCGGTTCCGATGCGCTGGATGGCGGCGCGGGCGCCGATACGCTTACCGGCGGCGAAGGCTTTGACGTGCTGAAGGGCGGGGCCGACAACGACAGTTTAAGCGGTGGCAATGGCAATGACAGCCTTTGGGGCGGCGCGGGCGCGAACATTCTGGACGGTGGCGATGGCTCCGACCGGATATTTTATGGCGATATTAATGGTAAGGTGTTTGTCGACCTGGTGCATCAGACGGCGATCCAGTACGACCGCATCACCGGCGCCGAGCTGGCGCGCGATACGATATCCAGCATCGAAGGCGCGTCGGGCACGACGGGCAACGACACTCTGCTGGGCGACAATGGCGCCAATGCCCTGGGCGGCGATGCCGGCAATGACGAGATCGGCGGCGGCTTCGGCAACGATACGATCCTGGCCGGGGCGGGCAATGACACGGTCTATGGCGGCGATGGCGAAGACACGGTGTTCGGCGACAGCGGCAATGACTGGATTTCGGGCGGTGACGGCTCGGACACCATCGACAGCGGCTCGGGCAACGACACCATTGTCGCCGGGGCGCGCTGGGACACGCTGATCGGCGGGGCGGGCGACGACAGCCTGGACGGCGGGCTTGAGAACGACCGGATGTGGGGCGGCAGCGGCAACGACACCTACGTCGTCGATCATGTCGGCGATCGCGTCTATGAGCTTTTCGGCGAAGGCACCGACACGGTCAAAAGCAGCATCAGTTTTGCCCTGACGCCCGATGTCGAGATCCTGTACCTGACCGGCACGGCGGCGCTTTCGGGCACAGGCAACGGACTGGACAATGTCCTCCACGGCAATTCCGGCAGCAACGCGCTGTCAGGCGGACTTGGGAATGACAGCGTGAACGGCTGGGAGGGCAATGATACGCTGGACGGCGGCCAGGGCCACGACAGGCTGTCCGGCGGCGTGGGGGCCGACAGGCTGACGGGCGGCGCGGGCAATGACGTGCTGGGTGGCGGCGTGGGCCTCGACCTGTTCATATTCGGCGAGGCCGGCGTCGACGGCATCGACCACATCGTCGATTTCCAGCACGGCCTCGACCTGCTTGTCTTTAACGGGCCCGCCTACGGCTTCCGGCCCGGCCACGTTCTGACGGCGTCGGAGTTCACAACCGGCACGGCGGCGGTCGGGTCGTCTACGCAGTTCGTTTGGGACAGCACGGCGCAGACGCTTTACTGGGATGAGGACGGCGACGGCGCGGGCGCGGCGATCGCCCTGGCCCTGATTTCCGGCGGCGTAACGCTCACGGCCGACGACCTGTACTTCACATTATAGGGTCCGCATACCGACAGGGCCGGATGTTGCCGGTGACACGCCGGCGGCATCCCTTTTGCCGGGTGTTTACGAACGGCCCGTTCAATGGAATTAAAACAATACGATCATCGGCTTAAGCTCGTACATGCATTGCCGCTGTGGCAAGAATCCGAGGAGTGAGAAATGCCGGAAACACAAGTTGGATGGCTGTTGGCCATTCTGGTAGGCGCGGTCGCGGGTTGGCTCGCCGAACAGGTCATGAAGTCGAACCAAGGGCTTCTGATGAATATTGTCATGGGTGTCGTGGGCGCGATCCTTGCGAACCTGCTGCTGTCCATGATGGGTATTGCCCTGGGCGGCGTTGTTGGATACCTGATCGCTGGCTTCCTGGGCGCCTGTCTGCTGATTGCCCTGGGACGCATGCTTCGTCGCCGAAGCGTATAGAGCGCATACATCGACGATCAAAAATAAGCGCCCGAAATGGGCGCTTATTTTTTGCATAAGAGGTGATTAGCCGGCGGCCCGGGGCGCCGTCACGGCGAAGCCCGGACCGCCAGCGATGGAGCGTTATGGAACGCGTGGCTATTCTCCGCCGGTTGGCATAAGGCTGCAATGCGGAGCCTATGGCCCGGCGGTATTATCGGGCGGGGTGGACCTCACCAACGGGCCTGGTTGTTAACAGCAGTGACTTCGGCGACCGCGCCGTCGAGCTCCAGCCGGACCTGGCCCGATGTCACGCCTGCCGGCAGGCGCACGCTCACGGTCGCGGTTTTGGGGAGAAGATCGGCGGGCGCGGGCAGGGGCGTGATGCGCTGCCGCGCGATTTCGCGGCCTGTGGCGTCGGTGATGATGGCGGTGCCTGTGGGTGTCGGCTGGGCGCCCAGCGAATGGACGCGGATCGACAGGCTGCGGCCGCTCCGGCGCAGGTCTTCGGCGGCGATGCCGATGTCGGGACGGGTGGCGGGATCGGTGCCCGGCGTGATGCGTTCGAAATCATAGACCATGGTCTGACGTGGCGGCAGGCTGAGGCTTATTCCGGTGCCCCGTTCCAGCGGCGCGGTGCGTTTGAAGACGGCGTCGGGGACATCGTCGCCATTGGCGTCGACGCCACCGTCGATGCGCCATGTCCCGGTCAGGAGCTGTGCGCCGATCATTTCGGCGGTGACGGCCTCGTCCGACAGGTTGTAGGCGATGACGCGGAAGCGTTCGGGGTTGCCTTCGGGGATCAGGATGGCGACATCCTCGGCCTTGCCGCCGGCGAAGCGCCAGCTGACCAGGTGGCCGGGAAAGTAGGCGTTGCGGCGGTGGGCGACGCCGCCCAGCCGCGTCCTTTGCAGCAGTTCGGTCGGGACGCTGACCCGGTCCGACCACAGGTGCGCCTCGGTCAGGACGGGCATGCGGCGCGTCGTGGTCTCGATTTCGCGGCCGTAGAGGGTTTCGAGCACAGTCTTGTCGCCGGTCTTTTGCCAGCGGACGAACTGGGCGAATTCCGCATCGCCTATGCCGCCGAGATTGCGGTCGACGGCGCCGCCGCGTCCGCCGATCTCCCCCGAGACGACGCGGGCGGCCAGTTCGGGACCGCCAGGCGCGCGCGCCAGCAGGTCGGCATTAATCTGCGACAGGCTGCTTAAGGCCCCGCGCCGTAGGTCGGCGTCGAACGGACGCAGGTATTTGCTGTCACCGGTCCAGCTCCAGGCCGCCCAGAAGAGATGCGCGCCGCTTTGTACGCCGTTGCCGGTCGCCTTGTCGGTCGCCCATTCGATGTCGGACGGGAAGGTCCAGTTGCCCTTGTCGTCCCTTCCATGCGCCAGCCAGCCGTCGGCCACCTCCAGCAGCAGTTTTTTGGTCTCCGGCGCGCCATTATAGTCGACCAGCAGCAGGCCGGGGTGGGTCAGAAGCAGGCCGAACGGCCTTTGCCAGCCGAGATGGCCTTCGCGGGCGATGTGGGTGCCAGAGAAATACGCGCTGACCTGGTGGCGGTGGCCGGCCGGGTTGGTTTCGAACAGGCGCGGATATTCGCGCGCCGTGGCCATGGCGCGTTCGATGGCCGTCGGATTGCCCCAGTCCATCTGCAGGCTTTGGGCGACCGCATTGATGCCTTCCTCATAGGAATGCAGTTCGTCGGTGGCGATGCGGCTCAGGCCCCCGCTCCACATGCCGTTGGTGTAGGTGGCGTCGAGCATCTTGCGCTGCGAGGCGATATAGCGGTCAGGATCGACGCCCATGACGGCCAGCCCGACCCAGGCATTGGTCAGGTCGGTGTCGTCGCTCAGGCCGCCGCCGAACTCGCCGTTTTCGACCTGGCGGTTATCGATCCACCAGTCGATGAAGCGCTTGTAGAGCTTCAGGTCCTCGACCTGCCGCCAGGCCCACAGCGGTACGCCTTCGGGGGGCTTGGGGTGGGTGAACGGACCGTAGGGCTGTTCGGGGTTCTTCTCGACCCAGTAGGCGCGGGCCGTTTCATTGCCGGGATCGACCCGCAGCACGTCGGAAATGTCGCGTTCGAAGCGCGTCCATAACGGATAGGCGCGGATATTGGGCTGTTCTTCGACGAAAAAAGCCAGGTTGTCGCGCGCCTGTTCGAGGCGGTCGGCGACGTGTTCGGGTTTGGCTTCGGCTTCGGGTTTGAAGACGAGGCGGACCTGCGCGCCGTTGATCGCCTGCGCGTCGAAGCCGCCGCCCGCCGCCGCGATCGAGATCATCAGGCTGGCTGTGGGCGGCAGGATGCGGTCGCGCGTGTCGAGCCACAGGGTGCGGGCTTCACCGGGCTTGACCGAGACATTGATGTCGAGCAGGTCGCGTTCGGGCCAGTTGGGGTCGCGGACGCGGATATTGAGCGGCAGGAGATCGCCGTGGGTGGCGCTGGCCTTCATGGCCGGCAGGTCGATCGCGATGCCGTCGAGCCCGGCCGCCATGTTCTGCCAGCCGTAGGAAAAGCGCGTCGGCGCTTCGCCCGGGCGGATGTCGCGGAAATCGCCGGGGACCAGGATATGGACGATGGGCTGGCCAGAGGCGGGCTTGGGGGCTGGCTTGGCGGGCTTGCGGGCCGCGCCCCTGGGCAAGGCCACGGCGACATTGCGCTCGCCCGCGACCACGCGGCCATCGATAAAGCCGCGCAAGGTGTCGAGCGCCGGGTAAAGCGCCGGATCGGCGGAGGCGTCGACCGTGTAGCTTAGGGTGGCCATGCCCGGCGGGACCTCGCCTGGCGTGACATAATAGGCCGCGATCTCCTGGATCGGCGTTTCCTGCACGGTGTTTTCGAAGCGTAGGCGCCCGCCGCGGTGCTCGGGCAGGTTTGTCGATGTGCGTTCTGCGCCTTTCGGACGGGTAAAGACGGTCGCGCCGCCGGCGGTAAGCTTGCCGTGGGCAGCGCCGGTCAGCTCGATGCGGTTCCACGGCTCGTCGGGCAGGGTCAGGTCGTAAGCCCTGCCGCCTTCAGAGTAGACGTTCCAGTCGGGCAGCTCGAAATAGTCGTGGCGGCCGGGCAGGCGCGAGCGGTTATAGACGCCGGGCCAGGTCGTTTCACGTATGCCGTCGGCGCCTCTGAACATCCGGGCCTTCATGTCGCGGGTATCGGTGAATTCGACCTTGCGGATGCGGGTGACGGACGCGGTAAGATAGGCCGGCGCCACACCGTCGAAGCCGAAGCGTCTGCGCCACTGGGGCGTGAGATCGGTGGGGGCGGCGGGCAGGGCGGGCGTTTCCCCGCGCGCCAGGGCGGCTATGCCTGCGTCCTCCAGCATCCGGTCGTAGATGCGCAGTTCGTCCATGTCGCCCGAGCGGCGGAAATTGTACATGGAATGGACCTGGTAGGGCGACAGGATACGCTGGAACGGTCCGAAGCCATAGAGGCCGGTGTCGTAGACGGCCGTTTGATCCTTGCGGGCGGCGGGTTTGCCGTCGATCCACAGCCGCACACCCGTGGCTTCGTCCCAGGCGAAGGCGATATGCACCCATGCGTCCTTTGCTGGCACGCGGTCCATTTTGAAGGACACGCGCGTGCGGCTGAGATTGGTGTCGGTGACGAAGGCGTCGAAGCCGTGACCGTTCCAGTCGATGCGGAGCCAGGTCATATCCCAGCTGGTGCCGTCGGCGCTGCCGACGCGGAACACGGGGAAGGGCTCCCGGCCCAGGGGCTCGCGCGGGCGGAACATGAAGGCGAGCGTGCCGCGCTGGGCGTGAATATTGCCCGGGGCCTGCCACGCCAGGGTCAGGGTGTCATTGAGACCGAGCCCGGGGCCCCTGGCGCCGTCGGGGATGGCCCTGGCGCCTGCGGCGAACAGCGGGGCCGCGGGGCCGGAGGCGGTCTCCGCCGTCAGGCCGGTATCGCCGGACAGCGAAAACAGCAGGCCGTCATCGGCGTATGCGGCCGGGGCGAGCGCATAAAGTGCCAGTACCGCCAGGATGCCGCGTTTCGCCATGTCGTTTCTCTCGTGCGAACAGGATGGGTCCGTACTGTCTCACCATGGCTTGGCGGGTTTGTCGATCATTTTCGAGCGAAACTTGGCAAGTTCGGTCATGACGGGACGGAAACCCTGATGGTGAGGTTGGCACCGCCAGAAGGGCCCGGTGGGCGGGGTCCGCGTACGCGCAACGGCGGAGGATCGCAGATTTTACTCTGGACCAGCCTTGCCGGGGATGGCCACGCAATGGTCATAAGGTGGAAACATTTTCGCCAAAATCGGCCAATAGGACTCCCGACCGATAAGTTTTTTATAAGGAAGATTTCGCTAATTAAAGTAAATGCTGGTAAACCATGTATTGGTTGTCCATGTAAAACAATGACATAAAGTATAGTAAATTTGAGTAAACCATGTTCTTGAATAACTTATTTTGCTTGCTTATGGATTTTTTATTTTCCTGAGGTGGAAATTTACCTTCGGATAACTTTGGGCACGTAAAAGTCGATGTGCGGTGTTTTGACGCGTCATTCGCAATCGTCGCGTGTGTCAGTTCCAGTAGTGTGAGTAAAGCGTAATGGTTGACTACTATATCTCCCCGACCGGCCATAATTCGAAGAGCGGCATCGGCATCAACAATGCCACCAGCCTCAGCCAGTTGGACGCCATCCTCGGCAAGGCTCAGGCCGGTGACCGTGTCCTGATCATCGCCGACAAGGGCGACTACCAGATCAACAAGGCAATCAATCTGACTCACGGCGGAACGGACGCCGGCAACATCATCATCAAGGGCGTTTCGTCGTCGGGCGCCGACATGAACGCGACCTTTGTGTCCAGCCGCGCCGAGACCTATACGCCCCATTCCGTCCAGGGCCAGGAAGTGTTCAAGCTGCTGGACGGCGCCAGCCACCTGACGTTCGAAAACATGAACTTCCAGGACGTGAACACCGCCTTCCGCCTGGCCGGCAAGCTCGAGGGCATTTCGCTCGAACACATGACCGCCGACAATATCAACCGCTTCGTCTATAACCTGGCGAGCGGCTCGGCGACCGACGCCACGGTGTCGGGCCTGACCATCAAGGACGTCGACGTCACCGGCTTCGCCAAGGCCGTGGTCTCGCTGCGCTATGACACGAACAATGTGCTGATCGAAGGCGTGTCGGGCGACAGCCAGCACATCGACGGATCGAACTTCGCCACCGGCGTACAGCTCGACGGCACGGTCCATGCCGTCGTCGTCAAGGACACGCAGATGGGCAATATCACCGACACGGTGAACAAGTACTGGAACGGCGACGGCTTCGCGGCCGAAGAGGGCGTCCACGACCTGGTCTTCATCAACACCTATGCCTACAACAATACCGACGCCGGCTACGACCTGAAGTCGACGGACACCACGCTGATCAACGCCGTGGCCGAAGGCAACACCCGCAACTTCCGCTTCTGGGCGACCGATACGGTGCTCGAGAACGTGTCGGGGATCGATCCGGTCTATCACGGCGGCAGCTCGACCCTGCCTTCGAACATCTGGCTGGCGGCCAATGCGAAGGTTTCGGTGAAAGATTCTGAATTCACGGATAAATCGGGCAAGGCCCTGCTGTTCGATCTCAAGAACACCGGCGCCGAGCTGAGCGTCAGCAACATCCTGACCAATCAGGCCGACGCCGCTGATATCCTGAAGTCTTCGTCGTCGAAGCTGATAGGCTTTGTGACAGACGTGGTCACCGGTCCGGTGACGCCGGTTGAGCCCAAGCCCGCCGAACCCAAGCCTGCCGAACCCAAGCCTGCAGAGCCCGTCAAGGGCGTCACGCTGGACGGCAGCGACGGCAACAATACGCTGAACGGCGGCACCGGCGGCGATGTCCTCAACGGCAAGAACGGCAAGGACGCCCTCAACGGCGGCGCGGGCGCCGACACCCTCGACGGCGGGCGCCACGAGGACGTGCTGGACGGCGGCGACGGCAATGACATCGTCTATGGCGGCGTCAATGCCGACACGATGGCCGGCGCGGCGGGCAGCGACCGTCTCTATGGCGACCTGGCCTCGCTGACGGCCGGCGTCACCGGCGGCAACGACAATATCACCGGCGGCGAAGGCGCTGACACCCTTTACGGCGACGGCGGCGCGATGGCCGGCGCCGGGGGCGGCAAGGACTACCTGTGGGGCGGCAACGGCAATGACGTCATCTACGGTGACGCGCAATCGTTGACGAACGGCGCCAAGGGCGGCCGCGACATGCTGTACGGCGACGACGGCAACGACAGCCTGTACGGCGATGGCGCGACCTCGAGCGCCTCTTCGGGCGGCGACGACGTGCTGAACGGCGGCAAGGGCGATGACGTGCTGAGCGGCGGCGGCGGCAACGACACCTTCGTCTTCGACGCCAAGGGCTTCGGCAAGGACATCATCACCGACTTCAGCCGGTCCTCGGGTAATACCGACAAGATCGACATCAGCAAGCTGAAGGTCTCCTACAACGACATGACCATCAAGGTCGTCGGCAAGGATACCGTCATCAGCTTCGCCGATGGCGACAGCATCACGGTCAAGAACTTCACCGGCCTCACCAAGGACGACATCATCGGCGCCGTCGCCGCCCAGACGCAAACCTCGGCTCCGACCGTTAGCACGGCCGGCGAGATCAAGGCCACCGAAGGCGCCGACGTCATCCGCGGCGGCAACGGGGCGGACCGGATCTACGGTCTCCAGGGCAATGACGCGCTGTTCGGCGGCCTCGGCAACGATACGCTTTACGGCCGCGCCGACAACGACACCCTGTACGGCCAGGACGGCAAGGACAACCTGATGGGCGACGACGGCAACGACGTGCTGATCGGCGGTATCGGCGACGACATCATGAGCGGCGGGGCGGGGATCGACACCTTCGTCTTCGCCAAGGGCGACGGCAAGGACGTGATCTCCGGCTTCGAAGGCCAGGACTTCATCGATTTCCGCGCGACCGGGCTGAAGCTGGCCGACATCGGTATCTTCGATACGGATGAGGGAACCCTGCTGAAGTACGGCCTGGACAGCGTCCTGCTCAAGGGCGTGGACCACGTCGACACGCACCACTTCATCTTCGGGTCGTAAGACGAAGGCAGGTCCTGCGCCGCACTGACATATCAAACAGAATGCGCCTGGCCGGTCGCCAGGCGCATTTTCTGTGGATGCATTGCAAGTCTAGATCGTGACGATTGAAATATCACGTTATTGTCTTGAACGCGTGGCAGTATCCGTGTGCACGCATTTCGGGGCGAAAGGGTGGCGCCATCGCCCTGGATCCGCCGGGTGATCCAGTAGGTATTCCGTAGCGTAAACTTCAGTTCCCCTGTCCTTGCAGGCGGCAGGGGTGTGAGTGCATCGCTTGCGATGACTTGCCGGGGAGGTATCGTGGCGGTGACCCCCTTCGTCTCCGCGATACCTCCTTGCGGTCCGCAGGATGGACTTCGTCTTCGGGTCTCAAGCGGAAGGCGGCTTTTCTCCGCGGGGCTACGTCATCAAACGCGACGGGCCCTGTGCCGGGCGCTTTGGTTGCGACGCGCGCAAAGCGTGACAAAGTTCGCTCCCTCCATGATTGCGGGCTTGTGGTGTCATATGACTGTGTTAACCATAGATTATTTCCTGCGTTACGATTTTTCACGCGATGACTTCGGGGGACCTGCCTATGGCGACGTATACCGGCACGGCGGACGACGACTACATTTTTGATGGCGTTGAAGCGGACAGCGTTTCCGGCCTGGGCGGTAACGATACCCTGAGGGGCAGCCAGGGCAATGACACGCTGAGGGGCGGCGAGGGTGACGATACGCTGCGGGACCGCTTTGGCCTGAACCTCATGGACGGAGGCAGCGGAGACGACACGATTTCGATCTCCGACGGCGGCATTGCGACGATCACCGGCGGCGAAGGCAATGACGATATTTCGGTGAACACCTATAGCCTGACGACGCCGACGCGCGTGGATGGCGGTGACGGCGACGACATAATTTATGTCAACGGCCCGCTGTCGGCCCTGGTCACGGGCGGCGCCGGCGCGGACCGTTTCGTGTGGGGCGGTACGGTGACGGACTTCAATACCGATGAGGGCGACACGGCCGACATCTCGCTTATGCTGCCTTATCTGCAGAATTATGACGGTGGAAATCCGTTCGTGTCGGGGCATTTCCGGCTGGTGCAGGACGGCGCCGACACGCATGTGCAGATCGACTCTGACGGCGCAGGCACCGTGTACGATTTCGTTGACCTGATGATCCTGAAGGATGTCGATGCGACGACCCTGGACGGCCATGCCTTTGTCGGCTTCAGCCCGGACGGATCGCCGACTCCCGGTGATGTGATCGCCGGCGGGGACGAAGCGGAAACCCTTGTCGGCTCGCAGGGTGACGACACCATCACCGGTGGCGACGGCGATGACTGGATCAATGGCGAAGGCGGCGACGACAGCATCGACGGTGGCGCGGGTGACGACGATCTGTCGGGTCGGCTGGGGTCGGACGTCACGGATGGCGGCGAAGGCAACGACACCCTGTCCGACGTCTTCGGCAACAATACGTTGAGGGGTGGCGCAGGTGACGACGTCCTGACGGTTGGCGGCCAGGGCGTCAGCGAATTTGACGGCGGCGACGGCGCCGACCTCTTCATGGGCGTGGTCGTGGAAGGCAGCGAGGCGTGGCTGACCGGTGGCGCGGGAAGCGATCTCTATAGCCTCGACTATGTTGTGGGGACTGTGGTGGTGACCGATTTCGCGGCCGGCGACGGCGGCGACGTCATCGATATCGATGCTTTGCTCAATGGCTCGGGGTGGTGGTGGGGCGACGGCAGCCCGTTCGGCACGGGCTTCATGAAACTGATCGAAACCGGCGGCGATACGGCCCTGATGATGCGTGTCGGTTTTGGCGGCGATTACTCCACGGTGATGACACTTAAGGGGACGTCGCTGGCATCGCTGACCGCACATAATCTCGGCGGCTATAGTCCCGATCCGACCAGAGGCTCGGATAGGAATGACAGTCTTACAGGCACGGTGGACGCCAACACACTGGATGGCCTGGGCGGCAATGACACTTTGCTGGGCCTGGAGGGCGACGACACGCTGCACGGCAACGATGGCGATGACAGCCTGGTTGGTGGTGCGGGCGTCGACGCGCTCTATGGCGACGCGGGCAGCGACGTGCTCGAAGGCAATGGCACGCTGGATGGCGGCGAGGACAATGACCGGCTGTGGGCCAGTGCGGCTGCGGCGACGCTGATCGGCGGTGACGGTGACGATACGCTGAGCGGAGGCGTCTCGCTCGACGGCGGTGAAGGCAACGACAATATCCACTCCTCCTACGCCGCCGCCACTGTGATGGGCGGCAATGGTAATGACAGCCTAAGCGGCGGGGGATTGCTGGACGGTGGCAGCGGCAGCGACACGATCACCGGAAGCTATTACAGCGACCCGGGGCCGCACACGCTTTTGGGCGGTGAAGGCGATGACAGCCTGGAGGATGGCTACGGATACTCGGTTCTGCTCGATGGCGGCGCCGGCAATGACAGGATCACCGCCTGGGGAAGCCTTTACGAGGGCTACCAGCCGACGGTGGAAGGCGGCGAGGGCAATGACACCCTGACCGGCTTTCGCGTCACGCTTCAGGGCGGCGTCGGTGAAGACCAGTTGGCGATCGCCGAAGGTGCGGCGTCGGGTGGCGACGGCAACGACACGATCGACATGGGGCTGGCGTGGTACGGCGCACCGGCAAGCCGTGCCGATGGCGATGCGGGCGACGATTATATCCTGATCGACGAACTGAGCCTGGGCACGATCGATGGCGGGCTGGGCAATGACACGCTGAATTATGCGCCTGACTATTCGACGCAACTGGTGCTGCACAAGACGGACGACGGCCTGATGCTGAACGGCCGGGTGGCCTTCTCAAGCATCGAAACCTTCATGTACAAGGGCGTTGTCCAGATCATCGACCTCGACACCCTGGGCGAATACCGCCTCGGGACGGCGGGCGCCGACATGCTGACGGGGACGGCCCTGGGCGACTGGCTGCTGGGGGAGGCCGGCGATGACCTGCTCTCGGGTCTGGATGGCGACGACCAGTTGTCGGGCGGCGCGGGGCTGGACACGCTGATCGGCGGTCTGGGCAACGACAAGCTGTCGGACTACGAAGGCAAGGGCAGCATTGACGGCGGCGAGGGCAACGACACCCTTGCCGGTGGCGGCACTGTGAATGGCGGCAACGGCGATGACGCGATGAGCGGCTACGGGCTGGCGACACTGGACGGTGGCGAGGGCAATGACAATCTCTCCGGCGCCGGGGTAGTGCTCGGCGGCATTGGTGACGACACGTTGACCTTCAGCGGCTGGTTTGGCGGCGATATTTCCAGCCTGGACGGCGGTGAGGGCAACGATACGCTGACCGACCTGTCCGGCGACGGCAAGACGACCCTGTTCGGGGGTGATGGCAACGACTCGATCCTGGGCGGCGAGACGGTCTATGGCGGCCTGGGCGACGATACGGTCACGGGCTATGGGGCACTCGTCTTCGGCGACGAAGGCAATGACAGCCTGATCGGTTCCGGCACCATGTTTGGCGGGGCGGGCGATGATACGATCCTGGCGAGCGGTGGCCCGGGCGGGCTGTTCTACGGCAATGACGGCGTCGATACGGCCGCCTTCAACCGGTCGCGCGGGGAATACAGCATCATCCAGGGACCTGCGGCCGACAAAGTGATTATTACTGGTGGCGATCTGTACGGCACGGTGACCCTGGCGGGGATGGACGCTTTCCGCTTTGCCGATGGCACGCGGACCTGGGCGGAGCTCGGTATCGGCAAGGTTTTAACCGGGACCGCCGGCAACGATGTCCTGACGGGCCTGGGCTATACCGACTCGATCAGCGGGCAGGACGGCCACGATACGATTGACGGCGCCGGCGGCAATGACACCCTGCTGGGCGGAATGGGCGATGACAGCCTGACGGCCTCGAGCGGCGATGACCTGGTCTGGGGCGACAACGGTTACGGCAGCTACGGGCCGGACTCGGTCAATGGCGGATCGGATACCCTGCTGGGCGGCGTCGGCCTCGATACGCTGTGGGGCGGCGCGGGCAGCGACAGCATCGATGGCGGGGCGCACAACGATATCCTGCGTGGGTTGGGTGAAAACCCGGGTCAGCGCAATACTGACGCCGACACGCTGATCGGCGGTGACGGCCATGACTACATTTCTGGCAACGGCTCGGGCGATGTGGTTTCCGGCGGCGACGGCGATGACTCCATCTATGCCGGTGGCGTCAGCATCGACGGCGGTGCCGGCAATGACTATATTGGCGTCATTTTCAACGTCGATGACACGCGCACGAAAATCTACGGCGGCGACGGCAATGACACGATCTCGCCGAACAGCAGTTGGCCCCGGTACGATGCCTGGGGCGGCGAGGGCGCCGATCTGATCTATGCCGGGGCAGGCGAGGCCGCGCTGTATGGCGAAGGTGGCAACGACACCCTGTTGGCCGACAGTTCCACGGCCACAACGCTCTCCGGCGGTGACGGCAACGACAGCCTCAGGGGCTCGTGGTCCGGCACCGACAGTATTGACGGTGGCGCAGGGAATGACTGGCTGTTCGGCGGCGGGAAGAACGACGTCCTGAAGGGCGGCGTGGGCAATGACACGCTGACGGGCAGTTATGAAAGTGACACCATGTGGGGTGGGACGGGCGACGACCTGTATTATGTCGATTATGCCAATGACGTCGTTCGCGAATATTACGGCGAAGGCAACGACACGGTTATTGCCTCAATCAATTATGCGCTGACGGCCGATGTCGAAAACCTGACGCTCGTCGGTTATGGCGGCAGGACGGGGACCGGCAACGGGCTTGGCAACCGGATCGTCAGCGGCAACGGCTATGACTCGCTGTACGGCATGGGGGGGGACGATACGCTGGAAGGTGGTAGCCTGTGGGACTACCTGTCCGGCGGCGGTGGCTCCGACCTTCTGGACGGCGGCGACTACAATGACACTCTGGACGGCGGCGCGCGCTGGGATACGCTGAGGGGCGGTGATGGCGACGATAGCCTCGATGGCGGCGGCGACGCGGATAGGCTGTATGGCGGTACGGGCAACGATCTCTATGTCGTCGATCATGCCGGCGACCGGGTCTATGAAAACTATGGTGAAGGCAATGACACGGTGCGCGGCAGCGTCGATTTCGCGCTGACGGCCGATGTCGAGACCCTGCTGCTGGCGGGCGAAGCCGTGGCCGGGACGGGCAACGGGCTCAGCAACCGGATCGAAGGCACGAGCGGAAACAACCTGTTGTCGGGTGGGCTTGGCAATGACAGTCTGTATGGCTGGGACGGCAATGACGGCCTGGAAGGCGGCGCGGATCACGACCGTTTGTCCGGTGGCAATGGCGTAGATACGCTCACCGGCGGCAGCGGCAATGATGTGCTGGGCGGCGGCGCGGGGGCGGATGACTTCGTCTTTGCAAGCATTGCTGAAAATGGCCACGACCATGTGGTGGACTTTGTCCACGGCATCGACCGGCTGGTGTTCGCCGGCGCGGATTACGGCTTCGCGGCGGGTCACGCGCTGACGAACGCCGAGTTCACCGAAGGCGGCGCGGCGGTGGGTGGGGCGGCGCAGTTCGTCTGGGACAGCGTGGCCGGCAAACTGTGGTGGGACGCGGATGGCGACGGCGCTGGGGCGGCGTTCGAGCTGGCGCTGATCTCGGGCGGCGCGATCGTGACCAAGGATGATCTATATTTTGTCTAAGTAAAAAGATACCGCCATAAAGTATAAAGGCCGCCGGTCATCCCGGTGGCCTGCTTTTTTTGATCACATTACCGGCATTGCATCCCGCGCGATTGCACCTGTCACGCGAGAAGACTAGTCTGCGCCTATTGTAACTCCGTGCATTCCTATTTTTTCGATTCACCGCTTTTTCAAGGGGGAGATTCCTCATGGGTATTGTCATCACGGGTACCGAAGACGGCGACAGCATTTATCAGATGGGTGAGGACGACACGATCCTTGGGTTGGGCGGCAACGACACCCTTACCGGCGTCGACGGCGACGACAGCATAGAGGGCGGTGACGGCAACGACATAATCTATGAGTGGCTCGGGAAGAATATCATCGATGGCGGGGCGGGTGACGACTGGGTCCAGGCCGTGGGCGGCAGCCAGACCCTGCTGGGCGGCGCGGGCAATGACGACCTGAGGGCCTTCAACTATAATATCGGCGGTGCGGGTCATGTGATCGATGGTGGCGACGGCAACGATCTTATCCAGGCCTATAACCTCCTGGGCGCCACCGGCACGCTGCGTGGCGGAGCCGGCTCCGACACCTTCCTTGTCGCAACGCCGCCCGACGGCGCGATCGGTGCGTTCGTGGAGGATTTCGTCGCCGGCAATGGCGGGGATGTCGTCGATCTTTCCGACGTGTTGCTGGATATCAGCAACTACGGCGGCAATCCGTTCCTGAGCGGCCATGTCCGGGTGACGCAGAACGGTGACGCCGGCGTGGTCGAGGTCGACCTGGACGGCGCGGCCGGCGGCGCGCACGGTTTCGAATGGGTGCTGACGCTCGAAAACATCAATGTGGAAAACCTGACGGCGTGGAACTTCCGCGGCATCACCTTCGACGGTTCGGCCGTGGCGGGCGAGACGCTGAACGCCACCGCGGAGGCGCCGAATGCGACCGGCACATTCGGCGACGATACGATCACCGGCCACGATGGCGGCAATGACCTGAGCGGCGATGGCGGTAATGACAGCCTGTTCGGCCAGGGCGGCAACGACACCCTGAGCGGCTTCCTGGGCAACGACCTGCTCGACGGCGGGGAGGGCAACGACTTTCTCCGTGACCCGTATGGCGAAAACGGGCTCTATGGCGGCGACGGCAACGACTGGATCGATGTCGCGGGCCAGGGGACCAGCCTCTATGACGGCGGCGCGGGCGACGACATCTTCGCGATTACCGCCAGCCACAGCACCCATATCCTCACCGGCGACGCCGGCTCGGACTACTACCTGATATCGGCGCCGGGCGCGGACCTGGTGATCACCGACTTCGCCGCCGGCACGGGTGGCGACGGCTTCTATTTCAGCAACCTTCTTAACCTGTTCAGCAATTTTGCTGGCGGCAATCCGTTCGCGACCGGTCATCTCCGGCTGGCCCAGAACGGCGACGATACCTGGCTGCAGACGGACCTGGACGGCAGTATCGGTTCGGCCATGGGCTGGACGACCCTGGCGGTGCTGGTCGATACCGTGGCCGAGACGGTCACCTCGGAGAATATGTCCGGCTACGATCCGTGGGTCGATACGGCGATGGGCGACAACCTGATGGTCGGCACCGAGGCCAACGACTATCTCGACGGCGAGGGCGGCAATGACACGCTCTATGGCGTCGAGGGCAATGACACCCTGGTCGGCGGGGACGGCAATGACTGGCTCGACGGCTATATCGGCGAGGACAGCCTGCTCGGCGGGGCCGGCAACGACTATCTGGAAGGCGGCGATGGGGCGTCGTTCATCGAGGGCGGCGCGGACAATGACCTGTTGGAAGGCGCCGGATATCTCGACGGCGGCGATGGCAATGACCAAATCTATGCGCGCAAGGCGGCCGGTTCGGCGACCTCGACCCTGATCGGCGGTCTTGGCGACGACTATGTGCAGGCTTCCTGGGACGTAAAGGTCTGGGCCGACGGCGGCGAGGGCAATGACTCGATCAGGGCGGTCGGCAATTCCGGCTTCGTCAACACCATGCTGGGCGGCGACGGCGACGACAGCCTGACAGGCGGGGTGGCGGTCATAGAGGGCGGTGACGGCGCTGACACGATCGAGGCGACGGGAGCGCTGTCGACGCTCAGCGGCGGGGCGGGCAATGACCTTCTGACGATAGGCAACGGCGGCCAGGCGCACGGCGGGGCCGGTGACGATACCATCAATGACGGCGGTCTGACGGTGATCAACGGCGGCGACGACAACGACGTGGTGATCACCATGCTCAACGGGTCGACGATCGATGGCGGCCTGGGCAACGACCTGGTCACGGTCAGCATTCCCATCACCAATCCCGGCGTCTACAATCTGGGTGGCGGCTTCGCGGTTTCGGGCGGGGCCAGGCCGACGATCCTTTCGGGCGTCGAAATCCTGCGCGTCAATGGCGTCGATATCGCGCTGAGCCATGACGGCCTGGGCGACGCCATTTCGGGTACGGACGGCGCGGAATCGCTGACGGGGACGACGCTCGGCGACTGGATGCGCGGTTTCGGCGCGGGCGACACGCTGGAAGGGCTGGCCGGGAACGACTTCATCGAGGACGAACTGGGAGCGAACCTGCTGGACGGCGGTATTGGCGACGACACCCTCATCGGCCAGGGCACGCTTGCCGGCGGCGACGGCGACGACCGTCTGACTTTGATCGGCACAGGCGGTTTCGATGCCCGGGGCGGTGACGGCAACGACACCATCGACGCCAGTGCACCGGGTGTGGCCGCCACGTCCACACTGGATGGCGGTGCCGGCAACGACTGGATCTACGGCACGATCGGCGACCGCGGTATCGTGGGCGGCGACGGCGATGACACGATTGCCACGCTCGGCTGGTCCGCCACGCTTGAAGGCGGTGAGGGCAATGACAGCCTGGTCGGCGACCATTCCACGCTGGAAGGCGGCATCGGCAACGACACGCTGTTCGGCGTGGCCGCTTCGCAGCTCAACGGCGGCGACGGCGACGACACCCTGTCGGGCCGGGGCGACAATACGATCGACGGCGGTGACGGCCAGGACATCGTGGTCCTGCTGGAGCCGCGCGCGAACTATTTCGCCGTGGACCTGGGCGGCGGACAGACACGGATCTATGGCGGCACGTCATTCAATTGGCAGGACCTCATCGTCTCGAACGTCGAAACCGTCCGCTTTGCCGATCAGGACGTGGCCCTGGCCGACCTGGAAGCGGGCGCGCTCTTCACGGGCACCGGTGACGCTGACAGCCTGACCGGCACGGATTACCGCGACTCGATCGAAGGCCTGGGCGGCAACGACACGCTGCATGGCGCCGGCGACATCGACACGATCTGGGGCGGCTTCGGCGCCGACCAGATCTATGGCGAGGGCGGCAATGACCTGATCGACGGCCAGGACGACAACGACACGGTCTTCGGCGGCGACGGTAATGACACGCTTGCGGGCTTCACGGGTGACGACTCGATCGACGGCGGCGACGGCAACGACACCCTGTCGGGCGATCAGCCCGCAGGCAGTGAAAACGCAGAGGCGGACACGCTCACGGGCGGCAATGGCAACGACCGGATCTTCTCCCACGGCACGAATTCCTACGTCTATGGCGGCGCCGGCCATGACAAGATCTACGGCCTTGGCAAGGTCATCGATGGCGGGGCGGACAATGACGTGATCACCCTCTATAGCGCCAGTCCAGGCGTGCGTCCGGAAGTCTACGGCGGCGACGGCAATGACGTCATCACGGCGGAGTATGCCATTGTCGACCTGGATGCCTGGGGCGGAGAAGGCGACGACAATATCCTTGGTTCGGGCGTCAGCGACCACCTGTACGGCGAAGGCGGCAATGATACGATCGCCGGGCGTGGCACGCTGGATGGCGGTATCGGTGACGATACGGTTTGGGGCACGGGCTGGATCGGCGGCGGCGACGGCAATGACAGCGTCGTCGGCATCGGCACGCTCGAAGGCGGCGAGGGCAGCGACACCCTGGTCGCCGGGTCCAGCGCTGGAAACCTCTATGATGGCGGGGCGGGCGACGACTTTATAGCGGGCGGCGTCGGCGACGACACGCAATATGGCCGCGCCGGTAGTGACACGCTTAATGGCGCTACGGGTTGGGACAGCCTGCATGGCTTCGAGGGCAATGACAGCCTGGAAGGCTGGGAGGGCAACGACCTGCTGTCGGGCGGAGACGGCAATAACGTGCTGAAGGGCGGCACGGGTCTCGACACGGCCTACTATCTCGGCGACAGCTACAAGGTGTGGGTCGACCTGACGCGGGGGTGGGGCATCCATCACGACCGCACGACCGGCGGGGTCCTGTCGGACGACAAGCTGTTCGGTATCGAAAGCGCCGTCGGCACGACGGGCGATGATACACTGGTGGGTTCGGGCGGCAATAACGTCCTGATGGGCGAAGGCGGCAACGATCGCGTGCTGGCCGGCGGCGGCCATGACTTCCTGGACGGTGGCGAGGGCCAGGATACGCTGAACGGCGGTGAAGGGTCCGATACCCTCGAAGGCGAGGCGGGCGACGACAGCCTGTCCGGCGGGACGGGCGGTGACTCGATCCTGGGCGGCATGGGCAATGACAGCCTGAACGGCGGCGAGCGCTGGGATACGCTTATGGGCGGCGACGGCGACGACACGATCGACGGCGGCATCGACAATGACCAGATGTCCGGCGGGGCGGGCAACGACAGCTACTATGTCGATCATGAAGGCGACCGCGTCTATGAAGCGGTCGGTGAGGGTATCGACACGGTCAGGGCCGCGTTCCTCAACCATGTGCTCGACGCCAATGTCGAGAACCTGTACTTGCTGGGGACGGAGAACATCCACGGCGCCGGCAACGGTCTGGTAAATGTCATCAACGCCAACGCCGGCAACAACATCCTGGCTGGCATGGGCGGTAATGACAGCCTTTACGGCTGGGACGGCAATGACTGGATACGCGGCGACGACGGGCATGACCGTTTGTCGGGCGGCAACGGCATCGACACGATGGTAGGCGGCAGTGGTAATGACGTGATCGGCGGCGGCGCCGGCGCGGATGACTTCGTCTTTGCAAGTGTTTCCGGCAATGGCCATGACCATGTGGTCGACTTCGTCCATGGCCTGGACAGGCTGGTGTTCACGGGCGCGGATTACGGCTTTGCTTCGGGGCATGTGCTCACGAACGCGGAGTTTACCGCGGGTTCGGCGGCCTTAGGTGCGGGGGCTCAGTTCGTCTGGGACGCCGTGGCAGGCAAGCTGTGGTGGGATGCCGACGGTGCGGGCGCGGGGGCGGCGTTCGAGCTGGCCCTGATCTCGGGCGGCGCCACAGTGACGAAGGACGACCTGGTCTTCGTATAGGTGAGGGAAGCAGTGGGTGGGGCTTCCCTCGCGGGGGGCTGGACAAAGGTCCCCACCACCACATCTCGCTCGTCATTGCTTTATGCAATGTCTCACGCGTGCGGTCCCCCTCCCCAGCAAGCTGGGGAGGTATAGGGGGGCACCTGCGGGAGCGTCCGTCAGGCATAATTGCCACATATCCTGGTGATTGTATTTTCGGGCTGCGTTTTCTCCGGTTTGGGGATGCGGAGCCGCAAAAACAACGTTATGGTAGTCTTGGAAAATAATTCAATGGGGGATTGCTGTGGCGGATACGTTCATTGGAACTGAGGGCGCGGAAGAACTGGGCGGAACGTCCGGAGACGATATCATCTATGGCCTGGGCGAATGCGATAACCTCTACGGCAATGCCGGCGATGATACGCTGATCGGTGGCGCCCGCGAGGACAGGCTCGACGGCGGTGCGGGCAATGACAAGTTTGTTTTCGTGGTCGGTGAAAGCGGTGTCGACGAAATCATGCCGACACTGGTCAGCACGGACGTTGATGTTATCGAGTTGGTCGGCGAACTGACCATTGCCGATGTCAAATTTTCCGCTGACGGCAATTTTGGACTGGCAATATCCTACGGTCCCTATGGGGAGAGCGTATACATACGCGATCAGTTCCGTGCCGATACGCCCGGAAATGGCGGCTATTACAAGGTCTCGACGCTCATCGTCGGCGGTGTCAGCTACAGCCTGACTGGCGGATTGACCTTCACGGGCGGCAATGGGTACGACGCTGTTTTCGGCACCGTCTACGGCGATGTCCTTAAGGGGCTGGGTGGCGACGACTTCCTCGATGGTGGACAGGGCGACGACACCATCTGGGGCGGAACCGGCACCGACGTCTATTTTGTCGGCAATTACGGCAACGACCGCTTCATGTTCGCCGTCGGGGACGGCAACGATACGGTTCATCTGCCACCCGTCACCGGTGAGCGCGACGTGATCGAGATCACTGGGCCGCTTACCCTCGCCGATGTTTCATTTTACGGAATGGGCACCGACGACCTGATCATCCGCTATGGGCCCGGCGACGACCAGATCGGCCTGCCGTCGTTTTTTCGCGTTGCCCCGGCCGATCGCGTGTCCGTGCTTGTTGTCGGCGGGGTCGAATATGACCTGAACGCACTGCTGGCTGATCCGAACGACCTGCTGACCGGCACCGAAGGCAATGACACCTTGAATGGCGCCGCGGGCGATGACACCATTTTCGGCCTCGGCGGGTCGGACAGTCTCACGGGCGGTGACGGCAATGACAGCCTCGATGCCGGTTCGGGCGGGCACGATACGCTGGACGGCGGGGCAGGGAATGACACGCTGTACGGCGGCAGCGGCGAGCGTGATGTCGTGCGCGGTGGCGACGGCGCCGACACCATTTATGGCGGTGACGGCGACCTTGATACGATCTTTGGCGGGGCGGGCAACGACGTCATCTACGACGGCGGAGGTATTTACGACACCATCGAAGGCGGCGACGGCAACGATACCATCTATGGCGGAGCCGGAAATGACTGGTATAATGGCGTTTACGGCGATGACCTCTTCGTTTTCGATATCGGTGACGGAGTGGATGTGGTCTCGAACCCGAGCACGCCCGATACGGATGTGATTGAAATTCTCGGCGTCGCCGCCACGGATATCCGTTTCGAGCACTTTGTCGTTCCGGGCTATCCCGACCAGAATTATCTCAAGATCTTTTACGGCTCCGGAAACGACCAGGTCTGGATATCGTCCCATTACCTGGCGGAGGCGGACCCTGGCCATTACTACCAGACCGCCACGCTGAAGGTCGGGAGCACCATCTTCGACCTGAGGAGCGGGCTGCCCTATACCGGGACATCGGGCGCGGATATCGTGCGCGCGTCGATGCACAATGACACGCTGAGCGGTCTGGATGGCGACGACACCATGCTGGCCGGGGCGGGCAATGATGCGCTGGACGGCGACGCCGGCAACGACCTGCTGAACGGCGGCGATGGCAATGACACCCTGGACGGCGGGGCGGGTTCGGACACGCTCGACGGCGAAAATGGCGACGATCTCATCAAGGCTGGCCTGTCGGATTTTGTCAGCGGCGGGGACGGGCTTGACACCGTGGTCATCGATGCCGGTACCCTGACGGACGTGACCTTCTACGGAGGCCTCTTCAGCTATAATGAGCTCTTCTACTATCGTGATGGTGTCCGCGACTCCATCAAGCTGAATGGCTTCGAGGCGTTGAACTTCACCGGCAACGCGGTTCATGCCGTGTTCGGCGGTACAGGCAATGACACCCTGACGGGGTTGTCGGGCGACGATTTCTTCGAAGGCGTGTCTGGCGACGACATCCTGAATGGCGGCGATGGCAATGACGCGCTCAATGCCGGCGTCGGCAATGACACCATCGATGGCGGGGCCGGTGTGGACATAGGCGCCGTCAGCTATGTCGACCGGCTGGGCGATCTTTATCTGGTCAATGGCGGCGTCGCCGGCGTGACCTACACGGCGACGGTCGGCGGGGTGGCGGCCGGAACGGTCCGCAATGTCGAGATGTTGTATATCAATGGCGGCTTCGGCAATGACACCATCGGCGGCACCGTCGTGGCGGGGGGCTATCTCGGCCTGTCGGGAGGAGACGGCCGGGACGTCGCCATCGTCGATGCCAGTGCCCTGACGACAGCGGCCTTCTATGGCGGTCTCCTGGCCGGCTACCTCGAAAATCCCGGCGCGGGCGGAAGCTTTGTGTCGCTCAATACCTTCGAGCGGCTCGACTTCACCGGCAATGCAACCAACTCCTATTATGGGGGCGTGTCCGGCGGCAATGACGACGATAGCCTGACCGGCCTGGGCGGCAACGACACCTTCTACGGCCAGTTGGGCAATGACAGCATCAGCGGTAATGGCGGGGCGGACCTGTTAGTCGGCAATGGCGGGGCCGACACGATCTCGGGCGGCGACGGTGCGGATCAGATATGGGGCGAAGAGGGCCACGACAGCCTGCTGGGCGGGGCGCGCTGGGATACGATCTATGGCGGCGACGGCAATGACACGCTCGATGGCGGGCTCGACAACGACCAGATGTATGGCGGGCTTGGCGACGACGTCTACCATGTCGATCACGTCGGCGATCGCGTCAATGAAAGCACCACCATCAACGAAGGTTCGGACACGGTCTATGCCAGCATCAGCTGGAACCTCAGCGCCAATGTCGAGGCGGTCGTGCTGACCGGCTCAGGCGATACGTCGTCGACGGGCAACGGGCTGCACAACACCATGACCGGCAATGCCGGGAACAACACCCTGTCGGGCGGGGTCAGCCACGACACCATGTTCGGCATGGATGGCAATGACAGCCTGGACGGCGGTATCGACTCGGACGTGCTGGATGGCGGCAACGGCAATGACACGCTTCTGGGCGGGGCACGCTGGGATACGCTGACGGGCGGTGCGGGTGACGATGTACTGGACGGCGGAGCCGAGAACGACCGGATGTCGGGCGGTGCGGGTAACGACGTCTATTATATCGATCACACGGGGGACCGCGCGCTTGAGGTTGCCGGAGAGGGGACCGACCTGGTCATTTCGGCGATCGATCATGTGCTGTGGGCCGATGTCGAGAACCTTACCCTGACGGGCGGCGCGGTCAGCGGCACCGGCAACAGCCAGGCCAATGTGTTGACCGGCAGTGCGAATGCCAATGTGCTGGCCGGTGGCAATGGCAATGACACGCTGAAGGGCGGGGCGGGCAATGACAGCCTGACCGGTGGCGGCCATGCCGATGACTTCGTGTTCGAGGCGGCCGGGGTGAACGGGACGGATACGCTGGCGGACTTTGTCCATGGTACGGACCGGCTGGTGTTCACGGGAGCGGATTATGGTTTCGCGGCCGGGCACGTTTTGACGGCGGCGCAGTTTACGGTTGGGAGCGCGCCGGTGGGGGCTGGGGCGCAGTTCGTCCTCGATCCGGCGACCGGGCGGCTGTGGTGGGATGCCGACGGCACCGGCTTCGGCGCGGCGGTGAACCTGGCGCTGTTCGATGGCGGGGCGACGGTGACGAAGGACGATCTGGTCTTCGTTTAGGGTGTTTGGGGAGAGGTTGTCTCGCCGTCCACCACCGCGTCCAGCGCTGTGGCGCGTCGTCTTGCGATATTCCGGCTGCGCTCATCCGACCTTCCCGTTCGTGTCATTGTGTGGAAGCAGCGGTGTCGCTCTTGGGGGCGCAAGAAGAGGCAGCGGGACGGAGCGTGTTCACCTGCTGCGATGAAAAGCCATTGAAGCCGAAGAATTATTTTCCCCCGGCGGTTGAGGGTGTGTACGCAGAGCGAAAACAGCGCTAGGTTGCCTCGATTACATCGGGGGGACTCTCATGGCCAATATCATCAACGGCACGCCGGGCAACGACACGCTGGGCGATACGTACGACGCTGACAGCATCAGCGGCCTGGGCGGGAACGACAGCCTTACGGCCGCAGACGGCGCGGATACGATATGGGGTGGAGACGGCAACGACACCATAACCGACCGGACCTACTCGGAGCCGAATGTCGCCTTTGGAGAGGAAGGCGACGACTGGCTTCATCTGTCGGGAAATCTTGATGGCGGCAACGGCAATGACTGGCTCTGGAGTCATTCCAGCGGTAGTACCCTGGCCGGTGGCGCGGGCAATGATACTGTGTGGGGGCTCAGTCACAGCAGCTTGAGTGGCGGCGCCGGCGGTGACATCATCGTGGGCGAAGGCACGGTCTCCGGTGGAGACGGCGCTGACTCCATCACCGGTGGCGGCGAGGTCTATGGCGACGCCGGCAACGATACAATCAACGGGTCAGGCACCAACACGACCCTGTGGGGCGGCGACGGCAACGATGTTATCACGGCCGGTCTCGGCTATATCGTCGACGGCGGCAATGACGACGACCTGATCAAGGCCAATGGAGAGTCCAGCCTAACCGGCGGTTCCGGCAACGACACGGTCGGCTTTGCCTACGCCCGGTCGAATTACACCGTGCTGAACGATGGCGACGACTACGTGGTCAATACGCCGTTCGGCAATGGCTGGGCGACGCTGACGGGCGTCGAGAACCTGAGCTTCAGCGACACTGCCTTCGCGCTGGGCCACGACACGCTGGGCAACGTGATCGACGGCACGACCGATGGCGACACGCTGACGGGCACAGCCTATGGCGACCTGATCTATGGCAAGGACGGCAGCGACACGATTAGCGGCGGCGGCGGCAACGACACCGTCCACAGCGGTACCGGCGACAACACCGTGGACGGTGGCGCCGGGACGGACACGGTCTACGTCCAGAATCTGTCGCTCCGCCAATATGCTTCGGTCGTCAACCTGGGCGGCGCGGACGGCATCGCGGTCGTCACCCGCAGCCATACCGGGTCGGGCACATTTGTCTGGCCCAATGCCAACGCAACCGACCTGCTGAAAAATGTCGAGGCGCTCTATATCGACGGCGTGCAGGTTGATCTGGCGCAGCTCGGCGCCGTCGTTACAGGAAGCGGGGCGGACGAGGCGCTCGGCGGCGGCGCGTGGGACGATTCGGTCGTGGCCGGCAGCGGCAGCGACACCGTGTCCGGCAATGATGGCAACGACATCCTGGAAGGCGGCGAGGGCAATGACTCCCTAAGCGGCAATGCGGGCAATGACGAGCTTAAAGGCGGCGGCGGCACTGACACGCTCAAGGGCGGCGCGGGCTTCAACAAGCTTGACGGCGGCGCGGGTGATGACCTGATTGTGGGCGAAAGCGCCGACCAGGACGTGCTCGAAGGTGGTGCAGGCAACGATACCATTCAAGCGGGCGTGGGGCCCGACCTTGCCTTCGGTGGCGATGGCGACGACCTGATCCGGGTGATGGACGGCGCCGGCTGGCTGTATTCGGGTGGCGAGGGCAACGATACGGTGACTCTCGAGGACGCCACCGTCGGCGCGTGGGTCAGCTATACCTATTACGACAATCAGGGCGTCGAAGTGGTCGTGGGCACGGCCTATGCCGACACGATGTCCGGCGGCGAGCTGGCGGCGACCTTCCGCGGTGGGGCGGGCGACGACAGCCTCAATGGCAACGGCGGTGACGACCTGCTGGAAGGCGGCGCGGGTAATGACAGGATCGACGGCGGAACCGGCAGCGATACGGCGGTCTTTTCGGGCTGGCGGTGGATGTACACGCTGGGGCTGGACGCGGGCGGCAACCTGACCGTCAGCGATACGGTCGCCGGCGACGGGACCGACACTGTAAGCGGCGTGGAAAAGCTGAGCTTCAACGGTGAGATACTGAGCCTGCAAACCCTTGGCTGGGAGAACGACACGGCTTCCGGTGACATCGTGTTCGGCGGCGGCGGCAATGACTATCTGAGCCCAGCCTCGCCCTGGAACCCGGTCCTCCTCGACGGCGGTGCGGGCAATGACACCCTGCAAGGCAGCTATTCCGGTAGGGACGCCCTGATCGGTGGCGATGGCGACGACACCATCGATGTGTCCGGCGCTGATGTCGTGGACGGCGGTGACGGTAATGACCTGATCAGGATGTCGCTGAGCACGTCTCCCGCGACGATTACCGGCGGGAGCGGCATCGACAGCTTTGTGTTCAACAGTGCGTCGGGCGACGTCAACGGCCCGATCTTCGACGGGACCAAGATAATCACCGACTTCGTGGCGGGCGATGGCGGCGAGACCGTCGATCTGCGCGACATCATGTGGTCGCTGCGCGGCTATGACGGCCAGGGCCTGGGCTCGACTTCGCTGCGTCTGGTCCAGGATGGGGCCGACGTGCTGCTGGAAGCCGATCCGGATGCCGCTTCTGGAGCGCGTCCATGGGAAACCCTGATCCGATTCAAGAATATCGACCTGTCCCAGCTGACCGCGCACAATTTCGGCGGTTACGATCCGCAGGGCCTGCCGGTTCCGTCCGACGTGCGCACCGGCACGAGCGGCGCGGACACAATGAACGGCGCGCTTGGCAATGACAGCTTCTACGGCGTCGATGGTGACGACTCGCTCTATGGCGGTGACGGGGCGGACCGGCTGGAAGGCGGCGCCGGCGACGACACGCTGGAAGGCAATTTCGGTCCGGATACGGTGATTGGCGGTGCGGGCAACGATCTCATTCGCGAAGGCTTCGGCTTCAACCTGATCGATGGCGGCGACGGTGAGGACGAAATCTGGGCCAGCGGCACGGCCGTGACCATCACAGGCGGCGACGGCAATGACACGATCCGGTCCCAGGGTGACACGGGCAACCTGATCGACGCCGGGGCGGGCGACGACGTGCTCATCGTGACGACCAGCCCCGGTGAGATTACGCTGGGTGCCGGCCAGGACGTGGCCATCGTCGAGACCTTCTTCATCAGCGGCACCGCGCCGGTCATCACCGACTTCACGGTGGGTCAGGGCGGCGACACCCTGCATATCCACAGCCCCTACACGTACGTCAGCAATTACAGCGGCGGCGATCCGTTCGCGTCGGGCCACTATGCCTGGGTGCAGGACGGCGGTGACGCCGTGCTGATGCGCGATTATGACGGGGCGAGCGCCGATGCGGGCGTGGTAACCCAGGTCGTGCGGCTGAAGGATGTCGCGGTCGCCGACCTGACCTGGTTCAATGTATCGAGTTTCGTGGCGCCGACCAATGGCGCCGACAATATCGTCAAATCCGATTATTTCGGGTCGGTCGACGGCCTGGGTGGCGACGACTGGGTGCGCGGCCTGGATGGCTGGGACAGCCTGACGGGCGGCGACGGCAATGACACGCTGGACGGTGACGCGGGCAATGATACGCTGGACGGCGGCGACGGCAGTGATACGCTGGACGGCGGCGCGGGCTTGGATACCCTGCTGGGCGGAACCGGCGATGACCAGCTCGAAAGCGGCAAGGGCAATGATGTGCTGGATGGCGGCGACGGCTTCGATACTGTTGCCGTAAACGGGGCGCGGGCCGGCTATGTCTTCGGCGTGGACGCCTGGGGCAACCTGACTCTGACCGACACGATAAGCGGCGGCACCGACGTACTGCTGGGCGTCGAGGCGGTCCGGTTCAGCGACGTTACGATGACGCGCAAGAATCTGACGGGCGGGCCTGACTTCCAGATCGGCGAATGGCTGAGTGGCGGCGCCGGCGACGACCGTCTGACCGCTACGCCTGGCATTGCCGGCATCCTCGAAGGCGGCGACGGCAATGACCGCCTGACAGGCAGGCAGGGCGACCTGATGCTCGGCGGCGCGGGTAATGACACGCTGCGCACCGGACTGGGCGACGACGGGGCCATCCTATCGGGCGGCAGCGGTTCGGACACCTTCGTGTTCAGCACGGCGGGGGTCCCGCGCGTCTCTGGGGTGGCGATCGGCGCGAAGGTCATCACCGACTTTACTGCCGGTGACGGCGGCGATGTGCTGGACCTCGACCTGATGTTCGGTTCGCTCATGGGCTATAACGGCGACGGTTTCGCGTCGGGCTCGGCATGGATCAGCCAGGTCGGCAGCGATACCGTGATCCAGGTCGATCCGGACGGCTGGCTGGGCACGCGGTCGTATGAGACCGTTTACACCCTGAAGAACGTCAATGCGTCGCAGCTGACGGCCTACAATCTGAAGGGCTACAATCCGTCGGGCGCACCCGCGGCGCCCGTGGTCCTGATCGGCGGCGATTTTCCTGACAACCTGACCGGCGGGATCGGCCACGACACACTGTCGGGCGGCGGCGACGGTGACTGGCTGACCGGCCTTGACGGCCGTGACAGCATCGAGGGCGGGACCGGCAACGATTATCTGGAAGGCGGCGCGGGCAACGACACCCTGCGCGGCGGCGCGGGCCACGACACGATCGACTCTGGCCGGGGCTTCGACGTCCTTGACGGTAGCACGGGCGACGACATCATCCAGGCGGCCAACGACGCCGCCACCGTGACCGGCGGCGCCGGCAGCGATGTGATCTATGGCTGGATGACGTTCAATGGCTCGATCGACGCGGGCGCGGGCGACGACCTGGTCGTGCTCAAGCCGATCCGCGCCACGGTGACGCTGGGCGACGGCCGCGACGTCGTGTGGATGGAAGGCTGGATGCTGGACGACCAGCCGGTCGTCATCACCGATTTCGAGGCCGGCGATGGGGGCGATATTGTCTACCTGCCGCACCTCGGCGATTATCTCACCAATTACGGCGGCGGCGATCCGTTCGCGTCGGGCCACTTCCGCTGGGTCCAGTCGGGTTTCAACGCCGTGCTGGAACGCGACATGGATGGCAGCGGGGCGGGCGGCTTCACGCCGGTCCTGGTCCTTGAGAATGTCGACGTCGCCGACCTGACGGCGCGGAACATTTCATCGGTAGCGCCGACCAGCGGCGACGATGTCCTGGTCGGCGACGACATCTATGCCGACAGCATCGACGGCGGCGACGGCGACGACTGGATCACCGGCTTTGACGCCGAAGATTCCCTCACCGGCGACGCAAGTGTCGACACCCTGTCGGGCGGCGCTGGCGATGACACCCTTACCGGCGGCCGGGGCGACGACCTGATCGACGGCGGCGACGGCGGCGACACAGCGATCTTCTCGGGCAACCGCGCGGACTATGTTGTCGAAACCGACGGCGTCACCACGACCGTCACCGGCGCATTGGGCGTCGACACGCTGACCGGCGTCGAGACCCTGGTCTTCGACGACGGCATCGAAACATCCAATGTCGCGCCGGTGCTGACGGGCGACCTGGCGGCGACGGTGGCGTTCGGCGGTGAATATGTGCTGACCGCGGCCGATATCGGCTTTACCGATCCGGACAATAGCGAGGTCTTTTTCGACCTGTCGAACGTCCACGGCGGCGGGGTCTTCGTCGACGGCGAGCAGACCGACGGGTTCTCGAGCAACGACCTGGCGGCGGGTCTGGTCACCTTCAGGCACGGTGGCTATACGGCCGGTGCGGCGGGCTTTGATGTCACCGTGACCGACGAGATCAGCACGTCCGCCAAGTCGGCATTCACCGTCACGGTCGACGACAGCGCCGGACGCGTGGTGGTGGGCCATGAGGCCGGGGACATCGAGCTGATTTCGAAGAATGCGGCGGGCGAACAGGTCAATGGCATCACCGGCGCCTATATGGGCTCGGCCGACGGCCGCTACGTCATCTTCAGCGGCAACGCGACCAACCTGGTCTTCGACGGTCAGGACGGCAGCGGCCAGCATGTCTACCGCAAGGACCTCTTGACCGGCGATGTGGTGCGGATCGATACGTCCGCGGACGGCGAACTGGCGGATTCGGAAAGCTGGTCGATCGACGTGTCGGCCGACGGCAACCTGGTCCTGTTCGGATCGTCCGCGACCAATCTCGACGACCTGGGCGCGCCAATGACGCGCGTCTTCATGAAGAATGTCGCCACGGGCGAAGTCACGCCGCTGGTGGACGGCGCGCTGCCCAATGGCGGCACGCAAGCGTTCGGCTTTAACGGCGGGTTCGCCGAAGGGGCTGGGAAGGTCTTCTTCAGCACCTGGTCGTTCGACGTGCCCGGCGCGGTCGATTTCATGGAACTGCTGTACACGCGCTCGCTGGCCGATGGCACGGTGGAACAGCTGACGGACTTCAATGCGCCGGGCGACTGGACCTACTATCAGGCGACCTTCGCCGATGTAACGCCGGATGGCGGCAAGGTGCTGTTCAGCAGCAATGCGCCTTATCTGGTGGCCAATGACGTCAACGGCGACTTTGACCTGTTCGTGCTGGATACGGCGACCCTTGCCGTTTCGATCGTCAGCGCGCCGCAGTCGGGCATTGCCGCCGGCGGCATCGGGCATTTCGCGGCGGACCTGTCGGCTGACGGCGCCAAGGTCGTCTTCGGTTCGACGGCCAGCCTGACGGCGGCCGACAGTGGCGGCGACGGTCAGGTCTACGTGAAGGACCTGGCGACGGGCGTGGTGACGCTGATTTCGGCCAATGCAGCCGGCGAGGCGGGCAATGACGCGTCCGACGGCGCGGTCTTCTCGGCCGACGGCAAGACGGTCTATTTCGCCAGCTTCGCCGACAACCTGGTGGCGGGCGACGACAACGGCGCGTCCGATATCTTCGCCTACGACCTGCAAAGCGGCGCCCTGACGCGCGTCGTGGCGGGCGATGACGACAGCGAGTGGGCGATGTCGCTGACGCCCGACCGGCTCCTGTTCAATTCGTACGCCAGCAACCTGGCCGGGACGGACACCAATCCCGATCTGGACGTCTTCATCCGGCATGTCACCGGCAGCGACAGCCTTATGGGCGGTGGCGGCAACGACACGGTGCGCGGTTTGGGCGGCAACGATACGCTGGACGGCGGGCTTGGCAGTGACAAGCTGTATGGCGGTGTGGGCAACGATACCTATGTCTTCAACCAGATGGGCGATCAGGCCATCGAAAACGCCAATGAGGGCTTCGATACGGTGCGGTCCGCCGTCACCTACAAGGCGGCCGCCAATATCGAAGCGGTCGTGCTGACGGGCGGCGACAATATCCAGGCCCAGGGCAATGCGCTCAACAATGCGCTGACCGGCAATACCGGCAACAACACCCTGACGGGCGGCGACGGCAACGATACGCTGACGGGCCTGGAGGGTAATGACAAGCTGGACGGCGGCAACGACCACGACGTCATGTCGGGCGGGGCGGGCAAGGACAGCCTGCTGGGCGGCGAAGGCTCGGACAGCCTGGACGGCGGCGCGGACAACGACCAGCTGAGCGGCGGCGCGCGCTGGGATACGCTTGCAGGCGGCGCGGGTGATGACATCCTCGACGGCGGGGCGGACAACGACGCCATGTATGGCGGCGCGGGCAACGACACCTACGTCGTCGATCATCCCGGCGACCGGGTCTATGAGCTGTACGGCGAAGGCCTTGATACGGTGAAGGCGTCGATTTCGTACGCCCTGACGCCCGATGTCGAGGTCCTGTACCTGACCGGCACCAATAATACCGACGGCACGGGCAATGGCTTGCATAACGCCATCTATGGCAACAGCGGCAGCAATGTGCTGACGGGCGGCCTGGGTAATGACAGCCTGTTCGGCTACGACGGCAATGACAGTCTTGTCGGCGGCAACGACCACGACCGCCTGTCAGGCGGCAATGGCAACGACACGCTCATCGGCGGTCAAGGCAATGACGTGGTCGGCGGCGGCGCGGGCGCGGATGACTTCGTGTTCTCGGGTACGGCGACGAATGGCCACGACCACCTCAGCGACTTCCAGCACGGCCTGGACCGGCTGGTGTTCGCGGGCAGCGACTATGGTTTCGCGGCGGGCCATGTGCTGACGGCGGCCGAGTTCACCGTCGGCACCGTGGCGGTCGGGACAGGCGCGCAGTTCGTCTGGAACGACGCCACCGACCGGCTGTACTGGGATGCCGACGGTTCGGGCGCGGGGGCGGCGTTCGAGCTGGCCATCGTGACCGGGACGAACGTCACGAAGGACGATCTGTACTTCACGTAAGATGACGGCAGTGGAGGCTTGTCTGGCCCCGACCACCGCATCCAGAGCGATATGGCGAAAAGTGTAAGCGGTTTTCGGGTCCAGGCGCTCATGGGGAGGAATAGAGAAAACGGGGCAGCGTCGTCTGGGACGATGCTGCCGATCGGCTGTACATCGTGACGGGGACGACGGTCACGAAGGATGATGGCTGTTGAAGCGGTGGGGCCGCCAGGCGTCTTATGGTGCAGACGGGAAGAGCCCCTCACCCGATCGCCTTCGCTTAAGCTCGGCTCTCGTCCTCTCCCCGTAAACGGGGAGAGGTGAAGGTGGGGTGTATCGTGGACGCTCTGGCGCCGGCCGGCTGCCGGAGCGGCTTGGGCATTGCAACGCAGCCGGCTCACCTCCGGCGGCTTTTTTTGTCCGCGGTAAAATCTGCGCGTGATGCGTGACTTGCGGTTGCATGGTTTCGCCTGCCGGGTTAGCGTGCGTTAACTATAAATCATTTCATTTTTTGATATTCCCCGGGGGGACACCATGGCCAATATCACCGGCACCGCTGGCAACGACACGCTGTTGGGCACAAGTGACGCCGACAGCATTCTGGGGATGGGCGGAAACGATACGATCAGCGGTTACGCCGGAGACGACTCGATCGACGGTGGCGCCGGCCATGACGCCCTTTACGGTAACGACGGCAATAACAGCCTCAGCGGCGGCGACGGCAACGATACGCTGTTCGGCTATACCGGCGCGCAGACCCTGCTGGGCGGCGCGGGCGACGACTCGATCTCGGCGGGAGCGGTGTCGGACGCCTTCGACAGCCGCGTCGAAGGGGGCGATGGCAACGATATCCTGGCCGTATGGAACACCGGCAGCCGCACAGCCGTCGTCAGCGGCGGCGCGGGCGTCGACACCATCATGGCGACCGCCAATGCGGGACAGGACGCGCATATCCGCGTGACGGACTTCGCGCAAGGCGATGGCGGGGACATGATCGACCTGCAGTACGTTCTGCGGGACCTGACGGGCTACTACGGCGGCAACCCCCTCTATTCCCAGCATGTCCGCGTCGTACAGGACGGCGCTGACGCCGTGGTCGAGGTCGATCTGGACGGCACGGGCACGGTCCATGGCTTCGAGACCTCGCTCGTGCTTGAAAACGTCACGGCGTCCGGGCTGACGGCGTGGAATTTCCGCGGCTTCCCCCAGAGTGGCTGGAACGCGATGGGCGACACCCTGACCGGTTCGGCGGAGGCGCCGACCGTCCGGGGCACCATCGGCAATGACTGGATCTACGGGCACGCGGGCCGCGACAGCCTGTTCGGCGACGGCGGCGACGACTATATTTTCGCCAATGAGGACAATGACACGCTGGATGGCTATCTTGGCGACGACTACCTGAGCGGCGGCGACGGCAATGACCGGATCGTCGATCGCTACGGCGCCAATACCATCTATGGCGGCGCGGGTGATGACCAGATCGGGCTGTACGGCCAGGGCAGCAACCTGGTCAATGGCAATACCGGCAATGACACCTTCTCCGGCGGCCTGCCCGGGGTCATCCATTATGTCAATGGCGGCGAAGGCAGCGACCTCTACCAGCTCAACCCACTGCTGACCGGCGTGATCATCGAGGACTTTGCCGGTGGGGCGGGCGGCGACCGCTTCGCGTTCGGCGGTCTGATCGCGAAGTTCACCGGGCTGGCGGCCGGCGCCAATCCGTTCAGCCAGGGCTATATGCGGCTGACCCAGTCGGGAACGGACACACGGCTGGAGGTCGATTTCGACGGCGCCGGGGCGGCTTCGGCGTGGGGCACGCTGGTCACCTTCAAGACGTTCATGGCGGGTAACCTGACGGCGGAAAACCTTGACGGCTACAGCGCGTTTTCGAGTGCTCCGACCTCGGGTAATGACACGCTTCAGGGCACCGGCGGCGATGACTCGCTGAGCGGCTGGGGCGGCGGCGACGTGATCTACGGCATTGCGGGCAACGATACCCTGGCCGGCGATGAGGGCAATGACACCCTGTACGGTGGCGTCGGAACGGACTCCTTGAGCGGCGGCGCGGGCGACGACACGCTGTACGACTTCGAAGGCCCGTCGACCCTGCGCGGCGGCGACGACAATGACTGGCTGCGCGGCGTCGGATCGCTGGACGGCGGCATGGGCAATGACACGGTCGAGGTCCTGAACATCGACTATTACAACCCGACGACCCTGGCCGGCGGTGGCGGCGACGACATCGTGCGCGGCGCCTGGCCGTGGACTTCGCAACCCGTTCTGGCCAATGGCGGCGACGGCAACGACACCATGTCGATCGGCGGATACGGCCATACGCTGAGGGGCGGCGATGGCGAGGACGTGCTGGAGGGCAACCAGATCCGCATGTATGGCGACGACGGCAATGACGTCATCACCGCCGGCGACGAGGCGACCGTCGAGGGCGGCGCCGGCAGCGACACCATCACCGCCTTCGGCAGCTGGTCCTGGGTCAGGGTCAAGGGTGACGATGGCGACGATGTCATCACCGCGCGCGGCTATGTCAGCGTCGACGGTGGGGCCGGCAACGATCACGTCACCCTGAACGCGCCGCTGGAGGGCTATCTGACGGTCGAGGGCGGCCTGGGCATCGATACCCTGGCGCTAGGCGACTCGCTAAGCGGCGCCGATGTCTATAATCGCGGCGGCGACATCGTCGTGGTCCAGGACACGGTGGCCGAGCGGCAGGCGAACGGCTTCGAATTCATCAGCCAGGATGGCGTGGTGCGGGCAATCGATCCCTCGCAGTTCGGCAATGAGATCCGGGGCAATTACGCCGCCGACAACAACCTGGCGGGCGGCGCCCTTGGCGACCGGCTGATTGGCGGGGCGCTGGACGATACGCTGAGGGGGCTGGGCGGCGACGACCGGCTGGAGGACGCCCAGGGCCTCAACCTGATGGAAGGCGGGGCGGGCGATGATCGGCTGTATGGCGTCGGCACCATGTCCGGCGGCGATGGCAACGACTATATCACCCAGGTCGGCGAGGGGCGGTTCGACGTCAGCGGCGGCGAGGGCAACGACACGATCGGCACGGCTTACAGCGCCTATGCCTGGCATCGCGGACCCGTGCCCAGCCGCCTGGATGGCGGCGCGGGCGACGACTACATCTTCAGCTTCCTCGATAATGTCCTCGTCACTGGCGGCGACGGCAACGACACCCTGATGGATTCGTCCAACCACGTCACCCTGGAAGGCGGCGATGGCAATGACTCGATCAGCGCGCGCGACCATGCCGATGGCGGGGCCGGCGATGACACGATCTCCGGCATCGGGTATTCAACCCTTATCGGCGGCGATGGCCACGACGTCCTGTCGATGTGGGAAGCGCGCAGCGAAGCCGCGGTGATCAGCGACGGCGTCAACGTGATCGTCCTGGACAAGTACCGGCAGGAAATCGTCACCTCGGGCATCGAAAGCATCCGCTTCAGCGACCAGACGGTGACCCTGTCCGAGCTGGGCATCGGCGTCAGGTCGGCCGGGACCGCCGGCAATGACAGCCTGACCGGAACGGCCTACACGGATTCGATCAGCGGCCTTGGCGGCGACGACACGATCGAGGGCGGCGACGGCGTCGATACGCTGGACGGCGGCGACGGGGCGGACGTGATCCGTGGCGGCGGCGGCTTCGACCAGATCAAGGCCGGCGCGGGCGCGGACTGGGCCGATGGCGGCGCGGACAGCGATATGCTGGACGGCGACGCCGGCAACGATACCCTGCTGGGCGGCGCGGGCGGCGACACGCTCTACGGCATGGCCGGCGACGACAGCCTGGACGGCGGCGACGGCAATGACGTTGTGCTGGCCAACAACAATTACGGCGACCGCAACCTGCAGACCGACACGCTCAATGGCGGCGAGGGCGATGACTCCCTCTACAGTTCAAGCGACAACGGGTTTGTCTACGGCGGCAGCGGCAACGACTGGATCTCGGCCGGCGGCGACCTGATCGACGGCGGCGACGGCAATGACGTCATCTCGCTGGTGTCGAACAGCGACAACTCGTCTCCGACCGTAACCGGCGGGGCGGGCGACGATCTCATCTCCGTGCAGGGCTATTACAACTATTATACCCTGCACGTGCGGGCGTCGGGCGATACGGGCAATGACAGCCTGTTGGGCGGTGCGGGCTCGGACGCGCTCAACGGCGGCGTGGGCGACGATAGTCTTTTTGGTGCATCGCGCTGGGATACGCTGACGGGCGGCGACGGCAACGACACGCTTGACGGCGGGGCGGACAATGACGACATGACCGGCGGCGTGGGCGACGACGTGTACTTCGTCGATCATGCCGGGGACCGCACGCGCGAACTGGCCGGTGGAGGCAACGACACCGTCGTTTCCACGATCAGCTGGTCGCTGGCGCCGGACATTGAAGCCCTCATCCTGGGCGGCACGGAGGATATTTCCGGCACCGGCAATGGCTTGCACAATGCCATCGAGGGCAATGCGGGCGCCAATGCGCTGTCGGGCGGAAATGGCAACGACACGCTGACCGGCGGGGCGGGTGACGACAGTCTCAATGGCGGTACGGGCAGCGACACGGCGGTCTTCTCCGGTAACCGGACGGGCTATGCGATTGTCACCGATGGCGGCAACGCCACGGTCACCGGCGCGGACGGCGCGGACGTGCTGAGCGGGATCGAATGGCTGAGCTTCGCCAACCAGACGATCAGCCTGGCCAATGCGCCCGTACTCGGCGGCGACCTGGCGGCGATAGTGAACTTCGACAAGGCCGTGGTGCTTACAACCGCCGACCTGGGACACAACGACGCCGACAGCGACGCCGCCGACATCCGCTTCACGGTTTCGGCCGTGAAGGGCGGAAAGATCCTGGTCGACGGTATCGAAGCGGCGGATTTCAGCGCCGCCGAGCTGGCGGCCGGCAAGGTCTCGTTCCGTCACGGCGGCGTGGCCGCGACCGCCGGGTTCGACGTCAGTGTAAGCGACGGCGTGATGGAAACAGCGCCCAGGGCCTTCACCCTGAGCGTCTTCGACAACGGCGACCGCACGCTTACTGGCTTCGATGCGGGTGAAATCGAACTGGTGTCGAAAAACGCCGATGGCGAGCAGGCGAACGACGCGGCCTATGCCTATGTTGCCTCGGCCAACGGCCGCTATATCGTGATCGACAGCACCGCGAGCAACCTGGTCGCGGACGGCGTGGACGATGGTCGCCCGCACCTTTTCCGCAAGGATCTGGTGACCGGTGAAGTCCTGCGCATCGATGCCCTGGCCGACGGAACGATCGCGAACCAGAGCGGCTGGGTCATGGACATGTCGGATGATGGCAATGTCGTGCTGTTCGCGAACAGTTCGACAAATCTGGGCACACCGGCCGGCTCTCCGGGCAGCATACAGATCTTCAGTAAGAACATGACGACCGGCGAAGTCTCGGTCGTTTCGACCCTTCCGGGCGCTGGTACCGTTTCCGGGGCCTATAGCGGCGCGCTGACGGGCGATGGCCAGACGGCCTTCTACACCGCCTATTCGTACGATACGCCCGGACCGGTGGATTTCGCAGGAATGATCTACGTCAAGTCGCTGGCGGACGGTTCGGTCGATACGCTGAGCGATTTCAATGCGCCGGGCAACTGGACCTACTATTTCGCTTCGGTATATGGCGTCATGCCGGACGGCGGCAAGGTGCTGTTCTACAGCGACGCGCCCTATATCACGCCGGGCGATACCAATGGCCTGGCCGACCTGTTCGTGATGGACAAGGCCAGCGGCGATTTTTCGCGCGTCACTGTGTCGGAGTCCGGAGCACAGGCGACGGCTTTCAGCCTCTACAACGCGACCATGTCAGGCGACGGCACGAAAGTGGCCTTTTCGGCCTATAGCGCCGGGTTGGCCAATACCGGTACTGCTGGCGAGGAACACCTCTTTATCAAGGATATGGTGACCGGCGAGCTGAAGGTGATCACGGCTCATGCGCCGGGAATACCGGGCAGTGACGCGTACGCGCCGTCCTTCTCGGCTGACGGCCGGACGCTGTACTTCTATAGCCTGGTTGACAACCTGGTGGCGGGTGACACGAACGGCAAGTCCGACATCTTTGCCTACGACGTTGCGACGGGCGGCCTAACGCGGCTGACCGACGGCGATGGCGACAGTTCCTGGGCGACCGCCATCGGCAATGACCGTATCCTGTTCAGCAGCGCCGCAAGCAACCTTGTCGCCAATGACGGCAACGGCACGCTGGACGCCTTTGTGATGCATGTGACCGGCAACGACAGCCTGACCGGCGGCGTGGGCAATGACCGCATCTTCGGCAAGGGCGGCGATGACAGCTTGCGCGGCGAGGCGGGGTCGGACAGCCTGGACGGCGGGACCGGCAACGACCTGCTGCTGGGCGGGGCGCGGTGGGATACGCTGACGGGCGGCGAAGGTCATGATACGCTGGATGGCGGCAGCGAGAACGACGCCATGTACGGCGGCGCGGGCAATGACACCTATCTCGTCAACCACATCGGCGACCGGGTCTATGAGCTGTATGGCGAAGGCACCGATACGGTGAAGGCGTCGATCTCCTATAGCCTGACGCCCGATGTCGAGAACCTGTCGCTGACCGGATCGGCCGTGTCTGGCACAGGTAACGGCTTGCATAATGCCATCAATGGTAATTCCGGCGGCAATGTGCTTTCGGGCGGGCTGGGGAATGACAGCCTGTGGGGCTGGGATGGTAATGACAGCCTGTCGGGCGGCGCGGATCATGACCGCTTGTCCGGCGGCAACGGCGCGGATACGCTTGTGGGCGGCAGCGGCAATGACGTGCTGGGTGGCGGGGCAGGGGCGGATGACTTCGTCTTTGCAAGCGTGTCCGTGAACGGTCACGACCACGTCGGTGATTTCGAGCACGGCGTGGACCGGCTGGTGTTTTCTGGCACGGACTATGGGTTCGCGGCCGGGCATGTGCTGACGGCGGCGGAGTTTACCGTGGGTTCGGCGGCCGTCGGGGCGGGGGCGCAGTTCGTCTGGGACGCTGTTGCAGGCAAGCTGTGGTGGGACGCGGATGGTTCGGGTGCGGGAGCGGCGTTCGAGCTGGCCCTGATCTCGGGTGGCGCGACCGTGACGAAGGACGATCTGTTCTTCGTGTGACCGGCGTGGGCCGTCGACAGGCGAGCCCCATCACGGTTTGCGTGGCGTTTGCGGAACGAAGAGGCCCCGCCCACCATTGGCTCCGCCAATGGTCCCCCCTCCCCATGAATGGGGAGGGCGAGGTGCTGAGGCGCTAGATCGGTATGATTTTAAGTGGAAACATCATACCGATCTACGTTTTGGTTTTGTCGCGATATTTAAGGCGAAAACCCCAAAAAACGCATCTTGGCACTTTTCGCCATATCGCTCTAAAGGCACTCAACTTTTACATTGCGAACATTTCAGATCGGAAGCAGTTCATTTTCGCCTCCCTTCATGTCAGAGCTATCGCGTATGGCAGGCAGGGCATGGAATTAACGCCCCTTCTCCCCTTGTTGCCTGCCGGCAAGGCTGGGGAAGGAGACGTAAAGCGGCCCCGACAATGTCATATGCGATAGCCCTGCCATGAATGGGGAGGGCGAAGGGGGGCATTTCGTGCGGTTTCAGGGTTTCGTTTTCCTTCATGACGCGAATTTTGCGTAAATCCGGCTGACGGGATTCGCCTGAAGGTGGTATGGATGGGACGGGCCAGGGCGGATTTCAGCGGGACCTTTCTCATGATCAGCAATACCATGCCGCCCCAGGCCGTCGTCGATCCCGGCGCCGAGCGCGGCGGCGGACGCTATTACGGCGGCAAGATTTCCTACAGCGTCGATGACGCCGCGGCCCAGATCACCCGCTACGGTTATTCGCAGTCCGGCTATGGCGTCACGGGCACGCCCGCCACTGTCTCCTATGCCTTTCGCGCCAGCGCTCCGTCGTCCATGCCCGGCGATACCGGCGGCTTTTCCGTTTTCAACGCCACCCAGATTGCCGCCGCCGAACTGGCGCTGCAGTCGTGGTCCGAGGTGGCGAACCTGACCTTTGTCCGCTCCGGATCGGGGACCAGCGGCGCGGGCGCCTATTCCAACAGCGCGACATTGCTGTTCGCCAACTATGCCACGGGCGCGTCGTCGGCGGCGGCCTTCGCCTATTATCCCTATGATCCGTCGTATGGCAGTTTCGATAGCGACGTCTGGATCAATTCGACCCTGTCGTACAATGCCGCTCCGGCCCTGTTCAACTACGGGCACTATACCCTGGTCCACGAGATCGGCCACGCCCTGGGGCTGGCCCATCCGGGTGACTACAACGCCGTGCCCGGCGTCACCATCACCTACGCGGGCCACGCCCAGTATGCCGAGGATTCGCGCCAGTACACGGTGATGAGTTATTTCGAGGAGAGCAATACCGGCGGCTGGAACAATTACCGCTATGCGTCGGCGCCGCTGATGGACGATATCGCCGCGGCGCAGAGGCTCTATGGCGCCAATATGACGACGCGGACCGGCGACACGACCTATGGCTTCAATGCCACGGCGGGAAAGCCGTGGTTCGATGCGGCGGCCGTTTCGGGGACGGTGATCTTTTGCGTGTGGGACGCGGGCGGCAATGACCGCCTCGACTTTTCCGGCTATGGCCAGGCGGCCCTGGTGGATCTCAGGGCCACGCATTTTTCCAGCGTCGGGGGTCTGACCGGCAATGTCTCCATTGCAAAAGGCGTGACGATCGAGAACGCCATAACGGGCAGCGGCAATGACTGGATCATCGGTAATGCGGTGTCCAATGTGCTGGAAGGCGGCGCCGGCGGCGACAGCCTTGAGGGCGGGGCGCGCTGGGATACCTTGCGCGGCGGCGACGGCGCCGACACGCTGGATGGCGGGCTGGACAACGACCAGATGTTCGGCGGGCCTGGCGACGACATCTATTATGTCGATCATGCCGGCGACCGGGTGAACGAAAGTGCGCTCGGCAATGAGGGCAATGACACGGTCTATGCGTCGCTGAGCTGGAACATGAGCGCCAATGTCGAGGGGGTGGCCTTCAGCGGCAGCGGGCATGTCACGAGTATTGGCAACAGCCTGGCCAACCAGATCGCGGGAAATGCCGGGAACAATAGCTTTGGCGGCGGGACGGGGCACGATACGATCTATGGCTTTGACGGCAATGACAGCCTGGACGGCGGCCTCGACAGCGATGTGCTGGACGGCGGGACGGGCCAGGATACGCTTTTGGGCGGGCAGCGCTGGGATACGCTGACCGGCGGGGCGGGCGATGACGTGCTGGATGGCGGGAGCGAGAACGACCGCATGTATGGCGGGGCGGGGAATGACGTCTATTATCTTGATCATGTCGGCGACCGCGTCATCGAGCTGGGCGGCGAGGGCAGCGACACGGTCTATGCGGCCATCGACTGGGCGATGAGTCCGGAGGTCGAGGCGCTGCTCCTGACGGGGAGCGCGGTGAGCGGGACCGGCAACGGGTTGAACAACCGGATAAACGGGACCGGGGCGGGGAATGCCCTAAGCGGGGGCAATGGCAATGACACCCTGGCCGGGGCCGCGGGGAATGACAGTTTAAGCGGCGGGACCGGGCGGGACGATTTCGTGTTTGCAAGCAGTGGCGCGAACGGGACCGACCGGATTACGGACTTCGCGCATGGGATCGACCGGCTGGTGTTCGTCTCGGCGGACTATGGGTTTGCGACCGGCCATGCGTTGACGGCGGCGGAGTTTACCGTGGGCGGTGCGGCTGTCGGCGCCGCGGCGCAGTTCATCTGGGACGCAGTGGCGTTGCATCTCTACTGGGACAGCGATGGCGCCGGCGGTGGAGCGTGGGTCGATTTGGCCTGGATCGAGGATGGCGGGGTGACGAAAGAGGATTTCGTGTTCGTGTGAGGCGAGGGGATCGAGGCAGGATTGGCCGCCACCACCGCATCGCCGTCGCTATCGCTCGGTTGTACCCCTCCGTCAGCTTCGCTTGCGCTCGCTGCCACCTCCCCACGCAAGCGTAGGGAGGAGGGAGCGCGTTGACAGGCCTCAGGCGAGGCCGGATGAGCGGAGCCGGGACATCGTCTTGGCGGGCGGCAAGGTGCTTGGGCGCTATCCCTGGCCGCGCCGGCGGGACAGGCGCCAGGCGAAGAGGACGCAGACCGTGGCGGCGGCGAACAGCAGCCAGCCCCACCACGGCAGCTCGGCCATGACCTTCCATAAAGCGAGGACAAGGCAGCCGAGAACGAAGAACAGGACAAAGCGCAAGGGTTCATTGCGGATCGCAAGCGATACGATCAGCAGGGCGACGAGGCAGGCGAGAAGCAGGACGGCGGTCACGGCGAAAGCGGTCTCCTTCCGAGGGGAAGTGCAGCACGTCAGCCATCGGAGCGCGATCATTATTGCGTCGCGGTAAAGTAAGGCTTTGAAGGGCTAAAACGGACCTTGCGAAAATTCTGCAATGAAAACAAAGCAAAAGGGTCAACGTATGTTGAGCCTTCGTTGCAGCGAAACGGCGACCAACCAGAACCAGAATCAAAACCAGAACTAAATCGAAAAGAAACTTACTGCTAATGCTGCTGACGCGCGGGCCTTCACCGAGTTTGCAAAAGGTTCCAATTTGGCCGATTGACCGGACGCAGAGGCGGGAGCAGTTTCCAGGCATCGGAAACCCCGGAAAGACAGCCATGCCGAAACAGATCCTCTTCGTCCAGGGCGGCGGCGAAAACGTCCACGACCAGTGGGACAACGCCCTGGTCAACAGCCTGCGCCACGAACTGGGGGCTTCTTACGATGTCGCCTATCCGCGCATGCCGGAGGAGGCCAATCCCCAGTACGCCATATGGAAACCCGCGCTGCTCGATGCCTTCGATGGCCTGAGCGATGGCGCCGTCCTGGTCGGGCATTCGGTGGGCGGGACGATATTGCTCCATCTCGTGGCCGAAGGTGCGTTGCCGTTCAGGCCGGGCGCGGTGATCGTCATCGCGCCGCCGTTTGCCGGGGAGGGCGGGTGGCCAGGGGATGGATTGCCGCGTTGTGATCTTGCAAGCGACCTGCCGGAAGGCGTCACCTTGCGGCTCTTTTACGGTACGAGGGACCAGGACGTGCCGTTGTCTCATGCGGGGCTGTACGCGAAGGCTGTGCCCCGGATGGTGGTGACGGAGTTGCCCGGACGGGATCACCAGCTGAACAACGACCTCGGCGAGATTGCGGACGCGATACGGGCGCTGGGGTGAGGGGCTGGCGAGCGTGGTCAGGGCGCGGACAGATAACATGCGAGGGCGTCGCGGTATCTGCGGCTGAGCCTCAAGCCGGTGCCATCCTGAAGGCGGATATGGGCATCGCCGTGCGCCGCCGGGATGATTTGGGAGATGCACCCCAGCCGGACAATGGTTGAGCGATGAATGCGCCCGAACTGGTCCGCCGGCAGGCGCGAAGACAGGGAGGCGAGCGCCTCATCCAGCAGCCATGAGCGCCCGCCGCAATGCACTTCCGAATATCCTCCGGCCGCCGATATCCAGGTGATATCGTTGTAGTGCAGGACGGTTCTTTTCCCGCGTGCGTTTACGACAATGCTGCCATCCTGGACGGGCCTAACCTGCCGCAGCAGATTGGCAATCCTGTCGCCCTGCGTTGTTTCCAACTTCAGTTGCCGACGGACACGCGCCAGCGCTTTTTTCATCCGGGCGTCGTCGAAGGGTTTCAGGATATAGTCAAGTGCCTGCGCTTCGAAGGCCTGGACGGCAAATGTGTCGAACGCGGTAACAAAGACCGTCAGAGGCATGTTCTCCGCGCCGAGGGCCTCGATAACGTCAAAGCCGCCTGATCGCGGCATTTGGATATCGAGGAAGACGAGATCCGGCGACGTGCGGCGGATGAGCCTGACCGCGGCTTCGCCGTCAGCGGCATTTCCCACAACCTGAAAGTCATCTTCCGCGGATAGGAGATCGCAGATGCGCCGGCGGGCAAGCGGCTCATCATCGATAACGGCCGTGCGGATCACTGGGGCACCACCAGGGTAACGGTAAACCCGCTGCCGGGCGCATGCGCGACTTCAAACCGGTGCCTGCTTCCGTAAAGATGGCGTAGCCTGTCCCGGGCGTTGCCAAGGCCTATGTGTTCCACGATATGTTCGGCACCGATGCCGTCATCCGATACCGTAAGATGCAGGCTGTTGTTCTCCATCGCCGCCTTGACGTGTATGGTTCCCTGGCCACGCTTGGGTGCGATCCCGTGCCGGACGGCATTCTCGATCAACGGCTGCAACAGGAGTGCTGGTAGCCGCGCGGACAGGCTATCGGGAGAAATGGCTTCAAGCACGCGGAGACGGCGACCCAGCCGCGCCTTTTCTATGGCGGCATAGGCCCGGCAGAATATCAGTTCGTCCCTGAGCGTCGTTGTCTGGCCCCGGTGTCTTTCGATCGAGATGCGCAGGAGGTCGCCGAGCCGCGCGACGAGACGCTTGGCGCGTACCGGCTGGGACTCTACAAGCGCGGATATCGCATTGAGCGTGTTGAAGAGGAAGTGAGGCTGCAACTGCGCCCGCAACGCCGAAATTTCGGCTTCGACTAGACGCGTTTGCAACTCCGCCGCCTGTAATTCCCGTTCCCTCAGGTCGCGATAGGCCTGCAGCGCCAGGAGAACGGCGACGACGATGCTGAAAACAAGCAGGTTCATGTAAAGCTTGTCGGCGAGCAGCCGCAACAGCAGGCCCGTGAAGGCGACTCCAGGCTCACGGGGCGCCAGAAGCCATTGCAGCGGTGTAAAGATGACGCAGTGGGCGGCGGCGACGGCAAGGCCCGTGAGAAGATATATTCCGAGCGCGGGCCAGGGCGCTGAAATTCGAAAACCGGTAAATCTGACGACTAGGTAAATGAGCGGCGTCAGCAGCGCCCATACTGCGGAAGACCGTATGGAATAGCTCCAGGTCTGCCACCAGGAGACGTCGCGTCCCGCGGCGAGGCTGCCAAAATACCATTGCGTTGCCGTGAATATGGCGACACCGGTCCATATGAGCAGGTTGTAGATGAGGCCCTGTTTCCAGTTCGCCAAACGGATATCGCTCATTTCATCTCGTTCTCTCGGCTGCAGCGCGTTGGTCCGATGCGTCACATGGCAGCCTACCCACTGTCTCCTCCAAAATGCGGACATTCCGTTAAGCGGGACCTTACTGCCCGCAAGCGGCTTTCGGTGTTCGAACGGCGGTCCCGCTCGCGGGGGCCGCGGCCCCGTTGATTGAATTTGCGCGAGACGTCAGCGCCGCCGTCCCTATGGTGCCGGGACAAGGACGGGCCGAAGGAGAGGGCCGTCTCCACTTTTCGGAGCATGTTCTGATGAAATCAATTGCTGCCTTGCTATTGGTGTTACTTTCATGCGCGACCGCCACGCCTGTTGTCTGCGCCAGGGAAACCGAAAAAGCCCTGGAAGCATCGAACCCATTTGTCGCCTTCTTTGGCGAATGGACGCTGAAGGATGACAAGTTCAGCCAGGTATGGGACGGGCACACCGTCGAAACGGTTACAATTCCCCGCCATCACACGGAATGCAAGACCGTGAATACATCGCAATCGGTAATGTGCGTCGTCGATGCCGGCGGACTAAAAGGGCATATTTTCTGGGCCTTCGACCAGACGTCCGGGCAGGTGCATCACCTGTCGCATTTCGGCGATCGCCGCCTTGGCGTGGGCACGGGTGGCATCAGCCCCGGTGGAGACCTTCGTCTGACGCTCCGGTTCACCGACGAGCCCGACGGGACTTATCGCGTTTACGAGTACACCTGGATAACCGCACATGAGTACAGCATGATATCCAGGCAGTTTGATTCAAAGGGCGAGGCGACGGGCAACTGGTATGGCGGCACCTTTGTCAGGCTGCGGAAGTGAGGGGCGGGATTGCCGGCGCGTAGGCGTAGCGCCTTGGACGCCGTTGACAAGGCGGTGGCGAGACGCATTAATCGGTGCATGACAGATCAGCCAATCAAAGGACCTGCGTCCTATTTTCCGTCCATCGAGAAAAAGTATGGCCGTCCGATCGCCGAATGGAAAGCCATCGTGCGGCAGGGCTATCCGGCCAAGCACATGGAACTGGTCGCGCTGTTGAAGACCGGGCACGGCATGGGCCACGGACACGCCAATGCCATCGTCGCGCACACCCTGGCAGAGGATAAGGCCTAGGCGCGGGCGCTGGACAGAGGTTGCGCTAATCGCGATGTGACCGAGCAATGCCCCTGCGTCCCGGCGGCTGCGGCGTCGACGAATGCATCGAACGCGTCTGCCAGGGCGATTTCCCGGTTGCGCATGCCGGCGAGGATGGCGCGGACATAGTAGCCGATGATGGCCATCGAATAATGGGTTCGGCCGCTGATCTGGCTCGAAACCACTTCGAACAGGTCCAGAGCGGCTTCTTCGAATGTCAGCTTGCCTCGTGAAAAGCTGCACAAGGTGGAGCCGACCGACCGCTCTATGAGTGCAGGATGGGTCTGCATGTGAATTCGCCAAATTGAAGAAAATTAGTGAATGCCGCCGCTGGCATAAAAAATCAATGTGTCGCGTATGGCTAACGGTCGCTACCTGGCGCGCAGGTCAGCAGAAATGGCGATGGGCGTCAATCTCAGGTTTCATTCCGGCGGATTAGGGTTTATCCGCGGCGGGAAAGGAGACAGGTCATGGACAGCGTGCTGGTATTGCTTGGGGCCGGGGCCATCGGCCAGGCCGTCGCGCGCCGGGTGGCGGGCGACCGTCATGTGGTGGTGGCGGATGTAAAGCCCGACACTGCCGGGGCGGCGGCGGAGGCTTTGCGCGCGGCAGGTTTGCGCGCGAGCACGGCGCGGGTCGATGTGGCGTCGCGCGACTCGGTGCTGGAGGTCGTCGATACGGCGAGCACGATCGGCAATATCACGGGATTGGTCCATGCGGCCGGGGTGTCGCCGTCGCAGGCTTCGGTCGAGCGGATCCTTGAGGTGGACCTGTATGGCACTGCGGTGGTGCTGGAGGAATTCGGCCACGTCATCGCGCCGGGCGGGTCGGCCGTGGTGATAGCTTCGCAGTCCGGGCACAGGCTGGAGGCCTTATCGGCCGAGCAGAACCGGGGTTTGGCGGTAACGCCCGCCGCGCAGTTGCTGGCGTTGCCGTTTCTGCGGCCCGAGGCGATCCGGGATGAACTGCACGCCTATCAGCTGTCCAAGCGGGGCAATAGTTTGCGAGTGATGGCCGAAGCCGCGCGGTGGGGCACGTTCGGCGCCCGGGTGAACGCCATCAGTCCGGGGATTATCCTGACGCCCCTGGGTGAAGATGAGTTGAACGGGCCGCGCGGGGAGGGCTATCGGCGGATGATCGCTCTGTCGCCGGCGCGGCGGGCGGGGACGCCGGAAGAGGTGGCCAATGTGGCGGCCCTGCTGATGGGGCCGGAGGGTGGCTTCATCACCGGCAGCGACGTGCTGATGGATGGCGGGGTGACGGCGTCGTATTTCTACGGCGCGCTGAAGGACGGCTGAGCGCCCGGCGCATTGGCGACGATGGTCAGTTCGAAACCGTCGCGGATCATCCAGCCGATGACGCGCTGGGTGGCAGGCTCAGGGGGCAGGGTGTGGTGAGGCATGGCGGGCTCCTTCGCGGGCATTGCACCATGCCGGGACGTCGAAGGGCGATGGGTTTTGCGGCGCGGGAGGATAAGCGCGCGGTTATTGATCGCCGCGCCTTGCCTTGCGGGCCTTCCACCAGCGGCGGAGAAGCCAGACCGCGCCCGCGCCCAACAGGACGAACGGAACGGCGTAGGCGATCAGGTGGATCAGCGAGGCCAGCGCCCAGACCATGTTGCGCACGATGCTGTTCATCGCGTCGCCAAGCGGCGCGAAGGTGCCCGAGGAGGCGGCGACGGCTTCGCTTTCGTAGGTGAGCGTCAGGTGGACGGTCGCCACGCGCTTTTTCATGACGTTAAGCGAGGAGCGGGCGGCGTCGATGTCGCCCTGGACCTGGGCCAGCTGGGTTTCGGCCTCGACCAGGTCGGCGATCTTGCCGGGGCGGCTGCGGACGATCTCGGCCAGGCGGTCGCGCAGGGCCTCCTTGTTCTTGAGGCGCGCTTCGGTGTCGACGATCTGGAGGCTCAGGTCCTCGCTTTCGACGCTGTGGCGCGAGATGCGGCCATTGGCCTTTTTGATGTCGGCGTCGAGGCGCGATTGCCAGGTTTTGAGCCAGGCCGGCGTGACGCGCATGACGAGGGTGCGGGAGAGGCTTGAGGCGTCCTTGTCGTTGCTGCCGCGCGCCGAGATCATCTGGCAGGTCGCGGGACCCGCGGCGTCGCAGGCCTTCTGGTGGGCGGCGACCATTGCTTCGAGGCGGGCGGCGGGGAGGACGAAGCTGTATTCGTAATTATAGGCCAGTTGCGGGACCGCGACGGCGATGGCGGTGTTTGAGGGAGCGCCAGTGTCGGCGGGCGAGGCTGCGGCCGGGGCGGCCTCCAGCATCATGCTTTCGGGCGCGGCGTCGGCATAGCCGGCACTGTTTCGGGCGGGTTGCTGATTGCAAGCGGCAAGTGAGAGCGTCACAAACAGCACCGCGCTTAAGCTTCTGCGACCGGACATAATAGCTCCCCTGTTTTGGCCGAGTATGCCTGGGGTTGCGCGGTTTGCAAGGCGGGATGGCGTTCACCTGTGCACATTGGCAATTGTGGCGGAATTGTGTATAGTTGTGCAACCTGGGGAGGTTTGGGCGATGATCACGCTGATCTTGGACCGTTTGCTTGTGGCTGCCGGCATTGTTGGCCTGATGGCGGCCGCCGTGTCCGGCCGGCTTGTTGACGCCTTTCCGCAGCTTGGCGCTGTCGATATCGCGCTCTACGGCTATGCCGCCTGCGTGGCCTGCCTGGGGCTGAGCCTGGTGCTGAACACGCTTTATCCCGTTATCCGGCGGCGGCTGATATCGGGCAGCGCCTGGGCCGCCATCGGCCTGAGCATCGCCTGCACGCTTGTCCTCTACTGGTACGGCGACCAGGGCGATGCGCTGTTTGGCGTCGATATGATCTATGTGCTGGTGACCTGCGCCATACTCAACAGCCTGGCGCTGGTTCTGCTGGTGCTGGAGCCGGTCAAGCTGAAGCCGCTGCGCCGTCAGCCGCGGGCGTGGCGCATGCCGCCGCAGGTTTGAGGTGGGAGCGACGGGATGGACCGCGCAAGCCGTCTGCATGATGCTGGCGGCCTATTTCTGGGAACGGTCCGGGCCGCATCCGACCGACAAGCGCAAGACGCAGCGCTGGCGGATCGGGCGGGCGGACAATCACCAAATGATGTTCGCCGGGCTTTACGACACGGCGACGACGGCGGATGGCGTGGTGACGAGCTGCACCATGCTGACGCACGCCGCAGGCGCGGATATGTCGGCGCTGCACGACCGCGAACCGGCGATCCTGCACCCGGACGAATGGGAGCCGTACCTGGCCGGACGGCTGGACCGCGATCTGACGGAGCCCGTGGGGGCAGGGACCTTGCGGCTCAGCAAGGAGGACGGGTTTGATGAGGCGGCGGCGGGAGCTGATTTAGAGGGAGATAACTCCGCGCCTTTGTCTCACGCACGGAAATCAATTTCGCCATCAATATCCTGTCACTGAGCACCTTTTCATCAAAACCGCTTTCCGAAATGGTACGCATTAAGTTTCAAATGGGGCATTGATTCGGGGGCCAGAATTGCGTCACCATCTATCAATTGGATTAACCTGCTCGTTTAGGATTATCGAATAGGATAATCGTGCGGAGCATTGCCCAGTTGTAAGGAACTGTTATCGCTCATCTTTTTTGCGACCGCTCGCCTAAAGCAACCGGTAAGGAAAAATATCGAATAGATATCTTGCTTTACGCAAAAATCACGGCATAATTTCCGTGGTTTGTGTTGTGGGACTGTTCGGATGGCATCGGAATTGAAGCGCCTTTTGTGCGCGAGTATAACAAAGGCACTATTAATTGACTTGGAAGATGGCCTGCGCGGCGAGGCGTTGAAGGCCTTCACAGTTGTGCGAGACCACACTGGCCTCGATTTAAAGCGTGCTCGGGAATCGGAAGGACAGTTGCGCTTCCGTATGATGGAGCATCGGTTCGAAGTGATCGCCGAGCTTCATGGCTGGTTACGGCTAGAGGGCGGTGTTATCCCCGGCACCGAGCTCAAGGTTTTTCAACCGTTTTTGCGGAAGGAAATCGACGGCCAAGGCATTATTCTTGGTCTGGCGGCGATACCGGAATCAACGTCTCTGCCTCCGGTGAATAAGTCTCGCAAAGCGGGCGTGACGCTAAATTACGATCTGGTTCCCCGGCTCGATTTTGACGGCACAGGCCCTAAAATTGGCGATATTTTCGTGCTTTTGGTGGTTGCGCGGGATCGTGGTCGGGCCGGACACATTGAAGAGGTCGCTATCGGCATTATCGATGCCGAATACGAGGCCTTCGTCTTCTACGAAACGCTTGACAAATTCTTGAGCGATGACGAGGAGACCCCCGGCCCTATGCCGACGGAGCCGCCTAAGCCGCCGTCAGCACAGGTGGCACTTAAGAAGAACGTGTCTCCCTTCATTCCGCCTGAGAAACGCAATGACGAGGGAGGCAAAACCGGCACCAAATAGCAAATTAGGACAATTATGCGCGTAGGAACACCAGGCTTTATACCGGATCGATTGGCAGAAGCACGGCAGGCTCGTCGCATAGGCAGCAAGTCGGAGCTTGCCAGAATTCTAGGTGTCGCGCCAAGTACCGTCACCCGTTGGGAGGACGGTACGAGTGCGCCCGATGCGGAAGCATTAGGTCTTCTGTCTGGTACCTTGAAGGTACGTCGTGATTTCTTTTTGCGTCCATCATTCTCACCATCGCGGCCCCTATTTCATCGCTCACTAGTTAGCACTCTGGTTAGCGATCTGGCTTATCAGCACTCACAAATGAATTGGCTGCATGAGATCAGCCATTTAGTGCAGCATTATGTTGACCTGCCAAATGTCGATTTACCTGACGTCCTTGGCGGAGCGCATTATAAGCAATTACGTGATGACGACTTAGAACGTATTGCTGTCGATTTGCGCCGGTATTGGCAAATTGGTGAGGGACCATGCCCTGACATGGTCGCGCTTCTTGAAAGAATCGGCATCGTGGTCGGAACCATTGAAATGGGGACCTCGAAACTGGATGGTCTTTGCAGTTGGTCTCTGTCGGAAGACCGACCTCATATTTTGTTGGCCACCGACAAGATGTGTTATCCGCGTCGGCAGATGGATGCGGCTCACGAAATGGCCCATGCCTTGCTTCACCGTGGAGTTTCGCGGGAAGAATTGCGGGACAACCTTAAATTCATTGAAACGCAAGCTTTCCGTTTAGCTAGTGCGTTTTTGATGCCGTCCACAACCTATCCGTATGAAGTTTCTCGGCCGTCGTTGGCGAGTTTGCTCGCATTGAAGGAGCGGTGGCGCGTTTCGATCAAGGCGCAGATTAGGCGTCTGTCGGATATGAAGATGATTCCGTCAGAGCATATGCTTCAGATGTACAAGCTTTACTCGGCGAAGGGGTGGACAAGCGAAGAGCCATTAGACAAGCAATGGTCGGTTTCTAAGCCTAGATTATTGCATGACTCACTTGAGTTGATTGTGGATTCGGGAACGCGCACTAAAGCTGATTTGCTTTCCGTGGAATTTACAATGTCTGCTGGCGATGTGGAGCGCTTGGCGTCCTTGCCCCCTGGTTGGTTTAGCTCCAAGGAAGGTGAGGTCGTGCAATTGAAGCCAAGAACGAAGATAAGTGGTAGCGGCGCTGACGGTGTCGTCATTCCATTCAAGCGGAATTCCTAATGCCGATTGTGAGCTCCGAACTGTGATGCGTTTCTACAGAATTAGAGGTGCCGAACTTTAAGTGCGCCGCCCCATTTTTTGTTTAGATATTCGCAGACAAGGCGCCTATGGCAATGATGTGGTTTGTCTTCTGAGCAAAGTAGGCAGCTACTATGCAACATTTCTGGTTTGAACTTATCTTCGATTTTTCTATTTTCCATGAGATTTAAAAAGGATCTCTCGTAAATATTCCAATCACCTTTGTCACGTTTGAAGGCCTTCAAAATATCATCGGTAGGTGCAAGGAGAGGTTGATGAATATACTGAGCACCACATACCTCTCTAAGGAAGTATGCTAGATCTTCGGATTTGGCAAATCCAGCGAGTTGTGAAGTATTGTGCAGACGAACATCTATTATTTTTTTTATACCCGATCGTTTGATTCGGTTAAAAAAACTTTCTGCGGTAGTTTTTGTAAATCCAATGGTGGATATATCTGCGCTGATCAATTTATCACTCCGTGCGGTCTGAGTTTTGTGTTTGATCTTTCTTCATGGAGAATGCGACCTTCATAGCTCTATCTCTGTAAGCCGCAGAGAGTCGTTTTTCTGCTGGCTCAAAAAAATCTTGGTGACTTTTGCCAGAGATTTCCATCAACCTTGCTTCAATTTCGGACTGATCAACTGTTCGACCGTTACCGAGAATATGACGTACCGAAACCTTCCGCTCGTGAAGCGCCCGTCCCACCAGCAGGCAGCGGTGGCAATCTAATGGATTGTGCTCCGAACACATCATCGCGATTCGGTACTTTTTCGCGCCTTCGATTACTCGATCAAGCCCCCATGCAAATTCTTCAGTCTTTGCCATTTTCTCATAGTCGGCCACACCTTCGCAAAAGAAGCGGTTGTCCTTTGGACGGCCCCCTAACTCGTCTCCGAGAAACACATATGCTATGTTATCTCGGCGCAGTTCAGTACGTAAAGAATGGCGATTAAAATGGGGAAAGTGCTTAGAGAATGGTGAGGACCGTACATCTGCAATAGCATTAACGGCTGCTTTCCGAAGCAACTCTAAAAAGTGTTCGTAGGAAAGCGTCGAGTGCCCTATCGTCAAAATTTCTGCATCTGCCCCTGACAAATATAACTCCTGCTTAGGCTAGTAGCGATACATAGACGTTCAATTTCATGGTGACTTACTAATGACCATGACGCTTAGCCATCGCTTCTCAACACATAAGGCTTCCCGTTTTCCGTCACAGAAAATACAAGCCATTAATTTGTGCATAGCAGGAGGTCGGCATCGCTGGGAAGGGGCGGCTTAAACCAAGGCGCACATGAATTTTTTTGCTTGCTTTAGCATCAGCTTGTAACGCTGCAATACCTCCAGCAAAGAAACGATCTAAAGCGGCATCGGCGGGTGCCGATAAGTCGTACCCGCTTCCATTCTGATATATCATAGCGCGTAATTGCCGTTTGCCAGGTTTGGGAGCGTTTTCATAAAAGGCAATAGTTTGTGAATCAATTTCTATGGCGCCTAGTGAGTTAGTTTGCGAACCTAATGTAACGTAGGCTTTTCCCGAACTAGCTACGTGTAATTGATTGCCGAAAGCCACGGGGATTGATGTGGACAAACCTGGCTCAACCGCCTGAGTGACCTGTAACAATGTCATGTGCCCAACCACAGCGCTATTATCGGGATTCACGGCAATGCGATCTTCTGTTGCATGAGGGAATGGGAAATTCGCCGGTGCGTCTTGCGCCTCAAAGCGAACGATATTGCCAACTGAAAAAAAACGACCTGGTCCTGCGTCTCGGTTTGTCCAGAATCGAGTTGACTCGATGGTTGCAACCGCCGTTGGCGGCTCTGGTCGGATCATGCCTCCATTTTGTAAATCCCATCCAGCAACGCAGTATAATGTGCCGTACCGTGTTACGTCGGTAACAACCAAATTGTAAGTTCGCATCCTTTCGCCCTCCCAAGGTTGTCCTCAGCATGCCCGAAAAAACTGGTTATGCAAGCATTGCGAGCATTGCCTGCGGGCCAGTCTTTTGGCTGCGCTCTGGCAGTAAAGTCTGTTCCCACAAAGTTCCAAATCACCAGATTGATTCCGGCAGCCTAAAAGCGCATGTTGGGGGCGTAGTGGGCAGGGGCCTGCGGCGCGGTTATCGGGGACGATAATCGTGCGGAGCTTTGAGCGCTCCTGCCAAAACACAATCAAGACATTCAATCATGACGCAGCGTGGTGCAAAGGCTTCCGCCGCCGAGGTGGCGCGGGCCCATGGCGAGCGCGCCTTCCAGGTGCTGGTCGCGATCGCCGAAGACCCGGAGGCCGCGCCAACCGCAAGGATCGCTGCCGCCAATGCCATACTCGACCGGGCCTATGGCAAGGCTGTGCCACCGGTCGATCACGCCGGCGATGTCGCCGTCAGAAAGAGCCTCGCGGATTTTTATGGCGAGGCATCCGGCCAGGATTAGGCCGGCCTTAGTCCGCTTCCAACCGAATTTCCCTGCATGTCACCGGCCCTTTGCGGCCGGGCGTGCCTTCATGTGTCAAGGAGACATTCTATGGCAGTCACCACAGTCGCCAGCCGTTCGGCCCTCAAGGGCCTGCCCACGACCTTGCCGTCGTCGGCCATTCTGACCGAAACCGGCCGCGAGGGCACTTTCGTGCTGCGCAGCGGCGCCGTGCCTTTTTCGGATGTCCAGGAAGGCATCATTCTGCCCAGCACGGTCACGTCCGGTTATTACTGGGAACGTGTGTTCAGCGGCGCGGCCAACCTGTTGTGGTTCGGCGCCGACCCGACCTACACGTCCGATAACTGGGGGAAGTTCCAGGACGCGCTGACGGTGTGCGCCACCATGGCCGATGTGCCGCTCTATATCCCTGAAGGGCGCTACAAGTTCACGACGGCGCCGCAAATCCTGATGAACGCTTTCCGCACGGAAGGCCTGCTGATTTACGGTGATGGCCAGCAACGCACCATCCTGGACCTGCGCACGGTGACGACGTCGCCGAACATGACGGTGCGTTGTACCTCGACGCCGGTGCCGGACAATTATTACCTGACGGTGCGCGACCTGGGCATTGTCGGCGATATCGACGGGGTCGTGCTGCAGCTGGGTGAAGACAACTTTGCTGATCCGGTCAACATGCCGCGCTTCCAGAACGTGACTGTGCAAAACTTCGCCAAGGTGACTGGCGCCATCGGCGTCAAGATGAACTATGTCGTCGGCGGTTGGTTCGACATGCAGGTCAACTGCGGCGAGACGGCTGAAAACGACGGTCTGGGTACGGCGCTGCAGCTGAGGCAGTGTCAGTTCAACCACTTCTTCGGGTCGTATGGCACGGCTCAGTTTTCGCTGAAGCTCCAGGACGGAGTGAATGCGTCGAACGTCTTCAACTGCCTGGACATGGAGAATGTCGAGACCTGCGTGAAGATCGTCAATGGTAATGTCAGCGCGAATACCTTTATTGGCGGCCAGTGGTCCTATACGGATACGGGTATTGATGCTGTGGCCGGTGTGTCGACCCTGGTCATTAACCCGACGCCTGCGCCGATTACCGGCGGGACAAGCTTCGTCGCTGCGGCCGGCTATACCGGCGTAACGATCGAAAGCCGCGGGGTTCTGCCGATGACGGCGCCGACCTTGCCTGCGTCCGGTGTGGCCACGACCAACGAGACGGGCCGGCGCGCCAACGTCGCCATCTGGGGCGGTACGGTCTCGGCTATCACGATCAACGGCTATCCCTATAGCGGCATCAATACCGGCTTCCTGACTCTGGAACCCGGCGAGACGATCGCCGTGACCTATGGCACCGCGCCGTCGTGGGTGTGGCGCGAGTAGGCATTGCCTGCGGGTTTCGGGGCGTATTGCCCCGGGGCCTGGCGGGACAAGGTGGCAATCAGACATGACTGAGCAAGGCCGGGAGCCTGTCAGGCCGACACTTAATCCGGCTTTGCGCGCATTCTGGGCTCAGCCTGCGCGCAACCGGGTGCTCTATGGCGGGCGGTCGTCGTCGAAGTCCTGGGACGCGGCGGGGTTCGCTGTGTACCTGGCGGCCAATTACTGCGTGCGGTTTCTGTGCGCGCGCCAGTTCCAGAACCGGATCGCAGAGTCGGTCCATACGCTTTTGAAGCTGCAGATCGCGCGCTTTGGGTTGAGTGATGAGTTTCATGTCACCCAGACCGCGATCCGGCATCGCCATACGGGTTCGGAGTTCCTGTTCTACGGGCTGTGGCGCCATATCGACGAGATCAAGTCGCTGGAAGCGATCGATATCTGCTGGATCGAGGAGGCGCACAACCTGACGGCCGAGCAGTGGGAGGTGCTGGAGCCGACGCTCAGGGGCGAGGGGTCGCAGTTCTGGATCATCTTCAACCCCAGGCTGGCGAGCGATTTCGTCTACCGGCGGTTTGTGACGCAGACGCCGCCAAGGACGGTGCGCCGGCGGATCAATTATGACGAGAACCCGTTTTTGTCGCGGACCATCCGGCGCGTGATCGATGCCAAGCGCGTGGAGAATGCCGAGGATTACGCCCACATTTATTTAGGCGAGCCGCGCGAGGACGATGACAGCGTCATTATCCGCCGGGCGTGGGTGCGGGCTGCGATCGATGCGCATAGGCGGTTGGGGTTGGAGGCTGTCGGTGCGCGGCGGGTTGGCTTCGATGTGGCCGACAGCGGTGGCGATCTGAACGCGGCCGTGGTGGCGCACGGGTTTCTGTGCGTCGGGGTCGAGGAGTGGAAGGCCGCCGAGGACGAGCTTTTGAAGTCGGCCGGGCGGGTCCATGGTTTAGCCCGCGATTTTGGGGCGCGAGAGCATGGCGCCGAGATCATCTATGACAGTATCGGCGTGGGCGCCTTTGCCGGGTCGCACTTTCAGGCTTTGAATGCGGAGCTTGGGGCGGCTGTGGCGTGGTGCGGACTTGTTGCCTATAATCTGAAACCCTCGTCTCTTAAGAACTGGCGCGCTGCACTAGCGACATCACCCGCTGGGGGCACTAGGGCGAAGATCGCTTTTACAGGTGATAGCACGACCATGGACGCTGGCGCCGGCTCTGCCGGGCCGACTTGGCAAACCGGCGCCTTCAATAGGAGCGTGTCGGCATTTTTGGCCGACCTTTTCGATCGTGCCGGGATTCAAACGGCGCACGACGGACAGGTTTACACAAATGGCGTACCGATGACGGGTCTGGCCGGAGTAACGGACTACAACCCGAAAATTACCTTCGAAAACACGGGCTGGGCACTTCAGGGCCGTATGTTTCAAAACTCATCAATAACTGACAAGATTGCGTACACACCAGCCAAAGCCTCCGACTCGATCCTTGTCGGGTATCACGCTCGTTCGTCGGGCGGCGGGGCTTTTGTCATCTACGATAACGGCACTATTTCGGGAGCGTCGGTCGATACAACGAGCGGCACGGAAGCGATTCTCACTGCAACCCGGTCTCGCACAGCCAGTATCAATCCGTGGCAGGTGGCACGTGTTTCAGGCGCATCTGTCGGCATCCCCTTTATGGAAGCGTATCATAGCACAAATACAAAGATCAGTATTCTGAATGGTGCGGTCTACGGCTCGGCCAGCGGGACCTGGATGGAAAACAGTACGCCGTTGTTGCGACAGAATATGTGGGATGCCTGGCAGCCCAATCTCATTTTCCTAAACATTGGAATAAATGATAAAAATACAAATGTTCCCGTCGAAACATTTAAAGCAAACGTACGGGCAATTGTCGCAAAATATAAGTCATTGAATAGCGACGTGGTTCTCGTCCGGCACCATCCTTTTAACTCAAACTATCCAAGCGTCGACGGAGTGTATGCGCAAGCGTACTACGATCTGGCTAGTGATCTTGATTTGCCATTGATCGACCTGTCGGCGCGATTCTCAAGTCTGGCATCCGCGCAAGCAACCGACTATTACAATGACTTTATACATTTAAAGGGTAAGGGATACTACGATATAGCGATGAGCTACTGGCAATTAGCAAGTCCACAGTAGTCACAGTTGATTCATAGCGGTTCTATTTTTACTGCGAGGTGGATAGCTACAAGTGCTCTGAGTCTATCTATCCACCTCACGCGCCTAAGGATATTGTCGCGTTGATCGATGACTTAAGCAGGCACCAAAAGAGTAAGTACAATCATCGAAAAGGCACAGAAGCGTCTCGGTGCACCTAAGACGGTGTAGAGTCGGGAGCAAAGGTGGGCTCCGGCTTCTTTTTCACCACCAGTTTGTTCAGTATCTTGGTCGCTGGCTTTTCGGCAATCATATAAAAGGCTGCGGCTCCACACAACGCGGCAATCATTGCCGCGGTCATAAATACCCAAGGGTTGTCAATTCCCGCCTTCTTAAACAACAGCCCAGTTACATTAATGGCGAATGGGTGTGAAAGATATAGGGCGAAAGATATATTCCCACCGAACACAAGCGCATGAATGACAGGGTGAGCGGTTCCTGGTTTTTCTATCATGACAAGGCCTGCGCAAATCATGAGGGCAGGAATACCCAGCCATAGAGCGCGGGTATCGAGAGCAAATGTATCAAGTTTGTAGTGCTTGGCGACAATAATCAATAACAGTCCCGCAATCGAGAGGCCAAGCCCTGTAGATACGCCAAGGCGCCATCCGCGTTGGTAGAGCCATGCGAGCCCGATACCAAATACAAACTCGAGCACAATCGAATTAAACCAGAATTTAATTACAGGTGCCTGGATGACGCCGGTCATACCAACCACCCCAAATACCACTAGACTGGATATGACAAAAATCATGCCTTTGCGGAAGTCGAATAGAAGGGAAATGGCAAATAGGACGTAGAAAAACATCTCGTAATTCAACGTCCAGCCAAGAGAAAGTACTGGATAGTAGGCGTTGTAAGCATTCTCGTAGGGTATGAACAAATAAGATTGCACGATGTCCGATACGGACATGCTGCCCTTGTCTACACTTCCCGCGAATACGCTCGCCGCAATAATCATGAGTGTTGTGAAGAACCAGTAGGTCGGGACGACACGAATAACCCTTCGGAGCATGAAGTCGGCGGATGCTGCCGGCTTGCCGAACTGCTGGCTACCAATCGTGTACATTATGAAGCCACTAATGACGAAGAAAATATCGACGCCACCGGGCCAGAAGAAAAAGTCGACCGCCTGGTAGTGGCTGTTGTCAATAAATGTCTTTGTTCTGGATTCGTGTTGCACATGCTCAAAAAGGACGCAGGCTGCGGCAAAAAACCTGAGTACCTGAAGGTTCTTAATGACTGACGCTGAAGGTTGCTTTGGTACCCGGTGCCATAATCCGCTGAATGCTACTTGCTGCATTCCGGTTCCCCCTATCCAATTAGAGAGCCACAATCTGCCCTTCTTTTTGCTGCAGCGCAACAGTTGCGCAAAGCGAAGTTGGCGTCAATGACCTTTCACACTCATACAGAGGCCCAAATGCCCGGATACGGATCAGATCAAGGTTTCAATGACTGGCTGGTGGCCAATGGCCATGTGATGCCCGAAGGCGCGCAGGAGGTGGGCGTGTTGCGGCTGCGGGCGGCGACATATCTGGACGCCGCCTATGGCAGCCGGTTTGTCGGGGCGCCTCTGGCGGGCGCCAGCCAGGAACGCGCCTGGCCCAGGACCGTCCATGGCGGCGTCGTGCCCGCCGCCGTCGTAGAGGCCTGTTATCAGGCCGCGTGGTTCGAAGCCAATAATCCCGGCGGACTGGTGAAGGCGGGAGCGGCGGCGGCCAGCGTCAAGCGCGAAAAAGTAGACGCCATCGAGGTCGAGTATGTCGTGCCGCAAGGGCCTTTTGCAACCGCGTTGACGCCGCTCATCTCCATCGTTGATGGCTTATTGGCGCCATATCTGGTCAAGTGCACAGCCGGCATGTGGGTTGTCTGAGATGGACGCGCTTTACACGCGGGCCAGGGCGACGGCGGGCCGGTTGCTCAAGACCTATGCCCAGGGGCAGTACAGACTGACGCGCAGCTCGGCGGGAGCGGTTGATCCGGATGTCCCGTGGGAGGTGGTGCCGGGAGCTGTTCAGAGTTGGGAGCTGAGCGCGGTCGCGAAATCGGTCAGCCGCCAGTTCGTCGACGGCAAGGCCATCGTCGCCAGTGACCGCGAGGTGCTGGCGGCCGCTTTCGGGGATCGGCCCCAGCCGGGCGATATGCTGCTGAAGGACGGCGTGCCGCTGACGGTGATCAGGGTCATGCCCGTCACCGATGCCGGGGTTGCCTGGCGTTTTATCGTAAGGGGGTGAGCCATGGCGCGCGATTTTGCCGCCGAGGTCGACGCCTGGCGCCGGTCGGCCGAAAAGATGGCGGACGCCGTCCTGCGCGAAGCTGTGCGCATCGCCGCCGAGGAGGCCGGGGCGCACCTTGGAGATGGCGAGGACGCTGAAGCTGTCAGGGGATCACTGGCGCACCAAGAGGACGCCGGAGGCGCGTCGCTGAGCTTCGGTTCGGAAAAGGCGAAGGCGCTCAACTATGGTTTTACCGTCATGGACAGTGACGGCCGCAAGCACAGCCAGCCAGGACGAAACTTCGTCGGGCTGGTCGCCAGGCGATGGCCGCGCATCGTGGAACAGGCCGTCCGCAATATCCAGAAATAACAGGAGGCTTCATGCCTGCCACCGAGACGCGGATATGGATGGCCCTGCGCCAGCGTGTCCTCAGCCTGCCGGGCGACTATCCGCTCGATATCAAAGATCCTGAGTTTGAGCGGCCGGCGGATGCGACGGGGCCGCTGGCCTATGTCGAGACCGCCAATATCGACAGCGCGCCGGAGCGCATCACGCTGGGAAGCGATGACGTCGATGACCGGGGCGGTATCCTGACCGTTACCCTGATGGTGCCGATCCATCTGAAGCGCACGCGCGAATACCTGAAGGAGCAGGGCGGAGGACTCGCCGCGCACTTTCCCAAGGATCTGAAGCTCTATTTCGAGGGCGTGATGGTGCGTATCGAGGCAAGCCCGCGCGTCGTCGACCCCTACCGGGATGACGCCTACTGGCGCGTACCCGTTTCCATCCGCTGGCAATCCTTTTCTTGAAGTTTGGCCTTTTCTTGAAGTTTGGCCTTTTCCTGAGGTTTTTGAAATGCCCCTGAACGCCAATGAACTGCTGCGCACCGCCGCGGCGAGCGACATCGTGCCCGTTACCAAGAACGACGACCAGGATTTTGTCGGCGGCATCTGCCGTGGGCTGTGGGTCGGCACGGCCGGGACCGCCAATATCCGGACCGCCGCCGGCGTCGTCCGCACGGGCGTGCCGCTGATCCAGGGCGTGAACCCGATCATGTGCGTCCGGGTGCTCACCGGCGGCACGGCGACCGATATCTGGGCGATGTACTGATGCTGTCCTTAGGTCTCGGCATGAGCCTGCCGCAGCGCAGGGCGGGCAACCTTCCGGGGCTGCCGATCGCGCCGGGCGCAGTCTTTGTCGTCGAAGGCGACAATGTCGCGGCGCAGGTCGATGGCCGCAGCCTGGCGGCCTGGATGGGCGCGTTGTCGAATGGCAGGATGACCTTTCCGCCGAACACGGCGCCCGGCACCGAGGGGGCGAACAGCCACACGCTCCAGCAGGTCCTTAGCGATGTGCCGGGCGTGCTGGGCAAGTATCCGGCCCTGACCCACATCGTCATTCACGCCGGACGCCATAGCCTGACCAGCGGCCTGGAGAGCATGAAGACGCAGGCGGAGGCGATCATTGACGCCTATAATGCCGCCAATGTCCATGTCATCTGGTCGTGCGTGCTTAAGGCGACCGATGCCGTGGGGACGAACGCGACCCACGAAGCGACGCGGACCGGGTTCAACGCCTGGCTGGCAGCCTTGAGCGGAAAGCGGCTGACGGTCGTCAATCACGACGTCAACTTCGTGCCCGCCGCTCAGCCTGCGCTGATCCAGTCGGGCGGGGTCTATCCCACGGCGGCAGGGGCGCGCGTCATCGCCGGCAATATCGTGGCGGCCATGTCGTTCCTGGCGTCGAACCACGTCGCTTTGATGCCGTCGGCCAACGCGCTGACCAATGCGGCCTTTTCCGGGGCATCGCCGTTCACGACCGGCTTTACAGCCGACAGCGTGGTTCCGACCAACTGGAGCCTGCTCAACGACACCGGCGCGACGGTGAAGGCTTCGGTCCTGGACATCGGAGGCGTCAGAACCGTCGAGTTGCTGGGCAGCGGCGCGGCCAGCAATAACAGCGTCGATCTCAGGCTGTCACGCCAGACCGCCTACGAATTGCCGGTGCAGGAAGGGCAGTGGGTGGAGGGCGGCATGTTCATCGACATCGCCAACGCCGCCGGGACCGGTGACGCGGTGGGTGTGAACGGGTGGACGGTTTTGATCGGCGACACTTATGCCTTCCGGAAGGACCACGCCGCTGCCAGCCTTGGCGACATGGGCGGGCGGTTTTCGGGGTTTGTCCGCGTGCCGCCGATGAAGCGAACCAGCGCGAGCAACTTTCAGTCGTTCGGCTTCTACGCCCGGCTGGCCACCGGCCCGGTCGATTTTCGCATCCGGCTCTGGGCGCCCTATGCCTGCGTGACTGGATAATTCGATTTTTCAACGCGCTGCGGCGCAATCCTAACCCTTCATCGAAAGGATACTGATATGGCGCTTCAAAAAGTAGCCGGTGAGAAACTGTATATCGGCGGGGTGCTTAACGACAAGGCGGCCGACCATGTCGCGGCCGACTTCACGTCGCAGACCTGGGTGCTGGTCGACGGCTATGCCAGCCGTCCGGCTTTAGGTGACCAGTCGGCGGAAATCGCCACCGACCTGATCAATCGCGGCCGCACCGTGGTGCAAAAGGGCACGCGCCGGTCGCCGGCCGGCGAGCACCGCTTCGCCGCCATCGCCACCGATCCCGGCCAGCTGGCGTTGAAGGCCGCCGCCGACAGCCAGTCCAACTATGCATTCAAGCTGGTCAAGGACGACGCGCCTCCGGGGGGGACGCCGACGACCCTCTATTTCATCGGCCTGGTCCTGTCCAAGACGGATCAGGGCGGCGAGGCCAATACAGCGTCGATGATCACCTTCAACATCGCTCCGAACTCGAACATCGTCGAGGTCCCGGCCGACGACGCCTAAGGCAATCCGGTCCGGCACCGGTAAGAGAACCGCCGCCTTCGGGCGGCGGCCAGGGGAGGGTGATGTCGGCGCTCTCCCCGAACCTTTCCGACAGAGGACATTTCCATGGATATTCAATCGATTAAAAAGAACAGCGCGGTGATCGCCGCCGGCCAGTGGGTGGATGGTATCCCGGGCCTGAGCGACGCGCGCCTGAGGGTACGCGGGTTGACGTGCGCCGCCGCGCGCGCCTTTCGCGCCAAGCGGGAGCGGGCGGCGCCCGATAGCGACCGCGACGCGGACGGCATGCTGAATAGCGAGGCGTTGCGCCGCATCCTGTGCGAGACCCTGCTTGAGGTCGTTCTGATCGACTGGGAGGGGCTGACTTCGGGCGGCGAGCCTTTGCCTTACGCCAAGAAGACGGCGGAGCAGTTCCTGCTCGATCCGGATTACGAGGAATTCGCCGACTGGGTCACCTGGGCGGCGCACAGCGTCGACCGCAACAATACCGGCGTGCAGGCGGCGCTGGAAAAAAACTCCGGAGCGCCATCCAGTGGCGCATGAAACACCTGGAGGCCTACGCCTGGTTCGTTGACCACGGCCGTGAGCCGCCGGCGGAGATCGCGCCGCCGGTGATGCTGCCGGGGGCGGAATGGATGATCGACGCCTTCTTCGCCCTGATGGGGGACCGGCCGGTGGGGTTCGGGGCGGCGCCGATCCCGTTTTCGGCCATTGCGCGATATGCGACGATGTACGGGCTGGATGGGCCGGACGACTTCGATCCGTTCAACCGGCTGATCCAGGCGATGGACTGCGCCTGGATGGAGGCGGTCAGGACACGGGAAGGTTGACTTGGGGCTTTGCAGCGGGTTAGTTGGCGCTGAGAGGGAGGCGTCCATGTCAAAGCGTAATATGTATATCGCCGGCGGTTTGGCCGCGTTCCTGGCCCTGGCGGTCGGTTACTGGTTTACTGCGCATCTGTGGACGGCCATGCGGGTCAAGTCCGAGGCGAAACGGCTTATCGTAGCCAGTCTGCCGGAGAAGACAGCTGTCGAATTTCAGGATCTGAAGGCGTACACCAGCTTTACGGTATGCGGCCAAATCAGCATTGCCAATGGTCGGGGTGGATATACCGGATTCGAGCCGTTCATCTGGCAGAAGGTCGGCGGGGTCGAACTGATGCCCAAGGTTGAGGCGGGAAGCGACGAGGAAAGTTCGCAAAGGAGCGACCTCGCGTTTTGGCAGGATAGGTATTCCTCCTGTATGGCCGAAGGGTATTGAGCCACAGCAGGAGTTACTATCGTGACAAAGCGCAATCTTTATATCGCCGGCGGGGTGGCCGTGTTGGTGGCCCTGGCGGTCGGTTACTGGTTTACCGCCCATCTGTGGACGGCCATGCGGGTAAAGGCCGAGGCGAAACGGCTGATCGTTGCCAGTCTGCCGGAACGGGCATCCGCCGAGTTTCAGAACTTGAAGGGTTACGGTTACGATGTTTGCGGCGAGATCAGCATCACCAATGACCGTGGCGGATATACCGGGTTTCAGCCCTTCTATTGGCGGAGGATTGGCGGGGTTGAACTGAAGCCTGAGGTAATCGTCGGAAGTGACTTCGAACAGCTAGACAAAAGGAAGCTCGAATCCTGGCAAGATAACTATGACAGGTGTATGGCCAGGGGATATTGATCCGGGTCTATTTGTATGAGTGGAAGGGCGAACCGGAAGCGTTGCTGTACGACGGTGGTGTATTGTCACGACAGCGAGACATCCAGTCCAGGTCGAAATTGGCGACGTTCAATGCCGTGCCGCCATCGAACAGAGCCACTTCCCGAGTGGCGATAAACCGGCGATACCCAGTGTATCCGCCGTAGCCGTTTTTGGCGTTCACCGATCCGCAGGCGACAAATGAACCGTCGGGCTGCGGGTACACATAGTTGTCCCGGAACTTGGCGCTGTCTGGGTCCCTGAGGGTCTGGCGAACGGTATTTTCGAATTCAAGAACCGATGGCTTGTGCGGTTCATTGATGGCAGGGGCGCAGGCCGTCGAAAAGGACAACGCACCTGCGATCGAAGCCAGAGTTAAAACAGCTCTGTATACCATCACCTATTCCTCAGTGCCGCGCCTGGGGTCAGGTTGGGCTTCAGCAGCGCCCATACAAGAGCGCCGACCCAGCCGAGCAGGCTCCACCCCAGAAACAGGTTGAGCGCGAATATCGCCACCGTCTGGGTGTGGTTGCGGAAGCCTGCCACAATGGTCGGCACGAAGTAGACCGCCAGCCCAACGATAAATGTGAGCGGCATAAAAATCGTTTCAAACACCCGTTGCTCCCCTGTGCACTGCCGTAAAGGTTGTCGCACGGTTCACGTGGCTGAGGCAAGCGGCGGGTGGCGTCCATTTATGATTCCTACGAACCTGCGTCTTCAGGCGGCGGGCTTGTAAGATGATCCGCGGAAATGCCGCGACCATATATCTGCGGAGGCCCTGTGACTGATATCGCCGTACTGAGTCTAAAGGTCAAAATGGACGGCGCAGATCGCGCCAAAATCGCGCTCGATCAATTGACGGCCAGCGCCTTAGGCTCCGGAAAGGCTACAAGTGCCCTTGAAGGCGCCACGGCATCCGCCGAGGCAGCTGCGAAAAAAGCGGGAACCACTCACGAAGCGGCTGCAGAAGCCTTAGGGGAATGATCGAACCGGCGTCGCTCGCCAGTGGTGCGCTGGATATGCTGACCAACGCTGTGAAGGCCGGAATTGATGTAAGTTACAAGTATATTCTAGCCCAGGATCAGGTCGCGCTTAGTCTTAGTGGGATTGGCGCGCAGACAGGTGCGACGGCGAATATGATGAGTCAGCTTGCCGAAGAACATGCCCGCGCCGCTAATATATCGATTACGGCCGCACTTGAACAGGAAGCGGTCTATATCAGAGCTGGCATATCCAACACCGATGTCATCGGAAAACTCATCGACATATCGAAGCAATATGCCTTGGTGACTGGACAGGATATGCTCACCGCCAACCAGGAACTGGCTGAGTCATTTTCCGACCCCGTAAAGGGAGTGGAAACCATGATTGATCGTGTCGGCGGGATCGATGGAGAGACGCGCGAATACATTGTGTCCCTAGCCCGGGCCAACAAGATGACGGAGGCACAAGCCACGATGCTCGGTAAGGTAATCCCTCAGATCAGAGGCACCGAAGAGCGCGTATCCCACCTCACAAAACTTCTCGATGCCGGAGCGCTGGCCTGGAAAAACTACTGGGAGCAGCAAGGGAAAAAATTCTCGATGATGTTCGAGCCGCTCGGTACGCCGATGTCCGACCGGGCCGTCATTGATAATTACAAAAAATATAAAGGGCGCCATACCGGTGCTGGGGGGCAGGGGTTCAACACGGCCGTTTCTTTTGAGCAATCCTACTTTGCGTTCTGGCGGGAACAGGAACGCATGGACGACGCTCGGAAGAGAGAAGAGAAGGATATCAAGAACACAATCGATCTCGCTGGCGACGACGCCCTCGACGCCTTGCTGCCAAACGATGACAGACGCAAGCAGCTAGATGGCTATCTGGAGCGCGTGGAGGCCGACTTTGCGCAGCACACTATGACACCGGAGGATCACAAGCGGGCAGTGGTCGCCTATAACAGACAGGTCGCCGAACTCAGTGGAACCTACAGCGCGGCGGCAAGAATCCGGCCGGTTGCCGAGGTCGCTCGCCAGACGGCGTGTAAGTGCGTCAATGACGAGGCCAAGCGCGCCAAGGCCTTCGAGATCGTCAAGCAGCCCGATATCGAAGCCGAAGGACCTATCACCCAACTGGCCATCGATGCCAAGGAGGTCGAAGCTGTGCTCACCGACACCATGGCCAATATACCTTCGATCGTGGCGCCTGCCCGCAGCGAGTTGTCAGCGTTGGCGGAGGATATCGCCAAGAGCTTCGGCCAGGCCATAGCGAGCGGCCAGGACCTTGGCGACGCCTTGTCGAACACGTTCCGGCAAATCGCAGCTTCTTACGTCACCCAAGGCATCAAGGACATTTTTGCCTCGATGGGAAACATCGGCAGGACCGGAAGCACGGGTTCGGCGAGCGCTGCTGGCGGAGGGGGCAATGTCTGGTCGACGATCTTTAGCGGCTTCAGCAGTTTGTTCAGTTGGGACGGCGGCGGCTACACAGGCGACGGGTCGCGCAGCGGCGGTGTCGACGGCAAGGGCGGCTTTCTGGCCGTCATGCACCCGCGTGAGACCGTTATCGACCATACCAAAGGCCGGCGGCGGGGGCAGGCCGTACAGGTGGCGGTCAGTGTCAGCGTTGATGATGACGGCAAGATCAGGGCCTATGTCCGCGACAGTTCGATGCGCGCCGTCCAGGCGGGCTTAAGCCAGTACGACGCCGGCATGCCGCAGCGCGTGGCCGCCATCGGCAATGATCCAAGACGGCGATAGGTAAAGGGTCTCAGATGGCTTTGAATTTCCCATTGAGTATCAGTGATTTCTTCGGCGGACTTAAGATACAGTCGATGAGCTTCGACCTGCCGGAAAGCCTGGTAGCTACCGGCACGACCGGCGCCGGGGAAATCCTGACCGCCGACCTTGGGGCAAGGCTGTGGACCGGACGTCCAACTAGCGCCCATGCCCTATGGGGAAGCCGAGGCCGTTTCGGCCAGGATATCGGCCCTGCGCCAGGCCGGGCGGTCCTTCTTCATCTACAATATGGCCAAGCCGGGGCCCGGACTTGATCCAAGCGGGGCGATCCTGGGGGCGCCGCACCGCAGATCAAGGTGGCGCCGAGCCGCAGCGAACTGACGCTGAAGGGCCTGCCCGTGGGCTATGTGTTGTCGCCGGGCGACTATCTCGGCTTCAGCTATGGCGCCGAGCCCGAGCGCCATGCCCTGCACGACCTGGCATCCGGGGGCACCGCCAACGAAGACGGTGAGGTGACCGTCGAGGTATCGGGCTTTGTCCGCCTGGGCGCCCTGGCCAACAGGCCGGTGAACCCTTGTCCGGCCGGCGTGCAAGGCCGTCCTTATCCCGGGAACGGCGTCGCGCGGCACCGCCGCGGCCAGTACATCACCGGTATCGGCTTCAAGTGGCGCCAGACGCTGCGCTAGAGCATGATGCGTTTAGGTCGAACCGTCATCATGCTCCAGGTTTTTGTTTTGTCGCGATATTCAGCCAAAACCGCTGCACACTTTTTGGCATATCGCTCTAGCTGCCAAACCGTATCAGGATATTGGTGTAACCCAATGAAAAATCTGCCCCCTTTCATCATCGCCGCCCGGTAGGCGCGCGGCGGAACCCTCGCGCATGGCCTGTTGTGGATCCGAGCGCGGAGCCGTGACGCCGAGCCCGTCGAGCAGACCATCGGCTTCTGGACCGGCGACGATCACCAGATGTTCGACATTCCTACCGGGGAGGTCGGAGAGGATGGGCCGGTCTTTCAGGCGCGAGCCTATTATGGCGCGGGCAATGCGCTGGATCTCGGCGAAACGGTCGCCGATATCGGTATCAAGGTGCGCACGCGCACCGTGATCCTGTCCGGCCTGTCGCCCGAGGTCCAGCGCGCCGCCAGGGGGTATGACGCCCGCCTGGCGCCGGTCGAGATCCATCGTGCCGAGTTCGATCCGCTGACAGGCGAGCAGATCCTGTCGGATGATCCGGACCTTCCCGTTCCTGAGCGCGTCTTCAAGGGCTGGATCGACGAAATCCGCTGGGAGCAAAGCGGCGGCACGGTCACCTGTACTCTTTCCCTGGCCAGCGTGTCGCGCGCCCTGACCCGGCCGTTGACGCAGAGTTCAGCGACGCCAGCCAGAGGCTGGTTCATCGCGACGACAGTTTCTTCCGCCACGTCGCCGTGTCGGGCGCCGTCGATCTGTACTGGGGCTAAAAGCGCGTCGCCAAGGGACGGTCATGAGCGGCGACACACTGAAGCGGCTGGCGGACTGGGAGCCGCGCCTGGTCGATGCCTGGGGCGGGCGGCGCGCAGGCCGTTCAAGGCCGGTCATCACGACTGTGCGCTGTTCATGGCGGCGTGCGTCGAAGCCATGACCGGCACCGATCCGGCGGCGGAATGGCGCGGGAGATACCGGACGATCAGGGGCGGCATCGCCCGGCTGAGACGCGCCGGCCACGCCGATCACGTCGCCTGCGTGGCGTCGATGTTCGAGGAAGTCCTGCCGGCCTACGCGCTGAGGGGCGATATCGGCGTCGTGGACGGCGCCGATGGCTTCGGCGCGCTGGGCATCGTCCCGGGCGAGGGTGTCTATGTACTGACCGAAAGCGGGCTGGGTATCCAGCCGCGCCGCAAACTCAAGCGGGCATTCCGGGTATGAAAAAACTCAAACTGATCCTGGCGCTGGTCGCCGTCAACTGTCTTGTCGGGGCCGGTGTGGCGCACGCCGATCCGGTGACGGCGGCGGTCGCGACCTGGGTTTCCGGAATCGCGACCACCGTGTTCGGCGCCGGAATGAGCGTCGCTTTCGCTATCCACAGCGCGACGACCTTCCTGCTTCGGTCGGTCGGCATGTCGCTGCTGTCGCAGGCGCTGAGCAAGAAGCCCAAGGCGCGGGCGGCCGGCATCAAGACTCAGACCTCGACCGGCGGCGCCGTGTCGCAGACCTTCGTCCTTGGCCGTTTCGCCACTGCGGGGCAGTTGGTCATGCCGCTCAACACCTATGGCACGGACGGGAAGACGCTCAATGCGTACCTGCCCTATGTCATCGCGCGCGGCTGTATCCCGCGCCAGCGGATGTCGCGGCTGATCCTCAACGACGATTACGCCGTGGTCGTCCCGGGCCAGAGCCTGATCGGCGGTTCGAGCGTCTATGGCCATGCAATCAAGGGCATCTATGACGGCAATGCCTGGATCAACGCCTATGACGGCACCCAGGTCACGGCGGACCCGCTGCTGACCGCCAAATTCGGCGGTGATCCCGACCGTCCGTGGGAGCACACCGCCGTCGGCCGTGGCCGTCCCTATGCGGTCCTGGTCTTCCGCTACAATCGCGAGGTGCTGAACAGCCCGCCGACAGTGCGCTTCGAAGAGACGGGCATCCCGCTTTACGATCCGCGTGACCCAGCGCAGAGCTGGGAAAACCCGGCGACCTAGCTGACGACCGAACCCGGTCGTCATGATCTACAACTGCATCGCGGCATCCGGCTGCCGGACGGCGGCGTCTATGGTGGCGAGGCGGCGGCCGAGGACCTGCCGCTCGACAACTGGGTGGCGGCGATGAACGACTGCGATGAACCGGTCGCCATCGCCGGCGGCACGGAGAAGCGCTTTACCGCCGGCCTTGAGATATCGCTGTCGGACGAGCCGGCCGACGTCATGGAGGCGCTGGAGACCGCGTGCCAGGCGCAGCAGGTCGAGATTGGCGGCGTGTGGAAGATCCGCGTCGGCGGCCCCGGCCTGCCGCTCCAGTTCATCGCCGATGACGCGGGCGTGTTGCAGCCGGTCTTCCGCGACGACGATATCCTGATGGACCGGGACAGGGGTCTGGACGTGTTCCCGGGGCTGGCGGGCACCTATAACGGCATCCAGGCCCTCTACGCCTTCCGCGCGCAGGACAAGTATCTCAGCCTTCCGCTGTCGATGATGCTGGTGGGACAGGGCGCCGGCTGGACGGCAAAAAAGGCCGAGGCGACGCTGGCGGCGCTCAATCTGGCGCGTGCGGGACTGCGCGCGCTTTAAATTTCAAGGATATAACAATGACTTTTGACGAGGCGTTCAAGCTATTGATCGGCCATGAGGGCGGCTATGTCAACGATGCGCGCGACCCGGGTGGGGAGACGAAGTTCGGCATCAGTAAGCGCGCCTATCCCTTTGAGGATATTCGTAATCTGACGATTGAGCGGGCGCGGGCCATCTATTATCGCGACTACTGGATCCGGTCGGGCTGCGAGCGCGTGCCGGAAGCGATGCGCTTTGATCTGTTCGATACGGCGGTCAATTCGGGCCTGAGCCGGGCGGTGCGCCTGTTGCAACTGGCGGTCAAGGTCGATGATGACGGCGAGATCGGTCCTGTGACGCTCAAGGCATTGCGCGATGCCGATCCGGAAGGGCTGAAGGCGCGGTTCAACGGGCACAGGCTCGATTTTCTGAACAACCTGGCCGAATGGCCGACCTTTGGGCGCGGCTGGGCGCAGCGCATCGCCGAAAACCTGATGAGGGCGTGATGTCGGATTGGAAAAACATACTGAAAAGCGTGGCGCCGACGATCGCGGCCGGGCTTGGCGGGCCATTGGCCGGGGCGGCAGTGACGGCCATCTCCAGTGCCGTGCTGGGCAAGGCAGCAGGTTCAGACGACGAACTGGCCAACGCCATTGTCGGGGCGTCGCCCGAGGTGCTGGCGGCCATCAAGTCCGCCGAGTTCGATTTCAAGGCGCGCATGGCGCAACTGGGCGTCAATGTCTTCGAGCTGGAGGTGCGGGACCGCGGCAGTGCGCGCGAGCTGTTCCGCGTCAATCACTGGCCGCAGATGGCGCTGTCGGCTTTTGTGGTGACGGGTTTCTTCGCGGCGCTGTTCTTTGTGCTGTCCGGCTGGGCGCGGACGAGCGGCACGGACCAGGCGGCGTGGCTGATGCTGGGAGCGTTAGGCACCGCATTTACACAGGTGCTGAACTTCTGGTTCGGCTCGACCTCGGGCGGCCAGGCGAAGACGAATTTGTTGGCCCAAGCGGCGGGGAAAAGCGCATGAGCACCATGTCGGGCCTGACGCCCGCCGTCATCGTGTCGCTGATCGCCGTGGGTTTCAGCGTGCTCGTCACCTGGGCGGGTGTGATCATCTGGGCGATGCGCCAGGAAGGGCGGATCAACCTCGCAAATGAGCGCATCGACCATTTCAATGACAAGTTGACGAGTTCGGTCGCGGCCCTGGCCAAGTTCGACGAGAACACGCAAAGCCAGGTCGAGAACTACCAGCAGAATACCGAACGCAAGATCGATGAGCTGGGGCGCAACATGTCGGCCAAGTTCGAGAAGGTCTTCGATAAGCTCGATCAGAAGGTCGATAAGGACTAAGAGTTTAGCCCTGTCCCAGAGCCTTAAGGCGCTCACTGGCATGGCCGTTGTTCGGGTCGCGTTCCAATGACAGGCGGTAGTTGGCGATCGCATTGGCCTTGTCGCCCGCGGCTTCATAGGCTTCAGCCAGGCTGTCATAGACGTTGGCCGACTGCGGGTAGGCCTCGGCATTGCGGCGGAACAGGCGGATGGCTTCTGCGATGCGGCCGGCGGACATCAGCGCGTAGCCGCCCATATTGAGGTCATATTCGAAGGCCGAGGCGCGCACCGCTTCGAAGTGGCTGAGCGCCAGGTCGGCGCCGTGAAGGATGGCCACCAAGGGGATGGCGCGGGCCGGACCGCCGAAGTCGTGCTTCCAGTTGTAGAGTTGGCCGACGCGGCGCATGATCAGGTCCTGAACCAATGCGCCACCGTCGGAATTGGTCATCACGGCCACGCCGTCGCCGGTATCGCCGTTCATGATCAGCAGCGAGCGGAAGCCGGCATTGGAGCCGCTGTGTTCGAAGCTGCCGGGGTTTTTGGAATGGCTGAAAAAGCCCAGTATGTCGCCATTGGGGACGGGGCGGAACATCTCGGCCATGGTCGCTTTTGACAGGACGGGATTGGCCTGGCCGAGACGTGCCTTAGCCGTAGCGATGGCGAAGTGGGCGAGGTCGGATGGCGTCGTCCACAGGCCCGCCGCCGCCATTTCCGGATAGATGTGCCAGCGGCCGCCCACTGGCTTGCCGTCCATTCGGGTGCCGGCGGCCGCCAGCGCCGTACGTGCGTTGGAGAGGGGCTGTTCATAGGTCGATGACTTCATCCCCAGCGGACCGAGGACGGTTTCCTGCATCAGGGCAGGGAAGTCGCGGCCTGTCACGTCAGTCATCAAAAGCTGTTCGACCGTGACGCCGCCGCCGGAATATTGCTGGCGGCTGCCGGGGGTGAAGACGACGCGCACGGGATCAGTATTGGCGGGCGCCACGCCGTCGAGGATCTGTTGCACGGTTGGGCGTGGGACATCGGTGGCATAACCCGGAAAGCCATGCACGCTCAGGCCCGCCGTATGCGAGATTAGCCGGCGCAGGGTGACTTTTTCGGTGGCGGTAAATGCGTTGTCGGGCACCTTCCAGCTTTTGAGCCTGTCATTGACATTGCCGTCGAGATCGAGCCGTCCGCGCTGCACCTGATAGAGCGCGCCGGTAGCGGCGACGGGCTTGGAGATCGAGGCGGCCTGGAAAAGGGTGTCAGTTGTCGCTTTGGCGCTTTCGCCGGGGCCGGTGACGCCGTAGGCCTGCGCCCAGTCGAGCTGATAGCGCGAAATGGCCGCGACGCTGAGGGCAGGGGTGTTCAAGCCTGTCATGGCGTCGGCAAGCGTGACGCGCAAGGTCTTGCCGTCCTGCAGCAGCAGTTCGGCCAAGGTGCCTTCGAGCGCCGCCGCTGGGTTCGCCCGCGCGAGGTTGGGGACAAGACTGGTCGCGCCCACGAAACTGATAACCCCACGCCTTGTCAGTTGTGTCATGCCTACCTCATTATCTACGAATATCTTCGTACACGGTTTCTGGGCTGTCAAGGGGGAGCCGGGAGATCAAACGCCGATACGCCTCGCCCTGGTGGGCAAGGAGCGCATATTCCGACAAATGTAGTTTGCCAGCGGTGGACCTGTTCCGCCGATCTCTTTCCACAACTATCCGCTTAGGAGTTCATGCCCATGGCACTGAAACAGGCTAATCGCGTCTCGGAATCTGCCACAGCTTCCGGAATAGGGTCTTTTACCCTTCAGGGCGCCTCCGCGGCCCATCGTGCTTTTTCAGCGGTGTTCAACACTGGTGACAAGGTCGCCTATACTGCCGTGCAGGGCTCGGTCTGGGAGATCGGCTACGGCACGCTGACCAGTTCGACCACCTTGACCCGCGACGTTGTCTGGGACACGTCGGCTGCGACCGGCGTCAATTCCGGCAACACCGCCTACGTCTCAAAAGTCAGCTTCGCTGGCGGCACGGCGATTACGATAACGAACGCCGTTTCAAACAATGTGGTTCTGGCTGCGGATGACGGCGGGCACCTCGTCGAAGCCACGCCGTTCCGAGCAGCTGTCTTCCTGGCGGCCGTTGACGACATGCAGGCACTGGAAGATCTTAGCGACGGCGAAACCGTCATCGTGACTGGTGCGGATGGCGGCATCTTTCGCTGGGACGCGGCAAGCGTCTTGACAGCGGACGGCATTGACATTTTCGAGAATGACAACGAGACGACCGGCAGGCACGTTCGTGTATCCAATCTGATGAAGGGCGGATATCGCACAGGCGTGGCGGATATCACCGCCCGCAACGCGATCCCGGCGGGCCATCGTGAAGAGGGGATGCGCGTCAAGGTGTTGTCGGACGGTAAGACCTATGAGCTTGGCGCGGGCCTGACGAATAGCGACTGGACGGATCACGAAGCGGCATTGCCATTATCGACAGCGCAGGCCGCCGCGATCGGGGCGCTAGGTAATTTTGCCTCGAAGGCGCTGGCTGAAGCGGCAATGATTGAAGCGGCGGCCAGCACCGTGCTGACGAACGGGTTTTACGCAGCGGGCGACGGGGGCGGTTCGACCTATAGGCGCGTCGTGTCTGCTCCGTCGCACCCTGGCTATTTTCAGTCGGCGGACGGCGCCTATTGGGAAATGTCGGATGTCGCCCTCAACGCCAAGGCATTCGGCGCCAAGGGGAACGAAAGCCAAGATGATGCGCCCTTCCTGCAAGATGCTTTCGAAGCAGCGGCGTATCTTGGACGCCCGCTCTTTATCCCCGCTGGGCGCTACGCCAAGAACTCAGCGATTGCCCTGACGTCGCACATCACCGTCTATGGCGCGGGCGGGGCAGCGGGCCCAGGCGAGATATCGTCCGCACGCATAACGGCGTTGATCGACAACTATAGCGGTGATTGTCTCAAGATCACGTCGAAATATGCGTCGCACATCAGCAAAATTCAGTTCAACGCTTACAGCCAGAAGACGTCGGGCGATGGCATTGGCCTTTGGGGGCCTAATATTAGTGGTACGCAGTACACTCAATCGTCGACGGTGATCGAAGATTGTGTGTTCGATAATCAATTCAATTGCATCAGGGAATATTGGTGTGCGCAGATTGTAAAGCGCGCCAACTATTTTCAGGGCTGGAAAAACTATGCGTGGTCGAACGAAGGCGGCGCCGGCATCGAGATCGGCGGCGGCGTTCTCGACGGCAACAAGTTCCAGGGTTACACCACTGCTATCCTCACCAACCAGGCAGGAGCAATCCTTCTAAAAAGCGGCTACTGCGACATCATCAACAATGTCGCTGTCGGTTCGCAATATTTTCTGCAAATCGCAGTGGATAACCACGCCATCGCCGGCGTAAACGTGTCCGGTAACAAGATCGAAGAGCAGGGCGTCAAGTGCATCGTCGTGTCCGGCACGTCGCCGCATACGTTCAAGGACCTCGCCATAATCGGGAACGAATTCAAGGTCATCGAGCCGAACATCACCCCGCTGAACGAAGGCATCATCGAGGTTGCCAACCCGGGGTATCAGTTTCTCAGCGGCTTCGTGATCTCCGGAAACACCATGAATATTCCGTTGCAGAACGCCACTCTCGGGATTTTCTGCAACATCCAGTCGGGGACCAAGGGCATAATCACAGGCAATCAGATCGATGGGATCGCGGCTGCAGCGCATATCTACGGCTTCGTTTTTGGCGCTGGAATTGCCGGACCCATTGAGTGCCTGGACAACGTGCTGTCGAACGTAACGGCCGCCAACCGATATGTCGGCGCCAGCACTATTGTAACAATCCGCGATCAGGCCTCGGCCTTTACGGTTGCCAATCTGCCGGCATGTGCCAACGGCTCCCTGATCTGGTCGGCCGACGCCGATCCAGATATCCCGGCGGCGACGGGAAGTAGCATGGGAACTTGGTGCGCCCGCCGGTCCGGCGTATGGTACACCTTGCCGATAGGCCTGAGTTCGGCCGTGGTGACGGCGGCCTTGGGCTATACCGCCGCGAACAAGGCGGGCGAGACGTTTACCGGTGACCTGATCATGAACATTGCTGGTCGGGGCAAGATGCGGTTCACCCATACCGGCGGTTACGGGTACATCCAGTTTGGCGACGATGATCCCGACACGTCGGGCGGCAAGGGGCACTTGACTGGATATTATGGGTCGAAGCTAGATGAGCTGAAGTTCAGTGCCGCCTTTGCTGACTTTTCAGATGAGATACGTATTGCCGGCAATATGGCGCTGTCAGGGGTCCAGACGGGCTGGGGCGCGCCGTCGGGCACTTTGTCGCGGGCGGCTTATGCAGCCTACGCCGGGAAAACATACACGGCCGCGCCTACGCAGTCCGACATGCAGGACCTGGATAACGCCGTCAAGCTGCTGTCGCAAACCGTCGCGGCCTTGGTAACGGACCTGAAGGCGGGGAAGATGCCCAGAACTTGATCGCTGTGATTTCACATGCCCGGGATTTGGGACTCTGCTGAAGAGCCTGTCAGATCATCGCTGCCGCAAGCGAGATCGCTTCGTTCCGTTGATCGTGGAAAAAGACGTGGGTGCTATCAGCTTCGATAAGCGATATCGCTATAACGAGTAACAAGCGAGTGGTGCCGGCTACAGGATTCGAACCCGTGACCTGATGTTTACAAAACAACTGCTCTACCAACTGAGCTAAGCCGGCCAACCGTTCCAGCCGACAATGCGACTGGCAAGGCGCGCCTTATGCCGAGACCAAAACGGCTTGTCCAGAGCAATTTCAAACGAAATAAAGCTTGCTGTGCAGAAGCCGAGAAAATACAGGTCTGCGATCGACTCCCCATGATCCCGGTAGAGCACACTCCATGTCCCGCATCCTCATCACTTCCGCGCTTCCGTACATAAACGGCATCAAGCACCTCGGCAATCTGGCCGGGTCCATGTTGCCCGCCGACGTCTATGCGCGGTTCATGCGGGCGAGGGGCCACGACGTCCTCTATATCTGCGCCACCGACGAGCACGGCACCCCCGCCGAGCTGGCTGCCGCCAAGGCCGGTCAGGATGTGCGCACCTATTGCGACGAGCAGCACCTGATCCAGAAGAATGCCGGCGAGCAGTTCGGCCTGAGCTACGACTGGTTCGGCCGCTCATCGTCGCCGCAGAATCGCGAACTAACCCAGATGTTCTGCGATGCGCTGGACCGTAACGGGTTGATCGAGGAACGCACCGACAAGATGGTCTATTCCATCGACGACGGCCGCTTCCTGCCCGACCGCTATGTCGAAGGCACCTGTCCGCACTGCGGCTATGAGAAGGCGCGCGGCGACCAGTGCGACAATTGCGGCCGGTTGCTGGATCCGACCGACCTGAAAAACCCGTATTCAGCTGTGTCCGGTTCAACCAATCTGGAAGTTCGAGACACCAAGCATCTGTATTTGCTGCAAACCAAGGTCGAGCCGCAACTGCGCGACTGGATCGCCAGTCACGACAATTGGCCGCACCTGGCGAAAGCCATAGCCAACAAGCACCTGGAAGAAGGCCTGATCGATCGCGGCATCACCCGCGACCTGAAGTGGGGCGTGCCCGTAGGCAAGGACGGCGTGGCGCGTCCGGGCTTTGAAAACAAGGTCTTCTACGTCTGGTTTGATGCGCCGATCGAATATATCGGCGCCACGCGTGAGATGTTCGACGCGCAAAACGACCCCGACGGCTGGAAGCGCTGGTGGCGCCTTGATCAGGGCGCTGACGATGTGCGCTATGTCGAATTCATGGGCAAGGACAATGTCGCCTTCCACACGGTGAGCTTCCCGGCGACCATCATCGGTTCGGGTGAACCGTGGAAGATGGTCGACACGTTGAAGGCCTTCAACTGGCTCAACTGGTACGGCGGCAAGTTCTCGACCTCGATGAACCGCGGCGTCTTCATGGACCAGGCGCTGGAGCTGCTGCCGGCCGACTACTGGCGCTGGTACCTGATCGCCAATTCGCCGGAAAGCTCCGACAGCTCGTTTACCTGGGAGCAGTTCCAGGCGACGATCAACAAGGACCTGGCTGACGTGCTTGGCAACTTCGTCAACCGCATCACCAAGTTCGCTGAAGGCAAGATGGGCGGCGTGGTGCCGGAAGGCGGCGAGGCTGGTCCGCTGGAAGAGAAGCTCTATGCTGATCTGTCGGCGTTGCTCGAAGAGGCGACGCAGGCCTTCGAGGAGATGGAGATGCGCAAGGCCGCGCAGGCCGTCCGCCGCATCTGGGTGCTGGGCAATGAGTATCTGCAGGAGGCCGCACCCTGGACCGCGCTGAAGACCGATGCGGTCAGGGCGGGGGTGATCGTGCGTCACGGGCTGAACCTGGTGCGGCTCTACGCCGCGCTGGCGCAACCGATGATTCCGTTTGCGGCGGAAAAGATTGCCGCGACCGTGGGAGCGACGCTGCCGCTTAACTGGCCGTCGACGGATGCCAAGGCCGAGCTGTCGCAGCTCAAGCCGGGGCAGGCCGTGGTGGCGGGTGAGGTTCTGTTCCGCAAGATCGAGGACAGCCAGGTCGCTGAATGGGCCGAGCGCTTCGGCGGCAGCGAGGCGTAATGAAGCTGTGGCGGATACTGTTCGGGCTTGAGGGCCGTATCCGCCGCCGGGACTTCTGGCTGTGGTCGATCGTAAACCTGATCGGTTACGGCATCATGTGCGTGTTGCTGATGCGATTTTTCGTCGACACGGCGCTCGACGGCAGCGGCATGGGCGTTCAGTGGTTCCATAACCTGACGATCATCGCCGCTATGTTTCCGTTCTTCTGGATCGGCACGGCGTTGAACATCAAGCGGCTGCACGATATCAACCGATCGTACCGCTGGTGGCGGATCAACCTGATTCCGGTGCTGGGATGGGCCTGGACCTTCTTTGAGTGCGGCTTGCGGGACGGCACGCCGGGGCCGAACCGGTATGGGCCATCACCGAAGGGCGTGGGTGATCACGAGCAGGTGTTCGAATGAGCTGGACCGCCATGCTGTTCAGCGGCAAGGGGCGTATAGGCCGCCGGGATTACTGGATATGGAGCCTCAGTCTCGCCTTGGCTGCCGGCATAACCTTGCGGCTGATCGTGTCTTGGGTGCAGGCGCACACGCACTATGCCGAGACGGAGACCACCGCATTCGTTCCGCTCGCGGCCGGTCTGCTGGTAGTTGGGCTATATGTCTTCATGTCGAGCTGTGTCGCCGCCAAGCGCTGGCATGACCGCGAAAAGTCCGGCTGGCTGGCGGGGCTGGTCTATGTGCCGCTTATTGGCGCCGTGGCCCTTCTGTGGCACTTGATCGAATGCGGTTTCGCGCAAGGGACGCCGGGACCGAACCGGTACGGGCCGTCGCCGAAGGGCGTGAACGATCCGGAACAGGTGTTCGAGTAGGGGAGTGAACGCCTTCAAGTGCCTTCTCCTCTTTTAAGGGGTGAAGGTTAGTGCGCCAGGCAATTTGGACGCAGCTTGTAACTCCCGGCCCCTCACCCCAACCCTCTCCCCGCAGGCGGGGAGAGGGAGTAAAGGTTCGAGCATGAGCGATGTCGACCAAGACCTTCTCCGCCTTATGTTCGAGGACCGCGCCGAAAACCGCGATGTGTTGGCGGGCAGCGAGGTTTACGACCGCCTGCGCGCGCGAGACAAGGCCCGCAGGGAGCGCGTCAAGGCCTTGATCAACGATGGATGGCCGGAGGATCCTGAGGCGCTCTATGCGGCGGCCTGGGTGCTCAATCATGGCGACGCGAGCAAAGAAGCTTATTTCGGCCACCAATTGGCGGCGAGGGCGCGCGACCTGGGGCACGCTCCGGCGCGGTGGCTGGCGGCGGCGGCGCTCGATCGGTCATTGATGTATCAAGGCCTGCCGCAAAAATACGGCACCAATATCGTGCCCGACGGCGTGGGGTACCGGCTGTGGGATGTCGATCCAGCCACGACGGATGCCGAACGGTTGGCCAACGATGTGCCGGTGTTGGCCGAGATGCAGGCGCGGGCGGCGGCGATGACGGGGGCTCAGCCGGAGATGTCTGGCGCGCCAGAGTGGTTGAGACGCGCGATCAAAAGATGGCGGGGCGAGGGGTAGCGATGTGTAATACCCCTCCACCGCTGCGCAGTCGCTTCGCGCCGCCGGCGGTCCCCCTCCCCATCTTCGATAGGGAGGAGGGAGATTGAGGAAGGCCACGCACACCCTCCTCCCTACGAAGTGGGGAGGTGGCATCGAGCGAATGCGAAGATGACGGAGGGGTACGACTCCGTTCTAAACCAGATACTTTTTCAGCCAAGCCACGGTCCGGCCCCAGGCCAGGTCGGCGGCCGCCTTGTTGTAGCGCGCCTCGGACGTGTCGTTGTTGAACGCATGCTGGACGCCATCATAGATGTGAATTTCGAAGGTCTTGCCAGCATCTGTTAAAGCTTTGCGATAGGCTTCGATCCCGGCGTTGATGCGATCGTCCTGGCCGGCATAGTGAAGCAAAAGCGCCGCCTTGATGCCAGGCACGTCGGCCACCGGAGCCTGAGAGCCGTAATAGGCGACACCTGCCTTCAGATTCGGCGATTTCGTCGCCAGCCGGTTGACCAGCGCGCCGCCCCAGCAGAAACCCACAGCGCCCACCGCCTTGACGGTATCCGTGCGCGCCAGCAGATAATCGACGCTGGTCTGCGCATTGGCCAGGGTCCGCGCGGCGTCCAGCTTGCCGATCAGGGCGCGGGCCTCGTCCTCATTGACCGGCGTGCCGCCCGAAGGCGTCAAAAAGTCCGGCGCCAGGGCGATAAACCCTTCCAGCGCCATGCGCCGCGCGACGTCGCGCGTATGTTCGTTGAGCCCGCGATTCTCATGGATGATGACGACGCCGGGCAGCGCGCCGGCCGGCGATTTTGGCCGCGCGACATAGCCCTTCATTTCGCCATAGGTGACGCTTTCCTGGGCGATGCGCGCGTCCGTGTCCGGCACGATCGAAGCCGCCGCGGGACTTGCCGCCAGCATGGGCGCGATGACCGCCGCGGCCGCCGCTGATCCGGCCAGGACTGTGAGCTTCTCCATGAAGCCGCGCCGGTCCAGCGTGCGGTGTGTGAAGTCGTCATAGGCGTCAATCATTGCCTGGGTGATTTGTGGCCCGTTCTTGTCCTGAGAAGTCATTACGTCCCGTCCTCCGCGTCGGCCCCATCCTGCCTGGCTATCAACGTACGCCCATCCGCCTTCCGTCGCCAACAGGGTTACGAAGGTTTCACAAACTAAATCCGAATTCAGTATGTCGCGCGCGACTCCCGTTATATTCGTATCGCAGGAAACCGAAAAGGAAGACCGTCATGTCACTCGTACAGTTCCTGTTCAGCTTCGAAGGCCGGGCGCGCCGTCTGCACGTCTGGATATTTTTCCTTGTGCTCAGCTTCGTTTACGGCGGGCTGTTCTGGCAGTTCGGCAATATTCACGTCTCGCACGGCGAGACCAATTACGGTCCGGGCAGCTTCATGTGGTCGGCGGTCGTCACCAACCCCATCGTCGACATCTTCGGCCTGGTCGCCATCTGGATGAAGCTGGCCGTGCTGGTCAAACGCTGGCACGACCGCGACAAGTCGGGCTGGTGGATGCTGGTCGGGCTTATTCCCCTGATAGGCGGCCTGTGGATCCTGATAGAGTGTGGCTTCCTTGACGGAACGCGCGGTCCGAACAAGTTCGGCCCATCGCCCAAGGGCATCGGCTCAGCCGCCGGAGCGTTCTGATCCATCGTCGATCGCCAGAATAGAGGAGCCGGGTCCCTGGAGCGGGGCCCGGCTTTTTATGTTTAACGCCGCCATTATATCGCGCCGTGCCTTTTCCCGTCGCAAATTTACCCGTCACGGCGCCTATCCTCCGGAAACGAGAGAGGGTTCCGTCATGTTCCGTTCGATGTCCAGCGGTGTGCTTCACATGCTGTTCAGCGCCGATGGCCGCATCGGCCGGGGCGACTACTGGCTGTGGTCGATCCTGGTCAACCTGGCCGTTCTGGCTATCCAGCATTACGTCTTCGGCTTCTGGACGCTGTCGCCGGTCTTTCTCGACGTGCTGATCGCGCGTGGCGACGAACTGCCGGGCGATGTCGCGGTCGTCCACATGATCCTGTTTCTGCTGACCCTGTGGCCAATCCTGTGCCTCAACGCCAAGCGTTGGCACGACCGAGGTAAGACCGGCTGGCTGGCCGGCGTGGTGCTGGCGCTCGGCATTGCCTGCTACGCGCTCAACTGGATATATCCGGGCGACTATTACGACTACGACCTCTATACCCTGGTCCGGATCATCCCGCTGGCCTATGCAGCCTTCCTGCTGTGGACCTTCATCGAATGCGGCCTGATGGCCGGTGAGCCGCGCACCAATCGTTATGGCCCGCCCGTAGGCTATTACGGCCGCGAGGAAGCGTATTACTAGCGCTTGCGACTCCCCGGCCAGACGTGGTGATATGACGTTTGGATAAGGGGGCTCCATGAACATCATCCACCTGCTTTTTAGCGCCAAGGGCCGAATCCGCCGTCGCACGTACTGGATGGGCGCGATTGGCGTATTTATTACATCTAGCCTAATAAAGGTTCTTGGCCTCGCTGTCTTCTGGGACGTCCAGCCGGCCATGATGGTTCCTCAAATGGGAGTCTGGCAGCAGCTTAATCCGACTCCGATTGCGCTCTTCTTGTGGACGGTCATGTTGTTGTTTCTTGTGCCCAGTCTTTGCATCTCGGCCAAACGCTGGCATGACCGCAACCGTAGCGGCTGGTTCGCACTGACTGGCCCCATTCAGTTGGCTCTGTCCGTCGCCGCGTTCGGCTACGATCCGAGTGGCGTTAACAGCACGCAGATCGAAAAGATCGCATATCTGGCGATCATGAGTGTGTCAGGGGTTTTGGCGCTGTGGGTATTTGTTGAATGCGGCATCCTCGACGGCACCAAAGGTCCCAACCGCTATGGACCGTCGCCCAAGGGCATCACCGCCGCGCCTGACGTCTTCTGAAAACGCGTCGCAATCCAACGCCTCGCGATATTGTGAAATATGACCCGGCAAACCGGTGTTACCTTCGCGCCAACGGCCGCCAAGAGTCGTTTTTTTGAAAACAGATCTGGGAGAATGCCAATGCGCCTGACGGATGCGCTTCTGAGCCCCCATGGCCGGTTGAACCGGGCCGGTTTCTGGGGCGGATATTTTACCATGAGTATCGTGACCGCGTTTATCGCCGCCATTCTGCTGTTCGTCAGCGAGATGGCGGCTAGCCGGGGCGTGGCCCTGGGCGACCCTGGCTTCAGGCTATGGATGGTCGCGCTGGTGCTGCTGGTGCCGGTGACGTGGATGAGCTTCTGCATCGCCGTCAAGCGCTGGCACGACCGGGGCCGTTCGGGCTGGTGGGTGGTGATCGGCCTGGTGCCCTTGATCGGCAATCTGTGGGGGCTGATCGAATGCGGCTTCCTGGCCGGCACCAAAAGCGGCAACAAATACGGGCCGTCGACCTCAAAGGCCGCGATGCCACAGTGGTATCACGAGGAAATCCCCGAGGACATGGCGTAACTATTCGACGCGGCGGGCGAGGTTGGCCAGGGATGAGGCCATCCCCGCCTGATGGTCTTCAGGCGTAATGCCCGACGGCACGTTTTCCGCCACAATGGACACCTCTGTGCCATCCGGGATGGACGTCAGCGTCCAGGTCATGTCCATGGCGCCGCCAAAGGCCGGGTCGTCGGACGTGAACTCGAAGCGCTGGCGCACACACCTGTCCGGCACCAGTTCGAGGAAAACGCCGCTGACGATGTCCGTATTGGCCGAGGACTTGCCGGCGCCATCGGTTTCAAACATGAGCGTGATACGAAATGCACCGCCGGCCCTGGGCTCGAACGCCTCGATAATGCCGTGCGCGCCTTCGGGCGGCAGCCACGCCTGGACCTCGTCGCGATCGGTAAGGGCGCGATATATACGTTGGGGCGTCGCCTTGATGTGACGGTGCGCGCGATCCGTACGCATGGCGCCTCCTGTTATCTCTGGAAATGCCTGGCCTGGTCTGGCGTAATATCCATAAAATCCGGCACAATCTTGTTGTATCCGGCGACCCTGCCGGTATCGACGACGACGTCGCGGTGGCCTTCCCAGATCATGTTCAGCGCCACATAGAGGATCATGAACAGGCCGATAAAGCCGATCCAGCGGTGCTTATGCAGCAGCTTGGCGATGAAGTGCGACGCAACACCCATCAGGACGATCGACATGATCAGGCCGAACACCATGATCGAAATGTGGTGACGCGCAGCGCCGGCGACCGCCAGCACATTGTCGAGCGACATCGAAAGGTCGGCCAGCAGGATCTGGAACACCGCCATTCGGAAGGACTTCGGCTTTGCCGCCTTGACAGCAGCGCCGCCCATCTCGGCGGAAGCGTTGACGTCTACGCCGGTAGCGTCTTCCAGACTGGCCTTGGCCTGTTCGGCCTGATGCTCATTGAGCTCGTGCCACATCTTCCAGGCCACCCACAGAAGCAGCAGGCCGCCGGCCAGCAGCAGTCCGACGATGCCGAGCAGCCACGACGTGCCCCATACGAAGCCGACGCGCATAACGACGGCGGCGGCCAGGCCCCACATGATCGCCTTGCGCCGTTGCCTGGCCGCAAGGCCTGCGGCGGCCAGGCCGACGGCGACGGCGTTGTCGCCGGCCATGACCAGGTCGATGAAGACGACCTGGAAGAAGGCCGAGGCCTGGGAGATAAGGTGTGGATCGATGCCTTCGAACATGGTCTCGCCGGCGCAGAGTTAACCTTTACGCAGTGGTACTCGCGCCGCCGGTCTATTGTCCATAGCGAAGGCGAGGGGAGGAATCGATGGCAGCACTGGCGCCCGTGATACTGGCGGCGTGGCCCCGCCCACCATCTGCTCCGCAGATGGTCCCCCCTCCCCATAAATGGGGTGGGCGAAGATACGGGGTTTGAATAGACATCCACGCCCGCAAATTGGACAACCTACGCCCTCCCCATTTATGGGGAGGGGGGACCGCCGAAGGCGGTGGGCGGGGCCTGCGGTCGATGACCCGGACCCGGTTATTTCACGTCCGCGCGCAGGCCTCATACAGCGAAATCGACGCCGCGTGGCTGACATTGAGGCTCTCGAAGCCGCCCGGCATTGGTATCCGCGCCAGATGATCACAGTGCTCGGCCACCAGCCGGCGGATGCCTTCGCCTTCGGCCCCAAGCACCAGCACCAGCTTTGTCAGCGACTGCCGCCAGCCCTGCTGCTGAAGCAGGTCGTGCAGATGATGCTCGCCTTCGCCGGCCAGGCCGATACTGACGTAACCATTCTCACCCAGCGTCTCCAGGGCCCGCGACAGGTTGGTCACCCGCGCGAACGGCACCATGTCGACCGCGCCGACTGCCGTCTTGGCCAAAACACCCTGAAGGGGCGGGGAGTGGCGATCCTGCATGACCAGACCCGTTACGCCGAAGGCCGCCGCCGAGCGGAAGATCGCCCCGACGTTCTGCGGATCGGTGACCTGATCGAGCATCAGGATCACGCCATCTCCACGCTCCATCAGGTCCTCGAGCGATTCGCCTTCCAGCACCGGACCGTGCAGGGCCATGCCCTGATGCACCGCGCCTTGGGGCAAAAGCCGCGCGATATCGCTCATCTGTTGCACCGTAACGCGGATATCCTGGCGCTTATAGGCCGACGGATTGAAGCTTTTGGCCCGTTCCTCGCTCAAAATGAGCTTCAGCGGTCCGGGCCTGGCGGAATTTTTCAATGCGGCCTCGACCGCGTGCACGCCCCACAGCCAGCCGTCGTCACTGACCTTATGCCTTTGAACATTCTGAGGTTTTGGCGCGTCACCGCCACCGCGCGGGCCTTCACGCTTCGGGCCTTTGCCGCGCTCCGGCAAATTTTGTGCACGGTTTTTGTTTTTATGCCGCTTGGGGTCGTTGCGTTCGTGAAAAGACGACACTATAAGACGCGCTCCGATTTGAGGCCTCGCTGAGGACTTCTGAGTTTTTTCGAGGGTCGTCTTTACGACCAAACCCTTGGATAAGCGAAAAGTTTTTTGCGTTTCGGGCTTGAGCTTTTTCGAAAGGTCGAGTTTAAGGCGTCGGCAAGATTGACCTAAGTGCGTTTGGGGGAATGTCCCGAGCGGCAAAGGGGGCGGACTGTAAATCCGCTGCGTAAGCTTCGCAGGTTCGAGTCCTGCTTCCCCCACCATCGCACGTCATCTCCGGCAGGCCACTTATCAGCCCTTTCCCAAGGGCGGGTATAGCACAATGGTAGTGCAGCAGCCTTCCAAGCTGAGGATGTCGGTTCGATCCCGTCTACCCGCTCCAATACGTTTCAACCTTAGCCCATCGGGGCATTACGGAGCCTGGACCTATGGCCAAGGAAAAATTCAACCGTTCGAAGCCGCACTGCAACATCGGCACCATTGGTCACGTTGACCACGGCAAGACGACGCTGACGGCGGCGATCACGATGACGCTGGCGAAGTCTGGCGGCGCGACGGCTAAGAAGTACGAAGACATCGACGCGGCTCCGGAAGAAAAGGCCCGCGGCATCACGATCAACACGGCGCACGTCGAATACGAGACGGAAAACCGTCACTATGCGCACGTCGACTGCCCGGGTCACGCCGACTACGTGAAGAACATGATCACCGGTGCGGCGCAAATGGACGGCGCGATCCTGGTCGTTTCGGCCGCTGACGGCCCGATGCCGCAGACCCGCGAACACATCCTGCTGGCCCGTCAGGTCGGCGTTCCTGC
>NZ_JAGGMI010000007.1 GCF_017875235.1 Asticcacaulis solisilvae | reverse complement strand
CATCTCAAGGGCGGTTTGTTCGGCTGACGGCGCTTTGAGCATACCTCAATGAATCAGAAACCCCCGACTTACGCCAGAGGTTTGTCAGCAGTCTGAGCCTGCCCTTTTGGGGCAGGCTTTTTCTTTGATATCAGAAGGTTTGTGGGGTCGCGGACCCCACGCCCCATTAGTTGTCCTTTGTGAGGAACGTCCGAAACGCCTCAGCATAGTCCGGATGCCAGCGCGACAGCGGCGGGCGGTTCTCGACAATATCCCCGATCGCCCAGACCATGCGCTTTTCATCCAGCGCACGTGGAACATCGTTGTCCGGACAGAGAATATAGAAGTCGCCCCGCTCGATGCTCTCAATCATGAAGTCGACCGTCTGCTCCGCGGTCCAGGCGCCGGCAGGCTTTTCCGCCTGGCCGCGCGCCGTCATCCCTGTCCACACAAAGCCCGGGATCAGCAGATGCGCCGTCACCAATGGGTTGGTCCCATTGCGCAATTCATGCTGAAGCGCTTCGGTAAACACCTTCACTCCGGCCTTCGACACATTATAGGCCGGATCGCCTGGAGGCGTCGTAATCCCCTGCTTCGAACCCGTATTGATCACCAGACCCGGCTTGCCGCGCGTCACCATATGCGGAACAAAGGCCTGCGAACCATACACCACCCCCCACAGATTGGCGCCCAGCACCTTTTGCCAATTGGCCGGATCGAGCACGCTTGAACCCGGCCCGATGGCGGCATTGTTCATCAAGACATCGACTTCGCGCACCGTCTTGGCCAGTCCCGTCATCGCCTCGGCATCGCTGACATCGGCCTCGATGGCGCGGATGTGACTGGCAGCCGCACCGTCATGAATGATCGTCCGCACCGCCGCATCCAGCCGGTCGCTGCCGAGATCGACCAACACGACGTTCAGCCCCATCCCTGCAAACCGTCGCGCGGCCGCCAGGCCTATGCCGGAAGCGCCTCCGGTGATCAGCGCGGTGTTGCCGGGTTGCAGCGCCGGGTGGGTCATGACAGCCTCCATATGGACTTCTGATAGGACGACGGACTACAGCCTGCTTCGACGTAAAAGCAATATCTGAAAACATGGGCTGGCATATGAAACCGCATACCGCGCGAATGACTTTTCTTGTGTTCGGTATGGTGACAGGTGCAACGCCGGCATTGGCGGAAGACGGCGAGGTCATTATCCGTGCCAATCGCCTCAGCGCCTATCGCGGCGATGCGGCCTTCGCCGTTACCGACATCGATCAAGAGACTTTACAACGCGCCGGGCTCGACCAGACCCTGAAGCGCGAAACCCAGGCCTCATTGTTTCGCCGCCAATCGAGCCTGACCGCCAACCCGACCATCCAGGGCATATCGTTACGCGCCATCGGTCCGTCCGGCGCCGGTCGCGCCTTGGTGACACTCGATGGCGTGCCGCAGAACGATCCGTTCGGTGGCTGGGTCATCTGGGCCGCTCTTCCCCAGGACGCCATCGACAACGTCCGTGTCCTGAAGGGCGCAGGCGGCGGGGCCTACGGAGCCGGGGCCCTGACCGGCGTGATCGATATGTCATTGGCGCCTGCGCGCGGCACGCACTATGGCCGCGTCCGCGCCGGCGAAGACCAGAACTGGCTGGTCGCCGGGGGCCTGGGCTTAGGTGATGTCGCCGTCCATTACAGCGCCCGCAATCTGAACGGCGACGCGGCCGTGCGCGCTCCGCAGGCCGGCGCTGCCGACGGCCCGGTCACCGGCCGCGATAGCGCCTGGCTGGGTCATGGCAGCTTTGATCTTTGCGACGGCTGCGGCACCTTGAGCCTCATCGCCGGCACCTATGAAAGCCGCCGCGATACCGGACTGATCGGCGCCACAGCCACCTCGACCGGCGCGCAACTGGCCGTAAGCCTGATCAAGCAGCCGACACCCGAAGCCCTGGGTTGGCGGCTCCAGGCCTGGCACCGCGACTCTGGCCTGAGCAATCGCTCGGTCGCGGTCGCCGCCGGCCGCACGGGCACCAGCACCGCCGCCGACCAGATCAAGACGCCGGCGACCGGCGACGGCATCAATGCCGCGCTGCGCCACCAGAGCAGCGGCACCGAGTGGGAAATCGGCCTCGATGCCCGTGTGACCGAAGGCGAGTCGCGCGAATTCTACCGCTATATGTCGGGCGCCCCGACACGCTACCGCGTCGCCGGCGGCAAGACGGCGCTGACCGGCCTCTATGCCGAGGGGTCAAACACGCAAGGCCCCTGGACCCTGGCCGCCGCCCTGCGTGCCGACACATGGAAGGCCTCTGACGCTCACCGCACGGAAACCGACACGGCCACCGGCTTGCCGACCTTGCAACTGAACCTGGCCGACAAGGACGAAAGCGTCCTGTCCGCCCGGCTGGGCGTCGCCTATGCCTTCGATCGCGTCATCGCCCGCGCCGCCGCCTATAATGGCTTCCGGCCGCCATCGCTGAACGAGCTTTATCGTCCCTTCCGCGTCGGCAACGACGTCACCGAAGCCAATGCCGAACTCAAGCCCGAAACCCTGACCGGTTATGAAATCGGCCTGCGCACACCTGGCCGCGACCGCTTTATCGACGCCACCCTGTTCGCCAATACGCTCACAGATCCCATCGCCAATGTCACTATAGGGACGGGCCCCGGCAGCTTCCCGACTGCGGGCTTTATCCCGGCCGGCGGCACGCTGCGGCAGCGCCGCAATCTGGGCCAGATCAATGCTCATGGCGCCGAAATGCGCGGGCTTTACACCTTCAGCGATCGCTTGGCGGTCAGCAGCTCCGCGACGTGGACGCACGCCCGCGTCGACGCCCCCGGCCAGCCCGCCGATGGCAAACGCCCTGCCCAGGCGCCGGAATACAGCCTGTCGCTGGGCCTGAAATCGCAGCTCGGCAAGACGCAGATCACCGCCGACCTGATACGAGACGGAGAAACCTTTGAGGACGACCTCAATACGCTGACGCTGGAACCCTCGACGCGTCTCAACGTCGATGTCGGTTATCCCTTGAGCGAACGCCTGACGCTCAACCTGTCGGTCGAAAACGCCCTGGACGACGCCATCATGATCCAGCGTTCGGGCGACGGCACCATCAATTATGACAATCGCCGCGCCGTCAGCATCAGCTTGACCTACCGCCGGTAAAATTATTCAACCGACCGGTTGACTATTATTTAGACCGCATCTATATTCAACCACATGGTTGAATTAGAATCCCCCCAACTCAATGCTGTCTTCCATGCGCTTGGCGATGTGACGCGGCGCCGGATGTTGCGGCAGCTTTCAAGCAGTGAACGCACGGTCAGCGAACTCGCCGAACCGTTCGACATCTCGCTGGCGGCCGCCTCCAAGCACATTAAGGCGCTGGAAGCCGCCGGCCTGATCCGGCGCGAAGTCCGCGGCCGCACCCATATGTGCCGCCTCAATCCCGGTCCGATGGCTAGCGCCCATCAATGGCTCAGCACCTATGAGCGCTTCTGGACCAGCCGCCTCGACCTGCTCGAACAGCGCCTGCGTGAAGACGACGCCCGCAAACAATCCCAAACTTCAGAAGGAGACAAGGAATGAACGAAGTCACCACTCTCGACGCCTTTGGCGTCCTGGTCGAACCAGCAACCCTGAAACTGGAACGCCTGCTGCCCGGTCCGGTCGAGCGCGTCTGGGCCTACCTGACCGACAGTGAGTTACGCAAAACATGGCTGGCGGCCGGCGATATGGACCTGCAGGACGGCCTGCCGTTCGAATTCATCTGGCGCAATGACGAACTGTCCAATCCACCAAGCGAGCGCCTTGCCGGCTTTCCGGAAGAGCAGCGCATGACAAGCTGCATCGTCGTCAGCGACCCGCCGCGCAAATTGTCCTTCACCTGGCAAGGTACGGGCGATGTCTCATTCGAGCTGACCCCAAAGGACGATGAAGTCCTGCTGACCGTAACACACAGCCGTATCCCCGAGCGCGGCACCATGCTGATGGTCGGCGCCGGCTGGCACATGCACCTGGATATCCTGACCGCGCGCGCCAACGGCAGGCCGGCCCCCGCCTTCTGGCCAGGCTGGCAGCGGTTACGCGATCAATACGATCAGCGCCTGCCGATCTAGGCTAAGAAAACAAACGCCGCCCGTTTGGAACGGGCGGCGTTCTTGTGAATCCGGAGCGGGTAAGGACGTGCACCGGCAAATGTCTCTGTTCTGAGGCTAGACGGGCGGCCACATCCGTTCCTCAATACGTCTCAGATCATCAACGACAGCTTTGCAGACTTGTTCAAAATGCTTGGAGTAAGTTCCAAAAGTTGAAATTGCATCATCGATAATCTGCTGGGCTTCACTGCTACCAGTATGACCTTTCACCTTTGAGCGAATGCGTTGGACTGCCCGTAGTCCACCCAAACCGGTGCCGCCACTGGCGGCGTCGATACCAAGCAACTTCTCTAACAGCAGAATGCTTTGGTCGTCTTTCGTGTAGGCAATCCCGGCCGCACCCAGCCATTGGCGAATGATTTTCGTTTCAAACCCTTCTGCAATAAGCTTCGACAAATCCATGAATGCTTCCGCCCATTCATCCGTGCTGGTCGTCAGCGGCGTACTTACGCGATCAAACAGCTTTTCATCGCGCAGGGTCCATAGCGGCGACTTCTTCTCGTGCCATTGCCTGAGCATTGAAATTATTTCCCGAAGGGGATGGCTGAAGTGAACCCATTCCCCGAGAAAGTCATTGGTATAAGCGCGTTCGGATATGCTGGTTTTCGGGGGCTCGTTAAACGATAGCCAGTGCAATTGCTCGGTATAAGGCAGTCTGCGGAGGTCGCAGATGTATGCGTGGACCTGCCCGGCCTCGTTCACGTCGTACCCTTTCAAATACCATGCTGCACGGCAGGATACCGACCTCTCACTAACTGTATATTTGTCGCGGTCGGTTTTGTATTTCGACAGAACCTCGGGCTTGAAAAAGGCCGGTGAAAGCTCAAACGGAAGCTCATTCTCGTGCGCTTCAAAATAATTCGTTGTCGCGGCAGGGGCTGTCGATACTGTCGCTACCTTCCCGTGTCTGAAGTCATACGCCGTAAATTCAACGTGCTTCTCATCTCGTTTCCCAAACCATCCGGCCTTTATATCCTCTATGATCTCGGATGGTGCGCGGCGCGGGGAAAGAATTTGGACGCCGCGTGTATAGGCGGCATCACCCGCAATTTTCCGGCGGAAGAAAATCTGATCGCTTCTGTCGTATTTTTCTTCTAGACCATCTGGCCAGCCACCGAAAAATCCCGGACGAAGGAGCGTAAAGTCAAACATCTGGACTAGCGAGGCGTCGGCGACAGCCAGATAGTCCTCCAGTTTATCCCATTTTACCGAGACAAGCTTCACGCCGGAGGTTGCGTCAATGTTAGAAGTTACAGATATGACTTTATCTAAATCCCCGTTACCGTCGTACTTACAGTACGCGCGGTGTTCAGGACGCCAGTGTATTCCGGCCAGGTGCGTGAATTCCTGATGAATCTCGAAATAGTTCCGATCCGCGCCCGCCCATCCTTCAAAAGTCCGCCAGAAAACCAAATCCATCGCCCCCTTCAGGCTCTTGGAGCCGTTGGTGGTGTCTCCCCGCTCAATCCACATACCTTCCCGACCGCCACCTGTCACATAGCTTGCGATACTTGTATCGGGCGTGCTGCTCCATGTCAGCAAATCGTCTTTGTCTAACGGAAAGAGCTGAGAATTGGGAACTACTTGGGAAACCAAATAAGTGAAGGGGCCAGTGGCAAGCAGGGCAACTTCATCTGAAGTACCGTTGGCGTTTACGAATTTGAGATGCCGTTCGCCTGTAATCCAGTTTGTGTATTCGGTCGGATCAGTTGGAATTTCGTCGATCTTTGCAATTGTCTCAATAATTTTTGTATGCGCAAAACTAGTCAAAGTGCCGCTCCGCCACAGAATCGGGCGGAATGTTAACAAATCAACACATCGATGTCGTTAGTTAAAGGCTGTGTCGCCACATTGCCAACGGCAACATAGGGGAACTCAGACACCAAGTGTCGAGGACGACTGTCGCAGTCTTTGCAGAACACACCAAAATCCGGTATCGCCCTCGCGTCGTGAAGCTCAACCGTCCAGATTGCCGCGAGGGATTCTATAAGCGGCAGAACACCAATTCTTCAAATTATTCTACACAGAACCTACACAGGCAAAAATTCCTAATTTTTACCTATATATTTCAACTACTTATTCAAATCCAAAGATTTGGAGCGGGTGAAGGGAATCGAACCCTCGTATTCAGCTTGGGAAGCTGCTGCTCTACCATTGAGCTACACCCGCGTGACTATCGCTAGTGCCACAGGTGCGGCGATGGCGTCAACGTAAAGAAGGCCGCTACCCGCGGAGGGGCGCGGAACTTTCCCGCGCGATCAGGTTGACCGGGATGATATGCGACGGCGTCTCCTTGCCCGACAGGCGCTGCATCAGCATGTCGACCATTATGCCGGCGGCCGACGCCAGGTCCTGGCGCACGGTCGTCAAGGGCGGCGTCAGGAATTTCGCCAGCGACACATCGTCGAAACCGACAAACGCGCAGTCGTCCGGCACCTTGCCACCCCAGTCGGCGAACGCCCGGCGCGCGCCGTGGGCAATCACGTCCGAACCGGCGAAGATCGCGTCGAAATCACCCTTGCGCGCCAGCACGCTGCGCATGGCGGCGTAGGCGGCGGACTCGGTCGGGCGCGTCGAAATGGGCTCGAGGAAGTCCTCGTCAGTATCGGGAACCGCGGCCTTCATCGCTTCGACATAGCCAACATAGCGGCTGTTCATCTCTGGCGCCGAAACATCGCCCAGGAAACGGATGCGCTTGCGGCCCGAGGCCAGCAGGTGCTCAACCGCCATGCGGCCGCCCGCCAGGTTGTCGCTGCCGACCGTACAATAGGCCTGGTTGGGCTGCTGCTCGCCCCATACCACCATGGGCCTGTAGCGCTGGGCGATATCATTGAGCGCCGTGTGCTGTTCGTGCTGGCCGATCACCAGCATGCCGTCGAAGCGGTGCGACTGAACCAACTCATTGAGCCAGCCTTCACGCGGCTGGGTCAGGCGGGTGAGCAAAAGATCGTAACCGCGTGTCACGACGGCATCCGATAGATGACCGATGAATTCGAGCAGGAAGGGGTCGGTGACGTGGCGGCCGTCTTCGCGCGTCATCGGCAGGACCAGGCCCACCGCGCGCGTCGTTTGCAGGCGCAGATTGCGGGCCGACGCATTGACGACATAGCCGTGTTCGCGGGCTATGGCCTCGATTTTTTCGCGCGACGCCTGCGGGATCAGCGGGCTGCCGGCCAGGGCGCGCGATACGGTGGAAACGGAAACGTCGGCAAGGCGGGCAATATCGGCCATCTTAAGCCGCCCGGTGCGGGCGGCGACGGCAGTGTCCAGATTGGCACGCATACTCAAGGCCTCAAAAATTACGAGTGTCTAGCAATGTGCAAAAAACGGCAAAAAACCGTTAACTCCCAGCCACGGACCGCATCCCCAAGGCGCAGTGTACAGAAGCAAAGCGTCTTGGCAATTCGCAATCGGCGACATGACGACGCTTTTTTCACGCCTGTGAACGATATGCCCAATTTATCCACACATGTGGATGTATCGACCACTACATATTGATTTTATGTGGACAGATGAAATTCCCCTGACACCATATATTGCGTCCTTTAACATTTCGTTTACCATTCATAGACGGCTGGGAGAATATCCCACGGGGCATAGTCTATATGTTGCGGTCTGCTTGCTTGCATATCGCAAGTTATATAGGTTTTTCAGGGAGTAGAGAGCATGAGCTGGACTGACGAACGGGTAGAAACCTTGAAGAAGCTCTGGCAGGAAGGCCATTCCGCCAGTCAGATCGCCAAAACGCTGGGCGGCGTGACGCGCAATGCCGTGATCGGCAAGGTGCACCGCCTGGGACTGTCGGGCCGTGCGGCGCCGTCGCAGCCCGCCCGTCCCCTGTACAAACCGCAGCGACCGCCGCGTCCCGTATCGACGCCGCAGCACGCTCCCGCCATGGCGTCCGCGCCGCTGCGCCGAACCGATCCGGTGCTGGCGCGTCCGGTGATCAGCCAGCCCGTGGTGCCCTATGTCGAGACGCCTGGTACGGCGACCGTGCTGACCCTGGGGTCGAAGATGTGCAAGTGGCCGATTGGCGATCCGTCCTCGGACAGCTTCTCGTTCTGCGGCCGCCGTTCGGATGACGGCACGCCCTACTGCGTCGAACATGCCCGCGTGGCCTATCAGCCATCGCAGAAGACCAAGAAGCGCGACACCGGCGCGGACCTGTCGCGCAACCTGCGTCGTTACCTGTAATTGAACTTATCGGGGTTGGGACCTGCGACCCCAAGGCCTTTAAAACCCAAAGAAAAGCCTGGCCTCAAAAAGGTCAGGCTTTTTTTGGCCATCAAAAGATTTTGTGGGGAGCCGACCCCACGCCCCGTAAGTCAATTCAAGACACGGCCCGGATCCGGCAGGTCCAGTGAGAAGGTCGGGATGATCACTTTCAGCGGCGCACCGTCTTCGCGGACAAAGACATAGTAGCCGCTCATCGAGCCCGACGGCGTCGGCAGCGGACAACCCGACGTATAGGTATATTTCTGGCCCGGCTGCAGACGCGGCTTCTGCCCGACCACGCCTTCGCCATTGACCTTGTGCGCGCGGCCAAATCCATCGGTGATCGTCCAGTGACGCGTCTTCAGCTGTACCACTTCATCGGACGAATTACGCATGGTGATGTGATAGGCCCAGGCGAACTGATCCGGGCCGTAGTCGTGCAGCCCGGGCGCCAGGTATTCGACCTCGACGCTGATGGTTATGCCGTGACTGGTATGACTATACACGATCGGGGAATTCTCCTTCTAAAGCCTCGTCCTTCCCTAAAAGTGGAGCCACCTTCCGGACACGAGACTCTTAATTTGTCGCGCCTTTTTGTCCAAAAACCGTTTCACACTTTTTGGAAAGCGCTCTAGATTGCCCGGCCACCGCCCTCGCAGCATATTAATCAATTCGCCGCGACGCACAAAGTTTTTGTTGGACGCGTGCGCCCACAAGTTAAGAGACAAGCCACATTTCATGACCGCCACGACCCTGATCGCGGACCCCGTCGCAGCTACGGCCGACCAGAAACACGGCATCCTGCCCATGCAAAGCCTGGCCGAACTGGTCGCGCAGGGCGTCGTCAAAAGCCAAAGCGCGCTCGACCACGACCAGATCCAGCCGGCCAGCATCGACCTGCGCCTCGGCGACCGGGCTTGGCGCGTGCGCGCCTCCTACCTGCCACGCGGCCGCAAGGTGTCCGAACGCCTGCCCGACGTCGTCATGCATGAGATGGATTTGTCCAAGGGCGCCGTCTTCGAATCCGGCTGCGTCTACATCGCCGAACTTCAGGAAAGCCTGCATCTGCCCGCCGGCATCTCCGCCCGCGCCAATCCGAAATCGTCGACCGGCCGTGTAGACGTTTTCGTACGCCTGCTGTCCGACTATGGCGACCTGTTCGACGACGTCGCGCCTGGCTATACCGGCCCCATCTATGTCGAAATCGCGCCCCAGACCTTCTCGGTCCTGGCGCGCACCGGCACCCGGCTGAACCAGTTGCGCATCAAACGCGGCAATTCGCCCAAGCTCTATACCGCCGACTGCGGCGTCGATCTGACGGGTGACCTGGTCGGCTATCGTGCCCGCCGCCACGCCGGCGTCATCGACCTCGACAATATCGACGGCCACGACCCCAGGAAGTACTGGGAGCCGCTGTACCAGAACAACGGCCAGCTTCTACTGGATCCGGGCGAGTTCTACATCCTGGCTTCGAAAGGCGCCGTCGAAATTCCTGTCATGGAAGCGGCCGAAATGCTGCCGATCGACCCCAGTGTTGGCGAATTCCGCGTCCACTATGCCGGCTTTTTCGACCCTGGCTTCGGCACGGACGAGGCCGGCGCCAAGGGCTCGCGCGGCGTGCTCGAAGTCCGCTGTTTCGACACGCCCTTCCTGCTGGAAGACGGCCAGACCGTCGCACGCCTGGTCTATGAGCCTCTGACCGAACGCCCGGCCCAGCTCTACGGCCAGAGCGGCTCGCACTATCAGGGCCAGGGCCTGAAACTGTCCAAGCACTTCCGGCCCTGGGACGGCACGCATCCGTAACCGCTTCGGTCACGTTTGATAGCAAGGCCGTGATCGGGGTTGACGCATCGCGCTTCAACCCTGAAAGTGCAACCAATCCGCAATCTTAGCTTATGAAGCTCCGGCCAGGAGTCTTGTCCGGCCGGTTTTGCGGGCCTTTTCTGTTTCACACGAACTCTAAAGGCGAGGCATGGACCACCACAATATTTCACTCATCACCACCCTTGCGTCCGGCTTCGGCCTGGCGCTTGTCCTGGGGTTTCTGGCCGCGCGCGTAAAGCTGCCGCCACTGGTCGGCTACCTGCTGGCCGGCATTCTGGTCGGCCCGTTTACGCCCGGCTTCGTCGCTGACGGCCATATCGCCGCCCAGCTGTCAGAAATCGGCGTCATGCTGCTGATGTTCGGCGTCGGCCTGCACTTCTCGCTCGACGACCTGATGTCGGTGCGGAAGATCGCCCTGCCCGGCGCCATCGTGCAGATGTCACTGGCGACCCTGCTCGGCATCGCCCTGACCATGGGGCTATGGGGCTGGGCGTTCGGACCGGCGCTGGTCTTTGGCCTGTGCTTGTCGTGCGCCAGCACCGTCGTGCTGCTGAAGGCGCTCGAGGCCGCCGACGCTACCGAGACCATGAATGGCCGTATCGCCATCGGCTGGCTGGTTGTCGAAGACCTGGTCACGGTTTTGGTACTCGTCCTGCTGCCGCCGCTGGCCCATATTCTCAATGCTGACGGGGCGGCACAAACCGCCACCCATGCGCCGCCGCAAAATCTCTGGATATCGATCGCCACCACGCTTCTGAGTGTCGGCGCCTTTATAGCCCTGATGCTGCTGGTTGGGCGCAAGGTCATGCCCTGGATCCTGTGGCAGGTCGCCAAGACCGGATCGCGCGAACTCTTCACCCTGTCGGTCATCGCCGCCGCCATCAGCATCGCCTGGGGCGCATCGGAACTGTTCAGCGTGTCGTTTGCCCTCGGCGCCTTCTTCGCCGGCATGGTCATGCGCGAATCCAAGTTCAGCCACCGCGCCGCCGAAGAGTCGCTCCCCCTCCGCGACGCCTTTTCCGTGCTGTTCTTTGTTTCGGTCGGCATGCTGTTCGACCCGATGGTCCTGCTGAACAAGCCCATCGAGGTGCTGGCGGTCGTCGCCATCATCATCGCCGGCAAGGGATTGGCCGCGGCCGCCCTCGTCCTGGCCTTCCGCTATCCGCTCAATACCGCCCTGATGGTCGCCGCCAGCCTGGCGCAGATCGGCGAGTTTTCGTTCATTCTTGGCGGGCTTGGCGTCAGCCTGGGCCTGTTGCCGCAGGAAGGCATGAACCTGATCCTGGCCGGCGCGCTGATCTCGATCGCCACCAACCCGTTTATATTCAACGCGATGAAGCCAATTGGCGCCTGGGCGCTCAAGCACTCGAAAACCGTTCGGAGGATGGAGGAACGCGTCGAGCCCCTGGCCGAGCTGCCGACGGCGACCGAGGACCGTTATCTGAAAGGGCAGGTCATCCTGGTCGGTTATGGGCGCGTCGGCAAGCGCATCGCCGAGGCGCTTGACACTCAGGGTATCGCCTATGTTGTCGTTGACCAGAACCGCGAGCGCATTGAAGACCTGCGCAATAACGGCAAGGCCGCGGTCTACGGCAATGCCGCCGAACCCGTGGTCCTGGCCCAGGCGCATGTGCTGAACGCGGCCATGCTGGTCATCGCCACGCCTGACCTGCTGCACGTCCGCCAGATGGTCGATACCGCCCGCCGGGTCAATCCCGACATCGAGGTCGTCCTGCGCACCCACAGCGAAGGCGAAGTCCAGTTCCTCAGAAGCGAGAAGCTGGGCGCCGTCTTCTTTGGCGAGGAGGAACTGGCCAAGGGCATGACGCGGCATATCCTGGAGCGGTTCACGCCGGCACCGGCCGCCGCATAAGAAAGAGGCCGCCTTTTAGAGCGATATGGCGAAAAGTGTAGGCGGTTTTCGCCTTAAATATCGCGACAAAACAAAAACTTAGATCGGTATGACGTTTCCACTTAAAATCATACCGATCTAAACGGCCTCGATTACCTACTTCGCCAGGCCTTCGGCGCGCGCAAGGTCCATGCCGTCGACCAGTCCTTTAAGGGTGGCCATGTCGACATTGTCGCCTTGCGCTTCGATGTTGATCCGTGGCCCGACCAGGACGGAATAGCTGCCGCTTTTGGCGCTGTTGTCGTAATCTTCCGTTACGACGCGGCCGTTGCTGGAAACGATCTTCTTGTATCCGGTTGCCGTCGTCTCGGTCCGGTTGACATTGACCGCCTGAGCCATGGCTGTCAGGCCGCTCATGCTGCCCAGGTCGCTGACCTTCAGCCGAACGGTTCCGGCCCCTAAGGCGTAGGTTGCCTCGGCGTTTGCCACCGCAATGCCGCCGGCCTGGTCCGCACTGGTGGTTGGGTTGGATCGGCTGGCGCCCTGATAGGTTTCCGGCATCAGGGCCAGAAGCTGCGCCGGGTCAACCGTTGCCACAGTCGCCTGCCCGGCCTGCATGGCCGAGGCCTGGGCTTCCATCTGCTTGGTAGCCGCCTCCAGCTTGGCGAGATCGAGCGAGCCAGCCCCCGGCACGGCGACCGTTCCCACAGCCGCGCCGGTAGCGCCCGTCGCGGCGCCACTCAGGAAGCCGCCCGGCATACCGAACTTGTAAATCGGCGCGGACAGCAGGCTGAAGACAAGGCCCAGGACGATCATGACGATGACCGTGACCGCCGTATACCCGACGGCCTTTTCCTGTGGCACATTCATCAGCTTAGGCAGCCCGACATAGAGAAGATAGAGACTATAAAGGCCGAGGATACCCAGCATGGCCAGTGGCGGCAGAATGGCAAAAATACCCGCCAGCCAGCCGGCTGTGCCCGAATAGGCCGCCACCTTGAAGGCGCGCAACTGATTTTTCTGGCCACCGAAGGACGGCGCCAGGGCGTCGATGACCAGGGCAAGGACGAAGACCATAACCAGCGCCAGCACGAATTGCACGACCGCGCCGGTGGCCGCCCACATCAGCGGCGTCTTGTAGCTGATCAACCCGGGAATGCCGACGCCGAATACGCTCATGCCGATGGCACTGGCGATCGGACCGATGGCGGCCAGGGGAATGATGTAGCCGAGATAGATCGATTTGATGTCAGCCGGCTCGTTGGCAATGACATCCCAGGTGGGAGAGGGTTTCAGCAGGATGTTCTTGACGCGGTCGATCAGTGGAGGCGCGGGCTGGGACGGCTTCGATACGGTTTCGGACATGACAACTCCCGGTGTGGAGACGCATCCGGATCATGTGGCGAAACCGGTATGCGTAACAAAAAAGCTAAGACACCATAGGGCTCAGCCCTCTTCGGCGTCACGACTGATACGCATACCAACCTCTTATCGTGATCACGAAAATCCCGGCCGGGCAAGGGATTGCTTTTTTATTTCGACATCAATTCAACCTTAATGCCCGTTAGGTAAACCGATTGCAGTTCATCTCCTGTGGATTGCCATCATGTTTGTCCGTCTTTCCGCCGCCCTCCTTGCCATGGCTGTGCTGGCGACCGCCGGATCGGCGAATGCGCAGTCCCTCACCGGCAGCGGTAAGCTGCTTCTGACCGGCGGTGTCAGCCAGATCGAAGGCGCGGCCGGCGGCGGCCTTACACCGTGGGCGGTCATTGGCGGCTATGGCTCGGCGCGCCAGATCGGCGCCAATGTCTATGCGACCGACGTCAACACCACGGACTTCGATATCCGTTCGACCGGCGTGCTGATCGGCCTCTACGATCGCGTCGAGCTGTCTTATTCGCGCCAGGCGTTCAACACCCAGGACGTCGGCACGGCGCTCGGCCTCGGCCAGAACTATACGATCAATCAGGATACATTGGGCATCAAGGTCAAGGTGCTGGGCGACGCCGTCCTCGACCAGGACCGCTGGTGGCCCCAGGTCAGCGTCGGCGCGCAGTTCAAAAAGAATGACAAGGCCGCGTTGGTGACGGCTCTGGGCGCGCGCCGCGGCAAGGACACCGACTATTACATCAGCGCCACCAAGCTGTATCTGGCACGGGGTATCCTGCTGAATGGCACCTTACGCAGCACGCGCGCCAACCAGTATGGTATCTTAGGCTTCGGCGGCATGGACGATAAACGCCACACCCAGTTCGAAGGCTCGGCGGCCTGGCTGATCAACCGCAAGCTGGCCATCGGCGCCGAGGTCCGCACCAAGCCGGACAACCTCGCCATCGCCAAGGAAGGCGCGGCCTTCGACGTCTTCGCCGCCTATGCGGCCAGCAAGAATATCTCGCTGACAATCGCCTACGCCGACCTCGGCCACGTCGTCACCCGCCGCCAGACCGGCCTTTACGCCTCGCTTCAGGTAGGATTCTGATCATGACCTTTATCGCACTTGCCCTGCTTCTGGCGGCGGCGCCCGTACCCGGCCAGCCCGGCGCCGCCACCACGCCCGTGATCGCGACGGACGGCAAGCTGTTCGCTGAATTCGGCGGCCGCGAAGGCCTTGTGAAGATCGTCGACGACATGTTCGTCAATGTCGACGCCGACCCGCGCATCAACACCTTTTTTGAGCCCGCCAAGCGCGAACAGACCAAGGCGCGCCTGGTCGAGCAGTTCTGCGTCGTATTGGGCGGCGGCTGCACCTACACAGGCAAGGACATGAAGGCGGCGCACAAGAACCTCGGCATTCAGAAGGCCGATTTCAACGCGTTGGTTGAAAACCTGCAAAAGGCGATGGACAAGAACGGCGTGCCATTCTCGGCGCAGAACAAGCTTCTGGCCGCCCTGGCGCCGCAACACCGCGACGTCGTGGAAAAGCCGGCGTACTGATTGATATTGCCCGCACGATGAACCATCGGATGGCCCCGCCCACCGCCTAGCGGCGGTCCCCCCTCCCCATAAATGGGGAGGGGGGACCAATTGCGGAGCAATTGGTGGGCGGGGCCATACTGACGACGCTTCACACTCGGTTGAGCGGGATTATGTCCACCACCGCACCAGCCGCCTGCGCTTGGGCATTGGCCGGCAGGCGCAAGAGCGCATTGGCGCGGGCAAAGACGCTGACCAGCGAGGAGTCCTGATCGCGGAAGGGCGTCACCATCTGGCGGCCATCCTCGGATGTCTCGAGCCTTGCGCGCATATAGGTTTCGCGCGGCCCGGCCGGACCGACGCCCACAGCCAGCGCAGCCTTGATGAAAGGTGATTGCTCAGCCATGCCCAACGACGCTTCGATCCAAGGCTTCAGCAGCAGTTGCGCAACGACAAAGGCCGAGGCGGGATTACCAGGCAGGCTCAGCGTCCTGCGCCCATCGGCCAGTTGCCCGAACGCGGTCGGCTTACCTGGGCGCAGATTGAGCGTTTCAAATTCCAGTGTCAGCCCCAGCGCGCCAAGCGCCGGCTTGACCAGGTCATAGTCGCCGACACTGGCGCCGCCGACCGTGACGATCAGGTCGGCTTCAGCGTGGCGCACCGCCTCTGTAATCGCCGCTTGGCCATCGCCTTCGACGCCGAGATAGGCAGCCTCCCCGCCCCACTCCGCGATCAAGGCCATAAGGGCCAGCGAACCGGATTCAAAAATCTGATCCGGGCCCGGCGTCTGTCCCGGCAGAATCAGTTCATCGCCGGTACACAAGACGGCGATGCGCGGGCGTTTCACGACCTCAAGATTAGCGCGTCCGGCGGCAGCGGCCAGCGACAGGCGCCACGGATCGAGTCGGTCGCCGTTCGCCAGAAGCGGATCAGATGTGCGGAAGTCTCCGCCTTTCGGTCGGATGTTGTTGCTCTTCGCCGTCACAGCGTCGGGCAGGAGGCGGATACCACCTTCGATCTTTTCCGTATTTTCCTGAATGATAACCGCATCGCAGTCGTCCGGCACCGGTGCCCCGGTGAAGATGCGCACGGCCAGCCCGTCGCCAACCGCAGCTTCAAACCGCGCACCGGCAGCGCTCTCGCCAATCACCGCAAGGGTTTCATGCCCCAGATCAGCCTTACGCACCGCATAGCCGTCCATGGCGCTGCTGCGAAACGGCGGCTGGTCGCGCGTCGCTAAGACATCCGCCGCCAGCACGCGCCCCACGGCTGCGTTCAAAGCCACGGTTTCGGGCTGCGGCGTCAGGGCGCCCGAGCGAACGATCCCGACCGCTTCGGTCATGGGCACATTGCGGCGCGCCGGCATCTACTTTTCTTTGAGCCGGGGCATCAGCTCGACCATGTTGCAGGGGCCATGGCGGCTGTCGAGTTGCCAGCGGATGACCTTGTCCCAGCCATCCTTAACCGCGCCGTTAGACCCCGGCAGACAGAAGATGAAGACGCCATCAATGATGCCGGCCAAGGCCCGCGATTGCAGGGTCGACAGGCCAACTGTCTGATAGCTCAGCATGTGGAAGATGGTCGAAAAACCTTCGATCCGCTTATGCAACAAGGGCTCTACAGCCTCAGGCGTGACGTCGCGGCCGGTAATGCCCGTGCCGCCGGTCGAGACAATCGCGTCGATATTGCCGGAACTGACCCAGTTCTTGACGTGCGTACGGATCGCGTCGATGTCATCGCGAACGATAGCGCGCGCCGCCAGGTGATGGCCGGCCATGGTGATCCGCGCCGCCAGCACGTCACCCGACGTGTCGGTCTCCTCGGTGCGCGTATCGGACACAGTCAGGACGGCGATGTTGACCGAGCGAAACGGCCGTTCAGCGTCGATGCGCCCGCCCCCCAGATATTTGAGATCGTTTTCCGTCATTTCGCTCATCTTCGTCCCTATTTTGCGCGCGATATTTAGCCAAAAACCGCTGCACACTTTTTGGCATATCGCTTTAACCGCCGGTCAGCGACATGGTGCGCGCCGGGCGATATCCGGGCGTGTCCTGGGCCAGAAGCGACGATGAGGCAATGACAAAATCATGCCTGCGCGGCTTTTGCACCAGGGCTTGGCTAAGCGCCGTTTCCAGCCCGGCATCGGTCGCATCTTCACGAAGGGCGGCACGCAGGTCGACGTGGTCGTCCTGACCCAGGCACATATAGAGCCGGCCGGTACAGGTCACGCGCACGCGGTTGCAGGTGTCGCAGAAATTGTGGCTGAGCGGCGTGATCAGGCCCAGCCGCCCACCGGTCTCATCAATCCGGTAATAGCGCGCCGGACCCGCCGTGGTGTCATTGACCGGCGTCACGCGCCAGAAGCTTTGCAGTTCGGACAAGACATCGGCCAGCGACACGAATTGCGCTTCGCGATCGATCTCCTCGCCCATCGGCATGGTCTCGATTAGCGACACGTCGATGCCACGCGCATGGGCGAAACTGATAATGTCGGGCAGTTCGGCGCGATTGTCCTGGGCCAGCGCAACCACATTCAGCTTGATGCGGATACCTGCCTCTTGCGCCGCCTCGATGCCGTCCAGCACCCTAGCGAGATCACCGCCGCGCGTGATGCGGCGATAGGCGTCGGGTTTCAGCGTATCGCACGACACATTGATGCGTTTGATGCCTGCCTCGACCAGGGCCGGCACCGCGCCTTTAAGCAGCGTACCGTTGGTCGTCAGGGTCAGTTCCTTCAGGCGCCCGGCATGGACCTCTTCGCCGATACGGCGCAGGAAGTCGAGCACGCCCTTGCGCACCAAGGGCTCACCGCCGGTAATACGCAGCTTGTCGACGCCGCGCGCGATCAGGAAGCGGCTCAGGCGCTCCATCTCTTCCCAGGTCAGCAGGTCCTTGCGCGGCAGGAAGGTCTGGTGCTCGCTCATGCAGTAGGTGCAGCGCAGGTCGCAGCGGTCCGTCACCGACAGCCGCACATAGGAAATGCGGCGGCCAAAGGCATCGATGAGAGGCGCGGTAGAACTCATCCCTGAAATTTAGCCGCAATCGCCGGGACTTCAAGGCTTTACTTGCGCCGAGTTCACGGCCAGACTGGGCTTACAACAGAAAATTACAGGGACGTGATGCGATGAACCGCCGTGACGCGCTTTTGGGCCTGACCGCAGCCACCACCATGACACCGGTAGCAGGATGGGCGAAAACGAAACCGCCAACGGTCGCGACGACCGCCGGACCTGTCATCGGCCAGACCAAGGGCGGGGTGCAGGTGTTTCTGGGCCTGCGTTACGGCGCCGATACCAGCCGCGCGCGCTTTCAGCCGCCGGTCAAACCTGCGCCATGGAAAACGCCTTACAAGGCCGATCATTACGGCCCGGCCTCGCCGCAGGGCAGTACACCCGATCCGTGGGGTAAGAGTGAAGACTGCCTGTTCCTCAATGTCTGGACGCCGGAAGCCAATACAAAAAAGGCCCGGCCGGTCATGTTCTATATTCACGGCGGCGCCTACAGTAATGGTTCCGGCGGCGACGCGCTTTACGACGGCACCAACCTGGCCACAGCCGGCGATGTCGTCGTTGTCACGGTCAATCACCGGCTGAACGCCTTCGGCTATCTCTATCTGGCGCGTATGGAGCGGGCGGTGACCGGCGCTCCGGGGCCCTTGCGCTACTCCGGCAACTGCGGGCAGTTGGACCTGCACCTGGCGCTGGAATGGGTGCGCGACAATATCCGCAATTTCGGCGGCGATCCCAACTGCGTCATGGTCTTCGGACAATCTGGCGGCGGCGCCAAGATCGCCACCATGATGGCCACGCCCTTGGCCAAGGGGCTGTTCCACCGCGCCGCCACCATGAGCGGTCAGCAGGTGACGGCCTCAGGGCCCGGCAATGCCACCTTGCGCGCCACGGCGTTCCTGAAGACGCTTGGGCTCAACGGGGACGCTGACGGCCTCGCCAAGGTTCAGACCCTGCCAATGGAAGACCTGGTCGCGGCGCTGAAGGTCACCGATCCGGTACTGGGCAAGGGTGGCGTCTATATGGGCCCGGTGCTGGATGAGGCCATTCTGTTCCGCCATCCCTTCTGGCCGGATGCGCCGGATCAATCGCGTCACATCCCGATGATCATCGGCAATACGCACGATGAGACGCGCGCCTTCTTAGGGGGCAACCCGAAGAACTTCGCCCTGGCCTGGGAAGACCTGCCGGCCATGCTGCCGCCAGAATACCGCGTAGATATCGACCCTTATCTGGTGATCGACACCTACCGTAAGCTTTACCCCGGCATGACACCGTCGGATGTATTCTTTGCCGCCACCACAGCCGGCCGGTCCTGGCGCGGTGCGGTTGAGGAGGTTGAGGCACGCGCGCGTCAGGGGGCGCCGGCTTTCGCCTATCAGTTCGATTGGGCGACGCCGAAGGACGGCGGCAGGTTGGGCGCGCCGCACACCATCGAAATCCCGCTGGTCTTCCGCAACACCCACGTGCCGGACGCCATCACGACTGACAGCGCCGAGGCCCGGCAAATGGCCGGACTGATCTCGGATGCGTTTATCGCCTTCGCGCGGACGGGATCGCCACAGACGCCGGCGATCCCTGAATGGAAGGGCTATACGCTGGAAAAGCGCGAGACCATGGTGTGGAACCTTAAGCCGGAACTGGCGTTTGATCCGCGCGGTGAAGAGCGCAAGCTGTTCGGCAAGGTGCCGTTTGTCCAGGCGGGGACGTAAAGAACTCTCCTCCCTGTCGCGTAGCGATGGGGAGGGGGACCGCGCGATTGAGCGAAGCGAATGAGATGCGGTGGTGGGGTATTCCGCCGGAGTCACCCCCCACCGTCATCTTCGCTTACGCTCGATGCCACCTCCCCATCGCTGCGCGACAGGGAGGAGGGAGTTACGCTAAACGGCTTACCAGCAGTTCGCTATAAGCCTTTTCAATCCCGGCCACGACCTTGGGGTTCGCCGCCAGCGCTTCCGGAAACACCGAGCGCAAGGCAAGAACCGCCTTCACGTCCGACACATCGTCCTTCAGCTCAGCCCCCAGCGCCAGCAACTCGGTCGCCAGCGGATCGGTGATCGCCTCGCCCTTCACCGCCTTGGTGCGGACAAAGCGCATCCACGCCGCCAGCGGCACGCCAAAGCGCGAAATGTCCTGGCCGCGTTCCAGTGCTTCACTCAGCGAACTCAGGATACGGATCGGCAGCTTCTGCGACCCATCCCAGGCAATCTGTGACAGCAGGTGCTTGATCGCCGGATTGCGGAAGCGCTTAAGGATGGCTTCGCAATAGGCCGGCAAGTCCATGCCCTTTGGCGCTTCCAAAAGCGGCACGACGTCCTTCAGCATCAGGTCGCGGACCAGTTGCTCCAGTTCCGGGTCGCCGACCGCCTGGGACACGCTCTCATAGCCCTTGTGCAGGCCGGCATAGGCAAGCGTCGAGTGCGGGCCGTTCAACAGGCGCAGCTTGGCGCGCTCATAAGCGGGCACATTGTCGGTCAGCGTAACACCAACACTGGCCCAGTCCGGACCGCCGTCGTGGACGTGCTCTTCGATCACCCACTGGGTAAAGGCCTCGCGCTGGATCGGCCAGGCGTCCTCAAGGCCGATGGCTTCGGCCACGCGCGTGCGCAGGGCGTCGTCGGTCGCCGGCGTGATCGAGTCGACCATGGTGCACGGGCATTGCAGATTGGCTTCGATCCACGCCGCAAGACCGGCATCGCCGCGCGCGGCAAAAGCGATGACCGCGGCCTTCAGGCGCTGGCCATTCTTCGGCAGGTTGTCGCACGGGATCAGCACGAAAGGCTTCAAACCTGCGGCCTTGCGGCGGCTTAAGCCTTCGGTGACATAGCCGATAAACGACTTCGGTGTTTGCGGGTTCGCCAGGTCATGAACGATGTCGGCATGGCCGAAGTCGAGCGTCCAGTCAGGCGCCAGGCAATAGCCTTTTTCGGTGACGGTTGAGGTCACCAGTTCCACCGAGGGGCGTGTCAGACGTTCGAACACCGCTTCGATATCGTCGTGCGCCACCAGCACTTCACGCATCGAACCGATGATCTGATAGCGGATCTCGGCATCGAGAATGGCCAAGGTGTAGAGCCCATCCTGCGGCGCCAGCGCATCGCGCACGCCGGCCGAATGCAGCGACACGCCGCAGATTCCCCAGCGCTTGTCCGCAGACGCCAGCGCGTCGAAATAGGCCGCCTGGTGGGCGCGATGGAAGGCGCCCGGACCGAAATGGACGACGCCGATATCCAGGGTCGACGGATCGTAGGCAGGCCTGGTGGCGGCCGGTGACAACTGATCAAGGTTTGCCAGATTAAGACGCGTCATGAGGCTCTCTTGGGTTTCGTTGAGGGCTGCGAGTGAATAACTACGCTATTGGCCTGACCTCTGCCGCCATGCAATACCAAATCGCATTGTTTTCAACTTTTACCGATAAAAGTCATTACCAAAGAAAACAAGATGCGGTTTAGGACCTTTTAGGTTACGGTAACCGGTGTCACTTTCTGACGCAGGTGCTTTTGGGTTAGGTGATTTGGCAAAAACGCTTTCCTGTGACACAAAACCTGCGCAAGTGCCGTAAACTTGATTCGATAACCTATAAAAAAGCCCATATGGCCCGATCCCCCGCACCGAAACCTTTTAGCCAGCCCCTGGCCTCCAGCCGCGAATTCGGCCGCGATATCGGCGACGCCATCGAGGACTTTATCCGCCGCCGCAAGAAGGCGACGATCAACGATGTCGCCAGCCTGGCCCGGGTGTCGAAGAAGACGGTGTCGCGCGTCATCAACAATTCGCCGTCGGTGCGGCCGGACACACGCGATCAGGTCAATGAGATCATCGCCCGCATTGGCTTTCGGCCCGACCCCCAGGCGCGCGGCCTGGCCTTTCGGCGCTCGTTCCTGTTCGGTTTGATCTACGACAACCCGAACGCCACCTATGTCGTCAACATGCAGATGGGCGCCCTCGACAGCCTTCGCGGCTCCGGGCTCGACCTGGTCGTGCACCCGTGCGACCGCCATGCCGACAACTTCATCGAAGACATCCGCGAATTCATCGAGATGCAGCGCCTGGCCGGGGTCATCCTGCTGCCGCCGATCGCCGAGGACCGCAGGCTACTGGAACTGATGGAAGAGCTGGACACACCGGTCATCCGCGTGACGGCCCGATCCGGCGACCGCAATGATCCACCGATCCATACCGCCCAGATCGTATCGAACGACCGTGCCGGCTGCGCCGAAGGCGGCGATCACCTGGCGGCGCTGGGCCATAAGCGCATCGCCTTCATCAACGGCAATCCGGCCTACCCGTCGGCGCACGAACGCCGCGCCGGTTTCGAGGAAGGACTGCGCCGCAACGGTCTCGAGATCGCTCCGGACCTCGACGAACCCGGCGATTATAGTTTCGATGCGGGCATCGCGGCCGCCACCCGGCTGCTTAAGACCGCCAATCCGCCGACCGCCATCATCGCCTGCAACGATCAGATGGCCGCCGGCGCCTATCACGCCGCCTATGGACTGGGACTGAAGATTCCCGAAGACGTCACCATCATCGGCTTCGATGACGCCGACGTCGCCACGCGCATCTATCCGCCGCTGACGACCGTGCGCCTGCCGATCCGCGATATGGCGCGCACGGCGACCGAAACCCTGATGAGTGGTGAGATGACCGAGCAGACCTCGATCGTCTTCCAGTCGAAGCTCATCGTTCGCGGCTCGTCCGGCCAAGCAAAGCGGTAAGGCCAAAATAATTAAATCGCGATTTTTAGCGAAATTGTCGCAAAAAATCTGTTGTCAAAAGCCATGACACCGGTTACCTATGGCGATAACGGGATAATTAGGGAGTGCGGCCGGACCAATCTGCGGGCAATATGCGGGTCCCCGGCCAATTCCAGAACGAAACGACCAAAATGCCAAAGCCCCTCTTTCTTCATGAGGATCGCCTTCTGCCGAGCGATCCCACGCAGCGTACGCTGGCCCGCGAGCTGTACGCGCTGGTCAAGGACTTCCCGATCCTCAGCCCGCATGGCCACACCGATCCGTCCTGGTTCGCCGGCAATGCGCCGTTCGAGAACGCCACAGCTCTTTTCCTGAGCCCCGACCACTACATCTTCCGCATGCTCTACTCACAGGGCATCGACATGTCATCCGTCGGCGTGGCCTCGAAGGCTGGCCCATCCTCGGCCGATCCGCGCGAAGCCTGGCGCATCTTTGCCGCGAACCAGCACCTGTTCCGCGGCACGCCGACCTCGATCTGGATGAACCACGTGTTCGGTACGATCATGGGCTTCGACGTCGCCCTGGATGCCGATACGTCGGACATGTATTTCGACCGTATCGGCGAGCTTCTGGCCTCCGAAGCCTATCGCCCACGCGCCCTGTTCGAGCGTTTCAACATCGAGTTGCTGGCCACGACCGAAAGCCCGACCGACTCGCTGGAGCATCACCAGGCGATCAAGGCGTCGGGCTGGAAGGGCCGCGTCGTCACCGCCTACCGTCCAGACCCGGTCATCGATCCTGAACACGAAGAGTTCCACGACAAGCTGAAGGTCTTTGCCGACCTGTCGGGCGAGGACGTCTATAACTGGCAGGGCTACCTGAAGGCCCACCGCGTCCGCCGCGACTTTTTCATGACCATGGGCGCAACGTCCAGCGACCACGGCCACCCGACCGCCCAGACGGCCAACCTGTCCGCCGCAGACGCCGAGGCCCTGTTCAAGCGCGTCCTGAGCCCGCAGGTCACGGCCGAAGATGCCGAGCTGTTCCGCGCCCAGATGCTGACAGAAATGGCGCGCATGAGCCTGGATGACGGCATGACCATGCAGATCCACCCGGGATCGTTCCGCAACCACAATCAAAAGGTCTTCGAGACCTTCGGCCGCGACAAGGGCTGCGATATCCCCTTGCCGACCAACTACGTCCATGCACTGAAGCCGCTGCTCGACGCCTATGGCAACGAAAAGAACCTGACGGTCATCCTGTTCACCCTGGACGAGACCAACTATGCGCGCGAACTGGCGCCGCTGGCCGGCCACTATCCGGTCCTGAAGCTGGGCCCGTCCTGGTGGTTCCACGACAGCCCGGAAGGCATGATGCGCTTCCGCGAGCAGGTCACGGAAACCGGTGGCTTCTACAACACGGTCGGGTTCAACGACGACACCCGCGCCTTCCTGTCCATCCCGGCGCGCCACGACGTCGCCCGTCGCATGGACGCCCACTTCCTGGCCCGGCTGGTGTCGGAGCATCGCATCGCGATGGAAGACGCCGCCGACGTCATCAAAGACCTCACCTACAACCTTCCCAAAGCGGCCTACAAGCTGTAAGGGATTGAAAATGACACCTATTGATCAATTCTGATCATTAAAACTATCGGAGCCCACCGCGCCATGTGCCAGAATTCGCTGTACCAGAAGATCTACCACGCCACCCATCCTGACATGATGGACGGCGCGGACACGCAGGATCTGCGCGAAAAATACCTGATGGGCGGCCTGTTCGCGCCCGGCGCGGTGGTCCTCAACTACACCCATTTCGAACGCTTCGTCGTCGGCGGCGCAGCCCCCGTCAACGGCCAGTTGAAGCTGCCGGACCAGACTGAGCCCGCTTCGGCCGCCGGTCATCCCTTCCTTGAGCGCCGCGAACTGGGCGTCATCAATGTCGGCGGCGGTTCGGGCAAGGTCAGTGTCGACGGCACGGTCTACGACCTGGCGCAGAAAGATGGCCTGTACATCCCGATGGGCACCAAGGAAGTCCTGTTCTCGTCGGACGACGCCGCCAACCCGGCCCTCTATTACCTGACATCGACCCCGGCGCACCAGCGTTATGAGACGGTCAAGATCTCGATCGACCAGGCCGTGCCGCTGGCGCGCGGCTCGCTGGAGCAGTCGAACGAACGCGTCATCTATCAGTACATCGTGCCGACGACCGCCAAGTCGTGTCAGCTGCTGCTGGGCCTGACCATCCTGTCGCCGGGCAGCGTGTGGAACACCATGCCGCCGCACCTGCACGACCGCCGCTCGGAAGTCTATTTCTACTTCAACCTCGGCGAAAACGACCGCGTGTTCCATTTCATGGGCGAGCCCGACAAGGCGCGCCACATCGTCATCCAGAACAACGAAGCCGTCGTTTCGCCGCCGTGGTCGATCCACATGGGCTGCGGCACGGCCAACTACGCCTTCATCTGGGCCATGGGCGGGGAAAACCTCGACTATACCGACATGAAGGTCCTCGACATCTGCCAGCTGGCATAACTCCACAAGCCCCGAACCAGGAAACACAATAATGGGACTTCAAGCATTCGATCTGACGGGCAAGGTTGCCCTGGTCACCGGCGCCAATACCGGCCTCGGTCAGGGCATCGCCCTGGCCCTGGCCGAAGCCGGCGCTGATATCGCCGCCGCCGGCATCGTGCCGGCCGATGAAACCGGCGAAAAGGTCAAGGCCCTCGACCGCAGGTTTCTCAACATCGACGCCAACCTGATCAGCATCGAGCCGGTCGAACGCATCGTCAAGGAAACCGTAGAAGGCCTGGGCGGGCTTGACATCTTGGTCAACAATGCCGGGCTGATCCGCCGCGCCGACGCCGTCGAGTTCTCTGAAAAGGACTGGGACGATGTGATGAACGTCAACATCAAGGGCGCTTTCTTCATGGCCCAGGCCGCCGGCAAGCACATGATCGCTAAAGGACGCGGCAAGATCATCAACATCGCCTCGATGCTTTCCTTCCAGGGCGGCATCCGCGTCCCCAGCTACACGGCGTCGAAGTCGGGCATTGCCGGCATCACCCGCCTGCTGGCCAACGAATGGGCCGCGAAGGGCATCAATATCAACGCCATCGCGCCAGGCTACATGGCCACCGACAACACGGCGCAGATTCGCGCCGATGAGGTCCGCGAAAAGGCCATCCTCGACCGCATCCCGGCCAACCGCTGGGGCCTGCCGGCCGATCTGGGCGGCACGGCGGTCTTCCTGGCCGCGGCGGCTTCGGACTACGTCAACGGCGCGGTCATCCCGGTCGATGGCGGCTGGCTGGCGCGCTAAGCCAGCAAGCAGATACCAATGCAAATCCTGGGACACCCGGCGGGCACCTCACACCCGCCGGATCATGACCAGGTTGACGAGGGCCAGACAAGGCTGCCGGTGAAACGATCTTTCTCCCGCCAAACGGCAGCCGGCCCTCTCATTTTTTCCTCTATCCCGTATTTTTCAGACCGGCGCTTGACGCCGTTATTTTTTACCCTATACGTAACCAAATGGTTACCTATTGAGGCAATATGACCGCAGCACGGAAAATCCGGACGGCAGAGAATGAAGAGGGCGGCGCGGACGACATCTTCCGCGCCATCGCCGATCCGACGCGTCGCGCCATTCTAGATGCCCTGCGCAACGGCCCCCAACCTGTCAATGCCGTCGCCGAAGCCTTTCCCGTGTCGCGCCCGGCCATCTCCAAGCATCTGCGCATCCTGCGCGAGGCGGGTGTCGTCGAGGAAACGCGCCACGGCCGCGAACGGCTTTATCGCCTCAAGCCCGCCAAGCTCGAACCGGTTGATCACTGGATCCTGACCTATCGCCGGTTCTGGGCCGGCCATCTCAACGCACTCAAAGCCTTTGTGGAGACTCCCGATGCCTGACGCTCGCGCCATTGCCGATATCAACGCCGGCCTCGTACTGGCCACGGTGGATATCAACGCGCCGATCGAACGCGTCTTCGCCGCCCTCACCGACCCGGACCAACTGCCGAAATGGTGGGGCGCCGATGATCTTTACCGCACCACCGCCATGACATCGGACCTGCGCGAAGGCGGCGTCTGGAAGAGCTCGGGCGTGGGCGCCGACGGCACGGGCTTCGACGTCGGCGGCACCTATACGCGCGTCGAAGCGCCTCATCGCCTGGAGATGACGTGGCGCCCGAGCTGGGAAAGCTTTGAAAGCCACGTCAGCTACAACCTGACGCCGATCGAAGGCGGAACGCGTGTCACATTGCGCCACTCCGGCTTTGGCGAGCACGCCCAGTCGTGCGGCAGCCATGCCTCGGGATGGGAGCGGGTTCTCACCTGGCTGGAAGGCTATTTCGCGCCTGAGCAGGGCACAGCCCCCGCCTTTGTCATGAAACTGATCCCGCCGCGGGCGACCTTCCCGTTCGACGCCACGCCGGAAGAAATGGCCGACATGCAGGCCCACGTCGTTCATTGGCAACCCTGGGTCAAGCAAGGCGCGGTCCTTGCGCTGGGTCCCGTGGCCGACGGCAGCGGCGCCTATGGCCTGGGCGTGGTGCGCGGCCTGGCTGATACCGAACTTCAGGCGCTGCAGGCAAAAGATCCGATCATCCTGTCGGGACGCGGCTTCCGCTATGAGACGGCGCCCATGCTGCGTCTGATGACGCCATAATCCCGCCGACCTTCAAAGCTGCGTGGTGGCAAAAAGGGTTGCCGATGACACCGGTTTCCGCTAGTTAGCGCCCAACTGAGGAGACCTGCCATGACCTTCGACGATATCGCCAACCGTTTCGTGACCGCCCGCCGCTCCGCCACGGCGCTCGAAGGCTATCCCGGCGACATCCCGTCGAAGCTCGAAGACTCCTACGCCATCCAGGAACGCGCCATCAAGCTGTGGGACCGCCCTGTAATCGGCTGGAAGATCGGACGCCTGGCGCCGGAAAAACAGGCCGAACACGGCACCGAGCGCCTGGCCGGCCCAATCTTCGCCCCGACCTTCAAAGACTATGACGGCGCCGCGGTTACCCTGCCCGTCTTCACCGGCGGCTTCGCGGCGGTTGAGGCTGAATACGTCTTCCGCATCGCGCACGATACCGATCCCGCCAAGACGGAATACAGCGAAGAAGAAGCGCTGCGCCTGATCGACGGCCTGTTTGCCGGTATTGAAATGGCGGGCTCGCCGCTGGCCACCATCAACAAGCTGGGTCCGACGGTCGTCGCTTCGGACTTCGGCAATAATTTCGGCCTGATCCTCTCGGAACGCCTGGCGGAGTTCGACAGCGACTCCACCGTCGCTACTCTCAGCCCCGACGCCGTCAAGGCCTACAAGGCGCGCACCGAAATCGACGGCCAGGTCGTCGGCGAAGGCGGCCTGTTCACCATGCCGGGCGGTCCGCTCAAGGCCATTGCCTGGCTGGCCGGTCATCTGGCAGGACGCGGCCGTCCGCTGACCAAGGGCCAACTGATCTCGTCCGGCGCCACCACCGGCATCCACGACATTGCCGCGGGCCAGACTTCGCGCGTCATCTTCAGCACCGAAGGCCGCGCCGATATCGTCCTTGAGCTGAAGACCGAAGCCGCCAGCCAGAACAGCCGCGAGCTTTCCCAATAATTAAATGAGCCTTAACGGGTTTCTATGCCAGACGGGCACCTATGGCAAAAATAACGCAGGTGCAAAACTTCTTCACCCGCATGATGCTACCGGTGTCTTTTCCGGCTTGTCTCTGCTTCAGAACTGTGAATAATCAGCGTATTGGTGTCGGGTAGGCAACAACCACTCATGACACCGGTGTCAGGCAGACATTCACACAGTAAAGCTGTGTTAATCAACTGTCTATACGATCATTCTTGTCGGTCGCCAGATCATAACAGACCGCGCAAGTTGGCAAAACGGGGAGTAACCTTATGAAGTCCAAGTCTAACGGCGCCACAGCTGCGTCTAAAATCAGCCGCAATAAGGCCGCCCTGCTGGGTGTTTCGCTTGGGGTCCTGATGGCCACGGCCGTCGGCGCCCATGCTCAGGATGCCGCTCCGGCTCCGGCTGCTGACGAAGGCGATATCGTCATCGTCACCGGCTTCCGCAACTCGCTGCAGACGGCCATTAGCGAGAAGAAGAAATCGACAGACATGGTCGATGTCATCAAGGCGGAAGACATCGGCCAGTTTCCGGATCTGAACCTTGCCGAATCGATGCAGCGCATCCCGGGCGTGTCGATCGACCGCGACGGCGGTGAAGGCAAGCAGATTACCGTCCGCGGCCTGAACGCGGAATTCTCGCGTACGCGCCTGAACGGCATGGAAGCCCTGGCGACCACCGGCGCCAAGGACTCGTCGGGCGGCACCAACCGTACCCGCGGCTTCGACTTCAACGTCTTTGCCGCCGACCTGTTCAACTCGATCACCGTGCGCAAGTCGTTGTCGGCTGAAATCGAGGAAGGCAGCTTGGGCGCCACCGTCGACCTGCAGACCGCCCGTCCCTTCGACTACAAGGGCTTCACCATGGCCGCCGGCGGCCAGCTCGGCTACAACGACCTGAGCGAAGACGTCGCCAAGCGCGGGACCTTCATGATCTCCAACCGTTGGGCGGACGGCAAGCTGGGCGCCCTGCTTTCGGTCGCCTGGGGTTCGCGCAATGTCGTCGAAGACTCCACCAACAGCACGCGCTGGGAAAACTCGTCCGCCGCCGGCACAGCCGGCCGCTTCCAGTCCTACAGCACCAACGGCGGCACCAGCTTTATCAACATTCCGGCTACCGGCCCCATCGCGGACGCCGAAGCGCAGAAGGTCGTCAACGGCCTGCACCCGCGCATTCCGCGCTACAACCACTTCGAAACCGAGCAAAACCGCCTGGGCGTCACCGGCGCCTTCCAGATGCGTCCGTTCGAAGGCACCCTGATCTCGATCGACGCGATGCACGCGACCTTCGAAGCCAACCGCGACGAATGGGAAATCGAAGCCATTTCCTTCAGCCGCACGGGCCAGGGCCTGCCGCAGTCCGACATCTATAACTATACGATCGATGATGAAGGCACGATCACCAAGGCCTCGTTCAACGACGTCGATATCCGTTCGGAACATCGCTTCGACGAACTGACGACCACCTTCAATCAGCTGAACCTGACCTGGGATCAGAACTGGGGCGACCGTCTGAGCACCAAGTTCTTCGTGGGCAGCTCGAAGTCGTCGCAGGAAACGCCGGAACAGACGACCTTCACATTTGAATCCTACAATGTCGACGGCTATTCGTACGACTATACGGATCCGACGGCACCGGTTTTCAACTACGGTAAGTCTTCCACGAACTGTTCACCGGACCAGGCCTGCTACTGGACGTATTCCAGCTCGACCGCCCAGGGCGACGCGTCGCTCATCCGCATTCGTCCGCAACTGGTCGAAAACGAATTCAAGACCACCAAGTTCGACGTCAAGTTCGACCTGAACGACAGTATCACGCTGAAGGGCGGGTATTCGGTCAAGGAATACGACTTCTACTCGGAAGAATACGGTCGCGTGACAGGCACGACGGCCAATGCGGCGCGCGACGAAAACGCTGGCGGCGCGATCGTTGCTGAAATCAACAACAACGTTACCAAGTACTCGCAAACGGTCTCGGTCGGCGGCAACACCTACCTGATCCCGAACCTGGACCTGATCCGCGATACATTTAACTATGACTGCCGCTGCACCAATTCATGGGGCACCTTTACGGTCAATAAGACAAACGCAAGCTCGCGGACGAACAACCGTATCGCCAACGAGCGCGATACGGGCTGGTTCGTGCAGGCGGACTTCCGCGGCGACCTGGGCAACATGCCTTACCGCGGCAATATCGGTCTTCGCGAAGTCACGACCGATATCGAAGTTTCCGGTTATGTCGGCGTCGCGACCAGCGTCAATCCATCGGGCTCGAAGCTGACCACGGTCCAGCGCAGCTACAAGGACTCGCTGCCATCGTTCAACTTCATGATCGAACCGATGGAAAACGTCTATGTCCGCTTCGCCACGGCCAAGACCATGGCGCGCCCGACCCTGCTCAGCCTGACACCGGGCGGCGGCGCCATCAGCACGGGTGCGAACACGATCACCTCCGGCAACCCGGCGCTTGATCCGGTACGCGCCAATACGATGGATCTTAGCTTCGAATGGTATCCGGACCGCGACACCCTGTTCACGGTGGCCCTGTTCCAAAAGGACATCAAGTCCTACATCCAGTCGCGTACTGTTCAGGCCAAGCTGAGCGAGCTGGGCTATAACTATCTCGACCTCGGCGAAACGAGCGACGAAGTCTATAACGTCACCACCCCGATCAACACGCCGGGCGGCGACCTCAAGGGCTACGAAATCTCGCTGCAGAAGCCTTTCACCTTCCTGCCGGGCTTCCTGTCGAAGACAGGCGGCATCATCAACTACACCCACGTCGAGTCGCAGATCCAGTATTACACGACCCCAGGCGCCACGACGACGACGACGGCCAACCTGCTGGGACTGTCGCCGGAAGCCTGGAACATCACGGCATACTATGAAGGCGACGTTCTCGCCGGCCGTGTCGCCTTTGCTTACCGCGACGGCTACCTGTCGCAGTTGAGCCCGGGCTCTTCGGCCGACTTCTGGGGCAAGAACGAGACGTTCAATATCGACGCCCAGATGACGTGGAAGATCAGCAAGAACCTGACCCTTATCCTGGAAGGCATCAACCTGACGGACGAGGCTGACGACCGCTTCATTTCCTACAACACGGCTCAGGGCAACACCGCCCAGGACCTGCTGTACGATTACAGCAAGTCGGGCCGCCAGTACTATGCCGGCTTCCGCTGGAAGTACTGACCCTATCGGAAGCGCCTGTTTCAGGCGGGCGCTTCTTCCTTCATGCGGCTGCGAGCGCATTCTCCCAATAAGCCGCCACTTGGGCGCCGGTTCATCCGGCGCCCTTTTTTTGTCAGGCCCCATTTTGCCCGCACGGTTTGCGCATTCAGGTCTCGACCCTGTGCCGCTCAGCCTTTACAACATTGCCGGTCCCGCCATCCATGCCACAGAAGATTCGCCGCCCCATGCCTACGCCGTCCCCCGCCGCCTCGAATGCTCCGCTCGTCTGTTTCGGCGAACTGCTGATCCGGCTCAACACGATGAGCGGCCGCCTGCTGGAAGAGCTGCCGCAACTGCAACTGCATATCGCCGGCGCCGAGGCCAATGTCGCCGTCGGCGTCCGCCGGCTGGGCCACCAGGCCTCCATGGTCAGCGTGGTGCCTGACAATGCGCTGGGCGCCGGCGCCGTCAACGAACTGCGGCGCTGGGGCGTCGACACCTCGGGTGTCTACACGGCGCCCGGCCGCATGGGCCTCTACTTCCTGACACCGGGCGCTATCCACCGCCGGTCGGACATCGTCTATGACCGCGCAGGTTCCGCCTTCGCCACCGCCCGCTTTTCGAAGCTCAACTGGACGCGCCTGCTGAAGGGCGCTGCGTGGCTGCATGTGTCAGGCGTGACGGCGGCCCTGGGCGCCAACAGCGTCGCGGCGGCGCTCAAGGCCATGCAGACGGCGCGCAAGCTGGGCGTCAAGGTCTCGTTCGACTGCAACTACCGCCCGACCCTGTGGCAGGCCTGGGGCGGCGACGCGCCAACCCTGATCCGCAGCCTGATGGCCGAGGCCGACATGATGTTCGGCGGCTATCGCGACATCGAACTGGTCTTCGGCATGAAGTTCCCAGGCGAAGACGGCACCACGGCACGTGAACGCGCCGCCGCCGATCACGCCTTCAGCCAGTTCCCAAACCTGCAGCGCATGGTTTCAACCCGCCGTACCCAGGTCACCGCCGACCACAACCGCCTGGCCGGCCAGATGTTTACGCGCGGCACGTCCCTGGAAACCGAGACCTACGACATTGTCGGCATTGTCGATCGCATCGGTGGCGGCGATGCCTTTGCCGCCGGTGTCTTCCACGGCATCCTGAACGGTGACAGCGACCAGCAGGCGCTGAACTACGGCATTGCCTGCGGCTGCCTGAAACACGCCCAGCCCGGCGATATCAGCCTGGCGACACACGGCGAACTGGCGGATTTCCTCGCCGGCGGCAGCTTCGACGTCAAGCGCTAGAGCATGGTGCGTTTAAGTCGAACCGCCATCATGCTCTAGATTTTTATCTTATCGCGATATTTAGCCAAAAAACCGCTGCACACTTTTTGGCATGTCGCTCTAAGCAACAAACTCAGGCGCTGAGCTTCTTAGTCGGCTGAGGCAGTTTGGACGCTATGGCCGCGAGCAGCGCGTCAGCGTCCACCGGCTTGGTCATAAAATCATGGACGCCGATCTCGGCCCACCGGGCCTTGTGCCCTTCCATGGCATTGGCCGTCAGCGCGATCACCGGCGTGGCGCGGTTCTGGCCATTGGCGCGGATGCGGCAGGTCGCCGCCAACCCGTCGAGGCCCGGCATCAGCATGTCCATCAGGATGACGTCAAAACGGCGGGCGTGACAGTAGGCAACGGCTTCCTCGCCGTTGCACGCCATGGTCCATAACCAGCCCGTCGGCTTCAGGAACAACGAAACGATACGCCGGTTGATCTCATGATCATCGACGATCAGCACATGAAACTCGGAACCTTGCACAGCGCAGCCTCCCCGACCTTTATAGGAAAGCCTACGCCGGAAGTCTTAACAATTGAGTAAGACTACGCGCTAAAGGTGCATTTTTATTGAAAACGACGCCTGAAATCGCTTCCGCAACGGCGACTATACCAGTTTCGCTTGTATAGATTCCTATTTAACAATCTTGTCGACGACTGCGCGAGTCACGTCGTGATAGCCCGGACGCGCTTCGGCATAGATCCGGCGCGCCATGTCCACACCCCATCCCGGCTGCTTCATCAGCTCGGTATAAAGGGGTCTGCAGAACTTGGCCCGCCCCTGGGCCAGCAGGAAGTCACGCACCGCGGTCATGGCCGGCAGATAGTGCTTCTTGATGGCAAGCGTCAGCCACGCGGCGCGAATTTCCGCGTTCTGGCTCTCGGTGAATTTGAACTGCCCGTCCAGGGCCGCCATCTGTTCCAGGGTAATGGTGTCCGGCATCTGGGTCAGGAAATACTGCCAGTGCTGCGTACTGTAGCCGCTGACGTCCAGCGTCTTGACGTCTGCGCCGCCGGCAAAAGACTGGATCTGCGCCATCACCTGATCCAGCGCCGGCGACGTCGGCACGATGGCGTTGGACGGCAGGCCGCGCTCATACAGCCACTGATGGATCTGGAGCTGCTTTTCCAGGTCGGCATTGTTGTTGAGCAGATTGGTCCGGAGGTCGACCAGGAAGGCTTCCGTGGTCATGCTCTTGAACTTGTAGCGCTCGAAGTAGCCCTTGACGTAGGCATCGAACTTCTTGCGGCCGAAACGGGCTTCCAGCATGCGCAGGAAGGCCGCGCCTTTTTCGTACGGGACATCCGAAAAATAGGCGTCGGGGCTGACGCCCTTGAGGTCGGGATGCAGGCGCGTGAAGTCGGGTGTGCCGGCCGCGCTCAGGTCGTCCAGCGTCTCCTGAAGATCGTGATAACCTAGGACCTGGAGCATGCGCGCGCGCTCGGGCCCATAGACCTGCTCCATGATCCGGTTTTCGAAATAGGTGGTGAAACCTTCGTTCAGCCAGAAGTCTTCCCAGGTGGCGTTGGTGACCAGATTGCCCGACCACGAATGGGCCAGCTCATGCGCGATAAGCGACACCAGCGACTTGTCGCCGGCCAGAATGGTCGGCGTGGCGAAGGTCACCATCGGGTTTTCCATGCCGCCATAGGGGAAGGACGGCGGCAGGATCAGGACATCATAGCGGTCCCAGCGGTAGTCGCCATAGATCTTTTCCGCCGCGTCGAGCATGGCTTCCATGTCGCTCAGTTCAGCGGCGGCCTTGTCGAGCGTCACCTTCTCGGCGAACACGCCGGTACGGTCGCCGACCGCCTTGAAACCGATATCGCCGACAGCCAGCGCGATCAGATAGGGCGCCACGGGTTTGTCGAGCTCGAAGCGGAAGGCGCGCTGGCGCGGTTGCCCCGGCACGGCCTCGCCCTTGGGGGTCAGCTGTTTCGCGGCCATGACGACGGTCAGGTCGGACGGCACGACGATACGCGCCTTATAAGTCTGGCGGATCGCCGGGCTGTCCTGGGTCGGCACCCAGGTGCGCGTGTGGATTTCCTGGCCCTGGCTGAACAGGAAGGGCTTCTGCTTTCCCGCCGTCTGGGCGGGGCTGAGCCATTGCAGGGCGGTGCCTTCAGGCGTCGTCTGGTAGTGGACGACGACCTTCTGCGCACCCTGCGGCAGTTCGACGGTCAAGGGTGCGCCCATCATGGGGTCGTTCTTGCCAAGGGTATATTTCAGCGGTGCGCCGGAGCCGTCGGTCACCTTTTCGATATCGAGCGCGCGCGTATCGAGGACGACGCGCTTGGCATTGGCCTCGGTCTCGAGTTGCAGGCTTGCCGTGCCGCGCAGCACCTTCTTGTTGAAGTCGGCGGTCAGATCGAGATCGACGTGGCGCACACGCGCTTCCTGGGGCCGCGCGTAGGAATGATCATCGACTGTACGCGCGACCATGGCCTCCGGCGTCGCCCGACCCGACGGCTTGGGCTGGCAGGCGGTCAGGCCCGCCGCACCGGCGCCCAGCATCAGGACGGCCGCGGCGGCGGCCGTCAGTCGCCGGACAATCGCGGAAGTGCGCAAGGTGATGTGACGCATGAAGGCCTGGCCCCTGATAAGGCCTGCACTGTAACTGGAAAGGACAGGATCACACAACCGTGAAATTCCCCCTTCCGGCGTATGTGCGGACAAGGTCAGGTAAGAAAAAACCTCCCCAGCCAGGCTGGAGAGGTCCAATCATCTTACGACTGCTTGCGGCGCTTGAATTGTGCGCCTTCGGAGCGGTTGATTTCGCCTTCCGCCGGACGCTCACCTTTGAAAGGCTTGCCGCCGGACTTCGGTCCCTTGAAGAAGGCGGGCTTGCCACCCTTGCCACCGAAGCCCCCTGGGCCCTTGCGGGCGCCTGGGCGGGCATCGCCGTGCGGACGGTCGCCATACGGACGATCGCCACGCCGCTCACCGCGCGGCTGATCGCTCTTCCTGTCATTACGAGGACGATCTTCACGGGGACGGTCGTCAAAGAAACGCTCATCGCGCGCCGGCTTGGCGGCCTTGAACGGCTTGGTCGATGCCATGGGGCCGCGCTCGGCCGCCATCGGATCGTAGCGGTCTGGACGGGGCGCCGGGGCAGCGCGATCGCCGAACGGCTTACCGCCGGGACGCCCACCTTCGGCACGGGCTTTCGCACGGTCCTTCTGGCCCGGACGGTTGCGTTGACGCTTATGGACAAATTCGGCGTCCGGATCGCTGTGGCGGGCTTCGCCCTCGCCGGCGCGCCAACCCTTGCCCGGCTTCGGATCGCCCTTCTTGCGGTGCTCCGGCAGACGGTCGGGCGTGGCCGGCTTGTCGGCAACGCCCGAAGCCAGCATGGCTTCGTCGAGCAGCTTCAGCGCCTGGTCCTTGCGGCGGTCGAAGGACGGGATGCGCTGGCGCGTAATGCGCTCGATGTCCTTGAGGAACTTGCGTTCATCGTCGGCGCACAGCGTAACCGAAATACCGGCGCGGCCGGCGCGCGCGGTGCGGCCGATGCGGTGAACATAGGCTTCCGGTACGTTCGGCAGCTCATAGTTGATGACGTGGCTGACATTATCGACGTCGATGCCGCGCGCGGCGATATCGGTGGCGACCAGCGCGCGCAGCTTGCCGGCCTTGAAGGCCTGCAGCGCGCGTTCGCGCTGGCTCTGGTTCTTGTCGCCGTGGATGGCGGCCGATTCGATGCCGCCGGCCTGCAGATAGGCGGCGACCTTGTCAGCGGCGCGCTTGGTGCGCGTGAAGACGAGCGTGCGGGCCAGCGAATCTTCCGCGTACATTTCGGTCAGCAAGGCGCGCTTACGCAGCGACTCGATGAAGATGACGCTTTGTTCGACGCGTTCGGCCGTGGTGGCTTCCGGCGTGATTTCGACGCGCTTGGGCTCAGTCAGCAGTTCCGAGGCCAGGGCGCCGATTTCCTTCGGCATGGTGGCCGAGAAGAACAGATTCTGGCGCTTGTGCGGCAGCTTGGCGGCGACCTGCCGGATCGGCTTGACGAAGCCCAGGTCCAGCATCTGGTCGGCTTCGTCGAGGACGAAGAATTCGACGCCGCGCAGGTCGACCGTCTTCTGTTCGATATGGTCGATCAGGCGGCCCGGCGTGGCGACCAGGACGTCGACGCCGCGCGCCAGGGCCTTGTACTGCGGGCCGTACTTGACGCCGCCATAGATGGTGGCGATGTGCAGGCCCAGGCCCTTGGAATAGGTTTCGAAGCTCTGGGCGATCTGCGACGCCAGTTCGCGCGTCGGCGACAGAATCAGGGTGCGGACCGACTTCGGCGCCGGGATGATGCGGTTGCGCATCAGGCCCTGCACGATCGGCAGGGCGAAGGCGGCCGTCTTGCCGGTGCCGGTCTGGGCGATGCCCAGCAGGTCGTTGCCGTTCAGCAGGATGGGTATGGCCTGGGCCTGGATCGGTGTGGGGTTGGTATAGCCTTCGCGCTCCAGCGTCAGCAGCAGGGTCGAACTCAGGCCGAGATCGGCAAAGGTCTTGTTGGTCGTCTTGGTCACGTAACGTGCTTTCATTTCGGGCAAGGACAAACGCGCCTCGCCCGCGCCTGTTAAAACAGGCCGGGTGGGACGAAGCATGCGCGTGTCACGGACTTCGAAAGAAAGAGGGCAGGACGTCTTTGCTCTGACGGCCTTTTTGTCGCTGGCGATATGTACCCGATGGACGGGCATATCTCACGCGGCCAGCGCTGAAGTGATGGAGGAACCACCACAAGAGTTATCTCGCGGATGCGAGACGGCTTAAATGCCTATGCTGCGACGAAATGTCAAGGTCATTGATTTGTGCAAATTTTGCACGCACCAACCCTTTGTAAACCTTACGGGCGTAATGTGGTGAACGGGCAGAGTTGACCTCGGGCCGCGTATTTTCGCGCCAGGCGCCCCCCATCCAGAGAATTTTAAAGGAAGTTCGAATGTCTTCGCCGCTGCGCCCTGCCAACCGTTCCACGCCCTCCGCAACACCGGGCGGTACGCGTATGTCGGCCACGGCCAAGGTCGAGATCATCCAGCCGTCGGACTACAGCGACCGCCGTTCCGAACCGCGCGCCGCCTGCGACGACCGCGGCGCCCTGCTTTTCCTGTCCAGCCAGGCGGTCATCCAGTGCCGCATCCTCGACCAGAGCCCCAGCGGCGCGCGCGTTGCGTTTGAAAACAACTGTGCCATCCCGGCCGAGCTGTGGCTGATCGACCTCGACACCAATATGGTCCGTCGCGGTGCGTCGGCCTGGTCGACGCCAACCCGGATGGGCCTGAAGTTCAACTTCGTCCAGACCCTGGTCCCCGGCCAGGCCCGCCCCGCCAAGGTGCCGGAACCCGTGTTCGATGCCTGGATGAAGCTCAGCGGCCAGACTTCTGCGGAAGCTCCAATTGAAGACGCCCGCGACGATACGTCCGACGACGACAACGTCTTTTTCCTGGATTAACTCCGGGCCTGTAAGCCGCAATGGCGTGGCGAAAACCGTTAGCTCGCGAGACACGAAGCGGAGCGTACTTGAGTACGTGAGCATCGTATCGCAGCGAGATGACGGTTTGCAGACCGCCAGTGTGGCTTACACGAGGGAGCGGAAGCGCAGGGTCCCGTTGACGGCCTTCAGATCTTCGAGCGCTTCCTTCGGATAGCCCTTGTCGATATCGACAATGACGTAACCCAGGTTTTCCGTCGTCTTCAGGTGTTGGGCCAGGACGTTCAGCTCGTACTTGGCCATGATCTGGTTGATCGCCGCCAGCACGCCCGGCACGTTACGGTGCAGGTGCAGGAAGCGGTGGCGGCCTTCGACTTCCGACAGCTGGACGTGCGGCATGTTCACGCTGAAGGTCGTGTCGCCACGATTCAGGAAGCCCAGCAGGCGCTCGGACGCGAACTCGGCGATCGCCTCCTGCGCCTCTTCGGTCGATCCGCCGATGTGCGGCGACAGGACCGTGTTGCGGCGGCCCATAAGCGCGCTTTCGAACGGATCGTCATTGGTGCGCGGCTCTTCCGGGAAGACGTCAATGGCTGAGCCGTAGATCTTGCCGCTGTCGATGGCGGCGGCCAGGGCTTCGATATCGACGATATGGCCGCGCGACAGGTTGATGAAGATCACCCCGTCCTTCATGCGCGCGAACTGCTGGGCGCCGAACAGGTTCTTGTTCTCGGCGCGGCCGTCGACGTGCAGCGAGATGACGTCGGCTTCAGCCAGCAGCGCATCGAGCGAGCGGTAGCGGCGGGCATTGCCCAAGGACAGCTTTTCGGCCAGGTCGTAATAGATGACGCGCATGCCGAAGGCCTCGGCCAGGATCGACAGCTGCGAACCGATAGCGCCATAACCGATGATGCCCAGCGTCTTGCCGCGCACTTCGTGGGCGCCGGTCGCCGACTTGTCCCACTTGCCCTTGTGCATGCCGACCGACTTGTCAGGGATGTTGCGGGTCAGCATGACGATCAGGCCGATGACCATTTCCACCACCGACCGCGTGTTGGAATAGGGCGCGTTGAAGACGGCGATGCCCTTTTGCGAACAGGCCTTGAGGTCGATCTGGTTAGTGCCGATGCAAAATGCGCCGACGGCCATCAGCTTGTCGGCGGCTTCGACCGCCTTGGCCGTCAGATTGGTCTTGGAACGCAGGCCCAGGATGTGCACGCCCTGCAAAGCCTGGATCAGGTCGTCTTCGTCGAGCGCGCCCTTGACGGTCGTGACGTCATAGCCTTCCTCGCGGAAACGGCGGACGGCCTCGGGGTGGATATTTTCGAGCAGCAGGACCTTCAGCTTGGAGCGCGGGAAGGAGTAGCGGCCCTGATAGCCTTCGGTGTGCAGCACTTCGTCGAACGAGGCGGCCACTTGCGTCGCGTCGCAGCCTTCGGTCGCGGCGATGACCTTGGGCCGCGTCACATTTTCGGTAAAGGCGTAGAAGCGCTCGGCGGCGCCGCCCTTGTAGACTTCGTAGTCGGTCCAGCCGTCGCCGACCATGACGACGTCACCGTCGAGCGTCAGGCCGCGCACGGCGACGATCTTGCCGCCGTCCTGGCTGAGCGGGTTGGTCAGGTCGAGGCCGATCGCCACGCCCTCCTCGTTCCAGGTCAGCCGGTTGGCCAGGACGTATTCCGGCGCGATGCCGAATTCAGCGACGACCGGGTCGATGAAGTCGTGGAAGCCGCCCGAGATGATGCGAATCTTGCCGGGATGCTCGTTAAAAACGGCGCGGTTGCGTTCGATCGACGCGCTGATCTTGGTCTTCAGCACCTCGACCAGCGAGGCGATGTCGTCGCGCGTCGGCTTCAGGATGCGCACGCGGCGCTGCAGGGCGTCGGAGAAGCTGATCTCGCCCGACATGGCCTGATCGGTCAGGGTGCGTATCTGTTCGACATCCGCGGCGCGCGCCGGATCGGCGGCGGACAGCAGTTCGGCCAGGATGTCGAGCGCCTCGACCTGGGTAAAGGTCGAGTCGAAGTCGAGCACCAGGGTGGCGAGGTTAGGCTGATTGAAACTTGCATTCATGACCGAAACGCCCATATGGAGACCCTCGGGGCTAAAAGCCGCTATTGCTCGCCCCGATACATTTGCGCCGCAGATAAGATAAAAGCGAGGTCGGCACAACCGGCTTAACCCTTTATTGTGGCAGTTCGCGGTGCAATTCTCTAAATTCCGGCCCTGTCTGACGGCAAATCCTGAAAACAGGTAAAATCTGTAACGGCCCTAAAGGTTTCATGCGTTTCCATGTCTGATCCGTCCACTGTTGTTGAAGACTATTCCGCGCGCTTCGTCATCGAAACGCATCCCGTCCACGGCCGCCTGGTGCGGCTGGGCGACACGCTGGACCAGATCCTGAAGGCGCACGACTATCCGGACGTCATCGCCAACCTTTTGGGCGAAGCCTGCGTGCTGGCCGTCCTGGTCGGCGCGTCCTTGAAGTTCGAGGGCCGGCTGATCCTCCAGGCCCAGGGCGACGGCGCCGTGCGCTACGTCGTGGCGGATTACGATACGCGCGGGGGCTTACGCGGCTTCTGCCGCTACGACGAAGGCGAGCTTAACGACCTGATCGCCAGCAATGAAGGCAAGTTCCAGAGCCTGGGCGCGCAGGCGCTGCTCGGCAAGGGCACCTTTATCATGACGCTCGATCCGGAAAACAATTCCGAGCGCTACCAGGGCATTACCCCGATCGAGGGCGAGAGCCTGTCCCTGTGCGCCGAGCATTACTTCGCCCAGTCCGAGCAGGTGCCGACCCAGGTCAAGCTGGCGGTCAGCGAGATCAACGGTCCCGGTGGACCGCAATGGCGCGCGGCCGGCGCCATGATCCAGGCGATCGCGGGCGACGCGACGCGCGGGGAAACGCGCGACTCGTTCGACCATATCCGCGCGTTGTTCGAGACGCTCGGCGAAGAGGAGCTGACCGATTTCGACCTGCCGGCCGATCGCCTGCTCTATCGCCTGTTCCACGAGGACGGTGTGCGCCTCTCAACGCTCAAGACGGTCTATAAGCTCTGCCGCTGTTCGCAGGAGCGCGTCGAAGGCTTGGTGCAGTCCTTTACCGAACAGGAACAGAAGGACATGCTGGAGCCCGACGGCAAGGTGCATATCACCTGCGAATACTGCTCGAAGACCTTCCTGGTCGACCTGCCGGAATAGTCTTCGCGCTGAGACAGGGCTAGAGCGATATGGCGAAAAGTGTAAGCGGTTGTCGCCTTAAATATCGCGACAAAACAAAAACTTAGATCGGTATGGTGTTTCCACTTAAAATCATACCGATCTAGCCCCTCGTCCGGTTCGCCAAGGCGAACCACCTTCTTCCCGCAAGCAGGGAGAAGTAATTACCCTTGAATATCCAAAGAGTAACCGGCCGAACGTACCGTTCTAATCGGATCGAACTCTTCCTTATCGTTCAGCGCCTTGCGCAGGCGGCCGATATGGACATCGACCGTGCGGGCTTCGACATAGACGTCATTGCCCCAGACGGCGTCGAGCAACTGCTCGCGCGAGAAAACGCGGCGCGGATACTGCATGAAGTGGTCAAGCAGCTTGTATTCCGTCGGCCCCAGGTGGATGTCGCGGCCGGCGCGCTGGACGCGGTGCGACAACCGGTCGACCGAGATTTCGCCGAACTCGACGCGGTCTTCGCTCAGGCCCGGACGGATACGGCGCAGCACGGCGCGGATGCGCGCCATCAGCTCGACCATCGAGAATGGCTTGACGACATAGTCGTCGGCGCCGGTATCCAGCCCGCGGATACGATCGCTTTCTTCTGAACGCGCCGTCAGCATGACGATGGGCAGGTTGCGCGTGGACGACTGCTGGCGCAGGCGGCGGCAGACCTCGATGCCCGACACCTTGGGCATCATCCAGTCGCAGACCAGAAGGTCGGGCTGGCGCTCCTTGATCATCACCAGGGCTTCGTCGCCGTCGCTGGCAACTCCGACCTCATAGCCTTCCTTCTCAAGATTGTAGTTGAGCAGGGTCGACAGGGCGTCTTCGTCTTCGGCGATGATGATATAGGGCTTCATGATCTCACATCAGGTTGGGCTTAGGGTGTCGCCTTTCGGGCGGTCCTCGACGTAATCTTCGCCTGTCAGTTCGTAGTGGATATGCTCGGCCACGTTGGTTGCGTGATCGCCGATGCGTTCCAGGTTCTTGGCCATGAACAAAAGGTGCGTGCAGGCCGAGATGGTGCGCGGATCGCCCATCATGTAGGTCAGCAATTCGCGGAACAGGGCGTTATAGTGTTCGTCGACCTCGGTATCGGTTGCCCAGACGCTCTGGGCCAGGTCCAGCTTGCCGCCCTTATAGGCGTCGAGCACGTCACGCAGGCGCGACGAGACCAGCTTGCCCATGCGCTCGATCGAACGGGTGATCGGCGTCATCGGCTCGGCTTCGGCGATGACCAGGGCGCGCTTGGCAATGTTCTTGGCGAGGTCGCCGGTACGCTCAAGCGAGGTCGCGATCTTCATGGCGGCCACTGTCTTGCGCAGGTCGTTGGCCATGGGCTGACGCAGGGCGATCAGACGGATGCACTTGCGCTCGACATCCTTTTCCAGCTCGTCGAGACGATGATCGCGCTGGACGACACTCTGGGCCAGGGCGACATCACGGCGGGCGACGGCTTCGACGGCATCGGCAACCTGGGCTTCAGCGAGACCACCCATCAGAACCACCTCAGCGCTCAGTTGATCCAGCTCTTCCTCGTAGGTCTTGACGATGTGCGGATTCATCTTGCTGAACTGTACCACGGCTGTATTCCTTCGGGCGTTTAGGCGAATTCTGTGACAGTTTTATTATAGGCATGGCTGCATGTGAAAAAACCATGAAAACATGGTTACAATGCGCCTAATACACAGGTCTCAGGCCCTAACCAGCATCTTTGAGAGGTTCGACAAGTCGCAGCCCTGCTGCCGAGCCAAAGGCGCGGCTCTGCGGGAAATAGGCCGTAAAGGCGGTGAAGGTCGCAAGACCTGAACCCGGCAGCGGCGTGACGTTGTCACCATCGGCGTCGATCATGACAAGATCTTCGGCTGCGCTTTGGGTTCCAATCGATTCGACGACAAGGCCACCGCGGTGTCGATTGATGATGTGCTTGACGATGGCCAGGCCTAATCCGGTACCGAGGCGGTCACCGCTCTTTTGTCCTTCGACGCGGTAGAAGCGTTCGGCGAGACGCGGAAGGTGCTCACGGCGGATGCCAGGCCCTGCGTCGCGCACGCGCAAGATCGCGTAGTATTCGTGCACATTGCGGTCGGGCCTGAGCAGGACCAGCTTGGATGCCATCGGATCGGTCGCTGCAATCGCCTGGGTCAGGGTACGATCAAAGACAACCTCGATGGCGACCTCCGATCCCTGAGGCGCGTATTTCAGAGCGTTGTCGATCAGGTTCTGCGCCACCTGAAGGATTTGATCGCGATCCCCTATGACGGGGTAAAGACCTGGTTTTGGTGTTTCCAGGCGGAAACCGACACCTTTTTTCTGCGCAATCAGGCTTAACCCCTCGACTACATCCTTCACCGCGAGAACGAGGTCTGCCTCACCCGACGGCGGTACATGTTCGTTGAGTTCAATGCGTGACAAAGACAAGAGATCGTGGATCAGCCGGCCCATGCGGTCAGCCTGGACGGCCATGATGGTCAGGAATTTCTCCCGTGCCGCTTCGTCGTCTTTCGCCGGCCCGCGAAGCGTTTCGATAAAGCCGGCAAGCGAGGCCAGCGGCGTGCGCAGTTCGTGGCTGGCATTGGCCAAAAAATCAGCGCGCATCTTCTCCATGCGGCGCATATCCGTTTCGTCGCGCATGACGAGCAAGGCAAGGCGCTGCTCCGCGTCCCCGACCGGCAGGGGACTGGCAAAAGCGCGCCAGTATTGTTCACGCGCGCCGCCGGCAGTCTCGAAAGTTGTCGATCGCGATATACCGCCAAACAACGCCTCATCAACGCATTCCAGCACTTCGGGTGTCCGGATGGCGCTGACCAGCAACCCGCCCTGACTTTCAACCTGAAACACCTTTTGTGCGGTCGCATTGGCGAAGACGATCCATCGGCCGGCGATATCGTTGGGCTCGAACCCCGAGACGATCAGGACCGGGTCGGGAATGGCGCGCAGCACTTCCTGGAAACTTGGCCCCTTGGGTTGGACCTTGACCTGGATTTCCGGCGTTTTCAGTTGATCGATGCGGTCGTGAAGGTCGTTTTGCTGCCCCCAGAAGACAAGCAACGTGTAGATGATGGTTAGGGCGGCCACGCCCACGGCGACAGGCCAAAGTGGCGGAACGAACATCATGACGATGACGCAGCCCAGGCCGATCCACGTGCCAAACGGCACAATGCCCCACAACGAACGCCGCCTGATCATATCTGTTTTCGAAACCATTCCTGATCTTGAGGGCTTTTTCGAAAAAGCTCAAGATCGACACGCTGACTACTGATCGCGCTCCGGCTCCCCTGCGGAATGCACGTTCAAGGGAGGAGGCGTGTAACCGCGTTCGGCAACGTTTTCATGACAGTTTCATTGCAGGCGCACGTTAAGCGATAACATAGCCGTGACAATAGGTTGTAGTTAATGATCTATGCGTGGTCGCATTTCCTACGATCAACCGGTGACCGCTTGAGCTGGAAATGCTTATGGCCGCGTCTGACCGTTGCCACGCACAACATATTTGAACGTCGTCAACTGCTCGGCCCCTACCGGCCCGCGCGCGTGCAAACGATCGGTCGAGATGCCGATTTCCGCGCCCAAGCCGAACTCGCCGCCGTCGGCATACTGCGTCGAGGCGTTCCAGATAACGATGGCCGAATCGACCTCGTTCAGGAAGGTCTCGGCGGCCTGCGCGTCCTCGGTGATGATAGCCTCGGTATGGCCCGAGCCATAGGTCTTGATGTGGGAGATGGCCTCGGATTCGTCCCTGACGACGCGGATCGAGATGATCGGAAGCAGATATTCGGTCTTCCAGTCCTCTTCGGTCGCGGCCGCCATGGCGTGGATCGCGCGGGCGCGGTCATCGCCGCGCAGTTCGCAGCCCTTGGCCTCAAGCGCTTTGGCAATTCGCGGCAAAAGCGTTTCCGCCACAGCTTCGTCGATCAGCAGGGTCTCGGTCGCACCGCAGACCGAGACGCGGCGCATCTTGGCGTTCAGCGTGACGGCGACAGCCTTTTCCGGATCGGCGGCGGTGTGGACATAGGTGTGGTTCAGCCCTTCGAGGTGCGCCAGGACCGGCGCCCGCGCCTCCTTCTGGACGCGTTCGACCAGCGAGCGGCCGCCGCGCGGAATGATCAGGTTGATCGTGCCGTCAAGGCCGCCCAGGATAAGACCCACCGCGTCGCGGTCCGAGGTCGGCACCAGTTGCACGCAGGTGTCGGGCAGGCCGGCGGCGCGGAAGCCGTCTTCGAAGGCGGCATAGATGGCCAGCGCCGAATTCAACGCCTCCGAACCGGTGCGCAGGATGGCGGCGTTCGACGAGCGAACGCACAGCGCGGCGGCATCGGCCGTCACGTTGGGCCGGCTTTCATAGATGATGGCGATGACGCCGATCGGCGTCGAGACGCGGGCGATATCGAGGCCATTGGGTCGCGTCCAGCGCGCCAGGTCGCGGCCGACGGGATCGGGCAGCGCCGCGACCTCTTCCAGACCTTTGGCCATGGCTTCGACGCGCGCCGGATTGAGGATCAGGCGCTCGATCATGGCTTCGGTCAGCCCCTTGTCACGGGCGAACTGCTGGTCTTTTTCATTGGCGGCCAGGATGCTCGCTTCGCGGGCGCGGATCGCCTTGGCGGCTTCGATAATGGCGCGCGTGCGCACATCCGGGCCGGCCAGACGCAGAGCCTCGGCGCCGAGCTTGGCCTTGGCAGCCATGTCGGTCATCAGGTCATTCAGCGTGCGTGTGCTCTGGTCGTCCATCTTGGCAATCCTTTGTCAGTCGAAGGCTATATAGCGCAACCGTCGCAAAAGACGACCGTTTCATCGGAAATCAGCGCAGTTTGGCGGGAATCTGGCGGAGTTTGGCGTCCCTAGTCCCCTCTCCCTGCTTGCGGGGAGAGGGATAGGGTGAGGGGCATTGCAGCAGAAACAGCACGCCCGGAAACAGTTTCTGCCCCTCATCCGGTCCTTCGGACCACCTTCTCCCCGTGAAACGGGGAGAAGGAATTAAATCATCGCCATGTCGTCGCGATGGATGACTTCATCGCCTGACGTATAGCCCAGGATAGCCTCGATGTCCTTGCTGCCCCGGCCGCGAATAGCGCGGATATCCTCGGCATTGTAGCTGACAATACCGCGGGCGACTTCCTGGCCAGCACACGAAACGATCGATACCGTGTCGCCCTTGTCGAAGCTGCCCGTGACCTCGACAATCCCCGAGGGCAGCAGCGACTTGCCATTATGCAGCGCCCGCACCGCCCCCTCATCGAGCATCAGCTTGCCGGCCGGCACCACCGTCCCGGCGATCCAGGCCTTGTAGGCCGCGCTCAAAGACGCCTGCGGCTTGAACAGGGTAAAGCGCGCGCCCATGGGACCGCTCAACGACGACAGCGGCTGCACCACAGCGCCGAAGGCAATCAGGGTCGCGCAGCCCGCAGAGCCGGCGATCTTGGCGGCCGCGATCTTGGTCGCCATGCCGCCGGTGCCGACCCCGGCCTGCGCATTGGCGCCGCCGGCCATGGCCTCGATGCGCGCATCGAGCTTTTCGACGAGGGCGATGTGCTGCGCGTCGGGATTGCGGCGCGGATCGTCCGTATACAGACCATCTATGTCCGACAGCAGGATCAGGGCCTCGGCCTTGACCAGCTGCGCCGTCCGCGCCGCCAGACGGTCATTGTCGCCATAGCGGATTTCCTCGGTGACCACCGTGTCGTTTTCATTGACGATCGGTACGCATTTCAGGTCGAACAGGGTCTCGACCGTGGCGCGGGCATTGAGCCAGCGCTTGCGCTTTTCGGTATCCTCGCGGGTCAGCAGGACCTGGGCGGTCTTTAAGCCGACAGCGCGAAACGCCTCGTCCCAGGCGCTCATCAGCAGGGGTTGTCCGGCTGCGGCGCAGGCCTGCTTTTCGTCGAGCTTCAGCTTGGCGCGCGTGACGCCCAGATAGCGGCGGCCGAGCGCGACCGCGCCCGAAGAGACGAGGACGATGCTCTTGCCCGTCGCCGCCAGCGTTGCGATATCGCGCGCCAGACCGGCCATCCATGCCCCGTTGGGACCGCCCGACGGCTTATCGACCACCAGGGCCGACCCGACCTTGATGACGATCCGTTGCGCGTTCAGCAAAACATCCGGCAGAGGCACAGGCGTGCTCATATTCGTCTGACCGGCCATGTTTCGCCTTTTCTAAGCGGATTGAAAATGTTACGGGCGGCGCCGTGCTGGCGCGCTTGTACTGACATGGCGCAGCCTTCGCAAGGCCTTAGGTTTTCAGCGGAACTGGTAACAAAATGAACTATATAGGCACGCGCGGATTTACGGGTTCGAAGACCTTCGCCGATGCCCTGCTCGACGGCCTGTCGCCCGATGGCGGCCTGTACCTGCCGGACAGCTATCCGGTACGCAACGCTTCCGAATGGTCGGATCTGGCGCGCGACTACAGCAAGCTGACCCAGACCCTGCTCGACGATTTCCAGGCCGATACGGTGGGCGCGGAAGCCGCCAAGGCCGCCGTCACCGCCACGACCAACGCCTTCCTGCGCGCCGACGGCCAGGTGCCACTGACACAACTGGATGACAATCTGTGGATGCTTGAGCTGTGGCACGGCCCGACCCTGGCCTTCAAGGACATGGCCATGCAGATGATGGCCGAGCTGACCAGCGGGGCCCTGCGCGAACGCAATGAGACCCTCACCCTGGTTACTGCTACCTCCGGCGACACAGGCGCCGCCGCGGTGCGCGCCTTTGCCGGTGCCGATCGCGTCCGCCTTGTCGTCTTCCATCCGCTCGGTCGCGTCTCGCCGGTCCAGCGTTTGCAAATGACGACGGTCGAGGCCGACAATGTGCTCAATGTCGGTATCGAAGGCGACTTCGACGACTGCCAGAAGATCGTCAAGACCCTGCTCGGCAACGCGGCCTTGAAAGAACGCGGCCTGATCAGCTCGGTCAACTCGATCAACTGGGGCCGCCTGCTGGGCCAGGTGCCCTACTATCTCGCAGCAGCCGCCGCTTCGGGCGCCGATAAGCCGGAATTCGTCGTGCCGACCGGCAATTTCGGCGACGCCTTCGCCGGCTGGGTCGCGCGCTGCATCGGCGGCAATGTCGGCCACCTGCACGCCGCCGTGAACCAGAACGACGCGCTCAACCAGGCGATCAATGACGGCCGCTATGTTCGCCGCCAGGCCGTCGAGTCCGCCTCGGTCAGCATGGACGTGCAGGCGCCGTCGAACTTCGAACGCCTGGTCTATGAAGCCTCCGGCCGCAGCGCCGCCACGACCAAGGCCTTGTTCGACACCTTTGCCACGACCGGCGCGGTCACCCTGTCGCCCGAGCTGCAATCGGCGCTGAAGGCCGAGGTTACCGCTTCGACAATCAGCGAAGACAAGACCGCCGAGACCATCGCCCACGCCTATAAGGCCTATGGCAAGGTAATTTGCCCTCACACCGCCGTCGCCCTGGGCGCTGCGCTCGAACGTCGCGAACCCGGCAAGCCGCAGATATTCCTGTCAACCGCCCACGCCGCCAAGTTCCCGGACTTCGTGCAAAGGGCGCTCGGCTTCGCACCAGAAGTACCCGAAGCCATCCAGGCACTGCACGGCCTGCCCGAGCGCATCACCGAACTGAAGATGGACGAGGCCGCCGCCCTCGATCTGGTCAAGGGCTTTTCGGCTTAAACGTCCATAAATAGGGCAAGGTCCTGCCGCCATCGCGCGTCTTCAAGCCAAAGCCCCGGTCGTCGTCGAAGCAGATGCCGAAACGCCGCAATGTGCGCATGCCGATGACACCGTCGGACCGTTCACCGCGCAATGGCCCCGTCCTTGGCTGACCCAGGCTGACGGGCGTTGCTTCTATGGTGTACGCTCCCAGCTTAAGGTTGGGGACCTTGACCGTGCGGCGGGGCACGCGGACGCTGCTGACATCGAGCGTGTGTCCCGTGGCGATGACCGGATAACGATCCCATAGCTTCAGCCGTGTAACGCAATCGCTGTTCAGGCTGATTTCGGCACTGGCGCCAGTATCCACGAACAGCTTCAGCGGCATACCATCGAGCGTAACTTCAACCAGCACCTTGTGGTCGTCATTCGAATCTTGCGGCAGACGCTGCGACGGCAACATGTGATAGGCGCTGAAATCCGGCCTGCCATTTTCGTGGATGCGGAGTTCGGCCGCTTCGAAATCGAACTCCGTCGGCCAGCCGGTCACGAAGCCCGCGCCCAGCATGCCTTTTGCGTCGGCAAAAGGCGGCCTGCGCAGGCCGACAAAAAGCATTTCCTTGTAGAAATAGGTGTCTTCGATCCCGATATCGCGGATGACATAGACGGGACTGATCTCGACGCCACCGACACCCACGACGCGGATCTTGGTCCTGGCCATAAGCCCCAGTTCGGGCGCCAGCTTGACATTGATACCATTGACCGGCGATCCAGTGTCGATGACAAAGCGATAAGGCCCCTTGTCACCGAACGATACCGCGAGATGCGGCAGACCGGCCCCATTGAACTGGATCGGAATGCGCAGCGCGTCCTTTGCCTGCGTCCCCTGCGGCAGGAAAAGACCGGACAGCCCCAGAAGTGCGTGACGGCGTGACAGCATGGCCGGACTATAGCCGGTTCCAGACGGCAAAAAAGAGGCGGCATCTATGCCACCTGGCATCTATGCCACCTCTTTCTATTAGCCTTTCACGCAAACGACCTGCTTCAGCGTATGGACGATCTCGACATGGTCGGCCTGGGCTTTCATGACCGCGTCGATGTCCTTGTACGCCGCCGGCGTTTCGTCGATCACCTCGGAGTCCTTCCGGCATTCCACGCCTGCCGTGGCAAGCGCGTGGTCTTCCAGGGTGAACCTGCGCTTGGCTTCCGCCCGGGACATGGCCCGGCCCGCGCCGTGCGAACACGAACACAGGGCCTCGGCCATCGGCTGGCCATCGATCCCCCGCACGATGAACGACCTGGCGCCCATCGAGCCCGGAATGATGCCCAGCGTCTCCGGCGTGATCCGCACGGCGCCCTTCCGGGTCACCAGCACGTCCGAACCGAAGTGCCGTTCGTGCGCCACATAATTGTGGTGGCAGTTCACGGCCTCGCAGTCGCAGGTAAACCGCTTCGGCACGGATACCGAAAGCGCTTCGAGCGCCGCCGTCATCATCAGTTCCCGGTTGGTCCGCGCGAACCGCTGGGCCCACGACACCGCGCCCATATAGTCGCCGAACAGCTCAGAGCCTTCCGGCAGGTAGGCCAGGTCTTCGTCCGGCAGGTTGATGAACCACCGCTTCATCTCGTGCTTGGCGCGCTCGATGAAATAGGAGCCGATCTTGTTGCCGATGCCCCGCGACCCTGAGTGCAGCATGATCCACACGGCATCGTTTTCATCGAGGCAGACCTCGACGAAGTGGTTGCCGGTGCCCAGCGTCCCCAGGTGGTTCTGCGCCCGCTGCGCAGACTGTGAAATCTTCGGATGCTTCTCGACGATCTTTTTCAGCTCGCCGGAAAGCTTCGAAAATTCAGCATTGGCCGCCTCAGTGGCTTCACCCCACGCGCCGCGGTCATTGACACCACCGTTGTCGGTCCGGCCGTGCGGGATCCGCGCTTCGATCGCCGTCCGCAGACCCGACAGATTGTCGGGCAGGTCAGACGCGGTCAGGGTCGTCCGCACCGCCATCATGCCGCAGCCGAGGTCGACGCCGACCGCCGCCGGGATGATCGCGCCTTTGGTCGGGATGACAGAACCTATGGTCGCGCCCATGCCCCAGTGAACGTCGGGCATGATGGCCACGTGCTTATGGATGAAGGGCATGGCGGCGATATTGTCGAGCTGCTTGCGCGCCTGATCCTCGACGGCCACACCGTCGATCCACGCCTTGATCAAGCCCCCACGGGCGCCTTGGAAAACTTGCATGTGTTTTCTCCTTTTCTGCTCGTTTTCGAAATGAAATCAAAAAAGCCCTTTCGACCGGGTCGAAAGGGCTGGATGCGAAACATCGGACGCTAAGGGTCCTATGGTTTTCGGATACAGCCCGGATTGTAATCGGGGGTCTGGCGCAGCAGGCGTGCATCAACGCCGTTCTCTTGCGAGACGGTCGGCTTGCTCATCTGGGTATAGCTGGCTTTCGTAAACATGCGGGCCTTATTTACCATCCGCGATAGCCGGTCAAGCCGGGAAAGTTGCAAACGCAACAGCGTTGCCTAAAAGACGCATAAGCGCATCTCACTATCTGGACTCTGCCTTCCATCCATGCCCGTTTCCAATGGTTAACGGCGAGGGTGGGCTTTACGTTGCACAATATCACAGGATCGATATGCGCGGCCGCGCTTGCCGGGCTGTGGTTGACGGCTTGCCCGGCCCTGGCCGAAAGCGCGCCGGAAGATCTGGTCAGCCGCGCCAATGCCGGCGATGACGCCGCGACTTCCGAACTCGGCGCCTGGCTCTACGGCCGCGAAGACAAGGCCGCCATGCCGTGGTTGAGGAAGGCGATGGCGCATGGTGATGCCGAGGCGACCTATGTGCTGGGCATGATCAAGAGAGATGGTGAACTGGGCGTCGCAGCCGACTGGAACGGTGGCATGAGCCTGCTGCAGCAAGCGGCATTAATGGGCAGCGGCAATGCCATCTATGAACTGAACACCTGCTGCGACACCCCCCAGGCCTACGCGCCGCCGGCCGCCGGCGTCGAGCGCCTGCGCTGGGCCTTGCGCGTCAGGGACGCCAATGGCGAAGATACCCGGCTGGAGGCCGAAATCGCCGCGCTCAACAAGGCCGGTTACGGCGCCGACATCGCCGAATGGCGCGTGGCCTACCTGGAAGACCTGAAGGCCGCCGAAGACGGTGACGCCCGCGCCGCCGAAGCCGTCGCCTACCGCTATCTCACCGGCGAAGGCGTCAGGCCCGACATGGCCAGCGCCGAAAAATGGTTCCAGGCCGTGGCTGACGATGGCGAATACTATCATCAGCTGATCACGGCCCGGCATTACGAGTCCGGCGAACTGGGCGACCAACGCCGCGGCATGGCCGTCATCTACTACACCCGCGCCGCCGGCAGCGTTCGCGCCCGCGCCGAAGCCGGTGACCGCGATGCGCAGGTACAGCTGGCCAGACTCTATGCCGATGACCGGCTGGGCGCCGTCAATACGGCCGCGCAGGCGTTTCAGTGGTACATCCGCGCCGCCGCCTCAGGCGATGTCGAGGCACAGGCGGCGGTCGGCAAGGCGCTGCTCAACGGGCATGGCACGACGCAGGATACAGGCGCAGGGCTCGACTGGCTGACGCGCGCCGCCAACAACAACGGCCATCGCCTGACCGGCGACGACAACGCCCGGGCGGTCTCGGCCTATCAGGTGGACCTGGCTAAGGTCCTGGCCGCCCGAGGCGAACACGCCCAGGCCGACTACTGGCTGCAACTAGGCCTGGACAATCGCGGTGATACCGATGCGGCCGATCATGTGGCGCTTCAGAGGAAGCTGCAGGGCAAGCTCAGCGACGCGCAAAAGCAGGACAATGCCAGCGCCGTGCGCGTCTGGCACGGCCGCTACGACCCGCCGGCTTACGCTTTGAAGTAATCGTGGCCGCCCTTGATCGCGCGGTGATAATCCAGCCGGCGATAAAAGGCTTCCGGATCCTTGGGCTTCACCACCCATGACGGATCGTGGTTGAGCAGGTCATAGAGCCGCGTCAGGGTAAAACGCACCGCCGAGCCGCGCGCGAACAACGGCAAGGCAGCAATCTCGGCTTCGGACAGTGGCCGCACGGCGTGATAGGCCCCGGCAAAGGCGCGGATCATCTCCGGCAAAGGCTGCCCGCCCGGCGTAAAACCCCAGGCATTGAGCGACACCGCCAGGTCATAGGCGTAGAAATCCGTGCAGGCATAGTAGTAGTCGATGACGCCCGTGACTTCGCCATCGTCGCTCATCAGCACATTGTCGGTGAAATAGTCGGCGTGGATGGCGCCCTTAGGTAGCTGGGTCGGCCATTGCCGGGCAAGCCAGTCAAGCTCCTTGCGGAAATCCTCCAGAACGTCCTGGGCGCGTGGTGAGGCCTCGGCCTTCGGCACACACCGCTCGATCAGGCCCGGCCAGGCTTGCGGCCCCATGCTGTTTTCACGGATTTGCGGGAAATCGCCGCCCATCACGTGCAGCATGGCCAGATACTGGCCCGCCGACGCGGCGTGGCGCACATCCGGATTGCGCGGCCAACGGCCCGGCAGCCACTTGATCAGGGCGCACGGCTTGCCGTTGATCTCGCCCAGGGGCTGGCCATCACGCTTGAGCGCAGGCCCCGGCGCCGGATAGCCTTTGCGGTCGAGATAGAGGGTATAGTCCATGAACCACGGCAGGTCGTCCCACGGCGTCGCGGCTTCGAACAGAGTCAGGGCGTAGAGGCCCGTCGTCGTTTCGACCTTGAAATTTGTGTTGGAGACGCCTTCCTCGATGCCTTCGAGGTGGATCAGTTCGCCGATGTCATAGTCACGCAGGTAGGCTCTGGCATCATCCAGCGAAACGGGAGTGAAAACAGCCATTTTGGCGCGGACCTGCATCCATTGGGAAACGTAAGGCGTCTGCTATAGAGCGAGCCTTGCCGTCCGCGCAAGGTCAATCAGGCTTTGCGGGTTTTGGGATTGCCGAGCACAAGTTTCACGAGCGCGCCACCCAGTGTCGAAATCACGAACCTGTTGGCCACGCGGAAGCAAACAACGCCGAAGCGGTCGAGCAGGGACTCGTTTTCCTGCACTATCTTGTTTTTATTATCGTTTTCCGACATGCGAAGCCCTCCCACCATTATATAGTAAACAATCCATCCCGCTCCCAGTCCCGCGAGTATGGATATTATAAAGCTGAGGACGGCCATTAACAACTCCATAACCATGTTGCCCGTCAGCCGCCCTGAAATAACCGTCAGAAAAATAAAAAGGCCATGCGTTTGTCACCGGTTACACGGCGACACGCGGCTCTTGCCGTTACGTGGCAGGACGACTAAATCGCGCCATTAGAATCCATCGCTTGGGCAAACGGCGGCAATTTGTTAGCTAGCCTCACCTTTTTTGAGAACCATTCCCATGTCCGCACCTGTCAATTCCGTCGTCGACCTGATCGGAAACACACCGCTGATCCGCCTGAAGGCGGCATCCGAAGCCACGGGCTGCGACATCTATGGCAAGGCCGAATTCCTTAATCCCGGCCAGTCGATCAAGGATCGCGCCGCACTCTGGATCATCCGCGACCACGAAAAGAACGGCCGTCTCAGGCCCGGCGGGACCATCGTCGAAGGCACGGCCGGCAATACCGGCATCGGCCTGGCCATGGTCGCCAATGCGCTTGGCTACAAGTGCGTCATCGTCATTCCGCGCACCCAGGCGCAGGAAAAGAAGGACGCCATCCGTCAGCTTGGCGCCGAGCTGATCGAAGTCGATGCTGTCCCTTACGCCAATCCGAACAACTATGTCCGTTATTCCGGCACCCTGGCCCAGGAACTGGGCGCGGTATGGGCCAACCAGTTCGACAATGTCGCCAACCGTCAGGCGCACATCGAGGGCACAGGCCCCGAGGTGATGAAGGCGCTCGACGGCAAGCTCGATGCCTTTATCTGCGCGGTCGGTTCGGGCGGTACGCTCGGCGGCATGAGCCTCTACCTGAAGGGCCAGAACCCGGACATCCAGATCGGCCTGGCCGACCCGTTCGGCGCCGCGCTCTACAGCTACTACACAACCGGTGAACTGAAGGCCGAAGGTACTTCGATCACCGAAGGCATCGGCCAGGGCCGCATCACCGCCAACCTGGAAGGCATCCACGTCGACCGCTCCTATCAGGTATCGGACGAAGAATGGCTGCCGGTGCTCTACGACATGATCCAGACGGAAGGGTTGTGCCTGGGCACCTCGTCGGCGCTGAACGTCGTCGGCGCGATGAAGATGGCGAAGGACCTGGGCCCGGGCAAGACGATCGTCACCGTGCTGTGCGACTATGGCAACCGCTATGCGTCGAAGATCTTCAATCCGGCTTTCCTGAAGGACAAGGGCCTGCCGACCCCGCCGTGGTTCCCGGATACGGGGGCCGCTGCGTAAGGTGTCGAGAGTCGCGAAAAGTAACCCCTTCGCTCTCCCCATTCATGGGGAGGGGGGACCATCTGCGGAGCAGATGGTGGGCGGGGCTTTGCGCGATTTGCAAAAGACACAAAACCATCAAGTCATGGCGCTTGCAGCAAACTGTGATGAGCCCCGCCCACCATTGGCTCCGCCAATGGTCCCCCCTCCCCACAGGTGGGGAGGGCGAAGTGAGTTTGCGCCTAATGGGTCTGCGCCTTTAAATATCCTGAGCGGCAAACACGGGGCGCTCCTTGGCGCCGCCCGCCGCCGGCTCGGCATTTCTCGCCTCGGCCCGCAGCCAGTCCATGAAGCGCAACTGGGCCGGGCTGGGCTCGCGCGTCTGCGGCCACACCAGGTAATAACCGAAGTTCAGCGGCGCATCGGCCTCGTCGAACAGGACCATCAAACGCCCGGCCTGGAGATCGGCCTCGGCAATGGTGCGCTTGGCCAGGGCGACGCCACGGCCGGCCACGGCCGCCTCAATGACCATGGACGACTGGTTGAAGCGCGGACCGCGCGACGCATCGACGCCTTCGACACCGTGCGCCTTGAGCCACATGGCCCAGTCCGGGCAGCTGGGGTCGGCTTCGAAGCCGACATCGTGCAGCAGGACGTGGTGACCGAGATCGGCGGGCTTCTTCATCGGCGCGGCTTCGAACAACAGCGGCGAGCACACCGGCACGACGGCTTCGGCCAGCAGGTGCTCGACATGCAATCCGTTATAATGGCCGTTGCCGTAGCGCACGGCCAGGTCGATGTCGGACACGGCGAAGTCAACCGGCTGCATGTCGGCGCTGACCCAGACGTCGATGTCTTCGTTAGCGGCGCTAAACTCGTAGAGACGCGGCATAAGCCACTTGGCGGCGAAGCTGGGCGCGGCGGAAACCGTGACGCGGCCCTTGCTGATGCCGGCCTTCATCAGGCGCGTCGCCTCGAACATCTTCTCGAAGGCTTCCTTGAGGATCAGGGCGGATGCCTTGCCGGCGTCGCTCAGGACCACGCGACGGCCGTCGCGGACGAACAGCTCGACGCCGACATGTTCCTCGAGAAGGCGGATCTGCTGCGACACAGCGCCCGGCGTGACGAACAGTTCTTCGGCCGCCTGCTTGAAACTTTCGTGCCGCGCCGCCGCTTCGAACACGCGAAGCGCCGACAGCGGCGGCAGTCTATCCCTGGACATGCCGTAACCTCTGCTAAATTCAGCGCCCTAATATAGCGCTTTTCAGTTTAACAAAACTATCTATCTGCCTCTGGAGACAAATAATGACCGACGTAAACCCCCTGCACCAAGTCGACGCGCTGGAAGCGGGTCAGACCTGGACAACGGACGTCGTCGTCATCGGCGCCGGACCGGTCGGCCTGTTCAGCGTCTTTGAACTGGGCCTGCTCGACATCAAGGCCCACCTGATCGACATTCTCGACAAGGTCGGCGGTCAGTGCGCTGAGCTGTACCCGGAGAAGCCGATCTACGACATTCCGGCCTGGCCGATCATTTCGGGCGATGACCTGACCAAGCGCCTGCTGGAACAGATCCATCCGTTCGGCGCCAAGTATCACTTGGGCGAAATGGCCGTGGCCGTGCGCAAGATCGAAGAGGGCGAGGAAGACGCGGGCCTGTGGGAAGTGACCACCGACCAGAAGACCGTCGTGCGCGCCAAGGCCATCATCATCGCCGCTGGCGGGGGGTCCTTCCAGCCGAAGAAGCCGCCGATCCCGGGCATCGAAGGCTTTGAAAACATCGGGCCGGGCAAGGGCGTCCACTATGCCGTGCGCAAGATGGATACCTTCCGCGGTAAGAAGATCGTTATTTCGGGCGGCGGCGACTCGGCGCTCGACTGGACGCTGAACCTGCAGCCGATCGCCGAACGCGTCACCCTGATCCACCGCCGCGACGACTTCCGCGCCGCGCCGCACAGCGTCGCCCAGATGCGCCAGTTGGTCGCCGACGGCAAGATGGACCTGATCATCGCGCAAGCCACCGCGCTTAAGGGCGAGACCGGCCACTTCCTCGAGTCGGTACTGATCGAAGATGCCGACGGCAATGAATCGCACATCGAAGCCGACGCCTTCCTGCCCTTCTTCGGCCTGACCATGAAGCTGGGGCCGGTGGCGGAGTTCGGCCTGAACCTGCACGAAAACCTGATCCCGGTGGATACGGAAAAGTTCGAAACCTCGACGCCGGGTATTTTCGCCATCGGCGACATCAACCACTATCCGGGCAAGCTGAAGCTGATCCTGTCGGGCTTCCACGAGGCGGCCTTGATGGCGCAGCAGGCGCACCGCTATGTCCACCCGGACCGCAAGCTGCGCTTCCAGTACACGACGTCGTCGAGCGATCTGCAGAAGAAGCTGGGCGTAAAGTAAAGGGGTTTGGGGCCTGCGGCCCCAAGTCTTCCCTAATCCAAAAGAAAGCCCCGCCCCGTTAAGGGCGAGGGCTTTTCTTTTGGAATAAGAAATATTTGTGGGGTCGCGGACCCCACACCCCATTCGCTTTACGTCAGGCGATCTGAGGCAGCCTAACTTGGCCGGAAGAACAGGCCCAGCTTCAGGCTCTCGCCAATCCGATGGGCGCGAACCATGAAGTATTCGACGGCAGCTTCATTGGGGGCGATATCGCGCAGGGTCTGTTCGAACAGATAGAGCCACTCGCCGAAGTGCGCCGGTTCTATTGAAGGCACGCGCATATGCGCCTGCATCGGCCGGCCGGAATAGCTGCCGGAATGCAGCGCGACCGAAGCCCAGAACTGTTTCAATTTGGCCAGGTGATCCGGCCAGTCGTCGACGGCGCCGTTGAACACCGGCCCCAAACGTTCGTGCACCCGCACACGGGCGTAAAACGCCTCGACCAGCCGATCGATAAAGGCTTCGTCCACGCCGATCGCGGCCGCTTCCCGGCGGATTTTTTCCCTTGCGGCCAATGCCTGTTCTGACGTCATATCCCGATCATAACATGCCGAAACAAACTGTCCCATGCGGCGGCTTGTCCAGGTGGAAAAGAGGAGGAACACGACCATGCTGCATCAGGGAAGCTGCCACTGCGGCAAGATCGCCTTTGAAGTCGAAGGTGATTTCGAAACCGCCATCGACTGCAACTGTTCGCTATGCCGTCGGCGCGGCAGCCTGTTGGCCTTTGTCGGCGTACCGGCCTTTACGCTCAAAACGTCCGAAGCCGATCTTGAGACCTACACCTTCAACTCGCACAAGCTGCAACACCATTTCTGCGGCACCTGCGGCACCGCGCCATTTTCCGAAGGGGTGAAGCCCGATGGCACACCCATGCGCGCCATCAACCTGCGCTGCATTCCCGACATCGACCTCGAGACCTTGAAGATTCGCAAGTGGGACGGCGCCAGCCATTAGTCTGGTCGCGCTTTTACCCCAAAAACCGCTGGACACTTTTTGGAAAGCGCTTGGTGCCCGCTTATCAAAACCCGCGTTCGCCAAGGTTTGCGCGCATTGTTTCCTTATTTCCGCCCTCCTAGCCTCCGACTGTCCGGGCAGGAGCCAGAATCATGCGTCATGAACAGTTTTACCACGGCAACAATATCGCGTTCGAGATCGACGCCGACTTTATCGACGGCGCTGAATGCAGCTGCGCCCTGTGCCGCCCGCACTCCAGCCTCCTGGCCTTCGCCTCGCGCGATGGCCTGACGGTCGACGTCCCGGGCGTCCATGCCCCGCATTTCAACCGCCAGCGCCTGACCCATTCGTTCAGTCATGTTTCGGACGCTGACACCCTGCATATCCGGCCTTTCGGTAGCTGGAATTCCGCCCGGTCAGCGTAAGCCGGATCGCGTTAGCCGCCCTAAACACTGCTGCCACAAACCATCGCTTTATTTCGCGGGTCTGAAACCCTACATTCAGACCTGTCGAAGTAAGAGTCTGAGCGATGTTAGCCCTCCCCCTGTCATGGCCATTGGAAAACCGTCAGGTCGTCCTGATCGGCGAAGGCGCATGGCTGACGCGCAAGCTGAACCTGTTCGCTCGCACGCCGGCGCAACTGACTGTGTTCACCCCTGTCGAAGCGACCCTGATCGAGGCCGAGGCCACCGTGCACACGCGCTGGCCCGACGCTGGCGAACTGAATGACGCCGCCCTGATCGTCGTCGCGTTCGAAGACCGCGCCCTGGCTGAAAAAGGCGCGACGCTTGCCCGCACCTCGCGCGCGCCGCTCAACGTCGTTGACTATCCCGACCTCAGCGACTTCCATTTCCCGGCGATCATCGATCGCGGTCCTTTGAGCATCGGCGTCGCCACCGGCGGTACCGCCCCCGTTCTGGCGCGCGAAACCCGCCGCAAGATAGAAGCCGCCGTACCGCCGTCGGACACGCACATCGCCGAGTTTGCGCTCGCCATCAGCCCGCTGCTGCGCGAGGCCATCACCAACGTCGATGACCGCCGCCGCTTCTGGGAAGACGTACTGCAATCGCCCGCCGCCGAACTGGCGCGTGAAGGCCGCATCGCTGAGGCTGTCGCAGCCGTCAAGGCGACCCAGTACCAAATCGAACGCGCGGGCGTTGTGCACCTCGTCGGCGCCGGTCCCGGCGATCCCGAACTGCTGACACTGAAGGCGCTGCGCCTGCTCTCCGAAGCCGACGTCATCGTCTATGACCGCCTGGTTGGCGCCCAAATCATGGATCTGGCCCGCCGCGACTCTGAGCGCTTCTACGTCGGCAAGGCGCGCTCCAACCACTCGGTCCCGCAGGAGCAGATCCACGACCTGCTGGTCGAACAGGCACGCCTCGGCAAGCGCGTCGTACGCCTGAAGGGCGGCGATCCGTTCGTCTTCGGCCGCGGCGGCGAAGAGGTCGAGGCCTTGCGCCAGGCCGGCATCGAGGTCCACGTCACACCCGGCATTACCGCGGCGCTGGGCTGCGCGGCCTCGGCCGGCGTGCCCCTCACCCACCGCGACCACGCCCAATCGGTCACCTTCGTCACGGGCCACCTCAAGGACGGCGACCACAGCAATCCGCTCCAGCTTGACTGGTCGGCCCTGTCGGCGCCGCACCACACCCTGGTCATCTACATGGGCGTCGCCACGGCCAGCGAGATCGCCGGCAAGCTGATGCATCACGGCCGCATGCCGGACACACCGGTGCTGATCATCGAGAACGGCACGCGCGCCGATGAGCGCCGCACCCTCGCCGATCTCGCAACGCTCGAAGCCATCATCGCGGCCAACCCGCCCCAGGGCCCAGCCCTGCTCATCATCGGCGAGGTCGCCTCGCTTTACGCTCCCGAAGTCGCCGGTCTCATCGAGACCGCTCAACAGGTACACGCATGAAACTGCTCACCGCCAACCGTCTGACCGACGGCCTGACGCTCTGGTATTCCGGCTCGGGCTGGGTCGAGGACGCTGCTGAGGCCACAAAACTCAGCGACGACGACGCCGACGCCCTGCTGATCGAATGGAAGCTGCGCGAAACCGAAGTCGTTGCGCCCTATCTGATCCCGCTGACCGATACCGGCAATCCGGTGCAACGCGAACACGTGCGCGAATTCGTCCGCGCCAACGGCCCGACCATCGGCCAAACCACTGATGCGGTGGCAAAAGAACATGGCCGCACGGCCATCTTTGAGGAATAAGGCATGCCAGCCACTACCCAAGCCCCGACACCTACCATGTATAAGTACGACGCCTTCGACCACGCCTTTGTCCGCGACCGTAACAAGGAATTCGCCGGCCAGGTCGCCCGCCGTCTGGCGGGTGAGATCACCGAAGACCAGTTCAAACCATTGCGCCTGATGAACGGCCTGTACCTGCAACTGCACGCCTACATGCTGCGCATCGCCGTGCCGTACGGCGTCCTGTCGTCGAAGCAGATGCGCAAGTTCGCCCACATCGCGCGCACCTATGACCGCGACTTCGGCCACTTTACCACGCGCCAGAACCTGCAGTTCAACTGGATCAAGCTGGCCGATGCGCCGAAGATTCTGGAAGAACTGGCTGAGGTCGAGATGCACGCCCTGCAAACCTCGGGCAACTGCATCCGCAACACCACGACCGACCAGTTCGCCGGTGCTGCCAGGGACGAAGTCGCCGACCCGCGCCCGTGGGCCGAAGTGATCCGCCAGTGGTCATCCAACCACCCCGAATTCACCTTCCTGCCGCGCAAGTTCAAGATCGCCATCACCGGCGCGACGAAAGACCGCGCCGCTATCCGCGTCCACGACATCGGCCTGCACCTGAAGCCGTCGGGCTTCGACGTCTATGTCGGCGGCGGCATGGGCCGGACCCCGCACGTCGCGCCGGTCATCAAGCGCGACCTGAACCCGGAACAGCTGCTGAGCTATCTTGAGGCCTGCCTGCGCGTCTACAACCGCTATGGCCGCCGCGACAATATCTACAAGGCGCGGATCAAGATCCTCGTTTCCGCTCTGGGCGCCGAAGAGTACGGCCGCCAGGTCGAAGAAGAATGGTCGCGCCTCGACAAGGCCAAGGTCGATGCCCCGGCCGCCGAGGTCAACCGCATCAAGAGCTTCTTCCCGGACCCCGCCTTCGTTGACGGGTTCGACAGCGCGGCGTTTGAGCGCGCCCGGACGGCCGATGCCGGCTTTGCCCGCTGGGTGAAGAACAACACCAACCCGCACAAACGTGACAACCACGTCTCGGTGACGATCTCGCTGAAGCCCACCGGCCTGCCGCCCGGCGATGCGTCGTCGGCGCAGATGGACGTCATGGCCGACGTGGCCGATGCCTATGGTTACGGCGAACTGCGCGTCAGCCATGAGCAGAACATTATCCTGCCGCACGTCGCCAAGAACGACCTCTACACGCTCTATGAAAAGCTCGATGCCGCTGGCCTAGGCACCGCCAATGCCGGCAAGATCACCGATATGATCGCTTGCCCGGGCCTCGACTACTGTTCGCTGGCCAATGCCCGCTCAATCCCGCTGGCCCAGGACATCTCGCAGCGTTTTGAAGACGCCAAGCTGACCGACCAGATCGGTGACCTGCAGATCAAGATTTCGGGCTGCATCAATGCCTGCGGCCACCACCATGTCGGCCACATCGGCATTCTGGGCGTCGACAAGCAGGGTATCGAATTCTACCAAATCCTGCTGGGTGGCCGCGCCGACGAGAAGGCGGCGCTTGGCCAGATCACCGGCAAGGGCCTGTCGGCGGAAGCCGTGCCCGCCGCCATCGAACGCGTTGTGCGCCTGTATCTTGACCTGCGCACAAGCGAAACCGAACGCTTTATCGACACTTTGGAGCGCGTCGGTCGCGACGCCTTCGCGGAGGCCCTGCATGAGCACGCCTAAGGCCAACTCCACCTACGATGCCCAGTTGGTCACCAATGCCGGCGACGTTATTCCCAACGGCTGGCGCCTGCTGGCTGACGACGAGACCCATGGCGTCGACGGTCCGGTCGTACTTGGTTTCGATCGCGCCCTGCGCGAACTCGACGGACTGAACGGACACTACGGCGTCCGCATCAATCCGGGTGACGATGTCCGACTGCTCGAGCCCTTCCTCGACAAGCTGACCGTGATCGAGGTCGCCTTCCCAGGCTTCCGCGACGGCCGGGGCTATTCGACCGCCCGCATCCTGCGCGAAGACCTGGGCTATACCCGCGTTCTTCGCGCCGTCGGCGACGTGCTGCGCGACCAGCTCTTCTACATGCTGCGCTGTGGTTTCGACGAGTTCCTGGTCAAGGACAAGGACCCGGCGGAGGCCGTCACCTCGGCGGCCAAACGCTTTTCAACGACCTACCAGGGGGCGGCCGATTCCGCCCGGCCGGCTTGGGCCCTGCGTCACGCCGGCGTTTAAGGATACAAGACCATGACGGTCCTGATCGACATCGCCCGCGACCTGCAAAGGTCGGAAAACGGCCAGCGCGCCGCCGAACTCAGCGCGCGTTATGAGGATATGACTCCGCAGGAGATCCTGCGCGACGCCATCCGCAACCAGTTCTTCGGCGACATCACCCTGTCATCGTCGTTCGGCGCTGACTCGGCCGTGCTGTTGCACATGGTGTCTGAGATCGATCCCAACCTGCCGGTGCTGTTCCTCGACACCGACCGGCATTTCTTCCAGACCCTGCAATATCGCGACGAGCTGGCAAGCCGCCTGGGCCTGACCAATGTCATCAACCTCAAGGCTGATGAAAAAGAAGCCGCGGACGAAGACGGCAAGGGTACCCTGTGGCGGACCCATCCTGACCAGTGCTGCGACTTGCGCAAGGTGCGGCCGCTGAACAAGGTTATGGAAACCTACGGCGCCTGGATTTCCGGTCGCAAGCGCCACCAGGCCAAGACGCGCGCAAACTTGGCCATCGTCGAATGGGATGGCCGTCATTTCAAGGTCAATCCGCTGGCCAAGTGGACGCAAGCCGATCTCGACGCCTATTTCGCCGAACACGACCTGCCGCCGCATCCGCTGGTGGAACAAGGCTTTCCGTCGATCGGCTGCTTTACCTGCACCAAGCCGGTGGAAAAGGGTGAAGACGCCCGCGCCGGCCGCTGGGCCGGGACCGAGAAGGTCGAATGCGGCATCCACAACCCGATCTATGGCGGCGACGGGATTTAGTTGGTTGATTATTTGTTAATCTGACGGCAGGGTTGCCAAACTCCACGTTTGGTGGAGCAACAACCTGGAGAACGACCTTAAATGGTTTCATATTCTCCCCTGTACAAAGGCTAACCTTTGTCAGGGATTCAAGCCTTTAATGAGTTCATGGCTCACGCTGCCAATTATCTAGAGGTAATCATTCCGGCGGCAATAGCAGTTAAATGGTTACATAAGAAAATTGTAGCGTATTTGCTAAATAGGCAGAGGCAGCCCGTTCCCGGGCTGCCTTTTTTATTAGTGCTTCGTCTCGCGGATCAGCTTGGTGTCGTAACCGAGCTCGGCCACGCGTTTGATCAGTTCATCGCGGAAACCCTGCGACGGATGGGCGTTGCGGCTCAGAATCCACAGATACTTGCCCGACGGCTCACCGACGATCGACCAGGTGTAATCGTCGGCGTGGTCCAGAACCCAGTAGTCGCCAAAATAAAAGGGGCCGAAGAAGGACACCTTCAGCTTGGCGTTGTTGCTGTCCGGCACGACCTTGGCCTTGCCTTCTGATGTCTTGCCCGGCTTGCCGTCGCGCTGACCGCAGGTGTTGAGGATATTGACCTGTCCGTCTTCAGCCAGGCTGTATTCAGCGGTAACACCATCGCAGCCCTTCTCGAAGCGGTTCTCATAGCGGCCCAGTTCGTACCACTTGCCTAGGTAGGACTTGAGATCAACAGGCTTGGCGGGTTGCGGAACGGATGTGTTGCCGACCGGCATGGCGGTGGCGATGTTTGCGGTCACCGCGACGGCAGCGATGGACAACAGGGCGACGGGAATAGCGAAATCGCGCGGTTTCATGGGAGCACTCCAATTAAGTTGGCGAACATGTACGTCGGGCGATAAGGATGCGATCATTGGCCTGCGCTTTCAATGTAACCTCCCTATTGTTCTTTTGCAGCAACGCCTCTTAGCCTCGGGCCATGAAACACGCCTTTGCCGCCCTGCTCGCCGCGCTTTTCCTGATAACCCCCGCCCGTGTCGCCGATATCGAATTGCCCGCCGTTTTTCATGATGGCATGGTCTATCTGAAGGTGTCGGTGAACGGCGCCGAACCGGTGTGGATGAACCTCGACAACGGCACCTCGCCGTCAGCCATCAGCCTCGACTATGCCCGCGGCCTGGGCCTCAAGCTCGACAAGGCGGCCGGCTGGGGCACGGGCATAGGCCACAAGCCGGTCGAGTTCTTCAATACAAAGGCCGACCTGACGGCGGGTGACAGTACACGCCGGATTGACTTCGCCGCCAGCCGGCTGGACGGTATGCTGGGGCCGGACGGAAGGCCGCTCGCCGGTGTCCTGGGGCACAGCTTCCTGGCCGGCCGGATCGTGGTCATCGATTATCCACGAAATCGCGTCTGGTTTACCTCGCGCCTGGAGCCGTGCGGCTGCGACCTGCCCATGGGCGAGGATTTCAATATCCCGACTGTTCCCGTGACCGTGGCCGGGCGTCGCATGACGGCCCTGATCGACAGCGGCGGCATGTATGAGCTGCTGATTACGCCTTCAGGCGTGCGGGCGGCGGGTTTGCAGGCCTATGCCGAGGCCGGCCGGCCGCGCACCAGCTACGGCTATGCGGGCGCGCAAACCGTTCATGTCGGGACCGCACCCGATGTCATCGTGGGAAAGATCCGGCGCGATAATCCTTCGGCTGTGTACGGAGCGTTCGGCACGTCGCCGTTGAAGTCCCAGGCAGCCTTGGGCGCCATGTTTCTCAAGGACTATCGCGTGACGTTGAACTATCAGGCGCGCAAGGTCCGGTTACAGTGAAAAAGTGCGGCATTTATCCCATTTGGGATATGACGGCCGGTGCTTGAACGGCTACGAAAAAAGTCTCCTGGTTCGGTCCGCGCGTTTATCTTCTGCGCAGCGGCCTGAAAGAAAAAGGCGGTCTCTCCCGGGGCCGCCTTTTTTTGCTTTGTTTGATTTCGGGGTGTGGGGTCTGAGACCCCACAAATCTTTCTTTTGAAGTAGGTAAGGCTTGGGGCCACAGGCCCCAAACCCCGACCATCAAGACAAACGCAACGGCGGCAACGACAGCACCGCCGCGGCAATCTGCGTCTGTCGCCGGCAGCCCAGCTTGGCCATGATCGTCTTCAGTTGCACCCGCACGGTCCCTTCAGCGACCTGCCGCTTTTCCGCGATGTCCGCCGGGCTCAGTCCTTCGGCCAGGCTGATGCTGATCTGCGCCTCGGCCTGCGACAGACCGAACAACTGCATCAGATGCCGGTCGAGATCACGCTGCCGCCCGAACGGCCGCTTGACCATGATCAGCGCCCGCCGTTTCACCCCCGGCACCCTGAGCGGCGATACGGTGACGCTCAGCCGCGCCTCGCCGATCGACAGCAGGGACGCCTCCGGAGCTGCCATGTCCGTCGCCCGCGCAATGGCGCGCTTAAGCGCCTCCGCGTCACCGCCTCCGGCACGCAGATGTCCCCGCACCTGGCGCAGGCCCGACGGCCCGCGCAGCAGCTCATCGGCCTGGGCATTGCCATCCAGAACCTTGCCGCCGGCATCGACCTGCAGGATTGCCAGCTCCATGCTGTCGAAGCTGCTGCGCGCCGCGTGCCGGTCGGTCCGCGCCGTCATCAGCTCGCCACGCACCGCCATCATCCGCTTGAGCGCCGTGCTGTACTGGTTGATGTGCGCCACCGCATCCTGGTCGAACACGTCGTGATGACGCCCACGCTGGATGCCCAGTGCACCCACACCGAAGGGCGTGTCGAAGATAATTCCCATGCAACGGAAGGTGTCGTCATCCATCGGCCGGATGAATTCGTTATACATGACGCTGCGCGCAAAGACGTCGTCGGCCACAAGGGTGTTCATGGCGACGGCCCGATTACGGATGCCCGAAGCCAGCCCCGCGCTCATCCACAGATCGTCGCCGGCATAATGCTCGGCATAGGCCTGCATGATCTCATCGGTGAAGTAGCGGCTATGGACCAGAACCTCGGCGCCGCCATGGATGTGCCGCCAGTGCAGCAGCGCCGACCGGCCGCCGGCGGCATGCGCCAATGCCTGCGGCAGCTCGGCGAACGCCTCGTCATCGAGAATCGCTTCGTAGATCAGATCCTGGCTGAGCGGCAGGCCCATCGCACACCTCCGCCGCAATCATGACGTGGCGTAACGGGGATAGCAATACAAGGCGTGATCACGTTTTGCCCGAAAAAAAACGGCCCCGAAGGGCCGCTTTCTCTTAACGCCGTTCGCCATGATGTGGCGAAAATCGTAGGCTTGCGAGAAACGAAGCGGAGCGTACTTGAGTACGTGAGCATCGTATCGCAGCGAGACTGCGGTTTGCAGCCCATCAGGGCGGGCGGCTACGCTATCTTGGCTTGCTTCTGCTGGATCGCCAGTATCTCATTCGGCATGATCTCGACAAAGGCCTTCAGGCTGTTATCCCAGTCGTCGAGCAGGGTCTTGGCCTTGGGCGACAGGGTCTTCTCGTAGTGCTCGGTGATCAGGCCTTTGAGGCCCGCCACATTGGCGTCCGGCACTGAACGCAGCGTGATGCCTTCACCGTTGACGCATGACGCCAGCGCCGCATCCGGGTCGTAGACATAGGCGACGCCACCGGTCATGCCGGCGCCGAAGTTCTGGCCGACCTTGCCCAGGATGACGACCTTGCCGCCGGTCATGTATTCGCAACCGTGCGCGCCGACGCCTTCGATGACGGTGGTCGCACCCGAGTTGCGGACGGCGAAACGCTCACCGACCGAACCGGCGACGAACAGCTTGCCCGAGGTCGCGCCGTAAAGGATGGTGTTGCCGGCCAGCGCCTGGCCTTCATGCCAGACCTTCGGGCGGACGATGATGGTCGCGCCCGACAGGCCCTTGCCGACATAGTCGTTGGCTTCGCCGATCAGGTTGATGGTCAGGCCCTTGACGGCGAACGCGCCGAGCGACTGACCGGCCGAACCACGCAGTTCCAGAGTCAGGTGGCCTTCGTCCAGCGTCGAGCCAAACTGGCGCACCAGATGCGACGACGTCCGCGTGCCGATGGCGCGCATGGTGTTGCGCACATCGTAGGTCAGGGTCATCTTTTCCTTGCGCTGAAGCACGTAGGCCGCATCCTGGACGATCTTGGCGTCCAGCGTGTCGGCCACGGCATTGCGTTCGGTCGGCAGGGTGATGATGGCGTTCTCGTCCATCTCGACCTTGACCAGCAACGGGTTGAGGTCGAGGTCGTCGAGGTGGATGCCGCCGCGCGAAATCTGCTGGAGCAGATCGGTGCGGCCGACCGCCTCCTGAAGCGTGCGCAGGCCCAGGCTCGCCAGGATTTCACGCACCTCGGTGGCGATGAAGGTGAAAAGGTTGATGACCTTTTCCGGCGTGCCGGTGAACTTGGCGCGCAGGCGTTCGTCCTGGACGCAGACGCCGACCGGGCAGGTGTTCGACTGGCATTGGCGGACCATCAGACAGCCGATGGCGACCAGCGAGGCCGTGCCGATACCGAACTCTTCCGCGCCCAGGAGCGCCGCCACGACGATGTCGCGGCCGGTGCGCATGCCGCCGTCCGCACGCAGACGGATCTGGCCGCGCAGGTTATTGAGCGTCAGCACCTGGTGGGCTTCCGACAGGCCCAGTTCGAACGGCAGGCCGGCGAATTTGATCGACGACAGCGGCGAGGCGCCCGTGCCGCCGACCTGACCCGACACCAGGATGGCGTCGGCCTTGGCCTTGGCGACGCCGGCGGCGACCGCGCCGATGCCTGATTGCGACACCAGCTTGACGGTGACGCGGGCGGTCGGGTTGATCTGCTTCAGGTCATAGATCAGCTGCGCCAGGTCTTCGATCGAGTAGATGTCGTGGTGCGGCGGCGGGCTGATCAGGCCAACGCCCGGCGTCGAGTGACGCATGCGGGCGATGAATTCCGTGACCTTGAAGCCCGGAAGCTGACCGCCTTCGCCGGGCTTGGCGCCCTGTGCGACCTTGATCTCGATTTCCTGGCACTGGTTCAGGTATTCCGCGGTGACGCCGAAGCGGCCCGAAGCGATCTGCTTGATGGCCGAGTTCGGGTTGTCGCCGTTCGGACGGCGCTGATAGCGTTCCGGATCCTCACCGCCCTCGCCCGACACCGAACGGGCGCCGATGCGGTTCATGGCGATGTTCAGCGTCTCGTGCGCCTCAGGAGAGAGCGCGCCCAGCGACATGCCCGGCGTGACGAAGCGCTTGCGGATTTCGTTGACGCTTTCGACTTCCTCGATGGCGATCGCCGCCTGCTTGGGCTGGATGGCCAGCAGGTCACGGGGCGAGGTCGGCGCCGTCTTCGACATCTTGGCCACCAGACCCGAATAGGTCTTGAAGGTCTCGTAGTCGTCGCGCGTCGTCGCATCCTGCAGCAGGTGGATCAGTTTCGGCTGATAGTAGTGGGTCTCGCCGGCGGCGCGCAGCTTGTAGAAGCCGCCGATGTGCGGGACCGGACGCTTGGAGGCAAAGGCCTTGGCGTGCAGTTCCGACAGCTTCTGTTCGATGCCCGACAGACCGATGCCCGAGATGCGCGAGGTCACGCCCGGGAAGTATTCGGCGACCAGGGCCCGCGACAGGCCCAACGCTTCGAATTCATAGCCGCCGCGATAGGACGAAATGACCGAAATGCCCTTCTTGGCCAGGATCTTCATCAGGCCGGCTTCGATAGCCTTCTTGTAGTTCAGGAAGGCCTTGTGCTCATCCAGGCCCGGATAGCGGCCCTGCGCCAGGCGTTCCTGCAGCAGTTCCAGCGACAGGTAAGGGTTGATGGCCGTGGCGCCGACACCGACCAGGACGGCGAAGGCGTGCGGATCCATGGCTTCGGACGAGCGCACAACGATCGAGACGAACGAACGCAGGCCCTTCGCGACCAGGCGCGAATGAACGGCGGCGGCCGCCAGGATCATCGGCACGCCGATCTTGTCCGTGCCCAGCTGTTCGTCGGTCAGGACGATCATCGACGCGCCGTCTTCGGCGGCGGCGACGGCTTCGTCCCGCAGGCGCTCCAGCGCACCACGCAGGCCATTGCCGGCGACGTCGCCGTCTTGCGGCAAGGCGAAGGTGGCGTCGAGCGTCGCGACCTTGCCGGCGCTGTCGAAACGGATCATCCGCTCATACATCAGCGTCGTCAGGAAGGGCGATTCGAGCACGAAAACGTTGGTCTGCGCTTCGTCTTCGGCCAGGATGTTGCCGAGGTTCTTGAAGCGCGTGCGCAGCGACATGCCCGAGGCTTCGCGCAACGGGTCGATCGGCGGGTTGGTGACCTGGGCGAAGTTCTGGCGGAAATAGTGCGCCAGCGGACGCCACTGTTCCGACAGCACGGCCAGGGGCGTGTCATCGCCCATCGAGCCGATGGCTTCCTTGCCGTCCTTGACCATGGCATCGAGCACCGTGTCGAGGTCTTCGAGCGTGAAGCCGGCGGCGATCTGGCGGCGCGCCAGCTCTTCGCCGTGCAGGACGCGCGGCTCAGGGCCCGGCGCGATCAAGGGTTCCAGCTCGATGATGTTTTCCAGCCAGGCCTTATAATCGTTCTTCGACGACAGGGCGTCGACGACTTCGTTTTCCTGGTAGAGGCGGCCTTCTTCGAGGTCGACTGCGATCATGCGGCCCGGCGCAATGTGGATGCGGCGGGCAATGCGGTCTTCGGAAACGCCCGTCATGCCGGCTTCGGAGCCAACGATCAACAGGCCGTCATTGGTTTCGGCGACGCGCAAGGGGCGCAGGCCGTTGCGGTCCTTGCCGGCGACAACCCAGCGGCCATCGGTGGCGCAGATAGCGGCCGGACCGTCCCACGGCTCCATGACGGCGTTGCAGTAGGCGTAGAGCGCCTTGTGGGCGTCGGACACGGTCGTGTTCTGGGCGACGGCTTCCGGAATCAGCAGGGCCTTGGCCATCGGCGCCGAACGGCCGGCGCGGACCAGCAGTTCGTAGACATTGTCGAGACCGGCGGAGTCCGAACCACGCGGCTGGATGACCGGCTTCACGTCGCGGTCATTGTCGCCGAAGGTCGCGGCCGCCATGCGGATTTCGTGCGACTTCATCCAGTTGACGTTGCCGCGCAGCGTGTTGATTTCCCCGTTGTGCGCCAGCATGCGGAAGGGCTGAGCCAGACGCCATTCAGGGAAGGTGTTGGTCGAGAAACGCTGGTGGAAGATGGCCACGCTGGAGACAATGCGCGGGTCCTTGAGGTCGAGATAGAAGTCGTCGACCAGCTCGGCGCGGAACATGCCCTTGTAGATCAGGGTCTTGGCCGAGAAGGAGCAGATATAGCAGTCGAGATTGGCTTCATCGACGCGCTTTTCGATGCGGCGGCGGCAGAGGAACATGGCGCGTTCCAGCGCTTCGCCCGACAGGCCTTCCGGCGCGGCCATCATGATCTGCTCGATTTCCGGGCGCGTCGCCGAGGCGCGCTGGCCCAATTGCGACACGTCGACCGGCGGCTGACGCCAGCCGTAGAGGTAGAAGCCCGAGCGCAGAATTTCCGACTCGACGATGGTCCGGGCGGCTTCCTGGGCGCCGAGGTCCGAACGCGGCAGGAAGACCTGTCCGACCAGGACCGGACCCGAGCGCGGGTTGTGACCGATATTGCGGACCTGCTCACGGAAGAAGTCCTGCGGCACGTTGATCATGATGCCGGCGCCGTCGCCCGACTTGCCGTCGGCATCGACCGCACCCCGGTGGAACAGGGCCTTGAGCGCCTTGACGGCCAGTTCGACGACGTCGCGGCGCGGCGTGCCATCGATCGAACAGACGACGCCGACGCCACAGGCGTCGCGTTCCATGGCCGGATCGTAAGCGTTGCCGTCGATCAGGGCCTGACGCTGCGAGAGGTAGTGCTGGTACGAGTCAAACTGGGTCATTATTCGGCAACTCCCGCGAGCTGGGCATCGCCATCGTTGGCGGCAGCAAGCAACTGGGTCTTCAGATAGTGGTGGATGTCGGCAGCGGCGTCCTGGCCTTCACGAACGGCCCAGACGACGAGCGAAGCGCCGCGCACGATGTCGCCAGCGGCGAACACGCCCGGCACCATGGTCTGGAACTCGCCCGCCATAACGCGGATCGTGCCCCAGCGCGTGACTTCGAGGCCTGGCTCGTTGAACATGACCGGCAGGTTTTCCGGCTCGAAGCCGAGCGCTTCGATGATCAGGTCGGCCGGCAGATCGTTTTCGGCACCGTGGATGTCTTCGATGCCCTGGCGGCCCTGCGCGTCCGGCGTCGTCAGACGCATGCGCTGGATCTTGATGCCCTCGACCGTTTCGGCGTCGCCGAGCACGGCCTTGGGCGCCGACAGCCATTCGAAACGCACGCCTTCTTCTTCGGCGTTCGACACTTCGCGGTCGGAGCCCGGCATGTTGGCGCGATCGCGGCGGTAGACGCAGGTGACGGCCTTGGCGCCCTGGCGCGTCGCGGTGCGCACGCAGTCCATGGCGGTATCGCCGCCGCCGACGACCACGACGGTCTTGCCCTTGGCGTTAAGGCGGCCCGAGGTGAAGTCTTCGATCTCGTCACCGAAACCGACCTTGTTGGCGGTGATCAGGTAGTCGAGCGCGGCGACCACACCCTTGGAGCCGCAGCCCGGCACGCTCAGGCGGCGCGCCTTGTAGACGCCGGTGGCGACCAGGATGGCATCGTGCTTGTCACGCAGCTCTTCGAAGGTGACGTCGTTGCCGATATCGCAGTTCATGACGAATTCGACGCCCGACTGGGCCAGGCGGTCGGTGCGGCGGGCGACGACGTGCTTTTCCAGCTTGAACGACGGAATGCCGTAGGTCAAAAGGCCGCCCGGACGGTCGTAGCGGTCATAGATGCTGACCTTGTAGCCGAGCGTGCGCAGGCGGTCGGCGGCGGCGATGCCGGCCGGGCCCGAACCGATGATGCCGATCGACTGGCTGCGTTCGACATCCGGCTGAATAGGCTCAATCCAACCGTTTTCGAACGCCATGTCGTTGATATAGCGCTCGACGCTGCCGATCGTGACGTTTTCCCAGCCGGATTGTTCAAGCACGCAGGAGCCTTCGCACAGGCGGTCCTGCGGACAGATGCGGCCGCAGATTTCCGGCAGGGTCGAGGTCGCCGACGAGATCAGGTAAGCCTCTTCGATCCGGCCTTCGGCCGTCAGGCGCAGCCAGTCGGGGATGTTATTCTGCAACGGGCAGCCGTGCTGGCAGAAGGGTACGCCGCACTGGGCGCAACGCGACGACTGATGCGACGCTTCTGTTGTCTTGAAGTCGGCATAGATCTCGTTGAAGTTTGTGATGCGTGTCTTCGCATCCGTCTTCTGCGGGGTCTTCTTCTTCTCGATCACAAAGCGGTTCGTTTCGCCGGTCATGGCCAACTGCCTTCTTACTTACTTCCGGGTGAAGTCCCGGCGCTATCCACGCGCGTTCCAAAAGCGGAAAAGCCACGCCTGGGAAAGTGAATTCCGTAGTCTCGCCTTTTCACCCCGCCGGTTTTTCCGGTCTGATGGCAAAAATGCCGTTGCGATATCAAAAGATACCAATTTCATTGTCTGGCGGGTAAGCCTTCTACCACGGAATGACCTTGAGGAGTCAGACTTTGATGGCAAAGACCCTGCCAAATGTGAGGTCAAGTTCCGGGAGCATGACATGCAAACCCCCTCGGCGGACTTTCGTCGCATCGAGGGGGAGCCATTTTTCCGGCCTTTGAACCCTGCTTTTCCTTAGTGCAGGGTCTCCCCGTGTTGCGACATGTCGAGGCCTTCGATTTCCTCTTCCTCTGTCACGCGCAGGCCTGTTGTGTACTTGCAGACCATCAGGATGAGGAAGGTGAGAACCGCGCTCCAGCCGACCACCACCACCAGTCCGATGAACTGTTTTACGATGGTGGCATTGGCGGCGGCTTCGCCTGTATTGATCGTTGTATCGACAAACACGGCTGTCAGCAGGGCGCCCGTAAAGCCGCCCACGCCGTGGACGCCGAAAGCATCCAGGCTGTCGTCGTACTTGAACATGTTCTTGATGTAGGTCGAGGCGACATAGCAGATCGGGCCTGTGATCAGGCCGATCAGCATGGCGCCGCCCGGGCCGACGAAGCCCGCGGCCGGCGTAATCGCGACCAGACCGGCGACCAGACCCGACAGCATGCCCAGCAGGGTCGGCTGCTTGCGCTCGATCCACTCCGGCACGATCCAGCCGATGATGCCGGTCATGGCGGCGACGATGGTGTTCAGCATGGCGACCGCGGCCAGGCCGTCCGCCGCCCATTCCGAGCCGGCATTGAAGCCGATCCAGCCGACCAGCAGCATCGAGGCGCCAATCATCGTATAGCCCAGGTTATGCGGGGCCATGTTGTCGCGGCCGAAGCCACGGCGCGGCTTGAGAACCAGGGCGCAGACCAGGCCCGCGACACCCGAATTGACGTGGACGACGGCGCCGCCGGCAAAGTCGAGGACCCCCATGGCGCCGAGGAAGCCGCCGCCCCACACCCAGTGACAGACCGGCGCATAGACCAGCAGCGACCACAGCGCGGTGAACAAGACAAAGGCCGAGAACTTCATGCGTTCGGCGATCGCACCGGCGATCAGCGCCGGCGTGATGATCGCGAACGTCATCTGGTACGCGATCCACAGGAATTCCGGCAGGTGCGGCGCGGCCGAATAGGCGGTCGAGGTCGTCACGCCCTTGAGCAGGACGGCATCGAAGCTGCCGATAAATTGATTGGCCGCGCCCGGCGCAACGCCGAAGGCCAGCGAATAGCCGACCAGGATCCACAGGATGGTGGCGACGGCGGTCACGGCGACCGATTGCGCCAGGGTCGATAGCAGGTTCTTCTTGCGGACCATGCCGCCGTAGAACAGGGCCAGGCCCGGCAGGGTCATGAACAGGACCAGGCAGGTGGCGACGATCATCCAGCCGGCATCGCCGTTGTTCAGCTCCAGGACTTTCTGATGCGCCAGCAATTGCGGCATAGCCGTAGCCGTCGCGGCCGGAGTCACCGCCACTGCACTGCCTTGCGCGCTTGCCGAAGCTATTGCCGAAGCTACTGTCATCTGTCGCCGATATCCCTAGCCCACAGCCACAGCACAATGCGCACCGAGTCTTCGGTCAGTGTGCAGGTGCGAAATGTGACGTTATTTTTTCAGTCCATAGCAAGACTCTCAGCGGAGTCAAAGTGAAATTTTTCCTGCGCTCCGACATTTTTTGAGAAATTTTCTCAATTGGTGGCAAAAATGGTTATCGCTCAGGTAAAAATTTGCGCCAAAACCACCCTGTTAGGGCACAATTACCCGCCGAATGCGGTTACAGCCGCAATAATCTGGTCCTGGGTCGCCTCGTCGAGATAGGGGCTGAACGGCAGGCTGATGACGGTTTTCGCCTTGGCTTCCGACACACCAAGGTCGCGCGGACCGCCCTGGAACATGGCGTAGCCCGGTTGCTGGTGCAGCGGGATCGGATAATAGACCGCCGTCGGCACGCCGGCATTGCGAAGATGAACCTGGAGCGCGTCACGGTTTTCGTGCTCGATCGTGTACTGCGCCCAGGTCGAGACAAAGCGGTCTTTCACGAATGGCACGCTCGCCACCTTTCCGGCCAGCAAGGCGTTATAGCGCGCGGCAACCTTCTGACGCATATCGATTTCTTCACCGAAGATGCGCAGCTTTTCGATCAGCACCGCCGCCTGGATGGTGTCGAGGCGCGAATTCATACCGACGCGGACATTGAGGTACTTGGCCTCATGATCGAATTTGTGCTCGGCCATGTCGGTCGCCGTGGCGCCGCCGTGGACGCGGAACGACACCATGCGCTCCATCAGGGCGTCGTCATTGGTCACCACCGCGCCGCCGTCGCCATAGCAGCCGAGTGGCTTGGCCGGATAGAAGCTGGTCGCGGTTGCAACGCACCATTCCAGCGACTGCCGGCCATTGATCGTGCCGCCAAACCCTTGCGCCGCGTCCGAGATCAGCGGCAGGCCATGCTTCTTCGCGATGGCCGACAGCGCCGGATAGTCGGCGGGCTGGCCAAACAGGTCGACGGCAATGATGGCGGCGGGCTTCAGCCGGCCTTCCTTGCTGACGGCCTCGATGGCCGCGTCGAGCTTGGCGACATCGATATTGTAGGTGTCGGGTTCGATATCGACAAAGACCGGCTCTGCGCCGGTCATCGGCACGACTTCGGCCGTGGCCACGAAGGTAAAGGCCGGCACGAAGACCGCATCACCTGGGCCTACGCCCAGCCCCAGCAGGATCAGCTCTATGGCGTCGGTGCCATTGGCGCACGACAGGCAGTGCTTCGATTTGGCGAAGACGTTCATGTCGGCTTCGAAGGCGCGGACTTCCGGGCCCATGATATAGGCGCCGTGGTTGATGACCTTGAGCACTGAGGCTTCGATCGCCGCGCCGATACGTTGACGCTGAATGCCGAGGTCGATAAACGGAATAGCCATGAGAAGCGCCTTTGATCGGTAACTATTTGATTTCGGGCTTTAAACAGCCCCCGCTCAGAATGCACCTCAAAAGGCGTTACCCAAGGTTTCACAGCGCACCGTGTTATGCGCACCTTCAAAAGTGTATAGCGGTTTTCGGAAAGAGATACGCGACAGGACAATAAGGGGTTACAAACGGCATTTGTCTGACTATATAGGCGCCGTCACGCCCGCCTATATGACCCTTGTGAGCGCTAACATAGTGTCCTATAGAGCCCAAAACATCACATCGTGAGGAGCCACCATGCCGGATACCCAAGGCCAAATTTCCACTAAAGGCAACCTGATCAACGGTGAGTGGGTCACCACCGACAAGACCTTCAACGATATCAATCCGTCGGACACCAACGACATCATCGGCGTTTACTCGACCGCCGGCGAAGCCGAAGTCAAGGCCGCCATCGCCGCCGCCAAGGCCGCTTTTGAAACCTGGCAGTTCTCGACGCCGCAGCAGCGCTTCGACGTGCTCGATAATGCCGGCACCGAGATTCTTGCCCGCAAGGCCGAACTCGGCGCGCTTCTGTCGCGCGAAGAAGGCAAGACCCTGCCGGAAGGCATCGGCGAAGTCACCCGCGCCGGTCACATCTTCAAATATTTCGCCGGCGAAGCGCTGCGCGCCCATGGCGAAGTCCTTGACTCGGTCCGTCCGGGCGTCAAGGTCGAGATCACCCGTGAGCCCGTCGGCGTCATCGGTCTGATCTGCCCGTGGAACTTCCCGATCGCCATCCCGGCCTGGAAGATGGCGCCTGCCATTGCCTTTGGCAACACGGTCGTCTGCAAGCCCGCCGAACTGACCCCGGCCTGCGCCTGGGAACTGGCCGACATCCTGAACCGCGCCGGCCTACCCAAGGGCGTGCTGAACGTTGTGTTTGCCCGCGGCTCTGTCGCCGGCCCGCTGATGATCGACGGCTGTGACGCCATCTCTTTCACCGGCTCGGTGCCGACCGGCACGCGCGTCCGCGACCAGGCCGTCGCCAAGGGCAAGCGCGTCCAGTGCGAAATGGGCGGCAAGAACCCGGTCGTCGTCCTCGACGATGCCGATCTCGACAATGCCGTCAACTCGGTGCTGAACTCGTCCTTCTTCTCGTCGGGCCACCGCTGCACGGCCTCGTCGCGCATCATCGTCACCGAAGGCATCGCCGACAAGTTCGTCGAAGCGCTCGCCGCCGCCACCAAGGCGATCAAGGTGGGCGACAGCCGCGCCGACGGCGTCCAGATGGGCCCGATCGCTTCGCAGGAGCAACTCGACATCGCCCGTGACGCGGTCGCCAAGGCCAAGTCCGAAGGCGGCGTCGTCGTCGCCGGTGGCGAAGACCTGACGTTCGGCACGCCTGGCTACTATTATGCTCCGACCCTGATCGACAAGACCTCGCCCGACATGGCGATCAACAAGGAAGAGGTCTTCGGCCCGGTCGCTTCGGTCATCCGCGTCAAGGACCTGGAAGAGGCCATCAAGGTCGCCAACGACACCGAAATGGGCCTGTCGGCCGGCATCTGCACCAAGTCGCTGAAGGCCGCCGAGACCTTCAAGCGTCGCATCCAGTCGGGCATGGTCATGGTCAACCTGCCGACCGCCGGCGTCGACTACCACGTGCCGTTCGGCGGCCGCAAAGCCTCATCCTTCGGCCCGCGCGAACAAGGCGCCTACGCCAAGGAATTCTACACGATCGTCAAGACGGCTTATCAGTTCCCGCTCTAAGCGCGGGAACTCAAGATCCAGATAAACTGGCGGCGCCCCATAAGGAGCGCCGCCTTTTTTTACCAGTTGTCGGCGCGGGCGTACTGACGTGGCGTTTCCGGCGCTGAGCGGACGACGCGCACATTGCTAACAGTGTCATCCTTGCCGTTGGCTTCGCCTTCAACCACCCAGGTCTTCTGACCATCGCGTTCGACGTGATAACGGAACTTGGCGCGGAACTTGGTGCTGCCGCCTTCGCAGCGGTCCAGATCGATCGCGCGCGCCCCCTGACGTTCCTCAGCCGGGATATTCTTCTCGACCTTCTGCGCGATGGCGCGGCCGACCATTTCCTCCTGGCGGCCGTCGCATTCGGCCCACGCCGGACTGGACGCCAGGGTGAGGCCCGCAAGGGTCAATGAGGCAAGGACAACAGATTTCATCATAGGGTTTCACTCCGGTTTTTTTGGTCTTGGGCGTAACGCCTGTTCCGGGCACAGCCTGAATACTGCCCTCTCAGGCTGCGCCTTTTTTTGTGATTTTCAAGTGAATTTTGTCAGCTAACGGAGTATTTTCACTGAAATTTGAGTCCGTAATTTTAATCCTTATACGGATTATAATTTTTATGAGATTATTGAATACCTTATATTTATATGTAGACCATCACACAAAAATAAGGACATCCAGCTGCGTCTCATTCGCAGCGGAAACCGCAAAATTCAGGTTTACAAAGCCAAGAGCCGCCGTGCGGGTTATAGTGGAGCCGCCTCAACCAGGAGTTTTCCATGCCGCCGATGTCCGCCTTCTGGCCCATATGGCCGAATCTCGCACCCGAAAAACTGGAGCAGCCGATCCTGCCGATCACCTTCTCCACGACAATCAACGAAGCCAATTCCTCGGCGCCCGACACCGAGCGACGCATACTGGCCCAGGACTCTTACGGCCGGCAGATCGGTCGGGTGATGGACGTAGTCGCGCTGCTGATCGAGCGCGAGGTTGAGACAGACCCCGCCCTGTCGAAAGACAGGTGCGTCACCGACCTCATGGAACTGAAGGCGCGCATCGATCGGGAAAAGACAGAGGCGCGCCAGACGCGGCAGGACCGGCTGGTCGAGGACCTGCTCGACCTGAGGCGCAGGGATGCCGCCCAGTTCAGGGCGGTCCTGGCGGCTGTCAACCTGCCGTGATTAAGCCACCGCACGGGCGGCAAGCAGGTTGTGAAGATCAGCAAGGCTCTTGGGGCGGCTGAAATAATAGCCCTGCAGGAAGTGACAGCCCGCGAGTTTCAGCAGGCGCACGTGATCTTCGGTCTCGACGCCTTCGGCCGTCACGGCCAGGCCAAGCGCGTTGGCGATATTGACCGTGCCGGCGACGAGCGCGGCGGCCTGCGGATCGCGATCGACCTTGCCGGCCAGCGACTTGTCGATCTTGATCTTGTCGAAGTTATAACGGCGCAGGTAACCGATGCTGGAATAGCCCGTGCCGAAATCGTCAAGCGCGATCGAAACGCCCAGCGCCTTCAGCGTGCCGACGGCGGCGATCGCCCGGTCCGGGTTTTCGATCAGGTAGCCTTCGGTCACCTCCAGCTCCAGACGCTCGGCCGGGAAGCCGGTCTCGGCCAGGATGCCTGCGACCTTGCTTTCAAATTCGGCATCACGGAATTGCGCCGGCGAGATATTGACGCTCAGGCGAAGCCCCGGCATGTGCAGGACGTCCTGGCACGCCTTGCGCAGCACGAACTGACCCAGCGGATGGATCAGGCCGCTGGACTCAGCCAGGGAAATGAACTGGTCAGGGAAAAGCTCGCCTTCGGGGCGGCGCGGCCAGCGGACCAGGGCTTCGACGGCGATCACGCCTTGCGTGCGCGCATCGACGATCGGCTGATAGACGACATCGAACTCGTCGCGTGTCAGACCATTGCGCATGCCGGTCTCGAGGGCTTGCTTGCGCATCCGGGCGGCATCAAGCTCGCCGTCGTACCAGGTGATGCGCGCCTTGCCGGTGCTCTTTGAATGGTACATCGCCATGTCGGCGCGGCGGAACAGCTCCTGGCTGCGGCAGGTCTTCAGGTCACCGGCGGCGATACCGATGCTGGCGCCAATCTGGACCGTGCGTTCCCCGATCTTGATCGGCTTGGTCAGGAAGGCCAGGGCCTGTTCGGCGAAAATCTGACAGTCTTGGTCAGCGTGCTTGCCGCCCAGCAGCATGGCGAACTCGTCGCCACCCATGCGGGCCAGGACGCCGTCCTTGGGCAGGAATTCCTTCAGCGCCGCCGCGACGATCATGATCAGCTTGTCGCCCGTCGAATGGCCGTAGACGTCATTGACATCCTTGAATCCGTCGAGGTCGATGAAGACCACGCATTTATGCACCGGTCCGCGCATGGCGCCGAACTTCTGCAGGCGTTCAAACAGCGCCCGGCGGTTGGGCAGGCCGCTGAGATTATCGGTCAGGGCGAAGGTCCGCGCCACCTGTTCGTTCTTGGCCAGCCTGAAGAGGCTGTAACCGGCGATGCCGAAGACCAGCAGGACGACGCCACCGATCAGCCAAGCGATCATCTGGATATGCGAGCTGGCCGCGCGAACGGCTTCCACGCCCGGCTGGCGCAGGATCCAGGTCAGGCGGCCGACCTCCTGGTTGCTGGCGTCGACAAGCCGGAGGTAAGGCTCGGCCGAATTCGTCGTCGGCGTCAGCTTGATGCCGTCGATGCGAAAGGTTTCGGACAGGTCCGTCAGCATGGCCGCCGACATGTGGCGCGTCATGACCAGATAGCGTTTGGTGGCGCCGTGACCGGTCAGGACGCCCTTGGTCGGGCGGACCAGGCTGATGCCGACAATAGCGACGCCGTCCTTCATGTAGGTCAGGCCTGAGACCGGATGGGCGCCGGAGCGAAGGGCTTCGCCATGCAGCCCGATCAGGGACGCAAATCCATTGCCGAACATAGCGAGGTCGGCGTCGGGCTGCCGTTGGCCGTTGCGGTAACCTTCAAGAACGCGGAAGTTCTCGTCGAGAACGTAGACGCCATCATAGCCGTAATCGTCCTGGGCCACGGCGCCCCAGGTCGAATAGACCCACTTCCGGTCCAGTTTGGGCGCATAAAGGTGCGCGACGGCATCGTCCCAAAGGGTGTTGTCCTCGACCTGGGAGGTCATGCGTTCAATGGTCGTCTGGATCGCGCCCTGAACGGATTCGATCGAGCGGACAGCGTAGATTTCATTCGCCTTGTCAGTCACGACGGCCAGCGACGAGTACATCAGCGCGATGATCGCCACAATGAAACCGACGCACCCCAGCGCCACCAGACCAAACAAGGTGCGCGCCTTGGGCTCGATACGCCAACCCGAGAACAACTTCTGCATTCTGCCACCGATTCGATAGGACGCTTTTCGCGCGTCCTCAGATTCGACACATCATGGGGCAAAAACGTGAATTTCTCGCTTACGCGCCGGACGCCTGAATAACTTCACCTTCGGGCGCGCCACGTAGCAGACGGTCCGGCAATGGATGTCCTTCGGCAACAAAATCCATGGCAACCGAGTTCAGGCAATAGCGCAGGCCTGTAGGGCGCGGGCCGTCCTCGAAGACGTGGCCCAGGTGCGAATCGCAGCGGCCGCAGCGGATTTCGATGCGTATCATGCCGTGCGAGGTGTCGCGAATATTCCGGATATGGTCGGCGTCGATGCATTCGAAGAAGCTCGGCCAGCCGGAGCCGGAATGGAACTTGGCGCGCGACGAAAACAGCGGCAGGCCGCAGAGGTTACAGACATAGGTCCCCTCCTCTTCGTATTCATCGAATCTGCCGCAGAAGGGCGGTTCGGTGCCGTGATTGAGCAGGATGCGCCGCGCCTCCGGATCGAGCCGGGCGGCCAGCGCCGTGATCTCATCGGCGGTCGGCGGGGTCAGGTCGAATCCCAGTGAAGACCTGGCAGCGGAAGAAGGGGAATCTGCGGACGGGGTCATTGCGCGGTCCTTTCATGCGTAGCCGTCTATATACGGCTTCCTGACCGCTACGGTTACGCCGATCGCGGATTTTTTCGCAATAAGGTTCGTGACCCCGCCCAGCCTGGCGGATCAGTAGCGGCCGAACACGTCCCGCCCCTGGCCGACATAGCGATCATCGTAGCGGTCGTCATAACGGTCATCATGTTCCGCATCGCGATAGTGACCGCTGCGGCAGGGGCAGTCGTCATGACGAGCATCATAGCGTTGATCGCTATAAGCATGCGACGACTGGTAATATTCATGCCTTTCGTTTTCGACCACGACGGCGCGCGAGACGACGCGCGGCGCCGTATAGCCGACCTCGCGGCGAACTTCGGTGGCACATGGCGGTGGCGGAGGAGGCGCATAGGCCGTCACGCACACCGACCGGCACGGTGCAGCGTAACGGTTGGCGTCTTCGTAATATTCGTCCGCGTAACGCGTTTCACGGTACGCTTCGTCCCGGTAGTCGGCATCGTCATGCGCGGTCTGGACGTCCAGTCCGCCACGGAATTCGCCGCCGGTATAGGCCTCGGGCGCGCGGTACGCGTCGCCGCCATAGACGCGCATCACGCCTTGGCCGTCGTGCGCGCGCTGCCATTGGGCGGGACGGTGGTTGCTGGAATAAGCCGCGCCGGCCGACGCGGCCAGCGGCAGAAAGGACAGTACGAACGCGGCAGAGATACCAAGAATGAGGGCGGGTCTGGTCATGTCGCAATCTCCTGATGGGCGCGCGTTAACCTATTACGCGGCCGCGAACGACTAAACCCTATTAACCATTTTCGCGAACTTATTATGCGCCTATTCCACCGGGCTCTTCGAGCCGGGAAAACCGGGCAGGGCCAGGTTGAAACGGATGGCCGCGGCGCGCAGGCCGAAGGCCGCGATGAACGCCGCGACTGCCGACGGCCAGAAAGTCAGGCCCAGGCCCTGCAGCCCCGCGAAGACGATGGCGCCCAACAGCGCCGCCGTCACATAGATTTCCCGGCGCAGCAAAAGGTTGGGCTCCCCGGCCAGGACATCGCGAATAATACCGCCAAACGTCGTCGTCAGCACACCCATGATGACCGCCGAAACGGCCGGCACGCCAAGGTTCAGCGCCTTGGCCGTACCCACCACCGCATAAGCGGCCAGGCCCAGGGCATCTAGCCACAACAGGGCGCGAAACCGCCAGCCGCGCCGCCCCATCAGCCAGACGATGAGGGCCGCGACCAGGCTGACGACGATGTAGCCCGGGCGGCTGACCCAGAAGACCGGCGCGCCGATCAAAAGGTCGCGCAGCGTCCCGCCGCCGACGCCGGTAATGGCGGCAAAGAAGCAGAAGGTGATGATGTCGTGCTTGCGATGCGCGGCCGCCAGCGCGCCCGTGGCGGCGAAAACGGCCACGGCGGCGTAGTCCAGCCAGTAAAAGGCGGTTGTAAGCGCGTCCATGCCGCGCCATATCACAGGCAATTGCCGCATTCAAAGGATAGCCGCCATGACTCCGAAGCCTGTTGTGCGTCTTCATGGCGCTTATCGAGATGACATCGGCGATCTTGTCACCCGCAGACCCATACCGTCGCGCGAGCTGAACAATATCGGCGCCTTCCTGTTTCTCAATCACCATGGGCCGCAGACCTATCCGCCCAATAATCGCGGCCTGCCCTTCGGTCCGCATCCGCACCGCGGCTTCGAGACTGTGACCTTTATTCTCGAAGGCGAACTGGCACACCGCGACTCGGCCGGCCATGAGAGCATTATCGAAGCCGGCGGCGTGCAGTGGATGACGGCCGGCAGCGGACTGGTCCACGAAGAGGTGTCGCCGGAGCGCTTCAAGCGCAGCGGCGGGCCGATGGAGATTCTTCAGCTGTGGGTCAACCTGCCGGCGCGGCTGAAGCTGACGGCGCCCGCCTATACGGGCGTGCAACAGGAAACCATTCCGGCGATTGAGACGGATGAAGGCCGCGCCAAGGTCAACCTGATCTCCGGGCAATGGCAGGGCCGGACGGGTCCGATTACATCCCTGACCGGCATCTTCATGACAACGCTTGAGCTCAAGGCCGAGGGCCGCGTTGTGTTCGAGGGTCTGACCGGTCGCGACATCTTCTTTTATGTGGCGCGTGGTGACGTGGCGGTGAATGGCGTCGACGCCGCCAGATGGCAACTGGTCGAATTTGGCGAAGGCGACCTGATTGATATCGAAGCGACGACGGATTCGGTCGTGCTGTTCGGTCACGCCGAACCCTTACGCGAACCGATCGTGGCGCACGGCCCCTTCGTCATGAACACGGTCGAGGAAATCCACCAGGCCTATGCTGATTTCCAGGCCGGGAAGTTTGGGTAGCTGTTCAACTCCTCTCCCCGTTACGGGGAGAGGGAACCTAACCAATCATCTCGTCATTAAGCGGCTCGCCGCGCGACAGGTCGCGGCTGGCCGGCTTGCCCAGCACGTCCCACAGCCGCACCGGCGCAAGGCCCAGGCCGGGGCGGATCGAGCGGACATTCTCCTTGGTCAGTTCCTCGCCCTTCTTCACGTCCTGTACGACGTAGAGCGAGCGGCGGAAGGTCTTGGAGCCGCGCTCCGAGCCCAGGGTGTCGTAATGGACGCGGCCCAGCGCCTTCCAGGCATCCTTGCAATCGCGGACCAGCGAAGTGAATTCGGCCGGCTCCAGCGAAAAGCCCGAATCCGGACCGCCATCGGCGCGCGCCAGGGTGAAATGCTTTTCGATGACAGACCCACCGAGCGCCACCGAGGCAACCGACGCGGCCGTGCCGAAAGTGTGATCGCTCAGGCCCGACACGCATTCGAACTTGCGGCCGAGATCCGGCACGGTCCGGACATTGGCGTCGGCGATATCGGCCGGATATTCGCTGACGCAATGCAGCAGGATGATTTCGCCCGTACCGTACTTGCGCGCCGTCGCGGCCGCCGCGGCAATTTCGGCGTCATTGGCCATGCCGGTCGACATGATCAAAGGCTTGCCCTTGGAAGCAGCATAGGCGACCAGCGGCAGGTCGATCAACTCGAACGAAGCGATCTTGAAGGCGGGAGCGTTCAGGCTGTCGAGGAGGTCAACCGCCGTGTCATCGAACGGCGATGAGAACAGGGTGACGCCCCGCGCCTTTGCCCGCTCGAACAGGGCCGGGTGCCAGTCCCACGGCGTGTGCGCCTCATTATAGAGATCGTAGAGCGAATAGCCGTCCCACAAGCCCCCCTTCAGCTGGAACTCCGGACGGTCGGATTTCAGGGTGATCGTGTCAGCCGTATAGGTCTGCAGCTTGATGGCGTCGCAGCCGGTATCGGCGGCGGCATCGATCATTTTCAGCGCACGGTCAAGGCTGCCGTTGTGATTCCCGGACAGCTCGCAGATGATATAGGGCTCGTGGTCGGCGCCGATCTTGCGGCCATCAATAGTGACTTCAAAGGCCATCCAAAACCTCCTCCAAAGCAGTAATCACCCGTTCGGGATCGCCGTCCTGCATATCGGCATATAACGGCAGGGACAGGGTCGTGCGGTAGTACTGGTCAGCCCCGGGCAAATCGCGGCCGGCCAATGCCCGCTCACGCCACCACGGCTGGCGGTGGACCGGAATATAATGCACCTGCGTGCCAACACCACGCGCCTTCAAACCGGCCATGACTGTGCTGCGGCTTATGCCCAAAGCTTCAAAATCGATGGTGACCGCGAACAGATGGAAGGCCGGACGCGTGTCAGCCTCGGGCGCGGTCCACGCAACCGGCAGATTGCGCTTTTCCAATGCCGCCTGATACCCGGCTACCAGCGCATCTCGCCGAGCCAAAAAATGGGGCAGGCGCTTGAGTTGGGCAATGCCCAGGGCACAGTTCAAATCCGGCAAACGATAGTTATAACCTAAGCCATGCATCTCATAAATCCAGGACCCGGCGTCGTTGTCACCGCCGAAACCAAGGCCTGCGAAGCGCAACGGATCGCGCTCGATGCCATGGCTGCGCAAAGCGCGTAAGCGCCGTGCCAGACCCGGATCGTTGGTGGTGACGGCCCCGCCCTCACCCGTCGTCAGCGTCTTGACTGGATGAAAGGAAAAGACCGCCATGTCCGATTTCGCGCAGGCGCCTGTTTTGCCGTCCGGCCCATCGGTGCCGATAGCGTGGCAGGCGTCTTCGAGCAGGAAGGCATCGTGCGCGACGCAAACCTCCGAAATATGGTCAAGCGCTACCGGTCTGCCCGAGTAGTGCACGGGTATGACCCCGGCAAAGCGGTTGGCAGGATGCCGCGTCTTCAGGGCATCAAGCGCTTCATCGAAGGTTGCGTCGGTCATCAGGCCGGTCGCCGGATCGACATCGGCGAACACGACCTGCGCGCCGCAAAAGGCAATACAGTTAGCCGAGGCCGTAAAGGTGATCGACGGCACGATGACCACGTCATTCGCCGTCAGGTCCTGGGTCAGGGCGGCGATGTGCAGGGCCGCCGTACCATTGGCCACGACGACCGCGTCCCCGGCGCCCACGGACGCAGCCAGGTCAGCTTCGAAGCGATCGACGCTGGGACCGGTCGTCAAATAATCGGAACGCAGGACCTCGACGACAGCCTCAATATCGGCTTCGCTGATCGACTGGCGGCCATAGGGAAGAAAGCTACTCAAGATAGACCTTCATCATCGCCTTGATGCCGTCGGCGTCGAGGCGCTCAGGGTTGTTGTCGCTGGCATAGAAGAAGCCCTCGGGCACCTTCTTGATGCCGCGCACCTTGGCGAAGGACTTGCGGGTATATTCGGCGAATTCCGGCTCGATGACGTAGCGGTCGTCGAGTTCGAAGGTCGAGCGCGAGTCGTCCGCCGAAATCATCATCTCGTGCAACTTCTCGCCGGGGCGAATGCCAACCACGGTCTGTTTGACTTTCGGCGCCATGGCGGTCGCCAGGTCGGTCACCAAAGTCGCCGGAATCTTCGGCACGAAGATCTCGCCGCCCTGGCTCAGCTCCAGGCACGACAGCACGAAGGCCACGCCCTGGTCGAGCGAGATCCAGAAACGCGTCATCCGGTCGTCGGTGATCGGCAGCTCCTTGGCGCCCTGGGCCAGAAGCCGCTTGAAGAAAGGCACCACCGAACCGCGCGAGCCGACGACGTTGCCGTAGCGCACGACGCAGAAACGCGTACCGATATCGCCCGACAGGTTGTTGGCGGCGACGAAGATCTTGTCGGAAGCCAGCTTGGTCGCGCCATAGAGGTTGATCGGCGAACACGCCTTGTCGGTCGACAGGGCGACCACGCGCTGGACGCGGTTGGACAGGCAGGCAGCGACAACGTTCTCGGCGCCCGAAATATTGGTCGCGATGCATTCCGACGGGTTATATTCGGCTGCTGGCACCTGTTTCAGGGCCGCTGCGTGGATGACGATATCCACAGACCGGAAGGCCAGCTCGAGACGGTTGCGGTCACGGACGTCACCGAGGAAGAAACGCAGGCGCGACAGCTTGTCGGCCGGGAACATCTCTTCCAGCTCACCGCGCATCTCGTACTGCTTCAGCTCGTCGCGCGACAGGATGATGATCTTCTTCGGATCGAAGTCGCGCAGCAGGGTCTGGACCATCTTACGTCCAAAACTGCCGGTGCCGCCGGTGATCAGGACGGTCTTGCCCTTTACCGGATCGATCTGGGGCGCGAAATCGCGAAGGGACGGCGTGGTCATAGGTTCCTAACCCGAAACTGTTTGACCCGCATGGTGAATGATCGCGGCTAAAATGACGTTAACAGTATGTCGCCGCGCATAACGCAAACAGCCCCGCACGTGGCGGGGCTGTCTGTTGTTTCAAGTCTGATTGATGGGCTTAGTCGACCATCGGACGCAGGGTGATTTCCACCCGGCGGTTCTTGGCGCGGCCTTCGGCGGTGTCATTGCTGGCGACGGGTACGCGCTCACCCATGCCGGCGATGTAGATGCGCTCGGACTTGACGCCGCGGTTGGACAGATAGCCGGCCGTCGAGTTGGCGCGGCGTTCCGACAGGTCGAGGTTAAACTCGTCACTACCCTGGCTGTCGGCATGACCAACGACGTCGATATAGGTCGACGGATACTGATTGAGGATCTGAGCGACCTCATCCAGCACCGGGAAGAACTTGGCGTCTATATCAGCCGAAGCCGACGAGAAGGTGACGTCCGACGGCATGTTGAGCACGATGGTGTCGCCGACGCGCTGGACCGACACGCCGCTGCCGCGCAACTGGTCGCGCAGTTCCTGCTGCTGGCGGTCCATGTAGTTGCCGACAGCGGCGCCGGCCAGGGCACCGATACCGGCGCCGATCATGGCGTTCTTGCGCGCCTGGTCGCCCTTCTTGTTGGAAACGGCGCCGATGGCAGCGCCGACACCGGCGCCGATCAGCGCGCCAGTCTTGGTGCGGCTTGACACGCGCATGCCGCTTTCTTCTTCGATGGTCGTACAACCGGCCAGGGCAAAGGCGGCCAGGGCGGAAACCATAATGAACTTACGCATAGGATTTGTCCTCTCACAAACAAATACTCACGCCGCTTTCGCGGCCATATTCCAAGTCGTGGCTGCGATGAACGCAAAGGCCGGATAAAAAGTCAGTGCTTTTCACCTTGGGCGGTATGCCACGACAGCGACAGTAAACGCGTTAAACTGAACCCAGAATGAAGGAGACTATTTGGCCGCCGTTCACGACTTGGCGTCGGCCTTCCTGCACCGCCACACCGTCTGGGTTTCGGGCGGCATGGTCAGGTAGGTCTGCGACAACAGGCGCACCTTGACCAGGTTCTGGTTGAGCGCGGTGGCCGCGCCGCTGCCGGGCCTGGCCGCACAACGCAGATCGCCCAGCGCATTGCGCTGCGTGACATATTCCTTATGCAGGTCGGGTTCGAGCCGGAACTCGCTGCGCTTGAACAGCTGACCGTCGGCCGACAACTCCAGCCGCGCCGCCATCTGGGTGCCTTCGTTGACCGCAAAGCGCACCAGCGTGCCGTCGGACTGGCGTTCATAGGCCGTCTTGCCGCTCACGCACGCGTTCTGAGCGTCGAAATCGAATTCGATCGGTCCAGCCGCGGCGATCGGATTGGGCGAAGCCGCGGAATCGACCGTGCAGGCCATATGGACGACGCCGGCCGGCGCTGTTGCGGCCGCGAGCGGCGCCGTCAGCCGGCGGGCGGTGTCGCGATCCTTGATCAGCAGGAAGGCGACGGCGGCGATGATGATCAGGCCCAGGGCGATCCAGCCCCACGGAATGGGATGCTTGACGCCCGGCACCTTGACCTTTTTGTCGAGCATGTTGTGCGCCGGCTTGGCCTTGGGCGCCGTCTCGTTGGAGAAGGCCGTAGGCGCTACGTCGCGTTCCTTCATGTGGATTTCGTGGCGATGGCGCATTTCGCGGCGAATAATCAGCCCGATCAGGATCAGGACCAGCACCGACAGCAGGACCAGGGTGCCCAGCTGCCAGCGTTCCAGGGCGGCGCGGTCGGCCTCGGCCTTGCGTTGCTCTTCGATGCGCGCGGCCTGGGCTTCGGCGGCGGCGGCCAAAGCATTGGTCAGCGCATCGTCCTTGACGATCTCATCCTCGCTCTTGGCGTAGCACGGCTTGGACGCCATGGTCGGCGTCACGGCGGCCGAGGCCAGGAAGGTCTGGAGTGCGGTCACGCGCGTGGCGACATACTGGCCCGTGGCGATGTCGAGGTCGCCGCCGGCCGACATGGTCGACGGCGCCGTCCAAGTGTTGACGCCCACCACCTGGCCGCACTCATTGAGCAGCGGCCCGCCGGAATTGCCGTGATTGATCGGCGCCGTGTGGAACAGGGTATCGATGCGGCTGCCGTCCGGATTGGTCGAGGCGAACAGCGCGATCGACCCTTGCGTCACATAGGCGTCGCTCGGTTCCAGCAGTTGGGTGCCCGAGCGGTTGAGCAGGTGGTCGGTCGCGTCAGGATAGCCCATCGACACGACGCGTTCATTCTTGTTGGGCTTGGCGAACAGCTTGAGCGGCGGGATCTTCAGGCCGTCCGCCTTCAGCAGGGCCAGGTCGCCCTCGGTCCAGGTCTTGACCAGCTCGACGCGCTGGTAGCCAGCGCCGGCATCCTTGTGCGGGACGATATAGACGTCGGCGCTGGATGCTTCAGCCGGCACTTCGACGACGTGGTAGTTGGTGATGACATAGCCCGGCGCGACGACGAAGCCCGAACCCATGCCGACCGAATCGAGCGGCGTGCCGCCATAGCCGCGATAGACGACCAGCACGCGCACCACCGATTGCTCGGCCGCGGAAAGCGCCTTGGTCGAATTGACCGGCTGCAGGTCGGGGTTGACGATCGGGGCAGCGGAGGCGGCCGGCTTGGCATCGTCAGCGGCGGCGCGATGGTTCAGGCCGACGCCGATGGTCACGCCCAGGCACAGGACAAGCGCAAGCGCGATCATGCGCGCGCTGACAATATTCCGACCTGCGCCTGACTTGGACGCCACCGACCCTATCCCACTCTGTCCCGGCTCAGTGCGTGATCACACTGTGTGCCCCATGCCCACGCTTTGAAGCCAAGCGTGTTTAGGATTGGTTAATAGCGGAGTTCTGTGACAAAATCACCCCTCAAGCGCTGCTTTTAAGTGACTGTGGCATAATAAAGCATCAGGTCGCCGCGGCTTGCGTTTGCCAGGTTGCGGCTTTAGATCGGAATGATTTTTGAAGTAGAAAATCATCCCGATCTAAGTTTTTGCTTTGCCGCGATATTTGGTCGAAAACCGCTGCACACTTTTCGACATATCGCTATAAGCGGAACCTCCGTTTTCTATGATCAAGGACCTGTCATGTCCGTCTCCGCCATCCCGCCCGTTCCGCTTGCCCTCTACGACGAGGATTTCGCTGGCTTTTCCGCCCAGCTGGGCGCGGCATTCGAGCGCTACGGCTTCGCGGTGCTGGGCGGGCATGGCCTCGACCCAAAGCTGCTCGACCGGGCGCTTGCCGCCACCAAGGCCTTCTTCGCCCTGCCGGAAGAGATAAAACGCGCCTATCACGTCAAGGGCAAGGGCGGCGCGCGCGGCTATACGCCGTTTGGCATAGAGACCGCCAAGGGCCACACGCACCATGACCTGAAGGAATTCTGGCACACGGGCCGCGAACTGCCGGAGGGTCATCCCTATCGTCAGTATATGCCGGACAATGTCTGGCCGGCCGAGGTCGCCGACTTCCATGACAGCGTTCTGGCGCTTTATGAAGGCCTCGACGCGCTGGGCCAAAAGGTCCTGCGCGCCATCGCGCTCTATCTCAAGCTCGATCCGGGTTTCTTCGAAGACAAGGTCGATCTCGGCAATTCGGTGCTGCGCCTGCTGCACTATCCGCCGGTGACGTCGGCGGGCGAATCCGTCCGCGCCGGCGCCCACGGCGATATCAATGTCATTACCCTGCTGCTCGGCGCCGAAGAGCCCGGCCTTCAGATCCTCGACCGCGACGGCCAGTGGCTGCCGATCACCCCGCCGGAAAACTGCATCGTCTGTAATATCGGCGACATGCTGTCGCGGCTGACCAATGGCGTCCTGCCGTCGACCCAGCACCGCGTCATCAATCCGGCCGAGGCGCGCAAGGATTTCGCGCGCTATTCGACGCCATTCTTCCTGCACTTCAATCCGCCCTACGTAATCGAGACCCTGCCGAACTGCATCGCGGAAGACCGCCCGAACCTGTTTCCGGAACCGATCACGGCCGAGGACTTTCTCCAGCAACGCCTGCGCGAGATCAAGCTGGCCTGACCGCCAACGCATCCAGCCACTCATCGAACGCCTTGCGGCGATGCCGGCTGAGCGGCAGGCTGAGACCCGTCACCAGTTCCACCTTGTCGGACCTGGCCTCCTTGATCGCCGTATCCGCCACCCAGTGCGAACGGTGAATCTGAAAGCCGTGCGGCAGCATGGCGACGGCTTCAGCCATGGTCATCAGAATCAGCGCCTCGCCCTTCGGCGTATGGACGCGCAGATAATGGTCTTCTGACGATAGCGCCAGGATCGGCTGGCTGCGCAGGCCGCGCGGCAGACGGGCGTGAAAGGCGGGGGCCTCTTCGGCGACTTCAGGTTTGGTTTCGACATGACCGCCTTCGCGAATACGCTGCCACGACAGCGCCAGGCTGATGACCCGGAAGATCAACGTCATCAGCAGGTTCTGCCAGATCAGACTGGCGGGCCCGACATTGGCCACCACATCGGGCGCGAAAAGGCTGAGACTGCCATAGACGACCGCGGCGCCCGGCAGCACCAGCGCCAGATCGACGCAAAGTCCCGCCCAGAGTGGCCAGTAGCCCTGGAAGAACCGCCGCGCGATGTCATAGGACACGATCAGCGAACAGCCGCCGATCAGCGTCACGCACAGCACGAAGTGGCCAATGCGCTCCAGCACCGTCATGCCGACATAGCTGCCGAACGGGCCGATCAGACCAATGATGATCCCCGCAACCGGCAGGCTGAGCAGGGACTGCCAGCGCAGCAGCGGCGCGGAACGCTCGGTTAAAAACGACATCGCACCCCCACACGAAAGCCATTGGCGAATAAGCGGCGCCATTGGCGAAGGAACCCTGCCACTGGCGAAAACACGGCAGACTTAGCGGGCCGCCGGCGGCTAGGCAAGACGGGTCAACCACACCAAACGGGGGAAGCCCATATGCTCAAACACATCATTCGCGGCCTGATCATCACACCAGTCGTCATGGCCACAATCGCCGCCGGCGTCCTGGTCTTCACCGCTCCCAAGTCGCCGCCGCCCATCGTCGCCATCGAAAGCGCCAATGATCCGATGGCCGCCTACGCCAGACAACAGCCACCGGCCCAGTACCTGACGGCACGCGATGGCGCCAAACTGGCCTACCGCATCTATCCGGGCAAGCCCGGCGGCGGCGTGGTGGTCGCCGTGCACGGATCTTCGGGCACCACGGTCGCGATGCACGGCGTCGCCAGCACGCTTTCGGCACGAGGCGCCACCGTCTATTCGCTCGATATGCGCGGTCATGGCCTGAGCAAGGGACCGCAAGGCCGTCTGGGCGACGTCGTCTATCGCGGCCAGTATGAAGACGACCTGGCGGATTTTGCCGAACTGGCGGCACGCGAACATCCGGGTGAAAAGCGGCTTCTCGTCGGCCATTCGATGGGCGGCGCGATCATTCTGAGGACCGCGAGCCTGCCCGCCTATGCAAAGAATTACGATAGCTATCTGGCTTTGGCGCCGCTGATCGCGCCGGGTTCGGTGATGGATCGTCCCAATCAGGGCGGCTGGACGACGGTCAGCGTGCCGCGCATCGTGGTCTTAACCATACTCAACAGCTTCAGCATTTCGGCATTCGACCACATGACCGTGCTGGCCATGGCCGTGCCGGAAACCGACAACAATATGCGCCCGCGCAGCTACAGCCATGCGCTGCTGGCCTCAGCCAACCTGCCGCGCAAATGGGAACCGGCGGTCGCGGCAATCAAGGCCCCGACCCGCATCCTGATCGGCAGCGATGACGAACTGTTCCGTGCCGAGACCTATCCGACCGAACTGGGCCGCGTGAATTCTGCCATTCCGGTGACGCTCCTGCCCGGCATCGGCCATATGGGCATTGTGTATGAGCCTAAGGCGCTTGAGGCGGTCGGGAGCACGGTGGCGGAGATGTTGGCGAAGTAGAAAAACGTCCGGGTATGGGGCCTGCGGCCCCACACCCCGGACGTTATCAGCTTACGCCTGCCAGCCGCAGGTCTGCCCCTTGTTCTGCTCCTGCAGCCATGCATCCAGCGGTGCGAAATAGTCGAGCACCGCCTTGGCGTCCATTTCGCGCGTGCCCGTAAAGGCTTCCAGCGCATCCGGCCACGGTTTCGACTGGCCCATTTCCAGCATGTTCTGCAGACGCTCGCCGACAGCCTTTTCGCCGTAGATCGAACAACGGTGCAGCGGGCCTTTCCAGCCGGTCTGCGCGCACGCCGCCTGCTGGAACTGGAATTGAAGCACGTGCGCCAGGAAGTAGCGCGTATACGGCACCGACGCCGGCACGTGGTACTTGGCGCCCGGATCGAAGCTGGAGGCCGGACGCTCGCCCGGCGGCATCAGACCCTGGTACTTGTTGATCAGCTCCCACCAGCGGCGGTTATACTCCGCCTCGGTGATCTGGCCCGAGAAGGCCTCCCAGCGCCAGCGGTCGACCATGATGCCGAACGGCAGGAAGGCGACCTTCTGCAGCGCCATCTTCAGCAGGAACGGAATGTCCTCGGACTCGGCCGGCACCTTGTCCAGCAGGCCAATCTGGTTGAGATAGGTCGGCGTCACCGAGCTTAAGCCGACGAAATCGCCGATCGCTTCGTGGAAGCCGTCATTGGCACCGTTCTTGAACAGATACGGCTGATCCATATAGGCCCACTGATAGTAGTTGTGACCCAGCTCGTGGTGGATGGTGTAGAAGTCCTCGGCATTGACCTGGGTGCACATCTTGATGCGCAGGTCCTCGCGGTTGTCGACATCCCAGGCCGAGGCGTGACAGACGACTTCACGGTCCTTGGGGCGCACGATCTGCGACCGCTCCCAGAAGGTCTGCGGCAGTGGCTTCAGGCCCAGCGAGGTGTAAAAAGCCTCGCCCGTCTTGACCATCTGAACTTCGGTATATTTCTTGTTGGTCAGCAGCTTGTCGAAATTGTAGCTCGACTTGATGGTCTTGGGCGCCACCACGTCATAGATGTTCGACCAGTCCTGGGCCCACATATTGCCCAGCAGGTCGGCGCGGATCGGTCCGGTCTTGGGCTGGACCATATCGCCGTATTTTTCGTTCAGCTTGCGCCGCGTGAAGCAGTGCAGGTTGTCGTAGAAAGGCTTGATCTGGCCCCACAAACGGTCGGTTTCGGCGGCAAAGGCGTCGGGCGCCATGTCATAGCCCGACCGCCACAGGGCGCCGGTGTCCTTGTAGCCGAGGCCCTGCGAGCCCGTATTGGCGGCGGCGATCAGCTTGGTGTAGTCGGACTTCATTGGGCGGGCGATGCCCATCCAGCCTTCCCACATGGCGCGCGTCGTGACGGGATCGCGGCTGGTCGCCAGGACGTTCGACGCCTCGGTCAGGTTATAGGTCTTCTGCTTGTAGGTGAACTTGCCCGTCGAATAGGTCGAATCGAGCTTGGTCGTCAGTGCCGCCAGTTCTTCGGCCGCGCCGGGACGATCGGCCGCCGGCAGGACTTGCGACAGGCGCAGCAAATCGAGCTTGCGCCGCGTGTCGGCGTCAACCTCGACGTCGTTGAACCTGGCAGCACCCAGCGCAAGCTTGACGGTCGCTTCGGTCAGGGCCGCATTGGCCTTGGTTTCCAGCCATTCGGTGTCGTGGATGATGTAGGTCGCCCGCGCCCATTGCGCATGGTTGGCGGCTTCGCTCAAGGCCGCCAGCTGCTTTTCGGCGTCGTCGGCATAGGCCTTGGCTTCGGCGGCGGTCGGCTTGGCCGGAGCCGGCGGGGTCGTATCCTGCGCGATAGGCTTGGGCGCTTCCGGCACCGGCCCAGGCGTCGTATTCGACGTGGTCGCACAGCCGGTAAGCAGCGCGACACACGCCGCGGACAGTAACAGATGCTTCATGACAGCCCTCATTTCCGCAATGGTTAATTGGCGGGAAGGGAAGGCTATTTCTAAGGGAGCGTCAAGGGGTTTGACGGTGTATGGCAAACGCCACCACACCCCCGATCAAATCCCTATTTGCTGCGCGAAACCGGGCCGGCCGAACGGCCAGCCTTTTCGACGGAGCGTTGCTGCTGCTCCATGGCCGCACGCGCCATTTGCTGGCTGCCGAGCATCTGCGCGGGATTTCCCTTGTCTGCGCTTGCCGTTGCGGATGTGGTAGCGCAGCCGCTAAGCAGAACCGGCGCAGCCAGAACCGTCGTCACAGCGCTCAAAAATAATAATGCACGCTTCATAACAGCCTCCCGTCTTGGTTGATTAGCCAAGGGAAAGCCATTTTCACGAAAGCGTCAAGCCGAATCTGGTGTCCTTACACCGTGATCAGTCCGCCGACAGACAGGCATTATAGCCACCGGCATCGACGGCCCGGGCACGCGACTGGATGCTGCCGGACCGCTTCTTGACGTACTTGCCCGGTTTGGCGGCCTTCCACTTCAGCGGGCTGGGCAGGATCGCCGCCAGGCGTGCAGCCTCTGCGCGCGTGAGGTTTTTCGCGCTCTTGCCGAACCAGTGGCGCGATGCCGATTCGGCGCCGTAGACGCCGGGCCCCCATTCGACGCTGTTGAGATAGACCTCAAGGATACGGTCCTTCGGCCACATGACCTCGATCAGGAAGGTGTAATAGACCTCGAAGCCTTTGCGCACCCACGACCGCGACGGCCACAGGAAGACGTTCTTCGCCGTCTGCTGTGAAATGGTCGAAGCGCCACGCTTGCGCTTGTGACTGGCATTATACTTCTGCGCCTTCTCGATGGCCTCGTAGTCGAAGCCGTCGTGCGTGCAGAACTTGGCATCCTCGGCGGCGATGACCGCGGCCTTGAGATAGGGGCTGATATCATCGGCCGACACCCAGCGATGGTCCAGCCCCTTGCCCTCGGCCAGCCGTTGCCACATCAGGAACGTGACCGGCACGGGCACGAAGCGGTGGATGGCGACGGACAGGATCGAAAACGCAAAAAAGCCGACGATGACAAGGCCGATCAGCCGCAGCCAGCGAACTTTACGCTTCGGCTTTGGCACGGGCTCTTGCTGCGCTTCCTCGATCGGCGCCGCTTCATTCCCGGCCTTGTCATAAAGAATCTCGGCGTCCGGCGCGCCCTTGGCCTCGCCGCCCTCGTCTTCGTTACTCATCTACTCGCCCCAGGTAAGCCCCTATGCTTCCACCTCGTAGATATAAACGAAACCGTCCTCATCGCCAAACAGTATGCGTGTACCGGTTTCGGACAGGGCCAGGGCCGTGATCGGGCTGCCTTTTTCGCGCTTTATCCATTCGATGCCCGTCGATTGCAGCTCACCCAGCCAGACGCGGCCATCCTCGGTGCCGGCGGCCAGCAGCGTGTCTTCGCTGCTGCCCGCAACGACCGACACCATGGTCGATGGTTCTGGATTGATCTCGGAGGCTTCCTGGCCCATCGGGCCGTTGGGCCCGAGGAAGGGCCACACCACCGCGCCATTGGCGCCCGATGTGGCAAGAAGCTTGCCCTGGGCGAAGAACTGCAAGGACTTGATCTTGGCGGGATAGCCGCCCATGCGCATGTCCTTACTGTCCTTCAGACGCCAGCCGTGCAGGGCGTTTTCCTGCATGGCGGTGACGACGTAATCGCCCTTGGGCGACATGGCCAGGCGGGTATGCGATCCCGTCCACTTCAGCTTGGTCGGCTTTTGCTGAGCGACACGCGTGAACCAGACATTCACGCCGTTATAGGTCGAGCAATAGAGCTTGCGGCCATCCGGCGAAAAGGCCAGGTCGGACACCGAATGATCGTGGGTAAATATATGCTCGGTCTTTTTCAGCAGGTCGCGGACGAAGACCTTCTTGGCGGCGACATAGGCGATGACCTGGGCGTCGCCGGCAACCGCGATCCGGTCTATCCAGGCGCCCTTATGAACAGCCAGCTCGACCGAACCGGACTCCTTCGTCGTCCACACAACGCGGCCATCGTCGCCACCGGTGATGACGCCGACGCCGGTCGGGTGGACAACCGCGGTCAAAAGGCCAGCATTCGGGTGCGCCTCGAAGCTCTTGTCCGAGTCGGGAAACACGACGCGGCCGTCGCCAAGCGCGACAATGGCTTCGTCAACGGTATCGAACAGGGCGGCAACGACGAATTCGTCGTAGGATTTGGTCGTCAGGGTCATGGCACGCTCATAAAATCCCCTCTCCCTGCTTGCGGGGAGAGGGTTAGGGTGAGGGGCAATAGACCGGAGACGGCGTCTCGGAAAGCCTTTTTTGCCCCTCATCCGGCTAAGCAAGCTTAGCCACCTTCTCCCCGCACGCGGGGAGAAGGAAAGAAATCAAACCAGGCTGGCCTCGAAACCGGCGCGCAAGGCGGCCTCATCCAGGTGACGGCCGATAAATACCGCGCGCGACACGCGCTTTTCCCCCTCGCGCCACTCCTGTTGCAACTCACCTTCGAGGATCATGTGCACGGCCTGGAAGACGAGGCGCTTTTCTTCACCCTTGACGTTGAGAATCCCCTTGGCACGCAGGATGTCCTGGCCTTTTTCCGCCAGCAGCTTGTCCAGCCATTGGGTGAACTTCATGCCGTCGACCTGGCGATCGGAGCTAAGCGACACGCTCTTGATCTCTTCGTCGTGGATCGGGTTGATGGTGTGGCTGCAATGTTCGTCATGGACGTGACCGGCTTCGCCGTGGGCCGGATTGTGGTGATGATGACCATGGTGATGATGGTCGTGACCACAGTGCTCATCGTGGACATGACCCGGCGCGCCGTGGGCCGGGTTGTTATGGTGATCGTGATGGTGGTGATCATGATCGTGATGATGGTGGTCATGATCATGGCTATGGGCGTGGTTTTCGACCGTCTCCATCTTGGCCAGGTCGAAGCGATGCTGGTTGAGCAGGCTCTTGATCGGCACGTCCGAACGCTGGGCGCGCTGGATCGAGGCCAGCGGGTTCAGCCCCTTCAGGCGGCCTTCGATCTCATCAAGCTTCTCCGGCGTCACCAGGTCGGTCTTATTGAGGATAATGTGGTCGGCGAACGCGACCTGTTCCTTGGCCTCCTTGCCGTCCTTCAGCGCCTGTTCGAAGTGGCGCGCGTCGACCAGGGCCGTCACCGAATCGAGATAGGTCTTGGCCTTGATCTCTTCATCGACGAAGAAGGTCTGCGCCACCGGGCCGGGATCGGCCAGGCCGGTCGTCTCGACGATGATCGCGTCGAACTTGCCCTTGCGCTTCATCAGGCCCGACAGGATGCGGATCAGGTCGCCGCGCACCGTGCAGCAGACGCAGCCATTGTTCATCTCGAACACTTCTTCGTCGGCGCCGACGATCAGGTCATTGTCGATGCCGATTTCGCCGAACTCATTGACGATGACCGCGTACTTCTGGCCGTGGTTTTCCGAAAGGATGCGGTTCAGCAGCGTCGTCTTGCCGGCCCCGAGATAGCCGGTAAGCACGGTGACGGGGGTCTTCTGGGAAACGGCAGCGGTGTCGGCCATGGTCATCTCTTAGTCTGTTCGGGGCTGTTACTTTATATCCGGTCTAAGTATGCCTTTGTCGGATGAAATCAAGCCAAAGTGACGACGCCGGGTGTAAAACGGCCGCTACGCCACATATTGGTCTTCAGTTTTTGGCGAACATGCGTTATATTGCGCTGCACAATATCGTTTTGCGTAAGAGCCTATGTCCGACACTGCCACCCTCCCCGCCAAAGATCGCCCCCTTCTGCTGACCTCCGCTGAATTCGCCCGCCTGGCCGACCTGGCCTGGCGCACGGATCCGCGCAAAAGCCTGGCGAAACAGGTCTCCGAAGCCATCGGCGTATCCGAAAGCTCGGTTGAGCGGTGGCTGAAGGACGACGCACACCCCGCCCCCGCCGATCGCATCGCCCAGGCGCTGAAGCTGGCCAATGAGCGCATGTACGCCAATGCCGATCTCCTGATGAAAGTCGCGACCGTCCTGTCCAGCCATCCGGCGTGAGCACGGCCTGACAATAATTGACGAAATTCGGGTATCCGGCGTTGACTCTATGCGACATCTGAGTATAAGTCGCGCCCTCTCGCCCAGGGCCTACCCGGTCCATGGGGCGGTTTTTCCATTTCTCGCGCGGACAGTTGAGCCTATCGCTCACAACGCCTGCGCCATATATGAGGCACTTGACCATGTACGCGGTCATCAAAACAGGCGGTAAGCAATACCGTGTCGCCGCCGGCGACCTGATCAAGGTCGAAAAGCTCGAAGGCGAACCCGGCGCTGCCGTGACCTTCAACGAAGTGCTGATGCTCGGCGACGTCGTCGGCGCGCCTCTGGTTGACGGCGCCGCGGTCACCGCGACCCTCATCGAAACCCGCAAGGGCGAGAAGGTCCGCATCTTCAAGAAGATCCGCCGTCAGGGCTATCGCCGCACGACCGGTCACCGCCAGTTCGAAACCGTCCTGCGCGTCACCGGCATCTCCGGCGCCGGCAAGACGTCGAACTGGGACGGCACCGTCTCGCTGACGACGAAGGCCGAACTGAACGCCCGCGCCCGTAACCTGGCGCCGCGTGGCGTTGCCGCCGCTGTCGAAGCCCCGGTCGTCGAAACGGCTCCGGTCGCTGCTGAGGAGGCTGCGGCCCCCAAGAAGAAGGCCGCGCCGAAGAAGAAGACCGAAACCACCGCTGACGAAGCGTAAGTAGAGATTTGAGGAGCTAGTCCCATGGCACACAAAAAATCTGGCGGTTCGTCGCGTAACGGCCGCGATTCAGAATCCAAGCGCCTCGGCGTAAAGCGTTTTGGCGGTGAGAACGTTCTCGCCGGCAACATCCTGGTTCGCCAGCGCGGCACCAAGTTCTGGCCAGGCACCAATGTCGGCCTCGGCCGCGATCACACGCTTTTCGCCACAGCGACAGGCGCGGTGAAGTTCACGACGAAGCGCGACAACCGTTGTTACGTGTCGATCGTTCCGGCTGCTGAAGCCGCCGAATAAGCACTGATCAGACATTTCGGATCGTGCTTACGAAAAGTTAAGCCGATCCGGACCGAGATTTGAGCGGGAGTCCGGATTCTACCGGGCTCCCGTTTTCGCGTTTGGATTTCAGAAAAAAGACCTGAAATCAAAAAAGTGATCCCGCTCAGAGACACACCCTCTCGAACTGACACAGTTCGACCCTAAATAGGCCGCATCCCGTCCGCATAAGGGCGCGGTAAAAGGCCAAAGGAGATGAGCAATGATCACCAGACATGACATTGACCGGCAGCCACCCATCGGTAAGCCTGAGCAGATCAGCATCGAAACCTCGCGTCTCAGCCTGACGCCGCTCAAAGCCGCCGACATCGATAATTTCATGGCCGTGTTCGCCGACAAAAACGCCGCGCGCATGACCCATGCCATCCCCCACCCGCTCAGCCGCGACGAAGCCGCAAGGCTCTTAAGCGACATGGCGGCGTCGAAACTGACCTACTGGGCCGTCCGCGTTGAGGACGAGCAGTTGATCGGTGTGATCTCGCTGACCAAGTCGACCTGCGGCAAGGCCCCGGGCATGCATAGCTTCGGCCCCAACCTGAGCGTCTTCATCGCTCCTGCGCACCAGGGCCGCGGCTATGCGCTGGAGGCCATCGACGGCCTGCTGCGCTGGGTCAAGAAGCGCAAACTGCACCGCATCGTCCATGCGGCGCACTTTGCCGACAACGAGCCGTCGGCGCGCCTGCTGGTCAATGCCGACTTCCTCTATACCGGCCGCAAGACGATGGAGACGTCGCGGGCGCGTGATGGCGAACATCAGGCCCTGCACATGATCCGGATTCTGTAGCGGTCTGTTTGACCGTCTGAGGTCCCTATAGCCCCCACCACCGCATCTTGCCTGTGCAAGCACAGGCTCGTGCGGTCCCCCTTGTTTGTCGGAATGGTGCTAGAGTTTTGATGGATTGGAGCGTTCGCAGCGCTCCAATCCATCTGAAGGCTGGACCGTTTTCCCCTGAGCTTCGTGGGCTGTTGGGGAGCTGGGTCACCTTTGGATTTCATGCCTCGGATGGTTGCGTGGGCGTAAGGGCCCGAAGACACAAGGGTGAGATCATGAAACAGGGTGAGTATAGCATTGTCGTAGCCGGTTTGGATATCGGCAAGGGATGGCTTGATGCAGCTTTGGCAGATGTTGATGTCCATCAGCGGTTTGCCAATACAGCGACAGGGATTTTGGATCTGATAGCCTGGCTGAAGCCGCACGGCGTTACGCGCGTGGGTATGGAGGCGAGCGGAAACTACGAACGCGATGTGCGTGAAGCGCTGGAGGCTGAGGGCTATGAGGTCATTGTCCATCAGCCACAGGAAATCCGGGCCTTTGCCCGCTTCCGCCGCCTGCGGGCCAAGTCGGACAAGATCGATGCCGGCATAATCGCCAAGGCGACGAAGCATTGGGAAGGCATGGTTGCCCGGCGGGACAAGGACCTAGTCGAGATGGCGGAAATCCTGACGCTGTACGAGCATGTCACCAATATGCTGGCGCAAACCCGCACCATTGCTGAACATCAGCGTCTGAAGGCGGTCTGCGAGGTCCAGGCCAAACTGGTCGATCAACTCCGCCGGCAGAAGGAAAACCTTAAGGCCATGGTCCTACGCCGCATTCGGCAAAGGCCCGACCTCGTCGCACGCTTTGACCTCCTGAAAAGCCTGCCCGGCATAGGAGAGACTGTGGCGGCGGTTCTTGTGGTCCGCATGCCAGAGCTAGGCGCGCTCAAGCCTGGTCAGGCGGCATCACTGCTGGGTGTCGCGCCCTTCGACCGCGATTCCGGCGCCATGAAAGGCATGCGCTTTATCAGCGGAGGACGGGCAAGGCCAAGGACCTTTGTCTATCTCGCCGCCGTCACCGCGAAGCGAAAAGGCGCCCTCAAAGTCTTCGCGGAAAAGCTCATCAATGCCGGAAAGCCCAAAAAGGTCGCTATCGTCGCCATCATGCGAAAGCTTATCGAAGCCGCCAACCTTGTCCTCAAAAGACAAGCGCCTTGGATAACCAAAGACGCCTAATCCACATGGTTGCTCCCCACACGCATTCGATTTCGTTACTACGAATGAGGTGCGCGCAGGGAGGTATAGAAAAGTAAACGTCAGTGCCGTCCGCCGGTAATTGTATAGACGACTGGCTCTCATCATTCCTCCCCATGAGCGGCGCAGACTTTCAGCGCAATGAAGCGAGTGGGGAGGGGAACCGCACAACTGAGCGATAGCGAAGGCGATGCGGTGGTGGGGGCCATTAACCCTCCTTATTCTCCCCATGAGCACAAGGTCGTTGATCTTGTGCTCGTTTTCGTACAAGTAACGCCGATGAAGTTCCTCGATCAGTGCAAGATTTTTATTCGTTCCGGCAACGGCGGAGGCGGCAGCGTCTCCTTCCGTCGGGAGAAGTTTATCCCGAACGGTGGCCCCGACGGCGGTGACGGCGGCAAGGGCGGCGACGTCTGGATCGAGGCGGTCGAGGGCCTGAACACCCTGATCGACTATCGCTATCAGCAGCACTTCAAGGCGAAGACCGGCGAGCACGGCAAAGGCCGCCAGATGCACGGCGCCAATTCCGAGGACGTCGTCCTGAAAGTCCCGGTCGGCACCGAAGTCTTCGAAGAAGATTTCGAAACCCTCATCGTCGACCTGGACGAACCCGGCAAACGCCACCTGCTGGCCAAGGGCGGCAATGGCGGCTGGGGCAATACCCGCTTCAAGGGCCCGATCAACCAGGCGCCGACCTTCGCCCTGCCCGGCCAGGAAGGCGAGGAAAAGTGGCTGTGGCTGCGCCTGAAACTCATCGCCGATGCCGGACTTCTCGGCCTGCCCAATGCCGGCAAGTCGACCTTCCTGGCGGCCTCCAGCGCGGCCAAGCCCAAGATCGCCGACTATCCCTTCACGACGCTGGTCCCCAATCTCGGCGTGATCGACTTAGGGCCTGACCAGCGCTTCGTCCTGGCCGATATCCCCGGCCTGATCGAAGGCGCGTCGGAAGGCGCCGGTCTCGGCACCAAGTTCCTGGGCCACGTCGAACGCACCAAGGTGCTGATCCACTTGGTCGACGGCACCCAGGATAACCCGGTCGAGGCCTACAAGATCATCCGCCGCGAACTGGAGGCCTATGCCGCGGACCTGGCGGAACGGCCGGAAATCGTCGCGATCAACAAGGTCGATTCGATCGACGCCGATACGCGCAAGTCTCTGAAGCAGAAGATCAAACGCGCTTCGGGGCAGACACCGCACATGATATCGGGCGTCACCGGCGAAGGTGTGCGCGAGCTTTTGTTCGCCGCGCTTGAAACCATCCAGGGCAACAGGCCGGAAAATAAGGACGACGAGGCCGAGGTCTCGGCGCCTTACGACCCGTGGGACAAATGATCCGCTGATGTGGTTTGCCGGCCCCGCTCCGATGTCGCCCGCCATGGGCTCTGCCCTGCGCAGCGGACCACATCTGGAACGCGGCATGACGGTCGGGCTGTTCGGCGGCTCGTTCAACCCGGCGCATGAGGGCCACCGCCACGTCGCCGATACGGCGCGCGCGCGCTTGGGGCTCGACAAGGTCATATGGCTGGTCTCGCCGCAGAACCCGCTGAAAAGTCGTCATGACACCGCGCCGCTCAGTGAACGCATCGAAGAACTCAGGCCCTTTATCGGACCGAACGACGTCATTTCGGACTTCGAAACCCGGATCGGCGCGACCTATACGCTCGACACCCTGCGCGCCCTGAAAACGCGCTATCCCGGCGTTCATTTCGTCTGGATCATGGGCGGGGACTCGCTGGCCAGCTTTCACCGCTGGCGGGGATGGGTGCAGATCATGCACATGGTGCCGGTCGTCGTCGTCTCGCGTCCCGGCGCGCTGATGAAGGCCCGCCTGTCGCCGGCCGCCAAACGCTTCGCCCACTACCGCCATCCCGAACGGGCCGGCCATATCCTGCCCTATCGCCAGGCGCCGGCCTGGAGCTACATAAAGGGCCCGCTGCACGGTCATTCATCGACGGCGATCCGCGCGCAACGCCGCACGCCATTGAAATAATTCCGGCGGCGATTCAAGACTCTAGGCGTTCACAAACGCTTGCAGAACTTAAATGTGAAGCCGCAGCCTTGAACGAGGGATGACCGGGAACCAAGTTTGTGATACGGTTATTGCCGGTACAGTCGTAAAAGGAACCCTGACCCTGTCTCTTCAACCCGCGCATGATGCGCAAAAGCCCGTTATCGAGTCTCAATCGCTTGAGACCACCACTCTGAGCACGCTGGCCGAAGGGGAGGCCACAGGCCAGAATTCCGACATGTCGCTGGAAACGCTGATCGTCAACCGTCTCGACGACGACAAGGCGCAGGACATTGTCTGCATCGACCTCAAAGGCAAGTCATCGGTCGCCGACACCCTGATCATCGCATCGGGGCGCTCGCACCGCCACGTCGGCGCTCTGGCCGACCACGTGCTGCGCGCCCTCAAGGAAGCCGGCTATGGCAAGGCCAAGGTCGAAGGCCTGCCGGCCTGCGACTGGGTGCTGATCGACGTGGGTGACGTCGTTGTCCACGTCTTCCGTCCGGAAGTCCGCGCCTTTTACAATATCGAAAAGATCTGGTCGCTGTCGCCTTCGGACCACAGCCTGTCCTGACATCCATCAAGGGGGAAGCTTCGTGAAACAGCTGGCAATGCTTACGGCAGGCCTGTCCCTGTGTCTGGCCGCCCCTGCCCTGTCCGCCCAGCGGCCGATCAAGGCCATTAAGCTTCCCACCCAATGCGCCGGCTTCAGCAACAGCCAGCATGCGGCGGCGTGTTACAGCGCGCGTCTCGACGCCGCCACGGCATCTTTGGAAGCCACGATCGCCGAGATCATTCTGAAGGGCAAGTTCGACCCCGATGCTGCGGCCTCCAAGACCTTCGATTCCGCCCACGACTTTTGGCTCAAGGAAATGAACCTGACCTGTAAAGCCGTTGAGAGTTTCTACGAGGGCGGGACGCTCGCGGTCGCCGAACCCTTGCGCTGCAAGGTCGAAATGACGGAAGGCCGTACGCAGTTGCTGCGCAGCCTTTACCGGACGGTTTTGAAAAACTGATATGAAGCTGACCCTGTGCGCCGTCGGCAAGCTCGGCGCGACCACTGAAAACGCCATGGCGCGCGATTACTTGAGCCGCGCCACGCAGACCGGCCGCTCATTGGGCCTGGGTCCCGCCGACCTGATCGAGGTCGAAGCGAAGAAGGCCAAAAATCTCACCTCAGCGCAGTTGAAGGCCGCCGAAGCCGAAGCCATCCGGGCAGCCCTGGCCGAGGGCGGTATCCTGATCGCCTGCGACGAGCGCGGCGAGCAACTGACCTCGCGCGCCATCGCGCAACGCATTGAGAAATACAAGGATCGCGGCGAACGGCGCGTCGTCTTCCTGATCGGCGGCGCTGACGGGCTTGATGCGGACCTGCGCAACTCAGCCGCCTTTTCGCTGGCCTTCGGGCCGCAGACCTGGCCGCACGCACTTGTGCGCGTCATGCTGGCCGAACAGATGTACCGCGCCGTGACCATATTGGCCGGCCTGCCGTATCATCGGGATTAATGCAACGCTTCGACCGGCGCCAACAGGCGCAGCAGGACCTGGTCGCGCCTTTGCTCAGCCGACACCAAAGGCGTGACGCCATAGTGGTCCTCTGCGGCCACCGAGGCGCCACGCGCCAGCAGCAGCGACACCACCTCATACTTGCGGCAGCGCGCCGCCACCAGTAGCGGCGTCTCGCCGTCGATATTGCGCGCTTCGATGTCCGCGCCCTTGTCGAGCAGGACCTTCACCCCGTGAACGAAGCCTTCCTGGGCCGCCGTATGCAGCGGCTGGTCCTGGTCGGGGAAGGATGGCTGGTCGACGCCAGCGCCCGCCTTGATCAGAAGGTCGGTCATGTCGTCGTCTTCAAAGGTCACGGCCTGGCGCAGGGCCGCGCCCTCTTCGGCGCTGACGTCGGCGTGGCGCGCCACGAACACCGCCGCGATCGGAATATTGCCGCTGGCGGCCGCCGCGACCAACGGCGTGAAGCCGCGATTGTCGTGCTGCATCAGGTCGGCGCCGGCCTGGATCAGGGCGTCGGCGATGCGCAGGTGCGCCGGCGTCATGTCGAGGCTGGCATACTCGGCCAGGATGTGGAGACCACTGAAGCCCAGGGCATTGATCGTCAACGGATCCGCGCCGTTTTCAAGCAGCAGGCGGACTATGCCGTCATGGCCGCCACTGACGGCCAGGTGCAGCGCCGTGTCATCATTGCTGTCTGCCAGACTAAGATCCGCCCCGGCCATCACCAGTAGGGCCGCCACATCCCCCGCCCCGGCTTCGCAGGCATGGTGCAGGGCCGAACGGCCGGCAGCATCGGTCAGGTTGACATCGACGCCCGCCGCGACCAGCGCGCGCGCATCGCGCACCGCCCACTCGCCGGCGGCCGGGTCGCAATCCTCGTCCTTCGTGACGCTGGCGGCGCGCATCAGGGGTGTCTCGCCTGAATGGGTGCGGACATTGGCGTCCAGCCCCTGGCCCAGAAACCAGCTGAGGACGCGTTCATCGGGCGTAGCAATCGCCAGGTGCAGAGGCGATGTGCCGTCATAGGCGTTACAGGTGGCGGGATCGGCGCCCGAGGCTTCGAGCGTTTGCAGCACGCCCAGGTCGGCGAACGGCCCGCTTAAAGCCGCATGAAAAACCGGCGCGGGATCGCCTGGCTCATAGGCCAGGGACACGCCCAATCCCAGCGCGGAGCGCAGCATCGGCAGGTGGGATTTGGCTAGGGCGCGAAACAGCGCCTGACGCAGGCTGTCCATTGGCATCGTGAGAATCGTCAGTGTTCGGGAGCGGAGAGAACGCCGAAAACGCGACCGAAGCAAGGCAAACTTGCTGTGAAGATTGGCCAGCGTTTATTGAAGGTTAATGCGGCATACAATAGGTTCGTAACCATGAAGCGCGCCCACGCCTTGTTCCTGACCGTCACCTGCCTGTTCCTGCTGGGAACGGTCGCGCAGGGCGATGCCCAGCAACGGACGCGCGCCCTGAGCGTGCAGGAGCAGGAAGAGCTGGAAAGGCTGTCGGCGGAGGTTCGCGCCAATACGCGCAAACGCGACGCCACGCGCCAGACCGCCCGCCAGATTGGCCGCGAAATCGAGGACCTGAGGCAGCGCATCATCGACATTTCGCGCCGCCAGGGCGCTTCCGAGACGCGCTCGGCGGTCTTCCGCGCCCGGCTCGAAACGCTGAATCTTCAGGAAGCCGACATCACGCGCAAGCTGACGGCGATGCGCGCCAAGGAGGCGCGACTGCTGTCGGCCCTGCAAATCTATACGCGCAACCCCCCGCCGGCCATCTTCATCTCGACCCGCCGCGCCAATGACGCGGTCGTCGCCGCCATCATCATGCGCGAAATCACGCCGGAGCTGCAAAAGCGCACCAGGGCCCTGGCGGCCCAGAACGCCGAGCTGGTCCGGCTGCGCCGCCAAGCCGCCCTGCAGAACGAATCGCTATTCGTCGCCGAAAGCGACGTGTCACGGCAGCGCTCTGAGATCGAGGCCCTGATCAGCCAGAAGCTGGCCCTGGAAGACCAGTTGCTGAGCCAGGCCGACAAGCTGGAAGCCCGCGCCGAGGAGTTGAAGACGCAGGAAAACCGCATGCGCGGCGAACTTCCGCTGCGCGGCCTCCTCGGCATCGGTCAGAAGGCGCCGAACCAGTTGCAGCAACCGGTCGTCGGCGACAAGGTCTCCGACTTCGGCCAGGTTTTGGGGAGCCAATCAGAGGGCGGCCGCCCCGAACGCGGCGTGCGTTTCTCGGTCCAGCCGGGCGCGCAGGTGACCGCGCCGATCGAAGGCGAGGTCGAGTTCGCCGGCCCGGTCGAATCCTACGGCCAGGTGGTGATCCTGAATGCCGGCAACAATTACCACGTCGTCCTGACCGGTATCGGCAGGGTGTTTGTCGACAAGGGCCAGACGCTCCGGCGCCATGAACCGATCGGCCGCATGCCGAACCTTTCGGAACGCAAGGTCACCCTCTATATGGAGCTGAGGCATGGGGAAACGCCGGTCAATCCCCTGACGCCGCTGCAAGTGTCTTCGCGCTAACACTTGCAGAGATTTTATTCACAGGCCGACCCGCCCCGTTTACGCCACACTCACACTCTTATATGAGAAGTTAAGTTGAGTACCCCGTCCCCTGAGGATCGCATGAAGAATTACGTTCTGGGTGGCGTCGCCGCCCTGGCTCTCAGCATCGGCGCCGTGGCTTATGCCAACCAGCCGGTCTTTTCGCCCCGTTCCGACACCTATCGGCAACTTGAGCTGTTCGGCAATGTGATGGCCATCGTCCAGCAGGACTATGTCGTCAAGACCGACAGCAAGAAGCTGATCCAGTCGGCGCTGGAAGGCATGCTGGCCAGTCTCGATCCGCACTCCAACTACCTGTCGGACGAGGACTACAAGGAACTGCAGGAAAAGACGCGCGGCAATTACGGCGGCATCGGCCTGGAAGTCCAAAGCGAGGACGGTGCGGTCAAGATCGTGACGCCGATCGATGAAACCCCTGCCCAGAAGGCCGGCCTCCAGTCGGGCGACTACATTACCGCCATCAATGGCACCAGCATCCTGGGCATGCGTCTTAACGATGCCGTCACCAAGATGAAGGGCGATCCGGACACCAAGGTGACGCTTACTGTGGTCCGCGCCGGCAAGGACGAACCCTTCGACGTCACCCTGACGCGCGAAATCATCAAGGTCCGTTCGGTCCGCGCCCGCATGGAAGGCAATTTCGGCTATTTGCGCATCGCCAGCTTCTCGGAAACGACGGCTAACGACACGCGTGACGCCCTGGCCAAGCTGATGGCCGAGAACAAGAACATGAAGGGCCTGGTCCTCGACCTGCGCAACAATCCGGGCGGCCTGCTCGATCAGTCGGTCGGCGTTGCCGACCTGTTCATCGACGGCGGCGAGATTGTGTCTCAGCGCGGCCGCGATCCCAAGGACATCATCCGCTACCAGGCCAAAAAGGGCGACATGCTGAAGGGCATGCCCATGGTCGTCCTGACCAATCCCGGCTCGGCCTCGGCAGCGGAAATCGTCGCCGGTGCGCTTCAGGACCATCACCGCGCCTCGATCGTCGGCCTGACGACCTTCGGCAAGGGTTCGGTCCAGAGCGTCATTCCGCTGGGTGAGAACCGCGCCGTGAAGCTGACGACCGCGCGCTATTACACGCCGTCGGGCCGCTCGATCCAGAAGACCGGCATAGAGCCCGACCTGGAAGTCGCGGCCTCCAAGGAGCAGGCCAAGTACATCGCCACGGCGGCCATGCAGTATTCGGAAGCGGCCTACTCTAACGCGCTGGACTCCGACGAAGGCAAGGCCCGCCGCGCGTCGCACACCGTCCAGGAAGTGCCGCCGGACAGTTTCGACACCAAGACCGGCGACTTCATCCTGACACGCGGCCTCGACGTCCTGGGCTATGGTGGCGACGTCAAGATCGCCGCGGCGCATCCGCGCGGCCAGGCCCTGGCCGATGCCGACCTGGTCGACAAGCCGGGCAAGCGCTTCGAGAACCTGACCAAGGCCGGCGCTACGGGCGAGGCCAAGCCGAAAGACGCTTCTCCAGCGTCGTCATCTTCGTCGTCCAGCACTTCGAAGAACTGATCGCTTCGCACAGCGATCATTAAGGGCGCGGGTCTTGATCGATCCGCGCCCTTGTTGTTTTCTAAAGCCATGTGGAAGCGGATCATCATCTATGGCGGACTCCTTGCGGCGGGCACCCTGGCCTTGCAGTGGCTGGATTACCGCTATCTGACGCGCGTCCATCCGATCGAGATTTACATCTTTCTCATCGCCGCCGCCTTTCTGGCGCTTGGCATCTATATCGGCGTGCGCGTCATCCGCCACGACCGGCCCGCGCCATTCGATGGCAATCCGAAGGCGCTGGCGACACTGGGCATCAGCCCGCGCGAACTGACCGTCCTGCAGGAAATCGCCGCCGGCCATTCCAACAAGGAGATCGCCCGCCGCCTGGCGATCTCACCCGACACGGTCAAGACCCACGTCGCGCGCCTGTACGAAAAGCTTGAGGCCAAACGCCGCACCGATGCGGTCAACCGGGCAAGGGAGCTTGGTATTTTATCCTGATTTCGTCCCAATCACCCTTTTGGGCGATTGTCCTGCCCCCGCATTCCGATCGCTAATGCAGGCCTCATTCCATTTGTGGAGGCTCATCATGCTCAAGAAAATCCTGTCCTACGGCGCCATCGCCGGCATCATCGTCGGCCTGCCGATGTTCCTCATGACTGTAAGCCTCAAGGGCCATCCGCCGGCGCCGTGGGGCATGGTCATCGGTTACACGACCATGCTGGTGGCGCTCAGCACGGTCTTTATCGCCGTCAAGCGTCACCGCGACGCGGAGCTGGGTGGCGTCATAAAATTCTGGCCGGCCTTCGGTCTGGGCCTGGGGATCAGCATCGTCGCCGGTATCCTCTATGTGCTGACCTGGGAAGCGGCGCAGGCCGTCAGCGGCATCGATTTCGCCGGCGATTACAGCCGCGAACTGATCGAGGCCCAAAAGGCCAAGGGCATTGGCGGCGCCGAGCTTGCCAGGTTCACCGCTGAAATGGAGGCCTTTCGCACCAACTACGCCAATCCGTTGTGGCGCCTGCCGATGACTTTCGCGGAAATCTTCCCGGTTGGCATATTGGTGTCGCTGGTCTCGGCGGCGCTGCTGCGCAACAGCCGCTTCCTGCCGGCAAGGCGGTAACGACAGGCACATTGTTAGTCTTTGTTAACCGAATTCCGGCACATTGCGGATGAGGAATCCCGTCATGTTCGCCAAGCCCAAACTCCCGTCCTTCCCCAGCGCCAGCACGTTCAAAGCGGCGGCGAAGTTCGATCCGCGCGCGGCGCTGGACAAGACGGTCGAGCTGTTCAAGAAGCCTTATGTCGCGCCGCTGACGGCGCTGGGGGCGTTTGCCCTGTGCCTGGTCGCCTTCCTGACCCTGGCCGGCGATCCGGACGCCGCCTCGCCGTCAGTGCGCATCAAGCTTGACCGCGAAAAGGCGACCTCGGCGCACGTCAACACCTACAATTCCGAGCCCGAACAGGCCTTTACGCTCGACGCCATGGGCATGTTCCCCGAAGCCGGCGCGGACGCCTTCGCCAATGGCTACGCGACGCCGGCCGACGGCCCCGCCGTCATTACGCTTCCCGGCGACCTGGCCGAAAAGGCGATCAAGGCGCCCAAGCCCGGCGTCACGCCTTTGCCCCAGACACCGATCGCCGGCCTGTTCCAGCAGAGCCCCGGTGGCCCAATGCCGATCATCGCCAGCAATGGCATGACCGTATCGTCGGCCTATGCCCGTCCGTTCAAGAGCGACGGCCGGCCGATGGTATCGCTGATCGTCGGCGGCCTGGGTCTCAACCCAACGACGACGCGCGAAGCCATCGAGAGCCTGCCGCCACAAGTCACGCTGTCCTTCGTGCCCTACACACCCGGCCTGCAGGGCTGGATCGACCTGGCGCGCGCCAATGGCCATGAGGTCATTGTCGAAGTGCCGATGCAGCCGACCAACTATCCCGACAATGACACGGGCCCGCAAACCCTGATGGCCAACAGCCGCATGGAAGACCTGATGGCGCGCATGAACTGGGTAATGAGCCGCGCCAGTGGCTATTTCGCCCTGTCGAACTATCAGGGCGGCGCCTTCTTCAAGGACAAGGCGGGGCTCGGCACCTTCATGCAGAACCTGGAAGCGCGCGGCGTTGCCTTTATCGACGACGGCCAATTGCGCGGTACAGGCGGCGCATGGGGCCGGGCTTCGGCTGACCGGGTTGTCGACAGCCAGATCAACGCGACAGCCATCAGCGCCCAGCTTATGGGGCTTGAGCAGCAGGCCAAGTCGCGTGGCGCTGCACTCGGCACCGGCTTCGCCTATCCGGTGACACTGGCGGTGGCGCTGAAGTGGACGCAGGAACTGGACGGCCGCGGTCTGCAACTTGCCCCGGCTTCTGCCCTGCTCAAGCACTAAGAGATGACTGAAGCGCCCAAGAATTACCGCCCCAATGTTGGCATCGTCGTCTTCAATGGCGAGGGCAAGGTCTGGCTGGGTCACCGTTTCGGCATGACCGGTGACCACAGCTGGCAATTTCCGCAAGGCGGAGTCGATGAAGGCGAGGACCTGGAAGCCGCCGCCCTGCGAGAGCTCTATGAGGAAACCGGCATCCGCTCGGTCGAAATCGCGGCGCGAACAGTGGACTGGATCTATTACGACTTCCCGCCCGAGGTGCTGGCACAGGGCCGCATCGGCCGCAACTTCGTCGGCCAGAAGCAGGTGTGGTACGCCATGCGCTTTACCGGCGACGACAGCGAAATCGATCTGGCCGCCCATCACGAGCAGGAGTTTTCGCGCTGGGAGTGGTGCTCGCTGGACAGCGTGATCGATCGCGTCGTCCATTTCAAGCGCGACAGCTATCGCCAGGTGATCGCGGAGTTCGGCGCGGTCATTCACGGGTAACGCTGTTGTGTCTGCTAAGCGGGCAATGCTGACTTTTCCTGACATGGTGTGACGGATAGGTGTGGGCGCCCACCTCACCCCCAACCTCACCCAAGGAGCCAATCATGTATATCGACGGATTTGTCGCGGCAGTGCCGGCGGCCAACAAAGACAAGTATGTGGAAATGTCGAAAGGCTATGCGGATTACTGCAAAGGCCTGGGAGCGATCAAGATCGTGGAATGCTGGGGCGATGACGTGCCGGATGGCAAGCTGACGTCCTTCCCGATGGCCGTGAAGCTCGAGGAAGGCGAGGTCGTCGTCTTTTCGTGGGTCGAATGGCCGGACAAGGCGACGCGCGACGCTGCCAATCAGAAGATGATGAGCGATCCGGAAATGGCGAAGATGGAAATGCCGTTCGACGGCAAGCGCATGATCTATGGCGGCTTCCAGCCGCTGCGCGAAGTATGAACTGAAAACTAATGGGGTTTGGGGCCTGCGGCCCCACAAACCTTTTCTATTCCAAAAAGAAAGCCTCGTCCCCAAAAGGGCGAGGCTTTCTTTTTGGATCAGGGAAGACTTGGGGCCGCAGGCCCCAAACCCCGTAAGTTTTAGTGCACGCTTTCGAGGTACTCGCTGGCATGCTCCGCCAGGATCGTCATGCCCTCGGCGTTGACGTCGGCAAAGCCGCCGCGCACCTGGAAGACACGAGTCGTCCCGTCGTTCATGACAATGACCTCGCCTTCGGCCAGGATGGTCATGAACGGCGCGTGGCGCGCCAGAACGCCGAACTGGCCTTCAACGCCCGGAGCGACGACCTGATCGACGTCGCCCGAGAACAGCTCGGCTTCCGGCGTAACCAGCGAGACGTGGAGCTTCTCAGCCATGATTACTTGCCTTCGCCGGCCAGGCGCTCGGCCTTGGCAATGGCGTCCTCGATGGTGCCGACCATGTAGAAGGCGGCTTCCGGCAGATGGTCGTAGTCACCGTTGGCGATGCCCTTGAAACCCTTGATCGTGTCTTCGATCGACATCAGCACGCCCGGCGTACCCGTGAAGATTTCGGCGACGTGGAAGGGCTGCGACATGAAGCGCTGGATCTTACGGGCGCGGGCGACCGTCAGTTTGTCTTCTTCCGACAGTTCGTCCATGCCCAGGATGGCGATGATGTCCTTCAGCGCCTTGTACTGCTGCAGGATTTCCTGAACGCGCGTGGCGACCGTGTAGTGCTCTTCGCCGACGATGCGCGGATCCAGGATACGCGAGGTCGAGTCGAGCGGATCAACGGCCGGATAGATGCCCTGTTCGGCGATCGAACGCGACAGAACGGTCGTGGCGTCCAGGTGGGCGAACGAGGTGGCCGGCGCCGGGTCGGTCAAGTCGTCGGCCGGAACGTAAACGGCCTGAACCGAGGTGATCGAGCCCTTGTTGGTCGAGGTGATGCGCTCTTGCAGACGGCCCATTTCGGTCGCCAGCGTCGGCTGATACCCCACGGCCGAAGGAATACGGCCCAGCAGAGCCGACACTTCAGAACCGGCCTGTGTAAAGCGGAAGATGTTGTCGACGAAGAACAGAACGTCCTTGCCTTCGACGTCGCGGAAGTACTCGGCCTGGGCCAGGCCGGTCAGGGCGACGCGGGCGCGGGCGCCGGGAGGCTCGTTCATCTGGCCGTAAACCAGGGTGCAGCGCGAGGTACCGCCGCCGCCGTGCTGGTTCACGTTCGACTCGATCATTTCGTGATACAGGTCGTTGCCTTCGCGGGTACGTTCACCGACGCCGGCGAACACCGAATAGCCGCCGTAGGCCTTGGCGATGTTGTTGATCAGTTCCTGGATGGTAACGGTCTTGCCGACGCCGGCGCCGCCGAACAGGCCGATCTTGCCGCCCTTGGCGTAAGGGCAGATCAGGTCGACGACCTTGATGCCCGTGACCAGCAGCTCGGCTGCCGTCGCCTGGTCGGCGAAGGCCGGGGCATCGGCGTGGATCGGGTTGAAGAACTGAGTATCGATCGGACCGGCTTCGTCGATCGGCTCGCCGATGACGTTCATGATGCGGCCGAGCGTCGCCGGACCGACCGGCACGGTGATCGGACCACCCAGGTCGGCGACTTCCTGGCCGCGGACCAGACCTTCGGTCGCGTCCATGGCGATGGTGCGGACAGTGCTTTCACCCAGGTGCTGGGCGACTTCGAGCACGAGACGTGCGCCCGAAGCGGTGTTGGTGGTTTCTAACGCGTTCAGGATGGCCGGAAGCGCGCCGTCGAATTCGACGTCGACAACGGCGCCGATGATCTGCGAGATGCGGCCCTTGTTGGCCGTGATCGTCTGGTGGGCGGTCATGGTTTAGTTCCTAGAGGGCTTCAGCGCCCGAGATAATTTCGATCAGTTCCTTGGTGATCTGGGCCTGACGCGAGCGGTTGTACTTCAGCTGCAGGGCCTTGATCATTTCGCCGGCGTTGCGCGTGGCGTTATCCATCGCGCTCATCTGAGCGGCGTAGAAGCCGGCATTGTTTTCGAACAGGGCCGACAGAAGCTGTACCGACAGGTTGCGCGGCAACAGCACTTCAAGGATTTCCTCCTCGCTGGGCTCGTATTCGTAGACGGCTTCGCTCTTGCCCGCCTCCGCGGTCGCGTCGATTTCGGCCGGGATCAGGCGCTTGGACGCCGGGATCTGGCTGATGACCGATTTGAACTGCGAGTAGAACAGAGTGACCACATCGGCGCGGCCTTCATTGAATTCGGCCGTGATCTGTTCCGAGATCGGCGCAACGACGTCCAGCGTCAGCACCTTTGTGCCCGACAGGTCGTGGGACTCGACGATACGGTCGGCATACAGGCGCTTCAGCTGATCGCGACCCTTGCGGCCGATTGTGATGATGCGGACGTTGCGGCCCTGGGCGATCTGGGCGTCGATGAATTCGCGGGCGGCGCGGACGATGGCGGTGTTGAAACCACCGGCCAGACCGCGGTCCGCCGTCGCAACGACAACCAGTTGATTGGTTTGCGAGCCGGTACCGGCCAGCATCTTCGGAGCGTCACCGCCCGAAATGCGGCTGGCCAGGCTGGCGATCACCGAAGCCATGCGCTTGGCGTACGGACGGGCGTTTTCCGCCGCGTCCGTTGCGCGCTTGAGCTTGGCCGCGGCCACCATCTGCATCGCTTTCGTGATCTTCTGCGTGGCTTTCACGCTTCCGATCTGATTGCGCATGTCCTTCAAGCTGGGCATGAAGCGAGGTTCCTTTTAGGCCTTAGGCGAAGCTGGCGGTGAAATCGGTGATGATCGACTTCAGCTTGTCTTCGAGATCGGCCGACAGGGCCTTCTGGTCGCGGATGGCGCTGAGCAGGTCGACGTGACGCGTGCGCAGCAGCGAAAGCAGGTCCTTCTCGTAGCGGCCGACGTCCGAGACGGCGACCTTGTCGAGGTAACCACGCGTACCGGCGTAGATGACCGCGACTTGCTCTTCGACCTTCAGCGGCGAATATTGCGGCTGCTTCAGCAGTTCCGTCAGACGGGCCCCACGGGCCAGCAGGCGCTGGGTAGCCGCGTCGAGGTCCGAACCGAACTTGGCGAAGGCGGCCATTTCGCGATACTGGGCCAGGTCGCCCTTGATGGCGCCGGCAACCTGCTTCATCGCCTTGATCTGGGCCGACGATCCGACGCGCGACACCGACAGACCGACGTTCACGGCCGGACGGATGCCCTGATAGAACAGGTCGGTTTCCAGGAAGATCTGGCCGTCGGTAATCGAGATCACGTTGGTCGGGATGTAGGCCGAAACGTCGTTGGCCTGGGTTTCGATGACCGGCAGGGCGGTCATGGAACCGGCGCCATTGTCTTCGTTCAGCTTCGCGGCGCGTTCCAGCAGGCGCGAGTGCAGGTAGAAGACGTCGCCCGGATAGGCTTCACGGCCGGGCGGACGGCGCAGCAGCAGCGACATCTGACGGTAGGCGACGGCTTGCTTGGACAGGTCGTCATAGATGATCAGGGCGTGCATGCCGTTGTCACGGAACCATTCGCCCATGGCGCAGCCCGCGAACGGGGCCAGGTATTGCAGCGGGGCCGGTTCCGAAGCGGTGGCCGACACGACGATCGTGTAGTCCAGCGCGCCGTTTTCTTCCAGCGACTTGACGATCTGGGCGACGGTCGAACGCTTCTGGCCGATGGCGACGTAGATGCAGTACAGCTTCGCCTTTTCGTCGGTGCCGGCGTTGACGGCCTTCTGGTTGAGGATGGCGTCGATGCAGACGGCGGTCTTGCCGGTCTGACGGTCGCCGATGACCAGTTCGCGCTGGCCACGGCCAACGGGGATCAGGGTGTCGATGGCCTTGATACCGGTCTGCACGGGCTCATGCACCGACTTGCGCGGGATGATGCCCGGCGCCTTGACGTCGACGCGGCGGCGCTCTTCCGAGACGATCGGGCCCTTGCCGTCGATCGGCTCACCCAGCGGGTTGACGACGCGGCCCAGCAGGCCCTTGCCGACCGGCACGTCCACGATTTCGCCGAGGCGGCGGACTTCGTCGCCTTCGCGGATTTCGCGGTCTTCGCCGAAGATAACGACGCCGACATTGTCCTTTTCCAGGTTCAGGGCCATGCCCTTCACGCCGGCCTTCGGGAACAGCACCATTTCACCGGCCTGGACCTTGTCGAGGCCGTAGACACGGGCGATACCGTCGCCGACCGACAGGACCTGACCGACGTCCGAAACGTCAGCTTCCTCACCGAAACCAGCGATTTGTTGCTTGAGAATGGCCGAGATTTCGGCAGCGCGAATATCCATGAGTGTTACGCTCTCTTCAGGGCGAATTTAAGGGAATCGAGTTTGGTCTTGAGCGAGGCGTCGAACAGACGCGAGCCTACGCGAACTTTGAGGCCGCCGAGGATGGCCGGATCGACCGAGGTGGCGATCGAGGCCGATTGGCCAAGCGTCTTGCCCAGCTGATCCTTCAGCGCGGAAAGCTGCGCGTCGGTCAGCGGCACGGCGCTGACGACTTCGGCGTTCACGATACCCTTCTGGGCGTCGTAAAGCTTGTTGAAAGCATTAAGGAACGGGAACAGCTGATCGACACGGCGATTGGCCGCCAGGACACCGAAGATCTTCTTGGTCAGGGCGTTCAGCTTCAGCCCGTCAGTAACGGCCAGGAGGCCCTTCAGCTTGACGTCCGAGGTGTAGACGTAGGACGAAACGAAGTTGCGCAGCTCGGCGCTGTTCAGCAGGAGGTCCTTGACCTTGGCCAGGTCGCCGTAGACGGCATCAAGAACCTTCTGGTCCTGGGCCAGTTCAAAAGCGGCCTTGGCGTAACGGTCGCCGGCTTCCGTTTCTCGAAATTGTTCGTTCACGTGCACGTCCAGATTGGCATTTATAGTGTCTGTTGGCGCGAAAAACACGCCGGACATGAGGTCGCGAGCGCACATCATGCGCTACAAGTGCCTCAAAGCGCGGGCTCCTTAGCATAGGGATTTCGGCACCGCAACCGACGAAGCCCGGGCTTTATGAAGATTCAGCAACAGCTGGGTGCGACAAAATATCCCTCGCGTGCGGCAAAATATCTTTTGACGCCATGCCTTGAGATTTAAGGCGATTCTTATATGTATTGGCGAAGCAATCAAACAGATGAGACTTATTACATGGAAGCTATAACAGCCCTGCTCGCAGATCCCGGCGTATGGGCGGCGCTCATTACCCTGGTGGTGATGGAAGTCGTGCTGGGCATCGACAACCTGGTCTTCATCTCCATTCTGTCCAACAAGCTGCCGGAGAAGGATCGCCAGAGAACCCGCCGTATCGGCATCGGCCTGGCCCTGGTCATGCGCCTGGGCCTGCTTCTGACCATCGGCTGGATCATCGGCCTGAAGGCCGAGGTGTTCAACCTGGGCCTCACCGGCCCGATCGGCGAACACGGTGAGCCGATGTTCGAAACCTCCTTCTCGTGGAAGGACCTGATCCTGATCGCCGGCGGCCTGTTCCTGGTGTGGAAGGCGACCAAGGAAATCCACCACACGGTCGACACCGCCCCGACGCACGACGTCATGGACGCCAAGAATGCCGTCATCAGCAATGCCGGCGCTGCCATCGTCCAGATCATCCTGCTCGACCTCGTCTTCTCGATCGATTCGATCCTGACGGCCGTCGGCATGACCGACCACATCCCGGTCATGATGACCGCCGTTATCATCGCCGTCCTGGTCATGCTGCTGGCCTCGGATCCGCTGGCCAACTTCATCGAAAAGAACCCGACCGTCGTCATGCTGGCGCTCGGCTTCCTGCTGATGATCGGCACCGTGCTGATCGCCGACGGCTTCGGTGTCCACGTCCCCAAGGGCTATATCTACGCCGCCATGGCCTTCTCGGCCCTGGTCGAAGGCCTGAACATGCTGTCACGCAACGCCAAGGCCAAGTCGGACGCAAAGACGCGGCTGCACTGATGGATATCTCGGCGGCATGGACCCGGCTGGATACGCCCGGCACGGACCATTGCCGCCTGTTCGCCACAACTGACGGATATCGTCTTGAAGGTAGCGCCCGCTTCATCGAAGCGGGCGTTTCCGTGTCCATTGACTACACGGTTGATTACGCAGCCGATTGGTCGACGCGATCCGCCACGGTCAACCGCGAGGGCACGATCCGTCATATACGCCGCGACAATGGCTGGTTTATCGATGATGTGGCCGTGCCCGGGATCGACGCGCTCAAGGACGTCGACTTCGGTTTTACCCCGGCGACCAATCTCGCCCAGGTCAAACGGCTTGATCTTGCCGTCGGTCAAGCCGCCGAATTGCACGTTGCCTGGATGGATGCCGATCAGGCCGGACTGGTCCGCCTGTGGCAATACTACCGGCGCACGGACGATCTGACCTACGCCTATGAGGCGCCGGAATATCAGGCAACCCTGGTGTTTTCGGAAGGCGGGTTTGTCGCCGACTACCCTGATCTCTGGAAAATGACGACGTGATAACGTCGTTTTAAGCCTGTCGTGTCAAACTCATGCCGTTTCGCAGAAGGCGAAGGACATGTACGTAGACAACGGTTATATCGCCAGCGCATTCGTGCGCCGGCCCTCAGCTCCGCCATTCCCGGAAGCGCCCAACCCCGCCGCCAAGGTGGTGGAGCGTCCGCTTGCGCGCGGCATGTCCAACGAAAAATACCAGCTTTTGAAAAAGGCCGACGATCACCGCAAGGAATTGCAGGAAAAGACGTCGAAAGCTATGGATACGCCAGAAATGCGCGTCCAGAACGAGGCCAAGACGCGCGCCCGCGAAAAGCTCAAAGCCATCGTCGAGAAGCTTAAGATCCTCAAGAAGTTGTTTTCTGGCAATGCCAAGGAAATGGCGCGCGCCATGATGCAGGTCTTCAAGGAATTGAAGGCCGCGCTCAAGGAGTTCAAGGAAGCTGGCAAGGCGCAGATGGACGCGGTTGCATCCGCCGCCGCATCGGTCGTGCCGCCCATGACCACAGGCGTTGATCCAGCCAAGCCCGAGGGCGACGTCAAGGCCGCTGAGACCACAGCCAATACCGTCACGAACGACGAACTGATGGGCTCCATGCGCAAGTCGCTCGGCGAAGACGGCATGGAGTTCCTGAAGGAACTGAAAGCGATCCTGAAGCACATCGACGAAAAGATGCTTGCGCCGGCGCGTATTCAGAAGGCGGCGCAAAAGCCCGACGAAGACACCGATAAGGTCTTCGAGGATATGGATAAGGAACTGAAGGAGTTGCGCAAGGCCATGGCCGACATGGAGCGCGACCTGAAGAAGGATGCACCGGAGACGGGCATGTTCCTCGATATGCGGGCCTAAAGGTGGCGTGTGAAATCCATCGATTGGTGGAGGATGCGCTCTACCATTATGCCGTCCGGCAGATGCGTGAAGAAGACAACATGGGAGCCGATATTGGCTTTGAAATATCCCGTCCGGATATGGTCGCAGGATTTTCCCAAATCCGGCCTGTCCGAAGTGCGCGCGATGAACTGATTGATGTCGCGGAGATAAGAGTCGGCTTTTGCTGTGCCCCAGTTTTCCACGCTGTAACGCCAGATCGCTCTTAAATCCTTGCGCGCTAATGGCCTGAGAATAAAGCGGCTCATTCCGGCAAGGCCGCGTACTCCGCGTTCATCTCAGCCAGAAACTGATCAATATCAAACTCTTCACCAGGTCCGCTTTCTTCGCCAGCAATCAGGGCGGCGCGCAAGGCCGCCAACTTAGCTTCTTCCGCTTCCAGCAAACGCAAACCCGCCCGCACGACATCGCTGGCCGAGCTATAGCGCCCTTCCGCGACCTGAGTATCAATAAAGCTGACGAAATGATCGCCCAACACGAAGGACGTATTCTTTCCCATGATCGCGCTCCGTTACCAAGAATTGGTATATCACAGAAAGCTATACGGGTCGATATCGATGATCATGCGGATGGCATTGGGACGTTTGATCGCGCCCAGCCAGTGATTGAGAAACGCCTGGAGGTCGCGGTTGCGGTCGGCGCGCACCAGGAAGCGCTTGCGCCATTGCCCGCGCACCAGGGCCAGCGGGGCATCGGCCGGCCCATAGACGTCGATGCCTTCACTGTTCGGGATGAACAGGGCCAGTTCGCGCGCAAACCGGTTGAGTAGCGCCTGGTCGCGCGCCTGCAGGATCACGGCCCCTAGCCGTCCGAACGGTGGGAATTTCGCCATTTCGCGTGACATCGATTCGTAGGCATAGAAGGCCTCGCGATCCTGCCGCGCCAAAGCCTGCATGACCGGGTGCTCGGGCGAATAGGTTTGGATAACCGCCCGCCCCGGCTTAACCTTGCGCCCTGCCCGGCCGGTCGCCTGGGCCAGCAACTGGAAGGTCCGCTCCGCCGCGCGCAGGTCGCCGCCCTTCAGGCCCAGGTCGGCGTCAACAATGCCGACCAGGGTCAGGTTCGGAAAGTTGTGCCCCTTGGCCGCAGCCTGGGTGGCGATGACGATATCGATCTCGTGGTCTTCGATGCGGCGCACCAGGTTGGCCGAGGTCGCCGCATCCGGCGTGGTGTCCGAACTGAAGACTTCGGAGCGCGCCTCGGGAAAGCGTTCCTGAACCTCTTCGAGGATACGCTCGACACCAGGCCCGACCGAGATCAGGCTGTCCTGCGCGCCGCAGTGCGGACAGCGCGCCGGCTTCTTCATCGAAAACCCGGTCAGGTGACAGACCAGACGGCCTGACGACCGGTGTTCGACCAGCCACGAATCGGTCTTGGGCGAGGTCATCTTCTCGCCGCATGCCTTGCACAGCACGAGCGGCGCATAGCCGCGGCGGTTGAGGAACAGCATGACCTGTTCGCCGCGTTTCAGCGTCGCCAATATGGCGCCGACCAGCGGATCGGACAACCAGCGCCCCTTGTCCGGCGCATGGGCCTTCATGTCGATCAACGAAATGTCGGGCAGTTGCGCCGTGCCGTGGCGCTGCTCCAGCCTTATCCAGGTGTAGCGGCCCTTTTCGGCATTGGTCAGGGTCTCCAGCGACGGCGTCGCCGAAGCCAGGATGATCATGGCGTTGTCGAGACGGGCGCGAAACACGGCCAGGTCGCGGGCATGATAACGCACACCCTCCTCCTGCTTGTAGGAACTGTCGTGTTCCTCGTCGACGACGATCAGGCCCAGCCGTTGGTAGGGCAGGAACAGCGCCGAGCGCGCGCCCACCACCAGCCGGACCTTGCTTGCCGCTACGCCCTCCCAGATGCGCCGGCGCGAGCCATTGGAGATATTGGCGTGCCACTGGGCCACCTCGACACCGAAACGCGCCTTCAACCGCCCCATGACTGCCTGGGTCAGGGCGATTTCCGGCAGCAGGATCAGGACCTGCGCATCGGGATCATCGCGCAGCACATCGGCAACCGTCTCCAGATAGACCTCGGTCTTGCCCGAACCTGTCACGCCATCGAGCAAGATGGGCGCGAATGCTCCCTTGTGCTGCTCGTCGCGCAAAAGACTATGCGCCGCCGCCTGGCCTTCGCTTAAGTTAGCCGGCGCAAGGTCCGGATTGGGCTGCGGCGGGTCTTCGTCGCGCATCTCTACTTTTAGCAGCGCGCCATCCTTCTCCAATCCCGTCACCACACCAGGTGACACCCCTGCGGCAAACGCCAGTTCGCTCAAGCCCATGGGCAGCAGGGCCGTTTCCAGCACGCGTTCGCGCGCCTTTGTCATACGCGCAGGCGCCTGGTCACTGCGGATATAACCCATCCGCACCTGGCCCTTGGTGGCGCGCAGGGCCCGCAGGCAGCCAACGAGAAAGACGCCGGGCGGCGTCAGGGTCCACTGTGCCGCCCATAGCCAGAAGGTCAGGGATGCCTCTGGCACCGGCGGATCATCGAGCCTCTGCTGGATGGCCTTAAGCTTCAGATCCGCGTCCGGCGCAGCCTCGAAACCGATGACCAGCCCCCGCACCCTGGCGTGGCCCAGCGGCACCTGGACGTGGTCGCCGGGCGCAATATCCATACCTTCCGGGACCAGATAATCGAGCGCTGCGTCCATCGGCGCCAGCACCACAACCTTTGCCACCCTAAGGCTTTGGTTAACAAGTAAACTCAGTTGGGGCGCGTCGGGACTCATCCCCTCACCTCTAGCATGAATCGACACAGGTCACCCGCAAAAGCGCTTCACAGATGCAGGATGCCGGGCTAGAGTTCTGGGCAACTTTCTTATGGCGGCAGCGATGAACACCGAAACCGGCAGTCCGACGCTCGATCTTGACGACTGGCAGGCAGTCCGCCGCCACATGGTCGCGCACGCCGACGCCATCCTGCGCGACAAGGCCCTGCTCGAAGCCTTGGGGCTTCAACCCAAGTCGCGCCACCTCATCGATTTCGGACCGGCCGCCCTGGCCAAGCTGGAACAGCGCGCACTCAAGGACTTCGACGTCCGCCGCCAGCTGGAAGCCACCGCCAAGGCCAATTTCGACGCCCAGGGCCAGACGCACGCGCTCTGCCTCAGCCTGATGGAAGCGCGCAACCACTCCGACCTGGCGCGCCGCCTGCACGAAGAGGCGCGCAACCGTTTCGGTCTGGTCGCAGCGTCTATCGCGCTCGAAAATACCGGCCCGGTGCCGCTGGGCTGGAAGACGCTCGATGACGGCGGCGTCGATTACATTATCGGCGAACAGGGGTTAAGCCTGCTAGGTCCGGATGGCGTTTGCCGCGTCCTGTTCGACGACGATGTCCGCCGCGTTAAGTCAGCCGCCGTCCTGCGCATCGCCTTGTGGCGTGAAGGCCGGCCCGGCCTGGTCGCTTTCGGCTCGAATGATTTCGATGGCTTCTCGCCGGAGATGGGCGCCGAACTTGTCGCCTTTGTCGCCCGCGTCGTTGAGCGCGTCGCCGATCGCTGGCCAGTGTTGTAACGCCAAATCTGAAATGATTTTAAATGGAAGCGTTGTTCTAGTCTCGCTTATCGCGATACTCATCGAAGTTCGCTGGGTTTTAAGCCATATCGTTCCCGCCATGATCACGCTCTGGTAACGCACACTTAGCAAATCTTTGCTTATTCTTTACGCTTAACTTATCCCAACCTGTTCCCGCATGGAGTATAAGCGGACGTGCGCTTTGCGTCGTTTTGGTCTCCCTCCCCGACCCAACAAGGTGTTGTTTGGAGTAAGCCCTCTCACCGTCTCCGGCATTCTTTGCGGCGGGGCGGGGAGGCCGCCCAAAACGCTATATCGTACCCGCCGGCCCAATAATGGATCTCGCCGACGCGCAATTTCAATGGTTACAATGGCTTAAGGGGCAGCGGCGTTGTTCGCCGCGCACCCTTGAGGCCTATGGCCATGCCCTCAGGCACTATTTTGGACATCTGGCGCGGACGCTGGGTGCGGAGCCAACGCTCGATGATGTGGTGGCGGTTTCGTCAGCGGACTTGCGCGGCTGGATGGCGCACCTGCGCGCCAAGGATCCGCCACTGTCACCGCGCTCGGTGGCGCAGCATGTGTCGGCGATCAAGACCTTCCACAAATGGCTGGACCTTCATCATGACCTGGCTAATGCCCAGGTCGCCATGCTGCGCGGGCCCCGCCTGAAGGCCACCCTGCCCCGCCCGCTCAATCTGGATCAGGCCATCGGGCTGATTGCAGAAACCCGCATGGATGCCGATCGTGACGATTGGGAAAACGCCCGGGACGAGGCCGTCTACATGCTGCTTTACGGCCTGGGCCTGCGGATTTCCGAAGCCCTGGCTCTGACCGTGGCCGATACGCCGTTGAGCGATGCCCTGCGCGTCACCGGCAAGGGTAACAAGATGCGTGTCCTGCCTGTCCTGCCTGCCGTGCGCGACGCCATCGAGGCCTACAAGGCCAAGCAACCATATACCTTGCAGCCGTCCGACAAGCTTTTCCGCGCCAAACGCGGCGGCGAGCTGTCCCCCCGCCACGTGCAGGCCAGCGTCCAGCACATGCGTTCGCGGCTGGGCTTGAGCGACCGCGCCACGCCGCACGCGCTACGCCACTCGTTTGCCACGCATTTGCTGGGTTCCGGCGCCGACCTGCGCTCGATTCAGGAACTGCTGGGCCATGCGTCGTTGTCGACAACGCAGAAATATACCCAGGTTGATACCGAGAAGCTGCTGGCGGCTTATGCGTCCGCACACCCCAAAGGTTAGCTCGTTTTCTTCGGCATAAGCCCCAGAAGCCGCTGATATTCAGCCTCTCCACTACACGCAAAGACATTCGCGCGACGGTCGGGCGCCATTAGAAGTGCGTCCACGCAGGCCTCAGTCAGGAGAATGGTGTCCGGATTTAGGGTTGAGAGATCAATCGTACTGCCGGAACCCGTAAGCGAGTAGTCATGGGTGTAAGCCCGCCCACCAGCGCCGCGCCCTGGCGGAGGGGGTGGAGACGGCGACGACCATTCATCTTTGCGGATCGGCGGCCCAGAACGTGAAGGCCCAACAAACGAATTGGCGGCTTTCTTGATCCACTTTTTGGCTTTTTTCTCCTGCCCAGGGCCTGCTCGTCCAGCCTTCAGCGCCAGGCCGTAAATAAGCCTGTCACGCGCGTAACCTTCGCGGGCGCTTTTTTCGAGGTCGGCCAGTGGGGCGACCAGAGCCTTTTCGACGATTTCAACAATATGCACCATGCGGGCAGCAAGGACCGCGGCGGGATCCTGTTCATTGGTGCCGGCAGGCTGCGACACGGCCGCACCGGCCGAAAGCCCCAAAGCGATAGTGCTTAGTATGACGGTTCTGATCATAACTCCCCCCTCAAACGCCAACGTACCAGACCTGGTGATAAACACCAACTTATGGGGCGTGGGGCCGCGCGCCCACAGACTACCTGATACCAAAGAAAATGCCTGGCCTCTTAGGGCCAGGCATTTTCTTTGGTTCTAAAAAGACTTGGGGCCGCAGGCCCCAAACCCCATAAGTTTAAGCTTGCATCGTCCAGCCTTCGACGCCCATGGCCGCCTGGCGGACGGCTTCCGAACGCGTCGGGTGCGGGTGGCAGGTGCGCGCCAGGTCTTCCGACGCGCCACCAAAGGCCATCAGCACGCAGACTTCGCCGACCATTTCACCGACCTGTGGGCCCATCATGTGCACGCCCAACACCTTGTCGGTCTTGGCGTCGGCCAGGAACTTCACGAAGCCTTCGGTCTCGTGGTTGATCTTGGCGCGGCTGTTGGCCGTGAACGGGAACTTGCCGGCCTTGTACTGCACGCCGGCCGCCTTGAGTTGGTCTTCGGTCTGGCCGACCCAGGCAACTTCCGGGAAGGTGTAGACAACGCTCGGGACCAGGTTGTAGTCGACGTGACCCGCCTTGCCGGCGATCAGTTCGATACAGGCCACCGCGTCTTCTTCGGCCTTGTGCGCCAGCATCGGACCAGTAATGACGTCACCGATGGCCCATACGCCCGGCGCTGCCGTCTTGAAGTGGTTGGTCGGGATGAAACCGCGTTGATCGGTCGTGACACCAACCGTTTCCAGCCCCAGCCCTTTGGTGAAGGGACGGCGGCCAATAGCGACGAGGACGACGTCGGCCGTGACCTTTTCCTGCGCACCGCCGGCGGCAGGTTCCAGTGTCAGCTCGACGCCCTTGGCGCCCGTAGCGGCCTTGGTCACCTTGGTGCCCAGCTTGAAGCTGACGCCCTGCTTGACAAGCGCCTTCTGGAAGGCGGTCGCGACTTCAGTGTCCATGCCCGGCGTGATGCGGTCAAGGAATTCGACGACGGTGACCTGGGCGCCCAGGCGGCGCCACACCGAACCGAGCTCCAGGCCGATGATGCCTGCCCCAACGACGACCAGCGACTTCGGCACGGACGGCAGCGACAGCGCGCCGGTGGAATCGACAATCTGCTTCTGGTCGACATCGACGCCTGGCAAAGGTGTAGGCTCGGAGCCGGTGGCGATGACGATGTTCTTGGTGACAAGCGTCTGCGTCGCACCGTCATTGCCCGTGACCGTCACCCGGCCCTGGCCAGCGATCGTCCCGCGACCGACGAAGTAGGTCACCTTGTTCTTCTTCATCAGGAATTCGACGCCCTTGGTCAGCGCCGTGACGCTGTCCTGCTTGGCCTTCATCATCTGGACGAGGTTCAGCTTCGGCGCCGGCACCTCAATACCGATGCTGGCGAACTCGGACGACGCCGCTTCAAACAGCTCCGACGCGTGCAGCAGCGCCTTCGACGGCATGCAGCCGACGTTCAGGCAGGTGCCGCCCAGCACCCCGCGCATCTCGACGATGGCGGTCTTCAGGCCCAGCTGTCCGGCACGGACGGCGGCATTGTATCCACCCGGCCCGCCACCGATGATGACTACGTCGAAATTCTGGTCCTCGGCCACGTCAAAGCCCTCTCACGTCAAGGAATTCGGATGCCCAGCACGTAGGAGCCCAGGCCCATCGGGTCAAGTCAAAACTGAAGAATCTTCAGGCCAGTGGCCTGAAGACGTAACAGCTCCAACTAGTCCAGCTCGGCGCGCATCATCCTGGGCTTCGGCCGCAGCCTCGAAGCGTAGATCATCAGACCCAGTACCAGCGCCAGCAGTGTCAGCACATAGCGCGGGTCCCAGGTTGAAAGGACATCAAAAATCTTGTCGGTAGTGCCAAAACCCGGGCTGCCCGAGGTCAGGTAGGTCAGGGCCAGGTCGGCCAGGAAGCCCAGGGCATAGGTCAGGGCGGCGCGGACATTGCCGTTGGCGTGCAGCAGCGCCGCGACCAGATAAAGCAGGATGACCCCGGCCCAAAGCGCAACAACCGGCGTATTCTGGGTCTCGATGGCTTCGACGGCCGTATCGCCCTGGATCGAGTCCATTGGGATCGTCGTTTCGCTATCCATTGCTCCCGAGCCCGCCGAGTGATCGATGCGATCGGCCTGCATCGACGGCACGGACTGTCCCGTATCCGGTGGGAAGAGGAAGTTCCTGGCCACGGGGAAAGCGATCCATGCGGCGTAGAGAACGGTAATGGCGACGAGCAAATACCGGAAAAACTTCATGATTCCCCCCTCGGGTCACGGCCCGCAAGGGGCGTCGCGGTTTCGGTTAACGCGGATATTAACCTAAACCGCGCGTTCTGGCTATTCCTCCAGTTGGGGAGCGTCCGCACCGTCCAGATTGGCCAGTTGCGCCGCCGGGTCATCCTTCAGCGTGCCGAGCGTGCCCAGGTTCTGGCCGGCGAAATCCGCGGCCGCCATGAAGTTGGCTTCGGTCACGCAGGCGCGCACGCCCAGCACATAGGAGGTGCGATAGATGCGCGCCGCCGTCACGCGCATTTCCGCGTATTTTTCCGGCGTCAGCTTGGTTTCGGCGAGGGCGACCGTCTGCGCCTTCTTCATGCGCGCGAACGACCGCGCCGTCGTGGTGCAGGTAATGGCGGCATTGGCCACCTGGCGGCGGATAATAGGCTCTGTGACGAGGTTATAGTCGTCGGCGTCATTTTCCATCCGGTCGACCATGAATATGTTGGTCGCCGCCCCGGTCGAATCGACCCCGGTGCCGACGTGATTGAGTGGCTGGCGCTCTTTGGGCCGTCCGATGTGCTGCGCCAGGTAGACCCAGAAGTCGCCATTGTCGAGCATGGCGTCTTCGTCGAAGGTGACGTTGCCGAACTTATCGCTGGAGGTCAGGTACTGGTCAAGCAAGGCGCGATAGGCGGCCTTGAGCTTTTCCTTTTCGCCCTGGGGCATGGACGCCGTTGCCGACGGACGGCCAAGATAGAGCCCAAGGCCATATTGCAGCATGTTCTGGGGATGCTGGATATCGGCCTTGGCCAGCAACGTTTCCATGGGCACCGTCATGGCTGCCTTGACGTGCGCCTGCCCCTTTTCCGCATCCTGGTCGGTAAAGACTTCCTTGCGACGCATGGCCTGCGAGCGCGTTTCGGCATGCAGAGGCGCCGCCAGGGACAAGGCGGTCGCGGCAACAACGGCCGAAGCCAGCAGTGTGCGGATGATCATGGAATTCCCCGGACTTATTATTTCAAATAGACTAATCACAAAGCACCGGCTTTGTCTCGGCGTTTCAAGACCCGCACTTTTTTTCGCCAGGCGCGTGGCGATTAAGTCAATATCAAAGCCATCCGCCTAAGGTGGCGGTATGCAGACCAGCGGCCTATCCGTCCTGAGCCACAGCCTTGGCGCCGTCGGCGACGTGCTGGGGCGCGTCTTTCTGGCGGCAGGATCGACCTATTCGCTGATGTCGCTAATGGCGGCGCTGGTCATTTCCGCCGTATTTCTTGGCGTTCGCCGCCGGCGGCGGCATCCCTTGCCCTGGAAGGCGCTGGCGCGGGCCCTTTTTCCGGGCAGCATCTGGGGACATCGCTCGACTCGTGCCGATCTCGGGATGTTTCTGCTCAACACCTTCGTCACCCTGTCGCTGATCGGCTGGAGCCTGATCTCTGCGAGCACGGTCAGCCAGGTTACGGGCGGGATGCTGCGCGGCGCGTTTGGCGTTTCCCCTGCGCTTCTGCCGGGTTGGACAGGTATGGCTCTTTTGACGATAGCGACCTTTCTGGCCTACGATTTCGGTTACTGGTTCGATCACTGGTTCAAGCACAGGACGGCGTGGCTGTGGCCGTTCCACCGTGTGCATCACACCGCCGAGGTTCTGACGCCCTTTACGGCGGCGCGCATGCATCCGATCGACACGCTGATCTTTTCCAACATCCTGGCGCTGACGGTCGGCACGGTGCAGGGCATAGGCCAGTACCTGCTCGGCGAGGCACACGTGGCGCAGGTTTCCGGCACGAACATTATCCTGGTGGCGTTCATGTACACCGTCGTCCACCTGCAGCACTCGCACATCCGCATCGCGTTTACGGGAACGCTGGGAAAATGGTTCCTGAGCCCCGGCCATCACCACCTGCACCATTCCGACAATCCGGCGCACTATGACTGCAATTTCGGCTCGTGCCTGGCGGTATGGGACCGGGTATTCGGCACGTTGCGCCTGCCGGAAGCGAGGCAAAGTCTGCGCTTCGGCTCGCCCGGCGAGGAAGATGTTCACAGCGCGACGGGCAGCCTGCTGCATCCGTTTGTCTTGTCGTGGCGGGCGATCGTTCGCGGCTATCGGCCGTCCGACCTGAAGGCGTCCCCGGCCAGCCCGCGGGCATGACCGAGCGCAAAGACGCGTTGCATGCTGTCCTTGTCGAAGGCCAACAGACCGCCGCCGCTGAAATCGTCCGGGATGCTGGCGGTCAGCACACCCACCCCGTTACGCGCGGCAAACCCGCGTATGGAGATCAGTGTCGTGCGCGCCTGGGCCCGCGTCAGGGTGTCGAGGCTGCGCGCCGCCACGTCCAGGCTGCGGTTCCGGGTGACGGCGAAGTGCGGGCTGACATTGCCGTTGATCAGCACATAGATGCGCGCGTTCGAGCGCAGGTCCTGCGGCACGGTCCAGCTCAGCATCGATTCCGGCAGGACGAAGAAGGGCATGGTGACGCTGCCGTCGACATGCATTTCCTCGATCCGGCGTCCGTCCGCCGTCTGGGTCGTAATCATCACCGGTGCGAAGGCGCCAGGCACGCTGGCCGACGCGGCAAGGATTTCACGGATCAGCGCGCAGGCTTCGGTTCTTCCTGCATCGCCGCCGTCGCGCCGGTCCCTGTCCGTTCCTTGAGTGGCTATGGCGCCGATATCCCAGATGACACCGCTTTGGGTGTCGAGATTGGTGGTGGCGACATAGAGCCGGCCGCCCTGCTCGGTCTTGGCGGCAATGGCCTCGATCAAGGGGACGTCGACGAAGTGCTCGACCAGGGCCGCGAAGCGGCGCGAGCTGAACATACCGGGTGTGAACAGGGCGCCGAGACCGCGCTTGGACATGGCTTTGGTGGCAATGCCGCTGGTGTAGGCGTCGCGCAGGCGGTCGTCATAGGCGCTGCCGAGATAGGCAAAGGGTGCGATCAGGGCGCCGGTCGACACGCCGGTGACGACATCGAACTCCGGGCGATCGCCGCGTTGCGTCCAGCCATTGAGCACGCCGGCGCCGAAGGCTCCGTCCGCACCGCCGCCGGATAATGCCAGGATCGACAAGGGGCCGGAAGTCTTGCGTGCCTGCCTTTGGGTGCGCAGGTCCTGCTCCAGCCGTTCGGTCAGCTGGTTGTCGTCAGAGGTCATGCGGATGGCGGTAAAGCCGACCGGCTGCGCCTGTTTCTGCGCGGTGTCGTCGAACAGCTCGCGCGGCATGCTGAGGCAGCCGGTTAGGGACAGGCAGGCACAGAGGATCAGGAACGCGCGGATCATGGCTTTGAGTACCATTTTGGGGGTGGCCGGTGAAGCGCGGATATGTATCGGGGTTTGGGGCCTGCGCCCCAAGTCTTCCCTAATTCAATAAAAAACCCCGCCCTTTAGGGGCGAGGTTTTTTATCGAACAAGAAAGGTTTGTGGGTCACGGACCCCACGCCCCAATACATCTCAGTGCTTAGACGTCCAGCACAAAACGCTGCGGATCTTCCAGGCCTTCCTTGACGCGGACCAGGAAGGTCACAGCTTCCTTGCCGTCGACGATACGGTGATCGTATGAGAGGGCCAGGTACATCATCGGACGGATAACCACCTGACCATTGACCGCCATCGGGCGCTCCTTGATCGAGTGCATGCCCAGAATACCGACCTGCGGCATGTTCAGGATCGGCGTCGACATCAGCGAGCCGTAGATGCCGCCGTTGGTGATGGTGAAGGTGCCGCCTTGCAGCTGGTCGATCGACAGCGTGCCATCGCGCGCCTGCTTGCCCAGAGCGGCAATGCCCTTTTCGATGCCGGCCAGCGACAGGCTGTCGACGTCGCGCAGAACAGGAACAACCAGGCCCTTGTCGGTGCCGACGGCGATGCCGAGGTCGTAGTGGTTTTTGTAGATGATATCCGTGCCTTCAATCTCGGCGTTGACGGCCGGGATATCCTTCAGCGCGGCGACGACGGCCTTAGCGAAGAAGGACATGAAGCCGAGCTTCACGCCGTGACGCTTCTCGAACACGTCCTTATAGGCGTTGCGCATCGTCATGATGGCCGTCATGTCGACTTCGTTGAACGTTGTCAGCTGCGCCGCCGTGTTCTGCGATTCCTTCAGGCGGCGCGCGATCGTCTGACGCAGGCGCGTCATCTTTACGCGGTCCTCACGGGCGCCCACGGCACGCGGCGCGGCAGGGGCCGAAGGCACAGGCGCGACAGCGACCGGCGCGGGCGCCGGCGAAGACAGGGCCGCCAGGGCGTCGCCTTTGGTGATGCGGCCGTCCTTACCCGTGCCGTCGACCTTGTTCGGGTCGAGACCGGTTTCGGAAACGATGCGCTGAACGGCCGGCGACAGCGGCTTGCCGGTGTCGGCAGGTGCGGCAGCAGCCACCGGTGCCGGAGCAGCCGCGGCGGCAGGCGCCGACGAAGCAGCGACCGAACCGTCGGTCGAGATCTTAGCAATGACCTGGCCCGGCGTCACGGTCGCACCGTCCGCGGCCAGGATGTCGGCCAGGGTGCCGTCAGCCGGCGAAGCCACTTCAACGGCGACCTTGTCGGTTTCGATTTCAACCAGGACTTCGTCCTTTTTGACGGAGTCGCCCTTCTTCTTGCGCCACGTCGAGATGGTGCCTTCGGCGACGCTTTCGCCCATGACCGGAGTCTTGACGTCGAGCAGGGCCGCGCCACCCGAAGCAGCGGGGGCCGGTGCAGCAGCCTTGGCGGCAGGTGCCGCAGCAGCAGCCGGAGCGGCCGAGGCAGCAGCAGCGCCAGCGCCACCAACAGTGCCTAGCTTGGTGCCCGGGGTTACGGTTTCGCCTTCGCCGACCAGGATCTGCAGCGTGCCGTCAGCGGGCGAAGCGACTTCGAGCGAAACCTTGTCGGTTTCCAGCTCGACCAGCACTTCGTCCTTCTTGACGGCGTCGCCATTTGTCTTGGTCCACTTGGCGACGGTGGCTTCGGTTACGGATTCTCCCAGGACGGGAACGAGGATGTCAGCCATTGTCAGGCTCCAATTTCAGCATGTTTTGAAGCCCGCCGCTTCATAAGCGGCGGGCAATTCGGGGAGAAGGGGTTTAAGCGAACGCTTCGTTCAGGCCGATGGGCTTCGTCATGCGAAGGCCTCATTCAAGAAAGTTTCCAGTTCCTTGAGGTGGCGGCTCATCTGACCCGCCGCCGTCGAGGCCGAAGCCGGGCGACCGACATAGCGGGCGCGCTTGGCCTTGATTTTGAGGCGTTCGAGCGTCAGTTCCAGCCACGGGTCGACGAACGACCAGCCGCCCATATTCTTCGGCTCTTCCTGGCACCAGACCAGTTCGGCATTGGCGAAGCGGCCCAGTTCCGTCATCAGCGACTTCATCGGCCACGGATAGAACTGTTCCAGGCGCATCAGGTACACGTCCTTGATGCCCTTCTTCTCACGGTCTTCCAGCAGGTCGTAATAGACCTTGCCCGAACACAGGATGACCCGACGGATCTTATCGTCAGCCACCAGCTTGACGCCGGCCATTTCGGGCTTGCGCTCGGCGTCGTCGTGCAGGACACGGTGGAAGCTCGAACCTTCGGCGATTTCCGACAGCGACGAGATCGCCTTCTTGTGACGCAGCAGCGACTTCGGCGTCATCAGGATCAGCGGCTTGCGGAACGGCCGGTGGATCTGGCGGCGCAGGATGTGGAAATAGTTCGACGGCGTCGTGCAGTTGGCGACCTGGATATTGTCCTCGGCGCACATCTGCAGGAAGCGTTCGAGACGCGCCGACGAATGCTCCGGCCCCTGGCCTTCGTAACCGTGCGGCAGCAGCATGACCAGGCCCGACATGCGCAGCCACTTGCGCTCACCCGAAGTGATGAACTGGTCGATGATGACCTGGGCGCCGTTGACGAAGTCACCGAACTGGCCTTCCCACAGGGTCAGGGTGTTCGGGTCGGCCAGGCTATAGCCGTATTCGTAACCCAGCACCGCTTCTTCGGACAGGGCCGAGTCGATGCCTTCGTACTGGGCCTGGCCGTCGCGGATGTGGTTGAACGGGAAGTACCGCTCTTCCGTCGTCTGGTCGACCCAGCCCGAATGACGCTGCGAGAAGGTGCCGCGGATCGAATCCTGGCCCGACAGGCGTACCGGGAAGCCTTCGTCGAGCAGCGAGGTGAAGGCCAGCGATTCTGCGGTGGCCCAGTCGAGGCCTTCGCCAGTGGCGATCATCTGTTGACGCGCCTCGATGACGCGCTTCAGCGTCTTGTGGACGTCGATGTCATTCGGAATCGTGGTGATCTTCTTGCCGAGCTCGACCAGCTTGGCGCGCGGAACCGAGGTGGTGCCACGGCGCTCGTCTTCTTCCGGCAGGCCCAGGCCCTGCCACTTGCCGTCCAGCCAGTCGGCCTTGGTGGCGCGGTAGGCCTTGCCGGCTTCGAATTCGGCATCAAGGAAAGCATCGAACTCAGCGACGAAACCATCGACCTCGGCTTGCGTCACGACGCCTTCCTGAACCAGACGCTGCGCGTACAGTTCGCGAGTCGACGGATGGTTCTTGATCTTGGCGTACATGATCGGCTGAGTGAAGGTCGGATCGTCGCCTTCGTTGTGACCGAAGCGGCGGTAGCAGAACATGTCAACGACCACGTCCTTGGCGAACTTCTGGCGGAACTCCGTCGCCATCTTGGCCGCGAAGACGACGGCTTCGGGGTCGTCGCCGTTACAGTGCAGGATCGGCGCCTGGGCCATCAGGGCCACGTCCGACGGATAGGGCGACGAGCGCGAAAAGCGCGGCGCCGTCGTAAAGCCGATCTGGTTGTTGATGACGAAATGCAATGTGCCGCCGGTCTTGTAGCCTTTCAGGCCCATCAAGGCGAAGCATTCCATGCCGACGCCCTGGCCCGCGAAGGCGGCGTCGCCGTGGATCAAGAGGCCGACCGCGCCGGAACGGTCCGGCACGGCGTCGGTCTTGCCCTTGTTCTGGAAGGCCTGCTTGGCGCGCGTCTTGCCCAGCACGACCGGGTTGACGATTTCCAGGTGCGACGGGTTGGCCGTCAGCGACAGGTGGACATTGTTGCCGTCGAACGAACGGTCCGACGAAGCGCCCATGTGATACTTGACGTCCGACGAGCCTTCGATGTCCGACGGCAGGGTCGATCCGCCCTGGAACTCGTGGAAGATGGCGCGGTAGGGCTTGCCCATGACGCCGGCCAGCACGTTCAGGCGGCCACGGTGGGCCATGCCGAAGATGATGTCCTTCACGCCCAAGGCGCCACCGCGCTTGATGATCTGCTCAAGGGCGGGGATCATGGCTTCACCGCCGTCAAGGCCGAAGCGCTTGGTGCCCGGGAAGCGGCGGTGACAGAAGCGTTCGAAGCCTTCGGTCTCGATCAGCTTCTTCAGGATGGCGATCTTGCCTTCCTTGGTGAAGGTGATTTCCTTGTCGCGGCCTTCGATGCGCTCCTGCACCCACGCCTTTTCGGCCGGGTCGGAGATGTGCATGTACTGGACGCCGATATTACCGCAGTAGGTGCGGCGGACGATGGCGATGATTTCCTTGAGCGTCGCCGTCTCAAGACCCAGGACGCCGTCGATGAAGATCGGGCGGTCCTGGTCGGCGGCCGTGAAGCCCCAGTATTCCGGCGTCAGTTCCGGGTTCTGGATCGGCGGTTCGAGACCCAGCGGGTCGAGGTTGGACTGCAGGTGGCCACGGATACGGAAGGCGCGGATCAGCATCAGGGCGCGGATAGAGTCGCGCGCGGCGCTTTGGGTATCGGCGGCGGAGGCTTGCGGATTGCGCTGCTGGATCCCTTTTTCGACCTTGGCGGCGACCGCCGGCCAGAAGCCGTCCATGGCGGAAATCAGTTCATCGCGCGGTCCCTGGCCCGGATTGGCCCACCCCCCCGCGGCGGCATTGGCTTTCACATTGTCGGGACGGTCGAGCAGTTGATCAAAGAAGGCCCGCCATTCCGGCGGCACGGAGTTGGGATCTTCGGCCCACCTCTCCTGCATCATTTCGATGAACACGGCGTTCGCGCCGTAGAGGAACGAGGTCTCCGCGAAGACCTGATTGAGCCGGCCGGAATCGTCCGCCATGGTGTTTGCCTGTCAGACGGCCAACTACGACACCGCCTGCCTTTCACACAATTTGTATGCACGCGTTGTCCGTGCAGATGTTTCAAGGTCTGGACGGCCAATCACGACACCGCCCGTTCTTGCTCCTGTCCTGCGCGTCGCGGTGAGGCGGTTTCTCCTCACCGCACGCAGGACAGGGTACGCATACCAGTTTTTCAAAGCCCTGTTTAGCAGGAAAAGGGTTAATCCTCCGACAAACAGAACTTCTGTTTGTTACAGGCCCTTCAGAACCGACAGCAGGGTCTCACCCAGCGCCGCGGGCGACGGAGCGACCTTGATGCCGGCCGCTTCCATGGCCGCGATCTTGTCTTCCGCACCGCCCTTGCCGCCGGAAATGATGGCGCCGGCGTGGCCCATTCTTCTGCCCGGCGGGGCAGTACGCCCGGCGATGAAACCAGCCATCGGCTTCTTGCGGCCGCGCTTGGCTTCGTCGCGCAGGAACTGGGCGGCGTCTTCTTCGGCCGAGCCGCCGATTTCGCCGATCATGATGATCGACTTGGTCTCGTCGTCGGCCAGGAACATTTCCAGGACGTCAATGAACTCGGTGCCCTTGACCGGGTCGCCACCGATGCCGACGGCCGTCGTCTGGCCGAGGCCGGCATTGGTCGTCTGGAACACGGCTTCATAGGTAAGCGTTCCCGAGCGCGAAACAACGCCTACCGAACCCTTGGAGAAGATGTTGCCCGGCATGATGCCGATCTTGCATTCATTCGGCGTCAAGACGCCCGGGCAGTTCGGCCCGATCAGGCGCGACTTGGAGCCTTGCAGCGCCTTCTTCACCTTGACCATGTCCAGCACCGGAATGCCTTCGGTGATGCAGACGATCAGCGGGATTTCCGCTTCAATGGCTTCCAGGATGGCGTCGGCCGCGAAGGGCGGCGGGACGTAGATGGCCGAGGCGTCGGCGCCGGTGCGATCCTTGGCTTCAGCGACGCTGTCGAAGACCGGCAGGCCGATGTGGGTGGTGCCGCCCTTGCCGGGGGTCACGCCGCCGACGACCTGGGTGCCGTAAGCGATGGCCTGTTCGGAGTGGAAGGTGCCTTGCGCGCCGGTGAAACCCTGCGTGATGACCTTGGTGTTCTTGGTAACGAGGACTGACATTAGCGCTTAACCCTTGACGGCTTTGACGATCTTGGCGGCCGCATCGGCCAGGTCGTCGGCGGCGATCACGTTCAGGCCGCTTTCATTGATGATTTTCTTGCCGAGCTCGACATTGGTGCCTTCCAGGCGGACGACCAGCGGAACCTTCAGGCCGACTTCCTTGACAGCCGCGATCACGCCCTGGGCGATGATGTCGCACTTCATGATGCCGCCGAAGATGTTGACCAGGATGCCCTTTACCTTCGGGTCCGAGGTGATGATCTTAAAGGCTGCCGTAACCTTTTCAGTCGTGGCGCCGCCGCCGACGTCGAGGAAGTTGGCGGGCTCCGAACCATAGAGCTTGATGATGTCGAGCGTGGCCATGGCCAGGCCGGCGCCATTGACCATGCAGCCGATTTCGCCGTCGAGCGCAATGTAGGACAGGTCGAACTTCGAGGCTTCGATTTCCTTCTCGTCCTCTTCGGTCGTGTCGCGCAGCTCGACGATGTCCGGATGGCGGAACAGGGCGTTGCCGTCGAAGGACACCTTGGCGTCCAGGACCAGCAGGCGGTCGTCACCCGTGATGATCAGCGGGTTGATTTCCAGCATGTCCATGTCCTTGGCGTTGAACGCCGTGTACAGCTGGTTCAGGAGCTTGGCGCCCTGCTTGGCTAGGTCGCCCTTGAGGCCCAGCGCTGAAGCCAGCGCGCGGGCATGGGTCGGGAAGACGCCGGTGGCGGGGTCGATGGTGAAGGTGTGGATCTTTTCCGGCGTGTCATGGGCAACGTCTTCGATGCTCATGCCGCCTTCGGTCGAAGCGACGACGGAGACCTTGGAGGTTTCGCGGTCAACCAGCAGCGACAGGTACAGTTCCTTGACGATGTCGGCGCCTTCTTCGATGTAGAGGCGGTTGACCTGCTTGCCCTTGTCGCCGGTCTGGATGGTGACCAGGACGCGGCCGAGCATTTCGTCGGCGTTGGCCTTGACGTCCTCAGGCGACTTGACGACGCGGACGCCGCCCTTGGCGTCGGGGCCCAGGCCTTCGAAACGGCCCTTGCCGCGGCCACCGGCGTGGATCTGCGACTTGACGACGAAGACCTTGGAACCGGCCTCCTTGGCGAGGTCCTTGGCGGCCTTTTCGGCCTCTTGCGGAGAGAAGGCGGGATAGCCGCGCGGGACGGCCACGCCGAACTGCTTCAGGACGGCCTTGGCTTGATGCTCGTGAATGTTCATGGAACCGGTCTTGCAATAGTGAATGAACGACAGAGCCGGTCCCGTTCAATTCATCACAAATTGAGCGTGAAAGGCTCTGATGTGTGCGTGACAATCGAACACAACGCCATATGGTAGCGCAATCTTTAATTGTCTGACAATTAGGGCGAACGCCGTTGCTCGTCCAGGATCGGGGCGCTTTATAAAGACCAAGGCTTATTTGTGCAACCGCTCAATCACAGAAAATTGAGTCGCCACGGCTTTTCTTCGAAAACGCAATGTCGTTGATTTGTAAAGCATGTTACCGCTATCGCAAAGACAACGCTGTCACGCTATCCAAGCAGTTTCAAACGCTTAGGCGGGACATTTTCGGACAAGACCATTTTAGCCAAAGAATATGTGCCACATCAGCCGGCCAGGCAAAAAGGTGAACACGCCCGCGATCAGCAGCGCGCCGATATAGAGCTGATAGGCCTGTGCACGGTGGCGCTTGATATCGCCGCGCCGCGCCGCCAGAACCAGGATCGGCAGAGCGATCAGAGTGAGGGCCGACAAGATGTGGATGAAGCTGAAGGCGCCGTGATTGATCGAGCGGATGAAGAAGCTCGAAACCGCGACCGTGAACATGACGATGACCCATCCCCAGCCGACGATGCGGTGAAAGGTCGTGCCCTTGGGTCCGAGTATCTGGAGGGTGGCGACGGCGAAGGCGATCACCGCCGCGGCAAGGTGGATCTGTACGGCCGGTGAAACATGCGAGACGAGCGACAGGTCCGGCCAGTGCGGGTGGGCATAATGATCGAGGAAGGAGGTCATCGGATGCGGCCTTTCTTTGCAGGAGGAATTGCCGCATAAGTCGCAGGTCCCCGTTCCCTGTCCGAGACAATGCGCGAAACGCCCGACCAGATGCGTGAAATGCCGGCCCCTGCCATTGGCGCTTCGCCAGTTGCAGGCCTTATCAACATCGTGACCCATCCCTGGGGCGAGCGGCAGTGGCTGCGGGTCTATTCCGTCGCCATCGCCATGGCCTTTTTCCTCAGTTTTACCGGGGCGATGGGCAGCCAGGACGCGCCGATTGCCGTACGCATGGGCTACTGGCTGGCGACCATGCTGGGCGGTACGGTAGCGGTCCAGTTGGTCAGCCTCGTTCTCCACCGTTTCAGGGCGCTTGAGCCCCTGGCTGGCGCAATCGTGCTGTTCGTACTGGCCGTGCCGGCGGTGACCCTAAGCGTATGGCTGATCGACGGGCTTTATTTTCGCCATGGCTTGGACCCGCGCATGATACTTTATACCGTCCGGCCGGTGACCGTCATCACCCTGGCCATGTCGGTCTTGCAGTATCTGCTTGAGCGCACGCCGCGCCAGAGCCACGTGCATCCGGAGGCGGACCGGAAGGAACCGGCGCAGGCCTTTCGCGGGCGGCTGCCGTTCAAGTACCAAAAGGCGGAAATCCATGCCCTGTCGGCTGAGGATCACTATCTCAGGGTCCATACCTCGGTCGGCCAGACCCTGCTCCTGATGCGGCTCTATGACGCCATCCGCGAGCTCGACGGCATCGAGGGCTCGCAGGTACATCGCTCGTGGTGGGTAGCCAGGGATGCCGTCAGCGATGTGATGCGCAGCGACGGCAGGGTGACGCTGGCGCTCAAAGGTGACGTCGAAGCCCCCGTCAGCCGCAGCTATGCCAAGGTGTTGAGGGCTGAAGGCTGGTTCTAGGCTTGCCGCTTTCGCATTGTCCAGCCGTCCGCTTTGGTAGAAGCCTGGTAAGTCTAGTTGGGCGTTTCCAGCACCTTGTCGAGCTTCTCGAAGCTCTGCCGCCAGCCTTCGGTCGAGCCCATGCCGTCAAAGGCATCGCGCTCGGCCTGCGTGGCGAAGACCTGCTCGACCGTCAGCTGGGTTTCATTGTCACCGAGCGCTTGGAAAGCCACCTTGGTAATGACCGTCAGGGATGGCAGGGTATCCTCGTCCCCGCCTGCCCTGGTGAACTGCAAGGCGAGGTAGTCGTGCCAGTTGGCCGGATGGTCGTCGTGGTGCATCTCCATGACGAGGCGGCTCTGCTCCGCCACCTCCAGATATTCCCCCTGGAGCGGATAGGCGTCGTCATCGGCGCCATACATGATGAGCGCGAACCGGCCTGACGGACGCACGTCCAGCTTCGCGTCGGTAGTAAACCCGTGCGGTCCCCACCAGCGCGAGATAAGCGCTTCGTCGGTCCAGGCGCGCCAAACCTGCGCAAGGCCGGCGTCGAAGGTCCGGCTCATGACAATGGCTATATCGGTACGGGTAAAGCTTGTGTCGGCCATGGTTTGCTCCGGAATGGAGCATGACGTTGAGCGCCGCTGCCTAAAAAAACAATGCGGCGCTCGCTGTCTGGTCAGGCATTACTTCTTTTCAGCCAGCGCCTTCAGCCGGCCAAGGCCCTTTTCGAAGTCATTCCCGACCAGCGTATCCATGTCCATGAACAGGTGCATGATCTTGGCCGGAAACGGCACGGGCCCCGTCATCTTCCAGGTGACCAGGGTCTCCTCGCCTTCGTCGATCAGGTTGAACAGGGTGTCGTTCGTCGCCTTGAATGGCCGGAGGAAATCCAGCTTGATGTCGACCGATGACGGCGCTTCGGCGTGGTGGATCTCCATGCGGCCGGCGCCGACGCGCTTGTTGCCTTCCCATTCGTAGATGGCCCCCACGCCCGACGGCGGGCCGGAATAGGCGCGGCGCAGGTCCGGATCGAGATCCTCCCACGGCGACCACTTACCCCAACCTTCGGGCTGAAAATTGGCGATCAGCGGATAGATGTCCGCCGGTTTGGCGCGAATAAGCTGGGAACGCTTGACGGTAAAAGTGTCGGGCCGCGTCGCCACGAAAGCCAGGAACGCGACCAGCAGTACAAGGACGACAAGTATAATCGTAGTCATTGGTTACTCCTCCCGGTAGGTCGCCGGCTCTCTCAGGCCGGCTTATCGCAATTGATCATCCAAGGTATGCCGAAACGATCAGTCACCATGCCGAAACGCTCCGCCCAGAAGGTCGGGGCCAGCGGCATGAAGACGTTGCCGCCCTCGGCAAGGGCGGCAAAAATACGCTCGGCCGCGACGGTGTCGGTCGTGGCGTAGCTGATGGAAAAGCCCTGCGGCGTCTTGAACATGCCCGGCGGGCTGTCGCTGGCATGGATAATGTCGTCGCCAATCTGCAGGGTGGCGTGCATTATCCCGTTCTGAAGCTCCGGGCCAAAATCGTCCTTCATCGGCGATTCGCCGAAGGTCTGCTGGAAAATGACCTTGCCGTTGAACACCTGCTCGTAGAAGGCCAGGGCGTCGGCGCAATTGCCGTTGTAATGGAGATAAGCGTTAATCTTCATAGGGTCAGTTCCTGACGGTGGCGGCGCTTCGGTATTCAATGCCCGAAGCGCCGTTTTGGCAAGCACCGTTATTCAACCCATAAGGGATTTTGAGCATTGTCCGCTTCAAATGAAGCGGACAATGCTCAAAAATTTTTTGTTTTGTCGCATTTTCTACGGCGAACCGGGGGCCACTGCCGGGAAATGCTTCGGGCTCAAAATCCTTAGCTCAAACTGGCCAGATGGGCATCCAGTTGCGCGAACGTCCCGCCAAAGGCCGCCTGCATCCCGGCGTGACCGGCAATAAAGACGGCGCGCTCCTCGGCCGTGGCGTTGATCGGCCACGAGCGGCTTTCGAAGACCGTCTTGCCGTTGCTTTCGCTGAACGACTGCTCAACCAGTACTTCCAGTGGCCACAACGGCGCCATCGGGTGGCGGACCGGGTCGCCGGCTTCGGTGCAGAAGGAAACGACATACGACAGGCGGTTGGGCTTCTCGATGGCGCGGAACACCCACTTGCCCCACATGGTCACGCCGGTCGGCATCTGCATGCCGTAGAGAAACGTCCCGCCCGGCGTCAGGTCCAGCGACCGCACGACCAGTTTCAGACCGGCCGGGCCGAACCATTTGGCCAGGTGATCGGCTTCGGTCCACACCGACCAGACAACCTGCGGCGGCGCCTCGAAAGTGCGCGTCAGCTTGAAGACTTCAGTCTCTGAATTGGGCTGGTCGGACATGGCTTATCCTTTTGGTCAGCGGCTGAGGAAATCCTCGAGCCGGTCGAAATTCTGTTCATTGGCGGCATGGAGGAAGTGCACCAGGTCATCGCCCAGAGCGTTGGCCTGCTGCGACGGCGCGAACTGCATGCGCCAGCCAAGCCGCGTGCCTTCGCCCTCGGCGTCGAAGGTCATGGTCATCAGAAAGTGATGCACCGGCTGGAGGTGTTCGAGGACGATGCGATGCGGCGACACTTCGTGAAAGGTTTTTTCATTCGGAAAGTCCTGGTCGCGCTCATTGCGCATGGTCACGCGAAAAGCGCCGCCGGGCCGAAGCTCAAAAGCCTCTATTGTATTGGTAAAGCCGTGCGGTCCCCACCAATGGACCAGCTTTCGCGGGTCGGCAAAGGCGTCGCGGACGCGTTCGGGCGCATGGCCGATCACGCGCTCATTTATGACCTCGATGCCGTTGAACGCGGCTCGTGGGCGTGTCCGGTTGACCTGCCACTCGTCGCGCGTCTGGCCCCAGATATTGACGGCCACGGCGGCATGCGGATCGGGCAGCTTGCCCGGCCCCTGGTCGTAGGAGCCGAGGCTCTTTGCAACGCCCGCCGACGCCAGGTTGTCAGGCGCAATGGTGTGGACGACATGATCCCATTTGAGCACGTCGAAGACATAGTCCATGGCTGCCGCGGCGGCTTCGCGGGCATAGCCCTTGCCCCAGTGCCGCGCCATCAGGCCCCAGCCGACTTCGCGGTCCGGCCACTGCTCCGGATAGAGCGGCCCGATACGCCCCATCCACTCACCCGTTTCCTTGTTGAGGACGCTGAACATGTGAAAACCGTCCAGGTGCCAGGCGCCCGCCATCATGCACATGGTGCGCCACACCATGGCCGGCGACTGGACGCCGCCCAGGTGCTTCATGGTTTCAGGATCGGCATGGAAGGCGCAAAGTCCGTCGAAGTCCGCCCGCACGGGTGGGCGCAGGATCAGGCGCGCGGTTTCAAGCGTGGGGCCAAGCGGCGACGATGTGATCATGCTACCGCGTTAGGCCTATACCCGGCGGTCGTCAATAACCACTTCATCGGGCGGAATCCGGCGGCGGGACACGCGGTCGACATAGACATAGCGCACCGCCGTACCGCCGCCCCCGCCCCAGACACCGATGCCGAGCAGGAACCCGAAGTCGTACCACCGCCCGACGTTCGGGAAGGCGTACATGCGGATGCTGTCCGAGAACAGGCTGAGCGCGAACGAAATCGGAGCCAGCAGCCCGTCGGCCAGGCCGCGCAGGAAGGCAGGATCACCCGGGCTGCCCATGGGCCGCTCGGCGCAGGCCGCGAGGCTGAGCAACACAAGGGCCAGCCCGGCCATGACAATCGTACGTGAAGTCTTCATGCCCTGTCTCCTTTTGTGGCGTTACCCTGCCGCCGTATCGGCCAGGGTGCAAGTCACAGCCGCGGAACCGGGCACGGTTAGCTGGGTTTCGGAGCCCTTGGTCCAGAACTCATAGGCGCCGTCCGGCGTGGCGGACTGATATCGCGCACCGGACGCCGCGGCCGATCCGGTCAGGACGACCGAACTGTCGTCACGCTTCAGGATAACCACCGGCGTCGTGCTGTTGACGAAGGTCGAGGTCATGAGCTTGGTCGTGCCCGGGCAGCGCCAACTGACCGGTCCGGCGCTGATGCCGGCCGTGTCGTTGCGCGCCGTGGCATAAGCCGCGCGCAGGTCGGCGATCCGGTCGGTATAGGCCGTTTGCAGGCAGGCTTTCACATCGACGGTTTCGGCGCAGGCGTCGCGCTTTTGCAGCCAGCCGCCTTGCAGACGATGCAGGGTCGTGCGTTCGGCGTCCGAAACCTTCAGGTCGACGACCTTGTAGAGACGGGCCAGTTCGACATCGAGTTCCGCGACCTCGGGATTGGCGCAGACCGCCGTTTCACCGCCGGGCAGGGCGCGGTTGCAGTCAAAGCTGGCGCGTGCGACGACGCTGGCGCTGACCGAAGCCTGAGGCGCGGCCGAAGTTGTGGTCGTCGTCGTGGTGGTAGTGGTTTCCGTCGCGGCGTCGCGCTGGTTACACGCAGCAACCGACAGGGTTACTCCGGCCAGCACCAGCAGCAGGCATATAGGCGTCTTGGCGAATTTCATGGCGATGGCCCTCTCTGGCTTCCTCGCTTTTTGCGTACCACCCGCCGAATAAAAAAGCCGCCCCGAGTTTGGGGCGGCTTCCGTAAAATCCCGATGGGGATTTATGTGCACTCGTGCAATTACGCCAGCGACGGGTCGATGGTCTTACAGGCGGCAATCAGGCCTTGGACCGACTCGACCGACTTGGCGAACATCGCCTTTTCGTCGTCGTTCAGCGTGAACTGGATGATGCGTTCCGCGCCTTCCTTGCCGATCACGACCGGCACGCCGACATAGAGGTTGCGCAGGCCGTATTCGCCCGAAAGATAAGCAGCGCACGGCAGGACGCGCTTCTTGTCCTTGAGGTACGAGGTCGCCATGGCAACGGCCGATTCCGCCGGCGCATAGAAGGCCGAACCGGTCTTCAAGAGGGCGACGATTTCGCCGCCGCCGCCGCGCGTGCGCTTCACGATTGCGTCAAGCTCGTCCTGGGTAAAGAAGCCTTGCGCGACGCATTCCGGCAGGCTCAGGCCGCCGATCGTCGAGTGGCGCACCATCGGAACCATGTCGTCACCGTGGCCGCCCAGCGTCCAGGCGTGGATGTCTTCGACCGACACGCCGGTCTTTTCGGCCAGGAAGTAGGCGAAGCGGCCCGAGTCGAGGACGCCGGCCATGCCGATCACCTTGTTGTGCGGCAGGCCCGAGAATTCGCGCAGCGCCCAAACCATGGCGTCGAGCGGGTTGGTGATGCAGATGACGAACGCGTTCGGGGCATACTTCTTGATGCCTTCACCGACAGCCTTCATGACCTTCAGGTTGATGCCCAAAAGGTCGTCGCGGCTCATGCCGGGCTTGCGCGGCACGCCGGCGGTGACGATGCAGACGTCGGCATCGGCGATGTCGGCATAGTCGTTGGCGCCCTTCAGCGCGACGTCCGAACCGAAAACCGTCGTGGCTTCGGCGATATCCAGCGCCTTGCCTTGCGGCACGCCTTCGGTGATGTCGAACAGAACGACGTCGCCCAGTTCCTCACGCGCGCAGATGTGGGCCAGAGTGCCCCCGATCATGCCCGCACCAATCAAAGCAATTTTCGCCCGCGCCATGAGAACTCCCTCTGCATGCAGCTATAATAATCTGGCGGCCATCTAAACCCTGACGACGCAGAGGGCAAGTGTTTGCTGCAATGCGGCCGATATTGGCCGCCGGCTGTTGCCGCAAACCAGAGGGTGACGTGTTCAGGTAGGCCCCTCGTCATGCATTTGGTCAGATATCGAAAGGCTCCCCCTTCCGTCATTTGCTCCGCAAATGCCACCTTCCCCGTAAACGGGGAAGGAAAAAAGAAACGTAAATTCAGCTAGTTCCTTCCCCATTTACGGAGAAGGTGGCGGCGCGAAGCGACGACGGAAGAGGGACGCTGTATCCCACAGAGCGTAACTATCAAACGAATGTCATCAGACGCTAGAGCGATATGGCGAAAAGTGCCAAGATGCGTTTTTTGGGGTTTTCGCCTTAAATATCGCGACAAAACAAAAAACTTAGGTCGGTATGATGTTTCCACTTAAAATCATACCGATCTAGCGCACCACGGCGCGCGACATGACGACCGGCACCTTGCGGCCGGCCACATCCATCAGGGTGCCGCGCCAGCGGCTTTCGGTCTCTTTGCGCAAGTGCAGGATGGTCGGCGAGCGGGCGCGACCCTGGAAGTAGTTGACTTCCATCTCGTTGCCGATCAGGCTGATGTCGGAGACAAAACCGGTCTCGTTCAGGCCCAGGCCGGCCGTCATCGACCGCCACGCGCCTTCCAGGCGGCCACGGACGCCTCCTTCGTTGCGCAGTTCCAGCCCGATCAGCTTACGGCCGTCCGCGTTGGCGACCTCCCAGGAGCCTTCCATCTGGCCGACCTTCGACGAATAGGCGGACAGGATGGTGGAGTCGTAACGCGCCTCGGCGTCGCTCTTGGGGCCTTCATAATCGCGGGAATAGGCCTCGACGCTGACCGCGCCGGACTCAGGAGTCTGAGGTGCGCCATCCTGACCCAGCAGGGCGGCCGCCATAAGCAAAACAGAAAACACGTCTACATCACCTGTCAGGAATAGGTTCGAATGATGCCCCTGAGACACGGAACCGCGCGCGGCATTACCGTATTATTAGGCATATGCGCCCGTCCCTTAAGAATTCATTCACCTGACAAGTGAACAACAGGAATTTGTCGAAGCTTTGACGTTTGGCCCGGCACCCATGGCTGCTCGCCTTATCCGCGTGTGGTTACGCCAGCAATTGAGAACCTGTCGCAAACGCATAACCGATAAGGCAAAAAGACCCTTTCAAGGGCATTGCTTTATTGACATGACACCCTTTGGGCTTAAAAAGGCCCCGACTTTGTCGCCCGGTAACATACCGGTCACACAGATTTTATAGTTCGTCGCTTAAAACCTTCGGGTCCAGGGCTCTGCACATGTCCAACACCACGCCACCGCGGCCGCTTTCCCCCCACCTTCAGATCTGGCGCTGGCATGTCACCATGCTCAGCTCGATCCTGCACCGTGTGACCGGTTCGGCATCGGTGGCCGGCATCGTCCTGATCGCCGCCTGGCTGATCTGTCTGGCGCTGGGACGCGAAACCTACACGGTGTTCCTGCAATATGCCGCATCGCCGCTGGGCCTGCTGGTCTGGTTCGGCCTCAGCCTGGCCGGTTTCGTCCACCTGACCGGCGGCCTGCGCCACCTGATCTGGGACCTGGGGCTCAGCTTCAAGCCCAAGGACGCCGACACACTGGCGACCTGGACCATGCTGCTGGGCGTCGCCCTGACCATCGCCTTCTGGGCGGTTCTGTTCACTTCGGGAAAGGTCGCGCTGTGAGCACCAAGGAAGCCCTCGCCAAGAACGACGCTTCGACCCGTTCGGCACAAAGCTGGAAAAAATCCGAAAAGCACGGCGCCGGAGAATGGCTGGCCGAACGCTTTACCTCGCTGGCCCTGATCCCGCTGACCCTGTGGGCGGCCTGGGGCGCCTGGCAGATCGCCGGAGGCGGCTTTGACGCTGCTCTCGCCTTCGTCAGGAACCCGTTCAACATGGCCGCCATCGCGGTCAGCATCGTCCTGGCGGTCTGGCACATGTATATGGGCGTAAAGGTCATCATCGATGACTACCTGCAAGGTCCGATGCGCGGCGTCTGCATCTTCCTCACCTTTCTCCTGAGCGTCGCTGTCCTGTTCGGCAGCCTCGGCGCGCTCTATCTCGTGTATCAGGGGGCGTAAATGGCTGCCGGCAAGTACAATATCATCAACCACGAATATGACGTGGTCGTCGTCGGCGCCGGTGGCTCCGGTCTGCGCGCCGCACTCGGTGCCGGTCAGGCCGGTCTCAAGACCGCCTGCATCACCAAGGTCTTCCCGACACGGTCACACACGGTCGCGGCCCAGGGCGGCGTCGCCGCAAGCCTCGGCAATATGGGCGAGGACAAGTGGGAATGGCACATGTACGACACCGTCAAGGGGTCGGACTGGCTGGGTGACCAGGACGCCATCGAATATCTGGTGCGCAACGCGCCCAAGGCCGTCTACGAACTCGAACACTGGGGCGTGCCCTTCTCGCGTACTGAGGATGGCAAGATCTATCAGCGTCCGTTCGGCGGCATGACCAAGAACTTCGGTGAAGGCCCGGTCCAGCGCACCTGCGCCGCCGCCGACCGCACCGGCCACGCCATGCTGCACACCCTGTACGGCCAGTCGGTGCGCAACAATGTCGAATTCTTCATCGAGCACTTCGCCCTCGACCTGATCATGGATGACGGCACCTGCCGTGGCGTCACCACCTGGCAGCTCGACAACGGCGACATCCACGTCTTCCGCGCTCACCTGGTCATCCTGGCGACCGGCGGTTATGGCCGCGCCTACTTCTCGGCGACCTCGGCCCACACCTGCACCGGCGACGGCAATGCCATGGTGCTGCGCGCCGGCCTGCCGCTGCAGGACATGGAGTTCGTGCAGTTCCACCCTACCGGCATCTACGGTTCGGGCTGCCTGATCACCGAAGGGGCGCGCGGCGAAGGCGGCTACCTGACCAACTCGGCGGGTGAGCGCTTCATGGAACGCTACGCACCGTCGGCCAAGGACCTGGCGTCGCGCGACGTTGTCTCGCGTTCGATGACCATGGAAATTCGCGAAGGCCGCGGCGTCGGTCCCAAGAAGGACCACATCCACCTGCACCTCGACCACCTGCCGCCGGAAATCCTGCACAAGCGTCTGCCGGGCATCTCGGAAAGCGCCAAGATCTTCGCCGGCGTCGACGTGACCAAGGAGCCGATCCCTGTCATCCCGACCGTCCACTACAATATGGGCGGCATCCCGACCAATTATCACGGCGAAGTCCTGACCAAGAAGGGCGACAATCCCGACACCGTCGTGCCGGGCCTGATGGCCGTCGGCGAAGCGGCCTGCGTGTCGGTGCACGGCGCCAATCGCCTGGGCTCCAACTCGCTGATCGACCTGGTCGTGTTTGGCCGCGCCGCCGGCCTGCGGTCCAAGGAACTGGTCCAGCCGAACACGCCGCACAAGACGCTGCCGGCCTCAGCCGTCGATGCCCACCTCGATCGCCTCGACAGCTTCCGCAATGCCTCGGGTGGCACGCCGACCGCTGTCCTGCGTGACAAGATGCAGGCCGCCATGCAGGCTGACGCCGCCGTCTTCCGCACCGGTGAGACCCTGGAACAAGGCTCCAAGAGCTTGACCGCTATCTTTAAAGAGTCCGACTATATCGGCATCAAGGATCGCGGCATGATCTGGAACACCGACCTGGTCGAAGCGCTGGAATACGACAACCTGATTTCGCAGGCCGTCGTCACCGTTGACTCGGCGCTGAACCGGAAAGAGAGCCGCGGCGCTCACGCCCGCGAGGACTTCCCGAACCGCAACGACGACGAGTGGATGAAGCACACCCTGACCTGGATCGACCTGAAGTCGGGCGTCACCACCATCGACTACCGTCCGGTCCACACCTACACCATGACCAACGACATCGCGTACATCGCGCCCAAGGCACGGGTCTATTAAAATGGTTGAGTTAACCCTCCCCAAGAATTCGAAGATCAAAAAAGGCAAGACGTACAAGGCCGCCAAACGGACCAGGACGACGCGCACCTACAAGATCTATCGCTTCGACCCGGCGACTGGCGAGAACCCCAGCTGGGACACCTATGAAGTGGATTCGGCCGACCACGGCCCGATGCTGCTGGACAGCCTGATCCACATCAAGAACACGATCGACTCGACGCTCAGCTTCCGCCGGTCGTGCCGCGAAGGCATTTGCGGTTCGTGCGCCATGAATATCGGCGGCCGCAACACCCTGGCCTGCATCAAGGGCCACGACGAGTTCTCTGGCGACATCACCATCGCGCCACTGCCGCACATGCCGGTCGTCAAGGACCTGGTGCCGGACCTGACGGGCTTCTACAATCAGTATGCTTCGATCGAGCCGTACCTGCAGTCGAAGACGCCCGATCCGGAAAAAGAACGCCTGCAGACGCCGAAGAACCGCGACAAGCTGGACGGCCTCTATGAGTGCATCCTGTGCGCCTGCTGCTCGACCTCGTGCCCCAGCTACTGGTGGAACCAGGACAAGTACCTCGGCCCGGCGGCCCTGCTGCAATCTTATCGCTGGCTGGCCGACAGCCGCGACGAGAACACCAAGGAACGCCTGGAAGCGCTGGAAGACCCCTTCAAGCTCTATCGCTGCCACACCATCATGAACTGCGCGCAGGTCTGCCCGAAGGGCCTCAATCCCGCGAAGGCTATCGCGGAAATCAAAAAGATGATGCCGGCCAAGGGCTAACCCTCCATTCCTTTTCCTTCCCTGCGCAGCGGGGAGGGGGGACCGAAGGCGGTGGGAGGGGCATCCCCCTTCCGTCATTTGCTTGCGCAAATGCCCATGGCTTGCGAAAGCTATACTTTCGCTGTCGCCAAACCCACGAAACGGGTAAGGAAGACAGTCATTTACTGCTAAAGACCTTCCATGCCCAAGATCACCTATATCGAACATAACGGCAAAGAACACACGATCGAGGTCAAGGTCGGCCAGAGCGTCATGGAAGGCGCCGTCAAGAGCAACATTCCGGGCATCGATGCCGACTGCGGTGGCGCCTGCGCCTGCGCCACCTGTCACGTCTATGTCGACGAGGCCTGGACGGATAAGACCGGCACTGCCTCGGTCATGGAAGAATCCATGCTCGACTTCGCCCAGGAGCTTCAGCCGACCTCGCGCCTGTCGTGCCAGATCATCGTCAAGGACGATCTCGACGGCCTGATCGTCCGCATGCCGGCGGACCAGCACTAGGCGCGTCCCACGCACCCTGATTGTGTTGACATTCGCGGCCTGTGCCGTTCAAATGTCTCTGCTTTGTATGCGGTCCGGCGAGCCGCGGGCGTTCAGTGACAATCAGACGTGACAGGCGCCGTTGCAGCAAACGCAACGGGAAACAGGGGCGAACATGGCGACCATACCAACACTCAACGCATGGCTGGAATCGACCAAGCTGGGGTGGAACCAACCCCGCAGCAGCGAAATGAAGGCTATCGACAAAGCCATCGACGCCTACTGGAAAGGCGGCGGCGGCGCGTCTCCAGGTGTGGCCGCAAATCTCCGCAATATCCGTCTGGCGCTGGAAGCCTGGAAGAAGGCGAAGGGCGCCGCCTGGGAAAGCTCCGATCGCAACAAGCCACCTGCAAGGCCCATATCGGCGCTCGACCAGGCCCTGAAGTCTGCGGCGACCGCGGGTCTGTCGCCGGAAGAAAAGGCCGCGCTCGACTACATTGCCCAGGACCGCGAACGCCGTATCCGCCAGGTCTTTGCACATGCCCAGATCAACCTGCGCATCATGGACATCCAGCACCAGGTCCGGACCGTATCCGCCGATCTGAGAGCCGCCGTCGACGCCAATTATGCCGGCGACAAGGAGAAGGCCAAGCGCAACCAGAAACAGGCGGTCCTGCACGCCAAGGCCTATCAGGCGGGCAACCAAAAGATCGTCAAGGAAGTAAACCAGGTCAAGACCGCGACGACACAGGCCGTGACGGAAGCCGGCAACCTGGGCAAGGAAAGCGCCAAGGAAGCCGCAAAAGCCGCTTTCAGTTCACAGATCGATGAAATCCGCGCCGCCTTGACGGAACTGTTCGGCGAACCGGTGCGCGATGTCATGGCCTTTCTGCGCAACCTGCTGCTTGAGAACGGCATGGGCAGCCTGCTCGAAGTGGCGGAAAAGATCGCCGACATGCTGCCCTTGCTGTCGCTGATTTCTGGCGGCGTCAAGGCGCTCGTCTCCGCCGGCAAGGCAGTATACAGGGCCTATCAGCAATATAGTTTCGGCACACACGCCATAGCGATCGAACCGGGCGCACCGGCCAAGGCATTCGAGGCGGTACAGACCCTGTTGAAGCGCGACACCATGGACGCGCTTGCCAAGGCGGCTATCGACGGTGCTCAGTTTGCCGCCAACGCCGCTTTGACGGCGGCGCACGGTGTTGGCTCCGCGTTGTCGCCTGTCGTCTCAGCCGCCGGCGCCGCGGCCAATGCCATCCGCGTCATCACAATGTTCGCCATCAAGATCCGCGAGACGCTGCGCATTCGCCGGCTGCTGAAGAGCCCGGAAAAACTCGACGCCAGCGTCTTCCAGAAGGCGCCGTTGATGGGCGCTTACATGCTGGTCTGCTCCAACACTTCGGATATTGTCGCCTTCTGGTATGAAACCTTTGGCGCGCAAGGCTGGATGGATAGTGTCGAGGAAATGGTCAAGAAACACATCGATCCCGTGCTGAATACCTGTCAGCGCTATATCCAGGCCTCACCGTTTATCATTACCGGCGTGCCCCTCCACCGGTCGGCCTACGGCAACTCGATGGGCAACAAGGTATTGGCCAAGGTTGCGGGGAAATTTTAACCTGACGAGAAGCATAGATAGGCAGCGCCGCCGCAAGGCGGCGTCCGTCATTTAAGTATAGTGATTCATTTTTGAACATTGTTCAAATTTAAGCCACAAAGTCGCCATATCCTCCGGGCGCGGCCAATCTCGGCCGTCTTTTATCCTGCTGGGGATGATATGACCGATACTGTTTCAACGCCCTATCCCGACGACACGCCGCCTTCGCGCCGCCCCATCGTCAATCGTTCCAAGGGCACCAAGCTGATCATCGTCTGCGTGCTGGCCGTGCTGATGGCCATACCGGCCCTGCTCGTCTGGGGCCTATTGCTGGAACGCACCCACCGCGCCGAAACCGTGGCCCAGGAAATAGGTGGGCTGGTCGGCGGACCACAGACCTTCATGGGGCCGGTCATCAGCGTGCCCTATGTCGTGCCGCGACGCGAAGTCATCGACGACCAGGGCCGCAAGTCGACGGTCGACGGCCGCACGGGCGCCCTGATCGTTTTCCCGGTGACGGGCAAGGTCACGGCCAGGACGAAAAGCGAAGTCCGCTCGCGCTCGCTGTTCCGCGTGCCGGTCTACACCAGCGACATGGCCTTCGACGCCCATTTCGACTTCTCGGCCGCCACCGCCGAAGCACCCGCCGGCGCGGTGCTGCAGTGGGACAAGGCGGAACTTCTGACCGGCGCCAGCGACTCACGCGGCGCCCGCAGCGATATCGCCGCCAACATCGGAGGCGCATCTACCATTTTGGCGCCTGCCAAGACCGGCCGCCAAAGCTTCAGCGGCGAGCGGTCGGGCTCGCTCGACCTCGACATGTTCGCCGCGCCCACCGCCATCTCGCCCGAGACGCCCATCGATGTCAGCGTGCGCATGACCTTTACCGGCGCGCAGGAGATCGCCTTCCTGGCCTTCGCCAAGTCGACCGACGCGTCGATCACCGGCGACTGGAACTATCCGTCCTTCGGCGGCGGCTTCCTGCCCGTGACGCGCGCCCTGCCGCGCGACGCGACCACGGCACCAAACTCCGGAGAGGTTGTCCTGAAAAAGGGCTTCCGCGCCGAATGGAAGATCCCCTTCATCGCCCGCGGCCTGCCGGCCGTCACCGACGCCAGCACCTTCGCGTCGCTCGGCAAGTCGGCCGTGTCGGTCAGCTTCGTCGAGCCGACCAATCCGTACAAGAGCGTCGGCCGCTCGCTGAAATATGCCCTGCTGTTCGTCGGCCTCGTCTTCCTGACCTATTTCGTCTTTGAAAGCACCGGTCGCGCCAAAAAGGAACTGCACCCGGCACAATATATCCTGGTGGGACTGGCGCAGATCACCTTCTACCTGCTGCTGCTGTCGTTTGCCGAACGCATCGGCTTTGACGCCGCGTTTGCGGTGGCGGCGACGGCGACTGTCGTGCTGATCTCGGGCTATGCCGGCCTGATCTTCGCCAGCCTGTGGCGCTTCATCGGCGCACTGGTCGCCTTCAGCCTGCTCTATGGCCTGATCTACATCCTGATGCGGCTCGAGGACTATGCGCTGCTGGTCGGCGCGGTATCCGCCTTCATCGTCATCGCCTCGGTGATGCTGCTGACGCGCAACATCAACTGGTACGCCAATCGCAGCGAATAGGGTTGAACCGGTGGATAATGCATCCTAAGCATTATCCACCGGATTCATTTACCTATGTCCCTGTCTCTTAAAGCCTATCTGCCCCGCCCCATGGCCGTCAGCACGACCGAACGCATTCGTGCGGCAACGGGCGGCGCCGTCGGCATAGCTGTCACCGCATTTATCAGCCTGGCGATCGCGAGTTCGATGGGCTTGTCGCCGTGGCTGGTCGCGCCCTTGGGCGCCAGCGCCGTGCTGGTCTTCGCCGTGCCGTCCTCGCCCCTGGCCCAGCCGTGGTCGGTCGTCGGTGGCAATACGGTTTCGGCGCTGGTCGGTCTTATGATGTGCAACCTGATTCCGGACCCGGTGGTTGCCGCGTCGCTGGCCGTCGGCTGCGCCATCGGCGCCATGTTCGCCACGCGCTGCCTGCATCCGCCGGGCGGCGCCATGGCGCTCCTGGTCGTGCTGACGGATACCAAGGCCTGGGAATTCGCCCTCTTCCCGGCGCTGACCAATTCCGTGCTGCTGGTCGCCGTCGGCGTCGCCTATAACAGCTTGACCAAGAAGGCCTATCCGCATCTGGTGGCGACCGCGCCGGCCGCGACGCCGTCTGGCCTGATGCGCATCAGCGAAGCCGACCTGGCCCTGGCGCTCGCCGAAGAGGACGAGGCCCAGGTCATCGCCCCAGATACGCTGAGCCGCATCCTGGAACGCAGTGAGGTCCGCGCCTGGCAGCGCATGGCTGGCAATAAGACCTGCGCCGGCATCATGACATCGCCCGTGCACACCGCCCATTTCGGCAGCCACCTGCGCGATGTCTGGACCATGTTCCAGACCTACGACATCAAGGCCGTGCCTGTGATCGACCGCAAGCACCGCGTCCACGGTATCGTCACGCCGGCCATGATCGAGGCCGAGGCTGAAAAGCACGGCGGGCTGAAGGCCATGCTGGCGCCCAGGGGCACGGCCCATTCCGAAATGCCGGAAGCCGCCGTCCAGGTCATGAGCGAAGATTATGTCACGGCCCGTGTCGATGATCCGCTCGACGGACTTATGCCACTGTTCTCAAAGGGCGACCGCCGCCACGTCCTGGTGCTGGATGCGGATCGCAGGCTGGTTGGCATAATCAGCACATCGGACCTGATGCGCGCGGTCTTCCACGCGGCTTAAGCCACATCCTCGACGTCGCCGCCGTCTTCGAGGGTATCGACGATGCTGAGCGGCTCCGGCGTGTGCGCAGGTGCCGGCACGCCCTGCCCGGCGCGGCTCTGGTTCGGCAGGTGGATCTTGAAGCTGGCGCCTTCGGTCGGCTCGGACTCAAGCGTGATCCAGCCATCGTGCAACTCGACCAGCGCCTTGACCAGCGCCAGGCCCAGGCCCGGGCCACCGCGTTCGCGGCCGACGTAGCGGTCGAAGATGTGTGCCTGGACGTGATAAGGTATGCCGCGGCCGGCATACGAAACCTCGAGCTCGAGGATATCGCCCTGCTTGTTGGCCTTGAGGTTGACAGTACTGCCCGAGGCGGCGTTGCGGATGGCGTTGCCAAGCAGGTGGTCGAGGCACTGGCCCAGGCGGCGCGCATCGACATGGACGGTGTCCGCCTCCAGCACGCCCTCATAGTCAAACCTGACGCCGCGCGCCTTGAACATCTCGGCCTGGCGCGTGCCCGATTCCACGACGATGTCGAACAGGCGGACATCGGCCGGCGCGACCGACATTTCGCCGGCGTCGATCTGCGCCATGTCGAGCACGTCATCGATCGAGCGCGCCAGTTCCTGGGCGGCCGACTGGATCGATTCCAGGAAGGCCTTCTGCTTGGTATCCTGGCCCTTGTTCTGGGCGTGCAGCAGGTCGGCATAGCCGACGATCGTCGTCAGCGGCGTGCGCAGTTCGTAGGAGACATTGGCGACGAAGTCGCGCTTCAGGCGGACCGACTCGTTCAGCGCCTCATCGCGCGCGTCGATGGCCTTTTCCAGCTGGCGCGTGGCGGTAATGTCGGAAAACGCCACCAGCGTCGCGCCGTCCGGCAGGGGCTGGGTCCGCCACTGCGCCAGGCGGCCGTCCGAGATGCGAATTTCGCCCAGTTGCGGGGCGCGCGCCAGAGGATCGGTGTCGGTAACGCGGGCCTTCAGCTCGGACCAGAAGCTGCGATCGTGGACCAAAGGCAGGCACAGTTCGGCGACCTGGCCGAAATCCATGACCGGGTTGATGTCGTCGCTGCCCAGTTCCCAGAACTTGTCGAACGACTGGTTGCGCAGCCGCAGGCGCCCGTCGCTGCCGAAGACGATGACCGCGTCGTTCAGCTGGTCGAGCGTCGACTTCTGCACCTGGATCAGCGAGTTGAACTGGGCCTTCAGCTTCAGTTCGCCGGTCTTGTCGCTGAACAGCAGAAGCAGGCCGCCTAACGGGTGCGGCTGGCGCACCACGCGCATCGAACGGCCATCCGGCAGGGTCCACATCTCGTCGGCCGCCGTCTGGGTCAGTCCGTAGAATTCCAGCTCACGCGTCTTGAAAGCGCTATAGTCCGAGGTTTCCGGCAGGCGCCGCTTCTGGCGCAGGCGGTCGAGCCATTCGCCATGGGTCGGACGTTCGGCCAGCCACGCCGGCTCCAGTTCCCACAGCTTCTCGAAGGCACGATTGTGGAAGGTGAGCTGCTTTTCCGGGCCGAAGATGGCGACGGCGTCTTCGAGCGCGTCCAGCGTCTCGTCGTGCGCCTTGGCGTGGCGCTTCAGCGCTTCGCGGCTTTCTTCGGCCTCGGTGACGTCGATGGCGTAGGCGGAGGTATAGGCGTCGTTGAGCGGCTCGGCGATAATATGGAACGAGCGACGCTGGCCATTGACCGTGATCCAGCGAAAGCCTTCGCGGCGCGCGTGACCGCTGACGGCCTCTTCCACCAGGGCGTCGGCGCTGCGGTCGAGCGTGGCATTGGTCTTCAGCGCCTCTTCGAGCGTCGCCGTCTCGGTCGCCTTCAGGAAGGCGGCATTGGCCCAGACGATACGGCCGTCGCGGGCGCAAATCCAGCTGGGCGCCGGCAGGTGTTCGGCCATCTGGGCGAACGGTCCCGACGACAGCGAGGCCTTGGCGCCGGCGATGGCCAGGCGGATCCACGCCGTGGCGCCGGACGACTTGCCTTCGACGACCAGGGTGACGCCGGCGGGCGCGCTGACAAAGGTGCCCGCGCCTTCGGCAAAGACTTCGAAACGGCACGAGCGGCCTTCGGAGATCAGGTTTTTCAGGCCCAGTGCTGCTTCCGGCGAGGTTTCGCCGAGCGCTTCGACCACGCGCGGCGCCAGTTCACTGTCTTTGGCGTTCTTCAGGCCCAGGGCCTCGGCGCATTGTTTCAGGGTGTCGTCGCCCCAGACCAGCCGGACGGCATCGCCTTCAACGGCAAGGAAGGCCTCATCGAAGGCCGAGGTGGCGGCATCGAGTTCACTTAAGGTCACGTCGCGCATGGCCAGGTCGGCGCGCAGCGCTTCGCGCGCAACCGTCGTGCGCTTGCGCAAGCGCCACGCCAGGTAGGTGGTGGAGAGCGCAAGCGCCATGGCTCCCGCTGCCGCCGTATAGGCTATTGACTCCATGGCCATGAAAGCGTCCGCCAGTACTCGTCCGAATCAACTTGATCCTTCACTATAAATCAACTTCCCTGACAAGACTGGAAAAAAGAAAACCGCGATTGCGTGTCTCCGGTCACGGGGGTAGGATGCAGCGGATCAAATCATGAACATTGGTAATCATGACCTTGCCCCTTTATCCTGTCGCTTCTGATGGCCACGCCGCCCTTGCCCAGCTGAGGCAGGGCGACGGCGTCCGCTTTGCGCGTGAAAAGGAGGCCGAGAAGGCGGCGAACGGCCGGGTCGATTTCGTCACCCAGTCGATCGGGCCGCTCTACGACAGCGAAGACGAGGCGCGGAAGGCCTATGCTTCGGTGCTGGACGACAGCCGGGTCTGCGTCCTGACGTGCAGGCGCAAGTCGCCTCCGCCGGCCAGACGTGCTTCAACGGAGCCCGTGCTGGAAAACGGCGTACGTTGGCCGAAGGCGCCCATGCCGGTGGACAGTGTATGGCAGCTGTCGATCAGCTACTGGAAGCCCGCACCTGTGGGGCGCACGGTGAAAGGCGAGGCGCCGGAAGGCCAGGCGCGTCGCTTGCGCAAGACCGCCAAGGGTCAAGAGCTGACGCGTGAGCAGATCCTGGCGCTTATGGACACGCCGATGGCGGCGGCTCGCCCGCAGAAGTCCTTGGACTTTGGGTTGTTCGATTTTATTCCGCCGGATAATCCGGACATCGTGATTGCCGACGAGTAGCTCTGAAATTCAAGATGACGAGGCGAAAATCGTTAGCTTCCGAGAAACGGAGCGGAGCGTACTTGAGTACGTAAGCACCGTATCGCAGGAAGATGACGATTTGCAGCCCGTCAGGTTGGATTTCACTTTGGGGCGCGCTTGGCCAGAATGCGTTGTAATGTCCGGCGGTGCATATTCAGCCGCCGCGCCGTTTCAGACACGTTCTGTCCGCAAAGAGCGTAGACACGTTGGATATGCTCCCAGCGCACGCGGTCGGCTGACATCGGATTTTCCGGCGGCGGTGGCGCGTGGTCCTCGACCACCAGCAGCGCCTTGACGACGTCGTCGGCATCGGCAGGTTTGGAAAGATAGTCGATGGCGCCCGACTTGACCGCCGCGACCGCCGTGGCGATATTGCCGTAGCCCGTCAGCATGATGGCGCGGGCGTCCGGGCGCTTCTTGTTCAGCGCCTCGACCGCCTTCAGGCCATTGCCGTCTTCCAGGCGCATGTCCATGACCGCAAAAGCCGGTGGTGTCTTCTCGATGATATCGAGCGCTTCGTGGACGCTTTCGGCCATGGTGACTGCGAAGCCGCGCGTTTCAAGGGCGCGCGCCAGCCGGTTGCGAAACGGCGCGTCGTCGTCCATCAGCAATAGCGACTTATCTGCGAGTTCACTCATGCGGGCAGAGATCGCCGCAGCGAGATTGTCGGTTTGGTGCGGATCGTCACTCATGACCTATGTCCTTCAAACATCTATCGATAAGATATCCACGGGTTCGCGCCGCCACAAGGCCCGCACATAAGCGCCTCCCTCTTCGCGGTTGCCGAAAGTGACCGTGGCGCCGGTATGTTCGCACAGGGTCTTGGCAATAAAAAAGCCCAGCCCCATGCCGGAATGGCTTTGCCCGGCAGCCTTTCCGGCCGGTAGCTCATCGTCCTCGCCATAGACGCGCGACGAGATGTAGGGCTCGCCCAGACGCGACAATATGTCCGGCGAAAAGCCGGCGCCGTCGTCCTCGATCGTCAGGCTGACGAAGGAGCGCGTCACGTCGAAGCTCAGAAACACCGTCGTGCGGGCAAAGTCGGTGGCGTTTTCGACAAAGGCCGAGACGGCGTGCAGCCATTCCGGCCGGCGGCGGATGCGCAGGCTATCGGCGTCGCCATCCTCCGACGTCACCGAAATCTCGAACTTGCGGCGGCTGGCGGCATAGGGGGCGGCGGCGGCTTCCAGGAAGGTCTTCAACGGAATTTCGTCATAGACCGAGTCGCGTTGCTCGGGCTTGGTCGACAGCGACTTCAAGATGTCGCGGCAACGCTGGCTCTGCGAAACCAGAAGCTGCGCGTCCTCATAGAGCGGATCGGTGGTTTTCAGGCTGCGCAGCATCTCCTTGGCCACGACCTGGATCGTCCCAAGCGGCGTGCCAAGCTCATGTGCCGCCGCTGCCGCGAGGCCACCGAGCGCGCTCAGGCGATGTTCCTTTTCGAGCACGGCCTGGGTGGCCGACAGGGCCTGCTCCATCTTGGTCGATTCCAGAGCCGCCTGCCAGGCATAGCCGGCGGTAAACGCAATACCGACGATAATGGCGCTTAAGAACCCGTAGCGGTAGATGTCGGGCAGTTCGAAACTTTCGCCCGGAAGCCACGGCAGTTCCAGCGACCAGAAGGCGAGACCGAATGCCGACGCGATGGCCACCCCGATGACCGGCAAGGCAAACCGCGTCGGCAGGTTGGCGGCGGCAACGGTCGCCGGCGCCACCAGCATCAGGCAGAACGGATTGTTGAGCCCACCCGTCACGCCCAGAAGCGCCGTGAGTTGCAGGGCATCGAACGACAGCTGGATCGCCGCCTCCCAGCCGTGCATGCGGTGGGCATTGCGGCGATTGAGGGTCAGGACCAGGTTCAGCCAGGCGCTGGCCATGATGATGGCGAGGCACGTCCATAGCCGGATCTGGAAGCCAAAGACGTAGGCGATCAGCAGGACCATACCCGTCTGCCCCAGGATCGCCAGCCAGCGCAGCAGCACCAGGGTACGCAGGCGCAGGTGGTCGCGGCCTTCGGTCAGGGTCAGGGGTGCGGCATCGTCGCCGTTGAAAAAGGCCTGAAGGCGATTTAGGGTCCGGCCCGACATTCTCTCGTCCCTTGTTTGATTCCGACTTATATCCTGAAGCGACGCCTGTGAAACAGATGACAAAAATACGCATCGGCATCATCGCCGCGGCCTTCGTTCTTCTCGCCGGTCTGGCGGCCTTCAGCTGGTACCAGACCCTGACCGGACCGCGCATGGTGACGAGCGAGATCGATCCCAATGCCCGGCAGTTGGGCGGCGCCTTCATCCTGACCGACCAGAACGGCCGTACGGTCGATGAATCGATCCTGAAGGGCAAGTGGACCGCCGTCTTCTTTGGCTACACCTACTGCCCCGATATCTGCCCGCTGACGCTGCAGTCGCTGGCGCGCACCAAGGCGGCGATGGGCGACAAGGCCAAGGATTTGCAGATTGTTTTTATCTCGGTCGATCCGGCGCGCGACACGCCCGCCAACCTCAAGGCCTATCTGGAAAGCGGCGGCTTCCCCAAGGGCGTTATCGGCCTGACAGGCACGCAAAGTCAGATCGACGCGGTCACCAAGGCCTATGGCGCCACGGCCATAAAAAAAGGCGACGCCGACAGCTACACCTTTAACCATACGTCGATCGTCTACCTGATGGATCCCAAGGGCAATTATAACAGCGTGCTGACCGAGGATCTGCCGCCGGAAAAGAGCGCAAAAATGGTGCGTGAGATCATGCGTTCGCCCTATTAGACAAGGGCCGGAAGGTTTGGCGCGTGAACATCCGGATCAGCGCCCACCACTTATTTTTCGTATGTTGCAGCACAATATAATTTGAACAGCCGTGTAACCATTTGGCAGCACGGCCGTGATAGTGTTAGCTATACGCTCAGTAACCGGTACAGATCCAGATGCTCTACTCCCTGCACGAATATGCCTATTACGGCGCGGCCCCGTTCCGTGCCCTGGCGCAGATGACCCGGGACTTCTGGGGCTCGAAGCTCAACCCGGCTTCGGACACCGCGATCGGCCGCACCCTCTATGCGTCGGCCGAGCTGTTTTCCAACGTCACCAAGCGCTATGGCAAGCCCGAATGGGGCTTCGACAAGGTCGTCATCAACGACAAGGATGTCCGCGTCTCGATCATCCAGGACTGGGACAGCCCCTGGTGCCGCCTGCTGCGTTTCCAGCGCGACAATTCCGACCTGCGCCGCGCCGGCAAGCGCACCGCCGCGCCCGCCGTTCTGATCGTCGCGCCCCTGTCCGGCCACTATGCAACGCTTTTGCGCGGCACGGTCCAGCAGTTCCTGCTCGACCACGACGTCTACATCACCGACTGGGTCAATGCCCGCCAGGTGCCCGTGTTGGAAGGCCGTTTCGACTTTCACTCCTTCATCGACCACATCCGCGACATGCTGACCGTCATCGGCAGCCGCGTCCACGTCGTCGCCGTCTGCCAGCCGGGACCGCCGGTGCTGGCCGCCGCCTGTCTGATGGCTGAGGACAATGATCCCTGCCGGCCGGCCTCGATGACCTTCATGGGCTCGCCGATCGACGCGCGCTTCAACCCGACCGTGACCAACAACCTGGCCCAGGAAAAGCCGTTCACCTGGTTCCGGTCGAACATGATCCATACCGTGCCGCCCCCCTATCCGGGCGTCGGCCGCCGCGTCTATCCGGGCTTCGTCCAGCTCTATTCGTTCATGAGCATGAACGAGGAGCGCCACACCGACGCCCACTGGGAATATTTCAATTCTCTGGTCGAAAACGACGGTGACGGCACGCAGAAGCACCTGGAATTCTACGACGAATACCTGTCGGTGCTGGACCTGACCGAGGAATTCTATCTTCAGACCATCGACCTGGTGTTCCAGAAGTTCGCCTTGCCCAAGGGCGAGCTGATCCACGATGGCCGCGTCGTCGATCTCAAGGCCGTGACCGACGTCGCGCTGATGACGGTCGAAGGCGAGAAGGACGACATTTCCGGCGTCGGCCAGACCCAGGCGGCGCACGCCATGTGTCCGAACATTCCGGACGCCAAGAAGGAACTGTACGTCCAGAAGGGCGCCGGCCACTACGGTGTCTTCAACGGCCGCCGGTTCCGCGACGAGATCTATCCGCGTATCCGCGACTTCATCGCCAAGAATGATGTTCTCGCTTAAACCTAGCGAGACATATGAGCCTGGCCAAAGCCTCGATTTCGGCGACTATACGCTGCGTTTGCGGGTCAATGCCCGCGCGCGCCGCATCTCCCTGCGTATTGACAACAAGACCGGCGACGCCATCGTCACCGCGCCGCGTCCCAAGCATCTGAAGGATGCGGTCGAGTTCGCCCGCACGCGCCACGACTGGATCCTGCAGACTCGGCGCGGACAGGAGCGGCCTCAGCCGTTTGCACCGGGCACCGTGATTTCGATCAAAGGTCATGCCGTGACGCTGGCCGAGCGCAAGGGCGTTATCGCTCCCAAGGCCGAGCAGGCCGAGGACGGGTCGTGGTTGCTCGTCACCAGCGGCGAAGGCGCGACATACGCCAAACGGATCGAACGCTATCTGCGCCAGTTGGCGGCCAAGACGCTTCAGGCGGAAACCGACACGTATGCGGCGCGCTTGGGCGTGACAGGCGTGAAGGTGTCGCTGAATGACCCGAAAGGCCGCTGGGGATCCTGCACGCCCAGCCGCAAGACCATCCGCTACAGCTGGCGGATCGTCATGGCACCGCCGCAGGTGCGACAGTACCTGGTGGCGCATGAGGTGTCGCATCTTCGGCATCCTGACCACAGCCCGGCCTTCTGGAACTGCGTGACGGAAGTCTTTGGCGGGGCGTACAAGCCGCATCGCGACTGGCTGAAGAAGCGCGGACACGAGCTATTCAGGTTTCAGTGAAGTCTGCGGGGCCGCAGGCCCCACGACCTTACTGATTCCCCTGCTGCGCCCGTGAGAACACGTCATCCAGCGACGGGTCCTTCTTCTCGTCCTTGTCTTCCGGGTTCGGGATCGGCTTCATGGTGACGATCGGCGGCAGGCCATTGTCGTTCGCCGCCTGTGACGACTGGACCTGGCCGGCCTGCGTCCCCAAAAGCGCATCGAGCGCGTCCTGGGCGACAGTACCAAGCTGCGAATCCGCCGGACCGACCGGAATCGGGCTGACCTGGATACGGCGCAGCGCCGAACTCATATAGGTCTTCCAGATCGCCGCAGGCGTGCCTGCGCCCGTCACCTTACCCTTCATCACCGTGTTGTCGTCACGGCCGACCCAAACCACCGTGACGAAGCCGCCGGTATAGCCGGCGAACCAGGCGTCGCGATAGTCGCTGGTCGTACCCGTCTTACCGGCAATATCGTAGCCGGAAACATTGGCGCCCGACCCCGTGCCGTGCTGGACGACACCACGCAGCATCTGGTTCATGTAGACCAGCGGCGGGTTGTTGACGACCTGGACACGGCCGCCGTCCTGGTTGGCTTCACGGTACTGGTACAGCAGCTTGCCCTGGGCGGTGCGGATACGGATGATGCCGTGCGCCGTCGCCTTGAAGCCACCATTCGAGAACGGTACGTAAGCCTGAGCCAGCTCAATCGGCGAGACTTCCGACGTCCCCAGCGCCATGGCCGGATCGGTATTGATCTTCGAGGTGATGCCCATGCGGCGGGCGGCGGCGGCCACACGGTCACGGCCGACGTCATTGGCCAGGCGGGCGGCGACCGTATTGGTCGATTGCGCCAGCGCGGTCTGAAGATCGATCAGGCCCATATATTTCTTGGTGTAGTTTTCCGGCGCCCAGTCCCCGATGCTGTAGGGCTCATCGACCACCGGCGTCGTCGGCTGATAGCCGGCTTCCATGGCCGCCAGATAGACGAACGGCTTCCACGAAGACCCCGCCTGACGGAAGGCGTTGGTGGCGCGGTTGAACTGCGAGTCCGCATAGGACACGCCGCCGATCAGGGCGCGGATACGGCCTTCGCCGTCGACCGAGACGACCGCGGCCTGTTCGACACCCTTCTTGGCGTCACGGGCCATGATCTGCTGGACGGCGCGCTCGGCATCGGTCTGGATCGGCAGGTCGAGCGTGGTTTCGACGATCAGGTCTTCCTTGGGCTCGCCGACCAGGCCACGGATGTTCGAGTCAAGCCAGTCGATGAAATATTGGGCGTGCGAGGTCGCCAGCGTCTTTGAGACATTGATCGGCTTGGACAGGGCCGTTTCGTATTCCTCCTGCGTAATGACCTTGTCATCCAGCATTTCCTTGAGGACGATGGTGGCGCGCTTGCCGGCGCGCTCCTTGTCCGACAGCGGCGAATAGGAATTCGGCGCCTTCATCAGGCCGGCCAGCATGGCCGCTTCGCCGACGCTGAGGTCCTTGGCTTCCTTGTTGAAGTAGCGCTGGGCGGCCGCTTCGATGCCATAGGCGCCGCCGCCGAAATAGACGCGGTTGAGGTAGAGGCCGAGGATTTCCTTCTTGGTGAACTTGTGCTCCAGCCAAACGGCGAGCATCAGTTCCTGAACCTTGCGCTTGACGTTCTGGTTGGCGCTGAGGAACAGGTTGCGGGCCAGCTGCTGGGTGATGGTCGAGCCACCGGCCAGGTTGGCGCCCTTTTTCTTCCCCATGTTGCGCACGACGGCGCGGCCCATGCCCATTGGATCGAAGCCGATATGGTGGAAAAAGCGCTTGTCCTCGATGACCACGAAGGCCATGGGCACATAGTGCGGCAGTTCGGTGACGTCGACCGGCGGCGCATACTGGCTGCCGCGCACGGCGATCAGGGCGCCGGACCGGTCAAGATAAGTGATCGAGGGCTGGCGCTCGGTCTTGTAGAGCGACGACGTGTCAGGGAGATCAAGGGCCATGACCCCCAGGAAGACGACGCCGAACATGACCATCCAGATCAGTCCCACGGTTCCCCAGTACAACACGGCCTGCAGCGGTGAACGGCCGCCTTTTCCCGCACCCGGGAACTTGCCCATAGCCATAATTATGTATTCCTCACTGAAATGGCCGTCATCCGCTAGGCCAAACCATCGCCCCGATAACCAAAGCTTATAGCCAATGTCCACCCACCTGTCGCGTTAAACCTTTGCAACAGGACATAAGACAGCCATTAAGCTAAGCCGCAGGTTTTTGGCGAAATTAAGGGTTAATGTGGCCCTTGCGCTTTGCATCGACCGCGCTATTTTCAAGAGCGTCGGATTTACAACCATCAATATCCAACTTTTGGCGCCTACCCGCAAAACGCGGGAGTACACACTCTCCCAGTTCTTGCGTTTAAGGCTTTTATGTCCGCCGATCTGTTCACGATTGCCGATGCCCCTTCGCTCAGTGACGCGGAAGCGACGCTGAAATCCGTCTTCGGCTACGACGCCTTTCGCGGCCAGCAATCCAGTGTCATCACCGCCGTGCTCCAGGGCCACGATGTCCTGGCCGTGCTGCCGACCGGCGGCGGCAAAAGTCTGTGCTACCAGATCCCCGCCATCCTGCGCCCCGGCCTTGGCATCGTCATCTCGCCGCTGATCGCCCTGATGAGCGACCAGGTCCAGGCACTGGAAGCGCGCGGCGTGCGCGCCGCCAAGCTGGATTCGACCCAGAATCTCGGTGAGCGCAACGACATCTGGGACGCGGCGCGCGGCGGCCAGCTTGACCTGCTCTACCTATCGCCCGAAGCCTTCAACCAGCCCTTCGTGCTCGACCGCCTTCGCCGCATGAAGGTCAATCTGGTCGCCATCGACGAAGCGCACTGTATCAGCCAGTGGGGCCACGATTTCCGCCCGGAATATCGCACCCTGGGCCAGGTCAAGGCCCTGTTTCCCAGCGTGCCGACCCTGGCTTTGACGGCCACCGCCGACGCCCATACCCGCGCCGATATCAAGGCGGCGCTGCACATCGATGACGCTGTCGAAATCGTCTCGACCTTCGACCGGCCAAACCTGTCCTTACGCTTCGTACGCCGCAAGGGTACCGTCGCCAAGTCGATTATCGAGCTGATCGCCAAGCAGAAAGGCGCGTCCGGCATCATCTATTGCGGATCGCGCGACGGTACTGAGAAACTGGCCGAAACCCTGAGGAAGGAAGGCTTTTCCGCTGCCGCCTACCATGCCGGCCTGCCGGCAAAAATGCGCGAGGAACGGCTGACGGCATTCCTTGGCGGCAAGTCAAAGATCATGGTCGCGACCATCGCGTTCGGGATGGGCATCAACAAAGCCGATGTCCGCTTCGTCATCCACGCCGATCCGCCCTCCTCGATGGAGGCTTACTGGCAGGAAGTCGGCCGCGCCGGCCGTGACGGCAATCCGGCCTCGGGCGTCTGCTTCTACAATTCCGGCGATCTCGGCTGGGCGCTGCGCCGGATGACCTTACGCGAAAACGAAGGGACGCCTGACCAGTCGATCCAGAAGCAGAAGGCGCGTGACTTCTTCCAGATGGTGCTGGGTCAGGACTGCCGCAAACAGGCGGTGCGCAGCTATTTCGGCGAAGAGGGCATCAACCCGTGCGGCACCTGTGACAACTGCCTGACGCGCGGCAAGTCGAGCGACGTTACCGAACCCGCCCAGATGCTGATGTCCGCGCTCTATCGCCTCAACGGCCCGCGCGGCCGCAAGAAGCTGATCGACCACGTGCTGGGCAAGGCCAATGGCCCGGACTTTACGACGCGGGTGCAGACCTTCGGCATCGCTAAGGCCTATACGCCCAATGTCCTGACCCACGCGCTCGACCTGTGCGAAGCCTACGGCGTCATCGAGGAAACCCTGTGGCAGGAGAAGATGCCAATCGTCGGTCTGCGCGATCCAGCGCTTCTAAAATCGCTGTTTCGTGGCGACCTCAGGCTGATCGCGCCCGCCCTCCGTTGAGCAATATTGCTGCGGCAAGCAGGCCGAAGACGAAGTTGGACACGCCGACTTCGATCAGGTGCGGAAAGCGCACTGGCCACGGCATGACGGGGTTGGGATAGAGCAGTTGCAGGTCCATCAGCAGACTCAGCGCCAGACCTGACAACAAGGCCTTAGACCATGTGCCGCCACGTAAGGCCTGAACCAGCATCAATATGATACCGGCCCACATCAGGCCACGCACCCACTGCACGGCAATCAGATAGGGTCGCGATATCTCGCCGACTGTCGCATAGAAGGCGCGGACATCGGGGCTTTGCCAGGCGATGAACTGGCCTGCCGCGAAGTAGCAGATGACATAAAGGACGCCGATCACCGGGAACTTCCATGCCAGAGCTTTGGGAGCCGGCTGGCCATTTGCAGAACGGCCGCGCCACATCAGGGCGACGACAACACCTGCCAAGGCAGCTCGCAGCAGGCCTGCAAAGCAAACGTTCAATATCGTTGCAGGCGACATCTGGATGTCATTATTGAATACCAGGGTCTCAACCTGGGCCATGAAGGTTTCGATGCCGAACAGCGCCCCGCCGAGCACCAGCCCCAACATCCAGCCGCGCAGGCGCATCCGCGCGGCCAACAGCGCCAGAACCGCTGCGACGCCGGCGTTTACGACGAGCAAGGCCTGACCGGCATCGAGCGGACCGGTATCCGGCACTGCCGTCACATCGCGCAGAAACAACATGCCGCCGGCCACTGAGCCAAGCAACAGCACGATCCACAGCCCTATGGCCTTTGCGCCCCATATCATCGCCGACTTCATCATAGCTCCCCTTCCGCTTCCAGTGTCCGCCGCGCCCAGGCCGCCCAGGCGGCCGAGGCTTCAACCTGTCTGCGCCCGTGTTCGACCGCGACCCGTGCCTGCACCGGCAGGACTTGGCCGGCCTCCCCGGCGATAAACGCCGCCAATGCCGCCGCCTGGCCCGCCGCCGCCGCCTCGAACGAGTCGAGAAAGGCGTGCGTCAGCGACCGGTCGGAATGGCTGTGCAGGAAGGCGAAGCGCAGCATGGCCTGCGACAGGTCGCTTGCCTCCACCGGCGCCCGCAGCCAGGCCTGAAACGCCTCGACGCCTTGCGCCGTCAGATGAAACAGGCCCTTTCCGCGTCCTTCCCCTGAAGCCACCACCAACCCCGCCTTCCTGAGCGATTCCAGCGCCGGATAGATGCTGCCTGGACTGCTGGAATAGCTTCCCATCGGCGTCGTTTCGAACACCTTGCGCAGGGCATAACCCGAGCGAGGCTCATCATTGATCAGGCCGAGAAGGGCAAAACCGAGAGGGGTAACAGACTTGGTCATTTAGTACGTTTCGTATTAATGCCACGATAGTACGAATCGTATTATTGTAAAGCGGAATTATTTTGATACCTAAAGCGATATTTTGGCCAATTGGATATATATTGGTATCTCAATGATATCATACTGGCCTGCTCGGGTGGATTGACAAGCTGCTGGGCCTGGGTCACCTTGGCGAAAAAGCTTATTACAAGATCGAGGGACGAAATGTCGAAATTGCTGCGTGGCCTTCTGCTTGGTGCAACCCTGCTGGCCGCTCCTTCCGTCCTCCATGCCAGGCCTGCGGCGACGCAAAGCCAGATCGACGCATTTGCCGGCAAGCTCGGCTATCATCTGACCCTGGCCGAGACACGCAGCTCGGCGGGTTGTCCGACGCCGAAAGGCTGTCTCCGGCTCGATCTCGACCTGACCATGCCGAAGTCCCTGCCGCCGGCGATCGCGTCGGGCGACTTCGCCATATATGCAAGCTTTGTCACCTCGCTGCTGCCGCTGAAAAGCGATGTCTTCGACATGGAAATCCTCAACGGTGACCTGGTGCGGTTTACGCCCAAGCCCGGCGTGAAGCTCACCGCCGGCACAAAGTACACCCTGCGCCTGATTTCGCCGGGTAATGTAAACTCGCCCTACTTCCTGCTGCCCAACGCCTATGTTGTCGCCGATGGCATAAAGCCGCGCGTCATCGCCTCGGCGCGTACCGGCGTTGATGCGGTGACCGGAGAAGAAACCCTTCCGTTCGTCACCTCTTATAGCGACGAAGCGCGTCAGAACGGCCATCCCGAGACGCCGTGGCTGACGCCTGAGCGCCTATTCGAACAGACCGCCTCACGTCAGGCTGCGACGGCTTCCGCCGCGGACATCATTATCCTGCCAACGCCTGTGAAAGCCGAACGCCTCGGCGGCCCGACGCTCGATCTCACCAAGGGCGTCGCCGTCAAGCTGAGCGGTGTCGCCGCTGCCGATCTCGCGCCCGCCCTCGCGGGGCTCAGGCAGGCAGATGGCGGCGTGCCGCTGACCGTGACCATCGTTGCGGGCACGCCGGAATCCTACAGGCTGACGGCTGAGAATGACGCCATTACCATTACCGCCGCCGATGCGGCCGGAGCGTCCTACGCCCTGCGCTCGCTGACCCAACAGGCCGCCCATGACAAATATCTGCTCAAGCCGCTGCGCATCGAGGATGCTCCGCGCTTCGGCTTCCGCGGCCTGCACCTGGACGTGGCGCGCAACTTCCACCCCAAGGCACAGATCTTCAAGGTTGTCGAGCAGATGGCCGCCTATAAGCTCAACAAGTTGCACCTGCACCTGGGTGAAGACGAAGCCTGGCGCCTTGAAATCGCCAGCCTGCCCGAGCTGACGGACATCGGCTCCAAGCGCTGCCACGACCTTGCCGAAGACACCTGTCTGCTGCCGCAGCTGGGCGCCGGTCCGGACGCCGATGCCGCCGTCAACGGCTATCTGACGCGCGCCGACTATATCGAGCTCCTCAAGTTCGCCAAGGCCCGTCAGATCGAGGTTATTCCCTCTTTCGACATGCCAGGTCACAGCCGTTCGTCCGTCCGTTCGATGGAGGCCCGCGCCCGTCGCCTGATTGCCGAGGGTAAGCCAGAGGAGGCCGCGCGCTTCCGTCTGGTCGATCCAAACGACAAGACGGTCTACGACTCGATCCAGAGCTATAATGACAATACGCTCGATGTCTGCCTGGACTCGACCTACGCCTTTATCGACACCGTGCTGACCGACATCCAGGGCATGCATGCCGAAGCCGGCGCGCCTCTGCACATCTATCATTTGGGCCTCGATGAAACCGCCGGCGCGTGGAAGGAGTCGCCGGCCTGCAAGAAGCTGATGGCCGAGCAGGGCCTGAAGTATGAGCAGCTGGGCCCGCAGTTCGTTACCCGCGTCACGAAACTGCTCACCGACAAGGGCATCGCGCCGGCCGGCTGGAGCGATGGCATGGGCCATGTCGATCCGGCCAAGATGCCAAAAAACACCCAGTCGAACACCTGGGGCGGCCTGTTCAGCGGCGGTGTCGCCGAGATCCACAAACAAGCCAACCAGGGCTGGAACATCGTCCTGTCCAATCCCGATGTCCTGTATCTCGACATGCCGAATGCCGCGGACGGCCATGAACGCGGCTATGACTGGGCGTCGCGCGCCACCGATCTCTACAAGATCTTCGCCTTCATGCCGGAAAACCTGCCGGCCAACGGCGCCATCATGACCACGCCGGCCAACCAGCCCGGCAAGATCAGCGATACCGTACCCCTTACGCCTGGCCACACCATTACCGGCATGCAGGGTCAGCTGTGGAGCGAGGTCGTGCGCACGCCGCAGATCGCCGATTACATGCTGTTCCCGCGCACTCTGGCGGTCGCGGAGCGCGCCTGGCACAAGGCGTCGTGGGAGCCCGCTTACGTTCCTGGCAAGGCCTATGCCTATGACGACGGCAGCATCGACAAGGCGGCGGTCCAAGCCGACTGGCAGGACTTCCAAGCGCGTGTCTCGGCGCAGCTGCCGGCGCTCGACCAGGCCGGGGTCAGGTATCGCCTGCCCATTCCAGGCGCACGTGTTCAGAATGGCAAGCTAGAAGCCAATGCCGTCCCGGCCAGCCTGAAGATCCAGTACCGCGCCCAGGGGGGCAACTGGACACCCTATTCTGGTCCCGCCGCCGTCAAGGGCGAAGTCCGCGTTCGCACTGTTTCGCCCGATGGCAAGCGCTTCAGTCGCGAAGCTGTGGTGAAGTAAAGCGCGACCTCGACGCCGAGGCTACGTGCTGGTAATGGCCTATGGTTACCTCGAGGCAGTCCTGACCCACGATATGCCTCAAGAGGGATGAGACCGGTAAGGTTGTACTTTAAGCCTGAGTCGGGCATCCGCCGGGCCTCGTTCGCCATGTCCGGTAAGCCTTACATTTATTATTTTATATATACTAATCTTTTCATAGCCGAAATTTTTGTGCTGCGAAATTCTTATATCTAAAAATTATATCTTAAAAAACAGATACTTGTGTGGCTTTTTAGCTATAATCATACAAATAGTACCACATGACAAAAATAACATTGGTTCCTTCGTTCGTTTTCTGACAGCGTTGGTCATCGCTGATTGCCGTCCACTCAAAAGCGGCAACACGCAGGGGAAGTAAAAACCGTAGACAACCTCCACTGGCGCATTGTCACGTCCGTGGATTTTCATATTTGAACACTTTTTTACACACGCTTTCAGGCGTGGTGTTCGCAAACATCGCCATTCCTTGGTGATGCCGGGTTCACAGGGAGACACTATGAAACACCCAAGTTCCAGATTTAAAGTCCTCATGGGCGGCGCTTCGATGGCCGTTCTCGGCCTTATGGCCTATGCCTTGCCGGTCGCGGCTCAGGATGCGGCCGCCGGAACCGATGGCGATGTCGTCGTCGTCACCGGCCAGCGCGGCCAGATCAAGTCGGCGCAGAAACTGAAGCGCGACTCCGACGTCGTCCAGGATTCGATCACCGCCGTCGACATCGGCGCCCTGCCCGACCGTTCGGTCGCAGAAGCCCTGCAGCGCATCTCCGGCCTGCAAATCCAGCGCGCCAACGAAGCCCGCGACCCGATCCGCATGACGGCGGAAGGCGGCGGCGTCAACATCCGCGGCCTGAGCTGGGTCCGTTCCGAAACCAATGGCCGCGACATCTTCTCGGCCAAGAACGGCCGCTCCTTGAGCTGGGATGACATATCCGCCGACCTGCTGGCCGGCGTCGACGTCTTCAAGAACCCGTCGGCCGACATGATCGAAGGCGGCATCGGCGGCACGGTCAACCTGCGCACCCGCCTGCCGTTCGACACGAAGAACCGCCTCCTGGCCTTCACGCTCGACAACACGACGGGCGACCTGCAGGAAAAGGGCCACTGGTCCGGCTCGGCCATCTGGGCTGACCGCTTCGACACCAGCATCGGCGAACTCGGCCTGATGCTGAACTATTCGCAGGCCAATGTCGGCAACGAGACCCACGTCGTCGGCACCGACCGCTACGTGACCTCCGGCACCGGCGCCAATACGCGCTACATCCCGAACGTCATGGGCTGGCGGACCATCGACTGGAACCAGAAGCGCGAAGCCCTGGCCGGCGCCGTGCAATGGCGCCCGACGGATCGCCTGGAATTCACCCTGCAGGCCTTCAACTCGGTCGCGACGCCCAAGAACACCGAATACAATGTCGGCTTCTATGACGGCGCCATCACCACGCCGAATTCCAGCTATGTCTATGACGACAACGGCGTCTTCCTGGCCGGCACGGTTCCGAACTCGGGCATCGACGCCAACACGCGTTACGGCGAGGACCGCAAGGAAACGACCGATATCTCGCTCGGCTTCAAGTGGAATGCGTCCGACAAGCTGACGCTGACCGGCGACCTGCAATTCGTCAAGTCCACGGCCGACATCCTGTCCAATACCGTCTTCGTGCAATACTGCGACACAAAGGTCCGCACGACCGGCTGCGACGGCGCGGACAAGGTCACGGCCCAGGTCGACCTGCGCGGCGATCTGCCCAGCATCGTCATCCAGTCGCCGAACGCGACTGGCAGCAAGAGCAGCTACTACTGGTCGGCCGCCATGGACCACGTCGAAAAGAACGAGGGCAAGCAGCTTGCCGGCCGTCTCGACGCCCAGTACGACTTTGACGACGGCAGCTGGCTGAAGAGCTTCCGCTTCGGTGTCCGCTCGACAGACCGCGATTACATCACGCGCGCGACCAACTGGAACTGGAACTATCTCAGCCACCAGTACTGGGGTTCGGGCGGCGGCGCGGGCGCTGTCTATCTGGACGAAACCGGCGGTGTCGGCGCCACCCTGACCAATTCGAACCTGCCGAATCAGTCCGAAATACGGACCTTCGACGGCTTCATGCACGGCGATATCCCTGTGCCGGGCAATATCTGGTTCCCGGCCGCCGGCCTGGTCAACCAGGGCACCCAGTATACCTACGATCAGCTGAAGGCGACCGAAACCGCCGGCTGGGGCTGGGCGCCGGCTGACGAAAACTACTACTTCAACGATGCCACCTCGGGCGGCCTGAATATCCAGAACGAAAAAACGCAGGCCATCTATGGTTTGCTGAAGTTCGGCAAGGACGGGGTGTTTGGTGGCGAAGGCACGCTCGACGGCAATGTCGGCGTCCGCGTTGTCAAGACGACGGTCGATACCACCGGTTATGTCGTTTCTGCTTCGGACGCCAATTTCGGCACCGCGGCTTGCGCCCCGTCAACCTCGGCGCAGTGTGTCGCCTGGGAAAACGCCAAGGCATTCAAGGCGACGACCATGACGCCGAAGGCCCTGGGTGGCGAGACCGAGTACACCAATACCATCCCCAGCCTGAACCTGCGCTATCGCCTCAACAACGAACTGCAGTTCCGCTTCGCCGCGTCCAAGGGCATCGTCCGTCCGGAAATGGCCTGGCTCAGCGCCTACACGACGCTCAGCGCCGGCCAGAACACGGGTGACTTTACCCTCAACCCGACCGGCCAGGGCGGCACGCCCGACCTGAAGCCGATCGAAGCCAATCAGTACGACCTGACGGCGGAATGGTATTTCGCTCCGACCTCGAGCCTGACCCTGGCCGTGTTCAAGAAGGACCTGGAAAACTACATCTACGCCCAGTCGATCCCGGAAACCTATACCAACAACGGCGCGACCATGACGTTCAACGTCAACCGCTACGTCAACGGTACGGAAACGGGCAAGGTCACGGGCTTCGAACTCGCCTATTCGCAGTTCTATGACTTCCTGCCTGCGCCGTTCGACGGTTTCGGCGTCCAGGCCAACTATACGAAGATCGACTCTTCTGGCGGCCGCAATCCGGTGGCGTCGATCAGCGACGGCAACCAGATCACCAATGCCAACCTGAACGTCCTGCCGCTGGAAGGCATGTCGCCGGAAAGCTATAACTTCGCGCTGATGTACGAAAAGTACGGTGTCTCCGCCCGCCTGGCCTACAACTGGCGTTCGGACTACCTGCTGACGACCTCGGCCGCCAACGTCAACCGTCCCATGTGGGCGGAAGCCTACGGCCAGTGGGACGGCTCGGCCTTCTACACCATCAACAAGACCTACAAGGTCGGTGTCCAGGTTACCAATATGGGTCGCGACATCAACTATGTCCGCGTCTCCAGCGACATCACCAAGCCGCTGGAAACCCACTACTACTCGGCGACCAAGACCGATCGCCGCATCTCGCTTGTCCTGCGCGCCAGCTACTAAGGCGCCGCAAAAGCCTGGCCGCCCGGACCATATCCGGGCGGTCATTCCTGCTTGTCGCGACATTCGCCGAACTTCGTTTCGACATATCGCGATGTGCCGCCGTCCTGGTCCAGCGGCCGGCACTGTCTCCACCCGGACTTTGTTCTCTGAAACTTCCAGCCCCTTCCGGTTTCGTCCGGAAGGGGCTTTTTTATGAAGGGGACGCCATTTAGACTTTGGCGTGCCCCCTGGAGCATGACGCGTTTAAGTCAAACCGCCATCGTGCTTTAGGTTGTTAGTTTATCGCGATATTTAGCCAAAAACCGCTGCACACTTTTTGGCATATCGCTCTGGAAAAATGTTAGGCAGGATATGGCTGAACCCATCCGGAAAATCATCATTGCCGGCGGCGGCACGGCGGGATGGATGTCGGCGGCGGCGCTGGCCGCGGGCCTGCCGAAGTCGGTCGAAATCCTGCTGATCGAATCCGAGGACATCGGCATCATCGGCGTTGGCGAAGCGACTATCCCCAGCATGCGCGCCTTCAACGAGCACGTCGGCATCAATGAAGCCGACTTCATTCGCGCCACTGAAGCGACCTTCAAGCTGGGCATCGAGTTCGTCGATTGGGGCTGGACCGGCAACCGCTACTTCCACGGCTTCGGCGATTTCGGCGCCCTGTTCGAAGGCCTGGCGCCACACCAGATCTGGCGGCGGCTGCATGCGGAAGGCGACGCATCCGTCCTGGAGGACTATTCGCTGCCGACGCAGCTGGCCTACGCCAACAAGTTCTTTCCGCCCAACCCTGATCCGCGCTCACCCATGCGCGACTACACCTATGCCTACCATTTCGACGCATCGCTCTATGCCCGTTTCCTGCGCACCCACTGCGAGGCGAAAGGCGTCAAGCGGCGTAACGCCAAAATCACCAGGGTCAATCTGCGCGGCGAGGACGGCTTTATCGACAGCCTGACTTTGGACGACGGCAGCGTCGAGACGGCCGACTTCTTCATCGATTGCACGGGCTTCCGTGGTCTCCTGATCGAGGGCGCGCTGAAGGCCGGCTATACCGACTGGAGCGACTACCTGCCCGTCGATGGCGCCTGGGCCGTGCCATGCGCGCGCACCGAACCGCTGACGCCCTACACCCGGTCCATCGCCCATGAGGCCGGCTGGCAGTGGCGCATCGCGCTCCAGCACCGGACGGGCAACGGCCATGTCTTCTCGTCACGCTTCATGGACGCCGAGCGGGCGCGGGATATCCTGCTCGACAATCTCGATGGCGAGGTTCTTAAGGACCCGATGCTGATCCGCTTCCAGACCGGCCACCGCAACCGCTTCTGGGATAAGAACTGCATCTGCGCCGGCCTGGCGTCGGGCTTCATCGAGCCGCTGGAATCGACCTCGATCAACTTTATCCAGATCGCCGTCATCCGCCTGCTGGAGCTGTTCCCGTCGCGCGCCTGCGAGCCGGCGCTCGTCCGCGAATACAATTTCAGGATGCTCGAGTCGTTCCAGCAAGTACGCGACTTCATCATCCTGCACTATCGGCTGAACCGGCGCGAGGAACCTTTGTGGCGTTATTGCGCCGACATGCCGATCCCCGACGACCTGGCGCGCAAGATCGAGCTCTATGCCCTGCGCGGCGAGGCGGTCATCCGCCAGTACGACCACTTCGCCGAGCCTTCCTGGATCTCGATCTATAACGGCCAGGGCATGCTGCCCGAGACCTATGACCCGCTGGCCGACCGGGTGCCGCTGGAGCGGCTGCGCGCCCTGATGCACGAGCGGCGCGATATTATCCAAAAGGTCGTCGCCCGGCTGCCCGACCACAGCGATTTCATCGCCCAGCACTGCGCCTCGCCGAACTTCCTGAAGGCATCGGCATGACCTCGCCGAGCCGGCGTCCAATCCGAAACATCGTCATCGCCGGCGGCGGCACGGCCGGCTGGATGACCGCGGCGGGCTTAAGCCGCTTCCTGCGCGAACAGCCCACGACCGTCACCCTGGTCGAATCCGACGAGATCGGCACCATCGGCGTCGGCGAGGCCAGCCTGACCCTTCTGGCCCACTTCAACCACATGCTGGGGATCGACGAGGCCGATTTCATCCGCAAGACCCAGGCGACCTTTAAGCTCGGCATCCAGTTCAACGACTGGCGGCACAAAGGCCACAGCTGCTTTCACCCCTTCGGCCGCTACGGCCAGAACATCGACCTGTGCGAATTCCATCACCATTGGCTGCGCTTGCGCGCCGCCGGCCAGGGCGGTAGTCTCGACGATTATAATCTCAACACGGTCCTGGCGCTCGGCAACCGCTTCAGCCCGCCGGTCAAGGACTTAGGCTCGCCCCTGTCAGGCCTGGCCCACGCCTATCATTTCGACGCTTCGCTCTATGCCCGATACCTGCGTGACTATGCCGAGGCGCGCGGCATCACCCGCGTCGAAGGCCGCATCGTCGAGGTCCACCAGCAGCCAGAAAGCGGCTTCGTCACCGGCCTGTCGCTCAAGGACGGCCAGAGGATTGACGGCGACCTGTTTATCGACTGTTCAGGCTTTCGCGGCCTGCTGATCGAGGAGACGTTGAAGACCGGCTATGTCGACTGGACGGGGCTTCTGCCATGCGACCGCGCCGTCGCCGTGCCCTCCCGCCGCGGCGATAGCCCACTGACGCCCTATACGCGGGCGACGGCGCGCGAGGCCGGCTGGCAGTGGCGCATCCCTTTGCAGCACCGCACCGGCAATGGCTACATCTATGCCAGCGGCCATATCTCCGACGATCAGGCGGCACAGGCCCTGCTCGACACGCTCGATGGTGAGGCTCTGGCCGATCCGAGGGTCATCCGCTTTTTCACCGGCCGGCGCGCGAAAGCGTGGAATCGCAATGTCGTCGCCATCGGCCTCGCGGCGGGTTTTCTGGAACCGCTGGAATCGACCTCGATTCACCTGATTCAGAAGGGGGTGGTCAAGCTGCTGCAATGCCTGCCGGACATGGATTTCGCGCCATCGCTGGCGGACGAATTCAATCGCCAGACGGCCTTCGACTATGAGGATGTGCGCGACTTTCTGGTCCTGCATTACAAGCTGACGCAGCGCGAGGACACGGAATTCTGGCGCTACAACCGGCACGACACGGTGTCGGACTCTTTGCGCGACCGGATGGAGCTGTTCGCCGCCACCGGCCGCCTGTTCATCAACGAGCATGAGCTGTTCAAGACGGCGAGCTGGCTGGCGATCCTGACCGGCTTCGGAATAGAACCGCGCGGCTACGATCCGATGGCGGATGCCCTGCCCTTCGCCGACGTCAGCCACGCCCTGATCCGCATGCGCACCATGATCGCCCAGGCCGCCGTCCAGCAGCCGGATCACGCGGCCTTTATCGCCCGGCACTGTGCGGCGCACTAGATCGGAATGATTTTAGATGGAAGCAATCATCCCGATCTAAGTTTTTGCTTTGTCGCGATATTTATGGCGAAAACCGCTTCACACTTTTCGTCATATCGCTCTAAGCGGCTTTCGGGAAAAAGCGCGACAAAATAGGTACCCTGAATGACGAAGACCCTCCGAATAAATCGGAGGGTCTTTCATAGTGGCGCTTTAGCCTGACGTTTTCTCCATACCCTTTGATGATATGGCCGTCTGCTCTGACGCCGTGTCGCCCTTTGACAAGAGTCCAGGGAGTTAATACGGGCCATTTCCCGTGCATTTACTATAGCAAATTCTTCATTCACACGAAATTCACAAACGCGCACGAAGCCGTGCACGCATGCTTGGAACCAAAGTAAGTCATACTTCGCCCTCACCGTGAAGCAGGGAGGGCGAGGTACAATCTCCTTAATCCTTCTGCGCCCTAACCATCCATCTCAACACAATTCCGCCCGCAAAATGTATTCGGAACGCCGTTATTTCGACATGCGCCGGACGAAAACGACGTGCTCTTCTGTAGACGGCGGGGCAGGGAACACAGATGGACCTCGCCACAACAGGAGGTCGTCATGCCCAAATTCCTTTGGCTGTCCTTAGCCCTGGCGGCAATGCCGCTCGCGGTCAGCCCGGTGCTCGCCCACGCCGAAGCCACCACGCGCATTGCCCCGAACGCCAGCGTCAACACCTATATCCTGCTCGACCGCACCGGCTCGATGCAGGACATCTGGGACGAGGCCCTGACCTCAGTCAATGCCTATGCCGAAGCCCTGGGCGAGGGTGACGGCGCCTTGCGCACCAATGTCACGCTGGCTGTCTTTGACGCCCAGAACGGCCTGCAGTTCGACGTGCTGCGCAAAAAAGTGCCCGCGACCGGCTGGCGCAATGTCACGACGGCCGAGGCCAGCCCGCGCGGTATGACGCCGCTTTACGACGCCATCGGCCGCATAGTTTCGATCGCCGAGCAGGACAACCCGAAGAAGACCATCCTGGTTATCATGACCGACGGCGAGGAGAATTCCAGCCGCGAGGTCACTCAAGGAGGAGCACGCGCCGCGCTCGACCGCGCCCGCGCCAGGGGCTGGGAGGTCGTCTTCCTGGGCGCCGAATTCGCCAGGTTCACCGATGCCGGCGCCATGGGTGTTTCGACCGAAAAAACCATGGCGGTCGGCAAGGACGGCATGACATCGACCATGCGGCGCCTGGCGAAAAAGAGCCGCGACTATGGTTCCAGTGCCGCGTCCGCGCCCGTGACCTTTAATGCCGAAGACCGCGCCGTCGCCAAGGAAGACGACGTCAAGAAGAAGCAATAACTTCAAAGTGAGACGGATTCGGCTGGACGGTGAAAACCGGCCAGCCACTTTACCCGCCTGTGGCGTCGAGCGACGTATATTTGCCGCGCCTGGCCGGAATCTTCGGCTGTTGCGTGTCCAGCCGTGTCTATTGACAGGACTGTGATATCTTGCCCGCTCATTTTCTGAATGAGTAGACGGACTTAGGCGGCATGGTGGGGATGAAACTGAAACTTCTGGCAGGCACGGCCATGACCTTGGCCGGGGCCGCACTGGCGCACACCGCCTCCGCCGACACCCATATCGGCTGGTATGCCGCCGTCGAAGCCGGCCAGACACCCGGCGCGACACAGACGCTCGACATCACTGACGTCACCTTGCAAGGCACCGCCTCGTCGTCTTCCGTCACGCCGCTCGGCGACGAAGCGTCGCTGAAGATCGACCGCGGCGCCGCCGGCTTCGCCCGCCTCGGCTACCAGTTCACGCCCAATCTCCGCGCCGAAGCCGAGTTCGGCACGCGCCCGGGCGCCATTACCGATGGCCTGTCGGGCGAAAGCAATCCCGGCATCGGCAAGGTCGACAAGGCCTCGGCCATGGTCAACCTCATCTACGATATCCGGCCCGACTTGCCGCTGCATCCCTTCGTCGGCATCGGCGCCGGCGTCGTGCAGGCCAAGACGACCTATTCGGGGCCATCGAGCACCAACGGCCACGCCCGCACCTACAGCGTGTCGTCCGAGCAGACCGTGCCCGCCGCCCAGGTCCTTGCCGGCGCCAGTTGGCGCCTGACCAAGCGCCTGAACTTCGATATGATCTACCGCTTCATGCGGACCGGCAACACATCCTACGATGTCGCCGTGACGGACACACATACACCGCCGAACGCCTCGGGCCCGGTGATCGACACCTACACCGCCAAGGCCGCCGGCCATTTCAGCGACCACAGCTTAAGCGTCGGCCTGCGCTGGAGCTTCGGCGCGCCAGTCAAGTCACGCCCGTCGTCCGTGGCCTCGGCGCCAGCTGCGCCCCTCAGCCAAGCCAATGCCGGCGTGCCCAATGCCTTGTCGGTCAACCCTGCCCCGGTGGCGCAGGCCTCCAGCCCGGCGCCGGTTCCGTCCGCGCCCGTCGCAGTCGCCGCCCTGCCTGCGCCGGCCGGACCCGCCGCACCGACAAACTCCGCCGCGTCCGACGCGCAACCGCCGGTGATGGCGATTCCGGCGCCCAGTCAGTACACGGTCTATTTCCCGCTCAACAGCCTGCGCCTCAACGCCGCCGCGCAGTCGGTCATCACCACCGCCGCGCAGTACGCAAAGTCGGCGCCGGCGCCCAAGCTGACGGTTACCGGACATGCCGATACCTCAGGCTCGGCCGCCTACAACATGGCCCTGTCGCGCAAACGCGCCAATGTCGTGGCCGGGGGCCTCAAGGCGGAAGGCATACCCTCGTCCGCCATCACCGTCCGCTGGAAGGGCGAGAAGGACCTGGCCGTAAAGACCCGCGACGGCGTCGCCAACGCCAAGAACCGCCGCACCACGATCGACGTCAGCTTCTAGATCAGCGTATCGATATAGGCGTCGCTGTCGTCGATGCCGAATTCGATCCACATTGGCAGGTGGTCGCTCATGCGGTAGGTGCGCCAATCCTTGAAGCTGCGGCCGGGCTTGGTCTTGCGCGCTTCGGCATAATCGGTCTCGTCCTCGAGCCGGTAGACGTGCTCATAAAAGTCGAACACGCCGGCGCGGCCGGTCGGCTTCAGGCGCTTGAGCTTGTCGAGATAGGCGATCTGGTCGTAGTGCTTCGACTTGTCGACATTGCTCCCCGGGATGGCCTGCAAGGCTTCCGGCACTTCGAATCCGGCCTTGGTGATCGCCTCCATGGTCACGTCCTTGCGATTGAAGATATTGAAATCGCCAAGGATGATCAGGTCGCTGCCAACGGGGTCTTCGCCGGGCCGATATTGCGGGGCGCCGGAAAAGCGCGGGGCGTATTTGGCGAGCGTCGCCGCGAGATCAGTGATTTCCTGGACGCGGCGTGGATCGTCCTTGACGCTGTCACCGTAATAGATGTGGACGGTGACGAGCGTAAAATACGCCCAGCCGGCGTGGAAACCGGCAATATAGGGCGAGCGCGCCAGTTGCACCGGCGGAACATCGACGCCCTTCTGGTTCGGCAGGACGAATTCGGCCGCCAGCCCGGTGCAGTTCACCTTGCGCTTGTCGAACAGATAGGCCATGCGCTCGGAATTGCCGGATGTGCCCAGCGTCACGTCCGTGACGATGTAGTCCCACCAGCTGCCCAACAGCGTCTTCAGGTGTTGCAGCGGATAGAGGCCCTCGCGCAGTTCCTGGACGGCGATGATGTCGAACCGGCTGAGGATCTCAGCGATATAGTAGTAGCATTCCTCTTCGCGGAAGCCGTATTTGCCGGAGTCGAATTCGCGGATGTTCCACGTCGCCATCAGCAGAGAGTCGCTCATGCTGCGCGCCGGAATCTCGGCGTTCAGCGCTTTGCGTAAGCTCTTGATGCCCTTGATGGTCCGAGCCCGTTCGGCCGGATCGTTGATTGTCTTGATGCCGGAATAGTAGATCATGTCAGCCTCCCGCGACACCCGGAAGGTAACACGCGGGCAATGACAGGCCTATGAATTTATCGCGTCAAAGGCGAGTGACCGATTCACCTTCAGGTGCTTTTCCATCTTGATGGCCAACCGCGCCAGGGACGGCGACATATCGCCAAGATGGCGGAATGGAATACAGGCGGTCGGCAGTTCCGGCTCGCCGACTTCAGCCACCGGCCGCATCAGGTAGCGGAAATCGATATGCCAGTGCTCGGGCTCACCCTTCTTGGCATTGGCCGGCACCAGCAGGCAGTCGATATCGAAAGGCTCGTCTTCGATCAGCTCGCAGTCGAGACCGGTTTCTTCGCGCGCCTCACGCAGGGCGGCCTCGACAACCGTTTCGCCGGGATCGACGTGGCCGCCGGGCTGTATCCATGCCTTCAGAAACGGATGCCAGATGGTCAGCAATGCATCGCCCTGGACGATCAGCACCGACGCCGTCACATGGGCCGGAAAGCTCGATCGCGCCAGCATATCCGGCACGTTTCCAAGTACCTCCCGACTGCGCAGGACGGTATCGCGCTCATCGGCAAAGCGCGACGCATAACGGGCAAGAAGGTCGATTGTCATAGCGTCACACCATCATGAGTCGCGCCCACAAAGCAAACACCCCGCCAGATGCCTGACGGGGTGAAAGAACAAAACTTATGGGTCCAGGGTCCGAGACCCTGGCTAGGCATCGACCTCGGCGTCGAGCGCATTGTCCTGGATGAATTCGCGGCGCGGTTCGACCAGGTCGCCCATCAGCTTCGAGAACATGTCGTCGGCTTCGTCGGCGTGGTTGACCTTGACCTGCAGGAGCGTGCGCACGTCCTTATCGAGCGTGGTTTCCCACAGCTGCTCGGCGTTCATTTCGCCCAGGCCTTTGTAGCGCTGGATGGTCAGGCCCTTGCGGCCGGCGTCGAGCACCGCCGCGACCAGGTCGAGCGGTCCACGGATGTCGGTCGACTTGTCCTTGCGCGTGAAGAAGGCCACCTGGGCATAGACGTCACCCAGGGCATCGGCGCGTTCCGACAGGCGGCGCGCGTCGAGCGAATGCATCATGGCTTCGTCGAGGACGATCTTTTCGGTCACGCCGCGACGGATGCGCTCAAAGACATAGCCACCGCCGACGCCGGCTTCGACGCTCCACGGGCCATCGCCTTCCTGGTTGAGGCGGGTGAGCGATGCCGCGACCTTTTCCAGGTCCGGATGTGTGCCGAACAGGCCGCCCAACGCCGCCTGTTCGATGGCGAAGGCCGGCGCGCGGGTCGACAGGCGGTCGACGCTCGACTTAAAGGACTTGGCGGCGCGGACCTGGGCGTCGAGGTCGTTGCCGACAATGCGCTCACCGGTGCGCAGTTCCAGCACCGCGTCGCTGATGCCTTCCTCGATGAGGTAGGCGTCGAGTTCGCTGTCGTCCTTGAGATAGCGCGACGACTTGCCCTTGGCGACCTTGTAGAGCGGCGGCTGGGCGATGTAGAGGTAGCCCTTGTCGATGATCTCCGGCATCTGACGGTAGAAGAAGGTCAGGAGCAGGGTGCGAATATGCGCGCCGTCGACGTCGGCGTCGGTCATGATGATGATCTTGTGGTAGCGCAGCTTCTCGATGTTGAAGTCGTCGCGGCCGATACCGGCGCCCAGCGCCGTGATCAGCGTGCCAATCTGTTCCGACGACAGCATCTTGTCGAAGCGGGCGCGTTCGACGTTCAGCACCTTGCCGCGCAGCGGCAGGATGGCCTGGTTTTCGCGGTTACGCGCCTGCTTGGCCGAGCCGCCGGCCGAGTCACCCTCGACGATGAAGATTTCGGACTTGGCCGGGTCGCGTTCCTGGCAGTCTGCCAGCTTGCCCGGCAGCGAGGAGATATCGAGCGCCGACTTGCGCCGCGTCAGTTCGCGCGCCTTGCGGGCGGCTTCGCGGGCGGCGGCGGCTTCGACAATCTTGGAGACGATCGTCTTGGCTTCGGCCGGATTTTCCTCAAACCACTGGGCCAGCTTGTCGTAGACCAGGCCTTCGACGGCCGGGCGGACTTCGGAGGAGACCAGCTTGTCCTTGGTCTGCGACGAGAACTTCGGGTCGGGCACCTTAACCGACAGGACGCAGGTCAAGCCTTCGCGCGCGTCTTCGCCCGAGACCGAAACCTTCTCGCGCTTGGCGGCGCCCGAGGACTCCATGTACTGCGACATCACCCGCGTCAGCGCACCGCGGAAGGCCGCCAGGTGCGTGCCGCCGTCGCGTTGCGGGATGTTGTTGGTGAAGCACAACATGGTCTCGTGGTAGCTGTCGTTCCACTGCAGGGCCAGGTCGACCTCGATCTTGTCGCGCACGCCGCGCACCGACACAGGCGCCTTCATGACCGAAGTCTTGGCCTTGTCGAGGTGCTTGACGAATTCGACCACGCCGCCGTCGTAGTGCAGGATGATTTCGTAGGGCTCGGCCTCGCGGAAGTCAGCAAAGCGGATATGGACGCCGGAATTGAGGAAGGCCAGCTCACGCAGGCGGTGTTCCAGTGTCTTGCGGTCGAAGTCGATGAAGCTGAATGTACCCTGGTCGGGGCCGGTCTTCAGCGACGGCATGAAAGTCACGGTCGTGCCGGTCAGCACCTCGCCGGCTTTGGGACCTTCGTCACGGATGGGCGCATCGCCGGTGATGTGTACTGGCGTGACCGTCTCACCCAGCTCGAAGCGAGCCTCGTGGCACTTGCCGTTGCGATAGATCTTCAGTTCGACATAGTCGGACAGGGCGTTAACGACCGAAACGCCGACGCCGTGCAGGCCGCCTGAGACCTTGTAGCTGTTCTGGTCGAACTTACCGCCGGCGTGGAGCTGGGTCATGATGACTTCCGCGGCCGACACGCCTTCACCAGCGTGGATGTCGACCGGCATGCCGCGGCCATCATCCGACACTGAGCACGAACCGTCGGCATTCAGGATGACGCCGACGCGCGTGGCGTGGCCGGCTAGGGCTTCATCGATAGCGTTATCGACGACTTCGTAGACCATGTGGTGCAGGCCCGAGCCGTCATCAGTGTCGCCGATATACATGCCAGGGCGCTTGCGAACGGCGTCCAGACCTTTCAGAACCTTGATCGAATCAGCACCATACGCGTTGGTTACGATCTCGGGGTGGTCTTCGGAATTTTCATCGCTCATTCGCGGGTCCATTTACTCAGTAAAATCAACAAATTGACCGCCTTCTACGCGCACACCCAGCGCGCGGTTCGAAAGGCCGTCGAACAGGCCCAAATCGGTCCCTGTAAAGAAGGTTTGTAGGCCCAAAGCATGGGTCTCGTCAAACAGAGCGTGCCGGCGCGCAGGGTCGAGATGCGCCGCCACTTCGTCCAGCAGCAATATCGGTCTTGCCGAGGTTTTGTCCTTCGCCAGACGCGCGCCCTGCGCCAGGATGATATTGAGCAGGAGCGCCTTTTGCTCTCCCGTGGACCCTTCGGCGGCGGGACGGTTCTTGTCCCGGTGGATGACCGAAAAGTCCATGCGGTGTGGCCCGAACAGCGACCGGCCGGCCGCGCTATCGCGGCTGCGCGATTGCCGGAAGCCATTGATAATATAGGTATTGAGGTCGGGATCTTCAATATCACCGGCGAGAAGGAGATCGGCCTTGGGGAACGGCCCCTGGTGCTGTTCGATCTCGGCCTGGAGCGCGATGGTGGCGCGACGGCGCGCTTCGATCATCTGCGTGCCGGTTTCGGCCAGCTTCTGTTCCAGCAGGGACAGCCAGGCGTCGTCGGCGGGGCCATCGGTCAGGAGCTTCAGGCGTTCGCGTAGAGCCTTCTCGTAGGCGGTGACGACAGCGGCATGGCGGTGTTCCGCGGCAAAGGTCAGGCGGTCGAAAAAACGCAGGCGTTCGGAGCGCGATTCGATGAACAGGCGGTCCTGCGCCGGAGTCAGCCAGATCAGCCGGACGTGCTCAAGGAGGCGCGCGGCGGTGACGTTCTGGCCGTCGAGCCTGACCACTCGCTTGTTCAGATCGCGCGGGTCGGAGCCGGTGCCGAGATGGGTTTCGTCCTCGCCCTCGCCGAACTTCGCGGCAACACCCCAGGCGCGGCCATGCGCTTCGTGGGGGAGACGGCGGCCGAGATCGCTGAAGCCCGCGCCACGCAGGCCCTTGCCGGGATTGAGGACGCTGATGGCTTCGAGCAGGTTGGTCTTGCCGGCGCCGTTTTGTCCATAGAGGTAGACGCTGCGGCCATCGACGGCGAAGTCGAGCCGTTCATAGGAGCGGAACTCGGTCAGGGACAGGGACTGGAGGGCGCTAGACACGAATTGGTCTTCCTTCGCCCAATTTCAGAACGCGTTGCCTAGAAGCAGTAACGTCTTCGCCCTCCCCATTCATGGGGAGGAGGGACCATCCGAAGAATGGTGGGCGGGGCCTAATGGAAGAAATAGCCAGACTCAGAGCGCATTGAATATGAAGAAAGCCCCGCCCACCGTCGCAAGCGACGGTCCCCCCTCCCCATAAATGGGGAGGGCGAAAAGAGCTTAAGCCTGCCATCTGATATCTTTTTAGACGCGCAGCGGCATCAGCACGTACTGGACGCCATTGTCCGCCGGGTCGAGCACCAGGGTCGGCGACGAGGCATCCGAGAAGCGCAGTTCGACCGTATCACCGCCGATCTGCCCCATGACGTCCAGGATATAGCGGGCGTTAAAGCCGATATCGAGCGACTCGTTGTCATAGTCGATCTCGGCTTCTTCGACGGCCTGACCGGCTTCGATATTGCGCACGCTGAGGGTCAGGCGGCCACTTTCGATCGCCATCTTCACTGAACGCGACTTTTCCGCCGAGATGGTCGAGACGCGGTCCACGGCCTTGGCCAGCACGCCGGTATCGACCAGCATGACCTTGTCATTGCCGCGCGGAATGACGCGGCCATAGTCCGGGAAGGAGCCATCGATGATCTTTGACGTCAGCGAGGCATTGCCGAACTGGAAGCGGATCTTGGCCGGACTGACGGTCAGGTCGACATAGCCGGTGCCATCATCGAGCAGGCGGCGCGCCTGATCGACCGTTTTCCGCGGGACGATGATGCCGGCGCCGCCCATGGCGCCTTCGGGCGCGGGCATTTCGGCCAGGGCCAGGCGGTGACCATCGGTCGCCACGGCGCGCAGGTAGCTGGAGCCTTCCTCGGCCAGGGTGTGCAGGTACATGCCGTTGAGATAATAGCGGGTTTCTTCGGTCGAGACGGCGAAGCGCGTCTTGTCGATCAGGCGCTTCAGGTCATCACGCAGGATCTGGTAGGTGACGCCTTCGTGGTCGCTCGACATGATCGGGAAATCGCCGGCCGGCAGGACCGGCAGGGCAAAGCGCGAACGGCCGGCGGAAACGGCCAGGCGGGGATCGTCACCGGCGGCATAGCGCAGTTCGACGTCGGCGCCTTCGGGCAGTTTGCGGACGATTTCGTAGAGGGTGTGGGCGGGCGCGGTGATCTGGCCCGGCACCTGGACGGTGGCATCGGCCGTATCGACGATTTCCATGTCAAGGTCGGTCGCTGAAAAGGACACGGTGCCCGGTTCGGCCGACAACAGGACGTTCGACAGTATGGGGATGGTGTTGCGGCGTTCGACGACGCTTTGGACATGGCCCAGCGCTTTCAGAAGCGCGCCACGTTCGATCGTGAATTGCATCTCTACGGAGTCCTGTTTTGCTCGATTCGCCCGAGGGTATTCTGCCGTCGGGGGGCGGACATTAGAGGATTTTGCGCGAATATCAAATGGGGTGTGGGGTCCGTGACCCCACAAACATTGTCTTATCTTTTTTCGCCCCTGCCCCTTCGGGGCAAGGGGCGGAAAAAGATAGGGAAAGGCTTGGGGCCCCAAGAAACGTTACTTGGCCCCAAACCCCATTAGTTACTCCGCAATTTCCTCGTCAGCGCCTCAACATCGCGCGCGATCTGGTCATCCGACGTCAGTAGTTCCTCGACCTTCTTCACGGCATGCAGAACCGTCGTGTGGTCACGGCCACCGAACCGGCGGCCGATGTCCGGATAGGACCGTGTCGTATGCTGCTTGCACAGCCACATGGCCACCTGACGCGGACGCGCCACGCTGCGGGTCCGGCGCTCCGACAGAAGGTCCGCCTGCTTCAGGCCGAAATGATCGGCGGTCAGCTTCTGGATTTCATCGACGGTTACGCGCCGCTCCACCGATACTTTCAGGTTCGGTTGCAGCAAAGCCATGGCTTCTTCCAAAGTCAAACTCCCAAGACGAGGGCCGGCGGACGCCACCAGGGTATTCACCGCGCCTTCAAGCTCGCGGATCGACCCCGGCACACGCTCGGCCAGAAATTGCATTACATCCCCCCGCGGATTCTGCCCCGACGCCTGACCCCTCTGGACCAGTTGCGCCAGCTTGCGCTCGATAATGCCGATACGCAGCGACTGATCGGCCACGTCCAGCGCACAGACCAGGCCCGACGACAGGTGCGAACGCAGGCGCGCCTCAATCTCGGTCAGCTGCGATGGCGGACGGTCGGCAGTGAAGACCACGCGGCGATTGTTTTCGATCAGCGAGGTCAGGGTATGGAACAGCTCTTCCTGCGACGACGTCTTGCCGCCGATGAAGTGGACATCGTCCACCAGCAGCAGGTCAGCGCCACGGATTTCATCCTTGAACGCCGCCGTCGACTTGTCCATCAAGGCCTTGACGAAGGTCGAGGTGAACTTTTCAGCCGTCAGATAGACGATACGGGCGTCGGGTCGGCGCGCATGCGCTTCCCAGCCGATGGCGTTCAGCAGGTGGGTCTTGCCGTAGCCATAGGGGCCGTGAAAAAACACCGGATTGAAGTGCCCGTCGGCCCACGACGCCACCTGACGCGACATGGTGTAGGCAAATTCGTTGCCGCGGCCCGAGACGAAGCTTTCGAAGGTCAGGCGGTCCTGCAGGCCATTGATGCGCGATACCGGTGTCGGCACGGCCGGACGGATGTCCTGAACGACAGCGGGCATCTGGATCGGCGCACTGACGACCTGAGCGGTTGCCGCCGGCACAGGCTGGCCGGTCGTGCGGGCCTGGTCTTCGTATTCGACGCGCGATTTGACATCGAGAATCCGCGAATCCGGGTCGTGTTGCGACCACAGCTCCTGCGCCCGGCGAATGGCATTGCGCGAAATCCAGTCGCGCGCATAGGCCGTCGGCGTCACCAGAACCGGATCGCCGTAAAGGCCCGGCCGCACACTCGACGGTGCGACATAGGAGTTATAAGCGCCTTCGCCCAACTCGCGGCGAAGAACGGGCGCCACTTTAGACCATACCGTCTCAGGTAGGATCGGCGACCAGCTTGTCATGCTTGGCATTTTTTTATCGCCCCAACCATTTGCCCTATACCCTGTACTCGACACATACCCAGACCTCCCTGACGGACAGGAGTTCTCCTGACGTCAGCCGCAAATAAAGCCCCCGCGCAAACCCTAGCCCAGGTGTTGGGCGCAAGCTCTGGATGCGCATCCCAACAAAGGATCGGCATCCTGCCTTCGTACACCGGCACTTCTGTGCCGTTTACACAAAGACCAAACTCTTACAGATACTCCCCAGGCCGCTAGTCCTGAGTGCGAAATCCCCTTTTCTTCGCGCGTGGGGCGAACCCATGCACGATGTAACAGCCTTCCAGACGCTTATGAGGTCAAGAAACCCCAGAAGCGGCGGCCTCAGGACGAAGTGGCCAGACCGGCCGATCCATCCAAAAAAACGGCTGGAGCCCCCCGGCGCGCGCAAGTTGCGGGCGCCTCCCGAATTCATCCGTATTGTGATGAAACCCGGTGAGGCAATATCGCCAAATTAGCTACCTTGAAGCCAGCGTCAATCCCGTTATTTTCGTCTCGGCGCTGATAAATTAGTTGACTCTCACAACCTCTTCGCAGGCAAAGAGAAATAGTTAAAAATTAGCGTTTCATTAACCATTTCGTGAACGACCATAAGTCACTTACAAGCTATTTATTCAAAGAAAATAACAGCTTATTGGAAACTTACTTGTCAGACAAACTGTCACAAAAGTGCAATTCAGGCAAAAAAAAGGCAATGCGATACGGCATTGCCTCCGGTCTTGCCGGCGTCAGGCAAACAAAAAAGGGCCGGGAGCGACCAGCCCTTTTGTGCTGAATTTAGGAGATTAGGCGGTCGCGAGCTTTTTCAGCTGAGCGGCCAGGCGCGAGACCTTGCGCGAACCGGTATTCTTGTGCACCACGCCCTTGGAGACGGCGCGCATCAGTTCGGACTGCGCCTCGACAAAGGCCGACTTGGCGACCGTGGCATCACCGGCAGCGATCGCTTCTTCAAACTTGCGCAGGAAGGTACGGACGCGCGAGCGGCGCGCCTTGTTGACTTCGGTACGGCGAGCGATCTTGCGGATTGCCTTGCGGGCGCCGGGATTATTGGCCATTCATCACCTGACTGGACGAGAAGATTGTTACAAAAGGCCCATGCCCATCAGGCAGAGCGCTAAATTCAAGGCGGCGGGATATAACTGATAGACTTCCCCCGGTCAACGCCCGGACTGCGCTTTTCGCAAGCCAAGTGCAAATTTTATGCACAGGGCTTGAAAAATAAGAGGTCAGACCAGGTTTGCGGCGATCAGGCTGTGCGCCGTCGCCCGTACGGCGTCCAGGGCCGGCTGGGGCTGCCAGCCCAGGTCACTGCACGCCTTGGCCGTCGAACACGGCGTATAGAGCCCCAGTTCGGTCGCGGTGCGAGACGCCTTACGGTCGAACAAGGCCCCTACGCGCACGGCGATATCGGACAGGTCGCGCGTCGGCACCTTGTCGGCATGATCGCTGAACTCGCCGCGCAGGACTTCGGCCACGTCACGCAGCCACAGGAAGCCGGCGGTGCACAGGTAACGGTTGCCGATGCTGAGATCGTTGGTCAGCGCCCGCTCATGCAGTTCGGCGACATCACGGACGTCCACGCCTTCGAAGCCGACGCGCGGCAGGCCGCTATATTCCCCCGTCAGCAGGTCACGCACGATATTGGAAGTAAAGGCGACATCCTCGCCCAGCAGAGGCCCGAAGACCTCGCCCGGATTGATGGTGGTGATCTCCATCTCGGGATAGTCCATGGCGAAGTCCCACACCGCCAGCTCGGCGCGCGTCATGGCTTCGTGGTGGGTGGAGACGTGGCCGTTGTGCAGGTTAGACCAGTCGCTCTCACTGAACGGGTCGATCCGCGTCTTGGAGCCATGGCCATAGACGACCGCGGCGACCGATGAGGTGACGATGACGCGCGTCACGCCGGCATCACGCGCCGCCTTGAGCACGCGCAGGACGCTTTCCAGCGCCGGCCGCACCGGATTGAGCCTGTCGGGGATGTCGTCCGAGGTGGCCAGGTAGAAGACGGCGTCGACGCCGCGCACGGCATCCGCCCATCCCGCCGACGACATAGGATCGGCCGCGACAAATGACAGGGTCTTTACCGGCGCGTAGGACGCCAGGGTCGTTTTCAGGGCGGCCGCGCGGTCTATATCGCGCAGGGTTCCACGGACACCGTAGCCCTTGCCAAGCAGATTAACGATCAACTGACGAGCGATAAAACCGTCAGCCCCTGTCACCAGTACCGTGCGATTAGTCATTCACGATCCCCGCTGCCCTGTCCCAGAGCTTTCCCGAACAGTATAGGCCCAAAAAACGCGGTTATCAAATTAGTGGTTAATCCTTTGTTAACACAGCATTTTTCGTTTCCATCATATTTGACAGGTAGGGCAATAAAAAGTCGATCGTCCTTGATGCACCTTGCGTGTGATTGTGCCGCCGTCGTCGCGCGGGCATGGCTTGCCCTTGCGGTCGTACACACAGAAGCGATGCTGGAAGTAGCCAAGTTCGCCGGATGCCGCGGCGAAGTCACTGATCGATGAGCCACCCGAAGCAATCGCATCGCTGAGCACCGTCTTGATGGCGTCGGTGAGGGCCTCGGCTTCTTTTGGCTTGAGATCAGCAGCCTTGCGGTCGGGGCTGAGCCGGGCCCGCCACAGCGCTTCACAGACATAGATGTTGCCGAGGCCGACAATGCCCGCCTGCGCCATCAGCAGCGCCTTGAGATTGAGCGCGCGCCCCTGGGCTTTCGACAGCAGGTAATCACCGTTGAGATCGTCCGACAAAGGCTCGACGCCGAGGCCGGCATACCATTTGCTCTCATACAGCTCGGCCGGGCTCATCAGCAGCATGAAGCCGAAACGGCGCGGGTCGTAAAAGTCGATGCGCGCCTTGCTTCCGTCCGCTTGCGTGGCGACGGTCTGGAAGTGCAGATGTTTTTCGGCCGGCGCGACCTGGTGATAGTAGGCGCCGAGCCCTTCGTCGCTGTCATCGATCTGGAACCGGCCGGTCATGCCGAGATGCGTCACCCACACCTCCTGGGTATCCATATAGGCCAGCAGGTACTTGGCGCGCCGTTCGAGCCGCATTACGGTTGCACCATTGAGCCTGTCGGCGAAGTGGTCCGGAAATGGGTACCGCAGATTGGCGCGGTTCAGCCGGGTGTCGGACAGCCTGGCGCCGCTGAGATAGGGCTCCAGCCCCCGTCGGACGGTTTCGACTTCGGGAAGTTCAGGCATCGGTGGTCCAGGTGATTAAGGTTTGCAGGAGGCATGGCCTCCTGCACCTCGATACGCGACGGTGTTTAGTCATTTCAATAACAAATAGCCGGACCTTTAAGGGACCCGGCTATTTGTTGTTGAGATAAGTAATCGCTACCGAGTATCGGGGTGCAGGGGTCAAAGAACGTTTCCTGGGACCCCTGCAAAACCTTTAAGCCACCCGGATCAACCGGCGGCTGACATCCCCCAGATCGGCGTACCACTGCGCCGGATCCAGCGCGATATCGTCATTCAGCGCCATCGCATCCCAGTTCAGCTTCGGCGCCTTGCGTTCCGACGCCGCGACAATCGCGCGCAGCTCCGCGGCCGAGGTCACGCCGACCACGACGGTCGACACCCCGCTCAGGTTCAGCGCGAAACTTAAGGCCGCGTGCAACGGATCGGCCCCCTGCTCCATCATGATGCGGCGGACTTTCGACAGATGCGGCCCGATGGCCACCAGGTTGCCCGGCAGCGACTCGCGCGGCAGGAACAGCAGGCCCTGCAGGAAGACGGAGCGGATCTGGACCTCGATACCCATCTCGGCCATTGCGGCGATATCGCCATTGTGCACCAGGCGCTGGTCCAGGATCGAGCACGGCACCTGGACAACATCCGGTTTGAACCGGCGGGCCAGCAGCAACGGCTGGTCCTTATAGGTCGCGGAAATCCCGATCTTGCTGATCAGCCCCTCGGCCTTGAGTTTCTCCAGACGCTCCCACAGGGCATCACCCTCAGGCCCCGTTAAATCTTCCGCCGAATCGACCAGGGCCGAGTGCACCCGCACCAGGCCCATATGATCGACTGAACGGCGCAGCCGCGACTCAAGCCAGTCCAGCCCCTTTTCGAGGCGCAGCGTCCGGACCTGCGGTTTGAAAGGTGATGGAAACGGCCAGCAGCGGCCCAGGATGCGTTCGATATCACCGTCATAATGGGCGGCATCTATATGCTTGATCTTGCAGTCGCCGGCCAGGCTCAGGATCTGGCGCACCTCCTCCTCGCTCACACGACCCCGTGTGTTCGAGATGCCGTAATCCCGGCCGAACTGTGCTGTACCAAGACCTAAAGTCGCAACCATGAAGGGCGTAGCCTTAACCAAAAGCCTTAACCATAAGGCGGCTTCAGTTTGACGGCTAAGTCTTAACGAACCTCTGACAGGAAATAAAAAACCTGTATATGAGGCCGTTAATTTTTATTAAAATGCCATTAGGAAGTGTAAATATCAGGACGGAATTAGCCCTTCTACCTCAGCTTGCCAACGGCGCGAAGTGCATAATTCGCCCAAAATGTGGATAAGTCTTTAACAGGCCAAACCGGCCGAACATCGCTGCACACTTTTCGGTATCTCGACCCTAAATACCGAAAAGCGATTCGCGTTCTTCGACATTGCCGACGCTGATCCCCAGATCGTTCACAAGCCCGGTGCTCAGCTCATAAACCCAGCCGTGGATGGTCAGGGACTGGCCCGCCCGCCATGCCGCCACCGTGATCGGGTTGGTGGCGACATTGCGCACCTGCGCCGTCACGTTCAGCTCGCACAGCCGGTCGACCTTGGCCGACAGGCTGGGGCAGGCGTCCAGTTCGTGCTTGTGCGTATGAGCGACATCGCGGATCGGCGTCAGCCAGTGATCGATCAGGCCGTGATCCTCGGACTCGATCGCCGTGCGCACGCCGCCGCAACCATAGTGGCCGACGACCAACACATGCTTCACCTTCAGGACGTGAACCGCGTATTGCAGCGTGCTGAGATAATTGGCGTCCTGCGGCGGCGCCAGGTTGGCGACATTGCGATGGACGAACATTTCGCCGGGGTCGAGATTGACGATTTCATTGGCCGGCACACGGCTGTCCGCGCAACCGATCCAGAAATATTCCGGCGATTGCTGACGCACCAGACGCTTGAAGAAATCAGGATCGACCTGGGTCTTTTCCCGGGCCCAACGGCGATTGTTCTCGATCAGATCGTCCAGCATGTCAAAACCCCGCACAAAATCGGGGCCGCTTATGGACCGGGAGAGGAGGCCAATCAAGCCCTTTAACCGAAGGTCAGATAGAATGCGTATCCTTGGCCGGATCGCCCTTCCCGCCCAACAGCTTGGTCACGTGGCCATGAACGCAGCCCACAGCACCGTCAATGGCGCGGCCGGCGGCTTCGAACGAGCCGTAACGGACCAGCAGCACCAGAACGATAACGCCCAAGAGCGCCAGCAGCGCCTCGAAGACCGTTATCAGCATGTGCACCGGGCGCACGCGATTGACCTTGGCGTAGGTGTTCAGCCCTTCAGGGGCATGGACCGGTTGAGAAAATTTCATGGCAACCCCCTGAAGCGATATGCCGAACCTGCCGGCCGTCTTCGGCGCGACTATCGCGGCAAAACAGACTTAACGCAACGCTTTCCCTCACCTTACGCCAAAAGCGCGATATTCGCCAAGCCGCTTCGCCTTATTGTTGATTTGTTTACGAACACACGTCATGATGAAAACGATTGCATGATTCGGGTTGTATCCCCCCTCACCACCCGCGAATGCAGTCTGGCTTGTCCTGCTGCTCTTCGTCCGTCGATTGTCCCGGACGGAGGGCGGCCTTTTTCTCCTTACATCATCAAGAGTCTTGTCAATCCTTCGGCATTGGGTCAAATGCCGTAACAGGGTAATGCCCGAACATAAGAACACAGGGGGCCAGTGCATGGCTGAGACGCAAAAGGGCGCGACCGGCGGCCTCAAGACCATTGTGGCGGCTTCGGCAGCCGGCACGACGTTCGAATGGTACGACTTCTTCATCTTCGGCGCCCTGACGACCATCATCGCCCAGAACTTCTATGCCGGCGTCTCGGGCACGCTCGGGACCATACTGACGCTCCTGACCTTTGCCGTCGGTTTCATTGCCCGCCCGGTCGGCGCCCTGGTCTTTGGCCATATCGGCGACAAGAAGGGCCGCAAGGGCACCTTCCTCTGGACCATCCTCGTCATGGGGATCGCCACCATACTGATCGGCTGCCTGCCGACCTACGCCCAGGCCGGGCCGGTGGCCCCTATTCTCCTTGTGGCATTACGTGTCGTTCAGGGCTTTGCGTTGGGCGGTGAGTACGGTGGCGCGGCTATCTATGTCGCCGAGCACGCACCGCCCGACAAGCGCGGCGCCTACACAAGCTGGATCCAGTCGAGCGCGGCCTTTGGCCTGATCGCGGCCCTGGCCGTTATTCTGGCCACCCGCAAGGTCGTGGGCGAACCCGCCTTTGCCGACTGGGGCTGGCGCATTCCCTTCCTGATTTCGACCGGTCTGCTGATCGTCAGCGTCTATATTCGCGCCAAGACCGCGGAAAGTCCGGCCTTCAAGGCGCTGCATGACCAGGGCCAGATCGCCAAATCGCCGCTGTCGGAAATCTTTACGAAGTGGTCGAACCTGAAGGGCATGCTGATCGCGCTCTTCGGTTTCATGACGGCCCAGGGCGTCGTCTGGTACACCAGCTTCTTCTATACCCAGGTCTTCCTGGAAAAGATGGTCCGCCTCGATCCTCAGCAGAAAGACACGCTGATCATCGGCATGACGCTGGTGTCGGCGCCCCTCTATATCCTGTTCGCGCGCCTCTCGGACAGGTGGGGCCGCAAGCCGGTGATGATCTTCGGTATTGCGCTCGCCTGCCTGACCTTCTTCCCGGGTTTCCAGGCGCTGCTGAAATTCGGCAATCCTGACCTCGATGCCGCCTACCGCACCGCGCCGGTGCGCATTATCGCCGACCCGGCGCAATGCACCTTTCAATTCGACCTGACCGGTACCGCACAGTTTTCGACCGCCTGCGACCTGGCCAAGAGCGTCGTGTCCAATATCGGCGTCCCCTATGAAAGCCAGGCGGCATCGGCCGGTACATCGACCGCCGTCGCCGAAATCGGCGGCCGGCGCATAGAGATTGCTTCGGGGGCGGGGCTGGACAAGGCTGGCGTCAAAGCCCTGCGCGGCAAGGCGACGACAGAGATCAAGGCGGCCCTGACTGCCGCGGGATATCCGGAAAAAGCCGATCCGAAAAAGGCCAATCTGTGGGCCATGTTCGCGATCCTGTGCGTCTTCGCCTTTGCCGCCACCGCGCTCTACGGCCCGATGGCGTCCGCCCTTGTCGAGATGTTCCCGACGCGCGTACGCTATACCGCCATGAGCCTGCCCTACAATATCGGCACCGGGTGGTTCGGCGGCCTGCAACCGGCCTTGAGCTTCGCCATGGTCGCCGCCGCCGGCAATATCTATTACGGCCTGTGGTATCCGGTCATCACCGGCGCCCTGGCCGTTCTGGTGGCGCTGATCTTCATGAAGGAAACCAGGGGCCGCGACCTGCACACGGTGGAATGATCATGCTTAAGCCTGCCCTCTTCGTCTCCGCTCTTGCCCTGCTGGCCTTGCCGGCGGCCGCTGAACCCATCCAATGGCCGGCCGGCAAAAAAGCCGCCATTGTGCTCACCTATGACGACGCCATGACGTCGCAACTGGACAACGCCATCCCGCAGCTCGACAAGGCGGGCCTGAAAGGCACCTTCTTTCTGAATATGAAGGCGCCCACAGACCTGCTGCGCTGGCGGACCGTCAGCCGCAATGGCCACGAGCTGGGCAACCATACCGAAACCCATCCCTGTCCGCTGTCGATCCTGCCGGGCCGGCCGAATGCCACCGACACCTATACGGAAGCACGGATTCTCGGCGAAATCGCCATCATGAACAGCGCGCTGAACGCCATCGACGGCCCAAAGCCGCGCACCCTGGCCTATCCGTGCGCCCAGACGCTTGTCGGCGGCCAGGACTACCGGGACGCCCTGCGCCGTTCAGGCCTGGTGAAATACGCCCGTAACGGCGGCAATCTGGACGCTTCCATCATCACGGACGCCACCGCGATCGATCTGCTCAGCATCCCCGCCTCCGGCTCAACCGACAGCGCCGAACTGATAGCCCATGTCAAACGCGTCGAGGAAGCCGGCGGTCTGAGCATACTGGTGTTCCACGGCGTCGGCGGCGAATATCTGTCCGTATCCGCGCAGGCGCACCAGGAACTGGTCGACTATCTGCGTAATGATCCGGATATCTGGGTCGGGACGTTCCAGGACGTGATGGACTACGTCACCAAGCGCTGATTACTCTGGCCGGGCGCCATCAATCGCGACGATCCGCACCTTGCTGCGGTCGCTCTGTCCCGACGCATCGACCACGGTCACGTCGTAAAAGCCTTCGGCGGCCGGCGACCAGCTGAATTCGCCATTGGCGTCCTCCAGGACCGGCTTGCCATCGACATACCAATTGACCGGTCTTTGTCCGTGCGCCGACAATTTCAGCGGCCGCGCCAGTTTCAGTCCATCCTTTCCGCCGCCGACGCGCTCGACATAGACGGTCGCCCCCTTGGGCGGAAACAGGATCGAGGCCCTGGTGTCCTGCGCGTTCAGGACCTTCAGCGCCTGAGGCGCGCCATTGGGCGTCAGCGCCCGGGGCAGTTGCGACGGCGCGTAGATCTGGTCGAAGACATCGAACAGCAAGGGCGCCGCGGCTTCGCGACCGGTCTGGTCGGCGCGCGCGCCGCCATCGGGTCGGCCGGTCCACACCATCACCGCATACCCACCAGCGATACCGACCGCCAGGGCATCGCGGAAGCCATAAGAAGTCCCCGTCTTGAAGGCCGGACGATTGCCGGCGCGCATCAATGGTCCCGGCAGGCGGCCCGACGGCGGCGGTGTTTCGCGCAGGATGTCGATGACCTTGTCGGCCGCCTCGGCACGCATCAGGCGGCTGCCGCCTTCGCGTATCCGGCCGCGCTCTTCCGCCAAAGTGTAGGCCAGCGGCTTGGCGACGCCATGGTCGCCAAGCGCCGCGTAGAGCAACGCCAGGTCATCCAAGCGGATGCCGTTGCCGCCCAGGGCGAGGGCGAGGCCCGCCTGTTTCAGCCGTGACTTCGGCCGCACCAGCTTGACGCCCGCCGCTTCCAGCCGACCTTCGAAGGCTTCCGGCCCGACGCGGTTAAGCACGGCCACCGCCGGGACATTGAGCGAATTGATCAACGCCTCCTTGACCGACACCTCGCCGTGAAAGACGCGCTCGAAATCCTCCGGCTGATAGTCGCCGAAACGCGTCGGCACATCCATCAGCCGCGTGTCGGGCGCAATAACGCCGTCTTCGAAACCGAAGCCATAGACGAAGGGCTTCAGCGCCGAGCCCGGCGAGCGCAGGGCCCGCGTCATGTCGACCCAGCCGCCCGGACGATCCAGCCCGCCCGAACCGACGCTGGCGCGTACGCCGCGCGTCCTGATGTCGATCACCAGAATAGCGACCGAACTGTTCGGTCCCTGTTGGCGCGCGGTTGCCGCCGCCATCAGCTCCAGGCGCTTCTGCAGGTCGGCATCGATCGACGTCAGGACCGTCGGTTGCAGGCCTTTGGCGTCGTGCGCCAGCCGTCCGGCGGCGTGCCAGGCAACAGCCGGAAAAGCAAAGCGACGCGACGGCAGGGGCTCATTGATCGCTTCGTCGATCAGTGCGCTGCCGGCGGCATTGGCGCGTTCCAGGCGGCGCAGGACATCGTCGCGGCCGTTGCGCGCCGCCACCGGCCGGCGATCGGGACGGCGGGCTTCCGGCGCCTGTGGAAGCGAAATCAGCAGGGCCTGTTCGCCGAGTGTCAGGCTTTCCGGCTCATGGCCGAAATAGCTGAGCGAGGCGGCGCGCACGCCTTCGAGATTACCGCCATAGGGTGCCAGCGACAGATAGATCGACAGGATTTCGCGCTTCGAGTAACGCAGCTCCAGTTGAAGGGCGCGCAAAGCCTCCAGCGCCTTATTGCCATAGTCGCGCGGATGCGGCGACAAGAGGCGCGCCGTCTGCATGGTGATGGTCGATCCACCGGAAACGATATTCCCGGCGTGAATGTTGGACAAAAACGCCCGGACGATCGCCGCGCCATCGACGCCGGGATGAAGATAGAAGCGTTCGTCCTCGACGCTCAGCAGGTTGCGCACAAAGACCGGGTCAGTGCGTGTGAGGTCGGCGCGGATGCGCCAGCGGCCGTCTTCGACAGGTAGGGCCCTGAGCCATGTGCCATTTCGATCGAGGGCGACGGCGGAGGCTTCCCTAGCCCGCGTCATGTCCGGCGGCAGAGCGACGTTGACAAGGGCAAGCACGACCTGAAACGCCAAAAAAACGATCAGGGTTTTGACGAGTGGCTTTATCAAATTGTCGGCTTGAATCTTCACCGTCGGACGGTCTCGTTTTTTGGCGGGCTATGTCAAGGGCCATCACTGCGTCCCCTCTCCCCGCTTGCGGGGAGAGGGTTAGGGTGAGGGGCGACAAGCGGTTGTGCACGCGCAACCCGCGTAATTGCCCCTCATCCGGTCCTTCGGACCACCTTCTCCCCGCAAGCAGGGAGAAGGAAAGCACTTAATCGCCGTTAACCATTTAAATACCTGATTTGGTGCAGTGTGCGGCCATGGCCACAGAGATTCGTCCGTCCCTCGCCCAACTGCTCAACACGCCGCAAGCGACACCTCGCCCGGCGGCGCAGGCGCCTGCGCAACAAAACAGCTTTACCAGCGTCCTGCAAGCGCAACGCGCCTTCTTCCAGCAGGTGACGGAACCCAAGATCACGCCGGCCACCTATACGGCAGCCGATATCGCCCGCGCCACGCCGGTTTCCAATCCAGCGCCGACCAGCGTGGACCCCAACCAGCCACTGCGCCGGCCGGGCTCTTTCCTGAATATCGTGGTGTAACTACTCGGCGACAGCGACAGGCGCCGTAACCGGATCGCTTTCGACCTGACCGCTGGCGCCTTCGGACATGGCCGGCATGGGCAGCTTCTTGATCTTCTTGGCCAGCTTGCGGCCATCGTCCTTCTTGTGCGCCTTCTTGCGCGCCTTCTTCTCGGCCTTCTGCTCTTCGGACTTTTCCTTGCGGACGACCGGTTCGCCGTTCAGTTCGGCCTCGCGCGCCGAGGTGATCTTGCGCAGCAACTTGACGAAGCTTTCGCGCTTGGGCGGCGACAGGAGGGCCAGGATCTTGCCGTCGGCGGCCAGGACGCGCGGCTCCATGTCGGCCAGGGCGGCGGCACCACCTTCATCGATCTGAACCAGGTTGGCGCGGGCGTCGGTGGTCGAGCGTTCGCGCTTCAGGAGGCCTTTGGTCAGCATGCGCGCGACCAGGTCGGCCAAGGTCGAGCGGTCGATGCCGGTCAGGCGAACCAGGTCGGTCTGCGACAGGCCTTCGGTGCCGCCGAGCGCCTTGAGCACGGCGTACTGACGCTGGGTCAGCGCGCCCTCTCCGGCTTCGGCATTATAGATATCAAGCGCGATTTGCAGAACGCGGTGCAGGAGGTGCGAGGGTGAATCCTCGAATAATGCGCGGGAAGACGACGCATCGGCGTGTTTTGACTTCTTCATGTGACGCCCTGTCATGGCTGGGTCAAACGCGATAAGCGATACGCCAAAAAGTGTGCAGCGGTTTTTGGCAAAGTATCGCGCAAACAAAACCTACATACACTTTGCCAGACAAATACAACAATTTTGCGACATTTCCATCCGGGTACGGATTATTTCGTCACCGAGCTTTCCGCAGACACCATGTTTTTCATCAGGAAAGGCAGGAGCGCTATGGAAAAGACGACCGGTCCGCCGATCATCGACGCCATCTTCCACGTCACCCAGACGTCGTCGGTCTGGGTGCGCCAGACGGCTTCGTTGATCGCCGCCATCGCCAGATAGAAGAGCGCATAGTAGACGGTCAGCTTGGGCCAGGCCTCATCACGCAGCTTCAGCGCCTCACCCAGCAGCGCCTTAAGCGGCTGCTTCTTCAGCGCGACACCACCCAAAAGGACGCCGGCGATGATGATATTGACGATGGTCATCTTGATCTTGACGAAGATGCCGTCGTGAAAAACCACCGTCAGGATGGCGAACGGAATGCCGATGGCCGCGGCCGCCAGAGGGATCCAGGCGATACGCTTTTCGGCAACAAAGCCGACGATCAGGGCGATGACTGATGCCACGGCCAGGGCGCCGCTGGCGTAGACCAGCGGCATCGAGCCTTCCTGCTTGGTCAGCCGGGCGATCAGAAAGCCCGCGCCAAAAGCGATCAGCGGGCCGTAGTCAACGCCGGTCTTGATCCAGTTCTGCTTGGGCTGTGCCGGATTAATGGCCAGTTCCGGATCGGCCTTCAGCGCCGTTTCCATCAGCTTTTCCGTCGCCTTGTCCGTGGCGTCGACCAGTTGTTCCTCAGTCGGCTTATCGGTCATTGACTGTCTCCAACGGGCTCTAGTCCGACCATGGAACGGGCGAAGTCGCGCGCCTTGAAATCGTGAAGGTCCTCGATATCCTCACCGACCCCGATCAGCTTGATCGGGGCGTCGGAGGCCTTGGCGATGGGGATCAGGATACCACCACGCGCCGTGCCGTCCAGCTTAGTCATGACCAGCCCCGAGACGAACGCCTGACGGCCGAAGATCTGTTCCTGGCTGAGCGCATTGCGGCCGACCGTGGCGTCGAGCACCAGCAGGGTCTCATGCGGGGCATCCGAATCAATGCGTTTGATGACCCGGACGATCTTCAACAGCTCATCCATCAGTTGCTGCTTGTTCTGCAGGCGGCCGGCGGTGTCGATCAGGACGACGTCGTAGCCTTCTTCCTTGGCTTTGGTCACCGAGTCAAAGGCGAGGCCCGCCGCATCGGCGCCGGTCTTGCGGCCCATGAAGTCGGCGCCGGCGCGCTGTGACCAGACCTTGAGCTGTTCAACGGCAGCGGCGCGGAAGGTGTCGCCGGCGACGATCAGCACCTTGGCGCCCTTGCGCGTCAGCGAGGCAGCGATCTTGCCGAGTGTCGTCGTCTTGCCCGACCCGTTCACACCGACGAACAGGACAATATAGGGCTTGGGGCCGGACAAAGGATCGAAGGTGCCTTCGTGGCCGACCAGCTCATCGGCCAGGGCGTCGGCCAGAACGGCGCGCACGGCGGTCGAATCCTTGGCGGAGGTAAAGCGCGCCTGCGACATCTTTTCTGCGATCGTGGCGGCGACCGCCGGGCCCAGATCGCTTTCGATCAAAAGGTCTTCGAGCTCTTCCAGGTCGGCGTCAGTCAGCGCCTCCTTCTGAACAAAGACCTGGGTGACCTGCTCGGTCAGGTTCTGCGAGGTCTTCGACAGACCTTCGGTCAGGCGCTGGAACCAGCCTTTTTTCTTTTCTTCAGCCATGATCGGCGTTTAGCCCAGTTTGTCCAAGTTTCCAATGGCGTGCTTGCCGTCGTGGCCTGTAATGAAGATGTCGGCCAATTGTCCGGGCACGGCATGTCCTTCAAAAACGACCTCGGTAAAGTCGGCGGCGCGGGCAAAGCCCGGCTTTTCGACGACGCAACTGAGTGTACGGCCGGTCTGGCGGTTGAGATGGCGGGTCAGCGCCTCCGTCCCCTTGGCGCGCAGGCGTTCAGCGCGCTCCTTGATAGTGGTGCGCGGCAGTTGCGGCATCTTGGCCGCCGGGGTCTGCGGGCGTGGGCTGTACGGAAAAACGTGCAGGAAGCTGAGGTCGCAATCGTCCACCAGGGCAACGGCATTGGCGAAATGCTCTTCGGTCTCGGTCGGGAAACCGGCGATCATATCGGCGCCGAAAGAAATGTCCGGACGGATGGCGCGGACGGTTTCGACCAGCTTTATGGCATCGGCGCGCAGGTGGCGGCGCTTCATGCGCTTGAGGATCAGGTCGTCACCGTGTTGCAGCGACAGGTGCAGATAAGGCGCCAGGCGCTCTTCCTCGGCAAAGGCGCGCAGCAGGGTGTCGTCGATTTCGGCGGCGTCGATCGACGACAGGCGCAGACGCTTCAGCTCGGGCACCAGCTTGAGGATACGCGCCACCAAGTTGCCTAGCTGCGGCGTGCCCGGCAGGTCGGCGCCCCATGAGGTCAGGTCGACACCGGTCAGGACGATTTCGTTATAGCCCTGCGTCACCAGCTTTTGCGTCTGGCTGATGACATCGCCGGCGGCAGCCGAGCGCGAATTGCCACGGCCATAGGGGATGATGCAGAAGGTGCAGCGGTGATCGCAGCCATTCTGCACCTCGACAAAGGCGCGCGCGCGATCCTTGAGGCCATCGATCAGGTGACCGGCGGTTTCCTTGACCGAAAAGACGTCATTGACGACGACGCGGGCGCTGTCGGCCGTCAGGGCATAGGCGCCCTTTGTCTGCTTGTCGGCATTGCCGATGACGAAATCGACCTCGGTCATTTCGGCGAACATGCCAGGATCGGTTTGCGCCGCGCAGCCGGTGACGATCAGCTTGCGGTTGGGGTTTTCCTTGCGCGCACGGCGAATGGCCTGACGTGCCTGGCGCACGGCTTCGCCGGTGACGGCGCACGTGTTGAAGATGATAGCGTCTTTCAGGCCGTCGTCGGCAGCGGTCTTGCGGATGACCTCGCTCTCATAAGAGTTCAGGCGACAACCAAAGGTCACCACGTCTACGCTAGATAGAGGCCGGCTGTCGTCGCTCACAGCTCACCCGTGAATTCGAGCTCGACCGGGCCGGTCATGATGACGTGGTCGTTGTCGGCCCAGGCGATATGCAGCGGCCCGCCGTCCATGATAACGGTGCCCGAGCGTTCGGTCAGGCCACGGCGGGCGGCAGCGACGAGCGTGGCACAGGCGCCTGTGCCGCAGGCCTGGGTGATGCCAGAGCCGCGTTCCCAGACGCGCATGCGGATGGTTCCGCGGTCAAGGATTTGCGCGAACTCGACATTGACGCCTTCGGGGAAGAGCGGATGGTTTTCGATCAGCGAGCCGGTGGCGGCGACATCGACCTTATTGATATCATCGACAAAGAAGACGACGTGCGGATTGCCCATCGAGACGGCGCAGGGCGTGTGATAGAGCGGATCATCAATCGGCCCGACCTGAAGCTCCAGGCGCAGGGTGTCCATTTCCTCGGACAGCGGAATCTCCTGCCACTCGAGACGCGGTGTGCCCATATCGACACTGGCCGTGCCGGTCTTATCGTCGGCGCGCAGGATATTCGCCCGGGTCAGCCCGCCCAGGGTGTTGATCTTGAGCATCTTGTCCGGCATGTCGCGGTTCAGTACCCAGGCGACGCAACGCAAGGCGTTGCCGCAGGTTTCGACAGTGCCGCCATCGGCGTTCCAGACACGCATGAAGGCATCACCGTCTGTGCTGTCCTCGATGGCGATCAGCTGGTCGAAGCCGACGCCGGACGCACGATCGGACCACTGCCGGATCTGATCGGGCGCGGGGGCGAAGGCGTTCTGGCGGGCATCGACGACGATAAAGTCGTTACCGAGCCCGTTCATCTTAAGAAACGGACGGTTCATGGGGGCTATATAGTGCGGAAATCCCGTAAAAGATACGGGGTGTGGGGTCCGTGACCCCACAAAACCTTCTGATATCAAAAGAAATGCCTGGCCTTTTGGGGCCAGACATTTCTTTTGATCTTAAAAGTCTTGGGGCCTCAGGCCCCACACCCCGTTACTTTACCGGGAAACCCCGCTTGCGCATCAGGGCATCGCGGTTCGGATCGCGGCCACGGAAAGCCCGATAACCATCCGCCGGATCGATCGTATTGCCAACGCTCAGCACGTGTTTCTGCAGGCGATCGGCAACCGCCTTGTCATAGAAACCGCCCGCCTCGGTAAAGGCTTCGGCGCAGTCGGCGGTCAGCGTGTCCGACCACAGATAGCTGTAATAACCCGCCGAATAACCGTCCGATGAGAAGACATGCCCGAACTGCGGTGAGCGGTGGCGCATGACGATTTCTTTTGGCATACCCAGCTTGGTCAGCTCCTCGCGCTCGAACGCATCCGGATCGATATCCGCGCCGCCAGCCAGGTGATACTTCATGTCGATCAGGGCCGACGACAGATACTCGACCGTCGCAAAACCCTGGTTGAACGTATCGGCCTTCTTGATCTTGTCGAGCAAGGCCTGCGGCATGGCTTCGCCTGTCTTGTAGTGCGTGGCAAATCGCGACAGCACCTCATTAGTCGGCAACCAGTGCTCATTGAGCTGTGACGGGAATTCAACATAGTCGCGCGCCACGGACGTACCCGAAAGCGTCGGATAGGTGACGTTCGACGACAGGCCGTGGATGGCGTGACCGAATTCGTGGAACAGCGTCGTCGCGTCATCCCACGAGATCAGGATCGGCTCGCCCGGCGCCGCCTTCACGAAATTCGAATTGTTCGACACCAGCGGCAGGATGTCCTTGCCGTCCATGCGCTGCTGGCTGCGATAGGCGTTCATCCAGGCGCCGGAACGCTTGCCAGGACGGGCATAGGGGTCGAAGTAGAACAGGCCGTTCGGCTTGCCGTTGCGCGTCACCTTCCACACGCGAACGTCCGGATGGAAAACCGGCACATCGGTCACCGGCGTAAACTCGAAACCATAGATCTGGCCGGCCGCCCACATCATGCCTTCGCTGAGCTTTTCCAGCTGCATGTATGGCTTGATCTCGTTTTCATCGAGGTCGTACTTCGCCTTGCGGACCTTCTCGGCATAGAAGCGATAGTCCCACGGCTCGATCGTGATATTTGCGCCTTCCTTGTCGGCGATGGCCTGCATGTCGGCCACCTCTTCCCTGACGCGCGCCACGGCCGGGGTCCACACGGCCTCCATCAGCGCCATGGCGTTTTCGGGCGTCTTGGCCATGGCGTTTTCGAGACGCCAGTGCGCGTGGGTCTCATAGCCACGCAAGCGCGCGCGCTCATAACGCAGCTTCAGGATCTTGCCGATGATCGCGTTATTGTCCCACTGATCGCCATTGTCGCCGCGGTTGACGAAGGCGCGCCACACCTTTTCCCGCAGGGCGCGGGAGGTAGCGAACGTCGTCACCGGCTCCATGACCGAGCGCGTATTGGCGATACCATAGCTGCCGTCCGCGCGCTTCAGCGACGCCTTGAAGCCGTCCGGCACACCGGCCAGTTCGGCTTCGCTCACGACCAGGACCTGCTCTTCGTCGTGAAGCAGGTTGTCGGAGAACTGCTTGAACAGCAGCGACAGTTCCTGGTTGATGGCGGCGACGCGCTTCTTGTCCTTGGCCGACAAGGCGGCGCCGGCGCGGACAAACCCCGTATAGTTCAGCCACAGCAGGCGGTCCTGTTCCGGCGTCAGGTTGAATTGCGCCTTGTTGTCGTAAACCGCCTTAATGCGCTTGAAGAGCTTCTGGTTCTGGCTGATCTCATCGGAGAATGCCGCAAGCTTGGGCTGGATCACCTTGCCCATGGCCTGAAGTTCCGGATTGTTCAGCCCGCCCGTCCAGATGCCATAGATGGTCGATACGCGGCCCAGCGCCTTGCCAGAGCGCTCGTAGGGCACGATCGTGTTGTCGAAAGTCGCCGGCTCTGTATTAGCGGTGATGGCGTTGATTTCCTGGCGTTGGGAGGCGATCGCTTGATCGAAGGACGCCTCGAACGTCTTGATATCGACCTTGTCGAACGGCGGGATGCCGCCATAAGGCCCCTGCCATTCCGCAGTCAGCAAAAGCGCCGCGCCGTCCTCCGCGGATATGGCCGCGGCGGGGGTCAAAGCGGTCGCGGCCATCAGGCCCATAACGGTGCGGCGGTCGAGGGAATGATCGGACATCGGGACTCCGGATTTTGTCGCAAACGTTACAGGATCGGCGTTTACGGCACAGGACAAACAGCGTAATTGGTCAGGTTAGGCGCATATTCGCGTCCACCTAATTAACAATTGTTCATTCTGGAACGACTTTCAATGGCCATCGGCGTTTTCGATTCCGGCGTAGGCGGATTGAGTATCCACCACGCGCTTGTCAACCGCTTGCCACAGGCCGATTTCATCTATCTTGCCGACCAGGCCAACACCCCGTACGGCGACAAGTCCGGCGAAGCGATCGTCGAAATGACGCGCGAAGGCTGCGAGACCCTGTTCGACGCCGGCGCGTCTCTGGTCGTCCTGGCGTGCAATACGGCATCGGCCGTGGCGCTGCGCCGTCTGCAATCGAGCTGGCTGGCGCAATACCGCAAGACCTATAAGCGCCCGGTCAATGTGCTGGGCATCATCGTGCCGACCATCGAAGCCGCCACTGGCCTGCCTTGGGAACACGAAGCTGAGCGCCGTGGCGAAAAGATCGAGAAGCTCGATGTCGTCGGCGTCTTCGCCACCGTCGCCACCGCCCGGTCGCGCGTCTACGAAATCGAAATCGACAAGCGCCGCCAGGACATCGCCGTCTTTACCGAAGCCTGTTCCGGCCTGGCCGACATGATTGAGCAGGCGGCATCGCGGGAAGCCCTGGCCGCCAAGATCAAGGGCCATGTCGAGAGTTTGCGGCTGCGCATCGGCCGCTTCCCCGACCGCGCCATCCTTGGCTGCACGCACTATGAGCTGGTCGCCGATCTGTTCCGCGAAGCTTTGCCTGAGGGTACGCCCATCATCCATCAGCCGCCATCGGTCGCCCAGGCGCTGGGGCAATATGTCGAGCGCCATCCAGAATACGATGTCGGCACCTCGGCCGGCCGAATCTTCCTGACCACCGGCGAGCCGCGCAGCCAATCGGCCCTGATCGAAGCCTTCTGGGGCGCGCCCCTGACCTTTGGCGCCGTCAGCAAGGGCCAAGCGGCGTGATGGACGGCTCAGACGACTTGAGCTTCGCCTTCGGCGATGCGAAGCGCGACGACGTGATCGCGCTTCTGGAAGCCAGCGACGCCTATATGGCCGGGCTCTATCCGGCCGAAAGCAACCACATGCTGGACGTCGACACCTTCTGCCAACCCGATATCCGCTTCCTGATCGTTGAACGCGCCGGCGTGGCCGTCGGCTGCGGCGCGATCCGTATTGCCACTGGCTATGGCGAACTGAAGCGCATGTGGGTTGATCCGGCCTTACGCGGCCGCAAACTGGGCGTGCGCATTCTCGAAGCCCTGATTACCGAAGCGACGCGGCTGAACCTGCCCACCCTGCGGCTGGAAACCGGTATTTCGCAACCCGAAGCGCTCGGGCTTTACCGCCGCTTCGGCTTTGAAGATATCCCACCGTTCGGCGACTACCAGCCCGATCCGCTGTCCGTATTCATGGAACGACGCCTGTAAAAAAGGCGTCACAGACACAGCCTATGCTGGTCTTATGCTCCGTTGTCTGATTACCGCGCTTGCGCTTGTCTTCGCCATGCCCGCCGCCGCCCGGGAGGTCTGGAGCGGCGAGGTCGTCATCTCGGCCAAGGCGTCGGGCCCGGCCCTGTGGCGCCTCCGCCGCGGACAGTCTGAAGTCATTGTCATCGGCGTCCTGCCGACCTTCCCCAAGACACAGGCCTGGCGCACCCGTCGTATTGAGAACGCGCTGAAAGGCGCCAACGGCCTGCTGATCCCGCAGGCCGCCAAGGCCAGCGCCGGCGATATGCTCAGCCTGATGTCGAACAAGAGCCTTCCCGAAAAGCGCACTTTGAAGGAGGTCCTGCCGCCTGACCTTTACGCTCGTTATGCGGCTACGGCCTCGCGCGCCGGAGTGTCGGTGAAGGACTTCGAGCGCGACAAACCCGTCTGGGCCGGTGCTCGCCTGCGCCGCGAAGTGCTGGAAAAGCGCGGCGTCACTGCCGATGAACCGACCGACACCATAACACGCCTGGCCCGCCGCCAGAACGTTTCAGTCAAACCATTCGGCCGTTACAAACTCAAGGCCGTCCTGAAAGACGTCAACGCCATGAACCTGGCCGCGCAGACCAACTGCATGCGCCGGACGCTCGACAATATCGACTTCGTGCTCGACAAGCTGCCGGCATCGGCCAATGCCTGGTCAACCGGCGACATGAGCACCGTCCTTGGCAGTTATCGCGGCTCAGCCTTGGCGGATTGCCTGGAAGGTTCCGGCAAGGGTTCGGCTCTGATCGAACAGTCGGTCAGCGATACGGCCTCCGCCATCGATACCGCGCTCAACCGTCCCGGCAAAACCGTCGCCGTCGTTCCGCTGTCGCCATGGCTGCGTAAGGGCGGCGCACTGGATCGCCTGCGCGGACGTGGGGTGAGTGTCACCAGTCCAGAGGATTAGGTTAAGGCCAGGGGTCGCAGACTCCGGGGACGCCTAGTCTGGACCCCGTAACTCGGTAGAGTCTAACCCATTGAATAACAGATAGCCGGGCGCCCCCTAAAGGGTGCCCGGCTATCTGTTATATAAGCGACTAAACACTGTCGTGTTAAGGGGTCAAGGGGCCGGTGGCCCCTTGCCTTAACCTTACTCCGCGGCGATATCCACCGGCGCCGTGACGCGGATCAGATAATCAAACGCCGATAGCGCCGCTTTCGAGCCTTCGCCCATGGCGATGACGATCTGCTTGTACGGCACGGTCGTGCAGTCGCCGGCCGCGAACACACCCGGCAACGACGTTTCGCCCCTGGCATTGACCTCGATTTCACCGTGCTTCGACAAGGCAATGCTGCCCTTCAGGAACTCGGTGTTCGGGATCAGGCCGATCTGGACGAAAATGCCTTCCAGGTCGATCGTGTGCACCGTATCGTGGATACGGTCCTTGTAGGTCAGGCCGACGACCTTGTTGCCATCGCCCAGAACTTCGGTCGTCTGCGCATTTGTCAGCACACGGACATTCGGCAGGCTATAGAGCTTGCGTTGCAGGACCGCATCGGCGCGCAGCTCGGCCGCGAACTCCAGCAACGTGACTTCAGACGCCAGGCCGGCCAGGTCGATCGCCGCTTCCACGCCAGAGTTGCCGCCGCCAACGACCGACACGCGCTTGCCCTTGAACAGCGGGCCGTCGCAGTGCGGGCAATAGGCCACGCCTTTGTTGCGGTACTCGGCTTCACCCGGCACACCCATCTGGCGCCAGCGGGCGCCGGTCGAAAGCACCACCGTGCGTGCCTTGACCGAAGCGCCGCTTTCCAGCTTGACCTCGGTCAGGCCGTCGGGCGTCGTAGCCGGGATCAGTTGCACGGCCTTTTGCAGGTTCATGATGTCGACTTCGTAGTCCTTGACGTGCTGCTCAAGGGCGGTCGCCAGCTTCGGACCTTCGGTGTGCTTGACCGAAATGAAATTCTCGATGTCCATCGTGTCCAGCACCTGGCCGCCAAAGCGTTCAGCGACAACACCTGTACGGATGCCCTTGCGCGCGGCATAGATGGCAGCCGAAGCACCAGCGGGACCACCACCGACGATCAGGACGTCGAACTCCGACTTGGCGCTGATCTTGGCGGCTTCGCGCGCCTGCGCCCCAGTGTCGATCTTGGCCAAGATTTCTTCCACGCCCATACGGCCCTGCGCGAAAACCTCGCCATTGAGCAGGACGGTTGGCACGGCCATGACCTGACGCTTCTCGACCTCGTCCTTGAACAGGGCGCCGTCGATGGCAACGTGCTTGATCCTGGGATTGAGCACGCTCATCAGGTTCAGCGCCTGGACGACATCCGGGCAGTTCTGGCACGACAGCGAGAAGTAGGTTTCGAACCGCAGTTCTCCGTCGATCTCCAGCGCCTTGACCTGTTCGATGACGTCGGCTTCGACGCGCGGCGGATGACCGCCGACCTGCAGCAGGGCCAGGACCAGCGAGGTGAACTCATGGCCCATCGGCAGACCGGCGAAGGTCACGGAAATGTCCGTGCCAGGACGCACGATAGCAAAGGACGGCTTGCGCGCATCGGAACCATCCGTCCTGAGCGACACCTTGTCCGATGCCTCGACGATATCGTTCAGCAGCTCGACCAGTTCGCGCGACTTAGGGCTGTCGTCAACCGACGCCACCAGTTCGATCGGCATGCGCAGGTTTTCGAGATAGGCTTTCAGTTGAGTCTTCATACCCGCGTCAAGCATGGCTGTACTCCTTTGAAACTTTGGGGAAAATCATTGTCCATATTCGGGCTCTTGTTTATTTAGCAGCAGCGACGCCGCGAAAGCCCGGATAAGGAGAATGACCACTTCTCCTCCCTAGCGCGAAGCGGTGGGGAGGTGGCAGCGAGCGTAAGCGAAGCTGACGGAGGGGTATTCTTCCATCGGAGTCATACCCCTCCACGCTACGCGGTCCCCCTCCCCATCACGATGGGGAGGAGAAGGTCTTTAAATCTTGCCAACCAGATCGAGCGACGGGGCCAGGGTCTTTTCACCCTCTTCCCACTTGGCCGGGCAGACTTCGCCGGGGTGCGAAGCAACGTATTGCGCGGCCTTGACCTTGCGCAGCAGTTCGGCGGCGTTACGGCCGATACCTTCGGCGGTGACTTCGCAGAACTGGATGACGCCGTCCGGATCGACCAGGAAGGTGCCGCGATCGGCCAGGCCAACGCCTTCGCGCATGACGTCGAAGTTGTTGGTAATGACGCCCGACGGATCGCCCAGCATGGTGTACTTGATCTTGCCGATGGCCGGCGACGTGTCGTGCCAGGCCTTGTGCGAGAAGTGCGTGTCGGTCGAGACGCTGTAGATTTCGACGCCCATCTTCTGGAAGGTATCGTAATTGTCAGCCAGGTCTTCCAGCTCGGTCGGGCAGACGAAGGTGAAGTCGGCCGGGTAGAAGAAGAAGATCGACCACTTGCCCTTCAGGTCCGTGTCCGAAACGTCGACAAACTTGCCTTCCTTGAAGCCCGTGGCTTTGAACGGCTTGATGGTGGTGTTGATGAGGCCCATGAATTTTCTCCTTAGCAAGTTGAGTCGGATCCGACGCGGCGGACATTCGCCTAAGACGCGCAATAAGGCAAATCTGTTTTATTTTATTTTTGTATAGATTTTTCTTATAGCGCGATCAGCGCGTTTTCGGCACGTATAACGGCCGATATGGCGTTGACGGTTGCCGCTATACGCAATGCGGTCTGGACCTGGACATCCGAAATGCCGTGATCGCGCAACACCTTTTCGTGACTGTCCATGCACACCGCGCAGCCATTGATCGCCGACACGGCCAGCGACCACAGCTCGAAGTCCAGCTTGTCGACGCCAGGATTGGTCAAAAGGTTCATGCGCAGGCCCGAGCGCAGCGTCTGATACTCACGGTTCTCCATCAGGTGCAGGGCGCGGTAATAGACATTGTTCATCGCCATGATCGCCGAAGCCGTCCTGGCGGCAGTGATCGCGTCCGGTGACAGGACGGTCGATGCCGCTGCTTCGATGTTGCGCACGACTTGCGGCACGCCGACCGCGTGGGCCGAGGCCAGGAAGGTGCCCCACTTCTGCTGCGGGCTGAGCCAGGTCTCACCAAGCAGAACGGTCAGATTGCGCGACAGGTCCTGGCCATAGGCAGGAATAAGTGATTGCAAGGCATCGATCGACATGCGGACTCCTAAACCAATATATCGCGACAAAAAGTGGAATTGATGGCTTTAACCAGATTGATAAATTGAATTTATGCAGCATCGGCCTATATTCAAGCCATGCTGCCGACCCTACGCCAACTGCAATACCTAAAGCTGCTTGCCGAGCATAAGAGCTTCATGGCCGCGGCCGAAAAGGCCTTCGTGTCGCAACCGGCCCTGTCCTCGGGCATAGCCGAACTGGAAAAGACGCTGGGCGCGCGGCTGGTTGATCGCTCGCGCGGACAGGTCATTTTGACAGCGGTCGGTGAAGAAACGCTGAAGCGCGCCGAGGATATCCTGGCGCGCACCGAAGACCTGGTCGAAGCGGCGCGCGGCGCCAACCGCCCCCTGACGGGGCGATTCCGCCTGGGTGTCATACCGACCGTCGCGCCGTTTCTGCTGCCCAAGGCGCTGCTGAAGATCCGCGACGCCTTCCCGGACCTGCGGCTTTTCCTGCGCGAAGACCAGACGGCGCGGCTGATCGCGGCGCTAAAATCCGGTGGGCTTGATGCCGCCGTCATCGCCCTGCCCTACGACCTTCAGGGGCTCGACTGCGCCTTTATCTGCAAGGACGAAATCGTCGCCGCCACGCCGCTCAACCATCCCTTGGCGCACGAAGAGCGTATCGCGCCGGAAGCGTTGAAGAACGAAGAGCTGATCCTGCTCGAGGACGGCCATTGCCTGCGCGACCACGCCCTTGCCGCCTGTACCTGGAACAATCCCGCCGGTGGTATTGAAACCCTGGGCTCACAGAATGGCGGGTTTGCCGCGACGTCGTTGAATACCCTGGTTCAGATGGTCGGATCGGGCCTTGGCGTATCGCTTCTGCCAGCCATGGCGGTCGAGGCGGGCCTGGCGCGCAGCGAAGACATCTCGGTGCGGCCATTGAAATCCGACCACGCCTATCGCGATATCGTCGTCGTCTGGCGCGCCGGCTCCAGCCGCGCCGCCGAAGCGCGCCTCCTGGCGCAACATCTCAAGAAAGCCGAACCGGAAGAGGCCGCCGCATGAAACGTTTAGCCCTTCTGTCGCTTTGTCTTCTGGCGGCCTGTTCGAAACCGAAGGAGGCCCCAGCGCCGGAACCCTCCGCCATGGCCCCGCCGCCCGTCCAGGACACATGGCCGGGCAAATATTCCGGCGACCTGATCGTCCGCATCGACGCAGCCCACAAGGTGACGCTGATCGAAGCCGCCACGGACGGCTGCGCCGGTGATCTCGGCGTCGTCGAAGGTGGGCTGGTGAGCACCCCCTTGTCGGAAAACGAATTGCAACTGATCCTGCACCCGGAACCGGCGCTGACCTGTACGATCAATATCCGCAAGTCAGGCGACACCCTGACGGTCGTCGAAGCCGGCGACTGCGACGCTTATCACGGCAAGACCTGCAGCTTCAACGGTACGGTTACGCGCACAAAATAGCCCTCCCTGCCGGTGACAGAGAGGGCTTGGTTCTGTCCGCAATAGTCGTGTCTTACATCGTCGCGGCGCGCTTCAGGAAGGTCTCGACAACCCCCTTCATCTGGTCGGCCTGCTGCGACAGGCTGTGCGACGCTTCCGTCACCGCGCCCGACACGACGCCGGCCTCTTCCGCCGACTGGTTCAGCTGTTCGATCGTCGCCGAGGCCTCGCCAGCCCCTTGCAGGGCCGTGGACAGGCTTTGAGTGATCTCGCGCGTCGCCTGGACCTGCTGACGGACGGATTCCGACGTGTTTTCGGAAATGCCCTGCATCTGGGTGATGACGCCGGCGATATTGCCGATTTCGATCGTCGTGCGGTCGGCGGCGCGGCGCACATCGCCGATCCGGTTGCGGATTTCCTCCGTCGCCTTCGACGTCTGGTCGGCCAGGCTCTTGACCTCGTGCGCGACCACCGCGAAGCCCCGACCGGCATCACCGGCGCGGGCGGCTTCGATGGTGGCGTTGAGCGCCAGGAGGTTGGTCTGCTTGGCGACCGACGAAATCAGATCGACGATCTCGTTGATGCGCGCCACGGCCTGGGTCAGCTCGCCGACGGCGGACTGGGTCTGCTGGGCGCGGTCGGTGGCATCGCGGGCGACATCAGCCGAAGCGGCCGCCTGGCGATCGACTTCCGAGATGGTGGCGCCCAGCTCTTCCGAGGCGGCGGCGACCGTGCTCATCGAATCGCGCACCGAGAAGATCGAACTGACCGCCGAATGGGCGCGGCCGGCGTTTTCCGACGAGGTCGAGGTCAGGATGGCAGCGGACTGTTCGAGGTGGCTCGACGCCTTTTCGACGCCACGAATCAGGCCTGCGAAGTCGCGATTGAAGTCACCGATAAGGCGCTCCATTTCGGCGGCGCGTTCCAGGCGGGCGCGCGCGGCCTCTTCCTGCTCGGCGCTGAGCGCGCGACTCTGGCCGGTCACGTCCTTGAAGACCTGGAGCGCTTCGACGACCTGGCCCAGTTCGTCGCCCCGCTGGAGCTTGACCGGATCGACGCTCATGTCGGCGGCAGCCAGGCGGCGCGTGGCGTCGGCGATGCCGTTGATCGACTTGGAGGTCGAACGGCCGATGAAGACGCCCAAGGCACCGGCGCCCAGGGCAGCGATGGCGGCGATGATGATGATCAGCGTGGTGTCGCCCTGCGCGCCCCTGACGCTTTCGGCGGCCATCGCCTTGGCGCGTTCGTCGGTGCGCTTCAGCACCTTCTGCACGATGGCGTCGGTGTTCTGCTCGGACGCCGCGTAGGGCCCGAGGAAGGAAATGGCGGCGTTCAGGTCGATTTCCAGCATGGACGAGACGAATTCGATGGCGCCCTTCTGGCCTTCGATCTCCTTGGACAATTCGTCATAGGCCTTCTTGTCCTCAGGGTCAGTCGCCTTGGCGGCACGCGCCTTGACCTTGTCCTGCAGCACTTTCAGGCGTTCGGCGATCTTGGCCGTGTAGGCCGCGCTGCCGGTCGTCGTGTCGCCACCGGCGCGGGCGGCCAGGGCGTTATAAAGGTCACGGGCATCGCCACGCAGCTCGGCGCGGACCTCACCCAGGAACAGGGCGTTTTCCATGGCGCCGTTGACGACGGCGTCCATGCGTTTGGTCTGCGAATGCAGGGCCAGGGTCGCGGCAACGGCCAGGACGGCGATCAGGGCCATCGCCACCAGCGACGGGACGAGGAACTTCCAGATGAACGGCCAGTCCGACGGACGGGCCCAGTTCGGCTTTTGGCTGTGTGACGGGGAGGTCATTACGTGCTCGCGATCGGAAATATAACGGATGGAGGCCTGTCGCCAGAGCCCTGAGGCTCCGGCGACAGGAGAAAATTTACCAACGCTTGCTGAGCGAGAGGTAAACGGTCGACGGCACCTTCAGGCCGGCGGTCTGGACCTTGGCATTGCCGAGGTTCTTGCCGCTCAGCGACAGGGTCATGGCGTGACCGAGGTCGTAGTTGACATTGGCCGCCAGCGTGGTGTGCGCCGGAACGGTCGTCAGGGCGTAGGTCAGCGGCGCGAAGGACTTGAACTTGTCCGTGTGGTGCACGAAGGCATCAACCGTCCACTTGCCGCCGGCCCAGCCTATATTCAGGTTGCCGCGGCTCTTCGGCGTCATGTCAGCAAAGTTGGCGCGCAGATCCACGAGATTCTGGCCGGCATCCGCCGTGTCTTTGATATCGGTCGCCGTGTAGTCGCCATTCCAGTGAAAGCCCGCACCGAATGTGCCCGAGGCGGACAGCTCGAAGCCGGTCATTTCCGAGGCGGCGACATTGGTCCAGCTGATCGCCGGATAGGTCGTAAGCGTCGGCATCTGGAACAAAGCGGCGGCGCCCGGCTGTCCCTTGACGCCATCAGTCGTCTGGCTGAACAGCTTGATGCCGGCCTTCACCTTGCCGAAGGTGCGGTCATAGGAGACTTCGGTGTTCTTGACGATGCTGGGTTCGATGAACGGATTGCCCATGACGACCAGCGTGAAGCCCGGTTGCGGCACGGCCAGCTGGAAGCCGCCCAGTTCGATCAGGGTCGGGGCCTGGACGCCACGCGCCGTCATCAGGCGCACCGTGTCCTTGTCGCTCAGCCGCCAGACCGCGCCGGCGTTGAAGCTGAGTTCGCTGATGTCGCGATCCCAGTTGCTGTTGCTGGCCAGCGGGAAACCAGCCGGGAAGGTGCCCGTGCGCTTCAGCGACAGATTGTCCGAACGGACGGCGATGGCGGTCGAGACCGTGTCAGACACCGCCCAGTTCCACATGGCCGAGGGGGCGAGGACGGTGTAGCTGACTTCGCCGCCGGTCATCGGCGCGGTGGCCATTTCGTTGTTGCGTGATTCCAGGCCGAAGCGGAAGGTGTGCGGGCCGACCTTGATCAGGTCCTGGACGCTGACGACCGAGATGGTGTTGCGCAGGGAGACCATACCGGCGACATTGCTGGTGCTGCGCATGGTGTTGCGATAGGCCGTCGCGGTGATCAGGCCCAGCTTGGTATCCGAGGTCAGGTCGGCCTTGACCGAACCGGTGATGTACTTGCTGGCGGCCGGGTCGTAGTTCGACACGGCGTCATTGACCTGGACGTTGGACAGCGACGATTCGAACCGTAGCTCGGTCTTTTCGGTCAGAGAGGCCACGGCGTCGATATTGATATTGGCGCGCGACGGTTCGGCGCGATATTGCACGGCCGGCAGGCCGACGCTGTCGGCCCATTCGTCGGCCTTGGAGATACCACCCGAGACACGGGCGGCGAACTTCGGCGACAGGCGGATGCTCTGGACGATCGAGGCTTCCTTGCCGTTGCGCGAGGCAACCGAGACCGAACCGTTGCTGACCGAGTCGTACCTAGGGTTATAGGTGATGATATTAACGACGCCCGACACGGCGTTGAAGCCGAAAAGCGCGGCGTTCGGGCCCTTGACCACTTCGATCTGGCGGATTTCCGACAGCTGGACGGGGATGGTCGACCAGGCGGTATAGCCATAGTGGTCGAGATAAACCTGGCGGCCGTTGACCAGCACCAGCAAGCGCGGCGACATCGGCTGGTTATAGCCGCGCACGCCGACATCGGCGCCATAGGTCGACCAGTTAAGCACGTCGATGCCCGGGACGCGGCCCAAGAGGGTCGGCAGGTCATGGGCGCCCGAGCGCTTGATGTCATCGGCCGAAATGATCGTCATATCGACCGGAACCTCGGTCGAACGCTGCGGCGACCCGGTGGCCGAGGTGGTGACGGCTTCGCCGAACAGGCTTTCCAGCGAGCCATAGTCGATGGACTGGGCACCGGCGGCGCCGGCGACGAACGGCAGGGCGGCGAGCGCCGCCGACAGGAGGGATTTGAACTTATGCATGTGGATGTACTCCAAAGCGCCGGGCGCTTAAATTTCCTTGATCATCATTTTGAAGGCGGCCTTGAACTTGGCGCCGATAGCGGCCGCAGCGGCCGAGTTGACGACGATTTCGACCTTTGGGGTCGCGGCCACGCCCATGACGCAGGCGCCGGACTTGACGCAGGCCATGTCGGAGCTGATGCTCAGGGTCTTCTTAGCCTTGGCAGCCGCGCCAGCCGCGGCGTAGTTGACGCCGCGCGTCATGTAGAAGGCGCCTACATCCCCGGCCGATCCTATGGCGCCGGCATCAACCGGCTTGCCGACGACGGTTGCGCCGCCGGCGGCCATGCCGGAACCGAGCGCGGCCATGATCTGGTCTTTCTCAGCAACAGAAGCAGGCTTTGAGGAATCATAGACAATGGCGAAGACCACCTTGCCCGTGGGGCCACCGTCCAGGAAGGTCAGGGTTCGCCCTGCTACCTGTATTTCCCGCGCGCCGTCGGCGAAGGCGGGTGTTGCGACCAAAGATGACAGGGATAAAAAAAGCGCTCCGGAAACGGCTATCAGGGCCCCGGAACGCGGATGACGTTTTGTCATGGTGTAAGCCTCACTCAACTGAACTGAGGCCATCAGTAAAACGAAAGGGTTAATCAGACATAAATTGTAAAAACGATTGCATGAAGGTGATTTCATCTTGCGGACCCCGTTTTCCCCGCCCCCTGGGCAATTAGGCCGCAGAGTCGGAAAATATCGTTGTTTTACCGGTAGTTCCGGGTATTACCGCCGGGGCTACCAAAGTCATACTCCCCGCAATACCGTCCTATACTGTACCAGTATGACGCTGATTGCGCGGTATGCCGCCGCCCCTTTTCACTGTGAAATCATGACATTATCAAATTAACAATCCATTAAAGGCGAGTGCTTAAAGATATTCACGTAAAAATACTCATAATATTCGATACTTTTACTCTCCGTCCGGTACACCTATACGCAGCTCCTCAAGCCACAGCTTTGCATTGGCATCCGAAGGCATCCGCCAGTCGCCACGCGGCGACAGCGCGCCGCCGGAAATCAGCTTTGGACCATTCGGCACGGCAGACCGTTTGAACTGCGATGTGGCAAAAAAGCGCCATACAAACACCTCCAGCCACTTCTTGACCTCGGTAAGGCTATAGGCCCGCCGCTTGGCCTCGGGGAAATCTGCCGGCCACTCGCCCGCCGCCGCGTTGCGCCATGCTTGCCAGGCCAGAAAAGCGACTTTGGAAGGCCGCAGGCCGTAGCGGGTGATATAGTAGAGCGAAAAATCCTGCAGTTCGTATGGCCCAACCTTGTCCTCAGTCTTTTGCAGCTTGCCGTCCTCGACCGGGATCAGCTCGGGCGAAATCTCGCGTTCGAGCACCGATTGAAGAATGCGGCCGGTTTTGGGATCGAACTCCTTGACCGCCGCCCAGCGGATCAGATGTTGGATCAGCGTCTTAGGCGCGCCGCAGTTGACATTATAATGGCTCATATGATCGCCGACGCCGTAGGTGCACCAACCCAGCGCCAGTTCGGACAGGTCGCCCGTGCCGACAACGAAGCCCTTCTTCTCGCCGGCCAGCCGGAACAGGAAGTCGGTGCGCAGCCCCGCCTGGACGTTCTCGAAATTGATGTCGTAGACCTTTTCGCCCTGCGCGAACGGGTGACCGATGTCCATCAGCATGCGTTTGGCCGCAGGCCGGATGTCGATCGTCTCTGCACTTATCCCCAGGGCCTTCATAAGTTTCAGCGCATCGTTCTTGGACCCCGTGGTCGTGCCGAAACCCGGCATGGTGTAGCCATGAATATTGGCGCGCGGGATACCCAGGCGGTCGAACGCCTTGCAGGCCACGATCACCGCATGGGTCGAATCCAACCCGCCCGAAATGCCAATCACCACATCCTTCGTGCCGGTGCTTTCCAGCCGCTGCATAAGGCCGTGGACCTGGATGTTGAAGGCCTCGTAACAGTCCTCATCCAGTCGGTCGGCTTCAACCGGCACGAACGGAAAGCGCGGCACCTTGCGATAAAAGTCGGTCAGGCCGTGCGGTTCGCAGGCAAACAGCAGCGGGCGCGGTACGACATCCTCGCCCTTGCGCGCATCGTTGAAGGTCCCGGTGCGCAGGCGTTCCGAGGCGATGCGTTCGACATCAACATCGGCCAGGGTCACCGTACCGGAATGAAAGCGCTCGCCTTCGGCCAGCAGGTCGCCCATCTCATAGATTAGCGATTGACCATCCCAGGCCAGGTCCGTCGTCGACTCGCCCGGCCCTGCCGCCGTAAACGCATAGGCGCACATCAGGCGCTCGGAGATCGACGCGCATATACGTTTGCGCGTCCGGGACTTGCCGACCGTCACGGGCGAGGCCGACAGGTTGACCACGATATGTGCCCCCGACAGCGCCAATCGGGTCGACGGCGTCACCGGCGCCCACATGTCTTCGCAGATCTCGACGCCGAACCGGAAGGCCTCAAAGCCCGCCGCCTGGAACACCAGATCAACCCCGACCGCCGTCGCCTGCTGATTAAGCGTGACGAAATTGGTCTTGAGGTCGAATGCCGTCGCAAACCAGCGCTTCTCATAAAATTCGCGGTAGTTGGGCAGGAAGGATTTCGGCACCACGCCCAAGGCTCGGCCGCGATGGATGACGATGGCACAATTATAGATGGCTTCGAGAATGCGCAGCGGCACCCCAACCACCATGACCGTCCGGATATGCGTCGATTCCCGGATCAACTCATCGAGCGCTTTTTTCGCCGCATCGATCACCAGTTCCTGCATGAACAGGTCGTCGAGCGTATAGCCTGTCAGGCTAAGCTCCGGGAACACCACCAAGTCCGCGCCGGCCGCTTCGGAGCGCCGCGCCAGATCGAGATGTTCCGCCAGATTGGCCATCGGATCGGCGATATGCACCCTTGGCGTCACACAGGCGACTCGCACAAAGCCATGCGAAGCAGGAGAAGCGAAAATTTTTCCGGAATTGGGCATAAAGACAGCTCTCAAAACGTAATATCGATATTTCTAATGGAAAACCGTCAAGCGATCGCGTAAAAAATCGAAAAAGGATCGATAAATTCGGTCAATACGAAAAAGTTAGCGACAAGATCGAAAAATAAGTTTCAATAGAAATTATATGCAGGAGGCACAGTCTCCTGCACCTCATAACTTATTCTTTTTTAGACCCCTCACCTCTGTTAAGGAGGCCCTCATGAGCGTTACCCTTGCCGATATCCAGGCGGCCGCCGGCCGCATCGACGGCCACGTCGTCCGCACCCCCTGCACCTTCTCGCAGCGGCTGACTGACGCAACAGGCGTCCAGCTCTGGCTCAAGGGGGAAAACCAGCAGTACACCTCGACCTTCAAGGAACGCGGCGCGCTCAATAAACTGTTGCAACTCAGCGAGGCCGAACGCGCGCGTGGCGTCTACACGGCCTCAGCCGGCAATCACGCGCAGGGCCTGGCCTATCATGCCCAGCGCCTCGGCATCCCCGCCACCATCGTCATGCCCAAGGGCACGCCCTTCGTCAAAATGCAGAAGACGCAAGGCTTTGGCGCACGTATCGTCATCGAGGGCCAGACCTATGACGAGGCCTCCGCCCACGCCACGGCCCTGTGCGAAAAGGCCGGTGGCGTCTACGTCCACGCCTTCGACGACCGCGACGTCCTCATCGGACAGGGGACGATCGGCATCGAAATGCTGGAGCAGGCGCCCGAACTCGACACTCTGGTCGTGCCGATCGGCGGCGGCGGGCTAATCGCCGGCATCGCCATCGCCGCCAAGACCATCAAACCCTCGATCGAGATCATTGGCGTCGAAGCTGCCATGTTCCCGTCCTTCCACGCCCGCCGCAATGGCCTTGAGCTGGCTTCCGGCGGATCGACCATCGCCGAGGGCATCGCGGTCAAGGGCGTGGGCGACATCCCCTTCGCAATCGCCAATGCCTTGGTCGATGACGTCCTGATCATCGACGAAGCCGATTTCGAACGCGCCGTCGCCGCCTTCGTCAATATCGAAAAGACAGTCACCGAAGGCGCGGGTGCCGCCGGCCTGGCCGCCATCATGCGCTTCCCCGAACGCTTCCATGGCCGTAAGGCCGGTCTTGTCCTGTGCGGCGGCAATATCGACCTGCGCCTGCTGGCCAGCGTGTTGCAACGTGAGTTGGTACGTGAAAAACGGCTTGTCACCTATCGCATCCTGGGCGACGATCGCCCCGGCATGCTGTCGCTGATGGCCGCGGCCATCGCCAGCAAGGGGGGCAATATTGTCGATGTCGCGCACAACCGCCTGGTTCTCGACGTGCCCGCCAAGGGCGCCGAGTTCGACATCATGGTCGAAACCCAAGGCCCCGCCCACGCCTTTGAAATTGCAGAAGCCCTCAGGAGCACAGGTTATGCGGTCCGCATGGATTAAAGTGATAGGTCTTTCATTGGCGTTGGCCGCACCCGCCGCCATGGCGCAGACGTCAGGGAATTTGGCCGCCGAAGACAATCTGAAGATCGGCCAGGACTTCCTGGCTAAGGTCGAAAAGCAGCCGGGCATCGTCAAGCTGCCGTCGGGCGTCATGTACCGCGTCATCTCGCGCTCCAAGACCCCGGGCGCGCAACCGACCGTCCAGGACGTCGTGACCCTCCACTACGAAGGCAAGCTGATCAATGGCAGCGTCTTCGACTCGTCCTATGCCCGCAATGAACCGGCAACCTTCCCGCTCGGCCGCCTGGTGCCGGCATGGCAGCAGGCCATACCGCAGATGCATGTTGGCGACGAGATCATCCTCTATACGCCCCCGTCCGAAGCCTATGGCGAACGCGACCTGAGCCCGGACATCCCGCCCAACTCGACGCTGATCTTCCGCGTCCGTCTTTTCAGCATCGGTCAACAGTAACATGGCTTTCAAACGCTTCTTCCTACCCGCCGTCGCGCTGATGCTGGCCCTCACCGGCTGCGGCGAATCGATGGATAAGATCGAACAGGAAATGGCCGCACGCGAGGCGTCGCAAGCCTCCATGGCCGCCGCCAACCTGGTCGAAGGCGAAAAATTCCTGGCCGAACGCGCCAAGGAGCCGGGCATGATCGTCCTGCCTTCAGGTGTAATGTACAAGGTCGTGTCGCGCGCTGCCGCTCCGGGCCCGCAGCCTCTGGTCAGCGACACCGTTACGATCAATTACGAAGGCAAGCTTCTGAACGGCACAGTTTTCGACTCGTCCTATGCCCGTAATGCGCCGGCCACCTTCCCGCTCGGCCGCCTGGTCCCGGCGTGGCAGGAGGTTATTCCTCTGCTCAAGACCGGCGACGAGATCATCATGTATACCCCGCCCAGCCAGGCCTATGGCGAGCGCGACGCCGGCGACATCCCGCCGAACTCGACTCTGATCTTCCGTATTCAGCTGCTGGGTGTCCAGGGTAAATAGTCAGCGGATCCGCACCGGCGTTGCCTTGAACGCCGGTGTCTTGCTGCGTGGATCGACTTGGGTGCCGGTCAGCACATTGGCTTCCGGGAAGTAGGCCAGGATACCGCCGCGCGCCACGTCGAAGGCGTGCACCTTCACGTTTTCCATCACGCCATGATCGGATTCGACGGTCGCCACATCGCCATCGCTTAAGCCGCGCGCCAGCATGTCTTCGGCATTCATCATGATGCTCCACCGCCCGATCTTGCCGCGATAGCTGTCGGTGCGCTCATAGATGATAGTGTTGAACTGGCCTTCCGAGCGGATCGTGCTGAGCAGCAGTTCCGCCTCTGAGCGCGGCGGCAATGGCCGCACGACAAAGTGCGCCTTGCCGGATGGCGTGTGAAAGTCCGGCGTATGCAGCAAGCGGCCACGCACATGGAATTCCTGGCGCGCCACATCGATATCGGCCAGCTCTTCCATACCTGGAACGATGCGCGCAATGGCTTCGCGAATGGTGCGGTGCTGTTTGAAAGCCTGAAAGTCGATCGGCGTATCCAGCAGCCGCGCCGCCAGGTCGCACAGGATATCGCTTTCCGGCCGCACGGTCCTTAAGCGCCGGATGCCGCCATCGGACAGGCGGACAAAGTTGAACATCGATTCCTGCGTCGTCGGTTGCCATTCCTCGTCGCGCGCCGTCACCGGCAGGATCAGCACCTCGCCGTCGCCCAGCCCATTGACATGGCCGCGATTGAGCGTCGTCGTCAAATAGAGCTTGAAGCCGATGCGCTCAAAAGCCTCACCCGCAAACCGGCTGTCGGGATTGGCTTCATAGAGATTGCCGCCCATCATCATCGCCGCGTCGATGCGCCCATCATGCGCCGCCTTCATGCACGACATGGTGTCCATGCCGCCGCCTTTTGGAAGCGTGACGCCGAACGCCTCTTCCATGCGTTTCAGCACCTCGGCGGCCAGCACCGGCTTAACGCCGATCGTACCGATGCCCTGAACATTGGAATGTCCGCGTAAGGGCAAAAGCCCGGCACCCGGCCGGCCGATCTGACCGCGCAGCAGGGCCAGATTAGCGATATATTCGACATTGTCGCTGCCGTTCAGGTGATGGGTAATGCCCATGCCCCAGGCGACGACGGCCTCCTTGGCTTTCGAATAGAGCGCTGCCACGCGGACGATGTCGGCCTGCGCCAGCCCTGTCCGGGCTTCGATTTCCGGCCATGATGTTGCGGCGATATCATCGCGGAATGCCTCAAACTCCAAAGTATGACCGGCGATAAAACCGTCATCCTGCGCGCCGATTTCCAGCACGGCCTTGGCCAGCCCCTTCAGCAGCGCCAGATCTGAGCCGATGCGCGGCTGCAGATAGTCCGAGGCAATGAAATCGCCGCCTTTCAGCATCGACTTGGGACTTTTCGGGATGGCAAAACGCACCAGTCCCGGCTCCTTGGCGGGATTGAGGATGACGACCTCGCCGCCCCGGTCGCGCACGCCTTTCAGCTTATGGATAAAGCGCGGGTGGTTGGACGACGGATTGGCGCCAATGACCATGACGAAATCGCAGCGGTCAAGGTCTTCCAGTTCGACCGTCGACGTCCCCGTGCCGATGGTCGTGCCTAAACCCACCCCCGTCGCCTGATGGCAGTAGTAGGAGCAGTTATTGACATTGTTGGTGCCATAGGCGCGTGCCAGCAATTGCAACACGAACCCAGCCTCGTTCGACGACCGGCCGGACGAATAGAAGAAGCTGCGATCCGGCGAAGTTGCCTTGAACCGCGCCGCCGCCAGATCGAGCGCCGCGTCCCAATCTATGGCTTCGAAGCGATCGGCGCCCGCGGGCTTATAGATCGGAAAGGCCAGCCGCCCGAGATGCTCCAGTTCATGACCATCCAGCTCATGAAGGTCCGTCAAGGGATGCGTCAGGACTTCGAGCGGAACGCCTGGCTGGATGTCGGTCGATTGCGCCTGGATCGACTTGTTGCATACCGACGGGAAGTCACCGGATTCGTTGGTCATCCCGCCCTTCTGACCGCCCATGCCAAGCCCGCACGCCTTGCAGGTATTCTTCGCCGTCAGCGCCTTGGCGGTGTTGTCTAGCCCGATACGCGTCGCGGTTTGCAGCGCATAAAGCACCTTCTTGGCGCCACCGCCGACCGTGGGTTTGTGGGATTGTCCTGACACGTCACTCGCCTGTTCTTATCCACATTAGAAAGCGAATGACGCGTTGGGTCAATGCGTTATCCGCTGGCCAGCCCCGCCGCAGCCGCGCCCGCGGCCACCTTGCTGACGGCTGCCTGGGTCTGTGGCGCGGCGTCATTGGCCGCCGCAGCCGCGGCAATGCCTGTCTTCGGATTGAACAGGGCCTCGGCATACCACAAGGTATTGGAGCCATTATGCCACAGCGTGCCGTCGCTCTTCACCATCCAGCCCAGCGCATAGTCGCCACCGAACGGCGGTGTATGCAGCTTGGCCCAGCTGTCGGGCTTCAAATAGACTTCCGGCTGATCGCGATGGGCCGCCAGATAGGCCAACATGTCGCCCACCGACATATGCACGCGGCCCGCGGGCCCCAGCGCCGTCGGATTGTCATTCCACGCTCCCGGCCCGACCTTGGCCGGCACGCGACGCTCGCCTTGTACGCTGTGGCCAAGCGGCTGATCGATCTTGCCGAGAGTTCCGGGCGCCCCGAAACCGGCCGTGTTCAACCCTAGCGGGCCGAACAGCTTGGCCTGGATCAGGGATTCCCACGGCTTACCCGTCACCGCCTCCAGCATGGCGCCGGCAACGATGAAGCCGTTATTGCTGTAGATCATCTGCTCGGCCAGTCCTGCCGCCGGCTTTTGATCGAGCGCTGCCAGGGCATAACGCAGGCGTTCGGCGCGCGCATCGGGCAGGGCGTCGCGCGTATAGAACAGCATGGCCGCCGGGTTGAGGTTGGGCTGAAGGCCGCCGCGATGGCTCAGCAGGTGCAGCAGGGTAACAGCCTTATATTCACTGCGAATCTTACCTTTTGATCCAAGCATCTCACCCACGGTCGCGGTCCACTTGATCTCGCCCGCTTCGACCAGGCGCGCCGCCACGGTCGCCGTCATCGACTTGGTGATCGAGCCCCAGTGCCAGCGGTCATCAACAGTCACCGGCGTAGCGGCCTCGGCTGACCGCATGCCGTCGCACAGGATGACGCTGGCGCCGCCGCGCTTCTGCCAGCCGGCGATCATTCCGGGGGCGCGCGCATTGCGGCGGGCGTCATTCAGGACGGCCTGGGTCAGGGGCTCGGCCGGCGGGACATCGTCTATGGCCTCGCCGCGCTTCATGGTGATAGGTATGGCGCCGCCTTGCGTAAACACGCCTTCGATCGTATCGCGGCCTTTCAGCCTGCCTTCGAACCTACCGCCGATCGACTTGAACTCCAGCACGATCGATGTACCGCTGATCTCAACCTTGCTCGCCGGAATTTCGGCATTGCCCTGGTCGAGGCTGATGACCTTTGCTGTCCTGGCGTCAGTAATGATCAGACGCAGCCGCAGTGATACCGCTCCGGCATTCAGCCGTCCCGACCAGGTGCCTATGACGTCTGGTGACGGCGGCTCAGCGGCCCGCACTGAAAATCCGAACAGGCTGGCAGCCAGGATCAGGCCTCCGGCGGTCGTGCGGCGCGTCATGGCCATGGCGTCTCTCCCTCTCGGTGCAACAGTAGCGAGAGATCGGGACGCCTTACAAGTGAACTTTAGATAATGTTCAGCCCTTCACGCGCTTGATCAGAGCGGCGGTCGACGGATCGTGCTCGGCTGGCTCGGCAGCGGCGAAATCCTTGAGGACGGCATTGGCCAGGGTCTTGCCCAGTTCCACACCCCATTGGTCGAAGCTGTTCAGGCCCATGACGATGCCCTCGGCAAAGGTCTTGTGCTCATAAAGGGCCAGAAGCGCACCGAGCGTTTCCGGCGTCAGGGCGTCGAGCAGGACCAGGGTGGATGGCTTGTTGCCCGGGCAGACCTTCTGCGGCGCGATCTGGGCGGTCTTGGCGTCGTCGAAGCCCAGGGAACGGCACTCAGCTTCCGAGGTCTCCATCGACTTGCCGACCATGAAAGCTTCGCCCTGGGCGATGACGTTCGACAACAGCTTCTTCTGCATGTCGTCCGACGCTTCGGGGTTCGACTGGACGGCGATGAATTCCAGCGGCACGACGTCCTCGGACTGGTGCAGCATCTGGAAGAAGGCGTGCTGGGCATTGGTGCCTTCGTCGCCGAAGACGACCGGGCAGGTCTTCATGTCCAGCAGGTCGCCGTGCGGCGAGGTGCGCTTGCCGTTCGATTCCATTTCCAGCTGCTGCAGGAAGGCGGCCAGGCGGCGCAGGCGGTGGACGTAAGGGATGACAGCGCGGCTGGGGCGATCGAGGCCGATACGGTTATAGACCTGGGCGGCAGCCAGCAGGACAGGCGCGTTCTTTTCGAACGGAGCGGTCAGGAAGTGCTGGTCCATCTGACGGGCGCCCGTCAGCAGGCGCTCATAGATGTCGTAGCCGAGCGCGATGATGACCGACAGCGATACGGCCGACCACAGCGAATAGCGGCCGCCAACCCAGTCCTTGAAACCGAAGACGCGGTCGGGCGCGATGCCATAGGCACCGGTCTTGTCCGGTGCGGCCGAGACGGCGGCGAGATGTTTTTTCGCGCCGTCTTCGCCGAGGCCCTTCACTAGCCAGTCGCGGGCGGCAAGGAAGTTGGCAAGCGTTTCCTGGGTCGTGAAGGTCTTCGACACGGCGATGACAAGCGTCTCTTCCGGATCGAGGCCGGCGAGTGCCAGCGCCAGTTCCGAGCCGTCGACATTGGCGACGAAGCGGATGTCGATCTGCGGGTTCAGCGCCGTCAGCCCCTGGAAAACCAGGCGCGGGCCGAGGTCGGAGCCGCCGATGCCGATATGGATGATGGTCTTGAAGGCCTTGCCGGTCGCACCAGTGATCGCGCCCGAACGGATAGCGCCGGCATAGTCGCGCATGGCGTCGCGCGCCGACTTGACGTCGTGGGCGATCTCGTCGCCGCGCAGGCGCTTGTTTTCAGCGTCGTTGTCGCGCAGGGCGACGTGCAGGACGGCGCGGTCCTCTGAAACGTTGATCGCCTTGCCGGTCCACATCTTTTCGCGCGCTTCGACCAGGCCAGACTTTTCGAACAGTTCAATGGCGCGGTCGAAACCGGACTTCGACCAGCTCTGCTTGGAGACGTCGATATAGAGGCCGCAGATGTCGAGGCTCATGCGCGACAGGCGATCCGGATCGGTGCGGAACTGATCGACGATCCGGGCGTTGGTATCGACAAAGGCCTGGGTCTTGAGGGCGTCGAGGGCAGTGCTGGACATGGCAGCTCCTAATAATTTTCAAAACGCCCGATCACTAGCCACGCCGGGCAATCGTCAGGGGGTTCCATGTCAAAACTTTCGCCAGCCGTAAAGCGCCGATTCGACGTTCCGCCTGAATTTTTTTGCGGTCGCGAAGAATTGGTCCCATGCCGGCAAAAGCATCACTTATGGCCTTCCACACCAGGCCACCCTTGCCTTTCAACGTGTCCTTGGCCGCGCCCAGGCATGTGACCACGGCATGAACCGGCAGGGTCAGGATAAGCAGGCTAAGGGGCATGTTCTTGGCGTAAAGCCAGATGCGGTTGCGATAGCCGTGATAGAGTGCAAAGTCCGAGCGCACGCCTAGCGCCGCCGATCCGATATGGCGGATGCGGGCTTCGGGGACCAACTGGCAGCTGTGGCCGAGCAGCCGGGCGCGGAAGCCGAGGTCCGCGTCTTCGCAATAACAGAAAAAGCATTCATCGAAGCCACCCAGCTGTCGATAGAGGTCAGCGCGGATGACGAAGGCTGCGCCACACGGGGAAAAGGTTTCGCATGCTTGGACCTGCTGCGGCAAGTGCTGGCCAAAGCCCGAGCGATACGGAAAGCCGAAAAAGGTCAGGCTGTCGCCAAGGCCGTCGAGGCGTGAGGGATCATTGTCCTCGATCTGCAAGGCCGTGAACATGGCCGTGTCGGGATGGTTTCGGATGGCAACGCGCATGGCGTCGAGCCAGCCGGGCTCGGCAAAGGCATCGGGATTGATAAAGCCCAGCCAGTCGCCGGTGGCCATGGCGGCTGCGCGGTTATTGCCTTCGGCGAAACCGAGATTGCCGCCGTTATCGATGATTTTGATGGTGGGATATTTCGCCCGCAGCGCGTCGAGGTCCATATCATTCGAGCCGTTGTCGGCGAGAATGACCTCATCGGCGCCCAACGCCGTCGTGGCGTCGAGGCAACGTTCGATATAGGCACCGCTGTTGTAGCTCAGGATGATCAGGCTAAAGGTGGGCATGCGTTGCCTCGCCCGTAATGCCCCTCACCCTAACCCTCTCCCCGCAAGCGGGGAGAGGGGACTTAAGGCTAAGCATTGGTCGCTTCATAGCCCCCTCTCCCTGCTTGCGGGGAGAGGGTTGGGTGCCTGCCGGCGAGGCTGAGGGGCTTCTTTCAGCGTGCATAATCGCCTGCCCATTCCGCTCGAACGGCTTCATCACCCTCACTCACAACGTACCGGTCCCGCAGCTCGGCAAACGCGTCTTCCGACAACACCTGCTTCAACCCCCACACCGCAGACCCGCGCACCACAGCACTGTCATCGGCCAGAATCTGCAGTAGCGCCGCTTCGATTTCCGGGTCTTGCGAAGCCTTACCAGCATTACCGAGCGCGTAATTCACGTTGCGCAGGAAGGATTCCCGCCCGATCCGCTTGATCGCCGACTTGCTGAACAGCGCTCGGAACTCTGCGTCACTCAGCTTCGTCAACTCCGTCAGTTTCAGCCCGGTAAAACCCTCGCGCGCCTGCAACTTCATATCCTGCGACGCTTGCGCGAACTTGTTCCACGGACACGCCGCCAGGCAATCATCGCAACCATAGATGCGGTTGCCCATCTGATGCCGGAACCGTTCAGGCCACGGACCGCGCAGTTCGATCGTCAGGTACGACAAACATTTGCGCGCATCCAGCTGGTACGGCCCGACAAAGGCATCGGTCGGGCAAGCAGTGAGACACGCCGAGCACGAGCCGCAATGATCGCGCTCGGCACCATCGTCGCCCAAGACCCGGTCGAACAGGATAACCCCTAAAAAAAACCATGAGCCCAGCTCACGCGATACCAGATTGGTATGCTTGCCCTGCCAGCCCAGCCCTGCCAACTGCGCCAGCGGCTTTTCCATCAACGGCGCCGTATCGACAAACACCTTCAACTCGCAGCCGGTCTGGCCCACGATCCATGTCGCCAGGGTTTTCAGCTTCTTCTTGATCAGTTCGTGATAGTCGTCACCGCGCGCATAGACGCTCAGGTTCGCGGCCTCGGGCCGGGCCAGCCCTTCGCGCGGATCGCTGTCGGGCCCGTAATTATAGGCCAGGACCAGCGCGCCCTTGGCGTCGCTCCACATATTGCGCGGATGGCGGCGGCGCTCGTGCGTCTCCTCCATCCACTGCATATCGCCGTGGAAGCCCGCGTCGATAAAGGCGGTCAGCCGATCTGCCGCGCCCCACACATCCGGAAGCGCGGCAAAGCGCGCGGCTGAAAAGCCGAGCGCCAAGGCTTCCTCACGGATGGCATTGGCAAGCTTTTTCTCCGCCACCGCGTTAGCGAAGGAGGGGGAACACGAAGTGATGGAGGGGGCTTGACCGGCGGCGGCCCCGCCCACCGCCTGACGGCGGTCCCCCCTCCCCATGAATGGGGAGGGCGAGTCGCTACTCATTCCCTTGTTCCCAGCATCGAACTAAAAATCCAGCTCCCGGTAATGCGCCGACGCCGGCACACCCGGCATCTTGTCGTTCAGCAGCGGCCGGAAGCAGGGCCGCGACTTGATGACCATGTACCACGTCTTGAGCGCCGGGTAACGCGACCAGTTGATCTCATCGAGATAGTCGAGCACGCTTAGCTGGCCCGCCGCGGCGAAGTCGGCATAGGACAGCGAATGGCCCGCCAGCCAGTTGCGCACCTGGAGCAGGCTTTCGAAATAGCGCAGATGGTCCTTCAGCGCCTCGCGACCGGCGCGCATTGAAGCGATATCCGGCGCCCCACGCCCCATCAGCCGCTTCTCCATCTTTTCGTGCAGCAGCAGGGCGTTGACTTCGTAATCGAACTTGCGGTCAAACCAGCCGGTTAGCCGGCGGGCCTCGGCGCGTTCGTTGACGTTGGACGGCCACAGCGCCGGCTCCTTGTAGCACTCTTCAAGATGCTCAAGAATCGCGCGGTCTTCGCACACCTTATGCGTCTGGCCGATCGAACCCGGCTCGGGCGTTTCGACCAGGATCGGCAGCAGGCCCGACGGGTTCAGGCGCAGGATCGTGTCGTCCGGCTCCCAGTAGCGGACATTGCTTTCCTCGAACGCCAGCTTCTTTTCGCCAAGCGCCAGTCGAACGGCGCGGGAATGGGGATCGAAGGCGAAATGGTAGAGCTGGCGCGAATAGGCGGTCATCCAAGGTCCCTTTGGCGTTATCCCTGCGCCTGTTCCGAAGGCGGACTATCCTGAAACACGCTCGCATGCGGTTCGGCAAGTCCCCTTGGATCAGGATGGATGATTATATCGGCATTCGGGTAGACCTCAATGAGCCTGTTTTCCGCCGCGATGATGATCCTGTGAGCAGCATCGAGCGTCAGTTGCGGGTCAAGTTCGACATGCATCTGGATCAGGACGTAGGGACCTGCCTGGCGCGTGCGCAAGTCATGGACGCCGAGGATCTGTGCATCTTCAAGCGTCAGTTTACGTATGGCCTCGACATCCTTGTCCTCCAGCGCCCGGTCCATCAGGTGACCCGAGGCTTCGCGCAGGACGCCGACAGCGCCCCAGACAAACCACGCCGCCATCAGCACACCAGCAATGGCGTCGAACATGGAAAGGCCCAGCGCCGCCAGGCCGACACCGATAATGGCGACGATATTGGTAACGAAGTCGGTCAGATAGTGCATTCGGTCGCCATGCACCGCTACGGAGTTTTCGGCACGTAATGCCCGGTTCTGAAACCACACCAGTACGGCCGTCAAAACGATCGACAAAATGAGCACGGCCAGAGACAGGCCCGATGCCTTGGCCGGCCGCGGGTCGGCGAAATCGCGGATACATTCCTGCAGAATGATGGCGGCCGACGCAAAGACCAGAGCCGCCTGGAACAGGGCACTGAAGGCTTCGGCCTTACCGTGACCGAAGGGGTGCTCCTTGTCCGGCGGCGTGCGGGCGTAGCGGACGGCGAACAGGGTGGCGACCGACGCCAGAAGGTCCAGCGCGGAATCCGTCAGCGACGCCAGCACCGACGGAGAGCCCGACAGATAAAGTACGACCGTTTTCGATACCGTCAGCACGCAGGCCACGACCACAGACAGGATCGACGCCAGCACTACCGGCGAAATCGTCCCTGATTGTTGGCCCCGTGATGCGTTCATGTCCTTGTGTAACATGGCTTTTCCGGCAGGCAAGCCACGTTCGGTTTGCGCTGCAAAATGGCACTGGGCCGAACCTGTTAATAAAAGGTAAATAGCACGTGTCAAACACGGCCAAATCGGCATAGGGTGCAGCGCAGAATCAATCTTGACAATAAACCGCCTTATTCGCGGAGTCTTGTCGTGGTGAACATCGAAGGTGTGCCCATGTCTCGTATCTGGATCAGCCGCACGGAGGCGCTGCAGCGCCTGGAAGTGAAGCCGCAGACGCTCTACGCCTATGTGAGCCGTCAGCGCATTGCCGCCAAGAGCGACCCCAGCCATCCGCGCAAGAGCCTCTACGCGCTGGATGATGTCGAGCGGCTGTCGCGCCGTGCGCCCGGCCGCATGCCAGGGCAGCGTACGGGCCAGCCCATGTTGCCTGCCGTCCCGTCTTTGAGCGGCGGCACGATCACACGCGGCGAAGCGGCCATTGACAGCGAGATCTCGCTGACTCTCAACGGCCGTCATTATTATCGCGGCCGCGACTGCGTTGCCCTGGCCGATAGCGAAAACTTCGAGGCCGTCGCGGCCTTACTGTGGCAGAGCGCCAGCCAGAACCCGTTCGGCCCGCTGAAGCCGCGCCCGGACGTCAACTTCCCGGGCGGCCCGCGCCTGCGCGTCTTTTCCGTGCTCAGCCGCCGCATCGAGGAAGACGCCCAGCCGGACATCAATCCGGACCGCGACCTCAACCTCGAAGCCGCCAGCCTTATCAACGAGATGGTCGATTCGGTCACCAATGGCGGGCCGCGCCTGTTCTTCCACCAGCGCCTGGCGCGGGTGTGGAAGGTCTATGAAAACCGCGACATCGACCTGCTGCGTCGCGCCCTGGTCCTGTCGGCCGATGTCGGCCTCGACGAATCGACCCTGGCCGTGCGCAGTGCCGCCGCTTCGATGGGGCCTTTGGCTGTGCCATTGATGGCCGGTTTCGCCACCGTCATGGGTCCGCGCCTCGGCGCCCGCATCTCGCGCGCCGAGCTTTACGTCACCCAGGTCCGCCGCTCCGGCAACCCGCAACTGGTCGCCCGCACCCTACTCAACCAAGGCCTGGAGCTGCCGGGCTTCGAGAAAGACCCGGCGCCGTCCGAATACCTGCGCGCGCGCAACCTGATCGATGCTGCACCGCACATCGGCGAGGACCTGAAGACCATCCTGAAGGTTGGCGAGGACATGACGGGTCAGCCGGTCGGCATGTCGCTGGCGCTGGCCTTGATCGGCCGCCACCTCGACCTGCCGCGCGAAGCGCCCGTGACCCTTTATGGCATTGGCCGCAGTGCCGGCTGGCTGGCCCACGCCATCGAACAGGTCCACACCGGCGCCGCGCCCAAGGCCCGCCTGCGCTATATCGGCGTGACCCCTGCCCTGCCCGATCCGGCCTTCGACGAAAATATTGCGGTTGCTAATTAACATCGCGCCGGTTCTGCGCTAAGACCCTGAATACATATTTGAAGGGGTCGGCATGGACTATCTGATCGCGGCGTTTCTGGGCTTTGTCGAAGGCATGACCGAGTTCCTGCCGGTGTCTTCGACAGGCCACCTGCTTCTGCTCACCCACTTCCTCAAGTTCGGCACGACGGGCAAGACCTTCGAAGTCCTGATCCAGTTGGGCGCTGTCCTGGCCCTGCTCAGCCTCTATTTCAATCGCCTCTGGAACGTCGTTGTCACCCTGCCGACCGAGCCGAAATCGCGCGGCTTCGTCATTTCCGTTCTGGTCGCCTTTCTGCCGGCCATGGTGCTGGGCGTATTGCTGCACGACTTCATCAAGGGCGTGCTGTTTGAAACGCCACAGGTCATCTGCATCAGCCTGATTGTCGGCGGTATACTTTTGTGGGCAGTCGACAAGTACGCGCCGACGCCGACCAAGGACGATGCGATGCGGCTCGATTGGAAGACGGCGCTGACCATTGGCCTGTTCCAGTGCCTTGCCATGATCCCGGGCATGTCGCGTTCGGGTTCGACGCTTATCGGCGCCATGCTGTGCAAGGTCGACAAGAAGGCGGCGGCGGAGTTTTCGTTCTTCCTGGCCATGCCGACCATGGCCGGCGCTTTTGCCTACGATGTCTTCAAGACCTACAAGCAGATGGACTTCACCGATATCGGCCTGGTGGCGGTCGGCTTTATCGCGGCTTTTGTCACGGCTTTGCTGGTCGTCAAGGCTCTGCTCGACTTTGTTTCAAAGCATGGCTACGGCATTTTTGCAGTGTGGCGCGTCGCGGTCGGCGTGATCGGACTGGTGCTGTTGCAGCTCGGGTTTTAAACTTATGGGGTGTGGGGTCGTGACCCCACAAAACCTTACTGATACCAAAGAAAAAACCCAGCCTTTAGGCCGGGCTTTTTCTTTGGTTTAAGCCGGAACGGCGAACTGGCCATTCTTGCGGAAGCGCCACAGATAGGTCGGCACGATCGATTCCACCGCCGTCGGCGCGATGTCGAGGTCGCGCAGGCCCTTGGCGCCCTTGGACACCGTATTGTCGGTCTGCAGCATTAGCACCTGGTCCGAGGTCAGGAACGGCGTCAGTGGCGTGATCGCGCCAAGAATATCGCCACCGACACCGATCAGGCTGGCGGCAAAACCGGGCAGATAGACGAGCGGGCGCGGGTTCATCACCTCATTGCCGACATAACGCAGCAGGTCCTTGAAAGCAAAGACTTCGGGACCGCCCAGCTCATAGGTTTGACCGTAGGCCTTTTCGTTGCCGAGCGTCCGCGCCACGGCAGCCGCGACATCGGCGACATAGACCGGCTGGAACTTCGTGTTGGCGCCATCGATTGCCGGCAGGACCGGGAACATCTTCACCTGATACGCCAGCAGGGTGAAGAAGCTATCGCCATTGCCGAAGATCACCGACGGACGCAAGATCACCGCGTCCGGCACGTGACGGCGCACGATCTCTTCACCGCGCCCCTTGCTGGCATAATAGCTTGATGACGAATCGGGCTTGGCGCCCAGCGCCGAGATCTGCACCAGGTTGCGAATGCCGCGTGCCACACAGGCCGCGGCGATATTGCTGGCGGCATGACGGTGAATGGCGTCGAAGCTCTGGCCGCCCTTCTGGTACATGACGCCGACCAGGTTGACGCAGGCGTCGGCGCCTTCCAGCGCCCTGGCGATGTCCGATTCCTTGCGGATGTCGCAACGCGTGACCTGGATCTGGCCGACATCGCCGGCCGGCTTGAGATCATAGGCTTCGACGGCGCGGCGCACGGCCACACGAATACGCCAGCCCTGTTTCGCGAGTGCCCGCACGACCTGTTTGCCGACAAAGCCCGAACCGCCGAAAACCGTGACCAACTGTACCATGACCGCTTTCCTGAAAAATCCTGCGTCACACGCCTTGAAACGCGTTACGCCTCGATAACCCAAGGTGTCTGGCTTCGCAACAGGATGTGTCGAAAACCCGCTGTCGATTGTCTTGTTACCGGCCTGTCGTGCGCGACCTATTTCCAGGTAAACCGCACGCCATCCTTGCCGTCCGACTGCGGCCCTGGACTGTCGGCCTTGACCGCTCCCGTCGCCGGATCGATGCGCAGGAAGCGGTTCGTGACAAGCGACATCAGGACCAGTTCGCCATAGGGCGTTTCGATCCACTGAAAGCTTTGCGCAGTCCCCGGCGTGCCGGCGGACAGGCTGACGCTGGCATCCGCCCCGACCGTTACGTAGCCGCCACTCGTTTTCAACGCGACCCGGCCGAGCCCCATATCTTCCACCGCATAGCCCGCGGGCAGGCCCTTTGTGCCGTTGGCCGATAATCCGGTCTTGGCGCCATAGGAGGTCAGGGTGATCGTCTTGCCGACCGGGATCGGCCGCATTAGCCCGTTAGGATGCGGCTCAAGGACCGTAATGGCGTCAAAGTCGGCATGGCCGCCGGCAACGCCCGACGTGTTATATGCAAACAGGCTGTAACGCACGCCCTGGAAGGTCTTGAGTTGAAAGGCCATGGTGAACTCCGGCCCCAACGGCGTGAACGTCTTGCCATCGGCCGACCATGACAGTTGCGCTCTTTCCGTCAGGAAATTAGCGTTGGCGCGTAGCCAGACGCGTGTGGCTTTCACTGGCACACGCACCGTCTCGCCGGTCGACTGATCATACCGCGCGACCGCGAAGCCGTTGGCCGTCTTCTCGATGCCGATCCAGGTGTAGGGCCGGTTCAAAAGGGCCAGGCCCGCCACGTCGCCGTCTTTTAAACCCGACGCGTCCAGCACCACGGTTGGCTGGGATTGCGGCCCGATGGCGCGCTGGGTCAGGGTGTTGCGCGCCTGCCAGAACGTGTCCGCTGGCAAGGTATTGAGCCGCAGGTAACCCGGCCGCGCCGACAGCGACCACTGACCGTCGACCGGCACATGGTTCCATTGCCATACCGCCTTCAGGCTGCTGCCTGAAAAGTCGTCACTACGTTCATAAGGAGCGTGCGGCGCCTGCGGTGTTTTCGACGCCGGCTTGACCCAGGTGCGCGGTGTCCGCCCCAGATTGCCTGGCAGCCCGAAATAGGGCCAGCCATCCTTCCAGGTGATTGGCGACAGGCCTGTCAAGCGTCCGACGGAGTTATAGTCCATCATCGAAAAACCCCACCATTCGCCGTTTTCACCCTGGACGATGCCGCCCTGGTGCAGGGACATGCGGCCATCGGGCGCCGGATTGGGTGGATTGAGCGTAAATGGCCCCGCATCGCTGCGGCCCCAAATATCGGCCAGGCGATAGCCTTGCATCAGGCCGAAATCCTCATCGATACTGATGGCCTTGTTGACCTCGTAGGGCCCCCAGATGCTGTCTGCGCGCGCCGCCGGCATCTTCATTCGTCCTTCGTACCAGGCCGAAGTGATGAAGTACTTGCCATTGAGTTTATAAAAATGGACGCCCTCGCCCATGCCGGCGCCGGCCGGGATGATTTCGCGCTCGGTGCCAGGCACGGCGTCGAGCAGGTCGTCGGTCAGCTGCACCATCTTAATGCCCTGATAGCCCCAGATGGCATAGGCCTTGCCGTCGTCATCGAACAGCACCGACAGATCGTGAAAAGACTTTTTCATCTCCTGCCGCGTCCATGGCCCCTTGGGGTCCTTGGCGGTGAACAGCTGCGTCTTCTGGCCGTTGACATTGCTGAAGATGTAGAAGGTGCCGTTATGATAACGGAAAGAGGGCGCCCAGATACCTTGGCCGTAGATGGACTTGCCGTCTTCGAGGCGAAATTGCGGCCCCAGGTCCAGCTTGTCCATCGCGTAGGTCAGGAAAGTCCAGTTGACCAGATCCTTGGAATGCAGGATCGGCACGCCCGGCATGGCGTGCATGGTCGTGCCGGTCATATAATAGTCGTCGCCGACGCGGATGAGGTCAGGATCGGAAAACTCATCGTAAAACAGGGGGTTGGTAAAGGTGCCATTGCCATTATCAGACGTCCATGTCTTCGCCGGTTCGGCGGCCATGGCCGACCCTGCCAGCAATATACCCGCCATCACAGCCGTCAGAAGGTTGCGCATTATCGTGTCTCCCTGTTTTTTCGCGAAACTAGGCCATATATCCGCGTACCTCAATCACTATTGTCGGACAATTGAATTTTAGTGCCTGAGGATGAGCAAGAATTAACTTGCTCCTCCTGCATCTTTCCCATTGTCTGTCGGTCCGATAATGAGGATCTACGGATGAAAGCCTTTCTGTTCCTGTGCGCGCTCCTGGCCACCAGCCTTCCCGGCATGGTCATTGCGGAAGAGGCTGCCGGCGACTGGATCGGCTCTATGGACAGCGGCTTCAAGGTCATTGTCCATATCGATAAGGACGCTGCGGGTGCCTATTCGGGGACTCTGCGCACGCCCAACGGCAATGTGACCGCCTTCGACACGATCACCTCCGACGGACAGCGTTTGCGTTTTGCCATCGCGCGTTTGGAACTCAGCTATGACGGCGATTGGGATTCTACCGGAAATATCTGGGCGGGTAAGCTGACATTGGGGCAGACCTACCCGCTGGCTTTTCGCCGCGCTACGCCCGAAGACCTGGCGCTGAAAGTGCGCAAACGGCCACAGGAAGACGCCATCAACGCCGGTCCCCGCCCCTACGCCGAGCGCGATGTCGCCATCCCGTCATCCGGTAATATCAGTCTGGCCGGCACTTATAGTGTGCCAGACGGCAAGGGTCCCTTCCCGGCCATCGTCCTCGTCTCAGGGACCGGCCCGAACACCCGCGATGAAGACGTTGAGGGTCATAAGGTTTTTCAGGTTCTGTCCGATGCGCTCAACCGTCAGGGCGTGGCCGTTTTGCGTTACGACAAACGTGGCGCCGGAAAATCAACCGGCAATTACGGCATGGCCACAACCAACGACTTCACCGATGACGCCGAGGCGGTGCTTAACTGGCTGTCGCAGCAACCCGAGGTGAAGGTTGAATCGATCGGCATTATCGGCCATTCCGAAGGCGGCATCATCGCCCCGGCCGTCGCAGTCAGAAATGCCAAAACCGCCTATGTCGCCGTGATCGCCGGGCCCGGCGTGCGCGGAGACAGGCTGTTTCTGCTGCAATCCCCGCTGGTGTCGGCGTCATACGGCACACCGCAGGACCACATTACCAAGCGGCAGGCCTTCGATGAAAAGCTGTACGCCGCCGCCCTCTCCTCACCGGACCCTGTTGTCGCCCGCACGCGGGTTCAGGCGGTTGTCGATCAGGGCCTGAAGGACAAGGTCATTGATGCCGGTGAAGCCAAAAGCCTGCCGGGATCGACCACGACGCCGTGGATGCGTCAGTTCCTGGCCAATGATCCGGCAAACACACTAGCAAAAGTCCGCCAGCCCATACTGGTATTGAATGGCTCTTTGGATTTGCAGGTCCCCGCCAAGGAAAACCTGGCAGCGATCCGGCAAGCGCTCAAGAACAACCCCCGTGCCGATATCCGCGAGCTGCCAGGACTTAACCACCTTTTGCAGACCGCAAAAGCCGGCTCTCCAGCCGAATACGGCGACATTGACGAAACCATTGCTCCGTCAGCGCTTGAACAGATTACCACCTGGATTAACCGCGTTGCTGAACAACGATAGTTACAGCCGCAAATTGGCTCTTTACATAGAAGTGAATATCCCTATATGTGGCCTTCTTCCGGCGGACCCCTAGAGTTCATCGCAACGCTGCTAACGCCGGTCTGGGTTTAACACTATCAATCGGGGTACCGAAGTGGATCAATACACTTCCGCCCTGGACCTGGTCCGCAAGCAGCCTCCGGAACGTCCCGTCGCCCTCGTGCGTCGTGCGCCCGTAACTGTTGCGGCGCAATGGTTCCAGGCCAATTTCAAAGGCGATGTCTTTTATGCCGTCAAGGCAAACCCGTCGCCATGGGTGCTGGAAACCCTGTGGGCCGCGGGTGTGCGCTCCTTCGATGTCGCATCGCTGAATGAAGTCCAGCTCGTCCGTTCGACCCTGCCGTCGGCGCGCCTGGCCTTCATGCACCCGGTCAAGAGCCGCGTCGCCATTGCGCAGGCCTATTTCGACTACGGCGTGCGCACCTTCAGCCTCGATACCCACGAAGAGCTGGCCAAGATCCTCCAGGCCACCGGCAACGCCAGGGACCTGAACCTGATTGTTCGCCTGGCGACGTCGGGTGAAGGCTCCAACCTGCCGCTGACCAACAAGTTCGGCGCCCAGAGCCACGAAGCGCCGTCGCTGCTGATGGCGACGCGTCAGGCGACCTCCGGCCTGATGGGCGTATCCTTCCACGTCGGTTCGCAGTGCATGCGCCCGACGGCTTACGCTGCCGCCATGGCGGCGGCTTCGCGCAGCCTAGTCCGCGCCGGCGTCTTTGCCGACGTCGTCGATGTCGGCGGCGGCTTCCCATCGGTCTATCCAGGCATGGTGCCGCCGGCTCTGTCCGAATATATGGACGTCATCAACCGCGCCTTCGACGAAATGAAGGTGCATGAGGAAACCCAGCTGTGGGCCGAACCCGGCCGCGCGCTGGTGGCGGAATCGACCTCGGTCCTGACCAAGGTCGAGCTGCGCAAGGGTGACGCGCTCTACCTCAATGACGGCTCCTACGGCAACCTGTTCGATGCTACCCACGCCAAGTGGCCCTTCCCGGTGCGCCTGCATCGCCAGGACGACGCCGAGTCGGACACGCTGAAGCCCTTCCGCTTCTACGGTCCGACCTGCGACTCGATCGATAGCATGCCTGGCCCGTTCTGGCTGCCGGCCGATGTCGAAGAAGGCGATTACGTCGAAATCGGCATGCTGGGCGCCTATGGCGTCACCATGGGCACGCGCTTCAATGGCTATGGCGAGACGGAGACCGTCTTCCTGGATGACGCGCCGATGGCGTCGCTGTTCGGACTGGGTCCGCGTTCGATCAACAATCCGCGCGGCCTGCTCGAAGCCGACGACAACAAGGTCGTGCGCCTGAACCGTCCCAAGGGCGGCAAGCGCGGCAAGAAGCGGGTCAAAGCGAAAGCCTAACCCTTCTTTATAAAAGCTTTGTTTGCCAAGGCGGCGCCTATCCGCTATAGGGGCCGCGCTTCCGGAGGCCTGTCCTCCGGTTCAAAGTTACCCTCCCCATCGCACCGTCTGGGGGGTCAAGGGGAAATGACGGGCGTCCACCTTTTCCTCTTCTTAAAGGATCAAGAGATGAACGCTGAAACCAAGCCGCAATCCAACATGAAGGCCAGCCTGCTCGCAGAAACCGTCGAGCACGTTGACATCACCTCGTACGACGCCCGCCCGATCATCGATTCGATGCGCAAGATGTCGTTCTCGTCGCGCGACACCGCTCGCGCCGCCGACATCTTCAATATGGCGCTGGAAGACAAGTCCTGCTCGCCGTGGCTCATCCTGGCCGGTTCGACTTCGGCCGGCGGCTGCATGCACGTCTATCGCGACATGGTGAAGTTCGGCATGATCGACGCCGTCGTCGCCACCGGCGCCTCGATCGTCGACATGGACTTCTTCGAAGCGCTTGGCTTCAAGCACTATCAGGCCGCCGGCCCGGTCGACGACAATGTGCTGCGCGACAACTATATCGACCGCATCTACGACACCTATATCGACGAAGAAGAGCTTCAGGCCTGCGATCACACGATCCTCGAGATCTGCAACCGCCTGGAGCCGCGCGGCTATTCCTCGCGCGAATTCATCTGGGAAATGGGCAAGTGGCTGTCGGAAGGCAATGCCAAGAAGCCTGGCTCGCTGATTCAGACGGCCTACGAAGAAGGCGTGCCGATCTTCTGCCCCGCCTTTGTCGACTCGTCGGCCGGTTTCGGCCTGGTCAAGCACCAGAAGGAGCGCATCAAGGAAGGCAAGCCTTACCTGATGATCGACGCCGTGGCGGACTTCCGTGAACTGACGGATATCAAGATCGCGGCCGGCACCACCGGACTGTTCATGGTCGGTGGCGGCGTGCCCAAGAACTTCGCCCAGGACACAGTTGTCTGCGCCGAAATCCTCGGTATTGAAGCAGATATGCACAAGTATGCCGTGCAGATCACGGTGGCTGACGTTCGTGACGGTGCGTGTTCATCGTCGACGCTCAAAGAAGCCGCCTCGTGGGGCAAGGTTTCGACGACCTATGAACAGATGGTCTTCGCTGAAGCCACCACTGTCGTGCCGCTGATCGGTTCGGATGCTTACCACCGTGGCGCGTGGAAAAATCGCACCAAGCCCAACTGGGCCAAGCTGTTCAAGTAAGTGTGATCGATTTTTTTGCGCTGCACACTTGCCTTACCAGCAGAAAGGTTTACTTAGGAGGAAAGGCGGTGACTCGTATTAACGAGTCGTTTTCCTCTCTGAGGTAAACCTGAGCCTACAAGTTCGTCACCGGGATCATCCCCCCCCTCGAAACCGGTGGCATGCGACGGAGACCATTGCCCCCCAATGGTCTCCGTTTTGCGTTTCTAGGGGCCATTGCGCCCCATCAGGGTCTCTCATCGTTTTGCGTTTTGGGCTGGTCAAGTCGCGGGGTCGCGGACCCCGCACCCCATATATTTGTCCGGGTACGAATAATCCTGGTAGCCAATAAAAAAGAGCCTCCGAAGTGGGGCCCTTTTTTATTGGCTAATAAGACTGTTCACACGCGGGCGAGTATCGGGGTGTGGGGCCCTCGGGCCCCACGACCTTTACCTTCTCCCAATCACAACGCGACCACCGTTGGTGCGGCCGAACGTGTCCGTCTTGTAGAAGTCCTTCGCTTCGACGCCCGGCAGGTAGTAGTCACCCGGCGTCACGGCGCGGGCGATATAGGCCACGCTGAAGTTCTGCGACGACGACACATCCAGCGCCGCGACATAGCGGTCGTCGCGGGCTTCCTGCGCCTTGGCGCCCGTCAGTTGGCCGACAAAGCTGAACGGCCCGTTCGACGTGTCTTCGCTGGTCAGGGTCGAGTCGATCTCGAAGCCCGCCGGCAGCGGATCGTCGATGACGATCGGGCGCGTCTCCGCCTTGTCGCTGCCGCCCGAAATGACCACGATGACGCGGTCGCCCTGGCGCAGCTGCGACGGATCGATACGCTGGCCACCCAGGGTGTAGAAGGCCTTCGACAGGTTGAGCCCGTTCGATGCCGCCCCCGGAGGCGCCACCGGCGTCCCGATAACCGTCACCGTCCGCCAGATCGGACCGGAACCCGTATTCTTGAACTGGGCGCCGGCGAACTTGGTCACACCGAAGCGCTGGACATTCTGGCTACCCGGCAGGGTTGATACGCCATTGGCGTCGATCCGGGTCTTGCCGGCCGCCTTCAGCATGTAGGACGCCGCCTTGAGGATATAGGCCTGCTCGATCGTGTTGAGCTGTGATGGGCTCTTCATGGCGTTTTCCAGGCGCGGAATCAGGGTGGCGCCGATGTCTCCATTACCCGATTCATACGCCAGGGCGATGACGCCGGCCAGGTCGCGCAGCGGCGACTGGTACCAGTCATAATGATCCGTATAGCCGATCTTTTCGATCGCCTGGCGGAAGGCCTGACGGGATCGCGCGCGATCGCCCATCATGCCGAGACCGGCGGCCACCTGGGCGCGCGCCAGGGGCGACTGCTCCTCGGCGAACTGCACGTCGCGATACCAGCGCAGGCGCGCCAGGTCGCCAGATCGGCCCTTGGCCATCACATACAACGCATAGGCCGAGGCGCGGCTGCGCATCTGCTTGGTCATCTGCTCCCGCGAAATGCCGCCCCAGTACCAGTATTCCGGCGCGCTCAAGCGGTAATTGACCGAAGTGTAGCCCTGCGGTTTCGACAGGTCGCGCATGGCGTTCATGGCCTTGTCGATCGCCTCCTGCGGCACATAGGCGCCACGCGCACGGGCTTCCAGAAGGAAGTCGGTGGCGTAGGCGCCGATAAAGCCATCGGCATCGCCGTCACCGACGCGCCACAGGCCAAACGCACCGTCCTGGGCCTGACGGTCCAGCAGCTTCTGCACGGCGATTTTCAACGCCCCTGCCGACGGCCGCGCGCGGTCCTTGCCGACGATCGATTCATCGGCATAGAGCCACGGCATCGCCGCCGACGTCACCTGTTCGGTGCAGCCGTAAGGATACTTGTTGAGCGAGGCCGCGATCGGGCCCGGATCGACATTGCGGAACGGCGAATAGCTGACCTCGACCGTCGCTGAGCCCGGTTGCAGGCCGGCCAGCAGGGCGTTCGACGGCGTATAGGTGGCATTGACCGGCTGCTGTTCGACCGAAACCCGCGTCTGCGGACCCCAGCCGTTGCGCGTCTGGATCTGGAACGAGTCGACGAAGTCATAGCCCTGACCGTTCAGCGCGATATTGACCGTCGAAATGCCGGTCGTGTTCGGCGCATTCATCGGCACGGCTTCGATGACCTTCTGGCCCTTGCCGAGGTTGAACGCCTTTTCGAACGCCAGCGCCAGCCCTTGCAGCCCCTTGACGATAGCCTTGTAGATGCCGGGCTTGCCGTCGACATTGTTCAGTTCCAGCGTCGCGAACGCCTTGTCGCCGGGATTCAGGAAGCGCGGCAAGGCCAGGTCCATGACGACCGGCTCACGCACCACCAGCTTCTGCTGGCTGGAACCAACGGCTTCGTCGGTCCACGCCACGGCCATGACACGCAGCTCGCCATTGAACTTCGAGATTGGCAGACGCACCACCGCCCGCCCATCCAGGCCGGTGTCGATGACGCCCGACCACAGGGCGACGGTGCGGATCGGCGTCGTCGTCAGGCCTTCGCCACCGATCGAGTCGGCGCCGAATGTGTCGGCGGCGGCGGCCAGGTTCGGATCCAGCAGGCGACCATAGTCGTCGTTGAAATCGACGCCCAACGCACGCTTGCCGAAGTACCAGCCGACCGGATCGGGCGTCTTGAACTTGGTCAGGTTGAGGATGCCCTGATCGACGACCGCCAAAGACACCTTGGCGCTGTCGCCCAGCTTGGCGCCCTTGATGTGGACCGGCACTTCGATGAACCGCTTGCCGTCCTTTCCGACCTGCGGCTTGAACGGCGTATCGCCGCCCGGCAGCTGGATATCCAGCTTGCGCGACTTGGCGTCGAGCGGCACATAGATCAGGCCGACGGCGCGGCGCGGTTTCGACGACTCGACCGGATCGCGCGGCTGGATGACCGACACCAGCACGTACGCGCCGCCGCCCCACGCCGCCGAGGTCTTCAGGCGGACACTGGTGCCGTTTTCCCCTACGCTGACCGTCTTCATCTCGATAATACGGTCGGTGGCAACGGCGATCTGCGCCTCACCCTTGTATGGCGCCTTCAGCGTCAGTTCGACCGTGTCACCCTGGCTGAACTTGCGGTTGCCGGTCGACAGGCGGACCATGTCGGGCGCGTCCGTGCCTTTCTGCGCTGAACCCCAGCCCGAGGCGAAGCGCACGGAGCTGCGCGCCTTGCCCGGCACCTCGACCTCAAGGCGGTAATCGCCCCAGTCAAGCCCGCGTTCCAGCGTGAAGCCGGTATTGGCGCTGAGATCCACGGTCTTGGTGGAAACCACAACGTCGCGGTGGGTCGAGCGCCACTGCCACCGGCCGTTGGCGATATACCAGTCATAGTCCCAGTGCTCGGCGATCAGCTTGACCACCGCGCCCTTGACGGCCGTCTTCTGGCCTTGCGGCGTGACGCCGATGACATTAAGCGCCACCTGCGGCGTATCGCGCCACGACTTCGCTTCCTTCTGATCGACCTTGACGCCGAGATAGAGCGGCGCCGGCTTGATCTTCAAGGTCTGGCCTTCCTTGACCGGACGGCCGCCGGGCTCGAAGACCGAGGCGGTCAGCTGGACGATCAAGGGCTGAGACGTCTCGCCGGCCAGGGCGGCATTGAACGGGAACAGGGCATTGCCCTGGCCGTCCGTTGTCGCCGACGGCAGATCGACGTACTTTTCCTCAAAGGGCTTGGCGGAATCGCCAAACATGTAGTCCTTGAAGGCCGGGAAGGGTTCGGCATCCTGGCGGATGCGCGCCTCGCCGGTCACCTGCAGGTCCGAACCCACCGCGCCATAGAGGTAGCGCGCTGTCACGCGCACCGGCCGCTGTTCGGTCAGCGACAGCAGAGGCCGTTGGCTGTCGGCGACGACGTCGACGCCCAGGCGCTGAGGCGCGAAATCCTCGACAGCGAAGCTGGCCGAACCGGCGGCCTCTTCCAAACCGTCTATCTCCAGCCGCGCCTGCCACTGGCCGCGCGGCGCCGTCTTAGGCAGCACGATATTGGCGCCGGCAAAGCCGTCCTGGGTCTTGTCGAAACGGAAGCGGAAGGCTTCGACGCCCGAGGGCCGGGTGACGATCAAGGCACCCTTGCGGTCCTTGACGGCCTTGCCTTCGTTGTCGCGCATCAGGGCGACCAGACGGACGGTTTCACCCGGGCGATAGATGCCGCGGTCGGTATACATAAAGCCGTCGACACCCTGGGCATTGGCGCGGCCATCGGTCACCACGGCCTCGTCCTGACGGCCGCCGACGCCATGCTGGGTCAGATCCATCGGCGTGCGCTGGACGTCGACCGCCGTGTAATCGTCGTTCGGACCATAGGCCATGATCATCTTGGCGGTCAGGGCGTCGGTCCCTTTCAGCAGCGCGCCACCGAAGGTCGCGCGGCCATCGACGCTAGATCGCGTCTCGGCCAGGATGTCGCCGTTCGATGCCACCAGATCGACCTTGACCCCGCTCATCGGCTTGGCGGATTTCAGCGACCGTACCACCACGTCCATGCCGTTCGGACTCTTGTAGGTCGTCATCGCCATGTCGGTATAGAGGATCCAGCGCCGCGCCTGGGCCGGCTGGTCGTATTCCTTCTTGTCGCGGCCGCCGGAGCCATCGCGGACCTTGACGACATAGGCGCCCGGCTTCATCGTTTTCAGCACCGCGCCCAGCGGAAAGACCGTCGTGACACGTTCGCCATTGCCCGTCTTGACCGCCATCTTGCCGGTCCAGATCTTGACGCCGATATCGTCGGCGGAATCTTCACCCCACGAATAGTCGTAGTCGCCCTCAGGGGTCGGGTCGGGCGCGGACACGCTCTTGCGCACCAGGTTGCGGTCCGACACATGCCAGACCTCGACGGCAAGCGCCGAGACATTGACGGTTTCGATCGCCACGCCGTCGGCTTCCTCGCGCGGCAGGATGACGCCATTGCCCTTGAAGCCGACATAGGGCGGCTTTTCACCAAAGGCGAAGTCGAAGTCGCGGTTCTGCTTGAGGGTGTCGCCACCCTTGCCGGGCAGGCCTTTCAGCAGCGTGATGCGGCGATCGGTAAAGCCGAAGCCGGAGACGCACAGCTCGTCGCCCTTGGCGGAGACCGCCGGAGCGGACGGCAAGGCAGGCGAGACCACGACGAAGTCGCCGTAAGGCTTTGCGGGATCGAGCGGCCTGGAGAACTGCACGCAGGCCTTGGGCGTGTCGCCTGTCGTGTCGAGGCGCTGCTTCCAGCTATCGAAACCGGCGGGTTTAGCGTCACCGGCGCGGCGGGCATTCTTGTCGCGGACCTTGCCGAACAGGCCGGTCGCCGGCTTGCCGGGCACCTCCGCGACCGCCGCAGCCTCACCCTTGCCCGATATGCCGTCGGTGGCTTTTGCCGTGAGAAAACCGACGCAGAAGCCCGAAATCAGCACCGCCGCCGCGCTCGCGATCAGCGTTCTGTTTTGCCAGTCGATCATGGAAAAAGTCCCTGCCTGTAGGGCACGGGTCAAGCCGCCCCTCAACGCCTTAACTTCGCAGAGAGAAGCGCGGAATTGCGTGAGAATCAATCTTTGTTTTACGTTTCCGTCAAATAAGATAGAAGTGTCGCGTTATTTGATGCGGGATGTGTTCCGTCCCCTTGTATTTCAATCGTTTCCATTTCCGGAGCCGGAAGCCCCTTGAGCAAATTTGCGCGCGTTATGGTGCTCGTGGTCGATGACAATCACTACATGCGAGTGATCGTCTGTACCATGTTGCGGTCGATGGGCATTACCCTGATCCGCGAAGCTTCCGATGGCATCGAAGCCCTGGAAATCGTCCGCGACTGGCGCCCCGACGTCATCATTCTCGACCTGATGATGGAACAGCTCGACGGGCTCGAATTCACCAAGCTGCTGCGCAAGGGTTCGGACAGCCCACACCCTTATGTGCCGATCATCATGATGACCGGTCACACCGACCGCCGCCATGTGCTTGAGGCGCGCGACGCCGGCGTCAACGAGATCATCGCCAAGCCGCTGACCGCCAAGGCGCTGATCGACCGCATGAAGAGCGTCATCAACAACGAACGCGGCTGGGTGAAATCGAGCACCTATGTCGGCCCCGACCGGCGGCGCAGGAACAATCCAGAATACCGCGGGCCGTTCCGCCGCGCCTCGGACAAGGCGGATTAGGCAATCAAATCGGGTTCTGACAGCGTTACAAACTGCGTCGCGATTCCGGGTGCAGGGGCCGTGCCCCTGCCCGCGACGCTGGGTCACACGACGCGTTGCGCGAAACGTATTTCATTCTCAACCTTTTGCCGTTAGAACAGCGGCCATGTCCGATACCGCAACTTCCCCCTTCGGTTTCCGGGACCTCGACCCGCGCGAAAAGGTGTCGCGCGTCGCTGAGGTCTTCGCGCGCGTTGCCCCGAAATATGACCTGATGAACGACGTCATATCGCTGGGCGTCCACCACGTCTGGAAGGACGCCGCCTGTGCGCGCCTCAATCCGCAGCCGGGCGAAATCATACTCGACGTTGCCGGCGGCACTGGCGACATCGCCCGCCGCCTGGCGAAAATGGCACGCGCCGCCAAGGCCCGGCGTAAAGGCCGCGGCTATGACGCCAGGGACGTCGAAATCCGCGTCATCGACTATAACGAACAGATGATCCTCGCGGGCCGGGAAAAAGGCACGGAGCCGGAACTCAGCTGGTCGGTCGGCGACGCCATGAAGCTGGCCATCGACGACGCCAGCGTCGATGCCTACATCATCAGCTTCGGCATCCGCAATGTCGCCGATGTGCAGGTGGCGCTGAACGAAGCCCGCCGCGTGCTGAAGCCCGGCGGCCGCTTCTTCTGCCTGGAGTTTTCGCACCCGACCGCGACGCCGGTGGCCAAGATCTACGAGGCCTATAGCTTCAATGTCATCCCGTGGATGGGCAAGCTGGTCGCCAACGATCGCGACAGCTACCAGTACCTGGTCGAAAGCATCCAGCGCTTCCCCAACCAGGAGACGCTGAAGGACATGATGACCACGGCCGGCTTCCGCAATGCCCGCTACACCAACTTCTCGGGCGGCATTTGCGCCCTGCATGAGGGCTGGGCGTAAGCTCGCACGATCGATGGCCAGTTTCGCTTCATGGATGCGCATGTTCCGCACGGGCCTTGTCCTGCTGCGCCACGACGCATTAGTCCCTAAGGAACTGTCGCCGCTTCTCCCCCCCTTTCCGCGCTTTGTCGCCGGGCTTTTGCGCGCCCTGTTCGCCCGCCGCAGCAACCTGCGTCCCGGCGAGCGCTATGCCCTGGCGTTTCAGGAACTGGGGCCTGCCTTTATCAAGCTTGGCCAAATCCTGTCGACGCGCGGCGATATCTTCGGCAAGACTTTCATCGAAGACCTGAGCCACCTCAAGGACCGCCTGCCGCCGTTTTCCGAACGCGTCGCCATCGCCTCGGTCGAGGAAGCGCTAGGCAAGCCTTTGGGCGACATCTTCAGCGAATTCGGCGAAGTGCTGGGCGCCGCGTCGATCGCCCAGGCGCATCGTGCGGTGCTGCTCGATGGCCGCAAGGTGGCGGTCAAGATTCTGCGCCCCGGTATCGAAGAGGTTATCGCCGCCGATATCGCCATGCTGACCCTGTCGGCGCGGCTCATTCATCAGTTCGTGAGCGTTGCGCGGCGCCTGGAGCCCGAGGCCTTTGTCGCCACGGTGGCGCAATCGCTGATGCTCGAGCTCGACCTGCGCCTGGAAGCGTCAGCCTGCGACGAGATCGGCCAGATCATCAACGCCACTCCCTATATGCGTGCCCCTAAGGTGGTGTGGCATCAGGTCGCGCGCCGCGTTATCGTGCTGGAATGGGCTGACGGTACGCCGCTGTCCAAGCCCGAAGCCCTGGCGCTGCCGGGCCTGGACCACAAGGAAACCGCCGACAATCTCATTCGCGCCTTCCTGTCGCAGGCGCTGGACCACGGCGTCTTCCATGCCGACCTGCACGAAGGCAACCTGTTCGTCGCGGCGCCCGCGCGGCTGATCGCCATCGATTTCGGCATTATCGGCCGGCTGCGCCCGCAGGAGCGGCGCTATCTAGCCGAGATGCTGTGGGGCTTCCTGCAGCGCGACTATAAGCGCGTCGCCGAGGTCCATTTCGAAGCCGGCTATGTGCCGCGCACCCACAATGTCGACAGCTTCGCCCAGGCCCTGCGCGCCGTCGGCGAACCCGTGCTGGGCCAGAAGGCGACCGAGGTGTCGATGGGCCGGCTCCTGACCCAGCTGTTCGAAATCACCGCCCAGTTCGACATGCACCTGCGGCCCGAACTGGTGCTGCTGCAAAAGACCATGGTCAGCGTCGAAGGCGTGGCGCGCCGCATCTATCCCGAGCACAATCTGTGGGAAGCCGCCCGCCCCGTCGTCCGCGCCTGGATCTCGCGCGAACTGTCGCCGGTCACCGAGGCCAAGCGTCTGCTGGAAAAGCTGATCCGCAAGCTGGATGAGCCGGCGACCGAGACGATCATTACAACCGGCAACGACACCATGCGCGCCGAACTGCGCCACAGCCGCACCCTCGGCTATATCGCGCTGGCGACGTCGGTGCTGTCGCTAGCCATGATGATCTGGCTGGCGATTCGCTAATCGGCACCCTTGCGGATCGTCCGGCGCTCGGATTCGATGATCTTCTGCCGGTTCCAATAGGCCATGCCGTCGTCGGGCCGGAACATGGTCCGGGGCGCGCCCTTTTTCGTCATGACCGCGAAAACGTTGCCCTTCGGATCGTAGAACAGCGTGTCACCATTGTTGCGCTTGAGCGTTTCGGTGCCCGGCGGCGGCGCATGGATAAAGCCGTGCACCATGGCCATATGGTCCTCGAACGACTTGGCGCCGAATTCCGGACCGTGGCGTTCGAAATGATAGCGGGCGTTTTCTTCGGTCGAGTATTTGCGGTTGGACGACCACAACGGCCAGTCGCCATAGTGCGTGGCAGTGATGGCGGCGCGATCGGCGGCGATCGGCAGGGGCTTGCCGAAATGGGGCGCATCGGCGTTCTGACGGACGGGTTCGGGTTCGGCGGACTGTTCAGGAATGGCGGCAGGTGGCGGCGCTTCCTTTACTTCCACGGGCGCGGCCGCTACGGGCGATGACGCCGCCTTGCCCTCGCCGTCCTTGAGCACGGCTGACGGTCCGGCGTCGCACGCGGCCAGGCCCAGCAACACGGCGATCAATAAGAACCTTTTGTAACCGCCTGTCATCCTTGCCCCCTGAACCCCATCTATGGCACACACCGGCGCGACCGGAAAGAGTACAGGAAGGCATCTCATGACCGAGCCCAAGCGCATTCTCCTGATCATCGGCGGCGGCATCGCGGCCTATAAGTCGCTGGAGCTGATCCGCCTGATCAAGAAGGCCGGCCTGAATGTCCGCGTCGTCCTGACCAAGGCCGCCGAAGCCTTCGTGACGCCGCTGACGGCCGCGGCCCTGTCCGGCGACAAGGTCTATGGCGAACTGTTCGACCTGACCGATGAAACCGAGATGGGCCACATCATGCTGTCGCGCCAGGCCGATCTGGTCGTCGTCGCGCCGGCCACGGCCAACCTGATGGCCAAGGCGGCCTCGGGTCAGGCGGATGATCTGGCAACGACCCTCCTTCTGGCGACCGACAAGCCGGTACTGATGGCGCCGGCCATGAACGTGCGCATGTGGCACCACGCGGCGACCCAGCGTAATCTGGCGCAATTGATGGCCGATGGCGTGGCGTTTGTCGGCCCTGAAGAGGGCGACATGGCGTGCGGCGAATTCGGTCTTGGCCGGATGAGCGAGCCGGAAGCGATCTTCGCCGCCATCCTGGAGCGCCTGACCGCCGGCCAGCGCCTGAAAGGCAAGAAGTTTGTACTGACCGCCGGCCCGACGTTCGAACCCCTTGATCCGGTGCGCGGACTGACCAACCGCTCTTCCGGCAAGCAGGGCTATGCCATCGCCGAACGGCTGGCGCGCGAAGGCGCCGAGGTGACCCTGGTGTCGGGGCCGGTTGCGCTGCCGACGCCGCCGGGCGTCAAACGCGTCGACGTCGAGACCGCCCAGCAGATGTTCGACGCGGTCCATACCAACCTGCCGTGCGATGTGTTCATAGCTGTCGCGGCGGTCGCCGATTGGCGCCCGAAGGAAGCCGCAACCGAAAAGCAGAAGAAAACGGCCGATGCCGAACTGTCGGTCACCTTTGTCAAGAATCCCGACATTCTTGAAGCCGTGTCGAAGCACCTTGAAATGCGCCCGCGCCTGGTGGTCGGCTTCGCGGCCGAGACCAATACGCTCGAAGAGTATGCCAAGGCCAAGCTGGCTTCGAAGGGCTGCGACGCTATCCTGGCCAACAATGTCTCCGAAGGCGTCTTCGGCTCGGCGCGCAATGCAGTGTCACTGGTCGATCTCGACGGCTTTACGCCTGTGCCGGGGCAGACCAAGGCGGATGTGGCGAGCTTCCTGGCCGACTATATCCACAGGCGCCTCAGTTAGCTGTTAACTGTTCCAATGGGCGGTTTTGCGGCGCGCCGTTTCGTGAAATGATGCTGTTTAACTACACCCTCCCTGCTCTGCGGGGAGGGGGGACCGTTTGTTGAGCAAATGGTAGGCGGGGTGACCGCCGGGTGTTTCAAGCTCCAGCATTGGAGTTGTGGCTGATCGTGCTGGCCCCGCCCACCGCCTGACGGCGGTCCCCCCTCCCCATGAATGGGGAGGGCGAATCCTGAACAGCCCACGAGTTTCACCATGAACGCCCACGTCGTCCCGACCGCCGAACCCGAAGTCACCGCCCACGTCGTGCAGTTGCCGCACGCCGCAGGCCTGGCGCTGCCGGCCTATGAGACCGAGGGTTCCGCCGGGCTCGACCTGCGTGCGGCGATCTCCGAAGGCGAAAGCCTGACGCTGAAACCGCTGGCGCGCGCCCTGGTGCCGACCGGCCTGAAGATTGCCGTGCCGCAAGGCTATGAGGTGCAGGTCCGCCCGCGCTCCGGCCTGGCGTTGAAATTCGGCATCACCTGTCTGAATTCGCCCGGCACCATAGATTCCGACTATCGCGGCGAGGTCGGCGTCATCCTGATCAATCTGGGTTCGGAAGACTTCGTCATCAACCGCGGCGACCGGATCGCCCAGATCGTCGTCGCCCGTCACGCCCGCATTGCGTGGCAGGCTCAGGAGTCGCTCGACGAAACCCAACGCGGCGGTGGCGGCTTCGGCTCAACCGGCCGCTGAGCATTTCCCAACGAAAATTCACCTGGCTGTTTCTGCTGTTTTAAAAAACGAAAGCCCTGACCTTGGTCACGGAACTCCCCAATAAGATGAATTGCGCTCGCCCGACACACGCATCTGTGATCACATAACCACATTATTTCAATTTACGGCAACACCGAAGCGCCTCAGTCTTCACATCTGACGTATCCATATCGATTTCTTATCGTGAGATTCCCCTGATAGCTGAAACCCGCCTGAATATGAACGCCGGGTGAACGGCCGCCTAAAGGGGAATTCAGGTAGCCGGGATTTAAATGGACACGTCGGGTTTGTACCGCCGCCTGCACTCAAGAGACTTATAAGCAGCGGCGCTTTTGAAAGACTTTCAAATGGGCGAGTTTGTACAATTTTTCTGGGCCATCGTGGATTCCACCTCGGCCGCGCTGATCGGTCTTAACCTGGTGCCGGTTCTGGTGTTCAGCCTGTTCATAGGATTTGCCCTGCCGCGGGGACGAAGCTGGCTGAAGGCGCCCTTTGCCGTCATTCCCGCCATGCTGGTCGTCGCCGTCTGGCCCGCGATCTATGGCGCCGAGCCGATCTGGCCCGACCTCATGCAGATGGAAACCGAGATCCAGACCGTCGTGCTGCTCGCCGTTGCCTGGGCGATCATCTGGCTGTGCGAAAAGATCAAGGCCCTCTTCATGCCGGTGAACCTGAGCCGTCCGCTCATTCCCGTTATCATCGCTTCGAAATCCTGAGCGTTTTCAATTTGGATATCGCGCATGGCGCGTGGTCTGACCCGCCGCGCGCCATAACTGCGTTCGGAGAACATGGACAACCACATTGAATCATTATTTATGGTGAATAGGTATTAACCTGTGGGGCGAGCCAGACGGTTCGATCCGATCTCCGAACCTGACATGAACCTTGAGAGGGTAACTCATGAACGATATCTGGAATTTCATTCTGTCGCTCGGCGACGGACTTCAGGACTCCCTGGCCGCTGTGAACCTTATGCTGGTCCTGCTGATCGGCCTGGTCATCGGCATCTTCCAGCAGAAGAATGACAGTCTGGCGCTTAAGGCGCTTCTGACCGTGCTCGGTGCCTATGCGGTAAGCATCTTCCTGCCGCGTCTGACTGGCGATCCGCTCCACATTCCCGATTTCCGCCGTCTGGCGGCCATTGTCCAGGTGATTATGATGTACGTGTTTGCCTATGGCGTTGTTGGCGTCGTCGGCACGACCAAGACAGCGATGAAGTTCCAGGCCAAGAAAGCCTGAGGCTCTATCATTTCCATCTAAGAAGCCGCCTGCATCGCAGGCGGCTTTTTTGTTAAAACCCCAGGACGTCCTGCATGTCGTAGAGGCCCGCCGTCTGCTTGCGGCCCCAGATCGCCGCCTGGATGGCGCCCCGCGCGAACAGTGTGCGATCCCTGGCCGAATGCGACAGAGTCAGGATTTCGTCTTCCGACGCCAGTATAGCCGAGTGTTCACCAACAATGCCGCCGGCGCGGATGACCGAGAAACCGATTGTGCCGGCCTCGCGCGCGCCGGTGATACCGTCTCGGGCGACAACCTTGGCGTCCTCGAGCTTGACACCACGGCCATAGGCGGCCGCTTCGCCCAGCATGAGAGCGGTGCCCGAGGGGGCATCGACCTTGCGCTTATGGTGGCCTTCCAGGATTTCGATATCCCAGTCTTCGGCCGACAGGCGGGCGCTGGCCTGCTTGAGGAGCCCCATCAGGAGATTGATGCCCAGCGAGAAGTTGCCCGAGCGGATGATGATGACCTGGTCGGCATATTGCGGAATGCGCGCCAGTTGTTCCTGTGTGAAACCGGTCGAGCCGATAACGTGCACCAGCGGACGCGGGCGGCTCAGGCCTTCGTTGGCGCAGGCTTCCAGCAGGGCAAGCGACGCTTCCGGGGTCGAGAAGTCGATGACACAGTCGGCCTTGACTAGGTTGGGATGCTCGCCCTTGTCGAACTTCGCCGCGATGGAATGCTTGCCTTCTTCCAGCACACGCAGGATGGCCTGGCCCATGCGGCCCTTGTATCCATTGACGGCAAAACGAAGCGTCGGCGCGGTCATAATCGGTCCTTACAAAGTTTCGTAGTCCGATAGGGCGTGTGCGGCATCAGGTCAAATTGTTTGGTGTGGAGAGATATTGGCCCCCACCACCATTTGCTCCGCAAATGGTCCCCCTCCCCGCTCACACCATTGCGTTGAAACAGTTGCGACGCTCGCAGGGAGGAGTAAGGGGGAGCAGCTGGGCGTGACAACACCCGCCGGAGGCACCAGCGGGTGTTGCAAACTGCGTAGCGAGTCCGGGTGCAGGGTCCGCGACCCTGCTGCTTTAATTCGCAGCAGCGCCGGTGATGTCATCCCAGAAGCGCTTGGCCTTGTGCACGAAGCCCTGGCTCTGTGCGTAGGACTTTTCTTCGCAGATGGCCGCGAATTCCTTCATCAGTTCCTTCTGGCGGGGCGTCAGGTGCTTGGGCGTCTCGACGAACAGCTCGACGATCAGGTCGCCCTTCTGACGGGAGTTCAGACCCGGCATGCCACGGCCCTTGAGCTTGACCTTGTGGCCGGTCTGCGCACCTTCGGGAATAGTGACATTCAGCTTGCATTGGCCGTCGCAATTGTCGCCGCCCATCAGGCACGGTACTTCCATTTCGCCGCCCAGGACGGCCGTCGACATCGGCACAGGGATCGAGCAATGCAGGTCCAGGCCGTCGCGTTCAAAGATGTCGTGTTCGGCGACGCTCAGGAATATATAGAGATCGCCCTTGGGCCCGCCCTTGGCGCCGGCCTGGCCTTCGCCCTTGAGCAGAATGCGCGCACCGTCATCGACGCCGGCCGGGATGCGGACATTGAGCGTCTTGTTGTGGCGGACCTGGCCGTGGCCCTTACAGGCGTCGCAGACGTCCTTGATGATCTGGCCCTGGCCGTTACAGGTCGGGCAGGTGCGCTCGACGGCGAAGAAGCCGTTGGAGGTGCGGACGCGGCCGTGGCCGGCGCAGGTGCCGCACGTCTGAGGCCGCGTGCCCGGCTTGGCGCCCGAACCGTTACAGGCTTCGCAGGTCAGGGTGGTGGGGACGGTGATTTCGACGTCGGCGCCTTTATAGGCCTGTTCCAGCGTGATTTCGTAGTCGAAACGGACATCTGAGCCGCGCTGCGGGCCAGATGGCCGGCGCTGCTGGCCGAAGATGTCGCCGAACATCTCGGAGAAGATGTCTTCGACGTTGGAGAAGCCCTGCGCGCCACCGCCAAAGCCGTTGAAACCGCCGCCGGCGGACTGGCCGTTCATGCCGGCATGACCGAAGCGGTCATAGGCCGCGCGCTTTTGCGGATCCGAAAGGACGCTATAGGCTTCGTTGACTTCCTTGAAACGCGCCTCGGCCTGGTCGTCGCCGTGGTTGCGGTCCGGATGGTGCTGCATCGCCTTCTTGCGGAAGGCCGACTTCAGAGTGGCGTCATCGACGCTGCGCTCCACTTCCAGCACTTCATAATAACAACGCTTGCTCATGATACTCGCCCCGATGACATTCCCACTGCGGCCGCAAAGGGTTTCGCGCGCCCTGGTGTCGTGGTCGTTTTCAATGTCGGATATAGGTTTTGATGCAGCAGCGGCAAGGAGTCAAACCTTGCCGCCGCATTGGCATCATTTGCGAACGCCCGATACATCTCCGAAGAGGAATTCCCGGCGTTCATGACGAGGCCTCTTAGGCGCTCTTCTTGGAGTCGTCGACTTCCTCGAACTCGGCGTCGACGACATTGTCGTCGTCCTTCGAGTCCTCGGCGCCGCCGTCGGCGTCACCGCCGCCCTGGCCGTACATGGCTTCACCCAGCTTCATCGAGGCCTGGATCAGGGTCTGCGACTTGGCGCGGATGTCTTCGGCGTCCTCACCGTCCTTGGCCGTCTTCAGGTCGGCAAGAGCGGTTTCGATCGCGGTTTTGTCGGCCGGCGAGACCTTGTCACCGAATTCCTTCAGCGACTTTTCGGTCGAGTGGATCATGGCGTCGGCCTGGTTGCGGGCTTCGATCAGCGCCTTGCGCTTTTCGTCCTCGCCCTTGTTGGCTTCGGCGTCCTTGACCATCTGTTCGATGTCGGCGTCCGACAGACCGCCATTGGCCTGGATGCGGATCGAGTGCTCCTTGTTGGTCGCCTTGTCCTTGGCGTGGACGTTGACGATGCCGTTGGCGTCGATGTCGAAGGTGACTTCGATCTGCGGCACGCCGCGCGGCGCCGGCGGGATGCCGACCAGGTCGAACTGACCCAGCAGCTTGTTATCGCCGGCCATCGGGCGTTCGCCCTGGAAGCAGCGGATCGTCACGGCCGACTGGTTGTCGTCGGCGGTCGAGAAGACCTGCGACTTCTTGGTCGGGATCGTCGTGTTGCGTTCGATCAGCGGGGTGAAGACGCCACCCAGGGTCTCGATGCCGAGCGTCAGCGGGGTGACGTCGAGCAGGAGGACGTCCTTGACGTCGCCTTGCAGAACGCCGGCCTGGACGGCGGCGCCGAGCGCGACGACTTCGTCCGGGTTGACGCCCTTGTGCGGTTCGCGGCCGAAGAAGGTCTTAACGGCGTCGACGACCTTGGGCATGCGCGTCATGCCGCCGACAAGGACGACTTCATCGATGTCCGAAGCCTTGAGGCCGGCGTCCTTGAGCGCCTGCTGGCACGGGCCGATCGTCTTGGCGATCAGGTCTTCGACCAGGCTTTCCAGCTTGGCGCGGGTCAGCTTGAGGTTCAGGTGCAGCGGGCCCGACGCGTTCATCGAGATAAACGGCAGGTTCAGGTCGTACTGGGCCGTCGTCGACAGTTCCTTCTTGGCCTTTTCCGCTTCTTCCTTGAGGCGTTGCAGGGCCAGCTTGTCGGAACGCAGGTCGACGCCGTTCTCCTTCTTGAACTCGTCGGCCAGGTAGTCGACGATGCGCATGTCGAAGTCTTCACCACCCAGGAAGGTGTCGCCGTTGGTCGATTTCACTTCGAAGACGCCGTCGCCGATTTCGAGGATCGAGACGTCAAAGGTACCGCCACCGAGGTCGTAGACGGCGATCTTCTTGCCGTCATTCTTGTCGAGGCCATAGGCGAGCGCGGCCGCGGTCGGCTCGTTGATGATACGCAGGACTTCGAGGCCGGCGATCTTGCCGGCGTCCTTGGTCGCCTGACGCTGGGCGTCGTTGAAGTAGGCCGGGACCGTGATGACGGCTTGCGTGACGGTTTCACCCAGATAGGCTTCGGCGTCTTCCTTCAGCTTTTGCAGGATGAAGGCCGAGATCTGCTGCGGTGAATAGTCCTTGCCGTGAGCCTTGACCCAGGCGTCGCCGTTCGGGCCCTTGGAGATTTCGTAAGGGACCATGCCCTTGTCCTTCTGGACCATCGGATCGCTGTAGGTGCGGCCGATCAGGCGCTTGATGGCGAAGAAGGTGTTGGCGGGGTTCGTGACGGCCTGGCGCTTGGCCGGCTGGCCGATCAGGCGTTCCGAATCGCTGGCGATGGCGACAACCGAAGGCGTGGTGCGAACGCCTTCGGCGTTTTCGATGACCTTCGGGTTCTTGCCGTCCATGACGGCGACACAGGAATTGGTCGTACCAAGGTCGATGCCGATGATTTTAGCCATGGGTCTTAAATCTACTCCGTTTAAGGCGAATGGACGTCGATGTGTCTCGTTACTGAGACTCGTTGGGCAGCCTTATTAAGAAAGCACCGCCCTTGTCCATCCCCGTTGAGATGAAAAGTTTCAATTTTCCAGATGCGCCGCATGCGCGGCGTCTTCCGGATCACAGCGGATATGGGTAAGCCGTCGCACCTCGCAAGAGGCAATGTCCCTAAAAAATTTAGGGGCTGGACGGGTTTTTCAGACCGTTACGGGATGGCGCTGCGGCAGCTCGGTCGTCGCTTTAGGCGTGGAAGGCGATTTGAGCACCACGGCGGCAAAGGCGGCGATGGCGCGGTTATAGGCTTCGGAACGCTCGACAAAGCCCATGTGATTGACTTCCTCGACGATTTCGAGGCCGGCATTCGGCGTGGTCGCGGCAATGGTCCGGCTGGCTTCAGGCTTGGTGACGATATCGCCCTTGCCGCCCAGGACCAGCACCGGCGCATCAACGCCTTTCAGCGCACCGGTGGCGTCCCAATGGATCATCGACAGGTTGCCGAGCGCCTGGGCGCGCTGCGAATTGCGCGTCGCCAGAAGCGTAACATAATTAAGCTGGCTATGCGTCACGTGCGGCCCGAAGCCCAGGCGATTGCCGATATGCGCCATGCCATTGAGATAGCTCTGCCAGGCGCCGACAAAGGCCAGCGGCTCAAGCCACGCCGTCAGCCGCAATTGCAGGATGATCAAAGGACGCAGGGCCTGCACCAGGCCGCTCAGGATCATGGTCTTCAGTGGATTGGTATGCGTCGTATTGATCAGCACGGTGCCGGCGATGCGGTCGTTAAAAAAGGCCGGATTGTCGCGCGCCAACGTCTGGATCGTCATGCCGCCGATGCTGTGGCCGGCAACGACGACCTTGCGCGCCCCGGTATAGTCGATGACCCGCCTGAGGTCTTCCGCGAATGCCGACAGGTGCACGCCATCCGGGCCGGCGCGCGAACGCCCCATGCCGGGCAGGTCCCAGACAACGACGCGGAAGGTTTGCGACAGTTCGCGCTTGGCATAGGCCCAGATCGTGCTGTCAAGGCCCCAGCCATGGGTCAGGACAAGACAGGGCGCGTCCTTCGGGCCGATTTGTTCGACATAGAGTTTTGCGCCGCGCGCGCCGTCGATCACCTCGCCGTCGCCGCGACGCGCCTCAAGCGGCTTGCGGTCGGGCTTGGCCAGGAACGGCCGGACGATGAAGCCGCCCAGGAACGACCAGGCCAGAAGACCCAGACCCGTCCACAGCCGCCAGTCTTCGCGGGCGGTGGCCAGCAGGCCATCCGGCCTCAAGACCTCTTCGCCTTGGTACCATGTCCACAGCAAATAGGCTGATGCCCCCAGAATGACCCAGGACAGCATAGACAGCCAGAAACGGACGATCATCAGAAGGGGCATGGCGGGCATCCTTTGCGCGATGCCGCCATGTGCCCAGATTTGTCGTAAGTTTTCAGTGAGAAGGATGCTTTATTTCTTCTGCAATTCCGTTTTGAATGCCTCGAGGCTGAGCGGCCGGCCAAGGAAGTTCTGGATCAGGACATTGGCGTCCTGAGACCCGCCGGGTTCCAGCACCAGCTTGCGATAACGGCCGGCGACCTCTGGATTGCGGATACCCGCCTTTTCGAACGCGGTGAAGAGATCAAGCGCGATCGCCTTGGACCAGACATAGGTGTAGTAGATCGACGAATAGCCATCGAGGTGACCGAAGCTGGCATAGTCGTGCGCGCCTTCCAGCGGCGGAAACTGCGAATAGCGCGCCGTCTGCTGGTCGTACATGCCGTCGAGATCGAAGTCGGGCTTGCGGTTATAATAGTTGAGCGACACGGCGGCGAGGCCCAGCTGGCGCTTCCACATGCCAGGTTCACCGAAGCGGCGGCCGGCATTCATCTTTGCGACCAGATCCTGCGGGATCGGCTTTCCTTCGGGGTTGGAGGCAAAGGTCTTCAGCGTGTCGTAGTCCCAGGTCCATTCCTCCAGCAGCTGCGACGGCGCCTCGATGAAGTCCCATTGCAGGTTGCCCATCGACTGGACGCCATACTGGGTGTGGCCGGAATAGAGGGCGTGGATCAGATGGCCGAATTCGTGCAGGAAGGTCACGACATCGTCGTGGTCCATCGGGCCGGTGCCCGGGAAGTTGCAGATCAGGGCGCCGACGGGAATCTGGCGGCCTTCGATGCCCGTGCGGATCGGGAACTGGGCGGCATGGTTATACTTGCCCTCGCGCGGATGCATGTCGAGATAGAAGCGGCCGACCAGCTTGCCGCTCTTTTTGTCGTAGAGTTCCCAGGCCGAAACGTTTTTGTCCCAGGTCTGCGTGTTCCACGGCTTGAACTCGGCGCCGAACAGGTCGCCGATCAGGCCGAAAATGCCGGCGCGCGCCTTGTCATAGGTGAAGTACTGTCGAACCTCGGCGGCGTCGACCGCATATTTCTGCTTGCGCAGCAGGTTCGACAGATAGGCATTGTCATAGGACTGCAGCGTCGTGATGGTCGGGTCGACCGTCTTTGCAAAGGCCAGCAGCTCGGCATAGTCGGCCTCGGCGCCGGGCTTGGCGGCGACATTGACGTCGTCCAGGAACTGGGCGGCACGCTGAGGATTGCCGATCATCTTGTCGGCGGTGACCAGGGTCGCGTAGTCCGGATAACCAAGGGTCTGGGCCAGCTCATAGCGCTTTTCCAAGAGCGACTTCAGCACGGTCTCATTGGCCGGCCAGGCGCGGTTGCGAAAGCCGGTCAGGACGGTTTTGCGCGTCTCGCGCTTGCTGGCGAAGTCGAGCACAGGGAAAACGTCCGGATAGTCGTAGGTCAGGTGGACGAAGCCGTCGGCGGCGGGCTTATGCGCGTCAAGATAGTCTTGCGGCAGGCCAGCCAGGTCCTCCGGTTTCAGCTTGATGTCGCCCTTGTCGTCGCGGATATTGGCGGCGAACTTCAGGCCGATCTGGGTGATCTCGGTCTGCAGCGCCGCGACCCTGGCGCGCGTCGCATCGTCCTTGTCGACGCCCGACAGCTTGTAGTTGGTCAGCATCTTTCTGAGCGTGAAGGCCGTCTTTTCGTCCAGCCCCTTGGCCGGGATGGCGGCCAGGCGGTCATAGATCGGCCGCGACAGCGAAATGGCGGTCGACAGGTCCGACAGTTTGGGAATGCAGGCCTCGGCGGCGTCGCGCGCTTCCTTCGAGGTCGAGGTCTGCGAGATCAGATACATCTCGTTGAAGCCGTCCCCCAAGCCCAGCAGCAGGGTATCGAAGGCGGCAAAATCGTCTTTCAGGGTCGCTGTTCCTTTACGCGCCTCAAGCTCGGTCTTGGCGCGGTTGGACAGGGTGTAGATGCCGTCACAGCGCGCCGCGATCGCGGTCGCCGAGGCCTCTGTGACAGGCAATGCTTTCAGAAGCGCATCGACTTCGGCGTCGGTCTTGGTGGCGGCGAAAGCGGGGCTGGTGAACAGGACACCGGCAAGGAGCGTCGTGGCAATATGAAGACGTGACATAATGGTTTTCCTCGAAATCGTTTCAAAAGGAATAGAATGAGAAATTCACGCTGGCAATGCCCGTTTGTTTACCTAAGTTGAGCAATTTGTCCGGTAGAATTTGCCCGTTCTGTCGCGCATGGGAAGGCGTTTCATGGTTTATCAGCTTATCTACCGCAGCCGGTACACCGGCGCCCAAGGCAGCCTTTCGACCGTGCGCGAGATACTGACGGCGTCGCAGCGCAACAACTCGCGGCACGGCATTACCGGCTTCCTGATCTTCGACAAAACAAGCTTTCTGCAAGTCCTGGAAGGGGACGCGCCGGTCGTGCTTGAAACCTACGAACGCATCAAGGCGGACGAACGCCATGCGGACCTCAGCGTCATCGCGGCATCCGAGGTCGACGCACGCGCCTTTCCCGACTGGGCGATGGGCGGCTTCCTGCGTTCGCCGGAAGTGCAGCCTATATATATGCGTCACGGGTTAGATAAAGGCATGGACCCAAAGGATCTGAAAGCGGAAACGGTTATCGGTCTGGCGCACGACCTGATGGCGTTCGAGGCGCAACGCCACGGCGGGCGCGTCATCGATCTACTGTCACCGGACCACCGCTAGCAGCACTCATCGCAATGCGCTGCTAACATATTGTATTTAAATACAAATTCTCTTGAAATTTGGCGAAATCGCGATAGGCTTTTTGACTGTAAGGAGTCAAGTCAAAATGCGTGTTTCGCCCGAATTCCAGCTACAGATGATGGGGTATGGCCTGACCACCGCCCATATCCTCTACCACATGCCCGACTTCCGGTCCGTGCTCCAGACCTATGTCTGGCAGGACTACGACATCGCTCCGGACTTTCCGGCGCTGAAGAAGTTCCTCGACTTCTGGGAAGCCAATCTCGACGGGCCCCTGCATTCGGTGCGCTATGCCCACCAGAAACTGATCAGGCCCGGTGAATGGCGGGCTGTCGATGGCGAGTTCACGCTGCACTAGTGAAGCTGGTTGATCAGCCGGGACAGCACGCTTTCCAACTGCTTGGGATCGAAGGGCTTGGGGATGAAGTCGTCCATGCCGGCTTCCAGGCACTTGTGCTTGTCGCGGTCAAAGACGTGGGCGGTCATGGCGACGATCGGCGTGCGATGGGCGCCGCGTTCGCTCTCCATCTGGCGGATACGGCGCGTGCTTTCGAACCCGTCCATGCCCGGCATCTGCACGTCCATCAGGATCAGGTCATAGGCGCCGCGTTCGACCCGGCGCACACCTTCCATGCCGTTGGTCGCGACGTCATAACTGTAACCCAGTTCGTCCAGGACGCTCGATACCACCAGGACATTGGGCTCGAAATCCTCGACCACCAATACGTTGCGGCGCGCCTCGGCCGTTTCCGTATCGGCGTTCATTCGCTCGTCGCGCGCGCTGTGGGCCAGGCAGATATTGACGGTAAAGGTCGAGCCGAGGCCCGGCGTGCTCTGGACCGATATGGCTCCGCCCATGGCTTCGGCCAATGCCTTGCAGATCGACAATCCAAGTCCCGATCCGCCATGCGAGCGCGCAACCGACGCATCGGCCTGCATGAACTTGTCGAAGATGACATCAACCTTGTCGGCCGGGATGCCGACGCCGGTATCCGCCACCGACAGGCTAAGGCAGGACTGGTCGCTGTCTTCCGACCTCAGCGCGACCATGACGTCGATGCGGCCTTTGTCGGTGAACTTGACGGCATTGGCCAAAAGATTGGTGACGATCTGCTGCAGCCGCAGGGGATCGCCGACATAGTATTCCCGCAACGGTCCGTCATAGGTCAGTCCGAGCTCAAGCCCTTTCGACTTCACCTCCGCGTCCATCATCATCACGCACTTTTCGATCGTTTCCGGCAGGTCGAACTCTATGGCTTCGAGCTGAAGCGAGCCGGTCTCGGCCTTTGAGTAATCGAGCAGGTTGTTGATCAGCGCCAGCAAGGTGTCGCCGCTTTGCCGGATCATGCCGACGCACTGCTGTTCGCGGGGGTTCAGCCGCTCGGACTTGGACAGGATGTGGGCCAGGCCGATGACGGCGTTCAGTGGCGTGCGCAGTTCGTGGCTCATATTGGCCATGAACTCGTCGCGGCGGCGATTGCTCTCCTCAAGCAGGGCTTCGATGCGCTTGCGCTCGCCGATGTCGCGCGCCACCTTCGACGCGCCGATGATCCGGCCTCGCGAATCGAGGATCGGCGATACGGTCACCGACAGGTCGACGAGGCTGCCATCCTTGGCGCGCCGTACCGTTTCGAAATGGTCGACCCTTTGGCCCGCCTTGACCTTAGCGAGAATGCCATACTCCTCCTCGATCTTGTTCGGAGGAATGATCAAGGTAATGTGTTTGCCGATTGCCTCTTCCGGCGTATAGCCGAACACACGCTGGGCCGCAGCATTCCAAGACGTGATGATGCCGTCGAGGTTCTTAGACACGATGACGTCGTCCGACGACTCGACGATGGCCGCCAGATAGGCGCTGGTCCGTTCGGCGGATCTGGCTACCCGGATATCGCGTGCGACATTCGACGCGCCGATGACATTACCGTCGTCGTCGTGGATCGGTGAAATCGTCAGCGAGACATCCACCAGGGTACCGTCCCGGGCGCAGCGCAGCGTTTCAAAGTGTTCGACACGCTGGCCTGCGCGCACCTTGCCGATAATGATGTATTCTTCGTCCAGCCGGCTCTTGGGAATGATGAGCGAAATGTGCTGGCCGATCGCTTCTTCGGCCGAATACCCGAATATGCGTTGCGCGGCCGCGTTCCAGGAGGTGATAATGCCGTCGAGCGTCTTGGAGATAATGGCGTCGTCAGAAGAGTCGACGATGGCCGCCAGGTAACGCTTGGTCGTTTGCGCATCGTCCTGAGTTACAAAATTCATATTGGACGTCCGGTCCCCATCGTGCGGGTAGTATTAACCTGCCTATGCCCGCGAAAGGCAGAATTGACATGGAACGGAATAAAAAACCAATAAGACTCTGATCAGGCGGAAGAACTTATACGCCAAGCTTCTTCCAGTAGATCATCGTGCCGGTAAATCCACCGTGCGGCTTCAGCGCATAGTCGGGGATAATACCGGCCGGCACAAAACCCAGGCTTTCGTACAGGCCCATGGCGCCGCCGTCGGTAGCGGTATCCAGCACCAGCAGCGTGCGGTCATTTGCCACTGCGCGCGCCTGGGCCTCAATGAGCAACGCGCGCGCATACCCCCGGCCACGATGGCTGGGACGGACCATCAGTTTGGCGATCTCGGCGCGGTGCGGCTGGTTAGGTGGGCAGTCGAGCAGAACCGTCACCGTTCCCGCCAGAACCTCGTTCTCGAAAAGCCCCAGGACAATGCGTTCGCCGCGCTCGGCCGCCGCCAGCGACTGGTTCCAGAAGCGCGCCGCGGCATCGATCGCCAGCGGATGCATGAAGCTGACCGAGCCGCCGCCGGCCACGACTTCGACAAGGATCTCGCTCAATGCTTCCCGGATCGGCAGTGAGATATCCAATGCGCGAATGTCCATGCGCAACCCTCCCTTCAACTGCGCGCCAGAACGACGGCATAGGTGCAGGCCGTACCGCTCTCATTGGCAAAGGTCGTATCCGCCGGCGAACCGAATCCAAGACAATCGCCGGCCTTCAGTTCAAAGCGCTCGCCGCCTTCGGTAATGATCATTTCGCCATCCAGCACCCATACGGCCTGGCGGATACGGGCATAGGAGGAGGCCGGCAGGGTCACGCTCTTGCCCGCCGGCATTTCGACGCGCACGACCTCGACAGGATGGTCCGGGCGGACGAATATCTGGCGGCGGACATAACCGGTTTCGGGGTCGGTCCACAAAGGCTGATCGCCTGCGCGCGACACGCGACCGCCATTGCCTTCGGCGCGCAGCAGCAGTCCGGCAAGTGTCAGGTCGAAGGCCGCCGACAGCTTGACCAGCAGAACGGCGGTCGGGCTCATCTCGCCGCGCTCGATCTTGCTGATGCTGGCCTTGGCAACGCCCGACCGCGTTGCCAGATAGGCCAGCGACCAGCCGCGCGCTTCGCGCTCCAGCCGGATACGGCGGGCAATGCGCTCACCTGTTTCGTCTACAGAATCGTCCATTCGTCTCTTATAGTAGACGATTGGAGTTTGTGCAAAGAAAAAGCCCTCGCCGCGGGAGACACGGCGAGGGCTAAGTTGGGCCAAAGGGTTGAGACCTATTCCTTGACCTGAAAGTGACGCGCAGTGGTCGGGTTGCGGTCCCAGACCGCCTTGTCCCGCAGGCTGCGCAAAAGCTTGACGTATTCAGCGTGGCTCCAGGCCAGCGGCGTGGCACTTTCGGTGCCTTCGCCGACAACGTAGTCGTGCGGGCCCGGCTGACCCACGCCATCGAACACCTGTTCCGGCAGCATCAGCCCCTCATTGGCGAAGGCCTCCATGCCGCGCACATAGGTGGCGCGGATCGCCTGGATGTCGGCGTCGGTGGCGCCGCCGGGCTTAAGCCCATCGACCGCCAGCTCGTAATGACCGCGTTCGCCGGTAAAGATCGGCCACACCCGGCCGCGCTGGTCCGGGGTCATGTCGCCATAGTCACCGCCCGAGGTCTTGTCGCCATAGCCGTCATTGCCGTAGCGGCGGAAACCTGGAACGGTCAGGTCACCGAACTTGAAATCGTAGCGGACGCGTAAGGCATCCGGCAGGGTCTGGTCGTCGACCACGGCCAGCGAGCCGATGATGTTCTTGTCGTCGGCCGGACGCACGCCGTAGCGCACCAGCTCCAGGAAACCGGCGTCAACCATGAGATCGGCGCGCAGGCCCTTCAGGCCATTACGCTCATCGAGCACGCCCGGATTGTTGGCGTCTTCAGAACGCGAAATGCGCAGGTAATAGGTGTCGACCTTGTCTTCGCCGCGCACCTTGCCTGTCGTGGTCAGCAGGCGTTGATCGAGCTTTTGCGAATATTCATCGGCCTTGGCCGTATAGAGCTTGGCGCTGTCGGCATCGCCGGCTTGGGTTGCTATATCGGCAGCGGCGACCAGACCGGCGATGATCGCCGCGGTCGTCGAGGGCGAGTGGCCCTCCTGCTCTTCCCAGCGTTCCTGCTGGGCGTAGGGCGGCGTGATCGTCGCCGTGTTCCAGTCGAGCCCGACCTTGCCGCCGTTGCTCAGAAAATCGGCCGCCGGCTTCAACATGGTCTTGTAGGAGGACAGCAATTCGTCCTTTTTAATGAGGCCCATGGCTTCCAGACGCGCACCGAGCAGGATCGGCATGGCCGTCTGGTCAAGCTGGACGCCGACCCATTCCAGCGTGCCGTCAACGTGGGTTTTTTGCAGGAACCAGCCGGTGGCGCCGGTATTGCCCTTCATCTTGTCGGTGACCTGCACGGTCGGCAGGTAGCGATAGGCGGCAACCGGCGTCTGCTTGTCACCAAGCGCAGCCAGCGCCATGGCGACCTGATAGAAGTCGCGCGGCCACACGGCCTTATAGCCGGTGTGCGACACGTCGGTCTTCAGCGCGTCGCCCCATGGATTGGACAGCGAGGCGATCAGCGCGCCGGCATAGGTGCGGTCTTCCTGGACCTTGAGCGCTATGGCGCTGGAATAGAGCAGCTTGCCATTGTCGCCGGTCAGCGGAACCAGGCTCTTCAGGTCGGCCAACGAGGCCAGATAGCCATCCCAGTCGGCATTGAACCTGGCCAGGACCTTGGCGTAGCCGGTTTTCAGCGTGGCGGAGGCTTCCGCACTGGCGGCCTCAGCCGAACCGCCGAAGCCGAGCGCGAAGTCCTGCGTCGCCGACTTGGCGACCGGCGCCAGTTGCGCCACCATCAGGATATTGCCCTTGCCGTCCTTAAGCGTGCTGTTCAGCGTGCCCAGGGCCTGGCCCTTGGTCAGTTCGGCAATATTGTCCGAGACGCCTGTGTAACCGACCGTCGCTTGTCTGAATGGCGAATTGCTGCGCAGCACGATCGCGGCCTTACCCTGCCATGCGGTCAGGGAGGTGGAGCTGGCGCGTCCTTCGTCGTCGCCCGACGTATTGGCGACCGAGGGGTCGAGGATGAGATAAGGCGTGACCGGGCCTTTCAGCGCCTTGATCGTGACGCGCAAAACCAGCGACTGGTGATCCGGGTCGGTCAGCACGTCCTTGATGATGACAAAGCGGCCCTGCTTGTCGGTCGTTGTGACGCGATAGGCGGGCGACAAAGGCCGGCCGGCGGCGTCGGTGTGGATATAGACGATGTGCGACGTCGTGTCGGCGCCTTCGAAGGCGGTCCAGCCTTTACCCGTGACGGCGAACTTCAGTTCACGGATCTGCGCCTGGTCGATGCGGCCGAACATGGTCTCGGTGACAATGCCCTGAGCCAGCGAGAACCATACCTTGGACACCTTACCAGTCGCGGCCGTATCCGAATATTTGAAGTCCTTATAGGCTTCGTAGGACGACCCGATGCCCTGCTTCATGGCGTTCGACCATGGCGACGCTACGGCGGGTCCATTGGTCGCTGGTCCGGTCGAGACGATGGTCGGATTGTGGTCGCCAAAGAACTCTTCCGCCGCAAAGGCAGGCGTAAATAATGCAATGGCCAGGGCCGCACACGACACACCGATAACGCCAAATTTTGTGCGCAGCATAGACACCTTGTTCCTCACACCAATTCCCTGAGCCCGGCCGCTTGCTGGCGTAGCCATGGGCTTAACATTTCGTTGACAGCATCTATGCCGCAAGCCGGGCAATGAGTCTCACGGTATACGTATTCTTGAATTGGTTTTTTTGCAGACGATGCAAAAAACGACCCGCAAAGCCTTGTGTTTACAGGATCAGGCTTTGCAAAAAGTGGCGCTGCCGCGGCGTGAATACGTATTCACCCTGTTTTCAGCGTCGAAGTGCGGGGTTACAGTCGTGACGGGCTGAGTGGCACGGGAACCAGATTCACGCCTGACATCAAGTGTGTGCACAAACACCAGAGGAAACACCATGCAGGCCCTTATTCGTCCCTCGGCGATTGCCCTTTCGATTGGCTTAAGCCTTGGCTGCGGCGGCGCATTGGCGCAGGATGCGGCGCCAGCAGCCGACGTGTCGCAAAGCTCACAGGCGGCGCCGAAATACCAATCCATCGCCGGTGCGGATTCGCCCGACAAGGTGCTGCACGTCGATGTTCTGCTGAGTGGCGACGGCAACCTGTCCTATCAGGTGACGCGCAACGGCCATACGGTTATCGAGCCGTCGCGCCTGGGCCTGATCCTGGCCAATGCGCCCAAGCTCGATCGCTATTTCAGCTACGACACCAGCGCGACCACGTCACATGATGACACTTGGGAACTGCCGTGGGGCGAGCGCCGCGTCGTCAAGAACCACTACACCGAGCTGCGCGTCGATGTCGTGCAAAAGAAATGGCAGGACCGCAGGATGACGGTCGTCTTCCGCATCTATGACGATGGCATCGGATTCCGCTACGAATTCCCAGACCAGCCGCAGCTGAAAAAGCTCGAAATCATGGACGAGCTAACCGAATTCGCGGTCGCCGACACGGCTACGGCCTGGTGGAACGTCGCCGGCGAATGGAACCGCGAGGAATATGTCTATCAGAAGACGCCGCTGAAAGAGGTCGCAGAGGCCCAGTCGCCGATGACACTGAAGACCGACAAGGGCCTTTATATCTCGTTCCATGAAGCCGCCCTGGTCGACTACGCCGCCTACTGGTTGCGCCGCGTCGATGGCCAGCGCCTGAAAACGCGTCTGGCGCCATCGGCGCTCGGCGCGCCGGTCGTGCGCGAAGCGCCCTTCCCGACGCCGTGGCGCACCATCCAGATCACGGATTCGGCAGCCAAGCTGTACAATTCGTCGGATCTGATCCTGAACCTCAATGAGCCCAACAAGCTGGGCGATGTGTCGTGGGTCAAGCCGTACAAATATGTCGGCATCTGGTGGCAGATGCACCTGAACACCGGCACGTGGGAATACGGCCCGCGTCATGCCGCCAATAACGAAAACACCAAGAAGCATATGGATTTCGCCGCCAAGAACGGCTTCCGCGGCGTACTGGTCGAAGGCTGGAACAAGGGCTGGGAAGACTGGTTCGCGCGCGGCGACGACTTCTCGTTCACCCAGTCCTATCCCGACTTTGACCTGCCGGCCCTGTCGGCCTACGGCCTGAAAAAAGGCGTTCACCTGGTCGGCCACCACGAAACGTCGGGCAATGTCGCCGTCTATGAGCCGCAGATGGAAGACGGCTTCAAACTGTACGCCAAGTACGGCGTCGACTCGGTCAAGACCGGCTATGTCGCCGATGCCGGCGGCGCCAAGGTCAAGGCGCCCGACGGCAGCATCCGCTTTGCCTGGAACGACAGCCAGGAAATGGTCCGCCACTACGTGCTAAACGTCCGGACCGCGGCCAAGTACAAGATCGCCATCAACACGCACGAGCCGATCAAGGACACCGGCCTGCGCCGCACCTATCCCAACTGGGTGTCGCGCGAAGGCCAGCGCGGCATGGAATACAATGCCTGGGGTGATCCGCAGAACCCGCCCGAGCACGAAGCCAACCTGATCTTCACCCGCATGCTGACAGGCCCGATGGACTTCACGCCGGGCATCCTGTCGCTGCAGGGCCAAGGCAAGCCGTTGATCTCGACCCAGGCCAAGCAATTGGCGCTCTATGTCGTCCTCTATTCGCCGATCCAGATGGCCGCCGACCTGCCGGAAAACTACGCCAAGTACCCGAAGCCCTTCCAGTTCATCAAGGACGTGCCGGTTGATTGGGAACAGTCGATCATGCTCAATGGTGAAGTCGGCGACTTCGCGACGATCGCCCGCAAGGATCGCGCGTCCGACAACTGGTATGTCGGCGCCGTGACGGACGAACAGGCGCGCGATGTCGAAGTCCCTTTGAGCTTCCTCGACGCCAACCGCAGCTATACGGCGCAGATCTATCGCGACGGCCCCAACGCCGGCATGACCGGCGACGCACGCTTCGACATCGTCATTGAAAGCAAACCGGTCACCGCCGGTGAGACGCTGAAAATCCGTCTGGCGCCGGGCGGCGGCATGGCCATCCGCCTTGTTGCCGGCAAGGCCAAAAAGTGATGAAGCGCATCCTGATCGCGGCTCTGTTGCTGGCCTTTCCGGCGGCAGCGGAGCCGCGGCTTGATCGTCACCCGGCCTTTGCGTCGAAACACGTCGAACCGCGCGATGTTACAGTCTTCGTGCCCGACGAATGCCAGGGCACGACGCGCTGCGCCGTCCTCTACATGCTGGACGGCCAGAACCTGTACACGCCGTCGCAGTACAGCGGCGCTGACTGGGGCGTGAGGGATACCGTCCCAAAGCTGATCAAGGACGGCCGTATTCCGCCGACCATCGTCGTCGGCATCGACAATGTGAAGGAGCGCACGCGCGAATACATGCCGGAGCGTGTCTATCGCCTGCTGCCCAAGGACTATCAGGCGCGCGTCCGCGCCTTCGAGGACGGCAAGGCACCCAATTCCGACAATTTCCTGAAATTCGTCGTCACCGAGCTGAAGCCCTTTGTCGATGCCAAGTACCAGACCCTGACCGGTCCGGCCCACACCGCCATCATGGGGTCGAGCATGGGCGGCCACGTTGCGCTTTACGCCCACGGCGAATATCCATCCGTGTTCGGATCATCCGCATCCTTGTCCATGCCGTGGCTGATGGCGTCGTGGGCGACGGACGAGGCACACATCAAGGCCGATGCCGCCGTCTTGCGGACCGCCTGGAGCATGTGGCTAAAGACCTCAAAACTAAAGCCAGTAAAGAACCGCATCTATACCGATCAGGGAACGCTGGAACTCGACGCCCGGTTTACACCCTACGAAGCGGCTATCACGCCGATCTTCCCGGCGGCGGGCTGGGTTGGGGGCCGCGACTTCAAGGCCGAGATTTTCGAAAACACCAAACACTCCGAAACCGACTGGCGCCAGCGGTTGGATATACCGCTGACCTTCATGCTGAAGCGTTAAGGCGTCACTTCGCCCTCCCTGCTCTGCGGGGAGGGCGAAGAGCAACTTGTGGCATACTCCCCCTTGGCTGTCGCCGCCGATTTGCTACAATTGGCGCAATGACACGGTCTCCCCACATGTCGAGCCTGATGAATTCGGCCGCGCCGCTAAGCGAGCTCGACGCCCGGGCGCGCGACATCTTCCGCCACGTGGTCGAAACCTACTTAGAGACCGGCGAACCCGTCGGTTCGCGCACCCTGTCCAAAGGCGGTGTCCACCTGTCGCCGGCGTCTATCCGAAATACCATGCAGGACCTTTCGGCGCTTGGTCTCCTGTCCGCGCCGCACACCTCGGCGGGCCGCCTGCCGACCCATCAGGGGCTGCGCCTGTTCGTCGACGGCCTGCTGGAGATCGGCGACCTTAGCGAAGAGGCCAAGCGCGATATCGAAACCCGGCTAACGGCGCGCGGCAATACGTTTGATGCCGCGCTCCATCAAGCCGGCAACCTGCTGTCGGGCCTGGCGGGTGGCGCAGGGCTCGTCATGACCCCGGTTTTTGAAGCCGGCGTCAAGCACGTCGAATTCATCTCGTTAAGTACCGATCAGGCCCTGGCCGTGCTGGTATATGACGACGGAAGGGTGGAAAACCGCCTGATGCCGCTGCAGGGCGGCATGACGCCGTCGGTGCTGCAGCAGGCATCGAACTATCTCAATACTCGCCTGAAGGGCCGGACTTTAGCCGAAGCGCGCATGGCGCTAAAGACCGAGCTTGAACAGGAACGCCAGATGCTGGATGAGGCGGCGGCGACGCTGATCGAGGCCGGGCTGGCCGTCTGGTCGGGCGGTGACAAGGAAAAGCGCTCTCTGATCGTGCGTGGCCGCGCCAACCTGCTGGATGGCGCCGAAACTCAGGAGGACCTTGAGCGCGTTCGTTCGCTGTTCGACGATCTGGAGCAGAAGGAAGAGCTGATCGACCTGCTTGACGACGTCCGCGAAGCCCAAGGTGTGAGAATTTTCATCGGCGCCGAGTCGAAACTGTTTTCTTTATCGGGCTCGGCTGTTATTGCAGCGCCCTACATGATGAGCGACGGTCGTGGCAGCGGACCCAAGGTGGTCGGCGCTATCGGCATCATCGGCCCGGCCCGGTTGAATTATGCGCGCATCATCCCACTTGTGGACTACACCGCCAAGATTCTGGGCCGCCTGCTCGACTGAGGGCGGCCCCAAGACTTGAGAGATAAGTTTGAGGACCTATTCGATATGAGTGAACAGACGGAAACTCCTGAAACCGGCGACCTGGAACAGGACGGCACGGAGCTTCTCAACAAGGCGCTCGAAGAGCTGCAGGCGGAGAACGCCGCGCTGAAGGAACAGGCCCTGCGCTATGCCGCCGAGGCCGAGAACACCAAGCGCCGCGCCGAGCGCGAAGCCAATGACGCGCGTGCCTTCGGCATCCAGCGCTTCGCCACCAGCCTGCTCAACGTCGCCGACGTGCTGCAGCGCGCCCTGGCATCGGCGCCGAACGAGATCACCGACCCGGCCTTCAAGAACTTCGTCGCCGGTATCGACATGACCGAGAAGGAACTGGCCGGCGCGTTCGAAAAGAACGGCGTCAAGAAGATCGCGCCGATGAAGGGCGACAAGTTCGACCCGAACCTGCATCAGGCCGTCATGGAACAGCCGTCCGAAGATGTCCCTGGCGGCAGCGTGATCATGGTCATGCAGGCCGGCTACGAGCTGTTCGGCCGCGTCATCCGCCCGGCCATGGTCGCAGTCGCGGCAAAGTCAGCGGGCGGCACACCGGCTAAGAATGGCTATGACGGCGATGCCGGTGAAGCCGCGGGCGAGACGGTGAACACGCAGGCTTAACTTTCGAGGTTTGGGGCCTGTGGCCCCAAGACTTCCCTGATATCAACAGAAAAAGCCCAGCCTTTAGGCCGGGCTTTTTCTGTTGATAGTAGAAAGGTTTTGTGGGGTCGCGGACCCCACGCCCCGATTATTTAAGCCAGCATGCCCTGCTTGAACGCTTCGGCCCGAAGCCGCTTGTGCATGCCGGTAAAGGCCGCGGCGCCGGTACAGTCGCAATTATACAGGATGGCCACGCTCAGCTTCTCGCCCGTCAGGCTGCGCAGGTGGCCGGTGAAGCCGTTGACGCGGCCGCCGTGGGCGGCGAACGGTGAATTCTCGTAACGTCCCAGCCCCAGGCCAAAGCCGTATTCGAGGGGTTCGGGCCCGCCGCGCTCCAGCGCCGGCTTGCCGTTCTTCAGGACCGCAGGCGTCAGCATGGCCTGCACGCTCTCGGGTTTCAGCACCTTGCCGCTCAAAAGTGCATCGTGCCACAGCACCAGGTCCTCGGTTGTCGAGCGAATGGCGCCCGCGCCGCCGATGAAGCTTGGCGCAAGAGCCTGCGCCCGGTCGAAACCATGGGGCGCGCGGAAATTGTTGCGATAACCATGGCAGCCTTCGGACGCCTGGCAAGTCGCGTCGATCGCCGTCTGGGTCATGCCGGCACGATCGAACAGATGCTTTTTCGAGAAGCTGCCCAGCGACTGGCCCGACAGACGTTCGACCACGATCCCCAGCAACGAGAAGCCGCTGTTGGAATAGGCCCAGCGTGCACCCGGCTGCGCCTTGTACAACGGGCGGCTGGTGGTTTCGATGATGCGCAGCAGTTCGTCGGACGAGAAGTCGCGCATGCGCGCCTCCATCAACTGATCCTCGGACTTGCCGTTGATATAGTCGCCGAGACCCGCCGTATGGCTCATCATCTGGCGGAGCGTAATGTCGGCCGCGCGCGGAAACGCCGGCAGGAAGCGCGACAACGGATCATCGACCGACAACGCGCCGGCTTCGGCCAGCACCATAATGGCGGCGGCGGTGAACTGCTTGGAAATCGAGGCGATGCGGAAGCCGCTGCGCCCATTTGCCAAGGTGCCCGAGTCAAAGTCGGTAACGCCGAAACCCTTGGAATAGAGCAGATCGCCGGCGCGCATCACCGAGACGCTGACGGCGGGCGACACCTTCTGATCGACGATGTTCTGCGCCAGGGCATCGACCGACGGCCACTCATGGCGCGGCGTCATCACCTTGGGCTTGGATTGCGGTCCGAAGCTGGCGTATTTCCGGCCGTTACTGCCGGTGCTGGTAACCAGGTGATGGGTGGCGGCGCTGCCCGTCAGGCCGGCCAGAAGCACACCCACGGCGGCACGCCGTGACAGGGATACTGGCTTTTGGGGCTCGAAACTCATACCCGTGGTCCGTCTTACGCTTGCCTGGCCGTAAAGGCCGGGACTTTAGGCTTTCATGGCCTCGGCAATCTGGTTCACGACCGCCTTGACCTGTTTCTCGTCATCGCCTTCGGCCATGACCCGGATGAGAGGCTCGGTACCCGAAGGCCGGACCAGCACGCGGCCGGACCCTTTGAGCATCTCTTCGCCCTCCCGTATCGCCTGTTTCACGGCGTCGCTGTCCAAAGGACTTGCACCGGTGAAACGGACGTTTTTCAGTATCTGCGGAACCGTCTCGAACTGACGGCCCAGCTGGCTCATAGTCTTACCGGATTCGACCAGAACCGCCAAGACCTGTAACGCGGCCATGAGGCCGTCACCGGTCGTCGCGTGGTCGGTCAATATGACGTGTCCGGACTGTTCGCCACCCAGGTTGAAGCCGCCTTCGCGCATGCGTTCCATGACGTAGCGGTCGCCGACCTTGGTGCGTTCCAATTTCAATTTAAGATTGTTAAGAAAACGTTCAAGGCCGAGATTTGACATGACGGTCGCCACGACCCCGCCGCCCTTGAGCAGACCCTTCTTGGCCCAGTTGCCGGCAATGATCGCCATGATCTGGTCGCCATCGACGATCTGGCCGTGCTCGTCGCAGATCACGACACGATCGGCGTCGCCGTCCAGCGCGATGCCGATATCGGCGCGCAGCTCCTTGACCTTTTC
>NZ_JAGGMI010000006.1 GCF_017875235.1 Asticcacaulis solisilvae | reverse complement strand
CTGATCGACGAGAATACGCCGGTCGTGGTCATCGCACCCGACGACGAGCTGTTCGAAAAGACGGCGTCCAATGTCCAGGAAGTCGCGGCGCGCGGTGGTCGCGTCGTCATGATCACCGATGCGCCGGACAAGGTCCCGGCCCTGTCCGGGGATGCCGCTAAAGCGTTGAAGGTCATCCGCAATCCGGCCTGCGATCCCTTTATCGCCCCGCTGATCTATTCGGTGCCGATCCAGCTTCTGGCCTACCACACTGCCGTCCATAAGGGCACCGACGTCGACCAGCCGCGCAATCTGGCCAAGTCGGTGACGGTGGAATAGGCTTTAAAGCCAGCGCCGGACCGCGCGGCAATAGTCCCCGTACGCTTCGCCGAACACCCTTTGCATCGCCTGTTCCTCAAAGCGGATATACCAACGATCCGCGACAACCACGAACAGCACCGCCAGGATCAGCGGAACCAGTGCGCCGGTGCCGATCGCGATACCTGTCAGGAACAGCGCAAAGCCGAGATACATCGGGTTACGGCTTATCTTGAACCAGCCGTCGGTCACCAGCACGTCCGGGTCGGAAAACGGGTTAAGATTTGTATGGGCATGACGGAACTGGCTGGCCGCTGACAGGGTGATGTAGAGACCGCCGAAAATCCCGAGAAGGCCGACATTGACCCATGGCGGTCCAAACAGGACGACGCCAGGGAACCAGACCCGGCTGGCGATCATGGCGACGGCGAGTATGCCAACAAGCACGGGCGGCAGCAGTTTCATATCAGGTGCGAATCTCATTGGCGAACATCGCGACAGCATATGCGGTTCGCCTGCTATTTCATAGCGGCACATTTTAGCAACTTTTTAGTTGCCAAAATTACCCTTGTAAAACATCATGCAACTCGGAGGTTGCCATGACTGATACACCTGATGCAATTATCAAAACCATACAGCTCAAGGCTTCGCAGGATCGCGTCTGGTGCGCTATCACGGATTCTTCGGAGTTCGGCCAGTGGTTCGGCTGCCGTTTCGACGGTCCTTTTATTGCAGGCCAGGCGATGGCCGGCAGGATGACACCGACCGTCGTCAATGACGAAATCGCCGAAATGCAGAAGCCTTATGACGGGCACCCGTTCAACATCGTTATCGACCGGATCGAACCGCAGACCGTCTTCGCGTTTCGCTGGCATCCTTATGCCGTTGACGAAGGCAAGGATTATTCGGGCGAGGCAGAGACCCTCGTTACATTTTTACTGATGCCGGCCGATGGCGGCACGCATCTGACGATCACCGAGTCCGGATTCCACCAACTGCCGCCGGAACGCCGCGCCCAGGCCTTTGCCTCCAACGAAGGCGGCTGGGAGGCTCAGATCCATATGGTGGAGGCCTGGCTTGCCCGCTGAACCCGCCGAAGTCTTCGCCGCACTTGGGGATGAGACAAGGCTGGCGCTGATTGCGCGCCTGATCGCCGAAGGTCCGTCGCCCGTGGTGCGCCTGAGCACGGGCACGGCCATGACACGCCAGGCCGTGACCAAGCACCTTCACGTCCTGGAAAAGGCAGGCCTGGCCAGGCGCCAGCGCATCGGCCGGTCGACGGTATGGCAATTGGAAGCGTCCGCTATCGATCGCGCCCGGCGCAGCCTCGACGCCCTGTCGCGCCACTGGGACGCCCGGTTGGCGCGGTTGCGCGACCATGTCGAAGGCTGACGGGCAAGATTTAGCAATTTTTACCGATTGACGCAAAAATTTCCGAAAAAAATAAATTTCACGGGATGACAAACGACAAAACATAGGCAATATGGCGGCAACTCCTGTTTTGTTCATCATTTCCAGACAGCCATCCCATGCGCGACTTCTACCGTATCCGCCGCCTGCCCCCGTACGTTTTCGAGGAGGTCAACAAGGTCAAGGCGCGCCTGCGTGGCGAAGGCGTCGACGTCATCGACTTCGGCATGGGCAATCCGGACATGGCGACGGCGCCGCACATCGTCGACAAGCTGATCGAGACGGTCAAAAAGCCCAAGACCCACGGCTATTCGGTCTCAAAGGGCGTCCAGGGCCTGCGCAAGGCCATGGCCGGCTATTACGACCGCCGCTATGGCGTGAAGCTCAACCCCGACACCGAAGTCGTCGCCACGCTTGGCTCGAAGGAAGGCTTTGCCAACCTGGCCATGGCGATCACCGCGCCCGGCGATACGGTCATCTGCCCCAATCCGGCCTATCCGATCCATGCCTTCGGCTTCCTGATGGCCGGCGGGGTCATCCGCCACGTCCCGGCCCTGTCACCGGAACAGTACCTGTCGGGCATCGACAAGGCTGTGAAGCACTCGGTGCCGACGCCGTCGATCATGATCGTCTCCTATCCGTCGAACCCGACGGCGCAGTGGGTCGATCTCGACTTCTACAAGGAGGTCATCAAGCTGGCGAAGAAGCACGATCTTCTTGTGCTCTCCGACATCGCCTATTCGGAAATCTATTTCGACGACAACCCGCCGCCGTCCCTGCTACAGGTCGAAGGCGCCATCGAACGCTCGGTCGAGATCAATTCCCTGTCCAAGACCTACGCCATGGCCGGCTGGCGCATCGGCATGGTTGTCGGCAATGCCCAGATCTGCGCTGCCCTGGCGCGGGTGAAGTCCTATCTCGACTATGGTGGTTTCGCGCCGATCCAGGTGGCGGCCGCCGCTGCGCTCAACGGCCCGCAGGACAATGTCGACGAAATCCGCGCGACCTACAAGGCGCGCCGCGACGTCCTCATCGAATCGATGAGGCGCGCCGGCTGGGATATCCCGCCACCACCGGCGTCGATGTTCGCCTGGGCCAGAATCCCGCCAAAGTTCGAGCATATGGGCTCGATCGAATTCGCCAAGCTGCTGATTGAAGAGGCGCACGTCGCTGTCGCACCGGGTCTCGGTTTCGGCGAATATGGCGAAGGTTATGTCCGTATCGGCCTCGTAGAGAACGAGCATCGTATCCGCCAGGCGGCCCGCAACATCAAAAAGCTGTTACAGCCGGACGCCAAAATCGAACCCAAAAGTCCGGTAAAGGTCGCCTAGATCGCATCGACTGGCGCGATTCGGCTGTGGCACGCGGACTAAGGGCCTGTTTCATAATGGCTAAAAAAGTTCCCGCCGTTACGAAACTGTGGATGATTTTTGCTTTTTTGCGACTATCACGTCACACCCGTCCAGATGGAATCTTAGAAAATCGTTTAATGTTTTGACTCGCGCCCGCATTTGCGCTTCACTTCTTATGGTGCAGTGCACACTTTTGTCGAAACTTGACATTATTGACGCGGGCTTCACATCGACCGCGAGGGCTATCGGGCCTTAAGGTCGCTGGGAAATTAAGAGGTGTAGCGTGGTCAGTGTAGAATTCAACGTAAACTCGGCGTCGGAGCAGGAAGCTTTTTTCGGCGCTTTCTTTAAATTCGTTGAAGCCGCTGCGTTAAGCGAAGCCGACGCCATCTCCGTTCGCGCCGATACGCGCGGCGCCGATCAGGTCAAGGTCGTGACATTCGAGAACGACATCCAGGCCGACCGTTTCCAGTCCTATTGGACGCAGCGCCGCAAGTGGCTGGGGCTCTGAGGCTGGAATCTTTCGGCTATTACTATAGGTTCGGCATAAACTGACCCGGACCCCGCATGAGCCTCAGGCGACTTCCCCTTCGCATCCGATTGCCCCTCATCCACGGCGCCCTTGAGCGCCTGGCCAGATGGCGCAGCCGATCATGGATCAGGGCAGGCGACGCGTCCCTCAAGCCGGGCGATTTCATTGTCTCCGGCTTTCTCAACGAAAACCTGGGTATAGGGCGCGCCGGACGTCTGTCCGCCGCCGCGCTGAAGGCCGCCGGCTATACGTTCACTGAACACGACCTTCGACCTGCGTTCAAACGCTTTGTCCAGGGCGGCACGACGCTCCCGGGTCAGGGCGGCGTCTGGTATATTCACGCCAATCCCGCCGAAGCCCTTGTCGCCTTCCTGGCGCATGATCCGAAAAGCTGGGCCGACCGCTACCGCATCGGCTTTTGGGCCTGGGAAACGCCGAAAGCACCGAAAAGCTGGGTGTTCGCGGCCAATTACCTCCACGAAATCTGGGTGCCCAGCCGTTTCGTCCACGATGCCGTGGCCCGGACCTTCGCCAACGCCGGGCGCAATGACCTGATCCCGCGCCTGCGCGTCATGCCGCATCCCGTGCCGCTACCCGCACCACACGGCCACGCCGAAATCAACGCCATCCGCCAGACCTTCGGCCTCCAGCCCGAACTGTGCGAGGTGTTGAGCCTGTTCGACGTCAAATCCTCGAACGTGCGCAAGAACCCGTGGGGCAGCATCGACGCCTGGACGCGTGCTTTTCCGATCCCGGCTGAAACGGCGCGTCTGACGCTGAAGGTCAGCGACCTGAACATGGATCGCGCCACCGAACAGCGGTTGAACGCCGTCCTGTCCGAACGGGCAGATATCCAGCTGATCAGTGAAGCGCTGAATGACGCCGACATGGACACCTTCATTGCTTCGTTCGACGCCGTCCTGTCCCTGCACCGTTCGGAGGGTTTCGGCCTGCCGCTGGCTGAAGCCATGGCCGCCGGCGTGCCGGTCATCGCCACCGGATGGTCCGGCAATATCGATTTCATGACCAGGGACAATGCCTGGCTGGTCCCCGTCGCAATGATCCGGATCGATGACCGCGAAGGCCCTTATACAGGTCTGGAAAACGATCCCGAACAGATCTGGGCCGAGCCCGATCTCGACGCCGCGGCGGCGTCCATCCGCGAGGTGGTCGAGACCCGCGCCACCCGCCGCCACATGAGCGAGGCCGGCCGGCGCGCCATAGCGGCCCTGCACGCACCCTGGCAGGCCCTAGCCGCGCTTCCCTTCAATCAGTGGCTTTAAGAGGCGCGTCAGGAAGCGATCCGGCCCTGAATGGAATTTCGCCAGGTACGGCACGGCGCGGTCGCGCACCAGGTCGACGATGTCCCGCCGCAGTGGCGACGCGCCGTCGAGCGCCTCATAAGGCAGCATGTCGAGGCGATTGGCCTCCGCGACATCGTCAAGAAGCTGGCTTAGCCGTTGCGACGTGCCGTCCCGGAACGATGGCATGACGCCTGTGTAATTGCCCGGTTCGTGACCAATATTGATGAAGCAGGCGGTCCCGTACATGCTTTTCTGGATGTGCACATAGGTCTGCGCCGCCAGGGTCCGCCGTATCCAGACATCGCCTCGCCCGGCCTTCTCACGGACATAGTCCAGCGGCTTGAGCACGTCATCGATTTCGTTGACCAGCAGACGCAGGCTGCGTTTCCGCACCTCTGGCAGGACAAGGGCAGCGGCGGCCTCTTCGGACGTTGAGGTCATTTGTGCGGTCTCCGGGGAGGGAAAACGACGGTGTATTGTCACTGTTGCATCCCCTGATGGCGAACCGATGACCATTTCGACGGAAATGCACCGGTGTTTACGGTAAGATCAGCGGAAACAGGGCTAAGCCGGCGGCAGTGTCTCAGTTTGAATTAAGGGGTGGTTGACATTTTCACCGCCGACCTCATTTCGTGCTATGCTTAGCGAATAGCATGGGAGGTTTTATGGCGAACGCATTGTGGATTGGGCGCAACAATATATTGCCGGAATAGACAAGCGATTACCTTGGCTTGAAAGCCGTACAATCACGATGTCGGAGATGCGGGACGGAAATCGTGTGGATACCACTCAGGAACAAATAGAAGAATTGCGTCGACAGAAGGCTGAACTTATGGGGCTTATCGAGTTGCACGAGAATTCTAATGCCTAAAGGTCCTAACGGACAAAAGCTCCCCGCCGATGCAAACCAGCTTGCCGCCCATATCATCGGCATTGCTACCGGTGAAGTTTCAGACACACCACCGGACGACGGAAAAGACCCTAACGCCAAAGCGCTAGGGTCTAAAGGTGGTGCGTCTACGGCCGCAAAGATGACGCCGGAACAGCGCTCCGAGATCGCCAGGAAGGCGGCGGCGAAGCGTTGGGCTAAATAGCTACTTTTCCCGGCGAGCCGTCAAAGGCAATTCGATTGTCTCACCGAATCTAGGATAAACGCGGTCTAGGCTCCGCTTGAACGCATCCCAGTTATCTGCGGCGCGCAGTAAGGCAATGACACCGGCTAGGTGTTCTTTCAACTTCGGGTGGCCTCGGTCGGTGTTGAACCACTGGTGATGCTTGTGCGACCGGCGTCCAGATTCGGCGATTGGATTTTTTGCACGCAGCTCCTCGGTGATGCCCGGAGCCAACCTATCGTACACAAAATCATCAGTCCAAGCGGCGATCACGCTTGGCCGCTTTGTGTTCCACGGCTCAAACTTCCAACCACGGAGTCGATATATTTCTTTATAAAATTCAATGGGAAAAGTTTTTGTCCACTTCTGGCGTTCGTTGGCAAGAAATTCTGTAAATATCTTGGCGAGAGCATCCTTCGCCCGAACGTCCTGGTACCCCGTCGCTTCATCAACCAGAGCAATGATTCCAGTATGCGCCAAAGCACGCATGAGAAGCTTCGCCTTAGCGGCAATTTTTTTCTGACGTGGCCCCAAAGTCGTCGCCTCGTCGGCATCCAACCATACATCGCATATTTTAGGGATAATCTCGGCCTTAATGCCGCGCGCGATATTGCCGCGACGCGTGCGATAATCGACAGTGATAGACTGCAGGTCTCCCAAATGCTTGTCCACAAAGGGTTTCAGCGTCTTAAACGCCAAAAATTGCGGTGTATCTGCAGCAACGTCCTCGTCTGAGCGATTCTTTGAAATCCAACCGCTGTAGTACATGTGCATGGCTTCCATGAAATCGGTCTGCGTAATGACCCGTGTGCCATCGGACAGAACGTCGCATTCCAAAGTCATGTCACCGATCGTGAGTTGCCCCGGGTGCTCTGACTGCAGGACATCCCTTGATTTGTCCCACCTTGCTGCAGCGGCCCTGCGTCCAATCTCCGCCCGCTGCTCCGGGGTCAAGGCAACCGCACGCGCCTTAGCTGCAGCCACCTTCTTTTCGTCTTTCGCGTACACTTGAAACTCCATGCTTGCGACTCGATATGCAAGCATATTGTGCTAGCACAAATAATTTGCAAGCATAAAACGTTCGCTTACATCGCAACCTTGAACTAAGCTAAAGGCCCCGACGACAAATCGAGGCCTTTTTCGCTTCGTGCAATTAATTGCGTGCCGACAAATTCAAACTGAGACACTGCCAAGCCGGCTTAAGGCTTGACTCTTGAGCCCGTTTGGCGCATTGCACCCGCCACATCCGCGCAAGCCTTTTGCGCCCTTGTTACAAACCCTTCGCGATCACGACCCTGCACATAGCTGCAATGAGGATCGGAAGGCTCCCCGACAGCGCGTGGCGCCCTCGGGGATTTTCTGTTTGCGGCAATGGCGCCATCGGCCAGAGGAATAACGAGCATGTTTGACAGTTTGAACGAGCGCCTGTCCGGTCTATTCGACCGCCTGTCGGGTCGCGGCGTCCTTTCGGAAAAGGACGTCGACGAAGCCCTGCGCGAAGTCCGCGTCGCCCTGCTCGAAGCCGACGTCGCCCTGCCGGTCGTGCGCCAGTTCATGACGCGTGCCCGCGAACTGGCCACCGGCGAAGAGATCATCAAGGCCGTCCGCCCCGCCGACCAGGTCGTCAAGATCGTCTATGACGGCCTGATCGAAATGCTGGGCGGCGAAGAGGCCGAACCGCTCAACCTGAACGCCGTGCCGCCGGTCGTCATCCTGATGGCGGGCCTGCAAGGTTCGGGCAAGACGACCACGACCGCCAAGCTAGCCCTGCGCCTGTCCAAGTTCGACCGCAAGAAGGTCATGCTGGCCTCGCTCGACACCCGCCGTCCGGCCGCCATGGAGCAGCTGAAGATCCTGGCCGAACAGGTCGGCGTCGACTTCCTGCCGATCGTTGCGGGCCAGAGCGCACTCGACATTACCCGCCGCGCGCTTCAGGCTGCCAAGATCCAGGGCTTCGACGTCCTGATCCTCGACACCGCCGGCCGCACGACGCTCGACGAAGCGCTGATGACCGAAGCGGCGGATATCGCCAGGATTTCCAACCCGACCGAGACTTTCCTGGTCGCCGACAGCCTGACCGGTCAGGACGCCGTGCGCACGGCCGCGGCCTTCCATGAGCGGCTGCCGCTGACCGGCCTGATCCTGACGCGCGCCGATGGTGACGCCCGTGGCGGCGCCATGCTGTCGATGCGTGCCACAACCGGCCTGCCGATCAAGTTTCTGGGCGCCGGCGAAAAGATCGACGCGCTTGATGTCTTCGACGCCCGCCGGATCGCCGGCCGTATCCTGGGCCAGGGCGACGTCGTGGCCCTGGTCGAAAAGGCGGCGCAGGAGCTCGACGCCGCCAAGGCTGCCGCCGCCGCCAAGAAGATGGCCAAGGGCCAGTTCGACCTCGACGACCTGGCGACCCAGCTGCAGCAGATGAAGCGCATGGGCGGCCTCGGCGGCATCATGGGGCTTCTGCCGGGCGTGCAGAAGGTCAAGAAGCAGATCGAAGAATCGAACATTACGGACAAGACCTTCGACCGCCAAGTGGCGATCATCTCGTCCATGACCAAGATCGAGCGCAAGAAGCCGGACCTGCTGAACGCGTCGCGTAAGCGACGTATCGCCGCCGGCGCCGGTGTCGAGGTGCAGGAAATCAACCGCCTGCTGAAACAGCACCGCCAGATGGCCGACACGTTCAAGGCGATGGCGCGTTCCAACGGCCGTGGCATGATGGGCCAGATGGCCAAGATGTTCGGCATGGGCGCCGGCGGACAGCCCCCCAATGTCGAAGAGATGGCCAAGCAACTGGGCATGGACCCCAACGCTCTGGGCGGGCCCGGTGGGCCTGATCTCGAACAACTGAAAAAGCTTGGGGCCGGTGGTTTGCCGGGCGGGCTTCCAGGCCAACTGCCGGGTCTCGGCGGTGGCAAACCTTCTTCGGGCCTGTTCGGTGGCCTGCCGGGTCTCCCCGGCGCAAAGCCGTTCGACCCAACCAAGAAATAGCAAGTTAGGAATATACAATGCTTAAGATTCGTCTGTCCCGCGGTGGCTCCAAGAAGCGCCCTTACTACACGATCGTCATCGCTGACGCCGGCGCTCCGCGCGACGGCAAGTTCATCGAGAAGGTCGGCACCTACAACCCGATGCTGCCGAAGGACGCCCAGCGCGTCACGCTGAAGGTCGAGCGCATCCAGGAATGGCTCAAGAAGGGCGCCCAGCCGACCGACCGCGTCGCGCGCTTCCTGTCGCAAGAAGGCCTGGTGAAGTGGGAACACGGCAACAACCCGCAAAAGGGTACGCCGGGCAAGAAGGCTCAGGAACGTGCTGCCGAGCGCGCCCAGCGCGAGCAGGACCGTCTGGACGCCGAAGCCGCCGCCAAGGCCGAAGCCGAAGAAGCCAAGAACGCTCCGGCCGCCGAAGAGGCGCCCGCCGCTGAAGAGACTCCGGCTGAAGAAGCCTAAGGCTTTCAGGATCGATTATGAAAAGGCCGGAGCATGTGCTCCGGCCTCAGGCTGCTGACAAAGTCTGTGGACAATTTTCATGCGGTATATTGCCACCTGATTCACGGAACGTCTCGGAATCAAGCGGTGAACATATCGGAATCAAATTGTGGCAATTGGCCCTTCTCAAAAAAGATAGGGGGTTTGTCAGTAGCCTGAGGCCGGAGCATGTGCTCCGGCCTTTTTGTTTTAGCCGCCGTAACTTGCTTTGCGCGCACCTTTTGATTATGCGCAGGCCATGAGCACTTCCCAATTCATCTTTGTCGCGCAGGTCGGCGCCGCCCATGGTGTCCAGGGCGAATTCAAGCTGATCAGCCATATGGACGATCCGGCGAGCATCCTGGAATACGATCCGCTGCTGAACGAAAAGGGCGAGCCGGTCCTGTCGATCACGGCGGCGCGCGAGCATAAGGGCGCACTTCTGGTTCGTGCCAAGGAAGCGCCGGACCGCACGGCCGTGGAAAAGCTCAAAGGGTTGAAGCTCTATATCGATCGTGCCGATTTCCCGGAGCCTGAGGAAGACGAGTACTACGTCACCGACCTGATTGGCATGAGCGTGGTCGATACGGCCGGTCAACCGGTCGGCAAGGTCGCCAATGTCGACAATTTCGGGGCCGGCGACCTGCTGGATATCAAGCCGCTCGAAGGCGCGAACTTCTACCTGCTGTTCTCGCTCGACAACGTGCCGGAAGTGCGTCTGGCGGAGCGGGTGATCGTGGTCGATCTCAGCGGAATCTGACAAGAGTTTGGAGGGAGGTCCACAACCCCACAAATCTTGCCTTTTCATTGAAGGGTAAAGGCTTGGGGCCACAGGCCCCAAACCCCGAAACTGTACCAGGTGCTACACGTGAATGCCGCCCGCGACCTCGATCCTCTGGCCGTTCAGCCATCCGGCCTCGTCCGACAGCAGGACCGAGACAATCCCACCGATATCGTCCGGCAGGCCAACACGGCCCAGCGGCGTGCGGCTGGCGAGCATGGCGTTAAGATCGGCATTGTCGCGCACACGTCCGCCGCCAAAGTCCGTCTCGACAGCGCCCGGCGCGACTGAATTCACCCGGATACGGCGCGGACCCAGTTCCAGCGCCAGATAGCGCGTCAGCACATCGACTGCCCCCTTCATTGATCCGTAAGCGGACGATCCCGGATAGCTGAAGCGCGCCAGGCCCGACGACAGATTCAAAATGGCCCCGCCGTCATTCATCATCGGCAAAAGAGTCTGGGTCAGGAAGAACACACCCTTGAAGTGGATGTTGACCATGTCATCCAGCTGCGCCTCGGTCGTTTCCATAAACGGCGCATAGAGCCCCGTTCCGGCATTGTTGATCAGGAAATCAAAGCGTTCGGAATTCCATGTCGCTTTCAGCGCCGTCCTGACCTGCTCGGCAAAAGCGGCGAACGTCGAAACCTTGCCCGTATCAAGCTGCAAAGCCACCGCCTTGCGGTTCATCTGGCTCAGTTCGGCGACCAGGCTTTCCGCCTGCTCGCGGTTGGAATGGTAGGTAAAAATAATATCGACGCCTTTGGCGGCCAGATGATGCGCCATGTTGCGGCCCAGGCCGCGGCTGCCGCCGGTGATCAGTGCAATGGTCATGAGACCCTCCTGTCAGTTAATGCGCCGACATTTACATGATCGCATATTCTGGATAAATTTTGCAAAAGTGACCTCACTGTTCGGAATTTTAGTACAATGAATCAGCTCGATGCCATCACTGCCTTTGTCCGCGTTGCCGAGCTGTCAAGTTTTACGCAAGCCGCCCTTTCGCTTGGCTTGCCGAAATCGAGCATATCGGCGGCCGTGCTCCAGCTCGAAACCCACCTCCGCGTCCAGCTCCTTTACCGCACCACCCGCCGCGTCCAGTTGACCCACGACGGCCAGGCTTACCTCGACCGGGCGCGCGACATGCTGGCTGACCTTGAAGACATGGACAGCATGTTCCTGCACGCACCGGGGGAACTGACCGGGACTCTGCGCGTTGACATGCCGGTGGCTATGGCGCGCAACCACATCATCCCCAAGCTGCCGCAGTTTCTCGATCGCCATCCCGGCCTCGAGATCGAATTGAGCTGCACGGACCGAAGGGTCGATGTCGTGGCCGAAGGCTTCGATTGCGTGATCCGCGCCGGCGCCATGGGTGATTCCGGCCTGATGGCGCGACAGTTGGGCGCCATGCCGATGCTGAATGTCGCCAGCCCTGGCTATATCGCGAAATATGGTATGCCAATGACACTCGATGACCTCGACCACCATCGGCTAGTCCACTACGTCATGCAGCTGGGCAGCAAACCGTTCGGCTTTGAATACTGGGACGGTCAGGCCTACCAGAGCCGGCCAGTCAGGGGCGTGGTCAGCGTCAACAATACGGTTGCCTATAACAGTGCCGCCCTGGCCGGCCTCGGCATCACCCAGGCGCCGAAGGCAGGCGTCAAGGACAGCCTGGCGGATGGTTCGCTGGTCGAAGTTCTGCCCCAGTATCGCGCCGAGCCGCTACCGATTGCCATTGTCTACCCACGCCGCCGCCATCAGGCCCGACGAGTCCGCGCCTTCATGGACTGGGTGGCCGAGGTCATAGCGCCCTACCTTGATTGAGGACAATTGGCCCCACCACCACGCCAGCAAGCTAGCGCGGTGGTGGGGGCCAATCGACCTCTCCCTTGAGCCCCCGAACAGATCATGTCATGCTCAATTGAATAACAACAAAGATGCCATGAAGCGCCCCACCTCCTTCGACATCGCAGCCCTGGCCGGCGTCTCACAGGCGACGGTATCGCGCGCCCTGTCGAACACCTATCCGGTCAGCGAAGACGTCCGCCGGCGCGTCTATGAAGCCGCTGCCAAGCTCAATTACACGGTCGATATCAACGCCCGCAAACTACGCTCGAAGAAGATCAACACCATTGCTGTCCTGGTCTCCGAAGACCTCGACAGCGAAGACAGCCGCATCAATCCGTTCTTCCTGCCGCTGATCGGTTCGATCCTCGACTATGCCGGCGACAAGGGCGTCGACGTGCTGGTGAGCTTGCAGAAGCAGAGTGCCAACTGGGGCGCCGACTACGGTTTTGCGCGCCGTGCCGACGGCATCATCTTCCTCGGATATCGCGACTTCGAGACCTACAAGCAAAAGGTCGATGTGCTGCGTGAGATCGGCGAGCCTTGGGTCGTCTTTGGCCCGGTCATGCAGGGCGAACCCGACCTGTTCGTCGGCTCGGATAACGAAACCGGCGCTTACGAAGCCGTCGCACACCTGATCCGGCTGGGCCGCAAGCGGATCGTGTTTCTCGGCGAAGCCTCCGAGCGCCATTCCGAGTTTTTCGAGCGCTTCAAAGGTTATCAGCGCGCCCATGCCGAAGCTGGCCTGAGCGTCAATCCGGCGCTGGCCATCGACTGTTTTATCTCACGCGAAGAAGGCGCGGCGGCGATCCAGCGCCTGCTCGATCAGGGCACAGGATTCGACGGCGTCTTTGCGGTGACGGACCTGCTGGCCATCGGCGCCATCCAGACCCTGCAGAAACGCGGCCTGAACGTTCCGAAGGACGTATCGGTCATGGGCTTCGACGATCTGTGGGTGTGCACCTGCATCAATCCGGAGCTGTCGACCGTGCGCCAGGACACGACAACCGCTGCCCGTGTGCTGGTCGACACCCTGGCCAAGCTGATCGATGGCGAAAAAGTCAACATGACCCGTATCCCGACTCGGCTGGTTATCCGCGAGTCGTGCGGCGGCTAATCCCTACTTCCACGCCTTGTTGACCGTCTTGGTCCATTCGCGCGCCATCAGACCGTGGCCAGCATAGGTCGGGTGGACGCCATCCCACGACCAGTGTTCCGCCGGCGCCCGCTTCATCGCTTCGTCGAAGGCGCGCTGATACGCGACCAGAGGCAGCTTGTACTTGGCCGCCAACTTGCGCGCTATGGCCTGGCGCGGGGCGAGCGCGGCACGTTTGGCTTCGTAATCGGCCTTGTAGCCACCGGAAGGCAGCAGGAACGACTCCCCCAGGACGATCTTCACATTGGGCAGCGCCTTCAACGTCTCGGCAATCAACGTGTCGTAGGTCTGTTCATAGGTCTCGAGCGACTGGCCGTTCGCGTAGAAGGTGTCGTTGACGCCAACCATGATGCTCAGCACGTCGGGCTTGAGCGCGATCGTATCGGCCTGCCAGCGGGCGGCAAGATCGACGACCGTGTTGCCGCTGACACCGCGATTAACGAAGAGCAGCCGGCGTTCGGGATAGTCGAGGCCGATCTGCGCCGCGACGATATAGGCATAGTCCTGGCCCATAATGTGGTTCTGGTCGTCACCGGCCCAGCGCCCGCCTTCGGTGATGGAATCGCCCTGGAACAGGATGGTCGCGCCGGGCGTCAGGGCCTTCAGCGCCGGTTTGGCGTAGGCCGGTATGGCCATGGCGGCCAGCATCAGAACAATCCCGAACAGTTTGCGCATTTTCGTCCCCGCGTTGCTACCCGGTATTTGACCGGATGTGGCTGGACGGTCAATCGCTCTCTTTAAACGATCGGTGTTTGGGGCCTGCGGCCCCAAGACCTTCAATTAAAAAAGAAAAGCCTGGCCTTTAGGGGGCCAGGCTTTTCTTTTTTAATCAAAGGCTTTGTGGGGTCACGGACCCCACGCCCCGATATTTTACAGGATCGACTGGCCCGTCTTCGCCCAGTCCGCCATGAAGGTTTCCAGGCCCTTGTCCGTCAGCGGGTGCTTGACCATGTCCTTGAACAGCGACGGCGGCAGGGTCGCGCAGTCGGCGCCAGCCAGGGCAGCCTGTTCGACGTGCTTGGTGTTGCGCAAGCTCGCCGCCAGGATTTCGGTATCGAAGTCGTAGTTGTCGTACAGCGCGCGGATGTCGTGGATCAGTTGCATGCCATCGGCGCCCTGGTCGTCCAGACGGCCGACGAACGGCGACACGAAGGTCGCGCCGGCCTTGGCGGCCAGCAGCGCCTGGTTGACCGAGAAGCACAGGGTCACATTGGTCATCAGACCCTGCGACGAAAACTCGCGCGTCGCCTTCAGGCCGTCGATCGTCAGCGGTACCTTGATGACCACGTTCGACGCGATCTGGGCCAGCTTTTCGCCTTCCTTGATCATGGTCGCGGCATCGACGGCAGCAACTTCCGCCGAGATCGGACCTTCGATCAGTTCGCAGATTTCCTTGATGACTTCGGCGATATTGCGGCCCGACTTGGCGATGATGGTCGGGTTGGTGGTCACGCCGTCGACCAGACCGGCTTCGTTGAGCTCGGCCAGGATGGCAGTGTCGGCGGTGTCGGCGAAAAGTAGCATTTGAAACCCTCTTGGATCTGGCAGCCGGAAGGTTCCTGACTATCTAGGTCGGGAATTGGCTTTCAACCGGCGGGAATTTTCGGTATTGGGGGCCATAAAGACTGTTCCCCAGACAAACTCAAGTACTTTTTTGTAATGAATGATACCGCTAACATTGCCGCGCCCAAGGTGGGCTTCGTGTCGCTGGGCTGCCCCAAGGCCCTGGTCGATTCCGAACGTATCCTGACCCGTCTGCGCGGCGAAGGCTATAGCACCGCGGCCGATTACGACGGCGCCGATGTCGTTGTCGTCAACACCTGCGGTTTCCTTGACTCGGCCAAGGAAGAGAGCCTGAACGCCATCGGCGAGGCCATGGCCAAGAACGGCAAGGTCGTTGTCACCGGCTGCATGGGCGGCGAGGAAGAGCTGATCCGTTCGCGCTTTCCGAACGTCGCCGCCGTTACCGGCGCGCACCAGTACGAAGCCGTCATGGACGCGGTCCACAACATTGTCCCGCCCAAGCCCGATCCTTTCCGCTCGCTGGTTCCCGAAGAGGGCCCCGGCGTCCGCCTGACACCAAAACACTACGCCTATCTCAAGATTTCCGAAGGCTGCGACCACCGCTGCTCCTTCTGTATCATCCCGTCCCTGCGCGGCGACCTGGCTTCGCGCCCGATCGCCGAAGTCCTGCGCGAGGCCGAAACCCTGGCCAAGTCCGGCGTCAAGGAGCTGCTGGTCGTCAGCCAGGATACCTCGGCCTATGGGCTCGACATCAAGTACGCTCAAAGCGAATGGCGCGGCCAGAACTGGGATGCCTCGTTCGAGGACCTGGCGCGTGGCCTGGGCGAACTGGGTGTGTGGGCGCGGATGCACTATGTCTATCCGTATCCGCACGTGAACGCGGTCATCCCCCTGATGGCCGAAGGTAAGATCCTGCCGTACCTGGACATTCCGTTCCAGCATGCCAGCCCGAAAATCCTCAAACTGATGAAGCGGCCCGGCAACCAGGACAAGACGCTGCAACGCATTGAGAGCTGGCGCGAAGTCTGTCCGGATCTGACCTTGCGCTCGACCTTCGTCGTCGGTTTCCCGGGCGAGACCGAGGCCGATTTCAACCTGCTGCTTGACTGGCTGGAAGCGGCGCAGATCGATCGCGTCGGCGCCTTTGCCTACGAAAATGTCGAAGGCGCGGCGGCCAAGCTGCTGCCCGATCATGTACCGGAAGAGGTCAAACAGGACCGCCTGGCGCGCTTCATGGCCGTCGCTTCGCGCATTTCGGCGCAGAAGCTGGCCAACAAGGTCGGCCGCATCGAAGACGCCATCGTCGATGACATCCGCAATGACGGCACCGCCATCGCCCGCACCAAGGGGGACGCGCCGGAAATCGACGGCCATATCTTCCTGAAGGGCTTTACGGGTCTCAAGGCCGGCGACATCGTCAAGGCCAAGGTGACCAAGGCCGATGCCTACGACCTGTGGGGCGAGCCGGAAGGCTTGATCAAGCTCAACCGCGTGCCAGGTGCGGTGACCAACCGCCGGATGCACAATCTGATTTCGCGGCGTTAGTCGAAAGACAGCAAGAGGCCCCACCACCACGCCGTTTCACGGCGTGGTCCCCCTCCCCATCGCTTCGCGACAGGGAGGAGATACAGAGCGCGATCACTCCTCCCTGTCGCGAAGCGATGGGGAGGGGGACCGCACGAGTGAGACATTGCGTAAGCAATCGCGAATGAGATGTGGTGGTGGGGTTTCTTACTTAAGCGATCACCACCAACTTGCCATCAGTATAGCCGTAGCTGACCGTCTCACCCGCCTTCAACGCGATATCCAGCGCCTGTTCCCCATGAACCAACCGCGTCTTGATAGCTGATTTGGCACGTAAGGTCAGCCGCTCGGGCGCGCCATCGCGCCACGCTAGATCGACCCCCACACCCCCACGCGCTTTCAATCCCTTGACCGCACCCTTCGGCCAGGCCTTCGGCAAGGCCGGCAGGATCAGGATCTCGTCATTATAGGACTGCAACACCATCTCGGTCATGCCCGACGTCCCACCGAAATTGCCGTCGATCTGGAACGGCGGGTGGGCGTCAAACATGTTGGGATAGGTCCGGTCCGGCCCCAATAATAACTTCAGAATGCTGTGCGCGCGATCGCCTTCACCGAGACGCGCCCACAGGTTGATCCGCCAGGCGATCGCCCAGCCGGTCGACAGGTCGCCGCGCATGTCCAAGGACTTTTTTGCCGCATTGGCCAGGTCCGGCGTGTGCCGGGCGGTGATCTGCGACGATGGAAAGGCGCCATAGAGGTGTGAGACGTGGCGGTGGTGCATATCATGCGCCTCCATGTCCCAATCGTCCTTCCATTCCTGAAGCTGGCCGGCCTTGCCGATTTGGTTCGGCACCAGCTGATCGCGCAGGGCCATAACCTCCTTGCGGAAAGTCTTGTCGGTTTTCAGAATCTCGGCGGCCTTGAGCGTATTGTTGAACAGGTCGCGGATGATCTGCATGTCCATTGTCGGGCCGGCGCAGATCGAGGTGCCGAACTTGTGGCGGTTTTCCGGTGAAATCGACGGCGCCGTGACCATGTAGCCGGACACCGGGTCCTTCACCAGCGCATCAACAAAGAACTGCGACGCGCCTTTCAGCAGCGGATAGATATCTTTCAGATAGGCGGTATCTCGGCCGTAGTCGTAACGGTCCCACAGGTGCAGGCACAGCCAGGCGCCGCCCGTCGGCCAGGTGCCGTAAAAGGCCGCGTCGATCGGGCCGGTGGCGCGCCACAGGTCGGTATTGTGGTGGGTCACCCAGCCGCGCGCGCCATACATAATCTTCGCCGTCTCAGAACCGGTGATGGCTATGTCCTTCACCATGGCGACCAAAGGGTCGACGCATTCGGCCAGGTCGGTCGGTTCCGCCGGCCAGTAGTTCATTTCGGTATTGATGTTGATCGTGTACTTGCCGCCCCAGGGCGCGTTCAGCTTTTCATTCCACAGTCCCTGCAGGTTGGCCGGTTGCGTGCCCGGCCGCGAACAGCAGATCAGCAGGTAGCGGCCGTACTGGAAATAGAGGGCCGCCAGTGCCGGATCATCCTGGGTCTGCGACTTGGCGATGCGTTCATTGGTGGCCAGGTCGGCAAAGGCCGTGCGGCCGAAATCGACCGACACGCGGTTGAACAGACGTTGGTGCTCGGCCAGATGAACAGCATAGAGCTGATCCCAGCTCTTGCTGGCCGCCTTATCGATCTGCGCCTTGGTGATCGCTGTCGGATCGCCCGAAACATCACGGAAGGATTTGTAGTTGGTGGCGGCCGCCATGAAGATCATGACGCTGTCGGCAGTCTTGACGACCAGTTCGTCGGTGCCCGAGGTCTGCACGCCGCCTTCAGCCACCACACGGACGCGGCTTTCAAAGCGCAGCGCGCCGTCCTTGCCGGCATGCGGACCATTGCGGCCGGAAAGCACGATATCTCGCACGCCATCGATGACGACATTGCCGACCTGTGGCGTTTCAAAGCCGAGCTGAAAGTCGATGCTACCGGGTGTGTCAGCGGTCAGGCGCATGACCAGCACCTGGTCTACCGGCGAAATGAAGGTCTCGCGTTTGAAATTCACACCGTTCTGACGATAGGTCACGGTCGACAGGGCGCGCGTCAGGTCCAGCTCGCGGCGATATCCCGAAGCATTGGACGATACGCCAAAGGTCAGCCACATCTCGCCGATCGTCTGGTACGACACCTGGCGGATCGGATCGGCCATCATCTGCGCCTGGATCAGTTCCTGGGCTTCGAGATACTTGCCGGCGAAGATCAGCTTGCGCACTTCCGGCAGCGCCGTCAGCGCCGTCGGATTGGCGGGCTGATAGGGCGCGCCGGCATAGAGGGTGTCTTCATTCAGTTGCAGGCGTTCGCGCGCCACGCCGCCGAAAACCATGGCGCCCAGCCGGCCATTGCCGAGCGGCAGGGCGTCGGTCCATTCGATGGCAGGTCCCTTGTACCACAGCGTCAGGTCATTTAGCGTGGACACCGGTGTCACAGCTAGGCCGATATTGGGCACAAAAGCCAGTCCACTCAAGGCGGCGGCAGAGGTCATCGCCGTACGGCGTGTAATTCGCGGAGCCTTCATTATCGTCATCCCTGCTTTATCTAGCATTTGCGCCAGTTTCTGATTGTTGGTTAGCCCGGCACCTCACAGGCTACCACGTCATGGCTTTTCGGCAATAAAATTATTTTCAAATATAGCAATCGCTCCCGCTAATGGCAGCGGGAGCGATCTCGTTTTAGCGATTGCCGAAACGGCGTTGCAAACTGGCCTTGATACGGGCATGTGCCGCTTCCGAAACCGGCCGGACGAAATCGTAGCCGATGTCGCGCCAGTCGGGATGGTCAGCTTCAAAGCCCAGCCGTCCTAGCATGGCCTGCGAACTGACGAAGAAGTGGTGGCGGTACGGCAGCAGCACACCGCCATTGGCGGAATGAAAATGCCCGCGCCTCCTCGTAGTTGTTGAACCACGGATTGAGGCTATCTCTAAAAGACGGACCGGCGAAGAACTCGGAAAAATCGAGACCCGACTGCGCCTGCTTCAGCTCGGTCCAGCTGTCGAAACCTGCCTCATCGGCCACGACGGCCAGGGCGTGCTTCAGTTGCAGGGTCTCAGGCGGACTGCGCAGGGATGTAAAGCGTTTGAGCGCGGCGTCATCACCGGCACGGGCCTGTTTCAGCAGGCGCGCGGCATCGCGTTTCAGGGAATCGATGGAAAGGGTTGCCTGTTCAGGCATGGGGAAACTCCTTTGCTACCGGCCTTTTCCCCATCCCGTGAAGACCGCAAAAGAGCAGATTGTCGTATTGGATATCATCCGTCAGGAGGGCACGCGCCTTTCGTGGGGCCGGGCCGTCCTGAGCGGCCCGATGGCGCGTCATAGCCACAGTGCCCGCGAAAAGCAAGTCGGGGTTCGCCGCGCGCTTCGATCATGCATTTTTTACGCGCAAAATGAGGGAATTGCTGTAAAGAATCATCAATCAGGGTTAACTTTTCCCCAATCAGGTGGCCTCTTGCTCAGTCTGAAACCGTCTTCGCACCGTCAACCGGATCATGAGGCGGGTGAAATGCACCATTCCGATCGCGGTCTCTTGTTGCGGAAGCCGCCGGCCTATCAGGACCGGTGGTGGTCGACCGATGATGGTTTAAGGCTCTATGCGCGCGACTATCCGGCCAGCCCCGGCCGCGTGCGTCTCCCGGTCATCTGCCTGCATGGCCTGACGCGCAACTCCGCCGATTTCGAAGACGTCGCGCCTTATATCGCCGCGCTTGACCGCCGCGTCATCGTGCCGGACATCCGCGGCCGCGGCCTGTCGGAAAAAGATCAGGACCCGATGAACTACCACATCTGGACCTACGCCCGCGACATCCTGGATCTGTGCGACAGCATGGGCATCGGCCAGGCGATCTTTGTCGGCACGTCGATGGGCGGACTGATCACCATGGTGCTGTCGACCCTGCGTCCGACCCTGATCAAGGCCGCCGTGCTCAATGATGTCGGCCCGGTCCTGTCGTCCAAGGGGCTGGCGCGCATCTCTTCCTACGCCTCGCAGGCGCATCAGGTTTTCAAGAACTGGCACGACGCCGCCGTCTATATCGCCGAAGCCAACCGCGTCGCCTTCCCCAACTATTCGCCGTCGGACTGGCAGAAGTTCGCCAAGCGCGTCTTCATCAAGGGCCGCGATGGCTTGCTGCGCCTGGCGTATGATCCGCGCATCACCGAGGCCTTCAAGAGCGTGACCGTGACGTCCAGCACTTATGACATGGCGCCGTGCTATATGAGCCTGGCGACCGGCCGCCGTATCCTGCTGGTCCGTGGCGCCCTGTCGGACCTGCTGGAAGACACCGAAGCCCAGGCGATGGAGGCCATGTCGAGCGACTTCAGCCGCGTCGATATCGACTATGTCGGTCACGCCCCCATGCTGACCGAACCGACGGCGCGGGCGGCGATTACCGACTTCCTGGAGAGCCAAGGCTAACCTTATGTCTCGCACAGTCGTCTTCGACAGCCCGTTCCTACTCGGCTTCGACGACATGCGCCTGATGATCGAGCGCGTCGGCCGCAGCCACGACAACTACCCGCCCTACAATGTCGAGCAGGTCACCAGCGACCATATCCGTATCAGCATCGCGGTGGCGGGCTTTACGCAGGACCAGCTGCGCGTCGAGGTCAAGGGCCGCCAGCTAATGGTCGTTGCCACCCGGGAACGCGCCGGCGAACCCGAGGCGCGGGAGTTCCTGCATCGTGGCATTGGCCTGCGCGCCTTCAATCGCGGCTTCGTGCTCAGTGATGGTTTCGAGGTGAAGGGGGCGGAGCTGGCCTATGGCCTGCTGCACATCGACCTGATTCGGCCGGAACTGCCCGATGAGTTCCAGATCATACCGATCAGCGTGATCTGACTTACGGTTGTTGTCCACAGATTGCACAGCTTAGATCGGTATGATTTTAAGTGGAAACATCATACCGATCTAAGTTTTTGTTTTGTCGCGATATTTAAGGCGAAAACCCCAAAAAACGCATCTTGGCACTTTTCGCCATATCGCTCTAGCACAGCTGATCCGTGCGTGGGGAAGCTGAGGCGCGCGATACTTTAATGAAATGAAGGCGCTTTGCGCCGTCGGGATCAGATTTGATAAGACACAGGCCGCCCACCTGCACGGATCATCCGTGCTAATCTGTGCAATCTGTGGACAAACCTACATCAGCAATTCAGCGCTAAGCCGCGTTGGAATCCGCGATATCCGTCAGCAGCGCATAGATCGCATCGTTGCTCTCGACGGCCCGCAGCTGATCGCGCAGGTCCTTCTGACGCAGCACGCGCGACACCTTGGCCAGGGCGCGCAGGTGCTCGGTGCCGGCGTCTTCCGGCGCCAGCAGCGCGAAGATCAGGTCCACGGGACGATCATCAATGGCTTCGTAATCGACGGCGGCTTCGAGGCGCAGGAATACGCCGTGCATCCGGTTCAAGCCCGCCAGCGCCGCGTGGGGAACGGCAACACCCATGCCAACACCGGTCGAACCCAGCTTCTCACGCTCCAGAAGGGCGTGGTGGATCGTCGCGGAATCGAGGCCGAGCTGTCGCGCAGCTATATCTGCGATGACCTGAAGGGCCTGGCGCTTCGAATTCACGCTGACATTGCCATTGATACCGTGGCGATCCAGCAAACTCGTCAAAAACATAACAAATCCAGTATGCGCGGCGTTATTGTGCTTCAGCCCCCCGGCTTGCCGGGCAGGCATTAGCCGGGCGCGCTGTCCGCGTCAACCCGCCCGGCCGTGAAGTCTTTATTACATGACCGCCGCGGACTGCGCCGGCGCGGACGTGTCGGCCTTGCCATTGGCCTTGCCGTGACTCTTGCCGTTGACGGTGCGCTCGGGGTCGATCCAGCCGATATTGCCATCGGGGCGGCGATACAGCACCGACAGACCGCCGTGAGCGGCGTTACGGAACATGATGAGCGGATAGTTGGACAGTTCCAGCTCCGCCACCGCCGCCGGCACCGACATGGTGCGCAGCGCCTGTTCGGTTTCGGCAATGATCATGGCCTGAGGCGGGGACTCGTGGTCCATGCCGTCGTCCAGCTCCTCCTCGGCTTCGATATCGGCGGGGGCGCTGCGCAGGACGGTGACATTGGCCACTTCTTCCTTCACGGGCGTGCCATGATGGTGCTGCTTCAGGCGGTTCTTATAGCGGCGGACGCGCTTTTCCATGTGGTCCAGCGTGCCGGTGAAGGCGGAATGGGCGTCACCGCCGAACGCATGCGAAACAAGTACCTGGCCGGACGCGAGGCGGACGAAACAGTCCGCTCTGAACATATATCCTTCCTTGGAAATGGTGACTTCCGCCGTGGTGCCGCCACGGTCAAAATACTTGGCGATGCCGGCATTCAGTTCGTCCTGAATGCGCTGGGTGAGGGCTTCGCCGACTTCACACTGTTTTCCACTGACTTGAATTTGCATAGCGTGACACGCTCCGTTCTTCATAAGAACCGCGGCCTGCAACCGGAGAAGTCCGGTTCCTGCATGGATAAGCAGGCCGCCCTGAACCCCCGGGGAAGTGCCCGAAGGCCCTTTTACTCTACGCCGTTCTGACCATTTAAAAAGGGCCGAGTGCTGAACATCACTCGTTTGTGTTCATGTAAAAACGGCGACATAAAGATGCCATGCCGAAAGCGCTTTGTTTTTATTATTCAGTCGCTTGCGAGGCGGTATCAGCGAGTCTGGCGCTTGCGTTCGACGGACGACGGAATGCGCAAGGCCTCGCGATATTTTGCCACGGTGCGGCGCGCGATATCGACGCCAGCCTCTTTCAGGATCTCGACGATGCGGTCGTCGCTGAGGACTTCGCCCGTCGCCTTTTCGCCGTCGATCAGGCTCTTGATCTTGTGACGGACGCTTTCGGCCGAGTGCGCCGCCGTGCCGTCCGAAGAGGCGATCGATGAGGTGAAGAAGAACTTCAGTTCAAACACGCCGCGCGGCGTCGAGATGTATTTGTTCGAGGTGACGCGGCTGATGGTCGATTCGTGCATGCCGACCGCCTCGGCAACCGTCTTTAGGTTCAGCGGGCGCAGATATTCGACGCCGTGGACAAAGAAGCTGTCCTGCTGGCGGACGATTTCCGCCGACACCTTGAGGATGGTGCGCGCGCGCTGGTCCAGGCTCTTGATCAGCCAATTGGCCTGGCTCAGGCATTCGTTGAGATAGCTCTTGTCCGCATCGCTGCGGGCCGCCGAAGACACCTTGGCCTGGTACTTCTGGTCGATCAGGATGCGCGGCAGAGTGTCGGAGTTGAGATCGATGCGCCAGCCGCCGGCGGCGTCCGAACGGACGAAGACATCGGGCACGACGGCGTGCGACGGCTCGGTGTCGAACTGGGCGCCGGGACGCGGATTGAGCGATTTCAGTTCCGAAATCATCTCGGCCAGGTCTTCGTCATCGACGCCGCACGCCTTACGCAGGGCGCTGAGGTCGCGGCGCGCCAGCATTTCGAGGTTGTCGAGCAGGACCGCCATGGCCGGATCGAAGCGGTTGCGTTCGACCAGTTGCAGCTTCAGGCATTCCGGTACCGAAGTCGCCATGATGCCCGTCGGCTCGAAGCCCTGGCAGGCGGTCAGGACCTTCTGGACCAGTTCAAGCTCACAGCCCAGGCGGTCGGCGATTTCCTCCAGCGAGGCGCGCATATAGCCGGCCTCGTCGACGGCATCGATCAGTATCTGGGCAATGGCCATTTCGGGCGCCGAGAAATGGGCGATCAGCGCCTGGTCGGTCAGGTGTTCGTTGAGGGTCTTTTCACGCGTCAGCGAGCGTTCCAGGCTGTCGTCGTCGCCATCGAAGCCTCCGCCGCCCTTGCCCGTCTTGGACCAGTCGACCATGGGGCCTTCGCTGGTGTCGGCGGCCGCGGATTCGCGTTCGCGCACCGGCGGTTCGTCGTCGCCATAGACGTCGGACGCCGAGGCGTCGATGTCGTTATTGGCGATGGCTGTGTCGCGGTCGGACAGTTCCAGTTCGCGCGACTCGTAGTCCTTGTCGCTGTCGGCGGGGGCGTCGATTTCGTGGGTGGTATCGACCGGCCCGTCGCCGTCCTCGCGCTGCAGCAGCGGGTTGCGCTCCAGCTCGGCCTCGATGACGGCCTCGAGTTCAAGATTCGACAATTGCAGCAGCTTGATCGCCTGCTGCAGCTGGGGCGTGATAACCAGCCCCTGTCCCTGCCTGATTTCGAGCCTTTGTCCGAGCGCCATTCCGTAATCCCGATCAATTGCCGGCACTATGACCGAAATTAATCACTAAAGTCTTGCCGGTAGCCAAGTTTTGGCACGTTGCGGCAAAGGGATGAACACCGGGTAAATATGGTTAACGAAGCTGGGGATGATATGCGGGTGGAGGGTAATTGCCCCCACCACCGCATCTCGCTCGCCAGAGGCTCGCTCGTGCGGTCCCCTCCCCATGAGCGGCGCAGGCGTTGCCACGCAAAGGTGCGAGTGGGGAGGGGGACCGCACGAAGCGGAGCTGAGATGCGGTGGTGGGGGCCGATAACCCTGATTTAGTGGAACGACTCGCCGAGATAAACGCGGCGGACTTCCGGGTCGTGCGTGATGGCATCCGCCGAGCCTTCGAACAGCACTTCGCCCGAATGGATGATCGAGGCGCGATCGACGATTTCCAGCGTCTCGCGAACATTGTGGTCGGTGATCAGGATACCGATGCCCCGGCTCTTCAGGTAGCCGATGACGTCGCGGATATCGCTGATGGCCAGCGGGTCGATACCGGCGAAGGGCTCGTCGAGCAGCATGAAGGACGGCTTGCCGGCCAGCGCCCGGGCGATTTCGACACGGCGGCGTTCACCGCCCGACAGGGCCGAGGCCGGTGAGTTGCGGATATGGGTGATGTGCAGGTCTTCGAGCAGGCGGACGCAGTCTTCCTTGACCTTGGCCGGGTTCTTCTCGCGCAGCTCCAGAACGGCGGTGATGTTCTGCTCGACATTCATGCCGCGGAAGATCGACGCTTCCTGCGGCAGGTAGCCGATGCCGAGGCGCGCGCGCTGATACATCGGCTGGTGCGTGATGTCCTGGCCGTCGAGCGTGATCGAACCATAGTCGGCCTCTACCAGGCCGGTGATCATGTAGAAGCAGGTCGTCTTGCCGGCGCCGTTGGGACCCAGAAGACCCACGACTTCGCCGCGGCCAAGCTTGAGCGACACGCTCTTGACGACAGCGCGGTCCTTGTAGGTCTTGCCGATGCCTTCGACCACGATGCCATCGCCCGTGGCGATCCGGTCAGCCGTGGCCTTCGAAGAGGCTGAAAATGCGTCCGCGCTCACTTGGATATGTCTCCGCTTACTGCGCGGGCCTGTTGTTGTTGGGATAAAGGACACTGCGCACCCGGCCCTTGGTCTGGCCGCCGGGATTGGCGGTGAAGGTCGTGATGCCCTTCGACACCTGCGACACCAGCCGGTTGCCGGTCGAGACGTTCTGGCCTTGCTGCAGGATGACGTTGCCGGTCACCACCATGGTGTCGTCCGCCTTGGTGTAGACGGCGTTGTCACCCTTCATGATGGTCTGCTGGCCCTGGGCATCAACCGTGACGTAGAAGATGTTCCCGGTCGCCTCAATACGATTGATGTCGCCACCCGGTTCGGCGTAGGTAATCGTCGCGTGATCGGTACGCAGACGTGCCTTATCCTGCAAAATCTCGACACGACCATCCAAGTACATGGCGTTGGCTTGCTGCTCGATACGCTGGGAATCCGCGCCGATCTGAACCGGTCCGCCTTGCCCCGACACCTGTGCCGTCGCCCCGCCCGCTGTCAAAGCCAGAACCGTCAGAGCCGCTCCAATGCGAATATTCATCGTCCGTCCGTTTCTCATGCCTTACGCGCCTATTTCCTGTTGAGCGTCGTCCAGACCTTGCTGTCGCCCCGTCCCCGGAAAACGACGTCGGCGCCGTTTTTCGAAATCATGAAGGACTCGCCCACAATATGGCCCATGCTTCCGGTTCCTTCAATGCGTTTGTCGCCGGAGATCGTCAAGTCCTTAAGGTTAATCACGGCCGCCTCGGTGCGGAAGGTCATGTCCGAGCCGCCCGAGCGCATGACGACATTGCCCGTAAGATGGAACAGGCCCCGATTGGCGTCATAGACGCCGTTGGCCGACGAAATGTGGGTTGATTTGTCGCCTTCGCCCTTGAAGTCGATGGCCGGCCCCTTGAGATTAACCCGCGTCAGGTCGTTGCCCTGCTGGATCGCCTCGAGCCCGCTGATGGTGAACGGCGAGCCCGAGCCGCTCAAACCCGAATAGCGCGGATTGATGGCGCGAATTTCCCGGCCTTGCGGAACAAAGGGATTGAGCGAACCCAGGATACCCGTCACGGCGATCCAGCCGACATTCAGAAGCGCGATGCCGATGATCAATGCCGGCAGAACCGTGCGCAGCGTCTTGATGCGGCGCGACCGGCGGCGGACCGCGGCGACCTGCTGCGCCAGGTGCGTCCGGCGCTGGGCGGCCTCGGTCTCGGCATCGACGGCCGGCTCGAAGCGCGCAGTAATATCCGTCAGTGGCGTGGCCATGAAAATTGCGTTCCTACCAGGCGCCTATGCCCAGCTATGCGCGAAAATATCGCAATCTTCCCATCCTGCCAAATCCAGTTTGACGCGGTGCGGCAAAAAGTCAAAGCAGCCCTGGGCCAGCTCCACCCGCCCTTCCCGCGCCAGCATGGTGTTGAGGCGGTCGCGCAGTGCGTGCAAGTGCAGCACATCCGATGCCGCATAGGCCAATTGTTCGGGGCTCAGCGTCTCATTGCCCCAGTCCGAGCTTTGCTGCTGCTTGGACATATCGACATTCAGCAGTTCGCGCACCAGGTCCTTGAGGCCGTGACGGTCGGTGTAGGTGCGCGCCAGTTTCGACGCGATCTTGGTGCAGTAGACCGGCGCCGTGACGACATCGAGGTGCAGCATGAACATGCCGATATCGAAGCGCCCGTAATGGAATAGCTTCAGGACATTGCCGTCCGTGAGCAGGCGCTTCAGGTTCGGGCAGTGATAGGTCTGGCGGTCGAGGCGCACGACATGGGCATTGCCGTCACCGCCCGACAGCTGGACGACGCACAGGCCATCGCGGCGGAACCGCAGGCCCATGGTCTCGGAGTCGATGGCAACGATGGCGCCAAGGTCGAGGCCGTCGGGCAAGTCGCCTTCGTGGTAGAATACGGTCAAGGAGTACGCCCTTTACGGAGGTCTGAAGAAGCGTAACGGCCTAAGCCCAAATGGTTAAAAGGTCAATGACGCGAGGTTAGACGTGCGTTTTCAGGAACCGGATCGTCCGCTGCCACGCAGCTTCGGCGGCTTCGGCGTCATAGACTTCCGGACGGGTCTTGTTGAAGAAGGCATGGTCGGCCTCATAGGAATAGAATTCCGGCGGATTGCCCGCAGCCTTCATGGCTGCTTCCATGTCGGCGACGACGGCGGGTGTCACCCAATCGTCCTTGCTGCCGAAATGGCCCTGGAGCGGAATGACGATATCCTTGGGGTCGGCAAAGGACTTCGGCGGCACGCCATAGAAACAGACCCCGGCGGACAACCCTTTCAGGCGCGCGGCCGAAGCAATGGCCAGTGCTCCACCCATGCAGAAGCCCATCACCGCGACCGACGCCGAGCGTTCACGCAACCAGTCTTTCGCGGCGGCGATGTCCTCGTGCACCGCACCCGGAAAGTCGAGCCCGTTCATCATGTGCGACGCTTCGTTGGCGTCCTTGGTGACGCGGCCCTGGAACAGGTCAGGCGCCAGGGCATTGAACCCCTCGCCCTCGAAACGGTCGGCTATCGCCTTGATATGGTCGTTGAGCCCCCACCACTCCTGTAGGACAATGACACCCGGCCGCGCCGGATCTTCACCAGCGGAATAGGCAGCGATCTGGCCGCCGTCCGGACGTGTAAGCGTAATCATCTGGCTCATGGGATCCTCCGTTGTGGCGCCTTATATGGGCGGTTTCACAGCCCCGGCAACCCGCCGGACGCCCAAAGCGTGAGTTCATCGCGGATATTGCGCTGGGCGGCCGCTTCACGCGGCGCGAAGACCTCCGTCAGGAAGACGCGCCGGTTCTGCACGGGTTTGAGAAACATCTCGCAGCGCCCTGCCTTATAGGCTTCGGCGCCATAGACCGGCAGGTATTCACGCGCCACATTCTCGGCATAGCGCAGATAGTCCTGCCACGGCGCGGCCAGGATCGCCATGTCGATATCGACGACCAGCGCGGCATCGGGTGTGCTGGCCTCGTGCTTTTTCGTGGCAAGGATATGCGCGCAGGCGCGATCGGCTGTTTCACTCGTCAACAGGTCACGTACCGCTTCGGCGCTGCGCTCTTCGTTGTCGGAACGCGCCGGGTCATAGACGATGTCGTGGAAGAACAGGGCCAGGAGCGCCGCATCGGTATCATCAAACCGGTCCTGCATCGGCAGAAAGTCCGCTACCACGGCGGCGATATGATCGAGCGTATGATAGCGCCGCTGCGGTTCGCTGTAGGCCGCTACGATCCTGGGCCAGACTTCCGGCCCAAGCCCCAGCCTTTCCGCCAGCTCATCCCATACACGTTCCAGCTCTTGTGCGGTCATCGCGAAGGCCACTCCCAGGGCGGCGGGTCATTATCAGCGATCTCGGTTTCGCCGAGCACCTTTTCAAGCACGATACGGTTCGTGGCCTTCGCCGCCGTCAGGGCGTCGACCAGTTCGTGGGAATGCGACACGACCAGTATCTGGCTGCGCTCCGAAGCTTTCGCGATCAACCGCCCCAGCGCCGGCAAAAGATCCGGATGCAGGCTCATTTCAGGTTCGTTCAGCACCATGAAAGCCGGCGGGCGGGGCGACAGCAAGGCCGCCATCAGCAGCAGATAACGCAAGGTGCCATCGGACAGTTCGGCCGCCTTCAGCGGCCGCAGCAATCCCTTTTGCTGCATCTCCAGCTCGAAGTAACCGCTGTCGCCCGTCACGAAGATTTTCGATCCAGGAAAAGCATCGTCGACGGCGCTGGACAGATCTTCGACAAAGCCGATTTCGATAATGGTCTGGATGGCCGCGGCCAGGTCGCTGCCGTCGCTGGCCAGGACGGGCGTATAGGTGCCTATCTGCAGATGACGCGCCGGCGCGTCGCGATCAGTCCGGAAGTGGTCATAGAACCGCCAGTTGCGCATCATTTCGCGCAGGCGCAGCAATTCGACCGCCTTGCCCGGATCGGCGGCGTGGGTCATCATGCTGTCGAACGGCGACAGGTCGGTAAAGGTCTGCGACCAAGCGCCGTCCTCACCACGAATGCGAACCCCCGGACCCTTGCGGCTGGCGATCTCGTTGCGGGCACGCAAAACCTGGCCAACCCAAAGGCTTTCGACCTTGATCTGGGGGTCGGCGTTAAACATTGAACCATCGGGCACCGGCCGCCCCAGGTCGATGGCATAACCATACGCGTCAGTCGAAAAACCAAGCTTGAGGGAAATCGGCTTCTTACGCACCAGACCCTGCACACGTTGAGTGCCGGCCTTCATTTCGCGCGAGAACTGTTCCGGCCCTGCCCACAGGGTAAAGACCAGACCGCCTTCGCTCGCCAATGCCCGGATGATACGGCCCTGGGCGATATCGGCCAAAAGGCGCAGGGCGCGATACAGGCTCGATTTGCCGGCGCCGTTGGCGCCGGTCACCACATTCAACGGCTCCAGCGCGACCCGAACGTCACGCAATGAACGGTAGCCGGAAATAGCGAGGGTGGTGATCATCCCTCAGGTGTAACCCGTGTTAGCGCAGCAGGGAATGATATTCCTTGTGGCGGCGCAGCCAGGCGGCGGCATAGCCGCAAATCGGCACGATGCGCCAGCCATTGTCCTTGGCAATCCGCGCCACGCCGTCCATCAGGCGGCCGGCGGCCCCGGTGCCGCGCAGTTCCGGCGGTGCTTCGACATAGTGGATGTGCAGGGTATCGCCGTTCAAGCTATAGTCGGCGAAAACGGTCTTGCCATCGACAACCAGCTCATAGCGCTTTTCGTCGACATTGTCGGTGATGGGATCAGTCATAGTGTCAGGCATGGGGTACGCTCCTTGGACAGGAGAGATAGGCCCTCACGCATAAAATCGGAATGCCTTTGTCCGGGCGAAAGGCTTAGCCGGCCGCGATCTGGTCGACGGAAACCGGGCGCGCGGCAAAGCGCGGACGCGGCGCTAGGGTCGCGCTGCGGGCCTGATACGGCACATAAATCGCGGGAGACACGGAACGGGCCGCGGAAATCCAGTTCAAACCGTCTACTTTTTTCATCACCATCACCATGGCTACCGTTAAGTCTGCTCACCCAACGGCGGCAGATCGTTTCTAGAGGCACATCATATCAAGATTCGATAAGGAATGTGTGAATCCCCGACCGGAAAAATAACGGTGTTGCCTGGACGCATCGGCGGATCGACAAACCGGGGAAAAATGCCACATGAAAAAAAAGCGGAAAATCTTTGAAAAAGAGCTTGCGCGGCGTGCGGCCTTGAAATAGTAGTCGCCGCCTCGGACGGGGGCACCCTGATCCGGCCATCGAGAAGATGGGGCTTTAGCTCAGTTGGTAGAGCGCTTCAATGGCATTGAAGAGGTCAGCGGTTCGACTCCGCTAAGCTCCACCATTTCTAAATTTTCTCCGAAATCTGAGAATTTTCTGCTTGGCGCGCAGCCTGCGCTCCCGCTTGGTCGCTAGTCGCTCCGCTTGGTTTTTTGTCTGGCGCTCAGGGCCAAAGGGCCCTTGGCGGCGCGCAGCCTGCGCTCCCGCTTGGTCGCTAGTCGCTCCGCTCTAAATCCTATTGGGCTGTGGTTTTCGAGAGCGGCGTATTCGACACTGGCATGGCCAGGGTGATGTCACCGGCCTTCTCAAAGGTGAGCTTCACCTTGACCGTCGATCCATCCTGCGGACGGACCTTCAGGCCCAGTAGCATGATGTGATTGCCACCGGGCTTCAGCACCAGGGTTTCACCAGGCGCGACGACAAAGCCGTCCTTCATCTCGGCCATGTCCATGACGCCATCCTTGGTCGTCATGCTGTGCAGTTCCGTCGATGCCGCGCATTCACACGATGCCGAGATTAGCCGGTCGGCTTCCGTTCCCGTGTTACGGACCGTCACATAGGCCGCCGTGTTCGGATTGTTGCCCAGCGCGGCGCGCATCGCGTAGTCGGTCATCGAAATCGTGCTGGAGGTAACGACGCCGTTGATGTTGCTCGACTTCGAAACGGTTGTGGTGGACTTGCCGTCACAGGCTGCGAGCGCCAGGGCGGCGAGAGTAAGAGCGGCAAGGTGCTTCATGGACGGCTCCGGGTGTAAGTGTTCGCAGGGGTCACAGACCCTGCACCCCAATACGCGGTAGTGATTACGTGCTCTATAATAAAAGCCGGATCTTCAGGCCCGGCTTTTATTATAGAAATATCTAAACACCGTCGAGTATCGGGGTGCAGGGGGCCTGTCCCCTGCAAGCCTCATCCCCAAAGCCCCACGATCCGTTTGGTCTCCTCAACCACCGGCGCCGACACCTCCCGTGCCCGCTCCGCACCAAGCTTCAGGACGCGATCAATCTCACCCGTATCGTTCAGCAGGCGCCGCAGGGTTTCGGAAATCGGCGCCATTTTGCCGACCACGACGTCCGCTAGGGCCGGCTTGAACGCACCGAACCCTTTGCCGCCAAACTCGTTGAGCACGTCCTGCGCCGAGATCCCGGCCAGCGCTGCATAGATGCCGACCAGGTTCTTGGCCTCCGGACGTTCCGCCAGGCCGTCTTCGGCCTCCGGCAGGACGTCGGCGTCCGACTTGGCCTTCTTGACCTTGGAGGCGATCGTGTCGGCATCGTCCGTCAGGTTGATGCGCGAATTGTCGGAAGGATCGGACTTCGACATCTTGGCCAGGCCGTCACGCAAGCTCATGATCCGCGCGCCCGGTCCCTGATAAAGCGTCTCCGGTAGCGGGAAGAAGTCGGTGCCATAGTCGTGGTTGAACTTCTTGGCGACGTCGCGCGTCAGCTCCAGGTGCTGGCGTTGATCCTCGCCGACCGGCACGTGGGTCGCCTTGTAGATCAGGATGTCGGCGGCCTGCAGCACCGGATAGGTGTAAAGCCCGATCGAGGCGCGTTCCTTGTCCTTGCCGGCCTTGTCCTTGAACTGCGTCATGCGGTCGAGCCAGCCCAGGCGCGCCACGCAGTTGAACAGCCACGCCATCTCAGTATGCGCCGGCACGGCCGATTGCGGGAAGATCGCCGACTTGTCCGGATCTACTCCGGCCGCCAGGTAACAGGCAGCGATTTCGCGCGTCTGCGACAGAAGCTTGCCCGGGTCCTGCCACACCGTGATCGCGTGCAGGTCGGCGATCATGTAGAAGCGCTCGGCCTCAAGCGATTGCATGTCGGCGAACTTCTTGAGCGCGCCGAGATAGTTGCCGAGATGAAGCGAGCCGGATGCCTGGATGCCGGACAGGATGCGCATAGGTTTTGTCATTGTTTACCCGCGCCGAAGCGCCGCCTTCAGTTCTGCCGGACGCACGGCGCCGGTCACAAAGAGACAGGCGATATAAAGGAACAGGCCGGCAAAACAAACCCCCACTACGGCGATTTCCTTGACGCCGCCGGCCAGGATGGCGGCAATCGGCGCTTCCACCACTGGCCGGTAGAAGGAGCAGGCCGCCAGAAACGCGCCCATAACACCGCCGCACAAAACTATCTTGGCCAGGGCCGCACCGCTGCGGTTCGACAGGTGCCACAGCTTGCGCCGATAAAGGGCAATGACCATCAGTGTGACATTGGCCCATGCGCCTGCGGACGTGCCGATCGCCAGGCCCGGCACGCCGATCAGGTGAAACATGCTGACGCCGACGATCAGGTTGACGACGACATTCACCAGGGCAAAGCGCATCGGCCCCCAGGTGTCCTTGCGGGCATAGAAGGCCGGGCTCAATATCCGCGTCAGCACGAAGGCCGGCACACCCCAGCCATAGTGCAGGAGAGCCGAGGCCGTCTGTTGAGCGTCATAGATATGGAAGGCTCCGCGGGTGAACAGGCCGTCGATCAGGAAGAAGGGAATGGCCACCAGGGCGGCGGCCGCCGGCAGGGTGAAGACCATTGAATAGATCAGCGCATTATCAAGCGTCTTTTGCGCGCCGTCATGGTCGCCCGCCTGCACGGCGCGCGACAGGGCGGGCAGCAGGGCAACACCGATGGCGACACCGACCATGCCAAGCGGCAATTGATAAAGCCGGTCAGCGACCTGAAGCCAGGACACGGCGCCATCGACGGCCGAAGCGAAGAAGCCCGAGACCAGCACATTGATTTGAGTGGCTGAGGCGGCGAGGGCGCCCGGTATGGCCAGCCAGAGAAGTTTCCGCACCTCAGGCGAAAAGCGTGGGATAACACTGAGCCCGATGCGCGCGCCGACGCGGCGCACGCCCCAGACCAGCAGGGCCGCCTGGCCGATGCCGGCCACCAGAATACCGGCCGCGCCCCACCAGGCGCCCGAGATCGGGTCCCGCTGCGGCCAGACCATGATCAGCATGACTATGTTGAGGATAGTAGGCACGGCAGCAGAAACGATAAAGCGGCCGCGTGCGTTCAGCACCCCCGACAGAAGCGCGACTATGGCCATGCACGGCAGATAGGGCATAGCGATCTGGGTGAGCACGACAGTCAGCTTGAACTTGTCCGGCGTGTCCACAAAGCCTGGACGAATGATATACTGCATCAGCCACGGCATGGTCAGCTGGGCCAGGACCGTGACAACCAGGGTCATGCAGCACAGGGTCGCCAGGGCATCGCGCGCCAGCTTGTCGGCCGCTTCGGGCCCTTCCTGCTCCAGCACCGCCGAATAGGACGGCACGAAGGCAGCCGTAAACGCGCCTTCGGCGAAGATGCGACGGAAGACATTGGGGAAGCTGAGGGCCGTATTGTAGGCGTCGGCAGCGATGTTGCCGGACGCCCCAAGCACCGCGGTAATGACCAGGTCCCGGCCCATGCCCAGAAAGCGGCTGATGAGCGTAAAGCCGCTGTTGATCAGCGAATTCTTGATGAGACCCGAAGACTTTTTGGGCACTGGAGCGGGTTCAGGGCCGGACGCCGGAGGCTGTGACACGTAATGCTGCCTATCGAAGGAGGGACATTGTTTAGGCGTCCCTCACTTCGCGCACAAGAGCCTGCTACTTATTTTGCTTCTTGAGCTCGGCCAGGATGCCGGCCAGCAGCTCTTCCTGGCTGGGGGTATTGGCGGGCGGCGGCGGAGGGGGTGGTGGCATCAGCTTGTTGATCGCCTTGACGACCATGAAAATCGCCGTGCCGATGATCAGGAACTGGATCAGGGTGTTGATGAAGATGCCATAGGAGATGGCGGCTTCCGCGGTCTTGGTCACCGGATCGGCCGGCACCAGAACGAACTTCAGGTCGGAGAAATCGACCCCGCCGGTAATCACGCCGATCGGCGGCATGATGATGTTTTCGACCAGCGACGTAACGATCTTGCCGAACGCGCCGCCGATGACAACACCGACCGCCAGGTCGATGACGTTGCCACGCATCAGGAAGGTCTTGAATTCGGACACAATGCTCATGGACGGTTCCTTCCGGCCGGAGATAAATCAGAAGACGATTCATCAAGAATCGTCATCGATCTAACCATTGTTCGCTGGATTATTTAAGAGAAAAGGTTGCGCGTTTTCAGCCCATGCCCGGCTGCGCCTTGCGCAAACTTAATCGGCGGCGTTGTCGTCGCCGCTGAGGTTCAGGCGTTCGCGCAATTCCTTGCCGCTCTTGAAAAAGGGCACATGCTTGGCCGGTACCTTGACCGATTCACCGGTGCGCGGATTGCGGCCGGCGCGCGCGGGCCTGGAGCGGACCGACAAGGCGCCAAAACCCCGCAATTCGACGCGACCACCTTTTTCCAGCGTGCCGATCATCGATTCAAAAATAAGGTTTACAGCGCGCTCGACGTCTTTTTGCGTCAGGTGCGGATACTCAGATGCCAGGCGTTCGATCAGTTCAGATTTCAGCATTGCTGTGTCCCCCAACAAGTGAATCTCCAGACGGAGCGACATTGATCGAAAAATGAATAGGGATCAAGGGGTTGGATAAAAATTAAAGCGTGATAACGATATCACGTTTAAAAAACGCACGGATAACGGCGTGCGGCGCACAATAAACCTCCGACAGGACAAGGCTTTGACGCAAAAGTCTTTCCCGCCGGAGGGAATTGAAGCCCCTGTTTTTATAGGGCCGCACCGCATGAACAACCCTGGGTAAGGCTTACTTCGCCTTGGCGGGCTCGTTGACGCCCCACATGACGCCGTAAGGGTCGCGCAGCGTGCCGAACCGGTCACCCCAGAATTCGACCTTCAGTTCGGAAATGACTTCGCAGCCCGCGGCGACAGCGCGTTCCCACCACGGATCAGCCTCTTCGACGACCAGCATCATGGTAAAGCTGTGCGAGGGCTGATGGTCATAACCCCATTCCGGGAAGACATCCGACAGCATGAGTGATCCGTCGTGGATCTTGAGATGGCAATGCATCAGCCGCTTACCATCGTCCGCCGGCATACGGGTGATTTCTTCTGCGGCAAACGCCTTCTTATAGAAGTCAGCGGCTTCGGCGGCGCCGATGACGTTGAGATAGGGAATGACGCCCCGGTAAAGATCATCGCTCATGTCTTGCTCCTCTCTTGCTTTTGGCCGGACGGGCCGGCTTCTCCCTAGCGGATTGAAAACATCTTTCTGTCAGCAGCGCATGACAGTCATGACACACGCTGATCGGGAATGAAGGCCATCATCGGCCGCACCTCGAAACAGCCGGCGGACCCCGACGCCCCTGCCAACTCACGAGCGATATCGACGGCCTCGTCGAGCGTGTCGCATTCTACCGTGTAAAACCCGAGAAGCTGCTCCTTGGTTTCGGCGAACGGACCGTCGATAACGGTCGTGTCGCGGCCCTTGCGCAGGGTGACGGCCGCGGTCGTCGGCATCAGGCGCGCCACCGGGCCCATCTTGCCTTCGCCGCTCAGGCGCGCGTTCACCAGGCCAAGATTGCGCATGACTTCGGCATCCTTTTCCTCGGACCAGGCGCTGATGACGTCTTCGGAGTCGTAGCAAAGAATGGCGTAGTGCATGGCGAAATCCCCTTCATGCTGGATCAACGAATGGCGGCGGCCGGAATCGACAACGCTCGTGAACCATTACATGAAAAATATCCTTGGTCCGCTTTCTTTTAGTCCCCTCTCCCCGCTTGCTGGGAGAGGTTTAGGGTGAGGCAGTTGGAAAAATAATGTGCGAAGATACAGTTTCTGCCCTCATCCGGTCGAGCAAGCTCGACCACCTTCTCCCCGCACGCGGAGAGAAGAGAATAGCGAAACCTGTCGTTAGGACAACTTTGTTATCGGTGGGAAACCGGAACAAGGGGGAACCAATGCTCAGCAAGCTGCGTCTGGCCATTCGCAACGACCTCGAAGCCGAAGCCGAACAGCGGACATTCGGATCGGGCTGGCTGAGCGGCGTGCTGGCCCTTGTTCTTGGCGGGTCGGCGCTGTTGATGCTGCTGGCCCATCATTATCCCGCATGGTTCTCGGTCGAGGACCTCAAGCGCGTCCACGACAGCCCATTCTATATGGTTGGCGTCCAGGCCATGGCTTTTGTCGCGTTCGGCCTGGCCTGCCTCAACCTGACTTTACGCCGCAACAAGATCCTGGGCTTCAGCGCCATTGCTCTGGTGTTGTTGACGATGACGCTTGGCGCCATCGGCGCGCAGACCATCCCCGGCGAAGGCATCGGGTTCGGCGTCGACTGGTTCGTGCTGAACCTGCTGATGAAGGGCCTGCTCTTCGTGCCGCTCGAAAAGCTGTTCAGCGGGAATAAGCCCCAGCCCCTGTTTCGCTATGAATGGCGCGAGGACCTGCTCTATTTCCTGATCTCGAGCCTGCTGATCCAGATCATGGCCTTCATTTCGCTGGCGCCATCGCTGGCCGTGCTGGAACACGCCGCCCTGTGGCAGCCCTTACGCGACGCGGTGGCGTCCCAGCCCTATGTCGTGCAGTTCATCGAGCTGATGCTGATCGCCGACCTGATGCAGTACGGCTTTCACCGCCTGTTCCACAGCGTGCCCTTTCTTTGGCGCTTCCACGCCGTCCACCATTCGGCCCAGGCCATGGACTGGATGGCCGGGTCACGCATGCACCTGTTTGAAATCCTGGCCCTGCGCGGTGTCACCATTATCCCGCTCTATGCGCTGGGCTTCGAAGAAAACGCGCTCTACGGCTATATCTTCTTCATCTATCTCGTGTCGGCCTTCGTCCACGCCAATATCCGCTTCGACGACCGCTGGATCGCACCGTTTATCGTCACGCCGCGCTTCCACCACTGGCACCACGGCATCGAGAAGGAAGCGATCGATGTCAATTTCGCCGTCCACTTCCCGTGGATCGACCGCCTGTTCGGTACGTATTACTTGCCTGACGACAAATGGCCGTCGGGCTACGGCATCGGCGGCCACCCGGTGCCCAAGGGCTGGCTGGAGCAGTTCGCCTACCCTTTCCGTCGCGGCAAGCCGAACCCTCCCGCTTCGTAACAACAAAAAAGCCGGCGCTGTCGCCAGCGCCGGCTTCTTTTCACTCCAACCTTAAACCGCTACGCGCGCCTAAACACCGTAGCGAATCCGGGTTAAGGGTCCTTCGGACCCTTATTCCTTGACCTTGTCGCGCAGGGCGGCGCCGAGGATGTCGCCCAGCGAAGCGCCGGAGTCCTGCGAGCCGTACTGTTCGATGGCCTGCTTTTCGTCAGCCATTTCCAGGGCCTTGATCGAGACGGAGACCTTGCGGGCCGCCTTGTCGACATTGGTGACCTGGGCGTCGATACGATCGCCGACGGCGAAGCGCTCAACGCGCTGCTCGTTGCGGTCGCGCGACAGGTCCGACTTGCGGATAAAGGCCGACATCGGTGCGTCGTCTTCGCCGAACTTGACTTCGATACCACCCGAAGTGACTTCGGTGACGGTTACGGTGACGGTCTGGCCCTTCTTGAAGGTGTCGCCGGTCATCGGATCGTTGCCGAGCTGCTTGATGCCCAGCGAGATGCGTTCCTTGTCGACGTCGACATCCAGGACCTTGGTCTTGACGGCGTCGCCCTTCTTGTAGCGGCCGATGGCTTCTTCGCCCGGAACGTTCCAGTCGAGGTCCGACAGGTGAACCATGCCGTCGATGTCGTTTTCGAAGCCGACGAACAGGCCGAACTCGGTGGCGTTCTTGACTTCGCCTTCGATGGTCGAACCGATCGGGTGGTTACGCAGGAACTGATCCCACGGATTTTCCTGAGCCTGCTTCAGGCCCAGCGAAACGCGGCGCTTCGAAGCATCGACTTCGAGCACGACGACGTCGACTTCCTGCGAAGTCGAAACGATCTTGCCCGGGTGGACGTTCTTCTTGGTCCAGGACATTTCCGAAACGTGGACCAGGCCTTCGACGCCCGATTCCAGCTCGACGAAAGCGCCGTAGTCCGTGATGTTGGTGATGCGACCGGTGAACTTGCCACCGACCGGATACTTGACGTCGACGTTTTCCCACGGGTCGGACTGAAGCTGCTTCATGCCGAGCGAGATGCGTTGCGTGTCCGGATTGATCTTGATGATCTGGACGCGGACCTGGTCGCCGACATTGAGGACCTGCGACGGGTGCGAGACGCGCTTCCAGGACATGTCGGTGACGTGCAGCAGGCCGTCGATGCCGCCGAGGTCAACGAACGCACCGTAGTCGGTGATGTTCTTGACGACGCCGTCACGGATTTCGCCTTCGGCCAGCTGGCCAACCAGCTCGGTGCGCTGTTCGGCGCGGGCCTCCTCAAGGATGGCGCGACGCGACACGACGATGTTGCCGCGCGGACGGTCCATCTTGAGGATGGCGAAGGGCTGTTCCTTGCCCATGAGCGGAGCGATGTCGCGGACCGGACGGATGTCGACTTGCGAACCCGGCAGGAAGCCCGAGGCACCGTCCATATCGACGGTGAAGCCACCCTTGACGCGGCCGACGATGGTGCCCATGACCGGTTCGCCGCGGTTGAAGACGGCTTCCAGACGGGTCCAGGCTTCCTCGCGGCGGGCCTTCTCGCGGCTGATGACGGCTTCGCCCATCGCGTTCTCGACGCGCTCCAGGTACACCTCAACGGTGTCGCCCTTCTTCAGGTTCGGGCCGTCCGAGCCGAATTCCTTCAGCGGGATGCGGCCTTCGGTCTTCAGGCCGACGTCGACCGTGACGCTGTCCTTGTCGACGGCGACGACGAGGCCGTGGATGACCTGGCCTTCGAGCATGTCGCGGCCGTGCAGGCTTTCGTCGAGAAGCGCTGCGAAATCGTCGCGCGAGGGATTGTAATCGCTCATATAGTCTCTTTAGGTTTGTGGGCGCATGTCCTTTGGTGCAAGTCCTTACGTCATGTCTGAGGGAACACGACGACAGGCCACGCGCAGGGGGTGCGGCTTTGGATTTTGAGATGTTTGGCTTGATGCCGGATGGCCGCAGACAGTTCATGTCCCATGGCGACCATTGTGAGCCTCAGGAACCGGACTTGGGATTTGACGCTGTTAAGCGCCGGACCGGTCTTTCACAAGGGATCGCGCAGCTGTGATGGCGGCTTCTATACCCAAGTCGGACGTATCAAGCAAGAGCGCATCTTTGGCCATTTCCAGCGGCGCACTGCTGCGGCCGGAATCGCGGGCGTCGCGGACGCGAATATCTTCCAGGACGTCTTCCAGTTTCAGCTCTGGATCGATCTTGCTGAGCTGCAGCCAGCGACGGTGGGCGCGGACCTCGGGACGGGCCGTGACGAAGACCTTCACATGCGCATCCGGGGCGATGACCGTGCCAATGTCGCGGCCGTCGAGCACGGCGCCGGAGGGCTGGTTGGCAAAGTCGATCTGGTATTGCTTGAGCGCCGCGCGGACCTCAGGGATGGCGGCGACCTGGGAAGCGCGCTCACCGGCTTCACGGCCGCGCAAGCCTTCCTCGGCCAGCAGATCAGCATCGATCTCCTTGGCCAGCGCCGCCAGGACATCAACTTCGGTATGCGGCACGTCGTGCTGAAAGGCGAGGTGACCGATGGCGCGGTAGAGCAGGCCGGTGTCGAGAAACGGCAAGCCGTAATCGGCGGCGATGCGTGATGCCAGGGTGCCTTTGCCCGACGCGGCCGGACCGTCGAATGCGATGATAAGTGGGTGAGTCATGATGCTTCGCTATAGGTCCGTTGCGGCCAAGCGCCAATACATTCTTTGCATGCCCGTCGGCAAAACCGATTTCAAACCCTGGCGCAAAAGCCTATCGCCACCGCCGGCGGGCTGGCATCTGCCGGAGGTTCACATGAACCACAATATTCAAGACAACAAGTCCATCTATCGACGCTTCTGCGAGCAGGCCTTCAACCGTCACGACTATAGCGTGGTCGATGAACTGGTCTCGCCCGATGTCGTTTCACACGATCCGCTGCCGGGTCAGCCTGCGGGCGCTGAGGGTCTCAAACAGACGCTGCAGGTGTTTCACACGGCCTTTCCCGATCTTCACGCCGATATCGAGGACCTGATCGCCGAGGACGACAAGGTGATGGCGCGGGTCCGCGTGACGGGCACGCACAAGGGTGAATTCATGGGACAGAAGGCGACGGGCCACGCGCTTGCCTATCCGGAAGTCGTTACGGTGCGTATCCGCGATGGCCGCATCGTCGAACATTGGTCCGTCGCTGATACGGCGCCACTCCGCGAAGCGGTCGGGCTGGTTCCGGCCGGCTGACTATTCGAAGGTCATGGCGACGCCAACGCTTGCCAGGTCGCGCCAGTAGCCGGGATAGGTCTTGGCCGTGCAGCCAGGATCAAGGATGCGCAGGCCGTCGATGACCAAGGCCGCCATGGCAAAGGCCATGGCGATGCGGTGATCGTGATAGGTCTCGATGCTGGCCTCGACCGTCCTGCCGATCAGCGTCCGGTCGGGCGTGACCAACAGGTCGTCGCCGATCTCTTCGGCCAGGCCTGGCTGAATGCGGTTGAGCTCGGTAGCGACGGCGTTGATGCGGTCACATTCCTTGACGCGCAGGTTGGCGATGCCGACAAAGCGGACCGGATGATTGTTGAAGGCGGCCAGGACGGCAATGGTCGGAATGGCGTCCTGCATCTGGCTGCCGTCGATCACCGCCGGCAGGTTCGGGAACTGGCTGATGACCTCGTAGGCCTTGGCGTCGGGCTGCATCATGGCGTCAGGCGCGATGCCTATATCGATGTTTGCGCCGATGAGCGCGTTGATGCCCCAGACATAGGTGGCGGCGCTGGCGTCCGGCTCGACCCAGTAGTCGCGCGCTTCATAAGGCGTGTTGGCGATTTCCCAGGCCAGCGGACCGGTCTGCGTGACCTGGGCGCCGAAGGCGCGCATGCAGGCCAGCGTAATGTCGATATAGCCCAAAGCGCCGATATCGCCGTCCTTGACGCGCAGGCGCAACGGCGCGTCGCCTTTGGTTCCGGCCATCAAAAGCGCCGAGACATATTGACTGGACAGGCTGGCATCGACGTCGATCGCACGGTTGGTGAAACCGCCCGTGCCCGCAACAATGACAGGCGGACAGCCTGTCAGCGCCGTGGCGGTGACGCCGGCATCGTTCAGCGCCTGAACCAGCGGCGCGATCGGGCGCTTCTGCATGTGTTCGTCGCCGGTCAGGATCGTCGTGCCGTCGATATTGGCCGCCGCCGCCGTCAGGAAACGCACAGCCGTACCGGCGTTGCCGAGGAACAGCGGCTCTGGTGACGGCGTCAGCGTGCCCGTGCTTTCGACCAGAAACTCCGTGTCGCCCGTGTCCGTGACCGCCACGCCCAGTTGGCCCAAGGCCCGCGCCATATATTTGGTATCGTCGCTTTTGAGCGCGCCGCTGACCTGGCTCCGGCCTTGCGCCAGCGCCGCGATCAGCAGCACCCGGTTGGTAATCGACTTCGATCCGGGAAGGGCAATCCGACCGGCGATCTTGGTCTGGGGCGGGATCAGTTTAACGGCGGTAGCTTGGCTGGGGTTCATGGACGCGTCGATAAATGGGGCCTTGTTTGCCGCTGCAAAAAAATGCGCGCAAAAAAAATTGAGGCCGGGCGGGATTTAAGCTTTTGACAGGAGGCCTATCTAGTGGCAAGGGGGCCAATCGCAAACGCATTTTTTCTATTCCGATTGATAAGGACCACCCGTGGCTGATCCCGCCTTAGGCACCAAGCAGGTTTGCCCCAACTGCACGGCCAAGTTCTACGACCTGAACAACCGCCCGGCGCATTGCCCGAAATGCGCGTTCGAATTCGACCAGGAAGAAGTGATCCGCACGCGCCGTACGCGCGTACGGACCACCGCTCCGGACTATGAGGATACGGACGAGGAAGCCGAAGATCAGGTGAAGGGCAAGACCCAGGGCGACGACGAGGACGAAGAGCCCGAAGTCGTGACGCCTGAAATCGACGAAGTGGTCGTGGATGATGCGCTCATCGTCGATGAAGACGAGGACCTCGATCCCGCTGATCCGGCCCGCGTGGGCGGCGGCGGCGACTCGGTCGACATGGATATCGAAGACGCCGACCTGGGCGACGACGATGCCGACGACGTCCCCTTCCTGGAAGACGACGAAGACGCCGACTTCGACGAAGAGATCGATGGCCTGCCCGGCGAAGACGAGGAAGACCGCTAAGACAAAATTCAAGAAGCCGCCGGAAACCCCGGCGGCTTTCTTATTTAGAGCGATATGGCGAAAAGTGCCAAGAAGCGTCTTTGGGGTTTTCGCCTTAAATATCGCGACAAAACCAAAACTTAGATCGGTATGATGGTTCCACTTAAAATCATACCGATTTAGAGGGTTTCGGCGATGAACTCTTTCAGGGTGTCGAGAGTCACAGTCAGCGCTTCGGCGTCGTAGCGCATGAGGCGGGTACGATCGATGCCCTCTTCATCGAAGGCATGGGTAGCATTGACCGTGGTTGTGGTCGCATCGACCCCCTGTTTGCGCAAGCTGACGATCAGCCTCAGATAGTGTTTATAAGCCGCCAGGTGGTCCGAGAGGGTCAGGATGGCGAGGGTCCTCGGCTTGTGCCGCCACGGCCGCGTCACCGATCGCGCCAGGAAATTGATATAGGGGTAAACGAGAAACAGCCCCTTGACCCCGTCGAGCCAGTGCGGCGCCGGATCGCTAAGGCGCGCGTCACCCGCCTTGTCGAGCTTTTGCGTCATCAGGTCCATGATCGCCCAGGCGCCGTGGCTGAAGCCCGCCAGCACCAGCCGATCCGCATCGACATCGGGCCTTTGGCTTATGCCTGCGACCGCGGCCAGCACATCACCCGAGCGTTCATAGCCGCGCAGTTTCAGCCCCTTGCACACCCAGGCGGCGGCGTGCTTGCGCGTCCAGTTGCGTGGCGTGAAGCTGTCGACGATAAAGGTGCGCATGCCGCTGGCCACGGCGGCCTGTGCATAGAGGGCAAGGTTCGACGCGATACCGCCGCAACCATGAAAGATGATCAAGGCCGGCCTGGGCACGCCGTCGTCAGGCCCGAAGACCTGGACGTGCGGCATCAACAGGTCGCACCGCTGCTGCAGCGTATCGAGTGCCATGTCGTCCCCGCCCCCAGCCCGTTGAAAGAACCCCTCAGGCTCGCCGCCCGACTATATCCAGTTAGCCACCCGCCGCAACCGCGTTCGCCTCCGGCGCCTCTTCCGGCAGCGGAACCGTCTCGCGGAGAAACTTCAGCATGGCCAGGATCGACATCTGCATGGCTTCGGCGTCGTAGGCCATGACCATGCCCTTGTTGTCTTCCTCATCGAAGGCATGGCTGGCGGCCATCGGCAGGACTTCGACCGCTGCCCCCGCCGCCGTGACATTGGCGAAGATCTTTTTCGCGTGCTTCAGTGGCGTCAGGTGATCCTTTTCCGCCAGCACGGCAAAGGTCTTCGGATGACGCACCCACGGCTTCGAATTGCTGCGCGCCGGGAAGCTGATGTACGGATAGACCAGGAACAGGCCCTTGACCCGGTCGGCCAGGGCCGCGTCCGGATCAGCCAGCTTGGCTTCGCCCTTTACCGTCAAAGCCTGGGTCATCAGGTCCATGATCGACCAGCCGCCGTGGCTGAATCCGGCGAGCACGACATTGTCCATATCGACGCGGCCCGACTGTTTCAGGCCCCACAGGACGCTCAGCACGTCGCCCGAGCGCTCATAGCCCTGCATGAAGGCGCCGGTGCAGATCAAAGATACGGCGAAGTTGCGGTCCCAGCCGCGCGGTGCGAAACTGTCGACCACATAGGCGCGTATGCCAAGTGACGCCGCGGCCTTGGCATAGGCATGGATGTGCGGGCGCATGCCGCCACAGCCGTGAAACAGCACGATCGCCGGCAGGACGCGCGTGTCCGTCGGCCCATAGATCGTGATGTATTTTTCCAGCAGCGCGTAGCGCTCAGCCATGGTCTGCATGTGATCCCCCTCTTATTGCCGCTCAAGCGCCGCTGGGCTCCTCGCCCATAGCGAAGTGCTAACGCTTCGCTCCTTGAGCACGATTTGCTCGGGCGCCCGGTCGGGCTTGCCAAAGCAAGCTTTGGAATTACCCCAGCGTCTCTGCCAGGAAGCGCACAAAAGCCTGCTCGGTCCGGTCGTGACATGCGGCATCATAGGACATGAATGAGCCGAAATGAATGCCGTCCTCGTCAAAACAATGTGTTGCGTCCAGATCGAGCGTCTCCACCGGCACGCCTTCGTCGCGCAGCCGTTTGAAGATGTTGGCGGCATGCGCATGGGCGGTCAGAAAATCACTGCGCGCCAGTACGGCCAGGGTCTGCGGCCTGTACTCCCAGTGGTGCGTATTGCTGCGCGCCGGGAAGTTTATGTACGGATAGACCAGGAACAGGCTTTTCACGCCCTTGAGCGCTTCGGGCGTCGGATTCTTCAAGCGTGCCGCACCCTCGCGGTCCAGGCGCTGCGTCATCAGGTCCATGATCGACCACGCGCCGTGGCTCCATCCCGCCAGGCACAGGCGCGAGGCATCGACATCCGGCCTTTGCGCGATGCCCCACACCGCCGCCAGCACATCGCCTGACCGTTCGTAACCATGCAGTGCCAGGCCAGAACAGACCAGGCTGACCGCTGCCGTCTGGTCCCAGCCGCGCGGCATGAAACTGTCGATGACAAAGGCGCGCACCCCCGCCCTTTCCGCCAGCCGGGCATAGGCATGGATATGCGGCCGGATGCCATTGCAGGCGTGGAAGAGCAGAACCGCCGGACGCGGTGTGCTGTCTCTCGGCCCATAGACGGTCAGATAGGGCGTCAAAAAATCAAAACGGCTTTGCAAAGAATCGAGCACGGGGCCTCTTGAACCAAATGTAACTGTTACTATTTTAGTTACTGATAGACGGTCATATCCCTGTGAACCAGAGTTCGGCCGCAAAAGCCAATCATATTAAAGGCACATACGATGAGCACTTCGTTCCGCAACCCGACCCACCCCATTGATCCGCAATTCCTGGAACGCTGGTCGCCGCGCGCCTTTGCCGATGCCCCCGTCACCGAAGATCAGGTCCTGAGCATGCTCGAAGCCGCACGCTGGTCGCCGTCGGCCTCGAACCTCCAGCCCTGGCGCTTTATCTACGCCCTGCGCGACACGCCGGAATTCGAAACGCTTCTGAGCCTTCTGGTGCCATTCAACGAAGGCTGGGCGAAGAACGCCGGCGCGTTGATCTTCGCTGCCTCGGTCACGACCTTCGACGGCGAGCGAGACATCCCGACCCACAGCTTTGACACCGGCGCGGCATCGTTCGCCCTGGCGCTGCAAGCGCATAAGCTGGGTCTCGTCGCCCACGGGATGGGCGGCCTTCATTATGATAAGGCGCCGCTGGTCCTGGGCCTGCCGGACAATGTGAAGCTCGAAGCCGCCTTTGCCATAGGCCGTAAGGGCGATCCGGATAGCCTGCCGGACTTTCTGAAGGCCCGCGAAACGCCATCAACCCGCCAGCCACTTTCGGCCATGGTGTTCAAGGGGAGGTTCAGTGGGGAAGTGACGAACCCAACAATTTAAGGGCCTCCGGCTGGCAGGGTCGGTCCCTGCACCCTAGACGGTCACTTGAGTGCCTAGCTCAACAACGCGACCCGGCGGAATGTGGAAGAAGTCCGTCGGGTTCGCCGCGTTGCGCATCAGGAAGATGTACAGCTTGTCCTGCCACAGCGGCATGCCTGAATTGGCCGAAGGCACGACATTGCGTTTTCCTAAGAAGAAGCTGGTCGCCATGATGTCGAACTTCAGGCCCAGCTTGCGGCAGACGCCAAGTGCGCGCGGCAGGTTCGGGCTTTCCATGAAGCCATAGCTAATCGTCAGCTTCTTGAAATCCTCATTGATGATCTCGATCGTCACGCGCTCGGCATCCGGCACGCGCGGCGTATTCGCCGTTCGGACCGTCAGGATGACATTCTTCTCATGCAGCACCTTGTTGTGCTTGAGATTGTGCATCAGGGCCACCGGCGCGATTTCCGCATCCGACGTCAGGAAGATCGCCGTACCGGCCACGCGGTGCGGCGGCCGCTTCTTCATCATTTCGACCAGGTCGGCCAACATGACACTATCACGCCGCGACTTGTCCATCAGGATCTGGCTGCCACGCACCCAGGTCGCCATGACCAGGAACAGCGACGCGCCGATCAGCACCGGCAGCCAGCCGCCCGACAGGAAGCGCAGGGCGTTGGCGCTCAAGAAGGACAGGTCGAGAATCATGAACGGAATAACGAAGGCCAAAACAGCCGGCCAGCTCCATTTCCACATCTGGCGCATCACGACCGTCGCCATCATGGTCGTCACCACCATAGTGCCGGTCACGGCCAGGCCGTAGGCATGCGCCAGGGCGGACGAGGTCTGGAAAGTCACCATGACCACGACAACGCCGACCAGCAGCATGTTGTTGAGCTGCGGCACATAGATCTGTCCCGACTGTGTTTCCGACGTCCGCGTCACGGTCAGGCGCGGCAACAAGCCCAGTTGGATCGCCTGCTGGGTCAGCGAAAATGCACCGGTGATCACGGCCTGCGACGCCACCACCGTCGCCATGCCGGCCAGGATGACCAGCGGCAGGCGATAGCTTTCCGGCGCCATTTCAAAGAACCAGTTCAGCTGATGGAAGGGCTGGCCGGCGGGGGTGCTTTCCAGTACCTTGAGCGCCAGAGCGCCCTGGCCCAGATAGTTCAGCGTCAGGCACGGCAGCACGAAGAACAGCCACGCTGCCTGGATCGGCCAACGGCCGAAATGGCCCATATCGGCTGTCAGGGCTTCGGCACCCGTCACCGTCAGGAAGACCGCGCCTAAGACGATAAAGCCCGACAGGCCGTGTTCGGCCAGGAATTTCACGGCATAGAAGGGATTGAAGGCCATGAGGATTTCGGGGCGGCCGACGAACTGCATCACGCCCAGCACGGCCATGACCGTGAACCAGATGGCGCAGATCGGGCCGAAAACGACACCGACCTTGGCGGTACCCTTGCTCTGGAACATGAACAGCCCCAGCAGCATGACGCCGGAAATGGCCAGCACCATCTCGGTCGAGATACTGTTTTCCATGCCCGGAATTGTGCGCAGGCCTTCGACGGCCGACAGCACCGACATGGCCGGCGTAATGACCGCGTCACCGTAGAACAGCGCCGCGCCGATGACGCCGAGAACGAAGACAATCTGGGTCCGCCGTCCCATCGCGCGCTGGGCCAGGGCCATCAGCGACAGCACCCCGCCTTCGCCATTATTGTCGGCGCGCATGATGAAGCCGACATACTTTACGGCGACGATCAGAATCATAGCCCACAGGGCCAGAGACACCACGCCCAGGATTTCCGGCCGCGTCACTCCGTCATGGGCGGCGGCGTGCAGGGCTTCCTTGAAGGCGTACAGCGGCGAGGTACCGATGTCGCCGAAAACGACACCGACCGAGCCAAGCGCCAGGGCGAAGAAGCCCGCATGGGCATGACCGTGGTGTGCGGGAGCTTCCGCGGTGGCATCCTTGGCTGATGTGGAAATGGTCGCCGCGCCAGCGGTCGGCGGCGCGTCGGCGGCGGTCGCCGGTGCCGGCTGGGAGCCCGGCGTTCCGGCAGGGGAGTCCCCTGTCATGTACACTCTCCTGAGGGCATGACACACACGGTCTTTTCAAGGACGCCCTCGCTTGAACGAGGCGCTCTTACGCCTATTTAAAAACACATTCAATGCCCATTTAGGGCGTTCATGACGGAGCTGTGACCTTGTGTACCCTAGGAACAGAGCCAAAACTGTTGTAATATCGAGATAATCATGTCCGATAGTCAAAGATTTCCCGTCGCAGCGCATACCCTGGCGTACCTCGCGCACCGCAACGCCTATTCGCGCGAGCAGGCGGTGTCGTCTTCCATCCTGGCCGCGAGCATACCGACCAATCCCGTCGTCATCCGCCGCATGACGACTCAGCTGGCCAAGGCCGGCCTTGTCGCGACGTGTTCGGGCGTGGCCGGCGGTGCGTGGCTGCTCAAGCGTCCGGAACAGATCCGTCTCGATGAAGTTTTGCGCGCCGTCAATGGCTGCGCGCATCTGGGCTCCGCCCCCGTTGGCGCCAAGGGTTGCCCGGTCAGCCAGGCCATTCCGCGCGCCGTCAACGACGCCATGCAACTCGCCAATGCCGCGGCCTCGACCAGCCTTTCGAGGATCACGGTCGCGGACCTGCTGAAGCACGTCGGCGAAACAAGTGAAGTGTGCCCCGCCGAGAAAATCCCGGCCTGAGGGTCAGGCTGGCCCCCACCACCGCATCTAGACAGCAAGCTGTCGTCGTGCGGTCCCCCTCCCCACTCGCATCTTAGTCGCGTTATCTGCCGTGGTGCTCATGGGGAGGAATAGCTATGACTTGCCGCGACCTGTAAAACCTATACCTCCCCGAGAGCGGCGCACGGGTTCAACGCAATGAAGCGAACGGGGAGGGGGACCGCACGACGCGCGATAGCGCTAGATGCGGTGGTGGGGGCATTCAGACCTCGGTAAACATTCCGCACTATCAATCCACTTGCATTTCCGGCAGGGGTCGTGTTCGATCCCTGTCTGATTTTTTAGGGGATTTAATCGTTGGCCCGCCGTCTTGTCCTGATTACCGGAGCGTCCGCAGGCATCGGCATGGCGTTCGCGCGCACCTATGCCTCGCACGGTTGGGACGTGGCGCTGACTGCCCGCCGCCAGGACCGGCTGGAAACCCTGGCCGAGGAAATCCGCCTGCGTTTCGGCGTCGAAGCCCACGCCTTGCCGGGTGACCTTTCCGATCCTGCCACCCCCGACGCCCTGCAGCAAAGCGTGCTGGCCCTGGGCCGCAGCGTCGATGGACTGGTCAACAACGCCGGCTATGGCCAGCCGGGCGGCTTCCTTGGCACCACCTTGGAACAGCACCGCGCCTTCATGCAGGTCATGTGGCTGGCGCCGATCGAGCTGACCCACCGCTTCCTGCCGGGCATGATCGAACGCAAGTTCGGCCGGATCATCAACGTCGCCTCGCTGGCCGGTTATCTGCCGGCCTCGCCCGGCGATACACTGTACGGCCCGGTCAAGACCGGCCTGACACGGTTTTCGCAAGGCCTGCACCTTGAGGTTCGCGACCACGGCGTCCACGTGACGTCGCTGTGCCCGGGTTGGACCTATTCCGAATTCCACGATGTCGTCGGTACGCGTTCAAAGCTGTCGAAGGCCATCCCCGAATGGTGGTGGATGGGCGCCGACGAGGTCGCGCGTGAGGGCTTTGTCGCGGCCGAAGCCAATCGCGCCTGCTGCGTGCCGGGGGCACCGAACAAGACCGCGGCGGCGCTGCTGAAGGTCCTGCCCGATGACTGGGTGATGGAGCTGGCGTCGGGGCAGCTCCGGAAAATACACAGATAGACATCTAAACTTCGCCCTCCCCATAAAACAGGGAGGGCCAAGGTGCGCTTACTCTGGAACATGATATTCTACCGGCTGTGTCCGTTCTCATACGGATGCGCGGCGCTGGGCAATATGATGTCCTGTGTAATCGCGCCGATCGACGAGATGATGATCTGCACCGACAGGGCGCACAGAATAAGCCCCAGCACCCGCACGACGACGACCATCCCGACCCGGCCGAACACGCGCGAAATGCTGTTCGACAATAGTAACGACACCAGAATCGCCACCGCCGTCGTCAGTATGGCCAGCACGCCAACCACCATGCCCAGCGGCCCCAGGCTGTGCGCGACACCAGCCTGGATGACAACCGTCGAAATCGTCCCAGGCCCGACCATCAACGGAAAAGCAAACGGCACGACCAGCTTCTCGAAGCTTTTCTTGGCCGTTTCGCGGTGACCCAGCGGTTGGACGCCCGTGGTCGGATCGCCGCCGCTTTTGACGTCTTCGGCATGGGCGAAGGTTTCCATGAAGTTGCCGCGCGCCATCTCAAGCCCCATCAGGAACAGCAGCATGCCGCCGGCGATGCGGAAGGCATCCATGGAGATCCCGAAGAACTTCAGGATGCTTAAGCCCGCGAAGAAGAAGATCGACAGGATGACGGCGGTGAAGGCGGAAATGTAGAAGCTCAGCCACCGCCGCGCCTTGGACGACTGCGTCTGGGTCGCGGCCGCATAGATGGGTACATTGCCGATCGGGTCGATCAGCGCGAACAGGGTGATGAAGAAGTTGATATAGAACGGCAGCAGCTTCGTCAGGTTGAGATCATCGAACATGTCCGCATACCCCGTGATTCGCGGGATGATGACTGACTTGTGCAGGGATGGCAAATCGCGTAAGCGCCCTGCACCGCATACAAGGACAATAGCTATGACCGAGCTTTACAAGGCCGACGACCGCATGATCCTGGCTCTGGACGAGCCCGATCTCGACAGCGCCCGCGCCCTGGTCAAGACGCTCGGTGACAGCGTCTCCTATTACAAGATCGGCCTGACGCTCCTGGCTCAGGGCGGGCTGGACCTGGCGCGCGAACTGAAGGACCAGGGCAAGCTGATCTTTCAGGACTGGAAGCTGCACGATATCGGCGCCCAGGTCGAAGGCGCGGCCAAAGCCGCCTGTTCCGGCGCCTGCGACCTGCTGACCGTCCACGCCGAACCCCAGGTCATGCGCGCAGCTGTAAAAGGCCGGGGCAATGGCTCGACCAAGATCATCGGCGTGACCGTGATGACCTCGCTGAGCCAGGCCGATCTCGACGAGATGGGTTACGGCACGGCCCTGGCGGAACTGGTCATGCTGCGCGTCGATCAGGCGGTCGAATGCGGTCTCGATGGCGTGGTCGCCAGCCCACACGAAGCCGCCATGATCCGGGCCCGCGTGCCGGAAGATTTCCTGATCGTGACGCCGGGCGTGCGGCCGGAAGGTTCCGACGTCAATGACCAGCAACGCATCGCGACGCCACAGGATGCCTTCCTGAACGGTGCGTCACACGTGGTGGTCGGACGTCCGATTACGCGTGTTGCCGATCCGGTGGCTGCGGCACAGAGCATTCTCGCCGCGATTCATAACGTTTAAAGTAAGAGACCCCACCACCACATCTCATTCGCCATCTGTCGATGGCTCACTCGTGCGGTCCCCCTCCCCGGCATAGCCAGGGAGGAGAAACGGAGCGCAGTCACTCCTCCCTGTGCGAAGCATGGGGAGGGGGACCATTTGCGGAGCAAATGGTGGTGGGGCCTCTTTTAAAAATCGACCGCGATGCCCTTGCGTTCCCAGTCGCCATAACGCGTGGGCTCTGGACCTTTCGGGCCGCCGTCTTCCTCGGCCATCTTCTGCGCCTCAGCCTCAGCCTTTGCACGGCGTTCGGCGGCTTCGGCCAAAGCGCGCTGGGCTTCTGGCGTCAGCACCTTCTGTGTGACCTGGCTCAGGTCAGCGGGCTTTTCGGTTTCAGATGACATTTTCGTAAGGCCCTTGGAGATACAGGGGTATTTTCCCATATCTAGTCCTCAACCTGTAACAACTCAAGGAACCGATATCATTATGAACCCGTTGAAGACCTGGATTTTGCTGGCTGGCCTGACCGCATTGTTCGGCGCCATCGGCTTTGCCCTGGCCGGCCCCACGGGTATGCTCATCGCACTGGGCCTCGGCATCGCGATGAACCTGTTCACGTACTGGAACTCGGACAAGATGGTGCTGCGTATGTATCGCGCCGAGCCCGTCGATCCGAACACCACGCACCCTTTGCTGCGAACCTATTACCGCGACATTGAGGACTTAAGCCAGCGCGCCCAGCTGCCGATGCCCGCCGTCTACATCATGCACAGCGACCAGCCGAACGCCTTTGCCACCGGACGTAATCCGCAGAATGCCGCCGTCTGTGCGACCACCGGCCTGCTGGAAATGCTCGATCGCAGCGAAATCCGCGGCGTCATGGCGCACGAACTGGCGCACGTCAAAAACCGCGACACCCTGGTCATGACGATCACTGCCTCGGTCGCCGGTGCCATCTCGTCGATCGCCAACTTCGCCATGTTCTTCGGCGGGTCGAACAATGACGAGGAGGGCAATAACAACATCTTCGCTTCGCTGGCTTTGATGATCCTGGCGCCGATTGCCGCCATGCTGGTCCAGATGGCCATCTCGCGGACGCGCGAATACGAAGCTGACCGCGTCGGTGGTGAAATCGCCGGCGATCCGGAAGCGCTTGCCCGCGCGCTGCACAAGATCGAAAGCTATGCGCGCGGCACCTATAACCACGGCGCCGAGCGCAATCCGGCGTCAGCGCACATGTTCATCATCAACCCGCTGAACGGGCGCAACATGGACAACCTGTTCTCGACCCATCCGAATACGGGCAACCGGATCGAGGCCCTGATGAAGCTGGCCACCGACCTGCGCCGCCGCCCGCAGCAAAAGGGATTTACGAGCGTCCCTGCGACAGATATGTAAGCGCCTTCTTCGCCTCCCCTCGCAAAAGGGGAGGCTCTTTTTTGAACGCACAGCACCTTAGAGACCCTATGACCCAGCCGCCCCGAACCCGCAAACCGTCGTCCCGTTCCGGTTACAAGCCGCCGAAGGTTCGCCCGGCGCCGAAGCCCAAGCCGCAGTTTAAGCCCGAACCCAAGGTCTTTGTCGAGGACGACGGCGATATCGGCATGCCGGCGCGTATCGCGGCCATGGAACTGATCGACGCAGCCCTGACCAAGCGTTCCGGTTTCGACGAAGCGCTGACCCGCACCTCCTTCACCTCTTTAAGCGACTCCGAACGCAGCTTTGCCCGCGCCCTGGCCATGCTGGTCCTGCGCCGCCTGGGCCAGCTCAACGAGGTCATCGAAAAGATTACCAAGAAGACGCCGTCCGACGCCGTCTGCGCTCTGCTGCGCATTGGTCTGGTCCAGATCGGCTTCATGAACGTGCCGGGCTTTGCCGCCGTCTCGACGACGGTCAAGCTGGCCGAGCGCGAAAGCCATACCCGTCCGTTCAAGGGCCTGATCAATGCCATCCTGCGCACCGTCATCCGCGAAGGGGGGCTGAAAGCGCCAAGTCCTTCACGGCTGGTACCCGATTGGCTGTTCCAACGCTGGAAGATGAATTTCGGCCAGGACAATGCCGAGGCTATGGCGCTGGTCCTTACCGAAGAACCCGCGACCGACCTCACCTTCAAGACGGCCGCCGACCGCGATCGCCTGTCCGAAGCGTTGGAAGGTCAGCCCCTGGGCGGCTTGTCGATCCGCAGCGGCCTGCGCGGCGATGTTCGCAAGTGGGCCGGCTATGAGGATGGTGTCTGGTGGGTCCAGGACGCGGCATCGGCCACGCCGGTCGCGCTGCTCGGCGACCTGACCGGCAAGACGGCCATCGACCTGTGCGCTGCCCCCGGTGGCAAGACCATGCAGCTGCTGGCCAAGGGCGCCAGTGTCGTCGCGCTCGACCGCTCCAAGAACCGCCTGAAGCGCGTCGAGGAAAACCTGGTTCGCACCGGCTACACGGCCGAACTGCACATGGCCGATGCCGAAGGCTTCGAAGACAAGCGTCAGTTCGATGTCGTGCTGCTCGACGCGCCGTGCAGCGCCACCGGCACCTATCGCCGCCAACCCGACGTGCTGTGGGCGACGCGTCCGGCCGACATCGCCAAGCTGGCCGACGTTCAGCACCGCCTGCTGGATTCGGGCGCGGCCCGCGTCGCGCCGGGCGGCGAACTGATCTACTGCACCTGTTCGCTGGAGCGCGAAGAGGGCGAGACGCAGGTTCTGGCCTTCCTGCGCCGCCATAAGGATTTTGCGCTTGAGGCCGCCAGCGCCGAGACGGCCGCCACGGCCGGATTGCCGCCGGAGTCGGTGGCCAAGGAAGGCTGGCTGCGCCTGTTACCGCATCAGCGCCCGGGTGGCCAGGACGGCTTTTTCATCGCGCGTCTCAAACGAAATTCGTGATCGCCAAAACGGTTGACGGCAAGGGCGCAAGCGCGCTTAAAGATGACCCCTCATACGCCTTATAAGTACACTGCCGAACACAAATGACCGCATCAACGCCCCTTATCTGCCCTTCGATTCTGGCTTCCGATTTCGCGCGCCTGGGCGATGAGGTGAAGGCAATTACGGCGGCGGGCGCCGACTTCGTCCATATCGATGTCATGGACGGCCATTTCGTCCCTAATCTGACGATTGGGCCCGACGTGGTGAAGGCCTTGCGCCCGCACACCCACCTGCCGTTCGACGTCCACCTGATGATCTCGCCGGTCGATCCATTCCTGGAAGCCTTCCGCAATGCGGGCGCCGACTATATCAGCCTGCACCCGGAAGCCGGACCGCACCTGCACCGTTCGCTGAAATATATCCGCCAGCTGGGCGCCAAGGCCGGCGTCGTGCTCAATCCGGCTACGCCGGTCGAGATTCTCGATTGGGTGATCGATGATGTCGACCTGGTCCTGATCATGAGCGTCAATCCGGGCTTTGGCGGCCAGTGCTTTATTGACACGCAGCTGCGCAAGATTGCCGTTGTGCGCAAAAAGCTTGATGATGCCGGCAGCCCTGCGCTGCTTCAGGTCGATGGCGGCGTCACGGCTAATAACGCCGCCGCCTGCGTGTCGGCCGGTGCGACGGCGCTGGTTGCCGGAACGGCCGTATTCAAGGGCGGCGAATCCGCCTATGCCGGCAACATCAAGGCCCTGAAAGGTCTCTAGAGTCGAAATGCAGGCTTACGAGTCGACCGCGATTCCGGAACTGAATGCCGTCCAGACTCCCTGGGCGCAGGTGATCCTTGCCTGGATCAAGAACCAGACCGGCGCGGAATTATTCGGCATGCCCGGCTACCGGTTGACGCTGAAAGGCGGCCTTCCCGAAGGGTTCATCACCGCCCCCCACGATGTCCGCCCGGTCAACAGCCAGCTCGGCAAGGCGATCCTGGCCGGACGCTTTACCCTGGCCGGAGCGCGCATGAGCGTCCAGGGCAGCGGCGACCCATGGAACCGCCCGTCGCCTTCGCGCGCTTTTGCCGTCGAACTGCACCGCTTCAGCTGGCTGCCGGCGCTGATGAGCCAGGGCGACAACGGCGCCAGGGAAGCCGGGCGGCTGTTTTCGTTGTGGCACAAGACCTTCTGCCGTTGGACGCCATTTTCGTGGAGCGAGGAAATTCTTCCTCGCCGGCTGATCAATCTCGCCATCTTCGCTAAGCGTCTGGTGCAGGTCTCGCCGCAATATACGGGTGAGATCGCCCAGTGTCTGAGCGAGCAGGGCCGGCACCTGTCGCGGCTCAACAACAATCCAGCCTGGCAAGGCGACAAGGCGGTTGCGCTAATCATCCTTGGCTGCGTGCTGTCCGGCAAGGCCGGCTACGGCTTCCTCAAGCAAGGCCAGAAACTGCTGCCCAAGGCGTTGAAACGGCTGGTTCTGAACGACGGCAGCCATGTCTCGCGCAGCCCGCAGCAGGGCCTGAACCTGCTCTATGACCTGCTGCTGATTGAAGACGCCATGAATCAGCGTGGCCTGGCGACGCCCGAGACGCTCGACACCCATGTCGACCAGTTGAGCCGCTTCGTTCGCGCCCTGTCGCATCCCGACGGCAGCCTGTGCGCCTTCCAGGGCGCGGAATCGTTGCAGCCTGAGGAAGTCCTGCCCGCCCTGGTGCGCAATGATGTCCGTCCCGCCGCGACCGAAACGCCTGTACAGCTTGACGACGGCCGCTTCCATCGCCTGAGCGGCCGCAGTCTGGTCGTCATCGCCGACGCTGGCGAGCCGCGGGCGGACGACTATGGCTATGCCGCCTGCGACCACCCGATGGCGTTCGAAGTGTCGGGCGGCCGCGACAAGCTGATGGTCCTGCCCGGCTGGTCGCCCAAGCAGACCGATCGCCAGGGTTTCCGCATCGTGCCGGCGGGCAATACGCTGACACTGGCCGACACCGGCATTTTGACGCCGATCACCGGCCGCTTCGGCGAGCTGCTGAACTTCGGCCTGCAGGGCCCACGCTACAAGATCCGCTCGCGCCGCGTCGAAGCCGAAGACGCTGGCAGCCTGCTCGAGATGGAACACGACGGCTGGAAGACGAAGTTCGGCCTGCGGCATGAACGCCGCCTATATATCGACGCCCAGCGCGACGAACTGCGCGGAGAGGACCGCCTGACGCCCCAGGAAGGCACCAAGCAGGACGTACCGATGGCCGCGTCCTTCACCATCCACTTCCTGCTCCACCCGGAGGTGCAGGCGTCGATGGCGCGCGACAAGAAAAGTGTGCTGCTGCGCGGGCCCGGCGGACGCGGCTGGTGGTTACGCCACGACGCCAAGGACGTCGTGATCGAGGACAGCCACGTGTTCGAGCACGACGTGCTGCGCAAGACCCTGCTGGTCTCATTGAAGGGCGTGGGCCGGCTGGATGCGCCGACGCGCGTGCGCTGGAAGTTATCGCCTGCTGAGGCCTGAACCTCGCCTATCTCACTGAAATTTTATCGCCGAGGGTCTAGCGTCCGTCTGAGAGCATTTCCTGACGAAATGGACACCGGTTCGCCGCAATGATGCGACAAGACAAACCTAGAGTGTTGTCCCGCTTCACCGGAAGCCGGTAATGCTCGAAAGGAGAACAACAATGTCCAGATTACTCAATGGCACAGTCGCCGCTGCCGTCGCCGGCAGCCTTGTCGCGGGTTCGCTCGTAATCCCCACGACCGCCGAAGCCTATACGCGCTACGTCTGCAAGTACGAGCAGAAGAAGCGGGAAAAGACCGGCACCGTCATCGGCGCGGTTACAGGCGCGGTCATCGGCAGCCAGATTTCCAAGAACGAACGCGGCCTCGGCGCTCTGGGTGGTGCGGTCGTTGGCGGCGCCATCGGCTCCAAGATGGGCCACGACAGTGGCAAGAAGGCCTGCACCAAGGGCAACGCTCACCGCGAGGAAGTCGTCTGGTCGCGCGACTCCAAGGGCCGCAAGGTCAAGACCGTCTATCGCTACGTCTACAGCTGATCTAGCTGATATCTTGAATTTAAAAACGTCAAAGGCCATCTGCGGGTGGCCTTTTTCGTGCGCGGAGCGATGTGCGGAAAAGAGTTGGCGGTTTTCCGCGTAACATCGCGACAAAACAATAACTTAGAGTGGAATGCATTCCGCTCTAAAACTTTTTTCGAAAAAAATGCACTCTGAACGAAGATGAATGTGGCGCTCAAATCCCGTTCAGGTTCGCTCCCCTATATTGGTCCTCATCAAGCCGAGAGGGAATAACCCCAAGGCAGACACGAAGGACCAAGACTATGACCAAGATTATCAAGACCACTATGGCCGCTGTTGTCACCACCGGCCTGATCCTGGGTTCCGCCATCGCTCCGACCATGGCTTCGGCCCGTCCGTACACCAAGACGGAAGCCTGCCAGGTCACCAAGCAGGACGCCAAGAATAAGGGCGCGATCATCGGCGCCATCGCCGGTGGCCTGCTGGGTACGCAGATTTCCAAGAACGAAAAGGGTCTGGGCGCGGTTGCCGGCGCCGGCGTCGGTTACGTCCTGGGCTCCAAGATCGGTAAGGACCAAGGCAAGTCGACCTGCAAGAAGATTCAGTCCCACCAGGAAGAAGCCCGTTACGAGCGCCGCGGCTACAAGCAATACCGCGACTACGGCTACAATGACCGTTACGACGATCGCCGCTGGTAAGGAGCGCACGCCTTAACCAACGGTCGTGAAGGACCCCGCCCCGCCTCCCGGGGGCGGGGTTTTTCTTTGGGCCAATACGCATGGACCAGGGGTAGGCAAACCAGATCGCCTCGTGTAAACGGCGCGGCATATTTTCCTCCCCACACGGATAAAGCTCCCATGCCCGCCGCTCCCGATTTTCCGCCCGCCCCCGATCTCGTCAAGCCGCAACGCGCCCTGATCTCGCTGTCCGACAAGACCGGCCTGATCGAAGCGGCCAAGGCCCTATCCGCGGCCGGCGTGGAACTGCTGTCGACCGGCGGCACCAAGGCGGCCATCGAGAAGGCCGGCATCGCGGTCAAGGACGTATCAGAGATTACCGGCTTCCCGGAAATGATGGACGGCCGCGTCAAGACGCTGCACCCCAAGGTCCACGGCGCGCTGCTGGCCTATCGCGATGCGCCCGAACACGCCAAGGCGCTGACCGATCACGACATCCAGCCGATCGACATCGTCTGGATCGATCTCTATCCGTTTGAATCGACCGTGGCCTCGGGCGGCGGTTTCGAAGCCGCCATCGAGAACATCGACATCGGCGGCCCGGCCATGATCCGCTCGTCGGCCAAGAACCATCCTTACGTCGCCATCTGCGTCGACAAACACAGCATGGACCAGGTCCTCGCCGCCATCGCCGAGAAAGGTACGACTGACCTGGCCTTACGCAAGTCCCTGGCCGCTCGCGCCTTTGCCCGCACCGCCGCCTATGACTCGTCGGTCTCGACCTGGTTCGCCGGTCAGCTAGGTGACGACTACTCTGAGCGCAAGACCATCGGCGGCGCGCGTCTCCAGACCATGCGTTACGGCGAAAACCCGCACCAGTCCGCCGCCTTTTACAAGACCGGCGAGAACCGCCCAGGCGTCGCCACCGCCAAGCAGCTGCAAGGCAAGGAACTGAGTTACAACAATGTCGCTGACACCGATGCGGCACTGGAACTGGTCGCCGAATTCGACCCGACTGAGCATGCTGCCTGCGTCATCGTCAAGCACGCCAATCCGTGCGGCGTCGCTGTCGGCGACGACCTGATCAGCGCCTATAAGCGCGCCCTGGAATGCGACCCGGTCTCGGCCTTCGGCGGCATCGTCGCCCTGAACCGCCGCCTCGACCGCGCCACAGCAGAAAAGATCGTCGAAATCTTCACCGAAGTCGTCGTCGCCCCCGAAGTCGATGAAGACGCCATAGCCGTCTTCGCCGCCAAGAAGAACCTGCGTCTTCTGACCACCGGCGCCCTGCCCGATCCGCTGGCCGGTGGCCAGGTCTTCCGTTCGGTGGCCGGCGGTATGCTGGTCCAATCGCGCGACACCGCCCGTATCAAGGCGTCGGACCTCAAGGTCGTCACCAAGCGCCAGCCGACCCCGACCGAAATCCAGGACATGCTGTTCGCCTTCACCGTCGCCAAGCATGTCAAGTCGAACGCCATCGTCTACGCCAAGGATGGCCGCACCTCAGGCATCGGCGCCGGCCAGATGAACCGTCGCGACAGCGCCCGCATCGCCCGTCTGCGCGCGCAAGAAGCCGCCGAGGGTCTGGGCCTGACGGAATCGCTGGCGCAAGGTTCGGCCTGTGCATCGGAAGCCTTCTTCCCCTTCCCCGACGGCTTGCTGGAAGCCGCGGCCGCCGGTGCCACGGCGATCATCCAGCCCGGCGGGTCGATGAACGATCAGGCCGTGATCGATGCGGCAGATGAAGCGGGGCTGGCCATGGTCTTTACGGGCGTGCGGGTGTTCAGGCACTAAGAAAGAAGCCCCGCCCACCGCCTTCGGCGGTCCCCCCTCCCCATAAATGGGGAGGGCGTGATTTTGAACCGGCACGACATTCAAACCATTCAATTTTTAGCAACTTCGCCCTCCCCATTTATGGGGAGGGGGGACCGTCTGCGGAGCAGATGGTGGGCGGGGCCTCTTCCCGCACCCAGTAGTTTCAATCACGCACGAAATCCTTGCTTGCCTTGGCGGGGCTTAGCCCTTAAAGCGCGCGTGAATTTTCACGTTAAGGTCTCGCCATGTCCGCCGAAAAGAAGTCCGTCAAGAAAGTCGTCCTCGCCTATTCCGGCGGTCTCGATACTTCGATCATCCTGAAGTGGCTGCAAACGGAATACAATGCCGAAGTCGTCACCTTCACGGCCGACCTGGGCCAGGGCGGCGAAATCGAACCGGCGCGCGCCAAGGCGCTGGCCGCCGGCGTCAAGGCGGAAAACATCTTCATCGAAGACGTCCGCGAAGAGTTCGTCCGCGACTACGTCTTCCCGATGTTCCGCGCCAACACGGTCTATGAAGGCCAGTATCTGCTTGGCACCTCGATCGCCCGTCCGCTGATCGCCAAGCGCCAGATCGAAATTGCCCGTAAAGTGGGCGCCGATGCCGTCAGCCACGGCGCCACCGGCAAGGGCAATGACCAGGTCCGCTTCGAGCTCGGCTATTATGGTCTGGAGCCCGACATCACCGTCATCGCCCCGTGGCGCGAATGGGATTTCAAGAGCCGCGAAGCCCTGCTCGACTTCGCTGAAAAGCACCAGATCCAGATCGCCAAGGACAAGCGTGGCGATGCACCGTTCTCGGTCGACGCCAACCTGCTGCACTCGTCGTCCGAAGGCAAGGTGCTGGAAGATCCGGCCGTCGAAGCACCCGAATTTGTCTATCAGCGCACCATTTCGCCCGAAGCCGCGCCGGACACGCCGACCGTCTTCACCATCGATTTCGAACGCGGCGATCCGGTCGCCATCAACGGCCAGGCCCTGTCGCCCGCAGAACTGCTGACCAAGCTGAACGAACTGGGCCACGACAACGGCGTTGGCCGTCTCGATCTCGTCGAAAACCGCTTTGTCGGCATGAAATCGCGTGGTGTGTACGAAACCCCCGGCGGCACCATCCTGCTCAGCGCCCACCGCGGCATCGAGTCGATCACGCTCGACCGCGGCGCCATGCACCTGAAGGACGAGCTGATGCCGAAGTATGCATCGCTGGTCTATAACGGCTTCTGGTTCTCGCCGGAGCGCCAGATGCTGCAGGCGGCGATCGACTATTCGCAGGAAAAGGTCACGGGCCAGGTCACGGTGAAGCTCTACAAGGGCAATGTCACGATCACCGGCCGCACCAGCCCTTACTCGCTGTACGACCAGGACCTGGTGACGTTCGAAGAAGGCAAGGTGGCCTACGACCACCGCGACGCGGCCGGCTTTATCAAGCTGAACGCCCTGCGCCTGCGCGTGGCGGCGAAGCGCGACCAGCGCGGTTAAACTAACGGGGCGTGGGGTCCGTGCCCCACATCTTCTGATACCAAGAAAAAGCCTGGCCTAAAGGTCGGGCTTTTCTCTTGGATCAGGTAAGGTTGTGGGGTCGCGGACCCCACAACCCTTAAGTTTTACCCCGCCCCAGCCACATTGAATCCTTGCAGCGCAAACGGCACCGAATGGGCCATGGGCGCGCAGAATTTCAACATCCTGATCAACGTCAAATCCGGCACCGTCCTCAATATGGGCGCTGAGGCCGTCGAAGCTGCCATAGAAGCCAGCGGCATACCCTTGGCCGAGTTGTGCATGTCCGAACCCGAAGACATGCAAGCCAATCTGGAGCGTCTGGCTGAGCGATCCGCCCCCCTGATCATCGGTGGCGGCGACGGCACCATTCGCGAAACCGCCAAGTACATGGCTGGCCGGAAGAATGCTTTCGGCGTCCTGCCATTCGGCACCATGAACCTCCTGGCCGCCGACCTTGGCTTTACCTCTCTGCAAGGTGCGCTTGACGCCTATGCCCGGGGCGCCCAAGCGATGGCCGTCGACGCCGGCTACGTCAACGGTGAAATCTTCCTGTGCTGCGCTTCGATCGGCACCATGCCCCAGGCCTCGATCTATCGCGAAAAGACGCGCGAACAGGGCAGCATGCTTCTGATTCCGCGCATGTTCATGTTCGTTCTGGAAAACCTCGACCGTAACAAGAGCCAGAAGGTGGTCATGGATATCGACGGCAAGATGCACAAGTTCCGCTCACCCGCCGTCGTCATTTCCGACAACCGCTTCGCCGACACCGATTTCACCGAGAACAATTTCAAACGCGTCTCGCTAACCGGCGGCGAACTGGCGGCCTATGTCGCTACGACCAAGACCCGCAGTTCGCACCTGCGTTTTCTCACCCGGCTGCTGCTCGGCCACTGGCTGCGCGACCCCGATGTTAAGGAAATGACCGGCCGGACCATTACGCTATGGACCAAGCGCAAGAAGGAACTGGTTTCGATTGACGGTGAAGTGGTGAAGCTGCCGACGCCGCTCGAGTTCACGCTCAAGCCGCAATCGATCAACCTGCTGGTGCCGGTGCCCGCATGAGCATGGCCGAAGACAGCAAGCCAGAAGCCAAAGCCTTCACACCCGACTGGCGTATCCTGGTCCTGCTGGGGCTCGCCCTCGCGGCGGCGGCCTTCGTGTTCGCCGACCTGCTTGAGGACATGATTGAGGATCCGCTGATCCCGCTGGACGCCCTCGTTTACAAGACAATGCAGGGCTTAAGGACACCCGCCTTGGACACGGTCATGATCGCGATCACCGAGCTGGGCGACACGGTCGTTGTCGTCTCCGTGGCCGCCATCGTCGCCTTCTGGCTTACCTGGCGGGGCGCATGGCGGACCCTGGTCTACTGGCTCACGGCCATCGCCGGTGCGTCCGCGATAAATACCGCCATCAAGGCCGCGCTGGAACGCCCGCGGCCGGTCGAGCTTTATCTCCAGGGCGCCAGCAACTGGTCCTTCCCCAGCGGCCACAGCACGGTGAATGCCGTGCTCTACGGCTGTTTCGCCATGATCATCGTGCGTGAGTGCCACCCATCGCTTCGCCTGCCGGTCATGGCCGCCGCTACTGTCCTGATCATCCTGATCGGCTTTTCACGGCTGTATCTCGGCGCGCACTGGGCATCCGACGTCTTTGGTGGCCTGGTCTTTGCCGCCATGTGGCTGGCCTTGCTCAGCCTGTTCTACATGTACCGCCAGGCCGAACCTGTCGACGCCAGAGGACTGATGATCGCTACGGCCAGCGCCTTGATTGTTGCCGGCGGAGCCAATATCGCCTTCAATCACGTTGAGGACACGGTGAAATACCGCGTCCGGACGGCCTGCGGACCTGCGGCGCTGGCTCCGCTCGCGCAGGCAGCGCTATGAGAGGTTGCGCATGAAGATCGCCCATATTTCCGACCTGCATTTCGGCTGCGAGATCGACTGGGTGCGCGACGAGTTGCGCCGCACGATCGAGGACGCCGGCGTCGACCTGGTCATCGCCAGCGGCGACATCACCCAATCGGCCACCGTTGAAGAGTTCCGCGCCGCGCGCGACTGGCTGCATGGCCTGACCGCGCCGGTCTTCGTCATTCCGGGCAATCACGACCTGCCCGGCATGGACCTGACGCGCTTCCTGACGCCGTGGAAACGGTACAAGGAATATCTGGGGCACGACCTCGAGCCGGAAATGACCTTCGACCTGGTCCACGTCAAAGGCATAAATACCGCGCGCCGTATCCTGCCGCACTGGAACTGGGCCAATGGCATGATCAGCCAGCGTCAGTGCCGCGAAGTCGGCCGCTCCTTCGAAGCCTCGAACGCCCCTTGGCGTATCTTCGTCATGCACCATCCGGTGATGAATTCGCGCGACTTTCCACTCGATGTCTCTCTGTTCAACGCCCATTGCATGCTGGGCGTGCTGGCGGAGCAGAAGGTCGACCTGGTCCTCGCCGGCCATCAGCATCACGCCTATATCGAGAACCGTGTGGTCAATGGCCATACGACACTGTTCCTGAATGCCTCGACCGCCATGTCGGCGCGCATCCGCCGTCAGCCCAATGGTTTCAACATGCTGACCTTCAACGACAAAAGCGTCCGCATTGACCGCATGGAGCTGTGTGACAAGGCTTTCAAGGTCTTTTCCGCCGAAACACACACCAAGGCTTGACGGCAACCGACGTTATATTTTGGCTGTTGTGGAAAAGTCCACATTCCGCCGCATTGACGGCGTTAACTATTGGTCCATAATGGCTTTCAATAAGCCACCGGTAAAACGCGTTTCGCGGGGGAGTGCCCATAATGAAAAAAGTTCTCGCTGCTGCCGTCGCCATCGCCGCGCTCAGCCTGCTGTCGGCCTGCGCTACGCCGACGCCCTATCAACCCGCGACCGGTACCGCCAAGTACCGTCCGGGTTATACCGATACCCGTATCGAAGCTGGCCGCTATCGCCTCAGCTTCTCGGGCAACGACCTGACCTCGCGCGAAACCGTTGAAAACTATATGCTCTTCCGCGCCGCCGAGTTGACCCTTGCCGAAGGCTACGACTGGTTCGAAATCATCGATCGCGATACGGACCAGAAGACGCGCACGGTTACCACCTGGGACAGGGATCCGTTCTACGGCAGCATGTCGTGGCGCTTCTATCGCGGCGGACGCTGGGGACGTTGGGGTTACTATGGCGCCTTCAACGATTGGGACCGCGAGACCTATCAGTTCACCCGTTACGAGGCGACGGCCGAAGTCCTGATGCACAAGGGCAACAAGCCCGACGGCCAGGCCAATGCATACGATGCACGCTCGGTCGTGGCCAATCTCGAAGGCAAGATTATCCGCCCTCAACCCGCGCAGTAATCAGCCCAAAAACACGAAAGAAGCCGGCGGCGCCATCAACACCGCCGGCTTTTTGTTGTCTTTCCGCGCTACCTTGCTGGTTTCGCCCGGATGATCTTGGGTGTTTTGAGCCGGCGGCGATTGACGTGACCGTCACTGACCACTTCGCCCTTGGCGTCGGGACGCTCGCCCTTGAAGTAGAACTTCTGCCACGCTTCCTTCATGGCCTCAGGATTGCGCGCCATCAGGCTGTCGTTGAAGTTCTGGCGCGTCTCGGCCCAGGCTTCGAACTGCTTCTTCAGCTCGGGATCACTTTCCAGTTGCTTGATGACCGGCTGGATCTCGTCCTGCGACTTGTTCTGCACCACCTGGACGAAGCAGAAGGGCTCGCCCTTCTTGAAACTGACCATGCCCGGCCGGGTCATGCGCCAGTTCATAGTGAAAGGAAACGGCAGCCAGTCGGTTTCGACCAGCCCCGATAGCGGCGCGATACCGTCCTTAACGATGTTCGGCGGACCCGACGCCATCACCGAATAGCCCGGCGGCGTACGGAACATATAACCGGTATGGAAGGTCACCACGCCATGGGTGAAGTGCGACTGGACAATATGTTCCAGATTATAGCCCGGGTCGGCGTCGCAGGTGATCTGCAGGTCGTTCTTGAGAATGCCGCCGTTCCACACGATGGTGATGTCGGTCGGACACAGGATTTCCCAACCTGTCGTGTTGGCCATGACCAGCGGCAGGCAGCGATAGGGAAAGCGCTGCATGAAATCGTCCATCCAGTCGCGATCCGGCCGCCCCGGAACCATTTCCGGCGGGAAGGGGGTCATGACAAAGCACTCAAGTTCCATCTTCAACCTGCTCCAATTTTCCAGCCGAGTGGCGGGACAAACGCTTGATCTGGCGGATGATTGCGGCCAGTTTGCGGTCTTATGACCGAACCGCTTTACACGCCTGAAAAACTGCTCGCAACCTTGGACGATTTGGGCCTGAAAACAAGCACCCTGCACCATGAAGCGGTCTTTCGCGTTGGTGAAGGCGAGGGCATCAAGGATCAATTGCCCGGCGCTCACACCAAGAACCTGTTCCTGAAGGACGACAAAGGCCAGCTGTGGCTGATCTCGGCCGAGCAGAAGGCGCAGATTAATTTAAAAGCACTTCCCAAACTGATCGGTTCCGGCCGCCTGTCGTTCGGCTCACCGGAACGCCTTTATGCGGCTTTGGGTGTCACGCCCGGATCGGTAACAGCCCTGGCCTTGATCAACGATCCTGAGCACAAGGTAAAATTCCTGCTCGACAAGACCCTGGCTGAGGCCGCAATCGTCAACTTCCATCCGCTGACCAATACAGCGACGACGGCCCTCACACAGTCGGACTTTCGGGCATTCCTAGCTTCGTTGGAGCGCGAACTGGTGGTGATCGATTTTACGGACATCGCGTAATTTGGGTCCACAGATTTCACAGATGCACACAGATTATTCGTGTTCGTTGCGCCCTTCGGAGGGAAACGGTGACCAACCAGAAAGACGCACAAACATACGCTATCATTGGGGCTGCGATGGAGGTTCATCGGACATTGGGCCACGGCTTCCTTGAAGCCGTTTATCATGAAGCCATGGTACTGGAACTTTCTCAGCTGAACGTTCCTTTTCTGCGCGAATGCGCATTTCCGATATCGTACAAGGGCATGGTGTTATCGTGTCAGTACCGTGCTGACTTGGTTTGCTTCGAAGCCGTCCTCGTCGAGTTAAAAGCGCTGACGCGCCTAACGGGTGACCACGAAGCGCAAACCCTGAATTACTTGAAAGCCTCCGGTTTAAAGAAGGCCTTGCTGATAAATTTCGGAGCAGCTAGCCTAGAATACCGCCGTTTCGTTGCTTAGCTCTAGGATGTCACGCGCTCGAATAATCTGTGTGCATCTGTGCAATCTGTGGACAATCCTTGCTTTCATAACACCTTGAACGCATTGCGCCGCTTACCCACTTAAGCTAAGCCAAATTCAGGCAATTACAGGTACGCATCATGGCTTCCGCAGACCCGAACATTATCGACGGCACCGACCAGACCTTCATGCAGGACGTCATCGAAGCATCGATGACCACACCGGTCATCGTCGATTTCTGGGCGACGTGGTGCGGGCCGTGCCGCCAGTTGGGTCCTGCGATCGAAAAGGTCGTCTCCGAAGCCAAGGGCAAGGTCAAGCTGGTCAAGATCGATGTCGACAAGAACCCTGGCGTCGCCGGACAATTACGCGTCCAGTCGATCCCCACCGTCTATGCCTTTGTCGGGGGCCGTCCGGTCGACGGCTTCATGGGCGCCAAGTCGGAAACCGAACTGCGCGCCTTCATCGAAAAGCTGGGTGTTGGAGACGGCGGCCCGACCGTCGAGGAAACCCTGGCCCTGGCGCAGCAATCGGCCGATGACGGCGACATCACCAGCGCGCTCGAAGCCTATAGCTATATCCTCGAGCAGGATGAAACGAATCTGAAAGCGATCGCCGGCATCGCGAAGCTTTACCTGAAGGCCGGCCAGGCCGAACAGGCCAAGGCCTTTCTTGATATGGCGCCGCCGCACACCACCGATGCCGACATTCTGGGCCTCAAGGCCGCGCTGGAACTGGCCGAAGACGCCCCGACCGATATCGCCGGTTTGCGCGCCCGTGTCGCACAGAACGATCGCGATTTTGACGCCCTTTACGATCTTGGCCGCGCACTCGCAGCGCAAGGCGACATGAAGGGCGCGATCGATACCCTGCTGGAAATCGTCAAGTACGATCCCGAATGGAACGACCAGGCTGCCCGCGCTTATCTGTTCAAGATCTTCTCGGCTGTCGGCAACAGCTCGGAACTGGTTCGCGCCGGTCGTCGTCGCCTGTCGTCCATGCTGTTCAGCTGAGGTAAAGATGTCCGATATCGAGCCCGTCCTGCCGGCCGACACCAAGTCCGACTTCGAAATCGATCCGCGCCTGCTGGAAGCGCTGGTCTGCCCGGTCACGCGCCGGCCGCTCAGCTATGATCGCGCCGCGCAGGAGCTGGTCAGCCCGACCGTGGGTCTGGCCTTCCCGATCCGCTCGGGCGTGCCGATCATGCTGGTCGACCAGGCCCGCAAATTCGATCCGGTAAAAGCCTAAATTTCCTGTCCGCGTAACAGCTTCGGCAGGTCGCCGGTCGCGGCACCAGCATCTTCCATGACGAACTGACGCAGGGCCGGGATGCGGTTGAACATCCCCATGCCGACGTCACGCACGGTCCGGAGCAGTGGATTGCCATTGGAAAACAGCCGCACGAATCCGTCCATGACCACCGAGGTCGAGACATTGTCGAAGCGCCGCCACTTGGCGTAGCGTTCCAGCACCAGGCCTGAGCCCAGGTCTTCGCCCAACCTAGCCGCATCGACCAGCACTTCAGCCAGGGCGGCCACGTCCTTCAGGCCGAGATTAAGCCCCTGTCCGGCGATCGGATGGATACCATGAGCGGCGTCGCCCAGCAGCGCCAGACGGCCTTTGTACATCTCTTCGGCGAGACCAAGACCCAGCGGATAGATGAATTTGGGCCCAACCAGCTCGACCTTGCCCAGGAAGTCGCCGAAGCGCGTCATCAGGTGGTCGTGGAACAGGCTTTCGCGCACATCCATCAGCGCTTTCGCCTTGGCGTGCGTTTCCGACCAGACGATGCAGGCGCGGTTTTCGGTCAAAGGCAGGATGGCGAACGGGCCCGATGGCAGGAAATGCTCATAGGCGACGTGGTTGTGCGGCCGCTCCATCTTCACGGTCGCGACAACGGCGCTCTGGTCGTACTCCCAGTTGATGTGTTTGATGCCCGCCTTGTCGCGTAAATTGCTGTTACGGCCTTCGGCGGAGACAACGAGGCTGGCGCGTAAGCGTTGTCCGGTGTTCAGCGTGACCTCGGCAAAGCCACCGGTCTCAGTCATCTCGACGACGCTGGCGGGAACAATCAGGTTGATGTGCCGTTCGCGGATAGCATCGTAGAGGGTCTGCCGCACCAGCCGGTTCTCGACCATATAGCCCAGGGGCTCATCGCCCGTGCGGTCAGAAATCTCTTCGGCCTTGAAATTAAGAAAGAAGGGCAAGGGCTTGCGGCTGGCCGGACCAGGCAGATGGCCGTCGGTGACCATGATCTCGTCCATGCGGCAGGCCGAGGCTTCGAGCGCATCGCCGACGCCCAGTACCTTCCATTGCCGGAAACAGGCATAGGCGATCGCCGAGGCGCGGCCATCAAAGCCGGTATCGAGCTGTTCGGCAAACGGCTGGCGCTCGATGAGCGCGACGTCGATTCCGCCCGATTTCAAGGCCAGGGCCAGCGTCATACCCGCCATGCCGCCACCGACAATGATCACGTCGAGATGTTCCATAACGAGTATCATAGAGCCGCACAGGCAAAGCGCAATGCGGCTTTGTGTCCCGGAACATTAAGCAAGAAGCCCCACCACCGCTGCGCTTCGCTGGCGGTCCCCCTCCCCATCGCTACGCGACAGGGAGGAGATACGGAGCACGGCCTCTCCTCCCAGTGTCGAAGGTTGCCTGCCGGCGAGGCTGGGGGGACCGGACGATTGAGCCATCGGTAGATGGCGAATGAGATGTGGTGGTGGGGTCTTCTTCTAACCGCCAACCTTCACAATTTCCCCCGGTAAAAAACGATAGGGTAAACCGCTATTAACCCTTTCCATGGCACTTGGAGCTTAGTTCCCACGCTTGCCCGGATCGCCATGTCCAGCCTGACTCTTGACCTTTGGAATATTTTTGAAAACCGGATGCGCGCCGTCTGGCAGTCGCCCCTGATGGCGCGGATGCGCGGCGCCTTTGTCGCGCTCGGCGGCCTGGCGACTCTTGTGGCGCTGGCGACCTATCACCCGGACGATTCCAGCCTGAACGCCGTCAGCCATGCGCCGGTGCGCAACGCGCTGGGGCGCTTCGGCGCCATAATATCCGACCTGTCGTGGCAATCGATCGGCCTGGCGGCATGGCCGGGCGCCGTCCTGATGGTCTATTTCGGCACGCTCCGCACCTTCCACCACGATCCGGACCAGACGCGCGGCGCCATCCGCCGCCACGCCCTGTTCGGCATTCTCTTCCTGCTGGCGCTCAGCGCCGCCTTCGGCCCGGTCCTGACCACCAAGGATCCGATCGTTGCCCAAAGCCTCGGCGGCTTCTGGGGCTCGGGCATGAATGACCTTCTCGCCTCGGTCTTTACCTTCATGCGTCTGCCGGCCGGCGCCATTATCGCCAGCGTCCTGTTCGCTATGGTGGCGCTCTATGGCTTCAACCAGACCCTGAACCTCAAGCTCCAGTCTTACCTCCGCTTCGCCCAGTTCCTGGGCGGTGGTCTCAGGGCCACGGGCCTTGGTGGTGTCGCCGGCGGACTGGCCGCGGGCCTGCGCGCCAATGTCGCGGCCAAGGCCAAGAACGTCCAGACGCCCAAGGCGAAGAAGCCCAAGGCCCAGCCGGTCGTCGCCGACGAGGATGACGACGGCTTCGAGACCGTCGCCGAGCTGCCGCCCGCCAAGGTCGCGGCACGCATCCAGCCGACCGTCGCGCCGACACGCCCCGCCCCGCAGCCCGAAATGGCCTTCGACGACGACGATGGTGACTTTGGCGACGACGGCATGGTGCCGATCCAGCCGCCGGTCACCCAATCCAAGGCGCCGGCCGCTCCCGCCGCCAAGCAGCCGGAATTCGACTTCCTGCGCCCCAGCAATTTCAAGCTTCCCGACCTGACGATTCTCGCCAAGCCCAAGGCGCGCAGCCAGGCCTATGATGAAGACAGCCTCCGCCAAAATGCCCGCATGCTGGAAAGCGTCCTGGCCGAATTCGGCGTCCGCGGCGTCATCGACCAGATTCGCCCGGGTCCCGTCGTCACCCTCTACGAACTGGCGCCCGCCGCCGGCGTCAAAGGCGCGCGCGTCGTGGCGCTGGCCGATGACATCGCCCGCAACATGTCCGCGCGTTCGTGCCGTGTGTCCGTCGTCCAGGGCCGCAACGCCATCGGTATCGAACTGCCGAACCAGACCCGCGAAACCGTCTTCTTCCGCGACCTTCTGGCGTCGAACGAATACGAGCGCTCGACCCACATCCTGCCGATGGCCTTGGGGGAAACGATCGGCGGCGAGCCCTACATCACCGACCTGGCCAAGATGCCCCACCTGCTCATCGCCGGCACCACCGGTTCGGGTAAGTCGGTTGGCGTCAACGCCATGATCCTGTCGATCCTGTACCGCCTCGATCCGGAACAGTGCAAATTCATCATGATCGACCCCAAGATGCTGGAACTCAGCGTCTATGACGGCATTCCGCACCTGCTGGCGCCCGTCGTCACCGACCCGAAGAAGGCCGTCGTGGCGCTGAAATGGACCGTCAAGGAGATGGAAGACCGCTATCGCCGCATGTCCAAGATCGGCGTCCGCAACATCGCGTCGTTCAACGAACGCGCCCGCGCCACCGCCGCCGAAGGCAAGAACTTCATCCGCAAGGTCCAGACCGGCTTCGACGAGACGGGCCAACCCGTCTACGAGTATGATGAAATGGTGCCCGAGCCGATGCCGTACCTGGTCGTCGTCGTCGACGAAGTCGCCGACCTGATGATGGTCGCCGGCAAGGACATCGAAGGCGCCGTTCAGCGCCTGGCCCAGATGGCCCGCGCCGCCGGCATCCACCTGATCATGGCGACACAACGTCCGTCGGTCGACGTCATCACCGGCACCATCAAGGCCAACTTCCCGACCCGGATTTCGTTCCAGGTTACCTCGAAAATCGACAGCCGCACCATTCTGGGTGAACAGGGCGCCGAACAGCTGCTGGGCCAGGGCGATATGCTCTACATGGCCGGCGGCGGCCGTATCACCCGTCTGCACGGTCCGTTCGTCTCGGACGGCGAAGTCGAAGCCGTGGCCCAGTTCCTGCGCGACCAGGGCCAGCCGAACTATCTCGATGACGTCACCTATGGCGGTGACGAAGAGGGCGGCTCCGGCGAAGGCGGCGGCATGGGCGAAGGTGGCGGCTCGGGCGACGACCTCTATGACAAGGCCGTCTATTTCGTCACCTTCGACCGCAAGGCCTCGACCTCCTACATCCAGCGAAAGCTGCAGATCGGCTACAACCGCGCCGCCTCGCTCATGGAAAAGATGGAACAGGAAGGCGTGGTCGGTCCGGCCAACCATGTCGGCAAGCGCGACATCCTGGTAGGGCCACCTCCGATCTAACCAGGGTCCGAAGGACCCTGGACCCGGAATCACTACAGTGGTTACGCGCACAAATAAAAAGCCGCCGGAGACAATCCGGCGGCTTTTTTGTTTGGCTTTAAAACACTTAGTTGGTGTTCGACAGGCGCAGTTCGCGGGCGCGGGTCAGAATGGCGTTTTCGATATCCAGCTGGGTTTGCTGGGCTACCGGCGCATCGACCCACTGGCCGCCCGTCTGGACCTGCTTGTAGACCGAGACGTTCAGCGCGTCAGCGCGCAGGCGGGCGTCCAGGATGTAAATCGTCGCCTTGAAACGCTCATCAGGCTTTTGCGGGTTGGCGTACCAGTCCGAGATGATGACGCCGCCCCACGGATCGGCCGAGTTCAGCGGCATGAAGGAAATGGTATCAAGCGACGCCCGCCACAGATAGGCGTTTACGCCGATGCCGGCCTGCTCATTATAGGAGGGCGCGGTCGACTTCTTGCCACCGAACAGACCCAGGAACTTGCTGTCTTCCGCAGGCACCGTCGTCGTCGCGGACGGAGCGGGCTTGCCGGCGCAGGCGCTTAAGGTGAGGCAGGCGGCCAGTGCACCCAGAACCAGGGCCGGGCTAAGCTTCGTCGTCATCAAAAATTCACTCCGCATCGTTGTTGCGCCACATTTTGTTGCAATGGGTCCGCAAGCTCTTGCAAAGGCCCCCATAGGCCACCTGGTGGTTATCGCCGGTTGTCGCCTCTTGATCCAATCCCCTCTATAGCATGCGCGCAAGGGGGTGTGACAAGAGTTCGTTTACATCAAACCCAACAGTCCGGCAAATTTAAGTCCAACAAACCGTAAACGTGTGGCCTTTGATACGCTCAGTTTCAACCGCGACACAATCTGTCCCATCTTATTGAATTATCAGCCTGTTTACCTTGATTAACGCCGTTTGGCACCGAATCCGTGACCAATAAAACACATCTGTCCGGGGAATCTGCTCTGAACGGGTTTTCACTGCTGACGGAAATTGACCACAGTGACGAATTCGGCTTAATCGGTTTTTGACATATAAGTGCCAATAACAGTGTGTAGTTCTGACATGATGGACAGCTAGTTTCGGGATGGGCTGTTTCTCTTTGAAGGATATCGCAGGATATCATTCGGGGCGAACGTTTTTCCACGACAACAGCTTACCGTAGTGCCGTTCAACAGACGCAGTTCGAGTAAGACCTATGAAACCCGTTGCCGCCTTCGCTGTGACCCTTGCACTTCTGGCCTCCGCCGGAATGGGCCAGGCCGCGTCGGCGCAAAGCAAGAAGCAGACGGAAATCGCCGGTCTCGCTCCGGTTCAGGTCAGCGACAGCTATATCAGCGAGCAGACCACCACCCTGTCCAAGCCCGAACAGAAGTCCAATATCTTTCAGTTCGACCTGAAGGGCAAATGGGGCCTCAAGTTCGATGTCAACCAGGCTGAAAGCCGTCCGTCGGGTTTCAACGACGTCGATGCCGGCGCCTTCTACAAACTGACCCCATCCTTACGTGTCGGTGGCACCGTCGGTTTCGGCGAAAAGACCGAAGCTTTCAAGCCGGAAGCGACCGGCCGCAATCAGAACGCCAAGACGCAGCCGCGCGTCCGTCTGGAAACGACGTTTAAGTTCTAATCCTTCAAACTGAATGCATCGACCGCCGCGACGCCAAACAGGCCTGTGTCGCGCAATTGCGGAATTGTGTCGCAGCTGATGCCGCCCAAGCCGTAGACCGGAACGGGCGAAGCATCAACGAAGCCGCGAATGCCTTTGACGCCCAGGGTAGTGGCTTCTGTTGCCGAGGCGCTGCGGCTGGCGAAAACCGGCGAGGCGAAGACCGCGTCCAGCGCGTCGATTTCCGGCCGGTGCAGGGTCTCCAGGCTGTGACAGGCGGCGGTGAGGATGAAATCCGGAAATTCCGCCGCCAGTCCTGGCGCCTTGTCGAGATTGCGTTCGGGCAGGTGCACGCCATGGGCGCCCACTTCGAAAGCCAGATCCGCGTCATCGCCGATCAGCAGGGTCAGGTTGCGCAGGCGTGCGATTCGGCTGAGGAGCTGTGCGCGTTGCAGAGCATGGGCCTCGCCGAAATGGCGATAAATGATGCCGCATCCTTGCGGCAGATGTTCGGCGATATCCTCGGGATGGGCGATGCGCGCCGGATCGGTCACGAAGAAAAGTACCGGCAGGGGTGAGCCCACAGGGTTCAAAGCCGTCCGCGCCTGCGCTATGACGGTCGCCTTGTCGAGCAGATACTGGAAGCGGGTTGCATATGTCATCGTCGAATACCGAAGACTATCAGCGGATTATAGACCGAATGGCGCAAGCTTTAAAGGCCTCTGGCCGTGCGGCTGACAGTGTCATTCTGACGGCCGTGTCCAAAACCCAGCCCTGGGAGCGGATTGAACCCGTACTGGCGGCCGGCCAGCGCCGTTTTGGTGAGAACCGCGTGCAGGAAGCGATGGAGCGCTGGGAGGGCCAGCGCGAAGCTTGGCCGGGCCTGGAACTGCGGCTGATCGGGCCACTGCAAAGCAACAAGGCGGCGGATGCGGTCAGCTTTTTCGACGTGATCGAAACGATCGACCGCGACAAGATCGCCCGCGCCATCGCTGATGAGGTCCAGAAGCAGGGCCGCTCACCGGAACTGCTGGTCCAGGTTAATATCGGCGAAGAAGAGCAAAAAGCGGGTATTTTACCTTTGGACGCCGATGCTTTCATCGGCTCTGTGCGAAAGGACTATGGTTTGACCGTGTCCGGACTGATGTGCATCCCGCCGTTGGATGGTCCGCGGGGCCCCTACTTCGCCCTGCTGAAAAAAATCGCCGAACGCAACGGCATTCGCCAGCTCAGCATGGGCATGAGCGACGACTTCGAAACCGCCATTGCCTTTGGCTCAACGGAAATCCGCGTCGGCTCCGCCATTTTCGGCGCGAGATAAGCGTTTTGCTTATCGCGATGTTTAAGCTGAAAACCGCTGCGCACTTTTGGCTGCGCCGAACGTTGTTTCAACACATTGCTTGAGGTTCCAAGGTCTTCGAACCTTGGCCGCCGGAGGCTACTTTGGAAAATGCTCTATGTGTGTCTCGCCCGTCCGCCCGTAATAGACGGCGCGCCGCCCAGCCAGCGATACGACATAGGCGACACACCCTGCCTGCAGGATGCGCCTGCAGAACTCTATGTATTTAATGTCTCCGGCTTGGATGGCGCGGACAGCGGCATCGACACTAGGAGCGTCAAATATAGCGGCAGGAACCTCGTCTATTGTGTGAGCCGGCGCCAGATGCGACGTCCCATCCGGCAGGTAATAGATTTTCTCTGAGCGCTGCAGGTCGGTGTGATAGCGCTCTATGCCTGCGGCCATGAGCTTTTCGACGACTTCGGGAAAGGTCAGGCGCTCCTGATCGGAACCGCTTGTGCACTCGTCCAGAACGGCAATGATGTCGGGATGCATGGGCTACTCCGTGGGGATGGTTTTGAGGTCGTGCTGACGCACCAGGATTTTCAGAATGCGCTCAAGATCGGTGCGATCCTGGGGATCCAGGGCGCCGAAAAAATGCTGGTCGTTCTCGTCGGCAAGTTCGGCCAGATCGGGCACCAGGGCGCGGCCGGCGGCAGTGATCTGCAGGGTTTGCCAGCGCCGGTCGTCGGCATTGACGGCGCGGACGACAAAACCCTTGGCCATCAGGCGGTCGGCCAATTTGGTGATGGCGCCGCGCGTCATGCCCAGGTGGTCGGCCATGCGGCTGGGCGAGACATCACCCAGTTGCAGCAATTCGCGCAGGATGACCCATTCGGCGACGGTGACGCCGTGCGCTTCGACCTTGCGGGCAAAGCTGTGCGAGACGTGATTGGAGACATATCTCAACCAGTAGCCGATATGCTCATAAAGCGGACTTGGAGGTTTTTGCGACATAGCCATTCCATCAGTTGACTAGGAAACTACGCCTTTAGAGTTTCCTGGTCAACAATATCGCGATGAGAACTTATTCGCGGATTTCCACTACGCTGCCCGGCTCAGCCTCTTTTAGAAGCTCCAGCAGATCGTCACTGGCCAAGGCCACACACCCTTCCGTGCCGGCATAATTGTCACGCGCCAGGTGCATGAAGATGGCCGACCCCATACCGGCCACAGGCGGGTCATCATTATGCCCCAGGACGACGATAAGGTCATAGACATGGTCGTCGCGCCACAGCTTTTCGTGGCCGGCTTCGAACGGCAGCTTGACCCGGCGGTTATAGTCGGGGTGTTTCGGATCGTCGCACCAGCCGTCGTCCGGCGACAGGGCAACGACCGGCAAAGCCGTTTCGGGCTTTGCCACGCGATCCGGACGATAGAAGACGTACCGGATCGGCCATTCACCCAAGGGCGACTTGCCATCGCCCTCCCTTTTGTCTCTAGCTAAGGCCACGCCCCCTTTTCCCAACGCCGCCCGCACACTATGTAGGTTTAGACCTAGCCGTCCGTCGCTATATGCGGTAAATTTCTTGACCATTCGGGGTGATTTGCGGCTAACAATTATAAGAAACTCAAAGATACAGGATCATGGTGCAACAAAAAACCCTCCTTGTCGTCGATGATGATGATGAACTGCGCGAAGCTTTGGCTGAGCAGCTGGAACTTCACGAAGAATTCAAGGTCGTTCAGGCGTCCAATGGCGCCGAAGGCCTCCGCCTCGGCAAGAGCATAAATGCGGACCTTATCCTGCTGGACGTTGACCTGCCGGACATGGACGGACGCGAAGCCTGTCGCCTGCTGCGCAAGGGCGGGCTGACAACGCCGGTCATCATGCTCACGGGCCAGACCTCGGATTCGGACACGATCCTCGGCCTCGACGCCGGCGCCAATGACTATGTCACCAAGCCGTTCCGCTTTGCCGTGCTGTTGGCGCGCATCCGCGCCCAGGTTCGCAGCCATGAAACGTCGGAAGATGCCACCTTCCGTATCGGGCCATATGAGTTCAAACCAGCGCTGAAGGTGCTGGTCGATCAGACGCAAAAGAAGACGCGCTTGACCGAGAAGGAAACCAATATCCTCAAGTACCTCTACCGCGCTGGCGGCAAGCCGATCACGCGTGAAGAGCTGCTGACCGAGGTTTGGGGCTATAATGCCGGCGTGACGACGCATACGCTGGAAACCCACGTTTACCGCCTGCGCCAGAAGATCGAACCCGATCCCGCCAATGCCCGCCTGCTGATGACGGATGCAGGTGGGTACAGGTTGCAGTTTTAAGAGATGAGCAGGGACCGAGAGGTCTCTGCTTTCGTTTTGGGGGAAAGATGCTCAGGAAATTGTCGGCCTTCTTCTTGTTGGCTGTCGTCGGTAGTAGCACTGCCTTTGCTCAAGCGCCGATTACCTTTGACGACAAGTCCAGCACTGAAGTGACTGTCCATGGCGCCATTTGGGATGCTGACGAAGCAGACCGAATGGTCATCGCCAACCTGAAGGCTCAGGGGTCTGACGTATCCCAGCCGACAAACGTTATTTTTTATTTTGTAATGCCGTCCAAAACTTCGGCGAACGCAGCGGTCAAAGACATCTCTGTCCTGGGATTCGACTGTAAAACCGCGAAACATAAGAAGCTTTGGATCATCGCCGCCAATAAAACGATGGTTCCAGCCGAGGATAGCATTTTATCTATGAGCCGGTTGTTCACAACCATCGCAGAGAAGCATTCCGGCTCCTATGACGGTTGGGAAGCAGCCCTGGTTCTTAAACCTCAAAACTAAATTAAGCAGGTGCGCGACCCGATGGTCGTTCGGACCATCGACTTCTATCTTCAGCCGTCTGCTTCCACATACCAGGCAAACCACAGAGCGTCTTCCAGCTTGCCGCCGCTGGCCAGAAGGTCCGCTACCGGCTCAGGAAAGGCGTCGCGCAGTTCCTGCAGGAAGTCGAATTCGGCCTGAATCTCAGCCAGATCCCGCAAGGAAAAGTCCGCCGCCATACGGACGCGGACCTCCCATGGCAGGTCTTCCGGCACGTTCTGGCAAGGATCAACGGCGACCCAGTAGACCTCGCCTATGGCATCCGCCGTCCGCAGCTGCAATTGACCGCCGAGGTTGAGCAGGTTGAGCGCCTTCGCCGCCGCGATAACCTCTGGCAGGTCCACGACCCGCCAGGCATATTCATTGTGGCGGAGATCAGCCTTGGCCAGGATTTCGGCCGGCAATTTGTTTTCAACGAGTTCTGACATCTAAAGCTCGAAACTGACCTGGATAGGCGCGTGGTCCGACGGCCGGTCCCATTCGCGCACCGTGTCGTGGATTTTCGCTTCGATCGGGCCGTTGACCATATGCATCAGGCCCGGATTGAGCAGTACGTGGTCAAGCCTGAGCCCGCGATTGCTCTTGCGGAAGTCGGCGGCGCGATAGCTCCACCAGGTGAAGATCTTCTGCGGGTTGGGATAGGCGACGCGGAAAGGATCGTGCAATTGCCCGGCGTCCATAAAGGCGCCAAACGCCTCAATCTCAGCCGGCGTGTGGCTGACGACGCGCAGCATCTGGCGATGACTCCAGACGTCGAATTCGCCGGGCGCGATGTTGAGGTCGCCACAGATCAGCAACGGATGGTCCTTGGCGCGCTTGAACAGGTGCTCGCTCATCCGCTCATAGAATTCGAGCTTGTGGTCGAACTTGTCGTTGCTCAGGCGGTCAGGCACATCGCCACCGGCCGGAATGTAGAAGTTCCAGATTTCGACGCCATGGACACGGACGGCCTGAGCGCGTGCTTCGCCGCGGCGGCAGAAGGGCGGCGATCCGATCGTCTCGAACGGCACTTTTGAGGCCAGGGCCACGCCGTGCCAGCCCTTTTGCCCCGTCACAAGGATATGGGGATATCCCGCCGCAACAAACGCTTCATAGGGGAACTCGGACTCCTGGCACTTGATTTCCTGCAGGCAGATCATGTCCGGAGAGGCGAATGCCAGGAATTGAGCGACCTGCTCCATACGCAGGCGCACGGAGTTGATGTTCCAGGTAACGAGAGAAAAGCGCATGATGTCCGGAAATTTGGGGCTTCAGCGTTTAAACCACTGAAAGCCAAACAAAAAAGACCCGGTCCGAGGGCGCGGACCGGGCCAGATTTTGGCACATAACACGAAGAGAAAAAAGGGAAAACGCACGTCCAGAAAGTCTACCGCCGTAGTCCTTCTATGTGTGAATAATGACACCATTTCCAAAAAAGCGCAATGGTAAATGTCAAATTGGCATTATTTTTTTAACTGAGGCTTGTTGAGCACAAACAATTCCGGCTTCAGCGGCGAATCAGCCGTCAGACTGACCAGACGCACCGTCGTCGAACGGCCTTGGGCATCGACAATGACCCAGTCTTTGAGCGTCAGTGCGCCGTTTGCACTTTGCGCAAAGTTTAGCGTGATCGAGCCTTCGACCTGCTTACGGCGATCACGCGCCTTCAGCGTGAAGCCCGAGGGGCTTGACGACACGGCAGTCACGACCACGCCCTGGTCGAACCGGATCTGCTTCGACAGAAACAGCGACAGCGGCGTTTCATCAAGCGGATAGGCGTCGAAGGATTTCAGGCGCGGGTCCCACATCTTCACGTGCCTGCCGTCCGACACGATCAGCAGCGACGACGGCGCGTCATATTCGAAGCGGATCTTGCCCGGGCGCGCCAGATACCAGGCACCTTGCGTCTTGCGGCCACGAAAATCGCTCTGTTCGAAACGGCCCTGAGCGGTGCGCAAGCCTTGCAGGTAGCTGGTCGCCTTGGTGATACGCGCCTGGTCGGCGGCATTGAATTTCGGTGGCGTAATATAGGTGCTGAAGTTGTTCTTGCCCGACTGGGCCAGGGCCGGCGATGTCACGGTCACGCAGGCGGCAGCAAGTGTCGACAGAAGCAGGCGGCGGGTCAGCATAGTCTTTCCTTCGTGTTCTTGTGTTCATAGATCACTAAAGCCCCTCCCCGGCAATTCAAGGGCGCGAAAAAGACGTAAAATTCCGGTTTGTGGCCGCAGCATTAAGCGTGGATGAACACAGCGGATACCTTTTGCCGCAGGGGGCTTGAAGGACCTTTCACATGGGCGGATATAGAGGTGAGGAGATGCCTTATGGACGACCTGCACCCTATCGTTCCGCCTGCTCATCCGGTCCACAGGAAGCCGCTGCCCAGCTGGCAGTGGATACCGCAGTTTTTCGTCAATCCGCTGACCATCTATTCGGAAGACTCCTTCCGGCTGACGTTTGGACGAGCACGGGCGCTGGGCGTCGATACGGTCGCCGTGGCGGATCCTGAGGGCATAAACCACGTCCTGAAGACCAATATGGACAACTACCTGCGCCCCATCGTCCAGGCGCGGCTGTTCCGGCCAGTCATGGGCAATGGGCTCTTCCTGTCCGAAGGCCAGGTGTGGCGGCGGCAGCGGCGCATGCTGGCGCCGATCTTCAGTCCTACCGCCATCAATGACCTGATTCCGCATTTCCAATCGGCGGGCGAGCAGATGATCCGGCGCCTCGAAAACCTGCCGCGCGTCCGTTTCAGTGAGGTCTTTCACCGCGCCGCGCTCGATGCCGTATTGAAGGCGCTGTTTTCGCTGCCGGCCGACGACAATCGCGCCCGTATTCCGCAACTGGCCCGCCAGTATCTCGAAGGCGCGGGGCGGCCGACCGTGCTCGACGCCATTGCCCCGACCGAGGAACATTTCGGCTGGGCGTCGGGCAATCGCCGCAAATTCCAGCGCGAATGGCGCGCCCTGGTCGATGAGGTCATTGCCGCGCGCAAAGCGGCTGGCTCCGACGATCAGCATAAGCGCGGCGACTTGCTCGATCTCCTGCTGTCCGCGCGCGACCCGCAAACCGGCGCAGCCATTGACGACGCCGAAATCCGCGACCAGTGCGCGACGCTTCTGGCGGCCGGCTTCGAAACGACCTCGCGCCTTTTGTTCTGGGCGACCTATCTCCTCAGTCTCGACCAAATCGAGCAGGCGCGCATCCGCGACGAGGTCCGCGCCTTTCCGGTCGAACGCGTCGCCACCATGGAAGACATCAAACACTGGCCGCGCCTTAGAAACGCCCTGCTGGAAGCGCTCAGGCTCTACCCGCCGGTCGCCTATGTCGTGCGCAAAGCCATCAATGACGACGTCATCATGGGTAACGCCATCACGGCCGGCACCGATGTCTGGATCAGCCCGTGGATCATCCACCGCCACCGCAAGCACTGGGACGATCCGACCGCCTTCAAGCCATCGCGCTTTGACGGCATCCCGTCGCCGTGGACCAGCATGGATACCTACCTGCCTTTCGGTGGAGGGCCTCGCATCTGTATCGGCGCCGGCTTTGCCATGGTCGAGGCGCAGATCATTCTGGCCAGCCTTTTAGCGCGTTACCGCATCGTGCCCGAGGACAAACGGCCTGTCCTGCCGGTTTTCCGTCTGGCGACCGTGCCTAACCGCGACCCGTGGTTCGGCCTGCAAACCCCTTAAGTTCCGTGCGCATATTTCTATAGCGCCGCTCCACACACCACCTTATAAGCAGGCCACATTTTCCCTTAAGTTTGCAGAGTCATGGCCCGCTACAATCCCAAAGAGACCGAACCGAAACAGCGTCAGCGCTGGGACGACGCCCAGGTCTTCCTGACCCAGACCGATCCGTCCAAGCCGAAATACTATGTGCTTGAGATGTTCCCCTATCCGTCAGGGCGCATCCACATGGGCCATGTGCGCAACTACGCCATGGGTGACCTGGTGGCGCGGTTCAAGCGCGCGCGCGGCTTCAACGTCCTGCATCCTATGGGCTGGGACGCTTTTGGCATGCCGGCGGAAAACGCCGCCATGGAACGCAAGATCCACCCCAAGGGCTGGACCTACGACAATATCGCCAATATGCGCGGCGAGCTGAAGCGCCTGGGCCTGTCGATCGACTGGACGCGCGAATTCGCCACCTGCGACCCGGCCTACTACGGCAAGCAACAGAAATGGTTCCTCGACCTGCTGAAGAATGACCTGGTCTATCGCCGCGAAAGCCAGGTCAACTGGGATCCGGTGGACATGACCGTCCTGGCCAACGAGCAGGTTATCGAAGGCCGCGGCTGGCGGTCGGGCGCTCTGGTTGAAAAGAAAAAGCTGACCCAGTGGTTCATGCGCATCACGCGCTTTGCCGACGACCTGATCGAAGGCCTGACGACGCTGGAGCGCTGGCCGGACAAGGTGCGGCTGATGCAGTCGAACTGGATCGGCAAGTCGCGCGGCCTGCAAATGACCTTCCCGTTCGCGGATCGTGACGGTGGCGTCGAGGTCTATACGACGCGCCCCGACACCCTGTTCGGCGCGGCCTTTATCGCCATCGCCGCCGACCATCCGCTGGCCCAGACGGCGGCCGCCGCCAATCCCGAGCTGGCTGCCTTTATCAAGTCGATCAGCAAAGGCGGCGTCTCCCAGGCCGATATCGACACGGCCGAAAAGCAGGGCTTCAACACCGGCATCAAGGTCAAGCATCCGTTCAAGCCGGGCGAGACACTCGATGTCTGGGTCGCCAACTTCGTACTGATGGACTACGGCACCGGCGCCATCTTCGGCTGCCCGGCGCACGACCAGCGCGACCTCGATTTCGCCCGCAAATACGATCTCAAGGTCACCGAAGTCGTCCTGCCGCAAGGCGCCGATCCGGAAAGCTTTGCGGTCGCCAATGAGGCCTATACCGGCCCGGGCACGCTCTTCCACTCGTCCTTCCTGGACGGCATGGACATCGAAGCCGCCAAGGACGCCGCCATCGAGAAGATCGAAAACATGGGCCTGGGCCAGGGCGCGACGGTGTTCCGCCTGCGCGACTGGGGTGTCTCGCGCCAGCGCTACTGGGGCTGCCCGATCCCGATCATTCATTGCGATGACTGCGGCGTCGTGCCCGTGCCCGACGACCAGCTGCCGGTCGTCCTGCCCGAAGACGTCACCTTCGACGTGCCGGGCAACCCGCTGGAGCGCCATCCGACCTGGAAGCACGTCAAGTGCCCGCACTGCGCCAAGGATGCACGCCGCGAGACCGATACGCTCGACACTTTCGTTGACTCGTCGTGGTACTTCGCCCGCTTCGCCGATCCGAACGCCGACGCGCCGGTCAACAAGGACGCCGCCGACTACTGGCTGGCGGTTGATCAGTATATCGGCGGCATCGAACACGCTGTCCTGCACCTGCTCTACGCTCGCTTCATTACGCGCGCGCTGAACCACTGCGGCTATCTGGAGGTCAAGGAACCGTTCGCCGGCCTGTTCACACAGGGCATGTTGACGCACGAGACCTATAAGACCGCCGGCGGCGAATGGGTCGAGCCAGCTGATGTCGAGGTCGCGGCCGAAGGTGGACAGCGCATCGCCAAGCGCGTGTCGACCGGCGAGACGCTCAACATCGGCGATAGCGAAAAGATGTCGAAGTCGAAGAAGAATACTGTCGCCCCGGGTGATATCTTCGATACCTACGGCGTCGACTCCGCGCGCCTGTTCGTCCTGTCTGACTCGCCGCCGGAACGCGACGTACAATGGTCGACCTCGGGCGTCGAAGGCTCATGGCGCTTTACGCATCGCGTCTGGGACCTGTTCGACGGCCTGAGCGACGAAAATATTCCGTGTACGGATGAAAAATCCGCCGCTGAGCTGCTCAAGGCCACGCACAAGACGGTCAAGACGGTTACCGAGGGCTTCGAAAGCTTCCGTTTCAACGCCGCCATCGCCAAGCTGTATGAACTGGTCACCGTGATCCGTACCAGCGATGTCGCCCTGACCGGCTCATCAGCTCGGCGTGAAGCCCTGACCCTGCTGGCCGGGCTAATCGCGCCGGTTACACCGCACCTGGCCGAAGAATGCTGGGCGCGACTCGGTAAGGACGGCATGATCGCCCAGGCCGAATGGCCCAAGTTCGATCCCGCCCTGGCCCAGGACGACGTCTACATCCTGCCCGTACAGGTCAACGGCAAGAAGCGCGGCGAGATCAGCATTCCCAATGGCGCGTCCGAGGCCGAGATTCGTGAAACCGCGCTTGCGGACGAAGACGTTAAGCGGCATCTTGCGGGCGTCGAAATCCGCAAGGTCATTATCGTGCCGAACCGGATCCTCAACTTCGTGGTGGGATAGATGAAGGTTCTCAAGCTTCTGACCCTGTGTAGCCTCGCGGCCCTGCCCGTGTCGCTGACGGCGTGCGGCTTTACGCCGATGTACGCCCAGACCGGCGTCACCGCCAACCTGTCACAGGTGGCGGTCGAGACGCCTCAAACGCGGACCGGCTATTTCCTGGGTCAGCAGTTGCGCAACGGCCTGGCGTCGGATGCGGACAAGAGCCCGATCTACACCCTGGCGATCAAGCTGGATGAGCGCCACTATCAGGTCGGTTATCGCGTCGACGATACCTCGACGCGTTCCGAACTGACGTCGAGCGTGGCCTATACCCTGACCGATAACCGCACACGCAAAGTGGTTCTGAAGGATGCCTTTACCGAGACGGTGACCTATTCGACTTCGTCATCGCCCTTTACCGGCATCGTGTCGCAGCAGGACGCCCAGGAGCGGCTGGCCACCAGTGCGGCGCAGAAGATCCAGACGGCGGTCGCCCTGCATTTTCACGGCAAGTAAGCGTCAGATTAAACGATGAAGCTGTCCAAAAAGGCCGAGATCGACGCCTTTTTTAACAAGCCGCCGGCCAATGTCGTCGGCGCCTTGATCTATGGCAAGGACCGCAGCCAGGTGCTGGAGCGATCGACCGTCCTGGCCAGGAAGACGGTGCCGGACATCACCGATCCGTTCAATGTGTCGCTGCTGACGGAAACCGATATCGACGGCGACATTGGCAAACTGGAAGGCGAGCTGCAGGCCCTGTCGATGATGGGCGGCCGGCGGTTGATCCGGCTGAAGTTCTTCACCGAAAAATCGGCGCTGGATAAGGCCGTTGCGGCCATCGTGAAGGCTCATGCCGCCGGTGAATACAATCCCGAAGCCTTTATCGTGATTGAATCCGGCAATCTGGGCGGCGATTCCGCGCTTCGGAAATTGGCCGATACCGAGAAGAACCTCGTTAGTATCGCCTGCTATGACGATGAAACCGGCGACATCATCCGCATGGCGCGTGAAACGCTGCAGGAAAACGGTGTGGCGCTGAACACGGCCGCCATGGACATCTTTGCGCAGCGCTTGCCTAAGGAACGAGGCATTGCGCGCCAGGAGATCGAGCGGCTGGTGCTGTTTATCGGGCCGGGCTCGAATAAGACGCTAACGGAAGGCGAATTGCAGGACTTTCTCGGTGTCGAACCCGAGGCCTCTTTGTTCAAGGCGGCGCAGGACGCATTTGGCGGTCGCATGAAGGCCGCTCAAGCGGGCTTGCGTCGGGCGTTTGCCGAGGGCGAAAGCGGGCCAGACGCGATGCGGGCGTTGAGCCTGCACTACAACAAGGTCAAGGTTCTGAAAGGTAACCTGCTGAAGGGTCTCGATCCCAAGACGGCAGCCCGGAATTCAGGGATATTCTGGAAGGACGAAGACGATATGCTGCGCCAGGCCAAGTCGTGGAACATCGATATCCTGGACGGATTGGCGCGCGATATCATCGATACTGACAAGATGTGCAAGTCGACGGGCATGCCGGACCTGCTGATCGCCGAGCGGCTGTATATGCAGGTGGCGGGCAAGGCGACGCGGGCAGGGTTATGAAAACATATGGGGTGAAGGGGCCCGAGGCCCCTTCGTCTTCTTCTTTTAAATAAAAAGAGCGGCCCTCTTAAGGGACCGCTCTTTTTATTTATCAGGAACAGGCGAGGGGTCGCGGACCCCTCGACCCCATTAGTTTTTCATCAGCCGGCGGCAGACTTCATCCAGCTGTTCCAGTGTCGCGTAGGATAAGCGAATCTCGCCCTTCCCGCCCTTGTCGTCCAGCTTCACCTTAAGACCCAGGGCTTCCTGAAGATCCTGCTCCAGTGACTGCGTGTCCGCATTGCCGGCAACGCGCGGACGAGGTGCCGTATTGCGCACCGGCGCCATCTCATCGCGCACCAGGGCCTCGGTCTGGCGCACTGACAGACCTGCGGCGATCACCTTTTCCGCCAGGCCTTCGGCGTCCTGAGCCGTCACCAAGGCGCGAGCGTGGCCGACGCTCAGGCGGCCTTGCAGCACATGGTCCTGAACAGCCTCCGGCAGCGCCAGCAAGCGCAGCATGTTGGCGATATGGCTGCGCGATTTGCCGACGACCTGTGCCAGGGCGTCCTGGGTGCGGCCAAAGCGTTCCATCAGCACCTTATAGGCGCGTGCCTCTTCGATACCGTTCAGATCGGCGCGCTGGACGTTTTCGATAATGCCGATTTCCAGCACTTCGAGATCATCCAGTTCACGGACAATCACCGGCACTGAATGCAGGCCAGCCTTTTGCGAGGCGCGCCAGCGGCGTTCGCCGGCGATAATCTGGTATTTGCCGGGCTGGCCCGGCGCCGGACGCACCAATATCGGCTGTAAGACACCCTTCTCACGGATTGAAGCGGCCAGATCATCGATATCGGCTTCGGTAAAGATGCGCCGCGGCTGGTCCGGATTGCGAACCAGCAGATCTATCGGCTGTTCGGGTGCGCGAAAAGGCTCGGACGGCTGATCAGGCACAGGCGTGGCAACCGCGGCCGTCGCTGCCGAATCTCCCAGAAGCGCTGACAGACCGCGGCCCAAACCTCTTTGTTTTTCAGACATTTACTCTATTTCCCTTCCGATCAGGCCGGCTGCTTGACCCCTTGCGCGCGCCGCAATTTCTCACGCGCGACAAGTTCCTTGGCCAGCTTGATATAGGCCTGGCTGCCCGAACATTTCATATCGTAGATCAGGGCCGGCTTGCCGAAGGACGGCGCTTCCGACACACGCACATTGCGCGGTATGACCGTGTCATACACCAACTGGCCGAAGTGTGACCGGACGTCGCGTTCGACGTGGCCAGACAGCGCATTGCGTTTGTCGAACATCGTCAGAACGATGCCCTGCAGACTGAGGCGCGGGTTCAGTGAACCACGCACCAGGTCGATCGTCCGCATCAGCTGGCTCAAACCTTCCAGCGCGAAGAACTCACACTGCAGAGGCACCATCACGGCATCGGCCGCGCTCATGGCATTGACCGTCAGCAAATTCAAAGATGGGGGGCAATCGATCAGGATATAGTCGTAGGGCGGCTTATCTTGATCGAGACTATCCAAAGCATCACGCAGACGGTAGGAGCGGCGCTCGGCCTGGCCCAGTTCGATTTCGACACCCGACAGATCAGGGTCCGACGGCAAAAGCCACAGGCCCGGCACCGACGTCTTCAAGGCCGTGTCGCCGATCGGCGCCTGGTCGACAATGACGTCGTATAGCGAACTGACGCGATCGGCCTTGGGAACACCCAGTCCGGTCGAAGCATTGCCCTGCGGATCGAGGTCGATCAGCAGGACGCGTTGACCGATGGCGGCCAGGGCCGTGCCAAGATTAATGGCGGTCGTGGTCTTGCCTACCCCACCCTTCTGGTTGGCGATCGCCAGGACGCGAACGGGATGTTTTTCCTGTTCCAGGGCGCTATCTGCCACGTGTCAGCCTCCGGATATGTACGACGCGACCACGTGGATCGCTAAGGGACTCGTATTGTTCTACTTCGAATCGCCACTGTTTGCCAGCCTCAGCCAGTTCACTTTCCACGTTTTCCCCCTTTAAAAACCAGCCTTCGGCGCCGTTTCGGAAGAATTTTTCGGCAAAAGTAAACAGGCGTGGGAACGGAGCGAAAGCGCGTGCCGTGACGACATCGACCTTAAGGTTAAGGTTCTCTGCCCGGTCATTAACGACCTCTGCCGGCAATTTCAGCTGATTGACGAGCTCCTGCAGGAAGCGGCAACGCTTGGTCAGTGAGTCGATGAGGTAGACCTTTGGTGGGGGGCCGTCACTATGCTTGAGCAGAATGGCCAGAACCAGGCCCGGAAAGCCGGCGCCGGCGCCAAGATCCGCCCAGATGCGGGCGTCTGGCCTGCGGTTCAGCAATTGCGCACTGTCCAGAACATGCCGCGACCAATAGTGCGGCACGGTTGCCGGCCCCACCAGGTTCATGACCTCGTTTTTTTCGGCAAGGTATTCGCGAAAGATTTCGAGGTCGGCGATGGCCTCGTGTTTCACGTGAAACACCAGCTTCGCCGCCATCTCCTGCGGCGTCATGGGCGTGTCTGTCATCAGGCCGACTTCTTGACGCGATTGCGCACAAAGAACAGCAAGGTCGTCAACGCGCCCTGTGTCATGCCTTCGATACGACCCGCCTGCCCCAGGGTCTGAGGCCGGATACGCGACAGCTTTTCACGGGCTTCGTTCGACAAACCCGGCACCGTGGCATAATCGATATCTTCCGGCAGGGCCAGGTTCTCATCCTTGCGGAAGGACTCGATCTCTGCCTTCTGGCGCGACATATAGCCGGCATAGAGCGCGTCGATCTCGACCTGCTCATAGAGGACTTCCGGCCATGCGGCGATCTCCGGCCACAGTGCTTCCAGCTTGCTGCGCGAACAGCTGTCGTAAGCCATCAACTGCACAACATTGCGACGCTGGCCGTCGCCATTCACCTGAATATCCTGCGACAAGGCTTCGCGCGGCGTGGCCGTCAGCTCAGATGCGCGTTGGCGAATGGCCGCCAGGGCATCGCGTTTTGCCCTCCAGGCTGCGGCGCGATAACGACCAACGACACGGTTGGCCATGCCCTTGTCCGTCAGGCGCTGATCGGCGTTGTCGGCCCGCAGGGACAGGCGGAATTCAGCCCGACTGGTGAACATGCGATAGGGTTCTGTGACGCCACGCGTCACCAGGTCATCGATCATGACACCAATATAGGCTTCGTCGCGGCCGAGGATCACAGGGCTATAGCCACCGGCTTGAGCGGCAGCATTCATACCAGCCATAAGTCCCTGCGCGCCGGCTTCTTCGTAACCCGTCGTGCCGTTAATCTGACCCGCCAGGAACAGGCCCGGCAACTGCTTTAGCTCCAACGTCGGATGCAGTTCGCGAGGATCGACATAGTCGTATTCGATGGCGTAGGCGTAGCGCTTAATGACCACATCTTCGAGGCCAACGATCGTCCGCAGGAAGGCTTCCTGCGTCGCTTCGGACACGCTGGTCGAAATGCCGTTCGGATAGACGGTGTCGTCATCGTAGCCTTCCGGCTCAAGGAAGATCTGGTGGCTGGTCTTGTCGGCGAACTTGACGACCTTGTCCTCGATCGAGGGGCAATAGCGCGGCCCACGGCCCGATAGATGCCCGCCGTAAACTGCGGATTCCTTGATGCGATCAGCGATGATCGCGTGGGTCTTTTCATTGGTATAAGTGATGCCGCACGCAATCTGTGGTCGGTCGATCGACGCCGTCAGATAGGAAAATGGCTCGATCGGATCGTCGCCAATCTGCTGCTCCAAACGATCCCAATGGATCGTCTTGCCGTCGAGACGCGCCGGTGTGCCGGTCTTTAAACGACCCATATCGAGCTTCAGATCGTAGAGACGCTGTCCCAAACCATTGGCCGGCTGATCACCCCAGCGGCCAGCAGACATACGCTTTTCCCCGATATGGATGACGCCGTGCAGGAAGGTACCGGTTGTCAGGACAACGGCACGCGCCTTATAGCCTTGGCCATTGGCGTCGGTGACACCAACAACGCGGCCGTTATCGAGCACCAGGTCTTCGACAGCCGCTTCGGCGATGTCGAGATTTTCCGTCTGCGCCAGCTCGGTCTGCATGGCTTCGCGGTACAGTTTACGGTCGATCTGGGCGCGTGGGCCACGCACGGCCGGGCCCTTGGACTTGTTGAGGACCTTATATTGGATGCCGCCGATATCGGCCATGCGGCCCATGACACCATCCAACGCATCGATTTCGCGGACCAGATGCCCCTTCCCCAGGCCACCGATGGCGGGGTTGCACGACATCTCGCCTAGCGTTTCTTTGCGGTGGGTCAGCAGCAAGGTCTTGGCGCCCATGCGCGCGGAAGCCGTCGCGGCCTCGCAGCCGGCATGGCCGCCGCCAACGACGATCACGTCCCATAACGTGTTCGAGTAGTCCGTCATCAATGTCCTCAGGAGATGGACGGTGCCTATAGCAGACAATGGTAGAAGGGTCGACTCAGCATTTGTGTTTCACGTGAAACACCGGATCACTTTCCGATGCAGAACGATGAGAAAACCTCATCCAGAACCTGCTCGACGTCATAGCGACCGAACAGTGCTTCAAAGCTGTTGATTGCCATGCGGATATCTTCGGCTGTCAGTTCGGGCACATGCAGGCAGGAATTCAGCGCGTGTAGAACATGGCCATGCGCTTCAGCCAGTCGCGCCCGGTGACGATCGCGCGTTGCCGCCGGAAAGGTTTGAAGCGACAGAGCGTTTTCGATATGGGCTTCAAGCGCCTTTATGAATGCATCTAAGCCGGCGCCGGTCACGGTGCTGACACCAAACTGCGGTGTTTCACGTGAAACACTGCCGCTATCCATCTTGTTGTAAACGACAAAATCATCCGGCGTTAACAGATCGGGTACCGGCTCGGAGGGGTTCTGGCTGTCGATCACCCAGATACGCAGATCGGCGTCGGTCGCAAGTTGGCGGGCACGGCGGATGCCCTCACGTTCCACAACCTCTTCCGTTTCACGTAGCCCGGCCGTGTCATAGAGCAAAACCGAATAAGGTCCGATCCGCAGTTGCGCTTCGAGGATATCCCGCGTCGTTCCCGCGACCGGCGTGACGATCGCCGTTTCGGCTTTGAGCAAGACGTTGAACAGGCTCGACTTGCCGGCGTTCGGCTCGCCAAGAATAACGATACGATAGCCTTCACGGATCTGCCGGCCACGCTTTTCATCGGCCAGGGCCTCACGCAATGACGATTCAAGACTGCCGATTCGCTTAAGGATCGACTGGCTGAGGTCGTCCGGCAGGTCTTCATCCGGGAAGTCGATATAGACTTCGAGCCGCGCCAACAGGTCGATCAGTTCCGACCGCCAGCCTTCATAGCGCGCCCGTAGGCCTCCCCCTAACTGGGTTAGGGCCTGACGGCGTTGTGCTTCGGATTCGGCGTCAACCAGATCGGCAATCGCTTCAGCCTGGGTCAGGTCGAGCTTATGGTTCTCCAGTGCCCGCCGCGTGAACTCACCGGGCTCGGCTAACGACAGACCCATCGACAATAAGACGCTATACAGCCGATCGACAATGGCGCGCGAACCGTGGACATGAAACTCCACACAGTCTTCGCCGGTAAAGCTGTTAGGCGCTTGGAACCAGATGGCGACGCATTGATCAAGCAGCTCGCCGTCATGGACCAGATGAGTGTAGGTCGCAAGGCGGGGTTTGAACGTCTTGCTGCTCAGCGCTTCCGCTGTGGCCAGGGCCTTAGTTCCGGACAAACGGATAATTGACACGCCTGCCCTGCCCTGCGCACTGGCCAAGGCGAAGATGGTGTGTTTCACGTGAAACACTCCTTACTTGATATCTTTGCCCGTTCCAAATGAGCCCATGCTGGCCTTGGCCGCGGACTGGAACAGCTTGAAGAACTGATCCTGCGCTGTGATGCCCAGACTCGACCACGTCTTGATGATCTCTTCCGGCTGCATCGACTGCATATTCTGTTCGACTTTCAAGCGCATTTGCTCGACAACGAAATCGTTCAGCGGTTCAACGTCCGGCAGGCCCAAAAATGCGCGGGCCTCTTGCGGCGTACATTCGACATTGACCGTGCACTTCATATTGGGCTCCAGAAAGATGACAACCCGATATGAGGGTGTCATATCGGGTTGGCAAGGGTTAATTAAAGTATTCCGAAGGCAAGGCCGACCGGCCGCCGCGCACGTTTGCGCGAGCCATGCGGCGCTTGAGCTTCATCAAGTATTCATCGACTGGAAGAACTCTGCATTGTTCTTCGTTTGACGCAGCTTGTCGCTGAGGAACTCGATCGCATCCTGGGCGCCCATCGGGTTGAGGATACGGCGCAGAACGTAGGTCTTCTGCAGGTTCGACTTCTCGGTGAGCAGTTCTTCCTTACGTGTACCGGACTTGAGGACGTCCATGGCCGGGAAGACGCGCTTGTCGGCGACCTTACGGTCGAGGACGATTTCCGAGTTGCCAGTGCCCTTGAATTCTTCGAAGATGACTTCGTCCATGCGCGAGCCGGTGTCGATCAGGGCGGTGGCGATGATGGTCAGCGAGCCGCCTTCTTCGATGTTCCGCGCGGCGCCGAAGAAGCGCTTCGGACGTTGCAGGGCGTTGGCGTCGACGCCGCCGGTCAGAACCTTGCCCGACGATGGCACGACGGTGTTGTAGGCGCGGCCGAGACGGGTGATCGAGTCGAGCAGGATGACGACATCGCGCTTATGTTCAACCAGACGCTTGGCCTTTTCGATGACCATTTCAGCGACCTGGACGTGGCGGGTGGCCGGCTCGTCGAAGGTCGAGGAGATGACTTCGCCGCGCACGGTGCGCTGCATGTCGGTCACTTCTTCCGGACGTTCGTCGATCAGCAGAACGATCAGATAGCAGTCCGGGTGGTTGGCGGCGACCGACTTGGCAATGTTCTGCAACATGACCGTCTTACCGACGCGCGGCGGAGCGACGATCAGGCAGCGCTGGCCTTTGCCGAGCGGGGCCACGATGTCGATGATGCGGCCGGAACGGTCCTTAAGGGTCGGGTCCTCGATCTCCATCCACAGGCGTTGCTCGGGATAGAGCGGCGTCAGGTTGTCGAAGTGGACCTTGTGACGGATGGTCTCGGGGTCTTCGAAATTGATCGTCTGGATCTTGAGCAGGGCGAAGTAGCGTTCACCTTCGCGCGGGCTGCGGATCGGACCTTCGACCGTGTCGCCGGTGCGAAGGCCGTGACGGCGAATCTGCTGGGGCGAGACGTAGATGTCGTCGGGGCCCGGCAGGTAATTGGCTTCGGGCGAACGCAGGAAGCCGAAACCGTCCTGCAGGACTTCGACGACGCCCGAGCCGGTGATCTCGACGCCTTCTTCGGCGAGCGCTTTCAGGACAGCGAACATCATATCCTGCTTTCGCAGGTTGGAGGCGTTTTCGACGCCCAGGTTTTCGGCAAAGGTGAGAAGGTCGGTAGGCGATTTGTCCTTCAGGGTCTGAAGAGACATCTTCTCGCCCTTCATGGAGCCTTCACTGGCTTCCTCGTCCTGGTCTTCGGTTTCCGTTTCGGCTTCGGTGTCGAGCAGTTCTTCGCCGACACCTTCGATTTCGGAATCTTCACTCATGGTCTTGCTTTCGTATGCTTTAGCTATGCGGCCACGCACCAGGTGAGGACACCTGCGAGGGACGAATAACCTGATGCCTTTTCGTACAACTGTTTGAAAAGGCGATGGAATTTAGTGGAAAGGCTATCCGACGAGAACCGTGGCGCCTGTATTGGGTATTGCGCGCGAACGATGCGCCTGCGCAAAATCGAGGGGAAAATACACCTACGGTGGGAACGGTCAAGGTAAACTTGTGGGGCGTGGGGCCAAAGAACGTTTCTTGGGACCCCACAAATCTTATTATACTTCCCTGGCCCGTCCTTCAGGACAGGCCAAGGTGGCAAGTCTTGGGGCCTCAGGCCCCAAACCCCACAAGTTTACCTTGACCCGTACTCCAACGTTACCGCCGTCACGATGACAATCGCCAATAGGAAGGGCACCTCATTGATCCGGCGCCAAAACTTCTCGCTGCCGGCAGGCTCACCCGCCTGCAGCTTCTTGAAACGCGCCAGCAGGAAGTGGTGGTAGCCGGTCATCAGCACAACCCCCAACAGCTTCACATGCAGCCAGGGCTGCTTCATCGCCACCGACCAATCGGCCGAAAAACGCAGGTACAACAACCACACGCCGAACACCCAGGCCGCGATCATCGCCGGGTTCATGATGATCTTGAGCAGGTTGCGCTCCATGACCGCAAAGACATTAACAACGTCCGGCTTGTCAGCGTTCTGGACGTGATAGACGAACAGGCGCGGCAGATACAAAAGTCCGGCCATCCACGCGATCACCGCCAGAATGTGCAGCCCGCGCGCCAGATCATACCAGTTCATCCGGCTCTCCTTTTCGGGCAGAACCCATGACAGGCGTCACAATCGTGGTCGCCGATCACAGCTTCGGAAGACCCGACGGCTTTCAGCACTTCGTCGTTCAGGGCCCTGATATAGTTTTCATCGACACCCAGCGCCGGGATACGAATATAGTCGGAAACGCCGGCGTCCTTGGCCAGATGGCCGTATTCAATATCGAGCTCGACCAGGGTTTCGATGTGCTCAGACACGAAAGCGATCGGCACGACGATAACATTCTTGCCATCCCTGCCCGCCTGGCGGATGGTCTCGTCCGTCGATGGCCCGATCCACTTCAACGGCCCGACGCGGCTCTGATAACAGATGACGTGCTCGATCGGCATGTCCAGCAACGTCATAACGCGCGCGACAGTCGCTTCGACCTGCGACTGATAGGGATCGCCCTGTTTGACGATCTTTTCCGGCAGACCATGCGCCGAGAACAACAAGCGATAGTCCTTACGGTCTTTGACGGTCTTGAGTCTGGCCCGGATCAGATCGGCATGCGCCTTGATGAAATGATCATTGTGCGAATAGCAGCAGACCTCGGTGACCTTGGCTGTGCCCTTGTACGCTTTCTTGAACGCTTCAACGGCCGTCAAAGTCGTGGTCGATGAGAACTGCGGATAGAGCGGCAGCAGAACGACTTCATCCGGCCGCCAGGCAGCGATATCGGCCGCGGCTTGTTCCACGAACGGATGCCAGTAGCGCATGCCGATAAAGACTCGCGTCTCAAGGCCCTTGGTATGGCTGTTGATATAGGCTTCCAGCGCCTGGGCTTGTGCCTCTGTCTCACGCAGGATCGGTGAGCCGCCGCCCATATGGGCATAGTTCTTGCGCGCTTCGGGGGCGCGCCGGCTGGCGATCATAGAGGCTACGCCCTGACGGATGCCGAACGGCAGGTCGATAATGTACTTGTCGCGGAACAGATTGTAGAGAAACGGCTTGACGTCTTCCGGGTTTTTCGGCCCGCCAAGATTGAACAGCAAGACGGCAATGCGTTTCATCAGCCTCTGATCCGTTTCAGCGCCTGTTCGACGTGTGCGATGGGCGTATCCGGGAAAATGCCGTGGCCCAGGTTGAAGATCAAGGGCCCCTGCCCCCAGGCCTCAAGGATTCCGTCGATCTGTGCGTCCAATGCCGCGCCGCCTGACCGCAAGACCACCGGATCAAGCGCACCCTGGATCGGCTTTTGCGCCTGGAGCTGTTTGCCGAGCGCCAGCGGCGTTGCTGTGCCCAAGGCCAAGGCATCGACCGGGACAACATCGAGATAGCTCTGACAGCGGGCTTCGGCGCCTCTCGGAAAGCCAATGATCGGCAGGGTCACGCCCAGTTGCCGGACGCGTTGAATCAGGCGGATGTGCGGTTGAGTGACCAGCTGGTCGAAATAGGGATCCGGGAACCCTTCCGCCCAGCTTTCGAAGATCTTCAGCACCTGGGCGCCGGCGTCGGCCTGCATTTTAAGATAATGGGCGGAGGCTTCGATGACGATATCGAGGACGTCCGCGACCTTTTCCGGCTGCTCATAGACGAAGCTGCGGATCAGGCTGCGATCGTGGGCCTTCTTGCCGTTCAGCATGTAGGTCATGACGGTCCAGGGGCCCCCGCAGAAGCCGATCAGCGTCGTTTCCGAACCAAGGGCGCTACGCACGCGCTGGACGGTCTCTCCAACGTTCCTCAACGCCTGGCCGGCATCCGGCGCCTTGTCGCGCATGAAGGCGGTGTCGGGCAGTTCCCCAAGAATCGGCCCCTCCCCGGCTGCGAAGGTCAGATCCTGACCCAGGGCGAGTGGAATCATCAGGATGTCGGAGAAAAGTATGGCCGCGTCAAACCCGAAACGGCGGATGGGCTGCAGCGTCGCCTCGGCTGATTTTTCCGGGTTCAGACAAAAATCGACGAAGCCTGACGTCGAGGCGCGAAGCTCGCGGTATTCTGGCAGGTAGCGCCCGGCCTGACGCATGAACCATACCGGAGTAGGGCTGACGGTCTGACCCGCCAGAACCTGGAGTATGGATGCCTGAGGAGGGTTCATGGAGTCAATCCCGGTGCAAAACGAGGCTCCCTCTTAGAGAACCCTCTAAAAAGAAGAAAGAGGAAGAAGAGGTTTTTAGTGGCGGGGATGACGTGGAAAATTGCCGCAGGCTTTGCGGTTGTCCCGGCTTTTTCACAATCCGTCCCATTCTTGAAAAAGACCATCCACACGCCTGTGGGAAGTTGGGATAATTAACCAAACGCTAACTATCGTTAAAACTTCGTAAAGATGTTTTCCCGGCCGGGTGTGAATGGTTAATAAAGTGTTAAGCCATTCACATGAAACCGTCGCACATTCATACATTATTAACCAATTGGTCAGAACAGGGATAAATTCGGCTATTTTCCACCTCTGATCACAGGGGAACGGCGTTCTCGAATTTCTCCTGACAGTTGCGCGCAACTTGTCAGGCGTTTGTCCACGGATTCAGTGCACAGGATTCTTTTTGATCGGGTTTTGGGGCCCTGCCCCAAGCCTTCCTGATATCTTTATATCTTTCCTGCTTTCACCCCTTGCGGGTGAAAGCCAGGGAAAGATAAAAGCAGGTTCGTGGGGTCAAAACCCCCACACCCCGGCATAAAGGCTCCTCATGTCCGAAACCGCCAACACCCTGCCCTCCGGCCGTATCGGCACCTATTTCCACGTTCACCTGGTCTCAGACTCGACGGGCGAGACCCTGAACGCCCTGGCCAAGGCGGCGGCGGCGCGTTTCGAAGGCATCCTGCCAATCGAACATATCTATGTTCTGATCCGTTCGGAAAAGCAGCTCGACCGCGCCATGACGGAAATCGAGAGTTTCCCGGGCATCGTCCTGCACACCATCGTTGATGTTGAACTGCGCACCATGCTGGAAGCGCGGTGCCGGGAACTGGATATACCGTCGATCGGCGTGCTTGACCCGCTGGTTGTGGCGTTTTCGCGGCACCTGGGGGCGTCGGTGTCCAAGCGCGTCGGCGCCCAGCACAATCTCGACAATGAGTATTTCGAACGCATCGAAGCCTTGAACTACGCCATCGCCCACGACGACGGCGCCATGGCGGACAAGCTGCGCCAGGCCGACGTCGTCCTGGTCGGCGTGTCGCGGACGTCGAAGACCCCGACCTGCATCTATCTGGCGCACCGCGGCATCAAGGCGGCCAATATTCCACTGGTGCCCGGCCGCGATCCGTCGGAAGACCTCGATGGCCTCAATGACCCGCTGATTGTCGGTCTGATCGCTTCGCCGGAACGCCTGATTCAGATACGGCGCAACCGCCTGCTGACCTTGAATAATGACGACCGGCCGTCGACCTATACCGACCAGGAAGCCGTGCGGCAGGAAATTATCGCCGCCCGCCGATATTTCGAACGCAAGGAATGGCCGGTGATCGATGTGACGCGGCGGTCCGTGGAAGAAACCGCGGCGAATATCATCAGCCTGTTGAACGAGAAGCGGACCGGTAGGCTCGGAGGTATTTAAGGCTTGCAGGGGTCTTGGACCCCTGAACCCCAAAAGTCGGAAGTGATTAATTGCTTCAATAATAAAAGCCGGGCTAAAAGGGCCCGGCTTTTATTATTGAACTAACTAAACGCTGTCGCGTTCTGGGGTGCAGGGGTCCAAGACCCCTGCATATTCTAAATGACCTTAATCCTCGCCTCCGGCTCCGCCTCCCGCGCCATGCTTCTTAGCAATGCCGGTATACCCTTCGTCAAAATCCCGTCTACAGTTGATGAAGACCAGATCAAGGACGACTGCCTGCTGCGTGGCTTTACTCCCAAAGCCATTGCCATGCGCCTGGCCGAGGCCAAGGCCCAGCAGGTCGCCTCGACAAACCCCGGTATGGTCCTGGGCGGCGACCAGGTCCTGCAGCTCGACAACGACCTGATCAGCAAATCCCCCGACATGGACGCTGCCCGCGACCTCCTGCGCCGGATGAGCGGCAAGACCCACTATCTTCACGCCGGCATGGCCCTGTGTGAAAACGGCCAGCTCATCTGGTCATCGGTCGAAACCGCCGAAATGTCCGTCCGCCCCCTTACCGACGCCTTCATCGACCGCTATCTCGATGAGGCCGGTGAAAAACTGCTGTCGACCGTTGGCAATTACATGCTCGAAGGCTCGGGCGTTCACCTGTTCGACAGCATCCGCGGTGATTATTTCACCGTGCTGGGCCTCCCTCTCCTGCCCTTATTGGGCAAACTCCGCCAACTGAAGGTGCTGAACCCATGATCGATACCCTCCCCACAGGCGCGGCCAAGGTCGCCGCTATCGTTGGCCAGCCGGTTCATCACTCAATGAGCCCCTTCCTGCACAATGCCTGGCTGCGGACCATGAAGGTGAACGGCGTCTATGCCGCCTTCGGACCCAAGGACGAACACGCTTTCGAACGCCTGATCCTGTCGTGCCGCACCAATGGCATCAAGGGCCTCAACATCACCGCGCCCTTCAAGGCCCAAGCCCTGGCGCTGGCGGACACCGTCGCCGAAAGCGCGCGTCACTGCGGCTCGGCCAATGTGCTGACCTTTGACGACGACGGCTATGTCCATGCCCAAAGCACCGACGGCCATGGCCTGATCCGCGCCTTTGAACTCCAGGCGCCGGACTGCGACCTGAAATCCGGCCCGGTGGTCATCATGGGTGCCGGTGGGGCTTCGCGTGCCGCCGTCGCCGCCATGCTGGAGGCCGGCAGCCCCGAAGTGCGCATTGTCAACCGGACCCTGGCCCGCGCCGAAGACCTGGTCTTCGCCTTCCAGACCGACCAGTCGCATATCCACTTGACCGGCAAGGAAAAAACCATCTCCTTCCGACAAAAGGTCACAGCCTATGAACTGACCGATGTCGACCGTGCCTTTGCCGGCGCCGTGGCGGTCATCAATGCGGCTTCGGGCGGCCCCCTGCCCTTGTTCGATGCGCTGGGCGATAATGCAACGATCATGGACATGACCTACCGGCCGCTGAAGACCAACTGGCTCAAGGCCGCCGAAGAACGCGGCCTGAAAACCGTCGATGGCCTGGGCATGCTGATCGAACAGGCCCGGCCGAGCTTTGAAGCCTTTTACGGTCGGCTTCCCGATGCCGATTACGATATTCGCGGCCTGGCGCTTCAATATCTGGGTGAAAAGTGATCCGGCTCGGCCTCACCGGCTCGATCGGCATGGGTAAGTCGACCATTGCGCGGATGTTTCGCGATGAAGGCGTGCCGGTGTGGGATGCCGATGAAGCCGTCCACCGGCTCTATGCCGCCTCCCCGGTTCTGAAATCCCGGCTAACCGAAGCGTTTGGCGATGTCCTGACCGATAATGTCGTGGACCGCGTCAAGCTTTCGGCCGCGCTCAAGACGGCCGAAAACGGCTTCGACCGGCTCAATGCTATCGTCCATCCGCTTGTCGTCGAGGACCGGGCGGCCTTTGTCGCCGCGCAGGAAAAAGACGGCGCCGATATGATTGTGGCCGACATCCCCCTGCTCTATGAAACGGGCGCGGAAAGCCATCTTGACTATGTCCTGGTCGTGTCGGCGCCGGCGGATGTCCAGCGTCAGCGCGTCATGGCCCGGCCTGGCATGACCGAGGAAAAGTTCGCCGCGATCCTGAGCCGGCAGATGCCCGACGCCGAAAAGCGCAAACGCGCGCATTTCCTAATAGATACGTCGCAAAGCCTGGACGCGTGCCGTGCCGAAGTGCGTAGCCTGGTCGACCGCTTCACCTAATAAGCGAATGCCTCTTGATCTGGACTCCGGATCAAATACATAAACGGTCATGGCTACCGAAATCGTTCTCGACACCGAAACCACTGGCATTGATCCGCGCAAGGGACATCGCCTCATTGAAATCGGCTGCATCGAGATCGAGGATCTGCTGCCGACGGGCCGGACCTTCCACCACTATATTGACCCGGAACGCGAGATCGAGCCGGACGCCATCCGCGTCCATGGCATCACCAATGAAAAGGTGAGGGGCAAGCCCAAGTTCGCCCAGATCTGCGAAGAGATGATGGAATTCATCGGCGACCGCAAGATCATCGCCCACAACGCCGCCTTCGACCGCAGCTTCGTCAATATGGAGCTGGAGCGCCATTCGCGTGTCTGCACGCCGGATGACCAGTGGATCGACACCCTGCTTCTGGCGCGCACCAAGTTTCCGGGTATGCACAATTCGCTGGATGCCTTGTGTAAGCGCTTCAACATCTCGCTGGCCGAACGCGACCTGCACGGCGCCTTGATCGACGCCCGTCTATTGGCCAGTGTGTACCTGGAATTGCTGGGCGGGAAGGAGCGGGGGCTGGATCTCGAGATGGTCACGGCCAGCGCCAATGCCATCAATATCGCGGCGTTCAAATCCTATGGCCCGCGCCCGCGTCCTTTGGTGTCGCGCATCACCGAGCTCGAGGCGGCGGCTCATTCGGCCTTCGTGCAGAAGTACCTGAAAGAGAAAACCCTCTGGAAATAAACATCGCCCTGCTTGTCCTTCTGCTGGCGGCCTTCGCGATCAATGCGTGGCTCAGCATCGGACGATTCAGGGTGTTGCAGGCGGATGCGGACGTTGATCGCGTGGCGTTTTATCGCTCGGGCCTGGTGCGGTCGCTGATCCTGTTTTTCGGTGGCGCTGTGGTGACGCTGATCCTGCTCAGGCGGACGGATGCGTTGGTGACCGTGCCGGAAGTGTTCGGCGCCGAGGTCGTGCGCTCGGTCCTGTCGGGTGTGCGGCCGGAGTTTGTTTACGGCGTGATCGCGGTCTGGGTTTTTGTCATCTGCCTGGCTTCGCTGATGGGCGGACTGCAGATGAAGCGGATTCTCCAGTCCGGCGCCAAGATGCCGAACGGCGCGCTTGGCGCCCTGTTACCACGGACGGGGAGGGAGCGCGGCTGGGGATTTCTGGTGTCTCTGAACGCCGGCGTGTCGGAGGAACTGTTTTTTCGCCTGGCCCTGCCTTTATTGCTGCTGCCGCTGGTCGGCGATGGCGGACTGGCCTTCTGGCTGGCGGTTCTGATCTTCGGCCTTGGACATATCTACCAGGGTGTCTGGGGGATCGTGATGACGACGATTGTCGGCGCGGTCCTGGGGTTTGCTTATCTCTACAGCGGCAATATCTGGCTGGCCGTGGCGATCCACGCAGGCATCGATCTGTGGTCGCTGGTGGTGATGCCGGTGTTGATCGGGTGGAAAAAAACGAATGGGGCGTGGGGTCCGTGACCCCACAAAACCTTATTTTCAATAAAGAAAGCCCCGCCTTTAGGCAGGGCTTTCAGGCTACTGACAAACCCCCTATCTTTTTTGAGAAGGGCCAATTGCCACAATTTGATTCCGATATGTTCACCGCTTGATTCCGAGACGTTCCGTGAATCAGGTGGCAATATACCGCATGAAAATTGTCCACAGACTTTGTCAGCAGCCTGAAAGCCCCGCCTTTAGGCAGGGCTTTTTTATTGAATAGAAGTCTTGGGGCCGCAGGCCCCAAACCCCACTCGCTTTCTTACGCTTGTCCAGCTGCCTGCTGCTGCGCCAACACATTATTGCGCTGTTGCACGTACAGGGCGCCGAAATCGATCGGGTCCAGGAAGAAGGGCGGGGTGAAACCGCCGTCTGACGACACATCGGCAATGATGCGGCGGGCGAACGGGAACAGGTAGCGCGGGCATTCGACCAGAAGCGTCGGCTCGATGGCCTGCTCAGGGATATTGCCCAGCTGGAACAGGCCGCCATAGACCAGTTCGATGGCGAACATGGCGCCTTCCGGCGTCGAGGCCTTGACTGACAGCTTGAGATCGACTTCGAACAGCCCGTCATTGCGGCCCTTGGCGCTCATTTCGACGCCCAGATCGACTTCCGGACGCGATTCCATGCGCAGCGACTGCGGCGCGCGCGGGTTCTCGAAAGAAAAATCGCGGATGAACTGGGCCAGAACGGTCATGTTCGGCGCGGGCGGTTGTTCGGGCTGGGCCTCGGGCAGGTCGGACATAGATGAATTACTCCGGGTGGTCACGCGGTCATTCGCCATGCCACGTATTGATGTGGGAAAGGCCCCTATCAGATAAGAAAAATTTACGCAATGAAACGAACGGTTCCCATGGGCGAAACTTATCCTATATAGTTGAGGTTCGCGGACAATCCATATATGCCTGCGACAGCCGTGACCCTTGTAAGCGTTTCCCGAACAAAATCAGAGATTCGTGCTGTGAATAATATCGTCGTCCTGGTCATCTTCGCCATTGTGGCCGTTATCATCCTGGTTCAGCTGTATAGCGTTCTCGGGCGGAAAGTCGGCTTTCGCGTCGAAGACAAGGTGCTGGCCAAGACCGGCGACGATGTCGACGGCAAGCTGCAGCTGGAACGTCCGGCCGAGCCGCCCAAGTTTCCGAATCTTGATGTCCTCAAGGCACGGGACGTCAATTTCAACGAAATCAACTTCGTCGAAAAGGCGCGCGAAACCTATGAACAGGTCGTGCTGGCCTTTCATCGCGGCGAACTCGATACCGTCAAGGACCGCCTGACCGAGACCGTCTATGGCAGTTTCGCCAAGGCCGTCGAGGCGCGCGAAGGCGCGGCCGTTACGACCCGCCTGAGCTTTGTCGAAACGCCCAAGGCGGATATCGACGTCATCGACTTCAAGGATGACACCGCGCAGATCCGCGTGCGTTTCCTGTCGGAACTTCTTTATGAGGCCGAAGCGACCGAAGCCGACGCCAAGCCGGAAAAGACCTATCGCCGCACGGCCGAATACTGGACCTTCCAGAAGGGCATGAAGTCGCCGGCCAATCCGTGGCTGCTGGCGCGCGTCGAAGCAGCAAAAGCATAAGATAAACGGGGACACGACCTTGGGCGGCTTGAAATTAAAAACTCTGGCCGCCTTGGCCGTGATTCTATTCGTGGCCGCCTGTGCCGAACGAGCTCCGCCGCCCGTGGTTACGCCGCCGGTCACACCGCCGACCCAGCCACCGGTGCAGCCGCCCTTGGGCCCTAATCCGGTTCCCGCCGGACAGCGCCTGTCGGAACTGTCGGGCTGGGAGTCCAGCGATGCCTTTATCGCGCTCGAAGCCCTGCGCAGCACCTGCACCTACAAGAAGGGCCGCCAATACGCCAATCTCTGCCAGGCGATCACCGGCCGCGATTTCAATTCGCCCGAAGAGATCAAGACCTTCCTCGACCACAATATGAAGGTCGAGCCGCTGGTGGGCCAAGGCACCCTGACCGGCTATTTCGTGCCGGACTATCCGGCGAGCTACGTAAGCACCGAAGAGTTTTCGCAGCCCGTGCGTCCCCGCCCGGCCGATCTGGTGATCGTAGCGGGTTCGCAGCTCACCCCGCCGCAGGCCGCCGCCAGAATCGCGGCGCGTAAGGAGGGTGACGCCTACGTTGCCTATTACAGCCGCGCCGAAATCGAACAGATGCCGGTGACGACGAATTACTACATGCGGCCGGAAGACTATTTCTTCATGCAGCTTCAAGGCTCGGGCTTCCTCGACATGCCGGACGGCAAGCGCGTGTACGCCGCCTATGCCGCCGACAATGGCCGGCCCTTCGTCGGCATCGCCAAGGTGATGCAGGATCGCGGCCTGCTGGCCAAGAACGAGACTTCCGGCGACAATATTCATGCCTGGCTGGCCGCGCACCGCGGTCCGGAAGCGCAGGAGGTAATGAACGCCAATCCGCGTTACGCCTTCTTCGTCATCAATCCGGATCAGACCCAGCCCAATGGCGCCGCTGGCATTTCCCTGCCGCCGGGCTCGGCCATCGCCATCGATCCGGTCCATCACGCCATGGGTGACCTTTACTGGATCGACGCCAATGCCGGCACGCTTTCTGGCGCTTTCCCGATCTATCAGCGCATGGTCGCGGCGCTCGACACGGGCGGAGCCATCAAGGGCAAGATCCGCGCCGATCTCTATGTCGGCGCCGGCAAGCGCGCGGGCACCGAAGCCGGGCGCATCAAGCACGTCCTTAAAATGTATCGCATCGTGCCGTTCGTGCAGTAGGTTTCAAACGCAGCGTTTGCGCCTAAAAATTAAACACCAGGCGAATGGCCGCAAGGCTCAGGAAGCAGAGCACGGCCGAGCTGGCGATAAACAGGCCGAAACGGATGATGGTGATGTTCACCGTCGCCTGAACCAGCGAATGCAGGATGCGCAGGGCGACATAGAGCCAGGCGAAGTATTCGACGTCGAAGCTTGTCTTGCCCGTGGCGTAGATACCGATACAGACCGCGTAGAACAGGGTCGGCTGTTCCATCAGGTTGTTGTAGTTGTCGGCCGGCCACTGCACGCTCGGCGGCAGGCGGCGCACGGCCTCTCCGGTCTCCAGCCGCTCTTCGGTGGTGGCGTAATGGATCAGCGACGGCAGCCGGCGGGCATAAAGCCAGACCAGCATCACCATGGACCAGACAATGAGTGCGAGGACAGGTTCAATCATAAGACCTTATCCTGCCTCAAAAAGTTTAAAATAGAGTCTCGCCGCGGCCGATTTTGTCTGGCAAAGATCGTAACAACGGCAACTGGATTGCCGCGCAAACGATCGCAGCATTTGTTAAACAAATAACGCGACAGTGACATCAATCAGGGCAGGGGTCTGGCATAACAGAGCCGCGACTCAAGCAAACGAACAGGGCAGTCACATGGATGACATCTCGCACATTGCCGGCGCCGAGCGCGAGGCACTGATTTCCGCATTTGCCGCCGGGTTAGGCAAGAACGGCAAGGACCTGGCGAGTTTTGAAAAGGCCTATCTCGTCCAGATTCTCGAGGACCTGGAGCTCGACGAACTGCCCGATCTGTCGACGGCCGACCTGAACCGGGCGATCGCGGACTTCTGGGCCTATGGGACCGAGCGCGGCAATCTCAACCAGACCCTTCGACGCATCCGGCCATTCGTAAGCGCTACCGGTGAAACCACCGCCTATGACGTCGTCGAAATCGTCCAGCCCGACCAGCCCTTCATCGTCGAAACAGTCATGGGTGAGCTGATCGAACAGGGTGTGTCGGTCCGTTCCATGTTCCACCCCGTGGTCCAGGTCGCGCGCGACGCAAAAGGCTTGCGCCAGGCCGCAGATGGCACAGGGCCGGCAGCCGCGGAATCGCTGATGCTGATCTTTATCGAACGCCTCAATCCGGAAAAGCACGCTGGCGTCCTGGCGGGCCTCGATGAAAGCCTGAACGACCTGAAGCTGGCCGTGCTCGACTTCCCGCGCATGCAGCGCCTGCTGGCCGAAGAGATCGCCGATTTGGAATCCCTGCGCGGCAATGCGGCGGTCAAGATCGACCCGGCGCTGCTGGAAGAAGATATCGCCTTCCTGAAATGGCTGGATGAGAACCGCTTCGTCTTTATCGGGGCGCGCGGCTATCAGTATCCGCGCAGCGACGACGGCGCCTATGCCCGCGAAGAGCCGCTGAACCAGCTCCAGGAAGGCTTCGGAATCCTGCGCGACGCCAAGCGCGGCGTCCTGCGCCGCTCAAGTGAGCCGGCCGTGCTGACCCAGCAGGTTCTCGACCAGCTGGTAACCTCGGAACCGGTGACGGTCGCCAAGGCCAACATCAAGTCGCGCGTCCACCGCCGTGTCTATATGGACTATATCGGTGTCAAACGTTACGGCGCCGACGGCAAGCCTTCGGGCGAGGTGCGCTTTGTCGGCCTGTTCACCGCCGAAGCCTATGATCGCCCGGTCTTCGAGGTGCCGCTCATCCGCCGCAAGGCCGAGCGCGTGCTGGAACAGGCCAAGACGATCGGCCTCAACGGTGGCCACAACGAAAAACGGCTGAAGAACATCATCGAGACCTATCCGCGCGATGAGCTGTTCCAGATGTCGGAAACCGACCTGCTGCGCATAGCGCGCGGTATCCTGCATCTCTCCGACCGGCCGCGCGTGCGGCTGTTCACCCGCAACGATACCTTCGATCGCTTTATCTCGGTCCTGCTCTATGTGCCGCGTGAGCTTTACCAGTCGCAGATGCAGAAGCAGGCCGGCGAAATCCTGGCGCGCGCCTATTGCGGCCGCGTTTCGGCGTCGTATCCGTACATTTCTGAATCGCTGCTGTCGTGCGTCCATTATATTATCGGGGTGACGCCGGGCGATCACTTCGACCCGGACATCAATGACGTCGAAGCCGATATCGAAAATATCGTCCGGTCATGGCCGCAGAAGCTCGACGCCCTGGTCCACGACGAAGCCTTCATGGCAACCCTGCCGGCGATGGAGGCTGACACCGACTGGATGCGCTGGGCACACGCCATCCCGACCGGCTATCGCGACCGCTATGAGATCTCTGAGGCTGTGCGCGATATCGGCCACCTCAGCCGCCTCGACGACGCCCATCCGGTAGACGTTCGCGCCTATCAGCGCCTGGAAGATTCCGAAGGCGTTTTCTGCTTCAAGCTCTACACGCGCGGCGATCGCGCTATTCCCTTGTCGGACATCCTGCCGGTTCTCGACAATATGGGCTGCAAGACGCTCGAGGAATACGGCTACAATGTCCGTTCGATGGAGGTGGGCAGCCTGTGGGTCCACGAATTCATTATCGAGCTCCCGGAAAGCCACGCCGGCTTTGCCGTCTTCCGCGACGATTTCGAACAAACCCTTCTGGCCCTGTCGCGGGGCCGCACAGAAAATGACGGCTTCAATGCCCTGGCGCTCAGCGGCCATTCGTGGCGTGAAGTCGCCCTGGTCCGCGCGCTCTGCCGTTATCGCACCCAGTCCGGTCTTGACCCCGCCGCCGATGTCCAGCAACAGGCCCTGCGCGATAATCCGGCCGTGACCTCGGCGCTGATCGAACTCTTTTCGTTGAAGTTTTCCCTAAGTGACGCCGCTGGCCGCGAAGCGAAAGTCGCCGAGGCGATCGCCGGGATCGAACAGCTGCTGCAAAAGGTCGTCAGCCTCGACCACGACCGCGTCCTGCGCCGCCTGTCCGCCTTAGTCCGCGCCATCCAGCGCACCAATTATTTCCAGGACAAGGCCTATATCTCGTTCAAGATCGCCAGCCGCGAACTGGCCGACCTGCCCGAACCCAAGCCGTACCGCGAAATCTTCGTCTGGTCGCCGCGCGTCGAAGGCGTTCATTGTCGTTTCGGCCCTGTGGCGCGCGGTGGCCTGCGCTGGTCCGACCGCAAGGACGATTTCCGCACCGAGGTTCTGGGCCTGGTCAAGGCGCAACAGGTCAAGAACGCCGTCATCGTCCCCGTCGGCTCCAAGGGCGGCTTTTTCCCGAAGCGCCTGCCCAAGGGCGGCTCCCCCGACGCCATCCGCGAAGAAGCTATCAAGGCCTATAAGGTCTTCCTCAGCGGCCTTCTCGACCTAACTGACAACATCGATGCGTCGGGCCAGACGGTTCCGCCGAAGGATGTGGTCTGCTGGGATGCGCCCGACCCCTATCTGGTCGTCGCCGCCGACAAGGGCACGGCGACCTTCTCCGATATCGCCAACGGCGTCTCGGCCGAATATGGTTTCTGGCTGGGCGATGCCTTCGCCTCGGGCGGGTCGGTGGGTTATGACCACAAGGCCATGGGCATTACGGCGCGCGGCGCCTGGGAAGCGGTCAAACGCCACTTCCGCGAGCTGGGCAAGGACATCCAGTCGGAGCTGTTCACCTGCGCAGGCGTCGGCGACATGTCGGGTGACGTCTTCGGCAATGGCCTTCTGCTGTCGGACAAGACGCTGCTGGTAGCGGCCTTCGATCACCGCGACATCTTTATCGACCCCAACCCCGATCCGGCCGTCTCGCATAAGGAACGCCAGCGTATGTTCGCCTTGCCGCGGTCGAGCTGGCAGGATTACAATAAAGAGCTGATTTCAAAGGGCGGGGGCGTCTTCCCGCGCAGCCAGAAGTCGATCCCTGTGTCGCCGGAAATCAAGGTGCTACTGGATATCGACGCCAATGAGGTCTCGCCGTTCGACCTGATGCAGGCGATCCTGCGCATGCGCGTCGATCTGCTCTATTTCGGCGGCATCGGCACCTACATCAAATCATCGGCGCAATCGCACCTCGATGTCGGCGACAAGGCCAATGACGCCATACGCATCGATGCCACCGAGGTGCGCGCGGCCGTTATCGGCGAAGGCGCCAATCTCGGCATGACCCAGGCCGGGCGTATTGCCTGCGCCGAACGCGGTATCCGGCTGAACACCGACGCCATCGACAACTCCGCCGGCGTCGACTGCTCCGACCACGAGGTCAATATCAAGATCCTGCTGGGCCGGTTGGTTGCCGCCGGCCAGATGACGCGCGAGGCCCGCGACACACTGCTGGCTGAAATGACGGATGACGTGGCGCATCACGTCCTGCGCCACAATTACGACCAGACCCTGGCCCTGTCGCTGCAGGAAGCCACGGCGCCGGAAGACAATGCCACGGCCCAAGCCTTCATGACGACGCTGGAAAAGGCTGGCAAGCTGAACCGCAAGGTCGAGGGCCTGCCGTCCAATGCTGCCATGGAAGCCCGGAAGACCGAAGGCAAGGGCCTTTACCGGCCGGAACTGGCGGTTACTACGGCTTACGGCAAGATCGTCCTGTTCGACGATATCGTCGCCAGCACGGCGCCTGATGATGACGGCCTGTTCGATGTCGCCGTCGACTACTTTCCCGAAGCCCTGCATGGTCAGAGAGACGCCATCCGCAAGCACCGCCTCTATCGTGAAATCGTCTCGACGGTCCTGGCTAACCGCATCGTCAATATGGCGGGCCCCAGCTTCGCCGAACGCGTAACGCGCGGCGCCGGCGTCGATACGGGTGCGCTGGTTTTGGCGTTCGAGGCGACACGGCGTCTTTATGACGTCAGCGGCCTATGGCGTGAAATCGACGCGCTGGACAACCACGCGCCGGCCGTGGCTCAGACGGCCCTATATCAGGAATTGGCGCGTTTCCTGCGCCGCCAGACCTACTGGACATCGCGACGGTTCGCCCAAGTGCCGCATGACCTGAAGACTATGATGGCGCCCTATGCCGAAGGCGTCCAGGTCCTGACCGGTCTCGATCCGGCCCTGCTGAATGACACGACACGCGGCAATATCGAAGCGCGCGTGACGGCCCTGACCGGCCTTGGCGCCCCTGAGGAACTGGCGCGCCGGATCGCCCGCCTGGCCTTCATGCGCCGCGCGCCGGAAATCATCGAACTGGCGACCGGCCACAAGAAGGACCTGATCAAGACGGCCGAGCTGTGGTTCCTGACCGGCGAGCGCTTCGGCTTCGAGAAGCTGGCCGAAGCCGCCGGCCAGATGTCCAGCGCCGATCCGTGGGATCGCATGGCGACGCGCCGCCTGATCGAGGATGTGCGCGCCGAGCAGAAGGCTGTGGTCAATGCCATGATGGCGCGGATGACCACCGCCGAAAGCCCGCTGGCCATAGCTGAAAACTGGGAAGCGGAGAACGGTGCGCTGGTCGAGCCCTTGCGCCAGATGATGCAGGACATGACGACCGGCGGCTGGAGCTTCGCCAAGCTGACCATCGTCAATGCCGTGTTGAGGGAGTGGGTGGCGAAGCTCTGAGATAGCTGTGAATCAGGTATTCATTTTCCTTCCCCGTTCACGGGGAAGGTGGATTTTGCGTGCGTTAAGCACGCAAAAGACGGAAGGGGGGTGTTGACAGAGTTCCAAACACCAGTGTTTGTTGCATCTACACTCCCCCTTCCGTCATCATCGCCAAGGCTCGATGACACCTTCCCCGTGAACGGGGAAGGAAAAGATGCTTATTCCGTCCGTACAACAAAGCTATTGCCAACTTGCGCGTCTGCGCCCATTTACAGCCCATGTTTATCCAGACCGAAGCCACGCCCAATCCTGATGTTATCAAGTTCCTGCCCGGCAAGACCGTGCTGGAGACGGGCACGAAACAGTTCGCGTCGAAAGACGAGGGCACAGCCTCGCCCTTGGCTGAGGCGCTGTTTGCCATCGACGGCGTGTCGGCGCTCTTCTTCGGCAGCGACTTTTTGACGGTTCGCCGCGATCCGGACTCGTCGAAGATCTGGGCGGAATTGAAACCGCCTATCCTGGCCGCCATCATGGACTTCTATTCTTCGGGCAAGCCGATTCTGAACGAGATCGAGGCGAAGACCGAAATCGTCTACGAAGGCGAGCTGGGCCAGATCGTCGCCGAGATCAAGGACCTGCTCGACACGCGTGTCCGCCCGGCCGTGGCGCAGGATGGCGGCGATATCGAGTTCGACAGTTTCGACATGGAAAGCGGCACACTTTACCTGCACATGCGCGGCGCCTGTGCTGGCTGTCCGTCGTCTTCGGCCACGCTGCGTCAGGGCGTTGAAAGCCTGATGAAGCATTATGTCCCCGAAGTTAAGCAGATCGAGGCCGTCCTCTGAGCCTGACCCTGGTGATCGATACCTCGCTGAACGCCTGTTCGGTGGGGCTGTTCCGCGACGGCGCTAGCGTGTTTGCCGTGTCCGAGCCCATGCAGCGCGGCCATCAGGAAGCGCTTGGACCCATGGCGGCGCGCGCCTTTGATGAGGGCGGCGTTCGTCCGCGCGATCTTACCCACATTGGTGTGACGCTTGGGCCGGGGTCGTTTACCGGTTTGCGTGTCGGTTTGTCTTTCGCCAAGGGATTGGCGGTCGGTTTGAACCTGCCGCTTCAGGGCATCGGCACGCTTGAGGCGCTCGGTCATCATCCGGAGCTGCTTGGTAAGGACCGTGTGGCGGTGATCGATGGCGGCCGCGGCCAGATCTATATCCAGGAATTTTCCACTAAGGAACAGGGACAGCCGCGCGCTGTTCAATCCGGCGAAACGGTGGGTGGCATTTTGACCGGCCCGGGCGCACATCTGCTCAGCGGCGAAGTGTTCGCGCAGGCTTACCCCACGCTCGAAGCCCTGGCGGCCCTGACGGTGGCCGGTGGTCACGACGACCTGACGCCGCTTTATATGCGCGACGCTGATGCGATTGCCTCTACGCGCGGCATTATCTCGCTGCAGGCATGATACACCGGCGCGATCAGCCACCGGCGGAGGTCGCGGATATCCATGCCCGCTGCTTTGAGCGTCCCTGGAGCGCCGGAGTCTTCGCCGATCTCGCCGCAAAACCGCATCATCGGCTTTATATCCTTGACGACGATCGACGGGTGGTCAGCTTTGTCCTGATCACGGTGGTGGCGGGCGAAGCCGAAATACTGACGCTTGCCACCGATCCGGATGCGCAGGGCAGGGGGTACGGCCGCCGGCTTCTCGAAGGCGTCATTGCCGAGCTGCGTGCCGAGGGCCATGAGAGTCTGTTTCTCGAAGTCGCGATTGATAACACAGCGGCCTTGGCGCTCTACAAGGCTTGTGGTTTCGAGCGTGCGGGCTTGCGCAAGGCCTATTACAGTCGCAATCAGGGCCCTCCGGTGGACGGGCATATACTAAGGCTTGCGCTGATTTGACGCGGGCCTTACATGTGGGGTGCTTCGCGAAGGATACGGAGGTCTCAGCTATGGACCGGATTGAAAAACAGTGCATTGAAAAAGGCATGCGTATGACGGATCAGCGCCGCGTGGTCGCGCGCGTTCTGTCGACCGCCGAGGATCATCCGGACGTCGAGGAGCTGTATCACCGCGCCCACGCCGTTGACCCGCATATCTCGCTGGCGACCGTCTATCGGACGGTGCGCCTGTTCGAAGAAGCCGGCGTTGTTGAGCGTCACGACTTTGGTGACGGCCGTTCGCGCTATGAAGAAGCCGGTAACGACCACCACGACCACCTGATCAATATCAAGACCGGCGAAGTCATCGAGTTCTTTGACGCCGAGATCGAGAAGATGAAAGAGGCCCTGGCCGAGAAGCTGGGCTACAAGCTGGTCGGGCATAAGCTGGAGCTTTATGCCGTGCCGATTGGGGAAGAAAAATGAAGGCTTGCAGGGGTCGAGAGATGCGTTCTTTGGCCCCTGCACCCCGGAAGTTGTCCAATAGAATAGCTTAAAGCCGGGCCCCTATAAGGCCCGGCTTTAAGCTATTCTCTCGAATAAGTTTCGGGGTGCAGGGGACCGTGTCCCCTGCATATCTTGAATTTTGTCCCGCAAACGCTCATAACCCCCCGATGAACCAACACGTCCGTCCGTCCAAGAAACTCCACATCAAAACCTACGGCTGTCAAATGAATGTCTACGACAGCGAGCGCATGACCGATATCCTGCGCCCGTTAGGCTATGAGGTTTCTGACACGCCGGATGGCGCCGACCTGGTCCTCCTCAACACCTGCCATATCCGCGAAAAGGCTTCCGAAAAGGTCTATTCCGAAATCGGCCGCCTGAAGGAACTGCGCGAAGAAAAGGAAGCGCGGGGCGAAGGCCGCATGACAATCGCCATCGCTGGCTGCGTCGCCCAGGCCGAGGGCCAGGAAATCATGAACCGCGCACCGGCCGTCGATCTGGTTATCGGGCCGCAAGCCTACCACCAGCTGCCGGAACTGATCGCGCGCACCCACCGCACCAAGGGCGAACGCCTGGCCGCGGATTTTGCACCCGACGCTAAGTTCGACGCCTTGACAGCCGATCGTGAAGTCACCGGCCCGACCGCCTTCCTCACCGTTCAGGAAGGCTGCGACAAGTTCTGCACCTTCTGCGTCGTCCCCTATACGCGCGGCGCCGAGTGGTCGCGCCCGGTCGAGTCGATCCTCGACGAAGCCCGCGCCCTGGCGGCCAAAGGCGTGCGCGAAATCACCCTGCTGGGCCAGAACGTCAACGCATATAATGGCTCAGGCTCGACCCTGGCCAAGCTGATGTACGCCCTGGCCGAAATTCCGGGTCTTGACCGCCTGCGCTATACGACCTCGCACCCCAACGACATGGGCGATGACCTGATCAACGCGCACCGCGACCTCTCCGCCCTGATGCCCTATCTGCACCTGCCGGTACAGTCGGGCTCGGACAAGATCCTGCGCGCCATGAACCGGAAGCATGGCCGCCAGTCCTATATCGACCTGATCGCCCGTATCAAGGACGCTCGTCCGGACCTGGCGCTTTCGGGTGACTTTATCGTCGGCTTCCCGGGCGAAACTGACAAGGACTTCGAAGACACCCTCGACCTCGTCCATCAGGTCGGCCACGCCTCGGCGTTCTCGTTCAAGTATTCGCCGCGCCCCGGCACGCCGGCGGCCTCCATGCCGAACCAGGTCGAAGCGCACGTCGCGGACGAACGCCTGCAGCGTCTCAACGCGCTGATCATCGAACAGCAGCAGGCTTTCAAGGAAAACCTGGTCGGCCAGACCCTGCCCATCCTGTTCGAAAAAAAGGGCCGCTACGGTCGCCAGGCGATCGGTCGCTCCCCATATTTGCAATCGGTCTATGTCGAAGACGCGGACCACCTCATGGGCCAGATCGTGCCGGTAAAGATCGTGGCGCTCGGCAACAACTCTCTTCAGGGCGCGCTTGAGATGCCCGCGATCGCTTGATGGCTATAACCAAAGAAGATTTCATCGCCCTGTCCGATGCCTGCGTCCTGGCCATTGTCGGACCCAGCGAACGCTACCTCGCCATGGTCGAAGGGGCGTTCAAGGTTCTGGTCGAAATGCCCGGCGGCGGCCTGATCGTCTCGGGCGATCCGCGTGCGCGCCTGAAGGCGAAGTCGGTGATCGTGGCACTTGCCGAACTGTACGACCAGGGCGTCGACATCACCGAGGTCGATGTCCGCCAGCTGATCGAACAGCCGCAGGCGAGCGAAGGCGATACCCAACCGTCGCCGCAGAACGATTCCCGCGGCACGGTCGTCATGGGCCGCCGCGGCGCCATCGCCGCCAAGACCGCCGGCCAGTCCGCCTATCTGAAAGAGCTGGCCGACAAGGACCTGGTCTTTGCCCTTGGGCCTGCGGGTTCGGGTAAGACCTTCCTGGCCGTGGCGCATGGCGTGGCGCTGCTGCTGAAGGGCCGTGTCGACAAGCTGATCATCACCCGTCCGGCTGTTGAAGCCGGTGAGCGCCTCGGTTTCCTGCCCGGCGATCTCAACGAAAAGATCGATCCTTACCTCACGCCAATCTGGGGGGCGCTTGACGATATTCTCGGCGCCCAGACCCTGGCCAAGAAGCGCGAGACCAAGGAGATCGAGGTCGCGCCCCTGGCCTATATGCGCGGCCGCACCCTGTCCTACGCCTATGTCATCATCGACGAGGCGCAGAATACGACGCGCATGCAGATGAAGATGATCCTGACCCGTCTCGGCGAAGGTTCCAAGATGGTCGTCACCGGCGATCCGTCGCAGATCGACCTGCCCAACCGCAACGATTCCGGTCTGACACACGCCATGGGGCTTCTGGGCACGCTCAAGGGCGTCGGCGTTGCCGAACTGACGGCCGAAGATATCGTGCGTCACGAACTGGTCGCGCGCATTGTTCGCGCCTATGATAACGAACACAAGAACGCTTTCGGAGCCGCCGGCTGATGGAGCCGCTTATAGATATCGAGATCGAGGACGACCGCTGGTTGGACACCCTGCCGGAGGTCAGCGAGATCGTTGAAACAGGCATCGCTGCCGCCCTGAAAGCCGCCAAGTTCAAAGAACAGGCCGATATCGTCGTCCTTCTGTGCGACGACGGCGAGATGAAGCAGTTGAACGCCGAATACCGCAACAAGGACAAGGCGACCAATGTCCTGAGCTTCCCGGCGCCCAAGTCGATGCGCGTCAAGGGTGTGCTGGAGCACCTGGGCGACATGGCGCTCGGCTACGAAACCTGCGTGCGCGAAGCGAAAGAGCAGGGCAAGCCGCTGAAAGATCACGTCATGCATCTGGCGGTCCATGGCGCCCTGCACCTGCTCGGCTTCGACCACATGAACGACGCCGAGGCCGAGACGATGGAAGCGCTTGAGCGCGACATCCTGGCGGGATTGGGCGTGCCTGATCCTTATGCTCAGGATCACGCCAATGGCTGATAGCGATCGACAGACGGGCGGTTTCAACCTGTTGTCCCTGTTCGGCTTCGGCAAGAAACCTGCCGAGCGGCTGGATGCGTCCGGCGCGGTGGTGGAAGACACGGCGGCGACCAGCGACCTGATCACGCACGCCCGCGAATTCCAGACCCTGACGGTCGCCGACGTGATGACCCCGCGCGTCGACATCATCTCGGTCGACCTGTCCGCGACGCTCGCCGATGTCGTCAGCCTGTGCGTCGAAAGCGAACATTCGCGCCTGCCCATCTATCGTGAGACGCTCGATGATCCGGTCGGTGTCCTGCACATCAAGGACGTGCTGAAATTGTTGGCGCCGGAACCTGGGCGGGCGGCGCCGAATTGGGCCGAGCCCGTCCTGCACCGCCTGCGCCGCGAAGTCCTGTACGTGCCATCGTCCATGACGGCCGCCGAGCTGTTGCTGCGCATGAAGGCCCAGCGCACGCATATGGCGCTGGTCATCGACGAGTTCGGCGGCACGGACGGTCTGGTGACCATGGAGGACCTGGTCGAGGCCGTGGTCGGCGATATCGATGATGAATACGACGAAGCCTCGGAAGAGGATATCCGCAACCTGCCGGGTGGGCAGATCGAGGCCGACGGCCGCGTCGAACTGAGCGCGCTTGAGGACAGGCTCGGCCTCGACCTAGTGCCGGCGGATTCCGAAGAGGAGGTGGATACGCTGGCGGGTCTGGTGACCATGCTGGCGGGAAGGGTTCCGCAACGCGGCGAGGTGGTTCCGTATCCCGAGGCCGGCTACGACATCGAAGTTGTCGACGCCGACGCGCGCCGCATCAAGAAGCTGCGCCTGCACAAACGCACGGCGGCGGCGGAAGACCTTCAACCCGCGGATGATTGACCGCGCGCGCGCCTGGCTTGACGGTCCCACGGCCGCCCGTCTCAGGGGCGAAATCGATCGTCTGCGCCAAAGACCCCGTATCCTGGCCGCCGCCTCGGGTATCCTGATCGCCCTGGCCCAGCCCCCGTTCGGCGTCCTGCCGGGACTTTTGGGTTACGCGCTTCTGCTGTTCGCCCTGGAGCAGGATTTCGGAGCGCGCCCGCGCCGCGATGTCTTCTTCGCCGGCTGGCTGGCTGGATTTTGCTATTTTCTGGTCAGCTGCTTCTGGGTAGCCGAGGCCTTCCTCGTCGATGCCGCCACCTATGGCTGGATGGCGCCGTTCGCCGCGACGCTCCTGCCATCCGGCATAGGGCTGTTCTGGGGGGCTTTCGCACTGCTTTACCGGCAGTTTCGCTCTGAAGGCGCGCACCGCTATCTGCTGTTCACCGGCCTGTTCTGCCTGTTCGAAGTCCTGCGCGGCACCATCCTGTCCGGCTTTCCTTGGAATCCCGCAGGTTCGACCTGGAAGGCCGGCAGCGCCATGTCGCAGATGGCCGCCTATGTCGGTGTCTACGGGTTAAGTTTTATCACCGTCCTCATCTTTTCCGCCGTGGCGGTCGTACAACCGAAAAAGGGCCTCAAAGGCTGGTGGCCGGTCCTGTTCGGCGCCGGCCTTTGGGTCACATGTTTTGCGGCAGGTGAGATGCGTCTCATGACGACCCGGATTCAATCTTCGGAACTGGTGGTGCGAGTGGTGCAACCGGCCGTAAGCCAGCGGGCGAAGTGGACGCGAGGGGCATTCGACGAGATATTCACCGACTATGTTGCGATGACGAAGGCGCCGTCGAAGCCGGGCGGAGGCGTGGTCAAATGGCCGGCCGCAACGCCTTCGGACCTGGTCGACGCGCCTTTGCGACCGGACGCGCAAGCTCCGCAGGTCGTTATCTGGCCTGAAGGCGCTCTGCCTTCGACGGCCAATGACCTGTTCGCTTCGGATTCGTGGACGGCGCCGGTTCTGTCGACCATGCTTCGCGAGAATCAGTCGCTGATCATCGGCGTGACACGCCAGGAGGCTCAGCCTGATAGTCGTTGGCTGTGGCGAAATTCCATGCTGGTGCTGCGTCAATCGGGCGACACGACGATCATTGAAGGCGCGTACGACAAATTCAAGCTTGTGCCGTTCGGCGAGTTCACGCCCGTCGCCCCCGTGCTGAACGCGCTGGGATTTAGCGCCCTTACGCACTTCGACGACAGTTTTACGCCCGGCAAACGTACAAGACCTGTGCAGTTCGCTTCCATACCACGCTTTCTGCCGCTCATCTGTTATGAGGGCATATTCCCCAGTCTGGATATGACCACCTATTCTGGTGATAATGATCCGTATCGACCGCACTGGATTGTCAACATTTCTAATGATGCATGGTTTGGTCCGACAACGGGCCCGCAACAGCATCTTAATCTTGCCAGTTATCGTGCAATAGAAGAAGGTCTCCCTATGATAAGATCAACTCCAACGGGAATATCCGTTCTGGTTGATCCCCTTGGCAGGGTAGTCGAGGGATACAGACTCGCAACAGGCGAGCGCGGCTATATGGATTCGATTATTCCCCAAAGAGTAAAGCAAACGCCGTATTCAACCCTGCGTATGCTTGTGTTCATTTTGTTGTATCTTTTCCCCTTATTTGTTTTTACATTTGATACTTTTATATGCATGATCAAGAAGGACCGAAGCGGGGTGTTTTTTGGTCGTTGTGAGTGAGCGTACTTGCGCAAACGATTTCACAGACTGTGTTCTGTTGGATTTTCAGAACATACGACGTTGATTTGCTGGCGCATTAACTAACAATGAAAAAAAAGTAGAGGCAAAGTTGGACGATAATTCAAAGACGGACCGTGGCCCAAACCCTGTAGATTTGCATGTTGGCGCCCGGGTCAGGATGAGACGTAAATTTCTGGGAATGAGTCAGGAAGGTCTTGCTGAAACCATCGATCTCACCTTTCAGCAGGTTCAGAAATACGAGCGTGGCTCCAACCGTATCAGCGCCTCGAAGCTCTATGAAATCGGTCGCGCGCTGAAGGCGCCCGTCGCCTATTTCTTTGAAGGTTATGGCCAGACGGAAGCCGTCGAGGGCTTTTCCGAATCCGAATCGGAGCAATTTGTCCATGGCTTCCTGATGACCACGGAAGGCATCGAACTGGCGGAAGCCTTTCCCCGCATCAAATCCGCTAAACTGCGCCGCCGTGTCCTTGAGCTGGTTCGCGCCCTGGCGGAAGACGACGAAAACTGACCTGCCTCTGAGGTTTATCGTACAGGTCCCGCGCACTGCGCGGGACCTGTCGTCGTGTCCGCTATACTGAACAAAACAGCTTCACACGTGGCGGAATGCGATCTAAGAGCGCCGCATGACCGAAGACAATCCCTTTTTGAATGCTCCGCTGCGCTCGTTTGGCCGCATCAAGGCGCGCACCCTGAAGCCGCGCCAGGCCGGACTATTCGACACGCTTATGCCGCGGATCGCCGTAACCGGTGACAGCCTGCCCGACATTCTCAAGGCCGACGCGCTGTGGCTGGAAATCGGCTTTGGCGGCGGCGAGCATCTGGCCGGCCAGGCGGCGCGCAATCCTGGCGTGACGCTGATCGGTTGCGAGCCGTTTCTCAACGGCGTCGGCTCGGCGCTGCGCCATATCGAGGAGCAGGGGCTGGAAAATGTCCGTATTCTGAGCGATGACGCACGTCCCCTGCTGGACAAGCTGCCCGACGCCAGCCTCGACCGCATCTTCATCCTGTTTCCCGATCCGTGGCACAAGGCGCGCCACAACAAGCGCCGTCTGATCCAGCCGGAAACCATCGCTGCCTTCGCGCGTCTTCTGAAGGATGGCGGACGTTTGCGCTTCGCCACCGACTGGGCAGGTTACGCCGACTGGACGCTGGAGCGCTTTTTGGCCAGTCCGGATTTTGACTGGCCGGCGCAGAGCCAGGCAGACTGGACCATCCCGCCCGAGGATCACTTGACGACGCGCTATGAGACCAAGGGGCTGGGCGACTGCAAACCGGTATTTCTAGACTTCGTCCGCCGCCAGCGTTGACAGGGAGCTAGCCAAGGCGGTCAAATTAAGACATGTTAACCATTGGCTTTCGGGGGAGTGGGTGATGGAGCGGCTGCACAAGGTTTCGGCGGGATTTATCTTCGCCTTTATCTGCCTGCATTTCGCCAACCATCTGGTTGGCCTGCAAGGGCAGGGCGCGCATCAGCAGTTCCTGGAAGCGGCGCGCCTGGTCTATCGCCATCCGATCGTCGAGCTGGTCCTCTTGATGGCCTTCGTCATCCAGATCATCACCGGCATCGCCCTGGCGCGGGAAATCTGGGCCAGGAAGAAGGACTTCATCCACCAGCTTCAGGCGGCGTCCGGCGCCTACATGGCCTTTTTCATCGTCGTCCATGTCGGCGGTGTGTTCATGGGGCGGCTGGTGTTCAATCTCGACACCAATTTCGACTTTGCCGCCGTTACCCTGACCAAGCCGTGGGTCTATTTCTTCCTGCCCTATTACGGCCTGGCGATCATGGCAATCTTCACCCATATCGGCTGCATCTGCTACGACATCTTCAAAAAGAGCAATATTCGCCTGGCCTGGGCGTGCCTGGTCGTGGCGGTCGGCATCGGCGCCTATGTCACTTACCTGATCCTGATGATGTATTCCGGCCGGCTCTATCCGGTGACGATCGCCGAGCCCTATGTCGAAGCCTTTGGCGGAGAGCCCACCTATTATCTTGCTCCGGAAGAATCCGCGCCGGTGGCGGCAGAGACGGCCCAGCCGGAGGCGGATGCCGCGACTTCCCAAAACTGACCCTGTCAGATTAGGCTTGGCATTCCGACAGGATAGGCCTATATAGGCCTCACATCGTCCGATTGCCGAAAGGCTTCGGCGGCGGCCCGGACGGGACCGCCGCTTTTTTGTTACCTGAACAGACCTCTACCGTGCGCGCCAAGACCACTGAAGACCGCAAGCTGATCGAGATTTTCGACCCCATCGCCGAGACGCTGGGGCTGAACATCGTGCGTATTCGCCTGATGGGTTCGAACAAGCCGGGTGGGGCACGCCGTCTGCAAATCATGGCCGAGCGCAAGCGCGACGGCGATATCAATGTCAATGAATGTGCCCGCCTGTCGCGCGCAATCTCGGCCTATATCGACGAGAGCGATCCGATCTCGGGTGAATATATCCTCGAAGTCTCGTCGCCCGGCATCGACCGGCCGCTGACCCGCCTCGAGGACTTCGAGACCTATGAGGGCTATGAGGCCCGCCTCGAACTCGACCGCCTGGCCGAAGGCCGCAAGCGCTTCCGCGGCGTTCTGGCCGGCATCGAGGACGATCACGTCGCGATCAATCTGGAAGGCGACGAAGACACGGCGATGATCCCCTTTGCCTGGATCATCGACGCCAAGCTGGTTCTTACCGATGAGCTGATGAAGAAGGGCGCGGAAAAGCGCGCCGCTCAAGGCGATCTGGAAGACGAGGACGAAGAGGATTTCGGCGACGACGCCTTCGATGATGATGAAGACTTCGAAGACGATGACGCCGCAAACGACGACGAAGAGGAAGAGGACACCCACCGATGAGCTTCACCGGGATTAGCGCCAACCGCCAGGAACTGCTGCAGATCGCAGAGGCCGTCGCGCGTGAAAAGTCGATCGACAAGACCGTGGTCATCGCCTCCATCGAGGAAGCGATCCAGAAGGCCGCGCGCAACCGTTACGGCGCCGACCACGACATCCGCGTCCACATCGATGCCCGTTCGGGTGAAATGACGATCACGCGTCACGTCACCGTCGTGAACGATGAAGAACTCGAAAACGAATACGCCCAGCGCTCGCTGACCGAAGCGCTGCGCGGCGACAAGGAAGCCTTTGTCGGCAAGGAATATGTCGAGACCCTGCCGCCGTTCGAGCTGGGCCGCGTCCAGACGCAGATGGCCCGCCAGGTCGTGACGCACAAGGTTCGCGAAGCCGAGCGCGAGCGCCAGTACGACGAGTTCAAGGACCGCGTCGGCGAAATCGTCAACGGCACGGTGCGCCGTGTCGAATATGGCAATGTCATCGTCGATCTCGGCCGTGGCGAAGGCATCATGCGCCGCGATCAGTCGATCCCGCGCGAAGCCTTCCAGGTCAACGACCGCATCCGCGCCTACATCTACGATGTCCGCCGCGAAACCAAGGGTCCGCAGATCATGCTGAGCCGCGCTCATGGCGGCTTCATGGCCAAGCTGTTCGCGCAGGAAGTGCCGGAAATCTACGACGGCGTCATCGAAATCAAGTCGGTGGCCCGCGACCCGGGGTCGCGCGCCAAGATGGCCGTCCTGTCCAACGACAGCTCGATCGACCCGGTCGGGGCCTGCGTCGGTATGCGCGGTTCGCGCGTCCAGGCGGTCGTCGCCGAAATGCAGGGCGAAAAGATCGACATCATCCAGTGGTCGCCGGACGAAGCCACCTTCATCGTCAACGCCCTGGCCCCGGCCGAAGTGTCGAAGGTCGTGCTTGACGAAGAAGAAGACCGCGTCGAAGTCGTAGTGCCGGACGAACAGCTGTCGCTGGCCATCGGCCGCCGCGGCCAGAACGTCCGCCTGGCCTCGCAGCTGACCGGCTGGCAGGTCGACATCATCACCGAAGCGCAGGACTCCGAGCGCCGCCAGAAGGAATTCGCCGAACGCACCGCCCTGTTCCAGGAAGCACTCGACGTCGATGAAGTCATCGCCCAGCTGCTGGTCACCGAAGGCTTTACCTCGGTCGAGGACCTGGCCTATGTCGACGAGAACGAAATCGCCGCCATCGAAGGCTTCGACGAAGACACCGCCCAGGAGCTGCAGGCCCGTGCGCGCGACTTCCTGGAAAAGGAAGCCGCCGAGCAGGACGCCAAGCGCCGCGAGCTGGGCGTCGAGGACGATGTCCTGAGCCTGCCGGGCGTGACTCTGGCCTGGGCCGTGGCTTTGGGCGAAGCCGGCGTCAAGTCGGTCGAGGACGTGGCGGATCTGGCCACCGACGAAGTCCGTGGCGGCTTCGAGCAGCGCGATGGCGAACGCGTCCGCATTCCGGGTGCGCTCGAAAGCTTCAACCTGTCGGTTCAGGATGCCGAAAACCTGATCCTTAACGCCCGCATCGCGCTGGGTTGGATCGACGCGCCGGCGGCTGAAGAAGACGAAGCGGCCGAAGGCGATTTTGCTGAGGAGGGCGCTGATGTCGCCACAGCAGAACAATGAGGCCGCGCCGCTAACCGAAACCGACGCCACCTCCGCTTCTCCAATTCTTACTGAAGAAGAGACAGCGGAGACCGGCATCCTGTGTGAAACGCCGTCGGGCCGGTTGCCGGTCCAGCGGCGCGATGTCGCGTCCGGTGAAAGCCTTGATACGGGCAGCATGATCCGTTTCGTTGTCTCGCCGGACGGCATTCTTGTGCCTGACGTGTCGCATAAGCTGCCCGGGCGCGGAATCTGGCTCCGATCCGAACGCGGGGGTCTTGAAATCGCGCTCCGCAGGAACATATTCTCGAAAGCGGCAAAGCGTCAGGTCAAGGCCGATCCCGGCCTGGTCGATCAGGTGCATGGCCTCCTGCGCCGCCGCTGCCTGGACCTGCTGGGACTGGCGCGCCGCGAAGGCCTCCTGATCAGCGGGTATGAAAAAATTCTCGGCAACGTAAAGGCGGGCAAACTCGCCTGGCTGGTTGAGGCGACGGACGGTTCGGCCGATGGCCGCAACCGCATCCTGGCGGCCAATCGGGCGGCGCAAGGCAAGGCGAAAATCTGCGGTTGTTTCGACAACTCGGATTTGAGTTTGGCTTTAGGGCTGGAAAATGCCATACACGTTGCACTCCTGCCGGGGCGGCGCATGGAACGCTGGTCCTCGGAGATGAAGCGGCTGTCCGGATTTGAGCCCCTGGTTCCCGTTGCGTGGGAGGGGCCTGGCGGACCGGACGGGTGACGGCGTCCACGAGCTTTAGACATTTTCAAGGTTCGGCAAAAAAGACCGGCCAGTGAAAAATCTACGAAATATTTGTCAAATCGGAAGGTTCGCATCTGGCGGACTTCGCAAGGGTTAAGTAAAGCAAGCCGCATGAGCGACACTAAAGACGACAAGACCAACGACCAGAACCGCGAGGGCCGCACCCCGCTCACTCTGAAGCCGCGCGTGGGCGGCAATGTTTCGACGGGCACCGTGAAGCAGAGCTTCAGCCACGGCCGGTCGAAGACGGTGGTGGTCGAAACCAAGCGCCGCATCGGCACGCCGCCGGCGGGCGCTCCGGGCGCACCCGCCCGCCCGTCGCACGACACCAATCTGGCCCGCCCCGCCCCGGCTGCGCCGAATGCGCCGCGTCCGCAATCGTCCGCGCCGCAACAGCAGCGTCCGTCGGGTCCCGGCGGCTTGCGCCAGGAAGAGCAGGATGCCCGCCAGCGCGCCATCCAGGCCGCCCTGGCTGAACAGCAGCGCCGCGATGCTGAAGCCCAGGCCGCTGCCGCGCGTGCCGCGGCGCAAGCCGCCGCCGCGCAAGCCGCTGCCCGCCCCGAGCCTGTAGCCGAAGCGCCGAAGCCGGTCGTCGAAACCGCGCCCGCGCCGCAGGCTGCGGCTCCGCAACCGGCGCCTCAAGCCGCACCGGCAGTGCCTCAGGCGCGTGAAGCGGCGCCGCAACGCGACAACCCGCCGCAATTCCGCAACGAACGTGCACCGCGTTATGACCAGCGCGCCCCGCGCGAAGGTTACCAGGCGCGTGACGGTCAGCGCGATGGTCAACGCAGTGAGGGTCGCCCGTCCTATCCGCCCCGCGATGGACAGCGTGAGGGTCAACGCGACGGCCAGCGTTCGGATTTCCGTCCGCGCGACGGTCAACCCGCCCGTGATGGTCAACGCAGTGATGGCCGCCCGTCCTATCCGCCCCGCGATGGCAATCGCGACGGCCCCCGCAGCGACAGCCGTCCGCCGCGTGATCCGAACCGCCCTTACACACCGCGCGATCCGAATGCACCGCGTCCGCCGCGTGATCCGAACCGTCCCTACACGCCACGCGACCCCAATGCGCCGCGTCCGCCCCGCGAAGGCGGTGAGCGCAGCGAAACCGTCCGTTACAGCGCCAATTCCCCTCGCCCGCCCCGTATGGGTGGTGGCGGTGTATCCGCCAATGCGCCGGCGACCCCTGAGGTTGATCGTATCCGTTCCAGCCGTGGCACGGCCGGTCCCGTCAAGACGACCCGTGACGACGACGATCGCGGTGGCCGCGGTCCCGCCGGCTCGCGCAGCAAGGCCGGCGCACCGGTCAAGGCTGTGTCGCAGACGCGTGGCGAACCCAAGCGCCGCGAAGGCCGCCTAACCCTGCAAGCCGTGGTCGGAGACGACGAGGGCGCCGCCGACCGCATGCGTTCGCTGGCCTCGGTCCGCCGGGCGCGTGAACGTGAACGTGAAAAGCGCAAGGGCAGCCAGGTCGAACAGGCCCGCGTCTCGCGCGAAGTTGTCATCCCCGACGTCATCACGGTCCAGGAACTGTCCAACCGTATGGCCGTCCGCGCCGTCGACATCATCAAGATGCTGATGAAGCAGGGCATGATGCTGAAGATCAACGACGTGATCGATACCGACACCGCCGAACTGGTGGCTTCGGAATTCGGCCACACCGTCAAGCGCGTGTCGGAATCCGACGTCGAAGAAGGCTTTATCTCGGCCGCCGACGACGAAGGCGATACCGTGCCGCGTCCGCCGGTCGTGGCCGTCATGGGTCACGTCGACCACGGCAAGACCTCGCTGCTTGACGCCCTGCGCAAGACCGACACGGCGGCCGGCGAAGCGGGTGGCATCACCCAGCACATCGGCGCCTACCAGGTCCGCGTGCCGTCGGGCGAAAAGGTCACCTTCCTCGACACGCCGGGCCACGCCGCCTTCTCGGCCATGCGCGCCCGCGGCGCCAATGTCACCGACATCGTCGTGCTGGTCGTGGCCGCCGATGACGGCGTCATGCCGCAGACGGTCGAAGCCATCAACCACGCCCGCGCCGCCAAGACGCCGATCATCGTCGCCGTCAACAAGATCGACAAGCCCGGCGCCAAGCCGCAGAACATCATCAATGAGCTTCTGCAGCACGAAATCGTCGTGGAATCGCTGGGCGGTGAAACCCAGGTCGTCGAGGTCTCGGCCAAGACTGGCCAGGGCCTGGACAGCCTGATCGAGGCCATCCTGCTCCAATCGGAAGTCCTCGACCTGCGCGCCAATCCGGACCGTACCGCCGAAGGCGTGGTCATCGAAGCCAAGCTCGACAAGGGCCGTGGTCCGGTGGCGACCGTCCTGGTCAAGCGCGGTACGCTGAAGCGCGGCGATATTGTTGTTGCTGGCTCCAGCTTCGGCCGTGTCCGCGCGCTGATCAACGAGCGCAACGAACAGCTTCCGGAAGCCGGTCCGTCGGAACCCGTGGAAATCCTGGGCCTCGACGAAGCCCCGAGCCCTGGTGACGCCTTCGCCGTGGTCGAAAACGAGGCGCGTGCCCGCGAAATTACCGATTATCGCGAACGCGTCCGCCGCGAAAAGACCCTGGCTCCCGTGGGCGCTGTATCGCTGACCGACATGATGTCGAAGCTGGCCGACAAGAAGGTCAAGGAGCTTCAGCTCATCATCAAGGCGGACGTGCAAGGCTCGGCCGAAGCCATCATCGGCTCGCTGGAGAAGGTCGGCAACGAGGAGGTCCGTGCACGGATCATTCACTCGGGCGCCGGCGCCATCACCGAGTCCGACGTCCAGCTGGCCAAGGGTTCCAACTCGCCGATCATCGGCTTCAACGTCCGCGCCTCCAAGCAGGCGCGTGACCTGGCCGAACGCGAAGGCGTGGAAATCCGCTACTACGCGATCATCTATGACCTGATCGACGACATCAAGGGCGTGCTGTCCGGCATGCTGGCGCCGATCCAGCGCGAAACCTTCCTCGGCAATGCCGAAGTGCTGGAAGTCTTCGACATCACCAAGGTCGGCAAGGTCGCCGGCTGCCGTGTCACCGAAGGCCGCGTGGAAAAGGGCGCTCGCGTCCGTATCCTGCGCGACAACGTCGTCATCCAGGAAATGGGCGTCCTATCGACGCTCAAGCGCTTCAAGGACGAGGTCAACTCGGTGGTTGTGGGCCAGGAATGCGGTATGGCGTTCAATGGCTTCCAGGACCTCAAGCCCGGCGACTTTATCGAGTGCTTCACAGTCGAAGAGATCAAACGCACGCTGTAAAATTTGCAGAGTTTTCGGCCCGGGTTATCCCGGGCCGAATGCTTTTTAGGGCTACGCAATGATACCGGACGAGGATTTCAGGGGCGCCAAGATCGCCGTGATCCATGACAATGCCCTCTTGGCCTATCTGCGCGACGACAAGCCGGACATTCCATTTCCGGCCATGTGGGATTTGCCAGGCGGCGGCCGCGAGGACAATGAAACGCCGTTGGAATGCGCGTTGCGCGAGACCGAGGAAGAGTTCGGCGTCCGTATCCCGCACGGCCGTATCGTCTGGGAAAAGCGCTATCTGGGGCACAACCCCGAAGGCCTGCCCTTCTACTTCTTTGTCGCACAGCTTCCCGATGGTTTCGGCGATGTCCGCTTCGGTGACGAAGGTCAGTACTGGCAGGTCATGGCGGTTGCCGACTTCCTCGATCACCCTGAGGCGATCCCGCATCTGAAGGCGCGTCTGCGCGACTATCTCGACGGAATAGTCAGCGATTAAAACCTTAGACTTTGGTAGAGTTTTGCTGGTATAGGCGACGGCCCACAGTTTGCAGACTGGCCCGTCTTATGCTCGACTCGACCCAATTCGACCCTTCGCACCACGTCCTGATCATTAAGTGCCCGGATACGCGCGGTATCGTCGCGGCCGTGTCGGGCTATCTGAACGACAACGACATCTCGATCGTCGAATCGAACCAGTTCAACGATGCGCAGGGCGATATCTTCTATGTCCGTGTCGTCTTCCGCCAGGCGGGTCCCAAGATGCCGCCGATGGCGACCTTGCGCGATGGCTTCAAGCCGATCGCTCATCGCTTTGCCATGGACTGGGACATCTTCAACCTGTCGCGCAAGCCAAAGGTGCTGATCGCGGTCTCGAAGTTCGGCCATTGCCTGTACGAACTGCTGCACCGCTGGCGTTCGGGCCTGTTGCCGGTCGATATCGCCTGCGTCATGTCGAACCACGAAGACATGCGCTCCTTCGTCGAATGGAATGGCGTGCCCTATGTCCACCTGCCGGTGAATAAGGACAACAAGGCCGAGCAGGAGGCACAGTTCCTGGGCCTGATCGACCAGTATCAGGCCGACCTCGTCGTGCTGGCGCGCTACATGCAGATCCTGTCGGACGACCTGGCGCGCAAGCTGGAAGGCCGCTGCATCAACATCCACCATTCCTTCCTGCCGAGCTTCAAGGGCGCCAAGCCGTACCATCAGGCGCACCAGCGCGGCGTGAAGATCATCGGCGCGACGGCGCACTATGTGACGTCGGATCTCGACGAAGGCCCGATCATCGAACAGGACGTCCAGCGCGTCCACCATGGCCATACGCCGGAACAGCTCGTCGCCATCGGTCAGGACATCGAAGCGCGCGTGCTGGCGCGTGCGGTTACGTGGCATTCGGAGCGCCGCGTGATCATCAATGGCGGAAAAACGATCGTTTTTAATTGATCGCCTTAAGTCCCATCTCCCCGCTTGCGGGGAGAGGGTAGGCGCGGGGCGGCGAGCCTGAGGGGCTCATCGGAAGAGTATACGCGGACGGAAGGTTTTATTACCACTCATGCGGTTGAGCCCTTTTTCTTCACAAACGGCACGTTTAGCGTCAGATAGGTCGCGGCGCGCCACAGCCATTCGACAGGGCCGTAGACGAAGCCCTTGAACCACAGGTGGGCGAAAACGACCTGTGCCGCAAAAGCCCCCAGCCCGATCAGCACGGCTTCGCTTTGCGTCATGGTTGCGTGCAGCCCCAGGCCAAAGCTGTAAAAGACCGGCACGAAGATCAGCGATTGCAGCAGATACAGGCTGAGGGTCATGCGGCCGGCCGGGGCCAGCACGTTCAGCGCCTTGCCCGCAAAGCTGTAGTAGAGCGCGGTAAAGCCGAAGAAGAGGCTGAACATGACGCTGAGGTCGAACCAGCCCGACACCATCGATCCCCACAGGGCGCGCGGCATGATGAGCGTATCCGAAGCCGGCATTAAATTGGTCAGCATGTCCTTCGTGTGCCAAAGGCCCAGGGCGGTAACGAGCGCGACGACAAAGCCGATGACGCGCGTCCTGCCGAAGGTTTCCGGCGCGCCGAAGAATCGGATACGGCCCAGGACCATGCCGATCAGCGACAGGCCGAGGATCTGGCTGAGCCGGCCGGATTCATACATGAAGGCCCACTTGAACGGATGGCCATCGACCCAGTTCATGCGGATGGTTTCCATCAGGCTCTTGCCGGTCAGGTAGGCTTCGGGAACCTTGCCGCCCCAGTAGTAGAAGGGCTGGTTAGCCCACGCCGCGCCGCTCAGCGCGCTGACGGCCTGGAAAATCATGATGGGCTGGAGCAGGAACAGCGCGCCCAGCGCCAGGATCAGGGCATTGGACTTCACGCGATAGAAGGGGACGAGCAGCAGTCCCATGACCGCCAGCACTTCCAGGATATCGCCGCGATACCACAGGCCGTGGATCAGGCCGATAATGCCGAGTACCACGAGCCGCCAAACGAAGCGGCCAGTGAAATCCTTACCCTTGTTCGCCGAGCGGTCCATGATGATGAAGAAAGACACACCGAAACACATGGCCAGCAGGGCGAAGGCCTTGCCGGCGAAGACGGTGAAGACCGCATCGTGCCACAGGAGCTGGACCGGGTCGGTGACCGGGTGCGCCCAGTAGAGCTCGAACAGCTCCGGCATATGCACGATGAACAGGCCGAAAAGCGCGAAGCCACGCAGAGCATCCAGCCCTTCCATGCGCGGCACGAAGTCGATTTTTTGAGCAGCCATGAAGGCCCCCTCCCATTTTGCTGCAGCGTTCCTGTACATCCTTACAGGCGTTGCTTGTCATGTTTTCCTATGCATAACCCGACACCGGCATTTTGCGATAGAAAAATCGCCGGAAAAGCCTATATGAGCGGGATGAAACGTAACTCTTACAACGACAAGTCCCAGAAGCGCGCCGGCGATAAGATGCATGGCCGCACATCGGGTGAACTTGGCCCCAGCCAGCGCCAGCTGCGCGCCGGTGAACTGGTGCGTCATGCCCTGGTGGAAATCCTGCGCGAAGAAGAAGTCCACGATGAGGCCCTGCACAACATCTCGATCACCGTGACCGAGGTGCGCTGTTCGCCCGACTTGCGCCACGCCACCGTATTCGTAGAGCCTCTGGGTGCGGGCCTGGGTGGGGTCAGCATCAAACCTGACCAGATCGGCCCGGCGATCGCGGCCTTGAACGCGCACTCAAAGTTCTTTCGCGGCATTCTGGGCCGCCGGATCGACATGAAGTTCACGCCGGACTTGCGCTTCCTGCACGACGAAAGCTTCAATGAGGCTGCAAGGATCGATGCCCTGTTCCTGCGCCCGGACGTGGCGCGTGATCTGCGGCATGATGACGAGGATGAGGAAGATTAAGCAAGAGGCCCCATCACCCCGATGCTAACGCACCGCGGTCCCCCTCCCCATCGCTCCGCGACAGGGAGGAGTGATTGTGCTCCGTTTCTCCTCCCTGTGCGAAGCATGGGAAGGGGGACCATCGAGCAAAGCGAAGATGGTGGTGGGGCCTCTTTCTTTCCAACGACGGACACCCTGAATGGCCCGAAAGAAAAAAGGCGACCCGGTGCATGGCTGGGTCTGTCTCGACAAACCCTATGAGATGACCTCGACCGCTGCCGTGTCGAAGATCCGCTGGCTGTTCCAGGCCCAAAAGGCGGGCCATGCCGGCACGCTCGACCCTTTGGCGACCGGCATCCTGCCGATCGCCTTGGGCGAAGCGACCAAGACCGTGCCCTACCTGATGGAAGCCGACAAGGTCTACAGCTTCACCATCACCTTTGGCAAAACGACGGATTCGTATGATGCCGAAGGCGCGGTAACGGCGCAGTCCGATGCCCGCCCGACGCGCGAAGCCCTGGAGGCCATTCTGCCGAACTATATCGGCGTCATCGAACAGGTGCCGCCGGCCTTTTCGGCCATCAAGGTCGATGGCAAGCGCGCCTATGACCTGGCGCGTCAAGGTGTTGAAGTCGAACTGAAGGCGCGGGAAATCGAAGTCTTCGACCTGACGCTCGACGCTTTCGACACTGAAACCGCCACCCTGACGCTTCACTGCGGCAAGGGCACCTATGTCCGTTCCGTCGCCCGCGACCTGTGCGCGGACTTAGGCGTTTGCGGTCATGTTTCGATGCTCCGGCGCGAGGCGGTAGGCGCATTTGCAACAAAGAACGCAATAACACTGGAAAAGCTGACCGATTTAGTGCATAGAGGCGCCGCTTTTGACGCTTTGCTTGGCGTAGAGACAGCGCTGGACGACATCCCGGCCCTGCCTGTGACGCAAGACGAGGCCCAGAAGCTGAAGCAAGGCCGCGATCTTGCCCTTTTGCCCCGTCAGTTAGCGACTGTCACCGAGGCCCTCGAAGCCCGCCGCGAGGCCGGTTTTGAAGCGTTCTCCGACACGGTCCAGGCGGTGGTGGACGGACAGGTCATCGCACTTTGCGAATTGCGCGGCGGGAAAGTCTTCCCGACGCGTATTTTGAACCTTTAATCCTAAGTCATAGGAGTTACCCGATGTCGATTACTGCTGATCGCAAGACAGAAGTCATCAAGACCCACGCCCGTTCCGAAGGCGACACCGGCGGCCCGGAAGTGCAGATCGCTATCCTCAGCGAGCGCATTGCCAACCTGACCGAGCACTTCAAGGAACACAAGAAGGACAACCACAGCCGCCGCGGCCTCCTGAAAATGGTTTCGCAGCGCCGTCGTCTCCTCGACTACCTGAAGGGCCGTGATAACGATCGTTATCAGTCCATCATCCAAACGCTCGGTATCCGCCGCTAAGTTTGAAACCAGGGGCTTGGGGACAACACCTCAAGCCCTTGTTGTTATAAGCATTTCCCGGCGAAGTGCCAAAGTACGTTTCTGGCGGTTCGCCGTTAGGAAATGCGACAAGCAAAAATCTTCGCCTACCGCAGCTGTGCGGCAAACAGCAGGACTGCCCTCGCGAACGGCGAGGTTTACACACCCCGCGAAGCACCGGATGTTTCGCTGATCACACGGACCTGAAGCGTGAATCACAAATAGGTCCTCTCATCGCTGTCCCGATGACAGCTGACCCGTACGGCATGGGGCCAAGCGGGTCTAATGCGCTAAAGCAGCGAAGCGGTAGCGCAAACGTACGAAAGAAACGCAATGTTTGACATCAAAAGAAAATCCATCGACTGGGCCGGACGCAAGCTGACCCTGGAAACGGGCCGTATTGCCCGCCAGGCGGACTCTGCCGTCCTCGCCACCTATGGCGAAACCACCGTGCTGGCGACCGTCGTCTATGCCCGCGCGCCCAAGCCCGGCCAGGACTTCTTCCCGCTGACCGTGAACTATCAGGAAAAGACGTTTGCCGCCGGCAAGATCCCGGGGGGCTATTTCAAGCGCGAGGGCCGTCCTTCGGAAAAGGAAACCCTGGTTTCGCGCCTGATCGACCGTCCGATCCGCCCGCTGTTCGTCAAGGGCTTCAAGAACGAAGTCCAGGTCGTCGCCACCGTCCTGTCGCACGACATGGAAAACGATCCGGATATCGTCGCCATGGTCGCCGCTTCGGCTGCGCTCACCCTGTCGGGCGTGCCGTTCATGGGCCCGATCGGCGGCGCCCGCGTCGGCGTGATCGACGGTGAGTATGTTCTCAACCCGACCCTCGACCAGATGAAGGAATCGGACCTGGATCTCGTCGTCGCCGGTACGTCCGACGCGCTGATGATGGTCGAATCCGAAGCCAAGGAACTTTCGGAAGACAAGATGCTCGGCGCCCTGATGTTCGCGCATGCCGGCATGCAGCCGGTCATCGACGCCATCATCGAAATGGCTGAGCACGCCGCCAAGGAGCCGTTCGAGTTCGAAGCCGAAGACTTCTCGGGCATCGTCAACGCGATCAAGGGCCTGGTCGGTCAGGACATCCGCGACGCCTACACCATCCAGGGCAAGCACGCCCGTCACGACGCCGTCGGCGCCGCCAAGGCCAAGGCCGCTGTCGCCCTTGTGAAGACCGAAGAGAACCCGGACGGCGTCGACGCCAACAAGTTCTCGGCCGCCTTCAAGGAATGTGAAGCCGAAGTCCTGCGTCGCGACATCATCGACCATGGCAAGCGCGTCGACGGCCGCCCGGTCGACAAGGTCCGCGCCATCGTGTCGGAAGTCGGCGTCCTGCCGCGCACCCACGGTTCGGCCCTGTTCACCCGCGGTGAAACGCAAGGGTTGGTCGTTGCCACGCTCGGCACCGGCGACGACGAACAGTTCATTGACGCGCTGGAAGGCACGTACAAGGAAAAGTTCCTGCTGCACTACAACTTCCCTCCGTACTCCGTCGGTGAAACCGGCCGCATGGGTTCGCCCGGCCGCCGCGAAATCGGCCACGGCAAGCTGGCCTGGCGCGCCCTGCGTCCGATGCTGCCGGCAACGGAAGATTTCCCGTACACCATCCGTCTGGTCTCGGAGATCACCGAGTCCAACGGTTCGTCGTCGATGGCGACCGTCTGCGGTGGCTCGCTGGCCCTTATGGACGCCGGCGTGCCGCTGAAGCGTCCGGTTTCGGGTATCGCCATGGGCCTGATCCTGGAAAAGGATGGCTATGCGGTTCTGTCGGACATCCTGGGCGACGAAGATCACCTGGGCGACATGGACTTCAAGGTTGCCGGTACGTCGGAAGGCATCACCTCGCTGCAGATGGACATCAAGGTCCCCGGCATCACCGAGGAGATCATGACCAAGGCGCTGCGTCAGGCCAAGGACGGTCGTCTGCACATCCTGGGCGAAATGAACAAGGCCATTTCGGGCGCCCGCGAAGAGCTGGGTGAATTTGCCCCGAAGATCGAAACGATCAAGATCGCGGTCGACAAGATTCGCGAAGTCATCGGTTCGGGCGGCAAGGTCATCCGCGAAATCGTCGAAAAGACCGGCGCCAAGGTCGACATCCAGGACGACGGCACGATCAAGATCGCCGCTTCGGAACAGTCGAAGATCGACGCCGCGCGCGACTGGATCAAGTCGATTGCGTCGGAGCCGGAAATCGGCGCCATCTACAAGGGCAAGGTCGTGAAGATCGTCGATTTCGGCGCCTTCGTAAACTTCTTCGGCGCCAAGGACGGCCTGGTCCATATCTCGCAGATCAAGCCGGAAAAGATCGCCAAGGTTTCGGACGTCCTCAATGAAGGCGACGAAGTGAAGGTGAAGTTCCTCGGCCTCGACGATCGCGGCAAGACCAAGCTGTCGATGAAGGTTGTCGATCAGGAAACCGGTGAGGACCTGACCGAGAAGCTGGAAGCCGAACGCGCCGAGCGTCAGGCCGCCCGCGCCGCCGCTGGTGAGGACGCCGATGAAGGCGAACTGGAACTGGCCGAAGGCGGTGATCGTCCGGACCGTGGCGACCGCCCGCGTCGCCGTCGTCGTCGCGACTAACGCGGTCGTGTATCGGGGTGAAGGGGCCTGCGGCCCCTTCGTCTTCTTCTATTAAATAAAAAGAGCGGTCCTCGTGAGGGACTGCTCTTTTTATTTATCAGGAGCAGGCGAGGGGTCTCGGACCCCTCGACCCCATAACGCGACGGCGCTAGAACGGGACGCATGGACATCATCGACAAAATCCTCGACCGCGCGGCTATTCAGCAACTGGCCGCTAAAGGCGAACCCGTCACCCTGACTGGCTGCGAACTGGAAGAGGTCGATCTGTCGAACCTTGTCCTCAATGGCTGGGTGTTCGAAGACTGCATTCTAAAGAAGACAAAGTTCGTTTCCGCTAAGCTGGAAAACGCGCAATTCCTCAAATGCAAGGGTGCGCAAGCCGACTTCACCAGCGCGGTCATGAATGAAGCAAAGTTCATCGGTTGTGATTTCAACAATGCGCTGTTTCGCGGCGCGACCCTGGCGCAGTCCGAATTCAAGCGCTGCAAGTTGACCGGTGCGAACTTCAATACGGCCAAAACGCTGGATATCAGTTTTGAGGAATGCCGCCTGAATGATGCGCGTGTGAATGATATTTCGTTCAACAAGCAGCACCTGAAGTCGCTCGATTTTCACAACGCCGATCTTCAGCGCTGCGACTTCCGCAATGCCGTGTTTGAGGATTGTTCATTGCGCGACGCCCTGTTGAACAATGCGCGGTTCGAAGGTGCGGACCTGCGCGGCACGGATATCGGTGGGGTTCGACTGGACGATGCCAAGCGTTTCAAGGGCGCGACGATTTCGAGGGGTCAGGCCGCGGAATTGTTGGCCGAACTAGGACTGAAGGTGCGGTAGTATTCCTTCTCCCCGTAAAACGGGGAGAAGGTGGTCCGCAGGACCGGATGAGGGGCAGAAACTCTTTCAGCGCGTGCGGCTCTGTCCGCTTGCCCCTCAGGCTCGCCGCCCGGCGCCTACCCTCTCCCCGCAAGCGGGGAGAGGGGACTTTAGATGAACCCGTTCTGTCGCAGAACTGCGTCTAACCCGGCATTGCCGCTCGGTGTAGTGCACCCGGCCATCGAACAGCCGGCATTGATCAGCAACCGCGCACCGCGCGCATAGTCGCCGTGCCCGTAGTTGGTTGACCCATGATGCAGGAATCCCGCCGGTGTCGCCTTGTACATCCGGTCCGGCGATTCCAGTGGCGCACCCTCGGAAATCAGCAGCTTCATCATGTTGGCGTCGCCGCGCCAGCACGCATAGTGCAGCGCCGTGATGCCGCCGTCGCCTGCGCTTTCCACCGGCACGCCGGCATCAAGCATTGCCTTGACGGCCTTGAGATTACCCGCCTCGGCCAATTGCGTGAACAGCCGGGCGTTGGCGGGCGAATGCGCGCTTTCCATCGGCACCTCACCGCTGCCGCCGGCAATGACCGTGTCGATGGCGCTGAGACGTGTATCCGCTCCACGCGCCGCTAACAGGTCCGCGACAGCTGTCTGGCCACTGACGATCGCCATGGCATAGGCTGTGCGGCCATCTTCTCGCGCGGCATCGAGATCAGCACCATAATTAATCAGCATGCTGACGATATTTGACGATCGGTTGCGCCGGACGGCCCAATGCAGCGCCGTATCGCCCTCCGCATTGGTTTCGTTGGGGTTGCCGCCGGCCTCCAGCAGCAGGCGCAGCCCTTCCGGGTCCTCGCGGTCGAGCATGTGCCGGATGACATGGCCGTCAACGCTGGCCCCGAATTCCAGCAGCACGCTCAGGCATTCCAGGTCGCGATGCTCGGTGGCGTGATAGAGCGACTCGCCATCATTCGGATCGGCCCCGGCCTCGAGCAGGATACGCGTCAGCTCGGCATTGTTGAGCACACCGCTGGCGCCATAAAGACAGGACAGCGGCCCATGATCGGCAGTAAAGGCCGCGTCCGGATCGGCGTCGCGCGTCAGCAGCAGCCGCGCCGTCAGCGCGATCTTTTGCTCGCGTTCCGCACCCTTGCGGCCGAAGCGCGAGAAGCAGACATAAAGGAGCGGTTCGCACGCCTTCGGACCGGACGGCGCCATAGCCAGGTCCGGATCGAGTTCCAGCGCCGCCGCTACTCGCCCCCAGTCGCCCAGGACCAGTGCCGTGTAGAGCCCGGCTTCGGCGAGCTCCGGATGGTCGGCCAGCATGGCGGCCGCACGCGCTTCGTCCGACAAGGCAGCGTCGATGAACCGGTCGGTCAGGCCTTGAAAGTCCAGGCTGGATTCGATGATGAAGGCCTGGAAGCGTGGCCAGGAGGCAAAGCCCTGTTCGCGGGCGACCGCCAATTGCGCGACGTGCAGGGCTGTGTCGCCATCGGCAAATTTGCGTAACCGCGCATTGGCCTCCGCGTCACCGGAGCGGGCGCGTTTCAGCAGGGCCTTGGCCTGCTTCTTGTAAAATTCGAGATTGAGGTCTGCGGTTTGCGAAAGCTGTTTTGGGATCATGCTCATGACGAACGCCTTATCCGTAATGCCCGGCATGTCCGCGAAAAGAGGGCTGGAAGCTGTTCGTGAGAAACGTAAATGAAGGTGGGAAAATCCCTGCCCGCGGACCGGTTGCGCCCTTACACGCAACGGCAACTATAGCAGGTCAAAATCCATGCGCATAGGCACGATCGAGACGCGGTTCGTGTTTACCTTAGTCAAGTTTACGTAAGGTCAATTTTCTTCGCATGACCGGTTATAAGCGCTTGCGCGAACACGCCAAAGGGACTATCGCGCCCGGCAAGGCCCGCGCAAAGGGTCGTTACCGGGAAAGCTTTATGTCATTGTCATCGCGTCTGTTGGCCGCATCGGCCCTGAGTGGATTTTTGGGTTTTGTTTCCTTCGCGGCGCCAGTCCTGGCGCAAGAAGCATCCGACGAAGTGATCGTGACGGCGCAGAAGAAGCCCGAACGTCTGAGCCGCACGCCGCTGTCGGTGGCGGTGGTCACCGGTGAGGCGATGGACAGGGTTTACGCCCACGACCTGAAAGACCTCCAGACGCTGACGCCGTCGCTGCTGATCACCTCGACGGCCAACGAAGCCCAGACGACGGCGCGCTTGCGCGGCGTGGGCACTGTCGGCGACAATCCCGGCCTGGAATCGTCGGTCGGAGTCGTTATCGACGGCGTCACCCGCGTGCGCACCGCGACTGCCATGAGCGACCTCGGCCCCATCGATCGCATCGAAATCCTCAAAGGCCCGCAGTCGGACGTCTATGGCAAGGGCGCCTCGGCCGGCGTCATCCAGGTCGTGTCGCAGCTGCCGTCGTTCACGCCGTCGCATTCGCTGGCCCTGACTGCCGGCAATATGGGCGCGTTCGGTGTCTCGGCCTACGCCACGGGCGCCCTAAGCGAAGAGTGGGCCGGGTCGCTGAGTCTGGTCAAGCGCCAGCGCGACGGCCAGTACAAGGTTTCGGTCGGCGAAGGCCCGCGCACGCGCACCGATGACGGCGACCAGAACTACTGGTCGGCGCGCGGTCAACTGCTCTATGTGCCGAACGGATCGATGCGCGTCCGCCTGATCGCCGACTACACCAAGCGCGACGAAGTCTGCTGCGTTGGCACAGCTGTCGCCATCGGCGGCACCCGCGCCTATGTCGACAGCCTGGCAACTGACGACGGCACGGCGGCGACGGCCGATGTCCATGCCCGTCGCGCCTGGTCGAACCGCCCGACCGATCAGGAAATCACCGATGCCGGCCTGTCCGCCCAGGTCGATTTGAAGGTCACCGACACTATCCAGCTGACCTCGGTGACTGCTATCCGTCATTGGGACCACGTCAATGGCTATGACGCCGACTTCTCTTCGGCTGACATCTATTACCGCGATCCGGATGGCAGCTTTGGCAACCGCTTCGACACGATCTCGCAGGAAGTTCGCCTGAACGGTACGAACGGCGCGGTCGACTGGATGCTGGGCGTGTTTCTCGACCAGGAAGAGCTGACCCGTCGCGACCAGACCCTCTATGGCGCGGACTACGAAGCCTATATCGGCCTCCTGCTGTCGGCCGGCGCCGACGCCAACCGCGTCTCAACCCTGACCGGCCGTCCGGTCGGCCAATCCTTCGTGCAAGGCCAAGGCGCGCGCGACGTCCATCAGCAGACCGAGCGCAATTTCGCCGTCTTCGGCCACGCTGAATGGGACCTGAGCAACACCCTGTCGGTCCAGGCCGGCGCGCGTCTCAACCGTCAAAACAAGCGGCTGTCGAGCAGCTATACGACGACTGACGGCGGCATCGCCTGTCGCCTGGCCACCGCGTCGAAGGGCACGATCTGCCAGCCGTGGGCCAATCCGGCCTTTACCTCGTACCGTCTGGCTCAGATCAATGGCGAAGACGCCGGCACCGGCTCGCTGCGCCTGAAGTGGCAGGCGACGCCGGCGGTCATGGCCTATGCCTCGCTGTCACAGGGCTGGAAGGGCGCGGGCTTCAACCTCGACCGCGAACAGAAGGCCGATCTGAGCGTCGATACCGATACGTCTTTCAAGGCCGAAACCTCTCAGTCCTATGAGATCGGCGCGAAGGGCCGCTTCTTAGGCAACCGCCTGATCTTCGATGTGGCGGCCTTCGACACCCACTTCCGTAACTTCCAGCTCAACACCTTCCTCGGCACCAACTTCGTCGTCAATTCCGTGCCGCATCTGCGCTCCAAGGGTGTGGAACTGGAAAGCCAGTATCACGTCGGAGCGCTGTCCTTACGTGCCGGCGCCATCTACAACGAAGCGAAGTTCGGCCCCGAAGCCATCCCGGGCCTGGCCCTGGTGCCGAACGGCACGGCGTCGTTCGCGCCGGAATGGTCGGCGGCCTATGGCATCGACTATACGGGCGAGGTCGCCGGTCTGGCGTGGACTGCCACGCTGAACGGCAAGTACAACAGTGACTACAATACCGGCTCGGACCTCAACCCGATCAAGATCCAGAAGGCCTACACGCTCTATGACGGCCAGGTGTCGTTCGGTGCGCCGGACGGCCGCTGGGCGCTGGACCTGTGGGGCCGCAACCTGACCGATGTCGACTACTACCAGGTCGTCTTCTCGGCGCCGTTCCAGGCGGGCACCTTCGACGCCTTTATGGGCCAGCCCCGGACCTATGGACTGACCCTGCGACTGAAGCGCTAATTTGCGTTTAGGCCTGAGTGTGCTAAGGCCGCCAGAGTTATACCCCTCCACCCCTTCGGGGTCCCCCTCCCCATACAATGGGGAGGAGAGCATCTTCCTCCTCCCTATCGAAGATGGGGAGGTGGCAGCCAGCTTGCTGGCTGACGGAGGGGTATTCTTGCTTTAGCCACGAACGCCCATGTCCACGCCCTACGCCGTCACCGTCCTGACCATGTTCCCCGAGGCTTTTCCAGGCCCGCTCGGCGTCTCGCTGATTGGCACATCGTGGAAAGAATCTAACCTCTGGGCCTTGGAAACTCTGGACATTCGCAACTTTTCGAGCGATAAGCGCGGCTTTCTTGACGACACCCCCGCAGGCGGCGGGCCGGGTCAGGTGCTGAAGGCGGATGTCATCGCTAAAGCGCTTGATTCGATTGAGATTTTTGACCGCCCTAAGGTGTACATGTCCGCCCGGGGCCGGCCCCTGACCCAGGCGAAAGTCAAGGAATGGGCCACCGCACCCGGACTGATCGTCCTGTGCGGCCGGTTCGAAGGGGTGGATCAGCGTGTGCTTGACGCGCGCGGGTTCGAGGAGATCAGCGTCGGCGACGCCGTCCTTGCGGGCGGAGAAGCGGCGGCGATGGTGACGATCGAGGCGACGTTGCGGCTTATTCCGGGGGTTCTCGGCGCGGCGGCCAGTCTCGATAATGAAAGCTTCGAGGATGGACTTCTCGAACAGCCGCAATATACGCGGCCCCGTTCGTTCGAAGGCCTCGACATCCCCGAAGTGCTTCTGTCTGGCGATCACAAGAAGATGGCCAAGTGGAAGCACGAACAAAGAGAGGCAACCACGAAGGAGCGGCGTCCGGATCTCTGGGCGGCTTATCTTTCCAAATCACAGGCAAAAGGCACTTAAGCCTCAACAGTGTGCTCAAGCAGCGAAGCGGTAGCACAACTATAATTTAGGAGTTTAACATGAACCTGCTCCAGCAGATCGAAGCCGAAGAAGTCGCCAAGCTGAAGGCTGGCAAGACGCTTCCGGCATTCCAACCGGGCGACACCCTGCGCGTCAACGTCAAGATCAAGGAAGGCGAGCGCGAGCGCGTCCAGGCCTTCGAAGGCGTCTGCATCGCCCGCGCCGGCACCGGCATCAACGAAACTTTCACGGTCCGCAAGATCAGCTTCGGCGAAGGCGTTGAGCGTAAGTTCCCGCTCGTCTCGCCGATGATCGAGTCGATCGAAGTCAAGCGCCGCGGTGTCGTCCGTCGCGCCAAGCTGTACTATCTGCGCGACCGCCGCGGCAAGTCGGCCCGTATCGTCGAGCGTTCGATGAACTCGACGCGCGGCTCGAAGGGCGACGAACTGCGCGCCGCCATGGCCTCGGCCGCCTCTTCGGGCAATGCCGACGCCGAAGCATAATCGCTTCGATATCGAGTAAGAAGAACCCCGCCGGAGCAATCCAGCGGGGTTTTTGTTTGCCTGAATGAAGGATTGAAACTTAGAGCGATATGGCGAAAAGTGCCAAGAAGCGTCTTTGGGGTTTTCGCCTTAAATATCGCGACAAAACAAAAACTTAGATCGGTATGATGTTTCCACTTAAAATCATACCGATCTAGCTGTCCGGGCCGAAGTCCGTCGGATAACGCGTCTGCGTTGTCGTCGTGGTTTCGGTCTTCTTGACCTGCACGGCTGTGGCCGCCGGCTTGGCGGCGGCTGACGCAGGAACCGGCGCCGCTGCGGGAGCGGGCTTTGCGACCGGTGCAGGTGCCGCTTTGGGAGCCGCCTGCGGCACCACGACGGGCGCCGGCGCGGCCTTGGATGCGCTGGACGACGAAGAGCCGAAGGCCGACAGGACGTTTTCCGGGATATTGAACATCGGGCCTTCGCGGCCGGAAATGGTGTTCGGTACGCTCAGGTCTTCGCGGATGAAGTGATAGGCCTTCTCGTTACCGCAGGCGCAGACCTTCAGCATGTTGTTCTGGTCGCGCCAGATGACCAGCGGGTAGGCGACGCGGACATTGTTGGCCGACAGCAGGGTCGACATCTGCGACACATAGGTGCGTGTGGCATCGACAACCGCCGAACGGGCGAAATCATTGTCGGCGATCGGCAGGCCCGTGGCCTTCCAATTGGCGTCGCTCGACATGAACCAGGCCTGGTAGATCGGCCAACTGCGCGTCAGCCACAGCTCGGCGATGGTCGAACGCTCGGCGGCGGTCGAACGTTTCAGGCCCTGGTCGTCGGCCGGCGCGAAGACGATGACGCGCGTGTCGATACCGGCGGCGTCATATTTCGGGAACTCCTGTTCCTGGAAGGCGCGGCAGGTCTCGCAACTGCGGTGCGTGATGACATAGATGGCTTGGGGACCGTTGCCCGGCGAGACATAGCCGGCCTTATCGAGCAGGACCTGGATTTCCGCCTGGTTACGCGTAATCGTCGTCGGGGCATAACGCTGGAACTGGTCCCACCAGATCCAGTATCCCGTGCCGATCAGCGCCGGAATAATGACCACCAGCGCCATGGCCCACAACAGGACTTTCCTGCTCATGAAACTACCCCATCCCTCGTTTTGGCTCTGAACGCTTTGACTACTAAACGCGATGACGACGCACGCAAAGCCGCTCTGCGGACCCGTTAAACCGCGGTCCTGACAGCCCTCACAGAATGGTTAACGCAAATGCGCGGAAAAATCACGGAATTTCGCGCACACCTCCGCAATGCCTGACGGCTCAGGCCTGATTTAGCATGGCCATACATGCAAAAATCACACACACCACGCATGTCACCCATAGGGCGGCGTAGGGCAGGATAGCTTTTGGACGACGGCGGTCTTCGTTTTGGGTCTGAGGATCGGGTTCACTCATACCGGCTACTTAGCATTGAAAAGCCTTGCCAAAAAGCCCCGAACGCGTCAGCACTCACAGATGGCTGGGCGGCAATTGCATATCGTCGAAGAATTGATCCATGAGCGCGCGCCGAAGCTGGTCGGCTCAGCCCTTTGGCCGGCGGTTAAGCCCGTGCTTTATGCCGTTCTCGACTACAGGCGGGCGGTCAGCATGGCCGATGCCGTGGGCACGGTGAGCGGCGACGAGGCCCTGCGCTATATTTCCAGACTGCTGCATCTGAAAGTGACGACGACGGGTCTCGATCGTCTGCCGGCGAGCGGGCGGTGCGTGGTGGTGTGCAATCACCCTACCGGCATTGCCGATGGCATCGCCGTCTATGACGCTGTCATGCAGCGCCGGCCAGACGCAATCTTCTTTGCCAATGCCGACGCCTTGCGCGTCAATCAGCGCTTTGCCGAAAGTCTGATTCCGGTCGAATGGGTCGAGGCCAAACGCACACGGGAGAAGACGCGGGTGACGCTACAGGCCGCAAAGGCCGCGTTTGAGGCTGAGCGCTGTGTGGTTTTGTTTCCAGCCGGGCGGCTGGCGCGGCGCAATGCCGAAGGGGAGCTAGCCGATCCCGCCTGGGCGCCAACGGCGGTGTCGATGGCGCAGAAATACGCAGCGCCGATCGTGCCGATGCATCTGAAGGGGCCGAATTCCTTCTGGTTCCATCTGTTCAACCGCTTTTCCCAAGAACTGCGCGATATTACGCTGTTCCATGAGTTCCTGAACAAGGCGGGGCAAAGGTTCGATCTGACGGTGGGGCCGGTTATCGCGCCCGATGGCGTCGAGACCGAGCGATTGAAGGCCTATGTCGAAGGGGAATTGAGTCTCGACCCCGACCGGCGGTATACGGCCTGATCATGGAAGTTGTGTCCGACATCTCAAGAGGCCCCACCACCATCTACACTTCGCTTGATGGTCCCCCTCCCCATGCTTCGCACAGGGAGGAGATACAGAGCGCGTTCTCTCCTCCCTGTGCGAAGCATGGGGAGGGGGACCGCACAACTGAGCAAAGCGAAGGCGATGCGGTGGTGGGGTATCTTTAATGCAAACGCCGTCGGACTTGTCGAAGATTGACCTCACCCAGCCCCAAACTCTGTGGCTGCCGGACGAAGCCGCCACGACGCAGCTCGGTGCCTTGGTCGCCACGCAGCTAAAAGCCTCCGACGTCCTCTACCTGCACGGCGATCTCGGTATGGGCAAATCATCCCTTGCGCGCGGATTGATCCGTGCCCTGACAAGCCCGGATCAGGACGTGCCGTCGCCGACCTTCACCCTGATCCAGTCCTACGACGCACCGGCTTTCGAAGTCCTCCACCTCGACCTCTACCGCCTGACCTCACCCGACGAGGCTTACGAACTGGGTCTGGATGATGCGCTCTCCCATGCCGTGCTTGTGATCGAATGGCCCGACCGCCTTGGACATTTGGGCTTTGACGACCGGCTGGATATCTGCCTAGAACTGCCCGATAAGACCAATTTTCCGGAGGGACTGATATCTGGCCGTATCGCCAGACTGACCCCCGCCGGGCGTTACCGGGAAGAACAAGCGTAATGAATGACAGAGAGGCGACCAAGCGCCGATTTTTGAGTGCTTCAGGCTTTGGTGATGCCGAGCGCCACCCCCTTCCCGGAGACGCTTCGACCCGCCGCTACGAACGCCTGAAAAAGGGTGCGCAGACCTTCATGCTGATGGATCAGGCGCCGGCGCTCGAAAGCCAGCCCTGCCTGCCGACACAGAACGAAACGGAGCGCCGCGCCTCGGGCTATAACGCCATGGCGCGCCTGGCCGCCGGCCGTATTGAAGCCTTTGTTGCGGCGTCGAACTATCTGCGCGCCCAGGGTTTGTCCGCGCCGGAGATCTATGAGGTCGACGCGCCGAACGGCCTGCTGATCAGCGAGGATTTGGGCGACGATCTGTTCGCCAGCCTGATCGCCTCGGGCCAGGACGAGACGCCCCTCTATCTGTCGGCCATCGCAGCGCTTGCCCGTCTGCATGAACTGACCCCGCCGGATACGCTGGCCAATAAACCTCTTGAATCCGGTTGGCCATTGCTGACCTATGACGACCTGGCGCTGAAGACCGGCGCCGACCTGTTCGTCGAATGGTATCCGCGCTTCGACACGCGCCACTCACTGAGCGACAAGGCTCTGGAAGAATGGGAAGCCCTGTGGGCGCCGTTGCGTCAGCGCTCCGAAGCCGGCGCGACGGTCTTCATCCACCGCGACTATCACGCTGAAAACCTGCTTTGGCTGCCGGAACGCAAGGGTGCTGCGCGCGTCGGCATGATCGACTTCCAGGATGCCCTGCGCGGCCATCCGTCGTGGGATCTGCATTCCCTGCTTCAGGACGCGCGCCGTGACGTCTCGCCGGAGCTGGAAAGGGTCGCGCTCGACCACTATTTCGCGCTGCGCCCCGACACCGACGTCCCCGCCTTCATGCAGGGCTATACCGCTCTGGCGACGCTCAATGAGGCGCGCATCCTCGGCATCTTCGCCCGCCTGATCGTGCGCGACCACAAGCCGCGCTATGAAGCCTTCATGCCGCGCATGTGGCGCCACCTCGGCCGCAATCTCGAAGCGCCGAGCATGGAAGGTCTCAAGGACTGGTTCCTGCGCTATGGCTTTTCCGAGAAACTGAAGACGGCATGAGTGTTTCTGAATTTGGCCCTGAAACCGCTTTCGTCCTGGCCGCAGGCCTGGGGACCCGCATGCGGCCCCTGACCGATGACCGGCCCAAGGCCCTGGTTACAGTCGACGGCAAGACGCTGATCGACCATATGCTCGATCGTCTTTCAGAAGTGGGCGTCAAGCGGTTCGTCGTCAACGTCCACTATTTCGCCGACAAGCTGGAAGCACACCTGAAGACGCGCAGCGACCTCGACATCGTTATTTCGGACGAGCGCGGCGCCCTGCTGGAAACCGGCGGCGGGCTGAAACACGCCCGGCCGTTGCTGGGCGACGGTCCCATCTGGATCGCCAATACCGACAGCGTCTGGCAGGAGCACACAGATGGTCAGGCGCTGAAGCAACTGGCCGCGCTATGGAACGAAGGCGGCATGGACGCCGCGCTTTTGCTCGCCGACATGAACCGGTCCACGGGCTTTGATGGCGCGGGTGATTTCTTTATGGACCACGCCCATTGCCTGACCTTCCGTAACGATGCGCCGTCCGCGCCCTACGTCTATATGGGCGTACACATCACCTGGCCCGGTATAGTCGATGACGTCGCTGAACAGGCCTTTTCGCTGTCGAAGCTGTGGCGCAACCTGGCGCCTGAAGGACGTCTGAAGGGCGCGGTCATGGACGGCGACTGGATGCACGTCGGCGACCCCGGCGCCCGCGACGAAGCCGACGCCCGCCTTAAGGTGGCCTGGGAACGGGGATGAACCCGGCCAGCGACATTTTCGGCCGGGCCGGACCGCGCTGGTTCACAATCCCCTCCGGCCGCTGTTTCCTCGACGACCTTGCACTTGGCCTCTGTCAGGCGCTGGACGGCCGACTGGAGCAGGCGACGATCCTGATGCCGACGCGGCGTGGCGCCCGGGCCATGGCGCGCGCCTTTTCGCATCAGGCGCGTGGCAAACCGTTGCTCTTGCCGCAGATTCGCGCGATCGGCGATCTCGACGAAGGCGAGCCGCCGTTCGATCTGGACGCTTTGGGGCTCGATCTGCCGACAGCCCTTTCGCCGGTGCGACGGCGCTTTGAACTGGCGCGGCTGATCGCCGAAAAATACACCGGCATCTCCCACATTTCCGGCCGTCTGGCGCTGGAACTGGCCGACAGTCTGGCGCGCTTCTTCGACTCACTGGCACTCGAAGAGGTTGATGCCGAGGACAAGCTCGACCGCCTGGTCCACAACGAAGGCGAAGATCAGTATAGCCTCGATACTTGGGCCCAGCACTGGCAGCTGTCGGCGCGCTTTCTGGAAATCGCCGTGCGCGAATGGCCACGCCGCTTGCAAATCCTGGGCGCCATGGACCCGTCGCAGCGCCAGGTGGCGCTAATCCGCCGGCTGGTCGATCAATGGCGCGACAATCCACCCGCTACGCCGCTAATCCTGGCAGGCACGACCGGCTCGGCGCCATCGACCGCCGACATGGCCAATGTCGTCGCCAATGCGCGCATGGGGGCGGTGGTGTTGCCGGGGCTCGACCTGTCGCTGGCCGAAGACGCCTGGAAGCAGATCGAAGAGTCGCATCCGCAATCGACGCTGAAACGGCTGATCGACCGCCACAAGGTGCCGCGCGCCGAGGTTCAGGTCTGGCCGGCCTCGCTCGATGCCGACCGCCGCGCGCAATCGCGCCGCCGCCTGCTCAATGAAGCCCTGCGCCCGGCCGAAGCGACCAAGGACTGGCGCGCCCAGATCGCCATCCTGAAGCAGGAAGGCGCGCGCACGGTCGAAGAGGGTTTGGAAGGCCTTTACGAGATCGATACCGCGCGCGATGAAGACGCCGCCAGCGTCATCGCGCTCTTGATGCGTGAGGCCCTGGAAACGCCGGACAAGACGGTGGCCCTGGTGACCCCCGACCTCAGCCTGTCACGGCGCGTATCGGCGCGGTTGTCGCGCTGGGGACTGGTGGCAGACGCCTCGGGCGGTGAGCCCCTGTTCAGCAGCCTGACCGGCCGTTTCCTGCACGATCTGGTGGGATTGGTGCTCGAACCGCATGATCCGGTGCTTTTGCTCAGTCTGTGGCGCAATCCGCTGTGCCGTTTTGCCGAAGAGCAGGGTCTGAGCGATCTTGAAAAATACGGTTTACGCGGGGCGCGGCCTAACGGTCTCGATACTATTGAAGCGCGTTTGAAGGCGGCCGACAAGCTGCATCCGAATGCACTTACTCTGTGGACGGACTATTGTGATGCCATCACGCCGATCCTCGACCAGCCCTTCACCAATTTCGGGGCCTCGCTGACCCTGTTTTCGATCGTCGCTCAGAGTCTGGCGCGCAATGCTGACGCCCTGTGGGCCGGGGCAGCCGGATCGTTGGCCTCGTCGCTGATCGCCGAACTGATGCACGAAGGCGCGGGTTACGCCATCAATAGCCCGCGCGAATTCGCCGATATTCTCACCCACATCCTGCGCGACGCCAAGGTCCGCACCGGCGGCAACACCCACCCGCGCCTGCAAATCCTGGGCGCTATCGAAGCGCGGATCATCAAGGCCGACCGCATCATCCTGGCGGGTCTCGAAGAAGGCGTGTGGCCCCAGGCGCCGGACATCGACCCCTTCCTGTCGCGGCCAATGCGCAAGAAACTGGGCCTGCCGACGCCTGAACGCCGCATTGGCCTGTCGGCACACGACTTTTTGCAGGCGGCCGCATCGCCGGAAGCCTATCTGATCACGCGCCGCCGTCGCGAAGGCGAGCCGCAGGTCCAGTCGCGCTGGTTGTGGCGGCTGAAAACCCTGTGCGAGGGCGCCGGCGTTACCATCCCGACACGGCCCGAGGTCCAGGACTGGTCGCGCGCGCTTGACTGCGGGCTGAAGGACAAGCCGGCCTCGCTGCGCCCCGCGCGCCAGCCCGATCCGAAGCCGCCCGTCGAAGCGCGGCCGGATAGTCTGTCGGTCACTGAGGTCGAGGTCTTTGTCCGCGACCCCTACGCCATCTACGCCAAGCGGGTGCTGGGCCTGCGTACTATGGACCGGCCGAACGAGCCCGTCGAGGCAAGACAACGCGGCACCGCCATCCACGCCAGCCTGGAGCAGTTTGTCGAAAACGATACGCCGCTCGGTGAAGAGGGCGTGCGCCGCCTGACCGGCCTGCTGGAGAGCGAACTGGCCAACACCCACTATTCGCCGGCACAGCTGGAGCTGCAAAAGCCGCTGCTGCCGACTATGGCGCGCAAATATGTCGAGTTCGAAGCCGAGCGCCGCGCAGCCAGGCCGAAACTGCTGATCGAAGGCGCGGGCGAGATTGCATTCAATGTTCGTGGCCGGCCATTTACGCTCAAAGCGCGCGCGGATCGGCTGGAAGTGCGCGACGACGCCGTCGATATCGTCGACTTCAAGACGGGCTATCCGGCCTCGCTGAAACAGGTTCTGGCTGGCTTTTATCCGCAGCTGACCCTGACCGCGGCCATCCTGCGCCACGGTGGGTTTAAAGGCATTTCGGGCAAGGAAGTCGGCGACATGATGTATGTCCGCGTCGCTTCCGATCAGGTGACGCCACGCGGCATCTACGAGAAGGGCGTACCCAATGCCGATCTTGCCGAAGCCGCGCTTAACAGTCTCAAACGCCGCCTTGAGATCTATATGGACCCCGACATGGGCTATCGCTCATGGATCGCGCCGCAGTTCCTGAAGACGCGCGGCGGTGATTACGATCAGCTGGCGCGGCTCTACGAATGGCACGTGCTGGGCGAAGACGATGCGGGCGAAAGCAGCGAAGACGGGGGAGAGGTATGATCCCCAATCCGCAAAATATCGCCGCCGACCCCAAGGCATCGTGCTTCCTGACCGCCAATGCCGGGTCGGGCAAGACGTCCACGCTCGTAAACCGCGTGGCGCGGTTGCTGCTGCGCGGCGCCCAGCCGGACCGCATCCTGTGCGTCACCTACACCAAGGCCGCGGCAGCTGAAATGCAGGCGCGCCTGTTCGAACGGCTTGGCCATTGGGCGGTTGCCGAAGACGACAAGCTGGCCGAAGACCTGGCGGCGATCGATGAAAACCCCCGCGATCTGGCCAATGCCCGCGCCCTGTTCGCCAAGGCGCTTGAGACGCCGGGCGGGCTGAAGATCCAGACCATCCATGCCTTCTGCGAAAAACTGCTGCGCCGGTTTCCGCTCGAGGCCGGATTGTCGCCGGCCTTTTCGGTCATCGACGATTTTCAGTCGGCCGAGATTGAAGAAAGCGCAGCCTCCGATCTTTTGATCCTGCCGACTCAGGCGCCGGTCATCGAAGCGCGCACCCGGTTGATTTCCAAGCTTAAACCCTTCGGTTTCGAAAAGCTGCTGGGTCAATTTATTGCGCAGCATGACGACATTGCGCTGGCCTTTGATGCCTTGCGCGACCGGCATCCTGACTGGCAGGCCGAAATCTTCCGCAGCCTCGGTATCGACACGCCGTGCACCACACATGATTGCCTGCAGGCCTATGCCGACCGGATTGAATGGCAGATCATCAAGGACCTGGCGCAGTCGCTTAAGCTGGGCAGCACCAAGACCAACACCGAGGCGGGCCAGGCGCTGCTCGACCTCTACATGGCCTATAATGACGGTCGTGGTTTTGACTTCGACACCTTGAAGACCGTCTTCTTCACCAAGACCGGCGATCCGCGCAAAAACCCCTACACCAAGGAAACCTCGGCCAGCGACGCCATCCTGCTCGACCGTCTCTTTGCGGAGGTTCTGGAGTTGGCCGAACGGCTAAAAGCGGTCGAAATCGCCGCTAATACGCTCGATGCGCTCTATCTCTTCATCGCCTTCAGCACCTTTTACAAGGAAGCCAAGGGCGATGTCGGCGGGCTCGATTTCCAGGACCTGATCAACCACTCGCGCAACCTGCTGACGCGCGATGGCATGGCTGCCTGGGTGCTATTCAAGCTCGATGAGGGCCTGGAACATATTCTGGTCGATGAAGCGCAGGACACATCCGAAGACCAATGGGCGATCGTCGGCGCCCTGACCGATGAGTTCTTCTCGGGCCACGGCCGCACGTCGCAGACGCGCACTGTCTTTGCCGTCGGCGACGAAAAACAGTCGATCTATGGCTTTCAAGGCGCGGAGCCGTCCCAATTCCTCGAACAGGGCCAACGTTACAAACAGGTGATCGATGCCGCCGGCGAAACATTCGTCGCGCCGCAGCTGACGCAAAGCTGGCGCTCGCTGCCGCAAGTGCTAGGCTTTGTCGATACCGTCTTCGATCGTTCGGACCTGGCCGAGGCGCTGAACTTTACCGGCAAGGCCATCGTCCATGAGGCACGCCGTTCCGAAGCCCCGGCCTGCGTCGAGCTGTGGCCGCAGGTCCAGCCGATCGATGCGGCGGAACGTGATGCCGACGACCTCTATGAAGCACGCGCCGTCGACGATCCCGGCCAGGCCCACCCGGCCAAACGGCTGGCGCGACAGCTGGCGGCGACGATCGCCGACGAAATCGCAGCGGGCCGCAGCGTCTGGGACCGCGCCAAACGCACGCGCCGGCCGCTGCACGCCGGCGATATCCTGATCCTGGTGCGTAAGCGCGACATCCTGTTCGAACATATCATCCGGGAACTGAAGGTCGCCGGTGTGGCCGTGTCGGGCGCCGACCGGCTGAAGCTCGGTGAACACATCGCCTTTCAGGACCTGCGCGCCCTGATGCGCTTCTGCCTCCAGCCAAAGGACGACCTGGCCCTGGCCTGCGTGTTGCGCAGCCCGTTGTGCGACGTCAGCGAGGACGAGCTGTTCCAGCTTGCCTATGGTCGCCGCACCTCGCTGTGGGGGGCACTGATCGATGCACGTGGCGAAGAGGGCCCGATCGCTGATGCACGCATTCTGCTGTTGTGGGCGCTTGACGCCTCGAACAAGCTCCCGGCGTTTGACTTCCTGTCGCGCGTACTCAACCGCCGTGACGCCGTCGGGCGCAGCATGAAGCAGCGCTTCCTGACGCGGCTGGGTGACGAATGCGAGGATGTGCTGGAGGAGACGCTGCAACTGGCGCTGAAGGTTGAAGGCGCGGGCGCCAACAGCCTGTCGGAATGCCTGAACCTGTTCGAGTTCAATGCATCTGAAATCAAGCGCGAGCAGGAAGAGGGCGGCCGCAGCGTCCGGGTGATGACGGTTCATGGCTCCAAGGGGCTTGAGGCGCCGTGGGTTATCCTGCCGATCGCGCCCCAGCACAAGTCGGCGCGGCGCGAAGACCTGCTGCTGACCGATTCCGACGGCCGGCTCTATCTCTGCATAGGGGGCCGCAAATGCGATGTCCCGGCGATCACCGATATCCGCAACGCCACGGCGCTCAAGGACGACCAGGAAAGCTTGCGGCTGTTCTACGTGGCGTTGACGCGGGCGCGCGACCGCCTGACGCTGTGCGCCTACGCCGGCAAGCGCGCCGCACCGGTCGCCAACTTTCCTGGCTGGTACGACCTGGCGCGCGACGCTTTTGGCCGCATGGTCACGCAGGATGAAGCGATGAAACTGGTCGCGCCGTTCGACGACGCCGACCAGACCGAAGAGGCGGTGGTGCAGGTCTTCGGTGAACGCGCTCCTTTGGTGCCGGCCGAAGCGCGCGTCGTTGCGGCCCAGGTCAAGTTGCCTGACTGGGTTACTGCCCTGGTCGCCCAGGCCGATATCGAGTCCGAACGCTGGCAGGCGATCTCGCAGATGGGCGATGAGGACCGCGAAGCCGACGAACCCGCGCCATCTCCGCTGGAAACCGCCAATGGCATCGGCCGCTACCGGCGGGGTAACCTGATCCACAAGCTGTTCGAAATGCTGCCGGACGTATCGCCTGACATGCGCGAAGCCGTGGCGCGCCGTTTCCTCAACCGCCAGACCGACCTTAATGACGATCAGCGCGCCGAGATGCGCCAGGCCGTCATGACGGTCCTGAACGACGACCGTTTTGCCGAAGCCTTCGGGCCGGCCTCGCGCGCCGAAGTCGCCCTGGCCGGCCAGATCGGCGAGACTGATACGGGTGCGGCCATCATGTTGTCCGGCCGTATAGACCGGCTGGTTGTCACGCCGCAACGCGTCCTGGTCATCGACTACAAGTCCAATCGCCCGGCGCCCGATCGCGCCGAGGACGCCGCCGTCGCCTATCAGCGCCAGATGGCCGGCTATGTGGCGCTGCTGCGCGGCATCTATCCGGAACGGAAAGTGGAGGCGGCATTGTTATGGACGGACGGCCCGAAGCTGACGCCCTTAAGTGAGACCTTAGTAAATCTCAGGCTTGCCGAAATTCTGTCACGTTGATTTTTGACACGGCGACAATTACATATCTTTCACGTTTGAGAGTGCAGCACGTGCTGCGAAAGGAAAGCCATCATGGGCACCCACAAGATTACCGACGAATCGTTTGAAGCCGACGTGCTGAAGTCCGACACTCCGGTGTTGGTCGATTTCTGGGCGGAGTGGTGCGGGCCGTGTAAGCAGATCGCGCCAATTCTGGAAGAAGTCGCCGAAGGCCTGGGCGAAAAGGTCAAGATCGCCAAGCTCAACATCGAAGACTCGCCAATGACCCCATCGCGCTTCGGCGTGCGTGGCATCCCGACCATGATCCTGTTCAAGAATGGCCAGATGACCTCGATGAAGGTCGGCGCCATGCCCAAAGCCAAATTGTTGGAGTGGTTGGGCGAAAACTCGATCGCGTGATCTTCCCTTCTCCCCTCTTTGCCTGCCGGCGAGGCCGGGGAGAAGGTGGTCCGTAGGACCGGATGAGGGGCTAAAACTGTTTCCGCGCATGTCGCTCTGTCCGATTGCCCCTCTCCCTAACCCTCTCCCCGTAAACGGGGAGAGGGAACTAGACAGGCCACGTGTCCGGCGACATCGCCAGGACATCGCCGGCCAGATAGAGCGAACCGCAGATTAATACGCGGTGGGCGCTGTCGGGCAAGGCGGAAATGACATCCAGAGGGCTTGAGGCGACGACCGCTTCGAGCCCTTTGCTTTTTGCGGCAGCGACCAGATCAGCGGGCGCAATGGCGGCGTCGGATGAGAAGCCGACGCAGGCAAAGCGCGCGTCGAGGCCTTCGAACGACGCGAAGAACTCGCCGCCGTCCTTGGTATTGATCAGACCACAGATGACCTGCAAGGGCTTGGGATCGCGCAGCTGTAGCCCATCGATGAAGTTTCGCAGCGCCCGTGCGGCATGGGGGTTATGCCCGCCGTCGAGCCACAGTTCGGACGCGGGATCGGACAGGGCCTCAAATAGCGGTCCAGCCTTGATCTGTTGCAGTCGCCCGGGCCAGGTAACGGTTTGCAGTCCCTTGTCAATGGCTTCGGGCGTCAGACCCAGCATCAGCGCAGCCTTGACCGCTACCCCGGCATTGCCAATCTGATGCGCGCCGGCCAGACGCGGGAGCGACAGGTCATAGAACGCGTCCTCGTCCTGAAATGCCAATCGTCCGTGTTCGGACCATGCGTCGAAGCCTTCACCCATTGAAGTCAGCGTCACGCCGAGTTTCAGCGCCTGCCGTTCCAGGGCGGCGGCGGCTTCGTCGGGCTGACGCGATGACAGGGCGGGGGTGCCACGCTTGAAAATACCGGCCTTCTGGCGCGCAATCTGGTTCAGTTCATCGCCCAAAAAGCCCTGATGGTCGTAGTCGATCGGCGTGATGATCGTCAGCTTCGGGTGGGTGACGATATTGGTGGCGTCGAGCATCCCGCCCAGGCCCGTTTCCAGCAGCAGCAGGTCCGCCGGCGTTTCGGAAAAGGCCAGGAAGGCCGCGGCGGTCGTCGACTCGAAGAAGGTCAGGGGTTGGCCATAGTTGGCGATTTCGACGCGGTTGAGCACATCGGTCAGATAGTCGTCGTTGATCAGCTTGCCTGCCAGCCGGATACGCTCAGCAAAGCGCACCAGATGCGGCGACGTATAGACATGAACGCGCAAGCCTTGTGCTTCGCCCATGGCGCGCAAATAGGCCAGGGTCGAGCCCTTGCCGTTTGTTCCCGCGACATGGACGACGGGTGGCAGCTTGTCCTGCGGATCACCCAGCGCCGCGCACACCCGCAGCATACGATCGAGATTGAGATCGATCAGCTTGGGGTGCAGGGCTTTCAGCCGTTCCAGCGGCGCGTCGAAGGGCAGGAGGCGGTCGGTCATGTGGCAGGCTTTAAAGCATGCTCCGAAAAAGTGGAAACCGGTTTTTCGGGCCAAGCATGCGACCAGTAAAAAATCTGGTTAGACGAGCCTGTCCATCACATCTCCGGTTCGGAAATGTCGTCGCCCTTGGCTTTCAACCGCTCCAGCGCGCCATCGGGTCGCAGAAGGACGCTTAAGGGAACGGCGATGACGCTCTTGCCGGGCTTGGCCAGGGCCGCGTCGATGGCCGACACCGTGTCGTCCGTGGCGCGGTCGAGCATGGCGCGGGTCGAGGATGCCCCTTCCAGGCAGGCCAGGGTCGCGGAGCTGGGCGAATTGGCGCGTGCGGTCAGGAGATCGGCGTTAGCCCAAGCCGTCATGGCTTTTTTTGCATGGCTTGTGGCGAAGTCGATCTCGTTGAGCGTTGAGGCGACACACGCGTTACGCGCCTCCTTGCTCATGTCACCCAGCTTGCCGATCAGGCTGGAGGCCGAGTATTTGGCCACGGGCCTCATCGGTGTTTTGCGGTCGCGCGCCATGAAGATCAGCATTTTTTCCGGGTCATTGGTGCTGAGGCCATGTTTTTCATAGACATCCTCGCGCAGCTTCATGACGGCGTAGACGGGCGAATAGTCCTTGTAGTCCTTGGGATCGAGACCGTTCTTCTCCGCGATACGCCAGAACTTGCCGCCTGTCTTGCCAGGCAGGACATCATAAAGCGATTTGAACGGACCATTGCCCTTGGCGAACTGCCAGCGGGTAAAGGCGATTGGTCCGGCCTTGGCTTCGGGTCCGGTCAGCAGCACGTTGGCGCGGTCGAGGATCTTGCCCATGCGCGTGCGGTCCCAGTCGTAGCGGCGGACCATGACGGGCAGGCCGCCCAGAATATAGACCTCCGAGTCGCCACGCTTGACGCGCCACAACGCCGGGCCGGGATAGCGCTTGGTGATGACGACGGCGTTCGGGTCCCACTCTTCCTCAGCCGAGGTTTGTTCCTGCGCCAGGGCGGGCAGGGGAATTAGGAGAGCGACGATGAGCAGGGCAGAAAATAGATTACGCATGGCATGTCCTCGATACCATGAGCCTACATGGAAATGCGCTCAAAATTAAGGTGCTAGGACATGTATCGGGGTGTGGGGTCCGCGACCCCACAAACCTTTCTCAGACCAAAAGAAAAGCCCTCGTCCTTAAGGGGGCGGGGCTTTCGTTTGGTTCAGGAAGACTTTGGGCCTCAGGCCCCAAACCCCGATACTTATCTATGCGGCCTTACGACGCCCGCTCATCAGCATCGACATCAAGGCGCCCAGCACTTCCGGCAGCTCCGAGCGCGGCACCACGCGGTCGACCATACCCTTTTCGACCAGGTATTCCGAACGCTGGAAGCCTTCCGGCAGCTTTTCACGGATCGTCGTTTCGATAACGCGCGGACCGGCAAAGCCGATCAACGCACCGGGCTCGGCCAGGTGGATATCACCCAGCATGGCGTAGGACGCCGTGACACCGCCGGTGGTCGGGTCGGTCAGCACGACGATATAGGGCAGCTGCGCCGCCTTCATTTCATTGATGGCCAGGGTCGTGCGCGCCATCTGCATCAGCGACAAGGCGCCTTCCTGCATGCGGGCGCCGCCGGCGGCCGTATAGGCGACCATCGGGCACTTGCGTTCGATCGCGGCCTTGGCGGCGGCGATAAAGCCTTCACCGGCCGCCATGCCGAGAGACCCGCCCATGAAGGCGAAGTCCTGAACCAGCACGATGCAGTCCACGCCCTGGACCTTGCCATAGCCGATGGCCATGACGTCCTTTTCGCCGGTCGCCGCACGCGCCTGCTTCAGGCGCTCGCTATAAGCCTTGCCGTCGGAAAAATGCAGCGGGTCCTCAACCACGTCCGGTGTCGGCAGGCTTTCGAACTGGCCGTCATCGAAGGTGTATTTCATGCGCGCGGCCGGGCCGATGCGCATATGGCGGCCGGAAGGCGTCACCCACAGGGCGGCTTCCAGGTCCGAACGATAGATCATATCACCGGTGTCGGGATCCTTGACCCAGAGGTTTTCCGGGGTTTCGCCACGGCGATTGACCAGCTTGGAGACGCCGGGCGCGATCTTGGCCAGCCACCCGCCACGCTCACGGCGTTCGGCGGGCTTGGCGGCGGGCGGAAGCTTCGGACCCTTGGTGGAATCAGCCATTGCCATATGTCTTTGCTACTCCTGCGACTGCCTAATTATGGTTCATCGCGCCGTGTGAACAGCGTGAGCCAAATTTGCGGCCTTTTCCAGTACTTTTGTCTTAACGTCCGTTAATTGGGGTAAAGAATTCTTGATTTCTTCAACCAGCGCGGAACCCACGACAGCGGCGTCCGCGACGCGCGCCACCTCGGCAGCCCTTTCCGGCGTTCGGATTCCGAAGCCTACGGCCACTGGGAGGCCGCCAGCTTCACGAACGCGTGATACCGGGGCAGCAATGGCGTTGGCGTCGGCCTCCTTGACGCCGGTCACCCCGGCGACGGACACGTAATAGATAAACCCGCGCGTGCGCCGCACCAGGGTTTGCAGGCGGTTGTCGTCGCTCGTCGGCGTCGCCAGGCGAATCAGCGCCAGGTCTTCGGTGTCCAGGGCGTCGGTCAGACCGTCGGCTTCTTCCGGCGGGCAGTCAACGACGATCAGGCCGTCGGCGCCCACTTCGCGCATGCTGGCCGCCCAGTTAGCATAGCCGCGCGACTCGACCGGGTTCATGTAGCCCATCAGGATGATCGGCGTATCCTGGTCGATCTCACGGAAGCGGCGGACCAGTTCAAACACGTCCTTGATCTTGGTGCCGTTTTTCAAGGACCGTTCAGCGGCGCGCTGAATGGTCGGACCTTCCGCCATCGGATCGGAGAAGGGAAAACCGAGCTCGATCAGGTCGGCGCCGGCGGCCGGCAGGCCTTTCAACAGTTCGAAAGAGGTCTCAAGGTCGGGATCGCCGGCCATGATGTAGGCGACAAAAGCACCTTTGTTCTGAGCCTTAAGATCGGCAAAGCGTGTGTCTATGCGCGAAACCGGCATTTACATTCCCCCCATGGTTTCGCCCATCGCCTTGGCGACAGTGAAGATGTCCTTGTCGCCGCGACCCGACAGGTTGAGCACGACGATACCGCCCTTGCCGACTTCTTTTGCCAGGTCGCCGACGCGTGCGATGGCGTGCGACGATTCTAAAGCCGGAATGATGCCTTCCAGCTTGGAGGTCAGGGCGAAGGCTTCGAGCGCGTCCTGGTCGGTGGCGGTGACGTATTTCGCACGGCCGATGTCGAACAGATAGGCGTGCTCAGGGCCGATTCCGGGATAGTCGAGGCCGGCCGAGATCGAATGGCCTTCCAGGATCTGGCCATCGTCGTCCTGCAGCAGGTAGGTGCGGTTGCCGTGGAGCACGCCCGGACGGCCGCCGTTCAGCGAGGCGGCATGGCCGTTATAGACGTCCAGGCCATGACCGGCGGCTTCGACGCCGACGATCTTGACGCTTTCGTCGTCGATGAACGGGTGGAACATGCCGATGGCGTTCGATCCGCCGCCGACGGCCGCGATGACGGCGTCGGGCAGGCGGCCTTCCAGTTCCAGTATCTGCTGGCGCGTTTCCTTGCCGATGACGGTCTGGAATTCGCGGACCATTTCCGGGTAGGGGTGCATGCCGGCGGCTGTGCCAATCATATAGTAGGTGTCGTGGACGTTGGTGACCCAGTCGCGCAGGGCCTCGTTCATGGCGTCCTTCAGCGTGCCGTTGCCGTTGATGACCGGCACGACCTCTGTGCCGAGCAGCTTCATGCGGAAGACGTTCGGCTTCTGACGTTCGACGTCGAGCGCACCCATATAGACGATGCACGGCAGGTCGAAGCGGGCGCAGACGGTGGCGGACGCGACGCCGTGCTGACCCGCGCCGGTTTCGGCGATGATGCGGGTGCGGCCCATGCGCTTGGCCATCAAAACCTGGCCGATGCAGTTGTTGATCTTGTGCGCGCCGGTGTGATTCAGCTCTTCGCGCTTGAAGTAGATCTTGGCCCCGCCGAAATGCTCGGTCAGGCGCTCGGCGAAATAGAGCGGGCTGGGACGGCCAACGAAGAACTTCAGCAGCGAATGGTACTCGGACCAGAAAGCTGGATCATTGCGCGCGACTTGCCAGGCTTCGTTCAGTTCCAGCACCAGGGGCATCAGGGTCTCAGGCACATAGAGACCGCCGAATTCACCAAAGCGGCCCTTTGCATCGGGCTGGCTATAGGCGTTGGAGCGGAGAACGGCGTCGTTCACTGAACAAAGTCCTTATAAAAGAAGGGTTGGCGAAAAAAGAGCCAGCGTTATAGCGCTTTTACAGTACGAAGGAAGCCCGAAATCAGATTGGGGTCCTTCACTCCGGGCGCCGATTCAACGCCTGAGGAGACATCGACGTATTTTGCACCGCTTATCGTAACGGCTTCTGCGACATTATCGGGCGTAAGGCCGCCGGCCAGGAACCATGGCTTTTCGCCTGCATAGCCGGTCAGCAATGTCCAGTCGAAGCTAAGGCCGAGACCGCCCGGCAGGCTTGCGTCCTTGGGCGGCTTGGCGTCGAACAGCAGATAGTCGGCCACATTGTCGAAGGCCTGCGCGGCGGTCAGGTCGGCGGCTTCGCTGAGGCTGAGCGCCTTGACGACGGGAATGCCCATCGCCTGGCGGACCTGAGCGACGCGGTCCGGCGTTTCCTTGCCGTGCAACTGTATAAGGTCGGGTTTGACATGATCGCGCAGCGCTTCAATCATGGCATCGTCAGGATCGACGACGACGCTCACCAGCTTTTGTGTTGCGCCGGATGCCCGAAGCGATAGCATCAGCTCCGACATCGCTGTCAGGTCGAGATGGCGCGGGCTTTTGGCGAAATGAATAAAGCCGAGAAAGGCTGTGCCTTCCGCAATCGCCGTTTGGGCGGCGGAAAGGGTGGAAATACCACAGATCTTGGCGGAGACGGACATGGCAAGCCTTTCTGTCCGTGGTCATTGGGCCCTTGGCCGCTAAATATCAAGTACCCAAAATTAACCTTTCGTAGTTAAATAAAATAAAACATAAAAAGTCCGGAAACGTTTACAAGGCACGGAAATGGCTGACCAAGTGCTGCTGAGTGACATCAGCAATGGCCTCTACATGAAGCTTGCTCTGGCGCCGAGGGGCGGCCGGCCGGACGAGTCGACGCACTACACCTGCGACAGCCTCGAGGACTTCAAGACGGCCATCAGCAATTTCCTGGACGCTCAGGGAAAGCCGGCGCTCAAGGGCGCGGCCATTTCCGCCGGCGGCTGGGAGCAGCATGGCGTCATGGCCATGCCGAACCATAAGTTCCAGGTCGGGCGCGCCGACATGCGCGAATTCCTGGGCGTTCAGCGCCTTAACCTTGTCAATGACTGCGTCGCCAAGGCCCTGGCCATCCCGCGCCTTGGGGGAGACGAGCGCGTGAAGATCTGCGGCGGCGAGGAGATGGCCGAGCAGGTCATAACACTCATCAATTCCCACAGCGGCTTAGGCCAGGCCAGCCTGGCGCCGGACGGCATGGGCGGCTATACCGCCATGCCTTGCGAAGGCGGACACTCGGACCTGACGATCGACAGCCAGCTGGAATACGACGTCTATAAATTCCTGGCGGCCAAATACGGTCACGTATCGCGTGAGCGCGTCATCTCGATCCCGGGCCTCGTCGATGTCTGGCGTGCGCTGGCCGCGGGCGATGGCGACGACTCTGCCGCGCCCGGACCGGAGGAGGTCGTTGCCCGCGCCGTAACCGGCGACGATCGCGCGCTTCAGGTCATAAATCTGTCGATGAACTGGCTGGCGGTCATGGCGTCGGACGTGGCGCTGATTACCGGATCGCGCGGCGGCATCTATCTGACGGGTGACTATTTCGACTTGATCGGCGACCTGTTTGACGTCGATGCCTTCATCGCCCGCTATCAGGACAAGGGCCGGCTTAGCGAATATGTCCGCGATATTCCGGTGTTCCGGACGCTTGCGCCGGACATGGAAGTGATCGGCCTGGCAACCTTGTTCGATTGATCCGGTCCCGGAAAAAACGCGACCAGGCATTCTAGCGCTTTCCTTTCTCGCTGCCTTAATTTACCAAATTATTTTCCTGATCATCCGATTTACCGGGACCGCTATGACGGATCACATCCTTCTTTGTGACTTCTCCTTCGGCTCCTACATGAAGCTGGCCCTGGGTACACCCGGCCGCCGCCCCAGCGACGCCACCCTCTACTCCTGCTCCGGCAAGAAGGATTTCGATGAGGCGGTGCTGGATTTTCTGGCGGCCCACGATCGCCCCAAGCTGATCGGCGCGGCCCTGTCGTCGCGCGGCTGGGAACGTCACGGCGCGATCCAGCTGCCGGAAAAGGGGCTGCTGAAGCTCGGCCGCGACGATGTCCGCCATCTCCTGTCGATCCAGCGCGTCAACCTGGTCAACAATTTCGTTGCCCGCGCCCTGGCCATACCGCGCCTGCGCAAGGACGAAAGCGTGAAGCTGTGCGGCGACGAGCCCCTGGAAGAACAGGTCATGGCGGTGCTGGGGCCGCACCACGGCCTGGGCCTGGCGGCGCTGGCGCCCGACGGCGCCGGCAACTGGGCCGCCATTCCATGCGAAGGCGGACACTCCGACCTGCCCGTCACCAGCGATCGCGAATGGCAGGTCTATAACGTACTCAAGGAAAAGCATGGCCATGTGGCGCGGGAATTCGTCATTTCCCTGACGGGCCTGGTCGAACTGTTCCAAGCGTTGAATACGGTCGACGGCGGCGACAGCCAGGCCAACACGCCGGAAGAGGTCATTGCGCTCGCGAATATCGGCGATCCCGTCGCGCTCGAAGCCATTGCCATGTGCAGCGGCTGGCTGGCGGCCATGGCGTCGGATGTCGCCCTGATGCTGGGTGCGCGCGGCGGTATCTACCTGACTGGCGACTTGATGGACCTGCTGGGCGATCTTTTTGATCCGGCCGTTTTCTGCAAGCGGTATGCGGACAAGGGCCGACTCAGCAACTACGTGTCCGACGTGCCGGTCTATCAGACCCAGGCGCGCGACCTGGAAATCGTCGGCCTGGCGACGCTGTTCGACTGAGTGGGCAAGGCGCCCGAAAACCTCCCGGGCCGATCACCGGCCGGGAGGCTTTTTAGCTTTGGCTTTTAAGCCGCCCGGACGGTCGACAGGAAGTTCTGTACTTCATTAGACAACATGGCGGCCTGATCGGCCAATTCCGAGGAGGCGGACAGGACCTGCGACGCGCCGGCACCGGTTTCTTCGGCCGACCGGGCAACACCGGTGATGTTCGATGTCACCTCGGTGGTGCCGCTCGAAGCCAGGGTGACCGCCTGGACGATCTCATTGGTCGCGGCGGCCTGCTGGTCGACCGCGGCAGCGATGGCGTTCGAGACTTCGTCGATTTCAACGATCGAGCTGGTTATCGCTCCGATGGCGTCGACCGCCCGCGCGGTCGTATTCTGGATATTGGCGATCTGGACCGAAATCTCGTCGGTGGCGCGCGAAGTCTGCGATGCCAAGGTCTTCACTTCCGAGGCGACGACAGCGAACCCCTTTCCGGCTTCGCCGGCGCGCGCCGATTCAATGGTGGCATTGAGCGCCAGGAGGTTGGTCTGGGAGGCAATGCCCGAAATCATGGCGACGATGTCGTTGATGCGCGTGGCGGCTTCGCTCAGTTCCTTGACGACGGTCGAGGTCGCCTGGGCTTGGCGCACGGCCAGCTTGGACTTCTCTGCCGACCGTTCAACCTGACGGCCGATCTCGCTGATCGATGCACCCAGTTCCTCGGCCGAACTGGCGACCGAGGTTACATTGGTGCCGGCTTCCTCGGCGGCTGCCGATACGGACTGCGCCTGGACCGAGGTCTCCTGCGCGGTCGAGGTCAGCTGGCTGGCCGTCGCCTGCATTTCGGTTGCCGCCGACGAGACGAGCGAGACGACGCCGCCGACCGATTTTTCGAAATTGTCGGCCATGGTCAGCATGGCGTTGCGGCGTTCGACGGCCAGGCGGTCTTCATTGGCGCGCTGGGCCTCGGCCAGGCGGGCGATACGTTCGGCATTCGCGTTGAAAGCGCGGGCCATGTCGCCTAGCTCGTCGCGGCGTTCCTGGCCGGGAACGTCAGAGCCTTCCTGGCCTTCTGCGGTCGCTTGCATGGCGCGGGTCAGGGCGTTCAACGGCATGACGAGAACCCGATGCAGGCCGGTCAGCGCGGCAAAGGCAAGAGCCAGAATGACGAGGCCACCGGCAATGGTGGTGACGCGGGCGAAGATGGTCGCGGCCTGCGCCTCCTTCGAGCGTTTTTCGAGCAGGGCGGCTTCTTCACTGATCATCACGCTGACCTTGGCGCGGATGGCGTCCATGGACGACTTACCGGCGCCCGAAGCTTCCAACTGGCGCGCGGCCTCTATTGTCGCCGGGTTGGACATCAGTTCGATTTCCTTGGCGGCGACCGTGCTGTCCCAGGTGGTGGCAAGGTCCCTGACCTCGGCAATACGCGCTTGCTGGGTGGCATTGTCGGCCGTCAGCGTCTGGACAGAGCTGAGCGCCTCGTTAAGCATCTTCTCACCAGCTATTTTCGGCGCCAGGAAGTCGCGGTCGCCGGATACGAGATAGCCGCGGACGCCGGTTTCCTGATTGACCATGGCCTCGACGATCTGATTCAGCGACGAGATCACTTTGAACGTATGGGTTGTCCACTTTGAAGTGGTTTCCAGTTTTGACAGAGACGTCCAGCAGACACCGCTGACGATGAGGCTTGAGCCAATCAGAACAAGAAAGGCAAGGCTGATCTTTTTCAGCACTTTCAGGTCGGTAAGAAAGTTACGCATAAAGGTCTCTCATCAATATATTATTACGCAACCGTTTGCACGTCGGCGTTAATGTAGACTTAACGCCGGGTCTTTTTCAGGTAACTTCTGACCGTATTCTACGGGCGTGAAAATGTGTCCAACTGATAAGATGCGCGATGAGTCTCTTGACAATACACGTGCTTAAGTGCAAAGCGATTAATTAAATCAAATTGTTTTAAACCTCTGACTGTCGGGGAAACAGGCGTATGGGCTACGATGCAGTAAACCGATTGGCCGGGTTGAAAACGGCACACGATGCCCTGCTGGCCAGGCCGAATGCACCCCTGGCCCATGATAATGGCATATATAGCCGCTATGGCAATCCGGTGGTGACGGCGGCGCATGTACCATTGGAATGGCGCTACGACCTCAACCCCGAAACGAACCCGTTCATGATGGAGCGGCTGGGCGTAAACGCGACCTTCAATGCCGGGGCCATCCTCTGGCCAAATAACGGGGACGGCAAGTATCTTGTCGTCGTTCGCGTCGAGGGCAATGACCGCAAGTCTTTCTTCGCGATCGCGCAAAGTCCCAATGGCGTCGACAATTTCCGCTTCTGGCCGCGCCCGGTCGTCTTGCCCCAGACAGACGAACCAGACACAAATGTCTATGACATGCGCCTGACGCAGCACGAAGACGGCTGGATCTACGGCCTGTTCTGCACCGAGCGCAAGGACCTGACCCAGCCGAACGATCTGTCGGCCGCGGTCGCGCAATGCGGCATCGCCCGTACCAAGGACCTGGTCGCCTGGGAGCGCCTGCCCGACCTGAAGACCAACTCCGGCCAGCAGCGCAATGTCGTGCTGCACCCTGAGTTTATCGACGGCAAGTACGCGCTTTATACGCGCCCGCAGGATGGCTTCATCAGCGTTGGTTCGGGCGGCGGCATTGGCTGGGGCCTGTGCGACGACATGACCAATGCCGTCATCGACGCAGAGACCATTGTCGACAACAAGGTCTACCACACCATCAAGGAGCTGAAGAACGGCCAGGGCCCGACGCCGATCAAGACGCCGAAAGGCTGGCTGCACCTGGCGCATGGCGTGCGCAATACCGCCGCCGGCCTGCGCTACGTGCTCTACATGTTCATGACGGACCTGGCAAAGCCGTGGGTCGTCACCCATGCCCCCGGCGGTCATTTCATCGCGCCGGAGGGCGAGGAGCGGGTGGGTGACGTTTCAAACGTCACCTTCGCCAACGGCTGGATCGAGGACAACGGCAAGGTCTTCATCTACTACGCCTCTTCCGACACCCGGCTGCACGTCGCGACCTCGACGGTGGCGCAACTGGTCGACTACTGCTGTAATACGCCGGCCGATCCGCTAACCTCGGCGGCCTGCGCCCAGCAGCGCATCGACCTGATCGCCCGCAACGAAGCGTTCGTACAGGCTGCCGGCTGATGGCCGATACCCTGGCCATGACCTTGCAGCAGGAGGCCCGCCAGGAGGCGCGCGCCATTCTTGACTGGTGGCAGGCCAACATGCCCGACGGCAATGGCGGCTTCTGGGGCGAGGTCAGCTCCGACGGAGAGCCGGTCAAGGACGCGCCGCGCGCCGTCATTCTCTATACGCGCCTGCTGTGGTTCTTCAGCGCCATGGCCAGCTATCTGGAGTCAGCTGAAGCGCTGGAGCTGGCGCACCGCACGGCCGCCTATATCCGCAAGTTTTTTGTCGATCCTGACCACGGCGGCCTTTATTGGCAGCTTGACGCCAAAGGCCAGGTGATCGATGCCAAGAAGCAAGGCTACGCCCAGGCCTTCGGTGTCTACGCCTTTGCCGAATATTATCGCGTCACCCAGGATCTGGACGCCCTGGCCATGGCGCGCCGGCTGCAGCGCGAGATCGAAGAGCGCTTCTGGGAGCCGATGCACGGCGGCTATATCGAGGCGCTCAGCGCCGTCTGGTTGCCGCTCGACGACCCGCGCCTGTCGGACAAGGACATCGCTGCGCCCAAGACGATGAACACTCACCTGCATATCGTCGAGGCCTATGCGCATCTGCATCGTGTCGCGCCCGACGATCTGAGCCATGCCGCGCTTTATCGCGCGCTCGATATCTTTGCCGCCCGCTTTGTGGATGCCGGGACCCACCATCTGCGCCTGTTTTACGACCTCGACTGGACCGACCGGACGCATGCGGTCAGCTACGGTCACGACATCGAAGCCAGCTGGTTGATGTGGGAGGCGGCATGTGTCCTGGGCGAACCTGCGCTGACAGCGAGTGTCAGGCCCCTGGTTATCGGCTTAGCTGAAGCGACACTAAGGCACGGCGTCATGATGGATGGCAGCATCGCCTACGAGCAGGATTTCAATGGCCGGCTCGATCCCGCTGGCGAGTGGTGGGGTCAGGCCGAAGCTATGGTCGGCTTCGTCAATGCCTGGGAGATGACGCGCAATCGCGCTTATCTCGACGCTACCGAAAAGCTGTGGCGCGTACTGAAAACGCAGTTTGGCGCCGGTGGCGGCTCGGAATGGACCTGGTACGCCAGAACGGCGGGTCGTCCACCCCAGGTCACGGCCGGACAGTGGAAATGCCCGTATCACAATGGTCGGGCCATGATCGAACTTGACGAACGCCTGAGCCGGGCGCGAAGTTAACAACAAGCGCTTGCCAAAAGAGCAGGCGAGGGGAAACGCACATGACGCAGCCTTCAATAGGATTAGCGCCGATCGACCTGGCCATAGTCGCCGGCTATATCCTAGTGACTATCGCGCTGGGTTTCTGGGTGGCGAAGCTGTCCTCGGGCAACCTCAGCAACTACTTCCTGGCCGGCAACAAGCTGCCGTGGTGGGTGCTGGGCCTCAGCAATGCGTCGGGCATGTTCGACGTCGGCGGCACCATGTGGATGGTCGGCCTTCTGGTCGTCTACGGCCTGAAGTCGGTCTTCATTCCGTGGCTGTGGCCGGTTTTCAACCAGATCTTCCTGATGGTCTTCCTGGCCGTCTGGCTGCGGCGGTCGGGCAAGCTGACGGGCGCCGAATGGATCACCTTCCGCTTTGGCGATGGCCTGGGCGCGCGCGCCTCGCACCTGATCAATGTCGTCTTCGCGCTCATCATGGTCGTCGGCATGCTGGCCTTTGGCTTTTTGGGCATCGGCAAGCTGGCGGCGGAATTCAGCCCGTGGCGCTTCTCGGCCGATCCGCATATCAACGACAAGATCTACGGCCTGATCGTCGTGGCGCTGACAACCGTCTATTCGGTCAAGGGCGGCATGTACTCGGTCGTCATGACCGAGATTCTGCAATTCTTCATCAAGTTGATCGTCTGTGTCGCCATTGCCTGGATGGCCATGACCATGGTCACGCCGGAAATGCTCAAGGCCGCGGTGCCCTCCACCTGGAACGAGATCGGTTTCGGCTGGACGCTCGGCCTTGACTGGCAAGGCGTGGCGGATGCCGCTAGACCCGAAAACAAGGTCGTCGCGACTTCGGCCATCAAGACGATCGAGAACGAAGGCCATTCCCTGTTCGCCATCTTCATGGGCCTGATGATCTTCCAGGGCTTCTTCAAGGCCATGGCGGGACCTGCTCCCAACTACGACATGCAACGCCTGCTGTCGGCCAAGTCGCCGACCGAAGCCGCCAAGGTGTCGGGCTTCGTCAATCTGGTCCTGCTGTTCCCGCGCTACCTGATGATCGCCGGCATGGCGGTCCTGGCGCTGGTCTTCATCGGCCCCTACTGGACGCAGCTTCAGGCGGACGCCGTCGCTGCCGGCAAGCCGTTCTCGGGTGATTTCGACGCCATCCTGCCGTGGGTGGTGCATGAATTCATGCCGCCGGGCCTGCTGGGCATCGCTTTGGCTGGCCTGCTCTCGGCCTTCATGGCGACCTATTCGGCCTCGTTGAACGCCGCGCCCGCCTATGTCGTCAATGACATCTACCGCAAGTATTTTCGGCCCGACGCCGACCAGAAGACCCTGGTGCGCCTGAGCTACCTGACCTCCTTCCTGTTTGCCGTCATCGCCGCCTTCATTGGCTGGCAGCTCAACTCGATCAATGAGGTCATCACCTGGATCACGACCGGCCTTTACGGCGGCTACACGGTCGCCAATGTCGTCAAATGGTATTGGTGGAGGCTGAACGGTACAGGCTATGCCGCGAGCATGGCGCTGGGCGTCGTGGCGGCCATCTATATGGTGCTGCCGTTTGAGTATACGGGTGTGAAGATCGATGCCCTTGCGGCCTTCCCGTGGCTGTTTATCGCCTGCATGGCAGTGGCCATTATCGGCTCGCTGGTTACCAAACCGACCGACATGGCGACGCTCAAGGAATTCTATAAGAAAACCCGCCCGTGGGGGTTCTGGGGCCCGGTGCTCAGGGCGTTGCGCGAAGACGAGCCAGACGCCCAGCCCAACCGCAACTTTGCCATCGACATGGTCAATGTGCTGATCGGTGTCGTCTGGCAGACCGCGCTTACCGCCTCGGCCATCTTCCTGGTCATCCAGGAGATGGAGAAGTTCTGGCTGACGGCGGGTCTGGCCGTGGCCTGTACGCTGATCTTGAAATTCAGCTGGTGGGACAGGCTGTGGGATGAGCCGGACGAGCAACCTGCAAAGAACTAAGGCTCGGCGACTTGGCGGGCATAAGGTCCCCCTTCCGTCAGCTTCGCTTTCGCTCGCTGCCACCTTCCCCGTAAACGGGGAAGGAATATATGAGTAGTATCAGCTTTTTCCTTCCCCGTTTACGGGGAAGGTGGCATTTGCAGAGCAAATGACGGAAGGGGGCTGGATCGGTTGTTCAGAAACCCAACTCGCAGAATTATCTCGCCAGGCTGGCGCGGGCGCGGGTGATGTTTTCCTTTGCCGCCGCCGGCTGGTCCAGCACTGTCAGCAGCGCCTTGCGCACCGCCTGCTTCTGGCCAGCGGTCAGCTGCGCCTTCTTGAAGTGGTCGGTGACATAGAAGGCGTCGACGGCGCGTTCGCCATAGCAATCGATGTGCGCCGAGGCGATGTCCATGTGGAGGCGCGCCAGGGCCTCGACCAGGTCGGCCAGCAGGCCTGGACGGTCGCGGCCGGACACTTCCAGGATGGTCGCGCCAGCATTGGCGGTGTCATCAAACGCCACGGTCGGCGCGATGGCAAACGCCGCCGTCCTGGCCGCCATGGCCGAGCGGTAATTGACTGCTGGCGGCAATTGGCCGAGCGCGGCCTGTTCCAGCTGCTTTTCCGCCTGCTTCAGCCGCTGCGGATCGTCATGGGCGAACGGCAGGCCTTGTGTGTCCTGCACGTAGAAGACGTCCAAGGCATTGCCTTCGGACGAGGTAAAGACCTGCGCGCCGACGACGTTGGCGCCAAGATTGGCGAAGGTGCGCGATAGATCGGCGAACAGGCCCTGGCGGTCGCTGGCCGAGATCGAAAAGGCGGTGGCGTTGCGGCTTTCGTCGATGCGCGCCCGGACGGCGGCTTCGGCGTTGAACGACGACAGGACAAGATCGGCGTGGCTGCGGATGTCTTCAGGTGTGAAGGAGAACAGGTAGTTCTCGTCCATGGTCGCCAGCCACGCGGCCATGTCGTCATTGTCCTGGCTGAGCTCCTCGCGACGCGCCTCGGCGCGTTCATTGAGGCCTTCGCGCACGCTTGCGACCGCATCCGATCCACGCCCGCCGCGGAAGGCGCTTTCAGTGGCGGCAAACAGGTCGCGCATCAGCTGGCCCTTCCAGGCGTTCCACACGCCAGGGCCGACGGCGCGGATATCGGCGACCGTGAGTATAAGCAGCAGGCGCAGGCGTTCGGGCGTCTCGACGATGCGGGCGAAACTGGCAACCGTCTCCGGATCGGAGACGTCGCGCTTTTGCGCATAGTCGGACAGCACCAGGTGGTGGCGCACCAGCCAGGCAATCTGGTCGATCTTCCACGGCTCCAGGCCCAGACGTTCGCACGCCTTGCGCGCCGCGCGCTCACCGCCGATCTCCTGGCCGTCCTCGCCACCCTTGCCGGTGTCGTGCAGCAGCATGGCCAGGTAGAGGCTCTCCTTGTCGACCAGCTGCGGCATAATCGCCGTGGCTAATGGGTGGTCGGCCTTGTAGCGGCCGGTATCGACGCCGTGGATTATGTCGATGGCGCGCAGGGTATGCTCATCGACAGTATAGGCGTGATACATGTTGAACTGGGTCTGGGCGACGATGCGGCCGAACTCCGGAATGTAGCGGCCCAGAAGCCCGGTCTCCGACATCAGGCTCAGGATGCGGTACGGGTTGCGGCCGCGCACCAGCAGGTCGAGGAACAGCCGCGCCGCCTTCGGGTCGCGGCGCAAGGACGGCGTCACCAGGGTCAGGTTGCGCGCAATCGCCGTAAAGGCGTCCGGGTGCAGGTCAAGCTCTAGCCGGTCGGCCATCTTGAATAGCAGGAACATGGCGACCGGCGACTTCTGGAAGATGTCGGGCGAATTGACCGACAGGCGGCCCGATGTGACGACGAAGCCAGGGTGGTCGGCCTTGGTCAGGTTCATGAGGCCCGACTGGATCATGTTGGACAGCCGCGTCAGAGGCTTGGCGTCCTGGGCCTCCAGCTTGGTGCAGAAGGCGCGCGTCAGTGCGCCGACCTCTTTCGAGACGATGAAATAGCGGCGCATGAAGCGTTCGACATTGGGTTCGCCCTGGCGATCGATAAAGCCCATGCGGCGGGCGATTTCGGGCTGCAGGTCGAAGCTCAGGCGTTCCTCGCCCCGGCCGGCGGTGACGTGGATCAGGATGCGGACCTTCCACAGGAAATCGAAGGCGCGCATGAAGATCTGGCGTTCGCGGTCGGTCAGGATGCGATCCAGCACACCCCAGGAATCCTTGGATTTCCTGGGCGCCGTTTCATCGATAATCTGTGCGCTCTGGTTGGGCTCGGCCGAGGCGCGGTACTTGGCGATCCAGAACAGGGTGTGCAGGTCTCGCAGGCCGCCCTTGCCCTCTTTCAGATTGGGCTCAACAACGAAGCGCGTTGCCCCGGCCTTGAAGTGGCGGGCGTCGCGCTCTTCCAGCTTGGCGGCGACAAAGTCGAACATGTTCGTCTTCAGGCCTTCGGTTGCCAGCTTGAGGTCCAGCAGTTCGACCAGTTCCTTGTCGCCGGCGATCTGGCGGTGTTCGAGCAGGGCGGTCATAATGGTGTGGTCGCCGCGCGCGTACTTGATGGTCTCCTCGACGGTTCGCGACGCATGGCCGACCTTCAGGCCCAGATCCCACAGGGTATAGAGGATGAATTCGATGACCGATTCCGAGTGCGAGGTCTCCTTCCAGGCGCGCAGGAACAGGAGATCGAGATCGGAATGGGGCGCCAGTTCGCCACGGCCATAGCCGCCGACGGCCAGCAGCGACAGGCGCTCGCCTTCGGTCGGGTTGCGAGCGCGATAGACGTGCGTAAGCGTGAAGTCCCATAGCGCGCTGACGATCTCATCGGTCGCGCGGGCCAGGGCGCGGGCCGTGGCGTGGCCGCCCTTATGGTCGATATTGTCGAGGATAGCGGCGCGCGACAGTTGAAGGGCTTCCTTGAGAATTTTCACGGCGCGGCGGCGCAGATCGGAGCTGTCGCCGGTCGAATCCTCATAGGTGTCGGTCAGGGCCTGACGCAGGCGCGCGCCATCGATGCGATACGCCGGCGCCGGGCTTTGCGTAGCAGTCAGCATATCGGATGCGTCGTCCATAAACCCACTCTAAACCTTTGTTGTCGCGCATCTTATCCAAAAGCGCTTTTCGCACCTTTCAGGACGCGCGAAGCCTTAATCCTTAAGCATCTTCTGTAAATTATAGATGACTTCCAAGGCTTCCTTGGGGCTTAGATCGTCCGGATTGATCCCTTTGACAAGGGCTTCCAGCTTCGATGGCGCTGATTTGACCGGCTCGGGCGCTGAACGCTCGAACGAAAACAGCGGCAGGTCGTCGAGCCGGAGCTTCGTCTGGTTGTCTTCTTCCAGGCGTTGCAGGATATCGCGGGCGCGATTGACGACGTGGCCCGGCATGCCGGCCAGACGCGCCACCTGGACGCCATAGGACCGGTCGGCCGCACCCGGACGCGCTTCGTGCAGGAAGATCAGCTCGCCATTGTGCTCGCGCGCCGTCAGGCTGATATTGCTGACGAACTTCAGGCGCTTATCCAGCGTCGACAGCTCGTGATAGTGGGTGGCGAACAGGGTCCGGCACTGGATGGCGTCGTGCAGGTGTTCGGTGCACGACCAGGCGATCGCCAGGCCGTCATAGGTGGCGGTGCCACGGCCGATTTCATCGAGAATGACGAAGGACTGGTCTGTCGCCTGAGCCAGGATGGCGGCGGTTTCGACCATTTCCATCATAAAGGTTGATCGGCCTTGCGCCAAATCGTCGCCAGCGCCGACGCGCGAGAACAGCCGGTCGACGACGCCTAGGTGCATCGCCTTGGCGGGCACGAACAGGCCAGCCTGCGCCATGATGATCAACAACGCGTTCTGGCGCAGATAGGTCGACTTACCGGCCATGTTCGGACCGGTGACAAGGCTCAAGCGAGGCGCGGCCGCACCTGTGGCGTCGAGGTCGACATCGTTGGGCGTGAAGGGCTTGCCCTGGGACTTAAGCACGGCGCAGACGACCGGGTGGCGGCCGCGCGATATCTCAAGCCGCGACGACTGATCCACGCGCGGCCGGACGGCTTCGAAATCCTCGGCCCAGCAGGCATTGGCAACCGCGACATCCAGCGCGCAGATGGCGTCGTGGGCGGCCTGGACCTCGGCGGCTTGCTGACGGACCTCCTCACGCAGCGCTTCGAAGATCTCCATTTCCAGACCCAGCGCCTGTGACGCGGCGCGCTGGATGCGGGCATCGAGATCGACCAGTTCGGAGGTGACGAAGCGGATCTGATTGGCCAGGCTCTGGCGGTGGATGAACTGCTTTTGCGTGTCCTGTGCCTGCAGCTGTTCGGCGAGCTTGGTGGAGAGCTCGATAAAGTAGCCCAGCACATTGTTGTACTTGATGCGAATGGCGATGCCGGTCTCGGCCGCCAGCCGGCTTTCGAGCGCCAGTATGATCTGGCGGCTGTCGTCGCGTAAGCCCCGCGCCTCATCGAGCGCAGCGTGAAAGCCTTCGCGGATAAAGCCGCCGTCGCGCAACGACAGCGGCGGCTCTTCGACAAGCGCGCGCTCCAGCCGGTCGCGCATGGCGCTTGTGCCCTGCGATGGCACCAGCGCTGAAATGAATCCTTCGATCTCGGCGGGCACGGCCGGATCGATGACCGGGTTCTGCGTGGCGTCATTCAGCACGTGCGCCAGGGATTCGCCGATCGTCAGGGCCTGATGGATGATGCACAGGTCGCGCGGGCCGCCGCGGTTGAGGCTGAGACGCGATAGTGCGCGCGCCTGGTCGCTCAAACTGCGCATCAGGTGTCGCAACTGGTCGCGGATGTCGCGTCTGGGCAGCAGCCATTCGACCGTATCCAGCCGGGCATTGATAGCGTCAGGATGATAGAGCGGCCGCGACAGGCGCGACAGCAGGAGCCGGCCGCCGCCTGAGGTGACGGTGCAGTCGATGGCCTGGATCAGGCTGCCTTCGCGCCGGCCGGTCTGGGTGCGGTCTATCTCGAGCGAGTTGCGCGTCGCGGCATCGATCGACAGGTAGTGGGTTTGCAGCACGCGCACCGGCGGTTTCAGCACCGGCCGCCTGCCCGCCTGGGTCAGGTCGATATAGGCGGCGATCATGCCCAGGGCCGAAATCTCGGCCGGGCTGAACGCGCCGAAACCGTCGAGCGTCGAAACGCCATAGAGCTTGAGCAGGCGCTGCTCACCGGCGGCCGGATCGCTGAGCGAACCGGGCTGTGGCTGGATGACGCCGCCGCACGCTTTCAGAAGCGCATAGAGGCCTTCATCCTGCAGAATGCGGTCGGCGACCAGGCTTTCCGATGGCCTGAGCGCCGACAGATGGGCGCTCAGGGCTTCCTGCGCGATCTCCAGGCATTCGACGTCGCCGGTCGACAGCTCGACGCTGGCCAGGGCCATGACGCCGCCCCGGCTCGACAGGGCGATCAGCCGGTTGGCGCCGCGCGCCTCCAGAAGCGAGTCTTCGGTAATGGTGCCGGGCGTGATGACGCGCACGACGCCGCGTTTGACGACCGACTTGGAGCCGCGCTTCTTGGCCTCGGCCGGGTCCTCCAGCTGCTCGCAGATGGCGACGCGGTGGCCCAGCCGGATCAGCTTGGCGACATAGGCGTCGATGGCGTGAACCGGCACGCCGGCCAGTGGGATATCTTCATCCTTGTAGCGGCCGCGCTTTGTGAGCGCCAGCGACAGGGCCTGGGCGGCGGTGACGGCGTCCTCGAAGAACAGCTCGTAGAAATCGCCCATGCGGAACATGAGGATCGCATCGGGATACTGCACCTTGGTCTGCAGGTACTGCGCCATGACGGGCGTGGCGCCTTCCAGGTCCAGCGCGGTCGCATCAGGGGTCATATCGGTGGCTGCGTTCACGGGCGCTCAAATCCAGTCTTTCGGGGCGCCCGGAAGTTAACGGGTATTAACGATTCCGCATAGAAGAGATCTACACAAAAAGTGTGTACAAGGCCGGTGGATTTCTCGACGGAAGGCTGATATGAGTATTTGTCAGACAATTGACAAATAGTATACTATCGTGGCGTGCCAAGGTAGTGTATGTCATCATACGGGACAATGCCCGAAAGCACCGACGTTATGCATTGCGTTTGGGCAATGTGAGCGCTAACATAAATAAAAAACGACGCAGAAAAAAGAAATGGCCAGCGAAAAACAGACCTTCAGCGACGACGAAGCGCTTCACCTCCACCAGCATCCTGTTCCCGGCAAGATCGCACTGGCCCCCACCAAGCCGATGGCCACCCAACGCGACCTGGCGCTGGCCTATTCGCCGGGCGTGGCCGTGCCGGTGCTGCGCATCGCTGAAAACCCCGACGCCGCCTATGACTATACGGCCAAGGGCAATATGGTCGCGGTCATTTCGAATGGTACCGCCATCCTGGGCCTCGGCAATCTGGGCGCCCTGGCGTCGAAGCCGGTCATGGAAGGCAAGTCGGTGCTGTTCAAGCGTTTCGCCGACATCGACAGTTTCGATATCGAAGTGGCGACGCAAGACCCCGACGAGTTCATCACAGTCGTCAAGAACATCACCGGCGCGTTCGGCGGCATCAATCTCGAAGACATCAAGTCGCCTGAGTGCTTCATCATCGAAGCGGCGCTCCAGGACATGGCCGACATCCCGGTCTTCCACGACGACCAGCACGGCACGGCCATCATCTCGGCCGCCGGCCTGATCAACGCACTGGAAATTACCGGCAAGCGCATCGAGGACGTCAAGGTCGTGCTGTGCGGCGCGGGCGCCGCAGGCCTGTCGTCGCTGTCGCTGGTGAAGGCCTTGGGCGTCAAAAAGGAAAACACCACGGTCGTCGACATCCACGGCGTCGTCTATGAAGGCCGCACGGTCGACATGGACCAGTGGAAATCGGTCCACGCCACCCGGACGACCAAGCGCACCCTGTCCGAAGCCATGGTCGGCGCCGACGTGTTCCTCGGCCTGTCGGCCAAGGGCGTGCTGACGCCCGACATGGTCGCCACCATGGCGCCCAATCCGATCATCTTCGCCATGGCCAATCCAGACCCGGAAATCACGCCGGAAGACGTGGCCAAGGTCCGTTCCGACGCCATCGTCGCCACCGGCCGTTCGGACTATCCGAACCAGGTCAACAACGTCCTGGGCTTCCCCTACATCTTCCGCGGCGCCCTGGATGTGCGCGCCCGCCGGGTGAACCACGAGATGAAGATTGCCGCGGCCCAGGCCCTGGCCATGCTGGCGCGCGAGGACGTGCCGGACGAAGTGGCCGCCGCCTATCAGGGCCGCCGGCTGAAGTTCGGCAAGGACTATATCATCCCGTCGCCCTTCGATCCGCGCCTGATCTGGTATATCCCGCCCTTCGTTGCCCAGGCCGCCATGGATACCGGCGTGGCGCGCAAGCCGATCGAGGACATGGACGCCTATCGGAAACGTCTCGAGCAGCGTCTCGATCCGTCGGCCGGCTTCCTGCAGACCATCACCTCGGCCGTGCGTTCGCGACCCTCAAAGCGTATCGTCTTTGCCGAAGGCGAGGACATCAGCGTCATCCGCGCCGCCCACGCCTTCAAGGCGCAGGGTTTGGGCACGCCGATCCTGTGCGGCCGCGAAAACCTGGTCGAAGCCAATATGCGCGCCGCCGGCATCGACCCCAAGGAAGAGGGCATCGAGATCATCAATGCCCGCCTCAGCCACCGCAACGCCGCCTATTCGCAGCTGCTCTACTCGCGCCTGCAACGCAAGGGCTACCTCAAGCGCGACGTTGACCGACTGATCTATCAGGACCGCAACTCGTTCGCCGCCGCCATGCTGATTTCGGGTCATGCCGACGGCATGGTCACCGGCGTGACGCGCCAGTTCGACCAGGCGCTGGAAGAGACCCTCCGCGTCGTCGATCCGGCGCCGGGCGGCCGCATCATGGGCATGTCGATCGTGCTGGCCAAGGGCAAGACGATCTTCGTCGCCGACACGACCGTGTCGGAGCTGCCGACGCCGGAAGAGCTGGGCGACATCGCCGTTGAAGCCGCAATGGCCGTGCGCGCCATGGGGCATACCCCGCGCGTCGCCTTCATGTCGTACTCGACCTTCGGCAATCCCTCGGGTGAGCGCTCCGACCGCGTCATGCGCGCCGTCGAGCTGATGGAGGAGCGTGGCGTCGACTTCGAATTCGAAGGCGAGATGCCGCCTGACGTCGCCATCGATCCGGCACTGTGGGCCAACTATCCGTTCCAGCGCCTGACCGCGCCCGCCAACGTCCTGATCATGCCGGCCATCCACTCGGCCTCGATCTCGACGCGCCTCATCGAAGCGCTCGGCGGCGCCACCGTCATCGGCCCGCTGCTGCTGGGCCTGTCGCGGCCGGTGCAGATCTGTCAGCTGTCGGATCCGGTATCGAAGATCCTGGCCATGGCGACCTTCGCCGCCTACGACGTAAGGTCGGTCGTCAACCGCTAGAGCATGATGCGTTTAAGTCGAACCGCCATCATGCTCTAGGTTTTTGTTTTGTCGCGATATTTGGCCAAAAATCGCTGCACACTTTTTGGCATATCGCTCTAAGCGATATGCCAGATGTAAGGGAAGCTGGGTTATGCCCCGGCTTCTTTCGTTTGCGTCGCGTCCTGCGTCTTCTGGAGGCGCGTCAGCCAGACGCTGAGCACGATGGCGATAAAGCCGATGACTGCGGTGTAGAGGAAGAAAACCACATAGCCGCTGCCCAAGGCCTCGCGACTGACACCGAGCGTCGCGGCGGGTTTCTCGTAGGACACGGCGGGCAGGCCGGCGAACAGGCCCTTTAGGCCTGAGGCCAGGCCGCCATGGTCGGCACCTTGAGCGATTGTCTCGATCATCCGGCCTGATTGCGATGCCAGAAGTTTACCAGGCAGGGCATAGAGTGAGGTGAAAAGCGCATATTGCTGTGCGACATAGCCGCCCGTCGATATCAGTGACGACATGTAGGCGATCAGAACTGTCCCCGCGACGCCGGCCGAGATATTGTCGATGGCCAGGGCGACCGAGAAGGCGAACAAACTGTTGCCCTGGATCGCCAGCCAGGCATAGGCAATGTTGGAAGCTCCGCAGACAATGGCGCCAAAGACCAGACTGGGCCGAATGCCGAAGCGCGTCATGCAGAACCCGCCGAGGCCTACGCCGATCATGGTCATGACCACGCCGAAAATCTTGCGCACCTCAGCGATGGCCAGCTTGTCGAAGCCGAGGTCGAGATAGAAGGCGCCGTTGACGTTCAGCAGGAAGTCCGAAATCCGGTAGAGACAGATGGTCGCCAGGATCAACCCAGCCAGTCTTTCGTGGCGGCTGAAGAAGGACGCGATCGGATCGACGAAGGTCTGGCGCAGGTATGCACCCGGTCGCGTCAGCGCGCCAGGAATAGGCAGACAGGTGACAACCAATAGGCCGAGGCCAGCGACGACCGCCGCGAACTGGACGAAGATGCCGAGCCCCTTAGCGGTCCAGATACTGTTGACGGCATTGAAGGCGGTTTCGCCGGGGAATAGGCCCTTGAACAGTTCGATATTGGCCGTAAGGCCGGCGCCTAGCAGGCAGATGGCAACCGCCATGAGAACCAGACGTGCGGCCCACTCGATCAGCTCAGCCGCAGGCCGCGCGGGCGCGTCGCCATACTCGATAGGCCGGACAGTGTGTTCCGCGCCGCGCGGCGCCAGCAGGACGCCGATAATGCCAAGCCCCATCAGTGCGGCCATCAGAGCGTAGGCAAAGCCCCAGCCAAGTGTATCCGCTATGGCCAGCGGCACGATGCCTGATACGAAGGGCGCGATCCGTGCGCCCCAGGCGGCGGCGGTCGCAAGGACCGCCTGATTGCTTGACTGTGCGCCTGCGGTTTCAATGCGCCAGGCGTCGATGACAATGTCCTGGGTGGCGCCGGCCAGGCCGATGATGACGGCGGCGACGGCCATCCAGCCGAGATGTTGTTGGGGGTTCAGGCCTGAGATGACCCACAGGCCTGCCATGATAACGGCCTGGCTGAACAGGATCCAGCCACGACGATGGCCCAGCATGAAGGTCAGGCCGGGCAGGCCGACGCGGTCGAGCACCGGCGCCCAGACGAACTTCAGGCTGTAGACGAAGGTGACGAGCGAGAAATAGGCAATGGTGGTGAGCGACAGGTCGACGTCACGCAGCCAGACCTGGAGCGTATCGAAGATCAGCGACAGAGGCAGGCCGGACGAAAAGCCGAGCAGGATCATGACAAGGGCCGGTCGGCTCACGAAAGGCCTGATGCTGTCGATAACGGATTTGCGCGGTGCGTCCGGCAGCGGCGTTTCGGTCATGCTCTAAGGTCCCTGTTTCTACAGGGAGCGTAAGAGGGTTTGTGTGTGCTGTCTAGAGCGTTGCCCCGCTTCGGAGGAAGCGGAGCACTGCTCTAAGTTCTTGTTTTATCACATTTCCTGCGGCGAACTGGTATCCCCTTCGCACGGAAATGCTCTAGGCGCTGTGGCGGAGCGGACCTTGCGTCCAGGTCGCGAGACGGGCGCGCAGGGCGGCGATCTCGATCGGCTTGGTGAGGAAGTCGTTCATACCGGCCGCCATGCAGGCGCGGCGGTCTTCTTCGTAGGCATTGGCCGTCAGCGCGATGACCGGCGTATGGCAGCCGAAGGCACGCAGCGCCCGGGTTGTGCCAAGGCCGTCGAGGCCGGGCAGGCCAAGGTCCATGAAGATCAGGTCGAAGGCGCGCGTCTTGATCATGTCGAGGGCGTCTTCGCCCGACGCCGCGCGTTCGACGCGGCAGCCTTCACGTTGCAGCAGGATGGAGGCGAGCAGCGCGTTGACCGGGTTGTCCTCGACGAGCAGGACCATAGTGTCCTGACCGGATTCGGCGGCGATCCGCTCGTCTTCCTGCGCGATCGGTGCGGGTGCGGTCTCAAGCGGGGATTTGAGGGCATCCAGGCGCTGGATCAGTGAATTGCGGCGCAGGGGCTTGATCAGATAGCCGGCCCAGCCGTGATCGCGCCATGCCTGGATTTCGCTGCGCTCTTCGGGCGCCAGGAGGATCAGGCTATGGGGCGATGGCGCGGGCGAGGGGCCCGTCGCGGCAGCACGGTCGTAAAGGGTAATGGTGGCCGACAGGTCGCCGGCGAGCGTGGTCAGGGTACGCAACTCGGAGGCGACGGCGCTTAAGTGGCACTGCGCGCCTTCGGTCAGGACGGCATTGTGCGTGACCAGGGTCACGTCATGCGTAACGGGCGCGGCCTGAGTGGCGCGCAAGGTGAAAGGCGCGCGGAACTGGACGGCGAACTCCGAACCGGCGCCGACCTCGCTGTCAAGCGTCAGCGTGCCGTCCATGGCTTCGACCAGTTTCTTGACGACGACAAGGCCGAGGCCCGCGCCGCCATAGCGCGTGGCGTGGGTCGGATCGGCCTGGCCATATTCTTCGAAGATGCGCGAGCGCGCTTCCGGAGCGATGCCCGAGCCGGTATCGCGGACGCTCAGGCGGACCTGTTCGTCGTCGGTCAGGGAGACGCGGATCAGTACGCCGCCGGTTTCGGTAAACTTTAGTGCATTGCCGGCCAGATTGAACAGGATTTGGCGCAGGCGGCCTTCGTCGGACACGATCGACTCAAGGCGCGGATCCAGCGCCCAGACGATCTCCGTGCCGGCGGCGTGGGCGCGTGGCGACAGCAGTTCGGCTACGCCTTGCAGCAGGGGTTCGAGGCGGACTTCGCTGGCTTCGAGTTCGATACGACCGGCGTCGAGACGGGCATAGTCGAGCAGGTCGTTGACGAGCGTCAGCAAGTGTTCGCCGGACTCGCGCGCGGTCGCCAGATAGGATTGCTGGTCAGGGGTCAGCGGCGTGCGCGCCATAAGCTGCAGCATGCCCATGACGCCGTTGAGCGGCGTGCGGATTTCATGACTCATCAAACGGAAGAAGTCTTCGCGCGCCTTGAGTCGCTCTTCCAGCGTCTGGCCGTCTGCTTCCGGGATACCGTCTGTCGTCATCTGGCGTTTTGCCACCCTGCTCTTCCGATCACACCACCCTACACGACAAAAGTTAAGGTTGGTCAAAGAGCGCGCGATAAACCTCAAAAGGCGGCAGGAACGGGCTCGATCACACCGGTACGGCGATAGACCAGCGCCTCGGCAACGTGGCGGCGCAGCACCGCGCCCGACTGTTCGAGATCGGCGATGGTGCGCGCCAGCCTGAGCGTCCGCGTCCAGCCGCGCGCCGTCAATCCGGACTGTTCGGCCGCCTTGGTCAGCAACGCCGTCGCTTGCGGATCGAGGGCGCAGATTTTTTCCAGGCCCGTTCCGTAGGCCGTGGCGTTCAGCGCGTTTTCCGGCGGCAGGTCCAGCTTCATCGCGCGCTCGGTCTGCATGTCGCGCGCCGCGGCAACACGGGCGGCGACCTCGGCGCTGCCTTCGGCGGGCGCGGGCAGGGCCAGGTCGACGGCGGTGACCGGCGGCACGTCGATCTGCAGGTCGATGCGGTCCATCAAGGGGCCCGACACCCGGCCCTGATAGTCGCGCAGGCAGCGTGGGGCCTTGCCGCACGCGCCCTTGCCGGCGCCGCCGACCGGCACGCCGTGGCCGCAACGGCAGGGGTTCATCGCCGCCACCAATTGCACACGCGCCGGATAGCGGACGTGGTGATTGGCGCGCGCCACCACGACCTCTGACGTCTCCAGCGGCTGCCTCAGCGAATCGAGCGCCTGGGGCGAGAATTCCGGCAGTTCGTCGAGAAACAGCACGCCATTGTGCGCCAGCGACACCTCGCCTGGACGGGCGCGCATCCCGCCGCCGGTCAGGGCGGCCATGGAGGCGGAATGATGCGGATTGCGAAACGGCCGGTCGCGTGTCAGTTCGCCCTTGGCGATCAGCCCGGCCATTGACCAGATCTGCGAGGTCTCGAGCAGTTCTTTCGAATTCATCGCCGGCAGGATGCCGGGCAGGCGCTGGGCCAGCATCGACTTGCCCGAACCCGGCGGCCCGACAAACAGCAGGTTGTGTCCACCGGCCGCAGCCACTTCCAAAGCGCGCTTGGGCACTTCCTGGCCCTTGACCTCGCGCAGGTCGTAGGCGTGGCTGGCGTCGCGGAATGTGCCCCGGGCCGGGCGTTCCACGATAGCCAGTCCCTTGAAATGGTTGATCAGGGCGATCAGCGATTTCGGCGCCAGGATATTGACGTCGTCACCCGCCCAGGCGGCTTCGGGACCATTGTCGTGGGGGCAGATCAAGCCCATGCCCAACTGATTGGCGGCGATGGCGGCCGGAAGCGCGCCGCTGATCGCGCCGATCTGGCCATCCAGCTTCAGTTCGCCGACGCAGACATAGCCGTCGAGCGCGTCCTGCGGGATGATGCCCATGACGATCATCAGCGCCAGCGCGATCGGCAGGTCGTAATGCGTGCCTTCCTTTGGCAGGTCAGCCGGCGAGAGGTTGGCGACGATCCGTTTGCTGGGGGTGCGAAGGCCCATCCCGGCGAAGGCGCCGCGCACGCGTTCCTTGCTTTCGGCGACGGCCTTGTCGCCCAGGCCGACAATGCTAAACGCAACCGGTCCACCCGTCAGAACGATCTCGGCATCGACGCGTCGCGCCTCAGCTCCGTCGAATGCTATTGTCGTTACCCGCCCTGGCATGTGTTCCCCGCTCTCACCCGGAAAATTATCCACACCCTAGGTCAGAGATAAAGACAAAGCAAGAACAAAGTTCGAACAAATGCGCAATTGCATATATCCCCGTGGGAAAAGGTCCACGCGGAGCGGCTGGCAAGGGTGTACTGAAGGGGCCGGTCGCCTCTTTATCAGGGACCGGGGAGGAGCCTTATGAACCCCGTTTGGCTTCGATGCAATCCCACAAAACGTCGCCGACATCGATTTCTTCAAAGGTCTTTAACTGGACCGCGCCCGTGGGCGATGTAACATTGATTTCCGTCAGGTAATCGCCGATGACATCGATGCCGACAAACATCAGGCCGCGTTCTTTCAGCACAGGTTTCAGCCGTTCGCAGATTTCGCGGTCGCGGTCGGTGAGGACCAGCGGTTCGGCGCGGCCGCCGACGCGCAGGTTGGACCGCACGGCACCCTGTTCCGGCACGCGGTTGATGCCGCCGGCGATTTCACCGTCGACCAGGATAATACGCTTGTCACCGGCGCTGACGGCCGGGATGAACTTTTGCAACACGACGGGTTCGCGGCTGATGCTGGCCATGATCTCGATCAGCGCGTCGAGATTGCGATCACCGGCCTTGAGCTTGATGACGCCGTTGCCGGCCGCGCCGTGCAGGGGCTTTAAGATACAGTCGCCGTGTTTGGCAAAGAAGTCATTGAGCGCGACCGGATCGGCCGAGATCAGGGTCGGCGGCTGCAGGCCTTCGAAGCGCGTCGCCAGCAGCTTTTCCGGCGCGTCGCGCACCGAGCGCGGATCGTTGACGACGAGCGTTTTCGGGTGGACGGCTTCGAGCAGGTAGGTGGCGGTGATGTAGGCGACGTCGAATGGCGGGTCCTGGCGCATCAGGATGACGTCGACATCGTCGTGCAGGTCGAGGTGTTCGAAGTCACCGAGCGTGACGTGGTCGCCCTTGACCTCGCGCAATGTGACTTTGCGCGCGCGGGCAAAGACACGGCCAGTGTCCTGGCTGAGATGGCGAGGCTCATAGACCCACAGCTCATGTCCGCGCCGCTGCGCCGCCATCATCAGCAGGAAGGTGGTGTCCGCAGCGATATTGATGCGCTCGATCGGGTCCATCTGGACGGCGACGCGTAAAGCCATGTGCTATGCCCTCGTTTCCAAGCTGCTTGCAGCTTGGCAAGCGCGACTGCGCGCCCGAGCCCATGCGCGGAAAGCCCGCGTGGCGATTGAACGCTAGGAGAAGCTCATATGTGAGCGTGCACGAGGAATGACAAGCTAAAAGCGTTCAACCTTTTCAAAGGCATTGATCGCGTGGCGCGGCCATTGCCCGGGCACCAACGTATAGAGGTCGATGTTGAGGTCGAGCCGCGCCAGTTGCGGTTTGCGCGCCTGCAGCGCCAGACCCGCCTGCCACAGTCGTTCCTGTTGAATGAATGAGACGGATTCGACGGCGGCCTCGATTGTCATCCGGCTCTTGACCTCGATGACCGCCAGCCTCTGGCCCTTCTGCGCCAGGATGTCGATTTCGCCGCGCGGCGTTTTCAGCCGGAAACCGAGGATACGATAGCCTTTCAGCATCAGGTGGACGAGGGCGACATATTCGAGCAGATGGCCGCGTTTGCGCGCCGCAAAGCCCGTGGCCGCCCTATCCACGATCGCGGCCCTTCATCTCCAGCGCCTTCTGGTAGATGACCTTGCGCGGCAGGCCGAACATATGCGCCAGCTGCTGGGCGGCATCGGAGGGCGAATATTGTTCCAAGGCCAGTTTCAGCGCGTCTTCAAGATTATCTGTGGACGGCTTTTCTTCGGACGGCGGCGCGACGATGATGACGATCTCGCCCTTGGGTTCGGCCAGATGCGGGTCATTGACGAGATCGCTCAGACGGCCGTGGTACGCGCTCTCATAGAGCTTGGTCAGCTCGCGGCAGACGCAGGCCTGGCGGTCACCCAGGACCTCGGTCATGTCTTTCAGGGACTCATGCAGGCGCGGGCCGGTCTCAAAGAAGATCAGCGTCGAGGCGATCGAAGCGACCTCACCCAAAGCCGTGCGGCGGGCAGCCGACTTGTTGGGCAGGAAGCCGGCGAACATGAAGCGGTCGGTCGGCAGGCCGGCCAGACACAGCGCTGCCAGTACAGACGATGCGCCCGGGATGGGGTGGACATTGGCGCCGGTTTCGCGCGCGACCTCGACCAGCCGGAAGCCGGGGTCGGAAATCAGCGGCGTGCCGGCGTCTGAAATCTGCGCCACTACGTGCCCGGCACGCAGACGCTCGATGATCTGCGGCAAGACCTGCGGCCCGGCGTGGTCGTCATAGCGCAGCAGGGGCTTTTTGATATCGTAGGCCGAAAGCAGCTTGCCGGCGACGCGGGTATCTTCGGCCAGGACGACATCGGCGGCGCGCAGCACGTCGAGCGCCCGTAAGGTGATGTCGCGCAGGTTCCCGATCGGCGTGGCGACGATATAGAGGCCGGGCGTGACGGGACGGGGCGGCGGGGCGAAGAGGGATTCCATTTTTTGTGATTAGCAGATTTCCCGCTTCAAACGCAAAAAAGCGCCGCCCCTCGGTGTGAAGGGCGGCGCTTTCATCATTCGGTACGCGGCTTAGAAGCGGCGGACGTAGGAGATCGAGAGCTGATCGACGTCGCTCTCTTCGAACTCGGCGCGGGTGAAGTCGGCGCGGACGCCATGGACGCCACCGTTCGGGAAGTAGCGGACGCCAACACCGGCGGCAAAGGCGTCGTCATCGAACGAAACCTTGACACCGCTGGCCTTACCGCTCAGTTCGCCGCGCAGGAAACCGACGCGACCCAGCAGTTCGACATTTGCCGACACGGGGTAAGAAGCAACCAGGTAGGCCGCGACAACATTGTCGACCTTCACGTCGACGGTGACGCCTTGTTCGACGTAGGATTGCTCAGAAATGCCGAAGGATGCGTTGGCTTCCGCGCCCAGATACTTATTGAACTTGATGCCGGCGCCGAAATTGGCGGCACCGAAGCTTTCGTCCTGGAACTGGATGTTGGCGTAACCGCCTTCGACATAATACTTGCCGGCGTCCTGGGCCTGAGCAGCGCCAGCGAAGGCGGCAACCAGGGCAACGGCGGAAATGGCAGCAATCTTAAGCATAGAAATACCTCTTATTCGGGAAGGACGGGGCTTTCAGCAGGGTTTGCACACCGGGTCAATCTCTGTTCCCGGAAAAAAATGCAGTTATGTTGCGGTGCGGTAAAATTGTAACAGGTGCTGTTATGCCAGCAATTCCATCAAGAGTCTGTCCAGCAGGACACGGCCTTTCGGCGTGGCGCACAGACGATTGCCTTCCACCGCCATAAAGCCGTCGGCGATGAGCGGGGCTGCGCGCGTGGCAAGATCGAGCGACGGCGTGCGCGTGAGATCGAGGCCATCCGACAGGCGCAGGCCCAGCATGGTCGCTTCTTCCTCGGCCTCCAGGGGTGAGAGGACTTCGATGTCGTGGCCGGTGCCTGTGGCTTCAATCCGCGCCACATAGGCTTTCAGATCGCTGAGGGCGGTGGTGGCGTGGCGACGGCCGTCACGCGTGAGGCGTCCATGGGCACCTGGGCCGATGCCGATATAGTCGATGCCCTCCCAGATCAGCACGTTATGTGCCGAACGTGCGGCGCGGGCATTGGCGTGGTTGGAGATTTCGTAGGCTTCGAAACCGTGCGCTTCCAGCGTTTCCTGCGTCTGGAAATAGAAGGCTTCAGCCAGGTCGTCCTGCGGCGGGGCCCACTGCTTGCGGCGGACGGCGCGGCCAAATGCCGTCGCTGCTTCGATAGTTAGCTGATAGGGCGAAATATGTTCGATGCCGAGGTGTATGGCTGCCTTCAGTTCGCTCTCCCATGCCGCAAGGCTTTGCTGCGGCAGGGCATAGATCAGGTCGAGCGACACGCGGCCGAAGACCTTCTGTGCGGTCTCGATGCCACGTATGGCTTCGGCGGCGGAATGGTTGCGGCCGAGGAAGGTCAGTGCTGCGTCATCGAGCGACTGCACGCCGAGAGACAGGCGATTGATCCCGGCCTGACGGAAGTCTTCGTAGCGGCCGATTTCGGCGTCGGTTGGATTGGCTTCAAGGGTGATTTCGATAGCGCCGCCGTCGTCGAACAGGCTGCGGGCGGTGGTAATCAGTTCAGCCACCCACTCCGGCGGCAGCAGCGACGGTGTGCCGCCGCCGAAGAAGACGCTGGCCAATTTGCGCGGCCCGATCATCGCCGCCTGGCTTTTCAGGTCGGTCAGGATGGCGTCGAAGAGGGTGCGCTGGCTGGCCTGTCCACGGTCGCGCGTGACGTTGAAATCGCAATAGGGACAGATGCGCGAACAGTAGGGCCAGTGAACGTAGAGGCTGATCACATCCCTTCTCCCAGCTTTGCCCGCCGGCGAGGCCGGGGAGAAGGTGGCCCGCAGGGCCGGATGAGGGGCAAAACGCTGTCAGTGCACGCGGCTATTTGCCCCTCACCCCAGCCCTCTCCCCGCAAGCGGGGAGAAGGGGCTTTAGGGACAGATGCTCTCACAGAAGAGCTGCCTTCAACTGTTCGAACGCCAGATGGCGGTGGCTGATGACGTCCTTGGCGTCAGCGGTCATTTCCGCGAAGGTCGTGTCGTAACCGTCCGGCTGGAAGATGGGGTCATAGCCGAAGCCCATGGTGCCACGCGGCGCCACGATCTCGCCGTTGATGCTGCCTTCGAACACAACCGCATGACCTTCGGGCCAGGCCACCGCCAATGCACAGGTAAACCAGGCCCGGCGATTGAACGCCTCCCCTTGGGCCTCGCGCGCAATACGCAGCTTGTGCTCGATGACTTCGGCGGCGCGGACGAAGTCTTTGTCTGGGCCCGCCCAGCGCGCGCTGAACACGCCCGGCTCGCCGCCGAGCGCCGCGATGCTCAAGCCCGAATCGTCGGCCAGGGCGACAATGCCCGCCTTCATGGCCGCATGGCGCGCCTTCAGGATGGCGTTGCCGACAAAGCTTACCTCGGTTTCGTCTGGCTCGGGCAGGTTCAGGCTGCTGGCGGTGACGATTTCAAAGCGGCCTTCCAGCAGGCTGGCGATTTCGACCGCCTTGCCGGGATTGTGCGTGGCGGCGATCAGCTTCTGGCCGGGAATGAGGGACAGGGGCATGGGCTCTCCTTTTGCGGCGGTTTTAACCGGAATGTGCCAAATGAAAAGGGTGTTGTGTGCTGGCCGCGACGTGTGAGAAACAACAGTCTAAGTTCATCAAGGATGCCGCCATGCGCTTTTTAGGTCCGCGCTCGATTTCCAGCCTGCTGAAAACAGCGCTCGATGTCGTCTACTACGGCCTCTATGTGGTCGTGGCGGTCACCGTCCTGGCGGCCTTGGGTCTGCTGGTCGTGCCAAATCTCGCCGTCGAAGTGGCGCGGCCCCTGAACGTCGCGACCCACCTGCCGGCATCGTCCCAGGCGGTCATCCTGCTGGCCTTCAGCATTTCGCTGGGCGGCTATGTCCTCATCATGCACTGGACGCGCCAGGTCCTGGCGACGCTTGCCGAAGGTGACGTCTTCCATCCCGACAATACGCTGCGCCTGCGCTGGATCGGTTTTGGCCTCGCCGGACTCGAACTGTTCGGCTATGTCGCGCGCTTCGTGGCCGAAAGCGTGTTCGACCTCAAGTTCGAGCCCTTCTATGGCCTGCGCGCCGTCACCGCCTGGTTCTCGGTGCTGGTCGTCTTCGTATTGGCCGAGGTGTTCAAGGAAGGCGCGCGACTGCGCAAGGAAGCGGACCTCACCATATGATAAGGATTCGTCTGGCTGAGATGCTCGCCAAAAAGCGCCTGTCGATCGTCGAGCTGTCCGACCGCACCGGCATCAGCGTGCGCGATCTCGAAGTCTTGCGCGATCAGGCCGCTATGGCCGTACGCCTGAAGACGCTCGACGTCCTGTGCCGGGCGCTGAATTGCGGTCCGGGCGATCTGCTGGAGTACGGCGAAGAGGAGTCTCTCTAAGCCTGTTTGCCCAGTGCGGCGTTTTGCAGGCCGAACAGGGTCTTGCAGCCGGCGTGGGCCAGGTCGAACAACTCATTGAACTCGTCGCGTGAGAAGCCGCGCTTTTCGCCCGTCGCCTGGATTTCGACCGAATGGCCGCTGCCGGTAATAACAAAGTTGGCGTCGGTTTCGGCGGTTGAATCCTCGTCGTAATCGAGATCGAGCACCGGTGTGTCGGCATAGATGCCGCACGAAATCGCGGCGATCTGGTCGAGGATCGGCGATTTTTCGATCAGCTTGTCGGCCACCAGCTTGTCGCACGCCTGCGACAGCGCCACCCAGGCGCCGGTAATCGAGGCGGTACGGGTGCCGCCATCGGCCTGGATGACGTCGCAGTCGATGGTGATCTGGCGTTCGCCCAAGGCCTTCAGGTCAATGACCGCGCGCATCGAGCGGCCGATCAGGCGCTGGATTTCCTGGGTACGACCCGACTGTTTGCCGGCGGCGGCTTCGCGGCGTGAGCGCGTGTGGGTCGACCGCGGCAGCATGCCGTATTCCGCCGTCACCCAGCCCTGGCCCTTGCCCTTCAGGAAGGGGGGAACGCCCTGTTCGACCGAAGCGGTGACCAGCACCTTGGTGTGGCCGAAGCTGACCAGGCACGACCCTTCCGCATAGCGCGTCACGCCCGTCTCGATGATAACCTCGCGCAGCTGGTCCGGCTTGCGGTTGGACGGGCGGATGGTCTTGAGGGCGGACAGGGCTTCGAATTGCGACATGTAAAGGCCTTTGCGGTGATGCGTCTGCCTATCAGGTCGCGCGACGTTGCGTAAAGTCCCTATTGATCTTTCTTTTGACCTGTCCGGCCTTCCGGCGGCACGGGAATGTCGCTGCGGATGGCGCTCTTGCAGGCCGCGTCGGCGCAGACATATTGCGCGCCGTTATAGGTGCCCGTCGTATCGCCCTTGTCGATGACGCCCTTGGCCTTGATCTGCGGCGGCGTGTCCGGCTGGTCGGCGTAGGAATAGACCTTTTGCGGCGGAGGTGGCGGCGAGGTCATGTCGGCCGTCTGTGGCCCGTTCATGGCCTCGAGTTCGGCGCAGGCGCCAAGAGCCAGCAGCAGGCCGCAGGTGAGCAGGCCGCGAATCACCATGACGTGCGGAACGGACGCGTGTCCGCCTCCATCGGCGTGCGCGTATTGTAGACGGGCGAAACAACCTTGCAATCATTGTCGACACAGACATAGGCGCGGTTTTGATCGTCGTCGCGCGGCGGCGATATCCGGTCGGTCTGACGCGCCGCGTCCGAAGTCTCGTCCGGGCCGGCGACGATAAGTGCCCCGGCCGGTTGCGCTTCGGCGGCCGGCCCATAGGGCTTGGGCGCCGGTTCGGCATTGAGCGCGAATGCCAGCGCGGCGGTTGCCACCAGATACACCATTTTAGCCCTCCGTCTCTTTTGTTTCAGGATACGCCGATTTACGGCAATTGGAAGGCGGCATGGGCGATGTGGGCGCTTGGACATTCGCTAGAGCCTTCATTTTCCATACATTTCCTTGCAAGATTTGCAGCTTTACTGAAAGCACTTGCTTTTGCTGAACAAATTGCCATCATTATACAAATCAATATGTGCACAGGGGCATCGGCATGGACGGCGGCAGGGGCAAGATCAGGCTTGAGGATCTGGCGCGGATCGCGGGGGTATCGGTGGCGACCGTTTCGCGCGCTCTGAACGACTCGCCGGCGGTCAACCGCGTCACCAAGCGCCGCGTCTGGAAGATTGCCCGCGACCATTCCTATGTGCTCAATCACGATATGCCGTTGTCGATGTCGGGCAGCCAGGCGACGATCGCCATCGTCATTCCGCCGCCGCACGGCCGCGAGGGCCGGTTTTCTGACCCCTTCTACCAGGAAATGATCTCGGCGGTGGGCGAGGCGGCGCGCGACATGGGCTGCGACCTTCTGCTGTCACACCTGACGCCACGCAACCAGAACGACCTCGTCACCCTGATGCAGAACATCAAGGCCGATGGCGTTATCTTCCTGGGCCAGAGCTATCTGCATGATCGCTTCAACATGCTGGCCGGCACGACCAACAAGTTCATCGTCTGGGGCCAGGAACTGGCCGGCCAGAAATATTGCACGGTCGGCTCAAATAACCTTCAGGGCGGGACGCGCGCCACGGCGCACCTGGCGCGGCTGGGCCGCAAGCGCATCGCCTATTTCGGCGAGACCGAAGGCACTGAGATGAAGCAGCGTTTCCAGGGCTATCTCAATGTGCTGGCCGAAGCGGGCATCGAATACGATCCGCGCCTGGTCGTGCCGACCCATTTCGAACTGGCCTCAGCCGAAGCCTCCGTGATCGGGCTGCTCAACAAGGGCGTCAGTTTTGACGGCCTGTTCGCCTGTTCCGACATCATCGCCTTTGGCGCCATCCGCGGCCTGATGCGGGCGGGCCTGAAGGTGCCGGGCGACGTTTCGGTGGTCGGCTATGACAATATCCAACTGGCCAGTCTCACCCACCCCAGTCTGACGACCATCTCCCAGGATCTGTCACGGGCGGGAAAGCTGATGGTCTCAAAGCTGATCGGTTCGATCTCCAACGACGAAACCCATTCGGAAATCGTCTCGACCGAGTTGGTGGTGCGGGAGTCGTGCGGCGGCTGACAAGGTGCGTGACGACAACACTCGTCACCGGACAGCGTTGTCATTACAAATTACAAAAATTTGCAATTTTTTTCATGTTCCGTCAAAAATAGGTTTCGGCGGAATCATACACGCAAAAAGCGAATTCGACGCCATATGTCATACAATTATGGGTCAAATCTGGGCTTTTCACGCGAATGCGTAGCGCGAAAGCCACAAGATTACGAATAGTTTAAAATTTCGACTGCAAAAATTTGCAAGGTCTTGCAAAAACTCGACGCCACAGGGATATTGCCGCTCAGACGCCGGACTTAAAGAGCGTCCTATCGGGTTGAGACGTATGTGGTCGCGCGGACAAAGGGTCCTTAGCGCGGCAAGTCACACGGGGACAGGAGGAACTTATGCTGCATCCCAAGGCCCACCCGGGCTTGTTCAAGAAAAAACTGCTCACCTGCGGCGGTACATTGGCACTTATCGCTGCGGCTTTCGCCGCCATGCCTGCCACGGCCCAGGACACGCCTGCGCCGGCGGGCGAAGACAGCCAGACCGTTGTCGTCACCGGCATTCGTCGCGGCATCCAGGACGCGATCAGCGCCAAGAAGCGCTCGACCCAGATCGTTGAAGCCGTCTCGGCCGAAGATATCGGCAAGTTGCCGGACGCCTCGATCGCCGAGTCCCTGGCGCGCCTGCCGGGTCTCGCCGCCCAGCGCACCAATGGCCGTGCCCAGACCCTGTCGATCCGTGGCCTTGGTCCGGACTATACCGTCACCACCATGAACGGCCGCGAGCAGGTGTCGACCAATGACAACCGCTCGGTCGAATTCGACCAGTATCCGTCCGAACTGATCAGCCAGGTGCTGATCTACAAGACGCCGAACGCCTCGATGACGACCCAGGGCATCGCCGGCACGGCCGACCTGCAGACCGTGCGCCCGCTGGCCTATGGCAAGCGTGCCGCCGCCGTCAATATCCGCCGCGAAATGAACTCGGAAGAGGCGGCGATTGGCGGCCTTGAAAACTCGGGCAGCCGCTGGTCGTTCAACTATATAGACCAGTTCTTCGACAAGACGCTGGGCGTCGCCTTTGGCTACGCGCATACCGACTCGCCCTATCAGGTAACCCGCCTCGAGCCCTGGGGCGACGGCGACTTCCCGCGCTGTGACGGTGGCACGACCTGTACGGCGGGCGGCGGCCTGAACAAGTTCATTCTGGGCGGCCAGAAGAACGGTGTGCAATCGTCGAACCTGGAACGCGACGGCCTGATGGGTGTCCTGGAATGGAAGCCGAACGACCGCCTGCGCGTTGTCGTCGATGCCTTCCACTCGGAATTTGAAGAACTGCAGAAGATCGCCCGCCTGGAATATCCGCTGTGGTGGAGCTCCTCTCAGCTGCAGCCCGGCTACACGGTCGATGGCGACTATATCGACCACGGCGTCTTCACGGGCGTCAACACGGTGGTCGAAAACTATACCAATCGCCGCCAGGCCACGACCGACCAGATCGGCGTGAACATCAACTACGCCCTGAACGACCAGTGGACCCTGAATGCCGACTTCAGCACGCAGAAGCTGACGCGCGACGACATCATCATCGAATCGACCGCCGGTACCGGCGCTGCCGGTTCGGTCGTCTCGGACACCATCACCTTCGACATGACCGATAAGGACCATGCCTATAACCTGTCGGGTGTGATCGACTATTCCGACTTCAGCAAGGTCTTCCTGACCGATCCGGGCGGCTGGGGTGGTCCGGTGACCAACCGTGGCGGCTTCTTCCGCGCGCCGCACGTCGAAGACGAACTGAACATGATCAAGCTCGTCGCCGAGCGCAAGATCGAGTCCGGCCTCTTCAGCAAGATCGCCTTCGGCTACAGCCGCATCGAACGCAGCAAGGACAAGGACGACTACGCCGCCTATATGAGCCTGACGGCTCCGACGGTCGTCGTGGCGGAAAAGTACCGTACGGGCGTGACCGATGCCAGCTTCCTGGGCAATACCTCGGGCATGATCTCCTACGACTCGCTGGCCATGTGGCAGGACGGAGTCTTCATCCTGACCGAAGCCACCGACAATGACCAACTGCGCCGCAGCTGGTTTGTCGAGGAAACGGTCGACGCCGCCTTCATCCGTGCCGACATCGACACCGAGCTGTTCGGCATTCCGGTCACCGGCAATATCGGCGTCATGTCGCAGACGGCTGAGCAAAGCGCCGAATCAATCTTTGTCGGCGCGGGCACACCGGTTACCAAGGCAGACGGCGACAAGTACACCGACGTCCTGCCCAGCCTGAACCTGAACTTCGCGGTCGCCGAAGACGTCACTGTCCGTTTCGGCGCCGGCACGACCCTGGCCCGTCCGCGCATGGACGACATGGCCACTGGCACCAGCACCAGCGTCATCAACGATACCAGCCCGCCCGCGACCTTCCAGGGTCAGCCGGTATACTGGACGGGCTCGGGCGGCAACGCCCAGATCCGTCCGTGGAAAGCCAACGCTTTTGACCTGTCGATCGAAAAGTATTTCGGCCGCAAGGGGTATGTGTCGGCAGCGTTCTTCCATAAGGACCTGACTTCGTACATCTTCAACCAGACGGTCGCCAAGGACTATACCGGCGTGGCCCTCCCGGCCTCGTGTACGACACCGGTCAATATCTGCACCAAGGCCGACGCCAACCGCATGGGCTCGACCTCGGCTCAGGCCAACGGCCAGGGCGGCTGGATCAGGGGCGCCGAGTTCACGGTGTCCGTGCCGGGCGAGCTGATTACGCCGTGGCTTGATGGCTTCGGCGCAATCCTGACCGCCAGCTACAACGACAGCGAAATCGATCCGAACAACACAGGCACTCCGGTCAACATCCCGGGCCTGTCGAAGGAAGTGATCAACACGACGGTCTATTACGAAAAGTACGGCTTCTCGGCCCGCGTCTCCAGCCGCTTCCGTGGCGAGTTCACGGGTGAAGTGCCGGACTACACCAACTCGTTGCAGACGCGCCAGGTCCAGGAAGAAAACGTGGTCGACGCCCAGATCGGCTACACCTTCCAGGACGGTCCTCTGAAGAACCTCGGCATCTCGCTGTCGGGTTCGAACCTGACCAACGAGCCCTTCTACCTCTACAAGGGCAACAATGTGGTCAAGGAAGAGAAGTACGGCTCGACCTACCTGCTGGGTCTCAGCTACCGTTGGTAACCACACCGGCGGATTGCTAAACAGAACGCCTGCCGGTTTTCCGGCAGGCGTTTTTCTTCCAAGGCATTCATATGACTGAATCCCTGATCAAGCGCGTCATTATTGTCGGCGGCGGCACGGCCGGCTGGCTGAGCGCCACCATGCTGGCCCGTGTCCTCAACAAGGCGGCCGAAATTATTGTCGTCGAGTCCGAAGAGATCGGCACGGTCGGCGTCGGCGAAGCGACCATTCCACCCCTGGTCAACCTGTTCACGTTCCTAGGGATTCCCGAACACGACATGCTGTCGAAGGTCCAGGGCACCTACAAGCTCGGCATCGAGTTCGTGGACTGGCTCAAACCCGCCAGCCGCTACATCCACGCTTTTGGCAACCCCGGCCGCGATCTCGGCATCGTGCCGTTTTACCAGTACTGGCTCAGGCGGCACCTGGCCGGCCGGACTGAGTCGCTGTGGGACTATAGTCTGAACAGCCTGGCGTCGAACGCCCACCGTTTCGCGCCGATGAAGACCGTTCCCGACACGCCGGTCGAAGGCATCACTCACGCCTGGCATTTCGACGCCATGTTGCTGGCGCGCTATCTGCGCGGCATCTGCGAAGCCCAGGGCGTGGTCCGCCGCGAGGGCAAGATCACCGGCGTCAATCAGCGCGCCGACGATGGCTTTATCGAATCTGTCACCCTGGCCGACGGCGAGGCGATCGCAGGCGACCTGTTCGTCGACTGTTCGGGCTTTCGCGGCCTGCTGATCGAAGGCGCGCTCAAGGCCGGCTACGACGACTGGATGCATTGGCTGCCGTGTGACCGCGCCATCGCGGTGCCGTGCGAGTCGGCGGGGCCGCTTCTCCCGTACACGCGCGCGACGGCGCATTCGGCGGGCTGGCAGTGGCGCATCCCTTTGCAACACCGGATCGGCAACGGCCACGTCTTCTGTAGCGCCTTCATGGATGAGGACGAAGCCACGCGCATCCTGATGGGCAATCTGGATGGCAGGCCGCTTGCCGATCCGCGTCCGCTACAGTTCGTCACGGGCCGGCGCAAGGCCAGTTGGGTCAAGAACTGCATCGCCTTTGGGCTGGCGGCGGGCTTTATGGAGCCGCTGGAATCGACCAGCATCCACCTCGTACAGTCGGGCCTGACGCGCTTCGTCAAGATGTTCCCGGACAAGGGTTTCAGTCCGCTGCAGATCGCCGAATACAATCGCCAGACCAGCCACGAATACGAGCTGATCCGCGATTTTCTGGTCCTGCACTACAAGGCCACGGAGCGCGACGACAGCCCATTCTGGAACCACTGCCGGACCATGGCTGTGCCCGACAGCCTGACGCACAAGATCGAATACTTCCGCGAATATGGCCGCCTGATCATCGAGGACGCCGACCTGTTCCGGGAATCGAACTGGGTGCAGGTCCTGATCGGCCAAGGGATCGTGCCGAAGACGGCGGCGCCCTTGGCCTATGCGGTCGGTGAGGCGCAACTGGAAGAATATTGTGCCAACCTGCGCACCATCTACGGCCGCGCCCTCAACAGCCTGCCACCGCACGACGCCTATATCGCGCGGACCAGCCCTGCGTCACAGCACTGAGGCCAGGAAAGCCCTGGTGTCGGCGAATACCGTTCCCTTGCTGCGGAAGGGGATGGAAAACACCGCCGCCATGTCCTGGTGGCTCAGGCCGTCATAGAGCTTGAGCGTCGACGGCGTGCCCTTGTCGCGCAGAGCCTTGTCGAGATTGACGGCGTTCTTGGTCATGACGACGGTGTCGGCGCGGCTGTGCATCAGCAGGAAGTGGGTGCCAAGCTTGCGGGCGTGGGTAATCGGCTGAGTTTCGGCCGGCCGCGGCCAATGCCCAAAAGCGTTGCGCGACGCGTCGACGTCGAATGGATAGAAGTCGTAAGGCCCCGCCAGGCCAACCACCGCCTTGACGGGCAGATCACCCAGAAACTGCGGATCGAGCGGCAGAAGCGCGGCGATATAACCGCCGGCCGATTGCCCCATCAGGGCCAGACGTGACCCGTCGCCACCATAGTCCTTGGCATGCGTCACCGCATGTTTGACGGCGGCCGCGCCATCGAAGACGAAATCGGGATAGGGATGCTCCGGCACCAGCCGGTAGTCGGGTACGACGACGACATGGCCCATGGACGCCAGGGCATGGCCCATCCAGACATAGTCGTCCTTGGATCCCGATGCCCAGTTGCCGCCATAGAAGTAAACCACCACGGGCAAATCGCCCGTGGCGTTTTTCGGTGCATAGACATCGTAGCGCTGGCGCGGATCATCTCCGAAAGCGACGTCGTTCGCCACATGGCGAATGCCACCTTCCTTGGGAGTGAAGGTGTTGAACAGGCTGAGTGTATTGCACGCGGTCAAGGCCGCAGCCACGCCACCAAGCCCCACTAATCCCAATATCCGGCGTTTGGTCACGGCAGGCACTGTCAATCCTTAGAAACTGACGCTCGATTTTTCCGTTGGCGGCTTGGGACGCAACCTGATGCCCTTGAGGGCAATTTTCAAGGCTTCCCAGTGGATGCCGGCGACAACTTTCAGCGTCATCAGCGGCATGGCCCAGAAAAGCTTCCACAGCGCTTCATCGGTGATCGGCGTGCGTTTGGCCGTGAAGCCGGCAAACAGCATATCTCGCACGCCTTCGGCCGCATGATGGCGCAGGCGGATCTTAAGAGCGAAGGTCTCACCCGGCGCCGTCAGGTCGAAATCGTAGGCCATGTCGCGCGTATCCATGAAGGGTGAGACGTGCAGGCGCTTGTTGCTGTGCTGGCGGATATGGCGGGTATCGGTGATGACCGGCAGGACATAGGAATGGCGGTCGCCGAAGGTGTTGTTGACCTCATAGACAACGGCTTTAAGCCGGCCATCAGCACCTTGCGGGAAATAGAGGCTGATCGGGTTGAAGACGAAGCCGAGCACACGCGGCATGGTCAGGAGCCAGATGCGATCACCCTGGGCATACAGGCCCTTTTCACGTAGCATTGCGGCCATGCGGTCATTCAGGGAGCCTTTTTCGCCTTGTACAGGGCCGTGGTCGCGTTCGTAAAAGCTGAACAGGTTGAAGCGATTATAACCCAGGAAGTGCGTCTCTGGAACATGGTCGAGATCGACGAGAATCTGGAAGATATTATAGTTCAGCCGGTGCGGCCGAGGCGCGAACCGCTGGTGGATGACCTCGCCGATGTAGAGGCCCGGTTCCATCACTCGGCGGCCTGCATGATAGAATAATCCGCCCACGGATTATATTGGATGCGGCTTTTCGCCCAGTCGAAGTCCCACGGCCGGCGCTGACCGGTGATCGCTTCAGCGACCGCCAGGCCCGACTGCAGGCCGTCCTCATGGAAGCCCGAACCGAAATAGGCGCCGCAGAACCACGACCGATTCTTGCCCTGAAGGTTGCCCAGCCTTGATTGCGCGTCGATGGCCGCTGCGTCGAACAGGGGGTGTTCGAAGGTCGTGCGCTTGATGAGCTTGGCGGGATCGATTTCCCGCGTCGGGTTCAGCGTAACGAAATAGTTCTGCTCCGTATCCAGCACCTGCAGCAGGTTCATCCAGTAGGTGACGCACAGCTGATGTTCTGCCGTCTCGTTGCGTGTGCCGAGATAGTTCCAGCTCGACCACGCGGCGCGGCGTTTCGGCATCAGGGCCTTATCGGTGTGTAGCACGACCTCATTGGGCGTGTAGCTGAAGGCCCCCAAGGTCGCACGCTCGGCGCTGGTCGCGGAGTCACCGAGGATTTTCAGCGTCACGTCGGCATGGGTGGCGAAGACGACCTGGTCGAATTCGTGCCGTTCGCAGCTCTGGTCGGTCAGGACGACGCGGTTGGGACTGCGTTCGATCTTGGTGATCGCTGTCCCTGTGCGGATACGGTGCGCGAAGGACTTGGTCAGCGGGTTCAGATAGGCCTGCGCACCGCCGACGACGCTGCGCCACAGGATGCGATCGGTGATTTTCAGCAGGCCGTGGTTTTCGAAGAAGGCGATAAAGGCGCGGAACGGATAGTCCATGATCTGCTGCGCCGAGGTCGACCAGATGGCGGCGGCCTGCGGCAGCAGGTGGTCGTCGATAAAGGCGCGGCCGTAGTTGCGGTCTTTCAGGTATTCACCAAGACTGTAACCGGGTTTTGCGCGCGCCGCTTCGTCCTTTGGCGCCTCGCGGTAGAAGCGGACGATATCTAGCAGCAGCGACAGGAAGCGCGGGCGGAACAGGTTACGGCGCTGGGCGAAGATGCCGTTCATCCCCAGGCTGCAATATTCCAGCCGGCCGTCGTCAATGCTGACGCCGAACGACATGTCGCTGAGCTGGTGCACGACGCCGAGGTGGCGAAAAAGGGCAACAAGGTTTGGATAGCAGGGCTCATTGAAGACGATGAAGCCCATATCGACCCAGACCGGATTTTCGGCCGTGCCGGCATTGACCGTATGGCTGTGGCCACCGGCCTGGGCTTCGCTTTCGAAAACGGTAATGTCGCAGTGCCCGTTCAGCATCCAGGCGGCGGACAGTCCGGCTATGCCCGAACCGACCACAGCTACCTTTGGTCTCGTTAGGTTCGACATATCGTACATGCGCCAGTCTCCGTCGTATTTGAAAATGTGTACGCACCGTCCCTTGTCGTGGATCACACCTGAGCCCGTGATCCATTTGTCCGAAGGAGGCGTATCAGGCTCAAAGTCACCACAGGCGGGCGCCAGGCCCGGTATCCGAAAATGTCCTTTGACCGCGCGCTTACATTGGGGTTTGTTGCTCGCATGACCGAAACGGACAGCGCGCTATCGAAACGCACCCCACCGGAGGTTACGCCGGAGGTGCTTTTGGCGCGTATTGCCCACAGCGATCGCGACGCCTATGCCGCCCTGTTCCTGCGCTTTGCCCCCAAGATCAAGGCCTTCGTCATGGGCCAGGGCCTGACGGCGCAGGAAGCCGAGGACCTGGCCCAGGAGGCAATGCTGAGCGTCTGGCGCAAGGCGCATATGTTCGATGCCTCGAAAGCCAGCGCGGTCACCTGGATCTATTCGATCGCCCGCAACCTGCGCATCGATCTGGCGCGCAAGGCCAAGCGTGTCCGCGAGCTGCCGCAGGATCTGTGGCAGGGCGACGGCGACAAGGGCGCCGATGGCGAAATGATATTCGCCGAGGATGCCGCATCAGTCGCAGGTCTGCTGGAGACCCTGCCCAAAGAGCAGAAGGCCATTCTGCGCCTGTCCTTTTACGAAGACCTGTCGCATGGCGATATCGCCAAGGCGCTGGCTATCCCTTTGGGGACAGTCAAGTCGCGCATGCGCCTGGCCATGAGCCGGTTGAAGGCCGGCATGAAGACGTCAGTACCCGGAGAGCGTTCATGAGTTCCGTCCGTCACCATGTCTCGGAAGACCTGTTGTGGGACTATCACCGCGGCGCCCTGCCGCCGGGCCTGCGCCTGACGGTCGCGACGCACCTCGAGCTGTGCCCGCATTGCCGCGCCGAGGCTGGTGTGTTTGATGCCGTCGGGGGTGCACTGCTGGACGAAATCGAGGGTGTGGAGCTTTCCGACAGCGCGCTCGACTTGGCGCTGGCCCGAATCGAGCGCCCCGGAGACCCGGCGACATCCGTCGCGAAGCCGCAACATGCATTTCTGGCGGGGTTCGACCTTCCCGACACGCTGAATGCCGCGCGTATCGCCAACCGCTATTGGGCCGCGCCTGGTGTGTGGATGGCGCCGATCCATGTCGACGATGCGCCGAGAGGCTCCAAGACCTTCCTGATGCACGTCAGGGCCGGGATGACCATGCCCGAACATACTCATCGCGGACCGGAAGTCACCCTGGTGCTGAAAGGACGGTTCAGCGATGTCTATGGCGATTACAGCAAGGGGGATATCGCCGTGTGCTCGGATGAGCACTGCCATTCGCCCGCCATCCTTGATGAGGACTGCCTGTGTCTGGTCTGGCAGCAGGCGGCGATCGTTCCCAAAACCTGGCTGGGGAAGCTATTGCAGCCTTTCGCCCGTATCTGAGGATACTCTTATGAAGCTCGCCATTATCTACGCCATCTCACTGGTTGTCATGTTGGCGCTCGATTTCGCCTGGCTGAGTGCCACGGGCAATACGATCTATCGACCCAATATGCAGGGGCTAATCCGGGAAAAGATCAACCTGCTGCCGGCGGTGGGATTTTATGCGTTATTCGCCTTCGCAGTTGCCTATCTTATTGTGCTGCCGGCTGTCTCAGGCACTTCCATCAACTACGTCGATCTGTCGCTACGCGCGGGTGTGCTGGGTCTGGCCTGTTACGCGACCTACAGTCTGACGGGTCTGTCGGTCATTCGCGACTGGCCGCTTAATGTCAGTCTGATCGACATGGCCTGGGGTACCTTCGCGGCTGTCGCCACGGCCAATGCGACGGTGTTTGGTCTTAAGCTTCTAGGGCAGGTGGCCTGATCGCATTGGAGACCTTCGAGCGTGGGGGGCGCCCCAGCGCATCGGAAATCTGCCATGCCGCATCAACCAGCTTGGTGATATCGACACCGGTTTCGATCCCCAGTCCATTGAGCATATAGAGCACGTCTTCGGTCGCGACATTGCCTGACGCGCCCGGCGCATACGGACAGCCGCCCAAGCCGCCGACCGACGCATCGAATATGCTGACGCCGAAATCGAGCGCGGTCAGGATATTGGCCAAAGCCTGGCCGTATGTGTCGTGGCAATGCAGGGCCAGCCGCTCGGATGGGATCAGCGTCATGACCTGGTCGAGCAGCCGTGAGATGTCGGCCGGAGTGGCAACACCGATCGTGTCACCCAGGCTGATTTCGTAACAGCCCATCTGCAGCATCTTCTGTGCGACGCTCGTGACGGCCTTGGGTGAGATCCTGCCTTCGTAGGGACAGCCGACGACGCACGACACATAGCCGCGTACCTTGACGCCGTCGCTCATGGCGCGGTCCATGACGAAACGAAACCGTTCCAGGCTTTCGTCGATCGAACAGTTGATGTTGCGCTGACTGAAGGTTTCCGATGCCGCGCCAAAGATGGCGACGGTGGTAGCGCCGGCATCGCGCGCGGCCTCGTAACCCTGCAGATTGGGCGTCAGGACGGGGTAGTCGATGCCGTTGGCGCGCGTGATACCGACCATGACCTCGGCGGCGTCGGCCATCTGCGGCACCCACTTCTTCGACACGAAGCTGGTGGCCTCGATATGGCGCAGGCCGGTCTGCGACAAAGCATCGATCAGCGCGATCTTGTCGTTGGTGTCGACAATCTGCGCCTCGGCTTGCAGGCCATCGCGCGGGCCGACTTCATAGAGGGTGACGTGTGACGGCCTCATGCGGATTGCCCGTTAACTCCCTCTCCCCGTTTACGGGGAGAGGGTTGGGGTGAGGGGCTTCTTTCAACACTCTCAGTCATTTCGTCTCTTCAAACAGTTCCCGACCGATCAGCATGCGGCGGATCTCCGATGTCCCGGCACCGATCTCATAAAGCTTGGCGTCGCGCCACAGCCGGCCGGCCGGGTATTCATTGGTATAGCCGTTACCACCCAGGGCCTGAATGGTCTCGCCCGCCATCCAGGTGGCTTTTTCAGCCGCATAAAGGATACAGCCGGCAGCGTCCTTGCGCGTTGTCTCGCCACGGTCGCAGGCCTGCGCCACAGCATAGACATAGGCGCGGCAGGCCGCCCAGGTCGAATACATGTCGGCGACCTTGCCCTGCATCAGTTGGAAGGTGCCGATCGGCGAGCCGAACTGCTCGCGGGTGTGGACATAGGGGATCACCACATCCAGACAGGCGCGCATAATGCCGAGCGGCCCGCCTGACAAAACCACGCGCTCATAGTCGAGACCCGACATCAGCACGCCCGCGCCACGGCCTTCATTGCCGAGCACATTCTCCACCGGAACCTCGCAATCAGCAAAGACCAGCTCACCGGTGTGCGAGCCGCGCATGCCCAGCTTGTCGAGCTTCTGCGCGACCGAAAAGCCCTTAAAGCCCTTTTCGACCAGGAAGGCGGTGATGCCCTTCGATCCCGCTTCGGGATTGGTCTTGGCGTAAACGACCAGCACGTCGGCGTCGGGACCATTGGTGATCCACATCTTCGAGCCGTTCAGCACATAGCGGTCGCCGCGCTTGTCGGCGCGCAGCTTCATCGACACGACGTCCGATCCCGCGCCGGTTTCCGACATGGCCAGGGCCCCGACATGATCGCCGGAAATCAGCTTTGGCAGGTATTTCGTGCGTTGGGCTTCGGTGCCGTTGCGCGTGATCTGGTTGACGCAGAGATTGGAATGCGCGCCGTAGGACAGACCGATCGAAGCCGAGGCGCGGGAGATTTCCTCCATGGCGATGGTGTGGGCCAGATAGCCCATGGCCGCCCCGCCATATTCCTCGGGCGCGGTCAGACCCAGTACGCCGAGATCGCCCAGGCCCTTCCACAGGTGCATGGGGAATTGGTCGCTGCGGTCGGTTTCTTCGGCCAGGGGCGCGATTTCACCGGCGGCATATTGGGCGACGGCTTCGCGCAAGGCGTCGATGTCTTCGCCGTGACCAAATGAGAGGTGCGGGAAGTCGATCATGGCAGAGCTCCTTGGCTGCGAAGACGCCCCTCACGCGGCTCTTCGATCCACCCTCTGCCCGTATTGCCTGCCGGCGAAGCCGGGGAGAAGGAAAAAGCTCCCTCTCCACGCTTGCGGGGAGAGGGGTGGGGTGAGGGGCAAAACGTAAGACGATCCAACTGCATCAGTCTGTAATCTCCACCAACAACGCCTTGTCCGCCACCTGCGCATCGACCTCACCATGAACCGCAACGATGGTGCCGGCGCGGGGCGCCTTGATGGTGTGTTCGATCTTCATGGCGCTGAGGATCAGCAGCTTCTGGCCTTTTTCGACGACGTCGCCGGGCGCGACGAACAGCTCGATCAGCTTGCCGGGCATGGGCGCTACAATATCACCTGAAGCCGCCAGAGCCTCATGAGCGTCGCCGGCTTCGAGATGCAGGTGGCTGCGCGGTGGCAGGTTCATCCAAAAGCCCGACAGGTCGTTCCAGGGCGAGGTCGGATCGGCAACCTTTGCGTTGCCATTTGCTTCGACATCCGGCCAGGGCAGGGTCAGGCGATCGACATGGCGACCGATAAAGCCGGTATCGATCTTGGCGGCCGCAAAGTCCGGATCGGACACCACACGGCGCAGAAAGCCGAGGTTCGTCGCCAAACCATTCAGCCGGGTATGGATCAAGGCCTCGCGCATCCGCTTAAGCGCTTCCGTCCGGTCGCGGCCATGGACGATGATCTTGGCGATCATGGGGTCGTAGAAGACGCTGACCTCATCGCCCTGTTCGACAGCCGACTCGATGCGTGCAGCAGCCGGAAACTCAAGGCGCTCCAACCGCCCCGTCGCCGGCAGGAAATCGTTCTGCGGATCTTCGGCATAGAGTCGCGCTTCGATGGCATGGCCCGTGATGGCCAACTGATCCTGCGTCAACGGCAGGGGCTCTCCTGCCGCCACACGCAACTGCCATTCGACCAGATCGACGCCGGTGATTTCTTCGGTCACGGGATGCTCGACCTGAAGCCGGGTATTCATCTCCATGAAGTAGAAAGGCGCGGTCTCGATACCGTTGGAGACATCGACGATGAACTCGACCGTCCCGGCGCCGCGATAGCCAATCGCCTCCGCGGCTCGGACCGCTGCCTGACCCATGGCCGCCCGTAACCCCTCAGGAAGATCAGGCGCGGGGGCCTCCTCGATCACCTTCTGATGGCGGCGTTGCAGCGAGCAGTCGCGTTCGAACAGATGTACGACACGATTATGCGAATCTGCAAAAAGCTGGATTTCGATATGCCTTGGCACCTCGATATACTTCTCGATCAGCACCTTGGGATCACTGAAGGCGTTCTGGCCTTCGCGTTGGGCGGAGACGAGCGCATCGGCAAAATCCGAAGCCTGATCGACGCGGCGCATACCCTTGCCGCCACCGCCGGCCACAGCCTTGATCAGGACGGGATAGCCGATGCTGTCAGCCTGGTTTTGCAGCGTTGCCAACGTCTGGTCGTCGCCGTGATAGCCGGGCGTCACCGGCACACCGGCCTTGGTCATCAACGCTTTGGCGGCTCCCTTCAGCGCCATGGCGTGGATGGCGCCGGGCGTCGGGCCGATAAAAACGATACCGGCGGCTTCACAGGCCTCGGCAAACTCGGCGTTTTCCGACAGGAAGCCGTAGCCCGGATGGATGGCCTGGACGTTACGGTTCAAGGCCGCGGCGATAATCAGGTCGCCGCGTAAGTAGGATTCAGACGCGGCCGCCGGCCCGATCAGCACGGCCTCATCGGCCTCGCGTACAAAAGCGGCGTGGCGATCGGCCTCGCTATGGACGGCGACGGTGCGCACGCCCAGCCGCTTACACGTGCGGATGATGCGCCGGGCGATTTCGCCGCGATTGGCGATCAGAATCTTGTGGAACAGGCTCATTCGGTCCAGCCCGGCTTGCGCTTGTCCAGAAAGGCCGACATGCCTTCGCGCGCTTCGCTTGATGCCCGGCGCGCGGCGATGCGGTCGGCCGTCATGGCGGTCAGGTCCGGCGTCACTGGCTGGTCCGCAACGTCGGCGATCAGGCGCTTGGTTTCGGCAATGGCTTCGGGGCCGCCCAGGCAAAGCGCATCGACGATGGTTTTGGCCATGCCTTCCAGGTCATCGCTGACCTCGTGAACCAGGCCGATGCGCCGGGCCTCATCTGCGCTAAAGCGCTCGCCGGTCAGCATATAGCGCCGCGCCTGCGCCTGGCCGATCTTTGCCACGACATAGGGCGAAATGGTCGCCGGAATAATCCCAAGCCGCACCTCGGTCAGGCCGAACACGGCCGCTGGGTGGGCAATGGCGATATCGCAACAGGCGACAATGCCGGTCCCGCCGCCAAGCGCCGCGCCATTGACCAATGCTACGACCGGCTTGGGGCAGGTGCTCAGTTCGTTGAACAGCCGGGCGATGTTCATCGCGTCGGCGCGGTTCTCGTCTTCGCCCTGGTCGGCGGCGCGCTGCATGTAGGCGAGGTCGGCGCCGGCGCTGAACGACTTGCCGGCGCCGGTCAGAATAATGGCGCGGACATTGGCATGGCGGCCCAGCATATGGACGCAATCGGTCAACTCACGGATCAGCAGGTCGTTGATAGCGTTGTGCACGTCCGGCCGGTTAAGAGTCGCACGGGCGACGCCGTGCTTGTTCATTTCAATGGAGACTAGGGCCATGTTTTTCTTGCTCTAACGCTTCGCTCTTTGAGAGCAGGGTTACATCCTGAATACGCCGAACTTCGTCGGCTCTATGGGGGCATTGAGCGCGGCGGACAGGCCCAAACCCAGTACCCGGCGCGTATCGGCCGGATCGATCACGCCGTCGTCCCACAGCCGCGCCGAGGCATAGTAGGGGTGCCCCTGGGCTTCATAGGTGTCGCGGATCGGCGCCTTGAAGGCCTCTTCTTCCTCGGCGGACCACGCACCACCCTTGGCCTCGATGCCGTCGCGCTTGACGGTCGCCAGCACATTGGCCGCCTGTTCGCCGCCCATGACCGAGATGCGCGCGTTGGGCCACATCCACAAGAAACGCGGATCGTAGGCGCGGCCGCACATGCCGTAATTGCCCGCGCCATAGGAACCGCCGATGATGACGGTGAACTTCGGCACATTGGCGCAGGCAACGGCCGTGACCATCTTGGCGCCGTGGCGGGCGATGCCTTCGTTTTCATAGGCGCGGCCGACCATGAAGCCGGTTATGTTCTGCAGGAAGACCAGCGGAATGCCACGTTGGCCGCACAGCTCGATGAAATGGGCGGCCTTCAGAGCGCTTTCGGAAAACAGCACGCCGTTATTGGCGACGATGCCGACGGGATAGCCGTAGAGGTGGGCAAAACCGCAGACGATGGTGTCGCCATAGAGCGCCTTGAACTCATCGAACTCCGAGCCGTCGACCAGCCGCGCAATGACTTCGCGGACGTCGTAGGGCTTGCGCGTATCTGCCGGGATGATGCCGTAGAGCTCTGAAGCGTCATAGAGCGGCTCCGTGACTTCGCGCGTCGCCAGAGGAATGGTCTTTTTGCGATTAAGGTTCCCGACGATGCGGCGGGCGATGCTCAGGGCATCGGCGTCATTGGCGGCCAGATGATCGGCGACGCCGGAAACGCGGGCATGGACATCGCCGCCGCCCAGGTCCTCGGCCGAGACGACTTCGCCGGTCGCCGCCTTCACCAGGGGCGGGCCGCCCAGGAAGATGGTGCCCTGGTTGCGGACGATAATGCTCTCATCCGACATGGCCGGGACATAGGCTCCGCCGGCGGTGCAACTGCCCATGACGACGGCGATCTGCGGGATTCCCAACGAAGACATGCGCGCCTGGTTGAAGAAGATGCGGCCGAAATCGTCCTTGTCCGGGAAGACCTCGTCCTGGTTGGGCAAATTTGCGCCGCCGGAATCGACCAGGTAGACGCACGGCAGGTTGTTCTGCTGGGCGATCTCCTGCGCGCGCAAATGCTTCTTGACCGTCAGGGGATAGTAGGTGCCGCCCTTGACGGTGGCGTCATTGCAGACGACGACGCATTCGGTGCCCAAGATGCGCCCGATGCCGGTGATGACGCCGGCGGCAGGCACTTCGTCGTCATAGACCTTGTGCGCGGCAAGGACAGAGAACTCAAGAAACGGCGAGCCGGGATCGATCAGGCCGGCAACGCGGTCGCGCGGTAGCAGCTTGCCCCGGCTCACATGCTTTTCGCAGGCAGCCGGTGAGCCACCCAGGGCAATCCGTCCGGAGAGTGCGCGCAGGTCATCGACCAGCCCCTGCATCCGGGCGGCATTGGCCCGGTAGTCGCCGTCGGCGACGTCGATTTCGCTGCGGAGGGCAGGCATAGTCGTCCCTGTGTCGTCTTTTTTGTTATGTTAGCTGAATATATCGTCCGGTCTATGAAAGTTTCAATTGAAATCTTTTCTCAAGTCGCGATTTGTGGTCGCTTTTTGGGTGCGGCCAGACCCGCCCAGGGCAGGAGCGAGAAGCGTTTCAGCACCAGGTGCGCGATAATGGGCGCGCCGATGCCGATACCCACCCCCACGAGGATGTGAACCGCCGGGTCGGTAATGTGCAGGATTTTCGACAGGATCACCCGCGCGCCGACCGCACAGATAATGTGCATGACGTAGATGCTGAGCGAATATTCACCGAGCCGGGTGAACAGATCGAGCGCGCGACCCTTCAGGCGCGTCGCGATCAGGATCAGCAGGGTCAGGCCCAGCGCGCCCGCCGGCATGGCCCAGATCGATTCGATACGCCGTTCCCCGAGATAGAAGGCGGCTATGACCGCCGCGACGAAGGCTATGGCGACCAACGCGGTGACAGGCAGGCTGGCGGACGGTGTGGCTATGCGCCGCGAAATTTCCACGCCCAGCAGGTAGAAGATGATGACCCGGATCATCAAGGTGGGCCAGAGCGTGATTTCGATAGGACGCACCACCTCCAGGACGACCATGACCATCAGGCCCGCGGCGATCAGGATCCAGAGACTGAACCTGAGCAACTGACCCCACACCGCCAGGATGATGTGACAGGCCATCAGCGTGTACAGGAACCAGAACTGCCCAATGGGCACCAGCAGCATGCCCGTCAGGTTGTCGATCGTGAACGCATTGTTGCCGGCGCCGGGCAGGAGCAACTGGATGCCACCCTGGATCAGGGACCACAGGAAATAGGGATAGATCACGGTCGGAATCTTGCCGCGCAGGAAGTTCGCCGGCCCCTTGCTCAGGCTGTATTGCACCGTCCATCCCGCCAGGACGAAAAACAGCGGCATGTGAAAGGTGTAGACGCCGAAATCGCTCCACTGGAAAGCCGGCGAGGTAAGCGGGACGATGCCCGCGCTGGCTGTACCGCGCAGGACATGGCCAAAGACGACCAGCACGATCCCCAGACCCTTGGCCGCATCCAGCCACGCAATGCGTTCCGCCGCACGATTCATGAGCACTCCTCTTGTGCAGTGCGAAAGCGGTAACATGGTTTCCCATAGTGGTAAAATGATCGTTTGCACCTGAAATTAACGGGGCGCGAGGTATATATCTTGCAGGGTTGCCCTCCAGAGGACCGTCAGAGTCCCGGATGGAAACGATCGCAGGAAATGCCATATGTATCATTTTCCCGACAGGGGCCGAAATGTCCCGGTTCAGGACTGGATGTCGTTCTGGAACCCATTTCGGCTGATGGACCTGGCCCAGCCGTTCTACAAAAACATGAGTGCTTGTGACCGCATCCTGCGGCCGGGCAGGGCGGATGAAGCACCAAGCTTCCAGCCGGGTGACAAGGTGCGCGTGCGTTCGGCGGCCGAAATTCTTTCGACGCTGGATATGACCGGCCGTCTCAATGGCGCGCCGTTCCTGAATGTCATGATGCCGCTGATCGGTGCGGCCGGCACAGTCCAGACGGTTATGCCATCCGCCATGGTGGTGCTGGAGTTCGGGGCGGGCGGGTATTGGGCGTGGAAGACGGATTGGCTGGCCCTGGACGGCCCCGCCCCGCAGTTGGCCCAACGCGCGGAAGAGGCCGCGCGCCGGCGGCTGGCGGCCCTGGCGGCGGACTATCCCGAGGCCTGACGCGCGGCGGCGCAATCTTGTTTACTTTTTGTTCCTGAGCTAAACTGATGGCGAATGACTGGATTCGCCATGACCGAGGACGTTCCCGACGACGGCGCCGGCCCGCGCAAGATCATCCACATCGATATGGATGCCTTCTATGCGTCGGTCGAACAGCGCGACAATCCGGACCTGCGCGGCAAGCCGGTGGCGGTCGGCGGCGCGCGCGAACGCGGCGTGGTCGCGGCGGCATCCTATGAAGCGCGGAAATTTGGCGTCAGGTCGGCCATGGCTTCGGTGACGGCCCGGCGCAAGTGCCCTGAGCTGATCTTCGTCAAGCCCCGCTTCGAAGTCTACAAGGCCGTGTCCCAGCAGATCCGTGAGATCTTCGCTGAATATACGCCCCTGATCGAACCCCTTTCGCTCGATGAAGCCTATCTCGACGTGACGGAAAACCTGGCCGGCATTGCATCCGCCACCGAGGTGGCGAAGGCGATCCGCGCGCGCATCCGCGAAGTGACGGGCCTGACCGCGTCGGCCGGCGTATCCTACAACAAGTTCCTGGCCAAGCTGGCGTCGGATTACGACAAGCCCGACGGCCTGTTTGTCATTCGCCCGGAACAGGGCGCTGGCTTTGTCCAGGACCTGGCCGTCGGCCGGTTTCACGGCATTGGTCAGGCGACGAATGAAAAGATGCGGCGTCTGGGGATCGAGACCGGCGCCGATCTCAGGAGCAAGAGCCGCGCCTTCCTGCAGGAACATTTCGGCGTGTCGGGCGACTGGTACTACGCCATTTCGCGCGGGATCGACCATCGTCGCGTGCGCCCGGACCGGGAACGCAAGTCGGTCGGCGCCGAGACGACCTTTTTTCGCGACATCGACAACCCGGAAGAGGCTCGCGAGGGCCTGGCGCCACTTATCGACAAGGTCTGGCGCTACTGCGAGCGCGAGGCCCTGAACGGGCGGACCGTAACGCTGAAGGTCAAGTTCAACGATTTTCGCCAGATCACCCGCAGTCGTACCGGAGCACCGGTCGATAACGCCGAAGCCCTGCGTCACGCGGTCCTTATCTTACTGGATGGTGTTTTTCCGATCGCCCGGAGCATTCGCCTGCTCGGCGTATCGCTATCCTCCTTCGACGACGTCAAGGAAGGGGAGCAGCAGCAATTGCAGCTCGCCTTGTAGGACGAAAATCCAGGCCCGGGCTGCAATCGATTTTTGTCCGGTGGGAGCGATAATTTCGCAAACGCACCGCCGCGGGACGAAGGGTAGGTTTCCAGCAATGGCGGGACGAGGGCACCGGATTGCCTCGGATAATAGCGACGATGCAAGTTTAGAGGTATGCAATACCGGTATTTCTCGTGATCATAAAAGTGGTAGTACCGCAGGAAAAAATTAAATAACCTGGCCATACCGCCATCATCTAAGTCTTTAGACTGTCCGGCGAGTGGCATTTTTGTCGGCATTAACCAATTTCGTCAGGTTCTATTGCAAGGGGTGATGTTTTGGTTAATATCGGCGTCCGATTCTGCTCTACAGCCCCGCCCTTGAAAAATGTGATCGACCGTTTAATGGTCCCATTATCGGATTAACTATGCGCATCACTTATACGGTCATGGCCCTCCTTTCCTTCTTCCTTCCCATCTCTGTCCTCGCAGCCGCCGGCCAGGAAGGTCCCGTATTTATCACGGACCCGAACCCCAGCTTTTCGGACATCGCGTTCAAGGCGGACGTCACGCGTCGCGTCGGTTCATTCGGCCTGACGCCGACGGCCTATGCCGGACTGGTCTCGACGGACAATGTGCGTTTCACCAGCGCCAACAAGGATGGCGACCAGATTGCCCAGCTTGGCGGCGCCGTTTCGCTGGCGTCCGCCTGGAGCCGCCACGAACTCAAGGCGACAGCCAGTGTCGATGCCGAGCGCTATTTCGGCAATGATGACGAAAACACGGTCGATGCCGCCCTGAACGCCAGCGGTCGCTATGACTTCTCGCAATATACCAGCCTGTCGGGTGATTTTCAGATTTCGCGCAACCACGAACCGCGCAGCATCCGCGCCCTGGACCTGGCGCGGCAAGGCCGCGCGGAAGCCAAGGAGCCTGTCGAGTACGGCCAGACCCTGTCGCGTCTGTCGTTCGCGACCAGCGGGAATCGTCTGCGGTTTGTCGGCGCCGTGGCCTACCGGACGGTAGATTATTCGAACCTTCTGCTGGTCGATGGCTCTTACCTCGATCAGAATTATCGCCAGTCGAACCTGACCACCGGGGACGCGCGGCTGGACTACAAGTTCGGCGCCGGCACGGCGGTCTTTTTGAACTACCAGGCGAACAGTGTGCGTTTCGACTTCGCACAGAGCGGCAAGAAGCGCGATTCCGACGGGTATTCGATCCGGCTGGGCGCGGCTTTCGATCTGACGGATCTTCTGACCGGCGACGTCCAGGTCGGTCATATGCGCCAGGAATACAAGGACGCCAGCTATAAGCCGGTTTCAGGCGCGTCCTACCAGGCCAACCTCCGCTATCTGCCGACGCGGCTGACCACGCTGACTTTCACGGCGCGCCGGTCGATCGAGGATTCTCCGTCGACGGAAGCGTCCGGCTACTTCTATACCCTGGGGCGCATTACGGTGCGTCACGAGTTGACGCGCCGGTTGAATCTGGGCGCCAGCTACGAACAGACGCAATACGATTACAACGGCATCGAGCGTGACGATAAGTACAATGGCATCTATGTGGGCGCGCAATACGAGCTGAATCGCCGCATGATGGTCGAAGTGAATTACCGCAACCGCAAATTCGAATCCCACGGTAACGACGCCTTCTCGGATCCGAAATATACCGAGAACCGCGTCGGTGCCTGGCTTAAGACCACCTTCTAAGAGCGCAGGTCATTGTGCGGCGCAATATGGCCCTGTGTCATTTTTGGGTCGCATATCGCCGTTATTTGGCTCGTAGTCTCTTCCGGGTGCCAAAGAGGCATCCAAGGCTAAGGCTAACGTACTGTAATACAGCTAATTGTCCGAAATAAGTCGTTTCCGGACCCGGAATTGCACGCCCGAGAGGGGGTTAATGATTTATGTTGCTTCGCGGCATAAGTCTATGTATCTTGGCGCAGGTGCGGAGGGGCATCAAATGAAGGAATTGGACTTGCGAGGTCTCTTTACGGTTGCTTTGCTGACCTTGGTGCCGGTGGCTGCGGTCGCCCAGGCGCCGTCTTCCAATCAGGGTGCCGTTGCGTCCGCACCCGCTGGTTCGCCGGTCGCCGGCTATCGCATGGGCGGCGGTGACAAACTGCGCATGACCATCTACGGCGAGCCGGACCTGAGCGGCGAATTCGCCGTCAACGGCGCCGGAGTCGTGTCTCTGCCCTTGATCGGCGACGTCAGCGCGCGCGGTCTTACCGTGTCCGAATTCGCCACCGCGGTGGAAGATAAGTTCAAGGCAGGTTACCTGCTTGATCCCAAGGTCAGCGTCGAAATCACCAACTTCCGGCCATACTATATCATGGGCGAAGTCGGTAAGGCCGGTGAATACGGGTATAGCGACGGTCTGACCGTCATCAACGCTATTGCCCGGGCTGAAGGCTTTACCTATCGCGCCCAGCAAAAGCGCGTTTTCATCAAGCCGTACGGCAAGACGGTGGAAACCGAGGTTCCTCTGACGGCTGATCTTATAGTGCAGCCCGGCGATACCATCCGTATCGCGGAGCGGCACTTCTAAACCCGTCAAGGATTGTCCGCGGACAACAGGCGGCACGGGCCTAAATTTTGAAGTCCAAACTCAGCGTATTATCCGTTGAGGCGCTTTGCCTTGACTTTTAACCACTACTCAAGCGGGTCAGATATTATATGCAAAACGTTGCGCCGCCAGACTCGGATTCCAATTCGGAAGTCTTTGACATCCGCACCGTCATTTCCATGTTGCGGATACACAAGTGGTTGTTCGCCGGTGTTTTCGCCGTCGTGTTTCTGGCCGGCCTGGGCCTGACCCTGACCCAACCCGCCAAATATACCAGCTCGGCCAGCGTCATGATCGGTGGCCAGAAGCTGAAGGTCGTGCCGAACGCGCAGGAGGTGGCCACCGATCTGCCGCAGGATTCCACCGCGATCGACACCGAAGTCGAAGTCCTGCGCTCCCTGGCGCTGGCCGATAGCGTCGTTACGCAGCTGGGCCTGGAAAAGGACCCGGAATTCAATCCGACGCTCAAGAAGCCGGAAGGCATCATGGCCTTCCTGCCCCGCAAGTCGGGCGGCGGCATCGACGGCCAGACCCTGCGTCAGCAGATCATCGCCAACCTGCTGCAGTCCGTCGCGGTCAAGCGCCAGGGCCTGACCCGCGTCATCACCGTCAGCGTCGAAACCGGATCGCCGGTGAAGTCCGCGCAGATCGCCGGCGCGTGGCTCGAGCAATATACCAAGCGCCAGGTGAGCCAGAGCAACAATCTCCTGTCCAACGCCAATGAGCAGCTCGGTGAACGCCTTGAGCAACTGCGCAAGGAGGCCATCGCCGCCGACGCAGCCGTCCAGCAGTTCAAGATCGCCAACGGCCTGGGTGTCGATAACCCCATGGGCGGCGCATCCCTCCCGGAACAGCAGATGGCTTATCTGCAGCAGTCAGAGGGTGAGGTAAGGGCATCCCTGGCCGCTAACCAGGCGCGCCTGGATGCTGCCAAGCGGGCGGCGGGCAGCGGGGACCTGAGTTCGGGCGACACGCTGAATTCCGACGTCCTGCGCGACCTGCGCACCCGTGAAACCGAAATCCGCACGCGCCTGGCCAACCTGCGCGGCCGTTACGGTCCCATGCACCCCGAGGTCGTCAAGGCGACCAACGAAGAGGCGGCCCTGGAACGTCAGGTCCAGGCGGAAATGGGACGCGCCGTCGCCAACCTGCAAACCCAGGTCGATGTCGACAAGCAGCGGCTGGCGGCTCTTCAGGGCGGCGTGTCGTCGGCGCGTGGCTCGCTGAACCGGAACCTGGCGGCCAATACGCGTCTGCACGACCTGCAGATGCAGGCGGAAGCGGCGCACTCGGTCTATGAAAGCTATCTGCAGCGTCACAAGGACACGACCACCCAGGAAGGCCTTGAAAACGCCAGCGCCCGCATCCTGTCGGAAGCGAAGGTTCCGACCCTGCGCAGTTCGCCCAAGCTCGGCTTCTCGGTCATGCTGTCCTTCCTGGCCGGCCTGGTCGCCGGTTCGGCGGCGGTGGCGGTCAAGTACGCGATGCGCCGTGGCATCTCCTCGGGCACTGATGTCGTCAAGCACCTGAACGTGCCTTATCTCGGCGGCATCGCCAACCTGCAATCGACGGTGAAAACGCGCATCAGCACCACGGGCAAGCTTTGGGAATATCTCGAAGCCAACCCGCTGTCGGTCTTCGCTGAACAGTACAAGATCCTGCTGACGGCCATCAATTTCAGCAAGGTCAGCGAAGACAAGCGCGTCATCGCCATCACTTCGGCCATCCCTGGCGAAGGCAAGACGACGACCAGCATCTGCCTGGGCAAGACCATCCAGATGCTGGGCAAGTCGGTGGTGGTGGTCGACTGCGACCTGCGCCGGCACTCGGTATCGACCTCGATCGGCGGCAACTACCAGGCCGGCCTGATCGAAGTCCTGGCCAACAAGGTCAGCCTGGACTCTGCCCTTTACGACGGCGGCCGCGGTGTCATGTACCTGCCGGTCACCGATGGGCCCGTGCCTTCGGAAAACCAGTTCGGTACGCCGCGCATGGCCGCGCTGCTGGAAGAACTGAAGACGCGCTTCGACGTCATCATCCTCGATACCGCGCCGGTCCTGCCGATCGTCGATACGCGGCTGCTGGCGCATCAAGCGGACGTGGTCGTCCTGCTGGCCAAGTGGAACGACACTCCCGTCGGCGCGACGCAGACCGCGCTTGACATCCTGTACAACGAAGGCCTGGATAATCTCGCCGGTGTCGCCCTGACCCTGGTCGACCTCAAGAAGCAGTCGATCGCCTCGGGTATCGGCAGCGAGTACTATTATAATTCCTACAAGAGCTATTATACCACCAACAGCAAGTAAGCCGCGGTGGATGGCAGATAAACGCGTTCCGGGCATCCGGGACGCGTTTTTGTTTGGGCGGATAGAAAAACAGGCACGCCGATGACATGCCTGTTAGAGCGATATGGCGAAAAGTGTAAGCGGTTTTCGCCTTAAATATCGCGACAAAACAAAAACTTAGAGCATGATGACATTTCTATCTAATGTCATCATGCTCTAGCGGGTAGGAGGGGAATCCGTCTCAGGTCAGGACGTAGACGACGGCCGTCCAGAAGGCGGTGCAGAAGGCGATCATGCCCAATGCGGTCCAGCCAAACGGAATGGGACGCGATGCCGACGCGGCGCCTTCAAGCTGTTGTTGCAGGCTTGCCTGCAGCCCACGCGCGGGCGAGGGGACCGACGTCGCCGTACTGGCATCGGCTATGGCAACCGGTACGTCCGCCGGCTCCGGCATGGGGATGTGCGGGGCTTCGGAGGAAGGTTTCAGTTTGCGGTTTTGCATGGCGTCCGTCCTGTCAGTTCCCCGGTAATCTGACACATCAGAGTTAAAACGCCGTGAGTGTACAGAGTTAACTGGGCATGAACGATGCACCAGGTTGGTTTACGCGTTGTAAAAATGCCGGATGTCCCGAAAACCGCGCTTGGTCGGATTTATTGACGGGGACGGCGGCGGGTTTTCACGCTACCGCTGTGTAATATTGGTCCGGACTATTCACTCCACCATCGCCCCAAGGCCGCTTGATGATCAATCGCAGACTTATGGTAACCTCGGGCCTCTCTCTCCTGACCTGGGCGGCGGGCGCGGGTCTCGCGGCCTCCGACACGTCGTCGCCGGAGGGATACACGCCGCCCCGCAACAGCTGGGTCAGGACCGCGGGGGGCGCCGGTGGCAGGGTCGTCAAGGTGACCAATCTCGCCGCCTCGGGCCCGGGCTCCTTGAGGGAAGCGCTGGAGCAGGATTTTCCGCGCATCATTGTCTTCGAAGTCGGCGGCGTCATCGACATGGCTGGCGACAGCATCAAGATCCGTTTTCCCTATGTGACCATAGCCGGCCAGACCGCGCCGTCGCCTGGCGTGACGCTCATCCGCGGCAAGGTCAGCATCGCGACCCACGATGTCATCCTGCAGCATCTGGCGTTCCGGCCGGGGCGGGCAGGGAACGCGCCAGGATCGGGCTGGGAGGCCGACGGCCTGACGCTTTATGGCGCGCACGACGTGGTCATCGATCATTGCAGCTTCAGCTGGTCGACGGATGAAAATCTTTCGGTGTCGGGCACGCGTTTCGACGGGCGGGCCGGAGCGGGTAAGGCGCCGGGGGCGCCCTATAACGTGGTCGTCAGCAACAGCATCATCGCCGAAGCGCTCATGGACGCCACGCACCGCAAGGGGGCGCACTCAAAGGGGCTGCTGATCCACGATAATGCCGAGAACGTCCTGGTCATGGGCAATGTCTTCGTCAGCAATGACGACCGCAGCGCGCTTTTCAAGGGCGGGTCGCAGGGCGCCTTCATCAACAATATTGTCGTCAATCCGGGCGTGACGGCCCTGTCCTACAACCTGTCGTCGCGTGAATGGCAGGGTCAGCCGGTACGGACCGGCCGCCTCAGCGTCATCGGCAATGTCTATTCCCCCGGCGCGGACACGCGCAAGAACCTGCCGTTCCTGCGCATATTGGGAGAGGGGCCTGTCGAGGTCTATGCGGACGACAATGCCCGCATGACTTCGGACGGTAGGCTTGAGGTCCTGAACGACAGGACTGCCGAGCCATCGCCCCTGAAGCGCGACCTTACGCAGGCCTATATTCCCACCGGCCTCAGGATTCTATCGTCCACCCAGGCATGGGCGCAAGTCTTCGAAACGGCGGGTGTCCGGCCCTGGGACCGGGATGCGATCGATCGGCAGATCCTGGCCCGCGCCCGCAGCGGCACCAGCCGGATCATCGACAGCGAAGCTGAGGCCGGCGGCTACCCGGCTTACAAGCTGGTCAAGCGGTCTTTCAAGGCGTCAGAATGGAATTTGCCGGACTTAGCGCCGCTATCGCGTAAAGCCGATTTATGATGATAAAGGCGTGATTTTTAAGCGCCGTCCGCTTATTGAAAATAAGTTGATTTCCGCGAACCCGTTTGTTTTGTGAGGTGGTGCGGGTTTTGCAACGCGCGGCGTTTAGTGAAAATGCACAAACCGTTTGTAAAACATCATCCGCACGCGATAAATAACAACTGACTTGATGGCCGTGCGTATAAACCTTCGGAAGCCGGTCATCTAAGGGGAGCCTTTGGCACATGAGCAGTAAATCGGAAAAAAGGGTTATCAATCCCGCCCTGCGTGCTGCGCTTTCCGCGTGTAAGCAGCACCTCATGGGCGTTGCTGTTTTCAGCTTCTTTCTGAATCTGCTTTATCTGGCACCGACGATTTACATGCTGCAGGTCTACGACCGCGTCGTGCCTACGGGCGGAGTGCTCACCCTGCTGTATCTGACCCTCATCCTGGTCTTTGCCCTGGTCGTCTTAAGCCGGCTCGATCAGTTGCGCACCCGGCTTCTCACGCGGTCGTCAGCCCGCCTGGACAAGCTCCTGTCCGGCCAGATCCTGCACAGGCTCTATTCCATCCCGACCACAGGCGGCAAGAGCGCCGCCTTTGCCGGCATGATGCGCGAATTCGATACCATGAAGGGCGTCCTGAGCGGTCCGGGGGTGATCGCCCTGTTCGACGCGCCGTGGATCATCTTCTATCTCGGCCTGTGCTTCCTTCTGCACCCCTATCTTGGCGGGCTGGCCCTGGCTGCCGGCGTAGCCCTGGCGCTCATCACCTATCTGAACGAGCGCGCGACCTACGAAAAGATCACGTCGGCCAACCAGGCTATCGCCAGTGCCTATCTCGAACAGGAGGCCCTGACCTCGCGGGCGGATGTCATCCGCGCCCTGGGGATGCAGAGTGAAATGGTCCAGGTCCAGCTCAAGAGCCGCAGCACGGGCGTGAGCGAGGGCATGCGCGCCAACGCCGCCGGCGATAATTTCGCGGCCCTGACCAAGTTTCTCAAGATGCTGCTGCAATCGATGGCGCTGGGCGTCGGGGCCTATCTGGCCATTTCGCAGCAGATATCGGCCGGGGCCATCTTCGCGGCCTCCCTGCTCATGACGCGTTCGATCGCGCCCATGGAGCAGATCATCGGACAGTGGCGCGGCTTGACCAAGGGCTATAACGCTTACAAAAAGCTCAACAACCTCTTCTACCAGGTCGATCCGGAGCCGTCGCTGGTCCAGCTGCCGGTGCCTAAGGCGTCCCTGATCGTCGACAACCTGACGGTCGCCAACCGCGAGCAGCGCCGCTACTACCTGCAGGGCGTTTCTTTCGCCTTGAACGCCGGAGAGACGGTCGCCGTCATCGGGCCCAGCGGCGCGGGCAAGACAACCTTGGCAAAGGCCATTGTCGGCATCGACGCCTATGACTACGGCACGGTCCGTTTCGACGGTTCCGAACGTTCGGAATGGGACCAGCAGCGCCTGGGCAAGTATATCGGCTTCCTGCCGCAGGACACCTGCCTGTTCCCCGGCACGATCGCCGCCAATATCAGCCGTTTCGAAGGCACGCTGAATTCCGACTCCTTGCTGATCGACCAGAAGATCGTCGAAGCGGCCAAGGCGGCCGGCGCGCACGACATGATTTCGAAGTTCCCGCAAGGCTACAACACGGTCCTCGGCGCCGGTGGTTCAGGCCTGTCTGCCGGACAGGCACAGCGCATCGGCCTGGCGCGTGCGCTCTACGGCGACCCCTTCCTGCTGGTCCTCGACGAGCCGAACGCCCACCTCGACCAGGAGGGCGAAGAGGCGCTCATGAAGGTGATTCAGGCGTTTTGTGACCGCGGCGGCGCCGTCATGGTGATTGTGCACCGCGCGGCCATCCTGTCCGTCGTCAACAAGATCCTGTTCCTGAAGAACGGCCGGGCCGGATTCTTCGGTACGCGGGATGAGTGGGTCAAGGCCCAGCAGCCGCAGGCCCAGATCGACGGCGATGACCCGAAAGCCAGGCCCGCCCTGGTAAAAAACAGCTGACGTAGCGTGAGTTAAACGATGCGCATATCTTTGACCCTTTATAGCTCCCAGGCAACGTCATGAGCGACAACGCACTTGTTAATGCTGACAAAACAGAGATCGCCGTCGATCCCGACGGCCGTCTCTCCGTGCAGGACGATCCGCGCCGGGACATAAAGAACGGCATCATTTTCGTGGCCGCCTTCTTCTTTATCTTCGTCGGACTGGCGGCGATCATCCGCGTCGATGCGGCCATCTATTCGCATGGCTCGATCGTGGTCAGCGGATCGCGGCAGCAGGTCCAGCACCGCGAAGGCGGTGTCATCACGGCGGTAAAGGTGCGCGAGGGCGATTACGTCAAGCAGGGCCAGACCCTTATCGAACTGGCCGGCGACAATACCGAAGCCAATGCGCTGGCGCTGAAGTCCGAATATATCAAGCTGATGATCACCCAGGCCCGCCTGCTGGCGGAAATGAAGCGCGCGTCTAGCTTTTCCGAGCCGGTGGAACTGAAGATGTTCACGGGCGCCGACCGGGTGCTGGTCGAAAACGAAATGATGACCCAGCGCCAGGCCATGGCCCTCCGTTATCGCGAAGTCGCCGATCAGGTGACGGTGCTCAGCAAGCGCCGGAACCAGACCCAGGAACTGATCGCCGGCGCCCAGAAGCAACTGCAGGCGAACGAACGGCGCAAATCCCTGGCCGGAGACGAACTGGCAAGCGTCGAGTCGCTGGAAGCCAGGGGCTATGCGCCCAAGACGCGGGTGCGTCAGCTGCAGCAGTCGATCGCGGGCATGGAAGCCGACAATGCCGGTCTTACGGCGGACATGCGCCGCAACGCCGCCAGCATCACCGAATTGGCGGCCCAGGAAAACTCGATCCGCAGCCAGGCCGCGGCCCAGATCGTCCAGCAGCTGGAGCAGATCAGCAGCCGCCTGAGCGAGGTCGCCCCGGGCATGACCTCCGCGACGGAGCAGCTTGGCCGCACGACCGTCAAGGCGACGTCCACCGGCCGCGTCGTCGGCTTGACCGTGCACAATGCCGGCGCCGTCGTGACGCCGGGCCAGGTCATGCTGGAAATCGTTCCTGACGATGCGCCGCTGATCATCGAAGCCATGGTCGACGCCAAGGACGGCGACGATATCCGGCCGCAGCAGGAAGCGCAGATTCGCTTCAGCGCCATTCAGGAACGCGACCTGCCGATCATGAAGGGCAAGGTGCTCAAGATTTCCGCCGATACCTTCCAGGACCAGAAGACAGGCGTGCATTTCTACAAGGCGCAGGTCGAGGTCAGCCCCCAGGCGGTCAGCGAGATTTCCAAGGTGCGCGGCATGAAGGACGTGCTCAAGCCCGGCCTGCCGGTGGAAATCATCGTACCCCTGCGCAAGCGCACCATACTGGGCTATCTGTTCGAACCCTTGAACCAGACCTTCTGGCGCAGCTTCCGGGAGCATTAGGTTTTGTTTTATCGCGATATTTAGCCAAAAAACCGCTGCACACTTTGGCATATTGCTCAATACCATAGCGCCATAATGCGATGGCATCACTGACAGCGGTTTGAGGGAGGTTCGCCATGACAAGGACGCGGCTAAGGGGTCCAAGTGTTTTGGTTCTGAACCTCTTGGGCCTTCTGGGCCTGTCCCTGTTTCCGCTGCCGGTAAAGGCTGCGCCCGGGGGCATGACGTTCGAGCAGCCCATTGCCTGCAAGCTGGGTGAAACCTGTGTGATCCAACAGTATTTCGATCACGATCCGGGGACAGGCGTCGCTGATTACCGCTGTGGCGCCCAGACCTATGACGGACACGACGGCACGGACTTTCGCATTCCCGACCACGCCGCCCTGACGCGGGGCGTGCCGGTCATAGCCGCCGCGGATGGCTTTACCGTCGGCGTCCGCGACGGTGAGCCGGACGCCACGGGTTCAGGCTATGACCAGGCCGCGGTAAAGGACAAGGAGTGCGGCAATGGGGTCGTCATCCGCCACACCAATGGCTGGGAAACCCAATATTGCCACATGCGAAAAGGGTCCATCCGCGTCAAGGCTAACGCTATTGTCAAGGCGGGGACCGTACTGGGGTTTGTCGGGCAATCGGGCATGGCCGCGTTTCCGCACCTGCATTTTTCACTTCGTCACAAAGGCGAAAAGATAGACCCGTTCTTCAGCCAGGCCGCGTGCAGCAATGGGGCGTCCCTGGCGGGGTCGAAATGGCGCCCGCACGATCAGAAAGCTCTGGCTTATCGTGAGGCGTTTGTCCTTAATACCGGTTTCACGACCGCCGCCCTGGAAATGGGCGATATCGAAAAAGCTGGCCTGCCGGCACCCTCCTCCGATGCCGCGGCGATTATCGCCTATGTCCGCGCCATAGGCCTGCGCGCAGGCGATACACAGAGCCTCACGGTTACCGATCCGGCAGGGGCCGTGATGAGCGACAGCGCCTTGCCCGCGCTGGACCGCAACAAGGCGCAGTACCTGCTCTATACTGGCCGCAAGCGTCCTCCGGGAGGGTGGTTGAAGGGGCAGTATTCCGCGCGCTATGCGCTCAAGCGGCAGGGGCGCGTGATTGCGGAAAAGGTTTTCACCTTCACGCTTTGACGGTCTTGTTTCGGCATCCGGCATGGAAAAACCGGCGGATTGCTCCGCCGGTTTCGTTTTATCCGATCCTGTATGGATCTTAGAAGATGAAGTCGCTGGCCGAGACCGAGGCAACGCCTTTCAGGAAGACGCTGGTGTTGTTGAATTCGATCAGCGTGCCGCCGTTGACGCTAGAGATGTCGAGCTTGCTGAACTTGGTGAAGGCCAGGGTCAGGTCGATCTTGTCGCCGGTGGTGAAATCGACGACCTGGTCATAACCGTCATTACGGTCGAACGCGAAGATGTCGTTGCCGGCGCCGCCGGCCAGCAGGTCGTCGCCGTCGCCGCCGAAGATGCGGTCATTGCCGGCATCGGCCATGATGCGGTCGTTGCCCTTGCCGCCGAACAGCAGGTCGTTGCCTTCACGGCCCCAGATGATGTCTTCGCCCTTGCCGGCGAAGATCCAGTCATCGCCCTTGCCGGCGGTCAGGTTGTCATTGCCCTTGCCGCCGAAAACCAGGTCGTCGCCGGTGCCGGCGTTGACCACGTCGTCGCCCTTGCCGGCGATGACGATGTCGTTGCCGGTGGTGGCCGTCAAGTTGTCGTTCAGCTTGGTGCCGACCAGAAGATTAAGTGTGCTCAGCTTACCGAGCAGAGAAAGTAATAAAGACATGGAATTCCCTCATTAATGTTAGCCCGCCCCCAAGGCCTGATGAAACCACGCGTTTCTATCTGGTAAGGGCCTGTGCGGATTTATGCAAAAGGCATGCAACAGTCGGTGGACCGGAACGTCTCGGAACAGGACACTCCGTCCATCCGGAACGGTCCGATCCTGCCCAGAGAAAGCCATATTTTTAACCATTTATAAATTTATCACCCCAAACGGTTGAATCTCCCCGGGGCAAATGAGCTGAATCACCCCGCGATAAGGCATGTTGAGTCGTTTAGTGACATTAAAGCCGTGCCGCGGCCTGTGGTGAAATGATGCCGTCGCGGCGGGCTGAAAGACGTCGACAGTCGCGCAGCCGGTTACCCGATCGTGTCGCTTGGTCCATAAATGAAACAATCATGACGCCCGCAACTCTGTCGACGCCTTGATCAGGTGGCCGGAATGGTGCGGGAAACCGATCGACCAGGCCGCCGCCTTGTCGTATTTTCATCACATGTTCTGCTGATCTTGCACGGCGCGCCGTCAGCGGTCCAGGGCGCCGCAACCATTTGCATGGTGTCGGTACGCCTTGCAAAAACAAGTGTACAATGCCCGAAGAGGGTGGCGGATTACCTATAACGCCTTGGTGTACAACGATTTCAGGGTGATCAACCCGCTGGGGTGAAGACTTTGTCTCTTACTATGGGAGTGACAGAGTTACCGTGCCCGCGACTGTCGTGGGCCAACCATTCGCGTAATGGCATAACAATTGCTCGTCTGTCTGTGGGCGCGTTTATAATAAAGGCCAGGGACTATCATGGACAACGAAGTATTCACGATCGAATCCGCTCCGATAAGCGGGATCGTTTTCGACACCCTCATCTTTTCCGTCTTTGTTACGATCGTGGCCGGCATCATCGGCTGTGTCGCCGTCCTGAACGCCATGGATTCCAAGGCGCGGCTGAAATCCGCCGCGCAATAACGTCCGGCCACATGGCCGTTAGAGCATGCTCCGAAAAAGTGGAAACCGGTTTTTCGGACCCAAGCATGCGACCACTAAGAAATCTAGACCGTGCTCCGTTTCATTCGAAACGGAGCACGGTCTAGACAGGCGTGAAATAAGAAGGGCCGTTGCGGCGCGAGACATGTCTCTTGCCGCAACGGCCCTCATCTTTTGGAACAGGCGTTAGGCGGATACCGGCTGGTCCACGGGCTCCAGTCTCGTGGTGCCAAGCGACTGGTAGACGCCGATCGTCTTTTCGGCGACATTCGACCAGGTCAGGAAGCTGCCCTTGTCCACCACGTACTCCTGCCGGTTTTCGACACCGTGCGTAAGCTTGGCTGCAATGGCATTGATGTCATTCGGATCGACGAAGTGATGACCCGGCAGCGGCATGTCCTTGTTTTCAGGAATGTCGCTGATCAGCACCGAGCATCCCTGGCTGATGGCTTCGAGCGTCGCGTTCGACGAGCCCTCGTGCAGGGAAACGTTCACATAAAGGGCGCTGCGCTTCAGCAGGCCCGGCACGCTGGAGCGAGGCACGCGCCCCAGCAGCTTGACCTTGTCGTTGAGCAGGGGGCGGAGCTGTTCGGCATAGGGCGCGTCGTCCAGGCCGCCGGCGATGACCAGATCGTAGTCCGGATGACTTTCGCTCAAGCGGTTGAACGCGTTCACCAGGTTGATCACGTTCTTCTGGTAGGTCACGCGACCGACCGAAAGAATGAAGGGGCGATCCGAAGTCAGGGGCAGGTTCGCGTCGGATACGATGGCCGGGTCCAGTGCATTCGGTATCATGTGGACGTTCTTGCGGATGCCGCGCTTGGCGAGCCGCTCGCTGAGGGCGGGCGTCACCGAAATGACGGCATCGGCGAAACGGAGCTGCCATTCCGCGAACAGGAAGCCCAGCCGGCCAAGGACACCCCACTTGTTGAGGATATAGTCGGCCGATCCATAGCGAACGACGGTCTTGCAGCCGAGGATCTTGTAGATCAGCAGGAACACCGCCGATCCCAGGCCCTGAAGGTGAACAACGTCGGGACGTATCTTCAAGACCTGATAGATGGCATAGAGGTAGTAGCCGATCTTGTCGGTATTCAGGAACTTGAAGGCCGGGGACGCCAGGAGCTGGACACCTCTGTACTGCTCGCCCTTGATATATTGCCGCAGTCCCATGACTGTTACGTCATAGCCGGCGGCAGCCATCAGAGGAAAAAGCGCCTCTGCGTTCTTTTCGGCGCCGCCTTCGACGTCGGGAATGCCGCGCGCTCCGATAACCAGTACTTTTTTAGACTGCATAACTCATGCCCCTACTTCTTAGTTCTTTGGCTTGCGCATAATACCGCACTGTCAGGCCGCACATTAGACCATAAAGGATAACACCTTCTATGTTAACATTAGGCATAGTTGACAAGGTTAACAGAAAATAACTGATGTGTAAGGATATTAATACAATTCTATATTTCGGCAGCGCGTTAATCGAATAATAAAGCATGGTTAACATGCTAATTACTGTTAACGCAACTCCGATGATCCCATATTCGTAAATAAATGATACGAACATGTTGTGGGCGTATTTTTCAAACACGCCGCGCCATGAGTCCGGACCGAAACCGATAAACTGATGAATCCCTTTCGCTTCGGCCGCCGCATGCAGATAGCCGGCCCACAGCTGCAGGCGCCCCGAAAGGAACTGGCGTTCCGGCGTCGTAAATTCGCTGGGCATCTTGTCCAGAAGAGAAATCTTGTCGGCGATCATCAGCAGTTCGCCGAAGCGGTCCTGGTTCATCATAAGCAGGGCGGCGACGCCGGCTATACCTGATGCGGTCAGTCCGCCGCGTATCAGCCACGTCGTCGATTGACGCTTGACCTGGATGGACGAGATGAGGAAGGCGGCGAACATCGGCAGGGCGCCCAGGAGCGCTGTCCGATAATTGCAGAGGATGATCGAAACCAGACTGATCGAGCACCACAAAAGCTTGGTCCGGAAGCTGATGTCGCGATTGGCGACGGTCAGCACCATCAGGGCCAGGGGTATCATCGAAAAAGCGGCTTCGTGGACGTAGCCGCCGATATAGCTGACCGAACCGTCGCCTTCCGTCGCCTTGTACTGATGGGTGGCCAGTGAGATCAACTGGTATAGCAGCGGAACGACGAAACACTTGCTCAGGACAGTGAAGTTGAAGCGATCGTCATCAGGCAGCAGGAAGACCGCAACAGCGATCGAGAAGAAGAGCACCTGGCGGATCAGCGTATTGGCCAGGCCCATGACCTGCATGTTCAGCACGCCGCTTATGATCACCAGGACGCAGAAGATATAGAAGACCGCCAGGTACTTCAGCTGGAGGATCTTACGGCCCAGGACCGCTACGCCGGCCACCATGAACAGAATGGTCGACAGGGCGTTGATGCTCTGGCCGGCGGCGATCGGCACGATCGTGAAGATGTGGAAAAAGTTCAGGACATAACGCAGAAGCAACAGAAGAAACAGGAAGCGCAGCGGCGCGCTGAGCGGCCGCGTTACCCCAAGCCATACCAGAAACAGCAGGACAAATATGCCTACTGCTAATTCTGGAAACCCCAGCATGGGGGCTCTGGCGACGACGTCTTCCATAGCAATCTAGATCCCTGAACCTACTGATCCAGATAGTAGTTTTTAACGGCCTTATAGTAGAGCCCCTGGCCTTCACCGTAGGCGGACTGGGCCTTGATGTCGACCTTGTTCAGGATGACGCCCGTCACCTTGACATTGCTGTCCCGAAGTACGCTCAGGGCGGCCCGAATGACCGGAACGGCAGTGTGCCGCCACAGGGTCGAGAAGATGATGGCATCGGCATGCTTCGCCAGGATGCGCGCATCGGTGACGGCCAGGACAGGGGCGGTATCGAGCACGATGACGTCGAACATGCCGCGCAGCGTCTCGATGAGCGTCTTCATGTGCTGGCTGTCGAAAATATCCGGCAGCGGAGTCTTCTGGTCGATCAGCGGAATGAAGGCGATGCCGCTGTGATCATCGCGTACCAGGATGTCCGACAGTTCCGCCTTCTTGTTCAGATATTCAACCAGGCCTGACTTCGCATCAGAAATCATGAGCTTGCTCAGCGAGCGGCGGCGCAGGTCGCAATCGATCACGACGACGGATTGCCCGGCCAGCGCCACGGTCTGGGCGAAGCACATGGACACGGTCGTCTTGCCCTCGTTCGGGATGGCGGAGGTGGTCAGGATGACCTGGATATTGCCTTGCGCGGTCCGCAACAGCGAGGTGCGCAGGTCGTGGAAGCCTTCGGCGAACAGCGACAGCGGCTTTTCGGCGATGTAATCGACGGCCAGCTTGCGCTGCGTGCTCGTGCCGACGATCGTGTTCAGGTCGGCGATGCTGGCCAGGTACGGGACGCCCAGCCGTTCGATGTCCTGACGCGTGCTGACGCCGTTTTCGAGCGACATCTTGCCAAGCACAGTGGCGCCGGCGACGCCACCGGCGCAGATAAACGCCACGGCAAAGGCCATCATAAACCCGGGCGACGACGGCATCGCTGCCTTGGCCAGCGAGACGATGCGGGCGTCGGGCGCTTCGAGGCCTTCCAGCGAGGCCAGCTGGTTGTAGCGGCCGAGATAGGCTTCATATACGCTGCGCACGGCCTGGGCGTCGCGTTCCAGTTCGTTAAGCTGGACCATGGCGCGGTTGCCGGCGGCCAGGCTGCCACGCGCCGCCGCGACCTTGGCGGCGATGGCGGCGGTTTTCTGGCGTTCGATTTCCGCGGCCGATTCCAGGTTCATGAGAACGCGGTCGGTTTCTTCCTGGATTTCGGTGTCGATCGACTGCTTCTGGCGCTTGGCTTCGATCAGTTCGGGATGGCGCTCGCCGTAACGGCTGGAAAGCTGGGCGATACGCTGTCCCAGTTCCGCCGACTTTTGCCGCAGGCCCTGGATGACGAGAGAGCCCTGGACTTCGGCCACGCCACCGCCGGTATAACCGCGATTGAGCTGACTCCTGGCGCTGCGCAGGCGCGCTTCGGAAGCTGCGCGGTCGACAGACGCCAGTCCCAGCTGAGAGTTCAGCGTGGTGATGTCCTGTTCCGCCAGCATGCCGCCGTCGGCGGTCAGCAGGTTATTGGCGATCTTGAACTGCTGCACCTTGCTTTCGGCGGCTTCCACCTGACCGCGCAGTTCATTGACGCGCGCCAGCAATGAACCGGTGGCGCTTTCCTGGCCCTGTTCCTTCACTTCGAGCTGGGTCTTCAGATATTGTCGCGCCCATTCGTTGACGATGGTGCGCGCGCGTTCAGGAGACGTGCTCTCAAAAGAGATGTAGATGACGCGGGCCAGGCCCTGACGCTTGATCTTGATGTTCTCGATAAGCCGCGCCTCGGCGCGCTTGTCCAATTCGCTGTCCGGCTCGGCCGACTTGAGGCCGATCATTGACGCCAGGGCGCCGACACCCCGTTCTTCGGTGAACTCCTCGACCTCATTCAGCTTGAGCGCCTTGACCACGCGCTTGGCCAGTTCGCTGGACTTGACCAGTTCGACTTCGGTATCGACCGCCAGGACATCGGTCATGAGCTGGGGCGTGACGGCCTCGGTCGGAACGGCCTTGATCTGGCGCGAATCCACCATGACGACCGAGGTCGCCGAAAACGTCTTCGGTTGCACGATCATGACCGCCAGCACCGCGACAAAGACCACGACAAAGACGGCGAGGAAAAGCTTCATGTGCCGGCGTGCATGAAGAAGCAGTGTGTGAATATTGACCGAAGGCATGAAGTGCTCGGTGGAACTTTGCTTGTCTTTGTTTTCCATGTTGGTCACAGGTGTCACAATGTCGCTTTCAAGGTCACTTATTCATTCAAAGCCTATGCGAAGGCGCGTGTCGGACGCGCGGCATTCACATATGCGGGCTGGAAGAGGGTAGGACAGCAGGCCAGCCCCAGCGCATTGGCCTGAACGCATTCATTCGGTAGTCGCCGCATACTGCCAGCTTCCCATTAAGAAACGGCTGACAGTGCCCCAAAATCGCCTTGATCTCTTCTGCTGTACCGAAACAGGAACAGTTTGAAAATATCAAATTTACCAATATTGGCAGGTGTTTCCCTATCGCCACTACATTCGTCTATGCAGCAAAAGCCGCGTCATTCCGATCCTGTTGCTTGAGGGTCAAAACGGTCCAGTACTGTTCAATTGTCGCCTGCAGGTCGTAGCGTTCGGCGCCGGTGAGCGCCTTTTTCGCCCACGCTGATCTGACGTCGGCCGAGGCGTAGAGATCCAGGGCCTCAGCCATGGCCGCAGCGTCGTTCACTGGCACCAGGATGCCGTATTTCGCTTCGAGCATCCGGTCGAGCGGCATGCTGGCCGCCTCGTTCAGGATTTCCGATGGGCCCGAACGGCAGTTGGTCGCGATCACGGGTACGCCCAGCGTCATGGCTTCGGCCAGGGCATTGGGAAAGCCTTCGCCGTTGGACGGCAGGACAAAGGCCATGGCCCTGCGGATATAGGCAAATGGATTGGCCGAGAAGCCGGGGAAATGCACGCGGTCGCCAAGGCCCGCGCGCGCGGCCTCGTCCTTCAGCCGTGCTTCCAGCGGGCCCTTGCCCAGGATCACCAGGTGCGCGGAGGTGGCGCTGCGTGACAGGGCCTCGATCAGCATGGAGAAGTTCTTGCTTTCGACAAAGCGGCCCATGGCGAGGACATAGGGCGCGGCCGGCAGCGCCGTCGCCGGCTCTTCGGCGGCCAGCGCGGTAATCTGCTCGCGGTTGATGGGGTTTGGGATCGACACCAGCTTCGACGGCGAAATGGCGAAATTGTCGCGCAGATCCTCGGCGATCCCGCCTGAGACGCAGATGATCTGATCGGCCAGCGGATAAAGCGTGCGGACCAGCATCTTGGACACGGCCCCGGCCAGTCCCTTGAAATGCCCCGACGTGTTGGCGCGCTCCGATATCACCGCCCGATGCTTGAGCACGCGGCTGCTCAGGGCGTTGATGACATTGGCGCGGGTTAGGAAGCTGAGCACATACTGGGCCTTCAGCTGGCGCCCCAGCTTCAGGAAGGCCGACAGCCCCTTGGGCAGGCTGCCCTGGGTGCGCAGGCGGTGCACCGTCACCCATTCCGGTGGGCTGTAGGCTTCGTGCGCTTCGTCGTCCAGCAGCACGAGATGGATGTCGTACTGGGCGCGGCGATCCTCGCTATGACGCAGCAGGGTCATCATGACCCGCTCCGCACCGCCGCCGGCTAGCGAGTTCAGAAGGAAGACGACACGCGGCTTCAAGGGAATGACGTCAGACATAGGTTTTGATCCGCGGGACAATCAGGGTCATCAATCGGGTATAGAGCGGCGCCACCTTCCTGGGCACCACGGGGCCGATCTCCTTATGCAGGCGCAACAGGAAGGCCTGGCCGAAGAGGATAAGCGATGCGGCATAGACCGCCGCCCCGGTCAGGGCCATGGCCGCGACGCGAACATAGATGTTCCAGCCGCCGAGCAGCCAGAAGTGCAGCGCCGACAGCGTGACCAGCATGGTTCCGGCGGCAAGCAGCGGCGGAAGCAGGTGGCCGAACCAGTCGCGTAAGGTGATATCCAGCACTGACGTCGTCTTCCAGACGACGTAGGGCAGGGTGAGATAGGCGGCGATGACGGCTGCCGCGGCGGCCCAGACAATGCCGAACCGGGTGCCGTACCACAGGGCGGCGAGACCGAAGATGAGGTTCAGGATTTGGATGACGACCAGCGGCCTGGACAGTCCGGCGGCGATCAGCGCCGACGACGACATGCGGGTAACGACCAGCGGCACGACGCTCAGCGACAGGATGGCCATGATGGTCGCGCTGATCGCCCATTTGTCGCCGAAGAAGAGCGTGATCAGGTCCGGCGCCAGTGCGGCGGCGCCGAGGAAGACCGGGAAGACGAAGGTGGTCGTGACCGCCATGACGGCCAGATAACCCTTGCCGGGCGCGGCGCTGGTGTCCTTGCGCCGCGCGAAGGCGGAGAGCGAAACGTCCTGGATCGGCTGTACCAGGACCTGTGTCGCCAGGTCGAGGCAGCGTGATCCGATGCGGAAGAAGGCCAATTGCGCCGACCCCAGAATGGCCGATATGACCATGTCCGGCAGCTTGGTGATCGACAGCTCGATCAGCCGGCTGCCGGTGACATTGACGCTGAAGCCGCTGACGTCGCGGACGACCTTCCAGTCGAAATGGAATTTGGGCATCCAGCGCGCTTCGATCCAGGTGACGACGGTGGTGATGACCGCCTGGACGATGCGCTGGAAGACCAGGGCCCAGATGCCGAACCCATGAAACGCCATGTAGACGGCCAAGGCGCCGGCGGCCGTGTTGGCCCACAGGCCACGCAATGCCAACTGGTTGTATTTGAAGTTGCGGCGCAAATAGGACACGTGCACGGCGCGCGCGGCGTCGATGATGAACATGGAAGACAGGGCCATCAGCGCGGTGGAAACCGACGCGTCGAAATGCGCCGTGATGACGAACTTCGAGATGATCAGTACAAGGACGGTTATGATGGCCGCCAGCGCGATGTTCAGCCAGAAACAGGTAGACGCTGTGCGATCTTCCCATTCCGCGCGCTGGATCAGCGATTCCGGGATGCCGCCAAAGGCCAGGACGCGGCCGATATCGATGAAGATGACCGCGATCAGCACGGCGCCGATTTCCGCGGGCGCCAGGACGCGCGCCAGGGCCGCGAAAACAACAAAACCAATGATGTTGTTCGCGACGGTCCCCAGCATCATCCATAAGGAGCCGGACAGCAGTTTGGATCGGGTTTGCGACATGCCTTACTTTCCAGCCGCGCCGGCCAGCGGAACCGGAGACGCCTTGGCCTTTTCTTCAAGGACAGGCGCGTCGGTCGGCGCGATATGGATGAGCAGCTTGTGCAGGCCGAAAAGCGAGAAAAGCTTGATGAGGTTGGAGATGAACAGCTTGCGGAAGCGCCATTCGCACAGCCAGGACGCGCCCCAGGCAATGGCGGATACCGACAGCAGGGCGATGACGATGGCCGCGTCCATGGTGACGTAAGGTGCGACCATCTTCATGATGGTCAGGCCGATCATCTGGTGGAACAGATAGATGGAATAGCTGTACTTGCCGATCCACATGAAGACGGCGTTCTTGAAGATCACATGATCCGCCACGACCAGGAATGCGAACAGCATGATGAAGAGGACATTGTCCTCGGCCTTGAACAGGTGGATTTCGTAGACACCGATCAGGGCGGTGATACAGGCCATGAATATGACGGCCGTGAACAGTCCGTCGAACTTCTTGCGGTAAAGCGCCACGCCGATGGCGAACATGGGCAGGTACTGCGACACGAACAGGCCGTGCAGGATCTGGCTGACCACGCGGAATTGCTCGGAGTCGCTGAAGCCGATCGGGCCGGAGCGGTCGAAGTACAGGATCAGGAAATCCAGGCCGGATGCGGCCAGCGCGAACACACAAAAAGCCGTTGCGAAGCGCTTAGGGAAGATGACGGCGCACATGCCGATGAAGAAATAGAATTTCAGCTCGACGAGCAGCGACCAGAAGGCGCCGTCTATCCAGTCGAACCCGAGGTCCGCCGCAAAAAACATGGTGCCTATCAGGTCAAGGACATCGCGGCCCTTTTCATAGAACTGATAGTCACCGGTCGTGACGGTAGGAGGGGAGAAGAACAGAAGGAAGATGAAGACGGTCAGGTTGGCCAGGATGAAAAGCGGCCAGATGCGCGAGATGCGCTTGGCATAGAAGTCAGCAAGGGTCTTTGACGCTTCCAGGGACTTCGCGATGAGGTAGCCGCTGATAATAAAGAAAAGCAGCACCCCCAGCTTGCCGATATGCTGGTGGACGCTTGGGCCTTCGCTGAAGCCGAAAGCCGCCGGCGGCAGCCGGTCCGAGTAGTGGAAGTAAACAACGATGAATACGGCGATGCCACGCCATTGCTCAATAAACGTGTCTTTTATCTTTTCCATTACAGACCCAAAAATCGGTGCAAGTCAGGCGCACGAGCATCGTTCTGACGCACATTGAAGAACGGAATGCGCGTGTTCAATTTACGTAAGAGCCGCACACCCCATGAGTGTGCGTAGCCGGGTGCATTTTTCGTGCCAATTACGCGTTTACCGGGAATACGCCATACTGTGTGTTAAATCCGTTAAGCCGTTGATCCGCGATAAACTTTTTTGGTGCGGCGGCCGTGCGCTGAGCGGGTAGCAACCTGGATGCCGCCACGGGACGTGGCATGCAAATCGTTGGAGAAGGCAGCAGGGTTAATGAGTATGCGTTTGCACGACGAAAATCAATACGAAATGCTGCGACGCAACATATCGTCGCGCGTAATGCCGGGCCTGTGTGGAACGGCCATAAAAAAACGAGGAACCTTTTGGGTTCCTCGTTTCCAGACTTTCGGCTTATGCGCTGATCTTGTGACCGGCGCGCAGCCAGACTTTATTAGAACGCGAAGTCCGAAGCGCTGACCGAAGCCACGCCCTTCAGGAGGATCGAGTCCGAACCGTAGGTGACGGTCGTGCCGGCAGCGGTGGTCGAGATGACCAGGTCGCCGAAGGCCAGGCCGGTGGCCGACAGGTCGATCACGTCGCTGCCCGAGACGAAGTCGACGACGGTGTCGGCGCCGTCGCCGAAGCCGAAGACGAACAGGTCGGCGTCAGCGCCGCCCGACAGCAGGTCGTTGCCGGTGCCGCCAACCAGAACGTCGCTGCCAGCGTCGCCCATCAGACGGTCGCTGCCAGCGCCGCCCAGGATGATGTCGTTGCCGTCACGGCCGTAGACGATGTCGTCGCCGTCGCCGCCGTCAACGCGGTCATCGCCCTTGCCGGCGGTGATCTTGTCGTTGCCAGCATCGCCGGTGATGAAGTCATCGCCCGTGCCGCCGTTGATGATGTCATCACCGGCCTTGCCGCGGATCGAGCTGGCGTCGGTCGTGCCAGTGATGTTGTCGTCGGTCTTGGTGCCCTCGACTTGAGGGAAGAAATAAGAGCTCATAGTTTATCTCCAGTAGGATGAAGCGTTGTGAAAACTCTGCAGGCAATCCCAACGCGGGAATGCGGTAGGATAGGAACGCAAAAAATATACCAGCCCTCCCCCTCGAGCCGATAGGCTTACTGGCAAACCTTATTAAAATGCACGCTCCCAACCAGGGTGGCGGATATCAAAGGATTGGTAAACCAAACACTAACAAAACGGGCTTGAGCAATCAAGGCGAAATTTTGGCGAACGGGTGTTCGCTAAAGGCCCATCCTGACAACTCTCACTCACGTTTTCGTTAGTACTTTATTAGGCATATACACGCGGTCGTGTACCCGCAAAAACTCTTTATCCTGTGAGTTGAATAAGGCCGGCTTTGCCGCCGTATGGCGCTTATTACACCCCTGGTAGTCGGGATATGTCCGGTTATGGGACATGGATGGCATGGGGTGCGCCCATGCGCCATAAGCCAGTCCTGCGTCAGATTGCCTCATGCCGAACGCACGGCGCGTCCATCGGCGGACGCCCGCATATACCGAAACAGCCATGAGGCGCGCGCCAGATACCGCACCAAGATGTTATGGTAAACAATAAAGAAATCGGCAAAGTAAATTGTAGTTAACCTACAAATCTTTCAGGTCATTTCCAGCCAGTCAAAACATACACATTGCTAAATTATAAATTTACCAATGCCCGTAAAGCCGAATTAATGAGTCAATGTAAATAATCAATGTGTCTTCGCACCATAAAAGGTGCGTTTTTTAATGCGTGGAGTGGCTTGAATGGCTGATTACTATATTTCGCCAACCGGAAGCGGTTCGAAGAATGGCGTAGGTATTGAAAATGCATCCACCCTTAGTCAGCTTGACAAAATTCTAGCAAATGCCCAGCCGGGCGATCGAATTCTTCTCATCGCCGACCAGGGCGATTACAACATAACCAAGTCCATCAGCCTGACCCATGGCGGGACAGAAAATGGCGCCATTACCATCAAGGGGATTTCGTCGGCAGGTGCCGATATGGCGGCGACATTCGTCAGCAACCGGGCCGAGACCTATTCGCCCCAGGCCGTCCAGGGCCAGGAAGTGTTCCGCCTGCTGGATGGCGCGGACCACCTGACGTTCGAGAATATGAACTTCCAGGACGTAAATACGGCTTTCCGCCTGGCGGGGACGCTCGAAGGAATCTCGCTTGAGCACATGACGGCGGATAACATCAACCGCTTTGTCTACAACCTGGCGACCGGGGACGCGACCAGCGCCACCGTGTCAGGCCTGACGATCAAGGATGTCGATGTCACCGGCTTCGCCAAGGCCGTGGTTTCGCTGCGCTATGATACCAATAACGTCGTGATTGAAGACGTTTCGGGCGACAGCCAGCACATCGATGGCTCGAACTTCGCCACCGGCATCCAGCTCGACGGCACGGTCCACTCAGTGGTCGTCAAGGACACCAAGATGGGCAACATCACCGATACGGTGAACAAGTACTGGAACGGCGACGGCTTCGCGACCGAAAAGGACGTCTATGACGTCGCCTTCATCAATACCTATGCCTATAACAACACTGACGCCGGATATGACCTGAAGTCTTCCTCAACGACTCTGGTCAACGCGGTGGCCGAAGGCAATACCCGCAATTTCCGCTTCTGGGCGACGGATACGGTGCTGGAAAATGTCACTGGCCTCAATCCGGTCTATCACGGCGGCAGTTCGACCCTGCCCTCGAATATCTGGCTGGCCGCCAACGCCAAGGTGACGGTCAAGGATTCGGAATTCACCGACGACACCGGCAAGGCCCTGCTGTTCGACCTCAAGAACTCGGGCACGATACTGACCGTCGAAAACATCGTGACGAACCAGACCGACGCTTCCGATATCCTGTCGTCCCTGTCGTCAAAGCTCCTCGGCGTCCTGAACGCGATAACCAAGCCCACCCTGCCGGCGGTCGAGACGCCGGTGGTTGACGAACCCGCAAAGGTCGAGGACGACAAGCCGGCGGAGAGTCCTGTCAAGACATCGATCGATGGAACGGCTCTGAACGACGCCCTGAGCGGCACTGTCGGGGACGATACGGTCTTCGGTCACAACGGCCAGGACGTTCTGGATGGCGGCGCGGGCAGCGACACGCTCGACGGTGGCCGCAACGAGGACGTGCTGAATGGTGGCGACGGCAATGACAGCCTTTTCGGCGGCGTCAATGCCGACACCATACAGGGTCAGGCAGGCGATGACGTCGTTTATGGCGATGTGGCCGCGCTGACGGCGGCGGTCGCGGCCGGCAATGATAATGTCGAGGGTGGTGACGGCAATGATGTCATCTTCGGCGACGGCGAGCAGATGGTGACGGCCCAGGGCGGCAAGGACTATCTTTGGGGCGGAAACGGCAATGACGTTATTTACGGCGACGCGAAATCGCTCACGGCCGGTTCGGCTGGTGGCAAGGACGTGCTGTATGGCGACGATGGCAATGACACGCTCTACGGCGACGGCGCGACCTCGGACGCCAGCGCCGGCGGCGACGACAAGCTCTATGGCGGCAAGGGCAATGACGTCCTTCACGGCGGTGGCGGCAACGACCTGTTCGTCTTCGAGGGCAAGGGCTTCGGCAACGATGTGATCGCCGACTTCAGCCGGTCCGAAGGCAACCGGGACAAGATCGACCTGAGCCAGATGAAGGTGGCTTTCGAGGATCTCGAGCTGACGGTCGTGGGCAAGGATACGGTCATCACCTTCGCCAGCGGGGACACTTTGGTGGTGAAGAACTTTACCGGCCTGACCAAGGACGACATCATCGCCGCGGTCAAGTCGGACGCTTCCGCGCTGAAGGCCTATGAACGGACGACCACGACCGGCGTCGAGACCAACAAGACCGACTATACGCTGGGCAGTGATGCGAAAACCCTGGCCTATCAGGGCAGCGAAAGCTTCAGGGGCGTCGCCAACGATCTGGACAATCTCGTCACCGCGGGCAGCGGCGCGGACACGGTCTACGGCCGCGGGGGCAACGACAAGCTGTATGGTCTCGACGGCAATGACCAACTTTACGGTGGCGACGGCAACGATACGCTCTACGGCCGCCAGGACAATGACAACCTGTCGGGCGATGCCGGTAATGACAACCTGATGGGCGACGGCGGCAACGACGTTCTGAACGGCGGGCGCGGCAACGACAATCTGTCAGGCGGTGCGGACTCCGACCGCTTTGTTTTCAGCAAGGGCGACGGTAATGACGTGATCGCGGATTTCGGCACCGACGACTTCATCGATTTCTCGGGCACGTCCCTGAAATTTTCGGACGTTCAGGTCGTGGATACCGGCGCCGATATCCTGTTGCGCTATGGCGCTGACAGCATTCTTCTGAAGGGTGTCGAGACCGTCGACAGTCATCAGTTTATTTTCGCCTGATCCAATCCACACTAACGGACATACTGCCCCTGACGCTCGGCGCCAGGGGCTTTGTCTTTGTGGGGATCAGTCCGAACCGTACAGGTCACGGGTATAGACCTTGGTTTCGACGTCGGCGATATCGGCCGAGATACGGTTGGCGACGATAACGTCGGACGTTGTCTTGAACTCTTCGAGGTCACGGATGATCGGTGAGTTGAAGAACTGGTCACCATCGAAGGCGGGTTCATAGATAACGACGTTGATGCCCTTGGCGCGGATGCGCTTCATGATGCCCTGGACCGACGAGTCGCGGAAGTTGTCGGAATTGGTCTTCATGGTCAGGCGATAAATGCCGACCGTCTTGGGACCGCGGCGGATGATGCTGTCGGCGACGAAGTCCTTGCGAGTCGTGTTGGCATCGACGATCGCCTTGATCAGGTTCTGCGGCACGGCCGAATAGTTGGCCAGCAGCTGCTTCGTGTCCTTGGGCAGGCAGTAGCCGCCATAGCCGAACGACGGATTGTTGTAGCCCTTGCCGATGCGTGGATCCAGCGACACGCCCTCGATGATCTGGCGCGTGTCCAGGCCCAGAGCCTCGGCGTAGCTGTCCAGTTCGTTGAAGTAGGCGACGCGCATGGCCAGGTAGGTGTTGGCGAACAGCTTGATCGCTTCGGCCTCGTCGGAATTGGTGAACAGGACCTCGACGCCCTGCTTGTCGGCGCCCTGGACCAGCAGGTCGGCAAAGCCGCGCGCGCGTTCGGACTGTTCGCCGATGACGATGCGCGACGGATGCAGGTTGTCGTACAGCGCCTTGCCTTCGCGCAGGAATTCCGGCGAGAAGATGATCTGGTCGCAGCCCAGTTCTTCGCGTACATGCTTGGTGTAGCCGACGGGAATGGTCGACTTGATGACGATAGTGGCCGTGCTGTTGATCGGCATGATCTGGCGGACGACAGCTTCGATCGACGAGGTGTCGAACTGGTTGGTCACCGTGTCGTAGTTGGTCGGCGTCGCGACGATGATGTAATCGGCGCCTTCGAAGGCTTCGCGGGCGTCGAGCGTTGCCTTGAAGTCGAGCTTTTCGTGCTTCAGGAAGTGCTCGATTTCGCGATCAACGATCGGCGACTCGCCGCGATTGAGCATCTCGACCTTGGCCGGTACGACGTCGAAGGCCACAACCGTGTTGTGACGCGCCAGCAGCATGGCGTTCGAAAGGCCCACATAACCCAGACCCGCAACTGCTATCTTCATTTTCGCTCCAAATTACCTGAAACACCGCGGGCTGCCGCGGTCAGTATGGTCCTGCACCCATCATGGCGACGGTGCTTTGTTCGTGACTATTCAAGTCCCGTGCCACAAACGCGTGTCTGCGACGGCTCAAATAACGCTACATATCAAGGGGGTACTGCTGCCGGAACACTACTATGCTGCACCGCAAACGGCAAGGTGGAATGTTTTCGCACATGCACCCTGTGTCAGACGTCGAAAAAATGCGGAATTCGTGTAACAGGTGTGCCGAATCTGTACAGCCGCCTATCCCTAATAAATTATTAAAGCTATATCTTGCTGTACCGTAACAGAAATTGAACAACAGATGTCCAAACTGGCCCTGCGCAATCTCGGCATCGCCCTTGCCGGCCTCGTTGTCTTGTTGGTGGCGCTGGTTGTGTTCCTGTGCCTGCCGCGTTTTGCGGGCGCGAGCAACAGCCGCCAGGCCGTGCCGGTCGCGACCTTCATGGACAGCCTGGGCGTCAATACGCATATCAACTTTACGGGTCCTGACTATTCAGGTTACGCCGACCCTGCGATTACGGCCAACAGCCTGCGTTACATCGGCTTCCGTCACGTTCGCGACGGCGGCAGGAGCTTTAGCCCTGAGCAGATCGCTCGCCTGGTCTCGGTCGCGCAGGCGGCGGACGCGAAGCTGACGCTGACGCCCGGCAGCGGCGGACCGGTCGACCTGGCCGCGTTTCACAAGGGTCTGCGTGACCTGGAAGCCGCCCGGCCGGGAATTCTGGCGGCCGTCGAAGGGCCGAACGAAATCAACAACGTCTTCATGCAGGCGTTCTGGAATGTCGAGTACAACGGGCGCAAGAGCAACATGTGCGCGCGTGACTTCCAGCCAACCCAGGACCTGCAAGGCGATCTGCACCGGCTGATCAAGTCCGACCCGGTGCTGAAGGACCTTCCCGTCTACAACTATACTGTCGTCTATGTGAAAAAGGGCCTGGGCGCGCCAGGATGTCAGGCCGACTTCGAAGCCGATATCCAGGCGATTGGCACCGAGGAGGCTGCCGACTTCGGCAATATCCACGAATACTCCTTCCAGGCGGCGGCGCCGCGCTCGACGCTCTTCAAGGCCATGAGCCGTAAGAGCGTCACGCCGGGCAAGCCGGTGGTGATCACGGAAACGGGCTTTGCCACCGACGAAAGCGCTGGCGCCCGGCCGAAGCTGGCCGTCAGCGAAACGGTCCAGGCCAAATACATCCTCAGCACCGTGTTCGACGGCTACACCCTGGGTGCCCGGCGGACCTATATCTATCAGTTGCTCGACAATGCGCCGGATACACCGGCGACCAATATCGAGAAGCACTTCGGGCTGTTCTACGCCGACGGAAGGCCCAAGCCGGCTGCAGTGGCGCTGCATAATCTCAGCCAGATACTGGCGGAGCCCGCCGCAGCGACATCGGTCAGACGGGAGGCGCTCGTCTATACCATCAAGGGGCCGCATGACCTGCATGACATGCAGCTTCTGCTGCAGAAGCCGGATGGCAGCTATGTCCTGGTTCTGTGGGCCGAGCCGAAGATATGGGATGCGGCGGCACAAAGGGACATAGTGGTCAAGCCGTCGCAGGTGTCGATTACGCTGAAAAAGCCCGCCGAGCGGGTAAGAATCTATGATCCGATGGTAGGGGCGGCGCCGATAAGGACGCTTCGGAACGCGCGTGCTTTGAAAGTCGACATCAGCGACCATCCGGTGCTGATCGCCTTCGATTAACATCCAGAACGTGATGCGGCCGCCGTGGCCGCATCACGTTGCAGGGTGTTCATCTACTTCTGGATGTTGGGGAAACCGCGGCGCGTGATGTAGCCGCGCTCGTCAGCCGACAGCTGGCCGCCCGCATAGAGGGTGGCGGTCAGCAGATGCATCTTCCATGCCCTCGTATTATAATTGATGCCGAACTTGGCTTCCGGACCGGCCTTCTTGGGGTCGTCGACCAGTTCGTAGATATCGATGTCTTCGATATTCAGGTACTTCTGGTTGGTCATGTAGTTGAGCGCGTTGTTCAGGCTCTTGTTGCAGTTCTCAACCAGGCGTCCACCCCAGACGTTTTCGTACGTCGGATCGTAGATTTCACCGCAATTGACTTCGTTGAAGTGTACCGGCTTGTTGTATTGCGACAGCTTGTAAAAGAGGTTGAACGTGCCCCAGTAGAAATTAGGGTCGGTGCCAAGGCGTTCATAGTAGTGGTAGGAGATGACTTCGTACTTCACGCCCTTGGAGGCCATGAAGTCGAGGAAACCAAAGTGGGTCGACGTCGTGTTCAGGATGCGGCGCAGTTTCAGGCCATTGTCGGCATTGATCTTGTCGATCGCGTCCGAAGCACCCTTGAGAACCATCGCCCAGTCGTTCATCACCTGGGTGTCGAATTCGCGCGCGGTGAAGCCCTTGCCCCACAGGGGTTGTTTCGTCGTAGGGTCCGTCACCAGCAGGTTTAGTTCGTTGCCCATTTCGTAGTCATTGATTTCATGCTTGAATTCGTTGACGAAGGCGTAGGTCCGGTCGTAGCCCTGGCGATAGAGCGCCGCGGCGTCGCCCTTCGGATATTTGCCGAAGTCGGTACGGTCGCCGAACGCAAACGGGAAGGCCAGGATAGGACGCAGAACAATACCGCGCGCCTTGGCATTTTTTTGCATCATCCGGACCATCGTGACCCGGGTGGCGTCCTGATCCGCCGTCAGATAGGCGTCAAAGCGGTACCGCGTCAGGTTGCGATATTGCATCATGTCGAAATAGGACTTGATAACGGTTTCGTCCCGGCTGGCCGGACCCGCTGTGCCGATGGCCGGTTTGGCTTCGGCAATACTGCTCATTCCGCCAAGTCCCAAGGTTAAAACCATAGAAACGATTGCGGAGCCTAGTTTAAACTTGTTAAGCATGGTGATGGAACTCTACTGATACGCGGTACAATGCCGCCCCTGAACGTCAAATCAACACAGGGTTTTTAATGGCTTTTTTATTTTTATGATTAATTGCGCGTTCAGCATTTATTTCTTTGAATAGTATAGAGATAATTTTCTACTTTTTTGACGAAGACGAGTGCTTGCTACTTTGAGTAATTTTTAACGAAATGCTGGTGCTATCGTTTGAATGCCTTGCCGGGCAGGCGATATGGCACTGCACTTGCAAAGAGATGCGGGTTGAGTATCGCAATACGAAAAAATAAGGGCACGATAAGTGTTTTATCGGGCTCTCAACAGGGTCGCATATCTGCGATCTGAGTTTGCTTATCGCGATATCTTGTCGAAAACCGCTACAGACTTTCGACATATCGATCCAGGGGCTGAAGCATGACAAACAGGCTTAAGACGAGGCGTTACAGTATTCCGGATACGGACGACGCCACTATTCTGTCGATCTTCGATAAGGCCGCACACTATGCCGCGGATAAGCGCAAGGTCAGTGTCACCGTCGGCGGTCGCGCTATTCCGTCTGTGCAAACCCTGCATGCCTTGCAACGCCGTCACCCGGAAGTCGACTGGACGGCCAGCCGGCTGATCAGTTGTGTTTCGGGCACCTACGGAGCAATGCATCTCTTTTTCCGGCGCGCATCCGGTGACGCGCCCAAAGGCACTCTGAGCGAATTGTCGCTGGTGGCTCCGGAAGGCAGCCACGTCACCGACATGGTGCGCTTCATCGCCTCGCGGCCGGCTATGCTGGCGGCCAGGCATGATGCCGCCGGGTCCGGGTTTCCCAGCTTCGAGGAGCGCAGGACACGCGCGGCGCGCGTGGTCCGTGCACGTTGCCTGCGGCTACGCATCGAGGCGCCGGAGGCCAGGACGTTGCGGAGCCGGATAGGGAGATGGCTACCGGCGAAAACCTATATCCCCATGCGCGCGGTCGCCGGACGGTTACGGCATGTGGCTTCGCCGGCAGGGGCGGCACGGCCGCGCCGTCGCTTCCTTGAACGGCGCTTTATCTCGATCGTCACAGCCCTGCTGACTCTGCTGGCCGGCGTTCAGGCGGTATCGTTTTTACACCCGTAGGTCTTGCCCTGCCGGATAGGCGTTCTAGGGAAAAAGATCGCCGATCCTGCCCGCCACCTTCAGGTAATGGTCGCTCGGCAGGGCCTTTCCGTCGGCATCCAGGGTGACCCAGTCGCCGTCAGCAGGCACAAGGTCCTGCGTCTTGACAACCTTGAAAATCGCCGTGCCCTCGTTGACCTCGTCGAACATGGCGATCTTGATCATCTTCGCCCCGGCCTTTTTCGCGGCCGCCGCCTGCTGCCACAGGAAGTCGCCGCCATTGCGCGGAACTTCATTGCTCCTGGCCTCGGGGTGCGAGCCTTTCCAGGACAGGCCGGGGAAGATGACCGGCATATATTTCTGGCCGTTGCGCTTCGTTGTTTCGACGTCCTTGGGGTACTGCATCTGCGCCCATTGGGCGGCGCCGTCCGGGCTGTGGTACCGACCCACCGCCCAGGGCTGGACGATGTCGAACTGCGCGTAGACCTTCGTCCAGCGCGGGTCCTTTGCACTGTCACGGCTGAGGCTGGTCCAGTAACCGGGCACGCCGCCCATGACGCGCACACCCTGGCCCTTGAACCAGGTGATGATTTCCAGCGCGGTGTCGGGATCAGAAATATGCCGGCCGTCGCCAAAGCCCAGCCCCCACAGCGACACGACCGGCTTGCCTTCGTCCATCTGATAGCCGGGCTGTTTTGTGACGCCCATCTGCTTCAGGCGCTGCCAGTCGGCTTTCAACGCGCCAAAGACGTCGCCTTTGGCGTCGGTCACGTCGTACTCGATGGCGAAGACCCGGCCATTGTCGCGCGCCGCCGCCATGATGTTCTTCAGAACCTGGTCGTTCTCTTGGTATTCCTGCGGCAGCCGCTTGACGAAGCGCTGCACCAGCGCGCCGTCGATGCCGTATTCCCGCATCCAGCGGAAATGGGTCTGCTGGGTCGCTGGTGCGAAGGACGTGAAGACTTGGATGGGCTTGCCGCCGCGCGTCTTGCCCGGCACGGTGCACAGCGAGGATTTATCCATCTCAGACACGTCCGGCAGCATGTCGACGATCCAGCGCCGCTTGCCTGGATAAAGGCTGTCCGGTCCCTTGGGCCCGGCCAGGAACCAATGCCCCTTGGTGAAGCCCGACCCGCTGCCGTCGCCGGGACAGCGGAACCAGCCCTGATAGCCAACCAAAACCGCGCCCTCCAGCCGCGAGGCATCGGCGGCGAAGGCGGAAGGGGCAAGGATGGCGATACTCAACGCAAACAAGACAGGCACGGGACGCATCACGGGTCTCCTTCTGTCGCGGTCCGTCTATTTGAGGCGGAACACAGCGTTTTCACCCAATCTGCCGGCAAAACCGTGCGACAGCGCGGAATAGGCGATGGGCAGCCGCCGCGTCTTGCGCTTCATGACGGCGTAAGTCGTCAGGATAAACATGTATGCGGCGGCATTAAGGTAATAGAACGGACTTACCGGGGTGCGGCGATGCGACTCCCAATAGGAACGGTTGCGCATGGCATAATAAATCCGCAAGTCCGATCCTGCGGTGAGCCAGGCGTCGAAAGACGTTGCGGTCGGCTTGGTGTCCTCGGCGTACCACGACGCTTCGGCGTCCCTGATAACGGCGTCGCGGACCAGTTCCAGCTTCCCGCCGCCCTTGGTGATACGATAAGTGAAGTCGGTGTCGTCGTCATAGAGCACGAAGTCGCCGTCGGGATAACCGATCAGGTCGATCAGTGAGCGATGGAACATCAGCCCGCCATAGGGGCCGTGCAGGATGGGGATGCGATCGGGGAGTTCGGGGGCCACGAAGTCCTTGCCACGTTTGCGCCAGGCGATCTTGCTCGGGATATCGAGCAGGTGGAAGTTCAGGAAGGAATCGATGAAGCGCGGCTTGAAGCCCGCCGCCGCCCGTTCCGCCGCCGCCCCGCCGTGATCGTCGCGCAGACCGCAGACGGCGGCCAGGTCGGTATCCTTGCGGAGATCCTTCAGGTCGGTGACAAGCTTGTCGACCGTCCCGGGGGCCGGGATATTGTCGTCGTCGAGGACGAAGATATATTCGCTGCCGGCCTGCATGGCGGTTTCCATGCCGGTCTTGAAGCCTGCGGCTGAGCCGCTGTTGCGGCCCATGGCGACGCGGTTGGCCCAGTCGCCGAAGGTTTTCGGCAAAAGGGTCGCCAGATCGTCCTGCGAACCATTGTCGATGACAAAGGCGCGCCGCACGCCCTGGTCGCGCGCCGCCTCGAGCACGGTTTTCAGAAGATGCCAGCGTTTGCCGTAGGTGACGCTGATGAGCGTGATGTCTTCCATGGCGCTACAGGGTCTCAAGCGTGGGCACGGGGGAGGTGGATTGCGTCTTCGCCACGATGCGCGCCGGGATGCCGACGGCGATGGCGTTTTCAGGCACCGACTTGAGCACGACGGCATTGGCGCCGATGCGCGCGCCCTTGCCGATGGTGATGACGCCCAGAACCTTGGCGCCGCTGCCGATCTGCACGTCGTCGCCGATGACCAGGTGGCCGTCGGGTTCGCCGCGCCGACCCAGCGTCGTGCCCTGCAGGATGACGACGTCGCGGCCGGCACGCACCTCGGCGCCGATCACGACACAGATAGGGTGCGGCAGGTACAGGCCGGGGCCGAACTGCGCCTGGGGGTCGATGTCAGAATTGAAGTACTGGGTCGTCATGTACCAGAGGATGCGGCGCAGCAGGGCGCCCACCTTAGGGATGCGGCCGAGCTTTTCCTGCAAGCGAAGCGATATGACCAGCTGATAGCCCGGTGTGAGCAGGATCAGCCGCAGCCAGGCGCCCAGGCCGGGCTTCGGCTTTTTCCACGATCGGAAATACCACTGGGCGTCGGCGCGCAGCTTGGTTCTGAAACCTTCAGCTTTCATGTCCGCTCCTCCGCGATAATCGCCGGACGGCCGGACGTGACATCGCGATAAAGGAACCATCCCCGGCTCATCAGCAGATATGCGGCGGTACCCAGCATGGACACGCCGACGCCGATCAGGCCGAACAGGGTTACCAGCGCGAAGGTCAGGATCAGGTTGACGACGATGCCGGAAATATTGACCAGGGCCAGGGTGCGGTCCTTCTTGCGGCTGTAGAGGCCGTAATGCGTCATGTCGGCGACGATCTTGACGACGATGGCCAGCAGCATCAGCGGAAAGATCAGCGGGTGCCGCGACAGCTCCGGATTGCCGATATAGGGCATCAGGAAGGTGACGGCGCCGTACATGGCGACGGCCATGGCCAAGCTTCCCGCCAGCGCCTTGACCAGCATCCGGCCGAACCTCTGCCGCCAGGCGTCTTCACCGGCCTTGAAGCCGTCGACCAGCCCAGGCAGGGACACCTGCACCACGGCGGCGGTGATCAGCACCAGCAGGGCATTGGCCATGGTCCAGTAGAAGGTGTAGACGCCCGTCGCCGCAAGTCCCAGGTGCCCGGCGATGAAGAAACGGTCGAAATAGGAATAGACGACGAGGCCCAGGTCGCTGAGATAGACCAGGCCGGCGGCCTTGATCGTATGGCCGATCCATTGGGAATCGATCCTGCGGCTTAAGGTCTTGAGCCACGGCCAGGTGCGGGTGAACAGCCACAGCACCAGGAAGGACAGGACCAGCGAGGCCAGCCAGAAGACCAGCAGGGTGTCGAGATTGCGGTACTGCGGCCACAGGAAGCTTACGCCGATGAAGGGAAAGACCCATGCCGCCGACCGCACGATCAGCAGGAAGTTGGCCAGCAAAGGCTTGCGCAGGCTGATCAGGACGATGTGGAGGTCGAACGCGATGACCTCGAGAACGATGATCAGCCCTGCCAGCCAAAGATTGCCGAGCATGTTCACTGGGTGGACGGTGTTGACGGCCAGGGCGCCGAGCAGGGTAACGCCGAGCAGCGACGCCATGACCACCATCTTGTCGCGGATGCGCGCGAATGCATCTTCGATGTCGACGCCGATGATTTCGCGGCTGAGGAAATAGTTCATGCCGAAGCCGAACAGGGCCGGCAGCACACCGGCCACGCCGACGATCAGGCCGAACTGGCCCGTCTCACTCAGGCTCAGGAACTTGACCAGATAGAAGGACAGGGCAAAACGCCCCACCAGACCCACGCCACGCAGGCCCATATTGGTGAGCGGCACAAGCATCTTCTGAAGGTTCAGTTTTCCGGACATCGGGCCTTATTGCGCGAGGACGCGGTAGAGATACTTGCCATATTCGCTCTTGCCGAGGGCTTTGGCGAGGGTTTCCAGCTGGGTGTTGTCGATGAATCCGTGACGCCAGGCGACTTCTTCGGGACAGCAGATCTTCATGCCCTGGCGCTTTTCGAGGACGCGGACGAACTCGGCTGCATCGAGCAGGCTGTCGGGCGTGCCGGTGTCGAGCCAGGCATAGCCGCGGCCGATCGGCTGGACGGAGAGCTCGCCGCGCTCCAGATAGACGCGGTTGACGTCGGTGATTTCGTATTCGCCGCGCGCCGATGGCTTGAGGTTGGCGGCGATGTCGACGACCTGGCTGTCATAGAAGTAGAGGCCGGTGATGGCCCAGTTCGACTTGGGCTGCGCCGGCTTTTCCTCGACCGACAGGGCCTTGAAGCTGTCATCGAACTCGACGACGCCATAGCGTTCGGGGTCGGAGACCTGGTAGGCGAAGACAGAAGCCCCCGAGGTCAGCTTCGACGCCTCTTCGAGCGTCTCGGTCAGGTTGGAGCCGTAATAGATGTTGTCGCCCAGGATCAGGCACGACGGTTCGGACCCGACGAAGTCGGCACCGATCATATAGGCCTGGGCCAGGCCGTCGGGGCTGGGCTGTTCGGCGTAGGAGAGCGATATGCCCCACTTACTCCCGTCGCCGAGAAGCTTCTGGAACAGGGGCAGGTCGTGCGGCGTCGAGATGATCAGGATGTCGCGGATGCCGGCCATCATCAGGGTCGACAGCGGATAATAGATCATCGGCTTGTCGTAGACCGGCATCATCTGCTTGGAGACGCCGATGGTCATGGGGTGCAGGCGCGTGCCGCTGCCGCCGGCAAGAATGATACCCTTCATACTGTAGTCTCCTGGCTTGCCGCCACACCGGTCAGGCGCGTCAGGCAGTCATTCAGCGATACGCGCCACGGATCGAGGCGCAGGTCGTAGGTGGCGGCCAGCTTCTCGCCCGACAGGCGCGAGTTGGCCGGGCGCTGGGCCGGGGTCGGATAGGCCGAGGTCGGGATCGGGTTGACCGTGACGAACTTGCCGCCGCGGTCCTTTGACCCGGCGAAGATGGCTTCGGCAAAGCCCGCCCAGGTCGTTTCGCCCTGGCCGGTCAGATGGAAGGTGCCGCGAAGTGCCGGATCACTGTCCTTTGCGACGCGCTGGGCGACCGTCAGAAGCGCGCGGGCGATCTCCGGCGCATAGGTCGGGCAGCCGTTCTGGTCGGCGACGACGTTCAGTTCATCGCGCGTTTCACCAAGCCTCAGCATGGTCTTGACGAAGTTGTTGCCATAGGGCGAGTAAACCCAGGCGGTACGCAGGATGACATGGTCTTCGGTCGCCGCCCGGATCTGCTCCTCGCCCGATAGCTTGGTCTTGCCATAGACGCTGACCGGGGCCGGCGTGTCGTTCTCATCGTAGACGCCGTCCTTGTCGCCGGCGAAGACATAGTCGGTCGACAGGTGCAGGATGGGGATGTTCAGTTCGGCGGCGATGCGCGCCAGTTCGCCAGGCCCGTCACCATTGATGGCCTGGGCCAAGTCGGTCTCGCTCTCGGCCTTGTCGACCGCCGTGTAGGCCGCCGACGAGATGATGACATCGGGCTTGGCCGCCTTGATAGGCGCAGCAAGCGTTTCCGGCTTCGACAGATCGACCTCGGGAAGGCCCACGCGGACGATTTCGATGCCGAGCTTTTCGCCCAGCTCCGCCAGAGACGTATCGACCTGGCCTTCCTTGCCTGTGACGACGATGCGCATGATCACACCTTCGCTTCGGCCAGGACGCCCAGGCGCTCGCCAGTATAGACCTCACCGCGCAAGGGACGCCACCAGGCTTCGTTATCGAGATACCAGCGCACCGTCTTGTCGATGCCGGTGTCGAAGTTTTCACGCGCCTTCCAGCCCAGCTCGGTCTCAAGCTTGGTGGCGTCGATGGCGTAGCGGTGATCGTGGCCCGGACGGTCGGTGACGAAGGTGATCAGGCGGTCGTGTGGCGCGCCGTTGGGGCGCAGTTCGTCCATGATGGCGCAGATGCGGCGCACGACGTCGATATTCTTGCGCTCATTGCGGCCGCCGACATTGTAGGTCTCGCCGAGCCGCCCCTTCGAGGCGATCAGGTGCAGGGCGCGGGCGTGGTCCTCGACATAGAGCCAGTCGCGGATGTTGGAACCGTCGCCATAGACCGGCAAAGGCTTGCCTTCGAGCGCATTCAGGATATTGAGCGGGATCAGCTTTTCCGGGAAGTGGAAGGGGCCGTAATTGTTCGAGCAGTTCGATACCACGACCGGCATGCCGTAGGTGCGGTGCCAGGCCTTGGCCAGGTGGTCCGAGGCCGCCTTCGACGCCGAATAGGGCGAGGACGGATCATAGGGCGTGGTCTCTTCGAACAGGCCGGTTTCGCCCAAAGACCCATAGACCTCGTCGGTCGAGACGTGCAGGAAGCGGAAATTGGCCTTGGCGTCGCCACCCAGGCCGTTCCAGTAGTGGCGCGCGGCCTCCAGCAGGGTGAAGGTGCCCACCACATTGGTCTGGACGAACTCGCCGGCGCCGGTGATCGAGCGGTCGACGTGGCTTTCGGCCGCCAGGTGCATGATGTGGTCGGGGCGGAAGCCTTCGATGGCGGCGACAACCGCGTTGCGGTCGCAGATATCGGCCTGCACGAAGCTGTAATTGTTGGCGCCTTCGATGGGCTTCAGCGAAGCGAGATTGCCGGCATAGGTCAGCTTGTCGAGGTTCAGCACCTCGGCCTTTTCCTCCGACACAAGATAGCGCACCAATGCGGACCCGATAAAGCCCGCGCCGCCGGTTACCAATATACGCATATCAAATCCCTTTATTTAATATTGGGCTCAGGCCCGCGGCATTCAGCGCAGGCTGGAAAGTTTCGGTTGCGCCTTGTCCTTGTCGGACAGGACCGCCGTGGAAAGATCGACTGGCCAGTCGATGCCGATTTCGGGATCGTCGAAGGCGATGCCGCGGTCATGTTCGGGGCTGTAGGGATTGGTCACCTTATACAGCACCTCAGTGTCGGGCTCTAGCGTGCAGAAGCCGTGCAGGAAACCTTCCGGCACCCACAGCTGGCCGGCATTTTCGGGCGTCAGGGTCTCACCGACCCACTTGCCGAAGGTCGCGGAACCGGGGCGCACGTCAACGGCAACGTCGAAGATCGCGCCCTTCAGGCAGCGCACCAGCTTGCCCTGGCCCACGGGCGGCGCCTGATAGTGCAGGCCGCGAATGGTGCCCACCTGGGCCGACAGGGACTGGTTGTCCTGAACGAAGCCGATGTCGGCCACGTTTTCACGGAACCAAACGTCCTTGAACGCCTCCATGAAATAGCCACGGCTGTCGCCGAACTTTTTGGGCGTGATCAGAACCGGCCCGGAAATGTCGTAAGTTTTAATCTGCATAAGTCACGTCGTCCGAAATCGAGCGGCAAGCTTCCTACGAGCAGGCCAAATTATATTGCACTGCAAAACAAACATGTCCAACGAAATTGAGAGCGATATGCCGAAAAGTGTAGGGATTTTTTGGCGAAATATCGCGACAAAACAAAATGCTAGAGCAAGTTCTGCTTTAGCGGCGTGTTTCAGGCCCGGGAGGTTGCTGCCGGGTTTGCGGGCGGCCTTGGGGCCTGAGCGCGGGGCGTCGCAGGTCCATCTGCGGACGCGGGCTGGGGTTCACCGCGCCGCGCGCCGCCATGCTTTCCTGTAGCGGGTTACGCGCGCGCCGTGAGAAAAGCTGGTCATAGATGGCCAGCGCGACGACCATCATCAGGTAGGTCATCAGCTGGGCGCGGGTAAAGGCGTTGGAGGTCATCCACAGCAGGATCGTGCCCGCCGTGAAGGGATACATGACCAGGCCGAGGGTCTGGCCCTTCAGCGCGTGCTTCCAGAAGAGGCAGGACAAGGCGCCCATGAGAACAAAGAAGGGATAATACCAGGGGCCCAGGTCCATGTAGTAATAGCCCAGCGCCGTCACCCAGTTGTAGGCGGCGTTCAGCCCGGCCTGGCGCGTGGCATCGAATTCCGATTCGAACACCATGACCGGGTCCGGCAGGCCCAGCAATGCCTGGAAGTTGATGAACTTGTACAGGAAGGGTGCGCGCGACAGGAATTCGAAGGTGTAGGTGCCCGTGCCGGCGTAAGGGAATTGCAGGCGCCCGTCGATCACGGCGGCCAGGTGGTTCACGGCCGTCGGGCCGTAACCATAGAGGTTCTGTTCGACGCCTTCGCTGGTATTGCCGCGCAGCAGCGAGAAGGCAATGAAGATGGCGACGACGGCCGCGCCACAACCCAGACCAATGGCGGTCAGTTTTTTTGCGTTCAAGGTTCCGCGCCGGGCCGAAATCACCAGATAGACGATCAGCGATCCGACCAGCAGCGGAATGACTTCGTAGCGCGCCACCTTCAGGACGGAGATGAGAATCGCCAGGCACAGGCCGCCGCCGATCAGCGCGGCCGACAGCTTGGCGGCGCTCGTCTTCAGGTTTGGAAAGACGACCATGTGCTTGCCCATGGCCCACCAGATCATGGCGATCAGAAGCGGCTGGGCGCCAGCCATGCCGCCGGTCGTGTCGATGACCTGCTTTGCCGTATTGCCGTTGGCCGACAGGACGAAGCCAATCAGACCCGGCGTGTTCTTCAGCATGATCATGACGGAATAGAGGTTCAGCGCCGCGGCCGCCAGCAGCGGATAGACATGGTACAGCTTGTTGACGTTTTCGCCCGCTGCGCCGGACCTGAGAAGGCGGTTATTGCCCGAATTGCCGCCCATCAGGAAGAAGCCGGCGAGGAATGCCAGGCAGGTCAGCGAGATGAAGCCGATCAGCTTGCCATTCATGTGCATCAGGTTCGGCTCTTTGAGCACGACCTGATAGGTGTCCGGAGATACGAAGGTCGAGCCGACCAGGAAGAGGAAGGCGACCATGACCATTCCGACGGGCGAAATGGCGGTGAGGATATTGAAGCCTGTGCCTCTGAAGATGCCGAACATATCACCGATCCATTATCTGTATCGCAAACACGTACAGAGTCTGCTTACGCCAACATCGCCCCACAACTCCTTCACTACGGAAGAGTTAACATGCATGCCCGAGGGAGTAAACGAATTTATCTCGCACATGCAAAAAGTGTTTATCTTCCAGCACTTAAATTACGCTTAGCCGCTCCTTGCGCTTCACGACGCGCGCGGGCGAGCCGACGGCCACGGCATGGGGCGGTATGTCGTTCAGCACGACCGAATTGGCGCCGATCATGGCGTTCTCGCCGATGGCGATGTCGCCCATGATCTTGACGCCGGGACTGAGATAGGCGCCGTCGCCGATGCGTGGCGCCGTATGGGTGTCCGGACGGACGCGGCCGATCGTCACCTGGTGCAGCAGACTGACATTGCGGCCGATGACGACGTCCGCGCCGACGACGATGCCAGTGGGGTGCGGAACGAACAACCCCCCGCCGAGCGTAACACGCCGTGCCATGTCGCAGGCGAAGAACCGGTTGGTCCAGTATTGCAGGACCAGCGACAGGAAGGAGCCAATCAGCGGTACGCGGTCCGACGCTTCGACGACACGCAGCAAGGTGACGAACTGAAAGCCGCCTTCGAACAGCAGAAGCCGTATGACCATGCCGGCGGACGCCTTTTTCTGCCAGGCGATTTCCCACATGGCGACGTCGCGTTTCAGCTTGGCGAAAAAGCGATCTTCCGCGGCCCGTGGTGTCATGCGGCCGCCTTCAGCCCGGGCGCGCGGCCGCGCAGCAGGTCACCCAGATAGAGGCGGTCGAGCAACTTTTGCGCGCTGCTTCGCCAGCTGTAATGATCGATCCGCACCCGGCCCCTGGCACGTAAGGAATCGGCCGTGTCGGGCTCGGCCACGATACGCGCCATCAGCCCGGCGAGGACATCGGGGGCATCAGGGGGGAAGAACAGGGCGGCATCGGCGCAAACTTCGCGGCACGAGCCGATGTCCGATGCCAGGACCGGGCAGTCGTGGACCATGGCTTCCAGCGGCGGAATGCCAAAGCCTTCATAAAGGCTCGGGAAGACGAAGGCGGCGGCCTGACGGTACAGGCCGGCGATTTCCGCGTCGGTCAGGCGGCCGGTAAAGACCACATTGTCGGGAACCTCAAGGCCGCCGTCGCCGAAGACCTTGGACTTGGCGGCGCCGACCACGACGAAGGTCATGCCACTGTTTTCAAGCTGGCTGAACGCCTTGAGCGCCATGGCCAGGTTCTTGTGCGGCGCCGGCGATCCGACGAACAGGAAATAGCGGCCGGGCGTGAGGCCCTGGCGCGCTGTCACGCCGTCATCCGGGACGACCCGGGCGATATGATCCGTGCCATTGGGAATAACGGCTATGCGCGCGGCGTCCAGGTTCAGGACCTGGCTCAGCTCGCCTTGCGAGAAGTGCGACACCGTGGCGAGACGAGAGCCCTTGCTGAGCACCCGGCCCAGTGCCTGGTGAAGACGGCGGTAATTGGCCGAAAAATGCCCGGGCATGCGATAGACGACGGCGTCGTGGATGACGGTCAGTGCGCGCGGATGCAGGATGGGTCCGCTGTTGCACAGATTGACCAGCACGCCGCCCGAGGCGGCCGCGGCCAGCCAGGTCTGTTCCCAGGGGTGACCGCCCATGGGACCGCCGGTGGCGAAGTCGATGGCCTTGAGCCCGAGATGATTGGCATCCGAGCCCTTGGGCGCCAGAAGGCGGCAGGCGGGCGCGTTGGGACCGGCGGCCAGCAGCAGTCCGTCTAGCGCCTTGACGACTTCCGAAGCGTAGCGCTGGACGCCGGTCAGGTCCTGCGTCAGGAAGCGGCCGTTGATGAACAGGTCCGGTTTGTCACGCGACATCGGCCAGGGACTTTTCATTCGCCTTTTCGTCGCTCTTTTCCGCGCGCAGGGCTTCGTCGAACAGTTCCGTCGTCTGGCGGATAATGACCTCGTGGGTGAAGCGCGTCAGGACGTGTTCACGCGCATTGGCCGTCAGGCGGTCACGCAGTTCTTCGTCCTCGCGCAGACGAGCGATGGCGGCGGTCAGCTGCTCGGAATTGCCGGGCTCGATCAGGAGCGCCGTCTGTTCATGAATGGCGACATCAGTCACACCGGTGCGCAGGTTCGAAGCGACCACAGGCACGCCCATGAGCATGGCTTCCAGCTGCGAAATCCCGAAGGTCTCGGTCACCTCGGTCGAGGGAAACACGAAGACACCGATCGAACGGTAGAAGGCGATCTTGTCCTTCATGTTGCGGATATCGCCCAGGAAGTCGGCGCGATCCTTGACCTTCAGCGTGTCGGCCAGCTCCTCGGCTTCGGCGCGGTAAGGGCCGTCGCCGGCGATCTTGGCGCGGACGCCGGGCAGTTTCGACAGGGCATTGAGCATGACGCCCAGGCCCTTGTAGCGCGCGTGCCGGCCCAGGAAGCCGATCGGCTTGGGGCCGGGCGCGGGGGCTTCCAGGGTTTCGACGGCGAACTGCGCCGGATTGATACCGAGCGGAATGACCCGGTAGTTGGGGCCTTCGTGCAGTTCGTCGGAAATCTCGATCAGCTTGCCCGATGTTACGATCACAAAGGTGCTGCGGTTCAGCACGAAGCGATACAGCGGCATCAGCAGGTTCTTCAGCATCTTGCGGCCGAAGATGTCGGTATGGTGGGTAATGACGATCTTGGGCCGCTTGCCCATCAGGAGCATCAGGCACAGGCCGGCATTGGCGACGAAATTCGGCGCATGGAAATGCACGATGTCGGGGTTGGCCCGGGCGATCTCGAAGATCATCGACAGGCTGACAGGCTGGCTTTTGACATTGGCCAGCATGCCGAACCGTTTAACGCGAACGCCGTTGATGGTTTCCACCTTCGTGCCGCGTTCGTGATTGAAGCAGAAGACGGTGACATCATGCCCCTTGGCCAGGGCCTCGCTGACATCGCGGGTATTTACCTCGATCCCGCCGGAAAACGGCGGGTAGTATTTTCCGAGAACCAGGACTTGGGGCATGGGAGTCAGCCTCTTGTTCAGGACGCCTTGCTGTTGTACGCGCGGAACCAGTCAACAAAGGCCGTCACGCCTTGCTTGACATCGATACTTGGCAGGAAGCCGGTGAGCGCCTGCAGCAGCCTGGGGCTGGCATAGGTGCGCGGCACGTCGCCCTTTTGCATGGGCAGCATGTTCTTGGTCAGCGGCTTGCCCAGCGCTTCCTCGATGGTGTCGATGAAGGGCATCAGGCCGACCGGTTGGCCGCCGCCGAGATTGACGATCCGAAAGGGGCCAAGCTTGGACAGGGTTTCGCGCGCCTTATCATCCGACACGCGGTTGTCTTCCGACGGAATGACCGGGATCAGCTTGACGATCGCTTCGACCAGGTCGTCGATGTAGGTAAAGTCGCGTTCCTGCTGGCCCATGCCATAGACGTCGATGGCTTCGTCCTTGCCGGCGGCGGCGACGAACTTGAACAGCGCCATGTCCGGGCGGCCATAGGGACCATAGACCGTGAAGAAGCGGAAAGCCGTCGTCGGGATCTTCCACAGATGCGCGTAGGAGTGTGCCATGACTTCCATCGACTTCTTGGTCGCGGCGTAAAGCGTCATGGGCTCGTCCGTCTTGTCGGCCTCTTCGAACGGCACCTTTTCGTTGGCGCCGTAGACCGAGGAGGTCGAGGCCAGCATCAGGTGCTTCGGCTTCAGGATGCGGGCGATTTCAAGGATGTTGAACGAGCCGACCAGGTTCGAGCTGACATAGGTGCGCGGCTGTTCGAGGCTGTAGCGCACGCCGGCCTGGGCGGCCAGGTGGACGATGACGTCGGGCTGGCAAGCCGTGGCGGCCTCGGTGAGCGCCTCCATGTCCTCCAGCATCGCTTCGGTATGGGTGTAGTTCGCCTCGGCCTTCAGGATATCAAGGCGGGCGTGCTTCAGGCGCAGGTCATAATATTCCGTCATGGCGTCATAGCCATGGACATTATGGCCTTCGCTTAAAAGGCGGCGCGCCAGATGAAAGCCGATAAAGCCAGCCGTTCCGGTTATGAAGACGTTCATATTAGTACCGCTCCGTCATGGCTGTATCGTTTTGAGTCAACGCGGTCGCGAAAGATACGCGCGCCCACGGGGCGAAAATAAGGCAGGAAGCGAGCATGAAACCCTTTTGGAATGCGGTTTTGGTCTTTAGAGCATCATAACAGTGTAATGTTGCATCGCAACATAAAACATCATCGGATGGCTCCGGTGGGTATGTCCGCGCCTTGCAAGGCACGGGCCGGAAATGCTTAGTACAGAACCTTCATTTTTAGCTTAAACGGCGAATATTGAATACGGTGGGCGTAAATGACGTTGGAGATCGCCAGGCCGGCCAGCAGCAGGATTTCCGGGCCTTCGTTGCTGGTGGCGAAGCTAAAGGGAACGAGTGCGGCGAACATGGCATAGGCCGTGCCTTCCGCCTTGGTGGCGACCCGGGCAAGCAGGTAATAGAGCGCCAGTGCCAGCAGTCCGCAGATGGCGAAATGGTACAGCATGAAGTTGTCGACCGCTGAGGTCGTCAGGACGTACTTGCCGCTATAGACCGACGGGCTGCCGAAGGAGCCATACCCGGTGCCCCACAGATAGGCGCCGTCGCCGCCGATTTCCCGCATGCGCAGCATGGACGACGGCCAGGTGAAGTTCACGCGGTCCTGGAAGCTGTTATAGGCGAAATAGGGGACGGGTTCGCGGGAAAAGCCGATAATCATCGGAACGATGCCGACAGCCAGGAAGAGGTAGGACATGCCCTGCTGCATGATGGGCTTCAGGTCGAAGGACAGCATCCTCCGCAGTGCCTCCGGCGGGCTGATCAGGTTGCCGGCAATGAAGATCATCGGCAGACAGATATAAGTGGTCTTGCTGTCGGTCAGGTAGACGCCGTAGGCGCAGGCGGCAACGACCAGCAGTTCGACCCAGATATTCCTCAGCCGCGTGCGAATCAGGCAATAGAACATGACGATCAGGGCCGCCGCCGACACGCTGGCCACCGAGGCGCCGGCCAGGCGGGTGACGGTCACGCGTTCGGTCGTGCCATCCTTGAGATAGCCTGCGTACCATTCGCGCGACATGTCGCGCTCGACGCCGAACTGCGAGAACTTGCTGCCGACCCACGGGAAGTCCATGAACTGGTTGACCGCCAGGAAGATGATGGTCGCCGCCAGCAGCACGCACCACAGGATGAAGTAGCGGCGCGTCATCTCCCTGAGCAGAAAAGGCGTATTCATGCAGAAGATCAGGGGGGCTATGATCTTGTAACCCGATATGATCGACAGCGGGTTATTGCCGTTCAGGTAGCCAATGACCGCCGGCGCCAGCATGAAAACGATCGACAGGATCATGACATTGCGGCGCAACGGCTCGCGCGACCGGTAGGCCGCCACGAAGCACATGGCGATCCCGGCCGAAATCAGGGCGTCGGGGATGAACCAGACGAAGTTGAGGTTGAGGTTCTGGAGCAGCATCCGCAGCGCACCGCCGAAGGTATGCCGCACCAGCAACAGGGCGATGACCGCGGCGCCGAATTTCGCGATGAAAGGAGTGCGGCGGACCGCCTTGCCTTCTGACATGTGTTACCACCTCAAGATCATTGCACGAAAATCAGGCATCGGATCGGCAGCCGTGTCGAAGCTTGGGTCTCCCGACAGGGGCAGGCCAGGCAAAATAGAAGGCGTCGAACGAAACACCCTTGCGGGCAGACCGGCACGTCCTGAACGGCCCTTGAAAACGCAGTCTTGTTACAAAATCTCGTATATCGGCAATATCATTGTAATGATTGGATATGTTGCCGCCGTCAAGAGTGTAGGCGGCTATGGCCGGTCTGTGAAGGGCAAAAATTTCGCAGATGCGAAAGCGCTGTTGACAGCCGTATGGAAGCGGCTAACGTCCACCGGTCAGATCGCACTGGAGCGATATACCGAAAAGTGTAAAGCGGTTTTCGGCATAATATCGCGACAAAGCAAAAAACTAGGGCGTAATGCGTTTTAAGCGCATTACGCCCTAGTCTGGCTTGGAGAGACAATGGGCGATTCCAAGAGATTAGCATCCATCGATGTCCTGAGAGGTCTGGCGGCCATTCTGGTGGTTCTCCAGCATTCCGTCGAGCACTACGACAACACGCTTATCCACTATGTCCATCAGAACGTCATCAATTTCGGCCAGATCGGCGTCCTGGTCTTCTTCATGATCAGCGGCTACGTCATCCCATACTCCCAGGCAGGATCGGGACGTGACCTCAAATCCTTCTGGCTGGCGCGGGTCTTCCGCATCTACCCCCTCTATATCTTTGTCATCCTGATCAACCTGTTCATCACTTTTGCGCTGTTTCGAACAAGCGTGCCCAATCTTGGTCAGGCCCTGCTGGCGCATATCATCTTCGTGCAGGAATGGATCGGATTGCCGAACTTTGGCGGGCCGAGCTGGACCTTGTTTCTCGAGCTCATCTGGTACGGACTGTTCGCGATCCTGGTCTTTGTGCGGCGGGAAAAGGACGCCGGCCTGCTCTATTGGGGGCTTATGGCCTGCCTTGCCGCGTTTCTGGTCCTGAATGTGACGCTGCAGCGTCAGTTGCCGTTCGGCAAGATCGCCTTCCTTGTCAGCTTCTTCCTGGGATACATCACCTACCTGTTCCGGACAGGGAGATTGGGGCTTGATCGCTACCGGCTCTATTTCGGTACATCCCTGGTGCTGACCCTGGTCATCATGTTCGTCTCCTATGCCGTCTTCCGTGACGACGCCAAACCCGGGATTTCGTTCCTGTGCATACTCCTGAACTGGCTAACGGCGACGGCGGTCTTTCTCGGCCTGCTGTTTCTGAAAAGCGACGGTTATAGCCGGGTCCTGGTCTATCTCGGCACGATCAGCTATTCGATCTACCTGCTGCACGATACCGTGGTCTATTTGTTCCGCTATTCGCGCATCGACAGCATGATCTACGTCCCGCTGACCCTGCCCATTACGGTTGCTCTGGCGCACCTGACCTACACCTACGTCGAGCGGCCGGGCATCCGGATCGGCAAAACGCTGACGGGCCGTCCCAAGGCGCCGGTGCCGACGGCTAGCCTCCCGCCGGAATAGGCCGAAGGTTACGCAAGGGAACCAGATACAAGGCGCTGAATCCTTGTCATCAGGCACAAAAAAACCCGGTGAACGCACCGGGTCTCTTCGTATTGTCTATGCGCTGTAAAGCTTAGTAGGCGTTCTTGTCCTTGAAGATCATCGGAACCGTCTTGGCGATGATCATCACGTCACTCCAGATCGACCAGCTCTGGATGTATTCGTTATCGGCATTGACGCGGCCTTCGATGCAGGCGTGGGTCTTGATTTCGCCGCGGTAGCCGCGGATGGCGGCCAGACCGGTCAGGCCCGGACGCGCCTGGAAGCGGCCCTGATAGCTCGGGACCTGAATGGCGAATTCGCCATCATGGGCCAGGGCATGCGGGCGCGGACCGACCAGCGACATATCGCCTTTCAGGACGTTGATGAGCTGAGGCAACTCGTCAATCGACGTCTTGCGGATGAAGCGGCCGACCATGGTGACGCGGTCGTCGTTCTTCTTGGCCTGCACGACCTTGTCGCCATCTTCGGCGACACGCATGCTACGGAACTTGTAAATCTGGAAAATCTTGCCGTTAAGGCCGGTGCGGCGTTGCAGGAAGAAGACGCCGCCTTTTGATTCGAGTGTGATCAGCGCGGCAACAATAACGAAGACCGGCAACAGGAAGGCCAGTGCCATCGAAGCGATGGCGACATCTAGGACACGCTTGCAGATGCTGCGTGCGACAAGGGGTTCGCTCATTTGGGCCGCCTTTTTCTCACCGCTGTTGGCGATCGGTTGTGCGGCATACAGGGTATGCGTGGACTCAACGGTATCCGGCATGACTACACCTCTCGCGTTATCATCGCCCCTTCAAGAATTATGCCGCCACGCAGAAATTATTGCAATAGCGAAGGGCGAAAACGCCTTAATTTATTTTTTACGTCGTTTCATGGTGGCAGGGTTAACCCATTCACCCCTGGCAAAGCCTGGCAGGCCTTGGCCCTCCAGCCGTTCCCAATCTAATAACGCATTGAAATCAAACTGCATAAGGGACTGTTGCGGGCGGGGCTTTTCCTGTTCTTCAAACAGCCAGCCAACTGTAACGCCAGGACTATTAACTATGTGCCGGACGTATGAGAACCGTTTTCTCCTGATCGGAGAGTGATTGCCTTCGCGATTGCAGCAAAATATGAACGCCGGTGTACCACTATGGGCCGGTTCAGGTCGACTGTGGGACGGCGCGTTTCCTTATCAGCCCGTTGAGAACGCGCGTCACCGGCTTTTCAATCGCGAGATAGAAGAATGCTGCGGCGCAAAGGGCGCATAGCATAGCCAGGCTCATGAACAGCCAGGGCTGATGGATATCGGCCTTTTTGGCCAGCAGCGCCGTGACGTTGATGGCAAATGGGTGAGACAGGTAAAGCGCGAAGGATATATTGCCGCCGAACACCAGGGCGCGGACGATCCCGGGCGCGGTCCCCGGCTTTTCGATCATAACCAGGCCCGCGCACATCATCAGCGCCGGAAGGCCCAGCCACAGCGCGCGACAATTCAGGGCGGTGAGGTCGAGGTGGTGGTGTTTGCCCAGCATGACGAGCAGCAGGCCGGCTATGAACAGTCCGAGTCCGGCAAAGAGACTGAGACGCCATCCTTTCTGATAAAGCCATGCCAGGCCGATGCCGAACACAAATTCCAGGACGATGGAATTGAACCAGAAGGCCAGCACCGGAACCGTCACCAGGCCCGTCATGCCGACTACACCCAGCACCGTCAGGCTGGAAATGACGAACAGCATGCCGCGGCGAGCATCGAACAGCAGCGCGATCGCGAACAGGACGTAGAAAAACATCTCGTAATTCAGCGTCCAGCCCAGGGACAGCACGGGATAGTAGCCGCCATAGGCATTCACATACGGGATAAACAGATAGGACCGGACGATGTCGAGGACCGACATGCTGCCCTTGTCGACGCTGCCGCTGAATACGGCGGCGGCCACGATCATCAGCGTCGTGAAGACCCAGTAGCTCGGCACGACCCGGATGATCCGGCGCAGCATGAAATCGGTGGAAGCCGCGGGCCGGGCGAACTGATGGCGGCCGATCGTGTACATGATGAAGCCGCTGATAACGAAGAAAATGTCGACGCCGCCCGGCCAGAAGAAGAAATCAACGAGCTGATATTGGCTGTTGTCGATGAAGGGCCGGGTCGTCGATTCATACTGCGTGTGCTCAAACAGAACACAGGCGGCGGCTAAAAAACGAAGAATTTGCAGGTTTTTTATGACCGGTTCCGACGTGGACTCGCGGGCGCGATAGCAGAGCGCGCGCAGCATGTTCGTTGGGCTCACGTCAAATTCCCTCTTGCGCTGTCTCTATAAAAGACGATATTCCCGTTTGTGCTGCGATGCAATATGGTGGGGCGGGCGCAGATTGCCATGCAATTCGGCTGCACTTGCATGCGACGGAATTGCCCGCATATGATAGGCTGCATCGCAAAGACGCCACGTCAACCGCATTTACAGAGTCTCGTGTCCCTTGTTTGGTCTTTTCAAAAAGAAACAGCAGACTTTTAACAATGCCGAGATCGATCGCCTGACCTATGCGGTCGGTGACGTCCATGGCATGTTCGATCAGTTCTGCGGCTTGCTGGAAAAAATACGCCTGGACGCACAGTCTTTCCGGGTGACGCCGCGCGTCGTCCTGCTGGGCGACTATATCGATCGTGGCCCGGCCTCGTCGCGCGTGATCGACGAAATCCTGCGCATGCAGTCCCACATCGACGCCGGCCGCGGCTGGTGCGAACTCGAGGTGCTGATCGGCAACCACGAGTGGGCGATGATGAACTTCCTGGCCACCGGGGACGCCATGTGGCTCAAGTACGGCGGTGACACCTGCGCGACCTCCTATGGTGTCGAGGTGCCGTTTAACCTCGATTTCCGCAGCACGGCCGCCGCGGTCCGGGAAGAGTTGCGCAGACGCCTGCCGCCGCAGCACCGTGAACTGATCCAGCGTATGAAATACCTGTTCCAGGCCGGCGACTATCTTTTCGTCCACGCCGGCGTGTCACCGAAGAAGCCGTTGGCCGACCAGGGGCCGGAGACCTTCCTGTGGATCCGCGATGAGTTCCTGAGCACGCCCAGGGCGTGCGACTATGTCGTCGTGCACGGACATACGCCGACGCTTGAGCCGGTCAATCAGGAGTGGCGCATCGGTGTCGACACCGGCGCCTATGAGACGGGCGTCCTGACGGCCGTCCGGCTGAACGGGCGTCAGCGGGACTTTATCAATATCGCTAACTGAGGGTAGCCGGCTTACGGAGCAATACGGGCCTCACGGACGTCCGGCTCGGTTTTGCCGGCGCGCCCCGGCTCCGTCATAGTGATGGCGTGGTGATACGCGTCCATGTATTGATCGAGAATACGGGCCGGTTTGACGGCTTCGATGACGGTGTCGAATGCCGGCGGTTTCGGCAGGGCGTCGCGACCTTGCGTCAGCACACCTTGCATACGGCCGGCGAGGGCATTGACGTCGGAGGCGGGCACGACACAATCCGGTGTCACGCGCCCGACAATGTCCGGCATGACCCCCACATCCGAGCATATGACCGGAACGCCCATGGCAAAGGATTCGATGACGGTCAGGCCAAAGGGTTCCGCCCAGATCGACGGCACGACCAGCACGTCGATCGACGACAGGAAGTCCGGTGCGTTCTGAAAGCCCAGGAATTCGATCGGCAGGCCTTTCGCCTTCTCTAGCCATGGCGCCATTCCACCCGGCGCATTGCCGGCGATCTTCAACTGCCAGCCCGTTTCCGGCCGGGAAGCCTCCAACGCGCGGCAGGCTTCGATCAGGACGTCCATGCCCTTTTCGGTCTTGATGCTGCCCAGATAACCAAAGGTAAAGGTTTTCTCTCTTGGGCCCCTGTCCTTTGGCGGCGTCATGGCGACGGGGTTCAGGATAACGCGCTTGCGCTCGGCCGGCAGGCCCTTGAACAGACCGTACTGCTCATGAATATCGAGCACGTGTTTCGACACCGCAACAACGACGTCGATATTGGCCTGGAAACGCTGTTTCCATGCCGAAATGACCGAGCAGCCGGCGTGCTGGCGCTCGCACGTTTTGCCGTTGCGAAACAGGGCGGCGCGCACGCATAGAAGATCGTAATCGTGCAGCGTATGGACGACGCCGATGCCGCGCTTGCGCGCCTCCGCCCACACCATGGGGGGCAGTTCGACCATCGAATGGGTGTGCAGCACGTGGGGTTTGAACCGGTCCAGGATCGCGCCCACATCGCTGGCGATCAACACGTTGAAAATGCTGCAAACCTTGTTGATGACCCGCAGGGGCGCCGGGAACTTTCCGGTCTCTTCGATCCACAGCAGGTTGCGATGGGCCACGGGCTTGATCTGGACGCCGTTGCGGACGGAATCGTGTTGCGGCGCCGGAACCAGGTGCGCGACGGCGACCTCATGGCCTGCGGCCGCCTGGTGCTCGGCCAGGATTTCGGTTACGCGTTCGGCCCCGCCGAAAGAATAGGGTGCGTATAAAGAGCCCAGATGAAGAATGCGCAAAGGCTTACCGCTGCTAGCCAACAGGCCCTCCCCCAATGGGTGTGCAGCTTAGAGCAGTATAATTGAATTTGTCTCTACTCATTTTATAAATTATCGAACCTGTATGCACTTCTTGCGCATAAGTACTTCGTAAAACTTCAATAGCCGTCCATTCCGAGGAAGTGAACGGCGCATCAGGAGAACAAATTAACGGGCCCTGCGGATATACGCCAGATAAAGCGGAATGGATCTTCACGCACCGCAGGGAGGTTAGACGACGATCGGTAAAGGACAAACACAGAAAGTCGAGCGGATGCAGATATATAGCGGCAATCACCGGTGGATTGCAATTGCCTTCCACCGGCGTGAGCGTGAGTCTTAAGCCAGGAAGCCCATGTCGGACGTATTGAACCGGCCGATATTCGGGAAGATCGTGCTGATTTCCGAAGACGAGACGCCGAACCAGCGCGCCAGCGTCGCGGCGTACTGGTCGACCGAGGTCGTGGGCAGAAGTCGCCCCTGGCCGACCTGGTCGTCGCTGGTCACGGACACGTGCGGCGCCGTACCGTAATAACGGCCGCCATTGACGGCGCCGCCCATGATGAAGTGATGCGATCCCCAGCCGTGGTCGGTGCCGGTGCCATTGGACGACAGGGTGCGGCCGAAATCCGACGCCGTGAATGTCGTGACCTGGTCCGCGACGCCCATTTCGACGGTGGCGGTATAGAAGGCGGTCAGGGCCTCATTGAGCCGCGCCATGGCCACCGGATGATCCTGGTTCTGGTGGTCGTGGGTGTCGAAGCCGCCCAACTGGACGAAGAAGACCTGACGCTTGACGCCCAGCGCATTGCGCGCCCCGATCAGGCGGGCAACGGTCTTGAGCTGATTGGCCAGGACGTTCGACTGTCCATCGAGGTCAAAGCTGGTCGACAGCGAAACAGGAGACAGCGCGGCGTTTACCGTGCTTTCCCAGTTGACGGAACGGCGCAGGACCTTGGCGTACTCTTCCTCGAAGATGTTGGCGCGCGGCTGGCTGATCAGCGTATTGAGCGCTTCGGTGCAGGCCGATGAGCCGAATACGTCGGACTTCAGCGCCGTTACCGGAAGCGCGCCACTGGTTCCGATCTGGTACTGGACGGCTGATCCGCCGGACAGAAAGACGGCGTTGCCGGACGCCGAGATGCAGGTCATCAGGCTGTTGCCGTTGCCGGAAAGCGCCAGATCGCCCATGCGCCCGGCCCAGCCCGTGGTGGAGCCTTCCGGCGCCAGCGACTGCCACACCGACGCCTGGTCATTGTGGGAAAACAGGCGCGGCGGCAACGGGTTGGCTGTACGGTTGGTGCTCTGATACTGCGAAAGTGTCGTCGGCTGCATCAGGGGGCCGACATTGAGCTGCACGGCCATCCGCCCCAGGTTCCACATGCCCTTGAGCCCGGTCAGATAGGGCGACAGCGCGTACTGGAGATTGTCGGTCAGGGTCTGCGGGGTGCGCGTCGCCAGCGACGTGTTGGCCAGGTCGGCGCGGGCATAGGCAATGCCGCCCGCGGTCTCGCCCGGTCCGCCGCCGCGAATGGCGTTGTACAGGGCGTAATTGGCCGGGTCGTAGGGAATGAGCGTGTTGCCCTGGTCGTTACCGCCGTGCAGGAAGACGCAGACCAGCGCGCGATAGTCGCTGTTCGTAAAGGCAGCGGCTTCGCCCATGGCGGCGAGGTTGAGCGCGAACGGGGCGCCGCCGCCGACAATGGCCAGCTTGCCCAGGCGCGAGAAAAGAGCACGGCGGGTCACGTCCCGCGTTTTACCGATCATCATGGGAGGGTCTACTTCTGAATGAGGTATTCGGGAGCGGCCATGGTCAGATAGACGGCGGCCTGGACACGATTGAGCTTCTGGGCATCCGTCGTCGCGGGCAGGCCGGCGACGGCGGTCTGGATCAGGTTGACGGTGGCTGGCGACAGCTGGTTGGCCGTCAGGCGCAGATTGAGCGCGGACACCAGGGCCGCGGCATCGTCGGCCTTGGACAGAAGCGCGCCATACTGGGGTTTCACGTCGTTGACGCCGGACTTGACGGCGCCCAGCATGAAGTTGAGATAGCCGGCCGTCGTCGTCTCGTTGACGATCTGGAACTCCGGCGCCACCAGACCCTTGTCGGCCATGGCCGTATTGGGCGGCATATAGCCGGGACGGAAGAAGTTGAAAACTGACGGCGAGCGCAGCGGGCTTTGTCCCAGGCTCTGCATGCCGGACAGATCGCCTATGGTCCAGCTTCCGGCCGTCGTGGTGACTTCGGCGGTGCGGGCCCACTGCACGAACCGCGTAATGGGTTCGCGCAGCTTGCCGCCCGTGACGGCGTCCGGCAGGGTGCGGGCCTCCGCGTCGGTAAATATGGCCGTCCAGAACGCCTTGAGGTCGCCGCGAACGCCCGCGCCATTATCATTGAAGGCGGCGGCGACGCGGCCGACATAGGCCGGGCTGGGGTTGGACATGACCAGGTGCTTGATCATCGCCCTGGCGAAGAACGGTCCGACATTGGGGTGGTTGAACAGGGTGTCGAGCGCCGTCTTCAGCGCCGTCGACGCCGGCGTATTGGCCGGAATGGTCGTGCCCAGGAAGCTGACCTGCTGGTTGGAGTGCTCGCCATTGATGACCATCATCGGCTTGCGCGCGTAGGCAGGTTCGCGGACCGCAAAGCTTTCCCACGCAACGGTCGTGACGTTCATGCCGGTGACATCCGCCGTATAGCCGGTGAAAACGTGCGCCAGGTTGGCGACGTCGTCTTGGGTGTAGGTGTCGCTGCGATTGCCGAACAGGTCCGTCTTGGGCGTGCCGTCGGTGTTCAGCATGGTCAGGCCGATGGTGAACAGCTGCATGCTTTCGCGCGCATAGTTCTCGTCGGGCATGCGGCCGTTGATGTCGATCTTGCGGCTGGTCGAGAGATTGAGGAAGTTGCCCATCTGCAGGTTCAGCGTCACCGCTTCCAGCAGGGTGCGGAAGTTGCCGAAAGCGTTGGCGTTCAACATGTCCCAGTAACCGGCGGCGATATAGGACGGCCACAGGTTGGCGGTGCTGAACGGTGCGACGAAGTGCTCGGACAGGGCCAGGGCGACGCGTTTGCGTACCTGGTCGGACGAAGCGATCAGTTGCTGCCACAGGCCGTTCTCGGCGATATCGACCTTGAAATAGTACTTGTCCTGGGTGATGGCGTTGTAGCCGCGGCTGTCCAGCCAGTCCCACAGGGTCGTGCTCATGGCGGTGCTATACTGGCTGGTCAGCCAGGCCGCATAGCCTTGCGTCTTCACCGCCGCGATATCGGCGTCGGATGCGGAAAACTGTGCCTGCAACAGGAAGCGCGCCGCCTCGGCGTCACTGATCTGCGGCGCGGGAGGGGTCACCACCACGGGCTGGGTCGGGGCTGGCGCGGGGGGCGCCACGCTGCTGCCGCCACCACCGCCACCTCCTCCGCCACAGGCGCTGAGGGCCGCGGCCATAACGGCCGAAACACCGGCCGCGGCCGCCTTGCGGGCGCGGCGTGGTAACGGTCTGGCGTCGGGTTGAGGATGGTCTACGGGTGGGGCCTCGCATTTTTGAGGGGCCTCAGGGGGTACATTGTCCATCACTATACTCAACTGCAACGCATTCACCTGGGAAGCGGCGAACGCCTTATTGATAAGGCCCAATTGTTGCAGAAAAGTGTTAAGATGGGGACAATTGTAAGGATTCCATATGTATTTTATTTTAATGGTAAATTATGAGTAAATGTGTTGAATTGTATACATAGCAAAGAGTCTGCGTAATATATTGTTTATTATGAAAATATACTTTTACATTGGTTTATCGGCGTTTAAGCATTAATACACATTTGTGACACAATGGTACCATGATGTTGGAAGCCGGGTGCCGGACCACAACCGATGGTGCCTTTTTAAGCGGGAAATTGTGCCGAAGAGGCAGAAGGACCGAAATACAGGTCGGTATAGCGCCCGACGATTTCCGGCTCCGAAAAGGCCGAAAAGAAATCCGGATCGGGCGTGTGAGCGTCCTTCCACCGATCGGCGTCGCGCACGGCCGCGTCCATCAGCCGGGCCAAGGCCGCGACGTCGAAGGCGTCGTATTCCGCCACGCACTTGCCCTGGGCGGCGATTTCCGGGATCCCGCCCGACCGCGCACAGATGGCGCTGCGGCCATAGGCGAAGCTTTCGATCAGGGTCCGGGGCAGGGGTTCCGGCCAGATAGAGGCGATCAGCGACGTATCTATACTGGCGTAGAAGGTGTCGGGCGAGGCAAAACCCAGCCATTCGATGCGCGGGTCATTATACCTGGCCTTCAGGCCTTCGACATATTCGGGAATGCCACGGCCGGCTATGGCCAGGCGCCAGTTCGACGTCTCCATCGCCCGGGTGGCTTCGAGCACGACCTCGATGCCCTTTTCCTCCTCGACGCGGCCGATGAAGCCGAAAACCAGGGTGTCGTCGGGCGTATTGGCGCGCGTCGGTTTGGCGCTCAGGTCGGCGATATTGTAGATGACGGCCGACGGCTTGCCCTTGAAGAAGCCGTGCCGGTCGTGCTCGGCGATGACATAGGCACTGTTGGAGGCGACCTTGTCGACCTCGGTCGATTTCCACTGGCGGACCGCCGTCAGCGCCTTGCAGTCCAGGCAACGAGTTTCGCACAGGTGATTGTCGCGGAACAGAGCCGACCGTCCGCAGGCCAGCGAGTAGTCACGCAGGGTGTGCACGATCGGAATGCCGCGCCGGCGAACCTCGTGCCACACCGCCACGGAAAAACCGGTCAGGTTGTTGGTGTGGACGACATCGGGCCTGAATTCGTCGAGCAGCGGACCAAAACGCTTTGCGGCCTTGACGTTCCACATGTCGATAAGGTGCCACAGGATGCGCTTCGGTCCCGATGGCTTGGCGCCGCCGTCATAGGGCCAATAGATATTGTCGAGCGGCAGCCGCACCACGGTGACGCCGTTGCGCTCTTCATCGATGCGTGACAGTGCGTTCGTCAGGCAAACGCAAATCACCTTGTTGCCGGCGCGGGCCAGGGCTTCGGCCAGCAGGGATACGGACTTCTCGGCGCCGCCGACCTGGGACGGGGGATAGAGCGTATTTACGATCAGAATGGTGCGATGCGTCGTCACTGTGCGTTTATACCGCCGAGGTCTCCGGTGCCGGCACTCGATCCCGAACCGAAGCCATGCGCGATACGCAGTCACGCGTATCGTTCAATGGAAACAGCCTCTTTAATGCGGCCTGATACGCGGTGACGCAAAAATACTGAAGCGGGGGCGTTTTAGCCCCTGCGGGGATCAAGTGTCGCGACTGAAATTCAGATCGTCTTTATAAACGAAAAAGGCGGCGCATTTGCAATCCTTAAATTGCAAAGCCGTGACCATCCGCCCCTGATGAAATCAGGAAACAGCGCCCAGGTGGCTGTCGTCCGGAAGATAGGTCGGATCTGGCTTGTAATCGGACGGCTGTATCGGGGCATCGCCCGCATCCGCCTGGGGGGTCTCGCCGGGCGCACCGCCCGGGGTGGCCTGTTCGGGCGCCGCCGCCTGGGGCAGGGGCGCGGAAGGCACCGCATTACCGGCCGCGGGGGCGCTGGAGCTGACGGAGTCGCCGCCGCAGGCAGACAGCAAAAGCGCCGCCGGAAGCGCGGCAAGAGACAGGCTGACGAGGCGGGGAAGGTTACGCATGATACACACCAAACTTTGAACTCTGACCCTGTGAGGCCAGGATCGGGAAACCCGACTGGGAAACTAAGTCCCAGAGGTAAATTTGCGTCTAAACGGCGTACTTAATCAAACATTGCCGTGACGCGGTTTGCCGAGGCCGTTGACGAACCGCATCAGTGGACGCTCGACCCAGATATGATAGGCGGCGCCGATTGCAAGGGCGGCGGCCGCGACAACCAGAACCAGGACAGGAGCGGGCACCTGGTCGCGGAACGGGACGATGACGCGGCCGAGCGCCGATATGACGGGCAAATGGATCAAATATATGGCGTAGGACGCTTCGCCCAGAAAGATCAGTGGCCGGGGCACGCGCAATGCCGTTCGCGCTTCAAGCCCGACCAGGCCGGCAATGGCCACGGCCGCTCCGGCTCCGGCCAGGAGCCGGCAGGTCGGGTCGCTGCTGAGCTCGTAATAAAAGGCCAGCACGCCCCACATGATGAAAAAGACGGTAGCACCAACGCCCATCAGCACGGTGGGATACCGGATGTATCCGCGCCGGTAGAGCCAGCATATGCCCATGCCCAGGCCAAACAAAAGGTGGTGCGTATCGAAAAAGACGGCGGACAGCCCGGTGACGCCGAGATATGGCAGGACCAGCGACAGGGCGAACCAGCCGCCGAGCAGGACCATTCCAGGGACGCGCCACAGGATCATGACCGCGAAAAGCGCATAGAAGATGATTTCCCGCCGCAGGGTCCATTCGACCGTCAGCAGTGGGTCGGTCGTGGCGGGCAGGATCAGGAACGCGGCAATGACGTCCCGGGCGGACGGCACCGTCTTCAGTATGAACACGACCATCAGGCTGGTCAGGATAAGCGTCACCCACAGCAGCGGATAGATGCGCTTGAAGCGCCGCCATAGAAAGCTGAGAACCCGGTCTGGCCGGCCCAGATCCTGTTCGTGGGCCAGCATGATGACGAAGCCCGACAGGACGAAAAAGAAATCGATACCGATATAGCCGCCGCGGAAGATGGCGAAGGGCTCGTGGCCGAGATACTTGGCCATCTGCAGCGTGGTTTCGGCATGAAACAGCAGCACGGCCAGGGCGGCGAATCCGCGTCCGGCCTGAAGCGTGTCGAGTTTCCTGCGGTCCATGGTGCCCCGGCTTTGCTGCGCTGCAAGATATTCCCGCATGTCGCCAGAAAGTCAAACAGTCCATTGTCTTAGGGGCTCGACCGGATGCCATCTCCGGTATAGTGTCGCGGTATTTAAAGCGATAAGGCCGGGGAGACGGGCATGCGCATTCTTTTTATTCATCAGAACATGCCGGGGCAGTACAAGTACCTGGCGCCCACCCTGGCCAATATGGGCCATGAGGTCGTCTTCATCACCAAGCAGAAGACGATCGAGCTGAAGGGCGTGCGCAAGCTGGTCTACCAGCCGCATCGCGTCGCCCATGCCTCGACCCACCATTATCTGCGTCTGTTCGAAAACTCGATCCTGCACGGCCAGCAGGTCGCCCGCGTGGCGCAGCAGCTGCGCCAGGAAGGCTTCATCCCCGACATCATCATCGCCCACCCGGGCTGGGGCGAAACCCTGTTCATCAAGGAAATCTACCCGCGCTCTCCGCTCCTGAGCTATTGCGAATTCTACTACACCGCCTTTGGCGCCGATGTCGGCTTCGACAAGGACAAGGAGGTCATGCTCGATGACCTGTGTCGGGTGCGGGCGCGCAACTCCCACCTGCTCATGTCGCTGGAACTGGCCGACCGCGGCTGGAGCCCGACCCAGTGGCAGAAATCGCGTCATCCGGCTATTTTCCAGCCGAAGATCGCCACCATCTTTGACGGCATCGACGTCCAGAAGGTGCAGCCGAACGCCGATGCGGTGTTCAAGCTGCCCGACGGTAAGGAGGTGCGCAAGGGCGAGGAGGTCATCACCTACGTCGCGCGCAACCTGGAGCCCTATCGCGGCTTCCATATCTTCATGCGCGCCCTGCCGGAACTCCTCAAGCTGCGGCCGAAGGCCAGGGTAATTATCGTCGGTGGCGACAATGTCTCTTACGGATCGGCGCCCAAGGAGGGCGGCAACTGGCGCGAAGTCATGATCAACGAGACAGGCCTGAAGAGCGACCGCGTCCACTTCATGGGCCAGTTGCCCTATAATGACTATGTCAGCCTGTTGCAGGTATCATCGGTCCACGTCTACCTGACCTATCCGTTCGTCCTGTCGTGGTCGTTCATGGAGGCCATGTCGGCCGGCTGCCTGATGGTCGCGTCGGACACGGCGCCGGTGCAGGAAGTGCTGAAGGACGGCGAAAACGGCTACATGACCGACTTCTTCGACACGGCGCAGCTGAACCGCACCATCGTCAAGGCGCTTGAGGACAAGGACTCGCAGCGCCTGCGCGACGCGGCCCGCAAAACCATCCTCGACAATTACTCCTTGCAGATCTGCCTGCCACGCCAGCTGCAACTGATCGAGGAGGTCGCCGGCAAGCCGGTGGCGCAGCGCCAGATGGCGAGCTGAGCATCACAAAAAAGCCCGCAGCCTTTACGGTTGCGGGCCTTTTCGTATTGGGCTCAGTGCTCTGTAAAGGTGTGCGAGAAGGTCTCGTTCAGCGGTTCCATCAGATAGGTCAGGACCGTGCGCTTGCGCGTCGGAATGTTGACCTCGACCGGGATGCCTGGCTTGACGGCGTTCTCCCAGCCCTTCGCCTTCTTGAGCAGGGCCAGGCTTTCGGGTGTGACTTCGATCTTGGCCCTGTAGAAAGATTGTCCCGTCTGCGGGTCGGTGAAGCTGTCGCCGGATACGTCGAGCACCTTACCCTTCATGTCCGGCAGGTCGTGGCGATAGAGGCCCGAGAAGCGGATGCGGGTCGTCTGGCCAGGGCGGACATCGTCGCCGTCCTGGGGCAGGATGTAGGCGTCGATCACCAGCGGCGCCTTGTCCGGCACGACGCTCAGGATCTTGTCTCCAGGCGCGATGACGCCGCCCACCGTATGGGCGGTTAGGCCCAGCACCTTGCCGGTAACGGGTGCGCGCACCTGGACACGGTCGAATTCCGTATTGGCGGCGGTCATCTGCGGCACGATGTTGGACAGTTTGAGCTGGGTGTCGCGCAGGTCGGTCACGAGGTCCTGGAAGTATTGCTGGCGCAGGGTCAGCATGCGCATGCGGCTTTCGCCGATGGCGGCATTGGCCTGGGCGACCGAGGCATTGAGCGCGCCATTTTCGCCTTCGAGGCCCGCGACACGGCTTTCCAGTTCACGGACACGGGTCTTGGGGGCAAAGCCGCGCTTTTCCAAGGAGTCTACCCCGGCCAGTTCCTGGCGCGTCAGTTCCTGCTGGCGGAGGTTGGCGGCGATGCGCTGGCGCGCGCCGGCGATCTGCTCGTTGGTCTGGCCCTGTTGCTGGCCCAGGACCGATATCTGGCTGCCGAGCGCGCTCTGGCCGGCGCGCAGGGCCTGGAGTTGCAGGCGCATGGCCTCATCGACCATCTCCTTTTCGGCGCCTGTATAGTGCTGCAGTTCAAGGGGCACTGCGAAGCTGGTGGCGCCGCCCTGCGCGGCCATCAGGCGCGCTTCCTGGACCTTGAGCGTAATATATTGTGCGGTGAGAGAAATGGCGGCGGCTTCGGACTGGTCGCCGGCCAGTTCAAGCAGGACCTGGCCTTTTTGAACCTGGGCGCCTTCGCGGACCAGAAGCTTGCTGACCACGCCGCCCGTCTTGTGCTGCACGTCCTGAAGACTGCCCGACACGACGATCTTGCCCTGCGCCATGACGGCGGCATCGACGCGCGCCAGTGCCGCCCAGCCCATGAAGACGCCGAAGAAGCCGAACAGGAGCCACCAGCCCAGACGGATTTCGCGCGACGCATCGGCGGTGGCGACGCCATCGGCGGCCGTCGGCGCGACATAGCGGCGGACGATGTCCGCGACCTTGTTCTTGAAGACGACGATTTCGCCGGCCATGCATGAACTCCCGGGAAATGGCTGGTCATGATCAATGAGCCAGCTTGCTATTTATGGTCAGGACTAATAAGGAAAAGCAATAAATTGACAGTGATGCTTTTGCCGGAAACGGCGCGATATTTCAACACAACAGATTAGGGGGCGTTATGGTCCTGTTGGGTAAAAAGATCAACGGTGTCCTGGCCAACGCGCTGGAAACCTGCAAGCCGCATTTCGTCAACGTCATGATCTTCAGCCTGTTTTTGAACGTGCTGTACCTGACGCCCACCATATATATGCTGCAGGTCTATAACCGCGTCATGCCGACCGGCGGCCTCGCCACCCTGTTCTTCCTCAGCCTGATCACCATCATAGCCTTCCTGGTCCTGGCCATGCTGGACAATCTGCGCACCCGGCTTCTGGTCCGGTCGGGTCTCAAGCTCGACATGGAGCTGTCCGGACCGATCATGACCCAAATCCTGTCGATGCAGGTCCGCTCGACCGAAGCGCGCCCGACGGCCAATGTCATGCGCAACTTCGACAGTTTCAAGCAGGCCATCAGCGGTCAGGGCTTCCTGGCCCTGTGCGACGCGCCGTGGATCGTCATCTACATCCTGCTCTGCTTCCTGCTGCACCCCTACCTGGCGCTGGTCTGTCTGGCCGGCGCGATCATCCTGACCATCCTGGCGGTGATGAATGAGCGCGCGACCTACAAGCAGTTGACCCTGGCCACCCAGGGCATGGCGCGCGCCTATGCCACCCAGGACGTGCTGACCGCCAAGGCGGATGTCATCTCGGCCCTGGGCATGCGCGAAGCCATGGTCATGTCCCAGATGCGCACCCGCCATGAGGCCATGGAAAGCAACGTCCATGCCGGCATGTCGGGCAACCGCTACCGTGCGGCGGCCAAGTTCTTCCGCCTGCTGCTGCAATCGGTCGGACTGGGCGTCGGCGCCCTTCTGGCCGTGGAAAACAAGATCTCGCCGGGAGCCGTCTTCGCCGCTTCGCTGCTGATCTCACGGGCGACGGCGCCGATCGACCAGACCATTTCGTCGTGGAAGTCGCTGGTCGCCGGCTATAACGGCTTCTTCTCGCTCAACGACCTATTCAACTCCGTCGAAGCAAAGCCGGACTATGTCGGCCTGCCGGCGCCGCGCGGCCAGCTTGACCTCGAAGGCGTGTCGGTGGCCAATCATGAGCTCAAGACCTATCTCCTGGCCAATGTCAGCTTTTCGCTTCAGCCGGGCGAAGTCGTGGGTGTCATCGGCCCCAGCGGCGCGGGCAAGACGACCCTGGCGCGCGTCATAGTGGGCGCGGAGGTCTACGACACCGGAGCCGTTCGTATCGACAACGGCGAGCGGCGCGAATGGGATCCCCAGCGCCTGGCGAAATATATCGGCTACTTCCCTCAGGATACCGTGCTGTTCGAAGGCACGGTGCGGGACAATATCTGCCGGTTCGACCATGTGCTGACCGCCGACATGGGGGCGGTGGACGCCGCCGTCGTCCGCGCTGCGCAAGGCGCCGGCGTGCATGAACTGATCATGCGTCTTCCCAACGGCTATAACACGCGCATCGGCATCAATGGCCAGGGACTGTCGGCCGGCCAGGCCCAGCTGATCGGCCTAGCGCGGGCTTTTTACGGCGAGCCCAGCCTCCTGGTCCTCGACGAGCCGAACTCGCACCTCGACAGCGCCGGCGAGGAAATGCTGGCCAAGGCCATCGCCGGCTTCCGCGCCGGTGGCGGTTCGGTCGTCGTCATCGCGCACCGCGCCGGCATTCTGGCGGTCGTCGACAAGCTGCTCGTGCTGCAGGGCGGGCGCGTCCAGTATTTCGGCACGCGGGAAGGCTGGACCCGGCAGCTGGAAAAAGCCGCCGCCAAACCCGCGGCCAATCTCGAGAAATCGCCCGGCTGATACCTCATTTTCATTGAGGCGCGGCCGGTCGCATGCCGATAAAAATCCCCTGCAGGATGTATCTTAATCAAGTCTGTGTGGCCGCGTTGCGATTGTCAGAGACCCGTGATATCTGTGCCGCGCGTCGTGTGCTCTGACGCCGGCCGCGTGCCGTGGGGTATCATTTTATTTTTTTCCGATACCTCGACCTGATTTCCATAAGTACCTTCGCATTCCAGTGCCTGCATTTCTCCCCAGTGCCTGCATTTTCCCAAAGTACGCTGCCTGATTTCTTCCAAGTCATTGCAAGGACATTTCACCATGGCCGACGGTAACGATCTCGACAACATCCTCAATGGCACCGCGGGTCCGGACTCGATCCGGGGCTTTGCCGGCAACGACCATATCGATGGCCTGGAAGGGGCGGACACGCTGGACGGCGGCGACGATAACGACGTTCTGGACGGCGGCGCGGGTGACGACAGCCTTCTCGGCGGTGCCGGGATCGATACCCTCAACGGCGGCGCGGACAATGACACCCTTCTGGGTGGTGCGGGCACGGATTCGCTGCTGGGCGGCGCGGGGAATGACTCGATCGATGGCGGGTTGGAGAACGACACGGTCGGCGGCGGTGCCGGTGACGACATGATCCTTGGCAGCGAGGGCAACGATACCCTGTCCGGCAACGAGGGCAACGACACGGTCCTGGGCGGCGCCGACAATGACGCCATCTATGGCAATGCCGGTTTCGACAGCCTGGTCGGCGGCGATGGCAACGACTACATCGAGGATTCTGAGTCCATCAACACGCTGAGCGGCGGCGAGGGTAACGATACCCTGTATGGCCAATGGCTGGACGGCGGCGCGGGTAACGACCGTATCGAAAAGTACGGTTACGCCTATGATGGCGCCTATCATGGCTCCAGCCTGTCGGGCGGCGCCGGCGCCGACAGCATCTACGGCTCCTACGGCTACACGACGGATGGCACGCACGACACGATCTCGGGCGGTGACGGCAACGACTACATCCAGGACGACGGTTACGGCAAGGAAATCTACGGTGACGCCGACAGCGACACCATCTTTGCTTCAAGTGGCAATGACACCGTCTATGGCGGGACAGGCAACGACTCGATCCGTGGTGACAATGACGCCGACAGCCTGTTCGGCGGCGACGGCGATGACTCGCTGGCGGGTGGCCAGGGCAATGACACGATCGACGGCGGCATCGGCGAAGACACCGCCTTCTACAGCGGCGCCCTCAGCGATTACACGGTAGCGCGCGATGGCGGCGGCAACCTGCTGGTGTTCGATAACCGCTCGGGGTCTCCAGAAGGCGCCGACGTTCTGACGGGCGTCGAGGTCCTGAACTTCAATGGCGTCGAATTCGTGCCGACCGACCTGAACACCGGCACGGTCCAGACGGGTACGGCGGCGAACGAAACCCTGACGGGTTCGGAGCAAAGCGACCAATTGAGCGGTGTGGGCGGCGACGATTCGATCGCCGGCCTTGGCGGCGGTGACCAGATCGCCGGCGGTGACGGCAATGACACGCTCGATGCCGGGGACGGCAACGACGTTGCCAATGGCGGTGCAGGGGCGGACTCCATCCTGGCGGGCGCGGGCAATGACTCGGTCGACGGCGGCACCGAAAACGACACCGTCCTGGGCGGCGCCGGTACCGACTCGATCTCGGGCGGCGCGGGCAACGACTCGATCGACGGCGGCACGGAAAACGACACGATCGGCGGCAATGCCGGCGACGACACGGTCATTGGCGGCGAGGGCAATGACGCGCTCTACGGCAATGCCGGTTTCGACAGCCTGGTCGGCGGCGACGGCAACGACTACATCGAGGACTCGGAGTCTATCAATACCCTGTCGGGCGGCGAGGGTAACGATACCCTGTATGGCCAATGGCTGGACGGTGGTGCCGGTAACGACCGCATCGAAAAGTACGGTTATGCCTATGACGGCGCCTATCATGGCTCGAGCCTGTCGGGCGGCGCCGGCGCCGACACCATTTACGGTTCTTATGGTTACACGACGGATGGCACGCACGACACCATCTCGGGCGGTGACGGCAACGACCTGGTCTATGACGACGGCTACGGCAAGGAAATCTCTGGTGATGCCGACAGCGACACCATCTTCGCCTCCAGCGGTAATGACACCGTCTACGGCGGCACGGGCGACGACTCGATTCGCGGCGACAACGATGCCGACAGCCTGTTCGGCGGCGACGGCGATGACTCGCTGGCCGGTGGCCAGGGCAATGACACGATCGACGGCGGCATCGGTGAGGACACCGCCTTCTACAGCGGCAATCTGGCCGACTATACTGTGGCGCGCGATGGCGACGGCAACGTGCTGGTGTTCGACAACCGCTCGGGATCGCCGGAAGATGCGGATATCCTGACGGGCGTCGAAGTCCTGAACTTCAACGGCGTCGAATTCGTGCCGACTGACCTGAACACCGGCACGGTCCAGACGGGTACAGCCGGGGCGGAAACCCTGACGGGTTCGGACCAGAGCGACCAGTTAAGCGCGCTCGGCGGCGATGACTCGGTCGCCGGCCTTGGCGGTGGCGACCAGATCGACGGTGGCGAAGGCAATGACACGCTCGACGCTGGTGACGGCGGCGACGTCGTTGTGGCCGGGGCAGGGGCGGACTCCGTCATTGCCGGTGCGGGCAACGATACGGTCGATGCCGGTGTGGATAACGATACCGTCCTGGGCGGCGCGGGCGCGGACTCGATCTCGGGCGGCGCGGGCAACGACTCGATCGACGGCGGCACGGAGAACGACACGATCGGCGGCAATGCCGGCGACGATACGGTCATCGGCGGTGAAGGCAACGATACGCTCTACGGCAATGCCGGCTTCGACAGCCTGACGGGCGGTGACGGCAACGACTACATCGAGGACTCGGAGTCCATCAACACGCTGAGCGGCGGTGAGGGCAACGATACCCTGTATGGTCAATGGCTGGACGGTGGTGCGGGCAATGACCGCATCGAAAAGTACGGCTATGCCTATGACGGCACCTATCACGGCTCCAGCCTGTCGGGCGGCGCCGGCGCCGATACCATCTACAGCAGCTACGGCTACACCAATGACGGCACGCACGACACGGTTTCGGGTGGTGACGGCAACGACTACATCCAGGACGACGGCTACGCCAAGGAAATCTACGGCGACGCCGACAACGACACCATCATCGCTTCCAGCGGCAATGACACGGTCTATGGCGGCACGGGCGACGATTCGATCCGAGGTGAAAACGACAATGACAGCTTGATCGGCGGCGACGGTTATGACGAGTTCGACGGCGGCGCGGGCAACGACACCATTGACGGCGGCGACCAAGCCGACACGGTCTATTATTCCGGTGAAGTCGGCGACTACACGATCACCGAGGACACGGCGGCGGGCACGATCACGGTCGTTGATAACCGCTCCGGCTCGCCCCAGGGCACTGACGTCCTGAGCAATGTCGAAATCCTGAGCTTTACCGACGACGACCTGGTGTTCGGCAGCAATCCGGGTTCCGTCATCAACGGCACGATCGATCCTGATACCCTGAACGGCACGCTCGGCGACGACACCATCAACGGCCTGGAGTCGAATGACTCGATCAACGGCCTGGGCGGCGCGGATTCCGTCCTGGCCGGCGATGGCAACGACACGGTCAGCGGCGGCAAGGGCGCCGATACCCTCGTCGGTGGTCTGGGTGCCGACAATCTGAGCGGCAATCAAAGCCACGACAGCCTGGAAGGCAGCGAAGGCAATGACAGCCTGTATGGCAATGAGGGCAATGACACCCTGTCGGGCGGCGCCGACAACGACACGCTTTACGGCAATGCCGGTTACGACAGCCTGCAGGGCGGCGCCGGCAACGACTATCTCGAGGATTCGGAAGGCATCAACACGCTGGAGGGTGGCGACGGCAACGACACGCTTTACGGCCAGTGGCTGGACGGCGGCGCCGGCAGCGACCGCGTCGAAAAGTACGGCTATGCCTATGACGGCGTCTACCACGCCACCAGCCTGGCGGGCGGCGACGGCACCGATACGATCTATGGTTCCTATGGCTATACGACCGACGGCAACCACGACACCCTCTCGGGCGGCGCCGGCAATGACCTGATCTATGACGACGGCTACGGCAAGGAAATCTACGGCGACGCCGACAACGACACGGTCAATGCCAACAGCGGCGACGACAGTGTCTACGGTGGCACCGGCGACGACTCGCTGCGCGGCGAAAACGGCAATGACAGCCTGATCGGCGGCGATGGCGACGATTCGCTGTCGGGCGGCCAGGGCAACGACATCGTCGATGGCGGAGGCGGCACCAACCTCGCCTACTTCTCGGGCAACCGCAGCCAGTACACCATCGTCGGCGACACGACGGGCGTCACCGTTATCGACAACCGCTCGGGCTCGCCGGACGGCACCGACACGATCACCAATGTCCAGACCCTGGTCTTTGCTGACCAGCAGGTCTCGGTCGAAACCGGTATTGCCGGCGCCAGCATCACCGGCAGCGAAGGCGACGATTCCGGCGCCAGCGCCCTGACCGGCACCATCCTCAACGACACGATCTCGGGCCTGGGCGGCAATGACCGCCTGGAGGGCCTGGCGGGTCTCGACTCGCTGTTGGGCGGCGCGGGCAACGATACGCTGGTCGGCGGCGTCGGCAACGACACCATGGACGGCGGCACGGGCGCCAACCAGGCGGTCTTCTCAGGCACGCGCGCCAGCTATACGATCACGACCTCCGCCGGCGTCACGACGGTCACCGACAACCAGCCGGGCACGGATGGCAATGACGGCACCGACACCCTGACCAATATCCGCACCCTGGTCTTCTCCGACCAGACCTACATCATCAATACCGCCCCGGTGGCTGGCAGCGACTCGACCACGACGGCCGAGGACAATGCGCTCAACATCTCGATCGCGACCCTGCTCGGCAACGATACTGACGCTGACGGCGACGCCCTGACCATCACCGGCATCGCCGGCGTGTCGGGTGGCAGCGCGGTCATCAGCGGCGGCAATATCGTGTTTACGCCCTCGGCCAACTTCAATGGCCTGGCACAGATCACCTACATCCTGTCGGACGGCTTCACGACGTCAAACGGCAATGTCAACGTCCAGGTCACGGCGGTCAATGACGACCCCGTCGCCAACAACAACAGTTATACGGTCAATGGCGGCGCGGTCCTGAACATCGCGGCTCCCGGCGTCCTGAACAATGACTCGGACGTCGACGGAAATCCGCTGACGGTGTCAGCGGTCGATACGACCGGCCTGCAGGGTACCCTTACGCACAACGCCAATGGCAGCTTCAGCTTCACGCCGACGGTGGGCTTTGTGGGCGTCACCACCTTCAGCTACACGGTCAGCGACGGCGCCGGCGGCACCGATACGGCGACCGTCTCGATCACGGTCGAGTCGGCCGCGCCCAACGGCGTCAATGACAACTATTCGGTCCATGCCGGCGATGTCCTGACGATTGCCGGTCCGGGCGTGCTTTCCAACGATACCGACCCGAACGGCGACGCCCTGACGGTGACGGCGATCAACACGACCGGCACGCGCGGTACGGTGACCTACAGCGCCGATGGCGGCTTCGTCTTCACGCCGGAAGCCGAGTTCGCCGGCACGACGACCTTCAGCTACACGGTCAGCGACGGCACCCTGACCGATACGGCGACGGTGACCGTGAATGTTCAGAACGCCGCGCCTGTCGTCGGCAATGACAGCTATACCGTCCTGCCGGGCCAGACCCTGAACGGCACCAGCCTGCTGGCCAACGACACCGATGCCGATGGCGACGCCCTGACCCTGGTCGGTGTCAACACGACGAGCCTCAACGGCACGCTCAGCTGGAACCCCGACGGCACCTTCACCTTCTCGCCGAACGGCGGCTTTGTCGGCACGACCTCGTTCAGCTATCAGGTCAGCGACGGCAATGGTGCGTCCGGCCTGCGCACCGGCAACGTTACCATCGTGGTCGGCGGCGGCAGCTATGACGGCAATGCCGACAACAACTACATCACCGCCAGTCCGCTGGCCGATACGGTCCAGGGCTTTGCCGGCAACGACACCCTGTACGGTTTCGAAGGCGACGACAGCCTCGATGGCGGCACCGAAGCGGACGAACTGTACGCAGGCACCGGCAACGACACGTCGCACGGTGGTGCGGACAATGACCACCTGAACGACTACTCGGGCAATAACCAGATGTTCGGTGACGGGGGCAACGACACCCTTATGGGCACGGGCACGCTGGACGGCGGCGAGGGCAATGACCAGGTCACGGTCGGCACCGGCCAGGGCCTGGGCGGCGCCGGTGATGATACAGTCACGGGTGCGAATGGCGCGCAGACCCTGATCGGCGGCGACGGCAACGACAAGCTGGAAGGCCTGCACGGCGACGACAGCCTGGACGGCGGCGCGGGCGCGGACATCTTCCTCGGCGACTCGAACCTGGACGGCAACGACACCATGAACGGTGGCGCGGGCTATGACGTCGCCTACTACAGCGGCATCAGCACCGATTACACGATTACGACGGTGGCCGGTGTCACGACAGTCGTCGACAATCGCGTCGGTTCGCCGGAAGGCACCGACACCCTGACCAATATCGAGCTGCTGATCTTCGAAGACGGCGAATACTACCTGTCGCCGACCGTCGTGGGCGGCCTGATCAACGGCACGACCGCTGACGACTCGATCCCCGGCGCCGGTCCGTTCTTCTTCACCGACGTCGATGGTTCCGACACGATCGATGCCCTCTCCGGCTTCGACCGCGTCAATGCCGGCGGCGGCCACGACCTGGTGCTGGGCCGCATCGGCAACGATGTGCTCCGCGGTGAGTATGGCAACGACACCATGATCGGTGGCTCGGGCGACGACACCCTGCTGGGCGGCACCGGCCAGGACGTACTCTACGGCACCAATGCGACCGTGGGCGGCTTCGCCGACAATGCCGACGGTAATGTCGACGGCAATCCGGACTTCGACAATGACAGCCTGGATGGCGGCGCCGGCAACGACACCGTCTATGGCGGCAACGGCGCGGACCTGATCACCGACAGCCTGGGCCAGAACATGCTGTTCGGCGGCGAAGACGGTGACACCGTCACCGGCACCGGCACCCTGGACGGTGGTGCGGGCAACGACACCGTCAGCGGTACCGGCGTGCTGCAAGGCGGCGCGGGCAACGATGCCGTCACCGGCTGGGGCACGCTTTACGGCGGCGCGGACGAAGACGCCCTCGCCGTCTATACCGGCGGCACGGGCTATGGCGAAGGCGGCAACGATACCCTGGTCGGCGCGCATCCGTTTACCGCCGTCGATGGTGCGCAGACGCTCGACGGCGGTGCGGGCGATGACATCATCTACGCCAACTATGGCGCAGACAGTGTCGACGGCGGCACGGGCAGCGATACCCTGTTCGGCGGCGACGCCAACGACACCATCAATGGCGGCGGCGGTGACGACACGGTCAACGGCGCGCAGGGCAATGACAGCCTCGACGGCGGCGACAGCTACGACGTCGCGACCTACGCCCAGCGCCGTGAGCAGTATTCGATCATCCAGGACGGCGCCGGCGGCTATTATGTCGTCGACAACCGCACTTCCAACGGTGACGAAGGCGAAGATCGTCTGAACAGCTTCGACGTCATTCGCACCTTCGATATCGAGTTCGAGGTGTCGAACGCCAATACCGGCCAGGTCTTCAACGGTACTGCGGGCAACGATACCCTGGCGGGCACCTATTACGACGACAGCATCACCGGCGGCGCTGGCGACGACGTCCTGGGCGCGGCCCTGGCTCTGGCGACGACCAGCGTGCCGGGCTCGGCCGACATCGGCAACGACATCATCTGGGGCGGTGACGGCAACGACACCATCAATGGCGCCGGTGGCTTCGACCGCCTTGACGGCGGCATCGGCAACGACGCCATCCTGGGTGATACGGGCGAAGATACCCTGCTGGGCCAGGACGGCGACGACTCGCTGAGCGGCGGCGGCGGCAACGATACCGTCGACGGCGGCGCGGGCAATGACAGCATTCTCGGCGACGCCGGCAATGACAGCATCACCGGCGGCGCAGGCACCGATACGGTCGATGGCGGCCAGGGCAATGACACCATCACGGCCAACGGTACGGTCGGCGGCGGTGACGGCGAAGACTATGTCAGCGGCGCGGGGGTCATTTCGGGCGATGCGGGTGACGACACCATCTTCGGCGCGGGCACGCTCGACGGCGGCCTCGACGACGACCACGTCTATGTCCAGCACGGCGGCACGGGCCTCGGCGGCGAAGGCGCCGATACCCTCTACGGCTATACGCCGTCGACCTATGACGGCGGCGATCAGGTCCTCGACGGCGGCCTTGGCACCGACGAACTGTACGGTTATGGCGGCAACGATACCCTGGTCGGCGGCCAGAACGACGACACCCTGACGGGCCACCAGGGCGCGGACCTGCTCTACGGCGGTTCGGGTTTCGACAAGGCGCGTTACGGCGGCAACATGCTGGTCCGCACCGAGACCAATGACGGCCTCGGCAACGTCACCATCGAAAGCGCCGATTACATCATCACCTATCACCTCGATGGTGACGGCTATATCACCGATGGCGCGGTCATCACCGCCAAGACCGGCTCGGAAGGCACCGACACCCTCTATGGCGTCGAACTGCTGGTCTTTGCCGACGACGAACTGGACCTGCCGTTCGGCGGCAATACCGGCATCGTCTATACCGGCACGGCCTTCGACGACATCCTGATCGGGGATTCGGGCGACGACACCATCAACGGCAATAACGGCAATGACCGTCTGTCCGGCGACGACGCCAACGACGTCATCCACGGCAATGTCGGCAACGACGTGCTGTTCGGGGACTCGGGCGCGGATACGCTGTACGGCGACGAAGGGCTTGACCACATCTATGGCGGTTCGGGCAGTGACGAAGCTTTTGGTAACGCAGGCGACGACACGATCGAAGGCGACCAGGGTTCCGATACCCTGCACGGCAATGAGGACAACGACCGGATCACCGACTACAGCGGTTTCAACCAGCTGTTCGGCGACGAGGGCAACGACTACCTGCAGTCCAACACCTCGACCCTGCGTGGTGGCATCGGCAACGACACGCTCTATGGCTTCGACGATCTGCAACAGGGCGAGGACGGCAACGACTACCTCTACGGCTCGGGCACGCTGCAAGGTGGCACCGGCCTGGACTCGGTTTATGGCTGGGGCCAGTTGGAAGGCAACGAGCAGAACGACACCCTGGGCGTCGGCGGAGACAGCACCGGCAAGGGCGGTCTGGGTGACGACCTGGTCTTCGGCTGGGCGCCCTACTATGCCGACGGCAGCCAATACCTCGAAGGCAACGAAGGCTCGGATACGATCCACGGCAACTGGAGCAAGGATACGGTCGACGGCGGTGACGCCGACGACACCCTGTCTGGCGGCCAGGACGATGACACCCTCATCGGCGGCTCGGGCACGGACATTGCGCAATATGGCCGTGACCGCGTCTACTACTCAGTGATCGAAGACGGCGTCGGTGGTTACGTCATCGTCGCCAACCGCTCCAACGAAGGCAGCGATGCCTTGAGCGGCGTCGAAACGGCGGTCTTCACCGATATCAGCCTGGGCCTGACGGCGGCCAATGCCGGCGAGATCCAGATCGGCACTGCGGGTCCCGATTCGCTGACTGGCGGCGCCAATGACGACAGCCTGGTCGGCCTCGGCGCCAACGACACGCTGAAGGGCCTGGCCGGCAACGACCAGATTCGCGGTGGCGAGGGCGACGACAGCATCGAGGCGGGCGTCGGCTACGACGTCGTCTATGCCGATGCCGGCAACGACTTCGTTTCCGGCGGCGACGGCGAAGACCTGGTCTGGGGCGGCGCGGGCGTCGATACCCTGTTCGGCAATGCCGACAACGACACCCTCAACGGCGAAGCCGGTGCCGATAACCTCTATGGCGGCGACGGCAATGACAGCCTGAGCGACTTCGACAACGCGGCCAACCTGCTGCAGGGCGATGCCGGCAACGACACGCTTAGCGGCACGGGTACGGTCCTGGGCGGCGTCGGTCAGGACAACATCTACGGCTCCGGCAGCATCAGCGGCGGTGACGACAATGACGGCATCACCGGCTGGGGCACAGTCCACGGCGACGCTGGCGACGACGTGATCGCGGCCGGCGACCAGGCTAAGGCCTACGGCGATGACGGCAATGACGCGCTCTACGAATATGTCTGGTCGACGGGTGACCAGCACTTCTACGGCGGTGCGGGCAACGACACCATCGGCGCGGGCTATGGCTCCGACACGCTGGAAGGCGATGCGGGCAACGACTCGCTGAGCGGCGGCTACGGCGACGACCAGCTGTTCGGCGGCACGGGCATTGATACCCTGCGCGGCGACGGCGGCGACGACAAGCTGTTCGGCGATGCCGGCGACGTGGCGGTCTATGCGGGCAACCGCAACGACTACACGGTTGTCGAAACGGCCGGCAAGATCGTGGTCATCGACAACCGCGCCTATTCGCCGGACGGCACGGACACCATCTACGGCTTCGAAGACCTCATCTTCCTCGACGGCAGCTACACCGGTACGCCGAACTATGGCTACGAATATTACGGTACGGCCGGCGCCGACACGATCAGCGACAATTCGAGCGCCGGTGTCACCACGACGCGTCCGGACAACACCAATACCAGCTCCGGCGACGACACGGTCTGGGGCTATGGCGGCGACGACCTGATCAACGGTCTGGCGGGCGCCGACGTCCTCTATGGCGGTGACGGCAACGACACCGTTCTGGGCGGCACCGAGCCTGACCGCATCTACGGCGAAGCCGGTAACGACAGCCTGGTCGGCGGCGACGAAGACGACCTGGTCTTCGGCGGCATCGAGCAGGACACGATCACCGGCGGTGCGGGCGAAGACGCCCTCTACGGCGACGAAGGCAACGACTCCATCGACGGCGGCGACCAGGACGACGCCATCAATGGTGGCGACGGCTTCGACTCGCTGTTCGGCGGCAATGGCGACGACACCGTCAATGCCGGTGACGGCGCCGACACCATCAACGGCTGGGTCGGCAACGATTCCTTACGTGGTGGCGCGGGCAACGATATCATCACCGATATCTACGGCGTCAACATCATTACTGGCGACGAAGGCAACGACACGCTGGCCGGCAATGGTGAGCTGAACGGCGGTACGGGCGACGACAGCATCACCGGCGGCGCCGGCGACGACACGCTGGACGGCGGCGATGGTACGGACACGGTGCGCATCAACGGCAACCGTGGCGACTACTCGGTCGTCGACCTGGGTGGCGGCAGCTTCGCGGTCATCGACCACGCCGGCAATACCGGCTCGGATACGGTCCGTAACGCCGAAAGCCTGGTCTTCAACGACATGACCTTCACCCCGATTTCCGGCGGTGCGGTCATCACCGGCACGGACGGCATCGACAACCTCAATGGCACGGCTTCGGACGACTCGATCTCGGCGCTGGATGAGGCCGATACGGTCAATGCCGGCGACGGCAATGACTTCGTTTATGGCGGCGGGGGCGATGACAGCATCATCGCGGGTATCGGCAACGACTACGTCGACGCCGGTTCGGCCAATGACGTCGTCGCCGGCGGCGCGGGCAACGATACCTTGCTCGGTAACGACGGCACCGACCTGGTCAATGCCGGTGACGGCGCCGACCGTGTCCTCGGCGGTTTCGGCAACGATACGCTGAACGGTGAGGCCGGCAACGACACCCTCCAGGGCGACAATAATGATGACGCCATCTCCGGCGGCGCGGGCAACGACAGCCTGGCCGGCAACCACGGCAACGACACGCTGAACGGCGGTGACGACAACGATAATCTCTACGATATCGAAGGCGCCAACCTCCTGAGCGGCGGCAACGGCAACGACACCCTGTACGGCGCCGGCAACCTGTACGGCGGCGCGGGCGCCGACAATGCGGGCCTGTGGTCGACGGGTACCATCCTGGGCGAAGCGGGCAACGATACCCTCAGCGGCAGCGCCGGCAACGACACGCTGTCCGGCGGTGACGACAACGACCTGGTTTATGCCGGCCTCGGTGTCGATGCGGTCGATGGCGGTATCGGCAATGACACCCTGTTCGGCGGCGCCGGCCAGGATACGCTCAACGGCGGCACCGGTGATGACTTCATCACCTCCGACGAAGGGCATGACCTGGTCAATGGCGGCGACGGCAACGACATCGCCCGTTTCTATGGCCTGCGTTCTCAGTACACCATTACCCAGGACGGTTCGGGTGGCTATTACGTCATCGACAACTTCCCGGAAAATGGCGACCAGGGCCAGGATCACGTCACGGGCGTCGAAACCTTGCGCTTCGACGACGTCGACTTCATCCCGACCGCGGCCAATACCGGCGTCTACCAGAACGGCAATGTCACGCCGGACAACTTCTCCGGCGGCGCGGGCGGCGACTCGTTGTCGGGCTTCGGCGGCAACGATACGCTGCGCGGCCTGGACGGCAACGACACCCTGCGTGGCGGGGATGGCAACGACTCGATCCACGGCGGCAACGGCAATGACCGTCTCGACGGCGGTTCGGGCCGCGACAGCCTCTATGGCGGCGCTGGCGCGGACCTCTATATCATCGATGATGTCAACGATGTGATCGACGAAACCGTCGATCAGGCGGTGGACGACGGTGCTGTCGATCAGGTCCAGTCGGACGTCACCTGGACGCTGAGCGCCAACCTTGAAAACCTGCAGCTGATCGGTGTCTCGAACATCAACGGCACAGGCAATGGCGGCGTCAACCTCATCCGCGGCAATGTCGGCAACAACATCCTCGACGGTGCTGCCGGCAATGATACGCTGGAAGGCGGGGCGGGCCATGACACGCTGCTTGGCAGCGCTGGCAACGACTCGCTGTCGGGTGGCGAAGGCTCCGACTCGCTGGAAGGCGGCGCAAACAACGACGTGCTGAATGGCGGCGTGCGCTGGGATACCCTGCGCGGCGGCGACGGTGACGACATCCTGGATGGCGGCATCGACAACGACCAGATGTACGGCGGTATCGGCAACGATACCTACGTCGTCGATCACGTCGGTGACCGGGTCTACGAAAACTTCGGCGAGGGCACCGACACGGTGAAGTCGTCGATCAGCTTCGCCCTGACGCCGGACACCGAAATCCTGTACCTGACCGGCATCGCCGACATCAGCGGTACGGGCAACGGCCTGGCCAACCAGCTCAACGGCAACGTCGGCAACAACACCCTGACCGGCGGTCTCGGCAACGACACCGTCAACGGCTGGGACGGCAATGACAGCCTGGTGGGCGGCAACGACCACGACAAACTGTCGGGCGGCTCGGGCACTGACACCCTGGTCGGTGGCCATGGCAATGACGTGCTGGGTGGCGGTACCCTGGCGGACGACTTCGTCTTCTCGTCGGTCGCCATCAATGGCCACGACCACATCACCGACTTCGAGCACGGTGTGGACCGCCTGGTCTTCTCCGGCGCCGATTATGGCTTCGCCGCGGGCCACGTGCTGACGGCTGCGGAGTTCACCGTCGGTGCGGCGGCTGTCGGAGCGTCGGCCCAATTCATCTGGGACAGCGCGGCGCACAAGCTGTACTGGGATGCCGACGGCAACGGCGCGGGCGCGGCTTTCGAGCTGGCCCTGATCTCGGGCGGTGCCACCGTTACCAAGGACGACCTCTACTTCATCTGAGGCCCGGATTTGGATCGCTGAAACAAAAGGCCGCTGGATAATTCCGGCGGCCTTTCTGTTTTTCGCCGCCGGCCATACATCCCATTGAGCGAAAGCGTTCGTAAACCGTCAAATTCCTGCGCTAAGGAAGCGTTTACTTTAACTTTTTAGGCGATCGCAAGCATAGGTGGGTATGGTGAAACCATGAGCACTCCATATCGCCTGAAATTGCTGGGGGTCGAGGTCGACGTCGTAAGACCGGATCAGGTCATGGAGTTCGTGTCCGAGCGCGTCGGCAAGGGCGTGCGCACGGTCATCGCCAACCACAATCTGCACAGCGTCTATCTGTTTCACAAGCATCCGGAGATGCGCGCCCTGTATCGGCGCGCGGACCTGATCGAAATCGATTCGACGCCGATGATCGCCTGGGGCCGCCTGCTGGGCTACAGCCTGTCGACGGATCACCGCTGCACCTATCTCGACTTCCGCGACACCTTCTGGACGTTGGCGCAAGACCAGGGTTGGAAGGTCTTCCACATCGGCGGCCATCCCGAGCACATCCAGGCCTCGCACGACAGTATCGTCGCGCGCTATCCAGGCCTGCACCTGCGCGTTCACAGCGGCTATTTCGATATCAACGGCCCGGAAAACGATGCCTTGCTCAATACATTGGCCGTCGAGGCGCCGGACGTGATCCTGATCGGCATGGGTATGCCGCGTCAGGAGGTCTGGGTGGAGCGCAACTATCGCCATCTGCCTGCGTCGGTCATCCTGCCGGTTGGCGGCGCCTTCGACTACGAAGCCGGTGTCACCTTCACGCCGCCGCGCTGGACCGGGCGTGCGGGGTTGGAGTGGCTGGTGCGCTTTGTCCATGATCCGGTCCGCCTGTTCGGACGTTATTTCATCGAGCCGTGGAGCCTGGTCCCCCTGGCGGTCAGCGACATGATGCGTCACCTTGATCCCCAGCCTATGCCGGCCAGGACGATCGCGCCGGTCGTGGACCTGCCAATCCGCAAGGACGCGGGCATGCGAAATATCGACACCCTTCCGTCCACCGGTAGCGGACTGCCGCAGGATGCCGCGTGACGGTGCGGGATTAACGCCCGTTTACCATACCCTTTTACCGTAAATTGGCGTGAAGGCGTTAGTGTATCGGCAAACGGAGTTCACATGTCCCGCGCCGCCAAAATCACCTTTCTGATCCGCGCCAGCCTGCTGGTCCTGACCGCGACGGTTGCCATTCTCGTCTTCGGTCCATTCAGCGGCGCCGAGGAAAGGTTCGGCCTGACGGACAAGGAATCGCACATCCTGGCCTTCTACGGCCTGGCCGCCCTGAGCCTTCTGGCCATGCCGCGCATGCGCAAATGGGACGTTGTCCTGATCTGCCTGGCGATCGGCGGAATTATCGAAGTCATTCAGCCCTTTATTGGCCGCAGCGGCAGCATCATGGACTGGCTGGCGGACGCGACCGGCGTCTTTCTGGCGGTGGTTCCGATGATGTTCGAAGCCGTGCGCCGCTCGCTGCGGGGAGAAGGGCGGGAACGGACGCGCATGCGCCGGCGTTCGGACATGCCGCGCCCCGAAGACGCCGCCGTGCCGACGCCGTCCGCCGGGACACGTGGCCTGCGCGAGCCTGTGCGCGGCCCCCGGTCCTGGTGACACGCAGGGCTTGCATCCTGCCTCGAAAGACCGGAGACTCCAGGACAGCATGAGACAAAAGCTCGCGGCCGCATCAAATCCGGTTGCAACTGTCATGAAAATGCTAATAAGTCTTTCTATCTGTTTTTAGTTCCGTCCGCTTCTGCGGACGTTTTTGTGCGTCGGTACATATAGTCACGCTCTGCGTGCAGGCTGTTCGCATAATGCTTAAGGGTTTGTCAGAGGTCCTGCATGCCGGCACCGCTTGTTGAGGTCAGATCGATCAGCAAGACCTTTACCCGCAAGGCGAAAGCGGCGGGTGGATCAGTGACTCACAAGGCGCTCGACGCCGTTTCCTTTTCCATGACCACGCCCGAACGCATTGCCCTGATCGGGCCGTCCGGTTCGGGGAAGTCGACCCTGTTGCGGTCGATTTCGGGCCTGCACACCATCGACCGCGGCGAAGGCATGGTGACTGTCCTCGGCAGCACGGTCCAGGCAAACGGTCGCCTGTCGTCAGATGTGCGCGCCATCCGGTCCCGCATGGGCATGATCGCCCAGCAGTTCAACCTGGTCGGCCGCCTGACTTTGTTCACCAATGTCGCCCTGGGTTTTCTCGGCAAGATTTCCGGCCTGCGCAGCCTGATGGGCCTTTGGACTTCGCAGGAAAAGCAGACCGTCATGCGCGCGCTCAACCATGTCGGCGTCGCAGCCATGGCGGGCCAGCGCGCCAACACGCTTTCCGGCGGCCAGCAGCAGCGCGGCGCCATTGCCCGGGCCATTGTTCAGGGGGCGGAGATTGTGCTGGCCGACGAGCCGGTGGCATCGCTCGATCCGGTAACGGCGCGCAAGGTCATGAAGCTTCTGGTCGACCTGAACGAGCGCGACAAGGTCGGCGTCATCGTCACCCTTCATCAGGTCGATTACGCCAAGACCTACTGCAATCGTATCCTGGCGCTGAAAGACGGCAAGATCGTCTACGACGGTCCTGCGGCCGGGCTGAGCGACGACATTCTGAAGGATATTTACGGGGCGGAGATCGAGGACGCCTATTGGGGAGAACCACATGCTTAAATTCGTGAAGGTTGCCGCCGTCATGGCGCTTGGCGCCGGCGCCCTGATGCTGTCCGGGTGCGAAGATCAGGCGGCCAAACCGGCCAAGAGCACGGAAATCAACTTCTCGATCCTGTCGGTCGAAAAGTCGCAGAAGCTTGAAAGGCTGTGGCAGCCGATCCTGGCAGACATGGAAAAGCAGACGGGCCTGAAGGTAAAGCCCTACTACTCCTCGTCCTACACCTCGCTGATCGAGGCGATGCGCTTCAACCAGGTCCAGGCCGGCTTCTTTTCGAGCGCTTCGGGCCTTGAGGCCGTCAAGCGCGCCCAGGCCGAGGTTTTCGCGCACAACACCAATCCCGACGGAACCGATGGCTACACCAGTGTCGTCATCGTGCCCAAGGACTCGAAGGTGACCGTCGCCGATATCCTGAAGTGCGACCACAAGCTGAACTTTGGCATGGGCGACGTCAAGTCGACCTCGGGTACGATCGTGCCCAAGGCCTTCCTGTTCCTGCCGGCCAAAGTCGATACGAACAATTGCTTCAAGACGGTGAAGTCGGGTTCGCACGGGGTCAATATCGAAAGCGTGGCCGCCGGCGTGCTAGATGCCGCCACCGCGAATTCGGATGCGCTCAACGAACTGAGGGACACACCGGAGGGCCAGGTGAAGCTGGCCAAGATCAAGGTTATCTGGCAGTCGCCGATGATCCCGAAAGGCGTGATCGTTTATCGCAAGGACCTCGATCCGGCCGCCAAGGAAAAGATCCGCTCCTTCTTCCTGTCCTATGGATCGGGCACGGGGCCTGACGCCGAGCGCCAGCGCGAAAACCTGCGTGCCTTCCAATGGGGGCCTATGCGCCCCAGCGATGCCAGTTATCTGCTGCCTGAGCGCCTGCTGGAGGCGCGCGTGGCGCTTCAGGAGGCAGAACTGGCCAATGACAAGGAGGCCGCTGCGGCGGCCCAGGCCGAAATCAATGCCGTCCAGAAAGAACAGGCGGAACTGGCGGCGCGTACCACACCGCAGGCGCCGGCCGACGTTCCGGCGGCACAGTAAAGGACAGTCATGGCTTCGGGTTCAGACGAGCGTGGAATGCTTGCGCCGCCGACAGCACCGCTGACAACGCGCCTGGCGAACCTTCTGGTGTTGCTGGTTGTCGTGAGCCTGTTTGTCATCAGCTTCCGCGGCGCCGGCATTCCGGGTGTACACCTGCTGGTGACGAAGGCGGCGAATACGGGCAGTTATCTGAAGGACTTCCTGCATCCGGATTTCGGCGACTGGCAACTGTATATCCAGAAGATGTGGCAGACGATCGAGATCGCGATCTGGGCGACCGGGCTGTCCATCGTGGTGGCTATTCCGCTGAGCTTCCTGTCGTCGCGCAACATCGCGCCGGCGTGGATCGTGCAGCCGGTACGCGGTCTGACGGCCTTGATGCGCGCCTTTCCTGACATCGTGCTGGGTACGGCCTTTATCGTGGCGGTCGGCCTTGGTCCCCTGGCGGGGGTTCTGGCCCTGACCGTCAGCAATGGCGGTACCCTGGCCAAGCTGTTTTCGGAAGCCGTGGAAAATATCGAGACGGCGCCGGTCGAGGGAGTGCGGGCGACGGGTGGTTCCAAACTGCATGAGATCGTCTGGGGCGTCGTGCCTCAGGTGGCGGCGTTGTGGACCTCATTCGCGCTTTATCGCTTTGAATCGAACGCGCGTTCGGCGACGGTCCTGGGCCTGATCGGCGCCGGCGGCATCGGCCAGCTTTTGTTCGATAATCTCAACGGCTTTGCCTACAGCCAGGTGTCGGCGATCGCGCTGATCATTGTCGTGGCTGTGACGCTGATCGACATCCTGTCGCAGCAGATACGCAAGCGGCTGGTGTAGCTCCTACTTATGGGGTGTGGGGCCAAAGACCGATTCTTGCGACCCCACAATCTTCAAATACCAAAAGAAAAGGCCTGCCCCCAAAAAGGGCAGGCCTTTTCTTTTGGTTTAAGGATTGGGGCCACAGACCTCAACCACCGGAACGGGAGCTATGCCCGCTTCGGCTTGCGTTTTGTCATCTGCCGCAGCCGGTTCCACAGCTTGGTTTTCGCAGGTTCCGGGTAGGGCTGGAGATTGCGGATGAATTCCTCCGCGCATGCCCGCCACGAAAACTTCTCGGCATAGGCGCGCACGGCCTTCCGGTCGAGCTTCAATGCCTCTTCAATCGCCACCTTCAGATCGTCGTTGATGGCGCCGGCATTGGAGCCCGGAATCAGGTCGATCGGTCCGTGCGCCGGAAAGGCCGCTACCGGCGTGCCGGCCGCCATGGCCTCGATAATGACCAGGCCGAACGTGTCGGTCAGTGACGGGAACACGAAGACGTCGGAGTCGGCATAGTACCGCGCCAGTTCTTCACCGAAGCGCGGACCGGCAAAAACCGCGTCCGGGTACTTGACCCTCAGTTCTTCCAGCTGCGGGCCGCCGCCGACTATGACCTTGGTGCCGGGTACGTCGAGCGAGAGGAAGGCCTCGATGTTCTTTTCGACCGCGACCCGCCCGACATAGGTCATGATCGGGCGCGGCAGATCGCCATTGATCGGCTCAAGACCCGGCCGGAACATGACGGTGTCGACACCGCGGGTCCACGGCGAGATATTGCGGAACCCGCGCGATTCCAGGTCGTTCTGAAGCGTTGGCGTCGCCACCATCACCCGTCCTGACGGCCGGTGGAACCAGCGCATGATCGAGTAGCCGACACTCAGGGGAATGGGCAGCCGTGCTGAGACATATTCGGGAAACTTGGTATGGTAGCTGGTCGTGAACGGCAGCTTCCACTCCTGGCAGACCCGGCGCGCGGCAAAGCCCACAGGCCCTTCGGTGGCGATGTGGATGGCATCCGGCTCATAGTCCTGGATGATCTCGCGCACCTCTTCGTAGCAGCCAAGCGCCAGCTTGACTTCCGGATAGTCCGGCCAGGAAATCGTCTTGAACTGGTTATAGTCGACGATCTTGAACTCGTGACCCAGCTTCTCGCACTCTTCGATCGTGCGCTTCAGCGTCGTTACAACGCCATTGACCTGGGGTTCCCACGCATCGGTGGCCAGCAAGATACGCAAAGTGTATGCCTTGGATAGGGTTGGTCCCGGCGGTCTAAATGCCCTATTTCCTTCCGGCTTGGCAAGTCCGCGTATATGCATCCCCCGGCATATCGATGCCACTCGACACGACAAAGGCGAGGCACAATGCGAACGACCGCCTCCGGGCTGCATTGTTTGCGCCGCACAAAATGACAGGTGTGTCGAAATTATATAATTATCACCGCTGTTATGCTTGCCTTAGCCTCCGAATGCCTTTATTTTAAAGGAAGGGGCCGCATTTCCCTGCCACGGAAAATAAGCGGGCTAAGGAAAATCTGTAATGAGCGATCGACAAAAGCCTGCGCAAGTGCGTGATAACAGTCCTTCCAAGGACACGCCCAAGTCACGCCGCACGCGGGTCCAGATCCTCGAAACCGCCATGCGCCTGTTCGCGGAACTGGGCTACGACCGTGCCGGTAACGCTGCCATCGCCGAAGCCTGCGGCCTGACGCGCGGCGCCATGCTTTACCACTTTCCGACCCGCGAAGACCTGGTCGAGGCGGCGGCGTGGCACATCCAGGCGGCGCGCGAAGCCGCCTTCGAGGCCGAGGCCAAGAAGCTGAAGCCCGGCCAGGATGCACTGGACGGCGCCATCGATGCCTACTGGCGCCTGCTCAGCTCCGTGCCCTTCGCAGCCTTCCTGGCGCTGGAACGCGCCGCCCGTCAGGACCCGGAGGTCGCCAAGTCGATCCGTCCCGCTCAGGAAGCCTTTGATCGCGGCGCCATGGGCAATGCCACACCGGGGTTCATCATGGCCGGCAGCGATGCCCGGTTCCAGGCCAGCCGCGACCTGGCCCGTTTCGCGCTCGATGGCATGCACCGCGCCGCCCTGACCTACGAACAGGACGAACGCATAGAATCCGTGCTGACGGTGATCAAGCGCGCCGTCCACATGCTGAACCGCAAGGGCGATATTACCGACCTCTGGCACGACTAGGGCCTGTCTTTACCTTACGCGCTTGTGATCGCCGGACGGCTTCGCAACCGCCAAGCCGAGGTCTATAGGTGGCGGGTTAACGCCCGCCATGGAGCCCGCCATGAAGTCCGGTTCGCGAATCTCTCTGACAGCAATGTGCGTCGCGCTCGCGGCCTGCGGCGGCGGATCGGGCGGCGGCTCTGGCGGCGGGGGAAGTGGCGGATCCGCACCGGTCGTCAGCTCCGCAGGCACGGTTACGGCGGCCGAAAACACGGTCGGCGCCGTCTATACGGTAACGGCCACCGATGCCGACGGCGGGACGCTGACTTACGGATTGGGCGCCGGTGGGGATGCGGCCGATTTCACCATAAATGCGACGACCGGCGCGGTCACCTTTGCCCGGGCGCCGAACTTCGAATGGCCCGCGGACGCCAACCGGGACAATGTCTACGAACTGAACGTCACGGCCTCGGACGGAACTCACACCAGTTCCCGTGCCGTCACCATCACGGTCGAGAACCGGGCGGGACGCATTTCGACCCGGCGAATTGGGCAGGGCTTCGCGTCACCCGTCTTTGTGCTCGGCCGCGGGGACGGGTCTGACCGGGTTCTGGTGGTTGAAAAGAACGGCCTGATCAAGGTCCATGACCCGGTAACCGGCGTAACCGAAGCCGGTAACTTTCTCGATGTCCGAAGTGACGTTTCGATAGACGGAGAGCGTGGCCTTCTGGGCGCCGCCCTGGCGCCGGATTTCGCCACCAGCGGTATTCTCTATGTCTGCCTGACCGCGAAGGACGGGGCGGTGCAGGTCCGCAAGTTTACGGTCAGCAGTGGTGCGGCGGCCGGCACAGGCGACATCATCCTGTCGATTCCGCACGCGGACAGGAACAACCATAATGGCGGCTGGATCGGCTTTGACGCTGCCGGGAATCTGGTTGTCGCCGTCGGTGATGGCGGTGGCGCCGGAGATCCCGAAGGCGACGCGCAAAATACCAATTCCCTGCTTGGCAAGATTCTGCGCATCGATCCTCGCAGCGACGCCTATCCGGCCGACGCCAACCGCGATTATGCCATTCCCGCCAGCAATCCGTTCGCATCGGGCAGCGGCGGCGCGCCGGAGGTCTGGCACTGGGGCTTGCGCAACCCCTTCCGCAACAGTTTCGACCGGATGACGGGAAACCTCTATGTTGGTGATGTCGGCGAGGGCGCGATGGAAGAAGTCAATCTTGCCCGTCCCGCCGATCCGGGGCTCAATTACGGCTGGAATATTCGTGAGGGCACCTTGCCCTTTGGCGCCGGATCGACGACGGGCCTGACTGAGCCGATTATCGCCTATGCGCAAGGCACGGGGTCTTTGCAGGGGCGCACGGTAATCGGCGGCTATGTTTATCGCGGTCCGGTCGTGGCCCTGCGCGGCCACTATGTCTTTGGAGATTTCATCAATCGCCGCCTGTGGTCGCTGCCGGCGTCATCCATCGTGCAGGGGACGACCCTGACCGGTGCGCAGTTCACGGATCGGACCAACGCTTTTGTGCCGTCCGCCGGATCGATCGGCATGATGACCAGTTTTGGCGAGGACGACATGTCTAACCTGTACATTGTTGACTACGACGGTGAGATTTTCCTGGTGGACGAGGTGGATGAGGCACCGTAAGGCAACGCATCCTGTTTTTTGTCGAGACAAGTAAAATGCGTCACCTGCTTCGTTCCAAGATTCACAATGCCTACGTCACCGAGGCCAACCTTGCCTATATCGGTTCGATTACCATCGACGAGGCGCTGATGGAGGCAGTAGGCCTCTGGGAAGGCGAGCGCGTACTGGTCGTGTCCAACACCTCCGGCCACCGGCTCGAGACCTACGTCATCAAGGGCGAACGCGATTCGGGCGTCATCGCCATGAACGGTGCGGCCGCGCACCTGATCAGCGAAGCCGAACAGATCATCATCATGGGGTTTGAGCTCACCGACAAGCCGATTATCCCCAGTGTCGTGCTGGTCGATCGCCACAACAGACTTGACCGCTACCTGTCCGAAGGTCCGGCCCAGACCGTGTCATGATTCTTTCACAGGAATCGTGATTCAGGCGAAATTTGTGCGTCCGCGTCGCAACCCCTTGAGCGACTTGCCAAAACCCCGAAATTAAGAGTTTATTAACGAAAAAGTCCACGAAAACATAGCCATGACCGCTTGACGGATTTACCAACTTAATCCCCATATATCGACGGGTTGGGCGGTTCAGACACTACATTTAGTTATGAACAGACCGTTAACAGGGCATCCAGTGCGGACGCCGGCATACCGTTTGAGGGTAGATTATGTCATCGAGTGAAGCGGCGAAGCGTGAAACGACGGCTTACAAGACGGGGACCGTGGTTCGGCCCAAGGCCCGGCCGGAATTCAAGCTGGTGCGCAAGGTCGTTACTGATCCGTCGCGCGATGCGCTGCTGACCGACTTCGGCAAGACGACGCTCGACGACCGCTATCTCCTGCCGGGCGAAAGCTATCAGGACATGTTTGCCCGCGTCGCCACCACCTATGCCGACGACGCCGACCACGCCCAGCGCGTCTATGACTATATTTCCAAGCTGTGGTTCATGCCGGCCACGCCGGTGCTGTCGAATGGCGGAGCCGCGCGCGGCCTGCCGATCTCGTGCTTCCTGAACGCCGTGCCCGACAACCTGGAAGGCATTGTCGGCACGTGGAACGAAAACGTCGCCCTGGCCTCGAATGGCGGCGGCATCGGCACCTACTGGGGCGGCGTCCGTTCCATCGGTGAAAAAGTCAAGGGCGCCGGCCAGACCTCCGGCATCATCCCCTTCATCCGCGTCATGGACTCTCTGACCCTCGCCATTAGCCAGGGTTCGCTCCGTCGCGGTTCGGCCGCCGTCTATATCGACGTCTTCCACCCGGAAATCGAAGAATTCCTCGAAATCCGCAAGCCCTCGGGCGACTTCAACCGCAAGTCCCTGAACCTGCACCACGGCATCGGCATCACCGACGAATTCATGGAAGCCGTGCGGGACGGCGCGCCCTTCGGCCTGCGCTCGCCCAAGAACGATGAAATCATCCGCTATATCGACGCCCGTTCGCTGTGGCAGAAGATCTTGGAAATCCGCCTGCAGACCGGCGAACCCTACCTGATCTTCTCCGACACCGTGAACCGCGCCATGCCGCAGCACCAGCGCGAGCTGGGTCTGAAGGTGCGCCAGTCGAACCTGTGCTCGGAAATCATGCTGCACACCGGGCCGGACCATCGCGGCGAGGACCGCACCGCCGTCTGCTGCCTGTCGTCGGTCAACGCCGAAACCTTCCTCGAATGGCGTAATGAGCCGATGTTCATCGAGGACGTCATGCGCTTCCTCGACAATGTCCTGGAAGACTTCATCCAGACCGCGCCGAACTCCATGGACGCGGCCGTCTATTCCGCTATGTGCGAACGTTCGGTCGGCCTCGGCCTGATGGGCTTCCACTCCTTCCTGCAAAGCCAGGGCGTGGCCTTTGAGTCGGCCATGGCCAAGTCGTGGAACATGCGTCTGTTCAAGCATCTGCGCCGCGAAGCCGACAAGGCGTCGGTTCTGCTGGCCCACGAGCGGGGCGCCTGCAAGGACGCCGAAGAGCGCGGCGTCATGGAGCGCTTCTCGCACAAGCTGGCCATCGCGCCGACCGCCTCGATCTCGATCATCTGCGGCGGCACGTCGGCGGGTATCGAGCCGATCCCGGCCAATATCTATACCCACAAGACCCTGTCGGGCTCCTTCGCCGTCAAAAACCCCTATCTGGTCGATCTGCTGGAACAAAAGGGCCAGGACATTTCGGAAGTGTGGGACTCGATCGTCCAGCACGAAGGCTCCGTCCAGCATCTCGACTTCCTGTCGGAAGACGAAAAGGCCGTCTTCAAGACCGCCTTTGAAATCGACCAGCGCTGGGTCGTCGAACTGGCGGCCGACCGTACGCCGGAAATCTGCCAGTCGCAGTCGCTGAATATCTTCCTGCCCGGCGATGTCGACAAGTGGGACCTGCACATGCTGCACTGGACGGCATGGGAGCAGGGCCTGAAGTCGCTCTATTATCTCCGCTCCAAGTCGGTCCAGCGCGCCTCGCACGCCGGCGCCGAAGCCAAGGAAGCCGTCGAAAAGATGGACACGCCGCGCACTGATTACGAAGAGTGCCTGGCCTGCCAATAAGCTTCCAAAGTTACGAATAATGAAGGCGTGGCGTCCGTAAGGGGCCCACGCCTTTCTTATTTTTGCGACGCCATAATCTCACCGTATCCCGATCATCGCGCGACTAATTTGGATATCCGTGATAAACTGTGACAAACAGGAGAGGGTATCATGTCGCTGTCTCCCCGGGCCCGCGCGGCCGCCAGTAAGCTCAAGACATTCAGCGCCGACGACGTTCAGTCCATCTCGGAAATGATCAAGCATGAGGTCAATCATGCGACCGACCTGGTGGCGGAACGCGCGCGTCAGGCCGAGGCGCGCATTCGTCAGTTGACGGAACATGCCGGTGACGATCTCGGCCGCTTCAACCGCACGGCGACGCAGAGAATCCGTGAACACCCCCTGCAATCGAGCCTGCTGGCCCTGGGCCTGGGACTGGCGATCGGCATGCTGCTGGCGACGGCCCGGCGGCAAGCCTGACGCTACTGCTTTTCGGCTGCCGGCTTTTCCGAAATGACGGGGGCGTCGGGCTGGGCCTTCTGCGTGTCGCTGATGCGGATGAAGACCGGACCCAGAATGACGAGGAACAGCACCGGCAGGAAGAAGATGATCATCGGCACGGTCAGCTGCGCCGGCAGGGCGGCGGCCTTCTTTTCGGCGGCGGACAGGCGCAGTTCGCGGTTTTCCTTGGCCATGACGCGCAAGGCGGTGCCAAGCGGCGTCCCGTACTTTTCCGCCTGGATCATGGCGGTACAGACGGCCTTGATGCCGGGGTGATTGGTGCGCTTGGCCAGTCCTTCATAGGCCTGGCGGCGTTCAGGCAGGTAGCTCAGTTCCGCCACCAGCAGCGACAGCTCTTCGGCCAGCTCGATCGAGGACGGACCGAGCTCGGCGCTGACCTTTTGCAGCGCCATTTCGATGGACATACCGGCCTCGACGCAGATCAGCAGCAGGTCGAGGGCGTCCGGAAACGCCGACACAATCGACTCGCGCCGCTTCTGCGCCTTATTCGAGATGTAGATGTTCGGTGCATAATAACCGGCCACGAAGGCGCCGACGGATATCAGCAGCTTCATGTTCATTTCCAGCTTCACGATGTTCAGCACGAACAGGTACAGCACGGCCAGGGCGCCCAGGATAAAGGGCGAGGCGAAGCGGAAGAAATAGAAGGTGGAAATCGGCTTGGGACCGCGGAAACCGGCCGTCGCCAGCTTTTCGGCGACCTTGGGGTCTTCCAGCAGGGTCTTCAGGTTCAGCTTTTCGACCAGGGCCTTGTAGGGGCTGGTGTCCTGGTGGCGCAGCGAACTGCCGCCCGAGGACACATTCTGGCGTGACATGCGGCGCAGCTCTTCGCGGCGCTGGCCGACGGCCTTCATGCGCTTTTCAAGCTGCTCGTCGACCACCATGCCCTTCATAAGCGTCATGACCGATATGGCGGCCAGCACCGATACGGCCCCGGCGATCAGGGTCGACGGGCTCATGATGAACTGTGCGATTTCCGTAAGACTGCTCATGATGATCGCCTACATTTTGAAGTTGATCATCTTGCGCATCGACAGGATGCCCAGCGTCATCCACACCACGCCGCCCAGCAGCATCAGCTGGCCGCGCGGATCGGTGAACATCGGCGCCAGGTATTCGGGCCGGGTGACGGTAATCATGGTGCCGACGGCGGGCGGCAGCGAGCCGATGATGCCGGCCGAGGCGATGGCTTCCGACGACAGGGCCTTGATCTTTTCGCGCATCATCTTTCGGGCGCGCAGCACGGCCGACAGGTTGCCGAGCGCTTCGGCTAGGTTACCGCCGGTCTTGGCCTGGATGGAGATGACGATGGTGAAGAAGCGCAGTTCGGGCGACTGGATGGTTTCGCTCATCTTTTCCAGCGCGCCTTCCAGTGACATGCCGACGCCGACATTTTCCACCAGGCGCTGGAATTCCGGACCCAGCGGCGCCGAGCTTTCCTTGGCGACGATCTTCAGGCCGTCATTGACGGGCAGGCCCGACTTGATGCCGCGGACGATAATGTCCATGGCGTTCGGGAACTCCTCGGTGAACTTCTTGAGGCGCCCGGCGGCGATGAAGCTCAATACCCAGCGCGGCACACCATAGCCGAAGGCGAAGGCTGCGCCTGCGCCGATCAGTAGCTTGAACAGGATCTGCATCTTGAGCAGCAGGACAGGCACGATGAAGGCCACGGCGCCCAGGACGGCGCTGTAGATCAGGAATTGGGTGATGTTCGGCGTCAGGCCGGCATAGAGCATGCGGGCGCGTAAGGTCAGGCGCTTCTTGCGCTCCTGCTTTTCCGCTTCCTTGAGCTGCTCGGTAATCTGTTTGCGGCGCTCTTCGGGGGTCTTGGCGGCCCCCTTCTGGCGCTTGGCGCGCGTCGCCTGGCGCGTGCCAATGGCGGCGGTGCGCTTGGTCAGGGCCGGAGACGACGACGGGCCGCTGGTGAACACAAACCCGAGGCTGGCCAGGATGATAAAGCCCAAAAGGGCAATCGCCGCCGTCATTAACATGGGGTGCACTCACTTTTACACATACGCCTATTCGGAAGCATCGAGCGCCTCCGCCAGTTCGCGCTCGAGGCCGTAATACTTGGCGCGGTCCCAGAAGCGCGGGCGGCCGATGCCGGTCGAACGGTGGCGGCCGATGATCTTGCCTTCCTTGTTTTCACCCTCGATTTCGTAAAGGAACAGGTCCTGCGTGATGATAACGTCGCCTTCCAGGCCCAGCACCTCGGTGACGTGGGTGATGCGGCGCGAACCGTCGCGCAGGCGGGCGGCCTGGATGATCAGGTCGATGGAGCCGACGATCATTTCGCGGATGGTCTTCGACGGCAGGCCGTAACCGCCCATGGTGATCATCGATTCGAGGCGCGAGACGGCCTCGCGCGGGCTGTTGGCGTGCAGCGTGCCCATCGAACCGTCGTGGCCGGTGTTCATGGCCTGAAGCAGGTCGAAGGCTTCAGGGCCCCGGACTTCGCCGACGATGATGCGTTCGGGACGCATACGCAGACAGTTCTTGACGAGGTCGCGCATGGTAATGGCGCCCTGGCCTTCCAGGTTGGGCGGGCGGGTTTCCAGACGGACGACGTGCGGCTGCTGCAGCTGCAGTTCGGCGGCGTCTTCGCATGTCACGACGCGTTCGGTCGGATCGATGAAGGCCGTCATGGTGTTGAGCAGGGTCGTCTTGCCCGAGCCGGTACCGCCGGAGATCAGGACGTTACAGCGCGACGCGCCGATGACGCCCAGCACGCGCGCCCCTTCCGGGCTGATGGAGCCGAACTCCACCAGGTTGCGCATGGTCAGCTTGTCTTTTTTGAACTTCCGGATGGTGAGCGTCGGGCCATCGAGCGCCAGCGGTGGCGCGATAACGTTAACGCGCGACCCGTCCGGCAAGCGGGCGTCGCAGATGGGCGAGCTTTCGTCGACGCGGCGACCGACCTGGCTGACGATGCGCTGACAGATGTTCATCAGCTGCTGGTTGTCGCGGAAACGGACATTGGTCAGCTGGACCTTGCCCGAGACTTCGATGAAGACGCGGTGGGCGCCATTGACCATGATGTCGGCGATATCGTCGCGCGCCAATAATGGTTCAAGCGGGCCATAGCCCAGGACATCGTTGATGATGTCCTGGACCAGATTGTCCTGTTCGGACACCGACATGGACACATTCTTGATCGCCACCAGTTCGGCGACGATGTCGCGGATTTCCTCGGATGCCGCCTTGTGGTCGAGCGAGGCCAACTGGCTCAGGTCGATCGTGTTCAGCAGGGCGTTGAAGATGGCCGTCTTCGTCGCGTGGTAGTAGTCGGACTGCTCGCGGACGATTTCGGTGACCGCCTGCGCCTTGTGCATCTGCTCGAGGCCGGCGGCCAGCTTGGCCTTGGCCGCAGCGGGCGCGCCGCCTCCGACACGCTTTTCCTGGTTCAGTTCGGGCAGGGGCGCCGTCGTTTCCGGACGCGTCTTGGCATCCAGCGCCTGTGGCCGGGTGGCGGTATCGCTGCCGGCGGCAGCCGGCGGCGGGGCGGCATTGCTCAGGGCCTGGGGCTTGGCCGCCGGTGACGCGACGGCTTCGCGCGCGGCCGCGACGGCCGACGATGCCGGGTTGGCTGCCGCCGGTGCGGGCGCGGCTGGCCTCTTGTCCTGATCGGTCGGTCGTTTGCCAAACACGGAGGTTATGCCCTTACTTCTTGAACAGGGATTGCAGGAAGGACTTCTTCGGCTTGACCTCCGGCGTGCGGCCGGTGATGAGCGCGGTGAGCTGGGTGAGGGCCTCGCCGACCTTCGAACCCGCGCCGACCTCGGCGATCATCTGGCCGTTATTCGACGCCTGGCCGAACAGCTTGGCGTCGAAGGGGATGAGGCAGCAGGGCTCAAGACCCAGGGCGGCGGTGAAGTCCTTGACGGGAATTTCCGGGCGGCCGGGCACTTCCATCTGGTTCAGGACAAGACGCGGCGCCTGGTCGTTCGGACGCGACGCCTTGAGCAGGTCGATGATGTTCTTGGCGTTGCGCAGGGAGGCCAGGTCCGGCGTGGCAACGATGACGACATCGTCGGCGGCGATCAGGTTCTGCTTCAGCCACGGCGTCCAGACGTGCGGCAGGTCCATGACGATGAAGGGCGCGGCAGACCGCACCTTGCGCGTGACCTCGTCATAGGCCTCGGGCTCGGCGGTGAAGTCCTGGTCCAGCGTCGCCGGCGCCGAGAACAGCGACAGGCGCTCCGAACACTTGATCAGCATGCGGTCGAGCAGGACGGAGTCGAGGCGGTCAGGCTCATTGAGCGCATCGGCCACGCCTTGCAGCGGGTCTTGGTTGAAGTCGAGGCCCGCCGTGCCGAACGGCAGGTCGTAATCGACGATGACCGTGTTGGCCTGCATGGCTTCGGCCAGGTTATAGGCGAAGTTATGAGCGATCGACGAAGAGCCCGCGCCGCCGCGCGCGCCGACAAAGGCGATGGCACGGCCGACGAACGGCGTTTCCGGGTCGTTGAACAGCGACGCCACGGTCTTGATGAGCTGAAGCGGCGTCACCGGGGCGACCATGTATTCCGACACGCCCTGGCGCATCAGTTCACGATAAAGCGAAATGTCATTGGTCTGGCCGACGACGACGACCTTGGTATTGGCGTCGCAGACCTCGGCCAGCTGCGCCAGTTGGTCCAGCATGTCGCGGCCGCGCGCCGCGCTTTCGACGAACAGCAGCGACGGCGTTGGTTCGTTGCGGTAGGTGTCTATGGCTTCCATGATGCCGCCGCGCTTGACCACGCACTGGGCGCGCGTCATGCGGCGGTCGAGCGAGGCCGTATCGCAGGCCTGCACGCTGTCTTCCGAGTCGGGGAAGAAGTGAATGGCGATGCGCGGGATCGAGATAGCGCCGATGTCGTCCTCGCCGCCGAGGGCATAGCCGGGTCCCTGCGGCGGGGGGGTGACGCCCGCAAAGGCCTGGCGCGCCGTATGCGGTGTCGTGTCCAGGTCATCGTCGAAAGGATCGCGCGTCATGGGGCCGTTGTCATATGGCGTGTCCAGCGCCGGATCGATTTCGGGCGTGCTGAAGGTCTCGTCCTTAAAATCGGGCGCCTTGTAATCGGTGACGAACTCGTCATCGATGTCGTCGATGCTGTCAAAGGGATCGTTCAGCTTGGCCGGATTGGGCATGTCATCGCTCGTTATGGCATCGCTTTCTGGGGCGATCTGGGGAACTGCACGCATTGTTACGCTACTCTTGTCACGCACTTATTCGGGTTACTGGACGGCGTCGGAAACCGTGCCCTTGGCCTGGTCGTCCTTGGTGGTCGAAGTGATTTCGCCCTTGCGGTACTTGCCGAGGATCTCCGACTTGCGCAGGGCGTCGGACGACGTCGCCCGCGCCGCGCGGCCGATGTCGCGCGGATCGGCGATCTGTGCGGCGAGGTTGGAATTCACGGCGCAGCCGAAATTGGCATAGGTCTCGTTCGACCGGGTCGCCGTCAGGTTTTCCCAGGTCTGGTTGCAGGCATAGATGACCGAACGGGAAAAGGTCAGGTTGACGGTGACGATGTCCGCCGGCTGGTCCGGCTTGCTGCTCTGGCTCAGGGTTTCGACCGGAACGTCGTGTGCGCTGAGGTAATCGCCGATCCTGCGCCCGGCCGCCACGGCGCCCAGGTCACCCGCGGTGACGATGTCGACATCGACGGCATCGCCGCGCGTCCAGCTGGCATCGTCGGCCACCTGGTCGAGGGCGCGGCGCTGGTTTTCGGACAGGCCGTTTGGATTGATGCGGAAGGAGACGCTGCGCACCTGGCGTTCGGCCATCAGCGGATACTGATCGGTCGGCAGGGCCGGCGGCGCCGAGGCGGTTTCGGGCTGTCCTGTCGTGGCGCAGGCGCTTAAGACCATCAGTGGCGCCATCAGGGCAAGAATGCGGACGGAAGACTGGCTCATGAGGCGGCTCATCCTATTCGATCACGTAGCCGACGGGGGCGGAGTAGGCGGGGGCGGCATCGGACTCCGAAGCCACCTGACCGTTGCGGGCCTTGATGACCTTGTTGACCCGGCCCATGAAGACGGCCTGCAGGTCGTGAGCGACCTGGAAGTTGTCGGCGGGCGTCTGGTAATCGCCCGGCGCGCCGGGTTGGACGATGTACGGCGTGACGACGATGACCAGTTCGGTTTCCTCGTTCAGGAAGTCGCGCGACCGGAACAGCGTGCCCAGGATGGGAAGGGAGACCAGGCCCGGCAGGGCGTCCACCGACTGCTTGTACTTTTGCTGCAGCAGGCCCGCGATCATCATCGATGAGCCCGACTGCATTTCGACCGTGTCCTCGGCGCGGCGCACCGACAGGCCCGGCAGGGTCAGGGTCGAGTTCAGCTGCAGGGCGCCGAGGTTCGACAGTTCCGAGACCTCGGTCGAGATCTTGAGCGAAATGCGGCCCGACGACAGCACGACCGGCGTAAAGCCCAGGCCGACGCCGAACGGCTTGAAATCGACCGTGACGCGGCCCTGGTTGTCCTGGGCGACCGGAACGGGGAACTCACCGCCGACCAGGAACTTGGCCGCTTCGCCCGATACCGAGGTCAGGTTTGGCTCGGCCAGGGTGCGCACCAGGCCGACGCGTTCGAAGGCATTGATATTGGATTCGATCGACAAGCCCAGCGGACGCGTGTCCTGGTACCCGAGGGAGCCGCCGCCCAGGAGCTTGTTGTTGACGCCGTAGGTAGTCGAGGTGACGACGCCGAAGGTGGCGCCGTTCGAATTCGTCGAACTGAGCAGGTGGTCGAAGCCCAGCTGCTTGATCGTGTTGCGGTTGATCTCGATGATGCGGACCTTCAGCGTTACCTGGTCCTTGCCGGCGATGCTGATCAGGTTGACGACGTTTTCGGGCTTGTCGGCGAAGCCTTGCGCCAGGCGGAAGATCTGGTCGGCTTCGCCATTGTTGCGCGCGATGCCGCTGAGCACGACCTTGCCGGCCAGGCTCTGCACCTCGACCTTGCTCTCCGGGAACAGGCGGGCGACGGCATCGGCCAGGTGATCGGTCGAGGCATCGACGCGGATCTGCAGGTTCAGGATCTGGCGGCCCGAGGCGTCGAAGAAGATGGCGTCGCTCTGGCCAGCGTCGACGCCCAGCACGAAGATGCGGCGGGGTGTGCGCAGGACGGCGTCGGCGACGGCCGGATTGGACACGAAGACGTCGGCGGCGTCGGCCGGCAGGTCGATGACGGCCGAGCGGCCCTTGGGCAGGTTCAGGACCTGCGACTTGACCGCGGCGCTTTGCAGGACCTTGACGCTCGCCGAATTGGGGGCCGCCTGGGCGATAACCGGCACGGCCGAGGCCGCCAGAACGGCGGCAAGGACCAGGGCGGAGGCCAGGAGTTTTTTCGTTGGGTTCATCGCGTCACCAGCACATCTGAGGACTGACCGTTACGGAAGACACGGACACTGCCATCACCGCCGGTCGGAATGGCGGTGACGATGCCGGAAGGACCGGCCGCATCGGCATAGGAGCGAAGCATCAGCGACAGGGTGCCGGACGCCTTGGCCAGCACCAGGGCCTGGCCGTCGACCGGTGACACTTCCAGGGTGGCCGTGGCGCCGATCAGGTTCTGCTTGTCTTCGGTATTGACCTGCTGGTCGATGGCGAGGACGCGGATATTGCGCAGCACCGGCTGGACGCTGTCGACGGTGCCGCTGCCGCCGGCGCGCGGCGTCTGGTGGGTCACCAGGATATCGACGCGGTCGCCGGGCAGGATGAAGCCGCCGGCCGTGTTGTCGACGCTGACAGGGACGGCGACGGCGCGCATGCCGGGCGCCAGCATGACGGCCATGAAGCCGCCCTGGTCGGCGCGCACGATCTTGGCTTCGATGATCGGCTCATTGGCCAGGATATCCTCGCGCGCCACGGCGCCCACAAGGGCGGTGCGGGCATTGGGACCCAGGGTCCGCTTGGCGGCGGCGGCAATGTCGTTGCCGGTCTGCTGCGCCTTGGCGGCGGCGTCCTCGCTGCCATTGGCCGGCGCGGTATTGGCGGCGGGTTCAGGCGTGGGCGCGATGGGCTGATCGGTAATGTAGGCCGGGGTGACCATGTTGGCGGGCCAGTCCTGCCAGCGCAGGTCCGCCTCGGCAATGTGCTCGCCGGCCTTGATGTTGCGGCTGGCGACCAGGACGTGCGCCGAGGCGACCGGCGCCGGTGCCGGTGCGGGCGTCGCCGTGGCTTCGGTCGTTGCCTTGCCGCCGATCATGCCGCGAACAAGAAAGAAGAGCAGGATACCGGCAACGGCGGCGATGCCCAGTACGACGTATCGTGACGTCTTCATTGCACAGGATTCCCCAATTGCGCTTGCCCTCGAACCGGACGGACAAGCCGGCCGGGAGGGCGTTTGTGAATTTTCAGGGGAGATGTTGGCTTAAGGTTAGTTAATGTTCGCCTAAGGAAATCGAAGCGGCCTGTTTTTTCGTAAATTCGCCGCCTTTTTCGATATTTTGTGCAGGTTTAGGCGAGATTCAGCAACAGGGGCAGCAGGTCGCTGTGCGGGATGGCGAACAGGCCGCCGGCGCAGATGGCGACGCCATAGGGGATGTCGCCCTTCTCATCGAGATGGCGGCTGAGATTGGCGGGCAGGACGCCGGCATAGTGACCGTACAGCTTGCGTGCGCTGATCAGTCCCAGCGTCAGGACGCCACCGGCCAGGGCGGTATAGATCAGCAGGGCGACAAAGCCGTCCAGGCCCAGCCACAGGCCTGCCGCCGCGATCAGCTTGGCGTCACCGCCGCCCATCAGCCGGAAGGCGAACAGGACCATGCCCAGGACCAGGCCTGCCAGGCCCAGCCCGACGTGAATGGCAAAGCCTTCCCAGCTCAGGCCGACCAGCAGGGCGACCGGGATAAAGGCAAGCGCCAGGCCGATATTCAGCCTGTTGGGAATCGTCATCGACTGGATGTCGCTCTTGGCGGCCCAGCACAGGCAGGCGGGATAGGCGAGGGCGAAGAGCAGAGGGATCAGCACGGCGGAAATCTCGGCAAGACAAAAAACATAAGGTTCACAAACCCTAGCCGATTACGATTAAGGAAGAGCTTACGCGAGGCGGCGGGGGGCAAACAAAAAGGCCGCGAAGAGTGTCTCTCCGCGGCCTGTTGTCTGGCTTGCGCGCTTTTTAGGTCGCGGCGTTACCGGCGGCGACGCCGGCTTCGACCTTGGTGAAGGTCGTCTTCAGGCTGCCGCCCAGGGTGGTCACGATCGCGATGATGGCGACGGCGATCAGGGCCGCGATCAGGCCGTATTCAATGGCCGTGGCGCCCGATTCGTCTTGCGAAAAAGTATTGAGGAACTTGATCATCAAAAACTCCGAGAGAGATGTGAAACGCAGCTCAGGACTTTACTGGGATATTCTCGTTTTAACTTCCGGCCATCGCGCCGCCGGCGGCGTTACCGATCTTGATATACAACTTGTGCAGATTGTCGCCGTAACTCAGAACCGTCGTGACTATGGCCAGGAAGATAAGGCCGCAGATCAAGCCGTATTCGATTGCTGTCGCGCCTCGTTCATCTTTGAAAAATTGCGTCAGCATCAAGTTCTCGTCAATCCTACAAGGAGAAAAAGCGTGCGCCCCAAAGGGACGCACGCTGTCGTCTTCAGACCTTAGGTCTTAGGTGGCGGCGTTGCCGGCGACGACGCCAGCGTTGACCTTGGTGAAGGTCGTCTTCAGGCTGCCGCCCAGGGTGGTCACGATCGAGATGATGGCGACGGCGATCAGGGCGGCGATCAGGCCGTATTCAATGGCCGTGGCGCCCGATTCGTCCTGAGCGAACTTGTTGAAGAACTTGGTCATGGTGGTCTCCTGAGAAAGACTATTACAATTGGGTTGGCAAGTGAGCCGTATTTTGCATCGGGTTGGACCGGCTTGACGGCTCATTTGCTCCCGAACACGAGACCACTCTAAACAACCATGATTAAAGTGAAGTAAATAATCAGATTTCCGCAAAAATATTCTTTGGTAAATTCGTATTTACTGTTAATTTGAATTAAGGTTAATGGCAGTTAATATTGGTGACAATTGAAATAAATAGGAAATTTTTTCATTAATATTGCATTTAGCAATTTTAAAGATTTGCTGTTTACCGTGTTTCCTAACGCGCTCCTCACGCCTGTGCGGTCAGTATGGAGCGGAAACAGCGCCGTGCGCGCCTGTCGGCAATGAAAAACGAGTTCTGTCATGATCCGGAATGGAAGACATATCCTGATGACCGCGCTGATGGCGGTGGCGGGTTTCACGGCTTCGGCGGCCAACGCCGGTCAGCGGCTTGTGGTCGAGAAAAATCATACGGTGCGTGTGGCGCTGAATGCGCCGGCATCGTCGGTCATTGTCGGCAATCCCGAGATCGCTGACGTCAACGTCGTCGACTCGCGTACGGTTTATATCCTCGGCAAGGGTTTCGGCAACAGCTCGGTGACGATCACGGGGCGCGACGGCCGCGCCTTGTTCGACGGCGAGGTGTCCGTCACTGCCGTGCGCCAGGGCGCCATTACCGTCTATAAGGGGCTGAAGCCCAGCCTGATGGTGTGCACCAATGTCTGCATCGCCGAAGACATGAATGACGGCAATACCTCCTCAGCCGGGGCCGCCGTGGCGGCGCCCGTCACGGCGCCTTAAAAAAACTTGACGACGGTTTAACGGACTATTGACCCCGGTGCTGTAAGTTGATCCTGCCTATACAACAGGGGATCAGGTCCGGACATGCCGGCGAAAACACGTACGCTGCGGTGGATTGCAGAGCTTCGTAAGGGATCGTTCGACCGGCGTGGCTCCGCGGCGGTTGAATTCGCCCTGATCGCCTTCCCGCTTATCTTCATGATCTTCTGCTGCCTTGAGCTGGCTTTGATCGTGCTTTTGTCCGTCACCCTGGACAACGCCACCGACCTGGCCGCGCGCCAGATCCGCACCGGCATCCTGACCCAGTCGAACTCGACCGCCGCCAGTTTCCGCCAGAAGATCTGCGCCAACATGTCATGGCTGTCGGGATCTTGCGCCGGCAGTCTTCAGGTCGACGTCCAGACCTATGACAGCTTCGCCCAGGTGCCGAAGACCGACCTGATCAAGAATGGCCAGTTCGATTCGGCCAATTTCGCCTATGTCATCGGCAAGGGCAGCAAGATCCAGATGGTGCGCGCCTATTACGAGTGGCCGATGTTCACGCCCTTCCTGCAGGCGGGCATGACGACGCTCAGCAACAAGAATGCGGTGATCACAACCAAGGTCGTCTTCAGAAACGAGCCGTTCTAATGGGTATTCTCAACCGTCTCGCCGATTGTGTCCGCCTTCGCGGCTTCATGAAGGATCGCCGCGGTGTGTCCGCCGTCGAATTCGCCCTGATCGCGCCCATCCTGATCATGACCTATCTGGCCCTGGCCGAGCTCACCCTCGGCATGATGGCGGGGCGGCGCACGTCGCACCTGGCCGCCACCGTCGGCGACCTGGCCGCGCAGTCGGAAGCCCTGACCGACGCCAATATCACAGACCTGTGGGCGATCGGCACCAGCATGCTCCAGCCTTTTACCGCCGGCAGCGATCTCAAGGTGCGCTTGTCCTGCGTGACCATGGGAACGGACAAGGTGGCCCGTGTCGTCTGGAGTGACGGGCATAATATCGCGGAATATGTCGACGGCAAGGTCATCACGACCATTACGACGGACCAGATCGCCGCGGGAGAAAGCCTGGTGCTGACGGAAGTCGAATACGACTATACCTCGCCGATCGGCAAGTTCCTGCCGGGCGAGACCACCTTCAAGGACACCTTCTACCACCATCCGCGCAATGGCACGGCCATTGTCCGCAAGGCGTCGTGATCAAGAGCCTTCCAGCACCCGCCGGATAAGAGACAGCTTGGTTTCGGTCTCGATGCGCTCGGCTTTCGGATCGCTGTCCGCGACGATGCCGCCGCCGGCTGCGGCCCGGACGTGCCACCGCCCGGCTTCATCGCGTTCGAAGGCGAGGGTGCGTATCAACACGCTGGAATCCATGGCCCCACCGGCATCGACCGTGAACAGCGCGCCGCAATAGGGCCCGCGCGCTGCTTCCATCTCGTGAATGACCTTCATGGCCTGGACCTTGGGCGCGCCTGAGATCGAGCCCGCCGGCAGGGTCGCCGCCAGGACGTCGGCCGCCGTCCTTCCCCGCGCCAGCCGGGTCGTGACGGTCGAGACCAGGTGGTGGACATTGGCGTAGGTCTCAAGCGCGTTCAGTGCCGGCACGGCGACGCTGCCGGTTTCGGAGACCTTGGACAGGTCGTGGCGCATCAGGTCGACGATCATCAGGTTTTCGGCGCGGTCTTTGGCGCTGGCCTGGAGGTCGGCGGCAAGGGCTATATCCTCGGCGGTGGTTTGTCCGCGCGGACGCGTTCCCTTGATTGGCCGCGTCTCCAGCCGTCCATCGGCATCGAGGCGAATGAAGCGCTCCGGACTGTTCGACACGATGGCACGTTCGCCCATCTTCACGAAGGCGCCAAATGGTGCGGCCCCATGGGCATGCAGGGCCGCCGCGACATCGCCCGGTGAGACCTCGTCACGCAACCGTCCGCTCCAGCCGCGCGCCAGATTGGCCTGGAACAGGTCGCCGGCGTGGATTTGCCGGACAAGGGCGGCGACCTTGTCTTCGTGTACGCCGTCCGGCGTTTCAAGACGCAGGGGGGCGTCGGTCAGTGGTGCTCGCTGCACCGGTCTGGAAGAGGTTTCGTCATAGAGTGTGATCAGGCGGTCACGCGCGGCCTGGGCTTCGGCCTGGGTGCGTCCCCGGCCGATCGCCAGGCACAGACCCGTCGCATGATCAAAACTGATGACCCCGGGATAAAGCCTTAAGACCAGTTCGGGCCACGCGCCGCGCCCTTCGATACGGAACGGCCGCCGCGGCATGCGCTCCAGTCGTGGTCCCAGTTCGAAGGCCGCCAGACCCAGCAGCCCGCCCGTGAACGGCGGCAGGCCGGGCGGGGGATCTTCCGGCCGCACAAAGGCCGTGGCGGCGCGCAGCATGTCCGCGGCGTCGGTGGTGTCATCGTAGGCGAGAACGGCTTCAGCAACCGGTTCCGCCATCAGGTAGCTGTAGCGTCCCTGCGGGCCGCCGTCGGAAAAAAGTGCTGCCGCCCCGGTGTGCTCGTACCAGGACGCCAGGCGTGGACCGGCCAGGTCCGTAACTATGGAACACGTACTGATAAACGGTATGTGAGCCGAAAAGGGCAACATTCACAGCAACTTGATTCGATTGCAAACGCTTGCGGGCGCAAAATGGGATCAGGAATTAGGCACGGTTTTCACTATCAGCCGAGCGTGAAAATGTCGCCGCGAAACCTATGGATGGAGGTCCATTGATCCTATCGGAGCGGCTTGCCAAGCGCAAACCGCTCCTTTTTTTATGACTATTACCGGAAAGGCGGTTCCTCGAAGGCCCTGAGTTTGCGCGAATGCAGCCGGGCGCCGAAGTCGCGCAGGATTCCTACGGTCTCGATGCCGATGTCGATATGCTCGCGAATAGCGCGCTCATAGAACAGGTTGGCCTGGCCCGGCAGCTTCAGTTCACCGTGCAAAGGTTTGTCCGAAACGCACAAAAGCGTGCCGTAAGGCACGCGGAAGCGATAGCCCTGGGCAGCCAGCGTGGCGCTTTCCATGTCGATGGCGACGGCGCGCGATAACGAAAAGCGCAAGCTGCTTGCGGAGTAGCGCAGTTCCCAGTTGCGGTCGTCGGTGGTGACGACCGTGCCGGTGCGCAGGCGCTTCTTCAGTCCGTCGCCATCTTCGCCGGTGATGCGTACGGCGGCCTGGTGCAGGGCCTGCTGGACTTCGGCGATGGCGGGGATGGGGATTTCGCGCGGCAGCACGTCGTCGAGCACATGATCGTCGCGCAGGTAGGCGTGGGCCAGCACATAGTCGCCGATGCTTTGTGACGGGCGCAGGCCCCCGCAGTGGCCGATCATCAGCCAGGCGTGCGGACGCATGACCGCCAGGTGGTCGGTGATGTTCTTGGCGTTGGACGGGCCGACGCCGATATTGACCAGGGTGATGCCCTGACGGTCCTTACCGAGCAGGTGGTAGGCCGGCATCTGGTGCTTACGCCAGGTCGAGTTGGCGATCAGCTCTTCCGGGTTCGGCGTGTCCTTGGTGACCAGGAAGTTGCCGCAGCACGACAAGGCCGTATAGGGGCTGTCGGGCTTCTTCAGCTGTTCCAGCGCGTAGGTGACGAAGACATCGACGTAGCGATTATAGTTCGTCATCAGGATGTAGCTCTGGGTGTGCTCGGCTGGCGTGCCCGTATAGTGCCTGAGGCGCGCCAGCGAGAAGTCGGTGCGCAGGCCGTCGAACAGGGCCAGTGGCCGGTTGCCGTCGTCGTCCATGACCTCCAGGCCGTCGGCGACCTCATTGCCGATCAGCGCCAGTTCGGTCGCCGGGAAGTGCCGCGCCAGGTCGAAGGCCGACACGGCGTTGAGATCCAGGCCCGCGCCATCGAGCACGTACGGGTAGGGGATTTCCTGGTCCGACAGGCCGACGGTGACTTCGGCGCCGTAGTCGGCGATCATCAGGCCCAGCTGTTCCTCGATATAGGCGCCGAACAGGTCCGGCCGCGTGACCGACGACATATAGCTGCCGGGCCGCGAAAAGCGGGCGAAGGCGCGGTTGACCTGGGGGTGGCGATGGGCGGCGGCGATGATGTCATCTTCGGCGTCGTGCACGCCTTTCCAGACCACGGTCAGTTTCGGATAGCAGTAACGGCCGGCATCGCGCATGGCACGGGCGGGTTTGACGCGGTGGGTCAGATAGGCCTGCAGGTCTTCCTGCAGTGCGGCGACCGAACGGTCATAGATTTGCTTGAGCTGGTCGACAGCTTCGGCGGCGGTCAATGGCGCGGCCGGTTGGGTATCGTTCAATTTTGTGGGTTTGTTCATGGCGATACCTAGCACAGCTTGGCCATTGCCGCTATCGGCGCCGTATGAATTTTTGATCAGAGCGATGTTTGGCGCATTTCGGGTAGACATGCCGCTTTGTCGAAGTCGCGGATACGCCAGGACATGTCGCGCTTCTTCAGAGCCGCTTTCAAAGCCCGCAACTTAGCTTCAGACTTTGGTTCGAAGCAATGTGCTTTGCTACGCGGTCGTCTATGCTGCGTGTCATGACATCGGCCGCAGATCCAGCGCCTGGAACAGGTGGGCGTCGCTGCCGCGTTCGGGGTTGGGCGTGGTCAGCAGCTGATTGCCGACGAAGATCGAATTGGCGCCCGACATAAAGCACAGGGCCTGAAGCTCTTCGCTCATTTCGTTGCGGCCGGCGCTTAAGCGGACCATGGCCTTCGGGCAGACGATGCGCGCCACGGCGACCGTGCGGACGAATTCGATGCCGGAAATGCCGCCCTCGCGCGCCGCCTGCTCGCCCAGCGGCGTGCCGGCGACCGCGACCAGGTTGTTGATCGGCAAGCTGTCGGGATGGTTCGGCAGGATCGCCAGCTGGTGCAGGAACGACACCCGGTCCTCGCGCGCCTCGCCCATGCCGACAATGCCGCCGCAGCAGGTCTTCATGCCGGCGTCCGCCACCGCCTGGAGCGTATCAAGCCGCTCGGCATAGGTCCGCGTGGTGACGACCTTTTCGTAGTATTCCGGCGAAGTGTCGAGGTTATGGTTGTAATAGTCGAGCCCGGCGTCCTTCAAAGCCGTTGCCTGATCCGGGCGCAGCATGCCCAGCGTCGCGCAAGTTTCCAGTCCCATGGCCTTGACGCCGCTGATCATCCCGGCCAGCGCCGGCAGGTCGCGGTCCTTAAGCTCGCGCCACGCCGCGCCCATGCAGAAGCGCTGCGCGCCACCGTTCTTGGCGGCCTGGGCGGCGGCCAGGACCTGATCGACCGGCATCAGCCTGGAGGCTTTCAGGCCCGTATCGAAGTGCGCCGACTGCGAACAGTAGCCGCAGTTTTCGGCGCAGCCGCCGGTCTTGACCGACAGCAGCTGCGACAATTGCACTTCGCTGGGATCGAAGGACTGACGGTGCACGGTGGCGGCGCGGAAGACCAGCTCCATGAATGGCAGATCGAACAGGGCGGCGATCTCGGCCTTGGTCCAGTCGTGCCGGATCGTGGCAAAGGTCTGGGATGTATCGGCCATTTTTTGCAACTCCGCTTCGTTGCCTGAGCCTTAGCCGGGATTGGTGGCTATGGTCAAATGGCGCGGAGTGTTCTAATGCGCATGAAATAATCAGGGGATCGAAACTTCGCATGACCGCCGCCACTACCAAGCCGCTCAATTCGCCGTTCAAGGTGCTGCTGGCCAGCCTGATCGGCACGACGATCGAATTCTTCGATTTTTACGTCTATGCCACGGCGGCCGTGCTGGTCTTCCCGACGCTCTTCTTCCCGGCCAGCGATCCGACCTCGGCGCTGCTTCAGTCGTTCGCGACCTTCTCGATCGCCTTTTTTGCCCGGCCGATCGGCGCCATGGTGTTCGGTCATTTTGGCGACGTCATCGGGCGGAAAGCCACGCTGGTCGCCGCGCTCCTGACCATGGGGATTTCGACCGTTGTCATCGGTCTTCTGCCGTCCTACGCCCAGATCGGTGTCGCGGCGCCTGCGCTGCTGGCGCTGTGCCGCTTTGGCCAGGGGCTGGGGCTTGGCGGTGAGTGGGGCGGGGCGGTCCTGCTGGCGACCGAAAATGCGCCTCCGGGCAAGCGGTCGTGGTACGGCATGTTCCCGCAACTGGGCGCGCCGATAGGCCTGCTCCTGTCATCGGGCGCCTTCTGGGTCCTGCTGCAGAACATCTCGCAGGAAGATTTTCTGAGCTGGGGCTGGCGTGTACCCTTCATTGCCTCGATCGTTCTGATCCTGGTTGGCCTGTGGGTGCGGTTCTCGATCACCGAAACCCCGGAATTCCAGGCTGCCAAGGAGAAGGAAGAGCGCGTCAAGGTGCCGCTGACGCGCATCTTCGCCAAGCATAAGCGCAGCCTGCTGCTCGGCAGCTTTGTCGGCCTGGTGACCTTCGTGCTCTTCTACATCGGCAGCGCCTGGCTCCTGTCGTTCAACGTCAAGACCCGCCATATTCCCTTCCTGGAAGCGCTGGAAATCCAGATCCTGGGTTCGGTGGCGTTTGGCCTGTTCATCCCGATTTCCGCCAAGCTGGCCGAAAAGTTCGGCCGGCGCGAAGTGCTGATCGCAACAACGGTTTTGATCGGCCTGTTTTCTTTCAGCCTGCCGGTCCTGCTGGGCGGTTCGGATAGCGCCATCTTCGTCTTTTCAGCCCTGGCCATGGCGCTGATGGGGCTGACCTACGGCCTGATCGGGACGGCGCTGGCGGCGCCGTTTCCGACCGAGGTGCGCTATACCGGCTCAAGCCTGACCTTCAACTTCGCCGGCATTTTTGGCGCCTCGCTGGCGCCATATGCGGCGACCTGGCTCTACAGCAATTACGGCGCCTCGCACGTTGGCTACTACCTGCTGGCGGCGGCCTCGATCACCCTGCTGTGCATCCTGCTGTCAGGCAAAGACGAAGTGTAATCATATAAAGATATCTTTATATCTTTATTGCATTGGTAACGACCAGCGGCTATAACGGCGCAAATCCAATTGCGCGGAACCGAACCCATGCCTGCCAAAGACCAAGACTTCATTGTGAAAGACCTCAGCCTTGCGCCTTGGGGCCGCAAGGAGCTGGATATCGCCGAGGGCGAAATGCCGGGCCTGATGGCGACCCGCGCCGAGTTCGGCAAGGACCAGCCGCTGAAGGGCGCGCGCATCGCCGGTTCGCTGCACATGACCATCCAGACGGGCGTGCTGATCGAAACGCTGCAAGCCTTGGGCGCCGAGGTGCGCTGGGCGTCGTGCAACATCTTCTCGACCCAGGATCACGCCGCTGCGGCCATCGCCGAACGCGGCACGCCGGTTTTCGCCATCAAGGGCGAAACCCTGGAAGAGTACTGGGACTATGCCCACAAGATCTTCGAATGGCACGACGGCGGCTATCCGAACCTGATCCTCGACGACGGCGGTGACGCGACGCTTCTGTGCGTGCTTGGCCCCAAGGCCGAAAAGGACCCGTCGATCCTCAACAACCCGACCAATGAGGAAGAAGAAGCGCTCTATACCGTCATGAAGCGCTACCTCAAGGAAAAGCCGGGCTTCTATTCGGCCATCCGCGACGCCATCAAGGGTGTGTCGGAAGAAACGACGACCGGCGTGCACCGCCTCTACGCCATGGCGCAGAAGGGTGATCTGCCCTTCCCGGCGATCAACGTCAACGACAGCGTGACCAAGTCGAAATTCGACAACCTTTATGGCTGCCGTGAGTCGCTGGTCGACGCCATCCGCCGCGCCACCGACGTCATGCTGGCCGGCAAGGTCGCGGTCGTCCTCGGTTACGGCGACGTCGGCAAGGGCTCTGCTGCCTCGCTTCGCAACGGCGGCGCCCGCGTCATCGTCACCGAAATCGATCCGATCTGCGCCCTTCAGGCCGCTATGGAAGGCTATGAAGTCCGCACGGTCGAGGAAGTCGCGGCTTACGGCGATATCTTCGTCACCGCCACAGGCAACAAGGACGTGCTGCGCCTGGAACACATGCGCGAGATGAAGCACAACGCCATCGTCTGCAACATCGGCCACTTCGATTCCGAAATCCAGATCGCAGCCTTGCGTAACCTCAAGTGGGACGAGATCAAGCCGCAGGTCCACCACGTCGAATTCGCCGACGGCAAGAAGATCATCGTCCTGTCGGAAGGCCGCCTGGTCAACCTGGGCAATGCCACGGGTCACCCCAGCTTCGTCATGTCGGCCAGCTTCACCAACCAGACCCTGGCCCAGATCGAGCTGTGGACCAACGGCAAGTCCTACGAGAACAAGGTCTACACCCTGCCCAAGCGCCTCGACGAAAAGGTCGCCCTGCTGCACCTCGAAAAGCTCGGCGCCAAGCTGACGACGCTGAACGCCGAACAGGCCGACTATATCGGCGTGCCGGTCGAAGGCCCATTCAAGCCGGAACACTATCGGTACTAAAAAAGTCCCCTCTCCCTGCTTGCGGGGAGAGGGTTAGGGTGAGGGGCTACTACCAGTGTGGCGTGCGCGGAAAGTGTTTCTGCCCCTCATCCGACCCTTCGGGCCACCTTCTCCCCGTAAACGGGGAGAAGGGATTTCTATTTGAAATCCGCCGGGATATCGCCACCCCGGTCTTCGAGTTCACGCATGGTCGCCCGAAGCAGGGTGGCATCGCTGGCGTTGCTGGCCATGCCCAGTTCGGTCGCCAGGGCTTCGCGGTTTTCCGATGAAGTTTCTACCCCGCACAGGCTGAGCAGGTCATCGATCGACGTCCGCCAGTTCAGGTCGCGGCCTTCCATCGCATTCGCGTAGTCGAGGACGGCTTCGACATCTACACGGTCCATGAGCGGCACCAGCGGCGGCGCGCCCAGGGGCGCCGCCATGGTGCCGGCGGGCTCGAGCGCTGCCGGCTCGATGACGGGCGGTGGCGTTTCCTGATCCAGCGTCGGCGCCTCGTCGCGATGGCTGAAGACGAAGTCCTCGATGGCCTCGAAGATAGTGGCGTAGAAGGTCGCCATATTGCGCTCCTTTGGGTTCAGTCCTTGAGATTGGCCGGCACCTGGCCGCCGGATTTTTCCAGCTCGCGCATAACCGCCTTGTGCAGCCATATATTCATCGAGGCCGAGTCGTTCATATCGCCGGTGTAGCCGAGTTCCTGCGCCAGCTCCTTCCGGTTCTGCAGGCTGGAATCGATGCCGCACAGCTTCATCAGGTCGACGATGGACTGACGCCAGTGAAGTGTCTGGCCGGCTTCGCGCGCTTCCTGGTCGAGGATGGCTTCGATATCGACGCGTTCCTGAAGGCCGACCTGCGCGGCCGCGGGGTTGGTGGCCTGGACCGATGGTGTGGGCTGAGCCTGCGCGGCGGGTGTCGCGGGCCGAGGCGCGGCGGTGGCGGGTGCCGCCTGAGCCGTGCCGGACTTGCCGACGGTGATGAACTTCTTGCCGAAAAGAAAGTCCTTGATCGAGCTGAATACGCCCATGATGAAGCTCCTGGAATCTAAAGCCCCCGTTGGACCATCCATCGCCCGATCCGCTGTAAAATTACGATAGCGACTTGCCGTGCAGGCGCTGATGAAATTTTGGCAGGGTGTCGCTGGCCATTCGGTCGGCCATTTCGCGCACGCGGCTTTCGGCGCCGCTGATCATGTCGGGGATCAACCCGGCTTCGGGCAGGTTCTTCCAGTACTTCTTGGGCATATGGGCCTGCATCGATTTTACCTTCAGGCGCGCCGGGTTGAAGATATTGGCGAAATAGGTCCGCCACAACTCGTCCGTCTCATCGTTCAGGTCCGGACGGGCAGCAGGTTCGTCATCTGTGCATAGGCTTTCGCCATCCCACGACGCCGTGCCCTTGGGTGTAGCGATCGCCCAGTCCATGTCGCCGAAGCGCCTCTGGAAGAAAGGTGCTGTGCGGTGGACAATATGATGGTCGGGTTCGAACCAGGCGACAAAGGCGCGACGCGGAGTATTGGATGGCACCTCCTTGAAGCGGACAAAGGCTGTCATCTTGTGTTCGTCGCGATGGACGGATTTGACCATCATGCGGGCGCGAGAGACGTCGGGATCGGACGGGATTTCCAGCAGAGCTTTTTCCGTTTGCAGCCGCCATAGCAGGCGATAGGCGAGGGCAAAGCGAGCAGGGTCACTGTGGCAGATAAGCTGCTCGGCCAGATCGATAAAGGCGGGGGGTACGGTGACTATGCTTGCCCCGCCCACCGCTACGCGGTCCCCCCTCCCCATGAATGGGGAGGGCGAAGAAAATAAATCTTCGACACGATCTAAACCCCACTCCGCATCACGGGGAGCGCACCCTTGTTGTAGTAAATAGCGGGCGGCATCGCGCCACTCGGTGAAGTCACCCCGGCCGCATAAGTTCACTCTCATAACAGTTCCAGTTGCTGCGGCTTCGGCATCATCATCTCGCGCAAGTCGCTGCGGTCGATCAGCTTGACCGGTGTCCAGGCGTGTGCGGTGACAAAGGGCTGGACCTTCTTGACCGACACCTTCAGCCGTTTCAGGTCATCAAGGCCTAGCCGTTTGTGGGCGCGGCCAGCCAGGATGGCGTCGACCGTCTTGACGCCGAAACCCGGCACGCGCAGCAGCATTTCGCGATCGGCCTTATTGATATCGACCGGGAAGCGGTCGCGATTGGCCAGGGCCCACGACAGTTTCGGATCTATGGCCAGGTCGAGCATGCCGTCTGGCCGCGCGGCGGTAATCTCACCGATGCCGAAGCCATAGAAACGATAGAGCCAATCCGCCTGGTAGAGACGATGTTCGCGCATCAGGGGCGGCTTGATCAGCGGCAGATGTTTTGACGCATCGGGAATGGGGCTAAACGCCGAATAGTAGACGCGGCGCAGGGCATAGCTGCCGTAGAGATTGGCGCTGGTACCGAGGATGGTCGCATCGCTGGCCTGGTCAGCGCCTATGATCATCTGGGTGCTCTGGCCGGCGGGAACAAAGGCCTTGCGCCGTTTGCGAAAGGTCGGCTCCGACGCGGCGTCAATCTGGTCTTTTAGTTCGCCCATGGAACGGCGGATATTGGCCGGGTGTTTCTGCGGCGCAAAGGCCTCGACTCCGGCGTCGGTCGGCAGCTCGATATTGATCGACAGGCGGTCGGCATAGAGCCCGGCCTCTTCGATTAGGGCGGCGGAGGCTTCGGGGATGGTCTTGAGGTGGATATAGCCGCGGAAGACATGCGTCACGCGCAGGTCACGGGCGATCCTGACCATCTGCTCCATGGTGTAATCGGAATTGCGGATGATGCCCGATGACAGGAACAAGCCTTCGATATAGTTACGGCGGTAAAATTCGAGCGTCAGCCACACCACCTCCTCAGGCGTGAAACGCGCACGTTCGACATTGCTGGACGATCGGTTGATGCAATAAGCGCAGTCGTAGATGCAGAAATTGGTCATCAGGATCTTGAGCAGCGATATGCACCGTCCATCGGGCGCGTAGGCGTGGCAGATGCCGGAGCCTTCGGTCGAGCCGATGCCGCCCGTGCTGGAATCGCGCTTGGTGGTCCCTGAAGACGCGCAACTGGCGTCGTACTTGGCGGCGTCGGACAGGATCGCCAGCCGCTCCTTGATACTCTTTTTCATAACATGTTCATGTTATGTTCTTGCGAAGAAGTCGTCAAGGGTAATTCCCTCTCCCCGCTTCCGGGGAGAGGGTTGGGTGAGGGGCTATGACAGACGTCGTTTGTGCGGACAGAGTTTTTGCCCCTCATCCGGTCCTGCGGGCCACCTTCTTCCCGTATTGCCTGCCGGCGAGGCCAGGGAGAAGGAATCAGTTCGGCTTCTTGAAGCGCAGCGTCATGCGGTCTGACTCGCCGATGGCATCGAACTTGGCGCGCTCTGCTTCGGTCAGGGTCTTGGTGTCATTGCTGCTCTGGCGGATTGGCCGCAGGGTCCAGACGCCGAACGGATGATCGCGCGTGTCCTTGGGATTGGCGTTGATTTCCGACTTGCCGTCCAGCACGAAGCCGGCCTTTTTCGCCGCTTCGATGACGTAGGATTCCGGCACATACCCGTTGCCCGCCTTGGGGTCGGAGCCTTCCGGCGCGCGGTGCTGTTCGACGGCCAGGATGCCGCCGGGCTTCAGCGCCTTATAGAACGCGCCCATGAAGTTGTCGGTCGTGTCGCCCTGGCGCGCCCAGCCGTGGAAGGCTCGCGCCACCAGGACCATGTCGGCCGAACTGGCCGGCAGCGAGGCGAAGTCATCGCCCTTCAGGGTATAGGCCTTGACCTCGCCGAAGATCGACTTGTCGGCGACTTCCTTCCAGAAGTTTGCATCCTGAGTATTCGGCATGGCAGCCGCATAGGTGCCGCCCGTCGCCTTCGCGTAGGGCGCCAGGATTTCCGTCCACCAGCCGCGCGCACCGGGATTGACCTCGATGATCGTCATGCCGGGCTTCAGGCCCCAGAAGGTCAGGGCCTCGACAGGGTGGCGCTGGCTGTCGCGCGCCTTGTTCTCGGGCGCGCGCCAGGCGCCGGCGACCGCGTCCTGCAAGGCCTTGTCCTTAGCGATTGCGGGTGCACAGGCCATCAGACTCATGCCGATCATTGCCGATAAAACAGTACGCCGAACCAGGGTCATTGTGGTCTCTCCCATGTTAAGCATTTCCCGCCGAAGTGGCCGCCGGTTCGGCATTAGGAAATGCGAGGCTTTAAGGCCTTCAGTCAGCCGGTTTGCAAATCAAAGTCAATTACGCTTACATTAAACCTATGACAGATACGGACATGGTCGCGGTTTCCGTCGCTTGCGGATCGGAAGATGAAGCGAATAACCTGGCGCGCCTGCTGGTCGAACAGCGATTGGCAGCCTGCGTGCAAAGCCATGCGATCACGAGCACCTATCGCTGGCAGGGCGAGGTTGAAACCTCCCATGAGATCATGCTGACGATCAAGACGCTGAAGGTAAAGCTGCCGGCACTGGAAGCAGTAGTGAAGCGGCACCATGGCTACGATGTGCCAGAAATCATGGCCGTGCCGATGGTGTGGGCGTCAGAAGACTATGCCCAATGGCTGCGCGATGCGATGGACGGCCAGTAGTCGCCCGCGAGGCCGCTCCAGCCGGAGGAACGGTGAGGCGCTGGATACGGCCTCGCAAGGCATGTGGCATTATTGGTAGCGGTAACATAGCGCGAATTGCGATAGGATTGCAACAACCGAATGTGCATGCGCGAAACGGCGATTGAAGAGACTCTTCCCGCGCGATAAAGAGGAAGCAACATTACCCTAAAGGTTGGATCATGGCTGAGATCGGCGGCGTTTGTCCGGAGAAGTTTGCGCGCGTCAAGGATGCGTTCGCCGAGAATTTCAGCAATGGTCCGAACGGCTTGACCGAGCGCGGCGCGCGCTTCTCAGTGGTGGTCGGTGGTGAGACCGTCCTCGACATCTGGGCCGGATCGGCGGACCGCGAAGGTTCAAAGCCCTTTGACGACAAGACATTGACGCCGGTCTTCTCGACCGGCAAGGCCGTCATGGCGACGCTGGTGGCTCGCCTGGTCGAAAAGGGAAAGCTCGATTATGAGACGCCGGTCGCCCACTACTGGCCGGAATTCGGCCAAGCGGGCAAGTCGCGCATCACGGTCGGCCAGTTGATCTCGCACCAGGGCGGCCTGCCTGGCTTCGTGCCGGCCAAGGACCCGTCGATCTGGTTCGACGTCCAGGCGACGCTCGATGCTTTGTGTGCGCAGGAGCCGCTGTGGTCGCCGGGCCAGGGCTCGGGCTATCATCCGGTCACCGGCGGTTATCTGATCAATGAGCTGCACAAGCGCGTCGACGGCCGTTCGCTCGGTACTGCCCTGCGCGATGATTTTGCGATGAAGTATGGCATCGACCTGATGATCGGCACGCCGGACAGCGAGGCGCCGCGCATCGCCGCCCTGCAAAAGCCGTCGTCCCCGCCTGATTTGGGCGCGATCGACAAGATCAAGCAAGCGGCCTTCCTCGACAAGGGCTCGGCGCCCGGCGGGCGTGGATCCGACGACTGGCGCCGCATGGAGATTCCGTCGGCCAATACCCACGGCACGGCCCTGGCCCTGGCGCGGTTCTTGGGTATCATCGCCAACGGTGGTTCCATGGGTGGCGACCGCATCCTGTCGGTCAATACGCTGGGCAGCGCGACGCGGGAACGCGTCTACGGCCAGGACCGCGTCCTGCCCTTCCGCCTGAGCTGGGGCGCGGGTTTCCTGCGCAATCGCGGCATCCATATCTATGGTCCGAACGACCGGGCGCTCGGCCATTCCGGATGGGGCGGGTCGTGCGTCATGGCCGATCCCGACCGCAAGCTGTCGGCCGCCTATGTCATGAACCGCCAATCATCCTACCTGATCGGCGACCCGCGCGCTGTGAAGCTGATCGACGCGCTGTATCAGTGTTTGTAGGGTAAGTAAGAAACCCCACCACCACGCCCTTCGGGCGCGGTCCCCCTTGTATCTGGACAAGGTCGCTGAGTTGTACTGAAGCGATGGTGTCCGGGAAGGTATGCAGCCTTCCCGGACATCGGCGGCACGCC
>NZ_JAGGMI010000005.1 GCF_017875235.1 Asticcacaulis solisilvae | reverse complement strand
TATAACAAACGCAACGAACTGATCGACGTCAGACGGCCCGTCAGCGTCAATCTCGACGGCACCGTCGCCAGCGGCGGCAATGTCGTCGTCGATACCAGCGGCTGGATGAAGGTCGAATACAGCTCGGTCGGCGGCCCGTTGGGGCCATCAACCGATCCCGCGAACTATACGACGGTACAGACGAAGGTCTCATTCAACAGCGCGGAACTGACGACGACTAACGGTTCTGGCGTCGTCCGTATCAAGATCACGGCAAATGATTCGCCGGTTCAAGTCTTTGAGACCACAATCCCGGCCGGTTCGACGACGAGCGGCACCTATTCGATGTCGTTCTGGAACGGCCCCCAACCGCAACAAGGCGGGAACTTCACCCCCAAAACCGTTAGCTTCACAATTGAGGTTTCCCAGGACTCGCCGTCAGGGGCAATCCCGCTGGGGACATCGCAGTTCAACGTTCAATGTGTGCCGAATACGACCAAGCCCGCCCTGGTTCTGTCCAAGCCAGTCGGCAAGGCGCTGAAGGCTGCGGTACCGAATGCAACGGCCGTCACCATGTATGTGCGCCCGGCAGGTTCTTCGGGCGGCTATACGGCGGTTACGGCATCGCAGGTCCGCGACGCCGCCAACAATCCAGTTGTCGGCGCCTTCTTCGTCGACCTGACCAAGGCGCCGTTCAATTCCGCCGCCGGCAGCAGCTGGGAAGTGAAGTACCGCGCAACCGATATTGACGGCAATGTCGTTGACGCGAAGACTGGAACGGTGACGTTCGACGGCAGCGCCAACCCGACGGCATCGGCCTTCTCGACCATTCAGGTGTTCACGCCGGTGGCGAACGGCAGCCTGTGGAATCTGAATAATGTGGCTGCCGCCGTAACCCACAGCGACAGCACTCAGGCGTTCAATGCGTTCGGTGAGGTAACCAGCCAGACCGACGCCCGCGGCAATACCACGACTTTTGGCTACAATGCCTTTGGCAACCTGGTCAGGCGAACGGGCGCGCAGGTCGCCGTGGTGGGTGAAAACGGCGTCACCAGCCTCATGAACCCGGTCGATGAATATTACTACGACAAGTCCGGACGCCAGATCGGGCATAGGGATGCCAACGGCAACCTGATGACGCAGGTGCTGCTGGCGGGGACGGGCTATGGCGGCACGGCCGGGCTTGTAACGACGCAGTACAATCCCGATGGCGGCAGCGTCATCACGACCTACGACATCTTTGGCAACGCGCTGACCGTGACGGACGCCATCGGCGCGGTGACAGCCAACACCTATGACAAGAACAACCGGCTGATCGAAAGCAAACACGCGGCGCGGACGGATGGCTCGCGGCTCATCGATACCTATGTCTATGACGGATTTGGCCAGCGTATCCGGCACACCAACAATGTCCTGGGCGGCGCCGAGACAACCGATTACGATTTTCTGGGCCGTGTCACCAAATCGGTCACCTTCGGCGGCCAGACGACAAATTACAATTTCACCTGGAACGCGAGGACAGCGACAGGCAAGGTGATAGCCGGCCAGAGCGGTATCGGTTCCTGGACCCAGACGACAACCAATCTTGTCGGCAAGACGGCGACGACCACGACCGACTACTTCGGCAAGATCGTTTCCAGCAAGGATTTCGGCGACCACAATTTCACCTACACCTACGACAAGGCCGGCCAGTTGACGCAGCAGAGCTCGACGGCGGGCCAGACCCTGACCTACGTCTATACCGCGAGCGGCCAGCTGGGCAGCGTGACGGACACGGCCACCGGCATCAAGTCGGTGTTCGGTTATGACCGGAACGGCAACCGGATCATCGAGGGCTATTACCGCATCGGTTCGGCGGGCAGCTACCAGAACGCCTACATCACCTACGATGCGCTGAACCGGGTGAGCGAGATCCGCGACGCCAATGCGGACATCAAGTATGCCTACGACGCCAATGGCAACCGGCGCCGGGTGGAGACGGCCTATGTCAATGTCGACCGCTTGGGAGCGATGACCTACCTGGCCAGCGACAGCGCGACGGGCTCGCCGCTGTTGAAGGAGGACTACTGGTACAAGTACGACAGCATGAACCGCTTCACACTGGTGAAGGGCAGGCTGGATAACGGCGCGATCGTCAAGGGGACGACGGGGATCGACATCACCTACAATGCCCGCGGCGACCGGACGAGCACCACCCATGGCATCGACGGCCATGTCGAAACCTACACCTATACGGCCGACGGCTATCTGCAGACGGTCACCACGGGCGGGATCTTGGGGGCCCAGCGCACGACGGACCTTCTGGGGCGGCTGACGGGCTATACGGAGTACAAGGCGAACGGCACAACGGTGTTGTCGACGCGGTCGCTCACTTACGACGCCGACAGCCGGGTGACGTTCGAAACGACCCAGATCCATAACGACAACGGCACGAGCTACACCAACGAGATCACCAACAGCTATCTGTCGGGCGGGATCGACCAGGGCGTGGTGACGGGTTCGGTCAACAGGCAGTACCAGAACGGATACTTGACCACGACGGTCACCAGCGCCACGGCCTACACGTGGTGGAACCAGGCGAAGGCGCAAACGGCGTCGGTGTCGGGTGGGACGACGGGCCAGGCCAGCTATGCTTACGACGCCAACGGCAATCTGAGCCAGGTGAACGACAGTGGCGTGGGGCGTGTGGTGACCTACCAGACCGACAGCTTCGGTCAGGTCTTGTCGCGCAAGGAAACGAGCAATGGCCAGAAGGGGGCTTACCGCAACTTCTTCTACCTGGAAGGCCACGGGGTGGGCGATGTCGGCAACGACAAGCTGGCCAGCCAGACCGACTATGCGCAGGCCCTGGCGGCCAACCGCAGCAGTGCCATGCTGCCCAGCACGACCAACTACACCTCGACCCCGACACTGGGCGGTGCGTACGGCAACTTCGAGGTCTACCAGCCGCTGAACACGGCGACGGTGGCACAGACGGGGTCGACCTATACGGTGATGGCGGGGGATACGCTACAGTCGGTGGCGCAGACTGTCTGGGGGGATGCGTCGCTGTGGTTCCTGGTGGCCGAGGCCAATGGCCTGAGCAGCGGCGGCACGCTGGTGGCGGGGCAGAGCCTGAGCATCCCGGGCAAGATCGCCAACATGCACAATGCGTCCGGCGTGTTCAAGCCGTACAATGCGCTAGATGCGATGGGCAATACGACGCCGACCCGTCCGCCGGAGCCCCAGCCTCCGGTGCGCAAGCAGGGCTGCGGCGTCGTTGGCGACATCATCGCGGTCATTGTCGCGGTCGTGGTCGCGGCGGTCGTCACCTCCTACGCCGGTCCTAAAGCAGGGATGAGTGTGGGTGAGAAGGTCCTGGCGGGCGCCTTGGTCATGGGGAGCGCGGACGTAGCCTACCAGGGCACGCGAATGGCCGTCGGCAACCAGAAGACTTTCAACTGGAGCGAACTGGCGGCCAGCGCCATTACCGGCGGTATTGCCGGCGGGGCAGGGCTGATCAGCAAGGGGCTTAGGTTCGAGAATGCCTGGGACGCCGCCAAGAACGCCTTGCAGATTAACAATATCCGTCAACACGTTAACATGGCGGTGGGCCTGCAGGAAAAGTTCGACTGGGCAGGGTTGGCGGTTGCCGGAATAACAGGTGGTATCTCCTATGGGCTTGGCGGCATAAAATCGCTTCAGGGCGTGGGGCCTGTCGGCACCCGGGTCCTGACCGGCACGGCTTCGATGCTGGCCAGTGCGGCGACCAAGAGCCTGTTAACCGGCCAGAGCTTCGGCAAGAGCGTGCGCGAAAGCCTGTCGGACGCCATCACCTCGACCATCGGCAATATGATCGGCGGCGCGATCGTGGGGGCGATGCAGAACGGAGGAGCTTCGATAGACGAAGTAGAGGCCGCTGCTAGTGTCGATGGTATGGACGACACTCTAATGGGAGGTAGTGGCAATGAGGCGCTTTTCGGCGGAGCGGGTAAGGACAAGGTCGGGGCTGGTTCATCAACAGGACGCTGGGATTTCCTGGACCGGTTAGTCAACGGGGCAAAAAACGCTGTCAGCATGATCGGCAATATTCTTGGCTTTGACGGCAAGCCGGGTTGGCAGCCTACGACCACCAGTTCGGCCATGAACTTCACCCTTGAGAGATCAGGCGAGGGTTTCGCGTCAGTAGAGGGCGATGCGGTTATAATCACTGCTCCGAAGCCGTCATTTTTGGGATGGATCTCGAAGCAGTACCGCGCCTTTGAGAGCGGCTTGGCGAGTTTTGTGAAGAAGGCGTCGTACTATTCACCGGAAACGCTGGTTTCTTATCGTGCATCAGAGCTGCTTGAGGGATGGGGGCATGAACGGGCTGCGGCCGGTGTTCACGCGGCCGGGACCTTTATCGCCGAAGCGAGGAACAGCGCGATGGGGGCTCTTGGCGGCATGGTCAAAGAGACCGGTAACCTGTTTTACAACAGTAATCCCGTTGGCTGGTCAGTTTACGCCGCCGAGACAATGGGTGTGAAAGTTGCACCGGGCCTTCCAAACGCTGGCCCCATGGTCGAGTCGATGAGGGGGCTTGCTGGCAGGGGGCTTGAATATGCGGATAACCTCCGCACTGAAAAGGCCAACTTGTGGGCAGACATCGGCCGTGCCGCGGGCAATCACACAGCGAGTTGGGAAAATACATCAAGCCAGGGACTTGAGGCCGTGGCGGCCCGGTCCGGCAAACTTACCGGCGTTGTCGTGGCGGAATTGGCTACGTCCGTATTTCCTGCGGCCAAGGTGACGAAGGCCGGCGGTTTCGCGCGGGCGGCCGGTTCTGTGGAAAGCCTCGCAGCCAAAGAAGCTTTGGTAGCCGCAGAGAGTGCACCTGAGTTCGTGGGGCCACTAATTGGCAAGTCAGGGTATCGAACGACCTCAGAACTATCAGACGCCGTATTTACTCGATATCAAGCAGCAGCTGACCGGGGTTACGCCAATGTGCAAGCTTTGGAAGCACAAGGAGCTTTGGTGCCCCCGAAAGGCGTCCCTTTGAACACCTACAAGGGGCAGCTTGTTGACGATTTTGCTCGCCGCGACATTCGCGGATTCCTCGTAGAGGAAGGAATCGAAGACAGCGGACTGGTAAGCGTCAATCAGCGTCTATATAATTCTGCGGGCACAAGTTACCGAATTCCTGATCTAAGAGTCGCCGGCACAAATAGGATTTATGACCTGACACTTGGAAGCAAGTCGATTTTTACGCCGCAAGTGCAAGACTTCACAACGTTCTCAGGTGTTGGAAGAGTAACAATTGTGAGGCCATCTCAAATTGGTGGATCGAAAACAGTATTTTAGAGGGTCTCGCAATGAATGTGAATTCAAAAACTATTAAAGAACTGAAGGAAGCCATTGCATTTGTGGTGTTGCTTGCGCCTGACCGCTTTGCTCCTGATGATCGATTGAACTTAGAATCTGGTTTCGTCGAGATTAATAGCGGTATAGAATATTGCAAAGAAATGATCGATAACGAGGGGGCGTTTGAGGAAATAAAGAAAATGTCTAGCGACGCAGAAAGAGCGTATAAAAATGGAGACGCTAGATCTGGGGCGATATTGCTGCAGAAAATTAGAAATATGCTTACCGCGTAAGTGTTGCCGCAAACAGTGCACCTGAGTTCGTGGGACCATTGATTGGGAAGTCAGGGTTTAAGACGAGTTCAGAATTCGCTGACGCCGTCGGCACCCGTTATCAAGGATTCGTTGAGGATGCATACGCCAGAGGCAGCCGATTGGAGGCGCAAGGGCTTTTGCGTGGTAACCGGCTCAGCGCGCGCTGATGCGCACGACAAGGGTTCCGACTGCATAGGTCGGGTGGCCCACGGAATGTAACACCCTGATTCAACACGGGATTAGTTACCCCGTGCGGGAAATACGTGGGGCGCGCTTTCCCTTGTCTGCGTGTTATCAACCGCCCGACGCCAGTCGGGGCTAGCCTTAACAGCCTGCTTTGTCATGTATATAATTGCCAACAATTCGCTCAAGCCAGATTTCTGGTCGCGCTCTTGACATCGTGGTTCCGCATAGCGGATCAGCGGCACAGCAGGCCACAATTAATCAAATCATTAAATACGGTTCGACGAAGGGGGTCACCGTCAATGTCATCCACTATCCGTGATTGAGGTTCTCAGCATGAGCAAATTGGTAACCGTTTATCGCCGCAAAGGTGCGTTGTTCATTGCAGCTTCCCACAAGACTGAAGCTGGTTTTTGGGTTGCGGACGAGGAGACCTCTGTTGTGGGATCAAGTGATGAAGGCGACGTACAAAGGGCCGTCGTTGAAGCGCTCGCACGTTCCCAAAATAGAATCCCTACACCAGCACGAGATGCCGATCTTGTCGGTTCTTTGCTGTCAGCAGCTGGCGTCTCTTCCTGGAGCACATTCTCTAAGTTGGCGAAATGCGTAGACGTACACCTCAAAGACGGAAGGCTAGAGATCACACCTTACCGCAATATGGGTGGAAGTGACGGCTTTGAACCTATGACGGACAAAGCGGTAGAGCTTTCCGAAGGTTCACCCGATTTAGGCAAGACCGTACTGGCAGCTCTTGAGCTTGCAGAATGACCGTTGTGGACTTGCCGCAAAGACAGCAGACATCGCGCGGATAAATCCGCGCCTCACCACCCGATTGGCAATTGGGCGGGATCGACCTGGGCGTCGTTACGGGTTCGGTCAACAGGCAGTACCAGAACGGATACTTGACCACGACGGTCACCAGCGCCACGGCCTACACGTGGTGGAACCAGGCGAAGGCGCAGACGGCGTCGGTGTCGGGTGGGACGATGGGCAGGCCAGCTATGCTTACGACGCCAACGGCAATCTGAGCCAGGTGAACGACAGTGGCGTGGGGCCTGTGGTGACCTATCAGACGGACAGCTTCGGGCAGGTTCTGTCGCGCAAGGAAACGAGCAATAGCCAGAAGGGGGCGTATCGCAAGCGTGTACACCGGAAAGATCAATGTCCATTTACGACTGTCGAGATATGAACGAGGCTGTTTTGGCGAAAATGGCTCAGAAGCGCGAAGCCGGCTATAGGAACCTCGCTGCGAAATCGGAACATTGCTTCTATGAAACTGACACTGGAACAGATCAGAGCTCTAGTTGAAGACCGTTATATCGACCGTGGTCGAGCGTACCTTGTGGCCGGGCAACTGCAACTGACCAAGGTGACGGACGACCAGGTCAGCGCGAAATGCGGTGGCACACGTCTCTACAATGTCATGCTAAACCGCGATGGTAAAAAGCTACGTGGCGATTGCACCTGCCCCGCGGTGGATGAGTTCGGGCCGTGCAAGCATATCGCCGCAGTCGCACTAGCGGTCATGGCGCAGAGCTACGAACCCAACGCGGCGTTTATAGAACGCCAGCAACATGTGTCTCGTATCGAGAAGAAATTGCTCCGCATGTCGAAAGCGGATCTTGCTGCCCTGGTTCTGAAATTGGTCCCCGACGACGAGGAGTTGGAATACATACTGGAGGAAGATGACGAATAAGCGACGTCATCGTGACAGCCTTCAGGCGACAAACACTACAGGAGAAAGAATTGGTGGTTGGAGGCGGGATCGAACCGCCGACCTGCGGGTTATGAATCCGCCGCTCTAACCATCTGAGCTACCCAACCATGCCGAATTCAAACGGAAGACCAAAATCTACGCCGTTTGCGGAGGCGAGGCTATAGCCAATCCTGTCCGCCTGTTCAAGCCTCTCGGCAAGGATTTTTCGTAAAGACCCGAGGCCGTGCAATTTGCACGCTGAATGAACGAACCGGGTCGTTAGGGGTGGAATATTTCGCACACACGCGCCATTATGTGGGATATGTAAGGGTCTTGGTGGCGTTGAGGGAATATTTTGTCGGATTTGATTGATGAACTGGACGGGCGCATCCTCGATCTGATCCAGGAAGATGCCTCGCTGTCGGTGGCCGATCTGGCCGAAAGGGTCGGGCTGTCGCCTTCGCCGTGCTGGCGGCGCATCAAGCGGCTGGAGGACTTAGGCGTTATCCGCCGGCGCGTTACCCTGCTCGACGCCGACAAGCTGGGCCTGGGCTTCGAAGTCTATGCCGCCGTCAAGCTGTCCCTGCCGTCGCGCGCCAACCTCGAGGCTTTTGAGGCGCGCCTGGGCGACTGGCCGGAAGTGGTGTCCTGTGTCACGGTAACGGGCCACGAGGACTATATGTTGAGGGTCATGACGCGCGACATGCACGCCTATGATGACTTTTTGCGCGACAAGCTTTTGGCATCGGACCTGGTGTCGGGTGTCGAAAGCCGCATCATCATGCGCTCGGTCAAGGCAACGACCGCGGTCCCAATCCGGCTGGTCATGAACCGGCACGACCCTGAGGAGGGCAAATGAAACGGCATAGGCGTACGATCGGGTTCCTGCTGATGGCGGGCCTCCTGGCGGGATCGGCCCATGCCGTTGATCCGGCGTCGGACCTGGGCCAGTTCCAGGTCCATCGCGCCGAAGGCATGGCCGCCTTTGATCAGAACGACCCGACCGGCGCCATGGCGGCCTTCACAAAGGCGGGCGCCATTCTGCCCGATTCGCCGTCCATCCTGTTGCTGAAGGCCCAGGTAGCCATGAAGCAGCGCAAGAAGGCCGATGCAAAAGCAGCACTCAAGGACTACCTGAAGCGCGGCTATGTCCTCGACCTGGCCCGCAATCCCGATTTCAATCAGGTCTGGGACGCCGAGCTGAACGACCTGTTGGAGCTGAACGAAAGTCCGGTCGGCCAGATGCGCGTCGTATCGAATTCGCCAGGCTTTATCCTGGCCGAAGGTCTGACCCAGACCGATGACGGGAAGGAAGTGTTCGTCAGCGGCATCCGTACCGGCACGGTGACGGCCATCTCCGCCGAGGGTGGGCGCGACGTCCTGACCTTCCGCCCCGGCGTGGCCGCCTATGGCCTGGCTTTGCGCGACGGCAAGCTGTGGGCGACGACCGCGGCCAGCCGCCAGACCGAAAGCTTCGACCCCAAGGCGAAGCCAGTAAGCTCAAAGGTGGTCGTCATCGATCCCAAGACCGGCGTTGTTGACAAGAGTTTCAGCGACAGCGCCAAGAGCCGTCGTTTCGGCAAGCTGCTGGCCGGGCGCGACGACCTCTATGTCGCCGACAGCGAACACGGCGAGGTCCTGCGCCTGGCGGGTTATGACGGAACGCTCGAGACCCTTGTGCCGGAAGGCTATATGGATTCACCGGGCGGCCTGGCCGAGAGCGAGGATGCCGTGTCGCTGATTGTCGCCGACTTCGTGTCAGGGCTTTATCGTGTCGATCTGGCGTCGGGTGGGATGACGCGCCTGACGCCGCCGACGGATGCCGCCCTGCTGGGCATCTCCTACCTGGCGCGCCATGGCCGCGACCTGATCGCGGTGCAGACAGGTTTCAAGCCGAACCGTATCCTGCGCCTGCGCATGTCGGACGACTGGACGCAGGTGAAGGCGGTCGAGGTCCTGCTGCGCTCCGATCGGCTGCTGTCCCAGCCGACCCAGGGCTTTGTCAGCGGCGACAGCTTTACCTTCATCGCCAAAAGCCAGTGGGACAATCTCGATGCCCGCGGCAATCCGGTGAAGCCGGAAGCCGACCCGGCGGTCATCGGCGCGATCAACCTTACACAATAAGCCGGAATTCCGTCTCCCGCCTAAAGGGGGGAAGGGATCTGACGTCTGATACACCGCTTCTCATCCTGCTCACGGCAGATGTGAAGCCCGGCCTCTTGCCAAATTGAATTTGCGAGTTATTCTCATTATTAGAATGAGGAGCGACTCATGGTCTTGCTAAGCCTTGGTTCTGGACTGATTACCGCCCTGATGGCCCAGGCCAAGCCCGCGCGCGACACGCTGGACTGGAGCTGGATCGCCGACGACAGCACGGCGCCGGAGCGAAAGGACGATGCGCAGGCGGTAACATCATCCGATAAAACGACGTTCCCTCAATAACTTAACTGGTTAACAAATTATTATTCCAAATTGCCGGGAAATCTGGCACATCTGGCACCAAACCTGCGAATAGGGTTACGAAAACCTTAATCCTGTATTTTTTCAGGACAAGACGCAGAGACGGAACAGGTGATGACGGTGGCTTCTAAGGGACGTTTGGCGATCGGATTGGCGGCGCTTATTATGGCCACAACGGCTGGCCTTGCCGAGGCCGCGCAGCTGTCCCCGGATCTGCGAACCCAGCGCAATGCCCAGCCGGTCCTGCGCGACGGCGATTTCGACGGTGACGGCCGCACCGATTCCCTGCGGTTGGTCAACGAAGCCGACAGTGGCCGCATCGCCGTCCACGTCCGCCTGGCCGATGGCCGCGACCAACGCGTCACCAGCTTTGATGCTGCGATAGCGCCAGCCTTGCGCGTCGTGCCGGCCGGTGCTTACGCCGTTGATTGCGGCAACTTCGCGACGGCCTGCGCCGACGCCCCTATCCGGATGAACGCCGACGGCCTGATCATGGCCATGGATGGCGGAATTTCCGTCCTGCTGCACTGGCAGGATGGCCAGTTCGCGCAGGATTTCATCCGCTCCGACGAGGCGGACATGGCGCGTGTCGCGTCGGCGCTTTACGCCGTCAACCGATAGTTCCCTTACGGTAACATCGTGAATTATAACGATGTTCCGGTTGTGGCGCGACTGTCATAAAGCGACAATCACGCGATTTTTGTACTGGTGATTTCTTCACGCATGAGTCATGTTGCGCGCAACAGGCGCGGCCGGGAAAGCCTCACGCTTAGAACAAGAAAGTACGAGTTAAGATTGAATGGGACGCTCAGCTGACTACAGCAGGCAAAGGTGCACGGTCGCCGCCAGCCTGGATATCATTGGTGAACCCTGGACCTTGTTGATCATTCGCGACGCCTTTCGCGGCATATCGCGTTTCGAACAATGGCAGGAAAACTTAGGCCTGGCGCGCAACGTGCTGGCCGCCCGCCTCAAGCACCTCGTCGCTCATGGTGTTTTTGAACAGAGGCTCTATTGCGAGCGGCCGCGTCGCTTTGAATACGTGCTGACCCAAAAGGGGCGTGAATTGCGGCCGCTGATGCTGTACATGGCCGACTGGGGCGCCAAGTACATCTATACCAATGAAACGCCGTCGGTCGAACTGGTGCACAACGCCTGCGGCCACGTCATCGAGCCGGTGACCCATTGCGCGCACTGTAATGGCACTGTGTCACCTGACGATGTCCAGCTGCGCCGCAACCCGGACGCACGTACCTTGGGCGAAATCTACGCCGAAATTCTATAGCAGAAATTAGATCGGTATGATTTTAAGTGGAAACATCATACCGATCTAAGTTTTTGTTTTGGCGCGATATTCAAGGCGAAAACCGCAAAGACGCTTCTTGGCACTTTTCGCCATATCGCTCTAGTAGGCGCTGCGCGTGGCGGCGATAAAGCCGCCGCCCAGAACGCGGCCGGAATCGCTGGTGTCATAGAGCACGCAGGCCTGGCCCGGCGCCACGCCTTCCTCCGGATCGACGAACTCGACCTCGATGCCGGCGTCCGTGCCGACGATATGGGCCGGCACCGGCGGCCGCGTCGAACGCACGCGCGCCAGCACGGGCTTGCGCGCATGGGCAGCCGCCTCCAGATCGGCTTCGTCGCCCAGCCAATTGGTTTCCTTGAGCGACAGGCCGCGCGTCAAAAGCGCCTCACGCGGACCGACGACGATCTCGCGCGTTTCCGGCGCGATCCTGGTCACGAACAGGGGCTCGCCGACGGCGATATTGAGGCCGCGGCGCTGGCCGATCGTATAGCCGGTAATGCCGTCGTGCGTCCCCAGCACCCGGCCATCGACATGGCGGATACTGCCCTTTTCGCGGCCTTGAGGACGCAGCTTGTCGATCAGGTTGGTGTACTTGCCCTCAGGCACAAAGCAGATGTCCTGGCTGTCAGGCTTGTGCGCGATCTTGAGGCCCAGCTGCACGGCGATATGGCGGACCTGCGGCTTGGGGATGCCGGCCAGCGGAAAACGCAGGAAGGCCAGCTGTTCGCGCGTCGTGGCGAACAGGAAATAGCTCTGGTCGCGCGACGGGTCGGCGGCGCGGCGTAAGGAAACGACCGCACCATCGTCGGCACGTTCGACATAGTGGCCGGTTGCCATGGCCTCGGCGCCCAGGTCACGGGCGACATCGAGCAGGTCCTTGAACTTGACCGTCTGGTTGCAGCGGATGCAAGGCACCGGCGTTTCGCCGCGCAGGTAGCTGTCGGCGAATTCCTCGATCACCTGGTCGCGGAAACGACTTTCGTAATCTAGGACATAATGCGGAATGCCGATCTTTTCGGCGGCCATGCGCGCGTCGTGGATGTCCTGGCCGGCGCAGCACGCGCCTGTCTTCTTCAGCGCGGCGCCGTGGTCGTAAAGCTGAAGCGTGACGCCGATGACCTCATAGCCTGCCTGGTGCAAAAGGGCGGCGACAACGGTTGAATCGACGCCACCAGACATGGCGGCAACGACGCGCGCGCCTTGCGGCAGGCCTACGGCGTCACGCGTGGCGGCGATGGCGGCGTCAAGATCGGCGTCGAGGATCAGGGGTACGGGGCACTCGGTCATGGCGGCTAGATAAGGGAAAACCGCGCCAATTGCTAGGTCGGCCAATATCATAACCTTATGGGCGTCGGATCGGAACATGGCGCGGCCTTATGCGGTGAAGCCTACAATCGGGCAAAACAGCATGGAGGATGTCATGCCCGCTGAAGATCTGAAATCCCGAACGCCTGGCGCTTTGGACGAAGCGTCACGCCAGTTCGTTGACCGCGTCGGCTCGCGCGGCCGGCGCGACCAGTCGACCGAGGAGGGCGATCCCGGCAGCGAGATCGATGATACCGACCTGCCGCTCGATGATGCCGGCAACGACCCTCTGGATACAGTGGAATCGTCCGTGAACGACACGCAAGGCAGGGAAGGCGACCAGCCGAATCGTGATAACGCTAACGACCTGGGCGAAGACACGACGCCCGCGCCGCTGGCCTGAGTTGGAGTATCCTATGCCTATAGCGTTTGCGTTACAAATGTACGCCGCCCTGTCCTGGCGCATGACGGCGAATTTTCTGCCCGCCTGGTATGGCGCCGTAGCTACGCCGCCGACGGCAGGCGAGTAAACCGCCCCTCCGGCCAGGAAGGGCGGATTTTCCTTATTTCGGCAACGTCTGTTCGCCTGTGACCGAGACCTCGGTCGAGACTGTCTTGGCTTGGCCTGGCTGGCCTCCGCCGAGATGCAGGGTATAGGCGCCGGGCACGACCTTGCGCACACCCTTGTCGTCGACCTGCGACAAAGCACGGGCGTCAAGGTCAAGGGTCACGGCCTGGCTTTCGCCGGCCTTGAGGTGAATGCGCCTGAAGGCCGCCAGGGTATGGTTGGCGGCATCGCCCGGCTTTTTGACGTAGAGCTGTACAACCTCATCGCTGTCGCGCGGGCCGGTGTTGCGAATGCTGACGGTTGCCTTGACGCCATCGCCCGCCTTGATCGACTTTGCCGAGGTCTTCGGCGCGTCGTAGGCGAAGGTCGTATAGCTCAGGCCATGACCGAACGGGTAAAGCACGTCACCCTTGAAGTAACGGTAGGTCCGGCCCTTCATGCTGTAGTCGCCGAAGGCCGGCAGGTCGTTGGCCGACTTGTAGAAGGTAACGGGCAGGCGGCCCGCCGGGCTGAAATCGCCCGCCAGCAGTTCGGCGACGGCCGTGCCCCCCTCGGCGCCGGGATACCAGGCCTCGACAATGGCGGGAATGTTCTGGTCGGCCCAGTTGACCGACAGGGCGCTGCCGTTCATCAGCACCAGGACGGTCGGCTTGCCGGTGGCGTGGACACGTTCGAGGAGCTTCTGTTGCGGCGCCGGCAGGTCCAGACTGGTGCGGTCGCCGCCGGCAAAGCCGGCCGCCTCGACCTTCATCTCCTCGCCTTCGATGCGCGCCGACAGGCCGCCGACGAAGATCACGACATCGGCCTGTTTCGCCATCGCCACGGCGTCGTCGCCGTTCTGGCTGGGTGTGCTCCAAACCAGCTTCTGGTCGCCGGTGGCGTCGCGTTGGAAGGCCTCGACGCGGATGGGATATGTCTTGCCGGCTTCGAGGATGATCTTGCCAGAGGCGATCGACGGCGCGTCGCCCACGCCCCATTCGTCGACAATCAGCTTGTCGCCGACCCAGATCTTGTAGCCATTCTCAGAGGCGTAGCGGAAGCGGTATTCGCCACTTTCGGGTGCGGTGACGGTGCCCGTCCAGCGCGCCGAAGTGTTCTTGTCCTCGGCGATCCAGCTGACCGTAGCGTTCGGTTCGATGCGCGTCGTTGCCGTGCCGGTAAATTGCGGGCCGCTGAAGTGTTCGGCCTTCAGGCCCTTGGTCTTGCCGCCCATGTCGGTGCTTAAGGCCGCGTCCGGCACCGGCGCCTCGGCCGGACCGATCAGGCCGGTGCCTTCGGTGTAGAGGATTTTCGCGTTCGGGAAGCGGGTGCGGATGCCGTCGAGCACGGTGACGGGCTTGGATGGGCGGCCATAATAGTTGCCGACCAGGGTGTCATAGCTGTCGGCATTGGGGCCGATGACCGCGATCGTCTTGGCCGTGGCCGCCAGCGGCAGCAGATTGCCGTCGTTCTTGAGCAGGACTAGCGAGTCCTTGGCCATCTTCAGCGACAGGGCGTGATGCGCGGGCGTGTTGTAGTCCTTCGCGGTAATCCCGGCGAAGACGCCTGAGGGGGCGTCGAACATGCCGAGCTGGATGCGCGCGGTGAACAGGCGCACCAGGGCCTTGTCGACGACGGCTTGCGTCATCAGGCCGGTCTTGACGGCGGTGACGATGTTTTCCGGCTCGGTCGTCATGTTGTTGCGGTAGTCGCCGCAGATCAGGTCCATGCCGGCGGTAAAGCCCGCCGCGACGCCTTCGGGCGCGGTCTTTTTGTAATGCAGGCTGTCTTCGCGGTAAATGTTGGCGGCGGCGCCGCAATCCGACACCACATAGCCCTTGAAGCCCCAGTCCCGGCGCAGCTTTTCTTCCATCAGGAAGTCGCTGGCGCAGCCCGGTACGCCGTTGACGGCGTTATAGACGCACATGATCGACTGGACATTGCCTTCGGTCACCGTGGCGCGGAAGGCCGGCAGGTAGGTGTCTTCCAGGTCGTAGGCCGACGGATAGACGTCCTCCCTGTGACGGTTCGACTCAGGCCCCGAGTGGACGGCGAAGTGCTTGGAGGTGGCGATCGTCTTGAAATATTTCGGGTCGCTGCCCTGCAGGCCGTGGATATAGGCGATGCCGATGCGGCTGGTCAGATACGGGTCTTCGCCATAGGTCTCCTGGCCACGGCCCCAGCGCGGGTCGCGGAAGATATTGATGTTCGGCGACCACACGGTCAGGCCGCGATAGAATTCCGTGCCGCCGTCGGGATGGACGCGTTCCTTATACTTGGCGCGGAACTCGGTCGAGACCACATCGCCGACCTGCTGCATCAGGGGCGGGTTCCATGAGGCGGCCATGCCGATCGCCTGCGGGAAGACGGTGGCGATGCCGGCGCGGGCGACGCCGTGCAGGCCTTCGTTCCACCAGTTGTATTCGGGTACACCCAGACGCGGAATGGCGGGGGCCGTGTGGCCAAGCTGATACGACTTTTCCTCGAGCGTCATGCGCGAGACCAAATCCTTCGCGCGTGCATCGACGCTTTGGGAGGGATCGAGATAGGCGCAAGCGGCCGCGGCGCAGGCTTCCGGGGTGGCGGACTGCGCCGGCGTGCTGAGGGTGACGGCGCACAGCAGGGCAACGGGTGCTGTTGTCGCCAGCAGGCGGCCTGCGAGAGTTTGCAAACGGGTCATCGGTTTTCCTTCCTGACAAGGAGACGCCTCGGGACGGGCGTTTATGTTAGCGGTATCATTCGATGCCGCATTCCGTCAAGAATGAAAAGCACCTGTCAATTATGTTATTGATAGTACAATATTATTTGAGCAGGTTGAGCAGCGAGGTCTGGTTCAAACTGGACAGGACCTGGGCCGAGGCCTGGACCGAAACCTGCGCCATCTGCAGATCGGTATAGGCCTTGGCCAAGTCGACATCGGTGCGGTCGCTGATCAGGCCCGACAAGGTCTTGACCTGGCCCTCCAGCGACTTGGTCGTGTTGTCGACGCGGTTCTGCAGGGTGCCGTTAAGCGAGGTCTGCTGGACCAGGTTGTCGTAATGGGTGTTGAACTCCTGCGACTTGGTCGTCAAAAACGCCTTTTGCGCGTCAGTCAGTTCCGCGCCGAACGGGCCGGTCAGGGGATCGTCATTATAGGCCTGGATGTCGCGGAAGGTCTGCATGAGCGCGGTGCCCAGGTCCGACGCCAGCATGCCGGTCTGGACTGTGGTATGGACGTCGATGCGCGACGACTTCTTGATGTCACCGTTCTGGAAGCCGGCGGCCACGGAGCCCAGCGCTGTCAGCCCGGACATGCTGGTGACCGTCACAGGCGGCTGATCGTCATTGCCGCCGCCGAACAGGTACTGGCCGTTATGGACGTAGTTCAGCCCGTCGAGCGCCGAGGAGAAGGCCCCCTGCAGCGAGGTCATCATGGCAGAGGATTCGCCCGACGCCAGGGCGTTCATGATGGCGTCCTTGGCGCTGGCGGCGGAATCGCTGGCCGTCGTCAGCGCCAGGTCCTGGCTTTCCAGGCGATCGGCTACCGTCTTGTTGACGTCGATATAGCCTTCCGACTTGGCCAGGGACGACTGATAGGCGGCGATGATTTCGGAGGAACGGCCGTGGCCCATCAGGTCGGTGGCGACCTTCTGGGTCGACACCTGGTCGTTTGCCTTCGCCATGCGGTGCTGGGCGTCCATCAGGTTGCCCAGCGCGTTGCCCCAGATTTGTCCGGTTGAGATACGCATCTATCAGCGTCCCATGTTGAGCAGGACGTCATACATTTCCGACACTGCCTGGATAAGGCGGCCGGAAGCACCGTAAGCCTGCTGGTAAATGGTAAGATTGATCAGTTCCTCGTCGAGATTGACCCCTTCGGTGGCGGAGCGGCGGTTCGTCGCCTCCTTCAGAAGGGCCTCGGAGGCCGTCTTGTTGGTTTCGGCATTGGCGGCCAGGTTACCGACCTGGCCAGCGAGGTCCGAAGCGTAGCGTTCAAGCGTCGACGTGCCGCCGCCGTTGAGGCCGGACTTCGGGAAGGTGATCGACGCATTGGCGATGTCCGACATGGCCAGGCCGCCCGAGCCGTCACCGGACACCAGCGCGGGATCGGGTGATGTCGCCGACAGATTGACGTGGGCCAGCCCCATCTTGGACGGGTTGCCATTGATGGTGCTGTTGATCGACAGGCTGCTGGCGACCTTGCCGGAGGTACCGCCGATGCCGAAGAAGGTACTGAAGGAAGCGCCGCCGTTGCGCGAGGTGTTGTCCGATGACACAGCCAGTTGGGCCGCCGGGCTGCCGTAGCCGCTGAAGGTCAGGGCGCCGGTGCTGCTGTCCAGCGCGAAGGTGCCGTAGCGGCCGACGCCGGTTGAGGTATTGTTCAGCGCCACACGCAGGTCGTCGAGGGTTGTGACACCCGTGGTCGGGATGGTGAAGTCGATATCGGCGATCGTCGAGCCGTTTTCACCCTTGATGCTGAACGACATCTGGCTGCCGCCGGCAAAACCGTGCGCCGATGTGGCGGTCAGGCCCGTCTGGTTGCTGGTCGGCACGGACGACGAAATGAGGTCGTTCAAGCCGAAATATTGCGAGAAGCCCTGGCCCAGCTTGTTCGAACCGCCGGTCGCCGGATCGGCGATGGCGATGCCGGCGGTGGTGCCCGCGGCGCTGACCGACAGGGCACCGCCGGTGAAGCTGAGCGCCAGGCCACCGCCCGACCCGGCCTGGATGTCGGCGGCGAAGCTGGCATCGGCAAAAGTGCCCGATACGGGGGCGCCGCTGGCCGGGTAGCGCGTCCAGGTATTGGCGCTGAAATCGATCTGCATCCGGCTGGCGATGGCGCCATTGGTGTCCAGCATGACGATATTGGTCGTGCCGGTCATGCCGGTCAGGGCTTCGGTCTGGGTTTGGCTGAGGGCCTTGCCGGTCAGCGAGGTCGGGGCAGGGACCGACGACGAGTCGTTATGCGCCGCGTTCATCTGCTCGGTGAACTTGGCCATGTACTGATTGAGCTGGTCATTGATCGCCGGCGCGGTAACGTCGCGCATGTCGATCAGGCCCTTGAGCTCGCCCGAGGTGATGCTGTCGCCGAAGTCGCGGGTTTCGCCAGAGATGCCCTTGATCATGATCGAGTTGAACGTGGTTGAGCTCGATACGGTCGATGTCGGCTGATAGGACAGGGTGGCATAGGTATCGCCGCTCAGGACGGTGCCGTTCTGGGTTCGGACGGTCACGCCGCCGTTTTCGTTTTGCGTCACCTTGACGTCGATCAGTTTCGACAACTGGTCGATATAACCGGTCTGCGCGCTCTGGGCGCCGGTAGCGTCGCCGCCGACCACGGTCGCCGACGAGATCGAGGCGTTCAGCTTGGAAATGTTCTTGAGCAGGTCGTTGATGGCGGTGACATCGGATGCGATGCGGGCATCGGCGTCGGCGCGGACCTGCTGGATCTTGTCGGAGATGCGTCCGCCTTCGGCCAGGAAGCCCGACAGGTTGGAGAGCACTTCCTGGCGCAGGGCGCTGGAGCTGGGGGTTTCACCGGCCTTGGCCATCGAGGTGAGGGCGCTGTTCATCTGGTTGAACAGATTGTTCTCGTCGGTGATGTCGCCGAACTGCGCCTGGATCTGGTCGAGCAGGTCATAGGTCGCAGCGCTTTGCGAGGCTTCGGAGCTGGCCTTGAACGACGCCTGTTGCAGGTAACGGTCTGCCGCCAGGGTGATCTGGCCCGAGGTGACGCCGGCGCCCTTGCCGCCGACGGTGACCGAGGTCTGGTTGGCCTGCTTGCGGATATAGCCCGGCGTGTTGACGTTGGAGATATTGTCGGAGGTGACGCGCAACTGTTCCTGCGCGGTCATCAGGCCCGACACACCGATATTCATAATGGCATTCAGCGACATGGCTGATCATCCTTAATCTTCCAGCAACCACATTTCGGCAAAGCCTGCACCGCACCCGGCAAATCCTGCCGGGACGTTCCTGCGCGGCGATTTTTAAAACTCAATATTTTCATAGGTTTAGAGTTTTGTCTCTGCGGGCGGTTACGATTCTGAAGCGTAAGGTTTCAATTCACGTGCCACGATTATAAAGAGGCTGTTGGCCTGTGGTTAACCCTTTGGAAAGTCGGCAAGTTTTGACTGCCGCGCCTGCCGGGCAGGCAAATATCGCCCGTCTCCTGATAAGTTAAAATGAATAAAATCAATAAGTTGGAACTGGCCCGGCGCTTGCAGCCGGTGAGGCGATTGGTTTGCGCAAGAACTGCGTCGCCCTGAACCAGGTCCTGAAGGCTGCGAAACGCGGCGATGGATCCCTCGAGTGTTTGCGCGAGTTCCGATGTCGCTGTCCACACCCTTGCCGGTCAATTCTGCCGCCATACCCGCCGGCGCATCCACGGATGCGGCCACGGGCGCGGCTTCGGGCTTTATGCCCGAAGGCGGCGTGTCCGTTTTCGATGTCCTGCTGCAGCAGATCGCCGCGGAAACGCCGGTTCAGGCCGAGGCCGAGGCCGTGGCCGCGTCGGTCGCCAAGGGTGAGGTAACCGCGGCCGTATTGATGAACGATCTGAAGGTCGCCGCACCTGAAGAGGACTTGCCGGAAACCGAAAAGCTGCCGGGCGAAGAGGTTGAGACCGAAGTGGCGGCTGCCGCCGCGCAGATGACCATGGTGGCCGCGCCCGCCGTCCAGCCGCAGGCCAAGGCCACCGAGACGGCTCCGGAACAGTCCCTGCCCGCGATCGCTATCGATGCCAAGGCGTCGAAGCCAAAGCCGGAAAAGACGTTCACTCTTACGGTCGTCGGCAAGGACAAGGATGCCGGAGAGGCCGAGACGGCAGAGGCTGCGGACTCTATAGACATATCCGCGAAGACGAGCGCCGAGCCTGTCAAGGCCGACGCCAAGACCGACCCCAGGGACACCCTGGCCAAGGTGCGCGACGCCGTGACCGGCACGGAGCCGCAAGCGGCTCAACCCGCCACCGATCCGCGCGTCGTCAGCGCCGCCGCGCCGGACGCGCAATCCGCCACCCAGCCGCAGGCCTTTTCGCTGCAGGCCATCACCGATACCTCGGGCAGCTATTCCGCTACGGGCGCCAGTACCACGGCCGGTTCCAACATGTCGAAAGCCGCCGTGGAATCGCTGTCGGCCCTGTCGATGCAGATCAGCAAGAAGCTGGAGCAGGGCTCGACCAAATTCGCCATCGAGCTTTATCCCGCCGACCTTGGCAAGGTCGAGGTGTCGCTGCACATCGGCCGCGACGGCAAGACGACCGCGCACCTGACCTTCGATTCGCCCGTGACCGCCGCCAGTTTCAGCGCCAGCGAGCCGGAGTTGCGCCAGCAACTGGCCGACGCTGGTGTGTCGCTCGACAAGGACAGCCTGTCCTTCTCGTCGCGCGACGGCGGTTTCGGTTCGGCCTTGGCGCAGGACCAGCAGCAATCGCAGGCCCGCCAGGCGGCCCGCGCGATCAAGGCCGCCAACAAGGTCGCCGATGACAGCGACCTCAACGCCATTCTCGATACGGCCGCCTCGGCCATGCGCAGGGGCGTTTCGACGCTTGCGCTCAACCTGATCGTTTAGGAACTCACATGGGCTATACCATTTCCGATACCGCCACCTATGTGCCGATCGACACCAGCAAGCCGTCGAAGTCGACCAGTTCGATCACGGATACATCGTCGCTGGGCGCCAACTATTCGACCTTCCTCAACCTGCTGACGGCCCAGGTGCGCAACCAGGATCCGCTGTCGCCGATGGACACCACCCAGTGGACCAACCAGTTGGTGCAGTATTCCTCGGTCGAGCAGCAGCTCAAGGGCAACCAGTACCTGGCCCAGATCGCCAGCAACAATTCCGCAGGATCGATGAACGCCGCCGTCAGCTATATCGGCAAGACGGTTTCAGTCGCCACCGACACGGCGACGCTGAAGGACGGCTCCGCGACCTGGAACTACGACCTGGGCGCCACGGCCGGATCGGCCAAGCTGAGCGTGCTGGACGCCGACGGCAAGGTGGTGTGGACGGGTGATGCCGAAAGCGCCGGCCTCGCCAAGGGCGCCAACAGCTTTACCTGGGACGGCAAGACCACCGCCGGCAAGGCCGCGCCGGCCGGGGACTATACCCTGACCGTCGAAGCCAAGACGGCCAGTAACGCCAAGATCGACAGCAGCATCAGTCTGTCGGGCCTCGTCTCATCCGCGGAAAATATCGACGGCACCATCGTGCTCAAGGTCGGCAATACCCGCGTGCCGATGTCCGCCGTCACCAAAGTTTCTTAAGTTTAAGTTCTTCCAGAAGGAAATCCCATGAGCATCAACAGCGCCATGCAAACCGGAGTGACGGGCCTCGCCGCCAATTCGGCTGCGCTCACGACCATCTCCAACAACATCGCCAACGTCAACACGACGGCCTACAAGCGCGTGTCAACCAGCTTCCAGAGTATTGTTACCGGTTCGACGACCAACAGCCATTTCAACAGCGGTGGCGTCAACGCGACCTTCCGCCAGAACATCTCGACCCCGGGTGAACTGGCGGCGACCAATTCAAGCCTGGATCTGGGCATTGACGGCCAAGGCTTCTTCGTTGTGTCGGGCTCTTCGGAAGATGACGCCGCCATGCGCCAGGTCCTGTTCACGCGTGACGGATCATTCGCGGCGGACAAGACGGGCAAGCTCAAGAACGCGGCCGGCTTCTATCTGCAGGGCTGGCCGGTCAATGCCGATGGTTCGGTGTCTTCCGACTCGTCCGACCTGACCAAGCTTGAGCCGATCAACATCTCGAACATCGGCGGTACTGCCGAAGCGACGACCCAGGTGGCGATCAACGGCAACCTGCGCTCCAGCCAGCCGGTATCGACGGCCGTGACGGCAGGCACCTACGACGCGACCGATCCGACAGCGTCGATGTCGGTCTACGATCCGTCGTCGGGCTCATCGCCCGGCACGCGCCCGGACTTTGAAATCTCGATCCCGGTGTCGGACTCGAAGGGCGGCCAGCAATCGGTGACCATGTCACTGCTGAAGACCGGCGCCAACACCTGGGCTTATGAGGTCTGGTCGCCGAACATCGCCGATGCGGCGGGCGACACCATCGCCACCGGCGGCCTTGGCCAGATCGCGCGTGGCACCCTGGCCTTCACCACCTCGGGTGAGTTCGACGAAGCCGCATCGACCAGCGTCAACCTGACGACCGGCGTGGCCGGGGCATTTTCGCCCGATCTCGTCATCGGCGCGTCGGCGGCGACAACGAATCCGCACTGGGATACGTCGCTCGGCGTCGCCGGCCAGACCGTCACCATGGCCTTTTCAGGCGCCAAATCCGGCCTGACGCAATATGACGACGACTCGGTGACCCAGTCCGTCACCTCGAACGGTACGGCCTTCGGCAACCTGTCGAAAATCCAGGTCGGCGAAGACGGCATGGTCACGGCCATCTTTGACAACGGCGTCACGCGCAACATCGCCCAGGTGGCGGTCGCCAGCTTCATCAATCCTGACGGCCTGACTCCGGTCTCGGGCAACGCCTACACGGTCAGCCGCGACTCCGGCACCTATTCGCTGAAAGTCCCCGGCCTGGGCGGTACGGGCCTGCTGGCGCCGGCCAGCCTCGAAGCTTCGACGGTCGACCTGTCGCAGGAGTTTACCAGCCTGATCACCACCCAGCGGGCCTATTCGGCGTCGTCGCGCATCATCACGACGGCCGACCAGATGCTGCAGGAGCTGTTAAGCATAAAGCAATAACTACCACCTTAAGAGTATTGCGAAAGATATTTCTGTTTTTCGCAATATATTTACACTCATTAACCGGCGTTAATAAAAGAAGTATCCTCTCCATTATATTAAACGAAAGTTTAATATGGTTTCCGGGCAAACATTAATCCCATATTTACTATGGCGATTAAGCGGATGTTGAGAGAGGTGCGCTACATTCATCGATAATGGTGATGGTAGTAAAGGCAAAATGCCATGCTTCAAGAACAGCAACGCCGCGATAGTAAGGGCGAAAAATACGTGATTGGTCCGACTGGGGCTAAACTGACACTGGCCGACCTGCCGCCTCCGGGAACGGAGCGCTGGGTTATCCGCCGCAAGGCTGAGGTGGTCGCTGCCGTGCGCGGCGGTCTTCTGACCTTCGATGAGGCGTGTGAACGCTACAATATCACGTCGGAGGAATTCCTGGCGTGGCAGAAGGCGATCGAGAACCACGGCATGGCCGGCCTGCGCACCACGCGCATCCAGCAGTATCGCTAAATATCGTGGGTGAGATGGCATGACGCCGTCTCAGCGCATGATAGGCTGTGAATAGGGGAGGCCTGCGCGGTTTGCGGGCATCCGGTTATTTTCTTTGACGGATCCGGGCATACGCCCAGGTCCGTTAAAGGCGTTCACGGATTTGGTACCGGCAGACCTTTGGGCATTGGTTAATCGACTTTAACCAAATTTCTAAAACCATTGTTATTCTATAGGCTTATAATCAAAGTCGAATCTTAAAAATCGCTTCACATCGGCGTGAAAATTAAACCCACATTAACCCACCACTGGGAAATTACTGCCTAGTGACAGGTGAGGTCGAACCTCGCCTTTAATGGTGATGGAGCCGGCGTGGGTTCGTTTTTCTCAGGTTTACAGAAGTTTGGCCTTGGCCGCCTGATGACCATCCTTGGCATCGCCGCCGGCGTGGCCGGGGTGCTGGCTGCTGTCTTCCTTAATTTCGCCGCCCAGCCAAAGGCGCTGCTCTTCTCCAATCTCGATCTCAAGGAAGCGGGCGAAATCAGCGTGGCGCTGGAACAGGCCGGCATCAAGCACGAGGTCAAGGGCGACGGGTCGACCATCATGGTCAACCGCGACGAAGTCGCCACCGCGCGCATGATGCTGGCATCCAAGGGGCTGCCGACCGCCGCCAGCGTCGGTTATGAGATATTCGACAATGCCCCGGCCCTGGGCCAGACCGAATTCGTCCAGAACCTGAACAATCAACGGGCGCTGGAGGGCGAACTGGCGCGAACCATACGCTCAATTCGCGGCATTACTTCGGCGCGGGTGCTTCTGGTCATGCCCAAGCGCGAACTGTTCGATGACGCCGCCCAGCAGCCGACCGCCTCGGTCGTTCTGGGTATCGCCGGCGGTGACTTCAATGCGGATCAGGTCAGCGCCATCCGCAACCTGGTGGCCTCGGCCGTGCCGAACCTGAAGCCTGACAAGGTGACCGTCGTCGATGACCGTAACCGCCTGCTGGCCGCCGCCGGCGAGGAAGAGGCCATGAGCGGCGCGGGCGCGGCGCACAAGAGCGACCTCGAAGAATCCCTGCGCAAGCGCGTCAAGGAAATCGTCGAAGGCGTCGTAGGCTCAGGCGCGGCCCGCGTGACGGTCACCGCCGATCTCGACAAGACCTCGACGACGCGTGAGTCCGTTGAATATAACCCCGACGGCCAGGTCGTCCGCTCGACCCAGACCTCGGAATCGAACGACCGTTCGACCGAAGCCGATCCCAACGGGGTCACCACCGCCGCCGCCAACATCCCCGGCGGCGCCCAGACGCCCGGCGTAACGGGCAGCGGCACCCAGTCCGGCACGACATCCGAAACCACCAATTACGAGATCTCGACGACCAAGACGACGACCGTTACCGGTCCGGGCGATATCCGCAAGCTGGCCGTCTCGGTCGCGGTCGACGACGTCGTCACGCCGTCGGCGGACGGCAAGGCGCCCGATACCTATGCCAAGCGTTCGGCCGAGGACATGCAGAAGATCGACGCCCTGGTGAAGGCCGCCATCGGCTTCGACCAGGCACGCGGCGACCAGGTCCAGGTTGTCAATGTCCGCTTCAGCCACGACGTCGGCGGTACGGCCGGCGGCGAAGCCTCCAAGGCGCCCCTGTTTGACTTCGACAAGAACGACATCATGCGCGGCGCCGAAATCGCCGTCCTGCTGATCGTGGCGCTCCTGACCCTGTTCTTTGTCGCCAAGCCGCTGATGAAGTTCATCAATTCGGGTCCGACGACGTACGTGTCCGGCATCGCCGGCGGACCGCAACTGGCCACGGCCGGAGGCGCGGCCCCGTTGCCTCAGGCCGCCGCTGCCGGAGCGCCGCCGCTATCGGCGCCCGCCACCGCCATGGCGCCCCATAGCGAAGCCGAACAGCGCATCGACATCGCGCGCATCGAGGGCCAGGTGAAGGCCTCCTCGGTCAAGAAGGTGTCGGAGTTCGTCGACCGCCATCCGGAAGAGTCGGTGTCGATTCTCCGCTCCTGGCTGCACGATTCGTAAGGGTGATCCATGGCACGTAAGAACGTCATCGATGATCCGAAGCGCCTGAGCGGGGTCGAAAAGGCCGCCGTCGTGCTGCTGGCGCTGGGTGAAGACCACGTCGCCCTGTGGCAGGCCATGGACGAGGAGGAGATCAAGGAAATCTCCCAGGCCATGTCGTCGCTCGGCACGGTCGCGTCGAACGTCGTCGAAGAACTGCTGGTCGAATTCGTCTCAGGCATGAGCAATTCCGGCACCATCATGGGTTCGTTCGAGCAGACCCAGCGCCTGCTCGGCAACTTCCTGCCGCCGGAAAAAGTCGAATCCCTCATGGAGGAGATCCGTGGTCCGGCCGGGCGGACCATGTGGGACAAGCTGGGCAACGTCAATGAAGGCGTCCTGGCCAACTACCTCAAGAACGAATACCCGCAGACTGTGGCCGTCGTCCTGTCCAAGATCAAAGCCGACCACGCCGCGCGCGTCCTGTCGTCCCTGCCGGAAGACTTCGCGTTGGAATGCGTGCAGCGCATGCTGCGCATGGAGCCGGTGCAGCGCGAAATCCTCGACAAGATCGAGCAGACCCTGCGCGTCGAATTCATGTCGAACCTGGCGCGGACGTCCAAGCGTGACAGCCACGAACTGATGGCCGAGATTTTCAACAATTTCGACCGCCAGACCGAAAGCCGCTTCGTCGCCGCCCTGGAAGAACGCAACCGCGAATCGGCCGAGCGTATCCGTGCCCTGATGTTCGTCTTCGAAGATCTGTCGAAGCTCGATCCGGGCGGCGTCCAGACCTTGCTGCGCGCGGTTGAAAAGGACCAGCTGGCCCTGGCGCTCAAGGGGGCGTCGGACAGTCTGCGCGACATGTTCATGTCCAACATGTCCGAACGCGCCGCCAAGATCATGCGCGACGACATGGAAAGCATGGGCCCTGTGCGCCTCAAGGACGTCGATGCCGCCCAGATGTCGATGGTCCAGATCGCCAAGGACCTGGCGGCCAAGGGCGAAATCATGCTTGCCGGTCAGGGAGGCGATGATGAGCTTATTTACTAGTTTGCATTCAGCTCGTCATTTCGTTGCGCTATTGCTTCGCTGCTTGAGCGCGGGCTCGCTGGGTCTGGGAGGCTCTATTCTTCGCCCTCCCCATTCATGGGGAGGGGGGACCGCCGAAGGCGGTGGGCGGGGCCTTCTTAGCCAACATCAAACGCTGGCGCTTGCTTTTACTTCTCAGTTGGCCCCTTCCGTCACGGCGCTAAAGCGCCGCGCCACCTCCCCCATAAATGGGGGAGGCGAAGAGTTCTCAACCCTTCCTAACACGCGGAGGGCTGCATGACCGCCGTTCCGCACAAGAAGTTCGAATTCGGCACTGTTTTCGGCGACGGCGGCCATGTCGTCGCCCAGCCGAAGCGCGAAAAGAAGGCCTTTACCCCTGAAGAGGTCGAAGCCATCCGCGCCCAGGCCTATGCCGAGGGTGAAAATTCCGCCATGGCCCGCGCGCAGATGGCTCAGGCCGCGGCCATTCAGGATCTGGCCGGCAGCGCCCAGCAGGGCCTGTCAGGCCTGACCCAGGCGATCCACGCCCACAAGCAGGCCAGCGTGCAACTGGCGCTTGTCTGCGCTCAGAAGATCGCGGCCGAGGCACTCGACCGTTTCCCGCAGGCGCCTGTCAAGGCCGCTCTGGAATCGCTAGGCATGGAGATCGAGAAGGCGACGCGGCTGGTGCTGCTGGCGCGCGATGCCGACGACGCGGTCAAGGCCGCCGCCGAGGAAGCGGCAATGATGGCTGGTTTCGCCGGCGCCATCCAGTTCCGGGACACACCGCAGATGCCGAAGGGCGCGTTCGAGATCGTCTGGTCCGATGGCCGCGCCAGCTTCGACCCGCAACAGGTTTTCGATACCCTCAGCCAGGCGCTTAACGAAGCGCTCGAAGCCGAGGCCTATCACGCTAACCGCGTCTCTGGCTCGCAAGGCCCAGGGCACTGAATTTTTCCCGCGCTATGCCGATTGGCCTGGCGCTTTAGTAAAGGTTACCTCCCATGGCCGATCTCGGTTTGGAAGATTTCGACGAAAGTGGCGGCCCCGCCATGACGGAAGACGATGGCGGCGACAAGGCGGCGGCAGACCTGGCGCCTGTCTTCGACGTGCCGGTCAACATCTCGGCCGTGCTGGGAAAATCCTACATGTCGGTGTCGCAGCTCCTCAAGCTGGGCCAGGGCAGCGTGCTGGAACTGGACCGCAAGGTCGGGGAAGCCATCGATATCTATGTCAACAACCGCCTGGTGGCGCGCGGCGAAGTGGTGGTCGTGGACGACCGCCTGGGCGTGACCATGACGGAAATCATCAAAAGCGAGGACGCGGGACAATGAGGCTCTTAGTCGTTGGAAAGCTGAGCGGCCAGCTGTCGGTCGCCGTCAAGATGGCCATGGACACCGGCGCCAAGGTCGCTCACGTCGAAACCGTGACCCAAGCCACCGACGCCTTGCGCAAAGGGCAGGGCGCGGACCTGCTCATGGTCGATTACGAGCTGGATATCGCCGGCCTGATCGAGGCCAATGAGCGCGAGCACATCTCGGTCAATGTCGTCGCCTGCGGCGTCAATCCCGACCCGCGCAAGGCCGCCCAGGCGATCACCGCCGGCGCCAAGGAATTCATCCCGCTGCCGCCTGACGCCGAACTGATCGCCGCCGTCCTGGCCGCCGTCTCGGACGACGCCCGCCCGCTGGTCACCAACGACCCGGCCATGCAGGCCGTCGTCAAGCTGGCCGACCAGGTCGCCGCGTCCGACGCCTCCATCCTGATCACCGGCGAAAGCGGTGTCGGTAAGGAAGTCATGGCGCGTTACCTCCACGAAAAGTCGCGCCGGGCGCAAAAGCCGTTCATCAGCGTCAACTGCGCCGCGATTCCCGATAACCTGCTGGAATCGGAACTGTTCGGCCACGAAAAGGGCGCGTTTACCGGCGCCATGGCCCGCCGCATCGGCAAGTTCGAAGAGGCCGACGGCGGCACGCTGCTGCTCGACGAAATCTCGGAAATGGACGCGCGCCTGCAGGCCAAGCTGCTGCGCGCGCTCCAGGAACGCGTCATCGACCGCGTCGGCGGCGCCAAGCCGGTGCCGGTCAATATCCGCGTCCTGGCGACCTCCAACCGCAACCTCGCCCAGGCGGTCAAGGACGGCACCTTCCGCGAAGACCTGCTTTACCGCCTGAACGTCATCAACCTGGCCCTGCCGCCCCTGCGCCAGCGCCCGGCCGACATCCTGGCCCTGTCGGAATATTTCGCCAAGAAGTACTCCGAAGCCAACGCCATTCCCTTGAAGCCAATCAGCCTCGAGGCCAAGCGCCGTCTGCAAGCCCATCCGTGGCCGGGCAATGTCCGCGAACTGGAAAACGCCATGCACCGCGCCGTACTGCTGTCGGCCGGCGCCGAGATTGACGCTGATGCCATCCGTCTGCCGGATGGCCAGCCGCTCAATCCGGTGGCGCCGATCGGCTCGGACTATGTCGGCCGCGTGGCGCTGGCGGCGGAAAGCGCCGCGCGGACGTTTGTTGGGTCGACCGTTGCCGAAGTCGAGCAGAAGCTGATCCTTGATACGCTCAGCCATTGTTTCGGCAACCGGACGCATGCGGCGAATATCCTGGGCATCTCGATCCGCACCCTGCGCAACAAACTGAATGAGTACTCGGCGGCCGGTGTGTCGGTGCCTGCGCCGCAGTCGGGCGCCAGCGCGGCGTAAGTTCCCGCAACACCATAGCAAAATTATTGGTTGCAAAAGCACTTTCGCCCTCCCCATTTATGGGGAGGGGGGACCATCTGCGGAGCAGATGGTGGGCGGGGCTTTCTTTGTTAAAATATACTCCGGCGCCCGCATCATCTATGGCTGGGCCCCTTCCGTCTTTGAGCGCTGATCGCGCTCAAATCCACCTCCCCCATAAATAGGGGAGGCGAAGGTAAGATATCCCACCTGCTTAAACGAGCGCTGTCTCCTCAACCCGGTAATGGATCGGCTTGAACGCGTAGTTGTTCGACTGCAGGGCCGAACAGGCCGTCAGCGCCACGATCAGGTCCATCTCGGCTTCGAACAGGATGTGGTCGCCGGCCTTGCTTTTCGGCGGATCGACGCGCAGTTCGCCGGTCTCGCCATTGACCTGGACATTCATGAAGATGTTGAACGCCACCGGGATCTGGTCAGGCTGGATGCCATAGGGCTCCAGCGCGTGCGCCAGGTTGCCGAAACAGCCGTGATGCGGATGTTCATCGCCGTAGATGATGCGGAACGTATCCTTCGAACACGGGGTCAGCAGGAAGTCGTGCCGCCCGACGGTGTCCTCAACGATCCTGAGCATGACATTGCTGCGGTTGGAATAGAGCGGATCGCCGACGCTTAAGAACAGCTTGGACGCATAGTCGAGCGTCCGGCCGGATGAGATGACTTCGTTGGTGTCTTCCGCGTTGAAGGCCAGCATGTCCGAAACCTGTTCGCCGTTGGGGTCGATGACGCGCAGCCGTTGACCCTTGGCAAGCCGGAAGGCGGCGCCTGAGCGCGGCGGGATTTCGGTAATCATGTCGTCTCCTGAGGAATGCTTGTCCCCCACAATAGGCAAGGGAAGATAAGGACGGCATATGAAGCCTGCGCGCTTTCGCAAAGGCGGCGCAAACCTATGCGACGTCGCGCGGTCTTTGATAAAATTCCGGCTTGCGCCAGGGCTTATACGGTTCTTGCCGGGGCGGAGCGGCTTTCACGGTTCGATCTTACCTCGCTCCGGATAGGTTCGGCTTCCAGCAAAGGAAGCGTAGCCGTGTATCCCGTACCCCAGATTTCAGAAGATACCATCCGCGCACAAGGCGCACTGATCGAGCGTTTCGAATCCCACATAAGGGCTAAGGATTTTCCCTGCGTCGGTGCCAAGTCGGCCCTGGCGCGGCGGCAGATGCAGTTCTTCGTTGCCGGCGACATTCGCTGCCCGCGCGACGACGTCGCCTTGTATGATGCTATTCGCGACTTCGCCCAGAATTTCAAGGGCGCGCCCGAGCCGTTCCAGACCTTTGTCGTCCTGTTCGACATGGGGGAGCGTTTAAGCGAAGAAGCCTTTGAAACCGCTTTGTGGAAACGGCTCGAAGCTCTGGAAGGCATAGATGCGGCTCGCGGCCAGGCCTACGATCCCCGCGTCAGCTCCGATCCTGAAGACGCCACCTTTTCTTTAAGCTTCGGCGGCGAGGCCTTCTTCGTGGTCGGCCTGCATCCCGGCGCCAGCCGTGCCGCACGCCGCTTCGAAGTGCCGGTCCTGGTCTTCAATGCCCATGACCAGTTCGAAACCCTGCGCAAGGAAGGTCGTTACGACACCATGCGCGAGACCATTCTGAAGCGCGACGAAGCCTATTCCGGCTCAATAAACCCCATGGTCGCCCGCCATGGTGAAATCTCCGAAGCGCGCCAGTACAGCGGACGGATGGTCGACGACAGTTGGCGCTGTCCAATGCGCCAAATTCATCATTCTTAACACCTTGTTCACCACCTTCCGGGTAAATTTTGCCTAGCTGCCATGCGTTTTTGCATGCGCCATCTCGTCATTATTTGCGTTTTCCGGAGGCCGTCGAAGTGGCTGAGGCTGCGGCCGCGGGCAATGGGCCTGCCATCTCCTTTAATGACGTCGTAGGCTGGCTGAGACGCGGCGAAGTCGTGATGGCGCTTGGCGTCATCCTGATCATCGTCTTCCTGATCATCCCGATCCCGGCTGTGATGCTCGACGCGCTGCTGTCGCTGTCGGTCACGTCGTCGATCCTGATCCTGATGACCGCCATCCTGATCAAGAAGCCGCTCGATTTCTCGGCCTTCCCGACCGTGCTGCTGGTCACCACCATGTTCCGCCTGTCGCTGAACGTGGCCTCGACCCGCCTGATCCTCAGCCACGGTCACGAAGGCGAAGAGGCCGCCGGCGCCCTGATCAAGGCGTTCGGCCAGCTGTTGATGCAAGGCAACTTCATCATCGGCATCGTGCTGTTCGCCATCTTCATCCTGATCAACTTCGTCGTCATCACCAAGGGTTCCGGCCGTATCGCCGAAGTCGCCGCGCGCTTCACCCTCGATTCGATGCCCGGCAAGCAGATGGCCATCGACGCCGACCTGTCGTCGGGCCTGATCGACCAGGAAGAAGCCAAGAAGCGCCGCAAGGAGGTCGAGCAGGAATCGGGCTTCTTCGGCGCCATGGACGGTGCGTCCAAGTTCGTGCGCGGCGACGCGGTCGCGGGCCTCATTATCACCGCCATCAATATCGTCGGCGGCATCCTGATCGGGATGTTCAGCCACCAGCTGCCTATCGGGGAAGCCGCGCAGAACTACATCGCCCTGACGGTCGGTGACGGCCTGGTCACCCAGATTCCGGCCCTGATCATTTCGCTGGCCGCGGGCTTCCTGGTGTCGAAGGCGGGCGTCGACGGTTCGGCCGACAAGGCGCTGGTCGCCCAGCTGGCGACCAACCCGGTGGCATTGGGCATGGTGTCGGCGGCATCGGGCGTGCTGGGCCTTATCCCGGGCATGCCGATCCTGCCGTTCGCCGCGGTCGCCCTGGGCGCCGGCTTCCTGGCCTACAAGATGGGCACCAAGCCCAGGGGACCAACGCCGGAAGAAATCGCCGCCAGCGAACAGCAACAGAACCTCCCCCCCGAGGAAGAACCGATCTCGGCGGCCCTGGCCATCGACGACGTCAAGATGGAACTAGGCCTGGGGCTTCTCGGGCTCATCAACGATCTCGACGGCCGAAAACTGACCGACCAGATCAAGGCCCTGCGCCGGACGCTGGCCCAGGAATACGGCTTCATCATGCCGTCGGTGCGCATACTGGACAATATGCGCCTGCCCAACCAGGGCTATTGCCTGCGCATCAAGGAGATGGAAGCGGGCTCTGGCGAGGTGCGCATCGGCCAGCTTATGGCCATGGACCCATCGGGCCGCCAAGTCGAACTGCCCGGCGAGCACATGAAGGAACCGGCCTTCGGCCTGCCGGCCACCTGGATCGACCAGAACCTGAGGGAGGAAGCGACCTTTCTGGGCTACACCATCGTCGATCCGGCGACCGTCATTACCACGCACCTGACCGAAATCCTCAAGGACAACATGGCCGACCTGCTGTCCTATGCCGAGCTGACCAAGCTTCTGCGCGACCTGCCGGCCGAACAGAAGAAGCTGGCCGACGACCTGATCCCCAGCGTGGTGACGACAGCGACGGTCCAGCGCGTGCTGCAGGCCCTGCTCAAGGAACGCGTGTCGATCCGCGACCTGCCGGCCATTCTCGAGGCCCTGGGCGAAGCCGCCGCGCACACCAAGTCGATCACCAACATGGTCGAACACGTGCGTTCTCGTCTGGCAAGGCAACTGTGCTGGCAGAACCGCTCGGAAGACAATTCGCTGCCGATCGTTACCCTGTCGCACGACTGGGAAAATGCCTTTGCTTCATCGCTGGTGGGGCAGGGCGAAGACCGCCAGTTGACCATGGCGCCGTCGGCCCTGCAGGAATTCATCCGCACCGTGCGCGATACCTTCGAGCGCGTGTCGATGACGGGCGAGGTCGCGGTGCTCCTGACCTCGCCGAACATCCGCCCCTATGTACGGTCAATCGTTGAGCGTTTCCGCGCCAATACGGTGGTGATGAGCCAGAATGAAATCCACCCGAAGGTGCGGTTGAAAACCGTCGGGCAGGTTTGAGTTTAAGCGTACTCGTTGCCCAGCGCTGGACCTGTGCTAACCGGCTCATGAAGGACATCAGGCGTTAGCCGAGCAATCATGTCTTCCAGATCAGCTTCTTCTTCAGTAATCAGCTTATTTTCCATAGGGCGCTCCGCGATCGATTGTTGGAGCACGATGCGGTACATTGAATCCTTCTTGAGACGGTAATCCCCCTTCCGTCATTTGCTCTGCAAATGCCACCTTCCCCGTAAACGGGGAAGGAACAATACAGATGCCATACACTTTTCCTCCCCGTTTACGGGGAAGGTGGCAGCGAGCCTAAGCGAAGCTGACGGAAGGGGGACTTTGCTGAAAATCACTGTTCGTGCTTTAGCAGGTTACTCTGTGTCTAAGGATGACGCCATGCTGCTGATGGCTCCACTCTTGACATTTTTGCGTCAAAGTCCCTTTTGAACGAAACAGACGGTGAGAGTTCGTTTTTTTGGCGCAATTGCGTGTATAGTGCGCCCCGCGACACGACCAGGTTAGGGATACCATGAGCAAGATTATCCGTCAGGCATTCGGCAGCACTCGCCCTTCGGACATCACGCGCACGCTTCTGACCTTTGACCGGCTGACGGCGCGACCGATCGTCCATATCGTCTACTGGCTGGGCCTGGGCCTGTTTTTCATCGCCGCCATGGGTTTCCTGGGTGTTGCCGTGGGGTCGGCGATCAAGGACAGCACAGTGTGGGGCGCGTTACTGGCCTTCGGCGTGCTGATCGTCAGCTGGCTGATGGTCCTGATCGGCGTCATGCTGTGGCGCGCCTTCTGCGAATTCTATATGGCGGTGTTGAGCATCGCCGACGACCTGCGCGTGCTTCGCCAGTATCAGGAAAAGCTGGAACCGGCGCCGGCCGGGCGGCCGCAATCACCGTATATGGCGCCCCAGACCGAGGCCGCCGCCCAACCCCAACCCGCGCCGACGGTCCAGCCGGCGACGTCGCGGCCCGATCCGTTGCGCTTCGAAGTGCCGTCGTCGGAACCACCGGCCACCGTCGAGCCGGAAACCGGCAATATCCTGGAAGATCCCTTCTTCCGCCCGCGCTTCGGCAAGGCCGAGCAGTAATTGCCGTTTAAGAAAGCTTAGGCGAGCACCTTGGCCAGGGCCGCCGTCAATGGCTTCGGCCGGCCCAGTTTGTCGAAGAGCAAAGGCTCGTCGCGGCCATTGGTCTCGCGTGGCGCATTGATCCACGAATCGGAGTCGCGCAGACCCCAGAAGGTCAGGCCGTACTGCTGGCTGGCCGGAATGGCCTTGTAGGCGGTGATGATCTCCTCCAGCGCCCGAATCTGGTCGAGACGCGGTTCAGCCATGCTGCCGAACTTGTAGTCCGAAATGGCGATATCGACTTCGGAGACATGGACCTTCAGGCCCATCGAGGTGATATCGCGGATGGCCTCGGTAATCATGCCCGGCTTGATGTCGGCCGAGATATGGGTCTGGGTGCCGATGCCGGTGATCGGCGCGCCGGATTTCAGCAGGCTCTCGACCAGTTTCAGCAGGGTCTTGCGCTTCACCGGCCGGTGTTCGAGATGGTACTCGTTGACGAACAAAACAGCATCGGGGTCGGCCTCGCGGGCGGCGGCGAAGGCCAGGCCGATATAGTCGTCGCCCAGGACCTGGCGCCACAGGCAGTCGCGCAGGCCTTCGCCTTCGAACAGGATGGGCTCATTGACGACATCCCAGCCTGTGGCGATGCCGCGATAACGCGTCATGACGGCCTTGATATAGTCGGCATAGAAGGCCAGGAAGGCGTCGCGGTTCGTTTTCAGTTTCTGGAAGGGCTCGCCGTCCTGCTCGTACCAGACAAGGGTGTGGCCGTGGACGGTCATGCCGTTATCGCGGGCAAACTGGGCCAGGCGGTCGCCGCGGTCGAACTGCAGTGTGCCGTCGGGCTTCAGCACATATTCCATCTTGCTTTCCCACTCGGCCGTCAGGCGCGAAAAGTGGGTGGTCGCAAGCTTCGTCCACTCAGGATCGTCTAGCTGCAGGTCGCGCACGGCCACGCCGAGCGGTGAGGCCAGCAGCGATTTCAGCGGGGGTAAGGAGATATAGTCCTGCTTGGCGCAGGCAGGGGCGGCAAAGAGGGCCGAAGCGCCCGCGATCAGGTTACGCCGCGACAGCTGCATGCGATCAGGCGCGGCGCTGGACCTTGGCGGCATTGCCGGCGATGCGCAGCGCGGCTTCGTCGAGCATGGCGTCCTCGACGCGCTTGGCGGCGGCGACCTGCTTCAACTTGGTGACTTCGGCGACGTGTTCGAACTTCTTGAGGTCTTCGAAGGCGCTGCTCAAAGAGTCACGAACGCCGGCTTCTTCCTGGGAGATCAGGTCCAGTTCGGCGACGGCGGTGTCGCGGCGGAACTTATAACCGTGCTTATAGGCGGAAAGGCCGTGCGCCAGCGTGGCGTCCTGGGAGGCGCGAACGCATTCCAGCTCAAATTCGGCATCCAGGGTCGCAACGCGCATTTCGATGTGCGTGCGGCGGGTGACCACTTCAGCGAGGCGTTTCTGCAGCGTCTCGACTTCGAACGTAGACAGACGGATCAGAGACTTTGCCCACTTGGTCATTTCACTACCCTTCACTTTCTACGCGCAAACATGCGCGGCGGGCGGTCGCCCTTGCCGAATGCTGGGCATTCGGAACTTCGTTAATCCTGGCGATCAGGACTGACTTAAAATCTGACCCAAAAGTGTAAAGGACTCGTCAAGAGGTGTGTATTCATCCTTACCCTGGCGCAGGAAATCTTCGACGGCAGGGTTAAGGATGATGGCGCGATCGACGTCAGGGTCGGCGCCCTGGCGATAGGCGCCGATGCGGATCAGCTCTTCCATGTTGGTATAGCTTGACAGCACCTTGCGCGCCTGGCGAACGATCTCACGTTCGGGGATGGTCTGGCAGTCGGGCATGGTCCGGCTGATGCTTTTAAGCACGTCGATCGCCGGGAAGCGGCCGCGCTCGGCAATGCCCCGGCTCATGACGATGTGGCCATCGAGGATACCGCGCACGGCGTCGGCGATTGGCTCGTTGTGGTCGTCGCCGTCGACCAGCACGGTGAACAGGCCGGTGATCGGGCCGGTGCGCGTGCCGTCGGGCAGGATAGGGCCGGGCCCGGCGCGCTCCAGCAGTTTCGGCAGTTCGGCGAAACAGGTGGGTGTATAGCCCTTGGTCGTTGGCGGCTCGCCGGTCGCCAGGCCGATCTCGCGCTGGGCCATGGCGAAACGCGTCACCGAATCCATCAGGCACAGGACTTCCAGCCCCTGGTCGCGCAGATATTCCGATAGCGCCAGGGTCATATAGGCGGCCTGGCGGCGTTTCAGCGCGGGCTCATCCGAGGTGGCGACAACGACGATGGCGCGGCGCAGGCCTTCGGGGCCAAGGGTTTCTTCGACGAATTCGCGCACTTCGCGGCCGCGTTCACCGATCAGGCCGACGACGACGGCGTCGCAGGTGGCTTCCCGCGCCAGCATGGACAAAAGCACCGACTTGCCGACGCCGGAACCGGCGAAAACGCCCAGGCGCTGACCGCGGCAGCAGGTGGTGAAGACATCCATGGCGCGGACGCCGAGATTGAGGCGCTCGCCGACCTTTTGGCGCGAGTGGGCGGATGGCGGCGAGGCCTTGAGCAAATAGCCTTCCGGGCCTTGCGGCAAAGGGCCAAAGCCGTCGATCGGCTCGCCGAAGCTATCGATGATGCGCCCAAGCCAGGCGGTGGTAGGATGGACCTTGGCGCCTTCGGACGAGATGCGGATTTCGGCGCCCGGCGTGATGCCTTCGACCGGGCCGAAGGGCATCATCAGGGCGCGGTCCTCGCGGAAGCCGACGACTTCGACAGGCAGGGGCGCTTCGTGGCGGCGGATGATTTCGCAGCGCGCGCCGACTTGCATGTAGCTGAGGCCGCCCTTGGCTTCGATCAGCAGGCCGTTGACCACGGCGACCCGGCCGAAGACACGCATCGGGTCGATATTGCGGGCGAGGTGCACCAGTTGTTCCATGCGGGACAGTATGGTGAACGACGCCTTAAGATTGGTTAATGCGAAGAATTCTCCTCCCTGTGCCGAAGGCATGGGGAGGTGGCATCGAGCGAAGCGAAGATGACGGAGGGGGGTGACTCAGGCGGTAGGCCCCACCACCGCTGCGCTTCGCTGGCGGTCCCCCTCCCCATCGCTGCGCGACAGGGAGGAGTGACGCAGTTTAAAATTTCGGCAGGCGCATTTCCGGTTTCGCAGCGGGCACAGGCTGTTCGACGGCAGCCATGGCCGGGTCGCTGATGCCATGCGCACCGGTTTCCACACGTCCGGCAAAGCGGCGCTCGAAACCTTCGGTGCGGACCGACACATCGTACCAGTGCCCCTGCTTGGCCAGATCGAACATCTCCTTGCGAGACGCCCCCGCCGCCAGTGTCACCGTCTTCACGCCCAGGCCATAAACCTCGGCATCCACAGTCAAGGTCACGGAAGCCGAACTGCGATTGCGCATCTGGACAGTCAAGGCGAGCGGCGTCGTGGTGGCTGTCACTTCGATCCCGGCCGTCTCCGCCGTCCCGACAAAAGCGCGGTGGAAGCCGTTCGGTCCCAGCAGCCACAGGTCATGACGCGCGCCGGTGAAGCTATCGCTTAAAGTCTTGCCGGCTTCGACCGTATAGCGGCGCGGGATGGCTTCGAGGTCCAGCTTGTCATAGACGTGGAAGACCGCTCCGGCCGTGCCGGTATTGACAAAGGTCAGTTCTACGCCGCCAGCCTTGGTTGCGGCCTTGACATCCAGCGCATAGGGCAGGGCACGCGACGGCCGCGAGCCTTTTTCCTGGATCAGAGGCTCCGGCTTTACCGGCGGCTCGATCCGCTTGCGGTGGATCTGCGCCAGCACGGCCTTTTCCGATCCCGACGCATCCGGCAGACCCGGGAAGGCCGGATCTTCGACGTGGCTGAAATCGAACGCCGAGGTCAGGTCCCCGCACACCGCGCGGTGCCACGGGCTGATCGCCGGCACAGTGACGCCGAAACGCTTCTCCAGGAACTGGCCGACCGAAGTGTGGTCGAAAACCTGCGACGTCACCCAACCGCCTTTCGACCAAGGCGAGACGACATACATCGGCACGCGCGCGCTCAGGCCCCACGGGCGAACTGTGCCGCTGATCGTGTCGGACGGATCAAGGAACTTGCGCTGTGGATCGTTGAAGTAGAAGCCTTTCAAATCAACAGTTGATTTCCCCATCAGCGTACCGTCTGCGGCATAGGAGGGCGGCGCCGACGGCGGCAGGTGGTCGAACAGGCCGTCATTCTCGTCGAAGGTCTGGAAGAAGACGGTCGAGCCCCACACATCCGGATTGGCGGTCAGGGCGTTGAGGATGCCGGCGGTGAATTCCGCGCCCTGCAAAGGCGTCGAGGCGGACGGATGTTCAGACCATTCCTTGTTCGGCAGAATCCACGAGACGGCCGGCAGGGCATTGTCCTTCACATCCTTGGCAAACTGTTCCAGCGACCAGTGGCTCATACCCTTTTCATAGATAGGCGAACCCGGCTTGGCATTGCGGAAGCTCTCGAAAGCCAGGCCGCCGTGCATGGCGCCGGTCCAGTTGTCGTTCGGGTCCTGGTAGATGCGCCACGACACGCCGGCGTTTTCCAATACGTCGGGAAGCGTCAGCCACGGAAAGGCCGAGCCCTGGTACTGATAGCCGGGCTCGGGCAGGGCGCCCTTGACCCAGCAGCGCATGTTGTTGGGCTCGGAATCGGCCTCGGTGCCGTTGATGCCCTGTTCGCGCAGCTTGGGATCGTGGTTCGATCCCGACCAGAAGACGATGCGGTTCGGATCAGTGCCGGTGGTGATCGAGCAGTGATAGTGGTCGCAGATGGTGAAGGCTTCGGCCAGGGCGAACTGGAACGGGATGTCGTCGCGCTGGTAATAGCCCATCGAATAGGGGTTCTTGTACTTTGGCCAGAAGCCGAACTTGCCCTGGTTCCAGGCGGCCTGGCTGTCCGAGAAGCTATGCGGCGTACCCGGGACGGCGATGGCGTTGGTCTTCTGGGTATTGAGGTGATAGGGCGGGATGACCTTCTGGCCGTCGGATTGCTGCCAGACCGGGCCGGCGCTCATCGGGACCGGGAAGCGATCGCCGAAGCCGCGCACGCCGCGCATCGTGCCGAAATAGTGGTCGAAGGAGCGGTTCTCCTGCATCAGGATGACGATGTGCTTCACGTCCTTGATGGTGCCGGTGACGCGTCTGGCCGGCAGGCTGGCGGCCTGGGCGATGGCGCTGGCGAACGGCGTGGCGGCCATGGCGGCGCCCGCGCCCATCAGGCTTAGGAAGGAACGGCGGTCGGTCTGCGTCATGTCAGATATCCTTCGTGTGAACTTCGGTGTCGGTGGTGACGGGGCTGTTTTCGACGCCCGGATCGGTGACGGTGCGGAACTGCGCCGTCCAGTCGCCGGCGGTCACGACGTGGCGGACATAGCCGCGCTTGTCGCCGTTGTAGTAGCGGACGTGCGGGTTCTCGCTCAGCGCGTCGGTCATGTCGCGCGCCCACGGGCAGCCCGAAGCGATCGACGTGCCGGCGAACTCATGGCCGATGCGCTTGGTCTTGGCATCATAGGGATCGCTGTGCAGCGTCGTGGCTGCCGAACAGTGCCAGTCACCCGAGACGACGACCGGATGTCCCTTGCCGCGTTGCAGGGCGTCGGTCAGCTTCTGGCGCTGGGCCGGGTAGCCGTCCCACTGGTCGAGATTTCGCTCGGGCGCTTCGGGGGCGGGATTATAGCGGAAGGACGAGAACCAGGTCTGTGACGCCAGGACGGTAAAGGCGGCGTCGGACCGCGCTATGCCGTCGAGCAGCCATTGTTCCTGGGCGCGGCCGGTCAGGGTGCGGTCCGGATCGGTCAGGACCCCGCACGGTTGCTTGCGATTGTCGCCGCACGCCTGGTCGTCGCGGTACTGGCGCGTATCCAGCAGATTGATCTCCGCCGGCCCGAAGCGATAGCGGCCGTAAAGCTGGAGCGTGCTGTCGATGCCGTTGAGCACCGGCGGCTTTTCGATCGGCATGTGCTCCCAGTAGGCCTGGAACGCCGCCAGCTTGCGGACGCGGAATTCAAGTTCGGTCTGGGCGTGCGGGTCCTGCGGGATGCCGGCGGCCCAGTTGTTGTCGACCTCGTGGTCGTCCATGGCGACGATCCACGGCGCCGCGGCATGGGCGGCCTGAAGGTTTGTGTCGCTTTTGTAGAGGGCGTAGCGGTTGCGGTAATCCCAGAGGGTGACGATCTCGGCGCTGTTGTGCAGGCGGACGGTCTCGAAGGCCTGGCGGCGGCCGCGTCCAATGTCGCGCATTCGTGTGCCCAGCGTGCCGATACCGCCTTCGTAAATATAGTCGCCGACATGGATGACGCAGTCGGGCGTCCATTCGGCCATGTCCTTGTAGGCGGTGAAGTAGCCGCCCTCATAGCTCTGGCAGCTGGCATGGGCCAGTTTGATGCTGGCATCTGCGCGCGACGTCGTGCGCGTCCGGCCGACAGGGCTGTCGGCGTCGGCGTAATGGAACTGGTACCAGTATTCGCGCCCGGGCTTGAGCCCCTTCAGGACGAGGTGGACGCTGTGGCCGACGGCATCCGAGGTGGTGAAGACGCCTTGGCGGACCTCCTGCGACATGGCGGCGTCGCTGCACAGCCGCCAGCGTACCTCGGTTGTACCTTTCGGCATGCCGCCACCATTGAGCGGATCGGGCGCCAGCCGCGTCCACAGCACCATGCCGTCGTCACGCGGGCTGCCGGAAGCGACGCCAAGCGTGAATGGATAACGGGCGGCCGATCGTGCGGCCGCCGGAAGCCAGAGGGCGGCCGAAGCCGATGTGAGAAACAGGCGGCGCGTAAACATGGAGGACCTCGAAAATAAGAAGGCGAGGACCGGCTGGGGAATTACCGGTCCTCGCTATCTCCTGACGACATCAGTGTGATGTCGTCAGGAGATAGTTATTTGTTTTGGCGCGATATTTACCCAAAAACCGCTGCACACTTCTTGGATATCGCTCGTATCTCCGAAGCTTAGAACTTCGTCGAATAGGTCAGGTAGAAGCTGCGCGGCTTGCCTTCGAACGGATAGCCGTAATAGTAGGCGTCGCTGGCTGTCGTCATGCGGCGCGGGTCGTTCGTGGGCAGGTTCTTGAGGCGGTTGTACTCGGCGCCATACTGCTGGTTGCCGAAGCCGTAACGTTCGGCATAGTAGGTGTCGAACAGGTTGGCGACGCGCAGCTGGAAGCGATGCTCCTTGTTCTTGCCGGCCAAGTAGGTCAGCGTGCCGTTGACGACTGTATAATCGCCGAAGTTGACGCGGAACTTCTCGGCCGGTCCGCCGGTCGCCCATTCAGGCCCTTGCGTCCGCGACAGCAGTTGTGCCTTCAGGCGGCCGTCTTGCGATTCCCAGTTCAGACGGCCGATAATGAACCATTCCGGGGTCTCGTTGATCTGGATACCCTGGCGCGGCCCGCTAGCGGCGGCGGCGTCCTGGGCGGTGTAGCCGAAGCCGAACGTCCACTGGCCGCCGACGGTGAAGTCCGCATCGGCGGTCAGGCCCTTGATCTTGGTAATGGCCGTGTCGTTGTAATAGGTATCGACATTACGGTTGGCGCCATTGACGTTGATGGTAATCGGCTGGCCCGTGGTCGTGCGGATGCGGTTCGAGATTTCGGTGTCGAAGGCGCCGATTTCACCTGAGAAGGTGAAGTTACCCGCGACGTGACGATAACCGACCGCGCCGTTATAGGTCTGCGTCTCTTCAGCCTGCAGGTTGGGATTGCCGATAACCGTATAGGGGACGCTGGAATTGGTTTCCGGCGGGCGGGGATTGTTGATGTAGAGTTCGTTGGTCTGGGGCAGGCTGTAGGAGACGCCGCCATTACCACGGACGTAGAAATTGCCGACCGGATGCTTGAAGCCGAACTTCCACACCGTCTTGCTGTCGAAGGCTTCCGAGTAGTCCTGGCGGATCGCCACGGAGATGTTGGTCGCCGGGCTGAACGGCAGCTTGGGATGGAAGTCGAGGAAGACGCCGGTCGTGGTCGAATTGTTGTCTGGTGTGGCGAAGCGCTTGTCGGAGTCGTCGGCGTAGGAGACGTACTGGACGCCGGCGACGAGTTCCAGGTAACGGCTCAGGTTGAGCGTGGTGCGGACCGTCGCACCCTGTTCTTTGAAACCGCTGCGGAACTGGTTGGATGTGCCGAAGCCGTGGCCCAGGGCCGGTTCAACCGCGCCCGTCCAGGCGCCGTAGGGAATAGTTGGCGTGCCGTTCGGGAAGGTCGGCGTTTGTTTCGGATCGTTCGGGTTAACGCAGGTGTTTGGAACCGGTTGGGACGGGTCCCAGCCGGCGGGTTGGACCATGCAGATTTCCGGATAGACTTCGGCGTTCCACAATTCCGGGTTGGAATAATAGGCCGAGGCTTCGAGCAAGATGTTGTCGCTGAACCGCTTGGTGAAGGAGATGTCGGCGATTGGATAGCGCAGGGTGTTCGGCGAATAGCTCTCACCCGATGGAAAGGCGTCCTGGAACCAGCTTTCCATGTAGATGACGTTGGCTCGGAACTCGGTATCGTCGTCGATCTTCCAGAGATACTTAGCGCCGACATCGTTCTTGTTGAGCGGATAGTCCTGGATGCCGCCGGAAAGGGCGACGTTGTCGGTGAACTTGGCCGGATCAAAGATGCGCGGGCCATCGGTCGCCAGCATGGCGCCATAGAACATCACCGAATGCTTGCCTGCGTCATCGAGCGCGAAGGAGTAGTTGCCCCAGATTTCGCGCGTGGCGAACGAGCCGTAGGAAATGCCGAACTCGCCCTTGGTCGTGCCGTCGGGCTTCTTGGTGACGACATTGACGACGCCGATGCCGCCGTTCGAGCCGAAGTAAAGGCTGTTGCCGCCGCGGAAGACTTCGATGTTCTCGATCATGTGCGGATCGATCGTGGTTGAGCCCCAGATGTTCTCCAGCGCCGGACCACGGTCGTAGAGCGGCACGCCGTCCAGCGTCACCAGGGTGTCCCGGTCGCCGCCGCCATCAAGACGGATGGTGAATTCGCCTTCGTCGGGCGAGTAGCCGACATTGACGCCCTTGACCAGGAACTGGGCGGCTTCGGCGAAGTTGATCGAGCCCGACTGGTCGATCTGTTCGGCGGTGATGACCTGGACCTCTGTGCCGTAGGCCGACAGCTCCTTGGCCGTCGTTGAGGCCGTCGAACGCTTGCCGGTGATGACGACGGATTCGGCGCCCGACTCGGCATCGGCGGCGTTGCCGGCATTGTCGGCAAAGGCCGCGCCCGCCAGGCCGCAGCCCAGCGACACGAGCCCCAGCAAGGGCGCGTGGTAACGTTTTGTCTTAAAGAACATGAGATGTATCCCCGTGTGTGACAAGCCGCGCCAGGGAGGCGGGGCGGCTGGATGGTGGGGGAGGCTAGAGGTGTCGTGTGACAGAAACATCCCATTTTTGTGGAACGTTAATGAAATTTACTCATCTTTTAATATTTATAAAATTGAGCTTGTTTCAGTTCTTAAGACCTTGTATGGGCCCTCCACGTTGCGCGGGTGCTACGGTTCCAAGTACGTTTTATGAAACAATGACCCATGGTCATCAAAGGTTCATGCGCGACTTCCGGAATCACCATATCCTAAAACAACCCGGGCCATTATGACTTCAGGACTCCTGCTTGAAACCCCTGCCTGATTCTCCCAGTCCCGCTCCGGTCGATAATGCCCTGGCCCGCATTAATCTTGCCTATTCCGGCTTGGCCAAGGGCGCGCGCCGCATAGCCGATTATGTCATCGCCCAGCCTGGCCGCATCGTGCAGATGTCGGTCACCGAATTGTCGGAAGCCACCGGCGCCTCGGAAGGCAGCGTCATCAACTTCTGCCGCAAACTGGGCCTGTCGGGCTTTCAGCAGTTGAAGCTCAGCCTGGCGCAGGAAACCGTCCGGCCGGTTGAGTTCATTCACGAGGACCTGGACCGCGACGACGATGTCGATACGGTCTGCCGCAAGATTTTCCATGCAGGCGTCCAGGCGCTGCACGATACCCTGTCCGTGCTTGATCCGGGCGCCTTGAGCCAGGCCGTCGATATCTTTCGCGCCGCCCGGCGGATCGAAATCTACGGCATCGGTTCGGCCGCGCCGATCGCCGAAGACGCTCACTACCGCATGCTGCGCATCGGTCTCGACGCCAAGGTGGTGATCGACAGCCACGTCCAGGCGATCAGCGCCTCACGCACCGATCCGGAGGTCGCCGTCCTGACCGTGTCGCACTCGGGCGCCACCCATGAAACCGTCACCTCGACGCGCCTGGCCAAGGCGGCCGGGGCCAGGACGGTGGTGATCACCAACTTTGCCCGTTCGCCCATTCAGTCCTATGCCGACGTGGTGCTGGCGACCATGGCGCGTGAGACGCTTTTTCGCACCGAGGCGATGACCAGCCGCATCGCCCAGCTCTGCGTCGTCGATGCCTTGATCGCCGCCTTGGCCCTGGCCGATTACGAACGGTCGACCACGACGCTGAAACAGACCTTCGAGACCCTGTCGATCAAGCGCTTCTGAGGCGTCGGAAGCACTTTGCCGAAGCGTATTGACATTTGCCGTGTCAAGGAACAAAGAGTGAACATAACGCCGAAGAAGTCGGTATAAAGGATGAGAGTAATGCCCGGGACACAGCCTGCGGACATAGATCAGCTTCGCCAGCGCATCTCAAGGCTGGAAGGGGAGCGCCGTGTCGCAGGCGTATTGCCGTTCGGACTGAACCTTATCGACAGCCGCCTGCCTGGAGGCGGGCTGGCGCTTGGGGCTCTCCATGAGATCGCCGGATCGGGAAAAGGCGCGGTCGATGGCGCGGCGGCCGGACTGTTCGCCGCCGGCATCGCCGCGCGCAGCGACGGCCTGGTGATGTGGTGCGCAAGGCCAGGCGACCTGTTCGCGCCGGGGCTGGCGCAAGGCGGGCTCCCGCCGGGACGCGTGATCCATGTCGAAGCCGATGACGATAAGGGCGTGCTGGCGGCCTGCGAAGAGGCTTTGCGCCACGGCGGGCTGGGCGCGGTTGTCGGTGAAGTCGCGCGCCTGTCTATGATCGCCTCGCGCCGGCTGCAGCTGGCCGCCGAAGGGGCGCGCACCCTGGGCCTGATGGTGCGGCGCTGGGATACGGAAAAGGCGGCCGTGCAATTCGGACTGCCAACGGCGGCGATGACGCGCTGGCGGGTGACCTCCATTCCGTCTGCCCCTCTGCCCGTGCCCGGTATCGGACGGGCGCGCTGGCGGCTGGAGCTGCTGCGTTGCAAGGGCGGACAGACCGCTGAATTCGATGTGGAGGCGTGCGATGGCCAGGGTCATCTCGCTGTATCTGCCCCGCTGGTCCACCGACCGGTTGCGGCGGCGGATGAGCGGCACCGCGCCGCCTCCTGACGTTCCGCTGATTTTGAAGGGCTCGGATGGCCGGCGCCGCGTCGTGCTGGCGGCCGACCGCGCGGCCGAGGCGGGGGGCATTCGGGTCGGTATGCCGGTGGCCAAGGCGCAGGTCCTGGTCAGCCATCTCGTCATCCACGATGCCGACCTCGATGCCGACGCGGCCGATCTGGAGACGCTGGCGCGCTGGGCTCTGCGCACCTATTCGCCATTGGTGGCCGCCGATCCGCCGGACGGCGTGGTCATGGAAATCAGCGGCGCGGCGCACCTGCACGGCGGCGAGGCGGCCTTGCTGGAAGGCCTTGTCCAGGCTTTGGCGGATAAGGGCTTTGAAGCGCGCGCCGCCATCGCCGGCACCTGGGGCGCCGCCCATGCCCTGGCGCGGTTCATTCCCAAGCCCGTCTTTATCCTGCCGAAGGATACGGGCGGCCGCGCCCTGCCGTCCCTGCCGATAGGCGCCTTGCGCTTATCCTTCGGCATGGCCGAAAGCCTGCATGTCCTGGGCTTCGAGACCGTCGGCGATCTGCTGGCTCAGCCGCGCGCGCCCCTGGTGCACCGCTTCGGCCCGCTACTGGGCCGACGGCTCGACCAGATGTTCGGCCATCTCGATGAGCCGATCGATCCGGTCGACCTGCCCGATGTCATCGAGGTCCGGCGGCGTTTCGCCGAGCCGATCGGCGCGCCCGAAACCATTGCGCGCTATACCGGCAAGCTTACGCAGCAACTGTGCGATGCGCTCGAAGACAAGGGTTGGGGCGTGAGGCAGGCGGACCTTTTGTTCACCCGCACCGACAACCGCATCGAGGCCATTCGTGTCGGCCTCGCTCAGCCCATGCGCGACGTCAAACGCCTGACGCGGCTGTTGTGCGACAAGATCGAGACCGTCGATCCGGGCTTTGGCATCGAGCATATGCGCCTGATCGCGACTGCCGCCGAGCCCTTGCCGCACAGGCAGGTCAGCGCGACCGACGATCCGGCGCCCGGCCTCGCGACCTTGCTGGATACCTTGAGCAACCGCATGGGCGCTGAACGCATCTACCGTCTGGCACCGGTCGAAAGCGACGTGCCCGAGCGCTCCATGCGCAAGATGTCCGCGCTGGGCGAGGCTTCCGAGAGCGCCTGGCCATCCCATTGGCCGCGTCCGGTGCGCCTGCTATCGAAACCGGAACGCATAGCCACCCTGGCGCAGTTGCCCGACTATCCGCCAAAGGCCTTTACCTGGCGCGGTGTCCGCCACCTGGTCATCGCCGCGGATGGTCCGGAGCGCATCTTCGGCGAATGGTGGCGGCGCGATGCCGAGATGCTGGCCGTGCGCGACTATTTCCGGGTCGAGCTGACGACAGGTGAGCGGCTGTGGATCTACCGCAGCGGCGATGGCGAGGACGACAAAACCGGCAGCCGCGAATGGTTCCTGCACGGGGTCTTCGCATGAGCCCCAATGAGACGAAAAACTATGTCGAACTCCAGGTCACGACGCATTTTTCCTTCCTGCGCGGCGCCAGTTCGTGCGATCAGCTGTTCGCCACGGCCAAGGCCCTGGGCATCAAGGCGCTGGGGGTGGTGGACCGCAATTCGCTGGCGGGCATTGTCCAGGCGCACAAGGCGGCCAGGGATTACGGCGTCCGGCTGATTGTCGGCTGCCGGCTCGACCTGCGTGACGGCACGTCGCTGCTGGTCTATCCCGCCGATCGCGCCGCCTATTCGCGCCTGTGCCGGCTGCTGTCGCTGGGCAAGGGCCGGGCGGGCAAGGGCAAGTGCCATCTCGACTGGGCTGATGTCGAAAGCTTTCACGAAGGCCTGCTCGCGATCCTTGTCCCAGACCTTGCCGATGAAGCCTGCTTGGCCAATCTGCGCCGCCTGAAGGCGCTGTTCGGCGACCGCGCTTATCTGGCCCTGACCCTGCGGCGGCGGCCCAATGATGCGCTCAGGCTGCACGACCTGGCGCAGCTGGCGGCCAGTGCGCGTGTGCCTGTGGTCGCGACCAATGACGTGCTGTTCCACAATCCGTCGCGCCGTCTGCTTCAGGACGTGCTGACCTGCATCCGCCATACCTGCACCATCGATGAGCTGGGCCATCGCCGCGAACGCTATGCCGACCGCTACCTGAAAACGCCGGACGAGATGTTGCGCTTGTTTGATCGCCACCGGGACGCCGTTGCCCGCACGCGTGAAATCATGGAGCGCTGCACTTTCGATATGGGCGAACTGGAATACCAGTATCCGGACGAGAAGTCGCATCCGCACCTGAGCCCGCAGGAAACGCTGGAAAAGTTCGTCTGGATGGGGGCGGAAGCTCGCTATGCCGCTGACAAGGGCTATCCGGACGGAACGCCTGCAACTGTGGTCGCTCAGCTGCGCAAGGAACTCGATCTGATCGGCGAGATGGGTTACGCCAACTACTTCCTGACCGTCCACGCCATCGTCCACTATGCCCGCTCGCAGGACATATTGTGCCAGGGACGCGGTTCGGCGGCCAACAGCTCGGTCTGTTATGTGCTGGGCATCACCGAGCTCGACCCCGCCAAGTACAACCTGTTGTTCGAACGGTTTATTTCAAAGAACCGCAACGAACCGCCGGATATCGACGTCGATTTTGAGCACGACCGGCGCGAGATCGTCATGCAGTGGGTCTTTGAGACCTATGGCCGCAACCACGCCGCCCTGGTCGCCGTCGTCAGCCGTTATCGCACCCGCGGGGCGCTGCGCGACGTCGGCAAGGCGATGGGTCTGCCCGAAGACGTCATCAAGACCCTGTCCCAGCAATACCGCCACTGGGCGACCGACATCGACGAACAACACCTGGACGGGCTCGACCTCAACATCGCCGACCGTCGGATGCGCCTGACCCTCTTCCTGGCGCGGCAACTGATCAATGCCCCGCGCCACCTGTCCCAGCATCCCGGCGGCTTTGTGCTGACGCGCGACCGGCTGGACGAGCTGGCTGTCATCGAGCCGGCCGCCATGGACAACCGCCAGGTCGTCGAATGGGACAAGGACGATATCGATGTGCTCAAGTTCATGAAGGTCGATTGCCTGGCGCTGGGCATGCTGACCTGCATGAAGCTGAGCTTCGATATGCTCAAAGCGCACAAGGGCATCGACATGCGGATGGCGGCTATCCCTGCCGATGACACGCCGACCTACGACATGATCTGCAAGGCCGACACGGTCGGTGTCTTCCAAATCGAATCCCGCGCCCAGATGTCGATGCTGCCGCGCCTGCGGCCGAGGGTATTTTACGACCTGGCCATCGAGGTCGCCATCGTCCGGCCGGGACCGATCCAGGGCGACATGGTCCACCCTTACCTGCGCCGGAGGGATAAAAAGGAAGATGTGGACTATCCCAATGATGAAGTGAGGGCGATCCTGGAACGCACGCATGGCGTGCCGCTGTTTCAGGAACACGCCATGCAGGTGGCGGTGGTTTGCGCCGGCTTCACGCCCGACGAAGCCGACCACGTTCGTCGCAGCCTGGCGACCTTCAAGCACACTGGTGGCGTCAAGAACTTTCGTGACAAGATGCGGCAAGGCATGCTGGACCGCGGATACGAGCCGCAATTCGCCGAACGCCTGATCAAGCAACTGGAAGGCTTTGGCTCCTATGGCTTTCCGGAAAGCCACGCCATCTCCTTCGCCATGATTGCCTATGCTTCATCGTGGATGAAATGCCACCATCCCGATGTCTTCCTGTGCGCGCTGCTCAATTCCCAGCCTATGGGTTTCTATGCGCCGGCGCAACTGGTCCGCGACGCGCGCGACCACGGCGTCGAAGTGCGGCCAGTCTGCGTCAATGCCTCGCGTTGGGACTGCACCCTGGAGCCAGACGATAAACCGGGCCAATTCGCCGTGCGGTTGGGGCTGCGCATGGTCAAGAGCCTGTCCAACGGTGAAGCCGCCACCCTGACCGCGAGCCGGGGAGAGGGGGCTTTCCGTTCGGTCGACGACGTCTGGCGGCGTAGCGGGTTGCCGGTATCGAGCCTCCTGCCGCTGGCGGAGGCCGATGCCTTCATGCCATCGCTGGGCAAGTCGCGCCGCGACGCCCTGTGGACGCTGAAGGGACTGCGCGACGCGCCCCTGCCTCTGTTCGACGCCATGGCGGCGCCTGAGCTGGATGAGCCAGCCGTCGCGCTCCGGCAGATGACGGCCGGCAGCGAGGTCGTCCAGGACTACGGCCATATCGGCCTGTCGCTGCGCAAGCATCCGCTGGCCTTTTTGCGCGGTGAGTTGAGCGGGCGCGATATCCTGACCTGCATCGCCGCCAATGCGCTCACCGACAAATCCGATGCCATCGTCGCCGGCATGGTGCTGGTGCGGCAAAGGCCGGGCACGGCCAAGAACGTCACCTTCATGACCATCGAGGACGAAACCGGCATCGTCAACGCCGTTATCTGGAGCCGCATCTACGAAGAGCAGCGCCGGCTGATCCTGACGGCGCGCATGGTGGCGATCGTCGGCCAGATCCAGAAAGAGGGCGAGGTCGTCCACCTGGTGGCCAGGCGCCTGATCGACCTGTCCGACCTGCTTGACAGCGTCAGTGAACGCGATGATGCGTTTCGGGTACCCAAGCCGCGTGGCGATGACTTCCGCCATGGTGAGCCGGGCCCCGATCCGCGCACGCTCAAACGGCGCGGCGGCAATCGCGCGGCCTCACCCCCGGTGATTCTTATTCGCTCGCGTGATTTCAAATAAAAGCATTTCCCGGCGAAGTGGCCACCGGTTCGGCGTCAGGAAATGCGACAAGCAAATAAAAGCATTTCCCGGCGAAGTGGCCACCGGTTCGGCGTCAGGAAATGCGACATAATTTAAATGGGGAAAACCACTCTCACAAATTCGTGCATTTTCTTTCACCGGAATCGAGTCTTACTCGTCTACGGCAGATAACTGCCCCATATGATCGAGGCTCAGAATGACGTACGATCCCCGCCCGGACTCGCAGGCCGGCGTCCCGCTGTTTATCCCGCTGGTGGCCAGCGGCCTGACCGGTTTTATGCTGGTTGCTTCCCTGACATTCGTGCTGTTCGGCTAAGACGCAGCCCCTGCAGCTTCCTTATATTTCCACCGCCTTCGCCCACTAAAAACTTAGGCGCGCTCCGGTATTTTCCGCGGATATTCCGGATATAGGAAGCGCATCATGCACGATGACCAAGGAAAGGCGGGCCTGCAACCGGCTTCCGCTCAAGACAACCGCTACGCCACCGACAAACTGGTCTTCACGCCCGACGATATCGATCTGTCGCGGTCTCCCCTGCGTGGACACATCGATGTCGAAACCTATGTGCTGGGGGCCTTCAATCCCGGCCTGGCCCGCCTGCCCAATGGCAATCTGCTGATGATGGTGCGTGTCGCCGAAGCCCTGCGCACGGCGATTTTCGACAACCATGTCCACGCCATCCGCTGGGATGAAGGCCGCTATGTGCTGGACGCCTGGCCGCTGGAACTGGCCAATACCGCCGACCCGCGCAAGTTCCTGCTGCACGGCGGCGGCTGGAAGATCATGGCCTTGACCTCATTGTCGTGGCTGCTGCCGGTCGAACTCACGCCCGATGGGCTGGAAGTCGTCGCCGTTCACTACGACAAGGCCGTGACGCCGCAAAATTCCTTGCAATGCTACGGCGTCGAGGATGCGCGGATTTCGAAGGTCGGCGATCGCTGGCTGATGACGACCTGCTCGGTCAGCCCGGAGCGCCATTCGACTACGCTCTATAGCTCGACCAACGGGTTCGACTGGACGTTCGAGGACATCGTGCTCGACCATCAGAACAAGGACATGCTGATCTTCGAAGGCCTTATCAACGATCAATATTTCGCCCAGACGCGGCCCTTGGGCGACCTTTATTTCGCCTATCCGCCGGGCAGCGAATGGCGCGCCGGTCCGTCGATTAACCTGGCGCATTCGAAGGACGGGCTGTTCTGGAAGCCTTACGCCAAGCCGGGTATCCGACCGCATTCCGGTACTGTGGCGACCGCGCGCATGGGCGGCGGAACGCCGCCAATCCTGACCGATGAGGGCTGGCTCAGCCTGTGGCACGGCGTCGAGCCCAAGGAGATCGTCGGCATCTATCGCACCTATTGGTCGATCATGGACAGGGACGAACCGAGCAAGATCCTGCGCACCTGCCATGCGCCGCTGCTGGAGGCCAATCCGGAACTGACCCGGCCGCTGGAACACCAGATGTATATCCGCGATGTCGTCTTCACGACCGGAATCGCCGACGGCGGGGATCATTATATTGTGGCGTCCGGCGAAGCCGACCTGGCATGTCGCATCACCCACATCCCCAAAACAGCCTTCGATTAAAAACAAAGGGCGCCGTCGTGACGACGGCGCCCTTTTTTCAGGTAGGGTATCTAGGCTTAGTGGCCTGCCGCCGACTCGGACGCTTCTTCCGAAGCCTTCGCCGAATTGGTCGCGCCGGAGTGAGTTACGTCGTCGATCGTGTCGACCTTGGCCTTGTGGCCTTCCAGCACGGGCAGGGTGGCCGCGGCAAAATCCTTCAGGGGACCGGCGGCTCCGCCATCGGAATAGTCCTTGAACAGGGCGACGGCTTCATTATGCGCGTCGGTCTGGATGTCGACATACTTGTCATCGAATTCTTCGGGCTTGGCATTGGCCAGGTCCTCGTACTTCTTTTGGTGCGCCTCATCCAGCGCGGTCGCGGGCACGACGCTGCTCTTGGCGGCGGTCAGCGCGGCCTGAAGGTCGGCGCCGGCCTTAGTGTGATCGGTGATCATGGCCTGGGCCAGGGCGCGCACCTCGGGATTCTGCGACCGTTGCAGCGCCAGTTCGCTGGTCTGGATCTCGAAAAGGTTGGCGACCGACGCCTTCGCGACGAAATCGGATGCCTTGTCATCCTTGACGGGGCCCGAACAGGCGGCGAGCGCCAGAAGGCCGGCGGCGGCGATGGACGCAAGACTTTTACGTATAAGCATGGACTTTCCCTCTCATTTTGGCGGTGTGGGGGAAGATAGGGAGCGGAATATAATATTGAGATGCGGCGGGTTCCGGTGAAAATAAAGAAGGCGCAATGGGGTTGATTTCGTGAAGATGTGGAAAATTGTCATAAGGCCTTAAAAAACCGCTCTTTCGCCGTTGACCGCCGGAAAGTTTGCCCCTATAGGTCGCCGCCTTCGGTCGCAAGACCGGACCTACCACCTAGATAGTGTGCCCAGGTGGCGGAATTGGTAGACGCGCTGGCTTCAGGTGCCAGTGGCTTAACGGCCGTGAAGGTTCGAGTCCTTTCCTGGGCACCATCTGGGTTTCCATCAGCGTCTGCTGATGTTTGAAAAATCCCTTAAAATCTGATAGTTTACGGGCTCCGGTGTCCGCCATTGTGCGCCCGTGTCCGCATGTATCTGCGCATATTGGGGTACGGATTGGGGATATAATCGCGATACCCATCTTTCAGCGCACACGGTACCCCATCATGGCCCTATCCGGTGCCGCGATCCGAAATGCCAAGTCGGCCGACAAGCCATACAAGCTGTCCGCAGTGGACTTGTCCTTCCAGTCTTCACGAGCGGCATCCGGCTTTGGCGGCTGAAATATCGTTTTGGCGACACGGAGAAGATTCTTGCCTGCTAGGGAGCAGGCAGTGCCGCCCCGCCCCGCCCCGCTCGGTATCCGTGTGTGGTAGAAGACCGGTCGGCCATATTGCGGCGCGATTTTATAGAAAATACAATTAAGCGTTGACGGCGCGAGTCCGGCCGTGCACTTTCAAGTCGGTCTGGGGGGACGCGCCGCTATATTCCGTGCACGCGCAGATGTAATCGCCGCATAGGCCGGCCTCGCCTCAAGATCCATCTCGACTGAAGATCTGTCAGCCATAATGGAGGCGAATATGTTCACCGCATTGAAAAGAACACTTGCAGCGACGTTACTCGGAAGCGTCGTCTCGCTCAGCCTGCCCTTGGCCGCCGAAGCCCAGGCTCCGTCGATAGCGGATATTATAGATAATAATCTGGCTTTTATGAAGCTGGACAAGACAAACACCAGTATTGGCGGTGCATTTGGCATGCATTTTATTTCAACGGTGAATGTCGGAGGGACAATTTACGCGTATTACATAAAATACGACCCTGCTACGTCACAATGCGGCAACCCCGGCCAGCCCCAGGGGGGCATAGGCCTGGCAACTTCGACCGATGGTGTCAATTTTGCCGATCAGGGTTTCGTGCTGCGGGCAGGTGCGGCAGGCAGTTGGGACTGCAACTTTGCAACCTTCCCCGGCGTCTGGTACGATAACGGTATATTCTATCTGGTTTATGAAGGCGCGGGCACGAATTCTCCTGGCAATATCGGATTGGCGACATCAAGCGATGGCCGAAACTTCAACAAGAACGGCATCATCCTTTCCCACCTTACAAGCGGGTGGGAGCAAACCAACATCGGCACCCCCAGCCTCTATCGCGAAAACGGCATCTGGTATCTTTTCTATCACGGCTACAACGGCCCGAACAAAAGCGTGCAGATCGGCTTGGCGTCGGGAGCAAGTCTTTACTCGCTCACGCGTTATTCAGGGAATCCGGTCATCACTACCCGGCCGGGAAGTTGGCAAGCCGGAACCGCCGGCCGCAGATCGATCCAGAAGATCGGCAGCGCGTATTACATGGTCTACGAAGGAAGTGAAGCGCCGCCCTATGATCAGGCAAAATGGGCGTCTGGTGTGGCTCGGTCTTCCAACCTGTTCCAATGGACCCAGTTCTCGCAAAATGCAATTCTGCCGCAATCGTTGGGCTTTGGTAATGACGGGCCTGATCTGGTTACTGCGGGCGGCGCAAACTACACCTATTACCGCGCGGGTGGCGGGACGCGTCGCGCCATGTTCGCGTCCGACACGTTTGGAGGCTTTGATACCCAATGGGGTATGCAATCGCCTGGAATTGGCCATGTCATTGGACGGCTTGAGGCGGATGGCGGATGGTCGACGATCGTTACGGACGGTCAGGATTTTGTCCAATACGGCCCTTATACGACGACCATTCCTAAGGGAGACAACATCGCGACCTGGAAGCTGATGCTTGACAATACGACGAATGACAATATCCCGGTTCTTCGTCTCGAAGTTGTTGATGCCAGCACCGGCGGCACAATTCTTACACAGAGGACGGTCACCCGGAAGCAATTTAAGCAGCCGTTCCGTTACGAATATTTTTCCCTGCCGTTTACCCTGGATGCTTCGCGGGAAGGGCATATGATTGAACTGCGTGTTTGGTCACTTGGCGTGTCGTATATTAAAATCAAGACGGTCGGGATCAGCTAAAGCGTTCTGTGGTGACCCTGGCCAAACCTCTGACATTGGTCAGGTGTTCACGTAGATTTAGAAGGGCGGCCAGTTATGGGCCGCCCTTTTTGTTGCGAGCGTGAGCGCTGCGCAAACATGTTTCGTTCCATCGGCGCAATTGTGCTAATCGCCGCAAGTTGCAAACTTGTAGGGAAAGTGGTGCCGCTTAGGTGACTCGAACACCTGACCCCCTCATTACGAATGAGGTGCTCTACCGGCTGAGCTAAAGCGGCCCGGAAATACGCGAAGGCCCAAAGTGGCTCGCGGACAGGGGCGTGTCTTTACACAACTGCATACGCCTTGCCAAGGGCAAATCGTTCTTATTTCACAGCCTTTGGCGCGCGCGCCTTGCGGACCGGCTTGGTTTTGACGGCTTCGGTCTCGTCCAGGTCCTGGCCGGTAATGGCCGCGTCGAAACCGCCGGGATCATCAGGCACCGGCACGGGGCCTGAACGCTTCTGCGCCGCCTTGATGAACGGCATGGACGGCACGTAGCGCGAAGGCAGGTCGGGTAGTTCCGGCAGGCCCTTTTCGCCGCGCTCGAAGCGCGGGTGGACGAGGGTCGCCTTGCCGGCGAAGGTCAGGATCAGGTTCGACCAGTCGGCGGCGCCGTATTCAAAGGCGCGGCCTTCGGCATCGATATCCGACCATTCCGGATCGGACTTGGCCATGGTGGCACGCGCCGCCCAGGCACGTGCCGTGTCCATGTCCTGAAGCGCCGAGGCGCCACGCGCCAGCACGGCACAGCCGCGTTTGGTCAGGCTGTCGGGCGTGCTGTCGTTTTCCAGTGCCTTGACGGCATCAACGATGTCCTGGCGGATGCCGGTCAAAAGCGCGCGTTCGACCTGGAGGATACGGCTTTCGCGGTGTTTCGGATTGCGGTCGATCAGGCCTTGCAGGCGGCGCGCGCGCTCACGCGGCGTCTCGTCCGAAACCAGGTCGCGATAGCTGAGCCACAGGGCGGGGTGCGGGCTGGCGGCCCAAGCGGCTTCCAGCACGTCCTCGGCGCGGCCGAGCTTGTTGGCCTTGCACAGCAGGCGCGAGGCGATGATGGCGGCCGGCGTAAACTGCGGCTGCAGCTTCGCGGCGCGGACGGCGTAGTCGAGCGCCTGGGTCTCGTCGCTGGCTTCGATGCCGGCGGCCGAAGCGGCCATCAGCGACGCCTTGGCGCGTTCGGAGAAGATGGGCGAGATCAGTTTGCGTGTAAGCGCCCCCTCGATCAGGGCCAGGGCTTCGGACCATTCGCCGGCTTCCAGGCGCGCTTCGAACAGGGTCTCGAATGCCCACATGGCGGGCTTGGACTGGCTGTAGGCCTCGGTCGCCAGCTTGACGGCCTCGACCTTGTCGCCCTGGCTGTGCGCCAGTTGCATTAGGCCCTTGAGCCCCGCCAGCTTCAGTTCCGGCACGCTCAGCATGGCGGTGTAGGCAGCGCGCGTCGCGGTCACGTCGCCCGAGGCTTCGGCGGCCATAGCGGTCAGGATGCGAACGAGGGCGACATTGTCGCACAGGTCCAACGCCTTGACGGCGTTGCGGCGCGCCTCATTGCCGTCACCGGCGGCGACGCTTAAGAATCCGCGCGTCAGGACTTCGTCGCCCTGGCGGCGGCGCGTTTCGGCGCGGGCGCGTTCGGCGCGTTGCGGCGAACGCGACAGCCACAAGGCCAGGTTCCAGAAGCAGACGGCGCAGAAGGCCAGGACGCCGATAATACTGACGGCGGCCGCCGCCGATGTGTCGATGCGGTAGTTGAGCCAGGTCAGGCTTGCCACACCGGCGTCGCCGAGCAAGCCGATGCCGGTCGTAACGAGGACGGTGATGCCGAGCAGGATAAGGAGGGTGCGGATCACAGCGCGGCTCCGGTATCGGAGGCCTTGGCAAGCTTTTGCAGGGTCAGCTGCGTCAGGCGCAGCGTCGTGCCATCGACGAGCGCGCGCGCGCGCGCCTTGTCGAGCCACGGCTTGAGCGCCTTCTGGCCTTCCGGCGGCAGGGTGTCGAGATAGGCGAGCGCGCCCTTCAGGTCGCCCTGGTTCAGGCGGGTTTCGGCGCGGACCAGAATGGCCTGGACGCCCTTGCCGTTGAGATTGTCGGTGCGGCGGACCGAAATGAAGGAGCCCAGGGCGTGGCGGGCACGGTCGAACAGGCTGGCCTCATCTCCGGCGGCCTTGGCGGCGATGTTAGCCTTGGCGGCGGCCTGCGGGAATTCGATGGCCAGCTGGGTTTCGGACGGCACGCCGCGTTCAGCGACGGCGCGCAGGGGCGCGGTCAGGGCCGGATCGTCGAAGGCGGGCTCAACGGCGGCCAGTTCGTTCAGGAAGGGTTCTGAGGAATGCGCCTTCAGTTGCAGGGCCGCGGCGGCATTGGCGGCGGCGGCGGCGCGGGCCAGCGCCCGCTGATTGGCTTCGAGACGGTCGAGGCGCTGCGACAGCTGGGTCAGCAGGGCCGGGTCGGTGTAGGTTGGAACAGGCGCGGTTACCGTCGGCGCCGTGGGATCGGGCGTTACGGCTGGCGTATTCAGGCGGCTTTGCAGGGCGATAATCTGGCTCTGCAACTGGGCGATCTGGGCGTCCTTGCTGGACGTCGCGGCAACAACAGGTGCCTGGGCGGCGACTTTGGTCTGGTTGAGCTTCCAGGCAAAGGCGGCGACCAGGATGATGAACATCAGGGCCAGCGGAATGGCGAACAGGATGAACATGCGCGTCGCCGCCGCGGTCGGGCTTTGCTGCGGCTTTCCGTAGGACATGTCCGAAGCGTTCAGGCCGCTTTCGGAATAGGTTTCGGTCTGCGGGGCGGCTGTGTTCAGCGGCTCGTTCATGCGCGTCGTCCTATCGGGGACAGATCAGCATGCGTCCCCGTCGATCAGTTTTAACATGGAAGGCTCCTCCGGTAACGGAGAAATCCGCTTTTTCACCCCCGCGAGCAGATACTTGTCCTGCGTCTCGATGGCGCCCGCAAACCCCTGCCATGCCTTTTCAGAAATACAGATAAAGCATGAATTGGTGAAGGCAAACTTACGGCTAATGAGATGTGAAGCCAGGGTCTGGCCGCCGCGCGCCGAATGGATCAGGATGTGGGTGACGCGGCTGAGGTCGGCGTCGGACAGGGCCGGGGTGGTGACCACGGTTTCATAGACGGCGATGTGGTGGACGGTGAAACCTTCAGCCCACATCCAGGCGGCGAGAGGCGCCGAGGGTTCGCGCGGGGCGGCATAGAGAAAGCGTGTGCTGCGTGGGGCTTCCGATTTCAGTTTTTCGAAGAGTGCAGGGGCGTCGCCGCCAGCGCTTGTCACTTGGGTGAAGCCGTGGGTTTTGGCGGCTTCGGCGGTGGCGTCGCCGACGCACCAGACGGGCAGATCACGCCGATCCGACAGGCGGGTAAAGGCGGATACGCCGTTGCGGCTGGTAAAGATAAGGGCGTCATAGGTGAGGGCGGTTAAGTCGGCGTCGATCGGCTGCACGGCAAGCAGCGGGGCGAGCAGGGCTTCATGGCCCATGGCTTCGACGGCGGCGGTGGTGCTTTCGCCGTTGGTGCGGGTGATCCAGACGACCTTTTTCATGCAGGCAAAGGCCCCCACCCCCATTCGCTCCGCTTATGGTCCCCCTCCCCGTTCGCACTGGGCGTGTTGATATATTTGCGCCGCTCATGGGGAGGAATAAGAAGCGGAACAACTTCGGTTACTCCTCCCCAGCCTCGCCGGCAGGCAGAGCCCCGCGGCTGTGTCAGCGCGTTCGATGCGAGCGGGGAAGGGGACCGCACGATGCGGAGCTGAGATGCGGTGGTGGGGGCCAATTGTCCGCCCTTACGCAACGATCAGGTCTGGGCCGGCTTCGGCCTTGATCTCAAAGCCCAGCCGCAGGCCCAGTTCGCGGGCGGTTTGAGGCGTCACTTGCGAAAACGTTTCGCGCCGCTGCCAGCGCTTGCTGCCGTCTGCGCTCAGGGCTTCGACAAATAGCGATAAGGTGCCGTCCGTGACCTTGCCGGTTGCTCCGACCGCCGTGCGGCACGACGCTTCGAGCGCTTCCAACGCCCCGCGTTCGGCCTGGATGGCGACGAAGGTCTCTTCGTGATGCAGGCGTTTCATCCAGTCCTTGCCCACATCCCCGGTGCGGCACTGGATGGCCAGGGCGCCCTGACCCGGCGCGTGGGCATAGGCGTCAGCGTCGATATAGCTGCGGATCTCCTGGCTTAGCCCCAGGCGGTTGAGCCCGGCCGCCGCCAGCAACAGGGCATCGCAGTCGCCGGCTTTAAGCTTGTTAAGGCGCGTATCGACATTGCCGCGCACCATGACGACTTCGAGGTCCGGCCGGCAGCTCAGGGCTTGGGCCTGGCGGCGCATCGAGGCGGTGCCCAGTTTCGCACCCCTGGGCAGGTCGGCGAGGCTGGCATAGTTGGGGCTCAGGAAAGCATCTCGCGGGTCCTCGCGCACCGGGATGACGCAGATCGTCAGGCCTGGAACCTCGTGTGCCGGCACGTCCTTGAGTGAATGAACGGCGATATCGACATCGCCGCGTAGGAGCGCCTCTTCGATTTCCTTGGTGAACAAGGCTTTGCCGCCGGCTTCGATCAGGCGGCGGTCCTGGATGCGGTCGCCGGTCGTGGTGATCACGGTCAGTGGCGCGATGGCGTCGGCGTCGGCCGGGTCGTCGCCCATGGCGGCGACGATCTGGCGCTGGACCCAGCCACATTGGGTCAGGGCCAGTTTCGAGCCGCGCGTACCGATTTTCAGTTTGATAGTCATCCTGTCCGTCTAGCATTTTCACAAGCAGGTTCAATGCAAAAGGCTTGACGGGAGGCTTTGTCGCAGGTGTTAGGAAGTAAGAGCCCCCACCACCATTGGCTCCGCCAATGGTCCCCCTCCCCATTTCATGGGGAGGAGTAGATGAGTCCCATGTCCCAAACCCTTACCGTTCTTGGCATCGAATCGAGCTGCGACGAAACCGCGGTCGCCGTCGTGCGGCGCGATTCCGACGGCCGCGTCGAGGTCTTGTCGAGCGTCATCCATTCCCAGGTCGTTCAGCATGCCGCATTCGGTGGCGTCGTGCCGGAAATCGCCGCGCGCAGCCACGTCGAAACCATCGACGCCATGGCGCGCCGGGCGCTGAGCGAAGCCGGTGATGCGAAGATCGATGCGGTGGCGGCGACGGCCGGCCCCGGACTGATCGGCGGCGTCATGGTGGGGTTGAGCTTCGCCAAGGGTTACGCTTTGGCCAACGACCTGCCGCTGGTGCCGGTCAACCATCTCGAAGGCCACGCCCTGTCGGCGCGCCTGACGGAGGATGTCCGCTTTCCCTTCCTGCTGTTGCTGGTGTCCGGCGGCCACTGCCAGTTGCTGTCGGTGCGCGATGTCGGCGACTATGAGCGCCTGGGCACGACGATCGACGATGCCGCCGGTGAGGCGTTCGACAAGATCGCCAAGGTGCTGGGGCTCGGTTATCCCGGTGGTCCGGCGCTGGAACGCGAAGCCAGGAAGGGTGACGCCACGCGCTTTGTCCTGCCGCGCGCGCTGCTGGGCCGCAAGGACTGTGCTTTTTCGTTTTCGGGCCTGAAGACCGCCGCCGCCAAGATCGCCCACGAGGAAGTCAAGACCGAACAGGACCGCGCCGACCTGTGCGCTTCGGTCCAGGCCGCGATCACGCGGCAACTGGTCGAACGCTCCGACCGCGCCCAGAAACAGTTCAGGGAACAGATCGACGTTACAACGCCCGACTTTGTCGTCGCCGGCGGTGTTGCGGCCAATACCGCCGTCCGTGAGGCGCTTCAGGCCCTCTGCAAAAAGAACGGCTTCACATTCGTGGCCCCGCCGTTGAAATATTGCACGGATAATGCAGCAATGATCGCCTTGGCCGGGCTTGAACATTTCGCGAAGCGGGGCAGTATGCCACGCGACGCAAGCGCCGACATGGCCGCGCTCGCCCGGCCACGCTGGCCGCTGGACGAGGCGCGGGCGATGGAATCGCCGATATACAAGACGCAGGGTAGAAAAGGGGCCAAGGCATGACGCAGCAGTACCGGCGCATCGGGGTGATCGGCGCGGGCGCGTGGGGCACGGCCCTGGCGCAGGTCGTCACTCTAGGCGGCAATGCCGTCACCCTGCACGCCCGTGAGCCGGAAGTCGTCGCCGCAATCCGCGAGACGCGCGAAAACAGTCTGTACCTCGGCGGTGTCAAACTTTCCGAAAGCGTGACGGCGACCAATGACCTGGCCGACCTCGCAGACTGCGACCTGATCCTGGCCGTGCCGCCGGCCCAGCATATGCGCGCGACGCTGAACGCCTTCAAACCCTATGCCCGAGCCGGCCTGCCGGTCGTGCTGTGCTCCAAGGGCGTGGAACGGGGCAGTGACGCCCTCATGACCGAGGTGTTGGACGCTGTTCTGCCTGAGGCCTGTCCGGCTGTGCTGGCCGGGCCGAACTTTGCCCGCGAAGTCGCCATGGGTCTGCCCAGCGCGGTGACCATCGCCTCGCAGAACGAAGAGGTCGCCGCGCGAATCGCCGCGACCATCGCCGGCCCCAGCTTCCGGCCTTATCTCTCCACCGACCTGATCGGCGCCGAAGCCGGTGGCGCCATCAAGAACGTCGTCGCTATCGCCTGCGGTATTAGCGAAGGCAAGGGCCTGGGCAAGAACGCCCACGCCGCCCTGATCACGCGCGGCTTTGCCGAAATGACGCGCCTGGCCATCTCCATGGGCGCCAAGCCCGAGACCATGACCGGCCTGTGCGGTATGGGCGACCTGGTGCTGACCTGCTCGTCGCCGCAGTCGCGCAATATGAGCGTCGGCCTGGCGCTGGGCCAGGGACAGACCCTGGCGGAATTCCTGAAAGACAAGGTGTCGGTCGCCGAAGGCGTCGAATCGGCGCCGGCCGTGGTCGATCTCGGCAAGCGCCAGGGGGTGGACCTGCCGCTCTGTAACGCGGTGGCGGCCGTGCTTAATGGCGCGATCAGCGTCGATGACGCTATCGGTCTTCTGATGTCGCGTCCGATCAAGGTGGAGAAGGCATAAATGCTGCGCAATATCCTGTTGGCGACGGTTTGCGGTTTGGCTTTGGGCGGCGCGGCTGTGGCGCAGGATATACCGCGCCTTGAAAAGCAGGGCACTGCGGCGCAGTTGTTTGTGCATGACAAGCCCTTCCTGATGCTGGGCGGAGAGCTCGGCAATTCGACGGCGTCGGACCCGGCGCATTTGGCGACCCACTGGCCGGTCCTGACGAAGGCAGGCCTGAACACCGTGCTGGCGCCGGTCGAATGGGACCAGATCGAGCCGCAGCAGGGCCGTTTCGACTTTTCGGTCATCGACGCCGTCATCGAACAGGCGCGCGCCAACAACACCAAACTCGTGTTGTTGTGGTTTGGTGCCTGGAAGAACTCGATGTCGACCTACGCGCCGGCCTGGATCAAGCATGACTCCAAGACTTATAGCCGCGCCCGCGACGAAAACGGCGTGGCGCAGGATATCCTGAGCGCCTTCGACAAGGACAATCTCGACGCCGACAAGAAGGCGTTCGCGGCGCTTCTGGCGCACCTGAAAACCGTCGATCGCGACCATACAGTGGTCATGATCCAGATCGAGAACGAGATCGGCATGCTGCCGTCGGCGCGCGATCATTCCGCCGAAGCCGACAAGGCTTTCAAGGCGCCAGTGCCGCCGGCTTTGATGACCGCCGTGCAGCAGCGCAAGGGCGATCTGACGCCGGAATTGAAAGCCCTGTGGGACGCCAATGGGAATAAAACCAAGGGCACGTGGGCCGAGGTCTTCGGCGATGCGCCACAGGGCCGCGAAGTCTTCCAGGCCTGGGGCTATGCCGTCTTCACCAACGAACTGACCCTGGCCGGCAAGGCCGCCTACCCGCTGCCCATGTACGTCAATGCCGCGCTGAATGCACCGGGCAAATTGCCGGGCCAGTATCCGTCGGCCGGGCCTTTGCCGCACCTGTTCGACATCTGGAAGATCGGCGCGCCGGCGGTCGATTTCCTGGCCATCGACAGTTATTGGCCGGACTTTGTCGGCTGGGCGCGCAAGTTCCGTCGCGACGACAATCCTTTGTTCGTGCCCGAAGCCAACCACGCCGGCCGGCCGGAAGCCGCCGCCAATGCCTTCTTTGTCTTTGGTGAGCTGGACGCCATGGGCTTCTCACCGTTCTCGATCGAGGACCTGCCCGACAACGATCCTTTGATTGGCGCCTACGCAGTGCTGGACCAGTTGACGCCGCTGATGATCGAGCATCAGGGCAAGACCGGCAAGGCGCGAACCATGCGCGGCTTCAAGCCGCCGATCGCCTATGACGGCACGGTCGATCAGACGCCGCAGAGCTTCAACCTCGGCAGTTATCGCTTTACCGTCACCTTTGTCGATCCGTGGACGCCCAAGGACAAGCAGACTCCAGCCAATCATGGCGGGCTGATAATCCAGACCGGCAAGGATGAATTCATCGTCGCCGGCACCGGCGTGACCGTCACTTTCGCCGACGCATCCGGCAAGGCGCAGGTCGGCATGGAGCAGGTCATCGAAGGCGGCTACAAGGACGGCCTGTTCCTCGAAGGACGGTGGCTCAACGGCGACCAGACGCACCAGGGCCGCCACCTGCGCCTGCCGCCGGGTCAGAGCGGCATCCAGCGCCTGAAGCTCTATCGTTACGACTGACGCAGGTACGTGCCGGTGAAACGCGGATCGGCGATCTGATGCAGAAGGATGGCCAGCAGCATACCTGCGCCGGCGATCAGCACCGGCAGGGCGCGTGCATCCAAGGTTCCGGTTACAAGCACCTGCACACCGCTGAAACTCAGCCAGCTGAAGGTGCAAAACAACATAAGGATCTTGCCCCAGCCGTAGGGCCGCAGGAACAGCAGGACGAACATGCCGCAGAGCAGGATCATGAAGCCTGCGGTAAAATATCTGACCAGATCCAGCATCATACGGAAATCGGTCGGCAGGTCGGCGACCGTAATGCCGCCCTGCGCAAAGATGAGGTCAACGCTACTGTCCGATAAGGTCCAGATGCCGACCGTAATGACAGCTGTAATCGCCATGAGATAGGCCAGCCTTAAGGATAGGATCTGCCAGCCCTTGCCCCGGGGGCCATCGCCAGCGGGCTTCGGGCCGCGTTCAGCGATCTCTTCGTCGGTCGGGGACTTGCCGAAACGCCAGAACCACAGCACGTAGAGCGCGCCGAGCGGCAGGCCGATGCTGAGGGCGACATTGTCATCGACCTGCCAGGAAAAGGTGAAGGAAACCAGGCTCAGCAGGACCCAGAGCCATTTGCGCAGGAACTTTGGCGAACCAAAGATGACCAACAGCGCTGCGATCCACACGGCAAGCCCTGCTGCAAGAACAGCATAAATCCACGGATTGGCGTTCAGAAAGTCGAAGAGTGTTTGCATGATGTCCCCCGCAGGTCGAATGTCGATTTGTCACGGGTCTAAGTCAAGCGGCTTGCCGATCACATCACTGGGCTGATAGCCTCAGGAAAAACGGGTGAGGGCGTATGGGACTGAAAGCACTTTTGTTGGCGGGGATTTGCACCGTTGGTCTGACCGCGCCCGCGCTGGCGCAGGACGATGTGCCGCCGACGCCATTTATTGTGGTGGATCAGTTTGGCTATCTGCCTGATGCGCAGAAGGTCGCCGTCATCCGCGATCCGGAAACCGGCTTCGATGACGGCTGGGATTTCGGACCGGGCGCCACCTATCAGGTGATCGATACCAGGACCCAGGCCATGGTCTTCGAAGGCAAGCCGGTCAAATGGAACAACGGCGCTGTCGATCCGTCATCGGGTGACCGCGCCTGGCAGTTCGACTTTTCCGCCGTCACGTCGCCGGGCAGCTACGTCGTCCGCGATGTGCAGTCGGCCTATGATTCCGTGGCCTTCGATATCGCGCCCAATCTGTACAAGCCTTTGCTAGTGCAGGCGGTCCGCACCTTCTTCTATCAGCGCGCGGGGTTCGCCAAGGACGCCCGGTTCGCGGGCGAGGGCTGGGCTGATGGCGCATCGCACATCGGGCCGGGGCAGGATTCGGAAGCCACCCTCCACAGCCGCAAGAGCGATAAATCGACGCGCCGGAACCTGAGCGGCGGTTGGTACGACGCCGGTGACTATAACAAATATACCAGCTGGACCGCCTCCTATGTCGTGACGCTGCTCGGCGCCTACGAAGACAATCCGGCTGCCTTCAGCGACGATTTCAATATTCCGGAATCCGGGAACGGTGTCTCCGACCTACTCGATGAAGTGAAGTTCGGCCTCGACTGGCTGGTACGGATGCAGGACGAGGACGGCGGCGTGCTATCGATCGTCGCCCTGTCGCACGCCAGCCCGCCATCGTCGGCGACCGGCCACAGCTATTACGGTCCGGCGACGACTTCGGCGTCTTACGCCGCGGCTTCGGCCTTCGCCTATGGCGCCAGCGTCTATGGCCGCGATCCGCGCTTCGCCGACTACGCCGCCGACCTGAAGCGCCGCGCCGCCCGTGCCTGGGCGTGGGCCGAGGCCCATCCGAACGCGACCTTCTACAACAACGACGCGCGCGACAAATCCGAAGGCATCGGTGCCGGCCAGCAGGAAACCGACGGCCGCGGCCGGGCTGCGAAGGCGCTGACGGCGGCCGTCTATCTCTATGGCCTGACGGGCGAGGCTATGTATCGCGACCATGTCGACAGCCACTATCGCGAAGCCCAGATGATGCGCGAAGGCTATAATCTCGACTTTGCCTATACCGACAATGCGCCACTGCTCGACTATGCGCGCATGCCGGGCGCCACGACGTCCGTGGTTGCCGATATCCGCCGCGCGTTTGCCGATGGTTTCGAACTGGCCGGCTGGGGCGAACGCGACAAAGACCCTTATCGGGCGCACATCTCGGCCTACACCTGGGGATCAAGCGCCACCAAGTCGGTCCATGGCAGCATTTTCGCTGAAATCGGCCGTCTCGACGGGGGCAAACACAGCAAGTCCGAGGCAATGGAGGCGGCCGAGGGCTATCTGCACTATCTCCACGGCGTCAATCCGCTCGGCAAGGTCTATCTGAGCAATATGAAGGCGTTCGGCGCGGAAAACTCCGTCGACCGCTTTTATCACAGCTGGTTCGCGCATGGCTCCAGCCGCTGGGCAGCGTGACAAAGTCGAAATACGGTCCGCCGCCGGGCTTTGTCGTCGGCGGCGCCAATCCGGCCTACACCTGGGATGAACGTTGTCCAGGCGTGTCGCCACAATGCGGCAAGGCGCCTCTGTCACCGCCTTTCGGCCAGCCGGCGCAAAAGGCCTATGCCGATTTCAACGATAGCTGGCCGGTCAATTCCTGGCAGGTGACGGAGAACTCCGGTGCCTATCAGACGGCCTATATCCGTCTGCTGGCGCGGTTCGTCAGATAAGGCGTCCTACTTGTGACGCAGCATGGCGCCGATCAGATTGGTGTAATCGTCCGTCCACGCCCTGACCGGGCCGGGATCACGCGTCTGCCAGCGCGCGTCGGCACGGAAGCCGGCCAGGGCCGCGGCGTTGCGTCCGGCGATGACGACGATGGCTGGTGACTGGACGAAGCTGCCCTTGAATGTCTTGGTGCTGGTCTGGGTCAGCGCGCTGCCGCCGCTTTGGCGGATGGCGGCGATGACGGGATCGCGCAGTTCCAGATGGCGGTTGGACAGGTGCAGCAACAGGACGCCGTCGGGTTTCAGCTTCGACAGATACATGTCGATCGCCTGGACCGTCAGCAGGTGGGCCGGCACGGAGTCCGATGAGAAGGCATCAATGGTCAAGAGGTCGAACTGGCCTGCCGGCACGGACGACAAGGTCAGCCGTGCATCGCCGGCGTGGAAGGTAACCGGACCCTTGGCGCAGTCCGAAACAAAGGTGAAATACTTTGGATCGCTTGCAAGGCGGATGACGGCGGGATCGATCTCAAAGAACGCCAGGCGATCGCTTGGGCGGACATAGGCCGCCATGGTGCCCACACCCAAACCGACGACGGCGATGTCGGCGGAAGGTTTGAGCGCCTGAACCTTGGTGAGGGTTTGCCCGATAGCCGTTTCCGATGCGTAATAGGTGAGGGGCTGGCAGCGCTTTTGCGGATCGATCGCCTGTGCGCCGTGTAACGTCGTCCCGTGGGTCATGCGGCGCAGGGGGCCCACGACCGGGTCGGTGGTTTCCGCGATCCTCACCACGCCATAGAAGTTGCGTTCCGTCACGACATGCCTGCCGATCTGGGTGACGTTGACGGCGCTCAGGCCGGCGACCACCAGCAGGCAGGCCATGGCGATGCCCCGGTCGCGGAGCGCGAAGGCGCACAAGGGCGCCACAGCGAACAGGAAGCGTCGCAGCGTATCGGCGCCCTCGCCGTCGGCCGGTACGATCAGCATAATCACCAGGGCAATGGCGTCGACCAGTCCGAAGGCCAGCCAGACCAGCTCCAGCTGGGTCAGGCGGCGGTCCTCGCGTTCGGTGAACCAGGGTCTGGCCAGGCAGGCCAATGCCAGGGCCAGCGGATATTCCAGCACCAGGGGAAAGATGACGGGCGCCAGGAATGCGTTGAAGCTGCCGCCGACCACGCCGCCGATCGACAGGCAAAGATAGTAGAGCGTGAGATGCTCGGGCTTTGGCCGGGCACGCGCCAGCTCCGAATGGCACAACAGGGCCGTCAGGAAGAAGGTCAGCAGATGCACGGCCAGTTGCGCGGGTATGGCCAGATGGCGGAAGGGCAGGGCGTAGATGGCCAGGCAGGCCGCGGCGGCCTGCAGGATCAGCAGCATCTTGCGGCTGATCAGCGGCTTGGTGCCGAAAGCGAAGATGAAGGTCAGGAGATAGAGGGCCAGCGGCGCGACCCACAGGAAGGGCGCCGAAGCGACGTCCGTCGACAGGTAGGTCGTGACGCCCATCATCAGGCTGCTTGGCACGGCGGCAAGCCCAATCCAGATGGCCATGGTCATCAGCGACGGACGCGCGCTTGTCGCGGTGGTTTCAGTGACGGGAACGGTCGGGGCCTTCCGCGTCAGGCCCAGCGTCAGGATCAGCACGACCAGTATGCCGTAGCCGAGGCTCCAGCCGATGCGCTGGTCGGTCAGTTGCGTCAGCGGCTCGACGAGCACGGGATAGGCGACCAGCGACAGCAGGCTGCCGAGATTGCTGGCGGCATAAAGCGCATAGGGCTCTGGCGGTTTGCCCGTGGCGGGGTCGGGATTGGCGGTCAGGGCGAACCACGCCTGGACCAGGGGCGCGGTCGCCGACAGGATGGCGAAAGGCGCGCCGATCGATAGGGTCAGCACGCCCAGCATCCACAGGATCGGGTGTTCCGGGTCGGGCAGACCAAAGGCATTGCTGATCCCAAGCGGCAGGCTGAGCGCCGCCAGACCCAGCAGGACGCCGTGCAGGATGACCTGTATGCGGAATGACTTCAGTCTTTGCAGCAGGTGGGCGTAGCCGTAACCCAGCAGCAGCGCGGCCTGGAAGAAGGCCATGGAGGTGTTCCACACCGCCGGCGCGCCGCCCAACAGCGGCAGCAGAAGCTTGCCCACCATGGGCTGGACGAAGAAGACGAGCAGGGCGCTGGTGAAGACCGTCACCGCGAACAAGGGCGACTGGCGTAAAATGGGCGTGGTCGCGGCGTGGCTGGTCATGTCATCGGCCCCTCTGGTGGTGGCCGGACTTTAGCGGTCTATGCTTAACGCGAGCTTAGTTTGGTGGCGCAGACGGCGGGGCCTCCATGTCGAATGAAGGTCTACTCCGCTTCCAGCTTGGCGACGTCGTCGAGCAGGCCCTTGGCCGCCGCCTCGATCAGGGCTCGGCCGTCCTCTATGGTGGCCAGCGACGAGTCCGAACCGATGCGGCCATCGGGGAAACGCGAGCGGTAATCCAGCGCATCGCGGATGGGACCATCGGGTGCGATCTTCGGCTCCATCGGCGCTGACTTTACATGGTCCGGATAGGCCGCGAAGGTGACGGCGATTTCCGACGGCGTGGCATGGCTGCCGTGGCCCGTCGGATAAAGCTTGGCCGCAAGACGCATGATGCCCGGCAGGTCCCACCAGTTCCTGAGCTTCAGGATAAACGGGCAAGGATTGCCCGAATAGGAATAGTGCGAATAGATCTGCGAAAAGGTCGCTTCGATCGTGGCGACATTGCCGCCATGGCCGTTGAGGAAATAGATGCGGTCGAAGCCATGACGCGCCAGTGAATCGACCCAGTCCTCTATGGCCGACATGAAGGTCGTCGGGCGCAGGGATATCGTGCCGGGAAAGCCCAGATGATGCTGCGCCATGCCGATATTGAAGGTCGGCGCGACCAGCAAGTCGCCTTCCTTTTCGGCGGCATGCGCGATGATTTCCGGACACAGCCAGTCGGTGCCGAGCAGTCCCATGGGGCCGTGCTGCTCATTGGAGCCGATCGGCACGATTACGGTGCGCGAGGTCTCGAGGCGCTTTTCGATTTCGCACCAGGTCGACAGATGAAGCAGCATGGGAAGTCCCTGAACAGACGGTTTCGACTGTGACGGGTTTTAGGCTTGTATGCTGTTAATGCCAACGATTTTTCGTATTGGTCCTATCGACTCCGGAATCCTTATTTCCTAAGGTCGCGCCAACAAAAATGCCGCCCCGGCGCGTATGCGCCGGGACACTCAGGAGAGACTAAAGGTGAGCGACGACGCCATTTTCCCGGTTCCCGCCGATTTCATCCGCCCCGGCACGCTGACGGCCGAAGGTTTGAAGGCGCAGACGGACCTGTTTGCCCGCGATCCCGACGCACACTGGACGAACCTTGGCAAGGCGCTCGACTGGATCAAGCCGTTCACCAAGGTCAAGGACGTCAGCTATCAGCGCGAGGACTTCCGCATCCGCTGGTACCATGACGGCGTGCTGAATGTGTCGGCCAACTGTATCGACCGTCACCTCAACCGCCGTGGCGACCAGGTCGCGCTGATCTTCGAAGGCGATGATCCGAATGTGTCATCGACCGTCACCTATCGCCAGTTGTCGGTCAAGGTGAACAAACGCGCCAACCTTCTAAAGCAGTATGGGGTGAAGAAGGGCGACCGCGTCACACTTTATCTTCCGATGGTGCCGGAAGCCGCATACTTCATGCTGGCCTGCGCGCGTATCGGCGCCGTCCACAGCGTCGTCTTCGGCGGCTTTTCGCCCGACAGCATCGCCGGCCGCATTCTTGACTGCCAGTCGGACATCGTCGTCACCGCCAATGAAGGCCTGCGCGGCGGCAAGTCGATTCCGCTCAAGGCAAATGTCGACAAGGCGCTTGAACAGTGCCCCAATGTCCGCAACGTGCTGGTTGTCGATCATACGTCGACGGCCTGGACGCGCGGTCCCAAGGACGTCGCGGTTGCTGAGGCGCTGAAGGACATTTCGGCAGATTGCCCGCCCGAGCCGATGAACGCCGAAGACCCGCTCTTCATCCTCTATACCTCGGGTTCGACCGGCAAGCCGAAGGGCGTGCTGCACACCACGGGCGGTTATCTGGCCTGGGCCAGCTATACGTTCAAAACCACCTTCGACTACCAGGACGGCGACATTTTCTGGTGCACGGCCGATGTCGGCTGGGTCACGGGCCACTCCTACGTCGTCTATGGTCCGCTGGCCAATGGCGCGACCTCGCTGATGTTCGAAGGCGTGCCTAACTATCCCGACGTCAGCCGCTTCTGGGCGGTCATCGACAAGCACAAGGTCAACACCTTCTATACTGCGCCGACCGCCATCCGCGCCCTGATGCGCGAAGGCGAAGAGCCGGTGAAGACGTACAGCCGCGCCAGCTTGCGCCTACTCGGCACGGTCGGTGAGCCGATCAATCCGGAAGCCTGGCTGTGGTATCACCGCGTGGTCGGTGACAGCCGCTGTCCGATCGTTGATACCTGGTGGCAGACCGAAACCGGCGGTCACCTGATTACGCCGGTGCCGGGTGCTGTGGCGGCCAAGCCGGGCTCGGCGACCCTGCCCCTGCCGGGCGTCGTCGCCTGCCTGGTCGATGCCGAGGGCAAGGTGCTGGAAGGCGCCACCGAAGGCAACTTGTGTATCTGCGACTCGTGGCCGGGCCAGATGCGCACGGTCTTCGGCGATCACCAGCGCTTCCTCGACACCTACTTCTCGACCTATCCAGGTATGTATTTTACCGGCGACGGCTGCCGGCGTGACGCTGATGGCTATTACTGGATCACCGGCCGCGTCGATGACGTCCTCAACGTCTCGGGCCACCGCATCGGCACGGCCGAGGTCGAAAGCGCGCTGGTGTCTCACCATGACGTGGCCGAGGCCGCCGTGGTCGGCTATCCGCACGATATCAAGGGCCAGGGCATCTGGTGCTACGTCACGCTGAATGCCGGCGTTTCGGGGACAGATGATCTCAAGAAGACCTTGCGCGAACACGTCCGCCGCGAGATCGGCCCCATCGCTTCGCCGGATGTCATCCAGTGGGCGCCGGGCTTGCCCAAGACACGTTCGGGCAAGATCATGCGTCGTATCCTGCGTAAGATCGCTGAAGGTCAGCCGGAAGCGCTGGGAGATATTTCGACGCTGGCGGATCCGAGCGTCGTCAAGGACCTCATCGAGGGCGCGAAAGGATTGACCTGAGTCTAACGCCCGCTCTTACCTGTGGCTTACTCTGCTCAGGAAAACCGGCATCCGATTCTTACTGCACCCGGGAGTACGCTCGTTCCTTAAACAGAAGGAGCGACTCCTATGGCAGAACAGATCCACAACGACCGCGACCGCTTTAATCAATCTCAGAGCGGTCAGTCCCAGTCGCAACACGGCCAGAGCCAGGACAATACTATTCTGCACCCGGAACAGGCTAATAGCCTCGGCAACGGCTCATTGGGCGACGGCGCCGGCGGCAACGGTCTGGGCGGTGAAACGGCCGGCCTCGACTCAATCGCGGGCATTCAAGGACAAGCCGCACCCGATACTGAGTTACCAGGCTCTGCGGATACGTCTTACGCCAACGCGCGCACGGATATTGCCAACGAAAATACGATTGCTGCTGAAGGCGTCAGCCCGGACACCGGCGTAGTGTCTCCAGCGGAAACCTCAGTCGACCGTGATACCCAGGATATTCAGAACAATGCCGCCGATGCGATCATGGGCGGTTCCAGCGATGTCGTGCAAAAGCCGCAAGGTGGCGACACGCCGTTCAAGCATAAGGATCAGCCGCAAGACGCTGCCGAACGCCGCGACGATCCGCTGTCGCAGGAGGGCACGTACGAAGGCAAGCTGGTCTTTCGCCCTAATGAATTGAACCAGTCGGGGGAAGACAAGGAATACTTCCCGCCGGAAGATCAGCACCGCTTCCGTGTGCCACAAGATGCCCAGCATCACGTTCTGCGTCCTGACGTGACGCTCAAGCCGGGCGGCGGCAAACTTGAAATCGAGATGAAGGACAAGCAGTAACCGTGTAAACCGGAAGCATGCTCAACCCTGCTTCGCCGCTGGCCGGCCTGATAAATGCCCGCATGCGGCCCGGAAAAGTCGAATGGATCGGCGTGCGCTCCCGACGGCGCGCGCCGGTTGTCGTTATGGAAGAGGCGATGCTGGATACCACGCAGGGCCTGATTGGCGATCGCTATAGCGGCCGCGGCGGCTCGCGCCACGTCACTCTGATAGGCCGTGAAAACATCGCGGCCATCGCCAGTTTCCTTGACCAGGATGTCGCGCCGGAACAACTCAGGCGCAACATCCTGACCTCCGGCATCAATCTGCTGGCTTTGAAAGACAAGACCTTCCGCCTGGGAGAGGCTTTGCTGGAAATGACCGGCGAATGCCATCCTTGCTCACGCATGGAAGAGATCTTCGGCGAAGGCGGCTACAACGCCGTGCGCAGCCACGGCGGTATCACCGCACGCGTGGTGCAGGGTGGAATGGTGCGTATTGGGGATGGCCTTTGGGCGGAATAGGAAACCAACATCATGACCGAAACGGTTTATCTCTACGTATTCGATACCCTGGCCGACTGGGAGCCGGGATATGCCATCGCCAATATCAACGACCCAACTTATCAGAAGTCGCCCGGCCGCTATACCGTCACCACGGTCGGCGTAACCAGGGATCCAGTCACGACAACGGGCGGTATGCGCATTCTGCCGGATTTTGCCCTGTCGGATATCGATCCCTCAGCCTGTGCGATGCTGATCCTGCCGGGCGGTGCGCGGTGGGATGAGCGCGGTAACGGCGAAGGCGTCGACCTCGCCAAGGCCGTGCTGGCCGTCGGCGGCAAGGTCGCGGCCATCTGCGGCGCAACCGCGGGGCTGGCGCGCGGCGGCGTGCTGGATAACCGCAAGCACACCAGCAACGCCGCGGACTATATCAAAGCGACGGGTTACGGCGGGGCGCATCTTTATGTCGATGCGCAGGCCTACTCGGACGGCACGGTGATCACGGCGCCTGGAACGGCGCCGGTCGATTTCGCCCGCGAAATCTTCCGCGCGCTCGACCTGTTTGACGAAAAGGTGCTGGACGCCTGGTACAAGGTGTTCAAGACGGGCGATGCCTCTCACTTCGCGGCTTTGGAAGAAGAGACGGCATAATCGCGTCGGTATGATTTTAAGTGGAAACATCATGCCGATCTAAGTTTTTGTTTTGTCGCGATATTTAAGGCGAAAACCGCTTACACTTTTCACCATGTCGCTCTAGGCGAGGGTGATCGTGACGCTGGTCATGCTGTCGTCGTGCAAATCCTCGGCCTTGCGGACCGCGGCCTTGACCGGCAGGAGATAGCTGTTCGATGCCTTGTGCGGGAACAGCGAGGTTTGCCAGGTGGTGGCGCCTATAGCTGCCGTCACCTTGACCGAGCCCCAGCCACGCGTTTCTGCCTCGCAACGAATGGCAAACGCGATATCTTCGGGCAGGGTAATGAACACCCAGGAGGCCGTTTCGGCCCGCCAGCGCCAGAGTTTTGCCTCGAAGCTATAGCTCACGGCTGGCTTCGCCGCGCTTGACCGCGCCATACCAGGCCCACAACAGGTGCGAGGCGATTGAGCGGTAAGGCGACCAAACGAGGGCGCGTTCAGCGCAGTAAAGTTCGTTCGGCCGCGCCTCCAGTCTGTCCAGCCAGCCGACGGCTTCGCGCAGGGCGACATCGCCGACCGGAAACAGATCAAGCCGGGCTTCCGAGAACATCAGATAAACCTCTGCCGTCCAGCGGCCGATGCCCTTCAGCGCCATCAGGTGCTTGACGGCGGCCTCGGTTTCCATCGCTTCCAGCGCTTCGGCGGTCAGGTCGCCGGAATGGAAGGCTTCGGCCAGGGCGCGGGCATAGCTGATCTTGGGGCGCGACAGGCCATAGCCGCGCATCAGGTCGTCGTCGTGGCTCAGTACCGCCTGCGGGCTGACGTCGCCGAGGCCGGCGTGCAGGCGGGCGATGATGGTATTGGCCGCCTTGACCGACAGCTGCTGCTCGACGATCAGGCCCAGCAGGGCGGGAAAACCATTGTCGCGCTTGCGGAAAGTGATGTGGCCGAAGCGTTCGGTGATGGGGCGGAGCTTCGGATCGGCGCCGGCAAGGCCCGCCAGGTGCTCTGGGTCGAGAGGTGTCATGAGGCACTTATACCGCAACGGCTGCGCAAAAGCGGCAGTATTTACGACTTGATGCACCCGACCTGAGCCACGCGGTACTCACGGCGCAGGGTATCGGCGACGATGCCGTAATTGCGCTTGGTGATGGTGGCTTCGGCGTCGTAATCCGGCTTGCGCGGGCTGGCATTGGCCAGTTGCACAACGGCCTCCGGGACCGAGGTATAGATGCGGCCCCGGCGCGGGGCTTCCTTGATGACAATGCCGACGACGCGCGAATTGTCGTCGATGACGGGGCCGCCCTTGAGATTGTTGAGATCGCCTTCGATGCCCTGGGTACGGCCGGCCGCTGCCCAGGCCAGCACCACTTCGTTGTGGCCGCCGCGTTTGGAGCGCTCCAGCACCGTCACGCCGATCAGGCGGGCGGTGGCTTCGCCGGGTTCACCGGCGGGAAAGCCCGGCATGAAACCGCGAATGCCCGGCTCGATCGTCTTAGGATCGACCAGGGACAGGGGCCGCGCGCCGCCGTCCGTTACGCCTATCACGTAGCTGTCGACGCCGGGCACTTCACGGATTTTGAAAGGCACGCCGAGATTGCCGCCAATATTGAGAAAGGGGTGGCTGCAGCCGCGGATGCTCTGGCGCGACACGACCCAGTCACCCGTCTGCGACAGGCTGAAGGCCGTGCCGGTCATGACGCGCTGATCACCGATCGGCAGGTTGATGATCGAGCCGGCGGAAAACGGCGTGAAGTTGGCGAAAAGGGCCATCTCACCGACACCCGGCGGCGGCGGCGCGGGGGGCGCCGGCGAATTCTCATGCCACTGGCTGGTCACCACTGTAATCAGGGCGACACATGCACCGTAAAGAAGCCAGTCTAGCTTCATGGCCGGGCCCTTACTGGACGGTGGCGGCGAGGAGGAGGGCGGCGGCCAGCTTGGCGGCAACCAGCAGTACGGCGGCGGAAACTTCGCCTTCATTCATGCGATTGGGCAGGCCGGCCAGCAGGAAGTCCACCATACGGAAGACAAACAGTTGCAGCAGAATGGTCGCGCCACCCCACAGCACGATTTCGCGTAAAGACGTCGAGGCGACGATGGAGGCAGCCAGAGGAATGGCCAGGCCGATAATGACGCCGCCATAGCCAACCGCAGCTGCCGAATTGCCTTCGCGAATCTGCTGGATTTCCTTGTAGGGCGTCAGGATGGAATAGACGGTTGCGCCAATCATTAGCATCAGCAGCGCGACGCCGCCGTGCAGCAGGGTGGTGACGAAACCCGAGGCGAAGGCCTGCATTTCCGGACGCAGCACTTCGGGCGTCAGGAAGCTGAGATTGAGCGTGTCGGATGTCATTTGCGAAACGGTCCCCTGCGGCACTTTTTGCGGTGCGGTCCGGTGGCGTTCTCCACCGGCCCGTTAGGTATGCTGGAAACTTCCTGCAAGATCAAGTCCACGCTTCCACGCCTGTGGACACTTTCGCTGTGAATTGCGTCGGACCTTGCAAATACGCGATTCAGGAGATCATGCCGGCCGCCAGATGGGCAAAAGGCAGGCTCTCGCTATGATCGTCGTCTTGCGTGTTGTCCTCGTTTGACGCAATATTTTCGCGCTGGTTGCGGCGCAACACGCTGGCGCGTTGCTTCTCGCTCTCGGACTTCAGCTGGCCGCAGGCGGCCAGGATGTCGCGGCCGCGCGGCGTGCGGATCGGCGAGGCGTAGCCGGCCTTGTTGAGCACGGCGGCAAAGGCTTCGATCGTGCGCCAGTCCGAACACTGGTAATCGGTGCCGGGCCAAGGGTTGAACGGGATCAAGTTGATCTTGGCCGGAATGCCTTTCAGCAGGCGGATCAGGGCGCGCGCTTCGGCTGGTGTGTCGTTGATGCCCTTCAGCATGACGTATTCGAAGGTGACGCGGCGGGCGTTCGACAGGCCCGGATAGGCGCGGATGGCCGCCATCAGCTGTTCGATATTGTATTTCTTGTTGAGCGGCACGAGGACGTCGCGCAGCTCATCGTTGGTGGCGTGCAGCGAGATGGCCAGCATGGCGGCCGTGCGCTCGCCCAAAGCCGGCAGTTCCGGCGTGACGCCCGAGGTCGACACCGTGATCCGCCGGCGCGAAATGGCGATGCCTTCGTTGTCGGAAATGATGTCGATGGCGTCGGCGACATTGTCGAGATTGTAGAGTGGCTCGCCCATGCCCATGAAGACGATGTTCGACAGGCGACGGTCTTCCTTGGGCGACGGCCATTCGCCGAGATCGTCGCGCGCCACCTGGACCTGGGCGACGATTTCGGCGGCCGTCAGGTTGCGCACCAGCTTCTGCGTACCGGTATGACAGAAGGAGCAGTTGAGCGTGCAGCCGACCTGGCTGGAGACGCACAATGCGCCCGAACGGCCGACATCCGGAATGTAGACGGTTTCGACCTCTATGCCCGGCGCCATGCGGATCAGGTATTTGCGCGTGCCGTCCTTGGAAATCTGGCGCTCGACGATTTCCGGCCGGGCCAGGGTGAACTTGTCGGCGAACAGGGCGCGCTGGTCCTTGGCGATGTCGGTCATCTGGTCGAAATCGACGACGCCGTAATGGTGCACCCAGCGCCAGATCTGCTGCATGCGCATCTTGGCCTTTCGTGCCTCGACCACGCCGCTGTCAATCAGGGCCTGGGTCAGCCCATCGCGCGTCAGGCCGGTGATGTTCACCAGCTGAGGGGAGGCGGGCTTTTGAGACAGGTCGAGCGTATGGGCCAAGGCAAGCGGCTTTCGGACAGAGCATTTCGGGGATGAAGGCGCGGCTTATATAGGAAAAGGCGCCGTTTGTCTAATAAGACCCGTAAGTCGTTTTTTTGCCACCTTCTGATATCTCGCGGACTGCCCGCAAATTACTTCCTGATTTCGTGAAGTGCAGAATGCATTCGGGCTGGCACGGAGTGCGCATGGTGACGATCAGGAAATGGCCGCGAGATCCGGAAAGAGACCACGCGCACCTGTTCGCATTGGAAGACCCGAGGCTTATTGCCGAGTCGCTGAAACGCATGGCCGAAACGAGCCAGTGCCAGGGCACGCCATATGAGCGCGCCATGAAGATTTTGTCCGATTATGTTGACCAGGACGGTACGGTTCTGTCGACGCGACAGCACCAGATCATCGAAGAGGTGAAGGACTGGCTGCGTGACCTGTTCATGGTGCGGGGATAAAGCCGCGCAAGACCTTGCCGTTCGTCATCGTTTCGTCGCGATTTTGACGGTAGGGTGCGACCGGGGGCGGGCATCCTGCGTTCGGGAGACCGTCTATGCTGTCCATGAAATCCATCGCCGGGCTTGGCGCGCTGCTGGCTGCGCCCTTGGCTGCGCACGCCGGGCCGCTGGCCTATGACAATCCGCTCGGCATTACGGTGGCTATGGAGGAAGAAGGCGGTCCGGCCGCCGATCCCGCCGGACGCCTGAGTGCGGCGATCGTCAGGCTGCAAGGCACGTTGGGGCAGGCGTCAAGCGGTCCCGAGCCCAAGATCGATAGCTCCATGGGGGTGGCGATCGCCGTCGTGGCGCGCCAGTTCAGCAAGGACCCCGGACAGGTCCATATGCTGGTCGCTTCGGACGGCGGCGGCGGGGTCTGCCATATCCGCGCGCCCGCCAGGACGGAGAGCCAGTCGCACATCCCGCAGCTCCTGTTGCTGTGCCTGGCCAATTTCGGCAAGCCGGTAAGCGCTCCGGCGACGCCCGCTGCCGCGCCGGTCGCCGCTCCGAAGCCTGCCGGCATAAAAGCCGCGCCTAATGCGCGCTTCGCCCAGAACTGGGCCAAGGTCGAGGGCGTCTATTTTCGCTCGATCGCCAATTTCGGCGTCGGCGGCATGATGATCATGGATTTCGAACCGATCATACTGTTCAAGGACGGGTCCTATGTCGAAATCCGCCAGCAGGCGCTCGAGGACATGGATTTGACCGCCGACCGCCAGGCGCGGCCGAAACTGTGGGGGCGCTGGAGCAAGGCCGGCGCGGCCTTCGTGTTGACGGGATACACCGGAAAGTCCCACAGCTACGAACTCCAGCAGGGCCAGTTCTTCAAGGCTTATCCGGCCTCGATAGGCAAGCTGCTGCCGGCCTATAAGCGCGTGTCGGGCGGCGGCAATTCCGCCATGGGGGGTGAGATGACGATTGCCGTCCAAAGCAAGATCGCTTTCTCGCCCGATGGCCGGTTTGTGCGCGGCGCTAATGTCGGCGCGCTCAATTCCGGCAGCCAAACGGGCTGGGCGACGGCGGTCAGCGCCAGCAACGGCAAGAACGGCACTTATACAGTCAAGGGCCACACCATTACGCTTACCTATGCGGACGGCAAGATTGAGCGCGAGTTCTTTGCCTTTGCCTCGAAGAAGACGCCGCCCCAGCCGGACACGGAAATGATCTTCATCGGTGACAGCGTCTATACCAGTGACGACTAAAAGCGCTTTCCAAAAAGTGTCATGCGGTTTTTGGATAGAAAGCGCGTCTCAATAATTAACGCCCGATATAGCGCTCGGGCTTGTGGAAACCGATCAGCACGCCGCTCATGGCGATGGCCGACAGGATCGAAAAGACGATCTGCTGGCCGTTCAGCACCAGGATCGACGCCGACAGGATCAGGGCGTCGCACAGCATCTGCGTCTTGCCGGCATTGATATTGCGCGTTTTTTGCAGGTACAGCGCAAGCACGCCCGTGCCGCCGGCACCCGCGCTGTGCCTGGCCAGGGACAGAATGCCCATACCGATGACCGTGCCGCCGAACAGCGCAGCAAACACCGGATGCACCTTGTCGATATGGAAGGCATAGGGCGCAGCTTGCGCGCCGGCCATGATGGCCAGGTTGACGATGACGGTCTTGATCATGAAGTGCCTGCCCATGGCCGGCCAGGCAAACAGGAAGAACGGGATGTTGATCAGAAGGAACAGCAGGCCGACCGGCATGGGCACGACGTATGAGGCCAGCAGCGCGATGCCGGCGACGCCGCCGGTGACCAGGCCCGCCGCCTTCAGGAACATCATGCCCAGCACGACGAACGAACAGCCGATGGCGAAGGCGTAGATGTCTTCGATCAGGGTGTGTTTGACGGCCGGGTAGAGCAGGCTCTCCTTGTCGTCATTGGCGGTCGCGGCTGTTGCGGTGCTTGGCGGCATGGCGCATCCATCAGGTTTGGGGCCTGGCGTGCATCCTGTCCTGCGATGCGCATATGTTTACGCTTGAAACTATCATGCCATAGTTTTGCGCGACGGAAAACCGTCTTGTTTTGTCGCGATGTTTAAGCGGAAACCGCTTACACTTTTCCGCACATCGCTCTAGCCGTGGCACACCGGACAGTCCGGATCGGCCGAAAGTCTGACGACGCGCGACTGCATGGTGAGGCCGTCGAAAATCAGCAATTGGCCACGCAGGGGCTCGCCCGCGCCGGTGATCAGCTTGATTGTCTCCAGCGCCGCCAGCGAGCCCATAACGCCGGCCAGGGCGCCGACAACGCCAACGCGTTCGCAGGTCTCGGCGTCCGGCGGAATGTCCGGCACCAGGCACTGATAGCAGGGCGGCCCATCGAACACAGACAATTGCCCGCTCCAGCGGCCGAGCGCCGCCGATACCAGCGGCTTTTTCAAGGATTGGCAGACCCGGTTGACCAGAAGCCGAGTCGGGAAGTTGTCGCAGCCATCGAGCACAATGTCATAGCCGTCAAGGATATCCGTGGCATTGTCGTCGCTGAGGCGCGCAGCGTGGATATTATAGTCCGTGTGCGGATTAATGCTCTGAAGCGTCGTTCTCGCAGTGCCGGCCTTGGCCTTGCCGGTATCGCCCGTGCCGTAGAGCACCTGGCGTTGCAGGTTGCTCACCGACACCGTGTCATCGTCAATCAGGCCCAATGTACCGACACCGGCCGCTGCCAGATACAGCGCGGCCGGCGCGCCGATCCCGCCCATGCCGACAAGGGCGACCTTGGCGGCTTTAAGCTTTAACTGGCCCGTCCCGCCGACCTCCTTGAGCACGAGGTGGCGGGCATAGCGGTCGATTTCATCGTCGGTAAGCATGACGGCTAGATAAGACCGAATGCCGTTCGATCCAAGCCTATTCGACGATCAGCAGGGTCACGCCCTGGCGGACGAGCGTAAGATCGAGCTTCGCCGCGCCCTTGGTGACCGTCAACGGTGCCAGGGCCGTCGGGTGCATGACCGAAGCCGCTTCCAGAACCTTGTACTGATCCTGATTGGGCGACTGCGGCGAGCCCATCTCCTGCCAGGCGGTATAGGCGTTGGCGGTTTTCGGATCGACCAGGTACTGCGTGACCTTGCGTGTCCTGGCCTTGCCGAGGCCCGACAGGTTGACGGTAACCGCCGCATCCGGGCCTTTCAGGTCGTCGTCGTTGTAATGCCAGACCAGCACCGCGACTTTCGATCCATCGCGCGTCGCCATGACGCCGACATCATTTTTCTGGGTGACGGTGGCCATCATGTCATCGAGCGGAAGCTGCGCTGAACTGCTGGCGGCGATGCGCTCAGGGCCGAACTGCGCATACATGCGAAAGACATTGAGCACCGGCAGGTCGATGCCGTTGGTCGCCAGCTGGCGATAGCCGGCAAACCACGGCTGGTCTTCGAAGGTAAAGGCCCAGGTCAGCACGCCTTCGAGATTGACCTTGTGGCGGTCGGAAAGCTCCCAGATGCGGGCGAACGAGGCCGCCGTATAGCTGGAATACATAGTGCCGTTGCGATAGCCGTTGGCCTTGCCCGGGCAGGCGGCGCAGCCTTCAGGGTCGCTTTCGCCGATGACGATCGGCGTGTCTTTCAGTTCGGGTACGGCCGCGATCTTCTTGAAGCCCGTATCGACCGCTTTCAATTGGCTGACCATGCCCATCTGGACGTGACCGTCTATGAATTTCGGCGTGCCCTTGGCATGGAAGGCCAGGAAGTCGGTCGGCGTGCCGGTCTCGCCGGTCGCGTAATTCTTGCCCGAGACGACGTGCTTGAGGAAACCGTCCATGAAGGCGCCGCCGGAGCCCGCCACATCCGGCCCGCCCACCTTAGCCTCGGGCAGGGCGCGCTTGACCCCGGCAATGGCATAGTCGTGCGTCTTGTAGAATTCTTCCGGCGTGCCCTTCCAGTAGGACGGGCCGTTGGGTTCGTTCCACACCTCGAAATACCAGGTCAGGACCTCGTCCTTGCCGTACTTTTCGACATTGTGTTTGGTCCACTGATAGACCAGCTCTTCCCACTTCTTGTAGTCGTTGGGCGGGTAGTTCCAGCCACCTTCGATCAGCTCATACTTGAAGCCCGGCCGCCAGCTATGGCGGTATTGCGTGCCTTCCGGGGCCGATGACAGGGCTTCGGGCATGAAGCCGATCTGCAGGTAGGGGCGGACACCGCGATCGAGATAGCTGTCGATGATCATGTCCGTGATCATCCAGTTGTAGACCGGTTTGCCGTCCTTATCCTCGGTATAGGCGTTGGTGCTGCCCCACTTGAAAGCCGGGGTGCCGTCGCCGGTATTCAAGAGGTTATGGGCGCGGAAATAGACCTGCTTGGGCCTAAGTTCGCCCAGATGATCGAGCAGCTTCTGCCCGTCCTTCATGGTGGCGTAGTTGGGTTCATCGGCGCCGAAAAACCGCCAGACGGGTTTGAGCGGCCCTTGCGATTTGGCGGCGTCGACCGTGATGGTGACGGGAAAGCTATCCTCGGCCCACACAGGCGTGGTCATCAGGCTGAGCGCAAGCGCCAGGCCGGTCATTTGTTTCAACATGGCGTTTCCCTCTTGTCTGACAATTGGATAACAGTGAAACGCCGGTGCGGCAAGTTTCCGTCAGGTGAAGCGGACCATCTGTCCCGTTTTTGCGCTGCGCAGGGCGGCGTCGAGGATTTCCATGACAATCAGATTGTTGTCCAGCGCCGAGGGTTCGAACAGCTGAGGGGTGATTTCGCCGCGGATGACGGCGCAGAAATAAGCGAACGGGTCATTGCCCGGGCGCCGGCGCTCCGGCGCCGTGACGGGTTTCACGCCGGCTTCGGTTACCAGCCGCATGTGGATGCCGTCATCGGCGATGATCTGTCCCGTGGCGCCATAAAGCTCCATGTCCTTACGCGACACCGGCCAGTTCCATGATGCCTGGATGATGGCCTGGGCATCGCCATAGTCAACGATGATCGTCGCGTCGTCGTCGACCGTTGGGTAGACCTCCGGCTTGAAGGTGCGCGTGACGGCGGTGACGCTGACGGGTCGTTTGCCCTGATGCAGATAGGTCATCAGGTTGGCGCCGTAACAGCCGAAGTCGATGATGGCCCCGCCGCCGTTTTGCGCCGGGTCGGTCAGCCAGTTGAGAAACTCAGGCCCAACGCCGATCTCCTTGGGGCCCTTGTGGCCGGCATGAAAGACAGTCTTGCGCAACGGGCCGATCGCGCCGCTTGCCAACAGGCCTTGCGTTGTTTCGACCGTCGGATACCAGGTCGTCTCATAGTTGGTCAGCAGATGGATATTGTGCCTTTTCGCCAGCGCTGCCATTTCGCGCGCATCGGAAAGGCTGACCGCCAAGGGTTTTTCGACCATGACATGGATTTTGCGCGGTGCTGCGGTGCGTACGATATCGACATGCCGTGCCACAGACCCGTAACCCATGACGCCCATGGGTTTCACTTTGTCGAGCATGGTCGCCAGGTCGTCATGGACCAGGTCCATGCTCAGGCCGTACTGCGTGACATACTGGCGGGCCAGCTTGCGATCGGGCTCGGCGATACCGACGATCTCAAACGTGTCGCCGCGTTTGGCTGCCTGGAAGACCCAATGGGCGTGGCCGTGCGTCAGGCCCGCGATGGCCAGTCGGGGAATAGGGAAGGTGACGGAGGTGGCGCGGGCCTGTCTGGCCGCCAGGCCCAGCATCAGGGTGGCGGCCACGGTGCGGCGGCTGATCGTCATGGGCGTGTCCTCTGTTTTGCCAAGTCTTGGCTGACGAATAGCCGCATGGCAAGTCCGCGATTTGGCCCTTGAAAGCGCGTCACAAAACAGCCAAGTACGGGACCATGACAGACTCCAATTTTCCAAACTGGCACGGCACGACCATCGTCGCGGTGCGCAAGAACGGCAAGACCGTCATCGCCGGCGACGGCCAGGTCTCGATGGGCGCCACCATCGTCAAGGGCGGCGCGAAAAAAGTCCGCACGCTCGCCGGCGGCAAGGTCATTGTCGGTTTCGCCGGCGCGACGGCTGACGCGTTTACTTTGCTGGAGCGGCTGGAAGCCAAGCTGGAACTTTATCCGGACCAGCTGGCGCGCGCCTGTGTGGATCTCGCCAAGGACTGGCGCACCGACCGCTATCTGCGCCGGCTTGAAGCCATGCTGCTGGTCGGCGACCGGAACCACATCCTGACGATTACCGGCGTCGGCGACGTGCTGGAACCCGAAGACGGCGTGGCCGCCATCGGCTCGGGCGGCACCTACGCACTTTCGGCGGCGCGGGCTCTACTTGAATACGAACCCGACGCCGAAATCATCGCCCGCAAGGCCATGAAGATCGCCGGCGATATCTGCGTCTATACCAACGGCAACGTCACGCTCGAACAGCTGTCATGACCGATCGCATCACCATCGATCAGGCCATCGACAAGGCGCGCCTGACCATCAACATGCCAGCGACCCTGATAATGATGGTCGCCTGGGCCCAGGCGCTTTTGATCGTGCCATCGGGCCTGGCGCCGATGAGCATCATGGCCGTGTCGATCTTTATCGGCGTCTCCGGCTGGCCGATGAACTGGCTGTACAAGGCCTATATGACGCCGCGCTGGAAGCTGTGGGCCTATAGCCGCGTCGCCAATGTCCAGCAACTGAAGGAAGCCGCCATCAAGGCGCGCGTCCTGGCGGCCGACAACAGCTTCGCCGAAAAGAGCGAAATGTGCTCGAAAGAGGTCCGCGCGCAGATCCTGAAGCTGGAAGGCCGCGCGTGATCTACAGCTTTCGGTCCATGACGGCGGAAGACCTGAATCTGGTCAACGAGTGGATCGCTCAGCCGCACGTGGCGGAATGGTGGATCGATGCCGATGGCCAATCTGATCCCATGGACGAAGACGACCTGATCGAACCCGACTTCAATACCTGGATCGTGTCGCTGGATGGCCGGCCATTCGCCTATATGCAGGACTATTCTCCGCATCTCTATCCGGGCCACCATTTTTTCGATCGCCCCGACGGAACGCGTGGCATCGACCAGATCATCGGTGAGGCCGACATGACAGGTCAGGGCCACGGCCCGGCCTTTATCCGTCAGCAGGTCGAGCGGCTGTTTGCCATGGGCGCGCCCGTGGTCGTCACCGACCCGCACCCGCAAAACGCCCGCGCCATCCGCGCCTACGAAAAGGCCGGCTTTGTGGCTTACGGCGAAATCATCAGCCCCGAATGGGGCCCCAGCCTACTCATGCAGTGTTTGAAATCATGACCACTTTCTCCCCCCGCGAAATCGTCTCGGAACTCGACCGCCACATCATCGGCCATGCCGACGCCAAGAAGGCTGTCGCCGTCGCCCTGCGCAACCGCTGGCGCCGCAAGGCGACCGATGAAAGCATTCGCGACGAGATCACGCCGAAGAACATCCTGATGATCGGGCCCACGGGCGTCGGCAAGACCGAGATCGCCCGCCGGCTGGCCAAGCTGGCAAGTGCGCCGTTCATCAAGGTCGAGGCGACCAAGTTCACCGAGGTCGGCTATGTCGGCCGCGACGTCGACCAGATCGTGCGCGACCTGGTCGAAGCCGCCCAGATCATGATCCGTGAAAAGAACCGCGCCGGTGTCCGCGCCAAGGCAGAGGCCGCCGCCGAGGAGCGCCTGATCGACGCACTGGTCGGTGAAAACGCCGGTCAGGCAACACGCGATGTCTTCCGCAAAAAGCTGCGCAGCAACGAACTGGACGACAAGGAAATCGAGCTGTCGCTCAATGAGACGGCCTCACCCTTCGGCGTCATGGAAATCCCGGGCCAGCCGGGCAACAGCAATTTCAACCTTTCCGACATGCTGTCAAAGGCCATGGGCGGCCGCAAGAAGACGGTCAAGACAACGGTCAAGGACGCCCTGGCGCCGCTGATCACCGAAGAAAGCGACAAGCTGCTTGACACCGAAAGCGTCACCAATGAAGCGCTGAAACTGGCCGAAAACGAAGGCATCGTCTTTATCGATGAGATCGACAAGGTCGCGTCGCGTCAGGAACGCGGCGGCGCCGATGTGTCGCGTGAGGGCGTGCAGCGCGACCTGCTGCCGCTGATCGAAGGCACAACAGTCTCGACCAAGTACGGGCCGGTGAAGACCGACCACATCCTGTTCATCGCGTCCGGGGCCTTCCATGTGTCGAAGCCGTCGGACCTGTTGCCGGAACTGCAAGGGCGTTTGCCGATCCGCGTCGAGCTCAAGGCCCTGACCCAGGACGATTTCCGCCGCATACTGTCTGAGCCCGAAGCCAACCTGATCAAGCAGAACCAGGCGCTGATGGCGACCGAAGGCGTGACGCTGGCGTTCGATGACGGCGCCATCGCCGCCATGGCCGAGGCCGCAGCGACCGTCAACGCCAAGGTCGAAAACATCGGCGCCCGCCGGCTGCACACCGTCATCGAAAAGGTGATGGAGGACCTGAGCTATACGGCGTCGGACATGGCCGGCCAGACGGTGACCATTGACGCCGACTATGTCCGCAAGCGCCTGGGGGAAATCGCCGGCGACGCCGACCTCAGCCGCTACATATTGTAATGTCTACTCGCGGACGTCGTCGAAGGTCTTGACGTACTGGTCGTAGTTCTGTTCGAACATTCGCTTGTACTGTTCGACGGCGTCTGCAATGGCAGCGTCACGATTTGCCGTCATCGCCTGCTGGTCCGGGCTGCGGATCATCAGCGACCACGCTTTGAAGTGCGCGGCGCCGTAAACCGCGGCATCGGCCACCCGCTCGGGCGTGCTGGTCTTCAATTGGTCGTTGCAGATTTTGATATGCGCGTCGGCGCGTTCGAACAGCGCGGGGTTGGTGGTTTCCAGCATGGGCCTTATCACTTGATACAAATGCAACGGCCACCATGGCTTACAATTGCATGAGGATCAATGGGTCGCCAGCCTGGCCAGAAGCGCGTCGCTGGCGCGGTCGCACACGTCATACACCTTGTGAAAATCCGCGTCCGTCCCGTAATAGGGATCGGGGACATTCTTGGCCTCGCCCAAGGCCTCTTCGAGATAAAGGGCGACCCTGGCCTTCGATCCGCGCGGCTGCTGCGCCTTGAGATAGGCAACATTGTCGCGGTCCATGCCGAGGATCAGGTCGAAGCGGTCGAAGTCGTCGCTTTTCAACTGCCGCGCGGTCTGCGTGTCGATCGCGACGCCGTGCCGGGCCGCCACCGCGATTGAGCGGCGGTCGGGCGGTTCGCCGGCGTGCCAGCCGCCGCAGCCGGCGCTGTCGAGCACGAACCGCGTCGTCAGGCCCGCCGCGTCGATCTTGTGCTGAAGGACGCCCTCGGCCAAAGGCGAGCGGCAGATATTGCCAAGGCAGACAAACAGGATGGAGTTCATGGCGTCTCTATAGCGTCTGGTAAGACATAAGGTAAGGACCTCTTGATCACACCGCAGATTCGGCCCTAAGACGGTTGGAACAGAATATGAACGGGTGACCCATGGCTGTGCCGCTTCCGGAACTGGAACCTTTTATCGACCGCCTGAAGGTTATTTCAGACCGCTATGGCAAGGTCTATGACGTCGACCGCGGCGGCGACTGGCACCTGCTCAAGGTCCAGGAAGAGATGGGCGAACTGACCCAGGCCTACCTGGCCATGACCGGCCGGTCGCGCCGCGATGCGGAAGGCGCCCGGCACGACGTCGCCATGGAGATGGCCGACGTCATCTGCATGGTCATGCTGATGGCGCGCGCCGAAGGCATAGACCTCAATGCCGCCATCACCGAGAAGTGGCTGAAGTGGGAGGAGGTCATGCGCCAGGAGACGCAGACCGCATGACTATCCTGACAACCGAACGCCTGACCCTGCGGCCCGTGGCGGTCGGCGATTTCGACGCGCTGTGCCGGCTGTGGTCCGACCCGGTGTTCGTCGGCGATATCGGCTTCGGGCCGTTCACGCCGGAAACCGTCTGGCTGAGGCTGCTGCGCGATGTCGGCCACTGGCAGGTCTTCGGTCATGGCAACTGGGCGCTGGTCGATGGCGATGGTGCCTTTGCCGGCACGGTCGGCCTGTTCGACTATCGCCGCGACATAGACCCGGCGTTTGGCGCCATGGAAACCGGCTGGAGCCTGGCGCCAGCCTTTTATGGCCGGGGGCTGGCCTTCGAAGCCATGACCGCCCTGCTGCACCATGCCGATACGGCGCTGAACATCCCGCGCACGGTCTGCATCATCTCGCCGGCCAATGTCCGGTCCTTGAAACTGGCGGCGCGTCTGGGCTATGCGGTCTACCACGACGGCCTGTTCCGCAATGAGCCGATCCGTTTCCTGGAGCGCCGGAGTCGAAGCTGATGACCACTGAACCCTTCGTCAATCCGGACCCGAAGCTGGTCAAGACCCTGTTCGAGCGCTTCGAGCAGGACAAGCCTGACCCGCGCACCGAGCTGAACTTCATAAATCCTTTCACCCTGGTTGTCGCCGTCGCCCTGTCGGCCCAGACGACCGACGTGGCGGTCAACAAGGCGACCAAGCCCCTCTTTGCCATCGCCTCCAATCCGCGCGACATGGCGGCCCTGGGCGTCGAGCGCCTGACGCCCATGCTGAGCTCGCTCAACCTCTATCGCGGCAAGGCGCAGAACGTCATCCGCATGAGCGAAATCCTGCTGGAAAAGTTTGGTGGCGAGGTGCCCCTGAACCGTGAGGATCTGGTGTCGTTGCCGGGTGTCGGCAACAAGACGGCGTCGGTGGTGCTGAACGAACTGGACGTCGAGCCGGCGATCGCCGTTGACACCCATGTCTTCCGTGTCGCCCATCGCCTCGGCCTGGTTCGCGCCAGTACGCCGGACAAGGTCGAAAAACAGCTGATGGCGCTGATACCGAAACACTGGCTGACGCGCGCACACCATTGGCTGATCCTGCACGGCCGCTATGTCTGCGTGGCGCGCAAGCCGAAATGCAGCATCTGCATTGTCCGCAACCTGTGTCCCAAGATCGGCGTCGAACAGTCCGCATAGACGTTTCGCGTGGAAAGCCCGCCGGTCAGGCGGGCATAAGGTGCCACTCGCTGCCATCCTGCACCAGGCGCAGGGTGTCGATCAGGGTCACGGTCTCGCGCAGCTTGGGGTAGTCGAGCGGCTTGACGACATAGTGGGTCGCGCCCTGTTCGCGGGCATTGACGATGTCGTCCTCATGATCCGAACCGCTCAGGATAATGACCGGGATGCGGCTTAAGGTCGGGTCGTTCTGGATGATCTGCAGTACCTTGGCGCCGCTGAGCTTGGGCAGGTTGAGGTCGAGGAAGATGATATCGGGCTGGGGCGCGTTCTCAAACCCCTGTTCCCGCCGCAGGAACCCCAGGGCGTCTTCGCCGCAGCTCACCCAATGACCGTCGAACTGCACGCAGGCCCGGTTCAGCAACTCGGTGACTAAGCGGATCTCGGCGGCGCTATCATCGACAAAGAGCGCCTGCGCGAGCCGCGGACTGGCGGCGGCATTGGTCATGTGTTTTTTGGCTTGGCCCCAGCCAATTATGAAAGCGGAACTAAGCGCCCGCCATTCATATTTTTCAAGCGAAAAGTACGTGAGCGCGGAGGTGGTATTTGCCGCGACTAGGAATGGCAGGCGCATCCGCCGAAGAGGGCGATCTCAAAGGCATGGCGCAGGCGGTCGGCGGCGCCGTCCGAATAGCCGAGGTAAAGGTCGGGCTCGATCAGCTCCAGCTCCATCAGGCAGAAACGGCCCTCGGCATCGCGCACCATGTCGGCGCGGGCGTAGAGCAGGCGGTCCGCGCCGATATAGTCGATGGCGGCGGCGGCCAGCATCATGGCTTCCGGCGGCGGGGGCAGGGTGCGCAGATGGGCGTCGTAGTCGGGCTGGGAGCGGAAATCGCCGGACTTCGGTGTCTTCAAAACGGCGTGCGAGAACTGGCCGGCGAAGAACAGCAACGACCATTCGCCTTCGTCCTGGATGGACGGCATGAAGGGCTGGATCATGGCTGCGCCCTGCGGCGGACCGGCCTTGCCGCTATCCGCGCCGCCGTCGACGGACGCAAAGGCGGTTGTCTGGCTGGGACGCCAGACCAGGGTGTTCTTGGCGCCGGCCGACACGACGGGCTTCAGCACCAGGGTGTCGCCGAAATCGGCGCGGGCGTGGGCGATGGCCTCATCCGTGACGCGCTCGACGAAATGCGTTGGAATAATGCGCACCCCGCCTTCGGCCAGGTCGCGCAGATAGCGTTTGTCGACATTCCAGCTGACGATATCGGCCGGATTGAAGACGCGGTGCCCTGTATCCTTCAATGCCGCCAAGGCGACGCGGAAGCGGTCAGGATCGTTGTGATAGCCCCAGGCGACCAGCGGACAGATCAGGTCGTAAGACTTTGTGACGGGTTCGGACCAGGCTTGCGCGCTGATTTCGACATCCAGCCCTTTCAGGGCTTCGCGATAGCCGTCGAGCACGGCGGGCCAGCGGCCGTGATGCGACGGCGTGGCGGGATCGGGCGTAAAAAACAGTAGCGTCTTGGTCATGGACGCTCTATTCCCCCGACCACCCTTTTGAAGCAACCGATTTTTCCGGATTTTCCATGGAACTGACCTACGACATCACCGCTGTCGGCCACGCGATCGTCGATGTCCTGGCGCCCGCGGATGACGCCTTCCTGAAGACGCACGACCTGCACAAGGGCGCCATGACGCTGATCGATACCCATCGTGGCACCAGCCTTTACGAGGCCATGGCGGACAGCGAGCAGGAATCGGGCGGATCGGCCGGCAATACCATTGCCGGCGCGGCATCGTTCGGGGCCAAATGCGCCTATGTCGGCAAGGTGGCGCACGACACGCTGGGGGAAGTCTTCGCCCGTGACCTGAAAAAGATGGGCGTGACCTTCAATACGCCGGTGCTGCACGACGATCCGGCGCGCACCGGCCGCTGCCTGATCAATGTTACGCCGGACGGTCAGCGCACCATGGCGACCTATCTGGGCGCCGCGGCTCTGATCTCGCCGGAAGACCTGGACGCCGACATCATCCGGTCGTCGCAGATCACCTATCTTGAGGGCTATCTGTTCGACTCGCCGTCGGGCCGCGAAACGTTTGCGAAAGCGGCGCAGATCGCGCGCTCCGCCGGCCGCAAGACCGCCATCACCTTGTCGGACACCTTTGTCGTCGATCGCTGGCGGACCGACCTCCTGGCCTTTATCGAGCGCCACATCGACCTCGTCTTCGCCAATGAGGGCGAGCTGCTGTCGCTGTTCCAGACGGATGACTTCTTCAAGGCGCTGCGCTTCCTGCGCTCGAAGGTCGACCTGGCCTTTGTCACGCGTTCGGAGCAGGGCTCGGTCGCGATCAAGTTCGAGGACACTCACACCGTCGCGGCCGCGCCGGTTGACAAGGTCGTCGATACGACTGGCGCCGGTGATCAGTACGCGGCAGGTGTCATGTACGGCCTGACGCAAGGCCTGCATATCGAGACCTGTGCCAAGCTGGGGTCGCTGGCTGCGGCGGAGGTGATCGGCCACTTTGGCCCGCGCCCGCGCGTCAGCCTTAATGCCTTGGCCAAGGAAAAGGGGCTGATCTAGGTTACCTCTTAAGTGCGGGACGATACAGAAGTTGGCCCCGCCGATAAAGAAATTATCCCGCTCTTCTTTTCAGCGCCACGTAGAGCGCGCCGCTGCCGCCGTGGCGGGCATGGGCCTGGCTGATGCCAGCGACGATGTGTGAAAGCGCAGGATCGGCCAGCCATTCCGGTGCATTGCGCTTCAATATGCCGTTCTCCGCCATGCCCTTGCCGGTGATGACCAGCACGGCGCGGTAGTCATTGGCATAGGCCTGCTGCACGAAGGCTTTCAGGCGCGCTTCGGCAGCGATGCTGTTCAGCCCGTGCAGGTCCAGCCGAGCTTCGATCGGATCGCGTTCGCGCGACAGACGGCGCTTGCGGCGGGGCTCGATCGGGTCGGGCTCGAACTTCGGGCTATCGAAGGAGAGCTTGTAACCGGTCTGCGGCTTGATCGCCTGGCCGATGGCGAAGGGTGTGAGCGGTAACGGTTTGGGTTTCTCGGCCACCATCGGCTTCGGCATATCGGCGACGTGGACGGTTTCAATTTCCGGCGGAGGTGTTTCGACGCGCGAGGCCTTATGCGGGCGAACGGTAGCGGTTACCAGGGCCCACAGGCGCGTATCTTCAGCCTTTAATTTGTATCGCGCCATGCCGCACCCAAGTAAGAACCCCACCACCATTGGCTCCGCCAATGGTCCCCCTCCCCATCGCTACGCGACAGGGAGGAGAGAAAGCGCCGTGAAACGGCGTGGTGGTGGGGCATCTTACTTTGCGTCAGGTATCAAAAGCCAGAGGATCGTTTATCGTCGCGCATTTTAACCCAAAACCGCAGAGCCCTTCTGGGAATGCGCTTAGTAATCGTCCGACTGGAAGGCCTGCAATTGACGGGTCAGGCGTTCGCCACGCTTGCCGGCGGCCAGCGCCGCTTCGGACAGCTTCTTGATCTGCTCGTTTTCGGCATGGCGGCCCATGACGTCGAGCGCACCGTTGATAACGTTCAGCATCTGGGCGAAGTCCTGGGCCACGTCGCCGGTCAGGCGGCCGACCGTCTCGAAGCGGCGGGCATTCGAGAGCGCCGTCGACAGCTGTTCGACCCGCGCCTGCGCTTCGCTCTGCTGGGCCGTGGCCTGGGCGAGACTGGTCTGAAGCTCGGTTTGTTGCGCCAGTGACTGCGTCAGATTGTTCTGAAGCTCGGTCTGCTGCGCCAGCGACTGGTTCAGGTTGGTCTGCAGCTCCGCTTGTTGCGCCAGGGATTGGTTCAGGCTGGTTTGCAGCTCATCGAGGCGCCGGGTCAGGGCATCGATATCGACGGCGGGCGGCGGGGGGACGGCGGCGAGCTTCGCCTGGACGTCCTCATAGGCGGCGTGCCACTTGCGCATTTCGAACTCGGCGGCGGCGACCTTCTGCTCCCACTCGCGCGTATCCGGCTTGGGCGGCGGCGCCGAAGCGAGCGCGTCGAGCTTGGCGGCCAGAACATCGCCGTGCAGCTTGGCGCCTTCCAACTCGCTGGTGAGGCGTTCGATCTGGGCGTCACGGTCGTCCTTGGTCTCGATAGGCGGCGCCATCAGGATGTCGGACAGCTGCACCTGAAGCTCGTTGCGTGCTTCGCTGGTGTCCTTCAGCCGGGCCTCCAGTTCGGCGATGCGCGCCTCATAAGCCGACGTGTCCGCGACCGGCGCAGGCCGGGCCTCGAGGGCGGCGATCTGCTGCTGCAGCGTGCCGTGATAGATAGTGGTATCGGCCAGCTCGGTATGCAGGGTTTCCACCCGCGCCTTGAGCAGGGCATTCTCTTCGAGCAAGGCCGGATCGGGCTCACGCACGATAACGGGCTCGGGCGCTTCGGGTTCCGGGCGGCTTTTCAGCAGGGCGATTTCGTCGCGCAGGCCGCCATAATAGGTGGTAACGTCGTTCAGTTCGGCGCGCAGGGTTTCCAGCTTGGCCTTCAGCGCGGCATTTTCTTCGGCCACGTCCGGGTCGGCTTCGCGCACGATGACGGGCTCGGGCGCTTCGGGTTCCGGACGCGCCTTCAGGGCTTCGATTTCCTGCCGCAGCGCGCTCTGATGGTCGGCGGCTTCGACCAGTTCGGCCTGAAGGGTTTCCAGCTTCGCTTTCAGGGCGGCGTTTTCTTCCACGTCGGCCGGTCCCGGAGTCTCGGGTTCCGGGCGCGCTTTCAGCGTCTCAATTTCCTGCCGCAATGCGCCCTGATAGGTGGCGGCATCGGCCAGTTCGGCCTGGAGATTTTCGAGTTTCGCCTTCAGCGCCGCGTTTTCCTCGACAACAGCGGGGTCCGCCTCCGTCATGGGAGCGGGCGCATCCGACCAGCCGTAGACGCCGGGCTGTTCGGAAACGGCGGCTTCAAGTTTCGCCTCATATTCCTTGCGGGCAGTCTCCAGGGCTTCCTGGCGGGCGGCTTCGACATCGGCGACGGTCAAACCGGTGACCGGCTGGATGACGACTTCGGCCGGCTGGGTGGTTTTGAGCGCGGTCGAGTCGAACGCCACGCCGTAGATCTGACGTTCACCGGCGGCTGTGGTTTCGGCCTGGCCGCGCATGGTGATCCAGCGCTCCTGGTCCTTGTCGATCACGCGGATATCGAGGTTCAGGGCGTCGCTCTTGCCGCTCAACAGGTCGGCAAAGGCAGTGTCGGCGCGCGCCTGGTCGTCATCGGAAATCAGGGTCGGGCCGCCGTCATATTCGCGGCCGATCAGCCGGCGCATGCCTTCGTCCTCAACGATGGTCTCGGCTTCGGGATCGTACTGCCAGACGCCGATGCCCAATGACGCCAGGGCGGCCTCGGCATTGCGCAGGTCTTCCAGTTCCTGGGCGTCGTCGTCGGTGAGTTCCGAGGCTGGCTTGAACGCCATGGGTGTCTCCTCTGCGGCCGGCGCCGGCGCTTCGGGCGCCGGCCAACCTTCTGATCTAGGTAAGGCCATGACCGTAATGCCGTGTTCGCCGCCTTCGTGGGTATGGACGGCCCAGGCGCTGACGATCATGGCGCGTTCCCCCTCCGCGCCCTTCAGCGTCAGCGGGATCGTTTTCTCGTTGTGCGGCGACGTCTCGTCCTGAGCCTCGCCGAGGTAGTTGATGGCGTTCTGGAAGTCGGCGTCGCTGACGAAGATGTGCGTCCACGTCTTGCCCAGGACATCCTCGCGTCTGACGTCGAAGGCGTCGAGCGCGGCATTGTTGACGTCGACGATCTGGCCCTTGGCGTCCAGGCCCCAGAAGGGCAGGGCGGCGGCGGTGAACCAGTGGCCGCGCCACAAGCCCGTCAGGTCGTCCACGCCTTCGCCGGCATTGCTTTCCAGTTCGACCATGGCCGAGGTCGAGCCGATGACCTCGCCATTGCCGTTCATGATCGGCATGGAGGTGACGCTGACCAGGATCTTTTCGTGGCTGCCGTGGTTGACGATCAGGTGCTGGAAGCCCTTCACCGTCTGGCCGCGCAGGGTGCGCGCGATCGGCAGCATGTCGGCGGGGACGACGCGGCCGTCGGGAAAGGTGATGCCCCAGGTCGCCGAATGGAAGCGCAGTCCGATCAGCTCATTGTCCTTGCGGCCCAGAAGCGTGTGGGCGGCGCGGTTGGCGAAGGTGAACTTGCCAGACGCATCGGTTTCGACCAGGGCCACGGGCACGGCGTTCAGCACGTTGAACATGCGCCGTTCCAGGGTGTCGATCTTGCGTTCGGCCTTGAACAGGAGGTCCTGGAACTGCTTGACCTGCATGGATTTCATGGTCGCCAGGACCCCGGCGCCGATGGACAGCGCCAGGAGGACCGCGGCGACGATGCCAAGGACCAAAATCAGATCTTGCTCACTCGTCAATAACATACGCGCTTGTTAACCCTTGCCTGAGCCGGTCTTCGCCGAACGGAGCGTCGCTGATGCAATTCGCGACACTTTTCGCCCTGTGGACGGTTTCTAGCAAAAACCGTACCTGAAGAGACTTGCAAGGTAATTATCTTACATCACAAATGTTTAAGCGCGTTTTGAGTGAAAAGTGGAAGTTGCCGCTATTCGGCGGGTACTGTAGCTTTCGCCTCTGCACGCACCATGGCCGGCCACACCAGGGCGATCCCAGCGATCGCCACCCCGGCCAGCAGCGCCACCCCACCCGGTAAGGAAGCCTTGGGCGCGGTTTCGTACCGTACGGGGTTACGCCTATGCTTATGGTCGATGCCTCCAGGCACAGCGGGGGCGTGGTACAGGTTGCCGTCGGTGACGGGCACCGGCTTGGCCTTGCGCAGGTAGCGGTCGATCAGGCCCGCCATGACCGATACGAACAGGCCAGGGGCCAGGCCATGCGCTATTTTGGCCGCGGGCGCCGTCCATCCGACCGTGGTCGTGTCGCGTGGCCGGCGTGCCAGCGCGACGACGGCGTCGGCCACTCTGCGCGGGTCGAAGACCGGCGGCGGCGCCTTCAATTCGCGGCCGGTATAGTTGGCGGCGTGGCTCAGGCCCGGCGTGTCGATAAAGGCGGGATAGACGTCGCATATATGGATGTCGCGGTGGCCCGCCAGTTCACCGCGCAGGGCTTCCGAGAAACCGCGCAGGCCGAACTTGCTGGCGCTATAGGCGGCGGAAAACGGCGTGCCGGTATAACCACCCAGCGAAATGATATTGATAAAGGTGCCGTGCTTCTGCGCCTTGAAAATCGGTACCACGGCGTGGGCGTCGGCCATGTGCCCGAAGAGGTTGGCGCGCAGGACCTGTTCGTGGGCTTCGATCGGCGTGTCCTCGAAACGACCAAAGGCGCCGACACCGACATTCGACACCCAGACATCGATGCCGCCGCCGAACCCCACCGCCTTGGATGCAAGGCGCCGGACCGATTGCGGGTCGGTGACATCGACATAGACCGGTTTTACCCGGGCGCCGAGTGCACGGCAGTGGGCGGCGACCGCCTTGACCGCCTTGACGTCGCGTGCCGCCAATACAAGCCGCGCGCCGTGAAGGGCAAAGGCTTCGGCGGTCGCCTCGCCGATCCCGCTTGATGCGCCAGTGATAACGATGGTGGAATGGCTAAGGTCTTTGTGCGTCATGGCAGGGCACCTCTGACAGGAAATGAGGCGGCGGAAATAGCCTGGCATGGCGTTAAATATCGATGGTTCGGGAGGTACGGCGGAACAAAGATGCCCCACTGCGGCCAAGAAGGGCCGCAGTGGGAGCATGTTAGTGCTTGTCGCGCAGGCGGCCGCCGAGTGCCGCGGCGACGCTGGCAATAAAGGCGCCGACCAACAAAGACAGACAAAGTCCAAAGTGCAGGGCGACCATGGCCTCGCGCGCCTTTTCCGCAGCCTCCGCCGCCTTTTTCTTCGCGGCTTCAGCGTTGGTTACTGCGGCGTTGACGCGCGCCTCGGCTTCGGGTTGGGCGACGCCGGTGCGCGCCATCACCTGCCGCACCAGATAGGCGCGGTCGGCCGGTGTCACGGTGCTGTCGGCCATGCCTTGGGCAATGATCCGGCCGGCTTCGGCGCTGGCGTCCGCCGATGGCGTGGTGGCGCCGCGGAACAGGCTTTCGGCATTATAAGCCAGCCGGTCGTTTTCAGCGGCGCCGGCGGCGACGTTTGACGCTGTTTGCAGGACCGAACCAGCAGCGGAAATATAGAGGAAGGCCATAAACAGCGAGGCGATTGCCCATGACAGGAAGCCGTGTGCCGTGTCGCGGAAGAAAACCTCGTCGCTGTGCAGGTCGGCCCATTTGACGCGCATCCGCCCGGCCAGATAGCCGCCGACGCCCGACGACAGCCATTGCATGACGACCAGCCAGATGGCCAGGCCCGCGCCGACTTCGAGTGCATCCTCCGCATCGGCGGTAAAGACCGAGAACGAGGCGAAGCCCAGCGCCGAGCCCAGCGGGATGAGAATAAGGGAAATCGCCGCCGCGGCCGCCGCACCGCCCAGTATGGCGGCCCAGTGAATGCCGGACTGGCTGGATTCAATATTCGGCCGGTCATGCCGGCCGATCGTTTCGGAAGGGGTGTCCATATCCGCGCCCTTTAGAAGATGAGGTAGAGCAGGATAATGACGGGAATCGGCACCCCCAGAAGCCAAAGCAGAATACCCTTACCCATGACGTCCTCCTTGGTGTGATTGTCGGGGGATCAAGGGCTAGGACATTCGTCATTTTCTTGAAATATGCAGTACGCGGCGGAAATATAATGACCCGGTAAGATGAGGTTGCGCGTCCCGAAACCTCAGCGTAGGTTCACTCCAAATATCAGACAATTGGAGGCCAATAATGGAGGGAAGCATGGATAAGGGACAATTGACACGCAGGTCAGCCATGCTGGCGGCAGGTGTTGCGATGACAGCGGCTACGGCAGCGCAGGCGGCCAAACCAGTCAAGGCGGCCAAGGTTGATGCCAAGGCCGCTCTTGCGCCCTATGCCTGCAATATCGACATGTGGTTCCGCCCGACGCCCTTTATGGAACGCTTTGCCCTGGCGGCGAAGTGCGGCTTTACCACGGTGGAATTTTGGCCGGCCCGGCGCGACGGCGGCATCGATGCCCAGGCGATCCGCGGGGAACTGGACAAGCATGGCCTGAAGGTATCGCAGTTCGCCCCGGCGGCGCCGGCCTTTACCAGCCCGGCCAAGTACGGTGAGCTGGACGCCATGATCAAGGACGCCATCGCCGATGCCAAGGTAATGGGATGCTCGCAGATCACCCTGGTCGGCCACCATAATACGGATGGCATGTCGCGCGAAGACATGCTGGTCAGCTATACGGCCGGCCTCATGCGCATCGCGCCGATGCTGGAAGATGCCGGCCTGATGGCTCTGGTCGAGCCGTTCAATACGGTCAATCACCTGAACTTCCTGCTCAACGGCTCGCGGCCGACTGTGGCCATGTGCCGGGCGGTCAATTCGCCGATGGTGAAGATACAATGGGACTTCTTCCACATGCAGCATGAGGAAGGTGACCTGATCAACAAGTTCAAGGCGGGCATCGACCAGGTGGGCTATGTCCAGCTCGGCGACGTGCCAGGCCGCAACCAGCCTGGCACAGGCGAGGTCAACCACGTCAACCTGCTGAAGGCCATTCGCGCGGCGGGTTACAAGGGCTTCCTGGGCCTGGAATACAATCCGCTCGACGGCGACTATGAAAAGGCGACGCGCGACGCCGTGGAGCTGTCGCAGGCCGCCGGCCTGATTTAGAGCCTTTTGCTTTTTCGGCCGGTCAACCGGAGCGAAACCTTAGCTGACGACTCCTATCGTTCATCGCGAACGATAGGAGTTTTGCTATGACGATCAAGGACAACCCACGCCAGAAGGAAGTGGTCAACCGCTTCCAGGGCGTTGTCGACGACGCCGACAAGGGCGGCGATACCTTGACGCGCCAGCCCTCGCCAGCGCGGCATGACGATCGCGTCTTAAAGCAGGAGAAGCTGCCCGCCGACGCCGTGCTGGAAGCCGATGACGGCACGTCTGTTTACAATGAAGAAAAGCGCCACGACCTGACCAGCAATGGTCCAAGGATTGGATAGGAGACATTCATGAGCAAGACCGACAACGCCAATCGCACCAGCCATCCGGCGCCGATGCCCGATCCGGACCAGCGCATCCTCGAAAAGAAGCCGGACGAACAGACGCATAGCCGCCTGGTCGAAAAGGCTGAAAAAGACAGAAAATAAAAGAGAAAGATTGGAGCGGGCGAAGAGGATCGAACTCTCGACATCCACCTTGGCAAGGTGGCGCTCTACCGCTGAGCTACGCCCGCTCATTAATCCTTAAGGCCATCTGGGGCCTTTCGGAGCAGTCATCCCGTTGAGATGTCTGCCGGAGAGGGGCGCCTTATAGACGGAAGCCTGAAATCATTGCAAGGGCCTAAATCACGATTCCTGTGAAAAAGTTTTTCGGCCCATTTTATCTTACAGCATCGCCGGGATAACGCGGTCCGGCGGGCGGTGGCCGTCCTGGAAGGTCTTGACGTTCAGGATGACGCGGTCGCCCATGTCCTGGCGCGCTTCGATTGTCGAGGATGCCATGTGCGGCAGGAGGATGGCGTTGGGCAGCCCAATCAGTTCCGGATTGATCGCCGGCTCGCGCTCATAGACGTCGAGGCCGACCCCGGCGATGCGCTTGTCGCGCAGCATGGCGGCCAGCGCCTGTTCGTCGACGATCTGGCCGCGCGCGGTGTTGACCAGCAGGGCGTGCGGCTGCAGCTTTGCCAGCCGTTCCGCGCTCAGCAGGTGGTGCGTGCCCGATCCGCCCGGCGCATTGATCGACACCACATCCATTCGCGACAGCATCTGGTCGAGATCGTCCCAGTAGGTTGCCTGCAGGTCGTCGCTGATCCGCGCCGATACCGGTTTCCGGTTATGATAGTGGACGCTCATGCCAAAGGCGCGGGCGCGGCGGGCCAGGGCCTGGCCGATACGGCCCATGCCGACAATGCCCAGGCGCTTGCCGAAGACGCGGCGGCCCAGCATGAAGGTCGGCGACCAGGCGGAAAACTCGCCTTTTTGCACGATTTCGGCGCCCTCGACGAAACGGCGCGATACGGCCAGGATCAGGCCCATGGTCATTTCGGCCGTGTCTTCGGTCAGCACGCCCGGCGTATTGGTGATGATGATGCCTTTTTCCGAGCCATAGACGATGTCGATATGGTCGTAGCCGACGCCGAAGTTCGCGATCATCTTCAGCTGCTCGCCGCATTCATCGAAGAATTCGGCGTCGAGGCGGTCGTTGATCGAGCTGACCAGCACATCGGCGGTCTTGGCCGCTTCGAACAGCTTGTCACGCGGCATCTGGTCGAGCGTCAGCCACAATGTGGTGTTGAACAGCTCGCGCATGCGCGTTTCGACGGCGTCGGGCAGCTTGACGGTCAGGATGACCTTGAGTTTCGGGTTGCTCATCACAGCCTTCTGGACCCAACGATTGCGGCGATTAGGGTCTTGTTAACCAAATCTGAACCCTTCGACGGAATCATGCGGCCAATATTACTGAGTACAGTAACTATAGGGTCAGTTTCCCCGTATGCCGCGCAGCCCGTCCAGAGTTCAGGTTCAAGCCTTTCCCATGCCCTTGACTGTGTGGTCAAGCGCTTTTGCGACTCTCATCGCCTTGACAGCGTTGGTATTTATGGGCTGGAGCGCGCCTGTACACGCCGAAACGAAAAGCTTCGATACGCCGTCGGGCAGCCCCGTGCCGCGCTGGGCCATGTTGCGCCGCTCCGAAGTCTATGCGCGCAAGGGGCCCAGCAAGGACAGCCGCATCGTCTGGACCTACCGCAAGGCCTCGATGCCCGTCCAGATCATTTCGGAAACGCGCGACTGGCGGCTGGTCTGCGACGTCGATGGCGGCGTCGCCTGGGTCAGCAAGACGATGCTGCAAAGCCAGAAGAGCGTCATGGTGCCGAACGGCGCCAAGAGCCTGGAGTTGCACGCCTCGCCCGACGCCGGCAGCAAGGTCAAGGCCTATGTGCGCCCGCGCAGCCTGGCGCAACTGGACAAGTGCAGGAAGGGCTGGTGCAAGATCAGCGTCGGCACGGTCAGCGGCTGGGCGCCGGAAGGATCGCTGTGGGGGACGCAAGATCAGGCGGTCTGCCGTCGCCCGGACCTGTTCGCCGGCCGGTAGTTTCGTGCCTACTCTGCAAAAAGGACCATCGATAAAAAACAATTGAGCCATTGCGCGGTGTCGTGTAACGCAACCTGTCAATTCGTTACATCGGCCCTGTGGCCGCAGTGGAGCCTATCCGTCTATGTCAGAGCGTCCTAACTCCCTCGATTACGAAGCCCTGTTGGCCTGTGCGCGGGGGGAGATGTTCGGACCCGGCAATGCCCAGCTGCCCGCCCCGCCGATGCTGATGTTCGATCGCATCGTCAGCATCACCGAGGACGGCGGCGCCAACAATAAGGGCTATATCGAGGCGGAACTCGATATCAACCCGGACCTGTGGTTCTTTGCCTGCCACTTCATCGGTGATCCGGTCATGCCGGGCTGCCTGGGGCTGGATGCCATGTGGCAGCTGGTCGGTTTCTACCTCGGCTGGCGCGGCAATCCGGGCCGTGGCCGCGCCCTGGGCGTCGGCGAGGTCAAGTTCACCGGCCAGGTCACGCCGAAAGTGCAGAAGGTCGTCTACAAGATCGACATGAAGCGCGTCATGTCGGGCAAACTGATCATGGGCATCGCCGACGGGGTTGTCGAAGCCGACGGCAAGCTTATCTATCAGGCGTCCGGACTGCGGGTCGGTTTGTTCGATGCCAAGGAATTGGGCTAGGGTCGCACGCAAAGACGGCCGCCGGGGGATGGACTAACAGAATTCAGGATTTGCGGAATGCGTAGAGTAGTGGTGACAGGTCTGGGGATTGTGTCGTCGATCGGCACGGGTGCGGACGAGGTGACCGATTCGCTGCGCAACGCCCGCTCGGGCGTTGTCTTTGCCGAGGATTATCACGCACACGGCTTCAAGTGCCAGGTCCATGCCCCGCCCAAGATCGGCGACTGGACCCAGATGGTTGACCGCCGCGCCGCCCGCTTCCTGGCGCCCGGCACCGCCTACGGCCATATCGCCATGGAACAGGCCATTGCCCATGCCGGTCTGGAAAAGGACGATATCTCCAACGAGATGAGCGGCATCCTGTTCGGTTCGGGCGGTCCTTCCACCCGCGCCATTGTCGAAGCCGCCGACACGACGCGCGAAAAGGGCTCGCCCAAGCGCATCGGGCCGTTCGCCGTCCCCAAAGCCATGTCCTCGGGCCCATCTGCGACGCTTGCCACCTGGTTCGAGATCAAAGGCCTCAACTATTCGATCAGTTCGGCCTGTGCGACCTCGGTGCACTGCATCGGCGCGGCCGCCGAACAGATCATGATGGGCAAGCAGGACCTGATGTTCGCCGGCGGCACCGAAGAGCTCGACTGGACGCTCAGCGACCTGTTCGACGCCATGGGCGCCATGTCGTCCAACTTCAACGACACGCCGTCGGTCGCCTCGCGCGCCTATGACCGTGATCGCGACGGCTTCGTCATCGCTGGCGGCGCCGGCATGGTCATCCTGGAAGACTATGAACGCGCCAAGGCGCGCGGCGCCAATATCCTGGCCGAAATCGTCGGCTACGCCGCCAATTCGGACGGCTACGACATGGTGGCCCCGAGTGGTGAGGGCGCCGAACGCTGCATGAAGCTGGCCATGCGTGGCGCCGGCAACCGCCGCATCGCCTACCTCAATCCGCACGGCACCTCGACCCCGGTCGGCGACGCCAAGGAAATGGAAGCCGTGCGCAATGTCTTCGGCAACGATATGCCGCTGATTTCCTCGACCAAGTCGCTGACGGGCCACAGCCTGGGCGCGGCCGGCGCGCAGGAAGCCATCTACTGCCTGCTGATGATGCAGAACGGTTTTGCGGCCGAGAGCGCCCATATCGAAAACCTCGATCCGGCGTTTGACGGCATGCCAATCCTGCGCGAACGCAAGGACACGCAGCTCGAGACCGTGATGTCGAACTCGTTCGGCTTCGGGGGCACCAACGGGACGCTGATCCTCAGCCAGGCGGATTTGTAATCCTTTCCTTCTCCCTGCTTGCGGGGAGAAGGTGGTCCGCAGGACCGGATGAGGGGCAGAACTTTTTCCGCACCGGTCACGGCTTCCATTTGCCCCTCACCCTAACCCTCTCCCCGCAAGCAGGGAGAGGGAACTTAACGACTTGCCATTTCCGGTGATATTTGCTCAAACCGCGCAACAAAATTTCATTGCGAGGGTATGACAATGGCTGAAGACGGTTGGGTATTCCCCAAGGGCGAACTGATGAAGGGCAAAAAAGGCCTGGTCATGGGTATCGCCAATGACAAGTCGATTGCCTGGGGCATTGCCTCGCAATTGGCCGCGCAAGGCGCCGATATGGCGTTTTCGTATATGGGAGAATCGCTGCTGCGCCGCGTCGAGCCGCTGGCCCAGTCGGTCGGTGTCAAGCATCTGATCGAATGCGACGTCACCTCGGACTCTTCGATGGATCAGGCGTTTGCCAAGCTGAAGGAGATCTACGGAGAGATCGACTTCGTTGTCCACTCGATCGCCTTCGCGAACAAGAACGAACTGCAGGGTTCGTTTGTCGAGAACACCACGCGCGACAGCTTCCTGCTGGCCATGAACGTCTCGGCCTTCTCGTTCGTCGATGTCTCGCGCCGCGCCGCTGAGCTGATGCCGAACGGTGGCTCGCTGATCACGCTGACCTATCTCGGCGCCGAACGCACCATCCCGAACTACAACACCATGGGCGTCGCCAAGGCCGCGTTGGAAGCCTCGACGCGCTACATCGCCCGCGACCTGGGTCCCAAGGGTATCCGCGCCAACGCCATCTCGGCCGGCGCCATGCGCACGCTCAGCCTGGCTGGCATCTCCGGCGGCCGCGGCCTGCATTCCAAGAGCGGCCAGTTCTCGATGACCAAGACCGAAACCTCGATGGAAGGCGTGGCCGGCTGCGCCCTGTGGCTGGCGTCAGACCTCGGCCACTCGACGACCGGCGAAGTCGTCCACGTTGACGGCGGATTCCATGCCGTGGGCTTGCCGGATGGGTTAGATGCCTAAGCAGCATTTTGCTGCTTAGTGCCCATTTCAGGCCTGGAGCGTGGGATGCGAAGGTGCTTGATCATTGCAGGACCAAATGGCGCAGGTAAGGCGACCTTCGCGCTGAAGCACTTACCGGGTGTCGGTGTTCGCCGCTTTTTGAATGCCGATATGATCGCGTCGGGTTTATCGCCGTTTGCGCCGGAATTACAAGCAGCGACGGCAGCCCGATTGTTTCTGGGGGAAATGGAAGCGTGCATTGCGGCCGGTGAAGACTTTGCCTTTGAGACGACATTGTCCGGCAAGGCCTATCTGAACCTGATTAACCGACTGCATGAGCAGGATTGGACGGTCGAACTCTTCTATCTGGCCCTGCCAGATGTTGCTGCTTCCAAAGCGCGTGTTGCTGAACGCGTAGCGCATGGCGGACACAATTATTCCCGTCGCGGACATCGAGCGGCGCTTTCCTCGCAGTTTGCGCAACTTACTTAGTTCCTATAGGATGACGTTGATCGATGTGTTTGTTTGCTTAACGCAGATGTAGAGATGTCCCTAGTTTTCGAACAGATGGGACCAAAGACGACCGTTTATGACCGAGCCGAATATGAACGCCTCCAGCGCAACGCCGATCGACACCGTTGAGTACGATGGGCAGCCGTCTGAATTTGCACGAGCAGGTCTGCAGTCGCTGGAAGGCGCCGTGGCCGAGGCCATCGACCGCAAGCGCCGGCTGGGCCAGTACTGGGTCGGGTGGGATGGCAAAAAGCCGGTAAAGATCTATCCCGAAAATTCCGTCGACAGCGCCGCCGAATAATGCCGCTTTTCGGGGTGGCGCCGACGCTTGAAGATATCGAAACGCTTGCACGGACGGCGCTGGAGCGCTTGCCGGAACCGTTTGCCGGCCATCTGCGCGGTGTGGTGCTGATTGTCGAGGATTTTCCGTCCGAAGAACTGCTCGAAGAGCTGGGCATCGAGGACCCGTTCGACTTGACCGGGCTTTACAGTGGACGGCCGGCCGAACTTGAGGCCATGACCGGCGATCTGCCGCCGATGATCCACCTGTTCCGGCGGCCCATCCTCGACGAATGGGCCGATGGTGGAGTGACGCTGGAGGACCTGGTGGTCCACGTCGTCGTCCATGAAGCCGGTCATCATTTCGGCCTGTCGGACGACGACATGGAATGGCTGGAAGCCGAGCTGAAAAGCCCCGTGCATTGATCAGGCTGCGGCAAGTTGCTCGCGCTTGCCCTTGATAGTTTTCAGGGTGCCGACGACGCAGTAACGCGCCATCAGAAAGCCGACGAGGATCAGCACGATCAGAAGCGGGTAGATCCAGGCGCCAGCAATATCGGTCGCCCCTTCCGGCGGGGTCCAAGTGCCGAGCCTCAGGATGGTATTGTGGTCCTCAGCCCGGTACCAAAGCCCCACTAATTCCGGCCGAAAAATCTCGATGATCAAGGATATGGCTGAGCTGAGGCCGATGCCGCCGGCGATAAGCGTACCCATCAGGCCGAAGAAGGCCAGGGTGCTGCGGCCTGCGAAAACAGTAAGCGTCTTGAGCATGGGGATAATCCTTTTGCTGGTGAGGGCGGTGTTGAGGGAATGGTCGTCGAGAAAGCCGCGCGCATAGGCGCGGGCGTCGCCAAAACCGTGCAGGGCGTTCTCAGGCGAAAGACCGGCGGCGATCCGGTCTTCAAGATGCGCCCGCGCCTCACGGATAATGTCGTCGCGTTCCGCCTGCGGCAGAGGCCTAAGGGCCTGTTGCAGAGTGTTCAGCCATTGGATGACGTGGGAAGGAAGGGGCGCGCGGTCGGTCATTGGGCAGGGTCCGGTCGGAGAGACTTAACGGCAAGTTTCAGGTTGGGGTGGGGCATGTCGGCAATTCGGCGATCGATCGGGGCTGTCATGCGCCGCGCCTCTTAAGGAAGGCGTTCAGCCGTGCCGCCATGTCGAGCCATGCAGCCGACTGCTCGGCAAGTTCCGAAGCGCCCGCGTCCGTCAGGCCATAGTATTTGCGTGGATGCGAGGCGCCCTGCTCATGCCGCCACTCCGACGCGATCAGTCCGGCTTTTTCCAGCCGGTGCAGCAGGGGGTAGAGCGTACCTTCCGCCAGATCGAGCCCCGCCTCGTCGCGCAGGGCGTCGAGTATTTTCAATCCATACTGAGGGCCATCCCTGAGCAGGCTCAGCAAGGCCAGCTCCAGCACCCCCTTGTACATCTGGGTGCGCCGGCTTTCCGGTGTCTTGTCGGCAGGCTTTGGTGGCATAAGGTGTCTTTCAAAGCATGTTACTTTGTAGTGCAAGGTATATTGTCAAATGAAAACGGACGCAACCCGAATCGGGCCGCGTCCGCATTACATTTCATTTAATCGTGAAATTTCAGCAGCTTGTTCAGTTTTTAAACAGCTTGCCCTTTTCGCCGGCGGCGACGAGGCCTAGGGCGATCAGCCCGCAGATCAGCGCGCCGATGGGCAACAGGGACACATGGCCGGCCCAATGCTGGCCGATCCAGGCCGAGATGACGGCGCCGCCAACCGTGACGACGACGCCCTGGATCGAAGACGCTGTGCCGGCCACGTGGCCGACCTTTTCCATGGCGATCGCCGAGAAGTTGGACGTCGTCAGGCTCATGGCGCCCATGGTCAGGCCTTGCAGGATGACAAACATCAGAATGGTTTCGTTGGCCAGGCTGGCGACCGCGAAATGGACGACTGCAAACAGGATAAAAGCGCACAGGGCCGAATGCGAGATCCGCTTCAGGCCCAGCTTTTCGACCAGCGAGGCGTTGACCATCGATCCGACGGCCATGGTGGCGGCACAGGCGGCGAAGACCGCGGCCATCCAGCCGGGCGCCTTGAAGAAGTCGTTGAATACCTGCGGCATCAGCGAGACATAGGCCAGCAACGAGCCGACCAGAAACGCCATGGACAGCGTGTAGACGACCGACGACATGTCGGTGACGACGAACATACCAACGCGCTTCAGGTGCCCCAGGTCAGGCTTGTGCCGGTTTTCCATCGCCAGGGTCTCGGGCAGGCGCAGCCACGCCCACAGGGCGACGACGGTGCCGAGGAAGGCCATGACGAGGAAGATCACGCGCCAGTGGGCGAACATCAGGATCAGCTGGCCGAGGCTCGGCGCCAGGATCGGCACGATCAGGAAGACGACGTAGCTCATCGACATGACCTTGGCCATGCGCGGACCGGCATAGAGGTCGCGCACCACCGAGCGTGTCACCACGCCCGTGGCTGAAATGGCCAGGCCCTGCAGCAGGCGCAATACAAGCAACAGGCCGAAATCGTTGACGAAAGCGGCAACCAAAGCCAGCGCGACATACAGGACGATGCCGGTAACCAGCAGGCGCTTGCGTCCCAGCCAGTCGGACAACACGCCCATGAACAGCTGACCCACGCCCATGCCGCCGAAATAGGCCGACACGATCCATTGCAGGTGGTTTTCGACCTGTACGTTCAGCTCCTGCCCAATGGTGGGCAGGGCGGGCAACATGGCGTCAATGCCAAGCGCGCCGAGCGCCATCATGCTGGCGATCAGGGCGACGAATTCGGCGAAGGAGGGCTGCGAGGGCGCAGCCTGTCCGGCGGGAGCTTGCATGGGGGCTGACATGCGCTCCCTATACGCCTTTTAGTGTGCAGATGCGAGATGAAACGCAGTTCCATCTGCAACAAGTGTCAGTAAGTGTTACAGCCCCGGTTACTTGCGCTTCTTCGGCTTGGCCGCGGGCGTCAGGGTAACCGCTGCCCCGCCCGAAGGCGCCAGCGTCAGGGTCAGGGTCTTTGTGCTGTCCACAGTCTCTTCGCTTACCGTCAGGCTGTTCACATCGGCGCCGTCCTGAAGCAGTGACGCCTTGTAGCTGCCGGTCTTCAGAAAGCTGAGCGGTACGGTAACCGTTCGGCCTTCTTCGTTAGTCATGGCGCCGACATACCAGGTGTCGCCGGACCGACGGGCCATAACGATGGACTGGCCGATATCGCCGGACAGGACGCGCGTCTCATCCCAGGTCACCGGCGTTCTGGCGATGAACTGCGCGCCATCCGCCCAGGAGCCGTCGGCCTTCTTATAAGCGCCTGGACCATCGGCCAGCATGTTGAACGGCGAATCGTAGACAACGTACATGGCGACGGCCTGGCCGCGCGTCGTCTGGACAAACGGGTCCTTGTTGCGCGGTGAGAAGTCCTGAGGCTTCACCGAACGGAAGCCGCCCGGCGTGTAGTCGATCGGACCCAGGATCATGCGCGTATAGGGCAGGGTGACATTGTGCGTGGCGGTGACGCGCTTGGACCATTTGTTGTACTCGGCGCCCATGACGCCTTCCTGCGTCATATAGTTGGGCCAGGTGCGGTTGAGACCCGTCGGCGCGAACGCCCCGTGCAGGTCGATCATCAGCTTGCGGTCGGCCGACTTCGACAGCAGCTTGTGATAGTAGTCGACAATGTCCTGGTCGCTGCGGTCCATGAAGTCGACCTTGACGCCCTTGAGGCCCCAGGCCTGGAACTGGTCGAGCGCCGCGTCCATCTGCTGGTCGAGCTGCTGCCACTGCGCCCATACCCAGACGCCGACGCCGCGCTCCTTGGCGTATTTGACGATGGCCGGCATGTCCATTTCCGGCTTGGACCGGGTCAGGTCGGCATTCGGGTTGGCTTCGGTGGAGCTGCCGACCGACCAGCCCTCGTCGATCAGGATGTATTCGAGGCCGGCCTCCTTGGCGAAGTCGATATAGGCCTTGTAGCTGTCGGTGTTGACGCCGGGATTGGGCGCGCTGACCGACCAGCCGTTCCACCAGTCCCAGGCCGCCTTGCCGGGCTTGATCCACGATGTGTCCTTGATGCGCGAAGGGGCGGCCAGCTGCGGGATCAGGGTCGATGCGGTCAGGGCGCCGGGCGTATCGCCGATCATGACCACCCGCCACGGCGTCTGGAAGGCGGTATCCGTCAGGGTCAGCTTGGCGGCGATAAAGCGCTGGCGCGCGCCGGGATCGTTGTCGAGACGGGGCGAGGCGATAACCTGGACGCCCCGGTCATTGTCGCCGCCGCCGATGCGCGAGAGCAGCGATGCCGGGTAGTGTTCGACATCGGCTTCGGCGAGGGCAAAGGTGGTAGTGCCTTCGCCCGTCTTGCACACCAGCGGGTAGTCGAACAGGTTGTGTGGACGGATCTGCGAGGTCTTGAGCTTGTCGAACTCGCCTTCGTGGCTGGTGTTGAAGCGGCCGAGATTGAGGCCCCAGCAGTCGTAGTCGGCGGCGAACATGTAGCGCGTCGCTTCTTCGGTGACGGCGACGTCCGTCCCTAAGCCGCTCTTGGCATCAAACGCATAGCGCACGGCCGCGCCGCTGTCATAGGCGCGCACGATGACCGAATAGGTAAGGGGCGTGGCGCCGCCTTGGGCAAAGGTTAGCGTGCTTTCGTTATAGCGGTCGGCAACGTCCTTCGTCTTGCCGACGACAAGCTGGAAGGTCTCGTTGACCGACCGGTCGGCGGCACTTTTAAGTGTCTGCGGGCCCTGGCCAAGTGCACCCTTGTCGGTGCGCAGGCCGAGCGGCGAGGGCGAAATAATCGCCTTGCCGTCGCGGCTGACGCTGTAGGTCACACCGCCATCGCCATGTTCGACGCTGATTTGTATGCGGCCGTCAGGCGAAGACACGGTCTTGGTGGCGGCCTGAACCGCGCCGGCTCCGGCCAGGGATGCGGCAAGAGCGATAAGGCTTACACGTGCAATGGACAGCGACATGGTTCGGGCTCCCTGACTTCGTTTTGTTATCGATTACAGGGACCATATTTTGTACGATATTTTCGCGCAAGCCCGTCCGCGCTATTTGGCGCGGAAGTCGGCGATTATCTCACCCGAGGCCGCGATTTCGGCTTCGTGCGGCAGGTCGCGCTGGGTTTCGGCCAAGCCGCCTTCGTACCATTCGACCATGGCGGGCAAGGCCAGCATCCGGTCGGCATAGGCGCGCGCGGTGGCGCTCAGTTCGAAGCCCGCGCCATAGGTCTGGATGCGGAAAACCACCGGCGCGAAGAAGGCATCGACAGCGGTAAATGCCTCACCCGCCAGATAAGCGCCGCCGAAGTTGGTCAGGCCGGTGGTCCACAGCGCATCGATACGGGCCAGGTCACGCATCAGCGCTGGTGGCGTGTCGTGCAGCTTGACGCGGATGCCGACGCTCATCGAGCAGATATTGCGCAGCGTCGAAAAGCCGGAGTGCATCTCAGCCGCCGCCGAACGGGCAAAGGCGCGCGCGGCCTTATTTGCCGGCCATACGGCGGGGTATGCCTCATGGACATATTCGGCGATGGCCAGCGAATCCCAGACGGTCGTCGCACCATCGACCAGGGCCGGGACGAGGGCGGTGGGCGAGAAGGTGGAGAAGCCCGGACCTTCACCGAAATAGTGCTGGCGTTCGGTGAAAGGAATGCCGAGCGCCTTCAGGAGCACCCATGGCCGCAGCGACCAGGACGAATAGTTCTTGTTGCCGATATGCAGTTCGTACATGGGAGGCTCCTTCTCTTTTCTCCTCCCTGTGCCGAACGCATAGGGAGGGGGACCGCCAGCGAAGCGCAGCGGTGGAGGGGGTGAGCGCAGGTGTTACCCCACCATCACATCTCACTCGCTAACGCTCGTTCGTGTGGTCCCCCTCCCCATCGCTGCGCGACAGGGAGGAGAGGCTTTTGCGCTGTTTTGCCCCGATTAACGAGAGGGCATTTCCGCCAATCGCCCCAAACAACCGGCCAAATTAGTAGGTGGCGATGTCGAAGCGCTGAAGCTCATCCAGATAGTCCTCCAGCCGGACCAGGCCGACGCAGGCCCGCGCGCCGGGCGTCAATGCCGCGTCCTGCTCATACAGCCGCTTGGCGAGCAGGATCGCTGGTACGCAGGGGATTTGCGGGCCATGACCGGATTTGGCGACGATCGCCCATTTTTCCGTCAACGGCCGTCCGTCCAGTCCCGCGCCGCCCATAACCATATGCATGCCACCAACGTCGCTGCCTAAACCATTGAAGGCATTGCTGGCGGCCAATAACGGCCGGGCCAGCTTGACCAGGTTGAGCGGCAGGCGACACCGCACCAGCCATGACATCATCCATAACCCGACGTGTAATGCGCCGATTTCCAGCCCTGCACCAAAGCGGATATCGCGTAGGCCATAGGCTTCGGGCAGCAGGTCGAGATCGGGCACATCGCAATTGGCCAGCCAGCGCTTGCCCATGACCGGATAATCGTAGCGCCTGAGATCCTGCCAGCCATAGGCCTTCGGATGGCCTGCGAACGGCCGCAGACGCTTGCCGACATAGCTCATGATGGCGCGGGTCGTCGCCAGCCCGCGCTCGGCCCTTTGTCCGGGGGAAATGCCGAAATCGAGGCGATCCAGCCGGCCAAAGCGCGGCCGGAAATGCTCCAGCACGGCCGACGACAGCCCTGGCACGGTGCTGGCGCCGCTGATCAGCGTCACGCCAGCGGCCTTGGCGTCGGCATCCAACCCACGGAATTCGCGGACGAAATCGCGTCCGTCAGCCAGGTCGACATAGTGGGCGCCGGCTTCGATGCAAGCCTTGGCGACGGCGTAGTCCGCGCCCTGGAACGGTCCGCAGGTATGGACGACGACCGACGGCTTTTCGAGCTTCAGCGTCGCAAGGAAATCTTCGTTGATGTCGAGCCGCAATCCACGCGCCCCGGGCAATGTGCCCGCCAGCGCTTCCGCCCGATTCCAGTCGCGGCCGGCGATAATGACCGGTACGTTGTGGCGGCTGAGCGCCGCGGCGATGCGCTTGCCGAAATTGCCGTAGCCGCCCAAAATCAAAACAGGATTCGTGAGGGCTTCACCGGTCAAGCGTCACCTCCGTCACCCGGAACTCACCCTCATAGCCGTAATCCATCGCCTTGCCGAACACGCTGCCGGACGTGCCCATGCGCATACGGAAACTGTCCTCGCCGGTGGCTTCTTCAAAGGCATCGCCGCGCCCCATGAACAGTTCGCCCAGGCCCAGCAGCGGCACGTCGACGCCAAGGATACGCCAGACATAGCCCTTATGCTCCAGCATCACCTTGCCATCTTTGAAGTGATAGCCGCAACGCCAGCCGATACCGCACGGCATGTATTCGGTGACGTCGTGCGGGCCGCGCGGCATCAGCCGCGAGCGGAAAACGTACGGCTTGCCCGGAAACGCAAAGCGGCGCTCAAACACAAAGACATTGCTCTCAAACTCGCTCAGGAAATGGACGGTGCAGGCGACATTGTCGCCATCCCGCGGCGTCAGCATGCCGAGCGCGCCCATCACAGGCGCCACCAGCTTCATCATCCAGCCCATGCGGATGGTGAGACTGCCTTCGACCGTCACCCAGTCGCGCGTATACGGCCGGTTGGCGTAGTGCAGCTTCATGGCGGGCGGCAAGGCGTCCCATTGCTCCGCGAAGACTTCGGCAAAGGTCGGTTTCATCATATCGGCGTGCGGCCCATCATTTTCAGTATGGAGTTGCGCAGGAACTTCATTGCCGGATAGGCAAGCCGCACCGTCTGCGGGTTTCGAAATAGCAACACATTCAACCGATTCAGCCAGTCATTGTCCGATCCCAACATGGCCAACAGATGCAGTGCTTCGGCGCCGTGGTAAAGCCGGCTGTTGAAGCTGGCGATAATGCCTTCGTTGAGGTCGAGATTGGCGGCCGTGATCGCCTGCATGATTTCCGTATCCCCCGCCTCCCGCGCATTGACGACGTGCAGGTCGCCGACCGACTTTTTCAGGCGGTACATTTGCGCCGTCGCCGAGCAGAACGGACAGTCGCCGTCATAGACGAGCCATAGGGTGGCGGGTGGATTGCTCATGCCGGATCAACGGGTTAAGGTGCCCGAGCTTAGCATGCGAGGGGATGGCGGCAATGACGAACTGTGCGGCATATAGTCCCCTCTCCCTGCTTGCGGGAAAGGGTAGGCACCGGGCGGCGAGCCTGAGTGGCATGCGGACGCAGCGGCGTAGGCGGAAAGCGTTTTCGCCCATCATCCGGTTCGCCAAGGCGAACCACCTTCTCCCCGTTTTGACGGGGAGAAGGAAAGGATGACCTACCTGCTGATCAAATGGATTCATATTCTGTCATCCACCGTCATTTTCGGCACCGGATTGGGTAGCGCCTTCTGGATGTTTGTCGCCAACCGGTCGAAGAACGTTCCCGCCATCGCCTTCGCCGCGCGCACCGTTGTGCTGGCCGACTGGCTGTTCATTGCGCCGACCGCCGTGCTTCAGCCGCTCACCGGCTTGTATCTCGTCCACCTTGCCGGCTATCCGCTGACGGCGCCGTGGCTTATGGCGTCGGTCATTCTCTACGTCTTCTCGGCGGCCTGCTGGCTACCGGTGGTGTGGATCCAAATCCGCATGAAGCAACTGGCCAACGCCGCACTGGCGGCCAATGAGCCTCTGCCGGCGCAATACTGGGCCTTCGATCGCTGGTGGATTATCCTGGGCAGCCTGGCTTTTCCGGCGTTTATCGTCATCTTCTGGCTGATGGTGTTTACGCCATCCTGAGAAGACGAGGCTGGGGATAAGTCGCGCAAACCTATTGCGCGTTCGGCTTATGCGCCCATGTTCTCCGCAACACAAAGGAGAGACAGCATGATCGACCTCTATGTCTGGGGCACCCCCAATGGCCGCAAGATCACCATCATGCTGGAGGAGCTCGGCGAGCCATACAATACGCACAAGGTCGACATCTCCAAGGACGAGCAGTTCGCGCCGGAATTCCTCAAGATATCGCCAAACAACAAGATCCCGGCGATTGTCGATACCGACACGGACGGCGGGAGCTTGAGTCTGTTCGAATCCGGCGCCATCATGATCTATCTCGCCGAAAAATACGGCCGCTTCCTGCCGGACGAAAGCCGCTATACCGCCATTCAGTGGCTGATGTGGCAGATGGGCGGCTTAGGGCCGATGATGGGCCAACTCGGCTGGTTCGTCGTGTCGGACAAGGAACAGACGCCGACCGGCGTCGAGCGCTATAAAAAGGAAACCGAGCGCCTGTTTGGCGTGCTCGACAAGCGTCTCTGCGAAGCCAAATACGTGGCCGGCGAAGACTATACGATTGCCGATATGGCCATCTATCCGTGGATTACCCAGTACCGCGTCCGCGTGAAGGACTATGTCGAGCCGCTCCTTCAGGCGCGACCGAACATCCTGCGCTGGCTAGATGAGGTCGGCCAACGCCCGGCCGTGCAGCGGGGCATGCAGTTGCCCTAATCGCGCCGGTGATGCCCCTTGCCGCCATGTTGCGGCATGACGACGCCGACGCACATGTTCTGATTGTAGTCGAAATAGGTCGGACGTTCGCAGTTCGGCACGTAGGATGAGCAATAGGGCGTGCCGTTGGTCGGGCTTGCGTAATATTGTCCCTGGTCCTTGCACGACTGGGGCGTTGGGAAGGCGGCGGCCAGACCGTTGTTGAAGGCTTCAAGCTGCGCGGTCGTGCAGCCGCTCAATGCCATTGCCAGGCAGAGCCCAGCCGTCACGGCTATCAGATACTTGTTGCGCATACGTCCCCCGAAGCACAGTTCCTGACGGGTAGGCTAATGCAGGTCGAACGGTTCGGCAACCGGCTCAGCTGGGCTTCTTCGCATCCTTGCGTCGGACATAGAGCACCTTGTGCACCTTGGCTACGACCAGTCCGTCCTCATCGATGATATCGACATCGTATTCCGGCTCGGTCTTGCCGCGTGTGTCGGCCTCCGCCTTGACGCGCGCGATCTCTTCGGGCGGGATGTGAAAGACGGCGCGGACATGTCTGCGGCCGGGCTTGAGGAACTGGATCGACGCCGCCTTGTCCCAGACGATGTAGCCGGGCCCCAGATTGTTCATCAGGATCGCCACGAAGAACGGATCGCACATCATGTAGAGCGCACCGCCGAACTGCGTGCCGAAGATGTTCTTGTTCCACCAGCGCAGCTTCATCTCGACCGTGACGGTGGTAAAGTCCTTAGTCACGTTGATGACGCGGATGCCCGCGCCGATCAGCGGCGGGTAGAGATTGATCAGTTTGAAGCGGTCTGCCTTTGCCATGTCGCTCTTTTATACTGATTGGTACAAAATTCAAGCTGTAACCTGACCTTGGTATCGTGCGTATCTATGTTAAGGTGCGGCACGGAGAGGCACATGGCCATAGGCAAACCCAGCATTCACCCGCTATGGCTCAGGCTGGTCCACTGGACCAATGCCGCCGCGGTCGTGATCCTGATCATGAGCGGCTGGCGGATCTATAACGCCACCGGCTTTATGGGCTTCAAGTTTCACAAGGACATGACGCTCGGCGGCTGGCTGGGCGGGGCGATCCAATGGCACTTCGCCGCCATGTGGATATTGTTCGCCAACGTCGTCATCTATGCGGTCATGAGCGTGGCGACCAGACGCTGGAGCCGCAAGTATTTTCCGCTGACGCCGAAGAGCCTGTGGGACGATGTGCGGCACTTCGTGCGCGGCAAGCTCAGCCACAGCGATCTCAGCATCTACAATTCCATCCAGAAGGCGGCTTACCTGTTCGCCATTATTGACCTGGTCGTACTGGTCGTGTCGGGGCTGGCGCTGTGGAAGCCGGTGCAGCTGTCGTGGCTGGCCGTGCTGGTCGGCGGCTATGAAGGCGCGCGGCGGGTACACTTCTTCGCCATGGCCGGCATTTGTGCCTTCATCGTCGTGCACGTGGTGATGGCCCTGCTGGTGCCGAAAACCGTCAAAGCCATGCTGTGGGGGCGATGATGAACGAACAGATCAAGACCGACGAAGACGCCATACTGAAGGAGGCTGATGGCCTGCTGAAGGACCCCGGCAAGCGCCGGCTGCTCGGTAATGTGCTCACGCTCGGCGGGCTGTCGCTGGCGACCGGCGTGACCCTGGAGCACTATGGCTCGGTCAAAAAGATGCTCGAAGCCGTATCGCGCTTCAATGACGGGGCGCAGGCGCTGATCTTCAATCCGGCGGCGATGGCGCACGAATATACCGAAGCCGACGTCACCAAGCCATTTCCGTTCAACGCCTTCTACGCCAAAAGCAAGGCGCCCGTGGTCGATCCCGCGACCTTCCGGCTGGAGCTGTCGGGCAAGATCGCGGATCGCCGGCCGTGGACGCTCGACAAGCTTTATGGCCTGCCGCAGACGTCACAAATTACCCGTCATATCTGCGTCGAGGGCTGGAGCGCCATCGGCAAGTGGGGTGGGGTGACCTTTTCGGAATTCCTCAGGCGGGTGGGGGCCGACACGACGTGCAAGTTCGTCGGCTTCAAATGCGCTGACGGTTATTACACCTCGATCGACATGCCGACGGCGCTGCACGCCCAGACGCTTCTGACCTTTACCTTCGGCGACGAGATTCTGCCGCGTGAATATGGTTTCCCCATGAAGCTGCGCATGCCGACCAAGCTGGGCTATAAGAACCCCAAGCACATCGTCGAGATCTGGGTCAGCAATGTCTATCCCGGCGGCTATTGGGAAGACATGGGCTATAACTGGTTCGGGGGGAGTTGATCTTTAGTCCCCTCTCCCGCTTGCGGGGAGAGGGCTAGGGTGAGGGGCTGTTTCCCGACATGACGGAGTGTGTAATTTGCCCCTCACCCGGCCCTGTGGGCCACCCTCTCCCCGCAAGCAGGGAGAGGGGATTTTTACGCCATCAAATCCACAAATCCCGCATTCAGCACTCTTGCCGCATCGTCCGGCGCGATGCTGAGCAGCAATCCGCGCTGGCCGGCATTAATATAGACCGTGTCGAACAGCTGCGCCGTCTCATCGATCGCGGTCGGTACCGTCTTCTTCTGGCCGAAGGGCGATATCCCGCCAACCTTGAAGCCCGTCAGCCGCTCGGCGTCCGGCACCTTCATCATATTGGCCGACTTGCCGCCAAAGTGCGCGGCCAGCTTCTTCATGCTGACCTCCAGGGGCGATGGCACGACAACACAGACCGGCTTGCCGTCCAGTTCGGCCATCAGCGTCTTAAAGGTCTGGTCCGGATCGATCCCCAGCGCCTCGGCGGCCTGGAGCCCAACCCTTGGCGCGTCGGGATCGTAGGGATAGGGATGCAGGTCGAAGGCGATGCCGGCCTGGGTGAGGGCGAGGGTCGAAGGCGTGGTCTTGGACATAATGGGCGTTTTAGGCCTATAAGGCCCGCTGATTCAACCCGTGAGGCGACATGGCCACTATCACTCTTATCGGTCCCGGCGCCATCGGCTTGACCGTCGGCATGGCTCTGCTCAGCGCCGGCCACGACGTGACCTTCGTGGCGCGCGAGCCGTTCGACATGCTGAGCGTGACCATGAATGACGGCGAGGTGCGCCAGCGCCCGGTGCGGGTGGTGACGGCCGACAAGGCGCCGCCGGCCGACTGGGTGTTTCTGTGCGTCAAGGCGCACCAGGTGGCTTCGGCCGCCGAAGCGCTCAATCGCGCCATCCAGCCGGGTACGCGCATCGCCGTCCTGCAAAATGGCGTCGAGCATATCGAAAACACCGCGCCGCACGTGCCGCAAACGACGCTGATCCTGCCGGTCATGGTCGATATTCCAGCCTCGAAACTGGGGACGGGCCGGGCAGCGTGGCGGCGCAGCGCGCACATGGTGGTCGAGGATACCATCGACGGCCAGGCGTTTCAGGCGCTGTTCAACGGCACCTTCATCGATGTTTCGCTGACCGAGGACATGACGACGCGCCTGTGGCGCAAGCTGCTGGTCAATGCCGGGGGCGGCGCCATCCTGTGTCTGAGCGGCAAACCCATGAAGGTCTTCCACGAGCCGGGCATTATCGAGCTGGCGCGCGGCATCCTGCACGAATGCATCGAAGTGGGCCTTGCCGAAGGCGCGAAGCTCAGCGAGGAGATGGTCGAGGAGCAGATTAATGCCTGGCTGGCGGCCAGGCCCGAAGAGACCAATTCGATGTACGATGACTACGTTTCCGGGCGGATGACCGAATGGAATGCCCGCAACGGCGTCCTGGTGCGCAAGGCCGAAAAGCATGGCATTTCGACGCCGATCAGCTGGGTGCTGGTGCCGCTGCTGGCGGCGCAGAGCCGGGGGTAAGCTCTATTGGCAGTCGCCCAGGAACTCAGCGACCTCGGCCTCGGTCGTCGAAAAGCTGGTCACCAGACGATAGGCGTCATTGCCCTCGTTGGGCCACGGATAGAAGCGGTGTCCCTTCGCCATCAGCCGGTTGGCCAAGGTCTTCGGCAGGGTGACGAATAGCTCATTGGCCTCGACCGGATGCAGCAGGGTGACGCCCGCCATTCCGGCCAGCCCGTCGCGAAGCGCCTGTGCCATCGCATTGGCGTGCGCGCCCAGCTTCAGCCACAGGTCGTCGTCGAGCAGGGCCTGCAGCTGCGCCGAGACGTAACGCGCCTTCGACGGCAGTTGACCGCCGCGTTTATGGATGTAGGCGAAATTTTCAATCAATGATGGATTGAAGATAAGAACGGCCTCGGCCAGCATGGCGCCGTTCTTGGTGCCGCCGAAACTGAGAATGTCGACGCCGGCTTCGTGGGTGACCTCGGCCGGGTGGCAGCCGAGATGGACGACGGCGTTGGCGAAGCGCGCGCCGTCCATGTGCATGTAGAGGCCGTAGGCCTTGGCGACGTCCGACAGGGCGCGGATCTCGGCGGGACTGTAGACCGTCCCCAGTTCGGTCGCATTGGTCAGGCTGAGGGCGCGGGGCCGTGATGTGTGCGGCGCGTGCTCCAGCGTCCGTTCGATCAGGCTGCCGATACCTTCCGGCGTCAGCTTGCCGTGGGCGCCGTCCAGCGCCACGATCTTGCCGCCGGTGAAGAACTCCGGCAGGCCGCATTCGTCGTTATTGATATGGCTCTGGCGGTGGGCCAGGATCGACTCGTAAGGCCGGATCATCGCCGCCAGGGCCAGGCCGTTGCACGCAGAGCCGTTGAACACCGGAAAGACGCGCAAATCCGGGTGCCGGAAGGTTTCGCGCAAGGTCTCCTGAAGCCTCAGCGTCACTGCGTCGTTGCCATAGGCGGGCATGGCGCCGTCATTGACCGCGGCTAGGGCGGCCATGACGTCGGGATGAACGGGAGCGGTATTGTCGCTTGCGAAACTGGCCATGGACTTAGTTCGGAGTGGCGATCTTCATCAGGATGAGACCGGAAATGATAAGAACGGCCGCCAGGACGCGGGTAAAGCCCAGGGGCTCACCCAGTACGGCGGCGCCGACGATGAAGGCGCCCACGGCGCCGATTCCCGTCCAGATGACATAGGCCGTGCCCAGCGGCAAGGTGCGCATCGACAGCGACAGCAGGCCGAAGCTGGCAATCATGGCGACCAGGGTCACGATGCTGGGGGTGAGCTTGGTGAAGCCTTCCGACTGTTTCATCGCGTAGGCCCAGACGATTTCCAGAAACCCCGCGCAGACAAGATAGATCCAGGCCATCCGGCCCTCCTGAAGAGAACCGGGCCGTCCCGGAAAATCATACCCAAGATGGGGAGGTCGTCCTCGTTGTCTCAGATAGTCGGTCGGCGCGAAAATGCCAAGACGGCGCGGCAAGGCGCATTGGCGTTTTTTCAGACAATTGTACGAAAATTCTCGAAAAACACCGTTCGCTTGCTTTCCGGCCTTTGCGAAACGCCGCTGTATAACAACGTTTGCATAGTTGGCTGTTAATAAATTCCCGCTTGAGGAGAAATTGTCCAAGAGAAGCGGGATGCCTTGGATGTCATGGCTTTGCGGCAAAAATAGACAATACGGAACGCTGATACTTGGGCAGGAATGTAAACACTTCACCCGGTGCCTTTTGCGCTGTGCTTTAAGGTCTCCAGAAAAGCCAAGATTTACCGACTCTTATATTTGTTATGATACACGATCGGGCATGAAGATTGTTTTCGCGCGTCTCCTTGTCCTTGTTGCGTGCCTGTTCGCCGCGCCCGCCAGCACCCTGGCGGCCGACCTCACGGTCGTGGTGACGGACACCGCCGGCAAACCCGTGCCTTCGGCGGTCGTGACCTTTGCGCCCGCCAATGGGGCGGCCATCGCCGCTGGCTTGAAGGCCGGCGCCTATACGATGACGCAAAAGCTGATGAAGTTCGCGCCCTACGTCCTGGCGGTCCCGGCAGGGGCCACGGTCAACTTTCCCAACCAGGACCGCGTCAACCACCACGTCTATTCGTTCTCGAAGGTGCAGCCCTTCCAGTTTCCCCTGTACGGCCAGGGCAAGACGCGCACCATGAAGTTCGATCATCCAGGCACTGTCGCCGTTGCCTGTAATATCCATGACTCGATGAGCGCCTATATCCGCGTCGTCGATACGCCTTATTTCGCCACGACCGATATGTCTGGCCGCGTCACCTTGGCCGGCGTGCCGGAAGCGGCCGGCAGGCTGTCGGTCTGGCAGCCGATGATGGATGCGCCGGAACATTCGGTTTCGCGCGCCCTGGCATCCGGAAAGTCCGGCCCGCAGACCTTCGCGATCAAGGTCCGCGGCGGCGCCCTTCCGGCAAGTGGAGCATACTAGGTCCCGATGGCTTTCAAACGGTTGAGCACCAAGCTGGCGGTCATGTACGGAGGGCTGTTTTCCGCAGCCCTGCTGGTCATTGCCATTGCCTGCTACATGGCGGTCATTTCCTATGCGCGCGTGTCGGTGCAGAAGGAACTGCAGGCCAATGCCGAAGTCTTCAAGCGCATCTGGACGCTGAATTCCGAAGCCCTGCAAACCAATGCCGGGCTGCTTTCGCGTGATTTCGGCTTCAAGCAGGCCTTGGCGACCAACGACAAGGCAACCGTCGAATCGGCCTTCCTCAATCTTCAGGGCCGCCTGAACGCCGATGCCGGCGTGATTCTGGGCGCCGACGGCCAGCCCGTCGCCGGCGATCAGTCGGCGCTGTCGCAAACCGTGACCTCCGCGCTGGCTGGCCGCGACGCCTGGCAGCCGGTTTCAGGCATAGTGGCGGTCGACAGCCGCCCGTGGCAGGTCGTGGCCGCGCCGGTCATGGCGCCCGACCGTCTCGGTTGGGTCGTCTTCGCCTCGCGCCTGGACGAATCCGAAATGCGCGGCATGGAAACCCTGTCGGCGATCCCGATTCGCGCGGCCGTTATGACCCAGACGCGCGGCGGCCTGTGGCAGGGGCCGCCGGAACAGACGCGCGACTTCAAGACCGATTCTTTAAGCTTCGTCATCGACCAGAGCCTGCAGACCAAGGCCGCCAGCATGGTCGACAGCGCCAAGGGTTCGCTGATCGCCGTCGCCACGCCGCTGCCGTCGCTGGATGGCCGCCAGACCAGCGTGCTCTTGCTGACCTATCCGCTCGGCCATGCGCTCAAGGCCTACCAGCCGTTGCTGACAGTGCTCCTGGGTATCGGCACCTTGGGGCTGGTGCTGGTCGTCGTCGCCAGTCTTTATCTGTCGCGGTCCCTGGTGCGCCCGATCCTGGCGCTCAAGGACGCCGCCTTCAACCTCAAGGCCGGCCGCTCGGGTCAGGTCCGCGTCGACAGCCATGACGAAATGGCCGACCTAGCGCATGCCTTCAACGCCATGGCGATCTCGATCGAGGACCGCGAGCGCGACATCACGCGCCTGGCCAAGACAGACGTGGCGACCGATCTGCCGAACCGCTCGGCCTTTGAAGACTATATCACCGCCATGCGCGATCGTTCCGGCGAAAACGGTATGGTGGTCATCGCCATCGGCATCGAGCGCTTCGCCCATATTCGCGCGGTCTGGGGCGTTGCCTATGCCCATACCCTGGTGTCGCGTCTGCAGGCGATCCTGGCCAGCATCTTCGACCGCGCCTATATTTCGCGTCTGTCGGCCGATACCCTGGGCCTGACGCTCAGCCCGTGCGCCGCCGAGCAGGCCCTGCCTCTGGCCCGCGCCATCCAGGCGCGTCTGGCCAAGCGCATCAAAGTCACCGATGACCAGAGCCTCGATGTCGTCGTGACGCTGGGCGTCTATCATATTGGTACCTCGCGCCCGACCGCCGACGAAATGATCGAACGGTCGCTGATCGCGCTCGACCAGGCGCGCGCCTCCAAGTCGTCGATCGTCCTGTTCGACCCGCGCATCTATTCGGAGCTTGCCGACAACCTGCTCCTGACCGACCAACTGTACGCCGCGCTTCAGCAGAAGCAGATGGAGGTCTGGTACCAGCCCAAGTTCTGCTACCGCGCCGGCCGCATCACGGCGGTCGAGGCGCTTGTCCGCTGGCAGCACCCGGAGCGCGGCTTCGTGTCGCCGCAGCGTTTCGTGCGTATCGCCGAGGAAACCGGCTGTATCCGCGACCTGACGCTGCAGGTCCTGCAGACCTGCCTGGCCGACCAGTCGCGCCTGAAGGCGCTGGGCATCGAACTCGACATCTCGATCAACTATTCCGGCCGCCTCCTGAGCGACGAGCAGTTCAATGCCCGGACCCTGGCCATGTGCGATGACGCCGTGGGCGGCATCTGCCTGGAAATCACCGAAACGGCGGTTATCGAAGACCCGACGATCGGCCTGGCGGCGATCAACACCTTCGTCAGTCACGGCCTGGAAATCTCGATCGACGATTTCGGCACCGGTCTGTCGTCGCTGAGCTACCTCAAGCAGATCCCGGCGCACGAGCTGAAGATCGACCGCGCCTTCATCATGGAAATCGAAAGCGGCCAGCGTGACGCCCTGCTGGTGCGGTCTTCCATCGACCTGGCGCATGGCCTGGGCATGAAGGTGACCGCCGAGGGCGTCGAAACCGCCGCTGCCTTTGGTCTGCTGCAGGCCATGGGCTGCGACATGGCCCAAGGCTATGGCATCGCCAAGCCGATGTCGTTCGAAAAGCTGGTGCCCTTCATCGAGGACTTCTCGCGCAAGGGCATTACCGCCGCCATGCCGAGTCTGGTCGCGCCCCAGAAAGCCGCCAGTTGATATGAAAGGCCTGTGCCTGGCCATACTGCTGGGACTTGGCATCGCGGGCGGCGCACAGGCCGAGACGCAACTGTTCACTCGTGAAAATATCGATGGCTGGGTCGATGTCCGCGCCGCCACCGCCGATGGCGAGCGCGGCTGGTTGGACGGTGGTTTCGGCAAGCTGCGCTACGGCAATGACAGCCGCCTGGCGGTTGCGCAGGCGGCTTTGGTGTGGAAGCCGCGCCTTAGCGACACCGTCACCGGCTACATGGTCGCGCAATATACGCCCGACGCCTTGAAGCCCTGGGGCATCGAAGAAGCCTTCATCAAATGGAAGCCCGTGCCGGTCTCGGACCTGAAATATTCGGTCCGGTTCGGCCAGATGTTCCCGCCGGTATCCATGGAGCATGACGGCGCCGGCTGGTCGGTGTCGCGCACGCTGACGCCGTCGGCGGCCAATGCCTGGATTGGCGAGGAAGTCCTGGTCGACGGCATCGAAGGCGCTGTGCAAAAGACTTTTGGCGGCCATGTTCTGGGCCTGATGGGCGCGGTCTTCACCGGCAACGACACATCGGGGACGATCCTGACCTGGCGAGGCTGGGCCTTGCACGACATCGCCTCGAACCGCGACAGCGTCCTGCCCCTGCCCGCGGGGCAAAAAGGTTGGGCGCAGATATTCAATACCGGTCGCCAGGCGCCGTTCAGCGACGTGTCGGCCGAAATCGACGGCAATAGCGGCGAATATGTTCGCCTTGACTGGCGGCCGCCGGCGCCGTTTGCCGTCAATCTCGAATATTATGCTAATGAAGCCGATCCGGAAGCGATGCGCCACAGTCAGTGGGGCTGGGACACGCGCTTCTGGAATCTGGGCGTCCAGGCCCGGCCGGCCGGCAATGTCGAAGTGCTGGCGCAATATATGAGCGGCACGTCCGTCATGGGCTGGCGCAGGTCGGACGGCTGGGCCTTCGACGTCGCGTTCGACACGGCTTATCTGCTGGCGACGCGCGAGCTGGCCAATGGCGCCAGGCTGACGGGCCGGGCGGACTATTTCGCCGTCAAGGACCGGTCATGGCAGAGCCGGGACGACAATACCGAAAAGGGCTATGCCGCGACGGTGGCCTATATGCGTCCGCTCAATGCGCATCTCGACCTCGCGGTGGAGGCTCTGCATGTGGTGAGCCACCGCCCGTCGCGCAGCTATCAGTCGCTTGAGCCGCGCCAGGTCCAGACGCAGTTGCAAGTCGCGCTCAAGGTCAAGCTTTAGGCAGACCTTCTTGCAGGTCCAGCTCCAGCCGGTCGAGCCCTTCCTCGGTACCGCGCCTGCGCTCGTCGCGATCCTCGTGTCCGTCGAGATAGGCCAGCTGTTCCGTCAGGAGCAGCCGCGTGCCATCGCCATCGGCGTGGAATTCGACCGTGACCAGCGAGGCCGACAATGACCGGCCATTGGCGGTCATGGCGTAAGCGAAGATGATACGCGCGTCCGGCACGATCTCCAGGAAGGTCTTGTCGACGGTCATGCGTGTGCCATCGGCAAGCGTGGCGCGATAGGTTTCCTGGCCGCCTGTCCGGAAGTCGAGGCTGTACTCGGTGGCGCCCGTCTCGGCATGGCAGTCCGACCAGCGCCGCTTGGCGTCAGGATCGGCCCAGGCATGAAAGACCCGCGCGGGTGAGGCTTTGAAGCGGCGTTCAAGCACGAAATCGGTATGGGTGACGGATCGCTGCACCTACGCATCTCCTTCGAGAAATTTTTCCAGGCGGTCGAACTGCCGGTTCCAGCGCGCCTTCCGGTCCGCAACCCAGGCCTCCAGCCCGCCGAAGGCGTCGGACGCCATGGAATAGGTCCGGGTGCGCCCGACCTTTTCAGAGCGGATCAGCCCGCCGTCCTCCAGTATGGCCAGGTGTTTAAGGGCTGAGGGCAGGGCGATGCCCAGCCGGTGCGCCAGGTCCGACATCGACGCCGGGCCGCCGCTCAAATGGTCGATCATGGCGCGCCGGTTGCTGTCGGCCAGCGCCGTGAACATGCGGTCCATGCTGTCGGTGTGGGAGGGCTCAGCCCGCATTGTCATCCTCCGGCCGGTACTGCGTCGGCAGCGCATGGCGCAGCGGATAATACTGGAAGAAGGGCCTGGCCTCGGCAATGGTGCGCGCCACGGACGGTCGCGCCATCAACCGCGCGAAATAGGCGGCAAGCCGCGTCTGGCCGGCCGCGAAGGGCTCAATGGTCGCGGCATAGAACAGGGATGGGGCCGCCGCGCAGTCGGCCAGGGTGAAGGTCTCGCCCGCCGCCCAGGTCCGCTCGCCGATCTTGGCCTCTATCAGCGCATAGGCGCTGACGAGGGCGCGCCGTGTGTTGTCGAGTTCACGGGCGTCGCGTGCGCCTTCAGGGCGCAGGTGCTGGGCGACGAACCGCTGCATCGGCTCCATGACGTAAGAGTCGAACACCCGGTCCCACAACCGGACTTCCAGCTGCTCTTGCGGCGTGCCGGGCAGAAGGCGGGACGGCCCGGGACGGATCTGGTCGATATATTCGATCATGATCGAGGTTTCGGGCACGACCCGGCCATCATCCTCCAGCAAGGGAATCTTCGCTGTCGGCCACAAGGCTTCGAAGGCCGCGCGCGCGGCCGGGTCGCCGAGATTGACCATGCGCGTCTCGAAGGGAATGTCCTTTTCATAAAGGGCGATCAGGACCTTCCAGCAGTAGGAGGCCAGCGGGTGGGAGTGCAGGATCAGCGACATGGCGCCCTCAATAGTTTCCGTTTTGGCTAAGTATCAGGACGTGTTGAGGATCGCAAGCAAAACTTTCCCAACTGGCTAAGTTTTGTCCCTGACGCGTAATTGCCACAATGGCGGCGACAATTTTGCTAGTTGATAATAATTCTCATTGTTATGCGTCGCGACGGATGCTAAGGGGCGGGCATGTCGCGCTTTCAGCTTTCTCCCAACTTCTGGCGTATCCAGCTGCGTCAATGGCACTGGATCAGTTCGGCCATCTGCCTGGCGGGCCTGTTGCTGTTTGCGGTGACCGGTTACACGCTGAACCATGCCGCCGACTTCGACGCCGAGCCCAGGACGGTCCGGATTGAAAAGGTGCTGGACGCGGCGACCTTGCAGGCGCTGGAACGTGCGAAAGACAAGTCGCCCCTGCCGGGCGCGGTCGTGGCCGCGGTCAAGGCTGAGACAGGTGCGGACGTCGCCAAACGTCCGGCCGACGTGTCCGAGGACGAGGTCTTTGTTGATCTGGCGGGGCCCGGCGTCGGTTCGTCCGTCACCATCATTCCGGAAACCGGCGAGCTGATCTATGAGCGCACGACGCGCGGGACGATCGCCGTGCTCAACGACCTGCACAAGGGGCGTCACACCGGCCCCGTCTGGTCGTGGTTCATCGATATCCTGGCCCTGGCCTGCGTGGTCTTTTCGATCACGGGACTGGGGCTTCTTTGGGTCTATTCCAAGAACCGCGCCATTACCTGGCCGCTGGTCGCGGCGGGCCTGGCGCTTCCCGTCATTCTCTTCCTTTTGTTTGTACATACCTAGGACTACATACAATGGCACCGAAATCCCTGATGTGGGGCGGCAGCGCCCTGATCCTTACCGTAGCGCCGGTCGTGGCGCAGGCCGGTCAACTGGCCGTCGACGTGACCATCCCGCAGCAGAAGGTCGCCGAGTACCATAAGCCGTACGTTGCCGGCTGGCTGGAAGACACCAACGGCAAGGCAGTCAAGACGCTGTTCGTCTGGTACGACGTGAAGAAGCGCGAAAACGCCGGCCAGAAGTGGCTGCCGGACGTGCGTACGTGGTGGCGCAAGGCCGGCCGCGAAATGACCCTGCCGGTCGATGGCGTCACGGGCGCCACGCGCGCCCCGGGCCGCCAGACCCTGACGATCGACAGCGCCGCCCTGAAGGGCCTGTCCGCCGGGCAATACAATTTCGTCGTCGAAGCCGCCCGCGAAGCCGGTGGCCGCGATCTGGTCCGCGTACCGGTCGCCTACAATCCTGCCAAGGCCGTCGCGGCCCAGGGCAAGGGCGAAGGCGAATTGGGCGCGGTATCATTCGCCTACAAGCCGTAATCGCGACATAATGCAAATGGTTCGCAAGAATCTTGTTGCGAATGATTTGCAAGAATGTTAACCCAACCGCAACAACGACAGGTCGCTATTTATTGCCGCCTTGTCACAAAACACCGGGCACACAGATGATGACCAAGGGGCTGAACTTCAAAGGGCTCAATTTCAAGAGGCTGGGTATGGCGTGCGGCGTAGCCGCGCTGGCTATGGCGGCATTGGCGCCGATGAGCGCCGAGGCGCACCGCCAGTGGCTCAAGCCATCGGCCGCCCAGGTCGAAGGCAAGGCGCCGTGGGTAACAGTCGATGCCGCCAGTTCCGAAGGCATTTTCGACTTCGACCACGTGCCGGCGCGCCTCGACAACCTGGTCATCACCGGACCGGATGGCCAGGCGGTAGAGGCGCAGAACAAATGGACCGGCAAGATCCGTTCAGCTTTCGATGTCGAGCTGAAGACGCCTGGCACCTATCGTATCGCATTGGTCAATGCCGCCGTCATGGGCAGCTACACCCTCAATGGTGAAACCAAGCGTTTCCGCGGCACCGAAGCCGATTATCAGTCGCAGGTTCCGGCCGGCGCGACGGATGTCCGCATTTCGCGCAACTTCAGCCGCATCGAAACCTTTGCTTCGGCCAACAAGCCGAACGACGCAGTCCTGCAGCCGACAGGCAAGGGGCTTGAAGTCGTGCCGCTGACCCATCCCAGCGAACTGTTCGTCGGTGAGGCCGCGAAATTCCGCTTCCTGCTCGACGGCAAGCCGCTGTCCGACCTGAATGTCACGGCTATCCCCGACGGCGGCCGCTTCCGCAACGCGCTGAAGGAAATCGTCGCGACGACGGACGCCAATGGCGAAGTCGCCATTACCTGGGAACTGGCCGGTTTCCACCTGCTGACCGCCAGCTATCCGCCGCGCCGTCAGGGCGGGGAGGGCCAGGGTGGTCCTGGTCAGGGTGGTCCTGGTCAGGGTGGTCCGGGGCAGGGTCAAGGTCAGGGCGGTCCGCAGGACCAGCCGGCTGTACGCTACTCCTACACGGCGACCTTTGAGGTTTTGGCCAACTAAAAAACGCGCAGCCCGCCGCGCATCCCGGCGGGCTGTTTCCCGACTATTCGATGCAAATGATACCTATTCGCAGCTGAGGGGGCATCCTTGGCATGCTTCCTCCCCCGGACGCCCGAGCGGCGCCCATGCAAACTAAGGACTACGACCATGAGCCATATTCGCAGCCGCAAGCACGCGGTCAATCCATACCTCGCCGCCCTGGCTGCCCTCGCGGTCGCCGCCCCTGTCGCGGCCGTCGCTCAGGAGCACGGCAATCACAAGGACGAGCGTCATGGCAAGCGCGACCACGACCGTCACGGCGACGAAGACGAAGCCGTTATCCACGGCCAGCGCGAAGGTTATCGCGCCACCGAGGTGACGTCGCCGAAGAAGACGCAAGCCCTGCTGGACACGCCGCAGACCGTGAGCGTTATCGGCCGCCAGCTGCTCGACGAGCAAAACGCCCTGTCCCTGACCGACGCCTTGCGCAACACCCCGGGCATTACCCTGCAACTGGGCGAGAACGGCAATACCGCGTCAGGTGATACCTTCCAGATGCGCGGCTTCTCGACCCAGACCTCGCTCTTCCTCGACGGTATCCGCGACCTCGGCGCCATCAGCCGCGACGTCTTCAACGTCGAACAGGTCGAAGTCGCCAAGGGACCAGCTGGCGCCGATATCGGCCGGGGCGCATCGTCGGGCTATATCAATCTCGTCTCCAAGCTGCCGAATCTGTCGGGCGGCACGACAGCCGTTGTCAGCGCCTTCAGCCAAGGCGGCGCCCGCGCCACGGTCGACTCCAACCTGCGCCTCAGCGGCTCCAGCGCGTTCCGCCTGAATCTGATGACCCAGGACGTCGAGGCCCCGGGCCGCGCCTACGTCAAGAATTCGGGCTATGGCATAGCGCCGTCCTATGCCATCGGTCTCGGTACTGACACGACCTTCTACATCTTCGGTCAGTATCTGAAGCAGGATAACCTGCCCGACGGCGGCCTGCCGTCGATCGGTATCAAGGGCTTCTATAACGCCACGGCGCAGCTGGCGGCCGGCGCAAGGGTCGATCGTGAGAACTATTACGGCAGCCCGAATGACTACGAGGATGTCGAGGCAGTCATGCTTTCCGGCAAGATCGTCCACACGCTTCGTGGTGGCGGCAAACTGACCAATACGTCGCGCTACGGTAAGACGACGATGGACCGCATCCTGACCGGCATCAACGGCCTTAACCCGACAGGGTCCGGCGCCGTCTCGGCCACGCCCGCGACCTGGACGATCGCGCGCACCCGCCAGCGCGTCGATCAGGAAAACACTATCCTTTTCAACCAGACGAACTACAGCTTCGCCATCGAATCCGGCAGCGTCAGACACGACCTGTCCGTCGGCTTCGAAGTCGGATACGAAAGCCAGTTCAACCGGACCTATGGCAACTCGGCCAGCAATCCTGTCACGCACGTGACGACGACGATCGCAATTCCGGCGGCCAATCTCTACAATCCCAATGTGAATGACGTCCTGCCGGATCCGCTCGAGACCGGCGCCTTTACGGATGGTGACAGCACCACACTGGCGGCCTATGCCTTCGATACCATCGAAATCGGCGAGCAATGGCGCGTCAGCGGCGGCGTCCGTATCGATAATTACAACATGACCACCGATGTCGCGGCGGCAGCAACGACGACAAGCGCATCTACGGTTACGCGCATCGAAGGCGACGGCACGCTCGTCAGCTGGAATGTTGGCGTCATCTACAAGCCGACATCGGCCTCCAGCCTCTACGTCGCCTACGGCAACGCGCTGACTCCTCCAGGCGGCACGAACTTTTCACAGAGCGGCACGGCCTCCAGCGCCGCTAACCCGATCTTCGATCCGCAGGAAACGGCCAGCTTCGAAGCCGGCGGTAAGTGGGATGTCAGCCGTCGCCTGACCCTGACGGCCGCCTATTATAATACGGTCGCAAAGAATGAGCTGACCCAGGAAGAACCAGTCGGTTCGGGCCAGTACATCCAGGTCGGCGAACGCAAGGTCTCGGGCTTCGAATTCAGCGCCACGGGCATCATCATTCCGAACTGGCAGATTTCCGCCGGCATCCAGACGATGAAGACCGAAATTGAACAGGGCACAACCGGCAACAATGCCGCCGGCGCCGCCACGCGCTGGTCGCCCGAACTGACGGCGACGGTGTGGACCAGCTACAAGTTCACGCCGAAGTTCAGCGCCGGTATCGGCGGGCAATATGTCGGCGAGCAAAAGCGCGTTGTCGATCCGACGGCCAACCCGGCAACCCAGAACATGCCGAGCATCGATGGTTATTTCGTTGCCAACGCCATGGCGACCTACGACCTGACCAACCGCGTCGCCCTGCAGCTCAACATCAACAACCTCTTCGACGAAGATTATGTGAGCACGCTCAACAATGGCGGCTCCCGCCTGGTTCTGGGCGCGCCGCGCACGGCGACCCTGAGCGCTCGCGTCCGCTTCTAAGCCGCGAGTCTTGCTCGCAAGGAAAGGCCCCGGTTTTACACCGGGGCCTTTTCATATAATGGAGTCGGCATCATGATGCTCCACATTCCCCAACTGCTGACCACTGAAGAACTGGCGTCGCTGCGCGCGGACCTTGAGGCCGCGCCGTGGCGCGACGGCGGCATGACGGCCGGCGCCCAGGCCAGCAAACTCAAAAAAGCGGAGCAGTTGCCTTACGAAGACCCGGTCAATCAGCGCCTGAGCGCCATCGTCGCGGCGGCGTTGAAGCGCCATCCCATGTTTGTCTCGGCCGCCCTGCCCAGGACCATTCTGCCGCCGCGCTTTAACCGGTATTCCGGCGGCGGTGAATTCGGCAACCATGTCGACAGCGCGGTCCATCTCGATCCGTCGACGGGGTTGAGCGTCCGCACCGACATATCGACGACGGTTTTCCTCAGCGATCCGGAAGACTATGACGGCGGTGAGCTTATCATCGAGGACACCTATGGCGCGCATGAGGTCAAGCTGCCCGCCGGTGATGCGATTCTCTATCCTTCGACCTCGCTCCATCGCGTCGAGCCGGTCACGCGGGGTACGCGAACGGTGTCCGTACTGTGGACGCAGAGCATGGTGCGCGACGGCGTGCGCCGGCAGATGCTCTTCGATCTCGACATGGCCATCCTGAAGCTGAGGGCGCGCTTAAGCGATTCGGAGGAGGTGGTAGGGTTGACCAGTCACTATCACAACCTGATCCGGCAGTGGGCTGAACTGTAAGCAGCGCTTCAAACACCGAAAAGCCGTAAGGCCCTTTGCTGATGATGGCTGGGTCTTACGGCTTTTGGTTAGGATCTGGTCGTTAGAAACACCGATACTATAGCAGCTTGCGCCTAAGGAACGGATCGGGTTTCTGGCGCTTCGCCTAAGGAAGCTGTAAAGACGCCCGGAACACCAGGCGAAGGGGAAGACGAATGACGGGAACCGGAGCAGGGGAGAGGTTCGCGGGTGGCCGCTGGTTGATGCTGTTCATGCTGCTGGTGGTCTATGCGGTCAACTTTCTAGACCGTCAGATACTGAGCATCCTCAAGGAACCCATAGCGGCGGAACTCGGCCTCGACGACGAACAGTTGGGCCTGATGGGCGGCCTGGCTTTCGCGTTGCTCTATACCACGCTCGCCGTCCCCGCCGGATGGCTGGCCGACCGGACATCGCGCGTGTGGATCATTACCGGCGCGCTGGCCCTATGGTCCGGATTCACCGCCCTGTGCGGCCTGGCGACGAATTTCTGGCAGTTGTTCGCGGCCCGGATGGGCGTCGGCGTTGGCGAGGCCGGCGGCGTGGCCCCGGCCTATAGTCTGATCGCCGACTATTTCCCACCTCCCTTGCGCGCCAGCGCCATGGCCATCTTCTCATTCGGCATTCCCGTCGGCAGCGCCTGCGGTGTGCTGGCGGGCGGACTTCTGGCGGCGCATATAGACTGGCGCTGGGCCTTCCTGGCCATGGGCGCGGGCGGTGTGCTGCTGGCGCCTGTTTTCCGTCTGGTGGTGAAGGAGCCTGTCCGTGCGCGCCCCGATGCCGTGGGGCAACCGGCCATGCGCTTCTCGGCGGTCATCCAGCTGGCGGCATCCAAGCCGTCCTTCTGGCTGATGTCCCTGGGCACAGCCTGCGCCTCGATGGTCGGCTACGGCATCATGTACTGGATGCCGACCTTCCTGGCACGGTCGTTGGGCATGGACCTGGTCAGCCGGTCGTGGCTGTTCGCGGGCCTGCTGTTGATCAGCGGGATCATCGGCATGAGCCTTGGCGGCTTTCTCGCCGATCGCCTCGGCGCAAGGCACAAGGGCGCCTATGCCCTGGTTCCTGCCCTGGCTTTCCTGGCGTCCGCGGCGCTCTACCTGCTGGGGGTGATGGCGCAAACGCCGCTGCAGGCGTTTCTGCTGTTTCTGGCGCCCCAGGCCTTGGGGCTGGTCTGGCTGGGGCCGGTTGTGGCGGCCGTGCAGCACCTGGGGCCGGCGGCGTCGCGCAGCCTGATGTCGTCGCTGTTCCTGCTGGTCAACAATCTTATTGGGATTGCGCTTGGGACCTATGCCTTTGGCAAGTTGTCGGAGATTTTGAAGCCGCATTATGGCGCCGAATCGATTCGCTACGCCTTTCTGTACGCGCTGAGCTTTTACGTGCTGGCGGCGGTGCTGCTGATTCTGGCGGCAAGACGCCTGAAAAAGGACTGGGTAGAGGAGTAGGGGGGCGCTTTCTGGTTGGGCAGATTCTATGGAGCTCGGAACGAGGGTGGGATTGGCTCCGCTGCGCTCCGCCGAACCTGCGCATCTGCGATGCTCCGGTTACGAACCCGCATTTTTGCTTTTACCGTGGGTTCGATCCCACCTCGCACGAGCGGTGTATATTTAAATGAATGGCGGAGAGGGTGTCCGCCCAACATTTGTTTTTCGCTGTGTACAAATGTCAGGAGTGCCCAAAAAATAAGTAATTCGTTCAGATGGTTTGCCAATGGGCCGTGCCCGGCTGTATGTATTTGTCATGTCCGTGCAAACTAAAAGTATGGGCCAAAGTATGGGGCAGCTGTCATGACGGGCGATGTAGTTCGAAAGAAACCGGGACGCGGAGCGAACCTTGCGGAGATCGCACGGAGCAAGAAGCCGCGTCGCAAGGCGGGCGAGCGCCTGACTGACACCACGGTCGATCAGATAACGAAACCCGGCTATCATAACGACGGAAACGGCCTTTATCTTTCTGTCAGCGCCAAGGGTGCTAAGTCGTGGGTCTTTCGCTTCAAATGGGAAGGTAAGCTCAAGGAGATGGGCTTAGGCCCGTTCCCCTCCATCAGCCTGGACGCGGCCCGCGCCGACCGTGACACATGGCGCAGGGTCTATCAGATCGATGGCTTAAACCCGATAGAGATTCGACGAGAACTGGAAGCCGCCAAGAAGGACGAGGAAGGGCGCGGCGATCGGGAAAGGGCAGAGGCAGAGGCCAGACGCACAGCCGCCACGTTCGAGGCCTGCGCAACCGCCTACGTGGACGGCCAGGAAGAAGGCTGGAAGAACGCCAAGCACCGCCAGCAGTGGCGCAATACCCTGAAAGAGTATTGCGCCCCGATATGGGGTAAAGACGTTGCCGACATTACAAACATCGATGTTCAAGGCGTCTTGGCGCCGATATGGCTAACCAAGCACGAGACCGCTTCACGTCTGCGCGGCCGAATAGAACGTGTGCTCGCATTTGCTAAGGTGAAGGGCCTGCGGACAGGCGAGAACCCGGCCCGGTGGAAAGAGAACCTTGATCACATGCTGCCGCAATGGAAGCGCCGACTTGTGCGCGGCCATCACAAGGCCAAGCCCCACGAGAAGGTCAAGGAACTGGTTGCCGAATTGCGTGGCATCGAGACTGTAAGCGCACTAGCCCTAGAATTTACGATCCTGGCCGCGAAGCGCACCACCGAAGTCAAAGACATGGTGTGGAATGAGATTGACCATGCTGCGCGCGTCTGGACCATCCCACCGGGACGCATGAAAATGAACGAGCTTCACCGCGAGCCGCTGACCGGTCGGCAAATGGAAATTCTCTCCCTCATGGCGGAGATGCGAACGCCGGCTGATCAAAGCGCGCCCGGCGGCGGCTACGTGTTTAAGGGGCTGAAACCCGGTAGGCCGATATCATCGGGGACGATGTACCAGCTATTGAAGCGCAAGATGAAGCATGACGCCACCGTGCACGGCTTCCGCTCTTCGTTTCGGGATTGGGTTGCAGACGCAACCACGTTCCCGCGTGAACTTGCAGAAATGGCGTTAGCCCATAAGGTCGCAGACGACACCGAGGAGGCGTATTGGCGGTCTGACGGACTTGAGAAGCGCCGTAAGATCATGGAGGCTTGGGCAACGTATGTAGAGCCGAACTTCTAGAGGCCTGAGAGCAACCCGATTCAATGTTAGGCTAGTCAAACGGGTAAATCTTATGATGGCGCTCCTCGTGCTTGCCCTCCTATAGATCCGCCCACCGTCGAAAATTCTCCGGCCGCTGTAAGGTCGTGTCTGGCTCATTTTGTCAGTTGGCTAATTATCTGGTTACGCAAACGCTCCCAGTTTAATCCTTGATCCTCAGCACTGGCCCTTTATGTGGACGACATCGGGACAACAGCGCTGCCTCATCGCTGAAGACACATAGCCTGTAATATAAGCTGATTGGAGATATCAGGTTACGTTTCGCAGAATCGAGGGCATATTTCTTGCTCAATTGAACGTTTTCTCACAACAAAATGCAGCGAGTCGAGATTCTCGTGTTGATGGTTTTTTTATTTTGTGGTTAAGCTTTCGTTAACGGTAAACATACGATTTTGCCGTGTCGCTTTCTGACCTTCATCGTTTTTGAACCAAGGTCAGTTAGATATACAACAAGAGCCCGCAGCCGGTATGACTGCGAGCCCCTGTTTCGGTTTACCGTCGCCGGATCGGCTGCATCGCCAGTGCCAACAAAGCTATGACAAGCTGACCGGTGACGGATATATCCACCGAAACAATCAGATGAATATCCATCTTCATGCCTCTGTGGTCTAGTCCGCGGCTATTGTAGGCTGCCGCACCCCCATACTGCCTAATTTTTTACAAAATGCGAGTCTGTTAACCCTCTTTTTTAACTAAATTCGTAAATTTGCGCTCCGGCCTACGCTCAGGAGCGATGTCTCCGTGCCATTTCCGCAGTTGTTCCGGGGCTTGCGTCAAGAGTTGAGTCCCAAGGGTTGGCCCTTCAACCGGCGTCACCGTAACACCCGTCTCCAGTGTAGTTGTTCCATCCCGGGCTTGAATGATGCGAAACGTCACCTCGGCTTTAGCCAAGCTTATAGCTATCGCGTGGATCGATGCCGTTCGGCTTTTGCGTTGTTAGCTGCGTGGCCCAGAATAACGACGTTTCTTTAAAATGCGAGCGTGCTCTTGCATCTCTGATTGAATCCTCCCTATTCTCCCTTAATACGAAAATGCCTGGGGAGGCGAAATGCGGTTTCTGATCGCGTTGTTGGTGGCGGCGGCAACGATTGCGCCGGCCGATGCGTTCGCCCACGGTGGCGGCCTGGATAAGTACGGCTGCCATAACGACCGGAAGCGCGGCGGCTATCATTGCCATGGCTCAGGCCGGTCGCCAGCTTCGTCACGGCCTCAGCAATCCTCTGCCAAGCCCCGCAAGCCAGCGAAGGCGCAGAGCCTGATGCAGTCATCGGTCTACTATGCCAATTGCTCTGAGGCACGAGCAGTGGGCGCCGCTCCTCTGAAGCGCGGTGAGCCTGGGTACAGGCCTAAAATGGATAGAGACGGTGATGGCGTGGCCTGTGAATGATCCCTCATGACGTGCCCCGCGAGTAACACCATGCGCAAATTGCGTTCCGCTAGTTGCCTGAATGGCTCAGAAGTGTGACGCTTTCCCACTGCCGGCTGGCTTAACGGATGAGGGGGCAATGTTCATTTGTGGGGGCAATCGATGAACGAAGCGGATCAGGGCGCTGAATTTAAGCGTGATCTGGAAATATGGGAGCGATTCGTGGAGGCGGCCCGTCGCGAAAAGGCATGGGCACACGAACGCCTAAACTGGCTGTTTGTGCCGCAAACTATTTTGTTCGCCGCCTACGGTCTATGCCTGTCCGGCAAGGCCGCCAACTATGTTGACCTAATTGATTGGGTGATCATTGCAATCCCGACAATGGGAGCTGCCCTGTCGATATTGGCGATGACTGGCGTTCATGCCGCGCGAATAATGTATGATGTCTGGTGGAAAAAAGTCCGCGAGATCGCATCACGATATCCTGACGAACTTACCTTCGGATCGCCACCGCACGGGCCCGGCAAAGTATCGAGCAAGCTGCCTTATTACATCTGCGCATGTTTCTTGGTCCCTTGGCTCTTGCTAGTAAGCTTTACCGTCAGTCAATACGGCGACAGGTACGCCTACCATCTTTCCAGAATGATCACGTGGATTGCCTCGCTGGGACCGACGGTGTGATCGCTTTTCTAGTCGCCGTCCTCACGTGCACGCCGATTGCTACAGACGGCGACTCGATCCGCTGCGGCGACGAGCGTATCCGCCTCCTCGCCATCGACGCGCCGGAGATGGGGCCGTGCCAGCCGAAGGGGCGTGTATGTGTCCCGGGCGATCCGATCCGAAGCCGTGACAGCCTAGCTAAGGCAATCAGCTTCGGAACAGTTGAGATCGAGCGCGTTGGTAAAGATCGCTACGGCCGGACGTTGGCGATTGTTACGTCAGTCGTAGGTAATCTATCCTGTCACCAGGTCGCGACGGGCAATGCAATCTACGTCCGCAAATGGGACAAATCCGACGCTATCAGAACGGCTTGCTATATCGCGCCGCAAGGCGAGAAATGTGGTGTACGTGGCGAGGTGGGATAAGCACGCGCGAATTGAAAAGACCTGCTACAGTGCCTTTTTCGATGAGTAGCAACTAGTACGGCGTAAGCCGCAAGGGGGGAATATGGGCGCCGTCTCAATTTGGCATATCGCTGCATTTTTTGTTCTGGTGATCTTGATACCGCTTTGGATCACGCCGGGATTGGTGGCCAACCACCGAAAGCACCCGAACGCACTGCCAATATGGTTTTTAACGATCTTTATGGGGTGGACCGTCGTTGGCTGGATCGCTGCCTTCATATGGGCCTTCGTGACCCCTTCTCAACGCCTTGACGACAAGGTCAATTAGTGCGGTGGCGAAGTGGGATGACGACGGGCGGGTGCGGCGAGTTTGCGCGTTCTAGTGCGATGACCCGCCGACTGTTTGACTCACGCTCCGATTGTCGGTGACAATGCCGAATCATGAATTTTGACCATTTCTTGGGTCTTTACCGCGACGAGCGGATTGACGATGTCATCGTTTGCCATCTCGAACAGCGAATTGCCGCCGCGATCGGTTGCGGGCGGGGACGTGTTTGGCTTTCCTTGGACACCGTCAAAAAACAGCGTGAGCATCACCCAGACTTAGATGAGGTGGATTACCGGGTCCTACCGCCATGCCTCGCGTTTGGCGAGTTGCGCCAGGACACTGACCGAACGATCATCTCTGTGTACTCAGACACGTATTTTCGAGGGTACAATTACCGCGCCTGCATCAAGGGGACGCGAGACGGACGAATATTTGTGACCTCGTTCAATCGCCTACGCGACAGCCACATGGCAAAACTTCGCCGCAAGGATCAGATCGTAATTCGCGAGCACCAATAAAAAAGCGGGAGCCGAAACTCCCGCTGCGTGAGGTAAGGCCTGTCCATGAACCCTACATTGCGCTCCCACCTAACCCGACAAGCTTAAACCGGATCAGGCAGTGCTACGGCCGACAGAATTTCACCGTGTCACTCACCCCTTGACCGTACCACAGGTTAGTCGTTCATCATAATCACGAATAGTGTTTCGCTATTCCGAACCTCACGCCCCTCGGCAACCTGGGCACCAGGCTCATTTGTTCCGATCTTTGAGACGCTCACGCATTGCAGCCGCTTGCTCCGCTGGGCTTTTCACGCGCCGCTGCGTGCGCTTTTCGGCCTTCCCTTCTCAGCCATGGCTAAAGCAAGCCGATAGGCCTTTTCCGGTGCCATCGGCGCCTCGGCGCGGGACCATGAGCGAGATTGTTCAGACTGGCCAGGCACAGGGAGGCGCTCCAACAAATCCGCCCAGTCTTGATCTGTGAAAGCGACCATGCGGCCGAACATGCGCCCTATTTGATACTTTTTCGCGAGATCGATGAGTTGTCGTTCCGTGCCCGGGAATAGCCCGTCATCGACAATTTGCTTCACAGATTTGACGCGGGGCCACTCAGTCATCTCCGGGCCACTTTCCTTCTAGCTGAGCTCTCTTCACGCCACTTCCGCATCTCATCCGGGTTGAGATCCAAAATTGAGTCCCAGGGATTGGGCTCCTCGATCGGCTGCATCGTCACGCCTGTTTCAAGCGTGGTCGCGCCATCCCGACCTTGGGTAATCCGAAATGGCACGCCAGCTTTGGCGAGACTTATCGCAATCGCGTGCAATGATGGTTTACGGGTCCTAGTCATTGGGCAGCCACCACATGCTTCAATAATAATATGCGACGCCGCCGTGCCACGAGCATGTACCTTGGCCCGTGCTAAAACTGCGCGTCCCGTCTGCGCACATAGCGGCATATTGCAGTTCGCGTTTTGCCTCTTGTTTGGGCGCAAATAGAAAACCAGCCAGCAACGCAAAACTTAGATAGCAGACAAGGTAGATAAGAGCGCCAGGAACACGAACAGACCGGAAAGCCGCTGCGAGCGATTTTATCCTTTGCCAAACATGAGCCCAATGCTTCGCGAGGGGTCTCGCGAGGCTGCAAAAAGTTGCAATCGCAAATACTATAAGCCAGATCGTAAACAAGATGCTTGCTAGGCCCAGAAGCCGCGTTTGTTCGCCGGCTGCTCTACAAGTGCCACGCGCGCTGCGTCCACTCCCCCGTTAGGCATGACGGATACCCTGAAAGCTCGCGGCATCTCAACTCGCTCCTCGTGCGAGCAATAGGCTGCACGGCTGCGTGCCAAACGAGTTGGATAGTGTCGGCTTGTATGGAGCGAACTCTTTAAAGGACTTGAAAGGCTTAAATTCCTTGAACGACTTAAACGGCTCAAACTGGGTCGTTCCTTGGCGTTCTTTTACCGAGCACGCCGCGTCGCCATTATGGTCCCAAACAACACCATCCGAAAACCAACCGAGGTGGTATCCGTTAAAGCCGTAGATATTGAAGCCTCCCGATTGTACAGGATCAAGATAAGCCACAGGCTTTCCGTTCCATGTGTAAATTGTGAGCCCGTCGTCTACGGCAATGTAGGCCGTTGCTTCGCCTGTACCATTGAACAAACTGATTTCATCCGCTGCTTGTGCTGTTTGGGCGCTAAATAGCGCCAGCACGGCAAGCATGAACCCCGACATGATCTTCATCCCGCCCCTCCATTTTAACTAAAGCTATAGGAGAACGCCGATATCATCAAGGCAACATGTCCTAACCGGGTGATTTAAGGCGCACGCCAACGCCGCCGCCGTTCTCGGGGATGAACTCTACTCCAGCTGTCTCCAAAGCGCGTCTAAGAGCGTCTAAAGTAGATGGAACGGGCTTTGCCGCATCCAGTTCAAAGTTGACGATCGTCCGCTTGCTCACACGACTGGCGTCGGCCAAGTCCTGCTGTTTCATATTTACGAGGGCGCGGGCCGCTCGACATTGCGCGCTAGATATATCCATGGCGTCACCATACCATGATCTGCACATAAAGTGCAATTATTCTCCTGAATGGCTACCTTTCGCATTGCACTTTAAGTGCAGATATGCCAAAAAGGGAAACAGGCCAGTGAGAGGCTGCAACCTCTCCACCGGCCCTAACCAAATTGATCGGAGAAGGATCAAATCATGGCTAATCTCACTCTTATCACCACCACGACTCCGCCCGCAACAAGCTGGCGTTCGTATGTCGCTAACGTCCGCGCCGATGCTATTGAGCCAGGCTCTACGGAGGTCGCTCAGTTCATGGCCGACAATCCCGGCGAGTTCGCTTCGGAAGCCGAGGCCATCGAAGCTTATCGCGCCGACCACGCCTTTCTCTGCCCGGTACTGGGCCACTGGTTCCGTTTCGAGGACGGCAAGGAAACGGCTGACGGCTGGGTTCATGTCGATGCCCCAACCATTGGCTACAACGACCCGGATTTCGATTACGGCAACTCGGACGCCGAAACCGTCCATAAGATTTACGAAGCCGGCTTCCTGATGGCTGCGGAATAGGAGGCGATCATGACTAAAAGCACTCGTCGCAGCATCCTTGCAGCTCTGCCTTTTTTCGGAGCGCTCGCCGCTGCCCCAGCCCCCGCCCAAGCGGCGCCCTCGCTGGACGATGCCGACGCCCTGCAACACCACATAGACGCCATCAAGCGCTTATCGGGCGGAAAACTGAATGTTGTGGGGTTCTACGCTCTCGCCGCCAAGTCACGTAAAGTGAGCCGCGCTGAAGCCTTGACCGAAAGCAAGGTTGCTTTCTGGCAGGATCGATACCCGCCTGGGGAACTGCTATTGCTCGGCAACGGCCACACGGTTCGCATCGATTATAGCGACGCGGTAGACGCCGATGAATTGGCCCCAGGATGGCCGGGAAGCCCCTGCGTAACGATGGTAAGCGCAGACGGGACCCAACGCGTCCGGACGCTCGCCTGCCACCTCCCGCACAACATTATTGGCCGCGTTCTCTAGCCACATCAGCGCCCGCCAGCGCTAACCGAGCCAAGCGGGCGACCTTTCCAGTTATCCAGCCCCGCGCGCCTCCGAGCGCCAGCGCGGCCCCATGCCCGAAAGGCACGACCATGACCAAGCAACCTGCAAACCCCGTCCTGATCCAACTGCACGACGACGGCGCCCACCTCATCAACGAAGGCGACGACCACGGCGCTCTTTCCCCCGCCTGCCTCGACCTGATAATATCTCACCGCCGCGCTTGCCGCGAAATGCTGGCCGCAATGAGCGCCGCCGATCACCCAGGCGAGCCGACACCGGACGAGCAAAAGCGGCTCAACGAAACCGACGAGGCGGAGATGATGGGCGCTCTTCGTCTCGCATATCATCGCCTGTCGAACGGCAACAACGCCGATAAAATCGCCATTGAGCTTCATGCGGGTGAGTTCGCGTCGCGCTCGGAGTTGCTTCATAACCTGATCCCGATACCCGACAGCCTCGTCATTACATTGGCTGAAGCCGTCACGGCCGACCCAGCCCGCGCAATGGCCGGGCTTCGCCGTCGCAATGCTTCCGACTTCGCGACCGTTGAGGCCAAGATCAGCGCTTTTCAGGCCTGCGACCAAGCTTGCGAAGCCAGCTATGCGGCTATGGACAAGGTGACGGGGAAGCTGCGTACAAGGATGCAGAGGCGCGGACAGATTACCTCATCAAACAGCTTGCCGAAGCTGCAAACGCCATCCGAGACCACAGGTGCGCAACCGCAGCCGAGGCAACGGCAATACTCGTTTTCGCGGCAGGCTCGCCCACATTTCAGCGTGAGGTGTTCGAACACGGCGACGACGCCGAGGCCTTCCTAAAATCCCTCTGTCACTTCGCAGCACCGGAGGCCGAGGAAGAGCCTACGATCACCACTGAAAACGGCGGCAATATCTGGGACCTGATTAACGCCCATAAGGAAGCTTTCGCACGCCGCAATGAAGTGGCGGAAGCTACGTTGAAAGCGCCTGACTACGACGAAACGCAATATGCACCAGCGGCGCGGGCCGAAGAGGTTGCGGCTGTGGAATTGGTTGCCGCGAGTTTGGAGGGCAGCCAGTACGTCACCGAGCAGGTCAACAGCTATTACCGCACCGCTGAGGATGCCAAGGAAACCGGCTTCCTTGACCACCTGTGGGAAATGCCTCGCGAACCCATCCTGGCCTTGCGCGCCTATTACCGCGCCAATCCTGCAGGGACCGGGCAGTAAATGCGCAGCCACCACGACCACCGGCAAAGCGGTGCGTCGACGGCTCCGCACGCCTCACAGGCCGGCCAGGAGCATCGCTCAGGCAGCGGACCGAGAGACAGGCGCCCAGACGCCTACACCCTGCCCGACGACTACGACAGCGCCCCAAACACCGCCCTGCCGTTCTAACCGACCACGACAACTAGGCGGGCGCACCGAGGCCCGCCGTTTTTCCATTTGAGGATTGCCGAAATGGCAAGACATGACGCCACAGGAAGGCGCAAAAGCGGCCCGCCGTTCGTCAGGCTGTTCTACTACCTGATGGATAGCCCGGCCTGGCTCGCCCTGATGCCGTCTGACCGCGCCGTGCTAATGCAGATCATGCGCCGGTACAACGGCGAGAATAATGGCTATCTCGGCGCATCGATCGACAACCTTGCTTCAGAGTGCAACATTCGCCCCAACACTGCATCGGAGGCCGTCAAACGGCTAATCGCCGCGGGCTTTGTCGAGAAGGCCCAGGAAGCGGCCTTCTCCCGAAAGGATCGAAAGGCGACCCAGTACCGGTTGACGTGCTTCAAATGCGACCGCACGGGCGCGGCCCCAAGCAACACGTTTCGACGAACTGTGATATTGGGCATCGCCCCTCCGGCAGGCTAAAACCCAGCAGCCTATGATACAGGACACGTTGCCAGGAATTGGCTGGCTCCTGCCCATGACTCGGTGAAGTTCGCGTCTAGCTTATCCAGGTCCGCTATTGCGTCGGGGTCGTTGGATGGCTTGGCCTTCCATTGCGCCAGATTGGCTTTGAACGTGCTAAACGCCGCGCCGGCTTGCTTCAGCTTGGCGCAGGCGCTTGGTTTGTCGCCGGCAGACCGTGCTTCGGCGCTGGCGGATATTGCTGTTGAATATTGCCCCATTAAAGTCATGGCCTCATTGAGCTCGGCGAAATCCTCGACGTAGCCATGTGAAGCAACCTCGCCATTACAAATCCCATCAACCATTTCGGGCATCAGTGTTTTCAGGTCAGTTATTTTTTCATTGACCTCAGCAAAGCGCGACAAGTCCTTGCCTTCTGCCTTGATGCGTTCGTTGAGAACATTGATAGCCTTGATCGCTACTCCAGCCTGGGCCTGCGTCTTCTTGGCGCTTTCACATGCTTTTAGTTGATCTGACCCCGAAAGCTCTACAGTTGTGCTCATCAACGAGAACAGCGGCAAGACATCCCTATTCAGAATGTCGTCGAACTCCCTCAAGTCAGCAGCAACCCATTCTTTGCCCTGGCTTTCGGCGTAACTTGGTACCGTTGCTAAGAACCCGCCGCACACGGCCAGGCCAAAACAGAACGTTGCAAATAGCGTTTTCATATCCCCCCCCTCAGAAAGTACGACGACCGTAGGCGGTGCACTTTAGTACGTCAAGACTCGCCGCCGCCGAGCAACAATGCGGATGGAGGGGCGGTTTGTCCCTGAGTAGAACAGCGTGCGCAGTTGGCTTAGTTTCGTTACAGATCCGGGCTTGGGCGAACATCGATATTTAGAACACGGTATCGGTTGAGGCTGATGACGGTATCGGTTTAGGCGGGTCAAATCGTCAAAAACAGGCTCACGGTAGCCTTAAGCGATACCGTCAGGGGCTATTCACACTTTCCCACGGTATCGGTTGAGGGGGGTACATATACATCTAGCCATAGGCAGGTAGCGAATTATGCCCGGAGGTTTTATTTCTCATCCCATTCAATTTGGAAAGTGCCGCCCAAATCCTCGATCGCACGGATCACGAGCTTAGGGATCACGATTTTTCCGCCCCCTGAAAAGTAAAAGGAAGTATTATTAGCTTTGTCATAGTGCGACCGCATTATTCCGAGCCTTTTCATCCGAGCACAAATCGACGACATCACTTGCGAACTCTCACGCGGCGTCCGTGCGCGTGAGTCTCCATAGGTATAAATTGCGTTGAAGATCGATGTTGTTGTTACGTCGTGGAATCGCTTGGCTATCTCCTTCTTGGGAACACCCTGAAGATGAAGGGTATTGATAATAGCTAGATCAGACTTGCTCCACGTGCGCCGGGCTACGTGAATATTTAGACGATTGATCCTTGCGCGAACGCCCTCCCTACTGCGTTGTTTAAGACGCTGCACGATGGCGTCGTAATTGGGATAGTGGTCACGGAGGATATTGTCTTCCCAAGGCTCCCATGATCGAACGGACGACCCGAGGCAAAGCTTGCGAGCTCGCGTCTTAACGGCAGCATAAGTGCGTCGCACTAGGAGCTGTTGCAGATACTTATATTTCGGCGCGTGAAGACGAATTAATTCGTCTTCCTCAGGCGTCCACGGCGGAAACGCTTTAGTCAGGCCATATCGGGACAATTCTCCCTCCCAGTATCCTTAAAGCATGAGAAATTGCTTTCCAGTCGTATTTCCTCGGGCGCGTCCAATATGTCTTCCGGTTGGTCCAAACATTCAAATCTGCCGGACTGTCTCCATTGTCGAAGTTTCGGTCGCGGATCATATCCACAATCGGCATCCCTGTTGGCCTTGGACGCCGTCTTGGGCGCCGCACGCCGAGATGGTTCGCCTTTGAATAAACTTGCTGCTTATTTTTGTTGTCGAGGCTTTGAATTATTTCAGACATTGGAGCGCCACCCTTATACGGAGGCGGCATCTTCTCTTCTTCGGTGAGCGACCACACGCGTCGTGGCTTGACCAAGCCAAGCTTACGCGCACGTTCCTGCATTGCCCTTTTTGTTCTTCGGATCAGTACACCGGAAAGGTGCTCATAATTCGGGTAATGTTTGAGGAGCTCCGCGTTTTCTTGATCAGTCCACAGCGGCTGCCCTGCCAGAGTGCAGCCCGTCTTGTGCATATGGCGATGAATGATGGCCTGGTTTCGGAAGGCCTTATCGATGAAACGCGAGTCATACATCGGATCACTCCGTGTGTGCTGCCCTAGCAGGTGCATGAAGCCACGATTCGGGAGTCTATTCATCTATGCAGTAGCGTAATTTCCAGTCCGCAAATCGTTCCGTAATAGTGCGTTGACAGCGCGACTCCCGCATGGGATTCTATCAATGGTGGTTCGCCGGAACCTCCGGGGCCAAGTTGATTGGCGTCCGTGTAGCACGGTCGATACTGAGATTGACCTAAAGGCAGCGGATTAGACCGGCCCGGGTTCCACCACTTTTTGCCACCACTGCTTGGGGTAGCCGCAGTGTCGGAATATCGCCCGTTTCGAGTCTGGCACTTCGAAACGATCCAGTTTACCCCAACTGGGAAGAAGTTTTAGACCATAACCGGCTATAGCTTTTGTCTCAGGCTCGAGCGCGAGACGGGGAACCAATATTTTAGCGTAGGTAGGATCAGGTTCGGACGTGTGTCTTGCATCCATAGCGCGGAAGAACGCGCTGGCTGTGATATCTGCCAGCTTTAAACCTGGCCGAAATCTATGGCTGTAGACATGTAGAAGCCTCCGATCCATTGTTCTGAAATCGACATGGCCCCACGGCAGGTATAGGTCCTTGGTTCCGCCCGCACTCTTGATATTTATGAAATCGTAGTAGGCTTGCATCTGCGTGTAGCGCAACCCCCCTCGCTCGCTGTACTCCAGCCTGATCTTTCCGATTTCTCCTGTTTTCTTTCGTGAGTGCTTGGAAACATAGTCGGTCATGCGCTCCAGCAATACCCGTGTCATCCAGCAATAGTACCAATTGTCCGGAGGCGACATCAAAGTTCGTGGCCAAGCCCGCGGGTTAACGTAACCCTCCATATTTTGCTTATTGGAGGCGACGACGAAGCAGCGAACATGTTTCTCGGCCAGAATCTGGCAGACCTGCCGTTTACGATCTGCCGTCAATGTCTTGAAATGCAAATCTTTCATTTGCGAACTATTCATCGCGACCATCATTTCAGACACCCAGTCTGAAACGGAACTCTCAAGGTCAGCTGGCACGAGCACACCGGCTATGACGAACCACTCGCTCGCGCCATTCGCGCTGCGCGGCCAAACCTTACTTAGACCTGGATCCCCAGCTTCATCGATGTAGGCGACGTACTGGTAGGAGGGCGACTCGGGGCTCATTACAAAGAACTCTACCACTGCGAGCGGAGAGTCAACCTGCGAGAACTGCTGCCTCCAGCTAAGCAACTAACGGGCTGAACAGCATCTACAATTTACACCAGGATGAATATGATTTGATCCATGTAGGGATGGAACACGCCAGGAGGCGGTTATGGACGCAAATCTAGGCCGCCTCCACCGTGTCGCCCCGCCACAGTCAAAGAGCCTCGGCAGAGATGCCGGGGCTTTTCATTTAAATCGCCGCTAAGGCCATTTTCCGAGTCGTACAGACTCAAGTCGGGCACTTTCGCACCACGACGCCAGATATCAGACGCTGCCGTGTACGGGCTCCCTGAGTCCGGAGGAGAATTGCACGCTTGGTACCTGAGTTGACGGGTTGGTGTCAGAGCATAGCGATGGCTCCGTTAGCACTTCTTGCAGACACTAGAGGCACCCTCTAATGTCCCTCCCTTAATCGCTCGACATGGGGGCAAACTTGACTTCAACTTGGAGAGAGTATCAGCAAGAAGCTTGTGATTTTTTTCACAAACTTGGTTGGGATGCGGCCACTGATGTAGCGGTTCAGGGGGTAAGAACTAGCCACGACATCGACGTGCTCGTGAACATTGATCACGCTGGATTCAAAATCACTTGGGTAGTCGAGTGTAAAGCTTGGAGAAGACCTGTAACTAAACTGCATGTCATGGGGCTGAGAGAAATAGTCCATGATATTGGTGCGGATCGAGGTATTTTGCTGGCAGAATCCGGCTTCCAAAGCGGAGCACTGGAAGCATCAAATTTTACGAATGTGCAGGTTACCTCCCTTAAAGCTCTAAAGGTCAGCACAAAGGACGAGGTAAATTCTTCTGGCCTTAAAAACTTGCTAGGAAAGCTTGAAAAGGCTAGCTATGAGTATTGGGAAATACCTAAAGAGGAGAGAATTAATCATAAACTGAGATCTGGCGGTCCAGGCCAATACTATCCTGGGATCGCTGTCATCCAACTTTCTCGCGACTTCTTAGGGCAAGCCTTGCGTGGCGTTTTTCCGATACAGGTCGGTGGAGCTGCCCAAATGTTTGCCGGAATAGCCTCGCTGCCAACCAAATTTGAGACAGTGGAAGAGGTTATTCACTATATGACTCCGTTAATCGATGATTTTGAGTTACGCATATCAGACGTGTACTCCAGGTTAGATGGTGCTAGGGGATTATGAACGGTATCTGAGCCGTTCCTATGTGGATAAGCCTATTTTGTAGCCGGGGAACGCATCAGTATTTTACGTCCGCCATAACATAGGTTGCTCGTGCTTTCGAGCACGCGGCGGGCTGGCTCCACTCGTCCCCCTTGATAAGGCCTGCCCGTCTACTCTTACCACTTCCGGCTCCGGCCGGCTTTTTTGTGTCGGACAGGCTGACAGTGGCAACCCACCTCAGAGGCTACGCGACGAATGACTTCGCATGACCAATTTGCCAGCGATCTCGAGCATCCCCGAAAGCATCAAGACGCAGCGCATGGAGTTGATGAGCGGCAGCTACCACAAAGACACCCGCGCGCTGGTCTGCGAACGCCTTCGTTATCTCGCCAAGGAGGCGAAGTCACCCCTAACCGAAATGGACAGGATCGACCAACAAACCAGCTAATGTGAAATCCCGACTGAGAACTTATGCCTCCCCTGTCATCGTTTCAGCATCTCGGAAAATGCGAGACGACCAATGCAGAACGCTACCTGACGCCGCAACAATGTGCGTCGTGTTTACCTGGCCGTCCTCGCTCTTTTGAAAGGCAGGATGCCGTGCCCGATCAATCCCGCAATATTGTTGCTAAGAACCTGGCAAGTTCGTCCAAGGCACCCGGTTTCGAGTCATTGGAACTCGCGACATTAGCGGACGCGGTGCCGCAAGGCCCTGAATGGGTGCACGAGGTCAAGTTCGATGGCTATCGCACTTTGGCCGTGATCGATGCCGGCAAGGTCACCATGTACTCGCGATCCGGCTTGGATTGGACGCGCAAATACCGAGCGCTGGCGAAGCTCCTACAGGACCTCGATGTGGAAAGCGCGGTCATCGATGGGGAAATCGTAGCACTAAATGAGCACGGCGCTTCCAGCTTCTCAAAACTGAAGGACGAGCTTGGCGCCGAGCGTAGCCAAAACCTGCAATACTACGTCTTTGATCTTCTGCATCTGAACGGACAGGATCTAAAGAAACAGACGCTCCTCGAACGCAAAGGCCAACTGGAAAGATTGGTGAAAGGGCGCGATCTCAACGACCGCATCATTTACAGCGAGCACTTCGCGGAAAACCCAGACTTCCTGCCGCACCTCTGCAGCCTGGAAATGGAAGGCTTGATCTCCAAGCGGATCGACTCAACCTATACCGGCAAGCGGTCGAAGGCGTGGCTGAAGGTCAAGTGCCACAAGCGACAAGAGTTTCTGATCGTGGGTTACACTGACTCCAAGGCAGGGCGGGATTTCCGCTCGCTCCTTCTCGGCTATTACGACCAGGGCCAGCTCAAGTTCGCTGGCAAGGTCGGCACCGGCTTCAATCAGGACAGCCAGGCAGAAATCATGGCCAAGATCGAAGGGCTATCCGTCATCCCGAAGCCGTTCAAAAAGCTCCCGCCCGATGTGGGCCGCGGAACCTGGATCGAGCCCAAGCTTGTGTGCGAAATCGAGTTTACCGAATGGACGCCGGAAGGCCGGTTGCGGCACCCGTCGTTCCAAGGCCTTCGCGAAGACAAGAAGCCGGAGAGCGTTGGCCGGGATAAAGAAATGCCAGTCGGCAAAGCTGTGAAGGCGGCTAAGGCAGAGGTTGCAAAGGAAGCACCCCGGCGCCGGCATCCGTCAGCACCTCTGAAAGGCCCTGAGTCAGCCTGACGTACCTTCTGCTATGCGACTTCCAGGGAAAAGGCGTCGTCTTTCCAGCTGGAAAAGACGTCAATGTCATCTGACCCATTAAGCCAGGCTTTCCACTCCTGCGGATCGATGACGACCGGCTCGCGGTCATGTACCTCCAACATGCGAGGGCCAGGCGCGCGGGTAAGCATGGCGCAAGAAAGAACCGGACCATCTAGCGTCACCGCATGATCATAGATACCAGCCACGCCCATGGGCTTGCCATCCGCTCTGGTGATAGCCACCCGCTGCTTTTTCTTCGTCTTGCCGAAAAGCCCGTTGCTCGCCGGAAGCCACTCAAAATAGCGTTCCATCGGAATGATGACGCGGCGCTTCTTTGCCCATGGTTTGGCAAAAGCCGGAGCCGTTTCAACAGTCTCAAGCCTGGCGTTCATCGTGTTAAAGGACCAGTCGGCGATGTGGCCTGAAAAGGTAGAGGGTATCAACCCCCATCGCATTTCAACGGGGGCAAACTGACCTTCGCGATTTTTTGCCAGCACTGTCACGTTACGGCTCGGGTGCATATCATTATCCGCTTGCTTCAGGTTCGCGAACGGCGCCGGCAGGTCAAAATAGCCCGCATAAATCGCTAACTCTGCTGGGCCGCCATACCTGCCACACATACCCACGCTCACTATCCTTCTGCACTTTGCACCGGATGCATATATCCAGCGCGAGAACAAAGATAGAACATTTTGGCGGATTGGCAAGGCACGGATGTGCGACCACATATCACCGGCATATGACCCCGACTGAAATCTTACGGGCTTTTGAGAATAATGGACGCTTCATTGCCCCGAAGAAAGCGCGGGCGGTCATGGCAGTACGCCCTTCCACAGAGGGACGACCGATGACTGTAATGTCTCGGGATATCAAAGCCGCGCACAATGAACAGACCATTCTCGATGTCGTTCGCAGGTTCCAGAAATATCAAATCCACTTGGTCGAAGCGCGAGCCGCGATTATGCCGGCGTTCGGCGTGACCAGCGACGATTGCAGCAGGCAGGGTCTGGTCGATTATCTCGACTCGATCCTTGATCGCGTGCACAGCCAGGAGATCGATGCAGAGACTGCCGCTTCAGATATCTGGGAAATGGCTCAAGCCTCTCAGTCTGGCAATTCAGATTTGGATTGGCTGTTGGAGATCGGAGCAGAGTAGCCAGTAATAGTCGGCCAGCTTGTTGACTGCGACGCTATCTCTGGTGATGTTGGAAATATGCAAGAGATCGTAATTGATTGTGCAGGCGTCAGATCGACCGAGGAGTTTTGGCAGCGTTACCTGGACGCTGTGAAACCTGAAGGTGCCGGCATGTTTGGCCGGAATCTTGACGCCTTTTGGGATGCGATCGAAGGCGGTGGACCAGGTTGGCCTGGGCACGCCTTACTCGTCTTCACACACGTCGCCCAGCTATCTGAGCTACGAACGCAAACTAGTCATGCTTCATTTCTTACGGCCCTCAAGACCATTGCGGACGAAGCAACTGCAGTGCGCATCAAATTCATCGATTAGCCCGCCAGGGTACCGATCAAAGCGCTTTTTCATGGTCTACAACCTAGAATAACGAGCCTTGTTCGGGCTGCGCTTTCGGTATTGCCTCAGCTTTAGCTTTTGGCTCTTTGAACTCCGCCGTACGAGGATGCTCCCGGCTAAAGCTGATGATCTTCAGCGACCCATCCGGCAAGGTCTGCTGCATATCCGGGATTTCGGCGTTGGGGATGGTCATCCAACGGTCAATTTCCTCCGGCGTTCGAAGGATCACCGGCATTGCCTTAGGATGATGTTCGAACACCTCCGCGTTGGCATCGGTCGTCAGGAAAGCGAAGACATCGCAGGTTACCTGACCTTCCTTCACCATCCGCACGCCGGTCCATGGGGTCCAGGCGCCAGCGAAAAAGGCCAAAGGTTCGTCTTCGCTGAGCGCAAACCAGGCATTGGTTGTCTTGCCGTCAATGGTCGTTGGTTCAGCGAAGCTTGTGAACGGCACTACGCATCGGTTTTCGACGCCCATCCATTGCTGCCAATGCTTGATCTCGGGGCGGCGAACATTCGTTGTGCCTTTATTGTAGTTTAGCGTCGCGACGTGCTTATCTGGACTTGGCAAACCCCAACGCGCCATTGCGAGTTCGCGACCATTGGGACCATTGCGCACGATAGGGGCTGGCTTATCGGGATAGACACCTGGCAGCGGTGGGAAATTGATCCCGCTGTTCATGGCCTTTGCCATGGCAACGATGGCGGCCGCGCCTACGAGTTCAGAGTAGAGATTGCACATGTCCCGCTCGCAGCAGCTACGATTATACCGAGGTTAAACGCGCCTGGCCTGTCAACGCAAGGCCGGAACTGGATCGATGTTAGGCTAGCAGTTGGAGAGTGGCTGTGTCGCGCTGTCCACCGCACCATTTGTCGAGCGCCAGAGCAAAGACGTTGTCCGGTGTTTTGGCCGCGCGTTCGAAGAGGGTCATGGAGGATTTGAACTTCATATCGTCTGGCGATCCAAACAGGGCATTTAGTGAGCGTGCGGGTGCATTTGTCGCCGCGACAGTGGCCGCGTCGAGCCGTTGGCCTAGTATAGGATGGTCGAGATAAGCACGCGCCTCAGCGAGTGACGACAAGCCGTAATACTGCGCGGTAGACGATCGGCCCAGGCCGCGAAGCTGAGGAAAAATGAACCACATCCAATGTGTTTGCTTCCGGCCCTGGCGAAGTTCGGCCAAGGCGCTTTCGTAACTGCTTTCCTGAGCGTCCACGAATCGCTTCAGGTCTAATGGGTCATGCTGCGCCATAGAGCTCGCCACTGGTTCACGGGTAAGATGGTCGAGCGATAGTCCCGTGTCGGATAAATTTCGATGCTTTTCCACAACTTGTCATTTGGTGGGCGGTAAGCATCTAAAGCCTTATGCCATCAGCGAAAACGTTGAGCCTAAAGCTCTAGAGCACGTAGAGTAGGGCTCTGGGGTTGTGGCAGGTTCAACCAAGGTACTATTGACACCTTGCGGAATTTGAGAACAAAAAGCGAACATACTTTCACTTAACCCCGAGACGAGATGCTTCAGAAGGAATCATACCCGTGTCCCCGCAGTCCAAGCGTACCACCAGAGCCGAGCTTGCCGATCTTAGAGATCGTATCCGCAAGCTGGAAAACAACTCTGTACGCCCTCGGACCTACTTGCCATTTCATGTCCCGGAAATCGATCATCGCTTGCCGGGCGGCGGCCTTGCTTTAGGAGCTTTGCATGAAGTTGCCGGCGGCGGATCGGGAGCCATTGACGGCGCCGCTGCGGCTGCCTTTTGCGCAGGGATTGCGGCGCGCACTGGCGGACAGGTTATGTGGTGCCTGACAAAAGCTGACCTCTTTCCCGCGGGCATAGCCCAGGCCGGACTTACGCCGGATCGGTTGCTTCGCGTCGTTGTCGATGATGACAAGACACTTCTGCTGGCTTTTGAGGAAGGCCTGCGCCACGGATCGCTTACCGCTGTTGTAGCCGAGGTCTCCCGGCTCGATATGACAGCGTCCAGGCGCTTGCAACTCGCCGCGGAGAGCACCGGTACATTAGGCTTGGCTCTGCGACGTTGGCGCCGTGAAGTCGACGCAGCTGATTTCGGCCATCCAACAGCCTCACGTACCCGCTGGCGGGTGACAGAGATCATGCCTAAGGAGTTGCCGGTTGCCGGTGTTGCTCGGGCAAGATGGGCCGTCGAACTGATGCGGGTTCAAGGCGCCGAGTGCGCAGATTTCATTTTGGAAGCGTGTGATGAGCAGGGTTTTGTCGCTCTACCTGCCGTATTGGCCGACCGATCGGCTACGACGGGCTTTGGGACCGGCCGCGCCCGCGCGTGATGTCCCTTTAGTGCTCAAAGGCGTCGAACGCGGCAAACGTGTCGTCACGGCTGCTGACGACCTGGCGCAACAGATTGGCGTGCGTATCGGGATGCCGGTTACAAAAGCACAAGCGCTTTTCAACGACCTCGTGCTGATGGATGCCGACAAAGACGAGGACCGGTCAGCACTTGAACGTTTGGCGTTGTGGGCACTGAGACTTTCTCCTGTCGTTTCAGCCGATCCGCCGGACGGGCTTGTCATAGATACGACTGGCGCTGACCACTTACACGGTGGCGAACATCAAACGGTCAGGCATGTGCTAGACCGCCTTCAGGAAACCGGCATTACAGCCATAGCGGCACTTGCTGATACCTGGGGTGCTGCCCATGCGCTCGCGCGTTACGGTCGCAAGGCCATTACGATAGTTCCGCTTGGCGAAACGGCAAACGCGCTTCTGCCATTGCCTGTATCCGCGCTAAGGCTTCCTGGTACACTTGTCGAAACGTTGCACACCCTGGGCTTCGACCGGATTGCCGATCTTGTGTCTCAGCCTCGAGCGCCCTTGCAATTGCGCTTTGGCCCTGAGCTTGGCCGGCAGTTAGACCGGGCTTTCGGTCGAGAGAATGAGCCTATCCCGTCGGCGCGCGAGGTCGAGTACATCGAGGTGCGCAAAGTGTTCGCAGAGCCCATTGGCGCGCCTGAGACCTTGCAGCGATACACCCGTAAATTAGTTGAGCAGTTTTGCGATGCGTTGGAGGTCGCCGGTCTTGGTGCCCGGCTGGTCGATCTCCTATTCTACCGGGTAGATAATCACGTCGAGTCCATTCGGATTGGCACGGCAAGGCCGTCACGCGACATTAAACAGCTATCCCGCCTCCTCATCGACAAGATCGAAACCGTAAATCCGGGTTTTGGTATCGAAGTTATGACCCTGACTGCGACCTTGGCCGAGCCGTTGGAAGCCCATCAGATCGCGTCTGCTTTGACCGAGAATCAGCGGCCTGATGTTATCTCGCTTGTCGATGTCCTTTCCAATCGCCTAGGCGATCAGGCCGTTACCAGGCCGGTACCCGTCGCCAGTGATCTGCCAGAGCGTAATGTACGCTGGGCCGGCGCCGAGGTTGCCGTGACACAGACTTGGGCGGACAGCTGGAAGCGACCGACACGGCTATTATCGCCGCCCGAGCCTGTGCAAGTCATGGCTCTGCTGCCTGACCATCCGCCTGTCGCTTTCACCTGGCGCGGTCAACGCAGACGGATTGCCCAGGCGGACGGTCCTGAGCGCGTCTTTGGCGAATGGTGGAAGCGCGATCCTGAGTTAGAAAGCGTCCGTGATTATTACTACGTCGTGGACGAGACCGGTAAGCGCTATTGGCTGTTCCGCGACGGCGACGGCGAGTACGACGACACAGGGAGCCAGGGCTGGTACATGCATGGCCTGTTTGCATGACAGCCTATGCCGAACTTCAGGTCACGACCTACTTTTCATTCCTGCGCGGTGCGTCGTCGCCTGATGATTTGTTTGCCACCGCCAAGGCCTTGGGTATCAGCGCATTAGGGGTTGCCGATCGTAATAGCCTGGCGGGAATGGTCCGGGCCTATGTGGCGGCAAAAGAGCATGGTGTCCGGCTTATCGTCGGATGCCGTCTCGACCTGAATGATGGATCTTCTATCCTTGCCTATCCTATCGACAGGGCAGGCTATGGCCATCTGTGCCGCTTGCTCAGCCTCGGCAAATCCCGCGCTGGCAAAGGTGAATGTGATATCGGCTGGGATGATGTCGGGCTCTACGCTGAAGGTCTAATCGCTGTCTTGGTGCCAGAACAGGCCGATGACACAACGGCGCTGCAATTGCGCAAGCTAAAGGAGATGTTTGCAGACCGTGCCTATCTCTCCCTGACACTCCGCCGCCGGCCAAACGACCAGGTCCGGTTGCTGCAACTGTCCAACCTCGCATCAAGTTTCAGCGTCCCTACTGTCGTGACAAACGATGTGCTGTTTCATGATCGGTCACGGCGCAAGCTTCAGGACGTGCTCACCTGCGTCCGGCATGGAACGACCATCGATGATGTAGGGTTTAAGCGCGAACGCCATGCGGACCGGTACCTGAAGCCGCCGGAAGAAATGGCGAGACTGTTTCCGAAATACGCTCACGCCCTTCAGCGCACCATCGAGATTATGAACCGCTGCACCTTCTCCCTGAAGGAGCTGGATTACCAATATCCAGAGGAAAAGGTGCTGACCGGAATGTCGGCCATGGATGCCTTGAAGCGCTACACCTGGGAGGGCGCCAAAGCGCGCTATCCCGAAGGCGTCCCCGATGAGGTGATCACTAACCTGACGCACGAACTGAAGCTGATTGAGGCGCTGAATTATGCGCCTTACTTCCTGACGGTTCATGCCATCGTCCGCTACGCCCGTTCGGTCGGCATCCTCTGCCAGGGGCGCGGCTCGGCTGCCAATAGCGCTGTCTGTTACGTCCTTGGCGTCACATCTATCGATCCGGCGCGCAATAACCTGCTGTTTGAGCGCTTCATATCCCAGGAGCGCGCGGAGCCACCCGACATCGATATCGACTTCGAGCACGAGCGCCGGGAAGAGGTCATTCAGTGGATCTACAAGACCTATGGCCGCGAGAAGGCCGCTCTGACCGCCGTCGTCAGCCGCTACCGTACCAAGGGGGCGTTGCGGGACGTAGCAAAAGCGCTGGGGCTGCCCGAAGACATGGTCAAGACGATTACGGGCGAGGTCTACGGCTACTGGAAGGAAGGCCTGAGCCTTGAGGAGATTGCGGCCGCCGGCATCAACACCAAAGACCGCCGCATCCGCTTGACGCTGGAACTGGCAGAGCAACTGAAGGGGGCTCCACGCCACCTATCTCAGCATCCAGGCGGGTTCGTACTGACCAACGATCGATTGGATGAACTTGTGCCCATCGAGCCCGCACGCATGAAGGACCGGGCCGTCATAGAGTGGGACAAGGACGACATTGATGTCCTGAAATTCATGAAGGTCGATGTCCTGGCTTTGGGCATGTTGACGTGCATGGCGAAGGCAATGGACCTACTCCAAGGCCATAAGGATCTAAGCCTGGAGCTTGCAACAATACCGGCTGAGGACCCACGCACCTACGCTATGATCCGCAAGGCCGATACGTTGGGCACATTCCAGGTCGAGAGCCGAGCGCAGATGTCGATGCTGCCACGGCTCAAGCCTCGCAGTTTCTACGACCTGGTTGTGCAGATTGCCATTGTCCGGCCAGGACCAATTCAAGGTGACATGGTGCACCCATATTTGCGGCGCCGGGAGGGCAAGGAGCCCGTCACCTATCCATCACCGGAGTTGGAGCGGGTTTTGTCTAAGACCCTCGGCATCCCGCTTTTCCAGGAGCAGGCCATGCAGGTGGCCATGGTGGCCGCGGGCTTCACTGCCGGCGAGGCCGACCAGTTGCGGCGAGCTATGGCGACTTTTAAGCACACGGGCGGTGTCGTGAAGTTTCGTGAACGCCTGATAAGCGGGATGCTGGGGAACAACTACACCCTGAATGATGCCGAACGGATATGTGACCAGTTGGAAGGGTTCGGGTCCTACGGCTTTCCAGAGTCGCATAGCGCCTCTTTTGCCCTGATTGCCTACGCGTCCTGCTGGATCAAATGTTGGCACCCTGACGCCTTCTGCTGCGCCTTGCTGAATAGTCAGCCTATGGGCTTCTATGCCGCGGCGCAGATTGTCCGCGATGCCCGCGAGCATAACGTCGAGGTCCGGCCGGTCTGCATCAATGCCTCCCGATGGGACTGCACGCTGGAACCGACACAGCATGAGGGACGGTTCGCCGTTCGCCTGGGCTTTCGAATGGTCAAGGGCCTCAACAATGCGCACCTGGCTTCAGTCGTCGCGGCGCGCATGAACCGGCCTTTTGTATCGATTGACGACCTGTGGCGCCGGTCTAAGGTCCCAACCGCTACCCTTCTGAAGTTGGCTGACGCCGACGCCTTTCTGCCGTCGCTGAAACTGCCCAGGCGTGACGCCAAGTGGGCGATTAAGGCCCTTCGAGACAAACCATTGCCTTTGTTCGCTTCATTGGCTGACAAGCTGGACGAGCCGGTGCCAGAGTTCGAAGAGGATGCGGTGCAGCTAAGGGCGATGACCAAAGGCGGCAATGTCGTCCAAGACTACAACCATATCGGCCTGACACTACGGGATCACCCTGTGTCTTTCCTGCGTAGAGATCTGGCGAGCCGCAGCATTTTGTCATGCCGGCAGGCGAACGAGGCGAAAGACGGCAAGTACGTCCAAGCTGCTGGGATGGTGCTGGTTAGGCAGCGGCCAGGCTCCGCATCAGGCGTTGTTTTCATCACGGTGGAAGATGAAACGGGCGTCCTCAATGTCATTGTCTGGCCTAAGGTCTTCGAGCAGTTTCGCCGGGCCGTGCTGGGTAGCACGCTCATGCTCATCACAGGCTACTTGCAACGGGAGGGGGAGGTGGTTCACCTGATTGCCAGGAGCATTGTCGATCTGTCGCACGAACTATCCTCCATCGGGGACATGGACGAGCCCGTAGATGTGCGCCTGAGCCGCGCGGATGAGTTCAAATATGGTCCGAAGGGAAGCGACAGACGGGTGCAGGAAGCGCCACTTCAAAAGTCCCGGAACTTTCACTAAACTGCCCTACTCACAGCCTTATATGGGAGTTGGCATGGCGAGCCCCGAAGACGAAGCCTTTAAGCTACGGTTCTTTGCCGCCGTACAGGACAAGGTTGCAGCGCTTCAGGATCGCGATGGGTTGCCGTCCGTTCAAGCGAAGGCTAGGGCGCATAAATTGCGCGTACAGGTAAACTTGATTGGGCAGGGCGTTCCGGCAGCGAGTTTGAAGCTAGACGCGAAATTCTAAGCCAACTGGTGGTCGTGATCTCGGCCGGTCTAGCCAACAGTGCGCCTTCATCTCGGTCAAGCCTGCCGGACGATGCGTTCAGGCTCAATAAAGCACTTCAAGAATAACGACGTTAACTAAACGTTGACACAAACGGGCCGCCCGCTAGAGTTGCAAGCAGGGAGGCGTCATCATGATTATTCGTTCTGTAGCCTTTGGGATTTTTACGTCCGCATTTATTTTTTGCGCTCCGGCAATAGCAAAGGGTAGGTTCACGGGCGAAATCGTTGCCAAATGGTTGCCGGACGGCATCCATATGGAACTGACACAGCCGATTACCTACACCGATAGCCGCGGAACAGATTGGCCAGTGCCAACAGGCAGCATGATCAACGGGGCGTCGATCCCACCATTTTGGTGGACCTCAGTTGGCAGCCCGTACACAGGGCGATATCGCGACGCATCAGTCATTCACGATTACTATTGCGACGTCCGTGTCCGGGAAGACAAGGAAGTTCACTATATGCTCTACGATGCAATGCTCACGTCGGGTGTGGAAAAATTTCGAGCAAAATTAATGTATGGCGCCGTCCTTGTTGGCGGGCCGAAATGGGATATGCAAGCTGTGCATAACGCTCGCCTTGCATCCCACATTCCAGCTGCAAGCAGTGGTGGGTATTGTCGCGCGTTACTGGGAAAGAAAATATGCGTACCGATTATTGGATACAAGGTTGATGGACCACGCGACATTGTAAAGTCTGGTCACGTCAAAAGAAACCTTACAAGCAAGGAAATAAATGAAGCGCTCGCGCTCGAGGTTACCGATGACATGTCCCTGGAGGACATAGAAAAGTTGGTCCAAGAGTATAAAGCGAAGACAATAACGGTTACAGGTAATCGCCGCTTGCTTCTTCATGAGCTTGACAAGTTCGATATCGAAAATTCCCCAGAGCCCAGACAGGCCGCGGGCGGCGGCTGAAGGCCATTTCAGATAATTGCGATGGCTCGCAACTACCAGAAAAGCGTCGGGCCGATCGTCACTTGGTAAAGGATCAGCATAGTTGAAGGGGCGCAACAATGATCACTGGAATGATTAACGATGTCAAAGAGAAATGGCAGCAGCTATCTACCACGAACCGCATTGCTACGATTGGAGTCGTAGTAACCGCACTGGTAGCAGTTGTCCCCTTTTTGCTCCCGGATAAACCGAAAAGTGCGATTGCCGACGAAAGTGTAAATAGCCTAACCATCGTCAAGCAAGCGCCAGAGCCGTCGCCTAGTGGTTCAGAGGCAGCGTCCGAACGGAGTGATGGTAGTCATCCTTCATCTGTATCTCCCGCCGCGCTCGAACAACAGAACGAAGCTGCAGATTCCGTAGTTTCGGAAACTCGTCACGTCTCCACCCCTCCCATTCAGGCAAGTAGTGAACCGCCAAAAGCTGTACCTCAGCAGGCCGCGCTAGTTGACGAGAAACGTCGCACATTCTTCACGCCTATGAGTTCGGCAGATCCTAACGCGCCTTTGCAGGTCGAGGTGGCGAACTACGTTTACATTCGCGCCCTATCCAATCAGCGTGTGCGGGTCAGTTTGAAAATTAAAGGGAATGGAAGGGCGGTAAAAATTTTCGCGGCGACCGATCCGCAAGATGTCAACGACCGCCTTGTAGGATGGTCTCTTTCGACGGACACTGGTAAGTCGTGCCCCATTTCTAACCAAATGAATGGAATAACGGTTCACAGAGAGAATAACTTCGCCACTGAGTTTGGGAGGATGGTCACCCTTGGCCCGTCAGCTTCCATTGTTGTGCCTATTGGGGCATCATGTAGGGGTGACTTGACAGATGAGTTTATGCTGAACGTCCGAATTTATACGCTCCCAGTGGACGCGACCTCTACAAATCAATTGCGCAGCTACGATTTTTACAGCTCCCCTATCTCCGCACAAATGGCTGAGTAAGGGACGCATAATGGGCGGAGACCGCGCCCCCGAGAACCGGGTACTCCTGGTGAAGGTAGAGCGTGTCAACACGACAGGCGGTTTGAAACGCGTTCGACGTCCGAGAGTCCTCGCAGTGGCTCACCAATCCAGCGCATGATGCCGGATATCATCTTTGCACGCTCAAACTGCGCGTTCGTTGGAAGAGCCCGCTCGAAAGCCCTCAGTTCCGCACTGTCCGGATTTGCCGTGGCCATTTGGCCCCAGGCAATAAGCAAATCGAGATGTTCGTCTGAAATGTCGGCAAGAGTTCCTTCGCGCGAGCCTTCAAGAGCTCTTATGCGCTTTTCCATTTGTGTGGCCACATCATTCTCCTGCGACCAGTAAAAGGTAGCGGTCTATTGCCGCATTGACCGCAGAGTTGCCGATCATCTGCCCGCCGAGAACTTCACCCCGTTCGCCGTCATTGCCGACGCACGCCAGCCATTCGCACAGCAGCGCTTCGCCACTATCGGCGTTGCCCGCCTCCAAAGTACGCAGCCTCCTATCAAGTTTCTGGTTCATCGGAATAGTCCTCGTATCTGCGTATCTCAGGGTTCCATTTCACGGCGCGCAGGTTTCGTTCGCCGATGAGTCGGCCGTGGTCATCGTAGACGGGCTCCACAATGGTACGGATAATCACAAATCTATCGTCCATTCCTTTCGATGCCTCCAGCTTGCCGATACGGCTCTCTAAATTGCTCGTCATTTCGCTGCTTGCTCCAATTTTGCCAGTCGCGCTTCAAGCTCAATGGTCTCAATGGCTTTGCGCTTTACTTCCAGAACTGACGAAATAGAGACCGCTTCCTCAGGTGTCACTTCGCCGCCCGCGACCGCTGACATAAGGGCCTGCAGCGCCTTCACGATGTCGCGGCTTGTATCAACTCCCGGTATGTCGAATGTCACTGTGCGCCCCTTCCTGGGTGGAGCCAATCGATCCATGCACAGGCGTAGAGCCGCCGCATCGCCAGCCAGCGCCATTTCAATTGCTTTGCGCCCAAGCGCCTCTGCCTCGCCCTCCAAAAGCGCTTCAATTGCCAAGGTTGCCTTGTGGCGTGCTCCTTGCGGGCGCCCAGGGTTACCAGGCCCAAACCGGCCAGCCGTTGTTCGTCCGTTTTTTCGGGTTTCGTCGAGATGTTCGTTCGACATGGTCACATCTCGTCCGGACGACGCCAGTTACCGCCCGCGTCCTTGATTGCTGTTGCAGGTGTCAGCTTGCCAACGTTTCGCCCAACCGGACGCATGAACTGGTTTTCCTGAGGTTGCTGTTGCTGTGTCCCGCCGAATAGTCGGCCGAACATATTCGTAGCGCCAGAGCCTGCTGCTACCCGGCCCGCGACAGGTGCTATCGTCTTGCCGATGCGGAGCAGGATGGTCTTCAGCCGGTTGTCAGGCATGGCTTGGATCTGGGCCATAGTGATGTCGCCCCGCTCAAGCATCAAGCGCGCGTAAGCTTCCAGTGTCGGCTTCCCCTTCGCCATCCGCGTCTTGTACCAAACCTGCCGAGCGGGGTTGGCTACCATGTCAACCAAGCTGGACACCATGCCAGCACGGCTCGTTGGCAGTTTGGAGCCATTGGCGCCTGTCGCCTCAGCCAACAGATCGTTTTCAATATCTCGCGTGCTGCCTCGTGACGCCCTGGGCATCATACGCGAGGCATTGTTGCGTACCTCTATGGCGTTGAGGATATCGCGGTGAAGTTTGGCGCCGACTTCTGGCCCAAGGTGCTCGGCAGCAATTGCCAGCTTCTCACGGACAGCCGGTGCATTGAGGGTGTCGAGGAACGCCTTGGGGCCCCCGACGCGCGCACTCATACGCTTGTCAAAGTCCGCGAGAAGGCCCGCAAGGTTTGCTTCCTTCTCCGGACCAGACAGGCCCGCCACGTACTGACGGTACGCGTTCCCGGACGCCCCGCTGAACTGACGCGACGATGCGTCAAAGGCGGCTTTGTTGCGCAGGTAGTCAGACGCCGTATCGAGCGCCTTGGCATAAGTCGGATTGAGGTTGCGGAGTTCTCCTACGAGATCAGAGCGCGCAGCGTCGAGGTCAGAGGCCGTTTCGTTCTTTCCCCGTGCCCTGGCATCGCGGACGGCGTCGTCAAGGTAACGCTTGGTCTTGTCCAGGCGCTCCATTGTGGGCACTTTTTCCTCGATCGCCACCGGAGACAGCCCGCTTTGGCGACCCGCCGCGAAGTCTTCGAGGTTACGAAGCGCGGCATCATCATCTGCCAGAGCTTGCGCAGTCTTACGCGGCGCCGAGCCACCGGGCACGCCAAGTTCACCGATACGCTGGTCCAGCCCTTCAAGGTACTGTCCGCGCGTCGGGTCACCTTCGGCCTGCATCGAGCGCATAGGCTTGCCGCGCGCCTCGTTGCGCAACGCGTCGAGCAATTCCCGTTGGGTAGGCACATCTCTGAAATAGCCCGCTTCCCAAGCCCTAACCGCTGCATCATCGAGCGACATGCCGCCGTCACGCGTTAGCTTCTTCAGCTTGCCGACGCCCGGATTGAATAACATGCGATCGGCATCAAAAGCCGCCAGGTCACCTGTTTTGTCAGCAATACCGCCCATTTCGGCCAGGGTATCCGAAAGAGATGCCGCCGCGCGGTTGGCACGACGCACTCCACCTGTGGCAAGCGCCTGCACGTCATCGAGATATGCTGCGGCATCGCCGGTTGGTGTTCCGGTCGGCAGACTATCGGGGAGGGCCAGGGTCTCGTTGATGTCGTATGGACTACGTCCCTGGTTCAGGATGCCCTTCGTAGCAGGACGCATGGCCTCCTGTACGCCAGGGCGCTGCAGCAGGCCACGTAAGACGGGACTATCGACGGTTTGCTGGTAGGCCTCGTCGTAAAGCGGTTGAGCAGCCTTTTGGCCGCGAACCGTTGCAACGTCGATGTTAGCCTCTGCCGCCTCAGGAACGATACCGGTCCGCTTCTCGGCTGCGCGGTTGATGCGGGCCGGCGTGCTGCTAATGCGATCCGCCATTGCGCCGGTCACATTATCCCGAAGACCCAAATCGTCCATTTCGCCCAAGCGTCGCACGCGCTTCATGCCGCGCTCACCTACCGCTTCTGCGAAAGAAAGATCAGGATTGCGCGCCATGGCATCAGCCGCTTTACTGCCTGCCTTTTTCAGATCCTTCGCAGCCATGCGCAGGGCCGTGCTCTCAGCTTTTGCGGCCTCGCCAGCCTTTCCGAACATATTCACCATTGGGGCGGCTTCTCGCGCGACAGTGCCGGCCTTACCAGCCCCGCCGCCGAAGCCTCCTACCGCCATGCTCCCGGCGGTCATCATTGCCTCGGTCACTTGTCGGTTTGCTTCGCGGCCCTCTGCGCTCTTGCGCTTGATTGGCTCGATCGTCGGTATCAGGGAAAGCATCCCAAGCTGAGGCTGACCCAGGTTGTTCAGACGGAACTCAACGCCAGTGTCGTACATCAGATCCGAGTATGGCCGCGAGCCCGCCTTGATCGGTGCTGAAAACACCGGAGAGGTAGCGGCGCCGATAGCGGTCAGCGCAGTCAGGGCCTGATCCGCAGGATACCGCAGAGCATCCGTGATCCGTCCACCGAAATTGTTCGTCCGCTCGTTCCTGGACCGACGCGCCTCGACGCGGTTTTGCTGTTCGGTAAAGGCGTCCATCGACTCCTTGATACCCCCCTTGTAGTCGTCCAGCACCGAAGGCCTTTTGCCCCGCTTTTGAGGCGCGGACGATACGACTTTAGCCGTGGCCCATGCAGGCGAGTTGCCGCCGGTGGGCGGTGCAGGCTGAACCACCTTTGCTTTTTCCCATGCGTTCGGCATCTATTTAATCCTCACGCTTCCGTCCGGTGCAATAAAGTGCTGGCCGGGCTTGAGGCCATTGAACTGCGCATCATTGTTGACGATGAACGGATTATCTTTTGAGCCGTACTCCGCTCCCGGTTTGAACACCTGGCGGTAGCGCGTGCGCTGCGCATCGTTCATGTTTGCGCCGCGTTGTTGCTGCGGGGAACCTGTCGCAGGTCGGGCGGTAACGGGCGAGGATGACTGATAACCATTGTCCTCACCGTAGGCGGCTTCGTATTGCGCAATCTCGTTTTCGTAAGCTCGGCGCAATTGCTGGAGCTTGGTTATGGCAACGTCGTGCCGATCGGTCAGGTTCGGAATGTACGGTTTTAACCGCTTCACCTCCGTCACGGTCTGAGAAGCACCAGCACGATCATGAATAATCTTCCCGCCGATATTTGCGACCGTTGCGCGAACCTTGACGCCGCTAGGGTCAGCACGTTGACGGATTTCATCGCCAAAATAGTTCGCACCTCCCATAGCCTCGGGGTCGGCTCGGATCATGGCAACCGCCTCGTCAATCTCCCTTATTGCCGACAGGTTGGACTGATACCCCGCCTGTGCCTTGACGGGGACCTGCTTCAGCTTCGGCTTAGCACCTGAAATGACATCAACCGTACCGTCAGGCCTTATCTGTGCAGGCGTGTCTGCGTCGATGCCATAAGTCGCCTTTTCTTGCACTGTCATGAGGCGTGTTTGCGCCTTCGGCCTGCCCTGAATGACGTTTGGGTTGCCGGGTTGACCGCTGTCAAACTGCGCAGGCGTACCGCCGCTTTCCACTCTGAACATAGCTTGAAGAAGCTTATCCTGTGTCGCCGGATCGTTGAAATCTAAGGGCTGGTTGGGCTGAAAGCCGGACATCTGTGCAACCGACTGGATGTAGCCTGCTGTGTCGTTGTTGTCGGACGGCGGGGCGTACTTCGAGACGAGACCTGCTATGGTGTTGATACCGTGCAATCTCTGCTGGTTGGCTAGGTTGATACGTGCAGCACGCACACCATTGTCCTGCGTGTCGAACTGGACAAAGCCTCCGTTATCGACACCAGTCATTCCCTGCCAACGATCCCCACTGTCGCGAAGATTGCCAGGATTGTTGTTTCGGTCCGCGCGCGTGCCGGTGCCGGCTTGATAGCTCTGCTTGCCGAACACGTTCACCGCGGCGCCTTGCGGGGCGGTATTACCGACACCGCCAACGCGAGATGTATTGACCAAAGAGCCGCCATCAGGAACGGCCACCCAATGATCTTTCGCGGGGGCTGTGAACACCGCCTGATTGGTGCGCTGATCATACAGCGTGGCATCCGGCGAAACTTCCGTCAGCTTCGGCAGGGAGACCGCGCCGAGGCGGCGCATCTCGTTGTAGTACCGTTCTATGCTGGCCGTGCTGAAGTCCAGACCCGCAACCTTACTCGGATCTATACCAAACTGCGGAGCCAACTCCAACGCACGCGCCCGACGTTGTTGTTCGGCGGCGCCTGGGTTAGACGGATCGTCCGGGTACGACTCGACAAGCGCCTTGGCCATCTCAGCGCTCCGCCCCAGGGCCGCTACGCCACGGGCGCGGCTTTCTTCGTCGGCGTCGTCGAGGTGCTTGCGGTACTCCCACATCCCCGATGAGGCGGCGAGTTGCTTCGCCCCCGCCACATCGCCCGAGGCCATCCGTTGGCCGATCTGCTGCTTGATGCGCGATTGGTTGTAAACGCCGAGCTGATTTGCTTGCTCTGGATTGACTAGGGCCAGATCAGAGATAGCCGCGTCTGTTTCTCCCCGGGCGTAGCGGGCGAAAGCGTTCTCCGTAGCCTGCTGCTGACGGCGCTCACGCCCGTGCTGACGACCGCTTTGAAACGCGTCATAAATCGAAAAATGGTTCACGTCGGGCATCAGTTCAATTCCCACGGGTTGTAGCCGTAGCCGCCATCACGTCCGTAGGCGCCAAAGCCTGTCGGTTTCTTCCGGCCAGTGCCGAAGACATTGTAGCTGCTGTCCATCTTCGCACCGCCGTAGTCGCCGTATGTCTTGGCGATGTCGGACAGAAACTGGTTGGTCGCGCCCGCGCTCGTGAAGGCGTTAGTCGCGGTCGCATTGGCCAGGAAGTTATTGTTATTGACCGCCATGCCGGCTGCGTTCGAATTGGCGTTCACGTTTGAGCCCGCAGCGTTCAGGCCATTGCCAACCAGCGTCTGCAGGTTCCCCAAGTATTGCTGCCCGAAGGAGTTCGCGACCTTGCCGCCGTAACCGATCGCCGACTTCATTGCGGTGCCGGACTTGAGCTGTCCCTTTAGCGCCAGGTTCGAGTTGAGCGCATCGAGGCCCTGATTGAGGGTGTCCTTGTAACCGGTCGAGTCGCGCCAGGCGTTGAAGGCGGCATCCTGCGACTGAGCACCGTTCAGGCCTAGGAAGTTCTCATACGCGCCCTGCGCTTTTGTGCCGCCCTGGACGAACGGCGAAAGCAGGGCGGTGTTGTCGGCTTGCGTTTGTTTAATAGTCGCTTCGTTCTTGTCGGCCGCGTACTGTGCCGCCTTCTGGCTTTTCTTAGCTGCACCGCTAACCGCGTTTGCTCCGATGGCGGACGCGGCGACAATTGCCCCACCTACTGGCATGAGAGCACCTCCATGTGCCCGTTGCGGACCTGAATGACAGCGTCCTGAATGTCGATAAGAATTGGATGCAGGCCGATCAGGGAAATTTCCGCGTATCCGGCGAACCGCGCCCACCTGTTGTAAAAAGCCACGCCCTTTTCAGCGTTCCCCGCCGCGATCATTAGGCAGGCGGCTCCCGCCGCCCTGTCGTGCGCCTCATCGTCGTAATGTGTGGGCAAGGTTGAACCGGCTGCGATCTTCGCGGCCTCCAATTCTTCGTGAAAGCGCCGACCGGCTGCAAGGCACGCGTCCGAGCGCATGGCCCATTGCTCAATCGTGATGCCGAAATAATCCACATCAGCACCAGTTTCCCAGGCCTTGGGGCGGGTAAAGCGAAGTGTGAAGCCGTTCGCCTCAGCAAACAGCCGCGCCGCCTTGTTGGGGCGCGGCACGCGGGTCAGAACCTCTATTGCATCCGTTTCGGAGAAGATGGTTCCAAGGCTCTCCCGACCAGCCTCCATCGCTGCAGCGCCGCGTCCCTCTGGTGTGAACAACGTATGTACTTCGTAAGTGCCTGGGAAATGTCGGACGGCGACGAAGCCGCCATGCTCGCCGGTGAGGACGTAGTTGGCAGTGTTGCCGACCAGTTCGGTCAGATCGAGTTCGCCATCACCGCCGCCGATGTGTGGGCGCACGGCGGGGTGATTGGCAACGGCGTTCAGATGGGACGGGTCTAAGGTACGCTTCATAGACAATTTTATAAGTCGCTTCGGCTGCGGACGCCCGACAACTGGACGGCATATTTTTGTCGTCACAATTTGCCATCGGGCGTCCTCGCGCGGGGTGATAGGCCGAACTCATCCAAGGTGCGCTCAACGGTTCTGGCGCTCACTTCGTTGCCGCCGTCCCCTTCGATATCCGCAGACAGGATCACGCCCAAATCCCCCTTTGTGTAAGCAGGGTGGAAGCCGAATGGGTAGTGCGTTTGCACATGCTCCAAGATTGCCCTCTGCTGGCGGGTGAGCCTGCTTGGCAGGATCGGGATTTTGTGCCCAAGGTCTTGAGCGCGGCCCAGCGAACCTATCAGCCGCTCCGAAAAAATCGCCAGGAATAGCGCGTCCTGTTTGACGTCTTCCAAGGCTTGGATTTGCATATCTACGAGTGAAGGTTTGGCATTTTCCGTCATGCTGCACCACCCACGCCTTGCGCCTTATCCGCTCCACCACCCCCCCCCCTTTTTATAAGGGGGGGGGTGGTGGACGAAGGTTGCTTCGCTGCTCCACTCTGCACCGCCGCACCTGACGAAGGTGGAGCGCCTACTGTGAAGTAATCCTTTGCAACACGACGAGCGTCGTTGCGCCGGACCCTAGCGAGATATCCGGCATCTTCCCACGCCTTCAGCATGTGCCGGATTTGTTGCTTTGCGCGCGGCATCTCAAGCCCGAGGGCGTCCGCGACCGTATGACCAAGCCAGGATGGGGACTGATGGTCGCAACGTCCCCGATCATCGGCAAGGTAGGCCATAGCCGCGTGGACCTTTGCAACGTCGTCCAGCTTGACAGGCGCTTCGGCAGGCCAGTCCCACGGGGTGACCACGCCGACGTTATCCCCGTTACCGAGATCGACCGAGACGAAGCGATACCATTCCGAACCGCGATTTGCGGGCGCGAGGTTTGCCTTGCCGTTATTGACGCGGAAGTACGGCCAAGCCGCATCCACACCAGCCTTTGCAGCCTCGTCGTCTGTCATGGCATTGAGGACGCGACCAGAGCGAACCGCGCCTATCAGCGAGACCGCGCCACGACTGTCTTCCATTGTGGTTGCCACACCGGACTGACCTTTTTTGACATGGTGAACCAGTTCGACCGCGCAGCCAGTCTTATCGGCAATCCTCGCCCAAGCCTTCACCACTGCGTCAATCGCGCCGTTGTCGTTTTCACTGACACGGTGCGATGAAACAAACGGATCAACGATAACCGCCCCAATGCCGTACTCGGAGATGACGCGGCAGAGCTTATCAACCAGTGCCTCATTGACCACGGTGCAATCGCGCGATTGCGCCGCCATGATCAGATCAGCATCCCGTCCTGAGCCGATCATCAGCCAACCCTCAAGGTCTTCCGGCTTCAGACGGTAATGCAAGCACGCTGCAGCGACACGGCGCTGCGTCTCTTCCAGGGGATCTTCAAGGTTCAGGTACCAGACCTTGACCCGTTCCTCTGGCAGGACACCGAGAAGACCACGACCTGAGGCCAACACAAGAGCCTCGGTAAGGGCGAGCGCAGATTTACCAGAGCCGCCGGGTGCGACGGTGGCAGAGACGAACCGGCGGATATATTGCTTTCCGTAGAGCCATTGCCGGGGCGGCAGCTTGGCGGGATCAGTCCAGGACCACCGGGTCAAAGGCAGGAGCGAGCCTTTGCGGTGCTCGGCCGTGAGCGCCTGAAGTTCGGCCAGGAGCGGCGCCGGATCGAGATTGTCTCGATAGGCGACGGCGAGATCCGCAGAAAGGACTTGCTGGCGCCGGCGGCGAGCCGCAGCTTCCACCAGTTCGATCATCGGGCGAGCGCGCGAAGGGACTCCGCATTTGGCACCGAGGTTTTCCAGCGTTGTCTTTCCACCATAATCGAGGAAATCCCTCAGCTCCACGTGCGTGAGACGTGCGCCGACTGCCTCGGGGAGCGGTTCGCCCCCCTCAGCATAGATTGCCAACAGGGCGCGCCAGATAGCTTGATGCACACCATAGTAATGTGCCTCAGGCGACACGCTACGGGCCACCGGGCGAACATCTGAGTGAACGATGAACAGGCCAATGAGTTCCTCACTGGCATCCGCTGCGGTCAGGTGTTCGCCGGGCTCAATCTGGGGTACGATTGAAAGGGCGCTCATTGTGCGCCCCCATCGATCAGGCCCATAGTACGAGCCTGCGCCTCCGCCTTCTGCAGAAGCACAATCAACGCCGGAAGCGTTGACGCCTTGACCGAGATGCCTTTGCCGGTTGGCTTTGCATCATCATCGGCGCCAGCGTAGATCCGTACATCGACAAGTTTATAGCCTTTGAACTCGGTTAGGCTGACCCGCACAAGTTCCCGGCTATTCTTTTGCACGTCGCCGATCATCACGGGGAATGAAACGTTACCCATGTGCCACCGCCTTCGCAGCCCGAGCCGCAGACAAATGAATGATTGCGCCCATGTTGAGCAGCACCCTCGTTTCGGGTTCATCTGATGACCCGGCCAGCCGAAACAGGGCACGAGCCTTGCGGGCATAGTCGGAAGCGGTGAGGGGACGGTTCAGGATCGAGGCGGGATTACCCATTGGCGCCGCCCTCCGCTACTATCTGCGCCGAGAAAGCCTTCACCATCGCGTCGAAGATATTATCGGACTCAGCCAGGACGGCGCGTGCGCGGGCGCAGGCTTCGGACAGAACCGAAGGGGGAACGTCCGCCACCGCCTTGCGGGCGCGTTCGGCGAGGATTTCGGCGCGTTCGGCTTCTGACGTGACGCGCCATGCCGTGACCTTTGCAACACCGCTTTCACCGATACCCTTGCGGCCCGATTTTGTGACATAGCCGTCTCGGCGCAGATCGCAGACACGGGCGCGGACGGTTGTCAGCAACCAGTGTTCACCGTCTGCTCCCAAGGTCTGTTGAATTTCCTCACAGGTAGCATCGCCAGCCGCCTTGATCAGACCATAGGCGCGGCGGCAACGCTTGCTATGCGACTTGCGGGCTACCTTGGCAGCATCCCGTGAAGTTTCGACCGCGCCCCGGCGAGCCAGCGGGCCGGACACCTTATTCAGCAATTGATCGGGGAGGGGGGATTTGCTATCTTCTGCCTTGTCAGCCGCCGTGGAAAGCACCGACATTTTAGAAGAGCCGTCCGCCTCACCCGCGTGACGGCCTTCGCCGTCTTGAGGGGGCAAATTGCAGGAGGTCATGTTATGCGCACGCCTCCTGAACAAGATTAACGAGGTCAGCCACAGGGACGACCGAGCGGCCCGCGATGCTCCCTATGCGCAGGCGCTTCTCTCTTGCGAGATTATAGATACTTGAGCGCGAGACGCCGATGAGAGCAGCAGCGTCGTTGATGCAGACTGAAAGCGGTTGAAGCCCGGTTTTACCGATGGGTGCGGGTGCGGGTGCGGGTGCGTCAGCGTTTGTTTGAAGCAAGCTAATGTCTCCATTGGGTTGGAGACATCCAGATACGACCACATCAGGCCACGGTCGTCAGCCCTGCCGATTTTGCTGAAATTGCTGTTTTTGCGGATTTTGCGCGCGAACCAAATCAGCAAGTTCCGGCAAAAGTGCGTCTCGGTACTTTCTAACATTAGAGGCAGAGCAAGGAATTTTGTCTGCACCTAACTCACTGCTCAAATCCTCGCACGATACATCGAATAGATGCCGTCGCGATGCCAGGGCATTGCATATCCGGATTTTCGATATGTCCCCGTTGGCGTAACGCCAACTGTGCAGCGGGGGAATTTCTGGCCAGTGCGAAGCTAGCAACAGATTATCGGCTACATCGGTAAGGTCCGTTGGCTTCGCGCGATCGAAATCTGTGGAAGGTGCGCCATGTTGAGGCGTGCTTGCAGCGACGACATCTCCGCGCAATTCTGCTAGCGGAAAAGACAATACACCGAAGCCGTCAACCGATCCGATGTAAACTTCCTCGGGTGGATCCTTATAGCGATCACCGATCACTTCACCGCAAAACCGGCGCAAAGGCCATTCGTGAGCGTCAATCCACCCTCCACGATAGCGGGCGCGGACCTCACCCCGCTCCAACTGCCTGCGCAGCGTGCGAGCCGGCTGCGAATCAACAACAGGAAACTCTTCGAAACTGGCGTCGCATCCATTGAAGAACTCGGTCAGGTATCCAGCAGGGTCGTCCACCAGCATATCAAATACGCCGGAGCGCGTTAGGATCGCGCGAACTCGCGCCGCTGCCCGCATGTCCTTGAAACCTACGAGAAGCAACGCGCTCACAAGGTCACAGTGCGGAGCTTGTCGCAGAGCATCTTCTACAGCCTGCTGGTAAGCCGCGAATTGTGGCGATGACAACAGGGTGCGGCGGAAGGCATCCGAGTTCATGAACGCGTTCCGCGCAGGCGGGTAGGATTTGCGCAGACGGTCAATTACCGTAGCAAATTGTTCCTTATCGATCAGCATGGGGACATCATACCGCGCAACCCCGCCGACGATGGCAGCGCCTCGTCCAGTTCGCCACGCCTCATAGTCGCTGTTCCGTGCCTCATCTGTGATCATCTGGCCATAATACACAGCACACCCCTCTGATGGGACATGAGGGAGCACCCGGTAAAGTCGGCCCGCGTCTTCGTACCAGAACGTCAATCGGCCAGCGCGGCGCTCACGATCCAACAATACGGACACAGCGATCCCCCGCATAGTCTCGCACATCTCAGCCATGGCGCCGTCGATGTCACCGCGCGGGACCTGATGAATAGACTTGCTGCCCTGTTCCCCCTTACCCAGTTCTACGCCGAAGCGGTCTAGGTCAAAACCGACTAGACCAAGCACAAGCCCGTCGACACGTCCATGTTCTCGAATAATTTCTGAGGCCGACCCGAACGCCTCGTCGCTGCGGAGATAACCAGCCGGAATTACAGCTAATGCACCATTCATACGTACACCACGCCACCCTGAAGGGGGCGCGGGAAACTGCCGGGTGTGGGGCAGCTTATCGAATGGCCGTTCTATCCCGCGCGAATCAGCGACCGCAGAGCGGACCGCGAGAACAAAGATAGTACTGACGCGAATCGCTGTCTATCGACGGTTACGACCGTCCACACCTGTAAAGTATGGGGCAAAGTATGGGTTTTGGGCCGCACCGGCTAAAAACCCCAAAAATTCCAATGGTGAATGGCGGAGAGGGTGGGATTCGAACCCACGGTAGGCTTGCACCTACGCCGCATTTCGAGTGCGGTACATTCGACCACTCTGCCACCTCTCCGTATTCAGGTGTACCGGCCATTTCTGGCTCCGGTCAGCGGCCGCGAAAGGGCCGTGGGTCGTCAGGAGGCGTGTTCCTACTCATAGGATTCGGAATTCGCAAGCCTTTTATCGACACTTATGGGATTTTTATTCGCTCTCTCTGGCACGGGATGGCTTTTTTACTGCCGAACACGGCCTAAATGCGGCGATGCAATGGCGTCGGCGTGAGGCGTGGCTTTCAGGTGTCAGTCACAACCAAACGGGACTAAATGCGCACAATTTTAACCAAACGCGCAATTCGGTGCTATGCAAAATGGCTTCGTAAAGTTATGAAAGCCTGTTCTTTATGCATCAGCCAGGGTATCGGCTGGTCGATTGATGGCCAAGAGAGGGCAAGAAGATGAAACTCAATTTGCTAGCGGGCGCTGCGCTCGCTGCACTGGCGGTTGCGACTGGCGCATCCGCTGAACAAGCTAACGGGTGGTACGGCGCTCTTGACGCCGGCTACAACTCGATGGGTGATTACAAGGCACGCTCGGCCAACAACATGGTCGACGGCGGTCCTTTCGTTTACGACATTTCGACGGAAGACACCTGGGCTGGCTTCGCTCGCCTCGGCTACCGCTACAGCCCGAACTGGCGTGTTGAATTCGAAGGCGGCTATCGTCCGGGTGACGTCGACACCGCCATCGGCTTCCCGCGCACCTATCCGGGCAGCGCCAGCACGCGCGACACCGCGCTCTGCACGCCGAGCGTAATCCGTACGGCTTCGACGGAATGCGGCGGTCCGGAAGGTTCGCTGACCCAGACCAGCCTGTTCGTCAACCTGATCTATGACATCCTGCCGGAATCGACCTTCCATCCGTTCGTCGGCGTGGGCGTTGGTCTGAACCAGGTTAAGGCGAAGATGATCGGCCAGTACTCAACCAGCGCCGCTGGCCGTGTCGATCACTTGACCATCGAAGGCACGGACACGGTTCCGGCGGTTCAACTGCTGGCCGGTCTGGCTTGGGAACTGTCGGAGCGCCTGAGCCTCGACCTGACCTACCGCTATGCCGCTTCGGAAAAGGCGACCTTCGAATCGATCTCGTCTCATCCGGTCGCTGGCTGGACGCCGGGCGACTTCGAGGGCAAGCTGAACGACCAGACGCTGTCGGTCGGCCTGCGTTGGGCCTTCGGCCAGGAAGCTGCGCCTCCGCCGCCGCCGCCTCCTCCTCCGCCCCCGCCGCCGCCTCCTCCGCCGCCTCCTCCGCCCCCGCCTCCTCCGCCGCCACCGGCGTATGAAGCGCGCGAATTCACGGTTTACTTCGAATTCGACAAGTCGGACCTGACTGCTGACGCGCAAGCCGTTGTTTCGGCCGCCGCTGACTACGCTAAGGCCGGCAACGCCGCCCGTATCGTCGTCGTCGGTCACACCGACACCTCGGGCTCCGCGGCCTACAACATCCGCCTGTCGGAACGTCGCGCCAAGACTGTCGCTGATGCCCTGGCTGGCCTTGGTGTTGACGCCACGAAGCTGGCCGTTGACTGGAAGGGTGAAGCTGAGCCTGCGGTCGCCACCGGCGACGGCGTGAAGGAACCGCTGAACCGTCGTTCGACGATCGACATCACGTTCTAATCGAACGCTGTCACGCTAAAACCGAAGCCCGGTCTGGAAACAGACCGGGCTTTTGTTTTGCAATTTGTTGCTGACGATATCTTTCTGCGCTGCAATATATTTTGATTTTCCGTTGTATTTTTATTTTCTAACATCGATACGCGAAGCGACCGTTGCGCAATTATCTCATTTCAATGGAAACAATATATCTAGCGAAATGATCCATATTTACACATAGATATGGTGTTCTGAGCTGGTTTCGGCCGGGCGAAAGCGCGGCAAAATGTAACCGCTGTGTCGGTATCTTGTGTGACAATAAGGCAGCAATCCCTTGTGTTCATGGGTTTTGTCACGAAAGCTTCGCACTTTTCGCTCAAAACCTGCCTGAAAACCTACTAAAGGATTAACACCTTAATCCGCGAACATCTGAAGACGAGTTGCCGTTCACCAGACGAGCAGCACGGAACGCTTGTGCGCTGCGGTGGGTTTGTGTGCTTTGAACCTGGAGAGGGGATACTCCCGAATGAAACTGAATAAAACACTGATCTTGGCCAGCACGGCATTTGCCGGTTTGGCCGTCGCCACGGGCGCCTTCGCTCAGTCCACCGCCACCCAGGACCTCGACGCGCCGACCCAGGAAGTCGTCATCCGCGGCAACAAGGCTACCGGTCCGATTCGTCGCGAATCCGGCCCCAAGGCCAAGGCCACGATCGATCAGGGCACGATTTCGAAGAGCACCGCCGGCCAGACCATCATCGAAACCCTGAACCTGGTCCCGGGCTATAACTTCACCAACAACGACGCCTTCGGTTCGTCGGGCGGCAACATCATGATGCGCGGCCTGAACGGCGACCGCGTTTCGCTGACCGTCGACGGCACCCAGTTGAACGACTCGGGCAACTACGCCATCTACTCCAACCAGCAGATGGAATCGGAACTGATCTGCTCGGCCACGGTCCAGACCGGCGCCACCGACGTCGACTCGATGTCGGCTTCCGCCACCGGCGGTACGATCAACTACACGACCTGCAAGCCCGAAGATGAAATGGGTGGCGTCGTAAAGGTAAGCTTGGGCTCGCAGGACTTCAAGCAACTGTTTGTCCGCCTCGACTCGGGCAAGTTCGGTCCTTGGGGCACCAAGGCATTCTTCGCCTATTCCGGCCAGAGCTACGACACTTGGACGCGTGAGCCGAATGTCGATCCGGACATCAATCCGCACCTGCAGAAAAACCAGTACAACTTCCGCATCTATCAGGATCTTGGTGACGAAGGCTCGTTCATGAGCCTGTCGGGCCACTGGAACGAAAACCGTAACCACTTCCAGTTCGGTCCCTCGACGCCGCAGCGCGAATGTGACACCAATACGGCGGTTGGTGGCTCGGCCGGTAACGTCGCGCCGTTCTGCGGCTACGACTACAGCTCGATCAATGCCGGCAACATCAACCCGTCGAATACGGGTAACCTGCGCGGCCAGTCGAAGTGGGTTCTCAGCGATAAGCTGACCCTGACGGTTGACCCGACCTTCCAGTACACCCTGGCCAATGGCGGCGGTAACTCGACCCTGGCGGAAAACAGCCCGCAGCTGCGCGGCGCCAATTATGGCACGGTTGCCGGTGTGAACCTCAATGGTGATAGCGATGTCGCCGACACGATCACCATCTACCGTCCGAACACCACCAACACGCACCGTTACAGCGTCAACTCCAGCCTGATCTATCAGGTCACGGACTCGCAGATCGTGCGTTTCGGCGCCTCGTTTGACCGTGCTCGCCACCGCCAGACTGGTGAAGCGACCCTGGTTGACGAAAACAACGCCGCGATCGACGTCTTCGGCGGCCGTACCAACCACGACCTGCGCATCAAGACGGCCGACGGTTCCTACTGGAAGCGCCGTGACCGCCTGTCGAAGGCCAATGTCGACGTCTTCTCGTTCGAATATCGCGGCCGCTTCTTCGACGACGCCTTGTTCGTGTCATTCGGTGTTCGTGACCAGAAGCTGACGCGCGAACTGAACCAGTTCTGCTACTCGCCGATCAACGGCACGGGTTCGACGGCGCCGTATTGCACGACGCAGGTCCCGACGAACTCGGTCACCATGTCGGACGGCGTCAAGGTTGTCGCGATCCAGAGCAGCGGCACCAATGCTGCGACGACCAGCCTGTACTTCTCGCCCTATTCGCGCACGGTCTCCTTCAAGAAGACCCTGCCTAACATGGGCCTGACGTATCGCATCAACGAAGGCAACCAGGTGTTCTTCACCTACGCCCAGTCGATGTCGTCGCCGCGTACCGACAGCTATTACGGCGCCGTCTTCGATACGCCGATCCCGACGACCATGACGCTGACAAACTCGGCCCAACTGACGACCAACAGTGCGTGGGTCCAGGCCAACGCGCTTTCGGTTGCCAATCCGGAGCCGGAAACCAGTGAAACCATCGAACTCGGCTATCGCTACCGCGCACCGACGCTGCAAGGTACGGCGACCTTCTTCTCGGCCGTTGACGATAACCGCATCATCCAAGCCTTCGACCGCGACTCGGGCGCTTCGTTCGACCGTAACGTCGGCCAGGTGAAGCGTAACGGCTTCGAAGGTTCGGCGGCGTGGACGCCTCTGAGCAACCTGGTTCTGAACGGCAGCGTGACCTACACCGACGCCGTGATGCAGAACAACCTGGAATACGCCAAGACCGCGACGGGCGTCGGCCGCTACCTGATGACCAAGGGCAAGCAACTGACCGAAATGCCGAAGTGGATGGCTACGGCGGGTGTGAACTACCAGGCTACCAGCAGGCTGAACGTCGATGTGACCGCCAAGTATGTCGGCGACCGTTTTACCACGGACGTCAACGACGAAGTGGCGGAAGGCTTCGTGAAGGTCGACGCCGCGGTACGCTACGACCTGCCGTTCCTGAAGCAAGGCACCTATCTGCAGCTGAACGTCGTCAACCTGCTCGACGAACAGTATCTGGGCTCGATCACCTCGCAAAACAACGCCTTTGCCTACACCGACAACACCGGTGCGGTGAAGAACGGTACGCGTCCGTTCATCAATGTCGGTGCACCGCGCACCTTCGTTCTGTCGCTGCGTACCGCGTTCTAAACCTTACGGTTTGAGGGCTAAGATAGCGGCCTCCGGAGTCATCCGGAGGCCGTTTTCTTTTGCGCAAAATCATAGTCAAAACAATTCCGCCTGTGGTAAGAGCAGGCGAACATGAAGCCCTTCGTCCCAACGAGGCTTCGTCAACCTCCAGGAAGTGACATGACACGATTGGTTCCCGCGGAATGGGAAGCGCACAAGGCCATGTGGCTCGGCTTTCCCAGCCATGAAATCCTCTGGCAGGAAGATCTGATTCCGGCCCAGGCTGAAGTCGCGGCCCTGGCGCGCGTCCTGGCGGAAATGGGCGATGAACACGTCAAGCTCATGGTCATGGGCGATGAAGCGCACAAGGCGGCGCAAAGCCTGCTGGGCGATGTCGAACGCGTCGAAATCGTCGACGGCCGCTTTGGCGACATCTGGTTCCGTGACACCGGTCCCGTCTATGTCGCCGACGATCCCGATGAGGACGACCTGCATCAGGCCAAGCCGATTGGTTTCCGCAACAACGGCTGGGGCGGTAAATATGCGCTGCCGCACGATGACGAGGTCTCAACCCAGATCAGCGCGTCCGATGGTATCGAAGGGGAGCTTCAGGACTTCATCCTCGAAGGCGGCGCGATTGACCATGACGGCCACGGCACCGTCCTGACGACGCGGCAATGCCTGCTTAACCCCAATCGCAATCCCGGCTGGACCGAGGAAAAGGCCGAAGCTGCACTGAAGGCGGCGCTTGGCGCGCGCAAGGTTATCTGGCTGGGCGACGGCATGTTGAACGACCATACCGACGGCCACGTCGACAACCTGGCGCGCTTCGTGGCGCCGGGGGTTGTGGCCTGCCCGGTGGCCTATGGTCGCGACGACCCCAATGCCGATGTCTATGACGCCACCGCGCGCCTGTTGGCCAGCCAGACCGATGCGCGCGGCCAGTCGCTTCAGGTCGTTCGCATCCCGTCGCCAGGGAAGGTGACCGACGAAGACGGCGAGATCGTGCCGGCCTCACATATGAACTTCCTGATCGCTAATGATTGCGTCGTCGTGCCGATTTACAAGGAACGGCCGGGCGAACTGGCGGTCGAGGCCTTGCAGAGCCTGTTCCCGGAGCGCCAGGTGGTTGGCCTGTCGTCCAAGGCCATCCTGACCGGCGGCGGCAGCTTTCACTGCATCAGCCAGCAGGTTCCACTGATCAAGGCTTGAGAATCTTCGTGTCGTTCCCATCTGCGAACGGCCAATCATTTCTGGAGTACCTGCCATGACCCGCACGGTGAAAGTCGCGGCGCTGCAAACCGCCTACGGCTCCGACATGGACGCCAATATCGCGAAGACAGAAGCGCTCGTCCGCAAAGCCGCGGCCGAGGGCGCGCAGGTCATCCTGCCGTCGGAACTGTTCCAGGGCGAATATTTCTGCGTCAGCCAGGAAGAAAAGTGGTTTGCCACCGCCTTTCCGTGGCGCACGCATCCGGCGGTCCTGGCCATGCAGAAGCTGGCGAAGGAACTGGATGTCGTCATCCCAACCTCGATCTACGAATCGGAAGGCCCGCACTATTTCAACAGCCTGGTTGTCGTTGACGCCGGCGGGGAACTGCTGGGCGTCTATCGCAAGTCGCATATCCCCGACGGCCCGGGCTATCAGGAAAAATACTATTTCCGTCCCGGCGATACCGGCTTCAAGGTCTGGGACACGAAATATGCCCGCATCGGCGTCGGTATCTGCTGGGACCAGTGGTATCCGGAAGCCGCGCGCGCCATGGCCCTGCAGGGCGCCGAGATCCTGTTCTACCCGACGGCCATCGGCTCGGAACCGCATGACGATTCGCTTGACACCGCAGCCCCCTGGCAGCGCGTCATGCAGGGCCACGCGGTCGCCAATGTCATCCCGGTCGTGGCGTCGAACCGTATCGGCACCGAAAGCCTGATCTCGCCGCAGAACGGTTGCGGCCAGACCTTCTACGGCCACAGCTTCATCGCCAATCATCGCGGCGACAAGGTGGCGGAATATGGGGCGAAGGAAGAGGGCGTCCTCGTCGCCGAATTCGACCTCGATTACCTGAAGACCCACCGCGCCGCCTGGGGCTTCTTCCGCGATCGCCGGCCGGAGTTCTACGCGCCGCTGGCCAATCCACGTCCTGCCTAACTCGCATCCGGCTTAACGAGTAACCCATCACGCTCGGCCGGTGTCAGAACACGCCATTGGCCGGCCTCGAGGCCGCCGAGCGTCAGTTCCGCCATCTGTGAACGGTGCAGGGTTTCGACGTGGTTGCCGACGGCGGCGAACATGCGCCGGACCTGGTGGTAGCGGCCTTCGTAGAGCGTCAGGCGGGCTGTCGTCTGACCGGTTATTTCCAGAAATGCTGGTTTAAGTGCGTCCTTTTCGCTCTCAAGAACCAGCGTGCCGGAGGCGAAAATATCCTTATATTTCCGGTCGATAGGTCGCGCGCACGTCACTTCATATATTTTGGAAACGTGATTTTTCGGCGAAATGATGCGGTGAAGGAAGTCACCGTCATCGGTGAATAGCAGAAGTCCTGACGTGTCCGAGTCGAGCCGGCCGATGGTCGACAGGACCGGCTTGCGCAAGGCGAAACGTTCGGGCAGCAGTTCGTAAACCAGTTGCCCGCGGTCCTTCAGTGAACAGACATAGCCGGTCGGCTTGTTGAGCATCAGCACGACGCCAAAGTCAGGGTCGAGCGGCTTGCCGCGATAGCGGATATCGGCGTGGGCGATCGCGCTGTCTTCATCGATCGTGTTATCGGCCGCGTCGGTGAACCGGCCCATGCGCAGGAGCTTCTGGACCTCCTTGCGGCTGCCGTAACCCAGATTGGCGAGGTGCTTGATCAGCTTCATTTGCGTTTAGCTTGGGGACCGATGGCCTGGATGATCTTGTAGCCGCCGGTATCGGCCAGCATCTTTACCGATTTGAAGGCGGCCTTCAGCGTGTCCTCGTAAGGCAGGTGGCGGTTGGCGACCATGAACAACTGTCCGCCGGATTTCAGCGCGCCGGCGGCGGCGCGGATAAAGGCCTGGCCGATGTCGCTGCGGTCCTCGCGATCGACGTGGAAGGGCGGATTGCTGATAATCACGTCGTAGTCGCCGGTCACGCCGCGCGTCACGTCCGCCCAGAGGAATTGAGCGCGGTCGCCATATTCGGCCAGATTCTCGCGCGCCAGGTCGAGCGCGCGCTGTTCGGCTTCATAGAGGTCGATATGGGTGAGCTTCGGGCAGCGCTTCAGGGCTGCATCGGCAAGATAGCCGAAACCGGCGCCCAGATCGGCGGCGCGGCCGGACAGGTCGGCCGGCAGATGGTCGATCAGCTTCTGTGAGCCGGCGTCTATACGGTCCCAGGCGAACAGGCCGGGACGGCTGAGATAGCCGGCGTCATTGCGGTGCGGTGCGTCGTTAGCGAGCCATGCTTCCAGTAAATCGGAATCGACCTGGCTCTGGTCGATGCGCGCCCAGAAGACGCGGCACTTGTTTTTCGACAGGCTGGTGACATTACCCGCCAGGGCTTCCAGTTCATTCTCGAATGTCTTGGCGCCCTGGGTATTCGATTGCGCCGCCATGACGATGCCGCCGTCGCGTGTGCTCATGACGGCCCGGGCCAGGAGGGCGCGGTTTTCGTCGCGCTGGCGCTGAGGCAGGACGAGGGTCAGGCCGAAGGCGCGGCCGTCATTTGTGTCGCGGAGAGTGAAGCCGGAGCGGATCAGGGCGTCATAGGCCGGCCGAAAGCTTTGTTCGCAGAGCACTTGCGCGGTCGGGAGGGACGGAAAGCCGGTCCGCGCGCGCAGGAACAGGGCGCCGTCGTCGGGCAGGGCAACGGTGCCATCTTCGATCGGCAGCACCAGGGTTTCGTAAATCGGATCGTTCATCGGCCGGGCTTGTGACATACAAGAGCGGAAAAGGCAAAATTACCTTTCCTTCTCCCCGGCCTCGCCGGCAGGCATTACGGGCAGAAGTGGTCGCTTGCGACCGAATGAGGGGCGACTGTAGAGGTCGCACCTGCATTACTGTCCGCTGCCCTCACCCCAGCCGATGGCTGGCGAAAGTTGTACTTTCGCTGGCGCCAAACCCCTTAAGCGGGGAGAGGGAGCTTAAAGGCGGCACACCCGCGCTTCCCAGCCGCGCAGGGCAGGGGAGATGTCGCCGTAATTGCTGAACACGACGTCGCCCGGCAGGTCACACGCCTGGTCCTCGGCAGAGACATTCAGCGCCACGACAAAGCCTTTGCCGTCGATCGTCCGCTCATAGACGAACAGATGTGGATGATCGGGCATGCGGTCGCGGAAGTCGCCATAAACCAAGGCCGCCTCGGCATGGCGCAACGCGATCAGACGGGCGAAGGCATCGTATAGCGCACCAGACGTTCGGGCATTGACCTCGACATAGTCCGGATTGACCGCCAGCCACGGCGTCCCCGACGTGAACCCGCCGTGCGGCGCGTCCGACCACTGCATCGGTGTGCGAGCGTGGTCGCGGCTGACCTTGTTCTGATTGAAGAGAAACGCCTCGGACGTTGTGCGGCCGCTTTCGACCTCTTCGCGCCAGGCCGCCTTGGTCCACAGGTCATCGAACTGTTCCGGCGCGGTGAACGGAAAGTTGGTCATGCCGATCTCGTCACCCTGGTACATGAAAGGGGTGCCCTTCGTGGTCAGGAGCAAGGTCGCCATGACCTGGGCGGACTTGATCCGCCACTGCGGGCTGTCGTCGCCATAGCGCGACACGACGCGCGGATTGTCGTGGTTGGAAAAGAAGACGGTCGGCCAGCAGTGTTTGTCGAGCGCCGCTTCGTGGCGCGTAAAGATACGTTTCAGCTCCGGCAGGGTCCACGGTTTCCACCGTCCGTCGGCGCCGCGGTCGATCTCAACCGTATCGAACTGGAAGATCATGTCGAGTTCGCCGCGCCGTTCGTCGATCAGCAGCGGCGTCTGGTCAAGGGTTACGCCAAACGCCTCACCGACCGTCATGGTGTCGTAGGGGGCCAGCGCCTCACGCCGCATTTCCTGCAGATATTCGTGAAGCTTTGGCCCGGTCGTATAGGCGAATTGCGGCTTGGCACATTGATCCGCAAGGAGGTCCTTGAATTCCTGATCTTTGGAAATGAACGGGATGACGTCCATGCGAAAGCCGTCAACGCCCTTATCGAGCCAGAACCGCATCAGGTCATGGACTTCGTGGCGTACCTTTGGGTTTTCCCAGTTGAGATCAGGTTGCTTGCTGGCAAACAGGTGCAGGTACCAGTCGTCGCCCTCGCGCGTCCAGGCCGGGCCCAGGAAGATCGAGGTCCAGTTGTTGGGCGGTTCATTCCCTCGCCCCGGCCGCCAGATATAGTAGTCGCGATAGGGATTGTCCGGCCCCTTGCGGCTTTCGGCGAACCAGACGTGTTCATCGCTGGAATGGTTGACGACCAGGTCGATGATCAGCTTCATGCCGGCGGTGTGGATGGCGCAAAGCAGTGCGTCGAAATCGGCCATGGCGCCGAACTCGGCCATGACGGCGCGATAGTCGCGGATGTCATAGCCATTATCGGCATTGGGGGAGTCGAAATGCGGGCTCAGCCAGATGACATCAACGCCCAGGCCCTTGATATGTTCAAGCTTGCTGAGGACGCCGCGCAGGTCGCCGATACCGTCGCCATTGCTGTCGCAAAAGGAACGCGGATAGATCTGATAGACGACCGCTTCCTTCCACCAGCGCCGGCTGTAACCGTTGAGTGTGTCCACTTCCTTCTCCCTTTTATGGCGGGGAAAGGTGGTTCAGCTTTACCTGCCGGCGAGGCCTGGACCGGATGAGGGGCAAACCCTTTTCCGATCTTGCTGAACGGCTGGTAAGCCCCTCACCCCAACCCTCTCCCCAAGCAGGGAGAGGGGGTTTAAGGGTGAGTCTGGCTCCATTTCGCATAGGCGTCCAGCGCCTTTTGCGGGGTTGTGTTGTACCACGAATAGCCGCGGCGGCGTTCCTGGCTGATCTCGGTGACCGTGTCGTGGATCGACTTGTCGCGATCGCCGAAGATCGGCTTGCCGGTCTTGAAGTCGTAATAGCGCGACCACAACAAGGGGGCACCGGGTTGCGGCTGCAATACGCGGTCGTCGGGAATCTTGATCCAGGCGACGTCATGCAGAGCGGCGGCCTTGAGCCACGCCACGCCGGCATGCACCGAAGCGACGATGCGCGGCGACGGGTTCTTGATCTGCATCAGGTAGACCAGCAGGCCGGCGCTTTCAGCGCTCGCCAGCGACGGCGGCTCGTAGTTGCGCGCCGAGGTCGGTTCCAGTGTCAGGGCATCGTGCTGCTGACCCCAGACGGTCAGCTTGCCGTCGATGCGCACCTGGGTGAGCAGGATGCATTCGACGGCGCGATCGACCGCCGTGCGCGCCCGGTTGCGCAAGCCTTGCGTCACGAAGCCGAAACCATTGCGGCCTTCGGCGGCGAAGGTCAGGACTTCGGTCACGTCGCCCAGTGCGTCGTCATTATAGGTGACCGCGTCGTGATAGCCGCCTTGCAGCGGGAAGACCTGGGGCCAGCCACCATTGGGAAATTGGGCGGTCAGCATGTATTCCAGGCCGCGCAGAACCGCCTTGCGGTAGACGTCGCCTTCCGCGCCGGGCAGGGCTTCGCCGACGCGCGCCAGGAATTTCAGCTCGGTCGTCGTCGCGCCATTGTCGAAGGTGCCAACATAGTTCCAGCCACCTTCGGCCGGTTGATCATTGTCGCCGGGCTTCAGGTGCGCGGAAACATTGTCGCCGGTATAGGACTGGCCGCGCTGACGGGCAGGCACGTTACGCAGCATGTTCTTGCCCCAGCCCCCTGCCGGCGTCTGGAAGCTGACAATGGTGTCGGCAACGCTGCGTGCCTCAGGCGTGGCATACCATTCCGCCGCGTTCTTCAACGGCATGGTCTTGGCGCTGTCGCCGTGGGGCGAAGGCTTGGGCACAGCCGTCAGACCTTCACGCTCGGCAGTGAGCGCCGCCTTGTCCGCCGCCTGCAATGTTTTCGATGTCTGGATGTAGGTTGTCCAGGCGGCCCGATCTGCTTCGGGCAAGCTGGCGACCCTTTCGGCCGTGAGAGGCAGGGCAGGTACGTTCTGTCCGATCACTTCCGCAAAAGCCGGGGCCGTCAGAAGCGCTGCCGAAAGGATAAAGGCGGTAAGGCGTGCACGCGAAATCATGTCTGTATTCCCTGTTTTGCACGACCTTGCCATGGGGCGCGCGGTGGGGCAAGCAGGATTGACACCGGTGGCATTCGAAAATGCTCTTGCGCATGGCGGTTAAAATACGCATATAGGCGGTGAGACGGTGCGGGCGAAGGCCTCGCCAACCTGGTCAGGGCCGGAAGGCAGCAGCCACAACGAATTCACCTTCGGGTCGTGCCGTCTCACCTCTTTATGGCTCAAGCGCCGCGAGGCTCCTCGCCTCCGCTCGGGCGGGCAGTCGCCCTTGCCAAGCCGAAAGATGGCTTGGAAATCATGACTTAATCAGATATCGCCCTCGACCCTGAGAAAGCTACGTGTCTCGCCGTGAAGCCGTGCGGCCGTCAGTATGCCGTTGAAGTAGATGCCGGTGTCGACGCCGATGCGCCACGGCAGGTTGGACGGTTCATCATCGGGCGTATGACCGTGAACGACCACATGGTCGCAGGCCTTTTCGGAGCGCAGGAAGCGGCCACGAATATACATCCATGTTTCCGGTCCCTGTTCCGTCAAAAGCCTGTCGGGATCGACGCCGGCATGGACAAAGAGATAGTCATCGGCCTGATAGATCGCCGGCAGTCGTTCCAGCATGGCGCGATGCGCCGGATCCATGGCGCGTGAGAATGCGGCGCTGACATCCTGCCACACCTGCGGATCGTTGGTCAGGAACGGCATGGCAACGCCATAGCTGGCCAGGGTCGCGGCGCCGCCCCAGTCGCGCCAGGTTTCGCCGAACTCCGGCTCTTTGACAAACCGCAGCAGGGCGTCTTCGTGATTGCCCTTCAGCGCGATCAGGTCGCACCACTCGGCGGCCTCAAGGCGCAGGATGCGCTCAAGGACCTGTCGCGACGCCGGACCGCGGTCGATATAGTCGCCCAAAAGCACGATGCATGGCTTTTCGCCAGCCAGTTCCGCGTCGATGCGAATACGGTCGAGCAGGCGTTCGAAATGGCCGTCATAGCCGTGGATGTCGCCGATGGCGTAGGTGAGGCGGGAACTGCGGGAGGACATGGTCTTAATGTAGGGGGGCGATCGCGTGATGCGAACCCGCTTTCTCAAATAAAACCGGACTGTTACCGCTTACCGCACCGTGTTTTTGTTCAACTGACAGGCGAGGACTTAAGGCCGCGTTAAGCATGATGCGGGTACATAAGTGTACGGTCGCACCGGTCATCTCGCCTGAAAGCGCAATGGCCGGACGGGGGCGCATCGCAGTCGGAGTAACAGTATGAATTTGCGAACGAAATTTGTCGGCCTGGGCGCCACCTGTGCCTGCCTGGTCATGACGGTCGTCGGCGTCAACTGGCACTCTTCGAACCTGACCGAAGCGCATATCAGGCAGTCGTCGACCATTACCGTCATCACGCAACGGCACATGGAAGGCGACATGATGCATGACGCCATGAATTCCGACGTGCTGGGCGCCATGGTGGCCCAGTCGTCCGGCAACGTTCAGGGCGTGACGAGTGCCCAGGAAGAGTTTCGCGCCCACGCCGCCAATTTCCGCAGCAATCTTGAGAAGAACCGCGCGGAAAATGTCCCGGAAGGCTTGAAGAAGAGCTTCGACGCCACCCTGCAAAGCCTTGAAGCCTACACCTCCGCCGGCGAAACCGCCCTGGCCGGTATTGCTGCAGGCAGCGGCGCCGGTGCGATGGCCGATTTCGAGGCCCGCTTCTCGGCAATGGAAGCCAGCAACGAGGCGCTGTCGGGCGAAATCGACACCTGGATGAAAAAGGCCGACGCGCACGCCGTCGCAGCCGGCGAACAGATGGAGCTGATCGTCAGCATCCTGTCGGCGCTGGCCATCTTCGGCGTCGTTCTGATGGCCTGGCTGCTGTGGCGCGACATCCTGAAGCCGCTGAACGCCATGGCGGGCACCATCACCTCCATCGCGAAGGGCGATACGGACATTAATGTCGACTATGTCCGCCGCGGCGACGAAATCGGCATCCTGGCGCGCGCGACGGAAACCCTGCGCGGCAATGCGCGCGAAGCCTTCATGGTCAACCAGATGGTCCAGGGCATGCCGACCTCGGTCATGTCGGTCGATGTGCGCGACAATCTGCGCATCAACTATGCCAACACGTCGACCCTGGACCTGCTGAAGCGGCTCGACGCCTTCCTGCCGGTCAAGGGCGACCAGGTCATCGGCCAGTCGATCGACATCTTCCACAAGCATCCGGAACACCAACGCCGCCTGCTGAGCACTCCTCAGAACCTGCCGCACCGCGCCAACATCAATCTCGGCGGCGAATCCATCGACCTTCAGATTTCGGCCGTGCGCGACCAGAAGGGCGAATATGTCGCCGCCATGCTGGTCTGGGAGCTGGTGACGGCCAAGACGCACCTGACGCAGGAATTCGAGACGAACGTCCAGCAGGTCGTGTCCAGCCTGGCGGCATCCGCCGAAGAACTGTCGCGCGTGGCCTCATCCATGACCGACGAGCTTAAGCGCAGCGCCGGACTGGCCGTTTCGGCATCGTCGGCGGCCAGCCAGACGACATCGAACGTTCATACCGTGGCGGCCGCCGCCGAGGAACTGTCGGCGTCGATTCGCGAAATTTCCTCGCAGATCCAGGTCACCAACAACCTGGTGCGCGAGTCCTATACCAAGGTCCAGAACGCCGACCTGCTGGCGCAGAAGCTGGCCCAGGCATCTGAGCGCGTCAACGAGGTCACCGCCGTCATCGCCGGTATTTCCAGCCAGATCAACCTGCTGGCGCTCAATGCGACTATTGAATCGGCGCGCGCCGGCGACGCCGGCCGTGGCTTCGCCGTCGTGGCCGGCGAGGTCAAGAACCTGGCCAACCAGACCAACCGCTCGATCGGTGAAATCAACAGTGTGATCGAAGAGATGCGGCTGGCGTCGAGCGACATCATCGATGCCCTGTCCGACATCAAATCATCGGTCGACAACATCACCCAGGCGACGACCTCGGTCGCTTCGGCCGTTGAGGAGCAGTCGGCGACGACGCAGGACATCGCGCGCAACATGGCGCTGGCGGCGGAAGGCACGCAGATGATCAGCGACAACCTGCACGACGTATCGAGCGTGACGACCGAAAGCGGCGAGGCTTCGGCCCAGCTCTATGGCTCTTCGCAGGACCTGTCAGAGCAGGCCAATGTTCTGCGTGGCCGCGTGGCGGACTTCCTGACCAAGATGAACACCAACGTCGAAGCGGCGTAGGCGCGTCTTTATCTATTGACGCGGCAGGCGGCGCGACGGCGAGCGACCTCGGCATTATACCCGTTCAGCAGGGCGCGTTTTTCCCGCACCGAGCCGTTACGATAGGCCGAAGTGTCGGTGATCGGGCGCAGGGCTTCGGTCAGACAGGCGCGATAGGCGGCGGTCGTCGGCGTCCCTGCCTGAACGGAGGCCGGCAGGGTGAGCAGGGCGACAAGGCCGAGAGCAAACAGTTTCATAATAGAACGTATTCCACACAAGGTGCATTTCGACCGGCAAAAATCGGGCCGAAGTTTACCTGTCGCTAACCTTGCCCGTAAACCTTAATATAGAAAGGTTATGCTAATTTTGACCCAGTATAGTGCTGGGAAGTTGTAATATGTCGCGTATCTGTGGTAATAATATACTGGTTAAGGCGATCGCCTTTTGTCTCGGCTTGGCGATGGCTGTGCCGGCAAGTGCGGAAACCGCGTTTGATGCTGTCCTGACCACGGATGTCCTGTCCAATCAACAGGGGGGGCTGCGCGAAGGCACGCGGGTTATGGCCAATCTCGATTTGTCGGCGGCGTGGACCGGCGACAATGGCTGGGAAGCGTTCGGCTACATGCTGGCCGATGCGGGTGGCGGGTTTTCCGAAACCTACAGCGGCGATGCCCAGGTGGTTTCCAATATCGACGCGCCTGCGGGTGTGCGCCTGTTTGAAGCCTGGGTCCGCAAGACCTCGGCTGATGAACGCCTGGTGGTCACCGCCGGTATCATCAATCTCAATGGTATATTCGATACCCAGGAAGCGGGTGCGCTGTTTCTCAACGCGTCGCACGGCATCGGCGTCGACTTTGCCCAAGCCGGACCGTCCATTTTTCCGATCTCGGGCCTTGGCGCCGTCGCGGAATGGCGGTTGACCGACGAGACCCGCGTGCGGGCCGGTGTCTTCGACGGCATGCCGGGAGATCCGGGGAATATCAAACGCTTTGCCGCCCTGAATCTCGACGCCGAAGACGGCGTCCATTGGGTCGCCGAACTCGAGCACAACTTCCCGCGCGGTTACGTCAAGCTGGGCGTCTGGTCATGCTCGGCCGAAGCCGATCGCCTCGACGGCCTGGGCCGGATCAAGGGCAATGACGGCGTCTATGCGCAGGTCAAGTATGATCTTATCCGCGAAGCCACGGACGACGGGCAGGGCCTGTCCGGCTGGGTTCGCTCGGGTGTGGCCAATCCTGACATCCAGGCAGTGGCAAGCTATGCCGGCGGGGGGCTGGTCTATACCGGACCGTTCCCCGGCCGCGACTCCGATGCAGTGGGGCTGGCGATCGCTCATGCGCGTTTCGGCTATCCCTATGCGGACAGCCTGGGCCTTGATCTTGAACCCGAGACGACGGTCGAACTCAGCTACCGCTATGAAATCCGCAGCGGCTTCTCGATCCAGCCGGACCTGCAATATATCCGCCGCCCGTCGGGTGACCCGTCGATCAAGGACGCGGTCGTCGCGGGCGTACGTCTGCGCGTCGGTCTGGAAGCGCTATAAAGCCTCTCTTGCAGGCGGGCGACTGGCTGAGCATATAGACGCCTAAAGCGCAGGCGGCGGGCACCACCGCCCGCTGAGCAACGGAACCGTGGACAACGCGTTGGATGGTTGCCGGCGAATCGCGCTTTAAGGCTGTTAAAGTGTGTGTTTCCGACTATAAATCGCCCATGTCCGATAATCCCGACCTTGACGATCCCTTTGCCAGCGACGCCATCGAAGACGCGCACGACGATCTTACGGCGGATATTTTCGGCGAGTCGACGCCCGTACCCAACGCGCCGGCGCAGACGACCGACAAGTCGGAATCCTACACCGTTCTGGCGCGCAAATATCGGCCGCGTACCTTTGAGGATCTGATCGGCCAGGAGGCCATGGTCAGGACCCTGACAAACGCCTTTGCTTCCAATCGTATCGCCCACGCCTTCATGCTGACCGGCGTGCGCGGCGTCGGCAAGACGACGACCGCCCGCCTGCTGGCGCGCGCGCTCAACTACGATACCGATACCGTCCATCAGCCCAGTGTCGAGCTCAAGGTCATGGGCCGTCACGATCAGGCGATCATCGACGGCCGCCATATCGACGTGCTGGAACTCGATGCCGCGTCGCGCACAGGCGTCGACGCCATGCGCGAACTGCTGGAATCGGTGCGTTATGCCCCTGTCGAGGCGCGTTACAAGGTCTACGTCATCGACGAAGTCCACATGCTGTCGACCGGCGCCTTCAACGCGCTGCTGAAGACACTGGAAGAGCCGCCGCCCCACGCCAAGTTCATCTTCGCCACGACCGAAATCCGCAAGGTCCCGGTGACCATCCTGTCGCGCTGCCAGCGCTTCGACCTGCGCCGCGTCGAGCCCGAAACCCTGATCCCGCATCTGGAAAAGATCTGCGCCCTGGAAGGCGTCAAGATCGAGCCCGATGCCCTGGCCCTGATCGCCCGCGCCGCCGAAGGTTCGGTACGCGATTCGCTGTCCCTGTTGGATCAGGCTTTGGTCCAGGGCGAGCCCGGTGAGACGGTCGGCACCGAATCCGTCCGCGACATGCTGGGCCTGGCCGACCGCTCGGCGACGCTGGGCCTGTTCGAAAACGTCATTTCTGGCCAGATGAGCGAGGCCCTGCTGGCCTTTCGCACGCTTTACGGCTTTGGCGCTGATCCGGTCCAGCTGATGGGCGACCTGCTCGAATACTGCCACGCGGCCTCGGTCGCCAAGGTGCTGGGGGCGGACGCCACGCGCCTGCCCAAGGCCCAGGCCATGCGGATCACGGCGCTGGGTTCGCAGCTGTCGAACGGCACCTTGTCGCGTCTATGGACCCTGATGCTCAAGGCGTTCGAGGAGCTGCGCCGGGCGCCTGACACCAGCGCGGCTTTTGAAATGGCCTTGGTCCGCATGTGCTATGCGTCGGACCTGCCGGGGCCGGAAGTGCTGATGAAGCGCCTGCAATCGGGCGAACCGCTGGTCGGTGGGCCGGGCGGTGGCGGCGGTGGCGCCCCGCAGGGTACGCAGATGCGCGGCTCGGCCATGGTCCGTCCCGCGCCGGCGCCGGTAGCATTGCCAAACCCGCAGACCTTCGCCGAAGTGCTGAAGATGATTGAGGAAAAGCGCGATATCGGCCTACGCGTCGATGTCGAACGCTATGTCCGCCTCGTGTCTTTCCGCCCGGGCGCGATTACGTTTGAGCCGGCGCCCAATGCGCCGATCGACCTGGTGCGCAAGCTCTCGATGAAGCTGAAGGAGTGGACGGGGCAGCGCTGGCTGATCGCCACCGAAGGGCAGGGCGGGGCCGAGACCATCTATGAACGCGACCAGCGCGAAACCGCGGCGGCGAAGGCGAAAATTCTCGAAAGCCCGTTCGTGGCCAACCTGCTCGCCACCTTCCCCGGCGCGGAGATCACGGCGGTCCGTGCCCGGCTTAAACCCATGGCGCCGGACGTCACCGTGGCGCCCGACGAAAACGATGACGAAGACAAGGATGATGAGTGATGGATTTCCAGGCATTGATGAAGCAGGCGCAGAAGGTCCAGCAGCAGTTCGCTGAGGCCCAGACCAAGATGCACGAAAGCGTCGTGTCGGGCGCTTCGGGCGCCGGGCTCGTGGCGATCGAGGTCAAGGGCACGGGCGAGATCGCCACGCTCAGGATCGACGACAGCCTGATGAAGGAAGGCGACGCCGAAGTGCTGGCCGACCTGATCATGGCGGCGCACAAGGACGCGCAGAAGAAGCTGGATGAGCTGAACCAGAAGCTTCTGGCCGAAGCCGCGGGCCCCTTAGGCGCCAATGGCGGCCTGCCCAACATGCCGAAGTTCTTCTAAGTTTGTGCTTGCTTCGCCCTCCCCACGTGTGGGGAGGGGGGACCATTGGCGGAGCCAATGGTGGGCGGGGCTTTTTTACTTTCCAACCGCACAGGTATTTCATTGGCCGGAGCCGGACCTGAAATCGAACGCCTGATAGCGCTGCTGGCCAAGCTTCCTGGCCTCGGTCAGCGCTCGGCTAGGCGCGCGGCGCTGGCGCTGCTCAAGCGCCGCGAGCAGCTCTTGCTGCCGCTGACCGCCGCCATGCAGGACGCCGCCGACAAGGTGACGACCTGCCGCGTTTGCGGATCGCTATCGACTCAAGACCCGTGCGCCATTTGCTCGGACCCGGCGCGCGACCGCGCCATGATCTGCGTCGTCGAAGAAGACAGCGCGCTTTGGGCCATGGAGCGCGTCGGCGCTTTTTCCGGCCGCTATCACGTGCTGGGCGGGCTCTTGTCGGCGCTCGACGGCGTGCGGCCGGAAGACCTGCGCATGGAAGGGCTGATCGAGCGCATCAAGGCCGGCGGGATCAGCGAGATCATCATGGCCCTGCCGGCGACGGTCGAAGGCCAGACAACGGCGCACTACATCGCCGACCGTCTCAAATACCACGACAACAGCGTGACCATCTCGCACCTGGCGCGCGGCGTGCCCGTCGGCGGCGATCTCGACTGGCTCGACGACGGGACCATAGCGCACGCATTTAAAAGTAGACGCTAGCGATCACTATGCTAGCGTAGGTTGTTGCAGAGGGGGGACGTATGAGAAAAATAGCGCTTCTAACGGTTGCCTTACTTGTTTTCGTCCCGGCTGTCAGCTCGGCGCAATCGAATGATGACGATTACTTTCTGGGGCTGCTTGATGGAAAGCCGCCGCGCGATCTCGACAAGAAACTCGCAAATGCCGCGCAATATCCGTTAGGAAGCGCGGACAATCCCATCCGCGTGCATGAGCCAAGGGGCGAGGTGCTCTATCTTAGGCGTTTAAGATGTGAGAACGGTCAGCGCCCAGCCTTCGAGCGATCAGGGAGTGCCGGCCTGGGGCCGTTTGACCATATCATCGACGACTACGTGGTGACCTGTGCAGGTTCAAAACCTGCTGAAAGCCATATCTTTATGGATATGTACTTTCCCAACTACGTCGAAACCCGGGCACCGGAAGGCTTCACCATAGTCCCTTAGCGGCTTATCCCATCGCCTTTTTCTGCCGAACGATAATCTGATCCAGCATCTGCAGGAACTTCGACCGATCGGTATTGGCGAACGGTGGCGGCCCGCCGGTGATCTCGCCCGTAGAACGGATATGTTCCATGATCGAGCGTTGCGCCAAAGCCGCGCCGATCGAGTCAGGCGTAAAGGGGCGGCCGTTGGGCGCCAGGGCATGTCCCTTCTTTTCCAGCACACGGCTGGCAAGCGGAATATCGTTGGTCACCACGACATCGCCGGCGACCACCTGCTCGACGATCCAGTCGTCGGCGACGTCCGGCCCGGCATCGACGATCATCCGTGAGATCAGCTTGGACTTCGGGATTTGAATAAAGCTGTTCGACACGACGACTGTCTTGAGTTTGTAACGCTCTGCGACCTTGTAGGTCTCGTCCTTTACCGGACAGGCGTCGGCGTCGATATAGACGGTGATCATGCGGTCTTGGCTTCCTGCTTTTCACGCTGGCGCATCAGTACGAAGATGATCAGGCAGGCGACAAAGCGGCTGACGATCGCGGCGGCGAAAGACCACGGATTGAATATGCCCGGGATCGACTGGCTGGCGATGGCCAGGAAGACCGCCGCATCGATCGGCGCGCTGATGGCGGTCGAAATGAACACCCGGCGCGACAAAGGGATTTTCAGGAAGGTGAACAGCGCCCAGTCGATCAGTTCGCTGATCAGGAAGGCGCAGGTCGAGGCGAAGGCCACCGTCGGGTCCGACGTCATGTAGGACAGGACCAGGCCGATGCCTAAGAAAAGAAAGATATAGTGGCCGACCTCGCGCTGGGCGAAGTCGCGCACCACCAGGGTCAGGCCAGTCACGACGGTCAGCGGATGCCAGTCGCCGCCGGTCGGCAGCGGCACGGTCTGGATCTTGTCGAAGCCCCAGTTCACGAACGGAATGCAGGCGAGGTACAGGTAGGTCCACGGCGTCCTGGCCGTGAATACGCGTTTGATAAACGTGTTGAAATCCATCGCCCCATCCTTATCGTCGAGTCATGCTCGCCTTGCCTTCAGAAGCATAGAGCATTTTCGACTCGCCGAAACACCAGAATCCGCTTATAGAACATTGCATGAACATTGAAAGCCTTGTCCTGATCCTTGTCGCGCTGGTCTTCATGGGCCTAAGCGTGGTGCTGTTTTTCGAAAACAAGCGTCTGCGCGGCCGCAATGACGAGCTGAACGACAAGCTGATTACCGGCTCTGGAGAGCTTGAACGCCTGCGCGAACGCACGCGCAATCTCGAGGACGCGCGCTCGACCATGAGCGAACAGTTCCAGTTAGTCTCTCACGAAGCCATGCAGAAGTCGGCCGATTCGCTGCTGAAGCGCGCCGAGGAATCGTTCACCGCGCGCGAGCGGCTGGCCTTGGAGCGCATGGACAAAAGCCTGCAGCCGGTCTCCGAGACGCTGACGCGCTTCGAGGCCCAGGTGAAGGCGATGGAGGAGTCGCGCGCTACTGACAAGGGCGGGCTGACCGAGCAGATCGGCCAGCTTCTGGCGGCGTCCAATGAAACGCGCGACGTGACGCAGAAGCTGGCCAATGCCCTGCGCCGGGGCGCGGGTGTGCAGGGACGGTGGGGCGAAGAGACGCTGCGCAATGTGCTTCAGGCTGCCGGCCTGACGCGCTTCGACTTTATTGAACAGCACAATCTCGACACCGATGAAGGCCGCCGGCGTCCGGACGTCGTTGTGCGCATGCCGGGCGACAAGTCGAACGGCATCTTCGTCATCGACTCCAAGGTCAATCTGACGGCCTTTCTGGAATCGATGGAAGCCGTGGGCGACGAAGCGCGTGAAGCGGCCCTGCTGCGTCACGTCAACGCCTTGCGTGGCCACGTCCGCGACCTGTCGAGCAAGGTCTATTGGGACCAGTTCAAGGACCAGACCTCGCCGGACTTTGTGGCGTTGTTCATCCCGGGCGACGGCTTCCTGGCCGCGGCGCTCGACCGCTATCCGGCGCTGATGAACGAGGCGATGGACAAGAAGGTCATCATCGTCACGCCGACGACCCTGTTCGCGCTGTGCAAGGCGGTGGTCTATGGCTGGCGCGTCGAAGACCAGATGAAGAATGCCAACCAGATCGCCGAACTCGGTCGCGAACTCTATGCCCGCCTGTCGGTCATGGGCGGCCACGTCTCGACCATGGGCGATGCCCTGGGGCGTGCGGTCGACAAGTACAACGCCTTTGTCGGTTCGCTGGAAACCAAGGTCCTGACCCAGGCGCGGCGTTTCGAAGACCTGCAGGTCGATCACGAAGGCAAGTCGATCCCGGAGCAGAAGCCAGTCGATACCCAGCCGCGCACGGCGACCAAGCTGTTGAGCCTGAAGAGCGATGCCGACGTGGAAAACGAAGCCGTCTGATTACATCAGAAACCGCTAATCTTGATTTTTTAACGGTCTGCGATTAAGTAAGCGCCATGGCTATTCGTGAAATTCTGACTGTACCCCACCCTGTCCTCAAGCAGGTCTCCAAACCCGTTGACGTTGTGACCGACGATCTGCGCCGGCTGATGGATGACATGCTGGAAACCATGTACGACGCGCCGGGCATCGGTCTGGCAGCCGTCCAGATCGGCGAACCGATCCGCGTCATCGTCATGGACCTGCAGGAAAAGCCCGCTGACGATCCGGAAGGCGAAGCGATCAAGAAACCGCGCTATTTCGTTAATCCGGAAATCGTCTGGAAGTCCGAAGAGCTGGCGCCCTACGAAGAAGGCTGCCTGAGCGTTCCGGAAGTCTATGACGAGGTTCAGCGCCCGGCGCGCGTCCGCCTGAAATATCTCGATTACAACGGCAATGAAGTCGAAGAAGAGGCCGATGGCCTGTTCGCCGTCTGCATCCAGCACGAGATGGACCACCTCGAGGGGGTACTGTTCATCGACCACTTGTCCAAGTTGAAGCGCGATCGCGCTGTCACCAAGGTGAAAAAGCTGAAAAAAGCCGCCTAAACTTGCCGATCCGGGCAATACCGACTAGACCCTCGCGACATCCGTTGCGAGGGTCTTTGTTATGCGCCTGGCCTTTATGGGCACTCCCGAATTCGCCGTGAAGGCCCTGGCCGAACTGGTCGCGGCCGGCCATGAGATTGTGTGCGTCTATAGCCAGCCGCCGGCGCCCAAAGGCCGTGGGCAGGTGTTGAGCCCGTCACCGGTCCACGCTTTTGCCGAAGGTCTGGGGCTTGAGGTTCGTACGCCCAAATCGATGAAGGACCCTGACGCCATTGCCGACTTTCAGGCGCTCGATATCGACGTCTGTATCGTCGTCGCCTACGGCCAGATACTGAAGGCCGCCGTGCTCGACCATCCGCGTCTTGGTTGCTTCAACTTACACGGGTCACTCCTGCCGCGCTGGCGGGGGGCTGCGCCGATCCAGCGTGCCATTATGGCCGGCGACAGCTTCACCGGTGTCGAAGTCATGCGCATGTCGGAGGGGCTCGACGAAGGTCCGATCATCCTGTCCGGCCGGGTCGAGATCACCGCCGACGATACGGCGGGTACGTTGCACGACAAGCTGGCCAATCTGGGGGCGTCGCTCTTGCCGGTCGCGCTGGCGGCGATCGATCGCGGCGGCGCCCAGGAGCAGGCGCAGGTCGGTGAGCCGACCTACGCGAAAAAGATCACGCCGGAAGAGGCGCGCATCGACTGGAACCGCCCGGCACGCGATCTTGATTTTCATATCCGCGGCCTGTCGCCGTTTCCGGGCGCCTGGACGATGATCAATTCGCCGAAGGGCGAGGTGCGGCTGAAGGTGCTGATGTCGCGCTTCGTTGATGAAAGGAGCGGCGAGGTGCCGGGGACGGTCTTGCTCGGTGGCCTGAAGGTCGCAACGGGCGATGGCGTGATCCAGCTGTTGCGCGTCCAGCGCGAAGGCAAGGCGGCGCAGGATGCGGCGGAGTTTCTTAATGGCGCGGGCTTGGCGCCGGGGGACCAGTTGCTATGAGGTCGGGCCGTCTTCCCCTCTCCCCGTTTGAGGGGTTTGGCGCCAGCGAAAGTACAGCTTTCGCAAGCCATGGGTGGTCCGAAGGACCGGGTGAGGGGCAAAAACGTTACCTGCACGCGCTGCTTTGTCCAATTGCCCCTCACCCTGGCCCTCTCCCCGTAAACGGGGAGAGGGGATAAAAATTATGCCCCGCTATAAGCTTCTCGTCGAATATGATGGCCGGCCGTACAAGGGCTTCCAGGCCCAGGGCGACCTGCCGACTGTCCAGGGCTCGATCGAGCGCGCCATCCTGGCCTTCAGCGGCCAGGCCCTGCGGCTGACTGCGGCAGGAAGGACCGACACAGGCGTCCACGCCACCGGCCAGGTCATCACATTCGATCTCGACAAGCCGTTCAAGGCCGGTACGGTCCGCGACGCTATCAATGCCTATCTGACGCCTGAGCCGATTGCCATTCTCGACGTCGAAGAATGCGATCCCGACTTCTCGGCACGCTTTTCGGCGACAGGACGGATGTACCTCTTCCGCATCCTTAACCGCCGCGCTCCGCCGGCCATCGATCAGGGCCGCGTCTGGCACGTCAAGAAACCGCTCGACGCCGACGCGATGGCCAAAGCCGCCAAATGCCTTATTGGCACGCACGACTTCACGACCTTTCGTCATATCGAATGCCAGGCCAAGTCACCGGTCAAGACGCTCGATATCGCCCGCGTCAAACGGATCGGCGACGAAATCCACCTGGTCTTCGCCGCGCGCTCCTTCCTGCACCGTCAGGTGCGTTCGATGACGGGCAGTCTGGCCGAAGCGGGTATCGGCCGCTGGGAGGTTGGAGATGTGGCTAAAGCCTTGGCGGCCAGGGATCGCACCGCCTGCGGTCAGGTCGCGCCGCCCGAAGGGCTGTTCCTGACGCATGTGACCTATGAAGCCGAGCCGGATTTTGAGTCTCGGTCCTCGATTTAGGAATAACCACGAACGACACGAACCGGCGCAAGCGCCGACACGAATGTTCGTGTGTGTTCGTGTGGTTCGTGGTTAAACCTTAAATCTCAAGGCGTACGCCTCGATCAGGGCCGTATAGACGTCGGTCAGGGCCTCAAGCTCGGCCACCGGCACGCACTCGTTGATCTGGTGCATGGTCTGGCCGACCAGGCCGAACTCGACGACCGGACACAGGTCGCGGATAAAGCGCGCATCCGATGTGCCGCCCGTTGTCGAGCGATCGGTTTCGATGCCTAATTTGTCTTGAATGACATCCGCGATCAGGTCGATAAACGGCCCTGGCTGCGTCAGGAAGGCTTCGCCGGAGATAGCGCAGGCGACGGCGATCTTCGTGCCTGAGCGTGCTGCATGCTCAGCCGCAACGGTTTCGAACCATTGCTGCAATTCCGCCCCCGAATGGGCCGGATTGAAGCGGATATTGACCCGTGCCGTAGCCGTTTGCGGGATGACATTGGTCGCCGTGTTGTTGGTATCGATCGTGGTGATTTCCAGGTTCGACGGCTGGAATGACTCATAGCCGTCATCGAGCACCCGGCCTTTCAGCATCGCCAGCAGGTCGACCAGGACGGGCAGGGGATTGAGGGCGCGCTGGGGATAGGCGACGTGGCCCTGCTTGCCGGTCACGGTAAAGGTGGCGTTGATCGAGCCGCGTCGGCCGACCTTGATCATGTCGCCCAACTGCGCCGAAGACGATGGCTCGCCGACGATGCAATGGTCAATAGTCTCGCCCTGGGACTTCAGCCACTCGACGACCCTGACCGTGCCGTCGGTGGCCACGCCTTCTTCGTCGCCGGTGATCAGGAAGGACAGCGAACTTGGCACATCTACGCGCGAGACGGCGGCGATCCAGGCGGCGATGGCGCCCTTCATGTCGACGGCGCCGCGCCCGATCAAAGCACCGTCGTGGATCTCGGCGCCGAACGGATCATAGCGCCACAACGATCGCACGCCGCCCGGCACGACATCGGTATGGCCAGCAAAGCAGAGATTGGGCGACGCCGTCCCGCGCCGCGCATACAGGTTCTCAATCTCGCCGAACTTCAGGCGCGTGCAGGCAAAGCCCAAATCCGTCAGATGGCGCTCGACGATATCCATGGCGCCGGCATCGGCGGGCGTCACCGACGGACGGGCAATCAATTCCTGTGTCAGGGCAACCGGATCGAGCATTTGGACTTTGTAGGGCATAGCGCTTCCTGTAAGACCCTTCGCAAACCGGGAAAAGCCAAATCTTCATGTAAGGCGCACCGTGACCACTCCGCTCAATACCACCGATACCGGCGCCGGCTTGCCGCCACCCATCGAAGACAACCGCCACCCGTTACAGATTCCGGATTTTCGCGCCTTCTGGCTGACGCGGCTATGTGGCGTGCTGGGGACCTCGGCGCAAAGCGCGGCCATTGCCTGGCAGGTCTATGAGGTGGCGCGGCGGACCAATGGCATCGCCGAATCGGCCCTCTATGTCGGCCTGATCGGCCTGGCGCAGTTCCTGACCCTGTTCGCCTTTACCCTGCCGGCGGGGATCGTCGCCGACCGCTACGACCGCAAGGTGATCGTCGCCTGCGTCATGGTCGGGCAACTCCTGCTGTCTATGGCCTTTCTCGCCTACGCCTTCCTGCCGCATCCGCCCTTCTGGGGGCTGTTCGCGCTATCGGCGGTGCTCGGCGCCTTCCGGGCCTTCAGTGCCCCTGCCAGTTCGGCCATTGGCCCGATGCTGGTGCCGAAACACATCCTGCCGAAGGCCATTGCCGTCAATTCGATGGCGTTCCAGACCGGCCTGATCGTCGGGCCGGCGCTCGGAGGTGTCCTCGTCGGCTTTTCGCCCAAGTTTGCCTATGCCTTCTGCGCCTTGCTGACCCTGGTGTCGGCCGTCATGATCTTTACGATCAAAGCCCCGACCGCGCCGGATGCGCCGTCGGGCTCCAAGACCCAGATGCTGCGCGAAGGCATGAAGTATGTCTGGGAGAAGAAGATCGTGTTGGGCGCGATCTCGCTCGACCTGTTCGCCGTGCTATTGGGTGGGGCGACGGCGCTGATGCCGGTTTTCGCGCGTGATATTATTCGTCCGGATACCCTTTTACCGCCGCAGATCGCTTTCGGCATCCTGCGCGCGGCGCCGGCGATCGGCGCTCTGGGGATGTCATTGTACCTGTCGCTCAAACCCCTGCGTCGTCATGCCGGGCCATGGATGTTCGCGGGCGTGGCGATCTTTGGCCTGGCGACCGTGGTCTTCGGACTGTCGACCAATGTCTGGATTTCGATCTTCGCCATCATCGTGCTGGGGGCCGCGGACATGATCAGCGTCTATGTCCGGGGCACGCTGATCCAGATCGTCACCCCCGACCATATGCGCGGCCGCGTCGCCAGCGTGTCCTACCTGTTTATCGGCGCGTCGAATGAACTGGGTGAGTTCGAAACCGGCGTGATGACGCGGATCATGGGACCGGTGACGGCGGCTTTGTTTGGTGGCATCGGGTCGCTGGTCGTGACGGGGGTGTGGATCAAGCTGTTTCCAGAACTATGGAAGACGGATCGCTTGGAGTAGGGCTTCGTTCCCTTCTCCCCGTTTACGGGGAGAAGGTGGTTCGCTTCGCCTGTAGGCGAGGCGGAACCGGATGAGGGGCATAACGCTGGCTGAGCGAGTGCAACTGTTCTTTGCCCCTCACCCTAACCCTCTCCCCGCAAGCAGGGAGAGGGGACGCTAGCCTTTTCGGGTATGATAGGTCAAAGCTGTGGCGATACAGGTCTTCACGGCGTCTTCCGGTAGTGGCGCCGAGAGCGGCGTCAACACCGCCCGATTGCCTTCAAAGCTGAACGCGTCTGGAAACAACGTGCGAAACGTTTCGACCAATGTGGTTTGGCAGTTGAAATACAGCGCACAAACGTCCGGCGCGCGCGGTTTCCAGTCCATGCGCAGCGTGCTGCCGCTACGTGTCACCGGCGTCAGATAGGCCGGTTCGCCCCATTTCAGCGTCTCTTCCAAAGCCCCGACCTCAGGCAACTCCGCCGCCACTTCGAACACAAGCTGACGCAGGGCCAGCATATGCGGACGGACGGTATCAGGATAGTTGTCGAAAACAGCCTGGACGCGCGTATCGGAAAACGGCGTCACAGTGCGCGGCTACCGCATGCCACGCGTGGACGACAGCGCGGGCTTAAGCGGCATCAGGTCGTTCTTGCGCATGCGGCTGGGGCCGGTCTGGGCGATAAGCGACGCCTTCTGCACTTCTGGACGGCTTGTCGCGTTCTCGTTTTCGTAGTGGTAGGTGCTGGCCTTCATGGCAACGGCGTGCGAGATCGACGGCTGGTCTTCACGCTTGACCTCGGCGGCGGCGATCATGGTGTCGATTTCGCGCTTACGGGCGCGGAAGGCGATCATGTCCTGGCCGGCGAGAATCTTGGATTGCGGCACCTTGCTGCTGCGCGGGTCGACCGGGCGACGGTTGTTCCAGACCTCAAAGTGCAGGTGCGGGCCGGTCGAACGGCCGGTCGTGCCGACGTAACCGATAACGTCGCCCTGGCGAACGCGCTGGCCCGGACGGACCTTGATCGACGACATGTGGGCGTAGCCGGTTTCCCAGTTCCCGCCGTGCTGCAGGCGGACCCAGCGGCCATAGCCGCCCCACCACTTGGCGTCGGCAACCACGCCGTCGCCGGCCGCCAGGATCGGCGTGCCCGTGGGCGCCGCGAAATCCATGCCGGTATGCATGCGGTTGAAGCCCAGGACCGGGTGGAAACGCATGCCGAAGCTGGACGAAATACGCGCGCCATAGACCGGCGTGGTCAGCAGGAAGCCTTTGATATTTTTGCCGCTCTCATCGAAGAACTGGACATCGCGGCTGCCTTGCGGCTGGAAGGAATAGAAGCGGCCGACGCCGCCCTTGGCCTCGACCTCGGCATAGAGCAGGTTACCGGCCTCGACGGTGCGGCCGCTTTCGGTGACCTTGCGGTCGAAGACCAGCTTGAAGGTGTCGCCGGCCTTGATATCGCGCTGAAAGTCGAGCTTGTGCGCGAACAGGTTGACGACCTGGTTGGTCAGGGCGTGCGTGGCGCCCAGCGTAGCGGCCGATGAGAACAGCGAGCCGTTGAATTCGCCGATGGCGATCAGGCGTTCGTCGCGCACCGCTTCTTCGAGCGCGCGCAGGCGCATGGCCCCGTCGCGCGAGGTGGTGAGCGTCAGTTGCTTGGCGACGCCGGTGCGGACGGTCAGACCGACCAGTTGCGCCGGACGCGTGCTGCCTTCGGCCGCAGGCGCAATCGCCGCCTCCATCTTGGCGCCGGGCTTCAGCGTGGAAATATTGAACGCCTTGGACAGCAGGTTGACGGCGGCCTTGGCCTCGGCCGGCGCGACGCCGGTGCGGATGACCGCAGCGGTCAGGTCTTCATTCTTACCGAGCGCGATATCCATTTCGACGGGTTGGGCATAGCCGGGGCGCGCGGCGGCTTCGGCATAGGCCTGGGTTTCCAGCGCCAGGGCGGCGGCCGGATCCATCGGCGCGGCAACGGGCAGGGGCTGGAGGACTTTCCACATCAGGGTCCCGACCGTCAGGGCGGTCGCCGACGCGAACAGCATCGGCGTCAGTCGGACGGGTTGGCGACGGGGATCAAGTTGGGCCATGGTACGCGAGTTACTTCCTGTTGATCGTCGGTGGCTGGCCTTCTGGCCAAGCAAAGGGTCTTCAAAATCTGCGCCGCCGTTTTTTCCGGCGATCGCGGTTCCTGAGTTCTGCCCACAGTGCGACAGAACGAAAACATCACTTTAAGGTCTTCCGGTTCAAAAGACCCCCGGCGGGCAGCTTTTAGGGCTGCCATCCGACTTCAGCCTCCGGACCATGAGCTGAGTCTCACGTTCGCGGAAGGCCCTGCATACGCCGAAATAAGGCGAAAATGAGGCAATTTTGCCCGGGTTCACGGACAGAAAAGCCTGCCCTTGATATGTGAAACTGGTTAAGATGAGCCTTCGAATGTCCTAATGAAGGGTTAACGGCTCATCGCCGGAGCACAGTGGTGTTCACTGTTATCCTCTAACACCTTCATAAAATATGAAAAATCACGGCAAAAATAAGGTGCGGCTAAAAAATCACTGTCAATAGAGGTTGCGCCAGATTTCAGCCGCATTCACTATCTTATGCTTTGAAAGTTTTTCGATATGTCCACAATTTTTAACAGGTTTCGTGCATAGTGCGAACTCGAAAACCCTTACGAGCAGAAGCCCGTCCTAAAATCCGATGCCTGAGAATCGCCCATCCCGAGACGATGAAGCCTTATGGTTTCCAGCGCATATGAGCGCGGGCGACAGCTTCCTGCGCGTGACGCGGCCCGATGGCGCGCCCGAAGGCGGCGATGACGACGGCATCGGTTTGCCGAATCGCCGGCCGCCGGGTGGTGGTGGTCGGCGCCCTCCGAAAAAGGGCGGTCTCAAGGCGCCGGCCTGGCTGTGGGTCGCCCTGGTCGGCACGGCCGCCGTCGGTACGCTGCTGGTCCTGGCCCGCAAGGAAATCGCCGCCGAGATTACCGAAGGCTGGCTGAAAGGGCAGGGCGTTCCGGCCGAGGTCACCTTCTCCAAGCTGTCGCTCAGCCGCGTTTCGGGCAAGCTGGTCCTCGGCGACGCCAGGCACCCGGACGTCAGCGTCGAGCGCTTTGACGCCGAATACAGCCTTCAGCCATTCGCCGGCAAGGGACAGCCCCTGTTCCGCCTGAAGACCCTGCACGCCGTCCATCCGCTGGTCGCCGTGGTCGTCAAGGACGGCAAGCTTCATTTCGGCAGTATCGACAAGCTGGTCCAGGCGGCGCTGTCGGCGCCGTCGACCGGTGCGCCACCGCCCGACGCCATCTTCCTCGACGACGCCACGGTCCTTCTGCAGACCGATTACGGTGCGCTGAAGACGTTTGGCGACGTGAAACTGCGTGCGGGGCAACTGACCGACCTGGCGCTGAGACTGCCGAAATCGGAATTCACGGGCACCAAGGGCTCCGGCGAAATTACCAGTGGTTACCTGACCGCCTGGATCGCGGCCGACAAGCGTCTGGAAGTCCATGCCCGTCTGAACGCCCCGCGCTGGGACCTGCGCGACGTTGCGGCGGCCGAAGGCGCGGACGGCCAGGATTTCCGCGCCCGCAATGTCGCCTTCGCCCTCGACGGCCACGTCCCGTACCGTAAGGCGACGGGGCTGGCCGCGCTGGCGGGTAAACTGGATGCCACGGTCGCCTTGAGCGCCGGCAGCGTCGATGGCGCGTTTGGCAGCACGAAGGATCTGAATGCCACCCTGCGCCTGGATGGCCAGACGAAGGCGACGGCGAAATATATAGAATATGAGGGGGCTGCCGCGCTGCAGTCGCGCGCCGGTGCGCTGAAGACGACCGATGTTGATACGCAGGGACTGCGTGTCGAAGGGCCGGCCCTGGGCCTGCGCGCGCGCTATGACGTCAAGGAGGGCCTGACCCTGGCCGCAGGCGGCGCCGTGACCGGTGACGCCGCCACGTTGCGCCAGGGCGGATTGTCGGTCCGTTCGGCGCGCCTGAACCTAACCAGCCTGGCCGCCACCCTGACCTCAGCCGAGACCAAGGCCGATTTCAAGGGCAATCTCAGCCTCGGCCAGGCATCGATTTCGGATATTGCGCTCAACGGCGCGCGCGCGCCCGTGTCGGGCACACTGAACGCCATTCCCGGCGAATGGTCGGTGAAGCTCGATGCTGACCTGACCAGTGGCGCGAGCTATTCGGGCCTGAAGCCGTTGGCTGACGGCCGCCGGAAGGATCCCCAAAAAGAAAACAAGACGCCTGAGGGCGACGACATCGTCGCGCTTGACCGCGCGTTTCAGCGTTTCACCCTGCGCGCCCGCGGCCTGAAGGTCGCGCTGATGGGCCAGGCGGCCGTGCCGCCGCGCTACGATATTCGCCTGAACGGTGCGACGGCCGACCTGAGCGGCGGCGGCCGCGCGGTCCTTACAACAGGGCCCAACACACCTGTCCTGTCGACCGAAGCTTTGGGCGGTTTCGGCGTGACGATCGGTGGCGCGGACCTGCCCGACCTGGCGTTGACCGTGTCGAAATTCGGCTATGCCAGTCCGTCCGATCCGTCGCGTCTCAGCGGCGCTTACCGGCTGAATGGCGAACTGACCACCGTGCCGGTCGAAGGCGCGGCTTTCGATGCGCGCGGCGGTTTTGCCATCGCCGGCAGCGGCTTTACCGCCACCCTGGATGCGCCTGTCGCCGTTTCGGTCCGTTCGGCTGAACTCGGCACCCATGTCGAAACGATGGTGGCCACAATTGCCCAGCGCGACGGCGCACTGGTTCGCGTTACGCCGTCGGGCTGGCGCGTCAGTGGGGCCTATTCCGGTCTGGCACTGACCGCGCCGACCGAAGCGCTGAAACTCAGCGGCGGACAGGGCAATTTCGACGCCTTCTCGCAAGGCAATAGTAACGTCCTGGGCCTCAGGCTGACCCTGACCGCGGGCACCGGCGCCGACGCTATGGCCGACGACAAGCGCCGCTTCAATCCCATGCGGCTGACCGGCACGCTCGATCAGGACACGCGCCGGATGACCGGCCGCTTTGTCGCCGCGACCCCGGCCGTGCCTGCCGCCGGCGGCGCGCCACTGCCGGTCATCGCCATCGGCCTCGACAACGACCCCTTGAGCGGCGTCGGCAAGCTGTCCTTCGACACGATCGATCTCAAGTTCGCGCCGGGCGCCCTGCAACCGCATCACCTGAGCCCGCTGGCGTCCACTATCATGACCAGCGACGTGTCGGGTTCGGCCAGCTTCACCGGCCGCTTCGACTGGACGCCGTCCGGCGGCTCCAGCGGCGGTGTGCTGGCGACCGACGGGATGAACTTCACCGGGCCCGCCGGTGTCGCCGAAGGCTTGAAGACGCGCATCGTCTTTACCTCGCTGGCGCCGCTGGAAACCGCGCCGAACCAGAAGGTTACCGTCAGCCGCATCCAGTCGGCCGTCCCGTTCGAGAACCTCGACCTCGGCGTCCAGTTCAAGGGCGATCACGTCGCCGTCGAAGGCGCGACCGTGCAAAGCCCCGGCGGACCCGTGCGGCTGGAAGCCATGCGCCTGCCGCTCGACGGCGAAACACCGATTACCGGCGTCGTCGCCTTCAACGGGCTCGACTTCGGCAAGGTCATCGCCGCCACCGACCTGCGTCAGCATATGACCTTCGAAGGCCGCCTGACCGGCCGCGTGCCGTTCACCCTGATCGGCGAGCACATGAGCTTCAAGGACGGCGGCATGGCGGCCGACGGTCCCGGACGAATCTCCATCCTGCGCACCGGCGTCGCCGATGTCGCCGCCACCGGCTCGGTGAGCTCCGACACGACAGCTGAGGCCGGACAGACGCCGGCGGAGTTCAATCCGTTCCAGGACCTTGCCTTCCAGGCGATGGAACACCTGAGCTACGAGCAACTGGACGCGCGGATCAATTCGCTGCCGGACGGCCGTGTCAATGTGAACTTCCACATCAAGGGCCATTTCGACCCGCCGCAGCGCCAAAAGGCCACCGTGTCAATCAGCGACTATTTGAGCGGCAAGTGGATGCAGAAGCCGATCAAGCTGCCGTCGAACACGCCGGTCGAGCTGAACCTCGACATCCCGGTCAATTTCGACGACATCTTGGCCGGCTTCAAGCCGCGCGGCGATTGAAATTCGCCCTGAAGCCTGAACGATAAGTCCGGCTTCCGTTCAGCCACGGTTCAGCCTATATCTGCGACTATAGCGGTATGGAAGAGAGGAACCGGTAATGAAGCACACCCTGTTCGCGGCCGTCGCGGGCGCATCGGCTTTGACGCTCATGGCCTGCACGCCGTCGGTCAATGTCAATGTCAACCTGGCGCCGATCTACGCCAAGCTCGACATCAATGTGAAGCATCAGCTCGACGAGGACATGAAGGCCCTCGTCCAGCAGAACCCGAACCTGTTCTGAGGGGGATATCATGAGCAAACTGTCTATGTTTAAAGCCGTCTGTACCGCGACCGTCCTGGCCGTCTCAAGCGTTGGCGCCACCGCAATGATCGCCACCCCGGCTATGGCCGATGTCGCTGCCTCCAAGGCGCTGGTCGACACCGCCAAGAAGCAGGGCATCGTCGGCGAAAAGAGCAATGGCTATCTCGGCTTCGTCAAGGCATCGTCCGATACCGCGCTCAAGGCCGCGGTTGATGAGATCAATGCCGGCCGCCAGACCGTCTATACCCAGGCCGCTGCCAAGAACGGCGTCTCGGCCGATGCCGCCGGCCAGGCGACGTTCGTCAATCACATTCAGCCAAAGCTGGCCGCGGGTGAGTATTACCAGGACGCCTCGGGCAACTGGGTGAAGAAGTAAGCGCTTTCGCGAATTGAATGTTTTGCCCTCCGCGATACCTCGCGGAGGGTTTTTTTCCCTCTCCCCGGCCTCGCCGGCAGGCAATACGGGGAGAAGGTGGTCCGCAGGACCAGATGAGGGGCCATTGTAGATGCAACAGTGTGCGGCTTCGGTTGTTGGCCCCTCACCCTAACCCATCGCTGGCGAAAGCTATACTTTCGCTGGCGCTATACCCCGCAAGCGGGGAGAGGGGACTACGCGCCGCCTCTTCATCCTATGTTACCGTCCGGCATATATCCTGCAAGGCGAGCCAGGAATTCTCCAAACGGGATAGGCCGGGGATAAGGGATATGCCGCAAGATCAGATCAAGCCATTGACCAGCCTGCGTTTTTTCGCAGCGCTTTGGGTTGTCCTCTACACCTATATCCATGAACTGCAAGGCGCGGTCGCTGTCCCCTTGCTGGACAAGGGCTATCTTGGCGTCGACCTGTTCTTCATCCTGTCGGGCTTTATCCTGTCCTATGTCTATCTCGAAGCCTTCGGCGAAGGCCGCTTCGATTACGGCAAGTTCGTTGTCCATCGCCTAGCGCGAGTCTATCCGCTTCACATCGCCACGCTCGGCTTTACCCTGCTGCTCGTCACGGCCGCCGCCATCAAGGGCATCACGCTCGACGGCAATGCCGCCAACTGGGCGGCACTGCCCGCGCACCTGACCCTGACTCAGGCCTGGGGCCTGGCGCCGACGGCGTCGTTCAATCACCCATCCTGGTCGATTTCGGCCGAATGGTTTGCTTATCTGAGCTTCCCGGCCGTCGCCGCGCTGGCCTGGCCGCTGCGCAGTCGCCCCATGCTGGCGGTCGGACTGGCCGTGGCCTTTCTGGTCGCGCTCAATATCGCCTTCCAGACCATTGCCGGTTTCGCGCTGACCAAGGCGACCTTCCATTGGGGCGCCCTGCGAATCGTCCCGACCTTCCTGTTCGGTTCGGCCCTTTATCTCGCCTGGCGGTCGGGCCTGGTCGCCTCTCCCTGGGCCGCGCGCATCGGCGCTGTCGCCGGCATCGGGGGGGCGCTCGTGGCCGCCCAGCTGGGCGCGCCCGATTGGTTGACCGTCATCGCGCTGGGCCTCGGCCTGCTGGCGATGGGTGGTCTCGGAGACAAGGGTGTCCTGTCGTCAAAGCCGCTCGTCTATCTCGGCGAAATCTCGTTCGCGACCTACATGATCTACGTGCCGTGGAAGTGGGTCTATCTGAAGGGGGCGGATATGGTTTTAGGCTTGAACGGCTCGCCTCTTCCCTTTATGTGGTGGTTAACGGGCCTCGTCGCCCTGGTGCCGCTGTCCATGCTGGCGCACCATCTGGTCGAGCTTCCCTTCCGCCGCGTCGTTCGCCGGTGGGGCGAGCAATTGGTTAACAAACCCACCCCGGAAGCGGCGTAATTCGGTTAATTTATTTACGCCGCTCACGCGAAAATTTCTTGAAATTTAATTTTTGTGTTGTACCTAAGTCACTCGGACTAACAGTGACGGAGTACAAGTGCATGCGGAAAATCCTTTCGGCTCTGATTTTCGCCGTATCAACCCTGTGTGCCACCGGCGCGATTGAAGCGCAGGCCGCCCCCAAGAAGACGACCAAAGTCGCTGCCGTAAAGGCCAAGAAAAAGCCCGCAAGCCCTTATCTTCAGTGTGTGCAGTTCGCCCGTCAGTTCACGGGTATCCAGATTTTCGGTGACGCCTGGACCTGGTGGGAAAAGGCGACCGGCAAGTACGAGGAAGGCCAGGCGCCGAAGCCGGGCGCGGTCCTCGTCTTCAAGCCGCAAGGCAAGATGCGCGTCGGTCACGTCGCCGTCGTCTCGCAGATCGTCACGGATCGCTACATTCAAATTACCCACGCCAACTGGTCGCCGATCAATGGCCGCCGTGGCCAGGTCGAAAAGGACGTCAACGTCCTCGACGTGTCGGAAAAGGGCGACTGGAGCAAGGTCAAGGTATGGTACGGCCCGCTGAACGACCTTGGCACCACCATCTATACCACCTACGGCTTCATCTATAACGAAGCCAAGGGCCAGTCGAAGGCCCACGCCGCGCCGAAGACCGTTGCCGACGAACTCAATGCGGGTCAGCTGACCGTCGCTGCCGATGCGGACGAACTGAAGGCGGCGCTTGCCGCGACCCACGTCGACAAGGCCAAGCCGGTGACCGTTGCGGCCCACGCTTCGGGCACTGCCGCCAAGGAACTGGTCGCTCGTCTCGACGCCAATGTCGAGCAGGCCCGTGTCGCCAGCCGCGACGTCGATCATCGCGTCAAGGCACCAGCCCGTCAGCAGCTTGCCAACCAGTAAGCGGCTGCGATAAGGATTTTTTCAGGAGCCCGGTGCGAGCCTCTCGCGCCGGGCTTTTGTCTTTGGGGTAATGCTGCGCATGCTGACCATCTACAAGCGGATCTGTGAGACCCCGTCCCGCGCCAAACGGCCGTTCAGCCGCAATGAGCCGCCGGTCGTCAGCCAGGTGACCGAAACGATGGGAGAGGCCGGCGATGTGGATGACGCCGCCGTCTGGCTCGACCTGCTTGAGCCAACGCGCGACGAGGAACTGGCGCTGGAGGCGCACCTTGGCCTGGCCCTGCCGACGCAGGAGGATATGGTCGAGATCGAGTCGTCGAGCCGCCTGTATCTCGACAATGGCGCAGCCTTCATGACGGCCCAGGTCGCCTTTTACGGCGGCCTCGATCACCTGCAATCCGGACCCGTCACCTTTGTGCTGTCGAAGGACCGGCTGATCACCATCCGCTATATCCAGCCGACCTCCTTCCGCCTGTTCGGCGACCAGATCGAACGCCAGCCCCATATCTGCATGAGCAGTACGGAGGTCTTCCTGGGCCTGCTCGACGTCCTGATCGACCGGACCGCCGACCTGATCGAAAAGACATCGGACGATGTCGACGCGCTGTCGCGGACCATTTTCCAGACGCGGCGCACCAAGCGGCTTGAGCATGTGCTGAACGAGCTGGGTGGCCTGCAGAACGATATCGCGCGCATCCGCGATTCGCTCCTCTCGCTGACCCGGTTGAGCGTCTTCGCCGCGGGCCTTGAGCGCGGCGTCACCGGGCTGAAGGGCGACGAGGACCGGGAATACGACGAGCGCCTGCGCACCATGGCCCAGGACCTGGTGTCCTTGAGCGACCACGCCACCTACGTCACCGGCAATATCACCTTCCTGCTCGACGCAGCGCTGGGCTTCATCAACCTGGAACAGAACAATATCGTCCGGCTGATCTCGATCACCTCGGTGATCTTCCTGCCCCTGACCCTGATTGCCTCGATCTATGGGATGAACTTTGACGCCATGCCGGGGCTGCACAGTCCGCCGGCCTTCTGGATCGTGGTGGGGATCATGGTCGCCATCGCCGGTGGCCTCCTGTGGTGGTTCAAACTGCGCCGGTGGCTATAGACAGCCCCTTGGTCGTTGATCGCCTTGGTTGACTTTGGCGTGTCTATCATTAAATGGCCATGTCCCCCCGCAAGGCGCGATGTCACAGTACGGTTCCCGATGAAAGCCATAAGCAAATCCACCAAGCTCGCGCACGTCCTCTACGACATTCGTGGTCCCATCATGGCGCGGGCCAAGCAGATGGAGGACGAGGGCCAGAAGCTGATCAAGCTGAACATCGGCAACCTGGCGGCCTTCGGTTTCGATGCGCCCGAGGAAGTCCAGCTGGACATGATCCGCAACCTGCCCAACTCCGCCGGCTATTCCGACAGCAAGGGCATCTTCGCGGCGCGCAAGGCCATCATGCACTATACCCAGTCGCAGGGGGTGCAGGGCGTGACCCTGGAAGACATCTATCTCGGCAATGGCGCGTCGGACCTGATCGCGATGGCGACCAATGCGCTGCTGGACGACGGCGATGAACTGCTGCTGCCCGCGCCCGACTATCCCTTGTGGACGGCTGTGGCCAGCCTGTCGGGCGGGCGGCCGGTCCATTACCTGTGCGATGAAAGCAAGGGCTGGATCCCGGACCTCGACGATATTCGCGCCAGGATCACGCCGCGCACTAAGGGCATCGTGGTCATCAATCCCAACAATCCGACCGGCGCCGTCTATCCGGACCACGTGTTGCGGGAACTGGTCGCCATTGCCCGTGAGCACGGCCTGGTCCTCCTGGCCGACGAAGTCTACGACAAGGTCCTTTATGACGACGTCAGGCATACCGCCCTGGCCAGTCTGTCGACGGACGTCGTCACCCTGACGTTCAATTCGCTGTCGAAAAGCTATCGCGCCTGCGGCTATCGCGCGGGCTGGATGGTCGTGTCGGGCGACAAGGCCTCGGCGCGCGACTATATCGAAGGCCTGGACATGCTGGCCAATATGAAGCTGTGCGCCAACGTGCCCGGCCAATGGGCGATCCAGACGGCGCTGGGCGGCTATCAGAGCATCAACGACCTGGTGGCGGAAGGCGGGCGCCTGCGTCAGCAGCGTGACCTGGCCTATGAACTGATCACCGCCATTCCGGGTGTCACCTGCGTCAAGCCGCAGGCCGCGCTGTACATGTTCCCGCGGCTCGATCCCGAAATCTATCCGATCCGGGACGATCGCCAGTTTTTCCTGGAACTGCTTGAGGCCACGCGCGTGATGCTGGTCCAGGGCACGGGGTTCAACTGGCCGTCCCCGGACCACTTCCGGATCGTCTTCCTGCCGCACGAATCCGACCTGCGCGAAGCCATTGGCCGCGTGGCCAAATTCCTTGGCGAATACCGCGACAGGCAGGAGGCGAAGACGCGAATGGCGGGTATCGCCTAAGAGCTATTGCCTGCAAGTTTAAGCGGTTTCTATGTCGGCTTGGCCCTAAGGCGATACTGGCGTTTTCACATCGAGCGCAAGCCCTGGCTAATGCCGGCCGGTTACGCCATCTTCTCGGCTGGATTCGACAAACTGCCACTACTCAATTCCATTTCGGCAAATGGCGCGTACCAGCTCCTGAACCACATTTTCCAAAGGGTTTCTGTCGCTTCCCGGCTGATTTTGACTATCCGGCCGAGGGAAGGCTAGATTTTTTTGCTTAAGCAAATAGCGGTACTTGACAGTATCCATATATGTGAATTACGATACCCATTAGTTTCTAAAATGCACGACTATCAGCGGCTCAACCTAGGCCGCAACGGTTCACACCGCAGTCTGGGTTGAGAGCGGTGTCCTGAACGGAGCTTATGACCATGGATGATGTCATCATTATTGGCGGCAGCTTTGCCGGTCTTGCCGCCGCCTTACAGCTCGGGCGAGCGCGGCGCAAAGTCACCGTCCTCGATACTGGTTTACCGCGCAATCGCTTTGCAGGCCGCTCGCACGGCATGCTCGGCCACGATCACAAACCACCACTCGACATCCTGGCGGAGGCGAGAAGGCAACTGGCGCGCTATCCCGCGATCAGCCTGGTCAATGCGCGGGCCGACAGCATTTCGGGCGCCATCGACGACTTCTCCGTCCTCACTGGCGATGGTGTTACCCTGAAGGCGCGTCGCCTGATCCTAAGCTATGGCGTCGTCGATCAAATGCCTGACGTGCCGGGCTTTGCCGAAGGATGGGGCACGTCCGTCATCCCCTGTCCCTATTGCGACGGCTTTGAAGTCGCCGGTCAGCATTGGGGCCTCGTCTGGTCAGGCCCTCAGTCGCACAATCAGGTCAGGCTGTTCCACGATTGGACCGAACGGTTGACGGTCTTCGCCGATGGTCGCGACATTTCGCCAGATATCCGGGCCGATCTGGCGCGCCGCAACACACCTGTCGTCGATGGCCGGATCACCGAAATCGTCCGTCGTGGAAGCCATAATGCCACTGTTAAACTAGATATCGGACCCGATGTCGAAGTCGACATCCTGTTCGCACATCCGCGCAACAAGCCATCCGCAAGCCTGCATGAAGCCTTGGGTCTCGCCACGGTCGATACGCCCTTGGGCATCGTCCTCAAGGTCGACGAGCGCCGCGAAACCAGCATGCCCGGCATCTACGCCGCCGGCGACCTCTCCAACCCGCTCATACCCTCGGTCACGACGGCATCGTGGCAGGGCGCGATGGCGGGTATCGCCGCCCAGCAGTCGATGCTGGCCTGAAGACTACTTTAGCCGGAACTCCGCCGATGCGGCTTTGAGGCCATGTGACGTTGCTTTCAGAGTCGCCGTCCCGGGTTCGCCGGTCGACTGGATTATAATCTGCGCCCAGCCGTTGAAGACACGGCGTTGCCAGGGCGCCGCAGGCGTCGTCATGCGCAGCGTGCCCCATTTCGTCGCGGAGACGGAACGGTCGAACATGGCCTGGACACCGCCCTCTGGCGTCGGCGTGACGTAGGTCAGGCTGTTGGTGTCCCGTAACTGCGCGGAGTCCAGATCAATGACCAGAGCGCCGTCAACCGCGCGGGGCGTAACCTGCGTACCGTTGACATAGACCTTCTGTTCGGCGCCCAGGCTGTCGATGAACAGGGTCGCGACATCGCCGGGAGCAGATGGTGGCCGTGCGAACTGACCCCTGAGAACGAGACCCTTGGTCAGTGGCGGCTGCTGCTCGGGCGGCAGCCACTGCGTCGGATCGCGCCACGTGGAAGTGTCGGCCGAACTCGATGTCGCGTCGCCGCCCTCGAGGTTGGAGATTGCCAGTGACCGCCAGTTGGACACGCCATAGAAGCGATCCCTGGGTGCGGGCCTGTCCGCTTCGTGGCTGCCCGGATCGCCGTTGCCGACGCCGATGATGCGGATCGGGCCGGTCGTCTCGAAGCGCACCAGATCGCCGGCGGTCGGAACGATGCGCCCCGCCTTGTCCGCCACATTGACCCATACGACCGAAACGTCAGTACCGTCCGCGACGAGCGCTGTCTTGTCAGGCGTCAGCGTCACACGCACGGGCTCACCCGTTGTTGCCATGTCCGTGGACGCGACCAGCTTTCCGTTGAGATAGGATTTGGCCGTAAGCTTGCCCGGTTTGTACGGCACGTCCCATTTGAGATGCGAGTCCTTGACCATCGGCTTGCGTCCCAGGGACCGTCCGTCCTGGAACAGCTCGACCTCGTTACCATTGCTGTAGACCCGCACATCTATCGGCTGGCCTTCGCGTCCCTGCCAGTTCCAGTGCGGAAGGATGTGAACGCTGGGCTCCTTCATCCAGACCGCTTTCAGGTAATAGGCCGTGTCCTTGAAGGCGCCGGTCGTGTCGATCATGCCGAACTGCGAGGAGATGGCCGGCCAGCCGAAAGGCGTCGTCTCGCCGCGATAGTCGAACCCAGTCCAGATGAACATGCCGGACATCCACGGCCGCTCCTGAACACGTCTCCAGCCTTCCTCGATGCTCAGCGAGTTGCCGGGGCGGCCTTGACGGTCATAGGCGTTGAGGTGTGATTTGGCCCTGTCATCGAAATAGATGCCACGCGTCGTCAGGGTCGAGCCTTCTTCCGTCATGGCCGCCGGCTTGTCCGGATGGGCGGCGTGGAAACCGTCGACATCATGCTGGGCGCCATAGTTGAACCCGATGACGTCCGCGCCGACGGACGTGCCCCTGCCGGATGAACTGGCCGCGACCGACGTGCGGCGCGTGGGATCCATGCGCTTGACGATGTCGTGCATCTCGATTGCCAGCCGCGTCCCCAACTCGTTGCCTTCGAGGGCCCATTCCTCATTGCCGACCGACCAGAGTATGACACTGGGATGGTTGCGGTCGCGCCTGACCATGCGTTCGAGCTGCCCCCGGATCTCCGGCGACGTGCCCATCATCCGGTGCTCGTCGATGACAAGAATTCCCAGTTCATCCGCGTCATCGAGAAGCTCGGGCGTCGGTGGGTTGTGGGAGGCGCGATAGGCATTCACGCCAAAGGACTTCAGTTGCTTGAGGCGCCAGGTCTGCAATCCGTCCGGAATGGCCGTGCCGACGCCGGCATGATCCTGGTGGTTGTTGGTTCCTTGGAGCTTGATGTTCTTGCCGTTCAGGAAAAAGCCCTTGTCGGCGTCCCAGGTGATGGTGCGCACCCCGAACCGGGTCTCATAGATGTCGGCAATTTCGGTTCCGCGCCGGATCGTCGTCCGGAGCCGGTAGAGATAAGGATCTTCCAGCGACCACAGCCGCGCGCGGTCGAGGCGGAGGCTGGTGGCAAAATCGCGCGATGAGACGGCTTCGGCCGTCAGCCCTGCCGTTTCTGTAACGGTGACAATCTTGCCGTCTGCGTCCAGGACTTCCTGTTTTATGGCAAAGGCCTGGTCGCTCTTGCCATCGTTCACCACCGTCACGGCGACGTCGATTTTCGCCGCATCGCCTTCGACCACAGGTTTGACGAAGGTGCCCCATTTCGCCACGTGCAGCGGGTCCGTCTTGGTCAGCCAGACATGGCGGTAGATGCCGGCGCCTTCGTAGAACCAGCCTTCCTCCACCGTCGCATCAACCCGGACGGAGATGACGTTGCGGCCGCCGAAATTGATGTAGTCGGTAATATCGTAGCCGAAACCGGAATAACCGCTCGGTTCGGTGCCGATATAGTGGCCGTTCACCCAGACGGCGCTGTTGCGATAAACGCCGTCGAATTCAAGAGAAATGCGACGCCCCTTGTCGGCGGCGGGAATGTCCAGGTCCTTGCGGTACCAGCCGACGCTGTTTTCGGGAAACGGATGGCCAATCGCCTTAGAGCCGTGGTTGGTGTTGCCACGCGGATCGAAAGGCAGCTCGACCGCCCAGTCGTGCGGCAAGTCGACCTTACGCCAGGCGACATCGCTAAAATCGACATTGGCGGGGCCGTCGCCGTAACCGGCCTTAGCAAAGAAGAATGGCCTGAGGCCGTATTGCATATCCTTCTGGGCATCGTCGGCATGGCCGTAGGCAAATCGCCAGCCCTTGTCGATATTCGTGCGTTCGCGGACGGATGCCGCGGAAACATCGCTTGCCGTGGCCGCAAAGGCCTGGGGCGCAACAGCACCGGTCATCAGCGCCAGCATCAGAAATCCACTCTTCAAACCGCCCACGTTTCACCCTTTATGGAATACGGCCGCAGAGCCGGACCTGTTGTTGTATGACAATTGATTTTGCCACCGATGCGGACGCAAGCGCAAGCGTGGCCGTCAGCTCTTGAAGCCAAAACTTTTCCGCAGGCTGCTGTCGATGGCGCTGGCGGGCATGAACCTGCGCAGGATGCTCAGCAGTTTGGCCTGGCCATCCGCTGGCTGGCGCAGGCGATAAGGCCCGTTGATCACCGAAAGGATTTTTCTCGCAATCGATATGGGTTGTGGCGCCGACTTGATCTGGGCGACGACCGCCTTTGTCGTCGCATCGACCTGGCCGGCATAGATCCCGAACGCCTCGCTCACGTGCGCCGAGTTCGTGTCCAGGTTCGTGTTGGTAAAGGACGGCTCGAGCAGGACGACCCGGACATTGAATTCACGAACCTCATGGTCAAGCGATTCCGACATGCCTTCCAACGCATGTTTGCTGCTGGCATAAAGGCCCATGAATGGCGCGGGCAAAAATCCCAGGACGGAGCTGAGGTTGATGATCAGCCCCTGCCTGGCTTGGCGCATGGAAGGCAGGACGGCGCGCATCATCCGCAAAGGCCCGAAGACGTTAGTATCGAACAAGGCCTTGGCCTCTTCGATCGATGTTTTTTCGACAGGGCCCACCAGGGAAACACCGGCATTATTGATCAGTACGTCGATCTTGCCGGCTTCGGACAGCACCCAGTCGATAAAGGCTGTGACCGAAGCCTCGTCAGTGACGTCCAGCCGCCCAAATTCCAGGTTGGGCACCAAAGGCGCGGACGGCGCGCGGCGGGCGCCGGCAAATACCCGGAACCCCTTTTGGGCCAGGAGGCGGGCTGTTGCCTCGCCGATGCCTGAGGAGGCGCCCGTTATGACGATAACTTTGTCGTTGGACATGACATATTCCTTGGATTGTCGGTTGTGAGGGAAGGAGATCAGAGCCCTTGCGCCCTGTAGAGCGCGGCGGCCGCCATCGAACGGTCTGCCTCGGCATCGATCAGTGCGCGACGCGAGGCCTCAAGCTGGATGGTGGACGCAAGCAACGCGATTTTCGGTATCAGTCCTGCCGTATGTTGACGGTCCGCCTCGGCATGGCGGCGGGCGGATGCCTGCATGTCGGCCGTCGCCAGTTGCGCGCGATAGTCCGCCTGTTCGGCCGCGACCCATTTTGTCCGCACATCCGCAAGCACTGCGATGGCGGCGAGCCGATAGGCTTCATAGGCCTGAACCTCGCGGGCCGAGGCAGCATCGATCTGGCCTTTCACCCGGCCAAAATTCAGCAGGGGCATATAGACGGTAGCGGCCGTGTTCCAGACATCCGCCGTCGGCCCGACGCTGGTGTCTTGGCTGCCGAGAAACGCCCCGATCGACAGATTGGGGAACAAGGCTGCCTGGGCGGAACGCGTCGCGGCCCGTGCGGCGGTGAGGTTCGATTCCGCCATTCGCATATCCGGTCGATCGCGCAGGATGGCCAGGGGGGCCGCCGCGGCTTCGGATGGCTCGAAGTCCGGAATCTCTCCGGGTGTCTCCAGTGACGCACGCAAAGCCATCTCGTCGTCGCCGGTCAGGATGCTGAGGACATTCAGATACTGTTCGCGGGCATCGGTCAGCCGGCTGACACCTGCGTCGGCGGCTCTGGCGTCGCTGTCGGCTGCCCGCCATTGGCCTTCGGTGATCAGCCCCTTCTGCCACTGCTCGCGCAGACTCGCGGAAACGGCATGGGCGGAGGACGCCGTAGTTTGAAGACTCGCCAGGCTCTGCTGGCTCTGGCGCAGGCCGATATAGGCGGCAATGATCTCCAGCCGGACCGCGCCCTTGACGTCGGCAAGCGACGCTTCGGCGGTGGTGGCGTTTGCCCTGGCGGCTTTTGAGCGGGCTTTCAGGCCGCCGAAGAGATCGAGATCGTAGCTGGCGTTGAGTTGGCCTTGGGCGATGTTGATCGTCCGGTTGCCGTAGGTCAGGCCGATGTCGCCACGTTGCGCTACCCCGGCAGCGGCAATGTCAGGAAACAGGAACGACCGTGCCGCAACATGGGCGGCGCGGGCCTCGCGAAGACGCGCCGTGGCGATCCTGATCTCGTGGCTATTTTGATCGGCCGTCGCCAGCAGGTTCATAAGCGTTGCGTCGCTGCCCCCGGTCCACCATGCGGTATTGGCGTGGGCAGCGACCGGCGCCGGCCATGCCACCGGCGCAGGCGCCAAGGGTAGGTTGGCCGTGGGCGTCGAACAGGCGCTCATTGCGCCCAGCATGGGAAGGAGCATAAGCAGTTTACGCATGTGTCGTCTCGCTTTGTGGCTTGCGGACATTGAACCAGAACGAATAGAGCGCCGGCAGGAAGACCAGGGTGAGGACAGTGCCGACACCGACGCCGCCGATCAGGACGAAGGCCAGGGCCCCCCAGAAGACCGAATGGGTCAGGGGAATGAAGGCCAGCATCGCCGCCGCCGCCGTCAGTATGACCGGACGCGCCCGGCGGACGGTGGCCTCGATGATCGCCTCATAGTCCGACGCGCCGTGCGCTTTGTTGTCGCTGATCTGCTGTACCAGGATCAGGGTGTTGCGCATCAGGATGCCGGACAGTCCGACCAGGGCCAGGATGGCGTTGAAGCCAAAGGGCTGGTTGAACAGAAGCATGGTGGGAACGGCGCCAACCAGACCGAGCGGAGCGGTCGCGAACACCATCCACATGGTCGAGAAGGTCCGGACCTGGATCATCAGGACGACAAGCGTCAGGAGAATCATCACCGGGACGACGGCGACCAGGGCGACATTGGCCTTGGCGCTTTCTTCGACGGCGCCGCCGGTCTCTATCCGATAGCCCGCAGGCAGGCTGGCCTTGATGGCCTTAAGCTTGGGCAACAGCTCCGCCGTGACGTCGGGCGGTTGCAGGCCTTCCCGGACATCGCCCTGGACGCTGACGAACAGGTCGCGGTCATAGCGCTTGATCTGCTGGCCTTCGGTATCGGGGACCTGATGCACGACGGCGCTCAAGGGGATCGCCTGACCGAGCGTATTGACGACCGTCATGCCGGCCAGGTCGGAAGGTGAGCGACGTTCGCCGGCTGGTGTTTTCAGGACGACATCGACCGTGCGTGTCCCCTCGCGCATCTGGGTTGCCGGAGCACCCGAAACGAGCCCTTGCAGCTGGAAATCCACGGCCTGGCGGGTCAGGTTGAGCTGAGCCAGACGTGCATCATCGATGACATAACGCATGATCGGCGTCTTTTCGCCCCAGTCGAGATGCGGGTTGATGACATTGGGATTGTGTTCAAGGACGGCGCGGACCTCTTCGGCGACCTTCATGATGCCGGCTTCATCCGGACCGATGACGCGGAAGAGCACAGGGTAGGGCACGGGCGGACCGAACAGGAACTGCGTCACCCGGACGCGGGCTTGCGGATAGCGGCCGTCCTTCGTCCATTGCTGTAGGCGTGCCTTCAGCCTGGCGCGCGCTTCGACGTCCTTCGTCTGGATGACGACCTGGGCGTAGGCCGGATTGGGCAGTTCCGGGTTCAGCGAGAAGAAGAAGCGCGGCGCGCCACGTCCCAGATAGGCGGACACATCGGTTGCCTCGGGCTGCTTCATGACATCGGCTTCGATGCGCGCCGTCACGGCCTTGGTGGCCTCGAACGCGCTGCCGACGGGCATCTTGACCTCGACGGTCAGCTCGGTCCGGTCAGAATTGGGAAAGAACTGCTTCTTCACCACCATCATTCCGGCGCCGGACAGAAGGAACAGGCCGACCGTAATGGCGATCGTCAGGATGCGATGGTCGACCGTGAGCCGGACCAGCTTGCGGAAGGCCGTATAGCCCTTGCTGTCGTACATCGAATGATGGCCGGGTTTCGGCTTGATGTCGGGCAGCATGACCACGCCCAAATAGGGTGTGAAGGTAACCGCGACGACCCACGACGCGATCAGGGCAAAACCCACGACCCAGAAGATGTTGCCGGCATACTCCCCGGCCGAGGACTGGGCAAAGCCGACCGGAATGAAGCCCAGGATCGTTACCAGCGTGCCCGACAGCATGGGCGCCGCGGTCGTCGTCCAGGCATAGGTCGCGGCCTTGATCCGATCGTAGCCTTCTTCCAGCTTCACGACCATCATCTCGATGGCGATGATGGCGTCATCGACCAGCAGGCCCAGCGATATAATCAGCGCGCCAAGCGTGATCCGGTCAAAGTCGCGACCGGTGAGCAGCATGACCACGAAAACGATGGCCAGGGTCAGGGGGACGGCGGCGGCCACGACGAGGCCGACACGGAAGCCGAGCGCCACCAGCGACACCAACATTACAACGCCCAGGGCGACGAGGAACTTCACCATGAACTCATCGACCGAGTGGTGGATCACCTTGGCTTGGTCGGAGATTTTGGTGAAGCTGACGCCCAGCGGAAGCTGCGCACGCATGCCGGCCTCTTCCTTCTCGAGCGCCTTGCCGAGCGTCAGGCCGTTATAGCGCGGCGCCATGACGACGCCGAGGACGACAGCCGGCTTGCCGGCATGGTTGATTTCGTAAGTTGCCGGGTCTTCGTAGCCACGGCGGACCTCGGCAATGTCACCGATGCGCAGCAACTGGCCACGGACGCTGAGCGTCACGCTGCGCACGTCATCCAGTGAGTTCAGGCCGGAATCGAGCCGGATCTGTATCCGGGGGCCAACCGTACCGACAGAGCCCGAAGGCGTGACGTCGTTGCGACCACGCAGCGCGGCCATGATATCCTGGGCGTTGACGCCTAATGTCGCCAGCTTGGCCTGCGGAATTTCGACGAAAATCGCCTGGGGGCGTTCACCCAGGATTTTGACCTTCTGAACGCCCGGCACTTGCAGCAGTTGCTGGCGCAGGGTTTCCGCCTGTTTGACCAGTTCGCGGTTCGGCAGGCCCTTCGCCTGGATGGCATAGAGCGAGAAATAGACGTCGCTGAACTCGTCGTCGAAGAAGGGACCGTAGACGCCTCTTGGGAGATTCCGGGCTTCGTCGGACAGCTTTTTGCGCACCTGGTAGAATTGTTCCGGTACGGCCGACGGCGGCGTCGAGTCCTTCAGGATGACCTTGGCCTGCAGCACGCCTGGCTGTGCCGTGGTTTCGACGCGGTCGTAATATTGCAGTTCCTGCAGGCGCTTCTCGAGGAGGTCGCCGACGTTTTCGTCCATTTCCTTTGCGGTTGCACCAGGCCACACGGCGGTGACGGTCATGATCTTGACGGTAAAGCGCGGGTCTTCGGCCCGGCCCAGCTTTATGAAGGCGAATGTGCCGGCGGCAAGGACCGCCAGGATAAGAAACAGGGTAACGGCGCGTTCGCGCACCGCCAGTGCGGACAGGTTGGGGAAGCTCACAGCGTGCCTTCCGTGATGGCATGAACGACCTGGCCTTCGTTGAGCAACTGCGCGCCGGCCGCCACGACGACCTCCCCTTGGGCGAGGCCGGATGACACGGTCGCGGTTTCCTCATTGAAGCGCGCGACCTTTACCGGTCTTGCGCGGACGCTGCCCTTGGCGTCGATGACCCAGACCTTTGTGCCGTTGCCCTTATCGACCAATGCCGCCAGCGGAACATCCAGCGATGCCGATGCCGCCTTCACGCCGGAAGGGGTGACCTGAACGGTCGAGCCCAGCGGCGCGTCGGCAAAGCTGGCGTCCAGCACATACCGCGCCTCGAACAGCCGGGTAGACGGATCGGCAGCGGCGGATATCTGACGCAGGCGGCCGTTAAAGACGGTGCCGTTCGCGCCAAAGACGGTGATCTGCGCCGCCTCGCCAATGGCATGGCCGGCTTCCGGCAGGCCGACGACGGCTTCGGGCGCACCGGCCTGCGCGATCTTCATCACGGGCTGCCCGGCCGCCACGACCTGCCCGGCTTCCCCGGGCAGGTCGATGATCACGCCGGCGACATCGGCGCGCAGCTCTGTATAGCCGCGTTGGTTCCTGACGGTCGCCAACTGCGCTTCGGCGGCCTTCAGGCTGGCGTCGGCGCCATCCTTTGCGGCGCGTGCCTGTTCGATCATATCGACCGAAGTCGATCCGCTGGCGGCCAGGCTGTTCACCCGCTCATAGTTGGCATTGGCCCGGACCGCGACGCTGCGTGCGGCCGCGACCGCTGCTGTGGCGGCATCGACGCCGTCGCTGTAATCCGTCGGATCGAGCCGCATCAGCACCTGCCCAGGGGATACGCGGTCGCCGAGATTGACCTTGCGTTCGATGATCTTGCCGCCGACCCGGAAAGCCAGGGCCTGCTCGACCCGAGACCGGATGGTGCCGGCATAGGCTGTTTCGGCTTCGGTCGAAGTGCCGACGCGGTAGGTCAGGACGCGGGGAGGGGTATTGGCTTCAGGCTTTGCCGGGGCCTGACAAGCGGCCAGAACGACCATGACCGTAGCCAGGGAGGCCAGGGCCGGGGCTTTTTTTGTGAGGGTGGATGGAAAGGACATATTGACTTTGATCCATGGGGTGACGTATTTGATACTCATGAGTATCGTAAAGCGCCCAAATTTGGATACTGTCAAGTATCATTATTAGTATGCCCCAAAAAAATCCTGAAAATAGCCCTGCGCGTCGCGGCCGGCCTGTCGATCCTGCCCTGTCTGAAAAAATCATCGACGCTGCCTGTGATCTGTTCAGTGAGCTGGGCTTCCAGGCGACGACCATGGACAAGGTCGCGAACCAGGCCAAGATATCGAAGCTAAGTATTTACAAGCACTTCGAGAATAAGGAGGCCTTGTTCAGCGCGGCGATCGCAACGCGCTGCCAGGCATTTGCGCCCAAGTCCCTGTTCGAGGGCGTGGAAGGGACGGCCGAGGACCAACTGCTGGCGGTCGGCAACAGCCTTCTTCGCCTCCTGCTCAGTCCGGACGTACGCAGCGTGACGGACATGATTGCGTCGGACAAGGCTAATCAGGCCCGGCTGTCGCGATTATTCTTCGAAGCGGGTCCAATAAGGTTCCTGGGGCAGATCGAAAGCCTGCTCCGGCGCCTGCACGACAGCAAAGCCCTGTTTATTCCCGATCCCGTGCAGTCCGCACGTCTGTTCGGGGCGTTGTTCAAAGGGTCCGACCTTCTTTCCGTCGTGCATTTCGATCCAGAGCGCGCGGAAAATGACGCCGAGATTTCGGCCTATTGCCAGTCAGCCGTCGCGATGTTCATGGCGGCGCATTCGCGCCACTAGCTCTCGGCATGTCTGCTTTCGGGCGAAAAATATCAAACCGTAACCAGCTGAGTTCCATTCCGCAAATGGCGCTCTACAGACCTATTCCCGTTCGGTGAGGGTGTAGTTGGTGCCCTTGTCGCGCATATAGTCATTGATGATCGCGATCATACGCGCGCGCGTCAGGTCCGCGCGGCTGAGATCCGCGTGACACAGGTTCGCGCCCGTCAGGTCGCTGCGGATCAGCCGGCCACCGCCGAGGTCGAGCGGGCCGAGATTGGCGCCTTCGAGGCAGGCATTGTTCAGCTTGGCGCCCTGCAGCCGCGCGCCGCGCAGGTCCGCGCCTCTTAGATTGCAACGCCTGAGGTCGGCATTGACGAGATTGGCGCCCTGAAGCTCGATGCCGCTCAGGTCCATGCCGAAGAAGACGGCGTCGGAGGCATCGAGCGTCGACAGGCAGCGGCCATTCATTGTGTGCACCAGACGGAAATCGACCCTGGCGAAGCTGTGGCGCGCGCCCGATGCGCCGCCGGTCTTCACCCATTGCTCGTGCTCGGACAGGAGTTGATCAAGGGGCTGGTCGTCGATGAAGACGGCGATCGGCGCTTCCAGCATGTCCGCCGTGTCGGCTTCCTTGAGATTGCAGCCACTGGTCGTCGTATCGACCATGATGGCGCCGCGCATAGTCGCGCCAGTCACATCGGCGCCGGACAGGTCCGCGCCGTTGATCATGGCGCCGTTGAGATTGGCCTTGCGCAGCTTGGCCTGGCTCATGACCGCACCCGACAGGTTGGCGTCGCTGAAGTCGGTCGAGACCGCCAGGGCGCCGTTCATGCGGGCGCCCGACAGGTCGGCGCCGGAAAGGATGGCGTAGTCGAGCTCACCCGGGCGCTTTTCGTGCTTCATGAGGCGCAGGCCCTGCTTGTCGTCCTTGAAGGCGATCTGGCCTTCGCGCAGGTCCGCGCCGATGAGCGAGGCGGCTGACAGGTTGGCGCCGCGCAGGCAGGCGCCGCGCAGGTCGGCGCGGTCCAGGCGGGCGAAGCGCAGGTCGGCATTGCGCAGGTCGCAGCCGAACATGTTGGCGCGCAGAAAGATGGAGTCGCGCAAACTGGCGCCGTAGAGGCGCGCGCCGGTCAGGTTGGCGTCGCTGAGATCGACGCCCTCCAGCTTCATTTCGGTCAGGTCGATATAGGATAGATTGGCGATCCGTCCGCCGGGACGATTCGCCTTGAAGAGCGCGTGCTGCTCCAGGATATGGCGCAGCGACGCCGGGTCGATCATCTGGAGCGTCGCGGCGGTCGTTGAATTCGGAGCAGGCATTTGGGGGCAGATCGCGCGCTGGGGCAGATACGTTTCACGCATCGGCGAGTCGGTTACAAACGCAATAACTGAGTGGCAACGATGTCTAAATTAACCGTGATCACATGCAAGCGATTTCCGCAGATGCGAAGGCAGTGCGGCTAATCGCCGCTGCACGCCTGTTCATGGCTGCCCTTACTCCTGGCTGCACGCCTGGCACAGGCCACGCGCCTCCATAGTGATATGCGAAACCTTGAAACCGGTCGCCCCTGCGCTGGCTTCGATGTCCGCCACGTTCGGTATGGCGATCTCGACGCTGCGTCCGCAGCAGTCGCATAGCAGGAAGCCGGCCGTATGCTTGTGATCATGCGCGCCGCAGGCAACGAAGGCGTTCAGGCTTTCAATGCGGTGGATCAGCCCCATCTGCTCAAGGAAGCTGAGCGCGCGATAGACGGTCGGCGGCTTGGCCGCGCCGTCCGGATGGAAGCGGTCAATGACGTCATAGGCCTTGATCGGCCCGCCGGCGTCGAGGACCAGCTCATAGGTGCGCAGACGCGCCGAGGTCATGCGCTCGCCGGCGTCGGCGCACAGAGCCTCCGCTTCCGCCAGCCGCGCGGGCGTGTCGGCTGGGCGGTGATGATCGTGGTCGTGGTGGGCGCAGGCGTGACTCATGCCTCCAAGGTAAGACGCGTCATCGCTTTTCGCAACAGCAGGGTTTTACCTCTTAAGTGTAATAATATATCAGAAGGGCTTGACGGGCGTTATATTATTACATAACAAACCGCCATCACTTGTCCGTCAGGGGTTTTTGTCATGCCACACCCGTCCGCCTCCGCCTCCATCATTGCATTGTCCGCCGTGCTTGCCGCGTGTCCGGCGATGGCTGCGGCTCAGACGTCAAACACGGCCGCGGGCGGCGAGGAGGTGGTCATCACCGGCCGCGGCTACGCGGTCCAAAAGGACGCGGTCATGTCCAGCGTCGATGTCCTGAGCCGCGCCGAGATCGCTGAAAAGCCGGCGCAGGGCCTGGGCGACATGCTGGCCTACCTGCCGGGCATCCGCTCGACCAGCTTCGCGCCGGGCGCCAGCCGTCCGGTCATCCGTGGCCTGGAAGGCTTTCGCGTCCTGGTGCTGAACAACGGCATGGGCGCGGTCGATGCCTCGGCGCTGTCGCCCGACCACGCGGTCGCGACCGAGCCCCTGGAGGCGCGCCGCATCGAGGTCCTGCGCGGCCCATCGGCCCTGATCTATGGCGGCAACGCCATCGGCGGCATCGTCAACATCATCGACGACCGCATCCCGACAACGCCCGCGGCCAATGGTTTCGAAGGCCGGGTGACGGCCCAGGCGTCGAGTGTCGATGACGGCCGGCAATTGGGCCTGGGCGGCAAGGTCGGCAAGGGGCCTCTGGTCTTCGCCTTTGACTATGCGAAACGCCAGAGTGAGGATTACGACACGCCCGTCGGCCCGGAGTCGCGCTACCTGACCAACCTGGAAGGCGAGGAACCGGATACGCGCCGTGTCCAGGAAAATTCGGCGACCGACCTGGAAAGCTATGGCGCCGGGGTGTCGTGGATCGGTGATTTTGGCTTTGCGGGCTTAAGCGTCAAGCAGACCGATACCCATTACGGCGTCCCCGGCCATTCGCACGAACATGAACACGAAGAGGGCGAGGAAGAGGAGCATGAGGAAGAGGGCCCGGTCTCGATCGGCCTCGAGCAGACGCGCTATGATTTCCGCTCGGACATCAAGCTCGCCCTGGCCGGCTTCAATCGCCTGACGTTCGACGCCGGATACAGCGACTATCAGCACACCGAATTCGAGGGCGAGGAGACGGGCACGCGCTTCCTGTCGGACGGCGGTGAATATCGCCTCACCCTGGTGCGCGACGGCATGGGCAAGGTCAGCGGCACGGTTGGTATTACGGGGCTCGACCGCAATTTCGAAGCCATCGGCGACGAAGCTTTCGTACCGTCGACCGAGACCCGCCAGACCGGCATTTTTACGCAGTATCGTTACGACAGCGGCAACTGGGGCGTCGAGGGCGGCGCGCGTATCGACCGCACCGAACTGACCTCGAATGATTTCTCGCGCGATTTCGACACGCTGTCCGCGTCGCTGGGGGCCTTTTACCGGCCGTCGCACCACGCCTTTGCTGGCGTCAGCCTGACGCGGTCGGAGCGGGCGCCGTCGGACGCCGAACTGCTGGCGGACGGGCCGCACATCGCCACGGCGCAGTTTGTCGTGGGCAATCCGGATTTCGATACCGAGGTCGGGCAGTCGCTGGAATTCACTGGCCACCTGATGGTCGACGAGCATAACCGCTTCCAGGTCGACGCGCATATCTATGCCAGCCGCTTCGACAACTTCATCGACCTCAGGCCGACCGGCGCGGAAGAGGACGGCATGCCGGTCTTCCAGTACGTTCAGACCGACGCCGATATCTGGGGCGTGGAACTGGAGGCCGATACGCGCCTGTTTGCGTGGCGCAGGCAGACGGTCAGCCTGAACCTGGCCTACGACTACGTACGTGGATCGTCCGACCTGGGCCCGATCGCGCGTATCCCGCCGCAGTCGCTGACGGCGCGGTTGGAAAGCGCCGGCGACGCCTGGCGTAGCCACGTCGAGGTTCGCGCTGTCGACGCACGCGACGACCGGCTGGCGGAGCTGGAGACGCCGACCGAAGGCTACACCATGGTCAACCTGTTCACGTCTTACCGGATCAAGCCGGGCCTCAGCCTGTTCGCGGAACTGCGCAATGCCACCGATGCGGAAATCCGCGAGGCGACTTCGGCGACCAAGGACATCGTCGTGGGCGCGGGCCGGAGTTTGCGGGTGGGAGTGAACTACAGTTTTTAAGAGCGAGGCTCACGTTTGCGCGAAGCTGCACAGAGTCTCTCGCTAATTCCGTTACGTGACTTGCCCACGTCAGATGCTTGCGGTAGAAGCGAGGCTCGTTTTTTCTAACTCCTCTCGAAGTACCATGGCACAAGAACAGAACAACGACGCAACGCTGACTGGAAACGTCCTCTTCTACCAGAACCCGGAGCCGCTCAGCCCGGACACGCACGGCACCATGGGCATCAGCGCGACGGCGACGCCGCACGCCTTCGTCGCCGAAACCAACGTCGTTCCGCTGACGGTCGCCGAATTCCCGGCCGCGTCGCTGAGCTACCCGATCGTCTTCATCGGCGAAAACTATATGCCGGTGGCGGCCATGGGCCTGTCGGCCGGGCAGAACGTCTTCGTTTCGGCCGATGGCGTCTTCAAGCCCGACGCCTACCTGCCGGCCTTCGCGAGGCGCTATCCGTTCGTCTTCGCCAATGATGAGCGCGAAGAGCGCATGATCCTGTGCGTCGATACCAACGCGCCGATGGTGTCGCGTTCCAATCCGGACGTGCCCTTCTTCGAAAACGGCAAGGCCACACCCTTCGTCGAAAACGCCATGCAGTTCTGCACCGACTTCGAAACCGAGCGCCGCCGCACCGAAAGCTTCGTCGGCCTGCTGCGTGAACTGAACCTGCTGTCGCCGCGCGAAACCCTGTACCGTCCGCAAAATCCGGATGGTACCCCCGGTGAGCCGCAAAAGATCGCCGAATACTTCGCGGTCGACGAAAAGGTCCTCAACGAACTGTCGGGCGACAAGCTGGTCGAGCTGCGCAACAATGGCGCCCTGACGCACATCTATGCGCACCTGAACTCGCTGCTGGCCTGGGACAAGCTGATCGCCATGACGATCGAGCGCAACGCCGCTGCCCAGCCCGTCCAGTAAACCCGCGAAAATAAGAATACCGTTAAAGGCTCCGGCAGCGCCGGAGCCTTTTTCGTTGCGCTATTGTGGCCAAATCAGGGCCATGAGATATGCGTTTGTCCGCATACGCCTTGCCTTCCTATATGCAAACGGTTGATCATGAATGATATTTTCGCCTGGCAGGCGTGTATTCAGTGCATAAATATATTGCGTTTCATTTGTAAATTTAGCCATTTTTTCAACATATAGATTATTAAAATTACATAAAATTCCTGTAACGATGCAAGATCGCAAAGCGACGCATTGTCGAGTGGGCCTCAGGAAAATAGCTGAACTGAAAAACGCTGCGCGCGGCCGAACGCTGTACGCAACTTTAATCGCGTGTCTATTTCATCGGAATAAAGTAATCTGTATGCGTAAGTCTATACTGTCGTCTCTTCTGGCGTGTCTTGTCTTTGTGCTTGGTTCAGTTGGGATGGCGCATGTCGCCGAGGCCAAGCCGGCCATCGGGACGGTCGGCCCCGCCAGCCGCGATGAGGCCGTCATCAAGTCCTATTTCGACCTGATGCAGTACCGCGGCCTCAAGCGCTATCGCTTCAACGCCAACCTGACGGCCGACACCGACCCCTACCGGGTGGGGATGGTGCAGATGATGCAGAGGCAGGCCAGGTCGCACGGCATTGTCCTGCGGCCGCTATTGATCTTTCCGTTCGCCTTTGGCGACCGCACCGACTACGGCAAGTACCCGAAGGGCGATGCCAATGCCCTGTACCGTCAGGGCTATGATCGCACCTACGCGTTTGCCAATGCCTTTAAGTACGAGATCACCGACTACGAGCTCGGCAACGAGTTGAATGTCCTGGTCAAGAATTCCAGCGGACAGTCACTGTGGGGCAAAGGCTGGACCGCCGCCGAATTCAATACGCCTCTGATGAACGATTGGGCGATGGTGCTGAAGGGCGCGTCGGACGCGATCGACAAGATCAATGCCGACAATGGCCTGAAGCTGCGCCGGACCTTGAACACGACTTCGACCCATTTTGGTTTTCTCGACTTCATGGCGTCGAAGGGGGTGAGGTACGAGGTCATATCGTACCACTACTACGAACGCCTGGGCACCAACCCGCACAACTACTGGGGTACGTTCAACCTGTTCCAGAAGCTGGCGACCTACAAGCGCCCGGTCCAGTTCAACGAGGTCAATTGCGGTGAGATCTATGACCCGCTGTACCAGAACACCTGGTCCGGAACCCTGGTCGAAAACTGCAACAAGAGCCTGAACAACACCCTGAACTACCTGACGAACCAGACCTATGTGACGATTGAGGACATCGACATCTACGAGCTGCTGGACCGTCCCGAAAAAGGCGGCTTCGAAGCCAAGTTCGGCATGCACTACGACATGCGGGCGTGGAAAATGGGGATGCTGACAGCGGCCTACTATGCCGGAGGCATCCTGTCGGAAACCGAGCGTGGCTACGTTTCGCGCCGCGGCTTTCCGGCGATCCAGAAGTAGTCCCGAACAGCTTATGTGAGGCTGGTTACTCGGTCGGTGCCATCGGATTGCGCTGGAACACCGAGCGCGTCAGGCACGAGAAGACCAGCCGTCCGGCTTCGTCGAGGACGTCATGCTGGGCGATGACCACACCCTTGGCGTCGCCCACCGCGTCCTTGCCCATGATGGTCAGGCGGCATTTCAGCAGCTCGCCCGCCGGCGGATTGCGCATCCAGCGCAGGGCGTCGACCGCCAGGCGCTTGGTCTGGGGCCAACTGGCCGCCGCTTCGCTTTCCAGCTTCGACCAGAAGGCGAAGATCAGCGAGTCGGGCAGGCCGTCTTCCGGCTTCCAGCTAGGGGCATAGGTCTTGCAGAAGCTCTTCAGGTCTTCCTCGGAAACCACGCCGGCGCCGATCGAGGCAACCTGGCCAATCCACAAATCGTCAAAGGCGGCGGGCATGCGCGAAGTCCAATCCGAAAGCCAATCAGGGGCGGTGGGGCAACAGGCTCTCTTAGACCGAGTTGACGTTAAGAGCAACCTTCGCGGGCGTGACCTGAAACGGGACGTAAATCGAGAGCGGGAGCTTCACCAGGCCGTGGAAAAAATAGCTTCCGGAGCGTCGCGTAGGGACGTGCGGCGGTTGATTCTTGGCCTGCCTTATGGTTCTGTCGAACGGGGCGATTACGGAACGGCTATGAGTAACGACACCATCAACGTAATCGAGGACGAGCCCTACGAAGGCCTCTATCGCGGCGCCGTTTCGACCTATTCCTACGCGCGCGATCATCTTCCCGACCGCTTCGACCTGGCCGACATCCTGCGCTCGACGCGTGAGGCGCGCGGCTGGTCGCTGGAGCTGGTGTCCGAAATGACCCGCGTGCGCCAGAGCTATCTCGAGGCGCTGGAGCAGGCGGCCTATGACGTGCTGCCGCCACGCGCCTTTGCTATTGGTTACGTCAAGGCCTACGCCAAGGCGCTGGGGCTCGACGAAGAAACCCTGGCCGACATGTTCAAGCGCGATGTGACGGATGTTAACACCCGCCTGCAGGCGCCGTCTGGCGCCTCGCTGGAAGACGTCAAGCCGAACTATCGCCTTTATCTGACGACCGCCGTCTGCCTCGTCGCCGCCGTCGTTGTCTGGAATATCTTCCAGCGCAAGCCGATCGATTTCAGCAAGCATAATGAAGCTGTTTTCGCCAACCAGGCCTGGTCGATGGGCGTGCCGATGATTCGCGACGGCGTGGTCTACGTCACCAAGTCGCAGCCCGCGCCGCAGGACCAGGACGTGCCGCCGCCCTACGCCACGCCCGGCCTGGAAGAGGGTTTCGCCTCGATGATGGCCGCGCGCAACCAGGCCAGCGCCGCGCCGGTGCCCGTTCAGGACGTGTTGCAGGCGCGCAAGGCCTTCAATCCGCGCGGCGCCATCTATGGCGCGCAGCCCGACAATTCGGCCGTCACCATCCAGGCCAAGAAAAGCGTCCTGCTGGTCGTCCACGACGGCAAGAACGGCGTCGTCCACTTCGTCCAGCAACTGGGGGCGGGCGAGTCCTATCGCGTGCCGCTCAATGACCTGCAGACGGCCCTGGTCGACGTCACCGACGTCTCGGCCATCGAAGTCTATCACAACGGCGAATATGCCGGGATGATGGACGCCAATGTCATGCCTGTCGCCAAGCTGAATGCCCGCGCGGCCCAGATGGCGGCGCAACTCGACGCCCAGTCGGTCACGCAAGGCCAGGTTTCGACCGTCTACCGAACCGCCGCGCCGGCGCCGCAGAAGCCAGTGGCCGCGCCACGCAATACCGCGCCCATTCCTTATGCGCCGTCGCGGCCGGCCGCGCCGCCGCCGGCGTCCGTGCCGGAAACACCGCCGGCGGCGGCTGAAGGCGCGCAATAAGGCTTGCGGCGGTGGCTTCGAGCGCCGATATAGGCCTCATCTTCCTTTGTAAAAGAACCCGATATGAGTGCGACCGATCATACCCACGTCCGTCCCTGGCGCCACATCGAACGGCGCAAGAGCCGCCAGATCCGCGTGGGCAATGTGCTGGTGGGCGGCGACGCGCCGATCTCCGTTCAATCGATGACCAACACCCTGACCTCGGATTCCGAGGCGACGCTTGCGCAGATCCGGGCGTTGGAAGCGGCGGGAGCGGACATCGTGCGCGTCTCCTGTCCGGACGTCGATTCGACGCGCGCGCTGAAGACGATCGTCCAGCAATCCAATGTGCCGATCGTCGCTGACATCCATTTCCACTACAAGCGCGCCATCGAGGCCGCCGAAGCCGGCGCGGCCTGCCTGCGCATCAATCCCGGCAATATCGGCTCGCCCGACCGCGTCCGCGAAGTCGTTCAGGCCGCCAAGGACCACGGCTGTTCCATGCGCATCGGCGTCAATGCCGGTTCGCTCGAAAAGGACCTGATGGAAAAGTACGGCGAGCCGTGCCCCGAAGCCATGGTCGAAAGCGCCCTGTTCCACGCCAATATCCTGCGTGACCACGACTTCCACGAATTCAAGATTTCGGTGAAGGCATCGGATGTCTTTCTGACCGTCGCCGCCTATACGGCGCTGGCCGACGCCATCGACTGCCCGCTGCATATCGGCGTGACCGAGGCGGGGCCGTTGCGCGTTGGCACTATCAAGTCCGCCATTGGCCTCGGCAACCTGTTGTGGGCGGGCATCGGCGATACGATCCGTGTGTCGCTGGCCGCCGATCCGGTCGAGGAGATCAAGGTCGGTTACGACCTGTTGAAGTCGCTGGGCCTGCGTCACCGCGGCGTGAATATCATCGCCTGTCCGTCGTGCGCGCGTCAGGGCTTCAACGTCATCGAGACGGTGGCGACGCTGGAGGAGCGGCTGGCGCATATCACCAAGCCGATGTCGCTGTCGATCATCGGCTGCGTCGTCAATGGCCCGGGAGAGGCGCTTTATACGGACGTTGGCTTTACCGGCGGTGGGGCAGGGGCCGGCATGATCTATATGGGCGGCAAGCCGCACCACAAGCAGGACAATGCCGGCATGATCGACCACATTGTCGAGCTGGTCGAGGCCCACGCCGAGAAGCTGTGAATTTCCTTTTCCCCGCGCGCGGGGAGAAGGTGGTCCGCAGGACCGGATGAGGGGCAGAAACTCTTTCCGCGTGCGCTTCTGCTAAGTGATGCCCCTCAGGCTCGCGGCCCGGCGCCTACCCGAGTGCGACTGTCTTTATCTTACCCCGCCTGGCGCAGCGCTTCGGGTTCTTCGCTCAGCACGATCTTACCGCCGCCGTCGCGCATGAAGGCGTCGATATCGGACACCGGCACCGGGCGCGAATACAGGAAACCCTGGATGATCTGGCAGCCCGCCTGACGCAGCAGGTTCTTCTGCGCGCGCGTTTCGACGCCCTCGGCGATGATGTTGAGGTTCAGGGCCTTGGACAGTTTCACGATGGCGCGGATGACGGCTTCGGCTTCGGGGTCGTTGCCGAGGTTCGACACGAAGGAGCGATCGATCTTGATCTTGTCGACCGGATAGCGGCTGAGATAGCCCAGCGACGAGTAGCCTGTGCCGAAATCGTCGAGCGCGATCGAGAAGCCCATATGGCGCAGGTCGCGCGGGACCAGCTGCGAGGCATGGTCGTCAGCCAGCAGCACGCCTTCGGTGATCTCGATCTCGATCTGCGACGCCTGGGTGCGGGTTTCGGCCAGCATTTCGCCAAGGCTCCTGACGAAATCGGGATGGCGCATCTGGGTAGCCGAAACGTTGACCGCGACCTTGAGGCCTGGCCAGCGATGCGAATCCTGCATGGCGCGACGGAGTACAAAGGCGCCGAGATCGTTCATCAGGCCGCACTCTTCGGCCAGCGGAATGAAATAGCCGGGTGAGACCGGACCGCGAGACGGGTGTGTCCAGCGGCATAGGGCCTCGACACCGACGATCTTGCCGAAATGGTCGACCTGCGGCTGATAGACAACGTCGAGCGCCTCGATGTGGATGGCTTCGCGCAGGCCCGTTTCCAGCGTCTTGCGCAGCTTGATGGTGGCGTCCATCTCGACTTCGAAGAAGGCGTACTGGCCGCGGCCGGCGTCCTTGGCGCGATAGAGCGCGAGATCGGCCTGGCGCAGCGCTTCGGCGGGCTCGATCTCGCCATCGATCAGCAGGGTGACGCCGATCGAGCACGACGAGAAGACCTGGCCGCTTTCGAGCGTTACCGTGCCCGTCAGGGTCTCCAGCAGGCGCTTGGCCAGGGTCGCGGCGCTGTGGCCGTCACTGTCGGTCTGGATGATGACGAATTCGTCGCCGCTCAGCCGGGCCAGGGTGTCGCAGGCGCGGATGACGCCGTTGATTTTCGCGGCATTGTGGCGGATCAGTTCGTCGCCGGCCAGGTGACCCAGCGTGTCGTTGACATCCTTGAAGCGGTCGAGGCCGATGCACATGACGGCGACCTGGCCGCCCTGGCGCTTCATGCGCTCGCACGCCTGGCTCAGGCGGTCGGCGAACAGGGTGCGGTTGGGGAGGCCCGTCAGGGCGTCGTGCAAGGCCATGTGCTTCGCCTTGGCTTCGGAGGCGCTGAGGCTTTGCGCGGTCTTCTGGCTGGTGTGCAGCAGGACCAGGGCCACCAGGCCGAGGCCAAGCGAGATCATCAGAACGGGGCCAATGGTGCGCAGGAAGAGGGTCTTGCCGGGCGTTTCCGGCTGCCAGCTCAGTTGCGCCAGGACGACGCCATTGGCATCGGTAAAGGCAACGGAGGCATTGCCGGAAGGCGGCGTCTTGCCGCGCGGGAGCAGAGAAATGCGCGACACCATGTAGCGGTCGGACAGGGCGGCCAGTTCCGGCGCCTTGATTTCATGCATGCCAACGACGACGAAGGGCGGGTGCTTGAGCAGGGGCGAGCCGGCGGCGTCGGGCAGAAGCAGGCTGGCGCCGGTAATGTAAAGACGACCATCGGCAGCGATCACCTTGCCGGCGTGATTGCTGTCGGCGCTGTAGCCACGCCCGGCGGCCATGTCCGACGCATAGCGGTTGCGCAAGTCGCGCGTCACCGATTGGGTCTGGGCCAGGGTTGCCGTGAACAGGCTGGGGGAGACCTCCTGGCCGTCGTGATAGGCAAAGCGCACCTTGCCGTCGGCATCGAGCAGGACGTTCGATTCGAACTTGAGATATTTCTGGAAATAGTCGCCGATATTGCCGCGGACCCATTTCGGGTCGTATTTCACGGCGGTGGCGATTGTCGCCTGGTCCCAGATGGTGATCGGCGTCATCAGCATGGACTGATCGGCCGCGATCTGGTCCAAACCCTTGCGGACAAGGCTTTCCTCACGCGTGCGCGCCAGGTTGTCGGCCTGTTCGGCCCAGACCCAGAGGCTGCCCACCAGCGCCATGACCGCGACAATAACGATCACGGCCATAGGGACCATCAACTTCGCTTCGGTTGTGCCGTTTTTCACCCGGGCCTCGTTCTGAGGGATGTATTTGTTTCACCCGTTTTACACGGCAAGTCTTAAATTAAGGCAAATTGCTGAAAAGGCTTGATTTCACAGGGATTAGTAGTCTGGGCTGATCGCGTTCGAGGTCTTGACGGGCGTGGTTTCGCGCGGCATTCACGTGCCACGATTGTCGTCTTCTGGATCGCGAGGCTTTCATGAAACTGTTCTTCAACACCGCGTCACCCTACGCCCGCAAGGCACGCATCGTGGTGCGTGAAACCGGCTTCCTGACAAAGGTCGAAGAGGTGCTTGCCATTCCGGTCGAAAACCTGCCGGCGCTGGTCGACGCCAATCCTCTGGCCCAGATCCCAGCCCTGGTCGATGACGACGGCGTACGCTGGACCGACAGCAGCCTGATTTCGGCGCGTCTGGATGCTTTGTCCGGTGGCAGGCTGTCACCGCAGGGACAGGCGTTGTGGGCCATGCGCCGAACCGAGGTCGCCGCGTCCGGCCTGCTCGAAATGCTGGTCAAGATGGTGCTGGAGTATCGCCGGCCGGAGCAATATCAGTCGCCCTTCTGGCTAAAGCGCTGGGAAGATAACCTGATGCGCGGTTTCGCCGTCGTCGAGCGCGACTGTCCGCCGGTGGAGACGTTCGATCTGGCGGCCATCACGCTTGCGATCGCCGGGACCTATACGACCTTCCGTTATCCGCATCTCGACTGGCAAGGCGTCGCGCCAAATGTCGCGGCACTGACCGCCGAACTCGAAAAGCGGCAGTCGTTCATTGATACCTATCCTAAATAAGAGTAGGCAGTCGCTGAATTGCCGAGAGTAAACCCTTGATACACCTTCCCCAAGCCAAGCTCGACCAGGTCATGGACCGCTTCCGCATGATCGAGGCGCGCATGGAATCCGCTACCGATGGCGCCGAGATCGTGCGCCTGTCGAAGGAGCACGCCGAGATCAAACCGGTGTGCGACGCGGTCGAGCGTCTGGTCAAGGCGCGCCAGCAGGTGCCGGAACTGGAAGAGATGGCGGCTTTGGGCGATCCGGACCTGTCGCCACTGGCCGAGGAAGAGCTGGCCGAGTTGAAGTCGACGTTGCCGGACCTGGAACGCGGTGTCGCGCTTCTGCTGGCGCCGCAGGACAAGGACGTCAATGCCTCGGCCATCCTCGAAGTCCGTGCTGGCACGGGCGGGGATGAAGCCGCCATCTTCGCCGGCGACCTGTTCCGCATGTATAGCCGCTATGCCTCTTCGCAGGGCTGGCGCGTCGAAATCGACAGCGTGTCCGAGGGCGAAATGGGCGGCTACAAGGAAATCATCGCCTCAGTGACGGGCGAGGGCGTCTTCGGCAAGTTGAAGTTCGAGTCCGGCGTACACAGGGTTCAACGCGTGCCGGCGACCGAAACGCAAGGCCGCATCCATACCTCGGCGGCCACCGTGGCCGTCCTGCCCGAAGCCGAGGACGTCGAGATCGAAATCCGCGACCAGGACCTGCGCATCGACACCTATCGCTCGTCGGGCGCGGGCGGCCAGCACGTCAATAAGACCGACTCGGCCGTGCGCATCACCCACCTGCCAACGGGCGTCGTGGTGACCTCGTCGGAAAAGTCGCAGCACCAGAACCGCGCCATCGCCATGCGCAACCTGAAGGCCCGGCTCTATGACATGCAGCGCCAGGCGCTGGACACGGCGCGTTCCGACGCCCGTAAATCGCAGGTCGGTTCAGGCGATCGCTCCGAGCGCATCCGCACCTACAATTATCCGCAGGGGCGCGTAACTGATCACCGCATCAACCTGACCATCTATAACTTGCCGCAGTTCGTTGAAGGCGACATGGACCAGATGATCAATGCCCTGATCGCCGAGGACCAGGCCGAACGCCTGGCCATGCTAGAGGAAGAAATGGGATGACACTGGCGACCGCGACCATCGAGGCCTTGTGGCGGCACCCGATCAAGGGATTTACGCCGGAGCCGGTCGCGGAAACCCTCTTGTCCGATGGCGATTTCTTTCCACATGACCGGCTTTACGCCATGGAGGTTGGACCCTCCGGCTTTGATGAGGACAACCCTAAGACCATTTCGAAGATGAAGTTCGCTGTCCTGGCGCGGTTTCCGGCCGTGGCCCGGCTCAGGACACGCTATGACGAGATCGCCGGAAGCTTCCACATTGCTGATGCATCGGGAACATGGGACTTCGACCTGACCTCGGTCGCCGGTCGCAACAGCCTGGCGCGCCATGTCGAGGCGCGGCTGGCAGCGCACGAGGACTACGACCCGGTTTTACAACCGTTAAACGTGCTGGAATCGCCGTCCTATGAGCATACCAAGACACATTTTCGCTTTACCGATTCCGGCAGGGGCTTCGTCTCTTTCCTCAATCTGAATTCGCTGCGTGACCTTGGCAGCCGGCTTGAGCGCGATCTCGACCCCTTACGCATGCGCGCCAACATCTGGCTGGAAGGCCTGAACGCTTTTGAGGACCACAACTGGGTCGGCCGCCAAATCCGCGTCGGCGACGACGGCCCCGAGTTCGAAGTGCTCAAGCCGATCGTCCGTTGCGTCGCCACCCATGTGAACCCGGACACGGCCGAACGCGATGTCGATCTGTGCACGGCGCTTTGGGAAAACTACGGCCACCGGGATTGCGGCATCTATGCCCGCATTACCAAAGGCGGATCGATCCGGCCGGGCGATAAGGTACACGTCTTTTAAAGCTTGTATGCTAGTGTTTCCGCTTCTAAAACGCGCGCAGGAATTCACATATCGAGGTTGCCTTCATGCCCACGCTCGTCCTGCTGCGCCACGGCCAAAGCCAATGGAATCTGGAAAATCGCTTCACCGGCTGGGTCGATGTCAACCTGACCGCCGAAGGTGAAGCGCAGGCGCGTCGCGGCGGCGAGCTGATCAAGGCAGAAGGTATTCAGGTCGACCAGGCCTTCACCTCCGTCCTGACCCGCGCCATCCGCACCTGTAACCTTGCGCTGGAATCGGCCGACCAGATCTATGTTCCGGTCGTCAAGGACTGGCGTTTGAACGAACGTCATTACGGTGGTCTGACGGGGCTGGACAAGGCTGAAACGGCCGCCAAGCACGGCGAGGAGCAGGTCAAGATCTGGCGCCGGTCATACGACGTGCCGCCGCCGCCGCTGGAAGCCGGCAGCGCTTACGACTTCAAGGGCGACCGCCGCTATGCCGGCGCCGAACTGCCCGATACGGAAAGCCTGAAGACGACGCTTGACCGCGTCATGCCGTTCTGGGACGGCGCCATCGCGCCAGCGCTGAAGTCGGGCAAGACGGTTCTGGTCGCCGCGCACGGCAACTCCATTCGCGCCATCATCAAGTCGCTGTTCGACCTCGATGAAAAGACGATTTTGGAGCTGGAAGTTCCGACCGGCAATCCGCTGGTGGTGCATCTCGATCCGGCCTTGAAGCCGCAGTGGGCGAAGTATCTGGACACGGCCCGCGCCAATCCGCTGCCGGCGATCGCGGAGTAAGATTAGACACAGAAGTCCCCTCTCCCCGTTTACGGGGAGAGGGCTAGGGTGAGGGGCAGCCGCCGGCGCCGCATGCGAGGACCAAGAAATAAGCGCACAGACCGGGCAAGGAGTCTGCGTCAGGCGGACAATAGTGGTGAAGCGCGTTTGTGGCATGCCTTGCGTAATCGGCAACTGGACGGCCGTAAGTTTGTGCGGCAATTGGGGATTGGGCCCTATTTTGCCGACTTTGCCTGCCGCGATAGTGCTCTGGTGGTTGAGCTCGATGGCAACCAGCATATCGACAGTCATTATGACGACCTTCGCAATCAGTACATGAATGAACTGGGCTGGTCGGTCGCGCGGTTTTCAACCGGGGGCGCGTTGGAGCCTGTTCTGGAGACAATCGCCGCGATTTGTGACGGCGAGATACGTGAGTTTGTCCGTGCGCCTGAATTTCAATTTTATCCCGCGGTGACCGGTCGGTTTGCCCCTCACCCTAACCCTCTCCCCGCAAGCGGGGAGAGGGGACTTCAAGATGGGGAGAGGGGATATCTCAACGGAGAGAGGGAGTTTATGCGCCAGGCGATTGTCCTGGCCAGACCCGGCAAAACTTGGCCGAACCCAGCCGTTGGCTGTGTAATTGTCAAAAACGGCATTGTTATCGCCGAAGGCGCGACCGGCGACGGCGGCCGCCCGCACGCCGAGGAAGTCGCATTGGCAGCGGCGGGTAAAAAAGCCGGAGGCGCCACCGCCTATGTAACGCTTGAACCCTGCGGCGAACGTTCCACCGGCGTCTGCTCATGCTCGCAGAGGCTGGTCGACGCAAAGGTCGCGCGCGTCGTCTATGCTTGCGTCGATCCGTCGCCCTATGCCTCTCATAAAGGGCCGCAACGGTTGAAGGATGCGGGGATCGTGGTTGAGCAAGGACTGGGAGAAAAGGAGGCCGCGCACCTGATCGCGCCGTTCGCGCATTGGCTGAAGACCGGCCAGCCTCTGGTTAAAATCGCCGAAACGCCTGATGGCTTTGATGCCGAATTCACCGGAAATCCCGAAGATCTCAAGGACTGGGCCGCCAAGGGCTATCGCCATCTCTTCGTCCGGCCGGGCTCGCCTCAGGCGCAAGCCCTTGTAGATGCAGGGCTAATAGACTCCACAGCCAAATATTAATCATTTCGTGTCAGCCTGAGCGTTCGTTTTATCAGGACGCCGCGGTTCATGAGCGCCACTTCGGGCGAAAACAAGTATACCAAGCTGACGCAGGTCCAGATTGACCAGATGTGCGTCAAGCATGAGCGCTTCTTTGCCTGCAAGCCGGGCGGCGCCCGCGCGGTCTTCGCCTGGTGCGACCTGTCGGGTCTGTCTCTGCGTGGCCGAAACCTCCAGGACGCCGATTTCACCGCCGCCATCCTGACCGACTGCGACATGGTGGGCGTCGTTCTCGACAAGTCCAACCTGTTCTGCGCCGACCTGCAACTCGCCAACCTGACGGGCGCCTCCATGCGCCGCGTCGACCTGCGCGGCGCCTGCCTGCGCGGCGCCAACCTGTCGGGCGTCGATCTTTACGAGGCCGACCTGCGCGAAGGCGCCCTGGCCCTGCCGGACAAGGCGACGGGCCTGTCCTATGTCGAAATCTCGATGCGGACCGCCGAAGCCACCTATGCCAATCTGCGCGGCGCTAACCTTGAGCGCTCCAAGCTGTCGGGCATCCAGGCCATGAAGGCCGACTTTACCGACGCGGTGATGAAACAGTGCAAGCTGGTGCGCGCCAACCTGAAACAGGCGATCATGAACAATGTCGACCTGGCCGGCGCCGACCTGTCGGGCGCGGACCTGTCGGGCGCGTCGCTGAAGGACGCCGTGTTGATCAAGGCCAAGACGGATTCGTGGCGCGTCAACCAGACCGACATGAGCGGCGTGCTGACCGACAAGGTCGTCGGCACCGACGTCAAGGCGCTGCCGTTTGGCGAGATGCTCCATGACCACGCCAAGTGGGTCGACACGCTGGGCAAGGAAGGCAAGCCATCAACCTTCGACAAGGCTGACCTGCGCGCGCTGGGCTCGATCAAGGGGCTGAACCTGACGGCCCTGTCCGCCAAGGGCGCGGTCTTCTACGGTCTCGACATGCGGGACGTCCAGCTCCAGGGCGCGCACCTTGAAGAAGCCGATCTGCGCAACTGCAATCTCCAGGGCGCCGACCTGCGCGGCGTGCGCCTGTACAAGGCGCGGCTGGATGGAGCAAACCTGCAGGGCGCCAATCTCGGCGCGCTGATGATCGCGAAGGACCGCATGCTGCCGGCGGACCTGCGCGAAGCGCGCCTGCGCGGCGTTAATTTTGCCGGTGCCGAGCTGAAGCTGGTCAAGCTGGACGGCGCCGACCTGTCGCGCGCCAACCTCGAAAACGCCAGCATGAACCTGGAACAGCTCGAACACGTCACCTGCGTCGGCTTGCGCGGGCAGCTGGCCAGCTAGATCTTGCTATTATGATAGGTCAGCCATAGGCTTGTCCCCGGACAAGGAGGCGCCGTCATGGCCTATAGTGAATTGCTGGCCATGCGCTTTCGCGATGCTCTGGGGGCACGGTCCGGCATCGTCGAAAAGCGGATGATGGGCGGGCGGGTTTTCATGCTCGACGGCAACATGCTGGGTGCTGTCGGCCGGGATGCGTCAGGCGACCGTTTCATGTTTCGTGTGGGGCCCGATCAGATCGCTGAAGCCTTGGACAAGGGCGCGGTGCAAATGGAGATGGGCGGCCGGGTGATGAAGGGATTTATCTTCGTCCGGGAAGCCGGCGCGCATGACACCCTGGAAGACTGGGTTGCCATGGCGCGGCGCTTTGTCGAAACCCTGCCGGCAAAATAGGTCCTGCTGACAAAATCCTGTAGACGCGGTGATTAACCGCCGGTACTCGAACGCCGGTATAGCCACAGGACTCTTCATGACCATCGACAGTAAAAAAGGCAGCGCGGAATTCGTTGCGCTGATGGCCGTGATGATGTCGGTGGTGGCGATCTCGATCGATGCCATGCTGCCGGCGCTGGGGATTATCGGCGACGATCTGGGGCTCACCAATCCGAATCAGGCGCAATTCATCATCAGCTCGATCTTCGCCGGCATGGCGCTGGGCCAGCTGATCTGCGGGCCGCTGTCGGACGCGCTGGGCCGCAAGCGCGTCATCTACATAACCATCGTGCTCTACCTGATCGGCAGCGTGGTTTGCGTCTTGGCCGACAGCATCGAAGTCCTGCTGATCGGGCGGTTTTTGCAGGGGCTGGGGGTGTCTGGACCCTATGTCTCGACCATGTCGATCGTTCGCGACAAATATAGCGGCAGCGCCATGGGACGCGTCATGTCGCTGGTCATGATGATCTTCATCATGGTTCCGGCCATTGCACCCAGCCTGGGCGTCGCCATCCTGTCGTTTGCCTCCTGGCGCTATATCTTCGTGATGTTCATCGTCTACGCCCTGGCGGTGATGGTTTGGGTGACAATCCGCCTGGAAGAAACCCTGCCACCGGAAAAGCGCATCTCGTTCAGCATCGAACACATGATCAGCGGGGCTGCGACCGTCTTTGGTCATCGCCGCACCGTCTGCTACATGGTGGCCAGCGCGCTGATCTTCGGCGGCATGACCGGCTATCTCAATTCCAGCCAGCAAATATTCCAGGAGCATTTCGGCGTCGGTAATGCCTTTGCGCTGTATTTCGGCGGGCTGGCCCTGACATTCGGCGTATCGTCACTGAGCAATTCCCGCATCGTCGAGCGCATGGGCATGTTGCGCATCGTCGCCATCGCCTTTGCGGCGATCGTCGTCTGTTCGGCGATCTTCTTAGGGCTTAACTTGATCGCGCCGGCGACGCTATGGATGTTCGTCGCCTATGTCGGCTGTGTTTTCTTCTGCATGGGCTTTCTGTTCGGCAATCTGAACGCCCTGGCCATGGAGCCTATGGGCCAAATCGCCGGCATTGCTTCGGCGATCATCGGTTCGACCGCGTCGGTGATCTCGATCTGCCTCGGCACCTTTATCGGCCAGCTTTACAACGACACGGTCATTCCTATGACAGCGGGCTTTCTGGTGCTCGGCACGCTCGCCCTTGGACTGCTGGCCATCGCCCGCCGCGCATAAAAAAAGACCCTCAGGTCTCCGGCAGAGGTGCGCCCCAGGGGGATAAAGGGCGCAACGCATCTGTCGGACCTGAAGGCCGGGGAAGTTTTGGGAGAAACGAAAGAGGGTAGAACCGGCGCAGCGGGAAAAACTGCACCGGACTAGTTAAGCCTTACTCGGCGGCCTGGAGAACCGGCTGGCTGTCATTGCCAGCGGTCTTGATGGCGATCTGCTTGGCCTTCTTGGCTTCCGGCACTTCGAGCTTGAGACCAACCGACAGCAGGCCATTGGCCAGTTCGGCATCCGTCACGCGGATATGGTCATGAAGCTGGAAGCGGCGTTCGAAGCTGCGTTCGGCCAGGCCGCGATGCAGGAAGGTACGGTTGCCGTCGTCGGCGTCCTTCTTGCCGGTCACTGTCAGGACATTTTCCTTGACCTCGATGTTCAGCTGATCGGGACGGAAACCGGCAACGGCGATTTCGATGCGGTAGGTGTCGCTTTGACCATCTTCGGACGCAAAGCGTTCGATATTGTAGGGCGGCCAGCCCGGCGCGGCGTCGGCGCGGGTGGCAGTGTCGAGCAGGTTGACCAGGCGGTCAAAACCAACAGCCGAACGGTACAGGGGCGAGAAATCGATAGCGGTACGCATAGGGGCTCTCCTCATCAAAAAGCGAGTGCCTTACGGACGGAGTACGTCGTCCATAAAGGTTTGATTTTGAAAGACATCCACATCCCCAACTGGGCGATGCTGCCGTTCAAGAAGGCCCGTCAGCGGCGCCTTCGCTCTATGATTTGGGAGCCCGGAATAGCCGTTCAAGGGCGCTTGCGAAGATTTTTTCGAAAATGCCCTGAGAATTTTTTGTGGCGCCGGCTACAGCGTGTACGGCCCCCACATGAAGGCGATCGCGCCGAATATGCCCACGGCCATGAGGGCTGTCAGGACCAGGAGCAGGATGCTGACCAGCCGTTTCGTGACGGCGCGCGGGCTGCGTTGGGCCATGAAATAGAGTTCCAGGACCGCCAGCGGAATGAGATAACAGCCGAATTGCAGCGCGATATCCACGGGGCCCGACAGGGTTTCGGTCAGCCCCCAGCCATGGGTCAGCACCGCCCAGCCCATGATTTCCACCCTGAGGAACCAGACTGCGTTGACTACCATGAAGGTCCGCATGGCCCAGCGCCGGTGGGCGTCGATGTCGCGCTTCATGGCCAGTCGCAAAGCTATGGTGCCGAACAGAAGAATGAGGACGCCGTCGATCGAGACTGGAATGGCTTGCGGGACGGTGAAATAGGTCACACGGGCCCACGTCAGCCACAGGCCACCCAGCGCCATGAAAAAAGCGATGATGAGAAACAGGCGGCCGTTCCAGCGGTGCAGAGCCGGAACGCGCCTGCGGATCATGGGGATGAGCTGGATCAATCCGCCCAGCGTGACGACAACCGCCAGCAGAACGTGGGCGGCGAACATGACATTGCCGATGAGGTCGCCTTCGACATAGCCCTTGATGATCGGCTTGTCGTTCCAGCCGGCATAGTTGCCGCTCATCGTCTTGCGGCCATAGTGGGCGACGATCATCCAGATAAAGGCCAGTTGGCCGACGGCGGCGGTCAGGTACCAGATCAGGCCGGAACGCCGCAGCCACGTGCTGCCGGCGGGGGGTGTTCGCGGTGTCATGTACGGTGCGGTCTCCATCTATCGCGGCGACGGCCGCGATCCTGGCCGGAGATTTCCTGTGTGGCGCATGGCCGTCTCGCCGATTTGGAAATCGGCGATATATTTCACCCTTAGGGTCTATCGTTGCGGCGCGCGTGATGGTGTAGGATGCGATGTCTTACGGGGAGGCGGGCCTTGGCCGCAGCACACGATATCTTTGCGTTACCGCCGGTTCCCGAAGACAAGGGGCCGAAGGACACGCACGTCTATGGCGCGCTGTTTATCGGCGCCATCGCCTTCTTTTTCGTGGGCCGGCTGACAGGCGATCGGTTCGGTATTATTTCCGACCTGATCGCCATTGCTGCCAATGCGACCTGCGGATGGTCATGGCTGCTGGCGCGGTCGCTGTTCCGGCCGAAGGCCGCGCGCGCTTCGCCGTGGCCATTGGCGGCCGTCCTGGCCCTGGTGGCTGCGGGCGCGTTCGTACAGTTCGCCGATGGCCGGGCAGAGCCTTTGACGCACATGGTCGCCAACCTTCAGGGCCTCATCAGCGCGACCGTCTTGGTGCTGGCGCTGAGCGAACCGGTCAGGGATTTGCGCAAGGACACGCCCAGGGCCGAGCGGTGCTTCCGCCTGGCCTTCCTCGGCGGACACGCTGCCCTGACCACTGTCGCGGTCGTGTGGGCCAGCGGCGCGCCCGCCAGCAGCATTGCCGCGCAATCGAGCGACGCGATCAAGCTCACCTGCGCGGTGCTGGCGGTGCTGGCGGCCGGTGTCGCCATCTGGTATCGCGGCGGTGCGCCCCAGCCGGAGCCCGTCCGGCGCCGGAATGCCGTGTCGGCCGATGAGGTCCTGGCTGCCCGTATCCTGGCCTTGCTGACCGACGAAGCAATTTACACCATATCCAGCCTGAAGGTCGCCGACCTGGCGCGGCGCCTCAATGAGGCGGAATACAAGGTGACGCAGTGCATTACGGGGCCGCTGGGCTTCCGCAATTTCAACCACATGATCAATCACTTCCGCATCAAAGAAGCCGCCCGCCGGCTGGCCGATCAGGGCTGCGATCACCTGCCGGTGCTGACGATCGCGCTCGATTGCGGGTTTGGCTCGATCGGACCATTCAACCGGGCGTTCAAGGCGCAGTTTGGCGAGACGCCGACGGCGTTTCGCGAAGCCCGGCGGACACGCGTGGCCGCTTAAACCTTCGCCGCGACCTTCTTCTGCTTGGGCGTCAGGTGAGAGAACTCTTCATCGACTTCCTTCGCCGTCAGCAGCGAATGGTGATGGTCTTCTTCGGCCAGCAGGCGGATGGCTTCGAGCGCTGCCTGGCAACCCATGCCGGCCGCGGTGACGGCCTGGCGGTAGACATCGTCAGTAACATCGCCGGCGGCAAAGACGCCCTTGATCGAGGTCTTGGGCGTACCGGGCTCGACCACCAGATAGCCGCCGGCCTTGGTTTCCAGCTGACCTTCGAACAGTTGCGAGGCGGGCGCGTGGCCGATGGCGATGAAGACGCCGTCGAGATCGACAACGCGATCGTCATCGGCTTCGTTGACCGTCGACTTCAGGCGCACGCCGGTAACGCCCATGCCGCCGAATTCATTGGTTTCGCCCAAGATCTCATCAAGGGCGACGTTCCAGATCGGCTCGATCTTGGGATCGTTCAGCAGGCGCTCGACCAGGATCTTTTCGGCGCGCAGCTGTTCGCGGCGGTGGATCAGATAGACCTTGGCAGCGAACTTGGTGAGGAACAAAGCTTCCTCGACGGCGGTATTGCCGCCGCCGACGACGGCCACGACCTTGTTGCGGTAGAAGAAGCCATCACATGTGGCGCAGGCCGACACGCCGAAGCCCTGATAGGTCTTTTCGGATTCAAGGCCCAGCCACTTGGCTTGGGCGCCGGTGGCGATGATGACGGTTTCGGCCAGGTACTGGGCGCCGCTTTCGGTTTCGAGCAGGAAGGGGCGTTGTTGCAGGTCGGCCTTGGTGACGATCTCGGCGATGATCTCCGTGCCCATGTGCTCGGCCTGGGCCTTCATCTGGTCCATCAGCCACGGACCTTGGACGACCTCGGCAAAGCCCGGATAGTTTTCGACATCGGTGGTGATGGTCAGCTGGCCGCCGTCCTGCGGACCGGTGAAGATGACCGGCGACAGGAGGCCGCGCGCCGCATAGATGGCGGCGGTCCAGCCGGCGGGGCCGGTGCCGATGATGGCGCAGCGGACGGGACGGGGAGCAACGGGTGACTTGGGCATTATCTAGCCTATGGAATCGAAAATATTAACGGCCATTAGATAGGGAGCCGAGACGGCGTTGTCATCATTTATGCGCGGCGGCGCCCTGCTTTTGGGCGTAAACCTGCAGAACATGCCGGGCCGCCCGCGCCGTCTCATCGAGCGGAATATAACTCCAGCTATCGAGCTTGCCGGCGAAGGGCCGGGCGATGCCATGCATGCGCAGGTTCTTGTGGAAGATATCGAACTTCTGGCTGGGACGCAGGCGGTCCATGCCGAGCAGGTGGACGGGACGGCCGGTACCGGCGGCTTCGGTCGCCATGTTGACCGAGTCTTCCGTGACGAGGACGTGGTCGGCGGCATGCAGGAAGGCGAAATAGGGATTGGGACCGTCGCCCGTGTAAACCATGCCCGGCAGGCCCGACAGGACCCGTTCGAACACAGCGCGTGCGGACGGAGGCGTGCGGCGTGACAGGCTGAGCAGCAGCGAGCCCTTGGCCTCGGTGACCGCCGTGCGGATATTTTCGGCCAGGATCTCGGCGCGCGCCTCGCTGATGTCATAGACCTTGGAGCGGCCGCCGATCAGGACGGCGATGCGTGGCGCATGTAAGGCTTCGATTTGCGCCTGCCACGGCGCGTATTCGCTGGCCAGCCGTTCCGGCGTGATACGGTTGGTCGATCCCAGCAGTGGCAGGACGTGGGCAAAGGTCAGGTTGTCGTGCTCGGGCGCGACGATCAGGTCGAAATCCTTGTAACCCAGCTTGGGGTCCTGGAGCTGTACGACCAGGGTCTGGCCGCCCGACCTGTGGCGCATGCGCAGCGAATGGGGCAGGGTGGCGCGGCCGGCGGCGATCCAGATGTCGGGCCACGGCGGGGCGATACGGTCGCTGTCACCGGCCAGCATGGCGTCGGGCAGGATCTTAAGCGGCGTCGGCCAGCGATCGAAAATCCTGGCGTAGCGGATATGTTTGGTGGTGATATCGGCCGGCGCCTGGCGCGCAATGGCTTCGGCCAGGCCAAGCACCTGGCTTTCGATGCCGGCGCGGCCGTCGGACACGGCCCAAATGGTCAGTACGTTATTGTGGGTCACCGACGTCATCACCGCTCCGGGCCAGCCATCCGATTGCCGGACGCCCGCATCGGCCAAAGATGAGGGCAGATATGTCAAAGACTTGCCGAGGCTGTGACCTGGCAAGTCTTATGCATAGTGATCCGCAAAATGGCCCGGCGCGTGCACCGGTCCTTTGCGAAAGCAAGCTAGATCCATTCGACCTTGGCGATTTCGTAAGCCTTGACGCCGCCGGGGGTCACGACCTCGACCACGTCGCCGACTTCCTTGCCGATCATGGCGCGCGACAACGGCGACGACAGCGAGATCTTGCCGGATTTCACGTCGGCCTCGTGGTCGCCGACCACCTGATAGCGGCCTTCTTCCTCGGTGTCCTCATCGACGACCGTGACGGTGGCGCCGAACTTGATCTGGTTGCCGCTCAGTTTCGACACGTCGATCACCTGGGCGCGGCTGATCTTGTCCTCGATCTCGGCGATCTGGCCTTCGATCCAGCCCTGGCGTTCCTTGGCGGCGTGATATTCGGCGTTTTCGGACAGGTCGCCGTGCGAACGGGCTTCCGAAATGGCGGCGATTACTGCGGGACGTTCGACGGACTTCAAACGCTTCAGTTCTTCGTCGAGAACCTTGTAGCCCGCGACGGTCATCGGCACTTTTTCCATGTGCGATTGATGTCTTCAGCCCCCCTGAGGAATGACAAAAACCCTACAAGCGGTCGAGGGGGATGCGACCGGCAGGGCAGATAGGTGCGCGGTGGAAGATCTGCAAGTGGCGATGCGCGTAAAGCTCGCGCGCCGGCAAATCCCCCGTCGACAATGGCGCGCTTCGCAGCGCACAATTCGTCGCGGGACAGCCCTTATAGTTTGATTTGTCCCGAAATGAAATAGCGATATTTCAGGGGGTGTCTGTAGCCTTTCCGCCGTGCTGTCAGCTGTCCCGCGTCAGGGCGCGCAAGGCCTCTTTCGCGGCTTCTTCGTCCAGCCGGGGCCGTTCGATGAACTCCATGTTCATCAGCTTGATCGAGGGCGCCGGAGCGGCGACGGCCTTGGCGGCGGGCGAACGGCCCGTGGTGCGCAGTGCCGCCAGCTTCACCGGCGCCTCGTCCGACGCGGTGATGACGAAGCGGATATTGAGGCTGTCGCGCCCCAGGACCGAAGCCGGCAGCGGTACCGTATATTCCTCCGCGCGGTGGTTGAGTTCCAGCGTTGTGGCCAGCTTGCCGTCGACGAGCACGGCGACGGTGGCCGGCACGCGGCTCTTGGCCTTGAGCGTCAGGTCCAGTGCCTTGGGCTGGCTCTTGAACTCCACGGCGCGGATGGGCACGACGACGTCGGCTTCGGGGCCATTGCTCCAGATGCCGTCATATTCCTGCCCGTTCCAGTTCTCGTCGATCAGGCAGTTGCCCTGGTCGAGCCAGCCGAACTTGATGCGGCTCTTGATCGGGTCCCACACCGGCCTGTCGAGCGGCAGGTTTTGGGCGCTCTGGGGCGGAATGACCCAGAAGCCATCGACCATGCGCACGCTGGACTGCAGGGCGGGCGGCACGTCGCACTGCTTGAGGAAGACGAACAGGCGGTCATTGCGCACCGTGCCGCGCTTGAAGGCGTCGCGGCCTTCGCGCTCGTGCGTCAGCTGGATCAGGTTCTGGCGCGCCGCGTACATGGTGTTGACCGGCTTGGCCTGCGACGTGGCGCGCCAGGTCAGTTCATAGAACAGGCGGTCGTTCATGTGGACATTGGGCGGATAGAAGTCGATGCCCTTTGAATGCGTGACCAGCTCGTCCCAGACCGGGCTGGGCGTCACGAAATAGGTCTCGCCGGTCGTGGCCAGCGACGTCGCCTTGCGCATGGCCTTGGCGACGCCCGAAATGTCGTAGGCCTGGATGATCAGCACCGCCGGCAGGATAATGCCGACCAGTTTAGGGCGGCTCTTGAACAGCACGACCAGCGCGGCCAGGATCAGGCAGTAGGTGATCGGCCAGACCAGGCGGCCCGAGGCGCGCAGGACCGCCGCGGGCCCGCGCAGCCAGGACGGCAGGTCGAAATGCCATACGGTATAGCCATAGAACTGGGCGTGGTTCGACACCGCGATCAGGAACAGGGCGATGAACGGCAGGGTGAGGTATTTCAAGCCGCTGAAGAAGGCGCGCGACTGACGCGCTTCGGGCGTGGTGATGTAGAGCACGGCGGCCGCCACGACCAGGACGATCAGTCCGAAGCCGAGATATTGATAGCCTTCGAAATACTGGCCACCGTCCAGAGGCCACGCCTTCAGGATTTGCGAGAAGTCGCTGCGCACCGGATTGATCCAGCCGTCGAGCGGGAAGGAGTAGAAGCCGTAGCCGCCGGCGCCCGGGCTCATGCCCTTGACGTAGGCGCCGCCGATGCCGAGCGTGACCAGGGGGAAGGCCAGGACGACCAGGGCGCGCCAGGTGACGTCCAGCAGCGCCGGGCGGTTCAGCTTGCGCGCCGCCGGCCAGAAATTCCGCAGGACGTCGCCGCCCCAGATCGCCGCGACCATGAACAGGAGATAGGGGTGGATCAGGCCCGACAGGCCCAGCAGCGCCGCCCAGTGGATCGTCTTGCGGTTCTCACCCTGGACATTGATGAAAATATGCAGGCTCCACAGGACCAGCCATTGCGCCACCAGGGTGTCGTGGCGCATGCGGTAGGTCAGCATGGGCAACAGGCTGAGCGCGATGGCGCCGCCCAGCGCTGCCCAGCGGTTCGGAGCATGCGGCCGCACCAGCTTCCAGGCGAAGACGAAGTGCATGACCATGCAGAACAGGAACCACGGGCCGATATACTGGAAGCGATCCGGCAGGAAGGCTTCAAATGGTTTGAAAATAAAGGCAAAGAACGGGTTCGAGTCGGTCGAGAACAGGCTGTTGCCGACGGGAGCGCCCAGCATGTATTCGTGGTTGAAGGTCGACCATGGCTCACGGCGGAAGGCGTTCCAACCCAGCACGTGCTGGCCCCAGTCCTCGTCCAGCAGCCACCCGACGCGCGTCGGATCGACGATGAACGGGCTGAAGAAGGCCAGGAAGATAAAGATAGGCGCAAGGATAACCGCCGCCCGGAACAGACCGTTGCGCACGGGGTCGGGAAGCGTCTGCACAGTGGATAGCCAGACCTGAGGCTTAAGCCATTGCGACAGGGACATGCCGGATCAACTCACAAATCATCAGTAAAAGGAGAGCGCCATAAAGCCGCCTTTTCTGATCGCGACTCAAGGCTTTTTTGCGGCGCAGCAATTGCCGCGTTTCCGCCATGCCATCATACGCGAAATTGCGTCTGCTCACAAGGTCGTGAACTTGTGAAGAATAGTTGGCGTTACCGGCGGCTGTGGCGGAAGGCGCCCAAATCTACGGTCTTTCTCAAAGGGGATCAATACGCAAGCTATAGATTTCGACGCCCATCTCCTTGCTGTCTGGCTTCTTGCCGGGCTCAGGGGCGGGGCGCAGATTGTCAAGCGTAACCTGCATACGGCCGGACTGGAGGGCTGATGAGGGTATGTCCACGACGACCTCTGCCGCTTTCTTGCCAAGACGCTGTTCCTTGAGCTTTACGCCGTTGATCGCCACTGTCAGGGTCTGGGCCTTGCGCCAGCCGCGGAGGGAAAGGATTAGGCGATAAGGTTTATTGGCCTCAGGTACGAAGGTCGGTGTGATGACCGCGGCCTGCCCCTTACTGTTCATGGCGTCGACTTGCGGCATCTGCCAGTCGCCGCCGAACCAGACGACCGAAGCATTGGCCGCGCCCGTGACATAGGTCTTACCGGTTTCGAACGGTTCGGGTTTCGGGCGCGCCAGCCCGACCTCGGCGCCTTGGGGCGGAATGATCCAGATGCCGTCGATCTCGCGCACCCGATCTTCCAGGCCCGCGGGAGCGGCCTTGCCCAGCATGACGTACAGGCGGCGCGGGTCCAGTTTGCCAACGCGAAAGTCGAGGTACTCCTGGCGTTGGATGGCATCCTGATGCGGATTCTCCCGTGCGGCATACATCATATTGACCGGGACCTTATGGTCCAGGGCATGCAGGATGATTTCATAAAAGGCGCGCTTGTCGGTCTGCGGCACGGCCGGCTGAAAAGATACCACTTCTGTGCGAGCCATGACGGCGTCCCACTGCTTGCTGGGCGTCAATGCGAAGGTCCGGCCGGTTGCCGCGTTGCCGGTCAGGGCGCGAATATTCGTCGCGAACTGCGACATGTCGGCCAACTGCAATACGATCGCGGCGCCGAGCAGGAGCCCTACGGTCCGAGGCCGGGTACGGTAGACGCAGATAATAGCAAGAAAAACGAGTGTATAGGCGATTGGCCAGAACAGGCGGCCGGACGCGCGCACGACATTAAGCAGGTTGACCAGAGGCGTTGGAAAGGACAGATCAACCAGCTTTATCGAATAAAGGTGAACCTGGTCGGTAATCGCCAGGACCAGCAGGATAATAAAAGGCCACTTCAACGGGCGCGCGGTGGCCAGAACCTCCGCACCCGACTTCACCGCCGGCGACTTGCGATACAGCCAGATCGCCGCGCCGATCAGGAACAGCAGACCCGCCCCCAGGTACTGGAAGCCTTCAAAGGCCATTCGCGGCGGCTGTGGTCCGTTGAGCAAGGCCAGGGCGAAGTCCTTGCGCGAAGGGTTGAAAATGGCGTCAAGCGGCATGCCGTAGACACCGAAGCCGTCACTGGCGGCGCTCTGACCGGAATAGGCGCCCGAAATGCCCAGGGTTACCGCCGGCGGAACAAGGGTCAGCAGGCCCAGGCCGATGGCGACAGCAAGCTGCTTCCAGTCGCGGCTTTTCAGTAGCGGGCCTGTGACGCGCAACTGATCCGCGCCCCACACAGCCAGGATCATGAACAGGAGATAGGGATGGATAAGGCCGGCCAGGCCCATGAGGAGTCCGTAACTGATAAGCTTGCGGCGCTCATCCTGGATTTCGAAGAAGATGTAGAGCGCGAGCAGGATCAGCCAGTGTGCGACCAGGGTATCGTGACCGATGCGCATATAAAGCGTCGGCAGCAGGGTCAGGAGGGTGGCGCCGGCAAGTGCGGACCATGGCCCGGGCGCATGGCGCGCCACCAGCCGGTAGGCGACATAGTAGTGCAGAACGATGCAGACCAGGAACCACCAGCCGATGAACTGGAAGTGCTGGGGTAATATGCCGGTGAGCCATCGCATGGGGATGGACACCAGCGGATTGGAGTCGGTGTAAAGGAGGCTCAGGCCGGTTGGGTAGGAAAGCAGGGTCTGGTAATTGAATGGCCAGGAGAGCGGGGTCTGGCGATAGGCGTGCCAGCCCAGGAAATGCTGTCCCCAGTCGCCGTCGAGCAACCAGCCGACCCGTGTCGGATCGAGGACCGCCGGCGTGAAGAACAGCATGAACAGGATGATTGGCATCGCAAAGGTCAAGGCCTTTCGGTGCTTTTCAAACTCACCTTGTTCCATTATCGCCCCCTCTTAACGCTGGCGGAGGCTATATCCTTTTCCTTTCGCAGCCGCAACGGACTACCGTTCGCGGCTGCGATGGATTTGACCTGATCAGGCGTAGGCCTGGAGCGCGCGGACGTCGAGCGTTTCCTTGGCGCCGGAGGCAATGGCGCGCGTAGCGGCCACGGCGCCCGAAGCGGTGGTGTAGTAGGGGATCTTCATCATCAGCGTCGTGCGGCGGATCGAGAAGCTGTCGGATAGCGACTGCTTGCCTTCGGTGGTGTTGAAGACCAGGGCGATCTCGCCGTTCTTGATGGCATCCAGGATGTTCGGACGGCCCTCCAGCACCTTCTTGATGCGCTCGACCTTGACGCCGTGTTCTTCCAGATAGTCGCAGGTGCCGCCGGTGGCGACGACCTCGAAGCCCAGATTGAGCAGGGTGCGGATCGACTCGACGATGACCGGCTTGTCCTGGTCCTTGACCGAGACGAAGACCTTGCCCGAGGACGGCAGCTTGACGCCGCTGCCCTGCTGCGACTTGGCAAAGGCGCGCGAAAAGGCGTCGATCATCTCTTCGCCGTCGCGCACCCAGTCGAGGCCCATGACCTCGCCGGTTGAGCGCATTTCCGGCCCCAGGACCGTGTCGACATTTGCGAAGCGGGCAAACGGGAAGACGGCTTCCTTGACGGCGACGTGGCGGTAGTCACGCGGCTTAAGGCCGAAGGAGGCGAGCGTCTCACCGGCCATAATCTTGGCGGCGATGCCGGCCAGCGGCTGGCCCAGGGTCTTGGCGACGAACGGCACGGTCCGCGAGGCGCGCGGATTGACTTCCAGCACGTAGATCTTCGGATCGGTGTACGGGTTCTCAATGGCGAACTGGACGTTCATCAGGCCACGGACCTTGAGCGCGCGGGCCAGTTCGACCGTCTGGCGCTCCAGTTCCTTGACCGTTTCCGGCTTCAGCGAAAACGGCGGCAGCGAACAGGCCGAGTCGCCCGAGTGCACGCCGGCTTCTTCGATATGCTCCATGATGCCGGCCACAAACACATCGGTGCCGTCGGCCAGGGCGTCGGCGTCGACCTCGATGGCGGCCGACAGGTACTGGTCGATCAGGACGGGCGAGTCGCCCGACACCTGCACGGCCTCACGGACATAGCGGGTCAGCTGTTCGTCGTCGCGGACGATTTCCATGGCACGGCCGCCCAGGACGTAGGACGGACGGATGACGATCGGATAACCGACTTCGTGGGCGGCCTTGAAGGCTTCGTCCGGCGTGCGGGCGATGGCGTTGACCGGCTGGGTCAGCTCGATGTCGCGCAGCAGGTGCTGGAAGCGCTCGCGGTCTTCGGCCAGGTCGATGGCGTCGGGCGAGGTGCCGAGGATGGGGATGCCTTCGTCTTCAAGCGCCTGGGCCAGCTTCAGCGGTGTCTGGCCGCCGAACTGGACGACGACGCCGGCCAATTCACCCTTCGACTGCTCGACGTGGATCAGTTCCAGCACGTCTTCGGCCGTCAGAGGCTCGAAATACAGACGATCGGACGTATCATAGTCGGTCGACACCGTTTCCGGGTTGCAGTTGACCATGATGGCTTCAATGTCGATGTCCTTGAAGGCAAAGGCGGCATGACAGCAGCAATAGTCGAACTCGATGCCCTGGCCGATCCGGTTGGGACCGCCGCCGAGGATGATGGCCTTCTTGCGATCTGACGGATCGGCTTCGCATTCCGGAATCTGGCCTAAAGCGCCCGATTCATAGGTCGAATACATATAGGCGGTGTTCGAGGCGAATTCGGCGGCGCAGGTATCGATGCGCTTGAAGACCGGGCGCACACCCAGTTCACGGCGGGCGGCGCGAACGTCCTTTTCTTTTTGGTCGGTCAGTTGCGCCAGGCGCTTGTCCGAGAAGCCCATGGCCTTCAGCGTGCGGAAGCCTTGCGCCGACTTGGGCAGGCCCAGGGCGCCGATCTTGGCTTCTTCGGAGACGATGGTTTCGATCTGGCGCAGGAACCACGGCTCATATGAACAGGCGGCGTTGATGTCCTCGACGCTCAGCCCATGGCGGAAGGCCTGGGCGATGACACGCAGGCGGTCCGGCGTCGGACGGCCCAGTTCGCGGATGACGGCTTCACGCAGGGCGTGCGGCTCGGCGTTCCTGGTGCCTGGAATCTCGATTTCGTCGAAGCCCGACAGGCCGGTTTCCAGGCCGCGCAGGGCCTTCTGCACCGACTCAGCGAAGGTGCGGCCGATGGCCATGACTTCGCCGACCGACTTCATCGAGGTGCCGAGCAGCGGCTCGGAGCCCGGATACTTCTCAAAGGCAAAGCGCGGGATCTTGGTCACAACATAATCAATGGACGGCTCGAACGAGGCCGGCGTGACCTTGGTGATGTCGTTTTGCAGCTCATCCAGCGTGTAGCCGACGGCCAGCTTGGCGGCGACCTTGGCGATCGGGAAGCCGGTCGCCTTGGAGGCCAGGGCCGACGAGCGCGACACGCGCGGGTTCATTTCGATGACGATCATGCGGCCGTCGGCCGGGTTGAGCGCGAACTGGACGTTCGAGCCGCCGGTTTCGACGCCGATTTCGCGCAGGACGGCCAGCGAGGCCGAACGCATGATCTGGTATTCCTTGTCCGTCATGGTCAGGGCGGGGGCAACCGTGATCGAATCGCCCGTGTGCACGCCCATCGGGTCGACGTTTTCGATCGAGCAGACGATGATGCAGTTGTCCGCCGTGTCGCGGACGACCTCCATCTCGTATTCCTTCCAGCCGAGGATCGACTCTTCGATCAGCACTTCGGTGGTCGGGGACAGGTCGAGGCCGCGCTCGACGATTTCCTTGAATTCTTCCTGGTTGAAGGCGATGCCGCCGCCGGTGCCGGCCAGGGTAAACGACGGTCGGATGACGGCGGGCAGGCCGCCAATGGTCTTCAGGCCTTCGACGGCCTCTTCCCAGGTGTGGGCGACGGCGGATTTGGCCGATTCCAGGCCCAGCTTGTCCATGGCGTCGCGGAACTTCTGGCGGTCTTCGGCCTTGTCGATGACCTCGGCCTTGGCGCCGATCATTTCGACATTGTATTTCGCCAGGACGCCGGAATTCTCCAACGCCAGCGCGGTGTTCAGCGCCGTCTGGCCGCCCATGGTCGGCAGAAGCGCGTCCGGGCGCTCCTTGGCGATGATCTTCTCGACGAATTCCGGCGTGATCGGTTCGATATAGGTCGCATCGGCCACGTCCGGATCGGTCATGATCGTGGCGGGGTTCGAATTGACCAGGATGATGCGGTAGCCTTCCTGACGCAGGGCCTTGCACGCCTGGACACCCGAATAGTCGAACTCACAGGCCTGGCCGATGACGATCGGGCCGGCGCCAATGATGAGGATGGACTTGAGGTCTGTACGTTTGGGCATCTCGGTCTTTCGTAACGCGCGCGAACCGTCCGCGCTCAGGGGCGCTGACACGGCCGGGACTTTCGGGTTTTGGGCTAAGCGGGTGCTTTAGTGCCTAGGGCCCCGCAGCGCAACCCGATTCTTGCCCGCTATCCGATTCTTTACGGCGCGCGGTCCCTCGTAATGGCGCCGATGCCCTTGCCACCCATAGGCGGATCGCGATGGCCACGGCCCGTGACCCGCCATTCGCGAATCGATTCCGGCGCCGAATCTCAAGTGTTTCCACAATGCCACCTCCGTTGACTGTTGAAGTGGGGCCAGACTGCCGGCCGCGACGAAGCGAGAAAGCCAAGGTTTTGAAAGGATTGTCCCGCCGCCTGCGTACCTCTATGCAACTGTCGGAGGATTTGCATTGCCAGAAGGACAGGCGTGCGGCACATTCCGGCGAAGTTTGGGGATTAAGAAGCGTGCCCGGGAAGTCAAAAGTTGTTACGGGCGTGGACAGTCTGTCCAGACGCCAGAAGGAAATTCTGCGCCTGGTGGCGCGGCATCATCAGGTCAAGGAGATCGCCCGCCTCCTCAATATCAGCGAGGCAACCGTCCGGACCCACACCGAAGAGGCGCGCCGGCGCTTGGGCGCCGCGACCAGCCGTGAGGCGGCGATCGTCCTGCTGCGGCATGAAAGCGGCGACGGCAGCCTGAGTGAGCAGGAACTGTTGCCGGGTTCACCGGCGGACGTCCCGGGCGGTTCACTCATCGATTCGCAGGAAAACGTGCCCGTCGAGTTATACAACGTGGCGGCGCAGACGGAACCCACCCTCCGGCCTGCCGGCAGCCTCATGCCGAAGTCACGCACATTTGCTGCCTGGCTCAAGGAAAGATCCATTATCGAGTGCGTGGGAATCATCCTGCTCATGGCATTGGGGTTGACCGTCATCCTGGTGGCCCTTTTGACCAGCGCCGCGACCCTTATCCAAGCCATCCAGAATCTGACCGGGCAGACTCAGTGACCCTGGACTGGGAACTGATCCATTTCTTCTGGAAATACACTGCGCGAAGCCTCTGCATTATCATCTGCGTCTGGGCGTTCCTGCAGGGCGGCGTGACCGAGCGCGCCGGTGCGCTGATCACGATCGTTGCCTGGTATATCTCGTTCATTCATGCCACGCACGACGGCAGCGGCCCGGCGATAACGACCGTCGTCGTCGATATCGTGGCGATGCTCTGTTTTGCCGTCCTTGCGATCTGGTCGCGGCGGCCCTGGACGTTTTTCATTACGGCCTGCATGGTCAATGCGGTCGTGACGCATTTTATCGCGCGCACGTTGGGGCTTGGTACCTTTGCCTATGTAACAGTCAGCGGCTTTTGGGGCGGTTACGGCATACTGGCCTGCCTGGCCGCGGGCATCATGGGGCACAGGGCGCTTGTAAGACAGGGGGGCTGATTTGGATCTTCACACGCTGGAATTCCTGTACAGATACGGGGCATGGGTCCTTTTTTTCGTGATCTGCGGCTGGGCCTTCTGGCGCGGCGGCAAGACCGAACGGATAGCGGCGGCGATTACCGTTGTGTCCTGGGGTATCGGTTTGCTAACGCTGCCTTTGGACAATTACAGGCCGGGCCCGTTCAGTGTGGCGATCGATGTCGCCACATTGATCTGCTACGGCTGGCTGGCGATCCGCTCACGCCGTATCTGGGTGTTTTTCATTACCGCCGCCAATGTGAACACCCTGATCACGCATTTCATCGCCAAATGGCTGCATCTCGGCGCCTACGGCTATATTACGGTATTGGGCGTCTGGGGCAGCTATGCGCCCCTGATCTGCCTGGGTGTCGGTATGTGGGGATATCAGCGCGCAAAGAAAAGGGCGGCCATCGCGGCCGCCCAAACGTAAGAGCAAAGACCTGGCGGCGCTTACGCCTCGACGGCCTGATGCTGACGCATATATTGGGCGAAGCGCTCGAACAGGTAGAGCGAATCGACCGGGCCAGGCGAGGCCTCGGGGTGGTGCTGGACGCTGAAGACCGGCTTGTTAGCCATGGCGATGCCGCAGTTCGAACCATCGAACAGCGAGACATGGGTTTCGACCACGCCTTCGGGCAGGCTGTCGCGATCGACCGCGAAGCCGTGGTTCATCGACACGATCTCGACCTTGCCGGTTGTCTCGTCCTTGACCGGGTGGTTGGCGCCGTGGTGGCCCTGGCCCATCTTGATCGTCCTGGCGCCCAGAGCCAGGGCCAGCATCTGGTGGCCGAGGCAGATACCGAAGACCGGCAGGCCAGCATCGACCAGCTTGCGGATGACCGGGACGGCGTATTCGCCGGTGGCGGCGGGATCGCCCGGGCCGTTCGACAGCAGCACGCCGTCGGGATTGCGGGCCAGGATGTCCTCGGCCGAGGTCTTGGCCGGGACGATCTGGACGTCGGCACCGATATCGACCAGGGCGCGCAGGATGTTCTGCTTGACGCCGTAGTCGATGACCACGACCTTGAACGCCTTATCCTTCCCGTCCTGGTAGCCCTGCGGCCACTGCCACAGGTCGGTGGTGTAGGTCGAGGATTGCGCGGAAGTCGCCGCGGGTGCGAGATCCAGTCCGCCGATGCCGGACCAGTTGGCGGCCTTGGTGATCAGGGCCGGAATGTCGAAGACCCCTGTCGGCGAATGGGCGATGATGCCATGCGGCATGCCCTTATCGCGGATGCGCTTGGTCAGGGCGCGCGTGTCGATGCCGGCGATGGCGACGACGCCGCGCTGGGTCAGCCAGTCATTGAAGCTGAGGGTCGAGCGCCAGTTGGCTGGCGGCGTCGGCAGGTCGCGGAAGATCGCGCCCTTGGCCGCGCGCCTGGGGTCATTGCCCAATTGCTCGACATCGTCGGCATTGACGCCAACATTGCCGACGTGTGGAAAGGTGAAGGCGACGATCTGTTCCATATAGGACGGATCGGTCAGGATTTCCTGGTAGCCGGTCATGGCGGTGTTGAAACAGACCTCGCCCAGCGCTTCGCCGGCGGCGCCGCAGCCCAGGCCCTGATAGACGGTGCCGTCCGCCAGGACAAGCACTCCGGTGCAGCCGGGCAGCAGGTCGGTAGGGGCTTGATCGGTCATGGGCGGGACTCACTTTTATGGGATGCGGGCAAACGGCCGCACACATAGGGGGCCGGGGGCCGCAGGTCAATGCGCAGCTGCGAAATCTTGACGAATGCCATCATCGACATGTCACAAAGTGCACTTAAGAACGGTGGTTTATGAGCCGTTTTAGCTAGGGGAGCGATATGACGACGGAGACGCCTGCTATTCTTCTGACGACCGCGGACATTGAAAATATCGAAAAAGAGCGGGCGCAACTCGATGCCGAAGTGGCGATGCTGGTCAAGAAGCACGCGGAACTGGACCAGCGCCGGACCGAGCTGTCCGAGCGCCTGGCCAAGATCCACACCCTGCTCGATGCGCTCGGCCTGGGCACGCTGGGGCAATTGTCGTCCAACTCCCTCTATGCCGCGCGCAACGTCAAGTCCGTGCCGCGCAACGGCGTGATTTCGTAACCCGATTACGGCATGGCCTTGACCGCGTCGGCCAGGTCCTGCCACGCCTGTTGATCCCAGAAGATGCGGGCCTGCCCTGAGGGCGACGGCAGAACGCAGATGCGCGTCTCGCCGACCTTGTCGTCCTGAAAGCCCAGTGGAATCGCGCCCGTTGGCCGGCCGAGGAAGGTGCCAGCGCCCGTCTTGCTGGTGAAGGCGAGGATACGCGGCTGGAATTTCAGAATCTTATTCCGCAGCGCCCCGGCATCGAGGGCGCCGGCCGGCAGTTCGTTGTCATTGCCGAAATGCGCCTTGCACAGGTCGGTCAGGCCTATGCCGAATTGCAGCAGCGTCGCGTAATCCTCGGGCCGCACCCTTTCCGGCGTCAGGCCGATATTGTGCAGCGTTCGCCAGAAGAAGTTGCCGGGATTGGCGTAGTAGGCGCGGCGTTCGGCGGACACGCGCCCGAGCGCCGTACCACAGAACACCACCTTCAGTCCGGCTGAAAGCAAGTCGGGGACGCAATGTTCGGCGGGCAGGGGACCAAATTTATCAAGACGCGTTTCGGGCATGGCACTTAACTCTGAGGGATACTGCCCGTCAGATAGGAAGCCCTCAGCTGATTGTCACGGCTGTCCCTGAGCAACTGACCATCAGCATGCTGCCCTGGCCGACCGTCGAATAGTCGATGTCGACGCCGACAATGGCGTTGGCACCGCGCTTCTGCGCCTCGGCTTCCATTTCGCGCAGGGCGGCGTCGCGGGCTTCGCGCAACACCTCTTCGTAGGCGCCGGACCGGCCGCCGACGATGTCGCGGATGCCGGCAAAGAAGTCGCGGAAGATGTTGGCGCCCAATATGGCCTCGCCGGTGACCACGCCGAGATAGGCGGTGATCTTGCTGCCTTCGATGGAATTCGTTGTCGTAACCTGCATGGCGGCGCTTCCTTGATGCGTTATTTTAACGATCGCCAGCGCGAAATGATCTCTTCACCCCGGCGGGTGGGCGTTACCTTGCCATAGTCCTGCGACATGTCCAGCACGCGCGTGGCTCCGCCATTGCCCTTCCAGCTCCAGGCCAGCCAGCCGACGCCTTGTGCATCAGCCGATTGCATCAGGTAGAGATGATCGACCGTATGGCCGTCCTCGTTGAGCTCCCGGTCGCCGAATTCTCCCAGCATAAAAGGCAGGCCGGTGGCTTTCAGGGCCGAAATATTGTCGTCGATGCGGCCGGGGTTGTTCCACAGGTGGTGGTAGGCGTGGACGGAAACGATGACGTTTTTCAGCGGGTCCGCCGCGATAAAGGCCTTGCCGCGTCCTTCTGTAAAGCTTGCCGTGGCCTGGCCGCAATCGGCGGCGTCGATGACGATTGGCGCGCGGAAGCCTTTGGCGCGGAAGGCCTTGATCAGGTCGGTGTAGGTCGCGGTATAGTCCTTGAAGCCGTCCTTGGAGGTGCCCCACTCATTGGCGATATTGAGCATGATCCAGGGTTGGTACTTTGGTTCTTTCAGCACCTTGGCCCAGCGCTTCAACCAAAGGGCTTCGGTGTCCTTGCGCAACAGCGCGCTGTCAGAGGCGCAGGTGATGTCCTTTTCCCAGTAGAAGATCATGACCGGGATCTGGTGTGCTACCGCCGCGTCCAGCGCACGGCGCAGTTGCCCCGCGGTGGTGTTTCGGCGCAGCTGCAGGCGGATCATGTTGGCGCCGGCGCTGTCTATGGCGGCGATAGCCGGCAAGGCGCGATCAGGATGGTCGCCATATTGCAGGTTGACGCCGCGCGCTACGAATTCGCGGCCATCGGGCGTCAAGATTCGGCTGTTCTCAGTCGTGAAGACCGGTGGGTTGGCTTGCGGCGCCGCCATCGCGGAACTCGACAGCAATGCGGCCAGGACAGTCAGCCTCAAAATCCGTGTCATTTTCATCTCCCTGTCCGGTCTGGTTAGCAGATTTTGGAATAATGAAAAATGATTTCATTAATCGTGGTTCGGAACATTTCGCGAATCGGCAGCAAGCGACTATATTAAGCCGGTGCGTTTTGATGACCATTTTCTTGATGAGCTGAAGACCCGCCTGCGTCCGTCCGACGTCATAGGCAAGAGCGTCAAGCTGCGCCGCAACGGCAAGGAATGGGTCGGCCTGTCGCCCTTCACCAAGGAGAAGACGCCGTCCTTCTACGTCAACGACCAGAAGGGGCAATTCTTCGACTTTTCGTCCGGCAAGAATGGCGACATCATTTCCTTCGTCCAGGAAACCGAGCGCCTCAGCTTCAACGAGGCAGTCGAGAAGCTGGCGGCCGAGGCCGGCATGGCCTTGCCGGCCGTCACGCCCCAGGCCGTCGCCGCCGAGCAGAAGCGCCGCGGATTAAGCGACTGGATGGAACTGGCGCAGAAGTGGTTTGTTGCCCGGCTCCAGGACAAGACGCCGGCGGCGCAGGCGGCGCGCGACTATCTCAAGAAACGCGGTCTGTCGCAGGATGACATCGTCACCTTCGGCCTCGGCTATTCGCCGCGCGATCACCAGGCGCTTAAGGACGCCCTGGTGCAGAAAGGCGCCAAGGTCTCCGAACTGGTCGAATGCGGTCTTCTCATCGAGGTCGATGGCAAGGCGCCCTATGACCGTTTCCGCGACCGGCTCATGTTCCCGATCGAAGACCAGCGCGGCCATGTGGTCAGCTTTGGCGGCCGGGCGCTCAACCCCGATGAGAAGGCCAAGTATCTCAACGGTCCGGAAACGCCGCTGTTTCACAAGGGCAGCATGCTGTTCGGCCTTCCCAAGGCGCTGAAACTGCTTGGTGCGGAAGAAACGCACGAGGAACTGGTCGTCGTCGAAGGCTATATGGACGCCATTGCCTGCCAGCGCGCCAAGATCGCCGCCGTGGCGCCGCTCGGCACCGCCCTGACCGAAGAACAGATCGATATCCTGTGGCGCCGCCACCCGGAGCCGACGCTTTGTTTCGACGGCGACAAGGCGGGCCTGCGCGCCGCCTATCGCGCCCTGGATCGGGCGCTGCCGAAGCTCAAGCCCGGCAAGTCGTTCAAGGTCTGCTTCCTCGAAGGCGGCAAGGATCCCGACGAAATCCTGCGAGAAAAAGGCGCCCTGGTCCTGCGCGACCAGATCGGCCATACCAAGCCGTTCGTCGACGTGCTGTTCACCCGCGAGGCCGAGGCCGAGCCGCTCGATACGCCGGAACGCAAGGCGGGCCTGAAGAAGCGCCTGCGGGCGCTGGCGCAGCAGATCGAGGACAAGGACCTCGCCGATACCTATCGCCGCGACCTACTGGCGAAGTTCGATGACATGTTCGCGCCCAGGCGTAATGAGACGCCCTATCCGGAATACCGGCCGGACATACGCCGTGGCGGAAAATGGACGGGCGGCAAACCTGATCCCAAGAACCAGCCGGCCATGCCCGAGGCGCGCGCGGCGGCGCAGAACCTGACCGTTTCGATCGATCCGATCGCGGCGGCGCTGGCGCAAGGTTTGATCGACAATCCCGACTGGATGCATGACCAGGTCGAAGGCCTTGAAGCCTATGGCCTGGGCGATCCGGCCCTGGACGGGCTGGCGCGCAATCTCGTCGCATTAACTTTTCGTCACGAGGGGCTTGACAGAGAGAATCTTACTCGCCATTTGCACAGGCAAGGACTTGGCGCATTGCTGAGCGAGATCCAAAAGGCGGCCATCAAAGCAGGCGCGCCATTCCTCGCACCGGACACCGAACTCGCGCATGCCCACGCCCGCTGGATACAGGCGTTCAACGCGGTCTCGCGTTTGACGGCGTTGGATCGTGCTCTTAATTCTGCCAAGGAACAGGTTGGAACAGAATTTTTTTCACGGCTGAAGCTGGAGCGCGATTCCTTGCGGCGGTCCTTGCGAAGCGGACATATCTGGCAGGACAGTGCAACAAAAGCTTAGGGCATTAGGTGTGACATGACCGTCACGTCGCCCTTTTAAGGCTTCGTTGACGATACTCCCGCCATAACACACCAAACCGGACTTAAAGTCCGGAGACCCAGCCGGGAAGCGGGTCGAGTTGCGGAGAGCTATATGCTTTTAAATATGAAGGGTGCCGGCCAATGAGTACCACGACCGAGAAACCCGAAGCGGATACGCCGTCCGACGGCCCATTGCTCGATCTGACCGATTCCGCGGTCAAGAAGTTCATCAAGGCGGCCAAGGCGCGCGGCTACGTCACTATGGACGAGCTGAACAAGGTCCTGCCATCTGAAGAGTTTACTTCGGAACAGATCGAAGACACGCTGGCCATGCTCACCGAGATGGGCGTCAACGTCATCGAGTCCGAAGAAGAGGCCAGCGAGTCGACCGAGGTCGCCGTGCGCGAGGAAGCGGGCGCGCTGGCCGAAACCGGCAAGACGTCGGCCTATGACCGCACCGACGATCCTGTGCGCATGTACCTGCGCGAAATGGGGTCGGTCGAGCTTTTGTCGCGCGAAGGCGAAATCGCCATCGCCAAGCGCATCGAGGCCGGTCGCGACACCATGATCCGCGGCCTGTGCGAGTCGGCCCTGACCTTCGAAGCCATCATGGTGTGGCGCGAGGAACTGGGCTCCGGCCGCATCCTGCTGCGTGAAATCATCGACCTGGAAGGCACCTATGGCGGTGGTCCGTCGGAAGGTCCGCCTCCGGGTGCGCTCGGCGAAGACGGTGAAGAAGAAGACGCAGGTGACGGCGTGATCGCGCTGCGTGCGCCCGCGCCGGTCGTCAAGGCGCCCGAACCGAAGCCTGAGCCCAAGTCGGAACCTAAGCCTGAGCCCAAGCCCGAGGCGAAGAAGCCCGAGCCGAAGAAGAAGTCGGGCGACGACGAAGACGATGACGACGACTACGTCCCGATGGACGAGGAAGAGAAGAAGCCCGAAGCCGCCGAAGAGGAGGAAGAGGACGACTTCGACGATGGCGCCGGTCCGTCCGTCTCGGCCATGGAATCGGAACTGCGCGAAGGTGTCATGGCGACGCTGGACGCCATTGCCGGCGAGTTCGAGACCTACCGCCGCGTACAGGACAAGATCCTTGGCGCCAAGCTGGAAGGCCAGCCCGTCGATCCGGCCGACAAGGCGGCGCACGAGGAGGTCACCTCGACCATCACGCGCCACCTCAAGACCCTGAAGCTCAACAACCAGCGGATCGAAGCCCTGGTCGAGCAGCTTTATGCCATCAACAAGCGCCTGATGTCGCTGGAAGGCCGTCTGCTGCGTCTGGCGGACTCCTACGGCATTTCGCGGACCGAGTTCCTGACCGCCTACTATTCGCGCGAACTGGACCCGCAGTGGGGCGACAAGGTGCGCGACATGGGCGTGCGCTGGCAGAAGTTCATCGACAACGACTCGGGCGCCATTGCGCGCATCCGTGGCGATGTCACGCAACTGGCGACCGATATGGGCGTGGCGGTCGACGACTTCCGTCGCATCGTCCAGACGGTGCAGAAGGGCGAACGCGAGGCCCGTCAGGCCAAGACCGAAATGGTCGAAGCCAACCTGCGCCTCGTCATCTCGATCGCCAAGAAGTACACCAACCGCGGCCTGCAGTTCCTGGACCTCATCCAGGAAGGCAATATCGGCCTGATGAAGGCGGTCGACAAGTTCGAGTACCGTCGTGGTTACAAGTTCTCGACCTATGCGACCTGGTGGATTCGTCAGGCGATCACGCGCTCGATCGCCGACCAGGCGCGGACCATCCGTATCCCGGTCCACATGATCGAGACGATCAACAAGATCGTCCGCACCTCGCGCCAGATGCTGCACGAAATCGGCCGCGAGCCGACGCCGGAAGAGCTGGCCGAAAAGCTGGCCATGCCGCTGGAAAAGGTGCGCAAGGTCCTGAAGATCGCCAAGGAACCGATCTCGCTCGAAACGCCGATTGGCGATGAAGAGGATTCGCACCTCGGCGACTTCATCGAGGACAAGAACGCGGTGCTGCCGATCGATGCGGCCATCCAGTCGAACCTGCGTGAAACCACCACGCGCGTGCTGGCGTCCCTGACGCCGCGTGAAGAGCGGGTGCTGCGGATGCGCTTCGGTATCGGCATGAACACCGACCACACGCTGGAAGAAGTCGGCCAGCAGTTCTCGGTGACGCGCGAACGGATCCGTCAGATCGAGGCGAAGGCGCTGCGCAAGCTGAAGCACCCGTCGCGGTCGCGGAAGCTGCGGTCATTCCTCGACTCTTAAATTTACGAGGTTTGGGGCCTGCGGCGCCAAGGCCTTTAAAATCAAAAGAAAAGCCTGGCCCTAAAAGGTCAGGCTTTTCTTTTGATATCAGTAAGTCTGTGGGGTCGCGGACCCCACACCCCATAACATTAAGAACCAGGACTGGCCCGCCGCTGTCCGCAGTGCTAGACACGTTCCGCTAGGGCATCCGAAAGGTCACGATATGAAAACGGCGTTGCGTATTGGCTTTGCATCTGTGTTTGCCTCCATCCTCGCAGCGGGCGCGGCCTGTGCCGCCGAGCCGGCCATTCCGGAAATCGCCGCCAAGACTTTTAAGGTCGGCGATCTGGAACTGGTTTCGCTGCACGACACGCAGTTCGTCATGCCCAATGATGCCAAGGTCTTCGGCCTCGATGCCGGTGTTGATGCCGTCACGACGGTCCTCAAGGACGCCGGTGCACCCACCGACAAGATTACGCTCAGCGTCGATGCGCTGCTGGTCAAGGACGGCGGCCGCCTGATCCTGATCGACACCGGCGTCGGCCCCAAGGGCGGCAAGCTGATCGAAAGCCTGAAATACGCCGGTGTTACGCCGGACCAGATCACCGACGTCCTGATCTCCCACGGCCATGGTGACCATATCGGCGGGCTGATCAATGCCGATGGCACGCCTGCTTTCAAGAACGCCAAGGTGCGTATGACGGCTGCCGAATGGGAGGCGATAAAGGCCGGCGGTCGCGCCGACGCCATCGTTGCCGCCATCATACCCCAGGTCGAAACCTTCGCGCCCGGCGCGCAGATATCGCCAAGCGTCAAGGCGGTCGAGGTCAAGGGGCATACGCCTGGACACTCGGCTTATGAGATCACCTCGGGCAAGGACAGCCTGCTGGCCATCGGCGACAGCGCGCATTCGTCGATCATCTCGCTGGCCAAGCCGGAATGGTTCATCCAGTTCGACGGCGACAAGCCGACCGCGCGCGACAGCCGCAAGGAACTGCTAAGCAGCCTGGCCAAGAGCGGCCAACTGGTCTTCTCGCCGCACTTCCCCTATCCCGGCGTCGGCACCATCAAGGTCAAGGGCGAGGGCTTTGTCTGGGAACCGGCCCTGAAACCGTAAGCACGTCCTGGATAAGACAAATTTGCCGCAGCGGCGCGATTTGCTTGACCCTGGCAGGCGTCGATGCTTGCCGCCCCGCCATCTTTCGGTTAACGCTTGTTAAACGATGGATGGTGGGGGCTTTTCATGATTTTGGCGTTGCGGCGTTTTGGACCGGTAGGCCTGCTGGTATTGGGCCTGTGCGCCGCTGCTGCGGCACCCGCGCGCGCCGATACGGCCACGATCGCGCCGGCCACGGCCCCCGCGGCCAGCCCCAATACCGCGCTCAACATCATGCAGGCGACCGCCGCCATGCAGGCCGGCAAGTGCGACGAAGCCCTGCCGATCCTCGAACAGCTATGGAACGACCCGGAACTGCTGAAGAGCGATCCGGACCTGGCCGAAAAGTTCCGCTTCCAGCGCATCATTTGCACCATCGCGCTGAAGGGCATGCCGGCGGCGCTGGCCCTGTCAGAGGAAAGCCTGAAACATCCCGGCGCGACGGTCGCCAGCTACGATTTGCGCATCTTCCTGCTCCTGAGCTCCAGGCAAACGGACGCGGCGGCCACTGTCCTGGCCGAGGCCGTGACACGCTTTTCCGCGACGGCCTACAAGCTGACCGACATGACGGTCATGGGCACGCTGCTGACCGTCAAGCTGGAGCGCCGCCGGGAACTCCTGGCCGGGCTGCAACGCGCCGGCTGGCAGATTCGCGATCCATCGGGGCGGCTGGTCATCGACTTCCTGCGCCTGGACGGCCTGCGCACGGCGGTCAAGGCCGACGACAAGGTCCTGGCCGATCTGTTCCGCGCCGACATCGCCGACAATGCGCTCATCTATCCGATCAGCCAGGGCGACGGCGCCATCAGCGACGCGAACGTCCCTCCCGCCTACGTGATGCCGGTGCTGCGCCAGCAGATCCAGGACGTCCAGACCTATATCGCCAATACACCGACCGACCTGCCGGGGTTGCGCTACCTGATCCTTCTGCAGCGTACGGCCGATGAGCAGCAGCTCGCCCTTGTCCAGTTGAACGGCGTCCTGCAACTGATCCGCGTCAATGGCCTGGAAAAGTTCAAGGCGCCGAACACCTATCCCAACCTGATCCGCGACAAGGCGCTTCTCCTCACCGAACTCGGCAAGACGGAAGAAGCCCTGACACTCTACAAGGAGGGCGCCAAGGTCATGAAAGGCGCCGGCACATTTACGTTCACGATGTCCTATATGGACTTCCTGATCGGTCTCGGCCGTGACCAGGAGGCTCTGGCGCTGGAGTCGAATATCGACTTCACCCAACTCGATGAAGGCCAGAAGCGCCGGCTGGCGGCGGTGCAGGGGTGTGCCTACGGCTATCTGAAAGACACCATGCGTTATGACGTGTCGCTGTCCATGGCGACGACGCCGTCCGGACTGACCGATCCCAAGATCTATCTCTGTGCGGGCGATACCGAAGGCGCGGCCAAGGCGTTGATAGCCCACATCAACACACCTTCGTCCAGGGATGAGACCATTATCACCCTGCAGAACGGTAAGCCGCCGATCGCCTACTCGGAGCGCAGCAAGGCACTCAATGCCGCCGTCGCCGCCTTGAAGAAGCGTCCGGATGTCATGGCTGCGGCCAAGGCGCAGAACATCATCATCCGCGACTGGCCGATCCGGTTCTAACCGTTCGTTATTTCAGGTCGCAATGAATGGCGACGGGTTTGGCCTGGGCGCTTTCGACATAGTCCTGGAAGACGCCGCAGCCGATCAGGCCATCCTTCTTGCCGGCCTTGGTCGAGTAGATATTGATCAGGACCAGTGGCTTCTGACCGGTGATGTGCTGCAGGTTCTCGGTTTGCGCGCCGGCCCCGGTCATATGCACGGTCTGGTCTTTCGCCTCGACCTGCAGCGTGTCGGTATTGAGATGGATCGTGCCGTCCTTGGGATCGGCCAGTTGCACGGTCGACGGCCGGGCATTGCCATAATAGAGGGCGGAGATCTCCATCTGACTGCCGCGCGCCTTGATCTTTTCGATTGCCTCCGGCGTGAAGCTGAGCGCGATGTCATAGCTGTAGCCGACAGCGGCCGGCGCCGCCGAAGCAGCGGGCGCATCGGCCTTCGGCGAACATTGGACAAGCGCTATGGCAGCTAGGCCAGCACTGAATATCAATATTGATTTGGTCATGGTGCGCGCTCCCTCGGCTTTTTGACTTGTCGCGATATTAAGCCAAAAACCGCAGACACTTTTTGGTATATCGCTTGGTGTTGCGCGCACCTTACACCGCTTACACCAAACCCGCACCGCTGATTTTCAGCGCCGGTGTAAAGGCCGGGCGTGCTTCGGGCAGCTTGACCGCCAGGCCGTCCATTCCCAGCTCGAAGCGCAGCGGCTCGCCGTGGCCCAGCACTTCGACGCGCTCGACCGTGCCCTTGCGTTGCGGTGAGCCTTCGGCCATCGCGCGGATGTTGAGGAAGCCGCTTTCCGGCCATTCCATGGCAATGGCATAGAGGGCGCCGCCTTTCGTCGTAAAGCGGATGTCTTCGTGGGTGAAAGGCTTGGCGGCGCCCTCCTGCATATGGCCTTCGGCAGGCTTGACCGGGCCTTCGCCGTATATGTCCCACGGCCGCGTGGCAAAGATGGCGTCGCCATTGACGTCCAGCCACGCCTTCATGCCGTTGAGGATGGCGACTTCCTTCTCGTCAATCTCGCCATTGCCGCGCACCGGCACACTCAGCAGCATGTTGCCGTTCTTGGCGACGATATCGCAAAGGCGCTGTATGACCTGCTTGGCGGGCTTATAGCCGCCACGCTCATAGAGGCCGCGGTCATAGTGCCAGTTGCCGAGGCAGGTGCAGGTCTGCCACGGGATTGGCCGCAGCCGGTCGGAGAAGCCGCGTTCGATGTCCTCGGTAATGGCGCGGCGCTGCAGGTCGTTGAGCTGCTTGCCGGTGGCGACGACCTGGATGTCGCCATGCCACTTCAGGCTTTGGTTATAATAGTAGCTGGCGGCGTCGAGGCCGTACTGTTCCAGCGGCAGGGCGGTGTCGTCGAAATAGACCAGGTCGGGCTTGTAGCGGTCGACCATGTCATTCTGGCGCAACAGCCACTTCTTCGCGTAGTACTGCCCGTTGGGGGGCACTGTCTCCAGCCACTGACCCGACGTCTTGTTTATGTGATCCTGCATGGCGGCGATGGAGGTAATGCCATCCTTTGGCGGCATGTCGCCGAACGGGCCGGTGTACAGTTCCTGCGGGTCGTAGCCCTCCCACCACTTGCCCTTGCCGTCGGCCTTGGTCAGGCGGGCGGCGTCATAGCGCAAGCCCTTGACCGGACCTTCGGGATCATAGCCGTAGGCGGTCTGCCACCAGTGCCAGGCATGGGCGGCGTGATTCGACAGGCCGAACTTCAGGCCATGCTTGCGCGCGGCCTTTTCGAAGTCGCCGCAGATGTCGCGCTTGGGACCGATATTGACCGAGTTCCAGTTCTGGTACTTGGAGTTATAGAGGTCGAAATTGTCGTGGTGGTTGGCCATGGCGACGAAGTATTTCGCGCCCACCGATTTATAGAGGTTGACCAGGCCGTCCGGATCGAACTTTTCGGCCTTCCAGTCCTTGAGGAACTCCATGAAGCCGAACTGCGCCGGATGGCCGTAGGTCTTGAGGTGGTGATCGTAGAAATGGTTGCCCTGGATGTACATCTGGCGGCCGTACCAGTCGCCATGCTCGGGCACGCATTGCGGCCCCCAGTGCGCCCACAGGCCCAGCTTGGCGTCACGGAACCATTCGGGCGTCCGGTAGCCGGCGGCCAAAGAGTCCCAGTTGGCCTTGAAGGGGGCGGGCGCAGCCTCAGCCGGGACGGCTGGAATGGCGCCTAAGGCTGCGGCGGAACCGATAAGCTGGCGGCGGGAAGGGCGCATGATCAGGTCCTTATTTCGCGATCAGGGGATTGGGATAGAGCGGGGCCGGGTCGAAATCGAGATCCGGGCGCGGCGAGACAACGACGATGCGGTCTCCGCTGTCGTCGATGTCGTAAAGCTTGCCGCGTGCGTTCTTAAACGGGCGATGGACGATCAGCATCCGGCGGTCGTCGAAGGTCGTGAACACCATGCCGTGGCCCGAGCCCTTGCCCAGCATGTGCGGCAGTTGCTTCCACGGGCCTTCCAGCTTGCCGCTGGTCGAGACCGCCTGGGTCTGGATATAGCCGTCGGCGCCCCAGCTCGACCACAGCATGACTAGGCTGCCGTCGCCGGTGTGATAGAGCTCCGGACCATCGGTGACGACCGAGCCGGTTTCGCGCTGTGGCGTGGCGTCGGGCGAATCCGAGCCCTTGAAGAGGAGAATGGGCGGGCCCTTGGCCTTCAGGTCGTCGTCGAGCGGTACGGCTTCCATTGTGCCGATGCGCGTCTGGATCCATTCGTGGGCGTAGACCATCCACGGCTGGCCGGACGTGTCGACATAAAGCGTGCCGTCGAGCGTCATCAGGTCTTTTGAGACGACGGGCTCGGCATCGCGCACGACGGTGAATGGCCCGTCCAGGCTGTCGGATACAGCCAGGATCGTGCTGCGGCGGATCAGCTTCTCGCCCGAGCCGTTGCCATTGCCGGGCAGCGGCAGGGCGTCGTTATGGACGGTGACGAACAGGTAGTGGCGGCCCTTCCATTCGTGAACTTCCGGCGCCCAGCAGCCGGCATTGGCCCAAATGCCTTGCGGCAGGGCGAAGACGCGTTTTGCCTTCTGCCAGTTTCGCAGGTCCTTGCTGGTATAGGCCATGACGCCGATACCGGCCTCACCGCTGATGCGGCCGATATTCGAGGTATAGAGATAGTAGGTGCCTGACGCCTTGTCGGCGACGATCCACGGATCGTGCAGCGGCATGTCGGGCAGGGTAAGCCCGCCTTGCGCGACGGAAGGGCCGCACGCCGCGGCGAACGGTAGGCTTAAACCCGCTGCAAGAAGGGCCCGGCGCCGCATCACTTCACGTCCAGCTGGAACGGCCCGGCGGGCAGGTCGTCGGCGCTGTAGAGGTTGACATAGGGCGAGTCCGCCCAGGCATAGCGCACCGAAGTGGCGTCGGCCGCGCCGGAAAGCACGATCGTGTCGCCTTGCGGCCTGGCCGTGACGTAGCGGCAGGCGCCGTCCTTGCAGGCTTCGAAGCCGATGGCGACGTCGGAGCTGTAGGTGCGCAAGCCGCCGTTGGTGTTGCGGAAGGTGACGATCAGGTCGCTGCCCGAACGTGTGGCGCTGACGGCATCGGGGCCGCCGTTGGAGACAGTGTCGCCATAGGCGATGGCGCGGGCGTTGCGCGCCAGGCGCTGGCCGACCACGACCTTCTGCGTCGGGTGGATGTCGGTGCGGTCGCCGAAATCGACGGTCACCGCCAGGCCCGCGCGCGGATCGGCATTGACCGCCAGGCGCTGGGCTTCACGCAGCTCGGCCCAGCTCGACTGGACCGGCTTGGTGGCGACATCACCGAAGGCCGACAGCTGCGCGACGAAGAAGGGCATCTGCGGATCGTCGAAAGTCTTGCGCCAGTCTTTCATGAGCAGGGCCAGCAGGGCCTGGTATTCGCCGGCCTCGCCTGTATTGGCTTCACCCTGGTACCAGGCGGCAAGTTTCACTCGGTAACCGCTGAGCGGCGCGATCATGGCGTTGTGCAAGGTCGACAGGCTGGTCGGCACCGACCACGGCGCGGCCGGGATGCTGAGGCCCTTGGCGGCCATGCCGGTCTTGTACTTCCAGGTCGCGGGCACAGGAATGGCCTGGCCGTCGCTGGTTTTGACGTATCGGTTGGCGGCCCGGCCGCTCAGGCCTCCGCCGCCGAGCGCGCGGATGACGATGGTGTTGGCGCCGGCCTTGAAGACGCCCGTCGGGACGGAATAGTCGCGCCACATCCACGAAATGCCGGTGCTGCCGACCCAGGTGCCGTTGACCCAGGTCGAGTCGTAGGTGTCGATCGGGCCCAGTTGCAACTGGTTGGCGGCTTTCGCCTGTTCGGCGGTCAGGGTGACGGTGGTGCGGAGCCAGGTGACGCCGTCGAAGCTTTTCAGCTCGGCGATGCCCGCATCCTTCCAGCCGCTGTCGGCGGTGAGCGTTGCCCACTTGCTGTCGTCGAAGGCGGGCGCGATGAAGGCGCGATTGGCCTTGTTCGTCTTGTCGTGCGCATCCCACCACGCTTCATCCGCCTTGACCTGCTGGGCCCTGGCCTTGGCGGGATCGCTGGCCAGCAGCGCCAGGGTGTCGAGCCCGGCGGTATATTTCGGCAGGGTGCGCAAGGATGCCGGACTGATCCAGCTCTGGATCGTCGTGCCGCCCCAGAAGGAGTTGATCATGCCGATCGGAACATTGTGTTCCTTCTGGATCGCCTTGGCCATATGATAGCAGACGGCCGAAGCTTCGCCGACCGTGTCGGGGCCGACGACCTGCCACTGGGTCGGCTTGCCGATATCGGCCAGGGGCGCGGGTTGCGTGTTGGTCTGAACGATCATGAAGCGCAAGCTGTCATTGGCCGAGTTGCCGATGTCGCCCCAGGCGCCGGTCGACAGGCGTTCCGGGAACTGCATGTTCGACTGGCCGCCGCACATCAGGACGTCACCAACCAGGATGTCGCTGAGGGTCTTGGCGCCGCTGCTGTCGGTGGCGGTCAGCGTATAGGTACCGCCTGTCGGAAGCGCGTCCAGGATCGCCGTCCACCTGCCATCGGCGCCGGCCGTCGCATTGGCACTGCGCGTCGTGCCGTTATTACCGTTTAGCTTGACCTCCACGGCTTGCGAAGGCGCGGCCTGGCCCCAGATTTTCAACGGCACGTCGCGCTGCAGGACGGCGTGGTCGCTGAATACCTTGGCGAACTCAGGCGCCGCCTGCGCGGTGCTTGCGGCGGTAAGCGCTGTCAATGCGCAAAGCCATCCCTTGAATCCAAGCCGTTTCATCTCCGCCTCCGTTTTGTTGTTGTGCGCTGATATCGGCAAACCGTGGCCGACTTGGCAAGCGCTTTTGTGAGGTTTTACATACTCACCACGTCGCGGTACTTTTGCCAATTAAAAGATTTTTGCCCGCGAACTTCGCGCGAATAAGCTATGAATTTGCCAATTGTAACGGAGCAGTTTATGGATGTTCCCCTTGAATCATAAGTGTCCGGACGATTCTACCGGACCATTTCGATAAAAAAGGGACTGAGCTTGGCGCGTAAGGTCGGCCGCCGCGGTGGCAATATCGTGACAATCCATGATGTCGCGCGGCATGTCGGCGTATCGCCCATGACGGTATCGCGCGTTATCAACGGCGAAAAGAACGTGCGCGAGGAGACCCGCGCCAAGGTCTTGGCCAGTGTCGAGGCGCTCAACTACTCCCCGAACCTAGCGGCGCGGTCGCTGGCGACCCAGGACGCGGCGCGCGTCGGCCTGCTTTACTCCAACCCGTCGGTGGCCTTCCTGAGCGAGTTCCTGCTGGGGATCCTCGGCGAAAGCTCGCAGGCCGGCACCCAACTCCTCATCGAGTCGTGCGATGGCCCCGAAGGCGCTGCCGCGGCGCTTGAGAAGCTCAAGAACAACGGCTGCGACGGCGTTATTCTGTCGCCGCCCCTGTCTGATTCGACGCGCGTCGCCAAGACGCTGCAGGACATGAACCTGCCTTTCGTCGGCGTGGCGGCGGCGCGTCCGGCGACCGACATCTGCGCCGTGTCGATCGACGACCACAAGGCGGCCTTTGCTATGACGCGCCGGCTGATCGAACTGGGCCACCGTGACATCGGCTTCATCAAGGGCCATCCCAACGCCTATGCCAGCCAGTTGCGCTTCGACGGCTTCCTATCGGCCATGGCCAAGGCCGGGCTGACGGCTGAGCCGCACCTGATCGCCCAGGGCTATTTCACCTATCGTTCGGGTTTCGACGCGGCCGAACGAATCCTGAGCCACAAGCAGCGCCCGACCGCCATCTTCGCCAGCAATGACGACATGGCCGCCGGTGCCGTGGCGACCGCCCACCGTATGGGTCTGGACGTGCCGGACCAGCTGACGATCGTCGGGTTCGACGATACGGCCATGGCGTCTTCGGTCTGGCCGGAACTGACGACGGTGCGCCAGCCGATCGCCGACATGGCGGCGGCCAGCGTCCGGCTGCTGCTGGAACAGATCCGGTCGCGCCGTCTGGGCCGCGAGTTCGAACCGGTGCGCGAGGTGAGGGATTTCGCCCTGATCGAGCGCCAGTCCTCGACCTTTACCAGCAGTGGCGGCGCCATCTCGGACAGTTAAGCGTAGAATTTGTGTTTCGATTTTCGTATTAGCTTGACATCGTCTTCGCGCTGCGTGATTTGGTAGCGCTAACAAAATAAGGGTTTTGGGGAAGGTAGCGGTAACTTCCGTGGAGGCCGCGACGATGCGGTAAATTCCTACGGCCACCCAATAGCCATCCTATAGGTTTCGGTGCGCGAATTCGGCGCGGAGATTGTGTTATGACGAACTTCTTACCTCAAGACTGGCAGTCGGCGACCCTGGTCGGGCGCCTGCAGACTGAAGCTGGTCCGACTCCCATCCTGGTGAAGAACGGCGAAGTGTTCGACATGAGCACGGTGGCGCCGACCGTATCGCAACTGCTGAAGGCCTGGCCGGACACCGGTGTACCGTCGGGCGGCAAGTCGCTGGGCAAGCTTGAGGACTTCACCTTCGGCAAGACCTGGGAAGGCGGCCGCAAGGGTGACCAGCTGCTGTCGCCGATCGATCTGCAATGCGTCAAGGCCGCAGGCGTGACCTTCGCCGTTTCGGCCGTCGAGCGCGTCATCGAGGAACGCGCCCGCGGCGATTCCAACAAGGCCCAGGATATCCGCAACGCCTTGGCGGAACGCGTCGGCTCGGACATCCGTTCGGTCAAGCCGGGCTCGGCGGAATCGGCCAAGCTGAAGGAAGCCCTGATCGCCGACGGCCTGTGGTCGCAATATCTCGAAGTTGCCATCGGCCCCGACGCCGAGGTCTTCACCAAGTCGCCGGTCCTGTCGAGCGTCGGCTGGGGCGAGGAGGTCGGCGTCCGTTCCGACTCGACCTGGAACAACCCCGAGCCGGAAGTCGTCATGGTCGTGACGCCCAAGGGCCAGGCGGTCGGCGCCATGCTCGGCAACGACGTCAACCTGCGCTGCTTCGAAGGCCGCTCGGCGCTGCTGCTCGGCAAGGCCAAGGACAACAATGCCTCGTGTGCCTTGGGGCCGTTCATCCGCATGTTCGACGACGGCTTCACCATCGAGGACGTCCGCAGCGCCGAACTGGACCTGAAGATCGACGGACCGGAAGGCTATGAACTGGTCGGCCGTTCGACCATGACCCAGATCAGCCGCGACCCGCTGGAGTTGATCCGCCAGGCGATGAGCGAGCACCACTATCCGGACGGCTTCGTCCTGATGCTGGGCACGCTGTTCGCGCCGACCCAGGACCGCGACGTCCCGGGCCGCGGCTTTACCCATAAGGTCGGCGACGTCGTCAAGGTGTCGTCGCCTAAGCTCGGCTGCCTGGAAAATCGCGTCGTCTTCTCGAAGGACGCCCGCGAATGGACCTTCGGCATAGCCGACCTGATGCAAAACCTCAGTGAACGCGGACTTTTAAACGCAAAAAACACCAGCCGCGCGCAAGCCTTGGCGTCATAACGCAAAAACAGCATAAACCAGGGCGCAAACCCAAAGGGAAGAGTATAAGTCTATGTCATCTGCCATCTATCCGAGCCTCAAGGGACGCAAGGTGCTTATCACCGGCGGGGGCTCCGGCATCGGCGCGGGCCTTGTCGAAGCCTTCGTAAAACAGGGCGCGCAAGTGTCCTTCATCGATCTGGCCGACACCATTTCCGAGCAGTTGCCGGCCGGCGCCGCCACCTTCTACAAGTGCGACCTGACCGACATTCCGGCGCTGGAACGCACCCTGGCTCAGATCGGCACCGTCGACATCCTGTTGAACAACGCCGCCAATGACGACCGCCACTCACTTGGCGACGTCACCGAGGCCTATTTCGACAACCGCATCGCGGTGAACCTCAAGCACCTGCTGTTCTGCGCCAAGGCCGTGGCGCCGGGCATGAAGGCCAATGGCGGCGGCGCCATCATCAACTTCGGGTCAATCTCGTGGCACCTCGGCCTGCCGGACCTGGTCCTGTACGAGACGGCCAAGGCCGGCATCGAAGGCATGACGCGCGCCTTGGCCCGCGAACTGGGCCCCGACAATATCCGCGTCACCACCATCATCCCGGGCAATGTCAAGACGCCGCGCCAGATGAAGTGGTACACGCCGGAAGGCGAGCGCCAGATCGTCGAAGCCCAGTGCCTGCCGGGCCGTATTGAGCCCAAGCACGTCGCTGGCCTGGCCCTGTTCCTGGCGTCGGACGATGCCGAACTGTGCACCGGTCACGGCTACTGGATCGACGCCGGCTGGCGGTAGCCGAAGTGGTCTCCCGGTAAGAACGAATTTCGCCCTCCCCATTCATGGGGTGAGCGCAGGGAAAGTATAGCTTTCACAAGCGAAGGACCATTGGCGGAGCCAATGGTGGGCGGGGCCATACAAGAAGAAAACAGGGACGCGGAATGAGCCAGTTGTTCGAACCAACCTGTGTCTGGGACCTCAAGGCCACGCTTGGCGAAGGTCCCGTCTGGTCGCGCAAGGACCACGCCATCTGGTTCGTCGACATCAAGTCGTCGCGCGTCTATCGCTATGACGTCAATATCGGCTCGCATCAGGTCTTCCACGCCCCGTCGCCTTGCGGCTTCGTCGCACCGAAACAGCGCGGCGGCTTTATCGTCGGCTGCAAGACCGGCCTCTTCGATTTCGATCCGCAGGGCAATAACCGCCAGGGCCATTTCGAACTGCTGACGCACGTCGAGCCGGGCCTCCCCAACAATCGGCTCAACGATGGCTATGTCGATCATCACGGCCGCCTGTGGTTCGGTTCGATGGATGACGATGAGAACCATCCGCACGGCAAGCTCTACCGCTATGACGCGCGCGGCCTGAAGGTCATGGACGACGACTACGTCATCACCAATGGCCCGGCCGTCAGCCCCGACGGCAAGACCCTCTATCACAACGACACGCTGAAGAAGGTCATCTACGCCTTCGACCTCAGCCATGACGGCCATCTGTCGAACAAGCGCGTCTTCGCCCAGCTCGACCAGCCGCTGCCGCCGGAAAGCGCCAGCCCCGTCTGCTACGCCAATGAACAGGCGACCCAGAAGGACCACGGCCAGGGCTATATGGACGGGCCCGTTGTCGACAGCGCCGGCAATGTCTGGAACGCGCTGTTCTTCGGCTGGGGCGTCAACTGCTATGCGCCTGATGGCCGTTTGCTGCGTCGCGTCCGCTTCCCCGTTTCCAATGTCACCAAGATCGCCTTCGGCGGTCCGGACCTGAAGACTGTCTATGCCACGACCGCCGCCAAGGGGTTGTCGCCGGAAGAGCTGAAAAAACAGCCGCTGGCGGGAGGGCTCTTCCGTTTCGACGTCGATATCCCCGGTCAGCCCCAGAATGAGATCCAACATGTCTGAATTTTCCGAAAAGGCGGCCGCGCGCCGGCCTGCCACGCCGAACGGCCGTTTCCGGTCGCAGGAATGGTTCGAAGCCCCTGGCCATATCGACCTGGCCGCGCTCTATCTCGAACGCTTCATGAACTACGGCATCACGCCGGCCGAACTGCGCTCGGGCAAGCCGATCATCGGTTTCGCCCAGTCGGGCAGCGACATTGCGCCGTGCAACCGCATCCACCTGGAACTGGCCAAGCGCGCCCGTGACGGCATCGTCGCCGCCGGCGGCATCTGCATGGAATTCCCGGTCCACCCGATCTTCGAAAACTGCCGTCGTCCGACCGCCGCCATCGACCGCAACCTGTCGATGATGACGCTGATCGAGATCCTGCACGGCTATCCGCTCGATGCCGTCGTGCTGACGACCGGCTGCGACAAGACCACGCCGGCCGGCATCATGGCGGCGACCGCGGTCGACATCCCGGCCATTGTCTTGAGCGGCGGGCCGATGCTCGACGGCTATCACAATGGCGACCTCGTCGGCTCCGGCACGGTCATCTGGCGTTCGCGCCGGGCGCTTGCCGCCGGTCAGATCACCGAGGAAGAGTTTTTCGAGGCGGCCACCTCGTCGGCGCCGTCGGCCGGCCACTGCAACACCATGGGCACCGCCTCGACCATGAACGCGGTCGCCGAAGCCATGGGTCTGTCGCTGCCGGGTTGCTCGGCCATTCCGGCGCCGTACCGCGAACGCGGCCAGATGGCCTATGAGACCGGCCGCCGCATCGTCGAAATGGCCTATGAGGACCTCAAACCCTCAAAGATCCTGACCAAGGCGTCCTTCCTGAACGCCATCGCCGCCGTCGCCGCCATCGGCGGATCGACCAACGCCCAGCCGCACATCGTCGCCATGGCGCGCCACGCCGGCGTCGAGATCACCGATGCCGACTGGATGGCCGCACACGACCTGCCGCTGATCCTCAACATGCAGCCGTCGGGTAAGTATCTCGGCGAGCGCTTCCACCGCGCCGGCGGCGTCCCCGCCATTCTGCACGAACTGGCCGTCGCCAATAAGATCGAGACCAATGCCCTGACCGTTACCGGCAAGACGATCGGCGACAACATCAAGGGCAAGGAGACCAAGGATCGCGAAATGATCCGCACGGTGGCCGAACCGATCATGGAGCGCGCCGGCTTCATGGTGCTCAAGGGCAACCTGTTCGACTTCGCCATCATGAAGACCAGCGTGATCTCCAGGGAATTCCGCGACCGCTACCTGTCGCGCCCTGGCCAGGAAAACATCCTCGAATGCCGCGCGGTCGTCTTCGACGGTTCGACCGATTATCACGAGCGCATCGACGATCCGTCACTGGGCATCGATGAGAACACCATCCTGGTCATTCGTGGCTCCGGCCCGATCGGTTGGCCGGGGTCGGCCGAAGTCGTCAACATGCAGCCGCCGGCGGCACTGCTGAAGGCGGGCATCACCTCGCTGCCGACCCTGGGCGACGGCCGCCAGTCGGGCACGTCCGATTCGCCGTCTATCCTGAATGCTTCGCCGGAAAGCGCGGCGGGTGGGGGCCTGGCCTGGCTGCGGACGGGGGATGTGATCCGCATCGACCTCAATACCGGCGCCTGTAACGCCCTGGTCGATGATAGCGTTATCGCGGAACGCAAAAAAGACGGCATTCCGGCCGTGCCGGAGTCGATGACTCCGTGGCAGGAGATTTACCGCGCCACGGTTTCGCAGCTGCACACTGGCGCCGTCATGGAACCCGCGTTGAAATATACGAAGATTTCCGAGAAGCTTCCGCGTCACAATCACTAAACGCTTCGAGGGATGTTGCGACGCGACATCCCTCTTTTATTGTTACCGTTAACAATTTTGCGGTAATATAAGACCGTTTTTGCCGTTAACTCTTTATGTTTTATAGGGGTTTTGGTTTTCCGGGGCTTGCTGAAAACCTGCCTTGGGGTTAAGCTTTCGTTAAGCGGTTAAACAGGTGCGTCCAAGCACCGGACCGCAGAGACCAGGGAATATCGCGTGGGCAAAAGCCCGCACATTAGGGAGAATGTCATATCATGTCAGCCACAGCAAAGTCTGTGAACATGGGTCTTGTCATGGGGCTCGCCATCGGCGCTGCGCTGGGCGGCCTGTTGTTCGGTTACGACACCGCCGTCATCAACGGCGCGGTCGAGTCCATCAAGCACAATTTCATCGATCCGCGTACCGCGCTCACGGAGCTTGAGCGCAACAACCTGTTCGGCTGGGCGACCGGCATGGCGCTGCTGGGCTGCGTCGTCGGTTCGCTGATCGCCGGTCCTCTGGCGACGGCGCTCGGCCGCCGCGTCGGCATGCTGGTTGCCGCCTTCCTGTTTTTCGTGTCGTCGATCCTGTCCGGCTATCCGGAACTTGGCCTGGCGCCGATCGGCGGCATGGGCGTCGACGCGCTCAACCCCTTCATGGTCTACCGCTTCATCGGCGGCGTGGCCATCGGCATGGCGTCGCTGATCTCACCGCTCTATATCGCTGAAATTGCGCCGGCCAAGCAACGCGGCCTGCTGGTGACCTTCCAGCAACTGGCCATCGTCGGCGGTATCCTGCTGGTCGCGGTTGTCAACCTGTACATCCAGCGCATGGGTGGCGGTGACGAAAGCTGGCTGCACGCCACGGGTTGGCGCTACATGCTGGCCTCATGTGCCCTGCCGGCGGCGCTGTTCTTCCTGGCCGCCTTCATGATGCCGGACACGCCGCGCTGGTACGTCATCAAGGGCCATGAGGAAAAGGCTCGCAAGGTGCTGCTGAGCCTCAACGACGCTCAGGAAACTGAAGCCACGATCACCGAAATCAAGGGCACCCTGACCGAGCACTCTGGCAAGCTGTTCTCGTTCGGCGCCGGCGTCATTATTGTAGGCATCCTGCTGTCGGTCTTTCAGCAGTTCGTCGGCATCAACGCCGTGCTCTACTACTCGAACATCATGTTCAAGAATATCGGCCTGGATTCGGACACAGCCTTCCTGCAGACCGTCATCGTCATGGCGACGAACGTCCTGTTCACCCTGGTCGCGACCTTCACCGTCGATAGCTGGGGCCGTAAGCCGCTGCTGATCCTGGGTGGTTTGATCATGGCCGCGGCCATGATCGCCATGGGCTTCCTGTTCCAGACGCACAGCCAGGGTATCGGCCTGCTGGCCGCCGCCATGCTGTACGTCGCCGGCTTCGCCCTGTCGTGGGGCCCGGTCGTGTGGGTCATGCTGTCGGAACTGTTTCCGAACTCGATCAAGGGGCCGGCCATGGCCATCGCCGTCGCCGCCCAGTGGATTTCGAACTTTGTCGTCACGTGGTCGTTCCTGATCATCGACGGCGACACCAAGCTCAATGAAATCTTCAATCACGGTGCGGCCTACTATATGTATGGCATCTTCTCGATCCTGGCGGCGCTGTTCGTCTGGAAGTTCGTGCCGGAAACAAAAGGCAAGACCCTGGAAGCCATCGAAAGCCTCTGGAAGAAGTCGTAAGCGTTCCCATGTATGCGTAAACAGCGGGGGCTCCTCGACGGGCCCCCGCTGCTGTTTCAACGATAAAAAATGCCAGCGGGGAATGAACCATGCTACGTCTCACGGCGGGAGACACAGTGCTAGACATCAATCCGGCGGTTGCCGGGGCGATGTGGCGCTTTACACACAAGGGCAGGGATGCCCTGCGGCCGACGCAGGACGGTCAGACCGATGCGCTGATGACCGCCAATTTTCCTTTGGTGCCCTGGTGCAACCGGCTGCGCGACGGCGCCTTCGTCGCCGAAGGGCGCAAGGTGCAACTGCCGGCCAATTTCGGCGACAGTCCTCACCCCCTGCATGGTCATGGCTGGAAGACCGCCTGGACGGTCGTAGAGACCTCTCCGACGCGGGCAGTGCTGTCCTATCGCCATCAGCCGGATGCCTGGCCATGGGACTATGAAGCGACTGTCGTCTATGAACTGCGCCCCGGTGGCGTGCGCTGCTTCCTGACCGTCAGGAATCTGGCGCGCGGGACGATGCCGGCGGGGCTGGGTTTTCACCCCTATTTCAATCGCACGCCCCAGACGCGCCTGAAGGCCAGCGTCGATGGCGTGTGGCTGGTCGATGACCAGACCTTGCCGCGCAACTGGCATGCAGGTGTGGTCAAGAAGGATTGGACGCACGGCGATGTCGTGACGCACGATATCACCATCGACAATTGCTACACCGGCTTCAAGGGCAAGGCCGAGATCTTCGAAGGCGACCGGCTGACCCATACCTTGCGGGCCTCGCCGAACTGCCACTGGCTGCATATTTTCGCGCCGACACACGATCCTGAGATTTTCTGCGCCGAGCCGGTCAACCATATGCCGGATCCGTTCAACAAGCCGAACTCGGGCCTGCACTGCCTGAAGAGCGGGCAGACGGACATGGTGTGGATGGACCTGGCACTGCATGACTGACGGGGTTGGGCCTGTCTCTTTATAAAAAACTTCAGATGTCCAGTAGTGGACAGCGTCATCCTGAGTGCGGAATACCATGCAGGCATTTTATGTTCGCGGACGCCAGGCGGTCATAGACCACGGCACACGTTGGCTCTTTATGAGTGATGTGACTGGACATGAGGCTATATTCCGGCCAAAGTACTTAGGTGGAGCGACGGACAACTGATTAGCTACCAGCCCGGTTCGCTTACGCGCCTCGCCTCACAATACCGTTCTGACGTATTCCATGGGGATGACGTTAAGCGACTGTGCGGACTAGCTCTTGGCGAACTGCTTCAGCCTGCGGCCGCAGGGGAGAGCGGGCCTTATTGGGAACGGAAGGGTAATCCGTTCACCCACGCGAAACACGCAACCTTTTAGGCTGCGTCGCGACGTGGCCTTGGGTATTCATTTATGAAGAAGCCAAGCCCTTCAGTGAACGTCAACGTGCACATCAACGTGGACGCGGCCGCCATTTTACGATGGACATACGGTTTCGTCCTAGTGTTGATCGGCATATGCTGGCCTCACTAGTCAATGAGGCGGCTGGGGTATCCCCTGGCCGCCTTTGGCATATTGAATTCATAGAAGGCTCAAGCCGCGATTAAAACGCATTGAATTTATTGAGCTGTCGTCCGTCCGAAATAGAACCCGGTTATAGCGGACAGGCGGCCCCTCCAGACGATGTCGTTGACCTCTCTGAGGCTGCCAATCGCGTTGCCAATGGCTATGTTCTTAAGGTGAATAAAGGCGATCGTTGTGTCGTCGTCCTCCTGCACAGAACTGGTCTCTTTATCGCCTTGCGGGAGGTATTTCGCTTCCAACGGAACCAGCAACAGCTTCGCATACTGGTTCGCGAGTTCTTGCTCGTCCTCTGCATCAATTTGTCCTGAGTGGTCTTTGAAATTGCTGCTACCCAGCTGGATAGCAAGTTTCTCGACGTACTCTTTCGCGCCAATTATCGAGCCAGTGATGAAATGGCCGCCAATCTGCAGGGTAACGTCTGGACCCGCTGCCACACGGTTTGCGATACCGACAATATGCTGAAGAAGCCAGTCAGGCTCGTGGATGTCCCGATATGCGAGCTCTGCCTCTGGGAAAGTGTTGTCGATATCCGCCATTTCCCACTCCTTGCGTGGCCGTGATTTTGCCATATTTGGCTACATGGGGGGCCATTAACCTTTTTCAAGTCCCATAGGATGGCGTAGATTTTAGCGGAAAGCCTAAACTTTCCAGGGTTTCATCCAACGATATTTCGGAATGCTTCACAGAATCTCGGGTACCTCGCTCACCTCACTATTCTGTCTCTGATAGAAGCTTGGCCTTTCATGTGCAGGTTTTTCTTTTGATATCAAGAGTTGTGGGGTCGCGGACCCCACATCTCGTTAGTTCACCCAGCCACCGTCAATCACGTGCGCCTGGCCGGTCGTAAAGCTCGACTCGTCCGAACCGAGATACACCGCCAGCGCCGCCAGTTCATCCACCTTGCCAAAGCGCCCCATGGCCTGGCGCGCCGTAAATTCCGAATAGGCCTTGTCGAAGTCACCGGTGTCGCGCAGGCGCTGCAACAGCGACGGCGTTTCCACGGTGCCCGGGCAGATGGCATTGCAGCGAATGCCCTGCGTCACGAAGTCGGCGGCCACGGCCTTGGTCAGGCCGATGACGGCAGCCTTGGTGGCGCAGTAAGCAAAGCGGTTCGGAATGCCTTTGATCGACGACGCGATCGACGACATGTTGATGATCGACCCGCCGCCCCCCGTTTTCTGGAAATTGGCCAGCATGCCTGGCAGGAAGGCGCGCACCATGCGGTACATGGCCGTCACGTTGAGATTAACCGAGAACTGCCAGGCATCCTCGTCGCACTCGAGAATATTGCCGGCATGGACCGTACCCGCGCAGTTATAGAGCACGTTCACGTCCGGGAACTTGGCGGCCAACGCCTTGACGGCCTCGGCATCGGTGATGTCGGCGACGTGGCTGATGCCGCCGAAATCCTTGAGCGTATCGCCGTTGATATCGACGGCAATAACCGTAGCACCTTCACGCAGATAAGCGTCGGCCGTGGCGCGGCCGATTCCTTGCCCCGCTGCGGTGATCAGCGCGGTTTTTCCAGCTAGTCTTCCCATTGTAATCAGGCTCTCTTCAAAGGCAGGCAGGCGGGACCCACAGGGTCGAACGCCTTGTAGGTGAGAATGAATTCCTGGTGGCCCATGGCTTCCGACTTGCTGGGCTCGCCGGCGGACACGCGGAGGATCAAGTCGGTGATCTCGGCGCCGACCTCGTCCAGCGTGGCGCGGCCTTCCATGATACGGCCGGCATCGACGTCCATGTCGCCTTCCAGGCGGCGATAGGTCTCCGGATTGGCACAGACCTTGATGACCGGCGAAATGGCCGAGCCGACGACGCTGCCGCGGCCGGTGGTGAACAGGGTCAGGTGGCAGCCGCAGGCGATCATCTCGACGATTTCGGCATTGTCCGAGATGTTCGGGAAGCCGAAGCGCGGTTCGCCGTCCGGCACGACGTCGAGCAGGTACAGGCCCCCCGTCGGCGGCACATCACCGGGCTTCAGGATGCCGCAGATCGGCGCTGAGCCCGACTTGGAATAGGCGCCCATCGACTTTTCTTCGAGCGTCGTCAGGCCGCCGTCGGAATTGCCCGGCGCGAACGAGCCGAAGCCCATGATCGAGTAGTAGGTCTCGGCCTTCTGCACGCAGGCTTCCAGTTCCACGCCCAGTTCAGGCGTGATCGCGCGGCTGGCCATGATCTTCTCGCAGCCGATCAGTTCGCCGGTCTCTTCGAAGACGCAGGCCGAACCGATGGCGCCCAGCGTATCGAAGGCGCGGCCGACGGCCGGGTTGGCGGTGATGCCCGACGTACCGTCGGACCCGCCGCAGATCGTGCCAATGACCAGCTCCGACGTCTTCATCTCGGTCTTTGGCGTAGTGTCGGCGATGGCGCGAATGCGCGATACAGCATCGACGCCCTTCTGAATGGTCGATGCGGTGCCGCCTTCCTGCTGGATGACGAAGACTTCGACCGGGCGTCCGGAGGCTTCGACGGCCTTGCGGAGGGCTTCACGGTTGAAGCTTTCGCAGCCGAGCGACACCAGGACGACGCCGCCGACGTTGGGATGGGTGCACAGGGCCTGCATCATGTCGAGCGCGTACTGATTGGGGTAGCAGCCCGGAAAGCCGATCAGGTGCACGTCGTCACGGCCGGACTTGTCGACGATGCGGCGTGCCACGTGGTGCGCGCATTCTACGAGGTAGGCGACGGCGACGATGTTGCGGATGCCCTTGCGGCCATCGGAACGCTGCCAGGCCGGAAAGGTGAAGGTGTTGGGATCGATGTGCGCAGGCGCCGTGGCAGGGCTGAGACTATCCATGGGTCGCCTCACGGGTATGGGTCTTGATGTAATCGCTTTGCATGTTGTGCATATGGACGTGGTCGCCGGCTTTTGCATCGGTCGTCATCGAACCGATGGGCGCGCCATACTTGTAAATCTTGTCACCGATGCTCAGGTCGCGGCGTGCGATCTTGTGGCCGACCTCGATCGGAGACGTCAGCGTCAATATCTGGTCGTCCACCGCGACCGTCTCGCCGGCTTCGGCGCGGGCGCGGCAGACGAGGACGTTGTCATCGCCGTGCAGGAGGATGAAGGACGCGTGTGTACTCATGTATGAACTTTCTCCGGCGCCGGTGTCGGCGCGTCATCGGGCAGCAGGGTTTCGGCCTTGAGATCGCTCCATAGGCCGGCGGGGATGGACCGGTTGAACCAGTCGATATTTTGCGTCACTTCGGCGGGACTGGCCATACCGACGATCGCGCCGGCGATAGCCGGGTGCGCAAGCGGAAACTGGAGAGCGACCGCCGCCAGCGGGACGTTGTGGCTATCGCACACGGCCTTTAGAGCCTGAACGCGCGATCGGACGGTTTCCGGCGCGGGAGCGTAATTATAAGCCGTTCCGCCGCTGAGAATTCCTGAATTGAAGACGCCGGCGGCCAGCACGCTCACTCCGCGCCGTTCGCACAACGGCAGGAAGCTCGACAACGCCGTCTGTTCCAGCAGGGTATAGCGCCCGGCCAGCAGAACGACATCGATGTCGGCGTGGCCGAGAATCTCTTCACAGATCTGCCATTCATTGACACCCAGGCCGATCGCCCGGATCTGTCCACCGTCCTTCAGCGCGCGCATGGCGTGGTAGCCGCCGTCGAGGAAAGCTTTCAGATGGTGGGCGTGGGCGTCGCCGTGCGTCACCTCACCCAGGTCGTGGGCCAGCAGGATGTCTACAGGTGCGCCACCCAGACGATGGCGACTGTCGTTGAACGCCCGCATGACGCCGTCATAGGAATAATCGAACTCCGGCTCATACGGATCGCCGTCGATAAAGCCGTAGCGTTCGGTGCCTCGATCGTGTGGCGTGGTCGGTTTCAGGACACGGCCGACCTTGGTCGACAGGACGACATCATGGCCGGAGATGACGGCGCCGACACGGCGTTCGCTCAGTCCCTGGCCGTAATGCGGCGCGGTGTCGAACAGGGCGATGCCTTGATCCAACGCGCATTGCAGTGTCTCACGCGCGGCCGCGTCGCTCATGGCGCGGTAGAGGTTGCCGACCGACGCGGCGCCGAAGCCGAGCGCCGGGACGGCAAGACCTGTGCTGCCTATCGATGTCCTGGGAAAGCGGGTCACGGGCGATACATCTCCTAGGCTCCCAGGCTGCGGCTGAGCGCGGCGGCCGTGGCGCGGAGGTGGGCGGTCGTCTCTTCAATGCCGGCGCTTTCGGTCGAACGGATGAACGGCATGGTCAGGGCGGCGATGACCGATACGTCGTTGTGGATCGGGCAGGACACGTCGATGATTCCTTCGGCATAGCCGCTCTTGACGGCGATAAACCCTTGCGCGACGGCGCGGTCGGCCTGGGCGTCGAATTCCTGCCATTCCTCGGGCGTCAGGGTCGGCCGCATGTGATTGCGCCAGCTTTCGCGCACCTTCGGCTTCTGGAAGGCGTACAGAATGATACCCGAGGTCGACTTGCACAAAGGGCGCTGATAGCCGACGCGGACCGAAAAGCCGATGTCGCCGGGGGCTTCGACGCGGGCAATGACCACCATGCGGTCGTCGGAAGCGATGACGAGGTGGCAGGCCTGTCGGGTCTGCTCGCTCAGCTCCTGCATCATCGGCAGGGCGCTCAGCAGCAGGTTCTGGTTCGGGCCGCGCGAGATGCCGAGCGAAAACAGCTTGTTGGTCAGCTCAAACCCGTCGCCGCGCGCCGAAGGGCCAACATAGCCGCGCGCCTCCAGCACCTGGACCATGCGGAACAGTTCGCTGACCGAGCGGTCGAGCCGCGTGGAAATCTGCGATAGGGTCAACGGCGCCTTGGCGGCGGCCAGCAATTCCAGGACGTCGAGCCCCTTTTCCAGAGCGGGCGCGCGGTACTTGGCGGTCTTGTCGGATTCGGAATCGGAAAAGGGCATGTCCGGCCTTAAGTCAGTTGATAGAAACGGCGGGCCGTACCGCCGAAGACAGCGTCACGCACGGCTTCGGATTGCGGCGCCAGCCACGCCGATGTCCAGTCCTGCCATACGTCGTAGTGGGCACGCAAGTTCACCACCGGCCAGTCCGATCCCCACATGAGGCGGTCAGCCCCGAAACAGGCCAGCACGTGGTCAGCGTAGGGTTTCGCGGCATCGAGCGACAGGCCGTCCGCCATTTCGGTCGCCAGGCCCGACAGCTTGCAGAAGACGTTGGGATTGCCGGCGGCGCGCGCTATGCCGTCGCGCCACAGGGCGTCGTTACCATTGCCGATCTGGGGCCCAATTTGAGGCTTACCGCAGTGATCGATGACGATAGCGAGCGAAGGGTAGGTTTGCGCCAGCCGATCGATGACACCGAGATGGCGCGGGAAGATCAGGGCGTCGAGGCGCAGGTTGAGGTCGGTGAGGGCCGTCAGCGCTGGGCGAACCGTGCCGCGCAGGATCCATTCGTCGTCAGCCAGGCCCTGAAGCATCGGACGGATGCCCTTCAGCTTGGGTCTGCGCGCCAACTCAGCCAGGCGGGCAGGGGCCGACGGCGCCTCCAGATCGGCCCAGCCGACAACACCCTTGATAAAGGGCTCGGTGGCCGCGACGTCGAGCATCCAGTCAGTATCGGCGTCATTGGGCTGCGACTGCACCAGCACGCTGCCGTCCACGGCGACAGCTTCGGCCCGGAGATCCTCCGGGCCGAAATCGCGATGGATGGCGGTAAGGTCGGGCGTCGGCCATTCATGGCCGTTGCGCCCGATCTGCCACAGGTGCTGGTGCGAATCGATGACCATCAATGCCCCGTCATCGCGACCGGGGCCGCTGCGTTTTTGGTCCGGAAGGCGTAGAGCGCGATGACGGCGAAGCAGACGGCTGTCACGATGAAGGCCGTACGGATGTGACTGGCGTCGGACACCAGGCCCATCAGCATGGTCAGTGCGCCGCCGCCGATGATGCTCATGACCAGCAGCGACGAGCCGGTCTTGGTCAGGTTGCCGAGGCCCTGCACCGAGGTGGCGAAGATGGTCGGGAACATGATGGACATGAAGAAGGACGAGGCGACCAGCGCATAGAGGCCGTTCTGGCCGCCGGCGACTACGGCGTACAGGGTCAGGCCGATATTGATCACCGCGAAGATGCCGAGGATCAATGAGGCGCTTACGCGGCTCATCAGCGCGGTGCCGAAGAAACGGCCGACGGCAAAGGCGATGAGAGCATAGTAGAGGTAGTTGGCGGCTTCCTTTTCGCCGAGGCCGATTTCGGCCTGGGCGTAGCGGATGGTGAAGCTCCAGATACCGACCTGGGCGCCGACGTAAAAGAACTGGGCAACCACGCCGAACAGGAAGTGCGGCTTGCCGAACAGGCGGGCGATCGAGGTGAAGAAGCCGACGTCTTCGCCGGTATCTTCGTGGGTATTCTGCGTTGCCGCCGACGGGAATTTCGACAGCAGGACCAGCGCCGCCCAGAGCAGGACGACACAGCCGATGACCAGGTAAGGGCCCTGGACCGCCTTCACTTCTGAAATATAAAAGGCCTGGCGCGCCGTTTCGCTCATGGCGGCCAGCGCCTGTTCGTCGTGTTCGATACCCGACAGGATGAAGTGCTGGCCGATGAAGATGCCCGACAGCGCGCCCAGCGGATTGAAGCTCTGCGCCAGGTTCAGCCGGAAGGCGGCCTTTTCCGGCGAGCCCAGAACGGTGATCAGCGGGTTCGCCGAGGTTTCCAGGAAGGCAAGGCCCGAAGCGATGACAAACAGGCCGCCCAGGAACCAGCTGTATTGGTGATTGTCGGCGGCCGGATAGAAGAGGAAGGCGCCGGCGGCGTAAAGGAGCAGGCCGATGACCACGGAAAACTTGTAGCCGAACTGGCGCATGACGAAGGCGGCGGGGAGGGCCAGCAGGAAATAGCCCAGGTAGAAAGCCCACTGGACCAACCCCGTCTGAAGGTCGGTCAGGATGAAGGCTTTTTTGAACTGCGGTATCAGGATATCGTTTAGATTATTGGCTATTCCCCAGAAGAAGAACAGGCTGGTGATCAATATGATGGGCCAGAGCCCTGTTGACGCTTTTGCGTCCGTCTTCGCCGCTTCTGACATGGTCCCAGTTTTCCTCACATGCGCGGCATCTTTACCGGCCGCTTATGGAAATAGCTCATCACATATGAACGAACACGTCAAATATGAAATTTACTTGGGAGGAGGAATGTGGAACGAGTGGCGAAAACGGAAACACTACAGGAATGACAAAGGACGCCATATGAATAAGCTCTATTTCTGCCTCGATCTCAAGGACGATGCCGCGGCCATAGAACGCTATAAGCAATGGCATGCGCCCGGTCAGGTGCCGGCCCCCATCAATGCCTCGATCCGCAATGCCGGCATCGAAGCGCTTGAAATCTTCCTTGCCGGCAACCGGATGGTCATGGTCCTGACGCCCGGGCCGAGCTTCGATCCGGCGGCAAAAGCCGCCGCCGACGCCGCCAGTCCCGACGTCCAGGCATGGGAAAAGCTGATGTGGGACTTTCAACAGCCCTTGCCCTTTGCCGCTCCCGGTGAAAAATGGGTGCCCATGACGCGAATTTATGCGCTGTCCGAGCAACCTGGATAAATATGATAATTGCCAAGCCGTCAGGCCGTGCTAAGAGGGCTGAAAACTCTGACAAATACAGGCAGAGCGATATGCCGAAAAGTGTGTAGCGATTTTCGGCTAAATATCGCGATCAATAGGCAAGCGCTTAGCATAAGGGACTTTTGTTCATGTTCGGTAGTAAACCCCTCAAGATCGGTCTGATTGGCCTCGGCAAGATCGCGGTGGATCAGCACATCCCCTCGATCAATGCCAACAAGAAGCTGACCCTGGTCGCCGGTTGTTCGCCCAGCTCGCGCCCCGACGGCGTCAAGGCCTACAACAGCTATGAGGAAATGGTCGCGGCCCATCCTGATATCGAGGCCATCGCCATCTGCACTCCGCCGCAGGTCCGCCACGTCATCGCCCAGCAGGTGATCAATGACGGCCGGCACGTCTTCCTGGAAAAGCCGCCCGCGGCGACACTCGGCGAAGCCATGGCGATCAAGGCCCTGGCCGCCCAGAAGGGCGTCAGCCTGCTGGCCAGCTGGCATTCGCGCTTTGCCCCGGCGGTGGAGCGCACGCGCCAGTGGATCGCGTCGCGCAAGCTGAAGTCGGTCGTCGTCCACTGGAAGGAAAACGTCCGCCAGTGGCACCCCGGCCAGAAGTGGATTTTCGAGGCCGGCGGCATGGGTGTCTTCGATCCGGGCATCAATTCGCTGTCGATCGTCACGCGCATCCTGCCGGGCGCCGTCATGGTCAAGAAGGCCGACCTGCACATTCCGGGCAATTGCGAAGCGCCGATCCAGGTCGAGATGGACATGCTGACCACCAACGGCGTGCCGGTGCGAGCCGAATACGACTTCCTGCAGACCGGCATTCAGACCTGGAGCATCTTCGTCGAGTCCGAAGCTGGTGAAAAGCTGACCCTGTCGATGGGCGGCGCCGAGCTGGAAATCGATGGCCAGGTCATGGCCAAGGAAAAGGAAGCCGAGTATCCGGGCCTCTACGCGCACTTCCACGACCTGATCAAGTCGAAGTCGTCGGACGCGGACTTCGAGCCGCTGCGCATCGTTGCCGACGCGATGCTGCTCGGCAAAAGGATAACCGCTCCCGACTACATCGAGTAGCCGAAAATCCTCGAATTTGGCGATCTGCGTCGCAGTCTGCGCTGGCAGGTACAAGCGTACCTGCGGCGCTTGCCGGCTAGCATCTCATCCAAATTGGAGGATTTTCCCCGGGTCGCTCTTAAGAAAAACGCCACGCTGTGAGAACAGCGCGGCGTTTTCCATTTTGGAACGTCCAAGCCTTACTTCGTTTCGGTTTCGCCATCGTCGAATTCGGCTTCGACAGCGTTGGTGCGGGTGACGCGGGCGACGCGCAAGGCGTTGGTCGAACCCGACTTGCCGAACGGCATGCCGGCGACGATGACGATGTCCTGGCCCGGCTCGGCAACGCCTTCGGAACGCGCCAGCTTAGAAGCAACGGCGACCGTCTCGGTCATCGAGTGGGTGATCGGAGTGACAACCGGGTGCACGCCCCAGGTCAGGGCCAGGCGGCGGGCGGTTTCGGTGTTCGGCGTCAGGCCCAGGATCAGCGAGGTTGGGCGTTCACGCGCGACGTGCAGCGCGGTCGCCGACGAATTGGTCATGGCGGCGATGGCCACGGCGTCGATCGTCTGGGCGACCTGGCGCGCGGCGGCGGCAATGGCGCCCGAGGTCGACTTTTCCGGCTCTGGGCGGCGGCGGTCGGTCAGGCCGCGCCAGCCATCGTCCTTTTCGACGCGGGCGACGATGCGGTCCATGATGGTGACGGCTTCAACCGGATATTGTCCGGCGGCGGTTTCGGCCGACAGCATGACGGCGTCGGCGCCGTCGAACACGGCGGTCGCCACGTCCGAAGCTTCGGCGCGGGTCGGGGTCGGGGCCGAAATCATCGATTCCAGCATCTGGGTGGCGACGATGACCGGCTTGCCCATCTGGCGGGCGGTCATGACGATGCGCTTTTGCGCCAGCGGTACTTCTTCGGGCGGCAGTTCAACACCCAGGTCGCCGCGCGCCACCATGACGGCGTCGGAAAGGCGCATGATTTCATCGAGATTGTCGAGCGCCTGCGGCTTCTCCAGCTTGGACAGGACCCAGGCGCGGCCCTGGATGATGCCCTTGGCTTCGATGACGTCCTCGGGACGCTGGACGAAGGACAGGCCGATATATTCCACGCCGCGCTGGAGCGCGAACTCCATGTCGGCGCGGTCCTTTTCGGTCAGGGCCGGGATCGGCAGGACGACGTCGGGGACGTTGACGCCCTTGCGGTCGGACAGGCGGCCACCGGTGACGACGACCGTTTCAAGATGGTCGTCGCGGACGTGGGTGACGCGCAGCTTCAGCTTGCCGTCATCGAGCAGCAGGTGCGAGCCGATCTGGGCGGCGGCGATGATTTCGGGATGGGGCAGGTTGGCGCGGCGCGAATCGCCAGGCGTCGGATTGAGATCGAGACGGAAGGTCTGGCCCGGATTGAGCACCACTGCGCCGCCCAGGAAGCGGCCGACGCGCAACTTGGGGCCTTGGACGTCGGCCAGGATGCCTATCGGACGCTTGGTTTTCTGCTCCAGTTCGCGGATCAGCTCGATATTGCGGCCATGATCCTCGTGGCTGCCGTGGCTGAAGTTCAACCGGAACACGTCGGCGCCGGCGTGCAGCAGTTGCGTCATCATCTCCAGATTCGAGCTGGCGGGCCCGAGTGTGGCAACGATCTTGGTTTTACGGCGGCGAAGGATTTTCAAGGGCGCGACTCTTCGTCTGGGAAGGGATTTTGAGCGCGGGCACAAAGCCCATCTTATGCCGTCGGGTCAAGCTAAAACTTGTTCAAACCTTTGAAACATCACGGCTCAAATCGTTGCCTCCAAGGCTCTCAATTGTCTGATTATTGTTGCGGTTAGCGCTAACATCCCTTGCCGGTCTGGCCGGGGTGACGTAAAGCTTAAACAGGGCTTAACGCGCGATCGCGCCCCGGCCCGGCTTTTGGCACTATCGATGGATGGCAAGAATGGCGCTCTCCCTTAAGGCGCGCGCTCTGGCACGGACACGGTGATGTGTTACAAGTCGATGGCGGCGGAAGAAACGCACATTTTTCGCCGAAGGCACTTGCAAAGAGTCATTTTTTGCAATTTGATTTATTTAATCGGGGAAGGCTAGGTGTGCGCCGGCTTTCACCATAACTGTGCACAGGTAGGTATATGTCCTCATCCTCAGAAACGGCTAAACCCGGCGGCCTTGCGCTTGCTGTGGTATACGTCACGTGTCTCTTCTTCATATGGGCGCTGGTCACCAACCTGCTTGACCCCCTGCTGAAGACCATGAAGACCGTCTTCACCCTGACGCCCGTCCAGGCCAACCTGACCGGCTTCGCCTTCTTTATTGCCTATGGCGTCATGTCGCTGCCGTCGGCGGCCTTCCTGTCCAAGTTCGGTTACGCCAACTCCGTCATGGTCGGCCTCGGCGCCATCGTGACCGGCTGCTTCATGGCCATCGCCGCGGCGAACGTCCACATCTACACCATTTTCCTGGTCGCCTTGTTCGTCATGGCGTCGGGCGTTACCCTGCTGCAGGTCGCGGCCAACCCGCTGATCGCCTCCATGGGCAAGCCCGAGGATTCGGCCTTCCGCCTGAACCTGTCGCAGTCGTTCAACAGCCTGGGCGCTGCCTGCGGCCTGTTCTTCGGCGCCAAGTTCCTGCTGAACGGCGCGATCTTCGAGAAGGACGTGGTCATCACCGACGTCATGCGTGAAGAGGCCCTGGGCTTCGTCTCGAACGTCTACCTGGCCATCGGCGTCGCCCTGGCCCTGTTCATCTTCGCCATCTTCCTGGTCCGCAAGAAGATCACCGCCGCCGCCCCCAAGACCGGCAAGCTGGTCTCGCCGTTCAGCGCGCTGAAGTCCAAGTGGGCCAACCTTGGCTCGATCGGCATCTTCCTTTATGTCGGCGCCGAAGTGGCCATCTCGCTCAACCTGCTTCTGTTCCTTGAGCAGAAGAACATCCTGAACATCGAAGCCCAGTCGGCCGGCCAGCTGACCACCTTCTATATGCTGTTCGCCATGATCGGCCGCTTCGCCGGCTCGGCCCTGCTGAAGGTCGTTCGCGACTACGTCATGCTGACCATGGTGGCGCTGGGCGCCATCGCCCTGTCGCTGGTGGTTATCTTTACCAAGGACCTGGTCCCGACTGAACCGACCGGCATGATCAATGTCATCCTAACCTCGGTTCCGGAAACCTCGGGCCTGATCCCGGCCTTCGCGGCCCTGCTGATCGGCCTGTTCAACTCGATCATGTTCCCGACGATCTTTACCCTGACCCTGCAGCGTTCGACCGCGCCGACCTCGGCGACTTCGGGCCTGCTGTGCATGGCCATCGTCGGCGGCGCCTTCCTGCCGCTGGCCTTCGCCAAGATCCAGGAACTGACCGGTTCGATGTCGCTCGGCTTCATCGCGCCTCTGCTCTGCTACGTCTACGTGCTGTGGTTCTCGTTCGCCTGCCGCAAGGCGCCGACCCACGCCATCGAAGAAGGCGTCAGCGGCGGCCACTAAGTATTAAGTATATCGCGTAACGGCCTCCGGCGACGTCACTGAGATGGCGCGCCGGAGGTCACTCCTGACTTAAAAAAGCCGTCCGGCCACAGGACGGGATACATAAATGCTTCGCTGCAGGAACTCTTTGAATGTTATATGTCGGTGTTGATTTTGGCGGCACGAAGATCGAAGCCGCTGCCCTGTCGCAGGACGGAGACTTCCTGTCGCGGCAAAGGGAGCCTAATCCCGGCAATTATCACGATGCCATTCGCACGGTGTGCGAGCTGATCAATCGCGTCGAAACCGAAGCCCGCCAGAAAGACCCTAGTCTCGCCCACCGTATCGGCACCATTGGTGTCGGCGCTCCCGGTTCGGTGAGCCCGCGGACGGGCGTGATGCGCAATGCCAATTCCACCTGGCTCAACGGCAAGACCTTCCGCGAGGACCTTGAAGCCGCGCTTCAGCGCCCGGTCCGCCTTGCCAATGATGCCAACTGCCTGGCCCTTTCCGAAGCTATCGACGGTGCCGGCAAGGGACTGAAATCCGTCTTCGCCATTATCATCGGCACCGGTTGCGGCGGTGGTCTGGTCGTCGACGGCCGGCTGGTCGAAGGCGCCAACGGCGTCACCGGTGAATGGGGGCATATGCCTCTGCCGTGGCCTCAACCCGAAGAGTTTCCTGGGCCGACATGCTGGTGCGGCCAGAAGAGCTGCCTTGAGACCTGGGTCTCCGGCTCGGGCTTTGCCCGCGACTTTCATCACGTGACCGGCCGCGCCATGAAGGGCGAACAGATCATCGAAGCCATGCGCGCCGGCGATCCTGAAGCCGATGCCGCCTTCGACCGGCTGATCGACCGCCTGGGCCGCGCCTTGGCCGTCGCCGTCAACATGATCGATCCCGACGCCTTTATCTTCGGCGGCGGCCTGTCGAACGTGCCGGAACTCTATGACCGCCTGCCGGGCAAGATCCGCCCCTATGTGTTCAGCGACGCCTGGGCGGCGACCCTGGCGGCCGCCAAGTGGGGCGATAGTTCCGGCGTGCGCGGTGCGGCTCAGCTCTGGCAGCAGGGCCGTTAACCCTATAATGTCGGCGTATTGACTCCGGAGCCGGCTATGACCCCTAAGGCCAAATTATCGAAGCTTGTTCTGCTGACGGGCGCCCTGTGCCTTGTCGTTGGGAGCGCCGATGCGCAGTCCAAGCGCTGGCGCGGCAGCTTCAAGGGCAATGCGGCGGCCGTGAAAAAGGTCCCGGTCAAGAGCTGGCGCGCCGAGGACTATCCGCCCGAGACGCGAGAAGAAACCCAAGCCGAACCGCAAGGCACTATTGCCTCGCCGCCCGTCGTCCATGGCCCCAGAGCGGATGTCGAACTTCCGGTGACCGGCGGGCTTATCGGCGGCGACCGTCTGGATGACGGCTCGGTCGTCTTCAAGGCCGTGCCCTTTGCCCGTCCGCCGGTCGGCAACCTGCGCTGGACCCCGCCGCAGCCGCCGCTCAGCTGGAACGGCGTCCGCTTCGAGACCCGAGGCGCGCCGGCTTGCCTCCAGGTCCCCTATGGCTGGAACGCCGACATGGCGAAGACCAGTTCCGAGGACTGCCTCTATCTCGAGATCCGCACGCCGGAAATCCATCCCGACGCGCCGCTGCCGGTCATGGTCTTTGTCCATGGCGGCGCCAACCGCGCCGGCAATGGGGCCGGGACCGTCATGTCGGGCCTGGTCGACGAAGGTGTCGTCCTGGTGTCGATCCAGTACCGGCTGGGCGTGTTCGGCTTCCTGTCGCACCCGGCCCTGACGGCCGAGGGCGAGGGCGCTTCGGGGAACTATGCCCTGATGGACCAGATCGCCGCCCTGGAATGGGTGCGCGACAATATCGCCGTCTTCGGGGGCGACCCGGACAATGTCACCCTGTTTGGCCACAGCGCCGGCGCGCAGGATGTCGGGCTTCTGATGGCCTCGCCCCTGGCGGAAGGCCTGTTCGACAAGGCGATCATCCAGAGCGGACCGCCGCAGTTCGGTTTGCCGCCGCGCACCTTAGCCGAAAACGAAGCCATGGGTGTCGAACTGGTGCGGCTATATAGTCCGCGCGCCGGCGAGCGCGCACCCGCCGGCGCCGAAGCGCTGGAGGACCTGCGCCGAGCGCCCGGGATCCAGCTCCAGGAAGCGGCCGACAAGCTCAGGCCGCCGGTCGATGATGCCAGCTTCATATGGCTCCAGGCGGTCGTCGACGGACATGTCCTGCCAAAGTCGCCCTATGAGGTTTTCCGCGCGCACAACCAAGCCAAGGTGCCGCTGATCATCGGTACCTCGGCGCAGGAGCTGGGCCTGCACGGCGGCGACGCGGCCGTCTATCCGACGGTCCATGAGGCCTTTGGTCCGAACCGCATGAAGGCTTTGAGTTTTTACGGCATCGACACCAAGCTGCGCGCCAAGCCCGATCCGGTACTGGGCGACACGGCCATGCAGTTGTCGACCGACCTGATGATGCGTTGTCCGTCGGACTGGACGGCGTGGCAGGTCAACGCCTCGGGCCAGGGCACCTGGCTCTATCAACTCGATGTCGATGCGTCCGGGGGGACTGCCCATCACGGTTCGGAACTGGCCTTTGTGTTCAACCACCGGCCGGAGGGAAAGTCGGCGCGTCAGTGGCCGCCGCTGCTTGAGCATTGGGCGCGGTTTGCCAAGACCGGCGATCCGAACGGGGAGGGACTGCCCTTCTGGCCCTTCTACGGCACGGACGGCTATTACCTTCAGTATGAGCATAAGGGCCCCGTGGCGCGCAAAGGCATGCGCTATGAGGTTTGCCGGTATCGCGATACGCCTTAGGTAAGAGGCCCCGCCCACCATCTGCTCCGCAGATGGTCCTCCCCATGAATGGGAAGGGCGAAGGATTTACGACCGTGATATCTGCCGATGCCTGAAGCTGCAAAAGTAACCAGCGGAGGCTGTTTACTTTTCGCCCTTCCCATTCATGGGGAGGGGGACCGCCGAAGGCGGTGGGCGGGGGCCTTGGTATGTGGACTGAGCGTTTACGCTTGCCATCCGGACGCCGGCCTTTCTTGATTTTCCTGGCCCAAGCGCCGTAAAAGCCGGTATGACCCAAATACCTTCCCAGTCCCTGTCCGGCCAGATCGTCGATGGCGAACACCACCTGCTGGTGCGCGTCTATTACGAAGACACGGACTTTTCCGGTGTCGTCTACTACGCCAACTATATGAAGTTCTTCGAGCGCGGGCGTTCGGACTATCTGCGCCTGATCGGCATTCACCATACCGAACTGGCGGCCCTGCCGGAACCGCTGGCCTTTGCCGTTGCGCACATCGATATCCGCTATCGCGCGCCGGCGAAGATCGACGACATCCTGCTTGTCCGGTCACGGCCTACCGGCATGAAGGGGGCGCAGTTCTTCCTGCACCAGCGCATCGAACGTGACGGCGTCCTCTTGTGCGAGGCGCACTTCACAGCCGTCTGCATCGACTTTAAAAACAGGCCGCGCCGCCTGCCAAAGGCTCTGTCCGCCGTCATCGAAGAGACTGTTGCCAAAACGCCGTTAGACTTGCCTTAGCGCGATATTGAGCCGAAAACCGCTGACACTTTTCGGCATATCGCTTGAAAACCGGGCACAAAACGCACCTGCGCCATAGAAATGTCGTCAAAACTGGTGCAATGTGGCCCTATTCAGGGATTAACCACATCGGGGACCGCTTCATGGCAGCCACGACTACCGCCGCCGGCTTGGACTTTGTTCAACTCTTCATGCACTCGGACTGGGTGATCAAGACCGTGATGATCGCGCTTGTCCTCGGCTCCCTGTGGTCCTGGGCGGTCATTATCCAGAAGGTCATGCTGCTGGGCAAGGTCAACAAGGAGGCCGACGGCTTCGAAGGCGTTCTGGCTTCGGGCCGTCCGCTCGATGATATCGCGGCGACCCTGGGCACCCATCCCAAGGAACCGTTCCAGAAGCTGCTGGTCATCGTCACCCGCGTGTGGCGCGACAACAAGAGCCGCAGCCTGTCGGGCGCCCAGGGCGATATCGTCCTTAACCAGGCCGACCGCGAACTGAACCACGTCATCTCCAACGAAGCCGAAAGCATGGAGCAGGGGCTGAGCCTGCTGGCCGTTATCGCGACCGCTTCGCCCTTCATCGGCCTGTTCGGCACGGTCTGGGGCATCATGAACGCCTTCTCCGCGATCGCCTCGCAAGGTGACACCAACCTGGCGACCGTCGCCCCGGCGATTTCCGAAGCGCTGTTCGCCACGGCCCTGGGCCTGGGCGCCGCTATTCCGGCCTATATCGGCTACAACCTGTTCAACACCAAGATCGCCCGTTTCGTGGCCCGCATGGAAGGCTTCGCCGACGAATTGATGGTGTCGCTGACCCGCCGCGTCGGCGACAAGATCGCGAGCTAGGGGGAGGCTGCCATGGCCCTTGGTGGCGCAACATCCGGAGGCGGCGGACGCCGCCGCTCCAGCCGGCGCGGCAAGCGCGCGGCTCTGGCCGAAATCAACGTCACGCCGATGGTTGACGTCATGCTGGTGCTTTTGATTATCTTCATGATCTCGGCGCCGCTCCTGACGTCGGGCATCAAGATCGACCTGCCCAAGACCGAGGCCGCCGCGCTCAAGGACGAAGGCGATCCGGTCACCGTGTCGGTGGACGCGCAAGGCAAGATCTACGTCATGGACGATGAGGCCAGTTATGACGAGCTGGCGCCGCGTCTTCTGGCCATCACCGGCGGTGACACCTCTAAGCCGATCTATGTCCGGGGCGCGGGTGCCGCGACCTGGGAGACGGTCGCCCAGGTCATGGGCCGGCTGTCGAAGTCGGGCTTTGTGAAGATCAACCTCCTGACGGAAACGATGGGTGGCCAATCGGCGGCCTCCTCGAGCGCGGCAGCGGCAACCCGGTAAGACATGAAACGGTTCAACACCGCCCTTGTTTTGTCTCTTGCGCTGCACGCCGGCATATTTGCGCTTGCCTATGTGAGCTGGAAGACCGCGCCCCCGCCGCTGACGATCGCCAGCGTGCCGATCGAGCTTGTCTCTCAAGTGCCGATGCGCGAGCAGGCCGAGGCGCCGGTCGACGAACAGGCGGTCAAGACGCCCGAGCCGGAACCCGCGCCGCCTGAGCCTGTAGTCGAACCCAAGCCGGAACCCGCGCCGAAACTGCCTGTGCCGACGCCGCAGAAGCCGGCGGCGCCCAAGCCGGAGCCCAAACCGGAAAAGAAGCCTGAGCCCAAGCCGGTCGAAAAGCCGAAGCCTGATCCCAAGGGTGTAAAGAAGCCGGAACCGCCCAAGCAGACCAAGCCCAAGACCTCGGCGGCTGACGATCTGTTGTCACGACTGGCCGCGGCGCCTTCGCGGTCGACCAGCAAAAAGCCCGCCCAGGCCAATACCCGCCGCACCGACGGCCGTTCGAACCAGGGCACCGCGCCGGCCGACGCCGGCACGCAGGCCGCCTTAACGGCGCTGATCAACAAGCTGTCGAACTTGTGGAACCCGAACTGCGATGTGCCGGGCGCGAAGCTGGTCAGCCCGGAAATCCACTTCACCATCTCGCCCAACGGCCGGGTGATCAAGGGGCCGGAATGGGCCAATCGTCGCAACGATCCAATCTGGCAGGCGGCCGCTTCGCGCGCCATGAGCGCGGTCAAGCGCGGCGAGCTTTACGACGATCTACCCAAGGAGCTGTACAATCAGCCTCTGGAAATCGTCTTCGACGGAAGAAAGGTCTGCGGCGGTTAAACCGCATCTGTGCAAAATTGCAGAACTCGCCATAAAAATGCACTCAATGCGGATTAAGACGGAATCCGTTACGTACGATCGATAGAACGCCAGAATAAAAAAAGGAGCTCTCATGCGTAAGACAGCCAACGGACCATTTGACCTGACCAAGCGCGGTTTGCTGGTGTCGGGCATGGGATTGGCGGGTCTGGCCATGGCGCCTGAGGCTCTTGCGCAAACCGCTCTGCGCGGCACCGTGGACCAGGGCAATATCCAGCCCCTGCCGATCGCCATCGATATCAATTCCGGCGCCGATGCCTCCGGCAACAATATCGGCGCGCAGATATCCAAGGTGATTTCGGCCGACCTGGAACGTTCGGGCTTCTTCAAGCCGATCGATCCCAACGCCTTTATCGCGCACGAAGCCGACGTCAACGTCCAGCCGAATTTCGATAACTGGCGGACCATCAATGCCCAGTACCTGTCCAACGGCCGTGCCTTCACTGACGCCGATGGCCGCCTGACCGTTGATTTCCGCCTGTGGGATGTCTTTGGGACCAACCAGTTGCTGGGCCAGTCGATGACGGCGACGCCGGAAAACTGGCGGCGTGTGGCGCACAAGATCGCCGACGCCATCTATGAGCGCCTGACCGGAGAAGAAGGTTATTTCGATACGCGCGTCGTCTTCGTCGCCGAAAGCGGCAAGCGCGGCAACCGGGTCAAGCGCCTGGCCATCATGGACCAGGACGCGGCCAACCCCTCCTATCTGACCGACGGCTCGACCAAGGTGATGACGCCGCGCTTCTCGGCCGACAGCCAGGAAGTCGTCTACATGTCGCTGAGCGCCGACCGCGCGCGCATCTACATCTTCAATATCGAAACCGGCCGCCAGGAAACGGTCGGCGACTTCCGCGGCATGGTGTTCGCGCCGCGCTTCTCGCCCGATGGTTCCAAGCTGGCCTTTACCGTTACGCAGGGCGGCAATTCCGACATCTATACGATGGACCTCGGCTCGCGTCAGACGACGCGCCTGACGCGCGATGGCTCGATCGATACGTCGCCGTCCTTCTCGCCCGACGGCAGCCGCATCGCCTTTACCTCGGACCGGGGCGGCTCGCCGCAGATTTACGTCATGAACGCCGATGGTTCGAATGTGCGCCGCCTGACCTTTGGCGGCGGCGCCTATTCGACGCCGGTCTTCAGTCCCAAGGGCGATATGATCGCCTTTACCAAGCAGTCGGGCGGCCGCTTCTCCATCGGCGTCATGAACCCCAATGGCGGCGGCGAAAAGCTTTTGACCTCGTCCTACCTGGAAGAGGGCCCGACCTGGGCGCCGAACGGCCGCTACATCATGTTCTTCCGCGAGCCGCCGGGCGGTACGCCGTCCCTGTGGACGGTCGAGGCGTCGGGCCGGATCGAGCGGCCGGTGCCCTATCACGGCGGCGCCTCGGACCCGGCGTGGTCGCCGCGTCTGAAGTAGGAAAATCTCGCGTTTTTATGAAGCGTTTGCCCGGATAGTTGAAATTAACACTTGTGTTTGACAAAACCGGCAGGGCATATGAAGGTAAACATTAACGCTTTTTGTGAACGTTAAAGTCACAAAAATTATGCAATAGAACCGCATAAAGGTTCGACCTGGTGAGAGAGGTGGATTTATGTCGATCAAGACCAAAACCGTTGTGAAAACAGCCCTTGTGGCCTTTGTGCTGACATCCGTTGCTGCCTGCTCGGACAAGCCGAAGCCCGTCGAGCCCACGCCGACCCCGCCGCCGGTCGCGACGGCTCCGGCGCCGCAGCCGCAACCGGCTCCGACCCAGCCTGTCCAGACCGGTATCCTGCCGGGCTCGCAGCAGGACTTCGTCGTCAATGTCGGCGACCGCGTCTATTTCGATACCGACCAGTCGTCGTTGCGCGCCGATGCGCAGGGCGTGCTGGCCGCGCAGGCCGCGTGGCTGAACCGCTATCCGGGCGTCAAGATCCGCATCGAAGGCAGCGCCGACGAACGCGGCACGCGTGAATACAACTTCGCCCTGGGCGCCCGCCGCGCCGAATCGGTGTCGGAGTTCCTGATCTCCAAGGGCGTGGCTCCGGCCCGCATCTCGACGATTTCGTACGGCAAGGAAAACCCGCTGAACCCTGGTTCGGATGAGGATGCCTGGGCGCAGAACCGTAACGCGCATACCTCGCTGACCTCGGGCGCGCGCTAAGCTTTAAACCGTTTTTCCGGTTGCGGATCAGGCCTCCCACGGTTAACGTGCGAGGCCTGATTTCGTTTGCGCAGTCCGTATCGGCGCGCCCGACCAAACTTTCAGTAACCCAGCGTTTTTTGTCGAGACATGTCAATAAGCGGGGGGCAACCGCTGTCTTTGCGCGTCTCAGCCTATTTCATCGGGGAGATACCGCATGACCACTCTTAAACTGTTTTCGCGCGTGCTGGCGGCGGGCGTCGCCGTCTCGGCGCTGATGGCCGCGCCGGCCGTATTCGCCCAGGCCAAGGCCTCCAAGGTCCAGCAGACCCAGGACAAGATGCTGTCCGAAATCCCGAAATGCTCGCAAAAGCTCGGCACCATTTCGATCGTCGATGGCGATGACAATAGCGGCTGGACGCAGAACAGCCTGGCTCCGCCGCAAAAGCTGCTGAAGGTTATCGTGCAGAAGTCAGGCTGCTTCAGCCTGGTCGACCGCGGCGCGGGCATGAACGCGGCGGCCAGGGAGCGCGAGCTGAACCAGAATCTCGGCCTGCAGCGCGGCTCGAACGTCGGCAAGGGGCAGATCAAGGCGGCGGACTTCGTGCTGGTCGCCGAAGTCGGCAGCGCCGATTCCAACACCGGCGGCGGTGGCGCCGCGGGCCTGATCGGCGGCCTCGTCGGTGGCAAGGCCGGGGCGGTGATCGGCGGCTTCCGCACCAAGAAGCTTGAAGCCGACGTCGTCCTGTCGCTGACAGACGTCCGCACCTCGGAATCGAATGCCTTCGAAGGCCACGCGGCCAAGAACGACTTGAGCTGGGGTGCCGGCGGCGGCCTGGGCTTTGCCGGCGCGGTCGGCGGCGGTTATGAGGACACCGAGGTCGGCCGCATCGTCACCCAGGCCTTCATCGTTGCCTATGGCGAGATGGTCAATAGCCTGGGCGGTATCGAAATCGGCGGCAAGGCGGCGGCGCCGTCGCGCAGCTTCACCGTCCAGACGGCGACGACCCTGCGCAAGACGCCCGACCCCAAGGGCGCCGTCGTGCGCGCCCTGCCGGTTGGCCTGACCCTTTATCCGACAGGCGAAAAGAACGGCATCTGGTGGCAGGTCGCCGACGACAACGACAATATCGGCTGGGTCAAGAACGACACACTGTCGGCCGCGCAGTAAGACTTCCGAAAATCGGGTTGAATTAGGCGTTTACGTCTTAATTCAGCCCGACTATGGTGTTTAGCTAAGCACTGTATTGCGCCGGCTCCGGTCGGCGCTTTTCTCGTGTTACGGGCGGGGAAGAGGTTCCATGACAGAGTATCGTTGCCGTAAACAGTTTGCAGCGGGTTGGCGGACACACGTCGCCGCGGGTTTGACCGGCCTGGCGCTGGTCTTGTCATTGGGTGCGGGCACGGCCGCGCTGGTGTCGCCGTCAACGGCGCACGCGCAGCTGTTCAGCACCGATGACGATGAGGACGACCCCACCATGCGTCCGACCGACAATGAGGTCTGGGACGCCAAGAAGCTGCAGAAGCTCGACCGCAATGTCCGCAAGCTGCAACGCACCATCGCCCGCTTGGAAGGCAAGGCGCCCAATCCGCCGATCCTGATCGAGCCGGACCCCGAGGTGGTGGCCCTGCAGGCGACCGTCGACATCCTGTCGCGCAAGGTCGAGGAGCAGAATGGCGGCCTGACCCGCCTGACCGGCCAGCTTGAGGAATCGCAATTCCAGAACCGCCAGTTGCTCGAACAGATTTCGGCCCTGACGGCGCGTATCGATACCCTGACCAAGCGCGTTGATCTCAATGACGCGCATATCAAGGACATCGACGCCGCCCTGGCGCCGCCACCGCCGCCGCCGCCGACGCTCGGTGACGCGCAGGCTGACTTCGAACGCGCCTACAACATGATGACGTCCGGTCAGATCGACGACGCAGAGCGCGCCTTCGAAGGTTTCACCACGACGTGGCCCGAAGCCTCGCAACTGCCCGAAGCCTGGTTCCGCCTGGGCCAAATCCGCGCGAAGAAGCAGGACAACCAGGGCGCCATCGCGGCCTATGCGACGGCGCTGAAGGGCTGGCCCAAGGCCGCCTGGGCGCCCGAAGCTACTGTCAACCTGGCCGGAACGCTTACAGATACCAACCGCCCCAGTGATGCCTGCGCGACCCTTGCCCAGTTCGACAAGCTCTATGCCAAGGCAGCGACGGCCGAGAGCAAGGCCCAGGCGAAGACGCTGAAAGTCCGGGCGAAATGCAAGGCCTGACGGCCAGCCTGGACGACGCCTTCGCGATTTTCGAGACCTATCTTGACGGACCCGCCGACCACCCGGTCGGCGTTGCCGTTTCCGGAGGTGGCGATTCGGTGGCGCTGCTGCATGCTCTGGCCCTGTGGGGCCGCCGGCCGCTGGAAGTCTTCTCGGTCGATCATGGGCTGAATCCCGACAGCCGCCGCTGGATCGAAGGCGTGGCGCGCCATGCGCAAAGCGTTGGCGCTGGTTTCACCGCGCTCGAATGGACCGGAGAGAAACCCAGGACCGGCCTGTCGGCCAAGGCGCGTATGGCGCGCCACCGGCTTCTGGCCGACGCCGCGCGCGCGAAGGGCGTAACGGTCATCTGCCTGGCGCACACCCACGACGACATCGCCGAGGCGCTCGTCATGGCCGAGGAAGGATCGAATGTTGGCCCGCCAGCGCTTTGGGCGCCGTCGCCGGTATGGCCGGAAGGCCGTGGTGTGTTCCTTTTCCGCCCCTTTATTGGCAAGCGCCGGGCGGAATTACGCGACTTTCTCAAATTACGCGGCGTGAGCTGGATCGAGGATCCGGCCAATGAAAACATGGCGTCGGCAAGGGCGCGGGCGCGCAAGGCGCTTGAGGGGCAGGTCCTGGTCAGCCCGACGCTCGGCCTGTTTCTGCAGCCGGTCCGGCTGTGCCAGGACCTGCCGCATCTGCTGGTGGATGACGGTTTTGGCGATCTTGGCGCCATTACATTTGATGCCGAAGTCTTCGACGCCCTGCCGGACGCGGTGGCGCGCCACCGGCTGGCGGCGGCGGTCGTCAGCGCCGGCGGCGGCGACAGGCTGCCACGGCGCGACAGTCTCGACCGCCTGCGCCGGGACCTGACGCCGGAAGCGACAGCGACTTTAGGAGGCGCGCGTGTCCATCGCGGCGGTGGCAGGATCACGATGATACGCGAGGCCGGCGAGCTGGAACGCTGCAGGGCCGATCCGGTCTGTGTCGAGGCCGGACATCCGGTCATGTGGGATGGCCGTTTTGAGATTCTGACGGGACGGGAAGCAACCGTCCAACCCTCGGCCCAGGTCCGCCCCTCCTTGACCGATGTGGACCGGAACGCTCTGCTGGCCCTGCCGGCGGCGCTTCGCGGCGCCTTGCCTGCCGTTTCCGACGGCGGGACTTCGCCTGTGTTGCCAATTCCTCTTCATACGGACGACACGGCTGCAAGCGGCATAAAGCTTGCTTGTTGGGTCATGCCGCGTTTTCTGGCCGCCTGCGGTGTCTTCGCCTGCGAAAGCGATTGTTCCCGAATGCGGGAAAAACCGCTGTAGCAATGTTTACAGATGCTCCCTATATGGTGTGATTGAAGTGTGTATCGCTCCTTTACCGGCCACCGTGATAAGCGGGCGGAAGCGGGGCGGAAACAAGCAACCGGCGCGTGCTCCACGCGACTGTTTTTGAGGCCTGCGGGCGCGTTGCCTACGCGACCGTTTTCGAGGAATGAACCGGCATGAATATGCGTTCCATCACGATCATCGGCATCGTCCTGGCCCTCTTGATCGGGCTGTACGTCGTGATGCAGTCCCAGATGAAGGGGGGCTCCTCCCTGACCGGCGCGGCGCCGCAGACGATGATCTATTCCGATCTGCTGGCCAAGGTGAATGCCGGCCAGGTGCGCGAAATCGAAATTCACAACGACGAAGCCACCGGCGTGCTGATCGACGGCAAGACGCGTTTCAAGGCGACCCTGCCGCCGCTCATGGGCTCCGCGCCGCTGCAGAACGCTCTGGACGCCAAGGGCGTCAAGACGACCTTCCAGTCGAACCGTACGCCGCTGCTGATGACGATCATCACCACGCTGTTGCCGGTCATCCTGATCATCGCCATCTGGATCTTCTTCATGCGCCAGATGCAGGGCGGCGGGCGCGGCGCCATGGGCTTCGGCAAGTCCAAGGCGCGGCTTTTGACCGAGCACAAGAACCGCGTCACCTTCCAGGACGTCGCCGGTGTCGACGAAGCCAAGGAAGAACTGCAGGAGGTCGTCGACTTCCTGAAGGACCCGTCGAAGTTCCAGAAGCTGGGCGGCAAGATTCCGAAAGGCGCTTTGCTGGTCGGCCCTCCGGGGACCGGCAAGACCCTGCTGGCGCGAGCAGTCGCCGGTGAGGCGGGCGTGCCCTTCTTCTCGATCTCGGGCTCGGACTTCGTGGAAATGTTCGTCGGTGTCGGCGCCTCGCGCGTCCGTGACATGTTCGACCAGGCCAAGAAGAATGCACCGTGCATCATCTTCATCGACGAAATCGACGCCGTCGGCCGCCATCGCGGCGCCGGTCACGGTGGCGGTAACGATGAACGCGAACAGACTCTGAACCAACTGCTGGTCGAGATGGACGGCTTCGAGGCCAATGAAGGCATCATCATGATCGCCGCCACCAACCGTCCGGACGTTCTGGACTCGGCCCTGCTGCGTCCGGGCCGCTTCGACCGCCAGGTGACCGTGCCGAACCCTGATCTGACCGGCCGTGAATCGATCCTGCGCGTACACATGAAGAATGTGCCGCTGGCCGTTGACGTCAATGTAAAGGTCATTGCGCGCGGCACGCCAGGCTTCTCAGGCGCTGACCTCGCCAACCTGGTCAACGAAGCGGCGCTTATGGCGGCGCGCAAGGATCGCAAGCTGGTCACCATGCGCGACTTCGAAGACGCCAAGGACAAGGTGCTGATGGGGGCGGAACGCCGCTCCATGGCCATGTCGGAAGAAGAAAAGAAGCTGACGGCCTATCACGAAGGCGGCCACGCCATCGTCGCCCTCAAGGCGCCCGAGGCCGACCCGGTCCACAAGGCGACCATCATTCCGCGCGGCCGTGCGCTCGGCATGGTCATGCAGTTGCCGGAAGGCGACCGCTACTCGCAGAACTTCGTCCAGATGACCTCTCGCCTCGCCATCTTGATGGCCGGCCGCGTCGCCGAAGAACTGATCTTCGGCAAGGAAAAGATTACGTCGGGTGCCTCATCCGACATCCAGCAGGCGACCCGCCTTGCGAAAGCGATGGTGACGCGCTGGGGCTATTCGGATGAGCTGGGCCTGGTGAACTACAAGGACTCCGAGGACGAATACGGCGCCCTGGGCCGCGATACGTCGGAGGCCACGGCGCAGAAAATCGACGAAGAGATCAAGCGCCTGGTCAAGGGCGGCTACGACGAAGCCAAGCGCATCCTGCAGGAAAACCATGACGGCCTGCACCGCCTGGCCAAGACCCTGCTCGAGCTCGAAACCCTGACGGGCGACGAGATCGCCAAGGTGCTGAACGGCGAGGAGATCAAGCGTGACGAGACCACGGGTGTGGCTGTTGAGCTCAGCTCGAACCTGGCGGTGCCGGAAACGGAGCCGGTCGCGGCCGAAAGCGTCGCGATCAGGATCTGATCCACGCGACATGATGCGAAACGGGCAGGGGAAACCCTGCCCGTTTTTGTTTGTGAGTGACGAACGGGCTTCTGGGCTTGAACCTGCCCATGTAGGCCCCCGTCAACCGCCTTCGGCGGTCCCTGCGCTTGCGAAAGCTATACTTTTGCGGCGCTTATCCCATGAATGGGGAGGGGACCACGAGCAGAGCGAGTGGTGGGCGGGGCCAACTGTAGAATTCTTAATGCGGCAATTTCTTTTAGATCGCTAAAGACGAGGCAAAAGCATTAAAATACAGATGGATACGTTCTTTTTGTTTCTGCTGTACGGTTAAACGAATCGCCGTTTGTTATGACATTGTTAAGGACGTTGGGGTTTTTATGGGTCTCTAACTTTCAGGGGTCATGAGAACGCAACGTTCGCTGCCGTCCGGCGGCGCGGTGCTCCCGTGACACCCTGTAACGGCTTTGCGGAATGCGAAGCCTTTCTGTGACGTGATGTGGAGATCCGACTATGCCGGCTGTCGTGCGTGGTGGCAGACGACAAGCATCGAAACCCGAGGCGGCGCCGAAGGCAAGCCAGGGCAAGGGTGCACCGAAAGGAAGGGGGGCTGCGCGCAAGGGCGCCGCGCCCGGCGGCAAGCGCGCCATCATCGGCTCGGTGCCGATCCCGAACGAAGTCACCGCCTGGTTTTCCGTCATCATGGTCGTGAGCCTGCTGGCCGTCGTGCTGATGACCGGCGGCCGCGCCACCGCCCTGGGGCAGGGCCTGACCCGCTTCGCCGACGGCCGCCTGGCGGCCCTGGGCATGAACCTCCAGCACGTCCGCCTGGAAGGCGTGTCCGATGCGGCGGCCCCCGACATCCAGCGTGCTTTGGACATGAAGCGCGGCGACCCGCTGGCCCTGATGGACCTGACCGCCGTGCAGAAGTCAGTCGAGAGCGTCGGCTGGGTCCGGCAGGTCTCTGTCCGCCGTCAGTTGCCCGGCCTGCTGGTCATCACCGTAGTCGAACGTCCGCGCTTGGCCGTCTGGCAATACAAGGGCAAGAGCATGGTGGTCGATGACCAGGGCCAGATCATCCCGGAAGCGCGCGCCACCAACTTCGTCAACTTGCCGCTCGTCGTCGGCGAAGGCGCCAACGAACAGGCCGCCGCCATCCTGGAACTGATGAACGCGCGTCCCGGCCTGATGCAGAAGACCTATGCCCTGGTGCGCGTCGATACGCGCCGCTGGGACATCCACCTCAAGAACGGCACCATCGTCAAGCTGCCGGCCCTGAACCAGGACGACGCCATGGCGCGCCTTGACGTTCTGATCGCCGAGCGCCGCGTGCTTGACCAGGGCTTTGCCGAAATCGACCTGCTGGATCCGACCGCGTTACAGGTCGTCCCGCTGGTTTCCCGTCCCATCCCGCAAACCTGACCGCACTCTAAAGTATCCGCTCATGTCCCGTTACGAAGACCGCCAGAACGCCAAGTTGCAGGCAACCAAAGGGGCCTCCGCCTCCGGCCGTCCCGCCATGGCCGATGCAGCCGTCCGTCCGGTCGTGTCGTCTGGCCTGATCGCGTCGCTGGACCTGGGGGCTTCGAAGATCGGCTGCTTCATCATGCGCCCCGAAGGCGCGCGCCAGTCGGACCAGTCTATCCGCGTCGCCGGGGTCGGCTATGTGCAGTCCAAGGGTATCCGCGCCGGCGCCATCATCGACATGGAGGCTGCCTCCCAGGCGATCGCCCAGGCGGTCGAACGCGCCGAAGCCATGGCCAATGTCTCGATCCAGGGCGTGCGTGTCGCCATCCCGGGCGCGCAGACGGCGTCGCACCGCGTGTCGGCCTCCGTGTCGCTGGGTCTGAAGCCGATTACCGACGAAGACCTCAACCGCGCCATTGCCTCCGCCCTGGCCCAGGTTCGCTTTCCCAACCGCCGCGCCATCCACCTCCTGCCTGTGTCGTGGAGCGTCGACAGCCACGCCGGCGTGCGCGATCCACGCGGCCTGAACGGCCGTAACCTTGGCCTGGAACTGCTGGTCGTCACCATCGACGAGAACGTCTTCAACAATATCCAGCAGTGCGTCGGCCTGGCCCATCTCGAAGTCCAGGCCATCGTATCGGCGCCGCTGGCCGCCGCCGTCGCCGCGCTGGAAGAAGACGAGAAGGAACTGGGCTGCATTTGCATCGACATGGGCGCGTCGTCGACGACCGCGGCCATCTTCGCCAACGGCACCCTGATCCACGTCGACTGCCTGAATGTTGGCGGCAGCCACGTCACGGCCGACATCGCGCGCGGCCTGTCGACGACCATCGCCGGCGCCGAGCGCATCAAGACCCTGCATGGCTCGGCGATCGCCTCGTCGAACGAAGACCGTGAAACCGTCGAAGCGCCGCCGCGCGGCGACGATCGCGGCGGCGGCCCGATCGTGGTGCCGCGCTCGATCCTCAAGGGCATTATCGCTCCGCGCGTCGAGGAGACCTTCGAGCTTCTGCGCGAAAAGATCAAGGCGTCGGGCGTCCAGATCGAACCCGGCGCGGGCATCGTCCTGACCGGTGGGGCGTCGCAATTGGCCGGAGTGCGCGAACTGGCCGTGCGCGTTTTCGACCGTCCTGTGCGCCTGGGCAAGCCGATGCGCGTGCCGCATCTGGGCGACGCGGCGGCCGGCCCGTCGTTCGCGGCCGCGGCGGGCGTCATCCTGCGCACGCTTTACGGCCCGCGCGATGTGGTCCAGGTTCGCCGCATCATGACGGCCAAGATTGGCCCCAAAGACGCGCCGACGACCAGCCAGGGCGGCATCATCCAGCGCGTGATCAACTGGTTGCAGTCCAACCTGTAGGGCTTTCAAAAGTGTGAAGCGGTTTTTGGGTAAAAAAGCGCGCTAAAAATCAGACCGCTTCCCAGAACTCTGTTTTGCGGACGTGCTGAGCTTTCAGCTGGCGCATATAGGTCGCGGAATCCGCGAACCCCTTGAAATCGTCGATCCCGGCACTGAGCTTTTCGGCTTCGCTCAAACGATCGGCGGCGAGCTCATAGTCGATCGACCGGCTATTGTTCAGCGTGGCTTCGACCATCTTCCGCAGCAATAAGACCGCCGCCAGAGGATAGCGCGCCGCCAGCTTTTCGGCGGCGATGGTCGGAATCTCGTCGTCACCGCCGTCGATCCCGGCGATGCGGTCAATGACGAACCGCGCGGCGCGCTCAAGCGCCGGCCAGCTGATCAGGAAATCGAGCGCCTTGTTCGCGTCGGCCGTCCCCGCGACGAAATCGAGCGCTTCGTCCTCGGCTTCGATATCGTCGAAATCGGGCAGGCGCTTGAGGTAGGCGCGCAAGAATTCCGGATTGAGCGACTGGTGAAAGGCATCGAGACGCGCCACCTGGGCATCCGCACCGTGGCCCAGGGTTTCCAGTGCCTGGATGCGCGCCAGGGTCCATTCGCGTGGCCGCACTTCGCGCAGTCCCGCCTTGACATTATCGAGCAAAGCCAGGGCTTCGCCCGCGCGCCCGGCCGCCAGCAGACGCTCTGCGACCTTCGCCGCTGTCGCCGGTGAACGCAGGTCGGACTGCAGGGCCATATAGGCATCGGCGTCGCCCAGGGCGTCTGCGATATCCAGTTGCGCCTGGTGTAGAATCTGCGCGCGGTTGCGGCGCGCCACCGTGCTGCGCTCCAGCTTCTGGCGTCGCCAGCGTGAAATCCTGCGCGTCTTGACGACCTTGCGCGGTTCGGGTTCCTTCGCCGACGCCAGGAGCCTGACGCGCAACTGCTCCAGTCCCTCCTTACCGAGGCGCGGCGCCAGGTCGCCGATCAGGGTGTCGCTCTGGCCATAGCCATTGGCCAGGATGGCCTCCGTCAGGGGTTTAAGCAGGGCATCGCGTGACGCTTCCGCCCGGATGGCGATCCCGCCCTGGTCGTGGGCGGCCTGGCGGAAGATTTCGATGACTTCGCCCGATGTATCGGTGGTGCGTTCCAGCACCGAACCCCCCAGGCAGATGAACTGCCACATCAGGTCGAGCGCCTCCGTGGGCGCGCCGACGGCTACCTGTTCGGTAATGAGCTTGCGCTGGCTCAACAGGTCAGCCTTGAACGCTTTAAGGCTGCGCCAGCCGATGTTGTTGGTGGCGGCGCCAATCGATGTCAGGCGTTTGCGGATTTCATTGACCAGCTTGGCCGGGCTTTCGACCCCCGCCAGTTCCATGCGCAGGCGTCGTTTCTGGTTGGCGTTGCCTTCGCTGATTTCAATCAGCAGGGCGGCGAGACGTTCCGCGCCCAGCGCTTCGAGGTTTTTCTGGTTCAGCGTGCTTTTGGAGGCCATGACACAGCATTACGCACAAACGATAAGATGGAAATATCGTTTGTGCGCAATGTGATGCAATGGCGGCGGTGCCTATTCCGCCGCTACTGCTGCGGCGCCGGTCGACAAGGCTTCCATGCGGTAGCCGATACCGGATTCCGAGGTGATGCTCTGGCCGAGGCCGGCGGCGCGTTCCAGCTTCTCGCGGACCTGGCCGATATAGACGCGCAGGTACTGGGTGTCGTCGACGTGGGTCGGGCCCCACACCTCGCGCAGGATCTGCTTGTGCGTCAGCATCTTGCCCTTGTTGCGCACGAAGAATTCCAGCAGGGCGAACTCCTTGGGCGTGAACGGCACCAGTTCGCCATTGATCCGGACTTCGTGGCGCATCAGGTCGATGGCAATAGGACCGTTGTCGATGCCCTCGGGCTCGGCCTCGACCTTGCGCTGGCGCAGGTTGGCCTGGATGCGCGCCAGCAGGACCTCGGCGCGGAAGGGCTTGGTCACATAATCGTCAGCGCCCGCGTTCAGGGCCGTAACAACTTCCCGGTCGTCGGCGCGCGCGGTCAGGACGACGATGGGCGTGTTCGAGAACTGGCGCACGGCGGTGATGACCTCCTGGCCGTCCATTTCCGGCAGGCCGAGATCGAGCACGATCAGGTCCGGCTTGCTTGAGATGACCTGGCGCAGGGCGGACTTGCCGCTGTCGGCCTCGACGATCTCGAAATCCTCCACGCTCAGGAAGATGCCGAGCATGCTGCGAATTTCAGCTTCGTCGTCCACCAGGAGAATTTTTGCGTTGGAATTCATAGGATTATGCCCGCCTCAATACGAAAGATACCTGAGGCCTATTGGTCATGGCGGCTCATAAAGAGTCACTAGGGAGTTCACGGGTGAAATTATAAAGCGGCGATTATTGTCGCTGGCGGGAAGAGTGGCCGACATGTCCGGGCGGTAAGCGGTCGATGCCGAGCGTTTCATCGTGCTGTCACGCCGCCCTGCGCGAAGTCACACTTTGGTAATTTTTATTAAAATATATTAGGGAAGTGGCTTCAAAAACGCCCGACTCAAGTTATCCGGTAACCAATCGTTAAGCATATTTGATGTCTCATTCATCTCTGCTATTAGGGGCAGATTCGGTGGATGAGAACTATCCGCTTTGTCGCCCCTGTACGGGGAGAGCTTCTGGCTGAAGGCCGGGAGTCTGTTTGGAAAGGTAGTCCGAAGCCATGGCTATTAGTCTTTCTGCGCCGCGCCACCAAGAGCTGAAGCCGCGCATCGTCGTCTTTGGGGTCGGCGGGGCCGGCGGTAACGCCGTCAACAACATGATCGAGGCCGGGCTGGAAGGCGTGGAGTTCGTCGTAGCCAATACGGACGCCCAGCAGTTGCAGTTTTCCCGTACCGAGGCCCGCATTCAGCTGGGCGTCGGCATCACCATGGGCCTGGGCGCGGGCGCGCATCCTGAAGTCGGCATGACCGCCGCCGAGGAGTCGAGCGACACGATCGCCGAACACCTGGAAGGTGCGCACATGGTGTTCATCACCGCCGGCATGGGCGGTGGCACCGGCACCGGCGCCGCGCCGATCATCGCCAAGTGCGCCCGTGAGCGCGGCATCCTGACCGTCGGCGTCGTCACCAAGCCGTTCACCTTCGAAGGCCGCCACCGCATGCGCCTGGCCGACGCGGGCATCAGCGAGCTGCAGCGCTATGTTGACACCCTGATCGTCATCCCGAACCAGAACCTGTTCCGCATCGCCAATGAGCGCACGACCTTCGCCGAAGCCTTCGGCATGGCCGACCAGGTGCTGCACGCCGGCGTCCGTTCGATCACCGACCTGATGGTCCTGCCGGGCCTGATCAACCTCGACTTCGCTGACGTCCGTTCGGTCATGTCCGACATGGGCAAGGCGATGATGGGTACGGGCGAGGCTTCGGGCGAAGACCGCGCCCTGCTGGCCGCCCAGAACGCCATCCAGAACCCGCTGCTCGACGAAACCTCGCTGAAGGGCGCCAAGGCGGTGCTGGTGAACGTCACCGGCGGCCTCGACATGACGCTGCACGAAGTCGACGAAGCGGCCAACGCCATCTCGTCCGAAGTCGATCCGGAAGCCAATATCATCTTCGGCGCGGCCTTCGATCCGGCCCTGGAAGGCAAGCTGCGCGTGTCGGTCGTCGCCACCGGCATGGACGGCGTGGCGCTTCAGACGCCGCTGACCACTACCCAGGTCAAGACCCAGACGCCGGCCCCGACCTTCGGCCTCGGCTATGCCTCGCGTCAGGAACAGCCTGCGCCGCAGCCGGCACCCAGCCAGCCGATTGCCCCGGCTGCAGAGCGCACGGCTGCTCCGGCTCCTGCTGCCGCCCCGTCGGCTCCGGCCGCGCCGCGTTCCAGCCTGTTCGAAGCCGCTCCGGCAGCTCAGGCATCCGCGCCTCAGCCCGCGCCCGCCCCGGTTGTCGAAGAGCCTCAGGTGATCCGCAAGATCGTCGATCCGATGGCCATGGAAGACCTGCCGGCCGCCGCGACGCCTCAGCCTGCGCCCGCCATCACGCCGGCTCCGCGCGTCGAGCCGCAGATCAGCCGCCCGAACATCACGCGTCCGAATGCCTACGGCACGCAAGCCCCGGTCCAGCAACCGGCCGCCCAGCAGCCTCGTCCGGCGGCGCCTGCGCCTGCGCCCCGCCTCAATACTGAAGAGGAGGGCCGCGAATCGTTCTGGCGCGGCCTGTTTCCGCAGCGCCAGCGCAATGATTTCTCGCCGGTAGGCTCGCAAGCCTCGGCCGAGGATGAGGCCGACCGCTATCAGCCGGCACCTGCCAAGAGCTCCGCGTCGTCCGTCAGCCCGGCCGCCAAGCCGGTGGAGCAGCCTTCAGCCGATGCGGAGGATGATCTGGAAATCCCTTCTTTCTTAAGGCGCCTCGCTAACTAAGATTGTCTCTGGTTAGCGTTACAAACGGAAATACAAGTTCGTTTGAGGATAGGCGCCGAAACCCCTATTAATTAAGGCGAGGACAGGGTTGTCCTCGCTTTTTTTATGCCCAGCCAACGGGGGCGAGGGCGCAGCAGGTTTCGCATCAACATGGTTACTGATCAGAACGAACAGACCCTGGCGCGCGCCGCGATCATTGCCGGCATCGGCCTGCATACGGGGGCGACGGTGCGCATGGTCGTGCGTCCGGCCCCGGCAGGCACGGGCGTGGTTTTCGTGCGTTCCGACGTAACCGATCGCGACAACCGCGTGCCCGCTCTTGCCCACAATGTCACGCAAACGCGCCTTGGCACCGTCATCACCAATGACGCCGGCGTCTCGGTTTCGACCATCGAACACGTCATGGCCGCCTTTGCGGCCATGGGCATCGACAACGTCTACGCCGAACTCGACGGCCCCGAAGTGCCGATCATGGACGGCTCGTCGCTGCCGTTCGTCCAGATTCTCGACCAGGCCGGTTTCCGCCGCCAGGGTACGCCGCAGATGGCGATCGAAATCCTTAAAGCCGTCGAAGTCGTCGAGGACGACAAGAGCGCGGTGCTTTTGCCGTGCGACCGTTTCGAAGTGCGCTTTGAAATCGACTTCCCGAACAGCCCGATCGGCCATCAGGCTGTCGATCTGGTCATTACCGAAGACACCTTCCGCACCGAACTGGCGGCGGCGCGCACCTTCGGCTTCCTGCAGGGCGTCGAAGCCCTGCGCGCGGCCGGTCTGGCGCGTGGCGGTTCGCTCGACAATGCGGTTGTCATCGACGGCGACACCATTCTGAATGAAGGCGGACTGCGCTTCGCCGACGAATTCGTCCGTCACAAGGCGCTCGACGCCATCGGCGACCTGTACGTCCTGGGCATGCCGATTATTGGCAGGTTTGAAGGAATCCGTGCCGGTCACGGCCTTAATAATGCCCTTGTTCGCGCCCTATTGTCGGCCCCGGATAGCTACCGTATCGTCACACGCGGCGCGGATCTGGCCGAGGTCGGCTAATTCTCCGGTTGGCGCGGGCCTTGCCCTCGTGTAGATGTATCCCTCACAAAACTTATGGCGAGGCGCCGGTACAAGGCGCCAGGGAAAAGGGTTATCTGGCGTGAACGCTGTACGGCTTCTCAAGACCTCCGCGGCTGTGATTCTCCTGGCCACGGTTTCGGCCGTTGCGCTTTCGGGCTGTGCCGGTAAAGGCAAGACCGAGCACCTGGTTTACGAAGAACGCCCCGTGGAACTGCTGTACGCGACCGGAATGGAACGCCTGGACGACAAGCAGTGGAAGGACGCCGTCCAGTATTTCGAAGAAGTCCAGCGTCAGCATCCCTATTCGGAATGGTCGCGCCGCGCGATCGTCATGACGATCTACGCCAACTATCAGGGCGGCAGCTACCAGGAAGCCACCCAGGCGGCTGATCAGTTCATCCACCTCTATCCGGGCAGCGAATTGACGCCCTATGCCTATTACATGAAGGCTATCTGCTCGTTCGAACAGATCGTCGATGTCGGCCGCGACCAGGCCTATACGACCTCGGCCCTGGGCCTGCTGGGGGACGTCGTCCGCCGCTATCCCGACACCGAATACGCCCGCGACGCGCGCGTCAAGATTGACATGGTGCGCGACCAGCTGGCCGGCAAGGAAATGGAAATCGGCCGCTGGTATCTCAACGACAACCAGCCGTTGGCAGCGCTCGGCCGCTTCAAGTCGGTGGCCACCGAATATCAAACGACCAGCCATACGCCCGAAGCCCTTTATCGCCTCGTCGAAGCCAATGAAACCATGGGCCTGCACGACGAAGCCGTGCGCGTCGGCGCGGTCCTCGGCTACAACTATCCGGGCGACCGCTGGTACGCCAAGGCCTACAAGCTGCTGACCGAGAAGGGCGACGCCCCGGCCGTCAAGCCGGATCCCAACGGCAAAAAAGGCCCGGAAGCGCCTGATACCAAAAAGAAAAAGGGTTGGTTCAGCTTTATGCGCCCGAACGTCTAAGAAGACACCCAGTTAAAAGTTCTCTATTTGTTCTTGCGTTTCGCGGAAAATGCGCTTTAATGCGCTGACTGCGGACAACTGGTGTGAGTCGTCCGAATATCATGGACGGCCAACTTATGCTGACCCGCCTGACCATTGCCGACGTTGTGCTCGTTGATCGGCTCGATCTTGATATTCGCCCGGGCCTGAGCGTGCTGACGGGTGAAACCGGCGCCGGTAAATCCATTCTTCTCGACAGTCTTGGTCTGGCGACCGGCGCACGCGCCGATGCCGGCCTGATCCGGTCCGGCGCCAATCAGGCATCCGTGACCGCCGAGTTCGAGTTGACGGCCAATCATCCCCTGCATGATTTCTTCGAAGAGCGCGGGCTGGGCGTTGAGCCCGGCGAATCTCTTTTGCTGCGCCGGGTCGTGACGCGTGACGGCCGCTCCAAGGCCTTCGTCAACGATCAACCGGTAAGCGTGGCGGTGCTGAAAGCCTTGGGCGAAAGCCTGCTGGAAGTGCATGGTCAGCACGAGACTGTCGGGCTGCTCGATGCCCGCGCCCATATGGGCATGCTCGATTCCTATGGCGGCACTGTCGCCGAACGCACCGCGGTGGCGGAAACCTTCAAGGCGCTGAAGGCGCTGAAGGATGAGCATCGCGACCTGCTCAAGCGCGCCCAGGGCGACAAGGCGGAACTGGAACAACTGACGGCGCGTCTGCAGGAACTCGACCGCCTGAGCCCGCAGGCCGGCGAAGAGGCGGAACTGGCGTCCGAACGCGCGCTGCTGGGCGCCGGCGAACGCGCGCTTGAAGACATTACTGAGGCGCGCGACGCCGTCGGTGGCGACCAGTTGTCGCAGCGCCTGGTCAAGGCCTTCCGCGCGCTCGACCATGCCCGCACGCGCGCCATCCAGGCCGGCGCCGCCGGTGAGGACGAGGTGCTGAAGCGCCTGACGGCGGCGGCGGATGCGCTCGACCGCACCCTGATCGCGGCCGACGAGGCCCTGGCGCTGATGGATCAGGCCGCCGACAGCCTCGATTTCGAACCCGGACAGCTCGACCGGGTCGAGGAGCGTCTGTTCGCCTTGCGCGCGGCGGCACGCAAACTGGGTGTACTGGTCGATGACCTGCCCAAGGAGCGGACGCGCATCGCCAAGGCGCTCAACGAGATCGAGGATCTCGACGCCCACTTGGTCCGGCTCGACAGGGCGATAGCGGAGGCGCAAACGCGCTTTCATGCCGCCGTCGATGCCTTGCGTGCGCGCCGAATGGCGGCCGGTGAAACGCTGTCGGCGGCTGTCATGGCGGAACTGACGCCGCTCAAGCTCGACAAGGCGCGCTTCCGGGTCCGCATCACGGCGCTGGAACCGGACCGCTATGGGCAAAATGGCGGCGATGCCGTCGAATTCGAGGTCAAGACCAATCCCGGCGCGGAGTGGGGCGGGCTCGGCGTCATCGCATCGGGTGGCGAACTGGCGCGCTTTGCCCTGGCGCTCAAGGCGGCGTTGGCGACACGCGGCGGCGATGAAGCCGTGTCGCCCGTCATGATCTTCGACGAGGTCGACCAAGGCGTCGGCGGCGCCGTCGCTGATGCCGTGGGCCTGCGTCTCAAGAAGCTGGCCCAGACCTCCCAGGTCATTGTGGTGACCCACAGTCCCCAGGTGGCGGCGCGCGGCGACCAGCACTTGAAGGTCTCCAAAGCGGCCTATGTGTTTGAGGGTGGCGAAGGCGTGCGTTCGAGCGTACAATGCCTGGATGAGGCGCAGACCCTTGAGGAACTGGCGCGCATGCTGGCCGGTGCGGAAATCACCCCGGAAGCCCGCGCGGCGGCGCAAAGGTTGAGGAGCGCCGAACTGGTATAAGAAAGGGAAGGCCGTGATCGGTCGTCTGATCTATTTCGTGATCCAGTTTGCCGTCGTCGTCGCCCTGACCATCGGCGGCACCGCCGCCTATATTATCCACGACAAGGGCATGGCCTATGCGCATTCGGCCTTCTTCCTCGAAGATATGCGCCCGGCTTATCCGGCGGCCTTGATCGCCGCCGGCGTGGTGTCGCTCATCTGGATCTGCTACCAACTGACGAAAAAGTCTCTGGAGCGGGAGCCTTTCGATCCTGACACTTATTGAGCTTTATGGCAGTTAAGGCTGCTCAAAAGTTGGGGATTCTCTATGACGCTCGACGACGCCCGCGTGGCGCACGCCGATCTGGCAGCCCAGGTCAAATATCATCGCGAACTCTACTACCGCGAAGAAACGCCGGAATTGACCGACGCCGAATACGACGCGCTCGAAAAGCGACTGCGTGATATCGAGGCGCAGTTCCCGGAACTGAAGACGCCCGACAGCCCGACCGAGCAAGTTGGCGCGCCAGTATCGGAAAAGTTCGCTCCGGTAACGCACGGCATTCCCATGCTGTCGCTCGACAATGCGTTTGACGCCGACGACATCGCTGATTTCGAAAAGAGCCTGAAACGTTTCCTGAAATTGCCGGAGGACGAGGTCGTCGCCTATGCCGCCGAGCCCAAGATCGACGGTTTGTCGTGCAGCATCCTCTACATCAATGGCGAACTGGTGCGGGCGGCGACGCGTGGCGACGGCCGCGTCGGCGAGGACATCACCGAAAACGTCAAGACAATCAAGAATGTACCGCATAGCTTGAAAGGTTCCGGTTTTCCGGAACGGATTGAAATCCGCGGCGAAGTCTATATGCCGCTCGCCGAATTCGCCGATATGAACGCCAGAGCGATCGCCGAAGGCGGACGGACCTACGCCAATCCGCGCAACTTCGCTTCGGGCTCGTTGCGCCAGATCGATGTCAGCGTGACGGCGTCGCGGCCTCTGCGGTTCTTCGCCTATGCCTGGGGCGAGGTCAGCAATGCTGACTTCGTCAAGACCCAGACCGAGGCGCTCGACTGCTTCCGCGCCTGGGGCTTCGACGTTAATCCTAACTCTAAGCGCGTCGAAGGCACGGCGGGATTGCTGGAGCTCTACGACCATATCGGCAAGACGCGCTCGCAACTCGGCTACGATATCGACGGCGTGGTCTATAAAGTCGACCGCCTCGACTGGCAACGCCGCCTAGGCTTTGTCTCGCGCAGCCCGCGCTGGGCCATCGCGCACAAGTTCCCGGCGCAGCAGGCCCTGACGCGGCTGCGCGGTATCGACATCCAGGTCGGCCGTATCGGCACCCTGACGCCGGTGGCGCGGCTGGAACCGATCAATGTCGGTGGCGTCGTCGTCACCAATGTGACGCTGCATAATGCCGACGAGATCGAGCGCAAGGATATCCGTATTGGCGATATGGTCCGCGTCCAGCGCGCCGGCGATGTCATTCCGCAGATCGTTGGCGTCGAACTGGCGGAACGGCCGGACGATGCGCAGGTCTACGAATTCCCGAAGCTTTGCCCATGCCCGCTGAAGACCGAGGTTGTGCGCGAAGCCACGGCCGGCGGGGGCGAGGGCGTGGCGCGCAAGTGTTCCGGCGACCAGGCCTGCCCGCATCAGCGTGTCGAATATCTGAAGTATGTCGTCAGCCGCCGCGTGCTCGATATCGAAGGCCTGGGCGAAAAGCAGTTGCAAAAGTTCTATGAGGACGACCTGATCAAGGAGCCGGCCGATATCTTCACCCTGGCTGAGCGCGACAAGACAAATCTGAAAAAGCTGAAAGATCGCGAAGGCATGGGCGAACAGAGCGTCCGCAACCTGTTCGCCTCTATCGAAAGTCGCCGCGATCTTCCGTTGGAACGCTTTATCGCAGCTCTGGGTATCAAGCACGTCGGCGAGACTACGGCGAAACTACTGGCGCGCGCCTTTGGTTCTGAAGAGGCCTTCCGCACGACACTCACCGCTGCCGCTGAAGGCGATCAGGAGGCGCGCGACGCCTTCGAGCACTTCGACCAGATTGGTCCGGTGGTCGCCAATTCGGTCATCAGCTACTTCGCCCACCCTTATCAGCGCGCTATCTATGACCGTTTTCTGGCGCAGGTTACGGTCAGGGACGCCGAAGTCGCCGCAGGCGATCACGCCATTTCCGGAAAAACCGTAGTGTTCACCGGCACGCTGGAAAAGATGACACGCGATGAAGCCAAGGCGCAGGCCGAACGGCTGGGCGCCAAGGTGTCGGGTTCGGTGTCGGCCAAGACCGATCTTCTGGTCGCGGGACCGGGGGCAGGATCGAAGCTGAAAAAGGCCGCGGAACTGGGCATCAAGACCCTGACCGAAGATGAATGGCTGGCGATGATCGCATGAACCGGGTCGCCATTGTTACCGGCGCCGGCAGCGGCATTGGCCGCGCGGTCGCCATCGCCCTGAGTGAAGCTGCATTCGCCGTCGTGCTGGCCGGTCGCCGGGCAGAGGCCCTTCAGGAAACAGCCGCGTTAGCGTCAAACGCCGTCGCGATCACGACCGATGTGACGGACGAAGCCTCGGTCGCCAACCTGTTCGACCAGACAGTGGCGCACTTCGGTCGTGTCAACCTTCTGTTCAACAATGCCGGCGTCAGCGCGCCGGCCATGCCGCTCGATGAATTGCCGGCGGCTGATCTGCGCGCCGTGTTGGACGTCAACGTGCTGGGCGCCATGCTGTGCGCGCGGGCGGCCCTGCGCGCCATGAAGGCGCAGAACCCGCAAGGCGGCCGTATTATCAACAATGGTTCGGTGTCAGCCTACGGGCCACGCCCCTTGTCCGCGCCCTATGTCGCCAGCAAGCACGCCATGACCGGCCTGACCAAATCGCTGATCCTCGATGGCCGGCCATACGGCATCACCTGCGGTCAGATCGATATCGGCAATGCGGTGACCGACATGTCGGCGCGCATGGATAGCGGCGTGCTTCAGGCGGATGGGCAGGTCAGGCCGGAGCCGCGCATGGATGTTGCTCATGTTGCGCGAACGGTCGTGCATATGGCGACCCTGCCACCCGACGCGAACATCCCGTTCATAACGGTTATGGCATCCGCTATGCCGCTCTATGGGCGCGGCTAGATCGGTATGATTTTAGTGGGAACATCATACCGATCTAAGTTTTTGTTTTGTCGCGACATTTAAGGCGAAAACCGCTTACACTTTTCGCCATGTCGCTCTAAAGCGGCGCGCAGACCGTCTCGAGCCAGTTGCGAACCTCGGGACTGACCAGCGGCCCGATCAATTCCAGCACCCGGCTGTGGTACCAGTCCATGTAGGCGCGCTCGGAAGACGTCAGCAGCGTCACATCGATCAGGTCGCGGTCGATCGGCGCCCAGGTCAGGTTCTCAAACCCGTGCATGGCGCGTTCGCCGCCTTTTGGGATGACGGCTTCGGTGACGAACTGCAGGTTCTCGATGCGGATGCCGAAGTCGTTTTCCTTATAGAAGCCGGGCTCATTCGACACGATCATGCCGGTCTGCAGGGCGTAGCGGTTCAGAGCCTTGGAAATGCGCTGCGGGCCTTCGTGGACGCCGAGATAGACGCCGACGCCATGGCCCGTGCCGTGGTCGTAGTCGAAACCTTCGGACCACAGGAACTGGCGCGCCAGGGCATCCAGATGCGTACCCGTCGTGCCGGCGGGAAACCTGACGGTCGCCAGCGCGATATGGCCCTTGAGCACCAGGGTGAACATGCGCCTGTGTTCGGCGCTGGGCGTGCCAATGGCCATGGTGCGCGTGACGTCGGTCGTGCCGTCCATGAACTGGCCGCCCGAGTCGACCAGCAGCAGGTTGCCGGCCTGGATCGGGATATTGCTGTTTGCGTTGACGCGATAATGGGGCAACGCTCCGTGCGGACCAAAGCCCGAAATCGTGTCGAAGCTCAGATCCTTCAGCCCGCCATTGGCGATGCGCAAAGCTTCCAACTTTTGCGCAACCTCGATTTCGGTCGGCAGGGTCGTTTGCGCTTCCGTCGCCACCCAGTGCAGGAAGGTCGTCAGGATAGCGCCGTCACGGATGTGCGCGGCCTTGGTGCCGGCGATCTCGGTGGCGTTCTTGCAGGCGCGCGGCAGCAGGCAGGGATCGTCCTGAGCGACCGGATTGGCGCCTGCGGCGGCAAGAGCTTCGAACCAAAAGGCCGACGACTGTACAGGATCGATCAGCACAGCCTCGCCGTCGAGGGCTGCCAGGCTGTCAAGGATATCGGCGGGCGCCTTGACGCTGACCTCGTTGCCCAGCCATTCCAGCAGGCCGTCGGAGACCTTGATGGGCTCGACGAACAGTTCGGCCGTGCCGTCGGCCTTCAGGATGGCCTGGCCCAGCGGCAGGGGTGAGCGGATGACATCGCCGCCGCGAATGTTGAACAGCCAGGCCAGCGAGGACGGCGCCGTGATCAGGGCGGCGGCGACACCGTTGGCGGTCAGGTTGCGCGCGATCTGGGCGCGCTTCTCGGCCGATGCCAAACCAGCATAGTCGAGCGGCTGCGGCACAATGGTGGCGGCGGGCTGGGCCGGGCGGGCGCTGCCCCAGGCGGCATCCAGCGGATTGACGGGCACGGCCTTGAGCGTAACGCCGGCGGTCCGCGCGGCGGCGTGCAGACGGCTCAAGCTATCCGGCGTAATCAAGCCCGGGTCATAGCCAATGACGCTGCCGGCGGCCGTGGCCAGAAGTTCGTCGGCCAAGGCGGAGGCATGGAAGTCCTTGACTTCAAATACGGATGCGTCAGTCTGTTCGCGCGACTGCAGGGTATAGCGGCCGTCGGCGTAGAGGACGGCGCGGTCCTTGAAGATGATCGCGGCGCCGGCCGAGCCCGTGAAGCCCGACACCCAGGCCAGGCGCTCATTGGCGTCGGGCAGGTATTCATTCTGATGCTCATCTTCGTGCGGCACGATGAAACCGTCGAGCCCCTGCGCCTTCATTTCCGCGCGCAGGGCCGCGACATTGGCGATGCCCTGTGACGGATGGGTCGTGACATCATAGGTCTGGAAGACGGGACGGGCGGAATCGGCGGTCATGGCAGTCTCGGACATGCAAAAGGCGGTGGTTACACATATAACCACCGCCCCGCCAAATCCAGTATTGTTGCAAACGCCGAATTGCCGAGCGTTAATGCGGCGCCACGCGGCGTGAGGTGCTAAAAACTACTCGAACTGAATTTTGGTGATGTAGTAGGCCGGATAGGCGGTGGCCTGCCCCTGGAACCAGATGCCGTTGATCGTTTTGTTGTCCGCGGCGAAGTCCTTCAGGAGGATGGACGCCGGCTGCCATGACTTGGCCTTGAGTGTTATCTGGCAATTCGACTCGACCGCGTTGCCGTCCACCAGCGCCTTTATCGCCAGGGTCTGGCCACCTTCGACGCCGCCATTGATGAAGAAGGTCAGCTTGGTATAGGGCGCGGTCGAGAATGGATCGTGGCGCAGGGCCAGGGCCGACCACGGTTCACCCTCGACCTTGATCGGCTTGGCGCCGCCGGCCGGCACCGACAGCTCCGCCTTGGCCCAACTCCAGTTCTGCCAGCCGTTTTTCAGCTCGTCGTCGTAGACGACGAACGGCTCGGCGGCGAACGCAGGCAGGGCCGAAGCCCCCGCCCAAGTCCCGGCAAAGGCTGCTGTGGACGCAATAAGGCTGCGACGTGAAATAAGCATGAGACACTCCCCGGCATTGAAACCCCGCTCCCGTGCAGGGTTCTTCTATTTGATTTATTTAATCATGCCGCGTTGTCGTACAAATGCAATAGTTGGGATAACGGCCTACACTTTTTCCATGACAAGTGTGCACCAGGCGTCACGGTGAATGCGGCGGATCAGTTGAAAGCCGTGGCTCAAATAGGCCGCCTTGACGAAGCGTTCCTGGGTGCGCAGCAGGCCCGAGAGGATGACCAGCCCCTTGGGTTTCAAGGCACCGCGAATGGACGGCGACAGGCTGACCAGAGGCCGCGCCAGGATATTGGCGAAGACCAGGTCGTAAGGACCGTCCTTGCGCACCAACTGATGGTTCAGCCCGTTGGCATAAACGAAACGCGCATTGGCGTTGTTCAGCTTGGCGTTCTCGTTGGAGATGCGCACGCTGACCGGGTCGATATCGGTGCCGACGGCGACTCGCGTGCCTGTCCGCGCCGCCGCGATGGCCAGCACGCCCGTGCCGGCGCCGACGTCGAGCACGCGCTCGAAGCTGCGCTGTTTCAGCAGGTCGCTATAGGCGATGAGGCAGCCGACCGTCGTGCCGTGATGGCCGGTGCCGAAGGCCGCGCCGGCTTCGATGCGCAGGTTGACCGTGCTGGACGGAGCCTTGCCGCGGTCGTGGATGCCGTAGACGAAGAACCGTCCGGCATGCACCGGCGGCAGGCCCGACAGCGCCATGGCCAGCCAGTCGGCGTCGGCCAGCTTGTCGTGCGTGACGATCAGCCCGTCAAAGCCGCTTAAAACCGCCTGAAGGCGCTGATCCTCTTCCTCGGTGGTCGGAAAGGCGTCGATGCGCCAAACGTCCTTGTCCTCGTCTTCTTCGAGGATCGAATAGGTAGCGCCTTCCAGCAGGACATCGCCGTCAATGGCTTCGGCGGCGGCTTCAGATATGGCGCGCGGGCCACGAGCGACGATTTGTTGAGGATTATAGGTCATGCTGCTTTGCGGTAACATTGATTCAGCACCCGGACTAAGTTACTTTTTCTTTTTAAGGTAACGATTCGGGCGCGTGCCAGGCACTTAAGGACGGATGATGGCGAGAGCTACCACAAAAACGAATTCCGGCGACAAAAAAACCGGCGCCGATGACATCGCGGCCGATGCCGGTGTGAAGAAGACGATCGCGCGCAAGGCGCCGGCCCCGAAGGCTGAAGCCACTGCCCCCGCCCAAAAGCCGGCGGCTGCAAAGAAGGCCGCGCCCAAGTCGCTCGTCAACGACGTCAAGGACGCGGTGGTCGCCGAAGCCCCCAAGGCGGTGAAGAAGCCGGCGGCCGCCAAGACGACGGCCGCAAAGACGACGGCTGCCAAGGCTGCACCGGCCAAGGCCGCGGCTGCAAAGCCCGCCGCCAAGACGGCTCCGGCAAAAACGGCTGTCGCCAAAGCTCCGGCCAAGAAGGCCGCAGCCAAGACGGCTGCCAAGGTCGAGGCCGTTGTCGAAGCTGCCAAGGATTCGCTCGCCGACGCCAAGGTGAAGATCGAGGAGGCCAAGGATATCGCGGCCGCCAAGATCGAGGAACTGAAGACCGCCGCCGAGCCGGCGCTGAAGGACCTGGGCGAAAAGGCCGAAGCCGCACTGGACACCGCCAAGGCCAAGATCGATGAAGCGGTCGAAGCCGCCAAGCCGGTCATCGCCGAGGCGGCTGAAAAGGCCGACAGCATCGCCAGCGACATCGCCGACAAGGCGCATGAAGTCACCGGCAAGGCCGCGGAAGCCACCAAGAAGAAGCCCGGCTTCTGGGCGCGCCTGTTCGGCGCAAAATAACGTCACATCCTTCGGGTAACGCATTAAGAGCGGGCCTGACGGCCCGCTCAGACTGTTGACAAACCCCGTCTTTTTGGCGGGGTTTGTTTTTTGTCCGTTACTTGGGTTTGGGTATTTTTGGATGCCGGAGTTATGCGGCC
>NZ_JAGGMI010000004.1 GCF_017875235.1 Asticcacaulis solisilvae | reverse complement strand
TGTCGGCCGAGATCGCTTCGATGATCGATGACGATCCCCTGTGGCAGGCCATGGCCGAAAGCTTCAGCCGCTATAAGGGCGTCGCCGACCGCACCATCGCTGTCCTCATGGCATACCTGCCAGAGATCGGCCAGCTCTCAAACCGGGCCATCTCCAAGCTGGTCGGTGTCGCGCCCTTGGCCGATGACAGCGGAAAACGACAGGGCAAACGCGCCATACGTGGCGGAAGGGCAAGCATCCGCACCGTCCTGTTTATCATCGCCGGGCACCTCGCCAAATACGAACCCGACTTCAAAGCCTTCCACGACAGGCTAGCCCTAAAGGGAAAAGCCAAGATGCAGATCCGCATCGCACTCGCCCATAAACTCATCGTCAGGCTCAATGCTAAAGCTCGCGATATACGCGAAACGCTCCAAACTACAGCTTGACACCTCAGATAGTCGCTCCCCATCGCTACGCGACAGGGAGGAGTGATTGTGCTCTGTATCTCCTCCCTGTGCCGAAGGCATGGGGAGGGGGACCATTTGCGCAGCAAATGGTGGTGGGGCCTCTTGCTTAAGCCACCTTCACCGCCCGCAACCGTCTCCACGCCCCAAAGGCAAACACCGCGGCACCGCCCCAGATAAACAGAAACGACACGCCGCGCAGCCAGGTGAAGGGCTCGCCTTGTGCCAGACCGATGGAAAACGAGATGGTCGGCGCAATGAACTGGATAAAGCCCATGGTCGATAGCGGCAGCCGGCGCGCCACGAAGCTGAAAAGGGTCAGAGGCAGCACGGTTATCGGCCCGGTCAGAATGAACCAGATAAAGTTGGTCGGTGCGGTGAACAGGTGACCTCCGCCTGAACCTTGCAGCCAGATCAGGTAGATCAGACCCGGGATGAACAGGAAGACGCATTCGACCGCCAGACCCGGCAAGGCATTGACCGGCAACTGTTTGCGGATGACGCCATAGGCGGCGAAGCTGACGGCCAGGCTGAGCGCGACGTAAGGGATATGGCCAAGCGCGAGGGCCTGAACCAGCACGCCGACGACGGCCGCGCCGATCGCGGTCTTGCCCCAGCCGTCCAGTCTTTCCTTGAAGAACAGGGCGCCGACGGCCATGTTGAGCAGCGGGTTGAGATAGTAGCCCAGCGACGACTCGATCGTGTGGCCATTTGTGACCGCCCAGACGAAGATGCCCCAGTTGATCCCGACCATCAGGCCCGAGACCAGAAGCCAGAACAACAGCTTCGGCTGACGCACGATCGCCAGGATTTCCGGCAGCTGTTTCGTGCCGATGACCAGGCCCGCCGCCCACAGCAGCGCCCAGACCGAACGATGCGCGATGATTTCCAGCGATCCGGCGCCGAAGCCATGGATCGGGATGTAGAAGAGCGGTGCGAACCCCCAGATGGCGTAACAGAGAACAGCCAGGGTGATCGGCGAGGACAGCGGCGACGTTGCGCCGGAAGTCTGGGAAGACATGGAAAATCCAAAAGAAAAAGGCTGGCGGACCACGGTCCGCCAGCCTTTAATGGTCTGATCTGGTGGCCGTTTTAGGCGGCGACCGCAGCGATGACACCGCGTTCGTCGAGGAGCTGTGCGATCTGCACGGCATTGAGCGCCGCGCCCTTTCGCAGGTTGTCCGAAACGCACCAGAGTGAGATGCCGTGCGGCACGGTGGTGTCGTTACGGATGCGTGATACGAAGGTGTCGAATTCGCCGACGCATTCGATCGGGCTGATATAGCCGCCGTTCTCGCGCTTATCGACGACGGCGACGCCCGGAGCCTCGCGCAGGATTTCGCGGGCCAGATGTTCGTCCATCGGGCTTTCGAACTCGATATTGATCGATTCCGAGTGGCCGACGAAGACCGGCACGCGCACGCAGGTCGGCACGACGTCGATCGTCGGGTCGAGGATCTTGTGTGTTTCCACGATCATCTTCCACTCTTCCTTGGTGTAGCCGTCTTCCATGAAGACGTCGATGTGCGGAATGACGTTGAAAGCGATCTGCTTGGTGAACTTCTTGGGTTCCTTATCGCCCATGCCGTAGATGGCCTTGGTCTGGTCCCACAGCTCGTCCATGCCCGCCTTGCCGGCGCCGGCGACCGACTGATAGGTCGACACAACCACGCGCTTGATCTGGGCGGCGTCGTGCAGCGGCTTGAGCACCGTGACCATCTGGATGGTCGAACAGTTCGGATTGGCGATGATGTTCTTCTTCTTGGCGTCCCAGACGGCGTCCGGATTGACTTCCGGCACGATCAGCGGGACTTCCGGGTGCATGCGCCATGCCGACGAATTGTCGATGACGATGGGGCCCAAAGCGCCGATCTTCTCCGACCACGCCTTGGAGACGTCGCCGCCGGCGCTCATCAGCACGATATCGACCTTGGAGAAATCGAACTGTTCAATGTCCTGGCACTTCAGGGTTTTTGTGCCGAAGGAAATCTCGATGCCCATCGATTTACGCGAAGCGACCGCGTAGATCTCCGAGATCGGAAACTTCACTTCTTCGAGGATCGTCATCATTTCACGACCCACGGCGCCGGTGGCGCCAACAACGGCGACCCGATAACCCATAGTATTGCTCCAGGACTGATAGATACGGCGACAACGCCGTGTCCGCGGCAAATGGCGTTTTTTACCCGGATTTACAAGTCAAAACGACTAAACGGGTAGATTAGGCGTGATTTTCAGGCACTTTGGCGCTTATCGCGCCGCGCGCAACACGCCCTGAAGGCCCTGACCATTGGCGGTCTTCATCACCTGATCGAGCGCGCCGAACAGGGCATCTGATGTGAACGGCTTCATCAGGTGGCCATCGCCGCCGGCGTCGAAGGCGTCGTCAACCGCGATATCGGTTTCGCCGCCCAGGAAAAGGATTGGTGTATAGCCGAGGTGGAAGCCGCCTTCCATCTGGCGGATTTCGCGTGCGGTCTGAAGCCCCGACATTTCCGGCATTTCGACGTCCATCAGGACGGCATCGTATTCGGTGGTCTGGTAGGCTTCCAGCGCCTCCGGACCGGAGGCGGCGAAATCGACGTCTATGCCGCTTGCCGCGAGCATCAGGTCGATCATGCGGCGCTGAATGGCGTTGTCTTCCACGCACAAAAGCTTCACAGGTGTCCTCACTATTATCGGGCAGGAACGCGTCCGTAACTGCGTTATATGATTTTCGAATTAGCAAGGGGTTAACATCCTCTTACTCAATCTAATATCTTCACGTCCTCCGTCAGAAATCGCAGTCATTGTGGCGATTTATCCGTTATGAGAGCATAAGGCCGTGATGCAATACGACGTGATCATCATCGGCGCCGGGCCTGCGGGGCTCAGTTGCGCCATCTGGCTGAAGCAGTTGGGTGTCGAGGCCCTGTTGCTTGAGGCCTCAGGCATTGCCGGCGGGCTTCAGACGCGCTCGCCCTATGAGAACCTGTGGATTCCGGGTGTTCAAGGCAAGACCGGCCAGCAGGTGGCGGCATCGCTGGCGCGGCATGCCGCCGATGTGGGCGCTAAGCTTCGGATCAACGCACCCGTCTTGTCCGTGGCCGAAGGCTTTGCCGTGACGACGCCGCAGGAAGTCTTGTCGGCACGCTTTGTCGTGGTCGCGACCGGATCAACCCCGCGCACCGGCGGGTTTACGCCGTCGGTCAATCTCGCCATCGGGCCGGGCGAACCGATGGAAGCGCTGGATGTCGCCGGCCGTCAGGTCGCGATCCTCGGCGGGGGCGACAACGCGTTCGACCAGGCGAAGTTCGTCCAGGATCGCGGCGGGCAGGTGACGGTCTTTTCGCGCGGTGAACCGCGCGCACAAAAGCTGCTGCAGGATCGCGTTCGCGATGTGCCGGTGGTGATTGGGCCTTATGATGCGCGCCAGGACGACATGACGGTCAATGGCCAAGGCTTCGACGCCTTCGGTGTGCAATATGGCTTTGAAGCGGTGGTGCCGGCGGGCCTCGATATCCGGGGTGGGGATGGCTATGTCACAGTCGACCGCTTTGGCGAAACGCGCGTGCCGGGCGTCTTTGCCTGCGGCGAGGTAACGGACTTCTGGCATCCGTGTGTGACCACGTCCGCCGCGCACGGTGTTCAGGTCGCCAAGCAGATCAGCAAACGCCTGCTCGGTTAACTTATGGCCGAAATCCCACACGCCCGTTCACAATCACGCACCCGCAGCATTTTTTAACGCGATCTTTCGATAAATCCGCTAGAACGCTTGCCATGTAAATCCTTAGGTGGGGCGAAGGCCGCAAACGGCCACGCGTAACGTCAGAGACACATGGGTATCCGCACCGAGTATAAACGCCTGCTCAAGTCAGGTGAGATCACCCCTGACCCCGCTCAAAAGGCGGGGATCGAGGCGTTGATCAAGCTGGAGCGGCAAATCTGCCAGACCCATACCTGGTGGCGTATCCTGTTTGGACTTCGGCCGCGCGTCTATGGTCTCTACCTGTGGGGGCCGCCCGGCCGCGGCAAGTCCATGATGATGGACCTGTTCTGCCGCTTTGCCCGCGAACCCAAGAAGCGCCGCGTCCACTTCCACGCCTTCATGTCCGAAGTCCACCACCTGATCCGCAAGTGGCGCGAAAGCGACGCCGCCACGCGTAAGCAGGTGTTCGGCATGCACAAGGGCGACGATCCGGTCGCTCCCGTCGCCAAGGTCATCGCCGAGCGCTCGCGCCTTTTGTGCTTTGACGAACTCCAGGTCACCGATATCGCCGATGCCATGATCCTTGGCAGGCTGTTCCAGGCCCTGTTCGAACGCCGCGTCGTGCTGGTGGCGACGTCGAACCGCGCGCCGGACGATCTTTACAAGAACGGTCTCAACCGCGATCTGTTCGTGCCCTTTATCGACATGATCAAGGCGCGCTGCGCCCTGGTCGAAGTCGCCGGCCCGCGCGATTTCCGCATGGATCGCCTGCGCGGCGCCCAAACCTATTTCTTCCCATCGACCGCGCCGGAACAGGTTGCCGCGTTCAACGGCCTATGGACCGACATGACCAAGTTGAATACCGAAATGGAAGCGGTCCTCACGGTCAATGAGCGCAAGCTGACTTTCAAGCGCGCCGCCGGGCCTTTGTTGCGCGCGACCTTCTCGGAACTGTGCGGCGTCTATAACGGCCCGGCCGACTACCTCGAAATCGCCGAACGCTTTACGACCGTGTTCATCGAGAACGTGCCGGTGCTTGGGCCTCATAACCGTAACGAAGCCCGCCGTTTCGTGACCCTGATCGATGCACTGTACGAAGCCTCGGCGAAGACGGTCATCCTGGCCGAAGCCGAACCAGCGAAGCTCTATCCGGCCGGCGACGGCGCGTTCGAGTTCGAGCGCACGGTGTCGCGCCTCGAGGAAATGCGCTCCGAAGACTACCTCAACCGGCGCTGATTCAAGCAAGAAGCCCCACCACCACGCCAGCAAGCTGGCGCGGTCCCCCTCCCCATCGCTGCGCGACAGGGAGGAGTAATAGCGCTCTTATTCTCCTCCCTGTGCCGAAGGCATGGGGAGGGGGGCCGCACGAGCGAACGCAGTGAGTGAGATGTGGTGGTGGGGTCTCTTACTTCAGTTCAGCAACGGACAAAATCCCCTGCGCCTGCTCTAGATGCAGGCGTTCGACCATCTCGCCATTGACCGACAGCACACCGTCGCCGGAACCCGCAAAGGCCGCGACCACGGCCCGGGCCCAGGCGATCTCGGCGTCAGAAGGCGAAAAAAAGGCCCGGTTGGCGGCCGCGATCTGGCTGGGATGGATCAAGGTCTTGCCGTCAAAGCCCAGGCTTCGGCCCTGATCGCACTCGGCGCCAAAACCAATTTCATCCGTATACTGATTATATACGCCATCGAGCGCGATCAGGCGATGCGCCCGGGCATGCAGCACGATGTGTGACAGGGCGATGATGATGTCCTGCCGGTTATCCATCGGCCGAGTGCGCAAGCCCTTGCGCAGGTCGTTGGGCCCGGCGATCAGGCCTTTCAATCCGACGACAGAAGCGATGGCGGCCAGATTGACCACGCCCAGCGGCGTTTCAATCATCGCCCATACGCCCGTCCCACGCGGCAAGGCATCGCGCACGGCGTGAAGCGCTTCGGGCGTTTCGACCTTGGGCACGACAATGCCCGAGACCGTGCCGGAGCGCATGCAGTGGCTCAACGCATCGACCGTCGCAGCCGTGTGGCGAGGATCGATCCGCACCAGAACCTGGCTGGCCTGAAACCCGCCGGCCTCCAGCGTGGCCACAAGCCCGGCTAGGGCATTCGCCCATCCATCGGGGCCGACAGCGTCTTCGAGATCGAAGATCAGGGCATCGCAAGACAGTCCCGGAGCCTTGCCAAGGGCCTTCGCATTGCCGCAGGGTATGAACAGGGTGGAGCGATACCGCGCGATGGTCATGGGCTAACCCCTTGGCTTATTGAAATTAAGTCGGCCGGTGTGTGGAAAACTCTTGTAAGCACGCCAAGCCGCCCTCATATTGACCCATAGACGGACTATAAGGCTTTGTCGCCTGGAACCTGTCCGGACAAGATTCATACGGGGAATTACCTCAATGGCTGACTATGACGGTCAAATCGCACAGGGCCGCGGCTCTGTAAAAACCAATACCAAGGACACGGCCATCGACCTTGGCATGCGCAACTTCCTGCTCGGCATCTATCAAAAGATGGCGCTGGGCCTGGTGGTCACGGGTCTGATGGCATGGGCGGTGGCTAATTCGCCGGCCATCCTGCAACTGCTTTATAATGTTACGCCGGACGGCCGCGTCCGCGGCTATACCATGCTTGGCTGGGTCTTCGCCTTTGCGCCGCTGGGCCTGAGCTTCATCTCGGGCATGTTCATGAACCGCCTGAATGCGGCGGTCGCGGGTACCTTCTACTGGGTGTTCGTCGCCATCATGGGCGTGTCGCTGTCGTCGATCTTCCTGCTCTACACGGGCATTTCTATCGCCAACATCTTTTTCGTGACCGCCGCCACCTTCGGCGTGGTCAGTCTGATCGGCTATACGACCAAGCGTGACCTGTCGGGCATGCGGGGCTTCCTGATGGCGGCCGTGCTCGGCATCATCATCGCCGGCCTCGGCAACGCCTTCATCTTCAAGAGCGGCATGATGCAACTGGCGATCTCGGCCATCGGCGTCCTGGTCTTCTCGGCTCTGATCGCCTACCAGACCCAAGCGCTGAAGCAGATGTACTACGAGTTCGGTGAAGCCGGCCAGCAGCACCGCGCGGCCCTGACCTATATCGGCGCCCTGTCGCTGTATGTGAACTTCATCAACCTGTTCATCAGCCTGCTGCAGATCTTCGGCGGCCGTCGCTAAGCGGACAGGCTACCCTCAAATGCAAGAAACCCCGGAAGGTGACTTCCGGGGTTTTTGTTTTCCTTCTCCCCGCAAGTGGGGGAGAGGGTAGGTGCGGCTATGCCGGTCGACACAAAAAAAGGGAGCCCGTGAAGATTCCCTTTTGCATTTGCTATTCCTGGCAAATCTAGGCGTTGATGCCCTGCTTGGTCGCTTCGGCGCGCTTCTTGAGCAGTTCGTCGAAGGCGCCCCAGACGCCCTGGTCGCCGGTCCATTGCCCCTTGGTGGCGGCCTTGGAATATTCCGTGGCGCGGGCTTCGAAGAAATTGGCGTGCTCGACGCCCGACAGCAGGACCTGCAGCCACGGCAGCGGGTTTTCCTTCACGCCGCCATAGACTTCCGGCAGGTCGAGCTGACGCAGGCGCCAGTCGGCGATGTAACGGATATAGGCCTTGATGTCGTCGGGCGTCATGCCCTGGACCGGACCCATTTCGAACGCCAGGTCGATGAACTTGTCTTCCATCGACACGACGGTCTTGCAGCAGTCGATGATGTCGTCGGCGACCGACTTGGTGACGGCCTTCGTTTCCTTGTTGAAGGCGTGATAGAGCTTGATGATGCCTTCGCAGTGCAGGCTTTCGTCACGCACCGACCACGACACGATCTGGCCCATGCCCTTCATCTTGTTGAAGCGCGGGAAGTTCATCAGCATGGCGAACGAGGCGAACAACTGCAGGCCTTCGGTGAAGCCACCGAACATGGCAAGCGTGCGGCAGACATCGGCTTCGGTATCGACGCCGAACGTGCCCATATAGTCGTGCTTGTCGCGCATGGCCTGGTAGTCCATGAACGCGCCGAATTCCGACTCCGGCATGCCGATCGTTTCCAGCAGCAGGGCGTAGGCGGCGATATGCACCGTTTCCATGTTCGCGAAGGCCGACATCATCATCTTGATTTCGGTCGGCTTGAAGACGCGCGAATAGCGTTCCAGGTAGTTGTCCTGGACCTCGATATCCGACTGGGTGAAGAAGCGGAAGATCTGCGTCAGCAGGTTGCGCTCGCTGTCGGTCAGCTTGGTCGCCCAGTCCTTGCAGTCTTCGCCCAGCGGTACTTCTTCCGGGATCCAGTGGACCTGCTGCTGCTTGCGCCAGAATTCGAAGGCCCACGGGTAACGGAAGGGCTTGTAGGAATGGCTGGGGGTCAGGAGACCGGCCTTGGACTGCGACAAAATCAGAGAGCTCATTTTACCATTCCCGAATCGAGGTTACGCGCCACTTGGCCTAGGCATATTCACCACACCTAGTGGTTAATGACCAGTAAACATCTACATCTTGTATATCGTTTTTGGGGATATTTTTCACCGGCCTTTCCGTGCATGGGAATCAGGACTCGGTATGCCTAAAGGTTAACGGGATCGAAGTGGAGAGTCGAGGCTAAATCCCTTTTCCCCGCTTGAGGGAGAAGGTGGGTCGGCTTGCCGGACCGGATTGGGGGGTAACCCTCTGTCCGCATGTTTGTTGATTGAAGTGACCCCTCACCCGATCGCCATCGTAGCGCTCGGCTCTCGTCCTCTCCCCTCAGGTGGGGAGAGGGAATATGGCAGAGGTGCTCCGACTCTGGTTAGGAACCCGAGGCCTTCAGCGAATCCCACGACCGCGTCATGGGCACCGCGCCGGGCTTGGCCTGCTGGCTCTGCAGCCAGGCAAGATTGGCCTCGGCCTGCGCCGGCGGCAGGTCCTGGCGCAGCAGCTTTTCGGCCTCCGTCAAATTGCCCGACAGGCCCAGCACCAGGGCCAGGTTCTGGCGGACCTGCATGGTGGCGCCCGTTTGCGCGGCCGCCGTGCGCAGCAGGGTTTCGGCGCCGGCCAGGTCGCCGGCCTCGGCCTTGGACATGGCGATATTGGTCAGGACCGACGGATTGTCGGGCGACAGCTTGAGCGCCGTGGCCCACGCGGCTTGGGCGTCCTCCGGGCGCTGGGTCTGGTCATAGGCGATGCCCAGCAGCGAATAGGCCTGCCAGCTGTTGGGCTTCAGCTCGATGATGTGCTTCAGCGGCGCGATGGCATAGAAGGCATTGCCGGCGGCGATGTGCGACTTGCCGGCGGCGGTCAGGACCTGGATATTGTCGGGCGCGAACAAAAGGACCTTCTGCGCCGCGTCGGCGGCTTCGGCATTGTGGCCGATGGCGCGCTGGGCATTGGACAGGTAGAGGCCGATCTCGGCATTGGTCGGGTCGCGGCTGAACTGCAACGCGAAGAAGGCCGCCTGGGCCAGCGGGTCGGAGCGTAGCGCCTTTTCGATATCGGCCTTGGTCGCCTTGCGGAACGTGTCGCTCTCAACGCCGGGCGTGGCGTTGGTAGCCGGGGCGCCCGGCTTGTCCTTCTTGCCGAACAGGCCCGCCGAAGCCGGCGAGGCGGCCATGATAACAGCAGCGGTCAGACAGAACAGAAGGCGGTTACGCATGGATGCCTCTTCAGGTAAAGCTGCGTTAAGGATTCAGAGACAGGCGTGAATTTAAGGTTAAGGCCCCAATCAATTGTTAACGCAGGCCGTGCGACAGTCACCCAATCGCCATATCGCGTTTTTTTGACGCGACATCTGGTCGAAAACCGCTTCACACTTTTCGACATGTCGCTCTCGCGGAGATCCCATATGCCCAAGCCCCTGCCCGGCAAGGCCGTCAAGATAGAGCCCACCATCCATGCCCTGTTCGAGGATGAGGTCGAAGGCGCATTGGCGGCGCTGAAGCCGGCGCAGTCGGCCTTTCTCGCGGCCCGCAAGTTTACGGGTAAAGCAGCCAGCTTGGTCGTGCTGCCGGGCGACGGCGGCAAGGGTGAGGGCAGCGTCATGCAGGCCTTCTTCGGCCTGGGCGCGCGCGGCGATTATTCGCCCTTGACCTTCCGCGCCCTGGCCTCGCAACTGCCGGCCATACGCTGGGCGCTAAAAGCCGATGACGGTCTCGACCGCCACGCCATCCATGCCGCCTGGCATCAGGGCGCCTATCGCTTCGACCGCTACAAGTCCGGCGAGCCCAAGGAGGTGGCGACGCTGGACGACAGCGACCTCCCCGATCCCGGGGCGCTGGAGGCCGAGGTCCGCGCCCATAATTTCGTCCGCGACCTGGTCAATACTCCGGCCAACGACATGGGACCAGCTGATATCGCCGATGCGGCCTTTGCGCTTTCATTGAGGCATGGCGCGGAGTTCAATGTCACGATCGGTGACGAACTGCTGACGGAAAACTATCCGGCCATCCACGCCGTCGGCCGCGCCGCCGCCGAAGACCGGGCGCCGCGCTTCATCGAACTGAGCTGGCAGGGACCGGGGCCGTCGACGCCGACGGTCGTGCTGGTCGGAAAGGGCGTGGCGTTCGATACCGGCGGGCTCAACATCAAGACAACCGGCATGGGACTGATGAAGAAGGACATGGGGGGCGCCGCCCACGCCCTGGCCCTGGGCGACTGGATCATGAGCTGCCGCCTGCCGGTGCGTCTGCACATTCTTATTGCCGCCGTCGAAAATGCCATCTCGGGATCGGCCATGCGTCCGGGTGACATCCTGGCGTCGCGCGCGGGCCTCAGCATTGAAATGGGCAATAGCGATGCCGAAGGCCGGCTGATCCTGGCCGACGCCCTGACACGGGCCGGCGAGCTGGAGCCTAATCTGACGATCGACTTCGCCACCCTGACGGGTGCCGCGCGCGTGGCCCTGGGCCCTGAAGTCATCCCCTTCTACTGCGATGACGAAGACATCGCCCGCCGGCTGGAAGTCTGTGCCCTGGCGCACAATGATCCGGTATGGCGCATGCCGCTGTGGCCGGGCTACAAGGATGCGCTCGACAGCGACATTGCCGATATCCGCAACGATCCGGCGGCGTGGGCGCAGGCGGGATCGGTGACCGCGGCCATGTTCCTGCAACGCTTTGCGCCCAAGACCGGCGCCTGGGTGCATTTTGATATCTATGCCTGGAACCCGCGCGGGCGGGCCGGATGGCCGGTCGGCGCCGAGGCCCAGGCGTTGCGCGCCGTCTACCATCTGATCGGCGGCTTATGAGCCCTTGTGAAATCAACCTCTGCACGATTAACCAAAAACAATTTATTTAATTGCACTGCGTGCGTTTTTATTGTAGGACAATATCGACATTTTTCGCGACGCTATTGGATCTGGCCGACCGTGATGTCTCCCAAATCAACTTGGCGCCGCCACTATCGTTTCCTGGTCGGCGCCGTTGCCTGTAACTCCTCACCGAAACAGGCAAGGTTCAGCCCCGGTATCTTCGGATGCCGGGGCTTTTTTCTTGTGCCTTACGCTGAGCGATATGCCAAAAAGTGTGTAGCGGTTTTTGGCCTGATATCGCGACAAAACAAAAAATCCGGTCACGCTTCGGTAAGGACCATTACCAATGAATTAAAGGGTTTGCGGCGATAAATCTTGCGTTCAGCCTCGCTGTTAACGTCACCTTTGCATCCGTCTGCTAGGCTCACCACATACTAAGCGCATCCGGTCTTTGAATAGATGGATCTGAGCCGGATGAGCGCCCCGCATAACCGATGCAAAAGGCACCGTTTGTAATGACCGAGATGAGTGGCGAACCCTTCGACAAGCGTATCACGCCGTACAAGGACGGCGTAACCGACCAGGCGCATGAAGGCCTGATCCGCGCCCGATCCTATGTCGCCGGTGAAGTCTTAAGCTGCTACGACGCCAAGGCGCCGATCCTGGCCCAGCCGGAACACGGTTCCGAGCAATGGGACCAGCTGCTGCTGGGTGAGCGTTTCAAGGTTATCGAGCGCAAGCACGACTTTTACTGGGGCCAGGCGCTGCGCGACGGTTATGTCGGCTATGTGCCGGTGTCGGCCTTCCGCAACGACTGGTACCTGCCGACCCATTACGTCTCGACGCTGCGCACCTATGTCTTCGTTGCGCCGAACGTCAAGGCGTCGATCCTGACGGCGATCAGCCTGAACGCCCTGGTCAGCGTCACGCGCTATGAGAACGGCTTTGCCTATATCAACGACATGGGCTGGGTGTTTGCCAGTCATCTGTCGACCTTCGAGACCTTTGCCGACGACTTTGTCGCCGTGGCCGAAAGCTATATCAATGCGCCTTATCAATGGGGCGGTCGCGAAAGCATCGGGCTGGACTGCTCGGGCCTGCTGCAACAGGCGCTTTATGCCTCGGGCTATGGCTGTCCGCGCGATTCCGACATGCAGGCAAGGCTTGGCATCGGGCTGGACGTCCGCCCGGATCTTGACGGCCTGACGCGCGGCGATCTGGTCTTCTGGAAGGGGCACGTCGCCATCATGGTCGACGAGCAAAACATCATCCACGCCAATGCCCACCACATGAAGGTGGCCGTCGAGCCGCTGGCGGCCGCGGTCAATCGCATCGACGCCTGCGGGTCGGGCGCGCCGACCGCCTTCCGCCGGCTGTAATGGCTAAAATCTCCAAATAAAAAGCCCCGCCGGTGATGCCGGCGGGGCTTTTTATTTGGTCTCATGCCACGCTTAGATCGGTATGATTTTAAGTGGAAACATCATGCCGATCTAAGTTTTGTTTTTGTCGCGATATTTAAGGCGAAAACCGCTTACACTATTCGCCATATCGCTCTAGTGGCCGGCGTTCGCCGGAGCCGGAACAGGCGTGTTCGGCGAATTGACGGTCGCCTGCGGCGTCGTGGTCGTAGTCCCCGAAGCCTTGGCCGTGGCGGCGGCAGGCGTCGAGGCCGGAGCCGCTTCGGTGCCCGCGGCAACCGCGCCGCCATCACCCGTGGCCGGCGTCGCCGTCGCGCCAGGTGCGCGCGAGGGATCCGGTGCCGGAATGGCGTAACCGGTCGAACCCATCGTGCGCAGATAGGCGATCAGGTTGATGCGGTCTTCCGGCTTCTTGACGCCGGCGAAGGTCATCTTGGTGCCCTTGACCCACTTCGGCGGCGCGCCGAGGAAGCCGTAGAGCTGGTCGTAGGTCCAGTTGGGCGCCTCCGCCTTGTGCGCCACCATGGCGTCCGAATAGGCGAAGCTGCCGTGCGAAGCGGTGGCGCGTCCGACAACGCCGAACAGGTTCGGGCCGGTCAGGTCCGGACCGCCCGACGTGTCGGTGTGACAGCTCGAGCACTTCTTGAAGACGGCTTCACCCGCGGCGATGTCAGCGGCCGGAAGGACGGTGCCCCAGTCCGGCGGGCTGTCAACGGCAGCGCCGCCACCGGCTTCTTCGACTTCGGCGACCTCGATCAGATAGCCAGGCTTCTTGGGCGCATCCGTGTGGAAGATCATTTCCGAGCCGATGTTCGCACCCATGATGACCAGACCGGTCGCCAGGACCGCGCCCATAATCTTGTTTACTGTAAGGTCGCCGCTCATATCGCCTGGGATACCCTATAAAATTGAAATCGCAGCGCCCGAACGGGGTCCGGCACGCATCTGCTTGCGTTTGGCTCTCTGACACGCTACCGCCAAATTCGCAAGCGGGCATTTGTCCCGGAAAGGCCATTTTTGGCCTTGCCGGGACAAATCGCCGCATCTTTATCGCTCAAGCGCCGCGGGTTCCTCGCACGCGCTCGGGCGCGCAGTCGCGCTTGCCAAATGCTCCCCGCATTTGGAAGCCTAGCCCATTAAGGAAATTCATAGTCATGACTTCGCCGACACCACGCAAGATCGCCTATCAGGGCGAGCCGGGGGCTTTCAGCCATCAGGCCATCAAGCGTTGGTTTGGCGACTTTACCGCCGCGCCCTATCCGACCTTTGAAGCGGCGTTTGCCGCCGTCACCTCGGGCGAGTGCGAAATGGGCATGATTCCCATCGAGAACTCCGTCGCCGGCCGCGTTTCGGATGTTCATCACCTGCTGCCGCATTCGGGTCTCAAGATCATCGGCGAGCGCTTTCTGCCGATCGAAATGAACCTGATGGCCCCCCCAGGCACCAGGCTGTCCGATGTCAAGGTTGCCGCCTCGCACGCCATGGCGCTGCTTCAATGCCGCAATTCCTTGCGCGAACTGGGCATTACCGCCGAGGTCTTCCACGACACGGCGGGGGCGGCGCGTGCCCTGTCGCAGTCGCGTGAGCCCGGTCGCGCCGCCATCGCGCCGGAAGTCGCCGCCGAGCTCTATGGCCTGGAGATATTGAAGCGCAACATGGAAGACGCGCGCCACAATACGACGCGCTTTCTGGTCCTGACGACCGAAGATCGCGTCACGCCGCCGCCCGTTGAAACCGAGTGCATGACCAGTTTTGTATTCCGGGTCCGCAATGTCGCGGCCTCGCTCTATAAGGCGCTGGGCGGTTTCGCCACCAACGGCGTCAACATGACCAAGCTGGAAAGCTATATCGAAAACGGCGTCTTCGCCTCGACCTTCTTCTATTGTGATGTCGAAGGCCGCCCCAGCGATCCGGGTCTTGCCCGGGCACTCGAAGAGCTTCAGTTCTTTGCCACCAAGCTTGAGATACTCGGCACCTATCCGCTTGATCCTTTCCGCCGCACGGACGCGCAGCGGTCATGACACCCGAAGACCGCATCATAGCCTTGGAGGAAATGGTGGCGCATCAGGCGAAGACCATCGACGAACTGTCCGATCAACTGGCCGAACAGTGGAAGGTGGTCGACCGCCTTAAGCGCTCATTGGAAATCCTGGGCGAGCGGTTGATCGGACTGGAAGACCGCTCAACCGAAGCCGCGCCGGTCACCAAGCCGCCGCACTACTAATATCGAACGGCGTTATATGCGGTGCAAAATGCTTCGCACCGGCACACAACATCACCTTTTGTTTCCCCAAGGACACACAACACACTTTTGCACGGGCTGGCCTTGCCGTGGCCACATTCGGCGGCCATATCCTTCGCAATCGCACAAATTCCCGATTGTGCGTGCCGAGCCCGTTTCAAAATGTCCGAGAACGTCCAAACCACTGCCCGTCTGGCTCCCCTTCCGCGCGTCACGCCCCCGGAAAACGAGAAGCTGTCGGATGTCCTGCAGCGCCTGGCCACTCGGCCGGGTGAAGGCGCCGTGGCGATTTCGGACCTGCTCTATGCGATGCGCGACCGTGCGGTCGCCGCCTTGTTGTTTGTCTTCGCCCTGCCGATCGCCCTGCCCATGCCGCCGGGGGCTTCGGCGATCCTGGGCCTGCCACTGATCTTCCTGGCGCTGCAACTGGCCCTGGGCAAGGAGCCGTGGCTGCCGAAGTTCGTGACCAAGCAGTCACTGCCGAAGGCAACGTTCAAGGTCATGGTCGACAAGATCGTGCCGTGGCAAATGCGCGCCGAGCGCCTGCTTAAGCCCCGCCTGTCCTTTATGACGGGTGTGACATTCGAACGTGTCGCCGGCTGGGTCTGCCTGCTGATGGCTGTGATCCTGTTCCTGCCGATCCCGCTTGGCAACATGCTGCCGGCCTTCACCATCTGCGTCTTCGCCCTGGGTCTGCTGGAAAAGGATGGGGCGTGGATTATCACCGGCTTTGTCTCGGCAATCGTGTCGTGCGTGCTGGTGTCGGGTGTGGTCGCGGCCAGCGTCGCCGCCATCATCTTCCTGGTTCAGCAAACCCTGGGTTTGCTTTAACTCGGCGCATGATCCGAAAAGTGGTCACCGGTTTTGGCTTCGCCGAACGTTGTTTCGGTAAAATCATGCGCCCAGATTATTTGATCCTGCCGCCTTTGGTGGCTGCCTGATAGACGCTGTCAACCGCCTGCGGAACGATCGGCCCGGCCAGCTTGTCGGTGATCGTTCCGTCCGGCATGACGATAAAGGTCTCGGGCACGCCGCTAATCCCCATCTGTACGCCGATGCGCGCGTCCGGATCGCTCAGCGTCCGGACGTACGGGTTTTCGTGCTGGTTGAGGAAGTTGCGCGTGTCCTGGGGCTGGTCTTTCCAGGCGATGCCGATAATCGGCACGCCCTTCTGCTTTAGCGCCAGAAGCTGGGGATTTTCGGCGACGCATGGTGCGCACCATGAAGCGAAGATGTTGACCACGATGGGCCGGTCATACGTTGCCGCCAGCGTCTTCAGGTCCTGCAGGCTGCCGTCATCGAGATCGGCCAGGGCTTGCGTCGGCACCGACTTGCCGATCATTTCGCGCGGTTCGTAGGTTGGCTTTTTGTGAAAGTTGAACCAGCCGAGTACGGCGAGCAGGCCGGCCAGCACGATCAGCGGGACGAACGCCAGGACGCGTTTCACCGTCTCGCCTCTGTCACCGCGGCCTGAAGCGCCGCCAGCTGCTTTTTGCGCTCGGCGTGGGCACGCAGGGTCAGCACGACCAGCCCGATCAGCCCCAGTGCCGAGGCGCCATAAGCGCCCCAGACGAAGAACACATACTTTCCCATATCCAGATCGAAATGCATCAGTTCAGAGCCAATCTGGCGCGCAAGGCGCGGTATTTGCGATTGAGGATTTCCGAGTCGAGCCGGATCAGGAACAGCCACAGCATCAGGAACAGATAGGCCAGTCCCATGACGTACAACGGCCAGCGCATCGAGGCTTCGATGGTCGGCCCACCCTTGACGAAGATCGATGCGCCCTGGTGCAGGCTGTTCCACCATTCGACCGAGAACTTGATAACCGGCAGGTTGATCAGGCCGACCAAGGCCAGGATGGCGGTCGACTTGGCGGCGCGCTGTTCGTCCTCGATCGAGGCATGCAGCGCGATATAGCCGATGTAGAAGAGGAACAGCACCAGCACCGAGGTCATGCGGCCGTCCCACTGCCACCAGGTGCCCCACATCGGCTTGCCCCACAGCGAGCCGGTAAGTAGCGCCAGCGCCGTGAAGACCGCACCGATCGGCGCGATGGCCTTGGCGGCGGCATCGGCAAGCGCATGGCGGAAGATCAGACCGAAGAAGCTGGCCACACCCATGATGCCGTAAACCGCCATTGCCATCCAGGCGGCCGGTACGTGGATATACATTATGCGGACGGTATCGCCCTGCTGGTAGTCCTCGGGCGACAGGAAGCTGAGCGCCAGGCCCCAAACGAGGAGTGCTGCCGCGACGGCGCCCAGCCACGGCCGCACGGGTCGTGCGACGGACGAGAAGCGCTCGGGGTTGGCCAGCCAGTTGATCATGAGTGCGACATAGGGCGGAATTGGTCTTGCGGCAAGAGCGTCAGTTCAGCGCACTGCGTAGGGCCGCGCCCATTGCGACGGGGGTGAGGGCGAGGGCGAACAAAGCGTAGGCGCCCAGAAACGCCAGAGCTTGCCAGGGAGAGCTTTGGGTTTGCATGGCCTGCATCAGGCCTGCGCCGAAGATCACCGGCGGGACATAGAAGGGCAGGACCAGGAGCGCCATCAAGACGCCGCCCTTGCGCGTGCCAAGGGATAGTGCGGCGCCCATGCCGCCGATCAGGGCGAAACTTAAAGAGCCAAGCAGCGCCGAGGTCAGCGCCATCAGTGACATATCGACCGGCGCGCCGAGGATGATCATCACCACGGGCGTCAGCAGTGACAGGATCACGCCGGTCCCGAGCCATTGGCTGAGGCACTTCAACAGCGCGATGAGTCCCAGCGGCAATGGCCCCAATCGCAGAACATCGAACATGGCGTCTTCATAGTCACGCTCGAACAGGCGTTCGAGTGACAAGAGGCTCGACAGGGCGAGACACAGCCAGGTCAATCCGGCGGCGATGCGGCTCAACACGGCCTGGTCGGGCCCGAGGCTCAACGGGATCATTGCCATCAGCGTCAGGTAGAAACCGATCGCCAGCAGCGGCCCTCCGCTGCGCGTCAGGGACAGGCCAAGATCGCGTTTGAGCAGCGCGAAGGCAGCTTGGGTAAGGGAAGGAGTCACGCGAGACACCCCTGCCTCAAGTTGTTTTGCGGGAAAGTACCTCTTCGCCCTCCCTGCTTGCGGGGAGGGGGGACCATTGGCGGAGCCAATGGTGGGCGGGGCTTCTTTCTATCAGCCTCGTATACGGTTCGTATTTTTGTTGATGAGCGACACAGCCTGGTGCTTCGCTGGTAGGCCCCGCCCACCGCCTTCGGCGGTCCCCCCTCCCCATAAATGGGGAGGGCGAAGTGGCTCGATACGTGTTCACACACCAATTGCCGCCTCCTGTTGTTCGCGAGTGGGGCGGGTAAGGCGCAGGTCGCGCGTCTGAAACGGCAGGGGATCGTGCACAGCCGCGATTAGCATCCCGCCCTCGGCCAGATGCGCCTGCATCAATCTGGCCAGCAATGCCCGATGATCGGCATCCAGCGGCGCCATTGGCTCATCCAGCAACCACAGTTCGCGCTTCGCCATCAATAACCGCGCGCACGACAGACGCCGCTTTTGTCCTGCCGACAGATAGCGTGTTTCAAGGTCCAACAGCGTCTCTAATCGCAAGGCAGCAATGGCCGCCGCCGGCTCCCCGCCCAGGAACTTCGCCTGGAACGCCAGCTCCTGCGCCACCGTCCGCGACGGCGACAAGGCGTCATGATGGCCCAGCACGTGAATGTTTCGCGCCCGCACATCCTCCGACTCAAGCTGCGCACCATTCTCAACAAAGGCGATGCGCCCGGCGAACGGTGCCGAAAACCCCGCCAGCGTCCGCAAAAGCGTGGTCTTTCCGACACCATTTTCGCCGGTCAGGCTCATGCCTTCACCCGGTTTCAGCGCGAAATACAAATTGGAAATCAGCAGGTTATAGCCTTTGCGCAAGGCCAGCCCCTCCACCTGCAATTCCATAACCATAAAAATAACCTCGTCGAACGTAAGGCTTCATAGACGAAAAGGAATAAGAAGTTTAGAAGGCAATTTGCCGCCAACGGAAAGGTTGCAGCGCAACGTCGAGACCCTGTGCGTCCTTCGTTACAAGCGCGCCCCCTCCGGACATATCAGCCGCCATCGGGGCGGCCGGCGGTGAACGCGGAAAGGACACGCATTCATGTCTTCAGTTGACAGCTTCAAGTCAAAGGCCGAGCTGAAAGTCGGCGATAAAACCTACACCTACTACGACCTCAAGGCGGCCGAAGCCAATGGCCTCACCAATGCCGGACAACTGCCGGCCAGCCTGAAGGTCCTGCTTGAAAACCTGCTGCGCAACGAAGACGGCGTGTCCGTCGGCAAGGACGACATCGCCGCCCTGGCCGCCTGGACCAAGAACAAGGGTTCGGTCGAACACGAAATCAGCTTCCGCCCGGCGCGCGTGCTGATGCAGGACTTCACCGGCGTGCCGGCGGTCGTCGATCTGGCCGCCATGCGCGACGCCATGGTCAAGCTGGGCGCTGACCCGGCGAAGATCAATCCGCTGAACCCCGTCGACCTGGTCATCGACCACTCCGTCATGGTCGACTATTTCGGCAAGGGCGACAGTTTCGGCAAGAACGTCGACCGCGAATATGAGCGCAACATGGAGCGCTACAACTTCCTGCGCTGGGGGTCTTCGGCCTTCAACAACTTCCGCGTCGTGCCTCCCGGCACCGGCATCTGCCACCAGGTGAACCTGGAATACCTGGCCCAGACCGTGTGGACCAATGTCGCGGACGGCGGCGAAGTCGCCTACCCGGACACGGTCGTCGGCACCGACTCGCACACCACCATGATCAACGGCCTGGCCGTCCTGGGCTGGGGCGTCGGTGGCATCGAAGCCGAAGCCGCCATGCTGGGTCAACCGATTCCCATGCTGATCCCGGAAGTCATCGGCTTCAAGCTGACCGGCGTCCTGGCCGAAGACGTCACCGCCACCGACCTGGTCCTGACCATTACGCAGATGCTGCGCAAGAAGGGCGTCGTCGGCAAGTTCGTCGAATACTATGGCGAAGGCCTGACCCACCTCAGCCTCGAAGACCAGGCGACCATCGCCAACATGGCCCCGGAATACGGCGCCACCTGCGGCTTCTTCCCGGTCTCCCAGGCGACGATCGACTTCCTGGCCAAGTCCGGCCGCACGCCGGAACGCGTCGCCCTGGTCGAAGCCTACGCCAAGGCGCAAGGCCTGTGGTTCGATCCGGCCCATGAGCCGGTCTTCACCGACACGCTGGAACTCGACATCTCGACCGTCGAGCCGTCGCTGGCCGGCCCCAAGCGTCCGCAGGACCGCGTCGCCCTGTCCAAGGTCGCCGAAGAGTTCGCCGCCGCCCTGACCGGTGATTTCGGCAAGGCCGGCAAGGAAGACGAGCGCGTCGCCGTCGAAGGCGAAGCCTTCTCGGTCGGCCATGGCGACGTCGTCATCGCCGCCATCACCTCGTGCACCAACACCTCGAACCCGTCAGTCCTGATCGCCGCCGGCCTGCTGGCGCGCAACGCCGTCGCCAAGGGCCTGAAGGTCAAGCCGTGGGTCAAGACCTCGCTGGCGCCCGGTTCGCAGGTCGTCACCGACTACCTGAACTCGGCCGGCCTGACCAAGGACCTCGACGCCCTGGGCTTCAACCTGGTCGGCTACGGCTGCACCACCTGCATCGGCAATTCCGGCCCGCTGCCGGACGCCATCTCGGCTGCCATCAATTCGGGCGACCTGGTCGCTTCGGCCGTCTTGTCGGGCAACCGTAACTTCGAAGGCCGCGTCTCGCCGGACGTCCGCGCCAACTATCTGGCCTCGCCGCCGCTGGTGGTCGCCTACGCCCTGGCCGGCTCGACCAAGATCGACCTGCGCGAACAGGCCCTGGGCCTCGACGCCGATGGTCAGCCGGTCTTCCTCAAGGACATCTGGCCGACTAAGGCCGAGATCGCCGAGTTGCAAGCCAAGCACGTTACCAACGAAATGTTCACCGGCCGTTATTCCGACGTCTTCAAGGGCGACGAGCATTGGCAGGCCATCGCCGTTTCGGGCGGTCAGACCTATGGCTGGGATGGCAACTCGACCTACGTCGCCAACCCGCCGTACTTCGAAGGCATGACGATGACGCCGGACAAGGTGACCGACATCGTCGAAGCCCGCGTCCTGGGCATCTTCGGTGACTCGATCACGACCGACCACATCTCGCCCGCCGGCAACATCAAGAAGACGGCCCCGGCCGGCATCTACTTGTCGGACCACAATGTGCCGGTGTCGGAGTTCAACTCCTACGGCGCCCGCCGCGGCCACCACGAAGTCATGATGCGCGGCACCTTCGCCAACATCCGCATCCGCAACAAGATCACGCCGGAAATCGAAGGCGGCGTGACCAAGCACTTCCCGTCGGGCGAAGTGATGTCGATCTACGACGCCTCCATGCGCTACCAGAAGGAAGGCCGTAACATGGTCATCTTCGCGGGCAAGGAATACGGCACGGGGTCTTCGCGCGACTGGGCGGCCAAGGGCACCAAGCTGCTTGGCGTCCGCGCCGTCATCGCCGAATCCTTCGAGCGTATCCACCGTTCGAACCTGGTCGGCATGGGCGTCCTGCCGCTCCAGTTCAAGGTCGAAGGCTGGGCCAAGCTGGGCCTGACCGGTGAGGAAATCGTCACCATCCGCAGCCTGGAAAACGTCAGTCCGCGTCAGGACCTGATCGTCGAGCTGTTCCGCGCTTCGGACGGCAAGGTGGCCCGCTTCCCGGTCCGCTGCCGCATCGATACGCCGACCGAATTGGAATACTACAAGAACGGCGGCGTCATGCCGTACGTCCTGCGCAACCTGGCCCGCGGCAGCGATGTCGCCGAGGCTGCGGAGTAAGCGTTCTCGCGATTGAATAAAGAAAAGGCCCCCTGTCTTGTGACGGGGGGCCTTTTCTTTATAAGTCGCAGGGGTCACGGACCCCTGCACCCCGATACATGGAGTTGAGCATGACGCGTCCGCAGATCGTAGCCATGGCTGGCGGTGTCGCCACCTTCTTTGCCGTCGTGTGTAACCTGGCGACGGGCGCCGACTTGTCTGCGAACCGCACCCTGTCCTATGCTGCCACTATCGCGGCAGTCATCGCGATAGGTTGCGGCGCGTATCTGGTGCGCAAAGGCACGGCGTGGCGCTATATCAGCATGGCCCTGCTCGGGCCGGGCCTGTTTGTCCTTGTCGATGCCGGTGTGCGTACCTTCCTGTTTCTGACGCGTTAAATTCGGAAAACATCATGACCAGACCTGAAATGCCGATCGTCTTCTACAGCTTCCCGGTGTCGGGCCACGCCCACCGCGTCGAACTGCTGCTGCGCGCGCTCGACCTGCCGTTCGAACGGATCGACGTCGACTTGGCCAACAAGGCGCAAAAGACCAGCGAATTCATGACGCTCAACCCATTCGGTCAGGTGCCAGTGATCGACGATGACGGCACGGTCATCTGGGATTCGGGGGCCATCCTTGTCTATCTCTGCCTGAAGTATGACGACGAAGGCCTCTTCCTGCCGCGCGATCCGGCTGCGGCCGCGCAAATCACCGCCTGGCTCGGCAAGGCTGCTGGCCCGATCAATTACGGCGCCGCTACCGCCCGGCGCATGAACGTCTTCAAGGCGCCCGGCGACATCACAGTGCCTCAGACCTTGGCGCATGACCTCCTGAAAGTCATGGACTCGCACCTGGCCGATCAGGACTGGTTGGTGGGCTCAAGCGAAACCATCGCCGACTTCGCCTGCTATACCTATATCGCCCATGCGCCCGAAGGCGGCGTCGATCTGTCGGCTTACAGCCACGTCAACGCCTGGATCGCACGCGTCGAAGCCCTGTCGTATTTCGTGCCGATGCGCCGTTCAGCCGTAGGACTGTGGGCGGCGAGCGCCTGACCCCCAAAAAAAAGAAGCCCTTGCGACAAGGCAAGGGCGGTCAGGGTCTTAATAATAGGGAGGAAACATCGCCGGCCAAAACACCTCACCTGATTCCCGGGGGCTGGGGGGGCTGTTCAGGGGAGGAACCAGAGCAAAGCGCCTTGGCCGACGCTTATGAATATGATGACCCGAAGCGGCGGCGAAAGGGCGGAAATAAGGTCATATTGGGGTGATAAGATAACTGGCCGATAAAGATTGTGTTCATCCCCATAAAGGAAAGTGACTTGCACGTTTCCGGTAATTGGGGCCTACTTCTGTCCAGTTCCATGTCTGCTTGGGGATGCCCAACTCTATGAGCGTTCAGGATTTCAGTGGCGCCTACCAGAATTCGCAGCCGGTCAAGGGGCCGGTCTTTTTCGAGCGCAAGGAGCTGGAACTGATCCTGAGGCTGTATGGACGAAAGGTGGCGTCCGGCGATTGGCGCGACTACTCCATCGACAGCGGCAATGAGGCGGTCGCCTTCTGCATCTTCCGCCGCACGTCCGAAGCGCCACTCTATCGCATTGAAAAGCGCCCGTCCCTGGCGCGCAAACAGGGGGCCTTTGCTATCTATAACCAGTCGGGCATGGTGCTTAAGCGCGGGCGCGAACTGGCGCCCGTTTTGGCGGTGCTGGATAAGACCAAGTTCGACGTTGTTTAGATTTCGTCCTTACGCGGACTTTACCGTTAGCTGATCCAAGCATGCTGCATATTTACCGGCATTCCGCTACTCTATCCGAACTATCGAAGACCCCATCTTGGGACACCCGGTAGGAATGAAGCGGCCAGGAAACGGATGTGCGGGTATTACGGCTCTCAAAGGGCTTAGATGCTGAAAGCACAACGTTATCCTGGTCTTCTTTTATGCCCAGCCCCTCATGTCCGAGCGCCCGTCCTATCTGAACTTCGACAAAGACGCCTATGGCTGGAAGCCCAACATCGATTATCGTCAGACACCTGAGGCATACCGCGTCGGCAAGGGTGAGCAGGGCGTTCTGATCGTCGAACCGTACAAGAGCGAGATGACACCGCACTGGCGTTTTCGCACGCCGGAAATCGCGCGAGCATCCGCAGACACTCTCTATGCCATGTTCCATGACTATCTGGAGGACGACGACTTTGTCGGTGCCGACATGGCGCGCAAGTTCCTACAGATGGGCTATACGCGCGCCCGGCGCTACGCCAATTATAAAGGTGGCCGCAAATACGATCGCGATAAAGACTACGCACCAAAGGAACGCGGCACGGGCGATCCGGTAAAGGCAGAAAGCGCGCGCATCTTTTACGAGCTTTGGCGCAAGGCCGAGGCCGATCCGGAATACGCCGCACGCAAATCCGCATGGAAGACGCAATACGGCTGACAGGTTCTGGCGCTTCGAAGGATATGGCTCTATGTAAAAGCCGTTCCTTTGAGAAGCAGACGATTCCTCACATGCCCGATACCTCGACAGCACCCACCGATGGCAAGCCAAAGCGCCTCGTTCTTATCGACGGGTCGGGCTATATCTTCCGCGCCTATCACGGCCTGCCGCCCTTGACGCGCAAGTCGGACGGCCTGCCTGTCGGCGCCATCTCCGGCTTCTGCAACATGCTGTATAAGCTGATCAAGGAGAACCGCGGCGATGAGGCGCCGTCGCACCTGGCGGTCATCTTCGACGCCGGTTCGCACACCTTCCGAAATGACATGTACGATCAGTACAAGGCCCACCGTCCGCCTCCGCCCGAAGACCTGATCCCGCAGTTTCCGCTGATCCGCGACGCGACGCGCGCCTTTGGCCTGCCCGCGATCGAGTTGCCGGGCTATGAGGCCGACGACCTGATCTGCACCTATGCCCATATCGCCAAGGGCCAGGGCTTCAAGGTCACCATCGTCTCGTCGGACAAGGACCTTATGCAGCTGGTCGACGATGACGTGACCATGCTCGATCCCGTCAAATCGACGGTCGTCGGCCGCGAAGAGGTCATCGAGAAGTTCGGCGTGCCGCCCGAACTGGTCGTTGATGCCCAGGCCCTGATCGGCGACTCGGCCGACAACGTGCCGGGCGCGCCGGGCATTGGCGTCAAGACGGCCGCGCAGTTGTTGATCGAATACGGCAATCTCGACGGCATCTTGGAACGCGCGCACGAGATCAAGCAGGAGAAGCGCCGCCAGACCCTGATCGACTTCAAGGACCAGATTCTGTTGTCGCGCGAACTGGTGCGCCTGCGTTGCGATACACCTGATCCGCATCCGTTGGACGACTTTATCCTGAAGCAACCCGAGCCCGAGACGCTGACGGCCTTTCTGGTCGCCATGGAATTCGCCACCCTGGCCAAGCGCGTCGGCGGTACCCTGTCGGCGCTGGAAAGCTCGACGGCGATCTCTCAAATCCCGACTGCACCGATCCTGCGGCCGCTTTACGGCGTCAAGCACACGGCCGAAGACGCCGCCAAACAGCCCTTCGATCTTGACGCCTATGAGTGCGTCCAGACCATCGAAGCGCTGGAAACCTGGGTGGCGCGCGCCATACACGCGCAGGTTCTCGCTGTCGATACCGAAACCGACGACCTGTCAGCCTCGCACTCCAATCTGGTCGGGGTATCGCTGGCGACCGCGCCCAACTGCGCCTGTTACATCCCGCTCGGCCACGCGCCTGAAGGCCTCGATTTCGGCGATGAGCTGAAGCAGATCCCGCTCGACGACGCCTTGCGCGTGCTGAAGCCGCTGCTGGAAGACCGCAACATCCTGAAGGTCGGTCAGAACATCAAGTATGACCTGAGCGTCCTGCACCGCTACGGCATCAAGGTGGCTCCGATCGATGACACCATGCTGATCTCCTACGTGCTCGAAGGCGGCCTGCATGGCCACGGCATGGACGAACTCTCGGAAATGCATCTGGGTCATAAGCCGATTACGTTCAAGGACGTCGCGGGCTCGGGCAAGAAGGCCAAGAGCTTCAAGCACGTCGATCTGAAGGAAGCGACGCGCTACGCCGCCGAAGACGCCGACGTGACGCTGCGCTTGTGGAACCTGTTGAAGCCGCGCCTGCAGCGCGAGCGCATGACGACGGTCTATGAGACGCTGGAACGCAACATGCCTGCCGTCCTGTCCGAGATGGAACTCAACGGCATTCGCATCGACCCGGACATCCTGCGCAATCTCAGCCAGGATTTCGGCTCGCGCATGAACGCCATCGAGCAGGAGGCGCACGCCCTGCTGGGCCGGCCATTCAATATCGGCAGTCCGCAGCAGCTGGGCCAGATCTTCTTCGATGAGATGAAGCTGTCCGGAGGCAAGAAGACGGCGTCTGGCCAATGGGCCACCGACGTCAAGGTACTGGAAGACCTGGCCGAACAAGGCGTGCCGCTGGCCAAGCTGGTGCTGGACTATCGCCAGATGTCCAAGCTCAAGGGCACCTATACCGATAACCTGGTCGAATATGCCGATCCGGAAACGCGCCGCATCCACACCAGCTTCCACCTGGCGGCGACGCCGACCGGGCGCCTGTCGTCCAACGAGCCGAACCTGCAGAACATCCCGATCCGCACCGCCGAAGGCCGCAAGATTCGCGCGGCGTTTGTCGCCAAGCCGGGGCACAAGCTGATCAGCGCAGACTATTCGCAGATCGAACTGCGCATCCTGGCCCACATCGGCGATATTCCTCAGTTGAAGGAGGCCTTTACGCGCGGCGACGACATCCACGCCATGACGGCGTCGGAAATGTTCAATGTGCCGATGGCGGAAATGACTTCGGAAATCCGCCGCCGCGCCAAGGCGATCAACTTCGGCATCATCTACGGTATCTCGGCCTTCGGTCTATCGAATCAACTGGGCATCGAGCGCGGCGAGGCGGGGCGCTATATCGAGACCTATTTCGACCGCTTCCCTGGCATCAAGGCCTATATGGACGGTGCTCGCGACTATGTCCGCGCCAACGGCTTCGTGATGACGCTGTTTGGCCGCAAGATCCACATCCCGGAAATCAACGGCAAGGGCGCGCTGCGGTCGTTTGCTGAACGCGCCGCAATCAATGCGCCGATCCAGGGCACCGCCGCCGACATCATCCGCCGCGCCATGATGCGCATGCCGGATGCCCTGACAAAGGCCGGTTTTACGACCAAGATGCTGCTTCAGGTCCACGACGAACTGATCTTCGAAGCGCCCGACGCCGAGGTCGAAGCGGTCATGCCGCTGATCAAGGACGTGATGTCGCAGGCATCTGTGCCCGCGGTCGATTTCAGCGTGCCTCTGGTCGTCGAAGCCAATGCCGCAATGAACTGGGACGAGGCGCACTAATAATGATCGTCAAAAACCTCAACCACGTGAACATCCAGACCCGCGACATGGCGGGAACGGTCGCTTTTTACCACGATCTTTTAGGGCTTGAGGCGCGCGTGGCGCCCCAACGCGATCCCGCACTGCGGCAATGGCTGTATGACAGCCGCGATATGGCGGTCATTCATCTCAACCTGTTCGGCACCGACAATACGGTTCCGCGCGATGTCCAGCCAGGCGCGCCGACGGGCGCCATCCATCACGTCGCTTTTGAATGTGATGGCTTCGATGAGATGATCGAGCGCCTGAAGTCACGCAATCTGCCGTTCGAACGCGCCGATATCCCGTCGATCGGCCTGCGTCAGGTCTTCGTTACCGACCCGAACAATGTCCTGCTCGAACTGAACTTCCGCGATCCGGCCTGACAAATCCTTTAAGGCCTAGGCGTTCAGCCATTCGACCATCTGGCTTTCGGCGTCCATGCGTTGAATGCGCGTCTTGACCGCATTGGCGATCAGGATGGTGTTGCGGCCGTTGTGCCGGCGGAACAGCGTATCCGCGAAGCGCTCGAACGTATCGAGGTCGTGCGGACGTTGACGGACGTGAACCCGCACCAGCTGTTTGATGGCCGCGCACGCTGCATCGGGGCCGGTCAGCTCCAGATGCAGCCGTCTGAAAACGAGATCGATGGTTTGATCCAACATGCCCTTCTCCTTTTTGCTGCGGCGCAAAAACGAGTAGAGGACGGCATGTAAAAAGGCGATGTGGGCGTGTCGGTAAATCGCCGGGTAAGCTTACTCCTCCACTTCCGCGCGAAACGCCGAAGTAACCTTAGTGTCGGCGGTAAAAACATAAACCAGCAGCGACACGAAGATGCAGGCCGTGACGTACCAGTAGAAGGCTGTCTCCATCCCTTGGGCCTTCAAGCCCAGCGCGACATATTCGGCCGATCCGCCGAACAGCGACACGGCGATGGCATAGGGTAGCGCTACACCCAAGGCGCGGACGTGTGAAGGGAAGAGTTCGGCTTTTACAACAGCGTTGATCGAGGTGTAGCCACTGACGATCACAAGCGCGGCCATGATCAAGGCGAACCCCGCCCAGAAGTCCTTTGTGCCGGCAAGAAGAGTCATCAGGGGCACGGTCAGCAGCGTCCCCAATATGCCGAACCCGATCAGCAGCGGCCGGCGCCCGACACGGTCGGACAGGGCGCCAAACAGCGGTTGCAGGCACATGTAGATGAACAGGCAGAGCGCCGATACGGCGGTCGCCGCCTCCTTGGTCCAGCCCGCGGTGTTAACCAGGAATTTTTGCATGTAGGTTGTATATGTGTAAAACGCAACTGTGCCGCCAAGCGTAAGGCCGACGACCTGCAGCGACTGCCACGGGTGGTCGCGGACCAGCGCCCAGACGCTGCCCTTCTGCGTATTGACGGTTTTCTGGAAGGAGTCCGTCTCTTCCATGTGGCTGCGGATGAACATGGCCACGACCGCCAGTCCCGCGCCGATGACGAAGGGAATGCGCCAGCCCCAGGCCTCCAGTTGTTCCGGCGTCAACAGGACCTTCTGCAGGACGATCAGCACGCCCAGCGCGATCAACTGGCCCATGATCAACGTCACATACTGGAAGCTCGACCAGAAGCCGCGATTGTGGTGGCCGGCCATTTCCGACAGGTAGGTGGCGCTGGCGCCGTATTCGCCGCCGACGCTCAGGCCCTGCAGCAGCCGCGCCAGCAGAAGCAGAATGGGTGAGAATATGCCGATCGTCTCATAGGCCGGCGTTATGGCGATGATCAGCGAGCCGGCGCACATCAGCAATATGGATCCGGTCAGCGCCGTCTTGCGGCCATAACGGTCGGCATACATGCCCAAAAGCCAGCCGCCGATCGGCCGGACCAGAAAGCCCATGGCGAAGATGGCGGCGGTATTGAGCAGTTGCGCCGTCGGATCGTCCTTTGGAAAGAAGGACTTGGAAAAGTAAAGGGCAAAGGCCGCATAGGCGTACCAGTCGTACCATTCGACCAGGTTGCCGATGGTTCCGCCCAGCATGGATTTCAGTTTGTTCGGCGCTCCCATGACGGGAGAGTTTCACACCCCGGCGGCTGGGACAAGGAAATTGACGAAAGGACCGGCTTTGCTTAAGGGTTGGGCAGGTTCAGTCGCAGGTCCGAATATCCATGAGCACCATCATTCCGCCCCCCGAAGTCATCTATGTCGACGGCCACAAGGTCGCGTGCAACGGCGGCGGCGGCGCGCTGGGCCACCCGCTGGTTTATCTGGAGCTGGGCGAGGACGGCGAGGTCGAATGCGGCTATTGCGACCGCAAGTTCGTCCATAAGGACCACGCCCACGACTACCACGACCCGGCGCCCCGTCCGGAAGGGGACCACTAACCTTGCGGTTCCTGCACACCATGGTCCGTGTGAAGGACCTGGACGCGTCCTTGCGCTTTTACTGTGACGGCCTGGGCCTGAAACAGGTCCGCCGCATGGATAACGAAAAAGGCCGTTTCAGCCTGATCTTCCTGTCGGCCGACGAAGACGCCCATATGGGCGCGCACGATGGCCTGCGCGGCCAGGCCGAGGTCGAACTCACCTACAACTGGCCGGACGAAAACGGTCATGTCGAAGACTATGGCGGCGGCCGCAACTTCGGCCACCTGGCCTATGAGTTCGATGACGTCTACGCCGTCTGCCAGCATCTGCGTGATATGGGCGTGGTCATCAACCGCCCGCCGCGCGACGGCAGCATGGCCTTTGTGCGCTCACCGGATGGCATCAGCATCGAACTGCTGCAGAAGGGCCCAGCCTTGCCGCCGGCCGAGCCCTGGGTCAGCATGCCCAATACCGGAAGCTGGTAGCTCGGTCTAATTTTTTGCTCTGTCGCGATATTTTAGGCGAAAACCCCAGAAGCGCTTCTTGGCACTTTTCGCCATATCGCTCTAAGCGAACTCCGCGCCTCGCCAGAAACCGACGCTGTCGGCCGCCACCACGCTGGCGAACGGCCCTGAGAGCGTCGCATTGTGGTGCGCGATGATCATGTCGGCTGGCAGAAGCTCACCGTCGACCGTGGTATGGGCGTCGCCCGCCAGCACGACCTCGAAGCCCAGGTCCGCCGCCGCCCGGCACGAGGCGTCTATACTGGTATCGGTGCCCGCGCCGGCCAGGATCAGCCGCGATATGCCGATGGCTTTCAGTTGTGCCGACAGGTTGGTGCCGTGGAAAATGCTCGGCCGCGTCTTGTCGATGACCCAGTCCGGAAAGCGCGGCTCCATCGGCGCCAGCAGCCGCCAGCCGTTCGACCCGCGGGGATGCGCCTCGGAAACATTCTGGACGAAGACGATCTGCACATCGTCGCGTCGCGCCCGGTCGATCAGTGCGCACACCCGGCGGGTGACAAAGTCGGCGTCGTGCGGCTGCGCGGCGAACAGGGCGCGCTGCATGTCGATGACGATCAGCGCGGATTGACTATTGCGTTGAGGGGGCATGCGTGGCTCCGGGGCAGTGCGGCCGGAGCGGATCTTCGTCCCCGGCCTTTACAATGAAAGGAACGGGGAGTTTGCGAAGAGTGCTGTCAGCTTAAGGCCACGCACCGGCAAAACGCCCCGCCACTGGCGGCGGTCGTTGTTACGGCTACGTTAAAGGCTCGGCTGTTCAGCATGGCAACAAGGTGACACAGGCGGGCTTACAGGTCAATCCACGGGGTGCGGGGAGTTGCCAGCTTTGTCGCGGGAGGTTAGCGTTAAGAATTGGGGCCTGAAAAATCGGGGTTGGGGGGTATCGTATGCGTAAATGGATGTTGCTGGCATCGGTGGCGTGCGCCGCGTGGGCGCCGGGCGCGATGGCCGGCGAAAAGCTGGAGTTCGGCGCGCCGGCCGCCTGGGTGCGTCCGGTGACGCAGTCCCTGGCGCCGACGCGCGAGGCCGCTTACGCGCACTATGCCATTCTCAACCGGTCGCTCCAGATCGACTTTGCCGCCAGCGGTGACACCTACTATTACGAAACCGTGTTGCGCATCCAGACGCCGCTGGGTCTCAGGGCGGGCCAGCCTGCGGTCGTCTGGACCCCGGACACGGAAACCGTCACCATCCATAAGCTGCACATCCTGCGCGACGGCAAGGTCATCGACGTGCTGGCGCGTGGCCAGTCCTTCGTTGTCATGCGCCGCGAAACCTCGCTGACGGAATCGATGATCGACGGTGAACTGACCGCCCTGATGCAGACCGAAGGCCTGCAGGTCGGCGATGTCATTGCCTTTGCCTTCTCCAAGACCGACCGCGCCACGGTCAGCCAGGGCCGATCCTACGCCATGTGGTCGGCCGTGAACGCCACCAATGCCGCCGATGCCGAGGTACGCGTTCGCTGGCCGCAGGCCAAGCCGGTGCGCTGGAAGATCAGCCCGGAACTGCCGCCGCCCAACCTGGTCAATACGGGCGGGCATACGGAGTTCTCCTTAAACCTTTCGGACTACAAGTTTCCCGACACGCCCGACGAGGCGCCGTCGCGCTTCAGCCATTTCGGCGAGGTCCAGTTCAGCGAGTTCGGCTCGTGGCGCGAGGTGTCTTCGGTCATGGCGCCGCTCTACGCCAGGGCCAGCGCCCTGCGCCCCAACTCGCCGCTGAAGGTCGAGGCGGCGAAGATCGCCGCCCTGGGCACCGACCCAAAGGTTCGTGCCACGGCGGCGCTGCAACTGGTGCAGAACCAGGTGCGTTATGCCTACCGCGCCGTCAACGAAGGCGGCCATACACCGGTGGCGGCTGACGAAACCTGGGTCCGGCGCTTCGGCGAGTGCAAGGCCAAGACGGTGTTGCTGCTGGCCCTGCTGCGCGAACTCGGCGTCAAGGCCGAGCCGGCCCTGGTCAACACCAAGCAGGGCGACAGCACGAACCTGCACCTGGCTTCCATGGGCCTGTTCGACCACGTCATCGTGCGCGCGATAATCGACGGCAAGTCCTACTGGCTGGACGGTACGGGTTATGGTGACGGTGACATCAGCGCCAACGATGTGCCGTCCTATCGCTGGACCCTGCCGATCCGCGCCGAGGGCGCCGATCTCGAGGAAATCATCGTTCCGCCGCTCGACCTGCCGCAAATGGATATATACCTGACGCTCGACGCGTCGGCGGGCCTGAAAACGCTGGCGCCGGCGCGCGCCTCGCTGATCCTGCGCGGCAGCGAGGCGGTTCGGATGCGCGTCGTCTGGCAGGGTATGACGCCCGAAGCCCTCGACACTTACATGCGCCTGGCCTGGAAGCGGCGGTATCCGTGGATCACGGTCGACACCGTCGCCTACGATTACGATGTCGCGAAGAACGAGTCGCGGATGGCCATGGAAGGCAGGGCCAAGATGGCATGGTCGCTGCCAAAGGACGGCCACGGACCGCTATATGAGACCGACGGCTACGCGTTTTTGCAGGCCGTCACGGTCAGCCGGGAAGAGGGCAAGCACACGGACGTGCCGGTGGTGGTCGAACACCCCGTCTTTGAGCGTTCGGGCGAGACCATCATTCTGCCTGACGGTGGCGCTGGGTATAAGATCGTCGGTGAACCGATGGATATGACCCTGGCCGGGACGCGGTTCAGGCGCACCATGGCGATCACCGGCGGTCGCTTCGTCATGGAGGCCACACGCCAGAGCCTGGTGGCGGAAATCCCGCTGGCCGACGCTCTGGCAGCGGCTGAGCCCATGGAAGAGATGACGAGCACGGGCGTCTACATCGCCGCGCCTGTGGACGCCGCGGCGTCTCAGTTGCCGGGCGGTGGCGCCTTCGTCGTCGGTGGCAGCCCTGCCGCCGATGTGGTCGGCGGAGTGCCGGAGCCGCTCGACGCGGTCGGACCGAAAGGCCGTGGCGTAACGCCACCGCCGGGACAGGATCGCGCTGCGGACCAGGACAAGCCGGATGAGGCCCTGCCCGAAGGGCTGAGCCTCATCGACGTTATCGATATTTATGAGCCTGAGTAGACCTACTTCGCCTGGCCGGTTTGCGCCACGGAGGCGCTGAGGTTGCGCGCCAGTATGGCGTCAAGACGCTCCGGGTCGAACGGCTTGGACAGATAGTCGTCCATGCCGACATCCAGGCATTTCTGGCGGTCGCCGGTCAGCGCGTGGGCGGTCATGCCGACGATCTTGACGTCCTGCATCTGGCCGGCCGCCTGCAGCTTGCGGATCAGGGCGGTGGCCGTGTAGCCGTCCATGACCGGCATCTGGACATCCATCAGCACCAGATCGAACCGATCGGCTTCCAGCCTGGTGATCGCCTCCTTGCCGTTGCCGGCGACGACGACTTCATAGCCTGCCTCCTGCAGCAGGGTCAGGGCGACGATGACATTGCCTTCGTAATCCTCGACCAGCAGGATGCGCTTGCGGTGGCTGGCCTTTTTGAGCGTGCTGCGCGACATTGCCGGGCCGGTGACGCGGAAGCGGGGATCGTCATCATTCTCGGCGATGTGTTCGACGTGTTGCAGCGGAAGGCTGATGCAGAAGCGCGACCCCATGCCCTCCTGGCTCTGCACATTGACCTCTCCGCCCATCATGCCGACGAGATTCTTGACGATGGCGAGGCCGAGGCCCGTGCCGCCGAAGCGGCGCGAGATCGTCTCATCGGCCTGGACGAACTTGTCGAAGATGCGTTCCAACTGCGTCTTCGACATCCCGATGCCCGAATCGACGACGTCGATCCGGACCTTGTGGTCGCCTTCGATCTTGACCAGGATGTTGACGAAGCCCTCCTCAGTGAACTTCAGCGCGTTCGACACCAGGTTCAGCATGACCTGGCGGATGCGCGCCACGTCGCCGATGAAGTTCATCTGGGCGCGGGGCGGCGCTTTGACCGACAGCAGCAGGTCCTTTTCGATGGCGCGCACATTCATGATCGAGCGCACCTCTTCCAGGACGTCCGACAGGTTGAACGGCCGGTTCTCGATCTGCATTTCGCTCGATTCGATCTTGGCGATGTCGAGCAGGTCGTTGATCAAATTCAGCAGCGAGGCGGAACTGACATTCAGGGTCGAGATGAACTGGCGCTGCTTATCGGTCAGCGAAGGGTCGCGGTCGAGGATGTTGACGATGCCGATGATGGCGTTCATCGGCGTGCGCAGCTCATGGCTCATATTGGCCAGGAATTCGCTCTTGGCCAGGCTGGCCTCTTCGGCCGCCATGCGTTCGGACTGGTTGAAGATGTGGATGATGGCCTGGGCCATTTCGACATCCTCGCGCGCCCATGGCCTTGACCGGCTCTTGACCTCCTGCCGCCACAGGTCGAACGAGGCGCGGGGCACAAGGCGATAGCCGGCTTTCTCCTCGACGGCGGTCTTTTCGGGATTGCCGGCCCAGCGGACGTGCTTGGCGATGGCGTCGCGGAACCAGATGACGTAGTCCTTGCGCATGTGGCTGATCGGCGCCGCCAGAAAGCCGCCCTTCAGGCTTTCCAGGCCCGCGACCCCGGCACAGAACGCCTCGGCGTCATTGGTCTTGACGATGCCGCCCGGGTGCGTGTCGTGCAGCCAGTCGGTAAGGCGGGTCAGGACGTCTTCCGGCGGCGCCGCCTCGAAACTGTGCACGCGCTTCTTGTACTGGGCGGCCATGCCCTGGGCCTTCATGGCGTCCAGCGCCATCTCCTTCTTTTCGACCAAAAGGTCATAGAGGTCGAAGTGTGTCCCCAGCGTCGCCGACAGCCGCTCGACGATCAGCTTGCGCTTTTCGGTCTCGGCGCGGTCCACGATCTCTTCCAGCGAAGACAGTTGCGCCGAGAAGATATGGCCCATGATTTCCGACACCATGCGGATGCGGTAGGGCACGTGGTAAGGCGTGTTGTGATGGCACGCGACCAGGCCCCAGAAGCGGCCGTTCTGCACGATGGTGATCGACATCGACGCTGATACACCCATGTTCGCCAGGTACTGGACGTGGATCGGCGACACGCTACGCAAGGCCGACATCGACATGTCGACCGGCCGGTTGGTGTGCGGATTGCGCACCGGCAGCACCGGTACCGGCGCATAGTTGATGTCCGCGATCGCCCGGATGAAGTTCTTCATATAGAGGGCGCGCGCCTGGGCCGGGATGTCGGAGGCCGGGAAATGCATACCCTTGTAGGAGGCCATGTAGTCGGCGCGGCTTTCGGCGATGACCTCGCCGTTCCAATCCTCGTCGAAGCGATAGAGCTTGACCCTGTCGAAACCGGTGATCTTGCGCACCTGGGCCGTGACAAAGTCGTAGAGGTCCTCGTGGCGGCGCTGGTCGCGCATCCCGACGGCGAACTGGCGCAGTTCGTCGTAGAAGAAGTCGCGTTCCAGCGCGCGGGGATTGTCGACGATTTCCAGCTCGACGACGATATAGCCGTCGGACAGGTGCGCCACCGCGTCGAAGGACTTGTCGTTCATCCGGATGACGCTCGATCGCGTCGGCTCCAACTCACGGCTGACGACGATGTGGCGGATGATGTCGGCCTGGTCGGCGCCGAAAATGTCGTCGAGCGCCGCGCCGATGGCCCTGGCGTGTGGAATGCCGATCCATTGGTCGAGGTTTTCGCTGGCCTGCAGGATGGTGTGGTCGTCGCGGTCGAGCACCAGCATGACGCCGTAGGGCTGGATCGAGCCCGGGGTATGGATCGGCTCCTGGTCGCAGCCCTCCAGGGCGCGTTCCAGCTGCTTTTCGGTTAAGTGTTCACGGGGTTTGAAGGTCATGGCCGTCGGCGTCTTTCAGGCGGAGCACGGCGTCGCAAATACCGGCGACTCCCTGAAAGCACGCCACGGCCGTCTCTATGGTTTCATTCATGCGTAAAGAAGACGCTGTCGCGAATAAGTTTTCAATAAATTTTTGCCATTGCGCCCCGTTTTGGTCGCCAAATCCGGCAAAAAATCGTTGTTCCGTCAGGGGTTGCAGCCCGAGATGGCGCCGGAGGGCCTTTGTCATCACGTTACCGCCCAGCATCGATCCCTGCTTGACATAGAGGTAACCCCATATTTGGGAGGGAGTATAGAGGCCGGGGAGGGAAACCCGAATATCGAGCGGCGTGAGCCCTTGCCTGCGCATGTCCTGCGCCAGCCAGTCGCGCACGGGCGCGCTGTCGACCGGAAAAGAAACGGTGCGGGCTTCCATGGTCCGGTAGAACAGCTCGAAGGCCAGAAGCGCATAGCGGTAGTCGCGCAACGTCACGTCCGGGGAGACGAGGGGCGCCAGAAGCGGATGGATATGCAGGGCTTCATGGGCGTCGCGCGTCTCGGTTCTCAGGCGTTCCAGCAGGGTCATCGGCGTCCAGGTCGTTTCGCTGCGGTCTGTTTAACACGTTGTGCCTTTCAAACACAAAGAGCGGAAACGACCGTCAGGCCGTTTCCGCTCTTGTCACTCCGGTCCGGCGGAACCGAAGATGTTTGCTAAAGCCGGTCCGAACGGATCGTGCCGTCGTCGACCAAGTCGTTATTTTCGTCGTTCCAGCGGCGAACCTGAAGTTCTGCTTCGTCCTGGGCGACGCCGTAGCGCTCCTGGATCTTGCCAGCGAGAAGCTTGCGGTTACCTTCGATAACGTCAAGATCGTCATTGGTCAGCTTGCCCCACGCCTTCTGCACGTGGCCCTTAACCTGTTCCCAACTGCCGTCGATACGATCGCGGTTCATGACTTATCTCCTTTGAAATCAATTTGTTGATCAAAGGATAGCGGGCACCGGCTAAGGTTTCCACGCGGGACCCGGGTGCGTTCGTAAGAAAGACGTAATGGCGCTTTGGCTTACGAAGTCAGAACAGCTTCGATGGTAAGCTTTGCGGCGTGCAATAGCCGCTTTCGCCGGGATGACTGCCCTTCTTGTTGCCGCCGAACATCCCGAAGACGCCGCTGTCGATCTCCTCGGCATAGAAGGCGCCGCGCGACCGGTCGAGCGTGATGCGCAGCGCCGCGCCGCGCTTGGTCACCTTGTTGACAAGGTAGTAGGCACTGTCGGTGACATTGGCCGTGCACATCGTATCCTGGCAAACCGAGCCGCGAATCAGCGACTTGTGCGCGGGGTCGACGAAGAGGAATTTGAAGTCGGCCGTCTGGTCGGGGAAGACCGCCGACGGGAACAGGTCGATATAGAAGCTGCCGCGGCTGACCATCTGCTTGCCGTCGACCACGGTGGTTTCGCACTTCAGGCTGATCTGCGCCTGGCCGCCGACCGTCGGCGCGGCCTGTGGGATCGCCTGGGCCACCACCGGCGGCGGTGGGGGAGGCGGCGTAGTATCGACTTTCGGCGCAATGGCGACATCGGAAGGCGGCGCGACCGGCACGTTCGTTTCCGCCGGTTGGGGCATGACCTCATGCGTCAGCGCGTGCGCCGGCGGGCCGGGCGTCACCGGCTGGGCATTGGGCAAGGTCGACGGCGCAAGCGAGGTATAGGGCACCGGCCCGGCGGGTTTCGCGGGCGCCGGGGCCTTGGGTTTCGCCTTGGTCTTCTTGCGGATTTTCTTCTTTACCGGCGCCGTGGCTTCGGGCTCGCCCTCTTCGGCGTGCGCGACAGTCGGCGCCGTGAACGAAAGGGCAAGGGCAACGGCAAGCCAGAGCGGTTTCACGTCATGCCTCTTCGTCGAAGCGGTTGGCGACCAGTTCGCTGAGTGCCGTGACGGCGGCTTCGGCTTCCTCGCCCTCGGCTTCGATTTCAATCAGCGAGCCCTTGGCGGCGCCCAGCATCAACAGGCCCATGATCGACAGGGCATCGACACGATTGTCGTCCTTGATGACATGGATTTGAGCGTTTTCGAAACTCGAGGCCAGTTTCACGAACTTAGCCGAGGCGCGCGCGTGCAGGCCTTTGTTGTTGCAGATTTCGACCTGGGCTCGCACCGGTAATGCCGTCTCACTCATGGGACCTCCTTGGGAGGCGGAGCATTTCCCGGCGAAGTGCCAAAGCGGTTCGCCGTTAGGAAATGCGACAAAACGAAAAATAAGAGCATAGCTTCGCTTCATTTGAAGCGGGCGATGCTCTGTGTTTTGCGGGATGATGCGAGAGTTCTGATTCTGAGTCCAGTCAAAATCCTATGAGACTCAGTTGTCTCCGGACAGGACGTAGGAGGCGACGGTCACGTATTTGCGTCCGGCTTCCTGGGCGTGGCAGACGCAGGCGCCCAGGTCTTCGTTGCGGCGAAGCGAGGCCAGCTTGATCAGCATGGGCAGGTTGATGCCGGCGATGACTTCGGCGCGCGTCTGTTCCATCACCGAAATGGCCAGGTTGGACGGCGTGCCGCCAAACATGTCGGTCAGCAGAATGACGCCGTCACCGGTGTCGTTCTCGGCCGTGGCCTTCAGGATTTCCTGACGGCGCAGGCTGACATCGTCCTCGGGGCCGATGCAGATGGGGGTTACCTGGCTCTGTGGCCCCACCACATGTTCCATCGCCGCGACGAACTCTTCGGCGAGCCTGCCATGCGTAACGATCACCAGTCCGATCATGTATGCCTTAACCTTACTGCCGCGCTCGTGCGACCGGCCGAATGCGCGATACTAGTCCTCTTTGCTTCGCACTGCAAAATGAGAAATTCTGAACTTCCCAGCAAAACCCGCACCACAGCGAAAACCGTGGCTTCTGTGTCACTTGACGTAAGGGCACGGTAAAGATGTGACGGTGCTGCGAAACCAGCGCCCGTCTAGTTTTGCCGCAGGCGCGTGATAAGCTTGGACACCGATGACGCTTCACGCGGATTGAGACGGGTCGTCGGGAGGTTCAGTCCCAATATGGGAGTGATTTCGTTTTCCGGCAAGCGGTCGACCGGATCGGTCTGCGCCAGGGCCACAAGTGTGACGCGGGTCATGGGACGGCGCTGGCCCTGGCCGATTATCCCTAAGCCCCGTACTTCCATCAGTCCTTCGATGGTTTCGGGAGGGGCGGCATAGAGGTGTCCGCCGGACGTCCAGATGCACGAATAGTCGTCCGAAACCAGGTGACAGCCCGATTCGATGGCACGCAGGGCCAGGTCGCTCTTGCCGATGCCGGACGGCCCCACGATCAGCACGCCGCGCCAGGTCTGGCCGACCAGGAGGGTCAGGGAGGTGGCGTGGAGGATCAGTTTGCTCATGCGGGTGCCGAAAACTTATGGGATTGGGGCCCCAAGAAACGTTTTTTGGGCCCCAAGACTTACTTCTTTTCCTCTTTCGGCCGCAAGCGGCCGAAAGAGGAAAAGAAAAAAGGGTGTTCGTGGGGCCACGGGCCCCACACCCCGGAAATATCAGGCGCTCGGCAGGATAATACTGAACCTCGCCCCCAACACCGTGTCGCCTTCGGTCCGGTTTTCCGCCCAGATCTTGCCGTGGTGCGCCTCGACGATCTGGCGCGAGATCGACAGGCCAAGGCCCGAATTGTTACCGAAGCTCGTGCCCTTCGGCCGCGACGTATAGAACCGCTGGAAGATGGTCTCCAGGTTTTCCTCCGGAATCCCCGGGCCATCGTCCTCGATCGTGACCAGGAGCTGCCCGGCCTCGCCCGGGAGCAGGGTGACACGGACCTCACCGTCTTCGGGCGAGAAGGAGCGGGCATTGTCGATGACGTTGCGGAAGACCTGGCCTAGCGGGCCTTCGCGGCCGTTGACCCGGGCGTGCGCGATCTCCCGGCTTAAGGAGACGCGCACCGTGCCGGTATGTTCATACAGCGACACGATGTCTTCCATCAGCCCGCCGACATCGACCGCCTTGGGCACGTCGCGTGACAGCTCGGCGTCGAGGCGCGACGCATTGGAGATGTCGGTGATCAGGCGATCCAGCCGGCGTACATCCTGGTTCAGCACCCCCATCAGCCGGTCCTTGGCGCTGTCGTCCCTGACGATCGACAGGGTCTCCAGGGCGCTGCGGATTGAGGTCAGCGGATTCTTGATCTCATGCGCCACGTCGGCGGCGAAGCGGTCGATCTCCTCCATCCGCCGCCATAGTGTATCGGTCATGCTTTCCAGCGACCGCGCCAGGCCGCCGATCTCGTCCTGGCGCTCCTCGAGATCAGGCAGGGAGATGGCGCGCGCCTGGTTGGCGCGAACCGTATCGGCGGCCACCGACAGGCGCTGAATCGGACGCGTGATCAGGAAATGCAGCATGATCGACGAGATGAAGGTCACGCCCAAGGCGACCAGGATGAAGGGCACCATGGCTTGACGCTGCGCCTGGACGATCTCGTCGACATTGCCGCGCTCCAGCGTCAGCACGCCCAGAACCGTCTTCACCCGCTTGATCGGAATGGAGACTGACACGACCTTCCGGCCGCGCTCGTTGTGGCGGACATGCGCCACTTCCGTACCGCTCAGCGCCATGGCGACCTCGTCCTGGAGGTCGCTCTGGCCCTGGGCGCGAAGCTTCGCCATTTCAGAAGAATTGTCCTTGGGCTGCGGATCGGTGGACTTGCGCGCCGGCGGCAGGGGCGCGACCTCGATCCGGTCCGATCCGGCCAGCGAGTCGGCGATCCAGGTGCCGTCCGATACCAGCTCGCCGTTGATGTCGAACAGACGCGCGCGCTGGCCCTGCGGAATGAAGCGGTTCATCACCTGCGCGGCGTAATAGGGCTGCAGATGTGGGGCTTCGTTCTCCTCACCCGTCGCCACGGCCCCGATCAGGTTGCCGATGGTTTGGGCCTGGGACTTCAGCGAATCCTCATAGGCCTGGATCAGACCGCGGCGGAACTCGTTCACGACCAATGTGCCGGAAACAAGGATCAGCAGGCTGATGATGTTCAGTCCGACAACCAGCCGCCCCAGGCGCGAATGGATAAAGGGCAGCCGCTTGTACCAGGGACTGGGTGTCATCGCCGTTTCCTATGGCAGGACGTGTGCTCAGGCTTCGCGGTAACGGTAGCCGACGCCATACAGCGTCTCGATCGAATCGAACTCGGGATCGACGACGCGGAACTTCTTGCGCATGCGCTTGACGTGGCTGTCGATCGTACGGTCGTCAACATAGACCTGATCGTCATAGGCCGCGTCCATCAGGTTGTCGCGGCTCTTGACGAAGCCTGGACGCTGGGCCAGGGCGTGCAGCAGCAGGAATTCGGTGACGGTCAGGCGTACGGGCTTGCCGTCCCAGGTGCATTCGTGACGCGCGGCGTCCATGACCAGCTTGCCGCGCTTCAGCGACTTGGCGTTCAGCGCTTCCTGGACCTCAGGCGCCTCACCCTGTTCGACGATGCCGGCGCGGCGCAGCACTGCCTTGACGCGCTCCAGCAGCAGGCGCTGCGAGAACGGCTTGTGCATATAGTCGTCGGCGCCCAGGTTGAAACCCAGGATTTCGTCGATCTCGTCGTCCTTGGACGTCAGTATGATGACCGGCAGGTTCGATGTCGCCCGGACGCGTTTCAGGACTTCCATGCCGTCCATGCGCGGCATCTTGACGTCGAGAATGGCGAGATCCGGCGGATCCTTCTCGAGCGCGGCCAGGCCGGTGGCCCCGTCGTAATAGGCCTGGATCGTATGACCGCCGCTTTCCAGCGCGAGGGATACGCTTGTCACGATGTTTTCGTCGTCATCGACCAGGGTAATGCGGGCCATGAATGCTCCGGTTTTCTGTAAAGGGTAGAATAGGATACGCCACTGCTACAGTTCTTCGAGCGCAATAGCGACCATTTCAAGGCGGGAACGCGGCTCAAAGCAGGTCATATCGGGACGCGTCTGCGTCCTCAATGGGATTTTAACCCCATTTGTGTAAATTTTGCAGGAATTTCAAGGCCCCATGGTAGGGGTTGACCGGGAAATGTAATGAGTTCCTTTGCTCACAGCCAGGTGCACTACGAGGTTTTCGCGCGCAAGACGCCGTCATCGTCATGGGCCCTGCAAATGGCGCTGGAAAACCGTGATCTTGCCATAAAGTCGGCCGAGACCCTGCTGGTCGAAAAAAGCTTCGCGGCCGTGATGGTCAGCAAGGAGACGCTCGACAACAACAGCGGTGAATACCGCTCGCTGACCGTCTTCACCAAGGGCGCCCCCGAACAGAAGACAAAGGTCAAGACGGTCGCTTCGGTCGACAGCGTCTGTACCGCCCCCCAGGACCTGTATACCGCCGTGGCGCGCGAGAAGATTTCGCGCCTTCTGGAAGAATGGCTGAAACGCAATGCCGTCACGCCGTTTGAACTGCTGCACCGGCCCGACCTCGCTGAACGGCTGGAGGCAACGGGCACCGAGCTCCAGCATGTGGTGCAGAAGCTGGCCGTGCCGGAAAGCCAGGACACGGGCCAGGACCTGCACGAACTGATGCGCCGCTGGCGCGCCTTGATCGACAAGGCAGTGACCCGCCTGATCACCGATGGCCGCAAGAAGACCTTCCCCGATGTGGTGCCATCCAACTGGCTCGGCACGATCGACAAGCTGTCGGGCCACCCTGAAAAGGCCTATATCCTGGGCGGCGCCCTGGCAAAGGTGCTGGGCGAGGACAGGCGGCCGGCGGTCAAGCTCGAAAAACTGCTGCTGTTCGCCACCGTGCTGGCCGACAATCTCGATGGCCGTGAGTGGGCCATGCACGTCATCGAGGCGCCGGTGGTCGAAATCTTCGCGTCGCGCAGTTCGTTGTCGGATGTCCTGGGCGAAGAGGCCGATCTCGGCACGTCGCTGGCCATCATGACCCGCATGGCCGCGGGCCGCGAAGTCGATCTGGTCGCCAAGGTCGATCCGCAGATCGCGCGCATCATCCCGCCGTTGAAGGACGTGCTGGAAGGCTATCACAACCTGATCCTGCGCGATTGCCTGAAAACCCTGGCGGCAAACATTTCCAAGCGCCTGATGCTGGAGTTGAAGGGGCCGCGCCGCCTGAAGCCGGGCGATCCGGAAGGCGAGATCGAGATTCTGCGCGCCCTGGCCATGTGCATGACGGCCGCCGGCAAGGAAGAATCCCAGCGCGATGACGTCAAGGAGGCATTCACCGAGCGTTCCAAGATGCTGGTGTCGTCGGATTTCGTTGCCAGCCTGACCCAGAACGCCAACACCGCCTCCGAAGAAATCGACAAGCTGATCTGGCTTTGCGAAAACGTCGCGGGCGCGGCCAACAAGCGCCAGGCGGCGCGTTGGCTGGCGTCGGCCATCACCAGCCTGAAGTTCGAACGCGAGATCCGCAACTCCAACACGCCTGCGCCGCAACGGCTGCAGCAACTGGCGCAGATGCAGAAGAAGGTGCTGAAGGCGGCCTTGAGCGATGCCGACCGGGACGAGATCATGGCCAAGCTGGGCCATATCGGCGGCCAGATCGCCGGCGACATCCATCTGATCCAGCAGACATTGAAGGCCCCCGTGTCGCCGATGAACAAGCTGGCCATGCTGCTCAACTTCGCCGCCGGCAATGGTGCGCCGCTGGGTCCGGTCAGCGACCAGGCCAAGGCGGAAGTGATGCGGCTGCTACGCATACCGCAGATCCGCGACAGCCTGATGGGCAATCCCCAGGCCCTGGCGGCGCTGAAACCGATGATGCAGGCGGCGGGGCTTGCTGCCTGACCTGGCGGCCGGAGGCCGTTTTTTGTGGTTATCCGCTTTTTGCGGTTGAGTGTGGCTGGGGATTGGCTTAGGTTCCGCGCCACCTGAGGCCGGTGTCCGGCGAAGCAGGCACCCGTAGCTCAGCTGGATAGAGCGTTGCCCTCCGAAGGCAAAGGTCGTGCGTTCGAATCGCGCCGGGTGCGCCAGGTTTTATAAGGGCTTGAGAGGTTTGGCCTGCGGTCCTGAAAACGCGTGCCAACACGGGCGCGAACTATAGTGGCTACCCCACAATTCTTCAAAGAGACTTTTGGCGATCGCAAGCTGGAGAAAAACGCAGGCGGCAGCCGTCCGGGCGAAGTCGATCGCCGCGGAGCGCAAGACGCGGCGGGTGCTGTGGGTCAAGGATAGCACCACAAACACCATTGTGGCCGGCGCCATGCTCAGGAACTACTCACGGCAGCAGCGCCGTTTCCCGGGATTTTCCAGCCCATTCCGACCGCGCATGAAAGTCATGCGGACGTTTCCAGATGGCGGCGAAAATATCGGCCAGCAAGCGCTCGATAATCTCATCATCGTCCATGCGACGGCGCAGGGAGGCGTAAAGGACCAGCGCGGTCAGGCCGTACAGGGCTTTCAGGGTTGAAAGATCGCCCTCCGCGATCCTGCAGAGAAGATGGATGTGACGGGGATCGCTGAACCGCAGTGTCATGGCCGTGTGCTTTCCGGAGGCTGTGGGTCAGGTGCGCGGCCTCCTGACAGGTGTGCCGGACTGTGGAGCGATACGTCGAAACGCGTTGGGCGGATTTCGGCTAGAGCGATATGGCGAAAAGTGTAAGCGGTTTTCGCCTTAAATATCGCGACAAAACAAAACGTAGATTGGTATAATGTTTCCATTTAAAATCATACCGATCTAAATATCGCGATAACGTAAAAAATCCGGACTTGAATGATGTTTATCCGAAATCATTCGAATCTTGGGCGTTTCCCGGTAAAGCGCCGATGCAATTTCTGGCAGCGTCCACTAATAAATGCGGTTTAGCGGGAAACGCTAAGCGTCAGTACTTTCGAAAATCGCTGGGCGTGTCCCGGCAGGGACGGGCACTGAGGAGGACGAGGTGATCCTGAAGAACCGTCCGGTTTTCAGGAACTGAAGGGTCTGGAAGATGGCCAAGGGGTGGAAGGTAATGTGGTCGTGGGTCGCCGGAACCAGGGTGTGGTCGCGCATGCCGTGAAGGCGCGTGGTCTCCACGGACAGCCGCCCGTCATGAGGCCAGGACAGGACAAGATTGGCCAGCGGGTCTCCCGACAGGATGCCGGCGATGATACCAAGCTCGTATTCCGCCGTGTCGTCGAGGAAGCAGGAAAAGCAATGGTCTCCCGTGCCCACCTCCTGTCCGGCGGGGCCAAACATCTCCTTGAACATTCGCGTGCGGCGATAGAGTTCCAGGATCTGGCTGCCGTGGTGGCCGGGCGCCAGCATGACGACGCGGCCGAGATTGGCCGGCTGCCGGTCCTGAAGCAGGTAGCGCATCATGATGCCGCCCATCGAGTGGGTGACGAAGTGCAGTTTCGGCGCGTCGCGAAACCGGTCGAACAGCGGCCGCACGAAGCGGTCCGCCAGTTCCGCGGTGCAGGCTTCGGTCGATGGATAGCGCAGGTTGGTCACGCCGAACCCGGCGGCCTGGAGCGCGCCTTCGATCAGCGCCATCTGCCACGGCGTTTCGCCAAGCCCGTGCAGAAGCACGGCGTGTTCCTTTAAGGCGGGCATCATACGGCCGTACTTTCCGGCGGCTGCCACATGACCGTGAAGCGGCCATCGGCGGCGGCGCGATAAATGTCGTGGTCTTCGGCAGGAACCGGCTCGCCGTCGTGGGCCAGGAGCGCGATCCGCGGCGCGGCCCCTTCGTCCTTGGGCGTCAGCTTCAGGCGGCCTTTATAGCCCTTGGGTCCCAGAAGCCGTATGTGGACCTGGCCGTCGCGGCAATCGACCTGCATGGGATATTCCGAAAAGACGCGGAACGGCGCGCCCGGGCACTCGGCATAGGCGCGCGACGCGATGACGAAGGCCGCGCCGGCGCCGTATATCTCCTGGCCTACCTGTCCGGCCGGACTACCGTCGCCGTAGATGTCCTCGAGCGGGAAGGACAGGTTGCGGTCGATATGGCCGTTGCGGACCTCCTTGGAAATCGCCTCTTCGGGCAGGGCGTCGGGATAGAAGGACCACAGGACGTCGAGTGTGAAGCGCCAGTATTCGGCCAGCAGCAGGCGGGCGGAATCGGGGATGTCGTCGCCGCCTTCCTGAAGATATTCATCGAAGGCCATGAAGCATTCGAACGCTTCATAGGCGGCCAGGTACGGCCCGTCGTGCAGGCAGGTGACGCCGAAGAAGTTGGCATAGTGCTCGGCCCAGTTCAGGTGCGAGCCCCACAGTTCGCAGTTGTGCAGCAGGCTGGCGATAAAGATCAGGCTCTGGTCGAGATAGTGCTGGTCGCCTTCCAGCTTGTAGAGTTTCAGGCAGGCGACCGCGCCCCACGCCGTCAGGTTGGTCTGGTAGGCCAGCTCGAAGCGGAAATCCTCCAAAGCCTTCAAGGCTTTTTTGGCTTCGTCGACATAGCGCCTGTCGCCGGTCAACTGATGCGCCTGAAGCATGACATAAGCGTAGATGCCACCGACATCGGTCTGGCCCAGACCGTCTTCGCCGTTGCCTTCGCGCGATTTCACCACGACCGAGAAGTCGGTCACCTTGTAGATGATCGGCCAGACATAGTCGAAATGCTGCGCCGCGCGGATGACGAAGTCCAGACCGTCGAAGAACAGCTCCTTCGCCCAGCCCTCGCCGTTGATGGCCAGCCGCGCCAGATTCATCAGCGGATGGTAGAGGTACCAGGAATCGACCGCGTCCCTGTCCTTGTCGGCGCCGACATTCGGCAGGTAGCGGCGCAGCACGCCCAGCTCCTCGTCGTAGAACTTGCGCATGCCGGCGGCCAGTTCGGCCGAGAAACCGCCGCCGATCTGGCAGACCTCTTCATATTCGCGCAGCGTCGCCACGACCGACATCTGCACCATGCTGTCGGGATATTCCGAGGCCGTGTAGGGATGGAGATATTTGAAGCCGTAGTGCTCGACCGTGGCGTCGGGCGAGGTTTTCAGGTCCTCCAGCGTGCGGGCGGCGCGCCACCGCCAGTCGCGCAGGACGGGTTCGGGCTTGTCGATGTGCGGATAGATGTCGGCCAGCAGTTCCAGGAAGGTCCGGGCCATGGTGAATTCGTTTTCCGCACAGGGCGCGCGTATGGCGATCAGAGCGTCGGAAATGACGACCTCCTGGCCTTTGGGCAGGGGATCGACCGGTGGCGTATTGCCATTGGGCGCGGCCGGCGGCTGGTAGCCCAGCTCCGGCCATTCGCCGCCGACCACGCCGTCAGGCGTCGTCTTGGTTTCCTTGAAGAACGGATTGAGCGCCGTCAGGTTCTGCATGTAGAGGACATTGCCGAAATCCGGTTCGTTCAGGCAGAAATAGCAGTAGCCGCCGTTCAGGCCACGTTGCGCCGCCTCCATATGGCCCTTCGCGGCCCTTGGGTCGTCGTTATTGTCCAGGACGTACAGGTCGCGCGGCCAGAAGGCGACCAGCAGGTCGTGCGACGGCGTCAGGCGCGACGTCATATGGATCAGGCCGTTTTCGAGCCGCAGCGAAATCCGGTAATGGCCGGAGTTGGTTTCAACCTCCCAGTCCCCGCCCGCGTCGTTGCCCGCGACCTTTTTCAGCGCATAGGCCCCCATGATCGGGAAGGTGCGCAGCGCGATGCCGCCGCCGCCCGGCCGCCGTGCCACGACCCAGAAGCCGTCGCGGCCGGCATGGGTCGACACGGTCAGGTCGCCGAACGGCCACTGGCTTTCCGGCGTTTCCGCACCGCTAAGCTCGGGGTGGACATTCAATGTTTCGGGCGTAAAGCCGGGACGGTCCTCGAACGGCTGCGGGCTTTTGATCTTGTCATCTGCGGTGGTCATGCGTGTCTACGAGTCCTTCGGGAGGTCAGGTCCGCCACGCGCGCGAATTTGGCACGCGGGTCATGACGGGTTCGGCGGGCCGAGCCGACCGTGCGGTTTGATAGGCGTTGAAGAGCTGTTGGAAGGCGCGGAAGACCTCAAGCCACTCGGCGTAGTCCGACGGATAGGTCGACAGGGCGCGCAGATAGGTCCGCGCGGTGGCGACGAAGTGGGCGGTGTCGCGCGGCGGCTTGCCGGCACCGAGCTCTTCCAGGTACGGGGTCATAGCTTCGCGCAGCGTGGCGAATTGGTGGGCACGGTCGCTGGGCGCTGCGATAAAGACGTCTGTCATCAATGCGGCAAAGTCGGCGTGGCCATGTTGAAAAGCGGATAGGGGCATTTCAGGATGTCCTGCCACAAAGGAATACATGGACAAGCATCGGGGCATATACTTTATTGTTAAAGTATATATTCGGCATTTCGCTATTCAGATTGAAGCATCCAGGTGTCATAGGGTCTGACGACAGGGCGCCAGTTGTGTGCGTTGCGGGAGAAATCTACCTTTTGGGAAATAAAAAGTACGCAAATCTAATGGAAATTTTTGTAAAAAGGTCGTGGTGAATCAAGCGCCTCAGACGTCGAAAACCCATATTGCGAAGAAATAGCGGTTTTGAGTGCGCAGTCCAGTGAATCCAGGCTTGCCAGCCATCGTTGCAGTGCAGCGGCCGAAGTGTGCGTTTTCAAAAGCTATACTCACTAGTGGAAGTATAATTCGTTTTTTATTTTAAACCGCGCTCAAAGTGCCGCCATTTTTACCGACGTCATCATAGCATGATTGAAACAGCCCGGCAGAAGCCGGCTTGACCCTCATATCCCTTCAGCCGGCCTATGCCGCGCTCTCCTTCCGCAGGCATGTTTCTACATGCCGCAGACCGGCTGAACCCGTCCTTGCCACTTTTGACCACGAAGTGCTTCGCTTCGGGAAAGGCCTGCCTGTGCGTACAAACCACATTGCGAAAATGGACCACCGCCAGGCACGCGCGACAGACCGTGTTGAAGCCGCGCGGGAAAACGCACCCGAAAACGCCCTCTGAGGGAATTGGCATGCCTTTGGATTCCGCCCGGTCTTTCGCCCTCCCTGCCATCCCGCCTCAGGACGCCGCCCGTCCGCTGCCTGTCACCCGGCTGCTTTCAGCCGGCCTGAGCGGGCCGGGCGCTGTCGCCATCCTCCGCTTCATGCTGCCGCGGAGATAAAGCATGACGACCGGGGCGCCCCGTTTGTCAAATCCTGCGGCGGCCTGGGGCGGCTTGTGCCTGGGGTTGGGGCTCGCCGGGTTTTTCGACGGTATTCTGCTGCATCAGATCCTGCAGTGGCACCACCTCCTCAGCAATGTGCGGGAAGGGCCACTCGGCGATCTGAGAGGGCAGATCCTGGCCGACGGGCTTTTTCACGCAGCCATGTACCTGATTGTGGCGGTCGGGATGTGGCTGGTGTGGAAGGCCCGTTCAGAGATGTCTGGCTCCGGAGCCGGCCGGCAGGTCTTCGCGCACCTGCTAATCGGTTTCGGGGCCTGGCATCTCGCCGATGGCATCCTGGTACACTGGCTTCTGGGCCTGCATCGCATCAATCCAGGCAGCGCGATTCCGCTTGTGTGGGACCTTTTGTTCCTGGGGCTCGGCATTGCCGCGCTCGCCGCCGGACTGATCCTCAAACGCAGGCCGCCGGGCCCGGACCGCAATGGACCGGTGACGGCGATGGTCATTCTGGTCGTGCTCATGGGCGTGGCGGCCGTCCTGCCGTGGCGAAGCGGATCCGCCGTGACCGTCGTCTTCGGCCCGGACACAACGCCGCCTGCTGTGTTCGCGGCCGTGAAGGCGGCCGACGCCCGCATGGTCTGGACCGACACGAAAGGCGTCTGGGTCTTGAGCGTCGAGCGTCCGGACAGTGTGCTGACCTTATACCGTCACGGCGCATGGCTGGTCAGTGGCGCCTATTCACCCGCCGGCTGCTTCACGCCGAAAGACATCGGATCGCGGCTATGAACCGCTTCCTGTCACGCCTGATTGCCCGGTGGACCGGCCTGGATAACTGGCCGCTCTTTCGCGATGCCGTAGCGCGCCAGGCTGAGGCAACGCCCCGGAAACCGTCAGGCGTTGACGAGGCGAGCGGTCGTCAAACATCCGAACGCAAATGAGATATTTCCATGCCTGTTCGTTTTAATTCCCTCAAAGCAAAACGCGTCCTGCTTACCGGCGGCACGACCGGCATTGGCCGGGCAACGCTGATGTTGCTGGCTGAAGAGGGCGCGCGCGTCGTGACCTATGGCCGCGACCGGGCCCATCTCGATGACGCGCTTGAGGCTGTGCGCGCCCTGACGGAGCGGGCCGGCGGCGAGGTACATGGCATGACCGCCGATTCCGCCAGCGCGGAAGACCTGGAACGGGTCTTTCGCACCGTCGACGATAAACTGGGCGGCCTCGACATCCTGGTTGCCAATGCCGCGCTGGGGGCCCAGCCTGTCCACGAAATGGAAGAGCTCGAATGGCGCTACGTCATCGACACCAACCTGTCCGGCTACATGGCCTGCGCCCAGGGCGCCCTCACGCGCATGGACAGGCAAGGTGGGCAACTTCTCTTCGTGTCGTCGATCGCGACCATCATCAAGAAGCCGGGCGAGAGCGTCTATGCCGCGTCCAAGGCGGGCGTCCAGGCCTTTGCCGAAACCCTGCGCCGGGAAGTCCAGGACAGGCGCATCCGGGTGAGCGTTATCCAGCCCGGCGCCACCGGCACGGACATGCAGCCTGGCGGCGATGATGCCCGCCGCGAAGCCATCGCCAAGGACGAAATGCTTTACGCCGAAGAGGTCGCCGAGGCGATCCTTTTCGCGCTGACGCGGTCCGAACGGGCCGACGTCGTCAATCTCCGTATTGAACCCCTGATACAGACAACGAGTTGAGTGATGCACGATACTGCCTGCCAGCATAATCACAGCCTGCGCATGAAGGCCGCCCTCAAGACGCCCAAGGGCGAGTTCGAGGTCGAAGAGGTTGATACCCCCAGGCTTCCAGGTCCGGACTGGACCCTGGTCCGCATCCGGGTTGCCGGCATCTGCGGCACCGACCTGCGTCACTGGCAAAAGGAAGAGCCTGAACTGATCCACGAAATCATGGGCCATGAAATGGCCGGCGAGGTCGTCGAGGTCGGCGAAGCGGTGAAAAACGTCAAGGCCGGCGATCGCGTCGTGGTCGAAACGGTGCTGGGTGACGACAACTGCGACTGGTGCCGCGTCCAGCAGTACAATATCTGCCCCGAACTTTACCCCGTGCGCATGGAGACCGTGTCGCGGGCGTTTGCCACCTATGTCATCGCGCCGGCCAAGAAGCTCTATAAGCTGCCTGACCACGTCAGTTTCGAAGAAGCGACGCTTCTGGACACCTTCTCCGTCGGTCTGCACGCGGTGCAGCTGAGCGGGTTGAAGCTCAACGACAAGGTCCTTGTCATCGGCGCCGGTTCAATCGGGCTTGGCCAGTTGCAACTGGCCAAGATTGCCGGGGCGGACGTCCTGATCACCGACATCGTCGACTCCTCGCTGGAACTGGCAAGGGAGCTGGGCGCCGACGTCGTGGTCAATAGCGACAAAGAAGACGTCGAGGCGGCGGTGAAGGCCTTCACGGGCGGGCGCGGCGCCGACATCACCTTCGAATGCGCCGGCGGGACCGCCATGCCGCTGACCTTGCCGAAAACAGTCGCCTGCACCCGGCGCGGCGGCAAGATCGTCCTGGTCGGCGGCTTCGACAAGGGCGAGGTGTCGATCGGCCTCGACTGGCAGGACATTCAGATGGGTGAGAAGCAGATCATCCCGAGCGCCAGCTACGCTTACTGGGGCATCTATCCCGAAATGCAGATCTGCCTGGACCTGCTGGCAAAGGGGAAGCTGAACGCCCGAAAAATGATCAGTCACAGCTTCCCGCTCGACCGGATCAACGAAGGCTTCGCCACCGCGCGCGACAAGGCGCATACCGGCGCGCTCTTTGTTGCCCTGACCATCGATTGACGGCCGGAGATCACATGGAAAAACCGGAAGAATGCTTAAAAGACAAACGCGTCCTGGTCACCGGCGGGGCGGGCGGCGTCGGCCGCAATATTGCCGCCCGCATGGTCATGGCGGGCGCCAGCGTGCTGATCACTGACCGCGACGAAGCCGCCTTGGGCGCCGTCCGCGACAGCCTCGGCGGCGGGCCGGGCGACATAGACATCGTCGCCGCCGACGCGGCCACGGCGGACGGCATCGCGCAAACCTTCGCCAAGGTCGACGACTGGCTGGGTGGGTTGGACATCTTGGTCGCCTGCACGGGCATTGGCGCCTTGCCCCTGATGGAACTGGACGATGCAGACTGGCGCGCCGTCATCGACACCAACCTGGTCAGCTACGTCGCGGCGACGAAACAGGCCATCAACCGTATCAAGGCGTCAGGCGTAACGGACGGCATGATCATCCTGGTCGGTTCGATCAGCGTCCACATCAAGGCGGTCGGCGAGAGCGTTTACAATGCGTCAAAAGGTGGCGTGGCCCTGTTCGCCGAGACATTGCGCAAGGAACTGATGGCCGAAAAGATCCGGCTGACCCTGATCGAGCCGGGGGCGATCGGCACGCATCTGCAGCCCTATTCCGACGACAAGCTGGCGGAATTCGTCGAGAGCCACGAGATGCTGCCCCCGGCGGAAGTCGCCGACGCGATCATGTACGCGGCGACGCGGCCGCCGGGTGTCGATGTCGTCACCTTGCGCATTGAGCCCTTGCATCAGAAAATCTGTTAGAGCGATATGGCGAAAAGTGTAAGCGGTTTTCGCCTTAAATATCGCGACAAAACAAAAACTTAGATCGGTTCCACTTAAAATCATACCGATCTGGCGCTTATATTACAGGAGGTTCGGATGACATCGCTTCTTGCCCTGCTGGCGGCACTCTTCAATGCCCTATTCGGGTGGAGCCGCCGTCGCCCATGACCGCCGTGACGTTTTTCGTCGGCACCTATACGTCCGACGATGGACGGGGCGTTTATCTCCTGGATTATAATGCTCAGGATGACAGCTGGGCGTTGGGCGCGTCCGATCCGTTAATCGAGAACTGTTCGTTCGCGGCCTTCAGCCCGCGCACGGGCGTCCATTACCTGCTGGACGAAGGCGGCAATACGGTTTCTTCCTGCCTATGGCGCGGAGACGATGGCTGGCAAAGGCTGCAAAGCCTGCCGACCTGTGGTGGCGCGCCCTGCTTCGTGGCCCTGGAAGATGATGGCTCCTGCCTCGCGGTCGCCAATTACCAGAGCGGCCATGTCGCCCAGTACCGGATCGACCTGAACGGCCGGATTTGGGATCCGATACAGGTCTATGCCCATGCCGGGCGCGGCCCCAATCCGGACAGGCAGGAAGGGCCGCACGCGCACTGCGCCAGGTTCCGTGGCGGCCGGTTGTATAGCACCGACCTCGGCACGGATTCCGTCCTGATGCGACGCATCGCCGCCGAGGGAGATACAACAGTGGTTGCCTTCCAGGCGCCACCGGGCGAGGGGCCCAGGCATATCTGTTTCCATCCCCGTCTGCCGGTCGCCTACCTGCTCAGTGAACTGGGAAGCAAGGTCTTTGTGCTGCGCATGACGGCCGATGGCCGGCTGGAGGAAATCCAGCGCCTGTCGACTCTTCCCGACGGCTATGCCGGAGAGTCGCTTGGGGGCCATATCGCAATGAACGCCGCGCTGACCCGGCTTTATGTCTCCAACCGCGGACACGACAGCCTGGCGGTGTTCGCGATCGCGGATGACGGGCAGATCACCTTGCTGCAGCATGCCTCGACGCACAGCCAGTCGCCGCGCCATTTTCATCTCGCTGAGGCGATCGGACGCATCATTGTCGCGCACCAAAACGGCAACAGTGTTGTCGTCCTTGTGCTCGAAGACGATGGCCGGATCGGCGAGAGGAAGGCGGCATTGCCGGTACCGCAGGCCGCGTTTATCGGGGCGCTGGACGCGATCAGAATGACATCAATTCACAAATAATGATAACGTCATTATTTGGCGTTTTGAGTTATCAGGACATCGGATATGAGACGTTGATCCTGATGATACTTTGTCCGCCGTGTTGCTGATAGAAAACTTACGACGATATTCTGCATATGTCTGACATCCGGCAGCGGAGGTGGACATGTATGCGGCGTCTTCCGAACAGCAATCAGGACCATCGACAGGCAGGCCGCTCAGTACCCGGACGCGGCAATCCTTGTTCTACGCGCTCCTGTTCGCGGGGACGGGCGCGAGCCTGCCGTTCATTCCCCTCTGGCTGAGCCACAATGGCATGACTCCGCAGCAGGTCGGGCTGATCCTTGCCATCCCCTTGCTGGCGCGCGCCGTGACGGGGCCGCTGACGGGGCTTTGGGCGGAACGCTTCGCGCGCCATCGCTCGCCGATCCTGATCCTGGCGGGGCTGGGCGCCGCGGCCTATGCCCTCATGCTGCCGGGGCGGAGCTATGGCAGCTTCGCCTTCGAAGCCTTCATCGTCCTCTACCTGGTCGGCTATACCTGCATCAACAACATCAGTCCGCTGCTCGATGCGATGACGCTGCATCTCGCCCGGGCCGGCAAGTTTTCTCAGTCCAGCGCCCGGGCCTGGGGCTCGGTTGCCTTTGTCACGGCCAATGTCTGCCTGGGCTTTGTGCTGCAGTGGTCGACGACCCAGATCGTGCTCATATGGATCGTCGCCTCGGCCCTGGGCCTTGCCGTCTGCGGCCGGGGGCTGTTGCTGCCACACCCCAGACTGACGGCGAGCGAGCCTCACCACGCCGTGCCTTCAGGCGGCGTGAAGCCGCTGCAGCAGCTGCTGCGGAACAAAGGCTTTCTCCTGCTTCTGCTGGCAACGGGATGTCTGCAGGCGGCGCATGGTTTCTACTATGCCTTCTCCACTATCATCTGGCAGGAGCAGCGCGGATTTTCCTCGACCATATGCGGTCTGCTATGGGCGGCGGCCGTGGCCGGCGAAGTGGTGTTCCTGGTATTCGCCAGCCGGCTGAAGCACCGCTTGGGGCCGTGGACGTTGCTGATCGTGGCGGGAATTGCCGGCCTTGTGCGATGGGCGGCCATGATGTCGCTGGCGCCGCTCTGGCTGCTCTGGTTCCTGCAATTGCTGCACGGCTTTACGTTCGCCGCGGCCTATATCGCTGGCCTTGAGCTGATCTACCACCTGACGCCGAAATCACAGGAAGGCCTGGCGCAGACGGTAAACGCCGCCTACACGACGGGCCTGATGACGGGCGTCGTCACCCTGCTGTCCGGCAGTCTTTATGAATTTGCCGGCGCCAGGGCCTATGCGGCAATGGTGATCCTTGCGCTCATAGGGTTGGCGACCGCCATCTGGCTCAGCGTGAACCGGCGCCATTTCGTGCTCACGGCCAAGGCTGAGGTCCAGCCGGTTTAAGAGCTCACCGGCGCGGTCAATCGGCCGGACGCCGGTCCGGATTGGCAATGCCGTCCTTGGCGGCGGGGTACTGCTCCGGACGCTTCTTCCACTTCGGATCGTTCTCGACATGGAAGGATGCGTTGGGATTGTGCCCCTCAGGGTCCTTGTCGCGAAGATCATCCGGTGCGGGCGGCTGACCTTTCAGGGGATTGTCAGGTTTGGAATCGGACATGGCATGGCCTCCTGTTCAGTCCGGCATCTTGCATATGATGCCGTAAGGGGGCGATGTGGGTATATGTATGACCTCCGGCGGGGCGGAAGTTGGAACAGCCGGCAATCAGGCGGTCAGGACCAGGGGCGCATCGGCCACGGGTTGGCGTTGCTGAGCCGTAACGATCGTCATGGTCGATCGGATCAGCATTTCCATCTCCCACCTGGCGCCTGCGTCATCATGGCTGGCGATGGCCTCGATGATCCTCAGATAGCTGCTGGCAGAGCTTCGCACGTCGATATTCAGCGTGGCGCGGTAGGTCTGGGACCAGGCGACGGACGCTTCGATCGGATCGATCAAGGGGATGAATGTCTGGTTCTTCGCGGCTTTTAAAATCGTTGTGTGGAATTGGAGATCAGCTCTTCGCGCGGCTTCCTCGGTGCGGCCGGGCGCGCGGATGATGTCCAGCAATCTGCGCAGATCATCGACGTCCTCGTCGCTCCTACGCTTGGCGGCGAGAGCGGCGGCCTGGGGTTCGATAATGTATCTCAGCTCGAGCAGGGCGTTGATAAATGACGCGTTCGGATCGCTTAGTCGCATCCACGACAGGATGAGCGGGTCAAGCAGGTTCCAGCGCGCCCGTTCGGTAACGATCGTTCCGGCCTTGGTCCGGGTTTCGACCAGGCCCTTGGAGGCCAGGACGCATATGCCTTCCCGGACCGCCGAGCGGGAGATGTTCCAATGCTTCGCAAGGGTGACCTCGGTCGGCAGGGCTTCGCCAGCCGCGTAAAGCCCCCTGACGATATCGACGCCCAGTTGCTGCGAGATAAGGTTCGAAAGACGCGGCAGAGGAGGGTAATCCGTCAGGATGTGACCGGTACCATCTTTCTGAGACATGTCCATTTTCAGATTTTTGTGCAGCATGATCAGGCGCTAACGACATAAGACGGTTATTGTATGAGTATAAAGCCTGAAATTTGGCCATATTGAAAGCTTTTATTTATGACGGGGACTATGGGATAACAATTCCGCAAAACCCTGAGCGCTGGTATCTCGCCTGCTCAGAAATCCGAACAAGGAAAAGCGTTTGAGCAAAAGCAGGCTGCGGGCGCGATAGAGAGCGTCGTCGGTGCGCGGGCGGAATCCCGTTCAGGGAGGCGCCATGTTATAACATGATTGAGCCGGCCGCCGGCTCAGCTAGCTCTATGCCTTCGGCAACGGCGCCGTTGACATGCGTTCCACGATCTCGAAGGGATGCACTTCCCAGGTGGGCTCGTACGCCATGCCGCTGCGTTGGGCGCGGACCTGCTGCAGGACAAGATCGACGGCGCGGACGGCCATGTCGGTCGTCGCCTGGCGGACCGTGGTGAGTTCCGGCCAGACGGTGGTGGCGACCGTCGTGTCGTCGAAGCCCACGACAGACAACTCGCCAGGCACGGAAATGCCAAAGCTGTGCGCATTGGCAAGCACGCCGGCGGCCATATCGTCGTTGGAGGCGAATATCGCGGTCGGCCGTTTGGCCAGTCCCAGCAGCTCGGCCGACGCCTGGAAGCCGGAATGATAGTCGAAATAGCCTTGCACGATCAGGTCCGGATCGGCGTCGAGGCCGGCGGCGTTCATGGCCGCCATGAAGCCTTCGGCGCGGAAATCGCTTGCCCGGTTATTGGGATGTCCCTTGATGAACCCGATGCGCGTGTGACCAAGCTCTATCAGCCGCATGGTCATCGCGAAGGCGGCGGCGCGATCGTCGATGCTGACAATGGTACGCCCCGTCGGCTGCTGGGCGGCCGCGATCCCGACCGACGCCAGGCCGAGAGCCTCGAGCGTGGTGGCGACGCGATTGTAGTTCGACAAGGGCGCGGGAAGGATGACGCCTTCTATGCCAGAGCGGCTGAACTGCTCCAGCGCCTCGACCGCCCCGTCGACGTCCCGGCAGGCCTGGAGGCTGACGCGGCAGCCGCAACGGCCGCTTTCCATGAGAACGCCCAGGAGGACTTCGTTGAGGTAGGCGGTTGAGGGATTCGAGTACAGTACCGCCAGCTGAACGGGGTCGCGGGTGGCGAGGGTGCGCGCGGTCGGGCTGGGAGCGTAGTTCAGCTCCTTGATGGACGCCAGGACCTTCTGGCGCGTCTCATCCCGCACATTCTTTTCGCCGTTGATCACCCGCGACACGGTCATGGACGATACGCCGATATGCCTGGCTACATCATGGATCGTCACCGCGCCTCGGCGATGCCGTGCTGTTTGCTGCTTTGCGTCAGTATCCATGATTCGGCGACGAAACTATTCCATCTTCAATTCGTGGATAATAGCCTCATAACCAGCATTTATTAAATTGGTTTTTTGTCACAAAGCTGTTTTGCCGGCATCATCGCCGTACAAGATAACGCCTTTCATTTCCTGTAAAGGCGCTTATGCTCTGATGCGATGGTTGTCGCATTGCCATGAAATCTCTAACTGCCACATATCTGTCTCGACTGATGACGGTCTGCGCCATGCTCTGCATGGCCGCGATGCTGCACGCCGGTTTTGCCGCGGTCCAGTCGAATGTGCTCAACATCCAGCACATGGTCAGCGGCGACATGCAACTGGCGGATGGCGGATGGGCGAAGGCCTGTGACGGCCAGGTCGATGACTGCGACGGTCATCTTGTTCCGGAAAGCCATGACGGCGGGCCTGTCCATCATCACCATGCCGGCGGCGAAACCCAGTTCGGAACCCCTGCCGGAGGCTTTCCGATAGAGGCCATCGCCTACGCCGTTGCGCTGGACCTGCGTCCGGGTAACAACGCCCGCCTCGCCGGCCGATATGTCGGCATACCTGACCAGCCGCCGCGCGCCTGAGCGTTTTTGATTTCGCGCGCCGGTCTCCGGCGCATCAAAAACCTGGCGGCGAACGGGTGTCCGCTTCGCCGGGAAACGCTCTCGACCGAGGACTCTGATGATCTCCCTTTCTTCGCGCGGAAAACGCGCGCTTCCGTTCGCCATGGCGTCTGCCGCCGTCGCGTCTCTTGTCATAGCCGCGCCCGTGTGGGCGGAACCGCTCAGCCTGGTCACCGCCCTGACGCGGGCCGCGCAAGCCGATCCGGCCGCGCAGGCGACGCAGCAGCGTCTGGCCGCCGCCTCAGCCAATATCCGCCAGGCGAGTGTCCGCCCCAATCCCAGCCTCGGCCTTGAGGTCGAGAACGCACTGGGTTCCGGTCCGTACGGCGGCATCGACCGGGCCGAAACGACGCTCAGCTACCAGCAGTCCTATGAGCGCGGCGGCAAACGCACCGCCCGCATCGGCGCGGCGCAGGCGCAGCGCGACCTGATCGCCGCGCAGGGCCGCCTGCGGACATGGAACGTCGTGTGGGACGCCCACAGGCTGTGGATTGAAGCCATGGCCGCCGAAGCAGAGGCCGTCTTGGCCGCCGACCGCTTGAGCTTGGCGAAGGCAGCGCAAGCTGAAATTGGCCGCCGTGTCGCGGCCGCGCGCGACCCGCTGTTTGCCGGTTCACTGGCCGACAGCGATGTCGCCTCAAGCCGGATCGCGCTTGATCAGGCGACGGCCAAGGCCCGGCAATTGCGGCTTGAACTGGCCAGCTTGTGGAACGGAGGCGCTGACTTCGACCTTGATCCCGCCTGGCTCAACGATGTCAGCGCGGCCGGCGCCACGCCAGCCTTGATTGAAACGCCGGATGTTGAAGTCTTGCGCGCCCAGCAACGCGTGGCGGCGGCCGAGATCAAGGTCGAAACCTCGCGCCGCACCCAGGACCCGACCTTGCAGGCCGGCATCCGCCACTTCAAGGCTGATGACGCTTTTGCCTTCGTGATCGGCGGCACCCTTCCGCTCGGGCGCTATAACACCAACCAGGGCGCCGTCGCGCGCTCGCAGGCCGAAGCCATGGCGGCGGCCACCGACATCGAAGCAGCGGAACGTATCCGGTCGCGTGAGATCGCGGCCAGCACGCTGCGGCTGGTCAATGCCGCCGAAGAGGTCCGCCGCATCGAGGCCGAGGTCATCCCTCAGGCCGAACGCGCGGTGACGCAGGTCCGCGAAGGCTTTGCCCGTGGCGGTTTCACCTATCGCGACGTGATGGGCGCCCAGGATTCGCTCCTCAAGGTCAGGGCGCGGCGCCTCGAAATCCTCAAGCAGTTTCACCTCGAACAGGCCCGCCGCGAGCGCCTGAGCGGCAAATGGGCCGCCGTACTGCCGGACATGGAGACGGCACAATGATCAGTAACATGAACAAGCGTAACATCCTTTTAGGTGGCATGGCGGCCCTGGCACTGGCGGCGTGCGGCAGGCCGAAGGACGACGATGGCCAAGGCCACGGCGCGGAAGAGGAATTCGAACGCGGCCCGCACAATGGACGATTGCTGCGCGATGGCGGCTTCTCGCTTGAAGTCACCATCTATGAGACCGGGGTCGAACCGGAATTCCGCTTTTTTCCCTATTGGCAAAACAAGCCGGTAGACCCCAAGGCCGTCACCGTCACAACGCAGCTGACGCGTCTCGGCGGCAAGGTCGACCGCTTCGCCTTCGCGCCCCAGGGCGACTATCTGCGTGGGCAGGGCGTGGTTGCGGAACCGCACTCCTTCGATGTCCGGATCGACGCGACATATCGCGGCCAGGCCTATGTCTGGACCTATGCGTCCTACGAGGGCCGCACGACAATCGCCCCGGCGGCTGCGGTCGCAGCCGGCGTCCAGGTCGAACAGGCCGGTCCGGCGACGCTCAGTGACCGCATCGACCTGTCCGGCCGTATCGAGACCACCCCCGAAGGCCGCAGCGAGGTCCGCGCCTGGTATCCCGGCCGCATCATGGCCTTGTCGGCCGAACTGGGCCAGGCGGTGCGCAAGGGCCAGGTCATCGCCCGGGTCGAATCGAGCGAGAGCCTGCAGACCTACCCGATCCCCGCGCCGATCTCTGGCGTCATCGTCGAAAAGAACGCCAATGTCGGCGGCGTCGCCTATGACAGTCCGCTGTATGTGATCGCTGACCCCAATGCGCTGCACGCCGAATTCTTCCTGTTTCCGCGCGACGCCGAAAAGGTCCGCGCCGGGCAGAAGGTCGAGGTCCGGACGCTCGACAAGGCGACGAAAGTCACGGCCAGGGTCGAGACGGTGCTGCCCAGCGCCGATCCCGCCACCCAGACGGTCATGGCCCACGTTCACCTCCCGGGCAGCCAGGGCGTCTTCCGGCCCGGGCTCGGTGTCGAAGCCAGCTTCTTCACTGGCGAGCAGGGCGTGGCCCTGGCCGTCCGCACCGAAGCCATCCAGACCTTCCGCGACATGCCGGTGGTGTTCGCCAGGTTCGGCGACACCTATGAGGTGCGCATGATCGCAACCGGCCGCCAGACGCCGGAATGGACCGAGGTCTTGGGCGGGCTCGAGCCCGGCACGGCCTATGTCACCAAGGGCGCCTTCCTTATCCGCGCGGACATCGAAAAGTCCGGCGCCAGCCACGATCATTAGGGACGGACGATGCTGGAAAAGATCATCCTTCAATCGATCCGCCAGCGATGGATCGTCATGGCCATCGTGCTCTGCCTCATGGCGCTCGGTGTCTGGAACTTCACCCGCCTGCCGGTCGATGCCGTGCCCGACATCACCAATGTCCAGGTACAGATCAATACCGAGGCGCAAGGCTATTCGCCGCTCGAGACCGAGCAGCGCATCACCTGGCCTGTCGAGACGGCGATCGCCGGCCTGCCAGGCCTGGAGCATACGCGATCGATCTCGCGTTATGGGCTGAGCCAGGTCACCGTCGTCTTCAAGGAAGGCACGGACCTTTATTTCGCCCGCCAGTTGGTCAGCGAGCGCGTCCAGTCGGTGCGAAGCCAGCTTCCGGCTGGCCTGGAGCCGCAACTGGGGCCGATCGCGACGGGCCTCGGCGAAATCTTCATGTACACCGTCGAAGCCAGGCCCGGCGCCATTAAGCCCAACGGCCAGCCCTATACCGCCGAAGACCTGAGAACGCTCCAGGACTGGGTGGTGCGGCCGCAGTTGCGCAATACGCCCGGCGTCACCGAGGTCAACACCATCGGCGGCTATGAGCGTCAATATCACGTCACGCCCTATCCCGAACGCCTGTCCGCCTACGGTTTGACGTTGAACGACGTCATCGCGGCGATCGGGCGCAACAATGGCAATCGCGGCGCCGGCTATGTCGAAAAGGGCGGTGAGCAGCTTCTGATCCGCGTGCCGGGCCAGGCCTCGACCATCGCCGACCTGTCGCAGATCGTCGTCAGGACGCGCGACGGTGTGCCCATCCGCGTCGCCGACGTCGCCGATGTCGTGCTGGGCGAGGAACTGCGGACGGGCGCTGCGATGCAGAACGGCAAGGAGGTCGTTTTGGGCACGGTCTTCATGCTGGTCGGCGAAAATTCGCGCACGGTCGCCAGGGCGGCCGCAGCAAAGCTTGTGGAGGCCAACAAGGCCCTGCCGGAAGGCGTCCGGGCGGTGGCCGTCTACGACCGGACGGCCCTGGTGGAACGGACGCTCGCGACGGTCGAGAAGAACCTGGCCGAAGGCGCGCTTCTGGTCATCGTCATCCTATTCGTCCTGCTCGGCAACATCCGGGCGGCGGTCATTACGGCCCTGGTCATCCCTATCGCCATGCTGATGACCATCACGGGCATGGTCGAGACCCGCGTGTCCGGTAACTTGATGTCGCTGGGCGCGCTCGACTTCGGCCTGATCGTCGATGGCGCCGTCATCATCACGGAAAACTGCCTGAGGCGGTTCGCGGAGGCGCAACATCACCTCGGACGGCTCCTGACACGTGACGAACGCTTCGACCTGGCGTCCAGGGCGTCGGCGGAGGTGATCAAGCCGTCGCTGTTCGGCATCCTGATCATCACCATCGTCTATGTCCCGATCTTCGCCCTGTCGGGCATCGAAGGGAAGATGTTCCATCCCATGGCGGCGACTGTCGTCATGGCGCTGGGGGCGGCGCTGATCCTGTCGCTGACCTTCGTGCCGGCGGCGGTGGCCATGTTCATCACGGGCAGGGTGCGGGAAACGGAAGGCGCGGTCATGCGCGGTGCGCGGTCCTTTTACGCGCCGCTGCTGCGTCTGGCGTTGAAGGCCCGCGTCATGGTCGTGGCGGGCGCCGTCGTTCTGTCGCTGCTGGCCGGTCTGCTGGCGACGCGCCTGGGGGCGGAGTTCATCCCGCAGCTCGACGAAGGCGACATCGCCATGCACGCCCTGCGCATCCCCGGCACCAGCCTGACCCAGGCCGTGCACATGCAGGGTGCGCTCGAGGCGCGACTGAAAACCTTCCCGGAAGTGGCGCGCGTCTTTTCGAAGATCGGCACGGCGGAGGTGGCGACCGACCCCATGCCGCCCAATGTCGCCGACACCTTCGTCATCCTGAAGGACCGCAAGGACTGGCCCGATCCCAAGGAAGAGAAGAGCCACCTCGTCGCGCGCCTCCAGGAAGCCGTCGAGCAGATCCCCGGCAACAATTACGAATTCACACAGCCGATCCAGATGCGCTTCAACGAGCTGATCTCGGGCGTGCGTTCGGATGTTGCCGTGAAAATCTTCGGCGACGACCTTGATGAGTTGCGGGCGTCGGGAGAGGATATCGCGCGGGTCATGGCCGCGATTCCGGGCGCCGAGGACGTCAAGGTCGAGCAGGTCTCGGGCCTGCCCATGCTGCAGATCACACCCGACCGCGCTGCCATGGCCCGCCTGGGGTTGAGTGTGGCCGACGTCCAGGACGTGGTCGCCACGGCCCTGGGCGGGACCGAGGCGGGACAGATCTTCGATGGCGACCGCCGTTTTGACGTCGTGGTCCGCCTGCCCGAAAGCCAGCGCGCCAATGTCGCCGAAATCGGACGCCTGCGCATCCCCCTTGAACACAGGGATGGGGGACCTCTGGGCTTCATTCCGCTGGAAGAGGTCGCCCGGGTCGAGATGGTCAATGGTCCAAACCAGATCAGCCGCGAGGACGGCAAGCGCCGCGTCGTCGTCACCGCCAATGTGCGCGGCGCCGACCTCGGGACCTTCGTCACGCAGCTGCGGTCAAAGATCGATGCCCAGGTCGACCTGCCCGAAGGCTACTGGGTGAGCTATGGCGGCACGTTCGAGCAACTGACCTCGGCGGCCACGCGGCTACGGATCGTCGTGCCGGTCGCGCTGCTGCTGATCATCGGTCTTCTGTTCATGCTGTTTGGCTCGATCAAGGACGCGCTGATCGTCTTCTCGGGCGTGCCGCTGGCGCTAACCGGCGGCATCGTCGCCCTGGCGCTGCGCGGCATCCCGCTGTCGATCTCGGCGGGTGTGGGCTTCATCGCCCTGTCGGGCGTGGCGGTGCTGAATGGCGTGGTCATGCTAAGCTTCATCCGGTCGCTTCGGGCCGAGGGCAGGCCCCTTGACGACGCAATCCATGAAGGCGCCCTGACTCGTCTGCGGCCCGTACTGATGACGGCCCTGGTGGCGTCTCTCGGCTTCGTGCCGATGGCGTTCAATGTCGGCGCGGGTTCGGAAGTGCAGAGGCCGCTGGCAACGGTCGTCATTGGCGGCATCGTCTCGTCGACGCTCCTGACCCTGCTGGTCCTGCCGGCGCTGTACGCCCTGATGCATGGCAAGGCGAAGGCTGCGCCCGCGGCGGCGGACAAAGGGACCTGACGCGCGAATGAAAAGAGCGATGGCGGCCCTTTTGCAGGACACGCCATCGTTCACTATGCGGGAACTAGATCGGAATGATTTTGGATGGAAGCAATCATCCCGATCTAAGTTTTTACTTTGTCGCGATATTTATGGCGAAAACCGCTTCACACTTTTCGCCATATCGCTCTAGAAGCTTGGCCGCGTGACCTGCGGTGTATTTTGGTTCGGGACGCGGACTGTCGCCAACGGCTGCAGCACGAAGCTGACCGACTGTTCGAATGGTGTGCCGGCGGGTGAGGCGACCGAGGCGGTGGCGATCGTCGCCCGGAAACTCTTGCCGCTGCAGTTTGCAGCTTCCGTGGCGCGCAGCGGCAACTCGAAGGCCGTCGCGCCCGAAGTCGCCGTGGCCGTACCCGAGGTCTGCACGAAGCAATTGCCGGGCGCGCCGTCGTTGGGCGTCAAACGCCACGAGAAGGTTTCGCCCGTGCCCGCCGCCTGATAGGTCGTGACTTTCAGCACCATGTCGGAGCTCATCCGTCCCATATTGGGATTGATGAGCGGCGCGGCGATGGCCTTGGGGCCATAGGCGGGCTCGGACTTCAGGATCAGCTTCAGGCGCGACCCCGAACCCGGAGTAATCTCGATGTCGAAGCTCTGGCGGCCGACGAAGGTCTTCAACACATCGTCGTCGAGCGTGATCAGCCCGGCCTTGTCCTTAAGGCCGTCCTGCTGGCGGAAGCTGGCGTGCAGGGCCGGAGGCGCGGTCATGCCGAGCGCGGGCGCCGGACCGGACAGCGTGGTGGCGTCGTTCACGCCTTTTGTCACGAAGCGGGTCAGCAGGTGGCGGCCATAGCACTGTTCTATCGCCCCAGTGCGGATGATCGGCAGGGTCAGGGTCAGATCGCGGCCGACATTGCTGATCTCGCCCTTCATGCCATAGGCGTCGGCGCAGCGCGGCAGGGTGCGGGTGTCCGGCTGGGTGACTGTAGAGCCGCTGCTTGTCGGCGCCTGGACGCTGTTGGCGGGACCAGGGCAGCCGGGGCCGGTGCAGGTGCCCCCGCCGTTTTTGCTGGTTGGCGGTGGCGGCGGTGGCGGCGCCGTACTGACGGCCGTAGTGCCGCCCGAGGCGCGGCCGTCGGCCTTGTTGGCGTCATCCCATTCGACATTCTGGGCGACGCGCGGCGTGGCTGTGAAGGCAATGGTTTCCGAGCCGATCCTCAGCGTGCCGTTGTTCGCCGACCCCACGCCCGGCAGGTCGATCTCGACGATGACAGAGCCGATATTGCCGCAGCCGCGCGCGCCGTTGACCGCCCCGCCCCGCGCATCGACGCGCCGCGCCGAAGCGCCGCTGATGCCGGTAAGCTGGGCGTCGGGCGACAGGTCGATGCCATGGCCGTAGAATTCGAATTTCGCCTTGCCTTCGCCGCCGATGACGAGCCGCCCATCAGAGGGGCGCCACAGGGCGAAATTGTTGTTTTCCTGGGCGTTGGTGCAGTTGCGGTCGCCGTCGCGCGGCGTCGCCATGCTTTCGACCGAGGCATTGGCGGAGGATGCGGCCATCAGGGCGACTGTGGTCGCAAAACCGAAAAGGACAGGATTGCAAAGAATTGTGCGGGTCATCAGCGGGGCTCCAGGATGATCTTGGCGGACAGGTCCCGGACCTTTGAGGTTGCTGCGGTTGCCGCCACGACGCCGCCGGCAATCGTGCTGGTATAGGTCCGGGCGACGATCTCGTAGTCTCCGGCCTCGCTGATCCGCTGGGACAGATTGATGTTTTCAAAGCCGCATGAGGCGGCCGCGGCCCACAGCACAGGCGCCGCGGCCGAGCAATGGGTCGTCTTGACGACGGCATAGTTTCCGTTGTCATCGACAACCTGAAGGGCGCTTGATCCCGAACTGACCGCCCCGACGATCACGCCGACGGCCCATACGTCCGTGCTGATATCTCCGCCCAGTTCGACCTGCGCCCGCTTGTCGGACGGTATCGAAAAGGCATGGATGAGTATGCCGTAGCTCATGCAGCCGCCGACCTCCGCCGCCCAGGTGTCATTGGTGATGTCGAGGCCTGACAGAGTGACGCCCGCGCCTGCGATGGCGCCGCAGGTCAGGTCTTTCTCGAAAGTGAAATCCGAGGCGCGCAAGGTCTTGGTCGTGGTGGCGGGAACTGGGTCGCCGCCGCTGGTGCTGGCGGCGGTCGCCAGAATGTGCGTCCCGTCCTTGACGGTATAGACCATGCGTGTGACCGCCGTGAGTTCACCTGCCCAGGCGGCGAGGTTGACCTTTCCCTTTGCCAGGGCCGCCTTGTAGGTCTTGGCGTACTTCGTCTGGTAAGCCGCGATGGCGGACGTCTTGCCGGCGGGGTCCTTCATTGCGTCGATGGTCTTCAGTTCGGCCTGCATGGCGGCCACCGTCTTGTCGTCGCCGGCAAAACCCGCCTTCACCTGCGCGTCGTAACGGGCGTTGATCTGCTGGATTTTCGCCAGCTGGGCCTTGCTGAGTTCGAAGGATGCGGGCGCCGTCTTGTCCTGGGCCTGGGCCGCCAATGCCGGAAGCAGCAGGGCTGCGGCGGCGATGGTTAAGGTACGCATGGGTGTCTCCTGTGGTGTTGTGATTTATTGCGCGGCCTTAACGGGCGCGCGCTTCTTGCCGGGGACGGTCGGGGCGGCGCCGTCGTTGCTGCCCGACGTGGCGGGGCGGCTGGCGCCGGTCTGGCTCGACGACGAGGAACTGGACGACGAGCGCGAGGTGCCCGACGTGCTGCGGCTGCGCAGGTCCATGCCGATCAGCGCGGTGTGCGGGTCGTTGCCGGTCTTGCGCGTCTTGCCGGTGTCGTAGTTCTGGGTGTAGGTATCGCCGTTCTTGGCGCCCGGCATCTTCTTGCAGTCGATGAAGCCGATCATCTTTCCGCCGCCCTGGTTGATCCAGACATCGCCATCGCCGTCCTCATCGCCTTCGCTTTCGTCGGAAGCGGTGGCGACATCGGCGGGAACGCCGACCAGCTGCATGACGGCGACGCAGTCCTGCTTGGCCTCGGCGGGAGCATTGTTGAGCAGGCTCAACGGCAGCAGGCTGGACAGGATGGCCGGTACGATAAGCACTCTACGCATGACATCACCTCTCAGTTTGGAGTTAGGGGATAAGCAGGTCCTTGACGATTTCACCCTGGTCGCGCGGCAGGCTGGGCCAGGTCAGGCGGGCATCGTCTTTGCGGCCGCGCGTGAACAGGCGGGCGTGTTCCAGCTGTTGCGTAATAGTGGCGGCGTCGCTGCCCGGGGCCACGACCGTGGTCCACAGGCCGATCAGGCGCTTGACATCGACCGGACGCGCCCAGGGGCGAGCGTCGAATGACGTGACGGCCGAAGGCGTCACCAGGATCAGCACCGCGTCGCGCTTGTCGGTGGTGATGCGCCGGTTGAACAGCGATCCGACGATCGGCGCATTGCCGATGACCGGCGTCTTGGTCGCGCTCGAATCGCGCACGCTTTCGGACAGGCCCGACAGGATCAGCGTCTTGCCGAAGTCGACCTCGACCGTCGTCGACACGGTCTGGCGCCAGGTGTTGACGGCTTCGTTGAAATTGCCGGCCGGTTCGGCCGACAGAAAAGAGCGCGTCACCTCGATCTTCAGCCGGCTGCGTTCGGGCGTGATGTCGAGCGGCGTCACCTTGACATTGGTGCCGATGTCGATCGATTCCAACTGCGAGAAGTTGACGCCGGTGACGGCGACCTTGGCCGAACGTCCGACGAAGAAGTCCGCCGGCTCGCCGCGATACGCACTCAGCATCGGCCGGGCAACGACCTGGTAATATTGGCCGAAGCGGTTGAACAGGTTGAGATTATAGGTCAGTTGCGGGATGGTGATCGCCTGGGTGACGGTGCGGGCGATATTGCCGCCGCCGCTGTCGACCGTTTCTTCCCGGAAGCCGTACTGCGCCTGCAGGCCTTCGAGCAGGTTGAGCCCGATGCTGTCGCGCTGCGCGGTCTGCGACAGGATAATGGCGACGTCGACCGACACCTGGTCGGGCGTGGCGGGGGCGGTTTGCGGAGTGGCGGCCGTGGCCGGTTCGGCGGCGCTGGTGCGCGTCAGTTCGTTGATGCGCGTCAGCACGGCGGGCGCTTCGTCGGGCGCCAAAGCCTGGAATTGCGAGAGCGTGGCGCGCGCTTCGGCGTCCCGGCCGGTCGCGGCCGAGGCGAGCGCCGAGATCTTCAATGCGTCCTTGCGCACGGCTGCGTCGGGCGAGCGCGCGGCCTGGACGGCGCTAAGCGACGCCAGTTGCGGATCGCCGGCCAGATAGGCCGAAATGGCTAAAGCCAGCAGGGCGCGGTGATCATCGGGGCGCATCAGCACGGCGCGGGCGAAATAGGACTGCGCCTGGGCGTAGCGGCCGCGATCGTGCGCGGCTTTGCCGGCCAGGACAGCCGCCCAGTAGGCGTTCTGCGAACTGCGCAGGGCCATGTCGTAGCCGGCGGCAGCGACGTCCTGGGCGCCGGGATCGCCGCCGGCCGCCTGTTGCGAGGCGAGGGCCAAAAGGGTCTGGCGGTTGGCGTCGGCCGGGTTGCGCGCCGCCGCGTCGCCGAAGCCGCGCACCGCCTTTTCCGTATCTCCCGCCAGCAGCGCCCGGGCGGCGGTGCTCAAGCCACCGTCGGCCTCGTGTGCCGTGGCGGCGGTTCCGCCAGTGGTGGCGCAGGCCGACAGGCCGGCCAGTATCAGGGTACAGGCGAGCATATGGGATGCAGTCTTGGTCATGGATGTCCCTCCAGAATCCAGTGGGCGCGGATGTCTCCGGCGCTGAAGGCATAAGCGCCGGACCGGACGTCGTAAGCGAACGACCAGGCGGCGAAGTACGGGTCGGTGGAGAAGGGCAGCCGCGCCGCGGTATCGCCCGCCACCGGCACGACGGCGAAGGCGTCGCTGCTTAAACCCGCCATGGCGTTGTAGAGCGCGTAGAATCCGGCGGCGCGCGCCGTGCCGTTGATGGCCGTGTCGAGCCCGCCAGCCGCGGTGATCAGCCGGTTGAAATCGACCGGCGCGATCTCACGCGCGCTTTGCGATCGCGTGCGGTCCTTCTTCTGGTAGATGCCGTTGCGCCGGGCATGGACCTCTACGGCCAAGCCATTGACGCACAGCAGAAGCGTTTCGATGACGCCCAGTTCGGCGATGCGGAACAGCCCGGTCTGGCGCGATTGCAATACGGCTTTGACGCCCGGATAGGCGACGAAGCGCGCGGCGGCGTCAGCCGTTCCGGACGCCAGAATGGCGGCCGGGACAACGCCGATCAGCGCCCTGCGTGTCAGTCTGGCGGGGGGATTGGCCATCCTTGGCGGCTCCACGGTCCGGGGGTTGCAAGTCCCTGAAAACGTGGGCGCTTTTTGGCGCTATGACCATGTCGCAATGTGTTGCAAACAGGGGTTTGTGGTGGCTGAGGGGCGGTCGCAAACCGAGGTGCGGACCTGAATCAGATCACCGAGGCCGCCTTGCGCCGCCGCACCAGCTGGCTGATCTCGGCATCATTGATCCACAGCCTGAGAATGCGCGCCGTCACCCCGGCGTCGCCCCAGACCTCGCCGCGTGCATCGGCGGCCTTGAGGAGGGTCAGGGTCTGTTGGCGGTCCTGCGCCACCGAGGCCAGAAAGACCGGCCAGGCGTGGGTGCGTCGCGTGCCCGCCGCGATCTCGGCCATGGCGCGCACCATCAACAGGTGCTGCACCTCCGTGGCGCCGACCTTCAGCGCATCGCGCAGGCGTGCGGCGTGGGACATCAGGGCCGTGTCCTGGCGCAGGCGGGCATATGCGTTCAGGGACTGGACGTAGCCGACATAGTCGCCGTCGGCCAGCGCCATGACCGCCAGGCAGTCGTGGATGACCGGAAAGTCGGGATGGGCCTTCGCCAGCTCGGTCAGGGCGGCCTGCGCGCCAGCCTCGTCGCCCGCCGACCAGCGCGCCCAGGCCAGGTCCGTCTGGATGGCCACCGATCCGGGCTCGATCAGACGGGCGGCGTTGAGTGCCTTTTGCGCTGCGACGTGCTGGCCGTTGTCGGCCAGGATATTGCCGTACCAGAAGTGCGTCTGGGCGGACGACGGATCGCGTTCCAGCGCCCGGCGGAAGGCGCGGCCGGCTTCGGCGGGCTTGCCTTCCCACCAGTAGAGGATGAAGCCGCGCGCCCGGTGCGCACCCGGAAGGCTTGGGTCAAGCGCCAGGGCGTGCTCCGCGGCGGCCTTGGCCTTGGGGAAGGCGTCGCCATCGGCCATGGCGCCGAATTCGCGCGACAGCAGGTAGGCGTCGGCCAGCCCCGACCAGCCGGGCGCGAAGTTTGGGTCGCGGCGCGTGGTCAGTTCAAAGCCGGTGATGGCGGCGGTCAACCGTTCCGGCGTGCGCTGTGCCCAGTCGTCGCGCGCCTTCAGATAGGCGGCGCTGATGGCCGGGTCGGACGGCAGGGCGGTGCGTGATGGCGCGGGACGGTCCAACAGTAAAAGTGAGAGGATGGTGCCCGCCAGGACAAGGCCGGCTGCGGCGCCCCCGATCCACAGCTGCCGCGACGTCAGGCGAAAGCCGACGGGTACGGCAGGCGTCCCCGCCGCATCGTCGCCGAGGTTGGACTGGCTGGCGGCCCAGCGGTCGAGTTCTTCCCTGACGGCATAGACGGTGCCGGTCTTGCCGCCGGGAATGCGTTTGACGGGCATGCCGCGTTCGCGCGCCCAGCGCATGACAGTGGTGCGGTCACGCCCGAAGTGCGCGCCGATGGACTTCCACCCATCTAACCGACCTGTTGACACCGCATAGCCCTCCCGGCATGGCATGAGATGCATTCTGGAATGGAATATACCAATGTTCCTCCACCGCAAAAGGTCTTTTGTGGCACTGGAAAATCAATGCAAAAAAGCGCGGCCCTGATGGAGGGCCGCGCTTCTTTTCTTACGACAATGTCCTGTTAGAACTTCGAACCCAGCCGGACACCGAAGGTGCGCGGGGTGTTGGTGATGACGTAGTTGCGCTCATAGCACGAACCGCACTGCTGATAGCGGCCGAGCTGCGCGCGCTCGTCGGTCAGGTTGTTGAGGAACAGTTCGGCCGTCCAGCTGTCCCACGACGCGCCGATGGCGAAGTCGATCGTGGTGTAGCCCTTCAGCTTGCCGAGCTTTTCCGCCGGATTGACGAAGGCGAAGGTGCCGATCTCGATCGCCTGGGTGCGGATGTCGGAGGTGGCGTCCGACTGGTGCGCGACCTTCAGCTGCCAGTAGGGGGCGTACTTGCCCATCTCCCAGGTGTAGCGGGCGACGGCGCTGAGCTTCAGTTCCGGCGTGATCGGCAGGCGCGTACCCTTGGGCGCCGCGACATAGTTGTCATTGTCGGTCGGCGTCAGGACCGGCGAGCCGGTGTCGTAGCGCGTCTCATAGGTCGTCACGACGCCCGTGCAGGTCGGGTCGTTGTCGTCCTGGAAGCCGCACAGGTTCTCGGTCGTCTTGGCGTCGGTATAGGCGCCGCTGGCCGAAATGGTCAGCCTGTCGGTCGCGGTCCATACCAGGTCGGCCTCGATGCCGTTGATCTTGGCATTCGGGCCATTGTGCACTTCGGTGAAGCTGTTCGCGCCCAGGAAGGAGAACTGGAAGTCCTCCCAGTCCTGGCTGAAGATGGCGCCGTTGAAGCGGACCTTTTTGTCGAACAGGCTGGTTTTCCAACCGAACTCGTAATTGGTCAGGAAGTCGGCCTCATAGGGCGCCACGGTGCCGCGGCGGTTGATGCCGCCCGGACGGAAGCCCTTGGAATAGGTGCCGTAGATCATGGTGTCCGGCGTCGCGCGCCAGGTCAGGTTGATCTTGGGCGAGAAGCCGTCGCCCTTGGCGTGCTTGGGGCTGACCGAGCCGTCGGCGTTCTGGACGCCAAGGTTGGTACAGGGCGAACCCTCGACCGCCGGTGCGATCCAGGTGCCCGTGGGATCGCGCGGATTGACGGCGCCGACGGTATCTGTCGTAAAGCAGCGGCGCGCGCCCGAAGAGCCGTAGACGGCGTTGGGCGGGGCGCCATTGACGAAGTCGGGATTGAGGCCGAAGCCAAAGAAGCCGATCAGCGAGTTGTCGTAAGAGAAGGCGCGGCCGCCGGCGGTCAGCGTCAGGTCCGGCGTGATGTCAAAGCTGAGTTCGCCGAAGATGGCGCTGTCGCGGTCGATCCGCTCCTGCTTGGTCAGCCACAGCGTGCCTGGATGACCGTTGACCGAGACGGCGGCGGCCAGGCCGGGAACCTTGTAGTCCTGCAGGATGTCGTGGGTCTGGTGCTGGAAGAACAGGCCGCCGACGAAGCGCAGGCGCTTCTCGGCCGGTGTCGCGACGCGCAGCTCGTGGCTGGTCTTGGTGTACTTGTCCTTGGCGACGATCCACTGGCGCGGATCGGTAATATCGCCATTGCTGTCGTAGAAATAGAAGTAACCGGCATTGCCGCCATTGCCCGAATAGAGCTGGTCATAGGCTTCGGCGTAGTCGGTATAGTCGGATTCGGTGTCGACCTTGCGCTCCATATAGGCGCCGGCATAGGTGACGTCGAATATGCCAACCTTGCCCTGGACCGTCAGGGCGGCCTGGGCGAAGCGGTCGTGGCCCGACTGCGGGAAGAAGGCCTGGACCTCGAGGTCGCCGACGCTTTCGTCGAAGCCGCCGGCGCCATTACGCTTGGCGTCCTGGGCGATCAGCGAGGCATTGACCGTCCAGTTGTCGTTCAGGTCGATCAAAAGGGCGGCGCGGCCGCCGACGATATCCTTGTCGTTATAGTCCTCCTCGACGAATTCGTCGTTGTCGACGACGATCCCGCCCGGGACCGGCAGGAAGGCGCGCGTGCCGGGGACGTTGTCGATAAAGCCGGCGTCGTGCTGCGCCCAGCCGACGAGGCGCAGCGCCGCGTTGCTAGAGAGGGGCGTATTGAACATGCCCTCGATCTTGCCGCCCGTGCCGCCATGGGCGACCGAATTGGCTTCGACATCGAAGCGGCCGAAGGTGCCGGACCGCGTCGGCTTGTTGGTGATGATGCGGATCGTGCCGGCTTCGGACGAGGCGCCGTAGAGCGTGCCCTGCGGACCGGCCAGGGATTCGATGCGTTCGACGTCGTAGATATGGACATCCAGCGCGCCACCGATCGTCGTCACCGGCTGTTCGTCGAGATAGACGCCGGTCGAGGGCTGTGAACCCGAGTGGTTGCCGTCGCCACCCGAAGCGACGCCGCGGAAATAGAGGCTGGAGCCCTGGTAGGGGTTGTTCTGGAACGACACCGACGGCAGCAGGGCGACGTAGTCGTTGACGTCGGCAACGTTCAGCTGGTCCAGCTTCTTGGTGCCCAGCACCTGGATGCTGATCGGCACGGTTTGCAGCTTTTCGGAGCGTTTCTGGGCCGTGACGATGACATCGCCCTGATCGCCTGCCGCGGGCGCGTCTTGCGCCATCGCCAAAACCGGCAGCGCGCTGAGCATGGTGGTGGACAGCAGTGCTGCCGTAAGTGTGCTTGACCGCATGATAACCCCGCATTGTTGCTTGACGCGAAGATAGAAGATCAATGTGATCACACGTCAATTGGTATACGGCGCACCTGGATTGTCGTGACAATACCGTGTCACTTTTGTCACGATCGTGCAAATGCACATTTATCCGTAGACGGAATAATTTCCGGCCGAAAAATTGACCTTGCGGAAACGGTGTTATGGTGCTTTGGGATAGGCATCCAATACCGGGCCCAGAGCCTGTTTCAGTGGATCAAGCCACGGCTCAAAGCCTTGCCAGGCATCGGCTCCGTCGCGATTGATCGGACGGCGGACCTGTTCGGACGACGGCGTGCGTACGGCGCGGTCGGTTTCGAAAAAACGCAGGGTGCCCTCTTCGAATTCCAGTCCGCACGCCGAAATCAGGGCGCGGATTTCCGTCTCGGTACTGTCAATCAACTGCTCGTGAATTGTGCGGTGCACAAAATTTGGCAGGACGGTGTCGATATGCGTCATCAGGCGCACATAGTCGGCATAATATCGCCCCATGTCGTCGAGCGCATAGCTGAAATCCTGGCCGCGTGCGAAGTGCTGCTTGAAGTTGGAAAAGCCGCAGGCCAGGGGATGGCGGCGCGCGTCGATGATGGTCGCATTGGGCAGGATCAGGCGGATAAAGCCAGTATGGACCCAGTTGTTGGGCAGCTTGTCGACGAAATGCGGCCGGCCGCTCTTGCGATGGATGCGGGTGCGGCTGAGATATTCCTCACCCAACGTCTTGAAGGTTTCCGGGGGGAGGTCGCTCAGGCGCTGGGGGTAGTTGCCGCCGCGCCGCGCCAAGGCCGGGATATCCGGCAGTTCCTGCGTGCCTTCGATCTGGCTATGGCTCGACAGGATCTGCTCGATCAGGGTCGAGCCGGCGCGTGGCATGCCGAGCACGAAAATCGGATCGGCTGCCTGGCACCCCCAACCCTGGCGTTCGGCAAAAAACTCCGGCGTGAACAGGGCGATGCAGTCATCGACAAAGGCGGTGGTGTCGGCGGCCTTGTAGCTGTTCGACTTGCGGCGGATGGCATTGCCGCTGTCATAGCGCGCGAAGGAGGCCGCGTAGTCCTTGCGATCCTCCAGCGCCTTGCCGAGCGCGAAGTCGAGATGCAGCTGGTCGGTGTCGCTCAAATTCGGATCGGCCAGGGCCTTTTCCATGGCGGTGATATCTTCGTCGCTGAACCGGACGACCTTCAGGTTGGCCAGGCTCCACCACACCTCGCCGAGGTGCGGTGCGATGGCGAGCGCCTTGCGATAGGCTTTGACGCCGTCATCGGTGCGGCCGATCGTCTTGAGCGCATGGGCGTAGCTCATCCAGACCTTGGGCTGGTTGGGCTGCTCGTTGAGCAGTGCCTCGTAGATGGCGATGCCCTCTTCGAATTCGCCGATCCGGCCTAGCGCGGCGGCCTTGAGATTGGCGGCACCGAAATTTTCCGCGTCGATTTCCGGCCCGATCAACTGGTCCAGTTCAGCGATGGCGTCGGCGGCGCGGCCCTGGCGGTAGAGGACGGTCGCCAGGTTGGCGCGCGCGGCGCCGAAGCCGGGAGACAACTCCAGCGCGCGCCGCAGCAGGTTTTCGGAATCGCGCCAGCGGCCGATACGCGCGGCGACCTCGGCCAGCATGCGGATGGCGGCGACATCGAACGGGTCGTCCTTCAGGTGCGCGCGCAAAAGCGGCTCGGCGGCGTCGATGCGGTTCTCCTGAAGTGCCACGGCGGCGGTCATCAGCCGGGGATTGCGCAGGCCGGCGTTGATGGCGCGGGCGGATCGGGCGTCGAGCGAATGCGGGGAGGACTTGGACATTGCCAAAGTCTTGCCCCGCCTGCGCGCGATTGTAAATCGCTCTTACGGCTTGCGGGCCGTCAGGGCGACCGTCGACCCCGTCAGGCCGTCGGCCTCGGCATGGACGGCGATCTTGCCGGCCTGGCCCTTGCGGGCACGGACGACAACCAGCGCCAGGCCATTGAAGGCGTCGCGATCCGGCGATTGGAAGGACTCAAAGCTGGTCGGATCGCCATTGTCGGTGGCGACGATCTCGCCGGGGCCTTCGATGCGGAAGCGGATGCGGTTATTGGCGCGCGGCGACATCCGGCCTTGCGCATCCGCAATGCGCACCGTGACGAAGGACAGGTCCTTGCCGTCGGCCGCGATGGTCGTGCGGTCGGCGCTCGCATCAAGTTTTGCGGCCGCGCCGGCGGTCGTGACTTCTTCTGTCGCCCATTCCTTGCCGTTCTTGTAGGTGACGACCTTCACCGATCCGGGCTGATAGGTGACGAAGTCCCAGCGCAGACGGTATTCGTAAAGGGCTTTCTTTTTGCGGCCCTGTGAGACGCCATTGACGAACAGTTCGGCCTCGTCGCCTGAGGTGAAGACGTGCACGGGCGTGACCTCGCCTTCGCGGCCCGGCCACGTCCAGTGCGGCAGGATATGCGCCATCGGCACGTCCGGCTTCCAGCGCGCCTGATAGAGCCAGAAGCGATCCTTCTTGAAGCCGGCCAGGTCGATAATGCCGGAATAGGAGCTGCGGGCGTCGTAATAGGGTGTGGGTTCGCCGATATAGTCGAAGCCGGTCCAGACAAATTCCCCGGCAACATACGGGTGTTGATCCTGCGCTGACCACGACCGGTCGGCCGATGTGCCGAAGTCGGCGGCGAACAGCTCATAGGCGCTGACCTGCTTGGTCTTGGGATCGCCGCCGACACCGGGGCGAACGGCGGCGCTATACACGCCCGGCACCGGGAACTGGTATTCGCCGCGACTCGACAGGGCCGAGGCGCTTTCGCTGGTGATGATGACCTTGTCCGGATGCTTCTGGCGGAAAGCCGGGAACTTGCCGGGCAGGGTGCGGATGCCGGCGCCCTGGTAGTTGAGATTGATGACGTCCATCTCGGCCGGCAGGGGCATGTCGGCCTGGGCCCAGTTCATGGCGTTGGTCGCCGGCCGCGTGGGGTCTTCTTCGCGCACAATCTCGACCAGTTTACGCCCGATGGCGGCGCCCTCCTGCCCGGTATATTGCTCGCCGACCTCGTTGCCGACGCTCCACAGGATGACCGACGGATTATTGCGGTCGCGGCGCAACATGGCGCGCAGGTCTGGCTCGTGCCAGTCGGGGAAGACGAGGTGGAAATCGAGCGGCGTCTTCTTGCGCTCCCACGAATCGAAGACCTCGTCGATGACCAGAATGCCCATCTTATCCGTGAGTTCCAGCAATTCCGGCGCCGGCGGATTGTGGCTCATGCGCAGACTGTTTGCGCCCATTTCCTGCAGCATTTCCAGTTGGCGCTCGGCCGCCCGGACGTTAAATGCTGCGCCCAGAGACCCGAGATCATGGTGATTGTTGACGCCCTTCAGCTCGATGCGCTCGCCATTGACGAAGACGCCTTTGTCGGGATCGAATTTCACCTCGCGCACGCCGAACGGCGTTTCATAGCTGTCGATGACCTTGCCCTTGCTGGTCACCGTGGTGACCGCAACATAGCGGTTGGGTGTTTGCGTCGGCGGTGGCCCCCACAGGCGCGGATTGCTGAGCGCCGTCGTGCCCTTCAGGTGCGCCTTGCCCTTGGCAGGGACGCGCGCTGTGGCCGACGCGATGCTGGCGGCGATCGTTTTGCTGCGGCTGCCATCGGCATTAAGGACGTAGAGTTTCGTCGCGACGCTGACCTCGGTGTCGGCGGCGCTGTCATTGTCGATGGCGACGTCGAGCGCCACGGTCGCCGAGGTCTTCGAAACCTCCGGCGTGGTGACGAAGGTGCCCCATTGCGCAATATGAACGGGGTTCGCCTTGGTCAGCCAGACATTGCGATAAAGCCCGGCGCCGGGATACCAGCGCGCCGACTCCGGCGGGTTGTCGAGGCGGATCGCCAGCTGGTTCTTGCCGCCGACGGTGAGATAGGGCGTCAGGTCGACGCGCCACGACGAATAGCCGTAGGGCCAGCCGCCGACCAGCCGGCCGTTGAGCCACACCGTGGCGTAGGACATGGCACCGTCGATATCGAGAAAAACCGACTTGCCCTTGTCGGCGGCGGGAATGTCGAGGACTTTACGATACCACACCGGTCCCCAGGTCTTCAGACGGCCCATGCCGCCATAGGGGCCTTCCTTCAGGAACGGGCCTTCGATCGCCCAGTCGTGGGGCAGGGTGACCTTGCGCCAGGCGCTGTCGTCGAAACCAGGGGTAACATAAGCGACATCGCTGCCGGGATCCCCAGCCGGCCGGAGGTGGCGTTTGGCCGGGTCCTTGATCAGCGGATTGGCGGTCGGCAGGATCCACGGCTTGAGGACGGTTTGCGTCCCGGCATCGACCTTGACCGCGGCGTCAGGGCGGGCGTCGGCCTCCTTGCCGTCGGCGCTTTTGTCGACCACGGGCCGGATGTCGTAGAGCAGCTTGTCGCCGGTGCCTTCGGGATCGCCCATCGTAAAGCGCCAGCCGTCATTGATCGACAGTCTTTCGCGCGGGGCGGCGGTCGCCGGGGACGCGAGCATGAGCGCCGCCATGATCGCGAAAACAGACGGTTTGGCGAAGCGCATGGTGGTCTCCTTCGTTGTATAGAGCAGGTCTCAAAAAAAGGGCGGCGCACCGCAAGATGCACCACCCCAGGGAGATCGGGCGTCACGGGTGCGCGCCCTGTCTGAACAGCCTCGGGAGAGGCGTTCAGGAACAATGAATCGCTTTAGATCGGTATGATTTTAAATGGAAACATCATACCGATCTAAGCTTTTGTTTTGTCGCGATATTTAAGGCGAAAACCGCTTATACTTTTCGCCGTATCGCTCTAGAACTTGCCGCGGACACCCAGCATGTAGGTCGTGCCGGGCTTGTAGTACCAGTTCGGCGCGCTATCGAACTGGAAGTTCTGGCGCATCGTGGCGTCATTGAGGTTGGTGATGTTCAGGTTGACCGACATGTCGTGCCCGAAATTAAAGGCTTCCTTCAGGTCGACGCTGGCGGACAGGTCCATCTGTTCGTAGCTTTCGTTCCACAGGGCGGCGTTTGGAATGCCGTTCTGGTTGGTGCCGGAAGCCTGCGAACCGTCACGGTAGGTGTCGGACAGGCGGATGGACCAGCCGTTGCGCTCATAGAAGCCTGTGAAGTTCCAGGTGACTTCCGGCACCCCAAGGGCAATGGCCGGAGCGGCGCCTGTGCCTTCCTGGTCGATCTTGGTGTAGTTGGTGCTGAAGCCGAAGCCTTCCAGCCTGTCCCACCACTGATCGAGCGGCTGGACCCACGAGAATTCGAGGCCCTTGATATCCAGAAGACCTTCGACATTGACCTGCTGGGCCAGCGAAACCGTTGCGCCGACGGGGCCGCCGCGCAGGTCGATCGCCGTTTTCTGGGTGGCGCCCAGCGTCTCATAGGTAACGCCGAAATTGGCCAGGTACGAGAAAGGATAGGTGGTGTTCAGCTGGGTCGTGAAGCCGTCGACCTTCTTGTTGAAGGCGGTCAGGGCGACATAGCCTTCCTTGCCCGTATAGTATTCCAGACCGAAGTCGAGGTTCTTGGAGATATACGGCGTCAGGGACGGGTTGCCTAGCGTGCCCTGGAAGGCCGACGGGTCGCCGAAGCCCAGGCCCGGCAGCATGTTGCTGGGGTTCGGGCGCGTCATGGTCGTCGAAGCCGCCAGACGCGTAATCAGCTTGTCGGTCACGTTCAGGGCGAAGTTGGCCGAGGGCAGGTAGTTCTTGTACTTTGTGTTAGTGTAGCTGAAGACCACCAGGTTCGGATAGCGGCCACCGTCGGCGGGCGTCGTTGCCGAGGTGTTGCGCGGATCGGCGAACGAGCTCTGGCCGCCGATGATCTGCGTCGTCGTGACGGCGCGGATACCGAAGTCGTAGCGCAGGCGGTGGCCGACGATGTCCTTGTCGCCATTGACCTGGATATAGGCGCCCTCGACCTTCTCACGCAGGTAGGAACGCGGCGACGAGATGTTCGAGCCACCGGCCGGCGGTGCTTCGTCCAGGAACTGATAGTACTTGGTGACGTCGGTGAACCTGTCCCAGTCGACCGTGATGTAGCCGTAGGGACCGGGCATCAGATAGCTGGCCAGGGCCGATTGCGGGATGGCGGAGCCCTGGTAATTGATCGTGCCCGTGGCGCCGGCCGTATAGCCCGTACCATAGCCCGGATAGGCGGAATAGGCCGAGTTGGCGGCGTTGACGGCGGCGGCCGTGCCGACGATCACGTCGCCGCGGCAGGGCGTGCCGCCGATATTGACCGTTGGGTTATTGCCGCAGGCCAGGTTCGACCACGGCGTGGTATTGTCGAACGGCAGAATCTTGCGCGACGTGTCGTCATAGGCCAGGCCGAACTGGATGTTGAATTCCGACGTGCCCCAGGTCAGGTCGGCGTGCAGGCCGCGCGTTTCGGTCTGGCGCGTTTCCGACTGCATGTTCAGGCGGCCGCCGTTCCATTGGTAGTTGGACGGATCGTTGAGATCGACGGTCGACGTCGTCGTCGGCGCATCGACGAGGTTGTTCTTGTAGGTGACCGTCAGGCCGGAATTGGGCTTCGTCACGACCAGAACGGTCGGCGAGTCGCGGCGGAAGGTGCCGATCGTGTAGTTGGCATCGACGGTCAGCTTCAGGTCGTCCTTGATCTGCCAGGCAAAGCCGGGATTGATCGAGGCGAACTTCGCCTTTTCCAGCCATGGGCGATATTCCAGGAAGTACTGGGCATTGGCGAAGGTGGCTTCGGTCACGACACAGCCGTTCGAGCAGTCCGAGCGGTCAACCTTCATATTGATCGGAATGGGCGAGCCGCTGCGGCCGATCAGGTTGATGTCGGTGCGTTCCTGATCGTTTTCCTTTTGGGCGATCATGCTGTCCACCCAGAACCGCAGGGTGTCGGATGGACGGTATTCGAAGCTGAGCACAGCGCTGGTCCGGTCGCGTGTGCCGTAATAGTGCATCGGACGCGCCAGGCGTGGGATCAGGGCGTTGTCGATCTGCTGGATCGTCAGGCCTGGGTTCAGCGACAGAAGGAGCGCCTGGTCGATGGTGGCGCCCGTGGTCAGACCGTTACCCGCGCCGGCGGGCACCGTGGCCGGAATGGTCCAGTTGCCGCCGCCGGTATTGTTGCGGTTCGCCGCCGGGTTTTGCGCGGCCGACAGGCCGGCATTGGTCCAGCCGACCGATTCCCAGCCCTCGGCCGCAATGACGGTATGCTGGTGCGACACGCCGGCGAGAACGCCAAAATCACCGAACTTCTTGGAGATCAGGAACGAGGCCTTGTAGCCGCCTTCGTCAGCCAGCGAATTCTTGTTGGCTTCGGCGGAATACATGATGCGGTCGCCGCTGAAGTCGAACGGACGCGCCTGACGCATGTTGACCGCGCCGGAGGCGCCGCCTTCCAGAAGGGACGCCTTGGCCGACTTGTAGACGGTTAGCGAGCTGAACAGTTCCGGCGGGAAGATGTCGAGGTCGACTTCGCGGTTGGAGTTGTTGGTGTTGACGTCGCCGGTCGATCCCGTGGCCACCGCCGCGCCGTTCAGCATGATGCGCGTGAAGCTGGAACCCAGGCCACGGATGGCGATGGTCGTGCCTTCACCGGTGATTTCGCGGGCGATGGTGATGCCCGGGATGCGGTTGAACGATTCGGCCAGGTTGGTGTCCGGGAACTTGCCCATGTCTTCCGAGAAGATCGAGTCTTCGAAACCCACGGCGCGTTTCTTGGCAATGGCCGAGTTCTGCAGCGAGCCGCGATAGCCGGTGACGACGACGACTTCGGTGTCGCTGCCGGCGGGCGCCGGCGCGGTGTCCTGGGCCATGGCGGTCCCTGCCACGGCTGACGTCAGGATGGTTGCGGACAGCAGGGCTGTCTTGAGCGCGCGTATGCGCGGCGATGTCGCTAACACGATGGTAATTCCCTTTTGTTTCCCAGCGCTGCGTTTAGGTCGCAGCTTGTTACCGGTCACATCGTAAGTAGTCAGACTTTTCATGTCAACATGGTCTGACCATTTGGCACAACAATGTCATTTGAGATGCAGAAAAGGCACACGGTTGGCCTTGCAATGTCCGGCGTTGTCATCTGCCATGCGGCGACGCAGGTTAATCGTGCGAATTTTAGAAGTAAAATGGCACGTCTCAGGCAAATTTTACGAATAAAACGTCTGCTGTCTGGCCGATTTGATAGCGGTTTCCCGATCCATTGGTTTGACCAAAAACATAAATGTCCTGCGCCGGTACGACGCAAAACATTCTGAGACGCGGCCCCGGCAAGATCCGCCAGAGCGGCGAACAGATACCGACACAAAAAAACGGGCTGGAGTTGCCGGGAGGCCTCCAGCCCGCGACGGCGGGGTCGTGCTTTTTACGAAAAGCGCGTTTAGCCCTGCCATCCTCCGCCCAGGGCGCGGATCAGGCCCACCGTGGACTGATACTGCGCCGCGCGGACCCTTAAGGCCTGCCGCCGGATCGCCAGCTGCTGGCGCTGGGCATCCAGCACCTCCAACTGCGACGACTGGCCGTTCTTGTAACGCGACTGCGACTGGGCCAGGGCCCGCGTCGCTGCGTCGACAGCCTGGGCTTCGGCGCCCTGTTGCTGTTGCAGGTAGGTGAGGTCGGACAGCTGGTTTTCGACGTCCTGGAAGGCCACGAGCACCTGCTGCTGATAGCCGGCAAAGGCGCCGTCCAGCCCGCCTTTGGCGTAATCGATGCCGGCATTGCGGCGGCCGCCATCGAACACGGCCTGTGACAGGATGGCCGCCAGCGACCAGCCCTCCATGCCCTTGTCGAACAGGGTGTCGAGATCACCCGAGGCATAGCCGCCGGATGCCGTCAGTGTGAGCGTCGGGAACCAGGCGGCGCGCGCCACGCCGACGCGTTTTTGCGCAGCATGAAGCGAGGCCTCCGCCGCGATGACGTCCGGCCGGCGTTGCAGCACGTCGGACGGCACGCCCGCCGGAATGACCGGTACAGCGCCGGCCCATGGCTGGGTGCTCCAGGTCGATGATGCCAGTTCGAACGTCGTCGCCGGTTCGCCGACCAGCACAGCCAGGGCGTTGGTCAGGTTGGCGCGTTGCTGGTCCAGGGCGTAGGCCTCGGACTGGGTGCGGGCGACTTCGGTCTCAAGGCGGGCGACATCAAGCTGCGCGACATCGCCTTCCTCATAGCGGCGCTGTGTCACTTTCAGACTGGCGCGATAGGCTTCCAGCGTGTCGGCAACAATGGCGCGATCCTCATCGAGCGCGCGCAGGGCGAAGTAGGTCTGCGCCACGCGTGACTGGATCAGGAGCTGTGTGTCGTTGCGCAGCGCTTCCGCGGCATCGGCATCGAGCTTGGCGGCTTGCGAGGCCTTGGACAGCCGGCCGAAGACATCGACCTCGTAGCTGAGATCGAGACCGAGGTCATAGGCATTGGCCGCCTTGGGGTAGGGTTGCTGCGCTGTGCTGCGCGCGGCGGTCAGGCCCGCGCCCGCCTGAGGCCACAGGTCGGCCCGGGCGGATTTCAGCAGCGCGCGGGCCTGGGTGAGACGCGCTGCGGCGATGCGGATATCGCCATTGTTGCTGGCTGCCTTGGCTTCAAGTTCGGCCAGGATGGGGTCGGAAAAGACCAGCCACCAGGCGCCGGCCTGCTGGACCGGGGCGGCCTGGCCCGCCGCCGCCTGGCCCTTGAAGGCGGCAGGCGTGTTGATCGCAGCGTTTTCCAGCGGGGCGGAGGCGCAGCCGCTCAACAATGCGGCTGCCAGGCTAAGGGTAATTATCTTGTTACGTATTTGGCGGGACATTTATGCCTCCTCTGTATGACGTTGGGCAGCCGGGGCCGGCGCAGGGTGCGCGTCGTCGAAGCCAAGCGTCGAGGTGTGTGCCTTGAGTGGCCTGTTGCCGCTGATGGCGCGGAGCAGGACGTAGAAGAAGGGCGTCAGGAAAAGGCCCAGCAGGGTCGCGCCGATCATGCCGGCGAAGACGGCCACGCCCATGGCCCGGCGCATTTCGGCGCCCGCGCCCTGGCTGGTGACCAGCGGCAGCACGCCCATGATGAAGGCGATCGACGTCATCAGGATCGGGCGCAGGCGAAGGCGCGACGCCTCAATGGCGGCCTTGACGGGCGGCAATCCGGCCAGCTCCAGCTCGCGGGCGAATTCCACGATCAGGATGGCGTTCTTGGCCGACAGCCCCACCAGGACGAACAGGCCGATCTGGGTGAAGATGTTGTTGTCGCCTTGGCTCAGGAAAACACCGATCATGGCGGACAGCAGACCCATGGGCACGATCAGGATGATGGCGGCCGGCAGGACGACGCTTTCGTACTGGGCGGCCAGCACCAGGAAGACGAGCAGGATGACCAGGACGAAGATCAGGGTCGATGAGTCACCGGCCAGAATCTGCTGATAGGTCAGGTCGGTCCATTCGAAGGCGATGCCCTGCGGCAGGACTTCGGCGGCGATCTTGGTGATCGCGGCTTCGGCCTGGCCTGAGGAATAGCCGGGGGCCGGGCCGCCCGAAATATCGGCCGACAGGTAGGAGTTGTAGCGGCTGGCCGTGACCGGGCCGAAGCTGGGGTCGACCTTGAGCACCGCCGACAGCGGGATCATCTCGCCGGTGTTCGAGCGGACCTTCAGGTTGCCGATGTCTTCCGGCTGGGCGCGATAGGCGGCGTCGGCCTGGACACGGACCGAGTAGGTGCGGCCGAAGCGGTTGAAGTCGTTGACGTATTGCGAGCCGAGATAGACCTGCATGGTGGTGAAGATGTCATTGACGCTGACGCCCAGCTGACGCGCGCGGGTGCGGTCGATGTCGGCATAGATCTGCGGCGTATTGATCTGGAAGCCGCTGAACACGCCGGCCAGTTCCTTGGTCTGGTAGGCCTTGGCGACCATGGCCTTGGTGGCCTTGTCGAGCTCGGCGTAACCGAGGCCGGCGCGGTCTTCGAGCTGAAGCTTGAAACCACCGGTCTGGCCCAGCCCCATCAGGGGCGGCGGGGGAAAAACGATGACATTGGCCCCCTTGATGCCGGCAAACTGCTGGTTCAGGGCGCCGGCAATGGCGCCGGCGCTTTCGGCCGGACCGTGGCGGTCGTGGAAGGACTTCAGCGACAGAAAGACGACGGCGCTGGATGAGGACGTGGTGAAGCCGTTGATCGACAGGCCGGGGAACTGGATGGCGTGGGCGACACCCGGTTGCTTGAGGGCGATTTCGCCGACCTTGCGGCTCAGGGCCTCGGTGCGATCGAGCGTGGCGCCTTCGGGCAACTGGATCATACCGACCAGATAGGCCTTGTCCTGCTGCGGAATGAAGCCGCCGGGGACGACATTGAACATGACGAAGGCCAGGGCGGCCAGGCCACCGTAAAGACCTAGCATCAGGCCCTTGCGCTTGACGACGCCGCCAAGGCTGTTGGCATAGCGGTCGGACCCGCGGTGGAACATCTTGTTGAACCAGCCGAAGAAACCGCCCAGCCACTTGTCCATGAAGCGCGTCAGGCCATCCTTGGGGGTGCGGTGATCCTTGAGCAGCAACGCGGCGAGCGCAGGCGACAGGGTCAGGGAGTTGACCGCCGAGATGACTGTCGAAATGGCGATGGTAAGCGAGAACTGGCGGTAGAACTGGCCCGACAGGCCGGTGATGAAGGCCAGCGGCACGAAGACCGCGACCAGCACCAATGCGATGGCAATGATCGGCCCGGAGACTTCGCGCATGGCCTGATAGGTGGCCTCTCTAGGCGTCTTGCCGGCTTCGATATTGCGCTCGACGTTTTCGACGACGACGATGGCGTCATCGACAACGATGCCGATAGCCAGCACCAGGCCGAACAGGGTCAGGGCGTTGATGGTAAAGCCGAAGAGGTGCATGACGGCGAAGGTGCCGATGACCGAGACGGGCACGGCCAGCAGCGGGATGATCGACGCCCGCCAGGTCTGCAGGAACAGGATGACGACCAGCACGACCAGCAGGATGGCTTCGAGCAGGGTGTGGATGACCGAATCGATCGATTCCTGGACGTATTCGGTGGTGTCGTAGACGACGCGGTAGTCGACGTCTTCCGGCATGGACTTTTTCAGGTCGGCCATGATGGCCTTGAGTTCCTTGGCCATCTGCAGCGAGTTGGCGCCGGGATTTTCAAAGATCGGAATCGCGACGGCCTGCTTGTTGTCGAGCAGCGAGCGCAGCGAATAGTCCGATGCCCCCATCTCGACGCGCGAGATGTCGCCAAGGCGGGTGACGGAGCCGTCGGCGCCGGTCTTGACGATGATGTTGCGGAAGTCTTCTTCGGACTTCAGGCGGCCTTGCGCATTGACCGACAGCTGCAGGGCCTGGCCGGGCAGGGCGGGCGAACCGCCGATGATGCCGGCCGCGGCCTGGACGTTTTCGGAACGGATGGCTTCGGTGACGTCACCGGCCGACAGGCCGCGGGCGGCGACCTTTTGCGGATCGAGCCAGACGCGCATGGCGTAGTCGCCGCCGCCGAACATCTGGATCGGCGCGACACCCTTGACGGCCTGGAGGCGGTCCTTGACGTTCAGCATGGCGTAGTTGCGCAAGTACGTCGCGTCGTAGCGGCCGTTCGGCGAAATCAGGTGGATGACCAGCGGCAGCGAGGTTTGGTTCTTCTGCGTGACGATACCGAGCGCGCGCACGTCGGACGGCAGGCGGGCTTCGGCCTGGCTGACGCGGTTCTGGACCATCTGTTGCGCCAGGTCCGGATTGGTGCCCAGCTTGAAGGTGACGGTCAGGGTCATCACGCCGTCGGTCGTCGTTTGCGACGACATGTAGAGCATGTTTTCGACGCCGTTGACTGCTTCTTCGATGGGGGCGGCGACGGTTTCGGCGATGACGGCCGGGTTGGCGCCGGGATAGACGGCGCGCACGACGACCTGCGGCGGCACGACTTCCGGATATTCCGACAAGGGGAGAACGCGGAGCGACAGGAGGCCCGCGATCAGGATGAGCAGCGACAGGACTCCTGCGAAGATCGGCCGGTCGATGAAGAATTTGGAGAGGTTCATGATAGCCCTCGGTGGTTGGGCGTGGGATTTGGGGTGTGTTTCAGGCAAGAGGCCCCCACCACCATCTGCTCCGCAGATGGTCCCCCTCCCCACAAGTGGGGAGGTATAGGTTTAAGGGGGCTCTTTTCTTATTCCTCCCCAAGAGCGCCTCGGGCGTTCAACGCGATGAAGCGAATGGGGAGGGGGACCATGCCGTGGAACGGCATGGTGGTGGGGGCTAATCTAACTCAGGCGTTCGGTGCGGCGATCTTGTCCATCGGCACGGCCTGGGCGGTGACAACCGTCCCCGGACCGACCTTCTGGACGCCATCGACGACGACGTGTTCGCCGGCTTTCAGGCCAGACTTGACGACACGGAGATTGCCGACCGGCGCGCCTAAGGTGACCTCGCGGTACGAGACCTTTTTGTCGGTCCCGACGACGTAAACGAAACGCTTGTCCTGGTCGGTGCCGATGGCCAGTTCCGATACCAAGAGCGCCGGCTTGGTCACCGCCGCGCCCATATGGACGCGAACGAACTGGCCAGGGATCAGCTTGCCATCGGCGTTCGAAAACACGGCGCGGGCTTTCAAAGTCCCCGAGCCATTGTCGAACTGGTTGTCGATCAACTGAAGCTTGCCTTCGATCGGCGCCTCCCCCGGCGTGCCGGTTTCCAGCTTGACCGGGATCTGGTCGATCTGGGCGCGATTGGCGACGCGCAAGTCTTCCAGCGTCTGGTTGACGATGGCCTCATCGGCGTCGAAGCTGGCATAGATCGGGCTGACCGAGACAAGCGTCGTCAGGGTCTGGGCCTGCGGGCCCGAAGCGACGAGGTTGCCGACGGTCACTTCGATGCGGCCGACGCGGCCGGAGACCGGAGCGCGGACCTGGGTGTAGCTGAGGTTCAGATTGCTGATCTGAAGCTCGGCGCGGGCGGCTTCAAGCTGCGCCTGGGCGGCCTTCAGCTCATTGTCGCGGGCTTCGACATCGGCGCGGGAAATGGCCTGGTCGTCCCACAGGCGCTGGGCGCGTTCCTGATTGGAACGGGCGAGCGTCAGGCGGGCTTCGGCTGAAGACACACTGGCCTTGGCGCGGTTGACTTCGGCCAGGTACGGCGCCGGATCGATGGTCACCAGCAGATCGCCAGTGTGCACCAGGGCCCCTTCGCGGAAGTGGATGGCTTTCACGGCGCCGGCGACGCGCGGGCGGATTTCGACGCGCTCGACGGCTTCCAGGTGGCCGGAAAAGTCCGTCCAGCTTTCGACATTCTGTTCGGAGACGGTGGCGACCGAGACCGGCACGGCCTGGGCGGCAGCCTGGCTTTCGGCCTTGGGGGCAAAAGCGATGGTGGCGATCGCGCCGGCGCCGATCACGGAGACGGCGGCGAAAGCGAGCAGGGTTTGACGGCGCGCCCGATGGACGGACGCGAGGATTTCGGTGGGCAGCATGACAGCATTCCTTCGGGGAGAAAGGGTACGCGGAACTGACGGGCCTTGCGGTTCTGCCGCGAGGCCCTATTTAGTGCGAACTCGCAAATAAATAATCGCCGCCTGACGTTTTGTAAACACATTTTTATGCGACATCGCAAATAAATCTGCTAAACTGTCAGGACGGCGCGCAATCCGAAAATGGCGACCCGGTTTTCGGATCAATTGCGTGCCAAAGATTATCGGTATTCGCGTAGCCTTCGGCGGTCCGCAAAAAGCAGACTTTTCATGCGCCATGAACGGCGCTACTCTGATGATAACAAGGACAGGATAGCTGACTTCCTGCCAGAAAGTGTCACCAGCCTGCGGTGCGTAGCAGGCGCGTAGGAAATGCCATGTATCACGCCAAGGCCGACCTGAAGTTCGACAGCCATGAAATCTGTCCCGGCCATGCCATGGATCCTGCTGCCTGTTCCGGCAAGCGCCGGGGCCGGCCGCGCGCCTTCGATCCGGACGCCGTGCTGGAAAAAGTGCTGAAAATGTTCTGGGAGCGCGGCTTTGCCGCTACTTCGCTTGACGATATCGCGCTGGCCACCGGCGTCAGCCGTCCCAGTCTGGCGGCAGCCTTCGGCGATAAGCAGGCCCTCTATATCAAGGCCATGGAGCGTTACCAGGATGGCATCAAGGCGCAGCTGGACAATGTCCTGACCTGCGACGGCACCTGCACCTGTCTGCGCGACATCATCAACCGCTATTTCGACGTGGTGATCGGCGCCTATACGGGCGAGCGCGAACATCCACTCGGCTGTGCCTTCATGTGCACGGCGCTCAATGAGGCGCCGCAGCACGAATCGATCCTGGAAATGCTGCAGGGCACTATCGAGAGCTTCGACCGCCGGTTCGAGGCCTTCTTCACCAAGGCCCGCGACAAGGGCTTTTTGCGCACCGACGCCGATCCCATGGTCCTGACCCAGATGATCAGCGGCCTGACGTCGAATCTTTTGGTGCGCGCGCGCGCCGGCGCCGGCCGAGACGAGCTGCGCAAGATCGCCTACGGCACCACGGCCTTCCTTTTCGGTTAGGGGGCAGCCAGCGTTGGCACGGTGACGCTTGAGCCCATTTCGAACGCCTTGGACGTGATGAAGGGCGCATAGACCATATAGTTGTAGGTCCAGGTGACGCGCTTGAGGTGCTGCGTCTGCGTCACTGTTTCATCCGTAATGGCGATGCGCAGGTTCGTGACCGGCACATTGACCAGCTTCGATACGACCGCCGTTTTGAACGTACTGGCGGTAGTGTTGGGATCGAACATCAGCAGACGCGACGATTCCTGGATGGCGTGGCGGACGGCCGCGCCGCAATAGAGCGCGTAGCCGAGATTGAATACGCCGAATACCATGGCAATGAAGACGGGCGCGACGATGGCGAATTCCAGCGCCGTCGCGCCGCGCCTGTTCCGCGTCAGACGCCGCAATAAACGCCTCATCTGATGCGGACATCCTGTTCGGCGTGAAGCGTGGTGTCACCGAACCAGCCGTCATAGGTGTCGGTGGCGGCGATCTTGACATAGGCCAGGGGCACGCTCTGGTCACCGCACAGCGTCGAACAGGTCGCGGGCGCCGCCGCGCAGAAACAGTCCTTGCTGGTCGTGACGGTGCCCTGCTCCGACCGTCCCGCCCACGAAGACAGGCCGATCTGGCGCGCGGTCGACAGGTCCGAGCCGCCGCTCATGATGTACTGGGCGCTGCTGCTCAGGCCCGAATGCATGGCGTTGTTGCGCAGCAGAAAGCTGGCGCCGTCGCTGATGCCCGCCAAGGTCGCCAGCAGCAGGGGCGCGATGATGGCGAATTCGACCAGGGCGGCGCCATTGCGGTCTCGTCGGAAGTCGGCGATCGCGCGACGGAAGGAGACCGGTGCCGGTGTCTTTGCGTTTTTCATCTTGTCACTCCGCGAGTTTAACCACCCCGCCGACGGGGATAGGGTTCATGCCGTGTGCGCTGCAATCGGCGGCCAGGTTTGAATTGCCGCTCCATTCGACCATGCGCGCGACCAGTTGCGTGCAGCCGTTGGCGCCCTGGAAATTGCCGATGTAGGATACGACCTGGTTGGGAAAGTAGACGGCGCCGGTCATGACCGAGGCCGCATTGCCGTTGAGGGTGATCGCCGTATTGGCGGCGTTGGCGCGGCTGCCGAAGAACAGCATGCCGGCATAGGTCCCGCTGGTCGGCGGGGACAGGTTCAGCGTGGCATTGCCGTTGAAGGCGATCTGCGCATTGTTCTTGAGCACGAAAGTCACGCCTGAGCCCGTCAGCGCCGCATTGCCGTTGGCCTTGAAGGTGCCGCCTTCGATGATGTAGGTGCCGGGCTTGAATGTGACGGAGCCATTAATGCTCAGCCCGTTGCAGTAGCGGCCCGGCTGCAGCGTGTTGCCGTTGGAATTGTTGCAGTTGCCGGTGGAGGCCGGTTCCGGGACGTTACGAAAAGGGTCGGCGACCGGCGGCAGCTGCGTCATGGCCGCCTCGCACCCGGTCAGGCTGACCGGCGCGTTGAGCGCGACGTCGCCCGTGGCCATCAGGCACGGTACCGTCAGCCTGGTGGCGCCCTGGGTATAGATCGACTGGCCAGAAATCGAATTCGACATGACGTTGCAGCCGACCAGGGTGATGGTTGAGCTGCCCGAGAAATAGGCGGCCTGGGCGGCGCTGGGGTCGAGCGCGATGATGCAGGCATTGGCCGCCGTCGTATAGGTCGCCACGGCCCGCGCCTTGACGACGACCGGGCTGCTGTCGAACAGCTGGGTAAAATAGCGCGGCTCCGTCCGCGTCAGCAGGATTTCCGCGGAATGGTCGTTCTGATGCGTGCCTGAGGTCGGCGGGCTGTTGAGGACCAAGGTGTCCCGCCCGGCGTCGAAGCCATTTTCGTTGGCCACGATCCGGGCCGCCGACAGCATGACGATGCTGTCCTGGCCGGCGCGCTGCTCGATCCCTGCGGCGAAGGCGGCGGTATCGGCGATCTGCTGCAGCCGCATGTCGTCGTAATACCAGACGCCGATTTCGACGCCGAAGGCGGCACCCGCGATGACCAGCGGCATGCTGAACGCGAACAGGGTCGATACGCTGCCTGACCTGTTGGACGCAAATGAACGCAAAGATCCGTACCCGGAACGAAACATGATAACCCCCAGCCCGAGGTTTCCTAACGTCACCCATTAATAGGACCTTGCAATTTCCTAATCGTGAAAGGACCTTGTTAATAAACAGGGCCGCCATCTTAACCATGCCCAGGGCGCTTCGGTCTGAAAGAAGTGATATTTTACCGTGCCTTATCCGGAGGCCTGCCCCATGGACCTTTGGCGTCACTTGGCTTAGACTCGTTAACGCGGGCAGATCATCCGGGAAGGTCATTTGCGGTACGGAACAGACCATAAGCAGCGCACGCGCGTCCGGCTTCTGACCGAGGCCGCGATGTTTTTGCGCGAAAGCGGCCCTGACGGTCTGTCGGTCGCCACGCTGATGAAGCGCCAGGGGCTGACCCACGGCGGCTTCTATGCGCACTTTGAATCCAAGGACGACCTGATCGAACAAGCCATCGAGGTGATGTTTGACAAGACGTGCGAGCGTTTCGCGCTGCGGACGCGTGGGCTTGCGCCGCATCAGGCGCTGATGGCCTATATCGAGCACTATCTGTCGATGCCGCACGTCAACCGGCCGGGGCAGGGCTGTCCGGTGCCGGCATGCGGCGGCGATGTGGCGCGGCTGGGCGCATCGGCGCGACGCCGGTTCGAAGCGGGGCTTGGCCGTTTGCAGGCGCTGATCGGCGGGCAGTTCGAAATGATGGGCCTTGGCCCCGATGAGGCCTATACGCAAGCCGTGGTGCTCTTAAGCGAACTGGCCGGCGCCGTCGTCATGGCGCGCGCGGTCAAGTCATCCGAAGCGCAGAAGCACATTACCGAAAACGCCCGTCAGACGATCATCGCGCGCCTTGAGCGGTCGATTGCCACGCGTGCGGATGAGGTTGAAGTGCATCACACTTCGCCGGAAGCGCCGGGTCGTCTGATATAGTCAGTTGCCTGCGTTCGGCGTAACCTTCTTCGCAACGCGCGTCTTTTCCGCGTCGACATAGCCGCGCATTTCGCGTTCGAACGTCGTCAGCGGCACCGAGCCCATGTTCAGGATCGTGTCGTGGAAGGTGCGCTGGTCGAAGTCAGCGCCCAGTTCCTTTTCTGCCAGGCTACGCATCTCGCGCATCTTCAACTCGCCGATCTTGTAGGCCAGGGCCTGGCCTGGCCAGGCGATATAGCGGTCGACCTCGTTTTCAATATCGAGCTGCGCCAGCGCCGTATTGTCCTTCAGGTAGTCGATGGCCTGCTGGCGCGTCCAGCCCTGGGTGTGCAGGCCGGTGTCGATGGCCAGCCTTGCCGCACGCCACATCTCGAATGTCTGGCGGCCGAATTCTTCGTACGGCGTCTCATAGATGCCCATCTTGGTACCTAGCCATTCGGTGTACAACCCCCAGCCTTCGCCATAGCCGGAAAAGCCGGTATAGCGGCGGAATTCCGGCCGTGGCGGGGCTTCCAGGGCGGCGGCGGCCTGATAGGAATGGCCCGGCGTACACTCATGCAGGGTCAGGGCCGGCAGGTTGTACAGCGGCCGCGACTCCAGCGCATAGGTGTTCATCAGGCAGGAATCGAGCCCGCCGCGCCCCGACGTGTAGATCGGCGCCACCGCGTCCGGCACCGGCAGGATGGCATGGCGATAGCGCGGCAGGACGGCGAAGAAGTCCTTGAGCTTGCCGTCGGCCTTCTTCGAGACATAGGCCGAATAGGACAGCAGTTCGCGCGGTGTCTTGGCGTAGAATTGCGGATCGGTGCGCATGAAGACGAGGAATTCGGCGAACGTACCCTTGAAGCCGGAGTCGCGCATGGTCTTTTCCATGTCGGCGCGAATGCGGGTCACTTCCTTGAGGCCCAGTTGGTGGATCTCCTCGGGCGTCATGTCGAGCGTGACGAATTCCTGGATGCGCGCCTTATAGAAGGCCTTGCCGTTCGGCAGCGACCAGGCGGCGAAATCGCGCCGCGCCCTGGGCTGGTATTCGGTGCGGAAGAAGGTCAGGAGCCTGGTGTATTCCGGCGCCACCACGTCGCGGATGACGGTCCTGGCCTCGGCCTTCAAGGCGGCGGCCTCGTCGGCCGGAATGGTCTCCGGCATCTGGGCAAAGGCGTCGTAGAAGGGGTTGGTCTCGTCCGCCTTTGTGTAGGGCTCCATCGTCTTGTCGCGGCCGACGGTCGACACATAGGGCACGGTATAGCCGCGCTTGAGGCCGGCCTTCATATTGACCGTCTGCTCGGCGAAATAGCGCCGGATGTCGCGCAGGCGGCCCAGATAGTTGCGGTACTCCTCGGCCGTGCGATAGGGCGTGCGCGGATTGAAGGTCCAGAAGAAGCTGTCGGAATTGAACGGTGCCTCATAGGTCTTGAAGCGGATATTGTTGGCCTGGGTGGTGAGCGAGGCGCGGAAGACCTCGGCATTAATGCGTTCGTCGTGCGACAGCTGATCGACCGGGATCTGGTCCAGCATCTTCAGCGCCTTGTCCCAATAGGCCAGCCGGCGGGCATAGGTTTCGGGCGTCACGCTCGGCAAGGTCGGGCCGTCGGCGCCCCGGCCCGGGATTGAGCGGCCGAACTCGGCCTGGCGCCACGCCCATTCGGCTTCATAAAGCGCTTTCAGGTTGGCGTCGGCCGACACGCCGGCCTGGACGGCGGGCGGGGAAACCGGCACGGTCTGCGCCGACGCCATGACCGGCAGAATCGATACGCTGCACACAAGACCCAGAAGCACCGAAACCCGAACCGCACGTGTCATCGCATCACCTCTTGTTTTTCGCTGGCCAACATTCTGTATACGATATACGTATAACGCAGAAAAGTCCGTCGCACATATTTCATTGAGGCGCCCCATGAACCCGAAATCGTGCCTGAGCCTTATGGCGGCCCTGCTGGCGATGGCCACACCGCTGAGCGCCGCCGCCGCGCCGCAGGTCAAGGACGGCGACGTCACCTTGCGCAACTTCACATTCGCCACCGGCGAAAGCCTGCCCGACCTGCGCATGCATTACCGCACGCTGGGCACGCCGAAGCGCGATGCCTCAGGCCGCATCACCAATTCCGTCATGATCCTGCACGGCACGGGCGGGTCCGGTGCGCAGTTCCTGGCGCCGCAGTTCGCCGACGAACTTTATGGCCCGGGTCAGCCGCTCGATGTGACGCAATATTTCATCATCCTGCCGGACAATATCGGCCATGGCGCTTCGTCCAAGCCATCCGACGGTCTGCGCATGGCCTTTCCGAAATACGACTATGCCGACATGGTCGAAGCCCAGCGGCAGATGCTTAAAACAGCCTTCGGCATCGAGCGCCTGCGCCTGATCTTCGGCACGTCTATGGGCTGCATGCACATCTTCGTCTGGGCCGAAGCGCATCCAGACTTTGCCGACGCCCTGATGCCGATGGCCTGCCAGCCGGTCGAAATCGCCGGCCGCAATCGCATGTGGCGCGTCGTCGCCATGGATGCTATCCGCGCCGATCCGGCCTGGCAGGGCGGTAATTACACGACCCCGCCGGTGCAGGGCCTGCGCACGGCTGCGGCCCTTTCGGTCATGGCCGGCAGCGCGCCGGAATATTTCCAGGCGCAGTATCCGACGCGCGCAGCCGCCGAAGCCAATGTCCGCGAACGCATCGCCAAGGACATCGCCTCACGCGACGCCAACGACTTCCTCTATCAGTTCGATTCGTCGCGGACCTATAATCCGCTGCCGGGCCTGGAAAAGATCACCGCGCCGACCATGTGGATCAACTCGGCCGACGACTTTATCAACCCGCCGGAACTGAAAATCCCCGAGACGGTCCTGCCGCGCCTGAAAACCGTGACCTACCGGCTTATTCCGTCCTCGCCCGACACGCGAGGCCACGGCACGCACACGTGGGCGAAGTTCTGGAAGGCTGATCTGGTGCGGTTGTTGAGGGAGTCAGAGCGGAAGTAGGGGCAATTGATAACCTGTCCCCCGAGATCTACGTACCCTTCAAGTCCTGCCACCGCTGGTTGCCGGTGTGGCGCATGCACTTGACATGATAGTCAAAAAATATATCCGTTAGCTCTTGGGGGTGCGGATGGCCGAATCTTGCTTTAATTTTATACCGGGTGGTCAGCAGAATCTGAACGCTGATGCGATCGCGGATATTGTGTTCGTCCACGGGATAACTGGAGACGCAACGGGCACTTGGACCCACTCAAACAATGAATTCTGGCCGTCATGGATCGCTGCGGATTTCCCTGAGTGTAACGTCTATTCAATAGGATATAATTCTGCGCTCTTCATCGATTTGATAAAAGGTGACGGCGCTTCGCTAAACGATCAAGCGAGCATGATGCTTGATAGGTTGGTAAGCAGAGAAAAATTTGAGAGACCAGTTGTGTTTATTTGCCACAGCTTAGGTGGGCTCATTGTCAAACAGCTTATCCGGTCGTCAGAGGGGGCAACCAATGCCAAAAAGCGGACGATCTGTGACTGCGTAAAGGGTATCGCGTTTATCGCCACACCTCATCAAGGCGCCCAACTGGCCAGCATTGTAAATGCCATAGGTGGCGTGGTTACATCTAAGGCTCTTAAAAATCTGCAATATGCTTCAGACCCGCTTCTAGACCTTGGTTCTTGGTTCTCTGGATACGCGGTGAAGAAAAAGATTCCTATATCTGGATATTATGAGACGCAGAAATACAAAGCTGCACTTGTGGTCGATAAAGTGAGCGCGAACCCAAATATATTGGGATGCGATATCACGGCTGTAGATGAAGATCATGTCTCTATAAGTAAGATTTCCTCAAGAGAAAAGTTACTGTTTGTCTCCATATCTGCTTTTCTTAGAGATGCGTTGGATGGGATAAAAGCCGGTCATAGCGCCCAAGCCGCCATCGATACAGACCTCAATGATGCCTACACCGCCTTCACTACTCAAGCAAACTCTGATCGCCAGAGTTTGTCTGAAAAGCTTATTAAGGGAGATCGCGTTAGTGAAGTAAGTCGTGCTGAAAGGCAGAAGGAATCGTTTAGCAAACTCCTGAATAGGAATATTGCGCAGCCGGCTGCTGTTCAAATGTATGCTAGGCTAATGTCAAATATCGAAACTCGATTTAATCGGTTTGTAGTGACGGCGATTGCTTCGGGAGTTGATAGGTCAACTGTAGATCAGATAATTCAAGATCAGGTAATTGATCAAACGGTGAAATCTCATTTTACCGTTGGGGAGACGTTATCCGTCTCCACAGTCGAAAGTGCTATGTATTACTTAGGGGGCAACTGTCACCTGAGGTGGGACAATGGCTAATCTTCGGGCGTGGCATTCTTCACGTGATGCGTATCATTGCTCGTTCAGGCTGGTTCGTCTTTCGGAAGCGAGCAAAGGTAAAGACATCGAAGTTGAACGCCTGCGTGTAATGGATATGATGCTCCTATTTCCAAGTTTGCTACATAGAATTTCCATGCCGCGGCCGCTACTAAATACCTTCAAAGAGCTAGGCATTCCGAAGGCGGAGGATATTTTCATAAATTTGCCAGGGATTCCTTCTGTATTCCAAGAGCTACGGCTCTATCAAAACTCGGCACTAGGCCAATTGCGTGCCAAGGGCATGATTTCTACATCAGTTGAAAATGGAATTATTCAGATTGATCGCAAAAATGTTCCCGAAGATTTGTACAAACGCGCAGCGGTTCGAAACCAGACTGACGGCGGTTTAACAACTTTTCTTACTGGCCCATTCGCGGCAATCCCTCTGCGCGGTACGGACAACCTGTACAAGCGTGTTGGCCTACCGAAAAGGTCGATTCTTCCATGATTTCTCGGTTAAAGCTCTGCCGCCTTTCTATTCATAGAGGTAAGCATACGCTCTATGATGAGAAATTCCACGATGGCGTCAACATAATCCATGGTGACAACGGGGCGGGTAAAAGTACTATTGCTGACTTTATATATTTCGCTCTCGGTGGTGATCTGACTGATTGGCGGAAAGTTGTAAGGGAAGGTGACTTCGTAGTTGCCGAGATACAAGCGAGAAGCTCATATCTTACGATTCGGCGAGATGTAACCACAGCTCACAATCAGCCGATGCAGATTTTCTTTGGCTCTTATGATCAGGCAATAGCTGGCGACTTCCGTCAGTTTGAAGCGTTTCCGTACAGGAGGCCAGAGGGAAGTGGTTATAGCTTCAGTCAAATACTATTTCGAGCGATTGGTATACCCGAAGCAATATCGGATGGTGTGAGCAACGTGACGATGCATCAATTGCTTCGTGTTCTTTACTCAGATCAACTAACGCCAATTCAGAGAATTTTTCAGGTGGAGTCCTTTGATACTTGGCAAATACGCCAAGCTGTCGGACACGTGCTCTGTGGAATTGGCGGATACGATCTGTTTGCCCTTCAACTGTTTCTAAGAAATCTTACCAAGGAACACGATGAGGTTTCCGCACAATTGAAGGGTGTGGTTTCCATCGCAAGCGGTTACGGAGAGAAGGTTCTCATCGAGCAAATAACGAGCGCTATTGAAGCGAAAAACGCGGAGCGCGAAGGGCTTGTTATTCAGGCGGCTACATTGCTGGAGGGTGCCGGGCAGCGAGCGGCAGCAGCGGAAATTGATGAGGTGCTAAAAAAGCAAGCAAAGGAATATTCTGTCGTTCGTCGTAAAGTCGCTGAACTTGATGACAGGCTCAAAACCTTGTCATTTGAAATAGAAGATAGCGATCTATTTATAAGCCATCTGGGGCAGTCGATAATAGATTTTGACGATGCTAGTGCAACCTTTTCGGCATTTGGAGCGGTGCGTTTTGAATTCTGTCCTTCGTGTTTTGGCCCTGTCAAAGGCCACCATTGCGAAGGTGTTGAAGAAGAAAGTGCAGCAGCCCAAGGGTGTTATCTTTGCGGCGGCGATGTGCGCGCTGAGCGCGACGAAACGCGTGCGCTCGCGGTCAAGCTTGATTTAGAAATGCAGTTAACGGAGTCGCTTGCTCTGCAAGCGGAGCGGCAGCGTGAGTTGGCGCAAGTTGAGGTCGAAATTTCTGCACAGAGAGCTAAATTAAGGTCTATTCAAAGGGCTGGAGACATTAACCGCCTTGAATATTCTACTCGCTTTGACGTGGCGCTATCTGAGATAAATCGAAAAATCGGCTTTATCGAAAGTGAGCTTCACCAGCTTCGCCGTCGACATGATCTTGCGACTGAGATAGATGCGCTTTCAAAAAGAAAGGCTGCATTAAATGAGCAAATTACGGGAATAAAAAATCAAATTTCTGCCACCGAAAATGCGCAAGATTCTAGGAAGCGAATTGCTTACACTAAAATTTCGACCTTGACTGAAGGTCTAATTCGAAAGGATTTGCCAGAGCATAGCGATTTTGGTGATTTTAAATCTTTTTCTTTCAGCTTTGCGGCGGACTGGATGGCTATTGATGGGGACAAAAATAGGGTCGGGAGCGCAAGTGGAATGGTTATACTTAAGAATAGCTTCTTGTTTGCTCTTTTCTTAGCTTCATTGAGCGACAAGGCATTTGCTTTACCTCGCTTCATGTTAATGGACAACATAGAGGATAAGGGGATGGTGGCTGAAAGGTCCTGGAATTTCCAGCGCCTAATTATTGAAAAATGTGAAGAATCTGATGTGCCGCATCAAATTATATTTTCCACATCCAAGATCGCGCCTGAACTTGAAGGGTCAAAATATGTAGTTGGCGGAAAATACACTAAGGTTGATCAGAGTCTGAAGCTTAATAAGGCAAAATAGAAGGCTATGCTCGGACACTTAGTTAAGTGTAGAGTGCTTAAAGCGGATCAGCGCAACTCATCTCAGTGCCACGCAGAAGTTTTATCAAACCTTTCGAGCTAAGCGCGACTGCGTGCCGCCGCTCATGCGGCGAGCCTGCGCAGCAACGGAGCGCACAAAAAACGTGATATTTTTGCAAGCCGCTTTGAATTTATAAAAATCTGAAAAATTTGGATTTTGCGCTTGTCGCGTCATCGCATTATATTATGCATGTCATATAACTCAGATGATGACCGTCATCTCATTGTGTGGCCCGATAAAAAACATAAGCCATCGGAACTTCAGGGAGACTACATAGCGCATTCGTCTGGCTCACGCCGGGCACGCGGGGCGGGCAGACAGCCTGACCAGATACGCCACAGGCAGGCGTACCGCACAAAGCCTGTAACAAAAAACAAAGAGCATTCGCAGCCACAGTCAAAGCCGGGCGGCCGTCATCCGCCATCGAGCTGGCCGAAGTCTCCATAAGCCAAGTGTTGGAAGAGCAAGAAAATCACCGTCTCGCGACAGGGCCCTTCGTCCTGCGCGCTTCGGTGCAACGACAATGATGCCACCAACACCAGTCCGCGGGAATCGGACTGAACATGGAGAGAAATATGCGAAACACCCGTTTCATCAGCGGCCGAATGCGAGATCGGAATGATTTCAAAGGAAATCAATCCGATCTAGGTCTTTGCTTTGGCGCGATATTTAAGTCGAAAACCGCTGACACTTTTCGACATATCGCTTTGAAAGGAAGCGTGTCCCTCATGGCGCTGGCGGCCGTGACGGTTGCCGGAGCCGTGCAGGCTCAGGACGCTGCGCCGACTGAAGACGACGCCGTCGTTGTCGTCGGCGTCCGCAAGGCGCTCAAGACCGCCCAGGACATCAAGAAGAACGCCGACACCCACGTCGATTCGATCACCGCCACCGATATCGGCGCCTTCCCGGACAAGTCGGTCGCCGAAGCTTTGCAGCGCGTGCCGGGCATCACCGTGTCGCGCTTCCAGTCGTCGGACGACTCGACGCACTTTTCGGCCGAGCCGGCCCAGGTCCTGATCCGCGGCCTGACCTTTGTACGCACCGAACTGAACGGCCGTGACGTGTTCACTGCCGACGGCGGGCGCGGGCTGAACTTCAACGACGTGTCACCGGAACTGATGGCCGGCGTCGACAGCTACAAGAACCTGACGGCGGAAATGATCGAAGGCGGCATCGCCGGCTCGGTCAACCTGCGCACCCGTCTGCCGTTCGACAGCAAGGGCCAGGTCATCGGCCTGTCGGCCAAGGCCAACTATGGCGACCGTTCGGAAGAAACGACCTACGAGTTTTCGGGCATCTACACCAACCGCTGGCAGACCGAAGCCGGTGAGTGGGGCGTCATGCTCAACTACGCCCAGGGTCACGTCCTGACGCAGACCGAAGGCGTGGTCGGTCAGCGTATCGGCGCCTTCTGCTCGGCCGGTTTCGGCACGACGGCGGCTGCCAATGTCAATGCCGACGGCACCGTTGCCTGTACGGCAAACCCCTATGGCGGCACGGGCTGGGTCTACATGCCCCGCCAGGTCAATTTCAGCCAGGTCGAATATGACCGCGACCGTCGCGGTATCGCGGCGGCGCTGCAATGGCAGAACAACGCCAAGACGGTGCAATTCTCGCTGCAATATAACGACACCTATTACAAGAACGCCTGGAAGGAGCGCTCGACCAATGTCGGCTTCTTCGACCTGTGGGCGGCGCCGGCCTTCTCGCCGCAGACGACCGCCGTTATCGCGCCGGCCGACGGCACGCCGGCCTTTGTGTTCGGCGCCGACGGCATGCTCGATTCCGGCACGCTGACCGCGCCGTCGGGTGGCTGGGGTGGCTCGACTGCCGCGGCGATCGACATCGGTTCGGCCGTTCCGGGCCTGCCGTTCGTCAACTACTGCGGCGGTGGCGGCTGTAGCTCGACGCGTCAGGGCACCGGCATTTCCAACGAGTCGCGCATCTTCGACCACGAAGAAGGCACCCGCGATATCGCTGCCAACCTGAAGTGGGAAATCACCGAAAAGTTGCGCGCCAATTTCGACGTCCAGTATGTGACGGCCGAGACCAACAACTATGACATCCTGGTCGCCGCCAACACGCTGGCCAACGTCAAGTACTCGACCAATGGCGACGGTACGCCGGAGATCGACCTGCTGCCGGGCACCAATGTCAACTACGCGGCGGGCGGCCTGTCCAACCCGCACAACTGGTACATCCCGTTCATCCAGGATCACGTCGAAGACAATGACGCGACCCAGCTGTCGGTTCGCGCCGATGCCGAATACCGCTTCGAGGAAACGGGCTGGCTGAACTCGCTGAAGGTCGGCGTGCGTCATGCCGAACGCGACCAGAAGGTCCGCTATTCGGCCTATAACTGGTCGCCGGTCATCCAGCCGTGGAACGCCTGTAACGGGCCTGCCTTCAACCTGGATAACACGACGCCGGCGCCGTACACCTGTAATGCCGGCCAGACCTTCCAGGGCTATGGCAAGGATATGTGGGTGTCGGAGCCCTTCCGCGACGGCTTCTATAACGGCGATGTCTTCAACCCCGGCGCCCTGCCGTGGCTGTCGAATGACGTCCTGGCCGACCGTTCGCGTCACATCAACGGTCTGTCGGGCGCCAAGACCAACACGCCTCTGAAGTGGACGCCGATCTGCGACCGTCCGGGCAATACCGAAGGTTGCTACAACGACTCCGAAATGCTCGACGTCTCGGAAACGACGACGGCGGCCTATGCCATGCTGCGCTTCGGCAACTCGGACACGACGCTGTTCGGCAAGCGCGTGAACGGCAATATCGGCGTGCGCTACGTCCAGACCAAGGTCGAAAGCAATGGCGGCGTGGCCTTCAACAACCCGAACTGGTACGCCACGTTGGCACCGTGTTCGACGCCGACCGGCCCGTCTAACCTGCTGAACGTCTCGTGTTACCTGACCGATGCCATCAAGAACTTCAGCGGCGGTCCGGCCGTCAAGAGCAGCTTCGGCGCGACGCATGAAAACTGGCTGCCCAGCTTCAATATCCGCTTTGAAGTGGCTGATGACCAGTACATCCGCTTCGGGGCGTCGCGCGCCTTGTCACGTCCGGATTTCGGCCAGCTGCGGAACTATGTGGCGATCCAGGCGCCGGCGATCAACACCTCGCCGAACTCGCCGTTCATCGTCTGGAACGATCCGAACGGGCCCAAGACCGCCGCGAACGTGAAGGGCTATAACTTCGTGTTCAATGCCGACTCGGGCAACGCTTCGATCAAGCCGGTGACGGCCGACCAGTTCGACCTGTCCTATGAGAACTACTTCAATGCGACGTCGTCCTTCACCTTCGATGTCTTCTACAAGAAGCTGAACGGCGACATCTCCTATGCCGAACTGCCGCGCGCGGTCACGCTCAATGGGGTGACCCAGAACGTGATCATCCGCGGTCCGGGCAACGGCAATGGCGGGGGTACGCTGAAGGGGTTCGAAGTGGCCTATCAGACCTTCTTCGACTTCCTGCCGTCGCCGTGGAACGGTCTGGGTATTCAGGCGAACTATACCCGCACCAAGCAGTCGGGCATCAACAACTCGAACCTGGCCAACCAGCCCGGTTACGCAGCCGGCGGCACGATCGCCTTCGGTGGCGGCCTGCAGGTCAACGGCGCGGTCTTCGACTCGCACCGCCTGGCCGGTATCTCGGACGAATCGTACAACATCGTCCTTCTGTATGAACACGGCCCGATCGCTTCGCGCCTGGCCTACAGCTACCGTTCGGATTTCCTGACCAACAACCTCGACTGCTGTATCGGCCTGCCGATGTACCAGAAGGGTAACGGCTTCCTCGACGCATCGCTCCGCTACAAGCTGAACGACAATGTTGAGCTGTCGTTCGATGGTTCGAACCTATTGGATACGACCACGGTCATTCAGCAGCAGGTCATGGGCGACAGCTCGGCCACGCCGGGGGCTGCGGCCGTCCGGATCGACTCGGCCTGGATCCGCAACGACCGCCGCTATCAGATCGGCGTTCGCTTCAAGTACTAAAAGTTAGCGTATCGGGCGTGCTGCTGCGGCAGCACGCCCTTTTTATTTTCAGGACATACGAACGATGAAGATCGTTATTCTGGGTGGTGGAACTGCGGGCTGGATGTGCGCCGCGTCGCTGAGCGCGTTGAGCGCGACCCGCCGGTTCAGCGTTGAGCTGGTCGAATCGGACGAGATCGGCACGGTCGGGGTCGGCGAGGCGACCCTGCCGCATATTAAGGCGTTCAACGACGGCCTCGGCATCAACGAGGCCGAGTTCATGCGCCGCACCCACGCGACGTTTAAACTGGGGATCGAATTCGCCGGCTGGGGGCGCGACGCCTATATCCATCCGTTCGGAACCTTCGGCCAGGACTGGGCCGGCATCGGTTTTCAGCACCATTGGACGCGCGCAAAGCAGGCCGGAGTGCCGGTGGCGCCGATCGAGGACTACAGTTTCGCCATTGCGGCCGCGCGTGCCGGCAAGTTTGCCTTTCCCGACACCGACCCGTCGTCGGTCAAGTCTACCTTCGCCTATGCCTACCATTTCGACGCGGCCCTCTATGCCGGCTTCATGCGCGATTTCGCGACGAAGCGCGGTGTCAGGCGCACCGAAGGCCGCGTCGTCGAGGTGCAGCAAAATGCCGAAAATGGCAATGTCACGGGGCTGAAACTGCAATCGGGCGCGGTGGTTACCGGCGACCTGTTTTTAGATTGCTCGGGCTTTGTCAGCTTGATCGCCGGCAAGACTTTGAACGGACCGTGGGAAGACTGGACGCAGTGGCTGCCGTGTGACCGCGCCTTTGCTGTGCCGACGGCGGGGACAGGTGAGATCACCCCCTACACCCGCGCGACCGCGCGCGAAGCCGGCTGGCAATGGCGCATTCCTTTGCAGCATCGCACCGGCAATGGTTACGTGTTTTCCAGCGCCTTTACCTCCGAGGACCGCGCGCGCGACGTGCTGCTGGCCAATCTCGATGGTGCGCCATTGATGGAGCCGAAATTGCTGCGCTTTCGCGCGGGGCGGCGGACGCGGTCGTGGTCGCACAATGTCGTCGCCGTGGGACTGGCTTCCGGTTTCCTGGAGCCGCTCGAATCGACCAGCATCTATCTGGTCCAGGCGGCGATCGAGACGCTCAGACACTATCTCGGCGGGCGGCCGGATGATCCGCGCGCGCAGGGCGCCTTTAATCGCTCGGTCGACACCATCTACGACAGCATCCGCGACTTCCTGATATTGCATTATCGGGCGACGGCGCGCGAAGAGCCGCTGTGGCAACATGTGCGCGATATGGCGCTGCCCGACAGCCTGCTTGGTCGGATCGAGATGTTCCGCCATCGCGGCTATATCGAGGCCTATCGCAACGGACTGTTCTCGCCGCCGTCGTGGCTGGCCGTCTATATGGGCCAGGATGTCGTGCCGACCGGATACGACCGTATGGCCGATGCCTTGCCGATGGATCTGCTGGTGGAAAAGTTGGACATGCTGCGCACCCGCATCCGTGATCAGGTTGCAGCATTGCCGACGCACGAGGCAACGCTGGCGAGCTTTGCGCCGGCGCGTATGGAGGTGGCGTAATGGTCTCTCGCGCTGTTGTTGTCGGCCGCGATGCGCCGCTGTGGCTCTCCGCACTGGCGCTTTACCGGGCCTTGAAGTCTGCCGGTGTTACGGTCGAAGTCGTGGCGCTGCCGGATCGGATGCAGGCCCAGGACGTCTATACCAGCCTGCCGGCGCTCGAAGCCTTTCACCGCCAGCTGGGCCTCGATGAGCACGCCTTGCTGCGCCAGACGCGCGGCAGTTTCAGCCTCGGCCAAAGCTTCCAGGGGTTTGCCGGCGATGACGGCGCCTTCTTCCATCCCTATGGCACCCACGGCTTTCCAATCACGACGACGGGAGCCTCCTTCCTGCATTACGTCACGCGGGCGCGCCGGCAGGGGCTGGGCGCTGCGTTTGAAGATTTCTCTCTGACCGCGGCGGCGGCCAAGCAGGGCCGTTTTATCGTGCCGGATGACGAAACCTCGGCCTTCGCCCGCAGCGATTACGGCTATCACCTGCCGGCCAAGGCCTATACTGCGGCCCTGGCCGAAGCCGTGCGCGCGGAAGGGATCGCCGTCCATCCGGCGCAACATGTAGCGGCTGAGCTGGACAGTGACGGGGAAATTGCTGCGATCAATACCGGTGCAGCAAAAATCACCGGCGACCTGTTTATCGACGCCAGCGGCAGTGATTCCGTCCTGCTGCGGGGTGTGTTGCAGGCGCCGTTCGAGTCATGGCGGCAATGGTTCCCGGGCGATCGCGTTCTGACCGCCGCCGGGCCGCGTCTGCGGATCGTGCCGCCCTATGCGCGCATTCAGGCGCTCGACAACGGGACCTTAAGCCTGATTGCTGCGCAGGACGCGACGCGCGTCAGCTATGTCTTCGACAGCCAGCGCGAGAGCGATGAGCAGGCTTTGCGGACGGCGGCGACCTCGCGCCTGACCCTGGGCAACGCCGTCGTCACCAAGCTCGAGCCCGGCCGGTCGCAGCCCTGGGTGCGCAATGTCGTGGCGATCGGCGAGGCGGCCTGCGTCTTCGATCCGATCGACAGCGTTTCGCTGCACGCCGTCCAGGTCGGCCTAGTTCATCTGCTGGGCCTGTTCCCGCGTGATAACCGCCACATGCCGGAACGCGCCGAATACAACCGCCTGATGGGCATGATGACCGCGCGCGCCCGTGACTTCCAGTTGACACACTACGCCCTCAGCCGGCGTCAATCGGTCTTCTGGCAGAAGGCACGGCTGGACGTGCCGGCGGAATTGCAAGGGCGGCTGGAAGCGTTTGCCGCCGCGGGCGAAGTGCCCTTGTTCGACGAGGACGCGTTCGACACCGACAGCTGGAATGCTGTCTTGCTGGGCCATGGCCTGTCGCCGGAAAGTTTCGATCCGTCCGCCGACCTGGCTGGCGACCAGGTGCTGATGGATCATTTCCGCCGTATATTCAGCGGCATCCGTCAGCAGGTTGAAAGCGCTCCCGGACATGACGACTATCTCGGTATCTTCTGTTCGCCCTGACAGTTTTCTCATGTTATGGTCGGCGAACAGAGCGCATAAGCGCCAGTGCCATAGGGTAGGAACAGCGTGAAACGACCGACGTCATTGGATATTGCCGCGATTACGGGGGTCTCGCAGGCCACTGTCTCGCGGGCCCTCAGCCACTCGCCCCTCGTCAATGACGAGACGCGGGAACGCATCCTCAGCGTGGCTAAACAGTTGCACTATAAAGTCGATTCCAACGCCCGCAAATTGCGGTCGAAGAAGATCCACACCATGGCCGTGCTGATCTCGGCCGATCTCGACAATCCGCAAAATCCGATCAATCCCTTCTTCCTGCCGATGATCGGTTCGATCCTGCAATATGCCGGCGAGAAGGGCTATGACATCATCACTTCGCTGCAGCAGCCGTCCGACGACTGGGGCACGGACTACGGCTTTTCACGTCGCGCCGACGGCATCATCTTCCTCGGCTGCAAGGATTTTGAGTCCTATACGCACAAGTTCGAATATCTGAACGAGGTCGGCGATCCGTGGGTGGTGTGGGGCGTCAATCGGCCCGACTGCGCGCGTTTGTGCATCGGCAGCGACAATGAGGATGGCGGGTTTAAAGCCACAGCGCATCTGGCGCGTCTGGGGCGCAAACGCATCGCCTATTTTGGCAAGTCGTCGAAAGAGCACCCTGAGTTCCGCGAACGCTATGAAGGCTATCGTCGCGCGCTTCAGGCGGCGGGGCTGGAGTATGACCCCAGGCTGCACCGCGACTGTTTCCTCGAGCGCGAAGAGGGCATGAATGAGGTCGGCCGCATGATCGAGGAGGGCGTGGAATTTGACGCTGTCTTTGCGTCGTGTGACCTGCTGGCCATGGGAGTGTTGCAGGGGTTGAACCGTCGGGGCATCCGTGTGCCGCAGGACGTGTCGGTAGTGGGTTTCGACGATCTGTGGGTGTGCAGCTCGCTGTCGCCGTCGCTGTCGACCATGCGGCAGGATACCGAGGCTGCCGCGCGGGTACTGGTCGATGGCCTGAGCAATCTCATCGAAAATGAGGATGTGCGGGATATCCGCCTTCCGGCGCAGCTGGTTGTGCGGGAATCGTGCGGTGGGCTTTCAAGGATGAACTGATAAGTCCCCTCTCCCCGCTTGCGGGGAGAGGGCTAGGGTGAGGGGCATCCAAATCTTCAAAGCGCGCCCCAGGCCTGTTGTTTACTTTGACGGGGACCAAAGGTTTTTTGGTGCTGCACCTTCATTGTCGCAATGTTTGACCACCCGAATTTGCCCCTCACCCTAACCCTCTCCCCGCAAGCGGGGAGAGGGGACTAAGGTCCTACTTCTTCGGCACAAATCGGATCGCCGTCCCGCCGCCGGGGGCCATTTTCAGCGCCAGAACGTCTTTCGCGGTGACCGTCTTGCTTTCAATCACGATGTCAAACCGCGCAGGGCCTTTCGAATCCGCCTTGTTGCCATCGCGATAGATCTGCGCCGTGTAGTTCTTCGCCGGATCTAGGAAACTCAGCGGCACATCCACTGACCGCCATTGATCGTCGCTGATCCCGCCCATATACCAGTCCTCCGAGTTACGGTCCTTGCGGGCGATGACGGCATAGTCGCCGACCTCGCCGGCCACCATGCTGCTTTCGCTCCAGTCGACCGGCACGTCCTTGATGAACTGGAAGGGCTTCGGATACTTGGCATAGTTTTCCGGCAGGTCGGCCGCCATCTGGATCGGCGAATAGAGCACGACATAAAGCGCCAGTTGCTTGGCCTGGGTCGACAGGATTTCGCGCTTGTTGCCCTCAAGGCTCAGCACGCCCGGCGTGAAGTCCATCGGCCCCGACAGCATGCGCGTGAAGACCAGGTTGGCCTCGTGCTCGGGCGCGTTCACGGGATTGCCCCAGGCGTTATATTCCTGGCCGCGCGCGCCTTCGCGCGACACCCAGTTGGGATAGGTGCGGCGCAGGCCGGTGTCCTTGATCGGCTCGTGGCTGTTGATGGCGATCTTGTATTTCGCCGCCGTCTCCAGAACCTTCGTATAGTGGCGCGACCCCTCCTGGCTGTCGGTAAAGCCGTAATGCGTCCCGCCGCCGGGTTTCGGGAACTGGGCCGCGCCACCATCGGTGACGTAGCCGGTCTTGACACTGTCGACGCCGTGGGCCGCATAGAGCTTGAAGGCGTCCTCCATCTGGGATTCGTAAAGCGCGATATTGCCGCCGGTTTCATGGTGGCCGATCAGGTGCACGCCCTTCTTCAGGCCGTAGGCGGATGCCGCCTTCAGGTCGAAATCAGGGTAGGCTTCGACGAAGGAAAAGTCCTTGCCGCTGCCGTACCACTGGCCGTCCCAGCCCTTGTTCCAGCCTTCGACCAGCACGCCGCGGAAGCCGTTCCTGGCCGCGAAATCGATATAGGCCTTGGTGTTGGCGGTGGTGGCGCCGTGCTTCGGGCCTTGTGCCCAGGTCGATTTTTCGAGGTGCATCTCCCACCAGATGCCGACGTACTTGGAGGGCTTGAACCACGACACATCGCCCAGCTTGTTGGGCTCGTTCAGGTTCAGGATCAGGTCGGAATTGTACAGCGCCGGCGCGTTGTCGGTGATGACCAGCGTCCGCCACGGCGACGGAAAGGGCGCCAGGCGCTCGACGCTGGGGCCAAATGACGCCGGCGTCAGGCGCGCCTTCAGCGTCTGCCCTTCGGTCCGGCGCAGCCACATCGAGGCGAAGTCGGTCAGCGCCGCTTCGTGGAACGAGATATAGACGCCCTTGTCGGTTTTGACGGTCAGCGGCGTGTTGGCCTGGCCGACCTCTTTCAGCGGCGTCTGGTTGTAGGAATATTCGAGATTGTTCCATTCGCCGCCCAGGTTCCACCAGGCGGTCGCATTGTCAGCAACCGTGAACTCGGTCTGCTCATCGACGATACGGACAGTCTTCAACTGGGCCTGTTCCGGGAACTCATAGCGGAAGCCGACGCCGTCCTCGAACAGGCGGAAGACAACCGTCATGCGGCGATTGTCATAGGCCTTTTGCACGACATTGACGCGCAGCTCGTTATATCTGTTGCGCACAAAACGGCGCTCACCCCAGGGCTGCTCCCAGGTCTCGTCGTGCGAGGAGGTCTGCTGGCTTTGCATCGCGAACTGGCCGTCGAGTTTCGGGCTGTCGGCCAGGATAAAGCCCAGGCGCGATGGCGCGATGACCGCCTGACCCTTGCGTTCGATGCCATAAGACAGCTTGCCCTCGACATTGACATAGACCTTCACGCTCAATGTGCTGTCGGGCGACGAGGCTTGCGCGATCACATCGTCGGCCACGGCTGGTGACACCAGGCAGATGGCGACCAGCGCTGTGGTGACGGACAGGAATCGGTAATGTGATGACAAGCGCATGTGGCCTAGGCCCCCTGTATGGCGCCGCTATTCGCGGTCAGGATTGGTGTTGCGCAACATATCTACAGTGTTAGCGTTGTCAGAAAAACCCTCAACTTGAGTATGTATACGTATTCAAATGTCTATGCATAGTTTGCATACGTATTCAGTGTTGCATGCAAAGTTCATGGCGCGTAGCTATAGTACGTGATTGATTGTCCGCGCATCGCTCCATGGCCGGGGCGAAGGCGGGCGTTCGGTGAGGGGGCTGCTTGTTTTGCTTCGTCACTGCCCGAGATTCCGGTTGATTGACGCAGCCGGGATGCCTGAATTACAAGCCCTGGCTTTGTAATTTGTTCTTCCCAACACACTTTCATCCCCTTGCCGCAAGGTAAGGGGATTTCTTTTTGCGCTGCATAAAACGTCTATGAATACGTATGCAATAATCCGTCGTTGCTTTGATTTGACCATGAAGGTGTTAGGATAGGGCGATAAGAACCAAATCCAGGATGCGCATGACCCTGAATGACCTGCCAAAGGTGGCGGTGCACGATGCTATGGACGTCGCGACGTTCCATCACGGGGTCATGGCCGCTGAACAGCCATTGATCATCAAGGGACTGATCGATCATTGGCCGGCCCTGGCTGCCGGGCGGCACTCCGCGCAAAGCCTGATGACCTATCTCAAAGCCATGGATCGCGGGGCGCCCGCGCCGGTCATGGAGGCGCCGTTTTCCACCGACGGGCACTACACTTACGCGCCGGGCCTGACCGAGTTCACCTTCTCCAAACGCCAGGGCGGTATCAGCGAAACGCTCGACCGGATCGCAGCTGTCATGGGTCAAAAGGAGGCGCCATTCATCGCCATCCAGATGCTGCGGCTCGACACGCATATGCCGGATTTTGTGCGCAGCAATTCCGCGCCGCTTCTGTCGCCGGAGGTGCCGCCGCGCCTGTGGATCGGCGGACCGCTCAAGACCCAGACGCACAATGACCGTGACCATAATCTTGCCTGCGTCATCGCAGGTCGCCGGCGCTTTGTGCTGTTTCCGCCCGAACAGGTCAGCAACCTCTATGTCGGGCCGCTGGATGCGCCGCCGCCCTTGTCGCTGGTCGATCCAGAAGCACCGGATTTCGAACGCTTTCCAAAATTCCGTGAAGCATTGGATGCTGCATGGGTGGCGTGGCTGGAGCCCGGTGATTGCCTCTTCATGCCGAAATACTGGTGGCACCACGTTACCTCGCTCGACCCGTTCAATGCCATGGTCAACTATTGGTGGGGTGATACGGCGGTGGGCCTTGAGCGCACAAGCGACGCCTTCCTGACGGCGATTCTGGCCTTCAAGGAACTGCCGCCGGGGCAGCGCCGCTACTGGCGGGCCATGTTCGATGCGCATGTTTTTGGCGATGGTGCCGCCGACCATATTCCGCCCGCTCGGCGCGGCGTGCTGGGGCCGCTGCCGCAGGCTGTGCGGGCGCGCCTCAAGCAGGAACTGAAGATGGCTTACCTGAAGGGCGGATGATGCAGTTCGCCTTGCATCCCGACATCCGGTTTCAGCTGCGCCATATCGGTGCGGAGCAGCAGCCGCTTATGGTGGTCGACAATGTGCTGGCCGAGCCGCAAGCCTTGATCAAGGCCGCCTGCGCGGCGGAATTTTATGTTCCCGAGCACACGCGCTATCCGGGGCTGAACGCACGCCTGCCGGATGACTACTATCGCCTGATCATCACGGCGTTGCGTGGCCCCCTTCAGGCGGCGTTTGGCCTGCCGTCTTCGGTGTATCTCAACTATTTCGGCTATTTTGGGCTGGTGACGGTTCCCCCTGAGGACGCCCAGCCGATTCAGAATATCCCGCATCACGACGGCCCTGATCCGCAGCAACTGGCCATGGTGCACTATTTAAGCCACGAAGCCTTCGGCGGTACCGGCTTCTTTCGCCACAAAGCGACGGGCTTTCAGACAATCGGTCCCGCCCGTCGCGACCTCTATGCCGAAACGGCAAGTGCCGAACTTGAAGCGGGCAAAGGCATGGCGAACTACGAACGGATCGCCGAAGTCGCGCCCGTCTTCAACCGCCTGATCGTCTATCGCGGCCACGTGCTGCATTGTGCGCTGCCGTGCGACGCCCCTCTAAGCCGTGACCCGGCCCGGGGCCGCCTGACCGCCAATGGCTTTGTCAGGCCGCGCCTATAGACCTGTCATGGCTTGCGCAGGCCTGACCAAACGCGCGCGTAATATCGTTGTTATCTGCATTAATTCCATAGAATCAATTCTTGATCTCCTTGCGTGTACTTATGTACGCAATGTGATCACATTAATTTTTCGTAATAAGATTGATTCTGGCTCGACAACAGTTTCAGACGAAATAACTTCTTTCTCTTTGAGCGTTCTTTCGACGACTCTGAGTGGAGTAAGAAACTGATGGTGCAAGTGGTGAGGGCCAGGACACAGTGGCGGCATCTGCCGGCCGTTTGCAGCAGCCTCCTGATACTGGCGATGGCCGCCGGTGCGCAGGCGCAAACCTACACGCCTCCGGCCACGCCCCTGGCGATTGACGCCGTCGCCAAATATGAGCAGCTGACGAGCGTATCGATTTCACCGGACGGCAAGCACATCGCCGGCCTGATTTCGGTCGAGGGCGAAAAGTGGCCGGTCATCTCGATCTGGGATGCCACCAACCTCAGCGCACGGCCCGTGTGGATTCCGTCGAAGACCAATCGCATCACGGGTGTCGGCTTTTTCAGCTCCGACAAGATCATCTTCCAGATGGAACAGCCGATCACGGGTGCGGACAGCAAGCCGACCTTCACGCGCAAGATCTATTACTCGGACCTCGAGGGCCGCAAGATCGAAGAGCCATTCCGCATTACCGGAACGATGAACAAGGATGTCCGCGACTCGTTCGAGCGCGGATCGTCGGTCAGCATCTTCAACGACGATCTTTACGACAGCACCAAGAAGCTGATGGTGACGGTCGATCCGGTGTCCTTCGTCCAGAAGATCTTCGAACTGGACCTCGCGACCGGCAAGACGCGTACCGTGGCGCTAGGCAGCGACGAGTTCGAATACCTGGCGGAAGGCGTCGACCTGGCCACCGGCGAACCGATGATCAAGGCCAAGGTCGATACGGTGAACAACGACTTCTGGTATATGGTCTATATCAAGGACGCCGCCGGACAATGGGTCTATCACGAGCCGCTGAGCTATATGCTCAAGGCGCGTAAGACCTTGAATATCCTGGGCTATGATGCCGATCCATCCAGATTGATCGTCTCGTCCAACGTCAATTCGGATAAGGCGGCGGTCTACAGCTACGATATCGCCGGCAAGACATTCTCCAGCGAGCCTTTGTTCGCCAACGACAAGTACGACGTCACCGGCGTCGTCTATCGTTACGACCGGCCGGCGAAGAAGACGATCATCGGCGGTGTGGAGCTGGGTGGTCCGGCGCTGACGACCATCTATACCGACGAAAAATGGTCGGCGATTCAAAAGTCGGTCAAGGCCGCCTTCCCCGGCAAGCAAGTCAATATCTCGGTCAACGGCGACACCTATGATGTCGCCGTGGTGACGGTCGAGGCGCCCGACGCGCCGCCGCAATATTATCTCTTCAAGGACGGCAAGCTGCAGAGCCTGGGCGCCGAGCGGCCGTGGATCGATCCCAAGACCCTAGGCAAGCCCGAGTTCGTGACCTTCGCGGCGCGCGACGGCTTGGAAATTCCCGCCTTCATCACCTATCCACCGGGCTGGACCAAGGAGCAGGGGCCGGTTCCCCTGATCGTCCTGCCGCACGGTGGTCCGTGGGCGCGCGACTATGCGACGTGGGATGGTTCGGGTTGGCCGCAGTTTTTCGCCACGCGCGGCATCGCCGTCATCCAGCCGCAGTATCGCGGCTCGGAAGGCTGGGGTTCCAAGCTGTGGCTGGCTGGTGACAAGGAGTGGGGCCAGAAGATGTCGGACGACAATGACGACGCGGCCGCCTATATGGTGTCGCGCGGCGTCGCCGATCCGAAGCGTCTGGCGATCATGGGCTATTCCTACGGCGGCTTCGCGGCCATTGCGGCGTCGGTCCGGCCGAACAGTCCGTACAAGTGCGCGATCGCCGGGGCCGGTGTCTCGAGCCTGCAGCGAATCGGCAACCTGTGGGGCGACAGCCACCTCCAGCGCGACATCCAGGGCGTGACCGTGGCCGGCATGGACCCGATCAGGAACGTTGACAAGGCGAACATCCCGATCATGCTCTATCACGGCGATCACGACCGTCAGGCCGACACAGAGCATTCGCGCATGTTCTTCAATGCCATGAAGGCCGCCGGCAAGGACGTCGAGTACCACGAAATCAAGGGCATGTGGCACACCTTGCCGTGGCGTACCGAGTGGCATACGGAAACGCTGGGACTGATGGAGAATTATCTCAAGAGCCCGAAATGCGGACTTATCAAGTAAGTTCGCGATAAATATTCAAGGGGGGATGCCAAGCATAAAATACCCTGCGTGCAAATTTTGCGCGCAGGGTTGTTGTGCATGGTGGATGTGACAGCTGTGAATTGCGGCAAAATCGTCACACAATCAACGATATTATTTTAATAATGAAATAAAGGGTTCCGGTCTCAACTGTGACGATTTAGTGTCTTTATCTGGTAATTTTTGAGACACCCGGAGTACATCATGTCCAAACCGACAGGACTTTCACGCCAATGGCTTCTGGCCGGCACCATTCTGACTTCGCTCGTGGGCTTCGCGCCCGCCATGGCCCAGGACGCACCGGCGGCGGACGCAGCGCCTGAAAGCTGCGCGGCCGGGGAAGAACTCAAGGTCGATCCGGCAACGGGCGCCAGAACCTGCGAGCCCGAGGCCCAGGACTCGGGCGAATTCGTCATCACCGGTTCGCGCATCAAGGGCAAGGAATACACCTCCGCCGCGCCCGTGACCGTCATCACCGCCGAGCGCTCGAGCGCCGCGGGCCTGGTCAGCGCCACCGAAATCCTGCAGAACTCGTCGGTCGCCAACGGCTCGGGCCAGGTCAACTCGACCTTCACCGGCTACGTCATGGACGGCGGCGGCGGCATCAACTCGATCTCGCTGCGCGGCCTTGGCGCCCAGCGTTCGCTGGTCCTGCTCAATGGCCGCCGCATGCCGCCGGCCGGCGTCTCCGGCACGGTCGGCGCCGTCGACCTGAACACGATCCCGGACTCGGCGGTCAACCGCTATGAAATCCTGAAGGACGGCGCCTCGTCGATCTACGGTTCCGACGCCGTCGCCGGCGTCGTCAACGTCATCACGCGCAAGAATTTCGAAGGCCTGGAAGTCGACGCCACGACCCGCATCTCGCAGCATGGCGGCGGCGACACCTACAACCTGGCGGCCATCTGGGGCAAGTCGTTTGACAAGGGCCACCTGATGATCTCGGCCAGCGCGTACGAGATGGAGGCGCTGACACAAGGCCAGCGCGAGAATTTCGACTGCCCGCAGGACTATATCTATAACGAGGACGGCACCCGCGCCGACATCGTGACGACCCGTCCCGGTGAAAGCGGCTACAAGTGCTGGGGCAACCTGGTCGGCGGCGTGGCCGTTAACAATGCCTTCTTCCGCGAAATCCGCCCGGGCGCGACCACGTCCATCGGCGGCGTGCCCGTCAGCGGCTGGTACGGTCCCGTCCAGTTCGCCGAACGCGAAATGGATCCGGACTCCGACGATGACGTCACCATCATCTCGCCGGTCAAGCGCTTTACCTTGTTCGCGCAAGGCGAATATCGTCCGGACTGGGCGAATGGCGCGGAACTCTACTCCGAACTGCTGATCAACCGTCGTGAGTCGGAACAGCGCGGCGTGCGCTATATCTTCCCGTACTATGGCCCGAACTCGCCGAACAACCCGTTCGGCACCGGCACGCAGTACGACCAGAACAACGGCGCCGCCGGTGGCGCCTACGTCTATCCGTACTTCCTGACGCCTTCGAACGAGTCGCAGGAGATCAACGTCTATCGCGGCGTCATCGGCGCCAAGGGCGACTGGAAGAACTGGTCGTGGGACGCCTACCTGTCGCACTCGCTCAGCGATGGCAAGTATCTCAACGACGTGGTGCCTCAGGACCGTCTGTTCGCCGGTATCGGCTTTGATGAAAACCAGTTCGTCCACGTTCCGGTCTGTCAGGGCGTTCCGGCGGGCTGCGTGCCGCTCAACCTGTTCACCCAGGACGCCCTGTTCAACGGCAAGCTGACGGACGCCGAACGGAATTACTTCTTCGTCCAGGAAGAGGGCAAGACGACCTACACCCAGACGATTGCCGAAGCGACCATCACGGGTGACCTGTGGCAACTGCCGGCTGGCCCGCTGGGCGCCGCCTTCGGTGTCAGCTACCGCCGCGACGAGATCAAGGACACGCCGGGCGAATTCTCGCGCACCAGCAACTCCTGGGGGTCTTCGAGCGCGGGTATCACCGAAGGTTCGGACAGCGTCGCCGAAGCCTTCTTCGAACTGGAAGCGCCGATCCTTGCCGGCCAGCCCTTCTTCGAAGACCTGAAGATCAACCTGTCGGGCCGTTTCTCGAACTATGACAGCGTCGGCAGCGCCACGACCTATAAGGTCGGCTTCAACTGGGCGCTGAACAACACCCTGCGCCTGCGCGGTACGCATGGCACGTCGTTCCGCGCCCCGGCGCTCTACGAAATGTACCTCAACGAGCAGACCGGCTTCTACAGCCAGCGCGCCGTCGATCCGTGCATCAACTGGGGCGGCACGAGCGAAAGCGGGCAACCGAACAAGAGCCAGACGGTGCGCGACAACTGCGCCGCCGAAGGTATTCCGGATGACTATGACGGCGTCGGCACCGGCCAGGGTGCATCCGCCCAGATCTTCTATTCGGGCAGCAGGGACCTGAACCCGGAAGAGTCGCAGGCCTCGACCCTCGGCTTCATCCTGACGCCGCCGAACACGGGCTTCAAGATCGCCGTCGACTGGTTCCGCATCAATGTCGAAAACCAGATCCTGAGCACGGGTCCGGGCGTCGTCGGCGCCTGCTACGGCCAGGAAACCTATCCGAACAACGGTTTCTGCGGTCTGTTCGAACGTGATGAGCACTTCAACATCACGCTCATCGATGCCAGCTATCGCAACATCCCGAGCGAGCTGACCAGCGGTTTCGACATCACGGCCTCCTATACCCGTGAGTTCAACCTCGGCACCCTGACCCTGGACCTGCAGTCGACCTACACCAAGGAGTCCAAGACCCAGCTGTTCCCCGGCGACACGGTCATCGACTACAACGGCACGATCGCCGATCCCAAGTGGGTCAGCAACCTGCAGACCCAGTTCAAGCACAAGGACTGGCTGTTCTCCTATACCCTCAACTATGTCGGCAAGTCGTCGAACATGGGCTACCGCGAAGAAGATGGCGTTGTGACGACCAGCTACGCGGCCGACGCGATCAACATCAACTCGACGGACGCCTGGGTTACCCACGACCTGACCGTCAAGTACAACGCCAAGGACTGGGCGATCACCGTCGGTGTCGTCAACCTGACCGACGAAGAACCGCCGATCCTCAGCTATGGCGACAACACCGGCTCGCCGGCGCGTCTGGGCAACTATGCCTTCTCGAGCCAGTACCAGTCGGGCTACCTGGGCCGCCAGGCTTACTTCCGCATTTCGAAGAGCTTCTAAAAGGCTCTATTCTGTATTGCGCTGGAGCGGCGGTCCTTCGGGCCGCCGTTTTTGCGTCTTGGGCCAGTACCATTTTTGGTACATGCCCGCGCGGATCGCGCGCGATTCCGCAACGGCGTCCAGTTGCCGATATCGAGCGCCATGTGCGCGAGCTAGAGCATGATGCGTTTAGGTCAAACCGCCATCATGCTCTAGGTTTTTGTTTTGTCGCGATATTTAGGCAAAAACCGCTACACACTTTTTGGCATATCGCTCTATCGCATCTCGAACGTCTCGACGACGATGATGACCGCCACGGTCAACCAGGCGACGACGCTCTACTCAGTCATGTTTGGCCTGAAGTACAGCTTCTGGCCGAATTGAAAAGTAAAGAAAAGGCGCCCGTCACAGGCGCCTTTTTTGCGTTTATTCAGTCGGCGTGTCGTCGGGATCGGGTTTGGAGCGGGTCACGTCCGCGATGGCGCTGACCAGGGACTGAAGGTCCGCGCACTCTTCCGTGCCTTCATTACCGCTGACCAGCATGGCGACGGGGCCCGCCTGGCGCACCCTTTCACGCAGCCGTTCGAACATGTGCTCCGCGACCTCCCTTTCCCCGTTTTCAAACAATTCCAGCGCCTTGGCGATCGAGTCCCGGGCGTCGGCCTCAAGTGCCGCGAGAGGGTTTTCATCGGCTGCGTCCGGGGCGGACGTTTCGGAGGGCGCGGGCTGCGAACGGTCGATCATTCGGTTAGGCATGGTCTCAGGTACTCTGGATGTTTTGCCGCGATATTGGCACTATGTAATCAACTGCCGGCGCAGGGCTTCGACGACGGCCTGGGTGCGGTTATTGGCGCCAAGTTTGCGCGTGGCGGACTTCAGGTAGGTGTTGACGGTCTCGACCGAATAGTCTTCCACCCGGCCGATCTCCTCGCTGGTCAATCCGCCGGCGGCGCGTTCGAGACAGCGCAGTTCCCCGCGCGTCAGCCGCAGGGCGGTATTCAGAGCGTCAAGGGCGGGGGCTGAGACTTCAGCGTGGAGCGACAGGGCGAAATGCTTGAGCAGGGCGCAGTGGTCCTCGGACAGGGGCGCGTCGCTGATGACCGCGACGGATCCCAAAACCTTGCCCGAATGCGCGACAAGGATGATGGTGCGTTCCACGATGTCGTGCCGCCGCAGCAGGTCGAGCACGGCCCGACCGTTGCGCCGTGCCGTCGCGGTGGCAAAAGCTTCGCTGTCACGGCTGACCGGGCGGCCCTGGCGCAGCATCGCGAACAGGGGATCGATATCGCCAAGCCGGCCGGCGTAATATTCCGCGACATAGTCCGGCGGAAAGTCGCTCAGCAAATGGGTGCCGGTGCCGGGACCGTGGTCCTGGACATCGATGCCGGAAATCAGGATATTGCGGAACGGAACGACGCGCTTGATCGCTTCGATGAGCGTAAAACCATCGTGCGCCGGCGTAAGCCGAATGGCGTCGAGCGCTTCGCGCGTCCGCTCGGCGGGCTGGCCGGCATTGATTCTGGTGAAACTTCCCATGTATACCACTCCCAGAATTGGGACTACAGTTGTCCTTGGCGGTTAATATGAGGTTACAGTGACGGGGCCGGACTCAACAATATGTCAGGAGTCGATTGGTTACGTTTGAATAGTGTTGATATGTTTTACGCAAGCGTTTGCATTAACGACCTTTTCATCGCTGGCCCGCAAAATTGCGGCATAGCCGGAAGCGCCCATGGAAAAGACAGCCCTCATCCTGGAAGACAGTACGACCCAGGCCCTGATCATCTCCCGGATGATCGAGGCGCATGGCTGGACGACGCAACATTTCTCAGAAGTGCGCGAAGCCTCCGAAGCCCTGACGCAGATGCAGGTCCACGCGCTTTTTCTCGACGTTTTTGTCAACCAGCACAACACCTTGCTGCACATCGACCGTTTCCGCAAGCTGGCGCCCAACGCGCCTATGGTCCTCATGACGGCGGGCAGCCGCCACGAAGCCATCGATGATACGCTGCGCAATGCCCGCAAGACGGGTGCGGAACACGTGCTGCGCAAACCCTTCACCGATGCCTTGCTGGCCAACGTCCTTGCTTCCCTGTCGCAGGATGCCGAAGCGGGCAGCGTGCGTAAACATGTCCTGGTCATCGACGACAGCCGAACGGTCCGTCTGATCGCCGCGAAGGCGCTGGAGAGCGGCGGTTACCGCGTGTCGCAGGCGGGATCGATGGAGGAGGCCTTTGCCGACGTTGATATCGCTCACGTCGACCTGGTCCTGTGCGACGTCTTCATGCCAGGCATGGGCGGACTGAAGGGCATGCGGATGATCAAGTCGACCTGGCCCCGCGTCAGCCTGATTTCGATGTCGGGCGGCCTTGAGGACAAGGTCACGGACCAGGACGCGCTCAATGCCACGCGCAAGTTCGGAGTCGATGCCCAGATCAAGAAGCCTTTCGAGGCGCAGGATCTTCTCGATGTCGCGGAACTGGTGCTGGGGAACGCGGCCTGAGCATGATGCGTCTAAGCCGAATCGCCATCACGCTCTAGGTTTTTGTTGTGTCGCGATATTCAGCCAAAAACCGCTACACACTTTTTGGTATATCGCTCTAACCGAACACCGTGCTGAGGCCAAGGATTTCCGGCTCGGCGGCGGTGATGCGATAGACCGGGATGTCCTTCACGTAGCTGGAGACGCGACCCTTGTCGTAGAAGCGGCGGGCGAAGACGTCATGGTCGAACAGATTGTCCAGCAGGGCAAGGTAGCTGCCCGCTAGATAGACGCCGCCGCGCGCCCCCATGGTCAAGGCAAAGTCCGACGCCACGCTGGCATAGAGTTCGGTCTGGATGCGGATCGCTTCCAGCGCGCGGGCGTCATTGCTGTAGGCCAGCGCCAGAATTTCCTCGGGCAGCGGCGTATTGGCCTCGTCGCCGGCCATGAGGCACAGGCAGTCCCACAGCTCGACCAGGCCCGCCGACGACACGCCGCGTTCGCATGACACGTGGTCGTACTTCTTCATCAGCAGTTTGAGTATCTCGATTTCCTGTTCGGTGCGCGGGGCGAAGTCCGAATGGCCGCCTTCGCAGTGGGTCACGCTCCAGCCACCCCGTCCGTCCGGCGACAGATAGGCTCCGCCAAGGCCGCCCGTCGGCCCGACGACGGCGATGACGTGTTCGGGATGCTGGTCTTTCCCGCAGACCTTGACGCGCTCGTGGTCTTCCAGCACCGGCACCGCCAGCGCCTTTGCGACAAAGTCGTTGCATACACTCAGTCGCTGGACGCCGAGCAGGTCGGCGATCTGGCGGCGGTGCAGGGAAAAGCCGTAGTGGACGAGGTCGAGCTTGCCATCGACTTCCCAGCCTGAAGTGGAGAAGGCGGCGCCGGAAATCTGGGGGTCTCCGTTGTCGGCCAGGAAGCCGGAGACCGCGTCCTCGAAGTCCTCGGCGCTGGCGCAGGCATAGATGCCGGTGGCCGTCGGACGCTGGCCGGCATCGGCCACAGCCAGTTTCAGGTAAGAGCCGTTGCTCAGGTCGCCGAGCAGCACCTTGGTCGTCATGCCAGTCCTCGTCATAGATAACAGATTTTAGTATTGCGGGATTGGGTTAAGAGGGCGTTTCATTGCCGAACCCACTTTGAGTTTACGTCCAGATTGTAATGTCACCTATCAAATTAATGATCACTCAACTATAAGCCGTCATGCTCGCGCTGTGGAGTGTGCAGCAATGTCTGTTGAATTGCCCGGCGACACCGCACTTGCGGGGGTTACGGCGGATCAGAACGGGCGGCTTTTTCTGACCTTGTTGAGGGATGATGCCGCCGATATCATTGAGAGACTGCGGGAAACCCATGCGGACGCAATGGGACGAGCTTATCTGTTGCGTCTCGACCTGTTCGCCGAACGCTTGGGCAGCAAGTGGGACAGCAAGCGCGACCTTATCTTCGATCATCTCAAGGCGGCTTTCGAGCGCAAATTTCCGGAGCCGGACTGGTGCATCCGCATCAATGACGAGTCCTTTCTGGTGGTCATCCTGACGCTGGGCGAGCACAAGGGAGCGTTGAGCGCGGCGGAGCTGTGGTACACGGCCGGCCAGTTTTTCATCGGCGATGTCTCCAAGATGCGTCCGGCCTTGTTCGAGGCCATTGCCGACGATGTCGACCGGATGCGCCTGATTCCCATCGACCTGACCAAGTATTTCGATCGCACCGAAGCCCGCCCGTTTCGCGACGCCGGCCGTCCCCTGCCGTCCGCGCCCGAAGACACCGCGTCGCGCGGTACCGCGGCCGTTGGCATGGGTGCGGCGATAAGGCGGCCGGGCGGGGCAGGGGGAACGCTGATGACGGTGGCGGGACGCAGCCTGCGCGTCGCCAGTTCCGCCGAGCCGGTCTTCGAGATGAAGAAGCTGACCATGATCGGTCACCGGCTGGAACCGGTGGTGACCGATGCCATCGGAAATGTGTTGCTCGATCCCCGCGCCATCGCCGCGCTCGACTGGGGGGACCGCGAACAGGTCGATATCGCCAGCATCGAACAGGGCCTGAAGGTGCTGCAGATGCGATCGCCCGAGCAGCGTAAGATCATCATGATCGTGCCGGCCGCCTTTTCGACCTTTTCGAGCGCGCGGGCGCGCGGGCGCATCACCTCGGCCGTGTCCTCCGCCGCGCAGGAGATGGGTCTGAAAGTGCTGTATGAGGTTCGCCAGCTCAACGGGGTGCCGCCGGGCCGTGTCCTGGAAATCACCGGCATGCTGAAACCCTTCTGCATGACCGTCGTCGGCCACGCCGGGGCCGACACCAAGGCCATCGCCGCGCTGAAAGGCTGCGGTCTGGCCGGCGCCGCCGTTGACTATGACGGCCAAAGGCGCGACGACAGCGCGCTGGAAATCTATCTGTCGCACATCAGCAATGCGGCGAAATCCGCGACCGGCGCCTGCATGATCCATGGCTTCGATACGCTGCGGCAGATGGCGACGGCGCGGCTGGCCGGCGTGACCCACGCCAGCGTCAAGTCCTCCGGGCTGGTCACCGCGCGCAAGTAACAGGCGCTTCATCGCCGAAAAAGCGCGCCAACATCGTCAAATCATCGCCGAAACCTGACGGAAACGGGCGCGCCGCCGCAGCCGTCATACTGCATCTCCTTGTGAACACTCGCATGGAGATAGCCGATGTTCCGTACCCTGTCGTTTGCCCTGCTTGTTACCGCCAGCCCATTGGCGCTTATGTCGTCGCCGGCGCTTGCCCAGGAAGAGACCATTACACGCCAGGCGGCCGACGCCTTCGGCGAGCAGATGGGAGTCGACCGCGTCGGCCTCTACAACGAGGCGCAGGTGCGCGGCTTCGACCTGCAGCAAAGCGCGGCCTACCGCATCGATGACCATTACTTCGTTCGCGCCACCGGATTGTCGGAATCGATCATGGGCGGCCTAAGCGTCAAGGTCGGGGCATCGGCCGCCGGCTTGTCCCTGCCATCGCCGTCGGGTGTGGTGGTCTACCGCCTGCGCGAGCCGGGGACTACGAACGGGATCAAGGTCAATGCCGGCTTCCGCGATTTCGCGACCGTGCACACCGAGGCCGAAACGACCCTGGTCAGCGGCGACGGCAGGCTGGCCGTGGTCGCCACGGTGATCGCCGAACCGTTCAACAACTCCTCCAGCGGCCAGTCAGGCGCGGTCTATGATGCCGGTGCCGTCATCGCCTGGCGGCCGGACAGCCGCTCGCAGGTCCGGCTCTTCGGGGCGTATCAAAAGCGCGACTTCGATGGCTACTATATCGTCATCCCGTCGGGTGACCGGGAACCGCCGCCCCTGCCGCGCACGACGACCTTCGCGCCGGACTGGTCGCGGGCGGCCTATCGCGACACAAATGCCGGCGTGCTCTACGACGGGGACTTCGGCGACTGGCGCGTCGGCGCCTCGCTGACCTATTCCGCGTTCGGCGGTGAGCGGACCGATGTCGCCGTGCTGCTGACCGACGGCGACGGCAATGCGATGCGCACGACCTATTACTGCCCGCCGCAGGAGTCTCACGCCACCGCCGCCGAGGTCAAGCTGACGCGGCGTATCGTCACCGGCGCGTTTCGGCACGATGTCGGTATAGCCCTGCGGGCACGGTCCTCCGGCACGGACCTGGCGCAGCCGGTCGGTATCGATGGCGGGTCATTCAATATCCGCGAGCGGCCGGCGGATGGTCCCGCGCCGGTCCTGCCGGACACGGTGCCCACGGGCCACGATTCCGTCGAACAGACCATGCTGAGCCTGACCTATAACCTGGCCTGGGCCGACAGGCTCGATCTTCGCCTGGGCGCGCACCAGTCGCGCTACGACAAGACGACGCGGCAGCCGGGGACTGTCCTGGCGCAGCAAAGGTCGCAGGACAATTGGCTCTACAACGCCTCGGCCGTGGTTCGGGCGAGTCAGCGCCTGCGCCTCTTCGCCAGCTATGTCACGGGCCTGGAGGAAAGCGGCGTGGCTCCGGCCTCGGCGGTCAATCGCGGCGAGGTCCTGCCGCCCGTCGAGTCGAAGCAATGGGAGGCCGGGGCCTCCTACGATCTTCGCCCCGGCCTGACCCTGATCGCCGCCTGGTTCGACATCACCAAGCCGGTCGCGGGCCTGAGGAGCGACGGCCGCTACGACCTGGTGGGCGATGTCCGCCATTCCGGTTACGAAGTGTCGTTGTCGGGTCAGGTGACGCCAGCCACCAATGTCGTCCTGGGCGCCGTGCTGCTGAGGCCGCGCCTGTCCGGCCAACCGGTCGCCAGCGGCCAGTCGCTGGATATCCCGCCGGGCGTGTCCTACACCAACACCACGGTCAATGTGGAGCACCAGTTCAACAATGGCTGGAGCGTCGACGGCCAGCTTTTGTTCGAAGGACGGCGGCGGATGACGCCCGTCAGCCGCACCGAAGTGCCGGGCGTGACCTTCCTGACGCTTGGGGCGCGCTACGATTTCCGGATCGCGGATCGCCCGGTCACAGGCCGCTTCCAGGTCGTCAATGCGCTTGACCAGAAGGGCTATTACGCCACGCCCTCGTCAGCGCTGGTGCCCATCTGGTCGAGGACGTGGCGGCTGGCGTTCAACACGGCGTTTTAGGCGGGTAGTCTATTGGCGCCGCAAGGTCATCAGGGCGATGTTCGCCTCGTTGCCCGAGCGGTCGATCATGACGATGCTGCCGGTGCGTCCGTCCATGTCGATTTCGGCGGGCGCGGTCTTTCCGGCGGGCAGGCGCGCGATCTCGCGCGCGCTGCCGTCCCAGTTGACACGCATGACACGGTCTCCGGATATCTGGACGACGCCGTCGCTGGTCACCGCATAGGCGCCCGGCGGGCGAAGAATGGCGGTTTTGACGGCCGTAACCGCACCGCCCGCCACGTCGAGCCGGTAGAGATAAGGATCGCCACGTTTAAGGCCGATCGTCTGGTTCTGGCCGGTCGCGAGGCTCTCCCACTGGTCGCCCAAGTGCGCATGATGTCGCGCCGGTCCGTTGGCGGACACCTCCATCACCCGCCAGCCGGTCGCTGAACGACCGAGGTAGATCAGGCGGTTCGTGCCGGTCAGGTAGGCGGGCTCCGCCTTGTCGCCGTCGTCGCGGGTCAGTTGCACCGGGGGGCGGCCGTCGGTGGCGATCGAAAAGATCTGCGGCGTGCGGTCGACGATGGCGATGAAGCTGATCGCGTCGCCCGAAGCCGCCCAGTTGGGACCGTGCAGATAGCTGGCGCCGAGATGGGTCAGCTGGCGCGTGCGGCCGTTTTCGAGCAGCCACAGTTCGACGCCGCCCGACTGGTTGGACACGAAGGCGACCTGGCCTTGCGGGCCGACCGCTGGCGTCCAGCTGTCGGCGGTCATCGAGGTCGTGGGCATTTCGCCGCCAAGCCAGGTCAGGTCGCTGCGCGGATGATAGATTTCCACGGCCAGCCGGTCGATGCCCGCGCTGCCGATCTTGGTGATGGCCGCGGTCCCAAGGCTGACGCGTCGGGGTTGTCCGCCGCTGGCCGGGAGGGACCACAGGCCCCAGTCTCCGCCGCGGTTCGAGGTGAAGAAGATGTCGCGGCCATCGGACGACCAGGCGACGCCGTGCGCCTTCCAGCCGTCATTCGTCAGGGCACGGACATTGTCCAGACGACCCGGGGCAGGTCCGCCCTGGGCGCGCAACTCGCCGACCATCAGGTCATCGACGCCCCACGAGACGGTGCGGCGGAACAGGACGCGCTTGCCATCGGGCGATACGATCGGGTCCATGTCGCCGTGCGAGCTTGGCGGTGGCGTCGTCAGGGCCGTCTTCTGGCGCGTATCGAGATTGAACTGGTACACCAGCCGCTGGTCGGCATTGGGGGCGGCGTCCGAATAGATGAGGGTCGAACGGCCGGCCCATGACACCCGCCCGACGCGCCCTGAATTGCAGGCCGTTACCAGGGTCTCGGTCATGGTGATCAGGTCCAGCGTGACGATGTCACAGCGCGCGTCGTCCAGTCTGATGAAGGCCAGCGCCTCTCCGTCGTCACGCCATGCCGGCCACCATTCGTTCGCCGGAGACTGCGTCACGGCGCGCAGACCCGAGCCGTCGACGGACTTAATATAGATGTCCCATGAGCCGTCGCGGCTCGTCTTGGCATAGGCCAGCCTGCGGCCGTCCGGCGCCATGGCGGGGAAGCTTTCCACGCCGGGTTCAGAGGTCAGCGGACGGACCTCTTCGCCCTGCCAGTTCGAGGGACGGACCGACAGATAGACGGCGCCGGCGACGGCCAGGACCAGCGCGGCGGCGGCCGCGGCGATCAGAAGGATGCGTTTGCCCGCGGACCTGCCACCGGGAGGGGGCGCGTCCGCCGGAACGCCCTGCGCGGCGGATGCCGGCGTCATGGCCGGGGGCTCGGCGGCGGGTTCCGCCGGCGCCTTCAGGCAATAGCCGACGCGCGGAATGGTATCGATGACGATATCCGGATCGGCGCCAAGCGCCCGCCGGATCTGGGCGACGCAGCGATTGAGCGCGCCGTCGGTGACGATCCGCCCGTCCCAGCAGCGGTCAATCAAAAGGTCGCGGCTGACGGTCCGGCCGATATGTTCGTGGAAGACCACCAGCACCTTCATGCAGCGGGGTTCCAGCGCCACGGTGCCGTCGGGACCGGAGACTTCCAGCGTGCTCGGTTTGACCGTCAGCTTCCCCAGCCGCATCACCGGCAGATCGGCGAGGCGAATGCCGCTTTCCAACTGAAGGCGAGTCAGCACGTTCATGGGAACAATCTATGGGATAATCGCCAAGGTGCCAAGCCGCTCAATTTGCAGGTTTCCCGTTACCAAAAAGGGCCCCTTGCCGGTCGGACGGGCAAGGGGCCATAAGTTGAGACAGATCGCAGTTCACTGGAAAGCGTGTGAATTGCGAGAACGGGTGCAAGGGAGACGGTCCACACCCACGACCGATGCGGCGCATCCGGATACGCCACAGGGATTTGATACCGTCAAAGCTGGGCGGGGACGTGTCGCACCACAGGATTTTTTCATGATGGAAACATGATGGCCGTTTTCGCCCTGCCGGTTCAAGGCAAGGAAAAACCCTTTTTCCACAAATCTTTAAGGCGGATAACCGCAGATTTTCCCCGGCTTGGATTAAACAAATTTAATTCGCAATCCTGCCTCCAGAACGGGGTTATCTTGCTTCCATGATATCGCTGCCGATCCGTTCGCCATGGTAAAGGGCAGGTCGGTGACCGACACCGCGACGCTCCATCAGGAACAGGCTTACAGTCCGCGCAGCCGCAATCTGATCTTCGGCCTGGCCTGGACGCTGGGCGCGGGCAAATAACAGTGATTATGGACGCTTGCGCGCGGCCTGGCCGTCGGGCAGGCGGACGCTATAAGGGCTCCACTCACTGCGCGGTGTCGGGTAATCGGTCGAGATATATTGCGCGCCCGATGCCAGGGCCTTTTCAAATCGGCTGAGGTGGTTCGTCCGTGCTTCGGTGGTGGAATCATCGGCGCGGGTGCGCACAATGAAACCCGCCTTGACCGCCGCCCGGATGCGGTCGAACTGTTTGACCGGATCGTTCATGGTGAAATAGGCGGCGTGGGCGGCGTCCTCGCCGACTGAGTTGACGAAGACCGGCAGGCCTTCCAGCGACGCATGGCCGCGCATGTAGATATCGACCTTCTTCGGGTTTTCGTCGAGAGCGAAGAAAACCTTGCCGCGCGCCGCTTCCAGGGACGGCCAGCCGCCCGCCAGCGCGCCTTCGCGTAAGCTCTTGTGCCCGCCGCGCACCTCATCCGGCGCGATCAGCCGGTCGGGGCCGAAGACCGAACGGATTTCGGCGTCGAGCGCGTCGAACGCCTTGGCGTCGTAGTCCAGCGCCTTGACGCCGCCCGGCACATTCGGCCCGCCGTCCTTGGCGTTCATCATGATCAGGATCGGCACGTGGCGCGGATGGGCGTCGGACCAGTTACGGACGATCTCAAGGCAGCGGATCAGGGTCGCGCAGTGGCTGCGGACATCGACATCGGGAATGTGCAGCACCTTGTAGCCCGGCGCATCCATGCCAGTGGCGTTATAGGGCTGGCCGCTCATCTTCGGCAGCACGGGCGCGGCGTAGCGGGCGCCTTCGGGATCATAGAGGACGTCGATCTCAAGCTGGCGCATGCCGAGGTCAAGCTGTTGCGCCAGCGGCAGGTGGCTGTAGTCGAGCGATTTCGCGCTCTCTTCGGACCGCGAACGGATCATGGCCAGTTCCTGCGGCGGGATGGCGACCTTGTAGCTGTTGTGCGTGCCGATCGTCTGGATATCGGTCATTTTCAGTCCGGCTGACGCAGTGGGCTCCAGCGATTGGGCAGCGGCAGGACCGGCCAGGAGCGTGAGGAAAAGCAGACAGGCGCGCTTCATGGGGAGCTTCCGTAAGGTAAGGTGGTGTAGCGCCGATACCACCCCAACATGACAAAATGACATCGATCGACAATCATGTGCCACATAACGCCATGATTCAAAAATCCTTAACACGATTGCAACGCCGGCTTCACAATTGACACCTACCGGCCACCCCGATGCCGCCATCCTCCCATTCCGGCGGCAAGGGGAATGCATCATGTCCAAATCCACCAACCTTCTTCTGGCAGGCACCGCGCTCGGTGTGACGCTGTCGCTGCTGGCGCCGGCCGCCTTTGCACAAGCCGCCGCCGACACTGCCGCCACGGCTTCCGACGGCGCCTCATCCGAAGTCGTCGTGCGCGGCTTTCGCCGCTCGCTGGGCGCCGCCCGCCAGGCCAAGAAGACCGCCGACATCACCTCTGACACCATCGTCGCCGAAGACATGGCCAAGTTCCCCGACCTGAACCTGGCTGAGTCTCTCCAGCGCCTGCCGGGCGTTGCCATCAACCGCGAAGGCGGCGAAGGCCGCCGCGTGTCCCTGCGTGGCCTCGGCCCCGACTTCACCCGCGTCCAGCTGAACGGCATGGAAGTCCTCGGCAACGTCGACTCGCCGATGGACAGCCGCGGCCAGACCTCGCGCGACCGCGCCTTCGATTTCAACCTGTTCGCCTCGGACCTGTTCAAGAAGGTCGATGTCCGCAAGTCGTTCTCGGCCGAGCAGGACGAAGGCGGCATGGCCGGCACGGTCGGCCTCTACACCGCCAAGCCGTTCGACTACCGCCACGGCTTCAAGGGCGCGGCCTCGATCCAGGGCGGAACCAACTCGGCCACGGAAGACTTCCAGCCGCGCGGCGCCGTCATGCTGTCCTACAACTGGGACGACCAGTTCGGCGCGCTGATCTCGGTCGCCTACGGCAAGCGCCGCACCGAAGAGCAGGGTTACAACACCTATGGCGCCGGCATCCAGAAGGCCCTGGCCGCTAACGTCACCAAGCTGAGCGCCGCCGACCAGGCCAAGGCGATCAACGGCGACCTGGTCTTCCAGCGCGGCAACCGCCTGTCGGTTTGGGGTTCGGAACAGGAGCGCCTGGGCGTCACCGCCGCCATCCAGTGGCGTCCGGTCGAAAACATGACCTTTACGCTGGATCACCTGCACGGCGAATTCAGCAATGACCGCGACGAACTGCACCTGGCGACGCGCGCCTCGGTCGGTTCGACCATCCTCGGCACCGCCATGAAGCACTCAGGGATAGCCGCCAGCGCGCAGCAGCCGCCGTCGCTCAACAGCATCAAGTACGACGAATACAACTCGATCGTCTATGCTGACGTCGACAACACGGTCTTCGCCACCGAGACCCGCCGCCAGCGCGCAGAGAACATCTTCAACCAACTGGTCCTGACCGGCGACTGGCAGGTGTCGGACAAGCTGAACATCAACGGACATATCGGCCGCGAAAAGTCGGAATATAACCTGCCCTATTCCGACAAGTTCTACATGGAAGCCTTCGGCGGCCTGGTCACGGACTATACCCAGGACCCGTACTACGCCTACAACACCTACAAGTGGGACACCAAGGACGCCAACAACTACCGCGCCCACGAAATCGACTTCTCGTCGACCTTCCAGATGACGGAACTCGACAATGCCGAGATCAATCTCGCCTACGTCTTCAACGACAACTTCACGCTGAAGGGCGGTCTGTCGAACCGCGGTTTCAAGAACTCGGGCAGCTCCTACACCAATGACGACGTGCTGAAGGCCGAGTGGGAAAACGGCACCTGGGGCAGCCGTCCGGACGACAAGGTCAACGCCTATGCCGTCCTGTTCACCGACCACGACGACCAGGACTGGATCATCGCCGACTTCGACCGCGCCCTGCAACATTACGGCGTGACCCGCACGGTCAACAAGGTCGCCGCCAACGACTACAGCGTCGAGGAAGACACCAACGCGGCCTACCTGCAGCTCGACTTCCGGGGCACGCTGTTCGGCAAGCCGGTCCGCGGCAACGCCGGCCTGCGCGGCTACGACACCGAACTGACCTCGACCGGCTTCATGAGCGTCAAGGGCGTGACCACGCCGGTGACCGTACAGAAGTCCTATTCGGGCACCCTGCCGGCCTTGAACGCCGTCCTGGAAATCTCGGACAGCTTCCAGATCCGCGCCGCCGCCGCCCAGAACCTGAACCGTCCGTCGCTGACGGCCTACGCCATGAACGGTTCGGTCAGCAACGACACCACGACCAACACCATCACCGTGTCGACCGGCAACCCGAACCTGAAGCCCTACATGTCGGACGAGTTCGACCTATCGGGTGAATGGTATTTCGGCAGCGTCGGCATGATCACGGCCGGCGTCTTCAGCAAGACAATCGACGGCTTTATCGTCAGCAAGAAGGTCACCAACGTCTCGTACGAATCCACGGGCCTGCCGGATGGCCTTGCCGCCGGCGTGACGGGCAGCAGCAATGTCAACGAGTACACTCGCCCGGTCAACCTGCGCGACGCCGAACTGAGCGGCATCGAGCTGAGCGGCCAGACGGACTTCTTCTTCCTGCCGTCGCCGTTCAACAATCTGGGCGTCGTCACCAACGTGACCCTGGTCGACTCCGAGACGACCAACACCATTCAGGGCGTTGAAGAAAAGGGCGCCATCTGGGGTATGTCGGACGTCAACGCCAACATGACGCTCTATTATGAAACCTCGAAGTGGGGCGCGCGCGTGTCGTCGAACTACCGTTCGGACTACACGATCGATGGCGGTGGCTTCGAAGACACCACCTATGTCGACGCGGCGGCCTTCTATCAGCTGACGCCGAAGATCCGCCTGACCTTCGACGCCATCAACCTGACCGACGAACGCGAAGTCCAGTACAACAGTTTCTGGCCGAACGCCGGCTCCAAGGGCGCGCGCCGCCTGTGGAACACGACGACCAGCGGCTCGACCTACTTCGTCGGCGTCAACATGCAGTTCTGATTAAAGCGAGGGGGCGGTTCGCAAGGGCCGTCTTCCCGTAACTCGAAACCCCCGAAGCCTGGCTTCGGGGGTCTTTTTTATTTCACGTCGATGAAGACCGGGTTTGAATAGAACCATAGGTCCGGCCACGGGTTTTCGCCGATCGGATCGGGCTGCGGCTCCAGTTCGTCCGTGGACGTCCCGCGCAGCCGCAGATAGCCGTCCTTTGTCGCCTTGAAGGTGTATGACAGGGTGAAGGTTTCGCCGTGGCGCGTCCAGTCGGCGGCGGTGAAGCGCTTGACGACCCTGGTTGTCGGGTTCCGGTCGGCGTCCGGCGCGGCTGGGCCGGTGACGTCGCCGATGATCAGGTCGATGCGCCTGACGTCAGGACGGTCGCCATGGGCGTTGGCACCTGCCGGGTCGCGAACGGTGATCGAAACCTTCACGGTCTGGTCGGTCTTGACCGTCGCCGTCTCGCCGATGCCGGCACCCGCGACGTTGATATTCAGTGCACTGATCAAATCACCCGTGGTGACGAAGATGCGGCCATGGCGCAAACCGTCCATGATGTCGTCAGCCTCGGGGCGCGCCAGCACATAGGTCTTGGCGTACTGGCCGGGCCAGAAGTCCTCGCCGCCGTCGGCGATATTGCGGTGCGAGTCCGAGGTCGCCGTGATCCAGAAGTGGCGGCCTTCGCCGAGGAACGAGTCCCACACGCCGCCGACCGTCGCCGTCATGGCGTCGAAGCCGCCGAAGGTCGGCGAGTTGACGTAGTAGCCACGCTTGCGCAGGGTTTCGGGGGTGGCGTTCGGCTTCAGCGATGTGCCCTGGTGACCCGGCGCTCCCTCCATGCCGACCGCCACTTCTGGCGCCGTGTCATTCCACGCGCGCAGTTCGCGCGGCGTATGGCCGTGATAGTTCGTCACACCCTTGGCCGACCGCGACGGATGATTGGCGAAGACCAGCGGGCGAGGCGAAGCGTTTCGCATCTCGACCAGGGCCTGCAGCATTTTCGCGGTATCGTCGCGCGCCGGGTCCTCGACCTCGTCGGCGGCATAGCGGCTTTCCAGCGACCGCAGCGTCTCGCCTTCGGAAGGCGTCAGTGGCATGATCAGGCTGGAATGGTCGCCGCCCGGCGTATCCAGCTCCATGCCGTGGAACTGGATGACCTCGGGCACCGCTGCGCGCGAGGCAAGAAGTTCCGGATACTGCTGTTCGAAGCGCTGGCGCGACAGGCCAAGCCCGCCATGGTCGATGGCGACCAGCCAGCGGACGCCGAAGCCGCGCGCCATTTCGGCGTTCCTGGCCAGCGGATAGATACCGTCGGCGCCCAGCTTGTAGACGCCGTCGACATAGCGCCCGGAATAGTGGCTGTGGACGTGGTGATCGCCCGCCAGCCAATGGCGCTCACCTGCGCCTGCGCTTAGCGGAGAGAGGAACCCGGCCATAAAAGCCGACGAGACGAGGAGACAACTGCGCATCCGGACACCTTGTGTGAACTATAAGGGTGCGATACTGCGCCGTGGTGACAGCTATATTACATGCCGGGCCGCTGAAATTTCAGAAATAAAATTTCAGACTGTGTCCGCTGCAGCCTTGAAATTCGTCTTGGTCTTGGGGACAGTCGACGGACCACATGCGTAGTTTAACAGACATGCTTGAAAAGGCCCGGCGCGCTGTCCTCAGGAAAGGCGTTCTGACCCAGGATGCCGACGATCTCATTCAGGAAGCGTTTCTGCGCGTGCAGGCCTACGAGCAAAGAGAAGTTGTCAAGTCGCGTGAAGCCATGCTGGTGACGACGGCCGTCAACCTCTCGCGCGACAAGGCCAGGCGGCGCAAGCACTCGCCCTTTGTCGACATGGCGTCGGACTTCATGCCGGTGCCGGACGACGCGCCTTCCGCCGAGGAGGCCATGCAGGCGAGAGCGAAACTGCGCCGCGCGGCCGAGGGGCTGGACCGCCTGCCGGAACGGACGCGGCGCATGCTGCTCAGCCGAAGGCTGGAGGGGACGAGTTTTGAAGAGATCGCACGCAGCGAGGGCATGACGCCCGCCGCCGTGCAAAAACAGATTATCCGGGCGACCCTGGAATTGAAGAAGTGGATGGACGGATGGTGAGCCCGGAGACGCCCCCAGAAACGAAGCGGCGCGATGAGATCGACGCCGAAGCGGCGGCCTGGCTGTTCCGGCTTCAGGACGACGACCGCACGGCCCATACCGATGCCGCGTTCCAGGCCTGGTTGAAGGCCGACCCGGCGCACGAGACGGCCTTTCAGCAGGTGACCGACCTGTGGGAAATCCTGCCGGGCGCCACCGCCTTTCAGCGCCAGCCCGCCAATGACGTCCCGCGCCGAAAGGCGCAGCCGCAGCGCCGTACTTTCGCCATCGGTATTGCGGCCGCCGTGGCTGCCGCGGCCTTTGTCCTGGGAGGCATATACCTGTCGTCGGCCAGGACCGAAATCTACGAAACCGGCGTCGGCCAGCAGCACGTCGCGACGCTTGCCGACGGTTCGCAGTTGGCGCTCAATACCGATAGCAAGGTGCTGGTCACCTATCATAGCGACCGCCGGCACCTGGAGCTGGTGCGCGGTGAAGCCATGTTCGACGTCGCGCATAACCCGCAGAGGCCCTTTACCGTCCTGGCCGGACAGGAGCAGGTCAAGGCGCTGGGCACCTCCTTCGTTGTGCGCCGCGAGCCCAACCACCTGTGGGTGACGCTTGTCCGGGGCAAGGTCGAGCTCAGCAACCGCGTGACTTCGGCCGACGGCGGATCGGACTTCCGGCCCCAGGTCATCCTGGCGCCGGGCGAACGCGCCACGGTCGATGGCGCCGGCAACCTGATGGTCGACCGGCCGTCTGTCTCGGCCATGGTCGCGTGGCGTCAGGGCGAGGTGGTCTTCAAGGACACCACCATCCTCGACGCCGCCAATGAGCTGAACCGCTATGGCGCCACCAAGATTGTCGTCACCGATGCTGTGGTGGCGCGCACGCGCGTGTCGGGCCTGTTCAAGATCAACCGCCCGGCCGATTTCGCCACCGCCGTGGCCGAACTGAACGGCGTCCGTGTCCGCCGGACCGCATCGGCGATCGAATTGACGCGGTAAGTTTCTAATCGCTTCCGGTCCGGACACGCCTGTGTCATAGCTGTTGTGACGGTTTCGGTCATGTCGGCGCCGTTTCATTGCGGCGGGCGTCACAACAAGAATAGCGCCCGTCATACCGGGCAGGGATATGAAGTTTCGCGCGCAGCTTTTTGGCGGAAGCGTCGCCGTGGCGTCGGCCATTATGGCCGTGGCCTGTGCGCACGCGCAAACGCGCATTACCTTCGACGTGCCACCCGGCGCCTTGTCGGACTCCCTCCTGAAAGTCGCCCGGGCCGGGCGGACCAATATCGTGTTTTCGCCGGATGCCGTGTCCAACCGGCAGGCGCCCGCCATTCGAGGGGCGCTTTCGGTGGGCGAAGCGCTGCAGCGCCTCCTGGCCGGCACTGATCTCAGCTACACCCAGGCCGGCGGTACCTATGTCGTGAAAACAGCGGTAAGTGGCCCTGCCCGGACGCCGCCGCGCATTGTGGCGGCGAAGCCGGTGGAGACGCTGGATGCGCCGGTCGTCGAGTCCCCCGTTGTCGTGGTCACGGGCTATCGCAGCAGCCTGGAGATGGCAATTCGCCTGAAGCGCAGCTCTGGGGGAATCGCCGACACCATCGTGGCCGAGGACATGGCCAAGTTCCCCGACAACAACATGGCCGAGGCCATCCAGCGCGTGTCGGGCGTCGCCATCAGCCGCGACCAGGGGGAGGGCCGGTCGGTGTCGGTGCGCGGGCTGGGCGCCGATTTCACCCGCGTCGAAATCAACGGCGTCGAGGCTCAGGCCGCGACCGATGGCCTGAGCCAGGGCACAAATCGCGGGCGTGGTTTTGACTTTAATGTCTTCCCGTCGGAGATTTTCAACCGCGTTGATGTCCAGAAGACGTCGCGCGCCGACCTGCCGGAAGGCTCTTTAGGCGCGACGGTCAGCCTGGCCACGCCCCGGCCGTTCGACCGCAAGGGGCCGAAACGCGCCATGGCCATCCAGGCCAGCTATAATGACATGAACCAGAGGGTGGGCACGCGCGCCACTGCCATGGTCAGCGATACCTTCGCCAATGACCGTTTCGGCGTTCTGGTCGCCATGGCCTATGCCGCCACGCCACTGGAAATCCAGGGCGCCAATAGCGGCTATTGGAATCAGGGCACGGCCAATGGCGGCTTCTGCAAGCCGACGACGGGCACAGGGGGCATATGCGACGTGCCGGCCGACGACCTGGCGGCATCCACGGCGGCCTACGACCTGGCCAACCAGCAGACCGTCTATCATCCGCAGTTTTACCGCTACACCCACCTGATCGGCGACCAGACCCGCTTCAGCCTGACCGGCAGCGCGCAATGGCGGGTGTCGGACAGGACGCTGGTCACCGCCGACTGGCTGTATTCGCGCTTTCACACAGTTCGCCACGATCACTTCCTGGAGGCGATCGGATTCAGCCGGGCGGCGTCCCAGGGCGGCAAGCCGGAAATCGTGCCGCGCCGCGTCGAACTCGACGCGAACAATACCCTGACCTACGGCGTGTTCGACAATGTCGATGTCCGCTCCGAGCAGGTGTATGAAGATTTTTCCACCACCTTCCGCCAGGCTTCTATATCAGTCCGGCACCAGGTCTCGCCGCGCCTGACGGTCGATGCCATTATCGCCGGCTCGCGGTCGCACTTCGACAACGACACCGAAATCTTTGCCCAGATCGACCGCTACAATGTCGACGGCTATTCCTACGATATCCGCCAGACGGGGCAGGACAATCCGGCCATCAGCTACAATTTCGACCTGACCAACCCGGACAACTGGTATTTCGGGCCGCGCGTCACCATTCCGGGCGGATCGGGCAGCACCAGCCCCGAAATCCGCTTTCGCCCAAACTATACGCGTTATGGCTATGACACGGCGCGGCTGAAGGCGACCTACATCTTGTCCGATCAGGCCAATCTGGTGACGGGCATCGAAGCCAAGCGCTATAGCTTCCAGAGTATCGCCTATCTGTTTGACCAGGGGCAGTCGAATTTCCCGGCGCCATCACGAAGCATGTCCGATCTGACGCAGACCTTCTGCGGCCTCGACGTCATCGCCCCGCCGGCCGGTACCGCGCGCTGCTGGCTTGAGCCCGACATCGATGCCTTTGTGGCGGAATATGACCTGTTCGCCAACAGTGGCCGCACAGCCCTGTCGACCACCAATCTTATGGCGCGCGGCTATAATATGGCGGTGACCGAAAACGACCTGTCTGTGTATGCCCAGTTGAACTTCCGGCGCCAGCTGTTCGGCAAGCCGTGGCACGGCAATGTTGGCGTGCGTGCCGTGCGGACGCGCCAGCGTTCGATCTTCTACACCAACCTGATCGATGACACCGACGACGTGGGCTATGTCCTGACAACGGCCAACCGGCACTATGACGACATCTTGCCGTCGTTGAACATGGCGCTGGAGCCGGATTCAAATACGGTGGTCCGCTTCAGTGCGGCCCGGGTCATGGCGCGTCCGCCCCTGTCCAGCCTGGCGGAGTCGACCAATGTCGCGGTGCGGGGCGCGGGGCGCTTCGTGACGACCGGTAACCCGAACCTGGAGCCGTTTCGCGGCACCAGCTATGACCTGTCCTACGAATGGTATCCAGCGCAGGGCGAGTTTGTCGCCCTTGGCCTCTTCTATAAGGACATATCTACCTTTATTCAGAATGTGACGCGGATCGCGCCCTATTCGACGACGGGCCTGCCGGCGGAGCTCTTGAATGGGACTGACACGACGCCAGCCGACGAGTTTTCGATCTCAAGCGTCGTCAATACCCCGGGCGGGCCACTTACCGGCGTCGAACTGAACTACCAGAAGCCACTGCGCTTCCTGCCTGGCGCCTGGTCGGGCCTGGGGGTCCTGTTCAACTACACCTATGTCGAAAGCCGGGTGAAGTACCAGACGACGACAGCCGCCGGTTCCGCTGTGGTCGAGGCCGACCTTACGCATCTGTCGCGCAATTCTTTCAATGCTTCGATTTATTACGACAGGGGGCCGATCCAGGCGCGGCTGTCGACCAATTACCGCGACAGCTATCTGACAACCGTCCCGGGGCTTTACAATGCCGATGCCAGCGGCGTGGACGCCGCGACCTACTGGGACTGTGCCTTCAGCTATAAACTGAAGCCTGGCCTGGTCCTAACGTTCGAGGGGTTGAACCTCACCAACCAGGCCAATGTGACCTGGGATCATACCGACCGGCATCTGGTCGGTGACTATCGCCTGAGCGGCCGGAAGTTCTATCTCGGCGTACGTTACACGTACTAGATAATTTTTGTCGGAAACATCATTCCGATCTAAGTTTTTGTTTTGTCGCGATATTATAGGCAAAAACCGCTTCACACTTTTTGCCGTATCGCTCTAATCCTGGCTGATCGCCTCAAGCTTTCAAAAAAAATTCAAAAACTCTGTCCGCAGGCCTCGAGCTGTTCGTCTTCATAGACGGAGCCCGTTCATGCCGACGCATGAAGGGTTCTGCAACCGACAAGACACCGTAAACGGTGCAAAAGGAAGCAGGATGCGCCACATAATTATGCCAGGAAATCGGCTGTAACTCAGCCATGACCCTATTATAGATGAAGTTTACCAGGCTATTTTTAAATAAAAATAGCGCGATTTTTCACATCTATACTGCATTATGTTTTGTGTTGTAAATGGACAACATTTAATTTGTTTAAATGACGTGCGATGATAATTCGTTATATTATCTATTGCGCCTTACGAATAGTTACCGATAACATTGGCGATCATGGGTGTCTTGTCGCAGAGGTTTGCGTTGTGACACCGGTGTCCAAAAATTCGGGCCCAAAAATCGATGGGCCCGGTAACAGGTTTGAAGCGGCATAAGCTTCGTAGGCAAACAGGGAAGTAAATATGAAGACGAATAGAATTCGCGGCGTAACCATGCGGGGAATGCTGCTGGCGGGGATTTCCGTCGTGGCGCTGGCGCATGGGGCGCACGCGCAGGATGCACCCGCTGCGACCGAGGCGCCTGCGCAGGACGATGTGGTTGTCGTGACTGGCTATCGCGCCTCGCTGCAGAGCGCGATCAATACCAAGCGTCGCGCCGACGTCATGCTGGACGCCATCAATGCTGAGGACATTGCCGACTTCCCGGATGCCAATCTGGCGGAATCGCTGCAGCGTATCCCGGGCATCTCGATCGACCGCGACAACGGCGAAGGCCGCCAGATTTCCGTACGCGGACTGGGCGGCGACTTCACCCGCGTCCGCATCAACAATCTCGAAGCCCTGTCGACGGGCGGCGCCAACGACGCAGGCACCTCTCCCAACCGTTCACGTGCTTTCGACTTCAACACGTTCGCTTCGGAACTGTTCAACTCGCTGAAGGTCCGCAAGACCGCTTCGGCCGAAACCGACGAAGGTTCGCTGGGCGCTACCGTCGACCTGCAAACCGGCCGTCCGTTCGACTATAAGGAAGGTGCATTCGCCTTCTCGCTGCAGGACACCTACTACGAAAACGGCGGCTCGCACAATCCGCGCATCACGGGACTGTTTTCGCGCCGTTGGGCCGATGGCAAGCTGGGCTTCCTGGGCTCGATCGCCTATTCCAAGCGTCAGTCCGAAAACGATCAATATCGCCGTGGCGTCGGGCAGTCCGACTACGCTTATCGCGGTGCAGCCTGGCAGGGTGATGAACTGCCGGGCCGCGCAGGTTTCGCGGCGCCAACCGGCACCCAGTTCCGCGCCCTGATTCCGCCGCCGACCGGGACGACCGGCGCGGCTCTGGATGCTTACAAAGCAAACCCGATCAACTATTATAACCCGCTTGCCAACCCCACGGCCTATGCGGCGATGACGGGCTCGGATCCGGCGGCCTATGCGAAGCTGTATCCGGGTTGTGCGGCGGCAGCGGCCCAGCCTCCGGCGGGTCAGACGGCGACGACACCGGGAGGTTGTAACGATTCGCTGGTGCGTTTCCCGGCCCTCCCCTCGATCGAACAGCAGGACCTGATGCAGGAACGCCTGGGTATCACGACCTCGTTTCAGGTCCAGTTGGCGCCCCAGACGCGCTTGACGATCGACGGCCTGTATTCGAAGTTCGAGAACGAATCGACCATTTATCAGATTTCACCGGTCGGCTTGAATCGCAACAACACCAGCAATACGTTCGCCTATGGCCGCAACCTGCCGACGGCGACCAACCGCACGGGTGCGGCTCTGACCACGGCCAACAAGCGCGCCATGTATCCGGGTCAATGTACGGCGCAGGCTGAAACGGAGCTGAACCCGGCGGTGGATTGTGGTCAGCAGCTGTACGGCGGCGCACTCGTGCCGGGCATGGGCTTCAGCTACAACCCGTTCAACCTGGATCCGTACGACTACTACAACAATCCGGCGTCAGTCGGCTACATCGCTTCGACGGACGGCATGGCCTTCCGCCAGTCCTTGATCGGCCGCCCGGCCGTCAAGGTGCTCGATGCGGAAGTGAACGACGGCAATGCCGAATACCTGAAGCTATCCAATGTCGACTGGCGTTCCGGCGCGGATCGCGGCCAGTACACGACCGAGTTCTCCCAGGTCTCGTTTAATCTGAGCCATCGCTTCTCCGACTCCTTCTCCGCTGATTTCACCATTGGTGCATCGAAGTCGCGAAACGAGAACCAGGGTCTGCTGGTTGAGTTCAACGCCATGGATACGCCGGAAAGCTTTGTGTTCGATGAGCGGGCACACGGCAGCATGCCTGTCCTGAATCCGGGCTGGAACGTCGCGGATCCGACACGGTGGGGTGTGGTCAAGGGCTTCTCGGCCATTCGCAACTATGTGCGGACGACCAACAACACTTATGACGGAGCCAAGGCCGACTTCACCTGGGAATGGAACGAGCACCTGACTTTCAAGTTCGGCGCCGTGACCCGCGAGTACGGCTTCGACACGAACCAGCTGGAGCGCAACACCGACACGCTGAACCCGACGGAAAAGGAAGCCGGCGTGACAGCAGCGTCGCTGGGTCACATTATCGAGTTCGGCCAAGGGCTGGACGTGCCGGAGGGTTCGGTTACCAGCTTCTTCGCGCCCAGCATCGAAGCCTTTGACGCGTTGTTCAACTTCACCTGCAACTGCGTAAACAAGTGGGGTGATTGGCGCATCACGCAGAAACGCAATCGCTCGGCGACCTTCTCGGTCGCGGAAAAGAGCGAAGGCGTCTATGGCCAGCTGAACTTCAACTACGACATCCTCGGTCGCAACATGTTCGGCAATATTGGTGTTCGCCAGGTCAGGACTCAGGTCAATTCGATCGGCGAGACCAATGTCGGCCGCAGAATCTACGGTGAAAACGAATATGACGATACCCTGCCGTCGTTCAACGCGGCTTGGGAGGTCATGGACGATCTCTACCTGCGTGTCGGTGCGTCAAAGGTCATGGCGCGTCCGCTACTCGGCAACCTGTCGCCTGCGGTTACCGCCATCTCCATCCCTGGTGACGGCAACACGATTGGCGCGACCCTGACGGTTGGTAACCCGAAGCTGGCGCCGTTCCGCGCCAACGCGTACGACTTCAGCACCGAATGGTACTTCGCTAAGAACGGTCTGCTGTCGTTTGCGGTGTTCAAGAAGGACATCGAGTCCTATCCGCAGACGATCCTGTATTCAGCGCCCCTGTCGACCTTCTTCGACGCCGAAGGTTTGAACGCGCTCAAGCTTCAATTCTCCGCTGCCAATACCGCGGACGCCTTCCGCCGTGCCTATATTGACGCGGATTATGAAGCCACTGCGCGTCAATTCCGCGATGCGCCTGGTGGTACGCTCGAGGGCTGGGAGTTCAGCTATCAGCAGGACATGACCTTCCTGCCGGCACCGTTCAACAATCTGGGTGTCCAATTCAATGCCACCCACATCGAGTCGAACCTCACCTACATCCTCGATCCGGGTGTGAAGAGCGCGGACGGCACGACCTACACCAAGCAGCCGCTCTACGGCGACGGTCCTTGGCTGGGCGCGTCTCCCGACGCCATCAACCTCACCGTCTACTATGAGACGGAAAAGTGGAGCGCGCGCGTCTCGGCGGCGCAGCGTGCGGAATACTACACCACCTACCCGCTGGCGGCAGGTTCGTGCGATCCGGGCGTCTGCGATTCGCCTCTGATCAACGAGTTCGGCGGCAGCGAAGGCACCTTCAACGTCGACTTTGCGGCCACTTACAAGCCGACAAAGAACATTACGATTTCTCTGGAAGGTCTGAACATGACCAATGAGACGTCGAACCGGTATGCTTACACCGATCCGGTTGTCAGCCAGTACGGCTCGACCGGGCGGGTGATCACCATGGGTATCCGCTACAAGTACTAGGTTTTGTATCGCACTTCCGTACGCCGATCATTTCGGCTGGAAATGCACCTCGCGTATCGCAACCGGAGCCGATTGTCTCCCTCGTCTCCGGTTGTTCTTTCCCTCTACGGTACCTTCGACTCCCCGTTTCAGGTGCCCGTCTTGGCGAGTCAGGGGGTCGCTCCTGACTCGCCCTTTTTTTGTGAATTTCTGTAGTATCCGGTTATGACCCGCCTTATCCGCCGCCGCACCCTGTTGTTCAGCGCCGCTGCATTGAGCGGTGCCGCAGCCTTTCCGGCGGTCCCGGCGTCTTCCGGCCTCTATACCCGCACCAGGGGCGGTCAGGGCGGCCGCATCGTCCGCGTCACCAGTCTGGCGACCGCCGGCGAAGGCTCGCTGAAGGCGGCGCTGGAGCAGGCCGGGCCGCGCATCATCGTCTTCGAGGTTGGCGGGATCATCGACCTGGCCAAGACCACCCTCAAGATTACCGAACCCTTTGTCACCATCGCCGGCGAGACCGCGCCCGGTCCGGGCATCACGCTCATTCGCGGCGGGGTGCAGGTGGCGGCGCACGACGTGATTGTTCGCCATATCGCCGTACGTCCCGGCACGGCCGGCATGGCGAAGAAAAGCGGTTTCGAACCCGACGGCCTGACGACTTTCCGGGCGCACGACGTCATCATCGACCATTGCAGCCTGACCTGGGCGGTAGACGAAGCCCTGTCGGCCTCGGGGCCACGCTTCGAAGGCGCGGACCTTGCCGAATGGCGCCGCAATACCTCGCACCGCATCACCTTCTCCAACAACCTGATCGCCGAATCCTTACGCGACGCCAGTCACGCCAAGGGGCCGCATTCGATGGGCTCGCTGGTCCACGACAATGTCACCGGCGTGCTGATCCATGGCAATCTCTACGCCCACAACAATGAGCGCCATCCGCTGGTCAAGGGCGGCGGGCAGGCGGCGGTCATCAACAATGTCTTCGTCAATCCCGGCCACACCTGTGCGCAATATACGCTGGTTGCCGATCAGTGGACGGGGCGCGAAACCGTCGCTGGCCGCATGATCTTGCGCGGTAATGTCATGCGCGGCGGACACGACACCCGCAAAGGCCTCAGCATGCTGACCTTCGGTGGAGCGGGCGATCTTGAACTGCACGCCGCCGACAATATCGTTACCCGCGCCGATGGCTCGGCCGGCGAGGTCATCGGCTATTACCAGGCCCGGTCCGACGGCTATGACGAAGGCGGGACGTATAAACCCCAGGCCTTCATCCGCGCCATGCCGCGTGAAGTCCTGTGGCCTGATGCGTTGAAAGTTCTGCCTGCGGCTTCGACAGAAGCACAGGTCTACAAAAATTGTGGCGCCCGTCCGTGGGCGCGCGATCCCATCGATGCCCGTATCATCGCCCATGCCCGATCGGGCGCTGGACGGCTGATCGATTCTGAAACCGACGCCGGCGGCTATCCCGAACGCCCGACCGTACGCCGGAGCTATAACCCAAGAACACTTCTGTAAAAGAGGAAATGCCGAATGTCAGCGAACCGCCGCGACGCGTTGAAAACCTTCAGTCTGGGAGCGCTGTTGTTCGGCGCGCCTGCCGCAGCCGAAGCTGCGGCCAAGCCCGCAGCGGCAAAGACACCGGTAACCTGGGCCAAGGGCATCGAAGGTCAGCGCAAGGCCGACCTCGACAACGGCACCTTCCTCAATCCCGTCATGGCCGGTGACCACCCCGATCCGTCGATCCTCAAGGACGGTGAAGACTACTACATGACGTTTTCGACCTTCGACGCCTATCCGGGACTGATTATCTGGCATTCGAAGGACCTGGTGAACTGGCAGCCCGTCGGCCCTACGCTGACGCGCAATATCGGCTCGGTCTGGGCGCCGGAATTGTGCAAGCACAACGGCCGTTATTTCCTCTATATCCCGACCAAGAAGACCTCGGCGCCGGGTTCCAAGACGACATCGTGGGTGATCTGGGCCGACAATATCAAGGGACCGTGGTCCGACCCGATCGATCTCGACCTGCCGGCCCATATCGATCCCGGCCATGCGGTCGGGGAAGATGGTTCACGCTGGCTCTTCCTGTCGGGCGGCGACCGCGTGCGCCTGTCGGACGACGGCCTGGCGCGCATCGGCGAACCCCAACACGTTTACGATCCGTGGCGCTATCCGGACGACTGGGATGTTGAAGGCTTCGCGCCGGAAGGCCCCAAGGTTACGCGCCACGGCGGGTACTACTACCTGATCCTGGCGGTCGGTGGCACGGCTGGTCCGCCGACCGGTCACATGGTCATCGCCGCCCGCTCAAAGTCGATCAATGGACCGTGGGAAAACCATCCGCGCAATCCGCTGGTCCGCACGACTTCGCTTGACGAAAAGTGGTGGTCGCGTGGTCACGCAACACTCGTGGAAGGCCCTGCCGGCGACTGGTGGGGCGTCTATCACGGCTATGAAAACGGCTTCTGGACGCTCGGCCGCCAGACCCTGCTGGCGCCGGTCACCTGGTCGAAGGACGGTTGGTTCGACTTTGGCGGTGGCGACCTGTCCAAACCGATCGCCAAGCCCAAGGGCGGCAAGCCGCACGGTGGCGATCTGGCCCACGGCATGGCTCTGTCCGACGACTTCTCGGCCGACAAGTACGGCATCCAGTGGAACTTCTTCAATCCGGCCGCCGATGAGGCCACGCGCATTCGCCGTGAAGGCGGCGTGCTGCATCTCAAGGCCAAGGGCGAGGCGCCGTCGTCGTCAGCCGTGCTGACGACCGTAGTCGGCGACCAGGCCTACGAGATCGAGATGGAAATCGAGATCGACGAAGGCGCGCGCGCCGGCCTGCTGCTCTTCTATGATCAAAAGCTCTATTGCGGCCTCGGCTTCGACAAGGACCGTTTCATCACGCACCAGTACGGCATTGAACGCGGTCGTCCGGCCAATCCGAACGGCAAGCGCATGCTGATGCGCCTGAAAAACGATCGCCATATCGTCAGCTTCCATACCTCGACCGACGGCCAGACGTGGAAGCGCTTTGACCGCGGCATGGAAGTTTCCGGCTATCACCACAATGTCCGCGGCGGTTTCCTGATGCTGAAACCGGCCTTCTATGCCACGGGCACCGGCGAAGCGCGCTTCAAGAATTTCAAGTACAAGGCGCTGTAGGATGATTACCCGTCGTCTGTTTATTGGGGCGGTGGCCACTGTGGCCGCCGTCGCGTCCCCGCCGTCGTGGGCGCAATCCCGCCCAACCGTGCGCGTTCCATCGCAGTACAAGACCGTTACCGAAGCCCTGGCGGCGCTGCCGGAGACCGGTGGCATAGTGGAAATCGCGCCCGGCACCTATCGCGAAAAGTGGTCGCTAAGTAAGACCGACGTCCACCTGATCGGCACCGGCCAAAACCCCGAAGATGTCGTGCTGGTCTGGGGCGACAGCGCCAAGATGGCCGGCGGGACGGGCAAGTCGTCGTCCTTCACCATCACGGGCGACGGCTTCCGCGCCCATAACCTGACGATGCAGAACGATTATCATCTCAATAATCCGGAACCGTCGCAGGCCGTTGCGCTCTACCTGACTTCGGATCGCGCCGTTTTGACCAAGGTGCGCCTGCTGGGGGCGCAGGACACGCTTTATGCCGCCAGCAAGAAGCCGACGCAACCGAGCCGCCAGTATTATCGCGACTGCTATATCGAAGGCCATGTCGACTTTATCTTTGGCAACGCCCTGGCCTTTTTCGACCGCTGCGCCATTCACATCATCGCGCGTGAAGGCGCCTTCATCACCGCCCACAGCCGGACGGCGGCGAGCGAGACCACGGCCTATGTCTTCGACCACTGCACGGTGACGACGGCGGGTGACGGCAACTATTATTTCGGCCGCGCCTGGCGCCCTTACGGCCAGGTGGTGTTCCTGAATACAAAGATCGAGGGCCGCATCCATCCGGAGGGCTGGCGCGAGTGGACGCCCGGCAAGACGGAAACTTACGCGACGGCGCACTTTGCAGAATATGGCTCGACCGGGCCGGGCGCCAACGATAAGGCGCGTGTCTTCTGGGCCGACATGCTGACGGCCGAAGAGGCCGCGCAATGGCGGCTTGAAGCCGTCTTCCCCGACCGTAGCTGGATTATGCCCTTCTCCCCGTCCTGACGGGAGAAGGTGGCCGACAGGCCAGATGAGGGGCTCTTGGCTCCTCCGAGATTTGCCCCTCACCCCAACCCTTTCCCCGCAAGCGGGGAGAGGGGGCAAAAAAGCGAATGTCATGACTGATCTTAACCGCCGCAATTTCTTCACCCTTTCCGCAGCGGGCGCTGCGATAGCTTCACAAGCGATAGCTGCATCTCCCCAAGCTGATCCGCTCAATGTTCCGGATGAAGGCTGGAACCTGTGGATTGACGAACAGGCGCCGTGGAAGGACGATGTCATCCACCTGCCGTCGCAGGTCGATCTCAAGACCCTGCCGGTTAATGCTCCAACCGGAGGCTGGGGAGCGTTGAAACCTGATGTCACGGTGACTTTGCCGGCAACCGTCGAGCAGTATTTCTGGGGCCGTTTTGGCCTCAGGCCCTACACCGGCGACGAATACCGCTACGCCGAAGACGATGACGTGCCGCAAAACGGCGCCTATCGCGGTGTGTCGTGGTGGTGGCGCAGCATCGACATTCCGGCCAGCGCAAAAGGCAAGCGCGTCCTGCTGCACATTCGCGGCGCCCGCCTGCGCGCCGAAGTGTTCCTGAATGAGCAACTGGTCGGCTATTCGATCATGTCGGAGCTGCCGCTCGATTGCGATCTGACCAGGGCCATGAAGCCCGGCCAGGCCAACCGGCTGGCCATCCGCATCACCAATCCGGGCGGCCGCTACGACTGGCGCGACTCGACGACCATGATGTGGGGCAAGCTGAAATTCTTTGCCTCGCACGGCTTTGGCGGGCTCGATCGTGGCATGTCTTTGAGCGTCCATCCGCTCGACCACCATATACGCGACGCCTGGGTGCTGAACACGCCCGATGCCAAGGTCGTCACCGGCCATATGGAAGTGGCGCTCAGCAACGGCAAAAAGAGTCCGGCCAAGGCCGTGTTGCTTGATGACCAGGGCCGTCCGCAGGCCGCCGATATTGTTCTGGAAAATGTGAATATTTCTGACGGTCTGGCGACGGTGCGTTTTCGCGTCTCGGCGCCAGCGGCGAAGCTGTGGAATCTGGAAAGCCGCAACCTCTACCGCCTGCGCCTGAGCTGGGGCAAGGACACAAAGGAGGTCCGCTTCGGCTTCCGCTGGTTCGGCGTCGAAGGGATCGGCACCAATGCCCTGCTGCGGCTCAATGGCAAACGCATCAAGCTCTATTCGGCCATCTCGTGGGGCTACTGGGGCTATAACGGCATGTGGCCGACGCCCGATTTGGCCCGCCGCGAAGTCGACGCCGCCAAGGCCTTGGGGCTCAACACGCTGCACGCCCACCGCAATGTCGGCAAGCACGATGTCTTCACCGCGCAGGACGAGCTTGGCCTGCTGCGCGTCATGGAACCCGGCGGTGGCCGTCACGCCATCGCCAAGGATCTGAAACCCGGCGAGACCCTGTCAGAGGCGGACATCTTTAGCCGCGCCTTCATGGTCGAAAAGTGCGTCGCCATGGCCAAGGCCTTCCGGTCGCACCCATCGCTGGCCCACTACACCCTGCAAAACGAGATCGGCGCCAATCTGGCCAATCCCGACGTGCAGGCGGTGCTGAAGGCGATCCACGACACCGATCCGTCGCGCACCGTCATTCTGAACGACGGCTTTGTCGCGCGCGGTGCGGCGCAGGCCATGTACCTGCCGTACAGCGATCACTACTATCGCTCGGACGTCGAAGAATGGGGCGGCTGGTGGGTGAACCACCAGGGCGCCGGCGACCAGTGGTACGACAAGTTCTATCAGGGGAAGGACAGCTATATCCACTATCAGCCGGGCAAGCCGTTCATCGTCGAGTTCGGCGAAATGCAGGGCTGCGCCGTCGCCGACAACCACGTCAAGATGGTCGCCGATATCCTCAGCCGCGGCGGCAAATCCTACGACCTGGAAGACCATAAGGTCATCGTCGCCAACACTTCCGAATATCTCGATAAGTGGAATTTCCGTAAAGCCTTTCCAACAACGGAAAGCCTGTTCCTGTCGGTCGGCCGCAAGGCCTATGACGCCTGGCAGCATTATTGCGAAAATATCCGTATCGGCGACACGGTCGACATCGCGGCCATCTCGGGCTGGGAAACGACGGCGATCGAAAACCATTCCGGCATCGTCGATAACCTGCGCTATTTCAAGGCCAATCCCGACCTGATCAAGTCGAGCCTGATGCCGGTCCGTCCGGTCGCCAAGACGCGCAAGCTGGCCTTCGCGGCGGGTGAGGTGGCCGAGCTCGATATCTGGCTGCTTAACGACACTGACCGCCAGCTTACGGGCACGCTGAAACTCAGCCTGGTGACGCCCGACGGCAAGTCGGTCGAGATCGCCAGCTATCCTGTGCCGCAGCACGTCCCCGATCAATTCAGTTATTTGCTGGCCGAAAAGGTCATGACACCGGCCCTGACGCAATCGGGCCTGCACAAGATCGTACTCGAAATCGTGGGCATGTGGGGAGCGACCTTCACGCGCGAAATCTGGGTGACGGACATCAAACCGTTATTCAAGAAGGCTCTGCGCATCGGTGTCTCAGGTGTCGCCAAGTCGTTCCGCGCGCAATTGGCGCAGATCGACGGCGTGGCGTTCGAAGACTTCAAGGCGGGTGTCAAATACGACGCCATCATCGCCTCGGGCCTCAAGGCCGAAGAGATCGAGCGCCGTCAGATCGCCGAGCAGACGGGCCTCGAAGCCCAGCCGAAGAAGGGCGAAAAGCCCGTCATCGTTCCGGGTGAACTGCCGGCCGATGTGCTCAAGGCCATCCAGTCGGGCACGCCGTTCCTGGCCATGGTGCCGGAAGACGGCCTGGCCGACGGTGTGGCCAAGCAATTGGCGGGGCTGCAACTGTTCAGCTATGCGGGTCAGGTCGGAAACCTGCGCGCGCCGTGGATGGGTAATTGGAACTATCTGCGCGCCCACGCCCTGTTCGACGGCATCCCCGCCGATCAGGCGACCAGCGTCCTGCACCAGATTCCGGGCGAGCCCTCCAACGGCCTGCTGATCTCAGGCGACAATATCGAGGTCATCGCAGCCTACAGCCGCGACCACGATCGCCACAATGGCGCGGCAACCTTCACGGTCGAAAAGGCCGGCATGCGCGTCATCGTCCATCGCCTGCCGGACATGGTGGCGCCGCTGCAAAAGCGCTATCTGATCAACGCGCTCAACTGGCTGACGAGGTAGGACATGAATCGCCGTCAATTGCTGGGAGGACTGGCGCTGGCCGGTCTCATCATCCCGTCGCTGGGCCGGGCGCAATCGGTCTACGCGACCTATCCGACGCCGGGCACGCCGCGCCTGGCGAATCCGGACAATAGCCGCCGTATCGTGCCCGCGCCGGCCAAGAACTACTGGCCGTTTTCCGGCGTCAACGGCGCCGGCGCCCCGGTAACCAGGGATAGCCAGACCGGCGGCTGGGTCTCCAACCTGTCGGAAGTGCGCTACAAAGGACCGGTGCCGCGCGCATATCCGACCGCGGCCTGGGACAATGCCGATAGCGGCTCGGCGGTAACGAGCGGCCTGTTGCCAGCCATCCGCCCCATCTGGGACACGCACATCCGCGACACCATCATCTGCGTTGGCGGCGATGGCTGGTACTATATGACCGGCTCGACCGGCGACAATATCTGGGCTTTCAACGACGGCATCGAGCTGTGGCGGTCGCGCGACCTCGACCGCTGGGACTATATGGGCCTGGTCTGGAGCATAGAGCGCGATGGCAAGTGGGAGAAGAACTGGACGATGCGCCAGGGCGTGCCCTTCCGCGCCATCTGGGCGCCGGAAATCCACTATATTGCCGGCAACTACTACCTTTGCCATTGCATCAGTGGCGTCGGGATTGGCGTGCTGAAAAGCACTTCCGGAAAAGCGGAAGGGCCCTATGTCCATGTCATTTCCGATGAGCCCATCCAGGGCGGCATCGACTCGACCTTGTTCGCCGATGACGATGGCAAAATCTACCTGTCCTATGGCGGCGGCGAGGTTTTGCGCCAGATCAAGCCGGACTTCTCCGGCTTTGCCGGCGACTGGCAGCCTGTGGTCTTTGTCGATCCCGACCTCAATCCTGACACCCATTACAAGAAGGACGAAAAGTCGCTGCGGCAGCTGGGCTTTGAAGGCGCAGCATTCTTCAAGGCCAATGGCAGATATTATCTGGCCGCCTGCGACTTCTACTACGGCCGCTATTCCTTCATGTTCGCCACCTCGGATAAATTGCATGGTCCCTATCGCGGCCGCCACGAAGGTCCGGCCGGCGCCGGTGGTGGCAATGTCTTCCGCGACCGCAGAGGCCAGTGGTGGCAGACCTTCTTCGGCAATGACGACCAGATGCCGTTCCGCGAAAAGCCTGCCCTTATCGCTATTGACTTCGACGCCGACGGCAAGGTGAAGGCCAGCGCCAAACAACCCTTCGCACCATTCGCCTGACCGGGAGACCACTATGAAACGCCTTGCCCTTACCGCCCTGCTGGCCATCCTGGCCACCCCCGCCCTGGCTCAGACGACACCGGCCGCACCCGTCTTGACAGAGGCCGAGGCCCGGGCCCAGGTCAAGAAAATCACCGCCAAGAAGGTCATTCTGGTCGGTGACTCGACCGTCGCCGTCCTCGGCGGCTGGGGCCCGAGCTTCTGCGGCCATCACTTAAGCTCGTTCGTCGCCTGCGTGAACCTCGCTCGCGGTGGCCGTTCAAGCTTCAACTACCGCGCCGAAGGCTCATGGGACATCGCGCTCGCTGAAATGAAGTCCGGCGGCTTTGCCCAGACCTATGTACTGATCCAGTTCGGTCATAACGATCAGCCAGGCAAGCCCGGCCGCTCGACCGATCTTGTCATCGAGTTTCCGCAAAACCTGAAGCGTTACGTCGAAGAGGTGCGGGCGACCGGTGCAATTCCGGTCCTGGTCACGCCCCTGACGCGCCGCGGCTTTGAAAACGGCAGGCTTCAGGACGATCTCGCGCCATGGGCCGAAGCAACGCGCAAGGTGGCGTCTGAGATGAATGTGCCCTTGGTCGATCTCTATGCCCGTTCGCAGGAAGCCGTGAAGGCCGCCGGCCCCGTCGGTTCCATGGCCTATGCTCAGAAGCCACCATCGCCGCAGGTGCTTGAAGCCGGCAAGACCGGCACGACCATCCCGGCGCAGACGGGCGTAGCGCCGGCGCCCAATGCGACACCGCTAACCGAAGCTCAAATCCGCGATGCCACCGAACCCATGGGCCAGGCCAAGCTCAGCTTCGACTACACCCATGTCGGCCGCAACGGCGCCGATGTCTTTGCGGCTCTGGTCACGCGCGAACTGGCCAAGGTGGTGCCGGATCTGCGCCGCGACCTGATCGCCCAAGGGCCTACTCAGTGATTTGACTACGGCCGGCAATCTCTCCAAACTCGCTTTGCCTGATGCGGAGAGATTGCCATGCCGGAATATATCCTTGCCTTCGATCAGGGCACGACCTCCAGCCGCGCCATCGTCTTCGACCGTGACGGCAATATCTGTCGCGTGGCGCAAAAGGAGTTCCGCCAGATTTTTCCGCAACCGGGCCTCGTCGAGCACGATGCCCGCGAAATCTGGAGCACCCAGATTGGTGTTGCCGGCGAGGCCCTGGCCGGGGCCGGCCTGAAGGCATCCGACATCGCTGCCATCGGCGTCACCAATCAGCGCGAAACGACCGTCATCTGGGACCGCGCCACGGGTAAGCCGATCCACAATGCCATCGTCTGGCAGGACCGGCGCACCGCGGCCGATTGCGAAGCCTTGCGCGCCGCTGGTCATGAGCCGACCTTTCAGACAAAAACCGGCCTGCTGCTCGATTCCTATTTCAGCGGCACCAAGGTGCGCTGGCTGCTCGACAATATCGAAGGCGCGCGCGAAAAGGCCGAATGTGGTGAACTGGCCTTTGGTACGATCGATAGCTGGCTGGTATGGAACCTGACCGGCGGCGAGCTGCATATCACCGATGCCTCGAATGCCAGCCGCACCCTGATGTACGACATCCACACCGGGCAATGGGATGACGAACTGCTTCGTATACTGAATGTGCCACGCAGCCTGTTGCCCGAGGTCCGCGCCAATAGCGAGGTCTATGGCCGGACGGCCGAGGGCTTGCTGGGGGCGCGCATCCCGATTGCCGGCATGGCGGGGGATCAGCAGGCGGCGACCTTCGGCCAGATATGTACGCAACGCGGCATGGCCAAGAACACCTATGGCACCGGCTGCTTCATGCTGATGAACACGGCTAATGAGGCTGTGCCGAGCCGCAATAAGCTGTTGACGACGCTGGCCTGGGAGATGGGCGAAAAGCGGACCTATGCGCTGGAAGGTTCGGTGTTTATCGCCGGCGCGGCTGTGCAATGGCTGCGCGATGGCTTGGGCATCATCCGATCGTCTTCCGAAATCGAGCCTCTGGCGCGGTCGGTTGAAGCCTCTGACGGCGTCTATTTCGTTCCGGCCTTTGTCGGCCTGGGCACGCCGCACTGGGACCCGCACGCGCGCGGCACACTTTTGGGCCTGACGCGCGGATCGACGAAGGCGCATATCGCTCGCGCCACGCTCGAAGCCGTGGCCTTCCAGTCGGCCGAGGTGCTGGAGGCCATGCAGGCCGACAGTGGCATCGCTTTACAGGAACTGCGCGTCGATGGCGGCGGTAGCGCCAATAACCTGACCATGCAGTTCCAGGCCGATATCCTGGGTGTGCCGGTGGTGCGGCCGAAGATCATCGAAACGACGGCGCTGGGCGCCGCCTATCTGGCCGGCTTGGCCGTTGGTTACTGGGACTCGCCCGATTCCCTGGCCAGCCAGTGGCAGGTCGATCGCAGGTTCGAGCCCAATATGGGCGTTGATGAACGCACCGAGCGCATGAGCCGCTGGCGCGAAGCCGTGCGCCGCAGCGCGGGCTGGGCGCAGTGAACGATCCACGTAGCGAAATCCTTGCGGCCGCGACGGCTGATCGGGTCTGGGACGTCGTCGTTATCGGCGGCGGGGCCTCGGGTCTGGCCACCGCTCTGGAAGCCGCAACGCGTGGCGCTTCGACACTTTTGCTCGAAGCGCACGACTACGCCAAGGGCACCAGCAGCCGCTCGACCAAGCTGGTCCACGGCGGTGTGCGTTATCTGGCGCAAGGCAATGTCCGGCTGGTCATGGAGTCGCTGCACGAACGCGGCGTCCTCAAGCGCAATGCGCCGCACCTGGTACGCGACCTCGGCTTTCTGGTCGCCGCCTATCAGGCGTGGCGGCTGCCGTTTTATGCCACGGGCCTGAAGCTCTATGACCTCCTGGCCGGGACCCTCAATCTGCGCTCCAGCCGGATACTCGACCGCAAGGCAGCGCTGGCCCATATGAGTACTCTGAAGCCCGACGGATTGCTGGGCGGCGTGCTTTATTTCGACGCCCAGTTCGACGACAGCCGGCTGGCGATTACGCTTATGCGCTCGTTCGAAGACGCCGGTGGTGTTGCGCTCAATGCCGCGCCGGTGACGCAGTTGATCAAGACCGATGGCCGCGTCACCGGCGTGCAGTTTAGCGACGCCGAAACCGGACAAACGTATGCGGTTCGCGCTCGTGTCGTCATCAACGCGACCGGCATTTTTGCGGATACAGTGCGCCACCTCGACGACGCAAATGCTGCTCCTCTGCTGTCGCCCAGCCAGGGCGTGCACATTGTCGTCGGCCGCGAGTTTCTGCCGGGCGACGCAGCGCTGATGGTCCCGCGCACCGAAGACGGCCGTGTCCTGTTCGCCGTCCCTTGGCATGGCCGCACCCTGATCGGTACGACCGATACCGCGATGTCCGATATCGCGCTGGAGCCGAGGCCGCTGCACCAGGAAATCGACTTTATCCTGCGTACGGCCGCGGCCTATTTGCGGCCCGCGCCGACACGCAGCGATGTGCTGAGCGTCTTTGCCGGGCTGCGGCCGCTGGTTCGCGACCCGAACGCAAAGGACAGCAAGACGCTGGCGCGCGACCACGTCATCGTCGTGTCGGACAGCGGCCTTGTCACGCTCACCGGCGGCAAGTGGACGACCTGCCGGCGCATGGGCCAGGATGTCGTCGATCGTGCCGCCAAAGGAGCCGGTCTGACGCTTATGCCCAGCCGAACGGAACACTTGCATATGCACGGCTGGACGACGACGGCCGATGACGACCACTGGCGCGCCTATGGCGCCGATGCGTCGCGGATACGGGCGCTGCCGGGCGCCGCGGCCCTGCTGCATCCGGGCCTGCCCTATGTCGAAGCGGAGGTGTATTGGGCCGTGCGTCATGAACAGGCACGCACAGTCGAAGATGTGCTGGCGCGGCGGCTGCGCATGCTGTTTCTCGACGCCAATGCTGCGATAAATGCCGCACCTCGCGTGGCGGAACTCATGGCGGTAGAACTCGGCCGCGACCCTGCCTGGCAGGCCGGACAGGTTCAGGCGTTTACCGAGTTGGCACAGTTCTACCAGCTCTAGCGTTCGACCAGCGCGTCCAACTCCTGTTCCAGCTGGGAGATGGTGAACGGCTTTGAAATCAGGTTGGTGCCGGCGTCCAGCACGCCGTTATGCACAATGGCGTTTTGGGTATAGCCGGTCATGTACAGTACGCGCACCGACGGTTTGCGTTTTTGTACGGCATCGGCCAGTTCGCGGCCGCTGCGTCCCGGCATGACCACATCGGTCAGCAGGATGTCCACGCGAGCATTGTCCTCGACGATCTTCAAAGCCTGATCGGCGTCGGAAGCGCTCATCACGTCGTACCCCAGCTCGGCCAGGGCGGCGGCGGCAAAATCACGCACCCCTGCTTCGTCATCAACGACCAGGACGGTCTGGCTGCGCCGGTCGTCCGGGTCCTTAAGCGTCGGTTCGGACTGAGTCGAAACGACGGAGACTTCCTTGCTGCGCGGCAGATAGAGCTTGATTGTCGTACCAACGCCGACTTCGCTGTGCAGGCTGATATGGCCGCCCGACTGCTTGACGAAGCCGTGAACCTGGCTGAGACCGAGTCCGGTCCCAAGCCCCGCCGGCTTGGTGGTGAAGAAGGGCTCGAACACGCGCTCCAGCATTTCCGGCGGTATGCCCGTGCCCGTGTCGGTGACGGCGATCAGTACGTATTGGCCGGGCGCCACCTCGTCCTGCGTCCCGGCATAGTCGCTGTCGAGATAGGCGTTTGAGGTTTCGATCGTCAGCTTGCCGCCGCCAGGCATGGCGTCGCGCGCATTGACGGCCAGGTTGACGAGGGCGGTTTCCAGCTGGCCGGCATCGACGTGTGCCTGCCAAAGGCCAACGGCACGGATGGCTTCGATCGAGATGGTTTCACCCAGTGTCCGGCCCAGCAGTTCAGACATGTCGGCGACCGACCGGCCGACATCGGTCGCCTTTGGGTCGAGAGGCTGGCGGCGGGAAAAGGCGAGCAGTCTCTGGGTCAGGGTGGCGGCGCGTTTTGCTGCGTCCTGAGAGCCCGCAACAAAGCGCAGCATTTTCGGATCGGCGTCGGGATAGCGGCGTACGAACAGATCGAGATTGCCGATGATCACCGCCAGCATATTGTTGAAATCGTGCGCGATTCCACCCGTCAGCCGGCCGACGGCCTCCATCTTCTGGCTTTGGCGCAACGCGGCCTCGGCGCGCTGGCGCTCTATCATCTCGGCCTTGAGATTGGCATTGCCGCGCGCCAGTGCCCGGGCGTCGAAGGCCATGACCGCCAGCATCAGCGACGCCATCAGCACCAGCAGGCCGGCGCCGCTGTAGCGCACGATACGGGTCAGGAGACTATCGGTCTGGACGCGGAAATAGACGGTGCCCAGCTTGACGCCGTTCTCCACGACGGGCGCCCGCACGGCGGTGACGCCGCGCATGTCCTGCGCATCGAGTTGCGCCAGTTGGCTGGGTATGTTTTCGCCGCCGTAATGCGCCACAAGGCGGCCGTCTTCGTCGAAGACAGCGACGGCTTCGATATCGGGATTGGCCCGCAGCGCGGTTGTATAGCGTCCGACCTCGTCGACCTCGTCAAAGGCCAGGGCGGCCGAAACCGAGTCGGCCAGGACGCGCGCCTGGACGGTCGCTGCCTGGCGAATCTGGGTCTGGTGACGGCTTTCGGTATAGAGGGCCAGGGCGATGCTGGTCAGGACGAGCAGCAGCAGGCTTAAGCTGACGATCAGGCTGCGGCGATGCGACAGGAAGGACAGGAGGGCGTTCATGGCCGTCCCTTCGCGGGGTGCACCGACAGGGCCAAGCTCAGCAGCTTGGAACTGACTGTAAGGCCGCTGGCTTCGGTGGCCGCCTGGTCGATGCGAAAGCGGACCTTGCCCTGATGGAGGGTGAAGTTGACCATGCCCGCCGCCTGGCTGCCGTCGGTCACGGTGAGAACCGGATGGCCTTCGGCGGCGCGCAAGGTTGCGGCCACCTGCTGCGCGGTGCCGCCGGCATAGGCGATCTCGCAGGTGTCGGGTGCCGTCAGGGTCGCGGTGCGCGTGACGGCGAAGGGCCGGCCGTCATAGGCCTGTCCCGCGACGGCTTTGTCGAGCAACGGTCCGAACGGATCGGGTCCGACGACGCAGATGGTGAAGGGGCCGGCGGAGTCGTCCGCGGGCCATTCGACGAACGGCGCAAGCTTGTAGAGATAGGTCGCCTTGACGGCCGTTTCGAGTTGCGACGGCTGGGCCTGGGCCGGCGCCGCCACCACGACGGCCAGACAGGCCAGTAAGATGCGGCGCCCCGCCATGGTCAGAACCCGTAACGCAGCGAGACGAAAACCGACCTGCCGATATAGCGGGGTTCAGCGGATGACGGATCATAGACCTCCAAATGGCGCGGATTGAGCAAGTTGGCGCCATTCAGCGACAGTTCGAGATTGTCGCGCAGGCGCCAGCCGGCGCGCAGGTTCAGTTCGGTATATCCCGGCACCGGCGCCGTATCGATGGCTCCGACCGACCGCAGCCAGACGTCCAGTTCCACCGTGTCGGTTATGTTCCATTCTGACCGGATCTGCGCCTGATAGGACGGGTCCTGGCCGAAGACGGTTCCATAGATATCGAAGGCATAGCCCGGTTTCAGCTCGAAATCCTTGTGCAGCAGGTTGAAGCCGGCGCTGATGCGCCACCCCGGCGCCATTTCGTACCGGGTCCAGCCTTCCAGGCCGTAGGTCGTCCCCCTGGCGCCGTTTTCAATCACGAACGGAAGGATGGTAACCGGGGTGATACCACCCGTGCGAAGGTCGTCGTACCAGTTATAGAAGGCCGACAGTGAATAGGACATCCGTTCCATCGGCTGGGCACGCCAGCCGGCTTCAAGGGCGGTCAAGGTTTCCGAACTGTAGTCAGGCGAGGGCACCAGGAAGCCATCGGCCTCGAGCTCGCGTTCGATCCTGTTGGGCGTCCGCACCGCGCGGGACAGCGCCGCCCAGGCCAGGCTGTTGCCATTGGGCCGCCAGGCGATGCGCGCATTGGGCAGCCAGTCGAAACCGGAATAGGAGTTGTATTCCGCCTTGATGCCCAGCGTCAGGTTGACATTGGACCTGAGCGCGATCTCGTCCTGGACGAACACCGAGCCGAGCGCGATGGTCGTCTCCGGATCGGCGAAGTGGAACATGTTGTAGGAGGTGAAGCTTTCCCACCAGTTGCGCAGTTCCCCACCCCAGACGATACGATGCCGCCCTTTTTGCGCCAGGGCGTACTGGACATCGAGATTGAGGGTGTAGCGGCTTTCGCGGACCGTGGGGCTGTCGCTTTCGTTATGGTCGAAATATCCCGCGACGGTCAGGGTTGAGCCGCTGTCGAGCTGCCGCGACCAGTCGGCGTTGAGGTCGTAGCCACTGAAATCGCCGCCGCCATCGCGGATCGCATTGCTGTAGGCATTGCCTCTCACCGACCAGCGATGTGTGCCGTATTCACTGTCGATGCGAAAGCCGCCATTGACGCCGTGAACGGAGTCGGTCGGCGCACCGGCGGCGACCGCTTCTGTTTCGCCGACCCGGAAGCCGTCCGCGAACACCCGGTAGCTGGTGGTTTCCGACAGTTTTCCGCCGTACCCCAGGGTGAGGCTGCGCTTGTAGACCCCCGCAGAGGCGCGGGCCACGAAGCCCTGGGTCGAGGCGGCGTCGCGCGTGATGACATTGATGACGCCGTTGACCGCGTTGGCGCCCCACATGGTGCCACCCGGACCGCTGATGACCTCGATGCGCGCGATATTGTCGGGTGCGACATTGACCTGGGGCCACGGAATCCCGGATCCGATCGGTTCGTAGACGCTGCGGCCGTCGATCAGGACCAGCAGCTTGTTGGCGGTTTCCGGTGAATTGAAACCGCGCGCCGTGACGGTCCAGTTATAGGCGTTGATGCGCGCAACTTCGAGATTGGGCGCCAGGCGCAGGATTTCCGGCAGGCTGGTGACGCCCAGACGGCGGATGTCCTCGGCGGTGATGATAAAGACGGCGGCCGGCGCTTCGCTCAGGGCTTCGGGCCGCTTTGATACCGAAGTGACTTCAAGGCCGGCGAGATCCTCGATCGACATGTTGCGCAGATCATCGATAGACGGAGGCGCAGCATCGGCATGGGCGGCAGTGGCGCTCAGCCATGCGCAGCCGATAACAGGAAGGACTTCGCAGCGAAACAGTGTGCGAAGCGACGCGCGTGACGATTTCGGCCCCATTCTGTCTATATTACGGTGAGAATATAAGGAATCGATGCGATTCCACTCTAAGCTATTGCTGTGCCGTTTGAAACCGTGATTTGATATCGCTAACACGACGCTTGATCTGACCAATTTTGCCGCTATGGTCTGACACGCCGGAATAAGAACATTTTGGGAGGCTTTCATGCGGTTTCGTTCCCTGGCCGGGCTGTGCCTGGCCGTGTCGCTGGTGTCCGGAGCGCCCGCCCTGGCCGAGGACGGCTATGACCTGTGGCTGCGCTACCGCCCGGTCGAAGCGGACGCCCAGGCGCGTTACAGGCCGCTGGCGACGGCGATTGTCGGCGGGGAAGGCGCGACGATCGACGTCGCCGAGGCGGAATTGCAGCGCGGATTGAAGGGCCTTCTGGGCGCGGATGTGCCGGTCGGTGACGGGCTGACCGACGGCGCCATCGTGCTGGGGACGCCGGCTGGCTCCGCGACGGTCCGCGACCTGAACCTGCCGCTGGCGAAACTTGGCAAGGAAGGTTTCCTGATCCGCACGGCGACGGTCGGCGGACACAGCGTTACGGTTATCGCCGGCAACAGCGATGTCGGTGTGCTTTATGGCGCCTTCCGCTATCTGAGCCTGATCCAGACGCGCCAGGATGTGGCAAGGCTCGACACGGCCGATGCGCCGAAGCTGCAGGTGCGCGTGCTCAACCACTGGGACAATCTCGACGGCCATGTCGAGCGCGGCTATGCCGGGGACTCGATCTGGGACTGGTGGCGGCTGCCCGACCTGGTCGATCCGCGCTATGCCGACTATGCCCGCGCCAATGCGTCGGTCGGCATTAATGGCGCCGTGCTCAACAACGTCAATTCCAAGGCGATCAGCCTGACCGCGCCCTACCTGGCCAAGACGGCGGCGGTGGCCAATGTGCTGCGCCCCTACGGCATGAAGGTTTATCTGTCTGCGCGGTTTTCAGCGCCGCTCGAACTCAAGGGCTGTCCGACCGCCGACCCGCTCGACCCTTGCGTCAAGGCATGGTGGAAGACCAAGGCCGATGAGATCTACGCCACCATTCCTGATTTCGGCGGCTTTCTGGTCAAGGCCAATTCCGAAGGCCAGCCGGGCCCCGGCGATTACAAGCGCAGCCACGCCGAAGGCGCCAACATGCTGGCCGAGGCGCTTAAAGCCCACGGCGGCATCGTCATGTGGCGCGCCTTTATCTATTCCGAACACGACGCCGACGATCGCGCCAAGCAGGCCTATACCGAGCTTCAGCCGCTGGACGGGACCTTCGCGCCGAACGTCCTGCTGCAGATCAAGAACGGCGCCATCGACTTCCAGCCGCGCGAACCCTTCCATCCCCTATTCGGCGCCATGCCGAAGACCAACCAGATGCTGGAAGTGCAACTGACCAAGGAATATCTCGGCCAGGCGACGCACCTTGTCTATTCCACGGCGCTCTACGAAGAAGTGCTCGACGCCGATACCCATCAGGGCAAGGGTAAAAGCAAGCGCATGACCGTCGCCGATGTGCTGGAAGCGACGCCGCTCACCGGTATGGCGGGCGTGGCGAATATCGGCGACGACCGCGACTGGACGGGATCGGACTTCAATCAGGCCGACTGGTACGGTTTCGGCCGGCTGGCATGGAATCCGGACGCGTCCAGCCGGGATATCGCCGTTGACTGGACGAAGATGACCTGGACCAACGACCCGGCCTTTGTCGCGCCGGTAGTCGACATGATGATGGCGTCGCGTGAGACGGTGGTGAAGTACATGACGCCGCTGGGCCTGCATCATCAGATGGCGACGGGCCATCACTATGGACCGGGACCGTGGGTGTGCGACCTCAGCCGCCCTGAGTGGAACCCGTGCTACTACGCCAAGGCCGATGCCAATGGTATCGGTTTCGACCGGACGAAAACCGGCAGCAATGCCATCGCGCAGTACGCGCCGGGTGCCGCCAAACAATGGCTCGATCCGAAAAAGATCGATTCAAAGGACCTTCTCTGGTTCCACCATGTGCCGTGGACGTGGAAAATGCCGGATGGCCGCACGCTGTGGGACAACCTGGTCGTCACCTATGGCACAGGTGTGAAGGAGGTCGGTGGGATGCGGCGGACGTGGACGGGGTTGCAAACTCATGTCGACCCGGAGCGTTTCCGCGCCGTGTCGTCGAACCTGGTCATCCAGGAAAAGGAAGCGAAGTGGTGGCGCGACGCCTCGATCGCCTGGTTCCGCTCCAAATCGAAGCTGCCCCTGCCGGCGGGCGAGGCGGAGCCGGAAAAGCCGTTGGAATACTACATGTCGCTGGAATTCCCGTATGCACCGGGCCGGGGGTAATGAAAAGGCAACTGGCCTGACCACCTTGCCATTGATACGACAAATCGATTAGATAGGTCTCATCCGGCGGGATTCGGGACCTCGCCGGCAAACTTACGGTCGTCGTCCCGGCTTTGATGTCATGCACCTAACGTCCAACAAGACTGTCCGCCTCTATCGTCGCGTTGCCGACGAACTCGTCGAAGCCATCCGCAACGGGACCTATGCGGTGGGCGACAAGCTGCCGGCGGAACGCGAACTGGCTGAAACCTTCGAAGTCAGCCGGCCGACCGTCCGCGAAGCCATGATCGCCCTGGAAATCTATGGCGTCGTCGAAATCCGCCATGGCTCCGGCATCTATGTCATCGAGCCCGAAGTCACCGGCGGCAGCAGCGAGTCGGGCTCCCCGCGCGACCTCGACGTCGGCGCCTTCGAACTGATCGAGGCTCGGATCATCATCGAAGGCGAAACCGCCGCGGTTGCCGCCGCCGCCGTCACGGACGCCGACATCGCCGCGCTCGAGGCCCTGATCGAACGCATGGTCAAGGGCAATGAGACAGAGTGCGAGCAGGCCGACCGCGAATTTCATGACTATCTGGCGGGCATTACCGACAACAGCGCGCTTATCGACACCATCGACCACCTGTGGGACCTGCGCACGCGGTCTCCACTCGCGTCTCAGATCATGACGCGCGCCCAGGGCGGCGGCCGTGAGGCGCGCATTGACGAGCACCGCCGGATCGTCAAGGCCCTGGCCAGCCGCGACCCGTCGGCGGCGCGCGCCGCCATGCGCCATCACCTGGAGCAGGTGCGCGAATATCTGCTGGTGGCGACCGAAACGGCGGAAATGGAAACCCTTCGCCAGAAGCTGCGCGACAAGCGCAACGCCCTGTCCCGGCGAACGGGATATTAGGAGAAGGATGGCAATCGTTTGCATTGGACGACGCCTTCGCGCCGTTTTAAGACGATCATAACCCTGACGTGGCAGGATGCGCTGAATCTCTCGGTGTATTGCTTATGTCTGTCCTCAAACGAAATGCCGTAAATATAAGCGGTTCCGGCGACCGGCCGATTGTGTTTCTCCATGGCTATGGTTGTGATCAGACCATGTGGCGCCACATCGCCAGGCACTTCGAGGCCAGTCGCAAGGTTGTGACTTTCGATCACGTTGGCTCAGGCAAGTCCGACCGTCATGTCTATGACCGCGCCCGCTACGCCACGCTGCACGCCTATGCCGACGATTTTATCGAGATTCTGGAGGCTGGCGAACTGACCGGCGTCGATGCCATCGGTCACAGCGTCGGCGGCATGATCACGCTGCTGGCCGCCGGCAAGCGCCCCGACCTGTTCAACCGCATCATGATGCTGGGCTCGTCACCCTGCTACCTCAACCTTGGCGGCTACCAGGGCGGCTTCGATCGCGAGGGTATCGAGGAACTGCTGGCTTTTCTGGAAATGTCGCTGCAGGGTTGGTCCTCCTATCTGGCGCCTCTTGTCATGGCCAATGCCGACCGGCCGGAACTGACCGCCGAGCTGGAGAATTACTTCGTCAGCAACGACCCGGACATCATGCACGATTTCGCCAGGGTCATCTTCCTGTCGGACCATCGCGCCGACCTGGCCGCCGTCACGACGCCGGCCCTGATCATGCAGTGCCGCGACGACATTATTTCGCCACCGCAGGTCGGCGAATTCATGCAGGCCCAGATCCGCGGTAGTGACCGCGTCCTGCTTAACACCCAGGGCCATTACCCGCATCTCAGCGACCCAGATGCCGTGCGTGAAGCCATGATCGCCTGGCTGGGTGAAGCCGCGCAAAAGGCCGCCTGATGGATCTGAAGGCTGCTGTCCGCGCTGGTGAGGCCGCGACGTCGGCCGAATTGTTCGAGCTGAGCCCCTGCGGCCTGGTCGTCTGCGATGATGCCGGCCGGATCATCCGGGCCAATGCCAGTTTTTGTGAAATGACCGGCCTGGACCCCGCGGCATTGAAGGAAGCCAATATTGGCAGCCTTCTGACCCGCGCCTCCTTCTTTATTTACAAGGCGCGCGTTGCCCCCCAACTTGCCTTGACGGGGAGCGTCCAGGAAGTCTCGCTGGACCTGAAGCTCGCCGACGGCCAGAGCCTTGCGGTCCTCTTAAGCGCCCGCCAGGCTCCTGCCGAGGGTGCGACCGTTCTTACCCATATCGCGCTGTTTCCGGCGCGCGAACGCCGGTTGTTCGAACAGGAGCAGCTCAAGGCCCGCCGTGAGCTGCGCCAGTACCGCGATTACCTGCAGATGGCCGAAAAGCTGGCCAATGTCGGCCACTGGTCGTACGCCCTGGCCACCGGAGACATCCAATGGTCGCCGGAAGTCTACGTCATCTATGGGCAGGATCCGCAGATGAAGGCGCCACCGCTCAACGATGTCGTGGCCCTGTATCACCCGGACGACCGCGACATGGCCCGGCAGGCGATGGACAGTGCCCTGGCGGATGGCGGCAGCTTCACCTATCGCGCCCGTATCGTGCGTGGCGATGACATCGGCATCGTTCAGGTGCACGGCATTTGCGAGCGTGCCCCCGGCGGTGAGGTCACCGGCCTGTTCGGTATCTGCCGCGATGTGACCAACTTTATCCGAAATCAGGAACGGCTGGAGCAGAGCGAGGCACGCTACCGGCTATTGGCGGACGAATCGAATGATATCATCACGATCTTCGATCTTTCCGGATGCATTGAATATATCTCCCCGGCCGTCAAAAAGATCCTGGGCTACGAACCCGATGACCTGGTCGGCCGAAATGTCCGGGACGTCATCCATCGCGACGACTGCGACGCAACCTTTGCCGCTTACAGCGCTTATGTGCGCAACAAGAACTGGGACGAGGGCCTGCGTGTCCGGTATCGCGCCGTGCACAAGGATGGTCATGTCATATGGGCGGAGGCGCATCCGTCGCCCATCCTCGACGAGGCGGGCGAACGGGTCGTCGCCTTTCAGGACGTGGTGCGCGATATTTCGCACCAGAAGGCGACCGAAGACGCCCTGGCCCAGGCCAGTATCGAGGCCAATGCCGCCGCCGAGGCCAAGGCGCAGTTCCTGGCCAATATGAGCCACGAACTGCGCACCCCGCTGACCAGCATTATTGGCTTTTCAGCCCTTCTGCGCGATCTCCTGGCCGGCAATGACGATCTGCGCCGCCACAGCCAGCGCATCCATTCGGCGGGGCAGGGGCTGCTGAATCTGATCAACGACATTCTCGATCACTCGAAGCTGGAAGCCGGCCAGCTTGAACTGGACCTGGCGCCGGCGTCGGTGGCCGATATCGCGGCGGACGTGGTCGATCTTCTGTCGCTCCAGGCTGGAAACAAGGGACTGACGCTGACGGTCGAGGGCGCCGATGGCCTGGCGCCCCAGGCGCTGATCGACGACGGACGCCTGCATCAGGTCTTGCTGAACCTGGTTGGCAATGCCGTCAAGTTCACCGAAACCGGCGGAGTCACCATCAGCCTGTCTCAGAGCCGTTTGCCGGACGGTGACCGCCTGCGCGTCAGCGTGCGCGATACCGGTCCCGGCATTTCGGAGGCCGGAAAGGCGCGGCTGTTCGAGCGCTTCAGCCAGGTCGATCGCAGCGCCCATGATATGCCGGGCGGGACGGGCCTGGGCCTGTCGATCTGCAAGCAGCTGGTCGAACTAATGAGCGGAACGATCGGCGTCAACAGCGCGCCGGGCGAAGGGGCCGAATTCTGGTTCGAAATTCCCTTGCCCGACATGAATCTGCTGCATGCGGCGCCCGTGACGGTTCCGCACCGGCCCGGCCGTATCCTGGTGGTTGACGACCAGGATGCCGTGACGGACCTGCTGGTCAACCTGCTGACCCCCTACGGCCACGACATCGATGTGGCCATTAACGGCTATGATGGTGTTCAGGCCAGCCAGCGCGCGCCTTACGACCTGATCCTGATGGATATCAACATGCCGGTCATGGATGGCTTCGCCGCCACCCGGTCCATCCGCAGCGGCTGCCCGTTCAACGCCGACGTTCCGATCCTGGGCCTGACGGCGGCGGGCGGGGAGGCCCGCCTGCAGGCGTGTCTGTCGGCCGGCATGAACGCCATGCTGGCCAAACCCGTTATGCCGTCCGCCTTGCTCAACGCCGTGGCGCTCTGGCTCAACGTTCCGGCAGGGACGGCTTTCGATCCGACAGCGGCCATCCGCATGGCCAGTGAAACCAAATACAAGACTGCTTGAGGTCCCAAATGACTGAACCCCGCCGCATCCTGGTCGTTGAAGACAATCCCGATATCGCCGAACTGGTGGCGATCCGCCTGGGTCTGGCCGGGTACAATACCTGCAAGGCCAAGGACGCCGATACCGCCATGCGGCTGGTCGGCGAGTTCAAGCCGCACGGCATCCTGCTGGACATCGGCCTGCCGGGACGCGACGGCTTCTCTTTCTTGCAGGGGCTGAAGGCGACCGTGCCTTATCAGAATATTCCGGTGCTGATGCTGACCGCGCGCCAGGCGATGGGGGATATCCAGATGGCGATGAGCCTGGGCGCCAAGGACTATGTCGCCAAGCCGTTCGACGACCACAAGCTTTTGTTCCGCATCGCCCGCATGTTGGGCGATCAGGTCGCCAAGCCGACGGCCAAGGAACGCACCTATGTCTGGGGCAACCGGTCTTAAGGCGTGGCGGAAAGTCTAGATCGGGAACGGCCTGGCCAGGGTAGAGCCTTCCAGCACGCGCGCCATGGCGTCGCGCGCCGCGACCAGGATAGTGCGCAGCGAGCAGTCGTCCGGGGTCGGGCAGTCCTCGCACTGTGCATAGGCGGTGCGGCTGGCGCAGGTCGTCAGCGCCAGGGGGCCATCGGTCAGGCGGATCAGGTCGGCGATGGAAATCAGGTCGGCCGGCTTGGCCAGGGTATAGCCGCCGCTGCGGCCGCGGCGCGAGGTGAGAAGGCCTTCGCGGCGGAGATCGAGCAATATGCCTTCAAGAAAGTGTTGCGGCGCCTTGATGCGGCTGGCCAGCTCACCGGCCTGCAGGCTGGTTTCCGGTCCGCAGCGGGCTAATTCCTGCATCACACGTATAGTATATTTGGCGCGCTGGGACAGCATGTCTGGTTTGTTCCCCTGGTCACGGGGCAACGATAAGGCAACTGATCCAGCAGCACAAGCAAGCGGTGATTTTTTCTCAACCGTGCACGCAGAAATTTTCGCACGATAAATCTACACTTAAATGATAGGAATATCCGCCACCCGGAGATTTCCCATGACGTTTACCAGTAAGGCCGCCGCACCCGCCAATGTTCCGCTGGTCTGGTATGCGCGCTGCCCGACCCTGACCGCCACGGGACTGGTCGCCAATCGCGGCGTGTTCCAGCGCGAGTTCCTGCGTGAAAATGTGCGGATGGTCTCGGTAAGGGAGACCGATACGCCGTCGGTGCGTCAGGGCCATCTCGACCATAGCCTGTCCAACCTGATCCGCGAAGCCGACGCCGCCACCGCCTTGTGGGCGCATGGGCTGAACGGCCGCTCGCGCCTGATCGCGCTTGGCGAAACCTGGCATTCGGTCAGCGTCGTCACGCGTCCGAAGACGCCCGTATCCAATTTGCGCGACCTCATCGGACGCCGCCTGTCCCTGCCGAAGGAGGCGGGCAATTTCTCGCCGGCTCAGGTGCGATCCTTGCGCGCCTGGGACACCGTGTTGCGGGTCAGCGGCGTCTCGCTGCACGATATCGAATTTGCCCCGGTTGTCGCCGATCATCCGTCCGTGCCATTCGGCGACATCGCCCGCCGCGAGGTCGAGGCCCTGCTGGGCGGGCATACGGACGTGGCCATCCTGTTCGGCGCCAAGGGACTGGAACTGGCGCGTTCGGCGCACCTGCACGAGGTTCATCGCTTCACCGCCGACGAGATCCGCAAGCAACCCAAGCTGGCCGGCCTGGTGGAACTGCGCGCGGTGACGGCGGACGAGCCCTTCATCGAGGCCAATCCGGACGTGGTGGCGCGCATCCTCAACAACCTGCTCCAGGCGGCGCCGTGGGCGGAAAGCTTTCCGAAGGAGGCGCTGCGCCACGTCGCCATCGAGGGCAAGGTCGAGGAAGGCGATGCCGCCGCCGCCTACGGCGCGCACCTGGCCGATGGCGCGCGCCTTGGGCTCGAGCCCGACCGCCGGCAAAAACTGGCGGACCTGCAGGCTTGGCTGAAGACTCGGCACCTGGTGCCTGACGAGCACGACATCGCGGCCTGGCTGCGGCCGGATATTCTTGAGAATGCCCAACAGCGTTCGAAGGCGCCCAGGCGAATCCCGGCCTGACCCTGCCTTCGATCTGAACGGGATGCGAGGTAATCGCATCCCGTTCAGATTTTTTGCTTGCGTAATGTTTTGCCAAAACCGCTGCACACTTTTTGGCACATTGCTCATCTCGAAGCGCGCCGCCAGCCCCGGCCGCTTCGGGTCTTTTTTGTCATGGCTACGCCTGCTACAGGATGGGAATGAACCCTGTATTCGCCGGATTGAAGACCAGCATCTTCGAAGTCATGTCGCTCGAAGCGCGGGCGCGCGGCGCGATCAATCTCGGCCAGGGCTTTCCCGAAAGCGACGGCTTCCCGGAGGTGCGTCAGGCCGCTGCCGTTGCCCTGATGGAACAGTCCAACCAGTATGCGCCGATGCGCGGTCTGCCCGTGCTGCGGCAAGCGGTGGCGGACTTCTATGCGCGCACGCAGGGGCTGACGCTCGATCCGGAGCATAATGTCCTAATCACCTCGGGCGCCACCGAAGGTTTAAGCGCCGCGATCCTGTCATTGGTCACACCGGGCGACGAGGTCGTGGTCTTCGAGCCGATGTATGACGCCTACCTGCCGCTGATTCGCCGCGCCGGCGGCGTGCCGCGCATCGTCCAACTGCAGCCACCGCACTGGACCTTTAGCGAAGCCGATCTTGAAGCCGCTTTCAGTGAGCGGACGCGGCTGGTCCTGATCACCACGCCCAACAATCCGACCACCCATGCGCTCGACCGCGATGAACTGGAACTGCTGCAGCGGTTTTGCGTGCGGCACGACGCATGGCTGGTAAGTGACGAGGTCTGGGAGCAGATCGTTTTCGGCCAGCCGCACCTGAGCGCCCTGCATCTGCCACACCTGGCGAAACGCACACTCAAGATCGGGTCGGCGGGCAAGATCTTCTCGCTCACCGGCTGGAAGGTCGGCTTTGTCTGCGGTCCGCAAGTCCTGGTCGACCAGGTCGCCCGGGCCCACCAGTTCATCACCTTTGCGACACCGCCGGCCCTGCAGCATGGCGTCGCTTTCGGACTGGGCTTGCCACCGGAGCGCTTCGCCGCCGCCCTGGCCGAGCTCGAGGACTTGCGCGATATCCTGGCGTCGCGGCTGACCGATGCGGGGTTCAAAGTCCTGCCGCCCCAGGGCACCTATTTCCTCAATCTCGACCTGACCGCTTCCGGCATAGGAGAAAGCGCGATCGACTATGCCGGCCGGCTGGTGCGCGACCACGGCGTGGCGGCTATCCCCCTGCCGGCATTCTGCGATGGCGGCCGTGAGCTTTCCGTGCTGCGCCTGTGTTTCGCCAAGTCGCCAGCGACGCTTGAACAGGCGGCCACATTGCTTATTGCCTCACGGTAATTCAGCCGCGCAGGATTTGCTGCAGGGCGCGAATCAGGCCGTTGCGGATGTCGGCCGTGTGCGGTCCCAGACCGCCCTGATGTTTCGCCGGTATGTGCGCTATGGAGGCCTTGTCCGCGCTGAAAATGTAATCGTTGAACATGGCGCGCCAGTAGTCGCGCTCGGGTGCGGGCAGGTCCTTGAGCGCGAGAAGCGCCATGTTGAAACAGGTGACGGGGTTTTCCAGAGGGTTCGCCGGCGTGCCCCACCAGTAGTTGATCAGGACATTGAAGCGGTCGAGTGACTGGACGTGATGCCACCAGTACCGTGGCAGATAGAGCGCATCGCCCGGCTCCATTTCCGCCACCTGGGCATGGCTGATGGCGTCTCGCAGACGGGGATATTTTTCGAAATCGGGTTCTTCCAGGCTGGCGAGGCTGATGGCGCGGCCCGAAGGCGTGTGCTCCAGCGGACCAATATAAAGGTTTCCAACCTGGTCCGGCGGGAAAACGGTAAAGCGCCGGCGGCCGGCGATCACGCAGGCGATGTTGTGATCGTTGTCGTTATGGGTCTGGGCGCGGGTCTGGTTGCTGATCCAGATGTTCGGGACTACAAAAGGCGCCAGAAGCGGATTGACGTTTTCGACGGCAAAGCGCGGGAGATACTGCGCCACGGGTGTCGACTGGATATAGACGTAGGGCGGATTGGGGTGGCCGACCAGGCCCAGCAAATGATCGATGCCATCGCTGATCGAACGCGTCCGTCGATTGAAGTTGAAGTCGTGCATGTCGGGACCATACGAAAATCGCCCCTTGATAGCGCTACCGGCTTCCAGAACCGATGTCAGGCGCCCGGAGTCCATTGATTTCAGATATGCGCCGATGGCATCCGTCGACGTCCGTCCCTGAACGACCGCCGGCCATTTTGCCACAAGTCCCTTGAGAAGAACGGGGCGCGCCTGTGGCAGGATATCGCGAACGAACACCTCTGGCGTCGTATCACAATGAACATCTACGGACGGAATGGAAAAATCTTCGAGCATATGGACCAATTGCCAGGCTTCGGGCGGCATGCCCCGCGCTTCTATATGCCGCGTAGGCGGCAGGCAAGCCAACAGGCCAATAAGACTTTTTTAACACTATCGTCAAAAGGCGGTCATGCGCCTCAGGTGTTTGAAAATCGTTTGCAATTTGACGCACTGAGTGTGACATTCATGCCATTGTCCGGCGCTGTCGTCGTTGTTTCGTCATATTTCGCCTAGATTTTGACCGGCCCTTTGGGTATCTGATAAAGATGAAATAATTAATCGGGAAGAAGCACGTCCAGCCACAGGTAACAAAAAACCGGTCCGCGCGAACCTCGTGAATGCCAATTGACAACAAAGTCAATTCGGGCGGTCGGGTCAAGAATCCTTAAGAATGTTTCGGTACCTTTGGTAATCATTAAAAAAATGAGGACGTCGCCCGTGAGGCGATTTCAATTGGCTAATTCGGTCTTCACCGTCGTTTTGCGTATGGCGGTCGGGAGCAACTAGGGAGAACAAATATGAAGAAAACCGGAAGCGCGGCCTTTGGGCTGAAGCTTTTAAAGGGCGGTGTTTCGCTGGTAGCGCTAACGGCCATGGCCGTGACGGCGTCTACGGCGATGGCTCAGGAAACGACTGCTGACGGCGCTGATGAAGTCGTCGTCACCGGCGTCCGCAAGTCGCTGAAAAGCGCCCAGCAGATCAAGAAGGACGCCGATACCGTCGTCGACTCGATCACGGCCAATGACATTGGCTCCTTCCCGGACAAGTCGGTCGCCGAAGCGCTGCAGCGCGTCGCCGGCATCACCGTCAACCGTTTCGCCGCGACCGGCGATACGGCGCACTTCTCGGCCGAACCGTCGGGCGTCGTCGTCCGCGGCCTGCAACAGGTCCGTTCGGAATTCAACGGCCGCGACATCTTCACCGCCGACTCCAACCGTGGCCTCAGCTGGTCGGACGTTTCGCCGGAACTGATGGGCGGCGTCGACGTCTATAAGAACCAGACCGCGGAACTGATCGAAGGCGGTATTGCCGGTACGATCAACCTGCGCACCCGTCTGCCGTTCGACCAAAAGGGCCGCGTTCTGGCCGCGACGGCCGAATACACCTATGGCGACCTGGTGGAAAAGGGCGCGACCGCGCTCTCCGGCATCTATGCCGACCGTTTTGATACCAGCGCCGGTGAATTCGGCATCATGGTGAACGCTGCCCACTCGGGCATCTACACCAACTCCGAAGGCGTCCAGCTCGGCCGTATCGTTCCTTATTCCAACGCGACGGTCTGGGGAACGAGCGACAAGCGTTATTTCCCGATGTCCGTCTCGCTGCGTGACAACGTTTACGATCGCGTTCGTACCGGTGTCGCTCTGGCCGGCCAGTGGCAAAACCACTCCAAGACGATGCTCGCCACGCTTCAGTACAATCAGTCGAAGAAGACCGAGAAGTGGGAAGAGTATGTCGCGACGGCTTCGACCGGCGCCGACGCCTGGGCCCAGCTGATCGATTTTGTCGCCACCGGCGACAACGTGCAGTGTCTGACCGGCACCACCTGTACCTTCAACGACCAGGGCTTTATCCAAACCGGCACGCTCGTCAACGGAAACGGCCAATGGTACGGTTCCTTCCAGAACCCGACTGGCTCGACCTCGCCGAACGGTCTGGCCCGCGCCTGCTATTCGTGGGAAGCATCGACGGCCTGTCCGGCATCGCAGCGCGCCACCGCCTATTCGAACGACACGCGCTGGAGCGATTCGACCAACGACACGCGTGACCTGTCCTTCAACTTCAAGTGGGATCCCACAGATCGCCTGAAGCTGAACTTCGACGTCCAAATGGTCGAGGCGACGCAAGAGAACTATGACATCTCGACGCAGCTGACGACCTGGGCGACGGCCAAGCTCGACTTCTCGGGCGACCATCCGACGATGGAAATCGCGGACTCGGCTGTCGGCTGGTACCTTGCGCCGGGCGGCATCACGAACAAGGACAACTATCGCGTGCCGTGGATCATGGACCACGTGACGGACTCGGAAGGCAAGTCGTTCGCGACCCGCGCCGATCTGGCCTACAGCTTCGATTCGCCCTGGCTGAACACCCTGAAAGCCGGTGTCCGCTTTGCGGATCGTGAGCAGACCGTGCGCTGGACGACCTACAACTGGCAGGCCGTCGTCAACAACTGGACGAACTACGACCGTGACAACTTCTACGTCAATGGCTCGAAGTTCCCGAGCCAGAGCGCGTACGGCAACTATACCTTTGACGAAGACTTCTACGGCGGTGGCGCGACCAATGTCAGCACGGCGCCGTTTATCCTGACCTCGATCCTGCAGGACCGTGAAGGCTTCGCCAACACCTTCGGCAACCAGGCCTACAAGCCGCTCGACACCAGCGGTAACAATACCAATGCCTGGGTTCCGATTTGCATGCGCACCGGCGAAACCGATGGCTGTTTCCGTCCGGCGGAAGTCGCCGACGTTCAGGAGCAGACCAAGGCGGCCTACATCCAGCTGAAGTTCGGCGGCAATGACGCCACCATCTTCAACGGTGTAACCGTGACCGGCAATATCGGCGTCCGCTACGTCGAAACGGTCAATGAAAGCACCGGCGGCACCAACTACAACAGCGGCATTGTCTATGACACGACGCCGTTGGTTGAAACGACGCCCGGCAGCGGTATCTTCCGTCCGAGCATCACCTACTACGTGTCCGCCGAAGACCGCGCGTTCATGGCGACGAGCACAGCCCTTGAAACGGCGAGCATCACGCACAAGAACTGGCTGCCGAGCTTCAACGTTCGCTTTGGCCTGACCGACGAGTGGTTCTTGCGCTTCGCGGCTTCGAAGGCCATGTCCCGTCCGGACATCGGTAACCTGAAGAAGTATACCAGCGTCAGCCTGAGCCTGCCGTCGACAACGAACTCGACGCCGGATTGTAACCCGACCACGGGTGCATTCATCTGCGACAGCTCCGGCGCTATCGTGCGGACGAAGACTCGCTTCACCGGTTCGGCCAACAACCCGTACCTGAAGTCGGTGACGGCGGACCAGATCGATCTGTCGGTGGAAAACTACTTCTCCTCGACCGGGTCGATGACGTTCAACCTGTTCTACAAGAAGTTCCACGACTACATCCAGTTCGGCAGCTATTTCACGAACTTCACCAACAACGGTGTGACGCGTGAAGTGCAGGTCAACGGTCCGATCAACGGTGACGGCGCCTCCATCAAGGGCTTCGAAATCGCTTATCAGTCCTTCTTTGACAACCTGCCGGCGCCGTTCGATGGCCTTGGCGTTCAGGCGAACTGGACCCATCTGTCGAACAGCGGCATCAAGGGTTCGGGCGTTGTCGTCAACTCGGGTGACGGTTCGTCCGGCGCCTCGGGTGGCGGTACGTCGCTGGCGGCTCTGAGCTTCACGGAACTGCCGCTTGAAGGCCTGTCGGACGACACCTTCAACCTGGTTGGTATGTATGAAAAGGGCAAGCTGTCGGCGCGTCTCGCCTACAACTGGCGCTCGAAGTACATGGTTACGGCTCAGGACTGCTGCGCGGTCTTCCCGATCTGGCAGGACGCCATTGGCTACCTCGATGGTCGTGTGGCCTATCGCCTGAACGAAAATATCGAAGTGTCGGTGGAAGGTTCGAACCTGCTGCAGTCGGAAACGAAACTGTACCAGCAAGTCGACGGTCCGACGACCGCCGGTGGTACAAACGAACGTCTTCTGTTGCCATACTCCTGGTTCAAGAATGACCGCCGTATTCAGGCCTCGATCCGCCTGAAGTACTAAGTCATTACTTCAGATAACGCTAAAGGGCGCGCTGTTCGCAAGAACAGCGCGCTTTTTATTTGTAGGGATAACTGAGCTTGACCATTCGGTTGAGACCAGTCTTTATTTAAAAGACGAAGCCGTTTAAACGGGCTCAATCAAACGCCGGGAAGCGAAAGATATGAACCATTCTCCGTTGAAAGTCGTGATTCTGGGGGGCGGAACGGCAGGCTGGATGACAGCCGCTACGCTTAACAAGGCTTTCAAGCCTGAATTCTGCACGGTGAGACTGATCGAGTCTGATGAAATCGGCATAGTCGGGGTCGGTGAGGCGACCCTGCCTCAAGTTAAAAGCTTCAACGACTTCCTTGAACTCGACGAACCGGAGTTCATGCGCGAGACCAATGCGACCTTTAAGCTGGGCATCGATTTTTGCAACTGGGCACGCAACGGCGACAGCTACATCCATCCTTTCGGCATTCATGGCCAGGCGATCAACGGCGTACCGTTGTTCCAGTATTGGCTGCGCGCCATGCAAAGCGGGCATGAGTCTGACCTGCAGGCCTATTCTTTCGCCATTTCGGCCTGCCGCCATCTGAAGTTCGATTTCCCGTCGGAAGACGACAATTCCGTAAGATCGACCTTTGCTTACGCCTATCACTTCGACGCTGTGCTCTATGCGCGTTATCTGCGGAAATGGGCCGTCGCGCGCGGGCTGCAACGTACCGAAGGCAAGGTTGTCGATGTGACCCTGCGGCCGGAGGATGGCTATATCCAATCCCTGACACTGGCGTCGGGCGAGGTCGTCGAAGGTGACCTGTTCATTGACTGCTCAGGGTTCCGGGGTGTCCTGATCAGCCAGGCGCTGAAAATGGGATGGGAGGACTGGACGCCGTGGTTGCCGTGTGACCGGGCCCTGGCCGTCCCCTGTGATCGGGCCGGCGATTTTACCCCCTATACGCGGGCGGCGGCAAAGGAAGCCGGCTGGACGTGGCGTATTCCGCTGCAGCACCGTACCGGAAACGGCTACGTCTTTTCCAGCCGGTTCACCACGGAAGATCGTGCCGCGGAGATACTGTTGGCTGGTCTTGACGGCAAGGCACAGGCGGAACCGCGCCTGCTCAAGTTCCAGGCCGGCCGGCGCCAGCAATCCTGGCATAAGAACTGTATCGCCATAGGCCTGGCCAGCGGCTTTCTGGAGCCGCTGGAATCGACCAGTATCTACCTGGCGCAGATCGCCACCAATTTCCTGATGCGGTTGTTCCCGTCAAAAACCATCGATCCCAAACTGATCGAGGAATTCAATCGCCTGATCGATATCGAATACGAGCGCGTGCGTGATTTTCTCATTCTGCACTACTATGCCAATGAAAAGCCTGCCGACGAAGATCCGACCGGCATGTGGCGTTACGTCCGCGAAATGAAGGTGCCGGATACATTGATCGCCAGGATGGAGACCTTCCGGCATCGCGGGCACATACATCGCTACAAGGACGGGCTGTTCGCCCCGCCAAGCTGGATCGCCGTCTACGCCGGGCAACGTGTCTTGCCGCGCAATTACGACCGGCAGGTCGACAATATGAGCCTCGATACCATCCTGGAAACGCTGACGGAGGTCCGTGACCGGGTGCAGGTTAATGTCGACGCGTTGCCGACGCACGAAGAGTTCTTGAAAGATTATTGTTTCGACCCGATGGGCAAGGTCGTGGTGCAGGATGTTGTCAATGGCTGAGGCTCGCCGCGTATCGAAAGTCGTTATTATTGGCCGCGACGAGTCCTTATGGCTGGCGGCCAATGTTTTGTGGCGCGCCTTTAACAAGGCCGGGCTTGAGATCACGGTGATCGAGCTTCCGTCGCTTTTGCGGCCGGGCGATGTATATCCGACCTTGAAGCAGCAGGAAGCCTACCATCGTCTGATCGGTATCGAAGAAGGGCCGATGATGCGCGCCTGCCAGGCCACCTACAGTCTGGGACAGCGTTTCGCCAACTTTTCCAAGACCAGGCCCCCCTTCATACATGCCTATTCCACGTACGGCCGGCCAATCGATCGTGTTCCCTTCCATCACTTTTGGCTGAAGGCGCGCGCCGAAGGCATGAAGGCCGAATTCGACGACTTTTCCATCAATGCCGCCGCGGCAAAAAAGGGCCGGTTCTTCATTCCAGGCGAGGAAACGGACGGCTTTGCCAATTGCAACTATGCCTATCACCTTGGCGCCATGGGTTACTGCCATGTGCTGAAGACGGTGGCCCTGGAACGCAAAATCGAACATATCACCGCCAGGCTGGCTGAGGTTGTCCGTGATGGCGAAGACGGCTGTATCACCGCGCTTAAGCTGATGAACGGCCAAACCGTTGAAGGGGATTTCTTTATCGACGCCACGGGCGCCGAAAGTGCCTTGCTGGGGCAGGAGCTGGGCGTCGCGTTCCAGTCGTGGGGTGATCTGCTGCCGTGCGACCGCATGTTGACCAGCTATGGTCCGCCCCTGTCGCCCCTGCCGTCCTTCAGCCAGGTCGCCGCCTTCCGTTCCGGTTGGGTGGGGATGTATCCCCTGCAGAACTGCACGGCCATCCAGCAGGTCTATTCCAGCGTCGATCTCAAGGAGGACGAGGCTTTCCAGGCCGCCGGCATCGTCGCGTCGATGCGCCTGCATCCAGACGCCATCGTGACACCTTTCGTGGCGGGAACGCGCAAGATCTACTGGGAAAAGAACTGCGTTGCCATTGGTGAGGCCGCCGTCGTGCTTGACCCGATCGACAGTGTGCGGATGCACGCCAATTTCATCGGCTTGTCGCACCTGGTCTCGCTATTCCCGATCGATCGCAACTGCATGCTGGAAAGCGACGAATATAATCGCAATGTCGGTGCATCCCTGGAACGCGTGCGCGATTATCAGATGTGCCACTACATCCTGAACCAGCGCACCGGCCAGCCCCTGTGGGACTACTGCCGCAGTATCGAGGTTCCGGAGTCCCTGCGTTATAAGCTGGAATTGTTCTTCGCGCGCGGCGCCCTGGCTTTATACGACGATGAAGCCTTCGAGGAGGACGATTGGATCTGCATGCTGCTGGGGCACGGCCTGATTCCCAAGGCCTATGATCCTCTTGTGGATCAGACGGAGCCGTCCGAAGCCATTCAGCAGTTTCAGAAAATGCTGGGTTTCATCCGTTCGGTTGTCGAACCGATGAAGCCGATGGAAGACTACCTGGGTAAGGCGCAGGTCCAATTTTAGGAGATAAGTCGTGCAGTCCGTCGTTAAAAAGATTGTTATCGTAGGTGGAGGAACGGCGGGCTGGATGACGGCGGCATGCTTCGTCAAGGCATTAGGGTCCCATTTTTACGATATTACCCTGGTCGAGTCGGAAGAGATTGGCACGGTCGGGGTTGGTGAAGCGACCATCCCGCCGATCATCCAGTACAATTCCTTTCTCGGCATCGACGAAAACGACTTTATCCGCGAGACCAACGCCACCTTCAAACTGGGAATCGAGTTCGTCGACTGGCGACGGAAAGGTCACAGCTACATCCATCCCTTCAGCGTATTCGGTAAGGACATCGATGGCTTCACCTTTCAGCACTACTATTTCCGGCATTATATGGAACGTGGCGGCGGTGAGATTGATATAGGCAAGTATAATGCGCCCACCGAAGCCGCCCTGCAGGGGCGCTTCGGCCGTGTCAAGTCTGAGCCTGGTAAGCCTGATCTGACCTATGCATTCCAGTTCGATGCCGCCCTGTATGCGCGATACCTGCGCCGGTATTCAGAGAAACTGGGTGTTGTCCGTCAGGAAGGGCGGATCGTAAAGGTCAACCAAAATCCCGAAACGGGTTATGTCACGTCGGTCCAGACATCGGACGACCGCACGATTGAAGGCGATCTGTTTATTGACTGCTCGGGCTTCCGTGGACTGCTGATCGAAGAAACCCTGAAGACGGGCTATACCGACTGGAGCCACTGGCTTCCCATGAACCGCGCGGCGGCGGTGCCGTGTGACCGCACCGATGAACTGCTGCCCTATACCCGTGCGACGGCGCGTGAAGCCGGTTGGCAATGGCGCATTCCCCTGCAGCACCGCACCGGCAACGGCTATGTTTTCTGCAACGACTTCATCAGCGAGGATGAAGCGGTCGAAAGCCTGTTGTCCCGGCTGGACGGCAAACCCCAGGCCGATCCGAGGATTTTGCGCTTTGTTACCGGCCGCCGCAACAAGGCGTGGAACAAGAATGTCGTGGCGCTTGGCCTGGCCAGTGGCTTCCTGGAGCCACTGGAATCGACGAGCATTCACCTGGTTCAATCCGGCGCCTTTAAATTCCTGGCCCTGTTTCCGCGCCACGGGTTCAATCCGCATATTGTCGACGAATACAATCGCCAGATCGAGCACGATTACGACAACATCAAGGACTTCATTATCGCGCATTACAAGGTCACGGAACGTGACGACACGCCGTTTTGGCGCCACGTCCAGCAGATGTCCATCCCCGACAGCCTGCGCGATCGCCTCGATGTTTTCCGGGCAACCAGCCAGACCCTTTCGCGTGAACCTGACCTTTTCCGGGAGGTCAGCTGGGTGGCTGTATTGACCGGCCAGGGAATGGTGCCGCAGGACTACCATCCGGCGGCGGATGCGATGGACAGTGACGATTTGCGCGTTCACCTGGGAAGCTGGCGGAACGCGGTCATCGAGCGCGTCAAAGGCCTTCCGTCACACGAAGATTTCATTCGCCGTCACTGCGCGTCCGAGGCCTTGAAAATGCATCAGACGGGGTAGGGTCAAAGCCCCTCCGTATTGAAAAACATATTGGCGGTCAGGCGGCCCGTACGTGGATCATCGCTAAGTCCCGCGGTGTTTTCCAGGCGCGCCGAATGAAACAATCCGGCCTTATAGAAAATCAGGCGATTAAATACCGCTTCGACATAGGCGATTTCCTCATAAAGGTCGAGGATCGCGCCCAGTTCCTGGTCTTTGCGTTCCTCCAGTTCCTGGCGACGCAACCGCCTGTATCCATCGCTGCGGACCGGCGTAATGACCTCATGGTCGGTAGCCTTATGGCGGAAGAAGCCTGTTCCCCCATAAGGGCTCCGGCTGAGATAGTGAACCGTGGCGAAGCTGTTGAGGCGGTGTGAGTCGATATGCGGTGCGGCCTGGGCCGGGGTCATTGTTTGCGGCGGGACCGTAGCCAACCCAAAGAAACCGTAATTTGCCGGGCGAAAGTGGGGGTGCGTGTCAAAAGTCCTTGCCATGAGGCCGCGCAAAACTTCGGCAAGGGGTATGCGATAGCTGTCCGGCAGCTGGGCGACCAGGCCTGGGTAACGCGACGTCGCCGGGGGAAGCGCGAATCTGGCCTGCGCGGCATATTCAATCAGTATGTCCGGATTGAGAAGGACGTCGTCTATAACAACGATGGCTTCCTGGGTCTTCCCGGCTCTGAGGACGTCTATACGGGCATCAGGATTAAAAACAGGGTCCGGCAGGGCTGCGGTCATGATGCCTCAAAAGTTATGTCTGGCCAGGCGAGATTGCAATAATGCCTGATTTCAGCCTAAAACGACAGCCGCAGTATACGGAGTGATTATGTCGGTACACACTATCAGGATCGGGGAGGAGCAGACCCCCGTCGTCATTATCGACAATTTCTTTCAGGACCCGGAACAAGTCGTCCAGATGGCGACGGATCTGGCGCCTTTCCCGGCGCAGACAGGTCACTATTACCCGGGGCTTCGCCATCGTATCACGCCCCAGGACCAGGAAAGTTTCGCCTATGTCGAGGCTGTGTGCCGCGGCCTGGCTGGAATTATGGATGATGTCTTTGGCGTTCGAAAGTACGACATCCTCGACGCGGGATTTTCATTGATGACCCTGCAACCGGGTGATTTGCAACCCTTGCAGAGAATTCCGCATTTCGATCACCATACGGCTGACGGCTACGCCATTATCCATTATCTCTCAAAAGGCCCGAGCGGCGGCACGGCTTTTTACAAGCATGAGCGCACGGGATTCGAAACCCTGACGGATGAGCGCCTGGAGGCGTACGCAAAAGGGAGAGAGCAGGATATTCGTGAATATGGGCTCGCCAGCGGCTACCACTCGGGTGATCGCAACGGCTTTATCGAGCTCGCAAGCATCGAGGCCCGCTTCAATCGCGCGGCCATCTATCCAGGGCGCATCCTGCACACCGGCGTAATACCTGAAAACTTCAATTTCAGCTCTGATCCACGGCGCGGCCGCCTTACCGCCAACATCTTTGTCCGTGGATTGAGCTAGAGCGATATGGCGAAAAGTGCCAAGATGCGTTTTTTGGGGTTTTCGCCTTAAATATCGCGACAAAACAAAAAACTTAGATCGCTATGATGTTTCCACTTAAAATCATACCGATCTAAATCCCCAGGGCTTGTTCCAGCTTGGCGAGGCCTTCGTCGAGAATCGCATCGGATGCCGTCAGTGGACACAGGATGCGGATCGTATTGGCATAAACGCCGCATGACAAAAGGATCAGGCCATGGTCTTGGGCCTTGGTGCAAGCCGACTTCGCCGCGACGGCGTCGGGTGTGTGACTGCCGCGTTCGGTCACGATATCAAAGGCGATCATGGCGCCCAGGCCGCGAATGGCGCTCATGGGGACGATATCATTGCGCTGGCTGAGCGCCTCCAGACGCGCTTTGATCTTGGCGCCTTGGGCATTGGCGGCATCGAGCAGCTTTTCCTCGGCGATAACATCGAGGACGGCCAAAGCTGCGGCGCAGGCCACCGGATTACCGCCATAGGTGCCGCCAAGGCCGCCAACGACCGGCGCGTCCATGACCTCGGCGCGACCGACCACGCCCGACAGCGGATAACCGCCGGCCAGCGACTTGGCCATGGTCATCAGGTCGGGCTTGACGTTGTAATGCTCCATGGCGAACAGCTTGCCGGTGCGGCCAAAGCCGGTCTGGACCTCGTCGGCGATCAGCAGAATGCCGTGCGCGTCGCAAACTTTTCGCAAGGCGCCCATCAGTTCCGGTGGCGTGATGAGGAAGCCGCCTTCGCCCTGAACCGGTTCGATGATGATAGCGGCGACGGCGTCGGGCGCAATGTCGGCCTTGAACAGGTAGTCAAGCATCTTCAGCGTATCGGCGACGTCGATGCCGTGCGCTTCGACAGGAAAGGGCAGGTGGTAGATGCCGGGCTGCTGCGGGCCCAGGTCCTTCTTGTAGGGGACGACCTTGCCGGTCAGGGCTGAGGTCAGGGCCGTGCGGCCATGGAAGCCGCCGGTAAAGGCGATGATGCCGTCGCGCTTGGTGTAGGCGCGGGCGATCTTGACGGCGTTTTCGACGGCTTCGGCGCCGGTCGTAAGAAAGACCGACTTGGCCGGTTTGGCGACAGGGGCCAGCGCGTTGAGCCGCTCGGCCAGGGCGATATAGGTCTCGTAGGGCACGACCTGGAAAGCGGTATGCGTAAAGGCGTTCATCTGCGCCAGAGCTGCGGCTTGGACTTTTGGATGGCGGTGGCCGGTGTTGAGCACGGCGATACCGCCGGCGAAGTCGATGAAACGGTTACCGTCGGCGTCCCACAGCTCGGCATTTTCCGCGCGCCCGGCGTAAAGCGTCGTGGCGTGGCCAACGCCGCGCGGAACAGCAGCGGCGCGGCGGGCGGCGAGATCGGCATTATGGGTCATGGGACGGCTCCGGTTCGAAGCCAACCGATAACAAATGTGATCACAATTTGCCAGTGCGGAGCGTCGGGATGTTAAGAAGGATTTTCCACAGATTACACAGATGCACACAGATTATCTGAGCGTATAGCCTCTGCCTTCCCGGATAAATGTAAGGACAGCGCTTTGCGCTGTCGCAGGCTACTGACAAACCCCCTATCTTTTTTGAGAAGGGCCAATTGCCACAATTTGATTCCGATATGTTCACCGCTTGATTCCGAGACGTTCCGTGAATCAGGTGGCAATATACCGCATGAAAATTGTCCACAGACTTTGTCAGCAGCCTGGGACAGCGCTTTGCGCTGTCGTTCTGTGAGGTCGTTGTTCGCGGACCTGCCGTTTGCTCGGATAATCTGTGTGGCGCGCGTTAGCGCGCATCTGTGCAATCTGTGGACATGCTTCTTAAGATCGGCGCCGTGCACACTTACGCCAGAAATAGAAGGAGGGAGCGGGCCGGGAAGCCGCTCCCTCCACGTCACGGGCCACCGTGACACCTCGCCGGGGGGGACGAGGATCTCTTAGTGCGCACTGCCCATGTCGACCGGACCTTTTGGACGAGGCAAGGTCCAGGCCAGGCAGGCGCACAAGGCAAAGACAACCGCCGCACCGATGAAGATCTCATTGGTGGCGATCATCAGCGCCTGGCCTTCGACCATGCGGTTGAAGCTTTCCAGCGCCACCTCATGCGGCAGGCCTTGCTGCGTCATGGTCTGAACCGCCGCTTCGGCATTGGGCAGGTGGTTGACGATCTCGGCGTGGCTGGCATTGGCCGAGTTTTCCCAGGCTGTGGTGACGAAGGAGGTGGCCACAGCGCCTGCCATGGTGCGGATGAAGTTCTGCAGGCCGGCCGCCGACGCGACTTCTCTCGGCAGGACCGAGCCCATCGACACCTGGATCAGCGGCATGAAGAAGAAGGGCATGCCGGCGCCGGCCAGGAAGATCCATACCGTGATGCTCATGAAGCTCATATCGGTCGTCGCCTGGCCGCGCATGAAGGTGATGAAGGCCAGCCACATGACGCCGAAGAAGATGATCTTGCGCGGGTCGTAGCGCGCCGCCAGCTGCGCGGCGATCGGGGCGGCGAAGATGGCCAGGATGCCGATGGCGCCTGTCGCATTGCCGGCCCAGGTGGCGGTCCAGCCGAGATTGCCCTGCATCCACAGCGGCCCCAGCACGTTGATGGCGAAGAAGGAGCCGATCATCAACGCCATGCAGACCATGGCCAGCGAGAAGCCGGGATGCCGGAATATCCGTAAGTCCACGATCGGGTTTTCGTCGGTCAGTTCCCAGATGACGAACGCGACGAAGCCGAGGAATGCGACCAGAGCCAGGCCGATGATCAGCGGCGATGAGAACCATTCGTTCTCCTTGCCGAGATCGAGCATCAGCTGTAGCGCGCCGACCCACAGGATCAGCAGGGCCAGGCCGATATAGTCGATGCGCGCGCGGACCGTCTTTGTTTCATAGCGCGACAGGACACGCCAGACCAGGAAACCGGCACCTAGCGCAATCGGGATATTGACCAGGAAGATCGAGCCCCAGCCGAAATTGTCGCAGAGCGTACCGCCGAGGACCGGGCCGGCGATCGGCGCCGTCAACGTGGTGATGGCCCAGATCGACATGGCGACGGGGCGCAGCTTTGGCGGGAAGATGGTCAGAAGTAGGGTTTGCGCCAGCGGCATAAGCGGGCCGCCGCAAAGCCCTTGCAGGACGCGGCCGAGGATCAGCACGTCGAGATTGGGCGCCAGGCCGCACATTAGCGACGTGAAGGCAAAGCCGATAAGCGCGGTCGAGAAAACGCGCACCGTGCCAAAGCGCGCCGCCAGCCAGCCGGTCAGCGGCACGGCGATGGCTTCGGCTACGGCATAGGAGGTAATGACCCAGGTACCTTGTGAGGTCGAGACGCCGAGGGCGCCGGCGATGTTCGGCACCGAGACGTTGGCGATCGAGACGTCGAGGATGGCGACGAAGTTGGCCAGTGCCAGCAGGATACCGCACAGCCATAGTGTTATGCCGGTCAAAGGCTTGGGTTCGGAAGCGGGCAGGTTGCCTGCGGTGGTCGTGGCGCCGGACATGGGCCAGGTCCTTCAATGCTTGAGATGGCCCCCACCACCACATCTCGCCTGTGCAAGCACAGTCTCGTGCGGTCCCCCTCCCCACTCGCTTCATTGCGCAGAAACCGTCGCGCCGCTCATGGGGAGGAATAAGAAGGGGTAGGCGATATTGTATCCCCGTTAAGACGGGTGCTCCTTCTTCACTCCTCCCTGGGAGCCTCATGGCATCGCGCAATGAAGCAAACTGGGAGGCGTAATCTTTTATTCCTCCCCATGAGCACCTCGGACGATTCCGCGCCCAAGATGTGAGTGGGGAGGGGGACCGCACGAGACTGTGCTTGCACAGGCGAGATGCGGTGGTGGGGGCAATTAAGGCTTAGCGCGTACCGCTGATGTCGATCTTGGCCTTCATGCTCATGCCGACGCGCAACGGATGCGCCTTCAGTTCCTTCGGATCGAGCGCGATACGCACCGGCAGGCGCTGGACGACCTTGATCCAGTTACCCGTGGCATTCTGCGCCGGGATGATGGCGAAGGCCGAGCCCGTGCCGCCCGACAGACCCGACACCTTGCCGTGATACTTGATCGACGAGCCGTAGAGGTCCGAGGTCAGTTCGACCGGCTGACCGATGGCGACCTTCTTCAGCTGAACTTCCTTGAAGTTGGCGTTCACATAGGCGTTGTCGATCGGCACGATGGTCATGAGCGGGGCGCCCACCTGGACGCGCTGGCCGACTTCGGCCGTGTTTTTGGCGATAACGCCTGAAATCGGGGCGCGGATGACCGTGCGATCGAGATCGAGGCGGGCCTGGTCAACGCGGGCCTGGGCCAGCTTGACCTGCGGATTGCTGTCGACGTCGCCGCCCGAAATCAGCGCGGCATTGGTGGCGCGCTGACCTTGCGCGGCCGTGGCCTGGGCCTTCGTCGCGTTGAGCGCGGCGACGGCGCGGTCAAGCGTCGTCTTGGCGTTGGTCAGATCCTCGCCGGCGACGGCGCCGATGGCCGCCAGGTTGCGGCGGTCATCGTAAGCCTTCTGGGCCTGGTCGACCGCAGCCTGGGCGGAGACGACCTGCGACTGGGCGGCGGCGGTCTGGGCCGCCAGTGTCGCGTCGGTCGAATAATAGCCCTGGACCTGGCGCCTGACCTGCTCGAGCTGGGCTTCGGCCTGGGCCAGGGCCAGACGGGCGTCGGTGTCGTCGAGGACGACCAGGACATCGCCCTGTTTGACAACCTTGGTGTCGTTGATATTGGCTTCCTTGACCGGCGCCGACACCAGCGGCGTCACGGCGGCGGAAGAGGCTTCGACATACGCATTGTCGGTTTCGACCGCCTTGCCGCCTTCGATGACGTGGTAGACGCCGAAGGCCGCAGCGGCCAGGGCCACCACGCCGCCGAAGATCAGGAAGAGCTGGCGACGGCGCGGATTGCCGGCGGGCTTGCGGGCGGCAGCGGGAGCGCCGGCAGGGGGCGCGGCTTGCTCGGTGGACTTGTCGAGCTTGGGGGAGGAATCGTCGGCCATGGAAGATGCCTTAATTAATTCGATTGGAAACCGCCGCCCAGCGCGGCGATGAAACGGATGCGGTCGTTGTAGGCCTGAGCCTTGAGGTTGTTTTCCTCAAGCTCGGCCGACAGCAGCAGAGAGTGGGCGCGCAACACGTCGATGGTCGTGTCAAGCCCGCGGGCCTGCCGCGCCTTTGAGTTGTCATAGGTGCCCTGCGCTGAAGCGACGCGGGCATGGGCCTGGCGCAGCTGGTCGGCGGTCGACTGCGTGCCGGCGGCAGCATTGGCGACGTCGTGCAGGGCCTGGATCAGGACCTTGTCATAGGTGGCGACGGCGTCGTTGTAATCGGCTTCGGCCGAGCGGTATTGCGCGCGCAGCTGCCCGCCCTTGAAAAGCGGTACGCTGATGGCGGGGCCGATGCCGCCGATGTCCGATCCCTTGGCGGTCAGGGCGTCGAGGCCAAGACCGTCCTTGCCCAGCGCCTGCAAACCGAAATAGGCGTTCAGCTTCACGTTGGGATAGAAGTCGGCCTTGTAGTACTTTATCTGCTGGCCGGCGGCTTCGACCCTCAGGCGGGCGGCCTGGATGTCGGGGCGGCGGCCCAGCAGGTTGAGGCGGACATCCGACGGCAGCGTGTCGGCCGAGGCCGGGGCCAGCTGCGGACGGGTGAGCGTCAGGGCGCGGTCGGGACCGGCGCCGGTCAGCGCCGCGATCAGGTTGCCCTGGACGCGGATGGCGCCATTGATGCCCGACAGGCGCTGGGCGACCTGGGCCTGGTCGTCCTGGGCGTCCAGCAGATTGTCGGTGGTGTCGAGGTTGTGGTCGAGGCGCGCCTGGACCAGCTCGACGCGCTTGTCGGCGCCGAGGCCGATTTCGGTCAGGTCGTCGCGCTCCTGATAGAGGCGGTCCAGTTCGACATAGGCGCGCGTAATGGCGGCGGCCAGGTTCTGGCGGGCCATCTCGGCGTCGAGCGTCGCGGCTTGGGCCTGGCTGAGCGCGCCTTTCGACGCCGCCTTGTGCTTGCCCCACAGGTCGAGGTCGTAATTGGCGTCGAGCGTCACGCGATCGGCGTACCAGTAGCCGTCGGGCAGGAAGGCTTTGAACTCATCCGGGAAGCCCATATTGACCGATGACTTGGCGGCGTCGATCGAGCCGTTGAGCGTAAGCGTCGGCGAGCGCACGGCCTTGACCTGGTCGAATACGGCGGTCGCTTTTTGAATCCGGGCGCGCGCCGTCTTCATGTCCGGCGAATTGGCCAAGGCTTCGTCCATCAGGGCATTCAACTGGGGATCGTTGAAACCCTTCCACCATTCCGTCTGCGGCCAAGCCCCGGTTTCGCCTTTCAGGGTTTCGGCGCTGGCAAGGCTTGAGGCCTCGATCGGGGTTTCGGTGGCCGGGGTGGGCACGGCGGCGCAGGAGGCGAGGCCGAGCGTGGCGACTATGATCGCCAGAGCACTTATTTTTTCAAAGCGATGCGCTAAAGGGGAGGGCGTCATCTGGGGAGGTCCTACGAGACATACCTGAATTTCGTGCCTGTCAGATTTTGGAACACCATTTAGTGAACCGTACTGTACAGTTCGGTCCGTATGCGCTATATGTCGACCACAGTCAACAAAAAACGTACAGTATGGTACAGATTCTTTATGGACACCCAAACCAGTAATTTTCGCGATGAGCGCCGGGCGCGTATCCTGCAGGTGGCTCGCGATGTGTTTTATGAGTTCGGCTATGCCGGTGCGTCGATGGCGACCATTTCGGCGCGCCTCGGCGGTTCCAAGGCGACGCTTTATGCCTATTTCAGCTCCAAGGAGGAGCTGTTCGGCGCTATGATTCGTGAACGCTGCGAAGCCATGGGCCGCGTCTTCCAGGCCCATATCGGCGCGGACGACCTGCGCAAGGCGCTAAAGGAAATGTCGCTGCAGCTGATCAATGTCGTGATGTCCGACTGGGGCACGCGCACCATCCAGCTGCTGATCGAGGAAAGCCGTCGCAATCCGTCGCTGGCGCGCCTGTTCAACGAGGCCATGGAGGCCAATGGCCGCGCCAGTCTTCAGGCGTTGCTGGCGACCGCACGCGATCGCGGCCAGATCGACGCCCCCGATGTTCCGGAAGCCACCAAGATATTAAAAAGCCTCTTGTTCGGCGATATTCACTTCAAGCGGCTGCTGGGCATCTGTGACGGCATAGATGCCGCAGACCTGAACAAGCATATTGACCGCGCCATCGACGTCTTCATGACCTACTATGGCGCGGAGGATAAAGATGCCTAACGCTTGAAGGTCAGGTGGATGACGCCGCTTTCGGCCGTCTCCGACTTGACCGCATAGCCGGCCTCGAGGCCGCGCAGGTCCTCCCACAGGTTGATGCCCCGGCCGAGCAGGATCGGGGTGATCGCCACGTGCAACTGATCGACCAGTCCGACCTTGAGATATTCGCGAATGACGGTCGGGCCGCCGCCGATCCGGACATCCTTGCCGCCTGCCGCCTTTGTCGCCTGCTGTAGGGCGTCCGCCGGCGTCGTACTGATGAAATGGAAGGTGGTGCCGCCAGCCATTTCGAGTGACGGACGTGGCTTGTGTGTCAGGACGAAGACCGGGCAGCCGAAGGGCGGCTCGTCGCCCCACCAGCCCTTCCAGTCCGGATCATTCGGGAAGTTATGCAGGCCGAACATGCCGGCGCCCATGATCTCCGCGCCGATATTCTCAAAGTAGGCCTGCGCATAGGCCTCATCTACGCCGGTCGTGCCCTTGCCGCTGGTGTCCTTGAATACGCGCTCCTGGAAGGTCCTTGTGGCGGCATAGGCTTGGGTCAGGCGGCCCCAGTCCTCGCCGAATGGCTTTTCCGGTGTCTGGTCGGTCGTTGTTGCAAAACCGTCCAGTGAAATCATGAGATCGACGCGAACTGCCATGGAGGCCTCCTTGAAAGGGGTTGTGGTCCGACCGAAATCCCCGGCCCGACACTTAGGTAAGTGCCTTCATATCAAAATTCAAAACTAAGGCAAGTGCCTTATTGTTCTTGACCGGCATCGCGAACGCATTTAGGAATGCGCATGCCTTACCATTCGACCCCTCTTGATCTTGCTTTTCATGCGCTGAGCGACCCTACGCGCCGTGCGGTGATCTCGCGGCTGGCCGAGGGCGAAGTGCCGGTCAGCGTCCTGGCCGAGCCTTTCGATATGGCGCTGCCGTCGTTTGCCCAGCATCTGAAAGTTCTGGAAGACTGCGGCCTGATCGCCAGCGAAAAGCGCGGGCGCAGCCGCTGGTGCCGGCTAATGAAGCCGCGCTTCGACGAAGCGGCGGACTGGATGCAGACGGAGCGCCGAAGCTGGGTCGACCGGCTGGACCGGCTGGAAGACTATCTCGACAAGGCGAAAGAGAGCGATGGCCAAGGGTAAGCTTTATGACTGGTCGCTGGACCGTGAAATCGTACTGGTCAAGCTGCTGAACCATCCGCGCAGCAAGGTCTTTGCCGCCTGGATGGATCCGAAGGCCCTGGCTGAATGGTATGGCCCGGCCGGCCTCAGCATCGAAAGCCACGAGGCCGACATCCGCGAAGGCGGGGTGTGGCGGTTCGACATGGTGGGCATGTTCGAAGGCAGGGAACAGCGCTTTCCGAACCTCATGCGCTTTCTGGAAATCGTACCGGACGAGCGGATTGTCATGGACTACGGCACACCCGATCCTGAAGATCCCGATCGTTTCCGCGTCACGGTGACCTTCGACGAACAGTCCGACGGCAAGACGGTCCTGACCATGCGCCAGCTTCACCCGACCGCCGAACGGCGTCAGAAGGTTATCGGCTTTGGCGCGGTCGAATACGGGCTGCAGACCCTGGATGGTCTCGCCACCTGGCTTGATGGTCAATAGCCGCCCCAGATTCCGTCCGGTCGATAACAGTAAGATTGGTTAAGAACGGCCGGTTTTCATTTACAAATGGGTAAACCTTTTTGGTTAACTATGGATCATCCATAAAGGTTTACCCATGTCGCAACTCGCAGAAGATATGTCTTACACCGCCGCGAACGCCGCTCCGCAGGGTTCGGGCCGCGATCTCGAATTCGGCCGTATCGTGAAATCGATCTGCGAGCTGGCCGTCGGCCTGTTCGAAGCGCCGATGGCGATGATCAAGCTTTATGAAGGCAGCCAGCTGGTCGTGAAGGGCACGATCGGTTTCGCTTCCGAAGCTATGCTGGAAGACCTGAGCTTCTGCCAGCGCAAGCTGATCCCGGGCGAAAGCCTTATCCTGTCGGACGCCACGGCCGACGCGCGCTACTTCCTGGAAAGCGCCGTCCTGAGCGGCCCGAAGATCCGTTTCTATGCCGACATTCCACTGGTCAGCGATGGCGTCGTCCTGGGTGTCCTGGCCATGTGCGAGCGCACGCCGCGCCACGACTTCACCGGCAACAAGCTGAACCTGTTCCGCCAGTTCGCCAACAACTCGGCCACGACGATCGCGCTCGCGCAAAAGACGCTTGAGCGCAACACCCTGGCCACCGAGATCAAGTCGCAGCAAACGCGCTTCGACCTGGCTCAGGAAATGACCGGCATCGGCTACTGGTCGATCGACCTGAAGACGCGCGAAATCACCTGGTCGCGCGGCCTTTACGCCGTTTACGGCCTGACGCCCAAGTCCTACAAGCCGCGCGTCGCCACCCAGCTCGACATCTATGAAGAGCAGGACCGCGCCGTCATCATCGACCGCTTCCAGCGCGCTGTGAACTATGGCGAAGACTTCGATTTCACGGTCGAGATCCTGCGCCGCAAGGACAAGGTCACCCGCACCGTCCGCACCAAGGGCGGCGTCGAATACGGCGACGACGGCAAGCCGCTGCGCCTGTGCGCCTGTGTCCGCGACATCACCGAAGGCGCCAATGACGCCGAGGAACTGATCCGCGCCCGCCTGGCCGCCGAAGACATCAACGACGCCAAGAACGCCTTCCTCGAACAGATCACCAACGAGCTCAAGACGCCGCTGACCAACATCCTCGGCTATGCGCGCCTGATTAACGAACAGCGCCACGAAAACCCGGATATCGCGTCCTATACGCAGAACCTGATGAAGTCGGCCAAAGCGCTGCAGTCGGTCGTCAAGGATACGCTCGAAGTCTCGACGCTGGATACGCCGACGGTCCGCGAAACCAGCCACGCCCACACCTCGGAAGAAGCGACCAACATCGTTGCGCTGGTCCGCGATGTGGTCAACCAGTTCGGCGCCCAGGCCCAGATCAACCAGACCCGCCTGAACGCCCACTTCGTCGATTTCGACAATTCCTGGGCCCAGATGGACTCGATGCGCGTCCGTCAGATCCTGCAGAACCTGCTGTCGAACGCCTGCAAGTTCACCAAGGGCGGCCTGATCAATGTCACCGCATCGCAGGTCATGGTCGATAATGCCCAGTGGCTGCGCATCTCGGTGCGCGACACCGGCATCGGTATGGCGGACGAGCAGGCGCTCAGCCTGTTCAGCGGCAATGCCGAGGACATCAACGGCAACCGCGTTTCGGGCGGCGGTCTCGGCCTGTCGATTGCGAAAGCCATTGTCGACCTGCTGGGCGGCCATATCGGTGTCGTCTCGCGCATCGGCGAAGGCTCCAACTTCTGGTTCGAACTGCCGGTCAAGTGGGTTGATGCCCCGGCCAAGGCGCGCACGGCTGACATCGTTGCGGCCCCCATGGCCCGCACCGTAAACCGCGTCCCGGGCAACGACCCGATGCGCGATGCGCCGCGTAGCCAGGCGCCTGTCCAGCGTCCGGCGACAGTCGACGAAGACCGCATCAACCGCGAATATCTGCGTGCCCTGCTGCAGGACATGAAGCTGGACATCGGCTAAATCCTGCCGCAACATATTGATTTGAAACGCGTCCGGAGTGCACCGGACGCGTTTTTGCATCTGTCGGATTTCATCCGGGTGCATCCAATTTCTTAAGGCTTCGCGCGTATCCTCGTTCTCACGGACCGTCAAAATACGGCCGGCGTACCCAGAACGGGGGAACATATATTGGCCGACGATTATAAAAGTCAGCGCGACAGCTACATCGCTTTCTCGCTTGCCGCTGCCGATCTGCTTATCGAAGCCGGCGCCGACTTCAGGATCCATCGCACGATTGGTGCGACCCAGTCCCTCTTGAGCCACCTCGGGAGTTGAAGGGCAAGAATATCTGCAACATCTTCGCGGCGTCCGACCGGTCCTTCGCCCGGCGCCTGCTCGACCGCGCCCGCAAGGTCGGCCGCATCGAGCCGTGCAGCATTCGCCTCGACCAGCCCGACGACCGCTCGATCCTGGTCAATCTCGGCGCCTGCTACCTGCCCAACACCGACAACGCCATCTATGTCAGCCTGACCGTCCTGTCTGACGCCGTCGTCGTGACGAATGAGCCGCGCGATGCCTCAGGCCTTCTGGGGCGCGAGGACTTCGAGCAGATGACCAGCCGGGCGCTCGACCATCCTGACGGCCATGCACCAAAGGAAATGAAGCTGATCCGCCTGAAGGGCCTGTCGGGCGTGGTCAACAGCCTGCCCAAGGACAAGTCGGACGAACTGCTGGGTGAAATCGGCTCGGTGCTGCGCGCCCAGTCGCTGGCCGGCAATGGCGCGGCCCGCCTGTCCGACGAAGAATTCAGTTATATGGCGCCGGTCAAGGGCGACAGCGCGACCCCTGAATCGCTGACGCGCGACCTGTGCGGTGTCATGTCGGCGGCCGGCCTGGATGACGACATTCGCACGAACGTCATGAGTTTCGAACTCAACACAGGGAATCTCGACCAGGACTCGATCGCGCGCGCGCTCAGCTACGCCCTGACCAACTTCTGCCACCCCGACAACAAGCCGCCAAAGGCCTCGCTGGAAGAGAGCCTGAAGGAGGCGATGGACGAGACGGTCCAGCACTTCGATTCGATCCGCAACCTGATCGACGACAACAATTTCACGCTCTTCTACCAGCCGGTGGTCAGCCTGGAAACGCGCAAGGTGCACCACTACGAGGCCCTGATGCGCTTCAAGGACGGCCGCAAGCCGTTCGACACCATCCGCATGTCCGAACAGCTGGGCCTGGTGCAGGATTTCGACCTGGCCGTCGCCAAGAAGGCGATCGAGACCATCAACCTGCACAAGACCGTCAGCATCGCCATCAACCTGTCGGGCCAGTCGGTCCAGGACGAGGCCTTCCGCAACAACCTGCGTCAGTTGCTGGCGCCCTACCGGATGACGACCAAGCTCCTGATGTTCGAACTGACCGAATCGAGCGCCATCGAGGACCTGGAAGCCGCGGGCAAGTTCCTGAAGTGGCTTCGGCAATCGGGCTTCGGCGTCTGTCTCGACGATTTTGGCGCCGGTGCTGCCGCTTACGCCTACCTGCGCCGCTTCGACGTCGACTTCGTCAAGATCGACGGGCCATTCCTGCGCGAAGCCAAGGAAAACCCGCGCCAGCGCGCCCTGATCCGCTCAGTGTCCGTGCTGTGCAAGGAGCTGAAGTGCAGCGTCGTCGCCGAAATGATCGAGGACGAGGAAACCGCCAAGCTGTGCAAGGCGCTGGGTATCGAATACGGCCAGGGCTACCTGTTCGGCAAGCCGCGCGCGGAAATTGTCTCTGCCAAGGAACCTGTTGCCGCGCGCCGCTCGGGCACGGTCGAAAGCTGGGGCTGAGCCTAGCCCCATAACCTCTTCAAGGCCTTCGCCCGGCCGCAGCCGAGGTGATAGCGGTCATACTCGAATTTGTGCGTGCGCCAGTAATGCTGGTGATAGTCCTCGGCCGCATAGAAGGGCAGGGCGACGGTTGACGCCTTGACGATCTTGGTCACGACCGTCTTTTTCAGATAAGCCTGGATACCGGCCTTCGACGCAGTCGCCGTGTCGTACTGGGCGTCGGTGAAGGTAAAGATCGCCGTCCGGTAGCCCGGACCCTTGTCACAGATGACGCCATTCGGATCAGTCGGATCCGTGTGTTTCCAGTAAGCATCGAGCAGGGTCGAATAGCTGACCTTCTTGGGATCGTACTTGACCTCGACGGCCTCCAGATGACCGGTGCCGCCGCGCACGACCTGCATATAGTCCGGGTTCTTGACCGTGCCGCCATAGAAGCCGGCGCGTGTCGATGTCACGCCCGGCACCTGGTCGAAGGCCTTTTGCGTGCTCCAGAAGCAGCCGCCGGCGAAGATGGCCGTATCCGCCTGGGCGGCCGGCGCCAGGGCCGCCAGGCCCAGCGCGGCGACGGCGACGGCGACGAGAAAAGTGCGTTTCAGCATATCCAACCCCTTATGCCGGAATGAATTTGAGCGCGACGCCATTGTTGCAGTAACGAAGGCCGGTCGGCTTCGGCCCGTCGTTGAACAGGTGTCCGTGATGGCCGCCGCAGCGGGCGCAGTGATATTCGGTGCGCGGATAGACCAGCTTGTAATCGGTCTTTGTCTTGAGATTGCCAGGCAGGGCGCGGAAAAAGCTGGGCCAGCCGGTGCCGCTGTCGAACTTGGCATCGGAACTGAACAGGGGCAGATCGCAGCCGAGACATACGAAGGTGCCCTTGCGCTTTTCGGTGTTCAGCGGCGACGAGTAGGGGCGCTCCGTCGCTTCCTTGCGCAGGACCTGGTAGGCAGCAGGCGGAAGGCGCTTCTTCCACTCCGCGTCACTCAGGTTGAGTGGCTTGATGGTTTCGGCGCGCGCGACGCCGGCCATGCTCAGCGCGCCCAGCGATATCAGGACCTTCCGGCGATTCATGCGAGGACTCCGTGCTCTGACTTTAATATACGCCGAAAGCATCTGTCGGGTTACGCAGGCAGACAATATTATTTGCATGTGGTGCGCAAACCTTATCAAAGACGCGTCCTTGACAATTTCATGACAGACGCACAGGGAAGGACAGGTTTGGCGCTACCGTTTCGTGGGTACGGGTAGCGGCGGGCGGAAGCGACTGTAACAATAGTGTCATAAAAAGCGGATAGAGGCTCGCTCACATGCGGCCGGTCAGCCCGGCCTCCCTAGGAGATGGACATGAAGAAGTTGCTTTCTGTGGCTCTGGCAGCGGTTCTGATGACGGCACTGGCGGCCTGTTCGCCGGCTGACAAGAACAAGGCAGCGGCGCCTGCCGCCGACGCGGCGGCCATTTCCGGTGCGGGCGCGACCTTCCCGGCGCCGCTTTACGCCAAGTGGGCCGAAACCTACAAGGCGGCGACCGGCAACGCCCTGAACTATCAGGCCATCGGCTCCGGCGGCGGCGTCAAGCAGATCCAGGCCAAGACCGTTGATTTTGGCGCGACCGATAAGCCGCTCACCAAGGACAAGCTGGACGAAGCAGGCCTCTATCAGTTCCCGACCGTCATCGGTGGCGTCGTGCCGATCGTCAACCTGCCGGAGGTAGCCTCGGGCCAGCTGAAGCTGTCCGGCGCCGTGCTAGCCGATATCTATCTCGGCAAGATCAAGAAGTGGAACGATCCGGCGATCACCGCCCTGAACCCGGGCGTCAAGCTGCCTGGCCTGCCGATCACCGTCGTCCACCGTTCGGACGGTTCGGGCACCACCTTCCTGTTCGCCTCCTACCTGGCGATGAAGAGCCCCGAATGGTCGTCCAAGGTTGGCGCCAGCGATTCGCTGCAATGGCCGGCCGGCGTTGGTGGCGCCAAGAATGACGGCGTGGCTGCCCTCGTTCGCCAGACGGTTGGTGCGATTGGCTACGTCGAATACGCCTATGCCATGAAGACGGCCAATGTCGCTTCGGTCCTGGTCCAGGCTAAGGACGGTGGCTGGCCGAAGCCCGAAGCCGCTTCGTTTGCCGCCGCCACCGAAGGCGCCGACTGGAAGAACGCGCCGGGCAACTACCTGCTGGTCCTCGACCAGCCGGGCGCCAACGCGTGGCCGATTACCGGCGCGACCTTCATCCTGGTCTATAAGGATCAGCCCAATGCTGAAAAGGCTTCGGCCGTTCTGAAGTTCTTCGACTACGGCTTTGCCTCGGGTGACGCCAATGCCTCGGAACTCTACTACGTGCCGCTGCCGGCCTCGGTGAAAGCGATGGTTCGCCAGCAGTGGGCGGAAACCATCACTTCGGGCGGCAAGCCGGTCTATACGGCGCCCGCCGCGCAGTAATGATACCCAAAACCGTGATTTGAATAACACAGATGGGCGGGGCGGTAAGCCTCGCCCGAATCGTGTAAAACGCCTGTCACAATTCATGCCTCATGCTAGAGGCTGTGTTCCGTATCCGAGAGCTGCCCGAGACCTGTATGACTCCTGCGCCGACTCACAAGACCGATCCTTTCGATCCGATCTTCCGCTATGTCGCCTTCTCGGCTGCAACCCTGCTTCTCGTGACCTTGGGCGGCATTGTGATGTCGCTGGTGGTTGGTGGCTGGCCGGCCCTGTCCAAGTTCGGCTTTGGATTCTTCACCTCGGTTGACTGGAACCCGGTGACGGACGTCTATGGCGCGGCCGGCCCCATTGTCGGCACCATCGTCTCGGCCTTTCTAGCGCTCGCCATGGCCCTGCCGATCGCCATCGGCATCGCCGTCTTCATTACCCAATTCGCGCCGCGTGCCCTGGCCCAGCCGATCGCCATCGCCGTCGAACTGCTGGCCGGCATCCCGTCGATCGTTTACGGCATGTGGGGCCTGTTCGTGTTCGCGCCGTGGTTCGCCAAGCACGTTCAGGTTCCCCTGATGACGACGTTCGACAGCAACCCGGAAGGTTTCTGGGCCAAGATGTTCTATGGCATCCCGAATGGCGCCAACCTGTTCACGGCGTCGGTCATCCTGGCCATCATGATCCTGCCCTACATGGCAGCGGTTTTCCGCGAACTGTTCCGCTCCATTCCGCCCCAGGTTCGCGAAGCCGCCTTCGGTGTCGGCGCCACGCCGTTTGAAGTCGTCACCTCGGTCATTATCCCCTACGTGCAAAAGGGCATGGTCGGCGTCATCATGCTGGGCCTCGGCCGCGCGCTGGGTGAAACCATGGCCGTCACCTTCATCATCGGCAACACCCACCTGTTCCCCAAGTCGCTGTTCGACTCGTCCTCGACCCTGGCCTCGACCATCGCCAACGAGTTCAACGAGGCGACGGGCATGCACACGGCCGCGCTGATGTCGCTGGGCCTGGTGCTGTTCCTGATTACCTTCTCTGTGCTGGCGATTGCGCGCTGGCTTCTGTCGTCGCAGCGTTACTGAGGAGCAGCACCATGTCCGCCCGCGCCGCCCGCCGCCAGATCGCCTCGCAAGTCTTTGTCGTTGTCTGTGGCATGGCCACCCTGATCGCCCTGTTCGCCCTGGGCCTGATTCTTTATTCGCTGCTGAAGCAAGGCATCGGCGGCCTTAACCTGGCCGTTTTTACCCAGGACACGCCGGGACCGGATTCGGCCGGTGGCCTGCGTAACGCCATTGTCGGCTCGATCATGATGTGCGGCGTCGGGATGCTTATCGCGCTCGGCGTTGGCATCCTGGCCGGCACCTGGCTTGCTGAAATCGGCGGCGATACGCCTTACGGCCATGCGGTTCGCTTCCTCAACGACGTGCTGCTGTCGGCGCCGTCGATCCTGGTCGGCCTGTTCGTCTACCAGATACTGGTCTTCCCGGGGCCGCTGTCACTCGGCACCTACTCCGGCTGGGCGGGCGCCGTGGCGCTGGCCATTCTGGCGACGCCGATTGTGACCCGCACGACCGAGGACATCCTGAACCTCCAGCCGAACGCCCTGCGTGAAGCCGGGATGGCGCTCGGCGGTTCCCAGTTCATCACCATCCGCCGCATCATCTGGAAGGCAGCCGGTGCCGGCCTGCTGACTGGCGGCCTGCTCGGCTTCTCGCGGATCTCGGGGGAAACGGCGCCACTGCTGTTCACGTCGCTGAACAACAATTACCTCGACTTTAACATGGGTCACTTCATGGGCAGCGTGCCGGTGGTCATGTACAACTTCGCGCTCAGCCCTTACGAAAGCTGGAACAAGCTGGCCTGGGCCGGGGCGCTTCTGGTCGCTGCCGCGGTCCTGGCCGTCAACATTATCGGGCGCTGGATGGCGCGCGAACAAACCAAGTAATTCATTTATCCGGACCGAAGGGCCGTTATGAGCACCGACACCACCTCCGCCGACTTCAAGAGCGTCATTGTGCCGCCGCCAGCCGACAGCCTGGTGCTGGAGTGCAGGAAGCTCGACTTCTATTACGGCACGCACCAGGCGCTGTTCGGCGTCGATCTGCCGGTCAAGCGCAACGCCATCACGGCGCTGATCGGTCCGTCCGGTTGCGGCAAGTCGACCCTGTTGCGCACGATCAACCGCATCTATGACCTCTATCCCGGCCAGCGCGCCGAAGGCGAAATCCTGCTCGACGGCGAAAACATCCTGGGTCCCAAGGTCGACGTGACGTCGTTGCGCGCCCGCGTCGGCATGGTCTTCCAGAAGCCGACGCCGTTCCCGATGTCGATCTACGATAACGTCGCCTATGGCGTGCGCCTGCATCAGTCAAAGTCCAAGGCCGAGATGGACGAACTGGTCGAGACCTCGCTGCGCCGCGCCGCCCTGTGGGACGAAGTCAAGGACAAGCTGAACAAATCGGGCCTGGGCCTGTCGGGCGGCCAGCAGCAGCGCCTGTGCGTGGCGCGCGGCATCGCCGTCAACCCCGAAGTCCTGCTGCTCGACGAACCGGCTTCAGCGCTCGATCCGGTATCCACTGCCAAGCTGGAAGACACGCTCGAAGAGCTCAAGCGCGACTATACGATTGTCATCGTGACGCATAACCTGCAGCAAGCCGCGCGTCTGTCGGACTATACCGGCTTCATGTTCCTGGGCAAGATGATTGAATTCGGACCAACGGAAGAAGTTTTCGTGAAGCCGAAGGTGGCGAAAACCGGTGAATATATCGGCGGTCGTTTCGGTTAATCTTCCGCGTTACAGATATATTTTTTGTTATACTTTGTGCTCGCCTCACCTGTGGGGCGAGTATTTTTATGCTGCCCTTTGTTTTTGCGTGACTGAATAGACACACGTCTCCAGTGAGCGATTGCATTACACAAAACCGTCACACAAGTTTGGCTGTTTTGTCACACGCCGTGCCTAATAGGCTCTTCCAACAGTGTCAGGCCGTAATGAGAGAGGGGGCGTTCCATTCGCTCTTCGACGCCTGCACGGAATTGTTGGAGATATGGACATGATCAAATCGAAGAAACTGCGCGTGGCCCTGATGGGAGTCGGCGCTGTGGCTGCCATGGCGGCTGTTCTGGCCTCGTGCGGTGGCGCGGACAATGTTGCCTCGCCGGGTGAAGGCGTCATCATCGGCGGTCCGGGCGGTTCCTCTTCGTCCTCTTCGTCTTCGTCTTCGAGCGCTCCCGATACCTGCCCGACCGGCACGCTGAACGGCGGTCTGGTTGCCGGCCTGCGTAACTGCCAGCTGCCGAATCTGATCACCGGCACGCTGTCGCTCGACAAGGTTCCGGGCGTTGTCTATTCGATCAACGGCCGCGTCCAGGTTGGTGACGATCTCGGTGCCAACCCGTCGGCCCCGCTGGCCGGCGCCAAGGGCGTCCTGAACATCGCCCCGGGCGTCAAACTGTTCGGCTCGGCCGGTCTCGACTACCTGATCGTCAGCCGCGGTTCGCAAATCTTCGCGACCGGCAGCGCCACCGACCCGATCATCTTTACCTCGAAAGCCGATATCGAAGGCACCACCAACGACAACTCGATCGGCCAATGGGGCGGTCTGGTCATCGCCGGCCGCGCGCCGACCAATGTCTGCCCGGCTGGCGTCACGCCGCCGAACGTCGCCTGCTCGGAAGGTCAGGTCGAAGGCACCAACGCCTTCTACGGCGGCAATACGGCGAACGACAATTCGGGCATCCTGAAGTATGTCCGCGTCCAGCACTCGGGCTTCGAAGTCCTGCCGGCCAAGGAACTGAACGGCATCACCTTCGCTGGCGTCGGTTCGGGCACCACGGTCGAATACGTCCAGGTCCACAACTCGTCGGACGACGGCATGGAAATGTTCGGTGGCACGGTCAATCTGAAGCGCATCATCCTGACAGGCAACGACGACGACAGCCTGGATACCGACAACGGCTACCGCGGTACGATCCAGTTCCTGATCGTAAAGCAGCGTGAAACCGGTGGTGACCGTCTGTTCGAAATGTCCTGCGCTGGTAACTCTGCCTTCTGCTCGCATCCGGTGATCTCGAACGCGACCCTGATCCGTCGCTCGAGCGTCGCCTCGAACGGCCTGGAACTGAATACCGGCACCGACCTGACCCTGATCAACTCGGTCATCCACAACACCAGCTCCACGACGACCACGGGCATTCGCGTCGCCGACGCCGCGACCAACACGGCGGCCCCGGGCTTCCAGTCGGTGTTCATGTCCGGTTTTACCACCCCGTTCGCGACCGTGAGCGGCAACACCTGGGCTCAGACCCTGTTCACCGCCGGTTCGAACAACACTTCGGCGGGCACCACCAGCCTGGCGGACTTCGTCAACGGCACCAACGAAGCCGGTGTTGTCGCGACCAACGCGACCACGGTCAATGCCAACTTCACCAACGTCAACTACATCGGCGCGGTCAAGGACTCGGCTGACACCTGGTGGTCGGGCTGGTCGTGCAGCCTCAACGGCGTCTCCTGCCGCTAAGCCAGCACGGGCGCCGGAAACGACCGGCGCCCGTTTTCCCTTTTGCCGAGGTCTGAACCATGAAAATCAAATCCAAGTCTTTCGGCGCGCTGCTGCTGGCGACGACTGCGCTGATCGCTCCTGCCGCCTTCGCGCAGGACGCGGCGCCGCCTGCGGAAGCCGCGACCACCACGCCGTCCGAAGCGGACGCAACGCCCGCAGCCGAATCGGTCACCCAGCAGGGTGACGTCATCGTCCGCGGCCGCAACGTTCCGAACACCATGCGGCGCACGGCCGAAGTGACGGCCATCCTGACCAACGAAGACCTGAAGCGCACGGGTGACGACAGCGCGGCCCTGGCGCTGACACGCGTCACCGGCCTCAGCCTCGTCGAAGGCCGTTTCGTCTACGTCCGCGGCCTGGGCGAACGCTACTCGTCGGCCCTGCTCAACGGCTCGCCGCTGCCCTCGCCGGAACCGCTGCAGCGCGTCGTTCCGCTCGACCTCTTCCCGGCCAGCATCCTCAGCCGCGTCTCGGTCCAGAAGACCCACTCGGCGGAATACTGGGGTGAATTCGGCGGCGGTGTCGTCGATCTGAAAACCATCACGGTTCCGGCCGAGCCCTTCCTGTCGCTGAGCGCCAGCGTCAGCGGCAATTCCGAAACCACCTTCGGCCACGCGTTTACGCACTACGGTTCGGACACGGACAGCCTCGGCTTCGACGACGGCACGCGTGACGTTCCGGATGAGCTGAAGACGGCGTTTGCGACCGGCAAGCGCATCTCTCCCGCGAACTTCACGCCGATCCAGCTGATGCTGATGGGCCACAGCCTGGTCAACGCACCGCTCAATCTCGTTCAGGAAACCGAGGACCTGCCGGCGAACTTCAGCTTCAACCTGGTTGGCGGCAAGCGTTTCGACGTCGGCACCGGTCAGCTTGGTGTTATCGGCCTGCTTGACTTCTCGAACAGCTGGCGTGTCCGCAACGGTATCCAGCAGACAGCGGTTGTCGGTGGCGCCGCCAGCGACGAACTGCTGGTCTATGACGACTACACCTACGAAACATCGGAAAACAATGTCTCGCTGAACGGCCTGTTCGGCCTGGGCTACCGCACCGATCACCACGACGTGCAGTGGACCAACCTGTATATCCGCAACACGACCAAGCGCACCCAGGTCCGCGAAGGTTACGACGCTGCCAACGGCGAAGAGCGCCGCCGTGACCAGACCGGCTGGTACGAGCGCCAGCTGTTCACGTCGCAACTGACCGGTGACCACAAGGTTGCTCCGGAATGGACGATCAACTGGCGCGCCAGCTATGCCAATACGACGCGTGATGTGCCGTACGAAAAGTCCATTACCTACGCCAAGGACGGCGCCGGCGAGTATTATCATGACGGCCAGCGCGTCCGGAACCGCACCGACTTCAGTGAATTGGACGATACGGTCACCAGCGGCGGCGCCAGCCTGACCTATGACTTCGAACTGAGCGAAGGCCGTGATGGCAAGATCGTCGGCGGTTTCGATGTACTGAACAATGAACGTACGTCCGAAACGCGTCAGTTCAGCTATATCCCGGCCAATCCGCTGCCGAATGGCGCCGCCTACACGCGCGTTGACTTCCTGCTGTCGGACTTCAACATCAGCCCGGACCGCTTCGTGCTGACTGAAGTGACGGGCGGCGACGGCGCGGCTGCTTACGAAGGTACGCTGGACGTCAAGGCGGCTTATATCAAGGGCGATGTCGAAATCGTGCCGCTGGTCCGTCTGGCGGGTGGCCTGCGTTTCGAACAAGGTGAACAGACGATCAAGGTCGTCAACCTGTTCACGGCGGATCCGGTGCCTGCGGCGATCGCGCCGATCGAGAACGACTACACCCTGCCTTCGGCGACAGTGACGTGGAACTTCTACGAGAACATGCAGGCCCGCTTTGGTGCTTCCAAGACGATTGGCCGTCCGCAGTTCCGCGAACTGGCGCCGCAGGTCTATCTCGATCCGGAACAGGACCGCCTGTTCTCGGGTAACCCCTATCTGCGCGACACCGAAATCACCAACCTCGATGCCCGCTGGGAATGGTACTATGACGCTGGCGAATACTTCACTGTCGGCGCCTTCCACAAGGACCTGAAGAACCCGGTTGAAGCCGTCATCCTGGACACCGGTTCGGGCGAAGGCCAACAGACCTACCTGAACGCGCCGAAGGCCGTCCTGTCCGGTATCGAATTCGACTATAAGGGTCAGTTCGAGAGCCCGATGGAAGGCGCCTGGTTCGCAAGCAAGCGCTGGTTGCTTTCCGCCAACTACACCTACACGACGTCTCAGGTTAAGGTCGAGGACGGCGATGTCGTCTACACGGCGGCAAATGCGGGTACGCCGACGCCGGCCAAGAACTACATCATCGATGGCACCCGCCTCCAGGGTCAGTCCGAGCATGTCGCCAACCTGCAGTTCGGTTGGAACGACAGCGAAGCCAAGTCGCAGGCGACCCTGCTTCTGACCTACGTGTCGGAGCGTTCGTCGGCGCGCGGCAAGCCGGGCTATCCCGACTACATCCAGGAGCCGGGCGCCCTGCTCGACTTCACCTACCGCAAGGGCCTGACGGCGCTTGGCCGTGAGCTGACCTTCGGTCTTGAAGTGCGCAACCTGCTCGACACCGACTACAACGAGTATCAGGATCGCAATGGTCACGTTACGATCAACAACTACAAGCTGGGCCAGAGCGTTTCGCTCAGCCTGTCGACCCAGTTCTAATCTATCGGGTGTGGGGCCTGTGGCCCCACGTCTTTACACTTAAAAGGCCTGTCCCTTTCGGGGCAGGCCTTCTTTGTTACTTCTTCTCAATAACGTAGATTGTTCTGGGCGGGCCGTTCACCTGAGTGCCATCGGCACGGGTGGCGCGAATGGCGATCGTGTGCTCACCGGGAACCAATGTGCCTTGCGGGAACTTGTAATCGAACTGGAGGTTCGGCCAGTTCGGATCGTATTTCAGCACGTCTGGCGTCGGCGATTCCTTGGTGTTCAAACCGTAACGCGTCGGGATGATCGTCTTGCCGTCCAGCACGATCTCGACCTTGGTAAGGCCTGCGGGGTCGGCGGCCATGCCGTAGTGGTTGCGGTCGTCGCCGGTCTTCATGAAGCGGGCGCGGCCGGGGCTGGCGATATAGAGCTGCGGGATCAGGGGGCAGGGACCTGACGCCGCCTGCGCGAGTGGCTGTGGCCGCACGCGCGCCGTATAGAAGCTGATCAGGGTGCGGCCTGGCGGCAGGGCGCTTTGCTTGAATGGTTCGATGTCGTCGAACGTCGCGCACAGGCGGCGATAGACGTCGATGTCTTCCTGGACGTGCAGCAGGTAGTCGGGCTCGTTCATGGCGATGACGACGCCCTTGCCTGCCCGGTCGCGCTGCAGCGATGCGAGATCCAGCTTCCAGTCGTGCCGGGCCACGACGAAGCGCGCGACGATGTCATAAGGATCGCCCAGGGTATAGACGCGGCGGCCCTTGTGGCCATCCGCTGGAAATTCCAGGTGGACGGCGCTGATGTGACCCGAGGTCGCAATCGCCACGTCCGGCCCGAAACGCGCCTTGGCCCGGGCGGTCGCAGCCGCCAGATCGGGCTCCAGCAGGCTCCAGTTCTCGTTCTTGAGGATATTGTGCTGGCGTTCAGCGTAGGGAATTTCCACTGAATGACGGTACTGCCACTGATAGATGCTGGCGACGACGCCGATGACGAGCGCCAATAAGGGGCCGGTCGCGATAAGCACTGCGCGGATGTTGCGGTTCAGATTGCTGGCAGCGCCGTCGGCGAAGGCGATCAGCACGCCGGGGACGTAGGGCAGCAGCGGCAGGTAGGCCATGAACGGCCAATGCGGCATGACCTTCTTGTTCACCAGGGTCTGGAAGACATAGAAGACAAAGATGATCGCCGTCTGGTAACCCAGCATGGCGCCGGGCGTGCCGCGGTCGCGGACCAGCGACACCTTGCCGGCGGCGAACAGCGCGATGAAGAAGAGCGGCGTGGTGATGCCGAACTGGGTCATCAGGAAGCTGATGATGCGGCCGATATCGGGATCGAAGCGCGGCCGGTTGACGACGTGGAACTGGATGGCTGGCCAGTCATGGGTGGCGTTGTAGATCAGGGCGGGCACCAGGCCCACGACCGCCAGCGCGGCGGTGATGTAGGGCCCCGGCTGCGTCCAGAAGGTACGGCCACGTTTGTCGAGCGCCATATAGGCAACGACCGCCAGTCCCGGAATCAGGAAACGGAAGTGGACCAGTTGCCCCAGTCCGGCGCAGACGCCCGCCCAGATCCACCACTTGTGACGCTTATAGAGTGAAGTCTCGGTCGTGGCGTCCTCATCAAAGGCGCGCACCAGGCAGCCCAGCATCAGGACCAGCAGAAGCTGCAAGGCGCCTTCGGGGTAGAAGATGGTGCCGTTCAGCGCCGACGGCGGCAGGAGCAGGGAGATGATGGCCGCCCAGATGGCGTTGCGCCGTGTCGTCAGCGGCTTTGCCAGGAAATAGACGGCAAACGGGATGGCTGTGGCTATGGCCAGGGCGACAATCCGCAGCGGCCAGACCTGCCAGCCGAAGATCGAGGTAATGATCCTGGCCAGCCATGGAAAGCCGGCCGGAATGTCGGGATAGCCGAACTCGAAATACTCGCCCGAGACGACGAAATGGCCTTCTTCCCAGATGACGTGGCTGATCAGGCCGATATAGAAACGCCAGATGGTCATTAGGACGACGAGCGCAAGGCCCGCCTTCAGCAGGGTATCGTCATCGCCGAACAAGGGCTTGCGCGGCCCGCTCTGTTGTACTGGGATCTCGTCAAGTGAATAGAATTTTGGTTCGGCCATGTTTCCCCCGGTGGAATCTGGAACGGGTGACTATGGCCTATCCGGTGGTTTGGTAAAAGGGGCGTTACGGTCCCGCAAATTCCAAAGGCTGACCATGGGCCTGAACGATTTTCGCAACGGCGGCATAGTCCCAGTCTATCCAGTCTTTGCCCGCAGGTGGCTGAGGGCCTCCGTTCAGGCCTGCGCAACTGCATTCAAAGCAGACGGTGAGGCTGCCAAGCAATTTGTGTGATGTGTCGTAGAACAGGAAGGCGTGGCGCGGAATGCAACACGCGGCAACCAGATCCGGCGGGGCCGTAAAACTGACGGACTTGCGGAGGGTATCGATCTCGGCAGGCGAGAGCGCGATGCCGTTCGCCGGATAGCTCCCCTCACTGAGCTTACCAGCGTCATCCACATTTATGGATATCTTGTTGACATACATGCGCACTTCCGTGGCCTGCGGGAAGATCGCTTCGGAGATCGCAGGAGTTTCGGTTTCCGCTACGGCTTCCGGCTTTTTGCCGCATCCAGACAGAGCAATGGCCATAGCTGCCAGGAACAGGAGATGTCTCATGGTTTTACCTTCGTCAGGTAACCCTGATCAGTCAGCCAGTCCGCCAGGCGGGCCGGCCAGTTGCGCACGGCCTGGCGCTTGGATCGGTCGCCCATATTGAAGCCGTGGCCGTCGCCGGAGACGATATGACGTTCATAGGCGACGTCCGGCCACGCCTGGTACAGGGCCTGGATGCGGCCGGTGCTTTCGACCGCCATATGGTCATCATAGGCGGTCAGCATGAAGACCGGCGGTGGTGCGGCCTTGAGATTTGAAGGAATGCCGCCGGGGCCCGGATAGATCTCGATCAGGAAGTCGGGGCGGGCGGGTTGGCGGTCAATCGGATCAACGGCTGATGCCTTAGCCGGCGGCGGATCGAAGGCGAGCATGGAAACCAGTTCGCCGCCGGCCGAAAAGCCCATGACGCCGACGCGGTTGGGATCGATGCCATATTCGGCGGCGTGGGCGCGGACATAGCGGATGGCGCGGACAGCATCGGCTTTCGCGTCGGCTATGGCGTAGGGTGAGCCTTCCTCGCGCGCCAGGACGTATTTCAATGCAAACGCTGTGACGCCCAGGCCTTGCAGGTGCTGGGCGGGCTTTACGCCTTCTTCGCCGAAGACCAGTTCGCGATGGCCGCCGCCCGGCAGGATGATGACGGCCGCGCCGGTATTCTTGTCCGGCGCGGGGGCGTAGACAGTCAGCGATGGATTGTTGATGCTGCGCCACCACCACTGGGCGTGCTGTTCGGGGATGTCGCGGCGGGCTTCGAAGCCGGGCTGCCCCTTTTCCCACAGGGGAACGACCGATTGCGCCCAGGCCGGTTGTGCCGTCATCAATGCGCAGAGCGCGAATACGAGCCGCATGTCATCCTCCCCAGTTGTTATTTTGAGGAAGCTTAACCCAAGTCAGCAGTTATGCAATCAGGCCTCGATGGGCTCGCGCACGGCATTGCCGATCGTGTAGTCGGCGGCGACGCGGACATCGCGCAGATGGCGGACGCGGCGGATCGATTCCTCGTAGAGAGGATGAGCCTTGTAGGCGCGGAAATCGTCCAGCGTCTCGAACTCGCCATAGACGACGACGTCGATATCGTTGGCGAGTTGGTCGATCTTTTCGTTCAGCGACACTTCCAGAAGCTTGGCGTGCGGGATCTGGGTCAGGACGGACAAGCCGCTGTGGATGGCACTGAGATCCGCGCGATCCTTGCAACTGAACATAACGATGTGACGGATCATACGGGCCAAGCGACTATTTCAAAGGTAACGAAGCTACCCAATAAAGCCTGGTCGCAAACCGTCAAGCGACTTGTTGCCGCACTTACGCGTCGGTAGCGCAATCAGCCGTGTGACGGTGATCGAAGCGCGGAGCGCTGTAGTTGATGGCGTGAGCCGCCGCGACCAGCAGGGCGCCCAGGACGCTCAAAAACGTCTCGTAGTCGTGCAGCGCCGGAACAAAGGCCGCCGAAGCCAGCAGGAACAGGCCGGACGCCATGGGCAGGGTGACGTCGGTCTTCAGCCAGGCGTTGGATTGCCGCACGGCGAGGGCGCTCATCGGAATAGCCGTGAGAACCAGCGCCTTATGAACCCAGTCGTTCTGGGCAAGGGCTCCGAACATCGGCAGGGCGGCGATGACAAATGGCAGCAGCAGGCAGTGGGCGACGCAAAGGGCCGAGAGCCCTACGGACGCGATATCCAGCCACTTGCTTTTCAAAGGAGTCATCTGTGCGCTTTCCTGTGGCTACTGCAAATATGTTATACCGTAACTCTTGGCAAGAGGGCGATGGGAATTTTAATCGCGCAGCCATGAATTGTTACGGTATAACGCGCGGCAAGCCGGATACTGGCAGCATGCCTATTTCAGATAGGGCCTTATTCCGGGATCCTGCGCCGCCCAGGTGTCGACGGCCAGCTTGCCGAAATAGGCCGATCCCGCCGGCCCGAGGTGGGTGTAGTCGAATGCCTGCTTATCGGACCTGGTGCCTTGGGAGGCATCGCTGAAGACGGCGGGCACCGAGGTGCCGCTGTTTTCCGTATCGAGGATGTTTTGCGGAATCGGCTCGCCGGCCATGCGGTTAGCGGCCGGCAGGCCCATTTCCTGGACGGCCTTCTGACTGGCGGCATAGACGTCGACAACCTGATGGCCGCGGTCGCGCGCCACCACCTTGATGGCGGTCGACCATGGCAAGAGGTCGGCGCGAAGCCTGCCGTCCCTGAACCAGCGCTGGCTCAGGGGCGTGACGTAAACGGGCACGCCGCGGGCGGCGGTAATGTCGTCGCCGAACCTGCGCATGTTCAGCGGAAACTCGGCCTTGATATCGGTGTGGCGCTCCGGCCTGGACGAGCCGTCATTATGCCCGAAACCGATCCAGACATAGGTCCTGCTAAAGCCGGCACTGTCGCGCATCTGCCCGACGGCCTTGTCCCACAGGCCTTCGACGCGATAGCTCTTGGAACTGCGGCCGCCGCGCGCCAGGTTGACGCATGTGACCTCAGGCTTGAACTGGGCGCAGAAGCCTTCGCCATATCCGGATTTATTGGTCATGGTCGAATCGCCGATCATGATGACGCGGATGGGCTTGAGCGGTTCGGCGTAGGCAGGGATAACGAAGGCAAGCGCCAGGACGGCGACGGCGGCGTGACGGATCGGCATTAAGGTTTTCCCTCTGATTTATGTGCATTCAACGAACAGAAGCCAAAAGCCTGTCGCCGCCGGGCTTGACCCGAACCGTAACCGTACTACATACAGATTTATCGTTCACGGAGGCCATTATGCAAATCGAAATCTGGTCGGACGTTATCTGCCCCTTCTGCTATATCGGCAAGACGCAGCTGGAGGCCGCGCTAAACGAGACCGGCGTCACGGCCCAGGTCGAACACCGCGCCTTCCGCCTGATGCCAGGCGATGCGGTAGCGCCTGTAGAAGAGATGTTCGCCAAAAAGTACGGCCAGACGCCGCAGCAGGCCGAGGCGACCATGCGCAATGTCGAAGCGACGGCGGCAAACGAGGGGCTTGAGTTCCATATCGCCGGCACGCTGACCGGCGACACGCTCGATGCGCACAAGCTGCTGATCCTGGCTGGCGACAAGGGCGTGCAGCCGCAGGTCCTCAATCGGCTTTACCGCGCCTATTTCACCGAGACGCGCAATGTCTTCGACCGCGCCTCGCTGCTTGACCTTGCGGCGGAAGCGGGCCTGGATCGTGACGAGGCGTCAAAGGCGCTTGATTCGGCCGAACTGGCGGCGCGCGTGGCCGCTGACCAGCGGACGGCGCAGACTTTCGGCGTACGGGGGGTGCCCTTTGTCGTTATCGACCGCAAGTTCGCGGTGTCGGGTGCCCAGGGAAAGGCGAATTTCGTCAAGGCCTTGCAGGCAGCGATCGCCGAGGCGCCGGTCGTGGTGGGCGACGGCGGCGGCGCCTGCGACATAAATGGCTGCGATCCCGCATAGAAATAAAACACAAGTGCGATTGGCGCGGGCAAAAGTGCGGCCTATATAGGGCCCAATCATGGGTTTGCCGCGATAAGTGCGGGAGCCGCACTTTGAAAGCTTCACGATGAGTCCTGCGCCTGCGTCTCAAGCCACCCAGACCGCTCCGTTTCCCAAGCCCAAGCCGAAATTCCAGGAAACCCTGGCCTTTCTCAATCCCTATCTCTGGCCGAGGGATCGCGCCGACCTGAGGCTGCAGGTGGTGTGGGCGCTGTTGTTCATGCTGTTCGGCAAGCTGCTGACGGTCGCCATACCCTATACCTACAAGTGGGCGACCAATGCCCTGACGAGTGGCGATGCGGTTCAGTTCTGGGGGCTTTTGGCGGCGGGTCCGATCGTCCTGGTCATCGCCTATGGCGTGGCGCGGATGATGTCGCAGATCCTCAACAATATTCGCGACGCCCTGTTCGCCGCGGTTGGACAGCATGCCGTGCGCGGCCTGGCAAACCGCGCTTTCGTCCACCTGCATAACCTGTCGCTGCGCTTTCATCTGCAACGCCGCACCGGCGGCCTGTCGCGCGTCATCGAACGCGGCAAGGCGGGTATCGAAACCATCATCCGCCTGTCGATGATGGTCGGCATTCCGACGGCCGTCGAATTCGTCCTGACCGCCGTCATCCTGTGGATGCAGTTCAACATCTGGTACGTCGTCGTCGTCGCCGTCACGGTCGTCATCTACGTCTGGTTCTCGATCGTGGCATCGAACTGGCGCATCTCGATCCGCAAGGACATGAACGAGGCCGATTCCGATTCGATGTCCAAGGCGGTCGATTCGCTGCTCAATTTCGAAACCGTCAAATATTTCGGCAATGAGCAGCTCGAAGCCGACCGTTACAACCGCGCCACCGGCATGTACGAAAAGGCGGCGATCAAGACCTATACCTCGCTGGCCTGGCTCAATATCGGTCAAGCAGTCATCTTTTCGATCGGCATGGCCATCGTCATGCTGATGTCGGCCTGGGAAGTGGCCAACGGCCGCCAGACGGTCGGTCATTTCGTCATGGTCAACGCCTTCATGATGCAACTGGCCATCCCGCTGAACTTCATCGGCACGCTCTACCGCGAAATCTCGACGGGTCTCGTTGACATGGACGCGATGTTCACCCTGCTGGATGAGCCCAAGGAAGTTGTCGACGCGCCGGACGCGAAGGAGCTGTCGGTGGCCGCCGCCGCGGTATCTTTCAAGGACGTGCGCTTCTCGTACGATCCCGACCGCGAGATTCTCAAGGGCGTCAGCTTTGACGTGCCGGCCGGCAAGACGGTGGCCATCGTCGGACCTTCAGGCGCCGGCAAGTCGACCATTTCGCGCCTGCTGTTCCGCTTCTACGACGTCAAGGGCGGGTCGATCGAGATCGACGGACAGGATATCCGTACGGTCACCCAGGCATCTTTACGTCACGCCATCGGCATGGTGCCGCAGGATACGGTGCTGTTCAACGATACGGTCGCTTACAATATCGGCTACGGCAAGTTCGGCGCTTCGCGCGGCGAGATCGAGGACGCGGCCGAACGCGCCCAGATCGCCGGCTTTATCGCGTCGCTACCCAAGGGCTACGACACCGAGGTTGGCGAGCGCGGTCTCAAGCTGTCGGGCGGTGAAAAGCAGCGCGTCGCCATTGCGCGGACGCTTCTTAAGTCGCCGCCGATCCTGATCCTCGACGAGGCGACGTCGGCGCTCGACACCCATACCGAGCGCGAAATCCAGGCCTCGCTTGATGACGTCTCGCGCAACCGCACGACCCTGGTCATTGCCCACCGCTTGTCGACGGTCGTCGGCGCCGACGAAATTATCGTGCTGAAGGACGGCGTCGTCGCCGAGCGCGGCAAGCACCACGAACTGATGGCGCACAATGGAATCTACCATTCGATGTGGGAACGTCAGCGCGCCGCCGATGCCGCCCGCGAAAACCTGGCCAAGGTGGTGGCCGAAGTCGAGTAACGCCACGATACCTGGACACATTAAAACGGGCCTGGCAGCTCTCCCTGCCAGGCCCGTTTTTGCCAGTATCCGTACGAACTGCCTCTCACACGGTACGTACGGTCTGGGCGTTTTCCACCCGTGTTAGTGTACGGCGGCGGCCGAAGTCGTCGTCGTGGTCGTCGTGGTTTCGGCAGCGGCCGGGCTGGCAGCCATGCCAGCGTCGGAGGCCGTAGCCGAAGCCATCGGATCAGCGGCCATCGGATCAGCGACGACCGAGGTCGTTTCGGTTGTGGTTTCGGTGGTGGTGTGGCTGTCTTCCGTCTTGGTGCAGGCGGCAACGGTCAGGGAGGCGGCCAGGGCGGCCAGGATGGTCAGCTTGATGGAGGTCTTGCGCACGGGAGGTTTCCTTCTTCACAAAGAAGTGAAACTTATGACTGAGCCGGCGTTGTGAAGCGGTAAGTCAGGCGGGTCATTTTGATAAAATTTCGATAAGGACCTTTATTCCGCTCACGGCAGTTCGCCAAAGGCGAACGCCTCCGCGAGGGCGGCAGACGACTGCCGGGGGCCGCTTGGCCCCTTTAACCCATACCTACTGCGCGACCCAGCCGCCGTCCATGCTTAAGGGCGCGCCGTTGATCTGGCTGCCGGCGTCCTGGCACAGGAAGATGGCCAGGGCCGCCACCTGCTCGGCAGTGACGAACTGCTTGGTCGGCTGGGCGGCCAGAAGCACGTCGCGGATAACCTGCTCCTCGGTGATGCCGCGCGCCTTGGCGGTATCCGGGATCTGCTTTTCGACCAGCGGCGTTTTCACATAGCCGGGACAGATGGCGTTGCAGGTGATGCCGAACTCGGCGCCTTCGAGCGCGATCGTCTTGGTGAAGCCCAGCAGGCCGTGTTTGGCGGCGACATAGGCCGACTTGAACGGCGAAGCGACCAGGGCGTGGGCGGACGCGATATTGATGATCCGGCCCCACTTTTTCGCCTTCATCTCGTCGAACACCAGGCGCGTGGTGTGAAACGATGCCGTCAGGTTCAGCGCGATAATCATGTCCCACTTTTCCGGCGGGAAGGTTTCGATCGGCGAGACGTGCTGTATACCGGCATTGTTGACCAGGACATCGACCCCGCCCAACTGGTCCTGGGTATTGAAGATCAGCGACTTGATGGCGTCGGGTTTGGTCAGGTCGGCGCCGTCGAACAGCACCTTGACGCCGGCCGAGGCGGCCAGCTCGGAGCGGGTCTTTTCGATCTCGGCGGCATCGCCCAGGCCATTTAGCATGATGTTGGCGCCCTGCGCCGCCATGGCTTTGGCGATAGCCAGGCCAATGCCGCTGGTCGAGCCCGTGACCAGTGCCGTCTTACCCTTGAGTTCCATAATGTCAGTCCTTTTTCGGCTCGCCGCCGGCCGGTGCGGCGGAGTTGAGCGCCTGCTTGCCGCAATTCTGGACGAAGGTCATGGTCGCCTTGGTCTGGTCCTGGCCGTACTTCAGGCAGGTCTTCGCCCATTTCTGCTGTAGCTCGGACAGAGCAGCCGGGTCACGCGTTTCGGATGCTTCCTTCATCAATTCATAGGCATCGCGCGTGAACGCCTGCGTGTCCTCGGCGTAGCGCCGCGACGTCGTGGAAATCATCTCGATCAGGTTGATCAGGCTGCGCGCCGCCAGCTGCTGCTGCGCGCCCATCATGCGCAGACCGCTTTCGAAAGGACCGGCGCCGGACGTCGAGCCCGGTTCTGGCGCGTCACTCATCCCTTTGATTCCTTTGTTAATCGGCTTTTGTTTTATAGCGATATTTATGGCGAAAACCGCTGACACTTTTCGCCATATCGCTTTAACGGCCGCTTATCATGGTAAACAGATTATGCCGGCATTCACTTTTTTGTGCAATGCAAAATATCGTGCCCCTGCACGCACCAAAACGGGATCCGTTCAGCAATCCGATCAATTGAGTAGAATAGAACCCATCAGGACCTTGGCCCCGGACTTGCCGAGAACCTGGTCGGTGACGGTCTGGAGCTGCCCGGCCAGGTAATCGGCATCGACCAGGCTGGAGGCGGTCAGGCCGCCGGCATAGGCCTGCAGGCGCCTGACATAGGCGTCTTTCAGGCGCGGCATGTACAGCTTGATGCGGTCGACCATCTTGGCGTCATTGGAATAGAGGCCCATGTCAAGGCTCAGCGTGCCGTGGCGATGGCCGTTGCCGCGCGTGAACACGCTCATCATTGGAAACTGGGTAAAGCCAGGTCCGCCGCCCTTTTTCTTGGGCGCGCCACCGGCCAGCGCGGGTGAGGTGGTGAACAGCAGACTGAGTGAAGAGATAAGGAGAGCGCGGCGATGCATTCGGTATTCTTACCACACAGCGGTTAAGCGTGGGTTGATACCAGGCTTTCTGTTGGTCGCATGCTTGGCTTAAAAACCGCCTTCCGCTTTTTCGCATCATGCTTTGGATTTACGCAAATTTAACCATATAAATCAGTGCTTTGGTCAACCTGAAATTAAGGTGTGGCTGTTATTTTGTGACTGTTGTTCCGGTATCGGAGCGCCGCATTCGAGCCCTTTTAGCCACACGATGAAGACATCGCATTCCCAGACCCAGCGGTTGCTGCGCAAGATCGACTGCGCACGCGCCGCCGTTCTCGTGGTTGAGGATCATGATGCATCGCGCCGGCTGATCCTGGAACTGCTGCGTGGCGCAGGCTTCGAAAACCTGACCTTTGCCCGCGACGCCGAAGAGGCGATCGAGCAGATGCAGGGCCACGATCCGGACGTCCTTCTCCTCGACTGGGGCCTGCCCGGCAAGACCGGCGTCGAGCTGGTGCGCGAAATCCGCGCCGCCGCCCATGCCCCCGATCCCCGCTTCGCCAATCCCGAAGTGCCGATCATCATGATCACCGCCCGGCAGCGCGCGCGAGACGTCACGACCGCGCGCAATGCCGGCATCAACGAATTCGTCATCAAGCCGTTCTCGACGGGTTCGCTGCTCAAGGCCCTGGCTTCAGCCCTGACGCAGAAGCGCCGGTTCATCGCCTCGCTGGACTATACCGGCCCCGACCGTCGCCGGCGCCGGGCCGAGACCTATCCGGGGCTGCTCCGCCGCAACGAGGACGTCGAACAGGCCGCCGAGACCCATTCGCGCAACATGTTTCGTGAATCACTGACCGTCGAGCTGAATGCGGTCCGCGCCATGATGAGCGCGCGTGGCGGCCTGGATCGCGCCACCATGACCCACATGGTCGAAAAGCTGCTGGTCGCCGAACGCCGCGCCCACAATTTCCGCCTGAGCCTGATCGAGCAGGCGACCCGCTCGCTCAACACCTATATCGCCATGGCCGGCGACCACGCGGATTCGAAAATCCTCGATGCCCATCTCGACGCCCTGATCCAGCTCAATACCGTGCCGTTCGATCAGGAAAGCCAGGCCGCGGCCATCGTCCAGCGCCTTGAAAACCTTGTCGCCCGGCGGCGCCAGAACAGGAAATCGCTCGCATGAACGCTCATGCCTTCTCATCGCCGGCGGATCCGAAAGCGGCGGCCAACCAGGCCAATAACCGCGATGTCCGCAACCTCGCCAATCTGGGCGAGACGGCCTCGACCAGCCGCGTGCTCAGCCTGTCTCAGGTCTACCTCCAGTCGGCGCGCGAAAAAGAATACCAGATGCGGCCATTCTTCCGCGACTCGCAGCTGAACAAATGCATACTGGTCAAGCACACCCTGCGCGCCAATGAGCGCGACCTGTTCGCCCGCGCCAAGCGCACGGCGACCAAGATCATCCTGCCGTTCGATCCGCTGGACCTGAAGCTGGGCGGCCGCTCGATCTTTGTCAACCAGACCGGTTTCGACGCCTTCTGCCGCGCCTATTTCAACATCGACGACGTGATGGCCAATGCTGACGTGCAGATGCTGCGCCTGCTGGACCAGCTGCCGTCGCTCGATCCGTTCCTGGTGCGCGAGCATTTGGGCCGCAACGGCTTCAAGCCTGGTGCCTGCTATCTCAAGATTTCGCCCTTCGATGTCCAGCGCATGGTCGGTTTCGCCAATGCCGAGATCGAACGCCTGGTCGTCACCGCGTTCGGCGACGGCTTTTCAGGCGAGGCCGGCGTCAAGCTGACGGGCAAGATCCTGGCCGACGAACTCGACAAGGAACTGTCGCCGTTGCGCCGCGTGCTGCGCATGAGCGAGGACGAGTTCTCCGACGGCATCTTCTCATGGCGGGGCTTTCTGTACTTCAAGTGGCGCCACCTGGAACTTCAGGAAGAGATGCGTAAGGTGCTGGAAGGGCTGGCCAGCTACCAGCCCGTCGGTTCGGCCGACGAGGCACTGAAGGAATATCTGCGCGAAGTCCGTCCGCGCCTGGCGCGCAAGATCGTCAGCGCCATTCAGGGCGTCGGCCGGACGCTGAACGTGTACGACCAGGCCTATCACGCTCTCGTCCAGGGCGAGAATGCCGGACCATTCCGCCGCTTCCTGCTCGATGGGCCGCGCCTGTTCTTCGAACTGGGCGAAAATATCGGAATTCTGAGCCATATAGGTTCATTCTGGCAGTACCGCATGAGCCAGGCGATGAACGATCAGCGCCTGACGCCTACCGAATACAGCGACATCCTGATGGATTTCGAGGATTCGCTGAGCGTGGTCGGCAATCAGGAAGAAGACGCGTAACCGGTTATTATTTTGTCGCGATATCTAACCAAAAACCGCCGCACACTTTTTGGCATATCGCTAGACCGGAGAGGGATGTGTACTCGTGTTCGTTGATGCCCCCGTAATGGCCCGGTTGGCTGACAGTCATTTCCGCACCTCGCGCGAAATGCGTAATCTGGCGCACCTGACGTTCGGCGGGTCGTCGGACCGCGTGCTCAACCTGTCGCGCATCTACCGTGCTTTTCGCGACGACGAAGATTACAACGAAAATCCGCTGTTCGAGAATTCGGCGCTGAACCGCGCCATCATCCTGAAGCACAATCTGCGCGTCGACGAACGCCACCTGTTCGCCGGCAGCCGCCAGACCGTGACCAAGATCATCCTGCCGTTCGATGCTTACGACCTGACGCTGGGCGGCCGCGCCTTCTTCTTCCGCCAGGCGCATTTCGAACAACTGATGAAGACCTATCTCGGCATTACCGACCTGTCGCGCAGCCGCGATGTCGAAATCCTGCGCTGCATGGACCGGCTGCCGTCGCTCGATCCCTTCCTGTTGCGCGAACAGCTGTTGGCGATCAATGTCCGGGCGTCGCGCAAATATTTCCAGATTTCACCGAACGACCTGCAGAGCATGGGCAAGTTTACGGCGCACGAGATCGAAAACCTCGTCGCGGCGGCCTTGGGCGGCGAAGGCGGACAGGGCGCGTCCAAACTGGGCAGCAAGATCCTGTCGGACCAACTCGACCGCGAACTGTGGCCGCTGAAGGAAACGCTCGGCATGACCGACGAGCAGTTTTCCGCCGGCATCATGTGCTGGCGCGGCTTCCTCTACTACAAGTGGGGCTATGTCGAACTTCAGGACGCGATCCGCGAAGTCCTGAACGGCCTGTCAACCTATAAGCCCGTGCCGACGCACGAGGACATGGTGCGCAACTATCTGCGCCGGGCCCGGCCGCGCATTGCCAAGGCCATCGTCAAGACGATCCACGAGGCGGGGCGCATCCTCGAAAACTACGACGAGGTCTATATCGCCCTGGCCGTCGAGCGCAACCCTGAGCCGTTCCGCCAGTTCCTGATGCGCGGGTCGAACCTGTTCTTCGACCTGGGCGAAAAGCTGGGGGTTCTGAACCACATCGTGTCGTTCTGGAAGTTCCGCATGGCGCGCCTGTACAAGACCCAGTCCCGCCAGCTCGAAAGCGTTGAATACGCCGACATCCTGATCGATTTTGAAGCCAGCCTGTTCCGGTCGCTGACGGCGGAGTAGGGATTTAAAACCCGCTTAAGTAGTTCGGCTTTCGCCCTCCCCATTTATGGGGAGGGGGGACCGCCGAAGGCGGTGGGCGGGGCCATCTTGCCGTTCAACAAATGCTAGAGCCTGTCACTTCTTCCGCCACCCCGCCCACCATCTGCTCCGCAGATGGTCCCCCCTCCCCGCAGAGCAGGGAGGGCGAAGTTTTCGCAAACCTAACGCATCAATCCATGAGCTTCTTGGTCAGGTACGTATACTCGATCGCATAGCGGCGGGCGATTTCCGGCAGGTTGGCCGCCGCCTTGTGGCCGCCTTCGATGTTTTCGTAATAGTAGTAGGGCAGGCCCATGTCCTCGAACAGCGCCGCCATCTTGCGGGCGTGGACCGGCCCCACGCGGTCGTCCTTGGTCGAGGTCTCGAACAGCGGTTCCGGATAGGCGGTGCCGGCCTTGACATTGTGATAGGGCGAAATCCCGCGCAGGAAGGCGCCTTCGGCCGGATCGTCGGGATTGCCGTATTCGCCCTGCCACGACGCGCCGGCCGACATGTGAGTGTAATTGACCATGTCGAGCAGGGGCACCTGCACCACCACGGCGTTCCACAGGTCGGGACGCTGGGTTAGTTGCACGCCCATCAGCAGGCCGCCGTTCGACCCGCCCATGATACCCAACCGGCGCGGCGAGGTGACCTTGCGCGCGATCAGGTCCTCGGCCACCGCCTGGAAATCGTCATAGATCCGCTGACGATTGGTCTTGAGGCCTGCCTCGTGCCACTTGGGTCCGAACTCGCCGCCGCCGCGGATATTGGCCAGCACATAGGCGCCGCCCTTCTCCAGCCAAAGCTTGCCGATCGATGCCGAATAGGCCGGCAGCATGGAGGCTTCAAAACCGCCATAGGCATAGAGCAGGGTCGGGGTCTGGCCGTCGAGCTTGACGTCCTTACGAGCGACCAGGAAGTAAGGGATTTTGGTGCCATCGGTGGATGTCGCCCAATGCTGCTGGACCTGAAGTCCTTGCGCGTCAAAGCGTTCCGGCGCCGCTTTTATTATTTCTGATTTTCCGGAAACAACATCGACGCGGTATAATGTTGTCGGCGCCAGGAAGCCCGATGCCGAAACGAAGACGTCGTCGCCCTGGTCGTCGGCCGACACCAGGTCAAGCGTCGAATTGGCCGGCAGGTCGAGCTTTTTCGCTGACCAGCCCTTGCCGTCGAAGCTGAAGCCGTGGACCTCGCCGGTCACATTCGACAGGATGGCCATGACCAGCCGGGTCCTGGTCTGGCTGATGGTTTCGACCGATTGGTGGTCGCCCGGCATGAAGATGGTGACAGGCTCGATCTTTGCCGGGGCCTTGAGACCTGCCTTGAGGTCGAATGAGATGATGGCGCCCGCCTTGAATGCCGTGCCCTTGGCGCTGGTCCAGTCGGACTTCAGGCGGTAGACGGCCTGGCCCTTGTGATAAGCCTGGAAGTCCGAATTGAGCGGGAAGGGCAGGGTGACCGGGCCCGCATCGGTATAGAAGGTCGTCACCGTCTCGAAGAAGCTCGGCTTCGAATAGGACATGTCGATGACATAGGCGCCGTCGATGTCGCGCAGGACGTAGCGTCCGGCGGAGACGTCGTCCTTCTTGCCGCGAAACACTTCGACGGCGTCTTCCAGCTTCTGGCCGCGCTTCAGCTTCTTGGTGATATATGGATAGCTGGAGGTGGTCAGTTCACCCGGCTGCCATTCGCGCGACACATAGAGGGTGTCCTTGTCGACCCAGCTGACATTCTGCTTGCCGGCCGGCAGGTCGAAACCACCCGGCACAAACGCCTTTGTCTGGGTGTCGAATTCGCGCACGATATCGGCGTCAGTGCCGCCATCGGCCAGGCTGATCAGGCAGTAACGATTGTCCGGCGGCAGGCAGTCGGAACCATTGAAGACCCACATCTTGCCGTCAAGCTTCGCCTGGGCATCGACGTCGAAAATGGTCTCCCACTTCGGGTCATTGGTCTTGTAAGACTCCCAGGTCGTGCGGCGCCACACACCCTGCTTGTGGTCGGCGTCCTGCCAGAAATTGTCGATCATGCCGCCGTGTTCGAAGCCCGGCATGGGGATGCGGTCGGTGGCCTGCAGGATCTTCAGCATCTCGGCCTGGTATTGGCCAAAGCGCGGGTCCTGCGACAGGCGGTCGAGTGTCTTGGTGTTGCGAGCAATCGCCCAGTCGAGCGCCTCCTTGCCTTCGATGGCATCGAGAAAGGCGCGCGGATCTGCGGCGTCTTTTGCGGCAATGTTCGGATTGGACGGGATCTGCCTGGCGACGGTGGTCATCGTACCCTGTGAAGTCTGCGAGAATGAAGGCGCGGCGCAGGCGACCAAGGCCAGCGCAGACGTGACATATAGGGATTTGAGAAGATTGCGCATACGTCGCCCACCTTTTTGTAAATACTGAACGTTTGAAACTAACGGCTTTTAGCGGGCTGGCAATCTCTATTACGCAACTGGCGTCAGGCGGAAAGCGTCGTCGTTCCACGGGGTGGACAAATCCAGTGCCTTGCCGTCAAGCCACGCCGCCATTTCAGAGCGTGCAAGTACGACAGGCTCGCGATCGTGCAGACGCTGCATGCGCTCGCCTGGCGTGCGCGTCAGTATGGCAAAGGACAGGACCGGGCCATCGGCTGTTTGGGCATGGTCCCATAGGCCCGCCATGGCCAATGGCTCATCGCTGTCCGGCTCAATGCACCAGCGTTGTTTAGGAACGCGACTTCTTCCCAAACGTTCCGACCATTCCCAATAACAGGAAGCGGGAACGATAACCCGGCGTTTTTTAGCCCAGGCTCGCGAGCAGGACGCTCGGTGACATCCTCCAGACGGGCATGGGCGGTCGTCATTTTCCAGTCGGTGATCTTGCCCCGATAGGTGGACGGAATAAGTGACCAACGCGCCTCGATCAGAGTATTTTGTCCTGCGGCATTGCGCGCCAGTACGGGCGCCACCGATCCTGGTGCAAACTCACGGTCCAGAGGCGGTGGCGGCGTTTTAAACACCGCCTTGACGATTTCTGTATAGCCGCCCATCCGCTTGGGCCCGCCATATCTGCCACACATACGCAACACTCACATGATCCTCGGTTCAAAATAGGAAGAAATCAGATCAAAAAAAGTACTTTACAAAATAAAGTTCTTTTGTATTTTGATATCAGCTATTCACGAAGGATCCGTTATGTCCAACTCAAACCTGCACGACGATATTGCCTATATGAAATCCCTGGCCGAGGACGGCAGCCGTCCGGTCGTCAACGGATCGCCCCTGTTCTGGGCGGGACTGTTCTTCAGCATGGCGTCGCTGGCGCAATACGGCTTCGAGGCCGGTATCCTGCCGCTCGGCAATCCCTGGTACCAGGTCGCTGTCTGGGCAAGCGCAGGCGTGGCTTTCGGTCTGAGCTTTTTCCTGCCACTGGGTGGGACGAGGGCGTCGGGGCATCCCGCCGGCAGAGCGGTCAATTCGGTCTGGTCAGCCATAGGCCTCGCCATCGCCGCCCTGGGTTTCTGCATGACCGCGGCCGGTGTCCGCCTCCATTCGGTCGAAGCCATGACGGCCCTGATCGCGCCGGCGATCCTGATCCTTTACGGTATTGGCTGGTGGGTTGCCGCGGTGGTGTCGTGCCAGGGCTGGCTCAAGCTGATCTGCGCGGGCTGTTTCCTGGCGGCGCCGGCTATTGCCTACCTGGCGACCCTGCCCGAGCAGATGCTGGCCTATGCCGGGTGCCTCGTCCTGTTCGCCATGCTGCCGGGGCTGATCCTGATACGGTCGGCCAAGGGCTGAGCCATGGACGACTTCAACATCGACTCGCTCGACGACGTCATTCATGGGCGGTTGCGGCTGGGGGTCATGGCCTATCTATCGACGGCAGGATCAGCGGATTTCCCCCTGCTGAAGACTAAGCTCCAGGCGACGGACGGCAATCTGTCGGTACAGCTGCGCAAGCTGGAAGAGGCCGGCTATGTGACCATCGGCAAGGCCTTTGTCGGCAAGAAGCCCCAGACCACGGTCACGCTGACGGCCCAGGGGCGCAAGGCATATATCGCCTATCTCGACGCCATGAAGAAGCTGATTGCGGACTCTGGACTTTAAAGACGCGATATTAACCGAAAACCGCTTCACACTTTTCGGCATATTGCTTGTAGGCTTCACGGCAAAGATATTTGCAAATGAAACCAAATCCATGGCATCATTCTTAGCGGAGGATGCCATGGATCAAATTGTTTCAGAAAAGCACGGCGTGGTGGGCGGCTATGTTCCCGAGCGGCCGGACTGGACCATTGCACAGGACTGGCAGGCCTATAGCTCAGAAGAACATGGCGTGTGGCGCACACTGTTTGAGCGCCAGGTGGCCCTGATGCCGGGGCGGGCGTGCCAGGCCTATATGGACGGCTTGCGTGACCTGCCGATTGATGCGGACACAATTCCGGATTTCGAGAAATTAAGCGACGTGCTGATGCGTCGTACCGGCTGGCAGGTGGTGGCGGTGCCGGGCATGGTGCCGAACGACGTCTTTTTCGATCATCTGGCCAACCGGCGTTTTCCGGCCGGGCAGTTTATCCGCAAAGCCCACGAGCTTGACTATCTGCAGGAACCGGATGTGTTCCATGATGTCTTCGGCCACGTGCCGATGATGATGAACCCGGTCATGGCCGACTTCATGCAGGCCTATGGCGAAGGCGGCCTGCGTGCCGATCGGCTGGGGGAACTGGACCGGTTGGCGCGGTTGTACTGGTACACGGTTGAGTTCGGCCTGGTCGAGGAGGCCGGGGCCTTGCGGATTTTCGGCGCCGGTATCCTGTCGTCGTTTTCGGAAACGCGGTTTGCGCTGGAGGATGCGTCGCCGAACCGGATCGGTTTTGATCTGCGGCGCGTCATGCGGACTTTGTACCGCATCGACGACTTCCAGGAGAGCTATTTTGTCCTGCCGTCGATCGACAGCCTGCTCGATTTCGCCCGGACGGACTTCGCACCGATCTACGACGAACTGCATAACACGCGCGATCTGGCGGCGGCCGAGGTGATTGAGGGCGATCGGGTGTTTACGCGCGGAACAGGTGAACGAACGCGGTAAATGTATCGGGCTTGGGGTCTGTGACCCAAGCCCGATACATCACTTCGTCGTTTCCGCCTTCCCGGCGAAATAATCCGACAGCACCTTGAACGCCATCTTCCTCTGCCCCGTCTCCGACACCACACCTTTGCGGTTCCAGCCCTTCTGATAGATGTGCTGGCGGCGCGGCGAGCGGAAGTCCTTCAAGATCCACGGAGACAGACCGCTCAGGAACGGAATCTTGTCCGCCATGGCCAGGGTGTTCGTATAGTAGAGCGCCTGGTACTCCTCGCTGAAGCGCGGCTTGGCGGCCTCATCGTGGAAGCCGAACTGCGCATCGGCGCCGAATTCCGACAGGATCAGTGGCTTGTTCCAATGGCTGTGCCACTGCGTCGCCGGCACGTCCTCGATCTTGTCGTTGCCGTACCAGCCATTATAGGTGTTGATCGCCATGACATCGAGCGACGCCACCAGCGGATCCTCGATCTTCATGTCGATATGGCCGTCGATAATCTCACGTTCGGTCATCAGCGCCGCACTGGCCAGGCGCGTCCCGTCGAGCGCGCGCGTATCGTCCGCCAACCGCTTCAGGAAGGCCGTGCGCGTTTCATTGATCGGCGTCTCATTTCCGACGCTCCAGATAATGACCGAAGCCCGATTACGATCGCGCAGGATGTTTTCCGCCTGCATCTTGCGCGCCACCATCAGCGTTTCCGGGCGGGCGAAATTGACCGTCCAGTAGACCGGGATTTCGCTCCAGACCAAAAGACCCATCTCATCGGCCATCCGCGTCGTCACTTCCGAATGCGGATAGTGCGACAGCCGGACATAGTTGCCGTTCAGCCCGTACTTGATCTCGCTCAGCAGGGCGCGCGACGCTTCCGGCGTGATAATCCGCGCCGGGTTCAGGCCAAACTCCTCCTCGTGCAGCGAGATGCCGCGCAGGAAAACCGGCTTGCCGTTGAGCACGATCTGCGTGCCCTTGACCTCGATGGTGCGGAAACCGATCCGGTCCTTCAGCGCGTCGGCGCCGGCCTTGATCGTCACATTGTAAAGGGTCGGGGTTTCTGGACTCCACAACTTTAGCCCACGCGGCGCCTTGGCGCTCAAGGCCACGTGGCCCTGGGCATCGGTGGTGCCTTTCAGCGTCAGATTCAGGCCCTCGACAGCCACCTCGACGGTTTGATTGGCCTTACCAGGCCCGTCGATGGCGATGTCCGCCAGGATGCGGCCGTCCTTGGTGTAGCGGACGAAGCTGTCGTCGATCCAGGTCTCGGGCGTTTCGACCAGCAGCACATCGCGCAGGATGCCTCCATAGGTCTCCCAGTCGGTGACGGTCGGCGGCACGGTGTCGGCGCTGCGCACCGAATCGACCGCAACGACCAGGTTGTTGTCTTTGTCGCGTAACGTGTCCGTCACATCGAAAGCGAACGGCGTAAAGCCGCCCTCGTGCTGGCCGATCATCTGGCCGTTGAGATAGATGGTCGCCTTGTAATCGACGGCGCCGAAACGCAGGAAGACCCGCTTGCCAGCCTGCTTTGGCTGACGGTCAAAGCTTTTCTGATACCAGACAAGCCCGTTATAATAACGCATTTCCGCGCTATGGCCGATCCACGACGACGGGATCTGGGCTTCCGGCGCGCGGCGCAGGTCGTATTCGAACAGGGCGTTCGGATTCTCCTTCGACGTCTTTTCGACATTGGTGTCCGAGCCGCGGGCGTGGCGCGGATTGACCGGGCGACCCATGAAATCCGCCTGGCCGTCGCGGTAGGGATCGACCGAATAGTGCCACGGACCCGACAGGTTCTGGCTGGCGCGGCGGTCGGCATTGACCAGCACGTGCGCCGGTACAATGGATTGCAACTCGGGTGCGTTGGCCGGTGCGGCGGGCCCAGCGAAGGCCGGTCCAGCGACAAGGGCCGACAGCGCGGCGGCGCTCAGCAGGTGTTTCAGCATGGGGTTACCTCTCTGTTTGGCGTACCTTAGCCTGATAAAATTGGCCTGACAACTTTCGGCGCACGATTTTGTGCTGCGACAAGGGCGTGGCTTTGCCCTATCCTCGTCCTGTCAAAGGAGACGCACGATTCCCAAGCTCAGCCCCGACCGGATCGACAGTCTTGCCCGCGACTTGCCTGAATGGACAAGCGATGGCGAGGCCTTGTCGCGCAAGCTGAAATTCAAGGATTTCAATAAGGCCTTTGCCTTCATGACCGATGTGGCGGCGAAGGCGGATGAGATGGACCACCACCCGGAATGGTCGAACGTTTACAACCAGGTGGCCATTCGCCTGACGACGCATGACGCCGGTGGGCTGACGGAAAAAGACGTCGTTCTGGCGCGTCATATCGACGCTGTGGCGGTAAAACAAAATGCAGAAAAATAATAAGGAATACGGTACTTTAATGCCATTGGTATCGTTTGTAAGCCGCCACCTCCATATTTAATTTTTATTTTTGCAAACCTACATCCTGTAACCGAGGCTTGAACCAGAGAGGACCACGAGTCACGCACATGCTCGAGAAAAAGAATACGATCCTGATTGTGGATGACGAGGAAGAAATCCGCAAAATGCTCAGCATTTTTCTGGATGCCGCGGATTTCAAGGTCTGCGAGTGCGATAGTGGTAAGCAGGCCTTGCGCCTTTCGGCTTCGGTCCGGCCCGATCTCATCCTGCTCGACCTCGGCTTGCCGGACATCGATGGCAAGGAGGTCATCACCAAGATTCGCGAGTGGTCGAATGTGCCGATCGTCGTACTTACGGCGCGGTCCGAGGATTCGGATGCGGCGCCGGCGCTGAACACCGGCGCCGACGACTATGTCACCAAGCCGTTTTCGGCCGAGGTCCTGCTGGCGCGCATCCACGCCAACCTGCGCAAGTCGGCGGTCAAGGAGGTCGGCGAGCCCGAAATCATCCATGGTCCGATCCGTATGGACCTGGTGCGCCACGAAGTCTTCATCGACGGCGAGCGCGTCGGTTTCACGCCCAAGGAATACGACCTGTTGCGCTATTTCCTGGTCAATCGCGGCCGCATGCTGACGCACAAGCAGATCCTCAAGGAAGTCTGGGGGCCGGCGCACCTGGAGGACACGCAATATCTGCGCGTCTATATCGGCCAGGTCCGCGACAAGCTGGAAACCCGTGAAGGGCTCGGCAAGTCGATTGTGTCGGAATCGGGGATTGGCTATCGCATGGACCTCGTGGAATAGGTCCGGCTATATAATTTGGTGGGTTTGGGCCGCATCCTTATGGATGCGGCCGTTTTATTTCATTCTTACGCGAAGCGTCGCACTCGTCTTTGTATATTTATGGTGGTGGACTTAGCATCAAGAAGATCGGTAAACGCCGGTAGCTCATTTGGTCCAGTCCATTCAGGAGAATGTCATGCTTAACTGGATAGTCACCTTCTTTATACTTGCCGTGGCTGCGGCGTTCCTTGGTTTCACGGGACTGGCCGGCACCTTCGCGGATATCGCCAAGTTCATCGCCATTATCTTTGTCGTCCTGTTTATCGCCGGCCTGGTCTACAGGCTGATCACGGGTCGCAGTGCGAATCCGCCGTTATGATGACTTATGGGTGTGGGGTCTGAGACCCCACAAGCCTTTTCCAATAAGAAAGCCTCGCCCTTTTTAGGGGCGAGGCTTTCTTATTGGATCAGGGAAGATTTGGGGCCCAAGAAGCGTCTCCACTTAAAATCATACCGATCTAGTCGGCCTGATGATCCTTGTAAAACAACGTAAACACCGCCCCGCCTTCGGGGTGGTTGGCCAGTTCGATCCGGCCATCAAGCAGCTTCATGATGTGGCGGCAGATGGTCAGCCCCAGCCCCGTGCCGGCATTCTGCTGATCCGCCCGCTGCAGCCGCGTGTATTTGTCGAAGACCAGCGCCTGCTTGTCCTGCGGAATACCGTCGCCATGGTCGCGGATCCGGACAAAGCCTTCCGCCCCCGTCACACCATGTTCGATTTCGACATAGGGCTCCGCGGTGTCGTACTTGCGTATGCCGTGTTTAAAGGCGTTGTGCAGTACCAGGCCGACGGCGCGGCTACCCAGCATGGGATCGGTAAAGATCTCGTCGCGTTCGCCGACCTGCCGCACTTCCAGTTCGCCGCGTGCCTTCAGCGGCCCCAGGCGCGACAGGCTGTCCTGGACCAACTGGCCCATGCGGCAGGCTTCGAACCTCGGTTTCACCGCCGCGGCCTCGAACTTGGCCATGTCGAGAATATTGGTGATGAAGTAGTCAAGCCGGAAGGCTTCGGTCAGCGCCGAACTGATCAATGACCGCCGCTTTTCCTCGGGCAGCTTGTCATACAGCATGGTCATGACTTCGAGGGAACCGATAATCGTCGCCAGCGGCGTCTTCAGGTCGTGCGATACCGATGAAAGCATCTGCCGATGCAGGTACTCACGCATTTCATCATGCGACAGAGACGACAAATCATCGGGAGTCATGGGCAAAATCATATCAGACAAATAGGGTGCGAACAAATGGCTTTACGGGAAAAGGGGAGCCTGGCTGAGCTGCCCGACTCCCCTGAAATCCTGCCCATACAAGCGTTCTGCCGCGAAGGCAAATGTGTGATCACTTATGGGTTACGCTTTTCGGCTCTGTCCTGTTGCTTTTGTTTGTCACGCGCCGCCTTGATATCGGCCGAAGTCTCCGAAGCGGCTTCGCGGGCCTCCGCGCCGACCTTTGAAACGGCCGACTCGGCCGCGTCTCCGGCGTTTTCCAGCGCATCTTCCGCCTTGGCCAGTGGCGACGATTCGCTCAATTCCGCTGCCGCGCTTTCAACGACCTCGGGGACGGCATCGATGGCGTCGCCGACCTTTTCACCCGTTGTGCGGCCATCCGTTCGGTTAAGGAAGAGCGACGCGCCGATGATCACGACGACGAGGATGATAATGACAACAAGGATGCGGGCGATGGTGCTCATGCTTTTTCTTTGTCGCGCTATTAATCATCGATATGATCGGCAATGTGGTGAAAAACCGCCAGTTCCTCGTCGTCCTCCTGGGGGTCGAACAGTTCCGGCGGCAGCTCTTCTTCGTAGAACTCGCCGTCGTAGCGGACCTGATGGGTATAATCAGGCTTGTGACCGGGAATAGGGCGGGGATTGGGAAAGGCCATGAGAATCTCCGAACTTTAGCCAATCTGTCGGCCGATTTCCGGGCGATCGACGGGCGGAATATCCGGCAGGACATCGGGATTGCCTTCCGGCGCCGGCACGGGGTTTATTTCCGGCGATGCCGGTTCCCCGGGTTCGATCTCGGGATTGGGCGGATCATTGGGGCCGGTGGTGGCGCTGAAGGTCGTCTGCGCGGCGGGGATAAGGGTGTTCAGGCGGCGCAGGGCCTGGCTGAGATCGTCAGTATAGCGTTGCTGCGACGGGCTGGCGACGTTGCCGCCTTCGCCTTCCAGGCGCAGGAACTCATCGAGCGCCAGGGACAGTTCGCGCTGGGCCTCGCTGAGCGCGCCGCCGGCGTTTTCCGACAGCTTGCGCGCGGCGTCGAGGCCGGTCAGGTAGTCGTCCGCCCACTTGCTGACCTGCGCCAGATGGCCGGCGGCCTCGGGCTTGAGGCGGCTGGTGCTGTTCATGATGCGCTTCAGATCGCGCGACACCTTGTGCACCGCATCGATCTGGCTGGTGTCCAGGCCGGTTTGCGCCGCGGCCGGAGCGGCGTCGGCAACGGGTTTCTGCGCGGTGGCCAGCGACGGCTGATGCAATCCGCTGTCCGGCTTGACCTTGAAATTGAAATCGTCGGCCATGTGGCGTGTCCTCGAAAATAAACCCCTCACTTGAGGCTTTGAGAAAACGATAGGTCAAAGGTTGCAAAGGCTCAGTGCCGTTCGCCGGGACGGCTCATAAGCGACCCGTAAGCCTTAACATTATTGGGTTTGGTGGCGACGAAAAATGGCAGTGGCGACGGCTTCGACCATCAGCAGCATCAGGAAGTAGAAGGTAAGATTGGCCACGAATGGACCTGCGCGAAAATCGTCCTCACCGATCGACAGCTTCCATTCGACAGAAACGCCGGGATTGTCATACAGGAACGGCGCGGGCCAGCCGCCATTCAACTTGAGTTCAGGGCAATAAACCTCAACGCCATTGACCTTGCCGATAGCGCAATAAACGCCGTGGTCTGGGCCACGGCGCTCTATCATTGCGGACAACAAGGCCAGACCTGCCGCCATTATGGCCGCAACACCCAGCCTTACAGGGCGGGACGCCACTCAGGTGGCGCTGGAACGCGCGAGGTCGTCGCCACGCCTGCCTTCAGCCTTTTTGCTTTTCAAGCCTTTTACAAAAGAGGCGAGGGCAACGGCCGCCAGGCCGACGGTGGCGACCGCACTCAGGCCGGGCGCTACGCGGCGGACAAAGGGCGTATTAACCAGCGCGGCCGCCGTCATCAGGGTCGGAGAGGCCGGCGTCTTGGTCAGGGCCTGGGCGAAGGGCAGAAGGCTGAGAACCCGGGTCGAACCGTAAAGCAGGGTATGTTTCATAAGAGGCTCCCAAAGCGGTGCAGAAACGTCAGGAGCGGAGCCTACCTCCGGCCGCATAAGGATGGTGTTGGGTTAGCGATGGCCAGGATCAAAAAGCGCGTTAAACGGTTGACGTAAAGCGCCTGGTCCGGAGACAATGCGGCCGGGGAGGCCTCAACCCGAAAGGCACTTCACATGACAATCGCCAATCGCCGCCTGTTCACCGCGGGACTCACCGCGACGATGCTGCTCGCAGCCGCCTCCGCCATGGCGCACCATGGCTGGGACTGGGCCGAGGAGAAGCAGAGCCAGATAGACGGCACGATCGAGACCATATCGATGGCGCCGCCGCATCCTTCGCTCAAGGTCAGGACCGCCGATGGCAAGACCTGGCAGATCGATCTCGGCAATCCGAACCAGACGGCGCGCTCCGGTTTCACCGGCGATACGGCCAAGGCCGGCGACGCCATCACCGTGCTCGGCAACCGTAACAAGGATAAGGCGAAGCTGCACATGAAGGCGGTGCGCATCACGCTGGCCGGCAAGAATTACGACATGTATCCCGAGCGGATTCAGGCCCATTGAGCGGCGATATCGTTGAACTGATCGCCGGATGGCCGGGGGCGCGATGGCTGCGTGCGTCCGGCCTGGCCTATCCGTTCGTCAACGCCACGCACATCCTGGGGATCGGCCTGTTGCTGGGCGCCATCCTGCCGCTCGATTTAAGGCTGCTGGGCTTTTTCAACGCCGTGCCGTTGCGGGTCATCGGGCCGTTCCTGTCGCGCGCCGCGGCCGTCGGCGCAGGCCTGGCCGTGCTGACCGGCCTGTGGCTGTTTTCGGTCCAGCCGGGCGACTATTTCGGCAATCCGGCCTTTCGCTGGAAGGCGGGGCTTCTGGTGCTGGCTATCGTCAATATCGTCGCCCAGCATCTCGGTAAGCAATACCGGGTCGCCGTCGGCGGCGGCCGGATTGGGACGATTGTGCGCGTCCATGCGGCGCTGTCCGTTGTGCTCTGGCTATCGGTGCTGGTCGCCGGCCGCTGGATCGGGTTCGTCTAGAGCATGATGCGTTTAAATCGAACCGCTATCATGCTCTAGGTTTTTGTTTTATCGCGATATTTAGCCAAAAACCGCTGCACACTTTTTGGCATATCGCTCTAGGAATTTAACGCAGCTGACCGAGCTTCAGGGCCAGAATATCGGGCAGGACGGGCTTGGAGATATATTCGTCCATCCCTGCCTGCAGGCAGCGCTCGCGGTCGCCGGCCAGGGCATGGGCCGTCACCCCGATAATGGTGTTGCGATAGCCCCGGCCGGTTGCTTCCTTGGCGGCTTCGAGGTCGCGGATCCAGCGCGTGGTCTCCAGCCCGTCCATGCCCTGCATCTGCACGTCCATCAGGATGGCGTAGTGCGGGCCGCCGGCGGCCTTGATGATGTCGATCGCCTCCGTGCCCGACATGGCCGACACCGTGTCGTAGCCCAGCTCCTCCAGCATGAGGCTGAGCACCATGATATTGGGCGCGTAGTCCTCGACGATAAGCACGCAGGGACGGCCATTTTCGCCGGTGATGGGCTTGAAGGCGCGGCGCTGGCTGTAAAGCGCGGTCAGGCTGGCCGACATCGGACGGACATTGCCGGCCGGGGCGACGGCGACGGGTTCCTCGCTGGTGGCGCGGTCCTGGTTGAGCGTCACCTTGAACACAGAGCCCTTACCCTGCTGGCTTTCGACGCGGATGGCGCCGCCCATCAGCTCGACCAGCGAGCGGGCGATCGACAGGCCAAGGCCCGATCCGCCGAAGCGGCGCGTGATGGTCTCGTCGGCCTGGGTGAACTTGTCGAAGATCAGCGGCAGCTTTTCCGCCGGGATGCCGATGCCGGTATCGCGGACCGACAGGTCGAGCGTCACCGAATCGTCACCGGCCGGGCGGGTCTCGGCCGTGATGACGATCTCGCCCTCATCGGTGAACTTCAGCGCGTTGCTGACGAGGTTCATCAGGACCTGCTGCAAACGCGTCCGGTCGCCCATCAGCACGTCGCCGTGGGTGCGGTCATCGAGCACAAGGCGCAGGTTCTTACGCCCGGCGTCGGGCTCGAACATCAGGTGGATGTCCTTGAGAATCTCCGCCGGCTCATAACGGATGCTTTCCAGGGCGATCCGGTCATCCTCGATGCGGCTGATGTCGAGCAGGTCGTTGATCAGCTTCAGCAGCAGGTCGGCATTGGTGCGCAGCGTTTCGACGATCTTCTTCTGGTCGTCATTGAGCGGCGACTTGGCCAGAACGGTCGCCAGGCCTGTGACCACGTTCATCGGCGTGCGGATTTCGTGGCTCATGGTCGCCAGGAAGCGGCTTTTGGCTTCGCTCGCCTGTTCCGCGCGCTCCTTGGCCAACATCAGCTCCTCGCGCTGGCGGGCATTCTCGCGCAGCAGGCGTTCCTTGGTGTAGGCGGCCTGCATGATGGCCGGCAGCAGGTCAAGATAGGTCTGGTTGACGTCCTTGACGGCATAGTCGGCGGCGCCGCGCTGCAGGGCCTCAAGCGCGATGCGCTCATCGCCGCCGACGGTCAGGATGACGGCGGGCGGGGAGCCCGGCACCTTGCCCAGCCGCTCCAGCAGTTCAAGGCCGCTCATGCCCGGCAGGTTGTAGTCGACCAGCAGCAGGTCATACGCCTTGCCGTCGCGCATGATCAGGTCCAGCGCCTTTTCGGCGGTCTCGACCGTATCGACGGCCAGGCCGGCGCGGTCCATGCGTTTCTGCAACAGACGCGCCAATGCCGCGTCGTCCTCGACATACAGGATCTGCTGCATGCCGGACAACGGGTGGGATTGTGGATCTATTTCGGCGTCAAGCGGCATGAGAATCAGTCGTTGATATGGGGTACGCGAACTATGGTCATCATAAGGCCGAGTTTCTGGATCGCCTCGGAAAATTCATCATAGCCGACCGGTTTGTTCATGAAAACATTGCATCCCAGGGCATAGCAGCGATCGATGTCCTTGGGGCTGTCGGTCGTCGTCAGAACGATGACGGGCATCCGCCGCGTCGTTTCCGAAGCCTTGAGGTGCTTCAGGATTTCGAACCCGTCGATGTCCGGCAGGTTGAGATCAAGGACGGCGACCATCTTGTCGTAATGACGTTCGGGCTGGTCGGGGCCGAAGAAATAGTCCATGGCCGCCTTGCCCGATTCCAGGTGCTCTATGGTGTTCTGCACGCCGCTGCGTTTTAGGTTGCGGCGGATGAGGCTGGCGTGGCCGGCGTCGTCTTCGACCAGCACAAGCGAGAAGGGTTCCGAAAACGGAGGGGTCATGAGGTGTCCTAACTCGCCAGAGCCCGGGTTTCTTGAGGCAGTTCGGCATTGGCGGCGGCGGGAAGTTTCTTGGGCAGGCTGAAATAGAAGGTCGTGCCGACATCGACGGTCGAATCGAACCAGATGGCGCCGGACAGCTTGCGCAGAGTTGCCTTGACGAAGGCCATCCCCAGCCCCAGCCCGCGCACATCGCCGGTATTGCGGGCGCGGCGGAAGATGTGGAAGACCTTCTGGCGGTCGTCGGCCTCGATACCGCGGCCGTTGTCGCCGATGGAAAAGACGTACTCGCGGCTGGTCTCGACGCAGGAGACCTCGATGCGTCCGGGGCGTCCTGGCTGCAGGTACTTGACGGCGTTGTCGAGCAGGTTGGAAAAGATCTGTTCCAGCGCCACAGGGTCGGTGATCAGTTCGGGCAGGTGGCCAACCACGACCTCGACGCCCTTGCCGGTCAGTTCGTAGCTCTGCGCGCCCAGGCACTTGTCGAATATGTCGCGCGAACTGACGCGGTCTTCGCGATAGACGTACTTGCCGATGCGCGACAGGTCGAGGATGGCTGTGGTCAGGGTATCCATGCGGTCGACAGCCTTGCCGATAAAGCCCAGGGATTCGGGGATATCCGCCTTGAGCAGGGCTTCGAGCCGGGCCCAGGTGTCGGCGCCCATCTTCCTTTTCTGCGGTTCGATGAGTTCGCGGACCTCCTCCACGGCCATGGCCAGTTCGTGGCTAAAGCCCTTGAGGTTGACCAGGGGCGAGCGCATGTCGTGCGAGGTGATGTAGGTGAAGGCTTCCATGTCGGCGTGGAGTTGCTTGTACTCCTCCTCGCGTTCCTTCTGCTCGGTGATGTCGGTATGCGTGCCGATAAGGGTGCGAATCTGGCCGAACTTGTCCCAGGTGCCGACGCCGCGAGACAGCACCCAGCGCCAGGTGCCGTCCTTGTGCTTCATGCGGAAGACGTTGGCGTAGACCGGCGACTGGCGCATGATGTACTGGCGCCGCACCTCCAGGACCTTGGGCAGGTCGTCGGGGTGGACCAGGCTCATGACGGCGTCGATCGTGTCGGCGATCTCGTCCTCGCCATAGCCCAGCATCGCCTTGAATTCACGTGAGGCGTAGAAGGTCTCGCTGACGAAGTTGAGTTCGTAGAGGCCGTCATTGATGCCGTTCATGACGGTGCGGAAGCGCATCTCGGCCTTGCGGCTCTCGTCCTCGAAGGCCTGGTTCTCGGTCTCAAGCTTGATGATGGTGATCGTGCCGATCAGCACGATGCCGATGCCGATGATGGCGCCGATGATCAGTATATAGATGAAGTTCGCCCGCTGCGATTCGACCTGCTTGACGTGCGCTTTCAGACTGGACAGGCGCATCGCGACGCTGTCGTCGAGCCGTTCGCGCAAGCCATCCATGGCTGCCTTCTGCCGGCCAAGGTCCTGGACCGACACCGCGCCCCGGCCGTGGGTCCTGACGGCGGCGATCTGGCGCTCATAGGTCTTCTGGATGTCGTCGATCGAGTCGAGCCAGACGTTGGTTTGGGCGAAGAAGGCTTTTTCGCGGTAGGTGACGTTGCGCAGGGTTACGACCTGGGCGCGTAACCGGGCGCCGGCTTCGCGGTAGGGCTTCAGGAAACGATCGTCGCCGGACAGGATATAGCCGCGCACGCCGTTTTCCATTTCCAGCGTGCCGATATAGATGTTCCGTGTCTGGCCGATGGTTTCGTACTGATAGACGGTGTCGTCGTTCAAGTCTTCGACGGTCTTGTACTGGCTGTGAATGATCATGGTGAAGGCGCACAGTGCGATCGACACGATGCTGAAGAAGGCCAGGTAGATGTGCTTGACGTTAATGCCCCAGGGTAACCACATCGTTTTCGGCCGTTGATGATGCCTTCTGCCCATATTATCCCAGATGCGGGTGAGGGGCCCCACTGGAATTCGGCGGCATGCCGAAAACGGGTCTGTCTGTCACCCGAAAGTGAACGCTAGCGCGCGTGTTCACAAGCGGCAATAAGTGACACGGCGCAAAAAATAAAAAACCCGTAAGAGCGTGGCTCCTACGGGCAGTTTGCAGGCAGGGGGAGAAAGCTTTTAATGCCGCCCCTGCGTCGTGAGAGGGCGGGCGATCCGTATATTTTAGCGGCGGGTCAGAAGCGCGCCGAGGATAAAGCCGGCGCCGAGCGCAATGGCGCTGGAGCGGATGGGGTTCGACTTGATTTCGGCCTCTACGGTCTGTGAGAAGCGAGAAGTCTGGTCGAGGGTCTTGTCAAGCGCGCCGCGGACCTTCTGGCCGGCTTCGCTGGCATAGTCCGAAACACTGTGGAGCGCGTCCTTGCCTTCGTTCGCGGCGTCCTGAGCGGCGTTGCGCAGGTCGTTCTCGGCGGACGCCTTGGTCACATTGGCGGCGGCTTTGGTGGCGGAGGACAGCATGTGAGGGGACTCCTATCGTTTAACAAAAACGGTTCAGCGATGTCGGGGAGAATAAGGGGTCGCGTTCACGGAGGCCTTGTCTGAGGTCTTAGGCTAGGGGGGGGCGATGAAGAGCCCCAAACCCGGCGTCCGTGAACGCGATGATGTTAGACTACAGGCCACTCCCTCAAAGGACCATGCGCTGCGCCGGTGGTGAAAATAAAATAGCCGTAAGGGAGGGCGGCCCAATTCATTGGCAATTTTGCGGGCAATGGTTTGCAGGTATGTCTTACCCCAAATTTACCCGGGCCACGGCGATGAGGTGCGTCAATTTTATGCGCGTCCTGATAGGTTTGAACCTATTCGCATCCCCGCGATACCACCCATTTCAGGAGGAGCTCATCATGTCAGTCAAGTCGAGCATCAAGGAAACCGCCGGCGCCGCCGAGGAAGAACTGGGCGAAGCCCTGCACAACGACAAGATGGCCGAAAAGGGCCGTCGCATGCGCAATGAAGGCCGTGTCGGCAACGGCAAGATGCCGAAGGTCACCAAGGTCGGTTCCGAGAAGCCGTAAGGCAGAACCCCGACCAGACTACAAAAATGCCTCCCGGAATGACCGGGAGGCTTTTTTTTGCCAGCGATAAGCCGAAAGGTGTCAGCGGTTATCGCGGGAAACAAAAGTCAGAGTATGGCTTGCCTTGAAATATCCGCGTTATGTCATGCCTGTGCAACAGCCTCATGACAGGGCTGACACACTTTCGTAGCGTCAGGCAGTTAACACTCCAAACCCTTAAACGCCCCAAACTTTTAGATCGGTATGATTTCAAATGGAAACATCATACCGATCTAAGCTTTTGTTTTGTCGCGATATTTAAGGCGAAAACCGCTTACACTTTCGCCATATCGCTCTAAACACCCAAATGCGCCAGCAGGTCGCTGATCTTGATGGAAGCGAAGTGGATGCTGGAATCGGCCACACCATACGGCATGAACAACCAGTCCCCGACCTTCAGTGCGCCGCAGGTATAGATGACATTCGGCACATAGCCTTCACGATTGTCTTCTGACGGCGACAAGAGCGGCGTCTGCGAGCGGGCGATCACCTTTCGCGGATCGTCCTTGTCCAGCAGGGCCGCGCCCAGCGAATAGCGGCGCACGGGGCCGACGCCGTGGGTCAGGACCAGCCAGCCTTCGTCGAGCTCGATCGGCGAGCCGCAATTGCCCATCTGCACCAGTTCCCACGGATGCTCAGGCCCAAGGATGCGCTCGCCATTGTTCCAGATCAGCCGGTCGTCGCTTTCGAGATAGAACAGGCTTTCGTGGTCCAGGCGGGTAATGGCGGCGTAGCGGCCATGCAGCCGGCGCGGAAAGAGAGCCAGGCCCTTGTGGTTGGCGGCCGCGCCGCGGAACGGGATCAGTTTGAAGCTGCGGAAATCGGTGGTTTCGAAGCACTCGCAGGCGATTTCGCGGCCGTTATAGGCGGTATAGCTGCCGAGATAGACCTGGCTGCCGTCTTCTTCGGTAAACTTGACCATGCGCAGATCTTCCAGGCCATTGGTCTGGGAACGCGTCACTGGGAAGAGGACGGTTTCCGAGACCGGGCACGCCTGGTGGCTGTGGACCGTCACGGCGCCGTCATAGGGCAGCGGGTCCTTTGGGCGGGCGGCGACGGCGAAGTCCGTTTCGGGCTTCAGTTCGATCGAGCCGTCAGCGTGGAAAACGCCTTCGCGGAAGGAGATGGTCGAGATATGGCCTTCGCCGACTGTACGCGTCGACAGGATGAAGTTGACCGATCCGTTGCCGGCACCGGTCTGGTCCGGGTGAACGACGATCGACGGGTTCATGACCGCCGCGGCCTGGTAGCTGTACTCGTGGCTGAAATAGGCGCCGATCAGGGCGCGGTGGTCCTCGTCGATCGCCTCCATGCCGCCATTGATCGCCTGAATCTGGTTGAATCGCTCCAGGAAGATGCCGCGCGTCTGCCAGTGCCGTCCGGTGAAGTCGCGGTTGACCTCCTCCATGACGCTGCGGACCTCTTCCGCCGACAGGTTGATGATGGCGTCGCAGATCCGGGTCACGCGCGACATGGCGCCCTTGGCACTGTCGCGCGCGCTGCTGGCAATGGCAAAGGGCAGAATGACCACCCTTTCCGGATTGGCCCGAAGCATTAGCGGGCTTTGCAGCATTTCCACATGGGTTGTCTTTGTCAGCTTCGCGCCGCCGTCCATAGCTCTAAGTCCCTCTTGAAAGCCGTCCAGGCACCACGACAGTAGCCGTGGCGCCTGACATTGTCATTAATTCGTCGGCCGCGCCATTCAGGCTTCGGAATGCGCCGGCTGTTTTGTTTCGGGTACCGTGGTGGCCGGAACCTCCTTCGGAGCGTTCGCGACCTCCGCCTTCAGCTCCGTTTTAAGAGCGGTCCAGCTTAAGTGATAGGCCAGGATTGATTCCGCGCCCTGGTTTTCGTTGCAACCATTGACCGTCAGGCCGTCATAACAGCCGCCGTCGGCGGTCACCGTCGCCACGCTGTGGCTGTTCTTGCCTTCGAACCACGCCCACGCGCGCAAGGCTTCTTCGCGCCATTCGGGTTCGCCCGTGACGCGCCAGGCCGTCAGGCACGCCTCGATGCTGGCGATGACCTCCAGCGGCTGCTGGTCGTAGAGCGGATGGACTTCGCCGTCCTCCTTGAAGCGCGAGGTCGGGACTGGCAGGAAGCAACCCTTTACCGGCACGGTCTGCTGCTTCATCAGCCAGTCGAGCGACGCCAGGCCGTTACGCAAGGCCGTGCTGTCCGACAGGAATCGGCCGGCCAGGATCAGGCCGTCGCTCAAGCGGGCATTGTCATAGGACAGGGTGGGTTCGAACCACAGGCGGTCGGGGGTCGCCGTTTCCTTGTAATAGGTGTTCAGAGTCCGCGTCAGGTCGCGGACCGCGGCCTGGATATCCTGGGGCTGGCCGATGACACCGAAAGCGCGGATCAGCGTCTTGAGCACGATGGCGCGCGAGCGCATCGACGTCCAGGTCAGGGCGCGCGGCCAGACGCGCTGGCCCAACTCGATCGCCCAGTTGCGCAGGTCGTCCGGCAGGTCCGAGCGGGCGACATCGACCAGGGCTTCGAAGGTGCGGGCGCAGCAGTCATTGGAGCCGCCGTCGTCCAGCCATTGCCGGTCGAAGCTCATGAAGTTGCGGAACCGGCCGGTGTCGGGGTTCCAGGCGTGGTTGACGAAGCTGGCGTAAACATAGGCCAGGCGCAGTTGTTGCGCGTCCAGCTTGCCGAGCTTGGACTGGCGCGCGACCAGTCCCAGCGCGCGGCAGTTGTCGTCGGTGCAGTAGCCATGCGCGCGGTCCGGCAGGCGATACTTGCCGTGCTGATACATGCCAGTGTCGTCGCTCATGCGCTGGATGGCGTCCCAGACAGGGCGTTGCGCCGTGAAGCTGCTGTGCGCCTCGGCAACCTTGCGGCCGGCTTTCACGTCGTCTTCGGCGCGGGCGATGTAGGCCTGGGCCACCGCTGACCAGCGCGAGGACAGGCCGTACATATAGGCCTTGCGCGACATGGCTTCGCGGGTGGTGTCCTGCTCCATCAGTTCGGCGATCGCCTTGCCGAAGGCCTGGCTGTCGTGGAACGGACACAGGATGCCGACACCGTTGGCGAGCGCTTCCTGGGCATGCCAGTACGGCGTTGAAACGACCGGACGGCCCAGTGCGATGGCATAGGAAAGGGTTCCGGAGGTGATCTGGGTCTCGGTCAGGTACGGGGTCACATAGACATCCGTCGCCTGAAGAATATCGACCAGGTCATTGTCACTGACAAAGGTGTTGATGAAGCGGATATGGTTTTCGACGCCCAGGTCACGCGCCATGGCCTTGAGGCTGTCGCGATACTTTTCACCTTCGTGGCGGATAAGGTGCGGGTGGGTGGCGCCCACGATCAGATACATCAGGTCCGGCGTGCCGCGCACCACTTCCGGTAACGCGGAAATAACTGTTTCGATGCCCTTGTTGGGTGACAGGAGGCCGAAGGTCGTCAGGACCTTGCGGCCGGAAAGGTTTTGCTGGGCCTTGAAGATTTCGGTGTCCTGAAGCGGCCGGGACGGCGCGCCGTGCGGCACGATGGCGATCTTGGATTCCGGCACGCCATAGACGCGTTTCAGGATATCGGCCCCTTTGCGCGCCATGGTCACCAGCGTCGCAGAAATCCGGATCAGCCCGTCCATGACGCGCTTCTGTTCTTCGTTCGGCGTTTCCAGAATGGTGTGCAGCGTCGTGACGACCGGCATCTTCAGCCGTTCCAGGCAGTCGAGCAGGTAGGCGCCCGAGGGGCCGCCATAGATGCCGAACTCATGCTGCACGAACAGGACCTGCGTGCCCGAGGCATTCAGTTCGTCAGCCAGCCGGATATAGGCGTCGGCCTCGTTCTGCGGGATCTGTTGGGTCACCTCCGGCGGATAGTCGTAGGTGTTGCCAGGGTCGTTCATGGCGATGACGTCCCAGCGTGCGCCGGGCAGGGCCTTGTGCAGGCAGTTGTACATGTCGCGGGTAAAGGTCGCCAGGCCGCACTGGCGCGGCGGGAAGTTGCCGATGATCGCCGTCCGGGTAAGGGATGCGCCGATACTCTGCGCCGCAGCAATCTGGGGGATGTCAGCCACGGTAAAATCTTCACCTTGGGATTTGAACGTCGTGGCTTCGAGCATCTGGACCTCTGAAAAAACGGCCGCGCGAACCACGGGGAGGGATGGCATCGACCTCACCTGCCGGCCGGCGGGAAACTATGGGATTGAGGGCGCAAAGGCTTGCGCCGCTTCGCATCGCACAATGTCCGGCGGCGGATAAAGAATCAGTAGGAAAATCCGGAAACGCGGTAAGCGGCGCATGATCCCGGGCGTTCTCAAGAGAACGTGATGGCGCACGGTAACCGCGTGATTGCGAACTCCAATTTTAATGTATTTAGGAAATGCCTTAGATGGCTTCCCACCTGCCGGAGGTTTCCGACCGGAACAGGGCGTCGATGATGCGCATATTGGCGCGGGCATCATCCATATCGTAGGGCAAGGGGATTTCGCCCAGGATGGCGCGCGAGAAGTCCTCGCTCATCCGCGTATACTGGTCCGAGATGTCCATCGTATGCAGCTTCGCCGTGGCGCCGGTCAGTGACTCGCCGTTGTCGATGATGAAGACATTAGGTTCGTCCGGCTGGGCGTTGTAGGACACAGGGATGGTCAGGCGAGCGTCGGGCCCCCAGATGGTGAGCTGCTGGGCGCGCGCCAGTTGCGTCGAGACGCCGAAAGTCAGCTGGCGGCCACCGCCGAAGTCGAGAATCCCGCCCGTCACCACATCGGTGCCCCAGTCCGGGTGGCGGGTGAAGATGGCGATGGCGCGCACCGGTTCGGCTTCGAAGAAAAAGCGACCGGCGACGATGGGATAACAGCCGATATCCATCAGGCCGCCGCCGCCCCACTCGACCTTATTGCGGATATTGGCCGGGTCCTGGTTGTTGTAGCTGAAATAGGACTGGATCATCTGCGGCGCGCCACCCAAGGCGCCGCTGCGCACCTCTTTACGCGCTGCGTTCCACTGCAGCGAATGGCGCACCATGAAGCCTTCCATGATGTGCACCTTGTTCTCCACTTCACGCAGCTGGTCGATCTCGGCGGCATTCAAGGCCATCGGCTTTTCGCACAAGACGTGCTTGCCGGCGCGCGCGGCGGCAAGCGTCATCGGCACGTGCAGGTGGTTGGGCAGCGGATTGTAGATGGCGTCGATTGATGGATCGGCGAACAGGTCTTCATAAGATCCATAGGCCTTGTCGATGCCGATGCTGTCGGCGACGCCTTGCGCGGCGCTGAGGTCGCGCGAGGCGATGGCGGCCACCTCGACATATTGGCTTTTGCGCATGCCGGGAATGACCTTGGTCACGCCGATGCGCGCGGTGGACAGGATACCCCACTTGACCGTTTTCATGCTTGCTAGTCCCGGCTGTGCCCGAATAGAGTGACCGCAATAGCGCGCGCCTTCAAGCGCCGCAACCATGGAGCCACTATGATCACCGAAATCGCCGCCCTCCGTATCGATCCTGCCCGCGCGAGCGACTTCGAAGCCGCCGTCGCCGCGGCGAAGGAGCACTTCCGGGCGGCGAAGGGCTGCCACGGCATGAGCCTGGAACGCGTCATTGAAACGCCGGGGGCCTATAACCTGCGCGTCCTGTGGGAAACGGTCGAAGCGCACACGGTTGATTTCCGTGGCTCGGAGAACTTCCAGAAGTGGCGCGCCCTGGCCGGCCCGTTCTTTCTTGAGCCGCCCGTCGTCGTTCATAGCGAAACCGTCGGCGCCTATTTTTGATGGCGGCTCCCACCCAACGCCTGAAGGTCGCCACCGGTTTCGCCAGTGAAGCCGGGCCACGTCCCGACAACCAGGATTTCGCCGCCGCTTACCTCGAAGGGCCGCCGCGCCATCACGGTCTGGTCGCGGCCGTGGCCGACGGCGTCGGCGGCAACAAGGGCGGACGCGTGGCGGCCGAGCTGTCGGTGCGTGCCTTCATCGACGACTATGTCAGCCAGTCCGATGCCCTGCCGCCGCGCAAGACGGCCGCGCGCGCGCTTGAAAGTATCAACCACTGGATCCACGTCCAGGGACAGAAGGACGAAAACCTCAAGTCCATGGCGGCGGTCTTCACCGGCATCGTCATCAAGGGACACCGTCTGCACTGCTTCCATGTCGGCGATACGCGGCTTTATCGGCTGCGCGACGGCGCGCTCAGTCAGTTGACGCGCGATCACAAGCCCGAGGGCGCCGAGCAGTCGAGCCTGATCACGCGCGCCATCGGCCTGGAAGAGGCGGTGCGCATCGACTACCGCATCGAGGACGTACAAACGCACGACCGCCTGCTCCTGACCAGCGACGGCGTCCACGGGCCTTTGTCGGCCGACCAGATCGAAGCCATCCTGATCCAGCGCGCCTCGCCCGAGGAAACCGCGCGCAAGCTGGTCTCCGAAGCCCTGGCGCACAATGGCGACGACAATACGACCGCGCTTGTCGTCGACGTACTGGAACTGCCGCCGGCGACGCTTGAGGATCTGGATGCCGCCTTTGCCCGCCTGCCGCTGTTGGAGGCGCCCGAGACCGGCGCGGTGGTCGACGACTTCCGGCTGGAACAACGCCTGGCTGACGGCGACTACAGCCGCGTCTTCCGGGCGCGCGACCTGAAGGACCAGCGCACCGTCCTGCTCAAATTCCCCAAGCCCGATACCATCGGCTCGGAACAGTCGGCGCGTTCGGTCTTCGCGCGCGAGGCCTGGGTCGCAAGCCGCGTCCAGCACGCGCTTGTCGGCGCCGTCCTGACCCTGCCGCCGGGCCGCCAGACGCGGCTTTACATCGCCCAGCCCTTCTACGAAGGCGAAACCCTGGAAGAGCGGCTGTCACGCACGGAAAAGGTGCCGGTCGAGACGGGCCTGGACATCGCGACGAAACTCGCCAAGGCCGTGGCCGCGCTGCACCGCGCCGGCATCGTCCATCGCGATATCAAGCCGGAAAACGTCATGCTGCTCAACGACGGTGGTTTGAAGCTGATCGACCTTGGCGTGGCGCGGCTGATCCATCTCGATCCGGCCGGTGAGGTCGACCACACGCCGGGGACGCCCAACTACAAGTCGCCGGAACTCTATGACGGCTTGCCGGGCGACGAGCGCTCCGACATCTTCGCGCTGGGCGTCAGCCTCTATCGCATGTTCTCGGGCGGCGACTTCCCCTATCCGGACGCGCCGGCCTTCTCCAAGCCGGTCCTGGGGCGTCCGCAGGCCCTGTGGTCCAAGCGCCGCGACCTGCCGGCCTGGCTGGAGAACGTCATCCTGACCGCCATCGCGCCCGAGCCGTCCGAACGTTTCCAGGACGGCTTTGAAATGGCCTATGCGCTGGAGAACGGCATGTTGTCGACGGCGCCGGCGTCAACCCGCCGCAGCCAATGGTGGCGCGCCGATCCGGTCAAGCTGTGGCAGGCGATTTCCCTGCTGCTGCTGATCGCGCTGCTGGTGGTCGCCGGTATGAAGTTTGGATAGCGATATGCCAAAAAGTGTGCAGCGGTTTTTGGCTAGATATCGCGATGAACAAATCACGCTTATCAATATTTGACAGCTCCGAGCAAACTGTCCGGCGTATCTTTTACAAACGCGCGGCTAGACTTCGCAAATGCGCAATGACGCCTTGCTAGGAGAGCCAGACATGGACACGAGAGAGAAGATTCTGCCGCGCGGTCCGCAAGAGACCTCGGGCCCGAACCCGTCGATTAACCCGGACGCCATCGCCGACAATCCCGGCATCGATGACGCGACCGGCTCCATTTCCGGACTGGACTATGACAGTCCGCGCACCCTGTCCTTTAAGGACGAGGAACCCGCACAAGACGTAGGCCCGGAAATCGGCAAGAAGCCCCTTCTCACCCGTGAACAGTGGCAGATCGTCGGCGCGATCGCCGGTGGCGTCGCCGTTGCCGGGATAGCCGGCATCCTCTATGCCCGCTCGCGCCGTCCGGAAAGCCGCATCGAGCGCTTTGCGCATCGGATCGGCCTGAACAAGTTCAACCTGTCCAAGCCGGCATATGGTTATCGCAAGCAGGTCGACCATGCCCGCGATCGCCTGCACCATTATGAAGGCAAGGCACGTGAGCAACTGGCCCATCTCGAAGAGCTGGCCCGTGACCGCCTGTCGCGCATGGACCGTCCGCATCTGTCGGACTTCCACTTCTCGGATTTCCGCGTTGGCCGTAACTCAGCGCACAAGGCGGGCGACCGCTTCCTGGCCTTCTTCAAATAAGGCCTGACAGCCAGATTTTAAAAGCCGGTCCTTCGGGGCCGGCTTTTTTGCATCTTATCTTTCGAGCTTTGTCGCAAGGATCACCGAGGTGGTGGTGCGCTCGACGCCATCCAGCATGCCGATCCGGTCGAGCAGTTCGTTCATGGCCACGCTGTCGGCGGCCTCGACCAGCACGATGATGTCGTATTCGCCGCTGATAGCATAGATGGCCGATACCTCGGCGATTTCGGCCAGCCCGGTCTCAGCCGCCTGTCCCTGGCGCGGCAGGGTCTTGATCATCACATGAGCGCGCATGCGCGTCTTGGAGAACGCCGTGCCGAGCCGGACCGTATAGCCTTCGATAATGCCTTCCGCTTCAAGGCGTTCCAGCCGCGCATAGACCTGGGCGCGCGGGATTTCGAGCACGGTCGCCAGTTGGGATACTGGCCGTCGCGCATCCTCGCGCAGACAGGCCAGCAGGCGGCTGTCCATGGGGTCGAGGTCAGCGGAAGCCCCTTTTCGCGTCGTCATCAGATGGTTTCGTCCCAAATCAAGTGTGGGCAATGGGATACACGCCCCGCCGGATCGATCAAGCGCTTTGACACGGGCTGGCATATTGCGCTGCGTCATGTTTCTATAATTGAAACGGTTTTGTGACGGCTTCGGGGGCTTGCATGATTACGCAATTGACAGCGCAGGTCTCTGCCCGTAAATGCAAATCATTCTCATTTTTTGAGGTTGGAGCAGGGGCCAAGACCGAAGAATGCCGTCTGACGCCACGGATGCACGCATGACCGGACCATCCGGCGCCTATGACACCCGGGTGGTCATTCCGGACCTCGCGGCCTTGCCGCGTCCGGACGCGGAGGCGCGCAAGCTTGTCCTGGAGGGTGAGGCGTTCGCCACCGACTGGCGTATCGCCGTCTACGTAACGGCGGAACGGCTGGCGGGGCTGGAGCAGACCCTGCGTCCTCGCGTGCAGGCGTGGCTCGACCTGATCGACCGGCAGATGAGCCCCTACAAGCCGCAGTCGGACCTGTGCCGCTTCAATGCCGCAGGCCCCAACAGCTTCGTGCCCCTGCCGCAGGTCATGCTGCAGGTGGTGCGCCACGCGCTCGATATCGCCCGGCTGACCGATGGCGCGTTCGACCCGTCTCTGCTGTCGGCGGTCGAGATGTGGGGGTTCGGCGCCAAGGTCGTGACGGACGACGTGCCGGCGGAGGCCGAGATCCGCCGGGTGCGCGATTGCGCGCACGACTGGCGCGACCTGGTGTGGCAGGCGAACGGCATGGTTCGTCCAGATGGCGTCAGGCTGGATCTGTGCGCCATCGCCAAGGGCTATGCGGTCGATGGCCTGGCGCAGATGCTGAGCCTGGAACCCGGCATTTCGGCGGGGCTGGTCGAGATCGGCGGTGAACTTAAAGGCTTTGGCGTGCAGCCCGACGGCCTGCCATGGTGGGTCGAGGTGGAAAGCGCCGAAGGTGTCACGGCGACGCAACGCACGGTTATAGCCCTGTGCGACCATGCGGTGGCGACCTCGGGCGACCTGCGCCGGGGCTTCGAGCACGATGGCGTTCGGCTGTCGCACACGATCGACGCGCGCACCGCCTGCCCCGTGCGGCCGGAAGTGGCCAGCGCCACGGTCATCGACCGCGACGCCTGGCGCGCCGACGCGCTGGCGACCGCGCTGATCGTGATGGGCGAAGCGCGCGCACTGGCGTTCGCCCGGCAGGAGGGGATCGCCTGCCTGTTGCGCGTGAGGGATAATGGGACGATGCGGGACGCGATGAGTCCCGCTTTGGAGGCATGGCTTTGAGAGGTTGGGCTTTGAGGGATTGGGCTTTGAGGGATATTGGGCTTTGACGGAATTGGGCGCATTTGTAACCCAGGACACGACGCGCTGGCTGCTGGCCGGTGTGGCGGCGCTTATCGTCTTGATTGTGACCCTGCTGTCCTTCCGCAAGAAGCCGCAGGTTAGCGCCGCCGCGACCGTCGAGGCGATGAAGGAATCCTCGGCCATCCTCGTTCTCTACGCCTCGCAGACGGGACAGGCCGAATCGCTGGCCCGCCGCACGGCCGCCAGCCTCAACGCCGGCGGACAGGCTGCCATCGTCCTGTCGTTGAAAGAGGCAACGCCTGATCTGCTGCAGCACGCCGCGCAAGCCCTGTGCGTGGTGTCGACCGCCGGTGAGGGCGACGCGCCCGATGAAGCCATGCGCTTCGAACACACCCTGATGAAGAAGCGTGTCGAACTGGGTCAGCTCAGCTTTGCCATACTGGCGCTTGGTGACCGGACGCACGGCCATTTCTGCGCCTTTGGTCATAGGCTGGATGCCTGGCTGATGGAGTGCGGCGCTCGCCAGATGCGCGGCTGCGTTGAGGTCGACGATCTCGATCCCAAGGCCCTGGCCAAATGGGACGGCTTCCTGTCGAGCCTCGGCGCCGGCCAGGCCGCCGAAGAAGAGATCGTTTTTGATGACTGGCGGCTGGCGGCGCGCGAGGTCCTGAACCCCGACAGCAAGGCACAGAAACTGGTCCGCGTCGATCTTCAGCCGGTTGAAGGACAGGCCCAAAGACGTGTCGTATGGCAGGCCGGCGACCTGGTTGAAATCATCACGCCCAAGGGCCACCGCCGCGACTATTCGATCGCGTCCTTGCCTGGCGAAGGCCATGTCCGACTGCTGGTGCGGCAAAAGGCCGATGGCGATGGCTCGAAGCTGCTGACCGAGACGCTGCAACCCGGCGAAATCCTGAAGCTGCGCCTTAAAGTCCATGCCAATTTCCACTTGCCGGAAGGCTCGGGCCCGGTCCTGCTGATTGGTGCAGGATCCGGCCTGGCCGGCCTGCGCGCGCATTTGCTGACAGCCATGACCGCCGGGCGCCCGTGCTGGATGATTTATGGTGAGCGTAATCCGGTCACCGACGGCGGTGCGTGCGATGAACTGATCGCCTGGCAGGACAAGGGCCAACTGGCCCGGCTCGACCTCGCCTTCTCGTCCGTCACCGACGGGCAGGGGCGCTACGTCCAGGACGCCCTGGTCGGCCGGACAAAGGAACTGAAGGAATGGCTGGCCGATGGCGGATCGGTCCTCGTCTGCGGCGGGCTCGACATGGGCCGGGCCGTCGATGCCGCCCTGCGCCGGCACCTCGGCAATGACTGGGCCGAGGACGCCATCGCCGCCGGCCGCTATCGCCGTGATCTCTATTAAGCTCAGGACGACTTGTACGATTTTTTCCTTGAACAATCCCGCCAATATGGGACAGCTTGCATGCGGCAGCTTCACAAGCCTGCTGTAATCGATTACACCTAAATCACGAGACGCCGCAGGGCAAAGCAAACAAGAAAACCTGACGGCCAAAGGGTTGAAACACAGGGGTTACACACATGAGTAGCGCATCCGCCGCCGCATCGTCCCAAGGCGTCCAGGGCAATGGCCCCTTGTTCGCCGCCTCCTTCGCAGCCATCGCCGCCACCTCCTTCTGCTTTATTCTGCGCGCGCTGGTCGTCGATACCTGGGGTGTCGATTTTGCATTAACCGAAACGCAGAAGGGCGAACTGTTGGGCGTCGGCCTGTGGCCCTTCGCCATTTCGATCGTCCTGATCTCGCTGTTCATCGACAAGATCGGTTTCAAGGCGACCTTCTGGTTCGCGGCCCTGTGCCACCTGGGCGGTCTCGGCCTGCTGCTGACGGCCAATGGCTACTGGGCGCTCTATGCCGGCACCTTCGTCATGGCACTGGGCAATGGCGCGGTCGAAGCCGCCGCCAACCCCCTGATCGCCACCATCTACAACCACGACAAGCCCAAGTGGCTCAACCGCCTGCACGCGGCGTGGCCGGGCGGCATGATCCTCGGCGGCCTGCTGGCCATGGCGCTCGACCACTTCACGCCGGGCGTCGGCTGGCAGGTCAAGGTCGGCCTGATGATCGTGCCGGTCCTGACCTATACTTTCCTGCTGCTGGGCCGTAAGTTCCCGGTATCGGAACGCGTCGCTTCGGGCGTCTCCTACCGCACCATGCTGGGCGAGGCCGGTTTCATCAGCGCCTTTATCCTCGGCGCCCTCATCATGCTTGAAGTCGGCCGCGTCTTCGCGCTCGACCCGATGGTCAGCTGGGGTGGTGCCGTTGCCCTGGCCGTCATCTACGCCATTTTCGCGCGGTCTCCGGGCCGTCCGCTCTATATCCTGCTGGTCCTGCTCATGATGCCGCTGGCCGTCACGGAACTGGCGACCGACAGCTGGATTTCGTCGCTGATGGCGCCGGAAATGGAAAACATCGGCCTGGCCGGTGGCTGGGTGCTGATCTACACCTCGCTGATCGTCTTCGTGATCCGCATCTTCGCCGGCACCCTGATCGAAAAGTTCAAGCCGCTGGGCGTGCTGGCCATGGCCTGCGCCCTGTCGGCCGGCGGCCTGTTCCTGATGTCGGACGCCACCGGCGGCGTCATCCTGGCGGCCGCGACGCTCTACGGTATCGGCAAGAGCTTCTTCTGGGGCACGACGCTGGCTGTCGCTTCGGAGCAGTTCCCCAAGGGCGGCGCCGTTACCATCAACATGCTGGGCGGTGGCGGCATGCTGGCGGCCGGTATCCTGGGTTCGGTGCTGCTGGGCGCGGCGCAGGACCACTCGACCCGCGAGGGCCTGCGGGCGCACGACACCGCCAACCAGACCAGCCTGACGCAGCAATATCTCAGCGAGCCCAAGGTCTCGATCTTTGGCACCTATCAGGCGCTCGATGAGGCCAAGGTCGCGGCGGCTCCAGAAGCCGACAAGGCGGTGCTCGACGGCCTGTCGGCCAGCGCCAAGAAGGACGCGCTCAAGGAAGTCTCGCTGATCCCGGTCGTGACCGGCATCGTCTTCCTGCTGCTCATCTTCTGGTTCCAAAGCAGGGGCGGTTACAAACCGGTGATTCTAGGGCGTAGCGAAGGCGAAAACATCGATGGCTAAAAGTGGTCCCCCAAAAGGGCCTTTGCGGTTGGCAATGGTCGGCGGTGGACCGGGCGCCTTTATCGGCCCGGTCCACCTGAAGGCCACGGGCATGGACCGGCGTTACGAGCTGGTCGCCGGCGCCTTCAGCCGCGATCCGGTGAAGAATGCGGCGGCGGGCGAGGGCTATAATCTCCCGGCCGACCGCGTCCATGCCGACTGGCGTGACCTGCTTGCGAAGGAGCAGGGCAAGGTCGATGTTGTCTGCGTCGTGACGCCGAACGACACCCACTTCCCGATCAGCAAGGCGGCGCTTGAGGCTGGCTTCGACGTCATGTGCGACAAGCCGGCGACGCTCAACCTTGATCAGGCCCTGGCCTTGCGCGAGGTCATCCGCAAGACCGGCCGCAACTATGGTCTTACTTACACCTATAGCGGTTACCCGCTGGTGCGCGAGGCCAAGGCTTTGGTTGCCCAGGGCAAGCTCGGCAGGATCAGGAAGATCGTTGTCGAATATCCTCAGGGCTGGCTGTCGCAGGACGTCCATTCGAAGCAGGCCGACTGGCGCGTCGATCCCAAGCAGGCCGGTCTTGGCGGCTGCATCGGCGATATCGGCGTCCATGCCTTCCATCTGGCCGAATTCATCACAGGCCTGCGCGTCACCGAACTGTGCGCGGATCTCGGCAAGGTCGTGCCGGGCCGTATGCTCGACGACGACTGCGACATTCTGCTGCGCTTTGACAACGGAGCGCGTGGCGCCCTGATCGCTTCGCAGATTTCAGCAGGTGAGCGCAATGCCCTGCGCATCCGCGTCTATGGCGAACTGGGCGGGCTCGACTGGAGCCAGGAAACACCCAACACCCTAACGCTGAACTATGGCGACAAGCCCACTGAGGTGCTTCATGCTGGCGGTGGCTATCTGTCGCCCGAGGTCCAGGCGATGATCCGCATTCCAGCGGGCCATCCGGAAGGCTATCTCGAAGCCTTCGCCAACATCTATCGCGACTTCGCCGACCAGATCACGGGCAGCGGCAAGACCGTGCCCGGCATCGAGGACGGTGTGCGCGGCATGCACTTTGTCGCTGTCGCGGTCGAATCCAGCAATGCCCGCCAGTGGCGGACGTTGAAGGACGTATAACGCTATTTTCTCCTCCCTGTCGCGTAGCGATGGGGAGGGGACCAATCGTGCTCATAGAGCGAAGCGTTAGCACGCTTCTATGGGTGGTGGAGGGGATACCTCTGTCATTGCCGCGCGCAGCGCTGCCTCCCATCAAATCGGGAGGAGAAGGATACCGATTATGAAGACCATCAAAGGCCCGGCCATTTTCATCGCCCAGTTCCTGGGTGACAAGGCGCCGTTCAACCGGCTCGACACCATAGCCGAATGGGCGGCGAACCTGGGCTATAAGGGCATCCAGGTGCCGACCAGCGACGCCCATATCTTCGACCTGAAGCAGGCGGCCGAATCGCAAGCCTACTGCGATGAGATTAAGGGCGGACTGGCGGCCTATGGCCTCGAAATCACCGAACTGTCGACCCACCTGCAGGGCCAGCTTGTTGCCGTTCACCCGGCCTACGACACCCTGTTCGACGGCTTCGCGGCGCCGGAAGTGCGCGGCAACCCTGCGGCGCGTCAGGCCTGGGCCGTCGATCAGGTCAAGCTGGCCGCCAAGGCGTCGCAACGCCTGGGTCTCAAGGCCTCGGTCACCTTCTCGGGCGCGCTGGCCTGGCCGTACTTCTATGCCTGGCCCCAGCGCCCGCACGGCCTGGTCGAAGAAGCCTTCGCCGAACTCGGCCGCCGCTGGAAGCCAATCCTCGACGTCTATGAAGACTGCGGCATCGACTGCTGCTACGAAATCCACCCGGGCGAAGACCTGCACGACGGCGCGACCTTCGAGCGATTCCTGGATGTCGTCGGTGGCCACCGCCGCGCCAACATCCTGTTCGACCCTAGCCACTTCGTCCTGCAGCAGCTCGATTACTTAAGCTACATCGACATCTATCACGAACGGATCAAGATGTTCCACGTCAAGGACGCGGAGTTCAATCCGAACGGCCGGTCGGGCGTCTATGGCGGTTATCAGGGCTGGCTGGAACGCCCGGGCCGCTTCCGCAGCCTCGGCGACGGCCAGGTCGACTTCAAGGGCATCTTCTCCAAGATGGCCCAGTACAATTATGATGGCTGGGCGGTGCTGGAGTGGGAATGCGCCCTCAAGCATCCGGAAGACGGCGCGCGCGAAGGCGCCACCTTCATCCGCGATCACATCATTCGCGTGACGGAAAAGGCCTTCGACGACTTCGCCGGCTCCGGCGCGTCCAAGGAATCCCTGCGCAAGCTGATGGGATACTGAGATGGACGTCGTGCGCCGCAGCCTGCTGATGACCCCCCTGGCGCTGGCGGCGACAGGCGCCGCTGCCCAGACCGCGGCGCCAACCGTGCCAGGCGATACGCGCCAGCTCACTTGGCCGGAACCGGTCGGCACTATAGACTTATGGCCAAGTGATCTGAAAGCGCCTGCCAACCTGAAGGAAGTCGTCGAGGAGGTTTCGACCAACCCAGCCGATCACCTGCGTCGCGTCCAGGGCATTTCGAAACCGCGCCTGGCTGTGTTTCCGGCGTCCAAGCCCAATGGCGGCGCCATGCTGATCATCCCGGGCGGCGGCTTCTCGTGGAACTATTTCGACCACGAAGGCTATCAGTTGGCGCAACGCTTGAATGCCGAAGGCGTCACCTGTTTCGTGCTTTTTTACCGCCTGGCCAATGACGGCTGGGCCGACCGCGCCGATGTCGGCACGCTCGATGCGGTGCGCGCCATGAAGGCCATTCGCGCCAATGCTGCGCGCTTCAAGCTGGATGCCGCACGCGTCGGTGTCGCGGGTTTCAGCGCCGGTGGTTTCCTGACGGCCTCGGTCGCCACGCGCCACACGTCTTTCACCTATCCGAAGATCGACGCCACAGACGATCTAAGCGCCCGTCCATTCCTGGCGGCGCCCATCTATCCGGTCCAGTCGCTCGACCCGGCGATCGCCTATTCGGGCACGGCGCCGTCGCTGTTCGGCGGCCCTGCCACGCCGGAGCAGATCGCGCGTTACACACCCGACCGCAATGTCGATGGCGATACGCCGCCGGTCTTCCTGGTCCATGCCGAAGACGACGCCACGGTAAAGGTCGAAAACTCCACGGCCTTGCGCGACGCTTTGAAGGCCAAGGGCCGCGTCGTCGAAACCCACCTGTTCGCGGCCGGCGGCCATGGCTTTGGCATGAAGCCGGGCAATGGCGAGCCGTGGGGCTTATGGCCGGATCTGCTGGTCGCGTTTGCGCGCCGTCAGGGATTGATGGGATAATGCGAGGAAGGGGGTTAGTCGCGATCGCTACACTTCTGTTGCTCGCAAGCTGCAGCCAGAAACCGATCGACGGGACCTCATCGACCTCGGGTGCCGACTGGCCGCACTATCATGGCAATCCCAACGGAACGCACTATTCGACGCTCGACCAGATCACACCGCAGAATGTGAAAAACCTCAAGGTTGCCTGGGAATTCGACTCGGGCGATGCCTTTGGTGAGGGCGCCAGCCAGTCCGAGATGGAAGGCAACCCGATGGTCATCCGGGGGCGGCTCTATTTCATTTCACCCAAGGGCAAGCTGTTCTGTCTCGATGCCGCCACCGGCAAGCAGCAGTGGGTGTTCGATCCGTCCTTCGGCGATGAGATCGTCACGCGCCAGCGCCTGCGCGGGATCTCCTACTGGGAAGGCGAGGGCGGTGCGCGCATCCTCTTCACCTTTCGCGGCAAGCTGATCGCCGTCGATGTCGCAACCGGCCGGCTGATCAATACCTTCGGCAAGAACGGTGAGGTCGATCTGCGCGAAGGCCTGGGCCGCGACTTTGACTCGATCAGCGTCGGCAATGTCACGCCGGGCGTGGTCTATAAGGATCTGATCGTCATGGGCTCGACCGGCAATACGCCGGGCCATATCCGCGCCTTCGACGTCCGCACCGGCAAGATGCGCTGGATATTCCATACCATTCCGCATCCCGGCGAATATGGCTACGAAACCTGGCCCAAGGACGCCTGGAAGACGGCCAAGGGCGCCAATGCCTGGTCGGGCCTGACGCTTGATCCGGAACGTGGCCTCGTCTTTGTGCCGCTGGCTTCGGCCGGCATGGGCAATAAGGATTTCTATGGCGGTGATCGCGAGGGTGACAACCTGTTCGGAACCTCGCTGGTGGCGCTCGATGCCAATACCGGAAAACGCGTCTGGCACTTCCAGTTGGTCAGGCACGACCTGTGGGACCGTGACCCGCCGACCCCGCCGACCCTGATTGCGGTCAAGGGCCGCCCGGCGGTCGCCCAGGTCACCAAGGCCGGTCTTGTCTTCATTCTCGACCGCGAAACGGGCAAGCCGCTGTATCCGGTCCAGGAGATTGCAGTCCCGCCAACCGATGTCCCGGGTGAAACAACGTCGCCGACGCAGACCATGCCGGTCAGCCCGGAACCATTTGCCCGCCAGCACCTGACCGAAGACCTGCTGACCGACCGGACCCCAGAGGCCAATGCCGCTGTGAAGAAGGTGTTTGCCGGTCTGCGCTCGCGTGGGCCGTTCGATCCGCCGTCGGTTCAGGGGACGATCCTCTTGCCTGGCATGGATGGGGGCGCTGAATATGGTGGCGCCTCCTTTGATCCGGAAACGGGTCTGCTCTATATCAATGCCAACGAGATGGCGTGGATACTCAAGGTCAAGCCGCAGCCGCCCAAGATGGCCGGCGTGAGCGGCGAAGCCCTTTACCAGAATAATTGCGCCGCCTGCCACCGCGACGACCGCACCGGCAGCCCGCCGGAATTCCCGTCGCTGATCGGCGTGCATACAAGGTTGGACGATCAGCAACTGACGCGCCAGATCACCAATGGCGCCGGCCGCATGCCTGGCTTTGGGACGCAGCTGAGCGGTGCCGAGATCGCCAATGTCATCGGCTATCTAAAAGGCGATCCGGCGCAAAAGGCCCAAAAGGTCGCGGGGGAATATCCTTCGACTGACAACGACGCCTATGTCTTCGATGGCTATGTTCGCTTCCTTGATCCCGACGGTTATCCGGCCATCAAGCCGCCGTGGGGCACCTTGAGCGCGCTCGACGTCAATACCGGCAAGTATGTCTGGACGAAGCCTTTAGGCGAATATCCCGAGCTGGCGGACAAGACGACCGGCAGCGAGAACTATGGCGGCGCCGTGGTGACGAAGGGCGGCGTGCTGTTTATCGCCGCGACCATCTTCGACAACAAATTCCGCGCCTTCGACAAAAAGACTGGCGCCCTGCTGTGGCAGGCGCAACTGCCGGCTTCGAGCATCGCCACGCCCGCGACCTATGCGGTCAGGGGCAGGCAGTATGTCGTCGTCCAGGCCGGCGGCGGCAAGAACCCTAAGGTCAAGCCATCGGGCAAGGTTATTGCGTACAGCTTGCCCTAAAACCTCGGCGCCGCCGTACTGGCGCGCACCACCAGTTCGTGACCGAGCGTCAGATTGACCCGCTCGATCGCGCCGTTTTCGATAATGTCGAGCAGCAGCTCCACCGTCTTGACGCCGATTTCGTGCATCGGCTGGCGGATGGTCGTCAAAGCCGGCTGGGCATACTTGGCCAGGCGGAGGTCATCGAAACCGGCCACCGACACATCGCCCGGGCAGTTCAGACCCGCGCCACGCAGCGCATGGATGGCGCCGAAGGCCATGTCGTCACTGAAACAGAAAAGGGCGGTCGGTCGGCGCGCGCCCTGAATCAGCTCCGTAGCGCGGGCGATCCCGGATTCGATCGTGTAATCGCCATTGACGATCTGCATGTCCGTGAGTCCCAACGCCCGGGCCGCATCTTCGACGCCGCTCAGACGGCCACGGCTGGTGGGGCTGCGCATATCGCCGGTGATGACGCCGATATGGCGGTGTCCCAGGCCATGCAGGTGTTCGATCATTTCGCGCGCGGCGGCGGTATTGTCGATATTGACGCTCGACACCGGCAGGCTGCCGCTGAATTCGCAGCCATTGACGACGGGCGCCGCCGCCCCTTCACGCGTTACCCGCTCGCTGAGCGAATCCGGGAGGCTATGGCCGAGGAAGATCAGGCCGTCGGCTTCCTTGCGCTTCAATAGCGCGGCATAGGCTTCATCGCTGCCGGCCGCCGAGCCGATATCGCCCAGCAGAACGGCATAGCCCGCGGCCGACGCGGTCTCTTCGACGCCGCGAATAATGTTGGCGTAGAAGGGGTTGGCGATGTCGGGAACCGTGACGATGATGCGGTTGCTTTTCAGCGTACGCAGGGATTTCGCCATGGCGTTGGGCTCATAGCCAAGCTCGGCGATCGCCTTTTCGACCCTTTCCAGCACGCGCGGCGATACGTGCGTATAACCGTTGAGTACGCGCGATACCGTTGCCGTGGAGACGCCGGCCAGATTGGCGACATCGGAGATGGTCGACATATAAACATCCTGTTGCGGCGCGTTCCCGCGCGCCGCAAAGGCAATCCCTAGACCGCGTTGGCGAAAATGCCAACCTTTAACTTATCCGAGCCTTAAGTTACAACGACTTGAGATGGGCTACGCTCTCCGCAAGCGATTCGAAGATCGGCCGGACATAGGGCTCTTCCTGCTCGACGAAAAATTGTTTCACGCCCTCGGCCTTGGCGGCTTCAAACGCCGGCTTCCATTTGACGATCCCCTTGCCCAGTTCGACCGAGCGATAACCTGAGCCATCCTTGACCATGTCCTTGATGTGCAAGAGATCGACCTTGCCCTTGTACTTCCTGATCATGGCGGCAGGATCGTGGCCGGCGGCGGCAACCCAGCCGAGGTCGAGTTCCAGGCGCGCCCTGTCTGAGCCGGTCAGCATGATGTCGAGGCCCGACTGGCCACCGAAATCATCGAACTCCATCGGGTGGTTGTGATAGGCGAACTTCAGCCCCGCTGCTTCGATCTTGGGCACGATCTGGGAAATGATCTCGGCGTTCTGCTGGTAGGCCTCCTTGGTCATGGCCTCGCTCATGGCCTGTACCCACGGCTTGGTCGAATCGATCGGGCCCGGCGTCTTGGGCGAGGAGGCGACCAGCCAGCCGGCGCCCAGCGCCAGAGTGTCGGCAATGTGCTTGTCGATATCGGTCGACAGGGCGCCCATATTCATATGGCAGGCGCGCGCCTTCAGGCCGGCGTCGGCCAACTGGCCCTTCAGCGTCTGCGCGGTGCCGCCATAAAGTCCGGCGGTTTCAATGACGTCGAAGCCCAGGCTCTTCAGCGTCTTCAGCGTGCCGGGAATATCTTCCTTCATCTGGGCATTGACGGTCCACAGCTGGACGCCCAGCGGCCAGTTGGCCTTGATAAGGCCGGCGGCGGCGGCGCCTGCCTGGCCCGCTGCCGCAAAGGCCGCCAACGCGCCCGAAGCGCCCAGAAAAGTCCGCCGTGATACGTCCATGATGCTGTTTCCTCTTGTAAGCCCTGCCCTTGCGGCCGAGCATAGCATTGCCTTTGACCGGGCATAGCCTTAACAGAGTTGTAATCGATTTCAAGTTATGATAACGACAATATCGAAGCTTTCCTTTGCAAGGTCTCCCCAACCTTCTTGCCCCCCGGTGGTTCACCCTCCGGGGATTTTTTTGTCCGGAATCGGATCGATTCATTATTCGCGCGCGGTCTAGTCTTTCCGTCCATGAGAAAGGAAAGGCATGCCGAAAGTCCTTGTCGCCGTTGATGTTCAAAAAGGTTTCGTCAGCCCGTCGTCGCGCCACGTGCTAAAACCGATCGAAGACATCCAGCACCGGTTCGACCACGTCGTCTTTACGCGCTTCTACAATCCCGATCCGTCGCCCTTCCGGCGTATCCTCGGCTATCACGACCTGGCGCCGGGCAGTGAAGGCATCGAACTGGCCATCACGCCGCGCCCTGACGCCGTGATCATCGACAAACCCAACTATAGCGGCTGCAACGCGGCATTAGAACGCCACCTGGCCAGGTGGCGGGCGCGGGAGGTCCATGTCGCCGGCATCGCCACCGAGGCCTGCGTCATGAAGACGGTCGGCGACCTGTTCGAACAGGACATCCTGACCTGGGTCATCGCCGACCTGTGCGCCAGCGACAAGGAGCACCGCTTCCACGATATGGCGATCTCGATCCTGGGCACGCTGATCGGCACGAACCACCTGGTCAACAGTGCCGAAATCATGCCCGAGGCGGCCTGAAGCGGATCAGACACTTTGCCGTTTTTTTTCCACCCGGCCGGGTGTGGGTCATTTCCGCCTTACGGGACGGCCGTCAGGTTTGCGCCGATAGTAACGGCCACGGAGTAAAGTCATGACGGCGTACGAGCAGATCACCGGTAATTTGACACTGTTCTGGAACCACCTGGTCGGATTGGGGCCGCAAGGTCTGGCGATCAATGCGGGCCTGACCGCGCTTATCCTTGTCGTGGCCGTTCTGCTCATCAGGGGCCTGAACTGGCTGTTGTGCCAGGCGATATCTCACCTGCCGGGAGAGAGCTCTGAAGAGCGCAAGAAGCGCGCGAACAAGGCGCTGAAACTGAGCCGGTCGGTCATCAGCCTGGTGGTCTGGCTGATCGCCATCTTCATGGTCGCCAATGTCTGGGGCATCGACATCATTGCCTGGGCATCCGAAGGTTCGGGCCGGCATATTGCCTCGACGACCCTGCGGGTCCTGGCCGTCCTGGTTCTGGCGACCCTGGCGGTCGAAGGTGTGGGCCTGTTCACCCGCAAGACGCTGAACCGTCTGCGGCGCGAAGGCGATCCGCGCCGGGGGGCGCAGCTGGATACGCTGGGTCCGCTGGTCCGCCGCCTGCTGCAGGTCGTCATCATAGGCCTGGCCATCATCACCCTGCTGAGCCAGGTCGGTGTCGAAATCGCGCCCGTTCTGGCCGGCGCCGGCGTTGTCGGCGTGGCGGTGGGTTTCGGCGCCCAGACCATCGTCAAGGACATGCTGACTGGCCTGTTCCTCATTCTGGAAGACATTGTCGCCGTCGGCGACATCGTCCAGATCGGCGCCTTCAGCGGTGAGGTCGAGGACATGACGCTGCGCACCATCCGTCTGCGCGACTCCGATGGCACGCTGCATATCTTCCCGTATGGCGAAAGCCAGGTCATCCACAATATGACCAAGACCTTCTCCTACGCCGCCTCAGACCTGCCGCTGAAATACGATACCGATATCGACCACGCCATGCAGGTGATGCGTGACACGGCGGCTGAGCTGCGTAAGGATGCGCAATATGGGCCGCTCATCCTTGCCGATCTTGAAATCGCGGGCGTCGACCTGCTGTCGGATGTCGGCGTGATCGTCAAATCGCGTATGCGTACGCAACCTACCGCACGCTGGAAGGTGCTGCGTGAGTATAACCGGCGGATTAAAAAGGCCTTTGACTCCGCCGGTATCCAGATTACGCACAAATAGATTTGAGAGTAATTCTCAAGCGCAATCAAGGTTTTACGCAGGTCTTACGGCTGGCCACCGCTGCGGCCATATCGATCTTACCCGCGCTTTGCCATCCTGTCCGAGACGGGGGCGGAAGACCATTTCCCTGACGGCTTACAACAAGCCCGAAAGTTGCGAGGACAGTATCATGGATATTTACAACTACCTGAAAAAGGACCACCAGAAGGTTGCGGACCTTATGGAACAGGTCATCGCCAGCAAGGATCCGGCCGAGCGCCAGAGCCTGTTCGAAACGATTAAAATGGAACTGACGCTCCATGCCGACACCGAAGAGCAGACCTTCTATAAGGCTATCGAGGACGCGACGCGGTCCAAGCAGGTCGAAGAGAAGATCGAACATGCCAACCACGAACACGACGAAATCCGCGAATATCTCGAAAAGCTGAGCACGACGCCGGTCACGGACGAGTTGTGGCTCGAGACCTTTGGCGAATTCAAGCACTCGGTCACGCACCACGTCGAGGAAGAAGAGGGCGAGATCTTCGAAAAGGCGAAGAAGTATCTGTCCAGCCAGGAAGCCAAGGACCTGGCCAAGGAAATGGATGCTCTGAAGAAGCAGTCCCAGGTCCAGAGCAAGGTGCCTGCGGACGCCATGGGTTAAATTCTTCTCCTCCCCATTTTATGGGGAGGAGGACCGCGAAGCGAGGGAGGGGTATCTCTGGCCGTTGTACCCCTCCGTCATCTTCGCTTACGCTCGAAGCCGCCTCCCATCGCTTCGCGCCAGAGAGGAGAATTAAAGGCCTGTCGGATAGGTCTCGTCGGCCTGGGGCACGGTCGCTGCCGCCACTTCCTCCACCAGCGGCGATACAGCCCGCGTCTCGTCGATATGCAGCACGGCATCGAACTGTTCGGGCATGACGACATCGACATAGTGGCTGACGCGTTCGCTGTCCGGCCGGTAGATGACGCCGATGAACCGCGCCAGCCTGGGCTCCTTCAGCAAGTGCCGCGCCATGCCCTTGTCGCGCATATTGAGCAGGAAGCCCGGTTCCCCCACCTTGTGGAACAGTTCTTCGACACTGCCGCCGAGACCGCGGCGCACCGTCTTGACCTGTCGGGGCTCATCCCAGTCGTCCGCGGCCATGACCGTGCCGTGATAGGTCGAAAAGCCGATCAGCAGGCTTTCATCCGGATGACGCTGACGGACCAATTGCCCGAGGTTCAGTTCGCCACGCGCCTTGGCTCCGGTCGCACGTGCATCCCCGATATGCGAATTGTGCGCCCAGACGACGATCTTTGCTGGCCGTCCACGCTGTTTTGACAGGAACTGGTCGAGCTCATCCAGGGTATCGGCCATGTGGGTGTCGCGGATGTTCCAGGAATTGGGCCTGCCCCGGAACATGGCGCGGTAATAGTGCTCGGCATTCTTCACCAGACGCGCGTTCTGTTCGGCCGAAAAGAACTCTTCGCCGGCCAGGGCGCCGTCGCGGCGCATATAGTCGTAGGTGTTCTTCTGCAGGTCGCGCAACTGGGCGATCAGCGCGTCCTCGCAGCTGTCCGCGCCGCCGCGTCCGGTCATGTAGCCATAACGTTGAGGATCATTGTCGAAGGCATCGAAACAGCCGTAGCGGTTGCGCGCCGTCTTGGCCGCGATCGGATCGACGCCTTCCAGATACCCGATGACGGCGTCGACCGACGTATTGAGGCTGTAGAGGTCGAGGCCGTAGAAGCCGGCATTACGCGTGGCGTAGGACGCATTGTGGTCGTGCAGCCAGTCGATGAAGTCGCGGGTTTCCTTGTTGCGCCACATCCATTGCGGAAAGCGTTTGAAGTCGCTCAAGGCATCGGTCGGGCTGGCGATCCTGTCTCCACGCACATAGCGATTCACGCGGAAGGCGTCGGGCCAGTCGGCCTCGACCGCCACGGCCGAGAACCCCTTTTCGTTGATGAGGCGTTTGGTGATATCGGCGCGGATCTTGTAGAATTCATGCGTGCCGTGGCTGGCCTCGCCGATCAGCACGAAGCGCGCATTCTCCGCCATCACCATCAGTTCGTCATAGTCGGCGGCCTTGCCGGTCAATGGCGTGACGTGGCGGCGCAGCTTGCCGGCCAAAGCATCGGCCTCGCTTTGTGGTGCATCGGGCGCGAAGATCTCCGCGTCCTTGAGCAGCAATTGCACCTCCTTGTCGCTGACCTGTTCGAAACGTTCGTACCACAGGCCCACGCTGTGAAACGGCTCAGGCCGCATGAGGGCAAAGACCGCGTCGGCTTCGGGAAGGTCGTTGCCGTCAGACGGCGCGGCCACGGGGACGGCGCAAATCAGTTCTCGCGGCCCTTCACGCCGGAGCGCCGTAAGCGCGGCGCGCATGCTGGCCCCGGTCGCCAGCCCGTCATCGACGACGATGACCGTCTTGCCGCGAAGAGCCGGGTAGGGGCGATCGCCGCGATAGGCGGCTTCGCGCCGGGCAAGTTCCTCGGTCTCCTTGCGGGCCACGGCTTCGATCTCGGCATCGTCGACCGGGTTGTCCTTCAGCACTTCGGCGTTCATCACCCGGACGCCGCCGCTGGCGACCGCGCCCATGGCGACTTCGGGGTACTGGGGCAAGCCCAGCTTGCGCACCAGGAAAACATCAAGCGGCAGGCGCAGACTTCGGGCGATTTCGTAGGCCACCGGCACGCCGCCGCGCGGCAGGGCCAGGATCAATGTATCGGGCTTTCTGGAAAAGTTCTCAAGCCGCCGGGCAAGCGCTTGCCCCGCCGCCTTCCGGTCGTGCAGCCGCATGGTGCACTCCTCCGCCTGTCTGTTGATTATGCTTCGGCAGTCCCTGTGACAACCTTCAGGCTAGTCCTTGCAACCTAAGGGAAATATCAGGAAACCGTGCGGCGGGATCAAAATTCCATAAATTCGGAAAGCTTACGGTGAATTTACGCAAAGTCCCGGCCATGCGCAGCCTCTTCTTACGCGTCGCCGCCTATCCTTCGCGCGGCCTCAAAATCCCACTTCACCAGCAGCGGAGCAGCCCTATGAAAGTCAGTGAAGTCATGTGTCCCGAGTTCGAAATCGCCACACCCGACACCACCTTGCGGGAAGCGGCGCAGATGATGCGCGATGGTGATTTCGGTTACCTGCCCGTCGGCGAGAACGACCGTCTGAGCGGTGCCCTGACGGATCGCGACATCGTCATTCGCGCCGTCGCCGAAGGGCTCGACGCCGATACGCCTGTCCGCCAGATCATGACGGAAAATGTCGTCTACTGCTTCGAAGACAACGATATAAGCGAAGCCGGCGACGTGATGCGCACGCGCCAGATTCGCCGCCTGGTCGTCTTAGATCGCGACAAGCGCATGGTCGGCATTCTGTCGATCGGCGATATTGCCCGCGACACCGACGACAGCCACCTGACCGGCAAGATCGAAACCGGCGTCGCGCAGGAAACCTGAGCATTTCCGGCAAACAAACAAAATCTAAAGGTATTTGCTCCGCTTCACGTAAAGCGGAGCAGATGCTTTTAAAAATTGCCTTCGGCGACCTGGAAGCAGGGAATATCTGCCTGACGCCAGGCTTTGACCACCTTGTCGCGGTCATCGAAAACGCACAAAATTCTGTCCCTGGGGATGCGACCCTCATGGACCCAGCCGATTTTCAGGATGTTGTCCGGCGTATGGTCGCCGCGCCGGCGCATGATCAGCACGTGCCACGGCACGTCATTTAGCCGCAGCCAGTCCACTGTTTCATCGCGCACCTCGTCGCTGCGTCCCGATACCAGATAAATTTTGAAGCGGGGGTAAAGCGCCCTCAGGATGATAATCACAGCCTCATGCGGCGCGTCGTCGACGCAGGCCGCAAAGAAGCCCCGCCAGTTCTTGCGCTTCCCGTGTACCATATGCTGGCGATGAGAGATGTCGGCGAGCGTGCCGTCGAGATCGAAGATGACAATGTCGCGCTCGCCGGTCATGGCTATTTACGCTTGGCGCCGGTGTCGCTCTTTTGCGCACCCGTCCGGTCGGGATGGAATTGTGTTGGCTGGTTGAACTTGCCCGCATCGACGCGCGCCTTGTTGCGATGTTCATCCGAATATTTGCGGGATTCGATTTCGGCCATGCCAGGCTCCTTGACGTTGGAAGCCCCCGGTAGAGTGTTTTACGCCTTCGCGTGTAAGAAATCCGCCCACACGCCGCGGGAGCAGATAAGTGCGGCGTAAAGCCCGCTTGCTTTTGCCGTTGCCTGCCGCATAGTGGCTGAAACTCTGGAGACTTCCCGATGATCAACAGCACCGACGAGCTTCGCGGCGCCCTGGACAATATCCGCGCCGAGGTCGAAGAGGGCGTCTCGGCCGCCCAAGACGCGACCAAGGAACTGTCGCGCGACCTCGTCGCCACGGTCCGGCAAAACCCTGTGACCTCCCTGGCCGTCGCGGTCGCCATCGGCTTTACCTTGGGCTTGATCACGCGGCGAGGCTAACTTTAGCATGTCGCCAAGGCCGGATTAGGCACAAAAAGCGTATGGTTTTTTTAGCGGGCGGCTGGTGAACTCCTTTTTAGGAGGACGATGCCATGACCGATATTGCCGAACCTGCCGCTGCCTGGACACCTCAGACGTTGAGTGAAGATCTGGAGGCCGCCGAACGCGACCTGCTCTCGCATCTGGGAGCGGGCGTGCTGGCGACGTGGGACCGTCTCCCGCGCGACATCCAGAAGATCATCTTCGATACCGCGATCAAGACCGACCCTCAGGATTCCCACCGGCTCAAGACCGACATTGCCCTGTTCCTGCACGAATACGGCAATGATCACAAGGCACGGTCGGTATTGTGATAACGCCGCCCGATCAGTGCCAGGAACTGGCGCCTGATCGTGGCGAAAAGGGCCATCAGCGTCGTCATGGCTGCTGGCCCTTCGTCGTCGCCGGCGTCTCGGGATTTGCCGTGCCGACGCCATAGCCGCCGCGTTCGTCATTGCCCCGGCCGTTATGCGCCTTGCCTTCGGGTGTATCATGGCCGGGGCGTTCCGGGCGTTCGTCCTGAATATCCGCCTTTTCCTGGCCAGGTTGGGCGCTGACGCTGCCCCGCGCGCGCTCTTCGTCCCGGCTGTAGCGGCTGTCGTGCAGGGGCGACGCGCCGACCTGAGCATTGCCTTCGGCATTGTCGCGATCGGCCGGACGCCGATCGGTATCCTGCATGCCATAGCCGCCTTGGTCCTCGGCGGGTTTGTTGGACTGGAAGTCGCCGCTGCCTGAACCCTGATGGCCCTCGGACGTTTCAACGCCGTGCATGCGCTGATCGTGGCTCAGGGCCGTGTTGATGTCCTTGCCTTCCTGGGTGATGGAATCCGGACGGTTGCGCTCAGGCTGAGCGCCCGAGTCGCGTTCCTTATCGCGGCTGATGGGATATTTGGTGTCGGCCATGGTCAAGTCTCCTGTGGCCAGGAGTTTAAGCCTGGCTGCGTAAGAACCGCATCCCAAGCCATCCATGTCCTTGCAAAGTCAGGGTAAAACCAGCAGACCGTTCTTGTCGATCAGCCTGCCATCGGCCTCCAGCCGCGCCACGCTGTCATCGATCCGCGCCTTTAATGCCGCGCCCGTCGTCGCAAAGCCCAGAAGGCGCGCGGCGGCGGGAGCCAGATCAGTGCGTGTCGCGCCGTAATTGTCGTCGACGACCTTGAGCAAGGCTGCCTCGATCTCCGCCGGCGGCAGCATGTCGGGCTTGCGCAGACCCGTTGATGTCACCTGCGACCGGTCGCGGATGCGCACGGCCTGGTCCGGGACGCCGTAGAAGCCGTCGGCCTCGGTGACCGCGCCCTCAGAGACGGCAAAGCGCAGGGCAGCGGCGACGGCGGCCTTCAGGCGCGGTCCGGTTCGCGGCAGGTCCCAGAGGTAACGCACGCGCGCGATGATCTCGTCTTCGTGCACCGGTCCTTCGATGGCCGCGACGGAAGTGACGACATCCGCCAGTTCCCGCACGGTCAGGCTTTGCGGATCGGCGCGGCTGTTCACCTGAAAATCCGCCTCGATATAGAGCAGCGGCTTTTCGACCATCGGCGCCGGTGCGGCGGGTGCGACTTCGGTGGGCGGCGTCACGGCTTCGGCGGCGTCGGTGTCGGCCTTTTCCTGGTCGCGCATGGCCCATTCGGTCTTTGCCGCGGCGATAGCGTCGCCAAGCTTTTTCAGTTCCTCCTTGGGGCGCAGATACCAGTCGGCGCTCCAGATACGATGGATGACCCAGCCGTGGCTTTCCAGAACCTGCTGACGCAGGCGGTCACGGTCGCGTGCCGATCGCGAAGCGTGGTATTGCGCGCCATCGCATTCGATGCCGATCAGGAAGCGGCCGGGATGATCGGGATCGGCGACGGCCAGGTCGATGCGGAAGCCCGAAGCGCCGATCTGGCTTTCAACCGTGTGGCCGAGCGCGCGCAGGCGTTCGGCGACCTGCTGCTCTAATTCGCTGTCGTGGGTGCCTCCGCCGTCGTGGGCATCAAAACGCCCGGTTTCGGCGAAGGTCAGGAACATTTTCAGCGCCGCCACGCCGCGCGCCTGCGTCCGTTCCAGGTCGATATCGGTGCCACGGAAATTGCAGAAGACCTCGCAACGCAGCTTGGCGCGCGAGATCAGGACGTTCAGCCGCCGCTCGCCGCCTTCGCCGGATAATGGCCCAAAGGCGTGGGCCAGATCGCCTTTTTCGGTCTTGCCATAGCCGACCGATATGAAGATGACGTCGCGCTCATCGCCTTGGATGTTTTCCAGGTTCTTGACGAAGAAGGGCTCTGTGGCGTCCTCAGCGAAGAAGGATTCAAGCTCGGGATTGGCGCGGCGCAGACCTTCAAGTTCGGTCAGGACCGCCTGACGCTGCGCGACCGAGAAGGTCGCGACACCGAGCGTCTGCTCCGGCCGCAGGCGTGCATGGGCAATGACGGCTTCGGCGACGGTGCGCGCCTCTTTCGGATTTGTGCGCGTATTGCCGCGATCGTAGGTCGTGTCCTTCAGCCAGTGGAATTTCAGCCCCATGCCGGCCACCGCGTCATAGGGCGACGGCACGATAAACAGCCGGTTCTCGTAGAATTCACGGTTGGAGACGGCGATCAAGGACTGGTGTTTGGAGCGATAATGCCAGTTGAGCATGCGGTGCGGCGCGCCCTTGGCCAGGCACAGGTCGAGAATGCTTTCGGCGTCGCGCGCCTGAAGCGTCAGGCCCTCATCCTCTTCGATTTCGTCCTCGCCGGTCAGCTTCTTGAAGAAGGCGGTCGGCGGCAGCTGCCGCTCATCGCCAACGACCGCGAGCTGTTTAACGCGGGCGATGGCGCCCAAGGCATCGACGGGCTCGATCTGGCTGGCCTCGTCCATGACCAACAGGTCGAACTGCAGGCCACCGGGCTTGAGGAACTGCGCCACCGATAGCGGCGACATCATGAAGACGGGCTTCAGGTCCTGGATGACCTGGCCAGCCTGCTCCAGCAGGACGCGGATCGGCTTGTGGCTGCGCTTCTTGGCCAGTTCGGCGTTGAGGATGCCGAGTGGGCCGATACCGGCATTGCCCACCGGCCGCGCCGCGCTGGCCTGGGCGGCGATCTGCGCCTGGGCCAGGTCAATGCGCACGCGATCGAGTTGGCGGAACTGATTGATATGGCGGTCTTGCGCGTCACCGTCGAAGGCTTTGAGTTCCGGCCAGTCGCGGAACAGCACATTGCGCAAGACGTGCGAATAGGCGCCGTCGAAGGCGGCGATCAGGTCTTCGCCATCGAGCCCGCCGGCGTGCAGGGCTTCGACGACGCTGCCGACGCCAAGGGCAGATAGCTGGCGGCCACGCGAGGCGAAGGCGATATAACGACTCAAGGATTCCAGATCGTCCGACCAGGCATCGAGCCGTTCATCAAGCGCCCGCACAGGCAGGGCGCCGATGTCGCTGGCGCCGAACGCGCGGGCAAGGTCGAGATCGAGCAGGGCGATAATGCTGTCGAGCGCCGCCTTGAGGTCGGTCAGTGCGTGATAGAGCGCCTGGCGCGCCTGGTCGGCCTCGGCAATGCCGGCATCGGAGAGCGCGGCATAGAGCGGCCAGACCTCGGCCGGCAGAGTGTGCGACGACCGCCAGTTGATGACGTTGCGCAAAGCTTCCCAGTCGCTGCCCGTATCCTGCCACAGCCGGCCAAAGGCGGCGGCAAGAGGCTGCGTGTCGGCGAACGTGGCTTCGGTCTTTTGCAGGCGCAGGGCCAGGTCGATCAGCTTCAGCCGGTCATCCGGGCTTTGTGGCAAGGTACCCTTCGCGTAGGAGCGCAGCAGGGCCATGTTGCGCCGGAAGCCGCTGTCGAGGAAGCGGAACAGGTCATTGCCCTTGGTCACCACATCTTCGCGGATGGCGGTGTAATCAGCGGTCAGGCCGGCGTCGTTGAGCGCGCTTTGCGCTTCGATCCTTAAGCGCACCAGCGCCTCGCCGGTATCGGCCAGGGCGGTGAGCGCCTTCGGATTGCGCCAGTTGGCGTCAGCCAAAGCCGTGCGGTCGCCGTCGCGTGGCGGCGGGGTCAGGCGCAGATAGGCCAAAGCCCGGTCGAGGTCGCTGATGCGCGCGGATGACGCCGCCCCCAGCAACCGTGTGGCGACGGCGGCATGGGATAAAGCGCCGCCCAATGCCTCACGCGCCTTGGCGATATCGCGGCCCAGGCCGTCGCGTTCTGATGGATCGAGCGCGTCGCACTGCACGCCGCGCCAGATATGCGTGGCAGGCGACCCCAGTGCCGCCAGCCGTCCGGCAATGTCTTCGGCAAGCGTGCGCCGTTCCGCCACATCGGCGCTGGTCCAGGCTTCGGCGCTGTCGAGCGCAAAGTCACGGCCGGGCTCTCCGGCGCTGGTCCATTTCGCCAAGCGTCCCAGAATCTTTTGCGGCGACAGGCCCGACGGGCTCAGCGGCGCGTGCAGCCGGTCGGCAAAGCCGTTCAGGGTTTGGGTCAGATCGTCGAGCCGTTGCAGCGCCGTCAGGTCGCCTGGTGCCGCGCGTGCGGCGGCCTCCTTGGTGCGTTTCAGCTCTTCGAGGACGCTGCGCTTTGAGATCTTGTTCGAGTGTAGTTCCAGCGTCAAAGGCCCTAACCCCGCGGCCTTCAGTCGGCGATGAACGACGTCGAGCGCGGCCATCTTTTCGGCTACGAACAGCACCTTCTTGCCGGCGGCAACGGCGCCGGCGATGATATTGGTGATGGTCTGCGATTTGCCGGTGCCGGGCGGGCCCTTGATGACCAGGGTGCGGCCGGCGACGGTCTCGGCGATCGCCACGGTCTGCGAACTGTCGGCGTCGACGACATGATGCAGCGAGGCCGGCGGCAGCTTGTCGTCGATGCGATCATGGTCGCCGACCAGTGGATCGCTCTCCTCAAAACCGTCGCGCAGGATCGCCTTGATCAGTTGGGCGTCTTCGATGCCACCGTCCTCGGGCCAGTTTTCCGGATCGAGGTCGCGGTACATCAGGAACTTGGCGAATGAGAAAAAGCCGAGCACCATGGCGTCGGGCAGGACTTCCCAGCGCTTTTGCCCTGCGACGGTCTCTTTGATCCGGGAGGCATAGGCGTCGAGATCGACCTCGTCCTCATCCGGGAAGTCTTCGATGACAAGTCCGAATTCGGCCTTCATCTTGGCCTGGAGCGTCAGATTGGGCGAGGGCGGCTCGTCGCGCCATTTCAGGCGGAATTTGTCGGTGGCGCTGGTGCGTTCCAGCCGCACCGGCAGCAGCACCAGGGGCGCATGACGCGGCGTGTCCGAGGCATCGGCATCGAACCAGCGCAGCAGGCCGAGCGCGAGATAAAGAATATTGACGCCCTGTTCCTGCTCAAGCGTCTGCGCATCGTACCAGATGTCGAACAGGCGCTTTTGCAGGCCTTCGGACGTCAGGCGCGTTTGCAGTTTCAGGTCGGTGTGGCGCGCGACCTTGCCGTCGGCATCCAGCTTTTCGTCCGGTTGCGGCAGGCTTGAGGTCATTTCCTCGTCTTCGCCGGCACCGGGCAGGAAGGTCATGGCCTTGCCATCGCTTAACCGGGCAAAGACCTCTGCCAATTTTTCATCGACGATTTCGATAGCGCGATTGTTCTTGGTCCGCAGTGGCGTATTGAGCAGGCGATTGCGCGCCGACAGGTCGAGCAGCGCATTGCGCTCCTTCAGCAGCCGGTCCCGGATCGAAATCAGCGCTTCACCTTCGGCCATTGGCGTCGTCCTCTTTACCTGAGAACAAAGCCATAAACCCTCGGCTACGCGGCTTGCAAGAGATCGTATTCGTCCTCGTCTTCACCCGGAACGGCAAAGCACACCATACCGCCGCAGGCCTTGTCCTGGCAGCGCGTTTCCCACTCGACCAAGTCGAGGAACTGTGCGCCCAGCCGCCTGTCTTCGATCAGCGAACGGACTGATTGCTTCCACTGCGAACGGCACGACCGGCAAGTGACGTCGATATGACCATCGCGCGGCAGATCCTTGACCTGCGGCGGGCACTTCCACGTCTTCATCCACAGTTTCGCATCGAACATCATGGCGGTGTTCCCAGTGTTTACAGGCCCCCAGAGGCTATGTTCTTATTTTGTTCCATTAAGAACAAAGAGTCAACACCTGTGTGCAACATTGATAAATTAATTGCCGTTTACGCTTGGCGCAGGCGGAAGGCGAAGCAGGCGCCACCCAATCGCTCCGCATGGCCCGGCGCCGGCGGCATCAGGGACAGTGTGCTGCCATGGCCCTGGACGATCTGGCGGGCGAGGCTCAGGCCCACGCCGGTGCCGGTTGCCTTGGTGGTATAGAAGGGCAGGAAGACCTGGTCGGCCTGATCGGCGGGGATACCCTTGCCCGAATCCTCGACGTGGACACTGACGCCATCGCCGTCGATGTGGACATGCAGGCGCACGACCGGCGGCTGGGCGTTATCGAGCGCCGCCTGTGCGCCATTATTGAGCAGGTTGCCGACGCACAGCCACATCTGGTCTTCGTCCATCATGGCGCTGAGGTCTGGGTCCGACAGGATATGATCGAGGCGGACAGTCTCGCCCCACTGCGCCGCGAAGCTTTCGGCGGCGACGTCGAGCCAGTCGTCGAGCCTTACCGGCCGCACCACAGGCGGTGGCAGGCGCGTCATGGCGCGATAGGCATTGATGAAGCCTGACAGGTTTTCGGTGCGCGCCACCACGCGCTCCAGCGCTTTTACCGCCAGGGCGCGTGACTCCGGCGTGTCGTCGCCGAGTAAATCGAGGGCGCTCTTGCTCATCGATGCAACCGGCGTAAGCGCATTCATCAGTTCATGGTTCAGCACGCGCAACAGGTCGCGCAAGGCGGTCGCCTCCGCGGCGCGGACATCGGCGGAAATGTCGGTCAGCACGGCCAGATGCGAAGACCGGTCTTCCTCTTCCATTTCCGCCAGGTGGACGGCATAGGTTCCGCCCTTCCACTTGATCTGGCCGGGCAGGGTGGCCAACCCTTCCGCTTCGCCCAGCAACTGCCGCCGCGCCGTCACCGGCAAAGCATAGGACACGTCGAACAGGGTGCGGGCGGCGCGGTTGACGGCGATCAGTTGGCCGCTTTCCGGCTGGAGCAGCAGCGGCGACGGCGTCTGGTCGAGCAGGACCTGAAGCCTGCGCCGGCTGAGTTCGGCGGTGAAGATCGCGCCCGGCTGGGCGGCGCGTTTCAAGAGGTCGCGGCCGATGCGAAAGGCGGTCGTTGTCAACCCCAGGCTGGCCAGGACGATGCCCGCCAGGACGCACAGCAGGGCGCTGGCATAGAGTCCGTGCGCGAACGCCAGCCAGGCCAGGGCGCCGGCGGCGAACACGCCCAACTGCGCGGCGAGCGCGAGTAGCAGGCGTCTATAATCCATGCTTTTCCATGCGCCGGTAAAGCGCTGCCCTTGTCAGGCCGAGGTCCTTGGCGGCGTGCGAGATGTTGAACTGGTGCCGGTCCAGCGCCGCCTTGATCAGCTCGCGCTCGGAGCGTTCGAGATTGAGGTCCTGCGGCGGGGCCGGCGCGCGGCGCGGCGCTTCCATGGCGGCGCGGATCGAGGCGATGAAGCGCTCATTGTTCCAGGGTTTGACGACGAAGTCCTGCGCCCCCATGCGCATGGCCTGTATGGCGATGTTCATGCCGCTGTGGCCGGTGACGATGACCACGGCCAGGTGCGGGGTCGCCGTCATGCGCTCCTTCAGGAAGGCCAGCCCCGCTTCTCCGGAGGTGTCGCCGCGCCGGTAGTTGAGGTCGAGCAGCAAAACATCGACGGGCTCGCGGTCGAGATAGTCGCGCGCCGCTTCGGGCGTCTGGGCGGTGGCCAGGGTAAAGCCGTGACGCGTCAAAACCAGCTCGGCGGACGCCAGCACATCGGCATCGTCATCGAGGAAGAAGGCCCGGATCGGCGGCCGTTTTTCACCCGCCTCGGCTTCGGTTTGTGGAGCGTCGCTCATGTTCGGAAACGGACAGTTCAGGGTGTGAGAGACTTTCGAATTTCGCGTTATTTTGCCTAAAAGTCAAATGAAATGAATAATTTATGTCTATTGAAAAAGCCGTGTTAGCTTCTTATCATGCCCGATACCACCTCTTCCAATGCCCCGACCCGCAAGATGGACCGCGCGCTGACCCGGCCGTGGTACCGCAAACGGCCGTTCCAGATCGGCGCGGTGGCCGCCATCGTCGCCGCCGTCAGCCTGGCCCTGTTCCTGCTGCGGCCGGCGTCGAACACGGTCGATGTCAACGCCGATACGATCGACAGCGGTGAAGTCGTCCGTGCTGCCTATCAGGACTACGTACCGCTGCGGGCCGAAGTCGTGCCCTTGGTCACCGTCTTTATCACCGCCGAAGCGGCCGGCCGTGTCGAAAGTGTCGCGGCCGACGATGGTGTCAGGGTAGTGGCCGGCCAGCCTTTGGCGCGGCTGTCCAATCCGTCGCTGACGCTCGAGGTCTCGACACGCGAGGCCGACATTTCGGCGCGTCTGAGCGACAGCACAAGCCAGCTGATGAACCTGCAAACGCAAGGACAGGCGCGCGAACAGACGCGTGCCGACGTCGCCTATGCCCTGCACAAGGCAGAACAGGAGCTGACGCGCCGCCGGACCCTGCGCGACCAGGGCGTGATCAATGACGCGGCGCTCAAGGTCTATGCCGACGAGGCCGACTATCAGCGCTCACGCCTGGCGACGCTGAAGGCCAGTGAGGCGCAGGAAGCCGCCTTCTATCAGTCGCAACGCCAGGCGATCATGGACTCAGCGGCTGATCTGCGTCGTTCGCTGACCGAGGTGCGCAAAGGACTGACGGCGCTTACAATCGCCGCGCCCACGACGGGCCGGCTGACCGGTTTCGACCTCAAGCCCGGCCAGGCGGTGACGCAGAGCTTAGCCCTGGGCCAGGTTGATTCCGAGGGCACCTACAAGCTGCGCGCCCAGGTCGACGAATACTATCTGCAACGCCTGACGACCGGCCTGAAGGCGCAGGCGCGCCTGCACAACCAGACGGTCGACGTCCATGTCAGCAAGGTCTTTCCACAGGTCGCCAATGGCCGCATCACGGTCGAACTCGAGTTCGATTCCGCCGTGCCCGCCGACCTGAAGCGCGGCGAGGCCGCCGACATCCGCCTGCAGATGAGCGCCGGCAGCGAAGTGGCGACCCTGGCGCCGTCGGGCAGCTGGCTGGCCGATACCAACGGCACGTCTGTCTTCGTGGTGAACGCAAAGGGCGACAAGGCCTCGCGCCGCACCGTGACCATCGGCCGCCGCAATCCCGAATATGTCGAGGTCTTGAGCGGCCTCAAGCCCGGGGAGCGGATTATTGTCGCCGGCACCTCCAACTATCAAAAAGCGCAACACCTGCGTCTGAAAAAGAGCGCCTGACTATGACCGACACCCTGATCGACCTGCAAAAAATCACCCGCCTCTACCGTTCGGACGATGTCGAAACGACGGCCCTGCACAACATTTCGCTGACCATCAAACGCGGCGAATTCGTCGCCATCATGGGACCGTCGGGCTGCGGCAAATCCACCCTGCTGAACGTGCTGGGCACGATCGACCGGCCGACCTCGGGCGCCTATCTCTTTGCCAATGAAGATGGAAAATCCCACGACCTGGCGAGGATGAGCGAAAAGAACCTGGCGAAGCACCGCGCCCGCCACCTGGGCTTCATCTTCCAGAGCTTCAACCTGGTCGACGACCTGACCATCTACGAGAATATCGAACTGGGCCTGCTCTATCGCGACGGTCGCAAGGGATCGCGCCGCCAGGCGATCGAAGGCGCCATGGACAAGGTCGGTATCGCCCACCGCGCCCGCCACTTTCCGCATCAGCTATCTGGCGGCCAGCAACAGCGCGCCGCCATTGCCCGGGCCATTGTCGGCCAGCCCGACCTGATCCTGGCCGACGAGCCGACCGGCAATCTCGACACGGAAAACGGCGCCCAGGTCATGGACATCCTCAAAGGGCTGAACAAGGGCGGCGCGACCATCATCATGGTCACCCACTCACAATCCCACGCCGACCAGGCGACGCGCCAGGTCGATATCCTCGACGGCCAGCTGGTCGCCTCCGTTGCCCAAGTTCTCTAAAGAGGTGATGTAATGCTGCGCAGCACCTTTACCGCCTTCTACCGCTCGTTCACGCGCCATCCGCTCTACGCCCTGCTGAACCTGCTGGGCCTGAGCTTCGGCATCGCCGTCTTCATTACGCTGGGACTGTTCTTCCGCTTCGAGACGACGTACGAGCAGTGGCTGCCGAAAGCGTCAAAGATCTATATCGTCGAAAACGCCTGGAAGTTCGCCGCCGTCCGCACCGATCCGGAGCCGTGGACCAATGGCGGCCTGCTCGACAACATCAAATCCGACAACCCGCAGCGCATCGGGACGCGCCTCTGGGATCACAATGTCACTGTCCATATGGGCGCCAACAGCACGCAGGAAGAGGTGCTTCTGGTCGACAACGAGTTCTTCAAGGTCTTCGACCTGCCGCTTCTGGCCGGCAGCAAGTCGGCGGCCCTGGCGGCGCCGGACAATGTGGTCATGTCCCAGCCCATGGCTGAAAAGTATTTTCCAGGCGAGGCCGCTTCCGCCCTGATCGGCAAGACGATCCGGCTGACCGACGAAGAGGGTACGCACGACTATCGCATCAGCGCGGTCCTCAAGGCCCTGCCCGATACCACCGCCTACAAATTCGACTTTGTCCGCCTCCTCAACCGGTCGCTGATCGACCGGACGACCAGCTGGGAGCGTTACGGGTCGCAGCGCCTGCAGACCATCCTCGTCTTCGATACGCCGAAGGACGCGGCCGACATGAACGCGCATTTTCCGGCCTTTATCGATCGCCATGCCGCCAACCAGTTCGGCGACGACAAGCCGAGCCACGTCCTGAAGACCATGGTGGTGCCGCTGACCAGCCTGCACCTGGAAGACGAGAAGACGCGTACGGCCGTCTATGTCCTGGGCATTGTCGGCATACTGGCCTTCCTGATCGCCGCCATCAACTATATCAACCTGGCCACCGCCCGCGCCGGCATGCGCGCCAAGGAGGTGGCGGTGCGAAAGACACTGGGCGCCACGCAAGGATCGCTGCGGGCGCAATTCCTGTGCGAGGCCCTGCTGACGACGATCATGGCAGCGCTGATCGGCCTCAGCATCGTCGAGCTCAGCCTGCCGCATATCAACAGCTTCGGTGACCTCAAATTGAAGCTCGACTATGCCGGTGAAGCCGTCCCGCTTGTCCTGGCCGGCGCCTTCATCCTCCTGGTCGGTCTCCTGGCGGGCCTCTATCCGGCCTTTGTGCTCTCGGGTTTCAAACCGGCCCAGGTGCTGGCCTCTTCGCGCACACCCGCCGGCGGCCGCATGGCCCTCCGTCTGCGTGAAGCCCTGGTCGTGCTGCAGTTCGCCATCGTCATCGCCTTCTTCATCATGGGCGCGGGCTTCCTGAGCCAGCTCAACCACATGAAGACCGCCGACATCGGCTTCAAGCGCGAGGGGCTGATGATTTCGGATTCGACCTATGATCCGGCCCTGACCAATGCCCAGCGCGAAGCCATCTGGGCGGCGTTCCGCAATCTGCCGGGCGTCATCGCTGTGGCCGGGGCCAACAGCGCGCCCGGCGACAATTCGCTGACCAACAATACCGACGTGTCGCGCGAAGGCCACGTCGGCCGCCGCCCGTCGTCCAGCTTTACCATCGTGGGCACCGACTATTTCAAAACCTACGGCGGGACGGTCATTGCCGGACGGATGCTCGATCCGACGCGCGGCGAAGACATCTATATCCGCTGGGTCAATGGCGAACAGCAGGATCCGCCACGCGGCGAGACCGCCAATGTCATGATCAACCGCACCGCCTCCGAAACTCTCGGCTTCAAGTCACCCCAGGAGGCCGTGGGCGAGGTGCTCGACTTCGACGACTATAAGGTCCGCGTCGCCGGTGTCATCGAGGACATGCGTTTCCGGTCACCGAAGGAAAAGGTCGCGCCGATGCTCTACCTGATGGACCGGACGCCCTACAGGCATTCGATCACCGGCGTCCGTTATGCCGGCGTGCCGGAGCCGGTTATGCGTCAGCGCATGGAGACGGCATGGAAGGCGATCGCGCCGCAGGTGCCTTTCAAGGCCGTGTCGGGCGTCGAGAATATCGACAAATATTACAAACCCGACCGCAATCGTTCGAACGTTTTCAGCATCGGCGCCGGGATCGCGGCCCTGATCGGCTGTATAGGGCTTTATGGCATGGCGGCGTTCAACACCTCGCGCCGGGCACGTGAAATCGGCCTGCGCAAGGTTCTGGGCGCGTCGAGCGGCAAGGTGGTGGGCTTGCTGGTGGGGCAGTTCCTGCGCCCGGTGCTTTTGGCCAACCTGATTGCCTGGCCATTGGCGTGGTATGCCTTGACGCAGTGGCTGTCGCAGTTCGATGATGCCGTGGCGCTCGATCCGCTGATCTTTGTGGCGGCAACACTGGTGGCGATGACGATTGCCCTGCTGACCGTGGGTGGCTTGGCCTTGGCGAGCGCTTCGACCGAACCGGGCAAGGCGTTGCGGCACGAATAGTGGCTTAAAGCAGGGCGCGCTACACCTGCACATAGCCCCGCCCACCATCTGCGGAGCAGATGGTGGGCGGGGCCTACGATAAGTGGCCCCGTGCTCAGTAGGTATTACTTAGGCACCGACGCCGAGCCCGACACTTTCAAAGTGGCTTTGACGGTCGCTGTATAACCCGGCTGTCCGCCGCCGACATGGACAGTGTAGGCGCCCGGGCGAACCTTGCGCTCGCCATTGCCATCGACGGCGCTCAACGCACGGGCGTCCAAGGTCATTGTCACCTTGCGGCTTTCACCGGCCTTGAGGTGAACACGCTCAAACCCGGCCAGCGCGTGCCTGGCATTCGGCGCGCCCTTGACCGCAGGCTTGGTGACATAGAGCTGCACTACCTCGTCGCCATCGCGTGCGCCGCTGTTGCGCACGGTGGTGGTAACCGTCACCGGCTGACCCGCCTTGAGCGAGGCCGCCGACAGCACCGGTGCGGAATAGGCAAAGGTCGTGTAGCTCAGGCCCTTGCCGAACGGGTGCAAGACCTCGCCCTTGAAGTAACGATAGGTGCGGTTGGCCATATTGTAGTCGCCAAACGCCGGCAGGTCCTTCACATCGCGATAGATGGTGTACGGCAGACGGCCGGCTGGATTGACCTCGCCGGTCAGGACGCGCGCGATCGCCTGTCCGCCGGCCTGGCCGGGATACCAGGCCTGGACCAGCGCATCGGCATTCTGTTCCACCCACGGGTCGGACACCGCGCCGCCGGTCAGATAGACGACCACCAAAGGCTTGCCCGTCGCCTTGATGGCTTCGAGCATCCTGCGCTGGGCGTCGGGTAAGCCAAGCGTCAGGCGGTCCCCACCGTCGAAGCCCGGATAGTCGACCTTCATCTCCTCACCTTCGAGATCGGGCGACAATCCTGCAAAAGCGACGACGACATCACTTTGTTGCGCCGCCTTGACCGCGCCGTTGATCAGCACCTGCGCAGGCGCGACCCAGTCGAGCGCGACCAGACGGTCTTCATTGGCGCGGACATAATCGACGCGGATCTCATGCGGCTTGGTGTCGGTGAAGGTGACCTCGGTCGTCTTGCCGATCATGTCGCCCTTGACGATCGGCTTGCCGTCGAGCCACACCTTGACGTTCGGCTGGGCCTGGCCGGCGCGCGGCGTCGACATGCGGAAGGCCAGCTTATATGTGCCGGCCGCCGGCGGCGTCAGCACGCCGGTCCAGCGCACCGAGAAATTCAGCGGCTCGAAGTCGCGCGTCGGGCCGGTGTGGTAGAAGTCGAAATTGATGACCTCATCGGTGCGCGTCATCTTCGGTGCGCCCGAGAAGGTCGGATTGTCGAAATATTCGCCCTTCAGGCCGTTTTCCGCGCTGCCTTCCGAAGGTTTCAGGAAGATCGACGGAATCTCGATCGGCATGTTGTCGATCAGCGCCGAACCGGGGGCATAGGTGAGGCGGTCGCCATAGACGCCACGCAGGCCATTGAGCGGATAGGATGGATCGACTGCGGCGCCGGTATAGTTGCCTTCCAGGCTTTGCAGGTGCTGGGCATTGGGACCGATGACGGCGATCTTTTCATTGCCCTTCAGGGGCAGCAGACCTTTGCCGTTGTTAAGGAGAACTATGGCCTCTTCGGCGGCGCGCAGGGCCAGCGCACGGTGCTCCGGCGTGTTGATGGCCGTCAGCGGGATATCGTCATATTTGCCCCCATCGATCAGGCCCATGCGGATGCGCGCCTCCATCAGGCGGATCAGTGAGGTGTCGATCTCGGCCTCCTTGATCAGGCCCGCCCGCACGGCTGCCGGCAGGGCGCGATAGCTGTCGCCGCAGTCAAGATCGGTGCCGGCGCGGATGGCGACGGCCGAGGCTTCGGCGTGGTCCTTGTGGCTCTTGTGGCCGGTGACCATGTCGTCGACCGAGTCGCAGTCCGAGACGATAAAGCCCTTGAAGCCCCAGTCCTTGCGCACCAGGTTTTCCATCAAGGGGCTGGCGCAGGCCGGGAAGCCGTCGATGGCGTTATAGGCGCACATCATCGAATAGGCCTGACCATCGACGATCGCCGAACGGAAGGCCGGGGTGTAGGTGTCTTCCAGGTCGAACTTCGACACATCGACATTGAAGCCGTGGCGCAGCGGCTCGGGCCCTGAGTGGACGACAAAGTGTTTGGGCGTGGCGATGCCCTTGAAATAGGTGTGGTCGTCGCCCTGGATGCCCTTGATGAAGGGGATCGACATGTGGCCGGAGAGGTAAGGGTCTTCGCCGTAGGTTTCCTGGCCGCGGCCCCAGCGCGGATCGCGGAAGATGTTGATATTGGGCGACCAGTAGTTGACGCCGAAATAGCGCGTCGTGCCGCCGTGGCGGGCCAGTTCGGCATTGTAGTTGGCGCGGCCTTCCGTGGCGATGGCTTGGCCGATATCACCCATCAAACCCTTGTCCCAGGTGGCGGCCATGCCAATGGCCTGCGGATAGACGGTGGCGTGGCCGGCGCGCGCCAGGCCGTGCAGGACCTCGTTCCACCAGTCGTAGGCGGGCAGCCCCAGACGCGGCAGGGCAGGGGCGGCATTCCCCATCTGCCAGGCCTTTTCTTCCAGCGTCATGCGCGCGACCAGGTCCTTGGCGCGTGCTTCCGGCGTCAGGAACTTATCGAGAAAAGCACAGGACTCCGTCTGGCAGGCGGGAGGCGTCGCAGCGGTGGCAGAAACGGTGGCCGCAAGAGCGATGATAGCAGATGATGCGAGGAGACGGCTCGCGGCGGCAAGCGTACGGGGCATGAGCATTTCCTTGTCCAGGCGCGCCTTTTTGGGTGGCGCGTTTGTCGCATTGATTGCGCTATATGGTAGCGGTATCAGGACAAGGGCGGAGCGTCAAGGTGATGGTCAGACCAATTATCGGCGCTCGAGCTTATAGGCCAGACTAAAAGCGATTATCGAGATAGCGCCAACCGCTACGCCGGCAGCGAAATCACGCCAGCGCCACAAAGCCTCATAGGCGTCATTTGCCTTTGCCATTGGCGGCGACTGCGGCTTGGTGCTTTGCGTCGCGGCCGCCGGCGGTTGTGCCTTGGCTTGCACAGCCTGAAGACCAAACGCGCCTGCGGGTTTCCAGACGTATGGATCTTCAATCTCGTCAACAGGCCGCGTAACAGATCCGGTGCTGGACTCAGGGGTCGGCACGGCGACGGCAGGCAGGTTGGACTCGGCTGTGGCGGTGGCCATGGCAGTTTCCTCAGTTGGCGCATTCGCGCCAACATGCCCACCGTCTTGTAAAAATGCAGTCCGCTTGCTTTCGCGGGTGCGTAAAAGGCCTATTTTGCCGCTTTGAGGCGCGCTGGGTCCGGTGACCAGTTAATGACGTGATAGGTGGTCGGCGTATCGCCGACATTGCGCAGGGCATGCGGATCATTCGACGCGTTGAAGATGACCGAGCCTGGCCCCAGGCGCACCCACTTGCCGCCATTGAAGACCTCGACCGTGCCTTCGCGGATGATGACCAGCTCCTCGTTGACGTGGGTGTGCGGAGGATGCGAGGTCGTGCCGGGATTAAGCGTGGTGACGTGCATTTCCAGCTCGTCGAGCGTGGCGGTTGGTTGACGGACCAGTTGGCGGACCTCACCGACATCGGTCTTGGTGACCTTCATCTGGTTCCAGTCGAAGGTGGTGGGACCGAGGATAGGCTTGGCAGTGTCGGCGGCAATCGAGACCGCGGCGATGGCGCCGAGAGTAAGTGCCAGGGTTATTCCTGCAACTTTGAAATCGCGTTTGGTAAGCATGGGGCCTCCGTACATCCCCTCTCCCCGCGTGCGGGGAAAGGGCTAGGGTGAGGGGCAATCGGACGAAGCGGCGTTCGCGGACAGCGTTTTGGCCCCTCATCCGGCCCGTTGGGCCACCTTCTCCCCGCAAGCAGGGAGAAGGACATTAAATCACATACGGCGCGCGCATCGGACGCGACAGCATGGCGTTGGCTTCGTCATCGTTCTTGAAGCGCTCGGCAACCGGGTCCCAATACAGCTTGCGCTTCAGCACCATGGCGATGTCGTGCACCAGGCAGGTCGAACACGCGCGGTGCCCCATCTCCGCCGGCGAGATCGGCGGCTTGCGGCTGATGATGCAATCGAGCCAGTTGGTGTGCTGCTCATCGGCCGTATAGAGCTTGACCTCGTCCGGCGCGATGACCGAGGTCAGGATCTTCGGATCGGACGCATCCAGAGCCTTGGCCTTGCCCGACTTTGGGTCCGAAGCGGTCGCCGCCGCATCACCGCGCGACACGAACAGCCAGCCCTTGGTGCCGATATATTTGATGCCGTTCGGATAGGCGCCGCTGATGCTCATGCGCACGCCGTTGGCATAGAGGGCCTCGGTCTGAAACTTGCCGTGGACGTCCCACAGGCCCGAGGTCGGATATTCGACATGGTCCAGCCACACCTCGATCGGGCCGGTATATTCCGTATCCATGCCCCAGTGGGCGCTGTCGATATGGTGCGAACCCCAGCCGGTGATCATGCCGGCGCCGAACTGACGCAGGCGCAGCCAGCCCGGCCGGTCATAGCCGGTGCGCGGATGAACGCGATCCAGCGTGTAGGGGACATAGGGCGTCGAGCCCAGCCACGCGTCGTAATCGAGGCCAGCAGGGATCGGCTGTGGCGTCGGGTCACCGCCGGCCGGATCGCCCGGCAGGCCGATTTCGACGCGGGTGATCTGTCCGATGCGGCCATTGCGCACCCACTCGGCGGCTTTGCGAAACTGCGGCATATTGGTGCGCTGCTGGCTGCCGATCTGCAGGATGCGGCCCGAAGCGTTGACGGCGTTCGACAGGGCGCGGCCTTCGGCGATGGTCAGCGACGCCGGCTTTTGCAGGTAGACGTCCTTGCCGGCCTCGACTGCGTGAATGCCCATCAACGCGTGCCAGTGGTCGGGCGTCGAGACGATGACCGCATCGATATCCTTGTCAGCCAACAGGTCGCGGTAGTTGGCAAAGGTTTTGACGCCATCATAGGGCTTGCCGGTCTGCTTGGCGTAGAAGTCGTTGACGAACTGTTTGCCCTCTTCCAGGCGGTGGGCTTCGACGTCCGACACGGCGACGATGCGCGCGCGGCTGTCCTTCAGGACTTCCGGCATGTCGTGACCGCGTGCGATGCGGCCGCAGCCGATCGTGCCGACATTGATGCGCTTGGACGGCGCATGCTGGCCGAAGACGGTCGATGGCACGATGGCCGGGAAGCCCGCGGCGACAGCCGTCGCCAGTCCGGCCCTAATCAGGCCGCGTTTTGTCAGTTTGGTCATTGGTATCCTCCCAGACCAGTGTTTGTCGCGCTTTCGGGGGAGCGCCAAAGATTTCGGCCCTTCCAATATTTTGGTAAGGGCCGGAGGGGAAACTCAGATTTTCACAGCCTTGGCGCCGACCTGCGCCTTGATCGACAGTTCGGCGGCCAGCAGGGCCATTTCCTGGCTCTGGGCGGTCTCGGTACGGTTGACGATGTCGGCGATGAATTGCGGGCCGAACGGCAGGTCGCCGTTCGAGCAGTCAATGAAGCGCGCGCCGGTCTGGTCGACCAGGAACAGGTTGTTGCCCTGCTTGTTAACGGCGACATTGGTGTATTTGCGCACCTCGATATAGCCTTCGGTACCCAGCACGAACAGGCGGCCGTCGCCCCAGGTGCCGAGGCCCTTGGGCGTATACCAGTCGAGGCGGACGTAACCCAGGCCCGCATCGCCGCGCAGGGTCATGTCGCCAAAGTCCTGGAAGCGCGGACGGTCGGGGAAGCCGATATTGGCGATCTGTGACGCGACGATCTCGGCCGATTTCGAGCCGGTATAGTAGAGGAACTGATCGACCTGGTGCGAGCCGATGTCGGTCAGGATGCCGCCGAAGAGGCGGTCGTCCCAGAACCATTCTGGCCGCTTGGAGCCACCGCCGGCATCACCGCCGCCCTGGACGATCTGGTGCGGGGCCAGGTTGATGGTCTGGATGACCTTGCCGATGGCGCCCTGCTTGATGAGTTCGCCGGCATAGACGGCGGCACGCACGTCGAGACGCTCGGAATACTGGATGCCGTACTTGCGGCCGGTGTCCTTGATGGTCTTGCGAACCAGCGCCAGATCCTTCAGCGTGATGATGCCCGGCTTGTCGGCCAGCACATCCTTGCCGGCCTTCATGGCGCGGATGCCGATATGGGTACGCTCATTAGGGACGTGCGAGGTCAGGATCAACTGGGTGTCGTCGTTGATGACCTCGTCCTGGGTGGCCAGGATGCGCGCCTCAGGGTAACGCTGGCGGAAAGTCGCCATTTTGTCGGGCTCGGCGCCCCAGGCATTGACCAGCTCACCGCCGCCGCGCTTCATGGCGGCGATCATGCCGTGGATATGGTCGTGGCTGACGCCGCAGACCGAAAAGCGCACCTTGTGCTGCGGCTTGAATTCGGGGGGCGGGGGCAGGGTTTCGGCCTTCACGTCGCCGGCGGCAAAGCCCATGGCGGCCACACTGGCTATACCGGCCTGCATGAGAAAATCGCGGCGGGCATTGATGTCCTTTTTCATTTGTCATCCTCTCTATGTCGGTCCGATTACGCGCACGCCCCGGGGAAGGCGCGGTACAGCCGGCTTGAGCCGGTCTTTTGGTCTGACCATTCGGAAATAATGGTCAGATATCATCGCTCTTGGCAAGCCTCTTTTACCAAACGACAACGCCCGCGCCTCGATTAAGAAGCGCGGGCTCAGAGTCCCGTCAAGGATTTTGCTTGGTCGCGATAATGACGCGAAAACCGCTGACGCTTTTGGCTACGCCGAACTTGGTTTCGCCATATCGCTCCGGCATGGAGGTTATGGCGAAATAAAATCGTCACCCTTGCCTTCGGCCTGTTGCGTTTTCAGGAGATCGCTGTCCTTCAGCGTCACCAGGCCGTCCTTGTCGATGTCCTGGCGGTTGAACATTTGGTGGCCCGAGAATACGTATTCGTCGAAGGTCATCTTCGCGTCCTTGTCGGTGTCGAGCACGCCGAAACGGACATCGGCCTGGCGCATCTGGCGGTCGTATTCTTCCTTGGCCTTGGCGGCATCGCTCTCAGATTCGAGATCCTTCTTCAGGCGCGTTTCGAATTCGCCGACATACTCGGCCTTGTTCAACGTGCCGTTGCCATCCGCGTCCGTGGTCAGGTAGCGGATCTTGCGCACGGCGTCGAATTCGTCGCGCGATACCTTCTGGTCTGCGTTGAGATCGTATTCCTTGATCATGGCGCGAATGCTGTGCGGCGCGGCCTGGGCAGAACCGGCGACCAGGGCGAGCGCAATGGCGGCAGGTAAGATAAGCGTCTTCATCATTCTTGTCCTTTTTATTGCGGAAGCACTTCAAGGGTGAGGGTGGCGGTGTTGCTGATCCACAGGTTCGGGTTGGTGGCGCTGGGGGCGCGCACGCGCGTCAGCAGCAGGTAAAGGCCTGCGGCGCCGGCGGTAACGTGGGCTTCACCCTCAGCATCCGTGACGACTTCGAGCGGCGCGGCCTTCTTGGCGGCATAGCGTTCCTGGGCGTCTTCGACGATAACGCGCGCGTCCTTGACGGGCTTGCCATCGCGAAGAACTTTCACGCGGATAACTTCGCCGGTATAGGCGTCCGACGGATCGGAGACCGGATAGATGCCGAAGTCGGCGGCCGGTGCGGGCAGGGCCGAGGGCTTGCCGTGGACGACATAGACGTCGGCGCGGGTGACGCTCTGGACCTCGATCAGCTTTTCGCTGGGCCAGGGCTTGTCTTCGGCGCCTTCCAGAAAACGGATGTTGGTGCCTTGCAGCGCCGCTTTCGCAAGACGTCCGGTGCGTTCACCCGACGAGATGCGGTAGGTGCCGCTTTGCGCCAGCGGCACTTCCAGATAAGTCGCGTCCTTAAGCGCCGCGGCAGGTGTCAGCGCCACCGTTGTGCCATCGGGCGCTACGGCGTGCCACTTGTCGGCCTTCATGGCGACGTCGGGGTTGAGGCTACCTTCGGCAAACGACGCCTCGACCGTCACGTGCGGCCGCTTGGCGTCCGGTGTGAACATGTTGGGCTTGAGGTAGGGCGAGTGGGCCATGGCCGGCGCGGCCAGAAGGAGCGGCGCCAGCAGGAGGGCTTTGCGTAACATCATGTTTTTCCCGGATTAGAAGCGATAGACGAGCGACGCGGAGGCATTGCGGCCCGGCTGGGTGTAGGCATCGATAAAGGTCGCCGTCGAGGACAGGCCCCGGCCATCCGACCACCACATGTATTTTTCGTCGGTCAGGTTGAAGATGCCGGCGCGCAACGTCACCGCCTTCGTGATGTTCCAGAAAGCCGTCACATCGACCGTGGTGAAGGCGTCCGGCACGAAGCACGACGGCGTACAGGTCACACCCAGGCGATCCGAGTCTTTTTTAGCTGCATGGGTGACCATGACGGCGCCGCCGAAGCGGTTTTCGCCGTCACGATAGTGAACACCGCCGGCGACCTTCATCGGATCGATGCTGGCCAGGGCCGTCTTGCCGGTCGGCGCGATGACATCGCCTTTGGCGGTCGAGGCGGCGACATTCAGCGTGAAGCCACGGCCCAGTTCGGCGCGGCCGCGCAACTCCAGGCCGCTGATCTCGACGTCGCTGCGGTTGACGAACTGATAGCGCGCCGGATCGGCCGGGGTGAAGCTGCCGCCCACCTGGACCTGTTCGATGAAGTTGTCGTAATTGGCCGAAAACGCCGTGACGCTGCCGTCGAAGCGGGCGCCCGACCAACGCAGGCCGGCTTCGAAGGTGCGGCTGGTTTCCGGCTTCAGGTCCGGGTTGGGCAGCGATTGGTAGTTGGCAATGATGTTGGCGAAGGCATTGTTGACCTCGCCCGGCGACGGCGCCTTATAGCCTTCGCCGGCATTGAGGAACAGGCCCAGTTCCGGCGTGAACTTGTAGATCAGGCCAAGCTTGGGTGAGACGTGCGAACCGTCCTGGCCCTTGGGCGTGAAGCCGGTCAGAAGGGCATCGGCCTTGGGCGTCAGCTCATAGCTGTCGAAGCGCGCCGCCGGATAGAGCGACAGATTGCCGATCACGATTTCGTCCTGGATGAACAGGCCGGTGCGCGTGAAGTCCGTCGTCGGGAAGGCGCGCGTCGGGAAGGTTTCGCCGGCGGGCGGCACCGTGCCGTCGCGGATCGATTCCTGCTCCGTCTGCGACCAGTCGAATCCGTAAGTGAGAGTGTGGCTGATCGAGCCGAAGGTGGCGCGGCTTGTGAAGTCGACATTGGCGCCGACAACGCTTGTGTCGAAGATATTGATACGGGTACGGTCGACGGCCGGGTTACGGTCTTCGAAAGTGTACTGATAGCTGTTCGAGGTCTGCGAATAGATGACCGCATCGATGGCGTCGACTATGCCGTTGCCGCGCCAGCGATAGTCGAGGCCGACGCGCGTGCGCTCGGACGTGTCGTGGCCGTCGAGCTTCAGCGTCGTTGCCGAACGCGAACTCAGGACATCCGAGAAGATCTCGCTTTCATAGGTTTCGGCCGTCAGGCGCAGGCGGTGACCTTCGGCCGGCGTGAAGACGAGCTTGCCGAACAAGAGGCTGGAGGAAATGTCCTGCGGATTGGCGACGGTGCGGGCGGAGGTCGCCGTATCGTTGGTGCCGGCGGTTTTCTGCTCCTGACCTTCGCGCGCCGTCAGGGCCAGCATCCCGGACCACGTGTCGGACTTGCCGGCGAAAACCAGGCTCTTGGCGTTGCTTTCGTCGGCCGAAGCATAGGCGACACGCGCCTGGCCGCCGAACACCTTTCCGCCGCGCAGGATATCGACCGGATCCTTGGTGAAGAAGCTGACGGCGCCCGCGACGCCGTCGGAGCCGTACAGGGCCGAGGCCGGACCACGCAGGATTTCGACCGACTTGATGATGTCGAGATCGCCATAGCCGCCGCGGCCGACATTCTGGCCGCCGAACGAGAAGGCGTCGGGGATGCGTATGCCGTCGATCTGCATCAGGACGCGGTTACCTTCGATGCCGCGAATATTGAAGCCGGCATTGCCGTCACGGCCGGTGGTGGCGCCGGCCGCGGTAAAGCGCGACGGCGAATTGCGCACAGACACGCCGGGCTCATAGCGGACGAGATCCTTCAGATCGGTCGATAGCTGGTCTTCGATGTCGTCGGCGGTGATGACGCTGACGGTGGCGGGCGCGTCGGCGACCGCCTTTTCCGAGCGCGTTGCTGTGACGACAACCGCGTCCTTGTCGTCAGCCGCTACATCTGCGGCATAGGCCGAAACAGCCCCTAAGCTTCCTGCCGCAGCCAGCAGCGAAGCGGTCATCATAAGCGTTTTGCGCATGATCAAACTCCCTAACCCAGTGAAGAATGATCGGTTAATGAGAATGATTATCAGAGTCAATCGCAACAGATGCACTTTTGACGAAGAGATGCAAATAAGTCGCAATTTCATGCTATGTGCGATTGGACACGCTGACCTCCACATTGAATCCTTACGGACGGAAACGTCATCTGATCGGTTGTGGAGGGCCGGGTTTGAGTATGTATGGCGATACCGCCGCACCGGATACGTCAGGTGTGCTGCGAGGTGAAAGCGAGCTGGCGGTGCTGATGCGCGGGCGAGACTGGTCCGCCACCGCGCTGGGACCGGTCGATCAGTGGCCGCAAAGCCTGAAGACCGCCGTCCGCATCATGCTGACCTCTCGCCAGCCGATCTGGATCGGTTGGGGGCCGGAGCTGGTCTACCTTTATAACGATGCCTACAAGTCGATTATCGGTGGCAAGCATCCGCACATGCTGGGTCAGCCGACCAAGGTGGTCTGGCAGGAAATCTGGGACGACATCCGGCCCCTGCTGGCCACGGCCATGACAGGCACCGAGGGCACCTATGTCGAAGAGCAGCTCCTGATCATGGAGCGCAACGGCTATCCCGAGGAAACCTACTACACCTTTTCCTACAGCCCTATCCCCGATGACGACGGCACCCCGGGCGGTATCATCTGCGCCAATACGGATGACACACGCCGGGTGATCGGTGAGCGCCAGACGGCGACCCTGCGCGATCTCGCGTCCTTCACCGCCGACGCTCGCACCGTCGAAGACGTGTGCCGCCTGGCCTGTGACGCCATGGCCGAAAACTTGCGCGATCTGCCGTTCGCCATGATTTATCTCGACGGCGAAGGCGATACGCTGCGACGGGCGGGTCTGAACGGCATTGAAACCGATCATCCGGCGGCACCCGGGCAGATCGACCTTGGTGCGCCGTCGCCCTGGCCCTGTGCCGAGGCCTGCCGGAGCCATGACATCCAGATCGTCAGCGGCTTGGACCATGTTTTCGGCGCGCTGCCGTCCGGTGCCTGGCAAAAACCTCCGTCGCTCGCCGCCGTTGTGCCGTTAAGTGCCGGCGGTGTTCTGATCGCGGGTCTTAACCCTTTCCGACTGCCGGACGACGACTACAAGGGTTTCCTGACGCTGGCCGCCGGGCAAATATCGGCCAGCATCGCCAACGCCCAGGCCTATGAGGAGGCACGCAAGCGCGCGGAGGCCCTGGCGGAGCTGGATCGCGCCAAGACGACCTTCTTCTCCAATATCAGCCACGAATTCCGCACGCCCCTGACCCTGCTGCTGGCGCCGGTGGAGGACGCGGTTGGCGATCCTGCGCTCGATCCGGTCAATCGCGGGCGGCTGGAGGTCGCCCACCGCAATGCCGAACGGCTGATGAAGCTGGTCAATGTGCTGCTCGATTTTTCGCGCATCGAATCGGGCCGGGTAACCGCGACCTATCAGCCGCTGGACCTGCCGGCCTATACGGCGGACCTGGCCAGCAATTTCCGCTCGGCCATGGACAAGGCGGGGCTCGATTACCGCATCGCCATCGAGCCCTTGCCGCAGCCGGCCTATGTCGACGCCGATATGTGGGAAAAAATCATCCTCAACCTGCTGTCCAACGCCTTCAAATATACCCTGTCGGGATCGGTCGAAGTCGCGTTGCGCGCGGACAACGGACACGCCGTTCTGGCGGTGCGCGACACCGGCCCCGGCATCCCAGAGGAAGAACTGCCGAACCTGTTCGAACGCTTCCACCGCGTCGAAGGCGCGACCGGGCGCAGCATAGAAGGCTCAGGCATCGGCCTGGCCCTGGTACAGGAACTGGTCAAGCTGCACGGCGGAGAGGTCTCGGTCGAAAGCCGCCTGGGAGAAGGCAGCACCTTCACTGTCCGGCTGCCGTTGGGCAGGGGGCATCTGCCGCTGGCCCAGGTGCGCGAGGAGGCGTTGCCCGTCGCGGGTTCGGTCCGCGCCGGCGCCGTTGCCGAAGAAATGCTGCGCTGGCTGCCGGAAGATGCCGCGCGACAGGACGAAAGCCCGGCCGCCGACGCGCCGCGCATCGTCCTGGCCGACGACAATGCCGACATGCGCGACTATGTCTGCCGGCTGCTGAACACCGAATTCCGCGTCGAGCCGGTCACCGATGGCGAGACCGCGTGGGAACGGATCGTCGCGGATCCGCCCCAACTGGTGCTGACCGACGTCATGATGCCGAGGCTGGATGGTTTCGGCCTGCTGGCGCGGTTGCGCGGCGATGAGCGGACGCGCGACATTCCCGTCGTCATGCTGTCGGCGCGGGCGGGCGAGGAGGCGCGTGTCGAGGCGCTGGACGCGGGGGTTGACGATTATCTGGTCAAGCCGTTCAGCGCCCGCGAACTGATGGCGAAACTGCGATCGCAACTGCAGATGTCGCGCCTGCGCCGTGAGGGCGAGGCGCGGCTGGCGCGCGTACTGGAAAGCATCGCCGACGGCCTGCAGGTCGTCGACGCCAACTGGCGCTTCACCTATATGAATGCAGCCGCCCGCGACATATTGACGGCACAGGGCATGGCGCCCGACGATATGATCGGCCAAGTCTACTGGGACGTCCTTCCGGGCGCCATCGGCACGGCGCTTGAGCAACATCTGCGCAAGGTCATGACCGAGCGCGTCGATATCGCCTTCGAGAACTACTATACGGCCTGGCATCGCTGGTACAGCGTGCGCATCTATCCGGTCGAGGACGGTGGCCTGTCGATCTATTTCCAGGACATCACCGCGCGCAAGGCCGCCGAGGAGCGCCTGGTCGAAAGCGAGGAGCGCTGGCGCGGACTGACCGAAGCCATGCCTCAGCTTGTCTGGATCAGCCGGGCCGAAGACGGCGCCACCATCTATATGAACGAACAGTGGGGACACTATACCGGCGAGCCGGTGGCCAACCTGCTGGGCGATCAATGGCAGGATTTCCTGCATCCGGATGACCGTGAACGCACGGCATTGGCATGGGCGGAGGCGATCGCAGGCCGCGCGGATTATGACATCGAATACCGCCTGCGCCGCTTCGACGGGGGGTACCGCTGGTTCAAGACGCGCGGCGTGTCGATGCGCGACGACGCCGGGCGTATCCGTATATGGTACGGGACCTGCACCGATATCCAGGATTCGGTCGAGGCACGCATGCAGGCCGAAAGCGCCAGCCGCGCCAAGTCGGAATTCCTGGCCAACATGTCGCATGAAATCCGGACGCCGCTGAACGCCATTGTCGGGCTCAGCCACATCATGCTGCACTACAAGTCCGACCCGGCGATGCAGGCCAAGTACCTGTCGACCATGAAGGACAGCGCCGAAACCCTTATGCAGCTCATCAGCGACGTGCTCGACCTGGCGCGTATCGAGGCCGACAGTGTCGAACTCGACCTGTCGCCATGCGATCTGCGCACCCTGACGGAGGAATGCCTGAACATCAGCGCCGTCAAGGCGCGGGAAAAGGGCCTGGAATGCAATCTTGACTACCGCATCGATCCCGGGCTCATCTTCGAAGCCGATGCACTACGCTTCAAGCAGATCGTGATGAACCTGCTGTCCAATGCGGTCAAGTTCACGGCTAAGGGCAGCATAGACGTGACCGTGTGGAGCGGTCCCCTTCAGGATGACACGATGACGGTGTCATTGAGTGTCCGCGATACCGGTATCGGGATTGCCGCCGACAAGATCGAGCACGTCTTCGGCCAATTCACCCAGGCTGATTCTTCGATCAGCCGCAAGTTTGGCGGCTCAGGACTGGGTCTGGCGATCAGCCGGAAGCTGGCGGAAATGATGGGCGGAAATCTGACCGTGAAGAGCGCGGCCGGCAAGGGGGCGACCTTTACATTGCAGGTCCGCCTGCACCTGCTTTCAGGTAGTATGGCGGTCATCGGCAAAGCCGCTCAGACTGTGCCGCATCCAGCGCACAAAAATATCCTGTTGGCTGAAGACAATGCCGCCAACGCGCTCGTCGCCACGACCCTGCTCGAAGAGTTCGGTTGCCGCTTTGAAGTGGCATCCAGCGGGCGCGACGCCATCACTAAATGGCAAGCGGGCGGTTTCGACCTGATCATGATGGACGTACAAATGCCCGACATGGACGGCTTTGAAACCACGCGCCGCATCCGGGAGCATGAACGCTCTTTAAACATGAGCAGGACGCCGATCCTCGCAATGACGGCGCATGCTCTGAAGGGCGACCGTGAGAAATGCCTCCAAGCCGGGATGGACGACTATATCTCGAAGCCTTTCGATACTGGCGAGCTCGAGCGCAAACTGGACGGATTGCTCAGCCTGATCGCCGAAACGGAACGGATGTGACGCCCGTCAGCCTTCGTTTTCGTAAGGCTTGCGCGTCGTTTCACCAAGAGGTCCTCTCAAAGAGTCCTCATCGTCGGCATGCCTGTTCTTTTCGACATCGATAACGGTCAGGCCGGCGCCCATGGGGTCAGCCGGCAGGATGACAGGTGCTTCAGACGGTTTACGCGGTGTGTTATCAGCGGCCATTTGGGGCTCCTTTACTATTCGGATCTGAGCGAGTGGGCGGAGGTGCGATTACCGCATCGGGCGCGTTCGCTTTCGGAACTTGCCGTTGTCCATAATGTGACCTTTGCTGGGTATTCACGGCGTTTTAGATTAGCACCGGCGGCGGTAAAATAGCGGCGGCGGTGCCTCGGCAGATCGTTAAAAAGCCGCAAGTTACAATGTGTACCTCCGCACGGTTCCGGGGTAACGTATTTTTGATGCCAATATTTATGTGCACTTAAATACTTATACGTGACAATTACAGTTATTATTTGCGGCTTATTCCATATTTATTTCGAATATATTTCAACAATGCTATAATCTTACAAGCCGATGCCTAGAATGCGCCTCGTCCGGTGGCGCGAAGGCCGGACATTGATCCCTCACAGCAGAACCCGGGGCCGTACGTGCGGCCGGGTCCTTATTGTCTCATTCAACTCCGGATGAGCCATTTCCTTGACTAAGGTCTATTTCATCCCGCTTGCGGGAAAAGGAGACACTATGCCCAGACAATCGAATTCCCGCCAAAACGATCAGGACTATGATGACGATTATCGCGGTTCGCGCGGCCAGTCCTCGGGCGGCCGTGAACGCGACGAAGAGGGCCGTTTTGCTTCAGGCAGCGGAGGGCGCTCACGCGACGATGACGATTACGCCGACTGGCACAGCTATGGTCACAGCCGCGGCTATCACAATCGGGCGCGTGACGAGGAGGGACGGTTCACAAGCGGTCGCGGAACGTCGCGCAGCCAATCCGATTATGACGACGACCGCCGCAGCACGTCCGGCCGCGGGGGTTCAGGCCAGGGCCGGGGCTGGTTCGGCGATCCGGAAGGTCACGCCGAAGCGGGCCGCCACAGTCACGACAATGACCGCGGCACCAGCCGTTCGCGTTCGCGCTACGATGAAGACGACGATCGCGGCGGACGTGGCGGTGGCCGGTCGCAGGGCGGTAATCGCGAACGCGATGACGACGGACGTTTCACCAGCAGCCGTGGCGGTTCGTCCTCCCGTAGCCGCGATGACGACGACGATGATCGCCGTGGCAGCTCGGGTCGCGGACGTGGCTGGTTCGGTGACCCGGAAGGTCATGCCGAGGCTGGCCGTCACAGCCACGACAACGACCGAGGCTCCAGCCGGTCGCGTTCGCGCGATGACGATGATGACGACGATCGTGGCGGCCGTTCGCGCGGCGGCAACCGCCAACGCGACGAAGATGGCCGCTTTGCCTCGACGGGCCGTCACTAAGACCCGGTCATCAAGACCTGAAAGCAGGGGAGAGCCTTATGGCTCTCCCCTTTTTTGTGTTCCGGATTTTCGGAATAATATGACCAGGGCCTTGCCGGCCCACGGCAGGAGGGCGATCGCCGCCAGGGTCAGGACCAGCGCCGGCGACACGATATCCGACAGGGTCTCGAGTTTCGCGACCTGTGTCCCGGCATTGACATAGACCATCACCGCCGGCAGCAGCGCCACCTGGCTGACGATATAGAAGGTCTTGACCGGCAGAGCCGTCAGCCCCATGGTCACATTCGTCAGGAAAAACGGAAATACCGGCAGCAGCCTGAGTGAAAACAGGTAAAAGGGGCCGTCACGCTTCATGCCTTCGTCGACGCGGGCGAGATGGCGGCCGAAGCGCCGCATGACGGTGTCGCGCAGCAGGAAGCGCGCTTCCAGGAACGCCAGGGTCGCGCCGATGCTGGTGCCAAAGGAGGCCAGGATCACGCCCTCGACAAAACCGAACAAGGCGCCGGCCGCCGTCATCATCAGGATTTCCATAGGCAGCCACAAGGCCGCGATCGTGACGTGAGCGGCCAGAAACAGGACAGCGCTGACGACCGGGTGGCGGTTGGCGAGGTCATCCAGCATCACCAGGATGCCCTTGACCATACCGAAGCCGTCATCGGTGCTCCATGCCAGCGCAACGCCGCCGAGCACCGCCAGGACCAGCAGGACAATCACAACGGCTTTGGTTATTGGCGGCCTGTTCACGGCGACCTATCTGCAAGCTGCGCCGGCACGCAGAGACCGGCATGGAAATTTTATAACCTATCCGCTTAAGAATTGGCATAAGATACAGTAATTATAAGGTAAATATCCTGTTGTTCAGCCGGGTGTGCAGACGTTGAATATTTTGGGGAAGCGTAACGACGGGAACGCTCAGGCGACTGTCAAACCCGCCGGGCGGGTTATCCTGACCTATGGCCGCAGCCTGATGGCCCTGGTCATCGCCCGGTCCCTGGCGCGGCAGGGCATAGAGGTCATCGGTTGCGACGACGTGTCGATGACGGTTCTCACGTTTTCGAAACATGTGCGCGAAACCTTTGTCGTCGCACCCTGGGAAACGCGCCCGGCGGAGTTTCTCGACGACCTGGAAGCGGCGGTTAGAACCTACGCGCCGGGCGACGGCATCCCCTATGTCCTTATGCCGGCCTTCCGCGATATCGAACTAATCGCGCGCCATCGCGAACGCTTCGAGCCGTTGATCAAGGTCTCGGCGCCGTCGGTGGCCAGCCTCGACATGGTCAACCCCAAGGACCGGCTGTCGGACCTGGCGGCGCGCATCGACCTGCCGGCGCCGCGCGGCTTTTCACCGCGCAATCTTGAAGAGGTCTCGGCGCTGGAAAGCCATCTGCCCCTGGTCGTCAAGCCGGTGACGGGCGTTGGCGGGCGAGGGGTCTCCATCGCCCACACGCCGGAAGACCTGCGCGAACAGACCGAAGCGCTCGGCTTCGAGCCGCCGCCTCTGATCCAGACCTATGCCGGCGGCGAGGATTATTGCGTCGGCGTCCTGGCGCGCGATGGCGTCATCGAAGCCATGATGGCGTACAAGAACATCGCCACCTATCCCCGCAAGGCGGGCGCCGGCGCCATCCGCGAGTCGGTCGATGCGGAGCCATTCCGCGACGCCGTGGCGCGCCTGATGCTTGAGACCAGGTGGAACGGAGTATGCGAGATTGACTTCCGCTGGGATGGTGAGGCCGATCACGTCCCGCAGGTGATCGAGGTCAATGCCCGTTTCTGGGCCGGCATCTTTCATTCGATCGAAACCGGTGTCGACTTCCCGTGGCTGCTCTATCTGCAGACCATCGGTAAGCGCTTTGAGGAACCTGAACCGCAGGTCGGCGTCGTCACCAAAACGCCAGCGGTGTGGCTGCTGGCGACGCTGGAAGAGGTCGCAGCGTCCGACCCGCACCTGGGCGCGGCCGCCGATGCCTGGCGGCGGGCGAAAGAAAACCTTGCCACGGGTAAGGTGGCGCGCGCCATGGAAGCGGCCGTTTCCGCCCTGGGGGCGACGGCTTCCGCCAAGGATGCGCTTGACGCTATAAACCAGGCCGTGTCGCGCAATCGCGACGCCCCGTCCGAGCTCAGCGACAAGGACCCGCTGGTGGGACTAGGCGCCCTGTTCATCCTCAGCCATCTGGTTCGCCACCGCAAACTGCCGCCGGAAATCACGTATAAGGCGGATGAAGCGCCGGTCGAACTCGTGCCTGCCGTTCAGCCGCGCAAGCGGCCGTTTATCGGCATCACCAAACCGGTGCGCGGCGACCTGTGGGCCTGGTGGGCGATGAAGCTGGCGGTCTGGCTGGCCGGCGGCTATCCGGTCAAGGTGACGGCCAAGGCGCCACGCGATCCGCAGACCATCGACGGCCTGATCTTCGGCGGCGGCTCCGACGTCTATCCCAAACACTATGAAGGCACGCCTAAGCCCGGCTATCGCTACGACCTGGCGCGCGGCGACATGGAGGCGTCGTGGGCGGCCACGGCGCGGCGGCACGACCTGCCGGCGCTGGGCGTTTGCCGCGGCGCGCAGATGCTGAACGTCTTCGCCGGCGGCACGCTGCATAACGACCTGACCGGCTATGACAAGGTCGTGTCGTCCGACGGCCTGATCGATCCGCTGTTTCTGCGCAAGCCGATCGATGTGCGCAAAGGCTCTCACCTGGCCGAAATCATCGGGGCGGGGCGGGTCTGCGTTAACGCCATCCACAAGCAGGCCATCGAGCGCGTCGGCGCTGGCCTGCGCGTCGTCGCACGTGAGCCTAACGGCATCGTCCAGGCGGTCGAGGATCCGACGCGTCGCTTCTGGATCGGCGTGCAATTCCATCCCGAACTGATGATCTACCGAAAAGCCTTCCGCGACCTGTTCAAGGCCCTGGTCGAGGCCGCGCGCGCCCGGGCGGCGGAACGCGCCACTGAACGCGCCGCGCATCTCGAAGCGGCTTCAGGCGAACAGGCGGTTGTCGGCGGCAGTGACGCGGCCGCGCTTCAGGCCGCCGATGTCTGAGACCGGCTGCCAGCCGGGATTGCGATAGCGTGTATAGACCTGGGTGAACTCGGCGCCGAAGAAGATGATCTGAGCGGAATAGTAGATCCATACCAGAAGAATGATCATCGACCCGGCCGTACCATAGGACGTGCCGATATTGCTGTGGCCGAGATAGAGCCCGATCAGGGACTTGCCGACCGTAAACAGCAGCGCCGTAAGCGCGGCGCCCACCCAGACATCGCGCCATTTGATGTGGATGTCCGGCAGGACGTTAAAGGCGATGGCGAACAGGAAGGTCGTGATCGCGAAGGACAGGACGATGTTGACGCCCTGCAGCAGGATGGCGGGCGTCGCGTCGCCCAGCATGTTCGTCAGGGCGGTCAGGGCCGCGGAGACGATCAGCGAGAACAGCAGCAGGACGCCGATGCCGATGACCATGCTGAACGACAGGAGGCGCTTGAAGATATAGTCCTTGAGGTCGGTCTTCTGCTTCGGGACGTTCCAGATCAGGTTGAGCGTGCTTTGCAACTGATCGAAGAAGCCCGTCGCCGAGAATATCAGCGTGCCAAGACCGATAATGGCAGTCAGTACGCCGCCCGCTTCATTGTGGGTGTGCAGCAGGATATCTTCGATAGCCTTGGCGCCGTCGGCGCCCAACATGCCGCGCATCTCATCGAGAATATAGCGGCTGGCATTGTCTTCGCCAAAAATAAGGCCCGCGCCCCAGATCGACACCAGCAGGAGCGGCCCGATCGACAGGACGCTGTAGAAGGCGAGTGCGGCGCCCAGGCGCGGGGCTTCGTCGTCGTTCCATTCCTGCCAGGTCTGTTTGATAATGTCGATCAGCGCGCTGATCGTTACCGGCCGGTGAGCGGGCGTCGCCGCTTCATCCAGCGCATCGCGGTGGTGGCGCAGCGCGGCGACACCACACAGAAGCGCCATGCCGACGACCAGTTGCGTTACGCGGAACGGTGTTTTTTTCTCGGACACGGCAGCACCCCGGTATCATGCATGCCTTAAAATCGATCGCTTCCGATAAATTCGATATGAGCAATCGGGCGTTGCCGGATAAACCGTCTATGCGGAATATATGGTTTTCGGCCGGGCGGCGACGGTATTGCCGACGACCAGATACGGCTGGAAAGGATCATTGCCCGCGAGCGCTGTGAACGCAACGTGCGTCAGGTCGAGCCCGCCGGTGAAGCTGCCAAACGCCGGCATGATCAGCATGTCGCGGTTGACGGCAAAGCATTTGCCGGCAACGCGATGACCACGCAGGTGGGTGACCAGCTTGGGGTGGAAATGGCCGATGATCTGCGGACCAATAACCTGCCGATCGGAGCCTTCGGGCTCGTGGCGGAATGTCACGCCGTCGATCATCACATCGTCGCAGAAGCTTAATCTCCCATCCTTCACCAGGCCGACATCGTGATTGCCTTCGACCAGGTGGCAGGCCTCGACCGAGCCGCAGATATCGAGCAGTTGCGACCGGGCGCCGTGCTCCAGTCTCTGCCAGGCCTTATGGTCGTGAAAGCTGTCGCCGAGCAGAATCAGCGTTTTCGGCCGATAGCGCGTCACCAGCGCTTGGAGCCGCAGCAAAGTGTCGTGCGTGTCGTAAGGCGCCACCGCCGAGCCGAATTGCGCAAGGTAGGTCGACTTTTCCAGGTGCAGGTCCGATACGACAAGGGCATCCTTGGCGGGCCAATAGAGCGCCAGGCCCGCATCGAGCACCATCTCATGGCCGGCAAAGACAATGTCAGACCATGAGGCCATGCTCGACCTCCTCGATCATGCGGTCGGCCGTCGCCTCCACGTCTTCCAGCGCCAGCAGCGCCTCCATGCCCCCGCCGGGCAGCCGCTCGGTGCGCACGTCCAGGATGACCGGCAGCGACAGGGGGGACGGGCGCGGCAGGTCCTGGAAGATGATATGGTTCTGGAAATTAAGAATCATTTCGGTCAGACGGTCGAGGTCGAGCAGTTCGCGCATGGCATCGGCGCGGGCGAGGCTTAACAGCACGTGGTCAGGATCATATTTACGCAGGACGTCGTAGATCAGATCGGTCGAAAATGTCACCTGCTTTAACGTCTTGCGCGCGGAATTGCTGTTCTGCTCGACAATGCCGGCAATGGTGGCAACCCTACGGAAGGATCGCTTCAGCATCGGCGATTCCGCCAGCCATTCTTCCAGTTCATCCGAAAGAATGTCAGCCGAAAGGAGGTCATGGACGATATCGGCCGTGACTGGCTCGACGCTGTTGATCGCGAGGCCGTAGTCGGTCAAGGTGAAGCTCAAAGGATGCAGGCCGCGCCGTTCCATCCGCCGGCTGATCAGCATGCCGAGCGTCTGGTTGGCGCGGCGGCCCTCGAAGGTATAGACGACGAAGGCATGCAGTTTGCCGCGCGGAAAGGCCTCGACCAGCAGGTGTTTGCGGTCGGGCAGGACCGAGAAGCGCGCCTGCAGGGCCAGCCAGGCGCGCACCTGTTTCGGCAGGGCGTCGAGCGCACGGTCGTCCTGAAGCAGGCGCCGGACGCCATCGGCCAGGAAGGTCGACAGCGGCATCTGACCGCCGGAATAGGTCGGTACAAGCGGCTCGCTGGCGGCGCTGGCCCGGGCTTCCAGTGTCATGTCGTAGATGCGTTCAAAGGCAAGGACCTCGCCGGCAAAGTAGAAGGTGTCGCCGGGCCGCATGGACTGGCCGAACTGTTCTTCGATCGTGCCCAGGACCTTGCCGCCGCGGCCGTGACGCTTGCGGACCTTCAGCTTGCCGGCTTCGATGATGACGCCGATATTCTGGCGGTGGCGCTGGATGACGGCTTTTGACGCCGCGACCCAGGCGCCGTCGTCGTTCTGGACCAGGCGGTGCCACCGGTCGTAGTTGCGCAGCACATAGCCACCATCGATGACGAACTGGAACAGGGCCTGGAAGGCTTCGCGCGTCACATGGCGGTACGACCACGACGTCCGAATGATATTATACAGGTCATCGGGCGTGACGGGCGCGCTGCACGCCGCCGTCATGATGAACTGAATGGCGACGTCCTGGCTGCCTGGCAGAGGCAGGTCGCCGTCCAAGTGGCGCTCGGCTATGGCGGTGATCGCCGCTTCGCATTCCAGAACCTCGAAGCGGTTGGCGGGGACCAGAAAGGCCTTCGACGGCACATTGACCTTGTGGTTTGACCGGCCGATCCGTTGCAGCAGCCGCGACACGCCCTTGGGTGCGCCGACCTGGATGACGACGTCGACATCGCCCCAGTCGATACCCAGTTCGATGGCGGACGTAGCGACCAGCGCCCGGATCTTGCCATCGGCCATCATACCCAAGGTCTTCAGCCGCATCTCACGCGTCAGCGAGGCGTGATAGATGGCGATGGGCAGGCTGTCGGTATTGGCCTCCCACAGGAATTGAAACAGCAGTTCAGCCTGGTGGCGGGTATTGACGAAGACGATTGTGGTCCTGGCTTTCGCGATTTCCGCCACGATTTCAGGCACGGCATATTGCGCTATGAAGCCGCTGTAGGGGACCACGGCCTTGGTCTTGAGGATGGCGACCTTGGGTGGTTTGCCAGCAGGGCTGTCGAGATGCTCTGTGGGCGCACCTGTTGGCCCGAGCCATTTGCAGAAGACCTCAGGATCGGCCACCGTCGCCGACAGGCCGATGCGGCGATATTTAGGGCTGTAGACCTCGAGTTGCGCCAGGGCGAGCGCGATCAGGTCGCCGCGCTTGGACGCCGCCACCTGGTGGATCTCATCGATGACGACGGCCTTGATCTTGCCGAACATCTCAGCCGCGTCCGGATAGGTCAGCAGCAGCATCAGCGATTCCGGCGTCGTCAGCAGGATGTCGGGCGGCTTGGCGCGCTGGCGCTGGCGGCGATATTGCGTCGTGTCGCCGGTGCGGCTCTCGACCCGGACAGGCAGGCTTAACGCCTCGATGATCGCCAGCACATTGCGTTCGATATCGTAATTTAACGCCTTGAGCGGGGATATGTAGAGGGTGTGCAGGCCCTTGCTGCCGCCGCTTTCGGTAATGTCGATCAGCGAACCCAGGAATCCCGCCAGCGTCTTGCCGGTGCCGGTCGGCGCCGTCAGAAGCGTCGAGCGCCCGGCCTGGTAGCGCGCCGCCATCTCCGTCTGGTGCGGCAGGATGGTCCAGCCCTGTTGATCGAACCACTGCTGAAAAGCTGACGGAATCCTGGCCATGCCAAAAGTATATGGCGTCGGAATATAAGGGTACAATGAGCCATCCCCGCGAATGGATCGAGGTCCGCAAAGAAGGCGTCTATTGCCGCGCCGGCGACTTTTATATCGACCCGATGCATCCGGTCGAGGTGGCCGTCGTCACCCATGGCCACGCCGACCACGCCCGCTCAGGCCACGGCCATGTCTTTGCCACGCCGAAAACCCTGGCCATCATGCGCAGCCGCTATGGCGATGACCATTTCAACGGCGCCGAACACCCCATGCCCTACGGGCAGGCGCTGGAGATCAACGGCGTGAAGGTCAGTTTGCATCCGGCCGGGCACATATTGGGCAGCGCGCAGGCCAAGCTGGACTATGACGGCGCCAGCATCGTCTTTTCGGGGGATTATAAGCGCCGCTTCGATCCGACCTGTGAGCCGTTCGAGCCAGTGCCGTGCGATGTCTTTGTCACCGAGGCAACCTTTGCTCTGCCGGTATTTCGTCATCCGCCCCTGGAGGACGAGATCGCGCGCCTGCTGGTCTCGCTGGAGCAGTTTCCCGACCGTTGCCATCTGATCGGCGTCTATGCGCTCGGCAAATGCCAGCGGCTGATGGTGGCGCTGCGCCAGGCGGGCTATGCGGAGACCATCTATCTGCATGGCGCCATGGTCAGGCTGTGCGAGCTCTATGAGCAGTTGGGCGTGGCGCTTGGGCCTTGGGACGTGGTGACGCCTGAGAACGCGAAGACGCTGGCGGGCAGGGTGGTCCTGTGCCCGCCGTCGGCCTTGAAGGATCGCTGGTCGCGAAAACTGCCGGAGGTGCTGACGGCGGCGGCTTCCGGCTGGATGCGCATCCGGGCGCGCGCCAAGCAGAAGGGTGTCGAGTTGCCCTTGGTGATTTCAGACCATGCCGACTGGGACGAACTTCTGGAAACCTTAAAGGATGTCGGTGCGCCTGAGGTTTGGGTGACGCACGGCCGCGACGACGCCCTGGTCTATGCGGCGCACGAAATGGGGTTGAAGGCGCAGGCGCTTCATCTGCTGGGGTATGAGGATGATAGTGAATGACTCGTGACGCTGACGGCTTGCCCCTCACCCCAGCCCTCTCCCCGGCCTCGCCGGCAGGCAAAGCAGGGAGAGGGGACTTAACTTTTCCTCTCCCCGTTTACGGGGAGAGGGTGGCCTGGCTTGCCAGGCTGGGTGAGGGGCTAATGACCGATGCCGGAGGCACTGCATGAAAGCCTTTTCGCGCCTCTTGGAACGCCTCTATTACGAACATTCGACGCTCGGCAAGGAACGCCTGCTGCTCGACTATTTTCGCGAGACGCCCGACCCGGATCGCGGTTATGCCGTGGCGATCATCGGTGACTCCCTGTCGTTGCCGAATTTCAAACGCGGCATGGTGCTGGAGCTGATCCGGGCGCGCACCGACCCGAACCTGTGGGCCATGAGCCACGACTATGTCGGCGAGCTATCCGAAACCGTCGCCCATCTATGGCCCGGTGTGCCATCCGAAGAGGACCTGCCGTCGCTCTCAGATGTCGTTGATGCCCTGCGCCATACCCCCAAGGCCCAACTGCCCGACTATGTCGCAGGACTGCTCGACCGCATGACCTCGCCCGAACGTTGGGCACTGCTTAAGATCGGCACCGGCAGTTTGCGCATCGGCGTCTCGGCGCGGCTGCTGAAACAGGTCCTGGCCAGGTATGGCAACCAGCCGGTCGAAACGGTCGAGACCCTGTGGCACGGCGTCGATCCGCCCTATGAGCCTTTGTTCGCCTGGCTGGAAGGCCGCGCAGAAGCGCCGGTGGTCATCGAGAAACTGACCTTTACCCCCGTCATGCTGGCCCATGCGCTTGAGGAAAAGGACTATGGCCTGATCACGCCCGATCGCTATGCCGCCGAATGGAAGTATGACGGTATCCGCGTCCAGGTCGTCCATTCCGGTATCGGCCGGGCGCTGTTCACCCGCACCGGCGACGACATTTCTGGCTCTTTTCCTGATGTGCTCGAGCATCTGAACTTCCATGCCGTGCTCGATGGCGAACTGCTGGTCCAGCGCGGCGATGAGGTCGGCAGCTTCAACGACCTGCAGCAACGCCTTGGCCGCAAGAGCCCCTCGGCGAAACATATGGCTGACTATCCCGCCGGCATCATCGCCTACGACGTGCTGATGCTGGAGGGCGAGGATGTCCGGCCGCAAACCTACACCGAACGGCGCACGCTGCTGGCCAATGCGCTAGATCACTATCAGCCGGCCGGCATCCGCCTGTCTCCTGAATTGCCCTACACGGCCTTTTCCGAACTGGAGGATTTGCGCGGCAGCGTCGACAATGCCTCGGTCATCGAAGGCCTGATGCTGAAGCGCCGCGACAGCGCTTACGTCGCCGGACGCCCGACGGGACCATGGTACAAGTGGAAGATCAATCCGAAACTGGTCGATGCCGTCCTGATGTACGCCCAACGCGGATCGGGCAAGCGGTCGAGTTTCTATTCCGACTTCACTTTCGGCCTTTGGAGCGGCAACCAGCTGCTGCCGATCGGCAAGGCCTATTTCGGCTTTACCGATGCCGAGCTGAAGGAACTCGACAAATGGGTACGCCACAATACGCTGCAAGCTTTCGGGCCCGTACGTGAGGTGCGAAAGGAACTGGTCTTTGAGGTCGCTTTCGATGCCGTCCAACGCTCGTCGCGGCACAAGTCGGGCTATGCCCTACGCTTTCCACGCATTAATCGCATCCGCTGGGACAAGCCGGCGCAAGAGGCCGATCAATTGCCCGTGCTGGAAACCCTGCTGCCGCCGGGCTTATAGATCAAAAGCGCGCGTGTCAGGCACGTGTGTGCTCGGGACCTTGTTGCCGGTCTTGTTCTTGTCATCGTCGCGCGGACCTTCAGCCGGATCGTTCGGTTGATTATCCTCGATATCGAGCGGCTTTGGGTCTTGCTTGACGGGTGTATCGGTCATGACGAAACTCCTGATTTCCAGAAAATCGGAATGGTGAATTTCATTCTGACCCTTGCGCCATAAGGTTTCGATCATAAAAAAGCCCCTTGCCAAGGGATGGCAAGGGGCAAGGATCTGGAAGGGCAGGAACGGGTTGCCTCCCAGGAGGACGTGTTCACGCCTGTATCAGCAGGCGTTGTTGACGATATTCTCGAGGTACTCCTGACGACCGGACTTGCCGACCGGCGACAGGTTGGCGGCAACCGCGTGGTCGGCCATGTCGGCCAGCGAGGCGGTACCCGCCAGCATCTTCTGGCCCATGCCCTGTTTCCAGCCAGCATAGCGCTGCTCGGTGAAGCTCTTCAGTTCACCGTCTTCGATCAGCTTGGCGGCGCCCAGCAGGCCGCGCGCCAGAACGTCCATGCCGCCGATGTGTGCGTAGAACATGTCTTCGGCATCGACGGACTGACGGCGGACCTTGGAGTCGAAGTTGAAGCCGCCCGTCGTGAAGCCGCCACCTTGCAGCAACTCATAGATGGCCTGGGTGATTTCCATGACGTTGTTCGGGAACTGGTCGGTATCCCAGCCGTTCTGGGCGTCGCCGCGATTGATGTCGATCGAGCCCATGATGCCGAGCGCCACGGCGGTAGCGATTTCGTGTTCGAAGCTGTTGCCGGCCAAGGTGGCGTGGTTGGCTTCGATATTGACCTTCACTTCGTTTTCCAGGCCGTAGTTCTTCAGGAAGCCGAAGACGGTCGCGGTGTCGCGGTCGTACTGGTGCTTGGTCGGCTCATGCGGCTTCGGCTCGATCAGGATGGTGCCATTGAAGCCGATCTTGTGCTTGTGTTCGACGACCATGCTGACGAAGCGGCCGAGCTGGTCCAGCTCCTGCTTGAGGTTGGTGTTGAGGATGGTGTCGTAGCCTTCGCGGCCGCCCCAAAGGACGTAGTTGACGCCGCCCAGCTTGTGCGTCGTTTCCAGCATTTCGCGGACCTGCAGCGAGGCCCAGGCAACCACGTCCGGATCGGGATTGGTAGCGCCACCGGCCATGTAACGCGGGTGCGAGAACAGGTTGGCGGTGCCCCACAGAAGCTTCACGCCCGAGCGTTCCTGGTGTTCGGCCAGAATGTCAGTGATGTGCGCCAGGTTCGACTTATATTCGGCTGGGGTCGGTCCGTCGGCCATGGCATCGACATCGTGGAAGCAGTAGAAGGGCGCGCCAAGGCGCTCGAAGAAGGCAAAGGCGTTTTCGGCGCGTTGTTCGGCCGCGGCCTTGGTCATCGGGACACCCGGCTTCCATGGGCGATCGAAGGTGCCGGCGCCGAAGATGTCATTGCCGGGCCACGCAAAGGAGTGCCAGTAGCAAACGGCGATGCGCAGGTGCTCGGCCATCGTCTTGCCCAGCACGACCTTCTTCGGGTCGTAGTATTTGAAAGCCAGCGGGTTCTTGGAGGCGGGGCCTTCAAAGGCGATTTTCGGAATGGCGTCAAAATAGGTCGGCATGGTCGTTTCCCGTTTTTGGAATTTCAGAAGAGAGGCTTGAGGGCTTGGTACAGGGCTTTGAAAGTCGGGCGCTTGGCGGCCATGACGTCCGACAGGCGGCGGTCGGGTTCGACCACGTGCTCGATCGGCGGAGCGGTGCAGACCGAGGCGACGTCGCCGTCGCCGATGCTGAGACGCGCCAGGCGGGCGGCGCCGTAGGACGGGCCAAGGTCGGCGCCGGTGCGGTAGATCAGCGGCTTGTTGAGCGTCGAGGCCAGGATCTTGCCCCAGTAGCCCGAGCGCGCCCCGCCGCCGATGACGGTGATGCTGTCGAAGTGCGTGCCGGCGTCGGTCAGGACGTCCATGCCGTCCGCCAGGGCCAGTGCCACGCCTTGCAGCGTCGACAGCGTCAGGGCCAGGCTGTCGGTTGCGGCCGTCATGCCAAAGAAGACGCCCTTGGCGTGCGGGTTGTTGTGCGGCGTCCGCTCGCCCGTCAGGTATGGCAGGAAGAGTTCGGTCGTATCGGTGCGGCCAGAGGCTTCCAGGTCAGCCAGCACACCGCCGACCGATGCCGCATTGGTCGCGGCTACAACCCAGTCGATGCACGAAGCGGCATTGAGCATGACCGACATCTGGTGCCAGCGTTCGGGCACGGCATGGCAGAAAGCATGGACCGTGCCGGCGACATTGGGGCGGAATTCGCGCGTCGCGGCAAACAGAACCCCCGACGTGCCGAGCGACAGCAAGGCGTCGCCGTCGTCGATGACGCCGACACCGACGGCGCCCGCGGCATTGTCACCGCCGCCCGCGCAGACCGGCACGCGCGCCATGCCCCAGGCCTCGGCCAGTTCGTCGCGCAGGATCCCGGTCGCGGCATTGCCTTCGTAGAGCCACGGCATGTGGTCAGTTTCGAGGTCGCACGCGGCCAGCATCTCGTCCGACCATTTGCGCTTGGCGACGTCGACCCACAGCGTCCCCGACGCGTCCGACAGATCGGTGGCGGCCTCGCCGGTCATGCGCAGGCGGATATAGTCCTTGGGCAGCAGGACGAGGTCGACCTCATCCCAGACGGCAGGCTCATTGCCCTTGACCCACAAAAGCTTGGGCGCCGTAAAGCCCGGCATGATCAGGTTGCCGGTCAGTTCGTGGGCGCGCGATTCGCGGCGCAGCAGTTCCTCGCATTCGGCACCCGAGCGGCCGTCGTTCCACAGGATGGCGGGGCGGATAACCTTGCGGGCCTTGTTCAGCAGGACGGCGCCGTGCATCTGGCCCGACAGTCCGACGGCGCGGACCTTGGCGCGCGCGCCTGAATCGAGGAGGCTGACGGCCTTGTTGGTCGCGGCCCACCAGTCGGATGGGTCCTGTTCCGACCACAGCGGCTTAGGGCGCGAAACGCTCAGGTCTGCGCGGGCTTCACTTATGACAGTGCCGGCGTCATCAATGATAACAACCTTGATGCCGGATGTTCCGACATCGATCCCCATATACATGGTTCGTGGCCCTTTTTATTTTTGTCTTTTGGGCGCAGTACATCGCAGTCCGGATTTATGAGATCCGAATTATTTTATATCGTAATGTGATTACTGGCACAAAAGGTCGGTGTGTGGCGTTTCTTACCCGTCAGCGTCGTTTGGTAGCGCTAACATGCGTTGTTATGATCCCGGTGATGCATATCTGTCAAGCAGAAATTTTTCGCACCGAAGTAAACGGAATTTTCCAATGAAAAAGAGCGGGCTCGATGGACCCGCTCTTCCTAAGCTTCAAAAGGCTTTGTGGTGTTAAAGCGCGACGACCCCGCCATCATCCTTGGTGATGACGATGGTCGCCGAACGTGGCCGGGCGGTTGAGGCCGCGCCCGACTGGTTGGCCGGCCAGTTGGACGATGGTGTGGCCGGCGAGCCGAGTTCGCCCGGATGCTGGATATTGACGAACAGGGTGCGGCCGTCCGGCGTCGAATCGATGCCGGTGATTTCGCACTCTTTCGGGCCAACCAGGAAGCGGCGGAGTTGCAAGCCGGGCGCCTTGCCGATGAAGGTCGATTGTGTCGCCGTGGCGCCGCCCGTGCCGGTATTGGTGATGGTGCGCGCCGCGCCGTCGCCTACCGTGCCCGGCATGGCGGCCAGCATCATGCAGTTAGTGGTGTCGGTATAGGCGCCGTCGTCGGTCTGGATCCACAGCAGCGGATTGACCTTGCCCGCGGGGTTGCTGGCGCGCGAGAACCACAGGCCGTCGGGGCTCGAGAAGTCGTTGTCGGCGGTGAGGCCCGAGATGTTGATATTGGCCGCATCCAGGTCCGAACCGGCGCCGAACAGGTAGATGTCCCACTGGAAGGTGGTGGCTTCCGGGTTGTCGCCGGTTTCCTTCAGGCGGATGATGTGGCCGTTCGGATTGCCGAAGTTATTGGTCGCCCCCACCGGATCATTGTAGTGGCGCGGATTGGCGGCATTGGTGCCATTGAGCGGGCGGTTGGAGGCATTGTTGTTGGTCAGGGTCAGGTAGACCTCGCCATTGGCCGGGTTGACCGCCGCCCATTCGGGACGGTCCATCTTGGTGGCGCCCACCGCGTCGGCGGCCAGACGGGTGTTGATCAGCACGTCCGCCTGGTTGGCGAACGGATAGGTCGCATTGCCGGCGGTCAGCGGCGCGGTGCCAAAGACCAGCGGCAGCCACACGCCCTGACCCGTGGCGTCGAAGCGCGCGACGTAAAGCGTGCCCGCGTCGAGATATTTGTCGCCGATCGCCAGGCGGTCGGCCGTGTTGGCGTCGGCCGGGTTCCAGGCTGTGGCCGAAACGAACTTGTAGAAATATTCGCCGCGCGAATCGTCGCCCATGTAGAAGACCGGCTTGCGGCCCGAAACGAAGTTCGACGGCCAGGCGCCTTCATGGCCCATGCGGCCCAAAGCCGTGCGCTTGCGCGGTGTCGAGGCCGGATTATACGGATCGATTTCGACGACCCAGCCGTACTGATTGGCTTCGTTGCGGTAATCGCCCGACCCATCGGCGGCGGCAGCCGTATTGACCGTGGTGTTCCACTTGGAAAACTTCCACTGGTCAGCCGGATTTGCGGCGGTCACGCTGGCCCAGTTGTTGGCGCCGCCGGCGCCCTGAGAAACGCCATAACGGTTCAGCGCCGTGATGGCCTTGGTGGAGCGGTTGGCATTGTCGCCGGCGCCGCGGCGGAAATAGCCGGCCCAGTTTTCTTCGCAGGTCAGGTAGGTGCCCCACGGCGCATAGCCGTTGGCGCAGTTGTTGATCGTGCCGCGGCCGGCCGTGCCATCGGTCGAATAAGCGGTTTTGAGCTGGGCGTCGCCGCGCGCCGGGCCATTGATGGCCGTGGGTGTAAATGGCGTGACACGGCGGTTGAAGCTGGAGCCCTGGACGTAGGACCAGGCGGAGGTTCCGCGCGTTATTTCGACGACGCTGACGCCGTGGGCTTCGATTTCCTTGAGCGCCTCGGCCTCGACGCGGGCGGCGCCGGCCGTGACGCCGCTGACATGCAGGTAGGGGGCGGTGATGTTTTCGTGGTTCATGGCCAGCAGGCCGCGCGTCGAGCTGTTGTCGTCGCGATCGCTGCCGGCGGCGGCCAGGCCGAAATAGGCCATGCCGTCGTGGTGGTCGCCGGCGCGGCCGGCGAAGTTGGTGTCGCTGCCGTCATTAGTGTAGGCGGCGACGCCGGACAGGATTGGGTCGCCCATGCGGTAAAGCACCGAGACCGTATAGCCGGCGGGTACGGTAACGACGTCGTTCTTGTGCTTGGCGACGGCAGTGAAGCCGAGCTCGGCCGGGCTGACCTTGACGGTGGTGTTCTGGACCAGCGGCAGGTTGCGCGAGGTCGCGGAAAAGGCAAAGACGACGTCCGAGGCCGTATCGACCGACGGGGCGATGAAGGTCGCCGTCGCACCGGTACCCGTCAAGGTCACGGCCGGGCCGGACACCTGGGTCCACATCATTCCGGTGGCGCCGGCCGTCGCATTGCCGTTCAGGGTGACGACGCGGCCCGAGGTCGTGGCGCCCGAGGAGCCGGCCGAGATCAGCGCCGAAGAGGTGTCATCATCGCCGTTGCCGCAGGCGCTCAGGCCGAACAGGGCGGCAACCGACGCCATGCCGCCCAGGATCTGGCGGCGTGATGCGCGTTGTTCGATGATGTCGCTCAGGCTCGGATTGGCCGATGTGTTGAGCTGGACATTGCCGTCATCGTGACGGCCCGTGAGATGGATATCGGACACCGAGCCCCTCCTTGAATCTTGGAAAGGCGTCTAAATGACCCTGTTGTGTGTAGGTCTTTTGCGATCCGGATGTCGGTTTTGTGACGTGTGGCGCGTGCAAACGATTAATCACCCGACAAATTCATTTATATTTGCGAATAATTCTCAATTGCGATATGTATGGGTTTGCCGGAGACATCCGCAGGAGACGACAATGATGTTTTTCAAGGAGCCCACCCTGGATGACATCCTCAATGAGGATGCGATCATCCTGTTGATGGCGCGCGACGGCGTCCATGCTGACGATGTGCGCCTCCTTATGAAACACGTCCGTCAACTCTATACGTCCGCTTCGCCCAACGACAGCAGGCTGGCATTGCCGCCAGCCGAGGTCGTGTCGATCGACACGGTCCGCTCGCCGGCATAGCGCAGCAGATAATGCGCGCCGCCGGCCTTGGGCCCTGTGCCCGACAGGCCTTCGCCGCCGAAGGGTTGGGAGCCGACGACCGCGCCGATCATCGAGCGGTTGACGTAGAGATTGCCCACTTTTGCCATGGCCTTGACGCGGTCGGCCGTTTCCGCCACGCGCGAATGCAGGCCCATGGTCAGGCCGTAGCCGCTGGCATTGATACGGGAGACGACGTCCTCCAGTTCGCCGGCCTTCCAGGTGACCACATGCAGTACTGGCCCGAACCATTCCTGTTTGAGGTCCTCGATGCGCTTAAGACGAATCAGGGTCGGCGGCACGAACAGGCCGGTGGCGGGCGCCGCGACCGTGTGCACCCATTGCGATTTTATGCTGTCGCGATAGGCCATGAGCTTATCACGGGCGGCTTCGTCGATGACCGGGCCGACATCGGTGCGGGCGTCGGCCGGATCGCCCAGGATCAGGGTATCCATGCCACCTTTCAGCATGTGCAATATGGTGTCGGCGACGTCTTCCTGGACGATCAGGAGGCGCAGGGCCGAACAGCGCTGACCGGCCGAGCGGAAGGCCGAGGTGATGACATCATTGACGACCTGTTCGGGCAGGGCAGTCGAATCGACGATCATGGCATTGAGCCCGCCGGTTTCGGCAATCAGCGGCACGATGGGGCGGCTGTCGTCTTCCAGCAGGGAGCGCGCAATGGTGCGCGCCGTCGCGGTCGAGCCGGTAAAGGCGACGCCTGAGACTTCCTTGGCGCGGGTGAGTGCCGCGCCGACATCGGGGCCGCCGGGCAGGAAGTGCAGCACATCAGCCGGAATGCCGGCCTCGTGCGCCATTTGCACGGCGCGGTAGGCGATCAAAGGCGTCTGCGGCGCCGGCTTGGCCAGGACGGCATTGCCGCTGACGAGCGCTGCCGCGACCTGGCCCAGGAAGATGGCCAGCGGAAAGTTCCACGGCGCGATGCAGGCAAAGACGCCGCGACCGGTCAGGCGCGTCTCGTTATATTCGCCCGTCGGCCCGGGCAGGATTTCGGGCGCGAATTGTGTGCGGGCATTGACGGCGTAGTAGCGGCAGAAATCGACGGCTTCGCGGATTTCGGCGACAGCATCGCCCAGGGTCTTGCCGGCTTCGTGGACACAGAGGTTGATCAGTTCCTGCCGGTTGGCCTCCAAGGCGTCGGCCAGGCGTTCCAGGCAGGCAGCGCGGTCCTCAACCGGCGTGGCATCCCAGCGGGGTGCAGCGTCATGCGCGGCCACGCCAGCGCGACGGACGTCGTCGGGTGTCGCTTCGATGATGGTGCCGATCGACGTCTCGCGATCGGCCGGGCGGGTGACGGTGCGCGCCGTGCCGTGCACTGGCTTGCCGGAAACAAGGGCCGAGGCTGCGTAGGTCTTGGACTGGGTGACTGCCGCCAGGGTCTTGTCGAGCGTCGCCCGGTCGCTGAGATCGAGGCCTTTGGAGTTTTTGCGGCTCGGGAAGATATCGGCGGGCAGGGGGATTGCCGGGTGCGGGCGGCCACCGACCTTGGCGATGTGTTCGGCCGGATCGGCCAGCAGGGTGGCTTCATCAACCGTCGGGTCGGCCAACTGATGGACGAAGGACGAATTGGCGCCGTTTTCCAGCAGGCGGCGGACCAGATAGGCCAGCAGGTCCTTATGGCCACCGACCGGGGCATAGGTGCGGCAGTTATAGCCCAGATCGCGCACCAGCCGTTCGTGCAGGCCTTCGCCCATGCCATGCAGGCGCTGGAACTCGAAGTCGCGGCGGGTGCCGGCCCAGGTCATCAACGTGGCGACCGTCAGGGCGTTATGGCCGGCAAAGGCCGGATAGATGTGCGAGGCGTCGAGCATGTCGCGCGCACAGGCCAGGTACGACACGTCGGTCGCCGCCTTGCGCGTGAACAAAGGATAGTCGCTCAAGCCTTCGACCTGGGTCTTCTTGATTTCGGCGTCCCAATAGGCGCCCTTGACCAGCCGGACCTTGAGACGATGATTGGTGGCTTTGCCGACATCCTGCGCCCACGCGATCAGCGGACGGGCCCTTTTTCCGTAGGCTTGTGCCGCCATGCCAAACCCGTCCCAGGCCTTGAGCAGCGGATCGCGCAGAACGCCTTCGATGATGTTGAGCGACATGATCAGGCGCTCGCTTTCTTCGGCGTCAATGGTCAGGTCGATGCCCGACGCCGCCGCGCGCAGGGCCAGGTGACGGATGCGCGCCGTCAGCTCAGGCACGCAGGCGGCGGCATTGGCGACTTCGTAACGCGGATGCAGGGCCGACAGCTTGACCGAGACCGAATGGCCGGTATTGCCGGCCTTGCCCACCGCATCGATGGCGGCTTCGTAGGAGGCAAAATAGCGGTCGGCGTCTGCAAATGTGCGCGCCGATTCGCCCAGCATGTCGAAGGAGGCGGTAAAGCCCTTGTTTTCGGGTTTGGCGGCGACATCGAGCGCTTCTTCGATGGTCCGGCCCATGACGAAAACCTCGCCCATCAACCGCATGGCGACCGCGACGCCCTGGCGGATGACAGGTTCGCCGACCCGCGCCACCAGCTTTTTCAGGGTGCCGGCCTGTTCGGGTTCGCCGACCAGGGCGCGCGTCAGGATCAGGCCGAAGGTCGCGGTGTTGACCAGTTTCGACTCCGACTTCGCCTTGTGCGCCAGCCAGTCGGCATCGGTGATCTTGTCGCGGATGAGGAGATTGGCGGTTTCCGGATCGGGCACGCGTAAGTAAGCTTCGGCCAGCGACAGCAGCGCCACGCCTTCCTGCGTGTTCAGGCGGTATTCCTGCAGGAAGCGGTTGACCCAGCCGGTCGACTGCGCCGCCTTGAGATCCGTCAGGATCAGGCGTGCCTGGGCCATCGCCTGATTGCGTTCGGCAGCCGTCAGCGTGGCGGATGGCAAAAGCCCGGCCAGCACGTCGGCTTCGGGCGCACGATAAAGGGCGTTCATCTGCGCGATGGCGTCGGATGCGGGCATATAAGTATCTCCTGAAACTTATATGATTATGCGCCCGATTTTGAAAATGTCCTTGGTAATTTGCGCGTGATGCCCGAAGATAATTTGCCTATGATGCGTAAAATTGGAAAAATATTCATATGCTAGACGAGATCGACCGGAAGATTCTGCGTAATCTTCAGCGCGACGGACGCATGACCAACCAGGCCCTGGCCGAGGCGGTGCACGTCTCGCCGGCTGCCTGTTTCGATCGCGTCAAGCGGCTGAAATCCAATGGTTATATCCTCGGCACCATGGCGGTGCTCGACCCGGAAAAGCTGGACCGGGCGTTGCTGATCTTCGTCGAGGTCCTGCTCGATCGCACGACCGACGATGTCTTCGAAGCGTTTGGCCGCTCTGTCCAGCGCCAGCCGGAAATCCTCGAATGCCACATGGTCGCTGGCGGCTTCGACTACCTGATCAAGGCGCGCGTCAAGGACATGGCCGCCTACCGCCAGTTCCTCGGCGACGTGCTGGTCAGCCTGCCCGGCGTGCGCGAAACCCGGACCTACGCCGTGCTCGAAGAGGTCAAGAACACCATGGAACTGCCGGTTTAAGCCGAGGGCAAGCTGGAACGCGACCGCTATTTACGCTTCATGCCGCGCCTGTCGGCCTGAGGGGTCGCGTTACCCATGAAGAACTGCTTCACATTTTCAATGTGCTGCCACATGGCGACATAGGCGGCATCGCCGTCGTGTCGCCGTATCCCTTCCACGATCCGATGGTGGTCTTCCGCCCAGCGCTCGCAATGCTGAAACGTATTGAGACGTATGTTGTGACCGGTCCAGAAGGTGTGATGTTGCCGGCGCTCCCAAAGCTGCGCCACGACGACCGCGAGTTCCGGATTCTGGGTGGCCAGCGCTATGGCGATGTGGAAGGCCCGGTCCAACTCGTCGCGTGGCTGTGTGTCGGGCGCCGTATTATGCAGCGCGAACGCGTCCTCGATACGCTGAATATCCGTTTCAGTGGCATGGATCGCGGCCTGGCGCGCAATCTGGCTTTCGATCAGTTGCCGGGCGGACAGCAATTCGAGCGGTCCGCCCGCCGGGGCCATCTTGCCTGACGAAACAGCGGGCTGGCTGTCATAGGCTTTCAGAGTGATATAGATTCCAGAACCCTGGCGGCTTTGGATCAGTCCCTTGACCTCGAGCATGACCAGTGCGTCACGAATGACCGCGCGTCCGACGTCATAGGCTTCCGCCAGTTCGCGCTCGGGGGGCAGTTTTCCGCTGGCGCGGAATTCGCCGGCGCGGATACGCTCCAGCAAGGCATTGCCGACGATCTGGTACGGACGGGCATCCTTGTCGGCATCGATGAGGTTCAGAAGTTTATTTCCCAAGATTGGCATCAGCCTCTGTCCTGCCTCGATTGAAAGCCCGGTAGCCGCGGGCAGCGGACTTAACGATCAATTCCGACTATATTTAATTGGTTCCACAATTTTCAAGGTGGATATCCGGTAACAGGGCACAGTCACAGTCCGCCGTGCATCCGCCGGTTCCGTAATGCTGAATATGACCTTCGCCGATTTGGCACAATTTTTCTATAAAAAAATAGTTTTGAATTTTCATGCTAAACGTGACAATGACATACCGTATGCCAAATTGGCCCGCCAATTTGGCCCAAGCCGACCTGCGTGACCCGCGTCAAGGTCTCCAGGGGTTACATTTGAAATGGAAACGCTCATGTCCAAGACCGTCTCGCGGCGTCAGGCCATTATCCAGGGCATGGGATTCGCGGGCCTGGCCGGTGCGATGACGCTGCCGGGCTGGGCAAGAGCCGCAGGGCAAGAGGCCGGCGCCGTCGTGCGGCGGCTGGTCGGTAAACGTGCGGCGGACATTTCCTTGCGCGTCGTTTCGGGACAAACCCGGACGCCCTGGTACAAGGTCGCGGTGCGGGACGGGCAGCTGGAGGTTGAAGGATCGAGCGCCGTTGCCGTGACGCGGGGTGTCTACAGCTACCTCAAATCAAACGGACTGGCGCAGGTCAGTTGGGAAGGAAGCCGCGCGGGGATGCCTGCCCGATGGCCGGAGACTGCGGGCGGCCGCGTCGAGGCCCGTTTCGGGCACCGCGTCTATATGAACACCTGCACCTTCGGCTATACGACGCCCTGGTGGGGATGGGCGCGTTGGCAGCGTGAAATCGACTGGATGGCGCTGCACGGCATCGACATGCCGCTCGCCATGGAGGGCCAGGAGTTCGTCTGGCAGGCCCTTTGGCGCGAACAGGGCTTAAGCGAAGAGGAGTTGTCAGGCTACTTCTCGGGGCCGGCCTTCACGCCCTGGCAGCGCATGGGCAACATCGAAGGTTATGACGCCCCGTTGCCGCAGGCCTGGATCGAAAAGAAACGCGCCCTGCAGGTCCGTATTCTCGGGCAGATGCGCGCCCTGGGCATGACACCGATCCTGCCGGCCTTCGGGGGCTATGTCCCCAAGGCATTCGCCGAGAAGCATCCGGACGCGCGGATCTATCGGATGCGGGCCTGGGAGGGATTTCACGAAACCTACTGGCTTGACCCGGCCGATCCCTTGTTCGCCAAGCTGGCGGGACGCTTCATCGCGCTGTACACCCGGACCTACGGGCCCGGGCAATACTATCTGGCGGACTCGTTCAACGAGATGCTGCCGCCGGTCGCCGCCGACGGCTCGGATGCCGCCAAGGCCAGCTACGGCGATGCGACCGCCAATGCCGAGGCGGCCGCCGAGGTCGATCCTGCCCTAAAGGCCGCGCGCCTCGCCGACTACGGCTTGGCCCTCTATGATTCGATCCGCCAGGCGCAACCGGACGCCGTCTGGGTGATGCAGGGCTGGCTGTTCGGCGCCGACAAGGCCTTCTGGACCAGCGAGGCCATCGATGCCTTCCTGAGCCGCGTTCCCGACGACAGGCTCATGGTCCTGGATATCGGCAACGATCGTTATCCGGACGTCTGGACGCGCGCCGAGGCCTTCAAGGGCAAGTCGTGGATCTATGGCTACGTCCACAATTACGGCGGGTCGAACCCGGTCTATGGCGACCTCGACTTCTACCGCCGCGACGTGACGGCGCTTGAGCAGAATGCGCAAACCCGTAATTTGAAGGGGTTCGGCGTCTTTCCGGAGGGCCTGCACAACAATTCGGTCGTGTATGAATATCTTTACGACCTGGCCTGGGATGAAGGAAAAGCCTCGGTCCACCAATGGCTGGCAGGCTATACGCGGGCGCGCTACGGAAAGTCTTCGCCGGCGCTGACGGCGGCGTGGAGCGACCTGGCATCGGCCGTTTACAAGACACGCTACTGGACCCCGCGATGGTGGAGAAGCCGGGCGGGAGCCTATCTGTTCTTCAAGCGGCCGACCGTTGATGTTACCGAGTTTGAGGGCGCGCCCGGCGATCGCGCCCTGTTGCGCAAGGCGATCAAAGGGCTGCTGAACCTGGGGCCGGCGTTTGGCGCATCCACGCTGTTCCAGAACGATGTCGTCGCCGCGACCTGCCACTTCGTCAGCGGAGAACTGGACGCCTGCCTACAGGCGGCGGTGTCGGCCTATGCCGCGGGCGATCTGGCCCGTGGAGACGATCTCGCCTCGCGTATCAAGGTCCTTGCGCTTGGCGTGGATGCGCTGATCGGCGGGCAGCAGGAAACCCTGGCGACGTGGATCGCCGACGCGCGCGCCTACGGGGACACGCCGGCGGAGCGCGCCTATTACGTCGCGAACGCCAAGGCGCAGGTGTCGGTGTGGGGTGGAAAGGGCAATCTCAACGACTATGCGTCCAAGGCCTGGCAGGGTATGTACGCCGGCTTCTACCTGCCGCGCTGGACGCAATTCCTGGCGGAGCTGCGCCGGTCGGTTGAGGCGAAAACGCCCTTCGATCAGGCGGCGTTCACGGCCAGGATCACCGCGTGGGAGCATGACTGGGTCACGGCCGACACGGCCTACAGTCGCTATGTCCCCTCGGATCCTCTGGCCGATGCGGCGGCGCTTCTGAAGGTGTGCGGATGAAGCCGGCCCGCAATAAAGCCCTGGACGTGTTTCGCGGCCTGACGGTCTGCGTCATGATCGTCGTCAATACCGCCGGGGCCGGCGCGGAGCCGTTCGCGACCCTGCAGCACGCCAAATGGTTCGGCTTCACCCTGGCGGACGCCGTCTTTCCGTCCTTCCTGTTCGCGGTGGGCAACGCCATGTGCTTCGCCATGCGCCCGGGCGTATCCAACAGGGACTATCTGCTCAAGGTGGCCAGACGGACCGCGCTGATCTTCCTTTTGGGCTACCTCATGTACTGGTATCCCTTCGTGCATCCGCTGCCCGGCGGCGGCTGGGCGTTCAATCCCATCGGAGAAACGCGCATCATGGGCGTCCTGCAACGGATCGCCCTGTGTTATGGCGCAGCCGCCATCGCCTGCCGCTACCTGTCGGTCAGATACCTTGTGACGCTTTGCGTCGCCCTTCTGCTTGGCTATTGGGGCATTCTGCTCGCGTTTGGCGTTCCCGGCCGGGAACTCACCCCGCTCGGCAATGCCGGCGCCCTGGTGGACCAGGCCGTCCTGGGCCTGCCGCACATGTACAAGAAGGGGCATGGCTACGATCCAGAGGGCTTGCTGAGCACGCTGCCGGCGATTGTGAACGTCATCGCCGGTTACCTGGCCGGTCTTTACATCACGCGCAGCGCGGACAAGGCCCGGCTGGTGCGCAACCTGCTGATCGGGGGGGCGGCCGCGATCGTGCTGAGTCTGGTCTGGAGCCTCGGTTTTCCGCTTGCCAAGCGCCTGTGGACCAGTTCCTTCGCCCTGCTGACCATAGGTATCGACCTGGTGCTGCTGGGGGCGCTGATCAGCTATGTCGACCTGGCGAACCGGAGCGATGGGACGCGGTTCTTCGAAATCTTCGGCAAGAACCCCCTGGTCATCTACCTGTTTTCCGAACTGCTGGTAACCACCTTGCAGCTCATTCCGGTCGATGGTCTTGGCCTTTACGACTGGATCGGTATTCACCTGTTCCAGGCCGTCCTGCCCGGCGCGCTCGGGTCTCTGGTCTGCGCCATTGCCTACATGCTGGTGTGCTGGCTGCTGGGTCTCGTCATGGATCGGCGCAACATCATCATCAAGCTGTAGGGTTTCGAGGCCCGTGCTCAGGTATTTATTCGTTTGCCTATCAAAATGTGACCTGTAGTTTAGTCAGACAATTACGGAGGAATTCGCCATGACGCTTCGCATTTTCAGCGGTTTTTGCCTGCCAGCGGCAGCCGCCGCATTCCTTGCGCTGGCGTCCGCGCCGGGCGCGCAGGCCGAAAACCCCATTTCGACGCGCTTCAACGCCGATCCGTCGCCGCACTATTTCAAGGGGCGGTACTATGTCTACGCGACGAATGACCAGGACAATTCCGGCAAAGACTGGGATTCGACGGACTGGCGCCTCTTCAGTTCGGATGACATGGCGCACTGGACGGACGACGGCTCCTTCCTGTCGGTCACGGTGTTCAAATGGGCAAAGCCGACCGCCAAGGCCTGGGCGCCGGAAGCCGCCTATCGTAACGGCAAATACTATTTCTATGCCCCGGTTGGACAGGACAAGATAGGCGTGGCCGTCAGCAAGAGACCGGAAGGGCCGTACGTGGACGCGCGGTCCGACGCCCTGGTCGACAAGGCCCGCGATACCAATGTCGGCGCCGAACCGATCGATCCCGCTGTTTTTGTCGATGACGACGGCCAGGCCTACATGCTTTTCGGCACCCGCGTCCCCAAGATCGTCAAGCTGAAACGCGACATGATCCACCTGGACGGGCCGATCGAAGATCTGAAGATTACAGGCTTCCCGGCGGAGGACCCCAAGAAGAAATATGGCGAGGCGCCCTTCCTGCATAAGCGCAACGGACTTTATTATTTCAGCTTCTCGACCGGATGGCCGGGGCAGATCGTCTATGCGACTTCGACCTCCCCCATCGGGCCTTATACCTATCGCGGTGTCATCCTCGACTACCTGCCGATCAGCACCAATCACCAGGCTATCCTGGAGCGGAAGGGGCGGTCCTTCCTGTTCTACCACAACAAGCTGCTGCCGGGCGGCGGCGATCACAAGCGGTCGATCGCCATCGAGGAGATGACCTACAATCCGGACGGCACCATCAACCTGGTGACGCCAACAAAAGAAGGCGTCGGACCGGTAAAGTAACGCCGTCCTCTCGCCGGCCCTACAGTTTGACGACCTGGCCTGAGGCGACCGATTCCGCGGCGGCTTCGGCCAGGGCCAGGGCGCGGACGGCATCGTCATAGCCGACAAGGGGCTTGGCCTTGCCGGCAAGAATGTCGGCGAAATGGTTCATTTCCGTGCGGTAGGCTTCGGCATAGCGGTCGAGAAAGAAGTTCTGGAGCGAATCGAGCGCCGGGCCGCTTTCGCCCCAGTGCGAAACCGTGGATTCCAGGACGTTGTCGGCCTTCAAAAGGCCCTTCGAGCCATAGGCCTCGATCCGCTGGTCGTAGCCGTAACCGGACCGGCGCGAATTGCTGATGACGCAGATCCTGCCCGACGGCGTCTTCAGCACGGTCTTTGCCGTATCGACGTCACCGGCGGCGCCGATGCCCGGATCGACCAGGCAGGACGCGCTGGCGAAAACTTCCGAGGGTTCCTCGCCAAGCAGAAACCGCGCCATGTCAAAGTCGTGGATCGCCATGTCCTTGAACAGGCCGCCCGAGACCTTGACATAGGCGATCGGTGGCGGTGCCGGGTCGTGGCTTATGATCGAAACGCTTTCCAATACCCCGATCCGTCCATCGGCAAGCTGCGCCTTCAATGCGCCGAAGTGTCTGTCGAAGCGGCGGTTGAAGCCGAGCAGCAAGGGCTTGTCGCCGCCCAGCGCGCCGGCGGCGCTCCTGGCCGTGGCCAGGCTCTGGTCGATGGGCTTTTCGCACAGGACGGCCTTGCCCGCGGCGACGGCCTTCAGCGTCTGGTCGAGGTGCTGGTCGGTCGGTGAGGCGATGACGATCCCCTTGACCGACGGGTCGCTCAGCACGCTGTCGAACGTGCTCACGCTCGCCCCCAACTCCTGCGCGAGGGTCTGGGCGTTGTCGCCGACCGGATCGACGATGGAATGCAGGCGCAGCAGCGGATGATCGAAAACGTTCCTGGCGTGGATACGGCCGATACGCCCGGCGCCGATAACCGCGATGTCCATCATGTGCTCCTGTGTATGGCGTCCTTTGCGGACGCCCGAAATTTTTATTCCATTGTTGGAATGATTTTATGATGTTACGGTTATCATACTAAAGTCAAGCCGCAAGCTTGGAATAAGAATTCTAAAATGAGACGATTGAGAATATGAGCGCAGATATGTTAGGCGAGGATGGCGATCCTGATACCACGGTTGAGGCGCCGGACACCCTTGAGACCCTGAGGTCGACGATCGTCCAGGTATATGAAGACCTGTCCAGGCGTATGAAGCAGGTGGCGACCTTTGTCCTGGACAAGCCGGAGGACGTCGCCTTCGAAACGCTGGCCGTGATCGCGGAACGTGCGGATGTCCAGCCTTCGGCCATCGTCCGGTTCGCCAAGATCCTGGGCTATCCCGGCGCCTCGCAGATGCAGAAGGTGATCCGGGACGAGCTTCTCGCCAACCATATGACGCTGGCCTATGGCGAGCGTGCGCGGCAGTTCACGGCGGCCAGCGGCGAGGCGGACGGCGCGACGGACAATATCCTGGGGGAATATGTCGAAGCGGACCTGGTGTCGCTCAATCATTTGCGCCAGTCGATCAGCGCCGCCCAGATACGCGAAGCCAATGCGGCGATCGCCCAGGCCAGCACGGTCTATATCGCCGGTTTCCGGCGCGCCTTCCCGCCCGCGTCATACCTGGCCTACGCGCTGCAACGCGCCGGCAAGCGCACATGCTTTATCGACGGCACCGGCGGATTATGGGCGAATCAGATTCGCGGCATCCAGCCCGACGACCTTCTCATCGCCATCAGCTTCCGGCCCTATGCCGAGGAGACGGTCAAGTGCCACGCCATCGCGCTGGAACGTGGGGCGCCGATCCTGTCCATTACGGATTCGAACGTCTCCCCACTGGTCAAGGGGTCCGGGCAGGTCCTGCTTGTCCGGGATGCCGAGGTGCGCTCCTTCCGGTCGCTCACCGCGACCCTCTGTCTCGTCCAGAGTCTTGTGATCTCTTATGCGTTTGCCAGCCAGGAACACGACAACTAGTTGTGCGTGTTGGTGAAATGACAATTGCATTTTCTAATAAGAAGGAATAAATATTCCATATCGATAAATGGTGGCTTAGCCGTGGGGAAGGGAACCGACAAATGGATGCCAGGCAGACGGGACCAGACGTTATTACGCTCGGCCGTTCCAGCGTCGATTTGTATGGCGGGCAGATTGGCGGCCGCCTCGAGGACATGGCGTCCTTCGCCAAATATGTCGGTGGAAGTCCGACCAATACCGCGATCGGCGCCGCCCGGCTGGGGCTGAGCGCCGGGCTGGTAACCCGGGTCGGCGCCGACCATATGGGGCGCTTCATCCTGGAAACCCTTGCAAAGGAAGGCGTTGATACCACAGGTGTGGTTTCCGACGCGGAGCGCCTTACCGCCCTGGTTATCCTCGGGATTGTCGACAAGGAGACTTTCCCGCTCATCTTCTACCGTGAGAACTGCGCGGACATGGCGATCGACATCGCCGATATCGACCCCAGCTGGCTGGCTTCCGCCCGGTCGCTGGTCATCGATGGTACGCACCTTTCGCGGCCGAACGTCTTTGACGCCAGTCTCCAGGCGGTCCGGACCGTAAAGGCAGCGGGCGGCAAGGTTATTTTCGACATCGACTATCGTCCGGTGCTGTGGGGCCTAACATCCCGGGACATGGGCGAACAGCGCTACGTGTCCAATACGGAGGTTACGCAGCGCCTCGCCACCGTCGCGCCGCTCTGCGATCTCATTATCGGGACCGAAGAGGAAATCCGCATTCTCGGTGGGCAGGAAAACGTCATCGACGCCCTGAAGGCCATCCGCAAGGTCTCGAATGCCATCCTGGTCTGCAAGCTGGGCGCGGAAGGCTGCGCCATCTTCGACGGCGAGATACCGGATCAGGTTAATGAAGCGCTCACCGTTCCGGGTTTCCCGATCGAGGTCATGAATGTCCTCGGCGCCGGGGATGCGTTCAGCGCCGGATTCCTGCGGGGCTGGCTGCGGGGCGAAGACCTTTATACATGCGGCCTATGGGGCAATGCCTGCGGCGCCATCGTGGTCACCCGGCATGGCTGTGCGCCGGCCATGCCAACCTTCCGTGAGCTCGAAGCCTTCCTTCAGGCGCGCCATCCGATGGCGGCGGACGCCATCGAGGCCCTCGATCATATTCACTGGGCGACGACGCGCCACCGCGATTACGAGTCGCTGACCGTGCTGGCCATGGATCATCGTTTTCAGTTCGAGGAACTCGCGGCCGAATTCGGCGCGGACCTGAGCCGGGTGTCCGCCTTCAAGCGGCTGGCCCTGCGCGCCGTCGACGATCTCGCCAACGGCAATGAAACCTTCGGTGTGCTGCTGGACGGCAAGTACGGCGCGGAGGCCCTGAGCGAGGCCGCGCACACGACCTACTGGATCGGCCGGCCCGTAGAGGTGCCGAAATCCCGTCCGCTGCGCTTTGAAACCGGGCCGGACGTCGGCCTGGAACTCAACTCCTGGCCTGCCAATCACGTCGTGAAATGCCTGGTCTTCTATCATCCCGATGATGAGGCGGGCCTGCGGGCCGAGCAGGAAAGCCAGCTCGTCATCCTGTTCGACGCCTGCCGCAAGTCGGGCCATGAGTTGCTTCTCGAACTCATCCTGCCGCCGGACATGCCCGCCGACGCCCAGACCCGCAGCCGTGCGATCCAGCGCATGTACGACCTGGGCATCAAGCCGGACTGGTGGAAGCTGGAGCCTGTCGCCGATACGGCCGTATGGACAAACATCGACGCGGTCGTGTCGGCCAATGATCCGCTGTGCCGCGGCATCGTCGTCCTGGGCCAGTCGGCGCCGGAGGACGAACTGTTGCGCGCCTTTGAGACCTCGGCTGGCTTCTCATGCGTGAAAGGCTTTGCCATCGGCCGCACCATCTTCCATGATGTGGCTGCCCAATGGTTGACCGGGACGATCGATGACGATAGCGCCGTGCGTGAAATGGCGAAGAAGCTGTCCCGGCTGGTCTCGGGTTGGCAGGAGATGCGGCGGGCGGCCCCTGACGGCGTTTCCAGGCCGTCGAGCATAAAGGAAACGGCGGCGTGAGCCACATCCGGCTGACCATGGCCCAGGCCCTGACGCGCTACCTGGTGGCGCAATCCGTGGAGACGGAAAACGGCGTGCTGCCGTTTTTCCCAGGCGTATGGGCCATTTTCGGGCATGGCAATGTCGCCGGCTTGGGCGAGGCGCTCTATGAATGGCGCGACGCCCTGCCAACCTACCGGGCCCATAACGAACAAGGCATGGCGCATGCCGCCATCGCCTACGCCAAGCAGTGGAAACGCCAGCGGGCCTTTGTCTGCACGACCTCCATCGGGCCTGGCGCGACGAACATGGTGACGGCGGCCGCGCTGGCTCACGTCAACCGCCTGCCCGTCCTGTTTTTGCCAGGCGATGTCTTCGCCTCGCGCCGCCCCGACCCGGTCCTGCAGCAGATCGAAGACTTCGGCGACGGCACGGTCTCGGCCAACGACTGCTTCCGGCCGGTATCGCGCTATTTCGACCGGATCACGCGGCCGGAACAGATCCTGAAAGCTCTCCCGAGAGCCATGGCGGTCCTGACCGATCCGGCTGACTGCGGCCCGGTCACCCTGGCTTTGTGCCAGGACGTGCAGGCCGAGGCCTTTGATTTTCCGGAAAGCTTCTTCACGCCCCGGATATGGCTGATCCGCAGACCGCCCGCGGACGCGACGTCGCTTGCGGCATTGAAAGACCGCGTCGCCGCGGCGAAAAAGCCGCTCATGATCGTCGGCGGTGGCGTGCGTTATTCAGGCGCCGAAGAAGCGGTGGCGGCGTTTTCCGAACGTCATGGCATACCCTTTTGCGAAACCCAGGCCGGCAAGGGTGCGATCCCTTATGACCATCCGCTGAACCTGGGCGCTGTTGGCGTCACCGGGACTGACGCGGCGAACCAGGCGGCGGCCGAGGCCGATCTCATCCTGGCGCTGGGCACGCGTCTCCAGGACTTCACGACCGCCTCGGCCTCGCTTTTCCGGCCGGATGCCAGGCTGGCCGCTGTCAATGTCGCGGCGTTCGATGCCTATAAGTTCGACGCCTTGCCGGTCGTCGGCGATGTCTGTGCCATTCTGGAAGCGCTTGACCTGGACTATTCCGCACCGGCCGCCTGGACGGACCAGGTGCGGCGCGCGCGACAGGGTTGGGACGCTGTCATCGACGCGTTGATCGCCCCCACGGGACAGGCGACGGAAGCCCGCGTTCTTGGCGCGCTCATGCGCACGGCCGACCCGAACGCCATCGTCGTGGCCGCGGCCGGTGGTCTTCCCGGGGATATGCACAAGATCTGGCGCACGCGCGTCTCGGGCGGATATCACATGGAATACGGATATTCCTGCATGGGCTACGAGATTGCCGGTGGACTTGGGGTCGCCCTGGTTGAGCCCAGCCGCCCGGTCTACGTCCTGGTCGGTGACGGCAGCTACCTGATGATGAATTCCGAGATCGCCACGGCGGTGATGATGGGCGTCGATCTTACCCTTATCGTCGTCGACAATCGTGCCTTCGGCTGCATTCACCGGCTCCAGCGGTCGGTGGGCGGTGAGCCGTTTAACAATCGCCTGACCGACAGCTGGCAAAAAGTGATGCCGGACATCGACTTCGTGGCGCATGCAGCCGCGATGGGCGCCAAGGCTGAAAAGGTCGCGGACATCGCGGCGCTCGAAGAGGCGATCGGCCGCGCCGCAACTGTGCCCGGGGTGAAGGTGATCGTGATCGAGACTGATGCGACGGCCGGCACCGACGCCGGCGGGACCTGGTGGGACGTCGCTGTTCCGGAAGTGTCGACATCTGCGGCGGTGCGCTCCGCCCGCGCTGCCTACGCGCAAAAGCGCTCGGAAATCGGAAAAGACATAGAACTCGGGAAAGGTTGGGAAAATCTCCAATGAGCATCCAATTTGGCGTCAGCCCTATTGCCTGGATCAATGACGACATGCCTGAGCTGGGCGGGGATACGCCGCTCGAGAACGTGCTGAAGGACATTGCCGAGATCGGCTTCGCCGGCTCGGAACTGGGCGGCGCCTTCCCGAAGGATCCCGCCGTGCTGAAGGCGCTTCTCGGCCGCTTCAACCTCGATCTCGTCGGCGGCTGGTACAGCTGTGAGCTTCTGACGCGCGACGCCGAGGCGGAAATCGCCGCGCTTCAGGACCATCTCGCCCTGCTGCTGGCCATGGGCAGCCGGGTCTTTGTCATCGCTGAGACCAGCAACGCCATCCACGGCCAGATGCAGACGCCGCTGAAAGACCGGCCGCATCTCGACGAAGCCGGCTGGGCGCGGTTTGGCGCCCGCCTGAGCGCCGTGGCCGACTATGTCGGCGCGCGCGGACTGAAGCTGGCCTATCACTACCATCTCGGCACGGTCGTCCAGGACGCCGCGGACCTTGAGGCCTTCTTCCGCCACACCGGCGGCAATGTCGGCGTCACGCTCGACACCGGCCATGCCGTCCTGGGCGGCATCGATCCGCATCAGGTGATCGCCAGCCGTCCGGAACGGATCGTCCACGTCCATTGCAAGGATGTGCGTCAGCCCGTCTTCGACGCCACGGCCGGCAAGGACGACAGCTTCCTGAACGGCGTGCTGGCCGGGATGTTCACCGTTCCCGGCGACGGCTCGATCGACTTCGACCGCGTCATGCAGGGCCTGAAGGCCATTCAATATAGCGGCTGGATCATTATCGAGGCCGAACAGGACCCGGCCAAGGCCGATCCGCGCACCTATGCCGAGATGGGGCTGAAGACCCTGAAGGACGCCGCGCGCAGGGCCGGCCTGGTCGAAGCGGTCGCGGCATGAGCACCCTCAGGGTCCGGCCGCACGCGCCGGACGAAGCGGGCCGGGTGCTGACCGTCACGCCGGAGAGCGCCGGCTGGGGGCATGTCGGTTTTTCCGTCGTGAGGCTGTCACGGGGCCAGACCTTTACAGGGCAAGAAGGGACGCGCGAAACCTGTCTGGTACTGGTTGCTGGAACCGCCGATATCACAGTGGCGGATAAACTGTTCTCGGCAATTGGCGGCCGGGCGTCACCTTTTGACGATGCGCCGCCAGGCGCCGTGTTTGTGCCGCCAGGCAAAGACTACACGGTTCGCGCCCTGTCCGATGTCGAGCTGGCCGTGTGCACCGCGCCTGGCGCGCCGGGCTTTGAGGCGCGCGCCATTCCCGGCCCGGAAATGAGCCGGGAGGTGCGCGGAGGCGGCACCAATACGCGTTACATCCGCAATATTCTGCCTCAGGACAGGCCGGCGCACAGCCTGCTGGTCGTCGAGGTCGTGACGCCGTCCGGGCACTGGTCGAGCTATCCGCCGCACAAGCATGACACAGCAGAGGCGGGGATGGAGACGGCGCTGGAAGAGACCTATTATCACCGGCTTAACCCGTCGCAGGGCTTTGCCTTCCAGCGCGTCTATACCGACGACCGCTCACTGGACGAAGCGGTCCTGATCGAGGACGGCGACGTCGTCATGGTGCCGCGCGGCTACCATCCGGTCGGCACCGCGCATGGCTATGATCTCTACTATCTCAATGTCATGGCCGGGCCCGAGCGCCGGTGGATTTTCCGCAACGATCCGGCGCACGAATGGATCGTCGCCGGCTAAGGCGACATGCCAAAAGTGTGCTTAGCCCGCAAAAAAAGCCCGGCATACGCGATGCCGGGCTTGCAGGTTCAGCACGAATTAGGGAGTTGGAAAGGTCGTGCTGACGGGTTCGAGGGCGTCGCTCACCGGCAGGTCGCTGCGTTGAGTGAGCGGACGGATTGGGAAAACTTCCAGAAATTCGCGGCCAATTTGCGGGATCGAGCGTCTTGGCTGTTCGTCGAATCTAGGTCAGGTCTTGGGAAACGTCAATTTCATTTTTTATAAAAATGATAATATTGTTCCATTGTGAGGCGCGCAATCGTCAGGCCGGCCTTAATCCAAGCTGGTCACCGGCCGCGAGCAGGTACCGGCGCGCCTTATAAAAAAACAGCCTGACCGAAGGTCAGGCTGTAGGGAAGGTCGTCTGGCACTCCGGAAAATGTCAAACGCTTTCGATCCGGAACAAGGGAGACGCGTCCGGACCGTGGAGTAACGGCCGGGACGGAGATCATCCCGGCCGTTGGACCATTAGAAGGTGGCCTTGACGCTGGCGGTGAAGGTCTGACCGTCATAGTCGATCTGACGGATCATCCGCTCATCCCCTTGATACTCCTTACGGAAGGAGTTGGTGAGGTTATAGGCATCGAGTGAGACGGTCACCCGGTCGTTGATGTTGTACGACGCCGAGAGATCCAGCTGACCACGGGCGGCGGCATTACGCGCAAGGCCGTAGGAGGTGCCGGAGCCATCGAGGTTGTATTCGGAGCGCCAGTTATAGACGCCGCGGATGCCGAACTTGGTCGTTTCATAGAAGACGATCGCGTTATAGGCGTGCTTGGAAATCCCAGGGAATGGAGCTGCCGCGCCACCTGTCTGCTTTGCCTGGGTGAACGCGTAGTTGAACGATCCACCAAAGTTTTTCCAGAAGCCAGGCAGGAAGTCGAGGTTCTGCTGGATATTGAATTCGATGCCGCTGACATAGGTCGGCGCGTCGATGTTCTGATTACCCGACGCGAAGATCCGGTAGGAGTTGGGAACGCCGTTCACGACGTCGTTAGCCGTTGGCGCGCTACAGTAGGTACCGTTCCAGGTCAGAGGGCCAAAGCCCCAGTCACTGCCGTCGGCAGGGCAAAGAATGGCTGGATCGGCAATGCCGGCAACGCGGTTGGACAGCTTCTTCTTGAAGTAGGCAAACGAGACCAGACCGTTGGGGCGGTTGTACCATTCCAGCGACAGGTCAAAGTTATCGGCCGTGTAAGGCTTCAACTGACCATTCGCCAGGTTGATGTTTACGTTCGTGACGGTCTGGGTGAGCGTCGATTCCGCGCTGTTGTTCGAGAACCCGTAGCTGCGGATCGGGCTACTGGATTGCGGATCGGGCCTGACATAGGTTTTATAGTAGGCGGTGCGGAACACCAGATTATCGATCACATCGACAACCGCGATGGCGGAGGGCAGGATGTGGCTGTATTTCTTGCTGAACGTGTGCCACGTATAATCGGAAAGCGCGCCGACGCCGCCATTGCTGGTCGTCCTTGCGGTGCGGTCGAGCGTGGTGACCTCGTAATCCGTCGATTCCGAGCGAACGCCGAAGTTACCGCGGACCCGATGCCCGAATATATTGGTGTCGTACTTGGCCTGGACATAGGCTTCCGCAAGCGTGTTCGTCACCTTGTAATTATTGTTCGCAAAGCCACCGTCGGCGTAGAAGATGTTGAAGCCCAGGTCCGAAAGCCCGCCATTGTCGTATTGCGTAACAGGGCGAATGGCGTTCATGAATGGAATGGGATCAATCGTGAGCCAATCCTTGTTGATCGGCGCCTTGCCTTCCATGAAGTCATCGACCGAAGGCGCACGGATCAGCATGGCAGATGTGATGTTCTGCGTCTGGATGCCGTAGGCCATGTTACGGACGCCGTGCTTCTCGTATTCGTTGCTTTCCGACCTGATGCCGGCCTGAATGCTGGTGATTGGGCCGAAATCGACCTGGCGTTCGACGTCGAACTGTACCGAATTGACAGCCTTTTCAGCGTATTGGTGCGTGCCGCCAACGTGCAGCAGATACCTGCCATCCGAGGTGAACAGATTGTCCGGCTGGTTCGGCGCCCAGTTCCAGTAGCCTGCCTGGAAGCCGGCGGCGTTCGCGGCGGCGCGGAATGGCATGATGGGCATGACGTTCTGAGGGCCCGGAGTGACCGACTGGAAGTAGTCGTCCAGTTCGCCAAGCCCCGTGTCCATGATTTCCACCAGGCCGTTGCTGGCCGTGCCGCCCAAGGTCACCGTGCGGAGATCCATTTCCGTTTCTTCGGAGTAGTTCGAAGACTTGGTCGCGGCAATCACGCCGCTGAAGCGCCACTTCTCGTCTTTCCATTCGCCGTTCAGGAACACGCCATCGGCCGATTGCTTTTGTGAGAACAGACGCGTCGACGTCTTGGCGTCGAAGTTGGTATTGCGGGTACGCTGGACGACGGAGTAGCCGTTGCTCATGACGACCGGCGTGGAGAGGGGCTCGACCGTTGCCGTACCGAACGGATCGTTCAATAGGAAATACTGGACGGTATCCGGCAGGTCACGATCGCTGTGATAGGCCGTAACCCCGAACTTCAGGTTGTCGTTCACCTTCCATTCGGCGCCGGCGGAGGCCGACTGCAGCGTACCGACGTTCATCCGCGTATATTGGCGCATAAGCCCCAGCGCCCAGATACCGTTCTGCGACAAGCTTCCGACGTTGGACGGCGCGGTCCAGGGATTCGAGGTGCTCGAAGCACCCAGCGCCTGGGCCAGGGTAAAGGTCGTGGAGCTGGCGGTCGTGCCGTAGTAGGCGCCATAGGCGTCGGCGAACTGCTGCGCCGTCAGCTTGCTCTGCGCCAGGGTCAGGCGGTTATAACCGTTGTAGCGCAGCGTATCGCGGCGGAAGTTTTCCTTGCGATAGGCATAGGTGCCGAACACTGCGAAATCGCTGTTGATGTGCTTGTTGTAGCCGATGGTGTAGGCTGGCGCGCCAAGCTTGCCGTTGGTGTTATACTCGTAGGCGACCTTGGCAAAGCCGCCATCCCGGCGGCCGAGTGCCGGGGAGATCTGCATGTCGATATTGCCCGACAGACCGCCCGACTGGGAGTTGGCCATGGGCGACTTTTGAATCGAGAAGGCTGTGAAGATATCCGAGTTGAAAGCGCCCAGCGGAGTGCCATCGGCACCGCCAGTGGTCGTCACGTACGGAGGCTCGGCAAAGGCCTGTCCGTTCAACGTTGTGCGGGCATAATAGCCCGGCATGCCGCGCAGACCGATGGTCGCGTTACGGCCTTCGGCTTCGCGGTTGATCTGGATGCCCGGAATGCGCTGCAGGGCTTCACCGACGTTCAGGTCGGGAAAACGGCCCAGGCCGTCGGACGAGATGCCGTCGCTGATTTCGATATTGTTGCGCTTGGCCTTGACGGCGTCAGCGTAGCTTTTCTTGAAGCCCGTAACCACAACGACATCGTTGTCCGCCGCTTGAGCTGTGTCTTGCGCGGCTGCAGCATGCGCCGCGCCGGCCAAGATCGTGGCACCGAGAAGAGCAAGCCTGAACCTCCTCCCGCTGATTTTTGACCCCAGTAACATTGTTTTCTCCTGTAATTTGTCCCGGCAGGATGTGTTTGCCTACTGAAAGCCGTTGCGCCACCCGAGTTTCACAGGCGAAATAATTGGCCGACCAATTTTTTCGCAGCTATACGCCCAACGTCCGGGTCAGGAGCATGTGGCAGCCCCGACCCGATGTCGTACTAGGCGCTTCGGCCTTTCCCTGAAACTTTGCGGAAGAACATACTGGCCCCTGATTTCAGAACGGATGTCCTGTTGTTTTGGTCGCAGAGCCGTGATTGGTCCGGACTCTGACGACATAAAGAGAGTAAAAGCCAGCATGTGAAATGTCAATTCCACATTATATATGGGATGATATTTTCATTTCATGTTATATTTGAAAAAGACATTATTTAGGCAGCAAATCTCACGCCGCGCAAACGTTAACAGCATGATTATATTGTGAAAATATCGCCTTTTTTACCCGCCGCCTTGAGGCTTGGCCGGGATGTGTTTCGGAGAATTATGTTACCAAATCACAACAGTTCAGGCCAATTTCGTCGGAAGTGCACGTGTTTTCGGCGCCAAGCACACACTATAAATAGGTGCTGTCAAAAGTGGTAAGGCCTCTTTGGCGGTTCCGGTTTACCTAAGGCTGTTACGGGGAGGGTGTTCGCAAAGTATAAGGGCCATAATGGGCCGGAGCGCGATCGAGGTCGATCTCGACCCGGTCCAGCATGACGCCGGGGTCCAGCGGGTAGACCTTGAGCTGGTGCTTGCCGGAAGACAGGTGCTTCAGCGATATGGTCGCGATCGCCGTATTGGTCAGGACATTGTTCCGCCACACATCGCTCCGCCCCAGGGTTGCAAGGTCAACGATTTGCAGCGGCGTGTCGTCGAGCTGGAAAGCGATGCGCACGCCCTTGTCCGGGCTTAGGGCATGGGTTGGAAGCGCGATGATCCGCATGACCGCGCCGACATCGGTCGACGTAGCGAAGTCATAGACTGCCGGATCCGGCAGCGCGCTGGCATTAGCCTGCGTGGACGGAAGGTCCAGGCGGGCACGAAGCGCGGCCCCCATGCTCCCCAATCCGGCTATGGTTTGCCAATCCTTCCCCGTGGTGCCGGCCGTGGCGGGGATGGTGACGATCCGGTTGTTTTCCGTGGGCATGCCCGCGGGCAAGGCCGGCAGCACGCGGATATAGATGGGCAGGACCGTGTCGCCGCATTGCACGGGAACGGTGTAATCGCCGGCCTTGGCCGTGCCGTCGTAGTTCAGGGTCAGCCGGGCTTCATACCGGTCGGCGGTGTCCAGCCGGCCGGAGGTTTGCGACAGCGTAAATCCTGGGACGTTCTGGCGCGTTTCCCAGGTGAGGGACTTCGGCCGGTGTGTATAGACGGTGACCGGCCGGCTCTGCGGCTGTCCGGCGACGAAGGGCAGCGTATTGTTGTCGTTGAACCATTGCCCGGTGACGGCGAGTTCGCACCCGTCCTTTGCGGATTGCGACCATTGCGGCCAGAGGGGCTGGTCAAAGACCGGCAGGCGGCGCGGCGCCATGTCCATCATTTCGCGCCACTTGCCGCCCGCCAGGGTATTATAGGTGGCGGTATCCTGGACAAGACTTTGATGCGCGCTTTTCGCCTCGTCGACATACAGGTTCGCACTGGCGCGGTCCTGTCCGGCATAAAGATCGGCCAGGTCAAGTTTCAGGATCCGCTGGTTGAGGGCCGAGCTCGCGCGAACGGGATACAGGACCAGTTCGAAAAAGGCATCCTTGCGCGCCTCGGGCATCCGCGCCGCCAGGGCTTCGGCGCGCGCCGTAAGCCGTTCGTAGGCGGCGATGCGCGCCTGGGCTTCCTCGCCGTCGCCGCGGACAAAGTCGCTGTGCCGGTTCTGGGTCACCCATTCGGTCTGTCCGAAGCCCATGAACTCCGGCTTCCGTTCAAACGCCAGGTCGTAATAGTCCATCATGACGTCGGCGATATCCCCGGCCTGGGAGGGACCGAAAATGTCCGCCATGAAGGCGGTGAGGTGCGCCCTGGGGGCTTCCTTGAAGCGGTCGGCGTCGAACGCCAGGTCGAGGAAGTACTGCGTCAGGTATTCGATCGGCTTGATGTCGCCGGCATTGGCGATCCACATCCGGCGCGCGTTCAGGTCCCAGGCGCGGCCCATTTGTTCGTGAATGAGATAGGGGTGGGTGGTGCCGAGCCACAGATAGTCGTGCGGCCGGCCCCAGTAGGACAGGTGATAATAGACGCCCGATCCGCCGGATCGCTTCATCTCGTCCGGCGTGCTGAAGCGGCGGATATAGCCATAGTTGTCGTCAGCCCACATGAGGGTGACGTCTTCGGGAATGCGCAGGCCGGCGTCGTAGGCTTCCTGAAGCTCGTGATAGGCGACATAGACCTGCGGGATTGTCTTCGCGGGCCTCATATAGGTGGTGCCCAGAATTTCGCGTTGCAGCCCGATGACGTTCTGCAGGATGGCCTGGCGCTCGGCCATGGTGCCGGCGCCCTGCATCGGCCCGTCGTGGATGCCCCTCAGGCCGACGGTATAGATGTTTTCGAACGCCTTGCCCTGGCCGACCCGCTGCCGCCAGTAGTCCAGGATCGCCGTCCGGTTCTTCGTAAAATCGAAGGCGCCCCGGCTGTGCTCGTCCCATTCCCGCAGATTGTTGCGCATCATGGGTTCGGCGTGCGAGGTGCCCACCACGATGGCGTAGTCGTCGGCGACGACAGGGTTTTCCTTGATGCCATAGAAGGGCGTGGAAATGGTGTGCATGGCCGGCCAGACCGTGTTGGCCTTGAGGCGCCACATCAGCTCGTAGATCTTTGCATAGGTTTTGGGGCCGATATTGCCGGTTTTCGGGTCGTAGGTCTTGGCGGCCCAGGGCGTAAGCCCCCAGTCCTCATCATTCAGGAATATCCCGCGATACTGCACCGACGGCGCCTTTGAGGTTAGCGGGGTATCGTTCAGCGCCAGGCGGTCGTGACGCGCGGTCGTCACGTCGGCCCACCATTCCCAGGGCGATACGCCCAGCTGCCGTGACAGGTCGACGGCGCCATAAACCGCGCCGCGCCGGTCGGAACCTGCGATGACGACATAGGTCTTGTCCTTGTCGCGCACGACGAAGCGGCGATAGATCTCCCATTGGCCGGCCAGGCCTGAAAGATCTTCATTGTTCGACCGCGCCAGCTTTTGGACCAGCGGCGCTGTGTGCAGCCCGATGACGACGCAGGTGTTCCGGCAGTCGGCGGTGCGGCCTGACGCGGTCGATGCCTGGCCGCTTAGGGTCGTCAGGTCCTTCGCCAGCAACTCGGCTGCGAGCCTGACGGTGCGCCCGGCCCCGTGGGAATCATAGATGACATTGGCCACGTTCGCGCCGTCGAACAGTACGGCGTCGGCCGCCTGCGCCCCTGCCGGTGCAAGAAGGAGGCCGGCGCCAATCAGGCCGGCGAGCGCCGTCGTGGTGCGTCTTTTCATCTGATTTGTCCCTGTACTGTCCCGGTTTCCGGTCATTCTGACGCGCAGTCTCGCCGCCTCAATGGGCAGGCCAGATATAAAACAATTATTGCAAATGGCAATATTATGAAATAATCATTCCGAAAATAGAATGGGGATTCCGATGCGCCAGGTTGCACATTTCATCGACGGTCGACGGCAGTCTGTGGACGGTTCACGGCTCGGAAAAGTCTTCGATCCCAATACCGGTCTGACGCAGGCCCAGGTCGAGCTCGGCGAAGCCTCTGTCGTGGCGGCCGCGGTTGCCTCGGCGCGTAAGGCCCAGCCGGCATGGGCGGCGATCAATCCGCAGCGGCGCGCGCGGGTCCTGTTTGAATTCAAGCGCCTGCTGGAACGGGACATGGAGCCGTTGGCGCACCTGCTGGCGTCCGAGCACGGCAAGGTGATTTCCGATGCGAAGGGGGACATCCAGCGCGGCCTCGACGTCGTCGAATTCGCCTGCGGCATCCCGCACCTCCTCAAGGGGGAATACACCGAAGGCGCGGGCCCGGGCATAGACGTCTATTCCATGCGCCAGCCCCTGGGCGTGGTGGCCGGCATCACGCCGTTCAACTTCCCCGCCATGATCCCGCTATGGATGCTGGCCCCGGCGCTGGCGTGCGGCAACGCCTTCATCCTGAAACCTTCGGAGCGTGATCCCAGCGTGCCGGTGCGCCTGGCCGAGCTGCTGATCGAGGCCGGTCTGCCGGAGGGTGTTTTGAATGTGGTCCAGGGCGACAAGGTGGCGGTCGACGCCATCCTCGACCATCCGGACATCCGGGCCGTCAGCTTCGTCGGCTCGTCGGATATCGCACAGTACGTATACCAGAAGGGCGCGGCCTCGGGTAAGCGCATGCAATGCATGGGCGGCGCAAAGAACCACGGCATTGTCTTGCCGGACGCGGATCTCGATCAGGCCGTGGCGGATATCATGGGCGCGGCCTACGGATCGGCGGGCGAGCGCTGCATGGCCCTGCCCGTCGTCGTTCCGGTGGGGGACAAGACCGCCGAAGCCCTGCGTCCACGGCTGGTCGCCGCCGCTGAGGCGCTGCGCGTCGGCGTATCCACCGACGCGGAAGCGCACTTCGGCCCGGTCGTCTCGGCGGCGCACAAGGCGCGTATCGAGGACTATATCCAGATGGGGGTCGATGAAGGCGCCGAGTTGGTGCTGGATGGCCGGGGCTTCAGCCTGCAAGGGTCCGAAGGCGGCTATTTCCTGGGGCCAACGCTCTTCGATTACGTCAAGCCGCACATGAAGTCCTATCAGGACGAGATATTCGGTCCCGTGCTGCAGATGGTTCGGGCGCGGACTTTGGACGAGGCCATTCAACTGCCGAGCCGCCACGCCTACGGCAATGGCGTCGCCATCTTCACGCGCAATGGCGAGGCGGCGCGCGACTTCGCCAGCCGGGTCGAGGTGGGGATGGTCGGCATCAATGTGCCCATCCCGGTGCCGGTCGCTTATCACAGTTTCGGTGGATGGAAGCGCTCGGGTTTCGGTGACCTGAACCAATACGGCATGGACGGCGTGCGCTTCTATACCCGGGTCAAGACTGTCACGCAGAAATGGCCCCGGGGCGATGTCGTCACCGATCAAAGCTTCGTTATTCCGACCATGAGCTGATCATCGGCAAGATTGACTTGGAATAAAAATTCCAATTATAAGAAATCTAACAATTGGTCGAACAATTTTAAGTTTGTCCACCGGGAGAGAATAAAATGCCATTCAACCGCCGCACGCTGCTGTGGGCCAGCGCCATGCTGGGAGTTCATCTGCTTTCGGGCTGTTCCGCGGCCCCGGCGCCGGATGCCAATACGGTTGTGGTCAGCTTCAGCGACCTGTCGCAGCCCTTCTTCGTGGCCATGCGCCGCGAGCTGGAGGACGAGGCGAAGCAGTTGGGCGTGAAGGTCCAGGTTCTGGACGGCCAGAACAATTCCTCCAAGCAGGTATCGGACCTCGAAGCGGCGCGGATCCAGGGCATCAGGGCCGTGATCGTCGCGCCGACCGACTCGCGCGCGCTGGCCTCCGCCGCCGATGCGCTTGTCCAGGACGGTGTGACCGTCGTGTCGGTCGACCGGCAGATTTCCGGCGCCAGGACGCCGGTCCCGCATTTCGGGGCCGATAATGTCGCCGGCGGCCGCGCCATGGCGGACTGGGTCGTCAGGACCTACCCGCAAGGGGCCAGGGTGGCCATCATCACCAATGACCCCGGCAGTTCGTCGTCGATCGAGCGTGTCAAGGGCGTGCATGAGGGACTGAAAGCCGGCGGCGCGGCCTTCCGCATCGTCGCCGAGCAGACCGGCAATTCGAAGCGCGACCAGGCCCTCAGCGTCACGCAGAACATCCTGACCTCCATGGGGCAGACCCAGCCGGACGTGATCCTCTGTCTCAACGACGACATGGCCATGGGCGCGCTCGAAGCCATTCACAGCGCCGGCATTTCCGGCAAGCGCGTCCAGGTTCTGGGCTTCGACGCCATCCCCGAAGCCCTGGCGCGTATCAAGGCCGGTGAAATGGCCGCGACCGTCGAACAAAATCCGGGTGAGCAGGTTCGCACCGCCCTGCGCGCCGTCGTCGGCCATCTGAAACGCCAGGAAGCAATACAGTCCAGGAGCCTGACGCCCGTCCTGATCACCAAGGATAACCTGGCCGCGGCCTCGCGCATTTCCGAAGTCAAATAGCGCGCGGATCGGGAGAGGCGACGGTCATGGCTTTGCTGGCGATACAGGATGTGTCCAAGCGCTTCCCCGGCGTGCTGGCGCTGGATGGTGCGCGCCTGTCCGTCGAAGCCGGCGAGGTGCACGCGTTGCTCGGGGAAAACGGCGCCGGCAAGTCGACCCTCCTGAAGATCCTGGCGGGAGCGCAGGCCTGCGACGCTGGCACGCTGACCTTCCAGGACAAGGTATTGCGGCCGGGCGATACGCCGTTCCAGCGCCAGGCGGCCGGCATAGTCACCATCTACCAGGAGTTCAATCTCCAGCCCTTTCTGACCGTCGCTGAGAACATGTATCTCGGCCGCGAGCCGTTACGCTTTGGACTGATCGACCAGAAGCGGATGCGCGCCGATGCTCAGGCCATCCTGACCGACCTGGGGCTGGACCTCGACCCTGATATCGAGGTCAGCCGGCTGAATGTCGCCGACCAGCAGATGGTCGAAATCGCCCGCGCCATGACGATCCAGGCCAGGCTGATCGTGATGGACGAGCCGACGGCCGCGCTCAGCCCGCGCGAGGTCGACATCCTGCATCGGATCATCCGCGAACTGAAGGGCCGGGGGGTGTCGGTCATCTATGTCACGCACCGCCTGAAAGAGGTGAAGAGCATTTGCGACGCCTACACCGTCCTGCGCGACGGCCGGTTCGTCGCCACGGGCCGGGTCGCGGACATCGGCATAGACGGCATGATCCGCCTGATGGTGGGCCGCGACGTCGAGTTCCTGAAGCGGCCGGCCCACACCCTTGCCGGCGAGGTGCTGCTCAGCGTCGAAGGCGTCAGCCGCCGGCGCGGCCGGCATGAGGCGAGGGGGACTTCGCTGCACGATATCGGGTTCGAGGTGCGCGCCGGTGAAATCGTCGGCCTTGCCGGGCTGGTCGGGGCCGGGCGTACCGACCTGGTCAGGATACTGTTCGGCGCCGATCGCATGGACACGGGCGCCGTACGGATGGACGGCCGCAAGCTTCAGCTGGTTTCGCCCTGCGACGGCCTGAGGGAGGGCATCGCGCTGGTGCCCGAAGACCGCAAGCAGCAGGGCTGCTTCCTCGATCACTCCATCCGCCACAACCTGTCCCTGCCCAGCCTCAGGCGGCTGTCACGCTGGGGCATATTCGTGGACGAGGGAGCGGAACGGCGGCTGGTCGAGGACTATCGCAAGCGACTGAATATCCGGATGGCGCACGACGGCGTGGCGATTTCCACCCTGTCCGGAGGCAACCAGCAGAAGGTGCTGCTGGCGCGCTGCATGGCGCTATCCCCGAAGATACTGATCGTCGACGAGCCGACGCGCGGCATCGACGTCGGCGCCAAGGCCGATGTTCACCAGGTCCTGTTCGACATGGCGGCGACCGGCGTCGGCGTGATCGTCGTCTCCTCGGAATTGCCCGAGGTCATGGCGGTGAGCGACCGCATCGTTGTCTTCCGCGAGGGACGGGTCGCGGGGACCGTCAAAGGCAGCGCCGCCGACGAAGAAACACTCATGGGCCTCATGGCGACCGGCCGGGCCGCATGAAACAGGAAAGACAATTATGACCGCATCGACCGACCGACCGCCTTTTGACACGGTGGGTTTTCTGCGCACCTGGGGCACCACGCTGTTCCTGCTGCTGCTGATCGCCGTCTTCGCCGCCTGGAACCCGCGGTTTCTCTCGGTCCGTAACGCCGTGAACATCCTGACCGAGGTGTCGATCTACGGCGTGATCGCGGTCGGCATGACCTTCGTCATCCTGACGGCGGGCGTCGACCTTGCCGTGGGCTCGCTCCTGGCCTTTGCCGCCATTGCCGCGGCCTGGATCATCCAGCACCTGGGAGGCGCCGTTCCCGAATGGCTGACCGGGCTCGGCGTTGCGTCGCTGATCGGCCTGGCGGCGGGGTTTCTGCACGGCAAATGCGTGACCTGGCTCAAGGTGCCCGCCTTTATCGTCACCCTGGGCGGAATGACCGTCTGGCGTGGAGCCACGCTGATCCTCAACGACGGCGGGCCCATATCGGGCTTCGATGACGGCTTTCGCTGGTGGGGGACCGGCAATGTGCTGGGCGTACCGGTGCCGGTCATCATCTTCGCCGTGGTCGCGCTTTTAGGGCACATCGTCCTGCGTCATACGCGATATGGCCGTCAGGTCTACGCTGTCGGCGGCAATGCCGAGGCCGCCCGCCTGTCCGGCGTGGACGTCAAGGCCGTCATCGTCAGTGTCTATGTCATCGTCGGTGTCCTGGCCGGCCTGTCCGGGTTTCTGCTGGCGGCGCGGCTGGGCTCCGCCGAAGCCGTCGCCGGGGTAAATTACGAGCTGCGCGTCATCGCCTCCGTCGTCATCGGCGGCGCCAGCCTGTCCGGCGGCTCCGGCAGCATCCGCGGCACCCTGATCGGCGCGCTCCTGATCGGCGTGCTGTCGAACGGCCTCGTGATCATGCACGTCTCGTCCTACTTCCAGCAGGTGGTGATCGGCCTGATCATCGTCGCCGCTGTCGCCTTCGACGTCTACGCCAAGTCCCACCGGGGCAAGGCATAAGCCGGTAACGCTGCCCGGCGTTGCCATCCGAATTTCCGCGGGCCGTTCGCACCGGCCGCGTCTCAGGAACAAGACCATGAAATCCGCCGTGATGTTCGCTTCAGCCCTGTTTGTTTCTGGCCTGTTCGCCCTGGCCGTCACGCCCGCCGGCGCGGCGCAAGGTCCGCTCTACACCTATGTCGATCCGATGGTCGGCGTAGGCAACAATAACGAAGGCGATACAGTGCCCGGTCCGGCACTGCCGCACGGCTCGATCCACCCCAGCCCGCAGACCGTGAAGGGCAGCAATGCCGGTTACGACCCGCAGGCGGACATCAGCGGATTCGCGCAGCTGCATACGCAAGGGTCGGGCGGTGTCACCACCTATGGCACATTCCTCGTTTCGCCGCAGGTCGGCCGGCCCGAGTTCGACGAAGCGTCGCACCTGTCGCCGAAGGCCGAGGAGCGCGCGGCCGCCGACCTCTATTCCGTTAGATTGACGCGTTACGATACCCGCGTGGAGGTGACGCCGGCGCACCATGCCGCCCTCTATCGCCTGACCTACCCGAAGACCGACCAAGCCAACGTCGTCTTCGATATCACGCGTAAGATCCTGGGCGTCACGGCCAGCGACAATGCCGAGGTCACCCTCTATCCCGCCGAAGGCCGGATCGTCGGTAGGGTCAAGGCCAAGGGCTACTGGAACCCGGCCAAGGTCGATATCTGGTTCGTCGGCCAGATCGATACCAAGCCTCAGGCGTGGGGCGTGTTCAAGAACGGCGAGGTCCTGGAGGGGGCAACGACTGGAAAGAGCGGTCCGGACGAGCGTCTCGGCGCCTGGTGGTCGTTCGCGGCGGCGCCTGACAAGCCCGTACTGATGAAGGTCGCGGTCTCCTTTACCAGCGCCGAGCGCGCCCAGGCGCTGCTCGACCGCGACATTCCAGACTGGGATTTCAATGCGGTCCAACAGTCGGCGCGATCGAAGTGGAATGCGGAACTCGGCCGGATCGAGATTGCTGGCGTGCCGGAAGGCGATCAGCGCCGTTTCTATACCGCTCTCTACCACACGGCGATCCAGCCGCGCGACCGCAGCGTCGACCAGCCGGATTCCGAACTGCATGCACCGAACTGGGATGACTACTATACGCTCTGGGACACCTACCGGACGGAATTCCCGCTGCTGTCCCTGATCAAGCCGAAGGCATATGCTGCCAACATCGCTTCGATCGTCCACACCTTCGACAAGTTCGGCGCAGCCGATACCGCCATCATCGCCGGCCGCAACTATCATGTCGGCCAGGGCGGCGACGAGGTGGACAATGTCATCGGTGAGGGCCTGCTGCGCGGCGTCGAGGGCGTGGACTGGCAGGCGGCATGGAAGGTCGTGCAGTTCAACGCGCTTGAACGCCGCCGTCCGCGCTATCTGGTCGACGGTTATTTCGCGGTCGGGGATCGCAGCCCGGAACCGAACAACCAACGGGCCAAATCGGGCTCGTCGACGATCGGTTTCGCGCTGAACGACTACTTCGCCGCCCAGGTCGCTGGCAAGGTCGGTCAGGCGGACGCCCAGGCGTTCCTGATGGAGCGTTCGAAAAACTGGCGCAAGGTGTGGAACCCTGACGCCGCCAGTGACGGCTTCAGCGGCTTCATCATTCCCAAATACGCCGACGGTGCGTTCCAGGACCTCGACCCGAAGATTGGCTGGGACGGGGTCACCTACGACAATGTCGGTTTTTACGAAGGCACGGCCTGGGTCTATTCCTACCAGATCCTGCACGATATTCCGGGCATGATCGCGGCCATGGGCGGCCCGGACATGTTCCGCAAGCGGCTGGAGCACGCCCTGTCGGCCAACCTCATCGACATTACCAACGAGCCCTCCTTCTCGACGCCCTGGCTGTTCCATGAGGTCGGCCGGCCGGACCTGTCCGCCTACTGGGCGGACCAGATTTTCCGCCGCTTCACGGCAAACGCCTATCCGGGCGACGAGGACAATGGCGCCATGAGCTCGCACTATGTCTTCAACCGCATCGGGCTTTTCCCGAAGCTGGGCAGCGACCTGTTCTACATCCACGGACCGCGCCAGCCACGCACCGACATCCACCTTGAGAACGGCAAGACCTTCGAGATCCTGGCGCGTAACAGCGGCCCGGACGCGATCTATATCCAGAAGGCGACCCTGAACGGCGCGCCGCTTGACCGCGCCTTCATCCGTCAGGCCGACATTATGAAAGGCGGACGCCTGGAAGTCGTGATGGGGCGCAAGCCCGTCAAATGGGCGCGCCAATAGCCGCCGCGCCGGCGCGATTCCAAAACCAGTACGATCGGCCTTTTAAAAGTGACGGCCGAGGTTGGCGGAAGAACGCCAAGGGGCGCGCTACCCTGGACGGTGCCCGGTGAGAACAAACGACTGGATCCATGTCGCGTGGCAGAAAATAGCTAACTCCTACTCGATAGGTAAGAATTTCTACATTGTAAAATCACCACCAAGTTTATAGAGTTTTGATGTCGCGCTAACGCACATACGAAGCGCAGCTATTGACAGGCTGGACCACGGGGTCGCCGTCACAGTCTCACCCATTTCCCGAAGCTGCGTAGTCTCCATTCGAGACGCGTGAAAGCTCCCCCTCATGCTTCGAAAGGCCCCGCCATGAGCACGCCCCATAACCTGCCCAATCTCTGGTATACCCGTTGCCCGGTGCCGACGCCGCTGGGTCTCGCTGTCCAGCTCGGCTATTTCCGTGATGAGTTCGCTGCCGAAGGGCTGGAACTGAAATCCCTGCAGGAAAGCCTCGACCCGGCGATCAAGGAATCGCACTTCGATCACACGCTGAGTAATTCCTTCCGTCAAGGTGGTAATATCCCAGCGATCTGGGCGCGGGCCAATGGCCGCCAGACGCGCGTCATCGGCCTGAACTGGACCGATGAGTCTCTCCTGGTCATCACCCTGCCGGGCTCGGGCATCGAAACGCCGAAGGACCTGAAGGATCGCCGCCTGGCCCTGCCGGTCAATCCCGGCTCGATCGATTTCAACCGCGCTACCGCTCTTCGCGCCTATGACAAGGTGCTCGAACTGGAAGGCCTGGCGCTCAAGGACGTCGAACTGGTCGATGTTATCGCGGCCCCGCAAAACCAGGGTGGCAGCGATGTTGACGCCTCGGGTCAGCGCATTCGCCGCCGCTCGGGCTATCAGGCCGAGATCCGCGCCCTGCTGAACGGTGAAGTCGATGCCATCTTCGTCAAGGGCGTCTACGGCGTCGAAGTCGCTCGCGCCCTGGCGGCCCATATCGTCACCGACATCGGCTTCCATCCGGATCCGAAGGTGCGCATCAATAATGGCGCGCCGCGTACCCTGACGGTCGATCAGGACCTGCTCGACGCCCGCCCGGACATCGTTGCCCGCTTCCTCAAGCGCATCGTCGAAGCGGGCGAATGGGCGCGTAAGCATCCGGCCGAAACCCATAGCTTCATCGCCCGTGAGACGTCGAGCTTCCCAGACCTCGTCCGCGCCGCCTACGGCGAAAACGTCCACCAGAACCTCGACACCTTCCTCAATGTGGAATCGATTGACGCCCTGAGCGATTTCAAGGACTTCCTGTTCCGCCACGGCTTCCTGAGGTCCGACTTCGATGCCCGCGAATGGGTGTCGTACAAGGCGATAGAGCAGCTCGAGCCGGCGATCGCCGCGCAGTAAAACCCTTACCCAAGAAAAAGACAAAATGACCTCCTTCCTCCCCGGACGGCGAGCGCTCCTGCTTGCCTCGACGACCCTGCTTACCCTCACGTCGCCTGCCTTTGCGGCGGATGTCGTCGCGGCAGCCGCCAGTGCCGCGGCCGACGATCAGTCGATCACCCGCCAGGCCGCCGAAGAGGCGGAACTGCGCCGCAACGACAAGGCTGGTTCCGTCGAGACCGTCATCGTCACGGCCAACAAGCGCTCCGAAAGCGCGCAAAAGGTCCCCACGGCCCTCAGCGTCGTGTCGGGTGCCGCCCTGGAACGCCAGGAAATCCGCTCGGCCGGCGATGTCGTCCGTTTCATCCCGAACGCCTCGGCCGCCCAGACCGAATCGCGCAACCGTCCGCGCTGGTTCATCCGCGGCATCGGCTCGAATGACCCCGGCGCCAATGTCGTCAACCCGGTCGGCGTCTATATCGACGAAGTCTATCTCAACGCGCCGTGGTTCCAGGCCTTCCCGGCCTTCGACCTCGACCGCGTCGAAGTCCTGCGCGGCCCGCAAGGCACGCTGTGGGGCAAGAATACGGTCGGCGGCGCGATCCACTATATTTCTCGGAAACCCCAGTTTCAGACCGGCGGCTTTGCCCGCGCCGGCATCGGCAATTTCGAGAGCTATAATGCCCAGGGTGCGGTAACCGGCCCGCTGTCGGACAAGCTGGCGGCGCGTCTGTCGTTCTCGACCGAAAAGCGCGGCGGTATCGCCACGAACAAAATCACTGGCGAAGACGATTTCGGCAAGATCAGCGACAATGCCGGGCGCTTCCAACTGCTCTATCGTCCCAATGACGACTTCGAAGCGCTACTCTCTTTCCGCGCCCGCAGTTCGGATGGCACGCCGATCGCCCGCTACATCGAGCCGGCCTATCCGGACAACGTGACGACAAAGGGGGCTTCGGCGCCGTCTGACGACTACGGCAATGCCGCGACGGATGCCCCAAGCATCGGGTCGTCCAATGTCGATGGCTCATCCAAGACCGACCAGACGGGCGCGACCCTGACACTCAACTGGGATCGCGCGGGCTATACCTTTACCTCGATCACCGCTGCCGACAATGGCCGCCAGGTGTCGAAGTCCGACGGTGACTTCACCGCATTTGAAGGCTCGCGATCCTACAGCGATATCGAAAGCCGCCAGTTCACTCAGGAATTCCGCGTCACATCGCCCAAGGAAGGCGTCTTCGACTGGATCGCCGGCTTCCACTACTTCTACGAAGACTTCTCCTCTGACGCGTCAACCGCGACCATCCAGACGACGGCCTATCTCGACCGTGGCACGGGCGCGCAACGTTGGCGCCACACCTATTTCCAGAACGTCCAGTACGAACAGGTCGCCAAATCCTACGCTTTGTTTGGTTCGGGGACCTGGAACGCGACGGACAAGTTCTCGCTGACCGGCGGCCTGCGCTACACGTCGGAACAGCGCGACGCGAAGATCGACATCCTGAACGGGGTAGGGGAGGCGGCCAACCGTCGCCTCAACACGGTTGATCCGGCCACGGCGCCGACCACCGCGCGCCCGCTGATCACCTTCATCAATACCGGCCAATGGTGGCTCCGCTCTTCGGTGACGTCCTCGACGCCGTACACGCCGTTCGTGGCGGAACCGTCCAAGACCTGGAACCGCTGGACCTGGGACATCACCCCGCAATACAAGGTCTCCGAAGACTTCCTGGTCTACGCCAAGCACGCGCGCGGCTTCCGTTCAGGCACTTTCCAGGCCAGCGCCACGCAGGCCAACCAGTTCGACGCCAACGGCATCGAGCCCGAGGACCTCTTCTCCTACGAAGGCGGCTTCAAGTCGCAATGGTGGGACAAGAAGCTGCGCGTCAACCTGTCGGCCTTCTACTATGACTACAAGAAGGCTCAGGTCCTGGTGCAGGGCGTGCCCGTCGTCACGGCAGGCACCACCTCGTTCGCCGCCCGCCTGATCAACGCAAAGGGCTGGTCGAAGGGGCTTGAGCTCGACATCTCGGCGCGGCCGACGCCCAATTTCCGCATCGATGCGGCGCTGGGCACGCTCAAGACCGAATATACCGAAGACTTTATCCCCAACAATCCGAACACCGGCCTTTTGTTTGGCAAGGGCAATGAGTTCACCCGCGCGCCGGACTTCTCAGGGACGGTGGCGCTGGAATACCGCATCCCGACAAGCTTCGGCGACGTGACGCTGCAAACCGACTGGAGCTACCGCACCGATCAGTGGTTCACGGTCAACGCCCAGGAAAGCGATCCATCCAAGCTCGACTACCTGGTCAGCCAGTACCAGAAGCAAAAGGGTTATGCGCTCGGCAATGCCCGCGTCACGGCCGCCTTCGGTGAGCGCTACGAGGTCTCGGCCTATGTCCGCAACCTGACCGACGAAACCTACAAGATCCTGACCTTCGGCACCCAGCAGGGCGCCCGCCTGACCACCTATGGCGAGCCGCTGACCTACGGCCTGACTCTGTCGGCCAAGTTCTAAGGAGAATATCCCATGCTCAGACGTACCTTTATCACGGGCCTGATGGGCACTGCGGCGGCGCTGACTGCCTGCGAAAAGAAGGGGGGCGCTGGCAAGCCAGCGTCCACCCTGCCGCAGACCGTGACCATCGCCTCCATCTCCTATCCCTATCAGGGCAAGCAGACCTATAACGGCCTGACCCAGGTCGTCATCGAACAGGGCTGGCTGGAAAAGACCCTGGCCGACAAGGGCGTGAAGCTGGCCTTCTTCCCGGTGTCGACGGCGGTCGGCGGGCCCTTGATCAACGAAAGCTTCGCTGCCAAGCGCATCGACTTCGCTGGCTATGGCGACTTCCCGGCGCTGATCGCCAAGTCGGGCGGCGTCGATATCCGCGCCATTACCTCATCAGGGCCGGGCAACAATGCCTATCTCATCGTGCGCAATGGCCTGAATGCCACCTCGATCGAGGACCTGAAGGGCAAGTCGCTGGCCATCCATCGCGGCCGGCCGTGGGAACTGACGCTCGCCAAGCTGCTCGATTCCAAAGGGCTCAAGCTCGAAGACTTCAAGATATATAACCTGAACCCTCAGGCGGCCTATTCGGCCCTGGCGGCGGGCAAGGTCGATGCCGTCTTTACCCTGTCCGAAGCCATCCTCCAAGAGGACAAGGGCGCCGGCAAGATCATCTGGTCGACGACGTCCAATCCCGACTGGAAGATGCGCACCGGCATCTTTGCCCGCACGGCCTTTACCGATGAACAGCCCGAGCTGACCCAGAATGTGGTCAACGCCTATATCAAGGCGGCACATTGGGCGGCCCTGCCGGAAAACCGCCAGGCCTATCTGGAGCTGGCCTCGCGCGGCAACAATCCGACCTCGGTGGTCGAACGCGACCTGGCCAATAAGGGCGGAGAGTGGCGCGACAACTTCTCGCCGATTATCGACCAGGGCTTTGTCAGCCACTTCGACGACGTGTCGAAATACACCTTCGCCAACAAGCTGGTGCAGAACCAGGTGGCGACGCGCGACTTTGTCGATCCGCGCTTTATCAATGCCGGCCTCGATCACCTGGGCCTGAAGGGTTTCTGGAAGGAAACCCCGGTGACAGCGGTATGAGCGCCGATCCCGCCACCCCTGAAGTTATAGTTGCGCCGACCCGGGCCGAACCGTCGCCATGGAGCTTTCTGGCCGGCTTCACGACCCTGGCCCTGATCAGCGGCGTGTCGATCGGCCTTGGCAAGGTGGTGACCCAGTTCTTCGCCTTGTCGATCGGCGCCGACGCCTTCCAGATTGGCCTGATCATGGCGATGGAATCGATTGGCATGGTGCTGGTCACCGTACCGGCGGGTTTCGTCATCGCCCGCTTCGGCGCCCGCCGCGTCTATGCCGTCGCCTCGACCGGACCGCTGATCGCCAACCTGTTGATGCCGTTTGCCGGCCACTGGATCGCCCTGGCCGCGGCGCGGCTGTCGATTGGCCTGTGCATTCCCTTCCGCATCGTGTCGATGAATTCGACCTTCCTGGCGCAACTGCACCGCATCGGCGTCGGCAAGGCCGGCTGGTATCGCGGCGCGCTGACGGCGGGTCTGGCCCTGATCGGTCCGGCCCTGGCCACCGTCCTGGTCGCTAACGTCAACTACGTCTGGGCCTTTGTCGTCATTGCCGCCCTGTTTGCCATCATGGCGGTCGGCTCGCTCTACTTCTTCACCGATGAGGCCGCGCCCCCGCAAAAGGGCCTGACCGCCGGTCATATCTATGACGAAGCCCGCACCCTCCTGCGCAACCGCAATGTGTCGGAATCCTGCCTGATCGAGTTCATCTCGTCGGCGACGGGCTCCTTGTTCGGCGCCTTTGTCATCATCGTCGCCGCCCAGGTCCACGGCCTGACCAAGGAAGACGGCGTGCACATCATGCTGTTCCATGGCGCGACGACCGTCCTGGCCCTGTTCGGCGCCGGTCGTCTGACGCAGGGGTTGAACAAGTGGTGGGCCTATGGCGGCGGGCTGGTGCTGGCGACCGCAGCACTGGTCCTGCTCGGCACGGCCTCCGGCTTCTGGCAACTGGCCCTGGGCGCGGTCCTGCTCAGCGCCGCCTCGGCCCTGGTCCACCTCGTCAATATGCGCCTGCTCAGCGATTACCCCGGCGAAAAGTCGAAGATTTCCGGCCTCTACAACCTGTCTTCGATGACGGGCTCCAGCCTTGGCGCGCTGGCCGGTGGCTTTGTCTCCAAGATCGTCGCCATCCAGACCGTCTATCTCCTGTGGCTGCCTGTCCTGTGGCTGGCCGCCGCCGTCCTCTATTTCGTCATCAAGGGAGCTGCTCATGATTAAGCTCGATGCGCTCTTTCCCTCTCCCCGGCCTCGCCGGCAGGCAATACGGGCAGAGGGTGGCCCGACAGGGCCGGGTGAGGGGCAGGTCACACGTAAAAATGCCCCTCACCCTAGCCCTCTCCCCGGCCTCGGCGGCAGCCAAAGCGGGGAGAGGGGGCGGTTGCGCCTGATCCTGTCGATCGGTTCGCCCGTGGCCTTGCTGCTGCTCTGGCAGGTCGTCACCGCGCTCAAACTCTTCCCGCCTGAAGTGCTGGTGTCGCCAGCGGCGGTCGTTGCCGCCTTCGGTGAGATCATCGCCAGCGGCGAGCTGCAACGCCACCTGTCGGAAAGCCTGACACGCTTGGGCTGGGGCTTCGGCTTCGGCGCCACCTTTGGCCTGGCCTTCGGCGTCGCCTTGGCGCTGTCCAAGACGGTCGAACGCATCTTCGGGCCGACCTTCCAGGCTTTGCGTCAGGTGCCGGTTCTGGCCTTCATTCCCATGCTTATCCTGCTGCTGGGCATCGATGAGGTCTTCAAGGTCGTCATCATCGCCAAGGCCGCCTTCTTCCCGGTCGCTTTGGCCGCCTATGACAGCATCAAGGGCCTGCCGAAGAGCCATTTCGAGGTCGCGGCGCTCTACAAGACGCCGTGGTGGGTGCTGGTTGGCCGCATCCTGATCCCGGCGACCCTGCCGAACATCCTGGCCGGCGCGCGCCTCAGCCTGACGCGGGCCTGGCTGGTCCTGGTCGCCGCCGAACTGATCGTCGCGGATTCGGGGCTGGGCCAGATGATGGAGATGGGCCGCCAGATGTTCCGGCTCGATATCGTCATGGTCGGGGTCATCGTCGCTGGTGTCATCGGCTTCGGGCTCGACCGCCTGTTCCAGCTCATCCAAGCGCACGCCCTGCGCTGGAAAGCCGCGTGAGGCCGTCATGAAAATCCTGAAAACGCAAAATCTCGTCTGGTTGCTCGGCCTGATCCCGCCGGTCCTGTTCCTGCTGTGGTGGGATCATCAGGCGAAACAAGGAGGCACCAATGCCCATATCTACGTCTCGCTGGCCCAGATCGTCGGCGCCCTGCGTGAAACCTTCAGCTCCGGTGAACTGACCGGCGCCTATGCCGCCAGTATCACCCGCGCCTTTTCGGGCCTGTTTATCGGTGGCATTCTGGGCACCACAGTCGGCGCCCTGATGGGGCTGTTCAAGCCGGTCGAATGGGCGCTGCAGCCGATCTATAACAGCTTCCGCCAGGTGCCGATCCTGGGCTGGCTGCCGCTCATCGGCCTGTGGTTTGGTTCGGGCGACGGCTCCAAGCTGATCATCGTCGCCCTGTCGGCCTTTTATCCAACAGTGCTGTTCACCTTCGAAGGCCTGAAGCAGGCGGACACGTCCTTGCTTGACGTCAGCCGCGTCTACCGCCTGACACCCTGGCAATCCTTCTGGAAGGTGCGTTGGCCCGCGGCCCTGCTGTCCATCTTTACGGGCCTGTTTCAGGCCCTGGCCTTCACCTGGATTTCGACCATCGGCGTCGAACTGCTCTTCGCTTCGGGCTTCGGCCTCGGCTCGTTGATGCAGTCGGCCCAGCTCCAGGCGCGCCTCGACATCGTCGTCGTCTGCGTCCTGTTCGTCGGCCTGACCGGCATCCTGCTCAACACGCTTATCCGCCAACTCAGCCAGCGCCTCTTGGCCTGGCGCTCCGTGAGGACCTAACCCATGGACTACGTATCTCCTGCAACACTGACCGCCTCGACCAAGCCGACCGGTTCCCTGACGCTCAAGGGCATCCGCAAGCAGTTCCAGTTCAAGGACCGCGAACTGAAAGTGCTCTCGGGTTTCGACCTCAACATCAATCCGGGCGAGTTCGTCTCGATCGTCGGCCCGTCGGGCTGCGGAAAATCGACCCTGCTGCGCCTGATCGCCGGGCTCGACGACAGCTATGAGGGCGTCATTACGCTCGATGGCCAGCGCGTCGCCGGCACATCGCTGGAACGCGGCCTGGTCTTTCAGGATCACCGCCTGTTCCCGTGGATGACGCTGGAACAGAACGTTGCCCTGGCCCTGACCAACCGGCCGCTGTCCAAGGCTGCCAAGGCCAAGCTGGTCGCCGAACATATCGCCCTGGTCGGTCTCAAGGGCTTCGAGAAGGCCTGGCCGCACCAGCTGTCCGGCGGCATGGCGCAACGCGCGGCCATCGCCCGCGCCCTGGTCAATGAGCCCAAGGTTCTGCTGCTGGATGAGCCGTTCGGCGCCCTGGATGCCCTGACGCGTGTCCACCTCCAGACCGAGCTGCAACGCATCTGGCTCAGCAGTGGCGCGACCATGATCATGATCACCCACGATGTCGAAGAGGCCATCTATCTCGGCGATCGCGTCGTCGTCATGCAGGCCAATCCCGGCCGCATCGTCCACACCGTTGATGTCGGTCTCAGCCATCCGCGCGATCGCGCTTCGCCCGTCCTGCACCGCCTTAAGGACGAGATACTGGCCGAACTGACCAACCCGCCAGTCGAGGCCAGCTCCGTCGTACCCTTGCGCAAGGACCAGGACCAATGAGCTTCGATACCGCCGATAATGCCCGCCGCTCCGAACACCCCGTCCATCCGTCCTTTGTTGAACGCTGGTCGTCGCGCGCCTTGACGGGCGAGCCGATCCCCGACACCGATCTCCTGACCTGTTTCGAAGCCGCGCGCTGGGCGCCGTCGGGCTTTAACGCCCAGCCGGTGCGCTTCGTCTATGCCCACCGCGACAGCGAGGATTTCGGCAGGCTGCTTGGTCTGCTCAATGAAAAGAACCGCAGTTGGGCGCACAAGGCGTCGGCGATCATCTTCGTCCTGTCGCGCAAGGATTTCGTCTTCAACGGCCAGACCGTTCAGGTCCACAGCCACGCCTTTGACGCCGGCGCGGCCTGGTCGGCCTTTGCCCATCAGGCGCATCTGCTGGGCTACGCCACCCGCGCCATCGGCGGGTTTGACCATAAGGCGGCGCCCATCGTCCTGAACCTGCCGAACACCCACGCCGTCCACGTCGCCGTTACGATCGGCCGGCGCGCAGGCCTAAGCGATCTGCCCGAAACCTTCCATGCGCAGGAAACACCGTCGGCCCGTCGCCCCCTGCATACCTTCATCCATCAAGGCCAGTTCCAAGGAGAATCCGAATGAGCCTGTTTCCCCCGCTTGTTCCCGCCGATACCCTGTGGATCACCCGTTGCCCGGTGCCGACTGCGACCGCTATCGGCCTCAATCAGCGCTGGTTCGCCGACGTCTTCGCCAAACGCAACTACCAGGTCCATACGCTTCAGGACACCAATGATCCGAACCTGCGCGCCCAGCATTTCCATCACGAACTGAAGACGTTATTCCGGGAAGGTGGAAATGTTCCGGCTTTCTGGAATCGTGCGCGCAACCTGTCCAACAAGGGCTTTGATCACACGGTGGTCGTTGGCCTGACCTGGGTTGATGAGGTGCAATTGCTGTTAGCCCGGCCGGGGGCGAACCTGTCACCGGAGAAACTGGCCGGCAAGGTGCTCGGCCTGTCCAATGCGCCGGGCGCCGTCGATATCTGGCGCGCCATGGCCCTGCGGGGTTACGACACGGCGCTGAAACTGACCGGGCTGACTCTCGGCGACGTGGTCCTGAAGGATCTGGTCGCGCCTGAGGTCAACTGGAACGGTCAACGCCGCGGAGGGACCTGGTCACAGGCCAGCGAGGATGCGCTACTGAGCGGCGAGGTCGACGTCATCTATGCCAAGGGCGCGCCCGCCGTGGCGCTGAAGGAAAAGCATGGCCTTGAGGTCGTGCTCGATCTCAACACGCTCGAAGATTTGGCGCTGCGTATCAACAATGGCACGCCGCGTCCGATCACCGTCCACCGTCACTTCCTCGACGACAAGCCGGAGCTGGTCGCCTTGTACCTTCAGGTGCTGAACTATGCCTCCGACTGGGCTAAGGCCAATCCGTACCGGGTTGCTGACATCGTCGCGGCCGCGACCAACACCACGGCCGACGCTGTCCGTCAGGGCGATGGCGACAAACTAGCCCATAGCTTCGATGTCAGCCTGTCGGCAGAACGCATTGCCGCCTTCCAGAACCAGGCCGACTTCCTGCGCCGTCACAGCCTGATCAGTGCGCCAATCGACGTCGCCGATTGGATTGTCGAAGCGCCGTTGAAGGTAGCCCTTGCTCAACCCCTTTCCCTGCCATCGCTTGAAATCGCGTGAGGTTCCTATGACCGAATTCTATTGGCAATTACCGACTGGCGGCGACAATCGCTCGGGCGCGTTTGACCAACTTAGCCGCAATACACGTCCGACGCCGAATGCCACCATCCGCGACCTGCGTCGTAACCAGTTCAACAATTTCGACTATCTGAGCCAGATTGCCCGCGCCGCCGAAATGGCTGGTTTCGATGGCCTGAGCATCCCCTACGATGCCGAAGGCGAATCGGCGTGGATCGTCGCCGGCGCTATCGCCCGCGAAGTTCGCCGCCCGAAACTGGTCATCGACTTCAGCCCCGGCCTGGGCTCGGCCGTCTATGCCGCCAAGCAGGCCGTGACCTTCCAGCGTTACAGCGGCAATCGCCTTGGCTGGGCGCTGGCGAGCAATGCCGACGGCGCCGCCCGCCGCGCGCTAGGCGATTTCGTTAATGACGCGGACCTGGCCGCCCGTCTCGAAGAATTCCTGACAGTCTCGAAAGGCGTTGCCAGTCAAGCCGATTTCACCTTCAAGGGGCGCTTCTTCGAAGTGCTCAATGGCGGTTTCGGCGGCCCGTTGAGCGGCCTCGACCTGCCGGAAATCACCCTGTCGGGCGACAGCGACGAAGCACTCATACTCTCCGCCAAACACGCCGATGTCCATGTCTTCGCGCTCGGCACCTACGATCTCGAAGACCGCGTCGCGACCTTGAAGGCCCAGGCCGCCGAACACAGCCGCACGGTCCGAATCGCCGTCAAGGCGCGAGTCTTCACCCACGACGATGCCGCCCGCGCGCGTCTCGATGCCGAACGCGCGAGTTTCAGCGAGGACGCCGATACCCTGGCCGGCGACTTTGCCGGCGTTGCATCCGAACTGGCGCGTCTTGGCGCCGACCGCTTCATCCTCTTTGCTCCCAATAGCCTTGAAACCGCCTACCGCATCGGCGAGCACGTCCTGCCGTTGGTGCGTCAATCTCAACGCCAAGCGGCTTAAGGAAGGAACACAATATGTCTTCCCAAATCGACTTCTTCTGGCGTCTGCCGACCCACGGCTGCTCGTCATCCGTCCGCAATCCCGACCTGTCGCGCGGCGATTGGGTTCCCCTGAAAGAAGGCAATCAAGCGCCCGGCCTCTATGAGGGGGTGTCCGACGGCACGACCTATATCGACCACGTCGCCCAGATCGCCAAGGCCGCGGAAATTTCCGGTTTTCATGGAGGGTTGATCCCCAGCTTCCCGATGACCGACGATCCGTGGGTGATCTCTTCGCATCTGGCGCGCGAGACCAAGACCTTCCGCTTCATGATCGCCTTCCAGCCGGGCTTTATCAATCCGGTCGAAACGGCGCGTCTGACCGCGTCTCTGCAACGCGCGACGGGCGGCAGGGCGCTGTTCAACATCATCACCGGTGGTGGCGGGCCGTCGCAGCTGTGGTGGGGCGACAGCTTTGCCCATGACGACCGCTATGGCCGCACGACCGAATTTCTCGATATCCTGAAAGGCGTCTGGAAAGACGGCCCGTTCAGCTACGATGGCCGTTTTTATTCCGTCGAAGGCGGCACGCTTCCGCCCGCATTGGCCGCCACCGATCTGCCGGAAATCTACTTCTCGGGATCGTCGGATGCCGCGCTGGCTTCGGCTTCGAAGCACGCCGACTTCTATCTCACCTGGCTCGAACCGTTCGAACAGCTCAAAGCCAAGTTCGCTGCCGTCAAGGAAAAGACCGACGCGTTGGGCCGCCGCATCAAATGCTCGATCCGCGTCGACCTGATCGCGCGGCCTACCGAAGAGGAGGCCTGGGCCGACGCCAAAGCCGGCTTCGAAGCCACGGCGCATAAACGGTCGGACAGTTTCCGTCAGGCTTCGGACTCGGTCGGCGCCGCGCGCCAGGCCGCGTTCAAGGCGTCCGATGCCAAACACTATGACGACCTGATCATCGGGCCCAACCTGTGGACCGGCTTCTCGCTGCTGCGCGGCGGGCCGGCGCTCGGCATTGTCGGGTCGTACGAACAGTGCGCCGAACGCCTCGATGAACTGATCGCCCTCGGCGCCGATGGCTTCATCCTGGCCGGTACGCCGCACCTCGAAGAAGCCTACCGCGTCGGCGAAGAAGTCCTGCCGCTCGTCCGTGGCCGTCAGGCCAGCCTGTCCATTGCAGCCGAATAATTGAAAGGAGTCTCCCATGACCCAACTGTCTGAAACCGTCCTCGCCTTCGTCGAACAGGTCAAGAACGACGCCGCAACTGCGTTCCGGGCCTTACGCGATACCCACACCATCTCGCCGGCCGGCACGGTCAATTTCGTCGAGCGTGTCCCCGGCGAACAGCTGATCGTCTCGATCGGCTATCCCGGTCCGTTCGCCCCCGACGCCGAGTTGAAGCCGGCTGTCTATGACTTCGACAACAACCTCGTCTACGGCGAAGCGAAGAATGCCGGCGGTGGCGGCCGCTACCTGCCGATCTTTCGCAAGCACGACGACATAACGACCGTCAGCCACGTCCATTCTGTCTATCTCGGCGCCTGGTCGCAGGCCCACCGCGCGCTGAAAATCTCTTATGTTCCTGTCCAGCGCTGGACGCGCATCCGCGAACTGCCGGTCTATATCGACCGCCGCCAGGGCGAGGCCAACTACATTCTGGAGCGCCTGGAAGAGGATAAGAGCCACTTCGCCATCCTGGAAGCCAATGGCGGCTCGACCGTCTGGGGCCGCAAGGGCATCCTGGCTTTGGCCAACACCATCGTGAACCTGGAAGAAGGCGCGCGCCTGCAAGCCATCGCCGAGACGCTGGGCGGCTCCAAGACCTACGGTCCAGGCGTGCTGGAACAGCAGTGGAAGATGAGCGGTCTGTGGACTGCCGAAGACGAGGTCAATATCGCCGCGCAGTAAGTTAACGGATTTCGCTCTTGGAAGCAGCACAAACCAAACGCACACTTTTCACAGGCCTCGCGCGCACGGGTAGAGAGGGCGGCCGTCATTAGGCCGCTCTTTGTGTGTGTCTGCCTCGAACGTAAACGTTTCGAGGAATTGGACTATGCCGTTGCAGAAAGACCGCCCTTCGTGATGGCGCACAGCGAAATAATTGCTCCCTTTTCGACTTATCCACAGATTTGGTCTAAACGCAACCTTTGATTGTTCGATTAGTTCTCTGAAGGGTGCGGCTTGGGGCCGTGCGACAGGGGATTCATCATGGTAGCGATCGTCACAAGTGCCAACTTTGGCCTT
>NZ_JAGGMI010000003.1 GCF_017875235.1 Asticcacaulis solisilvae | reverse complement strand
CAATAGCCAAGGCTATCGACATCTTCACACCAGCCGAATGCGCCAACATGTTCGCCGCAGCCGGATACGATGCTACGTGATCGGAATCTGCTCTAACTCGCGATAACTCCCTATTATCACGACTTAAATTAAGTCTGATCGAGGCTGCGTGTGGCCCCCTTCCAGCGGCAATAAGCCTATCAGCGCGTCGTGCAATTAATTGCAAGAGCGCACCATCGTAAAAAGACCGCGAGAAGACGAGGTGGCCATCATAGTTGTGAAATTATCAAACCAACTGCACGCAAAATCAGCCGGCAAGTTGAATTCGGGACCGCTGCGCCAGCACACGTTCGATTTCTCTCTTCACCACGGACGGAATTGCCAAAGTTCGCCATCGTCGGTCAATCAGCCGTTCGATTACGGCTGTCTCGTCCAAGTCGTTGGATGCCAAGTACTCGTTGATGGCAATTGCGCTTGTTCGTGAAAGGCCAATTCCTATGAGCGACAATAAGGTTTTGGTCGCAACGCCGTACTCAAGGTAAAGATCGAATTTTAAGTCAGCAGGAAACAGTTCCGCTTTGCCCACCTCGTGCATGTGGAAGCGAATAACATCTAGGTATGCCGAAAGATATTTGGGAACGCGGAAGCGCGCGAATTCCTCAACTTCCTTCATCGTGTCCCTAATAATTTTTGGGATATTGTCTGCTCGAGAATGTCTAGCAGCGTAGGAAATTCGATTTTTTATTATCTGGCCTAACGGTAGGCCGCGTATCCATTCGACTGTAACAAGCGCGTGTAGCAGAATTGGCGGACTAAACGCAGGAAATAAGAAGCGTTCTATCCGATCGAAAACAATGGCAAACTGATCGACAGCGTCGTCACTGCCTGGATCGGATGGAAGAAGATTTTCGACTGGACCTTCGTAGGCTCGAAATGAGTTCAGTAAGGTTTGCAGCGCGATCGCGCTGACGCCTGAATGGCGTGTAAGTATTTCCATGGGCAAGTCTATAGTCGCCGCTATTTGCGTAAGAGCAGTATTCAGCTGTGTTGCATATTCCACCTCCAGCCGAGTCGCGGAGGGTGAGTTAAGGAACGAGCCTGTTCGAATATGCCAAGACAACAAGTATGCAACCACTTGTTCCAGACGGGGATTTAGACCGGCTACGGACAAGTCTAAGCGATTTTCCAGATAGGGTAACAGCTCGTTGTTTGCGGCGAGAACCTGTTCAGTCTCACGCTTGATTGGATAGCGAACTTTTCGAGGCGTTCCGGTTGGCCAGGCATCCGCCCGGTTGACATCAATACAGACGATATTACCGTGAAAATCTTTACCCCATCGTCCGGCTCGTCCGGCAAGGTTCCAAAAATCATGTGCCCCCATTGGCTTGTTATTGCCTTTGCGAGGACCTCGGACAATTATTGTTCGGCACGCTAGATTTACCCCTTCGATTAAAGTGGACGTGCAAACTAGAAACCGTATGGTTCCTTTGGTAAAAAGCCGTTCGATCTCAGAGCGAAGTAGGGAGGGCATATTCCCGTAATGGAAAGCAACGCCGCGCTTTACTAGATCAACCAACTGGAAATCCGGGTGAACGGTATCACGCGCGAAGCTGGAAAGCTCTAAAAGTTCAGTCTTTGCTTCGTCGCCTAGTGCGAACGAGTCGCCAAGTCCATCATAAATCTGCCAGGCAAGCTTTTCTGCTTCATCAGCTCCGTTTGCGTAAACAAGTGTGCCGGATTGCTCTCGTCCTATTGCCAGCGCAACATATGAAATTCTCTTTCTTATGTTATCTGGGCGGTCATGAAGATAAAACTCACCCACAGGTGAAACAATAGCGTCCCGGTAAAGTAATAGTCGCCACTCATCTGATTTTCTTGGGCGTTGTTCGGCAACAATGAGATTTTGGGTCACTGTTGAAGTGTCACTTGGAACTACGGATACGACCGATCCATCGGGCGCATCTGAAAGGAGATGTTCCGGATTTTCGGTCAGAGGACTTAAGAATATGAACCTAGTCCGGTCGCTAAGTCGTTCTAGGCGTTCAATTGCGTCTTGTAGTATAACGCCGCGTAGACCGTCGCCTATTTTCTGCGCCTCGTCAACTACGACGATGTCAAATCCGGGCGGGGTACTAAGCCCGTTGAGAAATATGTGAAGTCGTTCCTGAGTGAAAACTAATATTGTAGGCTTTTGTCGATCGCCGAGTGCTGCGAGCGGTAAGGAAGAGACACGAATGTCGTGTAGATTTTGCGCGTTAGCTAAATCCAATAACTCACGCTCAATTTCCCCGACGAGGGCGCGCGTCGGTGCAATAAACACGGCTAAGGTTGCTCGCCGATACGCGAATTCCTTCAAAAGCCATTGCAAAACTAGATAGGTTTTGCCCGATGCAGTAGGTGCCGAAGCGGACGTCCATTGCGCCTGCTCGAGCCCGTCCCAAAACGCCCTTTGAAACGTGTTTGCTTTGATGGTTTCGGCGTTTGTTAAATAAATTGATTGGGTAATTTCGCGGCGTGCAGTGAGCATTTGCTCTATGGTGCCCACACGATCTTCAAGGCCATCTGCAATTAAGCCGCGATTTTCAGCTAATTTAACGGCTCGGGAGTTCGAGAGCTGACCTAAAATTAGGCCGCACGCATCCCGCACTTCTGGTCGATTGGAGCAGAGAAGGCCCGCGTGTGATATCAATAAAGCGGCGTCATTGGCGAGTGTATCTTGTCCCTGAGCTAAAATACTTGCGCCAAGGAGAAGGCGTTGCCAATTGGGTTCAAACTCAGAAATATCTAATGGAAGGCGAAGTGACGAGATTTGTAGACTTTTCGCTGCTGACAGTCTCGCCAACAATTCCAATTCATCCTTTAGTCCGTCCGTCGATAGAAGCCAGCTTCGAAGCTCGTCAATCGTCATTTTCAACTCCAAGCAGTTTTAGAAATTGACGTCGGAACTCACCAGCAGACGGTATTGGGACGCAGACAAAATGTATGTGGAAGTTTTGCAGACTCTCTGCTGCGACGCGGGTTGTGACCCAGCCCCTTGATCCGGGCCGTTCATTCTGAGAGTCCGTTCGCCTTTCTTTCTGTTTGTTGGTTCGGGGTCAAGGCCCGCGGAGCGGAGCCCTTGCGGAGCTCAAGCGCAGCGGGCCGTCGTGGGTGGTATTTTTGAGCAAACTGGCTCGGCGCCAGCCCGCCGAGCGAAGTGTGCGGCCGGTTGAGATTGTAGTCGATACGCCAGGCCTCGATAATCTGGCGGGCCTCGCAGAGCCTGTCGAACAGATGCTCGTTGAGGCATTCGTCCCGCAGGCGGCCGTTGAAGCTTTCAATGAAGGCGTTCTGGGTGGGTTTGCCAGGGGCGATGTAGTGCCATTCGACGCGGCGATCCTGGGCCCATTTGAAGACGGCATGGCTGGTCATCTCGGTGCCGTTGTCGGAGACGATGGTTTTCGGCCGGCCGCGAGCGGCGATAAGCCGATCGAGTTCACGAGCCAGCCGCAGGCCCGAGATCGAGAACTCCGGCAGCGTAGCCAAGGCCTCGCGGCTGTAGTCGTCGACCACGCACAAGACGCGGAACCGTCGGCCGTTGGTCAAGGCGTCAGAGACGAAGTCGAGGCTCCAGCGCTCATTCGGCCTTGTCGGTAACGTCATAGGACGGCGCGTTCCCAGCGCACGCTTGCGGCCCCTACGGCGGCGGACGGCAAGCTTCTCCTCCGCATAGATCCGGTAGAGTTTCTTGTGGTTGGCGCCCAAGCCCTCGCGGGCCAACAGGATGCCAAGGCGCCGATAGCCAAACCGACGGCGTTCACCGGCCAGTTCACGCAAGCGCGTGCGCAGGGTGTCGTCACCGCCAACTTGCTTCTCGTACTGAAACGTTGACCGGTCCAGTTCAGCCAGGCGACACGCCCGACGTTCGCTCAAGCCATGCTCAGTCATGATCGACTGTACGGCCCGTCGCTTCACATCGGGCGTCAGTAGTTTTTTGTCGCCAGGTCCTTCAGCGCAGCATTGTCCAGCATCGCCTCGGCGAGCAAGCGCTTCAGCCGACCGTTTTCCTGCTCCAGGGTTCGAAGCTTCTGCGCATCGGACACCGTCATGCCGCCGAATTTGGCTTTGTATTTGTAAAATGTCGCCTCCGACAAACCATGCCGGCGGCACAAATCCGCCGCCGAAACTCCGGCGTCGTGTTCCCTGATCATCGATATGATCTGCTGTTCCGTAAAGCGGCTCTTGCGCATTGGCCATCCTCTTCATCGACGACTCTGCAAATTGCTGGCCGGAATTCAGGGGGCTGGGTCAATGGGCTAGATCACAATTAGGAAATTTCCACAGCCGACTGTGGCGGGCCTAGCTGAGCCGATGTGCCTTCCATAGCCCATCGAAGAAAGCTGTAATAACCTGTTCCGAACCTCTGCCCACCAACTCGTTGGCGCCAAAGCGATAGACTTCGTACCCAAGGAGTCGCAGCTCTCGGTCAGCCCGCACCATATTTGCGTAAGCAGGAAGGGAGGGCCGGTCGCCCTCGGCAAAATGGTGTGATCCATCGACTTCGATCACAACGCGTTGGGCGTTTGGCAAAAGCATTAGAAAGTCCATGCGCTGACGGAAAAGGCCTTCGCGGTGTGTTAATCGTCGGACAATTGCTGGGTCGTAGTGCAGGTAGACTTGCGGAATCAATGCGGGGAGTCTGGAGCCAAAACGTGCTTTGTATGTCTTAAAATATTGGCCAAACAGATTCCGTTCCGCGTCAGACTGAAGTGACAATCGAAGCCTTTCGCCCAGGGTTTTTGCGGGATCAGGCGCAGAATCCAGGTTTACTACTGTCCACCAGGAAACTAAGTCCGCCCACAGCAGTCCCTCGACTTTTAGAGGCTGGTCGTACACCAGGCAGCTTTCGCAATGCGACAGCACGATGATGTCGTTATTAATTGCGTCTGCAAAGCCAATTTCAGGCTTGGGCCCTGCGCTAGCGAAAATTAGGTTTTTGGCAGCGCCCTTGACGCCCCTTCCTATTGGTTCGACGCTGTAGATCGGATATCCGGAAACTTCTTGAGATGGAGTAAGCGTGAACCCGTCACGACGAAGGTGGATATTGATTTCCTCCGCCAATGCTTTTTGCTCTGGACCGGCGCGAGCGATTGGATGCAGGGCGGCCTCAAGCAATCTGCAAAATCGCTTAGTTGAACATTGGTCGGCCCCTACGACATTGAATAGATAGTCGACCTCCCAGTCTCCGCGGAACGTCAGCATGTGGCGCTCAATTTCATCGACCAAGTTCGTGTAGCCAAAGCCCTCGACGATAATTCGATCCGGGAACAAATCTGCCAATATTTTAATTAAGTCTCCCTGCCCCATTAAATCGTCGCCGAAACATTTGCCAATTTCGCGACGAGTGATCGCGCTAATTTGGCGGTCTGCGGCTTCAACCTCCTTTTGGCCAAGCTCCTCGAGTTCGAAGTTATTGAAGCGTTGGCCGACTGCAATTGCGGTAGCGGCGATCTGATCATTTGTCATCTCGCCGACTGCGGCCCGAACGCGCTCAGCTTTGGACATGCCCTCTCCATTCGGCACTTCGAAGCCGAATTCTAATAGCGCGTCCCGGCTGAGGACTTCGTGGGTCCAGCGCGTGGATAGAGTGCTAACGATGCCTGAAATGAGAATGCCGGTTTGTGTCACCCTGCCCCCTGCCAATTTTGCGTCGAAAACGTGTATGTAGTCATCCGAGTTCCGGCGGCAAGAAGTCTAAAGAACTCAGGTATTGGGGCTGCCCTGGTCCAGGACGTCGGACAGAAATTGATCCCTTGGTACTGCGCCATTTGATGACGCTCCATGCTCAATCAGTTTCCATACAACTTGCTGTGCTATCCGCCTCGCCAGTACCCGTTTTTCGCTCGGAATCGGACCTGTCCAGGACCCGTGGAGGTACTCACTTCGAATTTTGAACAGGGTCTTGTAGGCATCTCCCGCGGCGGCCGAACCCAACAATCCGCTAACTCGGGCCGCGACTCGAGCTGTCGCTCGAAGGTCCTTGTGACGTTGGCCCTTTCGCCCGCTCATAACATGGTCCAGCGCTGCGCCTAGCCCGGCTTCAATAGTCGTAATGTGAGCAAGAAATTCCTCTATTCCTTCCCCCGTAAAGCCTTTGATCAGGAAATGTGTGACCGGTGGAGCGAACACGGGAGAACGTCTAGCCAGTTCGCAGTTATTCCAAGCGGCTTCTGAAATTGTCGAGGCAATCGTGCTGGTGTTTTCCAAAGGGTGCACGATAGGGCGCTCGATCTCAACTTGCTCACCATAGCGATCTTCAAAAACGAATGGCTCCCACGAAAGGGTATCGTGCGATTGAGGCTGCAAAGGCCGGGACAGAAGGTCGTTGGACGCGGTATAGTACCAAGGAATTTTGAACGGATGCCAGTCGAAGTCTTTCCAAGACACCCAGTCCTGCCAAGGCGCCGAGGCGAGGAAAAATATTGCTTCGTTTAAAGCATTTGGGAATTGCGGTGTATGAGGATCTATTTCACCGAAGTCTTTATCGAAGCGCTGATACAGGATTGGGACCGATCGTTCGCCAGGTTCCATTGGAAGGGCGTGCTCGTCGGAGACAACAAGCCACTGGAATTCAGAATACTTGGCCCAATCGACCGAATTAATCCATGGGTAGTGCCGAAGTCGTGCTTCTTGGAAGAGGTCTTTGAGCTCCGCGGCGTCAAAGGTACGGATTGTAGCACTGCCAAAGGAGAGAGCGGGAAGCTCGTCAGCTAAGTTAAGAGGACAAAGATATTGGAGTTGGACCCTAGTTTGCGTGAAAGCCGTGTCTATTATTTCAGTGGCTGCCTCAATGTCGCTGTTCCAGACACCGGCGTCGCGTGAAATCCAGAACGGTGCCCCGGCTGACTGGAGTGCGTCACCCAATGCAGACTGGGTACCAATGCGATCATCGCGAAGGCCGAAGCGCTGAAGACATATATGACGTAGCGCTTCGAATTCTGGCATCGCGTAGAGTTTGTCCCAGTGAAGTGGACCCGCTCGCCAGAGCTCCGATAGAGCAGAGCGAAATCTGTTTTCATCAGTCATTGGTTTCTGCTCCCGCGCACTTCAGTTTACTGTTTATAGAGGAAGCAGCACAGGGGGACCAACGAGCTACCTGAAATCCCGGCTCGAATGTCTCAGGCTGCCATCCTGCACGAAGCCCGGCACTCGGTGATCCCAGTTCGGCCCACCGTTGCGGAATTCGTCGCCGGGCTGGCGCGGCGCTTTGAGCGTTACATCCCTCCGACCGACGCTAGCAAGCATCGGCGATAGATCGGCCATCGACCGTGTGATCAGATGCACCACTTCCCCTTCCCTCTGGATGTAGCCGCTGACGAGCAACATGCTGGAGCCGTAGAGCACCGACTTGTATTCATCGCCGGTCTTTTCCCAGACTACGATATTGGCGTCACCGCTTTCATCCTCGATTGTCATGAAGATGACGCCATTGGCCGAGCCCGGTCGCTGACGGACAAGGACCATCCCGGCGACTTGGACGTAGCGCTTGTCCTTTGAGCGCATGGCGTCCTTGCAGGTGATGATACCGCGCTTCGTTAGATCATCGCGCAAGAAGCTGAGAGGATGCGGGCCCAGGGTCAGGCCGACATGATTATAGTCTTCTACAACCTCGGCGCCGGCCGTCATTGGCTTTAGGTCCATGGGGGGCTCTGTCACGCCTGGCGCACTGTGGCCGGCGCCAACAATTAGACGGTCGAACAAAGGCAGTTCACCGTCCCCCAGCGCGCGGATCGCGAACAGGGCGTCGCGTCGCGCCAAACTGAAAGCCGGTTTAAAAGCGTCGGCCTTGGCCAGGCGCTGCAATGTCGCGGTCGATGTTCGCGCTCGCCGCCAAAGTTCTGGTATCGATTTGAACGGCATGTCGTCGCGATGAAGAACCATTTCGGCGATGTCGTGGCTGCGGACGCCGCTGACCATGCGGAAACCCAGGCGAACGGCGAAGCGCCCTTCCCTGTCCGTTGGCTCCAAGGTGCAGTCCCAACGCGAACGGTTGACGCAGATCGGCCGTACTTCGACACCGTGCTCGATAGCGTTCCTGACAATTTGCGCCGGCGCATAAAAGCCCATGGGCTGGCTGTTGAGCAGGCTGGCGCAGAATACCTCGGGATGATGGCATTTCATCCAGGCGGACGCATAGGCGATCAAGGCGAAGCTCGCGGCGTGGCTCTCAGGGAAGCCATACGATCCGAACCCCTCGAGTTGGGCGAACAGCTGCTTGGCGTAATCCTCAGAATAGCCATTGGCCATCATCCCCTCGATGATCTCGTCGTGGAATTTCGAGACGCCGCCGGTGTGCTTGAACGTCGCCATGGCCCGCCGGACCAGATCGGCCTTGCCTGGGCTAAAGCCGGCACATTCGACGACGACACGCATCGCCTGCTCCTGAAAAAGTGGCACACCCAACGTCTTGCCGAGGATCGCTTCGAGTTCGGGCTTCGGAAATGAGACCGGTTCCTTGCCCTCCCGGCGCCGTAGGTAGGGATGGACCATGTCGCCCTGGATCGGACCTGGCCGGACGATGGCGACCTCAATGACCAAGTCGTAGAACGTCCGGGGTTTGATCCGCGGTAACATGGCCATCTGGGCGCGGCTCTCGATCTGGAAGGTGCCGAGCGTGTCAGCCCTGCGGATCATGGCGTAGGTTTTCGGGTCTTCAGCCGGCATGGTGGCAATATCGAGCTGAACGCCCTTGTGGTCCGCCAGCATATCGAACGAGCGTTTCATGCAACTCATCATGCCCAACGCCAAACAATCCACCTTCATGAACTTCAGAGCGTCGATGTCATCCTTGTCCCATTCGATGACCTGGCGGTCCTTCATTGCGGCTGGTTCAATCGGCACCAGTTCGTCGAGCCGGTCGTGCGTCAGGACGAAGCCGCCAGGGTGCTGTGACAGATGGCGCGGCACATTGAGCAGATCGCGATGCAGGGCGATGGCCAATTGCAGGCGCCGGTCCTTCAGATTGATGCTTAGGCCCTCGGCGTCGGCTTCGCTGAAGCCACCGCGGTGCCAATGATGGATTTGACTCGATAAGGTCTTGATCGTGTCTTCGGGATATCCCATCACCTTCAGCACCGCGCGGATGGCTCCGCGCGTGCGGAAACGAGTGACCACGGCCGTCAGGGCGGCGTGGTTTCGACCATAGGTCTCATAAACCCACTGCAGGACTTCTTCCCGCCTCTGGTGTTCAAAGTCGACGTCGATGTCTGGCGGTTCGCGCCGCTCTTCGGAAATGAACCGCTCGAACAGCAAATCATTGCGATCCGGATCGATCGAAGTGATTCCAAGCACGAAACATACGCAGCTATTGGCAGCTGAGCCGCGTCCTTGGCACAGGATGTCCTTCGACCGGGCGAACTGGACGATGGAATTCACGGTCAGAAAATAGGGCGCGTATTCAAGGCGCCGGATCAGGTCGAGCTCGTGTTTCAAAAGGCTGATGACCTTGTCGGGCACACCCTCGGGGTAGCGCCATTTCGCGCCCTGCCATGTCAGGCGGCGCAAGGCCTCGTCGGCCGACAGACCGGGCATCAGTCTTTCTTCTGGATATTGGTACCTGAGCTCGTCGAGCGAAAACCGGCATCGGTCGACTATTTCCTGGGTGCGCGCTAAGGCCTCGCGGTAGTCGGCGAATAGCCGCGCCATCTCGGCACCGTCCTTCAGATATCGGTCAGCATAGAGGTGGCGGAGGTTCCCCATGGTGTCGATCGTACAGTTATGCCGGATGCAGGTGACGACGTCATGGAGCATGTCGCGGTCATGGACATGGTAGAGAACGTCATTGGTCACCACGGTCGGCACCCGGTGTCGGAAGGCCAGCTGTGATAAAGCGTGCAAACGCAAATGATCACCCTGCCGGCGGCGCAGACTTAACGACATGTAGGCGCGATCAGCAAATAGCGCCTTGAGTTTGCGCAGGCGTTGCGCGCAAAGCTCGTCGGCTTCGTCCGAAACCAGAACCGCGATCAGGCCCTCATGAAAATCCTCGACATCCGCCCAGCTAAGATCGCACTTCCCCTTCCCGGCTCGGCCTTTGCCAACCGACAATATACGGCAAAGCCTACCGTAGGCCGCGCGATCGGTCGGATAGACAAGAAGCGACATGCCATCGTTGAGGTCCAGCCAACAGCCAATGATCAGCCGGACCCCAGTGGCTTGCGAAGCCACGTGCGCTCGCACCAGGCCAGCAAGAGTATTGCGGTCGGCGATCGCCAGGGCGTCCATGCCCAGCGCCTGCGCCTGAAAAAACAGCTCATCAGGTGAGCTACAGCCCTGCAGGAATGAGAAGTGCGAGGCGCATTGCAGTTCGACATAAGCCATATTCGCTAACCGAACTTGCCGTGAAGGTACCAGTGCAGTGAACCGGTATCGCTATGCTGTCCGTCGCCTGCCCGGAAAACCCAAAACCGCTCACCGCTCTCCACTTCCAGGACGAAGTAATCGCGGACCTTGCCGGCTTCGCCGTCTGTCCGCCACCATTCGCCCTTCACACGTTCAGGCCCGTCGGCACGTGCGACCGCGTAGCGCTGGCCGCGCCAGGTAAAAGCCTTGGGTGGGTGGTCCGGCAAGACCGACAGCGCTTGGATGGACTCGGGCCTGTAAAGCCGCAACGGACGCCGGAACTTTGCGTTCCGAACCGATCCGAGATCCGTTGCCGTCGGCGGCAAGCGTCTCACCGCCCGCTCGGGTATGTCTGTCGCAACGGACACGGCACGGAATAGACGTCCCTCGCCGTAGCGGTTGGCCAGCGTATCCCATAGATCCTCGACTTCGGTTCGGGAGGCCTCTGCAAAACTGCTTGCAATCTGGCTATACGCCAAAGGTTCTGCGTGAATGGCGGTCATCACCATTTTTTCTATGCCGAAGCCAGGATCGACAGTCTCAATCTTATCGCATAATAATTTGGCTAGGCGCCGCTGATCGCGTACCGGCTTTGCCGTGGCCACGCTTACGACCTCAATGCGATTGTCCACCCGGATAAACTGCAGGTCCAGGCGCCGGGCGCCCCGGCTGGCCTCTTCAAGTCGTTGGCAAATCTGGGCGACCAGACGACGTGTGTACTTTTCCAGGGTTTCAGGCGCACCGATGGGCTCGGCGAATACCTTCGAAACGGATATCAGCTCAGGACACTCCACCGGAATAATCGGCTCGGCCGTTCGGCCGAATGCCTGGTCGACCCGCCGGAACATGCTTGGACCATATCGCCGCGCCAGCGGCGCCCGCGGTTTTGCCGCCAGTTCGCCGACGGTGTCGATCCCGAGAAGCAACAGCTCCTGGACCAGTTCAGGATCTAGCCGCAAGGCGCCGATGGGCAGGGCTGCGATTGTCTTCGATGTCTCGCCAGGCGCGACGATACAGACCGTTTTTCCGCCATACCGCGCCAAACCATGCGCGGCGCCCCAAGTATCGGCAAGGGCGGCATATGTGGCCACGCCGACCTCGTCCAGCCTGCGACGCATGTCCGCCACGAGACCGGCTTCGTCGCCATGTAAATGTTCGCAGCCGGCGATGTCCAAAACCAGCCCATCGCGCGGGTCGGCCGCGACTATTGGCGAATAATGCCGCAAAGCCCAGCGGGCCAACTTTTCAAGGGCAAGTGCATCTGCCTCTGGATCGGCATCGAGGATCTGTAGCCCGGACACCAGTACCTGCGCTTTGGCAACAGGCATGCCACGATACAGCCCCGCCTGACGCGCAAGATCATCGACGGCGGATATGATCCGCTTCGAGCCGACCTTCGATTTTAGAGCGAGCGGCACATCACGAGGCGGCGCGTCGCTGTTCGCCCGCCGAAGCCGATCGGTCGGCCACGTTGGAAGGAAAAGCGATAAGACCCTTGGCATCACACGCCTCGACTTCAAAATCGGCGCAATCCCCTCCCCTGCACCGCATCAACTCCAATAACCATCGTGACCGGCCGACGCCGCGGACCGGTAGAGAGGCAGATTGTGTTTCCGTTACCCGCCAACGCGTATAGGCCGCCGTTGGATTGCCGAAATCCCGCGCGTCCACCTGGCGTTTCCAGCGGCGCACGGCGATTGCCATGGTGCCGGTTGTTTCGGCAGCCATTTGCAGGCGCTGTGAAGAGGTGCGGGAAAGCTTTGCGACCTCGCCAACGACGGCCGTCAGGCCTCCATGGCGCAGCGCCTCTTCGCAGCATCCCAGAATGGTCTCGTCATCCGGGGCCTCGAAGAATACGACGCGATCCTCGGTCAAACCCGATTGCGCGAGTGCGGGGCTGAAAAGGTCTGCTTGGCTGAAGCACCAAAGCACCTGTCCCCCCGTCCGCGCAACAATGCCGGCTGCGAATGCAATTGCCGCTGCGCCGTCTACCGCTCCATTGGCGCCGCCGGCGATCTCATGAAGAGCGCCCAGGGCAAGCCCACCTTTCGGAAGACGGCGGTCGATCTCGGAAATACCAAACGGAAGGACAGAGCGGGTACGCGAGGCAATACAGCTGATCCGTTCGATCTGGTCACGCAGCTCGGCAATGCGGACGGCATCTCGTCGTGACATAGCATGAATGTTCCTTTCTGGAGCGCGCTATTGCTGACACCAAATGGCAGTAATTAATATATTTGTTCTATATTTGTTCTTTTTTGCGAAGCCCGTCAAGCGTCATGAACATGAAGCTCTTGTGTCCCGCACGTATCGCCCGGTTTGCGCCTGGTCGATTGTCCAATGGACGCAACGCCTTACCTCGTTCCGATCGATCAAAATAATTTTGGATTTTCTTGGGGAAAACGTGCCGTATGCTGACCACTCCACTTACAGTCGAACAGGAAGATCAAGATGCTCCGATGGTCCGAAATGAAGCGTTCGTCTGACACGCCTCTGGCGGTCTGGCCGGAGTATAGACCTCTTTTCGGTCGATGGTTTATGCGCGAGCTAATCTCTAAGGGAGACGAGGCCCCGGCTTGGCGCGACCGTCTTATTGGCGGAGACGACGACACGGTCCTCATCGATCATTATCCAGATCGGGACGCAGCTGTCGCCGCCGCCACGGCCTTGAATCCGATTTTGCGGAACGTTCTACTCCAGCAGCCCATGGACCCCGAATCTCGACGTGCGCTCGAACTCAAGCGAGACAAAGCGTTGCAGTCGAAGCAACGCCTGCAAGACGAGGAGACCTTGATGCTTGCGGAAGCGCTGCGCCGTCACAGCACGATGCCAAGGCCGGATGCAGCCTCCCTTCAGCTCGACCCCAAAGCCGAGCAGTACAGAGACGATCTGGCCACACAGCTAGCCGCAATGCCCTATCTAAGGGTCGCCCAGGTAGGTTGGAAAGACGGGCGTTGGCGGGAACACAAGCTACTTTTTCGCTCCGCAAAAAACACCTGGTCGGAACCGTATTACGCAAACAAACGAGCTGCCGTCATGAGCGAGCGTGCCAAGATTGCCAACGGTTTTGAGCTGGACGGCGGCGCAAATTGGGCGACGACCAAAGGCCGAATACGAAAAATCTTGTTACCTCGCGCAAACCAACTCCTGCAACTGGCCAGTGTTCAGCGCTTGCTGGCCGAAGCTTTTGCGCGCGGAGAACGCGTGCTTGTCTCAAACGGCATCGTCTTCTGGTATGAACCGGATGGTAGCATCGGTTGGCAGGTAAAGGAGGTTGCGAGTTCGGACGGCAAAGACGGTGAGAGCATATGGCGGGAGGGAACGATCCTTTCCACTAATCACGGCCGTCTCGTTATTCTGCCTTTCATAAAGGAGAACGGAGAGCGTGTTCGAGGCCATACAAAAAATGCTCCGGGTGACGGCAAGGCCTTTCCAAGACATCCGGACCACTACGTCGAAATCCCATTTTCAATGTACAGCGGAGACTTGATGATTGGACTATTTGGAGAGCTGCCGTACGAATAATGCCCCCCCGCAGACCTAAAGACTAGGTCGGCATTCTCGACGTCGACGCCCGGTGGACCGTAATTTTGCTCAACCGACCGGGAACGTCCACTGCGCTCTTTCCCAAGCAACGATAATCGCGAGGAACGTAGCCAAAGCCAAGACTTGGCGGTCCGAATATCCGTGATATGTTGGCGCCATGCCCGTCCTCGACTTTCAAAACATGCAGCAGATTCAAAGGCTGACAGACATCCTCGGCGAAGAGGAATGCAAGCGGCTGGGCTTTCTGTTTGAGGACGAGCGCGGTGTTGTCACGCTGTCGACCGCCGGCCTAGAATATCTCATTGATATTGAAGCCAGAGGCATTCGGACGATAGCTGAAGCCTATGCCGCAGGTTACCAATGTGCTGCCGAATTTCATTCGACCGCCAACGAGAACCACGCCTAAATTGTTGCCGGGGGGAGCTAAATGGATGGAGGCGTGGCCGCCGTACCTGAATGGACGGAACTTGGACAAGAAGGTGGACTTGACCCGCTCGGCATGCAGCGCCCGATCGAAGTGATCTATCAGGCCTTAATTCCTGGAATCAGCACCATCACGCTGCGCCTCAGGTACTACTCCTTTTTTTGCTGGATGCTCGAAGCCTACGCGTCAAAAATTGGGAACACCGATCCGCAGGAATTCCGGATATTCCATCGGCGCTGCGAACTTCTCTACGCATTGATAGCTGCTCGCGGGCCCTATGAGACTGGGGTTACGGGTATTGAATGGGCACAAAAGCAGGTTGCAAAAATCCAAGGGGCCGGCGATCCGAATGTTGAGATTGCCTTTGCGGATGGGGCACACCCAGACACCAGCGGCGACCGTTACCTGAAAAACAAGGCCGGAGCCTTTGGGGCAATTTATTCGACCCAAATGCAAGACATCGGACTTGTCCTATTGGGCACAACTGAAAACCCTGTGCCGGTTTGCACGGAGCGTGGTCTCGCTTTAGCCAAGGCCTTCGCGGAAATCCTGGGAGACGCCTCAGAGACCATTCTCGATGCGGTCGCCAGCGGCAAGGTGTCCATGGCGACACTAGATGCGTTGGGGCGCCTCAAGCCCGGCGCCTTAAATCCAGAGGGCGCGGAATGCCGGCTGCTGATCCAGCTTTTGCTAGGTCTCTCTCCAGACGGTTCAGGCGCCGACTTGCGCCGCCGCGACACAATGAAAATGCTGCTGCAGCTGACCGCAAGCAGAGGCGCGAAGCCGCGAGCCGACGACGCGAAATGGACATGGCTCGAAGCGGAAGCCGAACCCGGAAACGAGGGTCGCGTCCAGAGCCTCTGGACCCTGTATCAGCTATCCGATCTCCTGAGGTTGGCGTACGAGTACATAATGGATGCAGGGCTCAAGCTCCTGGCAATAGAACCGTCCAGGCATTTGTCGCTGGGAGCCCTTGTCACACAACTCGTCCAGTCCGCGTCTTTGCCGAACGACCTAAGCTGGTCTCAATTCTGCATGGATGGAAGTGCGGAGAAGCCTGTACGCCAACTCTATGCCGGCATGGTCCAGGCGAAAGCGGATGGCAATTTGGGCGACCAGGTCTCATCCGCTTTTGCGCTGATAGCGAAGCTCGTCAGGCGAGCCACAGATCTCCAAACCTTGATCGACGACGTGCTGCCGGCGGCGGATTACTTTCAATCCCTGCGTAGCGAACTGAAATTCCTCGCTGCACATTCGCAAGCATCGGCCGAAGCCGTGGGGACCCTCATCATCCGCGACCGGGTTATCAAACGACACCTCTGGGTCGCCTCGCGGAAATTCAGGAACCAAAGAGCCTATACCTACCTGATGGAACCGGCTGACGGGCTCCTTCGATACCGGGACGACATCACCCTCTCTCCCAGCAGCCCGCGATTGGACCAGGCCTTAAATTTCCTGTCGGATGCAAAGCTCATCGACGAACGAGGGCTCACCGCCTTTGGACAGAGGGAGTTGGCGCCGTCGTGAAATATTATGACGCCTTCGGCCAGAGCGGATTCCATTCTGCATTTCTAACCACATTCGCTTTCGGATCATTGGCGTTCGAGGACATTCCGTTGCCGCGCTTGAGGGGCGCCGGATGCCGGAATATCCTCGTCCTTGCCGATCGCGTCATGGCCAATCAAGCCTCTTCGGAATTCGGCCCCCCTCGCTTTGCTGGCAGCTCCTATCACCTCATTCCGGTCGACGCGCCCCAGGCATTCCATCCCAAAATCGCGATGCTGGTCGGCAAAAGCAAAGGCCGATTAATGGTCGGCTCCGCCAACCTGACGGCTCTCGGCCTGGCAGGTAACAAGGAGCTGGTCACCACAATCGAATGGGGTGAGGACGAGCCGGAGACCGCGGGGCTGTTCGCCGCCGCCTTGGACTATATTCGCAGCTATGCCCCCGCGAATTTCCCCGGCTTTGAAATGGCCATCGACAGGCTGTTAAAAAACACGCCTTGGCTGCGGCAAGCGGTGATTTCGTCAGAGCGCCATGAGAGCGCCGAGCTGAGCCTGCTTATGGATGAGCCCGACAGGACAATCGTCGACCAAATTGAAACCCTGATTGCATCCGACGAGATCGAGCGACTGACCGTCGTGTCGCCCTACTGGGACGCAGGACTGGAAGGGCTAGTCCGGCTTCGCGGCGCCATGGCTAACCCGCCTATCCATATTCTCTCCACCGCCGGCCAACCTTTTCCGATCGAGGCCTTGGACCGTGTCGCAGGAACAAAACTCTTCGATCTGAAAGCCTTCAAGGGCGGGAAATTTCTCGGCACGCGCTTCCTGCATGCCAAGCTGATCATCGCCCAAGGCAAATCATGGGATCATGTGATTTCGGGCAGCATGAACTGTACGTTTGCCGCTCTCCTTGGGCGAAGGGCCGCCAGTGGAAATGCTGAGGCCGGAATTTACCGGCGGCTTCCGGCGGGTACGGCGTTTGAGATCCTCGGCCTCGCGGGTTACGAAGACTTCCCACTGGTGCCGGCTGACATGGCCCCCCTCTCGAATGCTCTGTCCATCGATATATCGTCTTCGACCGCTCTCGATGGTGGGCGATTGGTCATTCTCGACCGCGTCCTGACATGGAGACCGCCGGTCGGGCCGGACTATCTCGAAGCAAAGATCGCGTTGTACGACCGTGACGACGCGCTCTTGTTTCGGCAGGAGGATCAGCCCTCTGCATCAACCGGTCCCTGGGTGGTTGAACCGGAGAGCGCCCGCCCTCGGTACGGCCTCGTCCAATTTCCCAACGGTGCCGTTTCAGCACCGGTTTCGGTGATCGATCTGGATACGCTGGAGGCCTCGACATTGCCGTCCCAAGGCGGTCGCAAGGGTAAACTGATAGACGCCTTGCAGACCGCTGAAGATGCCGACCTCAGTCTTCTCGAAATCCTGAATGAGCTGGAGCAACTCGACCTATCGGACCAAGCGGAAGAAGCAGCGGATCTAACCCGGCTCCGAGTTGTCTCAGGCGACCAGGCGGCCGGTCCGCAATCACGGGTGCTGCCTTACGACGAATTTGTGCGCGCCAGGACGGAGGCTCGCCTCGCCGGCGTGATCGAGAGCCCTTACTTGGGATCGCTGGGACGCGCAGGGTCGTACCTTGCCGACTGCTTGAACCAATTGATCAATCTGGTCGGCGAGGATCTGGACGCGGCCGAGGAAGCAGAGCTTGCGCGTCAAACCCTGGCCAACATCGAGACCACGGAACCCACTGACCAAGATGCCGAGGTCCTCCCTGACCAGCCGCCGGACGTTCCACGAACGCCGAAACAAGAGGCCCGGAAAAATCAGGGTCTTTTGACGGCAAAGAAAATCCAGGACGCCGTGACGGCCTTCGAAAAGCGGTGCCGTTCACGTACGGTCGAGACAATCTCGACGTCTGAGACCGTTCGCGCCAGGCTACTGCTTCAAGTCATCCTCGACCACGCGCAACCCATCGGCGGCGCCGCTCGGGAACGAGAGGTCCTTCCGGCATATATTCGCGAAGGCCATGATTGGCCACGCTTGCTGGGACGGACTATTGCCGCTTTGTCGAGGCTGAATGTCGTCCGCAATTTGCACGTCGAACCCGTCGAGTCGGAGCAGCGGCGTGTCATTGAATGCCTGGCCACGGCCGACTGGGCCGCGAAAGCGGCGCTCGTCGCGGTCAACGGCAACCAGGAAGCCGGCCGGTTGCAGGCCCTGTTGGCCCCGGTCGCCAGCAACCAACGACAACAATGTGATGTTGTACTTTCGGCGAGCCCCGGCGACCTTGGGTATTTTGAGGAGATTCAGAACAAACTCCGCAGCAGATATACTCGACTAGGCGTTTGATCGTGTTGGGGTGATCGGCTCGTGCGGCCCATAAAGCCCAATGAAGCTATACAACATAAGGGCGGGAATTTGATTTCGCAGGTTTCCGCGCAGGTTTAGTCCTTTCCGGACTGAAAACTTACTGCCGGTTTGCTAGCCGTTTGAGTCGGTATTCACCTCGCAAAATTCGAGGCTAGTTATGGCAGTACGTCCTTATTGGAGCGGCACCATTCGCGTGTCGCTCGTTTCATTGACCGTCGACATGTTCACGGCGATCGACGCCAAGGGCAAGATCGCCTTCCACCAGATTTACAAGCCCACCGGCGAGCGGGTCCGACAAAAGCTCGTAGCCGGCGACGTCGAAGTTGACCGCGCCGATATCGTGAAAGGCTATGAGGTCGACAAGGGCGAATACGTCCTGTTCGATCCCGACGAGATCAAGGACTTGAAGATCCCGTCCAGCAAGACAATGGAACTCGTGCGCTTCGTCCCTTACGACGCGGTCGACGCCGTATATTTCGACACCCCCTACTATCTAGCACCATCAGGCAAGGGCGACCTGGCCACATTCGCGGTTATCCGCGATGCCATGCGTGAGGCCAAGGTGATGGGGCTGGGCCAGATCGTTATCTCCGGCAGCGAGCGCTTGTGCGCCGTGAAACCGTGTGGGCCTGGCCTGCTTCTTGAGACCCTGCACTATGCCGACGAGATCAAGAAAAGCGGCTACGTTTTCGGTGACATCAAGGAAGCGAAGGTCGATGCCGACGAAAAAGATCTGGCGACCCAGTTGATCAAGCGCAAAATTGGCGAGTTCGTCCCGGAAGAGTTCCACGACCGCTATACCGACGCGCTGAAGGAATTGGTCGATTCCCGTATCGAAAACCGCGAACCCGTCATTCCTGAGGAGCGCCCGACAGCCAAGGTCGTCAACTTGATGGACGCGCTACGCGCCAGCTTGAAGGAACCGGCCGCCGCCAATGACAGCCCGGATAAGTCCAAGCCTAAGTCAACCGCTAAAGCAAAGCCAAAAGCCGCGACTGCAAGAAAGGCCGGCTGACCATGGACGACCTCACCTACCGGCCTCGTTCGGCAAAACCCTCGCCGGCGAAGACCGCCAAGGCAAACCTGCAGTTCCGAGATCTTGAACTGGCTACACTGGCCGATGCCGTGCCTGAAGGGCCGGACTGGGTGCACGAGGTCAAGTTCGATGGCTACCGCACCCTAACCGTCATCGATGGCGGGCAGGTCACCATGTATTCAAGGTCCGGCCTCGACTGGACGTCGAAGTATCGCGATATCGCCCGGCGCCTGAAAGCGTTCAAGGTCGACAATGCCATTCTCGACGGTGAGATCGTCGCTCTCAATGAACACGGCGCGTCGAGCTTTTCACGGCTCAAGGCTGAACTGACGGCCGGCCGTAGCGACGAACTGCAATATTACGTCTTCGATCTCCTCGTTCTGAACGGCGAGGACGTTTCCCGGCAAACCCTGCTGCAGCGTAAAGCCAAGCTGGAGGCTCTCTTCTCAGGCGTCGATTTCGGCAACCACGTCATCTACAGCGAACACTTCCAAGAAAACGCCAACTTCCTGCCGCACCTGTGCAGCCTCGACATGGAAGGCATCATCTCGAAGCGCGTGGACTCACCCTATTCCGGCAAACGCGGTAAGGCCTGGCTGAAGGTCAAATGCCATAAGCGCCAGGAATTTGTCGTCGTTGGATTTACCGAGTCCAGCCACGTTGGTCGAGGTTTTCGATCTTTGCTGTTGGGCTATTACGACGGCCCGACGTTAAAGTTTGCCGGCAAGGTCGGCACAGGCTTCAATGACGACACCCTCCGGGAAATTCGTAAGAAGCTTGACCAGATTAAGGTGATCCCGAAGCCCTTCAGCAAGCTGCCGCCCGATGTCGGTAAAGGTACGTGGATCGAGCCGAAGCTCGTCTGCGAAGTCGAATTTACCGAGTGGACGCCGGAAGGGCGGCTGCGTCATCCGTCGTTCCAAGGTCTTCGTGAAGACAAGCCGGCGAAGGCGATAGCCCGCGACACGGCGTTGCCCGTCGCGACAGCCGTCAGGGCCGCAGCGGCCGAGGTAACTACCGAGCCCGCAAAACCTGCAAAAGCTCGGCACCCGGCTGCACCGCTCAAAAGTTCCGATCGGATCGATGTTTCAGGCATCGGCATATCGCATCCGAACCGCGTCGTGTTCCCAGCACTCGGTGTCACCAAACTCGAACTGGCCCGCTATTACGCGAGCGTCGCCGAGCGCATCCTGCCGCATGTCGCCCACCGGCCATTGTCGCTCGTGCGCGTGCCGGAGAATGTCGACGGCCAGCAATTCTTCCAGCGCCACCTGCCGGAACGCGGCGGCCTGCACAACGTCAAGGCCGTCGACGTGCCTGTGAAGGACCGGACCGAAGAATATATGCAGATCGAGGACCGACTTGGCCTTCTGTCTCTGGTCCAATGGGGCGGTATCGAATTCCATCCCTGGGGCAGTCGGGCTGACCGGCCTACTCTCCCCGACCGCATGATCTTTGATCTCGATCCCGATCCGGAAGCGCCGTGGGAAAGCGTCACCGACGGTGCGGCGGAAATCCGCGATCGTATGACGGAGCTTGGCCTGGAAAGCTTTCTGAAAACGACCGGCGGAAAAGGTCTTCACGTCGTGGTGCCGATTGAGCGCAAATATGGTTGGCCGGCAATCAAGGCCTTTACCAAGGCGATCGCGGAGTCGATGGCGCAGGACAGCCCAATGCGCTTCATCGCCAATATGAGCAAGGCCAAGCGCAAGGGCCGGATCTTCGTGGACTATCTGCGTAACGATCTGACGTCGACCGCTGCGTCGGCGTTTTCTGTGCGAGCCCGTTCCGGCGCCGGCGTTTCTACTCCCCTCTTCTGGAAAGAACTCAGCCCGAAGCTGAGGCCGAGCGACTATAATATCGAGACGATCGTCAAGAGGCTGGACAAACAGAAAGCCGATCCTTGGGCGGACTATTTTGAAGTCAGGCAGCAGATCAGACCCGAAATCCTCAAAGCGCTAAAGATCGATCCGAAGTGAACGAACGTACTTCCCTTAGCTTCACGCTTGGATTCCAATGAAAATCGCCACCTACAACATCAACGGGATCCATTCGCATTTTGCCGTCCTCCTTCGCTGGCTCGAAGAGACGCAGCCTGACGTGGTGTGCCTGCAAGAGCTTAAGGCGACCGACGACAAATTTCCCCGGAAGGAATTGGAGAAGGCTGGCTATGGCGCCATCTGGCTTGGTCAAAAAAGCTGGAACGGCGTTGCGATCCTAAGCCGCGACGGTGAACCGCACGAAACCCGCCGAGGTTTGCCGGGTGATGAGAACGACAGTCAGAGCCGTTATATCGAGGCTGCCGTCAACGGGGTTCTCGTCGGATGTCTTTACCTGCCCAACGGAAATCCGATACCCGGCCCGAAATTTGACTACAAGCTGGCCTGGTTTGCGCGGTTGCAGGCGCATGCTGAAGAGCTGCTTGCAGCGGATATACCGGTCGTTTTGGCCGGCGACTACAACGTCATTCCAACCGACCTGGACGCCTTGAACCCCAAGAGCTGGGTTCGCGACGCTCTTTTCCAGCCAGAAAGCAAGGCAGCCTATGCGAACCTGGTTGCGCAAGGCTGGACAGATAGCCTGCGTCACCTGCATCCCGACGCGCAGATTTTCACCTACTGGGACTATTTCCGGAATCGCTGGGAACGCAATTCCGGCCTGCGGATCGACCACCTTTTGTGCAGCCCGGTGCTGGCTCCGCGACTGCGCCAGGCGGGCGTGGATCGGGAGGTCCGCGGCTGGGAGAAGACATCGGACCATGCGCCAACCTGGATCGAGATCAGCGATGCCTGACTCGACGCAGAAGCCCTCCTATCTGGACTTCGACAAGGCCAGCTATGCCTGGAAGCCGGACATTGACTATCGTAAGCATCCCGAGGCTTATCAGGTCGGCAAAGGGGAACAGGGCGTCTTGATTGTCGAGCCTTATAAGAGCGAGCTGGTGCCACTCTGGCGTTTCAAGACGCCGGATATAGCTGAAGCCTCCAGTACTGCGATCTTCGAACGCTTCGAGACCTATCTGAAAGATGGGGACTTCGTGGGCGCCGACATGGCGCGAAAGTTTCTGCAGATGGGATATACGCGTGCCCGGCGCTACGCCAATTACAAGGGCGGAAAGAAGTATGATGCCGAGCACGGCCATGCCGCCCTTGATCGCGGTACGGGCGATCCCGTGAAAGCGGAGAGCGCCAGAATTTTTTACGACAAGTGGCGAGCCGCCGAAGCCAATTCCGGCTATGCCGATCAAAAGAAGGCGTGGAAGAAGCGCTTTGGCTAAGGTTTGGGAACGTGCGGCACCCTTGAGCGCCAAATGCACGGTTCATTTGACCCGACCCTTGAATTACTTGATGATAGGCGCTTCAGACCACGCTTACAGGCGACGCCATGTGCAATCTCTATTCCATGACGTCGAACAAAGAAGCGATCCGTGAGTTTGCCAGGTATTTGCGCGTCGCCGTCAACGCGGACAATCTCGGCAGTCATCCTGACGTATTTCCAAACGAATATGCACCAATCGTCCGCAATACCCTCGATGGCCGCGAACTCGCCCTGTCGCGATGGGGGATGCCGAAGAGTGCGAAGGCGCTCGAAGGGAAAAACTACGACAATGGGGTCACGAATGTCCGGGAAACGGATTCTTGGCATTGGCGGCAATGGCTGGACGTCGAAAACCGCTGCGTCGTACCGGTAACTTCGTTTTGCGAGCCTGATCAGGCCAGCGGATCGAAGGAAAATATATGGTTCGCCTTGACCGAAGACCGGCCACTCTTTTTCTTTGCCGGCATATGGCTTCCCAGTTGGACGAGCGTGCGGAAAGTGTCCGAAGGTGAATCGACCGACGATCTCTATGCCTTTCTGACAACGGAGGCGAATAAGGATGTCGGTACCTTCCATCCAAAGGCCATGCCGGTGATCCTGCGCACGCCGGCGTCCATAGACTACTGGCTCTCCGCCGATGTCGATGACGCACTCGACCTGCAGAGACCTTTGGCGAATGGCACTTTACAGGTGGTCGCACGAGGCCAGAAATTCGACCCTCCATGGGCTGAACCGCGCCATCCGGCCTTTGCGCCTACGCCAAAACCCCAGCTCGATCTGTTCTAAGCAACCAGTTTGTAGTCGAAGGCATTGTCCGCCCAAGGCTCGGCCAGACCGATATCGTCCTCCCCGTCGAGCCAGGCGGAAAACTGCTCGGGCTCGATCACGACCGGTTCGCGGTCATGTATCTTTAACATGCGCGGCCCGGGCGCCCGCGTCAGCATGGCGACCGACAGGACAAGGCCCGCCGGCGTTTTGATGGCGCTGTAGATGCCTGCCACGCCCATCGGCCTGTCATCGGCGCGGGTGATGTTCAGCTTCACCGTCTTGTCCGTCCGGCCAAATAAGTCGGAACCCGCTTTGACCTTTTGTTGGAAGTGCGCCATCGGAAACAGGCAGCGCCGTTTCTTGAGCCACGCCTCCCGGTAGGCAGGCTTTTCATGTACGGTTTCAAGCCGGGCGTGGAAGGTGTTGCCGTCGTAAAGTTCCGGCGCCAAGACATGGCTAGGCGGGATCAATCCCCACCGCATCTCCTTCAATACGTGTTCGCCGGCCTGATTTCGGGCATACACTTGGACGGTTCTCGCCGCCAACATCTCCGTCTCTTGTAATTTCAGATTTCGAAACGGCGGCGGAACCGCCAGATAGCCGGAAAAGACCTCATGTTCTTTGGGGCCGCCATAACGTCCACACATACGCTCACTCTACTCAGCTACTGGAACAACTGCTTTATCTAGAACCGCATTGCACTGTCGTATCGGCCAACGCCTCTGAACAATGCGCTGGCTGTGTTACGCGCACCAGCTCCTGGGCTGCATCGTAGGGCGGCATAATCCCTTCGACCGCCAGGGATACCGCATTCTTGATCCGTTGCAGAACCGTGTCGGTGATCGGGAGCCCCTTCTCGACCAGGCCGAGGCAGACATCCTCGACCGCTTCGTCTTCCATGACTTCGCCGCGGCCGATCTTGCGCATCAGCTCAAGGTAGCGCGGTTCCATGACGAATGGCTGGCCACCCGGCAGGGTGACGTAGAGCACGCACATATCGTCGTTGAAGCCACAGAAGGCCGTATACGCATTCCAGTCGCAATCCCGCTCGCCCACCGTCATGGGAATGCCCCGGAAAAGGAACAGGTCGATGGACGCTATGTCTGACGTCAGACCGCTGCCGGCGCACAGCTCAACAAGATCCGCATGGCAGATTTCGAGGGCCAGCTTTTCAGTGATGTAGGTTCGGGCAAGTTCGCCAATCTTTTCGACCCGCGCCACAAGGTCATTCGCCAGGTCGATACCGATACCGCGCTTGGCACGGTTCGACTGCTCGATGACTTCCGCCCTGCGCAGGACGATCGTTGCCGGTTCCAGCAGATCGAACGGCAGAACGTCTTTCCTCGGCTCCAGCTGCTCAACGACAAACCTGGCCACGTATGGGTAGTCGAAGACAAGCAGGGACTGCCCGACGGACGGACAGACTTCGCGCTCGATTTCGGCGCGGATATCGCCGTCGACGCTTTTCACCCTGAACCGAAGTGGCTGCATGATACTCTCCACGGAAACACGTTCTATATGTGTTCTCGATTACCGCAGGAGTCAATACGGACCTTTCGCTTAAGAGGCGGCGGCTACCGTCCGTCGACCGACGGTCGGAATTCCGTCGATCACTGAGCTGGGTATCGGATCGTCAGCCAGGCGCCACAGGACTGGAAGGGTGGCCGCGCTCTGCAGCAATTCTTCTCGCGCTTTGATCAGCGTTTCGGTCTCGTCCGGCCGGACCACGTAGAAGGCGGTCGGCTTTTCGGGGCTGTCGGTAAAGAGAACGGCCGCGAGCGCCCTGCCCGGCCCCATGTTGTATTTCAGGGGCTTGACGAAGGCGCGGCCGGTCGCGACCGAATAGTCGACGATCACGGCCTCGGTTTCGTCGCAGACCGGAATCCATTCGGCCGTCGTCGCCATGAGCGTCAGGTCTTCGATCGTTACGATTCCGCTGGGTTTGACCGATAGGGTGCCGAAAGCAAGTAGGTGGCCGTGCCCTTCGGTCCTGGAGAACATCTCAAGCTCCGTCTCGAAGCGGCGGCGGATCGTGCCGTAAAGCTCCTCGGACATGTAGAGCGGATCGTCGGGAACGTTTTTCGCAATCACCTTGTAGCCGTAGGTCGACGGCGCGATTTCCTTGACCTCAACCAGGAACATCATCAATTCCCGGGCGGCCTTGTGGCTGGCGACGGTTTGCAGCAAGGCCCGGCGGCGCAAGCGGATTTCGTCCTTGGCCTCTACTTTGAACGGTTCGGGAATGAAGAGTCGCCGGTTCAGCCGCATTCCCTTGGCGGTCATGCGCGCCGCCGCGCCCAGCAGCCGGCTACGGATGACCCACCAGTTACGCTTACCTTTCATCCCGGGCTTCCAGTGCGTCAACTCGGCCTGGTCCCATAGATAATGAAGAATGGCGCGGAAGCCGGCGCGGGAAGACGAAACCTTCCCATCCTGGACGTCCTCGGTCGTGTCTTCAGGGTGAGCCTCGGCCGGCGCCGCGCTATTCCTTGGTTGTTTCTTCAGAGGGAAGCCCAGCCGCAACTCGACGTCGCCGGTCAACGCTCTTCCCGGATGGCTGAGCCCATCAACCGCCCGAGACCGGAAGCTTCGAGCGGCGGCTCGTAACGGTCGCAATCGACGGCATGCTCATGGCCGCTCCCCGGCCACCGCTTGAGCACGAACTGGTCGGCCAGGCGCGCAATATACATGCGCGAGCGGACGTCTGTGCATAGGCAGAGCGCAGGCTGGCCCTTGAAGTCAGTGTAGTGTCGGCGAAGCAGGTCCTGCATCGCCGCCTCATCCAAGTTCGGCGGCTGACATTCGCCGCAAATCATATATCCAGGCATTTTGCCTCTCTTTCCGTTCTGAGTTTGATATGGGGGTTACATGCCGCGTTCGGGTTGCGGCCGCTCCATGGCCTTGACCTTGTCGCCAATGTCCTTGCTGCCGTCGGTGCTGTAGCGGTTGCCCGGCTCGTCCTTCGCGGCACCGATGGGGAGATCCAGGGCCTTGCCGGCCTTCGGCCGGCCTCCGAACAGGTTGTCGAGACCGATAAGGTTGATGCCATCGTGCTCGGTGACCTTCCGCATAAGGTCGCGGAAGCTGTCGGTCACAAGGTCGAAATCGGATTTGGCGCGGGACGCCATTATGTAGGCGCGGGCATGGTTGACGAAATCGCCCTGCCCTATGGATTTCAAGACCGCTATGACGCGGTCGAACGACTTGCCCTGCGCCTTGTCGGCCGTCACCGCGTAAGCATATGTCATGAATTCGAGCTGCGGATCGTTTCGCGGCACTGACAGATCTTCACCGCCATCCTTGTTGCGCAGGCGGACCTGGTCCTTGTCCCAACCCCTGATGACGAACTCGTCGTTCGTCCGGATGCCCCGCTCCTTGTCCGTCCGGTTGAACAAGACTTTGTCGCCGGTGGCGAACTCGGTTTCGGTCCGCCAATAGACGCCGAACGGCAGGTCGCGCCCCTTTTGATGCTGGGCGAGGTCCAGCTTAGCCCCATTTCCGTCGCGGGTCGTGCCGAGGATCAGATTGCGCTTATGGTTCAGCGCGTCGATCTCCAGGGATTCGCCCGCCTTGAACCGTCCCACGTCGCCGAAGAAGAACAGGACCTCACCCTTTTCGTAGAGGCGGCTGACCATCTTCTCGTGATTGGAAAGGCCGGCGTCTCGAAAGGTGGGTTGGGTGAAGGCGTCGCGCGCGACAACACTGGCGGCGACCAGGTCCGCACGAATGAGCCCGTTCATCCGGCCGCGCATGGCGTTTGTGTCAACGACGACCTTGGCCTGCCCCTCACTGTCGCGCCACAGTTCGTGCGCCTTGGCCGCCAGCGCGTCATCGCCGGCGCCGCGCCCGGTTTCGTGGATGAACGGTTCCAGCCGTCGCATGGCTTCGGCGGACTTGCCCTCGGCGAAGGCGATGACGGCTTCCTTCAGGGTCGGGTTTTCGTTCTGCCGCATGATCGTCGTCAGGTCGGCCCGGGCCATGGCCGGATTGTGGTCCATGCCCATCTTGAAGGGTGCGCCTGCCTGCAGGGCCGCGATCTGGCGGACGTCGCCCGACAGGATAACCTTGTCGATCTTCAGGTCGGACTGCATCTGGAAGAGCGTTTCCAATTGACGGTTTCCAAGCATCGACGCCTCGTCGACGATAAGGGTCGAGCCCTTCAGATCCTGGCGAAGGGTGCGCATGTAGCCGGGCGCCTCGTCGCGCGCGAACGCATAGCGCGACAGCATGGCCGAAAGCGTGTCGGACTCGATGTTCTTGTCGGCAAGTTCTTTTACGGCGGCATGGGTTGGCGCCGCGCCCTTCAGCCCCTGCGCCCTCGCCTCGCCAAACGCATCCGCCCTTGCCTGGTCCTGGAAGAGCATGGTCACCTTGGCTCCAGCGCCGAGCCAGGACTGCGCGCTGGTCATGGCCTGCACGGCGGCGAGCGTTGCTTCCATCGTCTCGAAGGCCGTCGTCTTGCCGGTGCCAGCAAAGCCCTGGATCGCCACCACACCGTCGTTGGAGGAGAGCGATGTCTGCACCGCGCCGAGCTGATCCGGCGTGAGCGCGACCGTCATGCCGCGGGCCCGCAGCGCGTCCGGGCGCAAGGCTTCGGCTACGAGGTCCGGCGCCAGGCCATGCGCCCTGCCTTGGCGGTTTTCTATATGGCGGTTGATCCCGCGCTCCCGATCAACAATGTCGTCGGTCGTCACGCCGGCGAGCACCGTCTTATCGGCGCGTTGGAAGTCATCCCGGTCGAAGAAGCCGGTGTCGATATATTCATCCAGGCGCAGTCGATTGCCGTTGGCGACCAGAGCGCGATAGAGCATATCGTGCTGCGTCGCCACGGTCGTGGTGTGGAAGGCAGCCTCCTTGCCGTAATTGAGCGCGTCGAGCGGCTTTGCGAAGGCGGCCGACGTGCCGCGGAAGAAATCCTTCACCGCATCGATCATGTCCAGAAACGGCGGCGGGCTGGCAAATGACCTGTCCCTGCCCGTCTCGCGCGCCAGGGCTCCGCGCGCGACATCGCCGGCGCTGAATGCCGCGTCGTCGTTGATCGCGCTCCACCCGGCGCGCAGTTCCTCGAGCGACCTGTCTGATTTGGCGGGCCTGTCCTTCAGGACGGCGGCCTCGTCTTCGGCCTTGGAGAGCGAGCGCCCCTTCGCCGCTTCCATTTCGTTGCGATTGGCCTCGATCTGCGCGTGGCGCCTGGAATGCGCCAGGATCGCGTCGGCAGGAACCTCTGACAGCTCGAATGTATTGAGCGTGTCGCCGTCGCGGACGTCATGGCCGAGTTCGCGCGCGAGGTTGCGAAGCTCGGCCTGGTATACCCCGCCGGCCAGCTTCATATGCTTGAAGATGTGTTCGCTTTCCAGCGCACGCCAGGTTCCGTCCTCGTCTCGAACAGCGTTCATCACGAGGACGTGGTCGTGAAGGTTCGGATCGCCGGCGCGCGACGTCATGTGGGTGGTGCGCGCCATCAACAGATTGCCGGCGATCTCTTCGCGGCGTTCGCCATGTCCCTCCCGTATCCGATAGACCGAAAAGTGCTTTTCGACATAGCCGAGCGCCACGTCGACCGCCTGACGATGCGCATCTTGAAGGCGTTCGTCGCCTTCAACGTCCAGCGCGACGATTGATACGGACTTCGGCGCGCTGAATGTCAGGTCCCATCCCGCCACATGCTTGTCGCTGCTTTGCACCGCCAGCGCGATACGTTCGTCGAGCGACAGCGTACTCCACCCGCCTTTGCCTTCCGCGTCGCGCGCCTGGGCTTCTTCGTTGGCCGGATCGCTACCGGTCCCAGCTTCGATCTCTGGAGTACCGGACGCTTCGGCACCTTTCTCGTCGGCCGCCTTTCGGAGCGCGCCTTCGCGTTTGCTGATCGCTTCGCCGTCTGCGTCGGGATTGATGCCGTAAAGAACCGCGCGCAGCTCGCTTTCATCCACCTCGCCCTCAAGGCCAAGATATTCTGCACCCTCACCTGCCCAATAGAGCCTGGTCTGGCCGTCGTCTTCTGGGAGCATGTAATAGTCGATGAGGACGCCATCGGGGTCGACAATCGTGATCGTGTCGACAGCGCCGGGCTCGCCAGGGCCCAGCGACAGATGGTCTTCGCGCGTGTAGTACGCGGCGGCAGCGCCCGGAGAGCCTATACGAGACACGCTCAGCATCGTCAGATCTCACCGAGGCCCGGACCGTTGACGAGGTCGTTGAGCGCGTCGAGGATGTCGCCTGGATCGGCCGGCTTCAGTATGGCGGCCGCGTCCTTGGCATCCTGCGGTGTCAAGGCGGTTACGCTGCCCTCTTCTACCAGCGCCTGGTGGGGTGCCGAGCGCACCGCATCGGTTTCCAACGGCGCTAGGTCCGCCAGGTCGTGATGCGTCGCCTCTTTGTCCAGGGCGTGCTGACCGTCGCCGGTCGCCGACAAGGGTTGCGCACCAGGCGCCATCAAGCCGCCAAGCGCTTCATCGCGCGCGGCGACCGATTGAAGATAATGGATCTCGATGGGATTGCGCCGGTTGTGCGAAACGAACGACGGTGCGAGCGACGGGCGCATCACATAGGGATAGGTGACCAGCGACACGGGGAAGGACGTGCCCTGCTGTCCAGGGCTGAACATGACATAGCCCGTACGGGTCGCGAGGCGCTGAATCTGTTCCGGCATGGCGATCGGCTCGACCGTATCTTTCGGCGACAGGCCGACGCCGTCGCGGATGTTGTTCGCGCCGTACGAAGTCGTCTCCTCGATCCGGCGCACCTCGCGCTTGCCGATGAGGTCGCTCATGAACTCGCCGGTGCGCGGATCGTTGCACGCCAGGATGAGCTTGTTGCGCAGCTGCCCGACGATGGATCGCGCCTTCGGCTCGCCATAGATCTCCTCGATCTGGCTGACCTGCTGCATGCCGATCACCATGCACCCTCCGAACTTGCGCAGGCGCGCCGGGCTGTCCGCCAGGCTGTCCATCTTGCCGAGCGAGGTGAACTCGTCGAGCACGATCCAGGTCGTCTTCTTCGATTGGTCAGGGTCGCGCGACAGGAGCGCGGTGATGGTAAGCGACGAGAGGTGCGCGAGGATCGGCTTGATCGTTGTGGCCAGGTCTTCGGGCGCGCTCAGAAAGAGGAATCCCTTCTGGTTCGGATCGTTGATCCACTGGCGTATGGAGAAGTTCTCTTTGGTGCCGAGCAGATGGCTCAGACGTTCCGCGCCGGTGATCAGAACGCTGCGCAAGCTGTCCGACCGTGGCCCCGCCTTTTCGCCCAGGGTGTTCGCCGCCGGCGTATCCTTCAGGTGCGCATAGAGGCGATCATGCGGCCCCACCAGGAGGTTCAGCAATTCGTTGATGGTTGGGTTACGGCCGTGACGTGCCCGCATCGTCGTGCCGAGCAACCAGCCCGCGTAGGAATAGATCGAGCGGGTCGCGATGGTCCAATAGGGATCGCCCGTCTTTGGGTCAGGATACAGATCAGCCGCGCTCGACTGCCAGTGCGTCAGGTCGCTCAGGTCCATATAGGGCGACCAGTCCACGCTGCGCGCATCGAACGGGTTGAAGATGAGGTCGATGCCTTCGCGATAATGCGCGCGGATGAACTCGCCCTCGGGATCGTAGATGATCGCACTGTCGCCGCGCGCCTTGATCGTGTCGATCAGCCCGTGGATTGCGACGGACTTGCCTGAGCCCGTGCCGCCGACGATCAGGGTGTGCTCATACTCCGCCTTTACGGGGTACGGTATGCGAGCGAGCGCGGGTCGAACAAAGCCGCGCGGGGTGGTGCAGAACGGCAGTCCCTTGCCGGCCGCCTCCTGTTTCACGACGGCCAACAGGTCGGTCTCGTGATCCGTCAGCCGCTCCTCTTCCCAACGCTCGTCGTCGATGAGGACATGCGGCGCGTCCGAGTTCGCGCGCAGCTCCGTCAGCAGGCGCCCGTAGCGGTCTCCATCGGCGACGCGGCTCTCCGCGTCCGGGACGCCGCCGCGCTGTGTCGTCGTCGCCATCCGGGCGCCGGTGATCATGCGGGCGACACCGTCTAAAAAACGCCGGAGCTTCATGTAGGCGCCGTGGAGGCTGTCCGCACGGGTCGCCGCCCTGGGCAGACCGAGCGCCGTCAAGGTGTCATGATTGACCTCACGCGCCTTTGCCAGATTGTATCGCCGGATGAGCGCGACAAGAACATGGAGCGGGACGATCTGCTGTCCCCGAATGTCGTGGCTTTCGAGCTTCTGGATGCCGGACCGGATGAAGGCATAGGACAGCCAGGCCACCATGCAGACCGAACCGAAGAGCCACAGCCAGACGCCTTTCCACATGTAGGCGAAGTAGCGATCGACCGAGAGCTTGATGAAAGGGATCGTGTCGTACGTCGCCGCTGTGACGACGTGCCTGATGCCTTCACCGTCTGGAACGCTCAAGGTCTGCGGAAAGGGCGATCCGAAGGTACGGTAGATCCACGCGACGACGTGTAGGCCGGCATATATCTGATCGTCGTCTGGCGCCGCGTTGCTTGCGATGCCCCAGCACAACGCGGCCCACAACAGCAGCATCCACCGCAGCTTCCCCCACAGCTCCATGATCATGTCGTAGGTATGTGCGAGCGTTTGACCGCCGCGAAGCCACGCGCTGCCCGCGCTGTTTTCAGGGCGCTTCTTCTGCGCCGTCACGCCAATGTCCATCACCGATTTCACCTATAATTTCAACCTGTTGAGAGGCTAAAAGTATAACATAAAATCAATGACTTAGCACCTATTCAGCCTTGATTTTCCAGCGGCTCTGAGCATATCGTTCGAAGACCGAAAAAAGGTCAGAAACGAATGCGTCGTCGTCACCATTTGTGCGCGCGAGGATCGCGTCGGGAATGTCGGGATTGGCGCCGAAGAGTCGGTTCGCCTGTTCACCGATTGCGCGCGTGACGTCCTTGCGGGTGTCACCTGGCAGGAGACGCGACGCGATCATGTTGAGCATGGCATTGGCCATGAAGCTTTGCTTCGCCGCCATCTGAAGATGATACGCGCTGGTGTCGTCCGCTTCACGCTCCAGTATCTCCGCGATGTACTGGTTGAGCGGCAGACCGCGCGCGTCCGCTTTACGGCGGATGCTCTCCAGGGTGCGCGGATCGATGCGCAGCTGGAACCGGGCATTGCGATTGTAGTCCTTGTTCGGCATGGCCGGCGTCTCCTATAGGCGTCAGATGTGACGCCTAGTTACAATCTTTAGGTCATTGTTATCGCTGAGAAAAGCAAAATCGGCGCACGGCAGGCACTTTCTAGGCGTCTATTTTGACGCCTATAGTTTGGGGTGCATTTTCCTAATTAATTCAATTACCTATCTGCGCCGCCGGCTGGGCGTAAGGTGTGCATAAAAACACGGTCATTTCTGATCGATCGGTTGTTGTCCATCGTCGGTCCCGGGAATGTCCTGGCCTGCCGCAATGGTCCTGCCGCCATCCAGTTTGACCGGGCAAATCTAGGTCTGTGCCTCGCGCCCTTTCGGGTCCGAAAGGGCTCCCCTGTTGGGGCGTCTCCCCTCGGGCCGGCGCCGTTCCATCACCCTGGCTCCAGCCATTGTGCAGAGCCCGATCGCACCTCTAGGCGCCGGCCTACAGGTTACCAGATCGGGAGCGAGGCAAAGTAAAAAGGCGCCGCCCGTTTGAACCGGGCAGCGCCGACAATGATATTCAGTCCTGGTCTTGCTCTCGCTCGGCTGCCCACTTGGCTTCCAAGGCCTCGACCAGGTCGAAGAGTTCCTCGAACCTCGGATCGAGTTCGTAGGGCAGAGCGACTGTGTGATGTTCCGTATACATGATGATGATCTCCTCGGATGCGTCATTGACGCGCGCCGCGGATCAGATCGGGCCCCGGCGTGTCACCGAGATGAAGGGCCTTTGGCCCGAAGGCGAGGGAAACGGCTTGCCCGTTGACACGCAGGGTGATCTGGTACGCTCGGCGGTCAATGAGGCTGAAGAGACTGTGGCGAGCGACCAGCTCGCCACTCCATCTTGGACTGGTATTGTCGGTTGACTGTGATGTCAGCCGGGTAGACCATCGCGAAAGCCGCTCTACAGCCGACCAGGGGAACATGGACACTTTCGACAGGCATCCGGACTGCGATCTCCGCGTCGAGCAATTCTTCGGTGAGCTGCCGACCGAAGACCGGAATATGGAGCACGCCTGGCTAAGCTACATAGGCGTCAAGCGCGACGGCATATGGAATCTTCTGCGTGCCCGGCTGGACTTCAATCCGCTTCCAGCCCGCGCGCCGTTACCGATGGTCGATCTCGACTCTGTGCGTGCAGGACGTTTCAATCTCGGCAAGACGAAGACGACGCCTGCAGACCTGATCGAACAACTCCACAGCGGCGAAATCGCGCTCGAAGGTCACGCCTACCGGTTTCTAAAAGGCGGCGGGCCGCAGCATGTACCGGACCTAACGCGCGACGTTTACCAGGGCGAGATGAATAGGCCCGTCGTGAACCGACTCCAGTTTTTCGGGCAGCAGAATAACGACATCTGGGACTACTCCGCGGCTCAACTCGACTTGAAGGGGTTGCCCGACTTCCACAGCTCGCTGGAGGATCTCGTCACGCGATATGGGTTACGATCGGAGTTCGGTTCAGCAGGATTTTGGTTTTACGCCCTGCCCAAGGCCCAGCTGGTCCGCTTCCGCGACCATCTGAGCGTGGCGACGATCGAGGTTTGCGTCAGGCCTGGCTACGACCATTCCCTCGTCACCCTCGCCGTCTCGGAGAAGGGGCATGGGAGGCCACGGCCTGCCGTCACGATACCAAATTCGGAACTTGATCTGCGATCCGATGGAAATAAGCTGCGGCTCGTCGCCACGGTTCCGATGGCGGATCTAGTCGACCCAGAAGTGATCGTGATGTACGACCGCAAGGTCCAGCACATCGCCAGACCCGTGTTCAGGACCACGAACTTTCCCATGTATCTCTCCGCCGATCCGACTCTCGACTATGTTCGCGAGGGCACCTTTGGCGACCCAGACGATGGCGACCGCGATGCGCAGACCGGGAAGAAGTCTGGTGCTTCCTCGTCAGTGGCGCGGCACCGCAAGCCTATTCTGCGCTCGGTATCCAATCGTCTTCACAGCCATTCGAGGAATAAATGCGCGTTCGACGGCTGCGGCCAGGACATTTATGAGGGCAAGACCGCCATGGCCAATATCTGCCACATCCGCTCCCCCACCGCGCGCGGCCCGAGGTTCGACCCCAACCAGACCGACGAGGAATGCCGCGCCTATGAGAACCTCATTCTGCTCTGCCGCAACCATCACGGCCTCGTCGATTCGGATGTTGATACCTATCCGCCCGAGCGACTTTACCAAATGAAGGCGGCCCACGAGTCGAAGCCGGCCTGACAACCTGGTCTGCCTTTGATCAAGGCACCGTCCTGGGTACGAGGGGATGATCCGCCCAAAGCTTGGCCGCGTCCGCCGCCGGGACGTAGCGATCGAACACGAACCGAACGGCGACGCGCAACACCTTGGACACCTCGAAAAGGACCGAAGCCGGAATGCGTTCGCTGCCCGACTCGTATCTTTCGTAAACGTCCGCAGCGAGACCCAGCGCCACCGCGACGGACTCGATCGACATGCCCAGCATCGTCCGGCGGCCACGCAGGCGCGCGCCGATATGCCGGTCCACGTCGCCCGCCTCGCGCTTGATGGGTGAGTCCCCGAAAGGCATAGCCGTGATCCCCGGAGAGGCCGGTCTGCGGTACGCCCCCGCATTGAGCCTCCTCTGATCCTGGTGATCGGGGAGTTAGAAAACCGGCAGTGCACGGTCCCTGTGACCTTTAGCCGAGGCCTGTTGCATACGCCACAGGCTCCCCGACCGCATAGTCAAAGGAGGATCGTGTCGGAATGGCCGACATCAACCAGCACTACTTGGGTTTTCTACGACCCGGGCCGCGCGTACGGCTTGCGACAAGTCATAATGGAAAGGCAATATCGATGCACGACATTTCGCCCGGCGAGAGGACCTCAAGCCTACACGCGTCCCGGCCGGCCGTCGTTCGGGCAAAGGAGGTGCCCCAGCGCGATAGGGATCGAGGCGCGCAGCGCGAAGACCTGCGAAGCGGGGCTGACTTGCGAAGAGCCCGGCCCCGAAGGGGATCGCCCTCGCCTTCCCTCTGCGACGGTGCCCGGTCACGCCAAAAAACCTATCGTCGCCGCGCTGACTTTCCCAGGCTCGACAGCTTCGAGACCGTCCGCCACAACTCGTCGAAACTGGCCTGATCCACGCAATTCTCGATCGGACGGCCGCCATAGCCTGGATGGGTGCTGGTGAGGAAAAGCCGCGCTTGCTGTGGCTCCATCAATCCGTCGCAGCGTTGCAGAAGCTGGGCCTTCAGGACCTCGACCTTGCGTTTCCGCTCCGCCTCCTCGAAGCGTCGTCGCGCCTCGTCCTCCAGTGTCTCCAGCTCCTGGTCCAAAGCATTCAGCACCCGCTGGTAGACACCTTCGTCAGCGCGAACGGCCTCCAGGGCGGGCAACCCGTTGATGCGCCGGTCTCCGATCAGGGCCGCGATATCGTAGCCGGGATGACGGGTCTTCAGCGTATCCATCAATCGCTGTTGCCTGGCGAGGCCGACTTCAATTTCCCTTTGGATACGCGCCTGCTCCGCCTGTTCCGCTTTGAATGCCTCGGCCGCCAGGATGTCCGGGATGCGCCTCTCAACGGGCAGGTTGAACAGGTCATCGACGATACGGCCGCGACGTGTCAGCATCTTGTGGACGCGTTCGATGCCCGTCTTCAGGTCGCAATAGGATTCGTTGTCCTGGACCTGGGGAAACCCATGCGCCTCGATGATGCAGTCTTCGTCGATAACCTCTCGCGGTGTCAGGCCCAACTCGCACGGAACGTCGAGCCAGGCTTCATAATCGAAGCCGCGCTTCTCGCCCTCGGGCACCAGGTCAAGAATATCGTGAACCAGTCCCGAGATTTTGGCCTGACGCCCCTCGCGCAGACTGATTTGCTTTCGTTCCTGGCCGATCCGTTGCCGGAGCCGCTCACTCAAGGCCCATCGATTTTGGAAGGTCGTTGCGAACCGGAGGTCGACGAGCCTCTCCATGTAAGCGCGGACCACATCCCAGGACGATTTGAACTCCGGCACCTGTGCGAACACCTCGTCGCGGATCTCCTTGGGCGGCCATTCCGGGAAGTTTCGATCGACCAGGGCCTTCACCCAGCCGAAGATGGTCTTGAACTGAATGCCGCCACCAAAGGCGCCGGCACCTTCGCGCACCAGACCCTCGACAATGCGCTTCTGCCAGCCGACCCGGTCCGGAAAGCAGGTATCGCCTGGCACCTCAAGGCCGATACCCCTGCCAAGTTCAAGGGCCTTCAGAGAGCTGGTATCGGTGAACCTGACCTCGATGTCGGCCCGGTCTTCAACGGACGCGTAGAAACGCTTCAGCCTGTCAACGTGAAGTGCCACCCGCTGGTCGTGCTTTGCCTTCCGCTCAGCTGCAATCCGGTCGGCCTTGTCCTCGGCATACCTGTTGTTGAGCCAGCTTCGCCGGGCCTTTGTGACGACGATCTCGCGCAGGCTCTCCATGTCCCAGATGTCGCGGTAGGGACCAAGATTGACCTCGACGCAGCTCAGGTCACCGACCTTCATCATGTCGATCTTCGTCTGGTCGCACCAATGGGTCACTACCAGTTCGACCAGCAGAGGCCGCCCGTCGACATAGAGTATGACGTCGGGGACCAGGCGCCCTGTCCGCTTCTCCAGCTCCGCCCGGTCGAATTTCATCATCCGCTCGCCGATGATCTCCTCGCGCTTCAGGCCGATCCCACGGGTATAGGGCGGGAGACGAAATTCCAGTGCCTCTGCCAAGGCGTCTTTCGCAAGCATGTGCAGGCCGGTCTCGAAGCCGGTCTTGCAGTCCGTCCGGTTGTGATGCTTGAAATGGTAGGCGAGCTTCTGGCCTTTGTGCGCCACCAGACGGTCGCCGCATAACGGGTTCGGACAGACGCAGTTGCAGGCCAGGCCGCTCTCGACGTCGTTGATAGACACGAGCTTACCCTCGCGCAGTCCGAACACCAGACCGCCGCGCTCATGGACCGCTATGAGAGGTTGCCGTTTATCGCCGTCAGACGCCATTCCCTGCCCCGTGCCAAATGAGGCTACACCAAGCCGAGGCAGGGCGGGATCAATTGGGCGTTACGCGACGCATCGGCAACACCTCGTCAGACCGGGCTATATACGCGACCATTCAGGCTGATCCTGACATCGCCGCGCCGGATCAATTGCCTGACGTCGGCCAGGAAACGCGCCAGTAGATGCGGCTTGCCGATCTCAAAGCAGTGGGCCCGTCCGAGCTTGGCTTTTGCGTCGGTCATGCCCCTGGTCGCCTGAAAGCCCGCCGCACGCGACGCAATTGTGCGCATGCCGCCGTTGAGCACTTCCGCGCGCCTTGGCTTCAGGATGCGAACGCGCACCAGCACTTTGTGGAAGGTGCGGCGAACGCGACGGGTGATGTTCAGTTTCTTCATTTGACACTCCTTTTCTGGTCCGCAGGAAAAGAAAGGAGACGGGAGCTTCAGGGGACCGACATGCCGAATATCCCGCCCCACGCACGCGTTGCGTGGAACTGAACAGCGGCAATCCGTTGGTTCGGATCGTTCGGCTCTCGATCACATGGACCGAGCGGTACTTATTGAGCTGCAGATATGAGGCAGCGACCCTGGATGGCCGGTATTTACCCGCTCACCGTGGATCTTGCAACTGGCCGCCTCCGCCTTTTCGTTTGGCCAAAGCGACGCCTTCGTCCTCCATCCGGTCCAGATTTCGCCCCTCGGCCAGATTTGCAAGATACTCGACGGTGTCCGGCTGGCGCTCTAGCCACGACCAGTAGCCCCGCATGTCCCGGGCATAGGCCTCATCGTCGAAAATGGCATCGTTGTCCGGTCCTGGATCGGTTGACATTGGCAGCTCCCATAAAAGCAAAACCCCCGACCGAAGCCGGGGGCCTCGATTATCAGAAGGCGGGTTCTTCCTCGGCCGCGTCCGCGGTGTTGTCGGCTTTCTTCGAGATGTTGAAGCGGATATCGTGGGCGAAAATCTCCACCGAGAAACCGTTCGAGCCGTCGTTCTTCTCAAAGCTACGATGCGACTGGGCACCGGTGATGATCAGCTGGTCGCCTTTCTTGATGTGCTGCTCGATCATCGTGATCAGGTGCGGGGCGTTGGCCTTGATTTCGTACCAGTCGGTTTCCTCGACCTGCTCGCCTTTCGACTTGAAGCGGCGGCTGACGGCGACCGAGAAGGAGGCGAGTTGGCGATCATCGTTGAAGGTGCGGGTGGCGTTGATACGGCCGACATTGGCGACGAGGGTGGTGAAAGCTGCAGTGGACATGGCATGGTCTCCATTCGAACCCTTGGGGCTCATCCCCTTGGGCTTGCGGTCTCGACCGCAATCATGCGTATCCCTGTCCCCGCCTCAGGGACCGGCCCGCACCGCGTAGCGGCCGTAACGCAGTGGAGGAGGCTTGCCCTTGCGGACCGGACCGGCGGGGCGAGATTTCGCATGTGATTGAGGTCATCGAACCGCTTGCCAAGGATGGACTGGGTACGAATGCAGGCCTTGCTATGCCGCGATGGTGTCCTAAGCACACGACTTAACGAACTTGACGGATTTATCCAACTTTGTCATAGTGACGACAGGAGTTCAGACCATGCCGACGTCAAGCCAGAAGATAAGTCAAGGTCCAGCGCGTGAGACCACGAAGTCCGGTAGGAGGGCATCGCCGGCGACCGCCCTCCTCGACAATGCCGCCACAAAAGGCGTCCCGTCGCTCAAGGGTAAGAGCCGTGCCGCCAAGATAAAGGAAAAGGTCGAGGCGCTGAAGGGTCAACCCCTCCGTGGCTTCACCCGGAAGCGTTATAGCCTGGCCATCGCCAAGAAGATCGCAGATGCCGTGAAACTCGCCGCCGAGGCTGGACAGCCGACGCGCATCGTCCTGGATATCGACGCGGCCGGAATGACGTCGCTCATCCCCGAGCCGGTCCACGTAAATGCGCCTGCAGTCGAGGAAGTGGGGGAGCTAAGTCCGGAGCTTCAGCAGGCACTGTCAGCGGCGCGCGAACGGGGACGCGTGCGGGTCGCGGAGATTCTCGCCGGCGCCGAAATGCTGAACGCCGAAGCCTTCTCAGAGATGCTTGGCACGACACGCGTGACCGTCAACACCTGGCGCCAGGAGAACAAGGTGCTCGGGCTCGATGGCGCGAAGCGCGGCTTCCGGTTCCCGGAGTGGCAGGTTGGCGCCGACGGTAAACCCTACGCGGTCCTGCCCCAGCTCCACGACCTTCTGGGGGGGCCGTGGGGAGTCTATCGCTTCATGGTCCAGGTGCATGGCGCTCTCGATGGTTTGACGGGACGCGAAGCGTTGCAACGCGGCCTGACGGAAAAGGTTCTCGCGGCAGCGGATGGCGACGGACGAGATTTCTCATAAATGTCGCCCGTCACGCCGCCCGCAGACTTCGGCCGGGCACAGCTGAGACTTCATACGATACCGGCCGGGCAAACGTTCGGCCGGATCTATCTTGCCCGTTTTCCGGATCCGCTCGGCTACGGCAAGACGCCCAGCCGCTTCAGCGATCCGCGTCGTCTCACTCCGGTCAACCGTTTTGGCGTCCTCTATCTCGGCGAGACAGTGAAGGTTTGCTTCCTGGAAGCCTATCTTCGTGACCGACGTGACGGCCTTATCGGAGAGCTGACCATTCCGATGTCGGACTTCTACGATCGTCACTATGCGGAGATCGAGACGACCGCGCCGCTGACGCTTGTTGACCTGCGCGACGACGCAGCCATTGTCATGGGCGTGCCGACCGACGTCGCAAAGGCATCGCGGCAAACTCTCGGCCGTAAGTGGTCCGTGGCCTTCCATCAGCATAGTTCAAGGCCCGACGGGATCATCTATCCGTCCCGCCTCAACGGTCACACGAACCTTGCGATTTATGACCGCGCGATTTCGAAGCTGAAGGCTGGCCGCGTGCGCAAACTGATCGCCGCGCCTGGTCTGGCTGCCGTTCTGGATGACTTGCAGGTCGTTATTGCCGAGCCCGATCCGAGCTGACCTCCTCCCGCGTCGGGGTTTCACACACCAAGGCGCCGGACAAAAACCCGAGTCGGTACAAGACAATAGGGCATCATAAATCGTCCCCAGAAATGATTCCGAATGGAGTCAGGGCCTTGCGCGCAGCGCGATTACACATGGTTAACGAAAGGTTAACACGGGGGAACTCACACTGCCTCCGAGCCCCGCCGATCACGCCTGCAGCTGGTCGAAGATTTCGCATGGGTCTCCATTTGGCAAGCAATTGCTCCGACACGATTGCAGGTGCAGCGACAAGGTCAGGTCCAGCTCTTTCAAAGCGTCGATACGGGCCTGTATGACGCGGCGCTGCTCTTCGAAGAAGGCGACCGTTTCTCCGCACAGACGTTGTCCTTCGCTGAGCGAGACCAGCTCACGTATCCGCTCGATCGGAATGTCGCAGTCCCGGCAGCGGCGTATCAGATTCAGGCGTGCGAGGTCGGCCCGGTCGTAGGCGCGATGTCCGCCTTCGCGGCGCTGAGCCTTCGGCAGGAGACCGATCGACTCGTAATAGCGTACGGTCGGGACTGTGCATTGTGCCCGCCTCGCCAGTTCTCCAATGGAAATCATCTAAGGCGCCTTTCTCAAAAAACAGGCTTGAACCTAAAGCTACTTTAGGAAGCACAAGCGGGGAACGCAAGCCAATCGGGCCTGCGCATAGGAGAGACGACAATGACCAAATGGATTCTGGGGGCGATCGCCGCGTGCGGGCTGTGCTGCATTCCCTTGTTGATCCCCGCCGCAGCAGGCCTTTCGGTGTTCGGGCTGCAGCTGTTCCACGGCCCCCTGGGCATCGATCGCATCGCTTGCAGCCTCGGAGTGGCTGTGATCGTGGTCGTGATCGTCGCCTGGCGCCTCAAGATGAGGTCCCAACGTTCGGGCGGAAGCGGTTGCAAGTCGCAGGCATGCGCGGCATCTGGACAGTGCGGTTGCAAATAGGCCGCGCCCCGCGAGGCTGGTTGCATGAAGACCTATCTGATCTACACGCTGGCCGCCGCCGCGGAAATCGCCGGCTGCTACGCCTTCTGGTCGTGGCTGAAACTCGGCCGGTCGGCGATGTGGATCATAGCCGGGACGATCAGCCTGGTTCTTTTCGCCTATCTGCTGACGTTGGTCGAAGCCTCCAACGCCGGCCGGGCCTACGCCGCCTACGGTGCGATCTATATTGCTGCCTCGATCGCCTGGCTGTGGCTGGTCGAGAAGCAGGTTCCCGACTGGGCGGACCTCACAGGCGCGGCGATCTGCCTTGCCGGGGCCGTGATCATCATGTTCGGCCGCCTCGCCTTGAAATAGACCGGCGGCATCCAAATCAGGTGCCGAACAGCTTGGCGATCGTGGCGACCGGCATAAAGAGGCGCAAAGGCTGGCTCGGCATCGGGGTGAAGCCGAAGCCTTCGTAGAGCGTCTTGCGCTTGGCAACGGCCTTATCGTCCCCGTCGTCCAGGACGTCGAGGATGGCCACGGCCAGGCCCAGGTCCCGAGAGATGCGATAGATGCGCGTCAGGCAATCCACCAGGAGATCGGCGCCTAAGCCTGACCCGGCGAAACGCTGGTCTCCGCCTATCATCGAGATGTAGGCTGCCGGGATGCGTCCGTGTCCGGGCCGCGTCCGCGCGAACTGGGGCGGCAGATCTTCGAACGCGATGGAGTGCGCGTTGATGGCATAGAAGCCAGCGACGGTCCCGGTAGCGTCCGTCATTACGAAGACACGGAGATTGTCGGCCTTCGACAGCTTGTTGGCGGTGCGTTTGAAGAAGTTGTCGACCGCCTCGACGCCACACGAAAACGCCGCCCGATCGTGTTTATCCGGATCGAGCGGCGCAATGACGTAACCTGTCGCCTCGGTCATGCGTCGGAACGCGTCCGCTGACCGTATCGATCGAACGCGGCCTTCAGCGCCTCTGTCGGCTCCGGCGGGTTGTCGAGGGCGGAGAAGAAGGCCTGATGGTCCTCTGCGCGCAAGCGCGTCTCTTCGTGGGCCGCGATCGTCGCCAGGGCCGAGGAATAGGCGGCGCTGATCATGAAGGCGGAATCGTCCACGCCCGACAAGGCCGCGGCACGCTGGATGGCGTCCTTGACGCGCGGCTTTGTACGAAACTGCATCCGCGCCTCGTTCGGCTCGTCGATCGCATCGGCTGGATTGTGGAATGCGTGCATCGTGCCCTCCATGGCAAAAAGCTTTGTACGCCAAACCGGCGTACAAAGCAAGCTGTGTCAGTCGATGGCGCCATAGATGGCCGACGCTTCCGGGTGCTCGGCGACATAGTCGTGCAGCCGCTCGAACGCCAGGGCAAGGTGCTCGGACCCGAAACGCATCGACAAGTGCGAGAACGTGAACAGGCAGGCGATGATGCCGGCAGCGTCGGCCGACACCTCCCCCTCGTAGCCATTGCCCCACCAGCTGATCTGGAAGCGCTTGTCGGTGTCCGGCGCCATGTAGAGCGGCTGGCCGTTGTATTCCATGAAGACCCACAGGCCGCCGCTATAATCGGCGCAGAGCTGGTTCATGAAGTCGTAGATGGCGTTCTCGCCGCGCAACAGCCAGGTCCGGCTGAGAAGTTCAGGCAGGAAGTTAATACGGCGGTCTTCGGGGACTACGGTCGCAAGCGCAGTATTGGTTTGGGTGGACATGACGTTCTCCTTCGATTGAAGTCCGTCCTGCCCCGCCCTGCCCTCTTCCCTTTGCAGGACATCTCTTGGACGTATGTCCTCCGAAACCTGTGCAAGAAGGTCGACGACCATAAACGCTCCGCGTCCGACTCTCGCGGCTACACTCGAAACGGGCTTGAGCCACCGAAGAACAGCTGCCGGAGACGCCGTTTTTCCCCATGAGGGATGCATGGACCGGCCCCCAACGATGGTCTCGCTCACAGCCCGGCGATGAAGCGCATGCAGGCGCCTTCGAACCTATAAGAAACTCATAAAGGCTGACTCTGATCGGCTGTGCTAACGACTTGAAAAAAGGGATCGCGCGGCGCACCCTCGGACCGGTAGCCTCGACCCGAACGGCCAAAATTCTCCAGTGGACCACGATGAACACCAACGAGTCCGGCATTTCGACCGCTGCGCATCTGGCGGCTATTGTTGCGTCATCCGACGACGCTATCATAAGCAAGGGTCTCGACAGCGTCATCCTCTCCTGGAACGAGGGCGCGGAGCGCATCTTTGGATATAGCCGCGAGGAAGCAATCGGCCAGAGTATTCTGCTGATCATACCGGACGACCGCTACGCGGAAGAAGAGGCGATTATCAGCCGCATCAAGGCAGGCGAACGGGTTGACCATTTCGAGACGGTTCGACGGCGCAAGTCGGGCGAACTGCTCACCGTCTCAATCACGGTCTCGCCGATCAAGGATGCCGGCGGTACGATCGTGGGCGCATCGAAGATCGCGCGCGACGTAACGCATCACAAGCGCACCGAGGAACTGCTTCGCCTGGCGTCAGAGGCAGCGGAGGTCGGGCTCTGGGACGTCGATATTGTCGGTGATACCCTGTTCTGGGATGCCCGATGCAAGGCCATGTTCGGCATTTCGCCTGACGTCCCGGTCACACTCGCTGACTTCTATACCGGCCTGCATCCAGACGATATCGAGACGACGACCCGCGCCTATCTGGCAAGCCAGGACCCCGACTTGCGTGCGCTCTACGATGTCGAATACCGCACGATCGGCCGAGAGGACGGTGTCGTCCGTTGGATCGCAGCCAAGGGCCGCGGCATCTTCGATCACAATGGTCGTTGCATCCGCACGGTTGGAACTACCCTCGATATCACTACCCGCAAGGAATCCGAGCGGCGCCGGGACGTCATGTCGAAGCTGACCGAACTGGTCCAGAGCATGGACTCGGAGACCGTGCTTCACGACGCCTGCGCTCTCATGGGCCAGCATTTCGAGGCGGCCCGCGTCGGCATCGGTGACCTGCACAAACATGAAGACGTATTCAACTACACGATCTGCTGGACGGACGGGACGGTTCCGCCCCTGCTCGGCGAGTTCCCCGCGCATATATTTGGCGTCAAGATCGTCGAACGCTTGAGCGCCGGCAAGACCGTTGTCATCGGCGATCTGTTCGATGACCCACTTAGTGCGGAGGAGACGACCATCGAGACGGCCAAGGAGGTCGATACACGCGCCATTCTGGTCGTGCCGTTCCTCCAAGCCAACCGGCTGCGATCGATTGTCTATCTGAACGCGCGCCTGCCCCGACGCTGGAAGCCGGACGACGTGACCTTCATGCAGACTTTTGCCGATCGCCTGCGCCAACTGGCCGAGCGTCAGCGGTCAGAAGCGGCTCTAGCGGCCAGTGAGGTCCAGTTCCGGACCCTTGCGGAGGCCATGCCGAACCATGTCTGGATGGCCAATGCGCAGGGCGTATCCGACTGGTACAACGACGAGGCGCACAACTATACAGGAATGAATCGGGGCGCGCTGACGAGCGAATCCTGGATTCAACTGGTGCATCCCGACGATTGGGACAATATCCGCAGTGCCTGGCTTGCGGCGGTCGAAGCCGCGGGGATTTACAAGGTCGAGATGCGTATCCGGCGCGCCGACGGCGTCTATCGCTGGCACCTCGTCCGCGCTGTCCCCATTCACGGCAGCGATGGCCGTATTGTGCGATGGATCGGGACCAACACGGATATCGACGATCAGAAGGCAGCGGTCCAGGCCTATGCAGAACTCAATGCCAACCTGGAGCAACGCGTCGCGGATGCCCTAGCCGAACGCAAGCTATTCGCCGATATCGTCGAGAGTACAGACGCCTTCGTTCAGGTCGCCGATCTCGATTTCAACTGGCTCGCCATCAACAAAGCGAGCGCCGATGAGTTCGAGCGAATCTTCGGCATTCGTCCCAAGGCCGGTGACAACATGCTGGCACTTCTTGACGGCATGCCGGAGCATCAGGCCGACGTCAAAGCCATCTGGAGCCGCGCCCTGGCGGGAGAACAGTTCACGGCCATCGATGACTTCGGCGACCCGAACCTTGATCGCCGCTACTACGAGATGAAGTTCAACGCTCTCAGGGACACGGAAGGCCGACTGATCGGCGCCTATCAGTTCGTCTACGACGTTACCGCGCGCCTGCGGGACGAAGCCCGGCTGGCCGAGGCGGAAGAGCAACTGCGCCAGGCACAGAAAATGGAGGCGGTCGGTCAGCTCACCGGCGGGATCGCCCATGATTTCAATAATATGCTAGCCGTCGTCTCGGGATCGCTGGAACTCCTCGACCGCCGGACCCGCCCCGACGAGCAAAGATCGAAGACGCTGATATCGGCGGCGCTCGAAGCCTCTCGGCGGGCCGGCAATCTGACGCAGCGTCTCCTTGCGTTTTCACGTCGTCAGCCCTTGCGACCCGAGATCATTGACCCTAACAAGCTCGTTCTCGGCATGTCGGAACTGTTCCGCCACTCGCTGGGCACGGACATTAGGCTGGAGACGATACTGGCCGGAGGCATCTGGCGGATCTTCGCCGACGCTAACCAGTTGGAGAGCGTTCTTCTTAATCTCGCGGTCAACTCCCGAGACGCCATGCCCGGCGGCGGCCGCCTGACCATCGAGACCTTGAACGCGTCTCTCGATCAGCGATACGTGGCAACGGAGGCCGGGGTCACAGCTGGGCAATATGTCATGATTGCCGTCACGGATACCGGTTCAGGTATGCCGGCAGACGTCATCGCGAAGGCCTTCGATCCCTTTTTCACGACCAAGGAAGTCGGCAAGGGCACAGGCCTGGGCCTCAGTCAGGTATACGGTTTCGTCAAGCAATCCGGCGGCCATATCAAGATCTATTCCGAACCGAGCCAGGGCACGACGGTCAAGATCTATCTCCCGCGGTATGCTGGTAACCTGGAGGAGACCGCCGACTCAGAGGCACATGAAGGACTGCCGACGGCGGAAGATCGCGAGCTTATTCTGGTGGTCGACGATGAGGACCTTGTGCGGCAGTTTTCGGTGGCTGCGCTCAGAGACCTCGACTACCGCGTTCTCGAAGCGAGCAATGCGAAGACGGCACTTGCCCTGCTCATCGAGCGTCCGGATATCGATCTGCTGTTCACCGACATTGTCATGCCGGAGATGAATGGCCGCCAGCTCGTTGACATTGCCCGGGAACGGCGCCCCGATCTCCCGGTCATGTATACCACGGGTTATACCCGAAACGCGATCGTGCATAACGGCGTGCTCGATACCGGTGTGGAGCTGATTGGCAAGCCCTTCACGCTCGAGGAACTGGCGACCCGCATACGCGCTGTGCTGGACAAGGCAACGCTTGCCCGAAAGGCGTCAGTGAGCTGAGGGTATTGTCTGCTTAGGGGTCGATCTGCCGGATTTCGGTGCGAGATAGATTAATGGGCACCCATAGGGATATGGGTGCCCATCGGACCGCCGCTTTCGAGGGGGGGATGAATACGGCGACAGGACCAATTTAGGGTTCGCACATTTGAAGCGCAATGCCACAGCGGCGAACATTTTTGTGCAGAGCCTGTCATGACTACGCTTTCGTTTAGGCGCGTCTATACAAAACGAACGCCGTTCTCCAATCGAAAGGCCCCGTCAACGATTCGATGCGATACTGGAATCGATTGTTCGAGACGTGTCATGACCAGCGGTCCCAAATTCAACACCTTCATCGATGAGGCGCATCGCTTCCTTGTCATACGACCCATCGGAGCCATGTTCGGGGCGGAACTTGTAGAGCGCGTCATGCAGCTTTACCGGAGTCTGAAGGCGCCCTGGACGTACAATCGTATCGTCGATCTGCGTCGCTACGACGGGCATATCACAACGGCCGACCTGGATAACGCTGCGGCGGCATGGGAGGAAATAAGCGCTGGTATAGATTACCGCCTATCTGTGGCCATGGTCGTGCGCGACGCCTACGAAAAATTGCGTCTGCCGGAAATCTCCGAGCGGTTCCCGAACGAGACGATTTGCTATTTCAGCGACTACCACGAGGCCATAGGCTGGATTTTGGCTGAAGATCACAGCCGTTATCTCGACGGCCTTGGCCCCATTCCACAGCGCCGGCGCGACGTGGGCGCGATCCAGATCGAGTAGGGCTTGGGGAGAGCCACCCTCTCGTGTCCCTCCCCGCCTCTTCACGCGGAACCCGGAGCGGCCGCGTCAAGCCTAGTGCACGGTCCCATCCTCTGGCATTTCGGCCAGTATGACGTTTCTGCCGGCCTTTTGCAGCCGCTCAAGGATCGCGGCCTTGTCCGCGGCGGTGGCTATATGCTGCACGAAATTGGGGATCATCGACGGGTCACCAATCAAGGGAAACGGGAGCATGCCCGCTTCGCGGGCATCGACAAAGGCGCCGGTCATGTGGCTGTCCATACCGGGCTTGGCGCGCCTGACCGGAACGACGTCGATTTTCATCGCATTCGCCGCCGAGGTCAGCCGGTCTATCCCGCGCGCATTGCACAGCCAGGCGAAGTCAAAGCGGTCGAGGTGGATCTGGAGATTATCGAGCCCAGCGCCTCGCGCGATGGCGATCGAGGCTTTCAGCCGCTCTTCAACGCGGCCGACAGGTGTGCCGGCAGGCGACTGGGCCTGCTCGGCCGAGATCAGCTCGACCAAGGTCTCCAGTCCAAATCGTTCGTGCGGATGGCCCATGCGGCGAGTTTTGAACCGAGCCGCCCGGCTGTCAATACGGAAGCGTGGCGCAGAGCCGCGTTAGGGATCGAGCCCGAAGGGTGGAAACCCAGCAGGGCGCTCCATCGCAGACGTAGAGCCCGGCGGCAGGCCTATAACCCCTTCACGCGCGATCCGGTCCGCAAGGACACCCTTGAGCGATTCAGGTTGCGTCGGTCTCTTCCGGCAAGGTGTGGTCCTTGACGAATTTGATATCGGGCACGCCCTGAACCCGGCTAAAAACCATCTCGGAAGCAGCGGAACGCAGCTTGCGTACCCACGCGATCACCGGGGCCCGGTCTACGAAGAAGGCAAGGGCGTCGTCGAAATCCATCAACGGCATCATGACTTCGCGGTCATCGAAGGCCCGGAAGGTGGACAGAGCCAGGCGCATCTCGGAAATATCCGTATGCCCGACGACCTTGTCGCGCCGTACACGCAACCGCTGATGCAGCTCGCTTTCGCTCGGTTCCGGGTCGATACCGATCATTTCGAAACTGAGCTTTGGCAGACCTTTCGAACTGGTGAACGGCCGATTGTAGGCAACGACCGCAGCGTCCTCGAAACACCGTAGCCGACGTCGCTCCACCCTCGAAATCTTCGCGTTCGCATCGGCTTCGTCCAGAAAGATCATGGCGCTAAGGGCCATCTGGAAATCGGCGATCGCCTGGACGATTCGGATATCGTCGTTAGAAAGCTGTGCGTGTAGTTCTGCCATGATGTCCCGGTCCTCACTTCGTTGCCAGCGCAGCCTCGGCTCCGGATTTTGTCGCCATCGCCTCAAGCACATACCTCTGGATGTCCCCCAGGTTCAGCAGGGTAAAAACGCCTTGGGCCTGAGCCTCGGCGATGCGCGCCGGAAAGTGCTGCATATCCTCGGGGTCGAAGATGATGTGGTCACCATAGGGAGGCCAGATCAGGAGAAAGCGGTCCACGGGCTCATCGTCGTGCGCCATGCGATGCCAGAGCTTATGGTTGCTCACGACCGAACTGGCGCTTTCGAAGGTGAAACCATTGTCCATCAGTAGCTTGGCGATCCGCATCAGGCACAGATCCGCGAACCCGAACATCATCCAGCCGCTGCGCGGTGTCGGATCGTCACTGGTATGGGCGCCTGCCCGATGAAACCCGGGCAACATTCCCACACGCCCCAGCAAACCCCGCTTCAGATAGCTCCGAAACCCTTGATAGCCTATGCCTACGACGTCAGCCGCGCCGCCTGCGGAAATACGGGGAAGTTCGCTCATCATGGATGAATCACCTTTGGTGTTGTCAACACCAATGTCGCACGGCCCGTATTTGGTGTCAACAACACCAAAAAAGTAGGTCAACCCTGTTTAATAAATCAATCCTGCGCAGAAACCTACTCAGCAGGCTTGGTGATGACCGTTTCTATCAGTTCCAACAGCTCGGCGTGGTCGGGCGGCTTCAATATATGGGCGTCGAAGCCTTCCGCCACGATTCGGTTGACAGTCTTTGCCTCGCCCATGCCAGAGTGCGCGATAAAGCGCGTGACCTGGCAGTTGGGATGGGCCTGCATGCGCCGGTGGAGATCGAAACCGCTGATATATGGCATCATGAGATCGAGTAGCACGACATCGGGATGCACATGGTTGATCAGATCCATGGCCGCATCGGCTGTGTTGGCGCTGTGCACATTGTGGCCGTCGAGTTCAAGCAGCCAATGCAGGGTCTGCGTCGTGTCGCGGTCATCGTCCACAATTATAACGGTCAAGCCTGTTGGAGATGCGGAAGTCATCACTTGGCCCCGGAGACATTAAGCTGAAAAGCTGGAGGCCGAAAAGAATAACCTTCGGACGATAATTCTATTATGAGCTCGATTTTTTCACAATACGATGGGTGCACAACTTCACGTCATCGGCGAACTATCGATAGGTCAATCCACCAACCTCAAGCCGGAACACGCGGGGAATTGCAAGCACCCATAAAACCTTTTGCCACTATGGGAGCCACGCCTGGCCTCCCGCAGCACCATGCGCCCGTCACACAAGGGACAGGTGACAGCATCCGCGGGCAAGGGCAGCTTCAACCTCTCGGAAGAAACACTGCCGGCCGGCGCAGCGCCTTTCCCGGCTGCCAAGAGGTCGCGCAGCCGCTTGCCTGTGTAGAGCCAGATCGGCTTGCCGGCCGCAAACTCTGACGCAGCCAGGGTAAATGACCCCGACGTGACGATATAGGCGCCAGTAGCGTTCTCGGCCTGAGCGACGCCATAGAGCGCCCGTACGACGTCGACGCCCACGCTTGCCTCGCGCCAATGCTTGGCCTGAACAAGGAATCTCCCGGCCGTCGAATTCAAAACGATGTCGTACCCGCCGTCAGCGCCCTCGGCCGTCAACTGAGCCTCGAAACCCAGAGACGCGAACCCTTGCGCAACCACCTGCTCGAAGGCTTCCCAACTGAGACCCGCCAGGACACCCGAGTCCGCCGCCCGATCCGCAAGCCGTTTCAGCCGCTGGCGCTCAATGAAGCTCTTCAACCACATGGCCGCCGACATCATAAGGCACAGCGTAACCAGGAACTGGAATACGACGGCCAAAGCGCGGATGATGGCGAAAGCAGCCGCGTCTCCTGCCGCCTCGGCACCAACCACGAGCGTCTCGACCGGTTTCACCGCGAAATGGTGACAGATGAAATAGGCTGCGACGGCCATCGGCAACGTGAACCATGGCGGCACCCGGCTCAGCAGCTTTGCGAAATCGACGACCTTGTTGAACGATCCGGACATTGGCGCCCTCCCCGCGCCATTGTCGCCAAAAGCTCCCCTCAGCGAAAGGGACCAAATTTCTGATATTTAGCCTATGAATTCGCCCGGCGGGGCGCAATATTCCCCTCCAGGGCGAACGCTAGTTCGGCCGTGGCGGCAGAGGCCGAAATTCGAGAGGCTTGACGGTGGGGATACCTTCAGTGTTCGCGGTGGAAGTGCCGCTTCGCGCTCACACGCTTCTGAAGGAGCACTGGGCTTCGGTTAAAGCAAAGGACGAACCGGATTTCGGCGGGCCGCTCGCTACAACATTCGTGGTGACGATGGCTGGCCCGATGTTTAACTATCCCTACGAACGCATCAAAAATCCGAAGCCCGGGAAGGACGAGCGGCATCTCGCTCAAAAGCAAGCGGACGAAATTGTCCAGACTCTGAAGTACGGACCTTTCAAATCGGCCCCATTCTTCAAGGGGGGCGTCTGGCGATACCTTTATGTTGGCGATCCTGACCTGAGTGTGGTGGCGTTGCCCGAGGCCGCACTGGCGGCTCTTTCCGAGGATGCAGCCTTCCAACGCGCAGAGGACGCGCCAGTGGAAATGTGGGTTGCGTGTATGCGCAACGCCTTGGCCCACTCCACCGTCGCCTATCTGAACGGCGCCGGCCGCCAAATCGCCAAAGATCCGACCGAGGAGATCGTGTTCGTCTCGGAGCGCCTAAAGGACAACTTGGTCGTCGGCTTCCGTTTATTCAGGATTTCCCGCGAAGACTTTCGCGCCTTCCTGGACGATTGGATCAAGTGGTTGTGTTTCTAACGCTTTGAGCTTCAGCACCTCCTCGCGCGACGGCCGCCGATCCTTGAAGAACACGACATGCAGATCGCTCGAAACCGCCACCTTCCCGGTGCCGACATTGACGATATCCGACAGGAAATGCCAAGTCAGCCTCTCGCGGGTCACGCGGATATCGACGCGATAGTTATCGTTCGCCGTCATGAAGGCCTGGTACTTGATATGGGCCTCCATCACAACGGGCACATAGACGTCGATATCGACGCCGGCCGACCGTAGGAACTCGTGCCGGGCGTGCTGCAGGTACTGAAGATAGATGGAATTGTTGACGCCCTGGTGCATATCGACTTCGGAGTCGCGGACCTTGTCGGTGTGGCTGAACAGGATATCGGTCATGGGAATCCCCCTCGTTTCGCCGCCATACCCTGCAAAATCAATGCCGTAAACGGCGAAAGGGCGCGGGAAATGCCCCGAGCCCAATTATGAACCCTACTTTCGCTGGGTCACCGCCACCGTTCTAACACCCTGACCACGGGCGGCGGCGGCGATCTTTTCGGAAGGGCCAAAGACCCCGTCCTGACGAATGCTCACATCGAGCGATACGTCCAGATGCAGGACCAGGACCGGCTCAAGTGCCAGCAATTCGTCGTTGGCACGGAACGGCGCGGCCGCCTTGAACTTGTCGAAATTGGCCTTGGCGAGGATGGGATTGATGCGTTTGTCTCTGGCCCACTTCAGTGCGATCTGCTCGGCGCCGTGGTTGCCTGTCGTCGCCAAGCGCATGTTCGGGAACTGCGAATGGGCCCAATTCAACGCATCGTAGATCCGCATGGCATCGGTCGGGGTGTTGGCTTGCCGGGCGCCCCGGAACACAACGACCTGGTCACCGGGATCGCTCATGGCCTGATTGCGCCGGTCACGAGCTTTCAGGGCATCGCGCGCCTCGGTCAGCGCTAACGTCGTCGCCTGATTGCGCGCCGAACCCCGCCAGGGGGTCCAAACCTCGCCGGTGGCCTGGGTGTAGGTTTCCGACGCTGCGTCACGTAAGACTTCGGCGATCATGATAACCGCCTCCGCGCGGTTGAAGGCAAGGGTCGCGTCCTGAAGCTCGACATCCTTGATCTCGCTGCCGTCGAAGTCGCGCTGCAGTCGCCGCATGTCATCCGCCGACCTATCCGCCTGGCGTTGCAGGCGCAGGATCGCGCTGTGCACCCCACCGATCAGGCCTTCCATGAGGACCGGTACGTGCTCTTCCAGGGCAGAGCCTAGCAGGGCATCGAGCATTTCGTTGGCGATGTTGTGGCCAAGCGCCTCGATCTCGCCCTGAGGCGGGTGTGGCAGGTCGTGATGGGCATCGGCGCAGGCGGCGTCGTAGCGGGACAGGGACAGAGAAGTGGACAGAGCGTTCATCGGAGCAACCTTGCAAAAGAGAAACCGGATTTCCGGAGAGGCTGCCGTGGGCTTGCCTCTGCATTCCTCCCGCTGCGGCGAATTTCGCGGGCAAGGGCGCGCGTGCGCGCTCGTCTCGACCCTTGCCCGAATAGAAATTCGACCGTGGCAGGGATTGCAGGCTTCAAGGCAAGGCCATGCGGCCTCACCCGATGTCAGGATGATCGGAAGGTTGCTCCCGATGAACGCTCCGAAGACCGGCCTTAGCCGACCGCCTACGGCGAAGCCGGCAGACCGACACCTCAGAGCGCTCTCTGGAAGGACATGGGATCAGGCCGGGCCAGCCATTTGGAGCGACAAACCTCGAACCAGCCTTGCGCATCCTCGCCATGGATTGGCTTGTAGTTGCGGACGAAGCCCGGGTTGATGCCGGCCTTGACCCTCGCCGCCGCGATGCGGGTGAGTTGCTCGGCAGGCACCCGGCGCCCCAGACGCTCTTCAATGTAAGGGATACGCTCAACCAAGGCCCCTTCGGCATCGAATACGAGCATGGTGTACATCAGGCCGAGCTGGTTCAGCGGGGAGTCATCCCGCAGGTACCAGCTGACGCCTTCATGATGACGCGTATCGACGACGAATTTTTTCAATTCTGCGAGCGTCATGGTCGAAAGTGTCGGAACCTGCGTGCGTTTTCTAGCGATACCTTGGGCGTGTTTTCCCATAGGGCCCGTCGGGAATCAATCGAACGCACCCCGGATGCGGTATAACCTATCAGAAAGCAACTGGTACGGAACATCATGCCGCCTCCGCTAGGTCCGCATCCACACCTTTCGATCCGGCTGTCCGATAGGACAGGATCATATCGGCGGCTGCCTGGGCTTTACCGGCTGCCTTTAGTAGTTCCGAAGGCTTTTCCTTCAGAAATCCGGCCCAATGGCCGAGATAGGCCACGTGGTTTTCGAATACCGAACGGCTTGGATTGATGCCGAGGTGCATCGAGGTCAGATGCGAGGTCAGTTCGGCAACCAGTTCCTCGCGGGCGTAGTCGGTGCGGGTCTCGTTCGGTTCGAAGCGGTCGAGACGATGTTTGGCTCCGGTGGCGTGGCCGTATTCGTGGAGCAGGACCGCGACATAATCCTCGTCGCTCTCGAACGCGCTGCGCGGCGGCATGCTGACCCGGTCAGACAGCATGTGGTAGCAGGCCACGTCGCCGCCATGGGAGACAGCGACCGGAAAATTCTCCATGATGGCGACGACGTCGGTGTTCAGCGGCTCAATGACCCCAAGCTCCGGCGGCGCCACAGGATGAAAGGTGTCGGGCAGGCCCTCGATCTGACAGGCATTGAATACGGCGTAGGACTTGAGGAAGCGCAGCACCTTGTCGTCGCTGCCGTCACCCGTATCGCCATCGACACACCGGGTCTTGTAGAGAATTGCCGGTGCCGCCCGTTCGCCCTTGCGGACATGTCCGCCGGCGTCCTGCGCCTGGTTGAAGGTCAACCAGAAGGGACTGTCGTAACCGCGCACGGCCTGCAGACTCGACAGCAGGATGGCGTTCATGCCGCTGAAGGTATCGCCGGTGCTACGCAGGGGCATCGACGATATCTTGCCTGCGGACCAGGACTTGCGCCAAGGCGCAACGCCGCACTCCAGCGCGGATATGACGGACGCAAGTGTTTCTTCGAGAAGGGGTGACATGGAAATCTCCGGAATTCACCTCGACTATTCGAGGCTCGCCTTCGATCTCCCTGCCCTCTTCCCCTAAAGCCTCGAACGCGTCTCAGTCTTCCGCCAGCGTCTTCGCCAGATCGAGCACGCGTCGGCGCACGGACGCCTTGGTAATCCTGGGGAATGACTGGGCGAGCGCCACGCCTTCGGGTGTCATCAGGAACTGCTGCACGGCCTGCTCGCCTTCACTGACTTGAAACCCGCCGCCGACGTCTGCGCTGTCGATGCTCCGAAAAAACAGCTCGATCGGCGCCTTCAGGAATTTCGCGGTGTCGAACAGCTTCGAAGCACTGATGCGGTTCGAGCCCTTCTCGTATTTCTGGACCTGCTGGAAGGAGATGTCCAAGGCTTCGGCCAGCGCCTCCTGGCTGAGACCCATCGCCTTGCGACGGACCCGGATCGCGAGCCCAACCGCGACATCGACCGGATGAGGTTCCTCCCGGCCTGCGGCCGTCACGCGCTTTGTTACCATACTCATGTGCTCCTAATGCTTGGACGCATCACCCACTGCCTTGGCAGCCTTGCGGTCCTGGTCGCGCAGGTAGGCGGTAACTCGCGCCCACTTGCCGGCTTCAAACGTGTTGCCCTTAGTGAAAGCGTCCAACTCGCGCTTAGCGGATTCGCGGCGCGCGGCCTGGCCGTATCGGACCATCATGTCTTCGGCCAATCCGCGGACGACCGACCGCGGGATCAGCCACACCCGGACTTCCACGCGCCAGGTGACGAACACGCATCCCGCCAGGACGATGATCACGATGCCCAGAAAGCCGAACATCAAGGGTTCAAACGATAAAGCCATGAAATGTCGACCGGATTTTCATCAAGACACTGGAAAGTGAAACTCCACGGAGGGGGCCAAGCGGTGCGCCCCCGCCTATAGCCTGCCTCTGATCCTTGGTGATCGGGGAGTTAGAAAACCGGAGTTACTCGGTCCCTGTGACCTTTAGCCCGAAAGCCTGTTGCATACGCCACAGGCTCCCCGACCATATGTCAAAGGAGGATCGTACCGGAATGGCCGGTATCAACCAGTAACTCTTGAGGTTTTCTAAGACCCCGGGGCCGCGCGTACGGCCCTCGAAGCAGCTATAGGACAGAATCGAAGACGCCGCACGCGGTTTTTGTGCGGCATGGGCGAACATTGGTGCGGCGACCGCATCGGTTGCGGTCGCCGCGACGGAAGGCTCAATTCAGGAGCAGCTCCTGAGCTGGATAGGCCTGTAGCACAGCGCCCATGACGCTCAGGTCGCCGACGGGTAGAAAGACCCTCGCTGAGTGATTGATGATCTCGACAAAGCAGCCCAGGTCCCGCAGACGACGCGTCTCGCCTCCAGGACTGGCGATTTCCAGGCGGTAGCGGTCCATGACTCGCGACCGCGTCATGCGTAAGCCACTTGCCAATCGCAGGCTGCCCACGTTCTTCATGACCAAGTCCTGCGCCGACAGAGGATTGGCGATGTCCCTGGCAATATCGGCGACCCCCAGCTGTTGAAGCAGTTTCAGCGCATCCGTCTCGGTCAGCACGCGCCCGAGCCAGGTCTGGCCGTCCGGAGCACGCAGGCGTTTCACGCGGCAGGCGCGATTGGGCAGACTTTTCCAGATCGGCAACAGGAGGCCGGTGACAAGATTCAATTCCGACCGGACAAACGGATCGAGACCGTCGACCTCCACTTTCCAGAGCCGACGCCAATCCGCCTCGGGCACCTCGTTCCAGTGGCTTTCCTCATACTGGCTCTCGAAAACGACATCGGTTTTCGTGGGACGATGGAGACGCACAGCCTTCACCAGACTGTCGTCGTCACCCGAGGCCGTCACGCCTCGCTCCAGGAGCGCGGTACGCTGGCTCTTGGCATTGTAGACAAAGCCGTAGGCGGTTCGCGGCCAGTTGTCGAAAATGAACTGGAAGTCCTCGATCTGCTTGATCTCCCGGCGTTCGCGGACCGAGAACTTCAGCAGGCGCGTCTCAGCTCCGGTCTTGTCGGTGCGGATCACAGTGTCACTGATCAGCTCGACCTCGGCCGGAACCAAGTCCTCGACGCCTTTGTCAAGCTGGCCCGACGATTCCGCCCTTTCGAGGATGGCTTTCAGACGGGTCTCGAACTCGTCGAAAAGTGCACTCTGGTCCGCAATACGCAAGGCCAACAGGCGATTGAGGAACGTATGCAGCGGCGGCAGGTTTTCGGCCGGGGCCAGACAGCCGTCGCCGTCGCGCAGTTTCAGCGCGGTCTTGCGTTCGAACTGTTCGATGTCCATGCGGACGATCTTTCCTTGGTACATCGAGGCGTAAAAGGCCTGAAGCGCGCGGCGGGCGTATTCGTTCTCCAGATTGTCCTCGGCCTTGAACAGACCGTTGCCGGCGCTGCGGCGCTCGCCCTTGGTCAGGGCGCCCAGGCTGTCGAGACGGCGTGCGATGGTCGACAGGAAGCGCTTCTCGCCCTTGATGTTGGTGGTCACGGGTCGGAAGCAGGGCACGGACACCTGGTTCGAGCGGTGGGTTCGCCCGATGCCCTGGATGGCATTGTCGGCACGCCAACCCGCCTCGACCAGGTAATGCCGGCGCTGCTTGTGGTTCGCGCACGCTCGGTCGGCATGGTAGCTGCGGCCGGTTCCACCCGCCTGGCTGAAAACCAGAATGTCCTTCCGGCCACCCATGAAGTCGTCGGTTTCGGTCTTGGCCGAGGAAGAGGACCGGCGTTCCAGGATCATGCGCCCCTCCCTAATGACGACACGCCGGCTGCGGCCGGTGATTTCAGCAATGCGATCGGGTCCGAAGTGATGGATCAGACTGTCCAGCACCCCCGGTACGCCCGGAAGGGTGGCCAGGCTGAGAATAAGCTCGTCGCGCATGGCCAATGCCTCCTGGGAATGGACGGCATTGCCGTCGGCATCTTTTAGAGGCACGGCGATCTCGTTGCCGTTGTCGTCGGTCTCCATGACCATGCAGGTCGTCGGGAACGAATGCTCCAGATACTCGGTGACCGTATCACGCGGCGTTAGGTCGATGTGCAGGTCGTTCCACTCGGCCGGGGACACGGCGTCGAGACGCCGGTCCATGACCGCCTGGTTGGTGCTCACCAGTTGAACGACGCAGGCGAAACCGGCCGCGACATCGTCCTCTATCGCCCGGATCAGGGTCGGGGCCTTGAACCCGCACAACAGGGCGTTGAAGAAGCGCTGGGCCGTGGAAGCAAAAGCGGATTTGGCCGCGGCCTTGGCCTGGCCGGAATTGGTTTTTCCGTCGGATGTGACGCCTATTGCCTCAAGGGCCTTGTCGACATGGCGATGGATGATCTCGAACGCATCGGCCCAGGCGTCCCAGATCTCGACGTTCGTTGCCGTCAGCTCGTGCATCAGCGGATCGATCGTCAGCCCGTCGAAAGACAACATGCGGGCGGTGTAGAGGCCCTGGGCCTTCAGTTCGCGCGCGATCAGTTCCATGACGGCGACACCGCCGTCGTCAGCGGCTTTCAGGAAGTCCTCCCGGGTCATGAAGGGCGCTTCGGCCGATCCCCACAGTCCCAGACGGCACGCGTAGCCGAGATTTTCGGGCGTCGTGGCGCCAGTCGCAGATACGTAGACGACCCGTGCCTTCGGCAGGCGGTACTGCAGCATCAACCCAGCAAGACCCTGTTGCGACGGCTTTTTGATGCCGCGATTTCCCTTGCCGCCTGCGGCGTTGGCCATCTCGTGGGCCTCGTCGAAGATCAGGGTGCCGTCGAAATCGGCACCCAGCCAGTCGACCAGTTGATCGAGACGGGATTTCTTGTCCTGGCGGGCGGCGACGCGCAGGGTGGCATAGGTGGTGAAGAGGATGCCCTTGTCGGCACGGATGGCCTGACCGAGCTTGTAGGCATTCTGGCTAATCAGGTCGGAGGGGGCTCCGCCGATGGCCGTCCAGTCACGGCGCGCGTCCTCCAGCAATTCCTCGTTCTTCGAGATCCACATGGCCTTGGTGCGACCGCGCGCGATATTGTCCGCGATGATGGCCGAGATCTGACGGCCTTTGCCGACCCCGGTACCGTCGCCGAGGAAGAAACCCTTGCGCAGCGCGAACGATCCGGGATGGCCTTCCTTGACGGCACCATAGCTCGTCTGGCCTTCCGACAGCGCCCACCACCCGGGAAGTATGTCCTCGTGCGCTTGCCCTGCGTAGACGACGGTCTCCATCTGGGCGTCCGACAGACCGCCGCCGATCACGCCGGGCGGAAGGAGGGGCTGGTAGGTCGCTAGGGGCGGCGACACCGTACCCATGGCCGCGGATTCGACAAGATGGGACGGATGATCGTTGGTTGGCTCGAAGGCCATCCGGGCGACTCTGTAGGCGCTGTACAGACCGACATCGGCGCCCAGACCCGCCCAGGGCTTGGGCGCATACTGCACCATCGCGGTCGTCTGCAAAAAGGCTAGGCGGGTCGAAATGGCTGGGCGGACCGTCCCCGCGCCGCCGAATGCCGATTGCAGGCCCGTGGAGCGGAATATTCTGGCTCGCGCTGTTGGGCGAGGCGCAACGGCAAGAACCGCCTGTACGGCCTGTTCCAGCGTCTCGCAGGCCATAAGCTGCGCCATCCCCTCCCCCGGCGCGACCCGGTCGAACACCAGAAGACCGGTCTCGACGCTCGTTCCATGCTTAGTATAGGCCTCGTCGGGCAGGACGATCGCTGCTCGCACCGCGAATGCCCGCGCGAGGCGCTGAGCCTCCGGCGAGTCGAAGAAGCGTGCCGGGACGATGGCGCTGACCCGGCCGCCGTTGGCAAGACATTTGCCTGCGCTGAGCAGATGGGCCTCGAGTTGCTGGAACGGCGGGTTGAGGATGACCGCGTCGAAACTGCCAGAGGCGACCACCCGGTCGTGGAGCATGGCGGCGTCGAGGCGCGTGCGGTCGCTTGCCGGAAAGAGGGCGTCGAGGATCTCCGAGCGGGTCGGCGCCAGCTCGTTCAGATGCAGTTTCGCGCCCGCCAGTTCGGACAGGATGGCGAGCATGCCGGTACCGGCAGACGGTTCCAGGACCTGATCGCCGTCGCGAACCTGCGCGGCGAGCACCGCCAGGGCGGCCAGCTCGGGCGGGGTCGAAAACTGGTCAAGAGCGACCTGTTCTTCGCTGCGGCGGGTGTGAGTCAGTCCCAGGCGATTGAGCGCCTGCAAGGCCATGATCGTTTCGAGTGGCGCATCTTCCAGGCGGGCGACCTGGTAAGCGATCTTGCGAAGATGAAGCACCTGGGCAACCTCGATGGCATCGTAGGCGTCTTTCCATGTCCACAGGCCTTCGCTGTCGGTGCCCATGAAGGCGAAGGTCATCGCATCCCGGACCGCATTGCGGTCGAGGGTCTTCGCCTTGGTCAGGGCGGGAAGCAGGGCGCGCGCCGCGCTGAGAATGCCAGCCGAGCGGCTGACGGTGGAGGCGGCGAACAGGGAAAGATTGGCAGACATGGTTAGGCTCCTGAGCTGGCGCGGGGCCCATCCCCACAGTCCAGTCGCCCTTGACCTCCCTCCCCTCTTCCTGCCGGCAGAACAAAGGCCCCCGTCGTGCGACGGAGGCCCGGAGTGTCAGGCGGCAAGCGCCTCGTCGTCGTCCACGACCAAGGCGGCCGGAGCGGCTTCAACCGCCGTAAGATCCCCGTCATCGGTTTCGGTCGGGGCTTCACTTTCGTCGTCGATCTCCGGCTCGATCGCCGCGGCGTTGTCGAAGGTCAGCACCGTCGGCACCCATTGCCGCGCCTGCGCCTGTTCGGCGACATATTCGGCGAGCGGGGCTTTCTTCATCGTCCCGAGCGTATCCATCTCGCACCCCATGCGCTCGGCGTAGCCCAGCAGTTGCTTCTTGCTGCAACGTGCGTAGAAGTCGGCATCCGGCAAGAAGTGTGTGCGGATGTCGTGGTCGATCTCTTCCGAGACTTCCTGGATCTGCGCCCGCGCCGTCCGGCGGATGAACTTCGCGTCGGGTTCGTTGAGCCAAACCGAGACCGCCGTCATCAGGGCCAGCAGGTCCTGGAGTTGCTGGAAGGCGAGGCTTGAAATCCAGGGATAGGTGCGCAGGCCCGATTCCGTAAAGGCGTCGCGGTAGACCTCCAGCCGGGTGAACAGGTCGGCGTCCAGGCCCTGCACTGGCTCCTGGTAATAGGCACCGATATTGCGGCCGAAGGTCATCTTCAGCGCCCGATCTTCAACCGTGCCCCCGGCCTTGTGCAGCACGACCTGCTCGAACATGGTGGCCAGGAGGAATTTGAAAGAGGCCGAGAAGCTGTCGGCCAAGGACCGTTGGAAGCCGCGGACCGCCAGTTCCGACGCGAGCTGGTGGAAGGCGCCGCCGTGGTCGGTCTCGACGGCAATCCGGCGCTCCGGGATGACGTCGGCGACCCGGGCGGGTGTTTCCTCCTTAAGTTCCTCTGCCGGCTTTGCCGCGATCTTGGCCTGTTCCCACGCACGGATGTCATCGGCCGTCGTAAAGAAGCGGAATTCCAGGACGGTTCGCTGGCCGGGACGGATCTGCACCGCACGGACGGGCATTGGCGCGAACTTGGCGACGGCCAGCGCGTGCTGCGGTTCCACGAGGGGCAGGAAGATCGCCGGAGTGACGCCATCTGCGTGGGCCGTGGCGTTAACTGTCTCACGGACCTCGTTAAGGCTCGCCTCCGCCGTGCTGATCGCCGTCTTCTCGTCTACCGACCGGTTATAGCGGTACGGCGCCTCAGTGAACCCCTCGGGCGCATAGCAGTCTTCGTCAGCCGAGATGAAGACGTCCATGCCCTGGGCCCCAAACGCCGCCTGAATCGGCGTCACCTTCTCTGACCACAAACGCATGGCAAGGTCGGCATCCAGACAGGTATCGGGCATCTCTTCCAGCAGGTCGCAGGACTTGCGGCCGCCAGCGGCCAGGTAATCGTCCATACCGACGAATTGCATCAGCGACGAGAGGGCTGAGAGGCCGTCATTGTCCATGTAGTCGCGGATCTGATAGGCGCGCAGCGTCCCCTGTTCGCGCGCGAGCTTCGCCAGTGCCTTCTGTTCCGGCATGGACGGAATGCGGGCAATCAGCTTCATGGCGTCGAAATCGAACAGCTTGTCCTTGTAGGCCATCAGGACATCCATATGGACCTGGCTGACGGCGTGATAGCGCCGGGCTTCGGCGATATCGACGCACAGGGCGCGGGACATGGCCTCGATTGTAATCTTCTTGGCAGCCAGTGCTCGGATTGCCAGGATGATCTCGGCCGGCTTCAGCGGAACGCGGGCCTGGTTCGCGGTAATGGCGGCTGCGGCGATCGATTCCTTCGATTCGCACAGGTAGGCAGCGATCTCGATGTCCTCGTTGATGAGGCCCTGCTCCAGCAGGTGGCGAAAACCGAACAGCCGGCGGCGACCATCCAGGGCCATGAACGGCTTTTCCTTCTTGCCACCTGCCCGCACCAGCAAGGGCACGAGAAGGCCCGCGGCATCAGGCGCGAGGCTTGTCGCCAGGTCAGGGATCTGGTCGTCCGGGCCTTCCAGGAAGCGGGGATTCTCCGGAGCGATGTCGAGGTCCTTGAGGCGGACGGAAATGGATTTCAGCTGGGTCGCCGATGCGGTCATGGTGGTAGTCTCCAGACTGGGTGAGGCCCATCCTCAACATCCAGTCACCCCTTCCCTCCCTCCCCTCTTCCTTGGACACGGGCTTCAAGCATCAGGTTGAAATCCTCGAACGGCTCGTCCGGCAGCCGGATGTGAACGCGCACGCCTTGCGGGGTCAGCTTTTCTTCGAGCCGATGCGCTGCACCCTCACCTGGTCCGCCACGGTCGGCGGCGATCGTAATCTCCGCTACGCCGCTCGGTAGGATCAAGCTGGGCAAATTGCGCGCCCCAAGGAGGGCTCGACCCGGCAACCCAAGAATTGTCATGGCCGACAGGGTCGTCACCACGCCCTCCCCCACCACCATGTGCGGCGCGAGATGGGATAGCGGGACGAAGGCGCCAGGCGGTACTATCCCAACGGTCTTCCTCGACAATCGTAGGCTTCGGTCTCTGCGCCCGGTGGCGTTGAGGTAGGTGAGTTCGACCGCGCAAGGTGTGCCGTCGGGCGCCAGGATGAGGGCCATCAGGGCTGGACCCGCTCTGCCGCCGTTCCCATAGACGGACAGCGGACAGGCGGGGTGATGCAGAAGACGGGCCTGCGAGACGAAGGCCGGATCTAAGGCACGCCGAACGAGATGGCGTTCGCTTAGGGTGCCTGCCAGCGGCACACCATGCGACCAGAGCTTCATGGCCGTGGCCCGTTTTTGACCATCGCTTAGCACCGCGCCCGCATTGGGTCGAGGTGATGACCCGATCGGATAACCGGCCCGATCGATCAGGCCTTGAGACCTCAAGTCATCAAGGATGTCCCTGATGGTCGAGCCGCCGAAACTATAGGCGACGACCCGGCCGGTCTTACCGATAACGAGCGATGCGGATCTGTCTGCCCGGCTATGGCCAGGTGCGGGAATGGATGCGCGGCGGCCCGAACTGTACAGATCTCCGCCGCACACCCGGACGATTTCGGAAAGTGACATTTTGTCCTCCGGTACATTGAACCGTAAGGACGAGCCCTCCCCTTCTCCTCAAACCGCTTTTTACGAGCGCACGCATAATCCGCATTTTCCGCTAGCGCTTAATGCGCTTGCTATCGCGCGCCTTCGGCGATGGACTTCGCAAGCGCCAGGGTGTCGCCGTCGAGGGGCATGCGCTTGTACTTCTTGTCCTGAACGAGCGTCTTGGCAAAGGCGACCATGGCCGCTTCAACGATGCTGGCGACTGAAAAGTCGTCCTGGGCGATTGCTTTGATCAGGTCGTCGTGTTCCTGGCGGATTCGTACCGACATCTGGATCGAGCGGTCGCCCTTAGGACGCCCCTTGCCTTTGTCGAGTTCGGCCTTGGCCTTGGTCGAAGCCGGCTTCTTGGCGCGCGGCGCAATTGGTACGATCTTTTCCGGCTTAGGCTGTTCAGACGGGGCGACGTATCCGACGGACGCGGCGGCCTCCTGCACCTTCTGCTTCAAGGCCTCCCGATCCGCGCCGGTCTCGACGGCCGCTTCTTCCGGTGCAGCTTCGTCGTCGAGCCAGTTCTGAGCGTTGCCAAATTGGTAGCGCGACTTAGTTTGTCCGGACATCAGGCCGCCTCCCCGCTCAGGCTCGCCCCTTCGACAACTCGGGTGGCCTCGCCTGCTACGCTGTCTGCTTCATTCTGCGTCTGGTCCTTCGTCGCCGCGGCCGCGCGATTAACAGCGGTCTTGACGGCGGCTTCCGCTTCGGGTGTGGCGTGGCCGGCATCTTCGGGACGAAGTCCGACGAGTGCCGCGACGTTGTCCGCGAACAGGTAGGCTTCGTCGTGGGCCGTCTTCAGTTGCTTCTCCGTCAGGTCGGCCATGTCGTAGATCGTACCCCCTTCCATCAGCACACGCCGATAGATTTCCCGGTCGACCAGGTGCGCGGCCATCGGGATATTGGCCTGTTCGAAGGTGGCTTTTACGTCGTAAAAGGTACGCGTCCGGATAGCGCCGTTGAGGCCATTGATGACGATGCAATAGCGCTTTTCGAGACCCGTCGAACGCTCGATCGCCCTGATCGCCTTGATCGTTTTCGAGGCCTCGACCCCATCAGGTTCAGATGGCCGGACGGGTATTACGGTCAGCATGGCTGCGGAGATTGCGACGTTGCCAAGCGCCGAGGCGCGACCTTCCACATCCACCAGAATCAGCTGGTGTCCGGACGCACGGGCCGCATCGATAGCGTCCAGCAATTCGTCTTCGTTGCGGGTCTTGTAGGCGCTGATGTTGTCCGGCCGCCCGGGCTTCTGTGACCAGCGCCACACGGTCTCATTGGGATCGGTGTCGATGACGGCGACCTTTCCGCCCTCGTGCGCGAAGACCGACGCCAGGATAATCAGGGCCGTGCTTTTGCCAGACCCTCCCTTGGACGTGGCGAAACTGATGACGGGTGCCTTGACCATGGTAGGACTCGATTGCCGTTGGAACTTCCCGCGAATCTGCTCGAATATAGTTAAGAGAGCATTAACCAGCACTCACTTCGTTTGCTTGCGAACGCATTAAATTGTGGTGTTTGCCTCGCTAAATAGTTTCCGGGCGATGAAATAGTTTCTTACAAGGAAACTAGCTTTGTCATACTACGCCTGTTTCGAATGTTTATAGTTCGATAAAATTCACAAGCATCGGAAACATTAGGGGCATGCACACGCATTTCTCGATGTCCTTGCCAGCATGTGCATTAACCGCATTTTTCGCTAGCGTTTAATCGGTCCGCGTTTTTTGCAGAACGAGACAAAGTGAGCGTCCGACGACGCGACTTCGATCGACTTTGAGTCCACCCACTCGCGCCAGTCGGACTCCAGCGCGTAGATGTCCCATCCTTTCGCCGCTTTGCGGCCTTTTTCCCGTGCCTCCTCGCTGATCATCAGTCGGCGAGCGGAGGAGGGCAGGGCGGCGACTTCGCGGCGAACTATGGTGACCATGTCGCCTTCGAGAACGAAATCGTATTCCGGAATGTGCCCGTGGGTCTCGTTGTCCACGATGATCCGGTTCAGCATGCGCCGGAATTCCCAAGCCTCGCTCGTGCTACCCGTCTTCTCTTGGAGACGCTGCAATCCGATCCGAAACGACTTTTGACTACCACAATGCTTGCGGGCGATCTCGTAGAGCCGGCGTTCGAGCGGCTTGCGGAGGCGGAAATAGCCGCGGTCCAGCGTAAGCAGGTCCCGGCCTTTGGCCTCGATGGCGTCGAAAAGCCAATCCGAAAGCGTGATCTCCACCTCCAGCATCCGGCTTTCCCGGTCTTCCTTTATGATTTCGGCCTTATCGATCAACGAAAATACATTCCACTGGTCCTTGCCGCCCATCTTGATATTGGTTTCGATCTGCGTCCCCTGGAGCCTTCTCAACGCGTTGCGGAAGCCTTCATATCCGCGCCCCGACGTGTCGCGGTTCGTCACGATCATCATGTCGTGCGGGTTGAAGCGCATCGACTTCTTCACGGGCAGGCCTTCGTTCAAGCGGGCCATGCACTGGGATATGCAGTAGATCAGGATGTCCCGATCGTGCACCGTCGCGCGGCCGATAGGGGAGGGGCCAATCTTGATGAAGATATCCCCATGCCGGTAGTTCATGCTCTCCATGTCAGGCTTGGTCGAGAGCGTGAACATCGGGTGTTCCATTGACGCTTGGTCGCCTTTCGGCGTGGCGTCGAAGATATCCGCGATGAAGAAGTCCGGCTGGGAATGCCGGTCCGGGAGGAGGGGCGATCGCGTTGGGTTCGGTAGTTCGGACATGCCGGCCTCTTCGTGATTTCACACGGCCATCTTCGTGACTTCACACGGTAGACAGCCGAATGTTTCTTTCGTGTTTTCACACGGTTTGGTTCGTGACATCACAGTGCGATTCGTGATTTCACACTGTCGGAGGCAGTCGAAAACGAATACAGCCTTGTTCCCCTTGTAAGGGACCTACCCATCTTCGTGATTTCACACGGTCCCGACCGGACGAACCCGTCAGTAGGGTTCGTGATTTCACACTGTAAGCGCACTGTGGATAGTTTGACAACCGATTCGTGTTTTCACACGGTGGAATTCGTGATTTCACACTGCCTGCTTCGTGATTTCAAACGGTTATCCACAAGCCGCGCCTCAATATTTCTTCGATAGATCAGCGTCTTACCTGAACGCCAGAATCGCGTAACTCATACTCTAACTACATTTAACTTCCTCCGGGTTGCCAGCCGGAGAAGGCGCTCGCCTACAGAGCCAACGCAAAATCGGCCAAATTCGCTCCAGACGCACCACAACAAAACGATCCAAGAACGCTCCGGCCCTGTAACCGACTTACACACTCACCTGGGGGTAGGGGCCGCCCCAACAATACGCGTAAAACGATTCGCCTCGCCGAAAAGAGGACATTCCATTCGTGATTTCACACGGCCAATAGCACCTCGCGGAGACCCCTGAAAATTTCGCACCGGAGCAGCAAAAATTACGACCCGCCCACTCTTAGCTCTTCGTGATTTCACACGGGCTGATTCCTACTGAGGCGCAATAGTTCAAACCCAAGCCTAGCCGAACGTTCCCGCCTTTCATAACCCTCGCCCGTTCGTGATATCACACGGAAGATTGTCCAAGCCATTTCAGCCTTCCTCACGGTGACACGCGTCCGACGGAAAGTATACGATCTGTCATTAGATTTTCGTGATTTCACACGGTCGATTCGACAAGCTAGTGACGTGGCTCAAATCTCCGCTCCGAGGTCGAATATTTAAAAATCACATATCGCCATTGAGCCAAGCATAAGCATCGGTCACGGTGTGGAAAAGCCGGAACACCCGGGTTGGAAAGAGTACCTTGTAGGTCTCGAAACGCTCGGCCGTCAGTGGGTCGAGGCTAACCGACGCCACCTTCCGTCCAATGTCGCGATCCCCAACCATCCGATACCAGCTCTCCCGGAAGGCATCGAGTTCGTCGAACAGGATATGACCCTGGAACGGCAGCATGTTAAACATGCAGTCGTATTTCCAGGGTTGGTCGACCTTTTCGAATTCCCAACGCACGTGCTCGAAAAGCCTGAAGCCGATGTTGATCGCCGGATAGTTGATCCTGATCAGGCAGGGGCTCTCGATAATGAAATCCAGGCACACGTCCTCGGGTGCGACTATCGGCTCTGACCTGTACATCTACACCCCCGACCTGCCGAAATTCGGCAGCGCTACCAGTTTCAAAAACTGGCGCAATCTCAACGCATTACTTATCATTTCAAAGTGAAAACAACCGCCAGACAGAACGCTGATTACTGAAGTTTCCAATCGGGATATGCAGTCACACGTGAAACTAAAGTGCAAGCCGCTCCACAACCTGTGAGACGGTACGAGAACGGCCGTAGCGGTCGTAGAAAATGGCCGGATTGGCGCGCGCGGCGTCCGGGAGAAAGCGCGCCGCGGGGAGGGAAGGGTTTGACCAGGCCAATTGGAGAAGTCGGGTCCCGTTGCTGGCGCCGAAGACGTGCAGAATGTACCTTTCGTCATCGTCCGGCGTGCGCCCAAAGGCGCCAGCGAATTGCGCGTCGTTCATTGACGTGAAGGCACCTGCCAGCTTGGTGCTGACAATGGGGTCATAGCGAAGAGCAAGCAGTCGAGTGCGATCATCGCGGTCCGGTGTTCTACACCGACCATCTTCGGTCCGGACAAGACCGAACGCAGATATGACGCCAAGTTTTGGGCCCGCATCCAGGACCATGCAAAGCCAGGTGTTCTCCGTGAATTGAAACAGACCGGCGGCCGAGGAGAGGTTGGCTCGGGCCAACGGGTTCATACCACTTTCACGACGCGCGATTTTCAGCAGATAGTCGCGATCAGCCCCTGCCGTCATGGCCACGAGGGCCTCCGTCCTAGCGTCGCCTGGCAACACAGCCTTCCGCGTTGGAACAGCGATGCGGCCAAGCGATGCGAGCTGAAGTTCGAAGACGAATGATCGGCTATCAGGATCGAAACTGCGAACCTCCATCCAGTTCGCCAACCAGTCGGAAGAGAAGACTTCCGGATCGCGCAGTGGGGAAGAGTAGGACAGGGCGCTTGTTCCAACCTTCGTGACATCGCCGCCGCAAATGAAGGCCAGGCCAAGCGCGAAGGCTCGGCGCCAACTCATGACGGCAACTGCTGAACGCTGTTGTCGCTGTGGCTAGGAATGGAAATAGAGGTGCTGGACGCCGGCCGGGAACTGATAAGGAAGATCATCGCGATCCGGCGCAGGAACTCGTTCAGGTCCTCGCTGTTTTCCGCGGCGTCATACAGTTGCGACGGGCGCGCCCCCATCTGCATGATTATCGAGTGGAAGACGGCCAACTTGGTCGGGCCTGTCACGATCCGGTACCGATCGTCCAGCACCGGCGTGATGTAGGTATGAAGCGTGTCCTTGTTCACGCCGGCCGCTTGGGCGACGTTCTTGCGCGCCAATTCACGTTGCGCGCCGCTATGGTACCCGATCGCGAAAGCATAACGCAGGCCGTGGGCCACGCGCGCCGTGATTATGTCCGCCATGAAGATCCCGTCAGGGATGTCCCAGAGATCAATCATTGTCCCCTCCACAACTCAAAGTCACACTTAAAAGCCAACCGAAATAAAATCAAGTAATACTTGATCTTTTTCGAAAACAAATGAAAACCTCTGAAAACGAACGCTATTTTATAAAACGTTCGTCTCTTTGGCTATTTTTGATGAGATGGTTCGCGTAGATGAATATGCAGGCGAGAACAACCTGGCGCTTTCCGAACCGTTGCTTGAGATCCTCAGTCGAAGTCGCCGCATAGTGGGCGCACAGCGGTGACACACGTTCCTCGCTGAAGGCCTTCGTCATGGTGATCGAGCCTTCCTTGTATCTGTCGACATCGAAGGCCCCATCCGTCGCCATGATGATCTCGTCGCCCGTGAACTTGGCGCAGAACGCCAGGGCAGGCTCCAACAGCAATTTGGTCGTCACCTGCAGACCCAAGGCCTGGCCCCCGTTGAAGTAGCGATTGGCATGCTCGATCAAACCGGCCTGGACGGTGTGGCGCCAGCTCGGATCGTTTGTCAGGTCGATGATGACATAGCCGCTGCCGGCGGCCTTACCAGCGGGCTTCTGGCGGGTCTGTCTGTCATCGGCTGTGATCTGGGATGCAAGCATGGGAGGCCCTATTGTCGAACACACGATAACGCGTTGAATGTCTTAAGGGAAGGGGAGGGCGTTTCGCCTTTCCAGTAACGATATTCTCGCGACAGGAGAAATAATCCGAAATCTGGCCTATTTTTCTGAAAAGACGCCTACTTTTATGCCGTTTGTCGAACGCAAGCGCGTCTTTTTCAGAAAAATAGGCCGAACGACCTACTTTTACGGAAAAGAGCATAAAAGTAGGCCAAACGGCATAAATTACCCTCCTTGTTTATACTCGGCCTAGGTGGGATTTGTTGGCCGTACCGCAACGGTACACAACTCAAACCTTAAAGGCCAACTACATGAATACTGCACTCATGCCGGCCGCGTTCGCGGTACGGCCCAACTCCAAGACGGTCCGCATGATCGAAATGGTGCTTCTCGCTGTCGCGATCGTCGTCTTGGCCGCATTTGTCGGCATGGCGATGGCCGGCACCGACACCACCTTCAACGCGGCTACCACCACCCTGACCAACTGGACCACGGGCTCGCTCGGCCGCCTCGCGGCGGTCGCCGGTATCGCTTCGGCCGTCGCAGGCATGGTCTTCCAGTTCAACTGGCGCCTGATCGCCGCTGCCGCCGGTATCGGTCTGACGGCTGCCGCCGGTCCGGGAATCGTCACCGCCCTGGCTTCCGCAACCTTCTAAGCGGACAAGGGGCCAAATCCCAAAAACCTAAGCTTTGCCCCTGCGGATACCCCGTTGCAGCCGGCGAAGGTGTGCCCGCGGCAGAGGAAGCCCGGACAAAGCAAAAACCCTGGTCATTTCATGAATACGCGCATCCTCCAGTATCTCGACGAGCCCGAGCGGTATTTCATCTTCACGCCGGACGAACTCGTCGCCGTTGTCGCACCGCTTGCGGTTCTCACCCTGACCGTGAACTTCGTCGTCGGGCTCGCTGCCGGCGCCGGCGCCTTCTGGCTACTGCGGCGCCTGAAAAAAGGCGGCTCGCTGAGCAAGTTGATGTGGGCGGCCTATTGGCTGCTGCCCTCGCGCACTTTCGGTCTCAAGAAGACGCCACCGTCCGATCAACGCCTGTTGGTGGGGTAGGGCCATGGACATCCAGACCGCCCAACAGAAGCAACGGCTTTTCGCCAAGCGCAGCGCCGCGCTTACGGTACTCCTGGCCGCCGCTGTCGCAACCAATCTCGTTCTTGGCCTGGTGGTCATGAACAATAGCCGCATCATTCTCGTGCCCACCCTGCCCGGTGACGCCGCGATCGACCCGAATGGGCGGGTCGACGCCGAATACCTCGAAGACATGACGCGGGATGCGGCCTGGCTCTTCCTTAACAAGACGCCGGAAACGGCGGGATATTTCGAGCGCCGGGCGCAACGCCTCATGGACCCTGTCCATTTCGAGGCGGTCAAGGTCCAGCTCGAAAAGGATAGCGCCAAATCCGAGGCAACCCACAGTTCGCAGGCCTTCTTCCCGGCCGACTTTTTCGAGGACCCGGCAAGCCTGTACTCGGAAGTCCGGGGACGCCTCGTCATCATGCAAGGCCAGCAGATCCTGGACGACCAGTCCAAAGTCTACGCGTTGCACTGGACCAAAACCGGCACGCTCGTCCGCTTGGCCTCGATCGCGGAGATCGATCCCAAGGACGCCAAGGGCGACGACGTCAAACCCCGTATTTCCGGAGAAACTCCATGACTATCAAGACCCTGACTTTCGTCAGCGTGCTGGCGATCACCGCGGGCATCGCGTCTGGCGCTTTCGCCGATCCGCTGCGCGTCAAATCGGGCTCGGTCGACATCGACCTGTCGGCGAACCAGATGTCCCGGATCGTCATCCAGGGCGAAAAGATCACCGCGGTGCGGTCGCTCGACGATCCCTCGGGACCGCAGGTGCTGACGCAGAATGACCAGGCGACCGGCGACCTGTTCGTCGGCTTCGACGGCGAAACGGCGGGCCGGACTTTCAGTGTCTTCGCGACGACGGATCAGGGCGACACCATACAACTGCTCCTGCATCCTGGGGACGGCCCGGCTCGAACCGTCGAGATCCTGCCCGAAGGCAAGACGAACGACAAGGTGGCCGCGCCCGCGCTGCGTTCCAACGGGTATGCCGAAACCGTCACCGCGTTCATGAAGCTGATGTTCAACAATCAGGTCACGGACGGCGTCACCTATGAGCCCGCGGACGACAAGGGCCAGGTCAGCGACCGGCTGAACATTCGAACCGTAGGCTACTATCGGGCCTCGGGGCTCCGGGGGATCGTCCTATTCATCACCAACCGCGACACGGTGCCCCGCACCTTGAAGGCCGAGCAGTTCCTCGTCGCCCATGTGATCGCCGCCGGCGTCAGCAACGAAATGCTCGACCCCGGCGCAAGCACGCGGGTTTACATCGAGGAGGAGGCCCAGTGAGCATCCCCGATCCGATCCCTGAAGCCGTAGACGATGGCGGCAATCCGAACGTCCAGGCGCGGCAGCGCCAGAACATGCGCTGGCTCCTCCTCATCGGTGCCGCGGCGGTCATTGGCGGAGGCGTTTTCTACGCCGTTAGCTTCAAGAAGCCTCCCGCTGCCACGACCGTTCAGAAAAAGGCTCTCGAACAGCGAACGCTTGCAACGGCAAGTGTCGCGGCACCCGCGGCGCTCAGTCCGGAAGCCGAAAATACGCGTCTGCGGGGCCAGGTCGGCGACCTTCAGCTGGCCCTGCAAACGGCGCAGGAGCAAAACGCCCAGCTTCAAACCGAGAATGCTGGTCTCGGCCAGCAGATTGCCAGCACTCCAGTTCCGCCCGTGCGTGCCGCGCGGGTCGACCGGACGCGCGCGGAACCGGCCTCCGACCAGGTGGGTTCGGGCTTCCGCGCGCCAGGTGGCGCCGCGCCACTTCCTCATCCAGGCGCGGCGCCACCACTGGGTCAAGGCGATGCTGGAACACCCACGTCGACGGCGGCGAGGCGGAGCATCCGCCTGTCGGCAATAGATGGGCAAGACCCGAAAGCCGCACCGATTCCGGCGGCACCTGCTTCAGGCGGGACACCGGATAAGGTAAGCGTCTACGACAGCAGCCAATACGTGGCGCCGAACTCCTATGTCCAGGCCCGCGTCCTGGTCGGCGTCGACATGCAGGCCGGAATTTCCGCGACGGCCGATCCCAAGCCGGTCCTCTTCCGCATCGACGGTCGAGCAGTCGGCGTGGGCGCCGACGGCCAGTTCCAGACGAGCGATCTGACCGGGTGCCTCGTCAATGGTGCCGCTTTCGCCGAACTGTCGAGCGAAAAGGTCTATATCAAGCTTCAGAAGATCTCGTGCCCGGTTGATGGCAGTCATTACCTGGTTACGAAGGTCGACGGCTACGTCACCTACATGGGCAAGTCCGGCGTCCGGGGCAAGGTCGTCAGTCGCGAGGGCAATTTCGCCAACAAGGCATTCGTCGCGGGAACCCTGCAGGGCCTCGGCCAGGCCATGAGCACCAATACTCAGCGCAGCCTTACGGGGATCACGACCTCGAACGGCGTCGCAGGCGTCGCCACCGCACCGCTAACGGATAGCCAGATCGCGCAAGCGACGCTCGGCACCGGAATCAGCAACGCCAGTTCGATGCTCGCCGACTACTACATCAAGCGCGCCGAGCAGTATCAGCCCGTCATCGAAATGCCGACCGGCCTCGAGGTCGAACTGGTCTTCCTCGACGGTTTCCGTTTCACCACAAAGGGTACACAACCATGACCGATATCATCGGACGGTTCCGCGCGGCCGTGGGTCCGCGCAGCGGCGCGATCATTTTCGCCGTCTCCGCGCTGGCCCTCTCGGGCGCCGTCATCTCCGGCGCGACCCTGGCGGCCTCATCGACCAAGGACCTGCAGAGCGACCTGCAAACACAGTTCCCAAAAACGCGTATCACCCGGATCGACTGCAAGACGGCGGTTTCCGGCCTTTGCGAAGTAACGGCTGGCCGCAACCTCTTCTACGCATCGCGCGACGGTCGTTACGTGGTGGTCGGATCGCTCCTCGATCTCGAAAAGAAGGTCGATCTGACCGACGAGCGCCTGCGCCAGCTGGCGGCCGTGGAAGGCGCTACCGGTAACCTCGCCGATGCACGCGTGGCTTCGGCCACCAGCACCGAGATTCACAAGATAAACGTCGATTTGCCGATGGCGAACGCAATTGTCCATCACCCCGGCGCACCGTTAAAAGTCAAGGTATTCTCCGATTTTTCGTGCGGATACTGTCGGGCCTTTTTCTCGCAGCTCGCCGCAGACCAGGGCATCGAAATCACCGAATATCCGATTGCGGTCCTTGGCGAAGAGAGCCGCCGTAAGGCGATCCAGGTGCTGTGCGCGAAGGACCGGCGGGCGGCATCGGAAGCGGCCTATGCTGGTCGGGCCTTCGCCCTGACGGCCAAATGCAACGGCGCCGAAGAGGCGGTCGACCAGAACACCGCCTTTGCCCGTGCCCATGGCGTCCAAGGCACGCCGACCATCGTTCGCGCCGATGGCGGCGTGAACCCGGGCTTCCTCGATCCCACCGCCCTTAAGGCCTTCGCGGAGTCGAAATCATGATCCGTCAAATCTCGTTCCTCGCCCTGGCACTGATCTTGTCTAGCTGTGCCAGCGCCTCGACAACCCACAGCTGGTCCTGCCGTGCCACCGGCACCGACGTGTGCGCGTCGGTCGCGACCATCGACAATCGCCATTCGGACACTTCGGTACCGCCGAAAAAGGCGGGCATATTCGGCGCGCAGGTCGCCAGCTGGTGGGATCAGAACCGTCCCACCTCGCAGACTCGCGAAGACGCTCCCCGGCGCGAGAGCGACCAGACGATGCGGATTCTGATCGCACCCTATGTCGACAATCAGGGGGATTATCACGACAGGGCCGAGGTCTACGCGGTCATGCGCAAGGCGCAGTGGTGGATCTCGCCCCCGACGCAATCCCCGGCTTCGGCTTCGCAGCCGGCCAAGGCATCGGTCCAGGCCACCGCGAAGACGGCCATACCGGAGCCTGCTGCTGGCGGGGTCAAGCCGTGAGTGCGAATGCCCTTCAACCCATGCTGGACGGCGTTCGCGCGGGCGTCCAGGACCTGGCGAGACGCTTCTTCTGGGATGACTTGCCGGAGCCGACTCAAGGGCTCGCCCGGGAGTTTCCGCCCTCATTGTCATCGAAGCTGCCTTACGAGGCCTGGGACGACGTGCATCAGCTCTACCAGCAGGCCGAGACGACCGGGCTCATCCTGGAGATGACGCCGCTCGCCGGCCTGACGGAACAACGGCACGAGATCATCGCGCAGATCTTCAACGACTCTCTGCCGGAAGGCATCCACGTCCAGGTCATCAATTGGGCATCCCCGAAGGTCGGGTGGATACTCGACCGATGGGCCCGCGAGCGCAGCGCAGGAGGCGGGGTCTTCGTCGAGCTGGCCCAACATCGCCGCCGGCACCTGAAGGCGGGTGTATGGTCGTCCCTGTCGCGAAGCGGGCCAATGTATGTCCGTGACTACCGGATTTTCCTCGCCTTCGAACTGAAAGGCAGCGCCGCCGGCGAGGCCGGCAAGCAGCTGCGCGAACTGCATCAGACGATCGACGGCACGTGGAAAAGCCTGGGCGGCTCGGTTTCGGTCCTAAAACCGGCCGAACTGTTGAGCATCCTTCGCGCCATCCTCAATCCGACCGGTGGGCTCGATCTCGATGCCGCGCGCTACGACGCGGAAGCCCCGATCGCCGACCAGGCTATCGCCCGGGATACGAGTTTCACGGTCTATCGGGAGCGCCTGACCACTCAGGCCTGGGGCAGGGGAGACATCTTCTGCGCCGACGGGTCCATCGACCTGGAGGGCAGGACCGAGCGCTTCGAGATCCGGACCTTCTCGGCCGACCGCTTCCCCGAGACTTGCCACCAGGGCGTCATCAGCAACCTGATCGGCGATTTCTTCAACGCCCAGCTCCATCCCATGGGCGCCAATCTGACGGTTCTCTATTTCGCACCCCGGACCTACGAGGCGACCAAGTCGATGACCGAGCTTAAGGCGATGCGCAGTTCGCAACAGGCGTCGGGGCCCACGGGCAAGTTCTTTCCGAGCGTGGCGCTCGCCGCGGCCGACTGGGAACAGGCCAATGCCGACATGGCCAAGGGCGGAAAACTTTGCGACATGGCCCTGTTCGTCGCATCGACGACCGAACTCGGCGAGGGCGAGAAGGCCGAACGGTATCTGAAATCGATCTGGGCCAACGCCGGTTTCGGGCTCTCCAGAAACGACGTGCTGCATCTGCAGACACTGCTCGCCTGCTTGCCTCTGACCATGGGCCAAGGGCTCGCCCAGGACTTCCAAACGCTCAAGCGCCTGAAGACGATGCCGACAACCAGCATGGCGCTCCTGGCGCCGCTTCAGGGCGAAACGACGGGCTGCGATGTCGCCGACATGCTGCTGCTAGGCCGGCGCGGCCAGCCCTTCTACTGGAGCCCGTTCGCTAATGCGGCGGAAGGCGCAGGCGGCGGCAACCACAATGTCGCGGTCATCGGCAGCTCCGGCTCGGGGAAATCCGTGTTCATGCAGGACATGGCGGGCGGAATGCGCGGCGCCGGCCGCGACGTTATCGTGCTAGATGATGGTCGGAGCTTCGAGAACACGTGTCGCATCCAGTCGGGCCAGTTCGTCGAGTTCACCTTGAACAGCGGGCTTTGCATCAATCCGTTCTCGATGTTCGATCACGAGCTTGCCGCGACCGATGAGGAATATCGCGACGAATGCCGCGAGAGCATCCGGGCCCTGGTCCTGCAAATGGCGCGCGGGAGTACTGCCCACGTCTCCAAGGAAGAGATCGGGGCAATCGCACAGTCGGTGAACGCCGTTTGGGATGCCAAGGGCGCGGACGCCGGCATCGACGATGTCGGGGTCCACCTCGCGGAAACGCAAGGCGAGATGGGCAGGGCCATGCGCCTTGCCATGTCGGAATATGTCGCGGGCGGCTCCTACTACAACCTCTACAACGGACCTTGCACGCTCAGCATCGACAACCCCTTCACCGTCTTCGAGCTGTCGCCGATCGAGAGCAAGAAGGAGCTGCGGGCCGTCGTCATCCTCGGCCTGCTGATCCTGATCCGTCAGCGAATGAAGCTTGGCGGGAGGGGCCGGCGCAAGGCGCTGTTCATCGATGAAGCCTGGCAGTTGCTCGGTGACGGCGCGGCCGGCCCCTACATCGAAGGGTTCGCGCGGCGCTGCCGCAAGGAGGGGGGCGCGCTGATCACTGGCACCCAGTCCCTTGCGGATTATCAGCAGACTGCCGGCGGCCGTGCCTGCATCAACAACAGCGACTGGAACATCACGCTGCGCCTGAAGGAGGAGGCGATCGCCGCCTTCGAGCGTGAGGGAATCCTGCAGGCGTCCGCCGACGACCTGCGCGTGATGCGGTCGCTCAGGACAAGCCAGGGCGAATATTCAGAGGCCTTTATCCGTGGCCCCGGCTTCAAGGCCCTGGGCCGCCTCGTGCTCGACCCATTCTCGCTGACGCTTTATTCAACAAAGCCGGAAACATTATTCGCGGTCGAACAACGCATACGCGCCGGGCAGTCCGTCGGCGACGCGGTTCGCGCGGTCGCGTCGAACGACCAGACTCCCCCGACCTTTAGCCCCAAGGAGATGGCCTACGCCGAGATGCTGCTGGGCTTCGAGCCCATACGCCGTTTCGTCGACGACTATCTCGGCATGAGCGAGCGCGGCCGACGCAATCTGATCCGCAAACTCTACCAGGACGGAGGACTTCAAGATGTCAGCCACTGACTCTGCCTTGCCCGCGACGCAGTTTAGCGTTTGGCGCCGGGTGCCGCACTGGCTCGAAAACCTGGCGATCACATTCGCGGTCTGCGTCTTCCAGACGCTTCTGATCTTCGGGCTGCGCGTCGATTCCTGGATGCACGAGCTGGGGCTTTTCCTGCGTCACTACGAAGCCGCATCAGACTGGGGCCGCGCGCCCATCCACTTCGTCGTCGCTATCGCGTTCGTCCTGAACATGATCGTCGTGTCGATCGCGCGCCGCGACCGGAGGCTCGATCATGACTGAGCACACCTCCAAGCGCCCGCGGCTGTCGTGGCAGACGCTGCGGGCCTACAAGACCGAGGTCGCGGTCTTCCTGCTCATCGTCAATCTGTTCGCCATCGGCGGCCTGTTGTGGAAGATCGAACAGAACAAGCCGCCGGTCATCGCGACGGTCGCCGTCGGCCAGCTCAGCCGGATGTACGGCCAGCAGTTCGCCGCCGACCCGACCAACACGCCCGAAATGATCAAGCTCAAGACGGGGCTGTTCATGGCCACGACCGAAAAGCTCATCGGCCAGGCCGCGCACGAGAAGGGCATGGTGGTCTTCGCCCGCGAGTGCGTGCTTACCGGCGATGCGGTCGACCTGACCCCGCAGATTACGGCCTCCGTTGACCAGGCTCTGAAGACCGGTGGCCTCCAGTTGGGGGAGGGAACGCATGACACGCTTGCAGCCGCTCGCTGATTGGCTTCGGACGCCGCGGGCCCGCGCCATCGTTCTCCTCTGGGGCGCGATCGCTACCCTGATCCTGTCGGGCCTGGGGACCGCGATCGGAGAGCAGTACCAGTTTGCCCTCAACGAGACCGAAAGCCTGCCCAACTGGGCGTTCATGATCGACCGGCACAAGCTGGAACCGAAACGCGGCGACTACTTCGCCTTCGTGGCGCCGCCCAACCGGTACTATCCGGCGGGCTTCCGCTTTACGAAGCAGGTTGTCGGGGTCCCTGGCGACCTAGTGACTGTCGAGGGGCGCACCTTCTCGATCAACGGCCAGCTCGTCGGGATCGCCAAGGTGGCCGACAAGGAGGGCCGCCCCGTGGAGGCGGCTCCGCCGGGGATCATTCCGGCCGGACACTACTTCGTCACCACACCAAGCGCGGACTCGCTCGATTCGCGCTACCGGATCATCGGTCTCATCCCGAAGTCCCGCCTTGTCGGGCAAGCCTTTCCGGTGATGTGACATGAAGCGCTTCGCAACCCTTGCCGCGCTCTGCGGGACTGCCGCCCTGACAATGGCGATTCACACCGCGTCGGCGAACGACCTCGGCACCTATGGCGAAACCTTTGATATCGCCGAGACGGATCTGCTTGCCTATTTCGGTGCCAGGCTTCAGGCGGCGGTGAAGGGTGGCCGGGTGGAAGCGCTCAATCGTCAATTCGCGGCGACGGCGCAGAAGCATATCGAAGAACCGGCGCCCGTCTCGGGCCTACAAACCACGGAGACCGCCAGGACCTGGCTGTTCGATCCGTCGATCACGGCGCCGGAAGACCTGCGCGATGCAAAAGGCACCGTGTTCGTGCATGCTGGGGAGCGGATCAACCCGTTGGACCGCCTGCCGACCTACGACCGGGTGATGGTCTTCCTCGACGGCCGCGACCCCAGGCAGGTCCGCCTGGCCCTCGAAAAATCCAAAAGTCTGGGTGCCCAGCGCGTCATCCTGATCCTGACGGCGGGCGCGCCGGTCAAGCTGATGAAATCGTCCAGGACGGGCTTCTACTACGACCAGCAGGGGCTTCTAACCGGCAGGTTCGGCATCACACACGTGCCTGCCGTCGTCGAGCGGTCGGGCAATCGTCTGAAGATCAGCGAGGTGCTGCCATGATCGTTGACAAAATCCTTCGGCCATTGTTGGTCCTACTGGCGGGCCTGCTCGCATTTTCGGCGTGGACGCCTGCCCAGGCCGAGGCCGACATCAATCTCACCCGGCATTGCACCGGCCGGTTTCTGAACCCCATCACCGGTCCTTGCTGGGACTGCATGTTTCCCTTGTCGGTCGGCAGCGTCCCGATCTTCCGGGGCACGCGCGCCGACGCCCCCAATCCGTCCTCGCCGATCTGCTTCTGCGGAACGCCGGTCCCGCGCGTGGGCCTGGAAGTCGGATACTGGGAGCCATACCGCCTCATGGACGTCACCCAGAAGCCGTTCTGCTTCGTCAATCTGGGCGGTCTGTCGATCTCTCCAGGCATCGGCTTCGGCCAGAAGACGAGCGTGCAGAACAGCGACGGCCGCGGCGACCGGACGGCCTACCACGTCCACTACTACGTCTACCCGCTACTGGCATGGCTGGAGATCCTGACGGACTTCACCTGCATGGAGCAGGGCGGTTTTGACGTGGCCTACATTACCGAGTTCGATCCGCTTTGGAATAACGACGACCTGGCCGCGATCATCAACCCTGAAGTCTTCCTGTTCGCCAACCCGGTGGCGCAACTGGCCTGCGCGGCGGACTGCGTGGCGGCCACCGCGACCGGCCGGCCGATCCAGCAGATGTTCTGGTGCGCCGGGTGTCAGGGCAGCCTCTATCCGATGACGGGACAGGTAACGGGCGAATACGGACCGCTGCCCGGCGCCTTGCAGGTGGCCGAACGCTTCTCGGCCAAGATGCACCGCGAACTGCTCGCCATGGGTACGCGCGGGTCTTTAAGCCTTTGCGCGCCGATACCCCAGCCGACGATGGACAAGCTGCAATACCGTTATCAGGAGGTCTATCCGGTCGCCCACAAGGGGCCGCTGGCCTGTAACGCCATCGGCAAGAGCACGGTGCCGTACGAGGCGCTCAAGGTCTATCCGGTCAAGGGTGAAGATATCGGCTTCCTCGTATGGCGAAAAAGGAACTGCTGTGCGCTCTAAGTCCTTTACCTCCCTGCTGACGTTTGGCCTTCTCGTCGTCGGCGGCATGACGCTCGCGCAATCCGCCGCCGGCCCCGATATCGAGGACCTGGTGCGGACGGCCGAAGCCCGGGCGGCGCAGACGCGCGCGCAGCTGACCGGTCTCGATCCAGATGACATCGTGACGAGATCGGCGCGGTTCACCGACGACGCCCAAACGCTGAGCGCCGGCAACCGGACCCGGTTGCGCGAAGGCATGAAGTTCCTGTCGCAAGACCTGCGGATCGACCCATACGCGGCCCCGGGCAGCGATATCGGGCCAGGTGTGATCTACGTCGCCGTCAGCCTGTCCATGCCGAAGGCGTCATTACGCCAAATGGCCCGAGACGCCCACGCCGCCGGCGCCACCCTGGTGATCCGTGGACTTGTCGGCAACAGCTTCGTCCGAACGCAACGTGCCCTGAAGGAGGTCTTCGTCGAAGGCGAGGAGGCGGGGCTCGTTATCGATCCCAGGGTCTTCCAGCAATATCACGTCACCAAGGTGCCGGCCGTGATCGCCGCGCCCCAGGAGGTGGTCAGCTGCGAAGATGGCCTCGATTGCGATCGTCCGGACGTGCCGTTCGACATCGTGCGCGGCAATATCAGCCTCGGCGCGGCCTTGAAGATCCTGGCCGAAAAGGGTGAGTCAGCCCCTGAAGCATCTCGCCAGGCTCTCAAACGGATGGAGGGCTAGATGAAGCGCTTCGTGCTCATCACACTGGCAGCCTTGATCGGTGTCGCCTCGCTGGCTGTCGCTCAGACACCGAACATGGCGGAATTCCAGACCGCGCTCGATCGCGCCAACGCGGCGACCGTGACGTCGGACATCGCCGGCAACCTGCCGGGCTATCAGGGCGATGCGGCGGCCCTTCAGGCGAAATCCGGAAATAGTGTTGGCCAGTTGCAGTCCGACGGTGCCTTGGCCCAGGCAGGGAGTCCGGTGACGCCCTCGATCAATCGGGCAAACGCCTACGTGGCGGCCAATCCGGTGACGTCGAACGCGGCCTGGGTCAAGAACGCCCTTGGGGTCGCGAACGACCCGAACGGCACCGCGGCGGGGGCGACCGGCACGACATCGACCATTTGCCGTGCCGCGGCAGGGTCAACGGGGCAGGCCACCCTCTATAGCTGCGAGTCGGGCAACCAGATCTCGACGTCACCGCAAAGCTGCCAGACCTATCAGGACATCGTCCAAGCGCCGGCGACCAAGACCTGCACGACGGACAGCTACTTTGAGACGATGTCCTACTATGCCGACATCGGCAGCTACACCGAGGCTCACACCTGTACGCTTTGGGCCGGGCCCAGCGGCCTCAACACGGGCCAGGGCTGCGGCACGCTGATCAATCAGATATCCGCAGGTGTCTGCGCGCCACCTAAGCTCATCTCCGGCAACCAGTATCTCGAATACTGCAAGACGCCGCAGAAGACCTTTGCCGACGTCACCTATATCGGCACGCGGTCGAACACATGCCCCGCGGTGGCGGCCGATGCCGCCTGTAGCAAGACCGCGGAAACCTGTAATTCCTGGATCGATGCCGCGAGCGGTGTGTGCGGCGATAAGACTGTGACCTATTCGTGCGCCGACGCGGGCTACACCGACAAGGGCCTCAATACGTTGGCGTGCACAGCCTATTCCGGAAATCCAGCCTGTAGCCTAACCGCTCAGACTTGCGTCCAGCACGCGAGCGACGTTCCGGCGATCATGGCGGCTTTGAACCTTGCGCCCGACACCTGCTTGCGGTCCGACCTCAATTATTCGTGTGATGCCGTGACGAGCGCCGGCTCGACTTGCGACGTCCCGGCGGGTTGCACCTTGAAGGCCCAGACCTGCATCGACCCGAGCTACGACGGGACCTCGCCATGCCAGACCTATAGCTACGACTACTCGTGCCCGTCGTCGACGGCGCCGGCCAACGCAGGCCAAGCCATGTGCGATGCGAGTTGGGTGAATGGGACGGCCGTCATCACCGCTTCGGACGATCCTCAGAACGACCTTCCTCAGGCCCTCAGTGCGATAAACGCCCTGAAGGACGCATCCGCAAGCTATCGGACGAGCGGCGACCTGACGATTTTTGGCGGCGAGGAGCTGAAATGCGGCAAATCGATCGGCGGACTTTCCAACTGCTGCAAGGATTCCGGCGTCTTGCTCGACGTCAACCTGACCAGTTGCAATGCCGATGAACAGAAGCTGGCGGCCGAACAGAAGTCGAAGGCCTGCCACTATGTCGGCACCTACTGCTCGAACAAGAGCTTCTTCGGCTGCCTGATGAAGAAGATGACCTACTGCTGCTACGGCTCCGCGCTGGCACGGATCGTCGAAGAGGCCGGCCATTCGCAGCTCGGCAAGTCCTGGGGGGACGCCAAGTCACTCCAGTGCGGCGGCTTCTCGGTCGCGGAGTTCCAGGCCATCGACCTGACCAATGTCGATTTCTCAGATTTCTACGCGGAAAAGCTCGGCCAGCTCGCGAGCAACGACCCGAATTCGACGGTCGCCGCCATCACTGCGTCGATCAACGCCATGAACACCAATCAGACACCGGCCAAATGACTATGACCCGATCGCTACTCCTCGCCCTCGCGTCCATGCTGTTCGCCCTGCCGGCGGCGGCACAAATCGCGCCGCCTCAGGCACAACCAGCTCAGACGCCCGAAGCCGGTCACGGCGCAGATTATTGCCAACGCAATCTCGGGACCTGGTTCTATTGCGATCGGCCGGCGCCAGAGCCTGAGTACGAAACGATGGCGCCGCCGACCGGGAAGACCAGCGCCGAGGCGGACTATGCCGCAGCCCAAGCCTTCAAGGCCGACATGGAAAAGGCGCGCCTCATCGCCGTCTGGAACCCGACCGAGACAAACGTCCGCAAATACTACGCGTTCCAGCAGGAGACCCTATCGAAGTCGGGCACTTTCGCCGACACCATACGACGGATGGTCTGGGCCGATCCCACGCTCGACTATACTCTGCAGCGTCCGGTCTCTGCAGTGGCGAAGACGGCCTGGGTCGATGGACGCAATACCGACCGCGACCTGTTCTTCAGGGGCATCTACGACGAGGTCGGCATCTACTACGTCTATCGAGGATCGTGCGCGCCTTGCCGGGCGGCGAGCCCGATCGTCCAGCAGTTCGGCCAGAGGTATGGCCTGACAGTGAAGGCGATTTCGGTCGATGGCGCGCCCAACGAACATTTCCCCAACGCGGTTGTCGATCGCGGTCAGATGAAGGCCTGGGGCTTCGACGCGCCCATCACGCCCGCGTACCTCATCTACCAAAAGCCGACCCTGGACGCGCGTGGCCAGCCGCGCCCGATCGAGGTGGCGGTATCGGACGGGCGGTCGTTCGCCCTGCGGCCCTGCCAAAACCCGAAGGGCTGCCTGACCTATCTTGGCGCCGGCGTCCTCTCGGTCGACGAACTGGCGGACCATCTTTTCGTGACCCTGGCCACCGAGCCCGGAAAGGACTTCTAACATGGAAATCGCAAAACGCGTTGCCCTGTGGCTGGGCCTGCTGGCCATGCTTTTCACGAGTTCGGTCGCCTGTGCCGGCGTCAATGACTCGATGGACAACTTCTGGAATGACAGCCTGTCGGCGTCGAATGGCGCTGGGCCGTCCGCCTACCAAGGCCAGGAGGCAGGCTATTACACGCTCGGCAACTATTCCACCCGCGCGCCCCAGATCACGTCCCAAATCTCGTCTGTGAGCTTGCCATCGGTGAAGGCGGGTTGTGGCGGTATCGACATCTATGGCGGCAGCTTTTCCTTCATCAACACCGACCAGATCGTCGCGACGTTCAAGGCGGTGGCCCAGAACGCCATGGGGCTTCTTTTCCAGATGGCGGTGAAAAGTCTGTCCGAACTGCTCGGCAACGAGATTGAGCAGATGTTCAACCTGGTCCAGAAGGCGAACCTCGGCGCTATCAATAGCTGCGAGGCGGCTCAGCAGCTCGTTAATGGCGCGGTGAATGCCCTACCGTCAGGTGCCCTGAAATCCTGCATGGAGATCGGCCTGCAGAACGGCAAATACGTCGACGAAGCGGCGGCGCGCGCCGCTTGCGGGTTCGGCGGCGAGGCCGAAAGCACGATCGGCGAGGCGAGCGACGACCAGCGCCAGACCCAGGCCTATAATCGCAACGTGGCCTGGGAAGCGATCATGAAGCATCCCCTGTTCGCTTCCGACAACCAGCTAGCAGAAACGATGATGACGCTCACCGGGACCACGATCGTCCGGGTCGACAGTGGGACCCCGGAGATTCACACCCTGGCGCCGGACGCCGATAGCGACGGCATGATCACGGCCCTACTCGACGGGGGATCGATCAAGGTCCATCAATGCTCGGATGCTGCCTGCCTCACGCTTGTGCCCTATGGCCAGACAGTGAATGTCGCTGGTCTGAAGGCCAAGGTCGTGACGGTGATCGACAGCATCGTCGGGAAGATCATCAACAAACAAACCCTGAGCAGCCAGGAAATCGACTTCCTAGGGCTGGCGACCATCCCAATGTACAAGATCGCTTCGGTCCAGGTTGCGGCGAACAAGGATCTAGCCGCGGTGGAAATGGAGAAATACGCCGACGCGATCGCGACCGATATTCTCATCGGCTGGCTCGAAGCCAACCTCCACGCGGTCCAAGCGGCCTCGGCGGACGTCGTTGGCACGGACGCTGAGACCACGACGGCCTGGCGGGCGGGTATCCGCGATATCATCGCCCGGCTCGATTCCCGTCAGCAGCTGATCGAGAACAGGATCACGGCGGTCCAGCAGCTGATCCAGCGCACGCGCATGTTCGAGGAGGACATCGCGGCCGACACGACCTCGCGCCTCGCGCAATCCATCCTCTATGCCAACACCAAGTCGACGAGCTGACCATGTGGGAATTCCGCGCATACGGGTCCGGCGCCCTCTATCACGACATCTTCAATGCTGTTGCGTTGATGTCCGGCGCCAACGCCATGGACTCGCTGATCCGGCTCGTCCTGGTCCTGGGCGTCGCCATGGCGATCGTGAAAGCCGTGACCGATTTCAATATCGGCGCGATCGTCCGCTGGTTCCTATTCGCCACCATCATCTACGGCGTCCTGTGGGTTCCGAAGGTGACGGTTCAGGTCGAGGATCGCCTCGATCCGGCCGCCGTCTATCCAACGGTCGCCAATGTCCCAGTAGGCGTTGGGCTTGCCGCGTCTCTCGTCAGCCAGGTCGGTGACCGGATCATCAGGATGACGGAAACGGCCTTTGCCGATCCGGCTGATGGCCGGTTCTCGTCGCACGGCATGGTGTTCGGGGCCAAGATGTTCGCAAAGATCAATGCGCTACGGCCGGCCGATCAGCGAACGGCCCTAAACCTGCGCGCCTATATGCAGGACTGCGCGCTCTACGACATCGAGGATAACACGGTCCAGATCGACGCGCTCAGCCGCTCGGCCGACATGTGGCAGACCCTGACGGCGTCGCCCAATCCGGCGCGCATGGCTTCCTACACATCGGCCGACGGCTCGACATCGCTGAAATCCTGCAGCGATTTCGTGACCGCCGTGAACACCGATCTCGGCGCGGATCTGCCGAATGTCCAGAAGTACCTGGTGGCGTCTGTCGATCCCGACGCGGCCGAGGCCGGAATGAACGCCCAGGAAGCCAATGTCTCCGGCGTGGTCGCGACGGCGATCGGTTCGAGCCAGGACGCCATGACGATCATCAAGCAGGCGGTCACGCGGAATATGCTGAATGACAGCCTGAAGGGCTATATGGGCACGTCGACCGGGGTGCTTGGCGCCACCATGGCGGAACTGCAGACGGCGAACACCCAGCGCCTTTTGGGCGTCGTCGCCGAGAAGGCGGTCGTCAATCTGAAGATCGTCATAGAATTGCTGTTCATCGGGATATTCCCCGTGATCTTTCCATTGTTCTTATTGCCGAAGCTAGGCCCGGCTATGGCGAAGGGTTACCTGGCCGGCTTCTTCTACCTCCAGCTCTGGGGCCCGATGTACGTCATCCTTCACAAGGTAATGATGGCGAACGCATACGCGCACACGGCTTCAGCGACCTTTGGCTCGGGGGGCACGCATGTGTTCAACGCCTTGACACTCGATGCTGCGGCGCAGGCCAACCAGGACGTCTGCACGCTGGCCGGCTCGATGATGCTGATGATCCCCGTCCTGGCTGGTCTGTTGACCAAGGGCGCAATGGCCGTTGGCGCCCAGGGCGAAGCGCTCTTGGGCAACTTCCGGTCGGGTGCCGAAAGCGCGTCGTCTTCGCTGACCAGTGGCAACTGGAGCCTTGGCAACACCGCCATCGAGAACCACAGCTGGTCGAACGAAAGTGCAAATCAGCATGTGACCAGCCGCTACGAGGACCGGTCGCGGTCTACGGCCGTCGGCGCCGATGGCGTCACCATGACGCGCTACGGTTCAGGACTCACGATCGCGAATGCGGCCGTCAGCTCGGGTGCGCTCGATTTGGCTCGCCAGGAGGGTTACAGCGAGTCGCTGTCGCGCACGTCGCAAAGCTATCTCGACGACAGTCGGTCGCTGACCGACGCCGTCAGCGTCGGGAAGACAAGGTCGAAGACCGTCATGGATGAGGTTTTCCGCGGTTGGAGCAATAACACGGTGAATCTCAGCGGCATGTCGAGCGAGGAGCAGGCGTCGTCCGGCCGGGTGATAAGCGATCTTCAGCAGCTCTCGCGCTACTACCAGACCAGCCATCACATGTCGAAGTCCGAGGCCGACGCCGAGGCGACGAGGGCAGGGGTCACGGCCTATGCGCAAGCCGAAGCCGGTGGCGATGTCGGATTCGCATCGGCGAAGGCCGGTGTGAAGGGAGAGGCCTCGAAAGACGCCAGCACAACCGCGACCCAAGCGAAGTCGAACGATCAGGGCTTCTCTCTGACCCAGTCGCTGTCGACGGAGATCGCCGACACGCATAACCGCGTCAGCACCGATGCCGCGCGTTCAGCCTACGACCGGTCCCATTCGAGTGACAACGGTCAGCGGCATGTCGATTCGACGAGCTTCAGCTCGCTGGAATCGATCACGGATACCGCGACGCGCCTGCGCGCGACCGGCAACCGTCTTTCGGAAGATGCGACGAACGTCCGAAACGGCAGCGAGTCGGTTTCTGGAAACGAGGGAACGGCCTTCTTCAACTGGATGATCCAGGAGAAGGGCCTTACCGTCGGAGACGCGCGGCGTGTCTGGATTGGCGCAAGCGCCACCGACTTGAACCATGGGATGGCCCTGGCGCAGGAATACAATAAACTACAGGCGGAGAGCCTGGCTGCCAAATACGATGCGGCCGCGACGCCGTCGAAGGCGGATATCCCGCTTACCCCCGACCTTGCCAACGCCGAGAAGGTCACGGATGCACTACACGACCAAGCGGATCTAAGGCCGGCTGTCGCCGCGCCCTCGCGCAAGCCCTTAAGGTCAAAGCGCAAAAGCGGGTCGCAAAATGCCGCTGCTGATACGCCTCCTCCCGCCGCCTGGCAGCCCCACGCGCCATCGCTCGAAGGCAGCCCGCAGGCAGCGGCCTTCACGCAGCGCAACGCCGCCGCGGCTTCAACGACGGACACAGTCAATCAAGGTGTCGCACATGGCGAAAATACGCTCGAGAACCAGCAGGTTCGCGAACATATCAACATCACAGACCAGCTTGGCTCGACCAAAGACAAGATTGTCGATGCCGGGAAAAAGCTAATCTCAAAAAAACGAAAGACTGAAGGCTAGTACCTGCGAGCCATAGAAAAAAGCCACATCGCTGCCCCCGCCGGAACGATGATCAACAGCAAAGTTTTGATAACGTCAACATCACGCAACCCAGCCGACAACGAAAGCCAGGCGAAAAATACCGAAATAAGCAGAGGGGAAAGCGACAAACCTATCAGGACGCCACGTGTCGCCTTGTAGCTCCAGACTATCTTGCGACTGAGCTGCTTGTTGAGAACATCCTGCGCTTCCGGTGTCAGTTCGACGCCCGGCAGGATCGCTACCGTAGCGGGTTCGGATTTCTTTTCCACCATGTCCACCTCCCTCGCGGCGATCACGGTTTGTTCGTACGCTTCTTTCGAAGAATTGGCAAGGCGGGCAGCACATTTGTTTAGTTGAGTCAGAAACTTAGTTGCCGGCAGATCACAGTCCGGCCGTGATAATGGAAGGATATGGGACATGGATTGGGAAGATCTGATTCCGAATGACGAACTCGACCTCGGCGTGAAGGTCATCACCCGCAAGACGGCCCTGCTGCTGCGGCTTGAGCCTAAGATTATGGACCGGCTCAAATGGAAAGAGCGGCGCGTAAAAATCCAGGTCAGCTTGAAGCAGGGGAAGAAGCGCGTGCGGATCGTGCCGGCCTCGACCGGTTGGGATCTGGTCGACAAAAAGGCCAAGGGCGCCGAGATTTCGATCAGGCAATTGGTGGCCACCGGTAAGTATACCCGCAAATGCGACGCGGCCATTGAGGGTGACGCACTGGTCATTTCATTGCCAGATGACTTCGAATTGAAGAATCCGGCGATGGTAATGCCCCCGCGTGCCCGCGCCGCGTGAGTGAAGTTGACCTTACGCAACCTTTCCGGCACCAAGTCGTGGCGTTGGGGAGATGTGAATGTTCGAAGTGCGCTTCGCGGTCCGCGAGTACGAGATCGATAGCCAGGGCGTGGTGAACCATGCGATTTACGTGAACTACCTGGAGCACGCGCGAAGCTTTTTCTTGCGCGCGCACGGTTTCGAATATGGGCGCCTGGTCGAACAGGGGCTGCACCTGATGGTCGCACACATGTCGCTGGATTTCAGGGAAGCTCTGCGCTCCGGGGACGAAGTTGTGGTTCGACTGTCGGCTCGGCGCGCAGGCGCGAAGCTCCACTTCCACCAGCAGATTTTAAGGGGCGCCGACCAACGGGTCTGCGTAACCGCGACGACCCATATTGTTTGCGTTCAGAACGGCCGCGTCACCCGAGGCGATTTCTTCGAGCACTTGATCAAGGATATCGAAAACAAACTGGCTCAGGAAACGGCCGAGTAGGGGGAGAACATGGTACCGACGCGTGAAGAGCCCACACCTTTCGTCATCGACGGCCGGCTGAACACGCTCGCCGCAATGGACGACTATTTCGCCATGGTTCGGCGGATGTTTCCGCACGATTTTGCGGATACTTCCCGGCGCTATTTTTTCGAGTTTGACGACCCAACCAAGACCCTGGACGGTCTGTACGACGCCAGTTCGGGTGCGCGGCTTGACAAGGGTGCTCACTACGACCTGACCTGGTCGTTTGATCAGTATTGTCACAACACCGTTGGCAGCCGCGGCTACAAGGCAATTGGAAACAAGGATCTTTCGCGTTTTCTCAAGGCCTACTGGGGTCTGCGCAACTTGCAGGCCGATCGAGGCGTCGGGGCGGTTAGTCTCGATGTCGCGACCTACTATGCAATGTCCATGGGAGCGGCGTTGCAATCCCTGGCGCAGGTCAAAGGTCGTCAGTTCGGCCGCGACATTGAAGACTGGGCGGTTTGAGAGTTATAGCTCCGGTGTCTGAATTGGCGACCTTCCCACTACAATTCCTCCGCCAACGACCTGACCAGTTCGACAATTCGACGTCGTTGTCTTCCGTTGCCGATGCGCGGGAAAGCTGACGCGAGCTCAATGCCCTCGCTCGTCATCAAGAAGCCGTGGACCATTTGCTCCGACATCGACTCGGAAAAACCGTCTGCGACCTCGTGCCCGCCATAGCCTTCGAAAAAGTATTGAATGGGCGCCTTGAGAGTCCGGGAGATCTCGTACAGCTTCGACGCGCTAATTCGGTTGAATCCACGCTCATATTTTTGCACTTGCTGGAACGTGAGATCGATCGTTTCCGCAAGGTCTTGTTGACTGAGGCCGAGAAATTTCCGACGCATTCGCACGCGCGCGCCTACGTGAATGTCCACTGGATTTGGCGACTTACCTTCTGAAGCTTCGTATGTCTTTGGTTTCATTCTGTTCCCCTGATATTCAAAATGCTCCGCTTCGCGTGCAGCAACGATAAGGTGGGCGTCCCGCCGGTCGGGTCTCGAAGGTCTTTCAATCGAAGAAATCTAGCAGGTTGAAGCGCCGACGGCGTCCGCCGTGCTCGCCTCGAAACCCACGGCCATCATCATGATGGCTGCGGCGGCCGTGACCATCATCGTGATATTCCGAGCGATAACCTTCTCGAGGACCGTAGGCGCGACCAGTGAGTTGATCCTCGATAGGGTAATCGCCTGGCTGCGCGATCGCTTCCGCAAGGCTGAGCAATTTTTCAAGCTCGCCACGGTCCAACCATACACCCCGGCATTGTGTGCAGACGTCGATCAGCACACCCTCCTTCATCACTTCTCGAAAACTTCCCTGGCAAACTGGGCAGGTCATTGCAGACATAGATTCTCTCAAAAGTCGAATGATCAAGACATCAGGAAGCGAGGACGGCAGGCGCCGTCTCTCTTCCTGAAGCGATGTGGAGAGGGATCTTCCCGACCACGTGTTCCGCGTCGCGGCCAACGCCCATGATCAGCCCAGACGATGCGCTGGCTTGGTGGGGCCGGCCGACAAAGAAGAGACCGGGAACGGGGGAGACACCCTGGTCCATAAGGAAATGGCCCGCCGGGTCTTTCGCGGCTGGAATGTCGATCCATCGCGTGTCCAGGAGGTGCCCTAACGCCCAGACGACGGATCTAATAGTCGCCTGGCTACCGTCCGAGAAGGTCACAATATTGCCGGAGGCAGAGATCAACCGCGGCTTCCATTTCACGCCAAGATCTACCAGCGCCTCCTTTTCAGGAACGCTGGTCGGAATGAAATCGATTCGTGGCCGGTTGGGCTTGAACTTCCGGACTTTGTAGATGCCGAACTTCTCCAGCCACCACCACATGGTCTTGCCCAGAAACCGCTCCGGCAGCACGACCCGAGGCCGCCCGCTCGCGATGAAGACCTCATGAGTGGCGGCCAATTCCGCGGCGATTTCTCTCCCTGCGGCCCCGTCGCCAGCTACCAAAACGGGGCCTGACGGGACATTCTTTGGGTTTGCATAGTTATAGGTGTGGAATTGGGCAACCTTGGGACTGAAGTCCTTGCGCATGGGCGGGAGTGCAGCGCCCGGGTAGGTGCCGAAAGCGAGAATGACATTGCGCGCCCGAATGATCGGATTATTGGGGATGACGAGTGTGTAAAATCCATCGGCGGTTTGGGTGACACGGTCGACCCTCACCCCATATTTGACCGGGAGGTCGAAGGTTTTCGCGTAGGTCTCCAGATAGTCGGCGAACTCACTGGCGGCCGGCCGGCCAGCAGGATCGCCGGGCATGGGCATGCCCGGCAAGCCGTTCAATTCGCGCGGTGTTATCAGGATGAGGCTATCATAACGGTTGCGCCACATCTGACCGACGCGCCGTTCCCGATCTACAATGAGAAAGTCCGCGCCGGCATGTTTTAAGTAATAGCCGGCCGCCAGTCCTGACTGTCCGGCGCCGATAACCACAACATCGATCACCTTTGAACGGGGAAGGGCTTCTACCGGCTTAGGCATTTCCGGTCCCCTTCCATCCCAACAGACGCATGGCGTTCAGGGTGACAAGGACAGTGGCGCCCGTGTCGGCCAGGATAGCGGGCCACAAACCTGTGATGCCGATGATCGTCGTGACGAGGAAGACGGCCTTCAGACCCAGCGCGATCGAGATATTCTGTGTGATGTTGCTCATCGCGGATTTCGACAAGCCGATCATGTCGGCAATGTCTTTGACGCGGCCATGCAAAATGGCAGCATCGGCCGTTTCCAGAGCTACGTCCGTTCCACCGCCCATGGCGATGCCGATATCCGCGGCGGCGAGCGCGGGTGCGTCATTGATGCCGTCGCCAACCTTGGCAACGATCTCGCCCTTTTCCTTCAGTTCCTTGACGATTGCCTGCTTGTCTTCCGGCAGTAGCTCCGCGCGCGCCTCCATACCGAGTTGCTGCGCGATCGCGGTCCCGGTTCGCTTGTTGTCCCCGGTCAGCATCAGCGTCTTGATGCCGAGGTCTTTCAACGCATCGAGGCCGGCCTTGGCATCTTCGCGAGGCTCGTCTCGAATAGCGACGTAACCGGCAATTTTGCCGTCGACCAGAAGCACCGAGACGGTTTTGCCATCGTCGTTAAGCTTCTCGATCTGCTTCTTGTCGTCGTCCGACAGAGCCACCTTTTCTTCGGCAGCCTTGGGAGAGAAAAGGGCGACTTCCCTTCCATCGACCTTCCCGACGACGCCTTTCCCCCCGATGGCCTTAGAATCCTGAGCCGAGCCGTGGTCGACATTGCGCGACTTGGCTTCGTTCAGAATCGCGACTGCAAGGGGGTGGCTGGAGCCGGATTCGAGGGCAGCCGCCAGCTTCAGCAGCTCCGCGTCTTCCATGTCCTTCCCGATAATGTCCGTGACTTTCGGTTTGCCCTCGGTAAGGGTGCCAGTCTTGTCCATGGCGACGAATGTCACCTTGCGGAAGGTTTCAAGGACAGCGCCGCCCTTCATGAGAAGGCCACGGCGGGCGCCTGCGGACAAGGCCGCTGCGATCGCGGCCGGCGTCGAAATGACCAGGGCGCAAGGGCAACCAATGAGCAGAACGGCAAGCCCTTTATAGACCCATTGGGACCAGGATGCGCCCATGAGCAAGGGAGGGATGACCGTCACTAAGGCGGCGAAGATCATCACGCCCGGCGTATAGTACCGAGAGAACCGGTCGATGAATCGCTCGGTCGGCGCCTTCGATTCCTGCGCTTCCTCGACCAGCTTGATGACGCGGGCGATGGTGTTGTCCTCGGCAGTGGCCGTAATGCGAACCTTGAGAACGCCTTCGTCATTGATGGTCCCGGCATAAACCTGGTCACCGACTGTCTTCTTTTTTGGAACAGACTCACCGGTGACAGGGGCTTCGTCGACCGCGCTTTCACCCTCGGTGACTTGTCCGTCTGCCGGCACGCGATCGCCAGGCTTCACGATAACGATGTCGTCGAGCTTCAACTCGCTCGCCTGGACCTTGATCGCCTTGCCATCGCGTTCGACGGTGGCCTCTTTCGGGACGAGCGTGGCTAGCGCTTTGATGCTGGCGCGTGCACGGCCGGCGGCAAATCCTTCGAGCAACTCGCCGACCAGGAACAGAACGATGACGACAGCCGCTTCTTCCGCGGCGTTGATCACAATCGCGCCGACCGCCGCAACCGTCATCAACGTCTCGATCGTGAACGGGTAGCCTTTGGTTATCCCCTTGAAGGCGCGCCCGGCGATCGGAACCAGGCCGACGAGCATGGCGACGATATAACCCCACGGTGCCGTATACGGTAAAAGCTTGGCGATCAAATAGGCGACGCCGAATGCGGCGGCACAGGCCAGTGTCAGCCGAGCCTTGGCGGTCTTCCAGATTGGCCCGTCTTCCTCCTCGTGATCGTGACCGTGGAGGCCTTCAAGTTCGTCGTCTTCGTGGTGGTGCTCCCCGTGCTTTTCAGCCTTTCCCCCAGTTGCCTTCTTGGATGTCTTGCCCTCGTCCGGAGGGCAGCATGGATCGTGTGCCATGACATAGTCTTTCGTATGAGATCAGGTGGCCCGGATTTTCGGACGCAATTCACCTGTCGTGAAATCCAGCAGGCGCCGGTTCTCCAGCGTCCGGTCGGTGCTACACGCGCGTGTCGGGTTCGAGTGCACACGGAACACCCGTGTCCCCCAATTCGATCTGGACAGTTGCGTGGTTGATGGCGAAGTCTTCTTCGAGCTCGTGCGCGAGGTAACGAAGGAAGGCATCGCCGGGGTGTCCGCCTCGCATGACCATATGCGCGGACAATGCTGTCTCAGTTGTGCTGAGCCCCCAGATGTGGAGGTCGTGAACGCTATCGACGCCTTCCTGACCTTGTAGGAATTCCCGAACTTTCTTGGTGTCAACGCCAGGGGGAACAGCGTGCAAGGACAGGTTCATCGAGTCCTTGAGCAGGCCCCAGGTGCCAAGCATGATGATGGCAGCGATGACCAGGCTGACGACAGGGTCAAGCCACAGCCAGCCCATCGCTAGCATGACGGCGCCTGAGACGACGACGCCGGCCGATACCGCCGCGTCGGCTGCGAGGTGCAGGAACGCGCCCCGGACGTTGAGATCGCCCTTGGAACCGCTCATGAACAGGAACGCCGTGAACCCGTTGACGAGGATGCCAAACCCTGCGACGATCATGACTGTGATGCCGGCCGAAGGTTCTGGGTTTTCGAACCGTTGGATCGCTTCCCAGGCGACGCCGCCCACCGCGACAAGCAGAAAGACGGCATTGGCCAGTGCCGCGACGATCGAGGCGCTGCGCAGACCATACGTATAACGGCCAGATGGCTGGCGCTTGGCCAGAACGGTGGCGCCCCAAGCTACAAACAGGCCCAGCACGTCCGACGCATTGTGACCGGCATCGGCGAGCAAGGACAACGAATTGGCTTTTAGGCCGTAAAGGACTTCCCCGCCTATAAAGAGCGAATTGAGGAGAATACCGACCAGGAAGGCCAAGCCGAAATCTTTCGGCGCGTGACTTTGTCCACCCGGACCATGGGAATGCCCGTGTCCGCCATGCCCGTGCGCATGACCCTGGTCCTTGCCGGAGCCGTGGTTGTGATCATGCGAATGGGAATGGTGGGGATCGGAATGGTCGTGAGTATGAGCCACGGTATTTACTCCTCGATGTCACGGGATATGCCTGGATAAATCCAGCTAGATCGGACTGGGTTGCCCGGTTAGGCTCTCGCAGATTTTGCGTTGCCGGGTGATGTGGTCGGCTGCGGCGTCGCCATATTTGCGAGAAATTGCTGCCAGTCGTTCGGTGCATTCCTGCATGAGGGCCGGTGCTGTCGCGTCCGTGGCATCTGCCATCAGCCAGCAAAGGTTTCGCATCGCTCTGACCTCGGTTCCGGGGTCATTGTCGATCTGGGACCGCCGCCGGGCACCGCCGCTTCGATAATCCGCCTTCTGATGAGCCGGCCAGATTGCCTCGGATTGGCAGCGATAGCTCAACGCGCGTCGAGCCTTTGCATCTTGCAGGCTCGTAGCGGGGAACGGTCCGGATGGGGCGGTGGCGCATCCAACCAGCGCCACCGCCATCGCCGCTACCGCGGCAACGTAAGGGAGGGTACGAGGGGTCATTTGTCGCCTACCCTTACGATTACGACCGCTTCCATCGTGATGAGGGCGATACCGTTGATGTCATCCAGGCTGTTGACCAGGGCCTGAAGTTTTTCCTGGTCGTCGATCATCTCGATGACGACCGAGCGCTCGTCTTCCAGAATGTGCCGTGTGCGAAGATGCGCGTTGCGACCAAATCCGAGCCGCGCGTCCAGTACTGTGGCGCCGGCGATTTCTTGTTCTCTGGCGCGTTCGCAGATGAGCTGGAAAACCTTGGTGGAACCGGAATATGCGTTTTCGCTGGTGTAGATTCTCAATAGTTTCGTAGTGTTCATGAAGTTCTCTCCTGTAGGGGTCTCGGCGCACGCATCGCGGCGCCGAGACTTTCTGCCTATGCGTGGTGGTTGACTTCGGCCGGGGTTTCCGTGGCCGGCTTGACGCGCTTTTTCTGCAAAGCGCCCAAGACCACAGCGGAAATCGCGGGAAGGACCAGGAGGGTGAGGAAGGTCGCGCCGACCAGACCGCCGATAACGACCATGGCCAGAGGCTTCTGAACCTCAGCGCCCGTGCCGTGAGCCAGAGCCATTGGAATGAAGCCAATGGCCGGCACCAGGCCGGTCATGAGGACGGGGCGCACCCGCTCGTACACGCCGTTGACGATGGCCGTCTTAAGCTCCACGCCGCTTTCAATGTGGCTTCTGATATTGCTCATCACGACCAGACCGTTGAGGACGGCGACACCCGACAAGCAGATGAAGCCGACGGCGGCCGACACCGAGAAGGCAATGCCGGTTGCCGCGAGGGTGAAAACACCCCCGGCCAGGCCCAGCGGGACGGCCGTGAAGACGGCGATCGCACGCCCCAGGCTACCGAGCGCGAGATACAGCAGGCCGAAGATGACCGCGAAGCAGATCGGCACGACCAGCATCAGGCGGTCGGAAGCCGCCTTCAGGTTCTGGAACTGGCCGCCCCATTCGAGATAAGAGCCCGCCGGGATTTCGACGGCTTCGACCTTCGGCAGGGCTTCCGCCACGAACGATCCGACGTCACGACCGCGAACGTTCGCCTGGATCACCACGCGACGTTTGCCGTTTTCGCGGGAGATCTGGTTCAGACCGTCCGTGAAGCTGAAGCGCGCCACCTGACTTAGGGGGATGGTGCCTTTGCCTTCCGGTAGGACGATAGGCAATGCCATCAGCTCGTCCAGATTATCTCTGGTTTGCTGAGGGACGCGGACCATGATCGGAAAGCGTCGATCGCCTTCGAACACCAGTCCGGCCTCGCGCCCGCCCATGGCGGCCGAGACGGTATCGGCAACGTCCTCAACCGACAAACCGTACTGGGCGATAGCGGCCCGGTCGAATTGAACGTCGAGGGTAGGGGAGCCACCCGTTTGTTCGGCCTTCACGTCTGCCGCACCAGGTACGGATTGGAGCGCCGCCACGATCTTGGCTGCCGATGCCGACATCTTGTCGAGGTCGTCACCGTAGAGCTTGATCGCCACGTCGCCGCGAACACCGGCGATCAGCTCGTTGAAGCGAAGCTGAATCGGCTGGCTGAGTTCATAGGCGTTGCCAAGCTGAGCGTTGGCTGTCTTTTCGATCTGCTCGACGACTTCAGACTTCGACTCCACACCTTTCGGCCACTTGTCCTTTTCCTTCAGGATGACGAAGCCGTCCGAAATGTTGGGTGGCATGGGGTCGGTGGCAACCTCGGCCGTACCGGTCTTGGAGAACATCAGTTCGACTTCGGGCAATGCCGTTATGGCCTTTTCGACGTCGAGCTGCATCTTGAGCGATTGCTCGAGTGACGTCGAAGGCACCCGCGAGGACGAGAGAGCTACGTTCTTTTCGTCGAGTTGCGGAATGAATTCCTGGCCGAGGGTGGTGTAGACGACGCCTGCAAGAAGAAAGACAGCGGCGCCGCCGGCGATGAAGCGCCATGGCTTAACCACGGCCATCTTCAGGAAGGGTTCGTAGATCGTCTTGGTCTTGGCGACGAGCCACACATCCTTCTCCGCGACCTTGCCACGGATCAGGATCGCGACCATTGCTGGGACAAAGGTGAGCGAGAGCACGAAAGCCGCGCCCAAGGCCAGCATGATCGTGATGGCCATAGGCGAGAAGGTTTTGCCTTCGACGCCCGAGAAGGTGAACAGCGGTGCGAAGACAAGGAAGATGATGGCCTGGCCAAAGATGGTCGGTTTGATCATTTCCTGGCCGGCGGCCATGGTCTCTTCCAGGCGTTCTTTCAGCGTCAGCAGGCGGCCTTCATGGTGCTGCCGTTCGGCCAGTCGTCTGAGGCAGTTTTCGATAATGATGACGCTGCCGTCGACGATCAGGCCGAAGTCCAGCGCGCCCAAGCTCATCAGGTTACCAGGCACTTTGAAGTAGTTCATGCCGCTCGCCATCATCAGGAACGAGACCGGGATGATGAGGACCGCGATCAAAGAGGCCCGCCAGTTGCCGAGCAACAGGAACAGGGCGGCGGCGACTAGGATGGCGCCTTCTGTCAGGTTCCGTTCGACGGTAGAGACGGTAGCATTGACCAACTTGGACCGGTCGAGCGTGGTGGTAATCGAGATGCCAGCGGGCAAAGACTTCTTGACGTTTTCGAGGCGCTCGCCCACCGCCTTGGCGACGGTGCGGCTGTTCTCGCCGATCAGCATCAAGGTGGTGCCGATGACGACTTCGTGGCCGTTCATGCTGGCCGCACCCGTGCGTAGATCGCCGCCGACTGAGACGCTTGCGACGTCACGGACAGGGATGCCAACGCCATTTCGTGTAGCAACAATGGCTGAGGAGATTTCTTCCTGCGAACGGATGCGGGCATCGGCACGGACCAGAAAGGCTTCGCCACCACGGTTGAGATAGTTGGCGCCGGCCGACAGGTTAGAGGCTTCGAGAGCCTTGGCCAGTTCCGAATAGGAAATGCCCAATGCCGTCATGCGGGAAGGGTCTGGTTCCACGACAAACTGCTTTTCGTAGCCCCCGATCGAATCGACGCCGGCGACGCCCTTCACGGTCCGAAGCTGTGGCGCGATGATCCACTGTTGAACGGTGCGCAGATACGCGGCGCGGGCCACGTCGGTCGTCAGGCGGTCGCCTTCCGGTGTCAGGAACGAGCCATCGGATTGCCATCCGGGCTGGCCGTTGTTGATCTTGGCACCTTTGCCGCCGGGGTTCGTGAAGTCCACAGAGTACATGTAAACTTCGCCCAGGCCGGTCGTGACGGGGCCGACGCCGGGCTGAACGCCATCAGGCAAGCTGTCGCGCGCCTGTGTCAGACGTTCGCTGACCTGCTGACGGGCGAAATAGAGGTCGGTCTTGTCGGAAAAAACCGCCGTGACCTGGCTGAAGCCGTTACGCGAAAGGGAGCGGGTTGTCTCCAGGCCGGGAATGCCGGCCAAGGCCGTCTCGATCGGGAAGGTGACACGCTTTTCCATTTCGATCGGCGACAGGCCTGAACTGACGGTATTGATCTGGACCTGGCGGTTGGTGATGTCGGGAACGGCATCGATCGGCAGCTTGGTTAGCTGCCAGGCACCGAAGGCCCCGACGAGCACGGTGAGAATGAGAACCAGCCATCGCGCTCGGACAGACAGGTTGATGAGGTTGCCTATCATCCTATTCTTCCTCTGCGCTCTTGCTGATTTCGGCCTTCAGGAGGAAGGCATTCTTGGTGGCGATAGCGCTGCCTGACGGCAGGCCGGACACGATCTCGATGCGCCCGGCGCTACGTTGGCCTGTCACAACCGGCTGCGGCTTAAAGCCTGTGCTGGTCCGCACGAAGACCACGTCCCGGCCGTCGACAGACTGCACGGACTCCTCCGGCACGACGATTGCCGAGCTACCACCTGTTGCGGCACCCGACACGAACATGCGTACCCGGATGCTGCGGCCAGGAACCAGTTGGGCACCCGGCGCGTCGATAACGGCCGTGGCGGTCCGGGTTGCGGCATCCAAGGAAGGCGTGACTGAACGGACGCGGCCTTCGATGTTCTGACCGTCACCTGTATCGATCAGAACGCGGTCGCCGGCGGCAACGCGCGGGGCATCGAGGGCGCTGATAGCGGCTTCGATCTGTGTCTTGGCCGGGTCGGAAACGCGGAACAGTTCCGTCTCCGGTTGGACGAACGCGCCCAAGCTGGCCGTCGCCGCTGTGACGCGGCCCGAAATCGGGCTGATCACGCGCGTGCCGCGGCCATCGGATGTGACGCCCGCATTGCTGGCGGCGATACTTGCGCGAGCCGCATCGGCATTGGCGGCTTCTGCTTCAGCGATGGCCTGCTGATATTCGGCCTTGGGAGTGATACCTTGCTCGTACAGGGATTTTTCACGAGCGAGGGTTTGCTGGGCCAGGGTAGCCTTAGCGCCTGCTGAACGGCGATCGGCTGCGATCTGGGCAGCATCGTTGCTGCTGACCAGGGCAAGCGTTTCACCCGCTTGGACCGGGTCACCAAGGCGCTTGAAGATCTGCGTCACGGTGCCGCCGGCGCGTGCCGTCATGACAGCCTGGCCGGAGGGTGCGGACATGACCGAACCCTGGGCGAGGATTTCGGACGACAGACCGCCGGCCTCGACAGTCTGGACGATGATGCCGGCTTGTTGAATCGTCTCTGCCTTAACGGTCAGGACTTTCGGCGCGGCCGCCTCGGCCTTTTCCTCGGCGGCCGCTTTGGGGGCCGATGGCGACGTCATTTTTGCAATGCCGAAGCCCAGGAGTGCGGCGACAATTACGGCTGCGGCGACGCCGCCGTAGAGAGTCTTGTTGGTCGCTTTTTTAGGGAAGGTTTCGTTACGCATTAGAGGTCTCCGAATGGGGCGACGCCTTGCAAGCGCGCTAGCGTCGCTTCGGCGTTGAGGCGCTCGACTCGTGCGGTCAGAGCCTGGGACCTGGCGTCCGTCAGGGCACGTCGAGCGTTGAGAACTTCAGCCAGTGGGATTTTGCCGCTTTCGTAGCCGATCCGTGTCAGCCGGTAGGCTTCTTCAGCTGTCGTCTCGGCATTACGGGTCGCCGTCACGTGGGTACGTGCGGCGAAAAGGGAGGCGAGGGCCGCGCTCGTTTCGGAGACCGCATCCAGGCGAGCCTGTTCGAGGCGAGCCAGCGCCGCGTCGCGTTGCGATCCGGCGGCGGCGACATTGCCACGATTACGATCAAAGACCGGGAAGGGCATGCTAACCCCACCGACAAGCGCGCTGGTCCTGTCAGCTTGCAGGCGCCTGACACCAAGAGACACGGTCGCATCCGGTACGCCCAGGCTTCTTTGCACCTTGATTTGTGCTTGAGCGCTTTCAACGTCGGCCTTCGCTGTCAGGTAAGACGGTGTGTTCAATGGGTCGATGTCAGGAGGCGTTTCGTTGACGTCCGCGTGGGCCAGGATGTCCTGGGAAACCGAGGTGTAGGGAACGGGCGAACCAGAAATCGCGGTCAACCTTGCGAACGCCTCAGCGCGTGCGGCCTTGGCTTCGTCGACTTCCGCGCGCGCCGACTCGGTGGCAGCTCGGGCTTGAGCCTGGCGAAGCTGGGCTTCCTTGCCCGCATCGACCAATGCCGTGACCCGCCGATCGTCTTCTTCCGTCAGAGAAAGGGCGTCAGTGGCGAGGGCGAGCCGCTTGTCAGCCGCTTCGGCTTGGATGTAGGCGAGCGCCAAATCATAGCCATAATCGGCGACAGTTTGGGACTTCTGCGCCCGCGCGGCGCCGACACCGGCCTGTCCGGCTTGAATTCTGGCGGAACGCTTCCCGCCGAGTTCGAGCGTTTGGTCGATAGAGAAGGTCGTCTCCGCGGACCGGAAGTCGCGGTACGAATCTCGACCGCCGAAGTTTTCCGACTGGAGATTGAGCGATGGGTTTGGACGCGCGCGCGCCTGGGTCAGGAGGTTGTTCGCTTGATCGACGTTGGCGTCAGCTTCACGCAGGCGAGGAGAGTTTGCGGATTGAGCAAGCAACTCTCTGTACGACGGTGCCGTGTCGGCGAGCGCCGTGTTGAAACACAGCCCCCACAGACCAGCCACCGCCACCGCTGCCACGAGCGGCTTTGGGGACATGAATGTCATTAGATCCTCTGGATATTGAAAAAACGTGCAGATTCACTGCGTCATCGCGTGACGCAGGCGCACTCAGCCTCGCGGAGGCTGTTCAATATCCGACGGTCCAGCTTGCTTCAGCTGGGGACCGTTAACAGGGCGCGCAAGGCGCGCAGAAAGCGACGGCGGAAACGCCACGCTGACGTAGTCGTTGATTGCGCCCATTTGTACGCAACCACTGCAATGGTGATGGTGGGGAATCGGTACACTGTCGTGCGCCAGGCCACCGGAGGCATCTTCGGACGTGCAGACCGTTCGTTCGGTGCAAACGTCGGTCCATCCACCGTCGGCCACCATGACCTCGCCGGCAGCTTTATGCTGAAGCGTGATATAGGCTTCCGCTTGTGGAGCCATCGAAACCATCATGCCGACCATCGCGCACAGCACCGCTATCGCGTTGCGCACGCGGCAGAGGTTTGCACAGATGGATATGAGCCTGAACAATAGCTTCTGATCCGATAGGTTCCAGGGCGCCTTTTTAGATACACGGGAACATAGGCGAAAACTAGTAAGAAAACCGTTTATGGGACAAATAGTCCCGCAATGACGGTTCTGCTGTTACTGTGTTGCACTAAGTGACGGCGGGCGCTTGATACGTTGTAACACTTCGGAACTGTCGATAATCCGTTCACTCAGAAGATGATGAACTGGAATCTCCGGCTTCGGATGATGATTTACTGCAGTCGTCTTTAACAATCTTGTAGAACTTGTCGCGGGGATTACGGGACATCTTTTCCGTATGGTAGCTGCAAGAAGGTTCGGCGCCGGGCGCTGGAGTGTCGATCGAAGCACAGCCGACTGCGGGCAGAGCTACAATCACGGCGATCAGGAGTGCGCGAAACGGGCGAGACGAGGTCATGGCTCTCATTACACTGTAGGGGAGTAAAAATACGATCTTGTATTTTGTTCCGGCGCGGACTTATCAAGCTCTATCGTAACATAGATATTCCGGATCGGAGAAACCATGACTGCACTGATATTCATGCTCGTGCCGTGGTTTGCCCTGGCGGTCGGTGGCCTGATCGCGATGTTTCGCGCGCCGAGTGACACCTTTTCTGCATCGACGCAACACTTGGCGGCCGGCGTCGTCTTCGCTGCTGCTGCGACCGAAGTGTTGCCGGACCTAACGCACCAGGGGTCGACAGCGGCAATTTTGATCGGCGGCGGTCTTGGGCTGGCGACCATGTTCGGCATTAAGCAACTGGGAAAATACCTGAAGGGAGGCTGGTCCCTGATCATCTTGATCGCGATCGATATTTTGGTTGATGGGGTGGTGCTGGGGATAGGCTTTGCGGCGGGTGCTCGCCAAGGGCTGCTGCTGCTTGTGGCGCTAACGCTCGAAATCTTCTTCCTCGGACTAACCGCGGCCGAAGAGCTGAAGGAAACTTTGAAAACCCCGCTCAAGGTTTTCCTTGGCCTGCTGCTTTGTGGTCTCTTGCTGCCCTTAGGGTCGCTCCTCGGTGCGCCAGTCCACACCCTGCCTCCATTTTACCAAGGAATTGCGTTCGCCTTCGCGCTCATAGCATTGCTATATCTGGTGACCGAGGAGCTGTTGGTGGAAGCCCATGAAAAGCCAGATAGCCCTTTCATCACCAGCATGTTTTTTGTCGGCTTCTTGGGCCTGCTCGCTTTGGAGTCGGCGGTACCAGCAAGTTGATAACCGATTTTTTTTGCCCGCGACTCAGAAAGGCGCCCATCGCCGTCGAGTGCACCACGGAGGGCAGTAAGAAGTTCGGAGCGGGTATGCGCACCAAATCTCGAAGGCTCGAAGTCGGAAAGCTTCGATCAAAGCCAAGTACATGGATTGGAGCTGATCCTCCCCTGCCCCGCGGCCGACCTCTTGTTTCAGGAACGGACTCGCCACTATTTACTGCCAAATTTGGTCGGGGCGAGACTTCTCCGGAGAAGGGAAGGCTCGCCCCGCGCGTGGCAGCCGGGGGTGGCCGCCACGGAAGGATTTATCTGGCACGGGTCATGGCAAGTGACAATGCTTCAGTTGAACTTTCACGCTAATGTAATCGTACCTAAGAGAAAGCAACATATTGGTATTTCCATATGTCCCGAAGAGTCATTCAGAGGATTGAATAGCTAAAGCTCCGTGACCTATTTGCCAGATAGCCGCTTACGTATTGTGTTCATTTGGTCGATTTCCTGCTGCTGGGACTTTTTTATGTTTTCACAAAGACTCGTAATTTCTGGGTCAGTAATTTTCGCCTGGCGGCACATAAGTATCGCGCCTGAGTGGTGCGGGACCATTGATGCTAAGAAGCCCTCGTTTCCGACAAAGGTCTGGTTGCGAATAAACACAAAGCTGGCAACCAAAATGAGGGCCAGTGCGGCATAGGATAGCAAGTTTTTTTTCTTATCCCTGTACATCATGGGCATCGTTGCCAACATCATGATGCCCATGGGGGCGGCCATAACCAGAGCCATGTAGATAAAGTTGATATTGGGGATGAACTCCGCGAACGTGTTGATCATGACAAACATCAAGACGAACATGAGCAAAGCGTTTGCGGCCAAAGAGACCCAGAACTTAACGTAGGGGGATTTCATTTCGTGGCTCATATGTGCATGAGCCTTTGCATCGTCGTGAGTTTCCATTGGACGCTCCTTCGGCCCGCGCAACACCCAGGCTACTAACATAGTACGCTAAGCAGCCGTTTATCCCTCAGCTGAAGGGGCGTTTTCCATGAGCTCGTGACTGTATGCCGGGATCGGCGAAAGTTGCCGTGCGTTACGGAGACTTAGCGCACGGGTGGACGGCAGGAATTAATCGTCGCCGGTCAGTTGCTGGTGCGCGCGCGAAACTTCAGCCGGGTCTGGACGTCCAGCGGCGCTTTTCGCTGAAACTTCACCCGACGAATGAGATCGCGAGCGGGCCGCTCAACAAGGTGATGAACGGCCATTGCGAATGGTACGACGCCGACCACCATAGCGAACCAAATGGCCAAGGGCATGTGGTCTGGATCGATATGCGCTATCTTCTGAAGGCCCTCTCCGACAACGAGTTGCCAGGGGATGCACACCATATAGACAGCAAAGCTTACTTCACCCAGGTAGACCAGGGCCGGAGAGGACAGGACACGAGAGCCGTTTCGGGCCGCAGCGCCGAGCCCAAAGATCAATCCGCCACACGCGATGACACTGACAAAATCCGGCAGCCCGAACGAGGTAGACGCGATTAGCAAGAAAAAGGCACTGGCCGAGAGCGCGAGACCGGCGGCGGCTGTCCTCAAGACGCCGGACCGCCACATGAGCCAGAGGCTGCAGCCGAGTGCGAAACATGGGACAATCCGCAGTGCGCCCCACAATATCGTGGCTCGTGTCAACGGGAACCCGGCGATGGCTTCGAAACCGATGTAGAGGACGACAAGAAACACCGCCGCAAGCGCAACTGCCAGGCGTGGGCGTGCCCACATCCTGATCATTGCGAAGGCAAAGGCGGGGAAGGTAAGGTAGGCAAACCATTCAGCGGAAATCGACCACGAGGGATGGTTCCAGCCTCCGTGCGGTGCCAACCCCCAGGCCTGCGTCAGGGTGAGCTGGGCCGGAAGCGAACCCCATACCAGCAGCTTATCGCCGGCTTTGATACCAACAAGGGCCAAAGCCGCCATCAGCAGTCCGAGCCCGACAAGAATCGAGATGTGGACCGGGTAAATTCGGGCCAGGCGGGCCCAGATGAACTCGCCGTAGTGGAAGCTGCCGTCTCGGAACCGCTCAAGATAGACGTGGCTCAGGATGAAACCCGACAAGACAAAAAAGAGCTCGACGCCCAGATAACCTTTACCGACGACTGCCGGCATAGCGACACCGAGGTTGGGCCAGAAATGGAACGCGACAACCCACATTGCAGCAAAAAAGCGCAGCGAAGTCAGGGGTTTCAAATTCTGAGGCATGGTTTCGTCCCGAAATGGTCCCAAAAAAGCGAAATGGAATTCGCGCGTTTGGTTAGTGCAACAAAGGGGCCAAATGTTCCCGACCATCCGTTGACACTGGCAAGTGCATCTTATTTCTCGACCATAGACGAAAACCCTTAAGATCGAGTGGCTTGTAGGTCGTAAATTGCGTTCATGAATTGCGCACGGAGCCAACTCGCCTTAATCGTTAGCCTATTCTTGACATGCGCCGGAGGTAAGTGTGAGCCCAGATCCCATACGACTGCTGCTTGAAAAATGGCGCGCCGATCCGCTCGGCTCCTATCAAAGCTGGTTCCTGTGGGACGAACGTCTCAAAAACTTCCGTTCGATCCGCCGGGGGATAAGTCAGGTCGTGAAGGAGATCGATGCGGGTCGGTTCGGTAATCTTTACCGGGGATCGTCCCTGGAGACGATCGTACATTCGATTGCGGAGCAAAGGCAGATTTTTAAAGGCGCTGACCACGCTTTCCTATGGAAGCCGAAGCTCAGGATACCGGACATCTATGAGCATCCGGACAATCAGCGGGCATTTGGCCGGTTGCTGGATACCTGCTCATGCTGCGAAACCGCAGATCAGATCATCGATGCGATTCATAAGATCGATCGCTTGGCCATCAAAGGTCTCGGCCCTGCTGTTGCAAACCTGCTCTACTTTCTGCATCCAACCCTGATGCCGCCTTTCAATACGGCCATAGTCAAGGGGTACAATGCGATTACGGGTGCCAACGTGAAACTTGGCAAGTGGACCGAATATCTGGCCATGCGGCTCGGAATGCTGCAGTTGAATGATGCCTACCGTGATCTGCTATCGAATGACCTCGGCGCCATCGGGGGGTTCCTGTTCGATGTCGGCTCGAACAGATATCCAGCTCCGCCCCGCGAGAATGATGAGGCTGCGCGCCAGGCGTGGGCGCGGGACCTGGCCGCCGTTCGGGCCGAAAGCGCTGCGGCTCTCAAGGCGCAGGCGCTCTCAAAAGAAACGGACCGTACCCACACCGAGATCCAGGGCTGGTTGCGCGATCTCGGCTTGGCCCTTGGCTATTCGGTCTGGATTGCGTCAAACGATCGTGGACGCGCCTACGAAGGCGGAAAGCTGGGCGACCGATGTCTGACCAGGCTTCCGGACCTCATCGAACAATCTTCTGCCGCGGATGCCATCCGGCTGATCGATGTGCTGTGGCTTGACCCTGCGCCCACTACAGTGATGGCCGCCTTTGAAGTAGAACACAGCACATCGATCTATTCAGGAATCGTCCGTATGCTGGACCTTGCTTTGACCGGAGACTCGCATGCGAGTGAGGGACTCTATCTCGTCGCGCCGGACGATCGAGAGGGGGAAGTGCTCGCACAGTTACGCCGTCCGGCATTCTCCAGGGTTTCAGATTTGAAGGTGCGGTATCTCCCTTATGGCGAATTGGCGCAAAATCGGGAGGCGCTTGCCCGGTTCGGCAATGGAATTAAAGGCGTTCATGCGATTTCGAAGCTGCTTGTTTGACGATCCAGGCTTGACTTAGAGCCGCACGCCGCGAATGCGAAGGCTATTGCCGATAACCGAGACCGAACTGAACGCCATGGCGGCGGACGCAATAATCGGCGACAGAAGCAGGCCGAAGGCGGGATAGAGCACACCGGCCGCTATCGGCACGCCGATGGTGTTATAGGCGAACGCGAATATGAGGTTCTGCTTGATGTTGCGCATGACCGCTCGGCTCAAGGATCGCGCCTTTACGATGCCGTTCAGGTCGCCCTTGATCAGGGTGATACCCGCACTTTCCATGGCGATGTCGGTGCCGTTGCCCATCGCGATGCCCACCGTAGCCGCGGCCAGGGCGGGAGCGTCGTTGACGCCGTCGCCCGCCATGGCGACCTTGCGGCCTTTGGCCATCAGACCTTCGATGACCTCGGCCTTTCGATCGGGAAGGATCCCAGCTTCGACCTCCTCGATGCCAAGCGTCTTAGCAACAGCGCGCGCCGTAGCTTCATTGTCACCGGTCAGCATGACGAGCCGCAGGCCTTCCGCCTTCAAGGCCTTCAGTGCCTCTGGCGTCGACGGCTTTATGGGATCGGCGACAACGATGATCCCGGCCGGCTTTCCATCGAGCATGGCGTAGATTGCCGTCTGGCCCTGGTCACGGAACGGTCGCGCCAGTTCGGTCAACTCAGCGGCTTCACCGAGAAGGGCAGAGTTGCCTAACGCGACGGCGATGCCGTCGACGGTTCCAGTCACACCCTTGCCGGTCGGCGCCTGGAAGTCGGACACACCATAGCTTGGCAATCCCTTCGCCTTCGCGCCGCGGACGATGGCGTCGGCGATCGGATGTTCGCTGGAGGCTTCAAGGGCGGCGGCGAACGCCAGCAACCTGTCCGCATCGCCGTCGCCGACGGTCTTGACAGCTATAAGCTGCGGCTTGCCTTCAGTCAGGGTTCCGGTCTTGTCGAGGACAAGGGTATCGACGCCTTCGAAGGCTTCGAGAACCGCGGCGTCCCGGACCAGTATGCCCTCGCGGGCCGCACGTCCCGTGCCAGCCATGATCGACATCGGCGTTGCCAGGCCGAGCGCACATGGACAGGCTATGATGAGAACGGCAATCGCGTTGAGAATGGCGTGACCGAGCCTTGGTTCCGGGCCCCAGACCATCCAAGCGATGAAGGTGATGATGGCGGCCGCGACGACAGCGGGCACGAAATATCCTGATACGATGTCGGCGACGCGCTGGATGGGCGCACGAGAGCGCTGGGCTTGGCCGACCCGGGCGACGATCTGGGCCAGAAGCGTGTCATTGCCGACGCGCGTCGCCTTCATGACGAAACTGCCGGCTTGATTGACCGTGGCGCCCGTGACCTTGTCGCCGGGTTGCTTGGCGACCGGCATGGATTCGCCGGTCAGCATCGATTCGTCCACGTGACTCGATCCTTCGATGACTTCGCCATCCGTCGGAATCTTTTCACCTGGCCGAACGCGCAGACTGTCGCCAACTTCAACCTGTTCGAGCGCGATGGTCTCCTCGGCGCCATCCTTGAGGCGATGTGCCGTGGCCGGGGCGAGCTTCAGGAGGGCACGGATGGCATTGCCGGTCTGGGCGCGCGCCTTCAATTCGAGCACCTGTCCGACCAGGACGAGCGTGGTGATGATGGCCGCCGCCTCGAAATAAACGTCCGGCATCATGCCGGACATGTGCGGGAAGGCATCTGGCGCGAGGACGGCAACGACCGAATAGCCCCAGGCGACGATGACGCCCAGCGCAATCAGGGTGAACATATTGAGGTTGCGGGTCTTGAGCGAGTCCCAGCCGCGCACCAGGAAAGGCCAGCCACCCCATAGCGCGACGGGCGTCGCCAGCGCCAGTTGCAGCCAGAGCGAAACGCTTTCAGGAACGATGAATGACAGTCCGAAGTGCGCGCCCATAGCAAGGATGGCGACGGGAACGGAAAGCCCTGCCGAAATCCACAGACGACGGCTCATGTCCTTAAGTTCGGGGTTATCCGGCTCTTCAAGCGTGATGATCTCCGGTTCCAGCGCCATGCCGCAGATCGGGCACGAGCCCGGTCCCTCCTGGCGGACCTGCGGGTGCATCGGGCAGGTGTAGATGACGGCTTCACCTGCCTTGGGTTTCGCTGCAGGGACGGTCCTGGCATGATGATGTTCGTGGCCATGTCCATTTCCATGGTGACATTGGCTGTGATCCTGCGCGTCGTTTCCCCCGGCCGCCTGCTTCGGCGCTTCGCCTGCGGGCACCAAGGTCATATGACAGATAGGGCATTGGCCCGGTTCCGTTTCACGAACGTCCGGGTGCATGGGGCAGGTATAGGTCTTGGGGTCTGCTGATAAGGCATGGCTGTGACAGCAACTCTTCGCTTGGCCTTCGCCTTGATGGTCGTTTTCCATGGGAATCTACTCGTACTTCTTCAGGAGTTGCATGATTTCGGCGATCTGAGTGTCCCGCACCGTTTCGTCGCCGCATTCGCAGGATTTGGTGAGGCAGGATTTCATGTGGGTTTCGAGGACGCCGAGTTCGATCGTCTTGATGGCGCTACGCACGGCCCGGAGCTGGGTCAGGATGTCGACGCAGTACTGACGTTCGCCGATCATGCGCTTGATGCCTTCGAGCTGCCCGATGGCGCGATTGAGCCGGGGCGTCTGTTCAGTGTGACTGGGGTGATCCGACATGTGGCCTCCTACATACCCCTGGGGGGTATATATACCCCATAGGGTATATCTTCAAGATGTCGACAAGGGATGGGCAAAAAAATTTCGTTCCTGGACAAAGTGTCCGGGTCGTCCAGGAAAAGCGATGTAATTCAAACCCATTCGGGCGTAGGCTTGCGGCAAGGCTTGCAAATTTGGATACGCACCATGGATCACGAACGGATGCGACGCCTGCACGGACGCCATGGCGTCAAGATGGAGCGGGTCAGCTTCGACACTGGCTTCGTCAGCAAGGCCTTGGTCGCAAATGACAGCTGGGAATTCCGATTCGAACGCCCCGCCGGCTTTACCTACCGGGCAGGGCGTCATGTCCGAATGACGCTGCTCAAGCCGAGGTTTCGCGACCGCAAGGGCGTGACGCGCTTCGTCTCCTTTGCAAGTACACCGCAAGACCGGGATCTGGTCTTCGTCATGCGGATGCGGCAGACGGCTTTCAAGCGTTCCCTGATGGCCCTGGCACCGGGCCAAAAGGTCCGTATCGAAATGCTGGTCAATGCGCCGCATAGGGCCTTTGCTTTGGACGACGCGGCTTGCGAGCCGGCGGTGTTTCTTGCGGGGGGTATAGGTGTCGTGCCGGCCTATTCCATGATCCGGGATGCTCTTGAACGGGGGCTGCCTCGGAAGTTCTATCTGTTCTACTCTTCGCGAACGGCAGCCGACGCACCTTTCCTGGAAGAATTGCAGGACCTGGCCGCGCACCATCCATCCTTTGTCCTTGTCCCGACCATGACCGGCGAAGACGCCAGTTGGACCGGCCGGACCGGCCGAATAGACGGGCCGTTGCTGACCGAGACCATATCCGACCTGTCGACGGCGACGTTCTACATAGCGGGCCTGCCTGACATGGTGGCCGACATGCGCGCGCTCCTTGAAACCCAAAAGGTCCCCGCAGCGCAGGTCCTCTCCGAGGAATTCGGCGGATTCGCCGTGGCGCATGGCGCGCGGCAAGGCGGCGCCAGGCTTGCGGCTGTCGGCATTTTCGTCGCGGTCGCTGCGGCCGTGGCCCTTCATCTGGCGGCCGGCGCATATGTCCTGCGCCTTGGTGCCATAGATCTGCGGAACCCGGCGTTCGCCATCGGCGCCGCAGTTGTCCTTGCGGCCATATGTGTCAAGCTGTGGCTGGTATTTGGAGCAGGGCATCGCAAATGACTTCGCGCCGCGGCGCTCATAGGATTCACGAAATCAATGCCGAAGACGTGGAGCGTCACGCGTCATTGCATCCACATGTCCTTGAGGCGGATGTGCCCGCCTCGAAGATCGATCGACGGATCGCGCGCACGAGACGGAAGCTGGAGCACGCCTTTTTCCACCTCATTCAGGACAAAGGCTATGACGCGGTCACCATCCAGGATATTTGCGAAAAGGCGGGCGTCGGACGTTCGACCTTCTATACCCATTTTACCGGCAAGGACGACCTGAAGCGCAGGAGCCTGGAGCATTTACGCGCGGAATTGAGCGCATACCAGACGATGGCAAGCACAACGGACCCTGGAAAGGCGCTGTCGTTCAGCCTTGGCATGTTCGAACACGCCCGCCGCCATGTCGGCGCCTACAGGGGCCTGATCGGTAGCGAAGGGTTGGCGGTGAGCCTGGGCGGCATTCGGGGTATCATCGCCGACCTCATCCGTGCCGAGCTTGCGGGCCAGGGTGATCGGCAAGATCGGGAAATCCGGGTCGCCTTCGTCGTCGGCGCCTTCATGTCGGTCCTGACGAACTGGCTCGACAATGGCGCGAAGATCGAGCCTGCCGACATCGACGTACGATTTCGGTCTTTGCTGTTTGGCGGCCTGTCTCCTGGCTGAACACTCGGTCGCAACACGTCGAGGTGTTGCCGGTTCGGAATCTGAAATGAAAAGGTCTTGCGGGTTCAGGACGCCCCTTGGCCCGAGCGGGCGTCTGGCTCAGTCAAATGTAGCCAAACGCCGACGGCCATGAGAATACCGGCAATGATGAGGGTAATCGACCATGGCTCGTGCAGGAACGCCAGTCCGATCACCGCTCCGATGAATGGAGCGGTTGAGTAGTATGCTCCCGTGCGGGCGGCGCCGATTTCGCGCAATGCGAATACAAACAGGACCAGGCTGGCGCCATGACCCAGTAGGCCAATGGTCAGGGCGGAGCCTGCGGTAGCCACCGGTGGCAATTGCGCGCCAAAGATCAAGGCGAGTGTGATGTTGGCTACGCCGGCGACAATGCCTTTAATGCTGGCGAGGGTGGGCGCATCGACATGGGCGATTTTCGAGGTGCAATTGTTATCGATCGCCCAGCACAGGCAGGCCCCGGCGACAGCGAATCCGCCGACCAGCGCGGCATGACCGCCAGGCCCACGCATCGCGAGCAAGACCGCGCCGATGAAAATGGCGAGCATCCCCCAGCCAATCCTTCGGTTGAAAGGTTCCTTGAAGACAATCCAGGCAATGACGGCCGTGAAGACCCCTTCGAGAGTTAGCAGAAGCGAGGCGGCAGAACCGGAAGTGCTGGTGAGGCCGAACATTAGCAGAGCCGGTCCCAGGGCGCCGCCAAAGAACACGGTCGCAGCCAGCCACGGCATATCGGCGCGCTTAAGTGCGGCGCCAGCGCTTTTGAGTGCGGTGAGCCTGACGATGGCTACGCCGCAGCCCGATCCCAGATAAAGGAGACCCGCGAGCATTAACGGATGAACGCCGCCGATGATGGCTTTCGCCGCAGGTGTCGACGCACCGAAAAGCAGTGCGGACACCAGTGCAAACGCGCCACCGCGCTTCACATCTCCGAGTTTGAATTTGGCCACTTACCCTCAGCGTCTGCGATCGGCCTCGACAAAGGCCAAACAAATATAGTATAGGGGGGTATATTATAGGAGGCAAGCATGCATGCCAACAAAGAGAAAGCTAAGCTTTTGGCGAGGGTCAGGCGGATCAAGGGGCAGGTCGAGGCCCTTGAACGCGCCTTCGAAGCGGAGGCGGACAGCGAAAAGATCCTGCATCTGATCGCCGCCGCGCGCGGGGGGATTTCAGGGCTGATGGGCGAAGTGGTGGAGCATCACATCCGGCATCATCTGGCAGACGATCCGGCACAACCCGGCCTACTTACACCCGAGGCGCAACAGGCGCTGATCGACATCTTCAATTCCTACATAAAGTAACGTCTCGATGAACGATTTCACACACCTGCTCCAACAAGGGGCCGGCAACGCCTGGCTGTTTATTCCCTCTGCCATACTGCTCGGCGCTCTTCATGGCTTGGAGCCGGGCCATTCCAAGACGATGATGGCAGCCTTCATCGTCGCGGTTCGTGGGACCATATGGCAAGCCATTTTGCTTGGGTTGTCGGCGACCATTTCGCATACGGCCGTCGTGTGGTTGATCGCGCTGGGGGGCCTTTACGCGGGCCAAAATTGGAACAGCGACGCTGTCGAGCCTTATTTCCAAGTCTTGTCCGCGATGATCATGCTGGGCGTCGCCCTTTGGATGATCTGGCGGACCTGGTCCTATCAACGCGGCGGGCATGGACACCACGGTCATAGCCATGCGCATGGTCACGATCACCATCACGATGAAAAGAAGCGGATCGATACAGGACATGGGCGCGTCCGCCTGGAGATCTTCGAACAGGGCCAGCCGCCACGCTTCCGGGTCTTCCGCGAAACGGGACAAGTCTGGCGTGCGGATGACGTCCAAGTGGAAACCGTGCGCGAAGATGGTCGGGCGCAGGTCTTCACGTTTATGCAAAAGAATGGGTTCTTGGAATCGACGCAGGACATCCCCGAGCCGCACCAATTTGCCGCGCGCCTGGTGCTGGGGCATGCCGGCCATGCCCACAGCTATAGCGTGACGTATGAAGAACACGACCACCATGATCACGATCACGATCACGATCACGATCAGACGGGCGTGACCGCTGGCTTTGCTGGAGCAGAGCCCTACGCGGATGACCACGAGCGTGAGCATGCTGAAGAGATCGAGAAACGATTTGCCGGGCAGAAGGTGACTACGCCGCAGATCATCATGTTCGGCCTGACGGGCGGGCTAATCCCGTGCCCGGCCTCGATCACTGTGCTGCTGCTATGCCTGCAACTCAAGCGTATCGCGCTCGGCGCGACTTTGGTCCTGTGCTTCAGCCTTGGCTTAGCTCTTACAATGGTCGCGTCGGGCGTGCTTGCGGCATGGAGTGTCAAGCACGTTTCAAAGCGGTTCAAGGGATTCGGCAAACTGGCAAACCGTGCACCTTATCTCTCGGGAGCACTGATCTCGGTCGTCGCGCTTTATATAGGTTGGACGGGGCTAAGCGGAATTCTGCGGTAATAGGTCGCAAAGGTCTGACCCGCCGCAATCGTCCAGCAAACGCATGGAGCCGATGCTGCCTTGCGTTCGAGGGCTCAACCTCGCGCACGCAAGACAGCATTACCCGGTGAGGCTTATTTGGAAGACATTCCGGCGTGGCTGGAATCCATGTCCATTCCCGACATGTCCATTCCTGACATGTCAGACATGCTAGTCGCTTCAGCCATGGCGGGAGCGGTGCTTTCCGCAGATGTTGCCGTTACATCGGATGATGGCTTGGGGCTGCATGCAGCCAAGGCTACGAGAGTCAAGCTGGCGACGATTGGCAATTTCGTATTCATGTGGGGTCCTTAAGTCTGTTTGTCAGGTTTTCATCTATTAACATGAAGACCGTGGCTGCACTATGCGTATGCAGCCACGAGTTTTGCCGACTATTGAGCCGTCTTGTCCGGTACGGTTTTGTAGCCGGAATGCGGATTGGGTGACTCCCGTTCCGTGTGATAGCCGGCGTTTGCCGTGCCCATTGTGGTGCAAGCGGATACTGTAAGGCCGATTGCGCCGATCAAGGCAGTCAATTTGACGACGGCGATGGCCCTACGGGACGTAGCACTTCCTGTTGAAAAGATTCTCATTTTACTACTCCGATTTCAGTTCTTCAAACCGGCGTGGATGTCCATGCCGAGTCAGAAATTTGAACGGTAATGATGGGATTTTGTGCTGGAGCCTCCTTTCTTCGGCAACGGAGCACACGTCAGGTGCGCCGGTTGCTATTTTTGCTGGCGGATCGCGGTTACTTCGGCATCCGACCCCTTGACCAATACGTAGAATTTAACCTTTTCACCGACCTTAAGATTATCGAGCAGGGCGGGTGGAGTCGCCTTGAACGCCATGGTCATGGCCGGCCAGTCGACGGCCGGAATGGCGTCGTGCTTGATCGTGACTGTATTGGCGGTCTTGTCGATGGCCGTGATCACACCGACGCCGGTTCCTTTTTTGACGCCGGCATCCATATCCATCGCCATGCCGGACATGTCCGACATACCTGCCATTCCCGACATATCGGACATGGCCGCAGGGCTTTCCGTCGATGTGGCCGCGTTGGCGGCTGGTTTCGGGCCACAGGCCGCAAGGGCGCCCAGGGCGGCGACGGCGGCGAGGCTGAGGATCATCTTGGTCTTCATGGTAATCTCCTAAGGTTGGGAGGTGGGGGGAAACGAGGGGTAACGCCTGCGCCGGATCAGGAGATACGCGGCGGGTACAACGAGCATGGATAGAAGCGGTGCTGTCAGCATGCCGCCGATCATGGGGGCCGCAATGCGGCTCATGACTTCGGAGCCGGCGCCATGGCCGAAGAGGATGGGGAGAAGGCCGGCAAGGATCACGGCGACGGTCATCGCCTTGGGCCGGACGCGCAGAAGCGCCCCTTCGCGGACGGCGGCCTCGACTTCGGCCGCCGAGGGATCGGGGCCCCGATGCTTGAGCGCGTCCTTGAGGTAAATCAGCATGACCACGCCGAATTCTGCCGAAACGCCTGCGAGCGCGATGAACCCCACGCCAGTAGCGACCGACTGGTGAAAGCCCAGCCAATAGAGCGTCCAGATGCCGCCGGTCAGGGCGAACGGCAAGGTCAGCATGATAAGCGCCGCCTCGTCGAAACGGCCGAAGGTGACATAGAGCAGGAGGAAGATTATGACGAGCGTCGCCGGCACCACGAACTTCAGGCGTTCGACGGCGCGCTGGAGGTATTCGAACTGGCCAGAATAGGCGATGGACACGCCAGGCGACAGTTTGACATCCTTCGCCACCGCTTTTTGCAGGTCGCCGACGACGGACGCCAGATCGCGGCCGCGGACATCGACATAGACCCAGGTCGAAGGGCGGCCGTTCTCTGTCTTCAGCATCGGCGGCCCTTCGGCAATCTCGACACTGGCAACCGTTCCAAGCGTGATCTGGGCGCCCGACGGCGTGAGGATAGGCAGATTGCGCAGGCCTTCAAGGCTGTCCCTGTCCTCGCGCGGATAGCGGACATTGATCGGATAGCGCGCCAAACCATCGACCACTTCGCCGACATTCTCGCCGCCGACGGCGCCACTGATGATCGATTGCACGTCTGAGATATTGAGGCCGTAACGTGCGGCCGCTGCGCGGTCGATATCGACATCGACATAGCGGCCTCCAGTCAAGCGCTCGGCAAGGGCCGAACTGACGCCTGGTACGGTCTTGGCGACCGTCTCGACATCATGGGCGATGCGGTCCAGCTCAGCGAGATTGCTACCCGACACCTTTACCCCAATCGGGCTCTTGATGCCCGTCGCCAGCATGTCGATGCGATTGCGGATCGGCGGCACCCAGACATTGGCGAGGCCGGGGACCTTCACCGTCCGGTCCAACTCCGCGACCAGCTTCTCGGGTGTCATGCCCGGCCGCCATTGGTCACGCGGCTTGAAGCGTATAGTGGTTTCGAACATTTCCATCGGCGCCGGGTCGGTCGCGGTTTCTGCACGGCCGGCCTTGCCGAAGACGGTCTCGACTTCCGGCACGGTCTTGATCAGTCTATCGGTCTGCTGCAGCAGTTCCGATGCCTTGTCTGCCGACAGGCCTGGCAGGGCGGAGGGCATATACAGGAGGTCGCCTTCGTCCAGTTGCGGCATGAACTCGCCACCCAGTCGCGTCAACGGCCAGACCGTGGTGGCAAAGGCGAGCGCCGCCAATACGAGCGTCAGGCGAGGCGCTTTCAGTACGAAGGCCAGGAACGGCCCGTAGATAGCCGTTAGAACCACGTTCAACGGATTGGCTGTTTCCTTCGGGATCTTGCCGCGGATGAGGTATCCCATCAGCACCGGCACGAGAGTCACCGAAAGGATAGCCGCGCCCGCCATGGCGTAGGTCTTGGTGAAAGCCAGCGGCGAGAACAGCCGCCCCTCCTGACCTTGCAGGGTAAAGACCGGGATGAAGGAAAAGGTGATGATCAGCAGGCTGAGGAACAGGGCGGGCCCGACTTCGGTCGCTGCCTCGGTGATAACCCGCCAGCGCTCGTCGCCCTTGAGCGCCGCGCCGGGATGATCGTGCTCCCAGTGCTCGATCTTTTTGTGGGCGTTCTCGATCATAACCACAGCCGCATCGACCATGGCACCGATGGCGATAGCGATGCCGCCCAGCGACATGATATTGGCGTTGACGCCTTGGCTGTGCATGACGATCAGCGCCATCAGGACGCCGACCGGCAAGGTGATGATGGCGACCAAGGCCGAGCGCACGTGCCACAGGAACAGAGCACAGATGACGGCGACGACGATGAATTCCTCGATCAGCTTTTCGCGCAGATTGTCTATGGCGCGATCGATCAGTTGTGAGCGGTCATAGGTGGTGACGATCTCGACGCCAGGCGGAAGGCTCTTTTTCAGTTCGGAAAGCTTGGCCTTGACGGCGGCGATCGTCTCGCGGGCGTTTTTGCCGGAGCGGAGGATGACGACGCCACCAGTGACTTCGCCTTGGCCATTCAGTTCGGCGACGCCACGGCGCATCTCCGGTCCGATCTGGACGGTGGCGACAGCGCCCAATGTCACGGGTACGCCGCCGGCAGCCGTCTTCAGTGGAATGGCCCGGAAGTCGTCGAGCGTCTTCAGATAACCGCCGGCGCGGACCATATATTCGGCTTCGGCCAGTTCCAGAACCGAACCGCCGCTTTCGCCATTGGCGTTCTGGATGGCGGAGACGACTTGGCCGTGGGTCACGCCGTAGGCTGCCAGCTTCACCGGATCGAGCACGACCTGGTATTGCTTGACCATGCCACCGATGCTGGCCACCTCGGCCACGCCCGGCAGGCTCTTTAACTCGTAGCGCAGGAACCAGTCCTGCAAGGAGCGTAACTGCGACAGGTCGTGCTGGCCTGTCCTGTCGACGAGGGCATATTCATAGACCCATCCGACTCCCGTGGCATCGGGTCCCAGCGACGGCTTGGCGCCGGCCGGCATGCGGCTTTGCACCTGGTTGAGATACTCGAGCACGCGCGAGCGCGCCCAATAGAGGTCGGTGCCGTCGTCGAACAGTACATAGACGAAGCTGTCACCAAAGAAGGAATAGCCGCGCACGGTTTTGGCGCCCGGCACCGACATCATAGTCGTCGCCAACGGATAGGTCACTTGGTTCTCGACGATCTGCGGTGCCTGGCCCGGATAGGGCGTGCGGATGATGACCTGGGTGTCGGAGAGGTCGGGCAGGGCATCGACAGCTGTTTGCTGAAGGGCGAAGATCCCGGCAGCGATGACGGCGAGGGCCCCGATCAGGACGAAGAAGCGGTTCTTTACCGACCAGCGGATAAGGGCGGCGATCATTGGCCACCCATTGGCTGGAGCTTTTCGATGACCGGACCGTCTGCGGTCTGGGCAAAACCGAAGGTGACGCGGTCACCGGTCTTCATCCCTCTCGCCAGGTTGGCGGACTTCAGCCGGAAGGTCATCGTCATGGCCGGCCAACCGATCGCGGGCACCGGTTCATGGCTGAGCGTAATGCTGTCGCCCTTCAGTTGCTCGATCAGGCCACGCGTTTCGTACAGTGCCGCAGCTGAATTCGGCGCGGGCATAGACATCGCGGTTAAAGGCCGGGTATTGACGCCGGCCAGGCTGGCCTCGGAGTCGATCAGGAACTGTCCGGATGCAACGATCTGATCACCTTCGTTCAGGCCGGCGAGGATTTCAGTGCGGTCGTCGCTTTCGCGACCGGCTTGCACCTCCACTGGGGTAAATCCCCCCTTGCCGCCGGCCAGCAAGACCAAGGTCCGCTTGCCCGTTCGGATCAGGGCTTCGGACGGAACGAAGAGCGCAGATGAACTCTCACCGTTCAGGTGAACCGTGGCGAACATGCCGGGCCGGAGCCGCCCACTGGAATTGGGTAACTCGACGCGTACGCTTAGTGTCCGACTGTCGGCCTGGGCCGTCGGCAGGATGGCCGAGACGCGACCGGTTACAGGCTCCCCGGGGAAGGCGGTGAGGTCCGCCGTCACGGGTTGGCCGATTTTGATGTGGGCGGCTTGGGTTTCCGGCACGGCGGCCGTCAGCCAGACCGACGACAGGCCCGAGACCTGCGCGAGGGTTTGGCCCATGTTCACAGTCATGCCCTGGCGGACATCGAGCGTCTGGATCGCACCGCCGACAGGTGTCGAAATGGTGATGGTGTTCGAAACCCGGCCGCTTTTGGCCACGCTATCGATCAAACCCTGCGGCATGCCGAGTAGAGCGAGTCGCTGGCGGGCGGCCGCTTCCAATGACGCATCACCGGTCCGTCGCACGGCCAGATATTCGCTCTGCGCGGCGCTCCACGTCGGCACCAGGATGTCGGCAATCGGCGCGCCGGCGCCGACCACATCGCCGGGCGCCCGGGCATAGACCTTTTGCACGAAGCCGTTGGCCCGCGCCTGGACGATGGCGACATCGCGCCCGTTGAAGTCGAGTTGACCGGCGACGGTGAAATCTTGAGCGAAATCGCCGCGCTGAACGTTCGCCAGCCGCATGCCCAGGCTTTGCAGGCGGGCCGGATCGATCCGCACGCCACCTTGGCTCGGATCGGTATCACCGGCGTAGCGCGGCACAAGCTGCATATCCATGAAGGGGGACTTGCCGGGCTTGTCGAAATGTTGGGCCGGCACCATCGGGTCGTACCAGTACAAGACCTTGCGATCGGCATTCGATGCCGCCGGCGTGGCGATCGGACCTTTGCCGAGGTGTGCCAAGCCAAAGCCCGCCGCCCCGGCGGTCAGGGTGATGACGGCCGCCGACACGCCGAGCATGGCGGGGGAAAGAGTAAGCTGGCGGCTCATTGGTCGCTCCCGTAGGTCAGGTTGATCCGCACGCCGTCGCGAACGACGTCGGCTTCGCGGGACAAGGCGTCGATGCGGGCTTCGGCCAGGGCCAGCTGTGCTTGCTGGACGTCGGATAAGGTGGCTGTGCCGGCGCCGTAGCTGGCTGTCTCCAGGGCGACCTTCTTTTCGGCGAGAGGTACGAGCGTCGTTTGCGCCCGCATCATTCGGTCGTGGTGCATGAGGTGATCGGCCAGATCGGCCTCGAACTGCGCCAGCAATTGGCGGTGGGCGGCATCCTGGTCGAGGCGGGCACGCGTGACCTCCGTCGTCTTGGCCTCGATGACCGGGTCCTGCCGGGTTTTCTGGAACAGCGGCAGGCTGATGGTCACGCCGGTCGACACCATGTCGCCCCAGCGTCCATCGCGGTGCTGATAGGTGACATCCCAGCCCCAATCCGGCCGCTTGTTCGCCCGGGCCATTTGTACGTCGGATTGGGCCTGCTGAACCAAAGCGCCGTAAGGCAAGAGGGTAGGGTTATGGTCGAGGCCGGCGCGAAGATCCGAGGCATTGACGGCAAATTCGGGCGGATCGCCGAGAACATCAGCCTGGTCATCGCCCGTCCAGCGCACCAATTCTGCCCGGGCACGTGTCACGTCGGCCAACAGGTCGGCGCGGCGGTCGGCTAGATCGGCATTCATCTGGTCGGCCGCCAGGGCCTGAGCGGGGCGCGTGGCACCCGCCGCCAATTGGGACGGGGCGGTCTTGGCGATCGCTTCGATCGACTGCTGGACGGTGTCGAGTGCCGCCAGCTTCTTTTCCGCGTAATAGAGATCGACCCAGGCCAAGGCGGTATTGAGCCGCACCTCGCGCGCCTCGACGGCCGCATTGGCATCAGCGACGCCGATATCGGCGGCGGCCTTCTGGCGTTCGGCACGACGCTTGTCCCCATTCGGCATGTCCTGCATGACGCCGACAGTGGCCATGGTCATGCTTTCAGCCGTGAAAGATCCCGCTGGCGGCCCGGACACCGGAAAGTTCTCGACCCCGAAGCGCACCTTGGGATCGGGCAAGCGACCTGCGGCAATGGCTGAGGACCTGGCGGCAGAGACATCGGCCGCTTTCGACTGAAGGCTCGGCGCCGTCTGTTGCGCCAGTTTTAGTGCGGCGCCGAAGGTCAATGGCGCGGCCATTGTTGCCGAAGCGTAAACGAGGGGAGTCAGGACGGCACATAGGGCCGCGAGAGAATAGGATCGCATGGGGGATTCCTGAGATGGAGAACGCAAGTCGATAGCCCCCCGCCGCTTAGGCGGCAGGGGGCTACGCATTACTTTCCGGTTTTCAGGCAATCGCCCATCAGCGCCGGGGCACACGGAACCTTGACGATGCGGGGCATGACGTCATGCGGGTTAGGTGAAGGAGGGGCCGTGCGATAAGCGCATTTGTGGCACGGCTGGCCATCGGCGGGTTGCGCGGAAGCGGTGGAAACGGCCAACACGGCCAAAGTGATCGCGCACGCAGTGGTGGCGAGGGTTTGACGGATAGTCATGGAAAATTCCTCAAATCATATCTGAGGCTTGCCCGCGGGACATGGCGTTACGGTCAAGCGATATTCAAGGCCGGACTGGATGCACGAAGGCACAGGCCAGCACGACCTCGAAGGCGTAAAGAAGGGCGGATTCCGCCTGTTACGCCTGTGATTTGGGGGGAGGGACGAAAAGGCCTGGCTCTTGGGTGAAGAGCGGAGCAGCCTTATCGTTGAAAGTGACCTGCTCGACGGCGAGCACCGGTAAGATGACTTCGTTGGGCGAAGCGACAACACTGCCGAGGCTGCACATGGCGATGCAGTTTTCGATGCACGCTTTGTCCTTATGATTGTCCGATGTCTTGCCCGTGTCTTTCTCGCAGCAGGACGACATATCCATAGTCGCCATAGCGGGCGCCACTGCCTGCATTTTGCTGCTCATGGCCATACAGTCGGCATTCGCCGCCTGAGCATGGATCGGCGACAGGAGAAGCCCAATAACGGCCAAAATGGAAAGGACAGCTTTCAGCATCAGCCCTCAGGATATGCTTCAAGGATTAAATGTCAATGAAAAGCGAATTGCTCCGACTGTGTTGTTCTGCCGCGGGCGTAAAGGGAGCGCGCCTCGGTGGCGCGCTCGATTGACTTATTGCATCGGTGTTTTCATGGCTTTCAGATCGGCAATGTCCTTGTTCGAATCGTCGATTACCTTCTGAGCCATCGCGCGAACCCCAGGCATCTTTGAATGTGACAAGGCATCCTTCGACATCTTAATCGCATCCTCGTGGTGTTTTATCGTCATGTCGATGAACATCGTGTCGAAACCCATGCCGGAGGCGCTCTGCAGCGGCTTCATGTTCATCGGCATCATGCCTGGCAGTTTCATGTTCACGGCAGGCTGTGCATCGGACTGGATATTCGATCGCATGGCCTGCATGTCCTTGATGTCCTGCTGCTGCATCTGTGCCATCATTTGCGCCTTGGCCTTGACGGCAGGCATCGCCGCCTTTTCGATGGCCATGTTGAACATCATGATGCCGTCCTGGTGATGTTTTGTCATCGAGTCCAGGTACTGGGCGTCGTAAGGCGCCTTCGCGGCTGCGGTGTGACTGGTTGGATGAGCGGTGACGGCCGAGGCCAGCGAACAGGTCATCAGAATGACCGAAAGGGTAAGGAGCGACTTCATTACGCCATCTCCATCGTCTTGCTCATTTCGCGGCAGCTTTGCGCGCAGCGACGGCAGACCTCGGCGCATTTTTGCATTTGGGTGTCACCGATCTGCTCGCACGATTTCGCGCATGCTTCGCATGCCTCCGCACAGGCGGCGCAGACGGCCGCATGAATCGGAGACTGCCGGGTCATGGCGTCGGCGGCCGTCTGGCAGACTTGGATACAGTCTGTCATGGCGGTGACGTGGTGTTTTGCCACATGGTCACCGCCCATGGTCAGGCAATGATCGAACAGAGCTGTCTGGCATTCGTCGCGGCATTCCCAACACAATGCAATGCATTGGGTCATAGGTTCAGTGTCATGTGGCATTGTAGCCTCCAAGGAGAGTTAAAAGGTGCCCCTCTTAGGTCTACGCGCGCGGTTAACCTCCCCCTATAAAAAAGAGATGTGGTTCGACATACCACCTGCTGATTAACAAGGACGATCAACTCGGGTCGCGCTAATCTGGCGCCGCAACGACATGGGTGACTCTGTGACTTGCACCAATTGATCTCTTGTAAATGTGGGTAGAACGTCTTGCTCGATTGCTTCATTGTCGGCGCCGGGCCCGCTGGTCTCACCGCAGCCATCTACCTTGCGCGTTTCAGGCGCACAGTTCGGATTGCCGACAGCGGGGAGAGCCGGGCGCGTCTGATACCCGTGTCGCGGAATGTGCCCGGTTTCCCGGACGGCATTCATGGCGAAACGCTACTGTCACGGCTGCGATCGCAATTGGACCCATATGCGGTTCCTGTGATGCAGGGACGGGTTCACTCGCTCTGGCGTGACAATGCTGCGTTCATCGCAAAAATCGGGGAGGTCGAAATAAAGGCCCGGACCGTAATCCTCGCGACCGGCGTCGAGGATGCTGGTTTGAAAATTCCGAATTGGGAAGCCGGCATACGGTCTGGCAACCTCCGACTTTGCCCTGTGTGCGACGCATTTGAAATGATTGACCGAAAGGTCGCTGTCGTCGCGCGGCCGGACAATGGGGTAAGCCACGCCTTGTTTTTGCGCCGTTACACTCGGCACCTTACACTGGTTAGTGTCAGCTCGTCGGGATCGCTCTTGCCGGAAGATTATGGCAGCCTGTCAAGGCATGGCATTTCGCTCATTGAAACGACCGATGCAAATATTGTCGTTGATGAAAGCGGGTCAGCTGTTGCCCAAGTCCAAGGTATTGAGATGAGCTTCGATGCGATCTACCCGATGTTAGGTTGTCGTCCGCGGACAGGTCTTAGCCGGGCACTCGGGGCCGATTGCTCGACAGAAGGCGAAGTTGTCACGGATGCTTTTCAACAAACTAAGGTGCCGGGTTTATTCGCGGCCGGAGATGTCGTCAGCGGCGTCAATCAGATTAGTGTCGCGGTTGGCCAGGCGGCGATTGCGGCAACCCGCGTAAATCATCTTCTCATGACCCTGGACGAGCAGATGCGTTAGCAGTTTGGGTGGGACACAAACCATCGCCGTGTTGGGCAGGTACAGGTATTTGCGCTCGATCATAAATCCATATAGCGGTCGGGTCCCGGGCGGAATCTAAACTGTTGGCACTGAGTTCGTCTCACGATAACGGGTGTAGCCCAGCCAGCCTGCAATGATGACGATCACCAGCAACTGCGCCCCGACCGACTGAAGAGTCGGGAAAATGCCAAGCAGTTCGATCTGCGGGATGAACGATAACTGAGTGATGTCGATCAGGCCGGCTTCTTGCAAAGCGGCGACGCCCTTGCCGGCGAGAACGACCGATAGAATGGCGATGAGTCCGGAACTGAAGGCAAAGAATTGGCTGACCGGGAGACGGCTGCTAAACCTCAGCATAGCCCAGGCGATACCGGTGAGGACCACAATGGCAGAACCGGCGCCGGCGAAAATCACCAGGCCGTTGTCCTTTGTCCAAAGCGCTGCATAGAACAGGATCGTCTCGAAGACTTCTCGGTAGACGACGATAAAGGCAAGTCCGAACAGGAACCAGGACGAACCCTTCGATAAGGCATGGCCCATGGTTTGTTGGATAAATCGCTGCCATTCCTGGGCCTGCGATTTACCATGGAGCCAGATCCCTACCCAAAGAAGGACCACGGTTGCAAAGATCGACCCAAAGCCTTCCGTCAGCTCGCGGCTCGCTCCGCTAATTCCGATTAGGAAGGTCGCAACGGCCCAGGTAGCCAAGCCTGCCAATAGGGCAACAACCCAGCCACTGTGAACATAGGGTAGTGCCTCATGGCGTTCGGCCTTCTTCAAGAAGGCGATCATGGCCGTGACGATCAGCAGGGCTTCAAGACCTTCGCGCAGCAGGATCGTGAAAGCGCCAATGAAGGTTGAGGTATTGCTGGTGGCCTCGGGCGCCAACGCTTTGTCCGCCTGGGCCAACAAGGTTTCGATCGTGTTGACCTTGGCTTCGACAATCTTTGGATCGGCATGCGAGTGAATGGCGCCGCGCAGACCGCCCATTTCCTTTTCGATGCGGGTCAGCAGGGTACCATCGCGCGCGCCGAGTGCCGGTTCGATCGGCTCGAAACCATCGAGGTAGGCGGACAAGGCAAGTTCTTCGGCGCCGTGGACATCGCCCCGCTGATAGGCGGCCAAGGACTCGTTCAACTTTTGCCGTGCAATGACCAGTGAGCTCGTATTGCCGGTTACCGCGGACGCTTCACTGCGTAGATAAGCGGTCAAGGCGAAGGCCTTCTTCGGTCCGATCTCCTTGGCTAAATCGGCCGGCGCAATCCGGGTGAGCGCTGCCAGGTTCGGAAAGCGCTGGCGTAAGCTGGGATCGCTCTTCCAGAGCTTTTTACCTTCCGCGCGGTCTTTGAACGCAAAATGTCCGACGTAAAAGGCGAGCGCCCAGCGGTCTTTGTCAGGCAGGTTCGCAAAACTCGGCATGGCGGTTCCGTCCAGGCCTTGGCCAATCACTTGGTAGAGGCCAAAAACGCTGCGACGCTGTGCACGGTCGAGATCAGAAAAAGCAATGGGAGGCGGGTTAAGGCCCGCGGCATTCGGTCCTTTGCCGTCACCATTCAAACCGTGGCAACTGGCGCAATTTTCTGAGTAGAGGTTTTTTCCTGTGGCAAAGTCGGGAGCGGCGCTTGGGGCGAGAGCCACCGGGTAAGCCGATAGGAGGTGAGTGCCAAGGGCGTGAGCCTTTGAGGCTACGGCTTCCGGAGCAGCCTTTGCCTTGATCGAACCTTCGAAGTCCGACGCCTCGGATATCAAAGCCGCCTTTTCCGGGCCCGGCGGAAGGGCATTGAAGCGTTGCCGAACCGAGGCGGAAAATTCCTTCATCTCGCCATATTCGCTTTCACTGATCACCTTGCCGTCCTTGACGGCGCCGCCGTAGTCAACAGCGAGATAATCGAGAAGCCGCCAGGCGACCTGGACGTTATCTGCACTTTGTGCCGAGGGCTCGGCCAGCGAGGCGCCGGTACAAATCACTGAGCACAGTAGGGAAACGGCAAATGCAACGCAGACTTTGATAGGCATGGCTGTCCAATTTGAAAAAATTCGCCAGTTTTTCATAAGCGCGAATACTCGTAAATGCAACGCAATCGCATATTTTGTTTTTATGGAGATGGCGCCAGTCGGAGAAATCGCAGACCAACGACTATTGGCTCGGCACAACCCGCCAAATCGTGTGGCCGACATCGTCAGCGACGAGGAGGGCGCCTTTTGCGTCGATCGCGACCCCGACAGGCCGACCCATGGCCTTACCGTCGACGCTTAAGAAACCCGTGAGAATATCTTCGATCGGCCCATTGGGCTGACCATTCTGAAAAGGGACAAATACGACCTTGTAACCGCTCTGGGGCTGGCGGTTCCACGAACCATGCTGTCCGATGAAGGCGCCGCCTATGTAGTGCGCCGGGAAGAGGTGTGCGGAATAGAAGGCCAGGCCCAATGATGCGGTATGGGCGCCCAAGGCATAGTCCGGAACGATCGCCTGCGCAACGAGATCTGGCCGTTGGGGCTTCACGCGCGTATCGATATGTTGGCCATAATAGCTATACGGCCAGCCATAGAACGCGCCCGGTTTCACGGCGGTCATATAATCCGGCACCAGGTCGCTGCCGATTTCGTCACGTTCGTTGACCGTTGTCCAAAGGGCTCCGGTTTGGGGCTGCCACGCCAAGCCGTTCGGGTTCCGCAGTCCGGTCGCATACGGCCGCAGCTGTTGAGATATAATGTCGAATTCAAAGATCGCGGCGCGGTCGGCTTCGACTTCGAGACCATTTTCGGCGACATTACTGTTCGATCCGACGGTTACGTACAGTTTGCCGCCGTCTGCAGAGGCAAGAATATTTTTCGTCCAATGATGATTGATTGTGCCGGCAGGCAAATCTGCCACCTTTGTGCCCTTACTCGCAATACTGAGGTCGCCGGCATGGTAAGGAAATTTCAGGATCGCGTCGCTGTCGGCGACATAGAGGTCATTGCCGATCAAGGCCATGCCGAAGGGCGAGTTCAGCTCTGATATTAGTATTTGCCGGACATCTGCTACCCCATCCCCATCGCTGTCCCGAAGTATTGAGATCCGATTGGCACTTGGAAGGCCTGAGCCGGCTTTCTTCATCACTGCCTTCATCACCATCCCTTTGATGCCTTTCGCATCGTCGGGCTTTCGCGGAGCGTCGGTTTCAGCCACCAGGACGTCACCGTTCGGCAGTACCAATAACCAGCGAGGATGGTCGAGGCCTGTAGCAAAGGGGTTGACTTTCAGTCCGCTGGCCGTAACCGGCATTTTCCCGGCTGGCCATCCCGTCGCAGGGGCGATCTTAAGCGTAGGAATAAGTGTCCTTGTGGGTGGCAGAATTTCTGGATTGGGCCCGGCCGTTGCCTGAAGCGGCACTCTGGCAACCTCGCTGCACGCACCGACCAAGGAAACGGCACACAGGCCTAGCGAAATCCCGATGGCTCTGTGCATTTCTTTCTCCAAGCACGCCTCCAGTCCCAAGAACGGCGGCTGAGCGGCATCGGCTTTATTGATATACGCGCGGAGCCCGCCTATCCCTTATCGAGAATTGAAAGTGAGGATTTCTCGATGGCGTCCTGGTTCTCAATGACGTTCAAATTGGCTTCATAGGCTCTGATTGCCATTTGCATGTCCATGGCTTCGATCGTGCCGGAAACGTTCGGCAGCATGACATAACCATCCTTGTTAGCGGCTGGATGACTTGGGTCATATTCTTGCGGAAATGGGGTGGTGTCGGGATCGACCCGGGCGAGCGCCACGCCCTTGGCGCCCTCAATGTCATCTACTTTGAAAACCGGTACCTGCCGCCGATAGGGTTCGCCGCCGGGTGTCCTTGATGTGGAATTGGAATTGGCGATATTCTCGGCAATGATCCGCATGCGGGCTTGTTGCGCCCTCAAAGCGGACACCGCGACCGCGCCGATCGCGTCGTCTGTGGTCTTGACCATCTTCGTCTCCCTAAATCAGTCTGCCCCCCAATTGTTCCGATAGTTTTTTCCGGGCGCGCGCCACGCGCGTTTCGATCGTCTTTACGGACACGCGCAGGATGTCGGCTGCGGCCTGCTGCGAATTGCCATCGAACACTGTGAGCAGCAGTGGCTCTTTGAGGTTCGCGGGCAAGCGGCTGATTGCGAGGTCAAGGCGACGCGCTTCTTCGCCATCCGTCAGATTCTGTTCTGGCGCGGCACTCATGTCGTGAACGGCCATAGCCTGGGCGTCATCGATGGATTTAGACGAAAAGATCAGCCGTCTGACTGCGGCCCGCCGGCTACGGTCGCGGGCTTTATTGATTGCGATCGTCCGAAGCCATGCACCGAACGGTCTCGAACTATCGTAACGGTCGAGTGCGCTCCACGCAGATATAAAGGCCTCTTGAACCGCTTCATAGGCGTCGTCCGGGTTTCCCGCATACCTCCTCAATAATCGAAACAGTGGGTCCTTATGCCTGCGTACAAGTTCCGAAAACGCCCGGTCGTCGCCTGTCCCGGCGAGTTTCGCCAATTCTGTATCTGACGACTCTTGCCCGAAAGTCACTGAGCTTGATCGCTCAGCGCCTGGATGACGGTATCGTCAAACGCCTTGGCCTGTTCTGGCGTCAAAACGGCACGCATGGCTATTACGTGGCGAATCGTTTCCTTCTGCATTTCTCCCATCACCATGTGGCAGCGGTCGACTGCGGCCTGGACATTGGTCGTATAGGTCGGATCAGTCTTGTACGCCTGGGCGAGTTGGAGATTTGCCGCGCGCATTTCGGCTTCCAGGGCATGCTCTTTCAGCGCGTGGTCCGCTTCCAGCGCTTCAATCTGCTTTTGCTGCGCCGGCGTCAGGTTAAGCTTCTTGTGAACAATTTCATGAAGCGGCGGGTTATGATGCATTGTTCGCAGAACATATTGCGCGCCACCCCACGCCCCCAAAACCGCGCCGACTATCGACAGCGCAAGTGTGAATAAGATGGCCCGGGTGACGCTCAACGCCCCCCCTCCAGCAGGCTAGAGGGCGCAAGGCTGGCTCCAGAGTTCAGGGGCGTTCCCGAGGACTTTTCAAGTGACCCCAACGCTGTGAAGCTTCCGATGAACACGCCGATGGCCATCGCTAGGCCGATAGATACGAAGCCGAAAGGAGCTACTGCAGAAATTACTCTGAATTCCTGTCTACGCTCGTTGATGCCCTGCAAGACAACGGCTTCCAGCCCGGCAAGCTGGTCAGCGGAGGCGCCGCCATTCAAGATCGCTATTAGTTTTTCCAACCTATTACTCATTGCCAATTCTCCACCGCGCCCATTGACAATACGCATCGTCTTTTCAAATCCCGCAAGTTCGGCAAACAATTTTTACGTCCTCCTTATTTTTTTGAACAGTGGCGAGGGGAAGCCGTTTGGCGCGCGTACTCCTAAATACGTGGGTCGTTTGCCCATTCGTAGGAGTTCATGACATGAAAAAATTGCTTATTGCCCTTGCGGCTTCCGGGCTCTCGGTTCTTGCTGTCGCACCGGCGGCCTTCGCCCATGCAGGACACGATCACGCCGTCGCGCAGACCGCCGAAGGCGAGGGGGTCATCAAAGCGATCGACCCCAAAGGCGCATCGATTACTATCGCGCACGGACCGATTGCCGCCTTGAAGTGGCCCGCCATGACGATGACCTTCAAGACGGAAAAGCCGGAGTTGGCGAGCGGCCTCACGGTTGGCCAAAGCGTCCATTTCGTCCTGAAAAACCAGGACGGAAAGCCGGTGATCTCCGAGATCCACGGCAAGTAGCGTGAAGAGAGCCCGGACCTCACCCCGGGCTCTTTTTCCATTTCAATGTGTTAGCGCGCGTCCTGTCGCAGGCGAAGCTGATGGAGCGATCTCAGTGAAGACAAATATTTTAAAGTGGCTTGCCGTGTTTGGCGCGCTGTTCGTCGTGTCGATTGCCGCGCTCCCCGCGTCGGCGCACAAAAACCATGCCCAGGAATCGTCGGCCGTTGCTGCGAGTTCCGCCACGTCCTTATCGGGTGCGTCGGATGCGGCTATGAGCGACATGCCCGGGATGGAAATGAGCTGGCCGACTGCCACCGACAGCGGGATGTCGATGGGCATGGACATGAATAAGCCCAAACCGACAACGTTTGTCGGGCGTTTGATTGCCTGGCTTGGTGCTTGGCATCCGGCGCTGATTCACTTTCCGATTGCCCTGACACTTGTCGTCGCATTTCTTGAGCTGGCCGGCGCCGTTCGTAAGCAGCCGGTTTATACGGCCGCGAACAAGATTTTGCTGGCGCTGGCAGCCCTTGGCGCCTTCGTCGCCGCGCCGGCCGGATGGATGGATGCGGGATGGCCTACAGCTCAAGACGAGCTGGTCCTGACACTGCATCGTTGGACGGGAACTGCAATCCCCTTCTTGTTGCTGGCGCTTTGGTATTTCAAGCGTCCTGCCGAAGTCGCCGCAACCAGGCCAAGCTCCAGGGGTTATGAAATGCTGCTGGCTCTGGCAGTCGTCGTCATTCTGACTCAGGCGTTCATGGGCGGGGAAATCACGCATGGCGCTGGACACATGAATTTCTGACTTGGCAAGGGCGACCCCGAATTGTCTATTCGACCTGGCACTTCGGTGTTGCCCGCAATCCAAGCCATGCGAGGTGTGGCAGCCCTTGCCGTGCTGGTTCATCACCTCGGGCAATATGCAGGATTAAGGTTTTCGGCGGGCTGGCTGCTTCCCGGGTCGGGATTGTTATGGTCGGGCGTCGACCTTTTCTTCGTCCTCTCCGGCTTTCTCATGACCTGGTCTTCTTTCGAGAAAAGCGACGGTTTGCGTAGCAGCGTCGCGTTTCTCGCGGGGAGGGCGGGGCGAATATATCCACCCTATTGGGCGGCACTCGGTCTGACCGTGATGACGGCAGTAGCGCTCCCTAGCGCCATGCCCGAAGAAACGGTCTGCCCGGTCCTATGCCAAGTGAGTCTGATGCCCTTCAGCGGCAAGCCTTTGCTCGGGCCGGCCTGGACTCTTTCCTATGAGGTGATTTTCTACCTGATCTTTTCGACATTGTTATTACTGTCAGGGAAGAGGCGACTTTTCGCTCTTGGAGGATGGACCTTGATCGTCCTTGCCTCAGGCCTGTTTCTGCCGCTGTTCAATGAGCCGTCGATAGTTCACCTCGCGCTAGCGCCGTTGCCCTTGGAGTTCCTCATGGGGGCCTGGATCGCGATTGCTCTGCAGGGCGCGAGCCGGTTCAACAATTTACCTTCGCTGCTGGGCGCCGGTGCGTTAATGTTGATCGGAGCGGCCTATTTTAATCTCGCGTCCCACAATTTGCAGGGAGGGGCCGCCGAATGGCTGCGCGTCGCCCTGGTCGGGTTGCCTGCGGCGGCCATTGTTTTTATTCTGGCGTCGTTCGATGTGACAAGGTCTGTGGCGCTTTCGCCAATCTTTCGATGGGCGGGGGACCGGTCGTATTCCCTTTACCTGGTTCATTGGCCGGTCGTTGTCGGCACGTCCTGGATCGCCCGGCAATATCTGGGTGTCAACGTCAGCTCGGCTGCGGCCTTTATCGTAGTCGGACTAGGCGTCTCACTCGGCCTTTCGGCTCTCATGTATAGATATATCGAGCGGCCATCCCATCAATTGGCCAAAGCGGTCTCACAGCGTATTCACGCCCGGCCCACCGGCAATTGACTTGGCTACTTTGCGGCGGGAGCGACATTCTTTTTCCATCAAATCCGCAACCGTTTTTTTGTAGGGAGATGAGGGATAGACTGCCGCGGTGCGTAGTCATCTTAGAGAGCGGCTTGCCGCGTCAAGCATTTCAAGTTGACGGGATATAACGATGAAAGATTTGGATCGGCGCGGCCTACTGCGCGCGGTAGCAGCCATGGGCGGTGGAACAGCTTTGACAGCCATGTTCCCCGGTTGGGCGCAAAGCGCCACGCGGGGGTTGGCCGACTTACCCAGCTTGAGTGGTCCGAATATTTCCCTTGAAGTGACCGAAAGCCATCTGGACGTCGATGGGCGAATGGGCCACGTCGTTACGGTCAATGGTACCGTGCCGGCGCCGATATTGCGGCTGAAACAGGGGCAAAACGTCAAGCTGTCGGTGACCAATCGCCTGAAAGAAGAGACTTCGATCCACTGGCACGGTATTCTTGTTCCGCCCCAAATGGATGGAGTACCTGGCGTGAGCTTTCCGGGCATAAAGCCGGGTGAAACCTTTGTCTACGAATTTCCGATCATCCAGAATGGCACTTACTGGTATCATAGTCACTCCGGACTACAGGAGCAGATGGGCCATTACGGTCCCATCGTGATTGATCCGGCCGACACAGATCCCGTTCAATCGGATCGCGAATATGTCGTGATGCTGTCGGATTTCACCTTCATGCATCCGCACATGATCTTCGCCCGTTTGAAGCAGGAGGCTGGGGCCTTCAACTATCAGCGGCAGACTGTCGCCGGTTTGTTGAAAGGAGAGGACCAGTCCCTCGCTGAGCGGATTGATTGGGCAAAGATGCTCATGGACCCGACGGATATTTCGGACGTAACCGGGGCTGCCCTGAAATTCCTTGTCAACGGCCATGGTCCTGGGGACAACTGGACGGCACTGTTCAATCCAGGTGAGCGGGTGCGTCTGCGCTTTATTAATGCCGGGGCACAGATGGTCTTCAACGTCCGCATCCCCGGTCTGAAGATGACGGTTGTGGCCGCCGACGGCCAAATGGTGCGTCCTGTCGAGGTTGACGAATTCCAGATTGGAAACGCTGAGACCTATGACGTCATCGTCCAGCCGACCGGCGACAAGGCCTTCACAATCATGTCCGAAGCCGTCGATCGCTCCGGCTACGGGCGTGCAACCCTGGCGCCGCGCGCGGGGATGACGGCGGAGGTGCCGCCACTTCGCAAACGCCCGATCGGCAATATGCGTGACATGGGCATGGACATGGGTTCGATGGGCGGCATGTCCATGAGCGGAGATTCTTCAATGGGCGACATGTCCGGAATGAAAGGCATGGACCACGGATCCATGGATATGTCTGGCATGGCTGACATGAAAGCGCCACCACCCGGAATGGCGCCGCCGAAACCTCGCGGCTCGGATACGATGGGCGATATGAAGGGCGGCGGCATGCAGATGGATATGTCGATGCGCAATCCCATGAACGCTCCCGGAGTTAAAATGGGTCCTGGTGTGCAGACGATCGCACCCATGCCCATGGATCGGACAGGAGAAGCCGGGCAGGGCTTGGAAAGCGTCGGTCACCGCGTTTTGGTTTATAAGGACCTGGTGTCACTCGAAGCGAACCCCGATCCGCGCACACCCACCCGTGCCCTGGATATCCACCTCACCGGAAATATGGAGCGCTTCATTTGGGGCTTCGACGGCGTGAAATTCAGCGATTCCACAAAGCCGTACACCTTTGAAAAAGGCGAACGGGTCCGGGTTACGCTCATCAACGACACCATGATGGCCCACCCGATCCATCTTCACGGGCACTTCTTCGACCTGGTGATCGGCGCGCCCAACGAACACAAGCCGAGAAAACACACGGTTATCGTCCTTCCAGGCGGAAAGGTATCATGGGACTTCACCGCAGAACCTGGTGACTGGGCGTTCCACTGCCACATGCTCTACCACATGCACGCGGGTATGTTCCAAGTGTTTGCCGTCCGTCCGTTCGAAGGAGCAGCTCAATGAAGTGCGCGTTGATCATTGCAGCCGCCCCACTTTTGTTTGCCCTGCCAGCCGCTGCCCAGGACCACTCCGGCATGCAAGGCATGTCTATGCCGGGCATGCAGATGCCTGCGGCCAAGCCTGCTCCGGCGGCGAAAAAGACGCCTGCCAAGAAACCAACCGCTAAAAAGACGGTGAAGCGTGCGGCGGGGAAGAAGACGCCGGCCAAGGCCTCAGATCCGACGCCGGCCGCCGGTTCCGGCGCTATGTCGACAATGCCCGGCATGGATATGGCTGGTCAGATGGATATGGGGAAGGTTGACGCAAAGGACGGCGCGGCGAAGCCTGACCCCATGTCCGGAATGAATATGGGCGACAAATCCATGGCCGGCATGGATATGGGCTCCGCAGCTGCGAGTAACTCTCCGGGCGATAGCGGCATGGGGAACATGTCGCAGAACCAAGGGGGCATGTCCGGTATGGAAATGCCGGGACCAAATGGCGAAGAGAGCATCCCAATGGGACCGCCTCCGGCGGCACCCGCGGAGAGGGTCGCAGATCGATTCTTCGGAAAGGGGGAGATGGACCGCGCCGAAACCCAATTGCGTAAGGAACATGGCGGCGCGACAGTGTCAAAGGTGATGCTCAACCTTGCCGAATACCAAAGCGGTTCGAGCGGGAGCGGCTATCGTTGGTCGGGAGAAGCTTGGTACGGCGGTGACCTCAACCGCTTTGTCGCAAAGACCGAAGGCATGGGCTCGTCGAAAGAGGGAGTCAGCGATGGCGAGGTACAAGCCCTCTATTCCCGCGCCATCGGTGTCTACACAGACCTTCAAGTCGGCGTGCGTTATGATTTCGCTCCGACACCGACCCGGACATATCTGACAGTCGGCACAGAAACTTTGTTGCCCTTCTGGTTGGAAAACGAAAACGCGTTGTTCCTTTCGAACAAGGGCGAGGTGATGGGCCGAAGCGAGATCTATTATGATCTTCGTTTGACGCAGCGCTGGATTTTGCAAACCCGAGGCGAGGTCAATCTAGCAGCTCAGAATTCGCCGGAGATCGGTATCGGTTCGGGCATTTCCAATGCCGAGCTAGGCTTTCGCTTACGGTATGAGATCAAAAGGAATTTTGGACCGTATGTCGGCGTCTCGTTCGACCAGAAGTTCGGCAAAACCGCAGACTACGCCAAGCTAGCCGGTGAAAAAACGCATCAAACCAGCTTTGTTGTTGGCTTGCGAACATTCTTTTAGCCGAGAGGTAGATAGCGGTCGATGGTCCCCCGTCGACCGAACCATAACAGAGGTTCTCTCATGGGAAGGCACATAGCAGTTAGGGCATTCGTGGCTACTACGATGAGTCTTGTTATGACCGCGTTGGGTGCTTGCACCACCTTGGGGTCGAAGTCTCAAGACGCTGCCTGCAAGACATACACTCTGAAGACGGTAAAAAGTTCAAGGAATCCCCGGGACAAGTTCTACACGATCGTCAAGGTGCCGTTAGCTTCCGCGTCTCAACCTTGTCCCGATAAACCCGATTAAACCAATGCGAAACGCGGGAATGAAATTGCCTGAAGTCATACGGGTATTGGGATCGAGCTGTCTGCAGCAGACATGGTGGTAGCCATGAAACGCGCTGTCACAATACTCACTCTTACGATGTTTCTGTCGGCCTGCGTCTCATCCCCCGTCCCCTCCCTGGATCAACGACTGGCCGGAAAATCTCAGAAAGAGGCTCGAAATATTCTAGCTTATGCGTGCTATCGAGAGGCCGCCTGGCCACTGCATCATTCGGCGGCCTATTTGAGCGCTGGCGCTAGACAGCGAAGTCAGATGGATAACGACCCTGGCCCAGAATACCGTGAGTTGTCATCTCTCTGTGCAGATATGCGTGTCGCGTCTGATGAAGACGAGGTATCGCTCGCAAAAAGCTGTGAGGTCCTGATACAGCAAAGAGCACGCAGATACGGCGCCAAGGCCGACGATCACATTCGTCGCGTTGGAGACATTTGTCGGAAGTTCACGAGGCAACCGATCGACGACGGCATAGCCAACCAAGTTCCATAAATGATTGCGCGGGGCTGATCCGGTTCACTTCCCGTCGTGAGTGAATGGGTTGACGATTTCTAAGTCTAGACCTGCCAGATCCTTCGCGTTGCGGGTGATCAGTGTCAGATTATGTTTGATTGCTGTTGCAGCGATCAACGTGTCGATCACCAGCTGCGAGCGATCAGAGGAAATCTCCCCCCAAAGCCTCGCTACCTGACTGTCGATTGGCAAAATACGGTCTGCGAAATTCTGTTCTAAACCGTCAATCCATATGCTCAGGGCGTCGGCTGTCGTTGGGTCTGTCCTACGCTTAATAGCCACGCCTTTGCGAAGCTCGCCGAGAGTCAAAACGCTAAGAAAAAGTGCGCTGGCGTCGGCCTAGCTTAGAAACGCTTGGACGTGTTCGTCCATACGCAAACGGCGAGTCTCAGAAATAATATTGGTGTCGAGCAAATAGCGTGTGGGGGATTTCAAAGCGCGATATCCCCGCCGGTGTCCAGATCACGGTCAACGGAAAATTCATCGACTTTCGGACCACCTAGCAGCCAACTCTTGAAATTGGGCTTGCCGGCAAGCAGTGCTTGGTATTCCGCTGCGGAAATGATTACGGCCCGATCCGCGCCGTGCCGAGTGATTGTTTGCGGGCCCTCGCTGCAGGCACGATCGATGACCTCACTTAGATGCGCCTTCGCCTCGTTTACTTGCCAGGTCGCCATTGAACACTCCAGTCAAAATATGACTATATTTTTGAAAATATAGTCTCTTCCGCAATAAATGCGATCTCGCGATCTTCCGGAGAGGAATATTGAGCCGAACAAGGCCGTCCGGATTCAGGTCTAGAGTTGAGTCCATAGGCACGCGGCGCTGGCCGGACAAAGCCCCTTAAATTCTTCAGAATTCCGAATACCAGGCGGTGCCGCGGCGCGCTCTGCGGGTAGCCACCCGAGGTGCTCAAAAAATGGCTGTGCGGTCTTCGTCAGCAGCCACAGACTGCGAACACCTTGCGCCTTCGCTTCCGCCGTGGCGCCCTCGACCAACTCACGACCAAGGCCGCGCCCTTTGAATGCCTGGTCGATGACCAGGGAGCGCAGCAGGGCGGCATCTCCGTAGAGTTCGAGCCCGACGTAGCCGACGACGACACCGGCACGGATCAGGCGCCAGAATGCCTTGTTCGGCGCGACCAGATCGGCCGTGGGCAGGTTTTCCGCCTGCAACGCCAGGGTTAAGGCCGGGTCGTCGTTGGCTACACGTTCAAGCATCGCAGGTCCTATATCGAAGACAGCTTCACGCGTTTAGACGCGGCTTCGGCGCTTTCCTTTCGCTCGGAATAGCGATCGACCAGATAATCGGCGCAGTCGCGGGTCAGCAGTGTGAACTTCACCAGCTCTTCCATGACGTCGACGATTCGGTCGTAATAGCTCGACGACTTCATGCGGTCGTGCTCGTCGAATTCCTCGTAGGCCTTGGCGACCGACGATTGGTTGGGGATGGTGATCAACCGCATCCAGCGGCCAAGCACTCGGAGCTGGTTGACAGCGTTGAACGACTGCGACCCGCCGGACACCTGCATGACTGCCAGCGTCTTGCCCTGGGTGGGGCGGATCGATCCGAGCGAGAGCGGTATCCAGTCGATCTGGGCCTTCATAATGCCGGTCATGGCGCCGTGGCGCTCAGGCGAGCACCAGACCATGCCCTCGCTCCACTGGACCAGTTCGCGCAATTCCTGGACCTTGGGATGGGACGGATCTTCGTCGTCAGGTAGCGGGAGGCCCGAGGGGTTGTAGATGCGCGTCTCGCAGCCAAGGGCGTCGAGGATACGCGCGGCCTCCTGGGTCGCCAGCCGGCTGAAGGACCTCTTCCGGACGGATCCGTAAAGCAGCAGAATGCGGGGCGGGTGCATCGCCCGGGCGACGGTGAACAGCTCAGCGCGGTTAGTCGAGTGAAACAGCGCCTGGTCGATATTCGGTAGATTCTCAGACACGCTTGCCGGCCTCATCGATCATCAACTCGCCGTCTTCCTTATAGAACGGACCGGGCGGATAGCGATCAAGCAAGTCGAGTACGCTTTCGCTCGGGCGGCAAAGCTTGGTGCCTTTTTCAGTCACCACAAACGGTCGATTGACCAGGACGGGTTCCTCCAGCATGGCTGCAAGCAAGCGCTCGTCGCTGACGCCGGGCTCCAGAAGGCCGAGCTCCTTCGCTGGCGACTTGGTTTCGCGCAGCGCCTGACGCGGCGTGATGCTCGCCGCTGCGAACAACTGCAGCAACTGGTCGAGCTTCCAACCAACCTTCAGGTATTCGACGACATTCGGCTGGTAGCCGGCCGCTTGGATGACGGCAAGGACATTGCGTGACGTGCCGCAGTCGGGATTGTGGTAGATGGTAACGGTCATAGTTCAGCTGCCGGGTTGATGGGTTTGGCGGTGGGCTGTTCTTTAAGCAGCCATCCGAATACGATGACGCCGAGCAAGGCGCCGGCAAACTGAGCCCCGATGAACAGTGGCACCGACGCCGGCGCGATGCCGGCGAAGGTGTTGGATAGGCTGCGGGCGAACGTCACTGCCGGGTTGGCGAATGAGGTCGAAGCCGTAAACCAGTAGGCGGAGGTAATGTAGAGCCCGACGGCAACCGGCGTAAACTCGTGCTTGAAACGGATCGTGCCAAAGATGGTGGCTATCAAGCCAAAAGTCGCGATGGCTTCGGAGAAGGCCAGGGACGGTCCGTCGCGCAGCTTGGTCGAGACTTGGACAATCGCCTGGCCGAACATTTCGTGGGCGGCGTAGACGCCGAGCACGGCACCCAGGACCTGAGCGATGATATAGCCGAACGCCAGCAACAGCCCGAGGTCCCGCCGGGCGGCGAAGGCTAGAGTGACGACCGGGTTGAAGTGCGCCCCGCTGATCGGCCCGAATATCGTGATCAGCACGACCAGCCCCGCGCCAGTGGCTAGTGTATTGCCGAGCAGGGCGATGGCCGTATTGCCACCGGCCAAGGTCTCGCCCATGATGCCGGAGCCGACGACAATGGCGAGCAATAGCGCGGTGCCGAGCAGTTCGGCGAACAATTTTCGTGACGTGGAAAACATTGGCCCCGTTAGTGTTTGATGTCAGTGGTCCAGTAGATTTCGACCTGGATTTTTAGCTTGTCGGGAAGTGGAACATAATCCAAGCTGAGCGCGGCTTGTTGGCCGTTCTCCAAGGCCCATGTCAGCATATCGAGCAACGCCCGGTTGGCCGCAAAATTGTTTCGCGGCGCCTTCGGCAACAAAATAAAGGTCGTGGCCGTAATCGGATAGACGTCCGCGCCCGGTGCGTCCGTCAGCACCAGATAGAAGTCTTGCTCGCGCTTCCACTGCGCACTGTCGGCAGCCTTTTGGAAAGTCGCCACGCTCGGCTTGATAAAATTGCCCGCGCGGTTCTGAACCAGTCCCCAGGTCAGCTTCTTCTGCGCACAATAGGCGTATTCGACATAGCCGATGGCATAGGGGGTCTGCTGGACCAGTTGCCCGACGCCATCGTTGCCTTTGCCGCCCGTGCCCACCGGCCAGTTGACGCTCGTGCCTTCGCCGACCTTGGCTTTCCATTCTGGGCTATATTTCGACAGAAAGTTCACCCAGTTGAAGGTTGTGCCCGAGCCGTCGGAGCGGTGAGTGACGACGATGGCGGCGTCCGGCAGCGCGATGCCGGGATTCAAGCGCTTCAGGGCCGGGTCGTTCCATTTGGTGATCTTGCCGAGATAAATATCGGCGAGCACCGAACCGGAGAGTTTGACGACCCCGAGCGGAACGCCCGGCAGATTAAACACCGGCACCACACCACCAATGACGATCGGGAATTGGCCGAGGCCGTACTTCTTGAGTTCGGCCGAGGAAAGCGGCATGTCGGACGCCCCGAAATCGACCTTACTCGCCTTGATCAGTTCAATGCCAGCGCCGGAGCCTACGCCCTGGTAGTCGATCTTCGTGCCGCCATTGACAGGGAAGTCAGCGGAATTATAGGCATCGGTCCACTTCGCGAGGATGGGATAGGCGAACGTCGAGCCCGCGCCATGAACGATCCGCGGCGCCGGCAGCGCCGTCGCTGAACCGGCGGTGACCATCAGGCCAAGCGCCGTCGTGAGCAGGCCACGTCGTGTCTGCTTCTGCATAGTCACCCTCCATCTTTATGTCAGGCGGAAAGAGCCTTTTTGGCTGTCTCCGTCGCGCCTTCACCTTCAGCCCCGATCCTGTTCAGGGCCTGTTTTAGTTCAATGTCACTCAAGTCGACTGGTAGGGCCAGAAGCGCGTCGATGCGAGCCTCCAACTGCCGATAGGCTTCGGCAAAGCCCGCCTTGCGGGCTTCAGGATCGGATGCAGCGGATGGATCTTCAATACCCCAATGAGCGGCCACCGGATGGCCGGGCCAGATCGGGCAGACCTCGCCCTTGGCGTTGTCGCAGACGGTGATGATGACATCGATCTTGGGCGCGTCGGGCTCGGCAAACATGTCCCAGGACTTCGAGGTCAGTTGATCGACGGGATGACCTCGCTCTTCCAGGAGGGCCAAGCCAGTTGGGTTGGGCGCCGTCTTCGGCGCGCTACCGGCGGAATAGGCCTTGTAACGATCACCGCCTTTGGCGTTCAGAATCGCTTCCGACAGGATCGACCGGGCCGAATTATGCGTGCACAGGAACAGGACGTTTTTCATATCCGCCTCAACACACGCACGTCAGCTTGGAGATGATCGGCTGACATAGCTCAGGCGCGCCACCGCAGCAGTCCTCCAGCAGGTAGCTCAGCAGGCCCTTCAATCCATCCATGTCCGAAAAGTATCGGATGCTGCGGCCTTCGCGCTCGGCGCGGATCAGACCGGCATGCGACAACACCTGGAGATTGGCAGACATTGTGTTTTGCTTGACGCCCAGGCGCTCGCCGATCTCGCCGGCGGGCATACCTTCAGGACCGACCTGAACCAGCAGGCGGAAGACGTCGAGACGGGTGTCTTGGCTGAGAGCGGCCAGGGCTTCGAGGGCGTGTTTCTTATCCATAAATCAAGCTTACATGATATATGGATATTGAGTCAACACTCCGCGAGCACCGGATCGACGTAATGCGTTAGGCAGATGTTAATTCGCCACTTGAGGGGAGGGCCCTAGCCGAACGTACCCACGCCTTAACTTGGTGGCGGCGACCTTCTTTGCCATTTCGTCAGCCAAATGGTCCGGGTAAACGAACATCGATTTATAATCACATTTCCACGCAAAATGTGGAGGATAATTACACGCGATTTGGCTAGGCCTTGAAATTGCATCGAAGATTGGCTATTACATTGAATTATAAAACATATTTCCCATAATACTAATTATGCGCGGAAAATTTCGCACCAATTTTGTTATGGGAAATCGTCGAAGCATGTTAGGTTACCTCATTGTATTCACTAAGGATTCAGCGATGGCGACCATTTTCTTGCGACGGATTGACCAAGCGCGCAACATGGCGCGATTTTACGAGCTTGATGTCCAGCAGGGTTTGTTTGGCGATGTTTCTGTGACGCGCCACTGGGGTCGTATTGGAACCAATGGTCAATCCAAGCAGCACTGGCTCTCAAGCGACGCCGCGGCGGCTGAATTTGCCGGGAAGCTTAAGCTTCAGAAAGAGCGTCGTGGCTATAGTAGTCCCCTCCCCGCGTGAGCGGCAGCGGCCCGCCCATTTGTAACCCATTGCTTACATTAATAATTATGGGAAATTCGTAGCTTCTCCGATTGTCGGCTATTCGAGAATTTTGTCGGTTCAATTATCGAATACCTATTCTCGAGCTTGATCCGAGGACCGAAATGTCACGCTTTTTGCCCGGGCTCCAAGTCTGCTTCGAGCCTCATTATGACCTCAGGCCCGATCAAATCGTTGGCAACCATCCGACCGAAATTCATTTATTTGTGATGGGAATAGAAATTGCTGAAGAGGGTTAATCGTAGCAACGGGCCTTTTTAACGCGGCCTCCAGGTCCGTATAAAACCGAGGCAGTACAAATCATAGGGAAAATGCAATAACTGTTGCCCTGCTCTCTATACTTCAGAGCTGTGCGCAGGCGAAGTCACATGAACAGGCGATACGGATAGACATTTCGTGGCAGGTCCGGGACATTCGCGATCGTACGGGCAAGTTTCTGGGAATAACGGATGCTGACTGGCACGGGGTCGTAGAGCGCGTCGTTGTTCCAATCCATCTTCGTAAGTGCCAGAGCTTCATGAGCGATCAGTTCAAGCGGCCCACTCCCGGCGTGCCGAATTAGCTGCAGAGGACGTGGGATGCTCTTCTTGCCCTGATAGTAATCGCCCTTAGTCGAGACGTCAGGTGCATTACCTGCCACCCATACCAGGGCAGAATTTCCTGTTCGGACCACCATCGTTCCGCGCGGAACGGGATATCCCGACGGCTTTGACGGCGGCTTCTGGACGCCTGACTTGATGAGCCATACGCCGCGCCAGCAAGATGCCGAGCTGACCTCAACACACTCAATTTCTGCTACACCAGCGAGGGCATCGAACGCGCCTTCGATCTCGCTCTCCTTGAAGGCCGTCGTCTTGTGAATCACCATACGTTTCGGCAATTCACCGCCGTTGCGTCCCTGATAGAGTTCCAGACTGCGAGCTAGGACCGCTCGCATATCGTCGCGGCTAAGGAACGGGTTTCTCCGGGCTTCGGTGACGTCGGCTACTGGATCCCGAGCCTCGAAAGCGACGAACTGCATGCCGCCTCCGTCCATGTCGAAGACTTGTGAGCAGCAGGTTACATAATGTGCGTCCTGTTGGTCGCCACGGAGAGCGTAGGCCAGACCAATGTAGGCGGTATCCGTAGGTACCCCTTTCAACGGTGCCAGCTTCCACGGTGTGCCCGCAGCCTTTACATACAAAGCGGTCGAAAGGCGCCACGCGAGCGAAGCCTTGTAGCTAAATGTGAAGACTCGATCGTTCAGGACCTGCGTCGGTATATTATACTTGGCGCCCAAGGCCTTCAGCATGTCGTGCGCGTCAAACGATTTTCCACGTGTCGCCACGTTCCAGCTATCTGGAAAGTGAACCAGCGCTACGTCGAATTCGTTCCGCACGGCATCGAGCCGACGCAATGCAGCATCCATGGCTAGGTAAAGGCGATGCTGCCCATCGCCGTCGCCAGGCAGCTGGTCCAGTCCTTCAGGCCATTTGATGTGCGCGGCGGGAGGCGCGGCCTCAAGCGCAACTCGGAAAAGGCGCTCGAATCCGGGATATTCGGGAACGTATTCAGATCGGTCGGAAGCCTGATGGACGTTGCGGAGGAGCTTCATCAGATCGCCGCGACGATGGAAAGCGCTTTCCGGACCCACAGTTGCTATCCGCACGCGGGAAGTATAGCCGCTGAACGATGCCTTCGAGTATGGCCCATAGTTCACGAGCCCGCGTAGCGGATGGACATCGACTTGAGTGGCGTCGATTGGCGAAAACGAAAGGTGAGGCTCATCCAAAAGCGTGAATGGCGGCAGCTCTGTAAGGACCGCATTTGCCATCATTTGCTCCTGTCGAAGTAGGCATGATGATGCGACGGACGACTAAACCCAGTGACAGTTGAGACTTTGAATAAGGCATCAACGCCCGTGCCATCCTCAATGCCAAAGGCGCTTCGTGTCGAGCCTTCCACTTCAGTAAGAAGTTGGGCCCAGGCGCCAATAATGTTAGCCCAATCCCTGTTGTACCGCGGCGCCCAGCGTTCGCGGCGCCAGTCACCTGCGGGATCACTCCGGCGGCCGGGTTGCATCTCCATAATAGCCAGTGTGTCATCCGAAGAGAGAGCTTCCGGGGGCTGAATTGGTAAAGCGTCTTGTCGTGGTAGTTCTACGAAAGTATAGGGCTCAAAGCCACACCACCAATTGCTGTCAACCTGTTCCAGTTTGAGGAGGACACCCTCCTGAAACGGGACGTTTAGTTTGGGGACAGTACCGAAGAGGTCGGTTCCGTAGGCGTCACGCAGTCGCGATAAGGCTTGTTGCCGCCGTTTTGTTTGCTGGGGATCATCGCCGTCGCGCGGTGTGGCGACGACGAGCGAATGGCCTGAGCGCCTGTAACGCGGGATGAGAGGGCGCTGCCTGGCCAGAGATCGCACGAGTGTATCATAAAGCAATCCTAGGGCCCAGCTATCGATAGCGGGATCGAGTCCGATCGTTCCAGCTAGCGACGGGCCGAGCGGAGCCAATGCCTCCAGAATTTCCTGGTCCCGCCCGAACACGGCAAGCTCCCGTCCTAACGCGGCCGCTGCCGCTCGACATCTCTTTGCTTTGAAGATTTCGCGCACCTCCGCCGATGTCGTTGATTGGCTCAGCTTTATTTTTCTCGCCGCTATCGGCATTGATTGGAGTAAAATTGCCGAATACCGTAGCACGGGGAAAGCCCGGGCTTTTGCATCCGGGATTTGAACTGGCACGAGTCTCGGCGTTGATCTTCCTTCCATAACGCGATCAAACAGAGCCTGCGGTAAATCAGTCGTCTTGACAATTTCCGCTCCCAACTCGTCGAAGGTCGTGCATTCGATCACCGCCGCGTCGACCCCTGCAGCTTTGGCTCGACCTAGGAATTCGGTGACAGCCGGAAGTAGGCGGCTCGCTGACGGAGCCACCCAATACAGCCCATTTGGGAAAGGCGACGGGGCGGTCAGAACGTCGTTCAGGGCATCTAGGATCGAACTGTCCCGTCCACTATACCCGACAAACAGCATGCCAAATCGCTTACCGGCCTCAATAAGCACATGCCGCATGCGGGCATCCTGCAGTTCTAACTCCGACCCAGTATTTTTTATCGCAATCGACTGATAATCCCCATGAAGCTTCGCGATCAAAGGCCAGTCGGATTCATCTAGGCAGCGAAGCGCTCGGTCCGCAGAATCGATTGCTGCCACGGTGGGCCGTCTTTGAGCCGCGATAGGGAGTATTGTGTTCGCTGCAACAGTCGAGTCCTCTATAAGAGGATCGAAATTAGTAGTGAAAACGCAGTTGACCTTGCCTCCTGCCATCAGGCTCGCAAGCACCTTGTGTCCAAAACACGGTGTACCTTTTGCGATCGCGTCGGCGATATACTGTCGGCGATGGCGGGGCTGGGGATAGACGGCTTCGAATGCAGCGGCATATTCCGTCGGATCGCCGTCTGGAGGCAACAGCGAAGTTTGCCGAAAGAAATTGTCAATCCGCTCGATCCAGATCGGATCAGCGGTATCGATTTCCCGTTTGGATAGGTTGGTCTCGCGGCAAAAAATTTGAGCTTTGAAGTCGCGGATCATTGCGTAGCCGGTGGGAATTCCGGACGCTGCGGACGCGCCGGCGCCGAGGAACCACGCCACTAGATTTGGCCTTAACGCGAAACCTGTCGCAAACTGGCTGGCAGACATGGTTGTTATGGAAGTAATGGCGCTCTCCTTGGACGATTCGCAGACTATAGATTACTTTAAGACCTCCAAGTTCAATCAAAATGTTTCAAGGGACCGAGGCTTATTTCTGTCGGGCTGATTGCTCCTGGCGAACGGCCTGTCTACGCCACCGAGAACTTGGGAAAGTCTGAGCGCGTATAGATGTCAAATTCCCACTGGGTCAGTTCTCTCATCGCTTACGCGCCTGCCCTGCAAAGTTGTTGTTGAAATGGTGACCCAGCCCCTTGATCCGGGCCGTTCATTCTGAGAGTCCGTTCGCCTTTCTTTCTGTTTGTTGGTTCGGGGTCAAGGCCCGCGGAGCGGAGCCCTTGCGGAGCTCAAGCGCAGCGGGCCGTCGTGGGTGGTATTTTTGAGCAAACTGGCTCGGCGCCAGCCCGCCGAGCGAAGTGTGCGGCCGGTTGAGATTGTAGTCGATACGCCAGGCCTCGATAATCTGGCGGGCCTCGCAGAGCCTGTCGAACAGATGCTCGTTGAGGCATTCGTCCCGCAGGCGGCCGTTGAAGCTTTCAATGAAGGCGTTCTGGGTGGGTTTGCCAGGGGCGATGTAGTGCCATTCGACGCGGCGATCCTGGGCCCATTTGAAGACGGCATGGCTGGTCATCTCGGTGCCGTTGTCGGAGACGATGGTTTTCGGCCGGCCGCGAGCGGCGATAAGCCGATCGAGTTCACGAGCCAGCCGCAGGCCCGAGATCGAGAACTCCGGCAGCGTAGCCAAGGCCTCGCGGCTGTAGTCGTCGACCACGCACAAGACGCGGAACCGTCGGCCGTTGGTCAAGGCGTCAGAGACGAAGTCGAGGCTCCAGCGCTCATTCGGCCTTGTCGGTAACGTCATAGGACGGCGCGTTCCCAGCGCACGCTTGCGGCCCCTACGGCGGCGGACGGCAAGCTTCTCCTCCGCATAGATCCGGTAGAGTTTCTTGTGGTTGGCGCCCAAGCCCTCGCGGGCCAACAGGATGCCAAGGCGCCGATAGCCAAACCGACGGCGTTCACCGGCCAGTTCACGCAAGCGCGTGCGCAGGGTGTCGTCACCGCCAACTTGCTTCTCGTACTGAAACGTTGACCGGTCCAGTTCAGCCAGGCGACACGCCCGACGTTCGCTCAAGCCATGCTCAGTCATGATCGACTGTACGGCCCGTCGCTTCACATCGGGCGTCAGTAGTTTTTTGTCGCCAGGTCCTTCAGCGCAGCATTGTCCAGCATCGCCTCGGCGAGCAAGCGCTTCAGCCGACCGTTTTCCTGCTCCAGGGTTCGAAGCTTCTGCGCATCGGACACCGTCATGCCGCCGAATTTGGCTTTGTATTTGTAAAATGTCGCCTCCGACAAACCATGCCGGCGGCACAAATCCGCCGCCGAAACTCCGGCGTCGTGTTCCCTGATCATCGATATGATCTGCTGTTCCGTAAAGCGGCTCTTGCGCATTGGCCATCCTCTTCATCGACGACTCTGCAAATTGCTGGCCGGAATTCAGGGGGCTGGGTCAGTTGCAATATTGTTCTGCCAACTTGGGAGTTCTATTTTCAAAGCAGCTTCAATTGCATCCATAGTTTGCTCAACGCCGTCGGTGCCGTAGGCCAGGCTATCGAAGCCGACGAGAGCGAAGCCTCTGTGCTGCAATTGAAGTGATGCCGGTGTATCGCGGTCAAAAAATTGCTTAAGGCCTATGACTAGATCTGCGTTAGAAAAATTTGCGAACTCATTTATCAGCAATATGTCCTGTTCACGTTTGGCGTGTGTGCCATCGGGCTCGACCAAAAAGGGGGCCAAAGAATTGAGACATTCGCGAATTGCCGCGACGGGATCGCCGAATATTTTTGACTCCGCCCAGTATACGTTGAGTCCGCCATCGGTTCGAACGTCGGCGTAGACGCCATCTGCTCCATGGTAGTGAACATGCGGAGACGTCTTCAAGGTCATTTTGCAGAGGATTTGTGCTAAGCCAAAGACAGCCTCCGCCATGGCAAACAATAAAAGTTCTCCGCCCTCGCCGGACTTGGCCAAGTGAGTGAACAGACCTCTAGCTCGTGCCTGAAGTTTCATTAGGCCGGCCGTAGAGCCTGTCTCTTGCAATTGTCGGGTTGCCTCCTCAACCGTTCGGCGTGGAATTGAATAGTCAACGATCCTTTCGTAGAGAAAATCCGCAAGAGGATTAACACGAACACGCCCGTTTCCGTCCACAGGGAGGCAGTAGCAATGGGCGGTTGTCCGGGTTTCCCCGATCAATATGTCACGCTGCAGTGTACGAAGGTGTGCATCTATTACGGTAGGACCGCGTCTGATAGCCCGCTGGAGCGCTTCGGACAAATCAGGTTGCACTGTGCTCGACCCGTCTATTGTGTTCCCGTCCATGGGTTAATCCCGACTTTTTCCTGAGATACACGTCGGGTAGGAGAAGCGCTCTTTTGTTCCGTCAGTACGTATTATCCGGAAGCAGTGTGTCCCGTAGTCGGCTAGTATTACGTCAAATCGAGCAACCCCGCTTCCAACCTTCCGATCGTAATCTGGATGTCTCTTTAGCAACGCACTTAGGACTGTGGTGTCATTTTCATTCAACACATCGCCTATTGAATAGCGTGATAGCATGTCTTTAAAATACTGATCTGCGTCTTTTCGCCGAGCAAATTTGATAACGCCCAGATCTATTGGTTTTACCATTAGCCACTCCCTTGACAAGATTAGCTGTTTCAATTTTCACGAAAGTCAACCACAATCTTTAGGGGAGAGCAGCTTGTGCAATTAATTGCGCGGCCATTCCCGTTTATGACAAGCTATATTCCAACGCCTCCCGATGCTTGGAAAGTTTGACTTTTTTAACCGTATCAAGCGGCACCTGGGCCAAATGGCAATAGGAGGCGATCCAGTCTTCTATCTCGGACGCTAAATCCACAAAGTTGTCGACCTCGGAGAACGTCGCGAGCCAGCTATAAAGGTGTTTCGAATAGGTGAGGGCAAGTGCGTGATAACCAGCTTGATTATGTAGCGCGACGCCCCCATTGAGGCTGTCTTCTAATGCGAAGAATTCCTTCGCGGCAAAGTCTGAAACTTTCTGAAAATTGGCTTGTGTGACTGTTACGTGCAGTTTGCCACCTGCGCCAAATTCAAAAGTATGGCCTAAGAAATGGAAGATTTTGGAGGGTGAGCTGCTCGGTTTTTCGAGCAGCTCAAAATCACCAACGGATAAGTCGTTCAAAGCCGACTGCAAGGCTTTGTGCGCTTCGGCCGCCAATTGGTCGCTTTTGGCGAGAACCAAGAAGTCGTCCACGTAATTTACGCAGACCGCTCCTTCGGGCAACGTCACGTCGAGCTTTGACATGAAGTAGCTTGCGATAATTGGCGACGCCGCGCTGCCGAGCGGTATACCCGCGTGACTGACGAGATCGGCGTATTTCTCCAGAGCGCTGAGGAACGATTGCGCGGTACTCTGCGTAACCACTTCAGCGTCGTAGTGCTTCCCGATAGCACAGTGCTGCAATAGCCCTTTATCTACCGGTAGCGCCGTGGTTAGAGCATCATGGTGAAAGCTGTCAAAGAATTTTTTGACGTCCAGTCGGAGGACTGAATTATAGCCGGCGGCGACAAGCTTTTTGATTTCGACCACCGCTTTTTGAATGCCCTTACCTGAAACATTGTACTGATAGGGCTTTGGGGCAAACTGCTGTTGCACAAGCTCCGCGATGATCTTCTGCCCAACTTTATGTTTTATTCCAAATGAGCAGTAGGGGCGTGGCCCCTTAGTTGGATTGATCCGTTTGCCAATAACGGCCACGGGCTCATCTATTGGAGCGAACAGATTTGTCGCCTTGGATAATGCGTCATAGTGGCCGAAACTCTCGGTCTTTTTGTTAGCGCTGTTTTTAGCTTCATCGAGAAAGTACGTGAGTTTTACGGAAGGCGAGGCGGCGTAAAAATGTTGAGCCTGCTTCAAGTCTGCAAGGGTCTGCGCGCCTTCAATCGCTTTCCATAGCTTCTTTTTGCGCCGGTATGCGGCCTGGATTGTCTTGGCAATTTCTTTGAATGGCGGGTCATTGGCGGATAGGGCCAGCAAATGCCCCGATATCTTCAAAGTGATCATGGCAACTCGGGGGTAACAAATGCTGTGGATTATCGAACGTTGGTTACCCGCGACTGCCTTGCTGATACGTTAAGCCGTAGCGGCTCTGCATTTTTCCGTGCAATTAATTGCACTGGTACACAAAACTGGTACACAGTTTCTATTCCCACTAGGCGCTTGTTCGTTGCTACACGGGGATTTCTTTGGGGTTGAAATGTTGGGAGAGTATCCCACCGTCTCCGCCATTTAAAAAAGCCAGGCATCCCCCGGGATGCCTGGCTTTTTAAATATCTGGCCGGTGCGGCTTCTCACCCACTGGGTTCGAAACGAGTGACATGTGGAACATGTCACGAGTTCGGCGGAGCGCAGCGTAGCCAATCCCACCGTCGTGTCCAACTCCAATAGGGCTGGATCTAAGAAAGGGATGCGAAGGTTTATCGAGAAACTATACCGTCTGTCGCCCGCGCTTGCTGACCATCTCCCGCACGCCCAGAAACAGCGCCAGAACCAGGGCCAGGGGCAGGAGCGCCATGCCGCGCGCGATATCCAATACCGTTGTCATTTCTGTTTCCTCCACGGTTATGCGCGGAAGCACAGCAAGTTCTACGCCAGTTCGGACTCAAGCGCCGGACGGGTCCGAGTGGCCTTTTGCCGCGTCACGCGCACCCGGGGCCATTTGGGCATCCGGAAGCGGATGTGGTCAAAGGGTTCCATAATCAGCAGGCACACCAGGATAATCGGCAGGAGTGCCAGTACAGCTACGACCTGAGTGGTTTCGACAATTGACGCCATTTTCACGTTTCCAGCCCTGAACAATACATATGCTGATATCTGTCATCAGCACCACGGCCGCCTTGTTTCGCGGCATTTTCCCCGTTCTGCACGGCATGTCTGTACCATTCTGGCGCATAGGGCGGACGGATTCGGGATTGCCGGGAGGTAATGGAACCCGTCCGCCAGCAGGCTTGCCTTGCAGAGCCCCTGATTGATGCGCCGAAACTTATAAGAGAGCGATGTGGTTTGACCCAATGCGGGCTAACTTTTGCCATAATGGAACAGTTCCGTCCGGGCTGTGACGGTATTGGGATAAAGCGCGATATGTGGAAGGCTGTCCGAAGCCACTGCGATATAACGCCTTTTTGGTACTAAAGGGGGCAAGTATCAGTCGTTTGCGGCCCTGAACTGAATTACGGCCAAATCAGGTGTAAATTGTGTGCGGCGGCTGGCGGCTGTCCATGGTATTCACAGCCTGTGGCTGTATCCCGAATCGTACTGTTTCAGCGATTACCGCCGGTATTTCTCCCTTAAGGCGCGATAAGTTTCGTAACGGGACGGAATCCGGCTAAAATACAAGGGTTTGCCAACGAACAGAGTTTTCCGCTTGCCGCTAAAGTCCTATTTCTCGAACGATTCGAGCGCATTCCGCCCCGAAGGCGGAGGCGTGGGCGCGGCCGTTATCGCCTGGCATCTCGGCTGGTCGGGCTGCCTGCTGCTGGGCCTGGTCGGGCTCCTGTTCCTGCCGGCATCACTGTTCGTGCTGGCGGCGGTCGTCGTCATGACCTTTCCCGGCATCGGTGCCATAGCGCTGCTGAACCGCGATACGCCTCTGATGAGGCGGGTGCTGGTCTGGGGCTGGAGCCTGGCTTCGCTGACCGCAGTATCCATCACCGGCGGTATCGCCGGGCCGCTGGCCATCTGGGTCGCCATGCCGATGGCGGCGGCGATCGTCCTCAACCAGCGTTCGCTGATTTCGCTGGGTGTGGCGCTGTCGCTGATGGCCGGGCTTTTCTCGGCCCTGGTCAGTCTGTCCGGCGCCGTGCACATGCCCGACGAACAGGAAGGCTTCTGGCTGTCGCTGATCGCCGTCCTCCTGACCCTGGCGGCGCTGAGCCTTGGCCTGCTGCCGGCGCTCAGGGTGCGCACCGAACGCGCCGTCGACAGCGAGGAGGCGCGGGCCCGCCTGCTCAAGGTCCTGACCGAACAGCCGCACCTGGTCCTGAGCCTGGATGAGGCGGGGCGCGTCCAGTCGGCCTATGGCGAGGCGCCACCGGGACTGGACCTCAACCAGCTGATGCAGAACGGCCTGACCGGCGCGGTCCATGTTCCCGACCGGCCCGCGGTCATTGCCGCCATTGAAACCGCCCTGACCCGGGGGAGGGCCGATGTCGGTTTCATGCCGCACGCAGCGCTCGATCACTACCTGCTGCTGTCGCTGCGCCGGGCGTCCGACGACCGGCTCTACGGCGTCCTGCACGACGGGTCCTTGCAGCACGCGCGCGAAGCCGCGTTGGAGGCGGCGCGCGCCGAGGCCGAGACTTCCAGCCACGGCAAGACGCGCTTCCTGGCCAGCATGAGCCACGAACTGCGCACGCCGCTGAACGCCGTCATCGGCTTTTCCGACATCATGCGCCTGCAAATGTTCGGCCCCATGCCGACGAAATACGCCGAATATGCCCAGCTGATCTGGGAGTCGGGCCAGCACGTTCTCGACATGATCAATGACGTGCTCGACATGTCGAAGATCGAGGCCCAGAAGTACGAACTGCAGCTGGAAACCTTCGACGTCCGCGAACCGGTATCGCAGGCCCTGCGCCTGATGCGCGGCCAGGCGCACGACAAGGGCATCGAGATTTTCAGTCAGCTGCCGCAACAGAGTGTGCCGGTGACCGCCGACAAGCGCGCCATCAAACAGATCGCGCTGAACCTGCTGTCGAACGCCGTCAAGTTCACGCCGCGCGGCGGTGACGTTCGCCTGACGTTGGAGCCGGGTGAGGAGGCTGTGACGCTGATCGTGGCTGATACCGGCATCGGCATCGCGCCGGATGATCTGCACCGCATGGGCCTGCCGTATGAGCAGGCGGGAGCGGCCGACATGAAGGCTCAGGGCACAGGCCTTGGCCTGTCGATCGTCAAGGCGATGACGCATCTGCACGGCGGTGAGGTGTCGATACATTCGGACGTCGGGGAAGGCACGACGGTGACGGTGCGTCTGCCGGTGGTGGCGCAGCAGCTATTGCTGGAATTGCCCGAGGCCGAGCCGGTTACCGCTCAGGCGCAGGAATCCCCTCAGGCGCCGTTGGTCCGCGCGGCGGATCCGCTGGCCGATTACAATGCCACTCCGGAAGTTCTGCGGCATTTCGGCGATTTCGTCGTGCGGCCGCCGAAGAGCTAAGTCCTACAACGATTTTCCGTACACCGACGGCATGCGGACATAGCCGAGGCCGGTGATGAAGTCGCCGACTTCGAAGCGCGCATATTGGGTACCGTCACGGAAATCGAAGGCGATGACGATGTCCTCGCGCGGATCGAGCGGGGCGATGGCCCGCCAGGCGCGGCTCGGGAAATCGAAGCGCTTGACCGCCACCGGGCCCTGGTCGCCGACATAGTCGCCGCTGGCGGAGACGCCGATCAGGTTGGCCCTGACGCGCGGCTTGATCTCGGCCTCGGTCTCCTGGCTGTCGCTGGCTAGGAAGGTCCGCACCCCCGACCCAAAGCCGAGCGGAATGGTATCGCTCAATGACCCCGTGGCGCGGCCGATCAGGCCGTTCTGTGCAACCTGCGGGTCGCGGACGATCAGGCGGGCGGCGTAAGGCTTTTCGCCGTCATGAAAATCGGCCATGACGGTAAAGCGATTGTCACTGAGCGTGCCGTATAACCCCAGCGCCAGGTCGGCGTCGGCGTTTGACTGGTATTGCGCCAGCCGCCAGCCAGGCTCGGTGCCGTGCGCGCGGGTACCGATCCATTCGGCGTGCGCGCCGGGCAGGCTCAGGCGCGTCTGGGTGGCGAAGGCGCGATAGGCATTGGCGGCAGCGGCGGCTTCGTTGAGCAGTTGTGGTGCGTCGCAGGCGACGGATTGCGCGGCGGCGCGGGCCTGGCCGAGATAGGGCGTCAGGCTCTGCATGCCGCCGGTCGAGCGGATCAGGGCGTTGCGCGCCTGAACATAGCCCGAGGTCACGGCCATGGCGGTCGCGCCGTCGAGCAACTGGCAACGAGCATTGGCCTCGGCCAGGAAGTAACGCTTGACGGCGGTGGTGGTCGCGTCATCGGAACCGGCGCCAGCGGGGCTAAAAGACGTGATAGCGCAGAGAAGCGCTGCGCTGATCAGCGCGCCCAGCCTCATGCCCCGCATTCGTTCCATTCGCGCCTTCTGCTCGGAAATTGATAAGGGAGTTATAAGCCAACAGGGTTGAGAGGCCGTGAGCAGACACGGTTAAGGCCGCGTGAATATTGAAAAATACGTCATACAGAGATAGTCTGCCCGCAGGGCTTCGGGGAGGGGACAATGCTGGGCCGTCCGGTTTTCATCGCCATATGCGCGGCATTCGCCATGTTATCTGTTGGCGAGGCGGCGGAAACGCCAGCCGACGGCCTCAAGCCCGAGTGGTTTACGCGCGACGACTATGCCAGCAGGCCGCAGATTTCGCCGGACGGAACCCATCTGGCCTGGGTGCGCGGCAACGAGGTCGTCATTCTCGACCTGGCGGACGAAACCGAGAAGACCATGTCCGGTGGCGTTATCAACCTGGAAGGCGTCGACTGGATCAACAACGATTATCTGGCGGTTTACGTAAAGTCCAAGGAGCAGGAACAAAACACCTATGTCCGGGTCATGGACTATTCGCCTATGGTCGTGACCAGGGATGCGAAATACGTCCGGCCGTTGCTGGCGCGCGGCGGCGACAAGATCGAAGCCGCCGACTTAATGCCGATCATTCGCTTTGTGGACGGGCCGGAACCCTATGTCATTACTTTCGGCGGCAAGACCACCTACCTGACCGAGGTCCGGACCGGCAAGTGGAAGGTCGGGCCGGTCCTGCTTGACGGCAGCCTGCATTTCTTCGACAGCAAGGGGCGGGAACGGATGTCGGCTGACGCGCCGGACGGCAAGGTCAGCTACGGAGCGGAAAGCATGATATTCCGCTACCGCGCCGAACCGGGCGGTAAGGTGCAGACGCTGAAACTGCCGAAGCAGGACAAGGTCTACTACGTCAACTGCGACTATTCCGAATTCGAAAACGCGCTTTACTGGAGCGAATTCGACTACAGCAAGGGCGTGGGGTCGATCTACAAATATGATTTCGCATCGTCCCAGAAGACGCTTTTTCGTACGGTCGCCAACAAGGACCTGGATATCGTCTTCGACAGGCTGGGGCGCGTGATAGGGATTACGACGGTAACCGACCGCGTCCACACCGAATGGATAGATCCCTACCGGCTGAAGATCACGGCCGGCGTCCAGAAGGCCTTTCCCCAGGCGACGGTCACGGTGGTCGACGTATCGCAGGACGAAAAGGATGTCGTCCTGATGGTGTCGGCGCCGGACGCGCCTGACAGCTATTACTACTACGATGCCGAAGCCAAGGACCTGTCCCAGGTCGAGGTCAACTATCCTGAGCTGGAAGGCCAGCCTTTGGCTGAAATGTCCTATGTGACTTACAAGGCGCGCGATGGTTTGGACATTCCGGCCTACGTCACCAGGCGCAAGGACACGCCGGCCAATGCCCCGCTTATCGTCCTGCCGCACGGCGGGCCGGCGGCGCGCGACGTCTACGGCTTCGGTTACGAGGCGCAGTACCTGGCGTCGCGCGGCTATGTCGTGCTTCAGCCGCAGTACCGGGGATCGGCCGGCTTTGGCGACGCCTTCCAACGCGCCGGCAACAAGAACCTCGACAAGATGACGACGGACCTGGAGGACGGCGTCCGCTACCTGAAGGCCCAGGGCATGATCGATTCAGCAAAGGTCTGTGTCGTCGGCTGGTCGTGGGGCGGGTATCTAGCCCAGGCGTCGCTGGCCTTTATGCCGGACACCTATGCCTGCGGGGTGTCGGGCGCCGGCATTTCGGACCTGGCCCAGCAACTCGAAGCCGCCAACGATTTCTGGTGGGGTGGTTACGGCATCGAATACTGGCGTGAGGTGATCGGCCAGCCGCTGATGGACGCGAAAACCATCCACGCCACGTCGCCGATCAATCACGTCGAGGCCATCAAGGCGCCGCTGCTTCTGATCCATGGCGAGGCAGATCCCATCATCAGCTACAGGCAGAGCGAGCGGATGAGGGACGCCATGACCAAGGCCGGCAAGGCCGTTACCTACCTGCCGGTGAAGTTCATGCCGCACAGCCCAAGGAATGCCGAACAGAGGCTGATGATCCTCAAGGCCATGGATGCATTTATTGCCTCGGCGTTCTCCGGCAAACCGGCGGCCACGGCTAACTAGCCGGTTTGTTGACAGGCGTTCCCCGGTCGCTACGGTAATGGCTCAAGCGAATCCGGGACGCGACGCATGGAACCGACTGAGACCTTCGAACTGGTCATAGCGATGCTGCTGGCGATCATCGCCCTGCATTACGCCGCGCACAAACTGAAACTGCCCCCGGCGGTGGCTTTGCTGACCGGCGGGGCAGTCCTGGCCTTCGTACCAGGACTGCCGGTGATCTCGCTCAATCCGGAACTGGTGCTGGTCATCTTCCTGCCGCCGCTATTGATGGACGGAGCGTGGTTCATCGCCATTTCACAGCTCAAGCGGCACATGATCGGCATCATCTCGCTGTCGGTCGGAGCGGTGATCTTCACGACCGTCGTCGTGGCGGTGGTGACGCACATGCTCATACCGTCCCTGCCGTGGGCGGCCTGCGCGGCTCTAGGCGCCATTGTCTCGCCGCCGGACGCCGTGTCGGCACGCGCCATCCTGCAGACCGTCAAGCTGCCGCGCCGCCTGTCGATCCTGCTCGAAGGCGAAAGCCTGTTCAATGACGCCACCGGCCTGGTCCTGTTCCGCTTCGCCATCGCCGCCGGCGTGACCGGAGCGTTCAGCGCCGTCGATGCGGCCGGAAGCTTTGCCTTGCTGGCCGCGGGCGGCGCCATCGCCGGTGTGGTCATCGCCGCCGCCTGGGTCTTGCTGGTCAAGCGTCTCGGTGACGACTACCTGATGATCGCGGCCTCGATCCTGGCGCCGTGGGCCTCTTATCTGCTGGCCGAAATGTTCCATGTCTCGGGCGTTATCGCCACGGTGACGACCGGTCTGATCTGCGGTTGGTACCAGCACACGGTCTTTTCGGCGGCGGTCCGGATGCGCGGCACCTCCTTCTGGCAGGTCATGATCTTCCTGATGGAGGCGGCCGTCTTCCTGCTGATCGGCTCTTCGTTGCGCGATGTCGTCGACCGCGCCGGCGGGTTTGGCGTGATCATCAACACCATGGCCGTGCCGATCGTGGTGATCATCGCGGCCATGACGCTGGCGCGCTTCGCCTGGGTGTTCGGCGCCGATGCCGTGACCTGGGCGATCCGCGCAGCAGGGATAAAGCGCTATGCGCCGCTGGGGCCGAAATGTTCGACGGTCCTCAGTTGGGCCGGGATGCGCGGCGTGGTGACCCTGGCTGTGGCGCTGAGCGTGCCCGCGACCTTTCCCGGCCGCGACTTCATGCTGGTGGCGGCCTTCGCCGTCATCCTGGCCACCGTGCTGATCCAGGGCATGAGCCTGGGCAGCGTGATCCGCTGGGCAGGTTTGCGCGAAGCCGAGAGCGAAGCGCCGCGCCTGACCATGAGCGAGGCCGAAGCGTCCATGGCGCAGGTCCAGTTTCAGATCATCGAAGCCCGCGCCTATGACGACAAGGGTGAGCTGATCCATCCGCGCCTGCTGGAGCGCTATCAGCGCAAGGCGACCATGTCGCAGAAGTACGCCGCCGAGGAAGACGCGCACCGGCCAATGCTGCACGCCCATTTCGACCTGGTGCTGGCGGCCGTGGCCGCGGGCCGGGCCGAACTGATCCGCCTGCATCGTGCGGGTGAGATCGACGACGAGACGCTGCATGAACTGGAACGCGACCTCGACCTCGAGGAACTGAGCGCCATCTCGGCAATGGCGTGACCTGATGCTGCTGTCGTCCGACATCTGGGTCAGCGCCCTGACGCGCCGGGTCGAACAGGCCGGATCGTTCGCCTTCATCGCGCGCAAGGGCCATCCGCAGTTCGGCGCCGTGTTGGTCAAGGTGCTGAACCTGCGCACGCGTGACGCCTATGTGCTGCGCGAGGTCCAGACCGGCGAAGGCGAGGAGGGCGGCACCAAGTGGATGCGGCCGGTCGAGACGCTGAACGAGCCGGACATCGACGCCTGGATCGCGCGCCAGGTCAAATACGACCCGGACCTGTGGGTGGTCGAGATCGAGGACGCCGAAGGCCGGCATCACCTGACCGAACCCGTGGTTTAGGGCATAACACGGTCAACGCCGGTTAACCCTCTTCCTTGACGGAATCCACAACCCTTTGTGTCAGTGTGGCGTCCTGTTCACGCTTTCAGGGTGCTTGCTTTTGTACTTCCTTCTTAACGACCACATCTTCGATATCGACTCCAACCGCATGATCCAGCCGCTGGATGCCGAGCGCTTTTCGGCCCTCAGCCCGGACTATATCGCGTTGCTGGGCCGCGAGATGTTCGCCGAAGATCCGCAGGTTCATAAGCGCAATCCGGAGCGTGCCCGCCGCCTGGCGCTTCTGATCCATCTCAAGATGCCGCGCATCAACGCCGCCCAGTTCTTCGTGATGCAGGCCGACGGCAATCCGAACAATGTCGACGCCGATTTCAAGTCGATCAATCCCGATGATGTCGGCGCCCTGTACCAGCAGCAGATGGCCGGCATGCTGAGCACGTCCATGGTCGACCAGGAAGTCTGGCACCGCATGGCGGCCTAACCGGGCGCGCCACACCAAGTCGTTAGGGCCGCCTGAAGGCCATCCTGCGTTCCATTGCCAACCCAGGCCACATGGCCGTCTGGCCGGATCAGCACGGCGCACGGCGTTGTGACGACTCCGATCGCCGGCAATTCCCATGGTCCGTCGTGGCTCGCGCGAACGTGCTGGACGCGATCGGACCACGGCGTGATGTCCACGCCATCCGTCCCGCCCAAATCCAGCAGCACGGGTTGCGCCTTATGCAGTAGGGTGTAGACGCGCGCGGGGCCTTCCGATGTGGCAAGGTCGAGATCGGGCATGCGCCGGCCGAGCAGGGGGTGGCCTTCACCAAGGTCGTAGCGGATGCCCAAGCCCGACATTTCGGCGGCCACTTGCTTGCGAAGCTCGTCCATGCCGAGCCATTCCGTTACGATATCGCGCAGCGCCTCGGTGCGGTCATCGGTTCGTTGCAATGCGACCTGCGCCATCGTCGTGCGCAGCACGCGGGCCGCCACCGGATGGCGTTCGGCGTGATAGGTGTCGAGCAGGCTGTCGGGCGAGATGCCTTTGACTACCTGCGCCAGCTTCCAGCCCAGATTGACCGCGTCCTGCACGCCGGTATTGAGGCCCTGGCCACCCACCGGGGAATGGATGTGCGCCGCGTCGCCGGCCAGCAGGACCCGGCCCTGGCGATAGGTCTCCGCCTGGCGCGACATGTCGGTGAAGCGGGAAATCCAGGTCAGGTTATGGATGCCGTAGTCGGTGCCGCAGGCGGCGACCAGGGCCGCGCGCAGGTCTTCGAGCGTAGGCTCGGTCATGGCGCCCGGCGTCCTTTCGGTCACCATGATGCCGACAGGGCCTTCCGTGGCGAAGATGATCTTTCCGTCGCGGATTTCATAGTCTTCCCGGCCGAAGGCGTGCATCCCAAAGGCCGTGCGGTGGATGCCGAGCGGCGGCTCTTCGCGCATTTCGGCCTCGGCCAGGATGTTGCTGACCGTCGCCTCCCAGCCGGGAAAGGCGATGCCGGCAATTTTCCGGATCACGCTGCGGCCGCCGTCGCAGCCGACGAGATAACGGGCGCGCAAAGACCCGCCATCGCCCAGGGTGACGGTGACGCCGGTGTCGTCCTGTGTAAACCCTGTGATGTCGCGGCCGCGATAGACCGGCACCTTAAGCTCATCGACCCAGCCGGCGAGAATACGCTCGATATGCTTTTGCCTGAGCGCCAGCCCGTAATTGTGCCGTGTCGGAAAATCGCTGATATCGAGGCGCGTGACGGCAAAGCCGGTGACCTGGGCGACCTGGCCTTCGCCCAGGAAACGATCAACGATGCCGCGCTGGTCGAGCACTTCGAGCGTGCGGGCGCTTAGGCCCCCGGCACGCGCGCCGACAAGCGTCTGGTCGGGACGGCGCTCGACAATGGCGACGTCGATGCCGCCCAAGGCCAGTTCGCCCGCCAGCATCAGGCCTGTTGGCCCGGCGCCAGCGATCAGTACCGCGTGCTCACCCATTTTCGTCTCCCTGTAAGGAACAATGCGATGTGTCGTAAGGCATTGTTATTTAAGGGAAAGAATTTGCGCGAGCAATTCTTGTAATTTATGGATTTGGCCCCAGATAAGAACTGTGGGCGCAGTACCGTTTAGTCGTCGCGCGCCGCGATCTCCTCCAGTTTTTCGAGCTTTTGGTGCCAGCCCTGCAGGGCGCCGCCGAAGGCTTGACGTTGATTGGGCCGGAAGCCGGCCTGCTCGACGCGCAGGTGCGTGCCGGTCGCCGTCGGTGTCAGCGTAAAGGTCACCACGCTGTCGAGATTATAAGCCGGGTCGTCGTGGACGTAGTTCCAGGTGTAGGACAGGGCCTTGCCCGGCTCCAGTGTCAGGACCTCGCAGTCCAGTACGCCGCCCCAGTCGCCGCGCAGGTTGAAACGGTGGCCGACAGTCGGTTGGAAGTCGTTTTTCATCAGCCATTCCTCCATCAGGTGCGGTTGGGTGAGGGCGCGCCACAACCTTTCCGGAGGATGCGGGAATTCGCGTTCGACGGTGACGGTGCGGGTTTCGGTCATTTGCTTTTCTTTTTGGCGGCGGGCGTGGCGGCATTCAGCGCCACCGCGGCACGGATCAGAGCCTTGAAGGCGTCGGTGTCGATGGTTTCACCCTGTTTGAAGTCGATGGCGCGGCGGGCGTTGCCTTCCAGGCTGGAATTGAACAGACCAGATGGATCGTCGAGCGAAGCCCCCTTGGGGAAGGTGGCCTTGACGGCGGCCTTGTAGGTCTCGCCGGTGCAGAGGATGCCGTCGTGCGACCAGACCGGAATGCCCCATTTCCACTCCTCGACCACCTCGGGATCGGCCTCGTGGATAAGGGCGCGCACCCGCGCCAGGGTCTCGCCGCGCCAGTCGGGCAGGTCGGCGATGGCCGCGTCGATCTTTTCCGGAACACTCAGGTGGTCACGGCCGGGAACAGGTTTCTTCATGGCTTGGCCTCACATCTTTTCGCCAGGCAATTGGCTGGCCTGTTTGATCCAGTCGGCGAATTGCTTTTCGTCGAACTGGCCTTCGTGGATATCGTAATAGCGGACCGCCGGGTATTTCGACTTGCCCTTAGGGGCCGGTTCCAGCGACGCACCCTGGAAAAATGTCACCTTGATGTATTTGGTGAAGCAATGAAACGAGGCGAACCACAGGTCGTCCTCGAGGCCGTAGAACGGCGTGTTCCATTTGACCGCCTTTTTCACGTCGGGGACCACATCCGCGATGATCGCGTCCATGCGGCGGCCGATATCGCGTTTCCACTCAGGCATGGCGGCGATGTAGGCCTTAACCGGCGCGTCGCCATAGCCCTTGGCGATCTGCGGGTTACCACCGGACAGGAGTACGGGCTTGCTCATTGTGCCGCCCGGCTCTTGGTGAAATAGGGCAGGGCGAACATGTAGAGCCCTGTGAACAGCAGCAGGAAGAGGGGCGGCAGGGGCGCGTAGGTCACCCACATGATCTGGTGGCCAAAACCCATCACCACGAAATTGGCGATGACGGTCAGGGTGAAGACGATCGACACCCAGCGGTGGAATTGACGTATTCCGTTGTTCATTGGTCCATCCTTTTCAGCAGGTCATCCAGGTCGTCGAAGCGGCGCTCCCAGAAACCGGTCATTTGTTGCGCCCAGTCGGTGAGCGGTAAGAGCGCGCCGGGCAGGGCGCTGTAATGGGTCTGGCGGCCTTCCTGGCGATCGCGCACCAGTCCGGCTTCCTTGAGCACACCGAGGTGTTTCGAGACGGCCGGCTGCGACACGCCGGCCTGGGCCGTCAGGGCGGCGACTGTCTGCTCTCCGTTACGACACAACCGTTCGAAGATAGCGCGCCGGGTGGGGTCCCCGAGCGTGCGGAACAGGATATCCGGTCCAGACGGGATCAAACTCATAACTCCTCGGTTATGAGTTGACGTATAACTCGTGAGTTATGAGTTGGTCAAGCTAAAAGCGCATTCCAAAAGTGCGCAGCGGTTTTTGGATAGAATGCGTGCACAAAAAGAAAAAGACCGCCCCTTGCGGAGCGGCCTTAAAGTAAGATCTGGAATGTCAGGTAGGCTTAGTACTTGTAGTTGACGCCGAAGGTGATGGTCCGGCCGTTGCGCAGTTCGAAGAGGGTGTCTTCGCGGACGCTGTCGATGAACAGGCGGTTCTGTTCGTCAGTCAGGTTCTGCGCTTCGAGGATCAGCTTCAGGCGGTCGCTGAGGTTCCACGAGGCCGACAGGTCGACATACAGGGTCTCGTCATTGCCCTGCAGGTCCGAACCCGGAGAGGCCGGGATGCCGCGGATGTACTTGCTGCGGTAGTTCGCGGTCGTGCGGATGCTGAACGTGTCGTCTTCCCAGTAAAGAGTGCCGGAGGCCGAATCCCGTGACAGGCCGATTAGGTCCGCCGTGGTCGTCGTGGTCGCGCTCAACAGGTACTCGATTTCGGACTCGACGTGGGTGTAGTTGCCGAGGACACCGAACTTGCTCCAGAAACCGGGAAGGAAGTCCAGTTCGGCCTGGAGGTTGAGCTCAACGCCCTTCAGCGGGCCGCCAGGCGTATTCTGGAAGCGGCCGACGGTGAAGATTTCGGTCGGCGAGGTATTCGTGCCGTCCAGCAGCGAGTCCGGCAGGCCCAGATCGCGGTAGGGAACCTGCTCCGTCTTGCGCTGGATGTAAGATTCGATGTCCTTGTAGAAGTAGCCGATCGAGACGACCGAACCCGGGCGGAAATACCATTCCAGGCCGGCGTCGAAGGTTTTGGCCTTGATCGGATCCAGGAACGGGTTGTTGACGTTGCCGGTGCGGGTCGTGGCCGTGATGCCCGAGGACGGGATCAGGTTGCCCAGTTCCGGACGCGACATGACCTTGGCGGCCGAGACACGTCCCAGGAGGTTCGGCGTGAACTCCAGGACCACGTTGGCGGACGGCAGGATATCGTCATAGGACCGTTCCACCACGTTGCGCTTGCCGCCCTGGGCGTAAGGGCCGCCCGGCGTTGCCACGGCGATGTGCCCGACGGCGACCTGGTCGGTCTTGAAGTAACGGAAACCGACGTCGCCACGGATGGGTACGGGCAGGCGCTCGGTGTCGAACTCGGCCATGACATAGGCGCTGCGCGTCGTTTCCTTGATCTGGGACTTGGCCGCGCCGCATTCGACACCGCAATAGGTGAAGCTGTCGAAGTTGACGAGTTCGCGCCACTTGGCCGAGTCGATGGCGACCCAGCTTGCCGGCGCGCCCTGGCCCCAGAGATCATCCAGGCCTTCGATCTGGGTGGTAATGCTGGACAGCGCCGTACCTGCCGGCAGCGGCTTGAACGCGTTCGTCGCGGGCGTCGGGCTCAGGTTGTAGGACTGGAAGTCGATGACGCGCGACTGGACGCCGACCTTGAGGCGGAGTTCATCGCTCCATGTCCACTTCGCATCCAGGTTGACCGTGTCGTTGGTCGTCGTGTTGTTCGCGGGCTTGCCCTGCAACGAGAAGCCGCCGAGAACCGTCGTAAGGCCGCCCTGCGTCACACCCGGTGCGTAGGAGAAGTTGGCCGGGTTGGAAACGTCCACGCCGAAATTGATAACCGGCGTGGTCTCGCCGCCCCGGAAGTCAATCGAGAAATTGTCGGCGTCGATGATGTCGAGGAAGGTCTGCAGACGCATGGGGTCGTCGCGGACGGACTTGGACGTGCCGAAGTAGCCCGACAGTTCGAACCGGTCGTTGAAGCGGTGCGTGGCGCTGACGCTGACCTGGTTGTAGGTGGTCGTGAACTGATCGACCAGGCCTTCCGAACGGATGTCGACGCCATCGAACAGGCCATAGACAAGCGAACCGTTCGAGTCGAACTCGATATCCTTCACCGACACCATCGGCTGGCCCAGGTTCGTGATCGAACGCGCGAACGACAGTCCGGCTATATAGTTGTCACGGCGCTCAACTTCGAACTGCGAATAGATATAATCGACCGCGATATTGGTCGCATCCGTCTTCCATTGCAGGCTCAGCGTGCCGCCGAAACGTTGCGAGTCCTGTTCGGAATTCACGTATCGCGGAATGCGGGGCAGGAATGCGCCGGATCCCGGTACATTGGCAAAGGCAGGATCGGCGCGGCGCAGATTGTAGATCGTGTTGTAGGCGGCAATGGTGCCGGTGCGCGGATTATTGGTCGAGCACATGGTCGAGCTGGCGCCAGCCGCGGCGTGGTCCGCCGGATCGGGGCTGATTGATGCGCCGCCGGTCGGCGACACCCAGCCGATAGGCGTACAGAAGGGCTGGATTTCGCGTTGGACGGTGGTGCCGACAACGACCGGGTTCCCGGCCGCGTCCCGGCGGATGGCATTATAGCCGTTCGCGTTTGTCGACAGAATATCGACGGCCGAGTACCCGACTTCGCGCAGGTTGCGGTCGGCATAGGACAGCGAGCCGACGACGCCGAAGATGCCGTCGTCCGACTTCCAGCCGGTGACCAGCGAGACGCGGGGATCGATCGACTTGGAAATTTCGTTATAGACGCCGCGTGCGGTGACCGAGAACAGGGTCTTCTGGCGGAAATCGAACGGACGCGGCGCGCGCAGGTCGACCGTGGCGCCCAGGCTGCCTTCCTCGACATCGGCCGAGGCCGTCTTGCGCGCCGACAGGGACGAGAAGATATCCGTCGGGAAGGCGCTGAAGTCGAAGCTGCGGCCGCTGTTGCCGGCGCCATAGATGTCGGACGAACCGGTCTGCGATGCGCCCTCCAGGCCGTTCAGGCGGACGCGGGTAAATTGCGCGCTGAGGCCGCGCACCGAGATGTTGCGGCCTTCGCCGCCGTCGCCGCGCGACAGGGTGACGCCGGGGATGCGCTGCATCGATTCGGCCAGGTTGCTGTCAGGAAACTTGCCGATGTCTTCGCCAAGGATCGAGTCGACGGTGCCGGCGCTGCGCTTCTTGATCGCCAGGGCGCTCTGCAGGCTGCCCCGGAAGCCGCGGACAACCACAACCTGGCTGTCGTCACCGGCGGCCGGTTCAGCCGCAGGGGCGGCGTCCTGCGCGAAGGCCGCGCCCGCCATGGCAGTGAGAAGAACGGCCGCCGCCGTTGTCGCGCACAGATGCGCTCTCTTCGAGAGTAGGTGTTTCCTGGTCATTGTCTTCCCTGACTTTATATATTGCCGCCGGCGCGGACGCGGCGCTTGGGTAGCGCGTGAAAGGCAGGCGAGGCCGGCGAGTCGCTGCATTTCGTACGGTAAATTTTGTCAGACAACCTTGTTACGCGCAATAATAATCGTACAAATTTGATCTATTGTGACCCTTTTGCGTCATTTGTGATCAAATGTGACAATAACGGCATTTAGCGTGCTTCACCTTGCCGGCGTCCTGATGCGGATAACAAGCCTTCCCTTACGGACATTTTTGTTACTTGACGCTCACGTAAGTTGAATTGGTTTTCTGTCGCGCGAGACTATATTGGCGGCATGACCGAAGCTCCCGCCCATTATCCGTCCCTTGGCGCGCGCTATGCTGACCTTGTCGTGCATATCGTGGGTCTCGCCCTGGCCCTGTTCGGTGGTGGCCTGGCGCTTGGACTTGCGGTCAGCCAAGGCCTGCTGGGTCAGGTCGCGGCGGTAACGGTCTATGCGGTGGGTTTCATCGCCATGCTGGCCTTCTCGATGGCCTATAACTTCGCCAAGCCGAGTTGGCAGCCCTTTCTGCGGCGCCTCGATCACGCCGGCATCTTTCTGATGATTGCTGCTTCCTATACGCCATTCACCACCCAAGCCTTAACGGGCGGCTGGGCATGGGGCATGAGCATCGCCGTCTGGTCGCTGGCCGGCCTCGGCATGCTGGGCAAGCTGCTGCTGCCAGGCCTCGGCAAGGTCTTCTGGATACCGCTTTATCTCGTGCTGGGCTGGCTGATCATCGTCGCCATCCGCCCGATGGTCCGCGAAGTGCCCCTGCCGGCCATGATTCTGCTGGCGGCGGGTGGCGTGGTCTACAGCGTCGGCACCATCTTCTATATGATGAAGCGGCTCAAGTTTCGCCGTGCCATCTGGCACGGTCACGTCCTGGCCGGCGCCGCAACGCATTACGCCGCCGTGCTGGTCGGCGTAGTGCTGGCGACCTCGCATTAACTCTTAATCAGCCGCCGTTTTCGATCTTGTGGATCAGGGCGGCCTTGCGCGCTTCCTCGGGCGTGCGGACCAGTGATGCGCCGTCGCCCAATCCGTCCGCGACCCTCTGCTTCAGCGCCCGGGCGCGATCGATGTCCTGGGTATTGACCGGTTCCTGCTCAGCCATGACGGCCTCCTTTGCTGCGAAGCCGAGTTTCTGCGCGTTTGGCCATGTCGATGTCGATAAGGAAGGGCAGGGCGGGCATAAGAAGTGGGTAGGCGTGCCCCGTCCTTACAGGAAACTGACACGCCACGCCATGCGTCCACATTGCGCAGTTGTAGCGCGTTAACCGAATGTCGGCGGAGGCCAACAGCGCAACGGCATTCCAATGAGCGACATGCAAGGTCAGGACCCCGGCATTCCGGCGGGAAACATTTCCTGCATCATCTGCGCCTATAACGAAGCGGACAAGATCGCCAATATTCTCAAGGCCGTCGACGGCCATCCGCTGCTGTCCGAAGTCATCGTCGTCAATGACGGCTCGACCGACGGCACCGCCGATCTGGCGCGGACGTTTCCGGAGGTGACGCTCATCTCCTATTCCGCCAATCGCGGCAAGACCTATGCGCTCAGTCAGGGCATGGCGGCGGCCAAAGGCGATTATTTCATGCTCCTCGATGCCGATCTGGCCGGGCTGACGGCGGCGGACATCTTCGCCCTGGCCGCGCCGGTCAGGGAGGGGAAGGCCGAGGTCAGCATCAGCCTGCGCGCCAACAGCCTGGCGCTTTACCGGACTCTTGGCCTCGACTTCGTGTCGGGCGAGCGGCTCATCCCGGCCGCGCTGGTCAGGCCGCACCTGGACCGTATGACACGCCTGCCGCGCTGGGGCGGCGAAGTCTTCATCAACAACCTGATCACCGAGGCGCGTCTGCCCGTCGCGGTGGTCGACTGGCCCGGTGTCTTCAATATCCGCAAAGCGCAGAAGGTCGGCGCCTGGCGCGGCCTGCTGGCCGAGCTGACGATGACGGCGGACGTCTTTCGCGTCCTGTCGCCGGTCATGGTGGTCCGGCAGAACGTCGCCCTGCTGTCACTGATACGGCGGCCCGCGCCACAGCGGCGCGTTCGTCTGCGCTTCGGCCTGCCGTCTATGGGCGGCATGCGCGATCTCCTGTCGCGCCGCTGGCCCGTGGCGTGAGCGCTCACATTATTGTCCGACGATTGTAACGTGAGTTGAAAACAAAGACGCCAAAAGACTTTGAATTTTGCTGCGATGCAGCATATATTGGACCTGTTCGGCGCTTTCGCGCTGATTGCCCTTCCTGGGCGTTTCCTCCCTGTAAAACTCGCCGCGCCGCAATGCGCGGCTTTTTTTTGCCTTACCGCCGTCTTACGAGATGCCGGAAGTCCTGTAGCTTCATCTTATTCGCCAAAGATTAGGCTTGCGCCGACGCAGCAATGGAGGCGCATATGGACGATCTGAAATCAACGCCCGCGGACAGGTCCGGCGACGGACAACAGGGCGAACGCCAGGCGCGCACCTTCCGGAAAGACGGCTACAACGGCGATCTACGCGGCATGCCGGTCGATATCGAGCCTGTTCCGCGTGACGCCGCGGGCGCCGCCATCGACATTCGTTCCGACACCATGCCTGACGACGGCGTCGTGGTCGTGCACGATGACGACGACGAGATACTCGACGCTGAAAAGGCCGATGCCGAAAAGGCGCCTTAAAAACGCAGGAAGAGATTCTTCAGCCACAGCGGGCCGCTGCGCGACACGTCCTGCCAGTCGGCCTCGGCGTCCTCATCCTCGGGTGTATAGCCCCAGGGATTGAACAGCTTCACTTTTGAGAAGCGGTAAGCCGACAGGCTGCGGGTTACGAGCGTCAGGCCGTGGGTCAGGGCAGTGGCTGCCAGCAAAGCGTCCCGGTCCTTGCCGTCTGAGAAGGGCAGGCCCGCGCGCCGTTTGGTGACGGCCAGATCGACGCTTAAGATCCGGCCTTCGAACGCCGCCGGCACGGTTTCGTCGATCCATGAGCGCAGGGCCGTGCCCAGCACCTTGTCTTTGCGCTGGACCTCGGCGATGCCGCCTTCCAGTTCGAGCAGGCTCATGACCGAGATGAACAGGTTCTGGGCGGGCACGTTCGAGGCCCAGCGCGTAACGTGTTCGTCGGCGCGCCCAGATTTGGCGCGGCGCAGTTCGGCGATGACGGGGGTGTCGAGCAGATACATGCTGGAGCGTGCTCCAAAAAGTGGAAACCGGTTTTTGGGTCAAGCATGCGACCACGAAAAATCTAGATATTGCTCCGTTTCTTTAGAGAAACGGAGCAATATCTAGAAGCCTTCCTCGCGACGGTCCCAACTGCCGCCGCGCGCCGCGTCGAAATCGACGGCTTCCGCCTCAGGCTCCGGCATGGCCAGCAGGTCAACAATCGTTTCGGTTCTTCCGGTTATCTGGCGAAAGGCGTCGAAACTCATCAGCACGTGGGTCGGCCGGCCGCGATCGGTGACGAAGACCGGCTCGAGCCTTGCATCGCGCTTGGCCTTGCCGACATCCTGGTTGAATTCGCGACTGGTCATGGTGCTCATTTCGATTCTACATTTCTACAATTAACCACCGAAATTTTTGTTACTACATTACTACAGTGTTGTCGCTGTGCAACAGAAATTTTCCTAAGTAAAATAAACAGGTTGATATCCGTCCTTATGGAAAATTTACGCTTGCCATAACGCGAATATCGACACTAGCCTTGGACCAAGACGGCGAAAACAGTCCGTTTTTCGAAATTGAAAGTCCGGGAGAAACTATGATTACCGCATCGACGGCGCCCAATATATGGGACGCCACCCTTCACGAAATCGCCACGGTTCTGTCGCCGCACGGCCCGCTGGGACCCGACGGCGTCACCAAGCTTTATGCGCCGAGCGATTTTTCGATCCACTTTTTCCTGCAGCTGGCCGTGATCATCGTCACCTGTCGTGTCGTCGGCTGGCTGGGCCAGAAGCTGCTGCACCAGCCGCAGGTCGTTGGTGAAATGATCGCGGGCGTTATCCTGGGGCCATCGCTGTTCGGCCTGTTTCTCCCCGAAGTGCAGGGCGCCATCTTCCCCAAGGAAATGAAGAACGTCCTCTATACCGGCGCGCAGTTCGGCGTCGGTCTCTACATGTTCATGGTGGGCACTGGCTTTCGCGCCGACCACTTCAAGAGCAAGGGCCCAAGCGCCATGGCCGTGTCGCTGGCCGGCATCGCCGCGCCGTTCGCCCTGGCCATCCTGATCACGCCGTGGCTCCTGACCGTGCCTGGCCTGTTCACGCCGGGCATTTCGCGCTTCAACGCAACCCTGTTCATGGGCGCCTGTATCGCGCTGACTGCCTTCCCGATGCTGGCGCGCATCATCCACGAGCGCGGCCTGAGCAATTCGTCGCTGGGCACCCTGACCCTGACCGCCGGCGCGTTCGACGACGCCGTGTCGTGGTGCGTCCTGGCGGTGGTGCTGGCGACCTTCGGCGCCGGTCCGGGCGTGGCCGTCCTGGCCATCGTCGGCGGCATTTCGTTCGCGCTATTCGTCATCTTCTTTGGCGCCAAGCTGCTGGCGCCGCTCGGCCGCATGGTCGAGGAAAAGGGCGAGATGAGCTACACCGTCCTGGCCATCGTCATGATCTGCTTCTTCCTGGCGGCCTTCGTCATGGACGCCGTCGGCATTCACGCCATCTTCGGCGGATTCATCCTGGGCACGGCCATGCCGCGCGGCAAGTTTGTCGAGGAACTGAAGAAGAAGGTCGAGCCGTTCGCGGTCATCGTCCTTTTGCCAATGTTCTTCACCTATTCGGGCCTGAACACCCGCATGGACATGGTCAATTCGTGGTCGATGCTGCTGGTCGCCCTGGCGATCCTGGCCGCCTCGGTCGCCGCCAAGTTCGGCGCCTGCTACCTGGCAGCCCGCGCCACCGGCGAAGACAACCGCACGGCTCTTGGCATCGGCGCGCTGATGAACTCGCGCGGCCTGATGGAACTGATCATTATCAATATCGGCCTGCAGAAGGGCATTATTGGCCTGCCCCTGTTCGCCATGCTGGTCATGATGGCCATCATCACCACGGTCATGGCGTCGCCGATCTTCGAAATGGTCTACGGCAAAAAGGCACGCGAGTCCGGTGAACTGGACGCGGTTCCCGACAACACGACCGCCTGATACCAAAGCATTCCCTGTCCCTAGTGCCTCTCCCGTGTCCGTTCCCGCGGACACGGGACTTTTTTGTTGTCCCCCGTGTTCGTTCCCGCGGACACGGATTCTTTTTGTTGTCATGTTGCGGTGCGGCGTGACATAAGATGTACACATTCAAGGGGAAAGAGGGGCAAGGGGAAGAGGGCATGAAGCGAAGCCTTTTCGTCACGGGCGTAGCAGGCATCTGGATGATGGCGGGGCTGGCCTTGGCCCAGACGCCGACCATTGCCGTCCCCAATTCCACCGCGACGACCAGCTATGACGCTGGAGCGGGCTTCCCTGATCGCAACGGGCCGTTTTCGGCCATACTGGTTGTTATTCCCGAAACCGAGCTGGCTGAGTTCAACAAGCCTTCGACCGCTAATCGCAGCCTGTCACGTGTCGCCCGCGCGGAGCCGGGCGCCAAGCTGGCCATCAAGGTGCTGTTCACCGGGCCGGCCGGCGACCTCAACTCGGTCGGCAAGGTGACGATGGACCTGAAGATCCTGGCGCCCGACGGCACCATCTACGCCAACAGCGACTACAAGGACCTGCCGGTGTGGCTGGGCAGTATCGGCCAGGGCAGGGGCGTGTTCGACAACCGTGACCGCGTGCCGGTCGTGACCTTCGAACCGAAGGACAAGCCGGGCATATACACGATCCAGGCGACGCTGCGCGACCGCTTCTCCCAGCGCGACATCGCGTTGAAGCAGACGGTCGAGCTGCTCCCCATGCCGGCCGCTGTCACGGCTCCGGCCGCACCGCCGGCCCAGGCCGCTGCCGCCGACGAGGCGCCCAAGGCCGCGGCCCCCGCCAAGAGCAAGAAAAAATCGCGCCGCAAGCGCCGCAGATAAGTTATCGCCCACACCCAACTCTCGGAGACTTTGAATGAGCGAAGTGGAACTGCCTTTCTCGATTTCGATGGTCATCCCGGCGCGTGAAAAGGATCTGGGCGGATTCCACGTCCGCCGCCTGCTGCCGTTCGCCAAGCGGCGCATGGTCGGCCCGTGGATATTCTTCGATCACATGGGGCCGGCGGTCTTCCAACCGGGCATCGGCATCAATGTCCGGCCGCATCCGCATATCAACCTGGCGACCGTCACCTACCTGTTCGAAGGCAACATCCTGCATCGCGACAGCCTGGGCACGCGCTCGGTCATCTCGCCCGGTGACATCAATCTGATGGTGGCGGGCAGGGGTATCGTCCATTCCGAACGCGAGGAGGACGAGGCGCTGAGGCAGAAGCGCAATCTCGACGGGCTGCAGCTGTGGCTGGCCCTGCCGGAAGCCGACGAGGAAATCGATCCTGCTTTTTACCACTATCCGTCCGAAGCCATTCCCGGCGTCGAGGATGGCGGCGCCAGCATCCGCGTCATGATGGGGGGCGCCTACGGCCTGACGTCGCCGGTGAAAACCTATGCGAAGACCCTCTATGTCGAAGTCCGCCTCAAGGCCGGCCATGTGGTGGAAGCGCCCGACACCGTGCCCGAGCGCGCCCTCTATGTCTGCGACGGCGAAGTCACGATCGACCGCCTGCGCATCCCGGCTCACACCATGGTCGTCCTGGCCCCGGGTATCGAGGTCAGGATTCAGGCCGGGGACGATGCGCACTTCGTCATCATTGGCGGCGAGCCGTTGAGCGAACGCCATCTTTACTGGAACTTCGTGTCGTCCGACCCGGCGCGCATCGAAAAGGCCAAGGAAGACTGGAAGGCGCAGCGCTTCGCCAAGGTCCCGGGCGACGAGGTCGAGTTCATTCCCCTGCCGGAATAGACGGTCTGGTCAAGCCTCGTAACTGTGTTACAGTGAACACGGGCAGGGATTGGGTAGCCCCGGGGGGCTTGGGCATGAAGCGGGCGATCGTTTCGGCGATGATGGGGATAGCGGTGTTGGCCGCGCCCGTCGGCGCGTCCGCCGAAATCATAAAGACCGCCATGCTCGACAACCCCAAGTGCGACGGCCTGTGCCTGCGCTGGTGGCCCAGGCTTGTGCCGCCGCCGAAGTGGGCGCAGGACACCCGCCTGAGTCAGGCTTATAACGTCGCCTTCCTGGTCCCAAAGGACGGCCGCGACGACGTCTTCATCTACGCCAATGCCCAGCCGCTGAAAGGGCAGGCCGTGACGGTGGCGGGTTTCATGGCCGACGACCAGGCGACCTTCGAGCGTGCCCATCCGGGCCTCAGGGTCCGTTCCGGCGCCGATTTCACCACGGCCGACGCGCAGGTTTTGCCCAGCCGCATTTTCGACCCGGCGCCGCAGGACACGAACGGCCTGTGGGAGGTCGTCGCCTATGGCGAGGAGGTCGACCGCGACGGTGTGAAATACTATCTCGTCTTTATCCTTGGCGCCCGTTCAGAGGCGGTGCGCGACGAATTCCTGCCGGTCTTCCAGTCGCTTGTGGCGAGTTACCGCAAGTAGCCTACCGAAGCGCGTGTTGTTTCCATCTTTACAATTGTGACAATCTGGGCTTGGCTGGCCTGCCGGACCGCGTACCCAAGGATATTTCATGCGTCTTCTCAGCTTCATCAGCGCCGCCGCGCTGGCCGCCTGCCTCTCTCCTCATGCTTTTGCCCAGGCTCCGGCCGTGCAACCCATTCCGGCGTCGCAGGACATCGCCTTTCCGGGCACGTTGAAGGTCTTTGTCGACGCGACCGACACCCAGCAGCGCGTCCTGCGCGTCCGCCAGACCGTGCCGGTCAGCAAGGCCGGTGATTTTGTTCTGGTCATGCCGCGGTGGCTGCCGGGCAAGCACGCGCCGCGCCCGCAAACCGATAAGATCGCCAATATCCGCTTCTCAAGCGCGGGCAAGCCGCTGACCTGGCTGCGTGACCCGGTCGAAATGACGGCCTTCCACGTCACCGTGCCCGAAGGCGTGACCGAGGTGACCGCCGAGTTCGACTTCCTGACGCCCATGACCACGACGGCGGGGCGTGTGGTCGTGACCGACCTCATGGCCAACCTGCAGTGGGAAAACCTGTCCATGTATCCGGCGGGCTATTACACCAGCCGTATTCCGGTCGCGCTGTCGTTGAAGTTGCCGCAGGGCTGGAGATTCGCCTCTGCGCTGGAAGTGGCGTCGGAAGGCGGGGACGGCTCCGTGACCTTCAAGCCCTTGCCCTATGACGCCTTCGTTGATTCGCCGATGTTTGCGGGCAAATATTACAGGCTTATCGATCTGACACCGGATGGCAAGGCGCCTGTGCGTCTTAATGTCTTCGCCGACAAGCCGGGCGACCTGGCGGCGACCGACGAGCAGGTCGCCATGCACCGCAAGCTGGTGTCGCAAAGCCTGAAGCTCTTCAAGTCACAGCATTACGACCACTACGATTTCCTCCTTCATCTGTCGGACGAGCTCGGCGACATCGGCCTTGAGCACCACCGTTCGTCGGAAAACGGCCACGAGCCTGCCTACTTCACCGACTGGGCCAACGAATATGTCGGTCGCGATCTGCTGGCGCATGAATTCACCCATTCGTGGGACGGCAAGTTCCGTTGGGGTGCGGATTCCCACAAGCCCGACTTCCTCCAGCCGATGGAGAACAGCCTGCTGTGGGTCTATGAGGGCCAGACCCAGTATTGGGGTTATATGCTGTCGGCGCGTGCCGGCATGTACACGCCGGACATGACGAAGGAAGCGCTGGCCCTGACCGCGGCGCTTTACGACAACTACGCCGGGTCGAAGTGGCGGCCGGTGCTCGATACCACCAATGACCCCATCATTTCGGCGCGCGCGCCCAAGAACTGGCTCAGCCAGCAGCGCAACGAGGATTATTACAGCGTCGGCCTCCTGGTCTGGCTCGACGCCGACACCCTGATCCGCGAGAAGACCGGCAACAAGAAGTCGCTTGACGATTTCGCGGCGGTCTTCTTCGGCGTCAAGGACGGTCAATTCACGCCGGAAACCTACACTTTCGAAGACGTGGTGGCCGCGCTCAATGGTGTCTATCCTTATGACTGGTCGGGTTTCCTGAAAAAGCGGATCGCCGAAACGTCCGAAGGCAGCTTCCTCGATGGGCTGGAACGCGGCGGCTACAGGCTGGTCTACAAGGACAAGCCGACCAACTGGTACAAGGCGCGTGAAAAGAAGCTGAAGATCGTCGACCTCAGCTATTCGGCCGGCCTTTCAGTCACGACGGCGACGGGCGATATCGCCAGCGTCTTCTGGGACAGCCCGGCCTTCAAAGCGGGACTGGGCCAGGGCATGACCGTGATCGCTGTCAACGGCCAGGCCTTCGATGCCGATGGCTTGAAAGCCGCTATCACTGACGCGGCGAAAGCCGACGGTAAGCCGGTCGAACTGCTGATCAAGCGCGGCAAGACCTACAAAACCTACACGATCGATTACAAGGGCGGACATCGTTACCCGCAACTGGAGCGCATCGAAGGCAAGCCGGCCCTGCTGGACGCTATCCTGGCCGAGAAGAAGTAAGGTACGGGCGGTGGGCTTGTCACGTTGTGGAAGTAAGAAGCCCGCCCACCACGCCGCTCCACGGCGCGGTTCCCCCTCCCCATAAATGGAGAGGGCGAGATGCAGGGAGTTCCTGGCATCCTTCGTTTCTGGATTGAGACATCGAGATATGTGCTCGTAAGGTCTTCGCCCTCCCCATTTATGGGGAGGGGGGACCGCCGAAGGCGGTGGGCGGGGCCTTCTTTCTTTCGTAACTTGCGTAAACCGGACTTGCCGTGAAAACATTGCACGCCTAAACGCAACCTCATGATCCGCCTTTACCTTTCTGACAGTCCCGACTTCGCGCCAGGCCTTGGGCTAACCCTGCCACCCGAGCAGGGGCGTTATCTGGCTGCCGTCATGCGCAAGGGCGTGGGGGACGAGATCGCCGTCTTCAATGGCCGTGACGGCGAATGGAAGGCGACACTCATAGAGGTCGGCAAGAAGACGGTGCGCATAGCCCTGATCGAGCAGACACGGCCGCAACCGGCAGGGCAGGGACCGGTGCTGCTGATCGCGCTGATCAAGCGTTCGCGGCTGGAGACCATCATCGAGAAGGTAACGGAACTGGGCGCGGCCAAGATCCAGTTGCTGATCACTCGTCGGTCGAATGCCGACCACACCAATGTGGAACGCCTGCGCCTGATCGCCCAGGAGGCCGCTGAGCAGACCGAGCGGCTGGACGTTCCGGAGATACTGGCGCCGGTGAAGCTCGAAAAGCTGCTGGCCGACATGCCGTACGATGCGGTATTCTTCGGTGACGAGGATTCGACCCACGAGACGGACAAGGCCACGCGGCCCATGCTGGATGCGTTGAAAGCCACCGAGGGTTCAAATCCCTCTCTGTCCGCCATTCTGGTCGGACCGGAGGGCGGGTTCGATGAGGTCGAACGCGACACACTGCGCGGCCTTGCTAATGTGCATCCGGTCAATCTGGGGCCGCGCATCCTGCGCGCCGATACCGCGGCGATCAGTGCGCTGACGCTTTATCAGGCGGCGGTGGGTGACTGGAGATAAGTGAATAGCTTCGGTACGTGCGTAAAACACCGCTTGCCCCTCAGGCTCGCCGCCCGGCGCCTACCCTCTCCCCGCAAGCGGGGAGAGGGGATTAGAAATTAGAATTGCTGACTTGTTTGTGCGCACGGGCCGTCCCATATAGGCGGCGGATTGTATAGACTGTAACAGGGACTGAGACATATGGCTTATAATTCCGAAGCGGAGCCAATTCAGTCCTTTAGCGAGCTGGTCAGCTATTTCGAGAAGGGCAGTAAGCCCCGCGACCAGTGGCGCATCGGCGCCGAGCACGAGAAGTTCGCCTTCCATCTCGATACCCTGCGCCGTCCCACTTACGAAGGACCGAACGGCATAGAAGCCATGCTCAACGGGCTGACGCGCTTCGGCTGGGCGCCCGTCTATGAGAAGGACAAGGTCATCGCGCTAAGCCGCAAGGGCGCGTCCGTATCGCTGGAGCCCGGCGGTCAGTTCGAATTGTCGGGCGCGCCGCTCGAGACCATCCACGACATCTGCGACGAGACGGGACAGCACCTCGAGGAGGTCAAGACCGTCGCCTCCGAACTGGGCCTCGGCTTTGTCGGCGTCGGCTTCTCGCCGCTGTGGACGCGCGAAGAGACGCCCGTCATGCCCAAGGGCCGCTACAACATCATGCGCGCCTATATGCCCAAGGTCGGCAAGCTCGGCCTCGACATGATGCTGCGTACCTGCACCGTCCAGGCCAATCTCGACTACGCGTCAGAGGCCGACATGGTGCTGAAGTTCCGTGTGTCGCTGGCGCTTCAGCCGATCGCAACGGCCCTGTTCGCCAATTCGCCCTTCACCGAAGGCAAGCCCAATGGCTTCCTGTCGGCGCGCGCCAACGTCTGGACCGATACCGACGCCGATCGCACCGGCATGCTCGACTTCGTCTTCCAGGACGGCTTCGGCTTCGAGCGCTACGCCCGCTATGCCCTTGATGTGCCAATGTATTTCGTCAAGCGCAACGTGCCGGCCAATGGCGGCTATATCGACGCCTCGGGCCAGGACTTCAAGGCCTTCCTGAAGGGCGACCTGCCGGCGCTTCAGGGCCAGCGCCCGACCATGGACGACTGGGCCGATCACCTGACGACACTGTTCCCGGAAGTACGCCTCAAGAAATACCTCGAAATGCGCGGTGCCGACGCCGGCCCGTGGAGTCGCCTGTGCGCGCTGCCGGCGCTGTGGGCGGGCCTGCTGTACGACCAGGCCGCGCTCGAAGCCGCCTGGGAACTGGTGAAGCACTGGACCGTCGAGGATCACAACATCCTGCGCGGCATGGCCGCCAAGACCGGCCTGAAGGGCGACATAGCCGGCCGCCCGGTCAAGGACTGGACCATGGACGTGCTGAACATCGCCCGCGAAGGCCTGAAGCGCCGTGAAAAACTGTCCGGCGGCTTTGTCGATGAGACGGGCTATCTCGGCGAACTGTTCGATATTGCCGACTCAGGGCTTACGCCGGCCGATCGCCTGCTTGAAAAATACCATGGCGAGTGGCAGGGCGATTTGACAAAGCTGTACGCCGAAGAGGCCTATTAACCCTTGCCGGGAAACGTGGTTGCATTCGCAACCGCAACAGAGATCGTTGCTTGCCAAACGATCCAATTGCTGATCTTGTCATAAAAAAAGTCGCGTGCCCGACAGCGCGATCCAATGCCCTTTGCGAGATCAGAATGCTCAATATCGTTATCCTGGCCGGGATCATCGTCACGATCGCGACGCTTATTCCCGTGCTCGTACAGATGCGCAACCACCCGAAAGGTCTGTTCGTCTGCTTCTTCGCCGAGATGTGGGAACGCTTTTCCTATTACGGCATGCGCGCCCTGCTCATCTATTATCTGGTGCGCCACTTCCTGTTCACCGACGAAAAGGCGACCCAGCAGTACGGTTCCTATACGACCCTGATCTATCTGCTGCCGCTGCTGGGCGGCTTCCTCGCCGACCGCTGGCTGGGGACACGCAAGGCCATCACCTATGGCGCGATCCTGCTGGTGCTGGGGCACTGCGGCATGGCCATCGAAGGCACCGCCAATGTCGAGACCCTGACTTACAAGGGCCAGACCTACGAGTTCGTCGCGCAAGGCGAGGGCCAGTCCCGCGCCGTCAAGCTTGAGGTCAACGGCAAGCTCTATGACTGGGCCGGCCGCGCCGATGGCGGTTACGACATCAAGAACCTGCCGGCCGATGCGCCGCTGCCGGCCGAACTTCCCAAGGGCAGCTTCACCTCCGGCATCAAGAGTGTGACGCCTTGGGCCGAGCAGTTCTATTACCTCAGCGTGTCGCTGATCATCATGGGTGTTGGCTTCATGAAGCCGAACATCTCCTCGATCGTCGGCCAGCTTTACCGCGACAACGATCCGCGCCGCGATGCCGGCTTCCAGTTCTACTATTACGGCATCAATCTCGGCTCGTTCTGGGCCGCGGCGCTATGCGGTTATCTGGGGGAAAATGTCGGCTGGTGGGCCGGGTTCGGCCTGGCCGGCGTCGGCATGGCGGCGGGCCTGCTCTTCTTTGTGTTGGGCAAGCCGTGGCTGGAAGGCAAGGGCGAACCTCCTAAGCCGGAAGTGCTGAAAGAAAAGGTCGGCCCGATCAACAAGGAGGTGCTGATCTATCTGGCCGGCATCGCCTGTATTCCGATCGTCTACTTCCTGATCCAGCGGAACGCCATTGTTGGTTACGCGCTGGGCGCGGGCTTCGGCATCATCCTGCTGTATGTTTTCTGGCAGATGTTCACCAAGCATACGGTTGAGGAGCGCTTCCGTCTTGGCCTGGCGCTGTTCCTGTCGGGCGGTGCCGCGGTGTTCTTTGCCTTGTTCGAGCAGGCGGGCTCTTCGCTCAGCCTGTTCGCCGAACGCAATACCGACCTGACGACGATCTCCAATCCGATTATTTGGGGTGGCGGTGGTTCGGGGGGCGTGCCGGGGGACGGTGCGTTTGTTCTCGCGACCCGTGAGCAACTGGCGGCGATGACCCTGCCTGCGAATTACACCTGGATCGACATGGGCATGACGCCCTCGCAGACCCAGACCTTCAACGCCGGTTTTATCCTGATCCTGGCGCCGTTCTTCGCCTGGCTGTTTACGGTTCTGGGGAATGTCAACAAGGACCCGGATCCGGTCAAGAAGTTCGCCTTCGGTATCGCCAATGTCGGCCTGGGCTTTCTGGTGCTGGTGTGGGCGGCGCCTTTGGCCGACGGTCAGTTCCGCCTGCCGGTCTACTTCTTGATGGCAACCTATCTGTTCCACACCATCGGGGAACTGACCCTGTCGCCGGTTGGGCTGTCGCAGCAGACGAAGCTGTCGCCGCCGACGCTTGTCGCGACCATGATGGCCATATGGTTCATGGGGACATCGATCGGCCAGTTCATCGCCGCCAAGATCGCCGAAACCGCCGGGACCGAAACGGTTGGTGGCGTGGTGACCAGCAACCAGGCGGCGCTTGAATCGTCGCTGAAGACGTTCAACACCATTGGCTGGTGGGGTGTGGGGATCGGCGTCGTCTTCTTCCTGCTGAGCTTCGTGCTGAAGAAGTGGTCGTATGGTGCGAATGACAGCCGGCCGATCGACCAGGTGACGACGCAGACGCACTGAAAAACTTATGGGGTGTGGGGGCTGTGCCCCCACGTCTTCCCTGATCCAACAGAAAGCCTCGCCCTTTAGGGGGGCGAGGCTCAGGCTGCTGACAAAGTCTGTGGACAATTTTCATGCGGTATATTGCCACCTGATTCACGGAACGTCTCGGAATCAAGCGGTGAACATATCGGAATCAAATTGTGGCAATTGGCCCTTCTCAAAAAAGATAGGGGGTTTGTCAGTAGCCTGAGCCTCGCCCTTTAGGGGGGCGAGGCTTTCTGTTGGAAAAGAAAAGGTTTGCGGGGGCACAGCCCCCACACCCCATAAGTTTACAGGTCTTTGCGTACGCGCACGATCACCCACGGCTTCTGTTCATAGTGCGTATACTGCTGCTGTTCGACCGCGCTCTTTTCCCGCAGGTCCGCCCAGGTCGTCCGATACTGCTCATTGTGCCGCCGTTGCGGGTTCTGCAGGACGATGGCGTATGTCAGGCCGTTGGTCGTCTTGTACTCCGCCCACCACGCGTACCAAGGCGTCGACCTGTAGCGGTACAGTTCGCGCGCATGGTACTCCGACGCGTTGTTCATGCTGATGATTTCGACGCCCCAGCTGGTCCGCCACTTCACCAGATTCTGGCTGAAATTGATCGTGTAGTTGTCCGGATTGATGTTCGAAATCAGCCGGCCCGCCCCGGTGATCGGATCCGTGACCTGCGTCCAGCGCCGCGTATAGTCGAGCTTGAGCAGCCCGCCCTTGATCTTCAGCTTGTCGAGCGGCAGGTTCAGCGTCGTGGAAACGGCGTCGATGCGGCCGTCGCCGATATTGCCGCGGGCATCATAAACCCCGTCAGCCGTGACGATGGCCAGCCGATCGAGCGTATCCTCAAGGTCGTTGCGCTCGAACGTCACCGAGATCGCGCCCTTGTCCCAGAACTTGTAATCGAAGGTCAGGGCATGCTGCCACTGCTTCTGCGGCACGACGCCCGGATTGCCCGCCTTGATGACCTGGTCCAGAAGCGACACGGACGAGGCGAAATCACCGAAGTCGAGCTGGCCCAAGATCCGCTCCGACCGCCAGGTCACCTTCCACGCCTCGTTGGGCGACCACACCGCCTGGATCTTCGGCTTGGGGTAGACGAACGATTCCGACCGGTTCTCCTCTTTCACCGAAATCGTCGAGGTTTCGACCTTCAAGGCCGCCTCGATGTTCAGCTTCGGCATGGCCTGCCAGTTGGACACGACGAAGTATTCGTTGCGGTCCTCTTCGACGGTCACGACATCCGAGGGGACATTCTGCGCGTCACCGTCCTCGGTATAGAGCGAGGCGTTGTCGAGGCTGTTATAGACGTTCTCGGCGCCGAACTTGAAACTCAAGCGCTCGTTCAGCTGCCAGCTCAGCTTGGCCGAAAAGATGCGCTCGTCCGTCAGGCCCAGCGCCGTATAGGTCGCCTCGAAACCCGGTTCGGAATAGACGTCGGTCTGGCTCTCGCGCTCGTGCGTGCTGAGCGCGTTCAGCTCCAGGGTCAGCGACTTGGTTAGCTTGCGTTCCCATTGCACGCCGATCTCGCTGTCGATTTCCTTATAGTCGAGGTGTTCGATGCCGTCTTCGGTCGAATCATAGGCCGAATCCATGTCGAAATAGATCGGGTTATAGCTGCCGTTGAAGGCCAGCTTGCCGCCGGCGAAGGGGCGCGAGTGCTCGATCTTGATCAGATTGCCCCAGCCGCCGCCGATCTGGTCGATATACATGTACTCCGGCGTCGTATCCGACATGTCGGGCGTATAGGTATAGCGGTGGCCGTTGAACACGCCGTTGTCGTTGAACCGGAAGGCTTCCACATAAATATCGGTCGTCTTGCCGTCGCGGTTACGGCTGTAGGAAAAGAAGCCGGCCGGCAGGTCGTCGTGCGGATAGAACTTGATATTGCCGCCGAAATTGATGGTCGCCTTGCCGTCTTTCTTGCGAACGATGTTCACGACCTTGCCGTAGCCCTGCATGTCGATGCCGGGCGCGCCGCCGCTGATCAGCTCGACATATTCGACCTGGGAGGCGCTGATATTGTTCAGCGTCATGTCCAGGCCGTTCTTGCTCACCGGGCGCTGGCCGTCGACCAGCACATTGCCGGCCGCGCCGGCAAAGCCACGCACGTCCTGGCCGCCCGAGAAGCTGAAGCCGGGAACATAAAAGACCATGTCGAGCGCGGTCGTGACCTGGAACGGCTTGAAGAAGTCGGGTTCGTAGCGGACGACCTGAGTCTCGCCGGCCTCGGCAGTGCTGGCGGTCTGCGCGTTTGCCGCGAGGTTGCCGGCGGCGAGGGCGGGAATCGCCACGCAGGCAAACAGAATGGCTTTTCTCAAGGACGAACCCATACGGCGTGGACTTCCGCGATAAATGGCAATGGGAAGCCCGGCGCCCCCACGCGTTCAGGAATTATGTTTCAGTAGCAATTACACAAGTTAAATGGCTGTAATGTTAATCGAGAACCGCTGGCGGCAACCGAGCGGCCAAAAATTTAAAAAGCGCCTGTTTTCCGCAGCTTAGGCAAAATGTCTACGGAGTTTTTCGTAGGAAGGATTTGTCTATTGTGACAAAGATTTAATATGACGGCCGCAAAGGGTCATCGCCGCGTGCGGAACTGCGCGCGCGTCGTGCGGATATCGTCCGTGGCCGTCGCGTGCTGCTCATAGGCATCGCGTGCGTCCGAAAAGTCGAAGCGCGGCGTATCCTCGACCGGCGCGGCCGTCTGGCGCCACAGGCGGCGATAGAGGTTGCCCAGTATCATCATGGCAGGAAACATTGTGTCCTCCGTTCGATCATTGTGAACGGTAACAGCAAGCCGTGTGCCACAATCCTTATTGCCTCAGGCGTTCGTGCCGCCTACGGTGAGCCCCTTGATGCGCAGGCTCGGCTGGCCGATGCCGACGGGCAGGGACTGGCCGGCCTTGCCGCAGGTGCCGACGCCGGGATCGAACTTGAAGTCATCGCCGATCATGTCGACTTCGCGCATCGCCGCTGGTCCATCGCCGATCAGGGTCGCGCCCTTGACGGGAGCGCCGATCTTCCCATCCTCGATCAGATAGGCCTCGGTGCATTGGAAGACAAACTTGCCATTGGTGATGTCGACCTGGCCGCCGCCGAAATTGACGGCATAAAGCCCGTTTTTCGTATTGGCGATCATGTCGTCAAGCTTGTCCGAGCCACCGCGCATGAAGGTGTTGGTCATGCGGGGCAGGGGCTGGTGGGCATAGGACTGGCGGCGGCCATTGCCGGTCGCCTTGACGCCCATCTGCCGCGCCGACAGCCGGTCGTGCATGTAACCGACCAAGATACCGTCCTCGATCAGCGTGGTGCATGAGGTCGGCGTGCCTTCGTCGTCGATATTCAGCGAGCCGCGCGCGTCGACGACCGTGCCGTCATCGACAATCGTCACGCCGCGCGCCGCCACCTGCGTGCCCATCTTGCCGGAAAAGGCCGAGGTACCCTTGCGGTTGAAGTCGCCTTCCAGGCCGTGACCGACGGCTTCGTGCAGCAGGACGCCGGGCCAGCCTGGCCCGAGCACGATATCCATCTCGCCGGCCGGAGCGGGAATAGCCTCAAGATTGACCAAAGCCTGGCGGATGGCCTCATCGACCTGGGCCTGCCACTTTTCCGGCGCCGTCACGTCCAGCCACGAAATACGGCCGCCCCCACCAGAGGAGGCGGTTTCGCGCCGGCCGTTCTTTTCCACCGATACGCTGACATTGATGCGCACCAGCGGCCGGTAATCGTGATAAAGCTGGCCGTCCGGCCGCACGATGGTGATGGCGCGCTTGTCCGCGGCCATCGAGGCAGAGACCTGGACGACGCCCGAATGTTTGTCGCGCGCATAGGCGTCGATGGCCTGGAGGAGGGCGATCTTGTCGGCGAAAGCCATCTCGCCCAGGGGATCGTGCGCCTGATAGTAGCTTCGGTTGGAACGCGGCGGGTTGTCGCGCGCGATGGTTATGTCGACGCTGCGGCCGCGCTTGGCCAAAACAGCGGCCTCGGCGGCGCGCCTGACCGCTTCGACCGACAATTCAGCGCTGTTGGCGAAGCCGATCGTCTCGCCAGCCACGACTCTGAAACCAAACCCCTGGTCGGCGCCGTAGCTGGACGATTTGAGCCGGCCGTCGTCGAACAGAAGCGATTCCGTCTCGCGTTTCTCGACAAAAATCTCACCGTCGTCCGCCCCTTTCAGCGCGTATTCAAGCAGGCCCTGAACAGCGTGAAGATCGAAGTCGCCCCAATCTGTCGGGGCGGTCATGGCGGTGTCGGGCATGGGAGACTCAAATCGAAAAGTGTATCGGTTTCGTCTATTTAGGCGCAGCGCACGCAAATGGCTAGGGAAACGCAATCACGGGGGCCGAATAGGTTGATCCGGACACGGAGCGGGCTACCGTGAAGCGATGGTGCGCACCGCGCTGCGACAAAAGACCGCATTGGCGACATGGATACCGCAAACCGCCCGGAGAAAGCGATTGTGGCGCGAATTTGCCCTTTGCATTTGACCGCGAACGCATTATGGGAACGTTTCGGATCAGGTGGGACATTTCCGTCCAATGCGTCCGCGCATGCCTGCGTTTTCGACGCAGGACCATCCGCGAACTTTCCGGCGCAAGGTCATGGCCTTGCGCGGCATATCACAGTAGGGCCTCAGGCTTGCGCCGTCTTCCGGCGCCCGTGGTCAGTCAAGACGAGGATTTGCGAATGCGCAACAGAGGGCTGTTCGGGGCCAAGAGCCTGACAGGGGTCGTGTCCGGGGCCGCGATGTGGCTGGCCGCCACCGCTGCTCTTGCCGCCAAGCCGGTGCACTATGGTCAGCCGACGGACGGTGAAATGGGCCTTCAGCCCGGCGTCACGGAACTGAAGCACGACGTGACCTGGTTCTATAACGGGCTGCTGTTCCCGATCATCACCGCCATCTGCGTGCTGGTCCTGGGTCTGCTGATCTGGATCGCCATCCGCTATAACGCCAAGGCCAACCCCAAGCCGGCCAAGTTTTCGCACAACACCCTGATCGAAATCATCTGGACCGCCGTACCGGTCCTCGTGCTCGTCGTCATCGCCTGCTTCTCGCTGCCGCTGCTCAAGAAGTTCAACGACATGCCCGAGCCGGACGTCGTCGTGAAGGCCACCGGCAACCAGTGGTTCTGGACCTACGATTATCCGGAACTGGGGGTCACCGACGTCGAATCGCGCCTCCTGCCCGAAGCCAACGACATCAACAAGGCCAAGGCCGCCGGCGTCCTGTACCTGCTGTCGACCGACAATAAGCTGGTCGTGCCGGTCAACAAGGTCGTCCACGTCCAGGCGACCGCCGCCGACGTCATGCACGCCTTCGCCGTCCCGGCCTTTGGCATCAAGATCGACGCCGTCCCGGGCCGTCTGAACAACACCTGGTTCAAGGCCGAGCGCATCGGCACCTATTACGGCCAGTGCTCGGAACTGTGCGGCAAGGACCACGCCTACATGCCGATCGAAGTCCAGGTCGTCTCCGAAGCCGACTTCGACGCCTACATCATCAAGGCCGGCGGCAAGACCCGCGCCATGCTGAAGTCCGAAGCGGCCGCCTCGGCCCAGGCTGAAGCCGCGGCCGCCGCGACGGCCGCCGCAGCAGCGTCTGCTTCGGCTGCCGCGTCCGCCGATCCGACCGCTGCCGCGGCCGGCCCGAGCGTCAAGGACGTTGCCGCCCAACCGGCCAAGCCTGCAGCTACTGCCGCGCCTGCGGCGACACCCGCCTCCGCGGCGACCGTGAACTAAGTTAAGTAAAGAGAGACACCTGACATGGCCACCGCTGCCGCCTCTCATGGTCACGACGACCACGACCACACACCGGGTTTCCTCGACCGTTGGTTCTTCACGACCAACCACAAGGATATCGGCACCCTCTATCTGATCTTCGCCATCTTCGCCGGCCTGGTCGGCGGTGCGTTCTCGGGGTTCATCCGCTGGGAGCTTTATGAGCCCGGCCTGCAGGTCTTCGCCAAGGGGTCGATGCTGGACAGCCTCGGTCTGTTCGACCTGGCCAATCCCGACAACGCCAAGCACGCCTTCAACTCGGTCGTCACGGCACACGCCATCCTGATGATCTTCTTCATGGTCATGCCGGCCATGATCGGCGGCTTCGGTAACTGGTTCGTGCCGATCATGATCGGCTCGCCGGACATGGCTTTCCCGCGCCTGAACAACATTTCGTTCTGGCTCCTGATCGCCTCCTTCATCCTCCTGGTCGTGTCGGTCCTGACGCCGTCGGGCCCGGGCGCCGGTCAGCACGGCTTCGCCGGTGGCTGGACCATGTATCCGCCGATGTCGGCCCATACGGGTTCGCCCGGACCGGCCATGGACCTGGTCGTCTTTAGCTTCCACCTGTCGGGTGCGTCGTCGATCCTGGGCGCCATCAACTTCATCACGACCATCTTCAACATGCGCGCCCCGGGCATGACCCTGCACCGCATGCCGCTGTTCGCGTGGTCGGTTCTGGTCACGGCCTTCCTGCTGCTGCTGTCGCTGCCCGTCTTCGCCGGCGCCATCACCATGCTGCTGACCGATCGCAACTTCGGCACGTCGTTCTTCGATCCGGCCGGCGGCGGTGACCCGATCATGTACCAGCACCTGTTCTGGTTCTTCGGTCACCCGGAAGTGTACATTCTGATCCTGCCGGGCTTCGGCATCATCTCGCACATCGTGTCGACCTTCTCGAAGAAGCCCGTCTTCGGCTACCTCGCCATGGCCTACGCCATGGTCGCCATCGGCGTCGTCGGCTTCATCGTGTGGGCTCACCACATGTACACGGTCGGCATGAGCTTCGACCTGCGCGCCTACTTCGTCCTGGCCACCATGGTCATCGCCGTGCCGACGGGCGTTAAGATCTTCTCGTGGATCGCCACCATGTGGGGCGGCTCGATCACCTTCACCGTCCCGATGCTGTGGGCGATCGGCTTCATCTTCCTGTTCACGGTCGGCGGCGTCACCGGCGTCGTCCTGTCGAACGCCCCGATCGACTATACGCTGCATGACACCTATTACGTCGTCGCGCACTTCCACTACGTCCTGTCGCTGGGCGCGGTCTTCGCCATCTTCGCCGGTTTCTACTACTGGTTCGAAAAGATGTTCGGCATCAAGTACAACGGCTTCCTGGGCGGCCTGCACTTCTGGATCATGTTCATCGGCGTGAACATCATCTTCTTCCCGCAGCACTTCCTGGGCCTGCAGGGCATGCCGCGCCGCTATGTCGACTATCCCGTCGGTTTCACCTTCTGGAACCAGGTGTCGTCGATCGGCTACGCCATCACCCTGGTCGGCGTCATCGTCTTCCTGATCATGTGCGTCGAAGCCATGATCGCCCGCCGCAAGGGCGTGGCCAATCCGTGGGGCGAGGGCGCGACGACGCTGGAATGGACCCTGTCGTCCCCGCCGCCTTATCACCAGTTCTCCGAACTGCCGGTGATCAAGGACGAGGACGAGCACCACTAAGCCTGTCGTTTTAAGACAGATCACAATCCGGGGGTGAAGGTCTAACGGTCTTCACCCCTTCGTTCATTGAGGTATCGACGTGCCAATGGCCGCTGCCGACGACAAGAAAAAGCCGCTGAAGTCCGACGCGGACTATATCGCGACCCTTCAGCAGGACTATGCCGCGACGGACCGCCGCGCGCTGCCGGGCGACTATTTCCAGCTGCTGAAACCGCGCGTTATGTCGCTGGTCGTGTTCACCGCCCTGACCGGCCTGATCATTGCCCCGGGCGACATGGACCCGTTCCTGGCCTTCGTGTCGGTGCTGTGTATTGCCCTGGGCGCGGGCTCGGCCGGCGCACTCAACATGGCATTGGAAGGCACGACCGACGCCCTGATGCGCCGCACCAGGCTGCGCCCCGTGGCCGCCGGACGTATTACCCGCAACGACGCCATGACCTTTGGCGGCGTGCTGGCCTTTCTTTCCGTCCTGACCATGGGCTTCGCGCTCGACAGCTGGCTGGCGGCAGGTCTTCTGGCCCTGACCATCGTCTATTACGTCGTCTTCTACACCATGATCCTGAAGCGCCGGACGCCGCAGAACATCGTCATCGGCGGCGCGGCCGGGGCGTTTCCGCCGGTCATTGGCTGGGCAGCCGCGACAGGCGCCGCCCCCATGGAGGCGTGGATTCTCTTCGCCATCATCTTCCTGTGGACCCCGCCGCATTCCTGGGCCCTGGCGCTCTATACCGCCGAAGATTACGCCAAGGCTGGCATTCCCATGATGCCGGTGGCTAAAGGCGCCAAGTCGACGCGTCTGCAGATCCTGCTCTACAGCCTCATCATGGTGCCGGTCGCCTGCCTGCCGGCAATGATCGGCCCTGAAGGCGCCAAGCTCGGCGGCATTTTCTACGCCATCGTTTCGGTGTTCGGCGGCGCCATCTTCCTCTATCTCGCGCTCCGCGTCTTTCTGTCGCGGGCCGGGGATCACCCCGAAGGTGGCGAGCAGAGCCTCTACGATGTTAAAAAGGAAGCCTTGTCGGCGCGCAACCTGTTCGCCTTTTCCATCTTTTACCTGACCGCGCTGTTCGCGACCCTGCTGATCGAACATGCCCTGAAAGGGTTTTTGCTGTGACGGACGCTCCGAAGCCTGCTCCAAAGAACGAGGATGACAAGGCCGCCTATCTGAAGGCGCAGAAGCAGCGCAACCTGTTTATCGCGCTCGGCCTGGTACTGTTCGTCGTCCTGGTCTTCTTCATCTCGATGTCGCGCATGGCTTCGGGCCTGAAGCGGGATGCCCACCTGCGCGCCGTCGCCGCAGAATCCGCCGCGGCCGCTGATGCGTCCAAGGCTTCACAATGACCAAGAACGGCCGCCTGGTGCTTTGGCTCGTGCTCGGCACGGTGGCCATGGGCGGCCTGGCCTTTGCCAGCGTACCGCTTTACCGTGTCTTCTGCCAGATGACCGGCTTTAACGGCACGATCGGCAAGGCGGCGACCGAGGTCAAGGAAGTCGAGACCGATCGAATCATCGAGGTCCGTTTCGACACCAATACCAATGGCGTGCCGTTCAAGTTCAAGGTCGACAAGCCCGTGCAACGCACCCGCGTCGGCCGTACGGCGATGATGTCGTTTACCGTGACCAACGAATCCGACCGGCCGATTACGGGGAGGGCGGTATTCAACGTCCTGCCCGAACCGATGGGGCCTTATTTCCGTAAACTGCAATGCTTCTGTTACGAAAATCAGACCCTGCAACCCGGCGAAACGCGCGACTTTCCGATGGTCTACTTCCTCGATCCGGAACTGCTGAAAAACATCGATACGCGTAACCTGACCGACATCACCCTGTCCTATACGTTTTATGAGGCCAAGGGCGACGAAAAATAAGGCAACGCAGTGGCAAAAACCTGGATATGAACGGGGTCTTTGCATTGTCTTTCAGAATGAATTGGCATAAACGGAAAATTCCGATTTTCCGGCCACTTTTCCGGCCACTATTGTGGCCATTTGGGGCAACAGCCGCGCGGGCACCGACGCCTGCCGCGGACAATAAGGTGAGTAGACTGACACATGTCCAATCACGGCGTTAAGCACGACTATCACATCATCAACCCCAGCCCGTGGCCGCTGCTGGGCTCTGCCTCGGGCGTCCTGTGGGGCTTGGGTCTCGTCATGTGGTGGCGCGGCCTCTTCGGCGTGCCCAAGGGCGAATGGTGGCTGTTCGCCATAGGTATGGCCGGTATCCTGCTGACCATGGTCTTCTGGTGGCGCGACGTCATCAAGGAAAGCCGCCGCGGTGACCATACGCCGGTCGTGCAGATCGGCCTGCGTTACGGCATGATCATGTTCATCGCTTCCGAAGTGATGTTCTTCGCCGCCTTCTTCTGGATGTTTTTTGAAATGGCGCTGTTCGCCGGTCACCGTTCCGGCGTCGCCTCGGGCATCGAGGAAGTTCGTCTGGCCTGGTCGACCTGGCCGCCGAAAGGCGTCGAGACGCTCGATCCGTGGCACTTGCCGCTGCTCAACACCCTGCTGCTGCTGACCTCCGGTACGACGGCGACCTGGGCGCACCATGCGCTTCAGGAAAATGACCGCAAGGGCGCCGTGTGGGCCCTGGTCCTGACCGTCATCCTGGGGGCTGTCTTCACGGCGGTTCAGGCGTCGGAATACATGGAAATCATCCACCATCACCTGTTCTTCAACGAAGAGGCGGCCAATTCGGGCCTGTTTGGTTCGATCTTCTTCATGGCGACCGGTTTCCACGGCTTCCACGTCCTGATCGGCACCATCTTCCTGCTGGTCTGCCTGCTGCGCGTCCTGGCCGGCCACTTCACGCCGAAGAAGCACTTCGGTTTCGAAGCCGCCGCCTGGTATTGGCACTTCGTCGACGTGGTGTGGCTCTTCCTCTTCGCCTTTGTCTACGTCGTATTCGGCGGCTATAAGGGATGATCGAGGCCAATGGCCGCAAGGGCGGGTTCCTTGCAGCTCTTGGGGCGGCAGCCCTCGGCAAGTGCCCCGTTTGCGGACAGGGCCGGCTGTTTAAATCCTATCTGAAGATCGCGGATGCCTGTGGCGTTTGCGGCGCGGATTTCAAGGCGGCGGAGACCGGTGACGGTCCCGTCGTCTTCGTCATTCTGATCGCCGGCTTCGCCGCCTGTGTGGGCCTGGTTATCAGCCTGCTGGGTCTCGGCTGGCCGGTGTGGTTGCTGCTTAGCGTCTGGCCGGCTTTCGCGGTCGTCCTCAGCCTGGTCCTCATGCCGATGCTGAAGGGGCTGATGGTCGCCTCGCAACTCAAGCACAAGGTGCGTGACGAATGATGCGCCTGATCAACGCCCTGCCGCGCGGCTTGGCTGTCGCCAGCATCATCGCCTTTGCCATCCTGGTTGGGCTCGGCACCTGGCAGGTAACGCGGCTGCAATGGAAGAACAACCTGATCAAGGAAATGGCGCGCACTGAGGCGCTGCCGCCGGTGCCGGTGGCATCACTGCTTGGCAAGGACAACGCCGACTGGCGCTCGGTCTCTCTTCCGACGTGCCGGATCGCGCCCGCGCGCATCATCCCGATGCACTCGACCATGGGGCCCGTTGCCGGATACCGACTGCTGATGGCGTGCCCGATCGCGCCAGGACAGCCGGACATGCTAGTCGATCTTGGCTTCTCGGAAAAGGCGGACGGCGTCCCCGCCAATACGGCCTTCCTGCCGGTCGGCCGTCTGCGTCCGATCGACAAACCCTCGGCCTTTGCGCCGGTCAACAACCCGGCGGCCAATGACTGGTATACGCGCTCGCCGGCCGAAATGGGCGCGGCGCTGAAGACACCATTGCGGACCGACTATTTCCTTGTCCTCGACGTCAAGGCGTCTAACCTGACTGCCCAATCCATCCGGCAGGCGCCGACGACCGCGCCGCTGGCCAACCGCCACCTTGAATATGCGCTCACCTGGTATGGGCTGGCCGTCACCCTCCTGGGGATGGTTTTTGCTGTCGCCACCCAGCGCGCCCGGAAACAATGATTCCCGTTTTAGACACCCAAACCCTCTATCGCTTCGACAACGGCCTGACCCTGCTGGTCGATCCCATGCCGGGCCTGAAGACCTTCGCGCTCAATGCGCTGATCCACGGCGGCACGCGCTTCGAGACCGAAGCGCAATCGGGGTGGGCGCACCTCTTGGAGCACATGGTGTTCAAGGGGGCTGCCGGCCGCGACGCCCGTCAGTTGGCCGAAGCCATCGAACATCGCGGCGGAACGATCAATGCCTCGACCGGCTATGAGCATACGCGTTTCGAAGTGCGAGGCCTGAACGCGCTCCTGCCGTCGGCGCTTGAGATCGTGTCGGACCTTATGTTCCGGTCGGACCTCAGGCTCGAGGAACTGAAGCGCGAGAAGAAGGTCGTCGAGCAGGAGATCCACGAAGCCTATGACACGCCCGACGATCACGTCTTCGATCTGTTGCAGGAGGCGATGTTTGAAGGCCAGGCGATCGGCCGGCCCATCCTGGGCAGCCGTCAATCGTTGAAATCGGCTGCGCCGGATAATCTGCGGGCCTTCGCGCGTCAGCTCTACGCGCCGCACCGTATCGTCGTCTGCGTTTCGGGTGGCGTCGAGCCCGCCGAGGTCTACGCCGCCGCTAAGCCGTTGTTCGACAGCGTGCCCGATGAAACGGGGCTGGACGTCCCGGAAAAGCTGCGCTTTACGCCTGGTCATCGCCTGCAAAAGCGCAAGATTGAACAGGCCAATCTCACGCTCGGTTTCGAAGCCGTCAGCCGCTATCACCCGGACATTATCCCACTACGGCTGTTCAGCGAGATCCTCGGCGGCGGCATGGCGTCGCGCCTGTTCCAGGAGGCACGCGAGGCGCGAGGCCTGGCCTATGCAATCGACGCCTGGGTGACACCGTACCGCGACGGCGGTGTGTTCGGTCTTTACGCCGGCTGCGCGGCCAAGGACGTCGCGCCTCTGGCCGAACTGATCCGCAAGGTCATGGGGGAACTGGCGGCCAATCCGACTGTGCCGGAGCTTGAACGCGCCCGGGCGCAGTTCCAAACGTCTTTGTTCCTCAACCACGAAGGGGCGGCGTCACGCGCGGCGACCTTCACCAGCCAGTTATCGACCTTTGGCAAGGTGTTCGGCCTCGATGAGGTCGCGGCTGAAATCGAGAAGGTGGGATTGGATGACCTGGCGCGAGTCGGTCAGGCCCTGAAGCGCCAGACGCAGTTCGCCAGCGCCTTGCTGGGGCCGTCGGGAATGGCGCAAATCGCGGCTTAAGCGTTACCTGCGGTGCCGGACAGGTGAACCGGATCGACGCCGAGGCTGGCCAGGGCGCGAACCCACAAGTTTTCCGTATCGCCGCCGAACAAAAGGTCGTGCGTCGCCGGCGCGACAATCCAGGCGTTCTGGCTGAGTTCGGCTTCAAGCTGGCCCGGGCCCCAGCCGGCATAGCCCAGCGCGATCAGGCTGTGGCGCGGACCGTGACCTTGCGAGAGGGCGACAAGGATATCGCGCGAAGCGGTGAGACCGACCGGATCGCCGTCTTCGCCGGCGGGCGGGGCGAGGGGCAGGGTGGCCTCTTCGATCTGAAAATCGAGGCTGTGCAAGACGAATCCGCGGTCCATCTGGACAGGACCACCGCGAAACACCTTCTGCCCCGCCAGAACAGGGTTGCGGAGGGCGCCGCCTTCAGGGATGTTCAGTTCGCGCAGCATGACGCGGAAATCGAGCCCGCTGATCGGCTGGTTAAGAATAATGCCCATGCCATGGAGCGGATCGTGGCGGCACAGATAGATGACGCTGTGGGCGAACGACGCGTCGCCCAGCGTCGGCATGGCGATCAGCAGGCTGCCCTGATATGACGTGTACGCTTCGCCTGAAACAGGCATTTCGGGTTGTGGAATCGTACCGCCGCCGTGAATCATGGGATGTCCTCATCTTCGCGACCCGCGCGTTCGTGTCGGGTACGAACCTGCCGGGATTTTGCTTGGTATCTTAGCACATTACCCTATATGTGGGGGCATGTCGCGGGCGCACATTTTGCGTGATAACCGGGACAAACCATATCGAAAATTGATCCCGACACGCCGCAACCAAGCGGCGAGTCCGGTCAAACAGGAGATGCAGATGACAGTGAAACCCGGCGACGCCATCCCCGAAACCACCCTGACCATTGTCGAGGAAGATGGCGGTAAGCCCGTATCCTCAAAGGACTTTTTCGCCGGCAAGACCGTTGTCCTGTTCGCGGTTCCGGGGGCGTTCACGCCCACCTGCAGCGCCCGCCACCTGCCGGGTTTCAAGGACCGCGCCGCTGATTTTACGGCCAAGGGCGTCGATAAGGTCGCCTGCATCTCGGTAAATGATTATTTCGTCATGAAAGCGTGGGCGAAAGATCAGGGAATTGCAAACGAAGTCGTGATGCTGGCCGACGGCAATGCCGCTTTTGCTAAGGCAGTTGGGCTGGAACTGGACGGTACCGGCTTTGGCATGGGCCCGCGCTCGCAACGCTACGCCATGATCGTCAAGGACGGCGTGGTCGACAAGCTGTTCGTCGAGGAAAAGGGCCAGTTCAATGTGTCGTCGGCGGAGTACGTGTTGGAGCAGCTTTAAAGGCGAGGAGGCGCAGCCTCCTCGACCTCGAAACGCGACAGCGTTTAAGCGCTTGAATAACAAATGGCCGGGCACCTTTAGGGGCGCCCGGCCATTTGTTATTCAAAGGGTTAGACTCTACCGAGTACCGGGGTCGAGGGGACCAAGTCCCCTCGCTCTTTAAAACAACTCATCCTCCAGCGCCATCAACGCCTCAGCGCCAGCCTTCATCTTGGCCAGGTGCGCATCGGCGTCCGGCAGTATGCGCTCCAGGAAGACACGCCCAACCTTGAGCTTGGTCGCGAAAAACGGGTCGGTAGATCCATTATTGATTTCTTCCTGCGCCGCCTTGGCCATCATGGCCCACATATAGGCCGAGCAGGTCAGACCGAAGAGGTGGAGGTAGTCGAGCGAGCCGGCCGCGGCATTATCGGGATTGCCCATGCCGTTCTGCATCAGCCACATGGTGCCGTCCATCAGCTTGGCCTTGGTGTCCTTCAACGCCTTGATATAGGCTGGCACGATCGAGCCCGACTCTTCGGCGGCAACGTAAGCGTCGATTTCCCCGAAGAACGTCTGAAGTGCGCGGCCGCCCTTGGATGGCAGCTTGCGGCCGACGAGGTCGAGCGCCTGGACGCCATTGGTGCCTTCATAGATCAAGGTAATGCGGACATCGCGCATATATTGCGAGGCCGGGAAGTGCTCTGTAAAGCCGGAACCGCCGTGCACCTGCATGGCGTCCTGCGTGACCTTCAGGCCCTTTTCGGTCAGATAGGCCTTAATCACCGGTGTCAGCAGACCCATATAGTCGCTTGCTTTTTCACGCGCTTTTTCGTCTTCGGCAACGTGCTGGAAGTCAGCCTGCAAGGCGCCCCACATCAGGAAGGCGCGGCCGCCTTCGATGAGGGCTCGGCTTTCCAGCAGCATGCGCCGGACGTCGGGATGGACCAGGATGCTGTCGGCCGGCTTGTCGGGCGACTTGGGGCCGGTGAGGGCGCGGCCCTGCAGGCGGTCCTTGGCGAACTGAGTGGCGGCGACATAGGCAGCATGGCCAATGGCCAGGCCCTGGAGGCCCACGCCATAACGAGCCGAGTTCATCATGTAGAACATGATCTTCAGGCCTTCATGCTCGCTGCCGAGCAGGAAGCCCTTGGCCTCTTCGTAGACCATGACGCAGGTCGAATTGCCGTGGATGCCCATCTTGTGCTCGAGACCGGCGCACTTCAGGCTGTTGCGCTCGCCCGGATTGCCGTCGGCGTCGGGCAGGAACTTGGGTACCAGGAAGAGCGAGATGCCCTTGACGCCAGCAGGCGCCCCTTCGATGCGGGCCAGGACCAGGTGGCAGATGTTCGAGGTAAAGTCGTGCTCGCCGGCCGAAATCCAGATCTTCTGGCCGCTGATCCGGTAGCTGCCGTCACCGTTCGGCACGGCCTTGGTGCGCAGCAGGCCGAGATCGGTGCCACAATGCGGCTCGGTCAGGTTCATGGTGCCCGACCACTCGCCGGAGATCAGCTTGGGCAGGTACAGCGCCTTCTGCTCGTCCGTGCCGCCGGCATGCAGGGCCGAAATGGCGCCTTCGGTCAGGCCGGGATACATGCCGAAGGCCGACGAGGCGCCGGACAGCATTTCGGAAAAGGCGGTGTTGACAAAGTGGGGCAGGCCCTGGCCGCCATATTCGGGATCGTTCGACAGGGCGGTCCAGCCGGCTTCCGTCAGGGCCTTGTAGGCTTCCTTATAGCCCTTGGGCGCCGTCACTCTGCCGTCGGCATTGAGGACGCAGCCCTCCTTGTCGCCGGTGATATTGATCGGATGGACAACCTCTTCTGTGAACTTGGCGGCCTCTTCCAGGATGGCCATGACTGTCGCCGAGTCGGCATCGGCGAAGCCTTTCAGGTTGTTGTACTGGTCGGTCTTGAAGACGTTCTCGATGAGGAACTGATAGTCGCGAACCGGGGCCTGATAGCTCATTTTGGTTATCCCTGTGTCTTGGATTTGTTATTCAAGCGATATCCGAAAAGTGCGCAGCGGCTTTCGGAAAAATATCGCGTAAAAGCAAATAACTAGAAGCTGATTATCCTATATTGGATGATCAGCTTCTAGGCTTTGGATTGCTGGAGATTTTCGGCTTCCAGTTTCTGAACCTGTTCTTCCAGCCAGACGCAGCCGGCCTGCATATCGGAAATGGCCGCGTCGATGTCTTCGCGCTGGCGCTTGAGGGTCTCGATCTGCTTGCGGTACTTGACCAGCGTCGCCTTCATCTGCGAGGCGCCGTGATCCTTGGGCGTATAGAGGTCGAGGATTTCGTGGATTTCGACCAGCGAGAAGCCGAGCCGCTTGCCGCGCAGGATCAACTGCAGGCGAGCGCGGTCGCGGGCGCTGTACAGGCGCGTCTGGCCCTTGCGTTCCGGGCTGATCAGCCCCTTGTCTTCGTAGAAGCGCAAGGCGCGCGCCGTTACGTCGAATTCTTTCGAGAGCTGGCGAATAGAGTAGGTGCGGTTGTCCATCTGGCGTTTCCCGTCCTTCATTATGATGGAATATCTTTACATTGACGTAAACGTCAAGATATTTGTATTCGTGATCACGGTCAAGCGGCAAGTGACCGCAACGTCAACTTTTCATCATAAAGATGCCATATCGGCTTGCGGATTGACGCAAGGGATACCGCATGTAATCTGCGCCCGGACAGCCGGGAGCGCCAAGATGGCCAACAGAAAAAGCCTTATGATGGCGCTTGGAACGACTTGTCTTCTGGGCATGTTCGGGTGCGCCGGGCAGGCGCCGTCCAGGCCCAAGGCCCCCGATCCTGCGGTCCTGGCAGCGGGCATGTGCGGGGCGCCGCAGGCGGCCACAGCGGGCGGCACGTCTTCGATGCCAGTCCTCAAAGGGCTGGCCAAGGCTCATTATCCGGTGCGCACCGATAAGCCTCAGGTCCAGACCTATTTCGACCAGGGCCTGGCGCTGCTGTACGGCTTTGAATACGAGACCGCCTATAACAGCTTCAAGGCGGCGCACGACCTCGATCCCGACTGCGCCATGTGCGCCTGGGGTATGGCCATGGCGCTGGGGCCCAGCATCAATAGTGGACCAATGGGAGAAAAGACCGCGGCCGAGGCGCGCGATCTGGTGGCCACAGCGCTGAAGGCCAGGGGGCTGACCGACAAGGACCGGATGCTGCTGGATGCGCTGGCCATCCGCTATGCCGAAAAGCCCCCGGAAAAGCAGAACGGAGTATTTGCCGAAAAATACGCCGACACGATGTTTGCCGGATCAGCCCGCTGGCCTGACGACGACTTTATCGCTGTGCTGGCGGTCGAGGCAGCGATGACCGCACGGCCTTGGGACTACTGGGAGCCAGGCGGCAAGGTCGCCCTGCCGTGGGCGGCCAAGGCCATGGACCTGGTTGAGACGGTCCTGAAGCGCAATCCCGAGCATCCGGAGGCGATCCACCTCTACATCCACCTGACCGAAGCTTCGGACCGTCCGGAGCGCGCCGAGCCCTATGCCGACCGGTTGGGCACCGTCGCGCCCAATTCGCCGCACCTGGTCCATATGCCCAGCCACACCTATTACCCGGTGGGCCGGATCGGCGACGCCATCAACGTCAATATCAAGGCCATCGCCATCAATGAGGGCATGGCGCGCGATCTGGGCAAGCAGCCGGCCTATTTCGGCTATTACTACCATCATGCCACCTTCATCCTGTCGGCGGCGCAGCAGGTCGGCGACAAGGCCAACGCGATGCGCCTGGCCGATGAGATTGACGCCGGTACGCCGCTGTCAACGATTGAACCGGGGAGTTGGGATGAAGCCAAGCGGCTGATGACCATGCAGGCGCGTGCACAATTCATGACGCCAGCCGAGGTATTGGCGATCAAGGCGCCGCCGTCAAAGCTGCACGTCCTGACAACGGTCTGGCGGTCGGCGCGCGTCGAAGCCTATCTGGCGCAGGGCAGCCTGGCTGGCGCGCGCAAGGAAGTCGTGCTGCTGAAAAAGGCGCGAGCGGCATCAAAGGACACCGGCGATGCCGCGCGGATCGCCGAGCGTCACGAGCATCTGGCACTTGGGCGGATCAAGATGGCGGCGGGCCATGTCGCGGAAGCCGAGGCACATTTCCAGGCGGCGGCCGATACTGAAAAGCGCCTGAGCTATAGCGAGCCGCCTCTGGCTGACCGCCCGGCGCAGATCGCGCTGGGGCGCCTGAAGCTGACGGCCGGGGACAGCAAGGGCGCGCTTACAGCCTTCGACGCGGCCCTGAAGGTGCGGCCGGGCAATGCCTATGCGTTATGGGGCAGGGCGCAGGCCCAAACCCTGCTGGGCGATACCGCCGGCAGTCAGGCGACGATGGCGCAGTTCGATCGCGTCTGGCGCGGCGGCAAGGCGGCGGTCGTCATCCAAAGCCTTTAAGATTGACGCCCGTGAGCGCGGGCCGTAAAGCGAACGCCTCTTTTGCATCAGAAAGGTTGTTGCTTAATCATGTCGTCACTTGCCACCCTTGCTTACGCCGGCCGCGCATGGCCGTTTGAACAGGCGCGCGCCCTGATCGCGCGCCTGATCAAAACGCGTCTCAAGGATGCAGCCGAGCAGAAACGGGTCCTCGCCCTGATCGAGGCCGGCAAGACGGATGAGGCGCTTAATGAGAACGAGGCGCTGGGCCGGCCGGTGATCTTCGAGACCGGCTACGGGCCGTCGGGCCTGCCGCACATCGGCACCTTCGGTGAAGTGGCGCGCACGACCATGGTCCGCCAGGCCTTCGAGGCGATGACGGGCGGGCACTGGCGCACGCGTCTGATCTGCTTCTCGGACGACATGGACGGGCTGCGCAAGGTGCCGGAAGGCATCCCCAATCCTGAGATTTTGCGTGAGGACCTGTATAAGCCTTTGACCGTGGTGCGCGACCCGTTTGGCGAGCATCCATCCTTCGGTCAGCACAATAACGCACGTCTCAAGGCATTCCTCGATAGCTTTGGATTCACTTACGAATTTCTCTCATCAACAGAGTGCTACAAGGGCGGCGTGTTCGACCAGACCCTGCTGACGGCGCTCGATCGTTTCGACCAGATCCAGGCGGTCATGCTGCCGACGCTGGGGCCGGACCGGCGCGCGACCTATTCGCCGTTCCTGCCGATCTCGCCGAAGACCGGCCATGTGCTTCAGGTGCCGACGCTGGAACGCGATGTGGCGCGTGGCACGATCGTGTTCGAAGAGAACGGTGAGAAGTTCGAGGTGCCGGTGACCGGCGGCCACGTCAAGATGCAGTGGAAGCCCGACTGGGCCATGCGGTGGGCGGCCCTGGGTGTCGACTACGAGATGGCCGGCAAGGACCTGATCGATTCGGTTAAAGTCTCGTCCCAGGTCTGCAAGGTGCTGGGTGGCATTCCGCCCGAGGGCTTTAACTACGAGCTGTTCCTGGACGAGCAGGGGCAGAAGATTTCAAAGTCCAAGGGCAACGGTCTGACGATGGAAGACTGGCTGCGTTACGGCGCGCCGGAAAGCCTCAGCTATTACATGTACCAGTCGCCGAAGTCGGCCAAGAAGCTGTATTTCGACGTCATCCCGCGGGCGACGGACGAGTTCTTCCAGCAACTGGATGCCTATCCCAAGCAGGAAGAGGCCAAGCAGATCGAGAACCCGGTGTGGTTCGTTCTGCGTGGCGACACGGCGATCACGTCGCCGCCGGTGACCTTTGGCCTGATGCTCAACCTGGTTTCGGCGGCCAATGCGTCGGACAAAGAGACACTGTGGGGCTTCCTGCGCGCCTATATACCGGGCGCGACACCAGAGAGCGAACCGGTGCTGGATCGTCTGGCGGGGTATGCGCTGAATTATTTCGAAGACTTCGTGAAGCCGTCGAAATCGTTCCGTTTGCCGGACGATAAGGAGAAGGCGGCGTTCGAGGACCTCATCCAGCGCTTTAAGGCGCTGCCGGCGGATACGCGCGACGCGGAAGCCTTGCAAAACATCGTGTTTGAAGTTGGAAAGGTTCATGAATTCGAACCTTTGCGGGCGTGGTTTCAAGCGCTTTATGAGGTTCTGCTGGGGCAGTCGCAAGGACCGCGCTTCGGGTCATTCGTTGCGATCTTTGGGCTGGAGCGGACGATTGCCTTGCTGGAGCAGGGCGTGCGTGGGGAGCTTGCGGTAACCGCTTGAGCGCCGTATGACTTATGGGTGTGGAGTCACAGGCCCCACGCCCATAAGTTATCCGCGCCAACGGAGGCCCCATGCTGCGTCGTGCCCTTGCGTTCAGTTGCGTACTCCTCCTCCCGACCCTGGCCCAGGCGGCGCCCAAACCAGCCGCCGTCGATGCCGAGGTCCGCAGGGTGCTCGACGCCACCAAGGCCAATGGCCTGGCCATAGCGGTCATCGAAAATGGCAAGGTTGGCTACACCCAGGCCTACGGCATCCGCAACGCGCAGAAGGAACCGCTGCAAACCGACACGGTGATGTACGGCGCGTCGCTGACCAAGACGGTTTTCGCCTACACTGTCCTGCAACTGGCCGACCAGGGAAGACTCACGCTCGACACGCCGGTCGCCGACCTGCTCGACAAGCCGTTGCCGGACTACGACCCGGAAGCCATCTATCCCAACAAATACGGTCCCTATAAGCATCTGGCCGACGATCCGCGTTGGAAAGCCATCACGCCGCGCATGGCCCTGACCCATTCGACGGGCTTTGCCAATTTCTGGTGGATCGAACCGGATGAAAAGTTGCGCATCCATTTTGATCCCGGCACGCGATATGCCTATTCGGGCGAAGGGCTGATCCTGCTGCAATTCGCCATTGAGCATGGCAAGATCAAACAGGACCTCGGCGAACTGACCCGCGCCAATTTCAAGCGGCTTGGCATGACGCGGACCAGCCTTACCTGGCGTCCGGATTTCCGCCCGAACCTCGCCGATGGCTGGAACGACAAGGGCGAGGTGACTGAGCACGATGAACGCTCAAAAGTTCGTGTGGCGGGTTCAATGGACACCACCATCGCGGACATCGCTAAATTCACGGCTGCCCTGGTGCGAGGCAATGGTCTGACGCCCGCTTCGCGTGCGGAGCTGTCCAAACGGCAATTGAAGATCAATACGGCCAATCAGTTTCCGACCTTCCTGCCCGATCTGCCGGAAGCGCAACAGCGCAAGGACCTCTATGCCGGTCTGGGCGTCGTTGTGTTCGACGGCCCGCAGGGCCATGGCTTCTACAAGGGGGGGCATGACGACCAGACGGCTAACACAATGGTCTGCATCGAGAAGGGACAGCGCTGCGTGGTTATCCTGTCGAACGATGTCCGTGCCGAAGCCGGCTTTGCCGACTTGGTGAAGTTCGTGCTCGGTGACACCGGCGTGCCGTACGAATGGGAGTACGGTGATCACGCCGGCAAGTCGTGACTCGTTAATCCACCGAAATCAGGAAATGCGTCTGCAACTTCGCGATCGGTTGTGACCTCTGTTCCTGCCACGCCTGCACCTCGACATTGGCGACCGTCCTGCCGGCGCGGTTGACGATGGCGCGCGCAAAGGTATCGACCGGCCGGCCCGAGCGCAGATACTGGATGCTGACGTCGATCGGCTTCGGGACATGGTGGAAGGTTTCGCTTAAGAAAAGCTGCGCCATGGCCGTCATCTCCATGAAGGCGCTGATGACGCCGCCATGCAGGGCCGGGATCATCGGATTGCCGATCAGATGCGGCGCGTAGGGCAGACGCGCCGTCAGCTCGTCGCCGGCAAGGTCCAGCCGCATGCCCAGAAAACCAGCGAACGGAATGGCCTTCAAAACGTCTTCGGGATTAAGGCGCTCGATCGGACGGGTGAGGGCGGGGGCAATATCCTGTGTCATAGCTTACCCTTTTGGCGTCAGCGACGGCGATGCGATGATAAAGGCCGCCTGGGCCGCCGCCACCGGATCGTCCGGCGTATCTTCATAGGCAAAGGCGCGCACGAAGCCGATCGACCGCGTCAGCTTGTAGCACTTGGCGGTCACCAGCAGGTCGCGGTCGGGCTCGGCCGCGCGCATATAGTCGATGCGCAGGTCCAGGGTGGCGATCGGCTTGAACTCATTGAGCCGGTCCCAAACGGCCATGCCGGAGCCATTGTCGAGCAGGGCCGTGACCACGCCCGATGCGATTACCCGCGTTTCCGGATCGCCGACCAGGTCCTCGCGCCACGGCAGGCGCATGGTCAGGCCGTCGTCGGAGCGGCCGTCATAGACGGCGCCGATCGCCTTCATATAGGGCGTGTTGTCGATGATGGTTCCGAACATGTCGGAAAAGGCTGCCTGATCCATGGCTCCACCGTGTGTAAACCGGCCCTGATTTTCGCGCATCTTGACGCGAACGTCAAAGCATTCTCGTCAGAATTACCTTGCAATCGACCGCCAAAGGGCGTTTTTAGAAATCTGTACTCCCCATTTCTTAAAGGTTTCCGCCGCCATGTCCGCGTCTCTGGATCAGGTTCCCGCCAATCGTTCCGCCCTTGTCCTGTTTTCGGGCGGGCAGGATTCGAGCGTATGCCTGGCGTGGGCGCTGAAACATTATGACCGCGTGGAAACCATCGGCTTCGACTACGGCCAGCGCCACTCCATCGAAATGACGACACGCCTGTCCGTGCTGGCGAAATTCCGCGAAGTCTTTCCGGCAGCGGCCGAGAAGCTCGGCGAAGACCATGTCTGCGACCTGAAAGGCTTCGGAGCGGTGGCGGAATCGGCCCTGACGCGCGAAAGCGAAATCGTCATGACCGAACGCGGCCTGCCATCGTCCTTCGTGCCGGGCCGCAACCTCGTCTTCTTCGTCTACGCCGCGGCCGTGGCCGACCGGCGCGGCATCGACCACCTGGTCGGCGGCATGTGCGAAACCGACTATTCCGGCTATCCCGACTGCCGCGCCAATACGCTGGATGCCATGGAAAAGACGCTGATCCTGGGCGTCGAGCGGCCGTTCCGTATCGATACGCCTCTGATGCAGCTCAACAAGGCGCAGACCTGGGCGTTGTCGCACGAGCTGGGCGGCGACGAACTGGTGCAGTTGATCCTCGAAGAAACCCATACCTGCTATCTGGGCGCCCGCGGTGAGCGTCATGCCTGGGGCTATGGCTGCGGCGAATGCCCGGCGTGTCAGTTGCGCAAGACCGGCTTCGAACACTTCCTCGAAATCCGCCAGGCGTCGCAGGGCAGCTTCGCGAAGTAGTTTTGGCCATGTATGCCTTCAAGGAAATCTTCCTGACCCTGCAGGGCGAGGGCGGCCAGGCCGGTCGCGTCAACGTCTTTGCGCGCTTCGCCGGCTGCAACCTGTGGAGCGGCCGTGAGCAGGACCGCATTACCGCCGCCTGCGATTTTTGCGACACCGATTTTGTCGGCACCGACGGTGAGAACGGCGGAAAGTTCGCGACGCCGGCCGATGTCGTGGCCGCCATGGACGCCGTCTGGGGGCAGGGGACGACCAACAAGGCTGTGGTCTTCACCGGCGGCGAACCCTTGCTGCAACTCGATCCTGAGCTGATCGTGGCAGTCAAGGCGGCAGGCTATTTCATCGCCGTCGAGACCAATGGCACGATCGAAGCGCCCGCCGGTATCGACTGGATTTGTGTCAGCCCCAAGGGCCAGAACCGCCTGAAACAGATGCGCGGCCAGGAGCTGAAGCTTGTCTGGCCACAGGACGGCGTCAATCCTGAGGAATTCGCGAGCCTCGACTTCGAACGCTTCTACCTGCAACCGAAAGATCCGCTCGGGCCCGACAAGTCGATGACGCCGGCGCATAACCAGGCGGTCATCGACTATTGCCTTACGCATCCGCAGTGGCGGATGAGCGTCCAGACCCACAAGCTGGTTGGGTTGAAATAGGCTTGTCGCGCTTTTTCATCCCAAAACCGCGATGCACTTTTGGGAAAGCGCTTAAGAAAGTGTCCTGCGCCGTTCCAGCTCCGCCTCGGTCGGGTTTTCCATGGCGAACGAGCCGGTTTTGATGCCGCCTGCGCGTTCGTAGGTGACGAGAATGACGCCGCTTGGCGACACGACCGATTTCGTCACCTTGAAGCCCACGGGCTGGGTGCCGCTGCCGAACAGCCGTTTGCCCTCGCCGAGCACGAGCGGATAGATCAGCAGGCGGAATTCGTCGACCAGATCGTGTTCCAGCAAAATCTGGATCAGCTCGGATGAGCCCTGCACCAGCAGTGTCGGGCCGTCCGAAGCCTTCAGGTCGTGCAGGCGGGCCGGAATGTCGTCGCCCAGAGCCTCGCTGTTGACCCAGCCCAGGCTTTCCGGGTGATGGGTGGCGACGTACTTGGTGATGCCATTGAACATTTTGGCGATATCGCCGTTCAGCTTGTCGAAGCTGTCGGCGACCGGGTCCTGCTCGACGTATGGCCAATGGGCGGCGAAGATGTCGTACGTCTTGCGGCCGAGCAGCAGGTCGAAAGGTTCGGCAAAGGTCTCGCCCATCGCTTTTTCAATGACGTCGTCCCAGTAGGTCGTCGACCAGCCGCCATACTTGAAACCGCCGGTCGGGTCTTCTTCCGGGCCGCCAGGTGCCTGCATGATGCTGTCGAGGCTGACGAAGGTGCCCACTATGATTTTACGCATGATCTGCTCCTGGGTCTGAATGCCGGCTAACGGCGCCGATACCGACACTACGAACGGTGCCGGGCAGAATCGACAACCATCTGTTATTTTTCGATCCGGATGGGCATACGCGTGGAACACGAAGATGATGCCGCTGGGACGCAAGCTTCATGAAAACCACGTCAAATATGAAAACGGCTATTGCCGCCCGCCGTCCCAAATCATAGGACAGGAGGCAAGATCGCAATTAGAACAAATGGCTGGGGACTATGGGCAGGCACATCTTATCGGTACTGACGGGCGCGGCGCTGATCTTCGCGTTCGGATGCGGTCATGCCGTCGCGCAGGACGCAACCGTTTCGCTGACCAGCGAAAATGTGCAGGCCCTGATGTCGCCCGGATGGAACCTCGGCAATACGCTTGAGGCCATTGGCGGCAAGTCGTCCTACACGACCTCGCAGGAAACCGCGTGGGGGAACCCCGCGGCTACACAGGCGCTGATGGACAGCGTCAAGGCGGCCGGCTTCAAGAGCGTCCGCATTCCTGTGGCCTGGAACCAGTACACCGACCGCGATTCCGGCATCCGTCCGTTCTGGCTGAAGCGCGTCCAGGAAGTCGTCGATGCCGCGCACAAGGCCGGTCTCTATGCCGTGATCAACGTCCATTGGGATGGCGGCTGGCAGCAGCCGACCTATAAGGACCAGGACCAGGCGGACGCACGCCTGGCCTTCTTCTGGAAGCAGATCGCCACCCATTTCAGGGACTATGATGACCGCCTGCTGTTCGCCGGCACCAACGAAATCATGGTCACGGGCGTCTATTCGCCGCCGACGGCCGAGAATTGCAAGGTGCAGAACGGCTTCAACCAAATCTTCGTCGCGGCCGTGCGCGCCACCGGCGGCAACAATGCCAACCGCTGGCTGGTCGTCCAGAGCTACAACACCAATATCGATCACGCCGTGTCGTGCAATGCGAAGATGCCTGGCGACACGGTCGCCAAACGGTTGATGATGGAAGTCCACTATTACGACCCCTACAATTTCACGCTCAACGACAAGAGCCCGGTCTGGCAATGGGGCAAGATCGCGACCAAGGCGTCGGCGACGGAAACCTGGGCCAATGAGGCCTATGCCGACGCGCAGTTCAAGAAGATGAAGGTCAACTTCATCGACAAGGGCGTGCCGGTGCTTTTGGGCGAATATGCCGCCAGCCTCAAGACCGAGTACGATCCGGACGGCAAGTATCGCAATTACTGGAACGCCTATATTACCCGCTCGGCCTTTGAGCATGGACTGGTGCCGATGTACTGGGATAATGGCGTGACATCGAACCACGCCTCTGGTCTCTTCAATCGGGCCACGGCAACGCAGGCTTTCCCTGAAGCCATCTCGGAAATCGTCAAGGCCGCGCGGTAAGACCAATTTTTTATACCTGAAAGCCGGGCTTGCGGGGCTGAAAAACGCCTCTTATGAGTTACGCAAAGACTTATGGGAGGTTTGGAATGCGTAAATCCTTGTTGTTGGCACCGGTGATCATGGCCATGGCGTTTCCCGCGGCGGCCGAAGAGCTTGCGGCGAGGCTCGATGTCGTGCCTTACGCGCTCACCCTGGCCAACACGGCCGTGAAGGCCGAGGTGTCGAAGGACAGGGTCGTCCTGACCGCCCCCAAGGGGACTGATCTCTACCGCTCCGCCAAGGGCAAGGCGGCGGCGAATGCGCCGCGCATTACCTTTGCGCCTGAGGGCGACTTCATCTTTTCGGCCAGGGTCGATGCATCATTCGGCGCCGACTATGACGGCGGCGCGCTGGTCGTTTATGGCGACGACGGCTACTGGTTGAAATTCCTGTTCGAGCGCATCAACGCCAATGAGAGCGCGGTGACGTCAAGCTTTGCCTCACCCGTCACGGACAACAGCTATCATGTCCGCGTGCCGGCGGCGCCGGTCTGGCTTAAGATTGCCCGCGTCGGCAACTCGATCCTGCTCTACATGTCGCAGGATGGGAAGGATTGGCAGATCCTGCGCGATTTTTCCGTCGATCCGGCGCGTAAAGTCGAGGTCGGTTTCGCCAGCCAGGCGCCATTGGGTGAAAGCTACACGGCGACCTTCACTGACATTCGCTTTGAGGCGAAGAAGCTGACCAAGTACTGGACGGGCGAGTAATCCATGTCGGCCACCGTTTGCGTTGCCTCTGATCATCGCGGCTTTCCGTTCAAGGCCCAGGTGCTCGCTTGGCTGGAAAACAACGGCTACTTGCCGCGCGATCTCGGCACGCATTCGGATGAACGTTGCGACGCGTTCGATTTCGCAACCAGGCTGGCCGGCGAACTCAGGGCGCATTCTGAGCAAAAGGGTATACTTATATGCGGCAGCGGTCAGGCGATGGCCATGACCGCTAACCGCTATCAGCATATCCGCGCGGCCCTGTGCAGCGAGACCGCTAGCGCCCGGTTATCGCGTGAGCACAATGACGCCAACGTCCTTGTGCTTGGCGCCGACATCGTGACGCCGGAGAGGGCGTTGGAATGCATTGAGACCTTTCTCGGCACGCAGTTCCTCGGCGGCCGCTATGCTGAGCGCCGTGACCGTTTGACCCAGTTGGGCGGGCTCTGATTAAGGCTTTGCCTTATCCAGGTCGGCCTTGGGCAGGGCACAGCCCTTTAATACCGCATCATCCAGGCGAACCTCGGCCGTCAGCGGATACTGCCGGTCGCTCATGCCGTCGGAACACGGGCCCGGCGTCAGCACGATGCTGAGCGTCGTCGAGCGCAGTTCGGCCTGGTTGCCCGTGACATGGAAACCCGATGGCGTGAAGTGCTGAGGCGCCGCGTCGGGCCGTTCCAGCAGGACGTCGCTGTCGTCGGTGGTGATCGCCCAGAACGGCTCGGTGCCGAGAATACGCAAGGGTTGGTCGAGCGCAATGCCCGACAGGGTCGTGGCTTCGGCGTGGGTGAGGCTGCTGGCCGAGGCGGCGGCGGGCTCGCCTTCAGAAAACTCGGGGGTACAGGCTGCCAGCACGGGCATTAGGATAAGGCAGGCAATGCGGCGGATCATTGTCGGGACTCAACGAAAAGTAGCGGCGATACGAGCTTAAGCCCATACCGCCGCTACGTCGAGTGCACGAAAGACACGTTTCAAAAGACACCTTTTGCGATGTCTTGCGCCTTACGCCGCGTCGAGCAGGACCACTTCGGCGTCTTCCAAAGCCCGGATGTCGAGCGAGGCTTCGTCCTTGATGGCGGCGCCGTCGCGCTCATTCAGCTCGACGCCATTGACGCTGACCTTGCCTTTGGCGACAACCAGATAGAGGTGGCGGCTTTCGCCATTGGGCGCCGTCACCGGCGTATAGCTTTCCGACTGGTCCTTCAGAAGCGTCGCGCCCAGCAGCCGGGCCGGGGTGCGGATCGGCAGGGCGTCGTTATCGTCGGGAAAGCCTGAAGCCAGCGCCACGAACTTGCCGGAGCGGTCGCCCTTGGGGAAGGGCTTGGCGCCCCAACTGGGCGGGGCGCCGCGCTCGGACGGGATGATCCAGATCTGGAACAGGGTCGTTTTGCCGGGTTCGACATTGTATTCGGCATGGCGGATGCCCGTGCCGGCCGACATCACCTGGACGTCGCCGGCTTCGGTCCGGCCCTGGTTGCCGAGCGAGTCCTGGTGGGTGATGGCGCCTTCGCGGACATAGGTGATGATTTCCATATTGTCGTGCGGGTGAGGGGGGAAGCCCGAATCCGGCGCGATTTCGTCATCGTTCCAAACGCGGATCGACCCCCAGCCCATGCGCGCCGGATCGTAATAGCTGGCGAAAGAGAAGTGGTGCTTGGCGTTCAACCAGCCGTGGTTGGCGCCACCCAGGGTATTGAAAGCTCTCTTGTCGATCATTGGAAACGCTCCTCTCGGCGCATGTCTGTATGCGCGGTGTTGAGGTCTATATAAGTGTAACTGTATTAATTACAATAGGCGTGTTGAGCCTGCTCGCGCGAAACGTGATCGCCTTTGAATCTATAAGCAAATCCAGGCTCCAGCGCCAGTCGTAGGTCGCAGCAGTATCGCGTTCCCATACCCTCCCCAAACGCACATAATACTGGAAATATCCATGAAAACGCTTCTGCTTGCCGCTTCCGCCGCGGCTCTCGCAACCGCCGTTCCTGCCACCGCCCAAGACTGGAGCGGTCCCTACATCGCTCACCACTTTGGTTACTCAACCCTGGCCGAAGACGAGGATGAAACCTTGCTGTTCGACACCAATCGCGACGGCACCTATGGCGATACGGTCAATACGTCGGCGCCCGCCAACGCTTTTTCGCCTGGTTTCTGCGCGGGCTCCCCGAAAGGCAATAATGCCGCGGCCGGCTGCGACGACGATGAAAATACGCCGGCCTTCGGCGCAAGGCTCGGCTATGACTGGCAGGCCGGCAACTGGGTTTACGGTATCGTCGGTGAAATCGAACTGACGGATTTGAGCGACAGCGTTACCGGCTTTTCGACGACGCCGGCCGCCTATCACTTCCGCCGCGATGTCGACAGCGTCGCTGCCCTGCGCGGCCGTCTCGGCTATGCCATGAATGACTGGTTGACCTACGCCACCGCCGGCGTCGCTCGCGCCGAGATCAATCGCGTATACGACACCACCAATACAGCCAACAGCTTCACGCCGATGGGCGGCAGCAACGGCGATGGCTATCAGCTTGGTGCAGGCGTTGAAAAGGGAATGGGCGACTGGTCGGTCGGTGTCGAATATCTCTACACGTCGCTGAAGGACGAGGACTATGTCGTCGCGGTCGGGCCGGGCTCGGCTGGGCTCACAAACCCATTCCGCATCGTCAATCCCGCTGGCACGGACATGATCCGCAGCAGCGATACTTTCGATAACCACTCGGTTCGGGTCGTCGTCAGCTATCGCTTCGGCATGTAGAATTGAGTGTGATGCGTTTAAATTGAACGCGTGATTTGATGCTCAAAGTTCCCCCTTCCGTCACGGCGCAGGCGCCGCGACACCTTCCCTGTAAACGGGGAAGGAAAATAAAGCCCATAGTTCCTTCCCCGTTTACGGGGAAGGTGGACGCGAAGCGGACGGAAGGGGGACTTTATATCATCATGCGGCTTTAGCCTATTTGATGAACTCCGCCGCCGGTCTGACCCCGGTGGCGGAGATAGGCGTCGAGCAGGACGCACGACATCATGGCTTCGGCGACCGGCACCGCGCGGATGCCCACGCACGGGTCGTGACGGCCCTTGGTCATCAGTTCGACCTCCTTGCCCTCAAGGTCGATTGAGTCGCGCTTGGTCAGGATGGAGGAGGTGGGCTTGAGCGCCATTCGCGCGACGACCGTCTGGCCGGTCGAAATGCCGCCGAGGATACCGCCGGCGTGGTTTGAGCGGAATTCCGGACCGTCAGGCCCCATGCGCATCTCGTCGGCGTTTTCCTCGCCCGACAGTTCGGCGGCGCCGAAACCTTCGCCGATCTCGACGCCCTTGACGGCATTGATGCTCATCAGCGCCGAGGCCAGTTCGGAGTCGAGCTTGCCATACAGAGGCGCGCCCCAGCCGGCGGGCACGCCCTCGGCCTGGACTTCAACGACCGCGCCGATCGACGAGCCGGCCTTACGGATGCCGTCGAGATAGTCTTCCCACATGGGCACGCCGGCCGCATCGGGCGAGAAGAATGGGTTCTGATCAACGGTTGACCAGTCCCAGTTGCTGCGATCGACACGGTGCTTGCCGAGTTGCACGAGTGCGCCGCGCACCTCGATCTGGCCGACCAACGTCTTGAGCACCTTCAGCGCCACCGCGCCCGCGGCGACGCGCGCGGCGGTCTCGCGCGCGCTGGACCGGCCGCCGCCGCGATAGTCGCGTACGCCGTACTTGGCGAAATAGGTGTAGTCGGCATGACCGGGACGGAACTGGCGCGCGATCTCGCCGTAGTCCTTGGAGCGCTGGTCGGTGTTTTCGATCAGGATCGAGATCGGCGTGCCGGTGGTGACGCCTTCGAACACGCCGGACAGGATCTTGGCCTCATCGGCTTCGCGGCGCTGGGTGACGAAGCGCGAGCCGCCCGGCTTGCGGCGGTCCATGGCCCACTGGATATCTTCTTCCGACAGGGGTATGCCGGGAGGGCAGCCGTCGATGACGCAGCCCAGCGCCGGACCGTGGCTTTCGCCCCAGGTAGTGACTCGGAAGAGATGACCGAAGGTGTTGTGAGACATGAAGTTTATCGCGTTGTTCTATTTAGGCGTTCGCTTAAACCAGAACGTCTCAGGGTGCAATGAGCCTCGCGTCAACCTTGGCATTGCGATCGACGGTGAGTTTGCCATTCACGTATTTTAGCTCCGCGACCTGAAGCACGGTGCGCTGATGGTAGTAGGGATCGGTCTTCGCCTCGGGCGCTTCGGACTGGTGGACGAAGTAGTAGATAAAGGCGCGTCCATTATTGACGACGACGTCCGGATGCTGGCCCTTGGCGTCGTCGGTCGGCGCAACGCCGGGTGTTTCCAGCAGGCGTTCGTCCTGCAAAGCCCAGGTCTGCGTATCCTTCGACGACAGCACGATCAGGCCCTTCCAGGCGTCGGCGATCATCCAGTACTTGCCCTTGAACTTGAAGACCTTGGGGCCTTCGGCGGCGATATCGACGACCGGTGTTGTCTGGCGTGTCCAGTGGACAAGGTCCGGGCTGTCGGCGGCAAACAGGCGGCTGCCTTTGCGTTCGTCCTTGAACCACAGGCGATAGCCGCTTTTCAGCTTGACGACGCTCGCGTCGATGACGCGGTCGGAGCCGAGGTCGAGCGTGTCGCCGCACGTCCAGCTGTCGAGGTCCTTGCTGGTCAGGTGCACGATGGTCCGGCTGCCGTTCCAGTTGGAAAAGACGCCCGGCACGACGGTCAGCCACATATGATAGGTGTCGCCGAATTTTTGCAGTTCCGGCGCCCAAAGGGTTTCGCCGGTGCATTCGGTTGGGATTTTGGCCGTGCCGGAATAGGTCCAGCTCTGGCCATCCTTTGAAGTCGCGACGCCGATGGCCGTGCCGTGCACCCAGGCAACATCCTTCGGATCGGGCAGTTTCAGGTCGGCGCGGCGGTTGGTGTAGAACATGCGCCAGGTCTTGTTTGCCTTGTCGTACATGATTGACGCATCGGCAGCGCCGTCGTGGACCGGGTCGCGATAGAGCGGTTTCGGGGCTGTTTCGGCGCAGACCGAACCGGCGAGGACGCTGAGGCAGAGGGTAAGAGCGGCGGCACGCATGTTATTTCCCTGTCGTTTTAATTGTAGGACATTTAGCCAGATTTAGCCGCGTTCACCTGACGACACAATTTTATTCGTGTGTAAACGGAGCGCAGTGGGCCCATATCTGTACGACTGGTTTCACGCGAAAGCATCCTCATGCTCAAAGCTCTCGGCAAGGTGCCTTTCTGGCTCAAGACGGTCATCGCCTTTGCGGCGGGGATCGCGGTTGCGCTCATTTGGGGCGAGGCGGCCTTGCCGGTGCTCGACCCGATCGGCAACACCTTCGTCAAGGCGATCAAGATGCTGGTCGCGCCGCTGGTCTTTTTTACCATCGCGGCCTCGATCGCGCGGCTGGGCCACAGCGAGGATTCCGGCGGCGGGCGCGCCGTGCGGTTGGGCGTCTATACGATCGGCTGGTTCATGGTTACGTCCGCGATCGCGGTGTCGATCGGCCTGGCCATCGGCATCTACTTCCAGCCGGGCCAAGGCATTGCCCACCTACCGTTCGAAGCGCAACCCGTGAAGGACATCCCGACGCCGGTCGAGGTCGTGACCGGTATCGTGCCGTCGAACATCTTCCAGAGCTTTGCCGAGGGCAAGGTGCTGAGCATCGTCCTGTTCGCTATCCTGGTCGGCGCCGCGCTCGGCGCTTTAGGGCAGAAAACCAGGGAGTTAAGCACGCTTGTTGAACAGGGCTCTCAGGTCATGTTCAAGTTGACGCGCTGGATCATCCAACTGACGCCGATCGGTGTTTTCGGCCTGATCGGCTCGGTGGTGGCCTCGCACGGCCTGGAGTCGCTGCGGCCGCTTATCCCCTATATCGGCCTGGTCTATCTTGGTTGTTTGACGCTGATCTTTATCGTCTATCCGACCTTGCTGAAGCTGCATGGCCTGCGTGTGACGGGATTCTACAAGGGCATCTTCACCGCCCAGCAGACGGCCTTTTTCACCTGTTCGTCGATCGGCACATTGCCCGTATCGCTTCAGGTCGCGGTCGATAATCTCAAGCTGCCATCGTCGTATGCCGGTTTTGCCTTGCCGCTGGGCGCCAATATGAAGATGGACGGCTGTGGCGCCATCTACCCGGCGATCTCGTCGGTGTTTATCGCCAACTATTTCGGTATCGAACTGACGACCTCGCATTATGTCATCATTGCCCTGAGCTCGATCCTGGGCTCGCTGGCGACCGCCGGTGTCCCAGGCGTGGCGACGGTCATGCTGACCGTGACCCTGTCGGCGGCGGGCCTGCCGCTGGAAGGGATCGCGCTTCTGGCCGCCATCGACCGTATCCTCGACATGATGCGCACCGCCACCAATGTCACCAGCCAGATCCTTGTACCGACCCTGGTGTCGCGTGAGAACGGGTTGATCGAGGCGGGCTCTCCATTGTTGACTGGATCGGCCAAAAGCTTGGCAGGTTGAAACGTCGCTTAGCCCCGCCCACCGCCTTCGGCGGTCCCCCCTCCCCATAAATGGGGAGGGCGAAGATATATCTATTTCGCCTCCAGTCGTTACGCAATCTGGAGGTTAGCATCACGCCCTCCCCATTTATGGGGAGGGGGGACCACGAGCGGGAGCGAGTGGTGGGCGGGGCTAAACCAAGGCGGTCACGCGCGCGGCAAGCTCAAGCCCAGCGACGGACTGAAGCGGAATTGTTCGCGGTCGTAGCGGTAGAGCTCGGCCGGCCGGCCGCCGGTATCGTCGCGCATGACGCCCAAAGGCTGGACAAAGCCCGTGCGTTCCAGAGCGCGGCGGAAGTTCTGCTTGTGCAGCTTCACGCCCGAGAGCGCCTCCAGCGACCTCTGAAGCTCCAGCAGCGTAAACCGCTCGGGCATCAGTTCGAAGATCACCGGCCGGTATTTCAGCTTTCCGCGGAGGCGCGACAGGCCCGTGGCGGCGATGCGGCGGTGGTCCGAGGCCATGGGCTGGCCGGTCGGAGCATCGGGGCTGCCATCGCCCTTGACGCGCCGCGCTTCACCGATCAGGCCGGCGCTGTAGAGCAACTCATAGCGGTCGAGCACGCGCTCTTCGTTCCAGTGGTCGAAGTCCTCCGGAAACAGGGTTTCGACCCGGCGCTGGCGCGTGACACGATCGTCGCCATCTTGACACCACGCATCGAGACATTTCCGCAAGCCTTTGACAGGGTTAATGTCTCCGCGCCAATCTTCCCACGGAAAAAAAGCCTTGAACGGCACCCACGAGGCGTCGAAGCGCGCCTGGAAGTCGCGATTGGCGGTCAGGGCCAGGTAGCCGATAGAGACGATATGGTCGGCGCCCTGGGCTTCGGGCAGGACGGTTTCGCGATCGAGGTCGCCGAAACTGTAGAGCTGTTCGACATAGCCGATATCGAACCCGGTCTGTTCGCGCACGAAGGCGCGCAGCGCCAGGTCGAAGGTGCGCTGGCTGCGCGGCACGAACAGGCCCGACGGCAGGGCATGGGCGGGATCATTGGGCGCGTGGCGCGGGAGGTTGCGGCACAGGACGAAGGCCTCATTGTCCTTGACCGTGACGACGACGGCCGAAAGCTCGATCGTCAGCGCCATCCTACTTCACCTGCTTCATCAGGGCCTCGAACCGCGCCACAAAGCGTTCGCGCGCCTCCTGGCCCGGCAATGGATCAATGTTGAGATGATAGCCCTCGGGCGGCTCGCCGAAGAACTGAAGCGCCTCGGCTTCGCTGAACCCGACCAGTTGCGTCGCCTCGAAATAGGCACAGGCATGGTCGGCCTGCTTGATCAGCTTCTTGAGCGCCGCCGGGATGGTCGGCGGCAGGCCGAAGCGGATATGGATGGCATGTTCCAGATGGCTTTCGAAGCGCTTGTAATCGAGGCCGAGCGCGGCCTTGAACGGCGAGATCATATCGCCGATGACATACTCCGGCGCGTCGTGCAAAAGCGCGATCAACCGTTGCGCAGGGCTAAGTGCCGGATCGATGTGGGCGCTGATTTCCTCGACGATCAGAGAGTGCTGGGCGACGGAAAAGCCATGCTCGCCAAGCGTCTGGCCGTTCCAGCGGGCGACGCGCGAAAGCCCCAGGGCAATGTCGTCGATCTCGATATCGATGGCGTGCGGATCGAGCAGGTCCAGCCTGCGGCCGGACAGCATGCGCTGCCAGGCGCGCGGCGCGGGGGGCTTGGCGACTTTACGTCTGGAGGCGGGGCGGGAACTGTCGGCCATATTTGTCACATCGGCATTTTATCGCGAACGGTATATCCTATAGGACGGATAAGCGCATGTCCGATGATTCCCGCGCTTTACACAGAAATTGACGGAGGAAGCCATGCCGGCAACAGGTCAGGCCTGGTCACGGGTCACAATTCCGGTCAGCGGCCACACCAATGAGGGCATGGCGCTCGATATCGCCGCGCGCATCGCCGAAGCCTTCGAAGCCGAACTGAACGTGCTGTTCGCGCCGGCCGATCCGGCGGAACTGTCGCCGTGGCTGGGCGAAGGTTTCATGGGCACGGTCCAGATGTCGACGCTCGATACGCTCAAGGCGGCTTCAGAGGAATCCGAACTGGCGGCGCGCGCCCAGTTCGCGACGACCGGCTATGCCAAGAAGGTCTTCTCGGCCCTGGAATCGCCGGTCTGGCAGGACCTGGCGGAGGAAACGCGGCTGTCCGATCTCGTCGTCTTCGGCGAGACCAGTGCCAAGGGGCAGGGTATGCTGTCCGAAGCCTTCCAGCAGGTGTTGATGGAGGAACGCGCCGGCGTCTTCGTGGCGCGCCAGCCGTTGAATGTCGCGGGCACGGCCGTCGTCGCCTGGGATGGCAAGGAGCCGTCATCGCGCGCCGCGCGCCGTGCCGTTCCGTTGCTGAAGAAGGCGGCGAAGGTGGTGGTGGTCGGAGCCCCCGTGGGCGACAGTCCGGCCCATCTCGACCGGCTGGCCAGCTACTATGCCGCCCACGGCATAGCGGCGCAGATCGACTCTTTCCCAAAGGGCGAAATCCACACCCAGCTGGCCGATGCCTGCGAACGCCACGGCGCCGACTACATGGTCGCGGGTGCCTATGGCCGCTCGCGCCTGCGGGAATTCGCCTTTGGTGGGACGACGCGGCACCTGCTGCAGAACACCTCGATCAACCTCTATATGGCGCACTGAGCAAAGTCAGGTCAGCGCCATCGCCTGCAGGCTCTCCGCGATCGACGCCATGGTCGGCGCCCAGTCGTCCGTAGCCGGTGCGGTGAACAGCTGAGAGCGTGGATACCAGGGATAGTAGGACTGACCCAGCGCCAGCCACGGATTGGGCGGCAGTATCAGCCAGATCGGCGTGCCGCAGGCGGCGGCGATATTGGTGGTGGCGGTCGGCGGACCGACGACCAGGTCAAGCGCGACACATAATGCCGCCACGTCGTCGAGATCCTGCTTGAGGTCGATGCCCGCGGGCGTATGGATGTCCAGGCCCGCCGCGCGGGCGGCATCCAGCTCTGCCCGGGTGTCGCCGTACTGCAGGTTTATAAACTGGATACCTGGTGTCGACAGGACGCCCCGCCATTCTTCAAAAGGCGAAAACGCCCCGTCGCGGACGGAGCTGGACTTAAGGCTCTTCCACATCACCCCGACCTTGGGCAGGCCGTTCAGGGTGGACAGGTAGCCGCGCCAATGCGCGACGCGCACCGGGTCGGGCGTCAGGAAGGCGGGATTGCGCGGAAAGTCGCGAACGGCGCCCCTGTGGCTCGCCAGGAAGTCGCCCATCAGCGCCCAAAGATCGAAGGCCTTCTGATCGAGATCGGGGAAATCGCGGCGAATGCGGCCGTCGACCGTCTGCGTCCGGTGGGCGACGACCGTGGCATTGGGAAAGCTGCGTTGGAACAGCGGCACCAGCCGCGGCTCAACGCCGATGCCAAGCCGGTCCTCACCCACCTCGGCGACCAGGTCCGGCAGCAGCGAGGCATAGAGAACCTCGTCTCCCAATCCCTGTTCGGCGCTGACGAACAGGCGCTTGCCGGCAAGGGCTTGCCCGGCTTTCCAGTGCGGCAGCTTCAACCGGTAATCGACTTCGCGGTTCGTGCCGCGCATATGGCGCGCCTCATACCACTGCCAGCCGGCGGTCAGGTCGCCCATTGCCATCGAAAACTGGGCGCACGTCAGTTCGGCGCTTCGCTGGTTGCCGGTATCCTTGAAACGCCGGGCGCAGGCGCTGATGTCGGCCAGTCCGCCCTTGAGGTCGCCTTTTTCGCTCCGGACGTAGCCGCGGTTGAACAGGGCGGGCAGGTTGTCCGGATCAAGCCGTAAGGCTTCGTCGAAAAAGACCAGCGCAAGGTCGCGGTCCTTCCGGCTCATCATGACGCTGCCTAATCCCTCCCACAGGCCGGCCGCCTGCGGCTGCAGGTCCAGGGCGGATTTCAGGAGTTCGATGGCGTCGTCATAGCGGCCCTGTTCGCGCAGCGCGGCGGCATAGCCGGTCAGCGCCGTCACATCCGCGCCATCGCGCGCGCAGAGATGGGCGTAGAGCTTTTCGGCGACGTCCCACTGCGTCAGGCGGAAGGCGAGGTCGGCCAGGTGATGGACGATCTCGGCGGAGTCCGGCGCCAGGCTAAGCGCCTGCTGGTAGGCGTCGAAGGCCGCCGGCAGGTCCTGTGCCGCCTGCAGGCGGGCGGCGCGACGGAGCCATTCGGTTGCTTCGGCCTGGCCCTTAGGCAACCTGGGCCTTCGGCGCCTTGCCGACGAATGTTTCGATCAGGGCGTTGCGCATTTCGGTCATGGGCGCCGACCAGTCGCTCAGGTTTGACGTCAGGAAGATACGGCTCGATGGATACCAGGGCCAGCGGTCCAGTCCCATGCAGTTCCACGAGTGACGTGGTGTCATCATCCAGACCAGCGTTCCTGCGGCGCCGGCGATGTTGCTGGTGGCGTTGGCAGGACCCATCACGCAATCCAGCGCTGCGCACAGGGCGGACAGGTCATCGAGGTCCTTTTTCAGATCGATGCCCGGCGGGGTCCAGATGTCCAGGCCCATGGCCTCGGCCTCGGCCAACTCCTGGCTGGTATCGCCGTATTGCAAGTTGACGATCTGGACGCCTTCGACGCTCAGGACGTCCTTCCATTGCTCGAACGGCGAGTAATAGCGGTCGCGACGGGCATGCTTGACGGCCGACTTCCACAGGACGCCGATCTTGGGCTTGTCGTTGAGGGCGTTCAGCACGCCTTTCCAATGGGCGATCCGCTCAGGATCGGGGGTGAGGAAGGCGCGGGTGCCGTCGAAGTCTTCCGGCCGGCGGCGGTAGCGCGCCAGGAAGTCGCCCATGATGCCGTAATAGTCGTAGTCGCTCCAGTTGGTGACATCCGGGAAAATGCGCACAGTCTTGGTGTGATGCTTGGTGGTGTGGTGCCGGAAAACCGTGCAGTTCGGGAAGGAGCGCTGGAAGAGCGGGACAAGACGCGATTCAACACCGATGCTGACATGACCTTCGGGGCCGACCTCTTCGATCAGCTCGGGCAGGATGGTGGCGAACATGACTTCGTCGCCCAGCCCCTGTTCCGCCGAAACGAAAATACGCTTGCCGCGAAGGTGATCGCCCAGCGTCCAGCGCGGCCGGTCGATCAGGTAGTATATTTTATCGATCGTCTGGTCTTCGTTCCGCGCCGCGTACCATTTCCACGCGTTTTCGTAGTCGCGCATATGCATGTAGCAGAAGGCGATGGCCAGCCGGCAGGTGTGGGCATTTTCCGGATCGGCGAACTTCGGCAGCGCCTTCATGTGCAGCTCGAGGGCCACGCTTGGATGTTCCGTGAATGACACCAGGCCGGCCAGGTTATAAAGGGCGTGGCAGTTGTTGGGATCGTGACGCAAGGCTTCCCGATAGAAGATGGTGGCGTTATCGACGTCACCCTGGCCGTTCACCACAGTGCCCAGAGCGTTCCACAACTGGGGATCATTGGGCGTGTTGTTGATCGCCAGGCGAAGGATTTCGATCGCTTCTTCAAACTTGCTTTCTTCACGCAGGACACTGGCCAGATTGTTGATGGCCTCGCCGTGGCTGGGCATCCTTTCGAGGAAAAACAGGAAGAACTTCTGGGCCATATCCAGTATGCCGAGGCGATAGGAGAGGCGGCCAAGGTCGTTGGCGATGTAAGGATTGTCGGGCGTAAGGCGCAGGGCGGTTTCATAGCAGGTCAGAGCCGTCGGCAGGTCGGCGCACTTTTCGCGTGCGATGGCCAGGATGTGCCACGCTTCGCCACACTTTTCGTCGACATGCAGCGCCTTGAGCGCCAACTGCCCGCCGCCAGACCAGTCCGCCGCCTTGAATCGTACCAGGGCCTCGCGCAGAAGGGTAAGGGTTTCGAACTTCTTGATATGCGCCGTCTGCTCATTAAGAATGCGCAGTGCTTCGGTGGAGGCGGAATCGCCCATGATCTGCGCGGCCACGTTGAAGGGCTTGCGTTCGTCGAATGCCACACCGTGCAGGGCGATGGTTTCGGACACAGCGAGCGTGCCGTCTGCATCAGGCAGGTCCAGCTTGAAGGCCGGCTTGTTGACCATAAGGGCGTGGGCCGGCTTGGCGCCGGATTTTACGCCTGGCCGGCTGGGCTTGGAGAAGGGTTTGGGCATGCGGTTGATCTTCCTCGGAGTATCTGACCAATTTTTAAACCGAGATTCGCTTAATACTCCTTAAAGAATGCGCAGGTCATTAACCTTAATTCCCGCGTCATGACGGCATATTGCTTGATGACGAAACCTCGCGTTAACTCGGGGTGGGTTATAGGTGCATAAAGCCGCTTGCTTGCTGCCCAATGCGAGCGCTTGAAATACGAAGGAAAAGCAATGCCTTTGAAATTGTCGCTGAAGCCTGGGGAGCGCTTCGTCCTCAATGGCGCCGTTGTGCAGAACGGCGACAGGCGTTGTTCGCTTGTCCTGCAAAACAAGGCGTCGGTGCTGCGCGAAAAGGACATCATGCAGGTCGAGGAGGTTAACTCGCCGGCCCGTCACGTCTACTTCCCGGTCATGATGATGTATCTCGACGAGGCCGGAGCCGACAAATACTACGACGAATTTCTGCGCCGCATGACGGAATTCATGGGCGTCATTTCCAACCCGCTGGTGCTGGCTGAGTGCGTATCCATCTCGAAGAGCATAATGGTTCAGGAATATTACAAGGCGCTGATGGGCGCACGTAAACTCATAGAATACGAAGACGAGCGTCTTGGAAGGAAGCCTGAGTAACATGTCTCTTAAGGCGTATCAGACAACCGCTGCCCGCGCGGAAAATCCGCGGCAGACGGAATACCGTCTTTTTGGCCAGGTCACGCGTGCCCTGATGGAGGCCGAGAAGATGGACCGCTCGATGATCCGTGAGCGCATGGATGCGCTCGATTGGAATCGCCGCATGTGGTCGGTCTTGGCGGCGGACTGCTCGATCGACGGCAATGGCTTGCCCGATCAGGTGCGCGCCAACATCATTTCCTTGTCGATCTGGGTGAACAAGCACACTTCGCTTGTCATGCGTAACCAGGAAGAGATCGCGCCGCTGATCGAGATCAACCGCATCATCATGCAGGGGTTGGCGCCGCAGAGCGAAGAGCAGGCAAGCTAACCGCCTTCATTCCGATCTGACAGAAAGCCCGGGCAGGCATGCCCGGGCTTTCTGCGTCTGGGGGGGTTAAAATTGCCGGGCGTGCAGGATTTGCCGTCAAAACCTGCTGCCTTATCAAAGGGGGTTGCGATCTCACCGTGTGGGAAAGGTGAAAAAAAACCTTCCTTTTCAACATGGTAAATAATTTGTTGCGTGCGGCGCTTCTGGCATCCGGCTTGCTTTGGTTTGGGTAAGCCAAAATGGCTTTTGGGACAAAAGTCCTTAAATCCCCGTCCAGAATGGAAAGGAATGCCGATGCTTACTTCGGTCAATACGAACATTGGCGCCATGGTGGCGCTGCAAAACCTCAACTCGACCAGTTCGAAGCTGCAGGAAACCCAAAACCGCATATCGACCGGCCTGAAGGTCGCGAGTGCCAAGGATAACGGAGCGTCTTACGCCATCGCGCAGACGCAAAGGTCCACGGTGCAATCGTTGAATGCGGTTATGGACTCGTTGAACAGAGGCACGTCCGCAGTGGACGTGGCGATGTCGGCGGGCGAAAGCGTTTCGGACATGCTCACTCAGATGAAGGAGAAGGCGCTCGCGGCTTCGGATACGTCGCTGGACACGACCAGCCGGTCTGCTCTGAACACCGACTTTGGGGCTTTGCGCGACCAGATCACCAAGACGGTCGCCAATGCGAAGTTCAACGGCATCAACCTGCTGGATGGCAGCATCGCTGGTGGTCTGCAGATTCTCGCCAATGCCGACGGCACGTCCGTGCTGACGGTCCTGGCGCAGACCCTGAGTCTTGATGACGGTATTGTCACGCTCAGTGCTTCTGCTGCGTTCACGACCCCGTCTTCGGCCGGTGCCCTGCTGACCACGATCGACGCGTCGATCAACAATGTGTCGGCGGCCCTGGCAAAGCTTGGGACTGCGGCCAAGGCCGTCGAGGCGCACGCAACCTTCATCACCAAGCTGCAGGACTCGATCCAGGCAGGTATCGGCAACATCGTCGATGCCGACATGGCCAAGGAAAGTGCTCTGCTCCAGGCGCTGCAGACCAAGCAGCAACTGGGTGTGCAGGCTCTGTCGATCGCCAACCAGGCGCCGCAGACCGCACTCAGCCTGTTCCAGGGTTAGAGGTAAATTGCCGGGAAGGGGGCCCTTGTGGACCTCTTCCCGGCCTCATTTTGTCCGTCCGGAGGTGGATTCCGTGGCGGGTTTTTGTGTTGGCCAAAAGGGCAAAAAGCGTAGGAAAATAATGCCGAGTCGGCAAAAATTGCCGGCATGCGGCAAAAATTGCCGGGTAAAAACGTAGTTAAAGTGACATTAAAATGAAATTTTTCAATATCTTATAATAATCTCTTTTAGTGCCTTTTCTGGCCCTGCGCTTGCATCGGCGTGGGCAGGCAAGAATGCCCCCGGTCGACAAAATGTCACCGGCTCATCCAGAAAAGGAATGACTTAGATGCAAAGCGTCAACACCAATGTCGGGGCCATGGTTGCCCTGCAAAACCTGAACCGCACCTCTTCGGACCTGATGTCGACCCAGAACCGTATTTCTACGGGTCTGAAGGTTGCCACCGCCAAGGACAACGGTTCTGCCTTCGCCATCGCCCAAACCCAACGCGCTACCGTTTCGTCGCTTGACGCTGTCAAGGACTCGCTGTCGCGTGGTGTTTCGGTTGTCGATGTTGCCATGTCGGCCGGTTCGGCCGTCTCGGACATGCTGACGCAACTGAAGGAAAAGGCCCTGGCGGCTTCGGACACCTCGCTCGACACCACGTCGCGCAACGCTCTGAAGAACGACTTCGACTCGATCCGTGACCAGATCACCAAGACCGTCGACAACGCCAACTTCAACGGGATCAACCTGCTTAAGGCCGGCGCGGACGACATTACGGCCCTGGCCAACGCGGATGGTTCGAGCACGATCACTGTCGCTGCCCAGGACATTTCGCTGACGGGCACGAACAGCGTGCTGTCGCTGACCAGCACGGACTCCTTTACCTCTGCCTCGACGGCGGGTGCCCTTCTGACGAAGATCGACAACTCGATCAGCGCCGTTTCGGCTTCCCTGGCCAAGCTGGGTACGTCGTCGAAGGCTCTGGAAAACCACATGACCTTCGTTGGCAAGCTGCAGGACTCGATCACGCAAGGGATCGGGAACCTGGTCGATGCCGACATGGCCAAGGAAAGTGCGAAACTGCAAGCGCTGCAAACCAAGCAACAGCTCGGCGTGCAGGCTCTGTCGATTGCCAACCAGTCGACGGGTACTGTCTTGAGCCTGTTCCGCTAACAGGCGAGGGGAGCACGTCTCGTGAAGGGCGTGCTCCCTCTCTTCTTCGCTTCACATAGAGGGCGTTTCGGATTTTAAAACGAGGTCCGGGCGTTGTATGGAGATGATCAATAATGTCGTAAGTTTCCCGCAACCTGACCCTTCGCAGGTGCGCGTTCCGGTCGCTCTTCCCAAAGAAGTTGCGCCGTTGCAGCCGTCAGGCAAGAGCCGGGATGCCGGGAATCAAAGTAATCTTTCGCAGGACGGCAAGTCCACGCCAGAGTACAATCTGCGCCTGACCGTCGACAAGGATCCGGATTCGGGAGACTGGGTTTATAAAGCCCTTGACCGCTACACCGGCGAAGTTGTCCGTCAATTTCCTCGCCAGGAAGTTCTCGATCTCAAGGCGTCGCGGAACTATAAGGCCGGCACGATTATCAAGACAGACGTTTAAAGTCTGTAATCTGAATTGTAGTTCTTGTTCGCCGCGCATTTTTCGATGTGTGGCCGTACTTGTTTGGCGCGCTCATGTATAATTCTGTGCGCATGGGTAGAATTTTATAATTTTATTAATGAAAGCTAGCATTTCTTCTTAATGCAAATAGCGATTTTAATTTTAATAGCGTAATTATTTTAAAGTCTCCTTATTCATCAGTCGGTATACTGGGTTCGGGTAGAATACCTATGGTCGGTAAAATACCGTCCATCACCGGAAACAAAGGTGTATGTGATGCAAAGCGTCAATACAAATGTCGGGGCCATGGTTGCCCTGCAAAACCTGAACAGAACCTCGTCCAGTCTCATGGAGACCCAGAACCGTATTTCTACGGGTCTTAAGGTCGCCTCGGCCAAGGACAACGGTTCTGCTTTCGCCATCGCCCAAACCCAACGCTCTACGGTTTCGTCGCTTGACGCTGTCAAGGACTCGCTGTCGCGTGGTGTTTCGGTTGTCGACGTTGCCATGTCGGCCGGTTCGGCCGTCTCGGACATGCTGACGCAACTGAAGGAAAAGGCCCTGGCGGCTTCGGATACGTCGCTCGACACCACGTCGCGCACCGCTCTGAAGAATGACTTCGACTCGATCCGCGACCAGATCACCAAGACCGTCGAAAACGCTAACTTTAACGGGATCAACCTGCTTAAGGCCGGCGCAGGCAGCATTACAGCCCTGGCCAATGCGGATGGACAGAGCACGATCACTGTCGCTGCTCAGGATATCTCGCTGACGGGTACCAACAGCGTGATGTCGCTGACCAGCACGGACTCCTTCACGTCTGCCTCGACGGCGGGCGCCCTTCTGACGAAGATCGATAGCTCGATCAGCGCCGTTTCGGCTTCCCTGGCCAAGCTGGGTACGTCGGCCAAGGCGCTGGAAAACCACATGGGCTTCGTCGGCAAGCTGCAGGACTCGATCACGCAAGGGATCGGGAACCTGGTCGATGCCGACATGGCCAAGGAAAGTGCGAAACTGCAAGCGCTGCAAACCAAGCAACAACTCGGCGTGCAGGCTCTGTCGATCGCCAACCAGTCGACCTCTACCGTCATGAGCCTGTTCCGCTAATCGCGGCGCCTTTAAAGGCCATTTCGTACTTAATGAAAGCCCGGCGGATAAGGCTCCGCCGGGCTTTTTTGCGCCCGCCGTCAACTTTTTGTTAATTATTTTCGCGGCACATTTACGCCTATCCACAGCGGAAAATCCGCAGGCGGTAGCGTATATTATCGCAGTAGTTTCAATGACATCGCCAGTTTTTTCAAGGTCGCGGAGCATGTTCGCGGACCGCGTTTTCGCCTGCGCGGGGTGAAAAGCGGTTGTCCGCGTTAACCTTTTGCTTACCATAATCGTTAAGACTCTACTGAGTCGGCCTATTATGGAGGTATACGGGCTATGTCCGTGAGCTTGCACACCAATACATCAGCGATGATCGCGCTTCAGAATCTGAACAACGCGAACGTGCAGATGGATGACGTCCAGCAGAAGATCTCGACGGGTCTTGCGGTGTCGACAGCCAAGGACAATGCTTCGGTCTACGCCATCGCGCAAGGGCAAAGAGCGGACTTGGGTGGCCTGAGCGCCGTCAAAGACAGTCTGAACCGCGCGGCGTCCATTGCGGACGTGTCGATGGCCGCCGGCGAGTCTGTGTCGGACTTGCTGAACCAACTTCGCGAAAAGGTCGTTGGTGCGATGGACACCTCCATCGATACGACATCACGCAATGCGTTGAATGGCGACTTCGTGTCCATTCTGGGTCAAATCCAGCACATCGTTGAAAATGCCACCTTCAACGGCTCTAACATTCTCGACGGCTCGCTTGCAACGAACATCCAGTTCATCGCCAATGCTGATGCCAATTCGGTCATTACGCTGTCCGTGCGTACCATGGCGTTGGGCGGGCCGATCCTAACCTTATCCGCAAGCGCGCAATTGTCGACGGCGACCTCGGCGTCGAACATTCTGACCTCGCTCGACACGTCGATCCTGAATCTGAACGCCAGCCTGGGCGCGCTGGGCTCGCAGGCCAAGCAGATCGAGGGGCACCTGAGTTTCGTTGACAAGCTCGGTGATGCCATCAAGGGCGGTATAGGCAACCTGGTGGACGCCGACATGGCCAAAGAAAGCTCCCGGCTGCAGGCTCTTCAGGTGCAGCAGCAACTAGGTGCGCAGGCTCTGTCGATTGCCAACCAGTCGCCACAGCAAATTCTTGCTCTCTTCAAGTAGGGCGGGGCGCCTGGCCGCGCAAGGGATACCGTTTTTTGAAAAGCCCGCGGCATCGTTCGCGGGCTTTTCCGTCAAAGGGTTAACCTTGCGGTTTTACGACTCTTAAAGACTATTAAGAGAGACTGAGGGTTCTGATTCTGCGTCCATGAAGGACAGGGACCCGCTGTGATTACGTTCGATGCTTCACTGATATCGAGCTATTACAATTCGAAGATCGGCCTGGGGTCGGCTTCGTCTTCGGGTTCCTCTGGCTTCACGGGTGGTACGGGCGCGACCAAGACCTATTCGCCGACCGGTTCCGGCGTGGCGCCGCGTTCGCCGTGGGCCGTCGGGTCGACGATGCCGCAGGAGGACGACCTGGTCAGTCAGGTCCTCAAGGGCCATCGCTTCATCAATCCGCGCGCGATCACGATCGATGCCGCCGGGGCTTCGCCGGATTATTCCAAGCTGTTCACCCTCTATCAGGGCCTGACGGCGCTACAGGGACTGGCTGAAAAGGCGCAGGACGACAAGATCTCGACCAACATGCTGGCGGACGTGAAGCGCCGCTTTAACGCCGGCATGGAAGAGGTAACGGAATATCTGGGCGACACCAGCTTCGATCACGTCGCGCTGTCCCAGGGGACGCTGACGGAAAAGCTGAAAAGCACCGTGGGTGTGCCGCGAACAGATACCGTCTATACGGCCGATGCGATCCATACGGGATCGGCGACGACGGCGGTCAAGGCGTTCGAGGGCGATGTCCAGTTTTCCATGTCGATCAAGAAGATCGGTACGGCGACGCCATTCACCGTCAATATCGACCTCAACGAGATGGACCCGGGTACGACGCGATCTATGTCGAACGTTGTCTCCTTCATCAATACCAAGCTGAAAGAGCAGGGGCTCTTCACCAAGTTCGAGGTCAATCGCACCGCCGCCGTGCCGACGACCACCGTCATCAACGGCAAGACTGTCACCCTGTCCAAGGGGCAGGAAAGCTATGGCCTCAAGCTCAAGGGCGTGTCGTATGAGGCCGTGACCTTCAGCGCGGCTTCAAAGTCGGATTCGGTCTTCGTCATGCAGTCGTCCGGCGACAGCGCGACCAAGAGCACATCGACCAAGAAGACGGGCGACACTGATACGGAGACCAAGACCGCGACGACGCCCAAGGTGACGGCGCAGCTTCTGAAGTTCCAGACCGACCAGAACGCGTCCGGCACGACCCTGGCCGAGCCGGTGTCGAAGGTCGGCGACAAGTACTGGGTCGAGGGGCAGTCGCAGCAGACCGCCATGCCGGACACGGTGGCCAATGTCCGCCAGTCGATCGCGGGACCCGATGGTTCGGTCTATGTGCTGGCCGACGTCAACGGACAGATTTCCAACCAGGACATCAAGGGCACGACCGACGTCGCCCTTATGAAGTACGATTCCGCTGGCAATATCGTCTTTACGCGCACCCTGGGGGCGTCCGACGCGGCGTCCGGCTATTCGATGGCCGTGTCGGCCGACGGCAAGATCGCGATTGCCGGTTCGGTCACGGGCGCGCTCAACATCTCCAAGACGACGGTGACCACCTATGGCACCGCCCCCAAGCAGACGACCTCGACGACCACGATCCATGAGGGCACCAGCGGTTACGACGAATCCGTTTCCGACAGCTTCGTGTCGGTCTACGATCCGGATGGCGTCGAGATGTGGACGCAGCGCAAGGGCGGCAATGGCGAGGACGAAGCGACGGCCGTCGCCTTCGGCGCCGACGGTTCGATCTATGTCGGCGGCCGGACGCGGACCTCGATGCCGGGCGCGACCACGGCGATCAAGGGCGGCTGGGACGGTTATGTCATGGGCTTCGACGCTGCCGGCAAGTCCAAGTTTACCGTCCAGACCGGCACCGACAAGACCGACTCGATCTCAGGCCTGGTGGTCGACGGCAATACGCTCTACACCTCGGGCATCGAGGACGGCAGCGCGGTCGTGAAGACCTTCACGCTTGATGCCACCCCCGCGACCCGCACGGTCAAGGACGCCAATGGCGTCGAAACGATCCAGAACTACACGAAATATAGCGCCACCCAGTCGGCGTCGCGCAATCTCGGCGGCATCGGCGGGGGCTCGATCTCGGGCATGTCGCTCTATAACGGCAAGCTCTATCTCGGCGGTTCCTCGGGCTCGGACAAGCTGCTGGAAACGACCGGCAACGTCAAATCCAGCTATTCCGGCGGCTACGATGCCTATGCCCTGGCGATCGACGCCAACCTTGGCTCCACGGCTTCGGACACAATCGCCTATTACGGTGGCGCGGGCGTCGAAAAGGACGCCAAGGTTCAGTTTGTCAACGGCAAGGCCTGGATCGCCGGCAGCACGACCGGCGCCATTGCCGAAGACGGGAACACTGACGTCGACCAGATCGCCTCGGGAAAGACCACGGCCGGCACCACCAAGACCGACGCCTATCTGACGCGGCTCAATCTCGACGCGGCGCCCGCCGATGTCGTCGAGTACCAGCAGCGATATACCGGCAAGGACGGCGTCGTCCAGCCGAACGCCATCGCCGTGTCGGCGGGGTCTTCGAGCGTGCTCGACCGCCTGGGCCTGCCGATGGGCACGGTCATGTACAAGGATTCGACCGCGATCGTTTCGGGCACCAGCGTCCGGACCGGCGACCAGTTCGCCGTGGTCGATCCCAATTCGGGCCTGAAGCGCAACATCACGATCGATGCCTCGGAAACGCTCGAATCCCTGGCCAAGAAGATCGTGCGCGCCTCGGGCTACAAGCTGAAGGTCGATGTCCAGAAGGTGACCGGCAAGGACTTTTCGCAACTCAACATCCAGCCGGCCAACAAGTCGTCCAAGGTGGAGTTCGTCGCGGGTCCGGCCGGGCGCGACGCCCTGGAAGGGCTGGGCCTGGAAGCCGGCATTGTCAGCGCCGACGCCAAGAAGCCGATGGACGCCAGCGCCAATGATTATCTCGAGTCGCAAAAGGCGATGGGGCTGAACTACGACACGTCGCTCAATCTCAGCTCCGACGCCAGCATCGCCAAGGCGATCGAGTCGCTGAAGGAAACGATCAAGAACGTGCAGAAGGTCTATAATTACCTGAAGTACGGCGATCCGCAGGAAAGCGACATCAAGAAGAAGAACAATTCGTCCGGTGTGGCGCCGGCCTACTTGACCGACCAGATCAAGAACTATCAGGCCGGCCTGATGCGCCTGGGCATATCCACATAGATCGGTATGATTTTAAGTGGAAACATCATACCGATCTACGTTTTTGTTTTGTCGCGATATTTAAGGTGAAAACCCCAAAAAACGCATCTTGGCACTTTTCGCCATATCGCTCTAGATCCCCGGCATAAAAACGCCTCAAATACCAAATAGCTCATGCGGAAGGCTTGAGCGTCCCTGCCTGCTCGCGTAGACTGGCGGCATCGACGCTCGCATGATTTGCGTAAATGAGGGGGACCTTCATGACACCAGAAAAGAAGCGCATGATTGCCATCGGCGCCGGTGCGGCGGTCGCGATCGGCGTCGCCGTGGCGCTGGCCGTGGGCATGTCGAAAAGCCACAAGGACGAGGAGAAGATGAACGACCAGCCACCGGGACTGGTCTTCAACGTCAATGACGAACCCGCCAAGCTCGATCCCAAGAAAACGCTGCGCTGCTACGTCTCGGGGGCCTATGTCGGCGAACTGACCCTGGCTGAGTGCGCCAAGAAGAACGGCGTCGCCGCCCAGGCGCTGGATGTCGGCCTGGACGACTCGGGCAATGTCGTTGCCGCGCCCACGGGGTCGCTGACGCCGGTGCCGGGCGCGCCGGCGGTGACCTCGGCCGATCCGTCCCTGCCGGTCGGCGGCGGCGAGGTCGTCCCGGATACCGCCGCGGGGCAGGGGCCGACGGCAGCCTGCCTGCGTTACAGCGGCAACCAGTGGAATACCCTCTCGGATAATCTCAGCCTGAACCAATGCGCACGCCTGCTCTATGATGGCCGCTGCGTGACGCCGGGTTCAGCGCAGTACGGCCGCTGGGGCGAAAAGACCTTGCGCCTGGTGCCCAAGCGCGTCGAAATCTCCGATGACAATACAACCTTCCGCACCCTGGTCGAACAGGGGCAGGGCTGTTCGGTCCGGTAACAAGCTGTGCGATAAACCGGGTCGAAGGACGTTCCCGCGTCATTGGCCCCATATAGGGAGGCTGGCATGCGTGTGGTGAAGGCACTGGTTCTGGGGAGCCTCGGCGTAACCGCCCTGGCCCTGACGGGCTGCGAAAAGGAAGTGAAGGCGCCGGTCGCCGACGATGTCTGCTATTTCATCGGCCACCCGCCGGGCGCCAAGGAGCCGAAGTTCAACCCCGTCGCGCGCAACGTGCCGTCGATCGAAAAATGCGCGGTCGAGCTGTTCACCGTCCGCACCAATATGCGCGTGACCGGCACCGCCGGCCCGATAACCGAAGGCGCCTACAACGGCAGTTTCCTGTTCGTGAACAATACGACCGTGGAAATGGCGCCCAAGTATGAAGGCATCCGTATGACCTTGCTGGTCAAGGCTGGCAACAAGCTGGTCCAGCCCGGCGCCATCGTCGTCGAAGAGCCGCGCGGCAACGAGCCCCATACGGTCGAAGTGCCGAAGGACCTGCCACAGAAGAATGCCGAAGGCGAGGTTGTAACCCCCGGCCAATAGAGCATGCTCCGAAAAGTGGAAACCGGTTTTTCGGGCTAAGCATGCGACCACTAAGGACTCCGAAGTGTGCTGCGTTTCATTGAAACGGAGCACAGTTCGGCGTAAGGGGTTTGCCAAACCGCTGCATGTGGACTATATGATGAGAACAAGTCGGGAACATTCGGCTTGATCCATCGTGTTGAGCCTTCGTGCCGTTGATTAACAGGAATCGTTAACGCCCCGCCCCCGTCGGAGTGCGTAAGGCTTGGATTCAGGCACGGAAGTCTCTAGAGTCACATCAACGAGTCGGGGCTGCGCGCCATTTTGCGCCTGCGCGGCCGGCAGTCAGAAAGGCAGTATCCAATGGCGGGAAGCGTCAACAAGGTCATCATCATCGGCAATCTGGGCAAGGACCCGGAAATCCGTACACTGAATTCCGGCGAGCGCGTCGCCAACCTCACCGTCGCCACCTCCGAACAGTGGCGCGACAAGATGACGGGCGAGCGCAAGGAAAAGACCGAGTGGCACCGCGTGGTCATTTTCAACGATAACCTTGCCAAGATCGCCGAGCAGTATCTGCGTAAAGGCTCGACCGTCTATCTCGAAGGCAGCTTGCAGACCCGCAAGTGGACAGACCAGCAAGGCCAGGAAAAGTACACGACCGAAATCGTCCTACAGCGCTTCAACGGCAACCTGACCCTTCTCGGCGGCCGAGGTGAGGGCGGTGGCGCCTCGTCCGGCGGCGGCGGTTACAATGACTACGAAGATAGCTACGGTGGCGGCGGGGCTCCGGCGTCGGCAGGCCCGAAGCAACAGTCCAAGCAGCCGGCCCAGAGCTTCGATCTCGACGACGAGATCCCGTTCTAGGCCTTCGATCGAGGCTGAACTAGTAACTTAAGTACCAACAGCAAGACATTGATTCATGAGCGATAACGACAACGGCGATAATCTGGGTGGCGACGTCAATCCGTACGAAGGTGCGGGTGGGGCCCTGCCGCCGGGCATCGGCTCCGTCACCATCGAGGATGAGCTCAAACGCTCCTATCTCGACTACGCCATGAGCGTCATTGTCTCGCGTGCCCTGCCGGATGCGCGCGATGGCTTAAAGCCCGTTCACCGCCGCATCCTCTATATGATGCAGGCGTCGGGCTACACGCCGGAAAAGTCCTATGTGAAGTGCGCCCGTCCGGTCGGCGACGTGATGGGCCGGCTGCACCCGCACGGCGACTCGGCCATCTACATGGCCCTGGTGCGTATGGCCCAGCCCTTTTCGATGGGCCTGGTCCTGATCGACGGCCAGGGCAATTTCGGCTCGGTCGACGGCGACCAGCCGGCGGCCATGCGTTACACCGAATGCCGCCTGGCCAAACCGGCCATGTCGCTGCTGGCCGATATCGACAAGGATACGGTCGACTTCCAGCCGAACTATGACGGCAAGGAAGAAGAGCCGACCGTCCTGCCGACGCGCATCCCGAACCTGCTGGTCAACGGTGCCGGCGGCATCGCCGTCGGCATGGCGACCAACATCCCGCCGCACAATCTCGGCGAAGTCATCGACGCCTGCGTCGCCATGCTCGACAATCCGGCGATCACGCTGGAAGAACTGCTCGATATCGTCCCGGGCCCCGACTATCCGACCGGCGGGGAAATCCTTGGCCGTTCGGGCGCGCGCCAGGCGCTTCTGACCGGACGCGGTTCGGTCGTGACGCGCGGCAAGGCCAGCGTCGAGACGATCCGCAAGGACCGCGAAGCCATCGTCATCACCGAGATCCCGTATCAGGTGAACAAGGCCGCCTTGATCGAGCACATTGCCGAACTGGTGCGCGACAAGCGGATCGAAGGCATCAGCGACGTCCGCGACGAAAGCGACCGTCATGGCATGCGCATCGTCGTGGAACTGCGCCGCGACGCCTCGGGCGACGTCCTGCTGAACCAGCTTTATCGTTTCACGGCGCTGCAATCGAGCTTCGGCGTCAACATGCTGGCGCTGAACCACGGCCGCCCGCAGCAGATGGGCTTGCGCAAGCTGCTCGACATCTTCCTGGAGTTCCGCGAGGAAGTTGTCGTCCGCCGCATCCGCTTCGAACTGAACAAGGCGCGCGATCGCGGCCATACCCTGGTCGGCCTGTCGATCGCGGTCGCCAATATCGACGAAGTCATCCACATCATTCGCTCGTCGGCCGATCCGACCGAGGCGCGCGAGCGTTTGACGGCGCGTACCTGGCCGTCGGGCGACATGGCGCCGATGATCGCGCTGATCGCCGACCCGCGCTCGATCGTGCTCGACGGCGGCGATGTCCGCCTGACCGACGAACAGGCGCGCGCCATCCTGGCGCTGACCCTGTCGCGCCTGACCGGCCTCGGCCGTGACGAAATCGGCGACGAGATCAAGGCCCTGGCCGCGGCGATCGCCGAATATCTCGAAATCCTCGGCTCGCGCGAACGTATCCTCGGCATCGTCCGCCAGGAACTGGTCGACGTGAAGGCGCTGTTCGCCGTGCCGCGCCGCACCGCCATCCTGGACAGCGAAGGCGATATCGAGGACGAAGACCTGATCCCGCGCGAGGACATGGTCGTCACCGTGACGCACTCGGGCTACGTCAAGCGCACGGCGCTGGCGGCGTACCGCGAGCAGCATCGCGGCGGCAAGGGTCGCTCGGGCATGGCCATGAAGGATGAGGACGCCATCACCGGCGTCTATTCGGCGACGACGCACCAACCGATGCTGTTCTTCTCGTCGACCGGCAAGGCCTATAAGCTTAAAGTCTGGCGCTTGCCGCTTGGCAATCCGCAGTCCAAGGGCAAGGCCTTCGTCAACCTGCTGCCGCTCGACAGTGGAGAGACCATCACCAACATCCTGGCCCTGCCTGAGGATGAAGCGTCGTGGGAACGCCAGGACATCATCTTCGCTACGCGTTCGGGTGACATCCGCCGCAACAAGCTGAGCGACTTCGTCAACGTCAACCGCGCCGGCAAGATCGCCATGAAGCTGGAAGACGGCGACGCCATTGTCGGCGTGGCCATTTGTACCGAAGACAACGACGTCCTGTTGTCGACCGGCGCCGGCCGCTCGATCCGCTTCGCCGCCGACGAGGTCCGCGTCTTCAAGGGCCGTGACTCGACCGGCGTCCGCGGCGTCCGCCTGAATGGCGACGACACCGTCATTTCCATGGCCATCCTGCGCCGCGTCGATGCGACGCCGGCTGAACGCGCTGCCTACCTCAAGGAAGCGTCGCGCCGCCGCGCCGCCATGAGCGGCGAGAGCGAAGACACGGCCGCCGCACCCGAAGCCGTGGAAGAGGAGGGCGAAGACGCTTCCGAAGCCGTGGCTTTGAGCGAAGAGCGCTTCAACGAACTGGCTGCAGCCGAGGAGTTCATCCTGACGGTCGCCGACACCGGCTTCGGCAAGCGGACGTCTTCGTACGACTATCGCCGCACCGGCCGTGGCGGCCAGGGCATCGTCGCCATCGACCTGTCCAAGCGCGGCGGCAAGCTGGTCGCCTCCTTCCCGATCGAGGTGGGCAACGGCCTGTTGCTGGTCACCGATACCGGCCAGTTGATCCGCACCAATGTCTCGACCGTGCGCATCGCCAGCCGCAACACGCAAGGGGTGACCATCTTCCGCACCTCGGGCGGCGGCAAGGTGGTGTCGGTTGAGCGCATCGTCGAAAGCGCCGAAGACGACGCTGAGGCGTCTTCGCTCAGCGACCAGGGCTGATAGCCAGCGAAAAAGGAAACCAGACGGAAATGCGGGTTGGGCTCTATCCAGGGACGTTCGATCCCGTCACCAACGGCCACAGCGACATCATCGAACGCGCCGTGAAACTGGTCGACAAGCTGGTCATCGGCGTCGCCAAAAACATCGGCAAGGGGCCGACCTTCACGCTCGACGAACGGGTCGAGATGCTGAAGGAAGAGGTCGCGCGCCACGGCGACCGTGTCGAGGTCATCCCGTTCGAAAGCCTGCTGATCCACTTCGCCCAGGAGGTCGGTGCGACTGTCATAATCCGCGGATTGCGCGCCGTCGCCGACTTCGAGTACGAATTTCAGATGACAGCGATGAACCAACAGCTTAATCGTGAGATTGAGACCGTGTTCCTCATGGCCGATCCGCGCCATCAGGCCGTTGCATCGCGTTTGGTCAAAGAAATAGCCCAATTGGGCGGCAGTATCGCGCCGTTTGTGGCGCCCAGCGTGGCGGAACGCCTGTTGGCTAAGGTAAAGGGATAGATTGTTTATGTCAGGGGTGAAAACAAAGGCTGTTGTGGGGGCAATTGCGGCCTTGCTGGCGTCGACATCGGCGATGGCGCTGGACCCCGGATACCGCGAACTCGACGCGCAGAACACCCTGGTCATCGACACCACCAAGGGACAGGTCGTCGTTGAAATGTACCCCCAACTGGCGCCGGCACACGCCGAGCGAATGCGGACCCTGGCGCGCCAGGGCTTCTATGACGGCATCATTTTCCACCGCGTCATCGAAGACTTCATGGCCCAGACCGGCGACCCGCAGGGTACAGGGCAGGGCGGCTCGACCCTTCCCGACTTGAAGGCCGAGTTCACCGTCCGCAAGGACACCGCCTTCCCGATGAAGGTCGTGCAGCGCCAGGGCGGTAGCGAAATCGGTTATCTCGGCGCCATGCCGGTCCAAAGCCAGGTGCCGGAACTTGCCGCCATCACCATGGACGGCAAGACCCAGGCCTGGGGGCTTTACTGCCAGGGCGTGCTGGGCATGGCCCGCGACAACTCTCCGGACTCCGGCAACAGCCAGTTCTTCCTGATGCGCGGCGCCAATAACGTGCTGGAAAAGCGCTATACGGCCTTTGGCACCGTCGTTAGCGGTCTCGACGTCGTGCGCAAGATCAAGATCGGCGAACCGGCGATCAATCCGGACAAGATGACCAAGGTGCGCCTGCTGGCCGACATCCCCGAAGCCGAGCGCCCCAAGATCGAGATCATGGATACCAACTCGCCGCAGTTCCAGACGGTGGTCGACGCCAAGATCAAGGAACTGGGCAGCAACTTCTCGCCGTGCGACGTCACCGTGCCGGTTAAGCGCACCGATACGCCGCCGGCGGCCACGACGGCCGCTGCCGCCAAGCCGGCAACGCCGGCTTCGTAAGAGTGGTTGTTTTCACGACATCATAGGGCGTCTTCGGGCGCCCTTTTTTGTGCCTGACTGTTTTGCGCCTGCCCGTTTTGTGTCTGTTCGGCGGCCCTGGATTTTCCGCCGCCACGACCCCGGCGGCGGCGCGGACGCTTCCGGGCCATCGACAGCAACAGGCCTTCGCGCAGGCCCCGGTCGGCGACCCGCAGGCTCTGGCACGGCCACAGGCGCTGGACGGCCTCGAGGATGGCGGCGCCGGCCAGCACCAGGTCGGCGCGGTCGCGGCCGATGCACGGTTCCAGTTCGCGGCCGGATCGCCCGAGGTCGAGCAGGCGGGCGATGACGTCCTGGCACTGGCTCTGCTGCATCCACAGGCCGTCGACGCGTGAGCGGTCGTAACGGTCGAGCCGCAGGTGCATGCCGGCCAGAGAGGTAATGGCGCCCGAGGTCCCGACGATATAGGCCTCGCCGCAATCGAACGCGTCGCGGAAGGAATCTGCGTCGCTGAAATCCTTGAGCCGTTCCACGACGTCGGTGATCATGCTTTCGAACCAGGCGCGGGTGTCGCCCCTTTCGGGCTCGGGAAAGCGCTCGGCGAGGGTCACGACACCGACCGGCAGCGAGATCCAGAAGCGTGGGCGCGGCATGATGCGCGAGGCCTTGAGATCGGTACGCTTGCCGGGCGCGGCGGCCAGTTCGACCCAGCTCAACTCGGTCGAACCGCCGCCGACATCCATGACCAGGGCCGCGCGCGGCTTAGGCGTCAGGCCTTCGCCGTCGAGCAGCGAGGCGCAGCCCATGACCGACAGCCGGGCTTCTTCCTCGGGCGAGATGATGGTCAGGCGCAGGCCGGTTTCGCGCTCGACGCGGGCGATGAAGTCGCGGCCGTTGCGCGCCATCCGGCAGGCCTGGGTAGCGACGGCGCGGATGCGCGTGACGCCGCGCTTTTCGATCTTTTCGGCGCAGATTTTCAGCGCGCGCAGGGCGCGCTCCATGGCGCGTTCATCCAGACGGCCCGATGCCGACAGGCCTTCGCCCAGACGGACGATGCGCGAAAAGGCTTCGACGATCTTGAACTGCGAATTGTGCAGGGTGGCGATCATCAGCCGGCAATTATTAGTGCCGAGATCGAGCGCCGCGTAAAGGACCTGGCCTTCGCCGGCGGGGTCGCGGGGCTGCGGAAAGCGCCGTCCCCGTGAACGCTCACCGGACGCACCATTGGCCGGCCCGGCGCCGGAAGAAGAGCCCGCCGGCCTGGACCGGCGCGCTTTTGAGGGAGCCTGCATGGCTCATACCCCTTATATTTTTCACGCGCCAGTGCGCGTCTTCCCGATTACTTTAGGACGTGGAAGGGCCCGTGCCAACTGGTAATTCTCCGTGGACGGTCAAACCCTTAGCGGGTGCATAAGGCGCGGCGTCCGAAACCGGTTTTCGCCCACCGGGATTAACCATAAAGCGCCTTGAATGAAAAACACTGTTCATCGACAACCCAAGGGAGAAGGCGCTGAAGGCCTCGGGGCTATGGGGTTACAAACGTGTGGTCCAACACGATACGGGAATCACGCGATGCCGGAGCAAAGATCTGCGAAGTTCGACATTGGACAGGTCGTGACGCACAGCCTGTTTGAATTCCGCGGCGTCGTCTTCGACGTCGATCCTGAGTTTTCCAATACCGAAGAGTGGTGGCAGGCCATCCCGGAAAAGGTGCGGCCGGTCAAGAATCAGCCCTTCTATCACCTGCTGGCGGTGAGCGGCGACGCCCACTATGTCGCCTATGCCTCCGAAGAAAACCTGTGCGTCGACACGACGGGCCAGCCCCTGCAGCATCCCCAGGCCAAGCTATTGTTTGAGCGGTTTGAGAATGGCCGCTACCTGCCCAAGAGCCGTATGGCGAACTGAGGCCGCCAAAGCGGTCCGGCGACGCGATGACCCATCGGCAGGGCAAAATCTGATGTGAGTGAAAAGGAAGTGTCACCAAGATATGTCACTGCGTTTGCAACATATCTTGGTGAGCCCGCTGGGACTCGAACCCAGGACCCTCTGATTAAAAGTCAGATGCTCTAGCCGGCTGAGCTACGGGCTCACGTCAAGACGTTGGGCTTGACCCCGGCCGCAAAAGGGTGGATCAAACGTGGGGACTTCATAGAGGGGAGTTCGTTTTTTCGCAAGCGTGTCTGCTTGTTTTTATGTATTGTTTTTTTACGGTCGCAGCGGCCATCAAAATGACGAACGCGGGGCGTAGCATGAGGATAAGCTTGTGGCCTTGTAACCCATCGGGGAGGACCATGAAGCCGGAGCGTACAGGGGGAAATACCATCAGAGTTTTAGCTGCCGTACTGTGCGCGAGTCTTGTGCTTGGCGCCTGTTCCTCCAACCGCCCCGACTATGATGTCGCTGATGGCGCGCGCGGCCCTGACGGCCGGCCTGAAAAGATGCGCCAGTCGACGGAAGATAACAATGACTGGGGCGACGCCGTCACCGCGCCGCTCGAAGACCTGAATCTCAGGCGCACCAATATCCCGCAGATCCTTTTGGACGCCATGTCGCGGCCGTACGACCTGGCCGGGCTCGACCGGTGCGAGGCTATTTCCGACGAGGTACGCAAGCTCGACGCCTTGCTGGGGCCGGACCTTGACGAGCCGCCGCCGCCGGCCGACGAGTCGTCGATGCGCGAAAAGGGCGGACGGATGGCCAACAAGGCCGCCGTCGGCGCGGTGCGTGGCGCCACCCGCAGCATCATCCCGTTCCGCGGCCTGATCCGGCAGATGACCGGCGCCGAGAAGCATCAGAAACTTGTGGACGAAGCCATCCAGGCCGGCAAGTCGCGCCGCGCCTATCTCAAGGGCGTCGGCATGAACAAGAACTGTGCCCCACCGGCGGCGCCGTCGTGGTTCAAGCCGCGCGTCTATATCGACACTTACGAAAAGGCCCCGGTCCAGACGACAACCACCAAGAAGAAGCGGCCGACCAGCCGTCGCGGTGGCAGGAGATAAACAGAAAAGCGCCGCAGTTTCAGCTACGGCGCTTTTTTAGTCCTTGGCCCACCGCGTAAGCAGCCCGCGCCGCAATGTCTGGAAGGTGCCGTCGGCGATCGCCGCGCGCATCCGGATCATTAGCGCCTGGAAGAACGCGATATTGTGCCAGGACAGCAGGACCTGGCCCAGAATCTCCTCAGCGCGCACGAGATGATGCAGATAGGCCTTGGAATAGTCGCGGCTGGCCGGGCAGTCGCTCGTTGCATCTAGCGGCGTATCGTCTTCGGCGAAACGCGCGTTTTTCATATTGATCGGCCCGTCCCAGGTCCACACCTGACCATGGCGGCCGGAACGCGTCGGCAGGACGCAGTCGAACATGTCGACGCCGCGCGCCACACCTTCCAGCAAATCAATGGGTTTGCCGACACCCATGAGGTAGCGCGGCCGGTCCCAAGGCAGAAGCGGGGCGCAGAAATCAAGCGTGTCGCACATGGCCTGGTGGCCTTCGCCCACCGCCAGGCCGCCGATGGCGTAGCCGTCGAAACCGATATCGAGCAGGCGATCGCTCGATTCGCGGCGCAGGTGTTCAAACGTCGAGCCTTGCTGGATGCCGAACAGCGCCTGGGCGTCGCGCGTGCCGAAGGCGTCCTTCGAGCGCTGTCCCCAGCGCGCCGACAGTTGCAGCGCCTTTTGGGCACGCGATTCCTCGGCGGGGTAGGAGACGCATTCGTCGAGTTGCATAACGATGTCGGACCCAAGCAGATCGGCCTGGATTTCGATCGAGCGCTCCGGCGACAGGACGTGCTTCGATCCGTCGATGTGGCTGGCGAAGGTAACGGCCTCTTCCTTGACCTTGGAAATGTTCGACAGGCTCATGACCTGGAAGCCGCCCGAGTCGGTCAGGATCGGCCCGTCCCATCCCATGAATTTATGCAGGCCCCCAAGACGTTTGACGCGCTCGGGCCCCGGCCGCAGCATCAGGTGGTAGGTGTTGCCCAGGATAATCTTGGCGTGGGACTGGCGCACCATGTCGAGCGTCAGCGCCTTGACCGTCGCCGCCGTGCCGACCGGCATGAAGATGGGGGTAGGGATGTCGCCGCGCGGCGTCTTCAGGACGCCGCTGCGCGCCTGGCCGTCATGGGCATGGATTTCAAAGGGAAAAGCACTCATGGGCGGCTCAATAGCGAGAACCGGAGGGGAGGTAAAGGCGCGCGTGAATTTATATTCCTTGACAGGAATATTCTTTTATTGGAATATAAAGGCATGATCGAGACCTTTACCGCCCTTTCTGAACCCAACCGCCTGCGCATCGTCGAGCTACTGCGCGATGGCCCGCAAGCCGTGGGCGTGATCGCCGACACGCTTGGGCTTAATCAGCCTCAGGTGTCCAAGCACCTGAATACCTTGAAGAAGGCGCATCTGGTCGAGGTCGAGGCGAAAGCACAGCAGCGACTTTACCGGCTGGACATGCAGGGCCTGCAATTGATCGACCAGTGGCTGGACCGTTATCGCCGCATCTGGACCGATCGCCTGGATCAACTGGACGACGTCATCGCCGATATGACGCGCAAACAAGAGGAGTGACCGAAATGAATACGACCGATATGACTACCGAAGGTGACGACGCGATCGTTATTTCGCGCACCTTCAATGCACCGCCGCGCATCGTCTTTGAAGCCTGGACCAATGCCGACTTCGTGAAGAAGTGGTGGGCGCCGAAGGCTCTGGGCGCGCAGATGGTGTCGTGTGAGGCCGATGTGCGCGAAGGCGGCGGGTACCGCTATGTCATCCAATCGGGAGATCAGCCGCCCTTTGCCTTTTCCGGCAACTATATCGAGGTGTCGGCGCCGTCGCGGCTGGTCTACACCCAGGCCTTCGAGCCGATGGCCGATGCCGGCTATGCGACGGTGACCGTGACGTTCGAAGCGGTCGGCGCCAATCAGACGCGCATGGTATCACACGAGCGCTATCCGACGGCCGAGGTGCGCGAAATGGTGCTTTCGACCGGCATGGAAAAGGGCATGCGCATTACGATGGATCAACTGGATGAACTGGTCAGCGAACTTCAGGCGGCAGGAGAGTAGGGAGCGCAGAAGCCGGCTGCGCAATCATAGAGTGCTGTATTTTCCCGGCGTCTTGTCATCTTTGCGGATCGGCCACTGCGCTAGCAATCCAGCAGATTTCGAAACGATCGAGACGCTGTCGATCTTTGCCGAGAAGACGCACATCTGCCAGCTTACCTGAAAGGGATTGCTGACCGTCGCCGGCTTCTCGGTCTCTACACACTTCAGCAATTCGCCTTCCGATGACCGCTTCAACGTGCCGCTGACCTCCATCCAGATTTCACGGGTGGCGGCACGCGCCTCATCTGGAGAAAGCTTGATGTTTTTGAGAGCGAGATCGTACATGTGGATATCCTTGCTGTAAGGAATTGCCCCCATATAGTCCTTACCGATCGAGCCAACTCCGACATGCAAGCGTTTTAGAGGATGCACCTTCACAGTCGCGCCAAAGGCATTCGACATCTCGATTGGGGCGCCGGAAGTAGCCTCATAGGCGGTAAGGATGTAGTCGAACTCTTCGGGACTGCTCCCGGAAGGATAATTGAGGATAGGATTTTCCGGCGAGAACGACAGGCGAAAATCCTCCTTGTCAGCGTCATAGAGGTAGCTGGCTGAACTTTTGTCAGCATCATTGGCAGAGGTTACCGGCAGCCTGAAGGTAAAGGTCTTTCCTTCCAGGAAGCTGTCGTCATAACCCTTTGAAAACTCATCGGCCGGTTTGAAAGCCAGCTTGGCCTCGGCAATCGTCGTCAACCCCACGATAGAGACGGGATCATTCGGATTTGGCGTTGTGAGCGCGGCAAGGGCTGATGCCGTGACGGACGTATCCGCGTCATCCGCAGTCTGAGGCTTGGAGCAGCCGGAGAGCACAGCCGCAATGCCAGCCAGGCAGAATCCCAATTTCGCGCCATTCAATGCAAACATGTTCGCCCCTTTGAACCCCAGTCGGCGCATCTTTAAGGCGCTCCGACCTGGAATACCTCTAAAGGGTGAGGCGGAACATTACCAGTACAAATGGCGATTTAACGTAATTTTTTCCATGTTTGGCGACGGCCGTAAAAAGAAACACACGCCTTCTGCAATCGACTATAAAGCCGGAATGACCACACAGATTGCTCCCTTCTACGCCATCGAAATCAGCCGCCTGGCCCATGCCCTGAAAGCGCAGGGTCGCTCCATCATCCATATGGAGTTCGGCCAACCTTCGACCGGCGCGCCGAAAGCCGCTATCGCCGAAGCTCACAAAATTCTCGACAGCGACGGCATGGGCTACTGGGAAAGCACGGCGCTGAAAGCGCGGCTGGCGAAGCTTTACCGCGACAATTATGGCGTCACGGTCGCGCCGGAACGGTTTATCCTGACCTGCGGCGCGTCGCCGGCCCTCGTGCTAGCGTTGACGACCAGCTTTGCACCGGGGGCACGGGTGGCCCTGGCGCGGCCGGGCTATGTCGCTTATCGCAACAATCTCAAAGCCTTGCACATGGAGGCCGTCGAGATCCCGTGCGGCGCCGAGGTCGGCTTTCAACTGACGGCCAAGGCGCTGGAAGCGCTCGATCCGGCGCCCGACGGCGTGATTATCGCCAGCCCCGCCAATCCGACCGGCACACTGATCGCGCCGGAGGAGTTGAAAGCGATCGCCGAGGTCTGCCGTGCGCGCAATATCCGCGTCATTTCCGATGAGATCTATCACGGCCTGACCTATGATCGCCCAGCGCGCTCAATGCTGGAATATGCTCCGGACGCGATCGTCGTCAGCAGTTTCTCCAAATATTTCAGTATGGTTGGCTGGCGTCTAGGCTGGCTTCTGGTGCCGGAAGCGCAGCTTGACACCGCACGCGCCTATGTCGGCAACCTGTTCCTGACCGCGCCGTCCTTGAGCCAGCACGCCGGCCTGATCGCGCTCGACAGCCGCGATGAACTGGAAAGCCACGTCGCAACCTACCGCCGGAACCGGCATTTGCTGCTCGATGCCTTACCTGGATTGGGTTTGAACCACATCGCTCCGCCAGATGGAGCCTTCTACATCTATGCCGACATCGGCCACCTGACTGACGACAGCCTCAACTTCTGCAAGGCGTTGCTGGAGGAAACGGGCGTGGCGACGGCGCCCGGCATCGACTTCGATCCGGTCGAAGGCCACCGTTTTATCCGTTTCAGCTTCGCCGTTTCTACACCGGAGGTCGAAGAGGCGATCCGGCGCATCACGCCGGTGTTCACCCGCGCGACGCGTTCGTAAGCAGGCAGGCGTCGCCGTACGAAAAGAAGCGATAGCCGTCGCGGACCGCGTGGTCATAGGCCGACTTCATGGTTTCGGTACCGGCAAAGGCGCAGACCAGCATGAACAGGGTCGATTTCGGCAGGTGGAAGTTGGTCAACAGTATGTCGGCCGAGCGCACGGTCACGCCCGGCGTAATAAAGATCGACGTTTCGGCCGAAAACGGGTGAATTTCGCCTTGCAAATCGCAAGCACTTTCCAGCAGGCGTAGCGAGGTCGTGCCGACGCATATGATCCGCCCGCCGGCGGCGCGGACGGCGTTGATGCGCGCGGCGGATTCAGGTGTCACCACGCCGAATTCGGCATGCATGACGTGATCCTTTGTGTCCTCGACCTTGACCGGCAGGAAGGTGCCGGCGCCGACATGCAGCGTGATGCGCTCAATGCCAACGCCTTTATCTTCAAGGATTTTTAATAGATTTGGCGTGAAATGGAGCCCTGCCGTGGGGGCTGCGACCGAGCCTTCCTCACGGGCAAACACCGTCTGGTAGTCGCGCTTGTCCTGCTCGTCTTCTTTGCGCTTGGAGCGGATATAGGGCGGCAGGGGCATGGCGCCGACGGAATGCAAGTGACCGACCATGTCTTGCGGTTCGCAAGCGAACTGAAGCGTGTAGATGCCGTCTTCGCTCTTGGCAAGCACTTCGGCTTGCAGTTCGAAACTGGCATTATCATTGCTTTTGAATTGCAATTGATCTCCCGGCCTGACTCGCCGTCCAGGTTTCAGGAAGGCCTGCCAGCCAGTCCCACCAAGGGGTTTGATCAACGTGGCTTCGACTTGCGCTTCGCCATCGATCCGCCGGCGCGTACCATGAAGCTGCACCGGCAGGACGCGCGTGTCGTTGACGACCAGCAGGTCGCCGGCCTTCAGGAAATCGGGAATGTCGGCGACATGGGCGTCCGTCCAGTGTCCGCCCTCGACGCGCAGCAGGCGGGCGCTTTCGCGCGGTTCGGCGGGGCGGAGCGCGATGCGGTCCTCGGGCAGGTCGAAATCGAAATCGGAAATAAGCATGCCGTCTCAAACGCTGAAACGTAAGGCGCGTCAAGCGGGTGAGGACGTGCGGCTTAGGCGCGACGTGTCTTCAACCAGTCCAGCGCCTCATCGAACGTGTCGAAGACCTCGATTTCACGTTCGGGAAACTGTTGACGGTAAAACGACAGGCGCGCACGCAGCAGGGCGTCGGTGCTGACGATCGCCGTGCGCGCGCCAGCGTCGCGGCCGGCGGCGGCCTCGCGCCAGGTCTGGCCGAATTCCGCCAGTTCGCTCGACATGACCGCGCCGTCGAAACGGCGCAGGTCGAGCAGATGGTCGTAGGTAAAGGCGTCGGGCATTTCCATGATGCGCGCCAGACTGCCTTCGCCGATCTCGCTACCTGACAATTCGCCCTTGGGGCGGACCAGGATATGGCGCTCGTCCGGGAAGATCGAGATGTTGAGGTGTGAGCGCGCCATGGGGCTGTTACGCGACCGGCACGCCGGAGTCGTCGGATTTGGCGGCGGCGCGTTGCGACATGATCCAGTCCACGCCTTCTTCCATGCGCGCGAACCCTTTGAGGATGCGTTGCGGGAAGGCGGCCTGGCTGAGACTTAAACGGGCATGGACAAGCGGGTCCTCGGTCACGATGGCGATGAGACGCCCGGCGTCGCGGCCTTGCGCGAATTGGCCCCAACGCTGGCCCAGCTCTTCGATCTCGGCTGTCAGGATGGTGCCTTCGTGACGACGCTGGTCGACGATGGTGTCGTAATCCCATGGCGCGGTCATCTGTGCCAGCTGGTGCAGGACGCTTTCGTTGACCTCGTCGCCATCGATGCTGCCGATATAACGCAGCGTAAAAATCTTGTTGGCTTCGTCGACCGATAAGGTCATGCGCGAGCGGGTCATTGGCGGGTCCGTTTTAATTCGGAACGTTTATTAAACTTAAGGTGTAACAGGAACGGCTTAAGGTTTTATTGCACGAAGAGGGTATTGTAGCACTGAGCGTTACGGAACGCAAAAATGCGCCGGATTGGCGAAATCCGGCGCATTTATCTGTAAGTCCATACCTGAAAATCAGGCTCGGGAGATATTAAGCCTCGGCGTCGGCGGCGACGCGCATCGACACGATCTTGCCCGGCTCGCGCGGCGGCTCACCCTTGGGCAGGGCGTCGACATTGTCCATGCCTTCTGTGACTTCGCCCCAGACGGTATACTGGTTGTCGAGGAAGCGGGCATCGGCGAAGCAGATGAAGAACTGGCTGTCGGCCGAGTCCGGGTTCTGCGAACGCGCCATCGAACAGACGCCGCGCACGTGCGGCGCGTTGGAGAATTCCGCCTTCAGCTTCTTGCCCGAACCGCCATAGCCCTGGCCGAGGGGATCACCGCCCTGGGCCATGAAGCCCGGGATGACGCGGTGGAAGACGATGCCGTCATAGAAGCCTTCGCGCGCCAGTTCCTTGATGCGAGCGACGTGGTTGGGCGCCAGGTCCGGACGCAGCTTGATCGTCACAGGGCCGGTGTCGAGCGTCAGGATGAGCGTGTTTTCGAGATCTTCGGCCATGATGGCTCCTTCGGTCTTAGCAAATATGCGCCCCACATAGGCCAGGGCGCACGGCATTTCAATAAAAGACTCAGGCCGTGCATTCCTTCGGCTTGGGCTGCGATGTGTCCTTGTCCCACAGGGCGCACGACCGGTCGATTTCGCCCTGGATCATCTGGCAGCTGTTGGCGACGTTGCAAGGCGGGTGGGTCGCCGGGCTGACCATGCGGCAGCGTTCGGCCAGCCTTTGCGCCGCTGTTTCGCCGATCTCGGCGCGGCATTGGGGTGGGCTGGGCGAGGCGGCTTCGGCCATGGCGGCGGAAGTGGCCGATACCGCCGGCTTCAGGCCGGGATCATGAGAGGGCGGGATGACCGATGGCGCTTCAGCGGACGATGCGGCTGGGGACGACGGTCCCGGAGAGCAGGCCGTGAGCGAAAGCGCCAGTGTCGCCAGGATAAGCGCGCGCATCCCCTTAGTGTTCCGTGACGCCGGAGCATTCCGGATGCTGGCCGCCGCTGGCGCTTTGGGCGCTGTTGCTGCTGCAGCCCAGCGCGATTTCCTGGCGGATGGCCTGGCACGTCGAGGTGTCGTTGCAGTCGGGCTGGCTCTTGCCGGACACCGCCTTGCACTTCTGGATCAGCTTGAGCGCCTCGGCGTCGCCGATTTCCGCCGCGCAGGTGCCGGGTGTGGCGGGCGTTTCGGCCAGTTTTGACATGTGCGCGACTTGCGACGCCGTGCCGGGCCCACGGTCTTCACCGCCGCTCATGGTATCGCGTGAGCACCCTGCCGTCAGGACAAGGGCGGACAGGATGGTGGCGGTTGCGAATATACGCATGGACTGCTCCTTGAATCTCTTGCCCCGTTATTGTGCGCCTGCCGGGATTTATGCCGAGACATAAGTAAAATTCGATGTGGTTTCAGATAAAACCCGTTATAGACGGCGCATGAACGATACCCCTGATGAACCCGAACGCCGCCGCATGGTCAAGCCGCCGGCCGCCGGCAAAGGCTCCGGCCGCGGCATCGGCCACACGGCGCTGAAGACGGCCTACAAGCGCACGACCTCGCAGCAGAAGTGGCTGGAGCGGCAACTGAACGACCCCTATGTCGCCCAGGCGAAGGCGGAAGGGTGGCGGTCGCGCGCCGCCTTCAAGCTGATGGAGATCGACGACCGTTTTCATCTGATCAAGCGCGGCGTGCGCGTCGTCGACCTCGGCTGCGCACCCGGCGGCTGGGTGCAGGTGGCGCTGAAACGCGGCGCGGCGTTTGTCGCCGGTGTCGACCTGCTGCCGGTCGATCCCATTCCTGGCGCCGAACTGCTCGAGGCCGACTTCACCGACCCCGAGGTCAGCGTCCGCCTGATGGAGATGATGCACGGCAAGCCCGATATCGTCCTGTCGGACCTGGCGCACAATACGGTCGGCCACAAACAAACCGACCACCTGAAGATCATGGGATTGCTGGAGCTGGCGTCGGAATTCGCCATGTCCAACCTCAAAACCGGCGGCGCCTATGTCGCTAAAGCTTTCCAAGGCGGCGAAACCGAAGTCCTGCTGCGCACGCTGAAGGTCCGCTTCGATAGCGTGAAGCACTTCAAGCCGAAGTCGAGCCGTGCGGATTCGTCTGAAATCTACATTGTTGCGACGGGCTTTAAGGGGTAGTCTGTGCACGCATAGCCGGGGTTTAACAGAAAAGATGACAGCGCAGGTCCAGCCGCTCAGCGCGGCGCAATACGTCAATCTTAGCCCTGGTGACGCGGCGCCGTGGTTTCACCAGACGACGGCGGTCAACCCTAGCTATGCCTTCCATTCGGTCGGCGGACGCTACATCGTCATGGGGTTCATCCAGACGGCGTCGGACGCGGCGGGCAAGGCGGCCTATGAGGCCGTACTGGCCAACCAGGACCTGCTCGACGACAAGACGGCCTGCTTCTTCGGCATCAGCGTCGATCCGGCCGACGAGGCCCGGATGGTCGACCAGACTGTCGGCATCCGCTTTTTCCGTGATTACGATGCGCGCGTGTCGCGGCTTTACGGCGCCCTGCCGCGCGATCCGGGCGCGACCCAGCAACAGCAGTTGCGCCGTTTCTGGCTGGTGCTCGACCCGACTTTGCGCGTCATGGCGCTTTATCCGATGGTCGGCGACGGGCGGATACTCACCGACGTTTTCGATTTTGTCCGTGCGCTGCCACCGCCGGGTCTGTTCGCCGGTGTCGAGCTTCAGGCGCCGGTCCTGTACCTGCCGAACGTCTTCGAGCCGCAGCTGTGCCAGGACCTGATCGGCCTCTACGACACCCATGGCGGCGATTTCAGCGGCTTCATGCGCGAGCAGGACGGCATCACCATCGGTGTGCGCGATCCCAGCTTCAAAAGCCGCAGCGACTATACCCTGGTTGAAAAGGACATGATCGCGCGCACACAAGCCGCCGTCGTCCGCCGGGTCGTGCCGGAAATCAAGAAGGTGCATCAGTTCGTCGTCACGCGCATGGAGCGCTACATCGTCGGCTGTTATACGGCCGAGGACGGCGGCCATTTCCGCGCCCACCGCGACAATACGACCGCGGGCACGGCGCACCGCCGCTTCGCCGTGTCGATCAACCTCAACGATGATTTCGACGGCGGCACTTTAAGCTTCCCCGAATATGGTCAGCGCCAGTACAAGCCGCCGGCGGGCGCGGCGGTGGTGTTCTCCTGCTCGCTGCTGCATGCCGTGGCGCCCGTGACGCGCGGCAAGCGTTACGCCTTCTTGCCGTTCCTCTATGATGACGCGGCGGCGAACCTGCGCCAGGCCAATCTGCACAAGCTGTCGCGCGACGAACCGCTGGACCTGCGCGCCAAGGTGGTCGAGTAAGAATTGCGATTTGCTAACTATGCAATAGGTGCATTTTTTTAATACGATCGGCGAATGCAACCCAAACCCCTTCATATTATGGCTATGCAGAGGATTGCTGAGCCTGCGTTGGTCCAAGAACTCCAGCGAGTAGGTCTATCCCCGGTGGGATTGTTCTTGATGGCGCATCCCTCAGCGATTTCTGCGGAAGGGCAGTGTGTATTTGAGTATGCAATCCACGAACACGGTTCAGATATTCCGACGGTAAAAGCAAGGGCTACCGTCGATGCATTTAGTGGGGAAGTCCGGTCCGAAGCGTCGCTAACAGGTTTGCCTCCTTGGGCACTACGTTGACGTCCTGTTATCGGGTTGGTCGAATCTAGCTCCGGGTAAGCAACATCGACCCACCTTGCGTTCCTCGACAAATTCGCCGGTAGTTTGTCGATAAACGTACATTGGTGCTATCTAATACGGGCTCGAACCCTCCAATACTGCCTAATCGACGTCCGAGGGGAATGTTCACAGCGCGTCGCAAACTCAGGCATATCTGTAACAATAATTTGCCCGGAAGGTCTTTACCTCCCGGGCGGATTGGCATATGCACGGCCCGCAAAATGGAGAGTTCCTTATGGACATACGCGAAGGCCTAACCTTCGACGACGTTTTGCTAGAGCCCGGTCCGTCGGATGTCATTCCGACCCAGGTCGATACGAAAACGAAGTTTACCCGCGACATCAATCTCAATATTCCGTTGGTCTCGTCCGCCATGGACACGGTGACCGAAGCGCGTCTGGCCGTCGCCATGGCCCAGGCCGGCGGCATGGGCATCGTCCATCGCAACCTGACCGTTGATCAGCAGGCCGACGAAATCCGCGCCGTGAAGCGGTTTGAATCGGGCATGGTCATCAACCCGATCACCATCCATCCGGACACCAAGCTCAACGAAATCCGCGACATCATCGCGCGCCGCTCGATCTCGGGCTTCCCGGTCGTCGAGCCGGAAACGAAGAAGCTGGTCGGCATCCTGACCAACCGCGACATCCGCTTTGAAAGCGACGGCTCCAAGACCGCCGCCGAACTGATGACCCGCGAAGGCCTGATCACCGTCACCGAAGGCGTCGATCACAGCAAGGCGCGTGAGCTGATGGCGCTGCACCGCATCGAGCGCATCATCGTCGTCGACGAAGGTTATCATGCCGTCGGCCTGATCACCGTCAAGGACATGGAAAAGTCGCAGGCCTATCCGAACGCCGCCAAGGACGCGGCCGGACGCCTGCTGGTTGGCGGCGCATCGACTGTCGGCGACGCCGGCTATGAGCGGTCTCAGGCCCTCATCGAGGCGGGCGCCGACGTCGTCGTCATCGACACTGCCCACGGCCATTCCAGCCTGGTCGGCGAAGCCGTCCGCCGCATCAAGCGCGAATACAACCACGTCCAGATCGTCGCCGGCAATGTCGCGACCTACGACGCCACGCGTTCGCTGATCGACGCCGGTGCCGACGCCGTCAAGGTCGGGATCGGGCCGGGCTCGATCTGCACCACGCGCATGGTCGCCGGTGTCGGCGTGCCGCAGCTCACCGCCATCATCGACAGCGCCCGCGCGGCGCGTGACACCGGCGTGCCGGTCATCGCCGACGGCGGCATCAAGCTGTCGGGCGACCTCGCGAAAGCGATCGCGGCGGGCGCGTCGAGCGCCATGCTGGGGTCGATGTTCGCCGGCACCGAAGAGGCGCCGGGAGAGGTCATCCTGTACCAGGGCCGGTCGTACAAGTCCTATCGCGGCATGGGCAGCGTCGGCGCCATGACCTCAGGTTCGGCGGACCGCTATTTCCAGAAGGAAGTTCGCGATTCGATGAAGCTGGTGCCCGAGGGCATCGAAGGGCAGGTGCCGTTCAAGGGACCGATCGGCCCGGTGATCCATCAACTGGTCGGCGGTTTGCGCGCCGCCATGGGCTATGTCGGCGCCCCCGGTATCGCCGAATTCCAGCAGCGCGCGCGCTTTGTGCGCATCACCAATGCGGGCCTGCGCGAAAGCCACGTCCACGACGTGATGATCACGCGCGAGGCGCCGAACTACAGGCAGTAGCGATGACGCAGGAGCTGACGGTTCTGGTATACGCGGCGGTGCTGGGCCTGGTCATGGTCCTGCTGCCGCCGGTCGTCGATGGCGCTACGGGCGGACGGCGTTACTTCAACTGGAACGCCGGCACGCGTGACACGCCGTTCGAGGTCAACCCGACGGCGGAGCGTTTAAGGCGCGCCTTCAGCAATTTCATGGAAACATTTGTTTTCTTTGCTGTGATCGTCATTGCTCTGGCGTTCGCGGACAAGTCGTCCGCGCATTCCGTCAACGGCGCCTGGCTCTATCTCGGCGCTCGTATCCTGTATGTGCCGTGCTACGCCTTCGGCATCAAATACGTCCGTTCCGCCGTCTGGGCCGTGTCGCTCGCCGGTATCCTCATGTGCCTTTATACGCTTCTGACCTGATATGACCCCAGCCGCCCGACTGCAAGCCGCCGCCGATATTCTCGACCAGATGGCCGGGACGCGCGCGGCGGCGGAAACCGTGCTCAAGACCTGGGGGCAGGGCCACCGCTTTGCCGGATCCAAGGACCGCCGCGCCATCGCCGACCGCGTCTACGGCTGCCTGCGCGCCAAGGCGCGGCTGTTGTGGGCCATGCAGGCTGACGAAAAAAAGCCGGGGGCAGGACGCGCCATGGTTCTGGCCTCGCTGGCCTTGGTCGACGGCCTGGCCTTGCCCGAGATCGAAGCGCTGTTTTCCGGCGCAGGCTACGGCCCGCAGCCGCTGAGCGACGCCGAGCGCGAACGTCTTTCGGCCGGCGAGGGCGTGGCGCCGCAGTGGGTGACGACTGGCCTGCCGGAATTCGTCGTTACGCGCTTCCAGCAGCAGTTCGGCGACGACTGGGCAGCCGAAGCGACCGAGCTTATGACGCCACGCGCGCCGATCGACCTGCGCGTCAATGGCGCCAAGGCGACGCGCGACGACATGATCCAGGCGCTGAAGACTGAAGGCTTAAGGCCTGAAGAGTCTCCGTTTTCTTTATTTGGAATCAGGCTTCCCGCAGAGCCGCCGCCCAACCTGGCCAAGCTTGACATCTATCAGTCCGGCCGCATTGAAATCCAGGACGAGGGCTCGCAGCTGGCGGCCTTTATCGCCGGAGCGGGGTTATTGCCCGGCGCGCCCAAGGTCGTCGATTTCTGCGCCGGCGGTGGCGGCAAGACGCTGGCGCTGGCGCAAATGATGGCGGGCATCGGGGAAATCTACGCCTGCGATGTCGTCGAAAAGCGCCTGAAGGCCATCGAGCCACGCCTGCAGCGCGCCGGCGCTACCGCACACCTCATCCACTTCTTCGATCCGGAAGACGAGGCGCAGCTTGAAATCCTGAAAGGCGCCGACCTTGTGCTGGTCGATGCGCCGTGTTCAGGCTCCGGCACCTGGCGCCGTCATCCCGAAGAGGCCCATCGCCTTAATGAGGGTGAGGTCGAGCGCCTGCACAGCCTGCAAACCCATATCCTCAACCGCGCCGCATTGTGCGTAAAGCCCGGCGGGCGATTGGTCTATGTTACCTGCTCGGTGCTGGACGACGAGAACGCAGCGACGGCCGATGCCTTTGAGGCGGCCAATCCCAGTTTTGACGCCCTGCCGCTGCACGATCTGATCGACGCGGCCAAAGGGATGTTCATTGATACAAAAGGCGCGGCGGGCCTTGTGAAACACGCCAAAACGGGGCACAGGCTGCGCCTGACCCCACATACGACGCAAACTGACGGCTTCTTCATCGCCGCCTATACGAGGACGCAAATTACGTGAGTGTAAAGCCCCACGAAACCCTTCTGATCGTCGACTTCGGCTCCCAGGTGACGCAGCTGATCGCGCGCCGGGTGCGCGAATGCGGTGTCTATTGCGAGATCCATCCCTTCACCAAGGCGGGTGACGCGATCGACAGCCTGCGTCCCAAGGCAGTCATTCTGTCGGGTTCGCCGCATAGCGTGATCGAAGCGGGGCCGCGTATTGACGCCCGGCTGTTCGAGATGAACTTGCCAGTATTTGGTATATGTTACGGCGAACAGTTAATGTGCGATCTTCTCGGCGGCAAGGTCGAGGGCGGGCATCACCGCGAGTTCGGTCGCGCCGAAATTGAGGTCGTCAAGGACAGCCCGATCTTCAAGGGCCTGGACCGCAACGAGACCGTCTGGATGAGCCACGGCGACCGCGTCACCGCCATCCCCGAAGGCTTCGAGGTCATCGCCGTCTCCGAAGGCGCGCCCTATGCCGCCATCGCCGACGAAGCGCGCAAGTTCTATGCCGTCCAGTTCCATCCGGAAGTCGTGCACACAGTGCGCGGCACCGATATGATCCGCAACTTCCTGTTCGAAATCGCCGGCTTTACCGGCGACTGGTCGATGGCCTCTTTCCGCCAGGAAATGGTTGCCAAGATCAAGGCGCAGGTCGGAACGGGCAAGGTGATCTGCGGCCTGTCAGGCGGCGTCGATTCCTCGGTCGCCGCCGTGCTGATCCACGAAGCCATCGGCGAACAGCTGACCTGCGTCTTTGTCGACACCGGCCTGCTGCGCAAGAACGAGGGTGAACAAGTCGTCTCATTGTTCAGAGATCACTATAATATTCCGCTGGTACATGTTCAGGCACAAGAGATTTTCCTCGGTGAGCTGAGGGGCATTTCCGACCCGGAAACCAAGCGCAAGACCATCGGAAAGCTGTTCATCGATGTCTTCGACGCCGAAGCCGCCAAGATTGACGGCGCCGAATTCCTGGCCCAAGGCACGCTTTACCCCGACGTCGTCGAAAGCGTGTCGCCGTCGGGCGGCCCGTCGGCGGTCATCAAGTCGCACCATAATGTCGGCGGCCTGCCGGACTACATGAAGCTGAAGCTGGTCGAGCCCCTGCGCGAACTGTTCAAGGACGAGGTCCGCGCACTCGGCCGCGAACTGGGTCTTGATGCCGCCTTTGTCGGCCGTCACCCGTTCCCCGGACCGGGCCTGGCCATCCGCATCCCCGGCGAAGTCACGCCGGAAAAGGTCAAGACGCTCCAGGACGCCGACGCCATCTACCTTGAAGAGATCCGCAAGGCGGGCCTTTACGACCAGATCTGGCAGGCCTTTGCCGTCCTGCTGCCGGTCAAGACGGTCGGCGTCATGGGCGATGCCCGCACCTATGAGGATGTCCTGGCGCTGCGCGCGGTGACGTCGAGCGACGGCATGACAGCGGACTTCTACGAGTTCCCGTGGCCGGTGCTGGGCCGCTGCGCTACGCGCATCGTGAATGAGGTCCGCGGCGTTAACCGCGTCGTTTACGATGTGACGTCTAAGCCCCCCGGCACCATCGAATGGGAGTGAAATCGCGGTCTTTGGCCGATTGGTGCGTCAGCTTCGCTTGCAGGTACCTCTAGTACCTGCGGCGCTCGCTTCCTGCCACTCGACTCAAATCTCACGATTTCAGCCCCGCCTGCCATTTTTTAAATTCAGTTCGACGCCGTCCCCAAGGATGGCGTCACCTTTTTGAGTAAGACCCATGATCCGCCTTGACAATATCAGCAAGCAGAACGGCCACCAGATCCTGTTCATCGACGCGTCGATGACCATCCAGAAGGGCGAGAAGGTCGGTCTGGTCGGGCCCAATGGCGCTGGCAAGACGACCCTGTTCCGCATGATCACCGGCCAGGAACAGCCCGACGACGGTCAGGTCGGTATCGATGCCGGCATGACGATCGGTTATTTTAGCCAGGAAGTCGGCGAAATGTCCGGCCAGAGCGCCGTCGCCGCCGTCATGGATGGCGTCGGCCCGGTCAGTGCGCTGGCGACCGAGATGGCGCAGCTTGAAGCCGCCATGGTCGATCCGGACCAGGCCGACGAACTGGATGCGATCATCGAGCGTTACGGCGATGTCCAGGCGCGGTTTGAGGAACTCGACGGCTATGCGCTCGATGCCCGGGCGCGTGAGGTTCTGGCGGGCTTAAGCTTCAGCCAGGAGCGCATGGAAGGCGATGTCGGCCTTCTGTCCGGCGGCTGGAAGATGCGCGTGGCCCTGGCGCGTATCCTGCTGATGCGCCCGGACGGCATGCTGCTCGATGAACCCTCGAACCACCTGGACTTAGAGAGCCTGATCTGGCTGGAAGGCTTCCTGAAGGACTATGACGGCGCGCTGCTGATGACCTCGCACGACCGCGCCTTCCTCAACCGCATCATCGGCAAGGTGGTGGAAATCGACGCCGGCACGCTGATCACCTATTCGGGCGATCTCGACTTTTACGACCAGCAACGCGCCCTGACCGAAAAGCAACGCCAGGCCCAGTACGAACGCCAGCAGGCCATGCTGGCCAAGGAAATCAAGTTCATTGAACGCTTCAAGGCGCGCGCCAGCCACGCCGCTCAGGTCCAGAGCCGCGTGAAGAAGCTCGACAAGATCGAAAAGGTCGAGGCGCCGCGCCGCCGTCAATCGGTCGAGTTCGAATTCCGCTCACCGCCACGCTCGGGCGAAGACGTGCTGAACCTGAAGGGCGTCCACAAGGCCTATGGCAGCCACTCGATCTATGCCGACCTCGATTTTCTGGTCCGGCGCAAGGAGCGCTGGTGCGTCCTCGGCGCCAACGGGGCCGGCAAGTCGACCCTGCTGAAGCTGGTCGCCGGAGCAACACAACCGGACAAGGGGACAGTGACGGTCGGCGCCAGCGTCAAGATGGGCTATTTTGCCCAGCACTCGATGGACCTGCTCGACGGCGAAGAAACGATTTTCGAGTCACTCGATGGTTCGTTCCCGCAGGCGGGGCAGGGCGCATTGCGAACGCTGGCCGGCTGCTTCGGCTTCTCTGGCGACGATGTCGAAAAGCCATGCCGCGTGCTGTCGGGTGGCGAAAAGGCGCGTCTGGTCATGGCCAAGATGCTGTTCGATCCGCCCAACCTCTTGGTGCTCGACGAACCGACCAACCACCTGGACATGGTGACCAAGGAGATGCTGGTCGCGGCTTTGGCAGACTTCGAAGGCACGATGCTGTTCGTATCGCACGACCGCCACTTCCTGGCGGCGCTGTCCAACCGCGTGCTGGAACTGACGCCGGAGGGTGTGCATCAGTATGGCGGCGGTTACACCGAGTACGTGGCAAGGACAGGGCAGGAAGCGCCGGGTCTGCACCCCGGCGGCTAAGTGAAATCGCGGTCTTCGGCTGATTGGTGCCTTTAGCTTGCGGCGCTCGCTTCCCGCTACTCGATAATTTCACGTCCGGAATAGGCTCTTAATTTACGGACGTTTCTAATTAAGCATGTGCCAAATCACGACTATTATTAACTTGATCGGAAAGGTAGTAAAACCATTCGGATAATACGTCGACAGTGAATAGTAGACGCGTAAGGTCCCAGCGAGCAGGATAAATATCTATACCCGATCTGTCTAATTTTGCTGCATATCTAAAGGTGAGGGAATGAGGATCTATTTTGTCTAATTCCGAGATACAATCTATTACATACTCTGAAATGTAAGTCACGTCATCTGGTATGCCTTCGGCAGTTTTTCTGAACGCATCTACAAGGACGCTAAGCTTGTGCCCAGCACCTTTGGGAACGACGCCGCCAGTATCTTCAATATGCCACTTTAAAGCAACTTCAACCGCGTGACGGAAGTTGAATAAGGCTGGAAAAATTAAACTGTCCCGTTCGCGCCCTTTTATGGCTGCCTTTAATAATATCTCGCTGGCCCAAAAATAGCCTTGCCATATTCGACGTTCCCGCCACTTATCTTTTTGGTCAAATTTGACGCATGGCGCGTTATCTTTAGGGGGGATTACTAGGCGTTTATCTACATCTTGGAGAAATTCCACATAGAGTACCATTTCTTCGTCATCGGTCATGCTACCCCACCTAAAACAAATTGAATTGCTTGGGTTCAAAACGCAGATTGACGCCTTCCAGTTCCAGCATCTTCAGCTTGGTGTCTGAACCGCCAGGCGCGGAAAATCCGCCGAGCTTGCCGCCGGCGGCGAGGCAGCGATGGCACGGGATGATCAGTGCCACCGGATTGCGCCCCATGGCGACGCCGACATCGCGGGCGGCTTCGGACCCGGCGCCAAGCTGCTTGGCCAATGCGCCATAGGTCGTTGTCTGGCCCCAGCCGACCTGACGTAATGCGCCATAGATCGCCTTGAAGAAATCATCCTGGCCGCTGAGGTCGACCGGTACGTGCCCGAAATCGACCGTTTCGCCCTCGAAGTAGCGCTTCACGGCCTCGATGGTTGAGGCAATCTCAGGCGTCTGCGTGCCGGGTTGCATGTCCGGCTCGCGGCGTTTCAGAAGGCGTTCGGTCTCGTCGCGGCTTTGACCGGGCAGTTGAAAACGCACGACGCCATCATTCGTCCAGGCCAGCCCGCAAAAACCTGCCGTCGTTTCAAAGAGCGCATAGTGTGGATTCATGCATCGACCCTATATAAGCCTGACCATAAAATTGGCAGTATAGGCCGGGAAAGCAAGGAAACCAGCATGACTAACGATATTCCAAGCCTTTCGGAATGGGCCGGTGGCCAGCCCGCTTTCGAAAAGCTGACCGAGCTGTTCTACGCCAAGGTCCCGCAAAATCCGATTCTGGCGCCGGTCTTCGCCGGTATGTCGCCCACGCATTCGAAACACGTTGCGGCCTTCCTCACCGAGGTCTTCGGCGGGCCCAAGGCCTATAGCGGGATCGGCGGATCGCACGCCGGCATGGTCGCGCATCATTTCAACCGCAGTCTCACCGAAGAGCAGCGCCGCGCCTGGGTTGCGCTGATGCTCGATACGGCTGACGAAGCCGGGCTGCCGGACGATCCGGAATTCCGCGCGGCGTTTGTCGGCTATATCGAATGGGGGACCCGGCTGGCGAAGCTGAACTCCCAGCCGGGCGCGACCTCCGATCCGGAGGCTCCCATGCCGCAATGGAACTGGGGACCGCCGGGCGGGCCTTGGCTGGGTTAGAAGGCGGAAGCGATTTCGCGGGCGGCCGCTTCGAGATTGGGGCCGTCGATATTGCCGGTGACGGCGACCGAAATCCGCGGCTCGATTAACACCAGCAGATAGCTGCGGCCGCCTGGAGCGCCGCCGCTCAAAGCATATGAGGTGACGGATTTTCCCTTGTGGTCGATCTTGCGCACCCCGCCGCCATAGACAACGCCCGATACCTCGGACCGCGGCGTGAGCGCTTCGGTCAGCCTGGACTTTGGGATGATCTTTCCTTCGGTCAGCCTCGCGCCCACCTCGGCCAGTTGCCGCGACGTGGCGATCAAGCCGCCGCCGCCGAACTTGCACTCGGCGCTGGCTATGGGCAGGGGCACGATGCCTTCAGCGCTGGCATTGCCGGGCAACTGGCTAGCCTTGATGTAGGTGGCCGATTTTGCGGCCTTGGCGCTGTCGAGCTCGAACCGCGCGCCCAGCGTCGTGTTGATCGCCGTCGTGAAGTCCTGCCGGGTTACCCGCGTCAGCAGATGGCTCGCCAGTACAAAGGCAAAGCTTGAATAGTGCTCGGCCGCGCCGGGCGCATTGACGAGGGCGCTGTTCTGAAAATAGGGCAGGGCATCGGCCGGCGTCGCGCAGCGCTTCTGCGCGAAGGCGAGCCAATCCTTTTGCGATGTGTAGTGGCGGATGCCGCTGGTGTGCGACAGAATGTGCTTGATCCGGATGTCGTGGAGTGGCGCGGGCAGGTCGGGTGCGATATCGCCGGCGCGGGCGTCCAGACTCACGCGGCCCTGGGCAACAAGGCGGGCAAAGGCCAGGCCGGTGACCGCCTTGCTGGTCGAATAGATGTTGAAGCGCGTATCGGTCGTGACCGGCGCTTGCTTGGCGATGTCGGCGAAACCAGTGGTCCCGGCCCATGCCACCTTGCCCTTCACGAAGACGGTGGCGCTCAGGCCGGGGTAGTCGGACGCGATCCGCTCAAGCGCTGCCTGGGCGTCTTCGGCCGGTGTGGCGGCGATGGCCGGAGCTGATGACAGGCAGAGCAGGAACAGGCATATAGATTGCAGGTTAGGCATGGACAGGCTTTCAAACGGGCGGCGCGTGACGTCACCCAAAAGCAGGTCCGGGCATTTGTCGCGATGGGTTGCATGAACGGTTGGCGGGATTCACGAACGGTAGATGCGCGGTGGTCATTCGCGGCCATGTTGGCGGCGTGCGCCCTGGTCATGGCGTTGGCCGGGCCATTCGGTCAGGCTGAACGTTTTCTGCCCAGCCAGCGCATCGGCCTGTGGCTGATGTATCTGGCGGCCGGATTGCCGATGCTGGCGTTGGTCCTGACCGGGCTGCGGCGGTGGCTCACGGGTATCCCGTTGGCTGGCATGTGCGCCGCAGCGGCCAGCCTGCCGATCCTGCTGGTCGTCGAAACCATCGGTCTGATCGAAGGCCGTCCCTTGCCGCATGGGGGGCTCGACTGGCTGCGGTCAGCGGCTGAGGTTGCCGTCCTTTGCGTGCCGTTCGCCGTCCTGCTGGAGCGCTTCCTGCGCCCTGTCGAAGCCAAGCCCGCCGCCGTCACAGCGCTGCTCATTGCCGCCGATGTCCGCGCCGTCTGTGCCGAAGGTCACTACACGCGCCTGTTCACGCCGCGCGGCGAGCAGTTCCTGGATCATTCTTTTTCTGAAGTGCTCATGGCGCTTGAAGGGCGAGATGGCGCCCAGGTTCATCGCTCATGGTGGGTGGCGCGTGGCGCGGTCGAAGGCCTGCAACGCAAGGGCTCGGCTGCGGTGCTGAAGATCACCGGCGGCCTGGCGGTTCCTTTTGCCCGCCGCCGCTTGACGAAGCTGCGCGGTGAAGGCTGGCCCGTCTGATCAGGCAATCGTGTCTGTACCCTTCCAAACTGGGCCGGTATCGTGGCACCGAACAGGAGGACGCCATGCTTCAGACCCGTCACGGCGGTTGCCATTGCGGCGCCGTCAAGTTCGAATGTGAGATCGACCTGGCGCCCGAAGGCCAGAGGTCGCCGCAGATTCGCCACGGCCCGTGGTACGCCTCGACCCTGCGCTGTAATTGTTCGTTCTGCGGCAAGACACGCATGTGGAAGAGCCACGTGCCGTCCGAAGCGTTTCGCCTGAAGCAGGGCGCGGACAATCTGACCAATTATCGCTTCGGCGAAGGCGGCATCGATCACACCTTCTGCAAGACCTGCGGCGTCTACTCTTTTGTATCCTCCAGCCTTGAGGTTATGGGCGGCGACTTTGTCTGCATCAATGTCGCCTGTTTGGAAGACGTGACGCCGGAGGAGCTGGCGGCGGCGCCCATTCGCTATGAGGATGGCGCCAATGATGACTGGGACAACCCGCCGCCAATTACCTCATATATGTGAGCGGCCATGGACCTCGATCAGGATATCGATAGACTGGATCGTGACGCGCTGATCGCCGAGGTGCGGCGACTGCGCGCGGGCATCCGCGAACACCGGGATTCGAGCGGTCACGAACTGTGCTGGCATCACCCGAAGCTGTGGAAATTGCTGCCTGAGCCGGCCAAACCGGACATTCTCGTGCCGGAGTGGCCGCAATTCATGCGCGGCTGTATTGCTTACCGCCAGTCCCTGGATAAACAGGCGCCCGATGCGACGCGCGCGCCCATTGAACACCACAGGCAAGAGGACACATGAACCGGATTTGGGTAACGCTGTGCGTGTTGGCGCTGGCTTGTTTTGGCGGGGTGGCGCAAGGCGCGGATTGTGGCACGGCCGGTACGGCGCATAAGGTCACCATCGCCCAGACGGGGCGATCAATGCTGATCCATCTGCCGCGCGGCTTCGATCCGGCGAAACCCGCGCCCTTGATCTTTCTGCTGCATGGTTCTGGCGGAACCGGGGCGGGGATGCTGAATGACTCGAAACTTGCCGAAGCCGCCGATCGCCATGGTTTTATTGTGGCTGCTCCCGACGCCGGCATTCCCCACGACAAGGGTTTTGTCTGGAATATTCCGGGCGTGCCGACCGTGGCGGGCAAGATTCCTGGGCCCAATGACCGAGACGACGTCGCCTATATCAAGGCCGCGATCGACTGGCTGTCAGCGCAGGGCTGTGTGGACAAGACGCGCGTCTACGCCACCGGCCTGTCGGGTGGTGGGCGGATGACGTCGTGGCTGGGTTGCGTCGCCGCTGATCGCTTCGCAGCCATAGCGCCGGTGGTGGGCCTGCGCGCCGGCAATCCGTCGAAGGACGATCCGACGACGCCCGACCCCGCGACCTGCCAACCGTCGCGTCCGCTGCCGGTCATGGCGTTTGCCGGTGACAGGGACACGACCAATCCGATTCAGGGCGGCGGGGCCGGCTATTGGCAATACACCATGCACGCCGCCGAGCAGCGCTGGGCGCAACTCAATGATTGCCGGAATGCGCCAGTGACGCAGTGGGTGGGCTTGAGCATCTATGAAGAGCGTTATTCGGGCTGCCGCGACGGCGCCGATGTCGCCGGCCGCATTACCGTCGGTGGTGGCCATTCGTGGGTCGCTGACAACGACGCCATGTGGACCTTTTTCTCAGCTTTCCGTCGTAACTGATATTATTTACGGCCTTTTTCGGCTTCGGCGCGGATGATGCAGCCTTCGGCATGGTCGTTAATCAGTCCCATGGCCTGCATGAAGGCAAAGACCGTTGTCGGGCCGACAAACTTCCAGCCGCGCTTTTTCAGGTCCTTCGACAGGGCGACGGAAGCCGGAGAGGTGGATTGCGTCTGCGGTGCTCCGAGCTCTTCCGGCCTGGGTTGAAAGCGCCAGACATAGTCCGACAAGGAACCTTCCTTTTGGACCAGCTCTTTCGCGCGGCGGGCATTGTTGATGACGGCTTCGATCTTGCCGCGGTGGCGGACGATGCCGGCGTCGTTCAGCAGCCGCGCAACATCGGCCTCGCCAAACGCGGCCACCTTGTCGAAGTCGAAATTGTGGAAGGCGGCGCGGAAATTCTCGCGCTTGGTCAGGATGGTCCGCCAACTCAGGCCCGATTGGAAGCCTTCCAGACACAGCTTCTCAAAAAGACGACGGTCGTCGCGCACCGGGAAGCCCCACTCGGTGTCGTGATAGGCGAGATATTCCGGCGTCCCGACACACCAGCGACAGCGGGGGCGGCCGTCCGGGCCGGGAAGGGTCTGGCTCATGAGGCGTCCTTGCGAAGAAAATCCAGGCGATTCTGACGGTATGGATGCCAGATTATGTCGGTAGCGTCGAACGGCTAAAACTTTTTCGAGGGCGTTGTCGATTCCCCCCGGGGCCGTTCGTAGTGCCTGTGTAAGAGGAATTGTCCTCGGCTTGTCACAGGAGATACCGCCATGACCAAGATGATTTTCGTCAACCTGCCCGTCACCGATCTCAAGGCGTCGATCGCCTTCTATAAGGCCATCGGCTGCGAGCAGAACCACCAGTTCAGCGACGACAATGCGGCCTCGATGGTTTGGTCGGACACCATCACCTTCATGCTGCTGACGCGCAGCTATTACGCAACCTTTACGCCCAAGGCGATCGGCGATGCCAAGACCACGAGTTCCGTGCTGCTGGCGCTGTCACGCGATAGCCGTGACGAGGTCGATGCGATCGTGGAAGCGGCGGCTGCCAATGGTGGCAAGGCCGACATCCGCGAGAAGCAGGACCTTGGTTTCATGTATGGCCGCAGCTTCGAAGATCCCGATGGCCACACTTTTGAGCCGGTCTTTATGGACATGTCGGCCATCCCGGACGGACCGCACGCGTAAAAACAATAAGGGCGCGGTCCAGGCCGCGCTCTTCCCCGAACGGGACGCCGAGATGTTGGCCCGTTGTCGCGCTTGACCGGGCCAGAAAACTGATGTCCCCTCAGGCATCGCGCACACGGGGATTGCCATGGCACTGCCACACGGACTTAAGGTTTTGCTGCCGGTTCTGGCGCTTGTCGCCGCTGCGCCCGCAATGGCGCAGCCGGACTATGCTGCCGCTATCAAGGCCGATTACGACAAGGATCTTGGGGCCTTATGGGATCATTTTCACCGCAATCCTGAACTCAGTCACATGGAGGTCAAGACCGCCGCGCGCATGGCTAAGGAACTGCGCGCCACCGGCGCCGAGGTGACCGAAAAGGTCGGCGGCACCGGCGTGGTCGCGGTGCTGCGCAATGGCCCTGGGCCGGTCGTGCTGCTGCGCGCCGACATGGACGGCCTGCCAGTCAAGGAGGCGTCAGGGCTTTCGAATATGTCGGTGGCACGTCAGGTCGGCGTCGACGGCATTGAAAATCCCGTCATGCATGCCTGTGGCCACGATACGCACATCGTCGGGCTGGTCGCCACGGCGCGCCGCCTGGTGGCCATGAAGGACCGCTGGTCGGGCACGGTGGTCATGATCGGCCAACCAGCCGAGGAGCGTATCGCCGGCGCCAAGGCGATGCTGGCCGATGGGCTCTATACACGCTTCCCCAAGCCCGATTACGCCTTGGCGTGGCACGTCAATTCGCTGCTGCCGACCGGCACGGTATCGGCGTCGGAAGACATCCAGTATTCGTCGTCGGATTCGATCGACATCACCGTACCGGGCGTCGGCGCCCACGGCGCGGCGCCGCACACCGGCAAGGACCCGGTCTATATCGCCAGCCAGTTGGTCATCGCGCTTCAGGGCATTATCAGCCGTGAGAAGCCGCCCCTGAAGCCAGGCGTCATTACGGTCGGGGCGTTTCACGCCGGTACCAAGCACAACATCATCTCGGATCACGCCGACCTGCAGGTGACGGTGCGCGCCAATGACGAAGATACGCGCGCCATGTTGATTGCCGCGATCCGGCGCGTTTCGGCAAATGTCGGCCGGCTGAACGGCCTGCCGGAAGACAAGCTGCCGGTGGTAAAAGTGATCGAGGGCACGCCGGTGACCAAAAACGATCCAGCCCTGACCCGCCGTCTGAATGCGGTGATGGTTCAGACCCTGGGTGAAGAGGCCGTCGTGCCGTTCGAGCAAAAAACCATGGGGGCCGAGGATTTCGCCTATTTTGTTCAGGCGGATCATAAGGTTCCCGGCTATTATTTCGCCGTCGGTGGAACGCCCAGGGCGGCGCTCGATGCCGCCGAAGCCGGCGGTCCGCCGGTGCCCTCGCACCATTCGCCATTGTTCAAGATCGCGCCGGAACCGGCCATCGTGACGGGAGCGACCGCAATGACCGCGGCAGTGCTGGAACTGATGAAAAAGCCTTGAGGAAGCTTATCTGATTTTTACGGCGGTCAGGTCTTGGGGTGTCGAAACCTTAGTCTGGAATCGCTACCTACTCGCCGGCATGGGCGGGCAGGAGATAACTATGTCGGCATTGTTGAGCAGGCGTCTGATCCTCGGGACGCTGGCGGGCACGGCCCTTTCAGCAGCGGCACGCGCGGCACCAAAGGAGACAGCCATGGCCAAGGTCACCTCGAAAGACGGGACGCACATCGCTTTTGACCGGGCCGGCAATGGACCGGCGCTCATACTCGTCGGCGGGGCCTTGAGCGACCACTCAGGCAGCGCGCCTCTGGCCAAGCTGCTGGCGCCGCATTTTACCGTCTTCAGCTACGACCGGCGGGGCAGGGGCGGCAGCGGGGACAAGGCGCCCTACGCGGTTGAGCGCGAGATCGAGGACATCGATGCGCTCATTACCGAAGCCGGGGGGGCGGCCTTTGTCCATGGCCATTCGTCCGGCGCGGTGCTGGCCCTCGACGCGGCGACCAAACTCCCCGCCAGGATCAGGAAGCTGTCGGTGTACGAGCCGCCCTTCATTACCGACGACAGCCGTTCGCTGCCGCCAGAGGGCTATGACCGCAAGATCAGCGAGTTGGTTGCCAACAATCGCCGTGCCGACGCCGTGGAATATTTCATGACGGCTGTGGTGGGAGCGCCCGCGCCGGCCGTGGCTGAAATGCGAAAATCGCCGATGTGGAAAGGGATGGAGGGGCTGGCGCACACCCTGCCATACGACATTGCGGTGCTGGATGGCCGGATGTCGGGTAAATCATTGACGAAGGCGGAATGGGAGGGGCTCAGCGTCCCCGCCCTGGTCATGGATGGCGGCGCCAGTCCGCCGTGGATCCGCAATTCGGCGGTGGCGCTGGCTAAGGCCTTGCCGAATGCGCAGCACAAGACGCTGGCGGGACAGCAGCACAATGCGGCGCCGGATGTGGTGGCGGCGGAGTTGGTAAAATTCTTTAGTTGAACTGCTTAACTGACTGATTTCTTTTATACATCCCCATGTGCATTTTTGCGCGGCGATGTCCGCGTTGCTCATGGGGAGGTATAAGAAGGCGAACCAAGCGTCTTTAGTGCTTGGTCTTCTTCTTCGAGCCCTTTTTCGGGATATCGGCCTCGCTCATGGCGATGGCGACCGCCTGCTTACGGCTCTTGACCTTGTCGCCGCTGCTCGACTTAAGGTCGCCTTCCTTGTACTCGTGCATGACCTTTTCGACCTTGCGCTTCTGGGTTGCTGTCTCTGGCATAACCGGCTCCTGTGGAGAACTGTGCCCCTCAGCGGCTGGCAGTCTGGACCGGGCGCGGTAAAGATGCCATGTGCGCCGTATTCTCTCGCCTAAAGCGGCTAAAAGTCATGACGGTCAAAATCTACGGCATCCCCAACTGCGACACCATGAAGAAGGCCTTCGACTTCTTGAAGGCCAACGGCGTCGCCTACGATTTCCATGACTATAAGACGCAAGGCATCGGTGAGGCGCAGCTGAAAAGCTGGGCGAAAACAATCGGCTGGGAGAAGCTTCTGAACAAAGGGTCGACCACGTTCAAGGACTTGCCGGACGCGTCGAAGGCGGACCTCGATGAGACGAAGGCCATCAAGCTGATGCTGGCGCAGCCATCTATGATCAAGCGGCCGATCTGGGAAGTCGGCGGCGGTCTCTATGCCGGCTTCAAGCCCAACAGCCCCGAGCGCAAAGCGCTGGAAGCGGCCATTACCGAATTGTAAGTGGTCAGGCGCTTTGGCGCCCCATAGAGTTTGCAGACGCTCTCCGTGCAAGCAAGAGGGGTTGCCGTGCCGCGCGCCGCCATTTTCGCCAGTATCCTGTTCCTGATCTTGCCCGTTGCAGCCGTGGCGGCCGAGCCATGCCAGGCGCCGGTCGAGGCGGCTAAGAGCTTCCTGACCGCCTATGTGTCCGGCGACAAGGCCAGGGTATTGGCCATGACGTCCGATCGCGACCTGCACGTCTATGGCAGCGACGAATCCGAAGTCTTTTCAGGCAAGGCCGCCTTGAGCCGCATGTTTGACCTCGACCAAAAACTGTGGTCGGGCGTGGCGCGGTTCGACGGCGTGCGCAACATGTCGGCCGTGTGCGAGGGCGACCTGGCATCGCTGATCTTCGATGACACCTTTATCTTGGGCGAACGCCGCGTGCCCGTGCGGTTCGCGCAGACCTGGCGGCGTGAGGATGGCGCTTGGAAGCTGGTCCAGAGCAGCAATGTCGTGCCGACGGTTGGACAGAGCGCCGCCGAGTTGCTTGGTGAGACGCCTGTAAACTAAAACGCGCTGACGAAGATGTGCCGCGGCTGGACGCCGTGGTCGTCGATCAGCTGGTCGCGAATCAGCCGGCATTGCTCACGGCCGCAGGAAATCCACGCCTGCAATCGGTTTTGCGGCAGGAACAGGCCTTTCAGTACATCATTGAGCGCGCGCGTCGCCCAACGCGTGTCGCGATAAACCCAGTGGACGCTGAGGTTGTCCGGCCCGGTGAGGGCCGGGCGGTCGTCGGGTGTGGCGACTTCGGCGACGACGATCGCCGTCGTATGGCGCGGCAGGGTTTCCAGCCGCCACGCCAGCGACGGCAGGGCCGCTTCGTCGCCGATCAGCAGATGTGGCCCAAAAGGCGTTGGATCGACGGGGCCTCTCATACACCCGCCGGTCATCACGAACGCTCGATCTTCTTGGCGAGTTCGTCGATCATGTCGACGATCGTGTTGATTTCGGACTGGTCCAGCGGACGCATGCCGCGCACCTTGACCGCCGCGCCGAGATTGCCCATGGCGCGGAACAGGGCGCTGTAGTCGCCGTGGCCCGAGCGGTCGTCGTTCATCCGGTCGAAAAGGCGTTCAACGTCCTCGGCCTTTTCATTGAGGAAGGCCTTGCCGGCGTCGGTGATGCTGGCCTGCTTGCGGCCGTCCTCGCCCGCGGCGATGCTGATATAGCCTTCGTCTTCCAGCCAGCTTAAGGTCGGATAGACGACGCCGGGGGAGGGGCTGTAGCCGCCCTTGAAGCGCTCCTCGATGTCCTTGATCAATTCATAGCCATGGCTTGGCTTCTCGCTGATCAGCTTGAGCAGGACCAGGCGCAGCCCACCGTGGCCGAACCCCCTGCCTTCGCGGCCAAAGCCTTCACGGCCGCCGAAGCCCTCGCCACGTCCGCCGCCGAAGAAGCCGCGTCCGCCGAAACCCCGGCCGCCAAAACCACGACCGGAGCCGTCGCGATGGCCCATCGCGTGGCCGCCATGGCAGCCGCCCTGTCTGAAGAAATGTCCTCTCATAATGATACCTTTCTAATGAGAGTGTGACTAGATATATCTAAATTAGGATTGCGGCCAAGCGTGGCTGCTCCCATTTCGATGTGATCTAGATATATCTAAATCGTGTCGAATTCAAGGGGATTGTCTATTACGAAACTTTAATGCGAATCCTTGCATCCGAATCCCCTGTCCGGAGGCTCTTGTCATCAATAGAGCCCGCCTAAGGCTCGTCAGATTCAAGGAGATCCACAATGGAACCCGGTTTGCTCATTCCGATCATCGCCATCATCATGACCTTCGGCACGCCGATCGCCATCGTCGCCATCATTTCGATCAACAAGGCGCGCAACAATGCCGAACTGCAAAAGACTCTGCGGATGTCGATCGAAAAGGGGCAGCCGCTGCCGCCGGAATTCGTCGAGAGCATGGCGCGCACCGTTCCGAAAGCCAAGAACCCGATGAACGACATCCGCGGCGGGCTCATCCTGATCGCGGTGGCTCTGGGTCTTCTGGTCGCCAGCTATATCGACAACGGTTTCGGCATCCACAACATCTCGGGCTTCGCCGCCATTCCCGGGCTGATCGGTGTTGCCCTGCTGATTCTCGGCATCATCGGCCTGAACCGCAAGGCCGACTAAAGAACCCTCGAAACAACGTCCTGGCTCTCCACCCATGGCTTTCTCAATCGACAAATCCGATATGACGCGGCAGTCCGACGTCGATCTCGTGCGCCTGGCTAGGGCCGGCACGCGCGAGGCCTTCGCCGAACTTGTCCGGCGGCACGGTTCGGTGTTGCGTACGCACTTGCGGCGCATGGGCGCGCAAGCGTCGGATGCGGACGATATGGCGCAGGAAGCCCTGATGGTGGCCTATGAGCATTTGGCGGAATACCGCTTCGATGGACCGTTCACGGCCTGGCTGAAGAAGATCGCCTCACGGCGTTATCTGAAGAAGGTCCGCAAGGATACCCGCTATGTCCTCAGTGAGGACATGAGCGCCTATGAGGCCGGATCGGCGCCTAACGATGCCGGCCTCGACGGCGATTTTCGGGCGCACAATCTCGATGCGGCGCTGGGGCGGTTGAAGCCCGTCGAGCGCATGTGTGTGACGCTCAACTTCTCTGGCGACCTGTCCCACCAGGACATCGCCGACGAGCTCAAGATACCGTTGGGGACGGTGAAGAGTCATATCCGCCGCGCGCTGGACCACCTGAAAGTCCTTTTGGGACCAGCGCGAACTGACGTAAAGCCTGCCTTGCTGGAAACCGGATCATGAAACCCGAAAAGACCAATGATCAGGAGTTCACGGACAGGGATATCGGCGACATGTTCGCCATCCCTGTCCATTACGATGACGCCGATGTCTTTGCGGTGCGCGTGACGCGCAAACTGCAGATGCGCAACTGGTTGCGGCAGTGGCTGGTCGTGCTCGCCGGCTTTATCGGAGGCGTCTATGCCCTGGCGCAGTTCGTGCGCGTGCCGGACTGGAAGCTCGATGGCGAGATGCTGTCGCGCGCCACGGCCGACACCGACCAGACCCTGCGCGCCGGCGCGGAATTCTTTGGTGGCGCCGGCCGCGACGTGATGCGCATGGCCGATTCCGGCGGTTATTTAAGCTTCATGCAGACGCCTGCCTTCTTCGCCCTGAGTTTTGTGCTTTGCGTGATGATTCTGGGCCTGTATTACGCCTACTCACAGGAAGAGGCGCTCTGAGGACTGGTGCGCCGACCCAAGGCGCACCACCTAACGGTATGCCTTTTATGGAAAGTAGACCGTGAGCAGCCAGACCCAAGCCGTCGTCAAACGCCTGACCGCCCCTGAAATCCGCGCCCGCAAGGGCCAGACCCCGCTGGTCGTGCTGACCGCCTATACGGCCCCCATGGCGGAGATCATGGACGAGCATTGCGATATCCTGCTGGTTGGCGACAGCGTCGGCATGGTGGTCCACGGTCTGCCCAACACCATTGGCGTGACGCTTGAGATGATGAGCCTGCATGGCCAGGCGGTCATGCGCCGCGCCCGCAAGGCCTTCGTCGTCATCGACATGCCGTTCGGGTCTTACGAAGCCGGACCCGAACAGGCCTTCGCCAATGCCGTGCGCCTTTTGAAGGAAACCGGCGCCCAGGCCGTCAAGGTCGAGAGCGGCCCGACGGTCGCCGACACCATCCGCTACCTGGTCCAGCGCGGCATTCCGGTCATGGGCCATGTCGGCCTGCGCCCCCAGGCGGTCAATGCCGAGGGCGGCTTCAAGGCCAAGGGGCGCACGCAGGGCGAGCGCGAGCGGGTGATTGCGGAGGCCCTGGCCAGTGACGAGGCGGGCGCCTTTGCCATCGTCGTCGAAGGCGTCGCCGAGGACCTGGCGGCCGAGATCACCACCAAGGTCGCCGCGCCGACCATCGGAATCGGCGCGTCCAAGGCCTGCGATGGCCAGGTTCTGGTCACCGACGACATGCTGGGCCTGTTCGACTGGACGCCCAAATTCGTGCGGCATTATGCCGACCTTCGCAACCAGATCAGCGCCGCGGTGCAGGCCTACGCCAAAGATGTCAGGGAGCGCAGCTTTCCCGCCCCAGAAGAGACATATTTTTCAAAATAATTCAGGGGGAATCTGGAATTCGGGGGGAGCGCTCATCAGGACTCTGGCGCGCGTTCAGTAATCCGGTTGCGTAAAGCCTTGCCAAAGGCTAGGTTCCCGCCGAATTACCCGGCGCGGACATGCGCCGGAACCCTGAAGACCAAACGCCCAAGAGGATGCGCAGTGAGCGATATTTTTGACGAAACCGAAGAGACTCAGCGCGCCGAGAAGTGGGAGTCGATCGTCAAGAAGGGCGCGCCGTGGGCCGGTGCGGTTCTGGCTGGCGCCCTGGCCATAGCCCTGGGTGTCTGGGGCTGGCAGTCGTGGCAGGATCAAAGCGCGGCGAAGGCTTCGGAAACCTACCAGGCGGCCATCGAGGCTTCGACCAAGAACGATCTCAGCGTGGCGCGCACCAAGTTCGAGGAAGCCGCCAAGTCCGGCGCCCCGGCCTACAAGGCCCTGGCCCTGATGCAACTGGCCGGCATGGACGTCAAGGACGGCAAGATCGACGAAGCCATCAAGGGCTTCGACAATGCCGCCAAGGCCGCCCCCAGCCCGATCATCGCCGATGCCGCGGCGCTCAAGGCCGCCTATCTGGCCATGGACAAGGCGTCGTTCGAAGACGTCAAGAAGCGCCTCGAGCCACTGGCCAAAGACAAGCGTCCCTATGCGCCGCTGGCCAAGGAGGCCCTGGCCATGGCCAAGCTGCAAAACGGCGACCTGAAGGGCGCGCGCGCCGACCTGCAGGTACTGGCCCTGACGCTGGGCACGCCGGAAGGCGTCAAGCAGCGTGCCCAGGAATTCACCCTGGCCATCGACAGCGGCGCCATCCCGACGGCCCAGTCCGCGCTCAAGTTGCCCGAGGCCAAGGCGCCACCGCAGCCCGAGATGCCGGGCCTGCCGGAAATGCCGCAATAATTTTCGTACGATCACACGCATACGCACGTTCACAGGAAAAGCCAGAATGACCGCTTACAGGATGACCGCTTTCAGGAGGGGGATGAAGGGCGCGAGCCTGCTGGCCATGGGCGTGGCGTGCGTGATGATGACTGCCTGTTCGTCGTTACCGCTCCTGAACCGCCTGGGTGGCGGAGATGAAGACGACGGTGCGCGTGCGTCGCAGGGGCAGCGCCTTTCGATCGTCGCCTTCGAGCAGAAGGTCGAGCCCGCCAAGAGCCTCAAGGGCGTGGGCTACTACATCCCGCCGGTGCAGCCGGTGGCCAACTGGATGATGGCCGGTGGTCCCCAGGACGCGATTATCCAGAACGCCGACGCCGCCAAGTCCTTCCGCGTCGCCTGGTCGAAGTCGATCGGCGCGGGCGGCAAGGGCGAAAACCAGGTTCTGGCCCAGCCGGTATCGGACGGCCGCCTGATCTATACGCTGGACGGCGAGGCGCGCGTTTCCGCGTTTGACGTCAATTCGGGTTCGCAGGCCTGGTCGGTCGACCTCAACCCCAAGATCAAGCGCGACAAGCTGGGCTTCGGCGGCGGCCTGGCCCTGAGCCAGGACGGCAAGCTGTACGTCACCTCGGGCTTCCGCTTCATCGCGGCTTTGGACGCTTCGTCCGGCGCCACCCTGTGGCAGAAGTCGGTCGATACCCAACTTCATGCTGCTCCGGTGGTCAACGACAAGTACGTGATGGCGACCGACGTCGATAACCAGATATTCGCCTTCAACCGCGAAACCGGCGACATGGACTGGACCTATCAGGCCATCGCCGAGCCGGCGCGCCTGCTGAAGACCGCGTCGCCGATCCTGTCGGGTGAAACCGTCTATGCGCCGTTCTCGTCGGGCGAGCTGGTAGCGCTGAACACCAGCAACGGCCAACCGCAATGGACCCAGGTCCTGGCCAAGTCGACGCGCACCAACGCCATCTCGGAAATCCGCGACATTTCGGGCCGTCCGGTCCTCTACAACGGCACCATCTTCGCCGCCAGCCATTCGGGCGTCTTCCAGGCGATGAATGCCCGCACCGGTGAGCCGGTGTGGTCGGTCGCCGCCGACAGCGTCAATTCGCCGTGGGTTGCGGGCGACGTCGTCTTCCTGCTCACCGTCCAGGGCGAGCTTTTGACCGCCAACCGCGACAGCGGCCTGGTCTATTGGGTCAAGGAACTGAACGACGGCAAGGCCGCCAAGGAAAGCAAGGGCTTCTTCGGCATCGGCAAGGGCAAGAAGGACGCCCGCAAGCTGCCGCAATGGTCGGGTCCGGTCATGGCTAACAGCCGCCTGGTCCTGGTCAATTCGGAAGGCCAGGCAGTCGCGCTGGACCCCTTGACCGGCGACAAGGTCGAATCGATCAATATTGGCGGCGCGGCCTACATCGCTCCCATAGTCGTCGGCGACAAGCTGTTTGTCGTGACGGAAAACGGCAAGCTGGTCGCGATCCAGTAGGCCGCTTGACATCCAGATACGAAAAGCGCCGGTCGATGCGACCGGCGCTTTTATTTTGGATGTTTCAGAGCTTTAAGATTTTAGCTGGCCCACTTGCGGCGGAAATCGACCATGGCGTCGCTCCACGCGCGGCTTGGCACGGCCGAGGCTTCCAGGCGGACATAAAGGTCGCCGCAGCCGCGCTTGCCCGTCGCCGGCAGACCCAGGCCCTTAAGCGTCAGTTGGCTGTCACCGCGCGGAATATGCACTTCGCGCGGGCCGTGCGGCGTATCGATCACGGCAGGTCCACCGCCGAACAAGAGGCGGCTGTCGACCCTGGCCACGACGTGGATGTCGTCGCCGTCGATGCGCGTGCCGTTTTCGGTGACGACGTGGATGCGGAACAACTGCTCGGGACGTGGCGCGCCTTCGGTCGTCAGCCGCAGCTTGTCGCCTTCGCGCAGGCCCGCGGGCAGGGTGATGCGCAGGGTCTTCATCTGGCTGAGCGAGGTGACTTCCTCATGTGCCTGCGAAATTTCCAGGGCGTGGACGTCCTGGACGGCTTCGCCGCCATAGATGGCCTGTTCGAGCGTGATGTTCAGCAGTTGCGCGCCGTCGCTGTCGGCGCCGGCTTCGGCCAGGTCCTTCAACCAGCGGGCATTCACGGCGCCGTTGCGGTTGTCATTCATCAGCAGGTCGCGCGCCAGGATGAGGCGGCGCAGCGCCGCGTCGGAGCCGCCGGTAAGATCCGGGTGGTTTTCCTTCAGGCGCGCCCTGAAGGCCTTGCGGATGATTTCATCGCTGGAACCCGGCGCCAGGCCCAGTTCGCTGAGGGCGGCCTGGCGCGCCTCACTGTCGCGGCCATTCAGGCGATTGCGGTCGACGATCTCGTTCTGGCTCTCAGTGGACATGGCGGGCGGAACATCTTTACGTTGGCTGTCGAAAAAGGTTATGGCCTGCCGACCGTTTGCAAAGTCTTAAAGGGCCGCTAACCATGTCCGAGACGCCTCTCATTCCCGCCAGCCCCAGCGCCGACGACTATGCCGCCGCCCATGCCGCCCACGAGGCGGAGATCGCAAGCCACGAGCCGTTCGCCCTGTTCGGCGAATGGCTGAAGGAGGCGGTGGCGAAGGAGCCCAACGACGGCAACGCCATGGCGCTGTCGACGGTCGATGAAGACGGCATGCCGGACGTGCGCATGGTGCTGCTCAAGGATTTCGACGACCAGGGTTTCGTCTTCTATACCAACACGACCAGCGCCAAGGGGCGGCAGTTGCTGGGCAGCCGCAAGGCCGCGCTTCTGTTTCATTGGAAGTCGCTGCGCCGCCAGGTTCGTGTTCGTGGCGAGGTGTCGGTCGTGTCGGACGCCGAGGCCGACGCCTATTTCCAGAGCCGCGCCCGCCAGAGCCAGATCGGCGCCTGGGCGTCGGATCAGTCACAGCCTCTGCCGGATCGCTTCGCGCTGGAGAAACGCGTTGCCGAATACGGGCTGAAGTTCGGTCTGGGCAAGATCGCGCGGCCGCCGCACTGGACGGGTTTCCGCGTGGCGCCCCTATGGATGGAATTCTGGCGCGACCGTGCCTTCCGCCTGCACGACCGGGTGCAATTCAGCCGGGCGGCTGTGACGGACGGCTGGTCGCGGGCGAAGTTATATCCTTAGGACCTGACGGAAGGGACTTCGACAGCTAGGTGTCCCACGCCGCCGGATCGCTGGTGTAGTAGGGGCGGATATCGGTGCACGTCATGCCGGCGCGGCGGGCGGCTTCGACGCCTTCATTGCTGTCTTCGAAAACGTGGCAGAGCGCCGGCGCGACCTGCAATCGCTCGGCGGCCTTGAGGAACAGGTCGGGCGCGGGCTTGCCGACGCCCGTGTCCTCTATGGTCACGATGGTGTCGAAGAAGCCGGTCAGCCCGATGGCGTCCAGCGAGGCGGTGACGATATGGCGGACGCCCGCCGACGCCACGGCCAATTTCAGCCGCCCGTGGTGCTGACGAACCAGATCTTCGGAAAACGGCACGGCCTTGACGGCGCCGAGGTGCTCCAGGAACATGGCCGGAGTGCGCGCCGCGACATCGGCATCATCAAAGGCTATACCGGTCTCGGCGTTCAGCGCCTCCAGCATCTGGCGCCGCGACAGGCCGAGGCGCGCCGCATAGAAGGCGGTGGTGAATTCGATGCCGTAGGGCACAAGCGCCGATTTGAAGGTGCGGTAATGGGCGGCGAAGGTGTCGGCGAGCGTGCCGTCGCAGTCGAAGATCAGGGCCTGAACATCGTCCGCGATTACAGGGGGAGGGGGAAGGGCCATGGCCCGTCCTTGCCAGCCTGCGTTTTGCCGGTCAAGCGGCTGTTGCCAAAGCGCGGAAAAGAGCTTAGCGGCGTGGGCCATGTCCTTGCCAAACGCGTTACAGTCCCTGTCCGAGGGCGCCGACCAGGTGATTGAAACCTCGTGCGCCACCGTCATCCTCAAGGGTGACACTGCCTACAAGCTCAAAAAAAGCGTCGATTTCGGCTTTCTCGACTTTACCTCGGTGGACAAGCGGCGCGAGGCGCTCGGACGCGAACTGGAGTTCAACCGCCGCACGGCCGCCGACATATATAGAGACGTCACCGAGATCGACGGCGAGGCGGTGCTGGTCATGCGCCGCTTCGACACGGGCGCGGTGCTGGCCGAACAGAGCGCGCAGCCAGGCTGGACGCCGGACCTCGACCTGATGCAGGAACTGGGCGAAAACATCGCCTGCTTCCATGCCCGGGCCGAGATCTGCCGCGACCCGCAGCACATCGACAACATCAAGTACGTTATCGATTCGAACGACGCCAATATCGGCCGGTTCAGCGATGCCCTGGGCGCCGCCGACGTCGCCGCCTACAGCCGCGAAATCAACGCTATATATAATGAAGTCGCGGAGCTGGCGCGGCGCAGATTTGCGGACGGCAAGGTGCGGCGCTGCCATGGCGACCTGCACCTCGGCAATATCCTGATCGAGGGGGGGCGGCCGGTCCTGTTCGACTGCATCGAGTTCAACGAACGCCTGAGCTGGATCGATGTCCTCTATGACCTCGGCTTCCTCTTGATGGACCTGTGGGTGCGAGGGTTTGACACCGCGGCCAACCGCGTCATGAACGCGTGGCTGGACCGGGCGGCGCGCGAGGACGGCGAGGCGGGACTGTACGAAGGCCTGGCTCTGCTGCCCTTGTTCATGTCGGTGCGCGCTGGTGTGCGGTGCCACGTCAGCGCCAATAATGGCGAATTGGACCAGGCGCGGATGTACCTGGACGCCGCGCGCCGCTTCCTCGCGCCGGTCGCCGTCACCGTGACGGCGGTCGGCGGCCTTTCGGGCTCCGGCAAGAGCACCTATGCCCGCGCTGTTGCCGCCGGCAAGGGCCGGGCGCCGGGCGCCGTCGCCTTGCGCAGCGACGAACTGCGCAAACGCCTGTGGAACTGGCCGTCGCTCGAACGCCTGCCGCCGGAAGCCTACGGGCCCGAACAGAGCCAGAGGACCTACCACCATCTGTTCGCCTTGGGGCAGACCGTGGCCAGGGCAGGGCAGTCGGTCATCCTCGACGCCACCTTCCGCGAGGCGCACTGGCGCGACCAGGCCGAAGCGACGGCGGTGGCGGCTTTTGACGGGGTGTGGCTGGAGGTCGACCGCGAAACACGCAAGCATAGGGTGAGTGCACGCACGCGGGACGTTTCCGACGCCACACCGGATGTCGCCGGGGCGCAAGAAGCCGTTGAACCTGCGGCAATTTCGTGGCAAATTCTTAATCAAACATAGGGGCCGGGGTGATGATGGGCATAATCTGATCATTTGGGATCGTGATTATGTCTTTGCCGATCGTTTCCCCAATCGTTTCTATGACAACAAAAATCCAGCGGTCGTGATCCAACACGGACCGTCGCGAGTATCAGTAAAGTTATAGCGTGCGGGACGCAGTAACACCTTGACCCAAGACACCTCCAAAGCCCGGAAGGGCCTTGCGTTCGCGCATCTCGCCGTCATCCTGGCGGTATTGGTGGGCCTGTACCTGCTGGCCATCATGTTCGCCACCCGGCTGGGTTATATCGAGGCCGACCTCGGCTTTCGCACCCTGACGCTTGGGGTGGGGCCCAAGCTAGCCCTGGCCGCGGTCGCCGTCGCGGTTTTGTCCATGCTGATCTCCATATTCAAGTGTCCAGGCCGGATGGCCTTCTGGGCGCTGGCCGCCGTCATCCTGTCGGGCAGCCTGGTGGCCGGCTTCTTCGGCTACCAGAAGGCGCTGAAGGCCTTTCCGCCCATCGCCGACGTCGCCACCGACTGGGACAATCCGATCGTCTTCTCCGAAAAGCTGCTGCTGGCGCGCGGCGCGGAGTCTCTGCGCGTCGAGGACCTGCCGCGCGTGCCGCGCAACGAATCGATGGCTTGGGGCGGCAAGACCGTTGCTGACATCAACCAATTGACCTGCCCGGCCGCGAAGCCCGTCTTCAACAAGGCGGTGACCGCGTCCCAGATCGCCGCCATGCTAAGGGCCGAGCACTATACGATCGTCAGCGAGACGGCTGAGCAGGTCGAGGCGACGCATACGGACACCTTCTACGGCTTCCGTTCCGATGTCGCGGTGCGCCTGGGGAATCATCGCATCGATATCCGTTCGGTCGGCCGCTACGACATGCCGGACCTCGGGAGCAATTGCCGCCGGGTCGCGCGCCTGGCCAAGCTGATCCGCGCCCTTTGATCCCTTTCCGGACGGCTTGCCTGGCATGCCCCTTGCTCCCCGCCGCCTGAATCCAGGTCAGGAAGTGGTAAAATGGCGTCCGGCATACTCGTTTTCGTTTCAAAACGCTCGCAACGCATCGTCGCGGCCGTTCTAAGTCTTGTCCTGATACACGTGATCATGGCCAGCTGTACGCCTGAGCCGGTCTCTCCGCTGGCGACGGCGCGCATTATCGTTGAATAGCCGCGCCTGAAATTGTGCAGCGCAGCGAAGTTATTTGTCATCACAAATAATTTCGGGCCTTCCGGCCGCGCTTTTGAGACGTAAATTTGGTTGAATTCGCGCCTAAATATACGCTTTTGCAGAGAATTTTAAAAAAACGCTCAGACATATTTTTCAGGATTTTCCACAGTAAAGGGTCAATTTTACCCAACCGCTAGAACGCTGATATTTTAAATAGTAATCGGATTTTTATTATTTTTTTATAAGAGTCGCCCGTGGAATAGCCGATGATTTTGAGGGCATAAACGCCCCTAAAAATTATCAGATTTCCGTAAGGGAAGGTTGCGTCTGTGACTTTATTGAAACACGTTTCAATTGATATAGACAAATCCGTGACACGCGATTGACGGAATTGCGACAGCACGATTTAACTTCATTAACAGCGTGTAATGCTGGACTGCGGCGGGTGCGCCTACACCCTCTAATGTAACCCGGAGAAACAAGAGTGAAAAAACTTACTTTGCGAAGTGGCCTCCTGGCCACGACGACAATCTGCAATGCGGTTTTCCCCGTGCTTGCCGGCACCGCCGTGCTGGCCGGCGCCGCAATGCTGATGCCGTCGGGCGCCTACGCCCAGGACTTGACCAGCGGTACGCTGGTCGGCAACGTCAAGACTGAAAGCGGCGCAGCCGCCGCCGGCGCGACCGTGACCATCGTTGGTGCTACCAATGGTGTTACCCAGACGGCGACGGCCGACAGCGCCGGCCGTTTCCAGATCTCCCAGATCCCGGTCGGTTCGTATACCGTAACGATCACGGGCACGGACGGCACCAAGACGACCGATAGCGTCACCGTCACCCTGGGTTCGGCTTCGAACTATGACTTTACCCTGGCAGCTGCCGGCCAGACGACGGGCGAAGTTGTCGTCCGCAGCAAGGCTCGTCGTAACCTCGACTTCGACCGCACCACGACCGGCGCGGTCCTCGACGTCCAGACCGTTGCTTCGCGCGTCCCGGTTGGCCGCTCCATCGAAGCCCTGGCCGACCTGGTTCCTGGCATCTCGGTCAACGACGTTTTCGGTCCTCCGTCGATCTCGGGTTCGTCCCCGGCTGAAAACATCTATTACGTCAACGGTATGAACGTCACGAACTTCCGTACGTTCCTGGGTGGCACGACCATCCCGTTCGACTTCTATGAGCAGGTCGAAGTCAAGACCGGCGGTTATCAGGCCGAATTCGGCCGTTCGACCGGCGGCGCTTTCATCGCCACGACCCGCGGTGGCTCGAACGAATTCCACGGCGGCATCCAGACCTACATCACGCCGGACTCGCTGGCTTCGCAATCGCCGCGCGCCGCGCTCGATTTCGACAGCGATCCGTCCAACCCGACCTATACGCGTGGCTGGGGCGGCGTGAACAACGTCGATTCGACCGTCTACCTGTCCGGTCCGCTGATGAAGGACCACATCTACTTCTTCGCCTTCTACAACCAGCGTGATTTCGAAGAGTGGAGCGAGCAGTCGTACGAAGACGGCACCGTCTATCGCCGCGTCGTTGAAAACCGCGAAGATCCGTTCTACGGCGGCCGCCTCGACTTCGTGCTGAACCCCGACCACCGCGTCGAGTTCACTTATTTCGTCGACGACCAGACCCGCACCGACAACTACGAGTACGACACGGGCGTCGTCGATCCGGTCTATACCGGCGAAGGCGGTCTGACCCGCATCGTCAAGTACACCGGCAAGATGACCGACTGGTTTACCCTGTCGGCCCTGTACGGCCGCTCGTCCTTCAACCAGACGACCGCTTCGGCGCTCGATTCGGTCGCCGCCGTCTTTGAAAACGGTACGGTCGTCCGCGGTAACCCGGCCCTGCTCGTCGAAGTCGGCAACGACCTGCGCGAAAACCTGCGTCTCGACGCGGACTTCTACTTCAACCTCGCCGGCCGCCACCACCTGAAGATCGGTGGCGATCAGGAAAAGCTGACCGCGAACAACACCTCGCAGTACTCGGGCGGCATCTACTACCGCTACTACGGTCCGGGCACGAACTGCGGTTCGTCGGGCACCGTCACCGACTCCTGCGTCCGCGTGCGCACCCTGTTCTCGGGCGGTGTCTTCGACATCAAGAACACGGCCTTCTATATTCAGGACGCCTGGACGATCAACGATCGCCTGCAACTGAACATCGGCGTCCGCAGCGACACGTTCACGAACTACAACGCCAACGGCGCCGCGTTCCTGAACTCGGAAAACCAGGTCGCTCCGCGTATCGGCGTGTCGTATGACGTCTTCGGCGACAAGACGACCAAGCTGACCGCCTTCGTCGGCCGCTACTACCTGCCGATCGCCGGCAACACCAACATCCGCCTGGCCGGTGCTGAAAACTTCATCGAAGACTACTACACCTATACCGGTCGCGACGCGACGACCCTGGTCCCGACGCTCGGCACCCAGCTGGTTCACTCGGTTCTGTCCAACGGCATCGCGCCGCTGCCGGACACCGTCGTCAGCCACAACCTGGAGCCCCAGTACACCGACGAATACATGCTCGGCCTGGAAAAGCGCTTCTCGAACGGCCTGACGGCCAGCGTCAACTACATGTACCGCAGCCTCGGCGCGGTCATGGAAGACGCCGACCTGGACGTTGGCGGTTTCGCCTGTGACTATCTGGAATCCGAAGGCGAAATCGATAGCGACGACTGCGGTTCGTTCGGTGGTTCGGGTTACGTCCTGATCAACCCGGGCAAGGACGTTGTCGTCACCCTGGGCGACAGCTTCGATGACGCCGCCGGCAAGACGGTCACCCTCCCGGCGGAAGTCCTTGGCTTCCCGAAGGCGGAACGCGTCTATGAAGCCCTGAGCTTCACCCTGTCGCGTCCGTGGGATGGCAAGTGGTTCGCCTCGGGCTCGCTGGTGCTCTCCAAGTCGGAAGGCAACATCGAAGGCGGCGTTAAGTCGGACAACGGTCAGGACGACACCGGCCTGACGCAGGACTTCGACGAACCCGGCTGGACCGATGGCTCGTTCGGCCTGCTGCCGAACCACCACGGCTTCTCGCTGAAGGCCTATGGCGCCTATCAGGTTAACGACCGCCTGCTGGTCGGCGCTTCGGCATCCATGCTGTCGCCGCGCAAGTACGGCTGTATCGGCTACTATCCGCTCAACGACGGCCGCGCTGTCGCTACCACGGCGACCGCCTGGTACTGCAATGGCAAGCTGACGCCGCGCGGTAAGTCGTTCGACGGTGACTGGATCAACAAGCTCGACGTTTCGGCGACCTATGAGATCCCGCTGACCGTCGGTGCGGTTGCCCTGTCGGCCGAAATCTTCAACCTGTTCGACGCCAAGGGCGCCGATCAGTTCCATGAAAATGGTGAAGTCGGTGGCGTGGGCACCCTGTCTGACATGTACGGTCTGCCGTCCAGCTACCAGATGCCGCGTACCGTCCGTCTGGGCGCCAAGTACAAGTTCTAAGTACCAGTACTCCTGATAAGAAAGAGCGGCGGAAGGGCAACCTTCCGCCGCTTTTCGTTGAGCATTGGCGATAAAGCAAATGCTTAGACTTGAATGATGTCTGCGTCTAAAATCATGCCGATCTAAAATGGGGGCATGGTGAAAATTCCATCATTTCTGAAGCTTAATCGCGACTGGAACGCCGACCCGAATGCGCCGGAGCCAGGGGTTGCCGTGACGAGCGGCACCTTGCGGTTGAGCTTTTATCTTAACGACATGGCGTACAGGGCTGAGGAACGGCAGAGGGGCCAACTGACCTTCCTGGACTGTCAGGTGTGGCGTCTTGGCGCGACCAACGACGAAGGGTGGTATTATGGCCAATGCCGCTATAGCCGCCTGGCGCCGGCATGGGGTGAGTTTTATGAGGTCATGGATGGCGATCCGCTATGCGGCCCGACGGACTGGCGGCAGATCGGCGGTGCCGGAAGGCGCCACTTTCTCTTCTATTTCAAGGACGGGACTTTTGAATGCCTTGCCGCGGACTGGTCCTTTTCGCGGATCGCGGCAACTTAGATCGGTATGATTTTAAATGGAAACATCATGCCGATCTAAGTTTTTGTTTTGTCGCGATATTTAAGGCGAAAACCCCAAAGACGCTTCTTGGCACTTTTCGCCATATCGCTCTAAATGATGCGGCTTCCCAAACAAAAAGGGTGCGTTTCAGTCGAAACGCCCCCTTTTTGTTTGGGAAGCCGTGACCTGTGATCAGCGCGTGCTGTCTTCGTAGGCCTTGGGCGCCAGTACGGTAGCGCCTTCTTCGCGCAGGCGCTGGTCGGCGACGCGGTCCATGACGGCTTCCGCCTTGGGGTCGCTCATCGCCCAGCCCAGGAAGGAGAGGGTACGCAGGCCTGTCGCCGCCGATTCCAGGCTGGCCGTCAGGCTGCCGGCGGCGCCTGCCCGGCCAGACCCAGTGTACTCGACCAAGCGGATATCGGCCGAACGGTCGAGCTTGGCCAAGGTCTTGGCTTCGTCGACGGCGGTGTAGAAACCGCCGGTCTTGTCGACAAGGTGGATGCCCTTGGCCTGTTCGCCGGTCCAGACGCGGCCCTTGGCGATTTCCTGGACCTGCTCGACGGGGATCTTGCGGTTTGAGGCAACGTGGACGATGAAGCCGTTATAGATCTGGTCGATCCACGACGACAGCGCGGCGCGCTGAGCCGGCGTGAAGCCCTTGGCTTCGCTGAAGGCCGAGCTGTAGTCGCCGCCGACGGCAATGTCGCGGACGTCGATGCCCAGCTTGCTCAGCCCGTCGCCAATGGCGAACTTGCCGCCGAAGACGCCGATCGAGCCGGTCAGGGTCGAGGGATTGGCGACGATCGACGAAGCGCCGGCCGACACCCAATAGCCGCCCGAAGCCGCGTAATCGCCCATCGAGACGACGACCGGCTTGCCGGCTTCCTTGGCCGACTGCATGGCCGTGGCGATCTGTTCGGAGGCGGTATCGGAACCGCCCGGCGAGGAGACGCGGAAGACGATGGCCTTGACCTTCTTGTCCTTGGCCGCCTTAAAGAAGGCTTCGGAGACTTCGTCGGACATCATGTTCGGATCGCTGCCGAAACCGCCGGGCTTCTTGCCGGTCATGATGGCGCCTTCGCCGTCGATGACCGCGATCACCTCGCCCTTGGTGTCGGGCGAAAGCGTGCGCTGATATTCACGCAGCTCCATGACCTTGGCGTTTTCGCCGCGCTTGAGCGCCGCGCCTTGCGCGTCGTTGACCTGGCCGAGGTGGCTGACCAGGCCCAGTTGCAGGGCTTGCTCGGCGCCGTAGGGGCCGGCTTCGATGGTTTCCTTCAGCTTGACGGCGTCCATGCGCCGGTCGTGGGCGATGGTCTTCAGCGTCGTGTCGTAGATGCTGCCCATCCACGACAGCTGGGCCTCGCGGTGCGCCGGCGTATAGTCGTCGTAGAGGTAGGGATTGACGGCGTTCTTGAATTCCGAGCGCTGCTCATACTGGGCGTTGACGCCGAACTTGTCGAAGGCGCGCTTCATGAACATGGTCGAGGTGGCGATGCCGGTAACCTGGAAGGACGAGCGCGGCTGCATCCACAGCTCGCTGGCGGCCGACCCGACCATGTAGGACGAGATCACCATGGTGTCGGGATAGAGGCCCTGGCTGTGGGCGATGACCGGCTTCGAGGCGCGGCGGACATAGATGATGGCGTCGCGGATTTCTTCGGCCGCGGCGGGTGACATGCCGCCTTCGGGCAGGCGCACAAAGACGGCCTTGACGTGAACGTCGTCGGCGGCGCGGTGCAGTATCTGCACTGTCTCAAGCGTCGAAAGCGACTTTCCGGTCAGGAAGTCGAAGGGTTGCGACCGCGCCTGGTCGGTCATCTTTTCGCGCAGGTCCAGCGACAGGACGATGTCGCCCGTGGTCTGCGGCTTGGAGGCGCCGGCGATAACGGCGACAAGGACGATGGGCAGGCCGACCAGAACGATGATCAAGGCCGTGATCGCAGCGGTCAAGGTGATGAAAAACTGCTTCATGCGAACCCGGTGTCCCCTTGGTATCTTGCCGGGGCCCTAAGACCCGCGACTCCCCCGTCACGCCGAAACGGCGCATCCGGTTAATACAATAATCGTTAATGCGCGAAGGTCAAATGAAGTCGCTGTCATTTTGGCCGAAAAGGCCGCCAAAAGCAGCGATTGTGACCACGCTACACCACACCTTTTAGCACGGAGACGCTAAAATTTCGTGCGTCCGGGGAAAGCATGGCGTTTCGGCTGATCGTGCGCGTGTTCGTCGCGGCCGTGGCAGTGGGGGCAGGAGCGGCCTTTAACGTAAAATGGGCTCTGCTGGTCCTCAGCCGTCAGGGCATGATCGCAGTACAGGCAAAGCACCGCTGTTTGCGATGGCTTCAGGTCGTGGTCGACGGCGATTCGCTCATCGAAGACGAAGCATTCGCCCTGCCAAAGCGACTCGGACTGCGGGACGTCTTCGAGATATTGCAAGATGCCGCCCTGCAGGTGGTAGACGTCGTCGTGGCCGTTATCGATCAGCCAAGAGGTGAACTTCTCGCAGCGGATGCCGCCGGTGCAGAATGTGGCGATCTTTTTACCCTTAAGGGTTTCCGCCTGTTCGCGCGTCCAGGCGGGCAGGTGCTTGAAGTTCGGAATTTGCGGATCGATGGCGTTTTTGAAGGTGCCGAGATTGACCTCGTAATCGTTGCGTGTGTCGATGATGACGACGTCATCTCGGCTGATGAGGGCGTTCCAGTCGGCGGGTTTGACGTACTGGCCGAAGCGGTCCATCGAGACCGGTTCACCCAGCGAAATCGTCTCCTTCTTGAGCCGCACCCGCGCCTTGCCGAAGGGCTGGAAGGCCGCGTAGGACTCCTTCCACTGGATCGGCCCGCCGACGATGTCGTCCTGGAGATAGGTCAGAAAGCTGTCGATTGCGCCGCGCGTACCGGAAATGGTCGAGTTGACGCCTTCGCGCGTGACCAGCACCGAACCCTTGATATCCAAGGCCTTCAGGCGGTCGAGCATCGGGGCCTGCATGGCCTCGAACTGCGGAAACGGGAAGAAGTGATAAAAGGCAGCAATGACGAATGGCTGCGGCGGGGAACCTTGCTCGAACATGGCCGGCAGATAGCATAAATTACAAATAGCGCCAATCGCGGATAAACGCCGCCTGGCCGTGGCGGACGCCGTTCCGATCGATGACATTCCACAGAACCGTATCGTGGATTTCGAAGCGCCGGCCCCGGCTGGAAATGCGGATCGCGGAATAGTGGTCGACAAAGCCCGTTTCGAGTACGGATTTCAGCGATCGGTCGCGGTCACCCTGGACGCCGCTTTCCGGCTCGGCGCTGAGCCGCGAGGGCAGTCGGGTAAAGGTCTCCCAGTCCATCTCCCAAAGATCGAGCGCCTTCGCATTGGCGTAGCGGAAGATCGGATCGGCCTCGGTGCCGTGCGAGACGATGGCGACCGGCGCGTCAAACATGGCCTGGGCCAGATCCGTGGTGCGGAGCTGGCGCGCACCGGCGACGATGTCTTCTCCCACGAAGTGGTAAAAACTGAAGGCCATCCATTGGTTGTAGGCCGCGACTTCGGGCGTGAGATGGAGGCTCATGCGCACGCCTCGAGGAAGGGCAGGATATGGTCGCGGACCGTCGCGTCCACATCGTACTGCAAGACGAAATGCGGCGTGGCCACGCGGGCCAAGGTCACGTGCTTGCCGGTCCTGGCAACCAACGCGCCGTGGGCGGCGGAGACCAGCTTGTCCTCAGTGCCTTGCAGGTAAAGGATCGGCAAGTCGAGTTGCGCCAGAGGCTTTGTGACATCGCAGGTCGTGACGGCCTTGATGCGGTCCCGCAAGACGTTCGGATCGAGCCTGGACACGGTCTGGAACACCTTCCAGGTCATTTCGTGGTCACCGGGGCGCAGCAGCACGGCCTCCATGACCGGCAGGGCCTTGTCGTTGATGAGGCCGGGCAGGGCGTTGCCGAACATGCCGCCGAACAGCGGAAACGGATTGCGGGCAAAGCTGGCGGCCAGGATCAGACTTTTAGGCTTCACCGGCGCCTGGGCGGCCAGGAGTATTGCCAACGGACCAGCGAACGATTCGGCCACGATGACGTAGTCCTCGTCCGGCATCTGGCGCCTGAGGTGGTCGGCCAGCGCCGTGTAGGACTGTGGGCCGTGTTCGGGATAGGTGAGGACAAGTGTCTCGGCCTTACCGTGCAAGGCTTCGGTCAATTCGGCGAAGAATATCCCGCTGCCGTCGAGGCCGGGAAGGAGAACGCATTTCGACAGGGCAGGGGCGGGCATGGGGTCCGGTGCAAAAGGCTGTTGAAAAAGTTGCCGGAAAACACAATCAAGGGATTGCGTTGGCGGAAACCTTGCGCTATCTCACCGCCTCTCCCGGCGCAAGCCCTTGTGGTTCAGCCGGTGAGGCCAGCTTTTGCTGGGGAATGGTGTAATGGTAACACTCCGGTTTTTGGTACCGTCATTCTAGGTTCGAGTCCTAGTTCCCCAGCCACTTTTCTCTTCCTAACAATTCAGACCTGTTTGCCCCGCAAGGCATCGTAGGTTCCATGCGCCAGACGCTCCCAACAGCCTGCCAGCAAGTCGTCCAGGTTAAATCCCGGCCCAAGAGCATACGCGCCGCATTGATTGAAGCAGAAAACAGCGGAGCACCGCAGCGCTTCGGCCCGGAAGCTTTCAAGCGCCGGATGCAAAAGGCGTACGGCTGATACCGATTATCCCGCCCAGCCGTCACCTTCCGGGCTGTCGGTCTGAGGCAGCAGGTCGCGCGTCATAAAGACGACATCAAGCCAGCGGCCGAACTTGAAGCCGGCGCGCGGCAGTGTCCCGGTCTCGGTAAACCCACAAGCGCGGTGGACGCCGATGGAGGGGCCATTGTCGCGATCACCGATGACGGCAATCATGGTGTAGAGCCCGCGTGCGGTGCACTGCGTAATCAGTTCATTGAGCAGGGCCTTGCCGATGCCTTTGCCGACGTGGCCGGGCGCCAGATAGAGACTGTCTTCGACGCCGTATCTGTAGGCCGGCCGGGGCCGGAACTGCGATGCATAGGCATAGCCCACCACCTCATCGCCGTCGACCGCTACCAGATAGGGCAGGCGCAGAGACTGGATGCTGTGGAAACTGGCCAGCATGTCAGCTTCCGAAGGTGGTTCCAAAGCAAACGTGCCGGTGCCGTTCAGAACGTTCCAGGCATAGATGGCGGTGATGGCGGCGAAATCGCCGTCGGTTGCCGCGCGGATCAGGATTGCCATGACTTGTCCATAGCCCAGATGGCAAAGGCGTAGTCGAAGGCGATTTCCTTCAGGAAGTCAAAGCGTCCCGATGCGCCACCATGACCGGCATCCATATTGATCTTCAGCAGCATGGGCGCCCCAGAGGTCGATTTTTCACGCAGTTTCGCGATCCATTTCATCGGCTCCCAGTAGGTGACGCGCGTATCGCTTAAGCCGCCCGTCGCCAGCACGGGCGGATAGGGCTTGGCGTCGATATTGTCGTAGGGGCTGTAGGACTTGATGTAGTCGTAGGCCGTCTTGTCTTCCAGCGGATTACCCCATTCCGGCCATTCCGGCGGGGTGAGGGGCAGCGAGGTGTCGCTCATGGTGTTCAGGACGTCGATGAAGGGGACGGCACCAATCACGCCGGCCCACAGGTCCGGGCGCATATTGGCGACCGCCCCCATCAGCATGCCGCCGGCCGATCCGCCATAGGCGACGATCCGGCCTTTCGAGCCGTAACCTGCGTCCGTCAGCGATTCCGCACAGGCGATAAAGTCACTGAAGGTATTGGCCTTCTTGTCCTTGCGGCCATCGAGGAACCAGCCGTAGCCTTTTTCGGACCCGCCGCGGATATGGGCGATGGCGTAGATCCAGCCGCGATTGACGAGGCTTAGAGAACGGATCGAGAAGCCTGGGTCCATCGACATGCCGTAGGAACCATAGCCGTAGAGCAGGAGCGGCGCCTTGCCGTCCAGCGGCGTGCCAGCCTTCATCAGCACGGTCACCGGCACCTGCTCGCCGTCTTGTGCGGTGGCATAGAGCCGGCGCGCGACATAGTCGGCCGGATTGTGGCCCGACGGGATGACCTGGGTCTTGCGCAGGATACGTTCGCGCGTCTCCATGTCGTAATCGAAAGTCTGGGCGGGTGTGGTCGGCGATGTATAACCATAACGCAGGATGTTGGTGTCGTACTCATAGCCGCCCGACATGCCGAGGCTGTAGGCCTCTTCGTCGACGGCGATGATGTGCTCGGACATGTCCGACTTGCGCGTGATGACGATGCGCGTATTGGCATTCTGGCGTTCGGTGCGGACCATGTGGCGTTTGAAGACGCCTGCGCCTGTGATGTAGATGCCGGGGCGGTAGGGGACCAGATCGCGCCAGGTGTCGCGCGACGGTCGATCAACGGTTGATTCCATCAGCTTGAAGTCGATGGCGCCGTCGGCATTGGTGCGGATGATGAAGCGGTCGTCCCAGTGGTCGATATCGTACTGGATGCCTTCGGAACGCGGCTCTACGCAGAAGGGCGAAGATGTCGGATCGCGGGCGTCGATCAGCCAGGTCTCCGACGTTTCATGGTTGCCCGTGCCGATCGAGATAAAGGCGTCCGACGACAGCGTGCCGATATGCAGGAAGAAACCTTCGTCGGGCTCTTCGTAGATAATCACATCTTCGCCGCCGCGCGCCGGCCGGCGGAAAATCTTGGCGGGACGGGAGTTTTCATCGCGCCACACCCAGAAGATATATTGCGAATCCGGCGAGAAGGTGAAGCCGCCATTGCTGCTCTGGATCGGGTCGGGGAGGATTTCGCCGGTTGCCAGGTCGCGGACGAAGATGGTGAAATATTCCGAGCCTTGCGTGTCCTCGCCCCAGGCAAACAGCTTGTGGTCGGGGCTGTGCTGGGCATCGGACGTCTCATAGAAATCGTTGCCCTGCGCCTTCGCGGCTTGCGCTCTCGCTTCTTCGTCGAGGAGAATCTGTTCGCTGGCGGCGGTTTCCTCGACGCTCGGGATGGGCGTGAGCGGGCTGCCTTCGGTGCGCGGGCGGCGCGCCACGATCGGGTGCTGGGCGCCGATATTGTAGCGGCTATAGTATTCCCATGCGCCGTCGGGGCCGGGGACGCTTGAATCGTCCTCCTTGATGCGTCCCTTCATCTCGGCGAAGATGGCGTCCTGCAGGTCCTTGGTGCCGTCGAGCAGTGCGGCCGAATAGGCGTTTTCTTCTTCAAGCGTCGCCTTGATCTCGGGTTTGATCAGGCCGGGATCGCGCAGAACCGCCTGCCAGTTGTCGTCCTTCATCCAGCGGTAATTGTCGACGCGCTTTTCACCGAGCTGTTCGATCTCGAACGGGATCTGGGCGGGGCGAGGGGCTAGGGGAAGGGTTTTGGTCAAGGCGTGTCTCTCGAAGGCGAGGGGCTTATCCGGATACCTGTGATGTTAAAGCCAGACTTGGCCGCAAACGCGACTATTCTTCGCAAAGCAGCTTTTCAGATCGGCCGGGCTGGGTCACAGTGATTAACGAAACCGTTTGACCCATTCGCCAAAGGGCGTCAAATAAGTTTCCGGAAATCCGTGCGTTTTCGCATGTTGGTCCCATATGGAGCCGATAACATGATATTTCGCAGGGTAGAGATTATGAGTTTCGCGCGTATCATGGGGGACCTTCGGGCATGATGGATGCTGACCTGACAGTGGCGCTGATCAAGGCGACGGTGCAGATCGACCAGCCGATCAATGAGGCCAAGCGCATGGTCGGCACCGGGTTCCTGGTGTCGGTGCCCATGCCGGGCGGCCAGACCCAGACGGTTCTGGTGACCGCGGCCCACGTTCTTGAAAAGATGCCGCAAAAGGACGTCCGAGTCGGCTGGCGCGTGCCGTCAGCCAAGGGCACCTGGTCCTACATGCCGTCGACCATCGCCATCCGCACGCCTGCGGGTGCGCCGACCTATACCCAGCATCCGGGCCAGGACATTGCCGTTATCCCCATCAAGATGCCGGAAAGCATCAAGGACCAGGTCATTCCGTACAGCCTTCTGGCGGACGAGGGCACGTTCGAGGCCATGAAGGTCACGGCCGGCCAGGAGATGATGACCCTGGGCTATCCGCACGGCCTGTCGGCCAATGTGTCGGGCTTCCCGATCCTGCGCGCCGGGCGTCTGGCGTCGTATCCGGTGGCGCCGTCGGCGACCTATCCGACGTTTTTGATCGATCTGACCGCCGTGCCGGGTAATTCGGGCGGGCCGGTGTTTATGAAGTCCGCCACCAGCAAGGCGGGCGGCTTTGTCGCCGGCGTGCTGATCAAGCAGGTCGAGGACGAGAACCAGCGCCTGGAATTGGGCGTCGTGACCGAGGCTGTGTTTGTCCGCCAGACGATCGATATTCTGTTGAAGGCGCAGGCAAAGGGCGTAGCGCCGGTTCCAGCTTTGAAGGTCGCGCCGCCGACCGCCAAGGGCACGCCGGGTGGCGCCACAACCGACACGTCGGATATGACGGGCGCTGGCAATTCCGGCACTGCCGGCGCGGCTGCCAAGCCGATCACGGGCGAGGGTCTGGCCGAGACGCAGTGAGGGTCTTGGCGTCTCCGGTTAGGGAGCCATGGATAATATGAAATCCGATACGAAACGCCTGCGTTTTACATGGCTGTAGTCTTCGCCCTCCCCATTTATGGGGAGGGGGGACCGCCGAAGGCGGTGGGCGGGGCCATAAGAAAGATGAAACGAACACTGCGGGAGGGAGCAACGAACAAAACGGCTCGGCGGCTGCGAAAGCAACTTACCAAGCCCGAACTGTGGCTTTGGCTACGGTTGAAAGAGCGAACCGGCGAACTCGTTTTTCGTAATCAGCATCCAATTGGCACGTATGTGCTCGATTTCTATTGCCCGAAAGCAAAACTATGCATCGAGGTAGATGGTGAGGTGCACACGCGAGACCGTCAGCGAGCTCACGATGAGAAACGTGACCAATGGCTTTCACAACAAGGTATCTTTGTATGCCGCATCGCTGCAAGTGAACTGTTGGCCGATCCAGATGAGGCTGCTAACGGCGTAATTGCGCTGGCTATGGAGCTGTGGCAGGCCCCGCCCACCATCTGCTCCGCAGATGGTCCCCCCTCGCCATAAATGGGGAGGGCGAAGATGGTGTTACTCTTAAAGTTAGCTGCCACACTCGAATTCCGTGTTAGCGCTCAGTGATTTCCGTGGCTCAAAGCGTAGGCTAGTCCAGGCTCAGTTCCAGGCCATCCAGGGCACTGAAGCCGGCCTTGATCGCCGCCAGATGCGCGGAGGCATGGGGCAAGACCTGCGTAAAGTAGAGGCGGGTCAGCAGAATACGATCTTTCAGCCACACTGTGTCGCCCTGGCCATCGGCGAGAAGCTTTTCAGCCGCGAGAGCGCCTTTCAGCAGCAGCCAGCCGCCGATCAGGTCGCCACTTAGCGTCAAGTAGCTCGTAGCGCCAGATGCGACGTCCAACGGGGCGGCGGTCTTTTGCGTCACAAGGAAGTCGCTGGCCTGGCGGAAGGCCGTCAGGGCTTCGGTCAGCGCGGCGCTTTCGGCGGAGAAGGCACCCGACACCCCTGCGATAAAGCCTTCGATATCTGCTGCCAATTCACTGGCGGCCGTGCCGTCGCTCCCAAGCTTGCGGCCGACCAGATCGGCCGCCTGGATGCCGTTGGTGCCTTCGTAGATCGGCGCGATGCGGGCATCGCGATAGAATTGCGCCGCGCCTGTCTCTTCGATAAAGCCCATGCCGCCGTGAACCTGCACGCCCTTGGACGCCACCTCACAGGCGACGTCGGTCGCCCAGGCCTTGGCGATCGGCACCAGAAAGTCCTCGCGGCGCTTGGCGCGGTCGCTACCGCCCAACTGGCCTTCGTCGATGGCCGCGGCGGTCGCCATGCAGATGGCGCGCGCCGCTTCGATCTTGGCTTTTGACACCGCCAGCATCAGCCGCACATCGGGGTGGTCATAGATAAAGGCGCTGTCTTGGCCCGTGATCAAGGACCGGCCCTGGCGGCGTTCGGCGGCGTATGCGCGCGCCTTTTGCCAGGCGGCATCGGCGACGCCAACGCCTTCGAAGCCGACCGCCAGGCGCGCGGCATTCATCATGGTGAACATGGCCGCCAACCCGCCGTGCGGTGCGCCAATCAGCTCGGCCGTTGCGTCTTCGAACGCCATGACGCAGGTCGGCGAAGCGTGAATGCCTAGCTTATGTTCAAGGCCGACGCATTTAACGCTGTTGCGCGCGCCCGGATTGCCATCACTGTCGAGCAGGAATTTCGGACACAGGAACAGCGAAATGCCGCGCGTGCCCTTTGGGGCATCGGGCAGGCGCGCCAGCACCAGATGGACGATGTTTTCCGCCCCGTCGTGCTCGCCCCAGGTGATGAAGATCTTCTGGCCGGTAATGCGATAGGTGCCGTCGTCGTTTGGCTCGGCCTTGGTCGTCAGTGCCGCCAGATCCGAACCGGCCTGCGGCTCGGTCAGGTTCATCGTCCCTGACCATTGGCCGGCGATCAGCCTCGGCAGGAACAGGTCCTTCTGCGCTTGCGTGCCATGGGCGTGGATGGCCTCGATGGCGCCCTGGCTGAGCGTCGGCAACAGCGTAAAGGCCATATTCGCGCCGTGGAATATATCGAAGCACGCCTGCTCCAGCATCTTGGGCAAGCCCTGGCCGCCATAGGCCGGATCGGCGGCCACGCCGTACCAGCCGCCTTCGGCATAGGCCTTGATGGCGTCGAGAAAACCGGGCGCCACGATTACCCGATCGCCATCCAGCTTCGACGGGTTGAGATCGCCGACGCGGTTCAGCGGCGCCAGCACATCGCCGGCCAATTGTCCGGCCGCCTCCAGCACGGCGTCGCGCAAGCTCCTGTCGAAATCGGGGAAGGCCGCGCTGCCATAGTGACGCTCCATGCCGAAGACGTGGTCGAGGCAGAAGGCGATGTCCTTGACGGAAGGGCGATAGGTCATGTCCGCGGTCCCTGTTTTTCTTTCTCATTATTATTATTGACCTTGGGGCAGGCAAGTTGATTTTACGTGAACGTCAACTTTTTGCGTGCCGCAAAATCCTATTGCGTCTTGATATGAAATAGTATCAGTTACATATGGATTGACGCATGACGAACGCCGGGAAACCGGTGTATGTGCGTAAAACCTTGGGTCGGAGAGGGCTTATGGAAACCGCGTCCTACAATCGCTACAGCCGCTGGCTGCACTGGCTGATCGCCTTCCTGATCCTGCTGAACGTGTTTCTCGGCTGGCGGCTGGATGCGGAATCGCCGTGGTTCCGTTCGATCATCAACCTGCACAAGTCGATCGGCATATCGATCCTGCTGCTGACCTTTGTCCGCATCGCGGTTCGTCTGGCCTATAAGGCGCCGCCGGAACCGCCGATGCCGAAGTGGCAGGCCCTGGCCGCCAAGACGCTGCACCTTGGCTTCTACGTCGTCATGATCGCCATGCCGCTGTCGGGTTGGCTGATGGTTTCGACCAGCGCGCGGCCGATTCCCTTCTTCTTCATGGAATGGTTTCACCTGCCGGTGCCGCAGGGCGATGCGCCGAATGCCAAGGCGATCCATGAGACTTTCGAGGCCATCCACAATCTGGTCGCCAAGCTTTTGATCTACGGCATGATCCCGCTGCATGTGCTGGCGGCGCTGAAGCATCAACTGGTCGATAAGGACAATCTGCTTGAGCACATGGTGCCGGGGCTGAAATCGCGTCCCATCGCCAACTGGCGCTGGATCGTGCCGCTGGGTGTCATCCTGCTGGCGGTCGGCATCGGCTACGGCGTTTATAACGGCAAGCCTAAGACCGCGCCCGCGCCGCAGCCAGCCGCGGAAGCCGTCGCTTCCGCCGAAGCCGAAACCGGCGATCCGGTGGCGGAGGCGTCCGTGTCGGTAGCGGCGTCCGCATCGGTGTCCGAGACCGCCTCGGCCATGCCGGTGGCGCGATGGACGGTCGACAAGTCGGTCACGAAGATCAGCTTCTCGACCGTCTTTCAGGGAGAGACCGTCACGGGCGCATTTCCAGGCTATACGGCCGACATCGCGTTCGATCCCGAGCAACTGGACAAGTCACGCGTCAAGGTCACCATCGACCTGGCGTCCGTCACCGCCAGCAACAACGACTACGCCGACAGCCTGAAGGGCGCGTCTTTCTTCGATACGGCCAACTTTGCCAAGGCGGTGTTCGATGCGCGCAAGTTCGAAAAGACCGGCGGGGATAAGTACGTCGCTCATGGCCGCCTGACCCTGCACGGCGTTACCAAGGCTGTCGACCTGCCGTTTACGCTGACCATCAAGGACGGTGTGGCGCAGATGAAAGGCAGCACGAATGTTGACCGCATCGCCCATGGCGTTGGCTCGGGCGAATGGGCTTCGACCGACGAAATTCCGGCGAAGATCAAGGTCGATATCACGTTGAAGGCCAAATCTAAGTGAGCATTGTGGCCGCTGTCCAGGCGTTGACGAACGGAGATCTGATCCACCTGCCGACTGAGACCGTGTATGGTCTCGGCGCGCGGGCGGACGACGCAGACGCCGTCGTCAAGGTCTTCGAGGCCAAGGGGCGACCGCGCTTCAATCCCTTGATCGTCCATGTCGGCTCAGTTGCGCTGGCACGGAGGATTGGCGTCTTCGATGATCGCGCCGAGGCGCTTGCCGCGAAGTTCTGGCCGGGGCCGCTGACGCTTGTGCTGCCGGTGCGCGACTTTGATGCCGCCTGTGACCTGGCGCGCGCCGGTCTCGACAGCGTCGCGATCCGGATGCCCGATCATCCGATGGCGCTTGAGATTCTGAACAGCGTCGATTTCGGCGTTGTCGCGCCGTCGGCCAACCGTTCAGGGCGTCCAAGCCCGACGACACAGGCCGACGCCTTCGACGAGACCGGCGCATTTGTCGCCGCATCGCCCGATGGCGGCGACTGTGGCATCGGCGTCGAATCAAGCGTTGTCAGCCTGCTGAAAGACGCACGCTACCTGAGAGCAGGGGCCGTCACCCGTGCCGATATTGAAGCCGTCATCGGGCCACTGGCCGCCGACGCCTCCGAAGGTCACCGCTCACCCGGCCGTCTGAGCCTGCACTACGCGCCCGATGCGCCGGTCAGGATCAATGTCGCCACACCATCGCCCGGCGCGGCCTACCTGGCGTTCGGGCCGGTTGAACACGACGGCCCGGTGGTGCAGTTGAGCGCGGACCGCAACCTCTCCGAAGCTGCTGCCCGGCTGTTCCGCGCCCTTCGCGAAGCCGACCGGCTCAACCCGCCGGTCATCGAAATCGCGCCCATTCCGGAAGACGGCATAGGCGAGGCGATCAATGACCGCATCCGCCGTGCGGCGGGTTTTGTCGGGTGAGCCCGGTAAAATAGCGCAGGTAACCTAATCTTAGGGGCTGTGGATATATTGTAGGTTCCCAGAAAAAACTGGAAACCATCCGATGGCCAAACGCGCGCTCGTCCTCGAAGATAGCCGTACCCAGGGAACCATTATTTCCAAGATGTTCCAGAAGGCGGGATACGACGCCATCTGGGTCGAAACCCCGGAAGCCGCCCATGAGGCCCTGCGCGCCGCCCGGTTCGACCTGCTGGTGCTCGATGTCTTCATGGAAGGCCACAATACGCTCGACGAACTGCCTGCTTATCGCGAGCTGTCGCGCGGCGCGCCGATTGCCATCATGACCGCCGGCCGGGTCAACGACCCTGAATCGGGCGCCGATGCACTCAACAAGGCCCGCCGCGGCCGTGTCACCTTCCTGCTGCCCAAGCCCTTCTATTTCGATGACGTCAAGCAGATCTGCGGGGACGTCGACGCCTATTGGCAGGGCCACGCCTCGGTCGCCGTCGCGTCCTAAACAGCTACCCATTTCCGGCCCAGTACGACCGTGACGGCAATGATGGTCGCCCCGGCCAGCAGGTGCATGACCAGGTCCGGCAGGTCGCCGGTCGGCGGATGGCAGAGCGCCAGAAGCGCCGCCGTCATGAAGGCCGTTCCAAGCCCCGCAATGCTCAGGCACCGCAGCGGATAGAGCGTCCGCGTCCGGTTTAGACCCACGATCGACAAGGCGATCATGGGCACGCTGACGGTCACCATGAACAGATAACAGCCCCAGCCGCTGCCAACATGGCCCCATGGATCGGCGGCCTGTGATACACCGACGAGACCGGACGCCAGCCAGACGGCGCCGATGGCGGCGAACCACGGCCATGTGACGGGTTTGCGGCCCGCGATCGTCAGGTTGAACGCCGACAGCATGGCGATCGCACCCAGCGCGAACGCCGCCGCCAGCCCGATAAGCGCCCAGGCGGCGGCCGGCATCGACCAGTCGGCGAACCGGCGGCTCAGCCACAGGCCCACGATCGCGCCGCATGGCAGGGCCAGGGCGATCCACACGGCAGCGCGGACGGCCGGGGCGGGCGGGCGTTTCACGGGCGCGGCCTCGCGGCTTAGGGTATCGATGAGCGCATCGTGATCATCCATGATCGTCGGCTCCGGTTTGGCGGAGGCGGACAAGCGCGCGATGCAGCAGCGACTTGACCGCCCCGATGGACAGTTGGCTGTGTTTGGCGGCGTCGTTCAGGCTCATTTCGCGTAAGTGAACCATCTCGACCATTTCCCTTTGCCGGTCCGGCAGGTGGCTCAGGCGCTCCCGGATATCCTGGGCGTGGCCCGCGTCATCCGCCGGCACTGCGTCGTCGGCATAGGTATTGAGCGCGTCGTCATCGTGGACCTCGCGCGACCGGTGGCGGCCGCGCTTACGCAAGGCGTCAATGGCGCGCGAACTGGCGATCGCGGACACCCACGGCAGGATGGGCCGTGAGGGATCGTAGGTCGCGCGCACGCGGTGGATGGTCAAAAGCGTGTCCTGAACCACATCCTCGACCAGGATCGCGTCATCGATCTTGCGGCGCACGACCTTGCGGATCAGCGGCACCATGGCCTTGAGCAGGCGGTTATAGGCCGCCTGGTCGCCGTCCTGGGCGCGCTGCATCCATGCCGGCCATTCGGCGCGCGATGCGTCGCTGTCCTTGCGCTGTTCCGTCAAGAGGCCTCGTTCAAAGCGGTAATGACGATGTCGGGGCTCAAGACCTCGGGCAGCAGTTTCGGCGCGCCGCCGTCGGCCGGATAGACCACATAGACCGGCATGCCGCCGCGCCCCAAAGCCGCCAGGGCATTTTCGATATCCGGATTGTAGTTGGTCGAATCGGCGATCATGTACAGGCTTCCGGTGCGTTCCAGGGCCGCCTTGACGGCCGGGGTCGACAGCGTGGTGCGCTCATTGACCTGACAGGTAATACACCAGGACGCGGTGAAGTTCACCAGGATTGGCCGGCCCTTGCCCTGATGTTCGGCGATGGCCTGCGGCGACCAGGCGATCGTCTCGCTGCCTTTCGGGGCCTTGGCCGCCACAGGCGCGGCGCCGGCCAGATGGACCACCGGCACGATGAGCAGGGCGCCCAAGGCGGCGGTGACGGCGAACAGGGCCACGGATTTTTGCCCCATCAGACGGCGGCGCTGAGCCATCCCGTAAAGCCAGCAGGCGAGGCTCAACACCACGGCGGAGATAAACAAGCCTGCCAGGGCATCTGTGCCCGCCTGTTGCGCCAGCACCCAGGCGAGCCACGCTGCGGCGCCGAACATCGGAAAGGCGAGGGCTTTTTTGAGCGTCTCCATCCACGCGCCGGGCTTGGGCATCATCCGCGCCAGCGCCGGAACAAAGGCGATGAGCGTGAACGGCGCGGCAAAGCCAATCGCCAAAGCCAGGAAGACGGCGAGCGCGACAAGCGGCGGCTGGACGAGGGCGTAACCCACGGCCCCGGCCATGAAGGGCGCGGTGCAGGGCGTGGCGACGACGATGGCCAGGGCGCCTGTCAAGGCCGAACCCATTGGCCCGCTTTTGACCTGGATGCCGCCCGCCACGCCCTGGACCGAGGCGCCGACTTCGAACAGACCGGCCAGGTTCAGCGCCGAACCCAGCATGACAAGCGCCAGCACGGCGATGACCACCGGCGACTGGAGCTGAAAGCCCCAGCCGATGGCGGCCCCGCCGGCGCGCGCCGCAATCAGCACGCCCGCGAGCAAAAGCATGGTCGCGACGACACCGGCGGCGAAGGCCGCGCCGTCTTTACGCGCCGCCGCCGGGCTGTCGCCGTGCCTGAGGAGGCTGAGCGCCTTCAGCGAGATAACTGGAAAGACGCACGGCATCAGGTTGAGGATCACGCCTCCGATGAGGGCGGCGGCAATCGCGGCGAGCATGGCGTCCTAGCCCTTCTTGGCCTTGTAGGTGCGCACGGCTTCCATGGTCTTGGTGATGTGCGCTTCGGGGTTGCGGTCGGTATAGCTCAAGAGGATCTTGCCCGACGGCGCGATGACGTAGGAGGTGCGGTCGGAGATCTGTTTGCCTTCCATGGTGGATTGATATTGCGCGGCGACCTTGGCGCCCGGATCGGCGGCGACGGCGAACTTGTCGCGGCACTCGGTCTTGGAGAACTCGGCGACGCGGTCGACATTGCCGGCGGTTACGCCGACGACGGTGGCGCCTAATTTGTTGAAGTCGTCATTGGCCTCGGCGAACTTGTGCGATTCCAGCGTGCAGCCGGCGGTAAAGGCGGCCGGGAAGAAGTAGAGGACGACCGGGCCCTTTTTCAGCGCGTTTTTCAGCGTGAAGGTCGTCGGCTTGCCGGCCAGGGCGGCCTGCAGCGTGAAGTCGGGGGCCTTGGCGCCTTCGGGCAGGCCGGCGAAGGCCGAACCCGCCGCCAGGACAAAGGTGGCTGCGATCAGGGTGGTGAAGGTACGCTTGACGCTCATCATTGTTTTGCTCCGTCAGCTTCAGGGATTCGAGCCGCTGGATTGCGGTCTTGCTCATGTTTACGCCCGATTGTCCGCGAAGGTTTCGGTCAGGCCGAACTTTTTTATGCGGACGGCGCAACCTGCTCCATAAGCGCCAGTGGCCGGCCTTCATTGTCGTTGAAAAAGGCCATCCATTCCTCGACGCCGTTGTCATGGCGGTGGATCATGTGCGGCGCATTGATGAATGTCACGCCGCGCGCCTCCAGCCGCTTTTGCGTGGCGTGGATATCGCTGCAGGTGATGTAGAGGAGGGACTGGCCCTCGTCCTCGGCCGGCGACAGCAGGAGCCGCGTGCCGCCACAGTCGAAAAAGGCATGTCGCCGAAAGCGTGGAGGTGCGGGAGCCCCAGCACGTGGGCGTACCATGTCCGGCATGCGCAAGGAGACTACCGCACATTCTGACTCGACACCCAAAATCACTGAACGTCGAAATTGCATGGGCTTCGTGAGAATCGTCTTACGGTAGTTATTCGTGGCGTGAAGCTTATATGCAATGTGTCGTAACGGAGATTCCGTGAGCATCCAATCTGGCCCGCAAGAAATTACATTTGAAAAGGCTATTGCTCAAACAGACAAATGCCAAAGACATCTACTGCTAGGCAACGGCTTTAGTATAAATGCACGAAAATCGTTCAACTACGACTCACTTTTCGAAAGCGGGAAGCCATTCAGTTCTGAGGTCGCACGAATTTTTCAAGAGCAAGGCGCGAATGATTTTGAATTGGCATTAGAGAATGCGCAGAGCCAGTTACACAAAGATGAAATAAATTCCGCATTTCTTCGCGCTTTGTCGAAGGTGCATCCGCACAGTTCGGTTAACGTGACAGATGACGAGGCGGATCATTGCACGCGCTTCCTTGAGCATTTTGTCGGAATTAGTCGCCGTCAGCTTAGAGGGCGGGTCTATACGACCAACTACGATTTATTACTCTATTGGGTGGTTGTGCGTAAGAAGCGAAGACTATGGTGTTATGACAACCACGAAGGTTCAGGTGGCGCTTGGCAGCCTGAAAAAATAGACCCTGGGCTTGTCTACTTGCATGGCGCATTGCACTTATTCGAGCGCGATAACCAGCAGATTAAGCTGCACTATCCCGGAGGGGGTAGGCTAATTGATCAGATGCGCGAGCGACTTAATCAAGGTGAATTTCCCGTCATCGTGGCTGAAGGGACGAGTGTCGCCAAATCCGAACGAATCCAAAGAAGTGCTTATCTCAAGAAGGCATCTAAACTACTTAAAAGTGGTCTCAGGGGAACGGAATGCGTTCTCTTCACATATGGACACAGCTTAAACGAGCGCGACTCTCATCTATTCAATATTCTGGGCGAAAGCAAAGTTAAAGCCAAGGCTATCTATATTGGCGCTTGGGGCGGTTTAGATGGTAGTCAGAGAAAAGCTATTGACGACTGGACATCTAGATGGAGCGCAGCGAGGCTGGCCAATGGCGAGGTGCTACCGCCAGAGGTGTGGGTTTATGACACCTCGAAGTTTTCACCGTGGCGTGAAAGAAATCAGTAATTAGCACTCAATACTGACGTTCTTCGGATTACACTGTGTGCTAACCCGCTATTAAGTTCCTTCCGTCCATCTCTACGGACTGGCTCTGATGGCCACTACGATCCGGCCACGCCTGCTGAACGCGCAAGGCCTGCGTGATCTGCCAGGCGGCCTGTGACAGTTCGGTGCGGCAAAGCGTGAAATCGTCGCTGCCGGGGCGGTGCAGGTACAACAGCGAAAGCGCGAACACCTGGTCTTTCCGCAGCGTCACGGGGCTCGATATTTCCGTCAGGCAATCCATATGGCGATGCGTGCGCTCGGCCTGGCCCAAGGCGGCGGCGCGGTCAGCGTCCTTCACGAATTGGGCAAGCGTTGCCTGGTCCTCGGTTTCAGCCAATGCCTGCCGCCACTTCTCCTTACCGGCATCGGACTGAAAGCCGAAATGCACCTGGCCGGAGGCGGTATTGATAAGCGGCTGACGCATGCCGACGCGGACATCCAGTCCGGACTTCCCCAGCCAGGGCTGGACGGCGACCACGATGACGACCTTGTCGTGGGCGGCGCTGAGGTAGCAGGTCCGCCGGGTGGCGCGCGCGAGGCGCTGCATTTCCGGCTCGGCAATGGTCAGCAGGGCATCCACCTCCGGGCGGTCGAGCGCCAGACAGAATGCCTTGGACGTCACCGTAAAGCCATGGTCCCGCGCCTGGACGTAGCCACGATCGCAAAGGACGAGGATCATACGGTAGATTTGGGATACCGACCGGTCCATTTGCTCCGCCAGTTGCGTCATGGACAGGGGCGTGGCGCTAGAGGCCAGGTGCTCAAGGATATCCAGTCCCTTCTGGAGGGCGGGTGCATTGTAGTTAGGCAGCGTACCAATCCCCGGCAGTTTTTTATTTCGCTTTGCGGGCAATTGTACGGTGGTTTGGGAAGGGCGCCTAACTGTCTGACAATTTGAAGAAAAGGCGTGTCCGCGTACGTGGAGTGTCCGAGGAACTGTTCGGAGTGAACGAAAGCGGACGTTTCTTAATTGGAGGGGGCGGGCGGAACCGCGCTTAGCTTTTCTTCGCTGACACTGGCTCGGGTTGCGGACGGGTGAAGACCCAGTCGCCGTCTTTCGACAGGTCGGGCCGGAAGCTGTAGCCTTCGCTGTCGAAGTCCTTCAGGCCGTCCGCCCGGTCGATGCGGTGGTCGATCATGTAGCGCGCCATCAGGCCGCGCGCCTTCTTGGCGAAGAAGGACACGATCTTCGCTTCGTTGCCCTTGATTTCGAGAAAGCGCGGGCTGACCACCTTGAGCCTGAGCGCCGGCGTCAGGGCCGCGCGCGAATATTCTGTGCTGGCCAGGTTGACCAGCGTGTCGGTGCCGGCGTCCTTCGCTTCCGTGACAAGGCTTTTGGCGATCGCGTCACCCCAGAACTGATAGAGCGAATTTGCCCGGCCGACCTTGAGGCTTGAGCCCATTTCCAGGCGGTAGGGGCGGATGGCGTCCAGCGGCCTCAGCACGCCGTAAAGCCCTGACAGAATGCGCAAATGATCCTGCGCCCACTTGATCCGGTCCGCATCCAGGGTGCGCGCCTGAAGGCCGGTATAGACATCGCCGTCGAACATGAACACGGCGGGCATGGCGGCCTGGTCCTCGAAGCCCTGGAAGCGGCCGTGGTTGAGCTCGCTCAACGCCTTCGAGATGTCCATCAGCTCGGCGATGGCCTTGGGCTTCAGCTTTTTCAGCGCCTTGATCAGCTTTTCGGTCTCAGCGGGGAAGCGCGGTTGCGTCGGCTGCGCGACGTCATGGGGCGTCAGGTCCAGCGATTTGGCGGGCGAGATGAGGGCAAACATGGCCGCATTCATAGAGGCGTTCGGCGGTGAAGCGCAAGCACGACACCGGTGACATCGTAACCGTTTCAACGCAAAGGTTTTTTAGCGAATGTGACAGTTCCGTTTACCTTGGCATAACGGCTTTATGCTAAAGTCTGCGCACTGTCATATAGGGGGACGAGATGTCGAAAGGCACAGTCTTAGTACTCGAAGACAGCCGCGTTCAGGCCCAACTGATTTCCCGCATGCTGACCAACCTGGGGTGGTCGGCGGTGTTGAGCTTTGACCACAAGACCGCCTTTGCCCAGCTCAAGGTCAACCGCGTCGACCTGATGCTGTTCGACGTCTATGTCGAAGGCGGCAATACGCTGATGCACCTGCCCGAGGTCCGCGAGATGGCGCGCAATGTGCCGATCGCCATCATGACCGCCGGCGGGGCAGGCGGCGCCGCGCTCAATGCAACGTTGAACGCCGCCCGCCAGGCCCAGGCCGACTTCGTCCTGCCCAAGCCGTTTTCGCCGGAACAGCTTGAGATCATCCTCGACGAGGCGATCAAGATGCGCCGTGCGCCGGTGCCGCCGAAACATATCCTGGTCGTCGACGACTGCCGCGTGGTGCGCAAGCTGACGACCATGGCCCTGGCCGAAAAGGGCTACCGTATTTCCGAGGCGCGCTCTATGGAAGAGGCGTTCGAACGGATCGACATCGCTCACGTCGACATCGTCATCACCGACATCTTCATGCCGGGGATGGGCGGGATCGAAGGGATCAGCATTATCAAGTCGACCTGGCCCGAAGTGTCGATCGTCGCCATGTCGGCCGGCGCGGAAGCGAAGGTCGAAAGCACGCAGGTCCTGTCAGCCGCGAAGCATATCGGCGCCCATGCGCTTTTGCCGAAACCGTTTACCGCGACCGACCTGACGTTTCTGGTTGAAGCGGTTTTGAGCGAAAAATCGCTGGCGGCGTAACGAATAACGCCGTTTCCGGCTTGTTAATCCCTCCTAATTTACACTCGCGTCAAAATCACTCGGACAACCTGCCTCGAGGAGAGCGGTTATGAGTAGGGGTAGCGTACTTGTACTGGACAGCCACGGCGGCCAGGCCCAGTACATTTCAAAGATGCTGGAGAAGGAAAAGTGGTCCGCCATCCTGGCGTTCGACCAGAAGATGGCGCTGTCGATGATGCGCGCCACCAAGTTCCATCTGCTGATGTTCGAGGCTTATGTCGGCCCGGACAGTACCTTCAAGATCATGGACCAGATCCGCGAACGCGCGCCGGCGACGCCGCTGGCCATCATGGCCGATACCGTCTATGGCCGCCAGGGCGTGCAGCAGACCTTCGACCAGGCCCGCGCGCTGGGCGCCGAATTCATCATGCCCAAGCCGTTTTCGCCCGAGCGGCTGAAGACGCTTCTGAACGACACGACCAAGTATCACCGCGACCGCAAGGCCAAGAAGCACCTGCTGGTGGTCGAGGACAACGCCAATCTGCGCACCCTGATCTCGACCGTGCTGGCTGAGATGGGCTATCAGATCTCGGTCGCCGAGACGATGGAGCAGGCGTTTGCCAAGACCAATCTCGACATGGTCGACGTGGTCATCGCCGACATCTTCATGCCGGGCATGGGCGGGATCGAAGGCATCATGAAGATCCGCAGCGAGTGGCCGCACATCAATATCATCGCCATGTCGGCCGGGATCGAGAACAAGGTCGATCCCAAGCAGGTGCTGGCGGCGTCCCGCCACGTCGGCGCGGTCGAGCAATTGCCGAAGCCCTTCGATATGCGCGACCTGATCCACCTGGTCGCCAAGGTGCTGGGCAAGGATGAGGCACCCGCCGAGGAAGTCCCGGCCGCGAAGGCGGGGTAGGGCTGAAGGCACCTTTTAGGGGCTTGGAAAGAAGGCCCCACCACCATCTGCTCCGCAGATGGCCCCCCTCCCCACAATGTGGGGAGGAGTAGGAAGGAAAAGTCTTACGACAGAACCACGATGACGACGCGGCGGTTGGCGGCGCGGCCGGACGCGTTGCTGTTGCTCGCCACGGGTTGTTCGGAGCCGTACGAGATCGACGCCATGCGATTGAGCGATACGCCCTGGCTGTTCAGGAAGCGGCGGACGCTGTCGGCCCGTTCCGCGCCCAGGCGATAGTTGACGGCGTCAGTGCCGGTCGAGTCCGTATAGCCCTGGATTTCCAGATAAACATTGCGGTTGTCGCTCTTCAGCCGCGTGGCGAGATCGGTCAGGGTCGCCTTGGCGGCGTCGGACAGGTTGGCCTTTTCGGTGTCGAACTTGATGCTGTCGTCGCTGAGCACGATCGAATAGTTGAACTTGCCTTCGGCCAGCTTGCCGGCGGCGGTGGCGCGGTTGAGCGCCTCCTGCGTCGTCTGGTCGAGCTGGGTCAGATGAGCGTCGTGCTGATCGACGCGGCCATTTACGACACCGACTTTTTCATCGACATATTTGTGGCTGGCGCAAGCCGAAACCGTGAGCATCAGGGGAAGCGCGAGCAGCAGAGCACCGGTTTTAAACGTTTTCATCGAGAGCCTTTTCAACAAGGAGTCGCCCATTACCTAGCCTTGTTGGTTCACTGTAATCGGCAAATAAGGTCCGAAAAATGGCGCTTTGAGCCGCGAAGTGGCCGGTTTCGGAGCACAAAAGTGGCAAATACATAAATTTGTGATGTTGTTTTACGGAAGCGTGATCCTCAGGCATCTAATAGATCAGGAGCATGTCTATGGAATCGGCGCCGGACCATATTATCCGCTGGGTGGGAGCAAACATCCTGCCGCACGAAGCGGATCTGCGCGCCTGGTTGCGGCGGGCGCGGTTGGGCCGCGAGGACGTCGAGGACATTATCCAGGAAGCCTATTGCAAGATCGCGGAGCTTTCCACCGTCGAGCACATCCTGTCACCGCGCGCCTATTTCTTCACGGTCGCCAAGAACATAGCCTTCATGCGCATCCGCCGGGCGCGGATCGTCCGCATAGACAGCGTCGACGAGATCGATCGCCTCGACGTCATGAGCGACGCGCCGTCGCCCGAACGCGAAACCGCGGCGCGCCATGAACTCAAGCGCGTTATGCGGCTGATCGCGGCCCTGCCGTCGCGCTGCAGACAGGTGTTCGAGATGCGGAAAGTGCAGGGCATGCCGCAGAAGGAAATCGCCAGGGTGCTGGGCCTGAGCGAAACCACGGTTGAAAATGAAGCCGCAAAGGGTCTGCGGCTGATCATGCGGTCCATGGCCTCGGAGGATCAGGGCCAGGGATCGCAAAAGGAGTTGAAGCGTGACGCCGCCCGAAACCAGTGAACAGATAGAGGTGGCCGCCAGCCTGTGGGCCGTCAAGGATCGCCCCTTGAGCCCCGAGGACGAGGCGGCGCTAGGCACTTGGCTGGCCGGCGACCCACGCCGGCGCGGCGCATTGCTGCGTGCGCAGGCGGCGTGGTCGTCGCTGTCGCGCGCCAAGGCGCTTGGGCCGTCCACGGCCTGGCCGGCGGTGCGCGATGCCGTGTCGCGGCGCAAGGTGCTGACCAGTGGCGGGATCGCCGCCGGGCTGATGGCCGCGTGTGGGGCAGGGCTGTTCGTCACCCTGCGCGGCGAGGAAACGGCCACGCGAACCGGTGAAATCCGCCGCCTGCCGATGAGCGACGGCTCGATCGCCGCCATCAATACCCAAAGCGCCATCCGCGTCGCCATGACGGAAAAGCAGCGCCATGTCGAACTGGTCAAGGGCGAGGTCTGGTTCAAGGTCGCCAAAAATCCTGAACGCCCCTTCGTCGTGGCGGCGGGCGATGCACGCGTCCAGGCGGTCGGCACGGCCTTTTCGGTCCGCCGCCGCGACAATGGCGCCGAAGTCCTGGTTACCGAAGGCACGGTCAAGGCCTGGTTTAATGGCGCCGACCGTCCGGCCGTGATCCTGAAGGCCGGCGATCGCACCTTTATCGGCGAGGCCGAGGCGGCGGTTTATCACGCGCCCGAAGTCGTCGATAACGCGCTGGCGTGGCGCGAAGGCAAGATCGCCCTGGCCGGCAAGACGCTGGCGGACGTGGCGTCGGATTATAACCGCTATAACCGGACACAGATCGTCATCAGGGACGCGGCGCTTGGCGGCGAGCGCCTGTTCGGCCGGTTTTCCACCGATGATCCCGAAGGCTTTTCCAATGCCGTGGCGCAGGCCTTCGATGCCGAAGTGACGCGCACCGATACGACAATCTACATCGGCGTCAAAAAAATTAACGATGGGTCTACGGAAGCCGAAACCTCAGGCATCGGACAATAAGAGAGGCGGATACGCCCTCGATAATAAGGTGCCCAAAAAGGTACCAGCACGAAACAGGAGGAACTTCATGAGGAACGCACGCGTGCTTTCCGGACACTGGCTTTTGGCGGGAACCACCCTGCTGATGGTCTCCGCCATGCCTGCGGTCGCGCAGGTCAAGACGTTCAATGTCCCCGCCCAGGCGGCGCAAAAGGGCATCCAACAATTCGCCGAGCAGGCCGACCTGCAACTGGTGGCGCCTGAAAAGCTCGTCGCGGGCCAGCGCACCTCGGCCGTGCAGGGCACCATGCCGGTGCGCGAAGGCCTGTCGCGCCTGCTGAACGGCACGAACATGACACCGGTGACGCAGTCGAACGGCGTTATCGTCCTGGCCGCGGCGCAAGGCGCGCAACCGGCGCAGATCATCCCGGCCAGCGCGGCCCTGCCGGCCGGCGAGGCCGCTTCGGAAGCGGTCGAGTCGGAAGAGGTCGTCGTCACCGGCATCCGCGGATCGCTCAACAAGGCGCGCGGCATCAAGCGCAAGGCCGCCAACAGCATCGAAAGCATCGTCGCCGAGGACATCGGCAAGATGCCGGACCTCAACCTGGCGGAATCCCTCCAGCGCGTGCCGGGCGTCGCCATGACGCGCGAAGGCGGGGAGGGGCGCAACATTACCCTGCGCGGCTTCGGGCCCGACTTTACCCGCACCACGCTGAACGGCATGGAGGTGCCGGCCAGCTCTGACGGCCTCGACACCGGCGGCGTGACGCTCAATGCCGGGCGCGCCTTTGACTTCCATCTGTTCGCGTCGGAACTGTTCAACCGCATCGACATCGAAAAGACGCAGAAGGCCTCGACCGAAGAGGGCGGCATCGCCGGCACGGTCGGTCTTTATTCGGCGCGTCCGTTCGATTTCCGTGACGACTTCACCCTGACGGCCTCGGCCCAGGCCAACTACAATTCCCTGACCGAAAAGGCCGATCCGCGCCTGGCCTTCCTGGTCAGCAAAAAGTTCATGGACGGCAAGCTGGGGACACTGTTCTCGGCCGCGGTGTCGAACCGCACTGTCCATCAGGAAGGCTATTCCAGCGTACGCTGGACCTCGCCCAGGGCCAATGGCGACTCGTGGGCCGACACCAATCCGACCGTTACCGGCACGCCGTCGACGGCGTGCGGCGCTGCCGATCCGCTTGACTGCCTGTGGGCGCCGCGCCTGCCGCGCGCCGACTTCTTCGGTAACGACCAGAAGCGCGTCGGCCTGACGGGAGCGTTACAGTACAAGCCCTCGGACAGCGCGGTCATCACGCTCGACCTGCTGCATTCGGAGCTGACCAATGACCGCTTCAGCTACAACTCGATGGAGTGGCTGCTGACCCACGGTCCGGCCGGCAACTTTACCGGCCAGACGCCGGTGTCGTTCACCATCGGCGCCGACGGCAAGACGCTGGTGGCCGCCAGCTTCAACGACGTGACCTCCTGGTACGAAAGCCGCCATCAGGAATCGAAGTCGTCCTTCGATCAGGTCGTGCTGTCCGGCAAGTTCCAGGTCACCGACAGGCTGGCCCTGGATGCCATGATCGGCCAGGCGACGGATGACGCCGACCGCACCGAACTGCGCTTCTATTACCGCTCGGTGCCGCACGCCTATTCTTACGACTACCGCGACAACGAATATATTCCGGAAGTCAGCTTCGGCGGTTACGATCCAAACCTGGCGTCCAACTATATCAACGCCCAGACGGCGTCGAACCGCATCAACAATGTCAAAAAGCAGAACCTGACGTCGAAGTTCGACGCGACCTATCAGGCCGACAGCTTCAATATCAAGGCGGGCCTGAACTACAACGACCGCACGGTTGCCTATTCCGAAGGTCTGGGCGCCGCGCCGACCTTCAACCCGTCGGCCTATACCATGGCCTTCCCGATCGATAACTTCGGCAAGGGGCTGGACGGCGAGTTGCAAAAGTTCCGCGTCGCCGACTTCGACGCTATCGCGGCGGCGGGGATCGTCGCGCCGGGCTATACCGACAACGTCGGCGCCGGCTGGAAGGTCGGCGAAGAAACGATCGGCGCCTATGCCGAAATGAACGGCGAATACGACGTGGCCGGCATGCGCCTGCGGACCAATACCGGTCTTCGTTTTGTCCGCACCAATGTGACCTCGTCGGCGGTGGTCAAGGGTACGCCTGTCGAAACCAAGGTGTCGTACGACAACTACCTGCCGTCGATCAACCTGGCGCTGGATGTCCGTTCCGACCTGGTGGTGCGCGCCGCCTACGGACGCAGCATGACGCGTCCGGGATTGTCGACGCTCAATATCGCCGGGCCGGTCTTCGGCTATACGACGCGCACGGTCGGCAATGTCGGCAATCCGTCGTTGAAGCCCTACGAGTCGAACGATACCGACCTGAGCGTTGAATGGTACTTTGGCCGCGAAGGCCTGCTGTCGCTGGCGGTGTTCAACAAGGACATCGTGAGGTCGCTCAAGACCGACGTCGTGACCCAGATGATCGATCCGTCGCTGTGGCCGGCCATCTATGCCGATCCATTGTATGACACATCCTACAACGCCGATCCGGCGACTGTGCCCTATACCTTTACCATCCCTGTCAACAGCGATGACGGCAACAGCGTCAAGGGCTTCGAGCTGACCTATAACCAGCCGCTGACCTTCCTGCCGGGCCTGTGGTCGAACCTGGGCGTGGCGTCGAACTATACGCATGTCGAAGCCAAGGATTCGACCGGCCTGTCGCCGAATTCGTACAACTTCACGCTCTATTATGACACCGAGCAACTGGGGGCGCGGGTATCGGTCAACAAGCGTGACGACTACCTGATCAGCGAGCCGGGCGGCAATGGCCACGTCCAGGAACGCAAGTACGGTCCGACCCATGTCGACTTTGCGTCTTTCTACAAGATCAATGACAACCTGACCCTGACGCTGGAAGGGATCAACATCACGGATGAAGTCGAGCGCATCTACGGTACCGGCGATACGGGCGTGATGGACCTGACGCGCGAATACACTCATACCGGCAGCCAGTGGGTTGTTGGGGTAAGGTACAAGTACTAGGCTCGTGCTTTCTTCTCCTCTCCCCGTTTCACGGGGAGAAGAGCCTTTAAATCTTACCTCTCCCTGCTTGCGGGGAGAGGACGAGAGCCGAGCAAGGCGAAGGCGATCGGGTGAGGGGCCTTTAGACGCCAAGAGAGCGCCGCAATGTCCGTTTGCCCCTCACCCTAACCCTCTCCCCGCAAGCGGGGAGAGGGGATTTAAGTTGGAGCGGGATGATGAAGACATTTGCGGCGATTGCTGCTCTCATGCTGGTTTCATGCGCGGCCACCGCAGCCGACCTGCGCCCGATCGACGATGGCTACACCATCTCCCAGCGCTTCGACGGCTATAAGGACAAATACCCTGGCATTGCCTGGCCTGCCGTCGAGCCGCAAACCGGCCAGAAAATCCTCTTCGACCAGCGCTACAAACGTGACGGTGAACGCGAACTGCATGCCGATGTCTTCCTGCCGGCAAAACCCAACGGGCAGGGGATCGTTCTCATCCACGGCGGTGGGTGGCGCTCGGGCGACAAGTCGCACTTCTACGCCCTGGCCAACCGTCTCTCCCAGCGCGGCTACACCGTGATCCTGCCGGAGTTCCGCCTGTCGGCCGAAGCCCGCTATCCCACCAGCCTGATCGACGTCAATGACGCCATCCTGTGGGCGAAATCCAACGCCAAAGACTTTGGCTTCGCCAAGCTCGCTCTGGGCGGCGCCTCATCGGGCGGCCAGATGGCGGCGCTTCTGGCCTATACGGCCGATCAGGACCTCTTCAAACAGCCCGGCAGCGACACCAGCGTCAATGCCGTGATCGACCTTGACGGCGTGCTCGACTTCACCGACCCGGAAGCCTTGAAGTTCGAAAACGCCAGGGGCGATACCTCGGCGGCCGGACTGTGGCTCGGCGGTTCATGGGAAAAGGCCGGCGATACCTGGGCCGAAGCCAGCGCCGCGACCCACGTCGGCGCCAAGTCTCCGCCGACGCTTATCATCTCCAGCGGCCTTATGCGTTTTACCGTCGGCCGGCAGAAGGTCGAGGCCGCGCTCGACCGTTTTGGCATCGCTCATGACTATCTCGAATTCGCCAATGCGCCGCACGATGTCTGGCTGTTCGATCCGTGGCAGACGCAGATCGTCGACAAGATGGACAGCTTTCTGAAGGCCGTAAAATGAAGCTCTATCTCCTTGCTTTGCTTGCCCTGACGGGTTGCGCGTCGCTGCCGGACGCAAGTCACACCTACACCGTCAAGAGCGACTGCGATGGGCGCGCCAACTGCTTTGCAACCATTCAGTCGGCCGTCGACGCCGCCGGGCGTGACGCTTCGGGCCAATGGCTCACCATCGATGTCGCTGCCGGCGCCTATTATGAAAAGGTCACGATCAGCCGCCCGAAACTGACCCTGCGCGGCAAGGGCGCAGGCAAGACCCGGCTGCATTTCGACGCCGTGGCCCAGACCGCCGGCAAGTACCATCGCAACAACTGGGGCACGCCGGGTTCCGCCACCCTGACCATCGATGCCGAAGACGTCACGGTCGAGGGCCTGACCGTCGAGAACACCTTCGATTACCTCGCCAATGACGGTTTACCCGACGGAGACCCGAAGAAGATCGGCAACAGTCAGGGCGTGACGCTGCTGCTCGACATCCACAGCGACCGCGTCAAGGTGCTGAAATCGGAGCTCACCGGCAATCAGGACACCCTGTTTGCCAATGGCAAGCGCGTCTTCATTAAAGATAGCGCCATCTCGGGCAGTATCGACTTCATCTTCGGCAATGGCCAGGTGCTGATCGAGGACAGCGAGATCATCACCCGCAATCGCGCGGCAACCTTGGCGCCCGGCGAGTTCCATTCCTTTATCACCGCGCCGTCGACCCAGCTTTCACAGCCCATCGGCATCGTCATCTATCGTTCAAAGCTGACGCGTGAGGCGGGCGTGCCCGATGCCTCGGTGGCGCTGGGACGGCCGTGGCACCCGACGACGACCTTTGCCGATGGCCGTTATGCCGATCCGAATGCGGTAGGGCAGGCCAGCTTCATCGACTGCTTCATGGACAGGCACATCCACCCGGATCACTGGACGACGATGAACGGCACGGCGCGCGATGGCACCAAGACGGCCGTCTTCAGGCCGCAGGACTCACGGTTTTATGAGACAGGTTCGCACGGGCCGGGCGCGGCGCACCGCGATATCGGCATCACCTGGAAGGACGGCGCGGGCATCCACGCCGTACGCAGGACCTTCTTCGCCGGTTGGCCACAGGATTAGGAAAAGCGCCTCCGCTCCCCGTGGAAGTTGCTTGCAACTGGACTGCCTGGGTCGCCCCGGCAGTCCTTTTTTATGCAGCCGCCTTGTCCGAATACTGTTCGATCAGGCGCAGGACGGCGGGCGACTGATAGGCGGCGCACAGGCCATCGAGTCGCTCGGCAAAGCCAGCGCTGTCCGGATGCGTTTGCGTCACCGCCGGCAGTTCCTTGCGGATGGCGCGCAGATTGCCCGTCCGCGCCAGGCCCAGCAAGCGTTCCAGCACCTCGGCTGGCGGGGCGATGACGGCCTGTTCCTCGGGGGCTTCGGTACGTTCGGCTTTCAGCAATTCCGCGACCATGGCGCTGAGAGCGGCCAGTTCGACGGGCTTGGGCAGCATGCGGTCGGCGCCGGCCTCGCACGCCAGGACGTCCTTTTCCGGTGACGGGTTGGCTGACAGGGCGATGACCGGCACGACCGACAGGCCCTTGTCGGCGCGGATGTGGCGGATGGCTTCGAGCCCGTCCATGACCGGCATGCGCAGATCCATCAGCACCAGATCCGGCCGGACAGCCCGCATCAGGGTAATGGCCTCGGCACCGTTGCAGGCCTCGCGGACGCGGAAGCCCTGGGCTTCGAGCGCGGAACGCAGCAGCGTGCGGTTGCTGTCGGTATCGTCGGCGATCAGGATGTCGTAGCGGTGGCTGTTCTCGACGGCGGGCGCGTCACCATCGTTCGCCGCGGACAGGGGCAGGGGCAGCTCGACGCTGAAGCGGCTGCCCTGGCCCAGCGTGCTTTCGACGCCGATCGTACCACCCATCATCTCGACGATCTGGTGCGTGATGCTCAGACCCAGGCCGGTGCCGCCGCTGCGCGACACGGCATTGCCCGTCTGTTCGAACGGCCGGAAGATGCGGCCGATATCCTCGGGCGGAATGCCCAGGCCTGTGTCGACCACGTCGAAGCGCAGGCGGGCCTCGGCCTCGGCGAGCGCAACGACGGAGATCTCGAGGCGGACCTCGCCCGCATTCGTGAACTTGATGGCGTTGCCCAGAAGGTTGATCAGCACCTGGCGCAGGCGCTTCTGGTCGGCCATGACGGTGTGCGGCACGCCGTCGGCGATATCGACCGATATCTTCAGTCCCTTTTCCTCGGCACGCAACCGGACCATCTGGCCGACATTTGTGACGCATGCCTGGATATCGAAGGCGGCGGGCAGCAGTTCCAGCTTGCCGGCCTCCACCTTGGCGATATCGAGGATATCGGTGATCATGGTCAGCAGGTGTTCGCCGGAATGGTGGATGGTGCGAACGGCCGACATTTCGGTGTCATCGAGGTTTCGCGTCTTCAGCAGTTGCGCATAGCCGATGATCGCGTTCAGCGGCGTGCGCAGTTCGTGGCTCATGTTGGCCAGGAATTGCGACTTGGCGGCCGAGGCGCTTTCGGCGGCGGCGTGGGCCTTGGCCAGGACAGCCTTCTGTTCGGCCAGGCGGCGCTGGCGGGTCTCATAGGCGCTGCGCATGCCGAGGAAGCGGTAGACCAGGAAGCCGCCGGTGAGTACCAGCCAGGCGCCCAGGATGACCAGGTACCATTGGGCGGTCGTCAGCGAGGTGCCTTCGAATTCCAGGCCGGTGACGGTGGCGGTGAACTGGCCGTGGGGCGTCGCGGAGCCGGAACTGAAGCCGACAGACATGACCTTGTCGAGCGGCGGCTTGACCTTGTCGGGCGTCAGGTTATGCGCCGCCAGCCACCAGGCTTCGACGGTGAACTGTTCCATGGTCAGGTCGATGTCATTGTCGCCCTGCTTGACAGTGAATTCGGCCACCAGCGGGATGGTGTCGCCCGGCTTGGCGTCAGGAACCAGCTCCTTCGGCACTGCCGTCTGGACGGCGATGCGCAGATGATCGCCGACGCCCTGGTAGTTCAGGCGCAGCTTGATATTCTGGAACTTGGAAAAATCGACGCCCGTATTGGTATTGGTGACGTCGAGATGCAGACCGTAGCCGCAATAGGCGTACTGCACACCGGCTTTAAGGTCGCACGACCATTTGAGCGGCGTCGCCTGATCGAAGGTCGCCGTCGACTTTCCGCCTTCCTGGTAGTCGCCGTACACGAACGCATAGTACTGCGCCGCCCGGGCGTGCAGGTCGAGTTGCCGGCTGGTGATCGCTTCCTGGCCCAGCACGGCGGCGAAGGTCAGGGCGATCAGCATGAAGACGGTGGCTTCGAGCTTCAGGTTGCTGAAGCGGAGCCACTGGGCGGATGAGGAGCGGGACGTCGGCTTGGGTGTGGTCGGGGACACTTTTTTACTCGGCTGCGGCAAAATTCTTTGCCTTCCGGCGTGCGGAAGAAGCATGGATCATAACGGGCAATGCTTAGGAAGGCGTTGATGTCGCTCGAAATATTCCTTAAGCGCCGATAGAGACTGCATATGGATTGACAACGCTTTGTCATGTCTTCATGCCAGAATGACCGGCGGGGGCGTCGAACGGGATGACGTCATGATTCTGAATGCCGCGGGCCTCATTGCGGCCCTTGCTGCCGCGCCGGGTGGAGATGCCGGGGTTCTCAATGACCGGATGGGCGTGGTGGGGACCGATGTCCTCAGCGCGGTTACGGTCGACTATTGCCGCGAAACCGCACCGGCCAAGACGGCAGCCGTCGAGGCCGCCTACCGCAAATGGCGGACCGAAGCGCAGGTCGACGCGGTCCGGGCGGACCTGGGGTCCGAAGGCGTGGCCAGGATCGAGGCGGCCATAGCTCCAAAGCGCGAATCCATGTGGCAGACCATGGCCGGATTGGGGGCGCCGGATACGGTCTGTGCGCAGGCGCCGGCGACCTGGACGCAAACCAGCTTCAATGTCCGCGCCAACTATCCCAGGGCCTATCCGGCCGGTCAGGTGGCCCAGGCCTCTGCGCCTGCAGCCAAGGCCCCTGTCCCTACGGTAAAAACACCTGCCGTGAAACCCGGAAATGGGCTTAAGGAAGCGCAGATCGAGGCCGTCGTTTCGTCGTGGTACCAGGGCTATTACGGAACGCAATTCACGCTGTTCGAAAAAAGCTACCTCGTGCTGAAGGATGGAAGCGTACGCAAGGGGCTGCCCGAGGTTGGGCCGGGCGATTTCGACCTCGCTGCCGACCGCGCCGCCGAGCCGAATCTGTGGGGGCAGTGGCAAAAGACCGGCACGCGCTACGCTTTCCGCTTCCCGGGCGACAGCAAGTTTACGACGCCGGAAAACGACCAGGTCGAGGCGCGTTCGCCGGCCGGGCTCAGGCTCGACAACAGCTATCATGCCTCCTCGGGCTACCAGATCATCGGCGGCGCCGGATCTTTCAGCTTCCGCTCGCTGGCCCTGCGCGGCGACGGCCGCTTTACCCGCTCCAGCCACGGCTTTGTCGGTGGCTCAACGGGCTTTGGCGACGCGGCGGTGGTCGCCGGTAACACCTGGGACGACAAGGGATCGGCGACGACCATTACGGGTCCTGGCGCCGCCATGCGCGGCGGCGGCTCCCGCAAGACCGGCGTAACCGACGCCGACCTGCAGGGCACCTACCGCATCGAAGGCTACGAACTGGTGCTCACCTTCGACAGTGGCCGGCGCGAAAGCCACTTCTTCCACGTCTCCGCCAACAAGCAGATGATCGGCCTGGGCGACGAGACGATGTTGATCAAGAAGGACTGAAGATCAGCGAGCGATGGGCAGCGACCCCAGCCATGACGCCGGCGGCCGAGGCCATGGTGGCGTTTGACATGGCGGCGGCGGCGTCGCCGGCGGCAAAGACGCCTTCGACCGTCGTCTGCTTCATGTCGTCGGTGCGGATCAACGGCCCCACGGGACCGTCGTCGAGGCCGCAGCCGAGCGCCTCGGCCAGATCGCTTGCCATGTGGGTCTTGGGCGCGGTGAAAATGGCGTCGATGGCGATGACCTCGCCGTCCGCCAGTCGGACGGCTTCGACGGTGGTGCCCGCGCCCAGCAACTCGACCACCGGGGTGTCAATCACTGCCACGCCGCGCGCCTGCATCAGGGCCCGTTCGGCTGCGTCGGGCGCAAAGCGCCCTTGCGTGAAATAGGTGACCGGCCCCCAGTCGGCGATCAGGATCGCCTGATGCGCCGACATGGCGTGGTTGGCGATGACGGCCAGTTGGCGGTCAGCGACTTCAAAGCCGTGGCAGTACGGACAGTGAAAGACCGATGCGCCCCACCGCGCCTGGATACCGGCTATGTCCGGCAGTTCGTCGCGCACGCCGGTGGCCAGGATCAGGCGTTGCGCCGTCACGCTGCGGCCATCGCTTAAGTCGAGATCGAAACCGTCGCGGGCCGGGCGCGCATTGACCGCTTCGCCGTGAAAATAGCGCGCGGTCGGATAGGCCAGGACCTGGTCGCGCGCCGTGCCTATGATGGCGCCGGGCGGTCGGCCGTCCTGGCCTAGAAAGCCGTGAGAGTGCGCGGCGAAACGGTTGCGTGGCTTGCCGGCATCGATCAGCAGGACACGGCGGCGGGCGCGGGCCAACTGCATGGCGGCAGAGACCCCGGCGAAACTGCCGCCGACGATGGCGACGTCGAATGTCGGTTCATGAGAGCGGGCGCCGATCATGAGCGCACCGAATGGGAGAGGAAGAGACGCATGGTAATGTCCTTTCGTATCTTTCATTGTTACATGATAGCACGTTTACGCGCTCACGCAACATTAATTGTTACGAAAGCCGGATTGTGCTAGAAACCCTTTCGATTCTGAGGAGTTTATGATGGCCAGCGACAACCGCCTGTCCCGCATGCTGCATGTGCTGATTCACATGGCCGAGCGCGACACGCCGATGACTTCAGACGATATTGCCCGGGTGCTGGCGACCAATGCCGTCGTGGTCCGCCGCACCATGGCGGGCCTGCGCGACAAGGGCTACGTCACCTCGGAAAAAGGGCACGGCGGCGGCTGGCGGCTGGTGACGGCGCTTGAACACATGACCCTTTACGACGTTTACGCCGCCATCGGCAGTCCGGCGGTCTTCGCCCTTGGTATGGCCGACGACCATCCGCGCTGCTTAGTCGAGCAGGCGGTCAATGACAGGCTGGAAGACGCCCTGACCGAAGCCAGGGCGTTGTTGTTCGCGAAGTTCAGCGCGGTCAGTCTGGCCGATATCGCCGCGGACTTCCAGCGGCGGTACGCGGCCGTCAAGCCCTGTAACTAATCTTGGTCGGCGGCCATTACTCGGCCGCGCATGGCGCCGAACATCAGCCCCAGGCCGACCAGGGCCCAGATGGCGATGACGGGAAGCTGTTCGAAGACCCACGGCTTGTCGGCCGCCGGGATGTCGTAGAACAGCCAGCCCATGGCGCCGGCATTCATCCCCTGGTGCAGGATCATGGCGATGATGACGCTGCCGCGCGCCTTGGACATCATCCACGCTGCCGCGACCGATTGGCCGGTCAGGAACAGCCAGTAGCAACCCAGACTGACCGCGTTCAAGCCGCCGCCCGACAGACTTGAGCCCTCGGCGGCGAACCACAAAGGCGTATGCCAGAAGGTCCACAGCGTGCCGGTGATCATGCCGGTAACGAAGATGCCATAGCGATTGAACAGGACGGGCTGGGCAAAGCCGCGCCAGCCAGTCTCTTCCAGCAGTGGCCCTAGGAAAATAGCGACGCCATAGAAGGCCGCGATGATCCACCAGTGATCCCAGCGCACCGGACCCGGATTGTGGCCGAGGGTGGCATAGATGGCGACGCCGCCGCCGATAGCGAGAAGCGGAAACAGGAAGGCGAGGAGGTACCAGAAGCCATTGACGCGCCAGCGTGTGGCTCGCCCAAGAAGCGCGCCGACCTCACGCGGGCCGCCGCTGACCAGTGACAGGATGATGGCGGCCGCCGTCGGCCCGAACCCGCCCAGCAGCATCAGGGCCAGCGATTGCGGCGCCATGCCGAACAGGTTGGGCTTGATGTCATTGAGTATCGGCCGCCAGCACAGATAGGACCAGCCATAGGCCAGCGCGGCGAACAGCAGGGTCAGGACAAGGGGGTGTCTGGTCTTCCAGTTTTGCATGTTGTGTCTCCCATTTGAGGTGCGGCAAGCGTGGCAGCCATGACCACGCCTGTCGTCCCGTAGAGCTGGCTGGGACGTGTCCCGATGTCCCGGCGTGTGGGATGGGACAGCCGGACGCTTGTTGGCGCACGCGACTGCGGCTAATCGTGGGAAAAAAGATCGGGGAGCGAAAGATGACGAACAGCCTGTTGCTGGTCGTGACGGCGGGCATGGTGGCGCAGGCACTGTTCTGCACGGCAATCCTGGCGGTGCGATCGCGCGAGACACCGGCCAGCGGGCTTCTGGCGGCGGTGTTTGTTGCGTTGTGCCTCGCCGGGGGCGGGCCGCTGGTCGCGCTGTTCGCGCCGCACCTACAACCGGCCTTTTTCGAACTGTCGGTCCCGGCTTATCTCATCATGGGGCCGGCCCTTTGCATCTGGATCGAGGGCATGACGGCCGAAGCACCCTGGCGGATCGAGCGCCGCCATCTGGGCCACCTGCTGCCGGCGGGTTTGAGCCTTGTCCTGGTGCTGTTCGATATTAACGTGCCGGACTTCGCGGTTACGACGCCGGCGGCGGCGCTGGGGAAGCAGGCCTATGTCGTGGCGGTCGCGGGGCTATGGGGCGTTACGCTCGTCGCCTGGATCGCCCAGGCCGTCTTTCTGGTGCGCGACCTGATGCGCCGGCTGCCGGCCTATCGTGTCCGCCTGAGCATGCTGGTTTCTAATACCGACCACGCCGATTTGCGCGGCCTGGAAGGCGTGGGCGCGGTAATCGCGGTCTTGTGGGTCGGCGTACTGGTCTTCGTCATCCTGCGCAATGTATTGGACATCGATATCCTGCCCGAATGGCTGGGTGCGGTCCTGCTGTTGGTGCTGGTTTGGTCGCTTGGGCTCTGGGGGCTGAACCAGAGGCCGGGATTGCAGCGGGTCGAGACCGGTTTCGAAGCGCCGGAAGGGCCGGCGACCAAGTACCAGAAGTCCGGGCTTGGAAGCGAGCAGACGGCACGCATCGCCGCGAAGCTTGAGGCGGCCATGGCGCAAGACCGCCTCTATCTTGATCCGAACCTGTCCCTGCCCAAGCTGTCGCGCCATATCCGCGTGCCCGCCAACCATATTTCACAGGCGCTCAATACATCTATCGGACTGTCCTTCTTCGACTATGTCAATCGCTGGCGGGTGCAATCGGCCACCGCTGATGTCATAAACGGCAGCAAGGGAGTACTCGATATCGCCTTTGACCACGGCTTCAATGCGCGCTCGTCATTTTACCGCGCCTTCCGCAAGGAGACCGGCCTGACGCCGACTGAATATCGGTTGAAAGGCTAACGGCTATCAGGCAGCCACCCGCCATCGCGGGCCATTTTCTCGGCGTCGGCATCGAAGACGTCGCCAGAGATACGCGCTTCGACGGCTTGGGTGATCAGGGGCGACGAGGCCTGCGTGAATTCGGTTTTAGCCTCGGCGCGAGCAGCGACTTCGACGCGCCAGTCGCTGCCACTACGGCAAGCCAGGCCTTCGTTTGAAGCGGTCGCAAACGTGCGGCAGACCGCGCCCGTGCCATCGCGGAAGGTCATGCCTATACGTGGCCGGCCTTCGGTCGTGTCGGCGGCCAGTTGCTTTTCCAACGCCTGTTTGAGGGCGCCGCGCGCGATCAGGCCGCCTGATCCGTCTGTAAAATCACCGCGCGGGGCGGTGACGGCGAAGGTCAGCAGGATGCCCGCCACCAGGCACGCCGCCATGGCAGTGATCTGGGTGATCAGTGGGCGAGTAAGGCGCTGGTGGCGTACCCCTCCGTCAGCGCCGCGCGCGGCGCTGCCACCTCCCCACGATGCACGGGGGAGGGAGGGTGTGGATGCACTTCGAGTCAGGGCCTCCGGTACCGGTTCGTCAATGATGGGGCCAAACGCAGCGGCCAGTTTTGCGCGCAGGCTCCGGTGCGCGGCGATATCGGCGGCCACGGCCGGATCGGCTTTGGCGGCGGCTTCGACCTCGGCACGACCAGCCTCGTCCAGTTCGCCATCGACATAGGCGACGACCTTTTCAGCCGTAATCATGCGCGGCCTCCCAGTCTGGCCATCAGCGTCTCGCGACCGCGCGTCAGCCGGCTCGACAGGGTGCCCACGGGTACGTCCAGCACCTCGGACGCTTCTGTATAGGACAGGCCTTCGACGCAGATCAGGGCGATAGCCAGCCTCTGGTCTTCGGGAAGTTCAAGCATGACGGCCTCCACTTCTGCCAGTTGGCGGCGCTGATCCATGGCGCCGGCCGCATCATCGCCCACATGGTCGCCGTCCTCGGCCGGGGCGAAGATCCGGTCGCGGCGCTGGCGGGAGCGGACCTCGTCGATCCAGGCGTTCTTCACCACCTTGAACAGCCAGCTGTCGAGGCGCGTGCCCGGCTGGTACTGCGAAAGATTGCGCAAACCGCGCTCGATGGCGATCTGCACCACATCGTCGGCGTCGCTGACATTGCCCGTCAGGGCGCGCGCGAACCGGCGCAGGCGCGGCAGCAGCGCGACGATCTCTGAACGGGTGTCGTTGATGCCTATGATCTGGCTCCCTGTGGGGTCAACGCAGCCTAGGGTGATTTTTCTCCCTACGCCCGAAAATTTTTTGCAGCAATAGGCGGGCGTCAGGCGTTAGACTGGCAAAGACCGGAGATGCCCATGCGCACGACCCTGATCCTGCTGTCTGTTTTCGCCGCCACGCCCGCCTCGGCGCAGCTTCTTGGCGGCCTGCCGTCGCCGTCGCTTCCGGTGGTGCGCAACCTGCCGGGAACCGTCGAGCGGACGCTCGACGGCGTGACGGATACGACGCGCGGCGTGCTCGACGGCGCCATCCTGCCGCGCGCCCAGCAGGTCCAGGACCTGTTGCGCCGCCATCGCGACGTGCTGGAGCTCGATCCCGACGGCGACCTGATCGTCCGCAACCAGGTCGTGGCCTATGCGCCGACGCCCGAAGCCCTGGCGGCGGCCGAAAAGGCCGGCTTCACGGTTGGCGGCGAACAGGTGCTGGAAGGGCTCGACACGCGGCTGGTGGTGTTGGCTGCGCCGCGCGGGCTTTCCACAAGGAAGGCTCTGCAGACGCTGCAAAAGCTCGATCCCGACGGCACCTACGATTTCAACGACATATATTTGGGCTCGCAATCGGGGAGCGGCGGTGGTGGCGCAGCGGCGGGCGCGGGCGGCGGCCGGGTCGGGCTGATCGACGGCGGCGTCGATACCGGACATCCCGCCTTTCGCGGCGCGAAGGTGATCCAGAAGGGCTTTGCGGGAACAGCGGCTCCAAGCCCGCACGGCACGGCGACGGGATCGCTGCTGGTCGGGCGCTCGGACGGTTTTGCAGGCGCGGCCCCCGGCGCCGAACTGATCGTCGCCGACGTCTATTGCAATCAGCCCACCGGCGGCTCGACCTCGGCCATCATCCAGGCGCTCGACTGGCTGTCGAAGGAGCGCGTGGGCGTCATCAATATCAGCCTGACCGGGCCGGCCAATGCGCCCTTGAAGGCGGCGGTCGCGGCCATGGTCAGGCGCGGCCATCTGATCGTCGCGGCGGTCGGCAATGAAGGCCCGGCCGCGAAACCGCTCTATCCGGCGTCGTTCGACGGCGTCATCGGCGTCACCGGCGTCGACCGCCGCAACAAGGTCTTGCTGGAGGCGGGCAGGGGCGCGCAGGTCGATCTGGCGGCGCCCGGCTCCGATATTGCCGCGGCCGCGCCCGGCGGTGGCTTTGCCGGTGTGCGCGGGACGTCCTTTGCCGCGCCGATCGCGGCGGGCCTGCTGGCGCGCAAGTACGACCGGCCGGATCCGGCGCGCGCGGGCGCCGCAGCCGCCGCGCTGGTGGCCGAGGCACTGGACCTGGGCGCCCGTGGCCGCGACAATATTTATGGCGCGGGATTGGTCGGCGGCACCGTTCGGCCTGATCTTAAATCATTGAAAAAGAAGAAATAACAAAAATTTCTCAAAAAATGTTGTCCGCCATGGAGAAAATTCCGGAGGGCAGGCGTTGATCCTGATGTGGAGCCGGTGAGAGACGGCCATGAACAACAGGAGAGACGAAAATGAACCTCAAGACACTCTTTACGACGGCTGCCGTGGCTTCGCTGGTGGCTTTTTCGGCGAACGCACAACTGCTGGGCGGTTCGGGCGGGCTGACCGGTGGGTTGACCGGCGGTCTCGGCGGCGGCGCGGGCAGCCTGGGTGGTTCGATCGCGGGTCAGGGCCAGGGCGCCTTTGGCGGTGACGTGACCGGCACGGTGGATCGCGCCACCCGCGAAGCGCGCCAGCAAACCGATCGGGCCAGGGATACGGTCCGCGACACCGCCCGCACCGCGCAGCAGCCGGTCAGCGCCGGTGGCCAGGCAGGCGCCAATGGCGGCCTGACCGGTGGCCTGCTGGGCCAGGACGTCGCTGGCAATGCGGCCGGCAATGCCGCTGGTAACGCTACGCTCGACAGTTCCGGCGCGACCGGCGCTCTGAAGTCAACCGCGCAAGGTGCCCGCTCGACCGCCGGTCAGGCGCGCGGCGTCATCGAGGCCACCGGCGCCGATGCGCGTGGCGTCGCCGGCGCCGCCAAGGGCGTCGAAGCGGCGGGCGATGTCGCGGGCTCCGGCTCGGCTTCGCTCGACAAGGGCCTGACGGGGGCCGGCCAGGGCAGCGGCAATCTGGGTGTCACGGGGACGGAAAATGTCGTGGGCTCGGCCACCGGAGCGGCGCGGAATGCCGCCGGCCGTGCGCGTGGCCTGGCCGACAGCGCCCGCAACAGTGTCTCCGTTCCGGGTTCGCCCGTGACGGCGACGGCGTCAGGCTCGGCCAGCGGCAATGCCTCAGCCAAGGCCGGCAAGACGAATTGATAGACTGACCAAAGACAACTTGAAGCGCCGTCGGATCACCCCATCCGCCGGCGTTTTTTTTATAGCCCGGCCAGAACCGTCGCCAGGGTCTGGCGGTCCGCCTCGGGAATGGGCAGGATTGGGCGCGGTGGCGCAGCGTCGGTCAGGCCAAGCATATTGGCGATGGCATAGACGACCCGAAGCCCGCCATGTTTGCGGAACTGCACCCACAGCGGTTCCAGTGCCGCGTTCAATCGGCGCGCTTCGCCCGGATCGGTTCTGGCGGCGGTGGTGATCTTCAAGCAGGCCTCGGGCAAAATCCCGCCCAGCACGCTGAACCAGGTGTCGGCGCCTGCGATCATGGCCTCGGCGCAGAACCAGTCGCCGCTATAGCCGATTGAGAAATCCGCAGGCAGGCTTGAGCGTTGCGTGGCCAGGTGCGGCGCGATGGCGTCACCGCCGGGATTCTTGATGGCTTTGATTCCCGGCACCTGGGCCAGCCGCGCGATCAGCTCCGGCGAAAAGTGGAAATGGCTGGCGGCCGGATTGTCGTAGATAACGATGGGCAGGCCGCTCTCCCGCGCCACCGCTGCGAAGTGTTCGAACACTTCGTCCGGGTTAAGCGGCGCGTAGGAAACGGCGGCCAGCAGACCCGCTTTCGCGCCCGCCGCCTTCGCATCCCTGGCGTAACCCACGGCCGCATCGGTCCTGAGCGCCCCTATGCCGGCCACGACCGGTATGTCGCCCGCCGCGTCCAGGCCGATATCGAGCGTCCGTCTGCGTTCCTGTGGCGTCAGATACATGTAGGTGCCGGTGCTGCCGAGCAGGCCGATCGACTGGACGCGCGCCGCCGTCAATCGGCCGAGGATGCGGCGCAGATCGGTTTCGATGACCTGGCCGTCAGGGGTGCACGGCGTAATCGGAAAGGCGGACAGGCCTTTGGGGACGATCATATTGGCTCCTTAACCGCGGTCTTCTGGCTGCGCTGCTCTATCAGTCAGTACCGAACCGGGCAAGGCCACTGACATGTGGTGGCACGCATTGGGTTTTTATGCCAGCCTGGTCTATCCCGCCGTGAAACCCAGAGGAGCGCCGCCATGAACCCCAAGAACAAGAACACGATCTGCCTGTGGTACGACAAGGACGCGGAAGAGGCCGCGCGCTTTTACGCCGAGACCTTTCCCGACAGCGAAGTCACTTCGGTCAACCGCGCGCCCTCCGACTTTCCGAGCGGCAAGGCCGGCCAGGTCCTGACCGTCGAATTCACCGTCTGCGGCATTCCGTGCTTCGGGCTGAACGGCGGCGACACCTTCCACCACAGCGAAGCGTTTTCCTTCCAGATCGCCACCGAGGACCAGGAAGAGACCGACCGCTACTGGAACGCCATCGTCGGCAACGGCGGCAAGGAAAGCGCTTGCGGCTGGTGCAAGGACAAGTGGGGCCTGTCCTGGCAGATCACGCCGCGCGTCCTGACCGACGCCATGGCCAAGGGCGGCGACGTCGCCAAACGCGCGTTCGAAGCCATGATGGAGATGCGCAAGATCGACGTCGCCAGGATCGAGGCGGCGGTCAAGGGCTAAAACTATCCATCGCTCCATATTGCGGGCGTTTGACGATATCCTTCATTGCCTGGCGGATAAGGGATTCCATGCACCAGCGCGCTTCGGCCGCGTCTCCGCACGCTATGGCGTCGTAGACGACTCTGTGGGCCAGAACCGGATTGGGCCCAAGGACGTCCTGCGCGATCTTGTAGCGGGTGGACAAGGCCACCGACGCGCCGATAGACGCATTCAGCGACGCCAGCTGATCGTTGTCCGCCGCCGCCAGTAATGCCGCGTGAAAGTCCTTGTCGGCCTGCCGCCCCGCTTCGGTAAAAAGCGTAGCCTGGGCCATGACGTCCAGCGCGTTGGACATGGCGGCGAGATGCGTGACGGTGCGCCTCTGCGCCGCGAGACTGGCGGCCGCCGGCTCGATAATGAGCCGCAGTTCGAACAGGTTGCGAACCAGGCGGTCTTCGGGCGTGTCGGCGAACATCCAGCCGATGACGTCCGGATCAAGCAGGTTCCAGCTGGTCTTTTCGGTTACGCAGGTTCCCCGCTTTGGCCGGGGTTCGACAAGGCCCTTTGCCGAAAGAATGCGTATGGCCTCGCGCACCGCGGTCCGCGATATCGCCAGGGAAATCGACATGTCGAGCTCGGTCGGCAGGACATCTCCCGGCAGGCGCTGCCCGGAGACGATTTCGTGCGCGAGCTTCTGTGCCAGCAGCATGTGAAGCGGTGAAGCGGCGCGGGGGCCCGGCTCGGCCCGCTTGCCCGGCGCCCTGTCCCAGATGACGGCCTGGCGGCGTTTGTCGAGCTTATCTGTTGTTATCTGCATCGTTGACACCTGGATCGATAACCTGTCTCCGCAGGGGCAAAAGCCATATGCACGCTTGGACTTCAGGGCCGCCGAATCGCGTGCGCCTCACTGCCACGCCGCGCGGTTGCCTGCGCGCGGGGGCGCAGGTTTAAGCTGATCGACAAATCTTTCGCAGCGCAGCATGTATTCGGAAGAAAAATACAGAACAGCGTTGCCTTGGCATGATGGCGTTGAATCCGCCCGTGATTTTCTGATGTCCGTTGAAAAAGATCAGACTATTTGCACATTAAAGGCAGACTATTAATTCCATCCTCTCTAAAAGCCAACATATATTTCCAATGTCACTCGTCGCGTAGTCTCTGGTATTAAAATATTTTATCGTTTAATTTCATATAGTTACCTGATAAATATCACTGTATCTGCCAAATTTTTCAGATTCCATCCATGGAAAAAGATTTCACGTTGACGAATATCATGGTTATGGATCATATATACAGTCAGACTTTATGAGCGGATTTTTGCAAGTCGGACATCACAACGAAGCGTGTGTCTGATGGCCCAGGCTGTGTGGCGCCAGCACCTGCCGAAAATGCGCGCCTGAGTCTGTTAGTAAAAAGCGTACAAAGAACGGGATTTTGCCAATTAAAGTTGGTGTTATACTTATTTGTGAAAAATAAAATAAGTATATGGCCGGGATGCGCCAAATCCCCAAAGCAAACCACGCATAAAATGCAGGGGAAACCATGAAAACTCTAAAGGCCATGCTTTACGGCGCATCGGGCGCCGCCATCATTTGCGGTTGCGCATTCCCTCTGGTCGCGTTCTCCCAGGAGACTACGGCCGGCGCTGTCTCGGCGGAGACGCAACCGGGTAATGACTCTGAGGTCGTCGTGGTGACCGGTTCGCGCGTTATCCGGACGAACGAAAAATCACCGACGCCGATCACCGCGGTCACCACGGAACAACTTAGCCAGACGACACCCAGCGACATTCCGGATGCGCTGAACAAGCTGCCGCAGATCATTGGCGGGCGCACGCCGCGCAACCAGGGCAACGGCGCCAATAACAACGGCGGCAACGTCCTGGCGTTGCGCAATTTCGGCCCTTCGCGCACGCTTGTGCTGTTCAACGGTCACCGCGTCGCGCCGAACAATCAGGACGGTACGGTCAATATCGACGTCCTGCCGCAAATCCTGATGAAGCGTGTTGACATCGTTACTGGCGGCGCCTCGGCCGTCTATGGTTCGGATGCCGTCTCTGGTGTGGTCAACTTTGTCATCGACGAAAACTTTAACGGCTTCAAATATAAGGTCGATACCGGCATTTCCGGCTATGGTGATGGACGTCAACATTCCATCGCAGCCGCTTGGGGTACGGAACTTCTTGACGGGCGTGGGCATTTTGAGACCTCCTTCCGCTACCGCCACCAGGACAAGATCCTCAATACGGATCGTCCTTACGCCAAGGATGGACAGGTTTGGTTTCTGACGGGTAACGGATCGGCCTCGAATCCATTTACCAATACGCCCTATGCGCGCGTCAACAACCAGCCGATGACCGGCATTGTAAACTGCGGCTCAGCCTGCGCGCTCAATGGCTACACCGTCACTTCGCCCGGCAATTTTGGCCCGCTGACGCGCGGCACGCCTACGGGAAGCGGCACCATTGATAGCGGCGGCAACGGTGGTTACGTCAAATTCGGCACCTTCCGCTCAGGTCTTGAGATGAAGGAATCCTTCAGCCGGTTTGACTATGATTTTTCTGATAATGTCCATGGTTATGCCCAGATCAGCCTGGCTGAAGCCGACGTCTCGTCGGATTGGGTCAATACGGTTGTGAGCTCGTCCGGCTCAGGACGTCCAAGCACGATCTTTGCCAACAATCCGTATCTGTCACCCGCATCTCAAGCGGCCCTGGGTGCCGGCATAACCTGCGGCACCCCTGCGGCAGCCGGCTATCGCTGCCTGCCAAATCCCCCGCTGACAGCCCAGGACAGGTATAGCTACGACGGCACGCTCATGCCGGGCGCGACCACGCCACCGCCGCCTTCGACACCTTATCTTTCTGTTCCCTCCTATATCTGGAACAAGATCGACGGCCAGGACGCCGGTCCGCAAGGCCGCGTCTACAAGACCCTGTCGAATCAAAAAAGCTTCAACTTTGAAACCGGTCTAAGGGGAACGCTGGGTAATTTTGACTGGGATGTCTTCTATAGCAACAGCTCCAGCGAGCTGACGGTCTCGAACCCGAACAACCAGCGCAACGACAGGTTCCTGGCTTCGCTTGACGCGGTTATCGCGCCTTCGGGCACGATGATAAATGGCGTAAATGTCAGCGGCACAATCGTGTGCTGGGTCTCGACCCAGGCCGCCTTTGCCTCGCTCTATCCAGGCTGCGTGCCGACCAATATCGTCGATCCGAACGGCCCGTCGGCGGCGTCATATGATTATCTTGTTCAGGAAACGCACTGGACCCTGAAACAGACCATGCAGAACTTCGGGGCCTCCATCGGCGGCGACCTGGGTTTCGGTCTTCCGGCGGGTAACATCCGGGGCAACATTTCGGTCGATGCCCGTACCGCAACCTACGAGATGACCACCAATGCGCTGGCGACGGATTTTGTCAATTGTACCGGTCTTCGCTTGTGCCTGGCCACCGGCAATTCGGCAGGCGTGGGTGCAGCGCCGGCCCTGTGGATTCAAAACGTCAACAACCCGGTGGATGCCAAGAACGACGTCGTCGAAGCCGCTCTTGAGTTCAACATTCCCTTGTTGAAGGATTTGCCGCTTGTTGATGATCTGACCTTGGCAGCTGCTGGTCGTTACACCAAGTATTCGACCTTTGATGCCGTTCATTCCTGGAAGCTGGGTCTTGATTGGCATCTGAATTCGATGTTCCACGTTCGTGGCACGCAGTCGGTCGACATCCGGGCGCCCAACCTGAACGACCTTTATCAACCGGCGGGTATTTCGGCTTCGACCTTCTCGGATTTCTTGACGGGGCTGAATCAAAATACACAGTTTCAAGTCTCGGGTAATCCGAACCTAACGCCTGAAATCGCGCGCACGACAACTCTTGGTGTCGTCTTTACGCCAAGCTTTATCCGTAACTTTAACGTGTCGTTTGATTACTACAAAACGGATATGAAGGACGCTATCACGAACATCAGCTACAATAATGCGGCGATCCAAAACCTGTGTCTCGCCAGCGCGCCGACCTACTCGTCGAACTTCTGTTCTTTGGCCGTTCGCCCGATTACCGATCCATCGGATCCGAATTACAAGACCGCGGCGAACTTCCCGACGAAAATCTTCAGTGCACCTCTCAATGCGGCGAGCTCGACGATCAGTGGTTATGATATCGAGGCAAACTATGCATGGAGCATGGAAGATATCGTGTCCTGGTTGCCAGGTCGCTTTACTGCGCGAACCTTGATAAGCGTCCAACCCACCAACACGACGGTCAATATCCCTGGAACCGCCGAGCAATGGGCATTCCAACCTGAGTTCAGGCAGACGACCTTCCTGGCCTATGTCGACGGCGACTGGACGGTGGCCGTTCAGGACCAATATATCGGTAAGGCAAGAAAGGCCACCAGTGACCCCTCAGTGGCCAGCAATAATCAAAACTATGTCATCCCTTACCTGCCTTCGATGAATGTCGTCGACCTGACGATCAGCAAGGCCTTCTCATTCCGGGGCGGCCGCAGCGAAGCCTTCATCAATATCAGCAACCTTGGCGACACACGCGCACCACTCATGCCAGGCGCTGGTGTCCCAGGTCTCACCTATCCAACGGCTGCGTTCCATGACGACATGGGCCGTTACTTCACGTTCGGCTTAAAGGGTAAGTTCTAAGAGGCAGGCTTCCTGCCGGAGAAGGCTGCCTCCGCGAGCGACAAGGCGACTTACAATGTCGCAAGTCTCCCAAGCCTTGGGGCTCGCATCGTCCAGGCCTTTTCCGGAACCTTGTCCGCCCCGCATTCGTGCGGGGCGGTCTTTTTACATTCCGCTCAGGGCGCAAAACAAGAACCGAAGCGCGGTACAGAATTTAGAACAACACGTGCGGGTTCATGATGCGCTTCGGGTCCAATGCCTGACGCACCGCCTGCATCGCGGCGACAGCCACCGGGTCCTTGTATTGCAAGGCTTCCTGCGTCTTCATGCGGCCGAGGCCGTGTTCCGCAGAGATCGAGCCTTCATAGGCGTGCGCCAGGTCGTGGACGACCTTGGAACCCGCATCGCGCATGGCGTTGAATTCGCCCGCGTCCATGCCTTCCGGCAGGATGACATTGAAGTGCACATTGCCGTCGCCGACGTGACCGAACGCCACCAGGCGCGCGCCCGGCAGAAACGCCTGGATCGCCTTATCGCCTTCTTCCATATATTCGGCCATGCGCGACAAAGGCACCGACACGTCGTGTTTCCAGGCGGCGCCTTCGGCCTTTTCGGCGGCGGAGTGGTCTTCGCGCAGGCGCCAGAATTCGGCGGCCTGCGTCTCGTTCTGGGCGATGGCGGCGTCGAGCACCAGCTCTTCTTCGAAGGCCGCTTCCAGCAGGCGTTCCATCGCCGCCGATGCACCCTCTGGGTCGCCCGAAGCGACTTCGATCAGGGCGTACCACGGATATTCGGCGCTCAAGGGCTCACGCGTATCGGGGATGTGCTTGAGGACAAGAGACAGGCCATAGCGGCCCATAAGTTCGAAGGCCTCGACCGTGCCGCCGGTTTCCTGCTTGGCGCGGACCAGCAGGTCGATGGCTTTCTGGGAGGACTCAAAGCCGACGATCGCCACACTGCGCGAATTCATGATGGGGAAGAGTTTCAGCGACGCCGCGGTGATGATGCCCAGCGTCCCTTCGGCGCCGATGAACATCTGCTTCAAGTCATAGCCGGTATTGTCCTTGCGCAGGCGCTTCAGGCCATTGAAGATTTCACCAGTCGGCAGGACAACCTCGAGGCCGGAGACCAGGTCGCGCGTCACGCCATAGCGCAGCACGGCCGTGCCACCGGCATTGGTCGAGATGACGCCGCCGACCGTGGCCGTGCCTTCGGCCGCCAGCGACAGCGGGAAATAGCGGTTGGCGCCTTCGGCAATCTGTTGGGCTTCCAGAAGCGTCAGGCCGCTTTCCAGCACCATGGTGTCGTCGGTCGGGGCGACATCGCGCACGGTCTTCATGCGCTCAAGGGAAATGAGGATTTCACCGAACGGGATCTGGCCGCCCACAAGCCCGGTATTGCCGCCCTGGGGGGTGATCGCCACGCCATTGTCGTAGCAGATCTTGACGACCTTCGAGACTTCTTCGGTCGACTTGGGCAGGACGAGGAGGGGAGTATGGCCTTTCCACTTGCCGCGCCATTCGGTCAGCTTGGGGTCGACGCGACCCGGATCCTGGCTCCAGCCGGCATCGCCCACGACGGCCTTGATCTGCGCGATGACTTCGGCTGCGACGGCAGGCGCTTCGGCAAAGGCGGTGGCGGTGGACATCCGGGGGCTCTCCATTAACAGTGACGTCGCGTTAAATCAGCGAGTCGTCCTTTGCAAGCCACAAAACCTAAAGAAACCCAGCAGCGTTCATATCCCATTCCCTGCGTCGGCGTCGTGTGCTGGCGCGGCGATGAGGTGCTCTTGATCAAGCGGGGCAGGGCGCCACGCCAGGGCGAATGGTCGATCCCCGGCGGCAAGGTGGAGTTGGGCGAGGCCCTGGCGGACGCGGCCTTGCGCGAACTCCTGGAGGAGACCGGCGTGACGGCGGAGATGGCCGGCCTGGTTGAAGTGTATGAAATCCTTGAGGCCGAATTCCATTATGTGTTGATCGACTATGCCGCGCATTGGGTGGCGGGAGAGCCCAGGGCCGGCGACGACGCCGACGAGGCGCGCTTCGTTCCCATTAATGATGCGCTGTTAACGGTCAGCCGCGATGATATCATTGATGTTTTGCAAAAATCGCGGACCATAATTCGCCGAACGCGCGATATGTCCTGACGGCAATTTTCAGCCGGGCGAGTGGTTCATTCTGCAACAGAATTCGTGTCCCGCCCCGCCTCACGCAAATTTTTACACCGATTCAGATTCTCGTCTTGATGGATTTTTTATTTTGTGGTTAAAGTTCCGTTAATGGTAACCATATATGCAAACCTTTGCTTAAGGTTACCATTCGGTGCGAATTTTTTATGACAACGGCCTCGGCCGGCATTGGGAATTGGCGTCCGCAAGGAAAGAAGGAGGTCAACAGCAAGTTGAACCTCCGGGTTTTGGTGAGTCTATTATCAGGAGTACAGTCATGAAGAAGTTTGTTATCACGGTCGCCGCTCTGGTTTCCGTCCTGGGTGTCGCCGCGGCTGCTGGTCAAGCTGCTGCCGTTCCGCCGGTCTGCACCGTGAAGGCCTGCGGTGGCTGGTAAGTAATGCCCAACGGGTAAGACGCATTTGCTCTTACCCGTCACTTTATCTCCGGAAATCCGGAAGTCCCGACGCGGTTTAAGCCAATCCTAATGTCTTTGTGATTTAACACGCCCCTGATGGTACTCAGGAGGCGACATGAGTCGCTCATATAGAGACGGTGGTTGGGTGAAGGGTTTACGCGGTTTTATACTGCCACTGGCGGTTGGACTCTGCGTGGCGCAGCCAGCACAGGTACATGCTGCTCCCGTGGTCGCGGAGGACAGCCAGGCTTATGTGCAGAGTCTGAATGGCATCCAGGCCCAGGTCGCCAGCCTGCCTTTTGCCTACAGCGAAAACGAAATCGAAAACTATGGCGTCAAGGCCATGAGCATGTCGGGCGATGAGCGCCTCTATGCCCTGTGGCGCGTCCTTTTCGCTTATAAGACCTTCCAGAACGAAGCCAAGATGCAGGCCTGGCACAATCGCCTGCTGGGTCTGGCGCAAAAGGAGCGCGACAGCCGCCTCGACCTGCTGGCGCGGTTCATGTACCAGGCCTACCAGAACGAGATCGGCGGCTATACGCTGCTGAAGGACGCCGACTGGCGGGACTATCAATCGGCCTCCAGTGTCGCCTTGCAAAATATCGTCATGCTGGAGCGCCAGCGGACGCTGCAATATCAGGGCAACTGGGCCGAAGCCATCGATGTTGGCGACGCCCTTGTCCTGCGCCTCCCGAGCGAGGGCAGCAAGGCGCAGGGCCTGATGATGGCCGCGCAGCAGGCCATGGCCTACAACATGCTCCGGGTCGGCGACAACACCGCATACGCGTCCCACATGCTCGCAGCGGCGCGGCTGGCGCAACACAACGCCTTTTATCAGCAGCAGATAGACCTGGTCTACGACCTGGCCTACTTCGCGGCGCAGGACAACAACATCACCCTCGCATCGTCACTGCAGAAGCTTTATGCTGACGAAGTGGCAAAACACGATATTAGCGAGCTGAAGCCGTGGAGCCAGCAGCTGTGCGCGATCGTCGAGGACAAGGCCGAACATTACCGCGCCGTGATCGATTGCCTGAGCGGCACATCGGTGGCGCGGGGCCTGATCGCCACGGGCTATGATGCCTTTCAGCTCAGGCTTCTCACAAAGGCCTATGCCCGCGAGGGCCGCGTCCTTCAGGCGCGTCAGTCGCTGGATCGTCTGAATGCCTTGCCGGCAACCATGATCTCGCCGGATCCGCTGTTCACGCGTTACATCGAAGCCTATCTGAAGTCGGCGGAGGGGCATTCGGATGCGGCCTTCCAGGCGCTCGGCGACCTGACCCTGCCGATGCAGCGCCAGGCCGATCAGCGCCGCATCGCCGCGATCCAGGACATGTACCGCACCCTGCGCAAGCAGCTCGACAGCAAGACCGCCGAAAGCCGCCTGCTCAACAAGCAGGTCGAGATGCAGCGGATCATGCTGGTGCTTGCGGTGGCCATCGGCCTGCTGCTGACGGCGCTGGCCGCGGTCAGCATCGTCTGGGTCATGCGCATGCGCCGCATGCAATGGCAGCTCAGGGACGCCCACGAACATGCCCAGGCCGCCAATGCTGCCAAGTCGCGCTTCCTGGCGGTGATGAGCCATGAACTGCGCACGCCGCTGAATGGCGTGCTGGGCATGGCCCAGGCCCTGCGCAAGGGCAAGCTCAACGACGAGCAGCACGGCCAGGTCGATATCCTGATCGAGTCGGGCGAGACCCTGATGGTCCTGCTCAATGACGTGCTCGACATGTCGCGCATCGAGGCCGGCAAGGTCGAGCTGGCGCCGACGGCCGCATCGATGAAGGACATGATCGAGCGCGTCATCAACACCTATATCCCGACCGTCGAGGACAAGCCGGTGGCGCTGCGCTACGACATCGACGACAGCGCGCAGGCGCCGATGATGTTCGACGTGCTGCGCGTCTATCAGTGCCTGTCGAACCTGGTGTCCAACGCCACCAAGTTCACCGAACGCGGGACGATCCGTGTCGTCGCCTCGGCCACGCCATATGAGGACCGCCCGGGTTACCTGGTGCGCGTCGAGGTTCGCGACACCGGCATCGGCATGAGCCGCGCCACGGTCGACAAGCTGTTCGAAGCCTATGCCCAGGCCGACGCCGGCACGGCGCGCAAGTATGGCGGATCGGGCTTGGGCCTCAGCATCAGCCGCCGCCTGACCGAACTGATGCAGGGCACGCTCAGCGTCACCAGCGAGGAGGGCGTGGGCTCGATCTTCGTCATGACATTCCACGCCGGCGAGGTCGTCAACACGCCGGCCCGCGCGCCCGAGCCTGAGCCGGAAGCCCAGTCGGACCACACGCGCGGCTACCGCATCCTGCTGGTCGACGACCACCCGGTGAACCGCAAGGTCGCTCGCCTGTTCCTGGAGCCGTTCGGCTTCGAGATCACCGAGGCGGTCGACGGCCAGGAGGCGCTGGACGCCCACATGGAAAACTTCGACCTGGTCTTGATGGACATCAACATGCCGCGCCTGGGCGGGATCGACGCCACGCGGCTGTTCCGCGAGACTGAAGCGGCCGGCCATCACGTGCCGATTGTCGCGCTGACGGCTGACGCCATGCCCGAGCAGATCGACGCCTGCCTGGCGGCGGGCATGGACGCGCACATCTCCAAGCCGATCATCATGGACAAGCTGATCGATACGGTGACCTCGCTGCTGCATATCGATACGGAGCAGGGCGCGGCGCCCGCGCCGATGGCGAAGACGGCGTAGTCGGTTTCCTCTAACATGTGGCGGAGCTAAGACGGCGCTGGCGAAAGCTATACTTTCGCTGGCGCTATACCCCATGCTGCGCACAGGAAGGAGAACCGCCGAAGGCGGTGGAGGGGTATTGCGCGGTGCGTGTGACTATGCCGCTGTCGCGTGCAGTCCTCCACACGAAAATCATCGTGGCCTGCGTCCCGATTCCCGTTATAATCCGGGCACGGACGGGCATCAGACCCGTGGCCGTTTACGGGGGCTAAAGATGGTTGTCAGCATTTTCATCGGTATCCTGTTCGTCCTGGCGCTGTTTATCGTCTTTTCGATCGTGAAGATCGTGCCGCAGGGCTACGAATTCACCGTCGAGCGGTTCGGCCGCTACATGCGCACGCTCAAGCCCGGCATCAGCTTCCTGACGCCTTTCATCGAAACCATAGGCCGCCGCGTCAACATGATGGAGCGCGTTTTCGACGTGCCGCAGCAGGACGTGATCACCAAGGACAACGTCAATGTCCGCGTCGACGGCATCGTCTTCGTCCAGGTGATGAACGCCGCCGAAGCCGCCTATCGCGTCGACAATCTCGACAACGCCATCACTCAACTGGCCATGACCAACCTGCGCACCGTCGTAGGTTCGATGGAACTGGACGAGGTGCTGTCGCAGCGCGACTCGATCAATTCGCGCCTCCTGAACGTCATCGACCACGCCACCTCGCCGTGGGGCATCAAGGTCAACCGCATCGAGATCAAGGACCTCAAGCCGCCGGCGGATATCACCGACGCCATGGCGCGCCAGATGAAGGCCGAGCGCGAGCGCCGCGCCCTGATCATCGAGGCCGACGGCGAAAAGCAGGCGGCGATCGCCCGCGCCGAGGGGCTGAAGCAGGCGACTGTCCTCGAAGCCGAAGGCCGCCGCGAAGCCGCCTTTAGAGACGCCGAAGCCCGCGAACGCGCCGCCCAGGCCGAGGCGACCGCCACCGACCTGGTGTCGCAGGCCATCGCCAAGGGCGACGTCAACGCCATCAACTACTTCGTGGCGCAGAAATACGTCGAGGCCTTCGGCAAGTTCGCCGAGTCGAACAACACCAAGACGCTGATCGTGCCGGCCGACCTGTCGTCATTGGCCGGCGCCATTACCGGCGTCACCGAACTGATCCAATCGGGGGGCAGCGGCGGACCGAAACTGCAGCCGGCCCAGCCGCCGCGCAAGACCAGCGTTCCGACGACCTGACGGGAGACCCGAGATGGATATGGTCACGATCTTCCTGATGGGACCGATGGGCACCCAGGCCTTCTGGATCTGGCTGACCCTGGGCATCCTGCTGCTGGGCGTCGAGGTGTTCTTAGGCACGCAATGGCTTCTGTGGTCGGCGGCCTCGGCCGGCGTGGTGGCGGTCGTCTGCCTGACCGGCCTGCCGTTCGGCATCGTCGCGCAGGTCATCACCTTTGCCACTTTAAGCCTCGTCATGTCGCTGATGACGCGCAAGTTCATGAAGGTCCCCGGTGCCGGGCCCGACGTCAATGCGCCCAATGACCGGCTGCTGGGCAAGCAGGCTGAGGTGTTGAGCGGCTTCGAAATCGTCGCGGGCGGTGAGCGCACCGGCCGGGTCAGCTTCGAAGGTGTCGAGTGGCCGGCCGTGCTCAAGGCGGGGGCAGGGGACGCCGTGCTCAAAAAGGCCGACCGCGTGGTCATCGATGAGGTCCAGGAAGGCCGCCTGTTCGTGACGCCGGTGAACTAAGGCAAACTATACCTCCCCGTAGCGCGGATAGGTATAAGAAGAGAGCCCGCCTTCCCTTACGTCAAAAGGATTTACGCGCAGAAATGATTTGCGCGGGGGTAAAATCGCGCGCCTAATGCCAAAAAAGGAAACGCCATGCCCGATACCCAGACCCCCACGCGCCCCGGCGTGTCCGAAGCCGAATGGAAGCTGCGCTGCGACCTGGCGGCGCTCTATCGGGCCGTGGCGCTCTATGGCTGGGACGATCTGATCTTCACCCACATTTCGTCGCGCGTGCCGGCCAGGGATTCGCTGGTCAAACAGGCCGACGGCAGCTTTGCGCCGTCCGAGACCGACCACTTCCTGATCAATCCCTACGGCGTCTTCTTCGCCGAGATGACGGCATCAAGCCTGGTCAAGATCGACGGCGATGGCCGCGTGGTCGATGGCTCAGGCGCCATGGTCAATCCGGCGGGCTTCACGATCCACAGCGCCATTCACGGCGCCATCAAGGACGCGCACTGCGTCATTCACCTGCACACTGACGCCATGACCGGCGTGTCGGCGCAGACCGAAGGCCTGTTGCCGCTGACCCAGAACGCGCTGCTGATCCGGCCGCAACTGGCCTATCACGACTATGAAGGGGTGGCGCTGGAACTGGATGAGCGCGAGCGGCTGGTGGCCGATATCGGCACAAAGCGCTTCCTGATGCTACGCAATCATGGCGCGCTGGCCTGGGGCGGGACGGCGGGAGAAGCGTTCACCGCCATCTATTTCCTCGAACAGGCCTGCCGCCAGCAGATCGCGGCCCTGAGCGCCGGCCGTGACCGTGTGCTGGAAGTCGGACAAGAGGTGCAGGACAAGGTCGCGCCATTGGCCGCGGGCGTGGGCTTTGTCGGTGTGCTGGTCTGGCCGGGTCTGATCCGGCGGCTGGACCGCGAAATGCCGGGGTACGCGGTCTAAAATTTCACTGCACTCCGGCACGCGCTCGCTTGCCACTGGAGTGCTCCCTTCAGTCGATAAGTAGCGCATCATAGTGCCTGCTGCCTGCCGGACTGCATCATAGGTCCTGCACACCGCTTGACAGTCTTTCTCCAATATGCAAAGTTAACTTTGCATTATGCCAAACATACTGTGCGATCCTGTTTCAGGGCGCCATCATTCAGGAGGCACGCGAATGTCTACCCAACGCCAATCCAGTTTGCCCAAGGCGCTGCTTTTCGGGCTTATGATCATTCCGCCGATCTGCGTTGTCGCAACCATGCCGTGGCTCGCCGAGCAACCGGACGCAGTGGTGTTCCTGCTCACGGGCATTGCCGCGGCGCTTACGGTCGTGGCCAGCTTTATCCTTGCCATTCTCCACGACCGCGGCGTCGACGAATGGAACCGGAGCAATGCGCGCTTTTCCAGCCAATGGGGCTGGACCGCCGGCGCAAGCCTCGTGGCGCTGCTTCTTGCCGTGCCGCCCATCCGGGATCTGATCACCGTCTGGGTTGCGAGCTGGACCAAGGTGCCGGATCCGGACCCGACGCTGGTGCTGATTACGTTTACCTTTGGCTTCATGGCGACGGTTGTCGCGCAGCTCGTCTGCACCGCCGTGCTCAGCGTCGCGTGGACGGCCTGGAAGTCGCGCGGCCCCCGCGACCTCGCATGAAAAACAGGATCCGGGTGCTGCGCGCGGAGCGCCGATGGAGCCAGGCGGAACTGGCGGCACAGGTCGGCGTCTCCCGCAACTCCATCATCTCGATTGAGAATGGCCACTTCGACCCTTCGCTGTCGCTGGCCTTTGCCATCGCCGATGCGTTCGGTTGCAAGATCGAGGACATTTTCGAGCGCGACCCACCAAAGCCGAAGGCGTGATCATACGGCGCTTATCCGGCGGTTGCCCGGCAGATCCAGGCTGGATTTTGAGGCTGTGGACAAACTATTCCGCAGCCGAAGCGCTCTCGGCGGACACCGGAGCGCCTGCCTTCGGCGCGGACATCAGCCGGATATAGGCGATCAGGTTGCGGCGGTCGGTGTCGTCCTTGATGCCAGGATAGCCCATCTTGGTGCCCTTGACCGTCGCCTGAGGCGCCGTGAGGAAAGTGTCCAAAGTCGCATAATCCCACACCACCGCATGCTTGCGCATGGCTTCGGAATAGGGATAGCCCGCTGCCGTCGCGGCCTTGCGGCCAAAGACGCCGAACAGGTGCGGGCCGGACATGTTCATGCCGTCGGGCGTGATGGTATGGCAGGCGCGGCACTTGTTGAACTGCTTTTCGCCGGCGGCGAGGTCGGCGGTGTCGTAGGGCGCGGGAAACGTCTTCAGGATTTCGGCCTTTTCGGCGTCCGTATAGACGATGGGCGCGGCCAGCTGGATCGCTTCGCCGCCGTCATTGTCGGCGCCGCGCGGCCCACAGGCGGTTAAGGCCAGGACGGGCAGGAAACAAACGGCTTTCCAGGATTTCAACATGATCGGCCCCGATGTCGTTGACACCTTCTAAGCCAGCCAGATGCGTTTTACGACGGCTAAATTGCCGCAGCTACAACAAGGTGGATTGCGGCGATTCAAATGCCAGCAGCCATTTCTTGAGCGGCAGACCACCGCCATAGCCGGTCAGGCTGCCGTTCTTGCCGATGACGCGGTGGCACGGAATGACCAGGGACACCGGGTTTTTGCCGTTGGCGGCGCCCACCGCGCGCATGGCGTTGATGTCGCCGACGGTGATCGCCAACTGCTGATAGGAGATGGTTTGGCCGAACGGAATGTCGCACAGGGCCCGCCACACCTTCTGCTGGAAAAGTGTGCCCGCAGGTTTAACCGGCAAATCAAACGTCCTGCGCTTGCCGGCGAAATATTCGGTTATCTGGTGTTCGGCATCGCGCAAGCGGTCGGGCGCAAGCACAGCCACGCCCGGCACGCCCAATTTCGGTTTAAGACTGTCCTCATTGAGGAAGTAGAATTCGACCAATGCGCCGTCACTATTGGCGGTGAGCGCCGCCCGGCCCACGGGCGTGTCGATATGGGCGTAGTAATAGTCCATGCCGCCTTATCATGCTTTGAGTCGCGAAAAAGCGGCAGCAGGTGCTATATCCTTGTGATGCATGAGGGGCGGCTAATTCCTTGCCGACAGGAAACCGGAGAACGGACATGACCGAAATCCCGCTCGAACCGACCCTGGACGCCTTCGTCTGGCCATTGCTGACCGTAACGATCCGGCCGAAATCACCTGCGGATGCGGAAAAACTGGCGGAGGTGCTGAAGGTAAGGCTGGACGTGGAGGCGAGCTTTTTCCTCGCTCTGGACGACCAGACTGGCGAGGCGGTCCTCGAAGGCGATGACGAAGCGGACCTCGACCGGGTAATCACGGCACTGAAGGGGCAGGGCAAGGTCGAAGCCGATTTTGGTGCGCCGCAGGTCGCCTATCGTGAGACCCTTACGCGCCGGATTGTCATCGATCACACCTACAGGAAGCTTATCGGTGGCGGAGGCGTATTCGCCCGCGTCGTGCTGGCTTTCGAACCGTGCAAGACTGGCACCGGCTTCACGTTCGAAAATGCCATCATGCGCGGAGCGGTGCCCGGAGATTATATCCCGGCGGTTTTCAAGGGGCTGGACGCCGCCCGCTATGACGGGCTGATCGCTGGCTTTCCGGTGGTCGCATTCAAGGCGACGCTGTTCGACGGCGCCTATCACGATCTGGACTCGTCGCCTGAGGCCTTCGAGATCGCGGCACGTGAAGCCTTCGAAAAATTGCGCGACAAGGACGTGGTGGCATTGCTCGAACCTATCATGACGGTCAGGATCCAAGCGCCACCGGATTGCCTGCCTGCGATCATCGCCGATCTTGGCGACCGTCGCGGCGTGGTGCGAGACAAGCCCATGCGCGGGGGCGCCATGGACATCCTCGCCGAGATTCCCCTGGCTGGCCTGCTTGGGTACCGCAACGTCCTGACAGCCATGTCCGGTGGCCGCGCCCGTTACGTCTCGGGATTCGCCCACTACGCGCCGGTGCCGGTGGAAACGCCACCCGATGGTGTCTTTCCGCCGGCGATGGGCATGCGCGCCTAGGCCTCAAACGCTGAAATGATCGGGCAGGGGCCGTCGGAATGCGCGCAGTCCTGCGCCAGCTTCTGCAACGCCGTCCGCGCCGCCTGTAACTCCGCGATTTTGGCGTCCAGCGCCTTGATGCGCGCGGTTGCCAAGGCCTGGGCGCGCGGCCGGTCATGTCCCGCGTCCAACGCCAGCAATTCGCCTATTTCCTCGAGCGTAAAGCCCGAGGCCTGCGCCTGACGGATAAAGCGCAGGCGGCGCAGGTCGCCCGGGCCATAGCGCCGCACCCCGCCCGACAGGGCGTTGCCGCCGCTGCGATCGGGCGTGTCCAGCAGGCCGCGCCTTTGGTAGTAGCGCACGGTCTCGACCCCCACGCCGCCTTCGCGCGCCAGGGCGCCGATCGTCATATTGTGATCCACAGGCTTGACTCCGTACTATGGTACAGACCCCATATAGGGAGCAATCGAGAGGATTGCACCCATGACCCAGCCCCCAAAAACCGCTGAAATCCATCGCATGGTGATGGCCAGCCACACCTGCCCCTATGGCCTGAAGGCCCTGCACCTGCTGAAATCCAAAGGCTTTGCGGTCAACGACCACTGGCTGACAACGCGCGGGGAGACCGACGCGTTCAAGGCTGAGCACGGTGTCGCCACGACGCCACAGGTCTTTATCGATGGCCGGCGCATCGGCGGTTATGACGACCTGCGCCGTCATTTCGGCCAAAAGGTGCCCGACCCGAAGACGCCCAGCTATACGCCGGTGCTGGCGGTATTCGCCGGCACGGCGCTGATGGCCATGGCGGTCAGCTACCTCCTTGGCGGAGCGCCGCTGACGCTCCACGCCGCCGAGCTGTTCATCGCCTTCACCATGGTCGTGCTGGCGGTGCTGAAGCTGCAGAATGTCGAAAAGTTCTCGACCATGTTCCTGAACTACGACCTGCTGGCCAAACGCTGGGTGCCCTACGGCTATATCTATCCGTTCGCGGAATTTGGCGCGGGCGTGCTGATGATCGCCGGCGTGCTCAACTGGCTGTCGATCCCGGTGGCGCTGGTCATCGGCACCATCGGCGCCGCGTCGGTCTATAAGGCTGTCTATATCGACAGGCGCGAGCTGAAATGCGCCTGCGTCGGCGGCGACAGCAATGTGCCGCTTGGCTTCGTGTCGCTGACCGAAAACCTTATGATGGTCGCCATGGCGGTGTGGATGCTGGCTCGCCATGGTGTCTGAAGTCACACGAATGCCCTCCCAGACTACGGCGAGCAGGGGACGTTCCGCACAGCGATAGGCTAGGACAGCCCCTTGATTTTCAGGCCGTAATGATCCGCCAGATAGATCAGTGCCTCGGCATTGCCTAAGGCATCATCGACCGGATCGTGGGTATGGGCGGTCTTGCGGAACTTCTTCCAGTCGGAAGCTGCCGACCATTTGCGCGTCAGGCCCGCATAGAGGTCGCCTATCCGCCGGCCCGAATGACCGAACGGGTTAGGCGCATCGATGCGGGCGCAGTAATGGCTCGGCCACTGGAAATCGAAGGCTGGATTGTCCGACACAAAGGACGGCCGGTCGGTGGAATGCTCAGCCAGGAAAGCGATCATGGCGCGCGTACCGATCTCAGCATCGGGCCAGATGCTGTTCGCGCGTGATGCCCGATATGGCCAGGGCTTCGGGAATCCAACGCTCGGATATCGGCGCGAACCGCGCTGTGAAGGTGGTTTTCAGGTCCCGGTCAAGCTTTACGATGCCGATGGATACCATGGAATATATGCCGGCGGCCGGGCCGTCGGACTCAACGTCGATAATAAAGACACCCATTGTCTTTGCTGTTTCTCTCTCTTTTGTACCAGCAGGTTATCGACGTTTCGGTCCGGTTTGGCAAGGCGGCGGTGACGGTCGCCGACATGGCCGGCCATCTGCAGATCGTCATCAGCGATCCCACGACCTGGAGCGAAGGCAGCGATTATGGCGTGCTGTCGCCGGAAACGTGGCGCGTCCAGAGCCAGGCCGCCAAACACGCCCTTATTGTCGAAGGCGTTGGTTGGGGGCGGTTGCCACTGTGGCTGATCGAAGCGGATTTGGCGGCGGGACGGCTGGTAAGGCTGGACGCTCCGGCACTGGGGGCAGGCGGCGAAAGCATGCTCACCGCATATCTTGCGCACCGCGGCGATTATGCGCCTGGGCCAGCGGCGCGTATCATCAGTGATGTGCTGCGCAGTGCCGCTACTTCGCCGCCTCGTCGATCCGGTCCAGTTCCGTAAGGAGCGTTTTCGCCTCATTGGCCAGATAGCGAAGGCGCTCGCAGACGAGCGCGCGCGTCTCTTTGTCATAGCTGCCGTTCATCAGCTCCATGCGTTGCTGTTTGATGCTTTCGAGGATGGCTTCAAGATCGCTGGCGAACTGGTCGTGTGGCGTCATTTGTCGTCCGTGGTAAACGAAAAGGCGCACCGGAGTGCGCCTTCTTTAATGGTGGTTTGGTCGGTCAGGTCGCGGCCTGCTCGTTTCGGTTGGCTTGCGGGTCGTCTTCGGCTTCGACGTTGGGCGTAAGGTCTTCATTTCCGTTCAGATCGGTGCCTTCCGGCGAGCCGTCCGGGTTCAGCACGCTGCCATCGACGCCGACGACATCGTTGCCCGTGCCCATATCGCCGTCGTTTTCGGTATCGATACCCTTGTCGATGGCGTCGTTCCCGAGGTCGCCCTGCTGACCTTGCGACTGGCCCTGACCTTGGTTCTGGAAGTTGTTGTCTGGCATTTCATCCTCCTGGGACTGCGTGGCGGCAGTTGAGGATAGCGCCTGATACGTAAGGCCGTGGCATGGTAAGGCGCTACGGACATAAGCGGTTCATGTGCGACTTATAGCCACCGCTTATGCCGGAAGTACACATACGGCAGCACGGCGAACAGCGCCATCAGGATGATCGCCATGGGATAGCCGTATGCCCAGGTCAGCTCGGGCATATGGGCGAAGTTCATGCCGTAGAAGCCCGCCACAAGAGTCGGCGGCAGGAAAATCAGCGCCACCACCGAGAAGATCTTGGCGATCAGGTTCTGTTCGACATTGATCATGCCGAGCGCGCTTTCGAGCTGGAAATTGATCTTGTCGTTCAGGAACGCCGACTGGTCGGCCAGCGACTTCGCGTCCTTGATCAGGCGGGCGGCATCATGGCAGATGGCGGCATTGTCCGGGCTGTGGTCTTCGCGGATATAGGTCAGCAGGCGCATCAGGCTGTGCGTGCTTTCGTTGATCTTGGAATTGAGGTCGGCGATGTGGCCCAGTTCCTTCAGCACCCCGCCCATGATCAGCGACGGATTGCCCTTGCGGCCGTCGAACGCGTGATCGGCGAAGATGCGCCGCGACAGGCCGTCCAGCCCCTGGACGACCTGGGCGTGGTCGGCGGCGACGCGCAGGATCACCTCTTCCAGCAGGCCTTCCAGGACATCGGCGCTGGTGCGGAAGCGCTTGCCGTTCAAAAGCAGGTCCTGCTGAAAGCTCAGGAAGGGCTCCGGATCGATATCGCGGATGGTGATGAGGAAATCCGGCGTCAGGATGAAGGTGACCGTGGAGGTTTTTGGCTGTCCTTCACCGCCGACGGTCAGCGCCGCGGTCATGTAGGAGGTGCCGTCGCGCGTGTACATGCGGTTAAGCGCATGGTTGCGCCAGATCTCCTCGCGGCTGGGCAGGGCCAGGTTCAGCGTCTGGGGCAGGAGGCGCAGTTCGTCATTGGTCGGGTTGAGCAGGTCGATCCACATGGGTTCGTCCGGCACATTATGCGTCGGGTCGAGTTGCAGTTCGGCAACCCTTCCACCCGTCGTATGAAACACCGTGATCATGGCACTCCCCCGGAACTGGTTCGCCAGAGTGTAGAAAGGCCGTGTGACCAAAGCTTTAAGGCACAAAATTGTTATTAGATTTTCGTTCACTCAATTCATAGTACAGGTAGTGCGGACTGCCGGCGTTCTTTGGCAGCAGGTTAGGGATTCCTCGCATGACCACCTCCTTGTCCGGCCAGCACACCCAGGCGGGTGAAGAAAAACAACGGTTTCCGACCTATCTTGAGGCGATGGAACGCCTGGTTGGCGTCGTCCAGGCGCTGTCGCAGGCGCGCGATGTTGCCACCATAACGCGAATCGCCCGCGATGCCGCGCGTGAGCTGACCGGCGCCGACGGGGCGACCTTCGTGCTCAGGGATGGCGATCAGTGCTACTATGCCGACGAGAACGCCATCGCGCCCTTGTGGAAGGGCAAGCGCTTTCCGATGGAGATGTGCGTCTCGGGCTGGGTGATGAACCACGCGCAATCCGTGGTCATCGAAGACATCTATAATGACGCGCGCGTGCCGGCCGAGGCCTACCGCCCGACCTTCGTGAAGTCCCTGGCCATGGTGCCGATCCGCACGGAGTCGCCGGTGGGCGCCATCGGCAATTACTGGGCGACCAACTACCATCCGACTGATGAGCAGTTGCGGGTGCTGCAGGCCCTGGCGAACACCACCTCGGTGGCGCTGGAAAACGTCCGGCTGATCGAGGAGCTGCGCCAGAAGGTGGGCATGCTGGAGACCCAGAGCGCCCGCATCCAGCAGCAGCATGAATCGCTTGAGGTCTTCACCCACGCCCTGGCGCACGACCTGAAGGAGCCGGTGCGCACGGTGCGGGCCTTTTCCGACCTGATCGCCGAAGGCGATGTCGGCGACAGCGGGCCGCTCTATTTCGACTTTATCCGCAAGGCCGCCGACCGCATGGGCATGCTGGTCGAAACGGTCTATTCCTACACGCGGCTGCACGACCCGTCACGCGCCGTCAAGGCGGCGACGGATGCTGGAGACGTCCTCAGCGGCGCCCAGGACAGCCTGCGCCAGCTCATCACATCGTCCGGCGCGACGATCGAGGCCGGTCCGCTGCCGACCGTGGACGCCAATGCCGCGCAGCTGCTCCAGGTCTTTCAGAACCTGATCGGCAATGCCATCAAGCATGCGAACGGCCCAGCCCGTGTCCGCATCAATGCGAAGGACGACGGCGCGCACTGGCATTTCACCGTCGCCGACAACGGGCCGGGGATCGCGGAAAGCGACCTGCAGCGCATCTTCCAGCCGTTCAAGCGCCTGAGGCTCAGCGAGGAGGGCGCGGGCCTCGGCCTGGCCATCTGCGCCAAAATCATCGCCATGCACGGTGGCCGCATCTGGTGCGAAAGCCGTGAAGGCGAGGGCGCGACCTTCCATTTTACCCTTCCCAAGGCGGCCGATACGGCGCGCGCGGCGGGCGCGCGCGCGGTAAAGAGCGCCGCTCCGGCGGGACAGGCCGCGGGCCTGGCGCATGTGCTGCTGGTCGACGACCGCGAAGCCGATATCGAACTGACACGCGTCCTTTTGCGCGACCGCGACAAGGCCGAGTTCGACCTGACCGTGGCGCGCTCGGGCCGCGAGGCGCTGGATGTGCTGCGCAAGGCGCGGGTGAGCGGTGAGCGCTTCGACCTGATCCTGCTTGATATCAACATGCCGGGCATGGACGGCTTCGAGACGCTGGAGGCCCTGCGCCGCGAAGGCGACTTCGCCGACATGACGGTGGTGATGTGCACGGGCTCGACCCAGGACAGCGACCAGGAACAGGCGCGTAGGCTGGGCGCGGCGGGCTATATGGTCAAGCCGGCCTCGCTGGCGCAACTGCGGCCGATGCTGGACGCGGTGCCGGCGCTGCGCTGGCAGGACAACGGCCCGGCGGCGAGGCTGCTCAGGGTGGCGTAAGAGGCGAAGCCGGGGCGCCGGCTTCGCCAAGTTTCGACAATGTGCCGGCCTTAATCCGTTGCCATGTCGCAGACCCGTTCTTCCTCAGGTGTCAAGAGAACGCTGCGGCGGAACGTGGCGCGACCGGACGGCGTAAAGGCGGGTTGGGCGGACGCGGCGGATTCGCCGGTGTCCGCCACCTGCGGATCGGTTGTGCGGATATCGGTTGCGGTTTCGCTCATGATGACCACCTTTTGAACCGTCCATAGGCTTACGCCGCCTTGCGGATGTCGATCTTGCGGCCGGGCGTAGTCGCCACGGCGGTCTTCGGGCAGGTGATGGTCAGAACACCATCCCGGAACTGGGCATCAATGGCGTCGCGGTCGATGTCATCCGGCAAGGACAATACCCGCCGGAAGGCGCCGTACGACCGTTCGATGCGGTGGACGCCGCCATCCTTGCTGCTATTCTCCTGCCGCTTCTCGCCGCTGACGATCAAGGCGCCGTCGGGCGTCACTTCCAGATGGACGTCCTGCGCGTCGGCGCCGGGGACTTCGACGCTGACGACATAGTCCTTGTCGCGCGAGACGACATCGACCGATGGCCGCCACGTACCAGCGCCCACGGCGTCTGGCCAGGCGGCAAGCGGCCCCATGCCGAAATTGCGGAACAGGTTGGCGAAGCTTTGGTCCAGCTCCTGATGAAAGCGCGTCATCGCATCGGCGGGATGGATCGCGACCGCGTTTTGCGAAGCCGTGACCGGAAGATTGTGGTGTGCCGGTTCTTCACGGCTGAACCAGTTCCACGGATTGAGTTTCTTGATGTCCATGACATGAACCTCCTTATTGAAACAGGTCATCAAGACGGGGTGAACGTCAGGCCAGCTTCTTCTGCCGTTCCGGCGCGGCCAGGCCATTTTCGCCGGACCGGATTTCGATGCGGCGCGGCTTTAGCGTCTCCGGCAGCTCGCGGGCCAGGTCGATGCGCAGCAGGCCATCCTTCAGTTCCGCGCCTTTGACGACCATATAGCTGGCCAGACGGAAATGGCGCTCGAACTGGCGGGCGGCGATGCCGCGATGCAGGTAGGTGCCGTTGTCGTTCGACGTCTCCTTGCGGCCGGTGACGACCAGTTCGTCGTCCTTGGCGCTGAGCTGGAGTTCTGCCTCGCTGAAGCCGGCGACGGCGATGGTGATGCGGTACTGGTCGTCTCCGGCCTTTTCGATATCGTATGGCGGATAGCCGTCATTATCGCCCTGGCTCAGCTGCGTGAACAGGTCGTTCAGGCGTTCGAAGCCGATCGTGCTGCCGAAAAGCGAGTTGGGGAAAAGTTGTGCTGTCATTGCAAATCCTCATCGGAACAAGAGTTTGGAAGGACAAATGAGAGCGGAAACCGCGCTCGGGCAAGATATGGGAAGCGTCACGGCCGGTCTTCAAGAGGGCAAGGCCGGGGAGAATGAAAAATTTTCACAGCGCACAGTGGCGGCCGCCTGTGAACACTTACGCCTTTCTTATCGCCAGCCATGCAATTGTGACTGTATCCTCATGACGGAACACGCTACGCGGAGGAAAACCGCCGGTGAGAGGGCCCCGCCATGCATCACGATCCCAACGCGTCCCGGGCCTGTATCGAGCTGTGCTGGCAATGCCGCGACACGTGCCAGACAACCCTTTATAATCATTGCCTTCAGATGGGCGGCGCCCACGCCGCGCCCGCCCATGTGAAGATCATGGCCGACTGCATCCAGATGTGCCAGACCTGCGCCGACTTCCTGACGCGCGGCTCTGAGCTGCACATGGCGACGTGCCTGGCCTGCGCCGACGTCTGCGACGCCTGCGCCATCTCCTGCGAAACCGTCGGGGGTGCGGAAATGCTGGCCTGCGCCGAGATCTGCCAGCGCTGCGGCCACGTATGCAGGGAGATGAGCCACGCGAAGGTGGCGGCGCTTACATAGGATCAGGCCCCATGAACCGGCCCATGAAAAAGCTTCTGCTGCTCGGTGTCGCGCTCGTGCTCACCGGCTGCGGCGAAACCGCGACCCTGCGTCCCGAAGATGGCATGGGCGTCAATCCGAAACTGCCCAAGCCCGTGAAAACCCTGGTGCCGACGGTCAAGATCGCCGAGGTCGCCGGCTGGACGATCGACCAGGCGCCGACGCCCGCGCCTGGCCTGCAGGTCGAAGCCTTCGCGCGCAACCTGACCCACCCGCGCTGGCTCCATGTCCTGCCGAACGGCGACGTGCTGGTGGCCGAAAGCGACGCCCCGCCCAAGCCAAAGGAAGACAACAGCATCCGCGGCTTTTTCATGAAGATGCTGATGAAGAAGGCGGGCTCCAATCGCGGCAGCCCCAACCGTATCACGCTCTTGCGCGATGCCAATCACGACGGCGCGGCCGAGCTTCAGGTCGTCTTCCTGCAGAATCTCAACTCGCCGTTCGGCATGGCGCTGATCGGCGACCAGCTCTATGTCGCCAATACCGACAGCCTTGTCCGCTATACCTATCACGAAGGCGATACGGCCATCACCGGTCCGGCCACCAAGGTCGCCGACCTGCCGGGCGGGCCGATCAACCATCACTGGACCAAGGGGCTGATTGCGTCGAAGGACGGCGGCAAGCTCTATGTGTCGGTGGGCTCGAACTCCAACGTCGCCGAAAACGGCATGGCGGCGGAATCCAACCGCGCCGCGATCCTGGAAATCGACGCGGCCACAGGGGCGACACGGCTGTTCGCCAGCGGCCTGCGCAATCCGGTCGGCATGGCGTGGAACCCGGAAACCGGCGCATTGTGGACCGTGGTCAATGAGCGCGACGAGATCGGCTCGGATCTGGTGCCCGATTACATGACCTCGGTGAAGCCGGGCGGGTTCTACGGCTGGCCCTACAGCTATTATGGCCAGATCGTCGATACGCGGGTGAAGCCGCAGGACCCGGCCAAGGTGGCGTCCGCCATCAAGCCGGACTTTGCCTTGGGCGCGCATACGGCCTCATTGGGCCTGACCTTCTATACGGGTGGGCTGTTGTCGGAAGGCTACAAGAACGGGGCCTTTGTCGGCCAGCACGGATCGTGGAACCGCAATCCGCCGTCGGGTTACAAGGTGATATTCGTGCCGTTTTCGGGCGGCCAGCCTTCGGGCATGCCGCAGGACGTGCTGACCGGGTTTTTAGGGCCCGACGGCAAGGCGCGCGGCCGGCCGGTCGGCGTGGCTCAGGATATCGACGGCGCGCTTTTGGTGGCGGATGACGCCGGCAATACGGTCTGGCGCGTCACGCCGGACACGCAACTGAGGGTGAGGTAGGCACGGATAACGATCGTTATCAATCCGCATGACTTGTATGTGGAAACTTCGTCCTTAACGCGATTTTCAGCAAGTAACCGTCGCAAACCGGTGTTACCGTATTCCCCAACGGGCGAGGCAATGAAGCGCTCGCGCTTGCTTACAGGGGAATTTTAAATGGTCACTGCCTATACGGCCGGTGCGGTCACAACCGCCAACACCTACGTGACAAGCAACCAGTTCGATCACAAGATCGTCACGCATCCGGGGGGCGGCTATACGCTCATATGGCAGAGCAGCGGCCAGGACGGATCCGGCCATGGCATTTACCAGCAACGCTTTGACAATGCCGGAACCAAGGTTGGCGCCGAAACCCGCGTCAACACCACGACCGCGGGTGAGCAGACGACGCCGACGGTCGCGCGCCTGGACGACGGCGACTACGTGGTTGCCTGGGTCAGCAATGGTCAGGACGGGCCAGGGGCAGGGATTTACGCCCAGCGGTTCAATTCGGATGGCACGACGCAGGGCTCGGAGTTCCGCGTCAACACGACTACAGCCGGCAATCAGGGGCTGGCAACGACCGAGCCGCTGCTGGGTTTGCAGATCAGTGATCTGGGCGCGAACGGCTTTATCGTCACCTGGGAAGGCAACGGCGCGCAGACCGGCCAGGTCGATTCCTCCGGCATCTTCGCTCAGCGTTACGAGCTGTCGGGCGCTGCGGCCGGAGGGGAGACCCGAATTAACACCACCACGGCCAATGCCCAAACCAACCAGTCCGTCGCTGCCTTCAGCGACGGCAGCTATGTCATCACCTGGGCCAGCTACCTTCAGGACGGCTCGACCTGGGGCGTTTATGCCCAGCGGTTTAATGCCAGCGGCGTTGCGGTGGGATCCGAAAGGCGTATCAACACCTATACCACCAGCGATCAGGGGATTCCATTTGTCGCGGTGCTGAACAACGACACCTACGTCATCACCTGGAGCAGCTACGGGCAGGACGGTAGCGATCTGGGTGTTTATGCGCAACGTTTCGACTCGGCCGACAACGCGCTGGGAGCAGAGTTCCGGGTCAATACCTACACGGCAGAAAACCAGAATTACGGCCGGGTCACGGCCCTGGCCGACGGAGGTTTCGTCATAGGTTGGACCAGTAAGAACCAGGACGTCGTCTCCAGCCTGCCCTACGGCACCTATATGCAGCGTTACGACGCTGACGGGAATACGGTGGGCTTTGAGACCCTGGTCAATACCCAGTTGACCGGAAGTCAGGTTCATCCTGTCTTTGCCGAGACCGAGAACGGCAATTTTGTCGCGGCCTGGGTGCATTATCAGTCACTGGGTGACGTGCACCAGCAGGTCTTCACCAATACAACTGTCAGCGGCGGCGCCGAAAAATACTATGGCACGGTCGCGCACGAAACCATTGATGGCGGGGCCGGCAACGACACCATCTACGCGGGCGGCGGCAACGACACCCTGTGGGGCTCGGCCGGAACCGACTTCATCAGTGGCGATGCAGGTGATGACATTGTTGACGGAGGTGCGGACAATGACACGCTGTACGGCCTCGACGGAGCGGACAACCTCATCGGGTCCGGGGGCAACGACACCCTGTATGGCGGGACCGGCGCGGATACGATGACGGGCGGAACAGGCAATGATGCCTTCTATATCGACCATCTCGGTGACGTTGTCGTCGAAGCGGCGGGTGAGGGGGCGGACACTGTCTACACCTCATTCTCCACCGATATGAACACCCTCGCCAATATCGAAAACCTGACGCTGACGGCGACGGATACCATAAGCGCCGACATCACGGGCACAGCCGTCGCTAACGTAATCATCGGCAATTCCGGCGCCAACCTCATCACAGGTGGTGGCGGCAATGATGTGCTGCACGGTTATATCGGTGCCGATACGCTGGACGGCGGCGTGGGCGATGATACCATGATCGGCCTGTCGCAGGATGACGTCTATTATGTCGACTCCTGGTACGATGTTATTCAGGAAACCTTGCCAGCCCATGGTTGGGATATCGTTTATTCATCGGTGACCTACGACCTGAGCGACAATATCGACGAACTGATCCTGACTGGCACGGGTAATCTTGTCGGCCATGCCAACAAGGCGGCCAATATCATGCGCGGAACGTCGGGTGACAACACGCTGTACGGCAACGAAGGAAACGACACACTTTTCGGCTATGAGGGTGCCGACCGCCTGGAAGGTGGGACCGGGGACGATGATCTTGACGGCGGCGAAGGCGCCGACACCATGGTCGGCGGCGGCGGTCAGGATGCCTATATGGTCGATAATATTGGTGATGTGGTAATCGGTGGCGCGGGCGCAGACCACGCCTATACCTATTTCAGTCTTGTGGCCGACGCAAACCTGGACCGCATTACTCTCCTCGGAACCGCCGACATCAATGCAAGCGGCAATGCCATCAACAACCAGCTTAATGGCAACAGCGGCAATAACATATTGATGGGCTACGGCGGCGACAGGGACTTCCTGTTTGGCAACGGCGGCAACGATTACATCGACGGCGGCACCGGCTATGACTCAATGTACGGCGGCCTGGGTGACGACACCTTTGTCGTTGATGTGACCTTGGTCGATCTCAACGATCGCACCTTCGAGGACCCCAATGGGGGCACCGACCTTGTGTATGTCCACAGGGGGTATACGCTCGAAGCCAATGTTGAGAACCTGACACAGACAGGTACGGCCAATATCCATGGCTACGGTAACGTCCTCGACAACGTCATCCTCGGCAATTCCGGCAACAGCTCGCTGCTGGGGTATGACGGCAATGACTGGCTGGATGGCGGTGGCGGCGTTGATACCCTGACCGGCAGCACCGGCAATGACACGTACGGCGTCGATAATATCGCTGACCTGCTGACAGAAACGGCCGGGCAGGGCATCGATCGTATCCGTTCCTCCATCACGTGGACCCTGGCGACCAACTTCGAAAACCTGACCCTGACGGGTGCCGACACCATCAACGGCACAGGCAACAGCGTCGCCAACGACATGGTAGGCAATGTCGCCGCCAACGTTTTGACAAGCCATGACGGCAACGATACGGTCGATGGCGGCGGCGGTGTGGACACGCTGATTGGCGGAGTCGGCGACGATCTTTACCGCGTCGATAATACCGGCGATATCGTCACCGAATTGGCGGGTGAGGGCAACGACACCATCGAGGCGACCGCCTCCTATTCGCTGGCCGGCGTAGACAATATCGAAGCGCTGAATCTGACGGGCTCCGGCAACATCGATGTCACCGGAAATGACAACGGCAATGTGCTCAATGGCAACAGCGGGAATAATATTCTCGACGGCGGCGCAGGTGCCGATACGCTCACAGGCGGGCTGGGCGACGACACATATATCGTCGACGACGCCGGCGATGTCTTCACCGAAGGCTCCAACGCGGGCACTGATACGGTCGTTATCAATGCCTCGCACGCCCTGGGCGCCAATTTCGAAAACCTGACGCTGACCGGTGCGGCGGCGCTGACCGGAACCGGCAACAGCGCAGACAACGTCCTCACCGGCAATGACGGCGACAATACGCTCAACGGCGGTGACGGCAATGATACGCTGGACGGTGGCCTGGGCTCGGATAGCCTGAGCGGCGGACTTGGCGACGACACCTACGTCATCGACAACGGTAGCGACGTCATCGTTGAAAACGCAGGCGAAGGCACTGACATGGTCCGCTCCCACCTGAGCCACACCCTCGCGGCCGATTTCGAGCATCTGACCCTGCTGGGTTCGGCCAGCGACGGCACCGGCAATGCCGGGGCCAATGCCATCACCGGCAATGCCTCGGCCAACACGCTGGACGGGGCTGCGGGAGCGGATACGCTGAACGGTGGTGCGGGCAACGATACCTATTATGTTGATGATGCTGGCGAAGTGGTGGTCGAAAACGCCAGCGAAGGTACCGATACGATCCATGCCTCGGTCAGCTTCAATGCGGCGGCGAACGTCGAAAACGTCGTGCTGACCGGCTCCGGTAATATATCGAGCACAGGCAACAGCCAAGCCAACACGCTCACCGGCAACAGCGGCGACAACAGTCTGTCCGGCGGAGGCGGCAACGATACGCTGATCGGCGGTGACGGTAACGACACGCTGAACGGTGGCGGAAGCAGCGACAGCATGATCGGCGGGCTCGGAAACGACTTCTACTCTGTCGACAGCGCTTCGGACTCTGTCGTCGAAGCCCTCGGCGAAGGCGCGGATACGGTGTCGTCGTCGATCAGCTACACCGCCACGGCCAATATCGAAACCGTCATCCTGTCGGGATCGGGCAACACATCGGCGACCGGCAACGCCCTCGACAACACGCTGACAGGCAATGGCGGCAATAACAGCCTCTCGGGCGGCGATGGCAATGACACGCTTTCGGGCGGCAATGGCCAGGACAGTCTCGATGGCGGCGTCGGCGCGGACAGCCTCAGCGGCGGCGCGGGCAATGACGCTTACGTCGTTGACGATGCCGGCGATGTTGTCGTGGAAATAGCCGGCCAGGGCACGGACACGGTCTCAGCCGGCATCGACTATGGCCTGACAGCCGAGGTCGAACACCTGATCCTGACCGGCGCGGCGTTGTCCGGCACGGGCAACAGCCAGGCCAACACCATCATAGGGACGGCGGGCAACAACAGCCTGTCGGGCGGGGACGGCAATGACACGCTGGATGGCAGCGCGGGTGCGGACACGCTAACCGGTGGCGGCGGCGACGACAGCTATGTCGTCGATGACGCTGGCGACGTGGTGACCGAAGCGTCCGGCGAAGGCACGGATGCGGTATCAGCTTCGGTGGATTACGCCCTGACGGCCAACGTCGAAAACCTGATCCTGACGGGGTTGGCGGCCAACGGCACGGGCAATGCGCTCGACAACGCCATTACCGGCACCAACGGCAACAATGTCCTGGATGGCGGCGCAGGTGCAGACACGCTCACCGGTGGCGATGGCGACGACAGTTATGTCGTCGATGACGCTGGCGACGTGGTGGTCGAAGCTGCGAGCGAAGGGACGGACACGGTAACCGCTTCGGTGGACTACTCCCTGACGGCCGATGTCGAAAACATCATTCTGACCGGCGGTGCAACTAATGGCACCGGGAACGGTCTCGACAACGCCATCACCGGTACGTCGGGTGCCAACATTCTGACCGGCGGGGTGGGCGATGACAGCCTGACCGGCGGTGGCGATACCGATGACTTCGTTTTCTCGGACGCGGCAGCCAACGGCACCGACACGATCACTGACTTCGAACAGGACACCGACCGGCTGGTGTTCACGGGCGCGGATTACGGCTTCGCGGCCAGCCACACCCTGTCGGCTTCGGAGTTCACCATCGGGACTGCGTCGGTGGGCACGGACGCTCAGTTCATTTGGGACGACACCACGGGGCAGCTCTACTGGGATGCCGACGGCACCGGGGCGGGCGCGGCCATCGATATCGCACTGATCGTCGGTAGTGTAACCAAGGACGACCTGTACTTCATGTAATGTTTGTCGACGTGCCGGATACTGATGACAGTGTCCGGCACGCGCGAGTTCAGTATGGACAGGCACTCTTCATCCCGCTAAACACACCCCGTGCAGTGGCGCTGCGGTCCGGTATCCGGTCACATAATTCACGCTCCAGACCGGCCGGCGGGTAAGCCCGGCCTGTGCTATGGAGCCATTGCCATGACGCAATCCGAATCTCCCATTTCGACCACGAACCGCGAAAGCTATGACCGCTGGGCGGAGCTCTATGACGGCTATGTCAACTCGACCGTTGCCATCGACGACCTGTATTTTCCGCCGGTCTATGCGCATCTATCAGGCCTGCGCGTCCTCGATATCGGCTGTGGCACCGGCCGCCACACCATCCGGCTGGCCAGGGCAGGCAATCGCGTCACCGGCATCGACCTGTCGCCCGGCATGCTGGCGGTGGCGCGGGAGAAGCTTTCCAGCCTCGATGTCGCGTTGATCGAAGGCGATATCCTGACGGCGCCGCCGCCGGGGCCATTCGACGCCGTGGTGACCGCGCTGGTGCTGGAGCATATCAACGATCCTGCTGTTTTCTTTGCTCGCGTCGCGGACCTGCTCACGCCCGGCGGCGGCTTCTACATTTCGGAAATTCACCCCGACCGGATCGCTGGCGGAACGCAAGCAAACTTTGTCGATCGCGACGGTCGGGCCGTCAAGCTGCAAAGCTTTGCCCACAGCGAGGCCGACATTCGTGCAACTGCGAGCCAAGCGGGCTTGCGGCTGCTCACCCATACCGACGTCTTCGGCGGCGAAGCCCTGGCCGGGCTGAATCGCGACTGGATTCGCCATGTCGGCCGCGCCATGATCCGCATCTGGACGTTCGAGAAGCCCGCCGGTCCTTGACAGGCATGTTTCCATATAGGAAACATGTTTTTAAATATGGCTATAAATTGCCGACAGGAACGGAAATCATGCTGACCAAACGCCACCTCCTGCAGGCGACGGCGGGCCTTACGCTCGCTTCCGCCGCGTCCGCCCATGCCGCCGACCTGGCGGAGCCGGGCTTCGCCGACATTGCGGACGGACCGTTCAAACCGGACTGGGCGTCGCTGGCCGCGAATTACCGCGCGCCCGACTGGTTCCGTGACGCCAAGTTCGGCCTGTGGGCGCACTGGGGGCCGCAATGCGTGCCTGAGTTCGGTGACTGGTATGCCCGCAGCATGTACCTGCAGGGCAACCCGGTCTACGAGCATCACGTGAAGACCTATGGTCACCCGGCCGACTTTGGCTTCATGGACTTCTATCCGCGCTGGAAGGCGGAAAACTGGGATCCGGACGGTCTGTTGGACCTCTATGCCAGGGCCGGGGCGAAGTATTTCGTCGCCATGGCCAACCACCACGACAATTTCGACATGTACGCTTCGAAGTTCCACGACTGGAATTCGACGCGCATCGGGCCGAAGAAGGATATTATCGGCGGCTGGGCCAAGGCTGCGCGCAAGCACGGCCTGAGGTTCGGCGTTTCGAACCATTCGGCGCACGCCTGGCACTGGTATCAGACCGCCTATGGGTATGACCCCGAAGGTCCGCGCGCCGGCGAGCGCTACGACGCCTGGCGCCGTTACAAGATTGATGGCAAGGGCCAGTGGTGGGAAGGGCTGGACCCGCAGGAGCTTTATACCGGGGCGACCATGCCCCTGCCCGCGGGGATCAAGACCAAGGCCGAGGCTTATGACTGGCACGAGAAAAACGACCGCGTCTGGAACGAGGCTGCACCACTCAACAATCCCGCCTTCACGCGGCAATGGTACCTGCGCTGCAAGGACCTGATCGACAGCTACGATCCGGACCTGGTCTATTTCGACAATTTCGACCTGCCGCTGGGGCAGGCGGGGCTCGATATCGCCGCGCATTACTACAATGCCTCGATCAAGCGCCACGGTAAGCTGGACGGCGTCATCAACATCAAGCCACAGGGCACGCCGGGCGGCGGCTACGTCGCCGATGTCGAACGCGGCTTCCGAGCCGGCATCAGCGATCAGCCGTGGCAGACCGATACCTGCATCGGTGATTGGCACTACAACCGCAGGGTCTATGAAGAAAAGCGCTATCTGCCGGCCGCGGCGGTCATTCACCGCCTGTGCGACATCGTCTCCAAGAACGGCAACCTGCTGCTGAGCATTCCGGTGCGCGGCGACGGCTCGATCGACAGCGAAGAGCGCCGCATCGTCGAAGGCATCGGCGAATGGATGGGCCGGTTTTCCGAGGCTATCTACGGCACGCGGCCGTGGCGCGTCTTCGGCGAAGGCCCGACCGAGGTCGGCGCCGGCATGTTTGGCGAAGGGCGGCAGAAGCCATTCACCGCCGCCGACATCCGCTTTACCACCAAGGGCAAGACGCTCTACGCCATTACGCTTGGGCGGCCCAATGGCTCCGTGTCGGTCGCGTCATTGGCCAAGGGCAAGGCGGGCCACGTCCGCCGCGTCGAGGCCGTGGGCCGCGACGCACCGCTGAGCTTCCGCCAGGACGCCAAGGGGCTGCACGTGACGTTGCCTGAGGCGGCGCACCACGATATCGGCGTGGCGCTGAAGATCACGGGGGTGATCTGACCTCATAAAAGATACCGCGCCGCAAGTGGCGGTAATATGGAGTTTAGATTTGCTGGGACGATCAGCCTGTCATGAATTTCAATAGACCGCCTCAAGACCTGTTTATCTGCGCGTTAATCTGTATGCAGAGCAAAAGTTAGTGTGTCGCTATCGAAGCGCTCGCATTTGAAATCTAATTTCAATCCATCGCAGAAACTATCGAAGCGAGAATAGGCGTTCTGATCCGGATTCAAAATCCTTACACTGCGGTCGTCGCTGAAAATTCCCCTGAACAGATACCGGAATAAACTCTCCATGATAAAATCATCTTGGGATACATTAAGACCAATAATAGATACCCCACCTTGGTGTATGTTTAAAAATTCAATTTTATACCAAAGGGTCGATAATGTGCGGACGTCATATGCTTTGCCAAATCCCGGCAAAACAATTAACGGCCTAACCTCTCCAAGCAGCGGACTTACATTCCACCAGTTACTTTTTTGTTCTAAGAGTCTAGAGTGGTAGACTTCATTGTCAATCATATCGGTTTTTAGCCCGATGGGAACGTATTCAAAATTCCTGCGATTTGTACCATAGGAGCGCGGTTCATTGTTTATCCAATTAATTGAGCCGTGGAGTTTAGTAATTTGGATTTTTCCATCTTCCCAGTTATATGAATATTGTTTGCCCACGAGATTAATTGCTCTTTCGAGAAGCAAATCCCAGTTAAATGTAACGACGGTATCATCGGATGTAAGTGCCTGAGCAAATTTAATGTATTGCTGCGGAATGTCTTGGTCGTATGGTGTTGATTGCGCAATTGCTTTGGATAGGAAAAATTTTAGCGCGACTTTTTCTCGACAACCAGCGGAACTCCACCGCTCCCCCCCGGCATGTTCGCGTAGTTCTACAAACTCCAGGTGAGTGCATAAGCGAGCAAAATCTTCGGCATCTGGTGAGCCGTTTAGATTTACGTCCACTTGATTTGCGTAGTCCGCTACTCTTTCGAACAGCCCCTCAGCTTCCCACTTAAAAAATTCCGAGGCCTTGGGCAAAAGCGTGTTTGTTAGGGGAACTCCGCCGCCGGCAGAGAAGCCAGCTCCTAAGAAAAAAATTCTGCCGTCCTGAATGCTCATAAATTCACGCCGTCCGGACAGTTTTTGACAATAACGACTTTGCTACCATTCATAGATTGGAACAGGTGAATGTTTCTCATTCGATGCACAGTCAGGGGGAATTAAACGGCGAACGCGTTTTTTGCGGCCCTTGCCCTCACTCCGCCGCTTCCGGTTCCCACAATTCGATCGGATTACCTTCCGGATCGTGGATGCGGGCGAAGCGGCCGACGCCCGGCATGTCCCATTCGGGCTTGGTTATGACCTCGATCCCGGCCGTGCGCAACGTGTCGCACAGGCCATCGAGGCCATCGACCCTCAGGTTCAGCATGTATTGCCGGTCGGCGGGAAAATAATCGGTATCGGCCTTGAACGGCGAAAAGACGGTCGGGCCGGCGTGCTGGTCCCACATACCGTAAGGCCCGGTGCCGACGCCTAAGTTCTCGGCATACCAGGCGCGCAAGGCCTCAGGATCGTTTGCGCGAAAGAAAAAGCCGCCGACGCCGGTGACACCCATGTCCGCCTCCTTCTGGTTCCGTATTACACATAGCATGAGTCGCCGCGCCCGTCCGTGCCCGGACGATCGTCGCTTGCCTTGAAACGAACCGTTGCCTTTGTTGACGGGCGGGCGCCGGGCCATGGGCTAGATCGGTATGATTTTAAGTGGAAACATCATACCGATCTAAGTTTTTTGTTTTGTCGCGATATTTAAGGCGAAAACCCCAAAGACGCTTCTTGGCACTTTTCGCCATATCGCTCTAAACGGTGCGTTATGCATTTCGACATGATTCAATCCATAAGCCTCAACGGCAAGCCCGGCGTACCCAATGACGATCGCGCGGGCTGTGGCGACCGGCACGCCTGGGTGATCGACGGCGCGACCGATCTTGGCCCACCGGGGCTGGTCGGCGCGCGCGGCGGCGCGGCCTGGTTGGCGGCCACGGCGCATCAGGCATTTCAGGCGGCTTCGGGCCCCTTGGCCGAGATTTGCGCGGGCGTGTTCGACACGGTTGCGGTGCGGTTCGAACACGACCGGCAACGCGACGTGTTGGCCGACTGGGAACTGCCCAGCGCCGCGCTGGCGGCCGTGGCGCTGGAAGGCGACCGGCTCGCTTGCGCCTTTTTGTTCGACTGCACGGTCATTCACCGCAGCGCGAACGGCGTGGCCTATCTGACGCCGGCGCCGGACCGGGTCAGTGAGCGGACCGAGGCCGAGGCGCTGGGGCCGGGCGCGGGGGCGGCTAGCGTCCGTTCCGAAGCCGTGCTGGCCGACCGGCGGGCGGCGCGCGAACGGCCGCGCCAGGTCTTGAGCGTCGATGCGGACAGGGCCAGGGCGGCGGTCCAGTATGCTTATGCCGCCGTGGCGCCGGGCGACGACATCCTGCTGATGACCGACGGTTTCGCGGCGCTGATCGAAACCTATGACGCCTATGACAAGGACAGCCTCATCCAGGCGATGCTGGACGGCGGCCTCGCGGCACTGGCGGGCGAACTGCGCGGCATCGAGCACGACGACGCCGGCTGCCTGCGCTATCCGCGTTTCAAGGTCAGCGACGACGCCACAGCCATCTGGCTAAGAGTGGGGTGAGGGGAGCCTAGGCCGGTCGCACTCCGACAAATCTTTGAAAAACGCGAGCACGTATTTGCGATATATCGGCTGCAAGGCCTCATCAAACCACCCGTCTTCCAAAGGCATGTGCCCCCGCGTCAGCGCTTCCCTGGCAACAGCCTCTATGTCGGGGAAGGCTGCGAGCCTGCCTGCCTCGAGCGCCTGGCGCTGCGCCTTCGATGCAAAGGTAATCTCGCCCCCCAGCCAGGTGTCGAAAAGATGGCTCAGAAAGGCGATGGCTGAACCTGTCCTCAACAAATCCATATCGACATAGAAGGCCTTTTCATCACTTTGGGCGTCGATAAACCTGAGCGGGTCAAATCGCAGATAAACGGTGTTCGAATGACCAAAACCGCTATAGCCGGTCATGTCATGGTACATCATGAAAATGTCCCTGATGGCATCGGTCGCCTCTTCGTAGTTTTCCTGAGTGACGATGTGCACGTCTATTCCTCCAGTCCCGCCAAAGGGCTATCGGGGAAGAGCGCCTCGATAAAGCCGAACTGCGTCATGTCCTTGATGCGCATCGGATAGAGCTTGCCGTCGAGATGGTCGAACTCGTGCTGGAAGACGCGGGCGTGGAAGCCCTCGGCCTCGCGCGTAATCGTCGTGCCGTCCTCAAGCGTCCCACCATAACGGATGCGCGTGGCGCGCGGCACCATTCCACGCATGCCCGGCACCGACAAACAGCCTTCCCAGCCATCCTCGGTCTCTTCGGTCAGGATTCCCAGCCACGGATTGATCAGGGTCGTTACCGGCACCGGTTCGGCGTCTGGATAGCGCGGATTGGCGTCGAAGCCGAAGATCATCAGGCGCAGGTCGACGCCGATCTGCGGCGCCGCCAGTCCCACGCCATTGGCGGCGTACATGGTCTCATACATGTCGTTGATTATGGCCTTGAGGTCCGGCGCGGCGATGTCCTCGACCGGCCGGGCCACGCGCAGCAGGCGCGGATCGCCCATCTTAAGAATGTCTCTGATCATGACCCATGCTTGCCGCTTCGGGGCGCGAAGGTCAATGCTTCGCCGGGAAATGCCTGGGGCCTGAAACGAACCGTTGCCTTTGTTGACGGGCAGGGCGCCCGCGGAACCGCTATGGGCAGGTCGTCGTTGCATTTAAGGGGCAGGGAATATGGACAGTGCCGGCACCGCGCCGTTTGCGGGCGTCATCCTCGATCTCGACGGCCTGCTGCTCGATACCGAGCGCTGGGCGGTGGCGCGCGGGCCGGACCTGTTCGGGGCGCACGGCCTCGGCTTTTCAACCGCCTTCTTTCATAGCCTGATCGGCCTGACCGACGTCGAAGGCGCCCGCCGCATGAGCGAGGCCGCCGGCCGCCCGGTCTCACCCGACTTCGTCGACCGGGTGTGGAAGGACGCGATGATGCAGGCCGGGCATCCGATCCCGTTGCGCCCCGGCGTCGACGCTTTTCTCGACGCGTTGGATGCGAAGGGGCTGCCGCGCGCCATCGCCACCAACAGCCTGACCGAGCGCGCCGAATGGAAGCTTGGCAGCGTTGGCCTGTTGGGCCGCGTCGGGCCCGTTGTCGGCCGCGACCAGGTCCGGCAGGGCAAGCCCGCGCCCGATCTCTATGTCGAAGCCGCCCGCCGCCTGGGCCTTGAACCCCGGCAATGCGCGGCGCTCGACGACAGCGACCCGGGCGTGCGCGCCGCCGTCGCCGCCGGTATCCGTACCGTCGTCCAGGTGCCGGACATGGCGCCCAGCGTTGAGTTCCTGGCGCACCACCAGGCGGTGTCGCTGGAGGCGGCGCGCCACGCCCTGGGGTTCTGACGATGAACGCGCCGATGACGCCTGAGGTGCTTTGCGACGCGGAAATCCTGTGGGACTTCATGCAGTGCCGAGAGCCCGAGGCACCGGCCGACGTCATCCTGTGCCTGGGCAGCAATGACCGACACGTGCCGGTCCATGGCGCCCGGCTGTGGCGCAAGGAGCTGGCGCCGCTTTTGGTCATGACCGGCGGCATCGCGCATCTGCATGACCTGGCAGGAACGGGCTGGGACCGGAGCGAGGCCCGCGTATTCGCCGACGCCGCGAAGGGCTGCGGCGTACCGGACAGCGCCTTGATACTGGAAGAGTGGGCGACCAATACCGGTGAGAACTTCCGCCTGTCGCGCCCGCTCATCGAGGCTGCGCTGGGCCGCCGGCTTGAAAGCGTCATTATCGTCTCTCGGCCGCATATGATGCGGCGCGGACGGGCGACGGCGGAAATCGAATGGCCGGACGTCCAGCGCAATTCACAGGCGGAGGCGGTGGCGCTTGCCGACTATCTCGGCCGCTGGGCGCCCGAACGCATGCTGAATCTGGTCGTCGGAGACTTTCAGCGTATTCTCGAGTATCCGGCGCGTGGTTTTCAAACGCCGCAACATGTTCCTGATGCGGTGCTGGCGGCGTTCCGGCGACTGGTCGCGGCCGGCTTCGACAGACACCTGGTCGCTCCAGCCTGCTAGATCGGTATGATTTTAAGTGGAAACATCATACCGATCTAAGTTTTTGTTTTGTCGCGATATTTAAGGCGAAAACCGCTTACACTTTTCGCCATATCGCTCTAGGCCCGACGGCGTGAGGGCCAGAAAGTCCGCGCCAGCCAGAACACCATGACGAGCAGAATGACCGGCTCGGGTATGGACAGAATACCCGATGCGCGCACGGCGTCGGGGAAGGCCTTGGCGCCCGGACCGGTGAACAGCGAGCCGGCGGCGAGGACCAGGGCGACGCACATCCGCCACAGGTGCCGCGCGATGCGAGACCTGGCGCTTAAGGTTTGGCGAATCAGGATGTGGAGGTCGCCAATGACGCCGGCCAGGGCCAGTCCCGCCATGAAGAGGTAGGCGTCGGAGTGGTAGGTAAACAGCATGCCGTCGTCGGCGGACCGGGCCGTGACGCCGGCGGCAATAAGACCCGCCATGTTAAGGAGATTGACGATGGCAAGCAGGATAACGGGCGGTCCGCGATAACTTGACGGTGCGCGGCGGCGTGCGCTGACCCAACTGCTGAGCACCAGATAGCAGGCCAGCACGCCGGCATGAAAGGCGATCAGGTGCTTGTGATAGGTGAGCAGTCCCATGACGGCCCCAACGCCCGCCGATATCAGCATGGTTATGACGAAGGTGCGGCCGGCGCCGATATGCCATGGACGGCCCTTGGGGGCGGTGAGGGCTATGGCGCCGGCCAGGACGGCTATGCCGCCGGTGACGACATGGATGAGGACGTGCGGGGGCATGGAGCTCCTGAATGTGAGGCGGACGCAAATTGCGGGACCGCCGGGGAGTCATGCGCTGTGCCTCACGCTGAAGTCGTCCTGCCGTGCAGGCGAGGACGTTTCAGGCGGTCGATGTCGTGGCAAAGCGATTGTTTTTTTATGGCCGGATACCGTTGGTAGACCGCCATGAACGCACATACATCCGTACCGCACGCCACGCGGCCCTGGTGGGAAAGCGGGGTGGTCTATCAGATCTATCCCCGGTCGTTTCAGGACGGCAACGGCGATGGCGTCGGCGATCTCGAAGGCATCCGGCAAAGACTGGATCATGTCGCTGATCTGGGCGTGGATGCCATCTGGCTGTCACCCATCTTCCCGTCGCCCATGGCCGATTTCGGCTACGACGTCGCCGACTACTGCGGCGTAGCTGACATCTTCGGTGATCTCGATCAATTCGATGCCCTGCTGGAGGCGGTGCATGAGCGCGGCCTGAAGCTGCTGCTCGACTTCGTGCCGAACCATAGCTCCACCGAGCACCCGTGGTTCATTGAGAGCCGCTCATCGCGCGACAATCCAAAGCGCGACTGGTACATCTGGCGCGATCCGGCGCCGGACGGCGGCCTGCCGAACAACTGGACCAGCGATATGGGCGGTCCGGCCTGGGCGTTCGATGCGCATACGGGCCAGTATTATCTGCACACCTTCCTGACCGAACAGGCCGACCTCAACTGGCGCAACCCTGAGGTCCGCAAGGCGATGACCGACGTGCTGCGCTTCTGGTTCGACCGCGGTGTCGATGGCTTCCGCATCGATGTGATGTGGCACTGCATCAAGGCTGACGGCCTGCCGGACAACCCCGTCAATCCCGATTTCCGCCCGGAAATGGGCGAGAAGTTCATGGTCCTTCAACACCATTCCGCCAACCAGCCTGAAGTCCATCAGGTCGCCCACAGCTTCCGCCAGATCGCCGATGAATACGGCCAACGGCTGCTGGTCGGAGAAATATGCCTGCCCGTCGAACAGCTGGTACGCTATTACGGCGATCCGGATACGCCCGGCGTCCACCTGCCGTTCAACTTCCAGCTTCTCGACGCGCCGTGGAATGCCCAGGCGCTGGCGCGGATTATCACCGACTACGAAGCCGCGCTGCCGCCGGGCGGCTGGCCCAACTGGGTGATCGGCAGCCACGATGCGCCGCGCATCGCCGGCCGGCTGGGGGAGGCGCAGGCGCGGGTGGCCGCTATGCTGGTCCTGACCTTGCGCGGCACGCCGACCCTTTATCAGGGCGATGAGCTGGGCATCGGCCGCGTGACCATCCCGCCCGACCGCATCCGCGATACCCAGGACCTGCGCCAGCCGGGGCTTGGCCTTGGCCGCGATGGCTCGCGCACCCCCATGCCGTGGGATGACAGCCTCAATGCGGGCTTCAGCGCCACGGAGCCATGGTTGCCGCTCAATGACGACTGGCAGGCGCGCAATGTGGCGGCGCAAGGTGCCGACCCGTCGTCCATGCTGAACTTCTACCGCTGCCTGCTGCGCCTGCGCCGGGACTGCAAGGCGTTGAACTGTGGAGACTTCGCGCTTCTGCCGGGCGATCACGACGTCCTGACCTATGAACGCCGCGAAGATGGCCAACGCCTGCTGATCGCGCTCAACCTGACGGACCAGCCACGCAAGCTGATCATCCCGGCGGACGCCACCGTGGCCGAACGGCTGCTGTCGACCCTGACGTCCATTGGCGGCGAGGGTGTTCTCGCCCCTAACGAAGGCGTGGTCCTGCGCCTGGAGAGTAAGTGATATGCGCATTGCCATGATTGCCCCGATCGCCTGGCGCACCCCGCCGCGCCACTACGGTCCCTGGGAACTGGTCACCAGCCTGCTGACGGAGGCGCTGGTGGCGCGCGGTATCGACGTGACCCTGTTTGCGACGCAGGACAGCCTGACCTCTGCGCGGCTCGACGGCGTGGTGCCGGCGCCCTACAGCGAAGACCCGTCAATCGACGCCAAGGTATGGGAATTCCGCCACCTCAGCCACGTTTTCGGCCAGGCAGACCGCTTCGACATCATCCATAACCAGGCGGATTTCCCGGCGCATGCCTTTTCAGGCCTGGTCGATACGCCCATGGTGACAACGATCCACGGCTTTTCGTCCGAACGCATCCTGCCGATGTACAAGCCGTTCGAAGACCGCATTCACTATGTGGCGATCAGCGACGCCGACCGGCATCCCGATCTCAAATATGCCGCCACCATTCACCACGGCATCGTCCCGCACGACTTTCCGTTTGACGAGACCGGCAGCCAGGACCTGCTTTATTTCGGGCGCATTCATCCGGACAAGGGCACGGCGGAAGCCATCCGGGTCGCCTCTGCGACCGGCCGCCGGCTGCACATCTACGGCATCGTTCAGGACCAGGGCTATTTCGAGCGCGAGGTTCAGCCGTATATCGACAAGGATCGGGTGATCTATCACGGCGCCGTCGGCGGTCCGGCGCGACAGAGGGCCTTGGGGCAGGCTTATGCGCTGCTGCACCTGATCAATTTCGACGAGCCATTCGGGCTTTCGGTCATCGAAGCCATGGCCTGCGGCACGCCGGTCATCGCCGTGCGGCGCGGCTCAATGCCCGAAATCGTCGACCATGGCCGCACCGGCTTCCTGGTCAGGGACGCCGATGAAGCCGTTGTCGCGGTCGGCCGGATCGGGACGATCAGCCGTCTTGAGACATCGCGGACGGTGATGCGCCGCTTCTCCGTCGACCGGATGGCTCATGACTATATCGACCTGTACCGGCGGATCCTCACAAAAAAGGCTCCGGCGGAAACCGGAGCCCTGATTCATGCCTCGCCGGTGATCGGCAACACATCCTCAGCCTATGATTGGCGTGGCGCCCATCCCGTCCAGGCCCCGGTTTAGCGCTGTACCTTGTCATGGCGCTGGCCGGTCACGACGGTCGTCACGCCCGACAGGATGCGGAACAGGCCTTCGATGACGTTGATCATCGCGGCAAAGGTAAAGATCGCCGGCAGGTGGATGGGCAGGCCGATTACGTCGCGCACCCGGTCGGCGAATTCACCTGCCGATGAGATGCTGACGATCGGCGCCAGGGGTGACAGGTACCAGATCCAGGCGGCGATGGCGATCGTGGCCACGCCAGTGGCGATGGCGATCACCCCGTGCAGCCGGAACGCGCCGGGCATGGCCAGGGTCAGGCCGGCAAGGGCGATGGCGGCGGCCAGGTAGACAATGACTGGCGCGAACAGCATATCCTTCAGCGCCACCCAATCGATATCTGCAAGACCGCCGAAATAGAGGACGGGCACGGACGCCGGATCGATGGCGGTAAAGCCAAAGCGAATGATGCCGGTCCACCATAGCAGGGCAAATACCGAGCCGACGATGACGCCTATGGCTTCACTGGCGGCGGAACGACGTAAGCGCCATTCGCGATCGCGCGGCGGCGCCTCCTTGACGTAGGCCGTGGACGGGGAGGTGGCGGGATAACCGCCGGATTTGAACCAGTCGCTCATGTCATTCCAATCCCATGCTGTGAAATCGATAAAGGTGAGGTCGCGGACGCGCCAGTTGGTCAGGTAGTCGATCTTGACGGTCTTGCGTTCGACCAGCCATGCCGCCACCGTCGCAAACCCGATCAGGGTCATGATGCCGGTGACGCCTGTGCCGATAGCCGCGCCGAACGCCTGGGCGACATCGCCGCCGCCGATGATGCGACCGGCGAAGACCAGCACGCAGATCGCCAGCTGGATCAGGATGGCCAGCCGGACGGCGTAGCTCCAGAACGGGTAAAGGGCCGGGCCGACCGCATATTGCGGCTCGTCGCGGTAACGCGCCGCGACGACGATGGGGTGGCCGACGTCGCGCAGCACCTGCTCGGTTTCATCCGGGGTGAGGGCGCGGCCCAGCGTCTCTTCGCGGGCCTCGATGCGCGTCAGGATCTCGTCGCGCAGTTCGGTGACGATGTCCTCGCGCTTGGCGGCGGGCAAAAGGCGCGACACGGCGCGCAGATAGTCTTCGATCAGGTCCATGTGTCAGCTCCCCTTTTCCATAATGCGTTCCAGCGACGCGTTGATCATCCGCCATTCCTGGACAAGGCGCCGCAGCATGTCCTCGCCCGTGGCCGACAGAACGTAGAAGCGCTTCTTGCGCTTGTCTTCCTCGCGCCACTCACTCAGCAGCAGGCCCTTGGACTCCAGACGGCGCAGCAGGGGATAGAGGGTGCTTTCCTCCATCTCCAGCCCGTCGTCGGCCAGGGCCTGGCGCAGGGTGTAGCCGTAACGTTCAACCCTGAGACGGGCCAGCACGGCCAAGCCCAGCGACCCGCGCCGCAGTTCCTGCCTCAGGCTTTCAAAAAGATCGTCTTCGTCGCTCATATGCCTCGTCTCATACACTGTATGATACATACTGTGTGATATACAGTGTATGAGAGGAGGTATCCGGAGTCAAGAGGCGAAAAAAAACGCCTATTGCTTCTTTGCCGCCCGTCAGGGAAACCCGGCGCTTGAATGAAGAGGGTTCAATACCGATGAATTCGGATCGCCGGCAAAAACTCGACACCCTGCGCCATATCAAGATGGCCCGGTCCGCCCACGGCTTCGTGCGCGGCAGCACGCGGCTGTTCTACGACTGGATCGCTGACCGTCCGGCGGGTGCGATTCCGGAAGGCCCGGCCATCTGGATCTGCGGCGACTGTCACTCCGGCAATCTCGGGCCGCTGGCCAATGCCCGAGGGGATGTCGACATCCAGATCTGCGACCTCGACGAGGCGGTTATCGGCAACCCCGCCTTCGACCTCCTTCGCCTCAGTCTTTCGCTGGCCAGCGCGGCGCGCAGCACGGACTTTCCCGGCGCCGTCACCGCCCGCATCATCGAGCGCGTAATCGACGGCTACGAGATCGCGCTCGAACACGACCGGCCCACCGAAATGACGCCGCCGGACGCGGTCAGACAGGCTTTGAAAAGCGCCATCGGCCAGAAATGGGAACATCTGGCCGAGGAGCGCCTGGACGACAACCACAACGAACTGCCGCGCGGCAAGAAGTTCTGGGACATATCGGCCAGGGAAACATCCGGCCTGCGCCGGCTGTTGCGCGCCCCGGAGGTCGAGGCCATCGTCACCAGCCTGCGGCCGCGCGATGACGCCAAGATCGACATTGTCGACCTGGCCTTCTGGGTCAAGGGCACCAATTCGCTCGGCAAGGCACGCTACGCCGCGCTGCTGAGCATTGGGGAGGACGATCCCTCCCTGTGCCTGCTGGACATCAAGGAAGCGGGGGTGCCCGATACGATCACTGCGACTGTGGCGGCCATGCCGGCCGATCATGGCCGGCGTGTGGTCGAAGGCGCGCGCCATCTGTCGCCGTACCTGGGTGAGCGCATGGTCGCGGGCGACCTGAACGGCTGTCCGGTCTTTATCCGCGAACTGCGGCCGCAGGACCTCAAGCTCGATATGGCGCATACCAAGGCCGCGGACGCGCTGCACGCCGCCTATTATCTCGGTCACGTCGTCGGCCGCGCCCACGCCCGCCAGATGCACGGCGACGACCGCGGACACTGGCTGAAGGCGTTGGGCAAGGCGCGCCCGGCCGACCTCGATGCGCCGTCGTGGCTCTGGCAGTCGACCGTCGCGCTGCTGGGGGTGCACGAGGTGGCCTATCTCGAACACTGCCGCCGGTTCGCGCTGGACGAGTGAGCGCTCCCCGCCATATTTTCTTCACAATGCGGGACCAGGTTCGCATAACGGGCGCATCCCGACGCCCGCGAACTGGGGGTTTTCATGCGCAGTCTGTTGTTCGCCGGCGTCGCCGCGACCGTTTTCGTTACATCCCTGCCTGCTGGCTATGTTTACGCCGCCGTGCCGGAAGAGGCCTCTCCGGTCCTGTGCACCACCTCCGCGCCAGGATATAGCCCTGGCGGCAATACGGTCGTCGTCACGGGCGTTCGCGCCGCCCAGCAAAGCGCCGTCGCGAACCCGGCCGCCCAGAACGCTCCCCCGCCGCCGCCGCCCCCACCTCCACCGCCGGTCCCTGTGTCGCCGGTGCCCAAGGAAGCCAGGCAGGAATACCGGGAACCGCCCCGCCAGATGAACGGTGTCGTCGCCAGCGATTTCGGCGCGTTCCCGGACAAGTCGACGGCCGAGTCGCTGTCGCGCGTTCCCGGCGTCTCCGTGAACCGCTTCGCGCCGCCGCCGGCTGATCCCGACCGCGAACGCTATGACGGCGAGCCCGTCGCGGGCGTCATGCGCGTGGCTGAGGCGCCCGTATCGACCTTTGCCGTCGATGTGGATACCGCGGCCTACGCCAATGTCCGCCGCATGCTGAAGGACGGCAGGAAACCGCCCGAAGCCGCCGTGCGCACCGAGGAACTGGTCAACTACTTCCGCTACGATTATCCGTTGCCACAGGACAAGACGAAGCCGTTTTCGATTACCACCGATGTGTCCGCGACGCCGTGGAACGCCCGGTCGCGCCTCCTGCGCATCGGCCTGCGCGCCTACGACGTGCCGAACGCAAGCCGTCCGGCGGCGAATCTCGTCTTTCTGGTCGACGTGTCGGGCTCGATGAATTCCCCGGACAAGCTGCCCCTGGTCAAGCAGGCGCTGGGCATGGTGGCCGACAATCTGCGGCCGGATGACCGCCTCTCGATCGTCGTCTATGCCGGCAGGGCGGGCCTGGTGCTCAAGCCGACCTCGGACGGCAAATACGTCAGACAGGCGATGGAATGCCTGACGGCGGGCGGTTCGACGGCAGGGGGCCAAGGCATCGCCCTGGCCTATGCGACCGCGAAGGCCAGCTTCATCAGGAATGGCATCAACCGCGTCATCCTGGCGACCGATGGCGACTTCAATGTCGGCACGACGCGCGACGAGGCCCTGGTCGAACTGGTGAAAAAGGAGATGGAAGGCGGCGTCACCCTGACGGCCCTGGGCTTCGGCACCGGCAACTACAACGACTCCATGATGGAAAAGATCGCCGACAGCGGCAATGGCAACTACGCCTATATCGACAGCGCGCTCGAGGCCCGCAAGGTGCTCGACGAAGAGCTGCAGTCGACGCTCAATACGGTCGCGAAGGACGTCAAGATCCAGGTCGAGTTTAATCCGGCCCAGGTGTCGCAGTACCGGCTGATCGGCTATGAGAACCGGGCGCTGGCGGAAGAGGACTTCAACAACGACAAGGTCGATGCCGGCGATATCGGCGCGGGCCACCAGGTGACGGCGCTGTATGAGATCATCCCCGCCGGCGCCGAGGGCTGGATGCCCGAGCGCCGCTTTGCCGGCAACACCGCGCAGGCCAAGGACCCGCACGGCGACGAGATGGTCTATCTCAAGCTGCGCTATAAGCTGCCGGACCAGGACCAGTCGCGGCTGATCGAACAGTCGCTGCCGGCCTCCCTGCTGGCGAACGCGGGGGCGCCGAAGGGTGACATGGCGTTCGCGGCCTCGGTGGCGGCCTATGGCCAGCTGCTGCGCGGCGATACAAACATGGGGAGTTTCACGCTGAAGGACGCGCGGGCCCTGGCTGGCGCGCAGAGCGGCTATGTCCGTTCGGAGTTCGTTGAGCTGACGAAACTGGCCGAAAGCGCGAACGTGCCGCGGTAGCGAAGATGGGGAGGGGGACCGCCAGCGGCGCGAAGCGACGGCGCAGCTGTGGAGGGGTACAGCGCAGGTGCTAATCCCACCACATCTCGTCGATACGAACAGCGCCTTGTGCCGTCCCCTCCCACGAGTGGGGTGGTATGAAGGACTACCCCCTGATCGCCGGATTGCGGCGCAACTGTTCCACGGCGAAATCGACAAAGGCCCGGACCTTGGCGGCGGCGCGGCGGCCTTCGGTGTGGATGACGTGGACGGGCAGGGGCGGTTCCTGGAAGCCGGGAAGGATGATCCGCAACCGCCCGGCGGCGACGTCCGGCGCCACCTGGTAGGACAGCCGCCGTGTAATGCCAAAGCCATCGACCGCCGCCAGCACCGTCGCCCGCGTCGTATTGCAGGTCAGCGCAGGTTTGAGACTGACGGCGTGGGTGCCGCCGAACCTCCATTCGACCGGCATGGAACTGCCGGTCGAAACCAGCAGGCGGTGGCGGATGAGGTCCTCGGGCGTCAGCGGTTCGCCGTGCGCTTCAAGATAGGACGGCGCCGCGCAGATCACGCGCGTGACCTCGCCGACGCGGATGGCAGACTGGCTGGAATCCGGCAGCTCGCCGATGCGGATGGCCACGTCCAGCCCTTCGTCGACGAGGTTGGTCACCCGGTCGACAAAGACCGTCCGCGCCGTGACGCGTGGATGCTGGTCCAGAAACGCCGTCACCACCGGCAGGACGTACATTTCGCCGAACAGCACCGGCGCGGTGACGCTGAGTTCGCCCTGGGGCAGGCTGTAGGACCCGGCCGCCGCCGCTTCGGCCTCGGCCAGTTCGGCCAGGATGCGCTTGCAGTCATCGTAATAGCGCCGCCCGGCCTCGGTCAGCACTACCGACCGCGTCGTGCGCGTGAACAGCCGCGTGCCGACGACGCTTTCGAGCGCCGCCACCGCGCGGGTCGCCGCCGGCGCGCTGAGGTGCAGGGCATTGGCCGCGCGCGAGAAGCTGCCCGTTTCGGCGACGGTGGTGAATACCTGCATAGCGTGGAGCCGGTCCATAGGCGCGTCATAGCATTATTGCAAAATGCGCAATAGTCCTTTGCGTGTGTCGCCCGTTCTCATTGCGGCCATGTCCGCGTTATTTTGCTGAGATAGCAGGCCCCGCCCACCGCCTTCGGCGGTCCCCCCTCCCCATGAATGGGGAGGGCGAAGAACTGAGCATTACCGTCATGAACCTAATTTTGGTTGGAATTGGTGAATGATCGACTGCCTTTCGCCCTCCCCATTTATGGGGAGGGGGGACCATCTGCGGAGCAGATGGTGGGCGGGGCCTCTTGTTTCACGTCGCGCAAGACCGCGGACACATAAACACGGAGACCGACCATGAAGCTTTATGACTTTGCCCTGTCGGGCCATTGCCACCGGGTGAGATTATTTCTCTCCCTGATCGGTATCCAGGCCGAGACGGTCGCAGTGGACCTTAAAGGCGGTGCGCATAAGGCGCCGGATTTCATCGCCATGAACCGCTTCGGCCAGGTGCCGGTGCTGGAAGACGACGGCTTGGTCGTCCAGGACTCCAACGCCATCCTGGTCTATCTGGCGACAAAATATTCCCGCCACGACTGGCTGCCGCAAGGCGCCGCCGAGACCGCGCGCGTCCAGCGCTGGCTGTCGGTCGCCGCCGGCCAGATCGCCAGCGGACCGGCCGCCGCGCGCATGATCACCGTCTTTGGCGCGGCCTTCGACCCGGAAACCACGATTTCGCGCGCCCACGCCATCCTCACTATCATCGACAACGAGTTGAACGGTCACGACTGGATCGCGGCGACGACCCCGACCATCGCCGACGTCGCGCTGTATTCCTACATCGCCGCGGCGCCCGAAGGGAATGTCGATCTGGCGCCCTATGGCCACATCCGCGCATGGCTGAAGCGCGTCGAAGCGCTGCCGGGCTTTCTGGCCTTTCCGAAGACCGCCGCAGGGCTTGTTGCCGCATGAACTCGCCCTTCCATGACGGCGAGGTGCGCCTTCAGGACGCCGCCGGCGTCATGGAAAAGACGCGCGCCTTCAACGCCGTCGTCATCCGCGACCATATGCCGGAGCAGCACCGCGACTTCTATCCGCTCTTGCCCTTCATCGTCATTGGCGCGGTCGATGACGATGGCCGGCCGTGGGCCACTCTACGTGCCGGTCAGCCGGGATTTATGTGGTCGCCCGACCCGCGTGCTTTAAGCGTACGCCTGCCGCCCGACGCCGACGATCCGGCGGACGAGGGCCTGACGGAGGGGCGGGCGATCGGACTCCTCGGCATCGAATTGCATACCCGGCGGCGCAACCGGCTGAACGGCACGGTGCACCGGACGCCGTCGGGCTTCGTGGTCGCGGTGGAACACGCCTTCGGCAACTGTCCAAAATATATCCAGATACGCCATGCCCTGCCGCGCCCCAATGCCGTAAGGGGCGCGCCCGAAATCAGCGATGATCTGACGGTTCGCGCGCGGACGATCATCGCCGCCGCCGATACCTTCTTCGTCGCCTCGTTCGCCGACCTGGCGCACGGGCGGCAGGTCGATGTCTCGCACCGGGGCGGGCGACCGGGCTTTGTTTGCATCGGCGACGATGGCTGGCTGACCGTGCCGGATTTTTCCGGCAACCGTATGTTCAACACGCTGGGCAATTTCGCGGTGACCCCGAAGGCCGGCCTGGTCTTTTTCGACGACGCCACGGGGGACCTTTTGCAAATGACGGGCCGGGTGGAACTGGAACTGTCGGCCGATGCACACGCCTTTAACGGCGCCGAGCGTTTCTGGCGCTTCCGGCCGGAGCGCGTGGTCCTGCGCCCCGGCGCACTGGCCCTGCGTCTACAGGCCGATGCCTCCGGCATATCACCCAATAATCTCAGAACCGGAACCTGGAGCTAGAGCATGATGCGTTTAAGTCGAACCGCCATCATGCTCTAGGTTTTTGTTTTGTCGCGATATTTCGCCAAAAACCGCTGCACACTTTTTGGCATATCGCTCTAACCCGAATGTCACGACCGCCCTTGCCACCCTTCGATTTCGATACCGCCACGGAGAAGGTGCGGTTGGCCGAAGACGCCTGGAACAGCCGCGATCCGGCCCGCGTCGCCCTGGCCTATACCCCTGACAGCCAGTGGCGCAACCGCGCCGAATTCCTAACCGGCCGCGCCGAAATCGAGGCGTTTCTCACCCGCAAATGGAACCGCGAACTGGACTACCGGCTGATCAAGGCGTTGTGGGCGTTCGCGGGCGACCGCATTGCCGTACGCTTCGCCTATGAATATCACGATGACAGCGGCCAGTGGTTCCGCGCCTACGGCAATGAAAACTGGCAGTTCGATGCCGACGGCCTGATGATGCGCCGCATCGCCAGCATCAACGAACACCCGATCTCCGCGCAAGACCGCAGATTCCTGTGGCCGTCGGGACGGCGGCCGGATGATCATCCCGGGCTGGAGGATTTGGGCCTTTAGCGGTTTGGGCTTTGACGGCGTCTTCCGTCACAGGCGCGAATGCCTCAGTCGAACAGGCTCATTTCGCCTGAAAACACCTGGAAGAGCTGCGGCAACTGCCCAAGGCCGAGCCGCGTCAGCAGGCCGTCCATGGCGGCGGCGTCGTGGCCTTGAAGCCAGGATGCGATGGCAAGGACGGCGAACACAGGAGCCAGGAAGCAGATGATCGTCGCCGACACCATGATGTCGAGCGCGCGAAAGAATTGAGATTTGAGACGTCGAACCGACCGCCTGACGGCCCGGACACGCGATGGCCTGCCGGGGCGCCCCCTAGAATTGAAATTCATCCCAATACCTGAATTGTCTCGTTTTTTATTTGCTTATGCGAGCTGGGCGGCACCATGATTAAAAATTTATAAAAATGTAATATGGTTCGCCTATAAGGCGAAAACGCCTGAAAACCTGTATAAAAGCAACGGCATTGCGCCAATATGTAAATTTGCGACAAAATTCCGCGCGCGCGGTGGAAAACAAGCGGCAAAACAGTCCTTTAACGCCATGACTATGCCGGTTGCCCGGTTTCTGCGCCGCATTTTTGTGGCCTGGTCGATAGATTGGCCGCCGTCTCAAATGTCATTACCGGAGTTTCGCCATGGCAGACGTCAAGATCGAGAACAACCCTCCCGTCGTGGAACGCGAAGTCATTCGTGAACCGGTTCCCGTTGTCGACAACAGCGGCAACAATGCCGGACTTATCATCGTGGCCCTTATCCTGGTCGCGCTGCTAATCGGCGCCTTCTTCGTAACGCAGACGCGGTCGCGGCCGGCCGATACGGTCACTACCGCCGCCGAGCAGGTCGGTGATGCCGCCGGCGACGCCGCCGGCACCGTCAAGAAGACGCTGACCGTCGAGTAAGAGTAACCAGAACGCCGCCGGAAACCTCCGGCGGCGTTTCAGGCTACTGACAAACCCCCTATCTTTTTTGAGAAGGGCCAATTGCCACAATTTGATTCCGATATGTTCGCCGCTTGATTCCGAGACGTTCCGTGAATCAGGTGGCAATATACCGCATGAAAATTGTCCACAGACTTTGTCAGCAGCCTGGAACGCCGCCGGAAACCTCCGGCGGCGTTTTTAAGATGCGCCGTTGACCGCGACCTTTTCCGGATTGTCGCGCAAGGCCGCCACGAAGGCCGCGACCGGCGCGGCCTCGGTATCGGCGACATGCTTGGCCAGCGCCGCCAGCTCGTGGATCAGGGCTTCGCCGTCGGTGTCTGGCTTGAGGCAGGCATCGATCACATCGCGCAGATAGGCGTGCAGGACCGCTTCGTCGCCGGGTACGAGCGGGGAGCGGGCGCTGCCCTTGATGAAGGTGAAAAGGACGGTTTGCACGAACCCGTTGTCGCGGTCGTCAGACACGTTTCGGATGACCGACCGGATGAATTCAAAACGTAATGCGTCGTTGTCTTTAAGCGTCTTGCCCTGCATGACCCAGCTGCTTTTGCCGCCAATGGTTTGGTTCGAGACTAATCGACGCCGCATAAAAAAGATATGTGATCACTTGGGACGCAGGTACCTTACGAGCGGCGGTAGTTCTGGTCGATCTCGTGACCGTTCAGCCGTTCCTCGACGCCATCGATATAGATGTTGACCTCGACGCCATTGGCGCCTTCGCTTTGTTCAACGCGGTTGACGACCGCCGGGCCGCCGTAACGTTCCATCAGCTCAGGGTCGTTGATGCGGTGCTCGGGCACCGGGATGGCGGTGAAGTCGAAGGTGTCGGACGGATAGACTTCTTCGCCGGTATTGTTGTCGATGAGGTGATAGGCAAAGTCGGCCATATGAAGGTATCCTGCGGGATGATGGGTATCCGCGAAACATGACCGACCCGGCCATAAGAAGTCGATGCGAAATGGCCTGGATTAGGTTTGCATCACCCCGGATGCGCCTATTCGACACGGATGCGGCCGTCATCGCGGCGGACGCGTTGCAGCGGCCGCAGCCGGGCCAGAAACCCCGCACGGTCGCCTGCCGTCAGCCAGCCCATGGCTTCGTGGAAATCGGAAAAATGACAGATAACCTCATTCGGCAGGTGAGGCGCGGCGTGCGGGGTCCTTAGGTCATCCATGGCGTCGAAGCCGACGATGGCGACATAGGCTTCATAGTCGCGTCCGGCGGTCATCGCTTGCCAGCGCGCGGCGATGGCGTCGTAGTCGGCCTTGCGGAGGTGGCCGTCGAAACGGCGCAGGTCCAGCAGACGGTTATAGGTCCAAGGCATTGTGACCGTGGCGGAGGATTCGAACAGACGCTCCATGAACAGGTCTGCCGGCATGTCGCCGATCGGGCGCACGACGATAACGCGCTTTTCCGGATTGGCCATGAAGGTGAAGCGGAAGGTGGGACATAACATACGGGGACTCGCGGATGGGGAGGGACGGCTTTTCTGGGAACATGACGGTTGTCGGCGTGCGGCCCCTATCCGGACGTCTGCACGATCACGCCGTACCAGCCGAGCCCGTCATAAGTTTCGTAGCCTGGCGTGCGGTGGAAGGCGACCATTTGGCCCGAGGCATCGACATAATGGCCGGACAACTTGCCTTCGGTGCGCAGGCGGAAGTGCTCGCTCAATATGCCCCTGCCGTCCGAGGCGGCGATGATCAGCCCGGTGGCGTCGGTCAGGAGGACGCGCGTCGTATCCTTTTCGTCGTCGCCGATGCGCACGCCCTCGACGACCGACTTCGCCTGCGGTTGCCAGTCGAAATGGATGCCCAGCACGCCGATCAGTTCGCCGCGTTCATGGCCGCCCGCGCGCACGCCCGTGGCGTAGGTAGCGACCTGGGCATTGCGCAACAACGGCTCGGTGCTGATGTCGGCGACCGCGAACTCGGCGCCGCTGCGCAGGCGCATCGCCCTCTGGAACCAGATCGCGTCGTGGACGTTGCGCCCGGCGACGAAATGCCGGTCGGGACGGCCATTGGCGATGATATTGCCGTCCAGATCGCACAGCCACAGGTCGAGATACACGGTATAGCTATCGAGAATGACCCCAAGGCGCCGGGCAGCGTGGGCCTGGCGTTCGGGCGAAGGCGCCGCGGCGTGGTCCACAACGGCGGAATCCGTCGCCCACCACCGCACGTCGCAGGTTCGCTCATAAAGGTTGCGGTCGATGATCTCGACGGCGTTGAGCGCCAGGTCGGTCAGGCGCGACCCTTGCGACTGCTGGGCCATCTTCTGAGTAAGGTCTTCAAGTGTGACGATTTCATTGCCGAGGTCCTTGGCCAGGCCTTCGACTTCGGCCGAGATGTTGCGTACTTCGTCGGCGACAACGGAAAAACCAGCCCCCTTGTCGCCGGCGTGCTTGGCCTCGATCAGGGCGTTGAGGGCGAGGATACGGAGCTTGGATGTGACCTGACGGATATCGCGCACCTTTTGGCTGGTGACGGTCTTGGCCTTGGTCGTCTGGGAAAGGATATCGGAAAGCGATACGGCACTGGTAAGCGAGGAGGAGGAGGGCATCGGTGTACCTTTTGTGCACTGCAAAAAGATGACCAGATGAGAGCCGCGATGCTTAACGGAAAGTAAACCGTTTCTTTTGCGTACGATATTTGGTGTGGGAATTGGTATTGAAAGTGTGCAGTGCGGCAGGATTGACACATTCCGCCAATTGCGGAGCAAAAGGCTTATTGCACAAGATACTTTCAAAGTTTCAATTGAAATTGCATCGAGCTCGGTTTCCCCGTCAATGGGACCAATTCGGGCACAAGACTCGCTCGCCCCCTGAGCGAGTTGGCGAAAAGTGCCAAGAAGCGTCTTTGGAGTTTTCGCCTTAAATATCGCGACAGAACAAAATCTTAGATCGGTATGATGTTTCCACTCATACCGATCTAGCCAATCGCCATGGCGATGATGTCGTCGCGGCACGGTCCGCTGTGGACGTGGCTCAGGCCCGTGGCGGCGTCCCAGTCGCAGGTGAACTGGACGTCGCCCGCGGCATTGTAGGTGCAGCCGATGGCGATGCGCCGGTCCTCATAATTGACCCGGATGACGAAGACCTCGGCGCGGGCGCCGTTACGCGTCAGGTAGCTGCCCGGGTAAAGCGGGAAGGGGTGGGGCGTGTCGAAGGCCATCACGCGCACCTCCTTACGCGTGCCGTATCGAGCAGGAAGGCGTCGAGCGCGCCCTGGGCTTCGGCGGCAGTGGCAAAGCCGTGGCGGTCATGGGCGTCGGCGCCGATGCGGAAGCGGCATTGCGCGGCGCTGTCGTACAGGCTGGCGAAATATTCCTCGACGCCGATTATCTTGGTGACGCGGCCGGACACGGTCCCGCCTTCGACATTGACCCAGCTGCTTTCGTGTCCGCGCCGGATGGGAGAGGCGGTTTGATAAAAGGCGGTAGTGATGGCGTTCATCGATCATCTCCGTATTGAGATGACGATAAATGCGGATGTTTCCGCCGTCAAGCGGAAATGGCGTATATTTCCGCGTTAAGGCGGATTTATCCGCATTTGCCAATTTGGTCACGGAAAGTGCGGGGGAGGCATCAAGCGCCGACACGGACGGTCCGTGGAACATAAATATGTCGCAGACTCTGTCTTTCCTCCTGTCGGCAAGGTGATGGCTGAGGCACACAGTCTGCGTCGAACAGTTCACCGGACACACGGCGGTCATCGCCTTGGTCCTGTGCGCCTGGCGGCGGTGGGCGGACGACGCCGCGCAATGCCCGGCCATCGATATCCGCATTGTCATGTACGGCGCCTATCGCGACCTGGGCGTAGAGGCCTGACCGCCGGCGTGCAGAGGTAAACGCCTGCCGGATGAATCCGCGATGCGGCGCAATAAATTCAATGATAGGAGGGAGTCGAAGGCGGGGTTAAGGCCGCACAAGCTATTTTAGGGGGGGTATCGTGGCATATACACTTCAGGCGGGCACGGAGTTTTTAGCCAATACGGAGTTCGCGGGCAGCCAATCGTTTCCGGTTGTCACGCAACTGGAAGGCGGTGGCTTCGTCGTGACATGGCAGGTCGATGCGTGGACGTCCGGCGGCGCCGTCGCCATTGACGTCAAGGGGCAGGTGTTCGACGCCGCGGGCGCGAAGGTCGGCGGGGAATTCCTGGTGAGTACCGGCACGACCGGCGCCCAGACGCGTCCAAACGTGGCCGGCCTCAAGGACGGCGGTTTCGTTATCACCTGGCAGGACAACAGCGGTACATTGGGCGATGGCAGCGAGACCAGCATCAAGGCGCAGGTCTTTACCGCGTCGGGCGCCAAGACCGGCAGCGAATTCCTCGTCAACACTCAGACGAACGGTTCCCAACTTCTGCCGGCGGTCGCCGGTCTCGCGGACGGCGGCTTCGTCATCACCTGGCACGACACAAACGGCGTGACCGACAACCTGGACACCAGAGCGCAGAGATACGATGCCGAGGGTAACAGGGTCGGCGCGGAATTCCTGGTCAACACCACGACGGTGGGAAACCAGGGCTACGCCAAGGTGGCCGGTCTGGCCAATGGCGGTTTTGCCATCGCGTGGAACACCTATGGCGGCGACATGGATCCGACGTCGGGCAGCGTCGTCATCGGCGCCCGGGTTCAGATGTTTGATGCCGCCGGCAACAAGGCAGGCAGCGAGATCAATGTCGATGCGGGCTGGTACCTGAACATGGCCGGCCTGGCCGATGGCGGATTTGTCATCACCAGCGGACTGTCGACTGTGTTCAACGCGTCAGGCACTGTCCGTGCGCAATTCGAGGCCCGCGATGTCAGTGTCGCCGACATTGCCCCTCTTGCCGGCGGCGGTTATGCCGTGACCTGGTACACGGGCACCGGCAGGGTCAAGGCGGAGGTCTTCAACGCTTCGGGCGGTGTGGTGACCCCCGAATTCGAAATCCCCACCCAGGCCGGTGAAGGTGGGCAGTGGCCCACCGTGGCCGCGCTGGCCGATGGCAGCTTCGTCATCGTCTGGAGTGGCGTCAACAGCCTGGACGACAAGGACGGTTCCAGTATCCACGCCCGGATGTTCCATTACGGCCCGCCGATCGCGACCGAAGGCAATGACACGATGGTGGCGGGGACGGACAACGACACGGTCAACGGCTTGGGAGGCCGCGATATTATCCAGGGACTGGCGGGCGACGACACGCTTTACGGCGGCGCGGACAATGACAGCCTCGACGGCGGCGACGGTAACGACGTGCTTCACGGCGGCCCCGGCGGCGACACGCTGATCGGGGGCGAAGGCAATGACACGCTCTATGGCGATGAAGACGGCTATTCCTTAAGCGGCGGTTCCGGTGACGACTACCTGCTTAACAACGGCTACAATTCTCTCGATGGCGGGCATGGCAACGACACGATCATCGCCAGTGCGTCGGAAGCGGGAAGCGCCATCTCGGGCGGGCTCGGCAATGACGTCATCCGCTCCGACGTGGCCCCGGTCGGCATGCACCTGGGCGAAGGGCGCGACGCCCTGGTTATTAATCCCGTCTTTGCTCCTGGTGGCAATGCCATCACTGTGGAGGAATTCCAGGCGGGCGCGGGCGGCGACATGCTCGATCTGTCCGAACTGGTTGCCGTGCTGGAAAACTATCCGGGCGGCGATCCGTTCGCCTCGGGCCATCTGTACTGGGTGGCGGACGGCATGAACGCCTTCCTGTGGGCCGATATCGACGGCCTGCCGGGCGGAGGCAGGCCCGTCGTCAGGCTGAAGAACGTCAATGTCGCCGATCTGGTTCCGGCCAATTTCACCAGCCTTGTGGCGACTGCCGGCAATGACATCCTGCTCGACAAGATGGTGATCGGGGAAAGCAACCGCATCGACGGCCTGGGCGGCAATGACTGGATCCGCGGCCTGCACGGCGATGACACCCTGACCGGCGGCGCGGGTATAGACACGATCGAAGCCGGATACGGCCAGGACGAGATTTCGGAAACACATGCCTTCGAGGCCGGTGAAGTCTATGACGGCGGCCATGGCGTCGACACCCTCAGCGGCTACGGCGACCTCAGCGCGGCCACCGTGGCGGGCATCGAACAGCTCTATGTCACCGGCGGCAACCTGAAGGTCACCGCCGCGCAACTCAGCGCGTTGTCGTCCATAGGCCTCGCCGCCGGAAGCTCCCTGACGCTGGCGGGCAGCGGCGGCGCCGACCTGTCGGGTAAGTTGTCCACGGCCGCGCTGATCCAGGCCCCCGATGCCGGCAACTTCATCGCGGGGGCGGGTTTCAACGACACGATCAACGGCGGGACGGGCGAGGACCATCTGTTCGGCAAGGGCGGCAACGACGTCCTGCGCGGCGGCGGCGGCCATGACGGACTGGACGGCGGCGCGGGCAACGACACCCTGTATGGCGGCGCGGGCGACGACTTCTATACGCTCGACGCTTCGGGCGACAAGATCGTCGAACTGGCCGGTCAGGGCATCGACACGGTCTACGCCCTGATCAACTACAAGGCGGGCGACCATATCGAAAACATCTATCTGGGCGCGGGCAATATCTCGGCCTATGGCAATGCGCTCGATAACCTGTTCTTCGGCAACAGCGGCAACAATACCCTGTCCGGCGCCGAGGGCAACGACTCGCTCAAGGCCCTGGAAGGCAATGACAAGGTCGACGGCGGCGCGGGTAATGACGAACTGGAAGGCGGCGAAGGCAACGACTCGGTCCTGGGCGGCGACGGTTCGGACTATCTGGACGGCGGCAGCGGCAACGACCAGCTGAACGGCGGGGGGCGCTGGGATACGCTGGACGGCGGTCATGGCGACGACATCCTCGACGGCGGCGCCGACAACGACCAGATGTATGGCAGCGCCGGCAACGACACCTATGTCGTCGACCATGTCGGCGACCGCGTCTATGAATATTATGACGAGGGCACCGATACCGTGAAGGCGTCGATATCGTACGCCCTGACGCCCGATGTCGAGGTCCTGAACCTGACCGGCACCGCCAATATCAACGGCACCGGCAACGGCCTGAGCAACAGCCTCAACGGCAACAGCGGCAATAACGGCCTGTCGGGCGGGCTTGGCAATGACAGCCTCTATGGCTGGGACGGCAATGACAACCTGTCGGGCGGCAACGACCACGACCGGCTGTCGGGCGGGAATGGAAACGATACGCTCATCGGTGGCCACGGCAATGACGTGCTGGGCGGCGGCACAGGCGCCGACGACTTCGTCTTTTCGACCCTCTCCGTCAACGGCCACGACCACATCGTTGATTTCCAGCACGGCACTGACCGGCTGGTCTTCGTCGGTACGAACTACGGCTTTACGGCTGGCTACAGCCTGACCGCGGCGGAATTCACCGTCGGCACCGCGGCCGTGGGATGGGCGGCGCAGTTCATCTGGGACAATGTCACGCACCACCTCTATTTCGACAGCGACGGCCTGGGCGCGGGCGAAGCGATCGAACTGGCCATGATTTCGGGCGGCGCGACCGTGACGAAGGACGACATCCACTTCGTGTGACAATAGTCCTGACACTGATGAAACAAGGGCCGCCGGCGTTTCCGGCGGCCTTTTTTTACCGCCTTGGTCATCTCTCGTTAACCATGTTCCGCAATCCTGACGGGAGCCCGGATTCGGGCGTGTCTAAGCTTTTCCGCACAACTCGTTTCTTTTTCCCGACATGGATCAGGGGGGATTTCCCATGGCAGATATCAACGGCACACCCGGCAACGACACACTGGTGGGCGACGGCGATGCGCTGGCTGACAGCTTTTACGGCTTGGCCGGCGACGACAGCATCAGGGGCAGTGTCTCGGGCGATGTTCTGGACGGCGGCGACGGCAATGACCGGCTCAAGCTTAACGGCAGCAGCATGTACAACCCCGTCACGAATGTTACCTTGCTGGGCGGGGAGGGGAATGACTGGATCGAGGTTGGCGGCATCGTTTACGACGCCAGCCTGGACGGCGGGATGGGCGACGACACGATCTGGCATTCGGGTACGTCCGACGGCACCGTTACGGGCGGCGAAGGCAATGACTGGTTGAACGGCCACGGCTGGCTCGATGGTGGCGCCGGCAATGACCGGCTCGACACAGGCAGCACCATGATCGGTGGCGATGGCGACGACTCGATTACCATGAGCTCGCAAAGTCCAACCGAGGTCGATGCCGGCAATGACAATGACCACATCCTCTATGTCCCCGAAACCGGTTGGGTCGCGCCCGCGACGATCAATGGCGGGCTTGGCGACGATACGATCGAATTCCTGTGGATCGACAGCAGCGAGGTCATCATCCGCAACGACGGCAGCGACTATACGGTCCAGTTCCGCGAACGCGTCATCCCGGTATCGGGCGTCGAGACGCTTCAGTTCGCTGACCGCACCGTGGCGCTGAACGGCGCGGTCTTTACCGTCAGCGACGGCACCGAAGGCAATGACACGATCTCAGGCGGCGAGGACAATGACCGGCTGGATGGCAAGGGTGGCGACGACCTGCTGAGCGGCGGCTATTCGGGCTCGGACACCCTGTTCGGCGGCGACGGCAATGACGAACTGTACACGCACGCCAGTGGCGGCAACTGCGTGCTGGCCGGGGCCGGCAACGACACCGTCTACGCCAGCGGAAGCATATCGGGCGGCGACGGTCACGACGCGATACGCGGGCAGGCGCTCGGCGATGTCCTGAATGGCGATGACGGGGACGACTTCGCCGTCGGCTGGCTGAATGGTGGCAGCGTCGTCAGTGGCGGCGCGGGGAACGACACCTTGTCGGCCGATGGCGGCGACAACCGCATCGACGGCGGCATCGGCAATGACAGCATCAGGGTCTATTTTTCCGACCGTGACACCCTGTTGGGCGGCGACGGCAATGATGTCATTGAGGGTGCATGGCTGGGCGGGGCCAGTCTGGACGGCGGGCTTGGCGACGACACGGTCGGTATCTGGATCACCGAGTCCAGCGAGGTCAATTTCGTCAGCGGCGGCGACGGCAATGACTCGCTGTCGGGCGTCGGTGTGCTGTCGGGCGGGGCGGGCGACGACACCCTGTCGGCCAGCTATGCGACCACCCTTATGGGCGGCGATGGCAATGACGTCATCGCTGTGGAGAGAGATGGTTTTGTGATCGACGGTGGTGAGGGCGACGATCTTGTCTCCCTGAACGGTCTGATCGGCTCGACCGTGACGGGCGGTGAGGGCAGTGACACGCTCGTGGTTGCGGGCAACAGCGCGGACTTCGTCATCGTACGCACCGGCGCCGACAGCTTCCGCATCGGCGAAAACACCGTAGAGGGCGCGGCCCTTTCAGGCGTCGAATTCGTGGCCTTCGATGACGACACGATCGCGCTCGACGGCATCGGAATCATCGACGGCACGGAAGACGGCGACTTCCTGGTGGGCGATGCTTTCGTCAACATCATCAACGGTCTGGGCGGTGACGACAGCCTGTATGGCGGCGAGGGCTTTGACACCCTGAACGGTGGTGACGGCAACGACATGCTGGGTGACTACCTGGGGGGCGGCATCCTGACGGGCGGCGAGGGCGATGACTATATCGATGTCGCAGGCCGTGGCGATGGTGGCGCGGGCAATGACACGCTGTACGGCTTCGGGACGCTTCTGGGCGGTGAGGGCGACGATTTGATCGCGGCGCCGGGCTACGAGCATCTGCTGGACGGCGGCGCGGGCAACGACAGCATAGTCGCCAGCGCCTACTGGTCCCCGGACTTCGGCACGGTTTTCCTGAGCGGAGACGGTTCGACCGTTATCGGCGGCGAGGGTGACGACGTGGCCGTGCTGGCCGGCGACAGTACGCAGTACGGCATCGCGCAGACCGGCGATGAAACCTACGTGCTTACCTGGGACGAAGGCCAGATGACCGTGTCGGGCATCGAATACCTGGACTTCGACGACCGGATGATCAATCTGATCGCTACGGTCATCAACGGCACGGAGGACAATGACACCCTGACCGGTTTTGCGGGCGACGACGTCATTTCCGGCTTCGGCGGCGACGACAGCCTGGAGGGCGGCTTTGGCAGCGATACGCTGACGGGCGGCGACGGCAATGACGTCCTGTTCGATATCGGCGGTGAATACGGCGTCAGTCCCGGCACCAATATTCTCGAAGGCGGCGCGGGCAACGACACCCTGATGGCTGGCGATGACGCGACCCTGGTGGGCGGCGACGGCGACGACAGTCTTCTGGCCTTCAGCGATACCAGCCTGCCCAGCGACGCCATCAGGCAGGCAACCTGGCTGCGGGGTGGCGCGGGTGACGACAGCATCCATATTGCCACCCCTTGGTCAGCCTACGCCTTCGGTGACGACGGCAATGACAGCATGACTTCGAGCGGCGACGGGAACGTGGCGCTAAACGGTGGCGCGGGACACGACACCGTGACCGGCAGCTGGGGCAGCGACACCCTCTATGGCGACGAGGGTTCGGATCTGCTTACCGGCAACGAAGGCAACGACCGTCTGGAAGGTGGTTCGCGCTGGGATACGCTTTACGGCGGCGACGGCGATGACACCCTCTATGGCGGCGAAGGGAACGACGTCATGTACGGCGGCAAGGGCAATGACCACTATTCGGTCGATCACGTCGGCGACCGGGTGTTTGAGAACGCGGCGGTCAACGAAGGGTTCGACCTGGTCTCGGCGCAGATAAGCTGGAACATGACGGCCAATATCGAGGCGGTCCTTGTGTCGGGCAACGACATTACCATCGTCGGCAACAGCCTGCACAACACCATGACCAGCACCTATGGCAGCCAGACGCTTGTCGGCGGGGCGGGCCACGACACGATCAGTGGCGGCGACGGCGATGACTATCTCGACGGCGGCATCGACTCGGACGTGCTGGACGGCGGCAAGGGCAATGACACGCTCCTTGGCGGCCAGCGCTGGGATACCCTGACCGGCGGGGCGGGCGACGACGTGCTGGACGGCGGGACTGAAAACGACCGCATGTCGGGCGGGGCGGGCAACGACACCTATTACGTCGACCACGCCGGCGACCGCGCGCTGGAAAACGCCAATGAAGGCGCCGACACGGTTTATGCATCGGTTGACTTTGCCCTGTGGGCCAATGTCGAGGACCTGATCCTGACGGGAGCGGCGGTCAGCGGCACCGGCAACGGCCTGAACAACCGGATCACTGGCAATGCCGTGGCCAATACCCTGGACGGCGGCAACGGCAACGATACGCTGACAGGCGGGCAGGGCGACGACAGCCTGACCGGCGGCACGGGCCGGGACGATTTTGTCTTCGCGGCGGCGGCCGGAAACGGCGCGGACAGCCTCACCGACTTTGTCCATGCTATTGACCGGCTGGTGTTCACGGGCAGCGACTATGGCTTCGGCAGTGGGCACAAGCTCACCAACGCCCAGTTTACCGTGGGCGCGTCTGCAGTGGGATCCGGCGCCCAGTTCATCTGGGACGCTGGCACGGGCCACCTTTACTGGGACGCCGATGGCACGGGCGCGAGCGCGGCCGTCGATCTGGCGCAGATCAGCGGAAGCGTCACGAAGGACGATCTCTACTTTACCTGATCGCGATGATAGCGATGTCCGCGCCGTCCAGCGTGACCTCTTCGTCCACCGCCTTGCCCATGACCGCGCGGGCCAGCGGCGAGACATAGGACACGCTGCCGGCGGCCGGATCGGCTTCGTCCTCGCCGACGATGCGGAAGGTCTGGACACGGCCGTCTTCGCGTTCGATCGTCACCGTGCAGCCGAAGACGACGCGGTCCGGATCGGGCACGGGATCGATGCGCTGGGCCGAGGCCAGGCGCGCCGTGTAATAGCGCAGGTCGCGTGTCGCCCGCGCCATGGCGGTGCGGTCCTCGTTGACGGTGCCGGCGGCTTGCGCGGCCGTCCACGCGGCCTTGGCCTCGGCGAAGGCGGCCTCCAACTGGGCCAGCCCGGACGGCGTCACCAGGTTCGGGTGTGGCGAGATGGGGCGATCCGGCAGGTTGGCCGCGGCGGATTCGTGGTCTTCGTCTTTGGTAAAGGCTACGCTCATCGTCGTATGTCTACACGGTTGCCGCCCCGGGCAAAATACGTCCATATGAGGAAAATCATCGCCGCGCCGTCAGGCACAAGGTTATTCCCGATAAAGCGAATTGGCCGCGAATGATATTTCTGAAAAATGGGAATAAACAGCGGTTCAGCCCAGGGCGTCGGCGTGGTGGCCGAAGCGGCCGCGCAGCCACTGAAGCGTCTCCGCCACCTCGCGCTCGAGCCAGGCACGGAAGGCGCGAATCTTGCGCTCATCCCCGCGGCGCGGCAGGCAACAGAACCACGCACTGCCCTTCGCCACCGCCCAGTGCGGCGCTACCGGAACCAGCAGGTTCTGCTCGATCTGCGCTTGCCACATGAACGGGTTGAGCATGGCCGCACCGTGGCCGGCTATGGCGGCATTGCCGTCGAGCAGCTGGCTGTCGAACCGCAGCGGCGCCCGTTCGGTGTCGTCATAGGGCAGGCCCGTGACCTGCTCGTGCCAGACCTGCCACCAGATGTCGTCGGCCGAGGTGCGCGGCAGTTTCAGCACTTCGTCCGGCGTGGCGGGACGATGCCGCGCCAGGAAAGCGGGAGTGGCCATGGGAACGATCAACGCGCCCGTCAGCCGCGCCGAACTGAGGCCCGGCCAGGCGTGCGCTGCGCTGCGGATAGCGATATCTGCGTCGCCCTGTTCCAGATCGGCCAGGGCGTCCGACGCCATGACGCGCACGGCCAGGCCGGGGTGGCTTAACTGAAAGCGGCCGATGCGCGGCGCCAGCCAGTTGGCGCCAAAGACCTGCGAACATGCGACCGTAAGCACCTGGGTGTCGTCGGCCTTAAGGTCGGAAAAGGCCTTGGCGATGCCGTCCAGAGCCAGGGTGAGGGATGGGGCCAGCTTTTCGCCCAGGCTTGTCAGTTCGACGCCCCGGCCGCGCTTGGTGAAGAGCGGGCCTTGGACCAGGTCTTCGAGCTGGCGGACCTGGTAGCTGATGCCGGACTGGGTCATGTTGAGCTCTTCGGCGGCGCGGGTGAAGCTACCGAGACGCGCGGCGGCCTCGAAGGCGCGGACGGCCATCAGGGGCGGGAGCTTACGGGCCATGATCTATCAGTCCAGCTTATGGATAGGTGCACGGTCCTGATTGGACGCGAACGCCGGTATCTGGGAATAATCGCTGCAAACGCATGGGAGTGCAAGATGCGCGACGATTATCTCTCGGCTGAATGGGCCGAACATCACAAGGCTATGACTGATGGATTGGATGCGTTGCTGCGCAAACTGCTGCGTGTCTTAATGTTCTGGCGGCGTGTACGACGCACCGATGGATAGCTGTTGACTTGTTTCCAGAGCATTTGTGACGTTATATGGTCGCATTGCGGTGGGGGAACATGGGACGCTTTGGCTTCATTAAATACGCGCTGATCGCAGGATTGCTGGCTGGCAGCATGGCTGCGCCGGTCATGGCCAAGCCTGCGCAGACTGAGATGGCGCGCGCCAGCTACGCCGAGTTTCGCAAGCTGGCTGAGCCCCTCCATCTGATTGACAATATCAAGGCGATCCTCAGTCAGCAGGTTCGGAAAACTCCCGAAACTTCGCAAATGCCGGCCAAATGGCAGGCAAAATTGGCGGCTGAGCTGGACCGCGGCGTTGATAGCCGGCGGGAGGCTGTTATCGACCTCGTCATGGGGAGGGCCGCGAAGGCTTTCAGCGACGAAGAGGTTACCAAGCTCAGGCGGATTTGTGCGATCCCGGCTATCGAGCGCTATAAGGCTGGAACGGCGTTGGCGGTGCGCTCGGACAGCGACAAGACGTCCTACAGAAAAGCATTTGTAGAAGATCCGCAAATCAGGGCCTTGTCCGAGGCCGACGTCAAATTGCTGCAGCGCCTTTTTTGGGAGACCGGAATTTCCGTCGACGCGGCCATGGTGGAACTGGGACCTGTGATTTCGGAGGCGTTTGACGCGGCGAACGCGGCATCATAGACGCGCAGAAGTATCCTCGGTCGGTGTAATGCCGAACAGGTCCTCGATCACGACGGGCAGGTCCTCCGCCGCCACGGTGCGCTCGATCACCTCGCCGCCGGCATAGACGCGCAGGTAATCATCGACCAGCAGGATGCGGCCGTCATCGGTGTGGCGCATCAGAAGCGTTGTCTGCGTGAAGATCGCGTCCGGCGAGGTCGAGTTGAACCAGTTGGCCGGGACGAAGTCGACCAGCTCAAAGCGGTCGAGATTGAAGCTGTAGAGATTGTCCCAGCCATCGGGCATCCGCGCCTGGGCGATATATTCGCCGTCCTTGAGGATCAGACGGTAGGTGTCGTGGTCTTGCAGGACAGGGGTGTCGATCAGGTCGAGGTCCATCGGCTCGCGGATGGCCAGCCGGCCGTAGCCGGTGTCGCACAGGTACTGTTTGCCTTCGATGGTGGCGATGATGACCATGTGGGTGCGTGCCCGCCGCTCGGGGAAGGTCATCGGCCGGGCGCCCGCCAGCGTGTAGGGGGTGCCGATGGCGGAAAGCGCCATGGCGAACAGGCTGTTGACCTCGTAGCAATAGCCGCCGCGCTGTGTTGGGATGATCTTGGCAACGATGTCGTCGAGGTCGATGGACACGATCTTGCCCGCACGGACATCGAGGTTTTCGAAAGGCACGGTGCGCAGCTGGCGCTGCATCATCTGTTTCAAGGTGGCGAAGTCTGGCGCGGGCGTGCCAATGAAGCCGATGCGCTTCAGATAGGCGTCGAGGCGGAAGGTGTCGGCGTGCATGGCGGCGTCCGGAGAGAGGTGTGGCGCCTTGATATCGTGACGATGTGTGCCGACGCAAGGGGGCGTTGCATTCCCTCCTCCCTATCGAAGATGGGGAGGTGGCAGCGCGCGGAGCGTCGCTGACGGAGGGGTATTACGGTTCAGTTGTACCCCTCCGTCATTTGCTGTCGCAAATGCCACCTCCCCACCGCTGCGCGCTAGGGAGGAGGGTGGTTCATTCTCCTGCGTAAGGACTCCTGCCGCCATCGGCGATAAACTGGTCGGTGCGCAACTCCACGACCGACAAAGGCACCGACCCCAGGTCCAGGACCGCGTCGTGGAAGTTGCGGATATCGAACCGCTCCCCCAAGGCCGCTTCGGCGCGATGGCGCGCTTTCCAGATCGCCATCTCGCCGAGATAGTAGCTCAAGGCCTGGCCCGGCGAATTGATATAGCGGTCGGTCTCGGTGGTGACCTCGTGCTCGCTGAGCGCCGTATGATCGCGCAGATATCCCAGGGCCTTCTCGCGCGACCAGCCTTTCGCGTGCATGCCCGTATCGACCACCAGCCGGCAGGCGCGCCACATCTGATAGGTCAGCATGCCGAAATGCTCATAGGGCGTGTGGTACATGCCCATTTCGACGCCCAGCCGTTCGGTATAGAGCGCCCAGCCTTCGCCATAGGCCGAGATATAGGTCGATTGCCGGAACTCAGGCAGCGCCTTGTTCTCGAGCGCGAATGGCATCTGGAAGGCGTGGCCCGGCGCGCCTTCGTGCAGCACCAGGGCGGGCAGGGTATAGAGCGGCCGCGCCTTCAGGTTATAGGTGTTGAGGATCAGCACGCCCGGCCCGCCATTGCCGCCGGTATTGTAGGGCGCGATGGCTTCAGGCGTGGGGATAACGGCGAAGCGCTGGCGCGGCAGGCGGCCGAACCAGTCGGAAGCCTTGCCGTCGAACTCTTTCGATATCCACGCACCGCGATCGAGGAACTTCTGCGGCGTGTCGACGTAGAATTGCGGATCGGTGCGGAGCTTGTCGTTGAACTGCTGAAGCGTGCCGGTGAAGCCGACTTGTTTCATGACCAAGTGCATCTCGGCTTCGATCTTGGCGACTTCGTCCAGGCCGATCTGGTGGATCTGGTCGGGCGTCAGGTCCAGCGTTACATATTCGCGGATCAGCGCGCGATAATAGGCCTTGCCGTCGGGCAGGCTTTCGGCGGCGATGGTGGCGCGCGCCTTCGGCATATATTCCGTCCGGACAAAGGCCAGGACGCGTTTGTGCGCCGGGATGACGCGCGTCTCGATGGCTTCCTTTGCCAGGCGTCGCAACTCTGCCTGTCTGTCGGCCGGGATCGACGCCGGCATGGTCTTGAACGGCGCGTAGAAGGTCGTCTCCTCTGTCGCCTTGCCTTCATAGGGGATGGTGATCGACGAGTCGCGGCCCGCGATCGACACCCGCGACGCAGTGAAACCGCGCTTCAGGCCCGCGGCCATATTGGCCAGGTTCTGGTCGAAGAAGCGCGGCACGTCGTTAAGCCACGCAATCCGGTTGCGATAGTCCTCCTCGGTGCGCAGGCTCTTCTGCGACGCCCAGCCGAGCCGGTTCCAGAAGCCCCAGTTCATCTCGTGGCTGCGGAAGGTCTCGTCTGCAATCAATGTTGATATTTGATTGCGGTAGACCGTGTAGTTGATCTGCTCAGCCGGCGACAGGGTCTTGGGATCGATGGCGTCGAGCTGGATCATCACTGCTTGCCAGCGTTTGAGCCGTGCATCGTGCGCAGCCTGCGATACGTCGGCCAGGCGGTCGGGGACGGTGTTGTCGTCCTCGCCGCCGGGGTCGAGCGACTGGCGCCAGGTCCACTCGGTCTCATAGAGGGTTCTGAACGCCGCATCGGCCGTACCTGCCTGGCTTTGGGCCAGGGCAGGGCCTGAGCAGGCAAGGATTACCGCGGTCAGGCCGGCGGCCCGGATCCATCTTATCGACATCGCATCGCCTCCATGATAGTTTGTATATTGTATACTTGATACAATTATGCTTCAAAAAGCAACCAGAGAGTTCAGGGGATACCGTCATGACAAGGACTGTGATTGCGGCTGCACTGGGGATGATGGCTTTGGCGCATGCCGCCTGGGCGACGCCAACGCCTCAGGATTACGATCGCGCCATCGGCCTCAGGGCGGCGTGGTCGGGCCTGACGCGCGACATCGCCGAGCCCGGCCAGTGGGTACCGGACACGCACCTGTACATCTATCGCAAGACGGTCGAGGGCGGTTTCCAGTTCATTCTGCTGGATGCGGATACCCAAACCAAACGCCTGGCATTCGATCATGACAAACTGGCGGCGGCTTACAACCTGGCGACTGGAGCGAAGACAACCGGCCTGGCCCTGCCGTTTACCGCGCCGTTTACGACCGCTGTATTCAGCGATGGCGGACGGGCCGTTACCATCCGCGCCAATGAAACCGAATGGCTGTGTTCGCTGGTCGCATACACCTGCGCCAAGCCGGCGGGTACGCCCAAGCAGGACCGCGGCTTCTCAGGCGTGGTGCGCGACCTGAAGAGCCCGGCCGACAATACGCCGCATCCTTCACCCGACGGCAAGTGGCTGGCCTTTGTCGAAAACCACAATATCGCGGTAAGGCCCGCCGCGGGCGGCGCGACCATTCGTCTGTCGACCGACGGGTCCGAAGGCCTGTTCTACGATCCCGAATCCATCGTCTGGTCGCCGGATTCGTCCAGGATCGCCGCCTATCGCGTCCAGCCGGGCTATGCGCGCCAGGTCGTGCGCGTCATCTCGTCGCCCGCCGACCAGGTCCAGCCCAAGGTCGATACCCAGCTCTACGTCAAGCCGGGTGACGCGGTCGATATCGACCGGCCGGTCCTGTTCGACGTCGCGACGAAAAAGCAGACTCATATCCCCTATGATCTCTTCCCCAATCCGATGCGCGTTACCGATCTTCAGTGGCGCAAGGACGGCAAGGCGCTACGTTTCGAGTACGATCAGCGCGGCCACCAGCTCTATCGCCTGATCGAGGTCGATGCGGCCACGGGCAAGCCGCGCGTCGTCGCCGAGGACACCAGCAAGACCTTCATCAACGCCTATAGCCGCCGCTTCGCCAACGACGTCGGCGGTGAGGGCAAGGAGGTCATCTGGATGTCGGAGCGCGACGGCTGGAACCACCTTTATCTCTATGACGCGACAACCGGAAAGGTGAAGAACCAGATCACCAGGGGAGAGTTCGTCGTCCGCTCCGTGCTCAAGGTCGATGACAAGGCCCGCCAGATCTGGTTCGCCGCCAACGGCATGCGCAGGAATGAGGACCCGTACTTCCAGCACGTCTATCGCATTGACTTCGACGGCCGCAATTTGACGCCCGTCACGACCGCGCCAGCCTTCCATGACGTGGCCTTCTCGAGCGACATGAGCTTCTATGTCGACACCTATTCGCGCGTCGACATGCCCAATGTCGCCGAGTTGCGCCGTACGAAGGACTTGGGGCTGGTCACCCAGCTCGAACACAGCGATATCAGCCGCCTGACAGCCGCCGGCTTCCGTCCGCCGGAAGTCTTCACCGCCAAAGGCCGCGACGGCAAGACCGACATCTGGGGCGTCATCGTCCGCCCCCAGAATTTCGATCCTAACAAGACGTACCCGGTCATCGAGAACATCTATGCCGGGCCGCACTCGTCGTTTGTGCCCAAGACCTTCTGGCCGTTCGGACCCCATTCCAGCGGCGACAAGGTCATCGGCATGCAATCCCTGGCCGATATGGGCTTCATCGTCGTCCAGATCGACGGCATGGGCACGCTCAACCGCTCAAAGGCCTTTCATGACGTGGCGTGGAAAAACCTCCAGGACGCCGGCTTCCCGGATCGCATCGCCTGGCACAAGGCGGCCGCGGCGAAGTATCCGTCCTACGACATCAGCCGCGTCGGCATCTATGGCGGTTCGGCCGGCGGCCAGAACACGCTGAGCGCCCTTGAGGAATTCCCCGACTTCTATAAGGCCGGCGTCGCCTATGCCGGCTGCTTCGACAACCGCATGGACAAGATCGGCTGGAACGAAGCCTGGATGGGCTGGCCGATCGACGAGAGCTATTCGCGCGCATCGGGCGTCGACAATGCTCACAAGCTCACGGGGCACGTACTGCTGGTCGTTGGCGAACTCGACATGAATGTCGATCCGGCTTCGACGCTTCAGGTCGTCAACGCGCTGATCAAGGCGCGCAAGGACTTCGACCTGATCGTGGCGCCCAATGACGGCCACGGCGCGCTGCGTACCACGGGCGATATAACCTATGGCCTTCGCCGCCAGTACGATTTCTTCGTCCGGCATTTGCAGGGGGAGGCGACGCCAGACTGGAACGCCGCAAGCAAGTAAAGGTTAATGTCCGTTTAACCAGATAGTTGAGATAGCGGCGTTCGATTCACCTTAATGGATGCCAAGTGTGCCCGCGTGCATTATAAGACGCCTCCGTCTGACACATTGGAGAACGTTATGGCGGGATTTAACGGAACCAGCGGAAACGATACGCTTATCGGCGGTATCGGCAGTGACAGTATCTACGCCCTGGGCGGCGACGACTTCATCACCGACGACTTCGGCAACGACACCATTTTCGGCGAAGAGGGCAATGACACCATTTCCTCAGGCCGGGGCAGCGACGGCATCAGCGCCGGCCTGGGTGACGATTATGCCAATGCCGGCGGCGGCGATAACACTATCCTGGGCGGCGCGGGCAACGACACCATCCTGGCCGAGGGTGGCAAGGACTATGTCACCGGCAACGAAGGCAATGACGTCATCTACAGCCTGGCGGGCCGCGACACCATCTATGGCGGCGAGAACAACGACCGCATCTTCAACGATTTCCAGGCCAGCGAAATCATCGACGGCGGCACGGGCCTGGACACCGTCATCGGCGCCGGCGACATGTCGGCGGCGGCCGTCAGGGCCGTCGAATACCTGGTCGTCACCGCCGGCGGCTATGAGCTGAAGGCCACGACCGCCCAGCTCAAGGGCTTTACGGGCATCTCCTATACCGGCGAATACGGCGGCGCGTCGGGTGGCAGCTGGTTCCGCCTGGCCGATGCCGGCGTGGCCGATTTCCGCGCGCTGCAGGGCGTCATCGCCTATGCCTCGGACGCCGGCAATACGCTGCTGGGCTCAAGGCTGGCCGACCGGCTGACGGGCGGCGCCGAGGCGGACCGGCTGGAAGGCGGCGCGGGCAATGACAGGCTTGCGGGCGGCGCGCTGGGCGATACGCTTTACGGCGGCGACGGCAATGACACGATGGACGGCGGCATCGACAACGACCAGATGTTCGGCGGCCTGGGCGACGACATCTATTACGTCGATAATTCCGGCGACCGCGTCTATGAAAAGACCACCGTCAACGAAGGCAATGACCGGGTCTATGCTTCGATCAGCTGGAACATGACGGCCAATGTCGAGGCGGTGGTATTCACCGGGTCCGTCAAGGCGGTGAGCACCGGCAACAGCCTCAGCAACACCATGACCGGCAATTCCAGCGACAACCGCCTCCTGGGCGGCGTGGGCAATGACAGCCTGTATGGCTGGGATGGCAATGACCGGCTGGATGGCGGAGCGGACCATGACCGGCTGTCGGGCGGCAATGGCAATGACACGCTTATCGGCGGCGGCGGCAACGACCAGCTGGGGGGCGCCGCGGGCGCGGATGACTTCGTCTTCGCGGGCACGGCGGTCAATGGCCACGACCACATCCTCGACTTCGAACACGGCATCGACCAGCTGGTGTTCAGGGGTGTGGACTATGGGTTCGCCGCGGGGCATGTGCTGACGGCGGCGCAGTTCACCTTGGGAGCGTCGGCCGCGGGTACGGGCGCGCAGTTCATCTGGGATGCCGCGGCGGACAAGCTGTGGTGGGATGCCGATGGCACGGGTTCGGGCGCCGCGTTCGAGCTGGCCATCGTCACGGGGACGAACCTCACGAAGGACGATCTTATCTTTACGGCGTAGGGCAGGGGCGGCCTCGCAGGCCTCCCGCGCCTTGCCGTCAGACGATCACCAGGTCATCCTTGGTGATCGTCGCGCCGCCCGAGATAAGCGCCAGTTCGACGGCCGCCGCGCCGCCTGAGCCATCGGCGTCGAAGTAGAGATGCTGGCCCGCGCTGTCCCAGATGAACTGCGCCGCCGAACCGACAGCCGACGTGCCGGTAGTGAACTGAGCCGCCGTCAGCACATGGCCGCTCGCAAAGCCGTAGTCGGCGCCCGAAAAGACCAGGCGGTCGAGGCCGTGCTGGAAATCGAGGACGTGGTCGTGGCCATTGGTCGCGGTCGAGCCGAAGACAAAGTCGTCCGCGCCGGCGCCGCCACCCAACTGGTCGTTGCCCGCACCGCCGGTCAGCGTGTCCATTCCGTCGCCGCCCGACAGCCGGTCATGGCCTTCGCCGCCGTCAAGCGCGTCATTGCCCGCCCAGCCGTAGAGGCTGTCATTGCCGAGCCCGCCCGCAAGTGCGTTGTTCTGCAGGTTGCCGTCGATGCTGTTGTTCAGGCCGTTGCCCGTGCCGCCGATGTCGCCGGCGCCGGTGATCAGCTGCAGGTTCTCGACATTGGGCGTTAGGGCGTAGCTGATCGAAGATCTGACGGTGTCGCTGCCTTCCTCGAAATTCTCGTACACCCGGTCGCCGATATGATCGACGTAGTAAAGGTCCTGTCCGTTCCCGCCCCACATGCGGTCATTGTCCGCGCCGCCGTCCAGCGTATCGTCGCCGATGCCGCCGTCCAGTGTATCCCAGCGCGCGCCGCCGTTCAGGTAGTCGTTGTAGTCATCGCCCTCGAGAGAATCCGAGCCGTTCTCGCCGTAAATCAGGTCGGTGCCGTAGCCACTTAGGACTGTGTCGTCGCCCGTTCCGCCGTAAACGGTGTTCTGGCCCATGCCGAGTCGTATATGGTCGTTACCTGCGCCACCGTCGAACAGGCCCCCGCCGCTCAACTGGTCATTACCGTCTTCGCCAGAGACGGTGTCAATTCCGCCGAGGCCGCCGACATATCTGTCCGCTCCGGCCGATCCTGTGAAGACGTCATTATACTCACCGCCATAGACCTCTTCGAAGCCGGAGATGGTATCAGTGCCGCCGGATGCGTGTAACTTCACGACAAGTCCGGTCGTTAGGTTGATATTTAAACCGTATCCCAACCCGGCATAGGCGACGAGGTCCAGGCCGGCGCCACCGTCCAGCCGGTCTTGGCCATTGCTGGCGACAACTATGTCGTTTCCGTCTCCACCCAGCAGGGTGTCGTCGCCGCCAAGGGCATCGAGATGGTCATCGCCGCCGCCGCCGTCGAGGGCGTTGTTGCCACCAGCGCCGGAAAGCGTGTCCTTGCCATCGAAGCCATTGATGACGTCATTGCCTCCCAGGCCATCGATCACGTCACCCAAGTCGCTGCCGTTCAGCGTGTCGTGCCCGGAGGTGCCTGTCGTGCGCACGACCGGGTCATAGCCGCCGAAGTTTGCCGCTGTCAGGGCATTGATGTCGACGTTGTCGAGAACGGCGAGGGTGATCCGGCTTTCGGGAGCATAGCCCAGGCGAACCAGTACGTCGCTGCCTTGGCGCTCAAGCGCAAAGCCGACGCCGAACGGATTGCCGGGATGCCAGTCACCGTCGTAGAAATCGAGGTCCAGGATGTCGCCGCCGGCGCCGGCGGTAAAGTCGGTAATATGAACCGCGTTCCAGTTTTCGAGAACAAACCTGTCGCTGCCCGTGCCGCCGGTAATCGTCCCATCGGCGAACTCGAAGGCCCGGATGGTGTCGCTGCCGGCGCCGCCATCGACGGTAAAGCTGTCATTCCCGTAAACCCGCAGGAAATCGTCGCCGTCGCCGCCATGGACCGACGTCGGACCGCCCCAGCTCTCGATGGTATCGTTGCCGCTGCCGCCGTAGACCCGGCCGCCTTCGGACTGGATGGAGTCGTTGCCTTCGCCGCCGTCGATCAGGTAATCGTACTGCCCCCCGTACATGAACACGTAGTCGTTGCCGGCGCCGCCCTCGACGGTGGCGGAGTTGGCGTCATTCTGGATGACGTCGTCGCCGTCGCCGCCATCCAGTACGCCACCCAGGCCATAAAGGCTGTCATTGCCGGCCAAACCGTACAGGTCCGTGTCGCTGGCCGGCGCGGTCAGGCTGTCATTGCCCGGAGTTCCTGTGATACTCGCCATCTCACCCTCGCTGTGTTGAAGCATGAAATACCGGCGCGCAACTTAGGCGAGCGTTTCGTCAGGTCAATTCACAACAGCGCGTGAAGCTTTATTTGTGATCGGATGTTACAATATGCCGGGCTGCGTCGCGAAGGCTGACGGTAAAATATGCGCGCAAGCACGGACTTGCGATTGCGCCTGGACGCTTGTCCGGCTAGGAGTGCACATTGCCGCACTTCGACTGTAAGCCTACAGCGTACGACTAAGGGGGGACTATCATGGCCAATCTCATCACCGGCACGCCCGGCAACGACACCCTGTCCGATACGACGGGCGATGACAGCATCAGCGCGCTGGGCGGGAACGACAGCGTGGTCTCCTACCAGGGGAGTGATACCCTGATCGGCGGCGTCGGCAACGACACCCTGGCCGACTTCGGCGATGTCTACAGCTATACCGAAAGCAACACCGGCTACGGCGAGGACGGCGACGATTTTATCCTGCTCAAGGGCTATCTAAGCGGCGGGATCGGCAACGACTCGCTGATAGGCGCGGGCGGCGGCAACACCCTGCTGGGGGGCGATGGCAACGACAGCCTCGAAGCGTGGAGCGGCGGGCTGAATCTTTTCGACGGGGGGGCGGGCAATGACCTGGTCCACAGCCACGGCTACAAGGATACCGTAACCGGAGGCGACGGCGACGACTCGCTCTTTGGCACCGCGGAGGTGTCGGGCGATCTCGGCAACGACACGATTGCCGGCAACGACGCGGGAACCCTGCGCGGCGGCGATGGCGACGACGTCATCACCGCCTATTACAGCGGTGGCAGCTTCATCGAAGGCGGTGAGGGTAACGATTTCATCAACAGCCAGCAGTGGGGCAACGCCACGGTCAGCGGCGGAGCCGGCAGCGACACGGTCGACTTCAACGGCGCGGAAAGCAGCTATACGCTGCTCAACAATGGCGGCGACTACCTGGCGCTGCGCTGGGGCAGCGAGCGCACGTCGCTTACCGGCGTCGAAGCCGTGCGTTTCGACGGCGGCGATGTCATCCTCAGCCATGGCGCCCTGGGTGATCTGATCGAAGGCACATCCGGCAATGACAGCCTGACCGGCACCGTCTACGCCGACTGGCTGGATGGCAAGGCCGGTAATGACACGATCAGCGGTAACGACGGCAACGACTCGCTGCGGGGCGGGAAGGGCGATGACAGCCTGACCGGCGGTGAGGGCGCGGACGCCATTGAGGACTTCGTGGGAACCAATACCCTGTACGGCGGCGCGGGAAACGACACCGTCGGTGGTTCGGGCACGCTCTACGGTGGCGACGGTTCGGATGTCCTGTCCGGCAATACCTACACCTACGATCCTGACCAGTTGACCACGCCGGACGCCCTGTATGGCGAGGCGGGCGATGACACCCTGAGTGGCGGACAGATATCGCCTTCCACACTTGGCCCCAATACGCTGGACGGCGGCATCGGTAACGACCGGATCTATGGCACGAACGGTGGCCGGGACTATATCATCGGCGGCGACGGCGATGACTACGTCGATTCACTAAATTCCGAGGACACGCTGCTGGGCGGGGCGGGGAACGATACGCTGACCTCGAGCAGCGGCTGGTCCAATGTCTATGACAATTCGAGCCTGGACGGCGGTGACGGCAACGACATCCTCATGGGCAACGGCACGCTGGACGGCGGCGCCGGCGACGATATCATTACCTCCGAAGGCGCGTCGCAAATCATTGGCGGATCGGGTAACGATACGGCCGTCTTCCGCAGCAACGCCAGCGAATTTACACTCGTCCGCAGCGGCGCGGACGTGCTTGTCGTCCGAAACAGCTATGGTCTGCAATACGCGACGTCGATCAGCGGCATCGAAAACCTGCAATTCAGCGACGTGACGGTCGACGTCGCCACGGCCGGCATCGGTGAAATCTTCGCGGGCACCGCGGCGGCCGACAGCCTGACCGGGACGGCCTACAGCGACTATATCTCTGGCGAAGACGGCAATGACACGATCAATGCCGGCGACGGTAATGACGCGGTTTATGGCGGCTTCGGCAGCGACGCTATCAATGGCGGCCTGGGCAATGACCGCATTGGCGACGTCAATGGCGCGAACACCGTCGATGGCGGCGAAGGCAATGACAGCATCGAAGCTTCCGGCACGTTGCAAGGGGGCCTCGGCAACGACACGATCGTGCTTCAGCGCGGCTTTGTCGAGTTCGACCCGACGGGGACGGCAAACGGTGGCGAGGGTGACGACACCATCACCGGCGGGGGCGGCGAGTGGCTGGTTTCGCTGGACGGCGGCAATGGCAATGACTGGCTGACCGGTGTCGGAACGCTGGCGGGCGGGGCCGGCAACGATTCCCTCTACGGCAACATCGGATATGCACGGACGGACGACCTGCTGCTGGGCGGCGCGGGCGATGACAGCCTGTATGGCGGTGACGGCAACAATACGCTCGATGGCGGTGACGGCAACGACTACGCCCTGGCGACGAATGCTTCTTACAGCCGTGGCAGCGCATCGATCATCAATCTGGGTGGATCGGAAGGCTATGCCTTCGTGACGCGCCCCTATCCGAATTCGGGCGGACCGGCGAAGACCGTCGAAATCATCAGGAATGTCGAGCAGGTCTTCCTGCAGGGCCACGGCCTGATCGACCTGGCACAGACCGGCAGCGTGATTACGGGAACGGTGGCGGGCGAAGCGCTTTCGGGCGGCGCCTGGGACGATTCCATCGTGGCCGGTGACGGCGCGGACACGGTGTCCGGCGACAGCGGCAACGACATCCTGCTGGGGGGCGACGGCGATGACAGCCTGATTGGTGCTGCGGGCGGCGATGAGATCGATGGCGGCGCGGGCAATGACAGCCTCCATGGCGGCGACGGCGACAATACGATCAGCGGCGGCGACGGTAACGACCTGATCGAAGGCGGTATCGGCCAGGAGGTGCTGGAAGGCGGCAGCGGCAATGACACCATTCGCGCCGGCCAGAACAGCGACACCGTTCGGGGCGGGGACGGCGACGACCTGATCTACGCCACCGGCATCTATTACAGCCCGCTCAGCGGCGGCGACGGCAATGACACGCTGAACCTGCAGGACGCCTTATACGCGGTTTCGACCAATTTCAGCTATGGCGGCTACAGCATCGAGAACATCATTGGTTCGTCTTTAGGCGACGCCATTACGGGCGACGCCTCCGATAACCACATCCAGGGCTGGCTCGGCAACGACACCCTGGATGGCGGCGGCGCGGGCATGGACACGCTCGACGGCGGTGATGGCGACGACACGCTGTCCACCACGACGGGGGGCATGGTCATCGGCGGCGCCGGCAGTGACACGCTGGTCGTGTCGGCCAATCGCGACGGCTTTATCGCCATCGTCGGTGGTGGCGAGACCAAGGTCGCCAACGGCGCTTACGAAGTGGCCATCAGCGGCATCGAATATATCCGCTTCAACGACCAGACGATCGCGGTGTCGGATCTGGCCGTCAAATATGCGCTGGTTGGCGGGCCGGGCAATGACAGCCTGACCGGCACAATCGAACCGGACTCGATCAATGGCAATGGCGGCGATGACACGGTTCATGGCGATGCCGGCGCCGACACGATCAAGGGCGGCAGCGGCGCTGACGTGCTGCATGGCGAGGCCGGCGGCGACCTGATCGACGGCCACGGTGGCAATGATACGGTTTCCGGCAATGACGGCGATGACACCCTGTCGGGTGGCGCGGATGATGACAGCGTCGATGCCGGCGCCGGCGTCGATGTCGTGGCGGGCGGCGATGGCGCGGATGGACTGTCCGGCGGTGCGGGCGACGACTGGATCGACGGTGAAGCCGGCAACGACACCGTGTCCGGCGGCGACGGCGACGATGACCTGATCGGCAGCGATGGTAATGACAGTATCGACGGCGGCGCGGGCAACGACACCCTGTCCGGTGATGACGTCGGCGGCTGGGGATTGAACGCCGACGACGATACCCTGAGCGGCGGGACCGGCGACGACTTCGTGATCTCCTACGGCGATGGCGCGCATGTCCTGGGCGGCGACGGCAATGATTGGATATTTGCCGGCGGCAAGACGATCGATGGCGGCCTGGGTGACGATACGCTGGCGCTCCACAGCAATCTCGACCATTCCGTCACGACCGTTCTGGGGGGCGACGGCGACGACCATATCGCCCCGCAGAACTATTTCGATATCCTGTTCATCGACGCGTCCGGCGGCGCGGGCAACGACGAGCTGACCGGTAGCGGCACGCTGCGCGGCGATGCGGGCAATGATACACTCGCCGGCTATGGCACCCTGGCCGGCGGCGCGGACGACGACACCTATCTGTATTTCGGACCGTTTGGAGAGTCGATCCAGACCTTCGTCGAACTGGCCAGTGAAGGCACGGACAAGGTCATCGCCTTGTCCAGCCATACCCTGGCCGACAATATCGAGAACCTGGAAGTCGCCGAAGTCGCAGGCGGCGCCTCGGCGACGGGCAACGCGCTGAACAACCTCCTGACCGGCAATGGCGCAAACAATATCCTCGACGGCAAGGCGGGCGCCGACACGCTGGCCGGCGGTGAAGGCGACGATGTCCTTGATGGCGGCGCCGGTGTCGATTCGGCCGTGTTCTCATACACACTGGCTGAGGCCAGTTTGCAGCACCTGACGCCGAACTCGCTGACAGTGAGCGGTCCCGATGGCGTCGACAGCCTCACCGGTATCGAAAGGCTGGTCTTCTCTGACGGCGCGGTGGATCTGGTGGACAGCAATCCGCTGGTCGACGATCTCTTTTATTTCGGACAGTACGGTGAGGTGTTCGAGGCCGGCATCGACGCGGACGCCCACTACACGGAAACCGGGTGGCGTGAAGGCCGTGATCCCAACGCCTTCTTCTCGACGACGGCCTATCTGGAGGCCAATCCCGACATCCGGACCGGCCTCGACCCGCTGACGCACTACAACACCGTGGGCTGGCGCGAAGGCCGCGATCCGTCGATCGCATTCGATACGCGGCTATACCTTCAGCATAACCCCGATGTCGCCGCCTCCGGCGTCAACCCGTTCGCGCACTATCTCGAAACCGGCCGCTTCGAGGGCCGCGAAGCCTATGCCGCAATTGGGGAAAAGATCAGGGGCAACGGCTTTGACGCGGAATACTACCTGCTGGCCAACCCCGATGTCGCTGCCGCCGGCGCCGATCCGCTGAAGCATTACAACCGGTTCGGCTGGAAGGAGGGGCGCGATCCGAACGCCTTCTTCGATACCTCGGCCTATCTCGCGGCCTATACCGATGTCGCCGCCGCCGGCGTCAATCCGCTGGATCATTACAACCGCTTCGGCTGGAGGGAAGGCCGCGATCCGTCGGGCGCCTTCGACACCAGCGATTACCTGAAGGCCCATGCCGATGTCGCCGCGGCCGGGATCAATCCGCTGACCCACTACCTGATGTACGGCGCCTACGAAAACAGGCTGATCTTCGACGACGGAAGTTTCTTCTAGATTTCGGAGTGGTCGCATGCTCGGTCGAAAAACAGGTTTCCACTTTCGCAGCATGCTTTAGAGCGATATGGCGAAAAGTGTAAGCGGTTTTCGCCTTAAATATCGCGACAAAACAAAAACTTAGATCGGTATGATGTTTCCACTTAAAATCATACCGATCTAGCGTCTGGACACAATGGCATCCACCGCACGACTCTCGCGGCGATAAGAAGGGCGGACAAGACGTTGTCTGCCCTTTTGTCATATCGCGTTGCGACGCTTCGGAACGCCTGACAGGCCTTAGTCGATATGCAGGGCGTCGCCGCCGCCATGGCGGGCGGCCACCAGCGGGCCCAGTTCGGACAGGTAACGCGCGCGGTCGACGGCGCTCAGCCAGCCGATGGCTTCGTGATAGTCCGAAAACAGGCAGATGGTCTCATTGGGAAACATCGGCGAGACCGACGGAATACGCACGCGGTCGATGACATCCAGCGACACGACGGCGACGTGGGCATGATAGTCGTGGCCAGCGGTCAGGTCGCGCCAGCGCGCGGCCATTTCGGCCACGTCGGCGTCGCTGAGGTAGCCGGTAAAGCGCCGGACGTCGGTCAGGCGGTTATAGGTCCACGGTTCGTCGATCTGGGCGTAGTGCTCGAACGCCTGGTCGATGAAGTCGCGCGCCGACACGTCGCCGATCGGCCGCAGGATGATGATCCTGCGCTCCGGATTAGCCATGAAGGTCAGCCTGGCTCTATACTCTGCCCGCATACGCACACTCCCCAAACTGTCTTATAAGCGCGTTTTCCTTGCGAAACCGCTAATGCCGCAAGCTTATCGACGCGACGTCACCCCAGCCGCGCCAGTTCGGCGATCAGGATGTCGAAGACCAGCCGGATGCGGCGGCTGGTGCGCAGTTCGCGGTGGGTGACCAGCCACAACGGTACTTCGAAGGCGGGCAGGTCCGGCAATATGCGGACCATGTCGGGCGTCCGGCTGGCGATTTCCTCCAGCATGAATGAGACGCCCATGCCGCGCCGGACCATTTCCCAGACCGTGACCGAACTGCCCGAAATCAGGCGGATATCCGAGGATTCAGCGGGAATGCCCAAGCTGCGCAGATGCGCCGTGAAGGCTTCGATGTCGTCGAAGCCGATCAGGTGGGGAACGATATCGGCCGGTTCGCGCGGCAGGCCGTGGCGCTCCACCCAGCCCCGGCTGGCATAGACGCCGGCCGCCGACGACCGCGCCAGCCGCCCGATCAGGTCTGGGTCTCCGGGCCTCAGGTGACGCAGTGCGATATCCGCCTCGCGCCGCCTGAGGTCGCTCAGCTTGTTGGAGGCGATGATCGTCACGGTGATCTGCGGCGCCGCCTCGCGGATGCGCGCGATGATGTCCGGCAGGATGTAGGCGGCGTAGCCGTCGGTGGCTGAAATGCTCACCGGCCCTTCGACCGCGGCGGCGGACGCTGACGCCGACAGCCGCGTCGTCACGGCCGCGTCGCCCATGACCCGCACGTGCTCCAGCAGTTGCTGGCCGGTTTCCGTCAGCACCAGCCGCTTGCCGATGCGTTCGAACAGCGTCACCTTCAGACTGTCTTCCAGCGCCGCGATCTGGCGCGACAGGGTGGGTTGGGTCAGGCCAATTTCGCGCGCCGCCGCCGATAGCGAGCCCGCGACAGCGGTGGTGTAGAAGGCGCGCAGCTGGTTCCAGTCGAGATCGTCCATGCATATACGCATAACGTATGTGCAATTTTTCGCAATTCCCTCATTCTGTGCATATGCTATGTCCGGCGGGACAAAGGGGGATATTGATGAGCATCCAGCAAGACGCCCGCTTCTGGGACCGCCTGGCGCGCAAATACGCCGCCGACAAGATCGCCGACGAAGCCGGCTATGAGCGCACCCTGGCGCGGACGAAGACGTATCTGAAGCCCACCGACGCCGTGCTGGAATTCGGCTGCGGGACGGGCACGACGGCGCTCAGGCTGGCGCCGTTCACAGGCACGATGGTCGCCAGCGATATTTCGAGTGAAATGATCGCCATTGCCAATGAAAAGCGCTCGGCGGAATCGGCCCTGGCCGGCCGGCTCGCATTCGTCCGCGCCACCCTGGAGCAGCTCGACTATCCCGAAGGGGCCTTCGACGTGGTGCTGGGGTTCAACGCCGTGCACCTGATGCATGATGTGAACGACTGTCTGTGGCGCGTCCGGCGCCTGGTGAAGCCCGGCGGGCTGTTCATCTCCAAGACGCCGTGCCTGGGCGACATGAGCCCGTTCATCCGCGCCGCGATCCCGGTCATGCAGCTGTTCGGCAAGGCGCCCAAGGTGTCGACCTTTACGGCGCGGCAGCTCGAGGCGACGATTGTGGCGGCAGGGTTCGAGATCGTCGAGATCGCCCGCCACGGCACCAAGGGGAAGGACACCCGGCCGTTTATCGTGGCGCGCCGGCCAGCCGGATGACGCGGATTGGCGAGGCATCATGAGCGGGCCTGGCGGCCGAGGTTCGTGCCTGACACGTGGCGGGAGCGCTTTTCATTAGATCGGTATGATTTAAGTGGAAACATCATACCGATCTAAGTTTTTGTTTTGTCGCGATATTTAAGGCGAAAACCCCAAAAAACGCATCTTGGCACTTTTCGCCATATCGCTCTAGGCGCTCCCGCCTACCGCCGGTCAGAACTTCACGGACACCGGCTTGCCGGTATAGATGACCGATTTCGTCGCCGCGGCCGGTGCGATGGCGGTGGCGTTCGCTGGGGTTGCCAGGACGAAATTCAACTTTCGTGTCTCCGTAAGCCCCGGATAATCGCCCTTGCGCGCGCCGACCGACAGGGTGCGGGTGGCATCGTTCCAGTTCAGCTCATAGGTCGCGTACTGGCCCTTTTCGTAGTCGTAGGTCTCGTTGTCGTCCTCATAGACGGTGAAGGTGCCATCGGCGCCGGGATAGATGCGGATTTCGTAGTCGGCCTCAGGATGCTCGGTCGCATACTGGAGGGTCGGCCCCATTGGTACGATCGATCCGGCGCGGACATAGAGCGGCAGGATATCCAGGGGCACGGTCTTGGTCACGGTCGCGCCGCCGTCGAAACGTTCGTGCGTCCAGAAGTCGTACCAGGCCGCGCCCTTGGGCAGGTAGGTGCGCATGCTGGCGTCGATCTCGACCTTGGTGTTCGCAAGTTCGGCGATCTGGCTGGGCGTGCGCCAGGCCAGCCGCAGGCTGCGTCCGCCGCTGGCCTGGAAGAATTCCAGGGTGACGGGGACGCTCTGGCCCTTTTTAAGCGTGACCTTGCCGCCCTTGTAACGGGCGGCGCCCATGGTCCAGTCTTCGACCAGCAGCTTGCCGTCGACGAACAGCCGGTAGCCGTCGTCGCCTTCGACGCCCAGTTCGTATTCGCCGTCTTCGGGCGCGGTCACAGTACCCTGCCAGCGCGCGGAGAAGTCGTTGAGGCCGGACAGCCCCGCCGGAATGTCGGTTAGCGGCGGCCCGGGCCAGCGCAGGTCGATGGTCGTGTCGATGGTCTTGCCCTTGGGCGTTTCGAAGTTCATCCCTTCGAAGTACTGCCCGGCCAGGCCCGGCTTGCCGTCCGGCGTGCGCAGCGCCGAAGCCGGAATCGTCGCGGCCGGCGGCGGCAGGAAGCGGAACATCGGACGCGTCACCGGATGGACCAGGAAGGACGGCCCGAACATGAAGGCGTCATTGATATTGTGAACGCCCTGATCGTCCGGGAAGTCCATCGGGAGGGCGCGCATCATCGTGTAGTCGTTGTGCGTGACCTGCCAGCTCTGGCTGTAGATATAGGGCATCAGGCGGTAGCGCAGGTCGACCGAGGTGCGCAGCGACGTGTAGACCTCAGGGTCCAGCGTCTTGAAGATGTAGGGCTCGCGCTCGATGTCGGTGCCGTGGATGCGCATCAGGGGGTTGAAGGCCGCGTACTGCGTCCAGCGCGCGAAGAGCTCGCGGTAAGCCGGGTTCTTTTCGCCGCCGGCGTATTGACCGGCGACGAAGAAGCCGCCGGTGTCCTGCGTCCAGTAGGGCGTGCCGGCGATGGTGACGTTGACGCCGCCGTTGATCTGTTCGGCGAAGGTTTTCCAGCTGGCCGTCGTGTCGCCCGACCATGAAGCCGCCGCCGTCCTCTGCGCCCCGGCCCAGGCCGACCGTGTCAGGGTTAGCGCGCGTTTGTTGCTGGTCGCGCGCTGGCCTTCATAGGTCCCCAACGTCGTCATCAGCGAATAGGGATTGAGATAGCGCGTGAAGTCGCCCATGGCGTTATCGCCCAGCAGCTTAATGTCGCGTTCGGTTTCGCCCGCGTCGTGGACGGCGGTGCCGACCTCGACCTCGGTTCCGTCCATCCACAGGGCGTCGACCCCGACATCGAGCAGGCCTTTCTTGACGTGCTTGAAATAGATCTGCCGGCCGAGGGGGCTGAAGGCGTCATAGATGCGCGCCTTTTTCGAGATCCAGTGCAGGGGCTCGAAGCGCAGCTTGTGCTGGTCCAGTTCGTGGGCCAATGCGGTATCGTTGCCGATCGATGGCCAGATCGAAATCATCAGCTTGAGGTGCATGTCGTGCAGCCTGTCGATCGTGCCCTTGGGGTCGGGGAACCGTTCGGGATTCCAGATCATGCCGCTCCAGGTGCCGTCCTTGTCGCCGCCCCAGTACTGCCAGTCCTGGACGATGTAATCGAGCGGGAACCGTTCCTTGCGGAAGGTCTCGGCCACCTCAAGCAGCCGCTGTTGCGTCTGGTAGCGCTCCTTGCTCATGAACAGGCCGAACGCTTGTTTCGGAACCATGGGCGCGTCGCCGGTCAGGTCGCGATAGCCGTGGATGACCTCGTCCACCGTGTCGCCGGCCATGAAGTAGTAGTCGACTCCGCCCGGCGCGCTTTCGGCCCACAGATTGGCGCCGTCCGCCGAGTCCTTGAAACGCATCTTGGAATAGGTGTCCCACAGGATGCCGTAACGTTCCGACGACACCATGACCGGGATGACGATGCCGATATTGGTCTGGACCAGCAGCAGTTCCTTGTTGCGGCGGTTGATCTCGCCCTGGCCGACGAAACCGAAGCCGTAGATGGCTTCGTCGGGCTTCAGCGTAAAGGTGTTGCTGGCTTCGTAGGTCGGCGCGCCGGAAATCTCCGTCCTGGTCAGGACCTGCGGCGCGGCCTGCTTTTCCTGGCTGAAGACCTTGCCCTTAGGGTCCTTGAAGGTGACGGCGCCTGAGGTTTTGTCGATGACAACGTGCAGTGCCGCGCTTTCCAGCGTCAGGGTGGCCGGCGTCTCGCGCGTCTTGAAGGCGATGGCGTCGGGTGTGTCGATGACGGCGAGGCTGGGGTGCTTCCAGTAGTTTTCACCGAGCGTCGTGTTCACCCGCACGGTCTTCGGGCCGTAGAAGAGGATGTTCTTGGTGACCGCGCCGACGCGGACCTGGACGCCGCCTTCGACCCTGGAAAACGCGAAGCTTGACGGCGAGGGGGAAACGACGGCGGCCAGATGACCGCGGGCATCCAGGCCGCTCGGGGTTTTGGCCTCGACGTTCCCGGCCAGGGCGGCCAGAAGGGCCAGGGTCGATATACCGACGGACACTCTCATATATTTCCTCCGCATCATGCCGCCTGCGCGACAGGCCGGGCGTCTTATCGCTGCGCCCATTGATTGCGCCCATGTCCCGGCGCGGAAGGTACCGGTAACATCATTGCTGCGTCCCCGCAATTGTCTGACTATATCATTTTATGGGATTCGTCAGAGGGACGCGCTGTCACACCTCCGTGGCCAGCCGGCGAACCTCGTCCACCAGAGCCGCCAGGAAGGCTGGCCGGTCGGGGTGTGGATCGCTGACCTGCGGTGGCAGATCGTCCATGAAGGTGAAGTGGCCCGCGTCCTCAGCCAGGCGGACCTCGGCGCCGATGGCGTCTTTCAGGAACGTCGCCTGTTCGGGCGGGGTGATGTCGTCGCGCCCGCCCGACCAGACGGTGACGGGCACGTTCACGCCGTCCAGCGCGCCGGGACCCCGGAAGAACTGGGTGGGCGGCGCGAACAGGATGAGCCGGCGGAAATCCGTCCTTGTCGTGGCCGATACGGACTCGCGGGAAAAGGTCCAGGCGGTGGCGCCGGCCATCACCAGCAGGAGACTTCCGCCAATCGAATGTCCGGCGCCGACGATCGGAACGCCGTCCGGTGCGAAGGCCGCGATCGCCTTTTCGAGCCGCTTCAGGCGTTGGCGCAGGTCGTCCGCGCCGGCCATGGGCGAGGTGATCATGTCGAAGTGCGGGGCGACAACGAAAAGGCCCGCCCCGGCCAGCCGGTCCAGCAGTCCGCGGTGGCGGGCGGGGCTGCCGCCGCGCCCGGCCGCGAACATGATCGTGCGGGCGGGGGCGCGCACTTCGTAGACGTCGATGTCGAAGGCGTCTCCGCCTGTCGCCAGGGTTCGGGTGGTATAGGGCACGCCGTTACTGGCCTTTCAGCAGCGCTGCCTTGCCCCAGGTCGTGGCGACGGGGCCGGACGCGTCCTGCTGGCGGACGACCAGTTCGACGATATCGATGCCAGTGACGTCGGCGGACAGCGCTTGCGGCGCCATGCCAAAGCCAAGCCATTCGGATTGGCTCAAAAGCCTGCCGTCGCCATAGACCTCGAAGCGGACCTTGCTTGTGCGGTTGCGCGTGGCGTTGTCGACGCCGGCCGTGGCTGCGAAGCGCGTGGCCTTGCGGCCGGCGCGGACTTCGAGGCGCGAATTGGACAGGATGCCAATGCCGGTGTCGAAGCGCTCACGGCCGATGGCAAGGCCCGTGCTGTATGGGCTGGCGTCGGCCTGGGCGCCGCCCCAGCCGGGGTAGCCTGGCCATTCGCCGCTGCTGCGCGTGCTGCCCCAGCCGCTGGGGCGGTGGATTTCCGGATCGGGCTCGGGGAAGGGGACGCCATCGGCGGCGACGTGGATGCTGCCGGTCATTTCCGACAGGTAGAGGCCTTCGGCCAAGGCGCGCGTGCCGTCGGCGTAGAAGGCGCGGCTTTCGCGCGGCGCCAGCTTGAACGTCTTCTCGCGCGTGAACGGCGCCTCTTTGGTCTTGGTCCACATGTCGGTCAGGGTGATGGGCGCCGCGGCGTCGTACTTGAGCTGCGCCGCTGTAAGCGTGATGTCGTAGGGTTCCAGCCCGCGGTTGAACAGCACTACGGCCTTGCGCCCGTTCGACAGCGTCTTGACCAGGATGTCGACGTCGTCGGACCGGTGCGCCAGAACCGCCTGATTGCCCGCCGGGTCCTGGTTGGCGGCGATGAGGTCGGCATTGCCGAGGATATCGATCAGAGACTTCGGGGCGCCACGCAGATCGTAGCCGATCAGGAGCGGCGCATTGATCATCGCCCACAGGGTAAAGTGCGAGCGCGCCTCGATCAGGTGGTTGGCGTCGAAATCCCCCGTGCCGATGAACAGCATGTCCGGGTCGTTCCACGCGCCGGGATGGCTGTAGAGGCTGCGGGTAGCGGCGCTGTCGAAGCTGTGCAGCATGCGCGACCAGCGCGCATAGATGTCGTCGCTGGTCCGCCAGCTGTTGCCGACGCGCTGGCCCCACTGGCGGACATCGGCCTGGCCCCAGTTGCAGATCGAATAGACGTAGTCGCCGTCGGGATTGTATGTCTTGAGCGCCGCGCCGACCTCTTCGTAGAGATTGCGCACGGCGGCAACGTCGGTCAGGGCCGGTTGAGCGCGGACCATGATCGGTGCGAACGGCTGATAAGCCTTGTCCTTCACGTGCGTGCGGTCGGCGGCATAGTCGGCGATGCCGCAGGCGTCGACCTTGATATAGTCGAAGCCCCAGTCCTTGAAATAGGTGCGGATATCGCCGTCGACGTGGCCATAGAGCCCCACCTCGCGTTCGGCCGTCGTGCCTTCGGGCAGGTTCGGGGAATGCAGGTCATAGGCCTGCGAGCACGCGTTGCGGCCGACATCGGTATAGATGCCGGCCTTGAGGCCCATGGCGTGCAGCCGGTCGACATAGGGCTTGAAGCTGGTTTTGCCGTCGCTGGTCTTGGCACTGGGGAAGATGGAGGTGCGGATTTCGACGCGCTGATCCGATTGGCGGCGCTTCAGCCACCAGCCGTCGTCTATATTGACATAGCGGTAGCCGAGCTTCGAGAGGCCGGTATCGACCAGGGCCTGAGCCGCGCCCATCACCTTGGTCTCATCAACCTCGGTGTGGAAGGCGTTCCACGAATTCCAGCCCATGGGAGGCGTCGCGGCGGCGCCGATGCGCGGCGCGCTCCACTGGCCCGTGGGTTTCAGCGGATCCGTGGACTGGGCGTGGCAGACGCCGGAAAAAAGCAAGGCCGCGCACGATACGGCAATAAGATGCGACAGGCGCATGCTACCTCCCCAAATGTGTTTTGTGATGTTTTATGGCCAGCATATGTCATACAATTTGCCGATGCAAATGCGGATCCACCCGAAATTTCCCTTGATGGGCTTTTAGGGATGCTGCTGGTTGTTCAACGCCATGTCCTTCGGGTATGGCGTTTTTCGTGCCAAGCACAACTTTGCAAACATTTGCAGAAAATTACATCAGGTCCTTTCGCGCGCAAAAATTTTGATATTTTCAGGAAACGCTTGTTATCTGAGTGCACACGTGTACGCAGGGCGAAAACGATTGCATATGCCCTGGAGTAGATTCGTGCCCAATACCGTGATTACCAGCGAAGCGCTGATCCACACGACACAGGGGGCGGTGTACGTGCTTCAACTGGCTGAACACTGGGCGCACAGGTTCGAGGTCCGCGTCACCGCCAATGGCACGATCATTACCTTGTCCGAGGTGACCATCATCACGCTCAGGACGGCCGCGGAGGGCATCACCATCCGCATCGACACCTCCGACGCCACCTGTATCGCGCCGATCCAGGCCACTGTGTTCGACGTCCTCGCCGAAATCGCCCATGGCCATGCCCTGGTGACACCTGTCTGGTCTACCCTGATGACGTAAAAGGTGTTCCGTAGTATCAATTTTTCTTGAGAAAATTCCAAAGAAAATCAATTTCATTTATAATCGCTGCGGGCGTAGATCTAGGGGACAGCCACAGGAGCGACACCATGGATACCCAAAGTGACAATGCATCGGCCGGCAAGTGCCCGGTAGCCCACGGCCAGGGTGCGCAGAGCAAGGGCACGCGCGGCCATAGAAACCGTGACTGGTGGCCCGAACAGCTCGATATTTCCGTCCTGCACGCCAATTCAAAACTGTCCGATCCGCTGGGCGCGGACTTTGACTACGCCAAGGCTTTCCAGGGGCTCGACCTCGATGCCGTAATTGCCGATCTCAACGCCCTGATGACCGACAGCCAGGATTGGTGGCCGGCGGATTTCGGCCACTATGGCGGCCTGTTCATCCGCCTGGCCTGGCACAGCGCCGGCACCTACCGCACCTCCGACGGGCGCGGCGGGGCAGGGGGCGGCCAGCAGCGCTTCGCCCCGCTCAATTCATGGCCCGACAACGCCAATCTCGACAAGGCGCGCCGCCTGCTTTGGCCGATCAAGCAGAAGTACGGCAATGCGCTGTCCTGGGCCGACCTCTACGTCCTGGTCGGCAATGTCGCGCTCGAATCGATGGGCTTCAGGACCTTTGGCTTCGCGGGCGGACGCGCCGACACCTGGGAGCCGGAGGAGTTGTACTGGGGGCCCGAAGGCACCTGGCTGGGCGACGAGCGCTACAGTGGTGAACGCCAACTGGACGAAACGCTGGGCGCCGTGCAGATGGGCCTGATCTACGTCAATCCGGAAGGCCCGAACGGCAACCCCGATCCTGTCGCTTCGGCCCGCGATATCCGCGACACCTTTGGCCGCATGGCGATGAATGATGAGGAAACCGTGGCGCTGATCGCCGGCGGCCACACCTTCGGCAAGACCCACGGCGCGGGCGATCCGTCCTTTGTCGGCCTTGATCCGGAAGGCGCGGCCATCGAGGACCAGGGCCTGGGCTGGAGGAGCAAATTCGGCACCGGCTTCGGCGCCGACGCCATCACCGGCGGCCCGGAAGTGACATGGAGCCAGACGCCGACCAAGTGGAGCAACCACTTCTTCAACAACCTGTTCGGCTTCGAGTGGGAGCTGACCAAGAGTCCGGCGGGCGTTCACCAGTGGCAGGCGAAAAACGCCGAGGCCACCATCCCCGACGCCCACAACCCGGAGAAGAAGCACCTGCCGACCATGCTGACCTCGGACCTGGCGCTGCGCTTCGATCCGGAATACGAAAAGATTTCGCGCCGCTTCCATCAGAACCCCGACCAGTTCGCCGATGCCTTCGCGCGCGCCTGGTTCAAGCTTACCCACCGCGACATGGGGCCGAAAGAACGCTATCTCGGGCCGCTGGTGCCGAAGGAAACGCTGATCTGGCAGGACCCGATCCCGGCGGTCGATCACCCGCTGATCGGTGATGCCGACATCGCGGCCTTGAAGGACAAGGTGCTGGCTTCGGGGTTGACGGTGGCGCAACTGGTCTCGACGGCCTGGGCGTCGGCTTCGACCTTCCGTGGCTCCGACAAGCGCGGCGGGGCCAACGGCGCGCGCATCCGCCTTTCGCCGCAGAAGGACTGGGAGGTCAACCAGCCGGCCCAGCTCCAGACGGTTTTGGCGAAGCTCGACGAGATACGCACAGGCTTCGGCAAGCCGGTGTCGCTGGCCGACCTGATCGTGCTGGCCGGCGGCGCGGCGGTCGAAAAGGCGGCGAAGGATGCGGGGCTCAATGTCACCGTGCCATTCACGCCGGGCCGTATGGACGCGTCGCAGGAGCAGACCGATGTCGCCTCGTTCGCGCCGCTTGAGCCGCGCGCCGACGCCTTCCGCAACTATCACAGCCGCCGCGCCTTCATGAAACCGGAAGAGGCATTGGTCGACAAGGCGCAGCTTCTGCGGCTGACGGCGCCGGAGCTGACGGTGCTGGTGGGCGGCCTGCGCGTGCTGGGCGCGAACCATGATGACAGCAGACACGGCGTGTTCACCGACCGTTTGGGCGTGTTCAGCAATGACTTCTTCGTCAACCTGCTGACCATGGACACGCAGTGGACGGCGACCGGCGACAACAGTTACGTTGGCGTCGACCGCCGGACGAAGGCGCCGAAATGGACGGCGACGCGCGTCGACCTGATCTTCGGGTCGCACGCCCAGTTGCGCGCCATTGCCGAGGTCTATGCCCAGGCCGACGCCGGCGAGAAGTTCGTGCGTGACTTCGTGGCTGCGTGGGTCAAGGTGATGGAACTCGATCGCTACGACCTGCATCGGTAAGGATTGCGCCAAAAAACTTCATCCCTACCGAAGACGACGGATAGGTAATCACCGACCGTAATACCCCTCCGTCGTCTTCGCTTACGCTTGACGCCACCTCCCCATCGCTTCGCGCTAGGGAGGAGGGTAGACGTTGACAGGTCTCAAGCAATCCCTCGCCTGCTTAGTTAAGGCGATTCAGGTTGCTCTCTCCTCCCTACCGAAGGTGGGGAGGGGGACCGCCGAAGGCGGTGGAGGGGTATTCCCGGTCCGTAGCGTGCCTCCGTCAGCTTCATTTACGCTCGACGCCACCTCCCCCACGTCGTAGGCAGGAGGGAAGGCCATAACGTTCGGCGGCGTGACAACGTACCGCCCCGAAGCTCCATCACTCCCCATTGACGCCAACGATATCCCGCCATATTCACGGCCTATGGTGGAGCCTTCCTACAGTCCCGAAGCGTCCGGCGCGTCGTATCGCATCGGCGCCTGGACACTGTGCACGCGCACCAACCGGCTGGTGCAAGCCGACGTCCAGGTCGAGCTGGAAAGCCGCCTGGTCTACCTGCTTATCGCCTTTGCCGACCATCGCGGCGAGGTCCTGCCCAAGGACTGGCTGCTGAAAACCGTGTGGGCCGGCCGGACCGTGACCGACGAGAGCCTGACGGTCGCCATCAGCCAGGTGCGCAAGGCGTTGGGCGATGATCCGCGCGCGCCATCCTACATCAAGACCGTGCCCGGCAAGGGTTATCAACTGGTGGCCGAGGCCGGGCGTATCGAAGCGCCTGCCCTGCGTAGCCAGGAACCGTGGGCCCGTTGGCCGGTCCGCTGGGGGATCGTCCTGCCCATAGCGGCGTTGGCCCTGGTGGGCGTGGGCTTCGCTGTCCAGAGTACGCAGCCGAAGTCCAAGATCGCTTTCTACGCCGATATCGAGGCAAGACTGGACACCGGCGACCCCGCCCGGCAGAGGGAGGTCGTGCGCGACCTGCATGCACTGGCTGCGCGGGAGCCCTCGGCCGAGGCCTTTGCCAGGTTGGCCGACGCCAAGATACGGCTTCTGGGCGACGCCTTGGTCGAGCCCGACAACTGCCGGGAGGTCATTGGCCTGCTTGACAAGGCGATAAGTATGGAGCCGCGGCATAATTGGGCCTACAAGCGGCGCGCTGACGGACGCTTCCTCTGTCGCCATGACATGGCGGGCGCCGAAGCGGATTACCGCACGGCGCGGCGCGTCAGTCCGCGTCATGACTACACGGCGCTGGGCTATTCCGGCTTTCTGCTGGCGCAGGGGCGCTTCGACGAGTCGCTGGCACAGATAAAGGACGCGCGGCGTCTCAATCCGCTCCACTATTCGGGCACCATGGCGGTCTGGCTCTATCAGATGCACGGCCGCGACGATCTGGCCTTGCATGAGTTGCGGCGCATCGAAAGTGGCGGGGCGGGCGACAAGGCCTTCCATGTTTCGGCGTTGCGCCTCTACACCAGGGCCGGACGCGATGCCGAGGCGTTTGCGCACCTGGAATGGCTGATGCGCGCCCAAGGCTATGGCGACGCGGACGTCGCGTCGGCACGGGCGGCGCTGACCGCCGGCGGGATGAAGGCGGTCTTTGGCTGGCTGCTGGCGCGGAAAGAGACGAAAGACCTCGGCCATTACACGCCCCCGCTGTCGTGGGCGCGCTATGCGCTGGAGGCCGGGCGGACCGACGAGGCCATGATCCACCTGGAACAGGCCTTTGCGCAGAACCAGATACCGTTGCTTTGGGCCAATGTCGATCCAGCCTATGCCGGTGTGCGCGACGATCCGCGCTTCCAGGCGTGGGCGGCGAACATGAAGACACCTGTCGATTAGACTTTCTTCAGCTTCCTTTACTTGGCGACTGCCTTGAGCCCCAGCCATCGTGCCGCCACGTTCAACCCAGGTGGAAGCCGATGAAACCCCTGATCACTGCCCTTGTCCTGTCCTGCGTCGCCTTCGGAGCGCGCGCCGAAGATTGGCCGACCTTCATGCACGACGCGGCGCGGAGCGGACGGGTAGAGGCAGCGCGGATCCGCGACTTGAAACTGTCACGGACGCGCGCCCTCCATGCCCCGGTCAGCGCATCGCCGGTGGTAGCGAATGGGCGGCTGTTCGTGGCGGCGGAAAACGGCAACCTCTACGCGCTCGACATGACGACGCTTAAGGTCGCGTGGCTCTTCCATAGCGAAGGCGCCATCGCCTCGACCCCGGCGGTGGCCGATGGCCGCGTTCATTTCCTCAGCCGCGACGGCGTCTTCTACGCCCTGTCGCTGGACGGGCAGTTGTTGTGGCGGTTCCGGACGGGAGGGGAGCACCGTTTCGCCGCGGTCGGCGGCTACGGCCTGGACGCCAGCCTCGGGCCGGTGCCCGATCCGTGGGACCTCTATCAGTCGTCGCCCCTGGTGCGCGACGGCGTCGTCTATTTCGGCAGCAGCGACGGACACGTCCGCGCGCTCGACGCCGCGACAGGCAAGCTGTTGTGGGCGCATGACGCTGTTGATCCGATCCATTCCTCCCCGGCCTGGGCCGACGGAAAGATCGTGGTCGGCACGTGGGGAACGCGGCTGCTGGCGCTGGATGCGAAGACCGGCGTTGAGGCCTGGGCCTTCCAGGGCGGCGCCGACCACAAGATGAGCGTCATGCTGGGGATCACCGCCGCGCCGTCGGTCGATGGAGACACCGTCTATGCCGGGGCGCGCGACGGCTTCGTCTATGCGCTCAATGCCGGAACCGGCGCGGTGAAGTGGAAGTATGACGCATCGGGAAGCTGGGTGCTGGCGACCGCCGCCATTGACGACCGCAACATCTACTTCGGCACGTCGGATACGGGGCTGCTCGTGGCGCTCGACAAACACACGGGCCATGAGCGTTTTCGCAGCCGGACGGGCGTGTGGACCTACGCCTCGCCGGTGGTGGCGGGGCGTTCGGTCATCACCGGGACGATGACGGGTGCGCTTTATACATTCGATACGGAAACGGGGGAAACGACATGGACCTGGCGGACGCCGGAAAGCCGACTTGACGTGGATGATATCCTTGATGATGCGGGCAAGTTGCGCGATGCCCGCCTGTTCGGCCCTGGCCGCCAGCTCCAGGCCGGGGTCGAAGAGGTCAAGGCGCTGGGGGCGTTCGTGGCGTCACCGATCCTTGTCGATGGCCGGCTGATCGCCGTCACCGCAACGGGTGAGGTGCTGGTGTTCGAGGCGCGGTGAGGGGACGGGGAGATGGCGCCAGTAGCGGACATTGTGCTCCAGCAAGTGAATCTTCCCTAAGCGGACATTCGCCGCAGCTATTGCCGTTTGAGCTATTCGGCGGCGGAGGCCATCTTGGACAAGGTTTCTTTCTGCGTATCTTTCATGGCCTGAACGACCCAATTGGCGAACTTTCGCACGGCGGACCGTGCATCGCCTGGGCGGTTTGCGACAATCCGGTATTTTCCCCCGGGAGCGGGCTTCAGCGAAGTCGCCGCGATCAGTTCGCCACGGTTGATAAGACGGTTGACGAGGACAGTGCGTCCGATGGCCACGCCTTGATCGCTTAGTGCCGCGTGATAAGCGAGATGCGACAGGTTGAAATGGCGGTCGCCGACAATCTGGCCGCGCCATTGCGGGCGGGCTGATTGCCACGATTCCCATTCCACTTCCGTCGGGCGGCCTTGCCACGGTACATCGTCCCACGGCGCGTCGTCATGAAGGCGGATGAATTGTGTATCCTCGGTTTCTGCGTTCATAGCGTTCTTATAGGACCTGGAGCAGACTGGAACGATCATCTCCTGGAATGATCCGAGTTCATATACGTCTTCAGTTGGCGCATTCTGGTAGCAAATGAGCACGTCGATGCCCTTGTCTTCCATGCGCTCTGCCGTCGCCTGGTTGAACTCGCCGCGAATGAACAGCTCAATATCCGGGTTTTCCTGGTAGAAGCCTTGTAAACGTGGGACCAGCCACTCCATGGCCAATGAAGGCAGGCAGCTGACCACGAGAGAGGAGCGTCGCACACGGTCGAACCGGCTCAGCGCGCCGTTCAGTTTCGTCGCCACTTCATTCATCGTACCGAGAAGGTTTTCGCCTGCGGACGTCAGGACCAGGCGGCCCTTCTTTCGGGAAAACAGGGTCGTGCCAAGTCGGCCTTCGAGGCGGATGACGCGCTGGCTGACGGCGCCCTGGGTTACACCCAGCCGACTGGCCGCACCTGTTATTGACCCAACGCGCGCGGCCATGCGGAAAATCCATAAATCGGACAACAGCTGTGCATCGACCCGATAGCCCTGGACATCCTCTTCACCCATTTTACCGGCCATTCTCAAAACTCCCATGTTTAAGCGAAGGCGGTACATGAACACTCAGGTCCCTGGAACGCGATGGATACGTACCGTTCCAAGACACTCGCGCGAGGTAGGCCGTGGTCCTTGCAAGATACAGCGAGACGCCGGCACCGAAGCTTCAGCCCAAAGATATTCTAATGACAGCATTAGATTTGAACAATTGTCAGCGGGCGATAAACACGTACCCTTAATCGTCATCTTAGGGCGGCCAAATGCACACTGAAGGCGACGAGAAGCCCCAAACCAGACGCCACATCCTTCGCGTGGCGGGCGGGACCGCGATCTTAGCGACGCTTCCCACATGGACTTACGGTCGGGATTTCGATGAACCACTGCCGAGCCTTGCGACGGCATCTTCAGGCCGTGGAAAGATATCATCTGTTCAGGCTGCGCTGGAGACCCAGGTTCCCGCGCTTCTCAGGGAGCATGGTGTTGCCTCAGTCAGCATCGCCCTTGTTGCTGACGCACGCATGGTCCTCGAACGGAGCTACGGGGAACAGTCAGATGGGGTCCGCGCCACGCCCGCCACACTCTACAACCTCGCGTCCGTTACCAAACCTGTCACCGCAGAGGTATTGTTGCGCCTTGTCGCCGCAGACCGGCTTTCACTCGATGAGCCGATGTCACAGTACTGGGTCGATCCCGACATCGCATCGGACCCGCGTCACCAGCAGCTGACGCTTCGCATGGCGTTGAGCCACCAAACAGGGCTCCCAAACTGGCGCGGCCACAACCCGGATGGAAAGCTTGCCTTCGCCTTCTCTCCCGGTAGCGCATACGGATATTCTGGCGAAGGCTATAACTATGCCGCACGCTACGCAGAACGTAAGCTCGGGCGCGGTTTCGAAGATCTGGCGCAAGAACAGGTCTTCGATCCTCTTCGCATGTCCAGTACGTCGTTTTCATCGCGAGAATGGATGGAGGGGCGGCTTGCCGTGCCTCTCGACATCGACGGCCGCTGGGGCGGACCGCAGGTAGAGAGGGCGGGGCAGTGGAACGCGGCCAACAATTTGATCACAACTGCCGGGGACTATGCGCGGTTCCTTGCCAGTGTGATGAAGGGCGAAGGGTTGACGCCAGAATTAGCGTTCGAGCGCCTGCGTCCGATGCGTGGCCCGCAACCTGAGTGGACGTGTGACGCCGCGCCGGTGACTGTGTGCCCGCGAACATTGAAGGTGGCGCTCGGCTGGAGACGTCTGGAATTCGCCGACGGTCCTGTTTTCATGCACACGGGCTCCAACGATCGCCCCGGCGGCGAGCGCACCCTGGCTTACTTCGACCCCAGGCGCCAGGACGGTGTTGTCGTTCTGACAAGCGGCGCGGAGGGGGGACGGCTATATCGCGAGATAGCCGCGATCATCGGCCAAGGGACATCTGTCTCCGAGTATCTGGCTTCTCAGCAATGAGACAGCAGGTCTCGCCTGCTTGCGCCCTCACGCGCCTCAGCCCTTTTTTCGAGGAGACCTTCTTGAACCGACTTTGTCCCGCCGCCGCGCTCTCCGCTGTGATGCTCGCGGTTTCGCCCGCAAATCCGTCTGCCGCCGATGTATTGGTCGATACCCATATTCAACAGGTTACACAGCAAATGCCTCCGCCGGTTTTGGTGCGTGGCGAGAAGCCCAAAGTGACCTCCCTGGACATACGTATGGCGGAGCTCCGCGTCCCGGCGGTGAGCATCGCTGTGATTCACAAGGGGCGCATCGAGTGGGCGCATGGATTTGGGGTGACGCGGTGGAACGGACCGTCCGTCACTCAGCATACGTTGTTTCAGGCTGCGTCCATCAGCAAGCCAGTGTTTGCACTTGCGGTTTTACGTCTGGCCGACACGGGACAGTTGGACTTGCAAGCCAATGTCAACGACTACCTGACAAGCTGGAAGGTGCCCGACAGCGCTTTCACAAGCCAGACGCCAGTGACGTTGCGCGCATTGTTGTCGCATACAGCCGGAACCACTGTGCATGGCTTCCGGGGCTACGAGCCGGCATTAACATTACCAACCCTCACTCAGATTCTCGATGGCCAGTCGCCAGCGAACAACAGCCCGGTTCGCGTCGATACCATGCCGGGAAATCGATACCGCTATTCCGGCGGCGGATATGTCGTTGCACAGGCGGCGCTTCAGGACCTGACGGGAGAGCCGGCCGCTCAGTACCTGCAAAAAGTTTTGCTACAACCCTTAGGTATGAAGGACAGCACGTTCGAGCAACCTTTGCCCGCCTCGCGCGCTGCGGAAATCGCCATGGCTTACCGGGCTGACGGCTCGCAAGTTGAAGGGGGGGCGCGGGTCTATCCTGAGCAGGCTGCCGCCGGTCTTTGGACCACGCCCACGGATCTTTCGCGCTATGCACTTGGCGTCATCGCGGCACTTAAGGGTGAAGACGGCGCGATCCTTTCAGCTCCCATGGCGCGCATCATGCTGACTCCGGTGCTGAATCATCACGGTCTCGGGCCGCGAGTTGGTGGAAGAATGCCTAGAATCTACTTCGCGCATGATGGCGGTAACGACGGCTACCGTTGCCTGATGGTGGTATACGAGGATGGCGAAGGCGCCGTGGTCATGACCAACAGCGACAATGGCGGCGTGCTGGCGCAGGAAGTCATGCGCAGCGTCGCATCTGCTTATGGGTGGCCGGATTTCGCCCCCTCCCTCCGCACGCTCGTGGATGTAAAGCCCGAGAGACTGGAGCGATTGGTTGGCGTCTACCAGTTTGACGACGGCTCGGTCTACGTCGTGCGTCGTTACGCGGAGCGTTTGGTGGGGCACGAACTTGGCCAGGCACCCGTGAACCTGTTCCCGTCGTCCGACCATGAGGTGTTCGCACGGGACGTCGACCTCGTCGTCGACTTTAAGGGCATCGACGACAAGGTGACGGAAATGCAACTCGGTGTGGGGGAGACCGAACGGCGCGGAATGCGACTTACGGAGGCGCGATCGCAAAAGGTCTTTGCATGGCTCGATTCCACCGAGCGTCGGTTTCAAGCGCAGGCCGCCTCGCCTGAGTCCGAGGCGGCGGTCCGCGCACTTCTTGCCGGCATCACCGCGGGCAAGCCGGACTACCGCAACATGAGACCGGCATTGGCAGACTCTATTAGCCAGCAGTTGCCCGGCTTGCAGCAATGGTTGAAGTGGCTAGGTGAACTGAAAAGTCTAAAGTTCGTGCAGGTCGATGCCAATGGCCGCGACGAATATCGCGGTGAATTCGTCCAGAACCCTTTGCGAATATTCATCCGCCTAAATGAAGATGGTCGCGTCGAAAGCGCCGAATTTGCACCGGGATAACCTTGCCGAAAAGTGCAGCACTCCGTACGGCGCCGTTAGAGCGATATGCCAAAAAGTGTGCAGCGGTTTTGGCTAAATATCGCGATAAAACAAAAACCTAGAGCATGATGGTGGTTCGACCTAAACGCATCATGGTCTAGCGGCCTCAGCAAAACCTCCGCTGCGGTTTCAAAATGACGCCCCCTAAGCGGACAGGCAACCTCAAACGAAGAGGTCGAGCAGTTGTCCGGTCGCTTCCTTGGCGCTTTTCATGACGGCGACATTGGCGGCCACAGCGACCTCGGCCTGCTTTTGTGCGACCACGGCCTCGGCGACACTGCCAATGTCGGTCGCGGAGCTTTGGGCGATCTTGACGGCGGAACGGTCGAACATCTGCATGGCGTTTGTGACACCTGCGGCGGCGGCATTTAAAGCATTCATGGTACGCACCTTTTACAAGCCGGTTCGGGTTCCGGCCTGTGGATAATCCTGCCAAATGCTTAAGGGTGTGCTGAGAGACGCGGTTAACGGGCATCAGCCATGATACTTCCCTGCGCCGCGCGCATGGAGGCGGAGGGCCTTATAGTCATTCGGCGATCTGCGAAGCCCTATCTTGAAACACGCCGTCCAGGTTCTCGGTTAATTTCGCGTATCGCGCGCAGGTGGTATTACTGTAGTGGCAAATATGGCTATGGTCGCCGCGCCTTTACGACACTGCTTTTTGGGGGGACGACCATGGCCACATATACCGGTGACACGAACGACAATACCTTTACCGGCCTGGACGAGGCCGATACCGCGCTCGGCTTCGAAGGCCGTGACACGCTGAGAGGCGGCGGCGGAGACGACCTGCTGGACGGCGGCGACGGCGACGATTTCCTGGATGGCGGTGACGGCAACGACACGATCGAAGGCGGCGAAGGCAACGATAGCATTTACGATCAGATAGGCGGCGGCGCGTTGAGCGGCGGCGCTGGCAATGACTTCATCATTGCGTTCATTACGGCAGCAGGCCAGACCACGGTTGATGCCGGCGCCGGCAACGACTTCGTCCAGGTCAGCGCGAACAATGGCGGCATGATCTCCGTCAACGGCGGCGATGGCGACGACGCATTGTTCATCGAAGCGCGATGGAGCGGCAGCGTCACCGCGACCGGCGGCGCCGGGCGGGACATCTTTAAAATAAACCCCCAGGCCGATAATTTTGCCGCTGTCTGGGGCAGCGTGACCATTACCGATTTCGAAGCCGGGGACGGCGGCGATTACCTGTTCTACGATCCAACCGATCCGCATCAGGGCGTCTTGCTGTCCAAGCTTAGCAATTACAACGACACCAATCCGTTCGGCACCGGCCATCTGCGCCTGGTGCAGTCCGGCGCCGATACGCTGATCGATCTCGATGTCGACGGCGCAGCCAACGGTTTTGCCTACACCACCCTGGCCGTGCTGCAAGGCGTCACCCTGACGGACCTGTCGGCGGCCAATTTCGGCGGATATGCGCTCAATGGTGCGGCGCCCGCAGGCATCGTCGATACCGGCACGGCGTACAATGACTACATCAGCGGCGGGATCGGCAGCGATACGCTGAGCGGCAATGACGGCAACGACTATATGCAGGCCGGCGACGGCCGCGACAAGGTGAGCGGCGGGACCGGCGGCGATACCATCTTTGGCGGCTATGGCAACGATACCGTGAACGGCGACGATGGTGACGACGCCCTCTACGACCAGGAAGGCTCGAACGTCTTGTCGGGCGGTGCCGGCAACGACGTGGTGTCGAGCGACGCGGGCGTCGGCGAGAGCTTCACGATCAGCGGTGGCGACGGCGATGACCTGATGTGGGCCGCTGCCTACACCACCGGCTACGGCATCATCAATGCCGGCGCCGGCGATGACACGATCGAGACTTACGGTTCCTACAACAAGGGCATGGTGATTACCGGCGGCACCGGCCGCGACACATATCAAATCCGGGGCTTCGAGACCGTCATCACCGTCACCGACTTTGCTGCGGGCAACGGCGGTGACAATATTGACATTGCCTATCTGCGACTGCACGCCGGCCTGCCGGAAAGCGGCAATCCGTTCGACAACGGCACGGTGCGCCTGCTCCAGACCGGCGGCGACGTGCTGCTGCAACTGAATGAAAGCGGCACGCGCTTCCATACCATCGCCATTCTCAAGGACGTCAACGCCGCTCAGCTGACCGCCGACAATTTCAGCGGCTATGCCCTTCCGGCAAAGACCGCCGAACAGTACGGCACGGGCGGCGCGGACAGCATCACCGGCACGATCAGCGACGAGGCCATCTATGCCGGCAAGGGCGACGACTCGGTGTTCGGCGACTTCGGCGACGACCTGATCAGCGGCGCCGACGGCCACGATACCTTGGTCGGCGATTTCGGCAACGACACCCTGTCGGGCCAGGCGGGCTCGGATTCGCTTGACGGCGGCTTCGGCGACGACCAACTGTCGGGCGGCGCGCGCTGGGACACCCTGGTCGGAGGCTATGGCAACGACACGCTGGACGGCGGGACCGAGAACGACGCCATGTATGGCGGCCACGGCAGCGACACCTACGTCGTCGACCATATCGGCGACCGCGTCTACGAAGACGAGGACGCCTGGTCCAGCCCGCTGTACACGACCGACACAGTCAAGGCATCGATCGACTATATGATGGCGGCCAATGTCGAAATCCTGTACCTGACCGGCACGGCGGTCTCGGGCCTCGGCAACGGCCTCGGCAACAGCATGAACGGCACCAGCGGCAACAATTTCCTGTCGGGCGGCCTTGGCAATGACAGCCTCTACGGCTGGGACGGCAATGACAACCTGAAAGGCGATGCCGATCATGACCGCCTGTCCGGCGGCAACGGCAACGACACCCTGGTCGGCGGCATGGGCAACGACGTCGTGGGCGGTGGCACGGGTTCGGATGACTTCGTCTTCCGGTCGGCTGCCGACAACGGGCACGATCATGTGGTCGATTTCGAGCACGGCGTCGATCGCCTGGTCTTCAATGGCGCTGACTATGGCTTTGCAGCCGGTCATACCCTTACGGCGGCGGAGTTTACCGCCGGCACTGTAGCGGTCGGCTCCGCCGCGCAGTTCGTCTGGGACGGTGCGGCGCAAAGACTGTGGTGGGATGCCGACGGTGATGGCGCGGGCGCAGCCTATGAACTGGCCCTGGTCTCGGGCGGCACGGCGGTGACGAAGGAAGACCTGTTCTTCATCTAGATTGTGATGCGTTTAAATCGAATCGCTATCATGCTTTAGATCGGTATGATTTTAAGTGGAAACATCATACCGATCTAAGTTTTTGTTTTGTCGCGATATTTAGCCAAAAGCCGCTGCACACTTTTTGGCATATTGCTCTAAGCGGGCAGCCAAGGCAGGAAATCATTCTGCCTTCTTGCCTGGGTGCGCCGGCGAAAATGGCGTGCATGGCCGAATCCCTTGGGAACGTCTCTATATCGTAGCTGATCCGCGCCGCGATCCCAATCGTAGGAGCACCGCCCATGGTCTTGGCCCGCGACCGCGAGCGACGCCTCCCTGCACCGCGCACAGGGAGGCAAGGGGCCTACAGCAGCTCCGCGATCTGCACCGCGTTCAACGCGGCGCCCTTAAGAAGTTGGTCGGCGGCGACGAACATCGAGATCGAGCGGCCCGACGGGTCCGACAGGTCGCGGCGGATGCGGCCGGCCAGCACGTCGTCCTGGCCCGAAGCGTCCTTGGGCATGGGGAAATAGTTGTTTTCCCAGTCGTCGATCAGCCGCACGCCAGGCGCGCGGCCCAGAAGCTCGCGGACCTCTTCGGGCGAGATGGGCCGTTCGCATTCAAACGTCATCGATACCGAGTGCGCCCGCAGGACCGGCACGCGCACGCAGGTGGCGGAAACGTTGATGGCCGCATCGTTCAGGATCTTCCTGGTCTCCTTGATCACCTTGGTTTCTTCGTCGTTGTAGCCGGTTTCCGGATCGATCGCCGTATTGTGGCTGAAGAGGTTGAAGGCATAGGGGTATTTGACGACGTTGGGGGCGTATTCGCGGCCATCGAGATAGGCGCGGGTCGATTCCTCGAGTTCCTCCATCAGGGCCGCGCCGCCGCCCGACGCCGCCTGGTAGGTCGAGACGATCAGGCGCTTCACCGGATTGACGGAATGGATCGGCCACAGCGGCACCAGGGTCGTGATCGCCGCGCAGTTCGGATTGGCGATAATGCCCCTGTGGTTCCTGATCTCCTGAGCGTTGATTTCCGGAATGACCAGCGGGATTTCCGGATCGGCGCGGAAGGCCGAGGAGTTATCGACCACGACCGCTCCGGCCTTGATGGCGATGGACGCAAACTGCTTCGAGATGCCACTGCCGGCGGAAAAGAGCGCGATATCGACGCCGTCGAACGCCGCGTCGGTCGTTTCCTCGACCGTCAGTGCCTCGCCGCGAAACGTGGCGGTCTGCCCAGCCGAGCGCGCCGAGGCGAGCAGCTTCAGGCCTTTCAGCGGAATGCCGCGGCGCTCGATACAGCCGATGAATTCACGACCGACGGCTCCGGTGGCGCCGACAATGGCGACGGTCTTGTTGTGCATGTTGGGGGTCCTTTCAGGCAATAAAAAAGCCCCGGCCGGACGGACGGGGCGACTTCGGAGATTGAGCTGTGAGCGTGATGTCGTTTACGCGCGCGCGATTATCCCCGGCCCCTGGGCCTTGGTTTTCATCGTTGTTGTTGTGCGCGTGACGAAGGTCATGGACGGGCCTTTAACCGGGAAGATGAGCGGGAGTCAAGGCGGGGAAGCGACGCCGGTCTCACTTCCCCTGTTCGACGATGGCCACGCCCCACGGATCGAGCCTGAGCGTGTCGCCGGACTTGACGCCTGTGCCGCCGATCAGTTCGCGGCCCGGCGCGAAGCCATAGCGGACCTCGCGCGCCTGGTCGGAATAATTCAGGAAATAGCGCACGGGCTTGCCGCTTTTCAACACGCCGCTGCGGATCACCAGCGGATAGCCCGTCTCGTTGACCTCGCTCCACAGGCCGGCGCGCTTCACTGTTTCCGCCAGGATTTTTTCAGCCAGCGCCTCGGACGGCATGAAGCCCATATAGGTGACCTCGCCCTTGCCATGACGGTTGCGCGTGATCGCCGCGTAATTCTTCCATGCCGGATGGTCGTAGCGCGCCACAACCTCGGCCGTGGTCGGCGTCAGCAGTTCGGCCCACCACCGCACGGCATTGGCCTCTGCGCCAACCTTGTACGGATCGCCCTCAAGCGTCATGCGCTCGGGCGTAGTGAACTGGCTGTAGGTGACGCCGGCGGCTTCGGCGATGGCGCCGGGTTGCCGGTCATAGCGCACCTTGACGTTCTCGTCCGAGAAGCCGCTCTTGAAGGTATAGAGGACGTGCCCGCCCGCCTTGGCGAAGTCGTTCAGCCGCTTGATCTCCGCGTCGGAGGCGACATAGAGCGCCGGCACGATGATCAGTTTGTAGCCTGAAAAATCGGTCGTCGACGGATCGAGAAAGTCGACCTCGACATTCATGCGGTAAAGCGGATCGTAAAGCCCGCGCACCACATCGTTATAGCCGGTCTGGCCGTTCGGGCCGAACCGGAAGGCATTGACGCCGGTCAGCGCGCGATTGCTGACATAGATGGCGACCTTGTTCGCCTTTGTCATGTCGACCAGTTTCGGCCCAAGGCGTTTGAACTCGGCGCCGATCACTTTCGCTTCGTCATAGGTCGGGTTGGGCTGGTAGTCCTGCGCCAGCAGCCCGCGCCAGTAGGTTTCGATGGCGTTGGCGGTGGTGCCCCAGTGCCAGTATTCGACCATGTTGGCGCCCGAAGCGACGTGGCTGAAGGCCTGCAGGCGCAACTGTCCGGGATAGGGCGTCCAGTTGGGAAAGCCCATGGCCTGGGTTTCCAGCACCAGATAGTTCTTGCCGTGCTTCAGCGACCGCGTCAGGTCGCCGCCGAAGGCGATCTCCGTGCCGGTGAGCTGGGCCTGGCCGGGATGGTAGATGTCGACTCCGGCGATATCGAGCGCTTTCGCCGCGTCGAAATGGTTGACGACGGACTGGACGCCGTAGGAGGCGCCGCGCCAGTCCAGGTCGAAATTGTGCGTGATGAACTGGCCCGGGCGGGCATTGGCGCGGACGAGCCCGGCCTGCCAGCCGAGGAAGTCGGTCACCAGCTCACGCTGGAATTCGGCGAAGGCGCCGCTTAAGGACGCATTGATAGAGGCGTTGACCGACGGAAAATCCTCCCAGCGGTTGATGCGGTTGCTCCAGTAGTTCAGGCCGTAGGCGTGGTTCAGCGTATCGAGGTCGGGAAAGCGCTTCCTGATCCACACCTGGAAGGCGGCCTGCACATTGGGGCCGCTGGTGTCGTAGGGCTTGGTCTCGTTGTCGACCTGATAGCCGATGACCGCCGGGTGGTCCTTGACGTGGCGGACCAGTGCGACGATCACGCGCTCCGACGCCTTGCGGTATTCGGGATTGGTGATGTCCATGTTCTGGCGCGGGCCATACTGGTTCGGGCCGCGCGGGGTTTGCGCCAGCACGTCCGGATGTTCGCGCACCAGCCAGGTCGGGACGGCGTAGGTCGGCGTGCCGACGATGACCTTGATGCCGGCCTTGTCCATGGCGTTGAGCACGCGGTCGACGTGCTTGAAATCAAAGACGCCCGGCGCGGTTTCCAGCGTGCCCCAGGTCGATTCGGCTACGCGCACGACGGTGATGTTGGCGGCCTTCATCATGGCCACGTCGGTCTCCAGCCGGTCGACGGGCATGTATTCGTCGTAATAGGCGACGCCGTAGAGGATCGTGTCGGGCGTTTTCGCCTGCGACTGGGCCAGGGCAGGGGCGGCGGCCAGCAGCATGCCGGCGATGATGAGGAGCTTTTTCACCCGTTTCTTCCCGATGTTCGATATGGCGGCGCCACGCGTTTTGCCGCGACCGTCGCATTTGTCAGACTATTTTGCAAGCCGCTGAAACGCTGGGACTTCAGGGCTAAAGCTGTCAGCGAGCGTACAAATCCTGCCATTCTTGCATTGGCGACGGCGGGCGGCTTTTCTTGGTGCCGATAATCCGGCATGGCTTCGCCATGAAACTCTTCGACAACCGCCCGCTGACGGCCTTCGCGATCCTGTGCTTCATCTGGGGAACGACGTGGCTGGCGACCAAGGTCGCGCTTGAGACCATGCCGCCGCTGTTCATGGCCGGGACGCGCTTTGTCGTGGCGGGGCTGATCATGACCGCCGTAAGCTGGCCGCGCAACGGGGACCTTCCGTTTCGCCGCGCCGACGCCGGCCGGCTGCTGGTTGCGACCCTGTTCATGATCGTCCTGTGCTACGGGCCGTTGTTCTGGGCCATGCAGTTCATCGAATCCGGCCTGGCGGCGGTGATCGACATGTCGCTGACGCCGGTGGCGCTGCTGGTCTGCGCCGTTGCCATGCGCCAGGAAGAGGCGACGCCGCGCAAGATCTTCGCCCTGATCCTGGGCGTAGCGGGCGTTGTCATCATGTTCCTGCCCGACCTTAGCCGCCTGACGGCGGCGGGTAGCGGCGGCATGCGGATCATCGGCGGGCTTGTGACCGCTTCGGCGGCCTTTACCTATGCCTTCGGCTCGGTCATCGCCAAGCCGTTGCTGAAAATCTATTCGACCACGCTTCTTTCCGGACTGACGACGCTGATCGGCGGCGCGATCCTGCTTGGCGTGTCGCTGGGGTTCGAGCCTGGCGCGGTGGCGGCGCTCGACCTCACTTGGGGCTTCCGGGCGTGGATGGGCTGGCTGTACCTGATGCTGTTCGGTTCGCTGATCGCCTTCGCGCTCTATATGCAGCTGCTGCGCGACCTGGGCGCCTCCAAGTCCGGCAATTTCGCCTTTGTCTCGCCGGCCATCGCCGTCATCGCCGGCGCGGTGGTCCTGGGCGAGCGCATTGAATGGCTGAGCTGGATCGGCATGGCGGTCATGCTGACGGCGGCCTTCATCTCGCTGCACGGGGCGGAAAAGCCGCGTTAACCATCGCTTGCGCGCAGGGCGGATCGGGCATACCCTCCCGGAAACGAGGGGAGGGGTGAAGATGAGCCGCGTCAACAGATTGTCACCCACGCCCATCGCATCGGCCGTCGTTGGCGTGCTGCTGATCATCGCCGTCTTCTACGTTTTCGCCCACGAGGAAGCCTTCTGGTGGCTGCCATCGCTGTTCGAAAAGGCTTTGCGCGACAAGGGCTATGGCTACTGGCACCGCTGGGTGCACCTCAGCGCCTGGGAGACCTTCGTCATCGGCTTTGTGATCTATATCGTCTGGTACATCGTCTCCCAGACCTATGACGGCATCTACAAATTCGTCCGCAAATATCCGTGGGTGCCGCTGATCCTGCCGGCCGTCTATCTGCTGCTCCTGGTCGGACGCGACCTCTATACCGGCTATGCCATTTACGACGACCGCATCGCGCTGCGTTCGCCTTTAAGCGGCCTCGACATCCGGGAGTATCGCGCCTCGGACGTCGTCAGCGTCGAGGTCGGCTGCCATGAGCGCATGCGTCTGGCAAAGCGGCGGCCGGGCTGGGCCGTGCCGTCCTACAGGCTGACCTTCCGCGACGGGACCACGCTATCGCCCTTCGACATGGCGGACAGTGATTTCCGCAATCCGCACCTGATGGCCGCCATCCTGCGCTTCGACACACTCGTCCAGGCGGCGGGTGTGGAGAAACATTACAGCGTGAACCTTGTTGCCGAATCTCCGGTGCGTGGCGGCACCTGTTTCAATCGGATGGAAGGATATTTCGATCCGTCCCTTAGGCCGGCGATGCGCAAGACCTTTTCGACCGGGGCGATCTAGGACGCTCAGTTCTGGACACGACGCCTCGGGCCGCTGGGATCGCCGGCCGGTGTTCAAGCCGGCGTCCGGGGGCCAGTTCTAGATCGGTATGATTTTAAGTGGAAACATCATACCGATCTAAGTTTTTGTTTTGTCGCGATATTAAGGCGAAAACCCCAAAGACGCTTCTTGGCACTTTTCGCCATATCGCTCTAACCAGTTGGTTTCTACTTTGTCACCGCCCCCGCCCAGCTTTTCGCACCGCTTTCGCCGTTGAGAAACGGCATGGCGGTCGTGAAAACCTGCGGCGCCAGGAACATCTCGTAGTGCGTCAGGTCGGGCACGATGGCCAGGCGGTTCTTCGCCATGTGTTCGCGCTGCCAGCCAGCGTCCATAAGGCCGCCGCCCAGCATCTTGTAGAAGTCGACGACGTGCTCCGGGCGGACCATGTCGCTGTCGCCGTAGATCAGCATGACAGGCATGTTGAGCGCCCGGACGGCGGGAGTATAGTCATAGGGTTCGCGCATCATCGCGCCCATGGCGTCGAGCAGCTTCGGGAAGTCCTCGGGCCTGGGGGCGACGGCGGCGTAGGTCGTGTACATCGGCGTGTCCTTCATAAAGGGCGCCATGGCCGCCGAGACCTGCGCCTGTTGCGGCAGCATCTCGGCGAAGAAGCCTTCGCGGCTGAACGGGGCTGACACGACCACCAGCCGGCGGACGCTTTGCGGCGCATGGGCGGCCATGTTGACCGCCGTCATGCCGCCGAAGGAATAGCCCAGCACGTCGACCTGCTTGTAGCCGAGCGCCTTGGTCAGCTCGGCCATGTCCCTGCCGATGTCCGCAGGATTGATGGCCCGGTCACCGAGGGCGGTGCGGCCGTGGCCCTGCAGGTCGACGGCGATGACCTGGCGGCTTTGGGTCAGAAGCGGCAGGATGGGATCGAACATGTCGATCGAGCCGAGGCCGCCATGCAGCAGCAGGAGCGGCTCGCCCTGGCCGTGGATCTCATAGTAGTAGTTGATGCCGTTGATCTGCTTGTAGCCGGCCTTGACGGCGGCCTGCGTGGCCTCGGCGGGGGCGGCGATGGCGGGGGTGGTGACCGCCGCGGCCATGAAGAGCGCGGCGAAGCCGAAGGGGAGGATGGATTTCAGCATGGCGATGGTCCTGTTTCTGAGTGGCTGATATCAGGACAACGAACGGCGATACGCCGGATCGACAAGGCCATCAATTTTTTTTTGGTGGTGCCCTATGGCCCGTTCCAAGGTTCGCGGATAGAGCGGATTTACCCCTCCGTCACGGCTATGTCCTCAGGACGTTCGTCCTTCAGACGCGCCGCGCCACCTCCCCATTGGCATGGGGAGGTGGGGAGCCACCTTCTGTATTCAGGGAAGCGTTTCGCCTGAAGCGGGGCCGCACACTCCCTCCTCCCCACGCACTGGGGAGAGGGACGCCGAAGGGGGAGGGGTACTTCTGCAATCCCCTCAGGGCATCGGAAACGGCTGCGCCATGCCGCTGCCGATCGCCAGCATGACCGCGTTCTGGTTCGATGCATAAACCGCGCGTTCGTGTTTCTCACGGGCGACGTGCACGCTCACCGTCGCGGCCAGGACGAAGCTCAAGGCCGCGCCCGCAGACCACGCCAGGTAACGCTGGCCGCGCGCGATGGCTTCGGGGCTGTCGGCGAAATCGTCCTGAGGCGCGGCGATCGCCGCCTCAGGCGGGTCCATAAGTCCGTAGGCGGTCCCGGCTCCGGCGCGCACGCGTTACTCTCTCGGTTCGATGAAGCGGCTGGCCGTGGCCAGCATGGCGGCGCCGACCAGCCAGGCACAATCGAGCCATGCGGTCAGGTCGGGTGTCAGGGCGTCGGCCACGTCGGTTCCTCGATTAACTTGAGCGTCTCAGCTGGCGGCCCGGATGCTGAGGGGGGCTAAAGACCCGGGCCGCCAGTGAGGAAGCGTCACCAGAGTCGGGACGCATCGCCATCATCGGACGGTCCGCCGTAAAGACGCGATGTGGTGATGGTGGCGCGGCCATAAGCATTTGCTCGCGCCTTGCAAACCGTTGTCAGGACAAGCTAAAAATATTCCCGTTATCCGGAAATAAGACCGCCGGTATATTTCATAAAATATCCGAATATTCGGCGCTTAGGGCTTCGCTATAAAGTGGCGGACGCGCGGCGCTGCAAACTTACGGGCATATGGCTACCTTGAAAGCGAATCGCCACAAGGGGACTTTTGCTTATGCGCGTGCTGATTGTCGAAGATGACCAGATGCTGGCCCAGACCCTGATGTGGGTCGCCGAAGAGCAGGGCGACGAAGCCCGCGTCTGTCACAATGGCCGCGACGCCATTGCCACGGCGCGCGCCATCCAGCCCGATCTCGTGGTCGTGGACATGGAACTGCCTGACATGGACGGCACCGAAGTCTGCCGGACAGTACGCGCCGATGCGGAAACAGCCCAGGCGACCGTCGTCGCCCACACCGCCTTTTCCGACACCGCCCTGCGCCAGAAGGCGAAAGCGGCCGGCTGCCACGCCTTCTTCGTCAAGGGCGTCGATTTCCGCAACCTGATGGCCCTGTTCACCACCATGCACGCGCGGCTGGCCACGTCCTGACGGGCTGGCGCGGTCCACGGTTGTCGTAGACTGCTATTTCGACAGGGTCGCGTTGTTGCGTCTCGGGCCGACGCCGTCGGGTACCGGCACGCCCGAACCGCCATAGCCGCTGTTGATCACCAGCACCGGGTTCTTCTCGACCGTAATCGTGTCGGCGACGATGATGCTCCACGCCGAGTCCTGCGCGACATTGCCGGCAGTCGAGACCTTCAGCTCGGCGCCCGGAATGTAGATGGTGCCGAGAAGCTTCGAGACGTGGTCCGAAGCGATGCTGAACGATTGGGTATTATCGCGCGTCGTCACCAGCAGGAAGCCGGCGAATGGGCCTGACCTGCGCGCGCCCAATTGCACGACCGCACGGTCGGCGAAGGTGATTTTCTTGGTCGAGCCGAAGATCAGAGTCACGTCGTCGCCGCGAAGAGTGGCGTTTTTCTTCGCTTCCAGGTCGTCCATGAACCAGTGTTCGCCCGGTTGCAGGACCAGGGTGGCGTCCTGGTCGACGATGTAGTGTTCGCAGTGGACGCCCGCCGGGAGGAAGATGGTCGTGCCCTTTTCTTCCTTGATCTTTTTAGGCTTGCCTTCGCATTCCGTCGAGGGGTTCAGGTTCATCGCAGCGAAGGGGTCGGGGATGGCCATGGCGCCGGCATTGCCCTGAGGTGACACAGGGCCGGTGACCGTGCCCACCGCCTGGGTCTTGGTGGCCTGGATCATGGCGCCCGACTTGACGGTCACGTTCGTATTGGCGTGGATGGCGCAGCCCGTGGCGCGGACGCGCGCCTGATCGTTGATGTCGATCCCGCCCTTGCCCTTGCTGGCGGTCTGAAGCACGCACAAGGGGACCGAGCCCAGGTTTTCGGCGGTGGCGGTGACCTTGATTTGTGCGTCGCCGAAGCCCATGAAGCCGGCAATGGCCTTATGGTCGGCCGTCGCGTCGACCGTGATCGACTGACGGTCGGTGGCGACCGTGGCGACGAAGTGGACATCGGATTTTATGCCGGCGTCCGTGATGGCGCGTTGCGCGGTGGCAATCGCCGTGCCGACAGGTCCCTGGTCGGTGGTGGACGCTACCGACAATCGTCCGGCCCCAGCCAGAGCCCCGGCATCGACCGCGTCCTGAAGCCGGGCGCGTTCCGCGTGCGTGTTGACCATCTCAAGCGCACCGAAGGCCGCAAACAGGACCGGCACGGCACACAGCGCCATCACCGTGGCGACATTGCCCGTCCTGTCTTTTCCAAAGCCTGTAAGCGTACGCATTAACTCTCTTGTCGTTTGTGACAGAAAAGCAGCAAAACGGTGAAGATTTCGGAAACCGAACCTATTCACCCTCAACGTACGGTGTGACAGAGCCGTCGAGGAAGGCGTTGTTGGCTTCGCGCAGCTTGGCCGCCGCGTCGTCGTACAGGAAGGGCAGAAAGGCGTAGCGCTGTCCCCGCGTCACCTTCGACACCGTGTGCAGCAGTGAGCAGGAAAACACGACCGCGCCGCCGACCGGCGGCCGGAAGCTGCGCGTGCCATATTCCGGGAAGGTCAGGTCGCCGCCGTCGAAATCGGCGTTGAGGTTGATCGACACGGCGAACTTGCGGTGGGCCGTGCCCTTGGTAGTGTTGTCGCGGTGCGGCCGGAAGTGGCCGCCATCCTCGGCGGTGTAGCAGGCGACGATGTAGCGCTCCATGCGCGTGACGTCGAAGTGAAATGCCTTGAGGATTTCAGGCCTTATCCGTTTGTGCACGCACGTCCGCAAGGCGTGCATGGTGGCTTCGTCCTCGATGAGGAAGTCGCGCCGGCGTTTGAAGCCATGGTCGTGGACGACCTTGGTCAGGCCGTCTTCCTCGCGCATGAAGCCGCTGTCCTGGGGGGCGCCGGCCTCATAAGCGCCGATCAGTTGCTGGCACAGCTCCGGCGGGACGACGTTCGGCAGGTAGAGGACGGGCGCCATGATCTCCGGACCGGCGAAGCGGCCGGGCGGGGGCAGGGCGGCGATCATGTCGAGTATGGCGCCAAGATTGCCGGCGTCGGGCTCCATCGGCCAGGTCTTCATGACGCGCAAGGTCGGATCGACCAGCACCCAGTAACGGCGATAGGCGTTCTCCTGGCCGCCGATGGCGGCGGTGCCGTAGAGTTTGGAAATCGTCCGGTCGAAGTCCCAGAAATGCCTTTGCCCTGGCAGGACCTCCTTCAGCCGGCCCTCGCTCTGGTCGGTGGGATCGGCCGAGACGCCGAAGAAGCAGACATTGGCGTCATCGAAAAGTGAAGCGCGCGCTTCGATCAGCTTCAGTTGCGCCTGGGCGGTGTCATCGCCGGCGCTGCCGAAGAAGCCCAGCAGGATATAGCGGCCGCCCAGCGACGAAAAATCGAACTGCGGGTGGCAGGTCGCCGCCTGGCGGAACCACGGCGCGGGGTCACCGGCTTCGAGCTTGCGGTAACGCGGCAGCAGGGCCAATGACGATACGTGATCCATGACGCGACGAACTCTGGAAAATTGTTACTTTGGCCGTATAGGGTAACATGGCAATGTTTCCATATGCTTACCGCTTTGGCTTTGGTATTATTGTACTGATACGTGGTGCTGCCGGGCCCCCTATAATGTCGGAAACTTGTCGCTTTCGACCAGGCCGTGCTGCGTTTCCCGGTCATATTCAGCATTGCGGGCGTCGATGCGCGCGAAGACCGCGTCGGCGGCCGCGCGCGCACCGGCGCAGTCGCTGTGGCGGATGGCCTGGGCGACCGTCTCCATCTGGCTGTAGGCGATGTGCAGGTGGCCTTCCTCGTGGGCGATCAGGCCTGCCTGGGTCCTGTTCCAGGCGACGCGGTCACGCGGCGACAACTCATCGTACTGGGTCAGGCGCGGCAAAAGGACGGTGCCGCCAAACCGCATCTTCACCCGCGCCGTGTCGCAGCCTGAGCCATCGGCGCGGCCGGCATATTCCCAGTTCATCCGCCAGGTGGTGGTGCCGTGGGCGCGGAAGCCATCGCGCTTGTCGACCGGGCCGTGGGCCGCCATGTAGTCGAATATGGCCTTCCCGTCAGTGCCGGGGACGTCGTACCAGGTGATGGTGACATTGGGAAAGCGTTTGAGCCGCGACAGGTCCGGTTCGGACGTCGCGTCAGCCGCAGTTTCCGGCGACGTTTCGGGTGGCTTCAGGGCGGCATCGGGCGCGTTGGCGCCCAGCATGGCGACGATCCGCCAGGCGGCGAGGCCCAGCAGGACCACGACGACGGTGGTGTAGACCGGGCCGCGCGCGGTCGCGGGCGGATTGGAACGGTCCTGTCGGCGGCCAAAGCTCATGCAAAATCCCCTCACGCCACGCCTTACCGTAAAACGGTTGCGACAAGCCTAATACCGGACGCGATGGTGGATCGCGCCGGACGCCGTGGGGCAGGCTGTTCGTGTATAACCTGGCCTAGCCGGTTGTGCGGGGCGGGCTGGAAAAGGCGACCTATGCGGCGCTGGCCTGCGCCGGCATCCTTGCGGCCATGTGAACAGCAGCGCGTGACACTTTTTCGCCTTAATGGTTAATGATGGATTGACTCAGGGTTTATTTGCTCATAACATCAACTTTTGAGTGCATTTTTCAATCTTTTCAATAACTGCGTTTCAGCTTCGGGGGCGAAGACGTGATATCATTTCTTGCGGTGCGCCATTGCGCGCGCGCCATTATCGTGGCTGCGGCCGTGTCTTCCGTGGCTCTTTTGACGGGGTGCGCCGGCGTCAATGTCGAAGGCTATACCGACGACCCGGAGAGGGCGAGGGCCGAATATAACGAGACCCATGCTTCGCCTCAGCGCGTTTCTCCGGTCGACACGTCCGACAAGCTCTATCGCGCCGTGACCTATGAGAAGGCGCCCGGCAAGCTGCTCAATCCGGCGGCCAAGGGCGAGGCGGTGGGTTTCAATGAGGCCATGAGTTACTTGCTGGCGGCGCGACTGACGATGATCAAGAAGGCGGCGCATCGCGAAACCTTCGATACCGTGACCAAGGTCGGCGTCGACATCGGTCTTTTCGGCGCGGTCCTGAAGGCGCCGACCAAGAATTCCAACGATCCGGTGCTCAACTTTTTGACCCTGGCGGCGGCGAGCGACAAACTCAATCAGGACGTCAAGCCGATCCGCGTCGCGCTGGCCTACCGCGCCGGTGTCGACACGCTTGATTGCATCCACGATACCGCCCTGCACATCCAGTCGGGCATCATTCACGCCAGGAAGTATTTTGGCATCACCGCGCATCCGCAAAATGATCCAGCGACATTCAACCGGCAGTTCGAAGCCGGAGCGGCTAAAACCAACAACAGTATCGTCGCGGTGGAAAACGGCCTGGCCGTCGTCAGGGACGATGTCCGCAGGATCATGGACGCGAAGGCGAAGGTCGCCGAGCTGGGGATAACCGCGCCATCCGATCCGGTGGACAACGACCTGACGACGGCGCTCAATGCCGGCCAGTCGGCTTCGCAAAGCGCCGCTGCGGCGCTCACCAACATCCGGACGGCGTTAACGCGGGACGACATGGGACGGCGATTGAGCGGCAGCGTCCAGCGGACCGTATCCGCCGTGTCAAAGGAGGCCATCCGGCGCTCTCCCGACATCCAGGACATCAAGGCCTCGGCAAAAGTATTCGCGAGTTACTATGCGTTCGGAACCGACATCGTCAAGGCCGAGACCGAGGCCCGCAAGGGGATGACCGCGGCGTCGACCGCGTCGCGTGGCTCGGCGCCCGCCGGCGGCGAGGGGGTGAGGCTTACCGCCGGCCAGGCGGACGCGCTGCGCAGGCTGAAGATCGCCCGGGACAACGCCCGTACCCATCTGGTCATGTTGAACGTCAGTCTGAAGACCCTGCGCGGCGACCTTGCCGAACTGCCGGTGGTGACCGCCGATCAGGACTATACGCCGCTTGACCGCTGCGTGTTCTCGGCTGACGACGCGGCGCCCATCGGCGTTGATCCCAAGGTGGTCGAGATCACTGCCAAGGGGGAGGGGGCGTCCGTCAAGCTGGACGGCGACGCGCCCTATGGCGTGCAATGGCTGGACGGACAGCCCGACGGCGTGACGACCGCCTTCAATGCCGCCGGGGATGCGCTTGAACTGAAGGCCGGGGACAGCGCCAAGGCCGGGACCAAACGCTTCCGGCTGTTCAATGTCGCGGGTTCGAAGTCCGGGGAAATTGCCCTGACGGTGAAGGAAGCACAGGCAGCGCCGCCTCCGCCTCCGCCTCCGGCTCCGGCCCCTGCGCCGGCTCCGGCTCCCGCACCTGCGGATAGTGGCAACCCAGGCCCGCCGCCACCTCCGCCGCCTACGACGGGTGGCGCACAACCGGCCAGCCAATAAAGGAGGCGGCGATGCAGACATCCGCGTCCGTTCCCCCGCCACCACCCGGAGTCCCGGCCCGCGCCGCCGGGTCGCCACGCCGGCCGCTGTTTCCCGATTATCCCATGTCCGGCGGCGCCTGGTACATCTTGGGCGCCATCTGCTGGCTGGTGGCCCTGGTTGTGATCCCTTGGCTCACGCCCACCTTGCTGGTCGATGGGAAGTTGCTTACCCTCGCGCCCGCCGTCCTGCTGGGTACGCTGACCGGCAGCGCTCTGTTCATGATCGGCGCGGGCATCAGCATCACCGGTCTTCGGCGCGGCATCATGCTGGGCGGGCGCAACACCTTCAGCCTGTCGCGCCTGCAGATGGTGCTGTGGACCTGGCTGATCCTGAGCGCCCTGATGGCGCTGGCCACCGTGCGCGCCTGGGGGATGTTTCCGGGCGTCACTGACGCCGGTCCCGGCAATGCCCTGTCGATCGACCTGGACGGCAACCTGCTTGCGGTCATGGGCATAGCCTTCGGCTCGGCGGCGGTGACGCCCGCCATCCTGACCCTGCAGACCCGGGACGATACCGGCTATCCGCCGGTGGCGACCTTCCGCTCCCGTCTGCGCGGCATGGCCTTCGTGCGCGGCCGGGTCGTCTACCGGGCGACGTCGCGGGAAGCGCGCTTCGAGGACCTGATCAAGGGCGACGACACCGGATCGGCCGGCGCCATCGACCTCAGCAAGGTCCAGAACCTGATGCTGACCGTCATCCTTGTGGGCTATTACCTGGTGATGCTGTTCGACCTGTTCCGCGATTCCGCCGCCTTCGGCGCGGTGGCGGCCATGCCCGGCGTCTCCGCCGGCATGCTGACCCTCCTGGGCATCAGCCATGCCGGCTACCTGGCCTACAAGGCGGCGCCGAAGCCTGGAGAGCAGGCGCGCGAAGGACTGGTGGCCTATGCCGGCCCGGGGCAGGGCGTGCAGGCGGCCGGCGCACCCGCGTCGCCTCCGCCGGCCGCACCCGCGAACGTCGCACCGAAGACCGGTAGCGATAAGCCGGCCGCGAGCCGCAAGGGAGGCAAGGATGCTGAAGCCTAGCTGCGGTACGCGTATCCGCCGTGGGGATTCCACCGATGTCTGTACGGCGGGGTGTCTGGTCACCTATTCCCATCAACCGGACAAGGTTCTGCTGTTGAGTGTCTGCCACGGGCTGGTCAGCAGCTCGGCCACGCAGGGCGATCTCATCTTCGACGACGCGACCGGCAAGGCGCTGGGGCGGCTGGAAACCTGGGCCGCCTTCACCGACCAGATAGATATCGACGCCGCCCTGGTGTGGATCGATCCGGCGCGGATCGGCATCGACATCATGGGGTTGGGGGTACCGGCCGGGGCCGCGACCCGGAGCGGGATCGGTACGGAGTTGTCGATCTTCACCATCGGCAATCCCCGCGTCTCGACTATCGAAGCGCGCGCCGACGTCACCGTCCACGTAACCGGCGCGGGCGGATGGGTGCGCGACACGCTTTACCGTAAACAGATCATTTGCCGCGAACAGTTTAGCGCCAGCGGCGACAGTGGTGCGATCGCCCTGAATGGGCAGGGACAGGCGGTTGGCATGGTGGTGGCCGTGACGGACCCCGGCGAAACCTGGGGCGTCGAACGGCACACCATCATAACACCTATCGACGCCATTACCGGCTATCTGCCTTTCGGAGACACTCTGACAGTCCTGAGGGGGCTGCCGGCGAAACCGTCGGTTCCAAGCCTGCCGTCGTAACCGCGGTGCAAAAAAAGCCTTCAGGTCCCTGACCTGAAGGCTTGGGGCCATGACTGTTTGTTGGCTAACTCCACCCCTAGGGAGAGGCGGACTGGTCTTATGCGAGCTGACAAATACACATCAAATCTATGATCTTGGCGAAACAGTCGTACGGCCCGATTCCGGTCGCTTACGCGGCGGCGGCCATCAGGCGTCGATATCCGTCCGCGCGGTGGAAGCGGACCCTGTCAGCGCCCGCCGGATCGGCCGGCCGCCGCCAACGAAGGGGCGGTAGCACTCTGCCGGTTTCGCGTCTCAAGACCTTGAAATCGTACTATGTTGCTACGTAGCAACTGGCTGCCCTCAGCTTTATGCTGCTAAGCTCATGATAATTAAGCTTTATTTTTGCGCATAAACCGCTAGCCTCCTCAAAACAAAAAAGGCTGGGAGCTTATGGACGCAAAAGTTTTTATGGACCGCAGGGGCGTATGGGCCTTTGCGCTGGGGTGCGTATTCGTCACCGTCGGTGTGCTGATGCACATCCCCATGTTCTGGATGGGTAAGGACATGGGCTTCCACCTGGCCGGCATGGCCATGGGCTGGGATATGATCCTGGGCATGTTCCTGATCGTCGCGGGTATCGGCGTCGCTGCCTACGGCCTGCTGCCGAAAGCCGTCGGAGACCAGATGGAGGCCGCGTCACGCATTTCGGTCCATGCCCCGGAAGACGCGCCTTTGAGCCCGGCCCACTGGGGCCTGATGGTGGTGCTGACGGTCGCCCTGGTCATCGACGTCATGAAGCCGGCCAGTCTGGGCTTCGTCATGCCGGGCATGACGCACGAATACGGCGTGCCGAAGTCGCAGGCCGCTCTGGTGCCGTTCTTCGCGCTCGTCGGTACGGTCACCGGCTCGATCCTGTGGGGGATCATCGCCGACATCTATGGCCGCAAGGCGTCGATCCTCTTGTCGGCGGTGGTCTTTGTCGGCACTTCGATCTGCGGCGCCATGCCGTCGCTCGGCTGGAACATCGGCATGTGCTTCCTGATGGGGGCGGGCGCCGGCGGCATGCTGCCCGTCACCTATGCGCTGCTGGCCGAGACCATGCCGTCGAAGCACCGTGGGTGGGCGCTGGTCCTGGTCGGCGGGCTTGGCGGCGTCGGCGGCTATTTCGCGGCGTCGGGCTTTTCGGCCCTGTTGGTGCCCGACTGGAGCTGGCGCATCCTGTGGCTTCTGAACCTGCCGACCGGTCTGGTCCTGGTGCTTATGGGCGGACTGATCCCAGAATCGGCCAAGTTCCTGCTGTCGCGCGGCCGGCGGGATGAGGCTTATAAGGTGATGGCGCGCTTTGGCACCAAGAGCCATACCCTGTCCGAAGGCGAGGAGGACGAGGCCGACACCTTTGCCCACGGTCATCACGACGGCCCGCAGCCCAAGCTGTGGACGCCCGGCCTGATCGGCGAGACGGCGGCGCTCTCGATCGCGGCCATCGCCTGGGGACTGATCAATTTCGGGCTTCTGCTGTGGCTGCCGGCCGACCTGGTCGAACGCGGCTATGACATGGGCACGTCGTCGAAACTGCTGGCCTCATCGGCGCTGATCGCCTTTCCGACCGTGTTTCTCTGCGCGTTCCTGTACAGCCGCTGGAGCACGAAATGGGCGCTGACCGCCGCGATCGCCGTGACGTTCGCGGGCCTGGCCTGGGTGCTGGGCCTTGAGATGTTCGGCGGCAGCCCGGTCTTTCCGGTGGCGCTGCTGATCGTGGGCTCGAACGGGTTGCTGGCAATCCTTTTGCCCTACACGTCCGAATGCTATCCGCTCAAGGTGCGCGGGCGGGCGACGGGCTGGGTGGCGGCCTGCACCAAGGCCGGCGGCGTGCTGGCGCAATCCTTGAGCATCACCGCGCTGGTGCCCGCCCTGGGCATGGCGGCGCTGATGATCATGGCGCCGATCGCGCTCGCTCTGGGACTGATCATGCGCTACGGCAAGGAGACACGCGGGCTGGACTTGCGCGATCTGGAAAAGCCGCGCGATCACTAGAGCGATGTTCAAGCGGAAAAGTGTAAGCGGTTTTCCGCTTGAACATCGCGATAAATCAAAACCAAGGGAGGATTGGATGCGGTATATATGTCTGGCGGTCGCGGCCGTGGTTTTGAGCGGCTGCAATCCCGCGCCGTCGCAGGAGGGCGCGCATGGGGGAATGGAGATGTCCACCGTTTCCCAGGCCGCGGTGGTCAAGACCGGCACTGGTACGGGCGTCGTGAAGGCTATCGATGCGAAGGCGGGGACGGTGACCATCGACCATGAGCCGATCGCGGCGGTCGGCTGGGGCGCGATGACCATGAACTTTCCGGTGACGCCGCCGTCCTTGCTTGACGGCGTCGTGGCCGGGCAGACGGTGACGTTCGACGTGACCGTAACCGACAACAAGCCGGTGATTACGGGGATACGGAAGTAGGCGGTAACGCCGCTGGAGACGGACCCCTCCACCGCTGCGCCGTCGCTTCGCGGCGCTGGCGGTCCCCCTTGTATCTGGACAAGGTCGCTGAGTTGTACTGAAGCGATGGTGTCCGGGAAGGTATGCAGCCTTCCCGGACATCGGCGGCACGCC
>NZ_JAGGMI010000002.1 GCF_017875235.1 Asticcacaulis solisilvae | reverse complement strand
CGGTCATGAATAAATGAAAAGTCGATCACAGCTTCGATCTTGCGAAGCAGATGATCCTTCGGAACCAAGCCTTCGAGCGTAACCATCTCAAGGGCGGTTTGTTCGGCTGACGGCGCTTTGAGCATACCTCAATGAATCAGAAACCCCCGACTTACGCCAGAGGTTTGTCAGCAGTCTGGAGGGCGATCGCCCTCCTTTTTTTATGGCTCGGTCGGCTTGCCGGCCTTGGGACGCGGTTTGCGGTCAGCCTTGGAGGCTGGCTTGATGGTCTTTTGCCGTTCCGGCGGCTTTTCCGGGATCTGCGCCACGGCCTGGGCAAAGCTGTCGTCGGGGGTGAAGGCGGGGACATTGGGATGGATGCTGCGGCCCATCTTGCGCAGCGTGGTCACGGGGCAGTCCAGTTGCGACAGGGCGTGCACGGTCGTCTGGTAGCCGTTTTCGACCGCCTTGTCGTAGGCCTTCCAGTCGCGAATCTCGACGCCCTCAGGCTCTGGGATGATCAGCAGGTCCGTCGCCGCGCGCGACTGCGCCAGGTCGGCGGCGGTGGTGATGGTGGCCGAGCGCATCATGACCGAGACGATCGGCGGGCCGCGCCGCCAGTCGCCGCGCGCGAACCACGAGGTCAGCTTCTTGGGCACGGACAGGGCCCTGGGGTCGACGCCGCGCGCGCGGGTGACATCGACGCCGATGACCGTGCCCAGATGCGTATTACGCATCATGGTCGCCGGGAAGGAGCGCATGACGGCGCCGTCGACCAGCACTTCGTTGTCCTGGACGACGGGCGGGAGCACGCCGGGCAGCGAGATCGAGGCGCGCAGGGCATCACGCAGGCGCCCGGTCTTATGGACCTTCAGCGTGCCCGAGGTCAGGTTGGACGACAGGCAAAAATAGGGCAGGGGCATGTCCTCGATCATGATCTCGCCGAAGTGCTTCTCCAGGCGCTCATCGACCTTCTTGCCCGAGGTCATGGCGATGAAGGGGAAGGCGATATCGTCCAGCGGCGAGGAATCGACGAAGGCGTCGCGCATTCGGCGTTCGATCTCGTCGTCGTCCCATTGCATGGCCAAGCAGGCCGACAGGATGGCGCCCATGGACGACCCGCAGACGAAATCAACGGGAATATGGGCTTCGCGCAGGGCCTGGATGGCGCCGATCTGGGCAAACGCCCGCGCGCCGCCGCCGGAAAACACGATGCCGACGCTGTGACCGGTGATGATGCGCGCCAGCCGGGCAACATCGGCGACGTCGTGAGGATGGATATGGAACCAGCGATTGGGCTTGATAGCATGCAGCCAGGCATTGGTCCGGCCCGGAACCTGTGCCTTGGCGACGCCTTCGGGATAGAAGAGCAGCAGGTCGGGCGCGCGGTGCAGCATCGACTTCTCGCCCTCGGTCTGCCACAGGTCCGGCTTGGTTTCGGCGTCGGCCACCAGGAAGACGTGATCGACCTGGCGCGCACTTAAAAGGCGCCAGTGACTTTCGTGCTTTTCGGCGACGTGCAGGACAAAGTCGTTCTCGGCCTCGATGCGCGAAAAGGCTTCGGGCGTGGTGCCGTGAAAGCCCTTGTCCAGTACCGCGACCTTGTAGCCCAGGGCGCGGACCTGTGTGGCGACGCGTTCGACCATCGGAAGGATGCTGGCTTCGCACAGGCCGAAGAAGGCGAAGACGTTGGGCGTCACATTGGGGATGGTGCGCCGGACGCGGTCGATAATCTTGCGTGACAGGGCCAGCAGCAGTTCGGGGCGCGAATCGATGGCCTTCAGGAAGTCCTCGCGCGGCATGGCCAAAAGGTCCGAGTCACGCAGGGCAATGACGGATGAGGTGTGATAGGTGCCGGCGATCAGCGACATTTCGCCCACGGGTTCGCCGGGACGGATGATGCCGATCAGGCTCTGTTCATCGACATCCTCGTCGTGGCGGAAGACGCCCAGACGCCCGGAGCGCAGCAGATACAGGTGGTCGGATTCGTCGCCGGCGCTGAACAGGCGCGAGCCTCCTGGCAGGGAAATGAGGCTGGCGCCTTCGCCTAAGGATGTGCCGAACAGGCCTTCCAATGCCTCCTGCAGCGACGATTCGGTCTTGATCTCATTCATGCGATTCACAAACAGCAGCTTAGGGCGTCGGCAAATAGCGAAACGATATGTTTTCGTATCTGTCGGACGCCGGGTCTCATCCTATATAGGGTGCGCCCGAATTGGCTTCTAAAGGTTTAAGGCAATTAACCGTGAGTGAAATCCATATCGTCAAACTGTGTGTCGGCGCCGACAGCGTGGAAGACCTGCTGAACTGGGAAAAGGCGCGCGGCGCCGTATCCTATATCCATACGCGCAACCGGCCGACGCGGTATGAGGAACTGCTGAACGGCGGATCGCTGTACTGGGTGATCAAGGGATCGATCCTATGCCGGCGCGAGATCGTGTCTTTCGACGCCGTCGAGGATAAGGAAAATCCGCACTGGAAGATCGGGTTGAACACGAAACATATCCCGACCGAGGCCCAGCCACGCCGGCCGTTTCAGGGGTGGCGTTACCTGAAGCTGGCGGATGTCCCGCGCGATATCGCTGAGCATGAACAAGACATGCCGCCGGAACTGGCCAAGGCGCTTCGTGAGGCTGGAGTGTGGTAGGTCAGACAGCGATATTGTCGATCAGGCGCGTCTTGCCGAGCCAGAGGGCGGCGAGCAGACGCTGCGACGTCGTATCCGGCGTAATCTCGCCGAGCGTCACTGCATCGCGTAGCGCGATATAGTCGATCTTGCCAAAGCCGGCGGCCGTCAGTTCGGCCTTGGCCGATTCTATGGCCGCCGATTTATCTGCACTGGTCTTGATGGTCTGCAGCGCCGCGTAGAGCTTCGGCGCCACGGCGCGTTCCTCGGGGCTGAGATAGGCGTTGCGCGACGACAGGGCCAAGCCGTCGTCCTCACGCAGCGTCGGATGGCCGACAATGTCGATGTCCATGTCGAAATCACGGACCATGGCGCGGATGACCGCCAACTGCTGGTAGTCCTTCTCGCCGAAGACGGCGACATCGGGCTGGACCTGATGGAACAGCTTGGAGACGACGGTCGCCACGCCGGAAAAGAACTGCGGCCGGAAATCGGTCTCCAGGCCCAGCGCCGGACCGTTCATTTCGATGCGGCTGACAAAGCCCTTTGGATAAAGGACTTCGGGCGTCGGCAGGTAGACGAGGTCGCAGCCGACGCTGTCCAGCAGGGCCAGGTCGGCGGCCTCCTGGCGCGGATAGCGGTCGAGGTCTTCGGTCGGCGCGAACTGCAGGGGGTTGACGAAGATCGATACCGTCACCACATCGCAGAGTGTACGGGCATGACGCACCAGCGCGAGATGGCCCTCATGAAGCGCCCCCATGGTGGGCACGAAACCGACCTTTCCACCTGACTGCCTCAATCGTGCCACCGCCTGGCGCAATTCTGGGAGCGTGCGTGCGGTAGCGACGGTTTGAGGCATTTGTGAGGGCATCTTTTGGGGGGAAGGAGTGTCCGGCATCGCGAATTTCGACGTCTTAACCATTTTCTCTAACGCCGATTTAAAGGCGATCTGGAAGACTTGTGTGTATGGCTTACCTGGTATCTGCTCGTAAAGTGATAATTTTGTGCGCCGCACTCGTGGGTGTCGCCGGCCTGACCGGCTGCGACGACCGTGCACAGAACAAGATGTGGGCAAGCATCCAGGCCATCGAGGTCGATGCCCGCGAACACAAGGACACGCCCGCCGATCCTCGCAAGCTGTCGCCCAAGGATATTTCGCTGGCGGTCAAGACGGCCAAGGATCTCACCGTCAACGACGACGGCCTGTTCGACCGTAAGCGCGACACTAAGCTTGAGATCGCGGTTGTCGACCCGCTCGACGTGCCGCGTCCCGAAGGCGCTCCGCTCGATGCCCGTCCGTCCGGCGTGGTGTTCGACCTGGCCCAGGTCGCAAGGGAACTGCCCGATATTCCGGTGGCCGATGTGGCGCGCGAAGCCGTTCGCGCCAGCGCTGCTGTTGCTGCCCCGGAGGTTGCCAAGGCCGCGACGTCTCAGGTCGTAACAAAGACAGCAACGCCTGAGGTCGCCGTTAAGGCCGCAAAGAACATCCAGGTCGGTTCGTTCGGCACTCTTCTGGCTGCTCAGCAGGCATGGGAGACCCTTCGCGACACCTATCCGGCCGCCGAAGGACTGAAGCCCTCGTACGAAAAGGTCGTGACCGGTTCCGGCAAGTCGCTGGTGCGGCTCAAAGTCGGTCCGGTCAAGAGCGACGCCCAGGCGCGCGGCCTGTGTGACGCGCTTGACGTTCGCGACAGCTGGTGCGCCCGCGCGGGCTAAACCAGCTACTGCCGAATCCTTTGTTCGGCGTTATAGTTGGCGGGAAGGATCTTCCGCCGTATGACACCCAGCCCCGCTCACCGCATCGTCCTGGACACAGCCAGCCGCATGGTGCCGCGTGTCTTCGCCGTGCTGATCTTCCTGGCCGGCGCGCTCTTGCTGATCGCCGACTTCGCTCCGATCAACCCCTCCGCAATGCCGCTGATCCGGCGCTGGCTGCCGCTCGTCCTCGTCGAGCTGTCGCATGCCTTCGCCGCGGCCATTGGCGTGCTGATGCTGTTCCTGGCGCGCGGTTTGTGGGAGCGGATCGATTCGGCCTGGTACGGTGCTTTAGGCCTGTTCTGGACAGGGGCCTTGCTCAGTCTGACCCGTGAACTCGCGGTCGTGCCGGCGATCGCCATGGCGGCGTGCGGCCTGCTGCTCCTGCCTTGCCACCGCGCCTTCAACCGGCGTTCCAGCCTGCTGACCATGGCGGTCAATCCTTTGTGGATCCTCGTCACTGTGGCGACGCTCGCGGCCATCGTCTGGACCGGCTTCTATCTCTATAAGCACATACCCTACGCCCACACCCTGTGGGGCGATTTCGCCTATCACGGCAACGCCTCGCGCTTCCTGCGCGGGCTGGTGATCGTCGCTGTGACCATCGGGGTCTTCATGCTTTACCGGCTGTTCGGCATCGCGCGCTGGCTGCCGCCCTTGCCGGACGACGAGGATGCCGACCGCATCCAGGAGGTCATTGCCGGCGCGACGCACCCGCAGGCGTGGCTGGCCCTGCTGCGCGACAAGCACATCCTGTGGAACGACGACCGCACGGCTTTTCTGATGTATGGCACGTCCGGCCGCCAGTGGGTCGTGATGGGCGAGCCGGTCGGCGATGCCACAGCCGCAGAGGACCTGGCGTGGAAGTTGAAGGAGATGGCGTCGCTGGCCAATGCGCGCCTCAGCTTCTATCAGGTGGGACCCGGCGTCCTGCCGCTGATGATCGACCTTGACCTCAGGCCCTACAAGATCGGCGAGGAGGCGATGATCGATGCGGTTCACTTCGACCTTTCCGGCAAGAAGGGCTATGGTTTCCGCCAGACGCTCAAGAAATACGAGACGCTTGAGGCCCGGTTTGAAGTCGTAGCGCCGGATGCGCTGGAGGCCCATATGGGGCGTCTGAAGGTCGTTTCCGATGCCTGGCTGGAAAGCAAGAACGCGAAGGAAAAACGCTACTCGCTGGGCAGCTTCGACCCTGATTATATGCGCCTGACGCCGGTGGCGGTGGTGTGGATCGGCGGCGAGATCAAGGCCTTTGCCAACCTGTGGCCGCTACAGTCGCGCACCGTGCTGACCCTCGACCTGATGCGCTATCACCCGCAGTCGCCGCCCAGCATCATGGAGTACCTGTTCCTGAAGTTGATCGCCTATGCGCGTGACAGCGGCTATGCCAGCTTCAGCATGGGGCTGGCGCCGCTGGCGGGCCTTGAGGCGCGGCCCCTGTCGAGCGCCTGGCCCAAGATCGCTTCGGTGATCTATCAGCTGGGCGGTGACATCTATAACTTCCAGGGACTGCGCGCCTACAAGGACAAGTTCAAACCGCGCTGGGAGCCGCGCTACATGGCCGTGCCCGGCCAGGAACAGGCCCTGGGCGCCGCACTGATGGCGGTGGTGGCGCTCGGCAACAAGCCGCCGACGAAAGAAGATTAGGCGATCGGCAGGCTGCGGCGGAAATAGAGGCCATCGGGCGCCAGTTCGAAGCTGACGGCCAGGAATTCGACGCCGGCGGCGCGCGCCGCATCAAAGGCGCGCCCAAAACCCGGATCGCAGTCGCGCGCGATGTCGAAGCGTTCGACATCGTGGCGCTGGACGCAGAAGACGACGACGGCGCGAAAGCCCGAGTGCACCATCTCGATTAGCTCATAGAGGTGCTTGGCGCCGCGTTCCGTCACACAGTCGGGAAATTCGGCCAGGCCCGGGGTGCGCGACAGATGAACGTTTTTGATCTCGATATAGGCGTCGGGGCGCGTGGCGTGACCGGTGGCCAGAAGGTCGATACGTGAATTGACCCCGTACTTCACCTCGGGCCGTAAGGCCGCATAGCCTGACAGCTCCGGCACCAGGCCGGCCAGAATGGCGGCGGGAATGACGCGGTTCGGCCACTGGGTGTTGACACCGACCCAGGTACCGCGCTCTTTGAGGGCTTCGAGCCTGTATTGCAATTTGCGCTTCGGATCGCCGACATAGGTCAGCAGTGCGGCGTTACCGGCCTCAAGCAGCCCCAGCATCTTGCCCGGGTTGGGGCAGTGTGCTGTACTGGTCTCACCCGAAATCATTTCATCCAGTTCGACATCGGCGAAGAATCGCTTGTATCGCATACGCAACCGGCCTGTTTTCAGGTTGGCGAAGCGGATCAACGGTTCTTCCGGAGCTATATCCCATGACGGTGTTTTCATGACGACAAATCCCAATCCGACCGCCGCCATCATGATCATCGGCGACGAAATCCTGTCGGGTCGTACCGTGGATTCGAACGTCAACACAATCGCCCGTTTTCTGGGGGCGTTAGGCGTCGACCTCAACGAAGTGCGCATGGTGCGCGACGACGAGGCCCAGATCATCGAAGCCGTACGCAGTCTCAGCGTCACCTATGACTACGTGCTGACGACCGGCGGCATCGGCCCAACGCACGACGACATCACCGCCGACTGCATGGCCAAGGCGTTCAGCGTCGATATCAGCGAACACCCGGCGGCGCTGAAGCTGCTGCAGGAGCGCGCCGAAAAGGCTGGCTGGACACTGAACGACAACAGCCGCCGCATGGCGCGCATCCCCCACGGCGCCGAGTTGATCGCAAACCCGGTGTCGGCGGCGCCGGGCTTCCAGATCGGCAATGTCTTCGTCATGGCTGGCGTGCCCAAGATCATGGAAGGCATGCTGGCCGACGTCGCGCCGCGGCTGCGGACCGGGCGCAAGGTGCTGTCGCGGACGCTGCGCCTCAACTTCATCGGCGAAAGCTGGGCGGCGGATGCCCTGCGCGACATCGACAAACGCTACGCCGACCTGTCGCTGGGCAGCTATCCCTTTGGCCTTCTGCCGGGCGAGTTCGGCACGCAACTGGTGGTGCGCGGCCAGGACGCTGAAGCGCTCGATGCTGCCGTTTCCGAGTTGAAGACGGCGCTAGAGCCGGTCGTGGAAGAGGGCCGCAAGCGCAATCCGCAGGCCAGTCTCGACGAAATCGCCGGATAAGACCGTGAGAGGACGCACACCATGAAAACCGTAACCGTCAGCCTGCTGGCCGCATTAGCCTTGAGCGGCGGCACTGCCGTCGCCGCGCCGAAGCCGAAGGCCAAGCCCGTGGCCGCCGCGCCCGCCCTGGCCTCCGAACCCGTCGAGGTCCAGGCCGCAGCCCTGCGCGACGCGGCGCTGAAGTCCGACGTCGCCTATGACTTCGTCGCCCAGATGACGACGCGCTTCGGCGCACGGCCGGCCGGCGGCGAAGCTGAACGCAAGGCGTCGGAATGGTCGGTCGAAGAGCTGAAGAAAATGGGCTTCCAGAATGTCCACCTCCAGACCTTTCCGCTCTATGGCTGGGAACGCGGCGCCGAAAGCATTGAAATCACCGCGCCATTCCCGCAGAAGCTGGTCGGTACGGCGCTTGGCGGCTCGACGGCCGGTGTCGCCGACGCCGAAGCCGTTCTGTTCGAGACCTATCAGGAATTCCTCGACAGCAAGGCCGACGTAACGGGCAAGATCGTCGTCATCCTTCAGCCCATGGCGCGCGCCAGTAACGGCTCGGGCTACGGCCGCATGTCGGGCAGCGTCCGCTCCGGTGGGCCAGGGGTGGCGCAAAAGCGTGGCGCCGTCGGTTTCGTTCTGCGTTCGCTGGGCACCGAGACCGATCGTTTCGCTCATACGGGCGCCACGACCTGGTCCGACGGCAAGGGTATTCCGGCCATGGCGATCAGTACGCCGGACGCCGAAGCCCTGAGACGTATCCTCAAGATGCAGGGCAAGGGCGAGGCGGGACCGCTGCGTCTTCGCATGGCCAGCGGCGCGAAGTTCCTGGGGTTAGGCCAGTCGCAGAACGTCGTCGCTGACGTCGTCGGCACCGAAAAGCCCAACGAAGTTATCGTCATGGGTGGCCACATCGACAGCTGGGACCTCGGCACCGGCGCCATCGACGACGCGTCGGGGCTCGGTATCACCATGGCTGCCGCCAAGACGATTATCGATTCGGGCCTCAAGCCGAAGCGGACCATCCGCGTCGTCTTCTGGGGTTCGGAAGAGGTCTCGCAACCGGAAGGTTTCGGCGACGCCGGCGGCGGCAAGTTCCGCGACGCCTATCGCGACAACCTGTCGAACTTTATCGCCGCGGGCGAATCGGATTTCGGCGCGGGCAAGGTCTACGCGATCAGCCTGATGCCGACCGAGGACAAGACCTTCCTGACAAAGCTTGGCAATGTGCTTTATCCGCTGGCTGTCTATATCGACGCCAAGGCCGTGCCGACCGGCGGCGTCGACAGCGGGCCGCTGCACGAATCGGGCGTGCCGGCCTTCGATCTTGAGCAGGACGGCTATGATTATTTCGACGTCCACCACACGGCCAACGACGTCATCGAGCGCGTTGATCCGGCACAGATGAAGCAGAACGTCGCGGCCTGGACGGCGACGGTGTGGATGATGGCGAACACCAACGTCACCTTCACGCGCCCCGAAATCAAGAAGTAAGGGCCTTTACCTGACCGGCCAATTCGGGCAGAAGGCATGTCCTTCTGCCCGAATATTTGGGCGCAAGCGATATGCCGAAAGTGTGCAGCGGTTTTCGGCCTGGATATCGCGCAGATTGAACGCGGGCGTGGCGAAATGGTAGACGCTACGGACTTAAAATCCGTCGGGAGCAATCCCATGCCGGTTCGAGTCCGGCCGCCCGCACCAACTGCCCTTAAGCAGCTTGCCGCTCAATTGGATGGGCCGTCGCACTTCGGGGGCCAGGCTTCATCCGTCTTGGGAGCCAGGTCGATGACATATATCTCGCCCGATCGCTGGGGATGGGCCTGCGCGAACAACAGCCGCTTAGCCTGCGGCGACAGCAGCGGGCCAACCTGGAAAACATCGGGCCTTGCGGGAATGCGTCCGCGTTCCACCCAGCCGTCCCCGGTCTTTTCGAAGCGGTAGAGATGCGATTTATCGCCCCGGTCCGCCACCACCACCATGGTGCGGCCGTCGCGTGAAATTTCAGCCTCGTATTCGAAAGCGGCGGTGCTGACGGGGGCGCCGGCATTGGCGACCTGCCATTGGCCGTTATGCTGGGTTGCGACGTAGATATCGCCGCCGCCATGCCCGCCGTCCCGGGCGGAACCGAAGTAGAGATTGCCTGACGCATCGGCCCTGGGAAGCAGTTCCGAGGCCGGCGAATTGACGGGCGCGGGCAGCCTTTGCGGCGGCCCCCAGCCATTCCCGATGCGATCGACGTACCAGATATCGAAATCGTCACCGCCCGGCGCATGGCGATCGGATATGTAGTACAGGCGCTTGCCGTCCGGCGTGATGCCGGGGTCCGCCTCGATCGCCGGAGGCGGGGCGGCAAAAGGCACGGGCATGGGCGGGCTCCAGCCGCTTGCCTCGCATCGCGACCAGTAGAGCCTGTAGGTGCTGAAGGCCGGATCGCTTTTGAAAAAGTACATCTCGCGACCATCGGCCGTGAAGGTCGGTGTGGTCTCGTACTGATCGCTGGCGATCGCATCGGGCGTCCAGCGCTGGGCCACAGGCGCTGGCGGCGGTGAAGCTTCGGACATGCAGCCGGTAAGCGCGGCCAGGGCGGCAAGGCTGGCGAAAGGCATCCGGTTCATGCGACGGCCACGGCTTCGATTTCGATCAGCCACGCTTCGTCGAATATCGTGGCGATGACGACGGTGAGCGCCGGCGTATGGCCACCCAGGATCTCATGGCGCATCAGGGTATTCTCCGCGCGGTAGCGCCGGTCAGCGAGGAAGATTGTCACCTTGGCGAGGTTTTCGATCGTCATGCCGGCATGCGTCAGTTGCGTGATAACATTGGTCCAGGCCAGTCGCGCCTGACCGGCGAAGTCAGCGGGGACCGTGCCGTCTGCATCCGCCGGCACCTGTCCACTGATGAACAGCCACCGGTCAGGGGAACGCACCAGTGTGGCCTGAGCGTAGGAGGTGTTTTCGGGATGAATGGGTTCGATTGTCACGGGCCTGGCCTTCGTCGCGCCCGGCGCACTAAGGGCGTTCAGTAAAAGCGTGATTGCAAAGCGCCGGTTTAACATGCCTATTTACATAGCCGGGCGATGCATTCGCGTCTTTCGCCCAAATGGCGGTTTCGCCGCCATTTGAACCATCGGGACTTCAGAATGGATGACGTCGACCGTCAGATTGTCGCCCTATTGCGCCAGGACGCGCGGGCGCCGCTCAAGACCATCGCCGGAAAGATCGGACTTGCCCGCAGTTCGATCCGGGCGCGCATTGCGCGTCTCGAAGCCGAGCAACTGATTACGGGATATCGGGCCGAGGTCGCGCTGGAAAAAGCCGGAGGCGTGGCGGCCATGGTCTGCCTGGAACTTGCCAGCACGCCGATGCCACAGGTCGTGGCGGCCATAGTCGCGGACCCGGCCGTCGACCGCTGCTACTCCCTGGCCGGGGACATCGACCTGCTCGTGGAAATCTCGCATATGAATTCCGCTGGCCTCAACGACGCCCGTGATCGTCTGTCGGTGCTGCCCGGGGTCGTTCGGGCACGCACCTTTCTGATCCTGAAGCGGGACAAGGCAGGGTGACGGCAAAAAAATGAGGCGGTGAGCGAACTCACCGCCTTGGCTGTTCAGCGCTTTCCGAAGCGAAGTTCGGCGAAGCCAAAAGTGTGAAGCGGTTTTCGGATAAAAAGCGCGACAAAAGCATGCTGCCCGGAGATTTACAGCACGCCCAGCATGGTAGCGACCAGCGGATGGCGGACGATGTCCTTGTCCTTCAGGCGGACGACGGCGATAGTGTCGACGGCTTCGAAGCGGTCGGCGACATCGGCCAGGCCCGACAGACCGGTCAGAAGGTCGGATTGCGCCGGGTCGCCGGTGACGACCATGGTCGAGTTCCAGCCCAGACGCGTCAGCAGCATCTTCAGCTGAGTATAGGTGCAGTTCTGCGCTTCATCGATGACGACGAAGGCGTTGTTGAGGGTGCGGCCGCGCATATAGCCCACCGGCGCGATCTCGATCAGGCCTTCCTGGATCAGCGCCTTGACGCGCTTCATGCTGAGGCGGTCGGTAAGGGCGTCGTAGAGCGGGCGCAGGTACGGCGCCAGCTTGTCTTCCATGTCGCCGGGCAAGAAGCCGATCGATTCGCCGGCTTCGACCGCCGGGCGGGACAGGACGATGCGGCCGACCTTGCCGCTTTCCAGCGCCTCCACGGCCTTGGCAATGGCCAGGTAGGTCTTGCCGGTACCCGCGGGCCCCAGGGCGAGGATCAGGTTCTTTTCGTCGATCGCGCTAAGCAACGCCGCCTGGCCTTCGGATTTGGGTTTTATCGTTTTTAAGTAGCCCTGTTCCCGTTCGTCATTGGCATTGCCCATGGGCGACCAGGCGCCGCCTCCGCCGCCACCGACATGCACGTTCAGCCGGCGCACTTTCGAATCGGTCGAAAAGGCCGACTCATCCAGGTGGCCTTCACGCAGGAAACGCTTGGCGGATCGCTTGGTCATGAACATGCTCCTTCAAAGTGCCAGTCGCGGCTGTGCTGGCCGCAAAAAGGCATGAAAAAAGGCGAAGCCATAAGTGGCATCGCCGTGACAAACGTGTTTGGGAACAGAGAAAGGCAGGACCGTAAAGAGCCGCCGGAGCCGAACATCGGCGGCGGCGGAAGTGCAATGCCCAACATGGAACGCGGTATTGCCACTTAGACCTCTTGAGGTACAAAGCCTTTGTGCCGGCTGCGGATCGCTCCGCCGCCGTACCCTTAGGAGTAAAGCTGATTCCTCCATAAGAATGCTATCAGAATCTGCCCCGAACGTTACCGAATGATGAAAATTAACCATTCCGAACAAATTTCGCAGAATTGTCATGGTCGTTTCCACGGAGGCCGGCATGCCGCTCTATCGTTTAGATGATGTGGAGCCGCGTCTTGCCGAGGGCGCCTGGGTCGCGCCGGGCGCGCAGGTCATGGGGCAGGTGCTGATGGGCGAGGGCGCCAGTGTATGGTTCAACGCCGTGGTGCGTGCGGATAATGAGCCGATCACCATCGGCGCACGCAGTAATATCCAGGACGGCTCGGTCCTGCATTCCGATCCGGGTTCGCCGCTGACGATCGGTGAGGGCGTGACCGTCGGGCACAAGGTGACGCTGCATGGCTGCATCATTGGCGATAATGCCTTGATCGGCATCGGATCGATCATCCTCAACCGCGCAGTCATTGGCCGCGACAGCATCGTCGGCGCCGGATCACTCGTGCCGGAAGGCAAGACCTATCCGGACGGCGTACTGATTCTCGGATCACCGGCGCGGGTGGTGCGCGAGCTGACTCCCGAGCAGGTCGCGGGACTGAAGCGTTCGGCCGAGCATTATGTTGGTAATGCCCGGCGCTTTGGCCGCGACCTGTCGGTTATTGGATAAAGGTCTTCAACTCGGCCTGGAACAGTTCGGGTTGGTCGAACATGATGAAGTGACAGCTGTCGGTCACCTGCCGCAACGAAGCGTTCGGCGCATTGGCATAGGACATCTGGTAGTAGCCGGCCATCTGCTCGGCCGTAATCGGGGCGCCCGGCGGCAGGACCCACAGGACACGCAGCGGCACCTTGATATTGGCGAGTTCCGGACGCAGGTCGGTGGTGATCAGTTCGTACATCGCCTGGCCGGACGTCGCCGGATCGCTGTCCATGGCGTGCTTTATGGCAGCGGGGCGGAAAGCTTCGGTCTTTATCATCCCGGCGATGGTCTGCTCGGCCGTCGCCTGCCGGCCGGCCGCGGGGGCGTTGCGGATGCCGTCGCGGATCTGGCCTGCAATTGGAGCAACCGAGTCCGGTGTGGCATTAGGCATGAACATGGCGCCCATAAACGGTATCATGTCGACGACCATCAGCCTGGACACCAGGCCGGGATGGCGGGCGGCGACCATCATGCCGACTGTGCCGCCCATCGAATGCCCCGTGACGGCGGGGCGGTCCAGTTTTTCGGACACGATGTATCTGGCAACCTCTTCCGCTAGCGGAGCAACGACCGGGCCCGTCGCATTGGCCTCGGCAGGAACGCCGGCAAAGCCCTTGACCTGGACGACGTGATAACGATAGCCGGGCAGGGCCTGGATGGTCGTGTCCCATACCGACGCGGAAGATGACAGGCCGGGGATCAAAACGACATCTTTGCCTTCGCCTGTGGTCGTAACGATGATGCGGTCGCTTTTGAAGTCGCCGGCACATGCGGGCAAGGCGAGGGCGAGACCAGCCGCGATCGCGGCCAGCGTGGATATCAGCTTTTTCATGGACATTAGTCTTTCAGGTAGAGGTGGGCGCGTAGGGGTTGGGGAAGACCTGCTCAACAGGGAGCGAGAGTGCGCTGGAAATGCGGTAGGCGAGGTCGAGCGAAGGATCGTGGCGTTCGGTTTCCAACGCGTTGATGGCGTATCTGGACACCCCGATAAGGGTTGCGAGTTGCTCCTGCGTCAGGTCGCGTTCCGCGCGCAGGACTTTGAGCCGGCTTTTCATGCCCGGCCCCCGTCTCGAATGATGCCGCTCAGCATGCCGAACAAGCCCCAGAACAGCGGATATATAACCCAGGCGGGAACTTCCGGTGCATTCAGCAGTTGCTGGAAGGGCGCATAGCCGACGACAACCGTTATGGTGGCGCCGGTCGCGGCCAGCATGCGCTTGGCAACGAGAGCGCGAACGAATTCATCCTGCTTTGAAATCAGGCCATAGGCCATGAAGGTCTGGATGATTACGGTCACCGCCGGCACAAGCGCAAGCGCCCATAGCGCCGGATCGGGCCATCCATTGTGCTTGCCCCAAGTCACGCCAAAGATGGCCGAAAGGAAGACCAGCCAAAGGGTAATTGAGGTAACGGTATAAGCAGGGGAGTTAGGCCAGCCGAACATTATGTTGTGTCCTCCATATTAAATGTTGTGTACTCCTTACATTCTAAAACGCGATGCGTCAACGTAAATGTTGTGATGTCACAACATTAAGCTGGTAAATCTCACAAATCTGCAGAAGAGGCGCGGATCAGGACGCCAGGCGCGCCTCTGTAATGCCCTTGTTGGCCAACTGGTCGGCGCGTTCGTTGAATTCGTGGCCGGCGTGGCCCTTGACCCAGTGCCACTTGATCTTGTGGGCTTTTGTCGCCGCGTCGAGGCGCATCCACAAGTCGTCGTTCTTCACCGGTTTCTTGTCAGCGGTCTTCCAGCCGCGCGCCTTCCAGCCGTGGATCCACTCCTTGATCCCCTTGAGGACATACTGGCTGTCGGCGTGCAGTTCGACCTCACACGGCTTTTTCAGCGCTTCGAGCGCGGCAATGACGGCCATCAGCTCCATGCGGTTATTGGTTGTATTGGCTTCATAGCCGTAGAGTTCCTTCTCGTGGCCATTGGCCATGAGGATGGCGCCCCAGCCGCCTGGGCCCGGGTTACCCTTGCAGGCGCCGTCGGTATAGATGGTGACCTTGCTCATGGTCATGCCTGGGTCAGGACGCGCGGCAGCTTGAAGGTGACGGTTTCCTGCACGCCCGAATTTTCAATGACCTCGGCCTCGAAACGCTCTGTCACGGCCTTGACCAGGTCGCTGATCAGGTTTTCCGGCGCCGATGCGCCGGCGGAAATGCCCAGGACCTTCACGCCGTCAAACCATGACCAGTCGACATGCGAAGCGTCATCGACCAGGTAGGCGGCGCGGGCGCCGGCGCGCATGGCGACTTCGACCAGGCGCTGGGAGTTCGACGACTTGGCCGAGCCGATGACCAGCACCAGGTCGCATTCGGCGCTGATGTCCTTGACGGCGTCCTGGCGGTTGGTGGTGGCGTAGCAGATGTCTTCCTTGTGCGGCACGGCGATCTGCGGAAAGCGTGACTTCAGCACGCCGACGATTTCCGAGGTGTCGTCGACCGACAGGGTGGTCTGGGTGACGAAGGCGAGATTGGCCGGGTCGACCGGCATAAAGGCGCGCGCATCCTCGACCGTTTCGATCAGCTTGACGACGCCTTCGGGCAACTGGCCCATGGTGCCGATGACTTCGGGGTGGCCGGCGTGGCCGATCAGCACGATTTCGCGGCCTTCGCTGTAGTGGCGTTCGGCCTCGACATGGACCTTGGAAACCAGCGGGCAGGTGGCGTCGAGGAAGAACATCTTGCGCATTTCAGCTTCGGCTGGCACCGACTTCGGCACACCATGGGCGGAAAAAACCACGGGCCGATCAGGTGGGCACTGCTCCAACTCCTTGACGAAGACGGCGCCCAAAGCTTTCAGCCGGTCGACGACGTGACGGTTGTGGACGATCTCGTGGCGCACATAGACGGGCGCGCCGTAAAGCTCCAAGGCGCGTTCAACGATCTGGATGGCGCGGTCAACACCGGCACAGAAACCGCGCGGCGTGGCGAGATAGACTTTTAACGAAGCGGACATGTCCCTCACATAAGGCGTTTTCGGCGGTTTCGCCACAGCAAACGACAGTGTCGGATCAGAAGTTGTTCCGCCGTGATTTGGCCGCAGTCCGCCGATAAAACCCTTTGAAATTGCCCGCGCAGGCGCTACACATCGCCTAACGGCGCCGCTTCTACGGGGGAAGGGCAGGCCGGCAGTGACCCCGGCAACGCTGAATGTCCAGGATAGGCTTGTTCATGATCTCTTCGTCGCGCCTTTTTCTTTCCGGCCTGTGTCTGGCCGTCGCGCTGAGTGCGGCATCCACGCCGGTCCTGGCGCAAAGCCGTGGCGGCGGTGACGAAGAAACCGCCGAGGACAAGGCCAAGAAGGAAGACGAATGGGGTGAGCGTACGCTCAGCCTCAAGAAGCTGAAGGCCGAAGGCCCGTGCCCCTACGTCAAGGTGCTCTACGACGCCGCGCGCTATCACGAATTCAAGGACAACAGGGAAGCCACCAGCGCCGCCATGTGGACGGGCGAGATCAATGGCGTGACCTCGGACTGCGCCTATAAGGGCAGCGATCCGATCGAAGTCGCCATGGACATCGGCTTTTCCCTCGGCCGCGGTCCCCAGGCCGATGGCCAGACCAAGACCTACCGTTACTGGGTCGCCGTGACCGAAAAGGACGCGACCGTCCTGGCCAAGCAATGGTTCGACCTGCCGGTCACATTCGCGCCAGGTCAACAGCGCACCGACGTCAATACGCGCCTCGATGGCATCGTCATCCCGCGCGCCGACGTCTCGGTGTCGGGCTCGAACTTCGAAGTGCTGGTCGGTTTCGAAGTCACGCCGCAAATGGCCGCCTTCAACCGCGACGGCAAGCACTTCCGCTACGTTTCGGGCGCCGAGCAGCAATAGGCTTGTAACTCCGGGGCTGGATGCGTAAGACGGCGTAAATTCTTACGCCTTCTTTGGATCCTTCATGTCCGACGCCTTCGCCCAATCCCAAGACTTCAAGACGCAACTGACGACTGCGGCTTCGGCCGCGTTTACGGCTGAGGGCTTCGATGCCTCGGCCGGCCGGGTCAATGCGTCCGACCGTCCGGACCTGGCCGATTTCCAGTGCAATGGAGCCCTCGCGGTCGCCAAGCAGGCCAAAGCCAATCCGCGCGAAGTGGCCGGCCGTATCGTCGCGCACTTCGCCGATGATGCGCGCCTGAAAAGCACCGATATTGCTGGTCCCGGCTTCCTCAACTTCGTCTTGTCGGAAGGCGCTCTGAGCGATCGCGCCAATGTGCTGGCGGCCGACCCACGCGTTGGCGCGCCCAGCGTGGCGGTCAAGCGCAAGGTGATCATCGACTACGGCGGCCCCAACGTCGCCAAGGAAATGCACATCGGCCACCTGCGCACCGCGGTCATCGGCGAGAGCCTGAAGCGTGTCATGCGTTATATGGGCGACGAGGTTATGGGCGACGCCCACTTCGGCGACTGGGGCTACCAGATGGGGTTGCTGATCCTGGCGCTCAGCGAGGAACAGCCGGACCTGCCGTATTTCGACGATAACTACACAGGCGACTATCCGTCCGAGCCGCCGGTCTCGCTGGCCGATCTGGGGCGCCTCTATCCGCTGGCGTCCAACAAAGGGAAGAGCGATGCTGGCTATCGTGACCTGGCGCGAAAGGCGACCAAGGAACTGCAGGCCGGACGGAGGGGTTACCGCGCCCTGTGGCAGCACTTCGTCACCGTCAGCCGCGAAGCCCTGATCCGCGATTATGGCGCCTTGGGTGTGTCCTTCGACTGGTGGAAGGGCGAATCGGACGCCGATCCCTATATCGAAGGCATGGTCGCGGAACTGAAGGCCAAGGGGCTGCTGGTCGAAGATTCCGGCGCTCAGGTCGTGCACGTCGCCAAGCCCGGCGAGACGCGCAAAAAGAAACTCGATGATGGTTCGGTGATCGAAGTCCCGAGCCCGCCGCCGCTGCTGGTCGTCTCTTCGGAAGGCTCGGCCATGTACGGCACGACCGACGTCGCGACCGTCGTCCAGCGCCAGAAGGAGTACGGCCCGGACCTTAGCCTCTATATCGTCGACCAGCGCCAGGCCGAGCATTTCGAGCAGGTCTTCCGCACTGCTTACTTGGCCGGATTTGCCAAGGAAGGCGAGCTGGAGCACGCGGCCAATGGCACGGTCAACGGGCCTGATGGCACGCCGTTCAAGACCCGCGATGGCGGGACGCTGAAGCTGGGTGATTTGATTGCCCAGGCGGTGGAAAAAGCGACGGAGCGCTTGCACGAGGCCGGTTTAGGGGAGGGACTGTCCGAAGCCGAGTTCGCCGACACCGCGCATAAGGTGGCGGTCGCGGCATTGAAGTTCGCCGAGCTGTCCAACCACCGGCTGACCAACTACATTTTCGACCTTGATCGCTTTACCAGCTTCGAAGGCAAGACCGGGCCGTACCTGCTCTATCAGGCCGTGCGGATCAAATCGATCCTGCGCAAGGCGCGCGAGCAGGGCGTGGCTGCCGGTACGATCACCGTTGCCGAGCCGGCGGAACGCGAGCTGGTTCTGCTGCTCGACGCTTTCGATTCGGCGCTGAAAGAAACCTACGTCAAGCGCGCGCCGAACCTGCTGGCCGATCATACCTACCGGCTGGCCCAGGCGTTTTCGAAGTTCTATGCCGCCTGTCCGGTCCTGCTGGGAGAGGATGTCGCGCTCAAGGCCTCGCGCCTGGGACTGGTTGCCTTGACCCTGCGCCAGCTCGAATTGGGATTGGAACTGATGGGCATGTCGGCGCCCGACCAGATGTAGAGAATGGTAAGTTACTGCTCCACCCCATTTTATGGGGAGGAGTAGGGGTTAGAAGTCGAAAATATCCCCTAAATCGAAGCCCTTTTTCTTCTTCTTGTAGTGCTCGCCGTACTTCCTACGATCGTCATCATCGTCGTCATACTTATAAGGCCGCTGGTACTGGGGTTGCTGATATTGCGGCTGATGATGTTGTTGCGGCGGCGCCTGATATTGCGGGGGCGCAGACGACGGCATCGGCGCGTGTCCCTGAGCCAGGCCGAGAAGCTTTTCCAGTTCGCCGCGGTCCAACCATACGCCCTTGCATTGGGTGCAGACGTCGATGAGGATTCCTTCGCGAAGAACTTCGCGGAACGCGCCCTGACAGACGGGGCATGTGATGGCGGACATAGCTTCTCCTTCAATAGCTTATGAATTTGACATTGGCATTTAACCGCCCGGTTCAAGGTGCCCGGCGCAGAAAATCGACTTAGTTTCCGAAAGCTGCTGACAAAGCCGTGAAGTTGGGTTTAACTGTTACCGTAAGATTAACGGGCAGGTTGTCATGGCGGGGCGTGAAGGCAAGGGAACCGGTAAGACGCCGCCGAAATCGGGCGGCTGGTCTTTCCCGTTGTTCCGCAAGCGTGCCGCCTTCTACATCGATGGCTTCAACCTCTATCACGCCGTCGACGCCTATAAGCGCCCATACCTGAAATGGCTGAATCTTAAAGCGCTTGGCCGGGCCATTGCGCCGAAATCCGAGGCCGTCAAGCGCGTTGTCTGGTGCTCGGCCATCCGCCCGCAGTCCAAGAGCAAGATCAAGCGCCACGAAGACTATATGAAGGCGCTGAAGTCGCAGGGCGTCATCTGCCGCATGGGGCATTTCGTCCACGCCACGGATGGCTGCAATTCGTGCGGCCACAAATGGCAGCTTTCGGTCGAGAAGCAGGGCGATGTGAACCTGGCCCTGTCGATTGCCGCCGATGCCGAGGATGACCTGTTCGACGTCTGCTATCTGGTCACCGCCGACGGCGACCATGCCGCGACAGCGCGCTACCTCAAGGAACGCTTCCCGAAGAAGAAGCTGGTCCTGGTGACGCCGCCCGGCCGCTATCACAACCGCCATATCGAACGCATGGCCGACGAATGCATCGAGATCGAGACGCACCATCTCGAAGCGTCGCTGCTGCCGGAGATGACCAAGGTGCGCAAGCGCCTGCTGCAGAAACCCGATATCATCAGCCGGCCGGAGCAGTACGATCCGCCACAGGTCAGGCAAAAGGCCCACCTGCGTCTTATCGTCAATAATGGCTGAGGCTTTCGAAGACCGGCTCTATGCGCTGATCGCCGAGTTTGAGGAAGCGCCGGAATTCGCTGCGCGCTTTAAGGCCAAGGGTGATGCTGCCTTTATCTATGCCGATCTCGAATTTGATCCTGAAGGCCTTGACGATGAACTTGTCGGGTTGATGCGCGAATTCGGGGTGGCGATGCCTTGGGGCAAGGGGTCGATTCCTCACAACATCTTATTTTGCAAGGAATACTGGACGTTGCAGGACGTCACGGTTGGTCAGTTGAAGCAAACAGCCATAGCCGGGGCTTGGCCCGAGGGGGCCTGGTCCTATCACAAGAACACAGTCTGGGATCATCTGCGCAGCTCGCTCCTGTTGCCGCTTGTCATAGTAATCGGGATTGCCGCTATCCCAATCGGCTTTGTGATCGTAGGCGCATTGTGGTTGAAAGGCCTTGTTTCACGCAAGGCCGCTTGACTCTTAACCTGCCGCAGAGCACAAGGTCCGAACTCTCGCGGGAGAGAGCGTGACTCGTTTTGTCACGCCGCCGAAGGCGCAACCGCCCCGGAAACGCTCAGGCACAAAGGACCGCGCAGAGACACCAGAACGCTGGAAAGTGATGGCTTGCCATCCGCCGACGGAGCAAAGGCTGTTGCAAAACAAGCCGAAATCTCTCAGGCTAAAAGGACAGCGGGGGCAGATGATGTTCAGTCGATCTGCGAGCCCCCATGCCTGATACCCAAGACACTCTAAAATTTACGCCGCTCTATGACCGCCATGTCGCCTTGGGCGCACGCGTGGTGCCGTTTGCCGGCTACAATATGCCGGTCCAGTACGAAGGCGTGCTAGGGGAGCACAAATGGACGCGCGAAAGCTGTGGTCTGTTCGACGTGTCGCACATGGGCCAGGCACGGCTGACCGGGGCAGGGGCGATTGCCACGCTCGAAGCGCTGACGCCAACTGACTTCGCCGTGTTAAATCCAGGAAAGCAGAAATATTCGCTGCTGCTGGATGATAATTCCGGAATTCTCGACGATTGGATGGTGTCGCGGCCGGAAGATGACGGTTTCTTTCTGGTCGTCAATGCCGCCTGCAAAGATCAGGACTTTGCCATTATTGCCGGCAACCTCAAGCCGGATACCAATTTCGATGTGCTGGCCGATCGCGCGCTGCTGGCGCTGCAGGGGCCGAAAGCCAAGGACGTCATGCAGGCCTTCTGCCCAGCGGCGTGCGATCTTTATTTCATGGAATGCGGAACCTTTGAGCTGTTGGGTGAGACGGCCTTCGTCTCGCGCTCGGGCTACACTGGCGAGGACGGCTTCGAAATCAGCTTCCCGGCGGCGCGCGTTGGCGAGCTCTGGGACCAGCTTCTGACCCACCCAAGCGTCAAGCCAATCGGCCTTGGCGCGCGCGATTCCTTACGCATGGAAGCCGGCATGCCGCTCTACGGCCACGAGATGGACGCCAGCTACACGCTGGCTGAAGCCAATCTCGGTTTCGCCATGTCGAAGTCGCGTGTTGCCCGCGGCGACATCAAAGGTTTCGATCGCCTGAAGGACCAACTCGACGGCAAGCTCGACCGCGTCCGCGTGGCGCTGAAGATCCTGTCCGGCCCTCCGGCCCGCGAAGGCGCCAAGATCGTCGCCAAGGACGGTGGTGTGCTGGGCGTCGTCACCTCGGGCGGGCCGTCGCCGTCGCTCGGCTATTCCATCGCCATGGGCTACGTCCCGCCAGCCGAAGCCGCCATCGGCACCCAGCTCGATGTCGAGGTGCGTGGCAAGCCGTACCCCGCTGAAATCGTATCTCTGCCGTTCGTCGCGAATGGCTATCACCGCAAACCCAAAGCTTGATCAGGAGCGCGCCTCATGAAGTTCACCAAGGACCACGAATGGGTCGAAGTCACCGGAGATACGGCTCTCGTCGGCATCACCGCCTACGCCGCCAATGCCCTGGGCGACGTCGTTTTCGTTGAAATCCCCGAAGTCGGCAAAAGCCTGACCAAGGGCGACAGCTTCGCCGTCGTCGAAAGCGTCAAGGCCGCGTCGGATGTCTACGCGCCGGTGTCCGGCGAAGTCGTCGCTGCCAATGACGACCTGCCGAACAGCCCCGACACGGTCAATGCCGCGCCCGAAAGCGCCGGCTGGATCGCCAAGGTTAAGCTCTCCAATCCTGCCGAGCTGGATGAGCTGATGGACCGTGACGCCTACGAAGCCTATCTCGACACCCTGTAAGGAATATCCATGCGTTACCTGCCGCTGAGCGAGGCCGACCGGGCTTCGATGCTCGACACGATCGGTGTCAAATCCGTCGACGACCTGTTCGTCGACGTCCCGCAATCCGCCCGCCGCAGCGGCACGGTCGACCTGCCGACATTCGCCGGTGAACTGGAGGTCGAGGCGCAACTGAACGCCTTTGCCGCTCAGAACCTGAGCCCTGCCAAGGCGCCTTTCTTTGTCGGCGCCGGCGCCTATCGCCATCACATCCCGGCGACGGTTGACCACATCATCCAGCGCTCGGAATTCCTGACCAGCTATACGCCGTACCAGCCGGAAATCGCGCAGGGCACGCTCCAGGTCCTGTTCGAGTTCCAGACCCAGGTCGCCCGTCTGACGGGCATGCCGGTCGCCAATGCCTCGCTCTACGATGGCTCGACGGCGGCAGGCGAGGGCGTGCTGATGGCGCAACGCATCACCAAGCGCAACAAGGCGGTCCTGTCGGGTGGCCTGCACCCGCATTACCGCGAAACGATCGAGACCCTGGCCCATGCGGTCGGGATTGAGACCGAAGCCTGCCCGATGGTCGTCGACGGTGAAGCCGAGGTGTTGAGCCATATCGATGCCGGCACCGCCTGCGTCGTCGTCCAGACGCCGAACGTGTTCGGTACCGCGACCGACCTGACGAAGATCGCCGAAGCCGCCCAGGCCGCCGGTGCCTTGCTCATCGTCGTCGTTACCGAAGTGATGTCGCTGGGCCTGCTGAAGTCGCCCGGCGAGATGGGCGCCGATATCGTCGCCGTCGAAGGCCAGTCGATCGGCGTGCCTTTGTCGTTCGGCGGCCCCTATGTCGGTCTTTTTGCCGCCAAGGAAAAGTACCTGCGCAACATGCCGGGGCGCCTGTGCGGTGAGACGGTCGATGCTGATGGCGAACGCGGCTTCGTGCTGACCCTGTCGACGCGCGAACAGCATATTCGCCGCGACAAGGCGACGTCGAACATCTGCACCAATTCCGGCCTGTGCGCGCTCGCTTTCTCGATCCATATGAGCCTGCTGGGGCAGGAAGGCCTGAAGCGCGTGGCAAAGATCAATTACGCCAAGGCGCATGCCCTGAAAGACCAGTTGGTTGCTGCCGGCATTGAGGTCGTCACGCCGCGCTTCTTCAACGAGTTCACGGTGAAGCTGCCCAAGCCCGCCGCCGAAGTCGTCGAGGCCCTTGCCGCCAAGGGCATTCTCGGCGGTGTGCCGGTATCGCGCCTCGACGCCGATCCCGCACTTGCCAATCATCTGATCATTGCCGCCACTGAAACGGTGACGGACGCGGATATGTCGGCGCTTGTTGCTGGCCTTAAGGAGGTGCTGTGATGGCCGATACGCCGAAAATGAATACTGTCGGCCGACCCAGCGCGCCGGACTTCGACATCGAACACACCTCGTTCAAGACCCTGTTGGGCGGCCGCGGCCTGCTCCAGTCGGAAAAGCTGATCTTCGAATGGGATGACTATCACCGCACCGGCGTCGACTTCGCCGATGTCGCGATCGATACGTCGGATCTGGGTGATCTGGTGCGCGGTGACACGCTCAACCTGCCGGGCCTGACCGAGCCCGAGGCCGTGCGCCACTATGTCCGCCTGAGCCAGAAGAACCACGCCATCGACCTGGCGCTCTACCCGCTGGGGTCGTGCACCATGAAGCACAATCCGCGCCTGAACGAGAAGATGGCGCGCGTCTCCGGCCTGGGCGACATCCACCCGCTGCAGCCGGTCTCGACCGTCCAGGGCGCGCTGGCACTCATGGACAGCCTGGCGCACTGGCTGAAGACGCTGACGGGCATGCCGGCTGTGGCGCTGACGCCGAAGGCCGGCGCTAATGGCGAACTGTGCGGCCTGCTGGCCATCAAGGCCGCGCACGAGGCAAAGGGGCAAGGGCAACGTCGCACCGTTCTGGTGCCGTCGTCGGCCCACGGCACCAACCCGGCCACCGCAGCCTTTGTAGGCTATACGGTCCGCGAGATCGGCCAGACTAATGATGGCCGCGTCGACCTCGAGGACCTGAAGGCGAAGATCGCCGCCACCGGCGATCAACTGGCGGCCATCATGCTGACCAACCCGAACACCTGCGGCCTGTTCGAGCGCGACATCGTCACGATCGCCGAGCTGATCCACGCCGCCGGCGGTTACTTCTACTGCGACGGCGCCAACTTCAACGCCATTGTCGGCCGCGTTCGCCCGGGCGACCTGGGCGTCGATGCCATGCACATCAACCTGCACAAGACCTTCTCGACGCCGCACGGCGGCGGCGGGCCGGGCGCAGGCCCGGTGGTGCTGTCGGAGGCCCTGGCGGCCTTCGCGCCGCGTCCCTGGGTCGTGTCTTCAGGTCAAGGCTTTACCCTAGAAGAACACGGCGAAGATGCCTCGAAGGCCAATTTCGGCCGCATGTGCGCCTTCCACGGCCAGATGGGCATGTATATCCGCGCCCTGACCTATATGCTGAGCCACGGTTCGGATGGCCTCAAGCAGGTCGCCGAGGATGCTGTGCTGAACGCCAACTACATCAAGGTAGCTTTGGGTGATGTCATGAGCGTGCCGTTCCCGGACGGCCCGTGCATGCACGAAGCGCTGTTCGATGACAGCTGGCTGGAAGGCACCGGCGTGACCACGCTCGACTTCGCCAAGGCGATGATCGACGAGGGCTTCCACCCGATGACCATGTACTTCCCGCTGGTCGTCCATGGCGCCATGCTGATCGAGCCGACCGAAACCGAATCGAAGGCCGAGCTCGATCGTTTCGTCGCTGTGCTTCGTGCCCTGGCTGAAGCGGCGCTTGACGGCGATGTCAGCCGCTTCAAGGGTGCGCCCTATCTGGCCCCTGCCAAGCGTCTGGACGAGACCCGCGCGGCGCGTCAGCCAAAACTTACTCATAGCTGACGAATTTGTAACCTTGTCCTGCTAGTATTCTCCGTGTGGTGTCCCTATATCGGGAACATCACACGGGAACGCCAAGCGATGAAACTGTTCATCAAGATGTCTATGATGCTGCTGGGCTTCGTGCTCATGGCATTCGGCGTCTTGATCGCGCCGCTGCCGGGCCCGTTGGGTGTGCCGTTCTTTATTGGTGGCCTCATCCTCGTCCTGCGCAACTCGACCTGGGCCAAGCGCAGCTTTATCCAGATGCGTCGCCGCTATCCCAAAATCTTCGGGCCTGTCCGCGCCCTGCTGCGGCCCGGCGCCAAGGTCGTTGCCCTGATGTGGCTCAATATGCTGCGCACCGAACGCCATTTCCTGCGCCGCAAGGACCGGTTCCTGTACCGCTTCCGCCGGGGCCTGTTCGGCATGTTCAGGCCGCGCCGCCCGGCCTTCGGTTAAACAAGCCTTCGGCTGATCCAGAATTTAGAAAGCCCTCGCGACCAAGTCGCGAGGGCTTTTCTCTGCTTCCCCAAATCTTATTGGATTTGGGGAGGCAGAAGCCATATCGACGCTTCCCGTCGCATAAGAAAAGGCCCGGAGCGAACTCCGGGCCTTTGTCGTTTTCAGTAGAGAGCGCTTAAGAGAAGCGGCCTTCAAGCTGGCCGATTGCCTTATCGACCGCAGGGTCGGCACCGAGGCCGGCCGTACGTTCGGTCAGGATGGTCTCGGCCAGTTGCGTAGCCAGTTCGGCGGCGGCGGCCTTGACGTCTGCGGCGGCGCGCGCCTCGGCCTGGGCGATCTTGCGTTCGGCCTGCTCCTCGCGGCGCTTGATCGTCTCGGCCAGCTTGACGCGGGCTTCCTCGGTCAGGCGTTGCGCCTGCTCTTCGGCCAGGGCTATGATCTCCTTGGCCTTCAGTTCAGCTTCCTGGCGCTGGGCCTTGATGCTGTTGAGGAGGTCGGTCGCTTCCTGGCGGATGCGCACGGCTTCATCCAGTTCGGCGCGGACGGCCTTGCCGGTATCGCCAAGGCTTTTCCAGATGGCGCCCGGAACGCCGGCAATGACCAGGATCAGGAAGAAGATCAGCAGGCCAACGCGGACCCAGAATTCGGGATCGGCGAAATTGAACATGATCTTATACCTTCTGCTGGGCGGAGCGCAGGGCTGCCTGCGTCGCCGCCTTGCCGGTCAGCTTCTGCACGAGCGCCGAGGCCGTTTCCGAAGCGATGTCGCGGACGTGGCTCATGGCTTCGTCGCGGGCGGCCTTGATGCGGGTCTCGGCTTCCGACAGACGGGCGTTCAGCTTGACGTCTTCCGCAGCCTGGGCCGCCGCGATTTCCGCGTTCGACTTGGCAATGGCTTCCGCCGCCATCTTCTTGGACAGGGCCTGCGCCGTGGCGGTTTCCGCCGCGGCTTCCCGGGCCTGGGCCTCGGCCTCGTCGCGGTTGGCGCGGGCATTGGCCAGGTCCTCGGCGATCGTGGCGCCGCGCGTATCGATGACCTTACGCAGGCGGGGCGCGAAGACGCGGCCAACCATGACGTAAAGCACCAGGAATACGATCAACAGCCAGACGATCTGTCCGCCCCAGTGCTGGGTATCCAGCTGGGGCAGACCGCCCGACCCGTGCTCGGCGCCATGTTCGGTATGCTCGGTCGTATGATCCGACGGAACGCCGTGGGGCTCGGTTTCAGCAAAGGGCACCGTCGAATCCCCGGCCACCGCTTGCGCGGACACAGGCGTGTCGGCGGCGGCGAGTGGCGCGGCTTCGGGTGAGGTTGCGGCGTACATGTCGTGTCCCTGAGCCTTTATCGGCTCAACCGAAGAGGATCAGCAGGGCGACGACGAACGCGAAGATGCCGAGCGCTTCGGTCAGCGCCATGCCGATGAACAGGTTGGTTTGCTGTTCCTTGGCGGCCGACGGGTTACGCAGGGCGCCGTTGAAGAAGTTACCGAACAGGATGCCGAGGCCGATACCGGCGCCGATCATGCCGAAGGTCGCGATACCAGCGCCGATGAATTGCAGGCCGCTAGCGATCGCCTGAGCGGATTGAAGGTCCAAAGCCATGGAAAAACTCCGTTAGTCAAAAAGGATGAAGGTTAGTGGTGGCCGATATTGACCACGTCACCGAGATAGACGCAGGCCAGAACCGCAAACACGAAGGCTTGCAGATATGCGACCAGGAATTCGAGGGTGGTGAGGGCGACGATCGCCGTCACCGGGATGATGGCGCCCAAGACGCCGCCCATGCCGAGCGCTGCCAGCGAGATGACGAAGCCGGCGAAAACCTTGAGCACGATGTGACCGCCGACCATGTTGCCGAACAGACGCAGGGCCAGGGTGATGGGGCGCACGAAGAAGGAGATGATTTCGATCGGAATGATCAGCGGCACCAGGTACCAGGGCACGCCCGACGGCAGGAACAGCTTGAAGAAGCCGAGCCCGTGGCTGACCAGGCCGACGATAATCACCAGGCCGATCGTCATGACCGCCAGCGTGATGGTGACGGCCAGTTGCGACGTCGCCGTGAAATAGGTGAACATGCCGACCAGGTTACAGGCCAGGATGAACAGGAACAGCGTCAGGACGTAGGGCAGGAATTTGCGGCCGTCATGGCCGATAATCGATTCGACCATGCCATCGATGGTGTTGAACAGGCCTTCAGCCATGACCTGGCCACGGCCCGGCACGATCTCGGCGCGGGCGGTCGTCAGGGCGAAGAACAGGAGCGTAAGTCCGACGGCGATCAGCATCGCCAGCACCGAGTTGGTGATCGACATATCGATCGTTTGTCCTAGGACTTCCACAGCCGGAAGGTCGATGACCTTCTGGATCTGGAACTGGTGCATTGGGTCGGCCATGAGCCTCTTAAACCTCTTGGATGCGGTCCGGCGCTAGGCGCGAACGCGGGTAATTCAAAATGCGGCTAAAAAAGTCCGCCGGTGTCCTTAGGGTGCCGCCGGCGCGGAACACCGCGACTTTAGCGTGATTGGCTCGACTTGATGATCGCGTACATCGCGGCGATCATGCCCAAAATGGTCCCGACAATCATTCCCCACGGCTGAGCGTGAAAAATATAGGTGTCGGCAAGCCAACCCAGTCCCAAACCTCCCAGAATGCCCCCCAGCAGTTCGCCAAGGACCTGAAAGCCCTTGTTGGCGCCGACTTCGGCCTTGGTGTCGACCGTCTTGCGTCTGCGCGCTTCGATCGCCTTCAGGCGCCGGTCGAGATCGTCCAAATCGTCCGTCTTCGACCCATCGGGGGGTTCTTCTGTCACGTTCAGCACCTAACAGGCGGATAACAGATGTTACCCGTCTTCGAACGGCGCGGAAACTACTCAAGCGGGGCTGAAAGGTCAAGCAATTGCGGCGCAATTCTCGCCAATTGTCACAATTGGCGGGCAACAGGTGGGGATTCCGGCGGAATTCACGGAAAAATATAGGAAAAACGCTTAAGCCACGTTCTCTGCGACCAGGGCTTCGGCCTGCGACAGATCGACGCTGACCAGTTGCGACACACCGCGTTCGGACATTGTCACGCCGAACAGGCGGTCCATGCGCGACATGGTGACGGGGTTGTGCGTGATGGCGATGAAGCGCGTCTTGGTGCGGCTGCGCATCTCGGCCAGCAGGCGGCAATAGCGGTCGACATTGGCGTCATCCAGTGGCGCATCGACTTCGTCCAGCACGCAGACCGGGGCCGGATTGGCCAGGAAGACGCCGAAAATCAGCGCGGTCGCCGTCAGCGCCTGTTCACCACCCGACATCAGGCTCATGGTCGACAGGCGCTTGCCCGGCGGGCAGGCGTAGATTTCGAGACCGGCTTCGAGTGGATCTTCCGATTCGACCAGACGAAGCTCGGCCGAGCCGCCGCCAAACAGGGTGACGAACAGGGTCTTGAAGTGCTCGTGGATGATCTCGAAGGCCGCCAGCAGGCGTTCGCGGCCTTCGGCGTTCAGTTCATCGATGCCGTCGCGCAGCTTGGCGATGGCGGTAATCAGGTCGGAGCGTTCCTTGGACAGGGTGTCGAGGCGTGATTCGTACTCGGACGCTTCCTCTTCGGCGCGCAGGTTGACGGCGCCGAGCGCATCGCGCTCCTTCTCCAGGCCCGACAGCAGCGATTCCGCGCCCGAGGCGTCTGCGGGGGTGGCGATGGCCTCTTCCTTCAGGCGCTTGCCGAGGTCGTCGGGGGTACCACCGGTCTGGTCGAGGATCATGGCCTCGATCTCGGCGGCGCGCTGCTGGATGGCTTCGAGGCGGGCCGCGGTGCCGGCGCGTTCTTCGCGGGCGGCGGCCGCGGTCGTTTCGGCGCCGCGCACGTTAATGTCGGCGTCTCTGCGGGCACTTTCGGCGGCGTTCAACTGATCGCGCGCTTCGCTGAGGCGCTTTTGCGCGATCTCGATCTGGTCGACGAGGGCGATGCGGCGGGTTCCGAACTCGGCCGGCGCGGCCTGTGCTTTACTGAGGGCCTCGCGGCTTTTCGCCTCGCTCTTTTCCAGTTCGGCCAGGCGGTTACCGGAATCGCCGGTGCGGCGGGTCCAGTCGGCCAGTTCGCGGCTCAGGTTACGTTCGCGGCCTTCGCGCGCCTGGCGGTCACGGGCTTCCTGGTCGAGCTGGGCGCGCGCCGCCATGACGGCTTGCCGGTGGGTGTCGGCCAGCCGGCGCGCCTGGACCAGCATGTCGTTCATGGCCTCGGCCTGGCCAGATTGCGACTGACTGGCCATGGCGGCCTTGTAGAGATGTTCGATTTCCTTGTGGTCGGATTCGAGGCGCGCCAGGCTGGCGTCGAGATGTTCGCGCCGTGCTTCATATTGCGTCTGGGCGCGCAGCCGGTCGTCGTGACCCTGCTGGCGCGCGCGGGCATTGCGTTCCAGGTCGGGCAATTTCTGGCGCGCCTGGCGTAAGGACTCCTCGTGCTTGCGCTGGGCGTCGGCGGCCTCGACCTGGGCCTTTTGGGCGGCGGTCTGGCGCGGTTTCAGCCCGTCGATTTCGGTTTCAAGCTCTTCCAGGCGGTTGCGCTGGGCCAGCCGGACGGCGGCGGGTTTAGGTGCCTTGGCGCGCACGATCAGCCCGTCCCAGCGCCACAGGTCGCCTTCCTTGGAGACCAGGCGCGCCCCCACAGGCAGTTGGGCCTGCAGGCGATCGCCATCGCCTTGTGCCACGACGCCGATGGTCGACAGGCGTAAAGCAAGGGCATCCGGGGCGCGGACATGCTGGCTCAATGGCTCAACGCCCAGGCCCGACAGGTCCATCCTTGCCGCGCGACTCTCGAAATCCTCGGTCCAGAAGGCAAGTTTGTCCAAGGCTCCGGCCTTGGAAAGCGTCAGGTTGAGGTCGTCGCCCAAGGCTGCGGCCAGGGCCAGTTCGAAGCCTTTGTCAGGGCGGACCTGGTCGAGCACCGGCTGGCCGGTCGTTTTTTGCGGGCCGCTCAGGATCTGGCTGAGGCCGCGCGCTTCGGCGGTCAAACGGCCCAGCTGGTCTTCCAGTTCGCGCGCCAATTTGCGCGCCTGGGCCTCGGCATTGACGAGCTCGACCCGGCCGCCTTCCAGCGCTTCGGCGTCTTTGCGCGCGGCGTCGAGGGCAGCCTGGGCGTTGGCCGCGTCATTGCGCAGGCGTTCCAGCGCATCGTAGTCAAAGTTACCCAACGCCTTGCGTTCGTTCATCGCCTGGGTCAGCTGCGCGCTCAGGCGATCGTAACGCGACTTGGCTTCCTGCAACCGCGAGGCTTCGAGCCTTTGGCGTTCCTGAAGCGCGGCCTGCTGCGCCGCCAGGACTTCGATGGCCTTGTCGGCATTGACGCGCTTTTCCTCGGCTTCATCGAGGGCTTGCTTCAGTTCGGGCTCACGCGACGGGGCGTCGGCGATTTCCTGGCGGACGCGCGCCAGCAGGGATTGCAAACGCTCCATCTGTACCGATCCGTCGGACGACAGGTCGAGTTCGCGCTGCTGGTCGGCCTTGATCCGGCTGAGTTCACTCTTGAGCCGCTCGATCTCGGTGGCGATCTGCTTTTCCTCAAGGTCGAGCCGTTCCTTTTCGATGTTGAGGCGGTGCATGACCGTGGCGGCGACGGCCTCTTCTTCGCGCAAGGGGGGCACGGCGTCGGTGGCGTTGATCTGTTCGGTCTGGGCGGCGGCGGCGGCCCTGGCGGTTTCCTCGACGCGCTGCGACAGGGCCTGCATCTCGCTGACCGTGCCTTCCAGCAGGCTTCTGACCTCAAGCCACTTGGCGTGCAGGATGGATTTTTGCAGGGCGCGGATCTCGGCCGAGATCTTGCGGTACTTTTCGGCCTGGCGCGATTCGCGCTTCAGGCGCGACAGGGCGGTGTCCAGTTCGCGGGCGATGTCTTCCAGGCGCGCCAGATTGGCTTCGGCGGCGGTCAGGCGCAGTTCGGCTTCGTGGCGGCGTGTGTGCAGGCCCGAGACGCCCGCGGCTTCTTCGAGGACGCGGCGGCGGTTCTGCGGTTTCGCGCCAATCAATTCTGAAATCTGGCCTTGGCGGACAAGCGCCGGCGAATTGGCGCCGGTCGATGCATCGGCGAACAGCAACTGCACATCTCGGGCGCGCACCTCCTTGCCGTTGATGCGATAGCTGGAGCCCGCGCCGCGATCGATGCGGCGGGCAACGTCCAGCACCGGCTGGTCGGTAAAGGGCTGGGGCGCCAGGCGTTCGGCATTGTCGATGGTGAGGGTGACTTCGGCCCAGTTGCGCGACGGTCTTTTGTCCGATCCGGCGAAGATGACGTCGTCCATGCCGGCGCCGCGCATCGCCTTGGCCGAGGTGGCGCCCATGACCCAGCGCAGGGCTTCCAGAAGGTTCGACTTGCCGCAGCCGTTCGGCCCAACAATGCCGGTCAGGCCCGGATCGATGCGGAATTCGGTCGCATCGACGAAGGACTTAAATCCTGACAGCTTGAGCTTCTGGAACTGCAACGACGGGCCTTTGTAGGCATTGATGTTCCGAATTCTTTCGGAATTCGGCAAAAGCGACCGCGCGCCCATTATGAGCGGCAGGAATCATCTCTATCGCGCCTATATCAGCGCAAATCGCGTGACAAGACAATTGCCAAGCGCAATTCGCTTTTTCGGGGATTATTTCTTTGCGGCAGCGGCGATGGCCGCGTCAAGGTCCGCCATCTCATGCCCTTCGATCAGCTTGCCGTTCACGACGAAGCTCGGCGTCGAGCGGATTTTGTGCTGCTCGGCGTGTGTGTTCATCGTCTTGTAGAAGGCGTCCAACTGCTTTTCGTCCGTGACGCAGTCGAGCTGCGCCATCGGATTGAGGCCGGTCTTCTTCTGGACGGACTGGGTCAGCGGGCTGAGGTCGCCCGTTTTGAAATAGGCTTCCTGGCCGGTGAAGAAGGTTTCCAGCACGGCGAAGTAGGGACCGGAATTGGCCGGTGTCTTGCTTTTCGCGACAGCGCAGCGGCCAATCAGGAAAGCCGACAGGGCGTATTCCGCCGGCGAAGTCACGATCTCGCGGAAGACATAGCGGACCTTGCCGGTCGCGACGTACTTAGCCTGGAAAGCCGGCCAGATGTCCTTGTTCCAATGGGCGCAGTGGGGGCAGGCGGCAGAGGCGTATTCAATGACCGTGACCGGCGCCTTGGGATTGCCGAGGCTCATATCAGGCAGCAGACCGGGTTCGGTCGGCACAACATGTGCCGGTATAGCGGGCGCCTTGACCGCCTTCGCCGGGGCGGTCGGCTTCTTGGGAGCGGCGGCCATGGCGTCGCCCGCCGCCAGCGCGGCCATAACTATCAGACAGCCGACCAGTGCCCGCACGTCGATCCTACTTTCCGGCCAGGAGCGGCGCCAGCGCGCGGTCGAAGTCGCCGATGTCGCCCGAGGTGCGGTGCAACTGCTTGCCATTGATGAAGAAGGTCGGCGTGCCGGTGATCTTGTCCTGCTCGCGGAACTTCTCGACATTGGCCTGCAGCGTGGCCAGGCTTTCCGGATCGGTGACGCACTTGGCGAACTGATCGGCGTTCAGGCCCCCGACATCCTTGGCGATGCGTTGCAGCACCGGGCGCGCGTTCTCGGTCGATCCGCCGGCGAACATTTCCGCCTGGGCGCGCATGATAGCGTCCGTCACCTTGAAATACTTATCCTTGCCGGCGCAGCGTGCGGTCAGGGTGCCGGCGGCGGCCACGTCGTGCGGCGGGGTCAGGAATTCGCGATAGACGATACGGACCTTACCCGTCGCCACGTATTTCGACATCAGTTGCGGCATGACGTCCTTGTGGAACTCGGCGCAGTGGGCGCAGGTCACCGAAGCGTATTCGATAATGGTCACGGGCGCCTTGGCTTCGCCAAGCGTCATTTCTTCGCCAATGGCGGCGGCGGAGGGGCCCTTGGAGCAGCCGGCGAAGGCGAGGGCGGCGGCGACGAGGCCGCCGAGCATGAGGGCGCGCAGAGCGGTTTTCATGATGATTCTTACTTCTTCAGCAGCGGTTGGATGGCGGCGTCGAAATCGGTGATATCGCCTTTGACCAGGGTCATCTTCTTACCATTGACGAAGAAGGTCGGCGTGCCTGTGATGCCGTGGCCGCTGCCATAGGTTTCGTTCAGTTCGTTCTGCTTCTCCAGCGACTTCTTGTCGGTGATGCAGGTGTTGAACTGCTCTTCGCTAAGGCCGGCCGACTTGGCGATTTCGATCAGCACAGGGCGGGCATTGACGTACTGCTCGGGCGCCCCGCCTTCGTCCATGCGGCGCTGGGCGCGCATGATGGCGTCAAGCACCTTGAACTGCTTGTCCTGGGACACGCACTTGGCCAGCATGTGGCCGGCGGCGGCGACCTGGGGGTTGCCGGTCAGCATCGGGCGGTAGACCAGCTTTACCTTACCCGTCTCGACGTATTTCGCCTTGAACTCGGGCATGACGTTTTGGTTGACGACGGCGCAGATCGGGCAGGCCACCGAGGCGTATTCCACGACGGTCACGGGCGCGTCGGCCTTACCCAGGACCATGTCGTCCGACGTTACGGTGTCGGTCGAGCCGCCGCCCTTGGAGCAGCTCGCGGCCAGCAGGCTCAGGCCCGCCACCGCGCCGATAGCCAAAGCTCTTAGAGTCTGGGTGCGCGCAGAATAATTGGAAGAGAGCATCGGTTTCCCCGTGACGGTTTGATTGCTTTTGGGAACAGGAGGTTCCCCTGTTTGTCAACTGTGTTTTTGCCTTATTTGTGGCCGGACCCCTGTCCGTTGCGCATAAGGATGGCGCGGCCCAGTCTCAGGAGATCGTTGCGCAGCCTGTCGTCGGCGACATCGGCGACCATGTCGCGCAACCGTACCTCCTCCGAGGCATTGAGCGGACGCGGACGGGGTTTGGGCGCCGGACGTTTGGTCTCGGTCAGCGGCCCCTGCACGATTCTCAGCCGCTCGATAACCTTGCCGCCCAGATAGAGGTTGACGCGGTCGATCAGGGTAGGCGCCTGGTGCTGGATAAGCGGCGCGAACGCGCCCGAGACACGGACTTCGAGCGTGCCAGCCTTGGGGTTGGCGGCGGTCGACTTGACCTTGATGATCTTGACCGGCTCGCAGATCCGCGCCAGCTGTTCGCCGGCGATCTCAGGCCAGCGGACGCGCAGCTTGGTCGAACCGTCGTCGTGGGCGGCGAATTTTTCCTCGAGGCTTTTCAGCAGGGGCTGAACCTGCTTCTTTACGCTCGGCGGCGCCTTTGGGGCGCGGCGCGTGTGCGTGGTGCGCAGGATTCGCACCGCTTCTTCGACAGTGGGCAGGGACCGTTTCATGGCGGCGAGTATAGTGAAAGAAGCCGTTTTGGAAAAGGACAAGGCGCTGGTTTTACGCCTTCGCGCGCAACTTCTCGACTGGTATGATGCGCATCGTCGCGACCTGGTGTGGCGGCGCGGGGCGCGCGATCCGTACCGCGTCTGGCTGTCCGAGGTCATGTTGCAGCAGACGACGACGCCGCACGCCACGCCCTACTATGAGCGGTTCCTCGCTTTGTGGCCGACGGTCACCGATCTCGCGGCCGCGCCGGACGAGCAGGTCATGGCGGAGTGGGCCGGGCTTGGCTACTATTCGCGCGCCCGCAACCTGATCAAATGCGCCCGCGCCGTGGTGTCCGAGCATGGCGGGCGCTTTCCCTCATCCGAAGCCGAGTTGCTGAAGCTGCCGGGCTTTGGCCCCTATACGGCAGCGGCCGTGGCGGCGATCGCGTTCGATCAGCCTGCCAATGTCATCGACGGCAATATCGAGCGGGTAATGACGCGGCTCTATGTCATCGAGACGCCCTTACCGGAAGGCCGCCCGCAGGTCCGCGATGCCGCGGCGCAGTGGCTGACCGACGACCGGCCGGGCGACTGGCCGCAGGCCCTGATGGATCTGGCCCAGGCGATCTGCCGGCCGAAGGCGCCGCTATGCATGCTCTGTCCCTTGCGCGAGGGCTGTCTGGCTTTTCAGCAAGGGCGGCAGGCGCAGTTTCCAGTCAAGCGCGCCAAGGCGGCCAAGCCCCGGCGCCAGGGCGACCTCTATCTGATCGTCAATGGCGACACCGTCCTGGTCGAACGCCGCGCCGACAAGGGGCTGCTGGGCGGCATGCTTGGGTTTCCGCATAGTCCGTGGCGCGAAGACGCCGTCCCGGCTCAACCGCCCGTGCCAGGGCCCTTCACGCGCAAGGGCAGTTTTGACCACATCTTTACGCATTTCGCCCTGATGCAGACCGTCCTTTTACGCCGGATCGGCGATACCGAGGCGTCGGAAATGCTGAGGCAGCGCAATGACTGGCAGTTTATCCCGGTTGCCAAGGGGCGCGAACTGCCGACCGTTTTCCGCAAGGCGCTGGCCTTTCTCGACTGATTCGCAGCCTGTAAAATCCTTGTAAAATCTTAATGCGGCACTGATCTTTGGCGAAATAAACCCTATTGGACAGGTCGCACAGGCGGCCTAGGCTAAGCTCTCGAATCCGTGAAAAGAGGAGGCCGAGATGCGTTTGGCCAAGACCCTTTCTGCCATTGCCGCCCTTGCCTTTGTGGTGCCAGGCATTGCTGTTTCGCAAGATATGCCTGCGTCCATTGAAGGTCTGCAGCCGGCGCCGCAACCCTTTACCTTCACAGTGCCATCGATCCCACAGCCCGCGCGCTTCGCCGTGCCGGACCAGCCGGTCGCCGAAACGGTCAGCCTGTCCGATGTCGAGGTTATCGAGGGGCCGGCGCAATCGAAATATCAGCCGGAAAACAGCAATCTCGACCTGCTGGACCAGGGCAAGCGCTTCGACATCAGCTGCATTATCGGCAAGGATGGCGGCATGACCGATTGTGAGGCTGGGCCGAACGACATCCGCGACCCGAACTTCGTCGAAATCGCACTTAACAATGTCAGCCAGACCGTGGTTGGGCCGGTAGCCGCTGATGGCCAGCCAACGGAAGGCCGCGTGTTGTTAGTGACGGCGCACTTTGAGCGGGCCGACAAGCAGCCCGCCAACAGCGATCTGGCGATGAATGGATCTGACTGATCTTTCGTCGCGCTTTTGTCCAAAAACCGCGTGGCAATTTTTGGAAAGCGCTAATTCATATCCGCGCGGATACGCGAGCGCAAGTCGTCGATCGGTTTTAAGCCCGCATCGGTCTTGAAGCGCCAGTAGGTCCAGCCGTTGCAGGCCGGACTCTGTTCCATCATGGCGCCCATCTTGTGAATCGAACCGGACAGCTGGCCGTGCACCAGCGAGCCGTCGGCGCGGATGCGTGCGGAGCGGTCACCCTTGGGCGTATAAAGCATGTCGCCGGGTTGCAGCAGGCCCGCTTCGACCAGGGCGCCGAACGGGATGCGCGGCTCGGCCTTCTTGGAGCCCATGATCATCAGGTCTTCGGCGGTCGCCGGTTGTACCTTGGCGATACGTTCGCGGGCGTGCATCGCGTAGCGCATATCGCGCTCGATGCCGATATAGTGACGACCCAGGCGCTTAGCCGCGGCGCCGGTCGTGCCGGTGCCGAAAAACGGATCGAGCACGACATGGCCGGGTTTGGAACAGGCCAGCAGGACACGGTAGAGCAGGGCTTCCGGCTTCTGCGTCGGGTGGGCCTTGTCGCCGTTTTCGTCCTTCAGGCGCTCGTCGCCGGTACACAGCGGAATGGTCCAGTCCGAACGCATCTGCGTGTCTTCGTTGAAGGCCTTGAGCGCGTCGTAATTGAACGTGTAGCGCTTCTGGCCCTTGCCCTTCGTCGCCCAGATCAGGGTCTCGTGCGCATTGGTGAAACGCGTGCCCTTGAAGTTCGGCATCGGGTTCGACTTGCGCCAGATGACGTCGTTCATGACCCAGAAACCTAGGTCCTGAAGCGCTACGCCCAGGCGGAAGACGTTGTGATAGGAGCCGATGACCCACATGGCGCCGTCGTCCTTGAGCACGCGGCGGCATTCGCGCATCCAGTCGCGCGTAAAGGCGTCATAGGCTTCGAAGCTGGCGAACTGGTCCCACTCATCGTCGACGGCGTCGACCTTGGAATTGTCGGGGCGCAGCAGGTCGCCGCCCAGTTGCAGGTTATAGGGCGGGTCAGCGAAGATCAGGTCCACGCTGGCGTCGGGCAGGGTTCTCAGCACCTCGACGCACTCGCCGACGTGGATGGTGTCGAGCTTGAGAGGCGAAGAGGCGGCGGGAATGGCTGCGGGCGCGAGGGCGGATTTGAGCTTCGGCATATTGACGGTCTTTCGTCTGTCCGGCGGGCGTTTTGCCGCACGGAAGCAAGGCTTTGAAGCCGAAGACTAGACTCCGGCACCGTTTAACGAAAGGTTAAGCTTGACTCGCCGCGAATCGATCGATTCGTTTTTGTTGTGGGTGAGTCTTTTCGGACTCACTTTTGGATTCGTTTTGTTCCGCGACTATGGTAAATCGATCTCTGACACCGGTATCATATGCGAGGCTCCTATGACCGCTCTAAGTATCCTGTTCCGTGTAGCGCCCGCCGCCCTTTTGGCCGCCGGCGTGGTGGCCTGTTCGCCGCAAAAGGCCGCTGAAGCACCGGCGTCATCAGGCGCGTCAGGCGATGTCATCACCGAACTGACGGCCGCGGACATCCCTGAAGGCGCCAGGGCGGCGGTCCTCGCGGCGGTTCCGGGCATGACGATCAAGGAGGCCCAGCGCAAGGCACGTGAAAACCGCGTCTATTTCGACATCGAAGGCAACCGCCCCGATGGTTCCGAGGTCGAGCTGGACGTGCTGGAAAAGGACGGCAAGTTCGAAGTCGTGGAGATCCAGCGCGACATCGCCTGGGCCGATGCGCCCGCTTCGGTGAAGGCAGTGGCGGAAGCTTCCGGCAAGTCCATCGCGCCAGTGCGCGTCATCGAAAGCGCCCAGCCCGACGGCACGATCATCTATGAACTGTTCGCCGAAGGAAAGCCGGCCAAGCCGTCATTGGAGGTTCGCCTGAAGGACGGTAAGGCCGATGTCCTCACCGAAGAATGGCCACACTAGATCGTCGCGATATTTAAGGCAAAAACCGCTCACACTTTTTGCCATATCGCTCTATCAGGCGACGACCAGATCGCGGATAGTCGCCCAACTGCGGCGATGGACGGGTGAGGCGCCGTGCAGGCGCAAGGCTTCCAGATGCGTTTCGGCCTGGTAGCCCTTGTGCTTCTTGAAGCCATAGACCGGATAGACACTGTCCAGTTCGATCATGATGCGGTCGCGCGCGGTCTTGGCCAGGATGGAGGCGGCCGCGATCGACAATGACCGCGCATCGCCCCCAATCAAGGCGGTCGAGGGGATGGCCAGCTTCGGACTGCGATTACCGTCGATCAGCGCGTGCTGCGCTGCCGGGACCAGGCTTTCGACCGCGCGCGCCATGCCGGCCATGGTGGCGGCCAGGATATTCAGCGTGTCGATCTCCTCGACGGTTATGGTCACGACCGACCACGCAATGGCCGCTGCCTTGATCTCGGGTTCGAGAGCGAAGCGGCGGGCTTCCGTCAGGGCCTTGGAGTCGTCGACTCCAACAGGCAGACGCGACGGATCCAGGATGACGGCGGCGACGCACAGGGGCCCGGCGCAGGGACCGCGTCCAGCCTCGTCGACGCCGCAGACCAGGCCGTCGAAACTCGCTTCGTGGGAGAAATCAACCATTCCCCCAGCTTTAGACGATTCAGGACGGCAAGGCCAGACCGGTCAGCGCCGCTTGCCGAAAGTCGGCGTGGTACGCGCCGGAGCCGGTGATACCGGCGGAGGTGGCGCGGCGCTGGCTGTCGCGGTCGGCAGGGGTGAGGTAAAGTCGAAGACGGGCTTATAGTCCGAGTCGCGTTCGCGCTTGCCGGCCTTGGCTTCGGCGATGGCGGCGTCGACACGCTCGTCATCGAAGACGCTGATGTCCACCGTCCTGCCGCCCCTGGGATCGGGGCCAAAACGGTTGGGGCCCGACGTGCCTTCCGTGATGTGGAAGACGAAGGTGACGAGGCTGGCCAGCCAGGTCGGCAAAACAACCCAGGTCATCAGGCTGCCGAGGGCGCCCACCGCGGCCCGCACACCGTCCGAGGGATTGGCCTCCCAGGACATCGACGCGAAGTTCTGGGCGATCGCCGTTCCCTCGCCGAAAATGAACACGGTCAGCGTCACCATCAGAACGGCCGAGGGGAGGATGATCCACCAGCCGGTCCGGTTGATGTCGTGGAGGCGGCGGACACCGGCGGTAATGGTCGGAATCATCATTGCCAGGGAAAAAAGCCCGGACAGGATGTTGAGGCCTGCGTTTCCGCCGCTCACCGCGGCGGCAAAGCTCAGGATAAAGCCGACGACAAACTGAAAAAGAACGAACTGCCAGTATTCGGCGCGGCTGGCGCGGCCACTGAAATCAAAATACTTACGCAATGGCTGGAGCATCAACATGCGGGTGTCCTTCTGCGTGGAGCAGAGGCAACGTCGCATGAAGGTCTGAACTTACCGCAAACGCGTTCGGTTAACGCAACGTCAGGTGGTGGCGCCGAGCCGTGAATTCTGCCCGAAGCGGTTCTCGCCGTTGCTGCCGGGGGACAGGAAGAAGATCAGCAGCACCAGATAACCGGCAAGGCTCGGTCCGAAAGCCCATGGCAGGACGACCTGGTAGAGCGGCCAGTAGGCGTCCCACAGCCGGGCAAAATCAAGGGACGGACCGGCCATGGCCTCGGCCGCCTGGCTGGCCTGCATCGTGGTTCGCATGATGTCGCCGGACTGGAAGATGTAAGCCAGTTGCTGTCCGGCCATGCTCAGGCCGGTCGGGAGGATGACCCACCAGCCGGAACGGTTGATGTCGTGCAGGCGGCGAACCTGCACGGCCAGTGCCGGCAGGAACAGTACGAGGCCAACCAGGGACATGACGCCGACGCTGGTCAGGATATGGATGAAGATTTCCACGCCCGGCGTCTGTCCCTGGAAGACCGGAACAAGCGGCGTCAACATCCAGGCGTAGAGGCCCCCATAGACGACCCATAGCAGCAGGGTAAAGGCCCAGAATTCGGCGCGGCCGCTGCGGCCCTTGAAATCGGCGTAGCGGGCCAGGGGGCGAAGCGGCAGGAGAAGTCCCGACATTCTGGCCTCCTTAGAACACGGCCGTGTTGCCGCGGCCCTTGGGATCGGGGCCGAAACGGTTCGGGCCCGGCGTACCGTCGGTGACATAGAAGATCAGCATGACGATCTGCGAAATCAGCACGGGCAACAGGATGCACAGCGTCATGGAGCCGAAGAGCTTCATGGCGATCTCCAGCCCCTGCGCGTCGGTGATTTCATTGCCGCCGTTACTCGCGCTGATCATCTGGAACAGGCTGGTCCCGAATACGATGAAGAACAGGATGAAGCCCACGATCATCACGATGACCGGCATGACGATCCACCATCCCGACCGGTTGATGTCGTGCAGGCGGCGAACGCCGACGGCCAGTGACGGCAAAAGAAGCGCGAGGTTGACCAGTTGGATGACCGGCATCGCCGTCATATAGCGTTGCATGAACAGTTCCGGCTGGTTTTCGGCCAGGTGGATCGAGCTTCCGATCGTGAACAGCAGGACACCGCCCAGCGCGATGCCGATGATGATGCGGAACAGCACCCAAAGCCAGAATTCGCTGCGCCGGGACCGGCCATTGAAGTCGGCATATTTCACCAGCGGTTGAAACATCAATGGCACTTTGCTCATGGCATCCCCCTTGGACAGTTCAGCAACTCAGAAAACGCCGGCGTCGGCCGAGGCGCCTTTCGGATCGGATCCGAAACGGTTCGCACCCCTGGTGCCGTCCGTGACGTGGAACACGAAGGTCACGACGCTGGCCAGCCAGGCCGGAAGCCAGACCCAGAGAAACATGGGCGCCAGGGCCGTGAACATGTCCATGATGGCGGTTTCATCCTCGGCCTTGATGGCCTGCATGTCGATGTCCTTCATGGCGGCGATAAAGGCCGTTCCGTTGAAGACAAAGTAGATGATCAGGGCGACGATCAGCACGGCCAGCGGAAAGATCACCCACCAGCCAGTGCGGTTGATATCGTGAAAGCGCCGGACGCTGACGGCGAGCGTCGGCAGGAACATGGCCAGCGAAAACAGATTGGTGGCGGCTTCCATCGGCGCCTTCAGGCCGGCAATGGCACCGACTAAACCCAGTGCGATGCTGACGAGGAACTGGAAGAGGAAGAAAAGCCAGTATTCGCTGCGGCGGGCGCGACCGTTGAAGTCCACATATTTGACGAGCGGCTGAAACATCAGCGGTGTAGCGGTCTTGGCCATTGGTTTCTCCCGTTATGCGCGGGAGGTGCCACCAGACGTCCCCCGAAGCGCCCGAGCAGAGACTAAGCCGTTTTCTTGCATTCGGCAACCTCGGGCAACAACGTGATCACGATCCTTCAAATAAAGACACATGCCCAGTTACACAGGCTACGACGGCTGGGATGGGTTATTTCAAGTGTTAACCATAAGGTTTAATACGAGAAATTTGTGTAAAACGTATGTTTTACGGGGCTATTTTGTGTGTACTATCTCGGCCAGCCAGGGCGCTATGTTCAGTTTCAAAGTCCCTGAGGAGGTCTGCAGATCGCCGTCCATGCGGTCAAGGCGCATCAGGCCCAGGCCGAAAGCACCGGCCTGGCCCAGGGTTTCGCCGGCACGCAATTCACCTTTCAACACCTCGGCGCCGGCCGGATGGGGCAGGGACGCGACGTAGCCGAGGATACGGTTCTTGATCTGCCCGCGCCGTTTCATGCGCGACGTCAGTTCCTGTCCGACATAACAGCCCTTGTGAAAATCTATTGCATCGAGGACGTCGAGATTGGCGTCGATGGCGTAGAGTTCGTCCTTGCCGAAGTCATGGCCCGGGTCGCTTAAAGAGCGGGCCATGCGGAATTCCGCCCAGGCGGCGGCATCAGTCGTGGCGTGGTGCTCACCGTAGGCGAATCCGAAACCGGCGGCGATGATGTCCCCCCGGGCGTCGGGCGAAAAGCCGGCCGGTAGGGTGTCACCGAAGGCTACGAACACCGCGCGTTCCAGGGGCTCGATCGTCACCCTGGCGCGCAGCCTGTACATGTTCAGTTTGGCCAGCAATTCATCGCGTGCCGACAGGGGCACGTCGAGCCACACCTCCTCAGGGGCCACGGCCTTGATGATGCAGTCGGCGTACATCTTGCCCTGCGGACGCAGGAAGGCGCCATAGTACAGACGGTCCTCGCCCGACAATGCGGCGGCGGCAATGCGGTCGATATGCGCCGTGCACAGGCCTTTGAGAAAGCTGGCCCAGTCGGGGCCGGTCAGGCGCACCAGGGCGCGGTGGGGCAGTTCGGCGATGGCTGTCATGTAACGGTGCTTTTATGGCGTAGGGGACTTCTATAGCGCATGCTTGCGATTTAACGCCGATACCTTAATTAGTAGAGTGAATGAAGACGGCATTCCCGATCCTCCTGCTGGCGATTGCAGAGCCCGCGAAAGCGCTGGCGCTGAGCGGAGTCGTGTGCCGTTTGCGCCAGGAAATTCCGAATGCCCGCATTACCCTGGTTACGACCAGGCTGTCGGCGGAACTGTTCCAAGATGATGACCTGGTCGACGAGTTGCAAGCGATCGACGGCGCGATTTTTCAACTGAAGACGCTGGGGGTCCTGACCGATCTCAGCCGCCGGTCCTGGGGCCTTTGCGTCGATATCGGCCCGACGATGATTTCGCGGCTAATCCCGGCCAAGACGCGATTTACCCTGAACGCCAACGATCCGGCCGGGCCGTTGACGCAGCTGTGCCGCGCGCTCCGGCTGGACGAGGCGGAGGTCGCACCCTCACTGCGTGTATCTCCCGCGCGCCAGGCAGGCGTGCGGACCTTTCTCGACAATGGACGCGGCATCGCGCCGCTGATCGTCATGGCGCCCGGCGCCGGCTGGCTGGGGCGGCGCTGGCCGACCGAACGCTTCGCGGTGCTGGCCACGCGGCTGATGCGCAATGACGGGCCGTTCGCCGGCCACAGCCTGCTTATTCTCGGCTCGCAGGACGATTATGAAACCGCCGTGGCGCTGCGCATGGCCACGCCGCGCGCCCGCGTGCTGGAACTGACCGGAAAGCTCGACCTCTTAAGCGCCTACGCCGCGCTCAGGCATGGCTCGGTCTTTGTCGGCAATGACGAGATCTGGCTGCACCTGGCAGCGGCATCAGGCATCGAGACCTTCGCGCTGATGGGGCCGTCGGACGACGCGGTGGCGCCGATCGGCGACAATGTCCATATCATCCGTGGACCACGCAGTTTCTCGGCCATTCAGGCCGCTGACCCAAAGTTGAAGCTAGACATTTGTCACATGCTCGATTTATCGATCGACACGGTTTATGACGGCATCGTCCGGGTGACGGAATCAAACGGCCGCGCGCGTAAAGCCGCCGCCGAAGCCGTCGCCGAATAGCTTCTTTATCTTTGTCGCGCTTTTAGTCCAAAAACCGCATGACACTTTTTGGAAAGCGCTTGCCTTGGAGGGCGCCATGCCCCGTACTTTCGACCTGATCATCCGCAACGCTGATATCATCAACCACGCCGGCCGCGGCCGTGGGGACATCGGCATTTCCGGCGGTAAGTTCACGGCCTTCGGCGACCTGTCCCAGGACGGCGCCGCCGAAATCTTCGATGCCACGGGCCTTTTGGCCATGCCGGGCGTGATCGATACCCAGGTGCACTTCCGCGAGCCTGGCCTGGAGTGGAAGGAAGACCTTGAGACCGGCAGCCAGGCCGCTGTGCTCGGCGGCGTGGTCGCCGTGTTCGAAATGCCGAACACCAATCCGACCACCACGGACCCCGACGCCTTCGCCGACAAGCTGAAGCGCGCCCATCACCGGATGCATTGCGACCATGCCTTCTATGTCGGCGGCACGCATGAGAATATCCATAACTTGGCGGAACTTGAGCGCCTGAAGGGCTGCTGTGGCGTCAAGGTGTTCATGGGCGCATCGACCGGCACGCTTCTGATCGCCGACGATGCCGGCGTCGCTCAGGTCCTGGGCGCCGTTAATCGCCGCGCCACCTTCCATTCCGAGGACGAGTACCGGCTGGCCGAGCGCCGCCCGCTGGCGCGCGAAGGCGACTGGACCAGCCACGACTTCGTCCGCGACGCCCAGTCCGCCATCCAGTCGACCCAGCGCTTGGTGCGGCTGGCGCGCGAGGCCGGCAAGCGCATCCACGTCCTGCACGTCACGACGCGCGAGGAGATCGAGTTTCTGGCCGGGCATAAGGATATCGCCACCGTCGAAATCACGCCCCAGCACCTGACGCTGGTCGCGCCCGAGGCCTATGAGCGCCTCAAGGGTCTGGCGCAGATGAACCCGCCGATCCGCGACCAGTATCACGTCGACGGCCTGTGGCGCGGCATTTCGGGCGGTATCGCCGATGTGCTGGGGTCGGACCATGCCCCGCACACCCTGGAGGAAAAGGCCAAGCCCTATCCGCAATCGCCGTCGGGCATGCCGGGCGTGCAGACACTTCTGCCGGTCATGCTCAACCACGTCGCCAATGGCCGCCTGAGCCTGGAGCGGCTGGTCGACCTGACCTCGGCGGGCGCGCAGCGCGTCTTCGGTGTCGCCGGCAAGGGCCGGATGGCGGAAGGGTATGACGGCGACGTCACCCTGGTCGATCTCAAGGCCAGGCGCGTTCTCCAGCATAAGGACATGCGCTCGCGTTGCGGCTGGACGCCGTTCGACGGCATGGAGGTCACGGGCTGGCCCAAGGCGACCATCATTCGCGGCACGGTCGTCATGCGCGACGACGAGATCATCCGGCCGTCGCAGGGCGAAGCATGCCGCTTTATGGAATCGCTGTAGCGATATCCTGAAAAGTGCCAAGAAGCGTCTCTGCGGTTTTCAGGTAAAATATCGCGACAAGGCAAAAGATCAGGTCCGAATGATGCGGGCATCATTCGGACCTGATCCCCAGCCGCTCCTTGAGCGTTGGATCGGCCGGCTTGAGCGGGCAGGCAGCGATGACGGCCTGACGCCGCGCGGCGTCCTTTGTGGCGTCGATGGCGCGCGACACGAAGAGGTTCGGAGACAGCGCCTGTTCGACCGGTCCGGCCCACTGTGTAGTATCCAGCGCCAGCCCGGGCAGACACTGGATGGCGGCGGGGCGAGACAGGACTTTGAACAGGTCGATAAGGTTCGCGGAGCGATCCGCGCGCTGATGCAAAAGCCACGCTGTGCCGCCGTGCACGATGACCTCGGCATTGACGGGCAGGAAAACGCGCCCGTCGCCTAAAGGATGACCTTCGCTGAAGACGGCGGACTTCGAATCCTCGATGGCGTAGATCGTGACGTAGCCGCGATGGGCGCCGTTGGCCAGGCCGACGCGAAGGCCGTCGAGGTGGCCGGCCGACAGGGTCTGACGCGCGGCGCTGGTGTTGAGCAGGACGGCGCGTCCGGGCGCCACGGTTCGCCACAGAGCTTCGCTGTAATCAGAGCCGGTCGCTTCGCTGACCGCCAGAAGCGGCAGGGTGCGGACGGACGCTTTGGCCATGGGGCGCCAACGGCCGTCTCTGAACGCCAGACAGTCCGTTTTGGCGCAGTCTCCCGGCCGGACCTGCAGGCTGACCATATCGCCATCGGCAAACAGCACCGCCGTGCCGGACGGCGGCGGCGGGACGGCTTGCGCGGCCGTGTCGACCGGCTTTGGCGCCATAAGGTCACAGCCGCCGAGCGCCACCATCACCGCCGCCAGACAAGCCAAATGAAATCGGACCATCGTCTTAAGTTCCCAAGAAAAAGGCCCGCAAGCTGTGCCTGCGGGCCTGAAACATTGCCTTCAACGAACTAGTTGTCGGCGAGATAGGTGCCGTTGCCGGCAATGGTGCATTGCTGCGGGTCTTTGTGGGCCTTCGCAATGTGGCAGGGGGTGGCGAGCGAAATGCTGTTGCGATCCTTTTCGACCACGATGATGTAGCCGCGCTTGTTGACGCAGGCGATTTCCGCGATCAGGCCGCCTTCGACGCCGGCGGACTCGCCGAGGTACTTGACCTCCTTGATGTCGCAGCCCTTCTTGGGCTCGGCGATCTTGATGAGCTTGTCAAGCTGGCCCTTCAGCATGTCGTCGGTCGTCAGCGTACAGGTGCGGTTGCGCGTCTTGACCAGATAGCAGTCGGTGACGGACACGCCGGCGGTGCTGCCCGGCTGCGGCACGAAGCCGATGAGGCCCCAGGGCTGTTCCGGGCACTTGAACTCGACATAGTCGCGCTTGGTGTTTTCCTGGCTGCCGATCACGTTGAAGTCGGAGACGGTGCAGGTGTAGCCCGCCTTCTTCAGAATCGAGCTGTAGTCACCGCTGGCGCCGGCCGCGGCGTCTTCGGCCTTGGTCAGCTTGCAGCCACCCAGGGAGGCGGCGGCGCTGCACTGGACCAAACGGTCGAAGCTATTGTCGCTGAGCTTGGCACGGACGATGAAGCCCGGCTGGTTGGAGCAGCCGAATTCATAGAAGACCCCGTTGCCTTCGGTGGTGACGCCGACAAAGCGGACGTCGCTGACCTGGCACTTGCTGTCGGCCGTGGCGGCCAGCGGCTTCAGGGATTCGATAATCTGTTCGCGGGTGCTGAGGGTGCAGGTGGCGGTGGTGCCTTCCTGGCCGATGCAACTCCGGAAGCCGATCGGGGCGTCAGAGGCGAGTTGCGGGTAGTCGATGATGCCGCCGACCTTGCTGCCGCAGCCGACTTCGTAACGGTCGAAATAGGGGGCGGCCGTGCTGGATCCGATCATCTTGACTTCGCTGATTTCGCAGCCCGGCAGGTAGGGCTGGACGACCGGGGTCAGCCACTTGTAGTGCGGCTTGTTCTCCGGCAGTTCGCAGCCGATATTCTTGGCTTCCTTCTGCTGCGCGCGCCAGGCGGCCGTGCAGGTGAAGGGGCTGTAGACTTCGGTCGGCGATGCCACGATGATGATGAAGCCCGGACCGGTCTTGCACGCGATCTCGTAAATCGTCGCCTTGACCTTGGTCTTGTCTTCCTTCTCGTAATCGTGCGGCCCACGCGGATAGGCATTGATCGGTTCACAGGCAATCTTGGCCGCGGCGACTATGGCCGGGGCGTCAGCCATGGCCTTGGCTTGCTGCGCGGGGTCGATCGTCAGCCCGGGGCCAGACTTGCCATCGGCTTTCTTGGTCTTGGCCTGGGAATTTGGCCGGTCTTCGTCGGGATTTTGAGCGTATGCCGCTGTGGCGGTCAGGCTGGCCGTGGCGGCGATGACGCCCAGGCTTAAGCCCAGTACACGCAGCATGGCGGCGAATTTGGCGATGTTCATGAGGCGACTTTCATAAAGTTGCGCGAAACCTGTAAGCTCCGCCACGTTCGGGCACGGGCGGCTATTATTAAGACATCCATTATCTACAGGATGTGGCGGACACAAGGCAAGATGTCACAGGTTGGGATCGTGCCGCGTATTGACGTTGCGGCATGGTTGCCGTGCACGTAAACTTGGTTTAGCCTGGGAGTATAAAACAGGAGCGACGCATGGGCGATATCATCAGCGCTGTCGACGGCGGCATCATGCGCCTGCGGCTGAACCGGCCGGCCAAGAAGAACGCCATCACGCGCGCCATGTATGAGGATCTGACGGCCGCGCTGGACCGGGCGGGCGCCGACGACAATGTCCGCGCCGTTGTTATAACGGCCGAGGGCGGTGATTTCTGCGCCGGCAATGACATACTGGATTTCGCGCAAGGCGTCGGCGATTTTCAGTCCGTGCCGCTGGACGACCTGCCGGTCTTCCGCTTCCTGCGCGCCCTGACCTTTTTTGAAAAGCCGCTGGTCGCCGGCGTGCAGGGCCAGGCCGTCGGCATCGGCGTGACCCTGCTGCTGCATTGCGACCTGGCGGTCGCGGCTGACGATGTGCGCCTAAGCCTGCCGTTCCTGAAGCTGGGCCTGGTGCCGGAGGCCGGCTCGACCCTGCTGCTGCCGCAACGCATTGGCCATGCCCGGGCATTCGCCTGGATGGCGCTGGGCGAAGCCATGGGGGCTGAGGAGGCGCATCGGCTGGGCCTGGTCAACGCCGTGGTGGACGGCAGCGCGCTGAGCCAGACGGCCGACGACCTGGCGTCAAAACTTGTCCGACTGTCGCCATCGTCCCTGGCGCACACCAAGCGCCTGATGCGTGATCCCGAAGCACTGTGGCAGGTCGTCAGGGCCGAGGGCGAAATTTTCCGCCAGCAACTGCAAAGCCCGGAAGCGGCGGCGGCCTTTATGGCCTTCCTTAATCGCTAACATTCGGCGATGGGATGTGATTTGACGTAAAGGTAGATTGCGCCTATTTGCGCGTCCTCTTTTTGAAGGTGCATGGGTATGCCTTTGGACAGCGGCAGCGCGCAGGATCTGTATGTGGTGGGCCTGGAGCCCGGCGGTCTGGATGACCAGATCCTGGCCCTGACGGACCGTGCCTTCGGGCCGGGCCGCTACGTCAAGACCGCCGAGCGTCTTCGTGAAGGCTGCAAGCCTTTGTCGAACATGAGCTTTGTCGCGCTCAAGGGCGATCAGGTTGTTGCCTCGGTACGGCTGTGGCCGATCGTCGTCCGGAATGAGGATGCCGGACAATCCGACACCATAGCCTTTCTTGGCCCTATTGTTGTCGACAGCGCTTTTCGCAGCGGCGGCCTGGGCAAACGTCTGATCGGCTTGTCGCTTGAGGCGGCGAAGACGGCGGGCCTGCGCGCCGTGCTGCTGGTTGGTGATGCTGAGTATTTCGCGCCATTGGGTTTTGAGCGCGCCAGGGACATGATCATGCCGGGACCGGTCGATCCGCGCCGGGTGCTTATCCACTACACCACTCCGGGCGATATGCTGGCCGGTCAAGTCGTCCGCGCCGACGCCGTTTGATCTTGCGCGTCTGAGCGCCTAATTAGGCGAAATGACTCGTATCGAACTTTCGGGCGCCATGCAGGCTCCCGCGACCCGCGCCGTTTTCGCAGCCCTGGAAGCCAGGGGCGGGAAGGGCTGCGTCCGCTTTGTCGGCGGCTGCGTGCGCAACGCCTTGATGGGCCGGCCGATCAGCGACCTCGACCTGTCGACGCAACTGCTGCCCGATGAGACCGAAGCGGCGCTGGAAGCCGCCGGCATTCGCAATGTGCCGACCGGCAAGGCCTTTGGCACCATCACGGCCGTGGTCGATGGCGAGCCCTACGAAATCACTTCACTTCGCGAAGACGTCGAGACCGATGGCCGCCGGGCGGTGGTCAGCTACACGACCGACTGGGCGAAGGACGCCGAGCGCCGCGACTTCTATCTCAACGCCCTCTACGCCGATATCGAAGGGACCATCTCTGACCCGACCGGGTTCGGCCTCGATGACGCGCGGGCGGGTAGGGTGCGGTTTATCGGTGCGCCTGAACAGCGTATCCGCGAGGACTATCTGCGAATCCTGCGCTTCTTCCGCTTCACGGCGGGCTATGCGATGGACATCGATGAAGCGTCACTGAAGGCCTGCGCCGCGCTGAAAGCCGGGATCGACGGACTTTCGGGTGAGCGCATCTGGCAGGAAGTGTGCAAGACGCTGGCTGTCGGCAATCCACTGCCGGCGTTCGAGGCCATGTCGCGTGAAGGCATCCTGCTGCACGTTCTGCCGGGTTGGCAGCACACCGCCGGAAAGCTGCCGGAACTGTCGGCCATGATCGCGAGCACGCCGGACGTCGTCCGTCGTTTCATGGCGCTGCTCGATGGCGGGATCGGGCTTGATCTCGCCCATTTGACACCGTTGCGCGAGCGGCTGAAATTCTCCAATGCAACCTTCGACCGGCTTTATGCGGCCGGTGTGGCGACAGCCCGACTGGCGGATGCCGATGAAGGCCTGCTCAAGCGGCTGATCTATAGCCTGGGCCGCGAGGCCGTCGAAGACGCCGTCTGCCTGATCGCCGCGCACCTGGGGCGCTCACCCGACGCCATGCTGGGCCACCTCGGGCATTTGCATGTGCCGGACTTTCCTCTGAAAGGCGCCGACCTGATCGCGCGCGGGCTCAAGCCGGGGCCGGAACTGGGCCAACGTCTTAAGCAAATCGAAACCGAATGGCTCAATCATGATTTTTCACAAAGCGTGATTGAGGATGCTCTTGACGCTATTGGCAAAAGGCCGATGTAATTCCCGGTATTCCAGCCAGCCAGATGTACCATGCGTAATTCCAGCTATATCGCGATTTTGGAGACCGGCGTTCCGCCTGCCGATCTCGACAAGACCTACGGCACCTATGTCGATATGTTCTCCGGCACGCTGGCCCGAGAGGGGCGTACCTTTCGCGCGTTCCGGGCGCTGGATGGCGAACTGCCTGAACCTGACGCCGACCTTAAGGGCGTTGTGATCACCGGCTCCCCGGCCGGCGTCTACGAAGGCGATCCCTGGATCGTCAGCCTGATCGACTGGCTTAGGACGCTTGATCGCCAAGTGCCGGTGGTCGGCATCTGCTTCGGTCACCAGATCATGGCCCAGGCCTGGGGCGGTCACGTCGAGAAGTCCGCCAAGGGGTGGGGCGTCGGCCTGCACGAATATGAGATCCACGCGCATGATGTCTGGAAGCAGTTGCTGGGTACGGACGCGGAACACACCGCCATCCGCATCGCCGTCACACATCAGGACCAGGTCGTGAAAACGCCTGACTGCGCGATTGTCCTTGCCGGCTCAGAGTTCACGCCCAACGGCGCGCTATTTTACACCGACCGCAAGGCATTGTCTTTCCAGTGCCATCCGGAATTCTGCGAAGGCTTTGCCAGCGACCTGCTGCTCAGCCGCCGTGGTATCCGTATCGATGCCGCTCTGGTGGACCACGCCGTGGAAACGTTGAAGGGGCGGAGCCACCGTTCCGATGTCCTGGGAGCTATCTCCAGGTTTCTCGAATCGTAATTACGGCCACTTCACCACTGGCGGCATGGACGACATGATCGACGGCACATAGCCGCCGGTCTTCAGACCGAAAATCGTGCCGCGGTCATAGAGCAGATTGAACTCGACATAACGCCCACGCTGGACCAATTGTGCTTCGCGGTCATCCTCTGTCCATGGTTGGTTGATACGCCCGCGCACGATGTCCGGATAGATGTTCAGGAAGGCCTGGCCTACGGCCTGCGTGAAGGCAAAGTCGGTGTCGTGGTCGCCGCTGTTCAGATGGTCGTAGAAGATGCCGCCGACGCCGCGCGGCTCCTTGCGGTGGGGCAGGTAGAAGTACTCATCACACCACGCCTTGAACCTGTCGTAATAGGCCGGATCGAAGCGGTCGCAAGCGTCCTTGAACGCGGCGTGGAACTTTACGGCATCCGGCGCGTCCTGGTGACGATCCGCCACCATCAGGGGCGTCAGGTCGCCGCCGCCGCCGAACCAGCTCTGGGTCGTCGAGATAAAGCGCGTATTCATATGCACGGCCGGCACGTGCGGATTGGTCATATGCGCGATCAGCGAGATGCCGGTGGCGTGGAAGCGCGGGTCTTCGGCGGCGCCGGGAACGGTCTTGGCGAAGTCGGGCGAAAACGTGCCGTGGACGGTTGAGATGTGAACCCCGACCTTCTCGAACAGCCGGCCCTTCATGATCGACATTTCGCCGCCGCCGCCTTCCGGGCGATTCCAGGGCGTGCGCACGAAACGACCTGCGCTTTCACCGTAGAGCTCAGCGGGGGCTTCGTCTTCGAGGCGTTCAAACGCGGCGCACAGGGAATCGCGTAAGGTCCGGAACCAGGCCGCGGCCTGCTGGCGCCGGGTATCGAGATCGGAAGGGGCGGTGTCGGTCATGGTGCTGGCTATACTGCGTCAGGGGCGGACCGGGAAGCGCGCTGTTTGCCGCAGGGCTTCGCCCATGGCCATGGCCGCTGCCGTGATGACATTGATGGAGCGCGCACTCGCGCTGATGGGGATGAAGAGGCGATGGTCGGCCACGGCGTGGACTTCGTCCGGCACGCCGGCGCTTTCGCGTCCCATCAGCAGGACGTCATCCTCCGCGAAGGCGAACGCGGTATAGGGGGCGGCCGCCCGCGTCGTGAACAGAATCAGCCGGGCGGATGGGGGGAGGCCAGCGCGAAATGCCTCCCAGCCGGAATGGTGCGACACTTTAGCGCACGATCCGTAATCCATGGCGGCGCGCTTGATCGCCTTGTCGCTCAAAGGAAAGCCGCAGGGCTCGATCACGTCCAGTTCGACCTCCAGGGCCGCGCACAGGCGGATGGCGGCGCCCAGATTCTGGGGAATATCGGGCTGAAAGAGCGCAAGACGCATGAAAACCACACTTTGGATGAGGATTTTGCCGGACGGCGCGCCGACGCGCCGCACGTGGCCTTTAGCACATGAGACGGAGATGGCCGCAATTCGATGCGAAAAATGGCAAAAGGCGGTTTGTATCTATGACGCAATTGTGGTTATAGACGGATTTGCCGCCCCAGGGCGGTGTCCTTTTCCGTTCTCCGGAGCTTTCCGACAATCGTGAGGCGTGCGTTTACCCAGGCGCGTGCCCAGGCCGGACAAGCTTTTGGCGCGCCGTTCGGCTGCTGTCGGGGAGGTTAAGGGAGCGTTTGAGCTTTTTTAAAATTCGTCTATGTAGCTTCGGCATCCGGAGCGGCAGCGACTCGCGGAATCGGCGCTTCTGAAGACCTTCCTTATGGGAGGCCGTCTTCATGGGGCGTTTTGGTATTGAATGAGGTGGCAAGGTGAGCGAGGCATCGCACAATTCCGTCACGACCGGGGCAGACCCCAGCCGTCGTGACTTTATATATATCGCGGCCGGCGCCGGCGCCGCGGGGGCCGCCGGCATGGCGCTCATCCCGCTGATCGGTCAGATGAATCCCGCCGCCGATACCCTGGCGCTGGCCTCCATCGAATACGACCTGTCCAAGGTTACCGAAGGCATGCAGGCCGTTGTCAAATGGCGCGGCAAGCCTCTGTTCGTCCGCCACCGCACGCCGGCCGAAATCAAGGCCGCACAAACCGCCGACGTCAAGGGGATGCGCGATCCGCAGACCGACGCCGAGCGCGTCAAGGAAGGCAAGGAACAGTATCTCGTCGTCATCGGTGTCTGCACCCACCTGGGCTGCGTGCCGAACTTCGGCGGCGGTGAGTTCAACGGCTGGTTCTGTCCCTGCCACGGTTCGGACTACGACACGTCGGGCCGTATCCGCAGCGGCCCCGCGCCCCTGAACCTTGAGGTGCCTCAGTACGAGTTCCTCAGCGATACCAAGATCAAGGTCGGTTAAGGGAGAGCCACATGAGTGACCATCAATCGACCTACCAGCCCAAGACGGGCATCGAAAAGTGGCTGGACTCGCGCCTGCCCATCGTCCGCCTGGCCTATGACAGCTTCATCGACTATCCGACGCCGAAAAACCTGAACTACTGGTGGACCTTCGGCGCCATCCTGTCGCTGTGCTTGGGGATCCAGATCATTACCGGCGTCGTCCTGGCCATGCACTACATCGCCAGCACCGACCACGCCTTTAACTCGATCGAGCGTATCATGCGCGACGTGAACCATGGCTGGCTGATCCGCTATATTCACTCGAACGGCGCGTCGATGTTCTTCTTCGCGGTCTATATCCACATGTTCCGCGGCCTCTACTACGGGTCGTACAAGGCGCCGCGCGAAGTGCTGTGGCTGCTGGGCTGCGTCATCTACTTCCTGATGATCGCGACCGCCTTCATGGGCTACGTCCTGCCGTGGGGCCAGATGTCCTACTACGGCGCCGTCGTTATCACTAACCTGATCGGCGCTATCCCGGTTGTCGGCCCGTCGATCCTGATCTGGCTGCAGGGCGGCTTCTCGGTCGACCAGCCGACGCTGAACCGCTTCTTCTCGCTGCACTACCTGCTGCCGTTCGTCATCGCCGGCGTCACCGTCCTGCACATCTGGGCGCTGCACGTCACCGGCCAGAACAACCCGACCGGCGTCGAGATCAAGTCTAAGGAAGACACGGTTCCGTTCACGCCGTTCGCCACGATCAAGGACGCCATGGGCATCATCCTGTTCCTGATCATGTTCGCGGTCTTCGTCTTCTTCGCGCCTGAAGTCCTGGGCCACGCCGACAACTACGTGCCGGCTAACCCGCTGCAGACACCGGCGCACATCGTGCCCGAATGGTATATGCTGCCCTTCTACGCCATCCTGCGCGCTATTCCGGACAAGCTCCTGGGCGTCATCGCGATGTTCGCGGCCATTGCCGTCATCTTCGCCTTGCCGTGGCTGGATACGTCCAAGGTCCGCTCCATGCGTTATCGCCCGGTCATGCGCTGGTTCTACGTCCTGTTCGCCATCACCTGCGTGGCGCTGGGCTGGTGCGGCGGCCAGTTGCCGACCGACCTTGTCATCTCCTTCGGTGCTGACAAGGCGGGTACGCCGATTGGCCTGACCGTGACGACCCTGTCGCAGTTCCTGACCGCCTACTACTTCGCTTTCTTCCTGATCATCATGCCGTGGATCGGCCTGAAGGAAGAGCCTCTGCCGTTGCCGGCTTCGATCTCCGAAGCCGTCCTGGCCGCCCACAGCAAGAAAAAGGGCTAAGTCATATGTCTTCGTTTTTGACAAACAGCCTGAAACTTCTGTCCGGAGCGATCGTCGCGGTCGCGCTCGTGACCAGCGCGCCGGCCCTGGCCGCCGGCGGTCATGGCCGCAAGCCCGTCGATCCAGGCTTCTCCTTCGAAGGTCCGTTCGGCACCTTCGACCAAGGGGCGCTGCAGCGCGGCTACAAGGTCTATCGTGAGGTCTGTTCGGCCTGTCACAGCATGAAGCTGGTGTCGTTCCGCAACCTCGGCCAGAAGGGCGGTCCCTTCTACGATCCGAAGTACAAGAACCCGAACGACAACCCGGTCGTGAAGCAGATCGCCTCGGAATTTGAAACCGCGGAAATCGATCCGGACTCCGGCGACGAAGTGATGCGCAAGTCCACGCCTTCGGACCGTTTTCCGTCGCCGTTCAAGAACGACGAAGCGGCCAAGGCGTCCAACGGCGGCGCCATTCCGCCCGACCTGTCGGTCATCAACAAGGCCCGCAACGGTCACGCGCCCTATATCTATTCGATCCTGATCGGCTATGAACCCAAGCCTGTCGGCCTCGAAATCCCGGACACGCAGCACTACAACGCCTATGTCGCGGGTAGCCTGGCGACCCAATGGAAGGGCGATCCGCACCACGTCCCGGCCGGTGGCGTTCTGGCCATGCCGCCCCCTCTTACGGACGGTCGCGTTACCTTCGACGACGGTACGCCGTCGACGCTGAAGCAGCAGGCTAAGGACGTCACGACCTTCCTGGAATGGGCCGGCGATCCGCACATGGTCGCGCGCAAGCAGACCGGCTTCGCAGTGATCCTATTCCTGATCCTGCTAGGCGGCGTTGTCTACCTCGCCTATCGCCAGACCTGGAAAGGCCACCACTAATTGGTGGCCACGCCCCAGTGGTCTGCAAATGGCCATCTGTCTGCGAGCCGGTGCTCACGTACTCAAGTACGCTCCGCTCCGGTTCTCGACAGCTAGCCATTTTCGACTCACCAGGCCGCGCCCACACCGCGCTGAAATAAGAAAGAAGCCCGCCGGATCGTTCCGGCGGGCTTCTTTGTGCTTGATGAGCGTGTGGCTCAGACGTTGAAACGGAAGTTCATGATGTCGCCGTCCTTGACGACGTACTCCTTGCCTTCCTGGCGGAACTTGCCGTTTTCCTTACAGCCGGCTTCGCCGTTGAACTTGACGAAGTCGTCATAGGCCATGGTCTCGGCGCGGATGAAGCCCTTCTCGAAGTCCGTGTGGATGACGCCCGCAGCCTGGGGCGCCGTATCGCCGACATGGATCGTCCAGGCGCGCGCTTCCTTGGGGCCGACGGTGAAGTAGGAGGCCAAGCCCAGCAGTTTGTAGGCTTCGCGGATCAGGCGGTTGAGGCCAGGCTCTTCGAGGCCGAGTGTCTCCAGGAATTCCTTGCGCTCTTCCGGATCGAGCAAGGCGATTTCCGATTCGATCTGCGCCGAGATGACGACGCTGTTGGCGTGGTCGGCCTTGGCGCGCGCCGCGACCTTGTCCGACAGCTCGTTGCCCTTGTCGGCGGCGCCTTCCTCGACGTTACAAACATACAGTGCGGGCTTAGAGGTCAGCAGTTGCAGCATCTCCCATGCCTTGGTGTCTTCCTTGGATATCTTGCCCTTTTCATAGGCGATACGCGCCGGCTTGCCGTTACGCAATTCTTCCAGGGCGGCATTTATCAGGCCGACCGTGATGGCGGCTTCCTTGTCGCCGCCCGACTTGGCGCGCTTTTCCAGTTGCGGCAGGCGCTTTTCCAGCGACTCGAGGTCGGCCAGCATCAACTCGGTCTCGATGATTTCGAGATCCGAAATCGGATCGATGCGGCCTTCGACGTGGGTGATGTCGGTATCGACGAAGCAGCGCGCAACATAGGTGATGGCGTCACAGTCGCGGATATTGGCCAGGAACTGGTTGCCCAGGCCTTCGCCCTTGGAGGCGCCGCGCACCAGGCCGGCGATGTCGACGAAGTTGATCCGCGCCGGGATGATTTCCTTTGAGCCGACGATCTTGGCCAGGACGTCGAGACGCGGCTCCGGCACGGCCACGTCGCCGGTATTGGGCTCGATAGTACAGAACGGGTAGTTGGCGGCCTGGGCGGCGGCGGTCTGGGTCAGGGCGTTGAACAGGGTGGACTTGCCGACATTGGGCAGGCCGACGATAGCGACTTTAAGGGCCATGAAAGAGCGGTCCTGAGAGGAAAACAGTTGGGCGCTTCCCTAACATCCACCCTGCACAAAAGAAATGATTTTATCGGGTAAGCAGTTTCGCGGCCGTTTGCGCGCCGTCTTCATTGGCGATGACCGGTTGGCAGCGCGCGGCGCGGCCGGCAAATCGGGAATCACGCAGAAGGGATTTCAGGTGCGAGACCGCGCTTGAGACGTGCCAGTTGGTATAGGGCAGGACCGTCGCCAGACCCATTTCGGCCAGGCGGCGGGCATTGTCGAACTGATCCCCGAACACCGGCGTAACCAGTTGCGGCCGGCCGCTGGCCAGGGCCTGGGCGGTCGAGCCCACACCGCCGTGATGGACGACAATGCTGGCGCGCGGGAAGAGGCGCGAGTGGGGCGCATAGGCGGCGACAAAGACCTGGTCACCGAAGTCTTCGTCCAGCAAGGGGCTTTCCGGGCCGGCCAGTACCACACAGCGCACCTTCATGCGTTTTGCCGCGGCTATGGCGCGGCGAAAGAAGCGTTCCCCGCCGTAGACGACCGCGGTGCCCAGGCTGAAGACGACCGGTGCCGGGCCGGCATTCAGAAAATGCTCCATGGCGGGGGCAAGCGCGGTTTCCTGGCCGCTTTCGCTGTCAAAGAATGGAAAGCCAACGATATGGGTATTGGGCGGAAAGTCGGGCTGCGGCCCCGCGAATTGCGGCGAATAGAGCGCCAAGGTCCGGTATTCCGAGACGATGCCGCCCAGTCCGATATGCGGCTCCAGGCCATGCCGGTGATAGACCTCGCGGACGCGGTTCTGGCTGGCGGCCATGAACACCTCACCGATCGACATCATGGCGCGGTTCCACATCCGGGCGGCCGCCGTCTTCGGATGGAGGATGAAGGGCGCCTTCTTGACCTGCGGCGGGTCCCAGGCCGACATCATCACGGTCGGCTGCAGCGCCACGCTGGTGAACGGCTTGCCGGCCAGGCGCGCGGCAATATCGGCGCCATAGGCGAAGGACGAGCCGATCACCTCATCCGCGTGGGCGACCACGGCCTGGATGTCCTGAATGGATTTTTCCAGGTAGGGCGCGATCAGCCGCTTGATCATGAAGCTGTGGTCGCCGGACAGGCGGCGAATGATTTCCTCGGGCTTGAGACGCAGGTCCTGGACATAGTCCTCGCGGCACGCGCCGTAGTCGACGAAGTGCAGCCCGGCCGCCTCGACCTTGGCGCGATAGTCCGGATGCGAGGCCAGGACGACGCCGCAGCCGCGCGCCACAAGCGCCTGTCCCAGCGCGATGAAGGGATGCAGGTCGCCCAGCGAGCCGTGTGTCGCCAGCACGAAGCGACGAATGGGCGTTTCCGCTGTCTTCGTGTCGGCTTTGTGGTTGAAAGTTGCGTCCCTGGCCACCGGATATCACCTTGATTACCACCCCAGGACCCCAGCGATCGCCGGGAATTTGCGGGAGGCGGCGAGGAATTCCAATCAGGCAGGACATGCGCCTTCATTGGTTTACCGTAAAGGTATTTGCGCGATGGGAGCAAACCGCGCAAGGCGACGTCAGACCGCGTCAGATCCCCTGGCCGCCAGTTGCCGGGTGTCGAGCTTCGGCGCCGGCGCCAGCCGCATGACTTCGGCCTGGTAGCGGTCGGCGGCGTCTGGCGCACCGGAGTACAGCATGGGCAGGGCGCGCACGCAGGCGTCGTTGAGCGCGGTCAGCCAGGCCTGGTCGGCCCTGGCGAAGTCCGACAGTACCCAGCCGTGCACCATCTCCTTGGCGCCGGGATGGCCGATGCCCATGCGGCCGCGCAGGAAGTTCGGGCCCAGGTGCTGCATGATCGAACGCAGGCCATTGTGGCCAGCATGGCCGCCGCCCATCTTCAGACGGAAACGGCCGGGGGCGAGATCGAGTTCGTCGTGAAAGACGGTGATCTGTTCGGGCTTCAGCTTATAGAACTGCAGCGCCTTGGCGACGCTGAGGCCCGAGACGTTCATGAAGGTCTGCGGCTTGAGCGCCAGAACCTTGAGCGGCCCCTTGGCGGTCTCGATAATGCCTTCGGAGGTGATGCCGTCGAACTGCTTCTTTTCCGGACCGAAGGACGGCCCGCGGATCAGTTCGTCAATCATCATGAAGCCGATATTGTGCCGGTTCTTCGCATATTGCGGACCGGGATTGCCGAGGCCGACGATGAGATGCATGATGGCTCCGAAAACATATGGGTTTGGGGTCCTTGGACCCCATATCTTTTTCTTCAATAAAAAAGCCCCGCCCATAAGGCGAGGCTTTTTTATTGAAAAGGGAAGGCCTTGGGGTCCAAGGACCCCAAACCCATTAGGCTTCCGCAGTCGCTTCAGCAGCGTCGTCGCTCTTGCTGGCGCTCGAAGCGGTGACCGAAGCCACAACCGTTTCGCCCTTCAGGACCGGCGTCACGTCGGACGGCAGCTTCAAGTCGGAGACGTGGACCGACTGGCCGATTTCGTAGCCGGTCAGGTCGACGATGATGTCTTCCGGGATGTGGTCGGCCGGAACCTGGATTTCCAGGTCGTGGATGGCGACGTTCAGCGCGCCGCCCTTCTTCAGGCCCGGAGAGGCTTCGTGGTTCTTGAAGTGCACCGGCACGGCGATCTTGATCTTGGCGTGTTCATCGACGCGCAGCAGGTCGAAGTGCGTCGGGACGTCGGTGACCGGATGGAAGTCGATCGATTTCACGATGACCTTCTGGGTCTCGGTGCCGTACTTCAGAGTCACCAGGTGGCCGGCCAGCTTACCGGTGTACAGCGACTTGCGGAATTCGTTCAGGCTGGTCGCGATCGGCACGGGACCGAGATTGCCACCATAGAGAATGCCCGGGATCTTGCCGGCGTTGCGAGCTTCACGAGCGCCGCCGGTACCGGTGCGCTCGCGCACCTCGACGTCCAAAACGATATCGACCATAACTTAAAACCTCAATAGAAATACGCCGGTACCACAATTGGCCCGGCGGTCCGAATTTCTGGAGGCGGCCTCGATACACGACAAAGGCAGTATGTGCAAGCGGTGCAACGAAAAATGGGCCAGAGATTACCTCCGGCCCATCGTCTTAAGTCACATCATCCAATCAGGTGGACTTCTTCTTCGCCGAGGTCTTGCCCGTCGACTTCTTGGATGAAGACTTCTTGGTGCTCTTCTTGGCCGGCTTCTTGTTCATGTCGGCATAGGAGACGGCGTTGGCGTGCGATGCCGACACCGTGCCGTCGTCATTGAAGCCGATGCGCTTGACCGGTGCGAAGCTCAGCGCGTTGCTGGACATCTTGCCAAGGCACTGGCCGGTATCCATCAGGATGTGCTGGCCCAGGCAGAAGATGTCTTCATAGTACGGCTTGGACACAGCCAGGCACTGATAGAGGTTGAGCTTGGACATATCCAAGCACTTTTCGCCGATGTCATCATCAAGCATGGCTACTACGGCGTCGGAGCGCGCTTCGCCGCCTTCACCCAGGATGGCCAGGGCGGCGATGGTCAGCGAACGGTTGACTGCGTTGGTATAAGGCGTGTTGAACAGGTCGGGGCGGCCGAAATCGACCGCCGGTTCCATTGAAGGCGTGGCGGGCATCATCGACTGGTTGACCTGCGTTGCCGCCGGGTTGCCGGCGCTGTCGGCGGGAGCGGGTGAGGCGTTCAATGTGGCGTCACCCGTCGCGGCGCCCGTCGTCGCGCGCGTCGTCAGGCCCGAACCGCTGAGGGCCGCGGCCAGCAGGCGCGAGCTTTCGTCGGTACGGATGCTTTTGAGTGTGACCGAATTCTGCTTGGCCAGCGCCAGGCGTTCATCGCGGCCGGTGACGAATTCCTTGGACCACTTCTGGCGCTGGATGTCGTAGGCGGCCTGCTTGACACCCGAACCGGCCTTGTAGACCGACTGGCCGTCGCTGGACAGGGCCAGGATGACGCGGCGCGCGGCCACATCCGCTGCCGGCAGACCGGCGGCGTAGTGGGTGTCGCTCAGCAGCTTGGAGGTCATTTCGGCGCGCGCCGTCGGATCGGCCGCATAGGCGCGGAGCGCCGCGCGGAAGCTCGGCTCCTGCATGGCGGCGATGGCGCCGTAAGCCACGGCGCCGCGTGCCAGCTGTTCAGGCTCATAGGCCGAAGCAATTCTCAGCTTGGCCTGCACATCGTTACCGTCAGGGAAATTAGCGCTGACGGCGCGGGCTTGCTGGATATAATCGACATAGGCGGCTGCGGCGTCGGACACGCCGGAGGCCAGGGCGACCGGAGGACCTGCGGGTGCCGGCGGCGGGGGCGGAGGGGGCGGCGGTGCGTCCGTCGCACAACTCGCAAGACTGAGGGCGAGCAGGCTGATGGCAAGACCCTTAGCGACCGTGAACTTCATATACGCAACTCCCTGAAACTTTATCGAGGTGGGGACCCGGGATGAGGCAGGGCGCACACCGGCGCCATGCAAGGCGGCGCGATGCCGCGCCGTGAAATTGTGGCAGACTGAAACGCGATAAAGCGCCGAAATTAAGGCTTTTGACCTTTGCCGGCGCTTTAAATCAGCACGTCCAGAAGGAACACGCAATAAGTTTACAAGATGGAAAAGACGCTATTTTTACAAGCGCCATATCTCGCCGCGTTAATCAAAAAGTTTTGATACGGATTCTTCGTTGGCGATGCGGCGGATGGCTTCGCCGATCAGGGGGGCGACGCCGACCAGGCGGATCTTCGGGTTCTGGCGGATGGCTTCGGTGGCCTCGATCGAGTCCGTGATGACCAGTTCGGTCAGGACGGAGTTGGCGACGCGTTCCAGCGCCGGACCCGACAGGACGCCGTGGCTGACATAGGCCGAGACCGAGCGGGCGCCGCGGTCCATCAGCGCCTTGGCGGCGTGGCACAGCGTGCCGGCGGAATCGACGATATCGTCGAACAGGATGCAGCGGCGGTCGGTGACGTCGCCGATGATGTTCATGACTTCGGATTCACCCGGGCGCGGACGGCGCTTGTCGACAATGGCCAGGTCAACATTCAGGCGGTCGGCCAGGGCGCGGGCACGCACCACGCCGCCGACGTCCGGCGACACGATCATCAGCTCGTGCGGGTCGGAATAGTTCGCTTTGATGTCCTTGGCCATGAAGGGAATGGCGACCAGGTTGTCGGTCGGGATGTCGAAGAAGCCCTGGATCTGGCCGGCGTGCAGGTCCATGGTCAGGACGCGGTGGGCGCCGGCGCGGGTGATCAGGTTGGCGACCAGCTTGGCCGAGATGGGCGTGCGGCCGCCGGTCTTGCGGTCCTGGCGGGCATAGCCAAAATAGGGGATGACCGCCGTGATCCGCTTGGCCGAGGCGCGGGTCAGCGCGTCGATGCAGATCAGCAGTTCCATCAGGTTGTCGTTGGCCGGGTAGCTGGTCGACTGGATGACGAAGACGTCCTCGCCGCGCACATTCTCGTCGATCGTCACGAAGATTTCGTTGTCCAGGAAGCGTTGGACGCGCGCCTTGGTCAGCGGCATGTCGAGATAGTCGCCTATGGCCTGACCGAGGGTGCGGTTGGAATTGGCGGCAAGCAGCTTCATTTTACAAAATCCCTAGAGCTTCCAAACCGACAGGTTTGGCAAGGGCGACGCCCGCCCGAGCTAATGCGAGGAGCCTGCGCGGCCTCTGAGCGCATAGAGCCCGGCTTTTAGCAGGCGAGTTTACAGGTTCAAGGTTAAATTGTCATACGACGGAGAATTTCATGCTCGGAGCATTATGCAGGAAATCAGCCGGCCGTAATCCGGTTCTCCGTTCAGGAAGGCGCGGCGATTGGAGAAGAAGAGCGATGCATCGGCGCGCGTGTCGTGGCCGGTCGTGGCCGCCAGGAGGACGCCGGCGCGCTTGACGCGCATCAGGCAGTAGCCCGGCAGGTCGAACATGCGCTTGTCAGGCGACGCGCCCGGGACGAAGAAGGCCGGGCTGTCGGGATCGGCGTTCGCGAAGGTTTCGGCATAGTCGGCACCGACCTCATAGGAGGCTTGCGCGATACACGGGCCGATGACGCAGCGGATTTCGTTGAGCCTGGCGCCCCTGGCCTGCATCAGGTCTAGCGTGGCTTCGATCATGCCGTTGAGCGCGCCCTTCCAGCCGGCATGGCATGAGCCGATGACGCGGTTTTGCGGATCGGCGAACAGGATCGGCGAGCAGTCGGCGGACAGGGCCGACAGGATCAGGCCGGGCGTGGTGGTGACCAGGCCATCGGCTTCGGGACGATCCTCGGTCCATGGCCCGTTGACCTCGCGGGCGATGTTGGAATGGACCTGGTAGAGGCTGAGCAGGTGGGCGGACGGGCGGTCGAAGGCGGCAGCCACGCGCCGGCGGTTTTCAGTGACGGCGTCGGGATCGTCCTTGGAGCCCTGGCCAATGTTCAGGCTGTCATATATGCCTTCGGAGACACCGCCGCGGCGCGTGAAGAAGCCGTGCTGGATGCCCGGGAGGTCAAGCAGGGGGTGGAGAATGCGGGGAGGCAGAGTCATATCGGCACCTGTCAAAGGCCCCCACCACCACGCCCTCCGGGCGCGGTCCCCCTCCCCATTGGCATGGGGAGGAATAAGAAGGGGAAACGCTCAGTTAGTCCTCCCTGTCGCGCAGCGATGGGGAGGGGGACCGCACGAGACCCGTGCCTGCACGGGCGAGATGCGGTGGTGGGGCCTTTTACGAGCCCGGGACTTCCGCTTCAAGTCCGATGAGGGGAATTGACGCCGGATAAGCGAAGGCCAGGACTTTGAACAGTTCGCCCATCTGGTCGGGAGCGACAAGGCGGTCGTATTGCCGCTGGAGCTTGTCCGCTTGAGATGGGTTGGACGCCTTGAGCGCTTCCAGCCGTGCGTCTATGCCCATGTACCGGAGAAACGCGGCTTGAGGCGTGATGTTCGATGTCGTGATGCTGGCGCGAGCCGCAGCGGCCGCGACCGCAGGGAAGTCGGCCCAAACCGTCAAGTCGTGGTCGCCTGGGGCTGCGAGCGGATCGTGTTTCTGGTGGCGGTGGAGCGCCTGGAGTGTGTCGCCAGGCTCGGTGTGTGCCCGGCCATAGTCGATCAGCAGGGCCGCGCCGCTGTTCGCCTTCAGCTTATCGCACAGGGTGCGTGTAAAGCGGACCTGCTCGGGGCTATATTCAAAAAGATCGCCGTCATTGCAATTCGATATTTCCGGAAGTTCGGATTTTTCTGGCGCCAAACCAAAAACCAGCACGCCTGCGCGCACGCCGACCATACGCTCATGCCAGCCGTCGTTGACGCGTACGTATTGGCGCGCCGGCAGGCAGTCGAGGACTTCATTGGCGACGATGATCAGCGGCAGGTCATCCGGCAAGGCTTCGACGACGGGCAGGAACTCGGCGTCGGGTACGGCCGTGGCCTGCCGGGCGCGCAAAACGGGGGAGGGCTCGACCATTGTAATCCGGGCCGACGTCTTGAGGCCTGGCACACGCGCCGTGACGCGCAGGATATCGCTCATCAGTGTGCCGTCGCCGCCGCCGATTTCGACCAGCCGGAACGGGGGCGACCCCATCGCCGTCCAGGTTTCAGCGACCCAAACGCCGATCATTTCGCCGAACATCTGCGACACCATGGGCGCGGTGATGAAGTCGCCGTCGGCGCCAAGCCCGGGGCGTCGCGTGTAATAGCCGTCAATCGGATCTAACAGGCACCGCGCCATATAGTCGGCGACGCTGATCGGACCTTCCAGTGTGATCTGTTCGATCAGCCTTTGCTTCAGACTCAAGGTTCAGGCCGCCGTGCCGTTGTCGGCCGGAGTGGGCGTCTCATCGTCGGTGACCTTGACAGGCTCGGGCTCAGGTGTCGGCGTCTTGTGGGCGCGCCAGATCAGCCAGGCGCCTGCGGCGACCATGGGCAGGGACAGGAGGGTGCCCATAGTGACGACTTCCTTGAAGAAGGGCAGCATCTGGGCGTCGGGATTGCGGACGCTTTCCAAAAGAATGCGGATAATGCCGTAACCGGCGATAAACACGCCCATGATCATGCCGGGCTTGTGCAGTTTCTTCAGGCGGAAGGCCAGCAACCAGGCAAGCGCGAACAGCAGCAGGCCTTCGCCCAAGGCTTCGTAAAGCTGGCTGGGGTGGCGCGCGACTTCGCCGGCAGGGCAGACGCCATTATATTGCTGGAGGACATGTTTGTTACAGAAGACCATGCCCCACGGCGCGTCGGTGGGCCGGCCCCACAGCTCGCCATTAATAAAGTTGGCGATGCGGCCGAGAAAAAGGCCGATCGGCGCCGCCATGGCCATCAGGTCGCCGAGGTTGAGCATCTGGGGCAGGGTGAAGCGATTGGAACGCGCCCACAGGATGGTCGCGACCACAACGCCCAGGAAGCCGCCGTGGAAGGCCATGCCGCCGTTCCAGATTTGCAGCACTTGTATGGGGTCCTTCCAGATGATCGACGCATCGTAGGCCAGGATATAACCGATGCGGCCGCCCAGGATGACGCCTCCGGTGAGCCACAGGATCAGGTCATCGATCTGGTCAGACGTGACCGGAGGTTTGCCGTTCGGCCACAGCTCGGCTTTACGTAACAGCTTGCCGGCGTAGAGCCAGCCGAGCACAATGCCCGCGACATAGGCCAGGGCGTACCAGCGGATGGCCAGCGGGCCGACGTGGAAGATGACCGGATCGATGTCCGGCAAGCGCAGTGTCATGATGCCCCGGTCTCCTGAGTTTGCGTGTGGCGTTTTTATCAACTTCATTTGTCGCCGTCGCGACAAATTCGCGCTGACGGCGGCAAGAATCATGAAAAACTTTGTTGCACGCGCGATATGGCCTATAAGACATTATATTGAAAGCGTGACAAAGCGTTCGGCAGGAGAGCTTCCCCATGCAAAGCCAGCATCCGTTCTTTGACGAAATGGCCAAGCTGACCACTTCCGCGATGGGCCTGGCCCAGGCCGCGGGCGACGAGGCCAAGGCGGCCTTCCGGGCCCAGGCCGACCGTTTCGTGGCGGACATGGACCTGGTGCGCCGTGACGAGCTGGACGCGCTGAGGGCTGAAATCACCGCGCTCCGTGAAGAAATTGCCGCGCTCAAGGGCGCAAAGACGGCCAAGGCCAAGACCGCCGCCGACCCGTCCATCTGATAAGGACTATCATGAATACCCCCCAGGCCTATGACAGCGATGCCGCCTTCGATCCGCTCGATATGGTGGAATCCATCCTCGCCGAGGAAGGGCTTGAATTCGAACGTACGCCGGAAGGCGATCTCGGCTTCGCGCTGAGCGGTGACTGGCGCACCTACGAAATGTGGTTCTCGTGGCGGCCGGAAGGTGAGTGCCTGCAACTGTGCTGCTCGCTGGACGTCGAAACCGGCGCCGGCCGCGCGCTGACGCCGGACCGCCTGCCGGGCCTTTACGAACTGCTGGCCCTGGTCAACCAGCACGTCTGGTTCGGCCACTTCGAGGTCTTCCGAGACGCCGAGGCCGAGACGCCGGCCGGCACCGAAAAGGCCGGCATGGGCGCCTATGACATCGTCTTCCGCCACACGGTCGCGCTCAATCCGATCGAACGCGCTTCGGTGACATCCAGCGCACACATGATCAACAGCGCCGCCGAGGCGGTCGACCGCTTCTATCCGGCCTTCGACTTCTGGTTCAAGGGCGTGGAAACGGCCCGGGATGCCTTTGCCGCCTGCCTGTTCGAGACGCGGGGCGAGGCCTGAGCATGCTGCCAAAACCTATTCTTCTCATCGGCGCGGGCGCGCTGGGTTCTTCCATGCTCAAGGGCATGCGTATTGGCGGGCACGTCCAGCCCGCGGACATGATGATCCTGGACCTGAAGCCGGGTGAGGAAGCTCAAGGATGGGCGGCGGACGGCGCAAAGCTGAACCCGCAGCCGGACCAGTGGAAGGCCGCCGGCACGATCATCCTGGCGGTCAAGCCGCAGGGCTGGCACGCTGTGGCTCAGATTCTGCGTGGCAATCTGAATGCCGAAGCCGTGCTGGTGTCGGTCATGGCGGGCGTGCAGATCCCATCGCTGCAACAGGCGTTCGAGGGCCACGCCATCGCGCGGGTCATGCCGACGACGGGTGTGGCGACCGGCAAGGGTGTGGCCAGTATCTTTGCGGACAGCCCGAGGGCGCTGGACGCGGCGTGCGGCCTGTTCCAGCCGATGGCGTCGACGGTGGTTCTAAAGGACGAGGCGCAGATCGATTCGGCCACGGCGGTGTCGGGCTCGGGGCCGGCCTATGTCTATGCCTTCGTGCGGTCGCTTGAAAAAGCTGGCCGGGCGACTGGCCTGTCCTACGGCCATGCGCGCGACCTGGCGCGGGGGACGCTGATCTCGGCGGCGCGTCTGCTGGACTCGACCGGCGAAGAGCCCGACGACCTGATCAAGAAGGTGGCGTCGCCCGGCGGGACGACGGAGGCGGCTTTGAACGTGCTGTGCGCGCCAGGCAATGGCCTCGATGAGCTTATTCTCGAGGCTGTGCAAGCCGCGCACAAGCGGTCCAAAGAACTCGGCTAAACTTTTGGGTGAAGGGTCCTTCGGACCCTTCTTCTTTCGCGTATTTATCCGAAACCCGCTGCGCACTTTTGGCTACGCCGAACTTCGTTTCGGAATGCGCTCGCCTCGCCCGAGGCCCTTAATCCAACTTAAGGGCCTGCTTGACGTTATTCCAATCGACGATCTTGAAGTTCTGCTTCACGCGCGCCGAGGTCGGCGCTTCACCGTCAGTGTCCGAATCGTCCTGCATGACCACGACGCCGTTCGGATAAGGTCCGACCGGACCGCCGAGCGCCGCCACGCCGTCGGTGCCGGTGACCGCGTCGATGCCGTTGCCGGGATAGACGGAGAAACGGCCGGACGCGACGGGGGCGGCGCCATCGATTCGCCAGACGGCAAAGGCGCTGTCGCCCTGGGACGAGGCGATCAGATAGGACTTCGTGCCTTCGCGCAGGATGGTCAGGCCTTCGACATCGGCCTTGAGCATATCCGAGGGGGCGGCAGCCAGTTGGACGCGATTGGCACCGACGGCGTTCCAGTCGTTCAGATCGTATTGCCAGACGCCCTTGGCCTCTTCACCGACATAAAGCCGGCCGGTCTGGTCGTCGATGACGCAGCCTTCGGATTGCGAGCCGACGGCGAAGCGCTTTTCGTCCGACAGGGAATACCCGCCGGCGGTGTTGAGCCTGGCGATGGCGACGTCGCCATTGATGCCGATGACCGCGACGACGGTCGCGCCTTTGACCACGCCCATGCAGAAGCCATAGGCCTCGGATGTCGCCAATGGCAAAAAGGCCAGGGTTTCGAGCTTGCGCGCGGGTGTCAGGCGAAACAGGGCGACACCGTTCCTGACGCGGTCCGAGGCGGCGACAAGTGCGCCGTCAGCAGTATTGCGCAGGTCAACATTGTTGAGCGGGCCATGGGCGACGAAGTCGGCGACCGAGCCGTCGATATCATAGAGATAGAGGCCGGCCTTCTTGTCGGTTGCGATGATCAGGGCGTCGGCGGAATTGGCCGGATTGACCCACACTTCGGGATCGTCGGCGCTGTCGAGATTCTTGCTGCCGACGGCGGCGGTCTCGGCACTGGCCTGGACCGGTGTACCGGTTCCGTTGGCGACTAGTTTCGAGTCTGAAATCAGCTCCGAATGTATAGTCTGACAGGCTGGCAATAAAGCCACAATTGTCACTGTCATAAAAGCTTTAAATACTTTTTGCAATTCCATCACATTCCTCGCCTAACAGCACATCTGAGCTTCTTTACCAAGTTCCGCCGGGACTTCTACAATCTTTCTTCAAAAAAGGGGAACTAAATGAAATTGTCGAAATCGCTGGCGGCGAGCGTCGCCGTCCTGCCGCTGATTGCGGTAACTTGTGCCGTTCCGGCCTTTGCCCAGGATGCCCCCCAGACGACGGGCACTGAGCTGGCCGCCAAGGAGACGACGACAGAGGTTATCGTCACCGGCCGCATCCGCTTCCGTGACCGCGCGGCGACGGACAATCCCACACTGGTTTACAAGCAGGACTATTTCCAGCGTTTCGAGCCCGTTTCGGTCGGCGAAATGCTGAAGCGCGTGCCGGGCGTGACCTTTACCTCGGACATGCTGGAATATGACGGCGTGTCGATGCGCGGCCTGCCGGCCGGCTATACCAAGGTCCTGATCAACGGCCGCGCCGCGCCTGGCGGCGGCAAGGATCGTTCCTTCTTCGTCGATCGCATCCCGGCGGAACTGGTCGATCGCATCGAAATCATCCGCAGCCCGTCGGCCGACCAGCCGTCGGACGGCATGGCCGGCTCGCTGAACGTCATCCTCAAGGACGGCGCGATGCTGAAGGGCGGCCTGGCCAAGATCGGCGGCCTGATCAACGAAGACGGCGAAGTCCGTCCGTCGGGGGCTTTTGCCTATGCCGGCGGTGACAGCGCCACCAGCTGGTGGGTCGGCGCCAATTACCAGGGCCGCCGCAACCCCAAGGAAAAGGTGTCGTGGCGCTATGACGCCGAGGGCGGCGAGCTTGACAATATCGAGTATCAGGACGACACGCGCGACGGCACCGACATTTCGCTGAACGGCGAGCTGACGCACCGCTTCGGCGGCGGCTTCGTCCGCTTCGGCGGTTTTGCCGTCGACACCGACCGTGACGAGGACGAAACCTCGCTGACCTATGAGGATGGCGGCACAGCGTTCGAAGAAGCCGAAATCCAGGCTGAACGCATCAAGCAGAAGACCTACACCCTGAAGGCCGACGGTGAGTTCGAAGTCGGTCCGGGCAAGCTGCAGCTGGACGCCGGCTGGAACCGGTTCACGGAAGACTCGGCGGCCAGCGTCTGGGTGACCGAAGAAGAAGACCTGACCGAGCAGGAATTCGACGAATATACCAAGACCGATATCGAGGACACGGAAACGTCGTTCGGCGCGGCCTACGTCGTCAAGACCGACGGCTGGCGTCTGAAGTTCGGCGCCGACCTGCTGCAAAAGGATCGTGACGGCGCCGAGGTCGAGTGGGACATCGAGGATGGCGAGCTGGACGAACCCGATCCGGCCGAGGGCGCTGTTTACGCCATTTCCGAAAAGCGCACGGCGCCCTACGTCCGCATGACCTTCTATCCGACGGACAAGCTGACCATCGACACGGGCCTGCGCTATGAAATGACCGACCGTGAGGTGACCAGCGACGGTGGTACGGAAAGCTATGACGAGAACGTACTGGCGCCCTCGCTGCACTTCACCTACCGCGCCACGCAAAGCGACCAGTTCCGCCTGTCCTTCGCCCGCACGATCCGCCGCCCGGATTTCGACTTCCTGGCGCCTTACGAAGTGACCGAGGAGCCGACCGACGAGGATGCGCTGGCCGGCAATCCGGCATTGAAGAACGAGAAGGCCTTCGGTATCGACGCGGGCTATGAACGCCGTCTGGGGCAGCAGGGCATCTTCGGCGTCAACCTGTTCTACCGCGATATCGAGGACGTCGTTTCGCTGGTGAACACGGGCGAGGATGTCGAGGATGACGGCGACCTCTTCCGCCTGTACCAGCCGCGCAACATCGGCAAGGGCAAGACCTGGGGCGTCGAGTTCGACTTCTCCTCGCCGCTGACCCGCTGGGGCATGCCGGATACGGGCGTGTTCTTCAACTATACCTGGATGGACAGCGAGATCACCGACCCGTTCACCGGCGTCAAGCATCGTTTCGACAACCAGCCGAGCTATGTCTACAATGTCGGCTTCATCCAGACCCTGCGTTCGATCGACTCCAGTTTCGGCGCCAGCCTGTACGACCGCGACATCGGCTATGCCTACGCCTTCGACGAAGACTCAACGGTGGAGTACGAGCCGAGCCTGGAAGCCTTCTTCGAAAAGCGCCTGGGCAAGCGCTGGGTCGTCCGCCTGTCGGCGCATAACATCCTGAATGCGTCCAAGGATGAGACCTTCCGCAAGTTCGACGGCGATTCGATCGACGAAATCCTGGAAAACCGGGTCAACAACGATCTCGACGAATACGAAGTCGAAACTGAAAAGTCGGGCGTGCTGTACCAGGTCACCCTGCGCGCGACCTTCTGATCTTATAACAACTCAAGCCTTGCGCCCGCTTCCCCGCGAAGCGGGCGTTTTTTATGCCGGCAGGGTGATGGTCGCCCGCAGACCGCCCATGGGCGCGGTATCGAGCGTCAGGTCGCCGCCATGCCCGCGCACGATGTCGCGGGCGATGGCGAGGCCCAGGCCCACGCCCTGGATATTCTGGTTGCGCGAGTCGTCGAGGCGGGAAAACGGCTTGAAGGCGTCCTCGCGCTTTTCGGGGGCGATGCCGGGGCCGTCGTCATCGACATGCAGGGCCAGGGTGCGGCTGTCCTTTGCCGTGGTCAGTTCGGCCATCAGCCGGACGTGCTTGCCGTAGTGGAAACCATTCATGACCAGGTTGGTCAGGGCGCGCTGGATCGACAGGGTGCGGATGCGGACAGATATGTCTTCGACCGGAAGGTCGATGTCGAGCGCGTGGCCGGCGCGGCGCGTGCTGTCGCGGATGCCTTCGACCAGCTCGCGCACGGTAACAGTGTCGGTATCTTCGTTGATCTCACCACGTGCGAAGGCCAGGTATTCGTCGATCATATAGGCCATTTCCGACACGTCCTGCTTCATGCGCTGGGCGGCGGCGTCCTGCTCGGTCATGGCCAGTTCCAGCTTGAGGCGGGTCAGCGGCGTGCGCAGGTCATGGCTGACCGAAGCCAGCAGGGTGGTGCGCTGCTCGATCTGGCGCTGGATGCGCTCCTTCATCTCCAGGAAGGCGTTGGCGGCGGAGCGGACCTCGGTGGCGCCATAGGGCTTGAAGGCCGGATCGTCCTCGCCGCGGCCGAACTTTTCCGCGGCTTCGGCCAGGCGTTCGATGGCGCGGACCTGGTTCCGGATGAAGAGGGTGGCGACGGTGGTCAGGACGAAGGTCGCGCCGACCATCCAGAAGATGAAGATATAGCCTGTCGTGGCGAATGCCCGGTCCTTGGGCGTGATGATGCGCAGCGTACCGCCCTTGACCTTGACGCGGATGTCGAGGTGGCCGGGGTAACGCGTCGTGTCGAACCAGTAGGGGTTATCGATGCGGCTGCGCAGGGCCCGGTCTATGGCGCGGTCGAGCGGCACGAAGATCGACTGGCGCTGGCTGTCGGGCAGGGTGGCGTTCTTCTGCAGCACGATCGACAGCTGCATGGGGATGCGCGCCTGTTTCTGGATGTGCTCGAGATTGGCGGAGGTCGGGTTTTCCTCATAGGCGCTGACGGCCCAGGCGACGTCGCCGGCCATGGCTTCGGACAGCTTGGCGGTGACGGCCTCCCAGTGCATGTCGAAGAACATCCAGGTGATCAGCACCTGCATGACGATGATCGGCAGGACAATGATCAGCAGGACGCGCGCCATCAGGGTGCGCGGGAAGTTGCGCTTCAGGAAACGCGACCAGAAGCGGAAACGGGGCAGTTTCATCGGCCTGGCGCGGCTGGTTTCCGGCGCTGCCATGGATCAGTCGGGCGCCAGCATATAGCCCTTGCCACGTACGGTCTGCAGGTAGCGCGGGTTCTTGGGGTCCTGCTCAATCTTGCGGCGCAGGCGCGTGACCTGGACATCGACGGCGCGGCCGGTGGTGTCGACGCTGTCCTTGGCAAGGTCCATGCGGTCGACGGGCACATTGGCGCGTTCGGCCAGGTATTTCAGCAACTGCGATTCGGCCTCGGTGAGCCGGATCGGGCTGCCGCTCTTGCTCAGTTCGGCGCGTTCGAGATCAAAGATGAAAGGGCCCATGGCGACCGACTTGGGCAGGGCAGACTTGACGCCGGTGCGCCTGAGAATGGCTTCGATGCGCAGCAGCAACTCCTGCGGCTCGAACGGCTTGGCAAGATAATCGTCGGCACCGAGGCTGAGGCCCGTGATGCGGTCGGTGGAGTCGCCGCGCGCCGTCAGGATGAGAATGGGCACGGTCGAGTTGGCGCGCACCCATTTCGATAGCGAGAAACCGTCTTCGCCCGGCATCATGACGTCGAGGATGAGAAGGTCGAAGTCGAGCAGTTGCAGCATGCGCTTGGCCGCATCGGCGTGGGCGGCCGCCGTGACGCGGAAGCCGTGCCGCGACAGGAACTCCTTGAGCAGGGTGCGGATGCGGTCGTCATCGTCGACGACGAGAAGGTGGCGGACGGTGGCGTCGTTCAGAGTCGTCATGTCTGCTCGCGGCATGGTAGTGTTGGCCCGAATGGACGGATTCGGTGCATTTTTGGACACTGTAAGGCCACTGATCCCGATTGTCACACTTAATACGTCCGGCAAAGTCATGGTTTTTCAGCGAATACCGGATTTCACGCGTGGCGGGACGATTGCCAGGGGCATACCGCTTTCCATTTTCGTCCATTGCGCGTTATAAAGCCGCATGACCAGGGAGCGGGTATTCAGCGAGATCAAGTCGGCGCAGGATACGGGCCTGTTCGAAACGCTGGCCAATTCCCTGCCGGCGCTGGTATGGGTCGCGGATGCGTCCGGCGCCTGCATCTGGTTCAACCGGCAGTGGCTGGATTTTACCGGCCGCACGCTCGAACAGGAGCTGGGCGACGGCTGGGTCGATAGCGTCCATCCCGACGACCGCCAGCATTGCGTCGAGACCTATCACCGCAACCTGTCGGCGCGGCAGCCCTCACAGATCGAGTATCGCCTGCGCCACCATTCGGGCGACTACCGCTGGATTCTCGATCGGGGCGGACCGCGCTTCGATGCCGGCGGCGTCTTTATCGGCTTTACCGGCGCCTGCATGGACATCGAAGACCGCAAGCAGGCCGAGGCCGAGCGGTCGCGCTTTTTCGACGTCGCGACCGATATCCTCATGACCTTCAAGGTTGATGGCTATGTGTCGAGCGTCAATCCGGCGTGCGAGCGCATCCTGGGCTGGACCGCCGATGAGATACTGAAGATCCCCCTGTCCGAACTGGTCCATCCCGACGATGTCGAGCGGACGCGCGCCACCGGCCCCCATGTTCTGGGGGGAGGGGAACTGATCAATTTCGAAAACCGCTATCGCCACAAGGACGGCAGCTATCGCTGGCTGACCTGGCGCGCGCGGCCGGATCCGGAAGGCAAGCTGATCTACGGGGCGGCGGTCGATATCACCGACCGCAAGGCGGCGGAGACGCAGTTGCGGATGCTGAACGAGACTCTGGAGGTCAAGGTCGCGGAACGGACGCGCGAGCTCGCCGCGGGAGAAGCCGCCACGCGCGCCGCCAAGGAAGAACTGCGCCGGCATCGCGACAATCTCCAGGAACTGATCATCGAGCAGACGCGCGACCTGATCGCCGCGCGTGACCAGGCCGAAGCGGCGAACCGCGCCAAGAGCGAGTTCCTCGCCAATATGAGCCACGAAATCCGCACGCCGATGAACGCTGTCATCGGTCTGTCGCACCTCCTGGCGCACAGCGAGCCCTTAACCGCGCGCCAGCGCGAATTTATCGACACTCTGGGTAAGAGCGCCGAGTCACTGCTCGAACTGATCAACGACCTGCTGGATGTCTCGCGGCTGGAGGCCGGTGCGGTCACGCTGGAAACCATTCCCTTTACCCTGTGCCCGCTGGTTCAGGATGTGGTGCGGATGATGGAAGGGGCCTGCAAGGACAAGGACCTGTCCTTCGCGGTCGAAGGCGGCCTGACCGACCACAGGCCTTTCCTCGGTGACCCGGGCAAGCTGAAGCAGATCTTGGTCAACCTGTGCAGCAACGCGGTCAAGTTCACCGAAAGCGGCGGGGTGCGCATCATCGTCAGTGACGCGCGGGCCGGCGACGGACGCGATACGGTGACCCTGGCGGTCGCCGACACCGGCATCGGCATCCCGCAGGCCAAGCTAAACACCATTTTCGACAAGTTCAGCCAGGCCGATTCCTCGATCAGCCGCAAATACGGCGGCACGGGGTTGGGTCTGGCGATTTCGCGCAGCCTGACGGAACTGATGGGCGGCGAACTGACGGTCGAAAGCCGGGAGGGGGAGGGATCGATCTTCACCGTCAGGCTGACCCTGGAAAAGTGCGATGCCGCGACGCCCGAAGCCCCGCGCAAGGCCTTGATCGATGCGGCGGCCACACGGCACTGCGTACTGCTGGTCGAGGACCGGCCGGCCAATGTGCTGGTCGCCACAAGCCTTCTCGAAGCCCTGGGCTATGATTGCGATGTCGCCGGAACCGGCATCGAGGCGCTTGAGCGGCTGGCGGAGCGGCAGGATTATGCCGTTGTCCTGATGGATGTCCAGATGCCCGGTATGGACGGCCTGGAAGCCACGCGCCGGGTGCGGGCCATGGCCGGTGCGGCAAGCCGGATCGCCATTATCGGCATGACGGCCCACGCCCTGGCGGGCGACCGCGAACGCTGTCTTGATGCCGGTATGGACGACTATATCCCCAAGCCGTTCGCGCCGGCCATGCTGGAAGCAAAATTGTCGGACGTCATCCAGCGCGTTCGCGGCTCGAGCGCCAGACAGCCGGCATAACGCCGCCGTGCAGAAATTGCTTGCAATCTTACGCCTGTTATCGAAAGTGCCGTCGTGCGCGCGTATCGGCGTACTGGGGACTAGTTCATGCCATTTACCTACGGCCCGGAAAACCTGCAGAGCCTCCTGGGCATCGTCGTCATGCTGGCCGCGTGCTGGCTGCTTTCCGAAAACAAGAAGCGATTTCCGGTCAAGCTGGCCGTCGGCGCCATACTGGTCCAGGTCGCGCTGATCGTCCTTCTGTTCGCCTTGCCGCAGTCGCACGCCGTGCTCGACAGCGTCGGCGCAGGCATGCAGGCCCTGTCGGACGCGACCATGCAGGGCGTGCAGTTCGTCTTCGGCTATATGGGCGGCGGCGACCAGCCCTATGCGGTCGTCAACCAGGGCGCCCTGTTCGTCTTTGCCCTGCGTGTCCTGCCGCTGATCATCGTCATCGGTGCGCTGTCGGCGCTTTTGTGGCACATCGGCGTATTGAAGGCGATCATCCGTTTCTTCGGCGTCATCTTCGAGAAGACGATCGGCCTGGGCGGCGCGTCGGCGCTGGGCGTCGCGTCGGGCATCTTCGTCGGCAACGTCGAAAGCCTGATCATCATCCGCGCCTATCTCGACAAGCTGACACGTTCGGAACTGTTCATTCTCGTCGTTGTCGGCATGGCCAATGTCTCGGGCTCGACCATGGTTGCCTACGTCCAGATCCTGTCGGGCGTCCTGCCCAATGCCGCAGGCCATATCCTGGCGGCCTCGATAGTCTCGGCGCCGGCAGCGGTCCTTCTGGCGCGGATCATCGTGCCGGAACGCGAAGGCCATGAGCACGAAAAGGTCGATTACGGCAGCTCGCTGAAGTACGACAGCGCCATCGACGCCATTTCCAAGGGCACGGCCGACGGCATGACCGTCGCCATGAGCATCGCCGCCATCCTGATTGTCATGGTCGCCCTGGTCGCCCTGGTCAACCTGATGCTGGCCGGCCTGCCGTTGTGGGACGGTCAGCCGGTGACGGTCGATCGCGTGCTGGGCGTGCTGTTCTCGCCGCTGGCCTGGCTGATGGGCGTGCCTTGGAAGGAAGCCCAGACCGCCGGCTGGATACTGGGCGTCAAGATGGTGCTGACCGAGTTCGTCGCCTTCCTCAAGCTGGCGGCCATTCCGGCCGACGGCATGTCGGAACGCACGCGTATCCTTATGACATACGCCGTGTGCGGCTTCGCTAATATCGGTTCGGTGGGGATTACGGTCGCCGGCTACGGCGCCATGATGCCCGACCGTCGCCCGGAACTGCTGGAGCTGATCTGGAAGGCGCTGGTGGCCGGCTTCCTGGCGACTTGCCTGTCAGCAGCGATCGTCGGCGCCCTGCCGAACGCGATCTACGGCGTTTGACCCTTTTAAGCCTTTAGCCGTCGCGGCTGCCCTGTGGCGACTTGCGCGCCAGGATGCCGGTAAAGCTCATCAGAAGCTTGCCATTGGCGTGCAGTTCGCCACGCCCGAAGACCAGCGTTTTGCCCGCGCGGGTGATTTCGCCCGTGGCGATGATGATGTCGTCGAGCCGTCCCGGCACCTGAAACTGCGAATCAAGCTGCACCGTCACCGCGCCGCCGCCTTCGAGATGCGGCAGGGCGAAGATGAACAGCGACGTGTCGGCCAGGGTTAGCAGACAGCCGCCGTGCACGGTTCCGCCGCCGTTCAGGTGACGCTTTTCGGCCTTGAAGGCCACTTTGACCTTTCCCGTCTCGTCGCTCTGGTAGTAGTAGGGGCCGACGAGAGCGTTGAAGTTCTCATTGATCTCGGCCACGGACCAGCCGGCGAACTCCCCTTCGGTGACGGTGTGAAGATCGCGTTCGCTGGCCATAAGCTGTTACTCCGGAAGGAAAAAATCATGTCGTCTCAGATCGAGGAGACTCTGCTGGACCTCTTATCGCAGGTGCGAGAGGGCGAGTCCATAAGCCCGAACCAGGTGGCGAAGGCGCTGGACGCCGAAAACTGGCAGCGCGAACTGCCGAAGGTGAAGGCGGTCGCGGTCGGCCTGGCGCGTCAGGGACGCCTCGAGTTCGTGCGCAAGGGCAAGCCCGTATCGCCGGATGGCCTGAAGGGGATTTACCGGCTGCGACTGGCCGTCGACGGCTAAACCTTCCCGCGCGTGGCGAATCCCACAGCTTTTTTATATGCTAAACGTCAGATGCATACGGATACGTCGTAAACACACCAGGGCGATCTTGCGAATTTATCAATCTCCATCATGTATAAAGGATGCCGTACCCGACGTGAGGCTCCTTTTTAACCATGATCGCCGCCGCTGATGTCCAAGGCTGACTATACCTTAGACGCGAGGTCTGAGGATGCCGGCGCGGCTACGCTCAGCCTGAAGGGGCAGTGGGTGATTTCCCGGCTGCAGGGCATGGCGGACCGCCTGCGCGCCTCGGTCAAGGGCCATGACCGCGTCCGCATTGTCGCCGACGAACTGGAAAGCCTCGATACTGCCGGCGCCTATCTTCTGCACGCGGCGCTGGACGGCAAGATCGACGGCGAGCCCTTTGCCGGACAGGAAAAGTTCGCTGGCCTCTTTGAGCTGGTGCGTGCACCGGAAGCCAAGAGCGATGACGTTCCGGCCCCAAAGCCCGAAGTTTCAAAGCCCACGCTTTTCCCGATCCTGACCTGGCTTGGCCGCATGGTCATCACCTTCTGGCGCGAATTCATCGCCCAGGCGGTATTCATCGGCCACCTGATCAGCCTGACCCTGCGCTCGATCATGCGTCCGTCGCGCATCCGCTGGGCGGCGCTGTTCAGCCTGATGCAGCGCGCCGGCCTCGAATCGATCCCGATCGTCTGTTTGACCAACCTGTTCGTCGGCGCGGTCATCGCCTATCTCGGCATCGTGCAGTTGCGCCAGTTCGGCGTCTCGGTCTTTGCCGTCGAACTCACCGGCATCGCGGTCTTGCGTGAATTCGCGCCCCTCATCGCCGCCGTGCTGCTGTCGGGCCGCAGCGCGTCAGCATTCGCGGCCGAAATCGGCGCCATGAAGATGAACCAGGAAATCGACGCCATGGAGGTCATGAGCATCGATCCTTACGAGGCCCTGGTGCTGCCGCGCGTCCTGGCCATGGTCATAATGATGCCGCTGGTCAGCTTTATCGGTTCGCTCTTCGGTCTTCTCGGTGGCGCCCTGGTGGTCTGGGGCGTGCTGCACTACAGCCCGGAATTCTTCGTCGAACGCGCCTATGACTATGTGCCCTTCGTCAATTTCTTTATCGGCATGGTGAAGGTACCCTTCTTCGCCGCGGTCATCGCCATCGTCGGTTGCCGCCGGGGCCTGGTCGTCAAGGAAGACGTCATTTCGCTGGGCCGCCAGGTGACGACCGCCGTCGTCCAGTCGATCTTCATCATCTTCATGCTGAACGCCATGTTCGCCCTCCTGTTCCAGGACCTGAACTTCTGATGGGGGGGATCGAATGAAAGTGAAGGAACTGCCTGAACTGAAAGGCGCGGCCGAGGCCGATCCGATCGTCGTGACCGGGCTGATCAACCGCTTCGGCGACAAGGTCATCCACGAGAAGCTGGACCTGACCGTCAATCGCGGCGAAATCCTGGGCATTGTCGGCGGCTCGGGCTCCGGCAAGACCGTGCTGCTGCGCTCGATCCTGGGCCTGCACCGGCCGTCGGGCGGTGAGATTTGCCTGTTCGGCCACAAGCTGGCCTCGGCCAATGAAGCGCTGCGCCGCCAGATTCAGTCGAAGACCGGCGTATTGTTCCAGAGCGGCGCGCTGTTCACCGCGCTGACCGTCGCCGAAAACGTCATGGCGCCGATCCTCGAATATACGCGCCTGAACCGCAAGGATGCGCGCGAGATCGCGCTGCTCAAGATGCGGCTGGCCGGCCTGCCGATGGATGCCGCCGACAAGATGCCGTCGGAACTGTCCGGCGGCATGATCAAGCGCACGGCCCTGGCGCGTGCATTGGCGCTTGACGCCGAACTTCTGTTTCTCGATGAGCCGACCGCCGGCCTCGATCCCATAGGCGCTGCCGCCTTCGACACCCTCATCAAGGAACTGGCCGCGAGCCTCAACCTGACGGTTTTCATGATTACGCACGATCTCGACAGCCTCTATACTATCTGCGACGAAGTCGCGGTCCTGGCCGACCGCAAGGTCGTCGCCAAGGACAGTATCGAGGTGCTGGAAAAATCGGATCACCCGTGGATCCACGACTATTTCCATGGTCCGCGTGGGCGGATCAAGGATTCCGACGCGTCGCGGCTCGGCTAAGGAGAAACGCACTATGGAACGTCAAGCGCATTACGCCGTGGTGGGACTGGTGACCTTCGTCCTGTTCGTCGCCCTGGTAGTGTTTACCTTCTGGTTCATCAAGTTCGACTTCAACCGCAATTACGGCGTCTACAATGTCGAATTCAACACCAAGGTCGACGGCCTGACCAAGGGCGCCGAAGTCCACTTCAACGGCATCAAGGTCGGGGAGGTCACCGATCTGCGCCTGGGCCAGGCCAATACCCACCAGGTCATCGCCGAAGTGCGGCTGGACGCCGGCACGCCGGTGCGTACCGACTCGGTCGCGACCCTGGAGCCGCAGGGCATTACCGGCCTGTTCTACATGCAGATTTCGCCGGGGTCGGCGCGTGCGCCCTTGCTCAAGCCCAATCCGGACGGACCGCCGCCGGTCATCCACTCCGAAGAAAACGCCCTGTCGAAGCTTCTGTCGGGCTCGGGCTCGGTCATCGAAAACACCTATGAAAGCCTGAACCGCGTCAACCGGCTGCTGTCGGACCGCAATATCCAGACCTTCTCGCGCAGCCTCGAAAACCTCGAAAACCTGACGGCGGACCTTAAGGACCGCGAGCAGATCATGGATGACGCCCACGAAGCGATTGTCAGCGCCGGCCAGGCGGCCGATGCCGTTGAGCGCCTGGCCAATTCAACCAATACGGTGGTGGGCACCGATATGCCGCAGACCCTGCGCAAGATCGATGTCGCGGTAGACAACTTCGCCGTGGCGTCCGAGAACTTCAGCAAGGCGACGGCGTCAGCGCAGCAGCCGCTCGATACCATCCAAACCACGACCTTGCCGGAAATCCAGGAGACGCTGCGTAACCTCAACGAAGCGTCGGATTCGCTGAAGCAACTGGTCGATAACGTCAACAGCGACCCCAAGGGGCTGCTGGTCAAACCCGAAGCCAAGGAACGAAAGGTCAGCCAATGATGCGCGCGCCGTTTATCAAGGTCGCTGTGGCGACCGCCGCCGTGCTGATGCTGACGGGGTGCGTCAACGTCCTGCCCAAGACCAAGCCGGTCCAGCTCTATCGCTTCGGCTATGATGCCGAAAAGATCGAGAAGGTGACCCTGGCGCCGGCGCCTGCCAATGGCGTGCTGGTGCCGGTCAATCTGGGCGGCATCGACTTTCCGCAGGAATCGCAGGGCGACCGCATCCTGACGACCGAAGGCAACGAAGTCGCCTATGTCGGTGGTTCGCGCTGGGCGGCGCCGGTGCGTCAGCTGTTCCAAGACGCAGTCAAGGAAGGGTTTTCACGCTCGGCGACGACGGTCAGGCTCGATCCGCGCGGGCCGTCGGCGGCGCAATACCGCCTCGATCTGACCGTGCATCGCTTCGAGAGCGCCTATGGCCGTGGCCGGCCGACCGTGTCGGTGGCGCTCGACGCACGCCTGACGCGTCTGGCCGATCGCGCCGTCGTCGGACAGCGCTATGTGACGGCCGACGTCGCCGTGCGCCGCAGCGACATGTCGCTGATGGCGGAGTCCTACGATGAAGCGACGTCGCAGGTGGTGGCGGCGCTGATCGGTTTCACGCAGGAAACCGTCGCCGCCAACCCGGTGCCGGACAACAAGGTTCAGGTTCCAGCCAGGTAAGCTGGCTTAAAGCTTGACCTCGTAAGCGGCCTCTGTGAGGGCCGCTACTTCATCGAGCGTCACGCCGGGCGCCAGTTCGGTGAGGACCAGGCCGGAGCCGTCCGGCTTGACCTCGAACACACCTAAAGTCGAGATGATCAGGTTGACCACGCGCGTGCCGGTCAGCGGCAGGGTGCAGGCCTTGAGCACTTTCGATTCGCCGTGCTTGTTGGCGTGTTCCATGACGACGACGACGCGCTTGACGCCGGCCACCAGGTCCATGGCGCCGCCCATGCCCTTGACCAGCTTGCCCGGGATCATCCAGTTGGCGATGTCGCCGTTTTCGGCCACTTCCATGGCGCCGAGGATAGTCAGGTCGATATGGCCGCCGCGGATCATCGCGAAGCTGTCCGACGACGAGAAGAAAGCCGTCTCGGGCAGCGCCGTAACCGTCTGCTTGCCGGCATTGATCAAGTCGGGGTCGACTTCGTCGTCGTACGGGAAGGGGCCCATGCCCAGCATGCCGTTTTCCGACTGGAAGGTAACCGTCATGCCTTCGGGGATGTGGTTGGCGACCAGGGTCGGGATACCGATGCCGAGATTGACGTAGAAGCCGTCCTTCAGTTCTTTCGAAGCGCGAAGGGCAAGATCATCGCGGGTCCACATCAGATGGTCTCCTTCTGGCGGACAGTCCGCTGCTCGATACGTTTCTCAAATGTGCCCTGGACGATGCGGTCGATATAGATGCCGGGCGTGTGGATATGGTCGGGATCGAGCGAGCCGACAGGCACGATCTCCTCGACCTCGGCGACGCAGACCTTGCCGGCCGTGGCCATCATCGGATTGAAGTTGCGCGCCGTCTTGCGGAAGATCAGGTTGCCGCGCGCGTCGCCCTTCCAGGCTTTGACGATGGAGAGGTCCGCGACAAGGCCGGTTTCCAGTACATAATCGCGGTCACCAAAGCGCTTGATGTCCTTGCCTTCGGCGACGACCGTGCCGACGCCGGTCGCGGTATAGAAGCCGGGAATGCCAGCGCCGCCGGCGCGGATACGTTCAGCCAAGGTGCCTTGCGGATTGAACTCCAGCTCCAACTCGCCGGCCAGGAATTGCCGCTCGAACTCCTTGTTCTCGCCGACATAGGAACTGATCATCTTCTTGATCTGGCGCGTGGTCAGAAGCTGGCCCAGGCCGAAGCCGTCGACGCCGGCATTGTTGGAAATGACCGTCAGGCCGGTGACGCCCGAGTCGCGCAATGCCGCGATCAGGTTTTCGGGGATGCCGCACAGGCCGAAGCCGCCGGACATGACGGTCATGCCATCAAACGTCAGGCCTTCGAGCGCGGTCCTGACGTCGGGCCATACCTTGGAAATGGGTTTGAAATCGGTGTCGGGCATATCAATCTCCAATGCACGATTTGAGGCACCTAAGCCGAAACCGATACCCCTGTCACGCGATAATTGCTGCGTTGCAGCGGTTATTGCAGAAGGGGTTTGAGCGGCGCGTCCGGATCGGCCAGGATAGCGATATCTAGGCCGGTCTTCCCTTTTGAAATCAGCAGCTTGGCCGCCATGAAATCGGCAGGTCGCGTAACGCATTCGGCTGAGCGCAGGCGGCCGTCGCCATCGATATGGAAGACGCTGAAGGTGCCGGAGGCAGGATTGCCACGAAGGACTGGCGTCGTGCCCGGTACACCCAGGCCGGCGATCTGGAGCTTGTGATCGTATTGATCCGACCAGAACCATGGCGTTTCGACCACAGGCGGCTTGAAGCCGGTAATGGCAGCGGCCGCCTGCTTGGCCTGTTCCAGCGCGTTGGGCACGCTTTCGAGCCGGAACCGGCCGTCATAGAAGGGCAGGGTGCGTGAGGTCACGTCGCCGATGGCGAAGATGGTCGGATCAGAGGTGCGCGCCTGTTCGTCAACGATGATGCCGTTGCCGGTCTCAAGCCCGGCAGCAACCGCCAGGTCGTCAGCCGGTAAGGCGCCGATGCCGACCAGCAGCAGATCAAAGGCGTGCCGTGAACCATCGGCCAGATGGACGATCTTCTTGTCGCCATCGCCAAGGCTCAGTTCGCTGACATGGGCGCCGGTGACCAGGTTGACGCCGTGGGCGGTATGGGTCGATGTAAAGAAGCTGGACAACGTTTCGGACGCCACCCGCGCCAGGATGCGGGATTCGCGCTCGAAGACCGTGACCTCGCAACCGAGGTAGCGCGCGGAAGCGGCGACTTCGAGACCGACATAACCGGCGCCGATCAGGCCGATGCGATGGCCGGGCGCCAGGACCGATTTCAGCCGTTCGGCGTCGTCAAGCGTCCGTAGCAGGTGGTGCGGGACGTGTTCGACGCCCTTGGCCGGGAAAGGACGCGCCTTGGATCCGGCGGCAATGATCAGGTGGTCATAGGCAATGTGGTCGCCGGATGCGACGGTGACGATCTTTGCGGCGCGATCGATAGCGTAGCAACGTGTGTTTAAACGTGCTGTAACGCGCTGATCGGCATAAAAATTTTCGCCGCGCAGATAGAGGTCTTCCAGAGACGCCTCGCCCTTCAGCCAAGCCTTGGACAGGGGCGGGCGCTGATATGGCAGGTAGGGCTCTTCGCCGATGAGCGTAATGTCGCCTTCGAAACCGTACTGGCGCAGAAAACCTGCCGCCGCCCCGCCGGCATGGCCGGCGCCGATGATGACCACTCCGGCCATGTCAGACGCCTTCCGGCACCGGCAGGTGATTCTGCAGGCAGAAAGCCTTCAGCGTATTGTTGAGCAGGCAGGCGATGGTCATCGGGCCGACACCTTTCGGCACCGGAGTGATGGCCAGCGCGCGGCCCTTGGCGGCGTCGAAATCGACGTCGCCGACGACCTTCGATTTGGGGCCTTCCGGGGTATCGACTGTGATGCGGTTGATACCGACGTCGATCACATAGGCGCCGTCCTTGATCCAATCGCCCTGAACAAACTGCGCGCGGCCGACGGCGGCCACCAGGATATCGGCGGAGCGGCAGACCTCGGCGAGGTTGTTCGTCTTCGAATGGGCGATGGTGACCGTGCAGTCCTGGGCCAGCAACAACTGCGCCATCGGCTTGCCGACGATGTTCGAGCGGCCGACGATGACGGCGTTCTTGCCGGCCAAGGTATCTCCGTACTTTGCCGCGGCATCCTTCAGCAGCATCAGCGAACCCAGGGGCGTGCACGGCACGATGCCGTCGAGGCCGACGGCCAGCTTGCCGGCATTGGAAATGTGGAAGCCGTCGACATCCTTCATCGGATCGATGGCGTCGATGACCTTCAGAGATGACATATGCTTAGGCAGGGGCAACTGGACCAGGATGCCGTTGACCACGGGATCGTGGTTCAGTTCGGCAATCAGCGTGAGCAGTTCCGATTCGGACGTGCTGTCGGGCAGGCGAATGGTGCGCGATTCCATGCCGATCGCCTTGGTCTGTTCGCCCTTGTTCTTGACGTAGAGTTGACTGGCCGGATCTTCGCCGACAATGACGACGACCAGGCAGGGCGGCGTCGGGTGCTGGCCCTTGAGCGTGGCGACGTGGGTGGCCAGACGTTCGCGCAAAGAGGCCGCATAACCGGCGCCGTCAATGATATGGCCGCGATTGTGGATAAGGTTGGAAAGGGCGGACATCTGTCCTCCTTGAAGTCAGAGACGGGGCAGGGCTTCGAGCAGGGCTTCGACCAGAGGCCGGAGCGTGTGACTGAGAGGCGCTGCGATGTCGGCGTCATACAGGTGAGGCGCCGCCATGTTCAAGTAGGTGTCCTGAACAATTTCGATCTGGACGGCGTGGATGCCTTGTGCGGGCTGGCCGTAGTGGCGGGTGGTGTAGCCGCCCTTGAAGCGGCCATCAATGACGTGACTGTAACGGCCTTCGGCGTCGCCCCATAGGCGGATGATTTCGGCCACGGCAGGCGAGGCGGAACGGCCGTCGTTCAGGCCGAAGTTGAGGTCGGGCAAGCGGCCTTCGAACAGGTCGGGGATGGATGGCCGGATCGAATGGGCGTCGATCAAAAGCGCGTAGCCGTGGCGGGCGACGGCGGCGTCGAGCGTGGCCCTCAGTTGGTCGTGATAGGGCCGCCAGTAGACGTCGCGTCGTCGGATAACCTCGCCGGCATCGGGCGTGGTGTGGGCGTAGATCGGGCGGCGGTCGAAATCGCTCAACGGGCAGAGATCGGTTTCGAACTTGCCGGGATAGAGGCTGGCATTATCTGGCGCGCGGTTGAGATCGATGACGTAGCGCGAATGGGTGGCGAACAGGGTCGAAGCGCCAAGGTCGCGCGCGAAATCGAACAGGCGGTGGACGTGGTAGTCGGTCTCATGAACGCCCAGGCCCGTCGCATTGAACTGGCCGGTCAAGTATGGGGGGATATGGGTGCCGACATGCGGCGCTGACACGACAAGCGGTCCCAACCCTTCGACAAAGTCGAACAGGGCGATTTCATCCGTGATCTGACGGTGGGCCTGCATGGTTGCCATTGAGACGATTGCGCGACTGTCTGTCAATCACTGCTTTTGCCAGACGCGGACATAATCGATTTCCATGCGGGCAGGGAAGGCAGAGTCGTCGATGCCCTGTTGACCGCCCCAGGCACCGCCGATCGCGACATTGAGTAACAGATATTCAGGCCCGTCATAGGGCCAGGTCTTCCAGTCCGCATCCTTGGGTTTGTCCAGGCGATAGAAGGGCTTGCCGTCGACCAGCCAGGTCAGGCTTTCGGGCCGCCAGTCGAGCTGATAGTTATGAAACGCGCTGCATAGCGTCTTGATTTCGATCTCGCCGCCCTTGGGCGATTGTGTGTCGACTGAGTGCCGCGAATGCGCGGTGCCGTAAATCGTCGTTGGCTTGAATCCCACGGATTCCATAATGTCGATTTCGCCGGTATCTGGCCACTGGCCTGTGCCCAGCATCCAGATGGCCGGCCAGTGACCGCGTCCGCACGGCAGTTTGGCGCGAATATCGAAGAAGCCGTAGGTCCATTCGGCCCGGCCACGTGTGATAAGCCTTGCCGACGAGTACTTTTGGCCGCCGAAGTCGGCAAAACTCGACAGGTCTTCGCGGCGCGCTTCGATGATTAGCTTGCCGTCCTCGATGCGGCTGTTTTCGGGACGGGCAAAGCCATAGTACTGCGCTTCCTTGTTCCACCAGCCGGCTTTGTTGCGGTCGGTGTCGTAGTCCCACTTGCTCGGATCGGGCAGGATGCCTTTGTCGAACTCATCCGACCAGACCAGTTGATAGTCGTTGCCGGGTGTGGCCGACGGCGGTGTCGTGGGCGCAGGCGTGGCTTCAGTCTGGGCGAACCAAACCGCGCCGCCGGCACAGGCCGTCAAAATTCCTGCGCCCGCGATGATCCAATGCCTTGTCATGTCCGCCACCCTGCTTAGATTGGCGAATCATAAGGCGCGGACACCGGCTTGCCAAGCGGCGTCATCCGAAACGAGGCGAAATGGATATCAAGCTTCTCACCATCACCTTCGTCTTCCTGATGGCGGGATGCCTGATCGTGCCCCTGGCCCAGCGCTTCCGCTTAGGCTCGGTGCTGGGCTACCTGATCGCCGGTATCGCCATAGCCCCTTTGGCGCGCACGGTCATCGGCGTCGATGCCGAAGGGATCATGCACTTCGCCGAAATCGGCGTCATCATGATGATGTTCCTGATCGGCATGGAGCTGGAACCCGCCGTCCTGTGGCGCCTGAGAAAATCGATCATTGGATTGGGTGGCTTGCAGGTGACCCTGACCTCGGCGGCCTTGATGGCGGCCGGCTTCATGATGGGGCAGACCTGGCAGGCGTCGCTTGCCATCGGCATGGCCTTGTCGCTGTCGTCGACCGCACTGGTCATGCAGATGCTCAACGAGAAGAATCTCACCCATACCCTGGTCGGCGAAACCTCGTTTTCGGTTCTGCTGTTCCAGGACATTGCGGTCATCCCGATCCTGATCATCATCCCCTTGCTGGCCGTCGGCACCGGCGGCGCCGTCCCCGCCGAGAGCCACAGCCTGATCGCCCACTGGCCGGTCTGGCTGCAGCCGCTGGCGGTGGTGGCGGTTATCGCCGGGGTGATCCTGGCCGGGCGCTACCTGTCGCGCTATGTCTTCCTGGCCATCGCCAAGGCCAACCTGCGCGAAGTCTTCACTGCCATTTCGCTGGCCATCGTCATCGGTGTGACCATCCTGATGGAGCTGATCGGCATGTCGCCGGCGCTCGGCGCCTTCATCGCCGGCGTGGTCCTGGCCAGTTCGCAGTACCGCCGCACCATCGAGACCGACATCGAACCCTTCAAGGGTTTGTTGCTGGGCCTGTTCTTCATCTCGGTCGGCATGGGCATGGATTTCAGCGTGCTGATGCGCCACCCACTTGCCATGTTGGGCGCGGTGATCGGGCTGATGACCGTCAAGGGGCTGATTCTCTACGTCCTCGGCAGCCGGTTCGGCGTGACCGGCGCGCAAGGCATTGGCCTGGCGATCGGCCTGGCGCAGGGCGGCGAGTTCGCCTTCGTCCTGCTGCAACTGATCGGCGGGCTGAACATCATCGATGCCGAGGCGCAGAAGTTCCTGATCCTGCTGGTGGCGCTGTCGATCGGCTTTACTCCGATCCTGGTCGCGCTGTTCAGCCGCTTTGTCATGCCGCGCTTCGTCAGCCAACTGCCCGAGCGCGCTTTCGACGTCATCGACGAAACCAACCCGGTGATCATCGCGGGCTTTGGCCGCTTCGGCCAGGTCGTCGGCCGTTTCCTGCTGTCGCAAGGGGTGGCCGTGACCGTCCTGGAAAAGAACCCGGACCAGGTCGAAACCGTCGGCCGGTTTGGCTTCAAGGCCTATTTCGGCGACGCCACGCGCATGGACCTGTTGCATAGCGCGGGGATCAGGGAGGCGCGGATGCTGATCGTGGCGGTGGACGATGCCGACGCCGCAGTCGACATCGTCCGCCAGGCCAAGGAGCACTATCCGAGGCTGCTGGTTTTTGCCCGCGCGCGCAATCGGCGTCACGCCTACGACCTGCACAAGGCGGGTGTAGACGCCTACCACCGTGAGATGCTAGATGCCTCGCTGGCCCTGGCGCGCGAGGCCATGGTGGCGTTGGGCCGGGACGCCGCCGAGGTCGAGCGCAAGGCGGCCAAGTTCCTGGCGCACGATATCCAGACGCTGAAAACGTCGTTCGAGTTCTTTGAAAGCGAACCGGAACTGATCAATTTCGCCAAGCTGAGCCGGGAGGAACTGGAGCGTATCCTGCGCGAAGACAAGCAGGATGGCGAGGCGCAGGAAGCTTCGAATTGAATTCTGACACGCCGGAAGTTTAGGCCTGCGACAAGGGGCGCTTCCGGAGATGTCAAAATGCGTCGTTACGCCTATGGTTGGATTACCCTTATCTTTTTCCTCGTGTCGATGGTCGGGCACTGGGTATTCGGCTGGTTCGCCTATCTCGATGAGGCCAAGAGCCACGCCGAAGCACCGGAGGTGATGGCCTATCTGATCGAGATGGGGCGGGATACCTTTGAAAACTGGCAGTCGGAATTCCTGCAACTGATCTGGCAGGTCGTGGGGCTGGCCTATTTCCTCTATGTCGGCTCGCCGTCGTCGAAGGAGAATGACGACCGCACCGAGGCCAAGCTGGACGCGCTGCTGGAACTGGTCGGCGGCGACAAGGGTAAGGACCTGATCAAGCGGATCGACGAAAGCCATTACCGCTATGCCGGCCATGCCGACCCGCACCGCGTTCCGCCCTACGACCCGGTTGAACGGGATATCAAGGAAGGGTCTTGAGGCGGTTGCGGGAGGTATCGCTATTGCGTCGCGCTACGCTCCCGCCGCCAGAATGTCAGGGTCAGAACCAGACATAGCAGGGCGCCGCCCCAGAGGCTGCGCAGGTTCAAAGCGGTGAAAGCGGCGGCGCCGAGACAGGCGCCGGCCACAAGTCCAGCCCAGAGAAAGAAATAAGGTTGCCATGCCCTGTCCTTTTCGCCGAGCAGGTAGCCCGCGAGCCGTTGCCCCAGCTTGACCAGCGCGCCTGTCATGTAGGTCACGCCGATGGTGACCTCGCCTTCGCGCACAAAGATATTGTTGGCCGCGCCCATGGCGATGGCCATGAGCGACACCGCGAGGACGCCAGCACCGGCCTCATGGGCGAGTGTTGCGGCGCATAGGGCCGCCGACATGAAGACAAGGACCGAAGTCGAAGGCGTGCGCGTGATGTAATGGCGAATGGCGCGACCCAGCATGACACCAAGCACAAACAGGGCGATAATCCCCAGCGGAATCAGCGCGACCTTCCATGAGGCTCCGTGGATCAGGTCGACCGCGGACCGCGTGGAATTGCCGCTCATGAAGGATACGAAGTAGCCGCCAAGGCTTAAGAATCCCAGCGCGTCGATATAGCCCGCGAGCAGTGCGAGCCCAACGGCTATTCCCTGAGATGTCCGGTCATGGGCGTGCATCGAAGGCGCGGATCTTCCTTGATATGGCGCCATGGGTGGATTCACAGCGAGTCCCGCATGATTTGCATAGGACCTGGCGTTTGCGCAACGGTATGGCACGTGCGCCTAACCACGATGTGCGCCCTGATCGGTGTTGAATGTCAGTTCGCCTGCCACGGATCGTGCAAGGTCAAGGGCAGGACTTCAAAATCCTTGGTTTTGCGTGTTGCAAGCCTGGCGCGCGCAACTGCGGCAATTCCGGCGATCATCATATCGGACGGATTTGACGGATGCCCTGCTGCGTCACGGGCGCCGCGCACCTTTGCGCCCCGCGGAGGTTCGAGCGAGGCGAGCCAACCGCGAGCGAAAGGCTGGAGCGCAGCGACTAGACCATGATGCGTTTAGGTCGAACCACCATCATGCTCTAGGTTTTTGTTTTATCGCGATATTTAGCCAAAAACCGCTGCACACTTTTTGGCATATCGCTCTAGCAACCAAGCGGGAGCGCAGGCTGCGCGCCGCCAAGGGCCTTTGGCCCTGAGCGCCAAAAACAAATTCATTTTTCGAAGAAAAATGGTGGACGCGACAGGGATTGAACCTGTGACCCTTCGCGTGTGAAGCGAATGCTCTCCCGCTGAGCTACGCGTCCGAACCATGGGGAGGCGCGGTATTAGCCCGCCTCAACGATGTGCGCAAGAGGCGGATGACTATTTTATCACCGTCTTTATGGCCTCGATCAGCGCGTCGTAATGATCGATCAGGACATCGCAGTCCAGTTCCTGGATCGGGCGCTCGCTATAGCCGAAGCTGACGAGGATGGATGGGACGCCAGCGTTGCGCGAAGTCATGAAGTCGGTCTCGGAATCGCCGACGAGGATGGTCTTTGTGATGTCGCCGCCGATATCATCGACGCAGGCCTGCAGGTGTCCGGCGTCAGGCTTCTTGTTGGGCACGCTGTCGGCGCCGCGGATCGAACCGAAGCGGTCGTGCAGGCCTAAACGCTTCAGAAGCTCGACCGACAGATAGGTATGCTTGTTGGTGCAGACGGCCAGCTTGGCGCCGGCCGCCGACAGGGTGTCGAGCGCATCGACAACACCGTCAAACGGCCTTGAGAAGGCGTCGATATGGGTTTCGTAGTGCTTGAGCAGGCGGTCGAGCAGCGGCTGTTCCTGTTCGGGCGTTAGCGGATGGCCGGCCAGTGCAAAGCCACGCCGCAGAAGTTCCAGCGCGCCACGGCCGATCAGCGGGCGGGCTTCATCGAGATGGTAGGGTTTGATCTCTTCTTCGCGCAGGACCAGGTTCAGCGCGCCAATGATGTCAGGCGCTGTGTCAACGAGCGTGCCGTCGAGGTCGAATGCGATGATATAGCCGTTGAGATCCATAATTTTCCTGAGCCTGAACAGTTTGCCGTCGAAATCGCCTTCGCTTTGGGCTAAATCGGCGCAATCCGCAATTGAAGAGTCGCTGATATGGCTGAAAATACCGCCGGTTCCCACGCTCGCCGCGCCGCCGTCATCCTGGCCGCGGGGCAGGGGACGCGGATGAAGTCGCCGCTGCCAAAGGTGCTGCACCGGATTGGCGGCCGCACCATGCTCGACCGGGCGATCGATGCGGCATTCGACGTCGGTTGCGAGCGCGTGATCGTCGTGGTCGGCAACCATTCGCCGTCCGTCCGCGCCACGGCCGAAAAGCGTGTCGGCGCAGAAAACATCGTCGTTCAGGATCCGCCCCAGGGCACCGGCCACGCCGTCAACTGCGCGCGCGCGGCGCTGAAGGATTTCGACGGCACGGTCATCGTCACCTATGGCGACAGTCCGCTGATGGCGGCGAAGGTTCTGGAGCCGGTCTTGGTGCTGGCCGCCGCCGCCGACCTGGCGGTGCTGGGTTTCGTCGCCGAGGACCCCGGCGCCTATGGCCGGCTAGTGCTGGACGGCGACCGGTTGAACGAGATCGTCGAAGCGCGCGAGGCCTCAAAAGAGCAGTTCGCCATCAAGGCTTGCAACTCGGGTGTCCTGGCCTGCGACCGTGAATTGTTGTTCTCGCTGCTGTCCGAAGTGAAGAACGAGAACTCCAAGCACGAATATTACCTGACCGATATCGTCGGGCTGGCGCGGGCGCGTAATCTGCAACCGCGCGTCACCATGGCGATGGAAACCGAGGTGCTGGGCGCCAACAGCCAGGCGGAACTGGCCGTCATCGAGCGCGTCTGGCAGGACAGCGCGCGCAAGGCCTTCATGGAAAACGGCGTGCATATGCCGGCGCCGGAAACCGTCTTCTTCAGCTATGACACCCAGATCGAGCCGGGTGTGACGATCGAACCCAACGTCGTGTTCGCCGAAGGTGTTTCGGTGGCTTCGGGCGCGGTTATACGGGCCTTTTCGCATCTCGAAGGCGCGAAGGTGGGGCCGGGCGCTTTGATCGGTCCCTATGCCCGCTTGCGGCCGGGTGCGGACATTGGCAAGGACGCTCATATCGGCAACTTCGTCGAAGTCAAAAACGTCACGATCGGTGAGGGCGCCAAGGCCAATCACCTGTCATACCTTGGCGATGGCAGTGTCGGCGCCGGCAGCAACATCGGCGCAGGCACCATCTTCTGTAATTACGACGGCTATTTCAAATACAAGACCGTAATCGGTGAGCGCGCCTTTATAGGTTCGAACTCCGCGTTGGTCGCGCCGGTGACAGTTGGCGATGGCGCGATGACGGCCTCGGGCTCGGTCATCACGCGCGACGTGCCGGCCGACGCTCTGGCTTTCGGCCGCGCGCAACAGACCGACAAGCCGGGCTGGGCGAAGGCCTTCCGTGACACAAAATCCGCCGAAAAGGCAGCGAGCAAGACATGACGGCAGACGAACAAAAAGAAGCGGTGGGCGAAGCGGCCCTCCAGTATGTCAAGGACGGCATGAAAGTCGGTCTCGGCACAGGCTCGACGGCCGCCTATTTCGTCAAGGCGATTGCCCGTGAAGTGAAGGCCGGGAAGAAACTGACCCTGGTCTCGACCTCGGTGCAGACGACGCAACTGGCGCAGAGCCTGGGCCTGACCATCCTCGATATCAACGATGTCGGCACGCTTGATGTCTGCGTCGACGGCGCGGACGAGATCGGTGAGGGCCTTGCGCTGATCAAGGGCGGCGGCGGTGCCTTGCTGCGCGAAAAGCTGATCTGGGAACAGGCTAAGACTTGCGTGGTCATCGCCGACGCCGGTAAGCATGTCGCGACGCTTGGCAAGTTTCCGCTGCCGGTCGAGGTCGAGCCGTTTGCCTACAAGGGCACGGTCAACCGGATCGGCGACGTCTTGCAGGAATTCGACATCGCCATGATGCCGGTAATGCGCAAGCGGGACGGCAAGCCCTTCCTGACCGATGGCGGCAACCTGATCTTCGATATTGCTTGCGGGCGGGTCGAGGAGCCGGCGGCCCTGGCCAACGCCCTGAAGTCGCTGACTGGCGTCGTCGACCACGGCTTCTTCCTCGACCTGGCCGAAGTCGCGCTCCTGGGTACCGAAAACGGCGTGAAGACCATATATCCGTAAGAGGATCATGCGCCGGGGCGCGAAGGGCTGAATGTAATGGCTGAGTACGATTACGATCTGTTTGTCATCGGGGCGGGATCCGGGGGCGTGCGCGCCGCCAGGCTGGCGGCCAATCTGGGCCTGAAGGTCGCGGTCGCCGAAGAAGACCGGCCGGGTGGCACCTGCGTGCTGCGCGGCTGCGTCCCCAAGAAGTTCATGGTCTATGCGTCTGAAGTGCCCGAGCAGGTGGAGTACGCGCGTGGCTTCGGCTGGGATGTCGAACTCGGCGCCTTCGATTGGCCGAAGTACCGCAACCACCAGGAAGCCGAACTGACGCGCCTGTCAGGCATCTATGGTTCGAACCTGGCCCGTGCCGGCGCCGAGATCATCGCCGCCCACGCCAGCTTCAAGGACGAACACACCATCGCGATGAACACCCACGCCGGTGAGTATCGCGAAGTGACGGCGAAGACCATCCTGATCGCGGTCGGCGGGTGGCCCTTCCTGCCGCAGCACTGTCCGGGCGTCGCCGAACACGCCCTGACGTCGAACGATATGTTCAAGCTGCCGAAGCTGCCTAAGCGCATGGTCATTGTTGGCGGCGGTTATATCGCGGTCGAGTTCGCCGGCGTCATGCACGGTCTCGGCGTCGAGGTGACGCTGATGTACCGTGGCGAGAAGATCCTGCGCGGCTTCGATAGCGAGGTCCGCGATCACCTGACCGCCGAGATGCGCCTGCGCGGCATCAACATCATGTGTCAGGTGGATCCGATCAAGCTGCACAAGGAAGGCGACGAAATCGTCGTTCATCTCAACAACGGCGAATTCTTCCGCACCGAGCAGATCATGTACGCTTCGGGCCGCAAGCCGAAGACCGAGGGCCTGAACCTGGCAGCGCTCGACATCACGCCCGACGTTCACGGCGCAATTCCCGTCGATGCGTTTTCGCGCACCAAGCATCCGCACATCTACGCCATCGGCGATGTCACCAACCGGCTGAACCTGACGCCGGTGGCCATCCGCGAAGCCGTCGCCTTTGTGGAAACGGCCTTCAAGGACAATCCGACCGCCTACGACTATGAGAATGTGCCGACGGCCGTCTTCTCACAGCCGCAGATCGGCACGGTGGGCCTGAGCGAAGACCAGGCCAAGGAAAAGGGCATCAAGTTCGACGTCTATGCGACGAAGTTCCGCATGATGAAGACGGCCTTCACTGGCGGTGAAAGCCGCGTGTTGATGAAGCTGATCGTTGACGCTGAGAGCGATGTCGTGCTGGGGTGCCACATTATCGGCGGCGATGCCGGTGAAGTCATCCAGCTGGCAGGCATTGCCGTCAAGGCGAAGCTGACCAAGGCGCAGTGGGATGCCACCTGCGCCGTCCATCCGACCGCTGCCGAAGAACTCGTGACCATCAAGGATAAGCGCCTATGAGCGTTCTTGGGACCTTGCCGCCCAAACTGGCTGACTTTTGGCAGAAATTCCGCGCCGGCTATGCCGAAGGCGTCCTGGTCAACTTCTTCATCTGGTTTGTCGTGTTTGCCTATTTCGCGCCGTCGGGCGTCATCCCGGCGGCGATGTTTATCGCGGGCCTGTGCAGCCTCGGCTACCTGTCACTGAAAAAGGGAGCCGCGATTCACAGCTTCTGGCCGGTGGCTGGGTTAACCCTGGCTATCCTGGTGTTCGCCTTTCTGCGGTCGGACTTTGTCGACCTGCTGCTGGCGGGCAAGAGCCTGGGCGACGCCTACTGGACGTCGACGCGCTACTTCCAGGCGCCGTTGATCAGCTGGTTCACGACCTGGGCCTTCATCTTTGTCGCCTGGCGGGTGAGTACAGCCCGGGGGCAGCGCGTCGCCGTCTTCATCGCCTGGATATTTATCGGTTTGGTCGCCATACAGCTTCTTGACTGCCTGGGCAACCTGGCCATGCGCAACGGTATGAACCAGCGTTTTTTCGGCAATGCCCGGCCGGAAATGCTGATCGTCGAAAGCTCGAATCTGAACCTGGTCCTGCTGATGCTGTTCTGGCCGCTGGCCTTCCTGGCCATGCAGCGGCGGTGGATCGCAGGCGTGGGCGCTGCCGTGGTGGCTATTGTACTGGGCGGCTTTGTCGTCGACAGCAATGCCCACATCGTCGTCCTGGCGGTCAGCGCCGTTGCCTTCTTTGCCGCCCGCTACTGGCCGGCGGGGTTGACGCGCAAGGCCATCCTGCCGGAGCGCGTGGCGGCGGTGATCGCGGGCATAGTCGTCCTGGGTTTTCCGCTGTTGATTCAATGGCTGGTCACAACCGGCCTGGCGACGCAGATCCACGACCGTGTGCCGCGTTCCTGGGCGCACCGGATCGAAATCTGGACCTATGCGCTCGAACGCTCGCTGGAAAAGCCGGTATGGGGCTGGGGCTACGAAGCGACGCGCTATTTCGAGCCGATCATTCCGCTGCATCCGCACAACATGTCGCTCCAAGCCTGGCTGGAGCTGGGCATACCGGGCCTGTTGCTGCTGGCGGCCATGTGGGGGAGCATCTTCTGGTTCATGGCGCCGAAGAATGCGACGGCCGTGTCCCAAAGCAACGGGTTCGTCGAGTTGTCGGCGATTTCCAGCGGTGCGGTCGAAGAGCTGACGGCCGAACAGAAGGCGCGGCCGTACATGCTGGCCGCCGCCACCGCCTATTTCACCCTCAACACCCTGAGCTATGGCATGTGGAAGGCGTGGCTGATCTGCCTGGGCGCAATGGTGCTGGTGGTGGCCATACTGGTGATCAAGGCCGTAAAACAGGATGGGATAGTTGCTGTTACAACTATAAGGCCGTGACTTTACAGCATTTTTCAGTAGAGCCTGAAAATATTGCTCGACTGGCCCGTTGAGTTTGCAGCGCGAAGCGTTTAAATACCGTCCATGAGCAAAGTATGGTCCCCCAAAGACTGGCGTTCCAAGCCAGCCCTGCACATTCCGAACGATTACCCGGATGCGCAGGCCCTGAGTGATGCCGAAGACGAACTGACGCGCCTGCCGCCTCTGGTCTTCGCCGGTGAAGCGCGTCGCCTGACCGCCGCGCTCGGCAATGTCGCCAACGGCAATGGTTTCCTGTTGCAAGGCGGCGATTGCGCCGAAAGCTTCAAGGAATTTTCGGCCGACAATATCCGCGATACCTTCCGTCTGATCCTTCAGATGGCGGTCGTGCTGACCTTTGCCGGCGGCCGTCCGGTGGTCAAGGTTGGCCGTATCGCCGGCCAGTTCGGCAAGCCGCGCTCGTCGCCTGTCGAAACGATCGACGGCGTAACGCTTCCCAGCTATCGCGGCGACAATATCAACGGCATGGACTTCACGCCGGAGTCGCGCCTGCCGGACCCGCAGCGCCTCATCAAGGGCTACCATCAGTCGTCGGCGACGCTGAACCTTTTGCGCGCCTTCGCGAACGGTGGCTATGCCGACCTGTACAACATTCACAAGTGGACGCTGGGCTTCGTGTCGTCTCCGCAGGGCGAGCGTTATCGCGCCCTGGCCGAAAAGATCTCAGAAACCCTGAGCTTCATGTCCGCCATCGGTGTGACGCCGGAAAGCCACCCGCAGATCCGCCAGGTCGATGTCTTCACCAGCCATGAAGCGCTGCTGCTGAACTTCGAACAGGCGATGACCCGCGTCGATTCCACCACGGGCGACTGGTACGACACCTCGGCGCACATGCTGTGGATCGGCGAGCGCACGCGTCAGCTTGACGGCGCCCACGTTGACTTCATGAAGGGCATCAACAACCCGATCGGCGTCAAGTGCGGTCCGACGCTCGAGCCCGACGAGCTGCTGCGCCTGATCGACACGCTGAACCCCAACGCCATCCCGGGGCGCCTGACCCTGATCGGCCGTTTCGGTTCGGACAAGATCGCTGAGCGCCTGCCCAGGCTGATGGCGGCGACGCACAAGCACGGCGTGCCGGTGGTGTGGTCGATCGACCCCATGCACGGCAATGTCGTCAAGGCGGCCAATGGCTACAAGACGCGGCCCTTCGACCGCATCCTGTCGGAAGTCCGCTCGTTCGTCGATATCGCGGCGTCCGAAGGCGTTCACCCGGGTGGCATGCACCTGGAAATGACGGGGCAGAACGTCACCGAATGCACCGGCGGCGCGTTTGCTCTTTCCGAAGAGGACCTGCAGGACCGCTACCACACGCACTGCGATCCGCGTCTCAACGCTGACCAGGCGCTGGAACTCAGCTTCCTCGTCGCCGAGCGGCTGCATGCGCTGAAAGACAAGTCGGTCAAGGCAGCCTAAGACGCCTTTACCGCACTGAGAAACCATGTAAGTCTCCGATGAAACTTTCATCGGGGGCTTTCATGCATTTTGGCGCCAGTATTTTCGCTCTTGCCGCGTTGGCTTTTTCTTCTGCTGCCGTGGCGGAGACGCCCAAGCCGCCGGTAGCGGAGAAGCGGGCCTTCGTCGTCACCTCGCCACATGGCGCCAAGCGCGACGACGAATATTACTGGCTGCGCGACGATGCGCGCAAAGACCCGGCCATGCTTGATTACCTCAAGGCTGAGAACGCCTATACCGACGCCATGGTCGCGGCCAATGGGCCACTGCGCGATACGATCTACAAGGAGATCACCGGCCGGCTGGCGCCCGATGATGTCAGCGTGCCCTATCGCAAGAACGGCTATTGGTATTATTCGCGCTTTGAAGCCGGCAAGAACTATCCCGTCGGCGCCCGCCGCAAGGGTGAGATGACGGCACCCGAGGAGATCATCTTCGACCAGAACGCCATGGCCGAAGGCAAGGGCTTCTTTCGTATCGGCGCTTCCGAAGTGAGTCCGGATAACGCTAAGGTTGCCTGGATGGAGGACACGGTCGGTCGCGGCCAGTATGTGTTGAAGGTCAAGGATTTGAGCACCGGCACGGTCACTGAAACGGGCGTTACCAATATCCAGGGTCTTGTGTGGGCCGACGACAACAAGACCATCTTCTATGTCGACAAGGATCCGGTGACCCTGCTGTCCAAGCGTATCAAGTCGCACGTGCTGGGCCAGGCGCCGGCGACGGACAAGCTGGTCTATGAGGAGGCAGATGACAGCTTCTACGTCTCGGTGATGAAGACGACCTCGGATAAATATATCTGCATCTACTTGCACTCGACGGTTTCCGAAGAACAGCGCTGTGCTCCGGCCGACGGCGGCGATTTCAAGCTGATCGCCCCACGCGAACGCGATCACCTCTATCGCGCCGACCACGTCAATGGCCGCTGGGTCATTCAGACAAACTGGCAGGCCAAAAACCACCGCATCGTTACCCTGGCCGATGACAAGCCCTTGGGCGATCGCAGCCTGTGGGCCGATCTGGTGCCGGCCAGCAAGGATTACTTCATCGAGGACTTCCGGCCGTTCAAGGGCTTTGTCGCCATTGAGGAGCGGGTCGGAGGCAATAAGCGCCTGCGCGTTCTGGATTCGGCTGGCAAGTCGATGCCGGTCGCCAGCGACGAGCCGGCCTATGTAATGGGCTTCGGGACCAATGAAGAGGCAGACACCGATTGGCTGCGCTATACCTACGGCTCACTCACCACGCCAGAGACCGTCTACGAGACCAATGTAAAGACGGGCGAGCGCCGTACGCTCAAGGTCCAGCCGGTGCCGGGCTATGACGCATCGAAATACGCCACCGAGCGCGTCTGGGTGACAGCGCGCGATGGCGTCAAGGTGCCGGTGTCGGTGGCCTATCGCAAAGGCTTCAAAAAGGACGGCAAGGCCGCACTCTTCCAATACGGCTACGGCTCTTATGGTTCGTCTTCCGATCCGATCTTCCGCCAGACCTGGGTCAGCCTGATGGATCGCGGCATGGTCGTGGCCATCGCTCATATTCGCGGCGGTCAGGAGATGGGCCGCGACTGGTACGACGGCGGCCGGCTGATGAATAAGACAAACAGCTTCACCGACTTCATCGATGTGACGCGCGGGCTGGTGGCCCAGAAATACGCTGCCAAGGACCGCGTCTCGGCTAATGGTGGTTCGGCGGGCGGCCTGCTGATGGGCGGCATCATGAACATGGCGCCGCAGGACTATAGTGTCATCGTCACACGCGTGCCGTTTGTCGATGTCGTGACAACCATGCTCGACGCCAGCATTCCTTTGACAACCAACGAATATGACGAGTGGGGCAATCCGGAGCAGAAGGCCTTCTACGACTACATGCTGAGCTATTCGCCCTACGACAACATCAAGGCGCAGGCCTATCCGGCGACCTATGTCTCGACCGGCCTGTGGGACAGCCAGGTGCAGTACTATGAGCCGGCCAAGTGGGTGGCGCGTCTGCGGGCAAAGAAGACCGACAGCAATCCCTTGCTGTTCCGGGTCAACATGGAGGCCGGCCACGGCGGCAAGTCGGGCCGCTACCGCGCCTACGAAGAGCAGGCGGAATATATTGCCTTCCTGCTGAAAGAGCTGAAGGCCGAAACGTTGCTGCCGTAACCTGTCGGTTGCTCGGGCGAGGGAACTCCGGTACAGGAGGCTCCATGTTGCGATTGAGATCACAATTGACCCCTGAGACAAGGGCGGCTTATGCCGCCCTTTACCGTCTGTCGTGGCCGGTCGTCCTGTCACGCCTGGGCTTCATGCTGATGGGGCTGATGGACACGCTGGTGGTCGGACATTTTTCGTCGGCGGAGTTGGGGTTTCACTCTCTGGCCTGGGCGCCGACGAGCATCTTTCTGGTGACCTCGATCGGCCTGCTGGTCGGCATCCAGGTCAAGACCGCCCATTTCGTCGGCGGCGACGAGCAGCACCGTATCGGCGGAACCTTTCAGCGCGGCATGGTCTATGCCCTTATCCTGGGCGTGGGTTCGATGATCCTGCTGCTCCTGGCTGGCCCATCCATGCTGAAGGCCACCGTCAAGTCAGGGATCGCGACGGGCGCCGCCGGACCACTGCTGGTCTTTGCGCTCAGCATGCCGTTTTACATGGTGGCGGTCGCCGTTTCCGAATTTCTCGAAGGATTAGGCAGGACGCGGCCGGGCATGGTTTTCACCTGGGCCGGCAATGTCGTCAATGTCGCACTCCTGCTGGTGCTGGTGCCGGGCATCGTCCGGCTACCGGGGATCGACAGTGACGGCGCCATGGGGGCGGCCATTTCGACGCTCGTTGCGCGCGGTCTGGTGACTTTGGGGCTAGTCGTCTACCTGTTCACGTTGAAGGAGGTAAAGCCGCTGCGACTGCTGGACCGCCACGCGCCCGACCCGCAGGGCGCGCGTGAGCAGCGTCAGATCGGCTACGCCGCCGGCGCATCCTACTTCATCGAAGTTGCTGCCTTTGCCGGCATGACGGTCTTTGCCGGCCGGATGTCCGAAGAGGCGGTCGCCGTCTGGGCGATCGTGCTCAACTTCGCCAGCATCGTCTTCATGGTGCCCATGGGGCTGGCCATTGGCTGCTCGGTCCTGGTCGGCCGGGCCTACGGCGCCGATGATCCGCGTGGCATTGCGCGCACGGGCCGGGTGAGTTTTATCTCGGCGGCCGCCTTCATGATGGCGGTCTGCGTTACCGTGCTGATCGGATCGCAATGGCTGGCGGCCGGCTATACATCGGAAGCGGCCTTGCGCACCGGCGTCCAGGCCGCGCTGTTGCTGGCGTGCCTGTTCTTCATTCCGGACGGCATACAGGTCGTGGCGGCCCAGGCCCTGCGCGCGCGTCAGGACGTGCTGGTGGCGCCGGTGCTGCACTACATCTCCTACGGCCTGATCATGCTGCCGCTGGGCTACCTGTTCTCGCTGCATTTCGGCATTGGGGTGCCAGGGCTTATCTATGCTTGCGCGATAGCGAGCTGGATGTCGGCCACTCTGCTGGTGGCGCGATTTATGTGGCTGGATCGCAAGGCCGCGCGGCGCAATAATTCTGACATTTCAGAAGTAATTTGATTCTAGAAATTCAGAATTGAATAAGCTTGCGGCCGTACAGGATGGCCGCCGAACCGATCAGGCAAAGCACCAGTCCGCCGGCATCCCAGGCGTCGGGTGGCTGTTTTTCGACCCACCACATCCAGGAAAGCGACGCCGCGATATAGATGGCGCCGTAAGCGGCATAGGCGCGTCCGGCGGCGGTGCTGTCGACCAGTGTCAAGAGCCAGGCGAACAGGCAGAGCGACAGCGCACCCGGCGCCAGCCACCAGGCCGGCTTGCCGAGCTTGAGCACGGCCCACAGGCTGTAGCAGCCGGCGATTTCGGCGATGGCGGCGAGGAGATAGACGGCGAAGCTTTTCATGCCGTCACGGTAAGCGATATGGCAAAAAGTGTGCAGCGGTTTTTGGCTAAATATCGCGACCAAATAGAATCTGCCTGTTCAGACGCCGAGAATCCAACCTTCCTCGGTGGCGGCGATGTCGGCGTCGGCCTTACCCAGGTCCTTGGGTGCACCGAACAGGGCGGCCAATTCGCCCTTGTCGTCCTTGTCGGCCAGCGCTTCGGCCGTCAAGCGCACCTGGACGGCGTCCTTGACTTCGCCGGACGCGCCTTCGCCTTCGAAAAGAGGTGGGTAGACTTCGGCGACTATCGTCTTGATGCCCTCCAGCGAGTCTTCCGTCAGAGCGCCGAATCCGGTTTCGAAGGGCCACAGCCGCGCGGTTTCACCCAACGTATCCATGACCGACTTGGTCGCCGTGATGCCCAACATGGCCTGGCCGCCGACCACGCCGGCGCCGTGCATCTGCCACAGGCTTTTCGGCTGGGCGGTCTTTTTCACCTGTTTACGCGCCGCGTCCTCGGTCAGGCGGAATTCGGGAAAATCGCCAAACGAGTCGGGCTTCAACGTCGACAACCACTTCTGCGCGGCGTTCTTGGGACAGCCCCAGAATGGCCAGGCCTCGTCGGTCATCAGCCGGTTCATCTTGGCGGCGACCTGAAAGCGGTTATTGCTGTTGTCAGCCTTGTCGACGACGTTCTGGACAAGAAAGGTGCGCATGGCCTGCCACGGCGTTCCCTTGAGTTCGAGGCGGCTGACCGTGCCGCGCGGAAAGCCGAGCGCGAACGCCACGCCCAGCAGAATGCGGTCGCCGCGCTTGTGGAGGTCGGCCAGGATGGAGCGCAGCAGGGTGAGGGCTTCGGCGCGCGTCGCCGGATTATGCGTCTCGTAGGACAGACGGAAACGCACGTCGCGTTTCATGACGCCGATCCATACCGAGGACTCGCCCGTTTTCTTGCCTTCGGCGGCACTGTAGTCGACAATCACATAAGCGCCGAAAAGACGTTTCACGGCAGTCTCCAAAATAGCGTCCGGAACAGCTTACCGCCCAAGCGCAAGCCTGAGCGGTCAAGGTGGCGTCGCTTTTAACGCGGCGGTTGCGGGCGCGAAAGCGCTTTGTGCGAAGATCACGCGGCTGTGCACATGATATCGTCTCGATATCCTTGGGTATAATTTCCAAAAAGTCATTTTCGTTCTGGCGCGAACCGGTCTACAACCCCTCGTCGAACGGTAACAGGAGGCGGTCATGTCGAAGCTTTTGCGGGTAGGCGTCGCCGGCGCCGGTGTTTTCGGCGGCTACCATGCCAACAAATACCGTCAGGCCCCCGAATCCGGCATTCCGGTCGAGTTCGTCGGCATCTATGACCTCGACAAGGATCGTGCCGAGGGCCTGGCCGATGGCTATGGCGTCAAAGCGTTTTACGGCGACCAATTCGACGATTTCCTGAGCCGGCTGGATGTGCTGACGGTCGCTACGCCGGCTTTCGCGCACGCTGGTATCGCGCTTAAGGCGCTGAATGCCGGGGTTCATGTCTACAGCGAAAAGCCGTTGGCGACCTCTACTGAAGATGGTGACCGCATGGTGGAGCTGGCGGAGGCGAAAGGCCTGGTGCTGGCTTGTGGCCACCAGGAGCGCAGCGTGTTCGAAGCCATGGGGCTTTATGACGTGACAGAGCGTCCGACGCGCCTGGAAGCTGTCCGCAACGGCACGGCGTCGACACGCAATCTCGATGTTTCGGTTGTGCTCGACCTCATGATCCACGACCTCGACCTGGCGCTCAGCCTGTCGGGCAGCGAACCGGGCGGTCTCGACGCCTCGGCGCGTCGCCGTGAAGAACAGGGATACAGCGCCGCCGGCGCCGATGAAGTGATCGCGGAACTGACCTTCGAGAATGGCTCGACCGCCTCGTTCAAGGCGTCGCGCATGGCTGAAGCCCGTGAACGTACCATGCGGATCGTCTACCCCAGCGGTGAAGTCTCGATCGACTTCCTCAACCGCACCTTCGAAAATACGACGCCCTTCGCGCTCAATGCCGAGTTCTCGGAAGCGGTCATTGCCAAGGATCCGCTGGGGACCAGCGTCTATCGTTTCCTGGAAACCGTCCAGGGCCGCCGCGAACGCCCGCTGTGTACGGGCGAGGAAGCGCTGGCGGCGCTGAGCCTGGCGTTGGCGATCGATGAGGCGGTGGAAGAGCCGGTCGAGGCTGAGTAGCGCAGGCGTTCGTTAAAACGCCTCGCAGGCTTCGCTAATGCGAGTGGCCTTTGAAGATAATGCCGAAAGCCAGGATGCCGTAGCCACCGAGCGCCAGCCAGTAGCGGTATTCGGTGACGTAGGGCAGGGGGCGGAAATAGCCGACCACGCTGGCCATGACGAGCGCCACGGACACGAAGAACAACAGTAATGTCAATGCTGACAGCTTCATGGCCGACGCTTCTTACACCCCACCTGTCCGGTTTACCGGATGCTTTAAAAACCGCCCGCGAGCGGCCTTCCCCAAAGTTATCCCCGACACGGCAAGTCCCGTCAAGGCTTGGGTAAAATTATTGTAAATGCGTCACAAAGCGCGGGCACCAAACAATAGTTCGTGCAAAACCGCGAACACGGCGAAGGTCGAGGCTGCCAGGAACATGCGCGCATAGCCCAGTTCATCGGGCACGAAGGCCGTCCGGCCCTCGATGATGGCGACGAACGGCACGATCGAGGTGCGTTTTTTCAGCAGGCGGTAGACCTCGCCGAACTGGGCTTCACGCTTGCGGTCGATATTGTTGGCGCCCAGCGCGCACACGGCCAGGATGGAGCCGAAAAAGACCCAGCTGGCCAGATTGCCGTTACAGATCAGATGGATCAGAGCCCACAGGCCGATGCCGGCCAGGATCGGATGGCGCGAGACGCGGATAATGCCGTAGACCGGCTTTTCCGGCAGGCCGCGCAAGGAAAGGAGGTTGCTGGGCGATGGGCTGAGCACGCCCAGTACGATCAGGAGAAAGGCCAGGAAATTGCCGACGAGGGCCAGGATGCGCAGGAACAGGGGCGCGGTCCAGAAGGTATGGTTCAGGCCGTCATGATTGCCGAGCGCGATGACGAACGCCACGCTCATCCACATCAGGCCGACGATCGAGAACAGGCTGAAGAGGGTGTAGTAGGCAATCTTGCCGATGCCGCCAATAAGCTGCTCTTTCAGCGTGGTGCCGCTGATCATCAGGTGGATGCACAGGAAGAAGGCGCAGGCGAGCGCTAAGGTCCACATGGGTGACTTAGATGTACGGAATGAGCGGCGCGTTCAGGACGTCGCCATCGGGCTTGGGCGGAGCCGCCGGCGCCGGAGCGGGAATAGCGGGCGCCGGCGCGGGAATGGCGGCCGGCGCCGCGGCTGCCGCAACCTTGGCGGGTTCGGGCGCCGGGGCAAAGGGGGCCGGTGCGCGCAGTTCACTGGGGGCCGGACGGCGCAGGATGGCTTCGACGTGGTAGAACCACTTGCGCGCGGTGACGAGCGCGGCGCGCGGACCTTCGGCGCGGGCGGTCAGGGCATCGTTCGGGTCCCACAGCTTGAGCTCATAGTCCGGGTGCGACGGATCGTCGAAGACCAGGCGCATCACCACGGTCTGGACATTCGGATCGATGTCATCGACGGCCTTGTAGGACCCTGTATCCAGCGGCTTGTTCGAGCCGGCGCGGACGACGCGGGCGAAGACCTTGCCATCGACGAAGACTTCCAGGCCGAACAGGTCGCCGATCGTGTAGATGCGCGTCGGCTTCTTGCCGAAATCGCGGACGATGACGATCTTGTTGGCGGCGTACGAGATGGCGCAGGCGGCGCGGCGCACGGGCTCGATCGATTCGACCTCGGGGCGGGCGCCGGCCAGGGCTTCCTTGACCTCGTCCTCGAGCTTCTTGGGCTGTTCGACACGCGTTTCATAGATCCTGTACAAAATGAACAGGATGGCCAGCACGGCAGCGGACAGAATAATCAGGGCTGGCAAGAATGTCGGCAAGATTCGGACTCTGCTGCAAATGGCACCGCCACATATTAACCACACATTACCAGCGAGGTTAAGAGGGCAACGCCCAAATTAGCCGGAACCCGCATAAAACAGGGGGTAAGTCCCTATTTTCATGCAAATTGTGGTTTCAGTGCCGCAACGCTGACAGGCGAATTTTTGCGCATTCGCCGATCAGGCGCGCATGTGGGCGTAGGCTGTGTCGTCGTCCATCAGGCTGTCGTCGTCCTCCCACGGCGGGATGTCCGAAGGCGTTTCCGGGACGGGGCGCGCCGCCACGGCCGGAGCGGACTGCGGCTTTTCCACCGGTGGAGATGGTGCGGCCTCGACCGGCTGGGGCATGCGCTTGATAACGGCGTCGACGTGCGACAGCCATTTGCGGCCCAGGCGTACGGCCTCGGCGGCCGTCTTGGCGTGGACCGGGTTCTGGGTAATGTCGCCGTAAAGCGTGATTTCAATCTCCGGCGTTTCGACGTGGTCGAACATCAGCCGCAGGATGACGCGCGAGGCATTGGCGTGGTTTTCGTCGAGCAGCCGGCGCGGTTCACCGCGCTGGGCGCGCGCCACGACACGCTCATCGACGATCAGTTCGGCGCCTTCGATCTCATCAAATGCGAACACCAGGCCATGCGCGCCAGTGTCCCACAGGATGGCGAGGTCGCCGGCGGTGAAATCGAGGCCCGCCGCCTTCTTGCCGCTGAGGTCGAAGATGACGGCGTCGGCAGTCTTGCCGAGGGCGGAATGCAGGGCGCGCGACAGGCGGCGGGAGGCTTCGAACCACCACATCAGGCCGGACGCGATCAGGGTCAGGCCGATCCCGGCAAACAGGAAGTAGAGAAGGATACGCGCAGCATGGGCCATGAAAGCTTTACGCCTGATTATGGCTAAGAAAGCTTTAAGCTTGCAGGCAAGCGGTTAATATTCCGTTGTTATTTCGATTTCGACCGGGACGTGATCGGACGGTTTCGCTTCGTCGTGCGTGCGGCCACGCGTGTCCTTGTGAATCGTGAACCCCGTCAACCGGTCGGCAGCCTGGGGCGACAGCAGGTGGTGATCGATGCGGATGCCTTCATTCTTCTGCCAGGCGCCTGCCTGGTAGTCCCAGAAGGTGTAGCGGTTGCCGTCCGGCTGAATGGCCTCGAAGGCGTCGGTATAGCCGAGGTTCTTCAGGCCCTGATAGGCCTGGCGGACGGCCGGCTGATAAAGCGCGTCGTCGAGCCAGACGCTTTCCTTCCAGCAATCGTCCTTGGCCGGGATGATGTTGAAATCGCCGGTGATGACGGTGGCTTCCTCGAAGGCCAGAAGCTCGGCAGCGCGCGTATGCAGGCGCTTCAGCCAGCCGAGCTTATAGGCATACTTGTCGGTGCCGAGCGGATTGCCGTTCGGCAGATATATGCCGACGAAACGGATCGGCCTGGGGGCCTCGACGACGGCTTCGATATAGCGCGACTGCTCGTCCGTCTCGTCGCCGGGCAATCCTTTGGTCACATCGCTCAATGGGAATTTCGACAGGATGGCGACGCCATTCCATGTCTTCTGGCCATGGACGGCGCAGTTATAGCCCAGCGATTCAAAGGCCTCGTACGGGAACTTCTCGTCGATGCACTTGATTTCCTGCAGGGCGCAGACATCGGGCGCGGCGTCGCGGAACCACTCAAGAAGCAGCGGCAGCCGGGCATTGACGGAGTTGACGTTCCAGGTCGCGAGTTTCATGGCCAAAGCTGTAAAGCGGCCGCTGGATTCGAGCAAGCCCAGAGAGAAAACCTAGAGCGAGAAACTCGTTCCGCAGCCGCAGGATGCCGTCGCCAGCGGATTGAGAATCTTGAACTGAGATCCCACCAGTTCCTCGACATAGTCGATCATCGAGCCGGCCATGAGCGGCGCCGATATCTCATCGACGAGCGCCGTGGCGCCGTCGAAACTGATCTCGCTCTCGTCCGGCTGTTTTTCGTTGACCAGGTCGAGCTTGTACTGGAAACCCGAACAGCCGCCGCCTTCGACGATGACACGCAGCATGACGGGGTGGCCGGCGTCCTGGCTCAGGCGGTTGATGTGGCGCGCGGCGGCGGCGGTCAGGGTGATGTTGTGGCTCATGCCCGCCAATATGGAGGCATTTGTCGGCAAAATCAGCCCCCTTGGGCGCAAAACAGACTGAAATCCGGCAATTTTTTAGATGGTTGTTACGGTTTATAGTATAGACCGGCTGATCTTTCATCGCGGATATTTCCATGACCCTGGCAAGCTATGCTTCCGACGTGACCCAAAGCCTCGGCCGTCTCCACGCCGAAGGCGAAGCTTCGCGGCGAACGGCCTTTGCCCGGGATCGCGACCGGATCATCCATTCGACCGCCTTCCGCCGCCTGAAGGGCAAGACCCAGGTCTTTGTCGCCAATGAGGGCGACTATTTCCGCACCCGGCTGACGCATAGCCTCGAAGTCGCGCAGATCGCCCGCTCCCTGGCCCATTCGCTCAATCTCGATGTCGATCTCGCCGAAACCATCGCCCTGTCGCACGACCTGGGCCACCCGCCGTTCGGCCACGCCGGCGAGGACGAACTGCACAAGTGCATGACGCCGTGGGGCGGCTTCGATCATAACGTCCAGACCTTCCGCATCATCACCAAGCTCGAGGTACGCTATCCGGCGTGGGACGGGCTGAACCTGACTTGGGAAACGCTGGAGGGCATTATCAAGCATAACGGTCCGGTCAGCCACCACCTGTCCGAGCCGTCGTGGAAATCGATCACCGATTTCAACGCCATGTGGGATTTGCGCCCCGACACCTTCGCCTCGCTGGAGGCGCAAGTGGCGGCCATTGCCGATGACATCGCCTACAACAATCACGATGTCGATGACGGCCTGCGCGCCGAGCTCTTCACCATCAACGACCTGCTCGACGTGCCGATGATCGGCCCGGCGATCCGTTCGGTGCAAAAGGACTGGCCGTCGCTGAATGACCGCATGCTGCGACTGGAAGCGGTGCGGCGCATGATCGGAACCATGATCGACGACGTCCTGGCTGAAACCGAAAAGCGGATGAGCGAGGACAGGATCGTCGCGCCCGAGGACGTGCGATCCGCCCGGCGCCAGATGGTCCAGTTTTCGAAGGGCGTTTACGACGACCTGTCGCGCCTGCGCGGCTTCCTGTTCGAGCGCATGTATAAGCACTACAAGCTTAACCGCACGCGTTCCTACGCCAAGCGAACGCTGAACGCCATGTTCCATCTTTTCCTGGAAGAGCCCGACACCCTGCCGACCGAATGGTTTCAACTGGTGTGTTCAAAGGATTCGGAAACGGCGCGGGCGCGGGTTATCTGCGACTATATCGCCGGCATGACCGACTCGTTCGCCATAGACGAGCATCGCCGTCTTTTCTCCTTTTAAGAGTCCTTCTTTCCAGGATTCTTACAATCGTGCCGCCGCAAAGGCAGCGCCTATTTATCCGCGCCGGGCCATTCTGATGGTGTTCGCGGACCCGGTTTCGCGCAAGTCCGATGTGAATTCCAGGTCCTTACCGGAGCTTCGATTATGCGCACTTCCGTTCCTATTGTACCTGCGATTGCGGCGGTGATTGCCCTTGTTGCCGCGCTGACCGCCGTATCCTGGATGAGCCAACCCGACACCGCCGCCCCCGTTCCCGTGGTGGCGCAGATGTGACCCGTAAGGCCGGGGCGGCGCCCGCTGCCCCGGCAGGGTCTTTCATCATTTGGGCTGCAACAGGTCCCACAAATTTCCGAAACGATCGCGGAAAACGCAGACCGTACCGTAAGCTTCGTGACGCGGTTCTTCGGTGAATGTCACGCCGGCCGCCTTAAACCGCGCAAAATCGCGGTCAAAATCATCGGTGTGCAAGATGAGAAAGACGCGGCCACCGGTCTGGTCGCCAATGCGTGCCATTTGTTCCGGCTTTGAAGCCTTGGCCAGCAGCATGCGCGTTTCCTTTGACCCGGGCGGTGCGACCAGCACCCAGCGCTTGCCACCGCCAAGGTCGGTGTCTTCGATCAGGTCAAAGCCCATGCCCCCGCAATAATGCGCAATCGCTTCGTCGTAGTCAGGGACAAGCAGGCTGATGGCCGCCAGAAAGCTGCTCACCGGGCGGATTTCTTGACCAGGAACATGGCGGCGTCGGCTTCAGACAGCCAGACCTCGGCCGATGGCTGGGCGGCGAAGGCGCGCACGCCGAACGAGCCGCCGGTTTTCAGGAAAAGCCCCTTGTACTCGAAGGTGCCGAGCGCCAGTTCAGCCTCGAGCTTGAGCGCCTTGATACGCGAAGAGTTGAGGTCGGCGCGGCGCAGCAGGATGGCGAACTCATCGCCGCCGATGCGGCCGACGCTGTCGCCTTCGCGCACGCTGCCGGTCAGGGTTTCGGCGACATAGATCAGGGCCGCATCGCCCGCCGCATGGCCATAGGCGTCGTTGATGCCCTTGAAGCCGTCCATATCGAGATAGATCAGGCAGGCCTGTTCGTCGTAGCGGCGGCAGTCGGCCATGGCGCGCTGCATTTCGCGCAGGAAGGCGCGGCGGTTCAGCGTGGGCGTCAGGACGTCCGAATCGGCCAGGGCCTGCGCATCGCTGAGCGCCTTGCCTTGCGCTTCCAGTTGCGCCTTCAGGCGGGCGTTTTCAGCCTTCAGGTTTTCGATCAAAGCCAGGGTCGCGGCGGAAACGGAGGCTTCGGCCGGACTTGCCGGATAGGGAGAGGGCGGGGCAGGAACGATGATGTCCATCACCGGCGTTTCGGCCAGCCGCGGTTCCGGCGTGGGCGCAGGGGCGGCTTCGATTTCCTGTATCTCGAAATACTGGGCCAGCAGGCTTTGCATCGACGCCGTGGTCGCGGGCCTTGGACCTTCGGGACGACCGGAAGGCGTAAGGCTTGCGGCGGTTGCCGCGCTCACAGGGAAATGTTGCGAGTCCAATACGATAAAACCTGGAACTGATAGATGTGACGCGGCTCATCCCCAACCGCATCGATGGCTATATCAAAGCATAGTCAAAAGTGTGGCGCAATGTCGCGAAAGGCCCGTTAACCTCGATTAATGGCAAGATTTTGTGACCATTGCGGTGCACAAGTTGAGGACAAATCATGTCTTGCAGTGGGAAGGCTTGTGACTATACTCCGCGCCTTTCCGAACACCCCTGTCGTACAAGGATATCCGATGGCTGAAACCCCTCCTGTGGCAATCATCATGGGGTCGCGATCCGACTGGGGCGTGATGAAGGCGGCGGCGGCGATCCTGGACAGCCTGAACGTGCCCTATGAAGCGAAGGTCGTTTCGGCGCACCGCACGCCTGACCGCATGTATGAATTTGCCAAGGGCGCCAAGGCGGCGGGTTTCAAGGTCATCATCGCGGGCGCCGGCGGCGCGGCCCACCTGCCGGGCATGACGGCGTCGCTGACCACCCTGCCAGTCCTGGGCGTGCCCGTGCCTTTGAAAGAGGGCCTGAAGGGAATCGATTCGCTGCTGTCGATCGTGCAGATGCCGGGCGGTATCCCCGTCGGCACTTTGGCAACAGGTGAGGCCGGCGCCAAGAATGCCGGCATCCTGGCGGCGCAGATACTGGCGTTGAATGACGCGGAACTGGCGGCGCGCGTCGAAGCGCTGCGCCAGGCCCAGACCGACGGCGTGCCCGAGACGGTGGAAGACTGATGGAGCCTTTAAGATTAGGGGCGACGATCGGCATTCTTGGCGACGGCCAACTGGGCCGGATGTTGTCGCAGGCGGCGTCGCGGCTGGGCTTCAAGGTCGTGACCTTTGGGCCCGACCAGCAGTCGCCGGCCGCGCAGGTGTCGCTGGCCTCGAAGGTCGCGGCCTATTCCGACGAAGACGCGCTGGCCAAGTTCGCCGAGGGCTGTGACGTCGTGACCTTTGAGTTCGAGAATGTGCCCGCGACCAGCCTCGATTTTTTGGTGTCGAAGGGGGCGGTGGTGGCGCCGTCGTCCAAAGCCCTGCGCATCACCCAGGACCGCGTGTTCGAAAAGCGCTTTGCCCGCGAAGCTGGAATCGGCACGGTCGACTTCTTTGAGATCAACAGCCTAGACGACCTGGCCGCGGCCTATCGCGACAGCCCGACGCCCCAGGCGCTGCTGAAAACCCGGCGCGAAGGTTATGACGGCAAGGGCCAGGTGTGGGTACGCTCCGCGCAGGATGTTGACCAGGCCTATGCCTCGCTGAACGGCCGGCCGTCGATCCTGGAAGCAAAGGCGGATTTCGTCCGCGAAATTTCGGTAGTGGCGGCGCGTGGCTGGGACGGCAGCATCCGGACCTTCCCGATCGGCGAAAACCACCACGTGCACGGCATCCTGTCGACCACCCTGGCGCCGGCAGATGTGCCCTTCAATGTCCAGGAAGAAGCGCATGATATCGCCGTCAAGGTGCTGAATGGTCTCGACTATGTCGGCGTGCTGGCGGTCGAGCTGTTCGTCCTGCCCGGCAACCGCCTGCTGCTCAACGAGATTGCACCGCGCGTCCACAATTCCGGTCACTGGACCCAGGACGGCTGCGTCTGCGACCAGTTCGAACAGCATATCCGCGCCGTCGCCGGCTGGCCGCTGGGCGATTCGACAGCGCGCTGTACCGTCGAAATGACCAATCTGCTGGGCCCCGATATCCTCGAATGGCCGACCCTGGCGGCAGAACCGCAGTCGCGCCTCTATGTCTACGGCAAGGAAGAGCCGCGTCCCGGCCGCAAGATGGGCCATATCAACCGGATCAAATCGTAATGTTCGTACTGTCCCTGACCTATAAGGTGCCTGAAGCCGAGGTCGACAAGCACCTCGACGCCCACGTGACGTGGCTGCGCGAAGGCTATCGCACCGGCATGTTCCTGGCGTCGGGCCGCAAGGTCCCGCGCACAGGGGGTATGATCTTCGCCCAGGGTACGCGGGATGAGGTGGAGGCCATGGCCAAGCTGGACCCGTTTTCGGTGTACGGCGTCGCCGACGTCGAGATCACCGAGATCAACCTGACCATGACCGCCGAGGGCCTTGAGGCGCTTAAGGGCTAGGACATGAGATCTTGGCTAAGCGCGGAAATCCCCCTTCCGTCCGCTTCGCGTCCACCTTCCCCGTAAACGGGGAAGGAATTAAATATGCCAATTCAGTATCTTCCTTCCCCGTTTACGGGGAAGGTGGCATTTGCGGAGCAAATGACGGAAGGGGGAGCTTAATGTCTCGAAGCGCTAGGGCATCGCATTCAGCTTAAGCGTCATGAAAGCCACCGTGCCGCTTGGATTGTTGCCATAGATCGGTTTCAGGGCGTCCGGCACGGTGTTGAACTGCTGGACCAGACCCAGGCCGACAGTGGCCTGCGCGTTGATCCGGAAAGTGCGCACCCCGCCCAGTTCGGTCTTGGCGACCCAGTGGGCATCGTGCACCAGTTCGTCGCTGCGGATCCGCTCATAGCGGGCCAGAGCCATCCACTGCGGGTTGATCGTCCAGGTGTTTTCGAACAGCCAGCCGTCCAGCGGCTTCTCGTCGCCATGATGGCCGTTTTCGCTCTCGCGACGCGCCCAGGACAGGGTCGAGCGCAGTCCGCCAAGCCCCTCGAAGTCGCGCGCATACTCAACACTCGCGGACTGCTTGGTCTGATCCTTCTCGGGCTCAAGGCCCTCCGGGCTGATCTGGCGCGCCCACGACGCCTGGGCTTTCAGCGCCGGCGTCATCCGCCACGTCAGTCTGAGCGACGTCGAATCGAGGCGCGGGCGTTCGAAGTCGAAGCGCTGTTCGTCCGGTTCGCGGCCGGTGAACTGCGACGCCTCAAGCGTGAACGGACCTTTCGCGACACCGGCGGTAACGACACCCCAGGTAATATGACCGCTGTCCAGCCAATGGTGGGTAAGCGGCGCGGTCGGGAAGTTTTCGCCTGACGGCCGGTGCATGAAGGCCGTGGGGCCGAAGGCGAACTCGCCCGGATAGCCGACCTCGCCGAACACACTGACATCGCCGTCGAAGCGGCGCGTCAGCCTGGCCGTCAGTCCCATGAACAGGTCGTGCGGATGCTGGCGGTCGACGAGGTGCGTAACACCATCGGCCGTTTCTCCGGCCTGGAGCAGCAGGGGATAGCCGTCCTTGCCCATGAACGGATCGGGCGACAGCATGGCTTCGAGTTCCAGCCTGTTGCGGTCGCCGAAGTTTCGGCTGGCCATCATCATGACCATGCCCGCGAGGAAGGCCTTGTCGCCGCCGCGCGGACCCGACTGATGGCTGTTGGCCAGGGTCAGGGTGGCGTGATTGTGGATGCGCCATTCCGAGCTCGGTGCGTCGTGCATGTGGGCGTGGTCGGTTTGCGCCGGTGGTGCGGCGTCCTGCGCGTGGTGGTCGTGCGATTGCGTGAAAGCGGCGGCGGGCCACAGGGCAAGCGCCGCGAGGGCCGTGGAGGCGGCCCGAACAGAAATAGACATGGTTTGCGTCCTTAAAGATGTGATCGGGAAGGTGGCGATCACATGCTCTTGGGCGGCGGGGGCTCGTGGACGGGCGGCAGGCTCGACAGTTTCAGAACCGGCGCCGGAGTAAGGCTGAGATATTCGACGCGCGCCACGGATGGCACAAAGACCTCGGCGGGTGCGATGACCACGGGCTGGCTGCAACACGGCATCATCGTCGGCTGGGACTTCGGTTCTGGCGTCTGGTGGTGGTCGGCCTGTTCGTGACACGGCGGTTCGGCGACCGGCATGGCCATGCCGGCGTGCGCCGTGGCCGTGATACCGAACAGCATCCATAGGCAGGCCAGAAGGGTGCGGACGGCCTTCACTGCCCCGTTTCCGCCGGCTGGCCTTGACCGAAGCGTAGCTTGCCGAGACTGGCGGCCAGTTGCAGGAAAGCCGATTCCGGCTTGAACGGCATCTTGGCCTTGAACTTCTCGTATTCCATGACCGCGTCAATATTGCGCGAAATCTGCTCGGACTGGGCTTCGGCGCCGCGCGACAGCCGCGTCAGCATGGCCGCGGCCAAGATACCGCAAACGATGGTGCGCTTGGAATAGTGGTTCTCGTCCAACGCCTTGTCGCCGGCCAGCCGCCAGATGAGATCGGCGGTGTCCCACATCAGCCGGCGATGCAGGTCGATATGTGTCGGCAGCATGAGGAAGCCCGTCAGCCGGTGCGCCAGCTTTTCGTCGCGCGCAAAGGCGTCGATGCGCAGGTTGAGGAGATGATTGATCTTCTCGCGGATCTTCATGCCGGGGAGGGCGTCCATTACACCGGGAGAGGTCAGCACAGCGTCGTGGCCGCGCCACAATATGGCGGCGATATCGGAGGCGCCGTTGGGGGCGATCAGGTCGCGTTCGCCTTCGCTGAGGCCCGCGGCCTTAGCACCGGCCTGGAAGCTCATGCGGTTCAGGCCCAGTTCCGGCACGAAACCGGCGACGGCCTGGGCCAGTTGGGCTTCGGCGGTTTTGAGATCGGAAAAGGGCTCGGGCGCGCTCATGAAGCATAGGATAGGCGCTCTATGTGCGCCCGCCAAGGGGCGTCGGCCTGCAAATTGTCGCAGAGCTAAGGATCGCCTGCAAAAAAACGTGACACGAATTCCCTTTTTCAGGTGGGCTTTGGCTGGACAGGGGCGTAGGTGTGATGTATGGGCAGTGCGATCGTCCCGCAGACTCCGTTTGCGGGCTCAACTTTTTTTACATCCCATGGCGGAGAGGACCGGCTGCGGCGCGGGCCCTGTCCTCGAAGGGGCCGCCAACAAGACCGAATGGAGAGAGACCTCTGGTACAGATTTTCGTCCGTGACAACAATGTCGACCAGGCCCTGAAGGCCCTCAAGAAGAAGATGCAGCGTGAAGGCTCGTTCCGTGAAATGAAGCGCCACGTGCACTACGAAAAGCCTTCCGAAAAGCGCGCCCGCCAGCAGGCGGAAGCCGTGCGCCGCGCCCGCAAGCTGGCCCGCAAGCGCATCCAGCGCGAAGGTGGCGCCACCGGCGGCCGTCCTTCCAAGGCATAATGATACGGACATCTGTATAAAAGCGCTGAAGGCCACGCCTTCGGCGCTTTTTTCATGACTTAGCTTTATCGCGATATTCAAGGCGAAAACCGCTCCACACTTTTCGCCATATCGCTCCAGCACGGAGACTTCCAGTTGGCGACCCGCATGACCGACCCGAGCCTGCCCGATCCCAACGACCTGGCCCTGCTGACGACCGCCATGCCGGCCGACACCAATCCGTCGGGGGATATCTTCGGCGGCTGGCTGATGTCGATGATGGACCTGGCGGCCGGCAATGTCGCCTCTCGCATGTCGCGCGGCCGGGTGGCGACCATCGCGGTCGACGGCATGGTCTTTCTGACGCCCGTCCACGTCGGCGACGAGGTCAGCGTCTATGCCCGCCTGATCTCGACGGGCCGGACCTCGATGAAGCTGCAGGTCGACGCCTATCGCCGCCCGCGCGAAAGCCTGGAAAAGACGCGCGTCACCGAAGCCAGCTTCACCTTCGTCGCCATCGACGAGGCCGGCCGCCCCCGCCCCGTTAACCGATAAACGCTTTTCAGCCGTTTAGATTATGTTAATAATGGGGCTAGCGGGCCGGGTGTGCGGGACACCCCGGTAAGATCGGGACATAAGAAGAAAAGGGCCCCACCATGCAATCGACCTTCATGAGCCGTTTCCAGGATTGGCTTGGCGAATGGAACGACGGGAAGACGCGTCAGCTGCTCGTCGTGCTTCTGGCCGTACTTCTGGGCCTTCTGATCGGCATGGTGACGTACACGATCGCCAAGGCTGTCTTCTATGCGATCGCACCGCGCTATCCTGACATCGACTTCAGCGCCCAGTCCGAACTGCTGAAAACTGATCCGATCGGGTCCTTCTGGGTGATCGCTGTCTCATGGGCCTTTGGCACCACGGCCGGCGCCTACTGCGCCGTGCGCTGGGCCAAGATCGGCCAGTTCCCGGGCTGGATCGCCGGCGTGCTGCTGGCCGCCTTCTATCTCATCGACCTGTTCGTCCAGCCCAATACTCTGCTGATCTTCCTGGTCTGTCCGGTGATTGTCGGCCTGTGCGCCTGGGGCGGCGGCTGGCTGGGTATGTATGTCAACGTGCAGAAGTCGTACAAGGCTGACGCGCCATTAGCCGAACCGGCCAGCGTCGCCGCCGCTGTCGAAGATCCTATTTCAGAATAATCAGCGTCCGGACACGCGGTCCAGCCTGATCTGAACCGCGTGCTTTAGCGCGACATTTTATTTCGGCGGGTTGTCGAACAGCGCAGTCGACGCGGCATGGCTCAGGGTGATTCGCGTGGCGCCCGGAAATTGCGAAGGCACGAAGTAGGGCGTGCCGGCTGGATACTCGCCCGCACCGTCAGTGCGCGGCAGGCTCTTCTGCTGGCCATTGACCTCGACCGTGCCTGAACCGCCGCCGACAAAATAGACGCGGTCAAGTTTCTTGACCATGAAGGACATGGCGCCGGCGATCCTACCTATGGCGTTATTGCCCTGTCGGACACCCAGGGCCAGTCCGGCAGCATCATAGGTTCGGCCATTCGGCTGGGGCGAATGCACCTTGATCTTCATGGAATACGAGCCCGATTGCGGCCCGCTGATGGTGACCTTGGCGCCGCTGTTGAGCTGCGCAAGTGTCGGCAAAGGCGTGATCCGGCCATCGCCCTGTATGGTCAGCGGAATTTGGCGGTTGCCGTCGATAAGAGTGACCTTCACCTGCGACTTGTCGGCATGCTTGATGCGGGCGACGTAATAGACGCTGATCTGAGAGCGGTCGGCGGCGGGCAGGCTCAGGAAGCCCTTCAGGCCTGGAAAGGCGTCGGACGCCGCGGCCGTCGAAGTCGACATGCCGCCTTCGGTTGAAATCTGGGGCACTTTGAGCTGCGCCATGGCCGGCGTGCCGGTGGCCAGCACGGACAGGGCCGCAACGGACAGGACAATCTTCTTCATACTCATCGACTTCATCACCCCCGAAACAGGACACTTGCCTAGCATATGGGCGCAATGGTGCCAAATGAAGGCTGAATGACGCATGAATGCATAAGCCGGGCATAAGTTCAGTTGGGGTGGCGCGCCTTCGTGGTCGCGTAGCCATAGGCCAGAATGTCGCGCAGCACGTCCCGGTCGATATCCGCCAGCCGTTTAATATAAAGACAGGAACGGGCGGTTGTGTGCTTGCCCAGCCGTGACAGAGGCTCTGCCAGGCCGTCGAAACCCGGCATGATGTAGAGGGTGATATCGCCCTTGCGCGGCGAAAAGCCGATCAGCGGCCAGGTCTGCGGCTTTTTGCTGGAATTGACGTAGGTGTACTGGCCAAAGCCGACAATGGCGTCGCCCCACATGACGGGCGGCTCACCGGTAACGTCGGCCAGCATGTCGATAAGGACCAGGGAGTCCGCCCGATGCCGTTCCGGCGCCTGTGTCTCGACAAAGACGCGCGGATCGACATCGGTGGGTCTGGTCTTGGGCTCGGACATGGCCTCGAGCTTACAGCCCCTTGACGATGCCTTCGACCATTTTCTTGGCATCGGCGAACAGCATCATGGTGTTGTCGCGGAAGAAGAGCTCGTTTTCGACGCCGGCATAGCCCGCCGCCATGCCGCGCTTGACGAACAAAACGGTCTGGGCCTTTTCGACGTCGAGGATCGGCATGCCGTAGATGGCCGAGGTCGGGTCGGTCTTGGCGGCCGGGTTGGTGACGTCATTGGCGCCGATGACGAAGGCGACATCGGCCGTGGCGAATTCCGAGTTGATGTCTTCCAGCTCAAAAACTTCGTCGTAGGGCACATTGGCTTCGGCCAGCAGGACGTTCATGTGTCCGGGCATACGGCCAGCAACCGGATGGATGGCGTACTTCACCTCGACGCCTTCCTCCTTCAGCTTGTCGGCCATTTCGCGGAGCGCATGCTGGGCCTGGGCGACGGCCATGCCGTAGCCCGGGACGATGATGACCTTGGAGGCGTTCTTCATGATGAAGGCAGCGTCGTCGGCCGAGCCCTGCTTGACCGGGCGGGTTTCGACCTTGCCACCTGCAGTGGTCGCGCTCGCGTCGCCACCGAAACCGCCGAGGATGACGCTGACGAAGCTGCGGTTCATGCCCTTACACATGATGTAGCTGAGGATCGCGCCCGAGGAGCCGACCAGAGCGCCGGTGATGATCAGGGCGATGTTTTCCAGCGTAAAGCCGAGCGCCGCCGCGGCCCAGCCCGAATAGGAGTTGAGCATCGACACGACGACCGGCATGTCGGCGCCGCCGATCGGGATGATCAGGGTGATGCCGAGCACCAGCGACAGGCCGAAGATGCCCCAGAACGCCCACTGCGTGTCCGGCGTGCCGTGATTGACGACCATATAGACGATCAGGCCGATGATAGCGACGCCCAGCGCGATGTTGAGCAGGTGGCGCGCCGGCAGGATAATCGGCGCACCTGACATATTGCCGTTGAGCTTGGCGAAGGCGATGACCGAGCCGGTAAAGGTGATGGCGCCGATGGCGCAACCCAGCGCCAGTTCTATGATCGACTGGGTGTGAATGCCGTCCAGGCCATTGTCGATGCCGGAGGCGCGTGGGGCATAAAGGGCGCCGATGGCGACCATGCACGCGGCCATGCCGACCAGGCTGTGGAAGGCCGCGACCAGTTGCGGCATCGAGGTCATGGAGACCTTCTGCGCGATGACCGTGCCCGCGATGCCGCCAACCGCGATGCCGGCCAGGATGATGACGATGGTCGTTGCATCCAGCGAGCCGGCACTCATCAGGTGGAAGATGGTCACGCCGACGGCGATAGCCATGCCGACCATGCCGTAGAGATTGCCTTGACGCGAGGTCTCAGGCGACGACAGGCCGCGCAGGGCAAGAATGAACAGGACGCCCGAAACGAGATAGGCGAGGGTAGTTAGCTGTTCCATTAGTGCTTGCCCCCTTCAGTCTTCTTTTCTTTTTTCTTGTACATGGCCAGCATCCGGCGCGTGACCATGAAGCCACCGAAGATGTTGACGGCGGCCAGCGCCGAGGCGAGACCGCCAGCGCCCTTGGCGACCCACGCGCCCATTCCGCTGTTCATTTCGGTGACGCTGGCAGCGGCGGCGATCAGCGCGCCGACAATGATCACCGAGGAAATGGCGTTGGTGACGGCCATCAGCGGCGTATGCAGGGCGGGCGTAACGCTCCACACGACGTAGTAGCCGACGAAGATGGCCAGGACGAAGATGGCCAGGTGATAGATGACTTCCATTGTACTCTCCCTAGCCCTGGCCTTGGGCATTCAATGCCGGATGGACGATCGCGCCGCCGTTGGTGACCAGAGACCCTTTCAGGATCTCGTCTTCCATGTCGGGGGCCAATGCGCCTTCCTTGTTGACAAGCAGGCCGACAAAGGCCTGGAGGTTCTTGGCGTAGAGCGCCGAGGCGTCGGTGGCGATGTTTGTTACGATGTTCGAGAAACCGATGATTTTGACGCCGTTGACGTCGACGATCTGATCGGCGACGCAGCCTTCGACATTGCCGCCTTGCGGGGCGGCCAGATCGATCAGCACCGAGCCCGGTTTCATGCTGGCGACCTGTTCTTTCGTGACCAGGATCGGCGCGGCGCGGCCCGGGATCAGGGCGGTGGTGATGACGATGTCCTGTTTGGCGATGTGGGAGGAAACGAGTGCCGCCTGTTTGGCCTTGTATTCCGCCGACATCTCCTTGGCGTAGCCGCCGGCAGTCTGGGCGTTCTTGAACTCTTCGTCCTCGACAGCCAGGAACTTGCCGCCCAGGGACTCGACCTGTTCCTTCGTGGCCGGGCGGACGTCAGTGGCGGTGACGACCGCGCCCAGACGACGCGCCGTGGCGATGGCCTGCAGGCCGGCGACGCCGACGCCCATAATGAAGGCCTTGGCGGGCGCGACCGTGCCGGCGGCCGTCATCATCATCGGGAAGGCCTTGCCGTAGGCAGCCGCCGCTTCGATGACGGCGCGATAGCCGGCGAGGTTGGCCTGCGACGACAGGGCATCCATGACTTGCGCCCTGGTGATGCGCGGGACGAACTCCATGGCGTAGGCGGTCGCGCCCTTGGTCGCCAGGGCCTGCAATGTTTCTTTTTCGCGGTGGGCGTCGAGCAGCGCAATGACGGTCGCGCCCGGTTTCAGCGCCGCTATCTCGGCGGCCGATGGGTTGCGTACCTTCAGGACGATGTCGCCTCGGGCCGCGGCCTCTGTGCCGGTTGCGGCAATCGTCGCACCGGCGCCTGTATAGGCGTCGTCCGTGATCGCCGCGCCTAGTCCCGCGCCCGTTTCGATTGTAACGGCAAGTCCAGCGCCGGTCCATTTCTTGACCGTTTCCGGGGTTGCCGCGACCCGTGCTTCATTGGCATGGGTTTCCTTGAGTACCGCGATAGTGACAGCCAAGTTGTTATCCCTCTGACTATGGCTTTGGCGGGTGTCTAATTGCATCCGCAACGACATTGGTGTCGCCGTTTATTATCTAAGGTGTGTTATGAGGAATTTGCGGGCAAGTAAAGGTACGAAGTGACTTTACCATTTTTTCCCAGATGTCAGGACATTCAGGGCGCCAAAATGCCAGGCATAACAAGGCTTTCACCGGTGACGCGGCCAATAAACGGGATCGCAAAAGTTCGTGTAAGGACGGCCGGTCAGAATCGTGTTCAGCGCGAGCACGATGATTCGCGCGTCACGCTGAAGCCCTTTGGGATGGGGTGAGATGCTGCGCCTGAGCGCGCCTGGACTTTTTCGTTGTCGCAATATTTAAGGCGAAAACCGCTTCACGCTTTTGGATGCGTCGAACTTCGTTTCGCCATATCGCTTTAGTGGCTGTCCGGCTTTTTCTTCAGCAGGATGAAGCCCAGCACGCCGACGACGGCGCCCGAGATGATGGCGGGAATCCAGCCGGCACCGGGGATGCAGGTCAGGACGACCAGGAAGACCAGAACGACGGCCAGGTGCAGGCTGCCCCACTTGGTCAGGTCAGCGAACAGTTCATAGCTGTGCTTGTGCTGCGAGATGTCCATTTCACCATGGACATAGTCGTTGTGATGATCGTGGTGGTCAGCCATTGGCACAGTCCTAAATCGGTGCAGAGTGCATCTGCGAAACAGTATTGGGTTCGCTCTTACAAAAGGCGGAAGCCTCGGTCAACCTCGCCTACCTTACAGAATGGCTTCAAAGCCGTCGATGAGGCCTTCCAGCCGCGATACGCCCATCTTCCAGAAGCTCTTGTCGCGCGGATTCATGCCGAAGGGCTGGAGCGCCTCGGTATAGGTCCTGGTGCCTCCACCGGCCAAAAGGTTGCGGTATAGCGGCGTGAAGGCGGCCGGATCCTCGCGGCGTTTTTCCATCAGGGCCGAGACCAGCAGGTCGCCGAAGCTGTAGGCGTAGACGTAGAAGGGCGCGTGGACGAAGTGGGAGATATAGGCCCACCAGTATTCGTAGCCGTCGTTGAGCTTGATCGCGGGGCCGAGCGATTCACCCATGACCTCAAGCCACATGGCGTTGATCTCGGGGATGGCGACCTCGCCGGCCTGGCGGGCGGCGTGGAAACGTTCTTCGAAACGGTGGAAGGCGATCTGGCGGATGACCGAGTTCAGGCCGTCCTCGATCTTGCCGGCCAGCAGCGCCTTCTTGTCGTCCTTGCTGGCGTCGGCGACCAGGTGCTCGAAGACCAGGCCCTCAGCAAAGATCGAGGCGGTTTCCGCGAGCGTCAGCGGCGTGTCGGCCAGGATCGAGCCCAGCGGCTGGCACAGGGTCTGGTGAACGGCGTGGCCCAGTTCGTGCGCCAGGGTCAGGACTTCACGGCGGTCCCCGGTGAAGTTCAGCATGACGTACGGGTGACGGTTGGCGGTCACCGGGTGCGCATAGGCGCCGGACGACTTGCCCGGCCGGGGCGCGGCGTCGATCCAGGGCTTGTCGAAGAAGACGCGGGCGCGTTCCTCGAACTCGGGCCCCATCTGGGCAAACGAGTCGAGCACGATGGACTTGGCTTCGTTCCAGCCATAGCGCTTCTGCACCTCCTGTGTCAGGGGTGCGTTGCGGTCCCAGAAGTCGAGCTGCTTGCGGCCCATGATCCGCGCCTTCAACGCGTAATAGCGGTGCGACAGGCCGGCATAGGCTTCGGAGACCGCGTCGGCCATGGCGTCGACGGCGTCCTTGTCGACCTCATTGGCCAGGTGGCGCGAGGCGGCCGGGGTTTCGTACTTCCGCCAGCGATCCTCGACCTGCTTTTCAAAGGCAAGGGTATTGAGACAGAGCGCCAGTACCGGCGCATTCTCTTTTAGCGCATCCGTGAGGCCCAAGGCCGCGGCCTTGCGCACCGCGGGTTCAGGCGCCGACAGGCGGGTGAGGGCCTCATTGAGCGTCAGGCTCTCTTCTTTGTTTTTTGGGCCAACCTTGGCGCGCAGGCGGGTCAGGGTTTCGTCGAACAGGCGCGTCCATTGGCCGACCGCCGGCATGCGCTCCAGCATCAGCCGTTCCAGTTCGGCCGACAGTTCGTGCGGCCTTGAAGCCCGTATACGGCGCAGCCATGGGCGCCACTTCTGTGCCTTTTCGACCGTCTTCAGCGCATTTTCAATTTCCCAGTCTTCGAGCTGGTTCAGTTCGAGACTGAGGAACAGGCTGTCGGCCGAGATCATCGCGGCTTGCGTCCGCAGGTCGGACTCAAGCGTGGCGACGCGCGTGCTTTCACGATCAATGGTTGATGCCAGGGTGGCATAGGCCAGGGCTCCGCCCATCTGGTCCATCGCCTTTTCATACAGCGACGCCGCCTGGTCGATCAGAAGGCCCAGGCGTTCGGCATTGCCGCGCGCCGCCAGAAACTGCCCCTGGAGCTTGGCCAGGTCCTTGACGAAGCCAGCGCCCGCCTTCAGGTCCGCGTCGATGCCGGGATCGTCTGGACCACTATAAAGATCGGAAAGGTCCCAGACCGGCAGGCCGGTGGCGGAATCGACGGGCAGTTGAGTCATGATAAAATCTCGCGGATATATGCTGGCACATAAGCACGCGCCCACAAAAAATCGAGCCGAATTCTGGATTGGTCCACAACTGCGGACAGATTGGATTGGGTGGGGATAAGCTGTGCCGGCGCAGTCCGTGTATGACACATTAACCCTGTGTCTAAACCTGATTTTTATGCCGTTCGGCTAAGACTGTCTCAAAATAAACCGCGCCGTCAGAACGACGGTGTCCGATATAGAGATGGTATGACATGGCCAAGACGATCCTGATCTGTGACGACGATCCCACGCAACGCCGCCTGATTCAGGCTGTGCTGGAACGCGAAGGCTTCGCCGTCCTCCACGCCGAAAACGGCGCGCAGGCCTATGATCGCCTGACGACGACGACCGGGATCGATGCCGTCATCCTCGACCTGGTCATGCCGGGACAATCGGGCATCGACACGCTGAAGGAGATCCGCGCGGCGGGGCTGCGCACGCCGGTCGTGGTGCTGACCGCCTCGGGCGGGATCGACACCGTCGTCAAGGCCATGCAGGCCGGCGCCCAGGACTTCTTCATCAAGCCGGCGTCGCCGGAACGCATCCTCGTCTCGGTGCGCAACGCCTTGCAGATGGGTGACATGGCCGCCGAAGTGACGCGCCTGAAGAAACACGCCACTAATCGCACCTCGTTCGATGACCTGATCGGCACATCGCCGGCCATGACGATGGTCCGCCGTCTGGGCGAACGCGCCGCCAAGTCGTCCATTCCCGTGCTGATCCTTGGCGAAAGCGGCGTCGGTAAGGAACTGATCGCCCGCGCCATCCAAGGTTCGAGCGAGCGTTCGGGCAAGCCCTTCGTCGCCGTCAACTGCGGCGCCCTGCCGGAAAACCTGGTGGAATCGATCCTGTTCGGCCACGAAAAGGGTTCGTTCACCGGTGCCTCCGACAAGCACCTTGGCAAGTTCCAGGAAGCCAACGGCGGCACGCTGTTCCTCGACGAGGTCGGTGAACTGCCGCTCGACATGCAGGTCAAGCTGCTGCGCGCGCTTCAGGAAGGCGAAATCGATCCGGTCGGCTCCAAGCGCCCGGTCAAGGTCGATGTCCGCATCATTTCAGCGACCAACCGCAACCTGGCCGACCAGGTCAAGGCCGGCGCTTTCCGCGAAGACCTGTTTTACCGCCTCAACGTTTTCCCGATCGAAGCGCCTTCACTGCGCGAACGCCGCGACGACATTCCGGCCCTGATCGAGCACTTCATCCGCCGCTTCAATGTCGAAGAGGGCAAGCGGGTCAGCGGTGTGTCGGCCGAAGCCCTGCAGATGTTGTGCGCCTATGAATGGCCGGGGAATGTCCGCCAGCTCGAAAACACCATCTACCGCGCCATCGTCCTGGCCGACAGCCCGCACCTGCAGGCTTACGACTTTCCGGCCATCAGCGGTGTCAACATGCCGGCGCCCGCACCCGTCCCTGCGGCCACGGTCAGCCTGGCCCAGAGTGTCCGCGAGCAGATCGAGGAGGTCAGCGCCCTGCACGATGCTCCGGTCCGCATACTCGATGAGGCCGGCCATCTGCGCAAACTCGAAGACATTGAACGCGATCTGATTGAACACGCCATCAGCGTTTATGCCGGTCACATGTCCGAAGTGGCGCGCCGTCTTGGCATCGGCCGTTCGACTCTGTACCGGAAAGTCCGCGATTGCGGTCTGGAAGGCCTGGTCAAGGAAGCCGGCTAGGGTCAGGTGGGTTGCGTTCAACTTCTGTGCTAATACGGAAATTGACAATGAAATCAACTGTCTGTATTGTTAATATCATTGTTGTAACGGTGGGTGCGGCACAGGCCTGGCCCAGTTCCGGATAAGAGCCACGGGCAAGAGAATAAAGGACTGGCCAGTCCTGCAGGGATTGGCTAGTTTACCGGCTGCATTTAAATGCAAGAGGGATTTTCATGTCTAAGAACTCGTCGCGCGGAGTTGACCGCCGTCTCTTTCTCGCGGGTTCAGTCGCTGCTGCTGGCTTTGCGCCGGCCCTGGCCAACGCCGCGATTGGGGACCTTGTTTACTATGTAGGCTCTTACGCGTCGGGAGGCGGCGTGGGCGTCACCACGCTGTCCTATTCGGCCGCCTATGACAAATGGACCGAAGGCAAAAAGCCGGACCCGACCGTGCCGAACGCCTCTTACGGTGTCTATAGCCCGAAGCTGAAGCGTCATTACGTCGTCAACGAACAGGAAAACGGCCTGATCGGCGTCTATCAAGTGTCTACCAACGGCTCCAAGTGGACCAAGAAGGGCGAAGTGTCCAGCCAGGGCAGTGGACCCTGCTATATCTCACTGGATGCCACGGAATCGTATCTGGCGGTCGCCAACTACAATTCGGGCAATATCGCCGTCTACAAGCTGGATCCGAAGAGCGGCCTGCCGCTCGAACCCGCGATCGTCAAGCAGAATTCGGGTTCCGGCCCCAATACCGATCGACAGCAGGGCCCGCACGCCCACTGGGTCAAGTTCTCGGTCGATCAGAAATACATCTACAGCGTCGATCTGGGCACGGATGAGGTCCTGGGCTACACCTTCGACGCCGCCACCGGCGCCGTCGGTGAAAAGTTCGTCGCCTACAAGTGCGAGCCGGGCTTCGGTCCGCGCCACCTGAACCTGCACCCGTCGGGTCAGGTCGCCCACATTCTGGGCGAACTGGAAAACGCCCTGATTACCCTGCGCCCGAAAGGCGACGGCACGTTCGAGGACGTGCAGTACATCAAAACCCTGCCAGCGGACTTCACCGGCGCCAGCTTCGCCGGCCACATGGCCATGAACGACCTGGGCAATATCCTGTACGTTTCGAACCGTGGCCATAACTCGATCGCGGTCTTCGGCCTGGATACGACCGGCCGCCTGGCGCTGTTGCAGATCATCCCGACCGGCGGTGACTGGCCGCGCTTCTTCTATATCATTCCGGGCTTCGACCGCCTCGTCGTCGCCCACCAGAAGAGCAACGATGTGACGGTCATGGCGCAATATACCAACGGCACCCTGCGCGCCCACAATGCCAAGTTCACTGTGGCCGCACCGGTCTTCCTGGGGCCCGTCGCCTAGAGCGATATGGCGAAAAGTGTAAGCGGTTTTCGCCTTAAATATCGCGACAAAACAAAAACTTAGATCGGCATGATGTTTCCACTTAACATCATACCGATCTAAGGGACCAAAACGGAAATATTATAAACAGAACCGCTACTTATGCCCCTGACGACGTTGTCGCTCAGGGGCTTTTCATTGCAGGTCACCCGAACGGATTCAATCGTTGATTGGCGCTGGATGTGAACACGGAACTCCGCGCCACGGAACCAGCGGGTGGCTTTTGCCTCGTTCCAATGTGACGGCAGTTGCGGGTTGATACAGAGGCCCTCACGGCAGCCCTTGAGGCCCAGCAGGCCCTCGATCAGGCTGCGATAGATCCACGCGGCAGTACCTGTGTTGAACAGGTGCGAGGAGCGTCCTGAGGCGTCTGGGAACTGCCTGTGCGCGCCACGATAATAGTTGGGCAGGAAGATGGGCAACTGGCCGCGGCGCAGCAGGTCTTCCTCGTCGGGGCCGGTTAGCATGCGGCGGAGCAGCTCAAACGCCTTGTCGGCCTGGCCGATCTCATAGAGGCTGTGGATGTAGAATGCGGCGGCGTGGTTATAGACCGAGCCGTTTTCCGCCACACCTGGAAATTTCTGCGTCAGGCGGCCCACATCCTCGCGCATGTGCGTGTAAGCTGGGCCGATCATTTCGACGCCGTAGGGCGTTTCCAGTTGTTCCTCGATGGCCTTGAGCATCAGGGGCGCCTTGCTGGCGTCGGCCGCGCCCGACAAAAGGGCCCAGCTTTGGGCGTTGAGATAGATACGGCCCTCGACGTCCTTTTTTATGCCGAACACGACATCATCATCGGTGATGCCGCGACCGTACCAGTCGCCGTCCCACAGGTGGGTGTTAACGGCGGCATTGAAGCGCTGGGCGGCAGTGGCGAACTCGGAACCGTCGCGGGCGTCAGCCATCAGGATGCCGGCCCACAGACGCAGCGAGTAGGCGGTCGCCATGCTCAGCCAGCCCGAAACACCGCGGCCTTTCCAGCCGACCATGTTCATCGGGTCGTTCCAGTCGCCCTGTTCGATGAAGTTGAGATTGCGATGATCAACTGATTTGATCAACCATTGATTTGCCTTCGACACGCGCTCACGGACGCTGAGCGTTTCGTTCGTGTGCGTGTTGAGAACCGGCACGTCGAGTAGGGCGTAGTCGTCGGTTTCCGACAGGTAGGATTCCAGAAAAAGCGCCAGCCAGACCGCGTGATCCGTGTGCGGAACCTGGTTGATATATTTCAGTTCGGCGCCTTCATACAGCGTGATGCCGTCGGGCATGGCGCCGCTCTCTTCCTGTTGTGACAAGGCTTTGAGAAGAACGGCGCGTGCGGTTTGCGGCTGGACGTAGACGCTGCCCATGGCGTCCTGAAGGAAGTTGCGCGTCTGCGGATCGGTGCTGAGGCGATTGGTGTCGCCATGGTAATAGACCTGGCGCGGCATCCACGCATTGACAAAAGTGGTGAGGTGTTTGTCGCTGAAATCAACATTGATTGATCCGTGTCCCCGTGCCATGTATTGCGCGTAGTCCTGGCGGGCCTGATTAAACCCATCGGCCGACAGGAAGCGCGATTTCAGGCGCGCAATTTCCGGCTCATCGAAGGCCGGACCGAACAGGAAGCGGTGCGTCGTCGTCTCGCCGGGTGCCAGGTCGTGGTCGAACTGCATGGCGCAGATTGGGTTCTCATAGCGCGCCACGCCGCCTGCCAGGCGCGCGCCTTGCAGGCCGTCCGGATTGTGCAGGCCGCCTTCGCCTTCGAAACGCGCCTGGCGCGTCTCAAAGGCCACCGGCGTCTGTTCACTGAGCAGAAAGACCTTGTCCTTCAGGTCCTTGTTTTTGAAGTAGTCGGCGACCTTCTGGTACGGAGTGACGCAATCCGCGACAATGCTGTTCAGGCCGGCGTGGAAGTCCGCCGACTGGTTCATCCAACTCATCAGGCCAAGCGGGAAGGCGGGATAAAGGCTGATACTCTGTGGCGCGTCGCCGGCATTGTGCAGGCGCACCTCCCATAGCTCACACGCCTCATCGACCGGCAGGGTGAGGATAACCTCTATCCACAGATTATCCTGCTGAATTTCCCACGAAATATCCGTCGGGGTGAGGCGGAATTCAAACTTATCAACAGGCTTACGCACAGGCTCGTAAGGCACTGAAAAGATACCGCTATTGTTACGGTTCTTGATGTAGAAAAAACGACCCGGATGGTGGGCATAGGTGCCCTGTTCCGGCAGCATGAAGTGCTTGGCTTCCATGATCTGGGCGCGGGCGTATTTGGCCGGTTCGGGCTGCATGAACTGGGCGGTGGCAAAGCCACGGGCCGTCATGTGGATCATCATGCGCGGGTTCCACAGGTAACCGGCGGCAAGCGGAAGGGCTGTCGCGCTGTGCAGGCGGCAGGTGTCGGCGTCAAAATCTATGAGGGGCATCAGTCGTCTTTTGGGGCTTTGCGGGAAGTCAGTTCGGCCTGCACTTCGGCGAGGCGTTTATCGTTGAGGTCGTAGGCGGCCATGATGACGGCAGACAAAAGGGCCAGGACGCCAGGTACGACGCTCATCAGCAGCAATATGCCTTCCTGGGAGGCGTCGCCCTGGACCTTGTTGGCCTCGTAGCCGAGGCTGGCCAAGGTCCAGCCAATAACGGCCGAAGCCAGCGCCCCGCCTAGTTTCTGGGCGAAGATCGCCGCGGAGAAGGTCATGGCGGTGGCGCGGCGGTTGGTCTTGTATTCCGTATAGTCGGCCGTGTCGGCGTACATGGAAAAGGTCAAAGGCGACTTGGGACCCAAACACAGGCCGATCACCACCTGCATCACATAGGCCAGCCACAGCTGATCCTTCGGGATGAAGTAGAAGGCGATTGAAAAGACACCGACCAGGCCCATCAGGATCATCAGCAGCGACTTCTTGTCGATGAAGCGGGTCATGACGGGGGTGAGGAGGGCGCCGCCGGCCAGGGCGAAGCCGTAGATGGTCAGGAACTCCTTCACCTTGTCGGGTTCGCCGATGAAGTATTTCATATAATAGGGCGCGGCGCCCATGCGGGTCGAAATCGTCACCATGATGACCAGCGACAGCACGAACAGGACCATCCACGGGCGGTTTTGCGACAGGTCGGCGATGTCGCGCCACGGGCTGACCTTTTGTTCCTGCACGGGCGTGATACGCTCACGCGCCGTCGCGAAGACGTTGAAGAAGAACAGGCAGGCCAGAATCCCGTAAAGCGCCATGGTCAGTTGCCAGCCGACCGTGTCATCACCGCCGCCGAACTTCGTCGCGAACCATTTGACCAGGATCGGTGTGCAGTAGGTAACGAAGGTACCGCCGGCGAAGGCGAAGACGAAGCGGAAGCTGTTGATCTGGGTGCGCGACTGCGGATCGTTGGTCAGAACGCCGGACAGGGCGCCGTAGGGGATGCTGACGACCGAATAGACGGCCATCATGATCGCAAAAGTGATATAGGCGTAAATGACCTTGGCGGTGGAATCGAGATCCGGCGTAGTGAAGGTCAGGACGGCCGACACCGCCATGGGGATGGCCGCCCACAGAAGCCACGGGCGATAGCGGCCCCATTTGGTCTTCGTCCGGTCGGAAATGGCACCCATCAACGGATCAACGAACGAATCCAGCAGCTTTGTCGTCAGCAGCATGGTGCCGGCGACGCGCGGATCCAGCCCGAAACTGTCGGTGTAAAATATCAGCAGGAAGGCCGATATGGTCGTCCAGTACAGGTTGAACCCGAAATCGCCCGCGCCGTAGCTTAGACGTTCAAACAGTCCCGGCTTGTTCGCCACGCTTCCATCCTTGCTCATCTTCCCAACCATTTTTTGTCTGTTTGGGCGACGCTAGCACGCATATCTGTGTTTTGGAAAGCGCTGTCATAATTTGGAAGCGGTTTCAATCCATTGGAAGCGGTCTTATTTTTCTTCCGCGTCTTCCAGTTTGCCTCTTCGGGCTTTTTTGCGGATTTCCCGCAGCTTTATGCCCTGGCGGACGGAAAGGGTGCCATTCACGGCGCCCTTGTCGGGATCGGCAAAGGCGCGGCCATAGGTGCGGACGCGGTCTGAAACGCTTTCAAGGAATTCGCCCTCCCATTCGGACAGAGGGACGCCAGCTTCGGTCGCTTCCTTGCGGGCGCGTTCCAACAGTTTCAATGTTGATTTTTGTAGTGCCTGCTGCTGAGCCTTGCGTTGCTCGGCAAGGGAAGGCGGGGCGGGAGGGGATTTTGTGGCGGGCTTGGCCTTGAAGCCTTGACCGGCTTTTATGGACGCCTTGGCCTGCAGCGGCTTTGACCGGGACATGCCCTTAGATGACGTCTTGGATTTAAACGCCATGAGGTGGCATCCGGATATGAAAAAGCCCGCTTTTCATCCGGTAAAGATGGAAAGCGGGCTTAGTGCTGTCAAGCGACCAGATCAGCCTTCGATGGCCGACATGTAGAGTTCGATCAAGGCCTCTTCTTCGGACATCTTGGCCTTGTCCTGCTTACGGATGCGGACGACCTTGCGCAGGATCTTGACGTCGAAACCTTCGCCCTTGGCTTCGGAATAGACTTCCTTCAAGTCCTCACTAACCGCGGCCTTGTCTTCCTCAAGACGTTCAATGCGTTCGATGAACGACTTGAGACGGCCCTGGGCCGCGCCGGAGATGACGTCGTCGGATTGGAAGGAGGGGGCGTCATCGGCCATGGCGGACTTATCCTGAGAGGTGAAAAAAGCACTTGGGCTTAACCATAGCCAAGTGATTCGCTCCTCTCAACTCACGAGCAACGAAAATGTCGTGATTGCCTGTGGATGATTATAGAATACCGGCGTCAACCATGGCCGGCCGCAGGGTTTCTGGCCGGTCGAACAGGTGCGTAACGAAGCCCATGGCCTTGGCGGCTTCGATATTGGCGCGGTTGTCGTCGGTGAAAAAGACGGCCTCGGCCGGCAGGCCCAGGCGCTTGAGGGCAATATCGTAGATGCGCGGATCGGGCTTTACGATCTTTTCGACGCCGGAAATGATGACGTCGCGCATGTGCCGGAAGGCCGGGATTTTTGAGAAGACCATCTCAGCCTTTTCCTGCGGCATGTTGGTCAGCGCATATTGCGGAATGCCTTTGGCTTCCAGTTCTTCGATAATTGCCATGGTCTCCGGAATCGGATCACCCAGCATCTCATCAAAACGATTGTCGAAGGCGTGGATTTCGTCGGCGAACTCGGGGAAATCGACCAGACGCTGAGCGCGATTCTCCGCGAAGGTGACGCCGGCATCGTGTTTGTCGTGCCAACTCATGGGCACGACGTTCGTCAGGAAATGCTGGCGGCGCTCGGCGTCGGCAATGACCTTGCGGAACAGGTTTTCCGGATGCCAGGTGATCATGACATTGCCGATATCGAACAGGACGGCTTTGATTTCTGACATGCAACCTCCGGACACGAAAAAAACGCTTAAAGCGCGGTCGCTTTAAGCGTTTTTCGATGACAGGATCAAGACGCCGAAACGTCTTTAATAACCTGGATTAGCCCTGCTTGGCCTTGAAGCGCGGGTCCGTCTTGTTGATCACATAGACGATGCCCTTGCGGCGCACGATCTTGCAGTCGCGATGGCGACCTTTCAGCGACTTGAGCGAGCTGCGGACTTTCATTGGTTTTCACCTGGTCTTTGTAATAGGCGTTGAGACTGTTCGGCATGCGCGCATCGCCAACCGTCCGGTTGCGCTGTCGCCCGCCAATAGAGGCGCGGTATCTATGGGAGGGCGCGTCCCTTGTCAACGGATTTTGCCTTACCCCCGCCAGATTTCTCGGGATCATTAAGCTTTCACGGTTGGAACTTACATAAATGTCGGCTTAAGATGCCAGCCAAGCCGGTTCGATAATGCCGGGAGGAGAATGAGATGCGGTTTCGCGCCCTGAGCCTGTTTGCTGTCCTGACCGCCTGCGCCAGCACCGGCCCGCAAACGCCCACGCCGTCGACCGCGCCCACGGCCAGCACGCCGGTACCGCAACAGCACCCTGAGATCAGCGCGCCGACCGCCAATGCACCGGCCGCGACGCCCGCGTCTCCTGCGACCAACCCTGTGCCGATTACCGCCTATGGTGATTTCGACGCCTGGAAGCAGGACTTTATCAAAAAGGCCGTCATGCGCGGCTTCGACGCCGGTTTCGTCACGGCGGCGCTGGACGGCGTGCAGCCGTTGCAAAGTGTCAAATCCGCCGACAATCAGCAGCCCGAATTTTCCAAGCCTGCTTCCAGTTATATGCGCCAGGCCGTATCGCCGGCGCGCGCGGCCGCGGCGCGCGCCAGGGTCGAAGCCAACACCAATGTGCCGGCGATCGAAGCGAAATATGGCGTACCGAAGTGCCTGCTGGGCGGCATCTGGTCGATGGAAAGCGATCTGGGCCGCGTCCAGGGCAGTACGGATGTCCTCGCCGCGCTGGCGACCCTGGCCTTCGACGGCCGCCGTCGCGTCTGGGCCGAAGACCAGTTGATCGCCGCCCTGACCATCCTGCGCGACCACAAGATTCCGCGCGAACGCCTCAAGGGGTCGTGGGCCGGGGCCATGGGCCAGACGCAATTCATGCCCGACAGCTATCTGCGCCTGGGTGCCGATGGCGACGGCGACGGCATCGTCGATATCTGGGCCTCTGATTCGGATGCCCTGGCCTCCAGCGCCAACCTGCTGGCCAAGGAAGGCTGGAAGGCTGGACAGGAATGGGCGGTCGAGGTCATCCTGCCGCCGGGCTTCGACTATTATCTGGCCGAGACCGAGAAGACCAAGAAGCCGGCCGACTGGCAGGCTTTGGGCGTCAAGCGCGCCGACGGCGGCTATTTCCGGCCTGAGGAACTCAACGAAAACGGCATTATCCTGTTGCCGTCCGGCGCCAACGGCCCGGCCTTCATGGCGCTGCCGAACCACTACGTCATTCGCAAGTATAATAATTCGACCTCCTACGCGCTGGCGGTCGGCTTGCTGGCCGACGGCGTCTGCGGCAAGGACAGCACCGTCACGCCGTGGCCGGTCGAGCCGCCGCTCAGCCTGGATCAGCGCATGAAGACCCAGGAAGCGCTGAAGGCCGCGGGTTTCAACCCGGGCACGATCGACGGCGTCATTGGCGTCGGAACGCGCCAGGCGATTCGCGAATGGCAGAAGGCGAACAACGAACCGGCCGACGGCTATCTCAGCTTCGATCTGGCCAACCGCTTCGTCGTCATGCAGGGCGGGACGCCGGCGGTCAGGCCAAGCTGACACTGGAAACAGACCGACTTATTAAAAAAGAGAATTAGCCCGCCCGCGCGGGAAACCGCCTCTTAATGATTAACACCCATAGTGCGCCTGAATAATAGGCTTGGGTGTGTGTCTGAATGTTCCAGATCATCGGTATCGTCGTTCTGTTCGCCATGGTGTTCGGCAGCTATCTGTTGTCGGGCGGCAGCATGGCGCCCATCCTGCACTCATTGCCCTTCGAAATGATGGGCATCGGCGGCGCTGCGGCGGGGGCGGCGCTTATCGCCAATGACCTGACGACGCTCAAAGGCATGGGCGCGGGCATGGGCAAGGTGTTCGGCGGTTCCAAGTGGAAGGCGTCGGATTATCGCGATCTTCTTTCGCTGCTGTTCCTGTTGACCAAGACCATGAAATCCAAGGGCGTCATCGCCCTGGAAAGCCATATCGAAAAGCCGCACGATTCGACGATCTTCACCCGTTTCCCGAAGATCATGAAGGATCACTTCGCCATCGATTTCATCTGCGATACGCTGCGTATGATGACCATGAACCTCGAGGACCCGCACCAGGTCGAGGACGCCATGGAAAAGCAGCTTGAAAAGCATCACCACGAAGCCCTGCACCCGGCTCACGCGATGCAAAGCATGGCCGACGCATTCCCGGCTCTGGGTATCGTCGTCGCCGTTATGGGCGTGGTCAAGACCATGGGTTCGATCACTGAGCCGCCGGAAATCCTGGGCGGCATGATCGGTGGCGCGCTCGTCGGTACCTTCCTGGGCGTTCTGCTCGCCTATGGCCTGGCGGGGCCGTTCGCGACCCGTATGTCGGGGGTCATCGAGGAAGAGGGCGCCTTCTACAAGATCATCCAGTCGGTACTGGTCGCCCACCTGCATGGCAACGCCGCGCAGATATCGGTTGAAATCGGCCGTGGCAGCATCCCGTCGGTCTCGCAGCCGTCCTTCGCCGAGATGGAAGAGGCGCTGAACAACATCCCGAACGAAGCGGCGTAATACACGCTGCTCGAATCGATATAGCTTTTGTTAACGCGTTTCCGGTCAATATGGATGGGTTCAGGGCCGTATTTTCGTCCAGGCCACGCGTGATCGGGGCGGATGCACCTCGCGCATGAGGTGACGACGTTGAAACTTTTCGCCGGTTAAGCCGCGGAATGCGCAGGTTTTGCGCACTTTTTCTCCTTATTTGATGAAATATATCCTCATTGTTGCAAACGGTGATCACAAAAATGTGAAATACCCTCTTGCGAGACTCACCCGTTTTGAGTATGAGTCTGTGCGTGGGCCAAGGTTTACAGTTCCTTGCCCTCTAACGTTAGAAACAAAGGATCTGGATCCATGACCTCCAAAATCGTTCGCTCGGCCCTGATCGCCGCCGCCGCCGTCGCCGCTCTGTCGGTTGCCGCTTGCCAGCCGAAGGCCGCTGAAGAAGCCGCCACCTCAGAAGCCGCTCCGGCCGTTGAAGCCGCTCCGGCCGACGCTTCGGCTTCGGAAGCTGCTCCGGCTGCTGACGCTTCGGCCTCGCCGGCCGCTGCTGAAGCTGCTGCTCCGGCTGCTGCTCACTAATCATTCGCCCATACGGGCATTGATTTGACGAAGGGCTGCGCGATCGTCGCGCAGCCCTTTTGTTTGTGCTAAAGGCGTGAGCATGAAGCACTTACGAATCGCTACTGCTGTTCTGGCATGCCTGCTGGCCGCCACCGCCTGTTCCAAGGAAGAGGCGCACGAGGAAGCGCCTGCCGAGGAAACGCACGGCGACCTGCCGGCGGTCGACGCCACCGCCAGCCAGGATGCCGAAGCCGCCATCGCGGCCGCCATGGCCGCGTCGCCAACGGCGCTTGAGGCGCCGGCCGGAGCGCCTTCGGCTACGGCGTCTTCGAGCGCGGCGGCGTCACCGGCGCCCGCGCCCGCGCCCGCTGAGACGCATGCGCCGGCACACTGACTGCGTGTGTATATTTGTGTACACAAGGGCCGATATCAAAGCCTTTGTGAATGCGTCGGTTTAGGGTATGAGTCTTCGCCGTGGCCGTGGGTCACGCTTTTGTATACCTAACGTTAGAAACAAAGGATCTGGATCATGACCTCCAAAATCGTTCGTTCGGCCCTGATCGCCGCCGCTGCCGTCGCCGCCCTCTCGGTCGCCGCTTGCCAGCCGAAGCCCGCTGCTGAAGAAGCCGCCGCTTCGGAAGCCGCTCCGACCGAAATGGCGCCTGTCGTCGACGCTTCGGCTTCGGAAGCCGCTCCGGCCGCCGACACGTCGGCTTCGCCGGCCGCTGCCGCTGCTCCGGCTGCTGCTCACTAATCATTCGCCCGTACGGGCAATGGTTTGACGAAGGGCCGCGCGATGATCGCGCGGCCCTTTTGTTGTAATGACCCACGATCCGCAGCTTTATTTCGCCGAAGACGGCACGCCCCGGTCGGCGCGTTTCGGCGACATCTACTATTCCCCTCAGGATGGCCTGAGCGAATCGCGGGCCGTCTTTCTTCAGGGATGCGGCCTGCCGGACGCCTGGGGGGCGGCCGGGCATTTCAGCGTGCTGGAACTTGGCTTCGGAACCGGCCTGAACATCGCCGCCCTGATGCAGCTTTGGCTGGCGAATCGGCCGGCCGGCGGGCATCTCCATATATTCTCCATCGAGGGCTTCCTGATGACCGCGGATGCGGCCGGGGCGGCGCTTGCCAACTGGCCGGAACTCGACGCGTTTCGGGACGCCTTGCTGACGCAATGGCCGCAGGCGCGGCATGGCTTTCATTATATGGATTTCCCGCAGTGGGGCGTCAGCGTGACCGTCGCGCTGATGGATGTGCGCGAGGCGCTGAGTGCCTGGGGCGGGGCGGCCGACGCCATATTCCTCGACGGCTTTTCACCGGCCCTCAATCCCGACATGTGGTCGGAGGACGTCATGCATCTCATCGCCGCCCGTTCGCGGCCGGGCGCACGGCTGGCTACCTTTACCGTGGCCGGTTTTGTCCGGCGCGAGCTGCAGGCGGCTGGCTTTTCCGTCGAAAAGCGGCCGGGCTTCGGTCGCAAGCGCGAGCGGCTGGAGGCGATTTTTCCGGGCGAGATCGCGCCCATGATCGCGCCCATGATCGCGCCCATGATCGCGCCCATGACCTCGCCGAAGCGCATAGCCATCATAGGCGCCGGTATCGCCGGCGCGTCGGTGGCGTATCAGGCGGCGCGGTTGGGCGTCCAGGCCGATGTTTTCGAAGCGGCCGGCGCAGGCGCGGGCGCCTCCGGAAATCCAGCGGCCCTGGTCACACCCCGGCTGGATGCGGGCGACACCGTCATTGCCGGCCTGTTCGCCGACGCGCACGCCTATGCGACGGCGCTTTACAGGCGCGAGTGGCCGCAAAGCGTCATCGCGACCTCGGTCTGTCATTGCGAAAGCCAGCCGCGCGATGCGGCGCGCTTCGACCGCCTGGCCGGCCAGCCCGTGTTTGCCGCGGGCGCGCTGACGCGTTTCGGTAAAGGCGACGCGGCGGAGATGCCAGAAGCATCAGGGCTGATCATGCGCGATGCGCTGACGGTCGCGCCCGCCAGCCTTTTGGCGGGATTGCTGGCAGGTACGACGGTGATCGCCGACAGGGTCGCAGAGGTCGCATCGCGCGCCGATGGCGTGCGTGTGCGCACCGCGTCGGGTAGGCATCATGTGTATGACGCGGTCGTCATGGCCTGTGGCGACGGTATCTTCGACCTGGGGAGCGTCGCGATGGATCATGCCCTCCGGCCGGTGCGGGGACAGATCGAAGCCGTATCCAGCGACGCCCGGCCGGTACGCGGCATCAGCTGGGGCGGCTACCTGGCGCCATCCGGGAGCGGCTTTGTCTTTGGCGCCACTCACGACCGCGACGACCGTGGGACCGCGCCGCGTGAAACCGACCGCGAGCGCAATCTCGAGGGCCTGCGAGCGCATCTGCCGCAGGTTGCGGACAGCCTGGAGGGCAGGGCGATAAGCTCGCGCGCTTCGATCCGGGTAACGACACGGGACCACTTGCCGATGATGGGAGAGGTCGCGGCGGGCGTCTACGCCCTGACCGGGCTGGGGGCGCGCGGGTTTTGCCTGGCGCCTTTGCTGGCGCGTGATATCGTGGCGCGGATCGCGGGCGCGCCCTCATGCCTGACTGTGGCGGCGGGGCACCGGCTGACATCCAGCCGGCTGCGCCGGATGTATACGTAATAATCGTTCATCCACCGTTCAGCTTGGTGGGCGTAGCCATGACAGCGGAGAGAACCACCATGAAAACATCAGCACTCCTGGCTTCCGGTCTCATCGTCGCCGCGGGTCTTGGCGGCATTGGCATGGCCTGGGCGGCATCGAACCGGCCCAGCGGCAATGTCGATCCGGGGCGTGACCGTAATGCCTGTTTCGATCCCGACTTTATCCGGGGCTTCCAGACGCCTGGCAACGGCAAGGTTGTCATCCTTGCCAACAACAATGAAGCCTATGAGCTGACCGTGCCGGCCTGCATCGGTCTTGAAGACAGCATGTTTATCGGTTTGAAGACCCGTCACGGCGGTGACATATGCGGTCCCTTCGACGCCGATGTCGTCTATGAGAACTTTGGTCGCCGCGACGTCTGCAGGGTCTCGAACGTCCGCCACCTGCAAGGCGAGGAGGCAGCCGAATATATCCGCAAACCTATCCGGGAAAACAAGAAGAAGGAGGAGGGAGCCGCGCCCGCGTCTTCATCCAAGAACTGGTAACAAGGGAGGTTTCAAATGACTTTACACCATCTCATCAAGAAGGCCGCTGTCGTGGCGGCCAGCGTCGTTACCGGCGGCGTCATCGTCGCGGCGGCCTCCGTCGCCGTCACCGCCAATGCCCAGGATAATAACTGGGGCAACACGGCGCAGAGCCAGGTCACTGAAAGCAAGCGTACCCCGCCGAAATGCCTGGATGCCCGCAATGCCGGCGGCTTTCATGTCGTCGATGAAAAGACGCTGCTGGTCCGCGATGGCTTCGGCAATGGCTATCTGCTCGACATCGGCGGTCCGTGCCGCAGCATGACCAACATGTCGCAGTTCGGTTTCGAACTTTATGGCTCGAGCGAGATCTGCCGCCCGCACGACGCCAAGATCCTCTATTCGCACTCGGGCGAAATGCCGGTCAAATGCCTGATCAACGGCATCAAGCCCGTAAGCCGCGAAGAGGCCGACGCGCTGCTGGAAAAGGATTAAAGTGTCGCCGGCGTTTTTCCCGAGACGCCGGTTAAGGTTTTTGCTTTGTCGCGATATCGGCCGGAACCGCCGACACTTTCAGGCCATATCGCTAAGTTTTGTTTTGTCGCGATATTTAGCCGAAAGCCGCTTCACACTTTTCGGCATATCGCTCTGCCTGTCAGGAGGCTCGAAAATGGGGAAACTGAACGCAAAAGCGGCCGTACGCGGCCGCCTCATTGCTGTCGGACTGGCGGTCTCCGCCGCCGGTCTGATCGTCGCGGCATGCAGTACCGTGCCCGGAGATACCGCCGATGCCGGCGAGAAGGCGTCGCCGAGGCGCTGTTTGTCGGCGCCGCTGGATACGACGCGTGTCCTGGACGGCAAGACGCTCTTCGTTGAGGATCGCAGCGGCACGGCCGCTCTGCTTCATATGAACGCGTCGTGCCTGGGAAGCGACTTTGACCCGGTTGGCTTTACCTTCCGGGGCTCAAGCCAGATATGTCATCCGATCGACGCCGAGATCAAGGGACAGATCAATACGGTCGCCATTCCTTGCTTCGTGAAATCGATCGAGATTCTCGACAAGGAACGCGCCAAGGAGCTCCGCTTCGGTGCGAAAAAGGACAACAGCTGGTAAAATAAAGGCCCGGAGGCAAGTCCGGGCCTTTTTTATCTGCAGTGATGGCTCAGTCGTTGTCCATCTTGAGGGCGGCGATAAAGGCTTCCTGCGGGATTTCGACCTTGCCGAACTGCCGCATCCGCTTCTTGCCTTCCTTCTGCTTCTCCAAAAGCTTCTTCTTCCGCGTGGCGTCACCCCCGTAGCACTTGGCCGTCACGTCCTTGCGCAGGGCGCGCACGGTTTCGCGCGCGATGATCCGCCCGCCGATAGCCGCCTGGATCGGGATGACGAACATGTGCTGAGGGATCAGGTCCTTCATCTTTTCGCACATGCCACGGCCGCGCGCCTCGGCCCGGTCGCGGTGGACCAGCATCGACAGCGCATCGACCGGCTCGGCATTGACCAGGATCGACATCTTGACCAGGTCGCCTTCGCGGTACTCCTCGATCGTGTAGTCGAAGCTGGCATAGCCCTTGGAGACCGATTTCAGGCGGTCGTAGAAGTCGAAGACGACTTCATTGAGCGGCAGGTTATAGACGACCATGGCGCGGTTGCCGACATAGGACAGGTCGACTTGCTCGCCACGGCGGTCCTGGCATAGCTTGATGATGGCGCCCAGATAGTCGTCGGGGCAGAAGATGGTCGCCTTGATCCACGGCTCTTCGATATGGTCGGTCTTGACCGGATCGGGCATGTCGGCTGGATTGTGCAGGTCGATGACATCGCCATTGTTCATGTAGATCTTGTAGACGACCGACGGCGCCGTCGCGATCAGGTCGAGATTGAACTCACGCGACAGGCGCTCCTGAATGATTTCCAGGTGCAGCAACCCCAGGAAGCCGCAGCGGAAGCCAAAGCCGAGCGCGGCCGAGGTTTCCATTTCGTAAGAGAAGCTGGCGTCGTTGAGACGCAGGCGGCTCATGGCGGCGCGCAGGTCTTCGAAGTCGGCGGCGTCGACCGGGAAGATGCCGCAGAAGACGACCGGCTGGACTTCCTTGAAGCCCGTCATGGCGGCGGAGGTGGGTTTACGTTCATCGGTGATGGTGTCGCCGACGGCGGCGTCGCCGACCTCCTTGATCTGGCCGGTGAAGAAGCCGATCTCGCCCGGGCCCAGTGCTTCGACATCGGTCGCCTTGGGCTGGAAGGTGCCGAGCTTGTCGATCTTGTAGGTCGCGCCGGCGTTCATCAGCTTGACCTGCTGGCCGGGCTTCATGACGCCGTCGAAGATGCGGACCAGGACGACGACGCCGAGATAGGGGTCGTACCAGGCGTCGACCAGCAGGGCCTTCAGCGGCGCTGTGACGTCGCCCTTGGGCGCGGGCAGGCGGGTGACGACGGCTTCCAGCACGTCCTCGATGCCGATGCCGGACTTGGCCGACGCCAGGACGGCATCCGACGCGTCGATGCCGATGACGTCCTCGATCTGGGCGCGGACGCGCTCGGGCTCAGCGGCCGGCAGGTCGATCTTGTTGAGGACCGGGACGATCTCGTGATTGTTGTCGATGGCCTGGTAGACATTGGCCAGGGTCTGGGCCTCGACGCCCTGGGAGGCGTCGACGACCAGGATAGAGCCTTCACAGGCGGCCAGCGAGCGCGAGACTTCGTAGGCGAAGTCGACGTGACCCGGCGTGTCCATCAGGTTCAGGATGTAGGTCTTGCCGTCACGGGCCTTGTAGTTGAGGCGAACGGTCTGGGCCTTGATGGTAATGCCGCGCTCGCGCTCGATCTCCATATTGTCGAGGACCTGCTCCTTCATCTCGCGCGCGGTCAGGCCGCCGGTGAACTGGATCAGGCGGTCGGACAGGGTCGATTTGCCGTGGTCGATGTGGGCGACGATGGAGAAGTTACGAATAAGGGACAGGTCAGTGCTCATGCGCCGGGCGATAGCATGATGCGCCCGAGTAAGGAAGCAACTCCGCAAAATATGTGCGGATTCTGGCAGCGTCGGCTATCCTGCGTCCATCTGTGGGGAGGTTTAGGAAAGATGACGGAGCACGTACCCTACGATTTCGGGGTTTTCTACCGGGTCAAGGTGGTAGTCGGTAGTGGTGGCAAAGGGGCTGAGGCCAAATTTAACTTTAAACGCAAAAAGGAGATGGAGACCTTTTTGAAACATGTAAGAAAAATGCCCAACGTCCGGACGTTTCAACTTGGCAAGCACACAGCGGTCTCAGCCCGAAACGCGGTTACAGCAGTGATGGATTTAGTTGCTGCTTCGGAGAAGAGGGCCATAGTTTCCGACGATCATCCGGAATGAAACTAAGGTCTGGTCAGACCAATAATCTCGTGGTAGCGCTATCATATAAAATCTGATCAGGGAGATTTTTATGATTAAAATGAAGACCCTCACCGGGGTGTTGCTGGCTTGTGGCTTCGCGACGGGCGTTTATGCCGAACCCTTGAAACTCAACGACAAAGGCTACTTCGAAACGCGCGGCGTCAATGTGCTGAACTTCAGCAACTGGTACGACGGGTTGTTCAGCGATGCCAAGATATCCGGCGTCGAGCTGGTTCATCACGGCGTTCGCACCGCGACCAATGGCGATGTCCGCATGAGCCCAACCCCGGGGCAGTGGGACCTGATCGGCTTGATGGTCGATCGCAAGGTCGATGCGGCCAATGGCGTGATCGAAACGACGCTGAAATATGCCGAGTTCGACTTTACCTACAAGGTCCGCACGGAGGCCAAGGGCGACGGCGTGACGGTGAGCGTGATTCTTGACAAGCCCTTGCCCGAAGCGCTTGCCGGACGCGCCGGTTTCAATCTCGAATTCATCCCCGCCGCTTACTTCCATAAGAGCTACCTGGCCGACGGCAAGGCCGGCGGCTTCCCGCTCTATCCGTCGTCGCCGATGAAGCTGGAACCCGACCAGAAATTCGCGCCGCAGACCGGACCGCAGACCACGGCGCTGCCACTGGCGACCGCCAAGACCTTCACCTTGGCGCCAGAAGACGCGACCCGCCGCGTCACCGTGACGGCGTCCGACGGCAATATCAGCCTCTATGACGGCCGCAACCAGGCGCAGAACGGCTGGTTCGTGCTGCGTTCAAACCTGCCGACCGGCAAGACCGGCACGGTGGTGCAGTGGCAAGTGACCGCGAACAGCATCGCCGACTGGGTGCGCCCGGCCATGATTGCCCATTCGCAGCTGGGTTACGCGCCGTCGCAGAAAAAGGTGGCGGTGGTCGAGCTCGATCCCAATGACACGCCGGCGGCTTCGGCAAAGCTGCTGGAAGTGCTGGCTGACGGCACAACGCGCGAAGCGTTTTCCGGCGCCGCCAAGCCGTGGGGCCGTTATTTGCGCTACGACTACCTGACCTTCGATTTTTCCAACGTCAGCAAGCCCGGCCTCTATCAGCTTGAATATAACGGCCAGAAGACCGCGACCTTCCGCATCGCCGCCGACATCTACGCCGACGCCTGGCACCCGACCAGCGATGTCTACATGCCGGTCAATATGGACCACATGTACGTCCAGGAAGCCTATCGCGTCTGGCACGGCGACAGCCATAAGGACGATGCGCTGCAGGCGCCCGTCAACCACGAGCACCTCGATCTCTACGGTTCGGCCGGTACGACGGACACCAAGTTCAAGCCGTTCGAGCACATTCCGGGGCTTAATGTCGGCGGATGGTACGACGCCGGCGACTTCGACATCCGCACCCAGAGCCAGTACGGCGTCGTCCAGGACCTGGTCGATGTCTGGGACCGCTATAAGCCCTTGCGCGACGTGACGTCGATCGACCAGGGCCGCCGCCATGTCGAAATGCACGTGCCGGACGGCAAGGCCGATATCGTCCAGCAGGTCGAACACGGCACGCTGTACCTCGTTTCGCAGTACAACGCCGTCGGCCACGCCATCAACGGCGTCGTCGAGCCCGACCTGACGCAGTATCCGCACCTGGGCGACGGCGTCACCAAGACCGACGGGCTGATCTACGACCCCAGCCTGGGGCCGGATGAAGTGAAGGACGGGCGCTCGGGCCGCAAGGACGATCGCTGGGCCTTCACCAACCGCGCGTCATCGCTGGAATACGGTTCGGTCGCGGCCCTGGCCGGCGCGTCACGCGTGCTCAAGGGCCACAACGACAAGCTGGCCGGCGAGGCCCTTGCCATTGCCAAAAGGGTCTGGGCCGACGAGCACAGCCATCCGCCATTCACCTTCAAGCACGGCAATGTCACCGGCGGCGACCTGCTGACCGAAGAGCTGTCGGCGGCGGTGGAACTGCTGATCACCACCAAGGATCCGCAATACGCCAAACGTATCGACGAGATGTGGCCCGAGGTGGCGAAGGTGTTTGGCAATAACGTACAGTGGATCGCGCGCGCCATCCCGCACATGCCGAAGGCTTTCAAAACGAAAGTGAGGGAGGCTGTGGTCGCTTACAAGGCTGAAGCCGATGCGGAAGCCACCAAGAACCCGTTCGGTGTGCCGATCACTGATGGCGGCTGGGCGGGCAATGGCGCGGTCATGCGGTATGCGCTCAATGCCGCCATGCTGCATGAACTCTTCCCGGACGTCATCAGCACCGACGCGCTCTATCGCGGGCTCGACTACCTGCACGGCACGCACCCGGGGCACAACCTGTCCTTCGTGTCGGGCGTCGGCACGCAGTCCAAGGAAGTCGCCTATGGCAACAACCGTGCGGACTTCAGCTTTATTGCCGGCGGCGTCGTGCCGGGTGTGTTGATCATCAAGCCGGACCTGCCGGAAAACCGCGAGGACTGGCCTTTCTTCTGGGGGCAGAACGAGTACGTCATTCCGATGGGGCCGACCTATATGCAGCTGACCCAGGCCGCCAATAAGCTTGCGAACGGCAAGTAAGTTTATTTGGCAGCCAAAGATCCGGCGGGGCTGAACACCTTGTCGATCTTGTAGACCATGCCATTGCCGCGGCGTTGAGGCCCTGCCTTCAGCGTCGCGGCATTGCCGTTCTGGTCGGTCAGGGTGACGACATTCTTGACCTGCGTCGCCGTCAGGACGCAGCCGCCCGTGGTGATTACCGGATAGCTGCCGCCGTTCTGCTTGATCATGCCGGACAGGACCTTGGGTGTCAGGTCGGCGGGGATAACGTGGCAGGCGGCGACGTGCGAGGCCTCGAGCTTGGTAGCGGCGAACGCCTTGTCGTCGGGCGCGAAGACGGTTACCGGGCCCGGCCCGGACAAGGTCTCGAAGAGGCCCGCGGCCTTGGCGGCGCCATCAAACGCCCGCCGCGACCGGTCGGCGGCCAAGGTGTCGGCGACCGTACCCTTGGGGGACCAGAATTTCGTCGAGACGGCAACGCCGCTGTTATCTTTAGGTTCGGACGCGCAGCCAGCCAAGGCCAGCGCGATGACAGGCAGAATAAGACGAGGCAGTTTTGGCATCTGATCTCTCCGCGTGCGGTCCAGCCACGGTGAGAATAGAAAGCGCAACCTTATTTTGAGATGTGAAACTGCCGGCCGATTGTCAGAATTTCATGTCCTGACGGTTATTTTTTGAACAGTTTCAGATCGATATATTCGCCCATGGCCTTGTAGCCGGCGATCGATGGGTGCAGGTGATCGCCGGAATCGTACTCAGCCTTCATGATGCTCGGATTGGCAGGATCGCGCGTCAGGGCGTCGAAGTCGATGACGCCGTCGAAATGGCCGGGCGCGCGGATCCACGCATTGATCGCCTGACGGTCGGCTTCATTGGCGGCGTCGGGGTGATAATAGCTGTTGCCGCCATAGGGCAGGATGGTCGCGCCATAGACGGTGATGCCGTGGGCGTGGGCGCGGTCGATGATCTGGCGGTAGCTGGCGATCAGGCGGTTGACCAGGGCCGTGTGTTCCTCGGGCGTTACCGGCGCATCACGTGTGAGTGTGCCGAGGTCATTTACACCTTCCAGCACGATCAGGTATTTTACGCCCGGTTGCGCCAGTACGTCGCGTTCCAGCCGCGCCATGGCGTTGGGGCCCGAGCCGTCGAGCAGCAGACGGTTGCCGCCGATGCCCTGGTTGAGCACGGCCAATGGGATATTTGCCTCATTGAGGCGGCGGATCAGCGTATCGGGCCAGCGCGCATTGGTGTTGGGCTGGACGCCGTAGCCATCGGTGATCGAGTCGCCCAAGGTGACGATCGCGCCAGTGGTCTTGCCCTCGACCTCGACGCCCGCCACATAATACCAGCGGGTGATCTTCTGTGCGTCCGCCAGATCGGCTTCCGCGACGCGATTGCCCTTGGCGACATAGGAGTGGGCGCGGGCGCCGGGGTGGCTTGTCTGGCGCTCGGGTGCGTCGGCCTGCCAGGTCGAGATCGTCAGGTCGGTCATGCCATCGACGCTGAGGTCGATCGGATCTGAGACGTAGTCGGCGCCGGCCGGCAAGGTCACCGAGGTCTGGCCGGCAAAGGTCACGACGCGGCGCGTGTCGGGCAGAATACGGGCGGTGTCGTTCGCCGCCGACTTCGCGACCTCGATGGCGCCCAGGCGCACCGGCGCGGTGCCGAACGCATTGGAAAGGCGAATACGAATACGGTTGCCGGGCGCGGTGACGCGGATGACCTGGCGCAGGGTGGCGTCGGTCAGGTCAGCGGCGGGCAGGGTGTTCTTTTCGTCCGGCGTCATCTGCGACGATGCCCACGCGGCGGTCCAGCTTTGCTTGGGCTTGGCCAGGACGGGCATTGCGGCGGTGGCGGTCAAAGCCAGGGCAATAAGCCCGGCGCGCAGGAATGGGCTGAACATCGATCCTCCGGCGCCTTATGGTAGCGCTATCTTGGGCCGAGGGTAGGCCGGTGCCGCACGATTTGCAAGTTGCGGCGGCACAAAAAAGTACCCCGGACGCTGTGGGCTAGATGCGTCCGGGGTGAAGTTAACCGATGAGCTTTTGGAGCCATAGGTCAGAAGCCGCCAGATGAGAGGGCAATGCGGCCCCTGTAACTGTGATATGGTAAATGTATTCGTCGTTTCAAGATATTGAGATGTAAAAACTTTTGACTTAGTTTAAACATGATTTTGCAGAATTTAGGCGCAGATTTGCCACGATTTCGTCATCTGTTTCCTAGGATTATATTTATGTATATAAGTGTACATTTGAGTGTTTCTGTATTTATAGGCGCGCCGGCTGGGCTTGACACGGGGGCGGGCGGCTCTAGTCTCCGCTGATACCTTTTCCCGGAGCCTTCCATGTTCAAGCGCCTTGCCCTGACCTCCGTCGCCATCCTGGCGCTGGCCTCATCCGCCGCCGCGGCGGCGCCGCAGTTGAGCGCCGCGCGGATTTCAAAGGATGTGAAGACGCTGTCGGACGACACGTTCGAAGGCCGCGGCATCGCGACGCCGGCGGAAACAAAAGTCATCGATTTCGTCTCAAAAGGTTTCAAGGCGGCGGGCCTGGAGCCCGGCGGCGAGAACGGCGGCTGGACCCAGGCCGTGAAGCTTCGCAAATTCACGCTGAGCGACCCCAGCCTGGCTTTCGATACCGCGTCGGGACCGATCCAGCTCAAGCAGGGCGAGGACATCGTGGCTTCGACGCGTGGCGCGCTTGGCGATGTCAGCTTCGACAAGGTGCAACTGGTCTTTGCCGGCTATGGCGTCGAAGCGCCCGAACGTGGCTGGAATGATTTCAAGGACATGGACGTCCGGGGCAAGATCCTGGTCGTGCTGGTGAACGATCCGGATTTTGCCCAGCCGGAACTCAATACCTTCGGCGGCAAGGCCATGACCTATTACGGCCGCTGGACCTATAAGTACGAGCAGGCAGCGAAAAAGGGTGCGGCCGGCGTGCTGATCATCCACGATGCGGACGCGGCCTCTTATGGCTGGGACACGGTGCGCAATTCGTGGACCCACGACCAGTTTGATATTGTTCGGCCTGACCCGTCCGTGGCGTCGCCAAAACTGGAAGGCTGGATGGCGATCGCCACGGCCGACAAGCTGTTCAAGGCGGCGGGGCTCGATCTTGCCGATCTGAGGATCAAGGCGCGTTCGACGGACTTCCAGCCGGTGGCGATGAATGTGACGCTGTCGGGCGGCTACAAGGTCGCATCTTCCGAGATCGTGACGCACAACATCGTCGGCCGGCTGAAAGGCAGCAAATACCCCGACGAAACCATCCTCTATACCGGCCATTGGGATCACCTGGGCATCTGCGCGCCTGAGGCCGAGGACAAGATTTGTAACGGCGCCGCCGACAACGGCACCGGCATCGCGACCATCATGGAAATCGCCCGCGCTTTCGGCTCGTCCTCAAGCAGCGGAGCGGTAGGACAGGCAAAAAAGACCAAGCCGCAGCGCAGCGTCGTCTTTGTCGCTTTCACAGCTGAAGAAAGCGGCCTTCTGGGCTCGGAATACTATGCGTCCAACCCGCTGTATCCGCTGTCGAAGACGGTCGCCGGCATCAATATCGATATGCTCGACACCTTTGGCCGCACGCGCAATATCGATGTCACCGGCGCCGGTCAGTCGAACCTGGAAGACACCTTCAAGATCTATGCGGCGGAGCAGGGGCGCGTGCTTACGCCGGAAGGCCGCCCGGAAGCTGGCGGCTTCTTCCGCTCGGACCACTTCCCGCTGGTCAAGCGCGGCGTGCCCATGCTGGTCGCCAAGTCCGGCAAGGATCTGGTCAATGGCGGTCTTGAGCGCGGCAAGGCGATATCGGCTGAGTTCAACGCCAAGCGCTACCACCAGCCGGATGATGAATGGTCGGCGGACTGGGACCTGTCGGGTCTGGTCGAGGACGCGACGCTCTATTATCGCTTCGGTTCCGCCCTGGCCAATTCGCGCCAGTGGCCGCAGTGGCGCCCGACCTCGGAGTTCAAGGCGGCACGCGATACGACGGCGGCCGATCGCATAAAATAACCTGTTGACCCTCACGCGGCGTGAGAGACTATTGCCTGGTCTTGCGCGATTTTCCCTTACGGCGCGGAGATAGACAGGTGACACGCTATACCGTCAAGCAGCTGGCTGATCTGGCCCGGATTTCGGTCCGGACCCTGCATCACTATGACGATATCGGCCTGCTCAAGCCTGCCTATCTCGGGACCAACGGCTACAGATACTACGAACAGCCACAGCTCTATCGCTTGCAGCAGATACTGATGTACCGCGAATTCGGTCTGGCGCTCGATGAAATCTCCGGTCTCGTCGACGCGGCCGACTTCGACGTGGCCTCCAGCCTGCGCCGGCATCGTGAGCGGCTGGTCGAGCGTCTGCAGCACCAACAGGCGCTGCTCCGGGTCATCGATGACACCCTGGCGCGGCTCGATGGAGACAACAGCATGCAGGACAGCGGACTTTACAACTGGCAGTCGCCAGCCAAGCAGGCGGAATACGAGGCCTGGCTGGCGGAACGGTATGGCCCACAGGCGCACGACTGGATCGCCAGTAGCCGGAAACGGATGGACGGTTTCAGCGAAGGCGACCGGCAGGCAGCGATGGATCGGCTGAAAGCCATTGAAACGGATCTGGTCGATGCTTTCCAACGCGGATTGAAGTCTGACAGCGAGACGATTGAACCGCTGCTTATGGCGCACCGGAACTGGGTCGCGCACATGTGGAACAGTCCGTGTCCTCCAGGCGCCTATGTCATACTGGCCGATATGTATGCCGGCCACCCTGATTTCGTGGCGCGGTTCGACAGCCTGGCACAGGGCTTTTGCAACTGGCTGGTCGCGGCTATGAAAGCCCATGCCGAACGTGCCGGTGAGGCCGTAGCGGAGGATTGAGGATGACACTGACCTTCGACGCCTTAAGCCAGATGGCCCTGGAACTGCCGGGCGTCGAGGTCGGGACCGCCTTTGGGGCGCCGACCTATAAGGTTGGCAGGAAATCGCTGTTCTACTGGAATGGCGACCACGGTTGTCCGGTGTTCAAGGTCGACTTCGATGAGCGCGACTTTCTCATCGAAGCCGACCCGGAAACCTTTTTCACCACGGATCATCACCGTAACTGGCCGTGCGTGCTGGCGCGGCCGGACCGCCTCGATATCGGTTGGGTGCGTGAAAACCTTAGACGCGTCTGGCGCGTCCAGGCGCCCAAGAAGCTGCTGAAGGCGCAGGACCCTGGTTAAGCATTAAGGCGGGGTTGCCGCAATTGCAGCCCTATTCGCGCCATATGAGGCGGGCACCTTCGTGTCACGGGGGAGTGATGGTTTAACGGTTCGTTCAGGTCCTATTAACCTCAAAGCTCCTACAAGCTGTTGAATTCCAGATGTATGAGGAGTTGCGCATGGAACGCCGGACCTTTTTGCAAACCAGCCTCGCGGCCGCCGCCGCGTCGTCCATTCCCGGCCTGGCCCTCGCTCAGGACGCGAGCCAGACGACGAGCCAGGATTCGGCTTCGGCCCAGCCGCAGCCCTATCACGACACGCCGCACTATAACCGCGATGAAATCCTGCAGGCCGGCTCGGACTTCCTGGGCGTGACGGTCGAAGCTCTGGGGGGCGCGGTCGAAAAGATCTTCGCCGACTATGGCGATCACCCGACGGCCTATATCGCTGGCGAGGAAGCTTCGGGCGCCATTGGCGTCGGCGTCCGTTACGGCAAGGGTAACCTGTTCATGAAGAGCCAGGCCCAGCCATCGCACATCTACTGGCAGGGGCCGTCGATCGGCTTCGACACCGGCGCCAATGCTTCGCGCGTCTTTACCCTGGTCTATAACCTCAACGACCCGATGTTCGTCTATCGCCGCTATCCGGGCGTCGAAGGGTCGGCCTATTTTATCGGCGGCCTGGGCGTGACCTATCAGCGCGCCGAAGGTGTCGTGCTGACGCCGATTCGCGCCGGTGTCGGCTTCCGCCTGGGGGCCAGCGTCGGATACATGAACATCTCCAAGAAGCGCCGTATCCTGCCTCTTTAATTGAGCTCAAGCGCCGCATGGCTCGCCGCGTGAGCGGCGGCGGGCGGTCGCCCTTGCCAAATCACAAGGCGATTTGGAAATCCGCAGCGTGAGAACTGTCGTAAGGCTTAAACCCGACACGGCAGGCGGCGGCCCTGCTTGGCGCTCTGGAAACCGAGGTCGAGCAGGCGCATGACCTTGCGCGCGTCTTCGGCCGGGACCGGATTGGGCGCGCCGTCGCGGATGGTGCGCGCAATGCCTTCATAATAAGCCAGATAGTTGCCGGGCAGGGTGTCGACCTGCTCCGGGATGTCAGGCGTGTCACCCGTTATGGGAATAAGGCGGGCATGCACCGGATCAAGGCCCCAGCCGTCATCGCCCGGCGTCCGCCCGGCCTTCAGCATCTCTTCCTGGGTGTCCATGCCGTACTTGACGAAGCTGCCGCCCGACCCTTGCGCCTCCATGACCGGGCCGGCCGCGGCCGTCATCATCGATGAGTGCAGGACTACGCGTAAGCGCCCATAGCCCAGAATCACGTGGAAATAGTCGTCCGTGCTGGCGCCAGGCCGTTGGCCGGCGATGTCGGCGCTGATCCAGTCCGGCCAGCCGAACAGGTCGAGCGACTGATCGAGCAGGTGCGAGCCGAGATCGTACCAGATGCCTGAACCGGGGCCCGCGCGCTCGCGCCAGCGATCGCGCACCACGGGCCGCCAGCGGTCATAGCGCAGGATGAACTGGTAGATGTCGCCCAGGCGCTCACGCACCGCCCGGAAGGTCAGGTGATTGCTGTCCCAGCGCCGGCAGTGGAAAACCGACAGGGTTTTGCCCGCCCGGTGCGCGTGTTCGATCAGGTCGCGGGCCTGGGTGTCATTGAGCGCGAACGGCTTGTCGATGACGACGTGCTTGCCGGCATCCAGCGCCGCGTGGGCCTGGGGCGCGTGCATGTCATTGGGCGTGGCAATGACGACCAGTTCGATGTCGGGATCGTTAAGCGCGTTTTCGAGCGTCGACGGCACGTTCAGTCCGGACATGTCGTTAAGGACGTCGCCCGGGCGGCTGGAGACGATGGTGGTGAGGTCCAAGCCTTGCGCCGCCCGGATCAGCGGCGCGTGGATGGTCTTGCCGGCATAGCCATAGCCGATCAGGGCCGTCTTTACCGGATCAAGCATAGTTGAAGCTCACCGAAATGCGGACGTCTTCGCTCAGGTTGATCGGCACCTCGTGGCGCAGCCAGCTTTCCCAAAGAAGCACCGTGCCGGGCTGGGGCGCCACCGACTGGAAGGCCTGATGGTCCTGGCGCGCCGACGGTTTGCGCAAGGGCGCGTTCATCATCATGGCCAGGCGCGGATCTTCGAAGCGCAGCGAACTGGCGCCGTCGGGGATGGCGACGTAGAAGGTGCCGGAAATGACGCTGTGCGGGTGGATATGACCGGAATGGGTGCCGAGGTGCTCCAGCACGTTGATCCACATGCTGTCCATCTTCAGCTTGCGGCCGTGCAGGTCGTATTCAAGCGTCTCGGCAAAGGCCGCGACGTGGCCGTCCAGCCAGGCCTTGAGGTCGGCGAAGATCGGCGCGCGTTCGGGCAGGTCATTCAGCGAGGCATAGGAGGTGTAGCCGAGATAGGCCTTCTGCTGCGACCAGTTTTGCCCGGCTTCGTCCTCGTCGGCGATGGCGCGGCAGGTATCGTCCAGTTCCTCGATAAAGTCCTCGAAACCGGCGCGCGCGGTCATGTCGGCGCGGTAGATTTCCGTGACGAACAGGGGCGTGATCTGGCCGGGTGTCGTTTTGCTCATAGGCGGTTGCTTTGGCGCAATACGGCGTAGGAGGCAAGCCAAAAGCAAATCCCCCTCGGTTGCATGAGGGGGAGGTTCGACCATGTGGACCTGGGCTATTCCACGACCGGACAGTCGCCCGCCAGGCTGCGCGAATAGGCGTCGACCAGGGCGTTGTACGGCGGCACGAAGGTGTTGGCCGTCAGCACCGTACCGTTCGACAGGGTTTCGGACTGGGCGATACGCACTTCGAAGTGCAGGTGGATGGTGGTGTACTGCGGCACGCCATTGGAGGTGCCGAGATTGTTGGACACCAGGCCGATCTTCTGGCCGCGCTTGACCTCATCGCCGACCGCGACCTTCAGCGAGCTCGATTGAAGGTGCAGGTAGCGATAGATGCGGTGCGGACTGCCGCTGCCGGTCAGGGCAACGGTATAGGAGCCGACCTGGGTGATGACACCATCCTCGGCCGCGACGGCCCAGTGCAGGTTCGACTTGCAGGTCGCTGGACGGATGTCCTGGCCCTGGTGACCCTGGCCTGTCTTGCACATAACGTTCGACCACGACCGGCTTTCGCAGAAATTGTCGGACCACGGATAGGCGTAGTTCATGGAATCGCACTGAGAGCCGTGGTTGGTCGCGGACTGGGTCGGATAATGACTGCCGCCCGGGCGATAGACCTGGCTGTTGGCGTAGGCGAGACCGGCGATCGGGAAGCAGATGCCGGGCGCCCAGTTCGACGTGTCGGTATAGCCCTGGCCCGATCCGGAGGCCAGTTGCGTCGCCGGATTGTACGGGAACTCGACCCTGGCGATCGACGAGGACGACGAAGCGGACTCAGACGCAGATTCCGAGGCCATTTCCGAAGCGGTCTCGCTGGCCGTTTCGCTGACGGACTCGGACGCCGACGCGCTGCTGTCGCCGGTGTTCATGCCCGGGACGTCGTCGCATCCGGTCAGGGCCAGGAAGGCCCCCACGGCGAGGAGAGGGAGGAAGGAACGCATTATTGGCCTCCCTTAGTGATGTTGCTGATCGACTTGGAGATATTATCGAGCCAGCCGGTGGGCTTGGTTTCCTTATCGGCCTCGGCCTGCGCCTGGGCGCCCAGGGTAACGTCGTCGAACTCGGCGATCGCCTTGCGGATATAGGCGTCGGTCACGCAGTCCGCGGCCTTGACGTCGTCGCAGGTGACATCGAGGCTATAGACCACGCCGAAGCGGGTGAAGGTCGCCGTCCAGCCGTCTTCCATCTGAGAGATGCGGATATCCTCGGTCACGCCCGCCAGCTTCTGGACCGGTCGGGCCGAGACCGCGCCCTTGTCGCCGGCGACGAAGGTGCGGTTGCCGTACATGGTGACCTGGATGCCCTTGTTCTGTGGCATGTTGAGCGCGTAGGCGTCGCCGAAGCTGACCATCTTGGCCCTGGCGGTGTCGATGACGCCTTCACGCGGCAAGATGACCGGCAGGCGGGTCTTGTCCAACTGCTGGCGCGGCAGGCGAGCCGCCAGGTTGTTGGACCTGCGTGCCGTCTTCATCTGGTTGGAACGCGACATGGCTTGCGACCACTGCACCTTGGCCGGCGCAAGGGGACGGCGCAGCAGCATGGGCGCGGGCGGCCTGGCGGCGACCGAGGTCGAAGTCGTCGGGCGCTGGACCGCGACGGGCGCGGCCGCAACAGCTGCCGGCGTTGCGGCGAGGTTGACGTCGGCAGCCTTCACCTGGCTGAGACGCGCCGCATTGGCCGTCTGAACCTGGCTGGTTTGTGCCTCAGTCCTGGAGGTCGTGGAGTCCTGGGCCTGGCTGCCGAAGGCAATGGCGCCCGCCGCCCCCAGGACGGCCATAACGGCCGCGCCCATGGCTAAGTTGCGAATATGATTACGATTATTTGGCACCTGGCCAGCCCTCCCGCACCAAGTTCAATGGCGCTAATAACGCGCGCCGACAGCCCATGGCGAAAGGGTTAACAGTTTCCGCGCCCCTTGTCACGGGGGCGCGGAGGGGAGTCTGACCGGAAATCGAACCCGGTTATTGAATGTCTATCTTATTTTTCCAGTTCGAACGTGCCGGTGATGGTGACGCTTTGCTGCAGTTCCCCGGCCGAGACGGGGGTGGAAGCGTCCTTCATCGCCGCCTCGGCGCGCAAGGCGTAAGGGCGGGGCGGATGATAGCTCGGGGCCGCGCCTTCCTCGATGCTGAGCAGCTTCTTCAGCTTCAGGCCAGTGGCCGAGGCATAAAGCGCGGCGCGCTGGTTCAGGATCGTGACGGCCTTCTGGCGCGCCTGGTCGAGTGCCGCGGCATCGTCCTTCAGGCCAAAGCCGATCTGGTCGATCTGGTTGACGCCGGCGCCGATGACGGCGTCGATAACCGGGCCGGTCTTGTCGAGATCGTTGACGCGGACCGTGACCTGGTTGCGCGCCTCATAGCCGGTCAGCTTCGGCGCCTGGTTGGAGCCGTAGTTGTACTGCGGATTGAGCTGCAGGTTCGAGGTCTGGATGTCCTTGGCGGCGATGCCGGCGGCCTTGAGCGCACTCATGACGGCGTTCATTCGGACATTGCCGGCCTTCATGGCTTCGGCGGCGGTCTTGCCCTGGCTGACGACGCCGAAGTTCACGGTCGCCATGTCGGGCGCGATGCTGACTTCACCAGTGACGGTCAGGCTGAGCGTGGTCGGCAGGGGCTGCACGATAGCGGACGCAGGGGTGGTCTGGGCGAAAGCCATGGGCGCGGTCAGCAGGCCGGCGGCGACGGCGGTCAGGGCGATCGATTTAAAAAGAGCGCGGGTGGAGGACATCTCTTGTCTTTCTTTGATTTGTGGCGGTGCATTGCGGCCCGTATCGGGAGTTGAGACCGTAATTGCGACCTCCATAAGACAGCGTCTCGGCTGAACGAAGGCTGAACGGCGCAGAGGGAATACGTTTACTTGGGAGAAGTGGTAGGCCCGGAGGGACTCGAACCCCCAACCAGACCGTTATGAGCGGTCGGCTCTAACCATTGAGCTACAGGCCCCCAAAGGCAGGCGGCGTGCCTAACATGCGCGGTTGGAAATTTAAAGTCGCGATTTGTTGTTTTCAACTGGTGGATTGCAAGACGCCCTGCGCTTTGGGGCGGATGATAAATAGAGCCGCCAGCGCCGCGATCAGGCACAGGGTGCCCGCCAGGGCAAAGGCCGGCAGGTAGCTGCCCCATTCCGTGCGGATCGTGCCGGCAATAAAGGCGATGGCGGCCGCGCCCAGCTGGTGGCCGCAGAAAATCCAGCCAAAGACGACCGGCGCCTTTTCCGGGCCGAACTTTTCGGCGGCCAGCTTCAGCGTCGGCGGCACGGTGGCGATCCAGTCGAGGCCGTAGAAGACCGCAAACGGCGATAGGCCTAGAATTGTGAATTCGGCGTTGGGCAGGTAGAGCAGGCTCAGGCCGCGCAGGGCGTAATACCAGAACAAAAGCCAGCGCGAATCGAAGCGGTCCGACAGCCAGCCTGAGCCGATGGTACCGATAAAGTCGAACAGTCCCATCAAGGCGAGAACCGAGGCGGCAGCGACCGCCACCATGCCGAAATCGCCGCATAGCGACACGAAGTGCGTCTGGACCAGGCCATTGGTTGAGGCGCCGCAAATAAAGAAGGTGCCGAACAGAATCCAGAAGGTGCGCGTCCGCGCCGCTTCCTTGAGCATGGCAAACGGCGAAAAGGCAACGGGCGGCGTCTTGACCGGCGCAAGGGCCTGGGTTTCGCCATAGGGGACCTGGCCGACATCGACCGGTCGGTCGCGCAGCAGGAGCAGGACGAGGACAAGCGCGACTATGAGCAGGGCACAGACGAGGAGGAGGGCGGTCTGCCAGCCGTAGTCTTCCGACAGGCGTGCGATGACCGGCAGGAAAGCCAACTGGCCGGTGGCGCTTGACGCCGTCAGGATGCCGATGACCAGGCCGCGTCTCTGGCTGAACCAGCGGTTGGCGACCGTGGCGCCCAGGACAATGGCGGTCATGCCGGTGCCAACGCCGACAAACAGGCCCCAGAACAGAAAGAGCTGCCAGATTTCGGTCATCAGCAACGACAAGCCCAGCCCGGCGACAATGAGAACCAGCGCCAGTGACACGACCCTTTTCAGGCCAAAGCGGATCATCATGGCGGCGGCGAAAGGCGCGATCAGGCCCAGCAGGATCAGCCGCACCGCCAGGGCGCCGGAGATCTGCGCCGCCGTCCAGCCGAAGCTTTTTTGCAGGGGCGGCATCAGCACGCCCGGCGCGCCCATGGCGCACGCCGTCGTCAGCATGGTGAGGAAGGTCACGGCCAGCATAACCCAGCCGTAATGGACATTGTGGCGGCTGAGCTGGCGGGCGACGGTGCTGGAGATCATAGGCGGCTCACTTAAACATGATGATCATCATGTTTGTATTTATGATAATGGTCATGTATAGGCAATGCCAAATGTCGTAACTTTTCCGCCAAACGGAGTTCCCTTGAAAACCTCACGCGCCCATGTCGAAAAGAATCGCGAAAACCTTCTGGATGCGGCGTCCAAGGGCTTTCGCCGCAAAGGGTTCGAGGGGGTGAAGGTGGCCGAGCTGATGCAGGAGGTCGGCCTGACCCACGGCGGTTTCTACAACTATTTCAAGTCGAAGGACGAACTGGCCGCCAGCGCCTGCGACGCCTCGCTGAAGCGCCAGGCCGATCGCGTCAGGGCCATGAAGGATAAGGACGCAGGCGCCGAACTGATCGCCTATTTCGAGCGATATCTGTCCCAGGCCAGCCGCGATACGCCCGAAAATGCCTGCCTGTTTCCGTCTTTGGCGGCCGATGTGTCGCGCCAGGGCGAGGCGGTACGCACCGTCTTCAGCGAGGGATTGCGCGACTATCTCGACGCCATGGGTGACCTGACCGACAAGGATCGGCCAAAGGACGGCCTGCCGCACAATGCGGTTGCCGTATTGTCGACCCTGGTCGGCGCCATGGTGTTGGCCCGCGCTGTCAATGACCGTCAGCTGTCGGACGGTATTCTCTATGCGGCGCGGCAATCCCTGACTCGCCGATACGAGAAATAAAAATGCGATAGGAAAATGACTTAAGCCTCGCGGGCGCAACTTTTTGGCCACAGGGGTGTCAAAATCCGTCGCTACTCTGTAAAGTACGGGCGCCTGAGCGGGAATCAGGCGCTTTTTCGTATTTTCGAGTCAACCCTCAGGGAAACCGTCATGACCGATAAGGACCGCGGCACCTATTCGCCGCCGACCGAGGATAACCTGTCCTATGAAGCGCGCCGGCCGTCCCAGCGCGATCAGGCGCCGATTACGCTGATCATCAGCGGCATCTTCCTCGTCGTGCTCTTGATCGTCGTCCTGATCTTCTACAATTCGGGCCTGAACAAGGGCGCCGGCAATGCACCCGAAGTCGGCGATCCGGTCGGCGACACCAAGGAGCGCATCGAGGACGCCAAGCCGCTGAGCGAGCAGGAGTTCGATGCCGGCCAGGATACGGGCGTCGCCACCTTCGCGCCGTCCGCCGAAGCCCCGGCGCGTGACGCCGCCTCGATGGCCGCCAATGAAGCGCCGCCGCCTGCGGCCCCCATCCAGGGTCCGCTGCCGTCGCAGGCCGATAACGCCGCTATCACCAATGGACAGCTGCGGCCGCCGGTCCAGGCCGTGACGCCGCCAGCCACACCTGCTGCGACTCCGGTGCCGGCCGCGACCAAGCCCGCCGCCGCCGGTTCGGTGGTGCAGATCGGCGCTTTCGACAGCCAGGAAACGGCCAACCGCGAATATGCCAGCGTCGCTTCGTCCTATGGCCTGTTCGTCGGCGGCACGTCCAAGCGCGTCGAAAAGGTCGAGACGCCCAAGGGTACCTTCTACCGCACCTCGTTCGCCGGTTTCGCCACGGCCGAAAAGGCCCGCTCGTTCTGCTCGGCGCTGAAGGCGGCGGGACGCGACTGTATCGTAAAGTAGGACTGAAAAGCTTGGCTACGCACGCATGCATCCTGGGACTGAGCGGTACCGAGCTCACCTCCGCGGAGCGCAAATTCTTCCGGAACGCCCAGCCGCTGGGCTTCATCCTGTTTCGTCGCAATATCGAGACGCCGGAACAGGTCAAGGCGCTGGTCGACGATCTCAAGGCGTGTGTGGACCACGAAGCGTTGATCCTGATCGATCAGGAAGGCGGCCGCGTCCGTCGTCTGCGCCCGCCGCACTGGCCCGACTATCCGCCCGCGTCGCGCTTTGCCGAGGTCTGTAACGACCCTTATGAAGCGCGCGACATGGCGCGTTTGGGGGCGCGCCTGATGGCGGCTGACCTGTTCGCGCTGGGCATCAATGCCGACTGCGCGCCGGTTCTGGATGTGCCGCAACCCGGCGCCCACGACATTATCGGCGATCGCGCCTATGGCCTGACAGCAAAGGACGTTGCCGTCATGGGCCGGGCCGCCTGCGAGGGGTTTCTGGCCGGCGGGGTCCTGCCGGTCATCAAGCACATTCCCGGACACGGCCGGGCAGGGGCCGACAGCCATGCCTCGCTGCCGGTGGTCGATACATCGCTGGAAGAGCTTCTGGCCATCGATTTTTACCCGTTCCAGGTCAATGCCGACATGCCTTTGGCGATGACGGCGCACGTCCTTTATTCGGCGATCGACCCCAAGCACCCGGCGACAACCTCGAAGAAGTGCATCCGCCTGATCCGCGACGGTATCGGCTTTGACGGGCTGATCATGTGCGATGATCTGTCGATGGGTGCGCTCAGCGGCGAGTTAAATGCGCGTGCCCGCGCCAGCCTCAAGGCCGGCTGCGACGTGCTTTTGCACTGTAATGGCCAGATGGAGCAGATGCTCGAGGTCATGAAGGAGACGCCAAAGCTGAAAGGCGCAGCCCGCCGCCGCACCGAAGCGGCCATGGCGCGTCTCCTGCGTCATCCCGAGCCGCTCGACCTGGCCGAGGCACGGGCGCGCTTCGACGCGGTCCTGGCGCGCGTGCCGTCAGGCGAAGTGCGTGCCGATCCGACCGAGTTCCAGGCGGCGCCTAAAGAGACGGCGTAAAGACAGTGGTCCAGCCCCCCAAGGCCATTTCCGGGCTTGAGCACGACGTTAGCCAGCGCAAGCTGGACTTTGCCGGCGCAGCGTCCGCGGATGCGCCGGAGGATATCGCTCCCGAAGAGACGCTGCTGCTTGATCTCGACGGCTTTGAAGGCCCGCTGCACGTCTTGCTGGCCCTGGCGCGTTCGCAAAAGGTGGACCTGCTCAAGATCTCGATCACTAAGCTGGCCGAACAGTACCTGGCCTTCATCCAGGAAGCGCGGCGCCTGCGCTTTGCCCTGGCGGCGGACTATCTCGTCATGGCATCCTGGCTGGCATATCTGAAGTCGCGCCTGCTGCTGCCCAAGACCGAGCGCAAGCAGACCGACGAGATGGCGCCGGAAGACATGGCCCTGGCCCTGGCCTTCCGCCTGAAGAAGCTGGAAACCATGCGCAAGGCGGTCGAGACCCTGACCTCGCGGCCGCAGCTGAAGCGCGACGTCTTCGCGCGCGGCGACCCTGAGGCGCGGCTGATCATCCCGTCGGCCAATATCGATGCCAATGTCTTTGACCTGATGAGCGCCTATGTCACCCAGCGGAGGCGGGAGGCCGAGCGCCATTACGACCCGACGCGGCGCATCGAAGCCTATTCGCTGGAAGACGCGCGCGATAACCTGCGCGCGCAGCTGCCGCGCCTGACGGGCTGGACGGCGCTCGATGACGTTGCGCCCAGGCCCGAGGACTTCAACCTCGGCGAACACGCGCCACGCCGCGTCTCCTACATGGCCTCGACGCTTTCCGCCTCGCTGGAGCTGGCCAAGGAAGGCCAGCTTCAGCTCCAGCAACTGGCGACCTTCGAGACGCTGTATATGCGCAGGCGTCCGCCGCTGATCGGAGGCGCGTCATGAAGGCTGAGGATGTCGAACGCGCCATCGAAGCGCTTTTGTTTGCCGCCGCGGGGCCCTTGTCGGCCGCCGAGCTGGCCTATCGCCTGCCCGAAGGCGCCGATATCGGCAAGGCCCTGGCAGGTCTCAAGGCGCGCTATGCCGGGCGAGGGGTGTCGCTGGAGGTCATTAACGACCGCTGGCAGTTCCGCACGGCCGCCGACCTGGCCTTCCTGATGGTCGAGGAGCGCGAGGAGCCGCGCAAGCTGTCGAAGGCGGCCTTGGAGACGCTTGCCATCATCGCCTACCATCAGCCGGTGACGCGCGCCGAAATCGAAATGATCCGCGGCGTCGGCCTGTCGCGCGGCACGCTTGATGTCCTGCACGAGATGAACCTGATCAAGCTGCGCGGCCGCCGCAAGACGCCGGGCCGGCCGGTTGCCTATGGCACGACCGACGCCTTCCTGGAACAGTTCTCACTGCCGAGCCTGTCCGACCTGCCCGGCGTGGCTGAAATGCGCGCCGCGGGCCTGCTGGACATCAATGTCCCGGCCGATTTCATGGTGCCCGACCCCAGTGCGCCGCAGACCGCTGAGGACGCCGCAGCGCTCGACGACATGGACGAGATTGAATTCGCGCAGGATTTCTTCGAAGAGAAAGATTGACTTTTGACGTCACGACTCCGGCAGTGACGAAAAATTGCGCAAAAAGCGCTTTGAAGTCGCCTTGAACTGCGACTATATGAGCACAATGGCCGTGACTTAGGCCTGTTTTGTAAAGTACCAGGCGCGCCATGTCAGGAATGGGCGAGCCGTTTGAGGAGACCGCCAATGGGTGCAATCAGTATCTGGCACATTGCCTTCGTGCTTGTCATCGTTCTGCTGCTGTTCGGAACGGGCAAGCTGTCGGGCCTCATGGGCGACGCCGCCAAGGGCATCAAGGCGTTCAAGGACGGCCTGAAGGACGAACCCGAAGCCGACAAGAAGACCGAGACGGTCAAGAGCGAAGAGCCCAAGGCTTGACCCCGTGGCCGGGTGAACAATCCGGCCTGACCTGTTGAAACCGTTGAAGAAAGCCTGAATCGGATGTTGCCCGGTATCGGCGGCAGCGAAATTGTCGTCATTGCTGTCATCGCTCTGCTGGTGGTGGGTCCCAAGGACCTGCCCAAACTGCTGCGCCAGATCGGCCGCTTTGTCGGCAAGATGCGCGGCATGGCCGACGATTTCCGCTCATCGTTTGAAGACATGGCGCGTCAGAGCGAGCTCGACGACCTCCGCAAGGAGGTCGAGGCGCTGCGCACCAATCGCGTGCCCGTGCTCGACGACGTCCGCACCGAGATTGAAAAGGTCCAGTACGACGTCAATGAAAGCCTGACGCCGACCACGCACTTCTATTCCGGTTCTGAGGACGTTGCGTCGCCCGACGCCGACGATTTCAATACTTCGGAACCGGAAGTGCCTGTGAGCGTGCCGGTCGAAGAGATGCCTGCCGTTTCGCTGGATAAGCCCGCGCCCAAGAAGACCCGTGCCAAGGCGCCACCCCAGGCAGCCGCTGTGGCGCCGGTAAAGGTCGCCGCCAAGCCCCGCGCGACCAAGACAGCCGCGTCTGACGCCGCTGCCCCCAAACGCACCCGTAAGAGCAAGGCGTCATGAGCGACCTGCCGCAAGTCATTGAAGACAAGTCTAAGCGCGCCCTTGTGACCAAGGAAGAGCAGGACCAGGCCGAGATCGAGGCGTCGCGCGCGCCATTGATGGAGCATCTGGTCGAACTGCGTGGCCGGCTGATGGTCATGGTCATCGCCTTTGTCGCCGCCTGTATCATTTGTTTCGCTTTTGCCACCAATATCTACGAATTCCTGCTGCATCCGTTCAAGGTCGCCAATGCGATGCTGGAGGAGCAGAAGATTTCAGGCCATCACGGCAATCCGTTCGACCTGATGTACGTCCTGCTCGGCCTCAAGGAGGTCGTGATCAACAAGGATGTGTCGCTGATTTTCACGGCGCCGCTGGAGTTCTTCTTCACCAAGCTGAAGATGGCCATGTTCGGCGGCATTATCCTGAGCTTCCCGGTCCTGGCCTTCCAACTGTACCGCTTTGTCGCGCCGGGCCTGTACCGCAAGGAACGCAATGCGTTTCTGCCCTTCCTGTTCGCCGCGCCCGTGCTGTTCATCATCGGCATGGCCCTGGTCTATTTCCTGATCCTGCCGATGGTGCTGTGGTTCTCGCTGAGCCAGCAGATCGCGGCGCCGGGCGTCAATGTCACCGCCATGTTCAAGGTGTCGGACTACCTGTCCCTGATCACCACCCTGATGCTGGCCTTTGGCTGCTGTTTCCAGCTCCCGATCATCATTACGCTTCTGGGCCTGGCGGGCATCGTCACAGCCAAGCAGTTGGGGCAACTGCGCCGCTATGCCATCCTGGCGATCGTCGTAGTGGCCGCCGTTGTGACGCCGCCCGATCCGATCTCACAGGTCATGCTGTCGGTGCCGATCTGGCTGCTCTACGAAATATCGATCCTCTGCGTATGGATCATCGAGTTGCGTCGTCCAAAGACCGCTTAGGAAGGCAAGGGTGCCCAAGTTGGGGTGCTCAGCACCCTTGACCCGTAACGCGACGGCGCTTATGCCCTCTGCCTCAGGCTCACCGGTTTGCCGATGAGTCATGTTTATGCAAATCGAGGGCAGAACCATGCACGATATCAAGGCATTGCGCGATAATCCTGAAGCCTATGTGCGCGGCTGGTCGTCGCGCGGCCGGGACAGCGCGCAGTCGGATGTCGATGGACTGATTGCCCTCGACAAGGACCTGCGGGCCGCCAAGACGGCGTTCGAGACCAATCAGGCGCAACTGAAGAAGCTGTCGGGCGAAATCGGCAAGGCCAAGGCGCAGAAGGACGAAGCGAAGGCTTCGGAACTGATGGCCGAGGTCGAGGCGCTGAAAGGCGCAATTGCGACAGCGCAAGAGCAGGAACGCCTAAAGGACGAAGCCCTGCGTGACGCGCTTGCTGCCCTGCCAAATGTGCCGTTCGAAGACGTGCCGCAAGGCGCCGATGAACACGGTAATGTAGAGGTCCGCAAGCACGGCGCGCCGAACGTTCTGAGCTTTACGCCGAAGGATCATGCCGATCTGGGCGAGGCTCTTGGCTTTATGGACTTTGAAGCCGCGGCGAAGATGTCCGGCTCGCGCTTTGTCGTGCTGAAAGGTCAACTGGCGCGCCTGGAGCGGGCCATCGGCCAATGGATGCTCGACACGCAGACGACCGAGCACGGCTACATGGAAGTTAATCCGCCGGTTCTGGTGCGTGGCGACGCCCTGTTCGGCACCGGCCAGTTGCCGAAATTCGAAGAGGACCTCTTCAAGACGACGGACGACCGCTACCTGATCCCGACCGCCGAAGTGACGCTGACCAATCTGGTCCGCGAAGCCATCACGGCCGAGGAAGAGCTGCCGCTGCGCCTGACCGCCCTGACCAACTGTTTCCGCGCTGAGGCCGGATCGGCCGGCCGCGACACCAAGGGTATGATCCGCCAGCACCAGTTCCAGAAGGTCGAACTGGTGTCGATCACCACGCCGGAACAGTCGGCAGACGAGCACGAGCGCATGACGCAGTGCGCCGAGGCGATCCTGAAAAAGCTCGATCTCTCCTTCCGCACCATGCTGCTGTGCACGGGTGACATGGGCTTTGGCGCGCGCAAGACCTACGATCTCGAAGTGTGGCTACCGTCGCAGAACACCTATCGTGAGATTTCGTCGTGCTCGAACTGCGGGGATTTCCAGGCGCGCCGCATGGACGCCCGCACGCGCAAGGCCGGCGAAAAGGGCACGCGCTTTGTCCATACGCTGAATGGCTCGGGCCTGGCGGTCGGCCGGACCCTGGTGGCGATCATGGAAAACTATCAGGACGAGGGCGGCCGGATCGCGGTGCCGGCGGTGCTTCAGTCCTATATGGGCGGCCTGACGCATATCGGGTAAGTAAGAAACCCCACCACCATCTGCTGCGCAGATGGTCCCCCTCCCCATGCTTCGCACAGGGAGGAGTTACAGAGCGCGATCACTCCTCCCTGTGCGAAGCATGGGGAGGGGGACCGCAAGCGAAGCGTAGCGGTGGTGGGGCCTCTTAACTTTTCACCCGCTGCGACTTTTCCGTGCTTGATTGCCCCCCGCGAATGGTCGTAAAACGCTGCGGTGTTCACCGAAGGTTCTCATGCGTATTCTGCTCACCAATGATGACGGCATAGAGGCTTACGGGCTGGCTGTGCTCTATGACATCGCAAAAACCCTGACCGACGACGTCTGGGTGTGCGCGCCGGTTATCGAGCAGTCGGGCAAAGGCCGGGGCGTGACCCTGCACGAACCGCTACGCGTCAAACGCCTGGGGGAAAAGCGCTTTGCCGTGTCGGGAACGCCCACCGACTGCGTGCAGATCGCTGTCAACGACATCCTGCCCGAGCCACCGGATCTCGTCCTGTCGGGAATCAATCGTGGATTCAACCTGGCGCAGGATGTGACCCTGTCGGGTACGGTCGCCGGCGCCCTGCAGGGCATGACGCTGGGTATTCCGTCGATCGCCCTGTCGCAGTGCCTGGACTTCGCTATCGATATCGAAGCGCAATGGCAGGCGGCCTGCGTCCACGGCGCGCCGATCGTCAGCGCGCTGCTGAAGCAAGGCTGGCCATCCGACGTTGTGATGAACGTCAACTTCCCGGACTGTAGCGCAGACGATGTGACGGGTGTGGAAATCACCCGCCAGGGTTTCCGCGACCTGCATGAAATGCACGCCGTCAAGCGTACCGACCCGCGCGGCCGGACCTATTACTGGCTGGACTTCCATAACCTGGAGCAGACCCTGGTCGATGGCACGGATCTCAAGGCCGTGGCCGACCGGAAGATTTCGATTACGCCGCTGCACCTCGACCTGACGCACAATGATACTCTGCATCGCCTGCGCAGGACCATCGGCGGCACCGTCCCCAAACAGATCGACGTCGAGGCGGCGCAATGAGCGAGCCGAAGGAAGAAAGCCGGCTGCATCGCCTGCTGCGCGGCCTGAAAGAGCAGGGCATCGAGGACAGGAAGCTTCTGCACGCGCTGGAATATACGCCGCGCGACCTGTTTGTGCCTGAACTGTTTCTAGACCGGTCGTGGGAAGATTCCGCCATTCCGATCAATTGCGGCCAGACGATCTCCCAGCCCTATATCGTCGGGTTGATGACCCAGGCGCTGAAGATCGAAGGCCGCCACCGCGTCCTCGAAATCGGCACCGGCAGTGGTTACCAGACGGCGATCCTGGCGCGGCTGGCGCGCTACGTCTACACGATCGAACGCTACCGTTCGCTGATGCTGGAGGCCGAAATCCGCCACAAGCGGCTGATGCTGGAGAACATCATCTATCGTTTCGGCGACGGCTGGAACGGCTGGCCGGAACAGGCGCCGTTCGACCGCATTCTGGTCACCGCCGCCCTGCCGGAAGCGCCGGCTGAACTGCTGGGACAACTCAAGCCCAAGGGCATCATGGTCGGGCCACAGGGCAAGGGCTCGACGCAGCGCCTGCTGCGCTACACCAAGTCGGCTGAAGGCGATTACGATATCGAGGATCTGGGCGAGGTGCGGTTCGTGCCGCTGATCGCCGGTGTCGCCAAGGAGTCCTAGAGCGATATGCCAAAAAGTGTGTAGCGGTTTTTGGCAAAATATCGCGACAAAAGACCTAAACCGGCAGTCCCATGGCGCGCATGCCAGGACGCATCTGCTGAAAGCCGAACAGCAGCACGGCAGCGATGGTCGCCGCGAACGCCGCCGGGACAATGTCCTGGCCGAGGCCGATCAGGGCCGGCGTCAGGTGAGGCATGACGATGGCCAGCATGGCGCTGACCGCCATGCCGATAACGCCCAGCACCAGCACCTGCTCCTGGAAACGGCGACGTTCAATCCTGGCCATCACGTCAAGCTCGAAACCATAGTCGCGCGCCGGCACGACGGCGGCGTGATCGTCGGCCAGCAAATCTCTCAGCGAATCGTTGCTCATGACTGCACTCCCAGAAGGGCGTTGAGCCTGTCCCTTCCTTTCTGAATATGCGATTTTACCGTGCCGAGCGGAAGCCCCAAAATCTCGGCGGCCTCGCTGTGGCTGTAGTCGGCGGCGACACACAGCGACACCGCCGCCCGGACATCGATCGGCAATTGCTGAAGCGCCGCCTGGACCGACAGCCGGGTATCAACCGTTGACGACGCGGTTTGCGGCTGCAGATCATGCCATTCCGTGTCGCGTGCGGTCGTCCGCTGAGCGCCGCGCCGGCCGTTGAGCGCCTTGCGGTAGACGATGCCGCAGACAAAGGTGCGGAACGACACGTCGGGCCTCAGGCGATCCAGCCGCGACCACGCCGTGACAAAGGCTTCCTGCGCCAGGTCATCGGCGTCGGCCGGCACCGCGGCCAGGCGGCGGGCAAAGGCCCGCACCGCCTGCTGGTGCTCGGCGACCAGACGCGAAAACGCCTGGTCGGAACCGCGACGGGCGCGCTGCAGCAGTGAAGCGGTGTCCATGATCGATGCTCGGTCCGCAGCGTGATCGGATTATTCCGCGTCCTTGTCGGAATAGGTGTTCTGACGCTTGGAGCCGAACAGGGCCCGAATGGCGGCAATGACGCCCAGCGACAAGGCGGCGACACCAAAGGCCAGCGCGAGAGCGGTAAAGATTTCATGTCCGCCGCCGTATTGGCCATAATAGCCGAAGCCGACAGCCAGGGCGCCGAAGGTGACGATTTGCCACCAGCTGTGGCGGGCACCATGGGGTTTATAATCATACCCACCGTAAGCGCTGGACGCGTAGTCATAGGCGCGTTGTTCGTCGCTCTTGAGCATGTCGAGCAGCGCCTGTGGCGGCTCCTTGCCCTGCTCGGCGTAGGTCTTCAGCAGCTTCAGCGTGCCGCTGCGCTGGTGATAACGGCCGAAGCTTTCGAAGGCAGCGGCAATCATCCAGCCCACAGGGAAGATCAGCCACCAATAGCTGCGAAAAAGCTCTTCCATTGCGTCTCTCCCTTAAAAGGTTTCGCGCTTCAGCGCGTCAGGCACGTCCATGCCGCGATCGATGTAGGTCTTGATGACTTCCAGCCGTTTTCGTTCGATATCGCCGCGCACGACCATGCGGATGATGCCGAGAACCATGAAGCCGAAGGGTATGGAGAGCCACCAGTAGGAGGCCCAGAGTTCAAGGATGAGCTGCCTTGTATCCATGTCCGTATCTCCGATATTAGCAAAAGCCCGCCGCACGGCTGCTTTTGACACTGAATGTCCGCACGGCCGGCGTTTGGATGTGGCGGATGTAAAAATTTTTGCACAAAGGCGATTTATTTGACGCAAACGTGGTTTTGCCCAATTTTCACGCTTTGTTTAGAACATTACTAACGATTCGTTATCCATAGTCGCTGCATGGAACGGCGGCCTCAACGTGCCGCAAAACCGAAGCAGGGGAGCCAGAAATATGACGCCCAACGACCGCCGCCTATACGGTAAACTGTGGCCAATCGGCGCGATCGGCGCCGTCATGCTCATGCTTCAGGCGTGTACCGGCACCATGCCGCAGCCGCGCTATCCCGTTTATATGCAGGACAAGCCCGCCGAAGCGACCCAGACCGTGGCCCAGGCCGGCGATGATGCGCCGCAACCGGCGCCTGAACCGCAACCGTCCGTGACGCCGCAGGGCAATCCGGGCGGCATCCAGACGACGGAATTGGCACCACCGCCTCCGCCACCTCCGCCGCCGCCGGCTAAAGATGACGCGCCGGTACGGGGGGAAACCGCGCCGGTCAAGGACACGCGCGCGGCCTATGTCTACGTCCTGCAGCCCAAGGATACCCTTTACGGCGTGTCGCGCCGCTTCGGAGTGCCGGTGAAGGTGCTATATGAGATGAACGGCCTGGCGCCCAACGCCTCCTTGCGTATCGGCCAGAAGATCCTGCTGCCAGCGACCGCCGTCGACAAGGGCAAGGAAGAGCACGCCAATGGCCCCGGCATGGTCCGCCTCGACCAGGCACTCGCCGCCAAGCCCGCCACACCGGCGCCCGCCGCGACGCCGGTTCCGGCGGCGCCTGCCAAACCGGCGGCGACCAAACCCGCCGTCACCCCTCCGTCGGCGACGACCACCACGACCACGACAACCACCAAGCCGGCCGTGGCGCCTCCGGGCACCAAGCCTTTGACAACGACTACGACGACCACCACTACCACCACACCGGCCAAGCCCGTTACGTCGGCTGGTTTCCCGAGCAATGCGCAGTTGGCGCAGATGGGCAAGGGCCTGTTCACCTGGCCGGTCAAGGGCCGGATCATCGTGCCGTTCGGCCAGCTGGCGCCCAATGTCCGCAACGACGGTATCAATATCGCCGCCGAAGCCGGCACCGAAGTCAAGGCCGCGTCCGACGGTGTCGTCGTCTATCAGGGCGACCAGGTCAAGGAGCTGGGCAACACCGTCTACATCAAGCATCCGAACGGATGGTACACCGGCTACTCGCACCTGCAAACGATGTCGGTGAAGAACAATGAAAAGGTCACCAAGGGCCAGATGATCGGCAAGGTGGGCCAGAGCGGTGTCATCGACCGCCCGCAGCTTCACTTTGAAATCCGTTATACGCCTTCGACGGATATCGCCCGCCCGGTTGATCCAACCCTGGTGCTGCCATAGATTGTTTCTCATAAGACAGAGCCCGGCGCGTCAGGGCCGGGCAGGGCGGTGGATAAATCCATTGACCTTTTTTAGCTTGCTCTTATGTATGGCACACATTTCAGGGCCGGGGGGCGCTTGATCGCGCGCGACCGCCTGGCCTGACCTAAAAGTTCTGAGGAGAACGCCCTTGTTCGCTACGCCCGCTTTCGCCCAAGCCGCCGGTGCCGCTCCTGCTCCCGGTGGGGACCTGTTGTCGATGCTGCCGATGCTGATCGGCTTTGTCGCCATCATGTACTTCTTCATGATTCGTCCGCAGGCGCAGCGCGCCAAGCAGCATAAGGCCATGCTGGGCGGCCTGAAGCGCAATGACACGGTCGTGCTGTCGTCGGGCCTGATCGGCAAGGTGACGCGCATCGAAGACGCCGAAGTCATGCTGGAAATCGCCACGGGCGTGAACGTCCGCGTCGTCAAGGCGCTGATCACCGAGGTTCGCTCCAAGGGCGAGCCGGCGCCGGCCAACGATTCCAAGGCGGCCTAATACCGCAGTTTCAGGCTCTGGATTCTGATCCGGAGCCCTTTTTTGTATCCGGGTTGCTACGACCATGATGAATTTGTCGCGCTGGAAGGTTGGGCTTGTGCTCATCGCTACCTTTTGGGGCCTTCTCTATTCCTTGCCGAACCTCCTGTCCGCCGATCAGCGCGACAGCGTGAAAAGTTTCCTGCCGACGCAGATTCTGAATCTCGGGCTTGACCTGCAGGGTGGATCCTATCTGCTTCTTGAGGTGGATACGGCGGCACTGATCAAGGAAGAAACCAGCAACCTGGTCGAAGACATCCGTACGCGCTTCCGGGAAGACGGCATCCAGTTCAACGGCCTGAATTCTCAAGGCACGACGGTGTCGGTGCGCGTCAACAATGCCGCGGACAGCGACAAAGCCTATAAAATACTCAACGAGATCACTGCGCCGCCCGTCAACGCGCAGCAGACGACGCGCGATGTCGTCGTGCAACGCAAGGCAGACCAGACCTTTAACCTGGTCTACACTGAAGAAGGCATCCGGACGACTTCGGCCGGGGCGGTCGACGCCGCACTGGAGGTCGTGCGCCGTCGCGTTGATGCGCTGGGAACCAAGGAGCCGTCGATTGTTCGTCAGGGCGTCAACCGTATCGTCGTCGAAGTGCCGGGTGAGAGCGATCCCGAGCAGCTCAAGCGCGTGATCGGCCAAACGGCCAAGTTGACCTTCCAGATGGTCGACGACAGTGTGTCCCAGCAGGACGCCATGGCCGGCCGTATTCCGCCGGGTTCCGAACTTCTGCCGTACGAAGAAGGCGGCGGCATGATCGTCGTGCGCAAGCGTGTCCTGGTGTCGGGCAATAACCTCAAGAAGACCAATGTCGGCGCCGACCAGTATCAGCGTCCGGCCATCGAATTCAGTTTCGACAGCGACGGCGCCCGCAAGTTCGGTGAAGCGACCGCGCAGAATGTCGGCAAGCAGTTCGCCATCATTCTCGACGGCAAGGTGGTTTCGGCGCCGCGCATCAACAGTCCGATCACTGGCGGTTCCGGTATCATCGAAGGCAATTTCACCGTCCAAAGCGCGTCTGAACTGGTCAATATCCTGAAGGGCGGGGCTTTGCCGGCGCCGTTGAAGGTTGAGCAGCAACGCACCGTCAGCGCCGAACTGGGCGCGGACTCGGTATCCAAGGGCGCGCTGTCGACGGTCATTGCGCTGATTTCGGTCATCGTCTTCATGCTGCTGGCCTATGGCTTCCTGTTTGGCGGCGTGGCCGTCGCGGCGCTGTTCGTTAACCTGGTGCTGCTCATCGGCGGCATGTCGATGATGCAGGCCACGCTGACCCTGCCGGGTATTGCGGGGCTCATTTTGACACTTGCCGTGGCGGTTGACGCGAACGTGCTGATCTACGAGCGCATGCGCGACGAAGTGCTGGCCGGACGCAGTCTGATCACGGCGCTGGATGCCGGTTTCTCACGCGCCATGGAAACAATCCTGGACGCCAACGTTACCTCGCTGGTTGCCGCGATCATCATGTACTTCTTGGGCGCCGGACCGGTCAAAGGCTTTGCGGTCACCCTGATGCTGGGTATCTTTACCTCGGTCTTCTCGGCCGTGCTGGTGACGCAGGTCCTGGTGGCCGTGTGGTACAAGTGGCGTCGTCCGAAGACCCTGCCGATCTCGAACGCTGTCGCGCCCAAGGCGTGGCCGCTGATCAAGATCCTGCCGATCAAGACCAATTTGAACTTTGTCGCGTTCGCACGCGTCGCCGCCATCATTTCGGTCGTCGCGGTGGTCGCTTCGCTGTTCCTGACCATCTATCCGGGCAAACCACCGTGCGGCGGCCTCAACTGCGGCGTCGACTTCAAGGGGGGCACCGCCTTTGAAATGATGACGCCTGGCAAGGTCATCGACCAGGGGGCCTTACGCGAATCGCTGACGGACCAGGGCCTGCGTGGCGTTCAGGTCCAGGGTGTGGGCGATGGCACGGCCGCCATGATGGCGTTCGAAACGCCGGGCGATGCGGTTGCCAAGGTCGACAGCGTGAAAGCGAAACTGGCCACCGAGTTTCCGGGATCGCAATTCACAAATACGGAAATCGTCGGCGCAAAGGTGTCTAGCGAACTGCTGACCGGCGGTGTTCTGGCGCTGGCGATAGCGATCGGCCTGATGATGATCTATATCTGGTTCCGGTTCGAATGGCAGTTCGGCCTGGGCGCTGTTTTCGGCTTGATGCACGACGTTATCCTGACCTTCGGTTTGTTCGCGCTGTTCAAGCTTGAGTTCGACCTGCGCGCGGTCGCGGCCATCCTGACCATCATCGGTTATTCGATGAACGATACCGTCGTCGTCTTCGACCGCCTGCGTGAAAATCTGCGCAAATATAAGAAGATGCCGTTGCGGGAGATCATCAACCTGTCGATCAACGAGACCCTGTCGCGGACCATTATCACCGGCGTCACGGCCGTCATGGCCCTGACCGGCCTGGCTGTGCTCGGCGGCGAGGCACTGTTCAGCTTCTCGGTCGCCATGATCTTCGGTATCATTGTCGGCACCTACAGCTCGGTCTATGTCGCGGCTCCGGTCATCCTGCTGTGGGGCGTCAACCGTAATGCGGGCGATGCGGAAGTCGTCGACATGGGCGGCTTCAAAGGCAGCAAGAAAGAGAAAATCCTGCCGTGACGGCCTCGGAATGCGAGCCGAAATCGGAAGATGTCCGGCTCGCAGCGTCCTTTATTTCCGATCCCGCAAAGCGGGTGGACGTGCTGACGCTGCATGCCTTTCTCGAAACCCTGCGCGATATCCCCGAGCGGACGACCGAGCCGCTGATGGGCGAAATCCGCCTGCGCTGGTGGTATGAGGCTCTGGAAGAGATCCGTGATGACAGGCCTGTGCGCTATCATCCCTTAACCGAAGCCTTGCAACGCCTGATCGCACAGTACGGCTTGGCCGTGCAGGACCTGCTGGATTGCGTCGAAGGCCAGATGCCGTTGCTCGACAAGGCGGGGCTTGATCTGAAGTCCGCCCTGGGCGTGGTTGATTCCGGTGAGGGTGTCATCGCCCGCCTGTGCGCACGGATTCTTGACAAGGACGGCGATGCCAGCCTGCTCGCCGCACCGGCGCGCTTTTATGGCCTAGCGCAACTAAAGCTGAACCGGCGCCTTAAGGATGCGGGTGAGGTTGAAGGCGCGCATCTGCGCCGCGATGCCGCCAATGCGGCAAGAAAATTACCGGCTGCATTGATGCCGGTGGCCCTGCCGGCGGCGCTGGCCGAAGGCATCTGGACGGGACGGCCGGCAGGTCCCTTAAGCAAGCGCCTGCGCCTGGTCTGGACCTTCGTAACCGGCCGGATTTAGGATTTAGGCTTGTCTTTCTTCTTGAAGATGCCGTCGACCAAGCCGTCATAGGGCATCTTCTTGACGGTCACCGGCGGTGGCGTGGCCGGCAGGATGACCTTTTCCGGATAGGCCTTCCAGCCGCTCATCACCAGATCGCGAAAGCCAGCGCATTTGGAAAGGACACGCACAGTCCCCGTGCCTGGCTTGGCGAAGGGCGGTGATTGCAGGATGTCCGGCCGCGTTGGGTCGATGAAGGTCCAGTCGCCCTTCAGGCCGTAGCCCTTTTCGCCACCGGTGCGAACGGCCGTATAGGCGGTGCGCGCCTGCATTTCGTTCACGCCGAAGCTGATCATGGCGCGGTAGAAGATGTCGTCGGCTTCCTCGCGCTTGCCGGGCTGGCCGATGGCATAGAGCCAGTCGTGAATGATGGCGGCGCGCGCCGTCGGTCCCTGCGGGTCGATCACGCCCTGGCCGAACCACGGCACCGAGGCAAAGTCCGTCACGTACCATTTGGGCACGACGATGACCCGGCCGGTCGCCGCGTCACAGTAGGGGAATTCTTCGTTGAGCGTGAACAGCTTGCGGCCGTTCTTCTGCTTGTTGAACAGGATGACCGGCTGCGGCGTCAGCGAACTGGGCTTGATGGTCGGCGCCACCGGCATATAGACGGTCGTCGTCGTTGTGGCGCACGCTCCAAGCAGCAGGGTCGCACACCCTGCCAGAATCGCCGCCCCCCGCTGCAATCCCTTCATCGTCATCTCACTCAAATCACGCCACTTCCGGTTCCGGAGCCGTATGTAGCCACGAATTAAGGTCATTTAAAGCCCGCAGGCTCATCAAACGCTTCTTGGCGCGGCCGCGTTCTTTCAGTGGTATCTTTTGGCCGTTCTCGTCGGCCTTGGGCGCCTCCATCGGCGGCAGCAGGCCGTAATTGATGTTCATCGGTTGGAACGAGCCGCCTTCGAGGTGGCCGACCGTGATGTGGTTGAGCAGGGCGCCCAGCGCTGTCGTCTCCGGCGGCGTCCCATGGACCTGGCCGCGCGCCTGGGCGGCAGCGAAGCGTCCGGCGAGAAGACCGATGGCCGCGCTTTCGACATAGCCTTCGACGCCGGTGATCTGCCCGGCGAAACGGATTGATTTTCCAGGATAAACCGCCTTCATGCGCAGCTGACGGTCGAGGATTTTCGGCGACTGGATGAAGGTATTCCGATGCAGGCCACCCAGGCGCGCGAACTGGGCGTTTTCAAGACCCGGAATCATGCGGAAGATGTCGGCCTGGGCGCCGTGCTTCAGCTTGGTCTGGAAGCCGACCATGTTGTAGAGGGTGCCGAGCGCATTGTCCTGGCGCAACTGAATGATGGCGTGCGCCTTGACGGTCGGGTTGTGCGGATTGGTGAGGCCAACCGGCTTCATCGGTCCATAGCGAAGGGTCTCGCGGCCGCGTTCGGCCATGACTTCGATTGGCAGGCAGCCGTCGAAATAGGGGACGTGCTCCCACTCCTTGAACTCGGCCTTGGGGCCGTCCAGCAGGGCGTCGATAAAGGCTTCATACTGCGCCTTGTCCATCGGGCAGTTGATATAGGCCGCCGCGTCGCCGCCCGGACCTTCCTTGTCGTAGCGCGACTGGCGCCAGGCCTTGGACATGTCGATGCTGTCTGCGTGGATGATCGGCGCGATGGCGTCGAAGAAGGACAGGTGGCCTTCGCCGGAAATTTCCAGAATGACGTTGGACAGCGACTGCGAGGTGAGGGGGCCGGTCGCACAGACGATATTGTCCCAGTCGGTGTCCATCAGGCCGGACACCTCTTCGCGCACGACGGTTACCAGCGGATGGGCGGCCAGCGCCGCGGTCACCGCGGCGGAAAAGCCTTCGCGATCGACGGCCAAGGCGCCGCCGGCCGGCACCTGATGGGCGTCGGCGCATTTGAGGATCAGGCTGCCGCACCGGCGCATCTCTTCGTGCAGGAGACCGACGGCATTGAACTGCCAGTCATCCGAACGAAAGGAGTTCGAGCAGACCAGTTCGGCGAAACCATCGGTGTGATGGGCGTCGGTGGTTATGGTCTGGCCGTCGCCGTCTCTACCGCCGCGCATTTCGTGCAGGATGACGGGCACGCCTTGGCTGACGATCTGCCAGCAGGCTTCCGAGCCCGCCAGCCCGCCGCCGATGACGTGAATAGGTTGGATTTGACGTGTCATCCCCGGGCTCTATCGCATGCGGACGGGCATGAAAAGACCTGCCGCCTTCACATGTGTGTCTTGATTACCAAGGACAATGTTATTTTGCGCCGCACGGAAAAATATCCTTCTCACGAGAATGGATTTGTTTCTAAATGGTAAATGATCCGATTGTCGCCAAAGGCTCTATGTTGTAAGGGTCTCGCGAGAGGAAAAGGGGTGGGGTTCCGATGAGTACGAGGCCGTCGTTTTCGCTTGGACGCGCCCTGTCGGCGGCGTTTGCCGGCCTGCCGTCGATGTGGAGCGGCGCGTGGGCGGTCCTCATCCTGTGGGCAGCGGCGGGCGCATTCCTGCCGCAACTGAATCCGCAATCCATCCCTGCCTTTGTCATTAAGGCGGGTACAGCGATCCTTCTCCTGATCTTCCAATATGTGGCTTATGGCGCGCTTTACCGCATCGCCCTGTTCGGCCGTAATGCGGGTAAGGAAGGCCTCGGGTTTGGCGGTCTGCAACTGGCCTGGCCTGAGTTGCGCCTGTTTCTGGCTGAGTTGATCGTCGGCCTGTTCGCAGTTCTTATCGTGGTGGCGATCGGCGTTGTCTTTTTTATCGCCTTCAACACGGCCGGCATGGCCGAAGGTCACGCCGACACGTTTGACGCCTTGCGCGCCATGATCCAGCGTCACGAAGGCAAGGACTGGATTTTTATCAGCTATCTGGCCGCGGCCTGGGTCTTCCTGATCTTCCTTAGCCTGAAATTCGTGCTGATGGGCGCCGCCAATGTGGCCGAACGCCGCTTGGTGACATTGAATGCTCTGGGCTTGAGCTCGGGCAATGTCGGCAAGCTGTTCATCGGTCTGATTGTCCTGTTTGTGCCGTTCGTGATCGTGGCGATCGTCGTCACCGCTGGCGCCGGTGTCGGTGGCGTTACCCTTGGGCACGGGACGTCGGGCCTGCTCGTGGCGCACTATGTACTGCAGGCCGTGACGGTTTTTCTTCTGATCCCGGTCATGATCGGATTTTTGTCTTCGGCTTACGGGCAGATTGTGGCATCACGCACTAGATAAGTGCCACACGCCTGTTTGAGTTGAGGACCACATGAAACTGCCGTTCGACTTCGCGTTCGAAGGGTTTCGCATCATCCGTGAAAAGCCGTCGCGCCTCTTGCCCTGGGGCCTGCTGACGCTCCTGGGTTTCACGGCCAGCGCACTGATCATGTGGACGATGGCCGGGACGGCCATGGGTGAGCTTGAGCAGGCCGCCGCCGGCAACGATCAGGCGGCGTTGCTGGCCGCGTACGCCAAGATCGGTCCGGCCTACGCCCTGGCCTTTCCGATCAACATGCTGATCCAGGTCGTTATCGCTTGCGCCATCTTCCGCGTGGTGCTGCACGACGCCCCTCTGTCATTCGGAGGCCTGCGGCTGGGCATGGACGAACTGCGCCAGGTCGGCGTCACCATCCTGTTCTGGATCATCTTTTTCCTGATCTATCTGCTGGCCGTCCTGCCGGGCATCATCATCGGCGCCAGCTTTTCAGCTATCCTGGGCGGCCCGTCGACACCGGCCGGCATGGTGGGCGTGTTCCTGGGGCTGATTCCCACGCTCCTGGCCATCTTCTATATCGGTTCGCGTCTGTCCCTGTGCTTTGTCCAGAGTTTCGACCAGAAACGCATCAATCTTTTTGGCTCCTGGGCGCTTACAAAAGGGCACGCCGGCACCTTGATGTTGGGCTATTTCCTAGCGCTCGCCACGGCGACGATCGTTTTCGTCCTGTGCCTGGGCATTTTCGCGGCTCTGGCAATTGCGGCTTCGGGCGGCGACTTCAACGCCTATTCGCGCATGCTCGATTCGGCGCGCCTGGGGATCCAGGGCCTCGGCAATCCGGTCACCGTCGCCTACCTGTTCGTCAGCAACGGCATCGTCGCGCCGCTATTGATGGCTATCAGCTTCGGCGCCCCCGCCGCGGCCTACAAGCGCCTTGCCAATGGCGGCGTCAGTGCTGAAAACGTGTTCTGAGGCCTGAACGGACGCCATGGAATTACGTTTGAATTTTGCCCTGGAAGGGTTTCGCCTTCTGAAGGCCCGGCCAAAGCTCTTGCTGTTCTGGGGGTTGGTCTGCCTGTTCGGCTACGGCATCTGCGCGCTCCTGCTCGTGGCGATCGTCGGTCCGCATCATGGCGATATCCTGGCCTTCAACAAAAAGCAGGACGACGTGGCGCTGGCGCTCCTGATCGCCGGCCGTATTTTTACCGCCCTGGCGGCGTGTACACCGGTCTACCTCATCACCTCGACCGTGCTGATTTGCGCCATCTGCCGCGCCAGCCTGGAGGCCGGCGATGACCGGCTGGGGTATTTGCGTTTCGGCTTGACGGAACTGCGTGTGCTGGCTGTTCAGGCAGCGACATTCGGCCTGTCCGTCGGTCTTTTCTGGGCGGTGGCGATTGCCTGGTCTATCCTGGGGTTGCCGGTTCAGTTCACGCCCATAGGTATATTCATCGCCTTTTTGGCTGTGGCCTGGCTGCGGTTGCGGCTGTCGCTGAACGCGGTACAGAGTTTCGCCACGCGCCGCGTCGATATCTTCGGCAGCTTCCAGCTGACGCGCGGTCGGTCGATCGCACTATTGGGCGGGTATCTCCTGGCCTTCGGGCTATCGATGATCGTCAGCTATTTGTCCGAAGCGGCGATCGACGGCGTGACCTTGCTGGCCTTCGGGCAACAGCAGGCCAATATCCCGCTCAACCTGACCAGCCTGGATGCCTTCCTGACACCGCCGCGCGTAGTGATTCTCGTCCTGTGGCTAGGGCTGGCGTGGCCGCAGACGACGGCCATTATCCATGGCGCGCCGGTGGCCGCCTATCGCGATATAGCTGGCATCAAACCCTAATTAGATCGGTATGATTTTAAGTGGAAACATCATACCGATCCAAGTTTTTGTTTTGTCGCGATGTTTAAGGCGAAAACCGCTTACACTTTTCGCCATATCGCTCTAGCTTCCGGTGACGTGCAGGAAGTCGCGCTCGTTGCGGGCCTGAATGGGGCGTGAGTTCGGCCCAACCAGGCGTTCGAAGGCATCGGCCTGTTCGACGCTGACGCTGAGCGGCGAGGAATAGACCATCCAGGTGACGCCTTCCTTGCACGGGGGCGTCGTCAGCGAACCGGAATAGACATAGAAGTCCTCGGTCGCCGGCATCAGGTCTTGCGGATTGATCAGCAGGTCGGCCAGCGGCACCGGCTTGCCGGCCTCGGTCGGCAGATAGGTCCACAGCGAGCCCAGCATGGGATCGGCCGCGCCGATATCCGACAGCACGCCGATGACCAGCAGGTCGCCCTTGGCATTCTCATGGACGAAATGGGTTTCGAGCACGGCGCGGTGGCCGTTGATGGCGTGTTCGCTCGGGGAATGGAAGTGGAATTGCTTCAGCTTGTAGGGGACGCCATCGACCGTGATGCCACCGGCGTCGGTCAGCGCGACCTGGATGGTGTGGCCGTTGTTCTGAATGGTCGCCGCCGAAGGCTGGTAGTCGAAAACTACGCGCGCCGAACGCTGCTTGGTAATGCCGGCGATATCGATGGGCGACTGGCGGTGGCCGGACTTGCAGACGGAATTATCGCCGCCCAGTTCCGCCCAATGGTCGGGACCGTCCTTGCCGCCATAGCTCCAGTGGTGCAGGGTAGCGGGGACGACTTCGCCGTGTTCACCGCCGTGACCGCCGCCATGCGCATCGCCGTGCGCCGCGTCCTTCTTGGACGAACAGCCGGACAGGGCCATCAGGCCGGTGGCCAGACACAGGGCGAGAAGGGAGGGCGATGTGAGTCTCATGCCGCCACCTTCGCGCGAAATGGTTAAGGCTCTTTAAAGCCCGTTAACCATCTGTTTCTCGTTAGGACGCGCAATTTATCCCAAAATCGGTGACTTCTTTTGGGATTGCGCTCGCGTGCCTACTGCGCCGGCTCCAGATGCCGCTGGCGGTGCTTGGCCAGCATGTGCTTGAGATACTTGCCGGTCCATGACTTCGGATTGTCCGACACCTGTTCCGGCGTGCCCGACGCCACGATCTCGCCGCCGCCATCGCCGCCTTCGGGGCCGAAATCGAGCAGCCAGTCGGCCGTCTTGATGACATCGAGATTGTGCTCGATGACGACGACCGTATTGCCGTTGTCGGTCAGCTCATGCAGCACTTCAAGAAGCTTGCGTGTATCCTCGAAGTGCAGGCCGGTCGTCGGTTCATCCAGGATGTAAAGCGTCTTGCCGGTGGCGCGCTTGGACAGTTCCTTCGACAGCTTGACGCGCTGCGCCTCGCCGCCCGAAAGCGTCGTCGCTTGCTGGCCGATCTTGATGTAGCCCAGGCCCACGCGTTCCAGCGTCTTCATCTTGTCGCGGATCGACGGAACGGCCTTGAACAGTTCCGCGCCTTCCTCGACCGTCATGTCCAGCACGTCGGCGATCGAATGGCCCTTGAAGACGATATCGAGTGTTTCGCGGTTATAGCGCTTGCCCTTGCAGACGTCGCAGGTGACATAGACGTCGGGCAGGAAGTGCATCTCGATCTTGATGACGCCGTCGCCCTGGCAGGCCTCGCAGCGGCCGCCCTTGACGTTGAAGCTGAAGCGGCCCGGGCCATAGCCGCGCGCCTTGGACTCGGGCAGGCCCGCATACCAGTCGCGGATCGGGCCAAAGGCGCCGGTATAGGTGGCCGGGTTCGAGCGCGGCGTGCGACCGATCGGCGACTGGTCGATCTCGACGATTTTGTCGAAGTGCTCCAGGCCTTCGATCTTGTCGTGGGCCGCCGGGTGGGCCGAGGCATTGTTCAGCCGCCGCGCCGCCGCCTTGTACAGCGTCTCGAGCGTAAATGTTGATTTGCCGCCGCCGGACACGCCGGTGATGCAGGTCATGACGCCAACCGGGATCTCGCCCGTGACGTTTTTCAGGTTGTTGCCGCGGGCGCCGATGACCTTCAGCATCTTCTTCTTGTTGATCGGCCGGCGCTGTTCATTGTGGCCTTCGCCGTAGAAGAGCGGGATCTCGCGCTTGCCCGTCAAGTATTGACCGGTGATCGAGTCCTTGTTTTTCCGCACCTGGTCGGGCGTGCCCTGGGCAATGATCTGGCCACCATGGACGCCGGCGGCCGGGCCCATGTCGATGACATAGTCGGCCTGCAGGATGGCGTCCTCGTCGTGCTCGACCACCAGCACCGAATTGCCGAGATCGCGCAGGCCCTTGAGGCTGACCAGCAGGCGGTCGTTGTCGCGCTGGTGAAGGCCGATCGACGGTTCATCCAGCACATAGAGCACGCCGGTCAGGCCGGAACCGATCTGCGACGCCAGGCGGATACGCTGGCTTTCGCCGCCGGAAAGCGTGCCGGAATTGCGCGAAAGGTTCAGATAATCCAGACCCACATCGTTAAGAAAGCGCAGGCGGTCCTTGATTTCTTTCAGAATTCTTCGTGCGATATCGAGCTGCTTCTCGCTCAGCTTGTCTTCGATATTGCTGAACCACAGGTGCGCCTGCTTGATTGACAGGGTCGAGATGTCGGCAATGGTTTTGGCATCAATCTTGACGGCCAGGGCTTCGGGCTTGAGACGCGCGCCGTTACAGGCTTCGCACGGCGTTTCGGACTGGAAGCGCGCCAGGTCTTCGCGCACCCACGACGAGTCGGTTTCGCGCCAGCGCCGGTCCATGTTGGGAATCACGCCTTCGAACGGCTTGGTGACGTCGTAGCGGCGTGATCCGTCCTGATAGGTGAACTTGATCTTTTCGCTGCCGGACCCGTTGAGGATGACATCGCGGATCTTTTCCGGCAGCTTTTCCCACGGGCCGTCCATGGTGAATCCATAGTGGATTCCAAGCGATTGCAGGGTCTGGGCGTAGAGCGGCGAGGGGCCTTTTGACCACGGCACAATGGCGCCGTCGTTCAGCGACTTCTTCGGATCGAGGATCAGGTCGCGGTCGAAGGCCAGTTTCACGCCAAGCCCGTCGCAGGTCGGACAGGCGCCGAACGGATTGTTGAACGAAAACAGGCGCGGTTCGATCTCGGCGATCGTAAAGCCGGAGACCGGACAAGCGAACTTTTCCGAAAACAGGATACGCCTGGGCTCGGTCTCACCTTCAGCGATATCGGCCAGCTCGGCCACCGCCAGGCCATCGGCCAGGCGCAGGGCGGTTTCAAGCGAATCCGCCAGACGACCCATGATTCCGTCTTTGATAACAACACGATCGACGACAACATCGATATCGTGCTTGAAGTTTTTCTCGAGCTTGGGCGCGTCCTCGATGGCATAGTATTCGCCGTCGATCTTGAGGCGCTGGAAGCCCTGCTTTTGCAACTCGGCGATTTCCTTGCGGTATTCGCCCTTGCGGCCGCGCACATAGGGCGCCAGCAGCAGCAGGCGCGTGCCTTCAGGGAGCGACACGATCTTGTCGACCATCTGGGAGATGGTCTGGCTTTCGATCGGCAGGCCGGTCGCCGGCGAATAGGGAATGCCGACGCGCGCCCACAAGAGGCGCATATAGTCGTGGATTTCCGTCACGGTGCCGACCGTCGAGCGCGGATTCTTCGACGTCGTCTTCTGTTCGATCGAGATGGCCGGGGACAGGCCTTCGATCAGGTCGACATCGGGCTTGGACATCAGTTCCAGGAACTGGCGGGCATAGGCCGACAGCGATTCGACGTAGCGGCGCTGGCCCTCGGCATAGATGGTGTCGAATGCCAGGGAGGACTTGCCCGAGCCCGAAAGCCCGGTCAGCACGACCAGTTGGCCGCGCGGGATATCGACGTCCACGCCCTTCAGGTTATGCTCGCGCGCGCCGCGCACCTTGATGAAGTCCTGATCGTGATGCGGGTTCGCCATGACGCGTGGATATCCTCAGTACTGACAAGGCCGATTATATAGGTCCTTTGCCAAGTTTTGCCAGCAGTGACAAGAACATTGTGGCAACATTTTCGTAAGGCTGGCATTCTTTACCTTATGCAGCGGTTTTGCCTGTATCTGTCAGCACATGTATTGCGTGTGACGCGATACGTGACACAGTAAGACCGGAATCAGCCGGCAGGGTGCTACCCCGGGATGCACATCTATCAAAAGACACACGCCGTGCTGAAACGGGCGGCGTACGAGGTCGAAGCCTCTCTGGCATGGCTTGGCGCCGCCGGCACGCCGCGATCGCGCATGATCGGATCGGCCGCGACGGTCCTGGTCATGCATGCGCTGGTCCTGTGGCTGCTGGTCATCGCCAACCCGAAAGCCCTGCCGTACCGCGAACTGGATACAGAGCCGGCAATTGACACCGAGCTCTATGAGTTCGTGCCGCCCGAAGAGCAGGTCGAGCCTGTTCCGACGTTTCGTCCCCGCGAAGTTGTCGAGCGGCCTGTTGAACGACAGGTTGAGCCTGAGCCCCAGCCCCAGTCGAAACCCGAGCCGGTGCCCGTGCCTCAGCCCGCACCGCAGATGGCGCAAGAGACCTACAGGGCCCTGCCGCAAGCCGTCACCCAATCCCGCGAGGACCTGGACCCGGTTCGCAAGGTGGATACACGTCGGCTGAACGACCAGGCCTTGCGCACCGAAACCGATGCACCCAGCGTGGTTGCCGAACGCGACGCCGCGGAACAAGCCAAGCTGAACGCGAAGAAGAAGGAGGACGAGGGGCGGATCGAGGCACAGCGGCGCGAAGCCCTGGCCTCACCGGGCGCCAGCGACCTGAACCTGCATGAGACGCCCATGCCCTCGATACCGAATATCGCGCCCTCAGGTCTGGCGGCCGATACACCTGGCCGGTCATCGGGCGGCGGTGCGCCACCGGCCGGCGGCGCCGCGACGGGCGGTGGCCTGAAAGGCGGACGCAGCGGCGTCAGCCAGGCCCTGATGAATCACGAATCGTGCGTGGCCCTGCAACAGGCCGGCAAGCCTATTCCGGCGGGCTGCAATATGAAGCAACTGGTGCAGATGCAGGGGCTGGGTACCGGCGATCCGGCCGGGCGGGCGCATTACGGTCCGATCGTCGCCAAGAAGGAAGCCTATGACGATTACAAGCGTTCAGGGGGCAATGCCGACTACTGGAAGCGGGTAAACACGGTCGGCAAGGACAAGTTCGATCGGAATCCGCCATCGAAGGGCGCTTATTCCAACCCTAAGGATGCGCGCGTCAAGGGACAGTAAACCCGGGCTGTTTTTCAGGCCGTGCGGCCGAGATTCAATGATTGCGGCCCGGTGTTCGATGTCCGGCCCTGGGCGCCGTAGGTGGCGGTGCGGGCTGTGCGATTGTTCAGGTCCTCAGCCACGGCCGCGACAATGCCTTCGGTGATCGTCTTGGCGGCGATAACGGCGCTTTCGTAACGTGCCAGAGTCTTATCAAACAGTTCCGTTGCTTCGCGCAAAGCGTTCTTTTCATTGGCGGAAATGCCGTTGAGCAAGCTGGGATCGGCCTTGATGCGGGCGGTTTCCAGCCGGTAGAGGTTCGACAGGGAGCGCGTTTCCTCGATGCCACCCACCAGATCCTGGGGGCGGTGGGCTTCCAGCACGGCGGTGTCGCCGGCCAGGCGCTCGGTCAGGCGCTTTGTCAGGGCCAAAAGTTGAGTGGCGCGGTCGGAAGGGGTCTGTGCGGATAACATGGGACTATGCTGCGCCCTGAAGCTTAAGGAGTTCTTTCTGCATCATGGTGGAAATGCCCACACCGCCGCGTTTCGCCATCTGGTCGGCCATGGCGCCGATATAGAAGGAGCGCATGGCCTCTTCGCCGTGGCCGCCGCCGAACGGGCCGTCGGTTTCCAGGCCTTCGAACATGGGCGCCAGAAGCTGCGACAACACCATGGATTCGAACTCTTCGCCGAGCTTGGCGTTGCTCTTGCCAGAGCTTGTGGCATTGACGGCGCGCGTCATGGCTGCGTCGGCGCGGACGGTTTCGGCGTTTTGCAGGGTGAGAAGCGCGGTCGTATCCATTACATCACCTGAATTTCGGCCTGGAGGGCGCCGGCGGCCTTGATGGCCTGCAGGATGGAGATCATGTCGCGCGGCGTGACGCCCAACGCGTTGAGGCCGGCGACCAGATCCGACAGCGAAGCGCCGCCGCCGAGCTGGATCAGGCGCTTGCCCTTTTCTTCGTCAACATTGATATCGGTCGCCGGAATGGCGGCGGTCTGGCCCTGGCTGAAGGGCGCGGGCTGGCTGATGTCAGGCGTTTCATCGACGCGGATGGTGAGGTTGCCCTGGGCGATGGCGACGCGCGACAGGCGGACATTTTCGCCCATGACGATGACGCCGTTGACCTCGTCGATCACCACCTTGGCCACTTCGTCGACATCGACACTCATGGCTTCGATCTGGGTGACGAAGTCGACCATCTTGGTTCCCGCCGGCGGCTTGATGGCGACGGTCGTGGGGTTCTGCGCGATGGCCGAGCCGGGGTATCCACCATTGATCGCCGAGGCGATGCGCTTGGACGTCGTGAAGTCCGGATTGCGCAAGGTCAGGCGCAGCCACGGCATGGAGTTGAAATCGAAATTGGTTTCGCGCTCGATGATGCCGCCCGAAGCGATGCGGCCTGAGGTCGGCACGCCCTTGGTGACGGATGATCCCGATGCCCCGCCGGCCGAGACCGAACCGGTCTGGACGGTGCCCTGCGCGACCGCATAGGCTTCGCCATCGGCGCCAAGCAACGGCGTGACCATCAGCGTGCCGCCGAGCAGGCTCTTGGCGTCGCACATGGCGGACACCGAGATGTCGACCGGCGCGCCGGGCGCGGCGAAAGGCTGGAGCTCGGCGGTGACCATGACGGCGGCGGCGTTCTTGGTGTTCAGGTTGCCGTCGCGGATATTGACCTGCAGGCGCTCCATCATGCTTTCCAGGCTCTGCATCAGCATGGGGCAGTTACGAACCGTGTCGCCCGTGCCGTTCAGGCCGACGACGATGCCATAGCCGACGAGGTGGTTGCTGCGGACGCCTTCGACATCGACGATGTCCTTGATGCGCGAGGCCGACTGGGCCGAGGAAGCCATCAGCAGACCGCCAAGTGCGGCGGCCGCGATGGCCGCGGTGCCCAGCAGGGGCGTCAGAAGCGTCAGTTGGCGAGCACGCATAAGCAAATCCGTCGGTTAACCATACTCGCACGGACAAGCGAGTTTCGTGCCAGTTCAGAAGGCGAAAATTATTTAATTGAATCAATTTCTTATATTTTTCGGCGCCAAGCATGGTAAAGGTTGGGAAAATATTGCCGGGCCGTTAAGGCTTCGCTTACCCGCGACCGGCAATATTGTCCCTCTGTGATTGCGTGGGCGAGAATGCCCGTCGAGTAAAGAATAGGCGCGCTGATCTAAACGATGTTTACCGTAGGTCAGACTATGACGATGAAGATCAATTCGGCGACCGGCACAGGCATGGGCCCCGTTTCAGGTGGCGTGCGTCGAACGGGTGACGGCTTTTCCCTGAACAAGAGCGGTGATGCGCAAAAGACGGCGGGACCGGCCCAGGCTTCGGCCGCGCTGGGCGCTTTCGGGGTCGACGCCTTGCTGGCGCTGCAGGCCGAAGACAACGTCATGACCGGCCGGCGCCGTCGCCAGATCAAGCGGTCGAACGACATTCTCGACGCCCTGGACGACGTCAAGGTCAGCGTCCTGTCGGGCACGATCGACGACGAGGCCCTGCTGCGCCTGCAGGGCCTGATCGCCCAGCATCGCGAGGACATTGAGGACCAGAAGTTGCAGGGCGTCCTGAATGAAATCGAGACGCGCGCCTTCGTCGAACTTGCCAAGCGAAAATTGATGTAATTTCCTGGATGCTGCGGGGATGTTTCGACATGAGCGTCCGATGGCATCCGAAACCCGTCTGAATCTCGATAAGCAGTCGCTTTTTCTGCGCCTGGACGGCGACCGCTCACGGCCGGCGCTGTTGCTGCTTCACGGCTTTCCATCGTCATCGTACGGCTTTCGCCATGTCATTCCGCGTCTGAGCGAGCAGTTCTTCGTCATTGCGCCCGACATGCCGGGATTTGGCGAGACGGATCCGTTGCCGGACATGGGCTTTTCTGCCATCGCGGCGCTGCTGGAAGCCGCCCTCAACCATCTCGGCGTGGAAAAGCACTTCATCTATCTGCACGATTTCGGCGCGCCGGCAGGGCTTACCCTGGCCATGAAGCGGCCGGACCGGGTGCTGGGCCTCGTCATTCAGAACGCCAATGCCCACCTTTCGGGTTTTGGGCCGCAATGGCACGATACACGCGCCTTCTGGCGGACGCCGACGCCTGAAAATGAAGTGACTGCCACCGCGCATCTGACCGCCTCGGGTATCCGGGACCAGTATACCCTGGGCCTCCCTCCGGACCTCACCGGGCACACCTCCGCCGAGACGTGGGAAAGGGATTGGGCTTTTATGCAGCGTCCCGGCCGCCTCGAAGCGCAAAGGGCGCTCATCCGGGATTATGGACGGTATGCGGATGACTTTCCGCGCATCCAGGATTACCTGCGCGAATACGCGCCGCCGGCGCTTCTGCTGTGGGGGCGGCACGACGCCTTTTTCGCGCTCGACGAGGTTCTGAGCTGGATGGAGGACCTGCCGCGAATGGAGGCCCATATCTTCGACGGCGGCCATTTTCTCCTTGAAACACATGGGCATTCCGCGGCGGAACTGATCAACGCATTCGGGCGGCGATGCCTTGCCGGCGATCCGGATTCGGCCTGGGGCGAGGACCTTCGCGGCGATTGAGCGAAAACTTCTCAACAAATCGCTTCACAGGTTAACCGGACCGCACTATAAGCCGCGCAAATCCGGCGTCGCGGACATCGAGACGCGACCGGGCTATGGTACTGTTTTTGCTGCGGGGCCTGTCAGGTTCCCAATCCCGTACTGGTACGGGACGGGCCGTCACCCTGCCAAGAAAGTTTGGCGTCGATCATCGGGGGTCCAAGAGCATATGTCCGAAACCGCACCGGTTACGAGTACAACAGGGTACCGTCCTTCCGAGGGCGAGGAGTACATGAACCCCAATCAGCTGGCTTACTTCCGCGCCAAGCTGAACGCCTGGAAGGATGAGATCCTCCGTGGCGCCAAGGAAACCGTCAACATCATGCAGAAAGAGACCGAGAACCACCCTGACCTGGTGGATCGCGCCTCTTCGGAATCGGATCGCGCGCTGGAGCTGCGCACCCGCGACCGTCAGCGCAAGCTGATTAGCAAGATCGACGAAGCGATTTCGCGCATCGATGACGGCTCCTACGGCTACTGTGAGGAAACCGGCGAACCCATTGGCCTTGGCCGGCTGGAAGCCCGTCCTACGGCAACGCTGAGCATCGAAGCCCAGGAACGTCACGAGCGCTCGGAACGCGTCCATCGCGACGACTAATTAGTCAGTAAGTACTTACTGACTAAAAGTCTTTGAAAAACGCGCGCTGCGGCGTATGGGGTGTCACCGATTTATTGTGACATCAGAGACTCGCATTCCATGACCGTCAAGGTTCGTTTCGCCCCGTCGCCCACCGGCCGCATCCACGCCGGTAACGTCCGCGCCGCGCTCATCAACTGGCTGTTCGCCCGTAAGCACGGCGGCGTCTTCGTCCTGCGTATCGACGACACCGATCTCGAGCGCTCGACGAAAGAGAATGAAGACCTGATCGAGACCGACCTGAAGTGGCTGGGGCTGGAATGGCAGGAGCGCTTTAACCAGTCCAAGCGTTTCGATATCTATCAGAAGGCTGCCGATCACCTGAAGGCCATCGGCCGTCTTTATCCCGCCTATGAGACTGCCGAGGAACTCGACCGCCGCCGCAAGGTGCAGCTGTCGCGCGGCCTGCCGCCGGTCTATGACCGCGCTGCCCTGAAGCTCACGGGTGAAGAGCGCGCGGCGCTGGAAGGCGAGGGCCGCAAGCCGCACTGGCGTTTCAAGCTCGACGGCAAGCGCGTCGCCTGGGAAGACCTGGTGCGCGGCCACTGCGAAGTCGACACGACCTCGATGTCCGACCCGGTGCTGATTCGCGAGGACGGCCTGTTTCTCTACACCCTGCCGTCGGTCGTTGACGACTTGGATATGAAGATCAGCCACGTCATCCGCGGCGAGGATCACGTCGCCAATACCGGCACGCAGATCGAAATTTTCGAAGCCCTGGCGGACTTCTTCGGGGGCCAGCAACTGCCGACCTTCGCGCACATGACCCTGCTGGTCGGAGCAGATGGCGAGGGGCTGTCGAAGCGCCTGGGTTCACTTTCGGTATCGCAGATGCGCGAAGACGGCCTCGAGCCACTGGCTATCGTGTCGCACCTGGCCAAGATCGGCACCTCCGATCCGCTGGAAGCCGCGCCTTCGCTCGAATCGCTGGCGGCGCTTCAGGACTTCGACAAGATGGGCCGGGCGCCGGCACGCTACGACTTCGACGACCTGATGCGCCTCAACGCCGCCGTCATCCAGGCCATCCCCTATGCTGAAGCCAAGCCGCGCCTCGAAGCGTTGGGGGCGGATCTCGGTGAATTGTTCTGGGATACGGTCCGTATTAACCTGCACAAGTTCGCGGAAGTGAAAGAATGGGCCAATATCGTCTCGGGCGATATCACGCCGAAGATCGAGGACGCGGCCTTTGCCGCCAAGGCCCTGGAACTGCTGCCGGCTGACTACGGCCGCGACAGCTGGCAGCAGTGGTCGGGCGCCATAAAGGAGGCGACGGGGGCCAAGGGCAAGGCCCTGTTCATGCCGTTGCGCCAGGCTCTGACCGGCATGGATCACGGCCCCGACATGGGCGCCTTGAGCTTCCTGATCGGACGTGACAAGATCGCCAAAAGGCTGCAAGGCGCCTGAATGGGAGACAGTGGAAATGCGTAAGGTCTTCAGTGGGTTTTGCGTATTTCTTCTGATGGCGGCGTCCCATGCCCATGCAGGGGGCGTCGATGATCTCGGCTGGCTGGCCGGCTGCTGGACCATGAGCAAGGACGGCCGCGTGACTGAGGAAACCTGGCTCAGGCCTGCGGGAGGCATAGCCGTGGGCGTCGGCCGCACCTTGCGCGACGGGGCTTTGCGCCAATACGAATTCATGCGCATCGATGTGCAGAATGGTGCGCTTACCTTTACGGCCATTCCGTCGGGCCAGGCCCAGGCCAGCTTTCCCGCCATAAGCCAGACAACCAGCGAAATCGTCTTTGAAAACAAGGCGCACGACTTTCCGCAGACCATCACCTACCGGTCGCCGGGGCCGGACGCACTTTACGCGGCGATCCAGGGACCGGTAAACGGCAATCCACGCACCATCGAATTCACCTACAATCGCTGTGAGGCCAAATGATCAAGCACCTGTCCATCCTCGCCCTGTGCCTGGCCGCGTCCGGCGCAAATGCTCAAAGCGACTATGAAAAGTCGCGCGCGACCGAGGCCTATGCGCCGGTGCCTGCGGCGGTGAGCATCAACAACGGCGTGCCGTCCGACGCGGTGGTCCTGTTCGGCGGCGCCAGCCTCGACAAGTGGGAATCGGTCAAAGGCGGCGCGGCCGGCTGGACGGTTGCCGACGGCGCCGTCGAGGTCAAGGCGGGAACTGGCGACATCCGCACGAAGGACTCCTTCTGTGATGTCCAGCTGCACGTCGAATGGCAGACGCCGACGGCCGTGACGGATAAAAACGGCAAGCCGCTGGAAGGCCAGGCGCGCAACAACAGCGGCGTCTTCCTGCAGGAGCGCTACGAGGTCCAGGTGCTCGATTCGTACAAGGCCGACACCTACACCAATGGCCAGGCGGGCTCGGTCTACAAGCAGGGCGTCCCGCTGGTGAACGCATCGAAGGCGCCGGGCGAATGGCAGACTTACGATATCATCTACACGGCGCCGAAATTCGACGGCAAGACGTTGAAATCGCCCGGCCGCATAACCGTGCTGCACAACGGTGTGCTGGTGCAGAACAATTTCGAGATCAAGGGACCGACCGCCTGGATCGGCAAGCCGCCCTACGAGGCGCACGGTTGCGCGCCGATCAGGCTTCAGGACCACGGCAATCCGGTGAAGTTCCGCAACATCTGGGTGCGCGGCCTGTGAGCGTGGTCATCTACCACAATGGCGAATGCGGCACGTCGCGCAACGTTCTCAACGCCTTGCAGGTGGCGGGCTATAAGCCTGTCGTGGTCAACTACCTGACCGAGGGCTGGACGCGGGCGCAGCTGCTGGGCCTGTTCGCCGCCGCTGACGTCACGCCGCGTCAGGCTTTGCGCGAAACCAAGTCGCCGGCCGAAGATCTCGGCCTGCTGGACGTCGGCGTCAGCGACGAGACCCTGCTGTCGGCCATGGTGGCGCATCCGATCCTGGTCAACCGGCCGTTCGTCTGTACGCCAAAGGGCGTACGGCTGTGCCGTCCGTCCGAAAAGGTGCTGGAACTGATCGACGTGCCGCCGGGCGTGGTCCTGACGAAAGAGGACGGCAGCCCTATGAGTGCCGGCCGTTAGCCGACTCTACGAGTATCGATCTGCAGGTCCTGGCTGTTCATGCGGACAATCGCCGGCAGGACCTCCTCGACGCGGTCGACGGACGTATAGGTGTGCCGGAAGTTCGACGGCGTGAACTGGGCGGTCAGCGTATGTTCGATCAGGTCGAAGAAGGGCTGCCAGAAGCCGTTGATGTTCAAAAAGACGATCGGCTTCTTGTGCAGGTCCAGGCGCCGCCAGGACAAGAGTTCGACGACCTCTTCCAGCGTGCCGACCCCGCCCGGCAGGACAACAAAGGCGTCCGATTCCTCGAACATCATCATCTTGCGTTCGTGCATCGAGGTCACGACGCGGGTTTCGACCGTATCGTAGAGGATTTCGCGTGAACGCAGGAATTGCGGCATGATGCCCAGCACCTGGCCGCCGGCGTCATGGGCGCCGCGCGCCGTTTCGCCCATGAGACCGACACCGCCGCCGCCATAAACCAGGCGCACGCCGGCGCCGGCCAGGACCTGGCCCAGATCGCCCGCGGACTGCTTGTAGATTTCGTCATTGCCGAAGGAGGAGCCGCAATACACACATACGGACTTAATGTCGGACTTGGAAAGAGGCATTTTTACTTTGACCTGAAACACCGTTTTTGGGAGTTAAGTGTAAGCCCGTCCGGGGCTTTTCGGAAGCAATATACCGCGCAACCATGAAAAAGATGTCTCTGCCGCTACGGTGGCTACTGCTGATCTTCGCGTTCACCGCGATCGCGGCCTGCCAGCGCGGGCCGGAGGCGGCGCGCAAGGATTATGCCGAGGCGCTGAAAGCGGAAGGTTATGCCGCCGCGCCGGTCATTACGGCTGTGGCGCAAGGCGGGCCGGGCACGTTGGTCATCACCGGCCAGGCGCAACCCGATGGCCGGGTGCGGGTCCTTTACGGTCAGCAGCGCGCCATCGGCGTTACGGCCGACGCCAGCGGCAGGTTCACGGCGGAACTGCCCGCCGGACCGGAAGGCAGCGTCTATGACCTGTCCACCGAGGACAATGGCCGGCTTATCCATGCCGAAGGGCGTCTGTTCGTGCCGCCGGGGCAGCCGGCCAAGGCCGTGCTGCTGCGGCCAGGCACCTCCAGCCTGCCGGTTGCGCCCCAGGGGCTCGGCATTGCGATCGTCGACTATGATTCGGCGGGCGCCCTGGGGATTACGGGGCGCGTGGGGCCCAAGGCGGCTTTGGACGTACTGGTCGACGGAGAGATTCGCGCGCAGCCAACCGCGCGGGCGGACGGCGTGTTCACCGCCATGACCCAGATTGCACCGCCGGGTGTCGAGGCACGGACCGTCAGCCTGTCGGCCGATGCGGCCAGCACGTCATGGAAACGCGACGTCGCGGTGACGAAGCCGGGCGCGGGCGATCGCGTGACGCCGATCCCGGAGGGGTGGCGCATCGACTGGACCCTGCCGGGAGGCGGCACGCAGACGACTCTTGTTTTTTAGCGCTCATTTTTTTTGCGCTCAGGCGCCGCGCGGGCTCGCGCGAACACGCGCGGCGGCCGGTCGGCCTTGCCTCGGCTTCTGCCTCGGAAATTCTTGAATGTGCAAGAAGGCGCTTAACGCCTACATCATCTCGTCTTGCTTTTGCTTCGTCGATGAGAACAGCTTCTTCAGGAACTCGGTCACGCCATGACGCTTGGCCTTGCGCGACACGGCGTCCTCGCTGACCAGCCAGGCGATCTGGACAACGCGGCGCTCGCCTTCGAACGGCTTGTGGCCATGCCAGGAATTGTCGAGGCGGGGGAAGGCGATGAAGTGGCCATAGCCCGGATTGACTTCCTGGGTGCCGGGACCGTCCTGATCGGGGCCTTCCAGGAAACGCAGGTTACCGCCGCTGGCGCCTTCGCGGTTGAGATAGATGAGGGCTGACGCCAGCTTGTCGGCACCGTCGGTATGCGGGCGGCCGTCCTTCAGCGCCGACCATTTGCGCACCGTCACCCAGGTTGGCTTGCCCGTCAGGTCGACGCCCAGCTTTTCACCGACGGCTTTCGCGAACTCCGGCCCGCGCACCTCGGCCAGCAGGGCCTTGAAGGCCGGGCCCATGGGAAAGTCTTCCGGGCGCATGAAGCCGGTCTTGTTGATCTGCGGGAAGTCGCGCTCGATCTCGTCCTGCGCGTCGGGCGGCAATATGCCTTCGCCGATCAGGTTGCGAAACGGATAGTCGGAAGCCGGTGTGGCGGCGATGGCGTCATAACGCAGCATGGGCAGGCACTCTTAACGAAACGGTCTTTGCCCAATATAGCACGCGTTGCCATGATCACCAGATGGCACATGAAGTTGGTTGTGCGTGCTGTTTCGCAAGTGAATTTCGCCTTATGTTGCCCTTTGCAATTGTTGTGAGTGCACTTGCTATAACTACGCGATTTTATGGATTAATTATCCATAACGGCCGCCAAAATATTGCACGTGCATGGATGGAGCTTGCAATATGGCAGCGTTAGATTGGGAGATATTTGATGCTGGATGACCGTGACCGCCGCCTGCTGGCCTGGTTGCAACGCGACGCCGACATGCCCTTGAGCGATCTGGCGGAACGCGTTCATCTGTCGCCGTCCGCCTGCTCGCGCCGGGTCGCGCGGTTGAAGGAGGAGGGCTATATCCGCCGCAGCGTGGCCGTGCTCGATCGCGACAAGATGCAGGTCCCCACGACGGTTTTCGTCATGATCAAGATGGCGCAGCACAAGGCCGACTGGCCCGACCGGTTCCGTGAATCCTTGAGTGACATCGCCGAGATCGTCGAAGCGCACCGGCTGGCCGGCAGTCTCGACTATCTCCTTAAGATCGTCGTTGGCAACATGGCGCATTACGACACGGTCTATAAGCGGATCATCAGCCGGATCGAACTCCTGGACGTTTCCTCCTGTATCTCGATGGAGACGCTGAAGGACGATCCGGCGCTACCGACCGCCTACGCGTGAGCTAGATCTTATCGGTATCGGGCTCGAGGTGAGCGTCGACGACCGGGGGCGCGTCAGCCGGCTCGACATAGTCATAGCCGCCATCCATGGCCTCGAGGTCATTGGTGCCGGCGGCGTGGCTGATTTCGGGCGGAGTGATGAGGAAGAGGGCGGCGCACACAGCGATCAGCACCATGGCGAGAAAGGCGAAAAAGCTGCCGGACAGGACGGGGTTTTTCATGGTGGCGACCTTAAGAAAACCAGTGACGGGGAGGCGGTTATCCGCTTCGGCTGGTTGTCATTCTGGGTTGCGCCACGCTAAGGGCGAAATAGCGCCGATAATGCCGCCCGGTAAAAAGCGCGCACAGAAAGCCGCTAATGCTTTTCTTGCTTTTTAAAGGCTGGCCTTTGCAGGCGCCGCGGCGGCTTCGACGCTGACGGAGGCAGCGGCATCCATGGCGACCGGTTCACCGGCGGCAATTTCGCCGTCCGTCAGCAGACGGGCTTCGACGACCGGCGGGGCGTTGGCGGGTTCAACCGAAACATAGCCGCCGTCCATGGCGGCGCCCGGCAACGGATGTCCGGCGGCGGCGTGGCTTGAGGGGGCGGGGGAGGTAAAGGCGATCGCCGAGGCGACGCCGACCAGAACCAGTCCAAGAAAGGCCGCAAAGCCCTTGTTGAGAGTCGCTGTTTTCATGACGCACTCCAGTACGCAAGAACGGTGTTCTTCGTACGGAACCACGTCGCGGGTTTACAAAAGATGAACGCCGCCCAAGGGCGGTTATTCATGTCGACAATGTCGGAAAGAAACGGTGGCTCCCTGAGCTGGACTCGAACCAGCGACCATTCGATTAACAGTCGAATGCTCTACCAACTGAGCTATCAGGGAATGCTTAGCCGTGTTGAGGAGCGGCGTATAGCAAGGCTCCCGCCCATATTGCAAGCTGAAAGCTGAAATTTATTCACAGCTTTCCAAATTTTCCTGAAATCCCACCCCGAAACGAAAGCCAGCCTTTAAACGAAAGCCAGCCTTAAACGAAAGAAAGGCCCGAAATAGCTTCGGGCCTTTGGAAGTTTGGTGATGGTGGGTGTCTTCAAAAAAGCAAAGACACCCTGTTCATGAATGATTTGCCTTAACGAGGGGTAAATATTTCTAGACTTCGGATAACGCCGTCACTTTTGTTTCTCAGCGGGGCCGATGGTTTCGATTTCATCGGTCAGAATGCCCATGCGCCAGCTGTCCGGGACGCTATCTAAAGCCTCGACCGTGTCTATGCCTTCGACGCCGTTGGTGTTTTTATTATTGCCCAGGAGATAGATGTCGCTGCCGGCGTCGCGGAAGCGCTGTTGCAAACGATTTGGATAGCCCCAGGCCAGCCAGGCGAACTTGCCCGGCAGGAAGACCGTCGTATTCCGGCAGGCCTTGGGCATGTGGCCGCTCCAGCCCAGGGCAAGGTAGCTAAGGGCGCAGCTTTTCAGCGTCTTCTTGCCGAAGGCGCGCATGCCCGGGGCGATTTCGCGCAGCCGTGCCACCGGCCTGTCGCCGCCATAGGCCGACAGGCGCGGGCTCATCAGATTGTTGGCCTTGAGATAGGCGACGAGCTTGTCGGCCTCCGTTGGGTCGTTGCTCTTGATGTTGATCAGGAAGCGCTTGTCAGGGAAGGCATCGAGTACCTGTTTCAATGACGGCATCTGGCCCTTGAACTTGCCGCGGAAGGGATAGGTCTTGCCGCCGTCGGCCGTGTAGCCATGACCGATGTCCAGGGCCTGAAGTTCCGCGAGGGTGTGTTCGCGGGTGACGCCGTGGCCCTCGGTGCGGCAGTCGACGGTCCAGTCGTGGAAGACGGCGAACTGTCCGTCCGTTGTCGGATGGACGTCTATCTCGACAATGTCGGCGCCGGCGTCGAAACCGGCCTTCATTGACGGCAGGGTGTTTTCAAGGAGAGCATGCGTGGACGGCAGCATGCGGCTGGCCGTGCAGGTGTCGCGGTTCAGGTTCGTGCGGTCGTACCGCTGGTAGACGCCGCGATGCGCCAGGATCGTCCGTTGTCCGGACGGTTTCGGCGCCAGTTCTGATGAATTGATGACAAACAGGCCTACGGCCGCAGCCATGAGGCCGCCGGCGAACCAGAAACGCTTTTGCATATAATATCCCCTCGCGCCGGCTCTTCAAAAGCCGTCGCCATATCGTGCGCCCCGATGCGGGCACAGTGCCGCACGCGCGGCCACACGTCAATATGCAAGGGAAGTGGAGGCCTGACCGGGAGTCGAACCCGGCTTCACGGATTTGCAATCCGCTGCGTCACCGCTCCGCCATCAGGCCTCAAGAGCGAAGGGGGTGAGCTATCAGATGAAAGCGGCCACCGCAATTCCCCCATGCTGTTTTTTTGTGAAAAACCGGCGGCGCGGCGAAATAGCGCCCTCAGAACATGTGGGAAAGCTTGCGCCTTTGCGTAAGGCTTTTATTATGCGCCGCAAACCGCTTGGCGAGTCTTGAAAAAGCCTGTAATCGCCTTCCGTTCAGTATTATGGTCTCTTACGAGTTCAAAGGGCAGTCCACATGGATTTCCACGCCGCACGGCAAAACATGGTCGAATCGCAGGTCCGCGTGAACGACGTCACCGATACGCCGCTGCAGCTGGCGATGCGCCACGTCGCCCGCGAACGGCTGTGCGCGCCGTCACAGGCCTTCTGTGCCTACGGCGATGTCGAGCCGCAGATTGCGCCGGGCCGCGTGCTGATGGCGCCGCGCGACGTTTCCAAGCTGCTTCAGACTGTCGAGCCGAAGAGCGGCGAAAAAGCCCTGTGCATCGCCGCGCCCTATGCCGGCGCCGTCCTGGCCAGCGTCGGCCTGAATGTCACGGTCCAGGAAGGCGACCCGCGCACCATGGCGGTGATCGAGCCCTATCTCAAGGAACTGAAAGTGGCCACCGCCGTTGCCGACCTCAAGGCGCCGGTCGGCGCCGCCTATGACGTCATCGTCGTCGAAGGCGCCGTCGCCGAGATGCCGGCGGCGTGGCTTAAGGCGCTGAAGCCCGGCGGACGCCTGGGCGTTGTGCTCAGGGATGGCCCGGTTGGCCGCGCCCGCCTTTATATCCGTCTGGAAACGGGCTTCTCCGAACGCGAGGTCTTTGATTCGTCGCCGTCGATGCTGCCCGGCTTCGCCCGGACGCCGAGCTTCGAATTTTAACCATAGTCCCCTGGACCGAGCATTTCCGGCAGGTGCGTTTGGAATTTGTTATCGGTTGCGTCGGTAAGAGATTAAAGGTTTCGGTTGTTGCCTTTTTCTGACAGCCAAAAGCGCTGGAATATGAAAAAAGCTTAACTGGCCGGTGTGTGGCGTTTCTGGCAGGTTGCATTTGTAACGCATTTTGCGGCGGGGCGACGGGGCAGGGTTCTGAAACTCTCCTGACGCGACGAACTGGCTCGGATACAACGAGCCGCACCTGAGGGCGCGGCCGTTTCTTTCTTTGGGGTGCTTCATGAGCAAACGGGTTTTGATTTCAGCTGTGGCGATGTCGCTGATGGCTTTCGGCATCTCGGGGACGTCCTACGCGGAGACCCTGTCGGACGCCATCGCGATGGCCTATGCCAACAACCCGACGCTGGCGCGCGCGCGCGCGCTGCAGCGCGGCCAGGACGAAAGCTACGTCCAGGCGCGGTCGCAATTGGGGCCGAACGTCGGCTTCGGCTTCGACAAGACCTATCACGACCACGACCAGTCTTTCGCGGCGGGTAACCAGCGCTCGACTCAAGGGTTGAGCTTCTCGGCGTCGCAGAACCTGTTCGCGACCGGCGGCCTGTCCTCGCAGATCGACGCGGCTAAGTCGGGTGTCCTGGCGGGCCAGCAGGACCTGCGCTCGATCGAGCAGCAGGTGCTGCTGAACGTGATCGACATCTACACCTCGGTCCGCCGCGACCAGGAAGCGCTGCAGATCAGCCAGGACAACTACAATATCCTCAAGCAGCAGCTGGACCAGACCACCGCCCAGTTCGAAGCCGGTCAGCTGACCCGCACCGACGTGGCGCAGTCCCAGGCCCGCCTGTCGGCTTCGGCCGCCGGCCTCGCGCAGGCCCAGGCGCGCCTCGACAGCGACCGTGCGACCTATGTCGCCATCGTCGGCCAGGCGCCGACCGCCCTTGAGCCGGTGCCGGAAATTCCCGGATTGCCCGCCACGTTCAACGCGGCGCTCGACACCGCCCAGACCAACAATCCGGACCTGCAGGCCGCCAGCTTCGCGGCGGACGCCGCCGCCAGCCGCGTCAAGGCCGCCCGTTCGGCCTTCGGCCCGCGCGTCGCCCTGTCGGTCAGTTCGGCCCAGTCGGGCCTGTCCGGCCAGCTCGGCAGCTTCGAGGACGAGCAGCAGACGACCGCGGGGCTGCGCGTGACCGTGCCGCTGTTCAGCGCCGGCCTGAACGGTTCGCGTGTCCGTGAAGCCATGGAAAATGAAACGGCCGCCAAGCTGACGGTCGAGGAAACGCGCCGCACGGTCGTGTCGACTGTGTCGCAGGCGTGGTCGAACATGATCGCCGCGCGCTCGGCGGTCGTGTCGAACCAGGAGCAGGTCCGCGCCGCCGCCGTTGCCGCCGAAGGCGTCAAGACCGAGCAGCAGGTCGGCCTGCGTACCAATATCGAAGTGCTGAATGCCGAACAGGAATATCGCGCGGCGCAGCTTGACCTCGTCAATGCCCAGCGCAACGCCTATGTCGCCGCCGCCCAGCTGGTGTCGGTCACCGGCAACCTGACGCCGACCCTGTTTGGCGCCAGTGTCGAGCTGTACGACCCGAACGCCAACTTCAAGAAGGTCAGGAACAAGGGCTGGACCCCGATCGAGCCGGTCGTGCAGACCGTCGATGGCGCGGCCGCCCGCTTCCTGCCGGACGGCAAGTAAGGCCTGGTCGCATTCCAATATTCAGGGCGCGGAGCGGAAAAGCTCCGCGCCCTTTATGTTTGGCCACAGAAAATTAGCGGCTTACACGAATTTCAGGGCCGGCCTGTTCTGATAAGAGTTGAAAAAAAACGCGAATAAGTGTCCCCTGCGGATGGCTTCAATTTCCGAACCCGATTCGCAGTAGACATAAGACAATGGCAGAACAATCCGCACACGAACCGACTATGGAAGAAATCCTCGCATCGATTCGCCGCATCATCTCGGAAGATGACGCGCCGGAGGATGCCGAAGCCAAGGCCGCGCCCGAGCCGGAAGTGGCGGCTGCGCCCGCGCCGGAACCTGAGCCCGAGGTCGAGGACGAGCCCGAAGAAGATGTGCTGGAGCTGACCGAAACCTACGAAGCCCCCAAGGGCTCGGTTTCGATCGGTGACATCGAAGCCTATGAACCCGAGGAAGAGGTCGCGTTCGAACCCGCGCCGGCGCCTGCCCCCGCACCCAAGCCCGCGCCCGCACCGAAGACGCCCGCCGCTGCCGGTGGCCTGGTCAGCGAGCGCACCGAGTCGGTGGCCGCTTCGGCCTTCGGATCGCTCACCGGCGCGCTGCTGGTTCCGACCAGCGACCGCACCCTGGAAGACGTGACGCGCGACCTGCTGCGCCCGCTGCTGCAGGCGTGGCTCGACGAAAACCTGCCAGGAATCGTCGAGGAGCAGGTCCGTCTCGAAGTCGAGCGGATTGCTCGTCAGTCGCGCCGTTAAAACCTAGATTTCCCAACCTTCAGAGGTTAAGAGAGCGGCTCACACCAGTGCGCCGCTTTTTCTTATTGATCGATCATCATGCTTGAAAAGACTTTCGACCCGTCCGCCGTTGAACCCCGCCTGTATAAGCTGTGGGAAGAGTCAGGCGCCTTTGCGCCTAAGGCTGAGGGCGAGCCCTTTTCGATCGTTATCCCGCCGCCCAATGTGACGGGCAGCCTGCATATCGGCCACGCCCTCAACAACACGCTCCAGGACGTGCTGACGCGCTTTGAGCGCATGCGCGGCAAGGCGGCGCTGTGGTTGCCGGGCACCGACCACGCCGGTATCGCCACCCAGATGGTCGTCGAGCGCCAACTGGCGGCCAATGGCAATGTCGGCCGCCGCGACATGGGCCGCGACGCCTTCGTCGCCAAGGTCTGGGAATGGAAGGCCGAATCGGGCGGCACGATCGTGCGTCAGCTGCGTCGCCTGGGCGCGTCGTGCGACTGGTCGCGCGAACGCTTTACGCTGGATGACGGCCTGTCGGCGGCGGTGCGCAAGGTCTTCGTCCAACTCCATAAGGACGGGCTGATGTACCGCGACAAGCGGCTGGTCAACTGGGACCCGCACTTCCAGACCGCCATCTCCGACCTCGAGGTCGAGCAAAAGGAGGTTGAGGGCGCCTATTACCATTTCGCCTATCCGCTGGCGGACGGTGTCACCTATCAGCACCCGGTCAAGGACGAAGAGGGCAACGAGACCTTCGAGACGCGCGACTATATCGTCGTGGCGACGACGCGTCCGGAGACCATGCTGGGCGATACCGGCGTTGCCGTTCACCCGGACGACGAGCGCTATTCCGGCCTCGTCGGCAAGTTCGTCACCCTGCCGATCGTTGGTCGCCGCATTCCGATCGTTGCCGACGAATATGCCGATCCGGAAAAGGGCTCGGGCGCGGTCAAGATCACACCCGCGCACGATTTCAACGACTTCATGGTCGGCAAGCGCGCCGGCCTAGACGCGATCAACATCATGGACGCCTATGCGCGCCTGAACGACACGGTGCCGGAGGCGTATCGCGGCCTAGACCGCTTTATTGCGCGCAAGGGCATCATTCAGGAGATGGACGACCTCGGCCTGTTGAAAGGCATCGAGAAGACCCGCCACGTCGTGCCGCACGGCGATCGTTCGGGGGTGGTCATCGAACCCTACCTGACCGACCAGTGGTACGTGAATGCCGGTGAGCTGGCGAAGGAGGCCATCAAGGCGGTCGAGGACGGCCGCACGGTGTTCGAGCCGAAGAACTGGGAAAAGACCTATTTCGAATGGATGCGCAATATCGAGCCGTGGTGCGTCTCGCGCCAGCTGTGGTGGGGCCACCGTATCCCGGCCTGGTATGGTCCGGACGGCCACGTCTTTGTCGCCATGAGCGAAGTGGAAGCGCAAGAGCAGGCTGTCGCCCACTACGGCAAGGCGACCGAACTGACCCAGGACGAGGACGTTCTCGACACCTGGTTCTCGTCGGCGCTGTGGCCATTCTCGACCATGGGCTGGCCGGAAAACACCGAGGACCTCAAGCGCTTCTATCCTACGCATACCCTGATAACCGGCTTCGACATCATCTTCTTCTGGGTCGCCCGGATGATGATGATGGGGCTGCACTTCACCGGCGAGGCGCCGTTCAAGCGCGTCTTCATCAATGCCCTGGTCCGCGACGACAAGGGGCAGAAGATGTCGAAATCAAAGGGCAATGTCATGGACCCGCTGGTGCTGGTCGATGAGTTCGGCGCTGACGCCCTGCGCTTTACGCTTACCGCCATGTCGGGGCAGGGGCGCGACATTAAACTCGCTAAGCAACGCATTGAAGGCTATCGTAATTTTGGCACAAAGCTGTGGAACGCCACACGCTTCTGCCAGATGAACGAGTGCCAGCGCGAAGCCGGTTTCGATCCTTCGGCCGTCAGGCTGACCCTCAGCCGCTGGATCCGGGGCGAAGTCGCCAAGACCAATGCCGCCGTGACCGCCGCGCTTGAAGCCTGCGCCTTCGATGACGCCGCAAATGCGCTTTACAAGTTCATCTGGAACGTTTTCTGCGACTGGTACCTGGAACTGGCCAAGCCGATCCTGAACGGCGACGACCAATTGGCGACCGACGAAATCCGCGCCATGACGGCCTGGGTGCTCGATCAGGCCATGATCATGCTGCATCCGGTCATGCCCTTCCTGACCGAGGAGCTGTGGCAGCAGACGGGTGCGGACGGGATGCTGATGACGGCGTCGTGGCCGGTGTTCAACGCCGCGACCATTGATGCGGCAGCCGACGAAGAGATTAACTGGCTGGTCGATATGATCAGTGAAATCAGGTCGATACGCTCGGAAATGAATGTGCCGGGTTCGGCGCGTGTGCCGCTCAGCCTCCTGGGTGCCTCCGATGTCACGCGTCAGCGCATCAACACGCACGAAGACCTGATCCTGTTCCTGGGCCGTGTCTCTGACGTCAAGGTGTCCGACAGCGCGCCGGCCGGCTCGGTGCCCTTCGTTGCCGGTGAGGCGACGGCGCACCTGGCGATCGCCGAGTTCATCGACCTCAAGGCCGAACAGGCGCGCCTGACCAAGGGCATTGCCGACTTCGACAAGACGATCGACGGCGTCAGGCGCAAGCTCGACAATCCGGAATTCGTCCGCAAGGCGCCGGAAGAGGTCATCGAGGAAAACCGCGAGCGCCTGTCCGAGGCCGAGAACGGCAAGGCCAAGCTGGCCGTGGCGCTGGAACGGCTTAAATCCGTCCAGTAATCACGGCGACAACCGCCTGGCGCATGGCCAGGCCGGGCTGGGCGACCCACGTTCTGACCTGCTGACGATCCTGACGGGCTGTCAGTACGGCGGCGCCGATCAGAACTGAGAGACATATCATCAGGGCGTGCGGAATGGCGCTGATGAACTGTATGCCTATGATACTGATCAGGAATTCCGCGGCCATGCCGCCGACGAAGATCCAACTGAGGACGGTAAAACCGCGCCGGCTCAAGCCCTGCGACACGATGACCACAAGCGCGATCGCTGGGTAAAGCAGGTAGAAGTCGTAATTGTATTCGAACAGGCGCGGATTGATCATTTGTGCCACGCCCAGGCCCAGGGTGACGCGGTTTTCGCCGGTCAACCGGTTGCCTTCAGCCACAATCAGCCCCGCCGTAACCGTCGCCGCGGCGTATAGCCCATAAAGCACGTAGGCCAGCAGCGTGTCGGCGTCCAGGCCCATCGCCGCGTACGCCAGGAACAGCCCGCGCCCTGGCTGCTCATCCATGACGATCCGGGACATGAAGGCGCGCCATTCCTCGCCGAGCGGTCCGGCAGCCGTCAGCATGGCGAAGAAGGTGGCAATTCCGAGAGCCAGCGCCGCACCGAAGGTGATCAGCCGGCGCCGCCACGGCCGGTCTTCGAACAACAGGACGATTAGCGCCGTCAGAAAGAAGGGCTTGATCGTCGCCGCTACTACCACGACGGCAATAAATAGCCAGCGTGCCCGTCGGACAAGCAGGGACGCACCAATAACGGCGGCCTGACATACGGCACCCAGGTTGCCGGTAGTGATCGGGCTGCCGCGAATGGCCATCAGGCCCATCAGCCTCAGGTGCAGCGGCACCTCCGGCATAGGGCGCAGGACGGCGTACCACAGCAAGGTGGCCACTGACGCGGCAAGAAACGGAAGATAGGCCCAGTGCAGCCCCCAGGCGCCAAGAGCCTGTACCAACGGCGCGAAGGTTTGCGCGACCTGAGGCGCATAGACGAACGCCGCTGCCTCCAGACCCTGGCAACGCGCGTCAACGACATAGGGAGATTGCGCGTTCGCGACGCGCCATGCGCCGCATATGACGGCGTCAAAATCTCCCAGCCACCAGCCGCCCTTGCCGAACCGGCTGGTCAGGGCGCTCAGCGTCGGCTCGATCGCGAAAACCACCACGAGACCGAAAAGCCAGCGGTTTTGCGTCTTTGACCGAAGCCAGCTAACGGCATCCATAATCTACTCCAAGCGCTATATTGCGATTACTCAAGCCGTGGAGTGGGTTGCAGTCAACTCCTTGCAGTGCACAAATGCCGTTTCACGGCCTGGCGGCGTTTTTTTGCCGCATTCCTTTGACCTTGTAAAACCGGACCTTTCTCATTAAGGGAACGGTTTGCCCGGAACCAAATTTGGCCGGGCGGGGTAGCCTTGGCCCCGGCCGGGTCGAATTTGGGAGTGGTTTTTGAGCGACGTTGGACAACGCCCTGCGACGGATGGCGCCCGGCCTGCGCCCGATCTCAGCCTAATCATTTGTACACTGAACGAAGGCGCGGCTATCCGGTCGGTCATCGACGAGATCTGCACGACGCTGAAAGGCATCAGCCACGAAATCATCGTGGTTGACGACAATTCACAGGACCAGACGCAGTCGGAAGTCCTGGACGTCGCCAAGTCGCGCCCCAATGTCCGCCTGCACGTCCGCTATGACGAACGCGGCCTGTCTTCGGCCGCCATCAAGGGCTGGGACATCGCCCATGGCCGATATCTCGGCGTCATGGACGGCGACGGCCAGCACGATCCGGCGGCCATTCGCGCCCTGGCGGAAATGATCCTGAAGGGCGACAAGGACCTGGTTTGCGTGTCGCGCTATATCGGCGGCGCCGATACCGGCCTCAGCTGGTTCCGCGACCTGGGCTCCAAGGCCGCGACGGCAGTCACCGGCATGGTTTTGAAAGTGCCGTTGACCGACCCCATGAGCGGCTGCTTCATGATGACGCGCGAATACTACATGTCGGCGCGCCCCAAACTGACCGGTGTCGGCTTCAAGATCCTGGTCGATGTCGCGGCCTCATCCAGCATCAAGCCTAGATTCGGCGAGATCAAGGCGGCGCTGCGCCAGCGCCAGGGCGGGACGTCCAAACTGGATATCCGCGTCGTGCTCGACCTCGGCGCGCTGCTGGTGGAAAAGGCGACCAAGGGCTTCCTGCCGGCGCGCTTCGTGCTGTTCGGCGGCGTCGGCGTCACGGGCGTGTTTGTCTATATGGCCGTATTGATCCTCAGCCATGAGTTCCTGCGCGTCGGCGGCGAGTTGCCCGTTTATCGCTACACGCTCTACTGGGACGACATCACGAATTACGGCCTCGCCATCTGGTTATCGATGACGTGGAACTTCTTCATCAACAACTCGATTACCTTCCGCGACAAGCGCCTGAAGGGCTGGGCCATGATTCGCGGCCTGTTCGGATTTTATTTCGCCTGTGGCGTGGGCGCGATCCTCAGCCTCGGCCTGTCGATCCTGATGAAGCAGTATCTGGGTGTGCACTGGTTCGTGTCGGGCGTCTCCGCCGCCTTGCTGAGCGGCGTGTGGAACTACTGGGCGTCAACCGTCCTGTCATGGCGCCAGAAGAAGCCCACCAAAAAGGCATAAAAAAACGCCTGAGGCCAGGGTCTGCCTCAGGCGGTAAAGGCTTCAGGAATTCAAGCGACGTGCCGAAGGCGATTTCGACACCTCACCAGGCAAAACGGCCTTAAATTTACCAGTCGTCGCGACGGTCGCGGCGATCTTCCCGACGGTCATAACGGTCTTCGCGGCGGTCATAGCGATCCTCGCGGCGGTCGTAACGATCCTCACGACGGTCCCAGCGATCCTCGCGGCGGTCGTAGCGGCGATCGTAACGACGGTCATCATAGGCATAGTTGTAACGGCACTTGGTGTTGTTCTTGCCGATTTCGGCGCCGATGGCCGCGCCGGCGATGGCGCCGATGACGGTGCCCGTGCCCTTGTTGCGGCGGCCGGAAGCGCTGTTGCCGACGGCGGCGCCGGCGACCGCGCCGACCACGGCGCCGGTGGTCGCATTGTCGCTGCGGCGTTCACGGCAGCTTTCGGCTGAAGCGACGGCCGGGATCATTGCGGCCAGCATCGTGACCGACAATACGGCGGCAGCAGCGATTTTCGTCTTGGATGTCAGGTTACGCATGGCACACCTCCTTGTATAAGTCCCGGCCGTGGCAACCTGTGCTCGGCGTCTGATGATAACTTTAGATAACCGAATATGAACGGCGCTTGATAAGTTCGTTCATCTTCGTTCAGGAAACGCTCGATCTAAAAAAGCGATCCCGGCCGCGAATGGCCGGGATTTTCAGGACTACCAGCGATGATATCGACGCGGCCGGTCGCGATAGTACCCGCGCGGCGCGTAGTAACGATCGCGATAATAGCGGCGTGGTTCGACATAGACGACGCTGGGGGCGACATAGACGCGGGTGCGGTAACGCGGACGGTCGTCGTAATAATAGTCGTCATCGTAGCTATAGCTGCGCCGGTCATAACGGTCGTCGTAGCGGTCATCATAGCGGCTGTCATAATAGCAGTCCGTGCCGCTGCGGCCGACCGACGCGCCGAGCGCGCCGCCGATAATGGCGCCGGCCGCCGTGCCTGTGCCCCGCGAATGACGGCCCGAAGTGCTGTTGCCGATGGCGGCGCCGGCTATGGCCCCAACAACAGCCCCCGCGGTCGCATTATCGCGGCGGCGTTCGTAGCAGTCCTGGGCGGATGCCACGGCGGGAATGGCCACAATGGCGGCGGCCAGGGAAAGGGCGAGGGGTTTGAATATCCTGATCATGGGGCAGGGCTCCTGTACTCTGGGCGGCGCATGATAGGAACTTCGCCGCCCTGTGATGGCAGATTATAAGCCCTCGAACCTGAACGGCAGATAACAGATCCGTTCATCGGCGGCCTTACCAGTTGCGGCGCGGCCAGCGGTATTCGTAGGCCGTGCGGCGATCCAGCCGTTGCCGGTAGCTATAGTCGTAGGCGCTGTAGTCATAAAGCTGGGGACGCTTGTGCCAGCGGCCATAATAATAGGCCTGGCTGCAGCCGCACCGGTTCCAGTACCAGCGCGGCGGGGTGCGGATGACGCCTTCACGCCAGCCTTCCTGCTCACCCACGCGCGGATCGCGTGGTGGTGTGCCCTGGTAGCGATAGTATTCTCCCCTCAGATAGTCACGCGCGACCTGGTGGCCGGCGGGCGGGCGTTCGCCGGGATAGCGATAGCCTTCGTCGAAGACGCGCTCGTCTTCGGGATAGTCATAGGGACCATCATAAGGACCGTCATAACCGTAGTCCTGCGCCATGGCGGGGACAGCGATCGTCAGCGCGGCGATGGCCGCCAGGGTAAGCTTCGACACGAACATCAGCCGTCTCCTTACAAACCTGCTTCGGTAAAATGGCAGGCGAGAATGAACGCGCACGTATTGAGATGATCGGACTGTCAGAGCTGCCGACATTTTGCGAAATGCAGAAGGCCCGCGGCTTTTCAAAAAAAATGGTAAATGACTTAAGCAATGCCGAAGCGTGTGACGGCTTTTGGCGAAATAGCTCTGCCAGGCAAACGCCTACTCCATCCAACGCGGCCAGCGCGTGTGGCGATGGCGGCCCGGGCGGGTGTCGGCGGACAGGTAGTGGTCGTTGCGGATGTAGATGCGTTGTACAACGCGGGTTTCCGTGTGAGACGTTTCTTCGTGATGGGATGTCTCGTCGTAGCTCGCATAATCGCCGGTGGCGACCTCGTCGACATAGGGCGCATGCCAAGGGCGCGGCTCGGCGCGATAGACCGTCACTTCGCGTTCGATGACCGGCTGTATGAGCTTTACGACCTTGACCTCCTTGCGGCAGTCGCACGGCGCGGCGGCGACCTTGATGATCTTGGCCTTGGGCTTTGCCTTGTGGACGACGGCGACGGTCCTGGCCTTGGCGGGTTTCGCCTTCACCTTGTGAATTTTGGCTTTCGCCTTGGCCTTCTGAACCACCTTGACCGGCTTGCAGTTATCGCTTTTGGCTTCGGCCATGGCGGCTTGTGGCGCGGCCAGCGATCCCGCCGACAGCAGGGCCGCCGTGGCAATGACACATGAGAGTTTCAATGCGGACCGGGCAATGGTCATGGCAGCCTCCGTTGGCGTTTGGGCCGGTTGTGAGCGGCGGATCATAAGAAATCCATGCGTTAACCATTTGCTCATCGGGCGGCGGCGTCAAGGCCACACGCGTGGGAGGCTTAAAACCGGTTGCATTTCGTCGCCCAAGGTTTAAGCGAGCCTCTCCGCAGGCGGAGGCGTAAAGGCGTGCAAGAGGTATTGATAGACAAGGTAGGCTTCCAGGGCGATGGCCTGAGCCGCGACGGCATGGTCGTGCCTCTGACCCTGCCGGGCGAGCGCGTGACCGTGAAGCCGGGCAAGGAACGTCCCGAACTGGTGGAAGTTCTGGAAGCCAGCCCCGACCGCGTCACACCGCCATGCCGCCATTTCGCCGCCTGTGGTGGCTGCGCGCTGCAGCACTGGGACATGAAGGCCTATAGCGGCTGGAAGCGCGAGGTCGTTGAGGCCCAACTGCGCCGCGCCGGCTTTGAAACCGAAGTCATGCCCATTCTCACCACGCCGCCCGCGAGTCGACGCCGCGTCGGTCTGCATGCGCGCAAAGTGGGTAAGTCCGTCGAGATCGGCTACAAGATGCGCCGGTCGTGGTCGCTGGTGCCGATCAGCGAATGCCCGATCGCCGAGCCGACCATCGTCCGTGCCCTGCCGCATTTCCGCCAACTGGCGGGGCCCCTGTTCGAGCACCCGAAGTCGGCGCCCATCCTGCACATCACGTCGTCGAAGACCGGCCTCGACATCGACATCTCCGGCGTCGAACGTACGCGCAGCGGCGGACTTTCGGCCGACGCGCGCATGCAGATTGCCATGACGGCGGGTGAAGCCGATTTTGCTCGCGTCACCATGAGCGGCGAAATCCTCTACGAAGCGCGTAAAGCCCGCGTGGCGTTCGGCAAGGCGGTGGTCAGCCTGCCGCCGGGCTCCTTTCTGCAGGCTTCCGAAGCTTCCGAAGCCGACATGGTCCGCCTGGTCAAGGCGGGCGTCGCAGGCGCATCGAAGGTCGCCGACCTGTTCTGTGGCGCCGGTACCTTCACCTTCCCGCTGGCCGAAAGCGCGGTCGTTCATGCGCTCGATGGGGCGGGTGAGGCGGTCGCGGCGCTGAAGTCGGCCATAGCCTCGGCGCCAGGGCTGAAAACCATCAACGCGGAAGTCCGCGACCTGTTTCGCAGGCCGCTGCTGGCGGAAGAGATGAAGGGGCTCGATGCCGTCGTCTTCGACCCGCCGCGCGCCGGCGCCGAAGCGCAAGCCGGTGAGATCGCCCGCTCCAAGGTTGCACGCGTCGTGGCCGTGAGCTGCAACCCTCAAACCTTCGTGAGAGATGCGAAAATCCTTGTTGTTAACGGTTTTTCACTGGACAGCGTGACCCCGATAGATCAGTTTCTGTGGTCCAGTCACCTCGAGTTGGTGGCTGTCTTTTCGCGTTAAAATTGCGCGACAGACAATAGAAAGTTGCGTCCTTGATTTCCGTCGTTATCCCCACCCTCAATGCTGAAGATCACCTGGCGCGGACGTTGTCGTCGCTGGTTCCCGGCGTGGTGGAAGGCATCATCAAGGAGGTCGTCATCGTCGACGGCGGTTCGACCGATTCGACGCTGGAAATCGCCGAATCGACCGGCTGCCGTATTGTCCAGGGCGATATCGCGCGCGGACTGCAACTGTGGCAGGGCTGCCGGGCGGCGCGGGGAGAATGGCTGTTGATCCTGCACTCGGATTCGCAGCTTGGCGAAGGTTGGATGGACGAGGTCCAGGCCCATATCCGCACGCATCCTGCCCAGGCTGCCTATTTCCACCTGCGTTTCGATGATCCTTCCATGCTGGCCAAGCTGTGGGGGGAGGTCGTTGCGCTGCGTGCGCGCTGGCTGGCCCTGCCGAGCGGGGACCACGGCATGCTGTTGTCGCGCGCGCTTTATGACTGCATCGGCGGCTATAAGGACCAGGTGGCGTTCGAGGATGTTGCCTTGGCATTGGCGCTTGGCCGTGCGCGGCTGCGCCCCATGGCAGTGTCGCTCAGCACCAGCGCCTCGCGCTTCAAGCGCCGCGGCTGGGCGCTTGGCATCGCCGGCAGGGGCTTGAGAATCGGCCTCTACCTGCTCGGTTTCCCGCCGAAGCCGCCCCTGAGCAAAGCTGCGTAAGCTTGTATATTATTTGAAAATTATTCCGTCCCAACCAGGGCAACTTCAGCTTCCGCATCAAGAGCGTCGGCCGAGGCGTCGATGATGCGCGCGTCATTGGCCGCCTGATGCAGGCTGGGTGTTTCCTTGCCCATGATCTGGCGGTAGATCCAGTAGTTGGCGGCCACTTCCTCGATATACTGGCGGGTCTGCGCGACCGGGATCGATTCCATGACCAGCAGCGAATCGTAGTCGTTGCCAAGCGAGTCCATGGCGTCCTTCACCGGCCCCGGACCGGCATTATAGGCGGCGATGGTCCGTAGCAGGTCGCCTTCGGTGGCCTTGGTGTCCATCAGGCGCTGGATGTACTTTTGGCCGATGCGCAGATTGGTCTCGGCCTTCAGAAGCTGGTTGGGCTTCCGGGTGAAGCTGGAATCACCCTCGACCAGGGCCGCGGTGCCCGGCATGATCTGCATCAGGCCATAGGCGCCGGCATAGGACTTGGCGGCGGCGTTGAACTTGCTTTCCTTGCGCGCAAACGCATAGACGAGGGCGCGGTCGACCTTGGCGTTGCTCAGGGCGTAGTCCGGAATCGGATAAAGGTCGGCATTGAACAGGCGGTCCGTGGTCTTCATCTGGCCGACCGGAATATTGTGCGACACCGCCAGGGCCATCCACTTCTGCCGCATTGCGTCGTCGCTGGCCGTCTGCATGGCTGAGCGGACTTCGTCGCGGGCGTCATTCATGCGGCCGAGTTGGACAAGAGCGCTCATGCGCTGGGCCTGCGGATTGGTCTTGGCCCAGTCGCTGGAATTGCTGTTCAGACTGGCGACCAGCGCCTTGTTGCTATCGGGCTGGAAGGTCGGCGGCAGTCCCTTCTTGGCCAGTGCGATGGCCGGCGTAACCCCCAGGCGTGCCTCGGCCAGCAGGCCGTAGAAGGTGAACGGATAGGAGGCGGCAATCTTAAAATAGGCGTCGGCGGTCGCCGCGTCATTCATCTTGAGCGCGGAGCGCGCCGCCCAGTAAGCGCCGCTCGACTGGCTCCAGGCGTTACGGCTGGGGTCGGTCGAGACGAACTTGAAGTGGACCAGCGCCTGGTCGTAGCGCTTGAGACGATAGCTGGCCAGGCCCGCGACCCAGTGATCGCCTATCGTCTTGCCGAGCGTAACCGCCTGTTCCAGCTGGCCGTTATTATAGGCCGAACGCGCCGATTTCACCGTCAGGTCCGAATCGACCGCATCGCTCATCGGCGCACCGGGATTGAGATCGGCACGGATGGTCGGCGCCAGCGACCCGGTCGAGGCCAGTTGCACCCCCGCGCCGTCATTATCCAATGCGGCCGCGGCCAAGCCCGGCTTACCCATCAAGGACGGAAAGGCGGGATCGGGTGCGCCGTCGGGTTTCTTGCGCTTGGCCAGGTTCCACACCTTCATGGCCATCGGCTGGTCGCCATACTGGTTTACCCAGGCGACGAGTTCGTCATAGGTGGCGGTGTAGCCGCCGCTGAACAGCTTGCGGTACTCGACGTGGCCGACCAGGCTCTTGTCGCTGACCTGCGCCAGCGTGGCTTCGGCGTCGTCGTATTTGCCGGCGTCGATCTGGCTGTAGGCGGTGCGATAAAGCTCGGCGTCTCCCGCCGACAGCACGGTCGGTGTAGCGCGCATATAGGGCATGGGCCCCGAGCTCAGATTGACCGGCACTTCGGCGCGGGCGTCATTGGCCAGGGCCGCGGCCAGGGTCAGCATGGCCTTATCCGGCACGGGCTTGGGCTCAGGCGCCGCCTTCTTGCCCTTCTTGGACTTCTTGACGCTGCCGTCGGCCAGCTTCGAGGTCTTGCCGTCGGCCTTGGCCTTTTTGTCGATGTCCTTGCCGCCCTTGCCGGAGCCCTTCTTGCCCTTGCTGTCGTCCGCGTCGGCGAGCTTGGTCTTGCCGTTCCTGGATTTGCTGGACTTCGATGTTTCCGTCTTCGACGCCTTGCTGCCCGACTTCGCGGGCTTGGCGTCATCCTCCTCCGCGTCATCGGCGCTGGCGAGCTTGCTCTTCGCGGCCGAGGCCTTGGTTTTGCTGTCCTTGGTGGTTTTTGACGATCCCTTGGCCGGCCTTTCGTCGGCATCGGCCAGTTTGCTCCCGGTCTTGTCCTTGGAGCCGGTCTTTGACTTCGATGTACCGGCCTCGGCCGTCTTGGTTGTTTTTTTGTCGCCGTCGGAGGACTTCTTTTTGCCGTCGCCATCCTTGGCGCTGGCAACCTCGGTCTTGCCGGACTTGGCCGTCGAGGTCTTGGAAGCGGCCTTTTCAGTCTTTGCGTCCGACGTTTTGGTCTTTGCCGGAGCCTTGGCCTTTGTGGTGCTTTCGCTGGCGGCCTTCTTCGAATCGGCGGCCAGAGCCGGGCTGGTGGCGGTCAGGGCGAGAGCCAGGAGGCTTGCGCCGATGAGAGCCAAAGGACGCGAAAGTAGCGCTTTGCGTCCCTGTCGGCCGGCGTGCGCGAGGAGGCGATGGCTTGCAGTCAAAACGTCCCCTCCTGGAGGCCTTTACACTACTGAAACTACGTCTTTGATCGTCAAGACTTTAGCAAAGATTAACGCGCTGGCAACCGTGTTCGCCTGCCAAAGCGCATTGAAAACTTATTCGTGACAGGCGATCACAGACAACACACTTTATTGCCCTGCGGTATCACAACCGCTTGAGGGGCATTAAAGTTCTGCTTTTCCAATAACTTGCAATATGTCGCGCCACAAAAACGCCTTGCAGGCAGGCTGGCGCAGGACGAAGGCGGGCGAGTAACTGGCCACCAGTGGAATATTGCTGCCGTTTTCCGTATAGCTGACGACGCGGCCGCGCAGTTTCGACAAAGGCTGGTCCAGGTTGAGCACGCTGGTCACCGCCGACGCGCCCAGCAACAGGATCGCCTTGGGGGCAGCGACGCGGATCAGGGCGTGGATAAACGGCGCATTCAGCGCCTGGTCTTCACCGGTCAGTGGCCGTCCGCCGGCCGTCCGCCAAAAGACGCACGGCGCCAGCATGGTCCTGTCCGTCAGGCCCGCGGCTTTCAGGGCAGAATCGATCAGTGCGCCGGGCTTGCCGGCGAAGGCCTGACCCGACGAATCTTCGTCCGTGTCCGGAATTTCTCCGACGATCAGCAGCTCGGGCTGCGCCGCGCCGCGAAACCGCACGATCTGCCGTCCGCCTTCGTGGCGCATCGGCATTTGCTGAAAGCCTTCCAGCTCGGCGTACAGGGTATCCAGAGACCGCACAGCGCCCGCGCGCTGTTTTGCGTCATGCAGCGCCGCGCCAATATCAAGGTTGGCAAGGCTTTGCGGGCGCAGATTGTGCCCGGTGTGGCCGCCTTGCTGCGGTGTCACGGGGAATTGCACAACTGCCGCTGCGGCACGCGGAATTTGCGTTTTGCTTTCCTGGAGAGTCCGATTAAGAGGTTCGGCTTCATACAGGTCGTCCAGCTCATGGTCCGCCAGAAAGCCGAGATAGCTTTCCATCTCTTTGCGGAGATCATCGGGGAGGATCATGAAGCGGGGAACCTGACAGGGTACGGGCGAGGGGCCACTCATAGGCATTTCTCGCGCCCAGTTCAATGCAAAGAGGCGCGTATCGCCTCGATACGAGAGAGAAGCAGGTCATGGCGGACACGCCCGGTCAGGATATCCAGCGAGACGCGATGGAATACGACGTGGTCATCGTCGGCGGCGGCCCGGCGGGGCTGTCGGCGGCGATTCGTCTCAAGCAGCAGGCTGAGAAGGCCGGTGCCGAGATCACCGTCGCCGTGCTGGAAAAAGGCTCGGAAATCGGCGCGCACATCCTGTCGGGCGCCGTCTTCGATCCCTCGGGCCTGGCGAAACTCTTTCCGAACTGGAAGGAGATGGGCGCACCACTCGATACCCCCGTCACCGAGGACAAGTTCATCTATCTGGGCCCCCAGGGTGCGCTCGACATCTCGTGGCTGCCCAAGCCGGCCTACATGGATAATCACGGCTGCTATGTCGGAAGCCTCGGCAATCTGTGCCGCTGGCTGGCCGAACAGGCTGAAGGCCTGGGCGTCGAAATCTATCCCGGCATGGCCTGTTCGGAAGTCCTCTATGACGCCGATGGCGGCGTGGCGGGCGTGGTTGCCGGCGTTTTCGGCGTGGCCCGCGATGGCCATCATAAACCCGACTACCAGCCGGGCCTGGAACTGCGCGCCAAATACACCTTCTTTGCCGAAGGCGTGCGCGGCTCCTTGTCGGGTGAGGTCATCCGCAAGTTTGAGCTGGACGCAAATTGCGATGTTCAGAAATACGGTATTGGCATCAAGGAGTTGTGGAAGGTTCCTGCCAAGAATTTCAAGCCGGGCCTGGTCCAGCACACACTCGGCTGGCCCCTCGACGATGCAACCGGCGGCGGCTCCTTCATGTATCACTTCGGCGACCACTATGTGTCAATCGGCTACGTGGTCCACCTGAACTACAAGAACCCTTACCTGTCGCCATTCGACGAATTCCAGCGCTTCAAGACCCACCCGGTGGTGCGTGAAACGCTGGAAGGCGCGACGCGCGTCGCCTACGGTGCCCGCGCCATCAACGAAGGCGGCTATCAATCGGTGCCGCGCCTGGTCTTTCCGGGCGGTGCACTGATTGGCTGCTCGGCCGGTTTCGTCAATGTGCCGCGCATCAAGGGCAGCCATAATGCCATCAAGAGCGGCATCCTGGCGGCCGACGCGGCCTTCAAAGCCATCTATTCCGGCACGCCGCCGCGCGTGCTGGAGGCCTATCAGACCGCCTACGACCATTCCGATATCAAGAAAGAGCTGCGCCTCGTCCGTAACGTCAAGCCGATCCTCAGCCGCTTCGGCACGACGCTCGGCACGCTGATCGGCGGCGTCGAGATGACGGTGACCAATCTGCTCGGTGGCTTCAGTCTCTTTACCGGCACGGGCACGCTCAAGCACGGCAAGAGCGACGCCCATTCGATCCGCCCGGCGGCGGAATGCAAGCCGATCAACTATCCCAAATATGACGGCGTCCTGACCTTCGACCGGCTGTCCTCGGTGTTCATTTCCAGCACCAATCATGAGGAGGACCAGCCTGTTCACCTGAAATTGAAGGACTCGCATATCCCGATCGACATCAATTTCGCCAAATACGCGGAGCCCGCCCAGCGCTATTGCCCGGCCGGTGTCTATGAGATCGTGGGCCTTGAAAACCGTGAGCCACGCTTGCAAATCAACGCCCAGAACTGCGTGCACTGCAAAACCTGCGACATCAAGGACCCGACGAACAACATCGTCTGGGTCACGCCCGAAGGCGGCGGCGGTCCGAACTATCCAAACATGTAAAGATCGGTTAAAGGTTTTGCTGTTGGGTGGTGCGGGCGTCATTTCTTAGGCAGGACTACACAGTGAAAAAGCGTTTGGTGCGTTCGACGGCCCCGGCTGTGATCGGGATGGCTCTGATGTCTGTAATGTTGGCGGCGCCCGTGATGGCGGCTCCAAAGCAGGCAGCACAGGACTCCTATGGCAATTTCCTGGTCGGGCGCTACGCCATGGCCATGGGCGATGTCGGCACGGCCTCGCGTTCCCTGACCTCGGCTTCCACCGGCGATCCGGCCGAAGCCGATCTCCGCGAAAAAGCCTTCCTGGTCGCCATCCTCAACGGCGATATCAACAGCGCCCAGACCATTTCGCCGCAGAACGCCACGGGCGTTGCCCGTCTGATGACCGGCCTGGTCGGTGCGACCGTGGCCGTGAAGGCCAACAAGCCGGGCGTGGCCGCCAAGGCCGTCGACGGCGTGCTGAAGGTCGACAGCGAGGAAAAGACCGCGTCGCTGCTGCGTCCCTATGTCCAGGCCATGAATGGCGACTGGAAGGCGGCGTTTGACGACAGCGGCGACGCGGCGCTGAACGCCAGCGACCGCGGCCGGCTGCTGGTCTACCTGATCAAGGCCGAACGCGCGCGCCTTTATGAGATGAAAGGCCGCATCAAGGACGCCGACGCGCTTTATGCCTCGCTCTATCAGCCGGGCGCGGCCTCTTTCGTCTTCGGCCCCGACTATGCCGGCTTCCTGGAACGCCAGGGCCGCAAGGACGAGGCGCGCATCGTCTGGAAGGCGATGGCCGAATCCTCGGGCGATCCGGTGTCGCGGCAATCCCTGGCGCGCCTCGATACGCCGGGCGCCAAGCCTGCGCCGCTGCCGGACCTCAAGACCAGCATGGCCCAGGCCCTGCTGCTGTCGGCAACGCTTTATTCCAGCGACCGTGACAACGAAATGGCCCTGGCCTCGCTGCGCCTGTCGCTCTATCTCGACCCGACGTCCGATCGCGCCCGCATCTTCCTGGGCCAGATCAACCAGGATCTCAAGGATTCCGCCGCCGCCGAAATGGCGTGGGCTGGGGTCGCTCCGGGCTCGCCCTATGCTGGCGAAGCAGCGCTGCGTCGCGCCTGGTCGTTACGCGCCCGCAACGAAAATGACGAGGCGCTGAAGCTGGTCGATTCCATACTGGCGGATGCGCCGGACGACATTGCCTTCATTGCTGAAAAGGCCGACATCCTGCACGCCCAGGGCAAGGACACGGAGGCGCTGAAGGTTCTGAACGACCGTGCGGCGCGTGCCGGCAGCGACGACTTCACCTGGCAGGCCTGGTTCATCCAGGCGGTGGTCAACGACTCGCTCAACGATTGGAACTCTGCCGAAGCCGCCATCACCAAGGCGCGGGCGATTGCCGGCGATCGGCCGGAAATCCTCAACTTCATCGGCTATGGCTGGATCAGCCGCGACCTGAAGGTCAAGGAGGGCATGGAACTGGTCCGCCAGGCCATGGCGCTCAGCCCGAAATCCGGCGCCATCGTCGATTCGCTCGGCTGGGGCTATTACAAGCTCGGCGACTATGAGCAGGCCCTGACCTATGTCGAACAGGCCATCCAGATGGACCCGTCCGACGCTGAGATCAACGAGCACCTGGGTGACGTTTACCTGGCGCTGGGGCGGAAAGTCGAGGCGCGTTACGAATGGCAACGCGTGCTGACCCTCGATGCGACCGAAAAGAGCACGGCTTCGGTGCGCGCCAAGCTCGATGCCAGTAAAGACAAGGCGCCGACATCTGTTGGCATCTCCCAGCCTGCCGCCGGCGCCAAGTCCGAGACCGCCTTCAACGACAAGGCCGACAAGACCAAAGCCCAGTGACTTTGAGACGACTGGCGCCTGCCAAGGTCAATCTGTACCTGCACGTGGCCGCGCCTGACGCGCGCGGCTATCACCCCCTGCGGAGTATGGTCGCCTTCGCCGATGTCGGCGATGAGCTGCAGCTCATTCCGGGCGGCAAGGGCCACTTCAAAATCGATGGCCCCTTTGCCGAAGGCTTGAGCACCGGCGAGGATAATCTCGTTATGAAGGCGGTTCGTCTCTTCGAGGCGGAAACAGGCAAGGCCGGTAAATTTTTCGGCTATCGGTTGACCAAGAATTTGCCTCTGGCGTCGGGTATAGGCGGTGGCAGCGCAGACGCTGGCGCCATTCTGCGTCTGTTGCGCGGCTCGGAAGAGATAACGGACGAAGCCCTCTCGGCCATTGCCGCGCGAACAGGTGCCGACGGCGTTATGTGCCTGTGGTCCAAGGCCTGCATCGCTGAGGGTTACGGCGAGAAACTCAGCCCGATAGTCTTGCCGGCGCTGCCATGCGTTCTGATTAATCCGGGTGTTGAGTGTCCAACGCCGGAGGTCTTCCGCGCCTATGATGCCATTGGCAGTCACCTGCCTATACATACCCGATGGCATGGTGAGGGCATTATTCCCGCTGAAATGCTGGGCGAGCGACATAACATGTTCATGACCGTCGGCGGCAAATGGCCGGTGAAGGATGTAATCGACTATCTGACGACAACACGCAATGATCTGGAAGCACCTGCTATTGCGCTCAGGCCGGTCATCGGAGACGTGCTTGCGTCCTTGCGCGCCGAACCGCAAACGCGGTTTGCCAGAATGTCGGGATCCGGAGCGACCTGCTTTGCCCTGTGCGACACTGCCACTGATGCATCGCTTCTGGCCGGGCGTTTGCGCAAAGCGTGGCCGGACGCCTGGGTACAGGCCTGCACTCTTAGCTAGGCCGCCAGCGAAGCGCGCTTTGTGCGCATGGCCTTTTCGAGCTTGATGTCGGGATCGTTCAGGAACTTTCCGTAAGCGACGGAATCAACGGGATAAATGGCGATCTTGCCATTGCCGTTATAATGCGCGCCGAAACCGTAGCTCTTGGTCAAGGGCGAGGCGCGCATGCACGGATGGCCTTTTGAAAAGAACTCGGCGCGGTGGGCATCGCGGTGTTCCGGCGCGATATGGTTCTTCAGGCAGTAGACTTCGAAATTGAAGCTGTCGAGATCGAACTCGTATGGGTGTTCGCTCAAGAGGTCGTAATGCAGGCGGGCAATGGTGCGCTCTTCGCTCTTTTGCGGCGGCACGGTGCTCATGGTGGCCGGGCTGTCGTCGGCAATGGTGATGAAGGTGTTCGCGATCGTCATGCGGTGACCCCCGAATGTCCTTTAAGTCCCTGAAACATAAGCAGAGGCTAACGCCCGGCAGGATAAAAATACGATACGAATGCGCAGGATTAACGCTCGGAGAATACGCCTTTCTGGCGAATCGTCCAGCACAGGATCAGGCACGGTATGGCGATGACGGCCGTGCCCATAAAGAAGGTTGAATAGGCGTCGAACAGGCCGAGCGAAGGCGTGAGCGAATCGACGATCTGGCCGTTGAAGCCCTTAAGGAGTTTTCCGGTCAGGGCTGCGATGCTGTACATCAAGGCATAATGCGTCAGCGTGTGATCGCGGCCAGTCATGCGCGTCATAAAGGCGACGAGCGCCGTTTCGGCGATACCGTTGGAAAAGTTGTCGGCAACGAGTGTGAAGGCAAAAACGCCAAGCGACCCGTGCGAAACCGACATCCAGGCAAAGCACAGGTTGGACACCGGGCCGATCAGCGCGCCGAGAATGAATGTGCGTTGCAGACCGAGGAACAGCAGGCAGGAGCCGCCGGCCGCGATACCGGCCAGAGACGCCCCAAGTCCGACGCTGGCGCGCATGGCGGCAATGGCATCTGAATCCAGGCCGGTGTCCTGGTACATGGCCGGCGCAATACTGGTGAGGTAGTCCGGCAAGCGGTAGAGGGCCAGGGTGAGCAGGATCAGGCCCGCTGTTCCCTTATGTTCATTGAAGAAGCTGACGACCGGATCGACGAGGATAGCTTTGAGCGACCGCGCCTGTGCCCTTAAGTGTGTCTCGATTTCGGTGCGATTGGCGAACAATGTGGCGGCGACACCAATGATGAGCAGGGCGGCGATGCCGGTATAGGCAAAAGGCCAGCCGGCGCGTTTTGAGATCACCAGGATCAGCGAGTCAGTAACGAGTATGCCGGCGCGGAACCCGAAAGCCCAGAGACTGGGATTGACCGCTTGCGTGGCCTCATCGGTCGTTTGTTCGACGCGCCAGGCATCGACGGCGATTTCCTGTGACGCGGCGGCGAAGGCGACAAAGACAGCGGCAATCAGGAATGCCGTCAGGTGCTTTGGGCCGATCATCGCCATGGCGATCAGCCCGATGGCGACGCCGACCTGGCTCAGCAGCATCCATGACCTGCGCTGGCCCAGCCAGCCATAGAGCAGCGGCAGACGTACCTTGTCCATCCACGGCGCCCAGACAAACTTGAGGCCGTACAGCAGGCTGACCCAAGTCGAAAAACCGATAATTGTCAGAGTAATATGCTCAGCTCTTAACCAGAAGGCCAAGGTTCCGCCGACCAGCAGGAAGGGCAGGGCGCAGGAAAAACCCAGGCCAAGGAGAATCCAGGACTGGGGTTTGCGCAGCGCGTCAGCGACGTGGCGCAGTCGGGTTTTCAGACTCGGTTTGATGTCGGGATCGACCATGAAGACACTTCAACCGATTCTCATGATGCCGAAAAGAGACCCCACCGCCACTTCGCTTCGCGACAGGGAGGAGAGGAAGAGCACGACCACTCCTCCCTGTGCCGAAGGCATGGGGAGGGGGACCGACGCGCTTTAGCGCGTTGGTGGTGGGGCCTCTTAAACCACCAAAGCGCTAATTTTTTCTAGGGTTTGGGCTTGCGGGGGCAGACAGGCGTCAGTATGGTCCGGGCCAAATTTTCGGGCATATTTTCGGCTATGGCTTCACAAGAACCCCTATCGTTTCAGGACCTGATCCTGACGCTTCACCACTATTGGTCCGAACAGGGCTGCGTCATCCTCCAGCCTTACGATATCGAGGTCGGCGCTGGTACGCTGCATCCGGCGACGGTGCTGCGCGCGCTCGGCCGCAAGCCATGGAAGTGCGCCTATGTCCAGCCGTCGCGCCGCCCGGTCGATGGCCGCTATGGCGAAAACCCGAACCGCCTCCAGCACTATTACCAGTATCAGGTCATCCTGAAGCCCAATCCGGAAAACCTTCAGGAGCTGTATCTCGGCTCGCTGAAGGCGATCGGGCTCGATACCTCGCTGCACGACATCCGCTTTGTCGAAGACGACTGGGAAAATCCGACGGTCGGGGCCTGGGGGCTGGGCTGGGAGGTATGGTGCGACGGCATGGAAGTCACACAGTACACCTACTTCCAGGGTGTCGGCGGCATCGAGGTCGACGTCGTATCGGGCGAGCTGACCTACGGGCTGGAACGCCTGTGCATGTATCTGCAGAACGTCGATAATGTCTATGACCTGAAGTTCAACAAGGACGGTGTCAAGTACGGCGACGTCTTCCTGGAAAACGAGCGCCAGCAGTCGGCCGCCAACTTTACCGGATATGACGTCGATGGCCTGAAGCGCCGCTTCGAGGACATGGAACGCGAAGTGTCGCGCCTGCTGGGCATGACGGGACCGCAGGGCCAGGCCCTGGTCCTGCCGGCCTATGACCATGTGCTGAAGGCTTCGCACCTGTTTAACCTGATGGACGCCCGCGGCGCCATCGCCGTCGCCGAACGGCAATCCTATATCGGCCGTATCCGCGACCTCTGTAAGGCCTGTGCCCAGGAATGGGCGCGCCAGGAAGAGGAGCGCGCCTGATGCCCCAGTTGTTGATCGAACTGCAATCCGAAGAAATCCCCGCCCGTATGCAACTGGGGGCGGCGCGCGATTTCGAGCGCCTGTTCGGCGCCAAGCTGACCGCATCCGGCCTGACCTACGACTCGATCAAGGCCTATGTTGGTCCACGCCGTCTGGCCCTGGTCGTTGAAGGCCTGCCGGTCGAGACGGCCGCCGTCACCGAAGAGGTCAAGGGTCCGAAAGAGGGCGCGCCGGAACAGGCCATGGCCGGTTTCCTGCGCAAGGTCGGCCTGACGCAGGACCAGTTGACGCTGGAAAACGGCGTGTGGCTGGCGCGGATCGAAAAGCCGGGCCGCAAGACCGCCGACAGCCTGTCGGGCATGCTGATGGACGTCATCCTCGGCTTCCCATGGCCGAAGTCGATGCGTTCGGGCACGTCGAGCTTCCGCTGGGTGCGGCCGCTGAAGCGCATCCTGTTCCTGTTTGATGGCCAAGTCATCCCATTTGAACTCGAAGGTCTGGTTGCTGGCAATCAAACCGTTGGTCACCGCTACCTCAGCTCGGGTGAGCCGTTCGCTGTCAACGATTTTGCCAGCTATCAGAAGGGCTTGGCAGACAATTCCGTAATCCTGGATCATGCTGAGCGTCAGGCCGTCATTCTCGACAAGGCGCGCGCCGTCTGTGATGTCGCTGGTTGCGAGCTGATGGACGATCAGGGGCTGCTGGAAGAGGTCGCGGGCCTCAACGAATGGCCGGTGCCGATTCTCGGCGACATGGACCCGCGCTTCCTGACCCTGCCGCCCGAAGTCATCAAGACGTCTATGCGCACGCATCAGAAGTACTTTGCCGTGCGCGACAAGGCGACGGGCAAGATGGCGGCGCATTTCGTCATTGTCGCCAACACCCGTGCGGTAGACGGCGGCGAAGAAATCAAGCGCGGCAATGCCAAGGTCCTTTCGGCGCGTCTGTCGGACGGTGTCTTCTTCTGGACCGAGGACAATAAGGCGGGGAACTTCGATGGCTGGCTGGAGCGTCTGAAGGGCACCACCTTCCACGTCAAGCTTGGCACGATGGCCCAGCGCGTCGAGCGCATTACGGCTTTGGCCAAGTATATCGCGCCGCTGTTGAAGGCGGATCCGGCCGTGGCGACTGAAGCCGCGCGTCTGGCCAAGGCCGATCTGGCGTCCAAGATGGTTGGGGAATTTCCGGAACTTCAAGGGGTTATGGGCGGATATTACGCCGATGCCGCAAAGCTGCCGGCCGATATCGCTAATGCCATCCGTGAGCATTACAAGCCGCAGGGACCGGGCGACACGGTGCCGACCGGCGCCATCAGCGCGACGGTCGCTCTGGCTGACAAGATCGATACGCTGGTCGGCTTCTTCGCTATCGATGAAAAGCCGACGGGCTCGAAGGACCCCTACGCCTTACGCCGTTCGGCGCTCGGCATCCTTCGTATCTTGCGCGAACACAATGCCCGCTTGTCGTTGACGGCTTTGGTCAAAGCATGGTTCGCCAATGTCGGTTCAGGTCCGCAAGGCGTGCGTCAGGCTGCTGACGTCACGGGCGAAATCCTCGACTTCTTCACCGATCGTCTCAAGGTGCAACTGCGCGAAGATGGCCGCAATCACGAAGTCATCGACGCTGTCCTGGCCAACAAGGACGACGACATGGTTCGTGTCGTCGGCCGCATCGACGCGCTGGATCGCGTGCTGCAATCACCGCAGGGCCAGGACGCTTTGGCGGCGCACAAGCGCGCGGCCAATATCCTGGCGGCCGAAGCCAAGAAGGGCGCCCTGCCGCAAGGCGAGGCCGAGGTCCAGCCCGGCGCGCCCGATGTCGAACTGGCCTTGATTCAACAGTTGAAAACGCAAAAAGGCGTGATCGAAAATCTGCTTAATGCAGAAAATACATATGAGGCCTTGCTAAGTCTTGCTGCATTGCGGCAAAATGTCGATGCGTTCCTTGATGGAGTCCTGGTCAATGCGGACGATGCGGCTGTGAGGGCCAATCGACTGAAACTTCTTGCCCAGGTTTGTGCCTTGTCGGCGCCCGTCGCGGACCTAAGTCGTATAGCGTAAGCGCATTCCGAAACGAAGTTCGGCGTAGCCAAAAGTGCCACGCGGTTTTCGGATAAGATGCGCGACAAACTAAAGCGTAATCACGCCTCAAAATGCCGGGCGTGAAGTAATCGAAAACTTATAAACAAAACACCTAGTTTTCGACCAAGCGTACTCAAACCAAAAACGCTGTCAGTGAAGAGGGAAAGTTTCATGACAAAGCACTGGGTCTATGCCTTCCAGGCGGGGAAGGCGGATGGCGATGCCACCATGAAGGAATTGTTGGGCGGTAAGGGCGCGAATCTCGCCGAGATGTCGTCGCTGAACCTGCCCGTTCCTGCCGGTTTCACCATAACGACCGAAGCCTGCGTCCACTATTTTCGTAACAATTCCGAGCTGCCCGAGGGCCTGATCGACGAAGTCGAAGCCAACCTGGCCGACCTCGAAAAGGTCACCGGCAAGGGCTTTGGCGACGTGAAGAACCCGTTGCTGGTCTCGGTGCGCTCAGGCGCGCGCGCTTCGATGCCGGGCATGATGGACACGGTCCTGAACCTGGGCCTGAACGACGCCACGGTCGATGGCCTGGCCGAGCTGACCGGCGACCGGCGCTTTGCACTCGACTGCTATCGCCGCTTCATCACCATGTATTCCAACGTCGTGCTAAACGTGTCGCACCACGCCTTCGAAGATATCCTGGATGATCACAAGGACCGCCTTGGCGTCAGCGTAGACACCGACATCCAGGCCAAGGACTGGGAACGCATCATCGCCGACTACAAGGCCATGGTCCGCAACGAACTCGGCCGCGATTTCCCGCAAGACCCTAAGGACCAGCTTTGGGGCGCCGTGAAGGCCGTCTTCGGGTCGTGGATGAACGACCGCGCCAAGTTCTACCGCAAGATGCACGACATCCCCGAAGACTGGGGCACGGCCGTGAATATCCAGTCGATGGTCTTCGGCAATATGGGCGAAACCTCTGCGACCGGCGTGGCCTTTACGCGCAACCCGTCGACCGGTGATGGCGACCTTTACGGCGAATTCCTGCTGAACGCCCAGGGCGAAGACGTGGTGGCCGGTATCCGCACGCCGCAGGCCTTGACGCGCAAGGCCCGTGAAGAAATGGGCGAGCGGTCTCCGTCAATGGAAGAGTCGCTGCCCGAGGTCTTCGCACAGTTCAAGACGACCGTCGACACGCTGGAAAACCACTATCGCGACGTCCAGGACGTGGAGTTCACGGTAGAGCAGGGCAAGCTCTACATGCTCCAGACTCGCAACGCCAAGCGCACCTCCAAGGCGGCGCTCAAGATCGCCGTTGACATGGCAAAGGAAGGCCTGATCACGCCGCAGGAAGCGCTGCTGCGCGTTGATCCGGCCAGCCTGGACCAACTGCTGCACCCGATGCTGGACCCCAAGGCCGAGAAGATCGTCGTCGCCAAGGGCCTGCCGGCATCGCCGGGCGCGGCTTGCGGCAAGATCGTCTTCACGGCCGACGACGCCGTCCGTCTGGCAGCCGCCGGCGAAGACGTCATCTTGGTCCGCGACGAAACCTCGCCCGAGGACATCCACGGTATGCACGCCGCCAAGGCCATCGTCACGGCGCGCGGCGGCATGACCAGTCACGCGGCGGTCGTCGCCCGCGGCATGGGCCGTCCGTGTGTCTCCGGCGCCGGTGAGATGCAGATCTACTCGGATCGCGGTGAATTCGTCGCTCGTGGCCAGACCTTCCGGCACGGCGAAGTCATCACGCTCGATGGCTCGACCGGCGAAATCATCAAGGGCGCGGTCCGCATGATCGAGCCCGACTTCTCGGACGACTTCCACCAGATCATGGCCTGGGCGGACGAATTCAAGCGCCTTGAGGTCCGCACCAATGCCGAAACGCCGGCTGATGCCCGCACGGCTCTGGGCTTCGGCGCCCAGGGCATCGGCCTGTGCCGCACCGAGCACATGTTCTTCGATGACGAGCGCATCACCGCCGTCCGCGAAATGATCCTGGCCGACGACGAGGCCGGCCGTCGCAAGGCGCTGGCCAAGATCCAGCCGATGCAAAAGGCGGATTTCGTCGAGCTGTTCAAGATCATGGACGGCCTGCCGGTCACGGTGCGCCTGCTGGACCCGCCGCTGCACGAATTCCTGCCGCATTCGGAGGAAGACGTGAAGATGGTGGCCGAAAGCACGGGCGTCGGCGCCGACAAGCTGTACAAGCGCACCAAGGAACTCTCTGAAGCTAACCCGATGCTGGGCTGGCGCGGCTGCCGTCTCGGCATCACCTTCCCGGAAATCTACGAATCGCAGCTGACGGCCATCTTCGAGGCCGCGGTTGAGGTCGCGGCCGCGGGTGGTAACCCGGTCCCGGAAATCATGCATCCGCTGGTTGCCACCTCGCAGGAAATGGCCAAGCTGTCGGACATGACCCATGCCATCGCCAAGCAGGTCTTCGCCAAGGCCGGGCGTGAGGTCGCCTACAAGACGGGCACCATGATCGAACTGCCGCGCGCGGCCCTGCTGGCCGACAAGCTGGCGGAATCGGCCGAGTTCTTCTCGTTCGGCACCAACGACCTGACCCAGACGACCTATGGCATCAGCCGCGACGACTCGGGCCGGTTCCTGAACCCGTACATCGAAAAGGGCATCTTCGAGAAAGACCCGTTCGTCAGCCTGGACCAGGACGGCGTCGGCGCCCTGATCGAGATCGCCACCGCCAAGGGCAAGTCCACGCGGGGCGATATCAAGCTCGGCATCTGCGGTGAACATGGCGGCGATCCGGCGTCGATCGCGTTTTGCCATAAGATCGGCCTGGCCTATGTGTCGTGCTCACCCTATCGCGTCCCAGTAGCGCGACTGGCGGCGGCGCAAGCGGCGATTGCCGCTGCGAAGTAAGCCTGAGGCGATTTAGCCGTATAGTCAGGGCCGGGGTGAGGGCGCCATGCCACACCCCGGCCTTTGCCTTTCCAAATGGTTAAGAAATCTCGCCTGTCAGGTGTTCGCGCTGGTTGTCTGACGCGGTTAAACGCGATACAAACCCCTAAGACAAAAAAACGAGGGGTGTCTTATGAAGGCCGGAGCCATTTGGTTGGTGGGCGTTACGGGGCTGGCGGCTCTGGGCGCGGTGGGACTTTACCAGACCCTGCCGGGCGTCGAGACCGGCGTTCGTGAAAAGGTCGCCCGTACCCTCGCCGATCAGGGGCTCGATGATGTCCGCGCCACGGTCGATGGCCAGACCGTAACGCTTACGGCCATGGACAATGATCCCGACTCCGCCCGCAAGCTGAAAGAGGCCGAAAAGGCCATCTCCGCTATCGACAGCAACGATATGCCGGGCGGCCAATATGCCCGCCTGGTCACCGACATTCATGTGGGCAAGGTGCTGGAAGGCACGCCGCGCGCCGTGGTCGCTGCCGACGCCGCGCCGATGGTGGCCGCCGGTGCCGCGCCCTTCACGATCAGCGGTGAAAGCGCCACAACGATCGATACCGTGTCCGCCTCCCGTCCGACGGTCGCCGGCAGTGGCGCCGTGCCGATCAGCTCGAACGCCGCGCAAGGCTGCGAAGAGCGTATCCTGGCAGCCATGGGCACGCGCAAGGTCACCTACGTCTTCGGCAGCTACGAACTGACCCCCGAAAGCCAGGTCGTGCTCGACGATGTCTACAAGACGATGGCGTCGTGCCCCGCCGAACTGAAGCTCGAGGTCGCCGCCTATACCGACAATGCCGGCGATGCGGTCGCCAACCAGCTGATCACCAAGTCGCGCGCCCAGGCCGCCGCCGCCGCGCTGGTGTCGCGCGGCCTGCCGCAGGACCGCGTCAGCGCGGCCGGCTATGGTGGCGCGCAACCCATTGCCGACAATGCGACACCGGAAGGCCGTGCGGCCAACCGCCGTGTCGCCTTCCACGTGACGGCGGGATAGGGAGATGGCCATGCTGCATCTGATCTTCGAACTGCGCTGGCTGTTGCTGGGCGCCGCGGGTCTCGGTCTGCTGACCGGCTTTTTCGCGCGCAAACTGGGTTAAGGGACGCCTCCATGCTGAACATGACGTTGCAATCGATCATGCTGCTGGTCGCAGCCTTTGGGGTTTTCGCCATCATCGGCTGGCTGGTCGCCGGCAAGCGCAAGCCCGCCGCGAAGAAGGTCAGTGCGTTTGACACTTTCGAGGTTATCGAAGGCGGGGCCGCCCCTGCGCGCGCCACCCCGGCCGATGTTGTGCATTATGACGTCGCCAAGGCCGCCGAACAGTTCACCTCCGGCGTCGTGGCGCCGCGTGAACCGCAGATGCCTTCCGCCCCGACGTCTTCCGCCGATGTCATGCGCATCGAGCCCCGTTTTGCTGAAACACGTCATGCCGACGTCACCAAGCCCGCCTATGCGCCGCCGGAATTCACACCGCGTGTCGACACCTCGACGCTGCGCATCAATCCGCGCGCGGACTATCTCGATACCAACCTGCAGGGCCGGATTTCCAGCCTGGCCTCGATGACACCGGACAGCGTCGAAGCGGCCGTGCAGCAGGCGGGATCGGGCCTTGAGCCCATGCGTCTCGACGGACCGCGCGGCGGCATCGACGACCTGACCGTCATTTCAGGCGTCGGGCCGGGCAACCAGCAGGAGCTGAACGAACTCGGCATCTACCACTACTGGCAGATCGCGTCATGGACGCCGGAAAACGTCGCCTGGGTGTCCAATCGCATCCGCTTCCCCAAGCGCATCGTCCGGGAAAACTGGATGGCGCAGGCCGCCAAGCTGTCGAAGCGCATCTGATCTAAACCTTCGCTTGGGCTGGATATCCGCGCCGTTTCGTTTCTGAGTGGTCGCATGCTTGTACGAAAAACCGGTTTCCACTTTTTCGAAGCATGCTCTATAAGGCGCGGATGCCTTTAAAAGTTGCCATTGTTGGCCGACCCAATGTCGGCAAATCGACCCTGTTCAATCGCCTCGCGGGCAAGAAGCTGGCCATCGTTGATGACCGGCCTGGCGTCACACGCGACCGCCGCTATGCGACCGGCCGGTTAGGCGATATCGACCTCGAACTGATCGACACTGCCGGTTTCGAAGACCTGGATGACGAAAGTCTCGAGTCACGGATGCGCCGCCAGACCGAAAAGGCCATCGAAGAGTGCGATGTCGCGTTCTTTGTCGTCGATGCGCGCGAAGGCGTCATGCCGCTCGACCGCATCTTTGCCGACATCCTGCGCCGCCATGACACGCCTGTCATCCTGATCGCAAATAAAGCCGAGGGCTATCAGGCCGCCGCCACCGCCGAAGAGGCACGTGTCCTGGGCTTTGGTGAGCCGCTGCACCTGTCGGCCGAACACGGCGAGGGCATGTCGGAGCTTTACGAAGCCGCCGAACGTTATCGCCAGCTGGTCGAAGGCGACTTCATCGCTGAGGACGAAGAAGGCGACGAAGACGACGACACCAAGCCGATCCGCATCGCCATTATCGGCCGCCCCAATGCCGGAAAGTCGACCCTGATCAACAAGATGCTGGGCGAAGACCGGCTTCTGACCGGGCCCGAAGCCGGCATCACCCGCGACTCGATTTCGGTCGAATGGCAGTACGATGGCCGTCAGATCCGCCTGGTCGATACCGCCGGCCTGCGCCGGAAGGCGCGCGTCCAGGAAAAGCTGGAAAAGATGTCGACCGCCGACACCATCCGCGCCATCACCTTCGCCGAGGTCGTCGTCCTGGTCATGGACGAGGCCAATGCTTTCGAAACCCAGGACCTGCAGATCGCCGACCTGGTTGAACGCGAAGGCCGCGCCTTGATCTACGCCATTTCCAAATGGGACCTGGTTGAGGAGCCGCAGGCGCGCCTGGCTGAAATCCTAGAGACGTCCGAGCGCATGCTGCCGCAGCTGAAGGGCACGCAACTGGTGACCCTATCGGGCGCGACCGGCCGCGGCGTCGACCGCCTCATGCCCGCCGTCATGAAGGTCTACCGTAACTGGTCGGCCAAGGTGAAGACGCGCGACCTCAATGACTGGCTGGCCCTGGCGGTGCAGCGCCATCCGCCCCCCGCCGTCGACGGCAAGCGCATCAAGCCGAAATACATGGCCCAGACCAAGGGGCGGCCGCCGACCTTTGTGCTGTTCGCGTCGCGCGCCTACGCCATGCCGGATCATTATCGCCGCTATCTTATCAATAGTTTGCGCGAGTCTTTTGATCTTCCGGGAGTGCCGATCCGTCTGACGGTCAAGGCCAATGCCAATCCGTTCGTCGATGGCGAGGAGGGCTCAGGCCCGCCGCGTATCCGCGCCAAGCCGAAGGCGAAGCCGGGCGAAAAGCCGGCGCACCCCGGCCGCGTTCGCCAGCGTCCCAAGGGAGCGGAGCCCGCAACGCCCAAGGTCAAGGCCAAGCCGCGCGCCGAAGCCGCCAAGGCCAAGAGCTTCCGTGCCCGTCCTGCCGGCCCCAGCACCAAGCCGGGCGCTGCCGGCCCCGGCGGCCGTTCGGGCAAACCTGGCGGCAGGAAGCGCTGATCGTGCTCAAACCGCTGTTGCCGGACAACGAAGCGGTCCGGGCGCTCAACAATGTCTTTGCGGCTGAGACCTCATATATTGAGGCCGGTGATTGGGCGCGTCTCGTCGCGCAGGCGCGCGTGGCCGTGTTTGCGGCGCCAGCCGATGCCTTCTTGTTGGTGCTCGACCACGACGCCGATTACGACAGTCCGAACTTCCTGTGGTGGAAGGAACGTCGCGACCGTTTTCTGTATGTCGATCGCGTTGTCGTGGCTGCGACCGCGCAAGGCCGTGGCCTGGGGCGCCAGCTTTATGCGCACGCCGTGGATGAGGCGCGCCGCTTGGGTTTCGAGCGCATCGTCTGCGAGATCAATATTGATCCGCCCAATCCCGGTTCGGTCGCCTTTCATACGGCGCTGGGGTTTACGCCCGCCGGCGAACAAAAATTGTCGAACGGTAAGACGGTTGGCTATTTCGAGTTGGAACTATAAGCGTTCCAGGACGCGGCCAAGCCGGGCCAGCATGTCATCGATATCGGCTTCGGTGACATCCAGCGGAGGACGGAAGCGAATGCTGTCGGTGCCGGCGCCCAGCAAGATCAGGTTTTCCGTTTCCAGCGCCAGGTCGACCAATCGCGCCTTGTTGCCGGCGCCAAAGACGGTAAAGCCCTGATAGAGGCCGAGACCCCGGACATTGCCGATCTTGTCGGCGAACTTCTCCGTCAGCGGCATCATGCCGTCGATCAGGTAGGCGGTCTTGGTGGGAACGGCTGCAAGCAGAGCTTCGTCTTCGACGATCTGCCATTCCTCGACGAAGCGGACCATGTCGGCCAGGGCGCCGCCCCAGGTCGAATCGAGCACGCCGATGTCCTGCATCGAGTTAAGCATGTAGACGACGCCATTGCCGAACTTCTTGGCGGTGGCGACGGCATGCGGCGGGTGGGGAACGTCGAACAGGTCGATGGCGAAGACCTCGCCGGTCTGGCCGCCCGAGGTCTGCACCTCGTCAAGGCCCCAACCGATATCGTACTTGTGGCACAGCTCGGACAGGCCGCGATAGAATTCCGGCATGGCCAGGCGGTGGCCGCCAGCGCCTTGCAGCGGCTCTAGGATCACACCGGCGATCTCGTCGCCATGCAGGCGCATCAGGAATTCGAGGTTCGACAGGGCCTGTTCGACCGCGGCCAGGTTTTCGGCGTGGCTGAGGCGGCTGTCGACACCCGGGAAGGGCACCTGCAGATTGCCCTGGATCAGCCCCTGGAAGTCGCGCGTGGCGACCGGATCATTGGCCAGCTTGGTGATGTTGAGCGTGTAGACCGTGCGGCCATGGAAGGCCTGGTCGAAATAGATGAAGCGGTGGTTCAGGACGGCGTTTCCACGTGCCTTCTGTTTGTGGTGATGGAGATTGATGAGATATTTCATCATGTTCTCAACCGCTTCGGCGCCGGAATTGACAGCGTAGACTTCGACGCGGCCGTTTTCCGTCATGCATTTCGGCGCCAGGCGATGCAAAAGGCGGTAATAGGCCAGGCATTGCGGCGTCAGGAAGTCGGGATTGGCCATTTTAGTGTTGGCGGCGGTGACCAGCCGGCGGACATAGTCGGGCGCATAGAGGCGTGGGTGGTTGTAGCCCAACAGCCGCGAGCCATAGAGACCCGTCCAGTCGCACAGGCGCTCACCGTCGACAGTGGCCAATTCCATGCCCTTCGACTGTTCGAGATCGACAACGAACGGATAGGGTTCGGCGATGACATAGGTCGACAATTCGTCGAGCATGGCGGCGCTGAGCGGACCGGGATAGACGGGGCGAGGGGCATGTGCGGTCATGTCCCGAGATTAGTATCAAAAATTAAAATTGAAAGGAATTTTGCGCATTTTGCATTCCGTAATGCGCAAAATGGCAATGCTGTCACTTCGCTTCTGACGAAGCGAAGTGACAGCATTGATTTTTATTATGTCGCATTTCCTGCGGCGAACCCCAGAGACGTTTTTTGGCACTTCGCCGGGAATGCTCTAGGACGCCTGTGCCTTGGTCCAATCGCGAAAGTCGACGACATCGCCGGGCGGCGTGCGCGCCGGATCGGCCAGTTCCAGCATCAGCGGCACGATCTCGTCCGGATGTGGGATCGACATCGGATCTTCGCCCGGGAAGGCGGCGGCGCGCATACGGGTACGCACCGGGCCGGGGCTTAAGAGCGCCGCGCGGACCTTGGTGATTTCGAGCTCATCGTTCCAGGTACGGACCAGGGTTTCCAACGCGGCCTTGGTGGCGCCATAAGGTCCCCAGAAGGCGCGGCCGTGGGTGACGCCTTGTCCGGTCGTAAAGAAGACGGCGCGGCCGGCGTCGGATTGGCGCAGCAACAGTTCCAGTGAACGCATCAGCCGCCAGGATGCCGTCAGGTTGACGGCGACGATCTTGTCGAAGTCCTTCGGCTCATGATGCGTTACCGGCGACAGCGTGCCCAGCACGCCGGCGGCATGGATCAGGGTGTCGACACGGCCGAAGCGCTCATAGAGGGCTGCGGCCAGACGATCGCAGGCGTCGCCGTCGGTGATGTCGAAGGGGATAAGCGTCGCGTGCTGGCCGGTCGCGGCGAAAACTTCGTCGTCCAATTCCTCAAGGCTGGCCTTGGAGCGGGCGCAGGCGATGACCTGGGCGCCGGCCTTGGCAAGGCCCAGAGCGCAGGCGCGGCCAATACCACGCGATGCGCCTGTGACGAGGGCGATGCGGCCGGTTTGCGATGTCATGAGATCGGTCTCTTAGTTCGCGCTGGCCAGCAGCGACAATTGATGTCCGGGCGACTCGGCTTCATCGAGCGCGTTTTCGCGGTCGGTGAGGCGCGTCGGGTAATCGCCGGTGAAATAGTGGTCGGTGAATTGCGGGCAGTCCGGATCGCGGCGATTGTGACCCATGGCCTTATAGAGGCCGTCGACAGACAGGAAGCCCAAGGAATCACATTCCAGCATCTGGCGCATTTCTTCGAGGGAGTGGTTGGCGGCCATGAGTTTATCACGATCCGGCATGTCGATGCCGTAGAAGTCGGGCCACATGATCGGCGGGCTGGCCGAACGCAGGTGGACTTCCTTGGCGCCGGCTTCGCGGACCATGCGGACGATCTTGACCGAAGTCGTGCCGCGCACGATCGAGTCGTCGATCAGGATGACGCGCTTGCCTTCCAGGACGACGCGGTTCGGCGAGTGCTTCTTGCGGACGCCCAGGTCGCGGATGTTCTGGGTCGGCTGGATGAAGGTGCGGCCGACATAGTGGTTGCGGATGATGCCGAGCTCGAACGGCAGACCCGACTGTTCCGAGAAGCCGAGCGAGGCAGGGACGCCCGAATCCGGCACCGGCACGATGATGTCGGCGTCGGCGGGATGTTCGAGAGCCAGTTGCCGGCCCATCGCCTTGCGGACTTCGTAGATCGACTTGCCGTTCACGACACTATCGGGACGCGCGAAATAGACATATTCGAACAGGCAGGGACGCGCCGGGCGGCTGTCGAACGGCTTGAACGACTTCAGGCCATTCTCGTCGATCTGGACGACTTCACCGTGTTCGACGTCGCGCACGAAGGTCGCGCCGATCATGTCGAGCGCGCAGGTTTCCGACGCAAGGACGTAAGATGTACCGAGCTTGCCGATGACCAGCGGACGGATGCCCAGCGGATCGCGCGCGCCGATCAGCATCTTGCGCGTCAGGGCGACGAGCGCGAAACCGCCTTCGAGGTTGCTGAGCGCTTCCATGAAGCGGTCGATGATCTTGAGGCCGCGCGAGCGGGCAATCAGATGCAAAATGACCTCCGAATCGGAGGTCGACTGGAAGATGGAGCCCTCGGCGACGAGCTTCGTCCGCAGATGCATGAAATTGGTCAGATTGCCGTTGTGGGCAATGGCGATGCCGCCCTGGTCGAGGTCGGCGAACATCGGCTGGACGTTGCGGATAAACGATCCGCCGGCGGTCGAATAGCGCGTGTGGCCGATGGCAGCATTGCCCTGCAGCCGTTTGGTCAGGTCGGCGCCGGTAAAGACATCGCCGACCAGGCCGTGTTCGCGTTCGATATAGAAGCGGCGGCCATCGCAGCTTGCCAGACCACAGGCTTCCTGGCCGCGGTGCTGCAGCGCATGCATGCCTAAGACCGTCACGGCGCTGGCGTCGGCCATGCCGTAAATACCAAAGACCCCGCATTCAAGGCGGGGCCTGTCGTCTTCGATGTCGCGGGACACCTGTTGTGTATCGGTAAGGTCGGACAGGTCAAGCTGGGCAGGCAGCATGGCTTCTCTTTTCAAAAACGCGAAAGAACTGTCCTGACATATAGGGACAGAGTCTTACTTTTCCACTCCCGGCACGTCGTCGACGGCGTCGGTACCTTTCGGGAGCACCGCCTTGATCGTCTGGGCCGCCCGGACGCTCAAGGGATAAACCTTGGCGTTGACGAACCATTTCGGCTGGCGCTGAATAGGTGTGACGGCGGAAAAAATCAAATGGAAAACGCCGATAATGATCAGTGTCCAGAGGAGTCCGATCAGGACACCCAGGCCACGGTCGACATGACCCAGCGCCTTTTGCTTGTGCAGCTTGTCCGAAAGGGCCTGACCGAGGTAGCGCAGGCCCATGAACAGGATGATGAAGACGATAAAGGCGGCGATGTAACCGGTCAGGTCGTCGAGATGAAAGGCGTTCTGCAGGAAGCTTTTCGACATCACCGCCAAGGGAATGGAGATGAAGAAAGCGGCCAGGTTGACGATTTGGCGCAGGGCACCGGTCGCAAAGCCGTAGAAGCCGAAAACGGCCAGCAAGGCCAGAAAGATGAAATCGTAAAATTCCACTGAGAATGCCCCCTGAGCCCTGACGGCTCGCCCGCCGATGAGGCTCAACAGATACCATCGATCCCGGAAATTAACAACACGCGTTAACCTTTCCCAGCGTTGAACGCCTAGACGTCGACCGGAAGCAGTCTGGAAATGGCTTCTGACAAGCTGTTGAATCCATGCACCTTCAGCGGTGGATTTTCCATCGCGTTCTGAGCCGTCACCGCGCTCGAGAAGCCGAGCTTCAGCGCCTCCTTAAGGCGGCCCTCGGTGCGGCTGACGGTACGGACATCGCCCGACAGGCTGATTTCGCCGAAAACGACACAATCGCGGGGAAGCGGCGTATCGGTCAGGGCCGAGACCAGTGCCATCGCGGCGCACAGGTCGGCGGCGGGTTCCGAGATGCGCAAGCCGCCTGCGACATTAAGATAGACGTCCTTCTGGCCGAAGGCGACGCCGCAGCGCGCCTCAAGTACCGCCAGGATCATGGCCAAGCGCCCGGAATCCCAGCCGACAACGGCACGGCGCGGCGTGCCATAGGCGGACGGGGCAACGAGCGCCTGAACCTCGACAAGCACAGGGCGTGAGCCTTCGATACCGGCAAAGACCGCTGAACCCGAGGCGCGCTCTGAGCGGTCGCCCAGGAACAGCGCCGACGGGTTCGGCACTTCGCGCAGGCCCGAATCGCCCATCTCGAAGACGCCGATCTCGTCGGTGGCGCCAAAACGGTTCTTGGTGCCGCGCAGGATCCGGAACGGATAGCCGCGCTCCCCTTCGAACGACAGAACGGCGTCGACCATGTGCTCCACGACGCGCGGACCGGCGATCTGGCCTTCCTTGGTGACGTGGCCGACCAGGATGACCGAGGTGCCCTTCTTCTTCGCCAGGCGCACCAGTTCGCCGGCGCAGGCGCGGACCTGCGACACGGACCCTTGCGCGGCCTCGACGGCGTCGCTCCACAGCGTCTGGATCGAATCGATGACAACAAGATCAAACTGCTCGCGCTTCAGGGCTTCGAGGATGGCGCGCAGCCCGGTTTCGGCGGCCAGGTCGACCGGCGCCTTTGACAGGCCCATGCGGGCGGCGCGGCCCCTGATCTGTTCGACGGCTTCTTCACCGGAAATGTAGGCGATGCGCAGGCCCTGATTGGCGGCGCTGGCCGTGACCTGAAGCAGGAGGGTCGACTTGCCGACGCCGGGGTCGCCGGCGATCAGGATGGCCGAGCCCGGTACAACGCCGCCGCCGCAGACGCGGTCGAATTCGGTCACGCCCGTGATCATGCGCGCAGGCGCTTCATCCACGCTGTCAAGCGTTTCGAATTGCAGCTTGTTCAGACGTGAAATCTTGCCGGTTTCGGGCTTCAGTCCGCCCGGCGGCGTCGAAAACGTCTCCTGGACCAATGTGTTCCAGGCGCTGCATCCCGTGCACTGGCCGCTCCACTTGCTGTGGACGCTGCCGCAGGACTGACAGACATAGGAGGTGTGGTCACGGGCCATGGACGGTCTTTCGCAGATTAATGTTCTGCATATGTTCCGGTTTGGCTGGTCTGTCAAGAGGCCAGATAACGGCGCGGTACGCGGGCGGCGATGCGCGTCAGCAATTCATAGGCGATGGTGCCGGACAGGTCCGCGACCTCGTCGATATTCTGGCGCGGCCCCAGAATCTCGACCCAGTCATTGACCGTAACGTCGAGCCCGGTGACGTCCAGGCCGCACAGGTCCATGGAGATGCGGCCTGTCAATGGTTGCTGATGGTGTGCAACGTGGGCAAAGCCTTTTCGGGCAAAGCTGCGCATCAGACCATCGGCATAGCCGACGCCGACGGTCGCGACGCGCATGTCGGCCTTGGCGGCAAAGGTGGCGCCATAGCCGATCGTCTCGCCGGCGCGGACATCACGGACCTGAAGGACGCGGGCCGACAGGGTGGCGACCGCGCGCAGGTGCGGCGTCGCCTGACCGAATGGACCGCCGCCATAGAGGCAGATGCCTGGCCGTGTCAGGTCTAAGCTATAGTCCGCTCCCAGGAAATGCCCGGCGCTGTTAGCCAGGGATGCGGGAATGCCAGGGAATTGCGCGGCTACGGCGCGAAACGCCGTCAACTGTTGCGCGTTCATCGGATGGCCGGCTTCATCGCCGCACGCCAGGTGGCTCATGACCAGCGTCAGGTCGTGCGCGCCGCGGCCGGGCAGGGCCGCGATCTCTTCCGGGCGGACACCCAGCCGGTTCATGCCGGTATCGATATGCAGCGCTGCCTTGATGCCGACCGGGCCAGAAATCCATTGTTGATACTGGGCGACGGTATTCACCACCGGCCGCAGGTCATGGACGGCGAATGCGACCGGATCGCTCAAGCCGTCAAGGACATAGATGACCGGACCGCCGGCCAGGATGCCGCGCAACGCTATGCCTTCCTCGAGGCGCGCAACGAAGAAGGTCTGCGCGCCGTGCTTGACCAGATGCGGCGCCACGCCGGCACAGCCCAGCCCATAGGCATCGGCCTTGACGACCGGAGCGACCTCGGCGCTGCCCGCGCGCTTCTGCAGCGTGCGATAATTGGCGAGCAGGGCACTCAGATCGATATCAAGGCGCGCGGTCGGCGAGTCGGAAAGCATAGGATTGCGCTATCACAACGGGGTCTGGAATCCTATTCGCGATCGTAATTGGCGTAACGTTCAGGGTTCGCCAGGTTGCCGAAGCGCGTGTAGTTCTCGTCGAACGAGACGCGGACCGTGCCGATGGGGCCGTGACGCTGCTTACCCAGGATGACTTCGGCTGTGCCGCGCGTGCGATCCATGTCTTCCTGCCACTTCAGGTGCTCTTCGGTGCCTTCACGCGGTTCGGCGCGACCGAGGTAATAGCTTTCACGATACACGAACATGACGATGTCGGCGTCCTGCTCGATCGAGCCCGATTCCCGCAGGTCCGACAACTGGGGGCGTTTGTCGTCGCGGCTTTCGACCTGACGCGACAGCTGCGACAGGGCGATGACCGGGATGGCCAGTTCCTTGGCCAGCGATTTCAGGCCCATGGTGATGGTCGAGATTTCCTGGACGCGGTTCATGTTGGAGCCGTCGCCGATGGTGATCAGCTGAAGGTAGTCGACGATGAGGCAATCAAGTCCCGAGGTGCGCTTGAGACGCCGGGCGCGGGCGGTCAACTTTGCCAGGCTGATGCCGCCGGTATCGTCAATATACAGCGGTGCCGAGGCGATTTCCATGGCGGCCTCTTTCAGGCGCATGAATTCGCTGGCGTCGATCTCGCCTTTGCGCATCTTGTCCGAGGCGACGCTCGAGGCATCGGCGAGCAGACGTGAGGCCAACTGGTCGGCTGACATTTCGAGCGAATAGAAGGCCACGACGCCGCCGCTGACCGTCTTGCGCGTGCCGTCGGGCTGCGGCTCATAGGCGTAGGCGCGGGCGATATTCATGGCGATGTTGGTCGCCAGCGCGGTCTTGCCCATCGATGGACGGCCGGCCAGGATCAAAAGGTCGGACTTGTGCAGCCCGCCCATCTGTTTGTCGAGATCGACCAGACCGGTTGAAATGCCCGACAGGCCGCCGTCACGGTTGAAGGCTTCTTCGGCCAGGTGCAGGGCGCCGGAGACGGCTTCGGAAAAAGGCACGAAGCCGGTGGAATTCGAACCCGTCTCGGCCATGGCGAAAAGTTGGGCTTCGGCGACTTCGATCTGTTCGCGCGCTTCGAGCTCGCCATACGCCGACTTGGCGATCTCGCCGCCGAGGCGGATCAGTTCGCGGCGGATGGCCAGGTCGTAAATGACGCGGGCATAGTCATTGGCATTGGCGGCCGGCGGGGCGCGGTCGACCAGGTCGGCGAAGTAACGGATGCCGCCAAGGTCCTGAAAGGCTTGGTCAGCCTTGAACTTGTCGAGCAGGACGATGGGCTCGGCCAGGTGACCGACGCGGATCTGCTCTTCAATTGTCGAGAACAGGCGCTGGTGGAAGGGCTCGTAGAAATGCCGGGCCGCCAGGCCGTCATAGAGGCGTTCATAGGCGCCGTTGTCGAACATCAGGCACCCGAGAAGGGCCTGTTCCGCCTCAAGATTATGAGGAAGCGAAGCGGGGGCGGCGTCCATGGAGGACAGCGGGAGAGGGGCGTCAAGCATGGTGGGCATCTAAAGACTTAAAGCAGGAAAGCAAAGGGGCGTAACGGGGCAAATTGCCGCCGTCCACACCTCTTAATTCACAGTCTGTGGATAATGGGGATAGATGACCAATATAGGTAAGCCGAGGTAAAAGAAAAGCCTCCGCGGCAGAGCCGCGGAAGCCTTAAAGCATGCTCCGAAAAAGTCGAAACCGGTTTTTCGGAACAAGTTATTTAATCAGTGCTTTAGAAGCTTTGGCTGACACGGGCATAGAGGTAGCGGCCGTTAAATCCGAACGGCGAGAAGCGCGTGAAGGCCAGGGCGCCGGCGCCGTTGCCGCTGGTGACATTGAGGTTGGCCGGCGTGGCGTCCGGATATTCGTCCAGCACGTTATCCGCGCCGATCGTCACCACGGTGTTGGTGCGGAAGCGGTAGCTGGCCGACAGGTCGATCAGCGTATGGTCGCCGGTGGGGATGTCGTTGACAGCCAGCGCCGCCGGCTCGGAGACATTGCCGTAATAGGTGGCGCGGGCATTGGCGCCCCACGACCCATTGCTCCAGTCGACCGCCAGGGTGCCCTTGTTTTCGGGCGCCGAACTGGTCAGGATCTGCTGCCGGATACGGGCGAACAGGACCGGCTGGGGGCTCAGCGGCGAGTTGGTGAGCGTCGGCAGGCGGTCGATCTCGGTCGTGTTGTTGTTCCACGCCAGCGACAGGTTGAAGCGGCCGTAATTATCGGTTGGAATACGATAATTGGCAACAACATCAATGCCTTTGGTCGTGGTGTCGACGCCATTGATGAAGAAGCGCGCCGCCGTCACATTGTAGGGCGCCAGAAGCGTGGTGATCTGGCCGCCGGACAGGTTTTCCGACAGGACGATGCGGTCGTCGATGTCGATGCTGTACCCGTCGACCGTGACTTCGAACGGCCCCTTGCGCCAGACAAAGCCCAGGGTCGCGCTGGTCGAGGTTTCGGGCTCAAGCGCTTCGGCGCCCAGAAGCTGGGCGATCTCGCTGGTCGCCGGGAAGGTGCCGGTTTCCAGGATGACTGCCGGCGTGACCGCCGTGTTCAGGTTGCTGGTCGTCGAGGTGAAGAACTGCTGACCCAGCGACGGCGCGCGGAAGCCGGTCGAGACCGAACCACGGACCGCAAAGGCGTCGGTGACGTCGTAGCGCAGGGCCAGCTTGCCCGAGGTGTTGCTGCCGAAATCCGAGTAGTCTTCGTAACGGATAGCTGCGTCGTAGGACAGCTTGTCGGTAAAATCGCCGGCGACGTTGGCGTAGACGCCGATGCTGTTGCGGTCCTCGTCTACGACATTGCTCGGCTGGAAGCCGGGGAAGCCTTGCGCGCCCGCCGGCTTGCCGGCGACCGGACCCGGCGCATAGGACTGCGGCTCGCCTTCGCGGATCGTATAGTTTTCGTTGCGGGCTTCCAGACCAATGGCCAGGGTCAGCGGGCCTGCCAGGCCGACGTCGAACGGGCGGCTGAGATCGGCGTTGAACACGAGCTGGTCGTAGATCAGGCGCCCGTCATAGAAGGACGTATTGGATGCGGTGCCATAGGAGGCGTTGACGCTGTCGCGGGTGTGGAAGTCGACCGTGTTCTGGCCGGTGGTCAGGCTGTAGTCCTGGGTCCATTCGCCCCACGATCCGCGCACGCCGACGGTCGCGGAATGGTCTTCCGAGGTGATGCCGATCAGGGGCAGGAAGCCGTTGGGATAGAGGGCCGCGACATTGCCCGACGCATTGCTGTGGCGGAAGAAGGCGGCGCTTTCCGACTTGATCTTGTTAAAGCCGGCATTGCCATAGAGCTTCCAGCTGTCGTTCAGCGGCACACCGGCGTTGACGAAGACCGAGGTCGTCTGTTGGTCCGGATCGCCATAGCGGGCTGTGACGATCTTCTGGCTGGCGACGGTCGGGTCGGTGTCGATATCGGCGCGGTTGGTGAAGCCACGGTCGCGGTAATGGCCGGACACGGTCAGGAAGCCTTCATCGCCGATCGGCAGGCCAACCCAGCCCGACAGGTCGGTGGTGCGGCCGTCATTGACGTGGCGCGACGAATTGGCCGGCTCGACGTCGGTGTCGTACTCGCCGTAGCTCAAGGTGAGGTTGCCGCCTTCGCGGGCTTCGCGCAGGTGCAGGTTCAGTACGCCAGCGATGGCATCGGAACCGTACTGGGCCGAGGCGCCGTCGCGCAGGACTTCGACGCGGGAAAGCGCGGCTTCAGGGATGGCGTTGAGGTCGACGGCGACCGAGCCACGGCCGGCGGAACCGTTGATGTTGACGAGGGCCGAGGTGTGGCGGCGCTTGCCGTTGATCAGGACCAGGGTCTGGTCGGGCGACAGGCCGCGCAAGGAGGCGGGACGAACGGCGTCGGTGGCGTCGGTGCCCGACGGACGCGGGAAGTTCAGCGACGGGGCGACGCGCGACAGGCCTTGCGCCAGTTCGGTCGAGCCCTGGGCTTCCAGCGTACGCGTGGTGACGACGTCAACGGGAACGAGGGTGTTGAGACGCGAGCGGTTCGAGGCGCGCTGACCGGTGACGACGACCTCGGTGCCTTCGTCGGCGGCGGGTGCTGACGGCGCAGCGTCCTGGGCGTGGGCGGACACGCCCAGTGACAAGGCCAGGGACAGGCCAAGCGCCGTCGAGCGGTACAGGCGCGCGGTGGTGCGGGATGCGTTTGCTTTGATCATGGGGAGGATCTCTCAGCTATCGGTTAGTGTGCGGGTCGTCTTATTTCCGACAAAGTCGGTTTTAATTGCGCCTTATTTGATCCCCCGATGCGACAGTTTAAAGGGGGGCATCGCTGCACATTTATTAAATTCCGACGTTAGAAAAACTACAGTTCTGTTCTGGTAATGGCGTTATGTCGTTATTTTCCAAGCGGTAGAGCGAGCTTACTTGTGATCACATTTAAAGAGCTTGGTAGATTAATTTCGTGTAATCTTTATGGTAATTTTATTCCAAGCCACACCCTGGCCGACTCGGAACGCAAAAACGCCCGGAGGCGTAGGCCTCCGGGCGTTTCAGATGACAATAACTGTCAGGCTGTTAGAGCAGCTGCAGGTTGGCAGCCGACGTCTTACCGCGCTCAGTCACCAGTTCGTAGCTGATCTTCTGGTTGTCGTTCAGACCACGCAGACCGGCCTTTTCAACAGCGCTGATGTGCACGAACACATCGCCGCCGCCTTGATCCGGCTGAATAAAACCATAGCCCTTGGTGGAATTGAACCACTTGACCGTACCTGTTGCCATGATTGGCTCCTTGATATCGCACCTTCGTGCAGAGAGGCTGACGTGAGATTACGCCTGCCGAAATCCGAAGTTAGCGATGTCCTGAAGAGCGCCAGGTGGCGGATCAGCTGGGGTATCCTAAATCTCGAACGAGGGCACTCTATGCAGTTTCTCGCTTTTGGCAAGAAAAAACCCCGGAAGGCGGACCTTCCGGGGCAACTTCCCAAAGGAAAGCTTGGACTTACGCCTCGTAGGGGGCGTCCGCCATGGCCTGACCGGCGCCGCCTTCCAGCAGGTCGGCAGCGGCCTGTTCGTCGGCGAGACGGTCTTCCTCGAACTGCGAGGCGATGACGTTCTCACCGGCGGCCTGACGCTCGGCCTCGTCGGCCGAACGCGCCACGTTCACCGTGATGGTGATGGCGACTTCGGCGTGCAGGCGGATTTTCAGGCTATGCAGGCCCAGGGTCTTGATCGGCGTGTCGAGCACGATCTGGTTACGTTCGACCTTGCCGCCGGCTTCGCTGATAGCTTCAGCGACGTCGCGCGCGTTGACCGAGCCGTACAGCTGGCCCGAGTCACCCGCCTGGCGGATGACGACGTAGGTGGTGCCGTCGAGTTCACCGGCTGCCTTTTCGGCCGCTGCCTTGTTGGCGGCGTTGCGGGCGACGATCTGTTCCTTCTGAGCTTCGAAGATCTTCAGATTGGCGGCGGTGGCGCGCAGCGCCTTGTGGCGCGGCAGCAGGTAGTTGCGGGCAAAACCGTCCTTGACCGTGGCGATATCGCCGATCTGGCCCAGGTTTTCCACGCGTTCAAGCAGAACAACTTTCATGTGCCTAACTCCTTACTTCACGACGTAGGGGAGCAGGGCGAGGAAGCGGGCGCGCTTGATGGCCTTGGCCAGTTCGCGTTGCTTCTTCTGGCTCACGGCCGTAATGCGCGACGGCACGATCTTGCCGCGCTCGGAAATGTAGCGCTGCAGGAGCTTGACGTCCTTGTAGTCGATCTTCGGCGCGTTGGCGCCCGAGAACGGGCAAACCTTGCGGCGACGGAAGAACGGGCGGCGGGCAGGGCCGTTGCCGACGGGGGCGCCGGGGGTGGCGGCGATGGTGTTTTCTTCAGCCATGTGTCTGTCCCTTACTCGGCAAACGATTCTTGACGATCGCCACGGTCACCGCGCTCGGCGCGTTCCGGACGGTCGCGACGGGCCAGGACGGGCGAGAGTTCGAGGTCGAGCTCTTCGACGCGGACGGTCTGGAAGCGGATGACGTCTTCGTTGATCGACAGCTGACGTTCCATTTCCTTGACGGCCGCGGCCGGGGCGTCGAGCGCCAGCAGCGAATAGTGCGCCTTGCGGTTCTTCTTGACGCGATAGGTCAGGTTGCGCAGGCCCCAGTATTCGATCTTGGCGATGTGGCCGCCGTTTTCTTCGATCAGGGCTTTCAGGGTGTCGTTGAGGGCTTCCGCCTGTTGCGGCGAAATATCCTGCCGCGACATCACGACGTGTTCGTAATAGGGCATTTTAATCCTCTTCCGATGAGAAGGGCGGCGCGGGTGACGGCGGAAGTCCGGCACGCACGATGGTTCAGTGGCTCCGCGAATGCGGCTGACCACCCTTCAGGGGAAGCGGGCCTATAGAGGAAGTCCGTGCAAAAGGCAAGCCCGGCAAGCATTGAAGCATTTTTTGCCTTGCCGCATTTCCTGGGCCGCGAACCGTCAGAGACGTTGATTGGCCACTTCGCCGGGAAAGGCTCGGGTTTCCATTACAATCACTTCATGACAGGCTTTTAAGTTGTCATTGGGCGGCCGCGTCGTCAGGGTGTATACATCGGCTCCGGTTCGGGAGCACTTAAATAAACGGGAAACTGGGATCATGAAAAACCTCACGATTGTATCGGCTGCTTCGGTTATCGCCATGCTGGTCGCGGCGCCGGCCTTCGCGGCCGCGTCCAAGGAAGTTGAACTGGAAAACGTCGCCGCGCGCGTTGTCGTTACGCCTGAGGCCCGCCAGAACGTCGAGTTGAAGGTCGCCTATGCCGCCAACAGCAAGCTGCCCAAGATCATGGTCCACATGGAAGGCTCGAAGCTGGTCGCCGACGGCAAGCTCAAGATGCGCGGCCTGCAATGTCAGGGTGCGGACGCGGTCAAGATCAACGGTATCGGCGTTGTCGCCAAGGCCGACCTGCCCGTCATCTATATAAAGGTGCCGATGAGCGCCGAAGTTTCAGTCGGCGGCGCGACCTTCGGCCAGATGGGTGCAACCTCTGAGCTGGAATTCAGCCAGGGCGGCTGTGGCAACTGGACGATTGGCGATGTCGCCGGCCGCGCCGAGGTCAATATCGGTGGTTCGGGCGACGTTGCCGGCGGCAATACTCGCGACCTGGTCGTCAATATCGGTGGCTCGGGCAATTTCAAGGCCAGGTCCGTCGCGGCGCTGGAAGCCAATATCGGCGGTAATGGCGATATCGAACTGGCCAAGATCAATGGCCCGGCCGAGGTCAATATCGGCGGTTCGGGCAATGTCGCTGTGACAGAAGGGTTCATGCCGAAGCTTGAGGTCAATATCGCCGGCTCGGGCGACGTGCGCTTCGGCGGTGAGGCCAAGGACGTCGAGGTCAATATCGTCGGTTCAGGCGATGTCCGCGTCAAGAAGGTGTCGGGCAACATCTCGCGCTCGATCATGGGCTCTGGCAACGTCATCGTCGGCCAGTAAGACCGCTGTTCAGAGTGATGGCGGGTTACGGCCCGTCATCGGAACAGTTGGAGCACCCACGATTGCGATTGGTTGGCCATCGACAGGGCCTGGATAGCCAGTTGCTGCTTGATCTGTAGTGACTGAAGCCTTGCCGCCTCGACCGCCATGTCGGCGTCAACCAGGCGGCCTATGCCTTCGGTCATGGTGTCCTGCAGCTTGCCGACAAAGGTCTGGTGACGTTCAATCGACTTGGACGACGTACCGAGCTTTGAAAGGGCGGCTGAGACGTTGTTGATCGATGTGTCGATCGCCGAAATAAGGTTCTGGGCCGCTGTCGCCGTCGCGAATGTGGCGGCGGCGGACAGGGTGATGATCGGTCCGCCCAGCGACATGTTCTGGCCCATGACCGTCATCCGGCTTGTGCCACTGCTGTTGGCCAGGGCCGAGATCGACGCCTTCGACCCATTCAGCAGGTTGATGCCGTTGAAGCTGGCGTTTTGCAGCGCCTTGGTGATCTGGTCGCGGATCGAATTGAAATCGTCCTTCAGCGCGTTGCGCGCCGTGGTGTCGAGCGAGGTGTCGGACGCAGCCAGCGCCTTGTCCTTGAGCTCGCTCAGCATGTCCGAGATCGACTCGCCGGCCGATAGGGCGACATCGATCGAAGACGAGGTGCGGGACAGGGAGCCTTTGACGGCATCGAGGGCGCTGACTTCGGCGCGCTGGGTCTGGGCGATAGCCCACGCGGCCGGGTCATCCTTGGCGCTGGCGACCTTGAGACCCGTCGAGATACGATTCTGCGTCGTCATCAATTGGGCATTGATGGCGTTCAGGTTCTGCAGGGCGATCATGGCCCCGACATTGGTATTGATGGAAGACATTTCCTGTCTTCTCCACTCCGATCATCCCGAAGACATTCTGTCGCCGGCGGCATAAGCCCAGCGGTCAGTGTCCCACAGCGTGCTTAACGGTAACTGAACACAGCCGTAAAAATTTTGCGCGTGTAATGCGTTTGACAAAGCGAACTCGCCGGATAGAGATAATTTGTCTGACATAATAGACGTCGGTCCGCCGGGCCGTTATAAAAACCATCGAAACGCCACCATCCAGAGTCCCGACATGTCCAATCCGAGCAATGCTTCTTCGCGCCGAACCTTCCTGACCGCTGCCGCCGGCACCGGCCTGATCGCCGCCGTGGGCGCGGGGCTGGTCCTGCCGGCATATGCCCGGAACAAAGCAAACAAGGCCAAGACAATGCAGCCGATCGTCAATCCCCTCGTTCTCCAGCGCGCCGACCCGCAGATTTTCCGGCACAGCGACGGCTATTATTACATGATGGCGTCCGTGCCTGAATACGACCGTCTGGCGATGCGCCGGGCGAAGACCCTGGCCGGCCTGAAGGACGCTGAAGAGGTGGTGGTATGGCGCCGGCCGGCCGAAGGCAGGATGGGCGGCTATATCTGGGCGCCGGAACTGCATCACTTCGACGGTCAGTGGCATATCTATTTCGCCGCCGGCAACAGCGACGAAAAGTTCCATATCCGCACCTATGTCCTCAGCAGCAAGGACGCCGATCCCTTGACGGGCCAGTGGAGCCTGACCGGGCAGTTGGAAACGCCCTGGGACACCTTTACCCTCGACTCGACCGTGTTCGAGCATCGCGGTGTGCGCTACATCGCCTGGGCGCAGAGCGAGCCTGGCATCCAGACCAACAGCAATGTCTATCTGGCGCCGCTCAAGACACCAACGACCTTGGGCGCCAAGCCGGCACGCCTGACCGTGCCGACCCTGCCGTGGGAAGTCATTGGCTACAAGGTCAATGAAGGCCCGGCCATCCTGGCGCGCAATGGCCGCCTGTTCATGACCTATTCGGCGTCAGCCACGGACCACAACTACTGTATGGGACTTCTCACCGCGCGCGATGACGCCGACATCATGGATCCGGCGTCGTGGATCAAGTCGCCCGAGCCGGTATTCAAGAGCTCGCCGGAGAATAATATCTGGGGGCCGGGCCATAACAGCTTCACGGTCGACGAACAGGGGCGGGACGTCCTGGTCTATCACGCCCGCGACTATAAGGAGATCCCCGGCAATCCCCTGTTTGACCCGAACCGCCATACCCGCATCCAGCCGGTTCGTTACACAGCCGACGGCGTGCCGGATTTCGGCCTGCCGGTGGCTAATGGTCCGCTTGTGGGCTGAAACATCCAACCCGCATAACGCGGGTACCGTAACAATAAAGACTTAACTGCGCGTCTGATACCTTGCCTTAAAAAGTACGGGAGTAAACGCAGTGTCGAAAGTCATGGTCCTGATTTATCTGGGCATCAAGGGGCAGCTCAGCATTGCACTCTGGACGGAGAAGGGCGGAATAACCGCGCCCGAAACCTTTGCCGCCGGCAGTGAGACGGCATTCGAGGCCGCAGTCCTGTCCTATCTCGAACAGCAAGGCTGCCCGTACGTCTCCGCAGCGGCGATCTCGGCGCCGGGCTGGGAGCGCGGCGGCATCCAGTACATGCCCAATCACGGCTACGACCTCGATCGCGACTGGCTGCGCAAGATATTGAACATCCAGCGCGTGCACCTCGTCAATCCGACGGTCGCGCGCGCCCTGGCCATTCCGCATCTCGGCGCCGGCGATATGTTCGCCCTGTCGGAGGGCTCGGTCGAACACGACGATATGGCCAAGTGCATCATCGGCACCGGCCCGGGGCTGGGCATGGCGATCCTGCTCAAGGACGACCACGACCAGTGGACGGCCTTTTCCGGCGCCGGCGGGCACGCCGACCTGACCGTTTCAAATGACGAAGAGTTTGACATCCTGCGCCGGCTGCGCGCCGAGTTCGGCCACGTGTCGCGCGAAACGGCCGTGTCGCTGGGGGGCTTAAGCCGTGTCTGGCGCTGCATGGCGGAAATAGACGGGATTGAGGACGCCGAACTGCCCGACGTCCAGACCGTGTTCACCTTGGCCAGGTCGGGCGACGCGCGCGCGCTCAGGGCCGTCCAACTGGTTATCAAGTGGCTGGCCAAGGCGGCGTCCGACATGGTGCTGTTTTCGGGCGCGCGTGGCGGCGTTTACCTGTCCGGACAACTGGTCGAGGAGCTGCTGCCCTATATCGACAGCGCGGCCTTCTACGCGCACTTCATCAAGCACGCCACGATCGACTCCTTCCTGGCGGAGGTCCCGATCTACGTCATCACCACTCAGGAAGCGGACTTCAGGGGGCTGATCACACTGTTTCACTAGAGCATTTCCCGGCGAAGTGGATTGCCGGTTCGCCGTAAGGAAATGCGACCCAGCAAATGAAGCATTTCCCGGCGAAGTGGATTGCCGGTTCGCCGTAAGGAAATGCGACCAGGAAAAAAGCCCGTTCAACCTGTGGCCGTTTAGCCCTTTTGCGAGGGCAAACCGTGTGTTAACGGTTAAGGATACGGCATTAAAGACAGGGTGGGGTCGTGTTCGAAGAAGATGTCAGGCGGCGCATTCACTTCGCTCCGGCGCCTGCCTGGGTAAAGGAACTCGACTTCAAGCGGCCGCCGCTGCTTGACAGTTCGCGCGCCCCGTGGGGCCTTTATACCTGGCTGGTCGACGATCAATCGAAGCTGACGACCCGGCCGCAGCGCTACAATCGCACCATCGAAGAAGTCGTCAACCTGTCGGCGCTGGACTATCTGGCCAATGTCACCCTGCCGTTCAATCCTTATTATGACGACCTGACCATCCACCATATCCGCATCATCCGCGGTGAGGAGATCATCGAGGTCGACGTCGAAAAGCGCTATTTCGTCATGCGCCGCGAGCGCAGCTTCGAGCGCCTGGTGCTTGACGGCCGCTGGACCATGGCCATCAACCTGCCGGACGTGCGCATCGGCGACGTCATCGACATGGCCATGACGCTGGAAGGCGATCCGGCCTGCTTCCAGGGCGAAATCTCCATGCCGACGCCGCTGCAAAGCGGCATCTTCTGGGACAAGCGCCATGTCCGCATGATCGTGCCGCCCGAGCGCAAGCTGATCCTCAAGCCCTTTGCCGCCGGCTGGTACGAGCCGGAAAAGGCCGCGCTTGCCGATGGATCGACAGAGCTGGTCTGGCAGGATTCCAATGTCCCGCCGTGCGACTATGAGCGCGACATGCCGGGCTGGGTCATTCCCGCCAAGGGCTTTTTCGCAACCTCCATCGACACGTGGGAACGCGTCGCCGACCTGATGCGCGCCGGCTTCGAAGGCGATCACGACTATCCTGATGGTCTTTTGCAAGTGATCGAGCAGATCGAGGCGGATCACAAGGAAACGCCGGACCGCATCGTCGCCGCCGTGCGCTGGGTGCAGCAGAGCATCCGCTATTTCGCCTTCTCGTTCGGCGAAGGCGGCTTTGTGCCGCGCAGCCTGCACCAGATCTATGCCGACCGCATCGGAGACTGCAAGGACGTCTCCAAGATGATCGCGGCCATGCTGACCAAGATGGGCGTCGAGTCCTATCCTGCTCTGGTCGATACGCGCCGGGGTCACGACCTGATTAATCAGCCGCCGCGGCTGGGCGCCTTCAACCACTGTATCTCGATGTGCGTTCATGAGGGGCGGACCTACTGGTTCGAAGGCACGTCGGATGTTGCCCAGGGCGGTGATCTCGAGCACCTGGCCCAGAACGACCTGGGCTACGCCCTGATCCTCAAGCCCCAGTCCGACCTCAAGCGCATGATGGAAAAGCGCCCGAACCTCGACTACGAGGTGCGCGAAGTCATCAATCTCCCCAAGACAAAGGGCGAGGAGACGCTGATCGAGATCGACTATATCTATCGCGGCAGCCGCGCCGACGGCGTACGCCGGGAGCTGCAGTATCAGAGCCTGACCAGCTATATCGAGGACCGCTGCGCCCTGTTCAGCTATATCTACGGCATGAACATGTGCGCCATCCCGCAGATGGTCGACGATCGCCGCAACAACGAAATCACCATCAATACGCTGGTCACGACGACCAATCCGTGGCACCGCACCGGCGTGCCGTTCGAGAAGATCTTCTTCAGTCCGGAATCGGGTTTCGACTATGCGCTGGAAGAACCCGACGGCCGACGCTACTTCCCGTTCGACATGGGCGATGTCCGCGAAGGCCGCATCACCACGGTCATCAAGACGGACTACGAGCTGGACCTGCCGACCAAGCCCAGGACCTGGGACTTCGGCGGCGTGACTTTGAGTTTTACGCCAAAGGTGACGCCCGGCGGCTATGAGGCCGTGCGCGACTACGCCGTGACGCGGCCGTGGCTGACGGCGGACGAGAAGGGCGCGCTCGACCGTGCCTATGGTGAAATCAGTTCCTACGACCGCCTGAGCATTCGCGTCCAGGAAAAGAAGGTGCTGACCTGGCTGCCCAGTTTCGTGGCGCGCGCGGCCATCTGGGGTGCAGTGCCTGTGGTCGGCGTGCTAATCTGGTGGCTGGTCTCACTTCTGTGACCGCTAACATTTCGTATTGACGCGCGCCGGGACATGTCCTTAACTCACTGAAAAGCAATCAAAAGAATTGCTCTCAGGGAGAATGTACATGCGTGATACAACTTCACTCAGTCGCCGCGGCCTGTTGCTGACGGCCGGCGGTGCTTCGCTTCTGGCAGCCTGCGGCGGGGGTGGCGGAGGTGGCAGCTCTGGCGGCGGTTCCAGCAGTTCGTCCAGTTCCAGCTCATCGTCGTCCGGCCCGACCTTGCCCGATCCGGCGACGGCGCCGGCCTTGAAGACGCACTTTGCCGGCAAGTTCAAGATCGGCATGGCCGTCGATCCGGGACAGGCGGTCAATTCCATCACCAATCCCGTCCTGTTGAAACACGCCAACAGCATTACCGCCGAAAGCGTCATGAAGGCCGATCCTATCGGCGTCAGCCCCGGCGTCTATAATTATACCCAGGCCGATACGCTGGTAAGCCTGGCCCAGGCCAACGGCATCGAGGTGCGGGGGCACGCATTGCTGTGGCATCAGACGACGCCGGCCTGGTTCTTTGCCGGGGATCCGTCAAGCCCGACCTACAAGGCCACCGTCCGGGCACGTCTGGAAACCTACATTACCGACGTGGTGACGCACTTCAAGGGCAAGGTCTACGCCTGGGATGTGGTGAACGAGCCGACGCGCGACGACGCTTCGGGCAACTACCGCAATTCGCAGTGGTACCAGATTTTCGGGCCCGACTATATCGAGATTGCCTTCCGCGCCGCGCGTGCCGCCGATCCGACAGTCCAGCTGTTCATCAACGATTACAGTACCGAATATGCCGACAAGCGCGGCCGCTTCATGGCTATCATCGACGAGATGCTGGCGCGCGGCGTGCCGATCGACGGCGTCGGCCACCAGTTCCACATCAATACCGGATCGCCTTCCGTCATCGAGGCCAAGGCGGCGCTGACGGCAGTGGAGACGAGGGGGTTGATCAACCACATCACCGAACTGGATGTTTCGCTCTATGCTGATCCTGGTTCGTGCTTTGGCAGCCCGCCCACGGGTTGTCAGGCGACGTTGACTGTCGGGACCAACGCGTACACTCAGGCCATGACAGCACAAGCCCTGCAATATCGGGCGATGTTCAACCTGTTTGCCCAACATAGCAGCGTCAAGTCTGTTACCATGTGGGGCGTCGCCGACAACTCGACATGGCTGTCGTCGTGGCCCGTGGCTCGCACCAACCATCCGTTGCTGTTCGACACGACGGGGAAGCCGAAATCGGCCTTCTGGGCGGTGGTGGATTCCACCTTCGTTCCGTAACAGCGGCAACAGGCTGTGAAAAAGCGCATTATGCCTGTTGCCCTTTGGCGCAAGCGCTGATACATCGCACGGCTCTCATGGACTTGCAAAAGCGTTGCGGGTCCGCGTGAAGGGGTATAGCTCAGCTGGTAGAGCGTCGGTCTCCAAAACCGAAGGTCGTGGGTTCGAGCCCCTCTGCCCCTGCCATTCCACAGCGACTTTCTTAAAAGCGCAGCCCGGCAAACCAAAAAGTGTTTGCTGTCTTTGCCAAGAATCGCTGCAAATTAAAGGGAGGCTTGAAAACGCGTTTTCGAGCCTCATTTCTGTTGTTTGAAAGCCGCGCAGGTGCGCGGCGACAGACGTGAATAGGCTTTTGATGGTCAAGAAACCCGATCCGAAACCCGCCGCCAAGACGCCGACCGTGTCGACGGGCAAGACGCCGCTGGGCAAGATCGAGCCGGTGAAGGTCGCCGCTTCGGCGGCCGCGGTCGAACCCAAGAAGCCGTTCAACCCCGCCAAATTCTTTACGGAAGTCCGCCAGGAAGCCCGTAAAATTACCTGGACGTCGCGCAAGGAAACCTGGATCACCACCGTCATGGTGTTGCTCATGGTCGTGCTTGCCGGCGTGTTCTTCTTTCTGGTTGACGGCGCGCTCGGGTTTTTAACCCAGCAGCTTACCCAGATTGGCCGAGTGTAAGGACTTAAAACGCATGGCTACCGTTCAAGACGTTACCGCTCCGGTTACCAACCCCAATCACAAGTGGTACATCGTCCACGCCTATTCCAACTTCGAAAAGAAGGTCGCCGAGGCTCTGCGCGACCAGGCGAAGGCGCAAGGCCTGGAAGACAAGTTCTCCGAAATCCTGGTGCCGACCGAAGAGGTCGTCGAGGTTCGCCGCGGCCGCAAGTTCAATTCCGAGCGCAAGTTCTTCCCGGGCTATGTGCTGGTGAAGATGGAACTGACCGACGAAGCCTTCCACCTGGTCAAGAATACGCCGAAGGTCACCGGCTTCCTCGGTTCGGGCGCCAAGCCCATGCCGGTTTCGGAAAAGGAAGTGCAACGCATCGTCGGCAGCGCCGAGACCGCCGTTGAGCGTCCGAAGCCTGTCCAGTCGTTCGAAATCGGCGAGAAGGTCAAGATCACCTCTGGCCACTTCGCCTCGTTCGATGGCGTCGTCGAAAGCGTCGATCAGGAGCACGCCCGCCTGCGCGTATCGGTGTCGATCTTCGGCCGCGCCACGCCGGTCGAGCTGGAATACTCGCAGGTCGAAAAGACAGCCTAAAGGTTCTCACAGCCAGATATCAAAACGCCTCGGGAAACCGGGGCGTTTTTTTGTGCCTGTCGCAATGGTTTGACCTTTGGCGTTGAAATGCTAGCTTTGGTCAAAACAATATTGGGAGGACATCATGGTTGCGTTTCGGGCTGCGTGCTGTGCCGTGCTTGTTGGGTTGATGGGCGTGTCAGGAGCGGCTTTCGCGGCGCCCAAACGTCCCGCCATCACCGGCGTGTCGCATATCGCCATCTATGCCGCCGATCCGGCTGCCAGCGAACGCTTTTATACGCACGGACTGGGCGCGATAAAAACCGCCGATCCTGAAAGCGCGGCTGGCGTGCGCTATGCCTTTTCCGACCAGCAGTTCGTCCAGATCTTGCCGAGACCCGATGCGTCGATCAATCGGCTCGACCATATTTCCTTTGTGACGGCTGACGCGGAAGCTTTGCGCGCCTATCTGGCGTCGCGTAAGCAAGAGGTGCCGAAAGCTGTGTCCAAGGGCACCGACGGAAGCCTCTACTTCTCGTTGCTCGACCCCGAAGGCAACCGCGTCGAGTTCGTCCAGCTACCAGCTGCTCCCGCAAGGATCGCTCCGAACCCGATCTCGGGCCACATCATCCATGTCGGGCTGATCATCCACGATCGCGCCCGCGCCGATGCCTTTTATCGCGAAATCCTCGGTTTCAAGCCGTACTGGTACGGCGGTTTTGAGGAGGACAAGCCGACCTGGATCTCGCTGCAGGTCCCCGACGGCACCGACTGGATCGAATATATGGTGGTCGATCCAAAAGATGGCCGCGGCATTCCATCAGGCATGAGCCAGAAGACAGCCGGCATCCTCAACCACTTTGCCTTGGGCGTGCCCGACATCCGTCAGACCTATACGCGGCTGTGGAACGAGAAGCGGCTGGAGGGGCAGGACGAGTTGCCGAAAATTGGCCGCGACGCCAAGTGGCAGTTGAACCTATATGACCCCGATGGCACCCGCGCCGAGATCATGGAGCTGAAGGCTATCGGTGAGCCGTGCTGTTCGCCTTTCACAGCAAGCGATCCCGTGAAGTAAGACCTTGCCAATTCAGGGGAAACCCGTTATAGGCCGCGCTCCTCTTTTTATAAGGGGAGCAAATCCGTGGGAGGGGTGACCCAAGACCACGGCTCAAACTGTGCCCGCAAGGCACTCTAGGAGATATCAATGGCTAAGAAAATCCTGGGCTATATCAAGCTCCAGGTGAAGGCTGGCTCTGCCACGCCTTCGCCCCCGATCGGCCCTGCACTGGGTCAACGCGGCGTCAACATCATGGGTTTCTGTAAGGAATTCAACGCCCGTACCGAAAACGTCGAAAAAGGCACGCCGCTCCCGACCATCATCACGGTGTATCAGGACAAGTCGTTCACCTTCGTCACCAAGACGCCGCCGGCGACCTTCTTCATCAAGCAGGCCCTGAACCTGAAGTCCGGCTCCAAGCTGCCGGGCCGCGATTCGGCCGGCCAGATCACGCGCCAGCAGCTGCGTGACATCGCTGAAAAGAAGATGAAGGACCTGAGCGCTCATGATCTCGACCAGGCGTCGAAGATCATCGAAGGCTCTGCTCGCTCCATGGGCCTGAGGATTGTCGACTAATGACCAAGATCGCAAAACGTATTCAGGCGTGGAACGCCGACTCGACCAAGATCTATCCGCTGACGGAAGCTCTGGGTGTCGTTAAGGCCAACGCCAAGGCCAAGTTCGACGAATCCGTCGAAATCGCCGTCAACCTGGGCGTCGATCCGCGTCACGCCGACCAGCAGGTCCGTGGCGTTGTCAACCTGCCCGCCGGCACCGGCAAGGACGTCCGCGTCGCCGTGTTCGCCAAGGACAAGAAGGCTGAAGAAGCTCTGGCCGCTGGCGCTGAAGTCGTCGGCGCCGAAGACCTGGTCGAAAAGATCCAGGGCGGCTTCATGGACTTCGACCGCGTCATCGCGTCTCCGGACATGATGGCCCTGGTCGGTCGCCTCGGTAAGGTGCTGGGCCCGCGCGGCCTGATGCCGAACCCGAAGGTCGGCACCGTCACCCCGAACGTCGCTCAGGCCGTCAAGGACGCCAAGAGCGGTGCGGTCGAGTTCCGCGTCGAAAAGGCCGGCATCGTCCACGTCGGCGTTGGCAAGGTGTCGTTCTCGACCGAAGACCTGGAACGCAACGTCAAGGCTCTGGTCGACGCGCTGGTCAAGGCCCGTCCGTCGGGCGCCAAGGGCCTCTACGTCAAGAAGATCTCGCTGTCTTCGACGATGGGCCCGGGCGTGAAGGTCGATACCGCCACCACGAACCTGTAATTTCGGTTTCAAATCGAAATTGAAAAAGCCGCTCCTTTTACGGGGCGGCTTTTTTGTTGGCTTGGAGCCTGGCAAGGCGAGATCAAAGCCTCGGTCAGGCGTCGCAAGTCCCCCTTCCGTCAGCTTCGCGTCCACCTTCCCCGTTTACGGGGAAGGTGGCATTTGCGGAGCAAATGACGGAAGGGGGATTTGACCGAAGCCGTCAGGCTCAGCAGGCCTTCTGCTTTTTATCGCGGGCCCATTCCATGGCGCCTTCGATATGGCTGAGGAAGACGGGATCGCTCCAGTCTTTGATCTGGTGGCCGAGCGCGCTATAGAAAATGCCGCCCTTGCCCTGGCACTTCGTCCAGATGATCGGATGGTCGGCGCCCATACGCAGCGGCTCTGTAGGGTCATAGGTCGTCTCATCGACGGTCGCCAGAACCTTCACACCCGGGCCACGCGGATTGCGCGTGAACGTGTACCACTCTTCATTATGCGTCCATTTGGCCGGCAGGCCCTTCATCGCCGGATGGCTGGGGTCTTCGACGGTGAGGACGCCGTCCTGGATCGTCGGCGGGTGGGCGATAAAGCCCGTGCCGATAACATTGTCGATATACCACGGCCAGCCATGGTTCTTGGTGCCGCCGGCGCCGTGCACAGCAACGATGCGGCCCCCGTTTTCCAGCCACTTCTGGAAGACAACCTTCTGATCCGCAGTGAACAGGTCCCCGGTCGTGTGGTTGAGTACCAGCACGTCGAAGCGCTTCATGTCCTTTTTATTGAAAATCGCCGCATTCGACGTCTCATAGATTTTCCAGCCGCGTTTGTTGGCGATATCGGTCACCGCCTTGGCGGTTACCGGCATGCTGTCGTGGCGCCAGTCGTTGGCCTTGGACAGGAGAAGAATGGCCGGACGCTTGATGTCCTTGGGGACGGCAGGGGCTTCGGTTTCGAATACGGGCTTTACACGCTCGGCGCCGGCGGGGGCGGCGGCCAGGGCCATAAACGCGGCTGTCAGGAATAGGGCGCGCATGGACATCTCCTCTGTTGTTTTCCACGAGCGATATGCCGAAAAGTGTACAGCGGTTTTCGGCAAAATATCGCGGCGAAACAAAATTCTGGATTGGAGCGGTGGCGGAACCACCCTCAATCCAGAGGTTAGAACGCCTTTTACGCCACGGCAAGTGCCGGTATCGGAGGACCGGAGTGAAAACGGAAATCGCTGTCAGGATCGGCGACCAGAGCCTGCTCGACCGGCCGGATAACGGCAATGCGCTTTCCGATGTCCTCCGCGTCGCCATAGAGATGCGCCAGACGGATATAACCCTGGAAATGCCGGGCTTCGCTGGCCAGCAGGCCTGAGTAGAATTTAGACAGTTCGGCGTCGAGGTGCGGCGCAACCGCGCCGAAACGCTCGCACGACCGTGCCTCGATAAAGGCGCTGATCAGCAGGATGTCGGTGATCATGCCGGGTTCGTTGCGCCGGACCAGCGCCCGCAGGCCCGAGGCATAGCGGGCCGCGGTGAGGGGGCGTAAGGGTATGTTGCGCGCCTTTATGATCTTCAACACCTGCTCGTAATGGACCAGTTCTTCGCGCGCCAGCCGCGACATGGCGTTGATCAGGTCGGGGCGCTCCTGGTACTTGGCCATAAGGTTGATGGCGTTGCTGGCGGCCTTGTATTCGCAGTTCTTGTGATCCAGCAGCAGGGTGTCGACATTGGCGACAGCAGCGTCGATCCAGGCCTGCGGCGTCGCGCTGCCCAGAAACTCATGAATGTTGTCCGCCATTATCCTGCTCCGTTGGTCCGGAGGCAGTGCCAAAATGCGCCGGTAAAATCAAGCCACTCGACCGACCGCATGCAGTGTTCTTCAATTTACTTGATAATGTAACTATTATTACTGTTTTTGCAAACTTATGCAAAATGATAAACAAACATTACGCATAATTCATTCGACAACAGGCCACCTTCACGCCAACATTCATGAACAGACAATGACTCGGTTACTCTAGGGCGAATATTACAATGTTGTAATGTTTGAGTGGTTGCGTCGCATGTACATGGCACGATTTGCATTACTGAGATTATCTGAGTGAACTTCCTTCTCCGGGTTGCCGCAGCTCAGGTAATAAAAGGGGGAGGATGTAGGCGCGTCCTCCCCCGCCATAGCTTTACCGCCTGCTGAACCCATAGGCGCGCTCGATCCGGCCGATACGCACTTCGTAGTGTTCGTACCAGGTCTCCCGGCCGGTCTTCTGGGCCGCCAGGTGGTCGACCACGCGCTTCCAGGCGCGGATACTGTCTTCATCCATCCAGAAGGAATTGGTGATGCCGAAGCCATCGGCATCGCGCGCGCTTTCGACGCCGAGATAGCCCGGTTGCTGCGCCGCCAGTTCCGCCATCTTCACCGCCATATCGCCGTAGCCCTGGTCGCCTTCGGTCCGGCGCGACGAGAAGCTGACGATATAGTAGGGCGGGGCGGGCAGGGTGGCGAAGCTCATGCCGTGGCCCGCGAAAAAGTCTGGCGATAGGCGGTCGGCGTCGTGTTCAGCTGTTCGCGGAAGTGGTGGCGCAGATTGGTCGTGGTGCCAAAGCCCGCGCGCGTGGCGATTTCCTCAACCGTAATGTCGCTGGATTCGAGGTGGTCGCGCGCCTCGTTGAGCCGCGCCGTCAAAAGCCATTTGGCGGGTGTCGTGCCGGTCGCTTCGGAGAAGCGGCGCAGGAAGGTCCGCTCGCTCATGCCGGCGCGCTTGGCTAGGTCGCCAATGCGATGATCCTTGTGAAGGTTGCGGCGCATGTGGTCGAGCAGCGGCCCCAACCGGTCGCTTTCATAGACGACAGGGACGGCGCGTTCGATATATTGCGCCTGACCGCCGTCGCGGTGCGGCGGGACGACTAGCCGGCGGGCAACCGTGTTGGCGGCGGCGGGGCCGAAGTCGCGCCGGATCAGGTGCAGGCACAGGTCGATGCCAGCGGCGCTGCCGGCCGAGGTCAGGATCTGGCCCTCGTCGATGTAGAGGACATCCGGCACGACCTCGATGTCCGGATAATGCTGGCGGATGCGATCGGTATATTTCCAGTGCGTGGTGGCGCGTCTGCCGTCCAGCAGGCCGCACGCCGCCAGCACCTCGATACCGGAACAGATGGTCAGGATGCGTGCGCCGCGGCCATAGGCGCGGATAATCACATCGCGAAGCTTATCCGGCACCGGCCGGGAGATCGGCCAGCCGGGGATGATGATGGTGCCGGCATCCTCACTGGCTTCCAAAGGATAGGGGGCGGCCACCTGTACGCCCGCCGTCGTCCGGCAGGGGCCTTCGTCGAGACCGACCACCTGGAAGCTGTACCAATCCGGGCCCATCTCCGGCCGGTCGAGGCCGAACAGTTCGACCGCGATCGAAAACTCAAACAGAGGCATGCCATCGAAGGCAACGGCGCAGACCTTGCGGTTGGGCAGCGGGGCGGGGAAGGACGTGTTTGGCATGATTCTTACTTTATATGTCATTTCCGCCACCTTCAAGCCATCCATCCCTTGCGGCACAATCACTTTCATCGACAATGTATTGCGGGCGCGCCGCCCAGCCGTTCCGGTGTGACTACTTATCGGGCCGTACTGCCGGAAACTGTCACCAATCGCCGTTAGGTCGCGCCGGTCAGGTTCGATTGTAATGTGAACGTGGTGGTGACCGGCCGAGGCACGGTTCCTGCATTACGTTAGGTAAAGATTGTTCGGGCACACTTCCTTCTCCGGGTTGCCGCAGTCCGAGCGATACGGAGGAGGATGTTGGCGCGTCCTCCTCCAATTTTTTTTGAGGTCACATGCTGGAACTCAGGCCCAATTGTGAATGCTGCGACGCAGACCTGCCGCCGGAGACGCGTGAAGCGATGATTTGCACCTTCGAATGCACCTTCTGCCAGGATTGCGCGCAGGCCATGGCGTTCACCTGCCCGAACTGCGGCGGCGAACTGGTCAGGCGGCCCATACGCCCGGCGCAAAAGCTGACCGCAAACCCGCCGTCAGGCCGGCGCGTTTTGCGCGCCGAGCCGTGCGATCACTTCAAAATTGCGGCCGCGGCCACGCGCGCCACCTGACCGTCCTGCGCGCCGGTGCCGCCGGATACGCCAATCGCGCCGACCACGGTATTGTCGACGATCAGCAGTTCGCCGCCTTCGATCGCCAGGGCGCCGCTGAAGATGGAATTCAGCGTGCCGGCCTTGACCGCTTCCTGGAAATAGGAGGTCGGGCGCTTGAAGCTGGCGGCGGTTTCGGCTTTGCGGCGTGCGACGTCGTTGGAACCGTACTGCGTCCCGTCCATCTTCTGGCTCAGCACCATGGCGCCATTGGGCTCGACGACCGTGATGACCATGTTCCAGCCGTTCCTGAGCGCCTCGGCTTCGGCGGCGGCCGCGGCCGTCCTGGCCTCGGCCAAGGTCACAGTGCGCCCATAGGGCGGATAGGCAAGGGGTGCCGGCGCGGCTGGTTTTGTTTCGGCGAACGCGGGCGCGGCGACCGCCAGGACGGCGGCGAAGGCAATAATGACAGGTTTCATGATCTCTCCCCTTTATATATGACACCGGTTTACCATGACTGTTTCCCGCCGTCATCTTTCGCGAACGGTAATCGGGGCTTGCCTTTTCCGCGTTTTGCCTGTAACAGGCGCGCTCCGGCGTGGAAGGCTTGCCTTTCACCCGTTCTGTCCGAGACCTTCGGGGAGCAGGGGCCGCCTGTTCCATAATGTCTGAGAGCCCTCAGACGCCGAATTGAGACGGGACGCGAAACGCCTCAAGAGATTCACTGTTTCCCTAGATGGAACCGTGGCCTCGTGGTGATCAGCATCTCATCTGGACAGTTGCCCTGACGGCTCCGTTTTGCGGAAACGACAGGGACTTCGTTGTTCCGGCCCTTGGGCCGGGATGTCACCGCCGTGACGGCATCTGCCGTCACATATCCCATGGAGGCCACTTATGGACCGCGCTCAAAAGGCTGCGTCGATCGAAGAGCTGAAAAGCGTATTCGCCGACCATGCCACCGTGGTTGTCACCCAGTATACGGGTATGACCTTTGTGGAAATGTCTGAACTTCGCAACCGTCTCCGCAAGGAAGGCGCCGTTGTGAAGGTGTTCAAGAACCGCCTGGCCCAAAAGGCCCTGGACGGCAAGGTCGGCGAAAAGGGCGATGCCCTGTTCAAAGGCCCGGTCGCCCTGGTCTATTCGGCCGATCCGGTTACCGCTGCCAAGATTTCCGTCCAGTACGCCAAAGAGAATGACAAGCTCAAGATCATTGGCGGCATCATGGACACGGAAGTCCTGAACGAAGCCGGCGTCAAGTCGCTGGCCACGCTGCCGTCGATCGACGAGCTGCGCGGCAAGCTGCTGGGCCTGCTGCAAGCCCCGGCGACCAAGATCGCTGGCGTCCTGCAAGCGCCTGCCGGCGCTGTCGCTCGCGTCATCGGCGCTCATGCGCGCGCCAACGCGTAAGAACACAGACCCTTTCACTCAACACTTCATCTTTTAAGGAAATCAAATGTCCAAACTCGAAAAGCTGGTCGAAGACCTGTCCGCCCTGTCCGTTCTCGAAGCCGCTGAACTGTCGAAGCTGCTCGAAGAAAAGTGGGGCGTCTCGGCCGCCGCTCCGGTCGCCGTTGCTGCTGCCGCTCCGGCCGGCGGTGGCGCTGCTCCGGCTGAAGCCGCTGAAGAGCAAACCGAATTCACCGTTGTCCTGACCGACGGCGGCGACAAGAAGATCAACGTGATCAAGGAAATCCGTGGCATCCGTTCGGACCTCGGCCTGAAGGAAGCCAAGGACCTCGTCGAAGGCGCTCCGCAGACCGTCAAGGAAAACGTCTCGAAGCAAGAAGCTGCCGACATCAAGAAGAAGCTGGAAGACGCCGGCGCCAAGGTCGAAGTTAAGTAATTTCGGCTTTTGCCTGATATTTCACGACGGGCCGGAGGCAACTCCGGCCCGTTTTTTTTATTCCCTCTCCCTGCTTGCGGGGGGACGGGAGTAACGCAATGATATCATTTGGAAGTGGAAATGCGTGTAAACTTGCAAACGGCAATCGAATTTGCCGCGTCTGTCATGCCGCCAATTGCGGTTGACTGGTGGATTATCGGCAGTGCGGCCATGGTGCTGTGCGGCGTTGAGACCGAAGCCAAGGATGTCGATCTCTTTGCTTCGGAAGCTACGATTGCGAAAGTGCTTGAGCGCCTGCGGCTCGATCCCCTGCCGCCGTCGAATGATCCCCTGTTTCGCTCAACTGTTTTTGCCGTGCATCAGCCCCTTGGCGGCGTGCCGGTTGAATTCATGGGCGGGTTCGAGGTCAGGTCCGGTGGTGGCTGGCAGCCTCTGAAACTCCACACCCGCCGCAGGATCGAGACGGCCAAAGGTCCTGTCGTCGTGCCGGAACTGTCCGAACAGATCGCGGTCCTGGAACTGTTTGGCCGCGACAAAGACCTGAGACGCGCCGACCTCATTCGTAAATTTCTGGCGCAAAATTCTGGCTGGAGGGCTTTGTAAACCGTCGTCTCTGGGCCATATGTTAAGCATGGATGAGGGCACGGCCGTACCGGTGACGCACAGACTGAGGCCGATGCCCACAGGCGTCGTGACGCGGCGCGTGAGCGTCTTTTCGCTCATGTTCGATCCACGCAACTGGCCGGTCTGGATCGTGGTCCTCACCTGCGCCGCCGTCTTCGCCGGCCAGCAGCGCGGTCTGGTTCCGCTCGATACCTATGCCTTTTCCGCCCAGGCACTGAAAGACGGCCGCTGGTGGACGCCGCTGACTTCGATCTTCATGCACGGCGACGGCGTTAATCCCTTCATCAGCTACGCCCATATCGGCATGAACATGTGGGCCTATCTGTCGCTGGCACCGCTGGTGGCGGCGCGCTTCGGCAAGGGCTGGCGCGGACTTGTGCCGTTTCACATCTTCTATCTGTTGATCGGCCTGGCGGGCGTGGCGGTCTTCTGGGCCTTCCACCGCGATAGCGGCGTGCCGCTGGTTGGGGCGTCGGGCGCCATCTACGGTGTCTATGCCGCCGTCATGCGGCTAGATATCTTCGCCGACCGCGTCGCGCCGGTCTTCAGCCGGCGGACGCTCGAAGCCGTTTGGTTCTTCATTTGGAGTAACGCCGTGGTCATCGTCCTGTTCGGCGGCCCCTACCTGCTGCTTCAGGTTCTGTCAGGCCAGGCGCCCAGCCTCGATGTCCCAATCGCCTGGGAGGCGCACCTGGGTGGCTTCGTTGCCGGCTTTGTTCTGATCGGCCTGATGAAGGGCCAGGGCTGGGACCGCGACTGGAAAGCCGGGGTCGAAGTGATCCGGTTTTAGCTATGAAGGTTCAGTGGCACGAGACGCGGCGGCCGCATCTCGTGCCGATCGTCCATAGAGCGATATGGCGAAAAGTGTCAGCGGCTTTCGTCAAAAATATCGCGACAAGGCATAAACTTAGATCGGAATGGTGCTTCCATATGAACCGATTCCGATTTAGTGCGGAAGCGTTGCGTAGTAGAAGAATATCTTGCCACTAGGTGAGCTTGGGCTTGAGGTCGGTGACGCCATGCAAGTGCCGACAGCGGAGCCACAGGCAGCCTGGTTTTCGCCGATCCATGCAGACATCGTCGCGGAGTCGATGTATCCCATCGACCACATGGCGATAGGCGTGGCGGAGGCTTCCGAGAGACATCTGCTCTGGTGGTCGTAGCAGTTCGACGAATAATAACCTTGCCCGGTGATGGTCATGCCGGCCTGGGCAACGGTCGCTGCAAAAAAGGCGAGGGCGGTGACAACGCCCGCGATACTCATTTTACTACGCGTTGAAAACATACGATTGTTCGGTTCCGATTGCATAGCAGTCTCCAAATGCGCGTGGTGCGCACTGCAAAACGTATACAGTATATTCAACCTCGGCAAGATTATGTAGGGGATTATGGCTTAAATTTATCGCCATGGTGGTTTTTTTAGATTGTAGGCGCGCCGTGGAAATTGCCCTCTTGACAAAAAACGAAATAAATCCATCTGCCCTCTTTACGAAACAAAATTAGTACGCTATGGCACGCTCCCCCATAAAGCGTAGTTTGTCTTGTTGTGGGACCCGAAAGGCCGGCTTTATGCTCTTTCCACCGGCGAAGGGTTGATCCTGAAACGGATCAAAAACAAAAGCGTCTTTGGCCTCTAAAAGCCAAAAAAGAGCAGGCGCGAAGCAAACTCTGGCCGGGATCGGCCGATAACCTTTCGCGCGCAGTCTGACTGCCTTTTATACGACCACACTTTTTAGCGTTTTCTCACGCCAAGGAAAAACGATGGCCCTGTCGTTCACCCAGAAGAAGCGGATCCGCAAGTCTTTCGGCCGCATCCCTGAAGCTATCCAAATGCCGAACCTGATCGAGGTTCAGCGCTCGTCCTACGAACAGTTCCTGCAACGCTTCGTCCGCCCGTCAGAGCGCGTCGACGACGGCCTGGAAGCTGTCTTCAAGTCGGTCTTCCCGGTGAAGGATTTCAACGAGCGCGCCACGCTGGAATACGTGTCGTATGAGTTCGAAGAGCCCAAGTACGACGTGGAAGAATGCATCCAGCGCGACATCACCTATGCCGCGCCGCTGAAAGTCAAGCTGCGTCTGATCGTGTTCGAAAGCGACGAGGAAACGGGCGCTCGTTCGGTCAAGGACATCAAGGAGCAGGACGTCTATATGGGCGATATCCCGCTCATGACGGACAAGGGCACCTTTATCGTCAACGGCACCGAGCGCGTCATCGTCTCGCAAATGCACCGTTCGCCGGGCGTCTTCTTCGACCACGACAAGGGCAAGACGCACTCGTCGGGCAAGCTCCTGTTCGGCGCCCGCATCATCCCGTATCGCGGCTCCTGGCTCGACTTCGAATTCGACGCCAAGGACATCGTCTATGTCCGTATCGACCGCCGCCGCAAGCTGCCGGCGACCTCCTTCCTCTATGCCCTGGGCATGGACGGCGAAGAAATCCTCACGACCTTCTATGACGTCGTGCCGTACGAAAAGCGCGAAGCCGGTTGGGTCACGCCGTACAAGTTCGAGCGCTGGCGCGGTGTGAAGCCGGAATTCGACCTGATCGACGCCGACACCGGCGAAGTGGTCGCGCCGGCCGGCACCAAGATCTCGGCCCGTTCGGCCAAGAAGCTGGGCGATACCGTGAAGTCGCTGCTGCTGTCGCCGGACGCCCTGATCGGCAAGTACCTGGCGCGCGACGAAGTCAATTTCCAGACCGGCGAAATCTACGCCGAAGCCGGTGACGAGCTCGATGCCGCCGCCGTCAAGACACTGGAAGAAAACGGCTTCACCACCATCGACGTGCTCGACATCGACCACGTCACGGTCGGGCCGTACATGCGTTCGACCCTGCGCGTCGACAAGAACAGCGGCCGTGAAGACGCCCTGTTCGATATCTACCGTGTGATGCGTCCGGGCGAGCCGCCCACGATCGAAGCGGCCGAAGCCATGTTCCAGTCGCTGTTCTTCGAAATCGAGCGCTACGACCTGTCCAGCGTCGGTCGCGTCAAGATGAACATGCGCCTCGAGCAGGACGTCGCCGACAGCGAGCGCGTGCTGCGCAAGGACGACATCCTGAAGATCCTCAAGATCCTGGTTGGCCTTCGTGACGGCCGCGGCGAAATCGACGACATCGATAACCTCGGCAACCGCCGCGTCCGTTCGGTCGGCGAACTGCTGGAAAACCAGTACCGCGTCGGTCTGCTGCGCATGGAACGCGCCATCAAGGAGCGTATGTCCAGCGTCGATATCGACACGGTCATGCCGCACGACCTGATCAACGCCAAGCCGGCCGCCGCTGCCGTGCGTGAATTCTTCGGCTCGTCGCAGCTGTCGCAGTTCATGGACCAGACGAACCCGCTGTCCGAGATCACCCACAAGCGCCGTCTCTCGGCCCTTGGCCCAGGCGGTCTGACGCGCGAACGCGCGGGCTTCGAAGTCCGCGACGTGCACCCGACCCACTACGGCCGTATCTGCCCGATTGAAACGCCGGAAGGCCCGAACATCGGTCTGATCAACAGCTTGGCTACCCACGCCCGCGTCAACAAGTACGGCTTTATCGAAAGCCCGTACCGCAAGGTCGTGGACGGCGTCGCTCAGGAAGACGTGACCTACATGTCGGCCATGGAAGAGTCGAAGCACGTGATCGCCCAGGCGAACATCACGCTCGACACCGGCAAGAAGATCGTCGACGACCTGGTCCAGGGCCGCGTCAACGGCGAACCGGGCCTGCAGCAAGCCACGACCGTCGACTATATGGACGTGTCGCCCAAGCAAGTCGTTTCGGTCGCTGCCGCGCTGATCCCCTTCCTTGAAAACGACGACGCCAACCGCGCCCTCATGGGCTCGAACATGCAGCGTCAGGCCGTGCCGCTGGTGAAGGCGGACGCGCCCTTCGTCGGCACCGGCATGGAAGAAGTCGTGGCCCGTGACTCGGGTGCTACCGTCGCCGCCCGCCGTACCGGCATCGTCGAACAGATCGACGGCACACGTATCGTCGTGCGCGCCACCGAAGAGCAGGACCCGAACAAGCCGGGCGTCGACATTTATCGCCTGTCGAAGTTCCAGCGTTCGAACCAGAACACCTGTATCAACCAGCGTCCGATCGTTAAGGTCGGCGACAAGGTCTCGGCCGGCGACATCATCGCCGACGGCCCGTCGACCGACCTGGGTGATCTGGCTCTGGGCCGCAACGTCCTCGTGGCCTTCATGCCGTGGAATGGCTACAACTTCGAAGACTCGATCCTGATCTCCGAGCGCATCGTGCGCGACGACATTTTCACCTCTATCCACCTGGAAGAGTTTGAAGTCATGGCCCGCGACACCAAGCTTGGGCCGGAAGAAATCACCCGCGATATCCCGAACGTCGGCGAAGAAGCGCTCCGCAACCTCGACGAAGCCGGCATTGTTGCCATCGGCGCCGAAGTCCAGCCGGGCGATATCCTGGTCGGCAAGGTAACGCCGAAGGGCGAAAGCCCGATGACGCCGGAAGAAAAGCTGCTGCGCGCCATCTTCGGTGAAAAGGCGTCTGACGTCCGCGACACCTCGCTGCGCCTGCCGCCGGGTGTTGCCGGCACCGTCGTCGAAGTCCGCGTCTTCAACCGTCACGGCGTCGAAAAGGACGAACGCGCTCAGGCCATCGAACGCGCCGAAATCGACCGTCTGGGCAAGGACCGCGACGACGAACTGTCGATCCTGGAACGCAACATCTACGGCCGCCTGAAAGAGATTCTGGTCGGTAAGAACGCCATCTCGGGTCCGAAGGGCCTGGGCCGCGGCGAAATCACCGAAGAGAAGCTCAGCGAAATCTCGCGCGGCCTGTGGTGGCAGATCGCCCTCGAAGACGAAAAGGTCATGGGCGAACTCGAGGCCATGAACCGTCAGTTCCAGGACGCCCGCAAGCGTCTGGACCGCCGCTTCGAGGACAAGGTCGAGAAGCTGCAGCGCGGTGACGAACTGCCGCCGGGCGTCATGAAGATGGTCAAGGTCTTCGTGGCCGTGAAGCGCAAGCTTCAGCCGGGCGACAAGATGGCCGGCCGTCACGGCAACAAGGGGGTTATCTCCAAGATCCTTCCGGTCGAGGACATGCCCTTCCTGGCCGACGGCGAACACGTCGACATCGTTCTGAACCCGCTGGGCGTGCCTTCGCGCATGAACGTCGGTCAGATCTTCGAAACCCACCTCGGCTGGGCCTGCGCCAATATTGGCAAGCAGATCACGGCCATGCTCGAAGACTGGCAGAACGGCGGCCAGAAGCAGGCGCTCATCGAGCACCTGCAAGCCGTCTATGGCAAGGATCAGGAACTGCCGGATACGGACGAGGAACTGATCGAACTGGCGAAGAACCTGTCGCGCGGCGTGCCGATCGCGACCCCGGTCTTCGACGGCGCTCATATCGACGACATCGAAGACATGCTGGAAACGGCCGGCCTCAACCGTTCGGGCCAGTCGGTCCTGTTCGACGGCCTGACCGGTGAGCAGTTCAAGCGTCCGGTCACGGTCGGCATCATCTACATGCTGAAGCTGCACCACCTGGTCGACGACAAGATTCACGCACGTTCGATCGGGCCATACTCGCTCGTCACGCAGCAGCCGCTGGGTGGTAAGGCGCAGTTCGGCGGTCAGCGCTTCGGGGAAATGGAAGTCTGGGCGCTGGAAGCCTACGGCGCCGCCTACACGCTCCAGGAAATGCTCACCGTCAAGTCGGACGACGTGGCGGGCCGCACCAAGGTTTACGAAGCCATCGTCCGTGGCGACGACAGCTTCGAAGCCGGTATCCCGGAATCGTTCAACGTCCTGATCAAGGAAATGCGTTCCTTGGGTCTGAACGTCGAACTGGAAAATGGGCAAGGGTAAGTGAAGACCGAGGGGTGTTAACACCCCTCGGACACCCCTTTAGCCGTCCGTAATTTTTTGGAATTTCGTGCCGATTGGCACAGTGGAGTCACTGGAAATGAACCAGGAAGTCCTGAATATCTTCAATCCGGTCCAGGTCGCCCCGACCTTCGACCAGATCCGCATCACCCTGGCCTCGCCGGAAAAGATCCTGTCGTGGTCGTTCGGCGAAATCAAGAAGCCGGAAACCATCAACTACCGTACGTTCAAGCCGGAACGTGACGGCCTGTTCTGCGCCCGTATCTTTGGCCCGACCAAGGACTACGAATGCCTGTGCGGCAAGTACAAGCGCATGAAGTACAAGGGCATCATCTGCGAAAAGTGCGGCGTCGAAGTCACGCTGTCGCGCGTTCGCCGTGAGCGCATGGGCCACATCGAACTGGCCTCGCCGGTCGCCCACATCTGGTTCCTGAAGTCCCTGCCGTCGCGTATCGCCATGATCCTCGACATGGCGCTGAAGGACGTCGAGCGCGTTCTCTATTTCGAAAACTACATCGTCACCGAACCGGGCCTGACGCCGCTGAAGCTGAACCAGCTGCTCAGCGAAGACGAGTACTTCCGCTACCAGGAAGAATTCGGCGATGACAGCTTCACCGCCGAAATCGGCGCCGAAGCCGTCCGCAACATGCTGATGGCGATGGAACTGAACGACATCGCCGAAAAGATCCGCGCCGACCTGGTCGACAACACGTCGGAAATGAAGGGCAAGAAGCTCTCGAAGCGCCTCAAGCTCATCGAAAGCTTCATCGAATCCGGCAACCGTCCGGAATGGATGATCCTGACCGTCGTGCCGGTCATCCCGCCGGAACTGCGTCCGCTGGTGCCGCTGGACGGCGGCCGCTTCGCGACGTCTGACCTCAACGACCTGTACCGTCGCGTCATCAACCGGAACAACCGTCTGAAGCGCCTGATGGAACTGCGCGCGCCGGACATCATCATCCGCAACGAAAAGCGGATGCTGCAGGAATCGGTCGACGCCCTGTTCGACAACGGCCGCCGCGGCCGCGTCATCACCGGCGCCAACAAGCGTCCTCTGAAGTCGCTGGCTGACATGCTGAAGGGCAAGCAGGGCCGCTTCCGCCAAAACCTGCTCGGCAAGCGCGTCGACTATTCCGGCCGTTCGGTTATCACCGTCGGTCCGGAACTGAAGCTGCACGAGTGCGGCATCCCGAAGAAGATGGCTCTGGAACTGTTCAAGCCGTTCATCTATGCGCGCCTCGACGCCAAGGGCCTGTCGGGTACCGTCAAGCAGTCCAAGCGCATGGTCGAGCGTGAACAGCCGCAGGTGTGGGATATCCTCGAAGAGGTCATCCGCGAACACCCGGTCATGCTGAACCGCGCCCCGACGCTGCACCGTCTCGGCATCCAGGCGTTCGAACCCAAGCTGATCGAAGGCAAGGCCATCCAGCTGCACCCGCTCGTCTGTTCGGCCTTCAACGCCGACTTCGACGGTGACCAGATGGCCGTGCACGTCCCGCTGTCGCTCGAAGCGCAGCTGGAAGCGCGCGTCCTGATGATGTCGACCAACAACATCCTGTCGCCCGCCAACGGTCGTCCGATCATCGTTCCGTCGCAGGACATCGTGCTGGGTCTCTACTATCTGTCGCTGGTCAAGGACGGGGAGCAGGGCGAAGGCATGGTCTTCGGTGACCTGAACGAAATCCAGCAGGCGCTGGATTCGGGCTCGGTCTCGATGCACGCCAAGATCAAGTGCCGCTTCACGCAAAAGGACGAAGACGGCGTTGTTCGCACGCGCGTCGTCGACACCACGCCGGGCCGCATGAAGATCGCCGCTCTGCTGCCGCAGAACGAGAATATCGGCCTGAAGGTCCTGGAAAAGACCCTGACTAAGAAGGAAATCGGCAACCTGATCGACGTCGTCTATCGCCACTGCGGCCAGAAGGCGACGGTGATCTTCGCCGACCAGATGATGGCTCTGGGCTTCAAGGAAGCTGCCCGCGCCGGTATCTCGTTCGGCAAGGACGACATCGTTATCCCCGACACCAAGAAGGGCATCGTCGAAGAGACGCGGACCCTGGTCGAGGAATACGAGCAGCAGTACGCCGACGGCCTGATCACCAAGGGTGAGAAGTACAACAAGGTCGTCGACGCCTGGTCGAAGGCGACGGACCGCGTTTCCGACGAAATGATGAAGGAAATCAGCCGCAAGCATAAGCACGAGAATGGCCGCGAAAAGGAGATCAACTCGATCTACATGATGGCCAACTCCGGCGCCCGTGGTTCGCAGGCCCAGATGAAGCAGCTCGGCGGTATGCGCGGCCTGATGGCCAAGCCCGACGGCTCGATCATCGAAACGCCGATCATCTCGAACTTCAAGGAAGGCCTGTCGGTTCTCGAATACTTCAACTCGACCCACGGCGCCCGTAAGGGTCTGGCCGACACCGCGCTGAAGACCGCCAACTCCGGCTACCTGACGCGCCGTCTTGTCGACGTCGCCCAGGACTGTATCATCATGGAAGAAGACTGCGGCACGACGCGTGGCATCACGCTGAAGGCCGTTGTCGAAGGCGGTGACGTCCTCGTCTCGCTGGGCCAGCGCGTGCTTGGCCGCTGCACGGCGGAAGACATCAAGGACGTCGCGACCGGTGAAGTCGTGGTCGAAGCCGACGCCTATATCGATGAAGACGTCGTCGAACTGATCGAAGCCTCGGGCGTCCAGTCGGTGAAGGTCCGCTCGGTCCTGACCTGCGAAGCCGACCTCGGCACCTGCTCGGCCTGCTACGGCCGTGACCTGGCGCGCGGTACCCGCGTGAACATGGGCGAAGCGGTTGGCGTCATCGCGGCGCAGTCGATCGGTGAACCCGGCACCCAGCTGACCATGCGTACCTTCCACATCGGCGGTACCGCTCAGGTCGCCGAGCAGTCGTTCTACGAAACGACCTCGGACGGCGTCGTGAAGATCTCGGGCGGCAACACCGTCCGCGGTTCGCATGGCGACCTGATCTCGATGTCGCGCAACCTGATGATCACCATCCACCACGACGGCAAGGACCGCGAGACCTACAAGGTCGGCTACGGTTCGCGCCTGCGCGTCGAGGAAGGCACCCAGGTCAAGAAGGGCCAGCGCCTGGCCGAGTGGGACCCGTACACCACCCCGATCATCACCGAAGTGGGCGGCAAGATCCGTTACGAGGACCTGGTCGACGGCATGTCGGTCCGCGAGGAAACCGACGAAGCCACCGGCATCACCAACCGCGTCGTCGTCGATTGGCGCGGCTCGTCGAAGTCGGCGGACGTCCGTCCGGCCATGGCCATCACGGATGAATCGGGCGCCTACAAGAAGCTGTCTTCGGGCGCTGACTCGCGCTACATGCTGCCGGTCGGGGCCATTCTCTCCGTCGGCAACGGCGACGAGATCAAGCCGGGCGACATCCTGGCCCGTATCCCGACCGAAGGCGCCAAGACCCGCGACATCACCGGCGGTCTGCCGCGCGTCGCCGAACTGTTCGAAGCCCGCCGTCCGAAGGACTGCGCCGTCATCGCCGAAATGGATGGCCGCGTTGAATTCGGCCGTGACTACAAGAACAAGCGCCGCATCAAGATCACGCCGGAGGACGGTTCGGAGCCGGTCGAGTTCCTGATCCCGAAGGGCAAGCATATCTCCGTCCACGACGGCGATATCATCCAGCGCGGCGACTACATCATCGACGGCAACCCGGATCCGCACGATATCTTGCGCATCCTGGGCGTCGAGGCGCTGGCCGAGTACCTGGTCAACGAAATCCAGGAGGTTTACCGCCTCCAGGGCGTGCCGATCAACGACAAGCACATCGAAGTCATCGTGCGTCAGATGCTGCAGAAGGTCGAAATCCTCGATGCCGGTGATACGGGCCTCATCAAGGGCGACCACCTCGACAAGTCGGAAGTCGATGCCGAGAACCTCAAGGCGGAAAAGCGTGGCGGCCGTCCGGCCATCACCCAGGCCGTCCTGCTGGGTATCACCAAGGCAAGCTTGCAGACCCGTTCGTTCATCTCGGCCGCTTCGTTCCAGGAAACGACGCGCGTCCTGACCGAAGCCTCTGTCCAGGGCAAGATCGATACGCTGGACGGCCTGAAGGAAAACGTCATCGTCGGCCGTCTGATCCCGGCCGGTACGGGCGCCTACCTGCGGTCGCTGCAACGCATCGCGCTCAAGCGCGACGAGCAGCTGACGCACCAGCGCGAAGAGACGATGGAGCCGCTGCCGGCGGAAGTCCTGCTCGAAGGCCCGGTCGCCGGCGAGTAATCGCTCGCTTGCGTACAAAAATTGAAACCCCTGGGGCCGCGCCCCAGGGGTTTTGTTTTGCCAAAGGCTTTGACCGGTTTTTCGACACAATCGATGGTATAGGCTACCATTCGAACCGATTTGCCATCTGACCGCCGCCGCATGACGCACAGAGTATATTTAGGGGGAATGATCTGCGCGCTCGCCTGGGCGGCGGCCGTGCCTGCCGTGGCGCAAACCTGCCCGGCAAAGGAAGCGGCCGAGCCGCAGGACAAGGGCGAAGAAGCGGCCGGGGACAAGGCCAAAGACAAGGCGTGCGAGCGCGCGGAACCGGCGGACGAGGAAACGGAAACGGAGACGTGCCAGCCCGTGGACGAGGAGGACGATCCGGTCGTCGTCAACGGCAAGCGGCCACTCAATCGCATCGACCGCCAGGTCTATGACGTCTCTAAGGACCCGGACAACGCCACCGGCACGACGGCCGATGCGCTGGAGAAGGTTCCCGGTGTCAATGTCACGCCGTCGGGCGACGTAACCCTGCATGGCAATTCGGTCGAAATCCTTGTCAACGGCAAGCCATCGCCCTTGTTTTCCGGCGACAACCGCGCCGCGGCGCTCAAGGCCATGCCGTCGGGCACGGTGTCATCGATCGAAGTCATGTCCAATCCGGGCGCGCAGTATGGTTCCTCAAGCGCCGGCGGAATCATCAACATCGTGACCAAGAAAGCCGCCCCGCCAGGTATGTTCGCCGATGTGAACGCTCAGGTCACCTCGACGGGCGGTTATAGCGCCGGCGGCTTCCTGCAGTACAATCGCGGGCGGTTCGCCACCATGGCTTCGCTCAACGCATCGGACAATCGCAACCGCTCGCGCGACCGGTCGTCCCAGGCCGAACTAGACAGCAACGGCCAGACATTGCGTTCGACGGACAATACCGGCGTCAGCGCGTTCACCAGCCGTTCGGTCTACGGCAATGCCACGGTCGACTATGACGCCGGGCCGTACGACACCATCACCGGGCTGGTCAATGTCATGGCCATGTCCGGCACCTCACGGAGCAACGGCGAGACGACGATCCGCAATACCGCGGGCGTGGTGACGGATCAGTACGAAAGCACCGGCGCCTCGCATTTCGACAACCGGACGACGACGCTGGGCCTGGGCTGGACACGCATCGGCAAGACCCTGGGCGAGACGCTAAAGCTCGACGCCAAGGTGACGAGGGAGACGATGCAGTCCAACGGCGACTTCCTGATGGATTACGCGCTTTCGAGCATTCTTGCCAGCGGCAGCCAGCGCCGCCAGCCTAGCGCGAACGACACCGAGGCGACCAAGTCTACCTTAAGTATCGACTATAATGGCTATATCGGCGACGACCAGATATCGGCCGGGGCACAGATCGACCGGGACGACACTACGCAGGACAGCCTGATATTCAGCCCCTATGCGCCGGGCGCCACGGTCACGCTGGCCAATCCGCTGTTGAGCAACCGCTTCGATTATCGCCAGACGATCAGCGCGGCCTATGTCACCTATCAAAAAGCGCTGGGCGATCACTGGGTCGTGCTGGGTGGCCTCCGTGCCGAGGCGCTGGACTATGAAAGCCCGGACGTGGGCGGGACCGAGCCGGTCAAAATCGCCTATACCAATGTCAATCCCAGCCTGTTTGCGACCTATGTCATTTCCGACGTTCGCAAGATACGGCTGAACTATTCCCGCCGGCTGCAAAGGCCGACACCCTATGACCTGAACCCGTCGCTCGTCTACGTCAATACACAGCTGGTGCGGGTCGGCGCGCCGGCGCTGAAGCCTCAGGAAATCAATTCCTTTGAGGCGTCCTACGAATACGCCAAGATGGCGGCCAGCTACTCGGTCCGCCTTTACAGCCTCGACAACGACCGTATGATCAATCCGGTGACCGAGATCATCCCTGATCCCCAGGGCGCCGGCAACCAGGTCGTCCTGGTGTCACGGCGCAATGCTGGATCCAGCCGCCAGACCGGCGTGCAGACGACGTATAGCAATAGCCTGGGTGAGCGCTGGTTCGTAAACGCCAATCTCGATGTCTACGTCACGGACATGCAGGTGCCGGACGCGCCGGAGCCACGGTCGATGGTCACCTCCAGCGGCCAGTTCGGCGTCAGCTACAGGCTGGAGAAAAGCACCATCTCCCTGAACGGATATTTTACGGGGAAAAGGCTGACCGGAGACGGCTATGCCTCGGGCTTCAGCGGCGGGTCCTTATCCTGGTATCGCGATCTGGCGCGGGACATCACCCTGACGGTTGCGGTCAATGACCTTTTCAAGCCGCGCGAAACCTTGGTCGTCCGCGATATTGGTTCCGTCCGCAGCACCAGTGGCTCGCGCCAGAGGGCGCCCATATTTGAAATCCGGCTCAGCCGGCGGTTTGCTTCGGGCAGTTTCGCTCCGCCGAAGCCTGAAGATGTGCGGCCCTGAGTACTACAATTGCATATCGAAAGCTTATCCCGGTTTGACTAGCCTGCCGTGGTGATCCGGGGATTATCACCATGCCCAACGCACCTGTGCTTTATACGCCCGCTGTCGAAGTGCCGCAGCCGGACGAGGCGGAAACCATTGCCGATCTGGCCGCCATCCACATCAAGAGCATGCGGCGGGCGACCGATGATCCCCACGACCTCCAGCGCGCCCAGCACAGCAAGAGCCACGGTCTCCTGATCGGGCGGCTTGAGGTGCTGGACGACTTAGATGAGACCCTTGCGCAGGGCGTCTTCGCGCAGGCCGAGGTTTATGACGCCGTCATCCGGATATCGACCGTTCCCGGCGAAATCCTGCCTGATGCCTTCGGTACGCCACGTGGCTTTGCCATCAAGCTGATCGGTGTCGACGGTGAGCGCCTGCCGGGGTCGGAAGGCGCGACGACCCAGGATTTCATCATGGCCAACATGCCAGCCTTCGCGGCGCCCAGCCTGAAAGCGATGATCCCGCCGATGAAGGGCCTGGCGGCGATCAGCGGCCGGATGGAGGGGCTGAAGATGGCGACCGCCGCCGTGGCGCGCGTGACTGAAGCCTTTATCGAAGGGGCAGAGGGTAACGCGCCCGGTTGGCGCGGCATCGGCGGCGAGCAGCCACGCCATCCATTGGGCGAGACCTATTACAGCCAGGTGCCGATCCTTTTCGGTCCCTACATGGCCAAGCTGTCGCTGGCGCCAAGCTCGGCCAACCTGCAAAGACTGACCGGCCAACGGATCGATACGGATAGCGACAAGCTTGCGCTTCGCAAGTTGATGAATGCCCATTTCGAAATGCAAGGCGGTGAGTGGGATTTGCGCGTCCAGTTGTGCACCGATCTCGAAGCCATGCCGGTCGAGGACAGTACGCAACCGTGGTCCGAAGAGGACAGTCCATGGCGGACCGTGGCGCGGCTGACCATCGCCCCTCAGACGGCCTGGAGTGAGGAGCGATCGCGCGTCATCGACGACGGCATGTCGTTCAATCCGTGGCACGGCATCGCTGTGCATCGTCCGCTTGGCTGGGTGCAGCGCGCCCGCAAGCCGGTTTATGAAGCCTCGGTGCGCGCGCGTGGCCAGAGCCATGGCCTCACCATCACCGAACCCGACAGCGTTGACTATCTGTTCGCCGATGAGCCGCAGGAGGCTGAGGTCTTCTATCCCTGACGCCCCCTTGACGTGAAGTTACCTATAGGTTACATGTAACCTTAGGGTGACTTTTATGGGGTGTGTCATGGATAGCGAGCAACTGGCGAGGCGGGCGGAAAAGCATGTGGCCTTGCGCAAGGGACTGATGATCGTCAATGCACTGGCCTATATCGGCTGGATCGGATCGCAGGGACTGGCGCAGTCGGATGCTTTTGGGGTGCCGCCATCGACGTGGGAGATCGTTCGCCATCTCGCCATGCCGGTCTGGGCGGTGAGCCTTTTGCTTATCCTGGCGCAATACGCCATGCTGAAGCGCAATCGCGCCGTAGCCGTCCTGGTTGACGACGAGCGTTCCAAAGAGAAAACGGCGTTGGCTTTTCAGGGCGGGTACTGGGTGTTGCTGGTAGCGGTGGCGAGCGTCTATGCCGCGACCTTTTTTGAGCCCGACCTCGATATGCGGACCTTTATGCCGCTGCTGCTGGCCGCCGGCGTCGCGGCGCCAGCCTTTACCGTCACCTTCTTCGGCAAGGACTGAGTGTGGCGGAAAGGCTCAGGAATCGGCTGAAAGACTATCGTACCGCGCGCAGCCTGACCCAGGCCGACCTGGCGGTCATGGCCCAGGTGTCGCGCAAGACGATCAATACCATCGAAAACGAAGTCTTCGTGCCGTCGACGACCCTGGCGCTCAAGCTGGCGCAGGTACTGGGCGTGCGTGTCGAAGACCTCTTTTATTTGGAGGCTCTATGAAATCCCCTTACGGCAATCCGTGGACGCGCAACCCTTACGCCAACCCGAAGCGCGAGGCGGCAAAGGCCGAGGCCAAAAAGCGTGCGCAGGCGCTGATGATGAATGTCGCGATCTGGAGTTCTGTGCCCGCGACGATCGTCACGATCGTGGCAGTTTTAGCGTCGCATGGCTAAACCGCCTGGCCTGCTGCCCAGCCTGACGACCATGCCCACTGGAAGTTATAGCCGCCCAGCCAGCCCGTGACGTCGACGCATTCGCCGATGAAGTAGAGGCCGGGGCACAGGCGGCTTTCCATGGTCTGCGACGACAGCCCGTTGGTGTCGATGCCGCCGGCGGTCACTTCAGCGGTGCGATAACCTTCGGTGCCCATCGGCAGCAGCGTCCATTTTTTAACTGCTTTCGACAGGAGGTCCATGCTTGCATTTGGCAAGTCGCCAATATTGCTTTCGTTTCGCAAATTATTGAGCTCCAGCCAGCGGTCGCTTAGGCGCCTGGGCAAAAGCTCAGCCAGGGCGTTGCCGAGCGACTGCTTGCCGCGCGACTGCTTGCGTTCCAAAAGCCATTCCATCAGGTTCAGGCCTGGTAAAAGATCGATCTCCACGGCTTCGCCCGTCCGCCAGTAGCTGGAGATCTGTAAGATCGCCGGGCCCGACAGACCGCGGTGGGTGAACAGGAAACCGTCGGTGAACTGCGTCTTTCCCGCTGTCACGCGCGCCTCGACCGCCACGCCCGACAGGCCGCTGAAATCCTCAAGCTTGTCTGGCCCCAAGGTGAATGGCACCAAGGCGGGTCGCGTCTCAATGATCTCATGGCCGAATTGCCGCGCCAGGTCGTAGGCAAAGCCGGTCGCGCCCATCTTGGGGATCGACAGGCCGCCGGTGGCGACGACCAGCTTTTCGCAGGCCATGATGCCTTCTGACGTATCGAGCACGAAGCCGCCGTCGCGATGATCGACGCGCCGGATATCGGTCTTCAGCCACAACTCACCACCGTCCGATTGCAGGTCGTCGAGCAGCATGTCGATAATGTCCTGCGCCGAGGTCTCGCAGAACAGCTGCCCCTCCGTCTTTTCATAATAGGGGATGCCGCGTTCGATCACCCGGCCGACAAAGTCCCACGGCGTGAAACGCTTGAGCGCCGAGATGCAGAAGTGCGGATTCTGTGAGAGGAAATTCTTCGGTGTCGCTTTCAGGTGTGTGAAGTTGCACTTGCCGCCGCCCGATATGCGGATCTTCTCGGCGGGTTTGCTGGCGTGATCCAGCACCACGACCTTGCGGCCGCGCCGCGCCGCCTCGATGGCGCACATCAGGCCGGCGGCGCCGGCGCCCAGAACGATAAGGTCGAAACTGCGCAAATACCCTCACTCAAACGGTCACAAATAATTGCCGCAGCTTACCTTACGGCTATCTTGCGGCGCGCCAGATTTGGCTTAAGGTCGCCACCTCTAAACCATAAGGAGTCGCAGGGCCATGTCCGATCTGGAAACCATCACGCAGAAAATTGCCGAGAAGCTGGGGACCGAATCCGGCCTGGGCAAGATCGTGAAGCTCGACTTCGGCGGCGACGGCAAGATCCTGATCAATGGCGCCGCCGTCCCCAACACCGTCACCAACGAAGACGGCGACGCCGACGCGACCGTCCAGGTTTCTATCGACGATTTCAAGAGCATCGCTTCGGGCGCGCTCGACCCGATGATGGCCTTCATGACCGGCAAGATGAAGATCCAGGGCGATATGGGCGTCGCCCAGCGCCTGGCACCGCTCCTCAAAGGCTAACCCAGGAAGCAAGCCCCCTGGACCCGGAATCGCGACGTCACGCGTTGACGGGCCTCATGCTCACTAACCGGGGCCGGAGTTATTGGGCTGGGATCGGCCTACGACGCGGTCGCCGACATAGGGGTTGCCGCGTCGTTCCGCATTGAAGCTCGACATCGGGCCGTGACCGGGCACGAAGCGGACATCGCCCAGCGGCCACAGTTTTTGCGTGATGGCGTTGATCAGGTCGGCATGGTTGCCGCGCGGAAAGTCGGTGCGGCCGATCGAGCCGGCGAACAAAACATCGCCGACCTGGGCAAACTGGCTTTCCGGATGGTGGAAGACGACGTGGCCCGGTGTGTGGCCGGGACAGTGGATGATGTTCCAGGTCGTTTCACCCAGGGTGACCGTGTCGCCGTCCTCAAGCCAGCGATCGGGTACGAAGCTCTGTGCGTCGTAGATGCCCCACCGCTTGGCGTCTTCGGGGATGCGCTCGATCCAGAATTCGTCGTCGCGGTGCGGACCTTCGACCGGACAGCCCGTCAGTTCCCGCAAAGCTTGCGTGCCGCCGGCGTGGTCGGCGTGGCCATGCGTCACCCAGATCTTTTCCAGTGTCAGTCCGCGCCGCTTCAGCTCCTCGACGATCGGCTCGACATCGCCGCCCGGATCGATGATCGCGGCCTTGTCGGTCTTCGTGCACCACACGACCGTGCAGTTCTGCTGAAGCGGGGTCACCGGCGCGATCAGTACGCCGACGGGAGGGGGGGAAGCGGTCATGAAATTTACCTGAAAGCCGATACAGACTGTATGGCTGCACGGCTTTGCCAAATCAATTTAAATGGTGTCGCTTGATGCTTTTCGCCACTGCGAAGGGATGGTTTTCGTTGATAATGCCGTGAATGCACACCTTCGATTTCCGAAAAATTCTATTAATTAGAATATTTTGCCTTCATCTTCTCACCTTTCGCAAAATTGTTGCGGTTCCAACTTTTGCGTTATAGTCTCGTTTATCAAACCGGCGCCCGGGGGCGTTCAGGTGCCTATATTCCAAAGGTGATAGATGAACTGGCGTGTAAAGCCACTAGACGCGATCCTGGCCACGGCCGAGAAAAAATCGCTGCACCGCTCTCTGGGTGCATTCCAACTGACCATGCTGGGCATTGGCGCCATCATCGGCACCGGTATCTTCGTCCTGACCGCCGCGGCCGCCCAAAAAGCCGGTCCGGGCATGATGTTCTCCTTCATCGTCGCCGGCTTCGTCTGCGCCGTCGCCGCCCTGTGCTATTCCGAACTGGCCTCCATGGTGCCGGTGTCGGGGTCGGCCTACACCTATACCTACGCCGTCATGGGCGAACTGCTGGCCTGGATGGTCGGCTGGGCGCTGATCCTGGAATATGCCGTTGCGGCCTCGGCTGTCTGCGTCGGCTGGTCAGGCTATGTGATGGGACTTGTCAAGAACTGGACGGGGTTCGAGCTACCGTACTTCCTTGCGGCGGGACCGACCTGGGGTATGAACGGCTTTGTGCCGACCGTCGATTTCACCTACGGCGTCATCAACCTGCCGGCCATCATCGTAGCGCTGGCGGTAACGTGGCTTCTGGTCATCGGCACCAGCGAAAGCGCAAAGGTCAATGCTGTCCTTGTGGCGGTCAAGATTTCAGCCTTGACCGCCTTTATTGTGCTCAGCTTCCCGATCCTGAAGGGCGAGAACTTCACGCCGCTGATGCCGACTGGCCTGTTCGGCCATGACGGTCTGGGCGTTATCGGCGCCGCCGCTTCGATCTTCTTCGCCTATGTCGGCTTCGATGCGGTGTCGACCGCCGCCGAAGAGACCAAGAACCCGCAGAAAAACGTGCCGATCGGCCTGATTGCCTCGCTCGCCATCTGCACCATCTTCTACCTGCTGGTTGCCGGCGGCGTCATCGGCGCGGTTGGCGCGCAACCCCTGACTGTCAACGGCGTGGTCCTGTCGCCGGACTCGGCAGCCTTTGCCGAAGCCTGCCGCGTGGCCACCGCTTCGGGTGACGCGCCGATCGTCTGTTCGCGCGAAGCCTTGGCCGAAGTCCTGCGCAAGGTCGGCTTCGAGCAGGTCGGCAACCTGATCGGCCTGGCGGCCATGATCGCCCTGCCGTCGGTTATCCTGATGATGATCTACGGCCAGACGCGCATCTTCTTCGTCATGGCGCGCGATGGCCTGTTGCCCGAAAAGCTGGCCGACGTGCACCCGAAGTGGAAGACGCCGTGGAAGATGACCATCTTTACCGGTCTCTGCGTTGCCGTTGCCGGCGCCTTCTTCCCGGTTGGCCAACTGGCCGACGTGTCGAACTCAGGTACGCTGTTCGCCTTCTTCATGGTCGCCATCGCCATCCTGGTGCTGCGCAAGACCGATCCGAACCGTCACCGTCCGTTCAAGACGCCCCTGGTATGGATCATCGCGCCGCTGGCTATTCTCGGCACGCTGGGCCTGTACCTGAACCTGCCGATGGTCGCCAAGCTGGTCCTGCCGATCTGGGCCGCGGTCGGTCTGGTGATCTACTTCGCCTACAGCCGCAGCCACAGCCATGTCGGCCGGGGCCTTATCGAGGTCCATGAGGACGACAAGGACATCCCGCCGGCGCCAGGCACGACCTGAGACGGCAACAGTTGAGAATAAGGGCGTCCGGGCAACCGGGCGCCTTTTTCTTTTGTGGCCCGTCTTTTTTTGACGCGCATTTGCTCCGAAAACCGCTTCACACTTTCCGGAATGCGCTCTAGACCATGATGCGTTTCAGTCGAACCGTCATCATGCTCTAGGTTTTTGTTTTGTCGCGATATTCCGCCCAAAACCGCTGCACACTTTTTGGCATATCGCACTAGGTGAAGGCCATGCTTCCCGTCGAAGAGATATTCGCGCCCCTTAAAGCCTGGCTGGCAGATAACGTCACGGCCCTGATCATCGCGCCGCCCGGCGCGGGCAAGACCACGGGCGTACCCCTGGCCCTGCTGGAAGAGCCATGGCTTGGCGGACGGAAGATCATCCTGCTGGAACCCAGGCGGTTGGCGGCGCGGGCGGCGGCGGCGCGCATGGCTGAGACGCTCGGCGAGCCCGTCGGCCAGACGGTCGGTTTCCGCGTGCGTGGCGAGACCAAGGTTAGCGGTAGGACGCGTATCGAAGTCGTCACCGAAGGCATATTTTCAAGATTGATCCTCGATGATCCGTCGCTCGACGGCATCGGCTGCGTAATCTTCGACGAGTTCCACGAACGCAGCCTGGACGCTGATCTTGGCCTGGCCTTCGCCCGCGATGCGCAGGGCGTTCTACGTGACGACCTGCGGCTCTTGGTTATGTCGGCGACCCTGGATGGCGAACGGGTGCTAGGCCTGCTGGCGGATGCGAAGGGCTTTACCTCGCTGGGGCGGACCTATCCGATCACCACCCACTATCTGGGGCGCGACCAGACCCTGCCGATGGAAACCGACATCGCGCGGCATATCGTAAGGCTCTCCGGCAAGTTGTCGGCGGAAGCAGCTGAAACCATGTTGGTTTTCCTTCCCGGACAGGGCGAAATTCATCGCGTCGCCCAGCGTGTCGAAGAGCGGGGTTTGCCTGCGCATATCGAACTTTACAAGCTTTACGGCGCCATGGATTTTCGCGATCAGGCGCGCGTGCTGAGCAAGAACGCACCCGGCCATCCCAAGATCGTGCTGGCGACCGCCATTGCCGAAACCTCGCTGACCCTCGACAAGGTTTCGATGGTCATCGACTGCGGCCTGTCGCGGCTGGGGCGGTTCGACCCGGCGCGCGGGGTCACCGCCTTCGTCACCGAGCGGGTGTCACGCGCTTCGGCCGACCAGAGACGCGGCCGCGCTGGCCGGACGCAGGCTGGCGACGCCTATCGCCTGTGGGATGCCGAACAGGATCGATCATTGATTCCGTTCGCCCGGCCGGAAATCCTCGAGACCGACCTGTCGCAACTGGCACTGTCGCTGCGGCTATGGGGCGCCAAGTCGACCGAAGGCCTGGCGCTGCTCGATCATCCGCCTAAAGCCGCGATGGACGAGGCCGTAAAACTCCTCCGGGCGCTTGGAGCGTTGGATACCAATGGCGACCTGACGCCGCATGGCCGGCTGATGGCGCAACTGCCGATGGCGCCACGACTGGCGCATATGCTGCTTAAGGCCGCCGAGGCCGGTGCCGCGGCGCAGGGTGCGCAACTGGCCGTCCTGCTGTCGGAAAGCGGCGTGGGCGGCAAGGCGACCGATCTCGACCTGCGCCTCGATGCCCTGGGCAAGGATCGTTCGCCGAAGGTCACGCAGGCGCGCAGCCTGGCCGACAACTGGACGCGGCAGGCGTCCGCGCTCATCAAAACGGCAAACAGGGCAGGCGGGCGCGTCCTGTCACATCATCTGCTGGCGGAATGTTTCCCCGAACGCATCGCGCGGGCGCGCGGCAAGCCGGGCGAATTCCTGATGGCCAATGGCCGTGGCGCCTATGTCGATGAGCACGATCCCTTGGCCAGGGCCGAATTCCTGGCGGTCGGCGATCTCGGCGGCGGCTCCAACCGCGACCGCATACTGTTGGGCGCGGCCCTGACCGAAGCCGAAGTGATGACGCTGTTCGCAGATCGGGTCAGCAAGGGGCCGGTGCTGGAAAAGACCAATGGGCGCTTCCGGGCGTTCGAGCAGGTGCGGCTGGGCGCCCTGGTCCTGTCATCAAAGCCATTGAATCAGATCCCGCCGGAGCTTCTGCTTCATGCGGAAGCCGAAGAAATTCAGCAAAAGGGGCTGAAAGCGCTGAAATTTTCCGAGAGCGCTGGGGGGTTTCGTGAGCGCGTTGCCTTCCTGCGCGGCCAGGATGACACCTGGCCGGATCTTGGCGACGACGCGCTGCTATCAACGCTTGAGAGCTGGCTCGGCCCCTATGCCGCTGGCAAGTCGATGTTGTCCCTTAGCACCCACGATACCTATCAGGCGCTGCTCAACATCCTGACCTACGACCAGCAGAAGGCGCTCGATAAACTGGCGCCCGAGACGCTGCGCATGCCGACGGGATCGAATATCCGCATCGACTACGGCGCCGAAGGCGGGCCGCGCGTCGATGTCCGCGTCCAGGAGCTTTACGGCACCACCCTTCACCCGACGCTTGGGCCTAACCGTATCCCCGTGACCCTGGCCCTGACCTCGCCGGCGCATCGGCCGATCCAGATCACCAAGGACCTGCCCGCCTTCTGGGACGGGTCTTGGGCCGAAGTGCGCAGCGAGATGAAGGGGCGCTACCCGCGTCACGTCTGGCCGGAAAACCCGCGTGAGGCCGATCCGACGACGCGCGCGAAACCGCGCGGAACATAATTGCATCCATATCTGATGTTGAGCGTATAACTTGCACAAAGGCTTTTGGAGGCGCCGTGCTTACCGTTCATCACCTGGAAAATTCACGCTCGCAACGCGTCTTGTGGCTGCTCGAAGAACTGCGCCTCCCTTATGACGTCAAGCACTATAAGCGAGACGCCAACTATCTGGCACCGACCGAACTGAAAAAAATTCACCCCTTGGGCAAGGCGCCGGTCATCGTCACCGACGAGGGCGAAGTGATCGCCGAAACCGGCGCGATCATGGACTATATCCTGCACACCTATGACGGCACGGGGCTGATCCCCCAGCCCAAGACCCGGGCGCGCAACGCCTTTACCTATTGGATGTTCTATGCCGAAGGTTCAGCCATGCAGCCCCTGCTGCTCAAGCTGGTCGTCGACCGCATCCGTACCAAGACGCCTCTGCTGGCGCGGCCCATCGCGTCGCGAATCGCCGAAAAGATCGAGGAGTTGATGGTGCGGCCCAATCTTCAGGCCAATATCGATTTCTGGGAAAAGACGCTTACCGACCATGAATGGTTCGCGGGCGATGAATTCACCGCCGCCGACATCATGATGAGCTTTCCGGTTGAAGCAGCGGCTGCGCGCGCCGGTGCTGGCGACAGGCCGCATGTCCGGGCCTGGTTGGATCGTATTCACGCCCGTCCGGCGTACGGACGGGCGCTGGAACGCGGTGGGCCTTACGCCTACGCTTAGATCAGAACGCAGGCAGACAGGGCCGACGCGACAAAGCCGAGACCGATGGTGGCAAGCAGACGTTTCATGTGCGCAATCCTTTTGTTTTCAACGTGAAGTGTGGCTCGCCCGGGGTAAGCGGGCAATGCGATTAAGGGATGGTTTGTTTAAACCGGCATCAAGCCAGGATAATGCAACCCGACAGTGACGTGGCGACCAGGGCCAGGACGGCGAGTTTGAGTGCGAGGGATTTCATTGGGGGTATTCTTTCTTGGTATGTGCGTTTGGTGACGGTCTTCAGGTCGCCGTCTTTTCGACTTCGTCAGCGGGCTTTTCGTCGTGATGCTGATGGTCGTCGTCTGACTTGTGATGATGGAAGCTGCCGTCCTTGCCGTCAAGAACGACGACGCAGCCTGAAAGCGACGTCATCAGTGCCGCGGCGATAGCCAGTTTGGCCAGTTTCGAAATCATGTTTGCCCCTTTGGATAGCTTGAACGCTTTCAGCCTATGGCCGGCACTATGAATGCAAAATGAACCCGTGCGACCTTAATTCTTTTTAATTTAAGGGGTTACAGCATCCGTTTCTTTCGCCCAGCGATTGGCCAGCGGGGTGCAGATCAGAAGCTGCAGCGGATGATAGATCATGATCGGCAGCAGGATCAGACCCAGGCCCGGATGACCGGCGAACAGAAGGTGTGCCATGGGGATGCCGGCGGCCAGGCCCTTCTTGGTGCCGCAGAAGACGACGGCAGAGCGGGCGGCGTGATCAATATGGCCGCGATCGCATAGCTTCCACAAAGTGAACAGCACCAGAAAGAACAGGCCGAGCGTCGCCGCAATGGTCAGCGACAAGGTGGGAAGCGATGCGCTGCCCCAGACATTCTTGGCAAACGAGTCGCAGAAGGAGGTGTAGACCAGAAGCAGGATCGAGCCGCGATCGGCGACCTGCGCCCATTTTTTGTGGGCGGTCAACCATGTACCGATCAACGGCCGCGCCAGCTGTCCGGCGACCAGAGGCACAATGATCCACAGGGTCAGGTCGAGAAAAACGGCAATGATGTCGAGGCTTTGTCCCGATGTCTGAAGCATCAGGCTCATCCACAGCGGCGTGATGAAGATGCCGATAGGACTTGATATTGCGGCATTGAAAATGGCGACTGGCACATTGCCGCGCGCCGCCGCTGTCATGGCGACCGATGACGAAATGGTCGAGGGCAGGGCGCACAGGTAGAAGAAACCGATCTTGAGGTCCGGGCTGATCCAGCGCCCGAAAAGCCACAGGAACAGGCCGCCGATCAGCGGAAACAATAGGAAGGTCGTGCCCTGGATGATCAGGTGCAGGCGCCAGCGCATGACGCCGCCCTTGAGCGCCGCGAACGACAGAAGCGCGCCGTTGAGGAAGAAGACGAGGGCGATGGCGGCCTTGGTCAGGATCTCCGGATGGAGTGCGCCGCCTTCGGCGCCAGGTCCGGGGAAGAGCCAGGCGAGGATAATGGCCAGCCCCATGCCGGTGAGAAACAGGTCAGGCTTGAAACGCCCTATTTTCACAGGCCGCACGCGGCGTAGATCATGATGCCGGTGGCAACCGACAAATTCAGGCTGTCGGCGCGGCCGCGCATCGGGATCTTGACATTGGTGTCGCAGGTGGCTGCGATGTCGGGCGTCAGGCCCGATTGTTCCGTGCCCATGACGATCAAGGTCGGCCGGCGATAGGGCGCGCTACGGTGGTCGTGCCTGGCGGTCAAAAGCGTGCCGACGACCGAGCCTGTCCAGCGGCCGCGATCGGCCAGGAATTCTTCGCGCGTGCACTTGACGATCGGCAGGGCAAAGACCGAACCCATCGTGGCGCGCACGGTTTCGACCGAAAACGGATCGACACAGTCGCCGATCAGGATGACGCCGCCGATACCGGCCGCGTCCGCCGTGCGGATGATGGTCCCTAGATTGCCGGGATCGCGCACCTGTTCCAAAGCGACCCAGACGTCGTTGCTGTCGGGATCGATGTCCTTGAGCGTGGCGACGCGCTGGGCGAAGACGGCGACGACCATCTGGGGGTTGTCCTTGCGCGAAATCTTTTCAAGAATTTCGCGGGTTACCTCAAGGACTTCGCCGCCGGCTTTCAGCGTTTCCTCGATGGCGCGCTTTTGTAGCGGGTGAGGATCGGAGTGGACCCCATAGACGAGGATCAGCGGCGTGATGCCCTGATCAAGCGCGTCGATAATGATCTTCAGGCCTTCGGACAGGAAACGGCCGGTGGCTTCGCGCTCTTTCCGCATATGCAGGGCACGGATGTCCTTGACCGTCTGGTTGGTCAGCGAGGTGATCTGCTTGATCATCGCTGCCACCGCGCGAAGAAGGACAAACCGATTTCCCGCGGCTGGACGGCCGACGGCTTGATGCCCTTGGGCGGTTTGGAGTCCTCGATCAGGGTCAGTTCGCCGTGATCGACCGTGCCGCCGCGTGCGGGACCTACGGCTTCGGCCAGCAGGTGCGCCAGGGCCGGGCCCGACACGCGCGCCGCATAGGCATTGAGCAGCAGGAAGGCGGCATCGTCCGACAGCAGCTGCGCGCAGAGATGGATCATCTCGGGCAGGTCTTCGAACAAGCGCCAGACTTCGCCGGTGGGGCCACGTCCGTACTTCGGCGGATCGAGGATGATGGCTTCGTACTTCGAGCCGCGCTTGACCTCGCGCTGGACGTACTTGCGTGCGTCCTCGCAGATCCAGCGGATGGGGGCGTCGGCCATTTCCGACAGGGCGGCATTGTCGCGCGCCCAGCCGATGGCCTTTTTCGATGCGTCGACATGGGTGACCTTGGCGCCGGCTGCCGCGGCGGCCAGGCTGGCGACGCCGGTGTAGCCGAACAGGTTCAGGACGCGTGCGCCGGGGCGGGCTTTCAAGGCGGCGCTCTGCCATTCCCAGTTGGCAGCCTGTTCCGGGAAGAAGGCGAGGTGACGGAAGCTGGTGAAGCGTCCATAGAAGCGGACGTCGCGCCACGACAGCGCCCATTGCTCGGCGGGCTTGCGGTTGAACGCCCAGCGGCCTTCGTCCTCGTCGCCGGCGGGATCGAAGGTGGCGTCGACGCGATCCCACAGCTCCGGGTATTTCGGCGCCCACCAGCATTGCGGTTCGGGCCGCACGACCAGATAGTCGCCATAACGTTCCAGCTTCTTGCCGTCGCCGGAATCGATGAGCGCGTAATCAGCCCAGGCGCGGGTGCGCAAGGTGGTGGCGGTGTCGGTAATGATCATGGCTTGGGCATAATCGCCTGCCGCGCTGGCGTAAAGCGGTTTGTGGGCGCGGGCACGCGACTTGCTTGCAGCATCTGTCCAAGTGTAGACGGGGCGGATAGCGCATCTGGCTTAATGGAAATGGAAGCTTTCTCTGTCTCTTTCAGGGATAGGGTGCAGATAGGGGAATTGGGTCCGGTGGCGATAAAGGCCTCGCGACATATGGGCTGGCTGGCTGTGCTGATTGCGCTTTGGGCATCGCACGCTATTGCAGCGCCGCGCGTCGTGTCGCTTGATATGTGTGCCGACCAGTATGTGCTGGGCCTGGTCCCGCGTGACCAGATCGTCGGCGTGTCGATGCGGGCGCAGTTACCGGAATCCTTCTATCGCGACCGCGCCAGGGGGCTGCGTCGCGTGCCCTCCAAAAGCGAGGCCATCCTGGCCCTGGCGCCGGATGTTGTGGTGCGGACTTGGGGTGGCGATCGCAAGCTGCTCGACCGCCTCGCCAAGAGCGGCATAAAGGTCATAACGATAAATGACTTGCAGAACTTGGATCAGGCGGAAGGTGAGCTGTTGCGCATCGGCGCGGAGCTTGGCCAACCCCGGGCCGCGCAGGCCGAAGTCCAGCGTTTTCATGCCGCCATGGACGCCATTCGGCCGATCGGTCTGGGACGTAGCGTCCTCTACTACACGCCGGGCGGCTATACGGCCGGACCCGACACCTTCACCGGCGACTTCCTGACGCGCCTGTCCTTCCGCATGGAAAGCCAGACCAAGGGCTTCTACTTTCTGTCGCCCGAGGTTCTCCTAAGCCTCAAGCCGGATGTCTTCGCGCTTGGCTTCTATGACGACGCCTATGCCATGCGCCGCGTGCCGGGCCGCCATCCGCTGGTGCGCAAGGCCATTGAACGGACGCCGCATTTCACCGTTCCAGCGACCGCCATAGCCTGCAGCGCCTGGCACGCCGCCTATGACCTGCAGGCGCTGTCCATGACGACGATAAGGTAGGCTATGCATTTGTCGGCCCGCACCCTCAACCTGTCCCTGGCGGCCACAGCCGTGGTGCTGATCGCGTTCCTGTTGCTATTCGGTGATGTGCCCATGCCGCTGCGGCTATGGATCGACGCCGTCACGCGGCCGGAGTCTCTGCCGGGCCAGATCGTCTGGGACATCCGCCTGCCACGCAATATCACCGCCTTCCTGGTCGGCGCCATGCTCGGCATGAGCGGCGCCCTGATGCAGGGTCTGCTGCGCAATCCTCTGGCCGAACCCGGCATATTGGGGGTGTCGTCGGGCGCTGGGCTAGGGGCGGCTCTGGCCATCGTGGTCGGCCTGGGCCTGACGCCGTTTGCCGTCGAAGGCTTTGCGCTTGCAGGCGCGGTCATTATCGCCGCCGTGCTGTTGCTGTTCACGGCGCGTTTTCCGCAGCGCCAGTCACTGATCCTGCTGGGTGTCGGCCTGACGGCGTTGTGCGGCGCGCTGATGGCACTGGTCTTCAACCTGTCGCCATCGCCGGTGACGACGGCCGAGATTCTGGGCTGGACCATGGGCTCGGTCGAGAATCGCACCTGGGAAGACGCTGGCCTGTGCATCATCGGCCTTGGGCTGGCCAGCCTTTTAAGCTGGAAACTGGGACGTGGCCTGCGCTTCCTGACGCTTGGCGATGAGACGGCGCGGTCGATGGGCATCAATATGGCGCGGCTGGGGCAAGTGATTATTCTCGCCGCCGGTATCCTGTCGGGCCTGGCGGTCGCGGTCTCGGGCGTCATCGGCTTTGTCGGCCTGGCGGCGCCGCACTTCGTCCGCGCCATGGGCGTCAAGGACCCGTTCCGCCTGATCTGGCCATCTGCGCTGGCAGGTGGCGTCATGGTGCTGATCGCTGACGGGCTGGTGCGGCTGGTGCCGGCATCGGGCGACATCCGCCTGGGCGTGCTGACATCGCTGATTGGCGCGCCACTCTTTGCCGTCATCGCCTGGAAAAGCGCGCGCAGCTGGATGCAGGATTAGATCATGACCCTGAAACTCAATCTGGTAAGCGTGCAACTGGGCGGCCGGCTGGTGCTGGACCGCATATCGACCGGCTTTGCGCCAGGACTGCATGTCCTGGCGGGGCCGAACGGCGCCGGCAAGTCGACCCTGCTTAAGGCCGTGGCCGCGCTCCTGCCGGTAAATACTGGAAATGTCTCGTTGAATGGTGCGGATGTGGCGCGCATGACGCCCCAGCGGCGCGCCGATCATATCGCCTACATACCGCAGGAGCGGACCATCGCCTGGGATCTGGCGGCGGTCGATGTTGCGGCGCTCGGCGCCTTGCACCTGGCGCCGGAGATGGCGCGTCAGCGCGCTTATGAGGAACTGGCCGCGCTGGGCCTGAAGGATGTCGCCGATCGCGGCGTTTTCAGCCTGTCGGGCGGGCAGAGGGCGCGGGTTCTGATGGCGCGGGTCCTGGCGGGGCGGGCGGATGTCTACCTGCTCGACGAGCCTTTGACGGCGCTCGATCCTGCCTGGCAGCGCCATGTCCTGATCCGGCTGAAGCAAAAGGCAGCGGAAGGGGCGACTGTGATCGTCAGTCTGCATGACTTGCCGCTGACAGCACAGTTCGCCGACAATGTCGTACTGCTCAAGGATGGCCACGTCGCCGCCAGCGGTCCGCCGGAAAATGTCTTCAATGGCGGGACCTTGCGTGATGTCTTTAATCTGTCGGGCGAGCTGACCCGGCGCGACGGGACCCTGCATCTGCAACTGGCCGCCGCGCCGTTGATGATTTGAGTGGCCGCGCTCTTTAGAACGCCATTCCGTTGGCCTGACATCTGAAGTCCCCCTTCCGTCACGGCGCTGCGCACCGCGCCACCTTCCCCGTAAACGGGGAAGGTGGACGCGAAGCGGACGGAAGGGGGAAGGCCGCCTAGCTCCGCTTTTTCTTCGTCTTCTTGGTCGCAGCCTTCTTGGTCTTGCCCTTGGCCTTGGTACTCTTGGCCCGCTTGCTCTTGGCCGTTGCCTTGGGCTTTACCGGTTCAACCGCCGCGGCTGCCGCCAAGCTGGCGGCGAGCGCCGTATTCTGGGCTTCGGCCTTCTGATAATCGAGATAGCTCATCGGACCATCGCCATCGCCGCCGATCGTGCCGGTTTCGCCGTCATCCGGCGTATTGACGATCGGGGCGGGCAGGCCGCGCTGGACATCCGCCCACGGCGTCAACGCCGCGCTGCCGCCGTTGAGACGGGCGCGATAGACGTGGACGTTTTCCGTTACCCGCATCATGTAGTTGCGGGTTTCGTTGAACGGATGGCATTCGATGAAGCTTAAGGGATCGCCATTGGGGCCGCGCGGATCTCCGCAGTCGGAAACCCACTTCGACATGCGGCTGGGGCCGGCATTATAGCTGGCGGCGGCCATGATGTAGGAGCCGTCGAAGCGCGTCACCAACTCACCCAGGTGATAGGCGCCGAGAGACATGTTGAATTCCGGCTCATAAAGCCTTGAATCGTTGTAGCTTGCGCCCAGACGGCGGGCGACGGCGCGCGCCGTCGACGGGATAAGCTGCATCATGCCGCGCGCATTGGCGTGGCTGCGCACCTTGGGGTCGAAGCCCGATTCCTGACGCGTGATAGCCAGAACGAAAGCTTTTTCCGGCGACGGGACGTCTGGTACCGCGCGCAACGGATAGGCGCGTTCGGGCAGGTAGAAGCCGCGCTGCATCGAGTTGCGCGCCACCTTCATGGCTATGAACTGGGTATCGTAGCGCGCGGTCAGGTCGACCAGCAGCGCCTCTTCCTCGGCATTGGGCAGGACGAGGCTGGTCGCCAGGACGATCTGGCGGAACATGTCGATCTGGCCGATGCTGGCCAGGATACGCGCGGCGCGGATAGTGTCGCGGCTTTCAAAGCGCTGGCGATCGGCGGCACTTGGGATCGGGTCCTTGCCGACGGTTATGGTCTTGACGCCGGCCTTTTCCGCCGCCAGCTGACCGTAGAAGGCGTAGATGTACTGGCCGCCCTTGGCGTAGTATTTCTCGGCCTCGGTGCGGTCAGGATTGATGCCGTTCAGGCCGGGATTGTCACGCTTTTCATAGGCGCGGCCCAGCCAGTAGTTGGCACGGCCCTGCGTAATCGGCGAGGTGCCGGCAGTGGCGAGATTATGGAAGTGCTCGACGGCGGCATTGGTGTCGTTGAGCTTGAGCAGCGCCATCCAGCCGGCGAAGAACTCGGCCTCGGCCTTGCTTTCGCCGGGCTCGAAACCGCCGCCCTTCATGGCGTTATAGGCGGCGCGGTAGTCCTTGGCCTTCAGCGCCGATTTGAAGTAGGCGAGGCGCAAACTATAGAGCTGGCTTGCGGCTTCGGGGCTCATTGAGGCTGGCGGAAGGTCGCCCAGGATCGGGTAACCTAAAGGTTCAAGCCCCTTGCCGGACAGGTATTTGGCGCGGGCAAAGGCCAGGGCCTTGTTGCGTGGATCCAAGGCCAGGGCCGAGGTATAGAGGGCGTCGCTGCCAGCAGCACCCGTGCGCAGGGCCAGGGCCGCGTTGGCGACTGCGCGTGTGTGATCGTTGACGTATGGCAGCAGGTCGCGGATTGCCTGGCTGGAGCCCGACTGCGTATTGATGATCAGGCAGTTGACGCGGGCGATCGTATCATCCTGCGTCAGGTAGCGGCCAAAGGCCTGCTGGAAGTTGGCCTGGCCCATGGCGTCGAAGGTCTTGGTCCGCCACCACGTCTTGGCCAGTTGCGAGGCTTCCTCGATATTGCCGACGGCCTGCTGGGCGTTGATCAGGGCGACCGCGCCTTCGAGTGTCTCGGGCGGCGAACCGTTGAACCAGTCGACGATCTGCTGGCCTGACATGCCCGACAGGCCGATCATCTTTTCGGCGGCGATCTGGCGCTTGGTTTCGCGCGGCCAGCCCCACAGGTCGCGGCGCGCGCCATCAAGCGCGGCGAAGCTGTAGATATTCTGGCCGTCGTTATTGATAATGGCCCAGGTAATGATCTTGCGCGCGACCGGATTGCTTAGGGACGACTTCATCGAATCGGCGGCGGCGAAATTCTTGGTGCGCACCAGTTCAAGCGCGCTTTCCAGCGTCTCGATATCCTCGGCCGACATCAGCGACGGCTGATAGGGCTGGGACGTGTCCGGCGTCGCCATCGTGTTCTGGGCCGAAGGCGCCGGGGAAGGGACGTCCTGCGCCGACACGGGACCAAGACCAATGAGGCCCGCGGCACTGACGGTCAGGATGAGCGCGGCCTTGCGCCACAAGGGGCGCGGTGCCGTCGCGTGCGTCTGGACGCGATCTGGAAGATTAAGCTTCATGCCGGTTTTAGTCCCTAGCCAATTCTTACGCGGTGTATTCAGGCCCGTCGTTAACCGACTATAGGCCATAGTTTCTTTTTATAAAGACATTGCAGCCAAAGCCCGGCGGGCTTAAGGCTAAATTCGATATAATCTTCGATCTGCGATGATCGAAAGACACACCTTGCGCAAAATGATCACGTTTTCATCACGTTGACTAAGCGAAGGCTGTCTGCGGCAACGACTGTGTGCAGGACTGGTTAAGGAATGAGTAACGCAAGGCAAACCCCGCCGTTCAAGGGCGTCATTACCGCCATGGTCACGCCGTTTCGCGACGGCAAGGTGGATTATAAAGCTTTCGAGGCGCTGATAGAGCACCAGATCGCCGCGGGCGTGCACGGTCTTGTGCCGGTCGGCACGACGGGCGAGACCTCGACGCTCAGCCTTGACGAGCACAAGGAGGTCGTCCGCCTGTGCGTCGAGCGCGTTGCCGGCCGGGTAAAGGTAATCGCGGGCGCCGGGTCGAACAACACGGCCGAATCGGTCGAGCTGTCGCATCACGCCAAAACCGTCGGCGCCGACGCCGTGCTGGTCGTCGCCCCATACTACAACAAGCCTTCGCAGGAAGGACTCTATCAGCATTTCAAGGCGATCAACGACGCCGTTCAGATCCCGGTTCTGCTGTATAATGTTCCCGGCCGCACCGTCGTCGATATGAGCAACGATACGGTCGCGCGCCTGGCCAGGCTGCCCAATATCGTCGGCATCAAGGACGCCACGGGCGACATCGACCGCCTGAGCCATATGCGCCTGATGATCGACAAGCCGTTTGCCTACATCTCGGGCGATGATCCGACCTTCCTGGGTTATTCGGCGCACGGCGGTCATGGCGTGATCTCGGTGACGTCCAATGTCGCGCCGGCGGCCTGCGTCGCCCTCTACAATGCCGCTGCCCAGGGCGACTATGAAACGGCGCGCCAGTGGCAGGACAAGCTGATCACGCTCGACAAGGTCCTGTTCGCCGATTCCTCGCCGTCGCCGACCAAGTACGCCATGAGCCGCTTAGGACTTTGCACCGAAGAGGTCCGCCTGCCGATCACGCCGTGCAGCCAGGCCGTCCGGCCGCTGGTCGAGGACGCCATGGCGCTGGCGGGTCTTGTACCGGAGCCGGCCTGACTTATCTACGACTCCCATGGCCAACGAAGACGCTTCCAATTACAAGGTGATCGCCGATAACCGGCGCGCACGCTTCGACTACTTCCTTGAACACCCGATCGAGGCCGGCATCGTGCTGACCGGGACTGAGGTCAAGTCGCTGCGCCAGGGCCGCGCCAATATCGCCGAATCCTATGTCAGCATCGAAAACGGCGATGAGATCGCGCTCGTCAATGCCGATATCCCGATCTATTCGAAGGCCAACCGCTTCAATCACGAGCCGCGCCGCGTGCGCAAGCTGCTGCTGCACCGCAAGGAGATCGGCCGGCTAATGGCGTCGGTACAGCGCGACGGCTACACCATGATCCCCACGAAGATGTACTTCAATGACAAGGGCCTGGTGAAGCTTGAGGTCGCATTGGCCAAGGGCAAGAAGATCCACGATAAGCGCGAGACCGAAGCCAAGCGCGACTGGCAGCGCGACAAGGCGCGACTGATGCGGGATAAGGGATAATTTAGCTGGAAGAGCTTAGCTGGCCTGGTCCGGATAGGTCCAGGCATTGCGGCACTGCGCCAAGGCTTGGCGCAGATCGTTGTCCGGCGTCGGCGAGGCGTCTTCGACCTCATCGCCGACCGCCTGATAGATGGTCAGCGCTTCCTCGTAGCGCGACGACGCCTCATCATACTCTTCGCAGGTCTGATAGGTGTCGCCGAGATGGCGCAGGGTCGAGGCCAGGGCCAGTACGTCCGAGGTCTGGCGATAGAGTTTGACGGCTTCTTCGTAAAGCGGAACGGCCGCGACGGCGTGATCGTCGTCGCATTCCACCTGGGCCTTCACCGTCAGCGCCTGCGCCCACAGGATGTCATTGGCCTGGCGGCGGGCGATAAGGATCAATGCGTCAAGACTGGTGCGCGCTTCGGCATAGCGGCCGTCCCGCCGCGCCTGATTTGCCTGTCCGAAAAGCCGATCAATGCTGTGCATCGCCTGCCTCCATCGCCACAATCCCCGCATAAATAAACACGCAATACGCGAATTGGTAAAGCCACGAAACCGTGAGGTTACCGCTCACATAATGGGATTCTCAAACGATATAAGGCTTTAGGCGTCGTCGAAATCATCCTGCGGGAACTTCGGATTGTTCTGCTGCTGGCGCGGACGGCCGATGACCGAGGCCAGGTCGGCCAGGTCGACAAAGGTGTCCGCCTGGCGGCGCAGTTCGTCCGAAGTCATGGGCGGCGACGACTTCACGGTCGATACGACGGTGACGCGCGCGCCCTTGCGCTGAACGGCTTCGATCAGTCGGCGGAAATCGCCGTCGCCTGAAAACAGCACAAGATGGTCGGCGTGTTCGGCCATTTCCATCATGTCGCAGGCGATTTCGATATCCATGTCGCCACGCCAGCGCTTGCGGCCCTGGCTATCGACATATTCCTTGGCGGTCTTGGTGATCAGGGCGAAGCCGTTATAGTCCAGCCAGTCAACCAGCGGGCGAATCGGCGAGTAGTCGTCGCCTTCCACCAGCGCCGTGTAGTAGTAGGCGCGGATCAGGATGCCGCGTTTGCGGAATTCATCCAGAAGCTTGCGGTAGTCGATGTCGAAGTTGAGGGCTTTAGCGGCGGAATAAAGATTGGCACCGTCGATGAAAAGCGCGATACGATCCGTCGGGTAGAAACTCATTCCAATAGCTTTCAAAGAAATATGGCTCAAATTTCGCCCAGGCCATGCGACGACGACAACGCGGCAATTCTCATTGCCTACGGTTCCAACCTGCCGTCCGCCACTGCTTTCCCCGAGCGTCAGTCTGCATCGCGCGCTTTTGCGCATGTTGTCAAGACATTGCAGGAGCGGGGACTGCTTGTTAACAGAATTTCATCTCTTTGGCGGTCGCTCGCCTGGCCCGATACTTCGGACCCGCCGTACGTGAACGCGGTTATACAAGTCAAGACAGAGCTTTCGCCCGCCGCACTTCTAAGTCTCCTGCATGGAATCGAATACACTGCCGGGCGGGTACGCGAAAAACGGAATGCACCAAGGGTTTTAGACCTCGATCTTATTGCCTATGGCCGGACAATTATGGATGAGGACAGTATTATGCTGCCGCATCCACGCGCCCATGAGCGCGCCTTCGTCATGGGGCCCGTGGCGGAAATCCTTCCGGGTTGGCTTCATCCAGTTGTTAAGGAAACAGCTTTAGATCTATGGAAAAAAGCTGAAATAGGTATGGATGCTCATCCCATGGCTGAGGAGGATTGAACCCGTTTGGCGCGCTGGTCCAGCCAGGTGTAGAGACCGACGCCGGTGACGACCAGCAAGGTACCGCCAAGATCGGCCAGGGTCGCGTTCTGGCGCAGAATCAGGACACTCATGCCTAAGGTGAAGACGGGATTGATGAAGCTGATGACGGCATTGGCCTGGGACGATATCCGGCTGAGAGCAAAGTTGGTCAGATAGCTGGGGGCCACGGTCGCACCGATGGCGAGCCCCAGCACCAGCCACATTAATGGCGCGCTCAGGACCACATCACTGACGCTGTGGGTCAAGAAGAAGTGCGCGAAGGTGGCGATGGCCGCGCCGCTCATGGCCCATGAGGTGAACAACGACGGGCCCAGGCGGGCGATTAAGGGCTTGGCCAGCAACAGATAGAGCGCGAACGATACCGACGACGCCATGCACCACAGGGTGCCAGCAACTATGGCGGAACCGTGGGTTTGCAGGTCGGTGACAAAGATCAGGCCGATGCCGGCATAAGCGATGGCAAAGGTCCATAAGGCGTTGACGCGCAAGGCCTGTCCGAAGAAGAGGGCACCGAACAGAATGACGAACAGGGGATAGGTGAAGATGATTAGGCGCTCGAATTCCGGCGACAGGGTCGTCAGGCTTTCGAAGTCCGTATAGCTGGCGAACCAGTAGCCCAGGGCGCCGACCGCCAGCGCCTTGGCGTAGAGATCCGGGCGGGTGCGCACAGGGGGCGGGCCCTCGATACCCAGCCTACGGTTGCGCAACCAGGTCAGGACGCCGCCCATGACGAAGAAGGGCGTCGCCAGCACCAGCCGCAGGGTCAGCAGTGTCGAGGCGTCGATATCGTATTCATAAGCGAGCTTGATCCAGATGGCCTTGCTGGCGAACAGAAAGGCGCCGAGTCCGGCCATGATGTAGCCGCCCCAGGTATTGAGCCAGGAGGCTGGGCCGTTTTGTGTCTGGGGAGATGCGCTCATGTCAGGAAACCGGATGGAGGAGGGGCGCCTGATCGAGAATTATGTCGCGCCCGTTTGAAGAAGCGGGCGGCGGAGATGGTTCCTATGCGCCCTTGTGTTTGCGCAGGTTAATGCGCACAGCCTTGCAAGCCCAAATAAGCTTGGACAGAATATCGAGCTGAATCAGCACGTGATTTTGGGCGAAGGATGTGAACATGGCGGCGCATTACCGGCTTTGCGGCATAATGGCAACCGCCCGGCTTACATGTCTGCGATCACTTTGGGTTACCCTATGTGTGCTGACGGTCACGCAACCCGCGACGGCGCAGACCTTGCGCGGTCGGGTGCATGTTGATGATGGCGATAGTCTGACGGTCAATGGGCGGCAGGTGCGTTTGTTCGGCGTCGATGCCTTCGAGTACCGCCAGACCTGCGGCCGGATGAAGTGCGGCCAAGCGGCGCTTCAACATTTGCGGCAGCTCGTCAAAGGCCAGTCCGTGGCGTGCGTCCGGCAGGATATCGACGCCTATGGGCGGGTTGTCGCCGTCTGCCGCCTGTCCGACGGCCGCGATCTTGGCCGCGAAATGGTGCGCAGCGGCTATGCGGTCGCCTATCGCCGCTATTCGACGCGCTATGTCGCCGATGAGGTCGCCGCAAAAAAGGCGAAGGCGGGTGCCTGGGCGCACGGTTTCCGCCGGCCGTCGGACTATCGCAGGTCACATTAGGTTACTCGCGGGTGGCGCGGACGGCTTGTTTCCAGATTCCAGCCGGCACGGACGGCGTGGTGTCGCTGAGGTGTGTCAGGTGGACCAGCAGGTCTTCCAGTTCATCGACATTGTACGGCACGTGGATCAGCAGGACTTCGAGCTGACGCCTCGCATTGGTGTAATGGCTGGCGGCGCTGCGGTGGACCTGGGCGCGCTCGCTCCAGCGGAAGACCGTCTGAAAGACCGATAGGATGGAACTCAGGCTGGCCAGGATGAAGATGGCGAGGTTGATCGGGGTTTCATACCGGCCGTAGAATTCCGGCAGGACGATTGGAATCGCCGCGAGCACCGAGACGAGGAACCCGCCCATCAGGGTCAGTGTGGTGAACCAGTTGGCAAAACTAGAAAGGGTATTGGTGGCCAGCCAGTGACCGAGGGCGCCGCGCTTGATGCGGCGCTCGGTCTCCTTGAGAATGCGCGGCAGTTCTTCTGCCTCGATCCTGTTGCTGGCTCTATCGCTGCCGTCCACGGCCTGATCCCCCCGATCCCTCACGTTAACACATTAAGGGAATGTGGTTATCGAGGCAAGGTTAAAGCCCGTTGGCGGCGCTTAAGACCGCCTTGACGCTGGCCGTGGCGATATCGTCGTCGATGCCGATGCCGAAGACGTGGCGGTCGTCAGCCGTGCGGCATTCGATATAGGCGACCGCCTGGCTGAGCGAACCCTTGGTCAGGGCGTGCTGGCCGTAGTCGAGGACTTCGAGCGCCAGGCCGTAGTGATCGTTGAGCGCTTCGATGGCGCTTGAGATCAGACCGTTGCCGTGGCCGATGACCGAGGCTTCGGCGCCGTCCTTGACGATGCGGCCGACGAAGGTGCGCTGGGTGCCCGAATGAACGGCTGCGGCCTGTTCATAGGCGATCAGGCCGTAGCGGCCGCCGCCCAGGTGGTAGGCATCCTGGAAGGCCTTCCAGATTTCGTCGGACGACAGCTCGCGGGCGCTGGCGTCGGTGATTTCCTGCACGCGGCGCGAAAAGTCGATCTGCAGGTGGCGCGGCAACTTCAGGCCATGCGCCTGCTCGAGCACCCAGGCGATGCCGCCCTTGCCGGATTGCGAGTTGACGCGGATGACCGCCTCATAGCTTTCGCCGAGATCGGCCGGATCGATCGGCAGGTAGGGCATTTCCCAGAAGCCGTCATTGCGCTTTTCGTGGGCCGCGAAGCCCTTCTTGATGGCGTCCTGGTGCGAGCCCGAAAACGCCGTGAAGACCAGTTCGCCGGCATAGGGGTGACGTGGGTGGACCGGGATGTTGTTGCAGTACTGGACCGTCTCGACGACTTCGCGCATGTTCGAGAAGTCGAGCTTGGGCGACAGGCCTTGCGTATACATGTTGAGGCCGAGCGTCACCAGATCGACATTGCCGGTGCGCTCGCCATTGCCGAACAGGCAGCCTTCGACGCGGTCGGCGCCAGCCAAAAGGCCAAGTTCGGCGGCGGCCGTGCCGGTGCCGCGGTCGTTATGCGGGTGAAGCGAGATGCAGACGCTGTCGCGGTTCGAGATGTGGCGGCCAAACCATTCGATCTGGTCGGCATAGGTGTGCGGACCGCCGACTTCGACGGTCGCCGGGAGGTTCAGGATCAGCGGGTTGTCCGGGGTCGGCTGAAGCACGTTGATGACGGCTTCACAGACCTCGAGCGCGAATTCCGGCTCGGTGGCGGTAAAGGTCTCCGGGCTGTATTCGAACGACCAGCGCGTCTCCGGCTGCTTGGCCGCTTCGTCGCGCAAAAGCGTCGCGCCCTTGACGGCCAGGGCCAGGACATCGGCCTTTTCCATGCCGAAGACGACGCGGCGGAAGAGGGGCGAGGTGGCGTTATACAGGTGGACGATGGCCTGCTTGGCGCCGCGCAGGGATTCGAACGAACGCTTGATGAGGTCTTCGCGCGACTGCGTCAGAACCTGGATCGTGACGTCGTCGGGGATCAGGTTTTCCTCGATCAGCTTGCGCACGAAATCGAATTCGGTCGCCCCGGCCGACGGGAAGCCGACCTCGATCTCCTTGAGGCCTACTTTCAGCAACAGGTTGAAGAAGATCATCTTCTTCTCGACGTCCATCGGATCGGCCAAGGCCTGGTTACCGTCGCGAAGATCGGTCGACAGCCAGCGCGGCGGCGCGGTGATCGTCTTCGACGGCCAGGTCCGGTCGGACATGTCGACGCCCAGCGAAAACGGGCGGTATTTGGTCTCTGGGTTCGGCAGCATGGACATGGGGCGAGCCCTTAGGGCTCTGAAGCGGGCGAGTCAATGGAGGGCGGATCACACCTGATGTCGCTCACGCAGGATTTTCTTGTATTCAGTGAGGCGAAAGAGTAGAGAGGCGGCAATTGTTATCTGCCTTGCGCCGGGCCCCAGGAGGAATCTCTTAGGGCGACGGCGCGCTTTACGTTCAGACAAAGGGAACCGTATGGCTCGCGTCACCGTCGAAGATTGCGTCGAAAAGATCGACAACCGCTTCAACCTCGTTCTCCTGGCCGCCCATCGCGCCCGCGCCATCTCCAGCGGCTCGTCCATCCTGGTCGATCGCGACAACGACAAGAACCCGGTTGTTTCGCTTCGTGAAATCGCCGACGGCGTCCTGGCGCCCAACACGCTGACCGAAAGCCTGATCGCGTCGCTGCAGCGCGTCGACGAACGCACCGAGGCCGAGGAAGAAGCCGAAACCCTGGCCCTGCTGGCCGATCCGGCGCACCAGCAAATGTCGGAAGGCGACCTGATCCGCGCCCTGCAATCCGACCGCGATGGCGGTCAAGAGGAACGCTACTAAAAACGTTCCGGGTAAGAGAATATATAGAAGGTCCGGGGCATGCTTCCCGGGCCTTTTTTGTTTGGTTGTTTCGCGCATGCGTGAGACAGTCGATCTTTCCAGTTCCGCATCAGGCCAAGGTTTCGTGAATGTCCGCAGAGGGTGAACAGATTGCCGTAACAACGCCGCCGTCCGGTGGAGGCAATTCTGTGGCCGATGTCGGCAGCGATCCGGCCAAGGTCATGGCGGCCAACCGGCCGAAATTCCTGCGTCAGGTCGAGCTGATCGAGCGCGTCGCGGCATACGACCCGACCGTCGATGAGGCGCTGCTCAACCGCGCCTATGTCTACGCCATGCGCATGCACGGGGCGCAGCTCAGGGCCTCGGGCGATCCCTATTTCGCGCACCCGATCGAGGTCGCCGGCATTCTGACCGACTACAAGCTCGACGCGGCGGCCATCGCCACGGCGCTTCTGCACGATACCATTGAGGATACGCCGGCGACGCGCGAAGAGATTGCGTCGAAGTTCGGCGACGAGATCGCCAGCCTGGTCGAGGGCGTCACCAAGTTGACGCGGCTTGAGCTGCAATCGGAATATACCAAGCAGTCGGAAAACCTGCGTAAGTTCATCCTGGCCATTTCCAAGGACATCCGCGTCCTACTGGTCAAGCTGGCCGACCGCCTGCACAATATGCGGACCCTGCATTTCGTGGCGCCGGAAAAGCGCGAGCGGATTTCGCGCGAAACCCTGGAAGTCTACGCCCCGCTGGCGCGCTCGATCGGTTGCAACCGGTTCGCGACCGAGCTTGAGGACCTGGCGTTTTCGCATATCAATCCGATGGCGCACGCCGCCATCATCCTGCGCCTGAAAGAGATGCGGGAAGAGAAGGGCGACGCCATCCGCGCCATCGCGCGCGATATCGCCGGCAAGCTCGAAAAGGGCGGCATCTTCGCCCGCGTCCTGGGGCGCGAAAAGTCGCCCTATTCGATCTGGAAGAAGTTACAGCGTAAATCAATTGGTTTTGCTCAGCTTTCCGACATCTACGCCTTCCGCGTCGTTATGAGCGATGTCGACGAATGCTACCGTGCCTTAGGCATCCTCCATCGCGTCTGGCCGTGCGTGCAGGACCGTTTCAAGGACTTCATTTCGACACCCAAGGCCAACAACTACCGGTCGCTCCATACCACGGTGGTGGGACACAAGGGCACGCGGATCGAGATGCAGATCCGCACCGAGGAGATGGACCGCATCGCCGAAGAGGGCGTCGCCGCGCACTGGGGCTACAAGAACCAGACCTACGGCTTCGACGAAGAGGCGGCGACGGCCGATGGCGGCCGCAACCCGATGAATTCGCTCAGGAACATCGTCTCGATTGCCGAAAGCGGCGGCGATTCGGAAGACTGGGTCGAACATGCCAAGATGGAGATGTACACCGACCAGGTGTTCGTCTTCTCACCCAAGGGCAAGCTGATCTCGTTGCCGCGCGGCGCCATGCCGCTCGATTTCGCCTTCGCGGTCCACACCGAGGTCGGGGAAACGGCCATCGGCTGCCTGATCAATGGCGAACACCGGCCGCTGCGCACCGTGCTGCAGAACGGCGACCAGGTCGAAATCCTGAACGGCCATGAGGCACGGGTCAACCAGGACTGGTTCTCGCTGACCGTGACGGGCAAGGCGCGGTCGGCGATTCGCCGCCACATCCGGCAGCGCGAACGCGATGATTTCGTCACCGTCGGCCGCACCGCGTTGATGCGCGCCGCCGCCCAGGTCGAAAAGCGGATCGACGACATCAGCTGGCGGCCGGCGCTGGAACGCTTCAACGTCGCCACCGAAGACGAACTGATGGAGCTGTGCGGACGCGGCAAGATTCCGCCGGTCAAGATCCTCGAAGCCATCTTCCCCGGTCTGAAGATGCCGTTGCGCCTGTCAACTGAGACCTTGACGCGCATCCGGGACGGTGAGGGCGGCCAGGCCTTCGTGCGCGGTTCGGCCCTGTCGGAACGGCAGCGCGTCATCTTCTCGCGCTGCTGCCATCCCGTGCCGGGCGACCGCATTATCGGCATTGTCGAGGATGACGGCTGTCATGTGCATTCGATCGAATGCGAAACCCTCGAAGCCCTGGAGGCCGAAAAGGACCGCTGGATCGACCTGCACTGGACGCTCAACGCCGAAAAGAACACCTTAAGTGTCGCGCGTATCCGTGTGACCATGCAGAACAAACCGGGCGTCCTGGGCCAGGCGTGCACGCTGATCGGCGAGGCCAAGGGCAATATCGTCGACATCCATATCGCGCCCAAGCAGATGGACTATCTCGAGATCGATTTCGATATCGAAGTCATGGATGCCCGCCATATCACCAATATCTCGGCGGCGCTTCGGGCGTCACAGATGATCGAAAGCGTCGACAGGATGCGCGGGTAGTATGATCGACGAGAAAACACTATTTTCTGGGCTGCAATCAGAACTGAACTCTAGAGTTATTGCGCGTGCTTCAATTAATACGGCTCATATACAGACTGTTGTAACATTTACAGCCGGGTATATCGCTGCGCGAGCAAGTTCGAATTTTGATAGTTCGGGATACTTGGGTTATATCGTTGGCGCAATAATTCCTATGGTGTCTTATTACTTTATTTCTTTGTATAGACACCATGATATGCAGATTGGTTTATTAAATCGAACTTTGAGGCGTATAGAAGATAGCAGCGAAATATCTGATATGCATAGATTTTTTAAAGTTGGCGGGGATTCTGGAGCGAAAAGCTATAAAGCTCGTAATATATCAAATATGGCGGTGATTTGGCTATGTTTCTTATCTCCAGTTGTTATTTTTCTGGACTACGTAATTCTCTTTGCAAATAACGGTTTTTCATGGCCAGAATTTTCGAACATTGATTATATTTTTGTCACTTGGGTTGCCTCTTTGACTGCGTGGAATTTTTGGTCTCTACTGCGGCTTGGTAAGTTTAGAAAAGACTTAATAGCTTCTTGAATATTATGAACTTGATCCAGCCAAGGATATGTGTCTAAAGCGCCGTGTGTTAGAGATAGGATGCGGCAGCTATGACCAACGACGATGTGCTCAACGAATTCCGTGCCGCCAATGCCCTGCGCACCGGCCATTTCGTGTTGTCGAGCGGGCTGCATTCGCCGATGTTCCTGCAGAAGAACCTCGTCTTCATGGACACGGCGCGCTGTGAGCGCCTGTGCAAGGCGCTGGCTGAGAAGATCACAGCCCAGGTTGGCGCGGTCGATGTCGCCGTATCACCAGCTGTTGGTGGTATCATTCCCGGTTATGAAACCGCGCGTCACCTGAAAGTGCCGTCGATCTATGTCGAGCGCGAGGGCGGCCAGTTCAAGTTTCGCCGTGGTTTCCATATCGAGCCCGGCGCCCGCGTCGTCATGGTCGAGGACATTGTCACTACTGGCCTGTCGTCGCGTGAGTGCATCGAAGCCATCAAGGCGGCCGGCGGCGATGTCGTGGCCGCCGCCTGCATCGTCGACCGTTCCGGGGGCAAGGCCGATGTCGGCGTGCCGCTGATCGCCCTGGCCAGCCTGGAAGTGCCGGCCTATCCGGCAGACAAGCTGCCGCCAGAACTGGCCGCCATCCCGGTCGAGGACCCCGGCAGCCGGAGGCTCGCCAAGGCATGACCTACATCCGCCTAGGCCTCAATGTCGATCACGTCGCCACTGTGCGCAATGCGCGCGGCGGCCATGCCCCCGATCCGGTGCGCGCCGCTGAACTGGCGATCGCCGCGGGCGTCGATGGCATCACGGCGCACCTGCGCGAAGACCGCCGCCACATCGTCGATGCCGATGTGCTGGCGCTGAAAAAGGTCTGCGACAGTCACGGCAAGCCGCTCAATTTCGAGATGGCGGTGACCGACGAGATGGTCGGCATGGCGCTCAAGCTGATGCCGCACGCCGCCTGCCTGGTGCCGGAGCGCCGCCAGGAGCGCACGACCGAAGGCGGGCTCGATGTCCTTGGTCAGATCGGGCCGGTGGGCGAGGCCGTGCGCCTGTTCAACCGCGCCGGCATCCGCGCCTCCCTGTTCATCGCCACCGATCCGGCCCAGGTCGAGGCGGCGGCGAAAGTCTCCGCGCCGGTGGTCGAATTCCATACCGGGGCCCTGTGCGACGCCTTCCGCGAGAAACAGGACGATGTTTTTAAGAACGAATTGAAGCGGTTGCAGGCGGCGGCGCAACAGGCGCATAAGCTTGGTATCGAAGTTCATGCCGGTCACGGCATCGATTACGACACCGTGCCCTTCATCGCCGCCATCCCCGAGATCCGCGAACTGAATATCGGCCATTTCCTGATCGGCGAAGCCATCTTCGTCGGGCTGGAAGCGTCCCTTAAACGCATGCGCGAGTTGATGGACGCCCAGCGCCGGGATCATTTGACATGATCATTGGCATCGGCATCGACCTGTGCGATGCGCGCCGCATCAAACAGTCCGTCGACCGGTTCGGCGATCGCTTTCTCAACCGTATCTATACGCCGGACGAACAGGCGCACGCCGCAAAGGCAGCGCGCACCGATCTTAGCCTGGCCAAGCGTTTCGCCGCCAAGGAGGCCGTGGCAAAGGCGTTTGGCACGGGCGTGCGCGGCTTCTTCTATGTCGATATCGAAGTGGTGACGGGGCCTTTGGGCCAGCCGCGCGTCCTGCTGCACGGTGGGGCGGCCGATACCCTGCGCGGCCTGCTGCCTGATGGTAAGGAGGCGCATATTCATTTGTCGCTGAGCGACGAAGACCCTTACGCCACGGCCTATGCGCTGATCGAGGCGCGTTAGGTTCACGATATGTCAAAAAGCCGGCTTCCCACTATTTGGCCTATCGCTTCGGAAGATTACGAAAAGATCATCCACCAAGGCGTGGGCTGACAAAAAACTGTCTTGCCCTTGCCATAATGCACGATTACGTGGTTCAAAAGACGGAACGGGGGATGTTTCCGGAAAAAACCTAAGGCAAGCCCGAAGTGACGGGCGCGCGCATAATTATGGGGCTGGCGTAAATGACGACATCGCGTGACGACTCGAACCTGAATCAGGGCGTAACCCATGCTGCGCACGCGCATGCCGCGCCCTCGGTCGATGAGGTCGCAAGCGACGATAGCCACGATGGCAGCGACGGCTCAGAGCCGCCGGCTAAGCAGTCGGCCATCGAGGAAGCCAAGGAGATCTTCGGCGTCGTGGCCGTGGCCCTGATCCTGGTCATGTTCCTGCGCACCTTCCTGTTCCAGCCCTTTACCATCCCGTCGGCGTCGATGGAGCCCAACCTGTACCAGGGCGATTACATCATCGTATCGAAATGGAATTACGGGATTTCGAAATATTCCTTCCCCGTAGCCGTGCCGTTCATCGAAGGACGTATCTTCAATAAGGCGCCGACGCGTGGCGACGTTGTGGTCTTCAAGCTGCCGTCGAACCCCAAGGTCGATTATATCAAACGCGTTGTCGGCTTGCCGGGCGATCGCGTCCAGATGAAGCGCGATCAGCTCTATATCAACGACCAGCCGGTGCCTTTCACCAATATGGGCACAGTCCAGGCGTCGGACGCGCCGGCGGGCACGGCGAACCTGCAACGCGAGTTCCTGCCGAACGGCCGTGTCCACCAGATGCAGGACATGGTCCAGGACGGCCGCGCCGACAACACCGGTGTCTTCACCGTGCCGATGGGCCACTACTTCGTCATGGGTGACAACCGCGACAACTCGCTGGACAGCCGCTTCTCGCCGGACGATCCCTATGATTCGGGTGTCGGCTTCGTTCCGGAAGAAAACCTGGAAGGCCGCGCCGTCTTTATCCTGATGTCGTGGAAGGAAGGTTCATCGCTGTGGAAGCCCTGGACCTGGCTGAACTTCAACTGGGAACGCTTCTTCAAGACGCTGGTTTAGTGCTCAGACGCCGCGCGACCTGTCTCGCATCTGCTCGGGCGCGCAGTCGCGCTTGCCGAAATGCAAGGGGCATTTCGGAGGCCGAAGCGAAAATGGTCTTTTCGTAGCCGGGGCGGTGCTGTAAACGCAGCCCATGAACGCGCGTATCAAAGCCATCGACGCCTTGCAGGCGCGCCTGGGCTATACCTTTCAAAACCCGGAACTGCTGGACGTGGCGCTGACGCACGCCAGCGTCGCCGAGGGTGCGCGTAAGATAAAAGATAACGAACGCCTCGAATTCCTGGGCGATCGCGTGCTGGGACTGCTGACCGCCGAATCTTTGATGGAGGCGTTTCCCGACGCCGAAGAGGGCGAACTGTCGCGCCGCTTTCACTCACTGGTCAGCCGCGACGCCTGTGCCGCCGTGGCGAAGGCGCTTGACCTTGGGCCAGCCCTACGCCTGGCGGCGGGCGAAACCAAGAGCGGCGGCCGCGCCAATCCGACGATACTCGGCGACGCCACTGAAGCCCTGATGGCGGCCGTCTATGTCGACGGCGGCTACGAGACGGTGGTAAGGTGTTTCAAGCCCCTGTGGGCCGACGCCTTGCGTAACAGCGGCAATGCTTCGCAAAGCAATCCGAAATCCTTCCTCCAGGAATGGGCCGCCGCCAATGGCAAGGCGCCGCCGGCTTACAGCCTGATCAACCGCAAGGGGCCCGATCACGCCCCGATCTTCACCATCGAAGTGCGCATCGACGGGGTTACACCCCAGGCGGCGACCGGCAAGTCGCGCCAGGAGGCCGAAAAGGCCGCCGCCCTGCGCCTGATCGAACAGGAACAACTGAATTGACCGATACCCCTCAAAAATGCGGTTTTGTCGCCATCATCGGCGCGCCGAACGCCGGTAAGTCCACGCTTGTCAACCGGCTGGTCGGCACCAAGGTGTCGATCGTGACGCAGAAGGTGCAGACGACGCGTTTTCCGGTGCGCGGCATCGCCATCGAAGGCGACGTCCAGATGGTACTGGTCGACACGCCGGGTATCTTCAAGCCGCGTCGGCGCCTGGACCGCGCCATGGTCGCCTCGGCCTGGGGCGGGGCGCAGGACGCCGACTGCATCGTGCTGCTCGTCGATGCCGCAGCGCAACTGGCGGTCAGGCATTCGACCGAGATCAAGGCAACGGCGGCCGACTACAAGGCGGTCGAGGACGTCGACATGATCATCGAGGGCCTTAAGGCCAATAGCGCCAAGGCGGTCCTGGCGCTGAACAAGATCGACCTGATGAAGCGCGACAACCTGCTGGCGGTCGCCGATGAGCTGTACAAGACAGGGGTGGTCGAGGACGTGCTGATGATCTCGGCCGAAAAGGGCAATGGCGTCAATGACCTGAAGACGCTTCTGGCCAGGCGCATGCCGGAAGGGCCGTGGCTCTATCCGGAAGACCAGGCCGCCGATGCGCCGGTGCGCATCCTCGCCGCCGAAATCACGCGCGAAAAGCTGTTCCTGCGCGTCCACGAAGAGCTGCCCTACGCCGCCGCGGTCATGACGACCAAGTTCGAGGACAAGCCCGATGGCTCGGCGCGTATCGAACAGACCATCTATGTCGAACGCGACGGCCAGCGCGCCATTGTCTTGGGTAAGAACGGCCAGACGCTGAAATGGATCGGCCAGAAATCGCGCGAGGACCTGTCGAAGCTGCTCGACCGGCCGGTGCATCTGTTCCTGCATGTTCAGGTGTCGGAAAAATGGAGCGATGATCGCGCGCTGTACGCGCAGTTTGGTTTGGAATACGATAGTTAGGTCTGCCCTTTTCTTATTCCTCCCTGGCTTTGCCGGGGAGGCCGGGTGAGCGCAGCCGGGATATAGTCCCGGCAAGCGCAAGACGATTGAGCCATCGACAGATGGCGAAAGAGATGTGGTGGTGGGGGCTACTTTAACTTGTCACAACGGTATTCGTGGTGTTTACACAGGATGCCCCCACCACCGCATCTAGCGCTTCGCGCGTCGTGCGGTCCCCCTCCCCAGCACGCTGGGGAGGAGTAAAAAAGCAAGCCGTCACACCTAAGCGAAGCCCGTTCTGGCGGTCCGCAACTCTTAGGACATGTCATTGGAATACGAAGACGAAGCCATAGTCCTGAGTGCGCGGCTCCACGGTGAAACCGGGGCGGTGGTGCATGTGCTGACGCGGCTGCACGGCGTTCAGGCGGCGCATATCGCCGGCGGGGCGTCGCGGCGGATGAAGCCGCTGCTGCAGCCTGGATCCCCCGTGACCTTCCGCTATCGCGCCCGCAGCGCCGACCAACTGGGCGCCGCGACGATCGAAGCGGACGGGCAGGGACCTGACCTGCTTGACGATCCCGTTGGGTTGCTGGGCCTGCAATGCGCCGCGCTGATGACGCGCCAGGCCCTGCCGGAACGCGAACGCCACGAAGGCGCCTATCATGCCTTTCGCGCCCTGTTGTCGGCCTTTGCTATTCCCGAAATCTGGCCGGCCATCTATGTTCGCTACGAAGCCGGGCTTCTCGAAGAGCTGGGCTACGGCCTGGACCTGAGCGCCTGCGCGGTCTCAGGCACGCGCGACAACCTTTGTTATGTCAGCCCGAAATCGGCGCGCGCCGTCAGTGCCGAAAGCGGCGCGCCCTACAAGGACAAGCTGTTGCCGCTGCCGCAATTCCTGCTGTCGTCGCAAGGCGGCATCAACGGGGGCGATGTCGTGGATGGCCTGAAGCTGACCGGATTTTTCCTGGAGCGCCACGTCTTCCATCCCCACAACAAACCGTTGCCTGACATCCGCGAACACCTGGCGGAAGCGCTGTCGCACGCCGGTTTGGGATAACAATGCAATCCTTTGGAGCCGGCATCCATCCTTTGCTAAGAAATGTGTGTCAGAGTGGGAGCATCATGCGTGAGATCGACCGAGCCCAGATAGTGACCTACAGCGCGCCCGAACTGCTCGCTGCCAATGTCAATCCGCATACCGGCCTGGCGACCGACTACCTGAACCTGTTCAACGAAGCGATCATGCTGTTCGAAATGGGCCTCGACATGCCGGACATGGCCGAGGAGCTGGCGGACTGGAAGCCGCGGGACTATGTCGCGCACTTCGAGGCATCCGGGTTCGAGTTGCGCGAAGTGGTGATTTCCGCTTATCTGCATGCGCCGTCCGAAGCGCGCCTGGCCTTTGACGAAAGCTGCACGCGAGCCTTGGCGATGTTTGATTCGTCGATCAATATCCTGCTCAGTTCGAACCTTGAAGACGGCGAAGCGAGGATCGACCTGCAAGCGCGCCTGGCGGAAATGAAGGCTTTGGTGGTCGAGATGGACTCGCATATCCACGGCCGCGCCGAGTCTATGGAAGCCAACCGTCAGAGCGAAGTCGACGCGCTTTTCTAACCATACTGACAAAATTTGGCAGTAAGTTGATGCATTCTCCGGCAACACAAGGAGGATGCCATGACCCTGACCGCCACCTGCCATTGCGGCGCCACCCATATCGAACTGCCGCGCGCCCCGGAAAGCGCCAAGACGTGCAATTGCACCTTCTGCCATCGAACGGGCGCCGTCTGGGCCTATTTCTCGCCTGACGAGGTCACGGTCAAGGCCGACCAGAATCGCACCTATTCGGCCAGTGGTGGCATGAACCAGCACCATTTCTGCGGCACCTGCGGTGGCAACACGCATGGCGACAGCCCGGACTGGGCCTCGGCCTACAATGCCGACGGCACGCCAAAGGAAGGGACGACGCCGGGCCAGATGCCCACGGCGCGCACCTTCGCCGTCAACATGCGCATGGTCGATGGTTTCAACCTCGACGCATTGCCTGTGGAACAGATGGACGGACGCAATAATTGGTAAGTGGTTTTAATTGGAAAATAACACCGCTCTGTTAGCGTCCGCAGCATGAATTCAGACGGCAAGTCCTACCAGAGCAATATGACACCAGAGCTTCTGATGCGCCTTGGAGAGGGCTTGCTGAACAGCGGCACCATGCTGGCCTTGTTCGCGCCGGATGACACGCTTCAGTTCGCCACGCCGGACTTTGTCCGTCTGTACGATGTCCAGCCGGGGCCCCAGACCTTCGGCAGCATCATGCGCCACTGTCATGCCTGGAAAACGGGCCCTCTGATCGAGACGGACGATATGGACGCCTGGCTGGCCATGGCCGATGGCAAGCGCCGCAGCCGGGCCTTGCGCAAGTTCGAGGTCGATATGGTCGATGGCCGGTGGATGTACGCCATCGAAACCACCTTCGACGATAACTGGGTCCTATTGGCGGTCACCGACTATACGGCGGTGAAGCACAAGGAAGCGACGCTGCGCACGGCGCGCGACGAAGCCATTGTCGCTTCGGAAACCGACCATCTGACAGGACTGTTCAATCGCGGCGCCGCCATGAAGCGTTTCGGCGCCATCCTGGACCGCGCTGTTCAGGGCAACCAGGTTTTCAGTATCGTCCTGCTCGACCTCGACCATTTCAAGATGATCAACGATCATTTCGGCCATGACGGCGGCGACCAGGTCCTGGTGCATTTCTCGGGCTGCATGCGCGACGTGCTGCGCGACCGCGACGTCACCGGCCGGGTCGGCGGCGAGGAGTTCCTGTTCGTCATGCCAGGCGCCTCCACGGATCAGGCCGGCGCCGTGGTCGAACGCCTGAGGGCACACCTGCGTGACCAGAGACTGAAGGTCGGCGACGTCACCCTGCGCTACACCTTTTCGGCGGGCATCGCCGAATGGACGCCGGGCAAGACGCTCCAGGGGCTCTATAAGGACGCCGACCAGGCGCTGTACGCCGCCAAGTCCGCCGGGCGCGACCAGGCGCGCAACGCGGTGTGAATACATAAGAGACTTCCGCTTGTATTCCTTTCGTTCTCGTTCTAAACGGGGCGGATGAGTGACGTAGTGATTCCTGACGACGCCGGCGGCCAGGTCGTCGATGAGCCTATGAGCGAAGCGCTGTCGCGCCGCTATCTGGCCTATGCCCTTTCCACCATCATGCACCGGGCGCTGCCGGACGTGCGCGACGGCATGAAGCCCGTCCACCGCCGTATCATGTACGCCATGGGCGACATGCGACTGACGCCCGAAGCGGCGGCGCGCAAGTGCGCCAAGGTTGTCGGTGAAGTCATGGGTACCTACCACCCGCACGGCGACCAGGCGATCTATGATGCCCTGGTGCGCATGGCGCAGGACTTTGCGCAACGCTACCAATTGGTCGACGGCCAGGGCAATTTCGGCAATATCGATGGCGATAACCCCGCCGCCATGCGTTACACTGAATGCCGCCTGACGCCCGCCGCCATGCTGCTGCTGGAAGGCATCAACGAAAACGCCGTCGACTTCAGGCCCACCTATGACGACCAGGACGAAGAGCCGGTCATTCTGCCGGCCGGCTTCCCGAACCTCTTGGCCAACGGGTCGATGGGCATCGCCGTCGGTATGGCGACCTCGATCCCGCCGCACAATGTCGCCGAGTTGATCGACGCCTGCCGCAAGCTCCTGACCGCGCCAGAAACGACGACGGCCGAACTAATGGAATTCATCCCCGGTCCCGACTTTCCGACCGGCGGCATCTGCGTCGAAAGCCGCGCTTCGATCCAAGAGGCCTACGAGACCGGTCGCGGGTCAATCCGCACGCGCGCCCGCTATGAGGTCGAGGAACTGGGCCGCGGGAACTGGCGCATCGTCGTCCGCGAGATTCCGTACCAGGTCCAGAAGTCGCGCCTGATCGAGCAACTGGCCGACCTGATCGAGAACAAGAAGGCGCCGCTCTTGGGCGATGTCCGCGACGAGTCGGACGAAGAGGTCCGCCTGGTACTGGAGCCCAAGACCCGCAATATCGAGCCTGAAGTCCTGATGGAGAGCCTGTTCAAGGTCTCCGACCTGGAAACGCGTTTCGGCGTCAATATCAACGTGCTCGACGGCACTGGCACGCCGCGTGTCATGGGCTTGCGGGCCTGTCTGATCGCCTTCCTCGACCACCGCCGTGTCGTGTTGCAGCGCACGTCGCAGTGGCGCCTGGAAAAGATCGAAAAGCGCCTGCACCTGCTCGACGGCTTGATGATCGCCTTCCTCAACCTGGATGAGGTGATCCGCATCATCCGCGAGGAAGAGAAGCCGCGCGACGTGTTGATGGCGCGCTTCAAGCTGACCGAGGTCCAGGCCGACTACATCCTCGATACCCGCCTGCGTCAGTTGGCTCGGCTCGAGGAAATGACAATCCAGGACGAGCACAAGAAGCTTTCCGAGGAACGCGACGAACTGAACAAGCTGCTGGGCAGCGAGAAGCTGCAGTGGAAGCGCATCGACCAGCAACTGGTCGAGGTGCGCAAGAAGCTCTTGTCCGCCCGCCGCACCACCTTTGCCGAGGCGCCGGCCAATATCGAAGTTGCGGCGATCGAGAGCTACCTGCCCAAGGAGCCGATCACCGTCATCCTGTCGAAACGCGGCTGGATACGCGCCGCCAAGGGCGCCGTCGCCGATCCGTCGGAGCTGAAGTTCAAGGAAGGCGACGAACTGGCGTGGCTGGTGCCGGCCATGACGACCGACAAGCTTTTGATCATGACTTCGGACGGCCGTTTCCTGACGCTGGCCTGCGACAAGCTGCCGTCGGCGCGCGGCCATGGCGAGCCGCTGCGCCTGATGGTCGATTTCGAGGATGGCGCCAAGATCGTCACCGTCTTCGTCGCCCAGGCCGGCCAGAAACGTGTCATGGTGTCGAAGAACGGTTATGGCTTCGTGATGAACGAGGAAGACGGCGTCGCCAACAAGCGCGCCGGCAAGCAGGTCCTGAACGTCGAGGGCACTGAAGCCCTGGCGGCTCTGCCTGTTATCGGCGACAGCCTGATGGTGCTGGGCGAGAACAACAAGCTGCTCATCTTCCCGGTTTCGGAACTGCCGGAAATGGCGCGCGGCAAGGGCGTCAAGCTGCAGGCCTATAAAGACGGCGGCGTGCGTGACATCGCCGTGTTCGATTCCGGCGCTACACCCCAATGGTACGACGGTTCGGGCAAGGCGCGCGAATTCAAGGACTTCAGGGACTATCAGGGCAAGCGCGCGCAGGCCGGAAAGATGGCGCCGCGTGGATTGCGCAAACTGCGCGTTTAACCGGTGGAGCCTCCGCTCCATCGCACGGGAAAGCGAAAGGAGCGGACGATGCAGGTGGATTGGCGCAGGCTCAGGATCGTATCGGCGCTCGGCACGGGCCAACTCATTGCCTTCGGCACCTCGCTTTACTTGCTGACGGCCTTGTCGAAGCCGATCGTGGCCGATACCGGCTGGAATTTCGCCTGGGTTATCAGCGGCTTTTCGATCGGCACGCTCGTCTCGGCCACCGTTTCGGCGCAGGCCGGACGCTTTATCGGGGCGGGGCAGGGGCGGCTCGTCCTGTCCTTGAGCGCCGTCTTGTTCGCCGTTGGTCTCTTCCTCATCGCGCTGTCGCAGAACCTGGTCATGTATGTCATCGCCTGGGGCGTCATGGGCCTGGCCATGGGCAGCGGTCTTTATGACGCGGCGTTTGGCACGGCCGGACGCCTTTTCGGTGCGACGGGACGGTCCGCCATCATCCAGATCGCCCTGTGGGGCGGGTTCGCCAGCACGACCTTCTGGCCGCTCAGCCATTTTCTCGAAGTCCAATTCGGCTGGCGGACGACCTGCCTGATCTTCGCCGGCATTCACCTGGCCGTCTGCCTGCCGCTCTATCTGTTTGCCGTGCCCAGACCCGCCGATGCGGCATCCGTCGCGCGCCGTCCTCATGCCGCCGTCCGGGTGGAAGGGATCGAGGCGCGGATCTACATGGCGCTGGCGACCGTGGTGACGCTGGAGATGGCGCTGGTATCCGTCATATCGGTGCATATGCACGCCGTCCTGACCGGGCGAGGCCTGAGCATGAGCGATGCGGTCGCCTTAAGCGCCATGGTCGGGCCGTCGCAGGTCTGCGCGCGCATGCTGGACCTGACGCTTGGGCGGCGCTGGCCGCCTTACGCCTCCATGCTGGCGGGTATTGCCGCCCTGACCGTGGGAATTGTCATGATCGCGGCCGCATCTGGCCTAAGCATTCCCGCGCTCGTGCTTTACGGCGCGGGTGTCGGCATCGTCTCGATTACCTCGGGCACGGTCCCACTGGCCATTTTCGGCCCTGAGCGCTATCCGCCCTTGATGGGCCGCATCCGCCGCCTGGGTTCGGTCGTCCAGGCGGCCGCACCGTTTGCCGCCGCCGGACTGTTGGCGCAGTTCGGCGTGATGATGCTTCTGCTGATGTTGATCGGCATGGCCCTGGTATCCTTAGGCATCGGTCTTTACCTCGCCCGCCAGAGCCATGTCTTTTTACAGTCCAGAACTTAGAGCGATATGCCAAAATGTGTGCAGCGGTTTTTGGCTGAATATCGCGACAAAACAAAAACCTAGAGCATGATGACGGTTCGACTTAAACGCATCATGCTCTAGAAGCCGCCGCCGGGGCCACCGGAGAAGCCGCCTGGGCCACCAGGGCCGCCTGGACCACCTTGTCCACGCCGCCAGCGCTGGCCATCCTGGTTCTGGCTGTTGCGCGGCGTCCCAAACGTATAGGACAGGGCAATGCCGATCGCAGGACCGGTGTCGAAAGTTTCGTTGACCTGGTAGAAGGCGCTGCTGCTGGTGACGCGCTTGCGTCCCTGGCTGCTCAGGATGTTCTGAAGATTGATGTTGAAGGTCAGTTTGCGTGGAATGATCTGGCGCTGATAGTTGGCGTTCAGCGATGTCGTACCCGTTGTATAGCCTTGGGAATCGACGCGCTTGCCGTTGTAGCGCACGAAAATCATGTAAAAGTCTTTGTCGTTCGGGCGGTAGCGAACATTGAGGCGGCCGCGCGAATTCGGGCCCTTGCGCACAGTGGGTTGCCCGGTCACCCGATCGACGCCGTTGATCTCCGAATAGTTGTAGTCGATCTCGAAACCGGCGTTCAGACCCTTGATGATGTTGTCGCGGTTCAGTTCCAGCGACACGCCGGCCACCTTTGAGGAACCGGCATTGTCATAGGTCGTCAACAGCACGTCGGGCTGGCCGGGCAGGAAGCTGTTGACCAGGACGACCGTGTCCTGGGTTTCGACATAGGACAGCTGCAACTGGCCGTTCAGGGCATTGCGGCGGTCGTTCTGATAGGTCAGCTCATAGCGGTCGACCGTTTCCGGGCGCAGGTTGGCGTTACCTGAACTGACGTTTTGGGCGTCGTTGTAGACAATCAGCGGGTTCAGAGCATTTGCGTTCGGCCGGTTCAGGCGGCGGCTGTAAGCGCCCTTGAAGCTCGAATCCTCGTCGAGGCGATAGAGGAAGTTGGCGTTGGGGCTCCACGTGACGTAGGTCTGCTCCGACTCGGCGCCGGGATTGCCGGTGAAGGGCTGGACCGAATACAGTTCCTGGTGGAAGTTTTCGTAGCGAAGTCCACCCGACAGCGACAGCTTTCCGAAGCGCTGCTCGTAAACAAAGTAGGCCGCGCCCGTCTGCTGCTTGGTGTTGAACTGGCTGACGCGTTGCGGGTTCGGCAGTTCCGGCGCGCCGAGGGCGTGTTCCAGCGACTGATAGCTGTACTGTTCGCTGTCCTGATTGGTCAGGTCCCAGCCCAGCTGAATCTGCCGCGTTTCACCGATTGGATGGGTGTAGTCGCCACTGAAACCGTCGTTGGTCGTGTCCGACCGGCGCTCGGTGGCATAGGCGGTTTCGGACGCCGTGGGCAAGCGGTTCACACGGCGATAATCCGACCGGTCATTGCGGGTCGACGTACTGCGGCGGTATTGCATCTTGAAGTCTTCCGACGTGCCGACTTCGCCGCGGTGATTATAAAGCACCGCGAAACTTGAATTTTCGGACTCGCCGTTGCGGTCACCAATACGCGAGCTGTCGGATTGGAGGTTGCCCGCGGCGTCGTAGGAGGTCGCATCCTCGATGCTGTAACCCATCGTATCGCGGCTCATGAACGTGCCCTGGGCCTGGAGGGTATCGTTGTCGGTCAGCGCGTATTCGGCGTTCAGGTTCAGGTTCAGGCCTTCGCCGACGCTCTTGCCGACATTGTTCTGGCGGTTTTCACCGATGACATCGCCCGTTACCGGATCAAGGCGCTGACGCACCGTCTCGGACTTGCTCTTGAGGCTGCCGGCGCCGCCGAAACCACCGCCCCCACCGCCACCGCCGCCCCAGCCGCCGCCGCGATTGACGTTGGCGCTGCCGTTGAGCGTGAGCTTGCCGATCGTCTTGCCCGTGCTGAACGAGACGCCGCCCTGGCCCTCGACGCCGGCATTGACCCTAAGCGTCGTCTGCGGGTTGAGCGCGCGGCCGCGCTTCAGGACGATATTGATAATCCCGCCGCCGGTGTCGGAGCTGAAGGCAGCGCCGGGGCTGGTGATCGTTTCAACGCTGTCGATATCGTCGCCCGACAGGCCTTGCAGCGTTGCCGCGCGATTGTCGCCCTGGGTCAGGGCGGACGGCTTGCCGTTGATGTAGATCTGCGGGCTGTTGCTGCCACGAAGCTGCACCGACCCATCGGGATCGACCGTCACGCCGGGCACATTATTGAGGACGTCGGCGGCATTGCCGGTGGCGGCGGTCGGATCCTGCTTGACGTCATAAACGTCGCGATCGGTCTTGCGCTGCACAAGGGGCTTTTGCGCCGTGATCGTCACAGCGCCGCTCTGTGTATCGCCTTGGGCTGTTCCTGCCTCTTCCGGCGTGCCGGCCGCCGGCGCCTGTTGCGGGGAGGTCTGCTGGGCCTGGGTGGGCGCCTGTTGCTGGGTTTGGGTTTGCGTCTGCGGCTTCGGCTGTTCAGGCGACGCCGGGGCCTGCGTCTGGGCCAGTGCCGGAAGCGCCAGCAAGGCCAGTCCCAATGACGCGGCGCTGGCGCTTAGGCGCAAGGTCCGGCGTGCGGGAGAAGAACGACGGGCGGGACGCTGGAGCATGAATGATAACCTTGATACGGAATGTGGCGTGTTATGGAAGTGTAACGCACGCACCTGCATCATCCGTCTGACGACAGAGCAAAATAAATAATATTTCATCCTTGAAATATAAGGGCTTGGCTATCGTCCCGCTATGCGGGACAAGGTGGCTATGGCCGCTATTCGGGAAGCGGCGCGGTCAGGTCTCGCCAAACGGATTGATCTCCTGCCAGCCGAAGTCGGTCAGGGCTTCCAGCGGCTGGTAGCGCGCCTTGTAGTCCATCTTCGGGCTGTCCTTGACCCAATAGCCCAGATAGACATAGTCGTAGCCGGCGCGGTTGGCCTGGTCGATATGGTCGAGGATGATGAAGCGCCCCAGCGAACGGCCGCTGAGTTCCGGATCATAGAAGCTGTAGACCAGCGACAGGCCGTCGTTCAGCGCATCGACCAGGACGCAGGCCACCAGGCGGCCGTCCAGCCGGTATTCGATCAGGTGGGTGCGGACCAGGGTGTCTTCGATCATGGCAACCAGGTCCGGCCATGTCATGTCGATCATGCCGCCGTCGGGGTGGCGCGTCTTCAGGTACTTCTGCAGCAGGTCGAACTGTTCGCGGCTGGCCTCGGCCTCGACGAAAGCCTTGGTCAGGTCCTTGTTCGCCTTGAGGACGCGCTTGTCGGACTTCGACGGTACGTAGCGCTTGACCGGGATGCGCACCGACTGGCAGGCGCGGCAGTTCTGGCAGGCGGGCCGGTAGGCGATGTTCTGGGAGCGGCGGAAACCGATGGCGGACAACTGGTCGTTGACGCCGATGGCCTCAAGCGGCGGCAGGTGTACGAATACCTTACGCTCCTCCTGTCCCGCCAGATAGGGGCAGGGACCGGGGATGGTCAGGTAATATCTGAGCTTGCGCCCTGGAAAATGCTCACTCATTGAAACGCCGCGACCTGCATGAAACCGGACTCGCCCCTTATCATAAGTGTGCTTGCAATCTACGCGCCGTCAAGGGGCTGCAACCGCGTGATTACCTACATATTTGGATTCTGCGGCAAAACCGGGGCTTCGCGTAAGAGGACGATGGCGATGCGGCGGTTGCCGGCCAGCGATGGATCGTCTGGATAGAGCGGCTCCTTGGCGGCCTTCCCCGACACCTGGGCGATGCGGTCCTGGTCAACGCCGGCGGCCTGAAGGACGGCGCGCGAAGCATCGGCGCGGTCGGCCGACAGCCGCCAGTCGCGCGGATTCTGTTCGGCCTGACCGGCGGTTCCCGAGGTGTGGCCGGTAATCGAGATGCGGTTGGGCAGGTTGTTGACGACCTTGGCGACGGCGCGCAGCAGCACCTTGGCGCGGTCATTGGGCTCGGCCGAGTTCGAATTGAACATCGAGCGGCCTTCCTGATCGATCAACTGGACGCGCAGGCCTTCCGGCGTCTGGTCGACGAGGATGTTCTTAGACAGCTCGGCCAGTTCGGGCATGTCCTGCAGGGCCTGGCGCAGCGATTCGGCCGCGCTCTGGAAGTTCTGCTGTTCCTGCTTCTGGGCGTCGGTCTCGGAATCTGCGGCGGACCCCTTGGCGGCGCTCTCGGTCGTCTTGCCGTCGCGGTCCTGGGTTTCGGGCGGCTTGGGCGCCATCTGCTCGATGAAGGACATGGTGCCTTCGTTCTTGTTGCCGTCTTCGCCCAGGGCATTGCCGCCCAGGATGCCGCCGGAACCTGAGGTCGATTGCGACACGTTGGCGGGCGCGAAATAGTCGGCCACGCCACGCTTTTGTTCAGGGGAGGTCGTATTGATCAGCCACATCAGCAGGAAGAAGGCCATCATGGCGGTCACGAAGTCGGCATAGGCGACTTTCCAGGCGCCGCCGTGGTGGCCTCCACCGACAACCTTCTTGACCTTCTTGATGACTACGGGGGCGTCGCGGCTCGCCATGCGGGACCTGTACTGGAAGAGAAATTCAGGTCTTCATCTTTCGCTGATTAACATTAACAGGCCATTGAAGCGGCGCGGTCCGGTCCTATTTTTTGCCGAGGATACGGTTGCGGCTTTGGCTTTGCTTTTGCAGGCGAATTGCGTAAGAACGACATCTTGCTTTGGCGCGATATCTCGGCGAAAACCGCTGACACTTTTGGCTGCGCCGAACTTCGTTTCGCCATATCGCTCATGGCCGGGAGACTGATGGACAAGACCTACCGACACACCCTTGGCGGATTTGCCACTGGCGTCTGCGTCATCACCGTGCCCGATCCCGACCATGTCGACGGCCATGTGCTGGGCATGACCGCCAATTCCTTTTCTTCGGTCTCGCTCGATCCGCCACTGGTGCAGTGGTGCCTGGACAACAAGGCGCATCGTTACGGCGTTTATGCCGACGCGCCGGCTTTCGGCATCAACATCCTGTCGGGCGGCCAGCAGGACCTGTCGCAGCGGTTCGCGCGCTTCAATGCCCATATCCTGCCAGAGGAAGGGCTGGTCAGCGCACTGCATCCGTTACGCCTGAACAATGTGCTGGGTTTCCTGGCGTGCGAAACCTATGAAACGCGGACTGTCGGCGACCACCTGGTCATTGTCGGGCGGGTGACGTCGTTCGACAAGGACGACGCGCAGGGAGGACTGACCTTCTTTCGTGGCCGCTACGGCGAAATCAGGAGCGCGTCGTGAAACTGTGTTTTGCCGGGCTTGGCATCATGGGCGGGCCGATGGCCGGCCACCTCATCAAGGCAGGCCACAGCGTCACCGGCTATAACCGCACCTTCGCAAAGACCGAGGCCTGGGCGAAGGAGACAGGTGGTGTGGCAGCGGCCAGCGTGGCCGAAGCGGTCGCCGGTGCCGACGTCCTTCTGCTGTGCGTCGGCCGCGACCAGGATGTGCGCGAGACGGTCTTGGAGGCGCTGCCGCATCTGAAGCCGGGCACCTTGATCATCGATCACACCACGACCTCGGCCAAACTGGCGCGTGAACTGGAGGTGCTATGCGCTTCAAAAGGCTTCGATTTCTATGATGCACCCGTGTCGGGCGGGCAGGCGGGCGCGGTCAATGGCCAACTGGCCATCATGGTCGGCGGTTCTGACAGCCGCTTTGCCGAGGTGGAGGCGCTTCTGGCACCCTATACCAAGGTCATCGTCCATATCGGCGAGGCCGGCGCCGGCCAGACCGCCAAGATGGCCAACCAGATCGCCATTGCCGGCGTCGTCCAGGGCGTCGCCGAAGCCCTGCATTTTACGCGCAGCGCAGGCCTCGATCCCGACAAGGTGCTGGGTGCGATCTCTGGCGGAGCCGCGGGCTCCTGGCAGATGAACAACCGCTGGGGCACGATGAACGACGGCAAGTACGACTTCGGTTTCGCCGTCGACTGGATGCGCAAGGATCTCGGCATCGCGCTCGATGAGGCGCGCGACAATGGCGCACATCTGGCGCTAACGGCCCTGGTCGACCAGTTCTACAGCGAGGTCCAGGCCATGGGCGGCAGCCGCTGGGATACGTCCAGCCTGCATGCGCGTCTCGAAGCGCGCCGTGCCAAGGACTAACTGGCCGGCCAGTTGACGCGGCGGCCGTCTTCGGGCGGCTTGGCCGTGCCGGCATCGAGCGCCGCCTGAAGCTCCAGTTCCGCATCTATGCGCCAGGCGCCGACGGTATCGCAGTGGACGTGGCGCATGTCGACTGGCACGTGATATTGCGCCGTGATCGCCTTGGCGAAGGCATCGGTGAACAGCGAAACGTCGGTGCGCGGTGTTTCCGGCACGCCCTGGACCGGAAAGACCCGCGAGCGGTAATTGACGTTGCGATTAAAGTCGAAATAGGTGCAGCTCAAATAGGTGCCGTCGTGCTGCGGTTTGACGGGCGGCAAGGGTGCACTGTCGATCGGCTGAAACATCAGGCCGAGAAGAAGGACATAGGCGGCGGTCATGGTTCCTCCATGTGTCGAACCTCATCGCCCTTGCGCAGTCAGTATAACGCCAAACGATTGTGGCGCATTTAGCGGCCGTTTATCTGTAGCTGAAGACGGGGTATCGCCGGATTACGCCGTATTTCACCACCGCTGCCTGGACGTCCGGCCGCGCGATCAGCGCCGCAAGCCGGCCGTCGACTGTTTTCTGCCAGGCGGTTGGCTGGAGCTTGGGCAGGTAGGTCTGCACCCTTGCCAGCGCCGGGCCGCGCTTTAGCGGATCGTCCAGCCGTGCGATCAGCCGTTTGGCGGCCTCGTCCATTTCGTTGGCGCACAGAAGCGCCGACTGCAGGACGTTTTCCCCGTCATCGGCATGGGTGCGCATGTAGTCGAGCGACGTGGCGAGGGCCGCCTTGTCTCCCCGTTGCGCGTGGGCACAGGCGCGGACTTCCTCAGCCGCCATCACGCCGTACTTGCTGGTCTTCTTGCTGTCGACCTCCTTGACCTCCGCCAGGGCGTCCGCCGGCCGGCCAAGGTCGTTCAGGACGCCGCCAAGGTTGATCCTGTGGCTGACCGTATCCTGATCGGCCGTAACCGCGACGTCGCGCGCCCTGGTCTGTGCCGCCAGGGCGTCATCGTGGCGTCCCATCAGCATCAGGATGTCGGACCGGGTGCCGAGCGTCCAGGCGTGGTAGTCCTTAAGATCCTCGAAGGCCGGCTTGTCCTTGGGCGCGGCATCGACCTTGGCCAGAGCCTCATCGGCCAGCTTCAGGGCCTCTGGCAATCGGTTGGCGTTTTTCAGCGTTTCGGCCAGCGATTGCACGCCTTCCATCTTCGCCGGATGCCGGGTCATCAGCGACCGTGCAACGGCGATATCGCCTTCAAGCGCCTTCACATAGGCGTCGTCACCGGCGGGCACAAAGCGCTGGTAGCGCTTGTCGGTCTGGCGGCGCACGACGGTGAAGGACTCGGTCAGCCCGTCGGCAAGGCCTTGCGCCTTCGCGTCGTCGCCACGGTCGGCATAGATGGTGAACAGGTCGAACCACAGGGTTTCGGCGGTAGTGAAGGCGGCTTCGGGCACGTAATTGATGCCGCGCAGGCCTTCGAGGAATTTCTGGTAACGGACGCGGTCGTCCCTGATGTCGTCGAACCGGTTCGCCAGGCTGAAGACGCGCCAGCTGTCGGCCTTCTTGACCTCGTCGGGAAACTCAGTGACGGCGCGCACGGCGGCGTCGCCAGCCGCTTCGGACTTTCCGGCCTCGAAGGCGACATTGGCAAAGAACAGCCAGTCCGACCCGTCCATCTTCTTGGGCGCGGCTTCGGCTGCCGCGACCATGTGCGTGTAGGCGGCCTCGGCTTCGTCGTTATAAAGCTCGGCCGCGGCCAGGACATAGTAGGCGAAATGGCGCATTTCGGGCGCCAGCCTGGGGAAGACCGGATTGTCGATGACCGACTGATAGCTTTCCTTGGCGCCGGCCCAGTCGCCTTTTTCCGCCTTGGCGCGGCCCTGGCGCAGGATGGCATTGATAACGGACAGCTCGCTCGGTTTGACGGCGGTCGGGTCCGGCTTCTTGGCGGCCAGCGCCTGTCCCGGCGCACCCGTCAAAACAGCCGCGATGGCAACAGCTACGCACAACAGTTTACGCATGGAATCCCCCTCTAGCCGGGGAAGCGTAACGTATTCTTGGCAATATTGTCTAGTTGAGCTGTGCTGTCCGTTCGACATAGCGTTGCAGGACGCGGCTATAACTGTCATCGAACTGCACGGAAGTGATCTCTTCGAACGGGCATTCGATCTCGTCGTCCATCCAGTTGCCGCCGGGATCGACGGCCTTGAGCACCACATGATCGCTGCCGATGCTGTCGATCTGGCCGACATCGGCCTCGTCCTCGACCGAGATGACGACGAAGCGGTTCTTGGGCTTCAGCGATTTGAACAGTTCGGCGAAGTTCGCCACCTTGATGCCACCATAGCGCTTGGTGCGCTTGACGCTGTTGAAGGCCAGGATCTTGACCTGGTCGTCGTGATGGTCGGAGATGTCGCAGCTTTCGACGCGCTCGATCGGCACGATGAGCGCCCCGGTGTCCTGCCATTCGTAGACGGCCTGCAGCAGGACCAGCTTGTCGCTTAAAGCCAGGACAAAGCCTTCGTGGCTGCCGTCGTCAACATTGAGGCGGATATAGGTTTCGTTGCTCAGCGCATCGCGCAGGTCGCTAATAATGCTCATGGGTCACCCCTTCAGCTTTTCGGCGACGGCCTTAGCGAAATAGGTCAGGATGCCGCTCGCGCCCGCGCGCTTGAAGGCCAGAAGCGTCTCCATGACGGCGCGATCCTCGTCCATGAAGCCCTTTTCGACGGCGGCCTTGATCATCGCATACTCGCCCGACACCTGATAGACGAAGGTCGGCACACGGAAGGTTTCCGACACGCGCTGGACGATGTCGAGATAGGGCAGGCCGGGCTTGACCATGACCATGTCGGCGCCTTCGGCGATGTCCATGGCGACTTCGCGCAGGGCCTCTTCGGAATTTGCCGAATCCATCTGGTAGGTCTTCTTGTCGCCCTTCAGCGCCTTGACGCCGATGGCGTCACGATAGGGACCGTAGAAGGCCGAGGCGTATTTCGCGGCGTAGGACATGATCAGCGTGTCGCTGTAGCCATTGGCTTCCAGCGCATGGCGGATACGGCCGATACGGCCGTCCATCATGTCGGAAGGGGCCACAATATCGGCGCCGGCTTCGACCTGGACGCGCGCCTGTTCGACCAGCATTTCGACGGTGGCGTCATTGACGATTTTGCCGTCCCGCAACAAACCGTCGTGGCCGTGGTCGGTATAAGGGTCGAGCGCGACGTCGACCAGCAGGCCGATATCGGGCACAGCGGCCTTGATGGCGCGGCAGGTGCGCGGGATCAGCCCGTTGGAATCGATGGCGGCGGTGGCGTCAGAATTGCGCAGCGTTTCCGACAGATGAGGAAACAGCGCCAGGACATTGATTCCAAGTGCTTTTGCCTGACGCGCCTCGTTAACGGCTTCGTCGATGCTCAGGCGATCGACGCCCTGCAATGAGCCGATCGCCTCGCGCTTGACGTCGCGGTCGTGGATGAAAATTGGCCAGATCAGGTCTGAGACATGCAGCCGGTTTTCCGACACTAGGTCGCGGATCCAGGCCGACTGGCGCAGACGGCGCGGCCGGGCGAGGGGAAAGGGCGCGGGCGTTGGGTAGGACATGGCAGGACCTTTGAAAATCTCTGGGCTATCTAGGCTCTATTGCACGCCGTGCCAAGCCGCGCTCAGGCCTTTTCCGCCGCCGCGGCCATATCGCGCAGGGTCTCGCAGGTATTGAGATTGCGCGCGGTCATCTCGCCCTTGATCCCCTTGCCCATCTTTTCGACGAAGACCGAACGGCCGATGCCGTCCGGCGCGTAGAAGTACAGCGCCTCGTCATTGACATGGTAGGCCTCGTTGTCGGCCAGCATGCCATTCAACACCTCGCGATCGAGCTTCGATGGCGGCGTGCGGAAGAAGAAGATATGCTGCGCCTTGCCCTTGTGCTCGTGGTCGCGAAAGGGATTGGCGGCCAGCAGCTTTTCGAGATGGGGCAGGGTGATCAGGGTTAGTGGGGGGCGGAAGCCAAAGTTCTCATGAACTAGCTCCTCGATCCGCTCGGTCAGCGCCTTTTCACCAAGATCTGAGCGGAACACCACGTTTCCGCTGGCGATATAGGTCTTCACATCGGTCATGCCTTCGGCTTCGAGGACCTTGACCAGCTCCTTCATCGGCATCTTGTGCTTGCCGATATTAATCCCCCGGAAGAGGCCAATCCATACCGTTGACTGCGTCATCTCACACGCTCCCTGCGACAATTGGCGCCCACATTGAGAACGGTTCGCGCTGGAAATAAAGGCGGATTTAACACAAATTAGAAGAAACCTTGATGCTCGCGCGGTTTTTCGCGGGAGATGGGTTGTAACCGCACGATTGCGAAGCTATCTGCGCGCACGAGATGACGTCAAGCCGGCGTCCGGAGTGATTGAGACTATGGACTATACCGCCGCGTTCGAGGCAGCCGTTGATCAGGTTCGCGCCGAAGGGCGTTACCGTGTGTTCGCTAACCTCAAGCGGCACAACGGCCAGTTTCCGCGCGCCACCTGGACGCGCGACGATGGCTCGACGCAGGAAGTGACCGTCTGGTGTTCGAACGACTATCTCGGCCAGGGTCAGAATCCGGTCGTGCTGGAAGCGATGCACACCGCGATTGACGAAGTCGGCTCGGGCTCGGGCGGCACGCGCAATATCTCCGGCACCACCTGGTACCACAACGAACTCGAAGCCGAACTGGCCGACCTGCACCAGAAGGAAGCCGCGCTCGTCTTCACCTCGGGCTACGTCGCCAACGAAGCGACGCTGACGACGCTCTACAAGATACTGCCGGGCCTGATCATCTTTTCGGATGAGCTGAACCACGCCTCGATGATCGCCGGCATCCGTAATGGCCGTGGCGAGCGCAAGGTGTTCCGCCATAACGACCTCGAACACCTCGAGGCGTTGCTGAAGGCGGCGCCGGCCAACGCGCCGAAGCTGATTGCCTTCGAGTCGGTCTATTCGATGGACGGCGACATCGCCGATATCCGCGGCACAATCGATCTGGCCAAGAAGTATGGCTGCCTGACCTATATCGACGAGGTCCACGCGGTCGGCCTTTATGGCCTGCGCGGCGCCGGCGTCGCCGAGCGTGACGGTCTGATGGGTGAAATTGATATTATCGAAGGCACGCTGGGCAAGGCGTTCGGCATGATGGGCGGCTATATCGCCGCCAAGTCGGTGATCATCGACGCCATCCGGTCTTGGGCCTCGGGCTTTATCTTCACGACCTCGCTGCCGCCGGCGGTGATGGCTGGCGCGGCGGCGTCCGTGCGCTGGTTGAAGGACCACAACGAAAAGCGCATCCAGCACCAGGAACGCGCCCAGACCCTGATGAACCGCTTCAAGGCGGTTGGCATCCCGGTCCTGCCGTCGGTCTCGCACATCGTTCCCGTGCTCGTCGGTCATGCCAAGCATTGCAAAATGATCTCGGATGTCCTGCTCAATGACCACGGCATCTACGTCCAGCCGATCAACTATCCGACCGTGCCCAAGGGCACCGAGCGCCTGCGCTTTACGCCGTCGCCGGATCATACGGATGAGATGATGGACCATCTGGTCGGCGCCATGGACAAGCTGTGGACGCACTGCAACGTCGCGCGCCTGCCGGGCGTGGCCTGACAATTTCTCCTCCCCACAGGGTGGGGAGGTGTCAGCGAGCGAAGCGAAGGTGACGGAGGGGGCGACTCCGGCAGGAATACCCCTCCGTCATTTGCTAGCGCAAATGCCACCTCCCCACGCAAGCGTAGGGAGGAGAGGTGGTAATCGGTCGCCTTTCGCGCTAATCTCCTCCCATGTCCGAAATCTACCTCGAACTCCAGCGCAACGGTAATTTCCTCCGCTGTACGGCCGTCGATGCCGCCACCGGCGAAGAAGCCATCGCCATCGGCCCGGTCAATGACCCCGAGGCCGTCAAGCGCCTGGCCGTCCAGAAGCTGCGCAACAAGCTGAGCGGTGGCCCGCCCCAGCCGCCGCGCAAGCCGGGAATAAGCGCTTAAGACAATATCGTGAATAAACAAGGGTTGCCCTGACAGGCGGCAAAGCGTAAACGCTGCCCCATTCTCCCTTTCCATTCCAGCCAACAGGATTCTCCATCTTGAACGCTCCCGCGAACGCTTCCGCTTTTACCCCCAAAGGCTTCTTCCACAGCGACCTGGCCACCGCCGATGCGGAAATCCTGAACGCCATCAAGGGCGAACTGCACCGCCAGCAGGATGAGATCGAGCTGATCGCCTCGGAAAATATCGTCTCCAAGGCCGTTCTCGAAGCGCAAGGGTCCGTCCTGACCAACAAGTACGCCGAAGGCTATCCGGGCCGTCGCTACTATGGTGGCTGCGAGTATGTCGATGAGGTCGAAAAGCTGGCCATCGAACGCGCCAAGACACTGTTCAACTGCGCCTATGCCAACGTCCAGCCGCACTCGGGCGCCAATGCCAACCAGGCGGTCTTCTTCACGCTGCTTCAGCCGGGCGACACCTATATGGGCATGGACCTGGCCTGCGGCGGTCACCTTACGCACGGCTCGCCCGCCAACCAGTCGGGCAAGTGGTTCAACGTCGTGCCCTACGGCGTAACGCAGGGCGATAACGTCATCGATTACGATCAGGTCGCTGACCTGGCCAAAAAGAACAAGCCGAAGCTGATCATCGCCGGCGCTTCGAACTATCCGCGCCACATCGACTTCAAGCGTTTCCGCGAAATCGCCGATTCGGTCGGCGCCTATCTGTTCGTCGACATGGCGCACTATGCCGGCCTGGTCGCCGGCGGGGTATATCCGGACCCGCTGCCGCACGCCCACGTCGTCACGACCACGACGCACAAGACCCTGCGTGGTCCGCGCGGCGGCATGATCCTGTCGAACGACGCCGATCTCGGCAAGAAGATCAATTCGGCCGTCTTCCCGGGCCTGCAGGGCGGACCGCTGATGCACGTCATCGCCGCCAAGGCCGTGTCGTTCGGCGAAGCGCTGCAGCCCGAGTTCAAGGCTTATGCCGCCCAGGTCGTCGCCAATGCCCGCGTCCTGGCCGCAACCCTGGTTGAGCGCGGCCTGGCCATCGTCACCGGCGGCACCGATAGCCACGTCATGTCGGTCGACCTGCGTCCAAAGGGCCAGACCGGCAAGGCGACCGAAGCCGCCCTCGAAGCCGCCTTCATCACCTGCAACAAGAACGGCATCCCGTTCGACCCACAGCCCTTCACCATCACCTCGGGCGTTCGCCTGGGCACGCCGGCCGGCACGACGCGCGGCTTTACCGAAGCCGAATTCCGCATCATCGGCAACCTGATCGCCGACGTCGTCGACGGTATGAAGTCGAACAGCGGCGCGCCTGACGAAACCGTCCAGGCCGAGGTCCGCGCCAAGGTCAAGGCGCTGACGGCGCAGTTCCCGATCTACGGCTAAGACGATGCGCTGCCCGTTCTGCGGAAATCTCGAGACCCAGGTGAAGGATTCGCGGCCGTCGGAAGACGGCGCCGCGATCCGCCGCCGGCGGTCGTGCCCGGAGTGCGGCGGCCGTTTCACGACGTTCGAGCGCGTGCAACTGCGCGAGTTGATGATCGTCAAGCGTTCGGGCCGGCGCACGCCGTTCGACCGCACCAAGCTGGAGCGGTCGGTGTCGATCGCGCTGCGCAAGCGGCCGATCGAGCAGGAACGCATCGACCGCATGGTGTCGGGCATCGTCCGCCAGCTGGAAAGCATGGGCGAGACCGATATCCCGTCCGAAGCCGTGGGCGAACTGGTCATGAAGGCGCTGCGTACGCTCGATGTCGTGGCCTATGTCCGCTATGCCAGCGTCTATCGCGACTTCCGCGAAACCTCTGATTTCGCGCGGTTCCTGGGCGACGAAGGTCTCAGCAACGATGTGCTCGATGATCCGCACGACATACGGCGCGGACTTGGTGAGCAGGATCTATCCCCCACAGACGACGCCTAGTGGCCCGGCCTTCTATAACGCTCAAACTCGCGACCACGCTGGACGGCAAGATCGCCACGGCCGGCGGGGTGTCCCGCTGGATCACGGGCGAGGCGGCGCGCAGCGTTGTCCATGAACTGCGCGGCGCCCACGACGCCGTGCTGGTCGGGATTGAGACCGCTATTGCCGACGATCCGGAACTGACCGTCCGCCTGCCGAACTACGAAGGCTATCAGCCAACGCGTGTCGTGCTCGATTCGCGCGGACGCCTGCCGCTGAACTCCAAACTGGCGCAGACGGCGCGCATCATCCCGACCTGGGTGGTGACGACGGTCGACCTGCCAGGCGAGATGCTGGCGGCCCAGGTCAAGGCGATCAAGGTGCCGTCTCGTCACCAGAGGGTCGATCTGGTTGCGGCGCTCGATGCCCTGTCGAAAGCCGGCATCGAGAGCCTGTTTGTCGAGGGCGGCGGGGTAATCGCCACGGCTTTTCTGCAGGCAGGCCTGGTCGATCGCCTTGAATGGTTCCGCGCGCCCACCATAATGGGAGGGGACGGACGGCCGGTCATCGGCCATCTCAACGTAACGGACCTGGGGCAGATGTACCGCTTCGATCGTCTGGCTGTGCAGACGGTAGGCGACGATCTGTGGGAAAGCTACGAATTAAGTTAAGAGGCAGAAGTGTTTACCGGCATTATTTCAAGCATGGGCGAAATCAAGACGCTGGAGACATCCGACGCAGGCGCGCATATCACCATGCAGGTCGATTTCGACCTGTCCGATGTCGAGCTAGGCGCGTCGATCAGCCATGCCGGTTGCTGCCTGACCGTCGTATCGAAGACGGGAAACACCTACCGCCTTGACGTGTCGAACGAGACGCTCAAGGTGACCAATCTCGGCACCTGGCGCGAAGGCCAGTTGGTCAACCTGGAACGCGCGCTGAAGATCGGCGACGAACTGGGCGGCCATATCGTCTCTGGCCACGTCGATGGCCTGGCGGAACTGATCAGCGTCACCCAGGACGGCGACAGCTATCGCCTCAAATTCCGCGCGCCCGATCCGCTGCATCGTTTTATCGCGCCGAAGGGGTCGGTCGCGCTCGACGGCATTTCGCTGACGATCAATGAGGTCGAAGGCCACGATTTCGGCGTCAACATCATTCCGCACACCTGGATGCACACCACATTGTCGCAGACCCGGGTCGGCGGCTTCGTTAATCTTGAAGTCGACCGCCTTGCGCGCTATGCCGCGCGGTGGTTTGAAACGGAACCTTCCATAAGTCCTCAAGCAGCGAAGCGATAGGACAACATTAAAGTGCACGTGCCATGAGTCTGAACGCCATCCCCAACGATCTGGAATCGCCGATCTCCGCTATCGAGGACATCCTCGAAGACGCGCGCAACGGCCGGCCCTACATCCTGATCGACGCCGAAGACCGTGAAAACGAAGGCGATATCGTCATCCCGGCGCAGATGGCGACACCCGACGTCATCAACTTCATGGCGCGTCACGCCCGCGGGCTGATCTGCCTGTCGATCACGCCGGAACGCGCCAAGCAGTTGCGCCTGCCGCCGATGGTCCATGACAACGGCGCGCGCAACGGCACGGCCTTTACCGTGTCGATCGAGGCGCGCGAAGGCATATCCACCGGCATTTCGCCCAAGGACCGCGCTCATACGATCGCCGTCGCCATCGACACCACCAAGGATTCGCGCGACCTGGTCAGCCCAGGCCACGTCTTCCCGCTGGTGGCGCGCGAAGGCGGCGTGCTGGTCCGCGCCGGCCACACGGAAGCCGCCGTCGACATTTCGCGCATGGCCGGTCTGGCGCCCGCCGGCGTGATCTGCGAAATCATCAATGATGACGGCTCCATGGCCCGCCTGCCGGACCTGGTTAAGTTCGGCCAACTGCATGGCCTGAAGATCGGTACGATCGCTGACCTGATCGCCTACCGCCGCCGCACAGAACGTTTCGTCGAGCGTGTGCTGGAAAGGCCGTTCGACAGCCAGTGGGGCGGCCAGTTCCGCCTCTATGTCTACCGCAATACGCTCGACGGTTCCGAACACCTGGCGCTGGTCAAGCAGTTGCCGCAGGCCGGAAGGCCGACCCTGGTGCGGATGCACCAGCTCGATATTGCCTCCGACGTCCTGGGCGGCCTGGGCAGCTCCATGCGTGCCAACTATGTCGAACAGGCCATGCAGGTCCTCGCGGCGCACGACGGCCCCGCGGTCATGGTGCTGCTGCGCGATCCGGACGCCAAGGTGCTGTCGAACCGCTTCGGCGCCGACGACGAACCGGGGCAGGGCGGGCGAGGCCTGCGCGACTACGGTGTCGGTGCGCAGATCCTGATCGATCTGGGTGTACGCGAAATGATCGCCCTGTCGGGCACCCGGCCAAAGCCCGCCGCGCTCGAAGGCTACGGCCTGGCGATCATCGACTGGAAGACGCTGTAAGCCGCACGTCCTAAATTTGACTTTCTTTTTTCGCCCATAAGGCGCTATTGAGCGTGCCTTATTCCCAAAGCTTCAGGACCACCACCTTGTCCCCAGAAACTCCGCTGCGCATCCTCATCGTCGAAAGCCGATTCTACGAGGACCTCTCCGACGAACTGCTGGCCGGAGCCAAGGACGCGCTTGAGGCCCATGGCATCGACTATGACGTCGTGACCGTGCCGGGCGCGTTTGAACTGCCGGCCGCCATCGCCATGGCCGAGGACGCCGCGCATCGCCCGATGGGCGTCAAATACGACGGTTATGTCGCTTTGGGCGTCGTCATCCGCGGTGAAACCACCCATTACGACTATGTCTGCAACGAGTCGGCGCGCGGCCTGATGGAACTCAGCTACACCCAGCGCTTGGCCATCGGCTACGGCGTGCTCACGGTCGAGGACGAAGAGCAGGCGTGGGCGCGCGCGCGCCGTTCGGAAGGCGACAAGGGCGGCACGGTCGCCAATGTCTGCCTGACCATGATCGGTCTGCGCAAGTCGCTGCTGGAGGGCTCGGTCCGTGGTTGATCAGCCGTCCGACGATAACGAAATCCGTAAGCCCACCAGCCTCAAGGCCGTCATCGAGCAACTGAACGCGCAAGAAGACGCGCGTCCGTCCTCGGGCCTGACCAAGAAGCAGAAGCGCGCCCGCACCGTAGCGCGCCTGGTGCTGGTCCAGGCGCTGTACCAGATGGAACTGACCGGCGCGGGCGTCGAATCGGTCATCCGCGAATTTTCCGACTACCGATTCGAGGGCGATCTCGACGGCGAGCAACTGGCCGAGGCCGACGAGGCCTATTTCGCCGAGGGCGCGCGCACGATCGTCAAGGAACAGGCGGTCATCGATCTCTTGATCTCGGACCGCCTGGCGGCGGGCTGGCGCATCGAACGCCTCGATACGACGGTGCGCGCCATCCTGCGCGCCGGCGCCTGGGAGCTGAAGTTCCGGAGGGACGTCGGTCTCGAAGTCATTATCAATGAATATGTCGAGATCGCGCGGGCCTTCTTCGGGGAGACCGAGGCGCGCTTCGTCAACGGCGCTTTGGACGGGATCGGCAAAGACGTCCGTCCCTGACTTAATTATACGCGTTCACGGGAAAATTCCCGGGCAAGTCTCTATCCCACATTGATTTTTCGCCTGTTTGGATAAATAACGCATCTCCCCGACGGGAGGGCGAAACATGGCCGAACACGACGAATTCTCGATCATCGATCAGCTTTTCAAGCCGTTGGCCGGCCTCAGCCGCGAGGCAAGGGGGCTGATCGACGACGTTTCGGTCCTGCCGGCCGACGGAGGCCACGACATCGTCGTCAATACTGACGCCATTGTCGCCGGAGTCCATTTCTTCGAACACGATCCGCTCGATCTGGTGGCGCGCAAGCTGATGCGCGTCAACCTGTCCGACATCGTCGCCAAGGGCGCCAAGCCCTATGGCTATCAGCTGATCACCGCCTGGCCGCGCGGCACGACTTTCGCTGAGAAGCAGGACTTCGCACGCGGGCTGAAGATCGAGCAGGACCGTTTCGGCCTCGATCTCTTCGGCGGCGATACCGTGTCGACCTTCGGGCCGCTGCACGTCTCCATGACCATGTTCGGCAAGGTGCCGGCAGGCCGCGCCCTGTCGCGCATGGGCGCGCGTCCGGGAGACAAGGTGCTGGTCAGCGGCTATATCGGGCAGGCCTATCTGGGGCTGAAGGCGCTGGAAGGCCAGCTGATGGGCGTGTCGCACGACGACATGAACGAGCTGATGATGTCGTATCACCTGCCGGAAATCCGCGCGGATCTCGCCACCTGCGTGCGTGACAATGCCCGCGCCTCCATGGACATATCGGACGGGCTGCTGGCCGATGCCGACCACATGGCGCGCGCCAATGGGCTGATGATCCGCATCGACCTGAACAAGGTGCCGACGTCGCTGACGGCGCGCGCGGCCATCGCCTCGGGCATCAGCCCGGTCGCCCTGGTCACCGGCGGTGACGACTATCAGATCCTGTGCACGGCCGACGAGGCGGGCGCCAAGGTGCTGATGATGTCGGGCTTTTACGTCATCGGCGACTGTATCGGCGTATCCGAAGATACTCCCGCCGGCGCGGAGCTGTGGGCCGATGGCCGGCCAGTCGATGTTGAAAGCAAGGGCTATCGTCATCCGCTGTAAAGGCGCTTTAGCGAATACTTACAAACGATCGATCCTTTCCGCCGCTCGGTGGAATTGCCCCGTATATGACGCGGGCATAGCGTCGCCTCTACTGGTACTATGAGAGGAACGCATATCATGGAAAAGACAGCAAAAATTGCTGTGGTGGCCGGCCTGGCCATGGCTCTGGCCGTACCGGGCCTGGCCAATGCCCAGCGCTATGAGGTCCGCAATTACGACGGCTACTGCTACGTCAAGCAGTCCGACGCCAAGCGCAACGGCCTGATCCTTGGCGCGGTGGCCGGTGGCCTGCTGGGCAGCCAGGTTTCCAAGAACGAGCGCGGCCTTGGCGCGGTCGTGGGCGCCGTTGTCGGTGGGGCGGTCGGCCAGAATATCGGCAAGAACAGCGTCAAATGCTATAACGGCGAATACTTTGCCTATCAGGGCCGCTATTACGATCCGCCGCGCGGCCCGTCGGGCTATGTGCCGGTCTTCTACGAGCAGCGCCCGCCCAGCAGCATGTATTCCGAGGTCTATTATGACCGAAGCCGCCGTAGCGGCCCGCCGCCATACAGCTATCAGGACAATAACAACTGGCGCGACGGTTGGCGCGACAGCCGCGGCCGCTGGCACGAAGGCAAGCCGCCGCGCGGTTACTGGCAGGACCGTGACGGCTACTGGCACCGCCGCTGATCTGTAGAATAGGTGAGAGAAAAGAGCTCCCGGACCGTCACGGCCGGGAGCTTTTTTTATCGGGAATCTTCGAAATAAGGTGAGAAACCCATAAGACGCAGGGCTTGTCGGAATCTTACGGTTTGCCCCACGAATCCGCTGGCCGGCGAAATTGTCGCTAAAGGGGAAATGGTTAATATCGGCTTCATTAGGCGGGGAGCCCGGAGCGCAGGTTTAACAGCGTGAGGGCGCGTTTTTATGGAGGTTACCGATGTTCAAAACGTATCGATCCGTAGCCCTGGCCGGCGGTCTTACCCTTGCCTGTGCTGCCATGGCGGCCCCGATGGCCGCCAATGCCGACGGGTATGGCCGTTATCAGGACGGCGACGTCTATGTTTATCACGACCGTGATCGTGGCTATTACCGCGATAATCGCGGCTATAACTGCCGTGAACGTCGCAACGACAACGCCACGGGCGGAGCAGTCGCCGGCGCGATTGTCGGCGGGGCTGCCGGCGCCGTTCCAGGCGCATTTGTCGGCGCCATTCTTGGCGGCGCCATCGGCAGCGAAGGCACCCGCTGCTACTACCGCGACACCTACAGCTATTCGTACAACGACTACGATGACGACTATTACTACAACAACAGCCGCTACGATGACCGCCGCTACTACCGGGGAAGCGACTATGGGTATCGCGACCCGTACTATGAACGCCGCTACGAGCGCCGCTATCATCGCTACAACAATTGGTAAATCGATGGAATGAAGGCCGGTCTTCCTGACCGGCCTTTTATCTTGTGTCAATCAATCTCAGCCATTCTGCCGGCATGCTGAAATTGATCCGACCCGCGTTCGCCGCCTTTGTCCTCTCCTTTTGTGTTGCCGGCCCGGCCCTGGCCAGCGGCGGTGAAGCCAAGGACGCCGCCGATCCGTCGGTGAAGCTGGCCTCGGTCGGCATTCCGGTCTTCGAAGGCCGCAACGTCGTCAACTATCTCTTCCTCAGCATCAAGATCAACCTGACGGCCAAGGCCGACCAAGGCAAGCTGCGCGACATGGAGCCCTATTTCCGCAACGCCCTGATCCGCGCCGCGCACAAGACCTCGTTCGCCATGGCCGGCCGAAACGACAAGCTGGACGAGCCCCGTTTCAAGGCCGCCATGAAGGCGGAATTCCTCAAAGTAGGCGGGCCGGGGACGATTGAGTCGGTCGAAGTCGTGTCGCAAAGCCCGAAAAGGCACCGTTGAGCGGTAATTGGTGCTTAGTCGCGTGACATTTATTGTTGCGGCGCGGCAATTTTGAAAGTCTTGAAATACAATTTACTGATGAGGTCCGTTCGGCACTGCAGCGCGATCTGTTTCGCGGTTGCATTTTGCATAATGTTGAACCCTGTTTTCTTGCCTTGAACTTATAGCGAAGTTTTGGCACTCTCCCGTCAGTCAAAAATAAGGGCCTGATTTTCAAGAGTGATTTGCAAGTGACTGTGTTCGACTTGCCGCGTCACTGGCAGGTAGAGCCCGAATATACCCTAATCTCTTGAGGCCAGATTTTTTGATCCCGTAAACCGGGGACTTGGCTTATGCGACTGCTTGGCCGTTGATCCCTAATATAAAGAAATACAGGGGTTACAGATGAATTTAGCTTTGATGCTGGCCATCGTGGCCGGCATAGTCGGACTGTTGTACGGCGTGGTTCAGACCATGTCGCTCATGAAGGCGAGCACGGGTAATGCCCGCATGCAGGAAATCGCCGCCGCCATCCAGGAAGGGGCGAGCGCCTATCTCAAGCGCCAGTACACCACCATTGGTATTGTCGGCGTCCTGATCTTCGTTGCCGCCTGGGTTTTCCTCGGCCAGTGGTCGGCGATAGGCTTCGCCATCGGCGCCATACTCTCTGGCGCGGCGGGTTATGCCGGCATGCTGATCTCGGTGCGCGCCAATGTGCGCACCGCACAGGCAGCCTCCGAAAGCCTTGCCAAGGGGCTCAACATGGCCTTCAGCTCGGGCGCCGTGACGGGGATGTTCGTCGCCGGCGGTGCCCTGGTTGGCGTCGCTGGCTACTATGCCATCCTGACCCAGGTCCTGGGACTTGAGCCGACCGACCGGGCCGTCGTCAACGCCCTGGTGGCGCTGGGCTTCGGCGCCTCGCTGATCTCCATCTTCGCCCGTCTCGGCGGCGGTATCTTCACCAAGGGCGCAGACGTCGGCGGTGACATGGTCGGCAAGGTCGAAGCCGGTATCCCCGAAGATGACCCCCGTAACCCTGCCACCATCGCCGACAATGTCGGGGACAATGTCGGCGACTGCGCCGGCATGGCGGCCGACCTGTTCGAAACCTACGCCGTGACTATCGTCGCGACCATGGTTCTGGCGACCATCTTCTTTGCCGGTTCGCCGCTGCTTGAGCCCATGCTCATGCTGCCGCTGGCCATTGGCGGCGTCTGTATCTTCACCTCGATCATCGGCACCTTCTTCGTGTCGCTGGGCAAGTCGAACGACATCATGGGCGCGCTGTATAAAGGCCTGATCGCCACCGGCATCCTGTCGGTCGGCGCTGTGGCCGCTGTCGTCTATCATTTCGTCGGCTTCGACACCGTCATCACCTATGCCGGTGCGCCGCAGTCCTTCACCGGTCTGACCCTGTTCTACTGCGGTCTGGTTGGCCTGGCCGTCACCGCCGGCTTCATCGTCGTGACCGAATACTATACGGGCACGGGCAAGCGTCCGGTCGTCTCGATCGCCCAGGCGTCGGTCACCGGCCACGGCACGAACGTCATCCAGGGGCTGGCCGTTTCGATGGAATCGACCGCTGTCCCGGCGCTGATCATCGTCGCCGGCATCGTCGGTTGCTACCTGCTGGCGGGCCTGTTCGGCATCGCCATCGCCACCACCACCATGCTGGCCCTGGCCGGTATGATCGTTGCGCTCGACGCCTTTGGCCCGGTCACCGACAATGCCGGCGGCATCGCCGAAATGTCGGGCCTGCCCAGCGAAGTCCGTCACACGACAGATGCCCTGGATGCCGTCGGCAACACCACCAAGGCCGTCACCAAGGGCTATGCCATCGGTTCGGCCGGTCTCGGCGCCCTGGTGCTGTTCGCCGCCTATACGTCGGACCTGAAGTACTTCGCCGACCACGCGCAACCTGGCAGCATCTTCGATGGCATGGGCGCGCTGACCTTCTCGCTGTCGAGCCCGTGGGTCGTTATCGGCCTGCTGATCGGTGGCCTCTTGCCATACCTCTTCGGTGGCATGGGCATGACGGCTGTCGGCCGCGCCGCGCAAGCGGTCGTCGAGGAAGTCCGCCGCCAGTTCCGCGAGGACAAGGGCATCATGGCCGGCACATCCAAGCCGAACTATGGCCGCGCCGTCGACATGCTGACCAAGGCCGCGATCCGGGAAATGATCATTCCCTCGCTGCTGCCCGTCCTGTCGCCGATCGTCCTGTTCGCCATCGTCTTCTATATCGGCGGCACGGTCGAAGCCTTCGAAGCCCTGGGCGCCATGCTGCTGGGCGTCATCGTCACCGGGATCTTCGTCGCCATCTCCATGACCTCGGGCGGCGGTGCGTGGGACAACGCCAAGAAGTCCTTCGAAGACGGTTTCGTCGACAAGGACGGCGTCAAGCACCTGAAGGGTTCCGATGCGCACAAGGCGTCGGTCACCGGCGATACGGTTGGCGATCCCTACAAGGATACGGCCGGTCCGGCAATCAACCCGATGATCAAGATCACCAACATTGTCGCCCTGTTGATGCTGGCGGTCCTGGCTGGCGGTCACTGATTCGGTTGTAGTGAATGAGAAGGCCCTGCGAGCAATCGCGGGGCTTTTTTCCATTGTGTGGCCGGCGAAAGAAGGGACTCCACAGATGCACACAAATGGATGCGCTGACGCGCATCCGCACAGATGGTTCGAGTGTGGGGCGGAGAGAGCGCTTGAAGATTGGAATTTCGACAGCGCGTAGTGCTGTCATGAGGTTTGTCGACTCAATCGCTTCTTCGTCAACGTGCTCGGATCATCTGTGCGGATGCGCCCTTCGGGCGCGTCCATCTGTGTGCATCTGTGGATCCCCTTTCTTCAAGACATTTGCACAAATCTTTCAGGAAACAAAAAAAGCCCCGGACAACATCCGGGGCATTTCTGAAAATGTAGAGGCTCTGCTATTCGCGGCGGCGCTGACGGCCGGGGTCGGTATCGCGGCTGTTGTCGATACGCTGCTGGCCGACCGTGCCCAGGACCTGCTCCAGGGCGGTCAGCGAACGGCCGCGCGTCGGCGTCTTTTCCTGAGCCGGCGTCAGCGCCCGGCCATCGGCCAGGGTCAGGGTCTTGACCGCGGCGACGGTCTTGGCGTCCTTGTCGAACTTGACGACCGTGACATTGCGCGAGGTGACCTTTGGCTGCTTGTAGGTCATCTTCATCGACACCTGGTCGATATAGTACCACTCGGTCGGATCGTAGAGCGAGGTCTGCGACGGCGTGCCCAGCTTATCGAGCACGGCGGCTTCGGTATCGCCGACGGCGATATCCGTCGCCGGATTGGCGTCGTACTGGAGGTAACCAGCCTGCTTCAGGGTCGGCGCACAGGCGGTCATCGTCAGGAGCGCACCCAGCGCGCCCAGAACCACAACAGACTTGATTCCGAAAGTATGCGGACGCGGAGCCATGAAAATCCTTACACGTGGCGCGAAACCTGTTTGACCTATAACGAAATAGGGCTTACGGCAAGGGTAAGGCCGAAAGAAGGCCTGTTACAAGGTATTTTTTCGCAGGCTTGCCACACAGAGCTGGCGACAGCCGCGGGGACGCCAGATGCAGTTCAATCTCGATCGCCTCAAAACCTTTTTCCAGCCGCGCGCCGTTACACGTACGGGTGAAAAGCTCTATGCGTCCTGTGTATCGCAGGCGCGCCTGCCTATCTTCTACCTCGACTACGGCATCGAAGACGCCATCGGCGCGCGCTTCGAACTGCTGACCTTTCATGTCGGCACTGTCATTCACACGCTGAAAGGGCTTTCGCCCGAGGACCGCCGCCGCGAACAGGCCCAAGACACCGCCCAGGCCCTGTTCGACGCCTTCCTGCTGGCGCTCGATAATACGCTGCGTGAGCAAGGGACAGGCGACCTCAGCGTGCCGAAAAAGATGAAGCCGCTGGCTGAAACCATCTATACCCGCATGAAGCACTGGGAAGACCTGTGGGCGGCTTCGGCTGACCGTGAGGCGCAGGCGGGTTACGCCGCGCGGACCATCTTTGCCGGCGTTGGCTTCGATGGCGAGGTGGCCGATAGCGGGGCTGTGCCCGCTGCCGCCCTGGCTTTTGCCGACTATATTGAAGACGTGCGCTCAGGCCTGGCGGTCGATGACATCCTGGAAGGCCGCATCGGCTGGCCGGAACCCAGAGCGCTGGAAACCGAAGACGCCGCCCAAAGCGCTTAAGAAACAGGCCGCGTAAGAGAGACGACGATGAGTGATTCCCAACTGGACGAATGCCTGTGGACGCACACGGTGCGATTCGATGCGGCCCGTCGTGGCCTGGCGCTTGACCTGAGCGCGGACGAAGCGACGCGCAAGCGCATCGCCGAATCGTTCGGCATGATTTCGCTGGACGCCCTGACTATTCATGCCGAGACGCGCAGCCTGCCCGGAATCAAGCCGGTGGTGCGGGTGACGGTCACGCTTAAAGGCGAGGTGACGCAGGAATGCGGCGTCAGCCTCGAGCCCTTCAGCCACGCCATTACCAGCGAGATCGAGGTCGATGTCATCCAGGCGGCCGATGTCACGGACGAGGTCGCGCCGGTCGGTGAAAACGAACTCAGCCTCGATGATCTCGACGAGCCGGATGTCGTAAGCAATGGCCAGATCGATGTCGGGCAATACGCCATCGAAGCACTTGGCGAGGCCTATGATCCGTTCGCGCGCAAACCGGGCGTGGTCTTTGAGGAGCCCGAAGCCGAGGCCGAACCGTCGCCTTTCGCCGTCCTGGCCAAGCTAAAGCGGGATGAATGAGCAAACTGAGGCTTGCATGGTTGCAAACAAGCGTTATTTTCGCCTCAAACACCGGCCTGTTTTCACCCTCGAACAGCGCACGGAACTGTAACAGGGTTTGCCAGCTTTACGGGGTTTGTATCCGTCCGTGTCGACACTTGTAGAAACTCCGTTGGATTCCTCTCAGCATGGGGGCGCTCCCGAAGGCGCTCTGGTGATCGCGATTGACGCCATGGGCGGCGATCACGGTCCGGCCGTGACGGTCGCGGGCGCCGCCATCGCCTTGAAAACCAATGATCGCCTGTTCTTTCAGCTACATGGCGATAGCGTAAAGATCGCGGCAGAGCTGGGCAAACATCCGGAACTGAAGGCGCGCAGCGTCGTACGCCACACGGACCAGTTCATCGCCATGGACGAGAAGCCGGCCCAGGCGATCCGCCGCCGCAACACCTCGCTGGCCAATGCCATCCACGCCGTGAAGGCGGGCGAGGCGAGGGCGGTGATTTCCGCCGGCAATACGGGCGCGCTGATGGCGTTGTCCAAGATGATTCTCAAAATGCTGACCCACGACCTCGAACGCCCGGCGATTGGCTGTTCGTGGCCAAATCCGCACGGCTTCGGTACTGTGCTGGATGTCGGCGCCAATGTGACCTCGGATGCGCGCCAACTGATCGAATTCGCCCTGATGGGCGCGGCGTTTCACCGCGCGGTGCGCGGCGTCGAAAAGCCGTCGATCGGCCTGCTGAATGTCGGTTCCGAGGACCTGAAGGGCCACGATGAGGTTCGCGAGGCGCACCGCCTGCTGCGCGCCAACGCCTTCGGCCTCAATTATCACGGCTTCGTCGAAGGCACCGACCTGTGCGAAGGCACGACGGACGTGGTCGTGACCGACGGTTTCACCGGCAATATCGCGCTGAAGACCGCCGAAGGCGCCGCGCGTTTCATGCAGGACATGCTGCGCACAGCCTTCAAATCGTCGCTGCTGGCCATGATCGGCGGCATGCTGGCCAAGCCGGCCCTCAAAAAGGCGCTGAAACGCGTCGATCCGGGCGAGGCCAACGGCGGGCCGCTGCTGGGGCTGAACGGCATCGTCATCAAGAGCCATGGTGGCGCCGATGCGCGCTCCTTCGCCAATGCCGTCAAGGTCGGCGTCTCGCTGGCCGCCAGCAATTACCAGCAGGACCTTGCCAGATCGCTCTCCCAACTCACGGATCATCTCGCCGCCGCGCAGGCCGCAAGCGAGGCGGGTCTTGCGGAAAGCGCTCCGGCGACAGATATCAAGGGTCTCGCCATGGCGGCGGACAAAAAGGTTTCGTAAGACATGCGCGTTTTGAGATCCGCCGTCACCGGTGTCGGCGGCTACCTGCCCCCCAGGATCATGACCAACCACGATATGGCAAAGATCGTGGATACGTCCGATGAATGGATCGTCGAGCGTACAGGCATCCGTCAGCGCCATGTCATCGAGGACGGCGGCAAGACGTCCGACCTGGCCGTTGAAGCGGCCAGGGTGGCGTTGGCGGCCGCCGGCAAGACGCCCGCCGATGTCGACATGATCGTTGTGGCCACGACCACGCCCGACATGCCATTCCCGTCGACCGCCTCGATCGTCCAGCAGAAGCTCGGCATCGCGCCGTGTCCCGCCTTCGACGTCCAGGCCGTATGTTCGGGCTTCGTCTATGCGCTCAGCGTCGCCGACGGCTTCGTGGCGCGCGGCATGAGCCGCTGCGTGCTGGTCATTGGCGCCGAAGCCATGTCGCGCCTGCTCGACTATACCGATCGCGGCACCTGCATCCTGTTCGGCGACGGCGCGGGCGCCGTGGTGCTGGAGCCCGTCGAAGGCGAGGGCGATAATGCCGACACCGGCATCCTCGGTTTCGACCTGCGCTGCGACGGCACCAAGACGGACCTGCTCTATGTCGACGGCGGCGTGTTCGAAAGCGAGAACCGCATCGGCAAGATCCGCATGCAGGGCAACCAGGTCTTCAAGCACGCGGTGCACAAGATCGCCCAAGCCATTGAAGCGGCGGTCGAAAAATCGAACCTGACAATTGATGACATCGACTGGTTCATTCCGCACCAGGCCAATCAGCGTATCCTCAACGGCGTGGCGGAACGCCTGGGCCTGGACGAGCACAAGGTCATCTCGACCGTCGCCCTGCACGCCAACACTTCGGCGGCCTCGATCCCGCTGGCCTGGTACGAAGGCGTCAAGGACGGCCGCATCAAGCCGGGCGACGTGGTGCTGATCGAGGCACTGGGGGGCGGCCTGACCTGGGGCGCCGCGGCGATCAGGCTTTAGACTGTATGTGGTCAGGTTACGGTTGCGTTTTAACACGCACTGGCCTGATTTCCTTAAGCTTCGCGCACTGGAAGTCCCTGAGCGTGGCATTTTTCCCCAGTCCGATGTTTTCTGTGACCAGTTGGGCTTAAGCCTTTGACCCTGGCCGGAATTTGCGCCATTGTGGTCTTACGGGGCCACACGACTCATGCTATGCGGGTCCTGTTTCTTGTTTTTCGCGCTTTCATTCGCAAAGCGCTTCAGGTGCCGATTAGAACAAGCCGGAGCTGACCATGAAAACGCAAACCTTGACGCGCGCTGAACTGTTCGAAGACGTCCATAACGAGTTGGGTTTGCCGCGCCAGGAATGCGCCGCCATTGTCGAGCGGACGCTGGATCTGGTCGTCGAGGCGCTGGAACGCGGCGAGATGGTCAAGCTGTCGGGCTTCGGCGTATTCCAGGTGCGCGACAAGAATGCCCGCGTCGGCCGCAACCCCAAGACCGGAAAGCCGGCGGCGATCGACCCGCGCAAGGTGATTTCGTTCCGCGCATCGCAGATCATGAAGGCCCGCGTCGACGCCGGCACCCACGAGTAATCTCAAGAGTTAGTGCGGGATTAGCCGTGAGCAAGGGCCCTTTAGCCTTAAGAACGATTTCAGAAACCGCTGATCAGCTTGGCGTGCAGCAACATGTGCTGCGTTTCTGGGAAACCAAGTTTCCCTTCATTCGCCCGACCAAGCGCGCCGGCGGCCGCCGTTTCTACCGCCCCCAGGACATCGATATGCTGATGGGGGTAAAGACCCTGCTGTACGATCGCGGCTATACCATCCGCGGCGTGCAGAAGCTGTTCAAGGACGAAGGCCAAAAAGCGATCCTCGGCGCCAATGCGGCGGCGGCGGGCGAGGGTTCGGTCGCCACGGAATCGGGTCTGGTCATGGCGGAGGACATCGCCGAGGCGGTCGCCGAAGCCGGCGGCACGGCCTACGCCTTCACACCCGCGGATCTGGCCTCGATGCAGAAGATGTCGCAGGAGACGCGCGACAAGTTCCTCGATATCGCCAAGGCGCTGGAAGAAGCGCAGGAGACCCTGGGACGCCAGTTGGGCCGCAATGGCCGCGGCGTCAATCGCGGCAAGTTTTCCTGATATTTCTGGCGGCAGTGGAAAATTCCCGGAAAAGCTTATCCGGGGATTGCGGGGGCCGGTTTTCACCTCTATAAGCCGCATCCTTGCCGGTCACGGAACCGTGTCCGGCAAGACAATGACGGAGCGTGGCGCAGCCTGGTAGCGCACTTGACTGGGGGTCAAGGGGTCGCAGGTTCGAATCCTGTCGCTCCGACCATTTGATGAAAAAGGCCGGATCCCTCGGGACCCGGCCTTTTTATTTGTATCCTGCCTCAGGCCTTATTGTCCGGTGGCGCCTTTGGCGGCGGCGGCGCGAATCTCGGCCTGCATCTTGGCGACGTCTTCCGACCAGCTGTAGCGCAGGGCCACGGTCAGGGAATCGTCCGCGCCGGCCAGGTCGTTCTTGAACACCAGGGCGACGCCGCGCGCCGCGTAAAACTTGCTGCGGTCTTCATCGGTCAGGTCGTAGGTGCCCGTCAGCACCTTGTCGGCGAAGGCAACAAGCTGATCGAAGCGTTGCAGCTGCATCAGGGTCGCCAGATATTCCGACTGCAGGGCGTGGTCGTGCGGATAGAGGGCCAGGCCCTTGCCGAAGGCCGTCAGCGCGCCTTCGAAATCAGCCTGTTCGTACTTGATCCAGCCGACCGTATAGGCCAGCGCGCTGTGGTTCAGGTTCGGCTGCTTGACCAGCGGCAGGTTGGCGGGGAGGCCGGTGTCGATGCCCCTGGCGCGCAGGGTCGACAGCTGGAAGTACTGATAATCCGTATAGGCGTTGATGTGGTTACCGTTGCAGGTTTCGGGGCGGATCTCATAGGGCAGCAGGCCATTGAGCTGCGCCTGAAGCGCCGGCAGGACGGCGGCCTGACCGGCCTTGTCGCCGGCGGTCATCGCCTTGAAGGCGGTGGCCAGGTTGGGCGCCAGGGCTTGCGACTGGGTAAAGTAGGCGTCGCAGATCGGCGCGCCGGCGGCGCTGTCGACGGCCGCCATGCTGGCGACGGTGCGGTCGGCCGAAAAGACGCCTTCGGTGACCGACTGTTCGGACGCTGCGGCGGTCTTGCCGGTGGCCGTGGCGGCGGGCTGCGACTTGGCGGCGGCGATCGGCGCGCCGGTCTTGATTGCTTCAAGCTGGCGCAGGGCCATGGAGGTCGCCAGGCCGTGCGGGCGCGGCGTCTGAGGCGTCGCCTCGGGCGACAGCCGCGTCAGGGCCGGCAGGTTCTCAGCCATCGCAAGCGGCGCGGCGACGAGGACGGTGGTTCCAAGAAGCGCCGAAATGGCGGCACGAAATTTCACGGACATATATAACCCCCTAAATAATTTGGTCTGTTAACCATTGTGGCATGAATACACGGAATGACGGCGGCGGCAACATCGCCGAACACGGTTTTTGATCGCCTGTGGCCTTGGCGCGACCTTCGAAGGAGGCGTGGCGTATTTGGGCGAGCGTTCCCCTGAGGCCTGTGTTATGGTCCGCCAACTGTGATCGGAGGGGAATCATGCGCGGGATTTGGGCCGGGTGTCTGGGTTCGATATTGGGCCTGATGTGCGTGGCAGGCATTGCCGTTGCTGCGGACCGGCCCATTCCGCCGCCGATCCCGCCGGTCGATGCCTTGAGTGCGCCGCCGGTCACCGCGCGCTTCGCGAAAAGCTTCAGAATCGGCGATCTCGACGGCGCCTTTTCGCAAATCGGCCTTGGCGACATGAAGAAGGCCCTGGGCGCCGGCGCGGTCGCGGGCATCCAGGGCATGTCGTGGCTGTGCTACGACCTGCCGGCCGCCAAACAGCGCGTCTGGCTGTCGTCGACGGGCGGGGCGATGGAAACCGTCACCGTCACCAGGATCGGTGCGCCGTCGGCGTCCTGTCCGGCCCTGCCGGCCAAGAACCAGGCGGTCGTCGTGGATGGCGGCATCCGTATCGGCATGGCCAGGGCCGAGCTGACCAAGCGCCTGGGTCAGCCGTCGCGCCAGATCGACACCTGGACGGTCTATTCGGCCCAGCAGGCCGCCGGACGGCAGGGATTGGCGGTCCAGTTCATCAATGACAAGGCAGCGTTTATAGCCATCACCCACCTTGATCGATAAAGGTTTGCCATGGGCCTCGGTTTACTGATCACGGGGGCGGCGGTCCTGATCGCGGCGGTTCTTTTCTTCGTCGTCCTGGGCAAGGCGATGGCTGGCGGCAGGCGGCAGTCCTCCGACACGAGCAATGACGGTGGCGGTTCTGGCGTATGGCTGTTCGGCGGCACAACCAGCGATTCATCGAGGGGCTCCGACAATAGCGGCGGCGGTTCCGATGGCGGCTCGAGCAGTTCCGATGGCGGCGGGGGCGGTGGCGGAGGTGACTGAGCGTCACTGAACTGTCGCAAAACGATCGTATAGTGTTATCGTGAGAACGAATTGCCGATCCCGGTTATCTCGATACACCCCGCCACCGGCGCGGGACCTCACGATTTCCATTACCTATCCATACGTAGCCTGCCATTCCGGCGGGCTTTTTTGTGCCTGGACGCCAGGCAGGGAGACTGAATGAAGACTGACACGGCCCTTTGGCAGGCCATAAACGCCTACGATATCGATGTCGCGGATGCAGTATTGCCCTTCAGCGGCCGACTGGCCCGCGACAATGGATGGACCCGGGATTTTGCCCGCCGGGCCGTCGCCGAGTACAAGAGGTTCATCTACCTCGCCTGTGTGTCCGGCCACACAGTGACGCCTTCCGAAGAGATCGACAGCGTCTGGCACCTGCATCTGATTTATACCCGCGACTACTGGGACCGGTTCTGCAAAGACACGCTGAAGCGCCCCGTCCACCATGGCCCGACCGATGGTGGACCGGCCGAGACGGAGAAGTATCTTGACTGCTACCGTCACACTCTTTCGCTGTATGAGATCGAGTTTGCGGCTGTTCCGCCACGCGATCTGTGGCCCCACGAAGCGATCCGGTTTGCTCAGTCCGCAACCCGGCAGGTCGATACGCGCAGCCACCTGGTCCTGCCCAAGCGTCACGCGTTTCTGTCCGCTGCGGGCGCCCTGGCTCTGACGGTTGCCGCCTGTTCACCCAAGCCAATGGGAACCGATCTTGTAACGCTCGCCTTTGCTGCTGTGATAGCGTTCCTGCTGGTGACATGGTTCGCAAGCGCCTTCTCCCAAAAACGGCGCGGGACAAAGGACGACGGATCGGGTTGCTCGGGATTTACCTGGCCGGGCACGGATTCAAGTAACGGCAGCTCGGACTCCAGCGGTGACGGCGGGTCAGGCTGCGGCGGTGGATGCGGAGGCGGCGACTAAGGCGACCGCGGCGAACCGCTCTAAACTTTTGGCTGCGCCGAGCTCCCCTCCGGCGCATTGTTTATTTCTTCTTCCGCTTCGACTTGTAATCCTCGGACCACGAGATCAGCGGCAGGATCGGCACGCCCCACAGCGTGCCCGCCAGGCCATAGAACAACAGTTGCGCCCACAGGACCTGGGGCAGGCGGCTGCCGATATCGCTGACGATCACCACATAAACGATCAGAAAGACAATGATCCCCAGGCAAGCGATGGCGCGGCGCTGGGGCAGGCTGAGCTTTCGCGGCTTTTCGTCCATCAGCGGCGCTCAAAGGCCCGCGACAGGTGGAACATGCCAAGCAATACAGCGGCGCCCAGCAGCGAGACCCACAGGATCGGCAGGAAGTCGCTGCGGATCATTTCGGCCGAAACCATGAAGAAGTTGAGCAGGCAGGCGCCAAATATGCCGACGAACAGGTTGATCGGAAAGCTGAAGCGGCTTTTCGACAGGAGGTTGGCGATCCAGCCGACCAGAAGACCCGCGAAAATAGCAAGGATGTAGTTTTCCGCGGTCATAGGTCCATCCTCTGATTCTTTTGGATGGAGCATGATGCGTTCGGTTGAACCGACATCATGCTCCAGATTTTGTCTTTTCGCGATATTTTGCCAAAAACCGCTGCACACTTTTTGGCATATCGCTCAACTGCCTTGAAATCGCCGGAGCGCTGTGGGCAAATCGCGCCGTCTTGTCCCTTCGTTAGCGTTTTCGGACGATAACGGCAAGACGGCCGTATGGCGGTTTAGCCATGCGATGCGATTGCGTTGTTGTAGAGGCGTTCTTTTGCGACTTCCCTTGAAATCCCCGTCGGTCGCGGTTTGGCTTTTCGTCGCCGCCTTCCTGATTTTCGCGCTGGTCGGTGTTGGCGGCGCGACCCGCCTGACCCAGTCGGGCCTTTCGATCACCGAGTGGAAACCGATCTCGGGCATCATCCCGCCGATGAGTGATGCGGCCTGGACGGCCGAGTTCGAAAACTACAAAAAAATCCCGCAATATTCCCAGATCAACGCCCATTTCGACGTCGATGACTTCAAGAGCATCTACTGGTGGGAGTGGGCGCACCGCGTCTTGGCGCGGCTTCTGGGCTTCGTCTACCTGCTGCCGTTCGTGTGGTTCCTGATCCGCAAGGAAATGCCCAAACGCATCATCTGGCGATCGGCCGTGGCCATAGGCATGATCCTGTTCCAAGGCGCGGTCGGCTGGTGGATGGTTGCCTCGGGCCTGACCAAGCGCGTCTTCGTCGCGCCGGAAATGCTGATGGCGCACCTATCCATGGCGCTGATCCTTCTAATGTGGACAGTCTGGACCGGACTCGAGGCCGGCGCAGGGGAAAACCGTAATCGTGGCGCGCCTGTGCCATGGAAGATCGGTGGTTTTGCGCTGATGGGCATCGTCTTTTTGCAATGCATGCTGGGCGCCCTGGTCGCGGGCAACCACGCCGGCCTGCTATATAACGACTGGCCGCTGATGAATGGCTGGTTCATGCCCTATGTCGACTGGTCGCGCGGCGTCTATATCACACTCTTTCATGACCAGGGCTGGGTGCAGTTCATCCACCGCATGAACGCCTACGTTCTGTTCGTCTTTGCCATCGCGTTCGCCGCGCTGATGGGGCGCAAGTGCCAGGATGACGGCCTGAAGACGCAAGGATGGCTTCTGGCCGGCGCCGTGACCATTCAGGCCGGCCTGGGCGTCGCCACCCTGTGGACCGTGGTCAATATCTGGCTGGCCCTGGCGCACCAACTGATGGCCATCATCGTGCTGGTCTTGAGCGTGCTGCTGGCTTGGAATGTAGCGCGCGCCGACCGGGTGTTCCGGCGCGGCGGGTTCTGAAAAGAAAGGCCCTCTCTGCCGGACAGACAGGGCCTTATCTTTAAGCCTGTACGGCCGTGTCCTTGAAGCTGTTCCAAGGCCCCGTAATCGCCAGTGTGCAGCCGTTGCTCTGAAGGTTCACGAACAGGGTGGAACCATCCGGTGAGAAGCACACACCGGCGAACTCCGAATTCAGCTTATCGACATTGCTGGCAAAGGTCGCGACCTTGCCCTGCGGAGTCACGATGCGCAGGTGATTGACCAGCACGTCCGAGTAGCGATCCTCGCAGACGAACAGGTGACCCCAAGGGGCGACGGTGAGATTGTCGGCATAGTCGAGCACGGTCTGGTCACCGGATTCGACGAACAGGTCGATTGTTCCCGGATGGCTGGCTTCATCGTTGGTGCCTTCATGCGCGGACGGCGTATAGCGCATGATCTGGCCGAAGCCGTGCGGACCGCCGGCGGTGCAGGCAAAGAACAACTCGCCATTGCCCCAGTGAATGCCTTCGCCGCGCACGAAACGCGCAGCGCCGAGTGCAAAGCCTTCTTCGCGCAGGGTATCGTCCGGGCTTTCGACATTCTTTAGATCGATCCATGAGGCCGCAAAGCGGTCGCCCATCTTCCACAGCGTCGCGGTCTGGTTGCCGGTTTCGGCCTTTGGGGCGTCGCGGATCACCAAGGCCTGGAGCTTGCCGCCGTGACGCAGCTCACCCCTGTGCGCCGGGATAAAACGGTAGAACAGGCTGTTGGGGCGGTCCTCGGTCAGGTAGACGATCCCCGTGCGGGGATCGACGCAGACCGCTTCGTGGTCAAAGCGTCCCATGGCCTTCAGGGGGAGGGGATCGACCAGGCCCTTGTGCGCCGCAGGCACTTCGAAGACCCAGCCATGGTCCTTTTTGACGCCATCGCCGGTTCCGATGGTGGTTTCTTCGCAGGTCAGCCATGAGCCCCAGGGCGTCAGGCCGCCTGCGCAGTTGGTCGAGGTGCCGGTCAGCGACAGGTAATGGCTTTCCAGCTTTTGCGTCTTGATGTTGTAGATCAGGGTCGAAGTGCCGCCGCCCAGCGGGAAGTCGTCTGCGGCGAAGTCGTAGACCTTGCTCCGGTCGAGCTTGTCCATGACCTGGCCCTGCTCGCCGACGGGGAAAAGCTTGCGCGTCTTATGGTTCAGTTCGTGGTTGCGGACCAGCACGACCTTGTCCGGATCGGAATGCGCAAAGGCGGCCATGCCGTCGTGCTTGCCGGGCACCAGCAGGCCATCGTCCATGGTTTCGCCCTGGCGTGAGAATATGCGATAGCTGAAGCCTTCGGGCAGTTCGATCAGTCCGTTCGGATCGGCTTTCAGGCGGCCATAACCTTCCACCTCATTGCGATAGCCGGGATCGCTCTTGGGGTCGGCCGGCCGGACGGCGGCGCGGGCATTGAGGCCCATGAAGGCTAAGGAGGTGACGGCGGAACCCGCCAGGAAGAGGCGACGCGATAAGGACATTGGGGAACCTGAAGTTTTTTGTGTCGGGTGAAACGGTTAGACCAAAGCTTATCCGTCGCATAGGGGACAGCTAACAAACTTTTATGACGAAATCTGACGGGGAAATTGACGGTAATTTAATACCAAGTCAAATTTCCTCAATAAAATCATATCGATCTTGGCTATTTTGCGTGAAATTATGCGTTGACAGTGCGGGGGTGCTCCTGTAAACGACGCGCCTCTTCGCCGCGCAGGGTTACATTTGCGCGACAATCCAAGGAATTTCTCATGTTGACGTCCACAACCGCGGCTCTCAAGCCCGCCGATGTCGAGAAGAAGTGGATCGTGATCGACGCTCAGGATGCCGTGCTCGGCCGCCTGGCAGCTTTCATCGCCATGCGTCTTCGCGGCAAGCATCTGCCGACCTACACCCCGAACGTCGATTCCGGTGACTATGTCATCGTGATCAACGCCGAAAAGGTGCACCTGACTGGCAAGAAGCACAATGAAATCTTCTACTGGCACACCGGCCACCCCGGCGGCGTCAAGCAGCGCACGCTTGGCCAACTGCTGGACGGCAAGTACCCTGAGCGCGTGCTGACCAAGGCGGTCGAGCGCATGCTGCCGAAGGAATCGCCGCTGGCCCGCGCCCAGATGACGCACCTGCGCATCTATGCCGGCGAAGCCCACCCCCACGAAGCCCAGCAGCCGGAAGTCATCGACTTCAAGGCCCTGAGCCGCAAGAACGTCCGGAGCGTCTAAGAATGGCCGAAGTTCAAGAACAAACCACCGGTCAAGGCCTGGAAGCTCTGGCTTCGCTGTCGTCCAACCCGGTTGAAACCAAGGTCGAGCGCGTCCAGCAACTGGACAAGTATGGCCGCGCCTATGCCACCGGCAAGCGCAAGAACGCCGTCGCCCGCGTTTGGGTGAAGCCGGGTTCCGGCAAGTGGATCATCAACGGCCGTGAGCAGGAAGTCTACTTCGCCCGCCCGGTTCTGCGCATGATGATCGCCCAGCCGCTCAACCTGACGGACCGCGCCTCGCAGTTCGACGTCATCGTTTCGGTCCACGGTTCGGGTCTGTCGGGTCAAGCCGGCGCCATCCGTCACGGCCTGTCGAAGGCGCTGACCTATTATGAACCCGGCCTGCGTCCGGTTCTGAAGGCCGCCGGCTTCCTGACCCGCGACTCGCGCGTTGTCGAGCGTAAGAAGTACGGCCGCGCAAAGGCTCGCCGTTCGTTCCAGTTCTCGAAGCGTTAATCGCACGAGCGACAAACTCATGCAGAAAGCGCTTCGGGCAACCGGAGCGCTTTTTCTTTTGCTTGTTTATTCCCGCGCAAGCGCTTAACCCGGCGCAAAGTTAGGGTTTCGGAGAGTCACATGACGAAGAAGGTATTCATCGACGGCGAAGTAGGCACGACGGGGCTGCAAATCCGTGAGCGTCTCCAGAATCGTTCCGACATCGAACTGATCCGGCTGCCGGAAGACAAGCGCAAGGACGCCGACGCCCGCAAGGCAGCGCTGAATGCCGCCGACGCCGTCATCCTGTGTCTTCCGGACGATGCCGCGCGCGAAGCCGTGTCGCTGATCGAAAATCCCGATGTCCGCGTCATCGACGCTTCGACCGCCCACCGCGTCGAGGACGGCTGGACGTTTGGTTTTCCAGAGATGACCGAAGGCCATCGCGACGTCATCGCAGCCTCCAAGCGCATCAGTAATCCCGGCTGTCATTCGACGGGGTTTATCGCCCTGGTCCGTCCGCTGGCCGAGCTGGGCATCATCCCGCCCTTCTTCCCGATCACGGCGTCGTCGCTGACCGGCTATTCGGGCGGCGGCAAATCCATGATTGCAGAATTCGAAGACGGGCCGGGGCGTGAGCGCATCTACGCCACCGGCCTGACGCACAAGCACCTGCCGGAAATGCAGCTCTATTCCGGCCTGGAAAACCCGCCGATCTTCTCGCCGACTGTCGCGAAGTTCGCGCAGGGCCTGATCGTCGAAGTGCCGCTGCACCTTTGGGCGCTGCCGGACGAACCGGACCTGGCCGGCATCCACAGCATCCTGACCGCGCACTATGCCGGCGAGCGCTTTATCCGCGTCGCCTCGCTTGAGGAAAGTGAAGCCGCCAAGGCGGTTGACGCTGATGCACTGGCCAACACCAATCAATTGTTGATCCACGTCTTCGGTGACGACAACACCCAGACCGCCAACCTGGTTGCCGTCTTCGACAACCTGGGCAAGGGTGCGTCGGGCGCGGCTGTGCAAAACCTCAATCTGGTGCTAGGTGTCGATGAAGGCCTCGGTTTGATTTAACCCGGCCTGACGGAGTTTGCCCATGTTCACCGCCATCGTCACCTGGATCGCCATCTACATCATGGTCTGGTGGGTGACCCTGTTCGCCGTCCTGCCGATCGGCGGCAACCCCAGCCATCATGAGGCCGGCGTCGAGGTTATCAAGGGCAATGATCCGGGCGCTCCGGTTAATCCGAACCTGTGGAAAAAGGTCAAGCTCAACAGTATCGTCGCGCTTATTGTGTGGGCTTTGCTGCTGGGTTTGAGCTTCTTCGTGCACATTCCGCTGCCGGGCACCGAATAAGTCTTGCACGGGCGGCCTTCGCCATGAAAAAGACTGACACTTTTTCCAAACCTGCTTAGGGTGCGCGCGCCCTAATACCCAACCGAATGGATTCTCCCATGCGCCTGTCGCGCTACTTCCTGCCCCTTCTCAAGGAAAACCCCTCTGAAGCCCAGATCGTCTCACATCGCCTGATGTTGCGGACCGGGATGATCCGTCAGGAAGCCGCGGGTATCTATGCCTGGCTGCCGCTGGGCCTGAAGGTGCTGAAGAAGGTCGAGAAGATCGTCGAGGAAGAAATGGCCCGCGCCGGCGCCATTCAACTGTTGATGCCGACCCTGCAACTGGCTGACCTGTGGCGCGAATCCGGCCGTTACGAGGACTACGGCCAGGAGATGCTGCGCATCAAGGACCGTCACGAGCGCGAAATGCTGTACGGGCCGACCAATGAGGAAATGATCACCGAGATATTCCGCGGCACGGTCAAGTCCTACAAGGACCTGCCGTTGAACCTCTATCACATCCAGTGGAAATTCCGCGACGAACAGCGCCCGCGTTTCGGCGTCATGCGTGGCCGGGAATTCCTGATGAAGGACGCCTACAGCTTCGACATCGACGAAGCCTCGGCGCGCAAGGCCTATAACCGCATGTTCGTGGCCTATCTGAATACCTTCGGACGCATGGGCCTGAAGGCCGTGCCGATGCGCGCCGACACGGGGCCCATCGGCGGCGATCTCAGCCATGAATTCATCATCCTGGCCGACACAGGCGAAAGCGCCGTCTTCTGCCACCGAGACCTGGTCGACATGCCGACGCCCGGCAACGACGTCGACTGGGACGACCTGCAAGGCATTGTCGATGGCCGCACCAGCCTCTATGCCGCGACCGAAGAAATGCACAATCCGGATGATTTCGCTGCCGTCCCGGCCGACAAGCAGCTGTCGGCGCGCGGCATCGAGGTCGGTCATATCTTCTACTTCGGCGAAAAGTATTCCAAGCCGATGAAGGCGGTTGTCAACGGCCCCGAAGGCGAAATCACCGTCCACATGGGCTCCTATGGCGTCGGCGTCTCGCGTCTCCTGGGCGCGATCATCGAAGCCAGCCACGACGAAGCTGGCATCATCTGGCCGGAGAGCGTGGCGCCCTTCGATGTCGGCCTGATCAACCTGCGCGCCGGCGACGAAGCCTGCGATGCTGCCTGTGAGAAGGCCTACAAGGCCTTGGCCGCCGCCGGCCGCGAAGTCCTCTATGACGACCGCGATGACCGTCCCGGCGCCAAGTTCGCCTCGATGGACCTGATTGGTATTCCCTGGCAGCTGATCATCGGTCCCAAGGGACTGGCTGAGGGCAAGGTCGAGATCAAGAACCGCGCCACGGGCGAACGTCACACGGCTGATTTCGATGAAGTCCTGGCGCAACTGACGAAGGCAAAGGCCTAAAACATATGGGATTTTTGAAGGCGCTGTTCGGTTTCCGTCCCTGGGAATTCAGCCTGGCCATGCGCTATTTGCGCACGCGGCGGAAGGATGGCGGGATCGCCGTCATCGCCATCATCTCCTATATCGGCATCGCCCTGGCCGTCACGGCCCTGATCTCGACCATGTCGATCATGAATGGCTTCCGCGAGGAAATGCTGTCGCGCCTGCTGGCTTTCGGCGGGCATGGCTATCTCTATGGCGCGCCTCTGGACGACTTCGCGCACCGCGACGATATGTTGAAGCGCCTCAAGGCCGTACCAGGCGTCACGCAGGCGGCGCCTTTCCTGACCGGCGCCGCGCTGATCCAGAGCATGAACGGCGACATCGACGGCGCCTATGTGCGCGGCGTCGAGCCTGACACCCTCAAGAAGACACCAATTATCCGCGACAATATCGAGGACGGCTCGCTGAGCCAGTTCGGGATCGGCGACTATGGTGGCAATGTCGTCATGGTCGGTGACGGCCTGGCCAATCGCATGGGCTTACGCGCCGGCGATGAGGTAACACTCGTTTCACCGGGCGGTTCGACCGCCTTTGGCGCTACGCCGCGCCGGGTTGTTTATGTTGTTGGCGGCGTCTTCCACAGCGGGGTCAGCGAGATCGACCGCGCCTTTGTTTATCTGCCGCTCAATCAGGCCCAGCTCTTCTTTGATCGCGAAGACGAATGGGATATGGTCGAAATCAAGGTCGCAAACCCTTATGATATAGGGGCCTGGCGAGGGCAATTGCTGCAGGCCGCTGGCGACAAGGCGCTTTTCCAGGACTGGACGCAGACGAACGGCTCGCTATGGGGCGCGCTTCAGGTCGAACGCGCCGCCATGGGGTTCATCCTGTTCTTTATCGTTATCATCGCCTCGCTGAACATCATTTCCGGCGTCGTCATGCTGGTGAAGAACAAGGCGCGCGACATCGCCATCCTGCGCACCATGGGGGCAGGGCGTTCGGCGATTTCGCGGGTCTTCTTCATTACCGGCAGCATGATCGGTGCGGCAGGGACCTTCTCAGGTCTGTTGCTGGGTGTCCTGTTCTGCACCTTCATCCGCGAAATCCAGCAATTCCTGGAATGGGTATTCCAGACGCAGCTGTTCCCGAAGGACGTCTATTTCCTTGACCACGTACCCGCCAAGATGGATCCGGTCGAGGTAACCTTCATCGTCGTCGCGTCGCTTTTGGCGGCGTGCGTATCGACCCTGTTCCCGTCGTTGTGGGCGGCCAAGCTCGAGCCCGTGGAGGCGCTGCGCTATGAGTAAGCCGATCCTCTCGCTCCGCGACCTGCATCGCGATTATAAGGTCGGCGAAGGCCGCACCTTGACGGTGCTCAATGGCGTCGATCTTGATATCGCCGCCGGCGAATTCGTTGGTCTGGTCGGGCCGTCAGGCTCGGGCAAGTCATCGTTGCTGCACGCCGTGGGCCTGCTGGAAGCGGCGCCGAATGCGCGCCTGACTATCGACGGCCAGGACTTCCACAGCGCGAATGAAGAGCAGCGGACGCGGGCGCGGCTGGAAAAGATCGGTTTCGTCTATCAGTTCCACCATCTGCTGCCGGAATATACGGCGCTGGGCAATGTCGCCCTGCCGCAACGCATCCTGGGGCGCGGCGCCAGTGAGGCCGAGGCGAGGGCGCGTGAACTCCTGACGACGCTGGGCCTGGGCGAACGTTTGGAACACCAGCCGGCGCAGTTGTCAGGCGGCGAGCAGCAGCGTGTGGCGATCGCGCGGGCGCTCGCCAACAATCCGCGTCTGCTGCTGGCGGACGAACCGACCGGCAATCTTGACCCGGATACGTCAAAGCAGGTTTTCGACGCCCTGAAGGCGATCGTGAAAGCGCAAGGCGTAGGGGCCTTGATTGCCACGCACAATCTAGAACTGGCGCGCCATATGGATCGTGTGGTGCGTCTGGAGAACGGAACACTTGTACCGTTTACGCCGGAACACGTTTCGTAAAGCGTTGTAATTTCTCCCTTTTCACACTTTGTTCCCGTAATTCACAAAAAGCATTTGCGGTGAGAACAAAACCGGAATATAGAACAAAACAAGAATTAGCCATAAAGCGGTCCAGAACGGCCGCGGTATGATCCGGAAATAGGAGTGGAAAAATGGTCAATGCCCTGCATCATGTGTTGTCTTTCGCTTCCGTAGCGGCTTTTGTCACCGTTATGTGTCAGGTTCTGTCCATGGCGGCGTGAGTCGCAAAAGACCTGAAGTCAGGAGGCGGCTGTGAGCGAAGACTTTGTCCACTTGAGGGTGCGGTCGGCTTATTCCCTTCTGGAAGGTGCCATCAAGGCCTACGACCTGGGCAAGCTGGCGCTGAAGAATGAGATGCCGGCCGTCGCCATTACGGACCGCTGCAATCTCTACGGCGCCCTTGAATTCTCCCAGGCCTGCAAGGATGCAGGCATTCAGCCGATCATCGGCGCCGCTATCCCGGTAAAGGAAATCGGCGGTGTGCCTAAGGAGAACTGGGCGCGCATTCCGACCGTCGCCCTCTATGCCCAGAACGAACAGGGCTATCTCAACCTCACCAAACTGTCGTCCAAGGCCTATGTCGACAATGACGGCATCCAGGAACCGCACGTCACCTGGGACTATATTGCTGAAAACAACGAAGGCCTGCTGCTGCTGTCAGGCGGCTTTGACGGCCCGGTCGATATCGCCTTTCGCCAGAACAAGCCGGAAGAGGCCAAGGCAGCGCTCAAGGCTATGCTCGACGTCTTTGGCGACCGTTTCTACATCGAGCTGCAACGCCACGACGGCGGGCCGCACGGCGGCATCAAGGGTGGCCCGGCTGAAATCGGCCTCGTCGAATTCGCCTATGAGAACGATGTCGGGCTGGTGGCGACCAATGACGCTTATTTTGCTTCGCCCGACCTGTTCCGCGCCCACGAAGCCCTGCTCTGTATTTCCGACAGTACCTTCCTGGGGGTTGATGACCGCCGCAAGGTGACCAAGGACCACTGGTTCAAGCCGGCCAAGGCGATGCGGGAACTGTTCGAGGACTTGCCGGAAGCCTGTGACAACACACTCGAATTTGCCCGTCGCTGCGCCTTCATGGTCAGCAAGCGCGATCCCATCCTGCCGCGCTTCGATACCGGCGATGGCCGTAACGAAGACGAAGAACTGGCCTATCAGGCGCGCGAGGGGCTGAAAGAGCGCCTGAAGCAGGTCAAGCTGGCTGTCCCCGAGGAAGACTATTGGGCGCGGCTGGAACGCGAAATCGGCGTCATCCAGAAGATGGGCTTTCCCGGCTACTTCCTGATCGTTTCGGACTTCATCAAGTGGGGTAAAAATCACGGGGTGCCGGTTGGACCGGGCCGGGGGTCTGGCGCCGGCTCGCTGGTCGCCTGGGCGCTGACCATTACTGACCTAGATCCTCTGCGTTTCGGTCTGCTGTTCGAACGCTTCCTGAACCCGGAACGGGTTTCGATGCCCGACTTCGATATCGACTTCTGCCAGGAACGCCGCGAAGAGGTCATTACCTACGTCCAGGAAAAGTACGGCCGCGATCGTGTGGCCCAGATCATCACCTTCGGTACGCTGCAGGCGCGCGCCGTGCTGCGCGACACCGGCCGCGTCATGCAACTGCCGCTGGGTCAGGTCGATCGCCTGTGTAAGATGGTGCCGAACAACCCGGCCAATCCGACGACCCTGGCCCAGGCCATCGAAATCGAGCCGCGTCTAAAGCAGGCACGCGACGAAGAAGAGGCGGTCAAGAACCTGCTGGATACGGCGCTGCGTCTTGAGGGTCTTTACCGCAACGCCTCGACCCACGCCGCCGGTATCGTCATCGGTGACCGGCCGCTGACTGAACTGGTGCCGCTCTATCGCGATCCGCGTTCCGACATTCCGGCCACCCAGTTCAACATGAAGTGGGTTGAAAGCGCGGGGCTGGTCAAGTTCGACTTCCTGGGCCTGAAGACGCTGACCGTGCTCGACCGGGCGCAGAAATATCTGCGCAAGCGCGGCATCGACATCAACTATTCGACCCTGCCGCTCGATGATGCACCGACCTATGAACTTCTGGCGTCGGGGCAATCGATCGGCGTGTTCCAGCTTGAAAGCCAGGGCATGCGCGACACGCTCCGCAAGATGCGCTGCGGGTCGCTTGAAGAGATTACCGCCCTGATCTCGCTCTATCGTCCGGGCCCGATGGACAATATCGACACCTATGTCGACCGTAAGTTCGGCCGGCTCGAGATCGATATGCTGCATCCATCGCTGGAGCCCGTGCTGAAGGAAACCTACGGCGTCATCATCTACCAGGAACAGGTGATGCAGATTGCCCAGGTCCTGTCAGGCTACAGCCTCGGCGAAGCCGACCTGCTGCGCCGTGCCATGGGTAAGAAGAAGAAAGAGGAAATGGACCTGCAGAAGGCCCGTTTCATCTCCGGCGCGGCGGAAAAGGGCGTGCCGGAAAAGCAGTCGGACAGCATTTTCGAACTGGTGAACAAGTTCGCCGGCTATGGCTTCAACAAGTCGCACGCCGCCGCTTACGCCTTCATCTCGTACCAGACGGGCTATCTGAAGGCCAATCACCCGGTCGAGTTCTTCGCCGCGACCATGAGCCTCGATATCGCCAATACCGACAAGCTGGCGGTCTTCTATCAGGACGCCCGCCGCTTCGGGATTACGATCAAGGCGCCAGACATCAACACCTCCATGGCGGATTTCGACGTCGAGAACGGCGAAATTCTCTATGCTCTGGGCGCCATCCGTAACGTTGGTTTCGAAGCCATGCAGAGCGTGGTCGAAACGCGTGAACGCGACGGCAAGTTCACCGATATCTTTGACTTCCTCGAGCGGATTGACCCCAAGGCCGTCAACAAGCGCGCCATCGAAAACCTGGCCAAGGCTGGCGCCTTCGATTCGATCCACCCAAACCGCTCGCAAATCCTGCAATGCGCCGACATCTTCATGGCCTATGCCCAGAGCATGGCGGCCGAGCGGGCGGCGTCGCAGGTCAGCCTGTTTGGCTCCAGCCAGTCGTCGCGGCCGCGTGTGCCTAATGTCACGGCGTCGTCGGGACCGGCGCGCCTTGACGAAGAGCTGTCGGCCATCGGTTTCTATCTGTCGGGCCACCCGCTGCAGGACATGGTCGATGTCTTCCGGCGCAAGAAGGTCACAATGTACGCCGAAGCCCTGTCCCTGGCCCAGGAAGGCCGGGAGGCCTTCCGCATGGCGGGCGTCATTCGCCGGCGCCAGGAACGCGCCGCGGCGGGCTCAGGCGAAAAGTTCGCCTTCGTGACCCTGTCCGATCCGACCGGCGAATACGAGGTTCTGTTCCCGCCGGAATCGCTGCGCAAGAACCGCGACAATCTCGAACCAGGCACCTCGATCGTACTCAAGGTGCGTTCCAAGGGTAGGGACGGCGAGGTGCGCTTCTTCGGTGATGAGGCGACGCCACTGGCCGCCACCCTCAGCACGAACGATATGGGCCTGCGCGTCCATGTCTCGGCGCAGGTCATCGATCTGACCCTGCTGCGGACCTATCTCGAAGAGGCCAAGGCCAAGACCGGCGGCGAGATCACCCTTCTCAGCGATCTGAGCGGGGAGGGGGAGGTCGAAGTCAAGATGCCGCAGCGCTACAGTCTCGACGCCACCCTGCGCGGCCGGCTCAAGGCCATGCCGGGTGTAACCTACTTTGAGGATGTCTAAGCGATGCGCGGAAAAGTGCCAAGAAGCGTTTCTGGAATTTTCCGCTTAAACATCGCGACAAACCAGTTACAAAGCGCATGTTTTTCTGCCTGTAAGGCTTGCTTTTTTTTGAAATTGTGAATAGGTGCGCGTCATCTCACACGCAGACGTGCGCCCCGGCTTGTCCGGGACGTTCCGAGGCCAAGGCGGGCATGGGCCTGCCGAAGCTTTTCTGTTTGCGGAGGATTATCGGAAGAAGGAATATCTGACTTATGGCTATGCCTGAAATTTCTATGCGCCTCCTGCTCGAAGCCGGCGCGCACTTCGGTCACCAGACCCACCGCTGGAACCCGAAAATGGAGCGTTACCTGTTCGGTGCGCGTTCCAACATCCACATTATCGACCTGTCGCAGACCCTGCCGCTGTTCCACCAGGCGCTCCTGAAGGTGCGCGAAGTGGCCGCTTCGGGTGGCCGCGTTCTGTTCGTCGGCACCAAGCGCCAGGCGCAAGGTCCGGTTTCGGTCGCCGCCAAGCGTTCGGCGCAGTATTTCGTCAACCACCGTTGGCTGGGCGGCACGCTCACCAACTGGCGCACCATTTCGGGCTCGATCGCGCGTCTGCGCGAACTGGAGCAGGTGCTGGACACCAACCCGGCCGGCCGTTCCAAGAAGGAACTGCTGATGCTGACGCGCGAGCGTGAGAAGCTGGAACTGTCGCTGGGCGGCATCAAGGACATGGGCGGCATCCCCGACCTGATGTTCGTGATCGACACCAACAAGGAATCGATCGCCATCCAGGAAGCCCGCAAGCTGAACATCCCGGTCATCGGCATCCTCGACTCGAACTCGGATCCGGACGGCATCACCTATCCGGTCCCGGGTAACGACGACGCCGCCCGCGCCCTGCAACTGTACTGCGACCTGGTCGCCGACGCCGTGCTTGACGGTCTGGCCGCGGGTCAGGTTGCTTCGGGCGTTGACCTCGGCGCATCCGTGGCTCCGGTTGAACCGGCCCTGTCGGCCGAGACTTCCGAAGAGGCCTAAGGCTTCCTATATACGGGGCCAGGCTAATCCCGGCTTCGTCACGACTTGCAGCAGCTTAAGGCGTACCTACGTCCTTAAGCTGTTGTTTAATTGACATGAATCACCGCTAGCATAGCCGTGTGATTTTAAATTTCTGAACTATGGAGGATTTCATGGCTGAGATCACTGCAGCGCTCGTTAAGGACCTGCGCGAACGTTCCGGCGTCGGCATGATGGACTGCAAGAAGGCGCTGTCCGAGAACAATGGCGACATCGAAGCGGCCATGGACTGGCTGCGCGCCAAGGGCCTGTCCAAGGCCGCCAAGAAGGCCGACCGTGTCGCCGCTGAAGGCCTGGTCGCCATCGCCACCAAGGTCGAAGGCAAGGGCATGACCGCCGCCGCCGTCGAAGTGAACGCCGAAACCGACTTCGTGTCGCGCAACGACCTGTTCCAGGCGCTGGCGCGCAACGCCGGCAAGGCTGGTCTGGAAAACGACACGGTCGAAGGCATCGCCGCCGCCGTCAACGACGAGATCACCAACCTGATCGCCACGATCGGCGAAAACATGGTCGTGCGCCGTTTCGCCAAGTTCTCGGTCTCCGAAGGCGTCGTCGCCACCTACATCCACAACGCCATCGCGCCGGACCTCGGCCGCATCGGCGTGCTGGTTGCCATCGAATCGGCCGGTGACCCCGAAGTGCTGAAGGAGATGGGCCGCAAGATCGCGATGCACATCGCTGCCACGCAACCGCTGTCGCTGAACGTCGAGGACCTGAACCAGGAACACGTCGAGCGCGAAAAGGCCATCTTCACCGAGCAGGCCAAGGAATCGGGCAAGCCGCTGCAGGTCATCGAAAAGATGATCGAAGGCCGTATCCGCAAGTTCTATGAAGAAGTCGTGCTGCACAAGCAGTCCTTCGTCATGAACCCGGACCAGACGGTCGAGCAGATGGTTGAAGAAACCGCCAAGACGCTCGGCACGCCGGTCAAGGTCGTCGGCTTCAACCGCCTGGCCCTGGGCGAAGGCGTCGAGAAGAAGACCGAGGACTTCGCCGCCGAAGTCGCTTCGATGATGAGCGGCCAGGCCTAAGCCTTGTTGAATGACTGAAACAGGCGCGGCGCCCCCGGGTGTCGCGCCTTTTTCGTGTGCCAAAGCCTTTCCCGTAAGGTTTACTGCCGGTTTGCGCTATCTGGCCTTGCGTCTCAAGGCACGGCAAACTATTCAGGGCGCTGAAAACATACGCCCCTGGCGGTTCCCATTTGATTCCCGGAGATATTTTCATGGCCAGCGCCCCGGCAGATCTGAAATACAAACGCATCCTGCTGAAGGTGTCCGGCGAGGTCCTGATGGGGGACCAGGGCTTCGGCATCGACATGAAGACAGTCCAGGCCGTGGCCGAGGAAATCGCCGACGTGGCGCGCCAGGGCGTCCAACTCTGCCTGGTCATTGGCGGCGGCAACATCTTCCGTGGCCTCTCGAAGGCCGCCGTCGGCATGGAGCGCTCCTCGGCCGACTACATGGGCATGCTGGCGACCGTCATGAACGCTCTGGCCATGCAGAACGCCCTTGAGCGCCTGGGTGTCGACACCCGCGTCCAGTCGGCCATCCAGATGAATGCCGTGTGCGAACCCTTTATCCGCCGTCGCGCCATTCGCCATCTGGAAAAGGGCCGGGTGGTGATTTTCGCCGCCGGCACCGGCGCGCCCTACTTCACAACCGATACGGCCGCGGCCCTGCGCGCGGCGGAAATGAACTGCGACGCCCTGTTCAAGGGCACTTCGGTTGACGGCGTCTATACCGCCGACCCGAAGAAGGATGCGAGCGCCCAGCGTTATGATAAGCTCAACTATCTCGAGGTCTTGTCAAAGGATCTTCGTGTCATGGATGCGACGGCCGTGTCGTTGATGCGTGAAAACGAAATCCCCATCGTCGTCTTCTCCATCCGCAACGAAGGCGAGTTGGCCAAGGTCATCCACGGCGGCGGCGTGCATACCGTCATTTCGCAATAACTTCCAAGAAAACAAATAGCAGGAAGCGAGAACTGCCATGAAACCTGAACTCAATCGCTATAAGGATCGTATGGACAAGGCCGTGGTGGCCCTGAAGGACGATTTCTCGGGCCTGCGCACCGGCCGCGCGTCGGCGTCGCTGCTCGACCAGGTGGTCGTCGACGCCTACGGTTCGACCATGGCGCTGAACGCCTGCGCCGCCGTGTCGGTGCCGGAACCGCGCATGATCGCCGTCAACGTTTGGGACAAGGGCCTGGTCATTTCGGTCGAAAAGGCCATCCGCAATGCCGGCCTGGGCCTTAACCCGATCACCGACGGCCAGACCCTGCGCATCCCAATTCCGCCCCTGACGGAGGAGCGCCGCAAGGAGTTGGTCAAGATCGCCGGCAAGTACGCCGAAACCCAGCGCGTTGCCGTACGCAATGTCCGCCGCGAAGCCATGGACGACCTGAAGAAGGCCGAAAAGGCGTCGGAAATCTCGGAAGACGAGGAAAAGAAGGGCGGCACCGAGGTCCAGGGCTTCACCGATGCGGCCATCAAACGCATCGACGAGATGCTGAAGGCCAAGGAAGCCGAAATCATGCAGGTCTAGATCGGTATGATTTCAAGTGGAAACATCATACCGATCTAGACTTTTGTTTTGTCGCGATATTTAAGGCGAAAACCGCTTACACTTTTCGCCATATCGCTCCAGGCGGTCGGCGGCGTTGCCGCTTATCGCCATCTTTACGACCTGATTTTACTAGAGGACGGCAGTAAGCTGGATTAGATTGTCCGCTTACTGTCCTTTTTCGTATTTGTAAGAAAGCCGTTTCATGCCCTTAGGCGCCGCCTCCGCCGATGAGACCAGACCTGCAAGCGCGCCCACGCCTCTGCACGTCGCCATCATCATGGACGGCAATGGCCGCTGGGCGAAGGAGCGGGGACAGATTCGCACGCTGGGGCACCGCGCCGGCGTCGAGGCCCTGAAAAAGACCATTACGGCGGCCGTCGATCTCGGCGTCACCCACATGACGGTCTTCGCCTTTTCGACGGAAAACTGGCGCCGGCCGGCGGCCGAAGTCAGCGACCTGATGGGTCTCTTGCGCGCCTTCATCAAGTCGGACCTGGAACGCCTGCGCCGCGAAGGGGTTTGCGTCCGCATTATCGGCCAGCGCGACGGCCTGCCGCCGGATATCGTCAACCTGGTCGACGACGCCCACGAAAAGACCAAGGCCAATTCGCGCTTCTTCCTGCAAGTGGCGCTGAACTACGGCGCCCAGGCCGACATCGTGGCAGCGGCGCGCAGCCTGGCCGAACAGGTCCAGGCGGGGACGCTGAAGCCCGAGGACATTACGCAGGAAAGGTTCGAGGGCGGGCTGTCAACGCATGGCCTGCCGCCGCTCGACCTGCTGATCCGCACCAGCGGCGAACACCGCCTGTCAAACTTCCTGCTGTGGGAAGCCGCCTATGCCGAGTTCGTCTTTCAGGACATCCTGTGGCCGGATTACGGGCGCGACGCGCTCAAGGCGGCGCTCGACATCTTTGCCGGGCGCAGCCGCCGCTTTGGCGGCATAGAGGCAGGAAATGTCGCCCAACCCGCCTAAGCCCACCCCGCCTAAGTCAAGCCCAGCCAGATCCGCGAAATCCGGCGCCCGCTGGCAAGAACTGTCCATCCGCATCGCTTCCGCCATCGTCCTGATCCCGGTTGTACTGGGCGTCATTGCCATGCCGTTCGACTGGATGTCGTTCGCGCGGCCCTGGCCCTTCCTGGTGATGATCAGCGTCGGCATCGCGCTGCTGGGGATTGAATGGGGGCTGATGGTCGCACCCAAGGCCGCCAGCCGGATCGCCGTGGCGGTCAGCGTGGCGATCCTTGCGGCGGTCTTCGTCGGCTATCTGGGGCATCCCGTCCTGTCATTGCTGATCCTGGCCTTCGGGTCACTGTGCGCGGGGCTCTATGCCTATCGACTTGGCGTCGGCTGGGTCGATGCTGCCTATGGCGTCTTCTACATCGGTTTGCCGGGCGTGGTGCTGATCTGGCTCAGGGATACGCATCACGGCGTCCACTGGGTTTTCTTCGCCTTCCTGATCGCCTGGGCGGCCGACAGCGCCGCCTATCTCGTCGGCAAGATCGTCGGCGGGCCCAAGCTGTGGCGGCGCTATTCGCCGAACAAGACCTGGTCAGGTTTTGCCGGCGGCATGATCGCTGGCATGCTGACCGCCGCCAGTCTCAACGACCTGACGCACCTGTTCGTACACGACACATCAGGGCTGATCGTTGGATTGATCGTGGCCCTGTCGACCATGGCCGGCGACTTGTGGGAGTCGGCGCTTAAAAGACGTTATGGCGTCAAGGACGCCGGCACGCTTATCCCAGGGCACGGCGGATTGCTGGACCGCGTCGACGGCTTGATGTTTGCCATTATCGCGATCGGGGCTATACGTCTTCTCGTCATGCTCGGAACAGAGATCTAAATCGTGCGGCGTATCTCCATCCTCGGATCGACGGGTTCGATCGGCGTATCGACCCTGCGCCTGCTGGAAGAGACCGGCGAACCGGGCAGGGACTACCATATCGAAGCCTTGGTCGGCGGCCGCAATGTCGAGCTGCTGGCCGAACAGGCCCTGAAGTTTCGCCCAGCGATAACGGTCCTTGCCGACGCCTCGCAATGGAACGTCTTCCGTGACCTGATCGGCGCGTCAGGCCTCGCTATCGCTTGCGGCGAAGACGCTGTCTGCGTGGCGGCCGGTCGACCCGCCGATTGGATCATGGCGGCGATCGTCGGCATAGCCGGCCTTAAGCCCGTATGGGCGGCGGCGGCCACGGGCGCGACCCTTGCGTTGGCCAACAAGGAAAGCCTGGTCGGCTGCGGCCGGGCGCTGATCGAGCGGGTGGAGGCGCACGGCGGGCGCATCCTGCCGGTCGATTCGGAACACAACGCCATCTTCCAGGTGCTGGACGCGCGCCAGGCCGACAAGGTCAGCCGCCTGATCCTGACGGCATCGGGCGGGCCGTTCCTGGGCCGGACGCGCGACGACCTGCGCTCGGTGACGGTCGAGCAGGCGTTGAAACACCCGAACTGGGCCATGGGTGCCAAGATCACCGTCGATTCCGCGACCCTGGCCAACAAGGGGCTGGAGCTGATCGAGGCCAGTTATCTGTTCAATACGCCGTCCGAAAGGATCGACGTCGTCATCCACCCGCAGTCGGTGATCCATAGCCTGGTCGAATATGACGACGGCTCATCGCTGGCGCAGCTGGGGACGCCGGACATGCGCGTGCCGATTTCCTATTGCCTGGGCTGGCCAGACCGCGTCACCTGGCAAGCCCCGAAGCTGGACCTGGTCGCCAAGGGCAACCTGTCCTTCTGCGCGCCGGATCTTGACGCCTTTCCGATGCTCAGGCTGGCGCGCGAGGCGCTTGAGGCGGGGCAGGGGATGCCGGTCGTTTTCAACGCCGCCAACGAGGTATGTGTGCAGGCGTTTCTGGATCGCCGCATCACTTTTTTACAGATATCCGAATATGTCGAAATTGCCATGATGAAGGCTCATTTACCGTCTATGCCTTCCCCCCATCACACAAGTCGTGATAGGGATGCCGCCATGGTGCTGGCGCTCGACATCGATTCCGGTGTCCGGGAGCTGGTGCGGGGCCTGTTCGCCAATGCCACCCAAGGCGTATGACGAGCGGTCCGGCATTGACGAACGGCCGGATTGATAAGGTTGCAACGCCTTACTTCCACGGCGCGAGGGAGACCGCTTCTTGATCCAGTTCTTTCTGGTCGGTATACCGCTTTTGCTGGTGATCATTTCGATCATCGTGGCCTTCCATGAATATGGCCACTACAGCGTCGCGCGCCTGTTCAATACCCGTATCGAGCGTTTCTCCATCGGCTTCGGCAAGATTCTCCTCCGCCGCAAGGACAAGCGTGGCGTCGAATGGTGCATCAGCGCCCTGCCGCTGGGCGGCTATGTGAAGTTCGCCGGCGATGAAAACGTCTCGTCGATGTCGCCGTCGGCCGAGGAGCTTGAGGCTGCCCGGGCGTCGATCACCGCGCGCGAGGGCGCCGCGGCCGTCGCCGACTATTTCCATTTCAAGCCGCTGTGGCAGCGCGCCCTGATCATCGTCGCCGGGCCGGTCTTCAACTTCATCCTGGCGATCGCGCTCTTTACGGTGATGTTTTCAATCATCGGCGATCAGATCGGGCGGCCCACTGTGGCCCAGGTCTTTCCGGATACACCTGCCGCGCGCGCCGGTTTTATCCCGGGCGACGTCATTCGCAGGATCGATGGCCGCGATGTCGGCAATGGCTCGGACGTCGTCATGCTGGTGGCGTTGCGCGCTGACAGCACCTTTCCCATTCAGGTCGAACGTGCTGGCAAGCCGGTTGTCCTGACGGTTACGCCCGAGCGCGCCAAGCTCGATCTTGGCAAGTCCGGCGACGAGGTGAGTGGTGGCCGCATAGGGATCGCTATCGATGACAAGATCGACAGGCGTCCGCTTAATCCGGCCCAGGCCTTTGTGCGCGCCAATGTCGAGACCTGGGCGACGCTTGACCGCACTTTCACCTATCTTGGCCGCATCTTTATCGGCAAGGAAAACGGCGACCAGTTAAGCGGCATGATTGGCATGGCGAAGGTGACAGGCGACCTCGCCACGGACCCGGAAATGGCGCAACTGCCGCTTCGGGTTCAACTGATCAACCTGTTCCTGCGGTTCCTGCTTCTTACCGCCACGATTTCGATCGGCGTCGGTTTCCTCAATCTGCTGCCCGTGCCCATGCTGGACGGCGGGCACCTGGCCTTCTATGCCTGGCAGGGCATAACGCGTAAACCGATCTCGCCCGCCGTACAGAACGTGGCTTTTCGTATCGCCGTGGTGCTGATATTAGGCCTGATGCTGTTTGCTGCGTGGAACGATCTGAACCGGCACTTCGGGGGACTATTTTCATGACCGGACGTGAACTGACCGTCAGGGCCGCCCGCAAGGGTGGGGGAGGCCTGTCGTGAAATCTGCAAAAACTCCCGCTAACACCCGTACCCACAGCCTGCTTCGAGGCCGCATGACCCTCTCTCACAGCCTTTCCTTCAGCGCCAGCGTCATGGCCATCATCGCGGCCGGCACCTTTGCCACCGCCGCCGACGCGCGCGCCTTCCTGATGCAGGATGCCCCGGCGGCACCGCCAGAGGCGACGGCGGGCGCGACACCAGGGGCTGCGCCGCAGGCAGCGGATCCGGCGGCCCAGGCGGCTCCCGCCACGCAAACGGCCTACGTGTCGGCGATCACCGTCCAGGGCAATGAGCGGATCGATTCGCAGACCATCGTGTCTTACCTGCCGTTCCAGACCGGATCGACCGTCGACGCGGAAATGATCGACCTTGCGGTCAAGACGCTCTACCGCACCGACCTGTTCTCGGACGTCCAGATCGCCATGAATGGCGGCGAGATGGTCGTCACCGTCGTCGAAGCCCCCATCATCAACCAGGTGGTGTTCGAGGGCAACAAGTCGATGACCAAGGACAAGCTGCGCGACGAGGTCCAGATCCGTCCGCGCGGCGTCTTCACCAAGGCCAAGGTCCAGGAAGACGTCCAGCGCATCATCGAACTGTATCGCAAGGCTGGTCGCATCTCGGCGACCGTGACGCCAAAGATCGTCGAACTGCCGCAAAAGCGCGTCGACCTGATCTTCGAAATCACCGAAGGCGCCAAGACCGGCGTGGCCTCGGTCAACTTCATCGGCAACAAGGCGTTCTCGGACAACGAACTGCGAGGCGTCGTCGTGACGCAGAAGTCGCTGTGGTGGCGCTTCTTCTCGTCGAACGACAACTACGATCCCGACCGGATGGATTACGACCGCGAGCAGTTGCGCAAGCACTACACCAACCGCGGCTATTACGACTTCCGCGTCATCTCGGCGGTGGCCGAACTGACACCGGACCGCAAGGACTTCGCCATCTCCTACACCCTGGATGAAGGCCAGAAGTACAATTTCGGCCGCATCACCATCAAGACCGACAACGACAAGCTGAAGTCGGAAGACCTGCTGCGCTCGATCTCGATCCGTCCGGGCCAGCTCTATGAGGCCGAGCGCGTCGAAAAGGCGGTCGACGACCTGACCTTCGCGGCCGGTTCGCGCGGCTTCGCCTTTGTCGACATCCGTCCCCAGGAAGAGGGCGATCCGAACGACCGCAATGTCGACCTGACCTTCAACGTCCACGAAGGCGCGCGCGTCTACATCGACAAGATCGACATCGTCGGCAACACCCAGACGCTCGACCGCGTCATCCGCCGCCAGATGCTGGTGTCCGAAGGCGACGCCTACAACAAGGCGTTGCTGGAACGCTCCAAGGTCTATGTCCGCGGTATGGGCTTCTTCAAGGAAGTCGAGATCAAGGACAAGCCGTCGACGCAAGCCGGCAAGACCAATATCGAGGTCGCGGTCGAGGAGCAGCCCACCGGCGAACTCAGCTTCGGCGCCGGCTTCTCGTCGTACCAGAAGTTCATTCTCGACATTGGCATCTCGCAGTCCAACTTCCGCGGTACGGGCCAGCAGATCCGCGCCCGCGTCCAGACCGGCTCGATCCAGAAGGACATCGACTTCTCCTTCACCGAGCCCTACTTCATGAACCGCAACGTTCAGGCTGGTTTCGACCTGTTCCAGAGCTCGTACCATTATAAGGGCGTTAGCTACTCGACTGACACCATCGGCGCCGGCGTCCGCCTCGGCTATAACCTGAACGGCTATTCGCTGCTGCGCCTGCGCTATAACCTGCGCAGCGACGACATCCAGTACGGTTCGACGAACGAATGTAACGGCCTGCTGTACAACTGCGGCCAGGGCGTGACGTCGTCGGTCGGCTACACTCTGTCGTTCGATTTGCGCAACGACTTCATCCAGCCGACGCGCGGCTGGAACGTTGTCCTGCGTCAGGACTTCGCCGGTCTTGGCGGCGATGTCCGCTACGTCCGTTCGGAAGGCGAAGCCCACTGGTATCACGGTTTCCGCAAGGACATGATCCTGCACCTGTCGGGCACGGCCGGCGCCATCATCGCCTTCAACGGCGACGCTGTCCGCATCAACGACCGCTTCTTCAAGGGCGGGGATACGATGCGCGGCTTCGAATATGCCGGTATGGGACCGCGTGATACCTCAACGACCTACGCCCTGGGCGGCCAATACTATGGCATCGGTTCAGCGGAGCTGGGTATTCCCAACGGCCTGCCGGAGCAGTATGGCCTTAAAACCGCTCTATTTATCGATGTAGGTACGCTTGGCGGTGTGGACCGGCGCCTGAAGGTTTACTCGGCCGCGGATCCGAACGGGACTTACGATGCAGGGGACCCAAACACCAATATTCGTGACGATCTGTCCCTGCGGGCTTCGGCGGGTATCACCATCCGCTGGAAGTCGCCGATGGGGCCGATCCAGTTCGACCTGAGCCAGATCCTGTCTCGCGAGGAATACGACAAGGTCGAAACCTTCCGCTTCTCGCAATCGACGCAATTCTGATAACCAACACCGACCTTTACTCTCTCAACCAAACATAAAGTACCTGGACATGAAAAAAGCGAACCTCTTCCTGATCGCCGGTCTGGCGGCCCTGACCGCCGGCGCCGCCAATGCCCAAACCGCCGCCGCCCCGACGCCGCCGACCTTCGGCGCCGCCATCCCCGGCCAATGCGTGCTCGACGAACAGGCCGCCATGACGACGTCCGCCATGGGCAAGGCCGCGTCGCAGCGCCTGGTCCAGCTGAAGTCGGTCGTCGACGGTGAACTGCAGCAGCAGGGCACGGCGCTCGAAACCGAATATAAGACGCTGGCCGCCAACCAGAAGACGCAGGCTGCCACGCCGGCCGGCAAGACTGCCTGGGAAACCAAGGCCCAGGACTGGGCCAAGAAGCGCGACGCCTTCCAGGGCAAGGTCCAGCAGCGCCAGCAGGAAATGCAGTACACCCAGCAGGAAGTGATGGCGGCCATCTTCTCGAAGATGATCCCGAACATCAACGCCGTGGTGACGCAAAAGGGTTGCTCGACCGTCGTTTCGGCCGCCAGCCTGCTGAGCTATGACACCACCACGACTGGTGCCGACGGCAAGCCGGTCGCCCAGAAGTTCACCTATGTCAATCCGGCTATGGACATCACCTCGGCCGTGGTGCAGAAGATGGACTCCACCGGCGAGCTGCTGCCGGCCTTCGACCGCGTAAGCCTCGACCAGCCGGCCGCCCAGGGCGCTGCCGCTGCTCCGGCCGGCACGCCGAAGCCCGCAGCTGCCGCTCCGAAGCCCGCTGCACCCAAGCCTGCGGCCGCTGCTCCGAAGCCCGCTGCTGCAGGGACCGCGCCGAAGACGAACTAAGAGTTAAGCCCATCTATGCCTGATCTGCGTTTTTTTGAAGTCGGTTCAAAAATCGACGTGGATCAGGCAATGGGGCTGACATCGACCCGGCTGCTATCGCCGGACCGGAAGGGGAGCGGCTTCATCGAGGCTTGCGCCCCTTTGTCGTTTGGAGGGCAGGGCTTCGGCGAAGGGAAGGCGGCGTTTTTTAGTGATCGCCGCTACCTGGCCAAGCTCCAGCGCACGCGCGCCGAATACGTCTTCGTCACGCCCGATTTTGCCGATGAGGTGCCGGACGGCAGTATTCCGTTGATCGGCGCATCGCCCCAGGCGGCATGGTCGCGGGTGGCCGGGCGTCTTTACCGCCCGCGTCTTCATGATGGCGCGCAGGCTGTGCATCCATCTGTCCGGTGCGAGGAAGGTGTTTCGCTGGGCGTCGGCGTCGTCATCGGCCAGGACGTCGAGATCGGCGCCGGTACACGCATCGAGGCCTATGCGGTCATCGGTCCGGGCGTACGCATCGGTCGCAACTGCCGCGTCGGCGCGCACAGCACCATCTATTGCGCCATGATCGGCGATCGCGTGCAGTTGTCGGCGGGCGTGCGCATCGGCGAGGCGGGGTTCGGCGTCAGTGGCGACGCCAAGGGCCTGGTCGACGTGCCGCAACTGGGGCGCGTCATTCTCCAGGACGATGTGTCGGTCGGCGCTGGTACCTGTATCGACAGGGGAGCCTTTGATGACACGATCATCGGAGAGGCAACCAAGATCGACAATCTGGTCCAGATTGCCCACAATGTTCGAATCGGTCGTAACTGCATTGTTGCAGCGCACGCTGGTCTTTCCGGCTCGGTCGAGGTAGGTGACGGTGCGATGTTCGGCGGCCGTGCCGGCGTGGTCGATCACTTGCGTATTGGAGCGGGCGGCAAGATTGGCGCCGGTTCGTGTGTGTTCAAGGACGTCCCTGACGGCCAGACTGTGTCGGGTTACCCGGCCAGGGCGTCGCGGCAGTTTTTACGTGAAACCGTGTGGCTGGAAAAGCATGCCGCCGGCAATACCCCGCCCAGGGATAAGTCGGGCGAAGGATAAGGAAGAGTTAGATGAGCGACGCGGAACATGATGTCCAGACGGCCCCGGCGGCCGGCGTGGGTGACGTAGCGGAAACCGGCGTTTCGGTGGACTATGCCGAGATACTGAAGCGGATTCCGCACCGCTATCCTTTCCTGCTTGTCGATCGCGGTGAAAACTGGATTAAGAACAAGTCGATGACCGGCATCAAGAACGTGACGTTCAACGAACCGTTCTTCAATGGCCACTTCCCGGAAAACCCGGTCATGCCGGGCGTCCTGCTGATCGAGGCCATGGGCCAGACGGGCGCCGTGCTGATGTCGAAATCTTTGGACGCAGATGTTGAAGGCAAGACCATCTTCTTTATGTCGGTGGATGGTGTAAAGTTCCGCAGTCCGGTGCGTCCGGGCGATACGGTGCGCATGCCGGTCGAGGTGGTGCGTCATCGCGGCGACATCTTCAAGTTCCGCGGTGAGGCCTATGTCAACGACCGGATCGTCTGCGAGGCCGAATTCGCGGCCATGGTCGTCGAAAGCCCAAAGTAAGGCCGCCGCAGCGCGGTCAGACTGCCAATAAGACCGCTTCTTAGCGGTCACACGGAAAGACCTGCCTATGAGTGTGACCATCCATCCGACCGCCATCATCCACGACGGCGCGCAGCTTGGCGCGGACGTGGATATCGGGCCCTATTGCATTGTCGGGCCGCATGTGACGCTTCAGGATCGGGTGAAGCTGAAATCGCACGTCGTGATCGACGGCATCAGTGACATCGGCGCCGATACGGTCGTCCATCCGTTCGCCTGTTTGGGCGGACCGCCGCAGCACCTGGCGCACAAGGGCGAGCCGACCAAGCTGATCGTCGGCGAGCGCTGCCTGGTGCGTGAGAATGTCATCATGCATACGGGCACGGAAAAAGGCGGCGGCATCACGGTCGCCGGCAATGACTGCATGTTCATGGCGGGATCGGGGATCGCGCACGATTGCATTCTCGGCAACAATGTCATCCTGGCCAACCAGGCGTCGTGCGGTGGTCACGTGCAGGTTGGCGATTTCGTGTTTCTGGGCGGGTCGTGCGCGGTGCATCAGTTCGCGCGGCTGGGGCGGTATTCGTTCATCGGCGGCGGCGCGATCGTGACCAAGGACGTCATCCCTTATGGCTCGGTGTGGGGAAATCATGCGCGGCTTGAGGGGTTGAACCTGGTTGGCCTAAAACGCCGGGGTTTTTCGCGGGAAACGATCCTGCATCTGCGCACGGCGTATCGGATGATGTTTGCGGAGGAGGGGACGTTCCAGGAGCGTTTGGACGACGTGCTTGAGACGTACGCTGAAGTGCCGCAGGTGGTGGAGATCGTCCGGTTTATCCGTGAGGACTCGACGCGGCCGATTTGTTTGCCGTCGGATCATTGACGCTGTCGAGTAACGGGGTTTGGGGCCTGTGGCCCCAAGCCTTTAGACTTCTTTTTGGCTAAGGCCCTTCAGGGCCATCGCCAAAAAGAAATGTAAGATTTTGGGGGCACGGCCCCCAAACCCCATAAGTCGAAAGCGCCATGACCAACGCCACCAAACTCGCCCTCATCGCCGGCGGCGGCCAACTCCCGGTCGAAGTCGCCACCTACGTGGCACGGACAAACCGGCCCTACATCGTCGTCCGCATCGAAGGCCTGTCCGACGAAGCGCTAAACGGCCACCCCGGCCATACCCTCAGTCTCGGCGACTTCGCCAAACTGTTTGAAATCCTGGCCACAGAGCAGTGCAAGGCCGTCACCATGTGCGGCTATGTCCAGCGCCCGGACTTCACCACCTTCGACCAGGGCGCCGCCAATACCCAGGCCCTGTCCTCGATCCAGCAGGCCGGCCGGGGCGGGGACGACTCCTTGCTGCGTCAGGTCGCCAAGGTCATCGCTTCCCAGGGCTACCATATCGAAGGCGCCCACGAAGCCAATCCCGACCTTTTGATCGCTGGCGGTTTGCAAGCCGGTCCCGACCCGTCCCCAGAAGCCATGGAAGACGCCCAGGAAGCCTTGCGGATTGCAAGCGCTATTGGCGGGCTCGATATCGGCCAGGCGGTCGTCGTTGCCGGCCGTGTCACCCTGGCTGTCGAAGCCCAGGAAGGCACGCAAAACCTTCTCCGTCGCATCCCGACCTTGCCGGCCAATATTCGCGGTTCGCTTTCGCAACGCAAGGGAGTCCTGGCCAAGTTGCCCAAGCCGATCCAGGACCTGCGCCTCGACATGCCGACGATCGGCCTCTCGACCGTCGAAGACGCTTCGGCTGCGGGACTGAGCGGTATCGTCGGCCGCAAAGACCACCTGCTGATCGTCGACAAGCCTGCTGTCTTCGCCAAGGCTGCCGAACTCGGACTGTTCATCTATGGCCTCGACTGACGCCCCAATTGCAAAGCGCAAGCTGATGCTGGTCGCCGCCGAAGCGTCCGGCGACATGCTGGGCGCCGGCCTGATGACGCAACTGCGCGCCCAGGCCCCGCACATCGACTGGCGGTTTGTCGGTGTCGGCGGCGCGCGCATGGCCGAGCAGGGCGTCGACAGCCCCTTCGATATCGCGCAACTGTCGATCCTCGGCCTCGTCGAAGGCCTGAAAGCCCTGCCGCGCGTAAATGCCCGGGTCAAGGACACGGTCGCCCTGGCGCAGCGCGAACAGCCGGACGCCGTCGTCTTGATCGACTCATGGGGTTTTACGCTGCGCGCCGCCAAGGCGATCCGCAAGGCGATGCCGAGTGTGCCACTGATAAAGTATGTTGGCCCTCAGGTCTGGGCGGCGCGTCCCGGCCGCGCCAAGACCCTGGCCGGCGCGGTGGACTTCCTGATCGCGCTGCATCCCATGGACCCGCCCTTCTTCGAAGCGCATGGCCTCAGGACGGTTGTAGTCGGCAATCCAGCGCTACACCTCGACTTCTCGCCCGCTGATCCTGTTGCGTTTCGCAAGTCAATTGATCTGGCCCCGGATGCCCCAATGCTGCTCGTCCTGCCGGGCAGCCGGCCGGCCGAGATCCGCCACATGATGCCGATCTTCGCCGAGGTCATGACCCGCTTGCACGTCGCAAGGCCGGATGTGACTTTTGTTATGCCAGTGGCTGATACGGTGCGTGACCGCGTGCTGGAGGCCGTCAAGGACCTGCCTGTCCCTATTCGCCTGATCGACAGCGAAGCCGACAAGCTGTCGGCTATGCAGGCGGCGACCTTGGCCTTGGCGTGTTCCGGCACGGTCTCGACCGAACTGGCTCTAGCGGGCTGTCCGATGGTGATCGCCTATAAGCTGGAACCGCTGACCCATTGGATATACACGCGCATCATGACGTTGAAGCACGTGACCATGTTCAACATCATGGCCGACAAACGCATAGCGCCGGAGTTTATCCAGGATGACTGCACGCCCGACAACCTGCTGAAGGCTGTAATCGACCGGCTGAATGACAGGGCCCTGCGTGAGCAGCAGGTCGCAGAACAATTCGCCGCGCTCGACATTCTCGGCCGTGGCCAGCGTCCGACCGCCGAGCGCGCCGCCGAAGCGGTACTGGATTTTCTGGAGATCAGCGCGACGCGCACGGCCAACTGATTTTCAATCAGCCAGGTCCAGAACCGTTTTCCCTGACTGTAAAGGATGGGCGTGGCCTTGCCAGACGAACTGGCCGGTCACGCCGTCCGGCAGAACCAGTTGCGCCTGAAGCTTGCCGCCACTACGAACATACCTCGCCTGAATCAATCCTTTCGGATGCGCGGCGGCGGCATCGACCTGCTTGAGCGTTCCCAGGGCAGGCCGGATGACGACCGTCGTATAACCGGGCGACGCGGGCCGAATGCCAGCCACAATTTCGATCAGGCCTGAAGTTGGATGTGCCGACCAGGCGTGGGTGTCGGACCGCGTCGGTTCGGCCTCTTCCGGCAGGGTGGTCAGGTTGAGCTTCACCATATCGCGCCAGGTCAGCATAAGGTCGCCATAGCGGTTTGCCAGTCCGGACTTGGCTTCGGCCTGAGCGATGTAGTGTCCCCATATATACGAGGCTTGGGCCACACCTTGCGGTGCGGTCAATCCCGTCGACGGGCGGATGTGTTGCAGGACGTCCTTGGCTTCGGTCCCGGGCACGACATCATAAAGCACAGCCAAGGCGTTGGCGTGCTGGCTGTAACGCAGCTTGTCAGGCGCATCGGCGATCAGACCGTTATCGGCACGGCAGTGGCGACGGACAGCTTCGATGGCCGCCGTGGCGTCATTGATGTCGCGCGCCTGCCGCGCCGGATCACCCACAGCGCCTTCCAACTCGGCGGCTTGCTGCAGGGCGCCGATAAAGAGCAGGCTCGTCAGGCAGGACTCGCCCTCTCCATCATAGAAATTCGCGGGACGACCATTTAACCCGGGCGACCAGTCGATCCAATCCCAGCCTGGCGGTTGGGTCAACAAACCGCGCCGCCCGCGAAGCTTGCGGAACCGGTCGAGCACTATGCGGACGCCGGGAAGCTGCGCCGCGGGCATGCTGCGGTCCGGATTATAATAGTAATAGTCGTGGATCATGCCGATCCACAGCAGCGAGAACGACGGGATGATCTGCGACCGCGCTGATGGATAGCGGCTTTGCGTCAGGCCATCGCGCCCGATCGATCGCCCGATGGACGCGATGGCCTGTTCCGCAAGCCGTGCATCGCCCGAGACGACGTAGGAGATCAGCGCCTGCAGCCGCGTGTCGCCGACATACTGCAACTGTTCCCAATAGGCCGTGTCCATATAGGTTTCGTGTGCGTCGATCTTCGCAGTGCGCCAGCCCGCCTGCCAGATGGCGTCGAGACCGCTGTCGTCGGAGCGGAACCAGCCCTTCTGTTCGAACGGATAGCCGGTTTCCATGACCTCCAGCCGGTCGAGCGTCAGCGGCGCGATGCCAGTCGTGATATCGAGCGCCATATAGCGCCAGGTCCGCCACCATAGGGGCGCAAAGGTCCGGCTTTCGCCGCCGTCGGCGATAAAGGTGTCGGTCAGGCCAAGCGCCTCGCGGCCAACGATGGCGTTGCGGTCACCCTTCTTGAGGTCCTTGTCGTAGAGCGCCTCGGAATAGGTCAAGCGGATTTCAGCGTCGCGGCCGCCGGAGACCGTCAGGCGCGGATAGCCAGCGATCATCGTGCCGCGATCGATCAGGATGCGCGTGCGCCGATTGGCCGGAATGGTCAGCGGGAAGGCCTTGGCGCCTTTGAGATCGCTGCGCACGACCTTGCCGGAATCGACTGGCCGATAGATTTGTGGCGGCAGCGGATCAGGCGTCAGGTGCCTCGGTCCAGTCGGGTTTTGCAGCGGATTTGCAATCCGTGAAGGCGTGGCGTCTTTCCAGGTGCCCATCCCCGACTGCCAGTTCCACGTCGTTGCACGGCCGTCGATCCGCTCCGCCGGTCCGGCGGCGTAATAGCCGAACCACTTGTCGCCGATTGTCATGGGAACGGCTGATGCCGTGTGGTCCGAAGTCATGGCGACCTGCCAACCCTTGCCAGTGTTGGCCTCGGCTTCGCGCGCTGTCCGGCCTTGAACGAAAAAGCCGGTTTCGGCCGTCATCTGCGCCATCGGGCGGACATCGCCGAAATTCCAGACCTCCGCCGCCAGGACGTTCTCGCCGGACTTCAGATAGGGCGAGATGCCGAAGGTCGCGTAACGCCAGGCTTGCGGATCCGACTGCGACGGCCCGGAACCGACGCGTTGTCCGTTGACATAAAGGATGAAGCGATTATCGGCTGAAACTTGAATCTCATAGGTTTTTGGTATTTCTGAAAGCGCCAGAACCTTGCGGAAATGCAAGACCACCGGCCCCTGCGGCGGCGCATCCGGATGCGACACCCATTGTGCGTCCCACGGCGGAATGGCGCCGAAATCCTGGGCTTGAGACGCAAATGGACCGCACAGCAGGGCCACGACGATCAGCAAAGCATTCTGTAGGACGCGCATGGTTTCGACCCTGTCCGTTTTTTGGCAGCATCAACCGCTTACCGCCGACAGTCAACCGGACGCTTTCAGCACAAAAAAGCCCGCTCGTGATGAGCGGGCTTTTCCAGAGTGTGTCGTAGAGATTAGCCGCGGGCCGACAGCGGCACGTAGTCGCGCTGCGTGGCGCCGGTATAGAGCTGACGGGGACGACCAATCTTCTGCGAAGGATCCTCGATCATTTCTTTCCACTGGGCGATCCAGCCCACGGTGCGCGCCAGGGCGAACAGCACGGTGAACATGGTGGTCGGGAAGCCCATGGCCGACAGGGTGATGCCCGAATAGAAGTCGACGTTCGGGAACAGCTTGCGTTCAACGAAGTACTCGTCGTTCAGCGCGATCTGCTCCAGCTCCTTGGCGACCTGCAGCAGCGGATCGTTCGGATCGCCGACAGCGGCCAGGACTTCGTCGGCCGACTGCTTCATGACGGTCGCGCGCGGGTCGTAGTTCTTGTAGACGCGGTGGCCGAAGCCCATCAGGCGGTACTTCTTATCCTTCACGCCCTGGACGTAGTCCTTGATGTTCTCCGGCTTGCCAATTTCCTTCAGCATGTTCAGCGCCTCTTCGTTGGCGCCGCCATGCGACGGGCCCCACAGGCAGGCAATGCCGGCGGCGATGCAGGCGAACGGGTTGGCGCCCGATGAACCGGCCAGGCGGACGGTCGAGGTCGAGGCATTCTGTTCGTGGTCGGCGTGCAGGATGAAGATGCGGTCCATCGCCTTGACCAGGACTGGATCGACAACATAGTCCTCTGCCGGCACGGCGAAACACATGCGCAGGAAGTTGGCCGAATAGCTGAGGTCGTTGCGCGGATGGACGAACGGCTGGCCGACGCTGTATTTGAAGGCGCGGGCGGCGATCGTCGGCATCTTGGCGATCAGGCGGTGGGCCGAGATCTCGCGCTGCTTCAGGTCGTGGATGTCCAGGCTGTCGTGATAGAAGGCCGACAGGGCGCCGACGGCGCCGGTCATGATGGCCATCGGGTGGGCGTCACGGCGGAAGCCCGAGAAGAAGCGGTCGAACTGCTCATGCAGCATGGTGTGGCGCGTGATGTTGCGCTCGAACACCTCGAATTCCGCGGCGCTCGGCAGTTCGCCGTGCAGCAGGAGGTAGCAGGTTTCCAGGAAGCTCGACTTTTCAGCCAGCTGGCCGATGGGATAGCCGCGGTGCAGCAGTACGCCGGCATCGCCGTCGATAAAGGTGATCTTGCTTTCGCAGCTGGCGGTCGAGGTGAAGCCCGGATCGTAGGTGAACGCGTCGGTTTCCGCATACAGCTTGCGGATATCGATGACGTCGGGTCCCAAAGTGCCCTTCTGGACCGGCAGGGAAACTGCCTTGCCACCGACGTTGAGGTTGGCAGATGTATTCTGGGTCATGTTACGCTCACCCCTTGATGTTTGTGTGCGACGCAACCGAAATCGCGTTGCGACTGCTATATAAAGTCGCGGATCAAATGAAAAGGGCCGCGTTAAGACGATTCAGGGTTTCGGCCTGTCCGAGGCTCGTCAAAACCTTCGAAATGTCGGGGGCGGGCATGCCGGGTGATAGTACACCTCTTAAGGCGGGACCTATCTTTCCGAAGCCAATACATTCATTTTCAACGAATTTTTTCAATCCGGCGTCGGTTGCCTCGACGGACCAGTCGGCCCATCCGCTCACAGTGTCGTGAAACCGCAACAGTCGCTGACGGGTTTCGTCATTAAGCAACCCCTTGGTCTTTTCGTCCAGCTCGTGCGGGCCTTTGGCAAGCGCGAACTGCACGGCCTCGGCCAGCTGAATCAGCGTCTGGGCGCGTTCCTTGACCAGCGGCACGGTACGCGTGAGGATTTCGCGCGTTTCGGGCGTATCCGCGGCAACCTGGCCCTGGTGACGCAACGTCTTGACAGTCAGGTCGATCAGCCGGGTTTCATCGCAGGCGCGGATCCAGTGAGCGTTGACCGAGCCCAGCTTGGCGAAGTCGAGACGCGACGGCGCGCGGTTGATGTCCTTGATATCAAACCACTCTATGGCCTGCGCATCATCAAAAATCTCATCATCGCCGTGCGACCAGCCCAGGCGCGCCAGGTAGTTGCGCATGGCTTCGGGCAGGTAGCCGAGCTCCTGATAGTCGCCGACGGCCTGGGCGCCGTGACGCTTCGACAGCTTGGCGCCGTCCGCGCCGTGAATCAGCGGGATATGGGCGAAGGTCGGCACGTCCCAGCCCAGCGCCATATAGATCAGGCTCTGGCGGGCGGCGTTGTTCAGATGGTCGTCGCCGCGGATGACGTGGGTGATTCCCATGTCATGGTCATCGACGACAACGGCCAGATTGTAGGTCGGCGTGCCGTCCGAACGCAGCAGCACCAGATCGTCCATGTCCTTGGTGTTGAAATGGACGTCGCCCTGGACGGCGTCGCGCACGACCAAAGGCTCATCGAGAGGGCCCTTGAAGCGGATGACATGCGGCTCTTCGAGTTGGGCGGCCGTTGGCGTCTTGTCGCGCCACGTCGAGCGAAGGGCATGGCCGGCCTCACGGGCTTCCTCGCGCGCGACGTCGGTGTCTTCGGCGGACATGAAGCAGTGATAGGCGCGGCCATTGGCCAGCAGGGCGTCGACGGCCTTCTTGTGGTGCTTTTCGCGCGCAGCCTGAAAGACCACCGTGTCGTCGGGCTTTAAACCCAGCCAGTCGAGGCCTTCGAAAATGGCATCGACCGCTTCGCGCGTCGAGCGTTCGCGGTCGGTGTCCTCGACGCGGATCAGGAACTTGCCGCCGGTGTGGCGGGCATAGAGCCAGTTGAACAGGGCCGTGCGGGCGCCGCCGATGTGCAGGTAGCCGGTAGGCGAGGGGGCGAAGCGGGTGACAACTTGCGAAGAAACGTTAGGCATGGTCAGTTCACGAAATTCGGGGCGGAGATTTGGGGCTCCTTATAGCGGTCTTTGCCGTAACCCAAAGCATTTTTGACAGGGCAGGACTTGGCGTTTTTGGGGGGAAACTGGGCGGCGAAGATAACGGATATGGCCGAGTGGCGTTCGCGCCTGGCCGACGCGGTAGCGCGCCAGCGCGGCCGGTTGTTCCTGTGGTTGCCGGTGGCTTTCGGATTTGGGGCTGCAGGTTATCTCAGCCTGCCGGTAGAACTGCATCTGGCGTGGTTTGCCGTAGCGGCGGTGGTGTCGGGCGGCGCGTGGTGGGCGTGCCGTCGATGGGGACCGCACGCCCTGAACGGCTTGATGCTGGCCGTGTTCCTGGTCTTTGCCGGCGCGCTGGTCTGCAAGTTGAGAGCGGAGCATGCAGCAGCGCCCGTCCTGCCGTCCGACCGCAGCGAGTACAACATCACCGCTGTCGTGGTCGATGTGGTCTCCAGTTCTTCGGACGCGCCGCGCCTGACGCTGGCGCCAGTCACCATGCGTGGCCTTGACCCTGAGCAAATGCCGTTGCGGCTGCGGGTAACGCTCCGGCCTGGGATGATCGAAGCTTATGACATCAAGCCTGGCGATACGATCTCGGCCTTTGCCATCCTCAATCCGCCGCCATCGCCCCTGATCTCCGGCGGCTATGACTTCGCCCGCAACGCCTATTTTCAGGGCATAGGCGGCGTCGGCTTTATCCCAGGCGAACCGCGCGTCTTGCCGGATCAGGACTATGGCTGGCGACTGGAAGCGGCCACCGGGTTGAACCGGCTACGCTGGGCTCTGACGCGCAGCATCGTCAACGACATCAAGCCGGCCTATCGGGACGGACCAGAGCTTGGCGGTTTTGCGGCGGCGCTGGTGACTGGCCATCAGGCCTTCGTGCCGCAGAGCCTGATCGATGAGATGCGCGATTCCGGCCTGGCCCACATCCTGTCGATCTCGGGCGTCCACATGGCGGTGGTCGGTGGCTTCGTTTTCTTCATCTTGCGGTGGTGTATGGCGGCCTGGCCATGGCTGGCCCTGCGTGTGCCGATCAAAAAGGTCGCGGCCGGAATCAGCATCGTTGCTGTGGCGCTTTATCTGGCCATCTCCGGCGCACCGGCGCCGGCTGTTCGCGCCGCCGTCGTGGCATGGGTGGCTTTTGCTGCCATCCTGCTCGATCGTCGCGCGCTGAGCTTGCGGGCGCTGGCAATCGCTGCCTTTATCGTCATCCTGTTGACGCCCGAAGCCGTTATCCAGCCGGGCTTCCAGATGTCGTTCTGCGCGACGGCGGCCCTTCTCGGCTTAAGTGAAGCCCATCAGGCGCCGATCCGCGAGATCAGCGTGCCGTGGTGGGTGAGGGCCTTTCAGAAAGCCGTGCACGGTTTGTGGCTGTCGATCCTGCTGTCGCTGGTGGCGACGCTGGCGACCACGCCGTTCTCGATTGCCTATTTCAACCGCTTTTCCGTCTATGGTCTGCTGTCCAATCTGTTCGAAGCGCCGATTACCACTTTTATCGTCATGCCGGGGCTCGCCATCGGCGCGACCTTGAGCGAGACGCCCTTGGGGCCGTTGTTTCTGCGTATCGCGGCCGGCGGATTATGGCTGATTGCGCGCATCGCCGAATGGACCGCCGGCTTGAAGGGCGCGGTCATCACCTGGCCCGGCGCGCCGGACTTTGTCCTGGTCCTGTCGTTTCTGGGACTGATCTGGGTTTGCCTGGTAAGGGGTTGGGCGCGCTGGCTTGGCTTTGCGGCCGGACTGTCCATCCTGTACTGGCCGAGATTACCCGCGCCGGACATCTGGATTGACCCGCAAGGCGGAAACGCCGCTATTCGCCGTGACAAGGACGCCTATCTGCTCAGGCCCAAGGTCCGCCGTACCGGCTACGAGTACTGGTCGCGGCGCTATGGCTTCAACATGCTGGGCGAGGATGGACGCGACAGGGATTATGAATGCGCAGGCTATGCCTGTACGCCGTGGCCAGACGCCCAATTGCGCGTCGGTTTCTGGTTCAGCAATAAACCGCCCAACAAACTCACGCTGACAACCCTTTGTCTGAACAGCGATCTTGTCATCTTGCGTAGCCCCGTCGGAGACTGGCCAACTGATTGTTCGGGCGTCAACCGCATCAGCGCGGGTGACTTCCGTCGTCTCGGCGCCATCGAACTGACGCGCCGAAATGGTGAGTGGCATCTGAAGGCGGCGCAGCCCTTGCGCGGCAACCGCCCTTGGACGCAGGTCTCAGACGCTCAAGATCAGTGGTAACGCCTCATCAGACCGACCAGCTTGCCCTGCACGGCCACTTCGTCAGCATTGTAGATGCGGGTCTTGTAGGCCGGATTGGCGGCTTCCAGGGCGATCGATGCGCCCTTCTTGCGCAGGCGCTTCAGTGTCGCCGTATCACCTTCAACAAGAGCCACGACGATCTCACCCGATTGGGCGGTATCGGTCTTCTTGATGACGACATAGTCGCCGTCGAGAATGCCGGCGTTGATCATCGAGTCGCCTTCGATTTCCAGCAGATAGTGCTCACCGGCGCCCAGCATGACCTCCGGCACGCGCAAGCGGTCGCGCTCCTGGCCCATGGCCTCGATCGGCACGCCGGCAGCGATCTTGCCCAGCAGCGGCAGTTCGCGGGTATCGTCGTTGACCGGGCGCAGCGCGTCGGGCGGACGCTTGCTCTCGACCACTTGCGGCACAAAGGTCTGGCGGCCGCGCGGGGGGGCGGAGGTTGTCGCCTGGTCCGGCAGCTTGATGACTTCGAGGGCGCGGGCGCGGTGCGCCAGGCGGCGGATGAATCCGCGTTCCTCGAGCGCCGTGATCAGCCGGTGGATACCGGACTTGGACGCCAGGTCCAGCGCCTCCTTCATTTCATCGAACGAAGGCGATACGCCGCCCTCCTTGATGCGCTCATGGATGAACATGAGGAGTTCGCGTTGTTTGGTCGTCAGCATGGTTCGAGCACCTGTCGGGTAGGACCTGTTTTCGCCGTATGACACCATGCAGCGGTGAACAAGTCATGAACTTGTGCTTCGTGTTCTGTGTGTGTTCTCGTGAATTGTCAAGAGGCGAAGTTTATTCGCCTGCCACGCCGAGCAGGGTTTGGGTCGCCAGGGTGACGTCGGCTTGACGCATCAGGCTTTCGCCGACCAGCATGGCGGTGGCGCCGGTGGCCCCGAGACGTACGACGTCGTCCACCGTGAAAATGCCGCTTTCGGCGACCAGGACATGGTCTGGGCCAGTCATCTTCGACAAATCTTCGGTCGTTGTCAGGCTGACGCTGAAATCCCTTAAGTTCCGATTGTTTATGCCGATCAGCCGCGAGGAGAGCTTAAGCGCGCGTTCCATCTCGGCCGCGTCGTGAACCTCAACCAGGGCATCCATGCCGTAATGATGAGCGGAGGCGATCAGGTCGGCCGCCAGCGAATCGTCGATCATCGCCATGATGACGAGGATGGCGTCGGCGCCGAGCGCACGCGATTCGGCCACCTGCCAGGTATCGACCAGAAACTCCTTGCGAATGCACGGCAGGGAGACGGCATTGCGCGCCATTTGGAAGTGGCTTTCGTGGCCCATGAAGCTGGGGTTATCGGTCAGGATCGACAGGCAGCTGGCGCCTCCGGCCTCGTAACACCTGGCCAGGAAGGGCGGGTCGAAGTCCTCGCGAATCAAGCCCTTGGACGGGCTTGCCTTCTTGACCTCGGCGATCAGGGCCAAAGACCCCGAACGCTTACCGTTGATCAGTGCGTTCATAAACCCACGAGGCGCACCGATTTCGGTGGCCTGTGCCTCCAGTTCGGCGACAGTCGCGCGTTCGCGGCGCTGGCTGACTTCCTCACGCTTGTAGGTGGCGATCGATTCCAGAATGTCCATCACGAGCCTTGCGTCGTTTTGATGAGAATGTCGAGCGCCTGGCGGGCGCGACCATCGTCTATGACGGCTTCACCAAGCTCGATGCCTTCGCGCAGGGTTTCGACGCGATCAGCGACCAGGAAGGCGGCGGCCGCGTTCAGCAGGACGATGTCGCGATAGGCGCTCTTTCGGCCGTCGAGTAAAGCTTTGAGTTCGGCGGCATTGTGGTCAGGTGTGCCGCCGGTGATATCGGCCAGAGCCGCGCGCGGCAGGCCCACAGCTTCCGGCGTGATTCGGAACAGGCGCATCTTGCTGTCCGCCCACTCGGCGACTTCGGTTTCGCCGGTCGTGGTCAGTTCATCGAGGCCCGCACCGTGCACCGCCCAGGCGCGGGTAGCGCCCAATGCGCCCAAGGCCTGGGCAATGGGCTCGACGAAGCGCGGCGAGGGGACGCCCACGACCTGGCGGCGGGCGCCGGCGGGGTTGCTCAAGGGGCCCAGCAGGTTGAAAATGGTGCGGAAGCCCAGTTGCTGGCGGATCGGCGAGACGTGCTTCATGGCGCCGTGGTGCGCCTGAGCGAACAGGAAGCAGATGCCGGCGTCGTCCAGCGCCTTGCGCTGCTGCTCAAGCGTCGCTTCGATATTGACGCCCAGCGCCGCCAGTACGTCGGCCGTGCCGGATTTCGAGGTGATGGCGCGGTTGCCGTGCTTGGCGACCTTGCAGCCGCCGCCGGCCGCGACGAAGCCTACGGCGGTCGAGATATTCAGCGTATGCAGGCCATCGCCGCCCGTGCCGCAGACGTCGATGACGTCGTAAGGATGGTCGAGATGGATGGCGGCCTTGCGCATGGCCCGGGCGCACGCCGCGATTTCGCCGACGGTTTCGCCACGCAGCTTGATGGCGGTGACGGCGGCGGCGACCTGGGCGGGCGTCGGCTCGCCGCGCAAACAGGCGTCGAAAAAGGCTTCGGCGTCGTCGCCATCAAGCGTCGCGCCGTCAGCCAGGCGCGCCAGCAGGGGTTTGAAGGCGTCAGACATAAAGGTTCTGGCTCTTGATGCCGGCCAGTTCGAGGAAGTTGGCCAGAAGCTGGTGGCCGCCCTCGGTGGCGATCGATTCGGGGTGGAACTGGACGCCATGGATCGGACGCGTCTTGTGTTGGACACCCATGATTTCGCCGTCGTCGGTCCAGGCGGTCACCTCCAGATCGTCGGGCAGTGTCTCGCGCCTGATGGCCAGCGAGTGATAACGCGTCGCTGTAAACGGGTTTGGCAAGTCTTTGAAAATGCCGACATTGTTGTGATGGATCTGGCTGGTCTTGCCGTGCATCAAGGCCTTGGCGCGGATGACGTCGCCGCCATAGGCCTGGCCGATTGACTGGTGGCCCAGACAAACGCCCAGAACCGGCATGTCCTCGGGGGCGGCGCGCAGGAGCGGCAGGCAGATGCCGGCCTGGTCGGGCGCGCATGGCCCTGGCGACAGCAAGATGGCGTTGGGCGCCAGCGCCAGGGCGTCCTGAACGCTCAAGGCATCATTGCGATACACCTTCGTCTCCGCGCCCAGTTCGGCGAGGTAATGGACGAGGTTGTAGGTAAAGCTGTCGTAGTTATCGATGACCAGAATCATGTGCGCCTCCGCGAAGCGCGTCCGGTAGAGATCGAGAGCACGCAAAGCCTTTGGTCATTTAAGCAATACGATGGTCTTTTCCAAGCCTTAAGATTTCCGCGCAGAGTTAAGATTGGTTAACGCTTTGATGGTTGATTGGCCGTCAACGACACGATGAGATTCGCTGACATGGCCCTGTTCAACGACATAACCGCAGATACGGATGACCGCGACGCGCGCCTGTCGGAAGCGCTGGGGCTGTTGCGTTCGCCAGATCAGCGGTCGCGCCATGGCCTGTTGTCGCTTGCGGCCATTACCGGCCTGGCCGTGTCGGGCACGCTCCTGATCACGCTTCTCAGCGGGCACGAAGAGCCGAAAAAGCCTTTGAAAGTGAGTGCCATGCCAGCGACAGCTTCAGCAGACTTTGAGCTGTCTGCCTCGCCGTCGCAGTCGAGCCCGGTGCGAGAAGCCGTGCTGATCGCCACAGAACGCTGAGTCTAACGACTTACGAGTTGGCCTTATAATCGTACCGCCAGGCATCCTGGGCGGCACGGATGAGTGCGCCGGCCTTGTGGCAGGTTTCTTCGTATTCCATCTGCGGCACGCTGTCGGCGACGACACCGGCGCCGGCCTGGACATAGATGTTGCGATCCTTGAAGAGCGCCGTGCGCAGGACGATGCAGACGTCGACGCTGCCGTTCGACGAGATATAGCCCGCGCCGCCGCCGTAACCGACGCCGCGCTTGACCTGCTCCAGCTCGTCAATGATCTCCATCGCCCGGACCTTGGGTGCGCCCGATAGCGTGCCGGCCGGAAGCGCCGCCAGCAGCGCATCGACCGGATCGAGCGTTTCCGGCGCATCACCCTCGACGTTCGAGACGATGTGCATGACGTGGCTATAGCGTTCGATGATGAACTTCTCGGTGACGCGGACGCTGGCCGGCTTGGCGACGCGGCCGACATCGTTACGACCGAGATCGAGCAGCATCAGGTGTTCCGACAGCTCCTTGGGGTCCGCCAGCAGTTCCTTTTCCAGCGCGCGATCCTGTTCGACCGTCTTGCCGCGCGGACGCGTCCCGGCGATCGGGCGGATGGTCAGCTTGCCGTCGCGGATGCGCACCAGGATTTCCGGACTGGAACCGGCCAGCTGGAAGCCGCCGAAGTTCAGGTAGAACAGGTAGGGCGACGGGTTGTGACGGCGCAGCGACCGGTAGAAGGCGAAGGGATCGAGCGGATAGGGCGCTTCGAAGCGGTGGCTGAGCACCACCTGGAAGATATCGCCGGCGCGGATATATTCCTTGGCGCTGTCGACCATATTGCCGAAATCGAGCGGCGAGGTCGGCGACGACAGGGGCTGCTGCGCGTGTTCGCGCGGCGCGGGCTGGGCGCTGAGCGGCACGCGCAGGTCGTCCTCGACGGCGTCGAGACGCGCAAGCGCGGCGCTATAGGCGTCCTGGGCCGACAGGTGGGACGGCCACACCGGGCTGGCCAGCAGGATCTCGTGGGCGACATTGTCGAAGACGCAGACCACGGAGGGGCGCACGACGACAGCGTCCGGCAGCTTGAGCGGGTCGGGATTGGCCTCGCCCAGCGGCTCGAACAGGCGGATCATGTCGTAGCCGAAGACGCCGAAGACACCCGACACCATCGGCGGCAGGCCTTCCGGGATGTCCATCCGGTTGGCCGCCACGAAGGCGCGCAGCGATTCGAGCGTCGGCTTCTCTTCGGGCAGGTAGGTGTCGGTTGCGATGCCTTCGCCCGTGGCCAGTTCCGCCTTGTCGCCGAAACAACGCCAGACCAGGTCCGGATTGAGCGTGATGATCGAATAGCGGCCGGACAGCGCGCCGCCCTCGACCGACTCGAACAGGAAGCTGAACGGACGCTGGCGGCCGAGCTTGAGATAGGCTGAAACCGGCGTCTCCAGGTCGTCGATCAGGGTGCGCCAGACGATGGACGGCTTGCCGGCAGCATACTGGGTTTCAAAGGCGCTTTTGACGTCTTCCGGTGAGGGTTGAGCGCCGCGCGCTGCTACGGAAGGCGTGGCGGTCACGACTTTTTCTCGTCCTTGGTTTTGGCGTCCTTGGCGTCGGCCTCAGGCGGGGTGACGCCCAGGGCGCGGATCGCGGTATTCGGATAGGTCTTGGTCTTGACGGCGCCGCGCGCGGCCGTCCGGGCCAGGCCCACAACGTCCTGGGCAATCGACATGCCCATGCGGGTTTTCAGACCGGCGGCCGTCGTATTGGCCGCGGCGGCTTGCGCCTGATGGACGGCGTCGAGGCGGCCGACCAGGATGACGCCCTGCTGAAGCGGCGCGTGGAAGGTTTCACCCTGCTTGGCGTTAAAGACCTGGCCTGTGATCGCCGGCGGGACCTGGCGCGCGCCGCCCGAACGGTCGACGCCCTTTTCCGTTTGCAGCGGGCTGCCGGCTTCGGCGGCCAGCGTCGTCAGGGATTCGCCCTTGCCGAGGCGCGCGGCCAGGGCCTCGGCCTTTTCCTCGATGGCGGCGGCGGCCTTCTGGGCGCGCCAGGCGCCGATCAGTTGCGGCTTGACGCTGTCGAGCGGCGGCGCGGCGGCCGGCTTCACGGTCTTGAGGTTGACGACGAAATACTGGCCCTGGCCGGCTTCCTGGACGTCCGAGGTGCTGCCGGGCTGAAGATCGTAGATGGCCTTCACGATATTGGGGTAGCGCGAATAGTCATTGCCCTGGGTCATGCCCTGCGGCGTCATGATATTGCCCTGGGCGTTCATCCACGGCAGGTCCTTGACCTCCAGGCCCAGCTTCTGGGCCGTGGCGCGGAAGTCCTCGCCGGCGGCCAAGGCGTCGGCCAGCTTATGCGAAGCGTCGTTCAGCTTGTCGGCCGCGGCTTCGCGCTTCAGGTCGTCGGTGATCTGGCCGCGCATGCTTTCGAACGAAGGCGTGGCGCCGGCGTGGATATCACCCATGCGGAGGACGGCGATGCCGAGTTCGCCCTGGACCGGACCCGAGACCTCGCCGGTCTTCATGGCAAAGGCGGCGTCGGCGATCTTGGCGTCGGGGACGGCGGACTTGGCCTGACGGTCGATACGCAGCACCGTGCCCTTGTTGGCCTTGGCGACGACATCGGGCGCCTGGCCGGCCTTCAGCGCCGCCGAGATGGCATTGGCGGCCTTGGTGTCCGGCGCGGTGATCTGGACGAAGCTGCGGGTTTCCGGCGTGCGCGCGCCTTCCAGGCGGGCCTCATAGGCCTTGCGCACATCGGCGTCATTCACCTGGACGCCAGGCAGGAACTGCTCGACGCTGAGCACGACGATGGCGGCCTGGCGGAGTTCCGGCATGGTCAGGCGCGCCAGGTTCTCCTGATAGAAGGCGGCGACCTCGGCGTCGGTCGGCATGGCCGGGGCCGGGATGCTGCGTTCGGTCACGTAAAAATAGCTGAAGTCGCGCGTCTGCATTGAAAAGGCCGCTTCGGCCGTCGAGAACACGCGCGGCGCCTGGAAGCCGGCAAGCGCCCCCGTGACGAACTGCTGGCCTGCCAGTTGGTCGGCGACGTCGCGCTCGAACATCTTCTGGTCGATCTGGACGCGGGCCAGGGCCTGCTTGTAGGTTTCGCTGTCGAACTTGCCGGTGGCCGAGTTGAAGAACTGCGGCGTCTTGGCCAACTGGTCAACGATCAGCTTGGCTGAGGGCTTGATGCGCAGGCTGTCGAGCCAGGCGCCCAGCGACTGCTGGTCGGCCAGTTGTTCGACCATGGCCGTGTGGGCGCCCTGGGCCACGAACTCTTCGTTCGTAAAGGACTGGCCGTTCCGTTCCTGGGCCCACTGCTGCTTGTTGGTCTCGAAGATCTGCTTGAAATCGTTGGCGGAGACAACGCGCTTGCCGGCCTCGACGACATTGTTCGTGGACTGTCCCTTGAAGACGTCGCTCATGCCGAAGATGGCGAAGGACAGGATCAGCAGGGCCATCAGGCCGATAAAGACCCACGACTTGGTAAACTGGCGGAAAAGGCTGATCATTCGAAATGCGTCCGGTGCGTTGTCTTATAGAGCCTGCGGGACCGGCAATTTCGCCGCCCCGTCAAAACCTGTGACGGGTTCATACGGCACGATCAAGGCAGATTCAAAGAAAAATTGCGGGCGGAGACGGAAGGCTCGGCCTTTTTTCTGTTGGCGACAGGGCAACTTTCTATTGGCCATGCGGCCATGGCCAGTCTATGTTTTGCACTGCGTTATGAACTTGTACCCGCGTTAGAGACCGGCAAGATCGATTGCTGGCGGGGCGGAACGGGCGATGGCGCACAAACATCACATAACAACAAAGACTTAAATGCCACATCGTCATCTTATTGCGGCGAACTGGAAGATGAACGGCCTCAAGAGCCAGATCCCGGTCGCCCAGGCTATCGCTGCAGAGAGCCGAAAATACCAGGCGCGTGTCGCCCTGTTTCCACCCTATACCCTCTTGCCACTGCTGGCGGACGCCCTGGAAGGGACAGGCGTCATCCTCGGCGGCCAGGACTGCCACCACGCCGATATCGGCGCCTATACCGGTGATATCTGCGCCGCCATGCTCAAGGACTGCGGCGCCGACATGGTCCTTTTGGGCCACAGCGAACGGCGGCATGGCCACCTGGAACCCTGTGCCCTGGTGGCGCGCAAGGCGATCGCGGCGCTGAAGGCCGGGCTTGAGCCCGTCATCTGCATTGGCGAGACCCTGGAGCAGCGCCGCCAGGGGCTGACCGCACAGGTCCTGTCGCGCCAGTTGACCGACAGCCTGCCCGAAGAGCTGAAGACCGAGCGGTTCCACGTTTCGTATGAGCCGGTCTGGGCCATCGGAACCGGTCTGGTGGCGACTGATCAGCAAATCCTTGAGGCGTTTGCGCTAATTCGCTCGTTCCTAAGCTCGCGCTTTAACTGTGTGCACGAGCCGCAGCTGCTCTATGGCGGGTCAGTCAAGGCGTCGAATGCCGAGGGCGTGCTGGCCATCGAAGGCGTCACAGGCGCCCTGGTCGGCGGGGCGTCGCTCAAGGTCGAGGACTTTATGCCGATCGTGGCGGCGGCGGACAAGGCTCCGGTCTGATTTTTTCATCGTTGTCCTGACACCGGTTGTCCTCTTGTAATCTTCGGTACCCTGCATAAATGGGGTATGTATTCCGGAAATCGCCTATGGCCATCCATGGACAAGGGTGCTAAGGGCGTGCAACTTTCACGGACGCATCCGCGATCCGCATCTCTGGCTGTGACCTAAAGACAAAAAAGCATATGTTACTCGGCATCCTCCTGACGGTTCAGATTCTCATCAGCGTCATCATCATCGTTCTGGTGCTCATCCAGCGTTCCGAAGGCGGCGCGCTCGGTATGGGCGGCGGTCCGTCCGGCTTCATGTCGGCGCGCGGCGCCGGCAACCTGCTGACCAAGGCGACCAGCGTCATGGGCATCCTGTTCTTCGTGAACTGCATCGGCATGACGGTTGTCGGGAACTATGCCAGCCGTACGTCGTCGGCGGTCGATTCGGTCGATACCTCCAGCCTGGTCCTGCCGGGCTCGCCGCAGACCGCCAATTCGGCCCAGGCGCCGGCCGTCTCCACGGCTTCGAGCGCCGCGCCTTCGCTGAACGACCTGCCGCTGGCCGGCCCGGTCGCCACTCCGGCGCCCGCCGCGTCGCAGGCGGCATCGCGTACAGCGCCGGCGGCCCAACGGCCTGTCGCCCTGCCGGCGCCCCTGTCGTCCTCGGCATCGTCGCAGGCGCCGCGAGGCAGTATCTTCGCCAACACGTCGTCGTCGGCGGCCGCGCCGGCATCCACGCCTACTCAGCCGTAGTCTGGGCGGGTCAGGCAGCATCAGCGGCTCACTCACAGGTGAGCCGCTTTTTTGTTAAATGCGTGATGCGGTCGAATCACCGTATCAGGGGACTTTCAGGATTACGCCGTCATGGCCCGTTATGTATTCATCACCGGTGGGGTGGTCTCTTCGCTTGGCAAGGGGCTCGCCTCGGCGGCCCTCGGTGCGTTGCTTCAGGCGCGCGGCTATAAGGTCCGCCTGCGCAAGCTCGATCCGTATCTGAACGTCGATCCGGGCACGATGAGCCCGTATCAGCATGGCGAGGTCTTCGTCACCGACGATGGTGCCGAAACCGATCTCGACCTCGGCCACTATGAGCGCTTTACCGGTGTCAGCGCCAGCAAGGCCGACAACATCACCACCGGCCGCATCTATTCGAACATCATCGAAAAGGAACGCCGCGGCGATTATCTGGGCGCCACCGTCCAGGTCGTGCCGCACGTCACCACCGAGATCAAGAATTTCGTCCTGGCCGACGCCGGCGACGCCGACTTCGTGCTGGTCGAAATCGGCGGCACGGTCGGCGACATCGAAGGCCTGCCGTTCTTCGAGGCGATTCGCCAGCTGGGCCAGGAACTGCCGCGCCGCCAGACCTGCTTCATCCACCTGACGCTTTTGCCATTCGTCAAGACGGCCGGCGAGATGAAGACCAAGCCGACCCAGCACTCCGTCAAGGAACTGCGCAGCATCGGCATCCAGCCCGACATCCTGCTGTGCCGCTGCGAGCAGGAGATCCCGGTCGAGGAACGCCGCAAGATCGGCCTGTTCTGCAATGTCCGCCCGTCGGCCGTCATCCAGGCCATGGATTCCGAAAATATCTATGCCGTGCCGATCGATTACCACCGCCAGGGCCTCGATACCGAAGTGCTGGACGTCTTCGGGATCGAACACGGCGACGACAATATCGACCTGTCGCAATGGGAAGACCTGTCCAAGCGCTACCAGCATCCGGACGGCGAGGTCCAGATCGCGGTGGTCGGCAAATACACGGTCTTAAAAGACGCCTATAAGTCGTTGATTGAAGCCATCTATCACGGCGGCATGGCCAACAATGTCCGCGTCAAGATCGACTGGGTCGAGGCCCAGACCTTCGAAGGTGATCCGGACGCGGTCATCCAGCGCCTGGAAAACACCCACGCCATCCTGGTGCCGGGCGGCTTCGGCGAGCGCGGAGCCATGGGCAAGATCGCGGCGGCCAAGTTCGCGCGCGAAAACGAAATCCCGTACTTCGGGATCTGTTTCGGCATGCAGATGGCCGTGCTGGAAACGGCGCGCCATATGGCCGGCATCGAAAACGCATCGTCGACCGAGTTCGGCCAGGACGGCGAGCCCGTCGTTGGCCTGATGACCGAATGGCTGAATGGCAACGAGCTGGAACAGCGCAAGGCCGACGGAAACCTGGGTGGCACCATGCGCCTCGGCGCCTTCAACGCCAAGCTGGCTGAAGGGTCCAAGGTGGCGGAAATCTATGGCGGCACGGATATTTCCGAGCGCCACCGCCACCGCTACGAAGTCAACCGCGACTATATCCCGAAGCTCGAAGCCTGCGGGCTGAAGTTCTCGGGCATGTCGCCGGACGGACTGCTGCCTGAGATTGTCGAGCGCCCGGACCATCCGTGGTTCATCGGCGTCCAGTACCATCCGGAACTGAAGTCGCGCCCGTTCGCGCCGCATCCCTTGTTCAAGGGCTTCATCGCCGCGGCGATGGAGCGCAGCCGCCTCGTGTGATCCCGCGCTACCCAGACGTAGATGATGAACGCCGGCTGTCCGTACTGCCCCCTTCGGTGCAGCGCGGACTGGTTCGGTTGGGCGAGGACGTCCGGGATGGAAGCCTGGACAAGGGCAATCTGACGGCCATTCTCGACAGGTTGTCGGGTCTGCCGCCGACGGCAGTTATTCAGGTCGATCGCGAGATTCGCTACAAGGCGCATTTCTTCGAATACGAACAGGTTACGTTTCTCGGCCATCTCAATGCTATATTGGGGCGGACGCCAGGACGGCTGCTCGAGCGGAACGGGGACCTTGCCTATATCTTCGCGTGCCATGGCAATGGCTATCTGCGTGAAGCGGCATTGAACAGGGTTGGAGGGCCAATCCCCAGCGCGTTTCTGTTTGCGCTCTTAGCCTGTCAGTTGAACAACTGGGTGCCTCAGGTCCGGGAAGCCGCCGGCAAATGCCTTCGCCGGGTCATGCCTGTTACGGACGCCGGGATTGTGGCGGAAGCTGCCATGTATCTTCTTCAATACCGGGATTTTTGGCAGCGCGGCGTGACGGAAGTCGGGATTCTGGATACCGTTCTGACTGAGCCGGCCTTACGGGAAGCGCTTATGCACAGGGTTATGACGTCGCGGGCGGGCGCACCGAACCGCACGCTTGTCGCGGTGCTCAGGCACATTGAGGTGGACACCTATCTGCCGGCGCTCATGACCAAGGCAGCGCATCCCGAGGTGCGTGCGATAGCGGCTAAGGCCCTTGTTTCAGGTATAGCGCGTTGGCCGAAGGGCAGGGACCGTGCCTGGATCGACAAGTCCATGGGGTCGTATCGCATCGTCACTGTATTTGACGCACGGCCGGTCGAAAGAACGGGCGATGTGGAGGTGTTCATCGCGCAAGCGGCACGTGACCCAAGCGTTCAGGTCCGCAAGGTGGCAATGCAGGCGCTGATCGACGCATCGGGCATGTGGGAGCGGCGGTCTGAACTTATCGAACGAATGGCCGGCGACAGGTCATCCGCCATTCGCGCAGGGATCGGTTATATCCTGCGCCACCGTTGCGGCCAGCCATAGCGCGTGGCTGATTTTTGCGGGATTCTGCCCTAAGCCATTGATCCGACGGACATGAAAGCGTAAGCGACGCGCATTCTTTTCAGACTTCCAAGGATGCCTCCCATGACCCGTCAGTTGATCTCTTCCGGCTCGCCGTTCGAAGGCGAGATCGGTTTTTCTCGCGCCGTCCGCGTCGGCAACCGGATCGAGGTGTCGGGTACGGCGCCGATCCGCGACGGCAAGGTCGCCGGCACCGATGCCTATGAACAGACCAAGGCGGCGCTCGAGATCATTATCAAGGCGGTCGAACAGGCCGGTGGCAAGGCATCGGACATCGTCCGCACGCGCATCTTCCTGACCGACATGTCGACCTGGAAGGATGCGGCGCGCGCCCATGGCGAGCTGTTCGGCGACATCCGTCCGGCCTCGAGCTTCCTCGGCACCAGCGCCCTGATCAATCCCGAATGGCTGGTTGAGATCGAGGCTTCGGCCCAGATCGAAGAGTAATCTGGTCATTCCGGAGGTTTCGCGTTATCTTCACGGACCAAAACGGGGGATACGATGAAGCTCAAGGACGATCTCGGCTTTGCCGCACGTAGCCTGTATTTCATCATGGGCGTCGTGCTGGCCGTCGCCACGGTGGCGGCCGCCTTCAGTCAATGGCCTACGGTCATTGCCGGCAAGGCGTCGCCGCTGTCGCTGATCCTGCTTCTGCTGATCGCCAGTCCGCTGGCCCTGTTCATCATTGTCTGGGCGGTCGTCGGGCGGCATCGCGAATGGCGCATCGGCGACGACCATATTCGTATCCGGCTGCTCAGCCTGACGTCTTGGCAGCGCGATTTCCGCATCCATCAGGAACAGATCGAAGCCATTGACCGCCAGCAGTATAGCTATGAGGACAAGGCAGGGCGCGTGTCGCACGCCATCACGGTGACGCTGCGCGACGGCCGAAAGCTTGAGTCGCCACAGACCTTCGACGCTGGCCAGGCTGACCAGGCGTGGCAGAAGCTGCAAGCGATGAGCAAACGCGGGCAATTCAGCGCCTGAAACGTGTGAAAATATCACTTCAAACGTGACTTTCACCTTGATCCTACAGGCGAGTTGAGGCATAAGCGCGCCTTCTTTGACCAACCCAGTTGAGTCATACCCCAATTTTGTGCCTGAATGTCCGCGTGATGTTCGGCCTTTGACCAGAAAGCAGAGAGACGGACATGGCCGTACCCAAGCGCAAAACCTCGCCCTCGCGTCGCAACATGCGTCGCTCGCACGACGCTCTGGGCGCGAACCAATACACCGAGGACAAGGACACCGGTGAGCTGCGCCGTTCGCACCACATCGACCTGAAGACCGGCATGTACAAGGGCCGTCAGGTTCTGACGCCGAAGAACGACTAATTCAGTCGGACTGAAACGGAATTTGAAACGCGGATCGCAAGATCCGCGTTTTTTTGTTGCCAGCGCCTGGTTGATGTCGCATACATGCGACATGCGTCGCATTTGAGTTGACAATCATGATCAAGCCCAGTGACTACGAACTGAAACTTCTGCGCCATCTGTGGCGGGCAGGACGCCTAAGCGCTCGCGAACTACACGACGCCAGTGTGGAGGAGACCAACTGGTCCTATTCGGCGACGCGCAAGACGCTGGAACGCATGATCGAAAAGGGGCTGGTCACGCTTGAAGCCGTTCATGGCCTGAACACCTATGTGGCGGCCCAGTCCAAGGTCGAGACCCTGGCCGTTCTGGCCAGCGCCTTTGCCCGCGATGTGCTCGATCTCGATGCGCCTTTGCCGGCGGCTGCCTTTGCCGGCAGCAAGCTGGTGTCGCCCGGTGAGATCGCCGAGCTGGAAACCCTGCTTCAGGATCTGTCGGCGAAGGCGAAAGGCGAGGGCAAGTCATGATGGCGGCCTTGCTGGTTGTCTTCGTGCTGCCGCTTGTCTGGAGCGCGGTCCTTTATCTGACGCGTCGGTTTGTCGTGCGCGTACCGGGGGTGCCCAATGACGCCCAGGAAAAGCGCGTCCTGCTGCTGATGCTCAGTCCGGTACTGCTGGGAATTGGCGGGCTTGTGGTCGAGCGGCTGTTTGCTGTCCATGTGTCGCTGCCTTTGCCGCTGGCGCCAATGGGCGACATCGACGGCGGCTTTATCGGTGAGGGCGCGCCGACTGTCGCGGCAAGGCAAAATGCGATCAGCCTGTGGCCGTTGGCGTTCATGCTGCTTATGGCCGTCTATTGCGTTGTTACTGCGGTTCTGGCGCTGCGACTACTGATCGCTTACACGCGTATAGCCCTGGTGTGCGCCCGCGCGACGCCCGAGACCAGGCTGGGGCAGGGCGTGCGCGTATGCGAGCGCACCGGCATCGCGCTGGCGTGGGGCAGGTCGACCATTCTCCTGCCGCAGTTCCTTCTGCAGCAGCTTTCGGCCGTTCAGACCGACCTGATCATCCGCCATGAACGCGCACATCTGGAACGCCGCGACCCGCTCTATTTCGCGGCGCTGGCCTGGATCGACGTGTGTCTGTGGTTTAACCCGTTTGTCCGCGCCCAGACCCGGAAGTGCCGGCTGGCGGCGGAGCTCGATTGCGACGCCCGGGTGACCGGTGCGGCGCCCCATATGCGCGAGACCTATGCTGAATCTCTCATCATGGCGCTCAAGCATGCCGCTGGAAACGCACGGCAATGCGTCCCAGCGGCCTTCTCACCCGCAGAATCTGGAGATTATCGCATGAGAATTAGCGAAATTATGCACCCTGAGCCTAAGCGGCGCAAGACAAGGTTGCTGATCGTGGCAGGCGCCGTGCTGCTGGCGCCGGTCGCGCTGGCGCAACTGGCCTGGTCGCAAGGGCCGGCCGCGAAACCTGTGGCCGTCGCGTCGGCCACGGCGGCAGCCCAATTTTTTACCGTCATGCCGGTGGATGGCCGCCTCTCCAGCGGCTATGGCATGCGCCTCAATCCGGTGACGCGCGAGAATTCGATGCACGAAGGGGTCGATATCGCTTCGCCTATCGGCAGATCGGTGCGTGCGCCGGCAGGCGGCCGCGTAGTGCGCGCAGACGAAGCCGAGCCGTGGTTCGGCAAGGTGTTGGAAATCGACCACGGCAACGGCGTGGTCACCATCTACAAACACTTGGGCGATTTTAACGTGAAGGCCGGCGATACGGTTCTGGCGGGGCAGGAGGTCGCCAAATCGGGCAATACCGGCCGAACCACCGGACCGCACACCCATATCGGCCTCTTTGAAAACGGCAAGGCCGTGGATCCGGCAGGGCGGATACCGCTCCCGAAAGCGAATTAAAGGAAACGCGGATCGTAAGATCCGCGTTTTTTTAGAAGCCGGTCGAGATGGCGGCAGCCGCGTCCGGCACCTTTTCGAGCTGGGCCAAAGGCACGGCTTCGACGGGTAGGCGGTCGTCGTCCCATTTCACGAAGACACTGTCTGGACCGATATTGGTCGAGCCTTCGACCTCCACGTCCACCTCTTCGCGTTCCGGGGCAGTGACGACCGTGCCGAGGCCCTTTTCGGCGTGCTGAACGCGATCGTCATGCTTTAATGTTTTGGTTTCATTCATCGGCAACTCCTTGTATCCGCATGTTTTGCGAAGGCGCATAAGGGCGCAATGCCGAAGGATGACGACGTGACGTACAAACTGGTGATCTTCGATTTCGACGGGACGCTGGCCGATTCGTTTCCGTGGTTTCTCGATGTTTTCGACATCCTGGCCGAGCGCTTCAAGTTCAAGAAACTCGACCGGTCGAACCTTGAAGCCTTACGCCGGATGGACAATCGCGAGCTTCTCAAGGCGCTTGACGTGCCGATGTGGAAGGTGCCGATGATCGGCGCGCACGCCAAGGCTATGCAAGGCGAAAATCTGGATAAAATTAAGTTGTTTGACGGAATAGCGCATATCTTGGACGAGCTTCGTCGCCGCGATGTTCGGATCGCGGTCGTTACGTCGAACAGCCGGGAAAACGTCGAAAAGGTCCTGGGGCCCTCGGCCGCGAACATAAGTCATTATGAATGCGGGGCGTCCCTGTTCGGCAAAGCGGCGAAGTTTCGCTCCGCCATGAAGGCGGCCGGTGTCGGCGCATCCGAAACCCTGTCGGTCGGTGACGAGGTCCGCGATATCGAAGCAGCGCGCGAATGCGGGATCGCTACGGGCGCTGTCACCTGGGGCTATGCCGCGCCCGATCGGCTTGAGGCGGAGCGGCCGGATCACATGTTTGCGCTACCATCGGATATCATTGCTGCGATCTAGGCCGTAAAGGGCTGTGCGGCTTGCCACCCCGGGCGGTCCTTGCTAAGGGGGCGCGAACTTTTCTTACCCTCCCATATTGCAGGACAGCCTTCATGCCCGAAATCATCGATATCGTCGCCCGTGAAATCCTTGACTCGCGTGGCAATCCGACCGTCGAAGTCGACGTGACCCTCGATGACGGAAGCTTCGGCCGCGCCGCCGTGCCGTCGGGCGCCTCGACAGGCGCCCACGAAGCCGCCGAAAAGCGCGACAACGATCCGAAGCGCTATCTGGGCAAGGGCGTCCGCCAGGCCGTCGATGCCGTCAACGGTGAAATCTTCGAAGCCATCAACGGTTTTGAAGCGCTGGACCAGCGCCGTCTCGACCAGGCCCTGATCAACCTGGACGGCACGCCGAACAAGTCGCGCCTGGGCGCCAACGCCATTCTCGGCGTCTCGCTGGCCGTGGCGCGCGCCGCCGCCCAGTCGGTCAACCTGCCGCTCTATAAGTATGTCGGTGGCCTGCAGGCTCGCGTCCTGCCCGTGCCGCTGATGAACATCATCAATGGCGGCGCGCACGCCGACAACCCAATCGACATCCAGGAATTCATGATCGTTCCGGCCGGCGCCGAGACCTTCGCCGAAGCCCTGCGCATGGGCGCGGAAATCTTCCACTCGCTGAAGAAGGGCCTGAAGGCCGCCGGTCACAACACCAATGTCGGCGATGAAGGCGGCTTCGCACCGAATCTGGCTTCGGCAGAGGACGCCCTGAGCTTCATCATGAAGGCGGGCGAGCAGGCGGGCTACAAGGCCGGTTCGGACTTCTGGCTGGCGCTGGACGTCGCTTCGACCGAGTTCTTCAAGGACGGCAAGTACCACCTGGAAGGCGAAGGCAAGGTCCTCAGCCCGCAGGAAATGGTCGATTACCTGGTTGGCCTGGCTGACAAGTTCCCGATCTGCTCGATCGAAGACGGCATGGCCGAGGATGATTACGAAGGCTGGAAGCTGCTGACCGAAGCCCTGGGCGACCGCCTGCAACTGGTTGGCGACGACCTGTTCGTCACCAACCCGGACCGCCTGGAAACCGGCATTGTCGAAGGCATGGCCAACTCGATCCTGGTCAAGGTCAACCAGATTGGCACGCTGTCGGAAACGCTCGACGCCGTCGATATGGCGCACCGTGCGGGCTACACCAGCGTGATGTCGCACCGTTCGGGTGAAACCGAAGATTCGACGATCGCCGACCTGGCGGTGGCGCTGAACTGCGGTCAGATCAAGACGGGCTCGCTGGCGCGTTCGGACCGGACGGCGAAGTATAACCAGCTGCTGCGTATCGAATCGATGCTGGACGATGAGGCTGTGTACGCCGGCGTTGGCGTCATCCGCTGCTAAACATATGGGGTTTGGGGCCTGTGGCCCCAAGTCTTCCTGATCTAATAAGAAAGCCTCGCCCTTTTAGGGGGCGAGGCTTTCTTCTTGAAAAAGAAAAGGTTTATTGGGGGCGCAGCCCCTTAGCCCTTCGCATAGCTTCGGGCGTTCGTCGCGGGAATGGGTACATTTAGTACCCATTCCATCCGGTTTGCTCTTTAAGCAAACCGGCGCTCCTCACCCCCATAAGCTTAGTACGGACTTGCGGTCGGCCGCACGATAATCTCGCTGACATCGACGTCCTTCGGCTGGCTGATCGCGTAGGCAATCGCGTTCGCAATCGCTTCAGCCGGCAGCGCTATCGCGCGGAAAGTCTTCATGAATTCTTGCGATGCCGGATCGGTGATGGTGCCCGCCAGCTCGGACGTCGTCACGCCTGGCACCACCGTCGTCACCCGCAGGAAGTCGCTCTCTTGACGCAGGCCATCCGAAATGGCGCGCACCGCGAACTTAGTGCCGCAATAGACCGCCGCCGTCGGATAGGTGTTATACGCGGCGATCGACGACACGCTGATGATCTGGCCTTCGTTCTGCGTCTTCATGACCGGCAAGGCCGCGGCGATGCCATACATGACGCCCTTGATATTGACGTCGACCATGCGGTCCCACTCGTCGACCTTCAGCGCTTCCATGGCCGACAGAGGCATCAGGCCGGCATTGTTGACCAGCACATCAAGCCGGCCGAAGCGTTCGACCGCGCCGGCTACAAAGGCCGAGACATTGTCGCGCTTCGTCACGTCCAGAGCCGCGAAATGCGCCTGACCACCGGCGGCGGTGATATCCGCGACCAGCTTTTCCAGGCGGTCCGTCCGCCGCGCGCCCAGCATCACCTTTGCGCCTTTGGCCGCCAGAACGCGCGCCGTCGCTTCGCCGATCCCGCTGCTGGCGCCGGTAATCGCCACGACCTTGCCTGCTACGTTGTCCATGTCTTCTCTCCATCAAAGGCAGCCAGAAGTGGCTGCGTCCTGGGCTGGAAAATAGGCAAGGGGAGACCAAAGGCGGTAATGCGATCGTCCATAATGATTGCACGATCCTCCAAATCTGCCTTGCGCGTACGCGACAAAACGGCTTGGTTCCTGTAAAGCTATTGTCCAATACTGGATGAGACAATCATGGCCGACACGACCGAACTTGCCGCCGTCATGCGCCGCCATGCCCCCGCCGAAGGCATGCTGGACACCGCCATCGACGGCATCAACCTGATCCGCAGCGATACGCCCACCCAGCCGATCCACGTCGTGCACGTGCCGGCGCTGTGTATCATCGCGCAAGGCAGCAAGACCGTCCGCCTGCAAGGCGACACCTTCACCTATGCGCCCGGTCAGCAGCTGTCCGTTGCCGTCGACCTGCCCCTAAGCGGCGAGATCATCGAAGCGACGTCCGACCACCCCTATCTTTGCCTGAAAGTCGATCTCGATCCGCTAATGCTGGCCGCCATGCTCAAGGAGGCTGGTGTGGCCAAACCGTCTTCGGACCACTCAGGGCGCGGGCTGGCGATCGGCCTGTGCGAACAGGACGTCATCGACGCCGCGACGCGCCTGGTGAAGCTGCTCGACACGCCTGCGACCGCGAAGATCCTTGCGCCGTTGGCCATACGCGAACTGCTCTACCGGCTGATCCTGTCGGGACACGCCGAAGGCCTGCGCCACATAGCCTTTGCCGATTCCCGGCTCAGGCGTATAGGCCTGGCGATCAACTGGATCACGCGCAACTTCCGCGAACCCTTCGCCATCTCAAGCGTCGCGGCCGCCGCCGGCATGAGCCCGTCGTCGCTGCACGCCCATTTCAAGGCGGTCACGGCGCTGACGCCGCTGCAGTACCAGAAGCGCCTGCGGCTGCAGGAAGCCCAGCGGCTGATCTATGCCGGAACCATGGACGCGGCCAGCGCTGCTTTCCACACCGGCTATGACAGCCCGTCGCAGTTCAGCCGCGACTACCGCCGTGTGTTCGGCGCGCCGCCGATCCGCGATGTCACACGTCTGAGACAGAGCGGCGCCGACCTCGAAGTGGCTGTCTGACGCTGTCAAAATCCCGCTTTTTGACAGTTTTGATAAAAACGGCGTGATTGGTGCACGCCGGCAAGTCGCGGATTCGATAAATTTTTCTCATTTCCCCGACATGTTCAGCAACAGTTTGTTAACCGAGATGGCGCAAAACGGACGGGAAAGTTGCGTACCCAAGTCCAGAAAGGGCCGAATAGAGTGTTTGACCGATTGAGGCCTTACTTGCCGACTGCACTTATCGCACTTGTATTGACCTATGTTTGCGTCCAGTATCTGACGGGCGACAAGGGTTTCTTTTCTCAGGAATCCCGCGACCGTGACTTGGTCGTGAAAGAGCAACAGCTCGCAAAGCTTCAGGCTGAACGCGAAGACCTTGAGGCGCGCGCCAAATACCTGCGCACCGACAATCTTTCCAAGGATCTTCTTCAGGAACGCGCTCGCGTCCTGCTGGGCCTGACCGAGCCGCATGCCTACGTAATTCGTTACAATACGCCTGCAGGCGCTAATTCCTGATCCCCTAATACCACTTTACGCGAAGGCATGCTTCTCATAAAGGGAAGTTGCCTTTGCGCGTCCGCGCACCTGGTGTCCACTTCAGAGGGGGTGTGCGTCAGTCAGAAGAGGGCTTCGGCGCCGCCTATTTGCGCGCCTGTTTTTGCGGCCGAATCTCCCCATAACGGCCGAAACACTTGAGGAGGTGTCCATGGCGCGTGCCGCCCAAAAAGACGCTAAGACCAGCACGACCAAGCTGAGCAATGTATCCAAAGACGAACTGCTGAAATATTATCGTGAAATGGTGCTTATCCGCCGTTTCGAAGAACGCGCCGGACAGCTGTACGGCATGGGCCTGATCGGTGGTTTCTGCCACCTGTATATCGGCCAGGAAGCCGTCGCGGTCGGCATGGAGGCCGCCTCCAAGGACGGTGACCAGGTCATCACCGGCTATCGCGACCACGGCCATATGCTGGCCGCCGGCATGGACCCCAAGGCTGTCATGGCCGAGCTGACCGGCCGTTCGGGCGGGTCGTCCAAGGGCAAGGGCGGGTCGATGCACATGTTCGACATCGAAACCGGCTTCTTCGGCGGCCACGGCATCGTCGGCGCGCAAGTGTCGCTGGGCACGGGCCTGGCCTTTGCCGACTTCTACCGGCAGAACGGCAATGTCTCCTTCACCTATTTCGGTGATGGCGCGGCCAACCAGGGCCAGGTCTATGAGAGCTTCAACATGGCCCAGCTGTGGAAGCTGCCGGTTGTGTACGTGATCGAAAACAACGAGTACGCCATGGGCACCTCGCTGGCGCGCGCTTCGGCGACCGTCAACCTGTCGCAGCGCGGCGCCTCGTTCGGCATTCCGGGTGAAACGGTCGACGGCATGGACGTGTTCGCCGTCAAGGAAGCGGCCGAACGCGCCGCCGAACACGCCCGTTCGGGCAAGGGCCCTTACATCCTCGAGATGAAGACCTATCGTTACCGCGGCCACTCGATGTCGGACCCCGCCAAGTACCGCACCAAGGAAGAGGTCGACGAGGTCAAGACGACCCGCGACCCGATCGACCACATCAAGACCATGCTGCAACAGGCGGGTGTTGCCGAAGACGAGATCAAGACCATCGACAACGAAGTGAAGGCCATCGTGCTTGAGGCGGTTGAATTCGCCCAGACTTCGCCGGAACCCGATCCGTCCGAACTGTACACCGACGTTTATCTCGAGGCGTAATTTACATGACCGATATTCTTATGCCCGCGCTCTCTCCGACGATGGAAGAGGGCACCCTCGCCAAATGGCACATCAAGCCGGGCGACGAAGTCTCCGCCGGTCAGGTGATCGCGGAAATCGAAACCGACAAGGCGACGATGGAAGTCGAAGCCGTCGACGAAGGCAAGGTCGAGGCCATCCTGGTCGAAGCCGGCACCGAAGGCGTCAAGGTCAACACACCGATCGCCCGTCTCGAAGGTGGCGCTTCGGCCTCGCCGGCGCCCGCGCAATCGGCTGAAAACACCGGCGGCGCGACCACCCACACCGAAGGCGGCGAGAAGAAGACGGTCGAGGCCAGCCCGGCCGCTGCCCCCGTCCAATCCAAGCCGGCCAATGACCCGGAAGTGCCCGCTGGCACGCCGATGGTCAAGATCACGGTCCGCGACGCGCTCCGGGACGCCATGGCCGAAGAAATGCGCCGCGACGACAAGGTCTTCCTGATGGGTGAGGAAGTCGCCCAATACCAGGGCGCCTACAAGGTGTCGCGCGGCCTGCTGGAAGAGTTCGGCGAACGCCGCGTCATCGACACGCCGATCACTGAAATGGGCTTTGCCGGTATCGGTTCGGGCGCGGCCATGGCCGGCCTGAAGCCGATCATCGAGTTCATGACATTCAACTTCGCGATGCAGGCGATCGACCACATCCTGAACTCGTCGGCCAAGACGCTTTACATGTCCGGCGGCCAGATCAAGTCGTCGATCGTGTTCCGCGGCCCGAACGGCGCCGCTGCCCGCGTTGCCGCTCAGCACAGCCAGGACTATTCGGCATGGTACGCCAACGTTCCGGGCCTTAAGGTCATCGCGCCGTACGATGCGGCCGACGCCAAAGGCCTGATGAAGGCCGCCATCCGCGATCCGAACCCGATCGTCTTCCTCGAACATGAGATGATGTACGGTCTGGAATTCGAAATCCCGGACGTGGAAGACTTCGTCCTGCCGATCGGCAAGGCCAAGGTTCAGCGCGAAGGTGTTGACGTGACCATCACGGCGCATTCGCGCATGGTCGGCTTCGCGCTCAAGGCCGCCGAGCAACTGGCGGCCGAAGGCATCGACGTCGAAGTCATCAACCTGCGGACCCTGCGTCCGCTCGACACCGAAACCATCCTGGCCTCGGTCCGCAAGACCAACCGCCTGGTGACGGTGGAAGAGGGCTGGGGCCCGTGCGGCATCGGCGCCGAAGTCGCCGCCCGCGTGGTCGCCGAAGCCTTCGACGACCTCGATGCACCGCCGCTGCGCGTCCACCAGGAAGATGTCCCGATGCCTTACGCCGCCAATCTGGAAGCGCTGACGGTGCCGAGCGTCGAAAAGATCGTCAAGGCCGTCAAGGCCGTGACCTACCGCAGCTAATTCAGGGAAGACTTTAAAATGACTGACATTTTGATGCCTGCCCTGTCTCCGACCATGGAAGAGGGCATTCTGGCCAAGTGGCACGTGAAGGTCGGTGACGAGATCACCGCCGGTCAGGTGATCGCTGAAATCGAAACCGACAAGGCGACGATGGAAGTCGAGGCCGTCGACGAGGGCAAGGTCGAGGCCATCCTGGTCGAAGCCGGCACCGAAGGCGTGAAGGTCAATACGCCGATCGCCCGCTTGGCCGGTGGTGCGGCTTCACCCGCACCCAAGGCCGCTGAAGCGCCGAAGCCCGCTGCGGCGCCCGCTGCCGAGGCCCCTAAGGCCGAAGCGCCCAAGGCTGCTCCCGCTGCCGCTCCGGCGCCTGCCGCTGCATCGTCGGGTGCACGCGTCGCGGCTTCGCCGTTGGCGCGTCGTCTGGCGTCGCTTAGCAATATCAACCTCAGCGCCATCAAGGGCTCGGGCCCGCATGGCCGGATCATCAAGCGCGACATCGAGGCTGCCCAGCAGTCTGGCGCCGGCAAGGCTTCGGCTGCAGGCGGCGCTGCCGCACCGGCCGCCGAGCCGCGTAAGGTCCAGTCGCTGGAACAGATGGGTATTCCCGCCGGTTCCTACGACCTGGTGCCGCTGGATGGCATGCGCAAGGTCATTGCTCGCCGCATGACCGAGTCGTTCCGCGACATCCCGCACTTCCCGCTGACCGTCGACATCGAACTCGACAACCTGCTGGCGGCGCGGACCAAGATCAACACGGCGCTGGAGTCGCGCGGCGTGAAGGTCTCGGTAAACGACATGATTATCAAGGCAGTAGCGCTGGCGCTTAAGGCTGTACCTGAAGCCAATGCTTCGTATACGCCGGAAGGCATCGCCATGCACAAGAACGCCGACATCGCTGTGGCCGTGGCCATCGACGGCGGCCTGATCACCCCGATCGTGCGCAAGGCGGAACTGAAGACCCTGGCCGAAATCTCGACCGAGATGAAGGACCTGGCGCAACGGGCCCGCGACCGCAAGCTGAAGCCGGAAGAGTTCCAGGGCGGCACCTTCTCGGTGTCCAACCTGGGCATGTTCGGCATCAAGACCTTCACCTCGATCCTGAACGAGCCGCAGGGCTGCATCATGTCGGTCGGCGCCGGTGAGCCGCGTCCGGTCGTCAAGAACGGCCAGTTGGCTGTCGCAACGGTCATGTCGGTTACGCTGACCTGCGACCACCGCGTCGTTGACGGCTCGATCGGCGCCAAGTTCATCAGCGCCTTCAAGCCGCTGATCGAAGATCCAATTAAAATGTTGGCGTAAGGGACTGATAACATGGCTTATGATCTCGTAGTTATCGGTTCCGGCCCGGGCGGTTATGAGGGCGCGATCCGCGCTTCCCAAAACGGCCTGAAGGTCGCTATCGTCGAGCGCGAACTGCTGGGCGGCATCTGTCTGAACTGGGGCTGTATCCCCACCAAGGCGTTGCTGAAGTCGGCGGAAGTCTTCGACAAGATTAACCACCTGGCTGATTACGGCCTGACCGGCGAAAAGCCGGGCTTCGACTTTGAGAAGGTCATTGCCCGGTCGCGCGCCGTCGCCAAGCAATTGAATGGCGGCGTCGGCTATCTGATGAAGAAGAACAAGATCGACGTCATCGAAGGTTTTGCGACACTTGAGCCGGGCAAGGACGCGCCCAAGGTAAAGGTGAAGCTGAACAGCGGCGGCGAACAGGTTGTCGAAGCCAAGAACGTCATGCTGGCCGTCGGCGCCCGCGCGCGGGAAATCCCGGCGATCGGCGCTGTGTCGGACGGCGAGGTGATCTGGACCTACCGCAACGCCCTGTCGCCCAAGAAGATGCCGAAGTCGCTGGTCGTCATTGGTTCGGGCGCCATCGGCATCGAATTCGCCAGCTTCTATCGTTCGCTGGGCGCCGAGGTTGTCGTCGTCGAAGCGCTCGACCGCATCCTGCCGGTCGAGGACAAGGAAGTATCGGCCGAGGCCCACAAGGCTTTTGAGAAGCGCGGCATCAAGTTCCGCGTCGGCGCCAAGGTAACCAAGGTTGAGAAGGCCGGTTCGGGCGTGAAGGTGTCGGTCGAAGCCGGCGGCAAGTCCGAAGTGCTTGAGGCCGAGGGCTGCATTGTCGCCGTCGGTATCGTTGCCAACACCGAAAACCTCGGCCTGGACAAGCTGGGTGTTGAGTTGGACCGCGGTCACATCAAGAATGACAGCCACGGCAAGACCAATGTGAAGGGCCTCTATGCGATCGGCGACTGCGCCGGACCGCCGTGGCTGGCGCACAAGGCTTCGCACGAAGCGATCCATGCCGTCGACTATATCGCCGGCAAGAAGCTGTCAAACCTGAACCCGCCGATTCCGGGCTGCACCTATGCGACGCCGGAAGTGGCCAGCGTGGGTATCACCGAGCAGGGCGCGAAAGAGAAGGGGCTGGACGTGAAGATCGGCCGTTTCCCGTTCAAGGCCAATGGCAAGGCGATTGCTGCCGGTGAATCGGGCGGTTTCGTAAAGGTCATCTTCGACAAGAAGACGGGTGCACTTCTGGGCGCGCACATGATTGGCTCCAACGTAACCGAGATGATCCAGGGCTTCTGCCTGGCGATCACCATGGAAGCGACGGAAGAGGACCTGCAGGGTACGGTCTTCCCGCATCCGACCATGTCGGAAGCTATCCTCGAAGCGTCCTTGGACGCCGACGGTCGCATGATCAACCTCTAGAGCATGATGCGTTTAAATCGGACCGCTATCATGCTCTACGTTTTTGTTTTATCGCGATATTTAGCCAAAAACCGCTGCACACTTTTTGGCATATCGCTCTAATAAAGTATCGGGGTCTGGGGCCTGCGGCCCCGGAGACTTATCCTTTTAAAGCCCAGCCAAACGGCTGGGCTTTTTCATTGCAAGTGGATGATCGCTTTTGATTGGCAAGTTAACATCACTTGTGATCTGAAATCTGTATTTTAATTAACTTTCGCAAGCGACCTTGCGCCGCGTTTCGGCCGCAATCACACCGCTCTCTGAGCGCAAGGAGGGCTTGCGATGATCCGACATATCCTGACCTGCGCCGCCGTGTGCGTTATGGCCGCACCGGCGTTTGCCGCCGAACCCGTCACCTTTGATGGCATTGCCTTGGGTGACCTGAAGCCGCGCGCGCCGGTCTATTCCAAGGGCGGCGACTTGCTGCTGTTCACCGCCGGCAACCCGCCCCAGATCTATGAGAGCCGCAGGATTTCTGGCACCTGGAGCGCGCCGGTCGTCGCCGGGTTTTCCAACGAGGGCCGCAACTGGGAACCGTTCCTGACGCCGGACGGTAAGACGGTGATCTTTGTCTCGAGCCGCGCACCGGGTGACGTTAATCGCGGCCGCGCGTTCAAGTCGATGCGTACAAGGGACGACTGGTCGAAACCGGAGCCTCTGTTCCTGCTCGACGATCCGGCGGGGATCTGGTTTCCCAATGGCGAGCCTGCGGGCCTGATCTATTTCAGCGGCGATCTGAAGGACCAGGCCGGGAAGTCCGACCTTTATGTTTTCGACATGCGCCGACCTGAGGCCGGCCCGCAAAGACTGGCGGACCTGAGCTCGCCCGGCATCGAATGGGACCCCTATGTCTCGCCGGACGGCCAGTGGATGGTTTTTGTGTCGGACCGTCCGGGCGGGCAGGGGCGCGGCGACCTGTGGCTGTCACGGCGTCAAACTGATGGGACTTGGGGCACGCCTGTTAATGCCGGGCCCAAGGTCAATACCGGCGCCTATGAGGTCGCGGCGGTCTTTTCACCGGACGGCAAGACGCTGTACTTCGTCCGCGAGCCGGATCAGGTCTTTGCGGTTCCATTCGCCGAGGTCGCGCCCTGACGCAGAACTTTCTGGCGCAGATTCAGGAAGGTGCGTTCGACGATGAAATAGAGCAGGGCGGCCATGGTGATGCTGGTGCCGTAGAAAATGAAGACGCCTGACCAGTCGGTTACCCATCCTTTGGGCAGCAAGGCCTTGTCGGCGTGCATGACCAGTTTGTGCGACAGGTAGAGGCTGTAGGATATGGCGGCGATAAAGCCCGCGCCGGTCCAGCGCAGGAGCTGGAGGTGTGCTTCAAGTTTCAGGAGGCCGGCCAGGATCATCGCCACGCCGAACGCGAACAATGGGTAGAAGATGATCGCGCCCGCCGGCGACAACGTGATGCCGTCGCGCAGCGTCATATAGCCGGTGATGGCAATGCAGATGGTGCCAAGAGGTAGGGTGAACCAGGGACTTATATTTTTCCAGAGTTGCGGACGGAACAGCCGGAAAGCCGCTAGGCACACGCCCATCAGCAAGCCATCCAGGCGCGTATAGGTGGGATAATAATAGTCACGCAACATGACTGCGGCGCCTTCGCCACTGGCTGACCAGTCCTGCCAGATCAGGTGACGCAGGACCATGCCGCCGATAAGCAGCACCGTCGCCAGAAGGATCGCTGGAAGGGGCGACGACCACCGCCTCAGCATCAGGATAGTGACGGGCAGGAGAAGGTAGAAATGCTCTTCGACGCACAGCGACCAGGCGTGGGTGAACGCGCCTGTCAGACGGTAGTCGAGGCCGAAATTGACCGTAAAGGTCAGGTAACGCCAGATCGGCGCCAGGTTGGAGTTTTCGCCCCATTGCGGCAGAAGGACATAAGCCGCCAGTATCAACCAGAACATCGGCAGGATGCGAAAGGCGCGCTTGACGTAAAAGGTGGGCAAGTCGGGGCTGCGGCCATCGCGAACCTGCTTCAGCAGTTCGGTGCCGATCAGGTAGCCGCTGAGGACAAAGAAGATATCGACGCCCAGCCAGCCGAATTCGCGGATCGTGAGCATGACCGGCGGCAGGCCGGCCTTGGGCAGGTGCCAGAGCATGACGAGCAGGATGGCAAGCGCCCGGAGCAGATCCGGCCCAATGTCGCGTTTATCTTGTGATTCCGCCATGTCACCCCGCTGCGCAAGGGTATGACGACGCTATGCGGGTGGCAAGCTGTGCTTCAGGCCCAGCCAGGCGCAGACCGCTGGAATATTGCGCAGGACGAGGCGCTCGGCCAGCGCCACGACGATCAGGCTTATACCCAATACCGGCAGGAAGATTCCGAGGGCCATTATGAGCGCACCAAGCCCCATGCCCAGACGCTCATCCGGCAGGAGCGCTGGGGCGCCCAGAACATCGGTCGGACGGCGTTGCCACCACATGACCACCGCGCTGATACACAGGGTGACGAGGCCGATGGCGGTCAGCAGGCCCAGTAGCTGGTTGAGCCAGCCGAACAGGTGGCCTTCGTGGGCGGAGATGCCGGTGGCGACGACGCGATCGACCAGCGCCTTGTCGCCAAAGGTCTCGCGCTTGATCTCGTGGCCGGTGGCGGCATCATAGGTGACGGTGAAGCGCGCGGTCAGGTTCTGGGTGGCCGAGGTCGCCTGCCAGGTCGTGTCTTTCACCGGCTTGATCAGGACGGGCGCGGGCAGGCCGATCGCCAGGACGCGCGGCGCCAGGGCATCGACGCCCGTCAGGTTGACCCCCATATCGTGGCTCATCAGCACGCTTTTTTGGGCACTTTGGTCGTGGTGGGCGTGCTCGTCCTTCAACGCCTTGGTCTCAGCGGCGCGGCCGGCGGCCCATTCGGCCTTGGCGGTGGCGGGCTTGGTCGCGGCGACGACCGCGCGGAAAGCGCCGCCCCAGACCGAGGTCCACGGCAGGCCGGAGAGCAGCAGGAACAGCGCAAAAAACGAGATCCAGATACCGGTGACGGCGTGCATGTCGCGCCAGAAGACACGCTTGCCTATCCTGAGGCGCGGAAAGAGCACGCCGGCCGGCCCTTGCGCATTGCGCGGCCACCATAGATAAAGCCCTGTGACGATCATGACGATGGCCCAGCATGCCGCCAGTTCGACGATGATTTCACCGAAACGACCAAGTGTCAGTTCGCCATGGATGGTCTTGATGATGGCCATGAAGCGCTGGTCTTCGGCCTGGACTTTCAGGACATCCAGCGTCTGCGGGTGGATATAGACGCGCCACAACTCGCCGCCATCGTTCATGACGACGCGCAGGGCGTCGTGCGGATTTTTTCGCAGCTCGACCTGCTTGAGTTCGGCGCCATGCAGCGCATGCATGGCGTTGAATATCTGTTCGCTGACTGGACGCGGGGCGCCTTCGAACGGCAGGTTGTTGTAGCGGGCATCCAGAGCCGCTTCGATCTGCGGTTTGAACAGGTAGCAGGTGCCGGTGACAGCCAGCAGGACGATGAACGGAATGCAGACGAGCCCGGCATAGAAGTGCCAGCGCCAGATCATGCGATAGTCGATGATAAGCCGCTTGGCGGCCTCCCCAGAAAGCTTAATGCCGGGCTCGGTCATCTTATCTCCCCGTCAAACGGATGCCGACGAACAGGGCGCGGCCTTCGCCCGGCGTGAATACCTTGCGCGAAGACGCAGCGACCGACGCGAAATTGGTCAGAGCGTTGACGTTCGACACATAACGCGTGTCGGCGAGATTTCGCGCATCAGCAAAGACTTCAACACTGTCGCCAAAGCGCTTGGAAAGGCTGAGGTTCCAGACGGTGAAGCCCGGCGTCTTGGCGGTGTTGGTATAGTCCACCCAGACGTCGGACGGCGTCCATTCGACCGCCGGCGTGACGCGCCAGCCGCCCGCAGCCGCTGTCAGGCTGGCGCGGTAATAGTGTTCGGGAACGACAGGCAGGCGGCCATCGCCATAGGTCTTGTCGCCGTCAAAGCGGAAGTCCGACCAGCTGTAGGTCTGGCGAAGGTTGAAACTCCACGGCCCAGCTTGTGCGAACGACCAGTCGAGCGCGGCTTCCAGGCCCTGGTGGACGGTTTTTTCGGCGTTGAAGGTCGCGGCCGGGATATCGGGGGACACGATGAAGTTCAGCATCTCGTCGCGGATGGCCGAGTGATAGACGGCGACGTCCCAGGCGAGCTTGGCGTTGCGGCCACGAATGCCGGTTTCCAGTGTCGTTGCCTTTTGCAGGTCAACCGTGGTGAACTGCGGGATCGGCGTCTGGACGAGGGCGCCATAGGTCGGCGCTTCGACCGACTCTGTGACATTGGCGAACCACTGATGACCCTGTTCGTTCTGCCACAGCAGGCCGATGCGCGGCGCGAACCAGTCGAAATTAGCTGACGTGTTGTTAACGGCGTTGAGCAGGTTCGTATAATCGCGGCCGGTCCAGCCATATGAGCCGCCGGCAATAACCGCCAGTTTATCGGTCACGAAGACACGGCCTTCGCCAAATACATCGATGCTGTCTGCGTTCTGGCGGGTCTGGCCGGTCAGGTTGCCAGGCTGGCCGTTGGCGTTGACGTAGACATTGGCGTTGGTCAGGCCGGCGCGATAGTTGGCGCCGATGAACATGTCGGCGGGGCGGCCGGCGAATGTGCCCTTGCCGTCAAGGCGGGCAAAGGCGCCGTAGTTCTGATGGGTATAGTCGATATAGATCGAGATGGGGTGGACCAGTTCCTTCCACGCCGCATAAACGCCCGCCTGCAAGGTAAGGTTTTCATTGATCTTCCAGTCGGCCTGACTGGTGGCGCGCAGCGACTTGACATTGCGGCCGTAGCGCAGAGTCGGGTAATTGGGCGCGGTTGTGATCGTCGGCGTCGTCAGCGCCTCGTTGAGCGTCAGGCCACCGGCGATGCCCTGTTCGATGTCGTTGGCCTGGACGATGAGGCGGATGCTGCGCCCTACGCCGAAGCTGCGGCCGATATTGGCGGTGATCCGGCGGGCCTCCTGGGCTGTGTTGTCGCGCCAGCCGTCGGCCTGGGTTGCCGTCGTCGACAGGTAGAGGTCGTAGTCGCCAATGACATCCGCGTAAGCGGCGTGTCCGCGAAGCGTGCCGAACGATCCGCCTTCGACGCGAACCTGGGTGCGATAACCGGCATTGTGGCCGGAAGGGGTGACATAGTTGACCGCGCCCCCCAACTGCGCACCGCCGAAACGCAGCGCGTTGCCACCCTTGTAAACTTCGACATAACGGACACTGAGCGGATCCATTTCCTGGAAGTCACCGGACCCGTCGGCCTGATTGACCGGTACGCCATCGATGGCAAGCCACGAGCCACGATTGTGCGCGGAATTGCCGATGCCGGAGCCGCGGATGGAAAAGCGGCCATCTTCGCCGGACTTCTTCTGCGCGAAGACGCCGGCAACGTCTTTCAGCGTATCGAACAGGCCCAGCGCATAAGAGTTATCGAAATTCTCACGCGCGACAACCGAAACGGCGCCGGGTGTGCGCGACAGCCGCGCCCGGGTCGCCTTGACGGCCGGCGGATCGAGCGGGTCAGGGCGCGCCGTGACGATGACGGTGCTGGAGTCCTCGATCTCTTCGGCCTCGGCGGCAAAAGGAATGAACGGCAGGATGGAGGCTGTAACGAGCAGGGCGCCAACGAAGACGCGGGCAGACAGTTTAGACATGAGATATCCGAAATTAAAAGCAGTCAGGCGCGCCGGATCAATCCATGCGCGGGTGAAGAGCTTCAGATTTCGGACGGAGGACCGCAGGAGTGCGGGCGCGGCGGCGCACGGGCGCGGACGGTGGTGGCGTTGGCCGCCGGCCTCATGCGCACATACTCGGTGGCGTAGACGACCGGGACGATTTGCGGTGACGGCGTGGCGATCGCGGTCAGCGAGGCCAGCACGCAGTCAGCGCACTTCAGGCCCTGATAGCCCTTGCTCTTGGTGGTGTCGGCGATCTTTTGCGCGGCCACCGTGTCGGCGACGGCCGGGGCATCGGCCTGTTCCACGCACAGCATGAAGCCGGACATGGCTTGCGCCGACGCTTGGACCGGGAACAGGAAGGGGCAGAGCAGGGCCAGGACCACAGCGAAGCAGGCCCAGAAACGGACCTCCGCCTTCACTGCCCTGTACGTCATTGCGCCCATGTTCCGCGCTTACGGTGCCGCGCCTAAGCTGTCAATATGCGTGATTGCCGCACGGCTATGCCGCCTGTACTTCGACCTCGGCCAGTTTCTGAAGCGCGACATAGTCGGTCTTGCCCGAGCCGAGGACAGGCACGGCTTCGACCTTCAGGATCTTCTTCGGAATGGCCAGGGCGGGCGTGCCGTTTTCCTTGGCCCAGTTGGTCAGGCGTGACATGTCGGCCTCGGTATTATCGGTGATCAGCACCAGGCGCTCACCCTTCTTGTCATCGGACACGGCGACGACGGCGTGGCGATTGTCGGGCCAGACCTCTTCGGCCAGGCGTTCGACGGCGGTCAGCGACACCATTTCACCGGCGATCTTGGCGAAACGCTTGGCGCGGCCGAGAATCTTGATGAAACCTGAGTCATCGAAGGTAACGATGTCGCCGGTATCGTGCCAGCCGTCTTTCGGGGCTTCGATCACATTCGGATTTTCCGGATTAATATATCCGGCCATCACATTGGGACCTTTGACAAAAAGGCGACCGCCCTCCTTGATGCCTTCGACGGCGTCAAGGCGCGTTTCGATGCCGGGCAGGACCGGCCCGACCGTGCCGTAATGGTTGTCGTCGGGATAGTTGACGGCCACCACAGGCGAGCATTCGGTCACACCATAGCCTTCAAGGATCGGCACGCCGCCAAACTGCGTCTTGAACAGCTCGTGCGTTTCGTTGCGCACCTTCTCGGCGCCGCAGACCACGAACTCCAGCGACTTGAAGTCGTCGGGCTCGGCCTGGCGAGCGTACTGGTTGATAAAGGTGTCGGTAGCGAAGAGCAGCGATGCCTTCGATTCGCGCAAAAGCGGGGGGATCTGCTTGACGTGCAGCGGCGACGGATACTGGAAGCTGCGCAAGCCGGCCAGGAGCGGCAGGATAACGCCGCCGGTCAGGCCCAGCGAATGGAAGATCGGCATGGGGTTGAAGGCGACCCATTCCGGTTTCAACGCGATATGCGCCTGAATCTGGCGTACATTTGCGACAAGGTTGCGCTGGCTGAGTACGACGCCGCGCGGGCTGCCGAAGCTGCCCGAGGTGAACAGGATGACGCCGATATCGTCAGGCGTGGTCTTCTTGGCGAACAGGCGCGGCAGCTTGGATGCCGCGAAGGCGTAGACCTTGTCGGTCAGGGTGATTTCCTTGCGGATATCGTCGAGATAGATGATGCGCACATAACCACGCATCGCCTCGACCAACTCTTCCAGCTTGGCATTCTCGATGAAGCGTCGCGCTGTAATTACTGTTTTTATTTGAGAAACCTGCGCAGCAGCCTTGATGTTGGCCTGGCCGGCGGTGAAGTTAATCATGACGGGCGCGCGGCCGAGCGCGTGCAGCGCCCAGAAGGACAGGGCGCCGCCCATCGAGGTCGGCAGCATCAGGCCGACGCGTTGTTCAGCGCCGATGTGGCGTTTTAGGAGCCGCGACAGGGCGAAGCTGCCCGCGATGAACATGTTATAGTCCAGCGGTTTGCGGTCCTGGTCCTCGATGATGACCTTGGTTCCGCCATACCGTTGTCTTGCTTCGACCAGCGCTTCGAAAAGCGGCGTTTCAAACGCCCTGGCGTCCAGCTCGCGCTTCATGCGCAGGCACTCCCCTCAGGGGGCGGCCGCCGGGAGCCATCGCCCGCGATCGTATCCGCCCGGATAAACGACCCTCCGTCAGCGGGATGGGTCGTAACATTCGGTCATAATAGCTGATCCGATGAGGGGGTAAAGGCCTGAATCCACTCACACGCAACTTTTTTGAACGACGTTCATTTATTGCGCGTCCATGTGGAAATTAGTTCTTGATGCGCACGACCGAAACAACGCGGGTGAACAGTGCCGACATGGCGTCGGATATGCCTTGGCTGGGGCTCACCTCGAAAAACAGGCCGGGTGAAGCGCAGGCTTCCATTTCCGTGGCCAGCTGCGACTGGTACTTGGCGAGATGCTGGTTGTAGAAGGCGTTGGTCGGCAGGGGCAGGTAGGTGGTGTAAAGCACCGCGATGCGGACGCCGCGCGCCTTGATGGTATGGCACTGCTGAGGATCGATCGGCGAAATGCGCCGGCAGGTTCCGCCGTTGGAATAGGCGCAGTCGTAGCCGTCATTGGCGCCGTCCGACACCAGGAACAGAACCTGCTGGGGCTTGTTGGCGCTGGTGCCGTCACCGGACGACGGAATGATCTTGTTCATCCCTTGCAGCATCGATTTGAAATTGGTCTGCCGGTCGGAATTGTAGTTCTGGTACGGGATCGTCATCAGATCGATCGCCGCCGCATTGGCCGCGGACGCATCGAGATTAGTCGTCAGGTCGCTGATAAGGTAGGGTTCGGGCTTTTTCTCGTCGATGGCGTCGGCCGCCATGCCGAAATGGTAGATGGCCATGCCGTACTGCCCGGGCGTGGTCTGGCTCGCCTTGGCGGTCGTCATCAGGTTCTGCGTTGCCTGGCGCACCACATCGATGCGGGTGGTCACGCCCAGCGTCTTGGCCTTGGCGTAGTAGTCATTGCCGGCCTTGTCCATCTGATGGCAGGCGAAGGCGCACTTGTCCGGCGTGTTGGCGACCATCTTGTTGATGTCCGCCGTGGTGGCGCCGACGCCCATGGACGGGGTGTTGTCGAGCAGCAGGTAGAAGTTGATGTAGGGCGGCAGACCAGCCGTCGACACCGACATCGCGTTCAGCGGGATATTGCTGAAGCCGACAAGGCCCAGAAGGTAGGGTTTGTAGTTGGCGGTGACGGTGACCTTGGCGGTCAGGGTGTGTCCGGTCTTGGTGACGGTCGCGGCCGGGGAGATGGCCGACAGGTCGGTGTGCGTGCCTATATTGGTCTTGAGGATCGACAGGGCCTGATCGACGCCGTCGGAAATCGTCCCGTTGCCGGCCATGTTGCTGCCGGCCTTATAGCCAAGGGAGTTGACGGCGATCGCGCCCAGGGCAGCCGTATCGGCGGCGTCCTGAAGCTCCATGCGCAGTTGCGTGGCCCGGCTGAAGTCGATGGCGCCGCCGACCAGCGCCAGCAGGACCGGCAGGCACAGGGCGAAAATCATGGCTGTATTGCCGGCGGTGTCCGCCTTGAGGCGGCTAAGGACGGACAAGATGGCGTCTCCGGTAGCGATCTATCGGTGAGACCATCGCACGGAATGCTTAAGTCGCGGTTAGCCGGCAACTATTTTACAGCCGGGCGCACGCCGCGGATAAAGCTCGCGACGTCTTCGCCAAGCGTGTCGGGGCCGCTGGTCGTTGCGACGCGGCATTGGGACAGCCGGGCGCACAGGGCGGTGAGCGTCCCCGACTGGCTTTGCGGGGCGTCCTTCGGCGCGATGACGACCACCGGAGCCGCTGGCGCCGTCAGGGAGATGACCGGCAGGTGCAGGCTGTTGAGATCGGACCAGGCCTTGTGAGTCTGCGTGCGCCAGGGCTCGCTCTTGACCCGTAAACGCAGGTCTGGATTAGAGGCGCGCCAGGCGTGGGCGATGCCGTCCCAGTAGCCAGTCGTAACGTCGGTTGAGTGCCATTCGGCGCCTGGCTGGATGTCCTGGCCAAGATAAGGCGCGTAGGCGACGAAGCCGGCCAAGGTCTTGTCCTTGGCAGTGGTCGATAATGACAGGGCATTGAGCGCGCTGTAACCGGTGCCGACGATGAACAGGGGCTTTTCGGGCGTCGGGTGGATGATGTCGCGGATAAAGCCGATGACCGCCATCTGTCCGTCGCGATAGCTTCGCGTGAAGACCGCCTGTTTCTGGCCGGAATACTGGCCCGCGCCGCCCTGGCCCGGCACTTCGAACAGCCAGACGCCGTAGCCTTCATCGAGCAACTGGTTGGCCAGCTCGAAATAGGTTTCCGCCGGATAGTCGGCGTCGGCCAGGATCAGGACCTGGGCGCGTGGATTGACGGGCGGCGAGGCCACGCCGTAGCGCGCCTCAGGTAGGGAGCCGTTGCGGTAGCCGCCCCAGACAAAGCCTTGCGGCGGAAAGTATTGCGGCGACAGGCCGGGCGGGATCTGGCTGTCGAGGAAGGCCTGTCCCGGCTGCTTCTCGCCGGCGCCCGGCTTCGAGCATGCGCCAACGGCCAGGGCAAGGCCCAGCGCGGCGAGGTGAAGCCAGGGACGAAGAGAAGGGGACATGCGTTATCTATAACTCAGATTCCCGTGATCGGCTATGACCGGCGCGTGACACTCCGGTGATGTTTCTTCACGTGTCATGTCGTCGCGCAACAGCGGATTTGACTTGATAAATTCAGGCAATACGCCCAATTAGGTGTGGGGCAGACGTGTGCCCGCACAAGCAGTTGAGCCATGGTCACCCTTATTAATCGCGTCGATGCCACTCCGCGTGAGCTGCGTCACCCCGAAAAGCAGAACCGTCCCGATTCGCCGATCCAGAAGAAACCCGAATGGCTGCGCGTGCGCGCCCCTGGATCGCCCGGCTATAATGAAACACAGAAGATCGTCCGCGACGCCAAGCTGGTGACGGTATGCGAAGAGGCGGCCTGTCCGAACATCGGTGAGTGCTGGTCAAAGAACCATGCGACCATCATGATCATGGGCGATACCTGCACACGCGCCTGCGCCTTCTGCAACGTCAAGACCGGTTTGCCCCAGCCGCTCGACACCGACGAGCCGCGCCGCGTCGGCGAAACCGTCGCGCTGATGAAGTTGTCGCACGTCGTCATTACCTCGGTCGACCGCGACGACCTGGCCGATGGCGGCGCCTGGCACTTCGCCGAAGTGGTGCGCCAGATCCGCGCCCAGTCGCCGAAGACCACCATTGAAATTCTCACGCCCGATTTCCTGCGCAAGGACGGTGCGGCGGAAATCGTCATCGATGCCAAGCCGGACGTGTTCAACCACAACCTGGAAACCGTGCCGCGCAACTATCTTAAGATCCGCCCCGGCGCGCGCTATTACCACAGCCTGCGTCTGCTGGAGCGCGTCAAGGAGCGCGATCCTCAGCAGTTCACCAAGTCGGGCATCATGGTCGGCCTTGGCGAAACGCGCGAAGAGGTCATGCAGGTCATGGACGACATGCGTTCGGCCGGCATCGATTTCATCACCATCGGCCAGTACCTCCAGCCGACGCGCAAGCACGCCGCCATCGACCGCTTTGTGACGCCGGACGAGTTCAAGGCCTACGAAGCGATCGCCCGCGCCAAAGGCTTCCTGATGGTGTCGTCGTCGCCCTTGACGCGGTCATCGCACCACGCCGGTGAGGATTTCGAACGTCTGCGGGCTGCTCGCGCTGCGAAGGCCAAATAATGACCAAGGTCAGTTTCGATCGGGTCCTGCCGTTCGCCGCCGACAAGCTGTTCGAGATGGTCGCCGACGTCGAGAAGTACCCGGACTATATTCCGTGGATCACCTCGATGCGGGTGAGCAATCGCACAGGCCTGTCCGAGGGCGTAACGCGCTTTGATGCCGAGGCGGGTGTGGGATTCAAGTTCCTGTCCGAACGCTTTTCGACACGCGTGACGCGCGACGCCAACAACCGCACCATCTCGATCACCCTGTTAAAAGGGCCCTTCAAGCGGTTGAATTGCGAGTGGAAATTTGAAGAGGCAGGCAAGGGTTGCCGCGCGTCCCTGCAGATGGATTTTGAATTCAAGAACCCGTTCCTGACCGGATTCCTCAAGGCCAATTTCGACAAGGCCGTGTCCAAGCTGATGGCCTGTTTTGAAGGCCGCGCGGAAACGCTCTTTCCGAAGACGGCGTAGGCGTTTCTGCAAACGGGACAATCTTTCGGCTACGCCGGTTTTCTGCCTCCCCAAATCCAATAGATTTGGGGAGGGGGACCATGAGCGCAGCGAATGGTGGAGGGGCATACTGCAGATGTCTAAAATGCTTTAATTTACCGGTCTGAATCAAAACCTCACCACCACATCTCATTCGCCATCTGTCGATGGCTCACTCGTGCGGTCCCCCTCCCCAAATCTATTGGATTTGGGGAGGCAGAAAACTTGGCAGCCGCTCAACTGAGAACCTTGAGCGCCCAGCTCAGCGCCAGCTCGACGCTCTTCTCGCGCACAGCATCGCGGCCGATGGCGCCGAACTGCTCTACTTTTGCTTCCGTGATGATCTCGCCCTTGCGGCCGCTGCGGCTTAGGCCAAAACAGACCATGCCGACAGGCTTATCCGCTGATCCGCCGGTAGGCCCGGCGATACCCGTGATGCTGAGCGCGATATCGGCGCCGGCCTCGCGTAAAGCTCCTTCGGCCATGGCGCGTGCGACCTGCAGGCTGACGGCACCATGCGTTTCGATCAGGGTCTGAGGCACGTGGACAAGTCGCGTCTTGGCGGTGTTTGAATAGGTGACGAAGCCGTAGTCAAACACGGCCGAAGAGCCGGAAATAGCTGTGATCGCGCCCGCCACCAGCCCACCGGTACAGCTTTCGACGGTGGTGATACGTTTGCCCTGCGCCGAGAGCAGCCCGACAAGTTCCTGAGCCAGTATGGTGGACATCTTCCCCCCAAAAACAAAAGGCGGCCCGATTGGACCGCCCTTCGCGCAGAATTGCAATATGGATTAGACGCCCGGATGCAGCGGGGCGGCCAGGTTCTGGTTGGCGAAGTCCCAGTTGACCAGGCTGGCCAGGAAGACTTCCAGGAACTTGGGGCGCAGGTTCTGATAATCGAGATAGTAGGCGTGCTCCCAGACGTCGCAGGTCAGGATCGGCTTGTCGCCCTTGGTGAAAGGCGTTTCGGCGTTCGGCGTCTTGGTGACCTTCAGCTTACCGTCCGATCCCAGGACCAGCCACGCCCAGCCCGAACCGAACTGTGTGGCGCCGGCCGTCTTGAAGGCTTCGGCAAAGGCGTCGAACGACCCAAAATCGCTGTTGATGCGGTCGGCGATCTCGCCGGTCGGCTGACCACCGCCATTGGGCTTCATCGAGCTCCAGAAGAAGGTGTGGTTCCACACCTGAGCGGCATTGTTGAATACGCCCGGGTTCTTGCCTTCCGACGCCTGGACGACCTCGACCAGCGACTTGCCTTCGAACTCGGTGCCGGCGATCAGCTTGTTCAGGTTGTCGACATAGGCCTTGTGGTGCTTGGCATGGTGAAAGCTGAAGGTATTGGCCGACATGTGCGGCTCAAGGGCATCGGCAGCGTAGGGCAAGGGGGGAAGTTCGAATGCCATGACAGACCTCTCATCTGTTGTGTTTCGGGGAATGCTTTACGGTTCAGCATATATTCGGGCGAATAACCCTTTTCAAGCCTCGGAATAGTGAGAATGCTTCGCAATAAACCCTAGCAATTCCATGGGTTTACGGCGTCAGGCCGGAAAGGCAATGGCGCAGACCGCCTGGGCCGCCAGCCCTTCCTCGCGGCCGGTAAAGCCCATCTTTTCGGTGGTGGTTGCCTTGACGCTGACGCGATCGACGGCGATGCCAAGGATCTCCGCCAGGCGGGCGCGCATGGCTTCTCGGTGCGGCTTCACCTTGGGGCGCTCGCAGATCAGGGTGACGTCGACATTGACGATCTCACCCCCCCTGGCGGTGATCAGATCAACAGCGTGCTTCAGGAACAGGTCGGAGGGCGCGCCCTTCCATTGCGGATCGGTCGGGGGGAAATGGTCGCCGATATCGCCCAGCCCCACGGCCCCAAGGATGGCGTCGGTGAGGGCGTGCAGGCCGGCGTCGGCGTCGCTGTGGCCGATCAGCGTCTTGTCGTGCGGGATTTCGACGCCGCACAGCCAGACACTCTGGCCGTCGCCCCAGCGATGGGCATCGAAACCCTGGCCGATCCTGACTTGCATGACGGGTTTGTCCTGTTGAATGAAGGCTTCGAGGAGGGCGAAATCAGAAGGGTAGGTCAGCTTGTGCAGGTGCGGATCGCCTTCGACCAGGGCAACCTCGATGCCGGCCGCGGCCGCCACCATGGCTTCGTCGGTGGCGATGCCGCCGTCCCAGGTCGAATAGGCTTCGGCAATGTCGCCTAAGCGAAACGCCTGCGGGGTCTGGGCGCGCCACAGACCCTCGCGCGAGGGGGCATCGGTAATGAGACCGTCCTCGCCCTTTTTGAGCGAATCTGTCATCGGCAGGGCCAGAATCGCCGCGCGTGATATCTTAAGTTTATCGGACAAGGCTTTGATATGGTGTGGATTTAACAATGGACGCGCCGCGTCGTGGATCATCACCACGTCATTGAGGTCGGCCATGGTCATCAACGCGTCGAGGCCATTGCCGACGCTGCCCGCACGATCGGCACCACCGGTGGCGATTCTGGCCATGGTGCTGTAGCGGGCGCGGGCGGAGTCAATGTCCTCGGCCGGGACCACCACCACGATGTGCCCGGCGCCCGCCTTGGCAAAGGCTTCAACCGACCAATCGAGCACAGGCTTGCCGGCCAGTTCCATCCACTGCTTCTTGCCGCCCGAGCGGCTGCCGGATCCGCCGGCGACGATGATGGCGTGAAAGGTCACAGGTCGGTCTCGAAATGGAAGGCCTGGACGGTCAGGCCTTCGCGGAAATAGAACTTGTGCGCCTGGCGGCGATGGGTGCCGCTGTCGAGGCGCAACTGCGCGCAGTTTTCGCTGCGGGCCAGGTCTTTCAGCCAGTCGAGCAGGGCCTTGCCGTGGCCGCCGGAACGTAAGGCATCGTCGGTAACCAGATCATCGACATAAAGGACGCGGCCCGAAACCAGCCATTCGTGGACGCGAAACCCGGCGCAGGCGGCGACCTGTCCGTCGCTTTCCGTAAAGGCCAGCCGCCAGCCGGCATCCTGCATCTGACGGCGCGCGCGCTCCAGCAGTTCGTCGGCGCTTGTCAGGTGCGGCCTAAGCTGGCGCATGACAGAAAAGCAGCGGCGGATGTCTTCGTCGGTTTCGGCAAGCTTGACGTCGGGCATAAGATCCTCCTGACGGCGGTTTAGGAGCGCTTGCAGCACGGGTCAATGATCCATGGTGTTTCATGGCGGTTTTGTGTATGGAGGCGCGATGAGTGCCAAGGGTTTGAAAATAGGCGATGTCGAGGTGGCGGGCAGGGTGCTGATCGCGCCCATGACCGGCGTGTCCGACCTGCCGTTTCGCCGTATGGCGCACAAGCTGGGCGCACCCTATGCCGCGACCGAGATGGTCGCCTGCGCGGAACTGGAGAACGGCCGTCCTGACGTGGTGCGCAAGGCGCAGCTGGGCGATCACGACGGCCTGAAGATCGTGCAACTGATCGGCCGCGATCCGGTCCATATCGCGCGCGGCGCGGCGCTGGCCGAACAGTCGGGCGCCCACATCGTCGATCTCAACTTCGGCTGCCCCGCCAAGGAGGTCACGGGTGTCCTGTGCGGCTCGGCCCTGATGCGCGATCTCGACCAGGCCGAACGCATCATGACGGCGGCGCTGTCGGCGACCTCACGGCCGGTGACGGTCAAGATGCGCCTGGGTTGGGACGCGCCGCACAACGCGGCCGAACTGGCAAGGCGGGCGGAAGACCTGGGCGTCGCCGCCGTGACGGTGCATGGCCGTACGCGTCAGCAATTCTACAAGGGCCAGGCCGACTGGCGCGCCGTGGCACACGTCAAGTCGGCGGTGAACATCCCGGTCATCGTCAATGGCGATATCGTCGACATCGACAGCGCCCGAACCGCCCTGATCCAGTCCGGCGCCGACGGCATCATGATCGGTCGCGGCATCTATGGCCGGCCTTGGCTTGCCCGTGACCTCGACCGCGCGCTCAACGACAATTCTCCCATGGATTCCGTATCGTTGACCGCGTGGGCTGATATCCTGTGTGAGCATATGGAGGCCAGTCTTAGCTTCTACGGTTCCTCACTGGGGCTGAAAATGTTCAAAAAGCATCTCGGCAGCTATATCGAAGGCGCCGATTATCATCCCAATCCGGCGGTGCGCCGCGAGGACAAGGGCCGCATCTGCCGGCTTGACGAGCCACACGCAATCGTGTGCGCAGTCCGGGCCCTGATTTCCGCCTGATGGACCGCTGCTGTCTGAATTTGACACATTCTCGCAACATTCCTGTTGATATTCAGACACAGTAGTGCGCAAATGCCACGCACTGTGAATTAGGTTGCAGCCACTCTTGACTACCCCGGCCCGAAAGCACTCCTGGCAAGTTCTCTGGCGCAGTCTGCGGAACGTCCATTCGACGGGCACGCAGCGGCTGCTGCTGGCGGCTGGCTATGGCGCATCGCTACTGACAACGGCCTTCATCATCTGGCTGATCATCGCCACGCCGGGGACGGCGCCCATCGCGCAGACCAGCCAGTATCTGCTGATCCTTGTTTGCCTCAACCTGGCGCTGCTACTAGGGCTGCTCTATTTCGTCGTCCGGCGCGTCATCAATATCGCCCGCAGCCGGGGCGCCGATGCGGGCGCGCGCCTGCACCTGCGCTACGTCTTCCTGTTCTCCATGGCGGCGGTCCTGCCGGCCATCGTCGTGGCCTCGGCCTTCCTGTTCATCAATCGCGGTCTCGATACCTGGTTTTCGGACCGCGTGCGCGGATCGGTCGAAAACGGCGCGCAAATCGCCAAGATCGTGTTGCAGGACAATACGCGCACGGGCGGCGAGGCCATGGAATATATCCATTCGGCGCTGTCCGGCGAAGTGGCGCGCAGCATGTTTTCCGACCGCTTGGCCTATGCGATCGCGCTGAAAGGCACGCTGGACGCCCGCGCCGAACTGAGCGCCGTCTATATCATCGACAAGACCGGGCAGGTGCTGGTTCGTGCCGAGGAGGACGGCACCGCCGCCTATCTGGCGCCGCCCCAGGCCGCGTTCGATGAAGTCACCAATGATGGCCCAAAGGCGTGGATTCCCGCCGGCGACGCCATGCGCTTTCTCTATCCGCTCGAAGGCTATAACGGTCAGAACGGCGCGTTTCTGTACGGCATCAAACCGCTGCCGGCCGGACTGTTCGAGCGCATGACCCAGGCCGATCAGGCCATCATCGCCTATCGCGACTCGTCGACGAACAAGATTCAGGTCCAGGGCGTCTTCGCCATGGCCTATCTCGAGGCCGTTCTGCTGGTGCTGGTCGGCGCTATATGGGGCGGAACCTCGGCGGCGGAGAGCATCGCCACGCCTGTGGCCCGGCTTGTGCAAGCAGCCGACAAGGTGGCCTCAGGGGATCTCAACGCGCGCGTCATGACCCATAAGCAGTCGGAAGACATCGCTGTGCTGTCGCGCGCCTTCAACCGCATGACGTCCGACCTGCAGAGCCAGCAACTGGCGCTGAGCACGGCACGCGAGGAGGCCGAAGCGCGCAGTACCTTTATCGAGACCGTGTTGTCGGAAATCAGCGCCGGTATCGTCGGTATCGACGCTTTCGAGCACATTTCGGCGATCAACCGCCATGCAGCAAGCTTCTTGGGGGTCGTTTCAGACGATGCCATAGGTGTGAGCATTCGCGACCTAGCGCCTGAAATCACTGAGCTTCTGGACAAGGTGTCGGTCCATCGCGTCGAGGAGCAGGAGGTTGACCTGGTCCGCAAGGGCGAGACCCGCCGTGTCCGCGTTCGCGTGTCGGGCCTCGAGACCGGTGGCTCGGTTTTGACATTTGACGACATCACCCGCCTGATCTCGGCCCAGCGCAATGCTGCCTGGCGAGATGTCGCCCGCCGCATCGCGCACGAGATCAAGAACCCGCTGACGCCGATCCAGTTGTCCGCCGAACGTCTTCGCAAGAAGTACCGCGCCCAGATTGCCACCGACGGCGAAACCTTTGAGCGCCTGACCGATACCATTGTGAGACAGGTCGGCGATATCGGCCGCATGGTCGACGAATTCTCGTCCTTTGCCCGCATGCCGGCGCCGAACTTCTCGGAAGAGGATGCGCCGGAACTGCTTCGTGCCGCCGTCTTTGCCCAACGCGTCGCCCGCGCCGACATCGCCATCGATATCATCGAGCCTTTGCCGGAACTGCACGTGATCTGCGACGGCCGTCTGCTGAGCCAGGCGCTGGGCAATGTCCTCAAGAACGCCTGTGAAGCCGTCTCGTCGCGTCTGCTGCGTGACAACGGCGTCGAGGAGATCGGCAATCTGGAAGGCCCGGCCGGCCACCTGCGTGTCGAAATGACCGCGACGCCTGATTTCGTGACCGTCATGGTCGAGGATGACGGGATCGGCCTGCCCGAGAAGGATCGCGACCGCCTAACCGAGCCCTACGTCACCACGCGTGAAAAAGGCACCGGGCTCGGCCTGGCGATCGTGAAGCGTATTCTGGAAGACCATGGCGGCGACTTTTTCCTGTCGGACGCCGAACATTTGAGCGGTGCGCGCGCCACCTTGCGCCTGCCGCGTCTACAGGCCGGAGCCCCTCCGGTTGACACCCAAGACGGCGCGAGCAGCGCCAAACTCATGAGGGTATGATGAAACTGTCGTCTGGCGTTGACATTCTGGTCGTTGACGATGAAGCCGATATCCGCGAACTGGTCGCGGGCATCCTTGAGGACGAGGGCTATGCGGTACGCACCGCCGCCGACTCCAATGCGGCGCTCAGGGCCATCAAGGCGCGCAAGCCGTCGCTGTGCGTGCTCGATATCTGGATGCAGGGCGGGGGTCTCGACGGCCTGGAACTGCTCGGTGTCATCCATGAACTGGATCCGGACATCCCGTGTATCATGATCTCAGGCCACGGCACGATCGAGACCGCTGTCACCGCCATCAAGCGCGGCGCATTCGATTTTATCGAAAAACCCTTCAAGACCGAGCGCTTGATCATGGTTGTTCAGCGTGCGCTTGAACTGACCAGCCTGCGCAAGGAAAACCGCCGCCTGCGCAACCAGGCGGTGGTGCCCGACGGCCTGATCGGCAATTCCGCGGCGGCCCAACTGCTGCGTTCGACCATTTCGAAAGTCGCTTCGGCCAACTCGCGCATCATGATTTCCGGCCCCGCCGGTTCCGGCAAGGAACTGGTCGCGCGGATGATCCATGACGCCAGCCCACGCGCCAAGTGCGAGTTCGTGCCCATTTCGGCCGCCGGCATGACGCCGGAACGCCTCGATGTCGAGCTGTTCGGCGAGGAAGGCGAGGGCGGCAAGCCGCGCAAGATCGGCGTCTTCGAGCGCGCCCATGGCGGCACCCTCTTCCTTGACGAGGTGGCCGACATGCCGCCGGAAAGCCAGAGCCGCATCCTGCGCGTCCTGGTCGAGCAGCGCTTTGTGCGTGTCGGCGGCGTCCAGGACGTTCAGGTCGATGTCCGCGTCATCTCCTCTACCTCCAAGGACTTGGCCTCGGAAATCACCGCCGGCCGTTTCCGCGAAGATCTGTTCCACCGCCTGAACGTCGTGCCGGTGCGCGTCCCTGGCCTGTCGGAGCGGCGTGGCGATATCGCCGAACTGGTCAACTACTTCATTGAGCGCATCAGCGCCGCGCAAGGGTTACCGCGCCGCATCCTGTCCGAAGACGCCATGGCGACGCTCCAGGTCCACGAATGGCCGGGCAATGTCCGTCAGCTGCGCAACAATATCGAACGCCTGCTGATCCTGGCCTCGGGTTCACCTACGGAACCGATCACCGCGCACATGCTGCCGTCCGAGGTGGTGGAATCGGCCGTCGCCGGCGCCATCCGCCCCGAGCGCATCATCGCCCTGCCGTTGCGCGACGCCCGCGAGGTCTTCGAACGCGAATACCTGTCGTCGCAGATTGTCCGTTTCGGCGGCAATATCTCGCGCACCGCCAACTTCATCGGCATGGAGCGCTCGGCCCTGCACCGTAAGCTGAAGTCGCTGGGTCTGGCCCACATTCGCGCCGAAGACGAAGAGTAGGGCCGAAGGCCCTACGACCGGATCGTTGACGTCACGTGGGGTTAAGGCCTCATGCTCACGTCTCACAGGGATTGCCATTATGGGGCAGGAATGTCATTGAGGCCTTGATTTCAAAGGACTCACCATGCCCCGTATTGCCTATGTCAACGGCGCCTATGTTCGCGCCTCCGAAGCCGTCGTTTCGATCGAAGACCGGGGCTATCAGTTCGCCGACGCGGTCTACGAGGTCTGGTCGGTCTTTGGCGGACGCCTCGCCGATCTCGACGGCCATATGAATCGCCTCGAGCGGTCGTTGCGCGAATTGAGCATAAACATGCCCATGCCGCGCCAGAGCCTGCTGGTCGTGCTGGAAGAGGTCGTGCGGCGCAATCATATCGTCGAAGGCATGCTCTATCTTCAGGTCAGCCGGGGTGTCGCGCCGCGCGACCACGTCTTCCCAAAGGGCGTCAAGCCGGCCGTCGTCATCACCGCCAAGCCCGTCGACCGCGAAGCTGCCGCTCGCAAGGCCGAAGCCGGCGTCAAGGCGATCAGCGCGCCCGACATTCGCTGGGGGCGCTGCGACATCAAGACCGTGGGCCTCCTGCCCAACGTACTGGCCAAGCAGGCCGCGAAAGAGCAGGGGGCGGCCGAGGTCATCTTCGTCGACCGCGACGGCCTGGTCAGCGAAGGCGGCTCGACCAATGTCTACATGGTCGGCGACGACGGCGTCATTCGCACTCGCACACTGAAGGCCAACATCCTGGCCGGCGTCACTCGCCTCAACCTGCTGTCGGTTATCGCGGACTCCGGCCTCGAAATCCGCGAGGACGCCTTCTCCCTGGATGAAGCCAAGGCCGCGCGCGAAGTCTTTGTCACCGCCGCCACAAGCCTTGTCCTGCCGATCATTGCCATCGACGGTCAGGTCATCGGCAGCGGTACGCCCGGGCCGGTCGCCCTGTCCTTGCGCGATTCGTACATAGACAAGGCCCGGCGCACCGCCGGAGTGTAAAATAAATTTACCGCAGTGCGGTTGAAAAATGGGATCACATACGCCTAATATCGTTACGCGCGTTCCCGGAATGAGTATGGGCGCGCAACTGTGTTCTGTGTGGGAGTATCCTGCTCCCGATCTTTAGCAAACGAGAAGGGCCATCAATGTCCCACGACAAAAAACAAAACCTGCAAGACACGTTTCTCAACAGTGTCCGCAAAACCAAAACGCCACTCACCATTTTTCTGATCAACGGCGTGAAGCTGCAAGGCATCGTCAGCTGGTTCGACAATTTCTGCGTGTTGCTGCGCCGCGATGGCCAAAGCCAGCTGGTGTATAAGCACGCGATTTCGACCATCATGCCGGCCGCGCCCGTGCAACTGTACGAACAGGAAGACGAGTCTGATGACTAAGGTCCCTGTTCAAAGGGGACTTTGTCATTGACTGACCGCTTTCATGAACACGCTCCGGAAACGGAGCGTGCCATCGTCGTTGACCCGGACATCGTAACGCATGCTTCGGCTGAGCGCGCCGCCCCGCGCCGGTTTGAAGAGTCGCGTCTGGAGGAAGCGACAGGCCTGGCCCTTGCGCTCGACCTCGAGATCGTCGGCGAAATGACGGCGCGGGTACGAAAAGTGAATCCGGCTACCTTGTTCGGTCAGGGTAAGGTCGATGAAATCAAGGCCTTATGCGAAGAGGCTGAGGCGACGCTTTGTGTCGTCAATGGTGCGCTTACGCCCATCCAGCAGCGTAATCTCGAAAAGGCCCTGGGCGTCAAGGTCATAGACCGAACCGGTCTGATCCTCGAAATCTTCGGTCGGCGCGCCCGCACCCGCGAAGGCAAGCTGCAGGTCGAGCTGGCGCGCCTCGAATACGAACGCTCGCGCCTGGTGCGGACCTGGACCCACCTGGAACGCCAGCGCGCCACCGGTACCACCGGCGGCCCAGGTGAAACCCAGATCGAACTCGACCGGCGGATGATCGCCGACAAGATCAAGCTGCTTAAGGCAGAACTTGAAGAGGTGCGCCGGACGCGCGGCCTGCACCGCTCTGCGCGCAAGAAGGTGCCGTATCCGATCGTCGCCCTGGTCGGGTACACCAATGCCGGCAAGTCGACCCTGTTCAATCATCTGACGCGCGCCGAAGTCTTCGCCAAGGACCTTTTGTTCGCCACGCTCGACACCACCCTGCGGACGCTGAAGCTTCCCAATGGCCGCTCGGCCATCATCTCCGATACGGTCGGTTTCATCTCGGACTTGCCGCACGAACTGGTCGCCGCCTTTCGCGCCACGCTGGAAGAGGTCATCGAGGCCGACTTGATCCTGCACGTCCGCGATGTGTCCAATCCGGAAACCGAAGCCCAGAAGACCGATGTCGAACAGGTCCTGGGCCACATCCTGCCGGAACTCGACCGGTCGAAGATGGTCGAGGTCTGGAATAAGATCGACCTGTTGGACGCTGACTCCAAAGAGGTTTTTCTGGCGCGTGCCGTAACCGACCGCGCCGGCAACAAGCCGCTGCCGGTCTCGGCTGTGACGGGTGAGGGCATCCACGCGCTGCTGGCTAAGGTCGCGCAACTGGTCGACGCCGCCGGCGAAGAGATGGACGTCGTACTGGAGCCGCAGCAAGGCGAATTGCTGGCGTTTCTGTACAGCCAGGGCCGCGTCCTGGATCGGTTTGAGGACGAGGACGGCAAGGTCCACCTGCGCGTCAAGTTGTCTGATCAGGCCTATGGCCGCTTCGAGAAGCTACAAGCCTCCGTCTCTTAGAACAGGCTGAGCGTTTCCTCGGCGGGATCGACCTCGACCTTGACGGCCCGACGGGTCTTGGGCGTGAAGTTGCGCGTCAGCTTCGATGCAAAGGCCTGCTTGTTCTTCTGCATCTCGGCGACGACCTCCTTGGGCATGTCGATCCGCGTTTCGTGCTTCAGGCTGTAGAGCGTCATTTCGACCAGAAGCGGTGCCAGGTCGGCGCCCTTGTGCGTCAGGCGGTAGATGAACTTGCGCGCATCGGCCGGATCGGCGGACTTGGTGATCAGGCCGTTCTGTTCCAGCTTCGCCAGGCGATCGGCCAGGATGTTGGTGGCGATCTTTTCCTCAGAGCGCAGGAAAGCCTGGTAGCTGGTGTGGCCGCGCAACATGAGGTCGCGAATGATCAGCATCGACCAGCTGTCGCCGACCGCCTCAAGCACCATGTTGATCGGGCACAACGACCGGCGGCCCATGGGCTTTGCCACCTTGGTGACCGGCTTTGCCACCTTGGGCGCGTCTCCGCGGATCAGCCGTGAACGGGGGCGTGAGGCCTCCGGCTGGGGGGCGGGCTTCTTGGAACGCGGCATGACGGACTCTGACGATGAACGCTGGGGCATTCACAAACCTTAACGCCGCTGCCTTTCGATTCGCAAGGATCGCGCGAATTTGGGTTGCGGATAACAATTAAAATCTGTGGCTTTTATTTTGCAATGAAAATAAGGGTGTGAAATTCAAGCTTTTTCTGTGTTCTTGGCCGCATTCCAAAGTGCGTCCATTTCCGCCAGTGACGATTGTTCCGGCGTACGTCCCTGGGTCTTCAGGGCCGCTTCGATCGTCTCGAAACGGCGGACGAATTTTGCATTTGTCATGCGCAGCGCGTCTTCGGGCTCCACGTCAAGCTTGCGCGCCAGGTTGGCCATGACGAACAGAAGATCGCCCAGTTCGGCGCGCGCCTTGTCCATGTCGCCGGCGTCGATCTCCGCCTTCAGTTCCTGCGTCTCTTCATCGAGCTTGTCGAGGACCTCGTTGAGCGTGGGCCAATCAAAGCCGACGCGGGCGGCACGCTTGGTCAGCTTGGCGGCGCGTGTCAGGGCGGGCAAGCCGATCGGCACATCGTCCAATATGCCGCCCTTGTCCTTGGCCTTGCGCTCTTCGGCCTTGACGGCTTCCCACGCCACCGTCTGCTCATCGGCGGTGCGATGCGATGCGTCGCTGAAGACGTGTGGATGGCGGCGGATCAGCTTGTCCGCCATGCCCTTGGCAACGTCGTCGAAATTGAACAGTCCGGCCTCTTCGGCGATGCGGCTGTGAAAGACGACCTGGAAGAGCAGGTCGCCCAGCTCTTCTTTCAGGTCACGCATGTCGTCGCGCGCGATGGCATCGGCGACCTCATAGGACTCCTCGACCGTGTAGGGGGCGATGGTCGCGAAGGTCTGTTCCTTGTCCCATGGGCAGCCGGTTTCGGGGTCGCGCAAGCGGCGCATGACCTCTAACAACGCGTTGATGGCAGGGGTGTCGCTCACACAATGTCCTTTGCGCGCAAGCCGTCCATGATGGCGCGGTGCTTCTCAGGTGTCAGGTCATAGTCCTTCATGACCACTGCGCCAAGCAGCAGGAACAGGACCGGCAGGCCGACGAAGAAGATCTGCACCCACATCAGCGCGTCGGCGGGGGTGGCGGACGGCACCTTGACGTTGAGCCCCAGGACTTCGAGGATGGTGATGGTCAGGGCCGATAGCGCGTAGCCGACCTTGGTCGTCGCCGACAAGATGGCCATCAGCGTGCCCTTATGGTCGTGGCCGCTTTCTGCCATGACCTCGTCACCGATATCGGCCATCAGGGCGCGCGTGAGCAAGAGTGAAGCGGCGTAGGGAATGCCATTCAGGAAGGTCAGTATGGCGCAGCCGATGAAATTGCCCTCTGGCGCGAACGCCATGGCAGCATACAGGACGGCGAACAGGACGCTCGACCAGATCAGTGTTACGTGCTTGTTGAACTTCTTCGACACCATCACCCAGATCGGGGCGCCGACAATGCCGGCGACGAAATAGAGCAGCATGGCGATCGAAGCCTCCATCCGCGTCAGGCCCTTGACCTGTTCGAAGAAATAGAAGAGCAGGGCGCCCATGATGCCCGGCGCCAGCCCCATGAACAGGTCGGCCCACAGGATGCAGCGGACATTCTTGCGCTTCCACATATCGAAATAGTGGCTGAGCTTCAGGTCGTGGGTGTTGGTGTTCGACACTTTCTCCGGCACGACCAGCATGGCAATGCCGATCGTGATCGGCAGGGCGACCATAATGAACAGGCCGACCGCCCGCACACCATCGACATAGCTATAGCCCATGCCTTGCGCGGCGACCGGGATAACGGCGGCACAGATGATGCCCAGTATATTGCCGACTTGCCAGAAGGCGAAGATGCGCGAACGTTCGTCATAATCGGTCGACAGCACCGATCCCCAGCTCGACTGGCTGAGCGCTGCCATGGAAAAGCCGATGTAAAGCACCAGAAGCCACAAGCCGAGATAGATATTGCCAACGCCTTTTTCAGCCAGGAAGATAAAGCCAGTGCTGACAAACAGGACCGGCAGGCACAAAAGCATCCAAAGCTTGAAGCGGCCGAGTTTTGTGCGCGTCCGGTCCATCCAGTGGCCAAGCGGCGGGTCGATCAGGATGTCGCCGCAGCGCACGATGAAGAAGATCAGGCCGACAATGCCGCCCAACTGAAGCTGGGTGCCGTAATATTCGGGCAGGATAGCGACAAGCGGCAGGCCAAGCGCCGCGAACGGCACGCAGGGACCGATAAAGGCCAGCATCTGCGGCAGGCTCACCTGGCGCTGGGCGGTTTGGGCTGGCGCCGGAGACGGTGTGGTCAAGTTTCCCCCTTGCCCGGTCATACCGGACAGTTGTCAAAGACGGTTGTCAAATCAGCAGCCCCACTCAAGAACTACGACGAAGCGACTGATTTGCCAATGCCATTTGACGCTATTGTCATCGCGGCCGGAGCGCGCGTTCGCGACAAGGCTTAATAAATTAAGTTTTAATAGTTAATCGCTGCAATAGTCGAGTATTAATGAAATGTTTGATTGAATTTGCTTTTTTGCATTGCTGTAGTTGACGCGGTGCAAGTTAAGATGTTAGCGCTGTCATCAAGGGGGGCGCGACGCTGATTGGCGCCGATAATACGCATATGAATAAGCAAAACCCGTTGCAGAAAGGTCTTGGTACGTTCAGCCCGCCATCGCATGCGAAGTTGGGCTTGCGCGGCGCCAACATTGTCGACGCCGGCAAGCACAACCGGCGCATGGTGTTGCAGGCGATCCGGGTGCGGACGCGCGCCACGCGGGTTGATATCGCCGAGGCCACAGGGTTGTCGGTGCCCAGTATATTCAAAATCACCAAGCAACTTGCTGAAAATGGCCTGATCATCGTTGATGGCCGCAAGAATGGCGAGCGTGGCCAGCCGGCGATCGAGCTGGCGATCAATCCCGACGGCGCCTTTTCCCTGGGGCTGAATATCGACCGCGACCACCTGACGCTTGTCGTGCTCGACTTTTCCGCAGTAGTGCGCATGCAGTTCCATGCCGAAATCGCCTTTGCCGGACCGGAAGCGGTGAGGGTGTTCGTCCGCGAGTCGCTGAGCGAAGCGCTCAGCGATCCAGTGATCGGCAAGGCACAAATAAAAGGTATCGGCGTGGCCATTCCGGACGACCTGGGTGCGATTACCTTGCCGGGCCAGCCGGACTCCTATCGCGAATGGAGCGATGTGACGGCGCAGTCCTTGCTGGAAGACATCGTCGATTTTCCGATCTTCCACGAAAATGATGCTGCCGCGGCCGCGATAGGCGAGATGCATTTCGGCGGCGGCCAGGAAAGCAACTCCTTCTTTTACCTGCTTTTGAACGCGGGCCTGGGGGGAGGGCTGGTCGTCAACCGCCAGTATCACCGGGGCGCGCGCGGGCGCAGCGGTGAAATCGGCTTTCTGCCGCAATTTAATCCCTTCCGGTCGCGCCGGACCAACCTGCAAAAGACACTGGGCGATGGACTGCTGCTGTCGCACCTCTATGACGTGCTGAGGGAAAACGGTATCCGCGCTCAGTCGCCGAAAGACCTGGAAGGACTTAACCTCGAACGCCTGCCGTGCGTGCGCGAATGGATCGCCGAAGTGTCGGATTACCTTTATCCGGCGCTTCTGACCCTGACCTACGGTATCGATCCGGACGCAATCTATATCGGCGGGCGGCTGCCGCAGGTCCTGCAGGACGCGTTATGCGACGAACTCAGCAAGCGGCTGTCGATGAATCTGGGCGTAAGCTGGTCGCGGACCATCGTGCGCAAGGCCGTCATCAAGGAAAACGCCGCGGCGCTGGGTGCGGCGGCCTTGCCATTCGATACGTTGTGGAACGCGACGCCGGCTGACTAATTTCGGCGACGGTGGTGGTAGGGCGAAAACACGGTGCTACATCATCCCCAGCATCTACCGCCAAGGGCACACCGGACACTTCTTTGCAAAATCACCAATGAGTCAGCTGTTCATAAGCGTTTGGATCGTCCTCTGATCCGTATTTCTTACGCACGAAACCCTTGTATCCCTTTAGTCGCCGAGACAATACAGGCTGGATGATGGCCCAAATGGCATCTGCATTCGGGCCGTGAAAATAAAGCACACAGTCTTTGCCGTTGTCTTCCAGGCCTCCAAATTCGCCATGTTGCCCGTGGGCGATCACATGATCGAACTTTTCAGCCATAAAGCCGATGGACGCACGGGCAATGTAGGCAAACACGAAAAATCGTGGGAGGTGAATGTGCACCATAACCGTGTGCTGCTTTGTGCTCAGATAGACGGTGTTGTTGTCCGACATGTTTCCTCCCAAGCCTGACCGTTTCATGATCAATCTTGGCACCACCGGACCAGAGATGGCTAGGGTATTTTCAGACCGCGTGGCCGCCGCCGGCGGGACATATGTCGATGGTGCGATACAGGCGGCGCCAAGCCAGATGGGCGAAGCCAATACGCCGATCCTGTTGTCGGGCAAGCGTTCGGCATTCGACGCCGCCGAACATATATTGCGCGTTCTGGCCGGAAACCTGGTCTATCTGGGCGAGGCCCAGGACGCGACGGCGTTTATGGACCTGGCGACACTGTCCTATGTCTACGGCGCCTATGCCGGCTTCCTGCACGGTGCACGGATCGCCGAAGCAAACGGGATAGACACCGGTGTTTTCGGCAAGCTGGTCGAGGGTATATCGCCGAGCTTCGGAGCCTTCTTTGCTCATCAGGGACAAGTGATCGCGTCGGACAACTACGCCGTGTCAGAAAGCCCTATGCGAATCTCTATCGCCGCGGTCGATCGTATTGCGCGCACGTCGGCGGCGCTGGGCATAAATCGCGAACTGCCGGATCTGGTCAATGGCTGGCTGATCCGTGCTGAGGCGTCCGGTCTAGCGGATCAGGAACTCGCGGCCCTCATCAAGGTTCTGCGCGGTGAGGGCGCTGCATAGAGCGATATGGCGAAAAGTGTAGCACCTTCATGACATCTGTCACTCGTCTTGCCTGTCAGCGCCGCTATCTTTGCGGCAGCATGAAAGGCAAGACGATGCGCAAAATCGTAATAGTGGTGTCCGCCGCACTGGTGGCTGTGGCGGCAATCTGGCTTCTATTCCGGCCGTTGATTGAATGGCCATTCGGATGGCAGGACCTGCCGAAACCTCAGCCTGCGCGGGTCGCCGAGGCGACGGATGCCAAATACGCCAGGCTTCAGGCTTTTCTCTCCGAGCAATATGCCAGCGGTCGTTATCCGAGCCTGTCCGCCGCCGTGAGCATCGATGGCAAGATCGTTTGGTCGTCAGCCATGGGCTATGCCGACTTGCGAACGCTGGTACCCGCGACGACGCGCAGCCAGTACCGCATCGGTTCCAGCAGCAAGGCGGTCAATGCGACGCTGGCCGCCATTCTGGTCAATCAGGGCAGGTTGGACGTCGACGCGCCGATCACACGCTATATCGACTATTTCCCGGAGAAGGGCTCGCCGATCACGACGCGGCAGTTGTTGTCGCACACCGCCGGCATCCGGCATTATGGCGTATGCTTCTGTGCGCCGATCTGGGATTATGAAAACACCCGCCATTTCGATAGCGTCGAGGCGGCCGTCGCGACCTTTGCCGACTCGCCGCTGCTGTTCAAACCGGGCACGTCGTTTTCCTATTCCAGCTATGGCACCGTCCTGTCGAGCGGCGTTCTGGAGGCGGCCGGCGGAAAATCCTACCTCACGCTGATCCAGCAGCAAGTCGCGGCGCCGCTGGGACTGGCTGGCCTGTCCGCCGATGACAGGATCATTCCGGATGACCACCGGGTGCGGCCCTATGAACTTGCCGATGGACGGTTCCGCGACGCGCTGGCGACGGACGACAGCATCAAGTGGGCGGGCGGCGGCTTCGTGGCCGCGCCCGAAGACCTTGCCAAACTGGGTGGGGCCTGGATCACGAACGCATTGTTTCCGCCTGAGGTGCGCACGGCGTTCTGGACGCCGCAACCGCTGGCGGACGGGACGCCCAATCCGCAGAACTACGCGATGGGGTGGCGCGTCGGTGAGGTAGTGTTGGACGACGGCACCAAGGTTCGGGTGGTCCACCACAACGGCACCGCAAAGGGCGCGGCTTCAAGTTTCATGCTCTTCCCCGACTATGGTATTGCGGTTTCCGTTATGACAAACAAAGGGATACAGGGCGGCAAAGATCCTTTCCAGGGGTTTGCCGAGACGCTTGGGCTTCTGATCGTGACGGATGATGCAACAGATTAAACAGAGGCGGCGCGTCCTGGGGCTGGCGCTGGATGGTCCGACTATCTGGCTGTCCTATCTGCTGCTCTATGTGTGGCCGTGGGTCATTGAGCCGCCCAGGCCCTTGGAATGGCAGGCATCGCTTGTCGCCGCGCCCGTTTTTCTGGTTGCATATTACCTGTCGTTCGACCTGCGTGGCCGCGCGGCCTGGCCGGGGATTGCCGTCATTATGCTGTTGTCCCTTGGGTTGGGACATCTGACGGCGGCCGCCAGTATTGTGTCGCTGTTTGCCGTCATGATCGCGGTGCAAAGCCAGAGGGGCAAGGTGCGCCGTTACTGGCTGATCGGCATGACCGCCGTGACGGCACTTTGCGTTGTAACCGGCTGGGTGTCGTGGATATTCGCGCTCGGCGCCGTATTTTTCGGCGCGCTAATGGCGGCGGCAACGGCGGCAAACTGCCAGCTTCAGGACCAGGCGGAGCAGTTAATCCGCGCCCAGGCGCAAGCGGAGGCGCTGGCGGTCATGACCGAGCGCGAACGGATTTCCCGCGACCTGCACGATATCGTCGGTCAGTCATTCTCGACCATCGTGCTCAAGTCCGATCTGGCGTCGCGGGTGTTCGAAGACGCGCCGGAGCACGCGCGAAAAGAATTGGAAGACATCAATGCGGTGGGGCGCGGTGCGCTTCACGAGATACGGTCGGTCATCCGGGGGCTCAACCAGTCGACGCTTCTGGCCGCGACCGCCCAGGTGCGTACCTTGCTGGACGCCGCGGATATCGAACTCTCCTTCGCCAACAGCGCTGAGAATTTGCCTGACAGCATCGAACACGCGCTGGCCATGGTGATGCGCGAGGCTGTCACCAATGTCGTTCGCCACGCCGAGGCCAGCACCTGTACCATCGCGATTCACGAGCGGGATGGCAGTATTCAGATGGAAATTTCCGACAACGGCCGGGGCGGGCCGATCGTCTTCGGTCACGGCCTGGGCGGCATAAAACGGCGGGTCGCCGACCTGGGCGGCGTGTTCGAAATCAGCGCTCAGACGCCGCGAGGCGTTAAGATTTCTGTTAACTTTCAGATGGATAGAGGAGGGCGATCATGATCCGAATCCTCGTCGTCGAGGATCAGGCCATGATCCTGGGCGCCATTGCCGGGCTTCTGTCGCTGGAAAAAGACTTTATCGTCGTCGGCACGGCGGCCAGCGGGCGTGCGGCGCTTGACATGATGGCGGCGTGTCAGCCGGATATCGTCGTCAGCGATATCGAGATGAGCGACATGGGCGGTATCGATCTGGCGCTCAATCTGCAAGCCGGCGCGCACAGAGCCAAGGTGCTTATCGTTACCACGTTCGCGCGACCGGGCTATCTGCAGCGCGCGCTGGCGGCCGGTGCGCGCGGCTATCTGCTTAAAGACACGCCATCGCAGGAATTGGCGCGAAGCATCCGGCGCATCATGGCGGGTGAGCGCGTCATCGACGGCCAGCTTCAGGATCTGGCGCAGCCGGACCTGACGGATCCGCTGAACGACCGTGAGCGCGAAGTGCTGCGGCTGGCGGAAGTCGGACACAGTACCAAGTCGATCGCACGTCTGATGAACAGGGCGCCCGGAACGGTCCGCAACGAACTGTCCGAAGCCATGCAGAAACTCAACGCCGCAAACCGCATTGAAGCCTGCCGGACTGCGCGGCAGATGGGCTGGCTGTGACAAGAAAACAGGGGCCTCATGAAGCTACAGATTTTTATCGCATAATAAATATTATGGGAAATAAAATGGCCGCTGTGGCGCTTTTCCCACGGATAACCGTAATCCGAGCCGTCTTATGGCTTCCTTACAGGCGCAACAGCGCTATCGAACTTAAGACTTATGAGCGTCGCGATACCGTCAGCCATAACAGCCGTCGACAAAACATGTCCGGCTATAACGAGTGAGTTCAAGGAATTGCGTCATGGCTTCAACAAACGCCGCCATTTTTAAACCGTCGACCGACAGCTTCGGACATCTGACGCTGCACGCGACCATTCTCGGCGATGGTGTCATGTCGCCCGAGGATCACAAGGCGCGGATCAATGGCCTGAGCCTGCTGGCCTTCATTCTGGCGCTGATTGTCGGCATTCTCGCGCTGTACGCCGTCGATAAAAGCACGTTCGCGTACCACGATCAGCCGGTCGCCACGACCTATGCCGGTATTCCGGTCGATACTGACTGACTCGGCGGCGTCCGCCCTATTAACCTTTGGCCGTGTTTAGCCGTTAAGACTTACAGGGACACTTCAAGTGTCAACTGGTCATAGGCTGGTTCGACATTGGCCGGCAAAACGGCCCTTAGCGCGTCGTAATCGAGATCCTGATGCAGATTGGTCAGGACCGCGTGCTCCGGCTTAACGCGAGCGATCCATTCCAGGCTTTTTTCCAAGTGTGCATGCGTCGGATGCGGCGCGTGGCGCAAGGCATCGACAATCCACAACTTCAGGCCCGACAACGCCTCGAAGCTCTCCTCCGGCATATCCGAAACGTCGCTGCTATAGGCTATGTCGCCCAGGCGATAGCCGACGCTGCGGATCGGGCCGTGCTGCTGGTCAAAGGTCCGGATCGGGATGGTCCCCCCCTCACCTTTCATTTCCCATTTTGTTCCGTGCGGCGGGATAAGATGGTCTGAATACACTGGTGGATAGCCCTGATGTCCGCGAAAAGCGTAACGAAATCTGGACATTAGGGTGTCGTGCGTTGCCTGGTCCATATATCCGTCGATCGGCGCTTCCCGGCTGAAAATAAAGGCGCGCAGGTCATCGATCCCGTGGGTCTGATCGGCATGATCGTGTGTCCACAGCACCGCATCGACCTTTGAAATGCCGGCGGCGATCACCTGATAACGCAGGTCCGGCGACGTGTCGATCATGACGCTGGTCAGTTTTTCGGGCGTGGCGTTGTCGTAGGCCGCCACCCAGGCCGAACAGCGGCTGCGGCGGTTTTTCGGATTTTTGGGGTCGCACGCGCCCCAATAGCCGTCGACGCGCGGTACGCCGGTCGAGCAGCCCGAGCCCAGGATGGTGACGCGCAGTTTACGGCTCATACCGCATAAGCCTCCGGCCTTGGGATACGATCGAACAGCCTGAAAAAGGCGTCGTGGGTGGTGTGGCGCGTATAGTCGCGTCCCCAGCCGCGAATTTCCGCCAATTTTTCATAGACATGCGGGACAAAGGCCGGTTCGTTACGCCGGCCGCGCATCGGGATCGGCGCCAGGTATGGGCAGTCGGTCTCGACAATGATCTTGTCGGCCGGCATGTCCTTGATAATGTCGCGCACATCCTGGGCCGCCTTGAAGGTCGCGATACCGGACACGGAAAACCAGGCACCGAGCGCTGCCGCCCGCCTGGCCAGCTCCGTGCCTGATGTGTAGCAGTGCAGCAGCAGCTTGAAGGCGCCGCGCGCGTGCTCCTCCTCGAGGATCTGCGCCATCCAGTCGTCGGCTTCGCGCGTGTGCACGACGAGCGGCAAACCGCTGTCGCGCGCCGCGGCGACATGGACCCGGAACACCGCTGCCTGGACGTCGCGCGGACTGTAGTCGTAATGAAAGTCGAGCCCGCATTCGCCAATACCAACGACCTTGGGCTTCTCAGCCAGCGCCAGCAGGTCCGCTACCGTGAGGTCCGGGTTTTCCTTGGCCTCGTGGGGGTGCGTGCCGGCAGTGGCCCAGATGTCGGCGTTTTGTTCGGCTATGGCATAGACGGCGTCGAAGTTCGACACCCGGTCGCAGATATTGATCATCAGCCCGACCCCGGCTTCGCGGGCGCGAACGATCGTCGCTTCGCGATCTTCGTCGAACTGCGGGGCGTGCAGATTGACGTGGGAATCAATATATAGGTGATCAACCATCGAGGCTCACAAATAATCTTAGCTTATGCGTGACAAGTCACTGTAAATGGACCAGAAATAGTCGCCACGATCAAGATTGACGGATTCGATCTCGGCGACGCTGTTGCTCAGGCGCGACCACAGTTGCGCGAAGGATTGGCCGATTTGTGGCGTCTCGGCGCTCAGGGCGCGGTCCTGAATACGGTCGCTCAAACAGGCGATAAAGGTGGCGAAACGACGCGCGCCATCCGCCTTGGCGGACGACGATTTGAACTGCGCGGCCATGGCCATCAGTGCGGCGCGATCTGGTTTTTGCGGCGCCAGAAGCTGCCCCGCGAACGCGTCCAGCTCCAGAGCCCCTTCTTCCACAAGGCCCAGCGCCCTGCCCGGCGCGCCGTGCGCTAGGCGGACCAGCCGGCCGAGATGCTCTTCGTCGACGTCCATGCGGCTCTGCACGAAGCCGCGTACGGTGGCGTCGGTCCAGGTGGCGAAGCTGAGCCGCCGGCAGCGCGAACGGATGGTCGCCAGCAATTTTCCCGGCGAATGCGAGATCAGGAAGATGACGCCCTTGTGAGGCGGTTCTTCAAGAATTTTCAACAAGGCGTTGGCAGAATTGATATTTAGGTCGTCAACCGAGTCAATAATGCAGACGCGATACGGTGAGCGTGAAGGCGCCTTGGAAAAGAACTCGCCGATTTCGCGGACGGCGTCGACACTGATATTCTTCTTCAGCTTGGTCTCGCCCATCTCGCGTTCCAGCACCAGAAGGTCGGGATGCGCCTGGGCGGTGATCAGGCGGACGTCGGCGTCTTCGGGCGACATGCCCAGTGCGCCGAACTCGGCGTCGCGCATGCTGCCCAGCAGAAAGCGCGCGCAGCGAAAGGCGAAGCTGGCCTTGCCCAGGCCTTGCGGGCCGCACAACAGCCAGGCGTGATGCAGCCGGTTGCGGTCGTAGGCGGAAATGAATGCGGCATCCTGGGCGTCGATCTGTTCGAGCGCAAACGTGTCCCTGGGGTGTGTCAGGACGGCGTCGGCCATGTCAGTGGCCTCGGAGTTCGTCGAAGACGCCGCTGACCGTGTCCCAAACCTGGTCACGGATGATCTCGATGGTCTGGTCGGCATTGATGATCCGGTAGCGTTCGGGGATGGCGACGGCGCGGTTCAGGAAACCTTCGCGCAGGCGCTCGTGGAAGGCCAGCCCTTTGGATTCGAAGCGGTTTTCCTTGTCGGCGCGTGCGGCGGCGCGCTTGAGGCCAGCTTCGACCGGCATGTCCATGACGATGACGAGGTCGGGCTGGGTCTCGGCGACGACGGCGGAGTCGATCTGTTCGATGATATAGGGCGCGACGCCGCCGCCGGCGCCCTGATAGGCGCGTGAAGAGTCGGCGAAGCGGTCGCAGATCACCCATGCACCGCGCGCCAGGGCGGGCCGGATCACTTTTTCCAGGTGATCGGACCGCGAGGCGTACATCATCAGAAGCTCGCTCATCGGCGACCAGCGGCCGGCATCGCCCTGGACCAGCAGGTCGCGGAGCGCTTCGGCGCCTTCGGAACCGCCAGGCTCGCGCGTCTGGACGACTTCGAGACCCAGGTCGCGCAGGCGCTGGACCAGCGCCTTGACCTGGGTGGATTTGCCAGCGCCCTCACCGCCTTCGAAGGCGATGAAGCGGCCGCGCGCGGCGGTCATGTCGGCTTTCAGGGCGGTTTCGGATATCGTGCTCACAAGGCCGCAGATAGACCGGGATGAACGGTAACCTCAAGACAATTTTTCAGTTGTCGCGCCTAAGGACGCTGTCGCCAAAACCGGCGCTGATGGCGCGCTGGCGGTAAGTTTCGGCTTTGGCGGCGCCGGAAAACGGTCCGAGATAGACAATATAAAGCCCGTTGCGTTCGCGGATCTGTGCGCCGTCAAGCCGGTCATGCGCGGCTTCGGCATTGTCACGCTGGGAAAAGGCGCCGATCTGGACGATGTAGCTCAGGTCGTCGTCTCGTGTGCGTACGGGTCCACCATAGGCCCTGGCGGCGCCGGCCGAATCGGCCGGGCCCAGAAAGGTGACGCGCACGCGCGCCGTGCCGCTATTGTAGGTGCCCAAGGCCTTTGCAGCTTCGCGTGACAGGTCGATGATGCGGCCATCGACGAATGGCCCGCGGTCGTTGACCCTGACGCGGACCTTGCGACCGGTGTCTAGATTGGTGACTTCGGCGATGCTGGGGAGCGGCAGCGTCTTGTGGGCGGCGGCAAGCTGGTCGGTATCGAAATGCTCGCCATTGGCGGTCGTGGCGGATGGGGATTCGTAGGCATACCACGACGCCAGGCCAGTTTCCGACCAGCCGACTTGCGGGATTTCCGGGTGATAGGTCTTGCCGCGCACCGTATAGGATCTGAGGTTCGCGGATTTGTAGCGTCCGTCGCGGTCGACCAATGGGCCGGCGATATTGCCGCCCGACCGCGTCGTGCCGCAGGCGCTCAGGACCAGAAGCGATATGACGCTTAAGGCGGCGATGCTCAGGGGCTTTGCGGGACGTAGTGACATGGGAACTCAGTATAAGCTGGCTGATCGAGGATATGAGCAAGTCGGAAATTGATGGTTAATGCTTTCCTTCTCCCCGCGCGCGGTACTGACATTTGCCCCTCACCCTAACCCTCTCCCCGTAAACGGGGAGAGTGAACGAAAAACCGCTTGGCAGTCTTGACGGTGCGCGTTACAAGCGCCGCTCTCTTGCTTGCCAAGATGGACAGATGGCCGAGTGGTTTAAGGCAGCGGTCTTGAAAACCGCCGTAGGTGGAAGCCTACCGTGAGTTCGAATCTCACTCTGTCCGCCATTTATAAGACGCAAGTTTCGACGTTAGTGTTGGAACTAGCTCATGGTGTAGGCGGCGCCGTTGCTCATTCTTCTTGAAGCGCGAAAATGAATCCGCCATCGAACCCGGCGATCGGGAGTAAATCCAATAAAGTTGCAAGGGATGCGAGTTCTTGGGTGCCCCAATTAGATAGGCAGCGAAAATTTCTCAAAAACTCTGCTCGATTATATGATGAAGGTTATGAAGACGAAGCAATAAGGATGGCCACCACGCTTAGAGTTTTGCTCCATGACACAAGTCAATCCACCTCACTGCTGACTCACTTGGGCGTTAAGAAACAACTGAAATTTATCGATACTGGTCTTTATAGAGATAGGCTTGATAGAGCCAAAGACGCATGGATTTCGAAGACATGCCCCGGCGCGAAAATCGTTGGTATAAGCCCTGGTGAAGCTGGGTTAGTCGAAATACGTCCTAACCCAGACGGTACGGGCGGGTTCTATGCGCCTTTACGTGAAAATAGGTTCCATCCTCACGATCCAAGGTCGAAGGCGATGTTGCAGCCTCTGGATTTCGACAGTTGGTGGCGAACGCCGCTTGTCGAAGCAAGCAGCCTCCGACAATTTTCTCGTGAAAATTTAATTCTAATTATGGCAAACCAAGATGGCGGCGCGCACGTAGACGCTCACATTGATATCGACTACCGTGACTTTATGTCTGATTTCCTCGGGCATTCGGTGGAGTTTGGCGGGACAGACGGAACTATGGATGCGAATTGGGAGCCGCCACCAGTCCAGAACAATGTGGCGTTCGCATCGGTTCGACAAATAGCGTGGGAAATTGAGACGACATTGGATCGTCATAAGTTTTAAGATCAATATCCTAAAGCTCGAAAGCCTGATCATTTTCGCAAGAGTGCTTCTTCTCCCCCTCGCCTTACGGAACATTTGCAACGGTTCCGGCCCATAGGCATGCCATTCTTACCTGCGCGCTCCTAGGATTCCTTAAGCCTAAACAGATGGCGGCAGGGGTAGCGGTTCAACCGGCCTCGTTTTGCGCGCCATTTCCGCACTGCCATTCCGGAAAGGATGCGTCATGCCCGACAATCAAGACAAGAAGCCCCAGGCTGAATCCGAAAGCCAGACCAAGGCGTCCCGTGATAAGTCATCCGCCGCCAACGCGACCGTCGAGGCCAAGACCATCGCCGGCGGCGAAGGCCAGGCAGAACAGGAAACGCAAGACAAGGATGACAGCCCCGCCGATCGTGCGACCCAGGCATCGCAGGCCGCACAAGGCCGCAGGCGCGATGAAAACGGCCGTTTCGCCACCGACGAGACACGCGAGCCGCAGCGCGCCAGCCGCAACAACGGCCGCCAGGACGACGACTATCGCGGTCGCTATAATTATGAAGACAATCCGCGCCGCGCCTCCAGCCGCCGCGACTATGACGATTACGAGGCGCGCGACCGTGGTCAGCGCAACCTGTTCGAAGACCAGGACGATTATCGCCGCCGCGAACGCGCACCTTCGCGCGACGACGACCAGCGCGGGCGCTGGGCCAGCCAGGGCTATGGCCACAGCCAGTCGCACGACGATTACGAACGCTACAGTCGCGAATATGGCGACGATTATCGCCGCTATTCCAATCAGGAGCGCCGGCCTGATCGCCAGCGCGGCGACGATGAGCGATACGATCGGCGTTACAACCATCTTGGTGGCGGCTGGGCGCAGACGGGCGAGCGCCGGTACGAAGATGATCGCGATCAGCCGCGCTCCGGTTGGGCGCCACAGGGTGACCAGCAGCGTCATCGCGACTGGGAGCGCGACGATCGCGGGGGTTACAGCTCGCGCCGGGACTATGATGACGACTATACGCGCCGCCAGGGCGGGTATCGTGATCGCGACGACTATGATCAACGTCCCCAGCCGGGCCGCTATGGCGAAGACCGTCGGCGCGAATATGCCGGATCGCAGGATCGCACCCGCTACCAGTATAATGACTATCATCCGGTGAGCCAGGATCGGCGCCATGAGCGCTTGCGATCGGACGAGCGTGACGATCGCTATGAGCCGGCGCGTGGGCCCAGGCGGCGCGACGACTGGTAGGCACTAAAAAAGGACGGCTGGGCCGTCCCAGGCTGCTGACAAAGTCTGTGGACAATTTTCATGCGGTATATTGCCACCTGATTCACGGAACGTCTCGGAATCAAGCGGTGAACATATCGGAATCAAATTGTGGCAATTGGCCCTTCTCAAAAAAGATAGGGGGTTTGTCAGTAGCCTGGGACGGCTGGGCCGTCCTTTTTTAGTTCAATACATCGCCAAGGAAGCCGATGAAAAAGATGAGGGCATAGGCGCCGAATGCCAGCAACGCCACGAGGACAAGCACCAGGCCCATCTTGTTCGCGTCACTCATCGGGCGGCGTTGAACGCCGCGTTCATCCATGGGTGAAATGCGCATAGCTATCTCCTGTGCAAGCCCCACCGAAGACCTGGCAGTCTATCAGACCGGGCATAATCTTGGCATGCTCGCGACGGTCCGGTGGCATAAGCCGTGCGTAAACCTTGTCGACCCGGGGCAACGCTCCTAAGACAATAGGCAGGCAATGCTTTGGAGCGGATTATGGCCAGCGTCGACCACGTATCTGATACAGCTTTTTGGGTGGCGCATTACCGCGGACTCGAATCTAAGAGGCGCGACGCCCTCTTCCACGATCCGCTGGCCGAAAGGCTTTCCGGCGAGCGCGGACGGCGCGTGGCCAAGCATATGGGTGCGGAACGCGCCATGGCGTGGACGCTGTCGGTGCGAACGTGGATTATCGATGCGCTCATCGGCGACGCGATAGGCGATGGTGTCGATCTGGTGCTCAATCTCGGCGCCGGACTGGATACCCGCCCCTACCGTCTCGACCTGCCGGCGGATTTTCAATGGGTCGAAGCGGATTTTCCGCACATGATCAACTACAAGACCGATGCCCTGGCCGATGAGACGGCCGCCTGCCGGCTGGCGCGTATCGGCTGCGATCTGTCGGATGACGTCGAACGCCGCAAGCTGCTGGCCGATATCAACGGACGCGCCCGGAGGATACTGGTCCTGACCGAGGGTGTTACTCCTTATCTCAGCAATGCGGCGGTTGCCGACCTGGCGCGGGATCTCGATGCGCAAGATCACATCGTCTTCTGGATCACTGACTACGCCTCACCCTTCTTCCAGACGATCACGGCGCGCAGCGGCATTCGCAAGCGTCTCGCACACAGTGCGCCCTTCCTGTTCGATCCGGGCGTTGAAGCGGACGCCTGGCCGCGATTCTTCGCCGAGCGTCACTGGCAGATCAAAGATCTGCGCTTCATCGGCGACGAAGGACGCAAGGTTGGCCGCGACCTCCCAGCCGGGCCGATCGGCCGGTTTTTCATGCAATTTGCACTGGAAGAGCGTCTCAGACCCTATTGCCGCATGAACGGCTATGCCTTGCTGGAAAAAGGCGAAAAGGTCGTAACGCCTTGATTAACCTCTTCTTAGCCAATTGATGTGACTCTTTGAAATCGCTTGCAGATTTAAAGAGCGTCTAACCTCGTCCCAAGTCTGTTTCGTACAGGTCGTACACCTGTATGACCGCGACTTGTCGGTATCGCGGCGAACAGCCGATACAAAGCAGCAAGAACCGAAAAATCGGTCATACCGGTAGTCCGAACACAAGCGCAACTTCTTTCGAATTATCATAGACATACCAGGTATTACTTCACGTGGTAAGACCTGGTATATCCAAATAATTTTGATAATTCGGGCCGGTTAAATATTTCATATTTCATTATTCTGATTTACAAATTTGGCTTATGCCGGAATGCCGGCCAAAAATAATTCAGCAGGAAGGGACATTTCATGACATCCGTTTCACGCCGCAGCCTTTTGGCTGCCGCCCTCGCCACGGCAGGTCTTTCTGTCACAGGCATGGCCGAAGCCAAGACGCGCAAAAAGGCCAAGGTCAAAAAGCCGTCGGATTTCGTCACCGTCGAAGGTACGGTCTTCAAGCTGCGGGGCCAGACCTATCGCTATGTCGGCGCCAATATCTGGTACGGCGCCTATCTCGGCTCGACGGCAGCCTTCGGCAACCGCGCCCGCCTGGTCAAGGAACTGGACGACATGAAGGCGCTGGGGATCGACAACCTGCGCGTCCTGGCCTTGTCTGAACTGAGCCCACTCAACAATTCGCTCGATCCGGCGACGCTCAACAAGCCCGGCGACTATAACGAAGACCTTCTGATCGGCCTCGACTTCCTGATGGCCGAAATGAAGAAACGCGACATGCGCGCGGTCCTGTACCTGACCAACTTCTGGGAATGGTCGGGCGGCATGACGACGCTCCAATACTATGTCAATGGCGGCCACTACATCAATGCCGGCGATCCAGCGCATCCGTGGCCCGAATTCGCCAATGTGTCGTCGAAATTCTATCAAAGCCAGGCGGCCAAGGACGTCTACTACGCCAATGTCCGTAAGGTCGTCAGCCGCGTCAACACCATCACCGGCAAGCCTTACGCCGAGGATACGGCCATCATGGCCTGGCAGCTGTCGAACGAGCCGCGTCCGGGTGGTTCCGAAGCTTCGATCGCGGCCAACGAACAGGCCTATTACGGCTGGATCAAGGACACCGCGATGCTGATCCGATCGCTGGACAAGAACCACCTGGTCTCGCTGGGCCATGAAGGCCTGATGGGTGCGAACAATCAGGCGCACATCGTTGAAAAAGCTCACGAACATATCGACTACCTGACGGCGCATATCTGGCCGCAGAACTGGTCGTGGGTCGACGGCAAGAACCTGGCCGGGACCTTCGATGGCGGCGCCGAAAAGGTGCAAGCCTATATCAATGCCCATATCAAGATGGCCGAGAAGCTGGGCAAGCCGGTGGTCTTCGAAGAGTTCGGCTTCCCGCGTGACGATACGGCCTATGAGCCGGGCACGCCGACCGTCTACAAGGACAGGTTCTACGCCATGATCTACAAGGCCGTGGAAGACGCCATCAGCCACGATACGCCGGTCGCCGGTTCGAACTTCTGGGCCTGGGGCGGCGCCGGCCGCGCCCTGCACAAGGATTACAAGATGCTGCGCGGCGAAACGGCCTATGTCGGTGACCCGCCGCACGAGCCCCAAGGCTGGTACAGCGTCTTTAACACCGACACCTCAACGCAGGCCCTCATTAAGGCGCACGCCGAAAAGCTGAAGACCCTGCGCCCGGCGACGAAAAAGGCTGCGTGAAAATAATCAGATTGCGATTTTGGGCCGTTGTGCGAGATATCCGCTCGTACAGCGGTCCAAAGTTTTTCTGATGCCTGAAAACGACACCACTATAGATGCCCGTGGCCATCGTTGCCCCGTCCCGACGCTAAAACTGCGCCGCGCCCTGGAGACGCACGCACGTGTGACGCTGATGGCCGACGACCCGATGGCACAGATCGATGTCCCGCACTTCTGCACCCAGAATGGCCTTGTTATGGACGCCCAGGAAAACCACGATAGTCATTGGGTTTTTCGCGTCCGCCGCGCAGTGGCGCATCGAAACTAACGAGTTGTGAGTGAGTCTGTTTACTGTTGCGCCTTAAGACTGGTATCCAGTCATTGGAACGTTGAGTCGCTGTCCCCGGGAGTGCTAAACGCGTGAGTATCAATCCCCGTCTCTTGCTGCTGGGCCAAACCGATGGCTGGATGCAGGGCATGAGCGACGAGCTCGACCGGCTGGGATTGCAGACGCTGAGCGCGCTACATCCCGATGCCGCCTATGCCGCCCTGTCCGACCTGCCCATCGAAGCGGTCATGGTCGATGAGGGCACGCAAATCGCCACGCCCTACCTGCTCGACAAACTGCGCGCCGCCGCCTGGCCGCGCCGTATTCCCGTTATCATGGCGCGCGACGACGATGGCTTCCAGGTGCCCGAAGGCTGGGATATGGCCTTTACGCGCGCCGCCCATCCCCAGCAGATCCTGTTGTCGGTCGAGCATATGGTGCGCGCCTGCGTCGCCGAGGAAGAATACGATACGCGGTGCCAGACCTTCGATATTCCGCTCGAGCAGGCAGACCGGCTCATGCACGATCAGGCGCCGTTGAGCCTGCTGTCGATCGGACAGCCGCATCCCGAATACCTGGCGCTCACCCACGAACTGCGCCGCCAGGGCGCTGAGACGGTGGCGGCCCTGTCGAGCTATAGTGCTTTTGACTATCTGCACGACAAGAGTTTTGACGCCGTGCTGCTATGGAGTGGTGAACAGCCCTCCGAAGCCCTGTCGGTCGCGTCGGGCATGCGGCGCAACACACGCCTTTATCATACGCCGGTGCTGCTGCGCCTGAATGACGCCGTTGAGCTTGACTTGGGCGACGCCTATCTGCGCGGTGTCAACGATATCGCCAATGCCCAGGCCGGTGTTCAGGAAATCGCCGACCGCCTGCTGCGGCTGGCGCGTAGCCACCGCCGCCAGCTGACGATCCGCAAGACGCTTGAGTCCATGCGGCGCAATCCCGAGATCGATAAGGCGACCGGCCTGTTCGGCCGCGACCTGTTCGCGTCGCACCTGGCGCGGCTGTCAAAGGCCGCCGATGCGCGCAACCGGCCTCTGAGCATCTGCGTGCTCAAGATCGCCGATACGCCCGAAGTCGTGCGCGCCCGCGCCAAGAAGCTGCTCGATCATGCCGTGCCGCAGATCGGCTCGATGATCGCGCGTCTGGTTCGTGCCGAAGATACCGGCGGCCGGCTGTCGAACGATGTGTTCGCCCTGGCCTTGCCGGCGACGCCCCTGCCCGCCGCGCGCAACGTCGCCGAACGCATAGCCGCCGTCATTGGCTGCACGGCCTTCGATTCCGGCCAGGGCAAGGCCCCCTATGTCGTCGAATTCGAAGTTGGCGTCGCTGAGATGCTTGAAGGCGAACCCGCAGCCGTGGCGCTTACACGCGCCGCGGAGGCCGTCGGTGCGCGCGGCCGCCAGGCTGTCTGAAAATAAGACCGTTTAAAGCCGGCTGAATGCAGGCGCGTGGCTGATTTCACCTTCGCTGACCGGCAGGGCTCCGCCCATCACCAGAACCATCAAATGCGGCCCGGCATAGGGCGATGTAAAGCCCGACGCCGCTTCAACCTTGAAGCCGAAACGCGAGTAATAGGCTGGATCTCCCTGAACAAAGATCGCTTCGGCATCCAGGAGCCTCGCCCGCGCGATGGCCGTCCGCATGAGTGTGCCGCCGACGCGCTGCCCCTGATAGGCTGGGTGTACAGCGAGCGGCGCCAGGGCCATGGCGGAAAACGGCGCCTGCATCTTTGACAACAGCACATGGCCGATGACCTTGCCGTCGAGCACCGCGACCAGCGACGCCGCAATATCGCCATCGGCCCGGATTTCCTCGACCAACCGGGCCTCGTCCGCCTGCCCGAATGCAGCCGTCACGACCTCGCCGATGGCGGTGGTGTCTTGCGGCTGTTCAGCGCGGATATCCATCAGTTTTCGGCCGCCAGACGCGCCAATTCGCGCATGATCTTCTCTGCCGCGATCAGGCGCTGGCCGGCATCCGGCCATTCGCCGATGACCGACATCTTCTGATCGGGACGCAAGCGCCAGTTCGGCTGGCTTTGCGTAAACTTCACCAGGCCCATCGGATTGACGAAGCTGTCATTGCGGAAGGTGACGACTGCGCCCTTGGGCCCGACATCGATCTTGGCCACATTGGCTTCCCGGCACAGGCCCTTGATTCCAACTACTTTCAGCAGCTGTTCGGCCTCTTCCGGGATGGGCCCGAAGCGGTCGATCAGTTCGGATGCCAGGGCTTCGCGGTCGGCCAGCTTTTCGGCTTCCGAGACGCGGCGATAGAGCGCCAAGCGGATGTTGAGATCGGGGATATAGCTTTCCGGGATCATGACGGCGGCGCCGGCATTGATTTGCGGCGACCAGCTGCGATTGTCGGTCAGGCTGTCCTCGGTCTTCGAACGTAGCTCCGCGACGGCGTCTTCCAGCATCTGCTGATAGAGTTCGACGCCGATTTCGCGGATATGGCCCGACTGTTCGTGGCCCAGCAGGTTGCCGCCGCCGCGAATGTCGAGGTCGTGGCTGGCCAGCTGGAAGCCGGCGCCGAGATTGTCGAGTGATTGCAAAACCTTGAGACGCTTTTCTGAAGCGAGGCTCAGCGTCTTATGTGCCGGCGTAGTCAGATACGCATAGGCGCGCGACTTGGAACGCCCAACGCGGCCACGGATCTGATAGAGCTGCGCCAGGCCGAACATGTCGGCGCGATGGACGATCAGCGTGTTGGCCGTTGGGACATCCAGGCCGGATTCGACGATGGTCGTCGACAGCAGCACGTCGTACTGGCCGTCATAGAAGGCCGTCATGACGTCTTCCAGGGCGGTCGGCGACAGTTGTCCGTGGCCGGTGATGAACTTGATCTCCGGCACCTGGGTGCGCAGGAATTCGGCGACGTCCGGCAGATCGCTCAGGCGCGGCACAACGTAATAGGCCTGGCCGCCGCGATACTTTTCGCGCAGCAGCGCCTCACGCAGCGCCACCGGATCGTAAGGCAGGACATAGGTGCGCACGGCGATGCGGTCGACCGGCGGCGTGGCGATGATCGACATGTCGCGGATGCCCGACAGCGCCATTTGCAGAGTGCGCGGGATCGGCGTCGCCGACAGGGCCAGCATGTGGACGTCGGCGCGGAAGGTCTTCAGCTTTTCCTTGTGCTTGACGCCGAAGTGCTGCTCTTCATCGACGATGACAAGGCCCAGCTCCTTGAACGCCACCTGTTCGGACAACAGGGCGTGGGTGCCGATGACGATCTCGACCTCGCCCTTCTTCAGGCCCTCGCGCGTTTCGTCGGCATCCTTGCGGCCGACCAGGCGTGACAGTTGGCGCACGCGCACCGGCCAGCCCTGGAAGCGCTGGCTGAAGGTCTTGAAATGCTGGCGCGCCAGAAGCGTTGTCGGACAGACGATGGCGACCTGCTGGCCCGACATGGCGACCACAAACGCCGCGCGCAGGGCAACTTCGGTCTTGCCGAAGCCGACATCGCCGCAGATGAGCCGGTCCATCGGCTGGCCCTTGCCGAGGTCTTCGAGGACATCGGCGATGGCGTTCAGCTGATCGTCGGTCTCTTCGTACGGGAACTGGGCGCAGAACTCGTCGTAGAGCCCCGATGGCGGATCGATGCGCGTGCCTTCGCGAAGCGCTCGCGCCGCCGCCAACTGGATCAGGCCATCGGCCATTTCGCGCAGGCGCTGCTTGGCCTTGGCCTTGCGCGACTGCCAACTCGCCGAACCCAGGCGATCGAGTTGCGCGCTGTCGCTGTCGGCGCCATAGCGCGTCAGCAGGTCGATGTTTTCGACGGGTAGGTACAGCTTGGCGTCATTGGCGTACTGCAGGTCGAGACAGTCGTGCGGGGCGCCCGCGACATCGAGCGTTTTCAAGCCATCATAACGGCCGATACCGTGTTCGATGTGCACGACCAGGTCACCAGGTGTGAGCGCCGACGCTTCGGCCAGAAAGTTCTGTGCACGCCGGCGTTTACGCGGACGGGCTAACCTGTCGCCAAGGATGTCGGTCTCGGAAATGACCGCCATGGATTCGGTCTCGAAGCCATGATCGAGCGGCAGGACGGCGCGCTGCACCGGCTTGGCCTTGGTGCCGCCGACGCCGAAGCTCTGGGCATCCTCCCACGAGGTGGCGAGGCGCAGCTTGCCCATGCCGTGGTCGTCGAGCATCTGCCCCAGACGCTCGGACGAGCCGTCGCTCCACGAGGCGAAGAGGACGCGCTTGCCCTGCTTGGACAAGGCCTTGGCGTGGTCGGTGACGGCAGTGAACAGGTTGGTCGAATCGAGCAGCCTTTCCTGTGAGAAGTTGCGTCCCGGCCGGCCGCCTAGGTCAACGACGGTCTTGCCCTCTGTCTCGAACGGCTCGAAGCGGCGGGTGCGGTGATCCGCCAGGGACAGCTTCCACGCCTTTTCATCGAGATAGAGACGCTTGGGTGGCAAGGCACGATAGCCGCCATTGCCTTTTTCCTTTGCTGCTTCGGCGCGCAGTTCGTAGGCGTCGTTGATCGTCGCTTCGCGTTCCGCCACGGCATTGTCGGCCAGGGCGTCGAGCATGATCAGGCTGCGTTCAGGCAGGTAATCAAAGACGCTGTCGAGATGGTCGAAGAACAAAGGCAACAGGTGCTCGATACCCTGGCGGCGGATGCCAGCCGACAAGGCAGCATAGAGCGGATCGTCGCCTGGCGCGCCGAAGGTTTCCAGATACTGTTGGCGGAAGCGCGAAATGCCGGCTTCGTCGACGCGGATCTCTGAGACGGCCGTAAAGTCGAGCGACGGGATCTGTTTCAGCGAGCGTTGGGTTTCCGGATCGAAGCTGCGAATCGATTCGAGACTGTCGCCGAAGAAGTCGAGGCGCACCGGCTCGTCCGACGACGGCGAAAAGACGTCGAGCAGACCGCCGCGCACGGCGAATTCGCCGCGTTCCGCGACCGTTGAGACACGCGTATAACCTTGACCCTGGAAGTAGCTTTCCAGCTTGGCGATATCCTGGGTCTGGCCAGGCTTGAGCGACAAATAGCCTTCGCGCACAATGGCTTGCGGCGGAATCTTCTGGACCATCGCCGACGCGGTGGTGAGCACCAGAACGGGCTTTTCCGGCTTTTTTATCTTGTAGCCGGCCAGGCGCGCCAAGGCGTACATGCGTTGCGCCACAATGCCAGGCGTCGGACTAATTCGGTCGTAAGGCAGACAGTCCCACGCTGGGAAGGCCAGGATTTCGAGTTCCGGTGCGAAGAAGCGCAAGGCCTCAGTGACGGCGGTCATGCGGCCGAAATCGCGCGCGACGAAGACACTGACGGCTTCGCGACGCGCCAGATCTGCGGTGACCAGGGCATCGAAACCTTCGGGCACGCCCGAAAGCGTCAGGACAGCATCGGAATCGGAAATGTGGGAAAAGACCGTCATGCGGGATTACAGTACGTGTTTGTAAGCTGTCTTATAAAAGATATTGAGTTGCTTCATGATTTCCGATTGGTGCTCGGCGGGCGTTGGATCGCGTTCGATTATCCAGCCATATAGGTCCTGATCCGGCACTTCCAAGAGGACTTCGAACACATCCATATCGGCGTCTGACATATTGGGCAGAGCTTCATCGGCGAAGTTGCCCAGGATGATGTCGGCCTCCTTGAAGCCACGTCGCCACGCGCGGAAGGACAGCTTGCGGCGTCGGGCCTGTCTAGCTTCGGTCTCATCCATGGAATTGTCCTCAAAACTATATCGGAAACAATGCCGACCGGGCTTCTCATAAAGCATTTTTGGTGCTTGATAAGCCCATGCGTCCGGAAATTTTATTCCCCTATTTTGCCGGTGTCGGCACCGTCAAAGGTGTCGGTCCGAAGATCGCGCCGATCCTGGCGCAACACGCCGGCGAACACGTGCGCGATCTGGTGTTTTTGCTGCCGTCAGGCGTTATCCGCAGGCCTCTGACCACCACCGCGACGGCGCGGGTCGGCGAAGTCCAGACGATCGAAGTCACCATGTCGGGTTTCCGCAGCGCGCCCAAGGGGCCGCGGCGCATAGATACCTTCGATGATTTCGGCCGCCTCACCCTCGTCTATTTCCATTCCATTCGCGGCTTTGAAAAGCAGCATCCCGTGGGTGAGCGCCGCTTTGTCTCGGGCAAGGTCGAAGCCTTTGGCGGCAATCTGCAGATGGCGCATCCCGACTATATTGTCGATGAGGCGCGAAAAGACGAGATCCCGTTGTGCGAGCCCGTCTATCCGGCGACCCTGGAGATTTCGTCGCGCACCGTGCGCAAGCTGATCCATGCGGCGATGACCACCGTCCCGGAACTTCCGGAGTGGATCGATATCCGGTTACGAAACAAGCATCTGTGGCCGACCTTTTATGAGGCCTTGGAGGCAAGTCATACTCCGCAGAGCGAGCTGGATCTGTCGCCCGACGCCCTGCCGCGCCAACGCCTCGCCTATGACGAAGCGTTGGCACATCAGTTGGCACTGAAGGCGCGCAAATCCTATCGCCAGGCGCAGCCGGCGCGTGTCGTCGAGATGCGCGACTGGACCGATCGCGCTTTGAAGACCCTGCCCTTCGCACTGACCGGCGCCCAGGAACGCGCCATCGAGGATATTCGTGGTGATCTAAGCTCCGGTCACCGCATGAACCGCCTGATTCAGGGCGATGTCGGCGCCGGTAAGACGCTTGTGGCGCTGATGGCGATGATCGACATGGCCGAAGCGGGCCTGCAGAGCGTGATGATGGCGCCAACCGAGATTCTGGCGCGGCAGCACTATGAAAAATCCAAGGAAATTCTGGATGGTCTCGGCATTTCCTCAGTGATCATGACCGGGCGTGACCGGCCCAAGGACCGCGCCGCCAAGCGTGCCGTCGTCGAATCGGGCGAAGCCGCCGTGGTTTTCGGTACGCACGCCGTCTTCCAGGAAGGCGTCAACTTCCACGCCCTGCAACTGGCCGTCATCGACGAGCAGCACCGCTTCGGCGTCGGTCAGCGCCAGAAGCTGTTTTCCAAGGGCGACGCCGTCCATTACTTGTCGATGTCGGCGACGCCTATCCCGCGGACGCTCGCCCTCACCCAATATGGCGAAGCTGACCTCAGCATTCTTGACGAGAAGCCCGCAGGCCGTCAGCCAATCCAGACGGCAGTGCTTCCGAGGCAGCGTTTGCCCGACGTCATTGCGCGTTTGCAGACGGCCCTGGCCGCCGGCAGCCAGGCCTATTGGATTTGCCCGCTGGTTGAAGAAACCGAGGCTTCGGATCTGATCGCCGTCGAAGCGCGTCATCGCGAATTGCAAGAAGCGCTTCGGATTGAAATCGGCCTGGTCCACGGCCGCATGCCGTCGGAAGACAAGGACGCGGTCGTCAGCCGCTTTGCCAAGGGCGAGATCCGGATTCTGTGCGCCACGACGGTCGTCGAAGTCGGCATCGACGTGCCCAATGCGTCGATCATCATTATCGAACAGGCCGAGCGCTTTGGCCTGGCGCAACTGCATCAGCTACGCGGCCGGGTTGGGCGTGGCCGCGAAAAGAGCGCCTGCATCCTGCTTTACGATACGCCTCTCGGCAACACGGCCAAGGCGCGGCTGGAACTGCTGCGCGACACCGAAGACGGTTTCCGTATTGCGGAGATGGACTGGAAGCTGCGCGGCGAAGGCGATATCCTGGGCGCGCGACAGTCGGGCTTTCCGGCCTATCGCTTTGTCGATCCGGTGGCGCATTCCGACCTGATCGCCATGGCGGCGCGCGATGCCATGTATATCCTGCAACAGGGCGATGCCGTGCCGGAACCGCGCCGCAAGGCGATCGAAGTCTTGAAGCAGCTATTCGACTGGCGGCCGGATGTCGCCGACAAGCAGGACTAGTCCTGGCTCTTATACAGCGCGTTCGGCCAGCGCTTGTGCACCCAGAAATATTCTTCCGGATTGTCGCGTACGGCCTGTTCGATAAACAGCGTGATCTTGGCCACCGTCGTTTCGATATCCTGCGCCTTGTGACCGGTATTGTCGACTTCGATCGGATCGTGGACGGTCACCTTGAAGCGCGCCTTGTGCAGGCGGCGGATGGTCAGGGGCTGAAGCACTGTCCCAAAGCGTTGCGCCAGCCGCGTCGGCCCGGGCGCCGTGTCGGCGACATGACCGAAAAACGGGGTTGGCACACCGCGATTGAATTTCTGGTCGTTCATCAGCCCGACCGACTTGCCCTCGTTGAGCGCGATCAGCAGTTCCTTGGCGCCGTCACTGCCCTTGGGGGCGAACATCGACACGCCATAAGCTTCACGCCCGGCTTTGAAGCGCTCATCGACATAGGGGTTATTGGCGGCGCGATAGGTGATCATGTAGTTGACGCCGGCCGACAGGATGGCCGCGTTCATCACCTCCCAGTTGGAGATGTGGCCGGAGATAAAGATGACCGGTTTGCCGCTCTGGGCAATGGCGCGCAGCTTCTCGATGCCATCGACTTCGACGCGGCTCGGATCCTTGACGATGCGGTCCATGACCGGGAATTCGCCGGCCATGGTCCGGCCGGTCAACTCCCACTGTTTGGTGATCAGGTGTTTTCGCGCGGCCGCGTCCATATCCGGAAAGGCGAGTTGAAGATTGCGCTCGACCGTCTTCTGCATCGGTGTCAACGGACCAAGCACCTTGAAGAGCCAGCCGCCCAGGTCCGAGGCCGTGTCGACCGGCAGCAGACGGATGAAGCCGACATAGAGGTCGTAGAACAGCGCTTCGAAACGCCAGGCCACGTCCTGCCAGAAGCGGGATTTCTCGGCCATCAGCCCTGCCCCTTCTTTTGGGCGTTCAGGAACTTGAACAGGCGGTTGAAGCGCGCTTCGGCATTGAGGTGGGCGCTGTAGAGCCCTTCCAGCCCGCCGGTAAAGTGACGACGCGCAATGAAATAGCGCAGGAAGACCATCGGATATTCGAACGGCACGCGCGCCCACAATTGCCAGACGGGTTTCTTCATCACCTTGGTTTGAAGATCGGCGTAAGATGCCAGCTTCTCGCGGATGTGCGCGAAGGTGCGAGCCGAGAAATGCGCGACGCTGCCTTCGAGCTGGCCGACCTTTTCATCGCGGGTATCGACCGTGTCGTGGACGGCGCTTTCGCGGAAGCGCACGACGCGGCGGTCATAGAGGCGGACATAGTTGTGGAAGTCGGCCCACAGGCGCGGCTTCGATTGCCCCGGATAGACGTTGCGGATGCGGATGCGATAGGCATTGCGCGACGGAGATGTCTTCATCAAGGCGACGATCTCGTCGCGCAGTTCCGGCGTCACATATTCATCGGCGTCGAGGTTGAGTATCCAGTCGTTCTTCGCCATGTCTTCGGCATAGCGCTTTTGCGGACCATAGCCCGGCCAGTCGTGATGGATGACGCGGGCGCCCAGGGCCTCGGCGACCTTGACCGTATCGTCGGTCGATCCACTGTCTATGACCACCACCTCATCGACCCAGCCGATAACCAGCCGGATGCACTCGCCGATGCGGTCGGCTTCATTCTTGGCGATGATGGTGCAGCTTACAGGCACGGGTTTGGTCATGGCTGTCTTGTGCCCAACCCTGTGAGGTCAGACAAGGTCCAAACGCAACAAATTTTCGTATTGTCCCTTACGCCGGAACCGTGCTGCCGTCGCGGATGTCCTTTATGATTCCCCATTTTCCACATAGCTTTTCATGACCGAACAATATGTTGATTCCGAAACGCCCGTCATTTTGTGGTTCCGTCGCGATCTACGCCTGAAAGATCACCCCGGCGTGTTGTCTGCGCTGCATTCTCGCCGACCAATTATCCCAATCTATATCGATGATGAGACCATATATACCCGGCCTTTGGGCGCAGCGTCGAAGTGGTGGCTGTATCGATCTCTTAAAGTTTTAGATGAAGATTTAGGCGTCCATTCTTCAAGATTGATTATTCTGTCGGGTGACGCCAAGACCGAACTGCTCGCCCTAATCGAAAAAACGAAAGCCAAAACAGTTATTTGCTCGTCCGTTTTTGAGCCGGTGACGCAAGGATTCGACGACAGGCTGGAAAAGGTATTGTCTGACCAACATGTTGATTTTGAGCGCCACAATGCGACCCTTCTGGCGCCGCCGGGCGCCGTAGCGACCAAGTCGGGCACGCCATTCAAAGTCTTCACTCCCTACTATCGCGCCATGGTCGGCGGCGGCTTCTGTGAACCGCACGAGCCCGATACGATCACGAAGCGGAAATGGCCGGCGCCGGAGCGTTGGCCGCGCGGTGTCGGTCTTGAATCGTTGAAACTCGACTGTACGCGTACTCAATCCGGCCAGGACTGGGCCAAGGGTTTCGATCGCTTCACACCCGGCGAAGGTGCCGCGTTTGCGGCATTGGCCCGCTTCATCGATGGGGACCTGGCGACCTACGAAGACGACCGCGACCGGCCGGCCAAGGATGCGACCTCGCACCTGTCGCCGCACCTGCGTTTCGGCGAGATCAGCCCGCAACGCATCCTGTTCGAGGCCTATGAGGCGGTCAAACATAAAAGCGCTCTCCGCGCCGGTGCCGACAAGTTCCGAGCCGAATTGGCCTGGCGCGACTTCTGTCATCAGGTGCTTGACCAGCATCCGCAGATGCACACCGTCAACATGCGTCGGCAGTTCGATGCCTTTGAGTGGCAGGGCGATGATGACGGCTTCAAGGCCTGGTGTCGGGGCGAGACCGGCTATCCGCTGGTTGACGCCGGTATGCGCGAGTTGTGGCAGACCGGCTACATGCACAATCGCGTCCGTATGGTGACCGCCTCCTTCCTGATCAAGCACCTTTTGATCGACTGGCGGCGCGGCGAACAGTGGTTCTGGGACTGCCTGGTCGATGCCGATCCGGCTAACAATCCTGGCAACTGGCAATGGGTCGCCGGGAGCGGTGCCGATGCTTCGCCTTTCTATCGTGTCTTCAATCCAACCGCCCAGGCGGAAAAATTCGACCCTGCCGGAATTTATTGTTCGCGCTATAAGGGCGGTGCGCGTGAACCGATCATTGCGCACGACTTCGCCCGGCAACGCGCACTCGACACCTATGGCCGCATCCGCGGCACGCAAAGGACAGATCATGACGAACCAGATTGAACCGCAGGCGCTTAGCAAGCTGATCGACGAAGGCATGGTCAAGATCGTGGATGGCAGCTGGGCGCTGGACGGCACTGACATGCGCGCCCTCTATCTGAAGGATCACATTCCGGGCGCGGTTTTCTTCGACATCGAAGCGGTCAGCGACCACTCGACCGGCCTGCCCCACACCGCGCCATCGCCGGAAGCGTTCGCGGCGGCGGTCGGGGCTATGGGCATTTCGGCGGAGGATCATGTCGTCGTTTATGATCGCCAGGGCCTGTTTTCCGCGGCGCGCGTCTGGTGGACCTTCAAGCTGATGGGGCACGACAAGGTTCAGGTCCTGCGCGGCGGGCTGCCGGCGTGGCAGATACTGCACCTGCCCGTGACAGCTGAAGTTCCAACGCCGGTTGCCACGACCTATGCGTCTCAGCCGCAGCCGGAAATCATGATCGGGCTCAATGAATTGCGCTCCACTCTTGAGGATGACAAAAACCCGGTCGTGCTGGATGCGCGGTCGAAAGCACGCTTTGACGGGACGGCGTCAGAGCCGCGTGCTGGATTGCGGTCGGGCCATATGCCGGGTGCGCGCAGCCTGCCGTTCTCCGAGCTTATCCGTGATGGCGCGCTAAAGCCACGTGAAGAGCTCGAGGCAATCTTCTGCAATCTCGGTATTGCCGACGGCCATACCGTGGTGACGACCTGCGGTTCAGGCGTCACGGCGGCGATCATTACCCTGGCATTGGAGGAAGTTGGCCATAAGTCGTCAAAGCTTTATGACGGGTCGTGGGCGGAATGGGGCCAAGAGACGCTGAACACGCCGGTGGTGACTTAGAGCATGATGACATTAGATAGAAATGTCATCATGCTCTAAGTTTTTGTTTTGTCGCGATATTTAAGGCGAAAACCCCAAAGACGCTTCTTGGCACTTTTCGCCATATCGCTCTAGAGAAACGGAAATAGGAAGCCTGGCGACTCCGACAGGGCTCGAACCTGTAACCGTCCGCTTAGAAGGCGGATGCTCTATCCAGTTGAGCTACGGAGCCAGAGAGGTTCAGTGCGTCCAGGATTGCCGGCGGCCGTAGGCGAAGTTGTCGGCATAGGCCTTGATGATCTTCGGCGGCGTTTCAGGCTCGATCAGACGGAACGGAATGCCGTTGTGTTCGGCATAGGCCATGGCCTGGTCCTTGGTTTCAAAGGTCAGGCGGATCTGCGCATTCATATCCGCGGACGACGACCAGCCCATCAAGGGGTCCGGCGTACGCGCCGAGCGCGGTTCGAATTCCAGCACCCAGTCATTGGTCTTGGCGCGGCCCGATTGCATGGCGGTCTTGGCGGGTTTGAAAATACGCGCGAACATCATGATCTCCTGCGGGCCTGACTCAGTTGGCGCCGGCTCTGTGTCTGTTACTACAAAGGCCGCGCGTGGCAAAGGGAATTTGAATGGCGGGCCGCCTCATTGCGAATGAGGGGCTCGAGGATCGACCAATCGGCCACCCCTGTGACGCTGAAAGTAAGAAGAGACGACGGAGTCGGGCGAGAGGATTGGCTTCACTTCGTTCCGCCGAACTCATACGTGCTAACCGCACATATTCGTTTGACTTCGCTTCGCTCCGTCGAACTCAGCGTTGCATCCGCAACGCTTCGTTTCGAACCAGGAGGTTCTGATCCGATCACCGCGGCCATTTAAAAAGGCGGCCCGCGAGGGGCCGCCTTTTTAAATGGTCGGGGCGAGAGGATTCGAACCTCCGGCCTTCTGCTCCCGAAGCAGACGCGCTACCAGGCTGCGCTACGCCCCGACTTATTTCAATCTCAGTCTCCGAATGGTCGGGGCGAGAGGATTCGAACCTCCGACCTGCTGCACCCAAAACAGCTGCGCTACCAGGCTGCGCTACACCCCGCCGCAACCGGAGGACCGAGAGGCGCGCTTCATGCCATTTTCATTACGGCATAGCAAGCCCCTGAAATGCGAAAATCCGCGATTTTGCTCAAGCGGCTCTACGGCTTGTGGAAAAACGGGTGTTCAACGCGGTCACCCGGTTTCAGACCCAGTTGGTCGCTCAGGCCGGCCCGGATTTCCAACACGCCACTGGCCGGTCCGTTCGACGGCAGAGGCGTGGTATCAAGCGGCCTGGCATTCTTTTGGATGGAAACGATACGGCCATCCGGCGCGATATAGATGATGTCGAGCGCCGACACAGTATTCTGCATCCAGAAGGCGCGTTCGGCGACATTCGGAAATTCAAACAACATGCCGTAATCGTCCTTGAGGCCGGTGCGGCACATCAGCCCTTGCTCGCGCTCTCTGAACGTATCGGCAATTTCGACCTTGAAGTGGGTCGTGCCCTTAGCGCTGCGGACGCTTAGGGCTTCGGGCTTGGAATAAGGGGTGAGGTTCATGGTCGAACAGACCGACGCCACCTGATCCGGGAGGTTTACCGCCGAGAACGCCAGTCCGCTCGCGGCGAAACCCAGCGCCAGGACGCCCGCCGCCAAAACCACTGCTTTCATCATTGTCCAACCTCCAACCCGTGGCAGAGTCTTATCGCCGCCATTGCCGTTTTCAAAGGCGAATCTGTGGCAAAAAGAAAGCGCGGACAGCAGAGCCGTCCGCGCTTGCCTTTTAAGTCGTCCGGTTGCCTTAAACCAGGGCCCGCGGATGAACTTCGGTAACCACCAGCCCCTTGGGGCCTTCGCCGAAGCGGACCATGATGGTGTCGCCCTGCTGGACGTCCTCAAGGCCGTAACGGCGCAGGGTTTCAATGTGAATGAAGATGTCGGTCGGGTCGGAACCGCGAACGACAAATCCATAGCCCTTGGTGCGGTTGAACCACTTGATGGTCGCCGCTTCCAGGTCGCCAACGCGCACGCTGTCATTGAGATTACGGGTCGCACGCGGCGCATGATCACTACGATCCGCCCGCGCGGTTGCCGGAACTTCGGAGGCCTGGTCAATATGGTCGATACTGATGACCTGCCAACCCTTGGCCCGTTTTGCGATCTTACAGGTGATCCGCGCGCCCTCCTGCGCAGTGTCACGTCCAATGTCTCGCAGGCTTGAAATGTGAAGCAGAACATCCCGCATACTTGTCTGCGAGACATCCTGAGGGACGATAAAGCCATAGCCCTTGGCCGCGTCGAACCACTTCACGTGTCCTGAAATCGTAATCAGATCTTCCGCATCGCTCTTATTGCTATAATCAAACAAACTCATAATTCCTCACCACGTCAACAAGTACGCCCTCTAAGTGATCAATGAGATCACATTATCATAACACGGATATCTCAATTTGGGAGAGCAAAATAGAGATTAATTCGCATTTGTCGCGAATTTTACGGCAAAACCACGGTTTTTGCGAGCACATTCGACTCGTTCTCAAAAATGAGATCGATAACATTCTAAAAATGTGTGGATTAAAAGATTGACGTTACGTCAAATTCGCCAATGTTTCAGTGCTTTCCAGCACCGGGTGGCGAGATCTTGATGGCAGTCCCTAGGGGAGTCGAACCCCTCTCTTCAGGTTGAAAACCTGACGTCCTAACCGATAGACGAAGGGACCGCGTCAAGAGGTGCGCTAGTTAGCTTCTCTCGTTTTGCGTTGCAAGCGGATTTTCAAAAAAATTTGAACCTATACACAGGCAAGGCTGTTTATCGCGCGGCAAGCGCTATGTCCTCAATTTCAAGTTGAACGCCGCGCCGTCCCATATAGTCGTCGGCCTTGAGGCGGCCGATAATGTGCACCAAGCCCGATGGCCTCAGCAAAGCGTCACCGATAGCTGTGCCCTCCGCCCGCCATACAATCGCTTTCAGCTTGTGGCCGGACGCATCGCTGATCTCGCAGCGGACGTGGCCGCCCTTCAGCGCCTGGGCGTAGCCGATGCGGACGTCGGAAAAGGCGATCAGCGGTTCGGGATTGCCCTGGCCGTAGGGTGCCAGGAGGTCGAAGCGATCGAACAAGGCGCGCGACGCGGCCTTCAGACTCAGGATGCCATCGACATCGACCGTCTCGATCAGGTCGTCCGCGCTGGCGTGCGTGCATATATAGTCGTTGAGGAAGCGGCGTAGCTCCGGGATGCGCTCTGCGTCGACGCTCAGGCCCGCCGCCATGGCGTGGCCGCCGCCGGACAGCAGCAGCCCTGATTCGAAGGCCGCTCCGACCGCCTCCCCCAAATTTATGCCGGTCTGCGAGCGGCCCGAGCCCTTGCCCATGCCGCTCACCGGATCGATGCCGATAATAATGACGGGTTTGTGCCAGCGTTCGCGCAGGCGGCCGGCGACGATGCCGATGACGCCCGGATGCCAGTCGGCCCTCGCGATGACGACGACAGGATCCTCGGTCGGCCACAGGCCTTGGGTCTCGGCCGTGCGAATCGCTTCATCGAGCACCTGGGCCTCGACGTCGCGCCGCAGCTTGTTCAGTTCATCGAGTTCGCCGGCCAGCGCCGCGGCCTCAACGTCGTCGTCGGTCGATAGCAGACGGACACCAAGGTCCGAGCGCCCTACCCGCCCGCCGGCATTGATGCGCGGGCCGATGACGAAGCCGGAATGGAAGGTGTTCATCAGGCTTTGCGAATCGCTGCCGCCGGCGACTTCCATGAGCGCGCGGATGCCGGCGTTCTGGCGCCTCGACATGACCTTCAGGCCTTGCGACGCCAGGGCGCGGTTGAAGCCGGTAAGCGCGGTGACGTCGCAGATGGCCCCCAAAGCCGACAGGTCCAGCCACTGCATCAGGTCCGGGCGTGGCTTATCCGAGAACAGGCCGCGCTTTTCGGCTTCGCGGTTGAGCGCCGCCAGGACGACAAAGACCACACCGGCCGCGGCCAGGTTCCCCTGGGCCGAGGTGCAGCCCGGACGGTTGGGATTGACGACGGCGCGCGCCTTGGGCGGATCTTCGCGCATGAGGTGGTGGTCGATGACGACGACGTCCAGGCCGATACTGGCCGCGTGCTCCAGCGGCCTGTGCGCCATGGCGCCACAATCGACCGTAATCACCAGGTCGAAGCCCTTGCTTTTAAGTGAATCAAAAGCTGCATTGGACGGGCCATAGCCTTCGGTGACGCGGTCCGGCACATAGACAAAGAGGTCGTAGCCGACGGCGCGGAACCAGCGCACCAACTGGGCCGCGCTGGTGGCGCCATCGACGTCGTAGTCGGCGAAGACGCAGATTTTGGCATTGGCCTGAAGCGCATCGAGGATGGCTGTGACCGCCGCGCCCATATCCATAAAGCAGTTGGGGTCGGGAAACAGGCTTTTCAGCGTTGGACGCAGGAAGACATCCAGGCCATCGGCCGTCACCCCGCGCCCGGCGACGAAGCGCGCCAGCGGCTCGACGAATTCGGGCTCTACGAATTCCATCAACGCCATGCGCTGGGTGATGTCGCGTAAAGCCGCCTGTGACACGCCGGCGCCGTCCAGCCTGTCGCGCCAGCCGCGCCCGGTCAGGGAACGCACCACGCCGAGATAGGACGCGGGGCCCTCATTGGAAGATACTACGGTTCCGGCCGCGCTCATCATACCTTCAAGGGGCGGCGCATCGATAGTTTGCGCACGGTATGGGTCTTGGACATCATGACCAGACTTTCGGTCGTCATGAAAGTGGCGCCTGACAGGGTCGTCTCTTTTTGTACGCCCCGCAGCAGGGCGCCGTGCGTCACGCCGGTGGCGATAAAGACCGCGTCGCCGCTGACCAGGTCGTTGAGATCGTACTTCCGGTCGAAATCGGTCAGGCCGATGGCTTCGGCGCGGCGGCGTTCCGCGTCATTGCGGAACATCAGCCGGCCCTGGAACTGACCGCCGACGCATTTCAGCGCGGCGCAGGCCAGCACGCCTTCGGGTGCGCCCCCTGCCCCTATATATATGTCTATGCCGGTTTCCGGCTGGGCGGTGTGGATGACGCCGGCGACGTCCCCATCAGTGATCAGGTGGACGCGCGCGCCGGCCTGGCGCAGCGAGGTGATGATGCGGTCATGACGCGGCCGGTCAAGCACGCAGGCGACGATCTCCGAGACATCGACGCCTTTGGCTTTTGCGAGCGCGCGGACATTGTCTTCGGGTGAAGCATCGAGATCGACGATCCCCGGCGCATAGCCCGGACCGATGGCGATCTTGTCCATATAGGTGTCGGGCGCGTGCAGCAGGCCGCCGCGCGGCGCGAAGGCGATGACGGCAAGGGCATTGGCCATGGCCTTGGCGGCCAGGGTCGTGCCTTCCAGCGGATCGAGCGCGATATCGATGGCTGGACCTTTGCCGGTGCCGACCTTTTCGCCGATATACAGCATGGGCGCTTCGTCGCGTTCGCCTTCGCCGATGACGATGCGGCCGTCCATATCAATGGCGTTGAGCGCCGTGCGCATGGCGTCGACGGCGGCCTGGTCGGCGGCCTTTTCGTCGCCCCGGCCGATCTGGGCGAAGCTGGCGATGGCCGCTTCTTCGGCGACACGGACGATATCGAGACTAAGGGCGAATTCTCTGGCGGCGTCGGCGTCCGGCATGGTTTTTCTATTCAGTTCAAGCGTTTCGGGCATTATGCTTATCTTGGGCCTTTTGCGGTTTCCTCACATCCGCCGCGTCTTTGATATGGTGCGCAACGTGATGATTTCACCCATGGTTTGACGCAATATTACGCCGAAACAACGTTCGGTATACCGCGCAAAGACAGGCGCGCAACTGTTAGCAGAGTGCAGGGGCGCTGAATAGCCGATGCGCCAAAAAACGCAGCTTAGTCGGCGACGGGCGGCGGCACGGCCTGGGCGCGAAGCTTCGCGACAAAGGCCTGCAGCTCTTCGGGCGTCAGGATCTCATCGGCCGGCGCAGGCAGGGTACTGGCGATTTCCTGGCGCGCCGCGCCGGCGATCACTTCCGGCTCCTGCTTGTCCCAGACGAGCGCCGAGACTTCGGCATTCAATTGACGCTGCTTGGCCTTTTCGGCTTCGACGCGGCGCTTGATTTCGGCGGCTGTCGGCACATCCGTCGGCGGCGCGGGGAATTCCGACCAGCGCGGCATGGTGTCGAGCCCGCGCGACGGGGCCGGCGTCGTCGCGGCGTCCTGCGCGAACGCCATGGCGGGGGCGGCACAGCAGACGACGGCGATGAAAACGAAGATGGCGCGCATGGAAGGGCTCCGCAGACTGGCCGCAAATTAGCGGGTTCAACCGCAGGAAAACAAGAAAAATATAATGTGTATTGATTTTCGCCCGTGAAGCGACTGGATTGCCGCCGATAACATCTTTCAAATCGATTGTGTCTGAAGAGGCCGAATGAGCAAGCCGCCCGCCAAACCGTCCGTAGCCAAAAAGACTGTCGCGCCAAAACCGGCCACAAAGACGCCCGCCAAAAACGCCGAACCCGCTAAGGCTAGGGTTACGAAGGCGTCGGTTGCGAAAGCCGCGGCGACGAACGCGGCGAAACCTGTTGCAACCAAGGAAAAAGCGGCTCCGGTCAAGGCGGTCGCCGCCACGGTCAAGACAGCTAAGCCAGCGCCCGCGAAGGCGCCGGTGGTGAAGGCAGCCAAGCCCGCGGCTTTGACGCCCAAGGCAAAGCCGGCCGCAGCAAAGCCCCAGCCGCAACCCCAGCCTAACCCTGCCGAATCGGCGAGGCCGCAGCAGCCGCCGGACATGCCGCGCTTCGATAATGAAAACATGCGCCAGCTCGAAGCCCTGTCAGTCAACCTGGCCAAGGCGGCGATGACGGCCCAGAGCGCCCTGGCCAAGACGGTTTTCAAGCAACCCGACACAGCCGCGGGCGCAGCCCCCGTCGATCCGTTCCAGGTCGCGCCAGCCATGACCGAGATCATGAACTCGCTGGTCCAGAAACCCGACAAGCTCCTCGAGGCGCAAAGCGAGCTTATGACCGGCTATTTCCAGCTGTGGGGCGACATGTCGCGCAAGATGCTGGGCGCTGAGGCCGCGCCTGCGGGTAAGCCCGCTGACAAGCGATTCGCCGATCCGCGTTGGGAACAGAACCTCGTCTTCGACATGATGAAACAGTCCTATTTGCTGTCGTCGAACTGGATCAACAAGCTGATCTCGTCCGCCGAGGGCGTCGATCCCAAGGTCAAGCGCCGCGCCGAATTCTTCACCAAGCTTCTGACCGACGCCATGTCGCCGTCGAACTTCCTGATGTCCAATCCGGCGGCCTTGCAGACCCTGATGGACACCAATGGCGAAAGCCTGGTCAAGGGCATGGAGAAGTTCGCCGAGGACCTGGAGCGCGGCGACGGCAAGCTGAAGATCAGCCAGGCGGACTACAGCCGCTTCAAGGTCGGCGAAAACGTCGCCACCACGCCAGGCAAGGTCGTCTATCGCGGCCCCTATTTCGAACTGCTGCAATACGCGCCAACGACCGAACAGGTGCGCGAAACGCCGCTGCTCATCTTCCCGCCATGGATCAACAAGTTCTATATCCTTGATCTGCAGGCGAAAAACTCGCTGATCCGCTGGCTGACCGACCAGGGTTTCACCGTGTTCCTGACCGCCTGGGTCAATCCGGATGCGTCGATGAAGGACACGACCTTCGAAGACTATATGTTCGGCGGCATTATCGACGCTGTCGAGAAGGTCAAGGCGCAGACGGGCGTCAAGACGGTCAATACGGTCGGCTACTGCATCGGCGGGACGCTGCTGGGCTGTGCCCTCGCCTACATGGCCGAAAAGAACGATAAATCAATCGGTTCGGCGACCTTTTTCACCGCCCAGCACGACTTCTCCGAAGCCGGCGACCTGCTGCTGTTCACCAGCGAATCGTGGCTGAAGGAGCTTGAGCGCCAGATGGATGCCGCTGGCGGCGTTCTGCCCGGCTCGGCCATGGCCGACACCTTTAACTCGCTGCGCGCCAACGACCTGATCTGGTCCTTCTTCGTCAACAACTACCTGATGGGCAAGGATCTGGCGCCGTTCGACCTCTTGTGCTGGAACGCCGACCAGACGCGAATGCCCAAGGCCTTGCACATGTTCTACCTGCGCAAGTTCTACGGTGAGAACGCCCTTACCGAAGGCAATCTGATGATCGCCGGCGTCAAGATCGACCTGAAGAAGGTGACCATCCCGATCTACGAACAGGCCGGACGCGAGGATCACATCGCTCCGCCGGCCTCCGTCTACAAGGGCTCGAAACTTTTTGGCGGGCCAGTGACCTACGTCCTGGCCGGCTCCGGCCACATCGCCGGCGTCGTCAACCCTCCGGCCGCGCAGAAATACATGCACTGGCTCAATGACAGCCATCCCGACACGTTCGAGGAATGGCTGGCTGGCGCTGAGCAGCATCCCGGCTCGTGGTGGCCGCATTGGGCGGAGTGGCTGCATCAGCGTTCAGGCAAGATGATCCCGGCGCGCGATCCGGCCAAGGGCAAGATGGCGCCGATCATGGACGCGCCCGGATCTTATGTCCTCGTAAAGTCGTAAAAATTCATCAAAAGCAATGAATTAGAGCGCTGGCTTTGGCTGGCGCTTCTTTTTTGGCGAAACGCAAAATGGCCTATCAATATTGAAATTCACCGTGGAATAACCTGTTTTCTTAATATCTACAGATATATAGGCCTCCCCGTATAGCTAATGGCTGAGGTTAACATCTCAACTCAAAATGGCTTGAATCAATATTGATTTTTGGCGACTAGACACAGCCCTTTTCGCGTTTGTGGCGAAGCGGTCTTTTCTCCTGAAAATAGAAGGATTTTAGAGCCGCAGAATGATGGTTTCGACGATCGGGCGGCGGTCCCAGATGTTCTGGGCGGCCTTCTTGACGACCCGCGCGACGGTGATTTCGACGGCTTCGTCCTCGTCGCGGGCTTCGGCCGGCATGCCCCTCACCGCCTTTTCGACGAGATCGCACATCTTCTCGAGCTGGTCGGAAATCGTGTCCTCGTTCTCGAACGCCAGGCCCAGACCCCGGACATCGACGATCGAGGCCAGACGGTTCTTGGCGTCGAGCGCGAACGCCACGAAGATCATGCCATTGTGCGAAGCGTGACGCCGTTCGCGCAGAGCTTCCGAAGCTTCCGGCACCAGGATGCCGCCGTCGACAAACAGACGGCCCGACGGCACTTCATCGATGATTTCCGGCAGGCCGGGTGCCAGGCGTACCATGTCGCCATTGCGCGGCGTCACCTGATGCTTGACGCCGAGTTCAGCGGCCAAAGCCGCGTGCTTGAGCAGATGGCGGCGTTCGCCGTGAGTCGGCACGGCGATCATCGGACGCACCCAGCCGTACATCTCCTTGAGTTCGTCGCGACAGGGATGGCCGGAGACATGAATGCCGGGATGATCGCGTTCGGTGTGGATTTCGACGCCTAGGTCCGACAGGCGGTTTTGCAACGAGCGGATCGAGATTTCATTGCCCGGGATAACACGCGACGAGAAAACGCAGGCGTCGCCTTCAGAGAGCTTGACCTGCGGGTGGTTGCCGTCGGCGATGCGCGACAGGGCCGCGCGCGGTTCGCCCTGGGATCCTGTGCACAGATACAAGATCTGGTTTGGCTTGAGGCTGGCCGCCTCGCCTTCACTGATCGGTTCGGGGATACCCTCCAGCAGTCCGACATGGCGCGCCGCGGCCGTGATCCGGTGCATCGAGCGCCCGACCAGGCAGACTTGACGGCCACAGGCCATGGCAGCACGCATGACCGAATCGACACGCGCCACATTGGAGGCAAAGCACGCCACGGCCACACGCTTCTTCAGCGTCTTGATCAACTTGGTCAGTTCGTCGCGGACCCCGGCTTCGGAGCCGGCACGGCCTTCGACGAAGACATTGGTCGAATCGCACACCATGGCCAGCACACCGGCGTCGCCCATGGCCTTGATGCCTTCCACGTCGGTCGGCTCACCCGTGATCGGCTCTTCGTCGATCTTCCAGTCGCCAGTGTGGAACACGGTGCCCAAAGCCGTCTTGACCGCCAGGCCGTTCGGCTCGGCGATCGAGTGCGTCAGGGTGACATAGTCGATATCGAAGGGACCCAGTTTCAGGTTGGCATTGAGCGGTACTTCGCGGATTTCGGCGTCGTCGGCGCCGGCCTCGCGCAGCTTTTCACGCACCAGATAGGCGGTGAACGGCGTGGCGTAGATCGGCGCCTTGACCTTTTCCCACAGCCAGCCGATGGCGCCGATATGGTCTTCGTGGGCATGGGTCAGCACGATTCCGAGAATGGTTTCGCCCTGCAGGAATTCCGGATCGGGTACGATGACCTCGATGCCCGGCGTCGTCAGGTCGCCAAAGGTGACGCCGATATCGACGATGATCCATTGGCGGTCGTGCGCCGGGCCGAACCCGTAGAGGTTCAGATTCATGCCGATTTCGTTCGAGCCGCCGAGCGGCAAGAACACCAGTTCGTTGTTATTTTTCATTTTTATCTTTGTGAGAGCGTACGCTTGTAGATTTCCAGGAGACCCCTGAGGGTCAGATCATGGTCAAAATGATCGATCCTGTCCGTCGCCCCTTCGAACAGAGACGCCACCCCACCGGTGGCGATGACACACATCTTTTGGCCGTAGTCCGCCTCAATAGCGTTCACGAGGTATTCAATCAAGCCGACATAGCCCCAAAATACGCCGGACTGCATGGCCGTGACCGTGTCCTTGCCGATGGCGCTGGCCGGCTTTTCGATGGCGACGCGCGGCAGCTTGGCCGCCGCCTTGTGCAGGGCCTGCATGGAAAGATTGATGCCGGGCGCGATGGCGCCGCCTTCCCAGCCGCCATCGGCTGCGACGACATCAAAGGTCGTGGCCGTGCCGGAGTCGATGATGATCAGCGGGCCGCCATACTGGATGTGGCCGCCGACGGCGTTGACCAGGCGGTCGGCGCCGGCTTCGGACGGCTTCTCGATGCGGATGTCGATGCACAGATGCGTATTTTCGCCAATGACATAGGGCGTCTTGTGAAAGTAACGTTTGACCAGGGTGCGCAGGTTGAACAGCGACTGCGGCACGACCGACGAGATGATGCAGTCGTCGATCGCCTTGAAGTCAAAGCCGTGCATGTTGAGCAGCTGATAAAGCCAGACGGCGTATTCGTCGGCCGTGCGCGTCGTCTCCGTGGCCGTGCGCCATTGTGCGACCCAGGCTTTGCCATCGTGCAGCGCGAACAGCGTATTGGTGTTGCCTTGTTCAATGGCCAGAAGCATGACGATTTTCCGAAACTAAGACGCGGACTTTAGGCCGGCGTGGCGGCGCTATAGGTAATGTCGCCGCCGGTGATGGTGTAGACCTTGCCGTCCTCGCCGACGATTTCCAGCGCGCCGTAGTCGTCCAGGCCCTTCATTCGGCCGACCGTTTTCACTCCATCATTGTCGACCGTCAGGATGCGATCCTTGCCGTAAGCGCGCTCCAGCCAGGCGGCCGCCAGCTTGCTGAAATCCTTTTCACGCCACAGGTTGATGACGCCGTCGAGATGGCCGTTCAGCTTGTGCAGCAAGGCCACCGCGTCGAGCCCCTTGGCCTGCGGGCTGATCTCGCGCAAGGAAACGGTCAGATAGTCTTCGAAGATCGGCGCGGCGGCCAGATTGAGGCCGATACCGATAACGACGCCCAGGCGATTGGGATCAGGCGTCGTCTCGGTCTGGACGAGGATGCCGCACAGCTTGCGGCCGCGATGGAGCACATCGTTCGGCCATTTGATGCGCATCGACTTGTCGGTATCGGGCACAATCGGCCGCAACATCTCATAGACCGCCAGCGCCGTGACGAAGGAGAGTTGCGGGACATGGCGGACATCGATCTCCATGACCTCGTAGCGCGAGGCCATGAAGTTGCCCTTGGTGCCGACCCAGGTCTTGCCGTGACGGCCGACACCCTTGGTCTGCTCCTTGGCGAGGATCCAGCCGGGCTCGGTGGGCCCCAGGCGCACGCGCGCCAGAGCCAGGTTCTGGGTTGACGGCAGGCTGTCGAAGATTTCAAACTTCGCCATCTATCGCGCCGTCACCCTTCTCAGCTGCCGAAGCCGATGGCGGCGCGCTGGGCGACGTCATAGGCCAGCCACAGGAAGATCGCCACGCCGGGGAAGGCAAAAGCCGCCGACGCATACGATATCCATTTGGCTTCGGCCGGCGCCGCGTCGAGATCCGACGGCGGAGCATCGAACCACATCAGCTTCAGGATGCGCAAGTAGTAGAAGGCGGCGATCACCGAGGCGACCAGGCCGGCGGCGGCAAAGCCCCACAGCCCGCCCTGGATGGCGGCGCCGAAGACGAAGTACTTGCTCCAGAAGCCCGACAGCGGCGGCATGCCGAGAACCGACAGGGCCAGGACCGTGATCGCGATGGTCAGCGGCATGTTGAGCTTGGCGAGGCCAGCCAGTTGGTCGATGCGGCTGACCGGTTCGCCATTGCGCTTGAGCGCCATCTGGGCCGAGAACAGGCCTAAGGTGTCGATCATATACATGACGAAGAACAGCAGGAGCGCGGCGACCCCGCTCTGGCCAGCGGCGATGGCCAGAAGCGCATAGCCCATATTGGCGATCGACGAATAGGCCAGCAGGCGCTTGAAGTCTTTCTGCATCAGGCCGCCGAGGCCGCCGACCAGGAAAGACAGGACCGACAGGGCCAGGATGACCTGCTGCCACGAATGCTCCGAGCCTTCGAAGCCGGTTTGCAGGACGCGGGCCAGCAGAACCATGGCGGCGAACTTGGGCGCGCCGGCGGCGAAAGCGACGACCGGGGTCGGTGCGCCTTCGTAGACGTCGGGCGTCCACATATGGAAGGGCGCGGCTGAGACCTTGAAGGCCAGGCCCGAGATCAGGAAGACCAGGCCGAAAATCAGGCCGACGCCGGGGTTTGCCACCGTGTAGCGGGCGATTTCGACGAAGTTCATCGAGCCCGAGAATCCGTAGATCAGCGACGCGCCATAGAGCAGAAGGCCCGACGACAAGGCGCCCAGCACAAAGTACTTCAGGCCGGCTTCGGACGAGCGGGCGTCATCGCGGCGGAAGGCCGCCAGGACGTAGAGGGCCAGCGATTGCAGTTCCAAGCCGACATACAGCGCGATCAGGTCGCCCGCCGACACCATGACGCTCATGCCCAGCGTGGCGAGCAGGATCAGGATCGGGAATTCGAAGCGGCGGTTGTTCAGCCGGTCGAAATAGCCCTGCCCCAGCACAATGATGAACAGGCCGGCGATATAGATGGCAACCTTGGCGAAAACGGCGACGCCGTCGACGACCAGCGAGCCGTTATAGCCCTTGCCGAAGGCCGAGAAAGCGGCGGCAAATGCCGCGGCGATCAGGGCAACGCCGCAGAGCGCGCTGACCGAGGTCATGCCCTTGTCGCCGCGGAAGGCGCCGAAGACGAGGATGAGGACGGCGCTGATCCCGAGGATCAGTTCCGGTATCGAAAGCTGGAGAGACAGGTTCAAATCCATCTTAGGTCCTCATCCGCCGATAGCGGCGCGGTAACCGGCAACGAGCGCGTCGATGCTGGTCGTCGTAAAGTCGAAAACAAAGGCCGGATAGACGCCGAGCGCGATCGTGCCGACGATCAGCGGCACGAACAGGGCGACTTCGCGCGCCGTCAGGTCCGGATACTTCTTGAGCTCATCATTGGTGACGACGCCGAACATGACGCGCTTATACAGCACCAGCGCATAGACGGCCGAGAAGATAACGCCCGAAGCCGCCACGAAGGCCACCCAGGTGCCCCACTGATAGGCGCCGGTCATGGTGGTGATTTCACCAATGAAGCCCGACGTGCCCGGCAGGCCGACATTGGCCATGGTGAATAGCAGGAATACGAAGGCGAAGTGCGGCATCAGCTTGGTCAGGCCGCCGTAGAAGGCGATCTCACGCGTGTGCCAGCGGTCGTAGACCACGCCGACGCACAGGAAGAGCGCGCCCGAGATCAGGCCGTGGCTGATCATCTGGAAGACGGCGCCCTGGATACCGACGGCGTTACCGGCAAAGATACCCATGGTCACGAAGCCCATGTGGGCGACTGATGAATAGGCGATCAGCTTCTTGATGTCGGTCTGGCGGAAGGCGATCAGCGAGGTGACGACGACGGCGATGACCGACAGGGCCATGACCAGCGGCGCGAACATCTCGGACGCATCCGGGAAGAGCGGCAGGTTGAAGCGGATGAAGCCGTAGCCGCCGAGCTTCAAGAGGATACCTGCCAGCATGACCGAACCCGCTGTCGGCGCCTGGACGTGGGCGTCGGGCAGCCAGGTGTGGACCGGCCACATCGGCATCTTGACGGCGAACGACGCGAAGAAGGCGAACCACAGGAAGCCCTGGACATCGACCGGCAGCGGCGCGGCCGCCAGCTTTGCGGTCATTTCCGGGATCGAGGCTGTGCCCAGCGTCGTGACGAGGTACAGCATGGCCGCCAGCATCAGGACCGAGCCCAGGAGTGTATAGAGGAAGAACTTATAGGCCGCGTAGACGCGATCCTTGCCGCCCCAGATGCCGATGATCAGGAACATCGGGACCAGGCCGCCTTCGAAGAAGATGTAGAATAGGAAGAGGTCGAGCGAGGTGAAGACGCCGATGACCAGGGTCTCCAGCATCAGGAAGGCGACCATGTATTCGGTGATGCGGACCTTGATGCTGTCCCACGACGCCGCGATACAGATCGGCATCAGGAAGGCGGTCAAAAGGACGAACAGGATCGAAATGCCGTCGACGCCCATGTGGTAGGAGATCGGTCCAAACCACTTATAGTGTTCAACAAACTGGTAGTTCGAGGTCGACTTGTCGAAGGCCAGGACCATCAGGACGCTGAGCACGAGCGTGATCAGCGTGGTCCACAGGCTGATCCACTTGGCGTTCCGGGCGATGACCTCGCTGTCGTCCTTGCGGGCCATGGCGCGCATGACCAGGATGACGATCGCGCCGAACAACGGCAGGAAGGTCGTGAGGCTGAGGATATTTGGAATGGCAGGTAGCATTGGTTCCGTCATCTCCCCTTAATGCGCCATTCCGAACACAACCCAGGTCAGGAGACCTGCGATGCCGAGGAACATGAAGAAGGCATAGTGGTACACGTAGCCGGTCTGGGTCTTGACCAGCTTCTTGGCCGAAGCGAGCGCCGTCCAGGCCGCGCCGTTCGGGCCCAGGCCGTCGATGATCTTGACGTCGAGGATCTTCCAGAAGACGTCGCCCAGCCAGCGGGCCAGCTTGACGAAGATGAAGTCGTAGATCTCGTCGAAGAACCACTTGTTGTACAGGAAGGTATGAATGGGGCCTTCGTTGGCCGCCATCTTCTTGGGCAGGTTCGGACGAGCCATATAGAAGTACCAGGCCAGTGCCATGCCGAGCAGCGTGACGACGAGCGGCGCGAACTTCACCCAGGCTTCCTTGATGTGATGGGCGTCGTGCATGACGTGGTTGTTGGCGGCCGTGAAAATGGCGTGGCCCCAGAAGTCGTGCGCGTGGTCGCCGATGAAGTATGGCGCGAAGACGAAGCCCGCGGCAACCGCACCTACGGCCAGGACGACCAGCGGGATCAGCATGACAGCCGGGCTTTCGTGCGGCGTATGGGCGTGGCCATGGCCATGAGCATGGTCGTCATGGGCATGGTCGTCGTGCGCGTGGGCATCATGGCCGTGCGCGTCGTGCGCATGGTGATCGTCATGGCCATGTTCCCAATGCTTCTTGCCCCAGAAGGTCATGGCGACCAGGCGCCAGCTGTAGAAGGAGGTCAGGAGCGCGGCCAGGATGCCCATCCAGAAGGCGAACATGCCTTGCGGGGTATTGTGCATGACCCAGGCGCTTTCGATGATGGCGTCCTTCGAGAAGAAACCGGCGAAGCCGATCTGGGTATAGGGGATGCCGAGGCCGGTGATGGCGATGGTGCCGATGGTCATGACGGCATAGGTGACAGGCAGGTACTTGGCCAGGCCGCCCATCTTACGCATGTCCTGTTCGTGGTGCATGCCGTGGATGACCGAACCGGCGCCCAGGAACAGCAGCGCCTTGAAGAAGGCGTGCGTGAACAGGTGGAACATGGCCGCCTGATAGGCGCCGACGCCGGCGGCGAAGAACATGTAGCCGAGCTGTGAACAGGTCGAATAGGCGATGACGCGCTTGATGTCGTTCTGCGTGAAGCCGATCGAGGCCGCGAAGATGGCGGTGATGGCGCCGATGTAGGCGACGATCATCTTGGCCTGGGGGGCGTATTCGAACAGCGGCGACAGCAGGCAGACCATGTAGACGCCGGCGGTGACCATGGTGGCGGCGTGGATCAGGGCCGACACGGGCGTCGGGCCCTCCATGGCGTCCGGCAGCCAGGTATGCAGGAAGAACTGCGCCGACTTGCCCATGGCGCCGATGAACAGCAGGAAGGCGGCAAGGTCGAGCGCCGAGAAGGTCTGGCCGAGGAATTCCCAGCCCTTGCCCTGATAGGCGGCGATCTGCGGGAACAGTTCCGCGAAGTTGATGGTGCCGAACTGCCAGAAGACCGTCATGATGCCCAGCGCGAAGCCGAAGTCGCCGACGCGGTTGACGACGAAGGCCTTGATGGCGGCCGAAGACGCGCTGTCCTTATGGAACCAGAAGCCGATCAGCAGGTACGAGGCCAGGCCCACCCCTTCCCAGCCGAAGAACAGCTGCATGAAGTCGGCGGCGGTTACCAGCGCCAGCATGGCAAAGGTGAATAGCGACAGGTAGGCGAAGAAGCGCGGGCGCGAGTCGTCCTCGGCCATATAGCCCCAGCTGTAGAGGTGGACCAGCGAGGACACGCTGGTGACCACGATCAGCATGGTCGATGACAGGGCATCGACGCGGATCGACCAGGCCGACTGGAAGTCACCGATATTGATGAAGGGCAGGATTTCGACGGTGAAGTCAGCCTGTCCGCCCCAGGTGTGGGCAATGAAGTTGGTCCAGGCCAGGATGCACGACAGGAACAGAAGACCGGTCGTCACCGCCTGCGACGGGATATTGCCGATGCGGCGGCCGAAGAAGCCGGCAATGGCCGCGCCTATGATCGGCGCGAACACGGCAACGGTAACAAGCGTGGCCGCGCCGGACGACAGCGCACCAACGGGTGCGGCCGCGTGAGCGATTTCGGCGACGGCGTGAGTGGAAAGCACGACGATTATCCTTTCATCATGCTGGCGTCATCGACGGCGATGTCGCCGCGATTACGGAAGAAGGTCACGAGGATGGCCAGGCCGACGGCGGCTTCGGCCGCGGCGACGGTCAGAACGAACATGGCCATGACCTGGCCCTGGACGTTGTGCAGGTAGCTTGAGAAGGCCACGAAGTTGATGTTCACGGCCAGGAGGATCAGTTCCACCGACATCAGGATGATGATGATGTTGCGGCGGTTGACGAAGATGCCGAAGACACCGATCGTGAACAGGATGGCCGAAACGGCCAGGAAGTGGGCAAGGCCAATATCGGGCGTCATTCCTGGATTCCTTCTCCGGATTTGGCGGGGACCACGGCGACCGCATCCTTGCGGCGGCGCGTGACCTGGGCGTGGATGTCCTGACGCTTTACGTAGGTGCGGTGGCGCAGGGTCAGGACGATGGCGCCGATCATGGCGACCAGCAGGACGAAGCCCGCCATTTCGAACAGGTAGGCGTAGGTGGTGTAGAGCTGCTCACCGATCATGCGGATATTGCTCTTGGCCGCGCTGTAGTGCGGCAGGTTGCCGGCGGCGGCCCCTTTGTTCGCCACGGCGATGTTGACGAAGATCAGCTCAAGCAGGATGACGATCGCCAGGGCACCGCCCAGCGGCAGGTAGGTCGCGAAACCCTTGCGCAGCTTGTTGAAGTCCACATCCAGCATCATGACGACGAAGAGGAACAGAACCGCCACCGCGCCGACATAAACGACGATCAGCAGCATGGCCAGGAACTCGGCGCCCAGGAGAACGAACAGGCCGGCTGCCGAGAAGAAGGACAGGATGAGGAACAGGACGCTGTGCACCGGGTTGCGTGCGGTCACCACCAGGAGACCGGAGACGCAGGTGCAGGCTGCCATCAGATAAAAAGCAATTGCCATCAAGCTCATAGCTTACATTCCTCAGCGATACGGGGCGTCGAGTTCCAGCGCCCTGGCGATTTCCCGCTCCCAGCGGTCGCCATTGGCCAGAAGCCGTTGCTTGTCGTAGAGCAGTTCCTCGCGCGTATCAGTCGCGAATTCGAAGTTCGGGCCTTCGACGATGGCGTCGACCGGGCAGGCTTCCTGGCACAGGCCGCAATAGATGCACTTGACCATGTCGATGTCGTAGCGCGTCGTGCGGCGCGATCCATCGGCGCGCGGCTCGGCCTCGATGGTGATGGCCTGGGCCGGACAGATGGCTTCGCACAGCTTGCAGGCGATACAGCGTTCCTCGCCATTGGCGTAGCGGCGCAAGGCATGCTCACCCCGGAAGCGCGGGCTGATCGGTCCCTTTTCGAAAGGATAGTTGATCGTCGCCTTGTGGCGGAACATGTACTTGATGGCCAGGCCGGTGGCGCCGACGAAGTCGAGGAGCAGCGCGCCCTTGATGCCGGAGATGATGCGGGAGATCATATTGTGCCTCCAAAAACGCGGTAAGCAGCGACGATGACGACGGCGGCCAGGGACGCAGGCAGGAAGACCTTCCAGCCGAGACGCATGAGCTGGTCATAGCGGTAGCGCGGGACAATGGCCTTGGCGATGGCGAACATGACGAACCAGAAGACTACCTTGCCGATGAAGGTCAGAAGATAAATGATCGTCAGCAGCCAGTCAGGCATCCCTAAGCCGTCCAACGGCACGGGGAAGTACCAGCCGCCGAAGAACAGGATGGTGATCATGGCGCACATCAGGACGATGTTGGCGTATTCACCGATCATGAACAGCAGGTATGGCGTCGACGAATATTCGACCTGATAGCCGGCGACCAGTTCGGATTCGGCTTCGGGCAGGTCGAACGGCGGACGGTTGGTTTCGGCCAGGGCCGAGATATAGAACATGACCATGATCGGGATCATGATGATGGCCAGGGGCAGATAGCCGCCGCCAAAGACGTTCCAGTTCCAGATGCCGCCGGCCTGGTGGTTGACGATGTCGCTGAGGTTCATCGAGCCGCAGATCAGGATGACGGTGACGATGATGAAGCCGATCGAGACTTCGTAGGACACCATCTGTGCCGCCGAACGCAGCGCGCCCAGGAACGGATATTTCGAGTTGGACGCCCAGCCACCCATGATGATGCCGTAGACACCCAGCGACGAGATGCCGAGCAGGTAGAGGATGCCGACATTGATGTCGGACACGACCCAGCCCGGGGCGAACGGGATGATGGCCCAGGCGGCAAAGGCCAGGACGAAGGAGATCAGCGGCGCCAGCAGAAAGACCACCTTGTCGGCGCCGGCCGGGATGATGACTTCCTTTAGCACGAACTTGAAGAAGTCGGCGAAGGACTGCATCAGGCCGAAGGGGCCGACGACGTTGGGACCTTTGCGCATCTGCACGCCGGCCCACACCTTGCGGTCGCCCCACAGCAGGAAGGCCAGCGACACCATGACGCCGACGATCACCGCGAGCGTCTGCCCTACGGTAATGATCGTCCAGCCAACGGGAGAACCCCAGAAACTTTCCATAGTCGCTTACCTCTATTCCGCCGCGGCCGGCACGTTGCCGCGCCGCGACGCCGAACATTCCGCCATGGCGACGGAGGCCCGGGCAATCGGGTTGGTCATGTAGAAGTCCGTGACCGGCGACGTGAAGACGCGGTCACGGATGTCGCCCTTGGCGCCGAGGCCGCGGACGTCGAACATCTTGGTCGCGGGCCTTACGTCGATTCGGCCGAACACCGGATGGTCGGTGATCAGTTTCTCACGCAATTGCGACAGGCTGTCGTACGGCAGGGTCTTGCCGATGCGTTCCGACAGGGCGCGCAGGATGGCCCAGTCTTCCTTGGCCTGGCCCTTCGGGAAAACGCAGCGTTCGGCGATCTGAACGCGGCCTTCGAGATTGGTGTAGATGCCCGACTTCTCGGTATAGGCGGCGCCCGGCAAGATGATGTCGGCCGCGGAAGCGCCAGCATCGCCGTGGCTGCCGATATAGACAACGAAGGTCTTGCCCAGATCCTTTGGGTTGAACTCATCTGCGCCCAAAAGGAACAGGAGATCGACCCCTCCCCTTATCATGGCCGAGGCGTCGAGCGCCTCACCGACGGGTACGAAGCCCAGGTCAAGACCGGCGACGCGCGAGGCAGCCGTGTGAACGATGTTAAAGCCGTTCCAGCCGTCCTTGATGACCCCACAGGTGTCAGCGATCTCGGCGATTTCACGCAGGATCGCTCCGCCGTCTTCCCCGTTGAGCGCGCCTGGGCCGACCAGGATGGCCGGCTTTTTGGCGGTGCGCAGGGTTTCGCGGAAGGCGTGCTTCTTGAAATCCTTGACGGCCTTCGGACCGACACCGACGTGGGTGTAGTCATAGGTCAGGTCCGTCGCATCGCCGATGACGCCGATCTCGACGCCGCCCTTCAGCCAAGACTTGCGGATGCGGGCATTGATCAGCGAGGCTTCGTGGCGCAGGTCGGTGCCGACCAGCAGGATGGCATCGGCCTCTTCGATGCCGGCAATGCCAGTGTTGAACAGCCACGATTCGCGCGGTGTGCCTTGGGTGAACGGTCCGACGCGCGCACCGTCCTGGCGGCAGTCGAGATTGGTGACGCCCAGGGAATAGAACAGGTCGCGGGCGGCCTTCATGGTCTCGGCGTCGCTGAGGTCGCCGGCGATGACGCCCATCTTCGAGGCATCGGTCGCCTTGACCTTTTCAGCCACGGCGTCCAGCGCCTCGTTCCACGACACAGCGACCAGCTTGCCGTTCTTGCGGACGAAGGGCTGGTCCAGGCGGCGGCGCGCCAGGCCATCGACGGCATAACGCGACTTGTCGGTAAGCCACTCTTCGTTGATGTCTTCCTTAAGGCGCGGCAAGGCGCGCAGGACGGCCGGACCGCGATTATCGATGCGGATGTGGGCACCCAGGGCGTCGTGGACGTCGATCGTCTCGGTCTTGGTCAGTTCCCACGGGCGGTAGTTGAACGACCAAGGCTTGTGCGTCAAAGCGCCCACCGGGCACAGGTCGTTGACATTACCCGACAGTTCCGACGACACGGCCTGTTCGAGATAGGAGGTGATTTCGGCGTTTTCACCGCGCGAGATCATGCCCATTTCGGTGACGCCGGCGACTTCGGTCGTGAAGCGGACGCAGCGCGTGCACTGGATGCAGCGCGTCATGAAGGTCTTGATCGTCGGCCCGAGATACTTCTCTTCGACGGCGCGCTTGTTTTCTTCGTAGCGCGATCCGGCCTTGCCATAGGCCACCGACTGGTCCTGCAGGTCGCATTCGCCGCCCTGGTCGCAGATCGGGCAGTCGAGCGGGTGGTTGATGAGCAGGAATTCCATCACCCCTTCGCGCGCCTTCTTGACCATCGGCGTGTTGGTGAAGATTTCCTGGCCTTCGGCAGCCGGAAGCGCGCAGCTGGCCTGCGGCTTCGGCGGCCCCGGCTTCACCTCGACGAGGCACATGCGGCAGTTGCCGGCGATCGACAGGCGCTCGTGATAGCAGAAGCGCGGGATTTCCTCGCCCGCCAGCTCCGCCACCTGAAGCACGGTCATGCCGGGGTCGAACTCGACCTCCACACCATTGACTTTTGCCTTGGCCATGCCGTTATACCTCAACTTGCTCAGATAGTACGCGGATACAATTGCGATTTTTGCGGTTCATCTCATTCATCAGAACCATGACTTGTTCCCCGCCACATAGTCTTCGTAGAAGCTCTGTTCGGACTTCACGAGATAGATGATCAGTTCGATGAAACTGATGAAGGCGACGGCGGCGCCTGGCAGGATAATCACCCAGCCGATGGTGCCGCACAAAAGCATGATGATGCCGGCGCCCGTCTTGCCAAGATAGAATTTGTGAATGCCGCACCAGCCGAAGAAGAAGCACAGCAAGGCCGCGACCCACTTATTCTTTTCGCCGATGCCGGTGACGATGACATAGACGCCTGTCGCTATGCCGTCGCTGCCTTCGAAGTCGACGGTCGCGCCCTTCGGCACATAGGTCGTGTCCCCGCCGAGATCGGACGCGCTGAAGGTATAGCGCTGGCCGTCATCGCCGCTGATCAGGCCTGTGGAGCCGTTGAAGGAAAGCACCTTGCCGCGCATCGTCCCTGCTCCTATTCCGCCGCGACCGAATGGCCGGCGTAATTGCCCTTGGTGTTCCGATACTGGGCGATCCGCGCTTCGATTTCCGGACGGAAATGGCGGATCAGGCCCTGGATCGGCCAGGCGGCCGCGTCGCCGAGCGCACAGATGGTGTGGCCTTCGACCTGGGTGGTGACCTCAAGCAGGGTGTCGATTTCCGACGGATCGGCATCGCCCTTGACCATGCGTTCCATGACGCGCCACATCCAGCCCGTACCTTCGCGGCACGGCGTGCACTGGCCGCAGCTTTCGTGCTTGTAGAAGTAGCTCAGGCGGGCAATGGCGCGGATCAGGTCGGTCGACTTGTCCATGACGATGACCGCCGCGGTGCCCAGGCCCGAACGCAGGTTGCGCAAGCTGTCGAAGTCCATCGGCAGGTTTTCGCACTGTTCGGCCGGGATCATCGGCACGGACGACCCGCCCGGAATGACGGCCTTGAGGTTGCCCCAGCCGCCACGAATGCCGCCGCAGTGATCCTCGATCAGCTGGCGGAACGGGATCGACATGGCTTCTTCGACGTTACACGGACGCTCGACGTGGCCGGAAATGCAGAACAGCTTGGTGCCGGCATTGTTCGGCGCGCCGAAACCGGCGAACCAGGCGGCACCGCGACGCAGGATGGTGCCGACAACGGCGATCGATTCGACGTTGTTGACGGTCGTCGGGCAACCATAGAGGCCCGAACCGGCCGGGAACGGCGGCTTCAGGCGCGGCTGGCCCTTCTTGCCTTCAAGGCTCTCCAGCAGCGCGGTTTCTTCGCCGCAGATATAGGCGCCGGCGCCGTGGTGGATATAGACGTCGAAGTCCCAGCCATGGATGTTGTTCTTGCCGATCAGCTTGGCCTCATAGGCCTGCTTGACCGCGGCTTCCATGCGCTCGCGCTCAAGGACATACTCACCGCGCAGATAGATGTAGCAGGCGTGGGCCTGCATCGAAAACGATGCAATCAGGCAGCCTTCGATCAGCAGATGCGGATCGTGGCGCATGATTTCCCGGTCCTTGCAGGTGCCGGGTTCCGATTCGTCGGCATTGACGACCAGATAGTGCGGACGGTCCTTGACCTCCTTGGGCATGAAGCTCCACTTCATGCCGGTCGAGAAGCCGGCGCCGCCCCGGCCGCGCAGGCCGGAATTCTTGACGTTGGTGATGATCCACTCGCGGCCACAGGACAGGATGTCCTTGGTCGAGTTCCACGCGCCGCGCTGCTTCGCGCCCTCGAGGCCCCAGTCATGGAAACCGTAGAGGTTGGTGAAGATGCGGTCCTTGTCTTCGAGAATGCCGACCATCAGGCTTGCGCCTCCGCCGTGGGTGCGTTGGGGATTTTGACGGGTTTCGCCGCCGAGCCGTCATAGAGGCTGGCCGTCGACAGCGTCGTTGCGCCGCCCAGCGGCTCCGACGTGTGGCGGCCATTGTACGGGCCGGGCTTTGGGGATTTGCCCGCCGCGAAATCGTCGATGATCTGGGCCAGGTTTTCCGGCGTCAGGTCTTCGTAATAGTAGTCGTTGATCTGGGCCATCGGCGCGTTGCAGCACGCGCCCAGGCACTCGACTTCCTGCCAGGTAAACTTGCCGTCGGCCGACAGCTTGTCCTTGGGGCCGATCTTGTCCTTGCAGACCTTGAGCAGCGCATCCGAGCCACGCAGCATGCACGGCGTCGTGCCGCAGACCTGAATGAGGGCCGCCGAACCCACCGGCTCAAGCATGAACATGGTGTAGAAGGTCGCGACTTCGAAGACGCGGATCTGCGCCATGTTGAGCAGCTTGGCGATGGCGGTAATGGCGGGTTCGGAAACCCAGCCTTCCTGCTTCTGAACCAGCCACAGGATCGGAATGACCGCGCTCTGACGACGCGAGTCCGGATACTTGGCGATCCACCAGTTGGCCTTTTCCAGCGTTTCGGCCGAAAAGGCGAAACTGGCCGGCTGTTCCTTGGCTAGACGACGAACACCCATCAGGCGCCTCTCACAATACACATGTCAGCGACAGGGGCTTTACACCGCTTGCCGCGAAAAAACAGGGAAAAAACAATCGATCCACCCCTCATCATGACCCCATCGCCTGATAGCGCGCCGCGCGCGCCGCGCGGACCCGGTTCTGCGCCGCCGTCACGAAGGGCATGCGGCGCATGACGACGAGGCCCAGCAGCGCCACGCCGATCAGCACATAGTTGACGGTCATGTCGACGCTCACCGGCTGCAGCATCGCGTAGACGCGGAAGCCGATCACGGCAACGAAGGCCGGCAGGGCCGGCAGGAAGGTATAGATGACCAGGTCGCGGATATAGCCACCCGCCCCGCCGGTATGATACGGCCAGTTGGGACGCGAGATATATATGGTCAGGCCCAGGACGGCGAACACGACGCCAACGAGCGTAAGCGCCATCATCTGCTCGGTCGTCATCTGTCGACCTCCCCGAACACGATGTCGAGCGAACCCAGGATGGCCGAAACGTCAGCCAGCAGGTGGCCGCGGTTCATCCAGTCCATGGCCTGCAGGTGGGCGAAGCCCGGCGCGCGGATCTTGCAACGGTAAGGCTTGTTGGTGCCGTCCGACACCAGGTAGACGCCGAATTCACCCTTGGGGGCTTCGACGGCGGCATAGACTTCGCCTTCCGGCGTCTTGAAGCCTTCGGTATAAAGCTTGAAGTGATGGATGAGCGCTTCCATCGAATTCTTCATGTCGGCGCGGCGCGGCGGCGTCACCTTATGGTCGGTCGACAGGACCGGACCCGGTGTCACTTTAAGCTTTTCAACGCACTGTTCCATGATGCGAACGGACTGCTTCATCTCTTCGATGCGACACAGATAACGGTCCCAGCAGTCGCCGTTCTTGCCGACGACGATGTCGAAGTCGAATTCGTCGTAGCATTCATAGGGCTGCGAACGGCGCAGATCCCATGGCACGTCCGAGCCGCGCAGCATGACGCCGGTGAAGCCCCAGTCGAAAGCCTCTTCCTTGGATACCACGCCGATATCGACGTTGCGCTGCTTGAAGATGCGGTTTTCAGTAACCAGCGCTTCAATGTCAGCCAGGGCCTTCGGGAAATAGCGGCACCAGGCCTCGATGTCGTTGATCAGTTCCGGCGTCAGGTCCTGGTGGACGCCGCCCGGGCGAATATAGTTGGCGTGCAGACGCGATCCCGATGCACGCTCATAAAAGACCATCAGCTTTTCGCGCTCTTCGAAGCCCCACAGCGGCGGAGTCAGCGCGCCAACGTCCATGGCCTGGGTCGTAACGTTGAGCAGATGGTTCAGGATGCGGCCGATTTCGGAATAAAGTACGCGAATATAGGATGCGCGCTTAGGCACCTCGACGCCCAGCAGCTTCTCGATGGCCAGGCAGAAGGCGTGTTCCTGGTTCATCGGCGCCACGTAGTCGAGGCGGTCGAAGTACGGAATGTTCTGCAGATAGGTGCGGCTTTCCATCAGCTTTTCGGTGCCGCGGTGCAGCAGGCCGATATGCGGATCGACGCGCTCGACGATTTCACCGTCGAGATCGAGCACGAGGCGCAGCACGCCGTGGGCGGCCGGATGCTGGGGCCCGAAGTTGATCGTGAACTTACGATCGTCCTCACCCTTCGGCTGCACTTGCGTTGTCAGATCATCCGCCATGGACAAAACCTTTACCCATCAAACTCTTGTTATCACTACGACAAGTAACTTATTAACCGGCCTTGGCCTTCTCGTCGCCCGGCAGGATGTATTCGGCACCCTCCCACGGCGACAGGAAGTCGAACTTGCGATATTCCTGGACCAGCTTGACGGGCTCATAGACCACCCGCTTCTGCTCTTCGTCGTAGCGGACCTCGACATAGCCGGTCATCGGGAAGTCCTTGCGCAAAGGATGGCCCTGGAAGCCATAGTCGGTCAGCATGCGGCGCAGATCCGGATGGTTCGAGAACATCATGCCGTACATGTCGAAGGCTTCGCGCTCGTACCAGTCGGCGTTCGGATAGACTTCGCGGACCGATGGCACCGGCACGGCCTCGTCGGTCGTCACCTTGATGCGGATGCGGATATTCTGTGTCATCGACAGCAGGTGGTAGACGACGTCGAAGCGGCGTTCACGCTTCGGGTAATCCACGCCGGTCAGGTCGATCAGCTGGTGGAAGCGGTAAGGCTCGCGCTTCAGCTTCGACAGAATGTCGACGATGCGCTCGCGCTCAACCGTCAGGGTCAGCTCGCCGTACTGAAGGCGCGTTTCGAGAATCGCTTCCTTAAACTCGGCTTGCGCTCGTTCCGCCAGGGCCTGCAACTTTTCGATGGACATGGTTGCTCCCCTTAGCGGCGGATGCCGCCGGTGCGGCGGATCTTTTTCTGGAGTTGCAGCAGGCCATAGAGCAGTGCTTCGGCCGATGGCGGGCAGCCCGGCACGTAGACATCGACCGGCACGACGCGATCGCAGCCGCGCACGACACTATAGCTATAATGATAATAACCGCCGCCGTTGGCGCAACTGCCCATCGACAGGACGTAGCGCGGATCGGGCATCTGGTCGTAGACCTTGCGCAGGGCCGGCGCCATCTTGTTGGTCAGGGTGCCGGCGACGATCATCAGGTCCGATTGGCGCGGGCTGGCGCGCGGCGCCATGCCGAAGCGTTCCATGTCGTAACGCGGCATCGAGGCCTGCATCATTTCGACGGCGCAGCACGCCAGGCCAAACGTCATCCACATCAAGGAACCCGTACGGGCCCAGGTGATGACGTCGTCGGCCGAAGCGACCAGGAAACCCTTTTCATTGAGCTCGGCCGAAACCTGCTCGAAGAACTTGTCGTGGACGTCGGGATTATAGCCTTCGACCGTCGAGCGGCCCGCCTGCCCTGCTGGTACAATCACTCCCATTCCAGGGCTCCCTTTTTCCACACATATACATAACCAAGCGCCAGCTCGACCAGGAAGATGATCATCGTCCAGAAGGCGTACTGCATCGAGGAGATGTCCATGTCGAACAGGGTGACGGCCCACGGAAACAGGAAGGCCGCCTCGATGTCGAAGACGATGAACAGGATCGACACCAGATAGAAGCGCACGTCGAACTTCTGGCGGGCGCTGTCGAAGGCATTGAAGCCACATTCATAGGCCGACAGCTTTTCGGTGTCCGGCGCCTTGGGCGCCAGGACCAGGGCGGCGATGATGAAACCGAGGCCCAGCGCCGCCGCGATGCCGAAGAATATGATGACCGGCAGATAGTTCAGCAGGAATTTCGTAAACTCAGCATCCATTCGACACCTCTACAATACCGCGCACGTGTGCGCGACCGCGTGGACATTAACCGTGCCCACGGACTCAATCGACCCTGCTATTAGACCAGTTGGTTCTCCGCTTCAAACCTTTGCGGTATGAAATTTTCAAGTTTTCCGCCGCTATCGCCGTTTTTTGGACGCATTGCGGCGAAAACACGCAGGCCTTGCTGTGCATATGAAAATCACTCGCAATAAAAACACAAAACCGGAAATTACTCACAGGTTTGGCGATATCGCGCTTGACAGCCGGGCCGCCCCCGCATACTAAGCCGACCTCTCGACGGCGGACACGCTTTCGCAATCGAGACAAGGGAATGCGGGTGTAGCTCAGTTGGTTAGAGTGTCGGCCTGTCACGCCGAAGGTCGCGGGTTCGAGCCCCGTCACTCGCGCCACCCCTGCTGAAAAGCAATCGGGTGGCTCCGCATTTCCCTCCTCTTTCTTTCCTTACAATTCAAAAAATGCCAGATCGCCTTCACGGGCGAAATGCGCGTTCGCGACGGTGCGGACAGCCGGCGGACATAATTACGCCCTCTTTATTTTCAAATTCTGACTGCCTTGTGGGTGGGGTAAACGTACGCCGGGGTGTGCGCTGCCGGCCCGTGTAACGTCAGGCGTTGCGCGCGGGCTTTTCCGGCGGCGAAAATAAGGCTAAGGAAGACCGCACACAACACTTGCGAATGCGGCGACCGCCGTCGCCGTATCTATGAAAACCGAAGTTAAGCACCTCAGGGAAGCTTTTAAACCATGCGCAAACACCAGCTTCTGTCCGCCACAGCTCTGGGCCTTATCCTGACGGGCCTTGTCGCCGGACAGGCCTTGGCCGCGACGACGATCTCGACCGCCACCACCGCTCCCGTCAATACGACGACCACCGGCGACCTGACGGTTGATTCGAACGGCAAGATTACCCTGACTTCGGGCACCGCCATCACGGTGAATTCCAACAATACCGTCAGCCTGACCGGCGCCATCGACATGGCGAAGTCGGCCGACAATTCGACGGCGGTCCTGATTGACGGCGGCCGGACCTCGACCCTGACGATTGGCGGCGCCATCACGGTCACCGACGATTATACGGCCACGGACAGCAAGAACACGGGCGACGGCGTTCTGGACGGCCCGTTCGCGCAAGGCACCGGCCGTTACGGCGTCCGTTCGACGGGAACAACGCCGTTTGTCGGCAATGTGACGGTCTCCAGCGCCGCCGCCATCAAGGTCGAAGGCAATAATTCCTATGGCGTGCGCTTCGAGAACAAGATCGACGGCGCCTTCAAGACCGATGGCACCATCGCCATGGAAGGCGACAACAATACCGCCATCGCGCTTGAGAACGGTGCAACCGGCAATGTGATTCTTTCCGGCACCATCGGCGTGCACGGCAAGGATAGCTCCGTGGCCGTCCTCAACGGCGACTTCGGCGGTTCGGTCATCATCGACGGCGGCTACTCGTCGTCGGGCTATGCGACGGCCACGCCGTCGACCCTGACGGCCGACCAGCTCAAGGCCGTCATGGCCACGCCGGAAGACATGTATCAGAGCGGCGCGACCGTCAGCCTGTCGGGCAACTATACCAAGGGCGTGCTCATCGGTGCGGCCCAGGCCAACAATGTCGATACCGACACCTCGTCGGCCGATAGCAACCCGGATGAGGACGGGGACGGCCAGGTTGACAGTGATCAGGGTACCGCCAACATTACAAATTATGGTTCTGCCCCTGCCCTGCGCATCGGGTCCGCCACGACAGCGACGACCTTGGGCGGCGTCACCTATGCTTCGACCGCCGTTTCGCCGCCTGCCGTAAATTACGGCCTGCTGATTCGCGGCGGCATCACCGGCGCGGGCGTCTATACGGGCATTAACGGCACGGCGGTGCAACTGGGCGGCCTGGGCCAGGCGGTCACTATCGCCAACGGCATCGGCGTCTACAATACCACTGGTGTCATCTCCGCGACGTCGGGCGGCGGCAACGCGACGGGCCTCCTGGTCGGTGCGGGCCTCAGCACGCCCCGCCTGGACATCAACAAGGGAACCATCCGCGCCACGATCGCGACCGTGACGACCGGAACGACGACAAACGGCACCACGACCTATACCACGGTCGGCGCCGGCACGACGGCCCGCGCCATCGACATCGCCGCGGGCGCCAACCTGGCCGTCATCGACATCGCCGCCGGATCATCGGTCCAGGCAACGGCAACCGGTTCGACGGCCAATGCGGCCGCCATTCGCGACCAGTCGAACACCCTGACCACGCTTAACAACAAGAATATCATCGCCGCCACGATCACGGCCAGCGACGACAATGGCGACGGCGTCGCGGACACGCTCGTCAATCGCCCGGTCGCCATCGACACGCGGACCAACACGGTCGGCCTGACCCTGACCCAGACCGATACCGCGCCGACCGATTCCGACGCCGACAAGGCCATTGCCGCCCCGTTCATCGTCGGTGACATCCTGCTGGGTTCGGGCGGCGACGCCATCGCCCAGAACGGCGGCACGATTTCGGGCAATATCGACTTCGGCGCCGGCGCCAACAGCTATATCCTGACCGGCGCATCGACCTATTTCGGCAAGCTGTCGAGCACGGGAACGGTTGCCCTGGATATCGGCGGCACGTCGGCCGCCGCCCTGACCGCCGGAACCCGGCTCAACCTGACGACGCTGCATGTCGGTGACAAGGCGACGCTCGGCATTACGCTCGACACTACCGCCCCGACGACGCCGGTCTTCGCGGCGACCGGCACGGCGGTCTTCGACAATGGCGCGACGCTCAATATCGCGCTCAACAACGTCCTGCTGACGCCGCAGAGCTTCACCGTCATGACGGCGTCGAATATCAATCTCGGCAATATGGCTACCACCCTGGATGGCCGTACGCCTTATGTCTATCACGCCGACCTGACCACCGACGCGGCCAAGACCACGTTGTCGGCCAATTTCCGCCTGAAGACCCAGGCCGAAGCCGGTTTCACGGACAACGAATACGCCGCCTTCCTCCCGGTCATGAACGCGGTCAAGCAGGACGCCGCGGCGACGGCGGCCATCATGTCGACCCTGACCAAGGACGCCTTCGACCCGATCTATAACCAGTATCTGCCGGACTATTCGGGCGAAACCGCCATCACCCTGGCCCAGGGCCACGAATCGCTGACGCAGGGGTTGGGCAGCCTCACCGTCATTCCGAACAATGACGGCGGCCAGTACTGGCTGCAGGAATACGGCTTCCGCAACGAGCGCGAACGCGGCGACACCGCGGGCTTCGAGGCGACCGGCTTCAGCTTCGCCGGCGGCCGTGAAACCGCCATGGGCGACAAGTCGATGGTCGGCGTATACCTGGCCTATACCTCGACGACCCCGATCGACAGCTTCGCCATCGGCAACGAAGACCTGGTCGCGTCGGACCTGACCATCGGCGGTTACTGGCGGATGCGCAGCGGCGGCTTCAAGGGCTGGGCCCATGTCGGCGCCGGTTTCGCGCAGTTCGAATCGACGCGCGAACTGTTGAGCAAGCAGGTGGCGCATGTCGCCGAATCGGAGTGGAACGGCTATTCGTACAGCGCCGGTATCGGCGCCTCGGTCGATTATCGTGCCGGCTTCTTCAATGTCACGCCGGCGCTCACGGCGGACTTCTTCGGTCTCAACGAAGAAGAGCGGTCCGAGACCGGTGGCGGCGACTACTTCAACCTGGATGTCGCCAGCCGTGATTCGAAGATTGCAAGCGCCAAGGCGCTCGTGAATGTCAGCTATACGCGCTGGTTCATCCGTCCGGAACTGTGGATTGGCTGGAAGCAGAGCGTCGCCGGCGATCTGGGCGATACGGTCGCCAACTTCAAGGGCGGCACGGCCTTCACGCTGAACGGCGGCGAAATCACCGGCGGTGGGCCGGTGGCCGGTTTCCGCCTGTCGACCGACAACGAGTACAGCTACTTCTCGCTGGAAGGCAATTACCAGGATCTGGAAGCCTACAAGAACTACAGCCTGTCGCTGCGCACGCGCTTCCAGTTCTAGGAATGGATCGCACGGTATAGGTGTCAAACCGCCAGTCTTTTCATAAGGCTGGCGGTTTTTGTTTGGGGGAAACAATGGAAAAGGCTGCGCGTTATCTGATGGCTGTTGGACTGGCGGTGGGGTTGGTCACCAGCCTTGTCGCGTTTGTCGGCGGCTGGCCGGGCGACATGATCTCGCCGTTTCGAATCCAGTTTCTGATTCTGGCGACTGCCGGGCTGGTGGCGACGGTTCTGCTGAAGAAGCGCTGGCTGATCGCTCTGGCGGCCGTGGTCGTGGCGGTCAACCTGGCGCCCGTCGCCTGGCGGATATTCAACCGGCCCATCCTGCCCGCCGAGGCGCAAGGAAAGCCTGTCAGCCTGGTTTTCTCGAACGTGCTGACCGGCAATCCGGAGCACGCCAAGGTCCTGGCCCTGGTCGAGGCCGAGGGGCCTGACATTTTTGCCGCCGCCGAGACCTCGCCGGAATGGATCGCGGCGCTGGAAGGATTGTCGGATCGTTATCCCTACCGCTACGGACCCGACCTCGGTATATTCGGCGTGGCCATCTACGCCCAACGCCCGTTCAAAGCCGAGGTCTTCGAATTGGGGACGCGGGGCATGACGGCGGCACGCGCCGATTTCGGCGACTTCGTCCTCTATGTCGCCCATCCCATGCCGCCGGCCAACACTGTGCTGACGGTCGACAACCGCGTCTATCTCGATGCCCTTGCGGTGCGGATCGCGCGGGAAACCAAGCCGGTCGTGCTGGCCGGCGATCTCAATGCCACCCTGTGGTCAGGCAGCCTGAACTCTCTGATGGCCAACAGGATGCAGTGGCCGTCGGGGTCGGGCATCACCCACACCTGGCCTGAAGGCCGGCCGTGGCTGGCGATCCAGATCGACCACGTCCTGACCAAGGGCGTCAAGGCCGGCAAGTTCAAGGTGTTGACGCCGGTGGGATCCGATCACTTGCCCGTGCGCACGGATCTGGTGTTCTGAAAAACACTGGCAAGACGGCAGCAATCTGCTTAGCATTCCGCCGTTCAACAGACGGCCGACCGATATGCCCGTAACCCTGCCGCTTGTGCTGAAGCGCAAGCCAAAGATGAATGTATGGCAGTCGCTGTGGGTGCGGGCCATGCTGTGCCTTCTCTTCGTCGGCATTGCCATGGGCGGCCACTGGCTGGACCGCGAAGGACTGAAGGACAATATCGATGGCCACGTATCATTCAGCGATGTCGTCTATTTCACCGCCATAACGGTTACGACCGTCGGCTATGGCGATATCGTGCCGGTCAGCGACCGGGCGCGCATGTTCGATACCTTTGTCGTGACGCCGGTCAGGCTGTTTATCTGGATCATCTTTCTCGGCACCGCCTACACGCTGGTGCTCAAAAGCACGTGGGAGCAGTTTCGGACGCACATGATTCGGAAAACACTGAAGGACCACATCATCATCTACGGCTATGGCGCCACCGGCGAATCGGTGGTCGATGAGCTGCTGCGCCAAGGCGAGAAGTGCGAAACCATCGTCGTCGTCGATCAGAGCGAGCACCGCATCTCCGCGGCCATAGAACGCGGCGTCACTGGCATTGTCGGTGATGCGACCGTGAACGCCACACAGGCTGCCGCCAACATCGCCACTGCCCGGGCGGTCATCATATCGACCCATCGTGACGATTCGACCGTTTTGATCGTGCTCAGCGCGCGGCAGATGAATCCCACCGTGTCGATCAGCGCCGCGGTCCGCGCAACCGAAAACGAAGACCTGATGCGGCAAGCCGGCGCCAACAACGTCATCAATCCGGTAAGCATGGGTGGACACCTGCTGGCGCGGGCTTCGGAAGGCCGGCACGTGGTCGAATATATTGCCGATCTGGCTTCAGCCGATGGCTGCGTGGTGCTGCGCGAGCGCGAAATTACGGCCGACGAAGCCGGCCAATCGCTTGAATCGCTTACGACCGGCAAGGGCCTGCGCCTGTGCCGTGGCGGCAGGATCCACGGCTATTGGGAAGAGGAAGCGAAAGCGCTTCAGGCCGGGGATGTAATCGTCGAGATTGCGCGCACCGGCAGGGATTAGGCGCGCTTCGGCTTTGTGGCGCCCTTCAGCAGACGCTGAAAGGTCGGGCACTCGAGATGGCTGGGCGCCGGGCATTGGGCGGCGTGCCGCAGGCCATCGCGTAAGGCGCTGAGGCGGCGAATCGTGCGGTCGAGTTCGTCGGCCTTGGCCGCCAGGGTCATGCGATCGATGTGCACGCTGCCATCGACGCCGAACATGGCGGCGATGTCGTCGAGCGAAAAGCCGGCCTTGCGGCCCAGCGAGATCAGCGAGAGGCGCTCGAGCACGGCGGTTTCAAACAGGCGTTTCAGGCCGCGCCGGCCGATCGAGGCGATCAGGCCCTTTTCCTCGTAGAAGCGTAGGGTCGAGGCCGGCAGGCCGGACTGTCTGGCGACTTCGGCGATGTCGAGCATGGGCAAGCCTTGCGTTTTTTATCCTTGACCTCAAGTTAGCTTGAACTTGTAGACTTTTCCAGACTCGTAAGGATATGCGGGCAATTTATTGAATCAGATAAGGAATGTGACCATGACCGGATTTACGGGAGCGGACTTCTGGGACGAGCGATACAAGCAGGAAGCCTATCTTTACGGCGCCGAGCCCAACGACTTCCTGCGCGAACATGCCGGCCTGTTCGGCCCTGGCGGCCGGGTATTGAGCCTGGCTGAAGGCGAAGGGCGCAATGCCGTCTTCCTGGCGGAACAGAACTGCCGGGTACAAGGCGTTGATTTTTCGCCGGAAGGCCAGGCCAAGGCCTTGGGTCTTGCCAGGGCGCGCGGTGTCGCGATTGACTATGTCCTGGCCGATCTCACGCGCTATGACATGGGGACCGCCGCTTGGGACGGCGTGGTGTCGATCTTCTGCCACCTGTCTACGCGCGACCGGCCGCCGCTTTATGCCGCGATCCGGACGGCGCTGAAGCCCGGCGGGGTATTTCTGCTGGAAGGCTATAATGCCGCGCAACTGTCTTATTGCACTGGCGGGCCGAAGGATGTCGACTATCTGACGTCACTGGACATGCTTGTCGAGGCGTTCGAAGGCTTCGAGATTATCCTGGCGCGGGACACTGTCCACGACATCCGCGAAGGCCTGGGCCACACGGGTTCCGGCTCGGTGACTCAATTTATAGCGCGAAAGTTGGGCTGACGTGAGCATGCGGCCCTGGCCACACGTGACGTCACGATTCCGGGTCCAGGGTGCCTCGCACCCTGGTGGTGGGCGATGACGGGATCGAACCGCCGACCTACTCGGTGTAAACGAGCCGCTCTGCCAGCTGAGCTAATCGCCCTCTCCAGGAGGAGGCTCCGTTTGCCGCGTGCCCCCTGAAAAGTCAAGAGACGTTTCCGGTATCCGGAAACGTCCCCTGAATTACGTGTGGATGGCCCTTAGTGGCTATCCGAACAGATTAGCCGTTCAGCGCGCCCTTGAGGCCTTCGCCAACGCGGAAGCGGGCCGTGACTGAGGCCGGACGCTTCACGGTTTCGCCGGTGCGCGGGTTGCGGGCCGTGCCGGCTTCGCGCTTGACGGCGAGGAAGGTGCCGAAACCGACGAGACGGACGTCATCGCCGCTCTTCAGGGCGCCGACGACGCTGTCGGTGAAGGCGTCCAGGGCCTTCTTGGCTTGATCCTTGGTGAGTCCAGCCGATTCCGCGATGGCGGCTACCAGTTCAGCTTTGGTCATATCTGTTTCTCCCTTACCCGAGTACGGGCGGTTGGCTATTCGCCCTGTTGCAGCCATTGGGTTTGCGGTTTCGAACCGACCATTGAGTCGCCAACAGGTGACGGGATAGAGACACCAAAAATTAATGCGCGTCAAAACAGAAATCGGAGTTTTTGCACTGCAAACCGTGTTTTTTTAAGGGTTTGCGGGTTTTTGAGGTATTTTGACGCCGTCCGGACACAAATCAATTCGAAGTCAAGCGCAAAAAAACGCCTTTTTCGCCTTAGACCTTGCCAGGCAACGGGGTGATTCGAGAATCAGCCGGCAGGGGCGAGGCAAGGCTATTTTCCATTTTATTATGCGGGCTGGGCCCTGCCCTATCCTTTCCAAATGTCCGACGCGCTAGGTTGGTCCTATTCGAAACAGCCAGGGTGACAGATATGCCGCCGGTCTTTGATTGCCTGATCATCGGCGGCGGGCCGGCGGGTCTGACGGCGGCGATTTACATGGCGCGGTTCCGGCGCTCGGTGGCGCTGATCGACAATGGCCGCAGCCGCGCCGAGCTTATTCCGGTGTCGCACAACTTCCCGGGCTTTCCGGACGGCGTAACCGGCCTGAGCCTGCTGGGCCGGCTGAACGCGCAGCTGTCCGCCTACGAAGTGGCGCGATTTGACGGCCTGGCGGATGCGCTGGAGCGAGACGCAGGCGGATTCGCCGCCTGTTTCGGGCCGGAGCGCGTCATGGGGCGGACGGTGATCCTGACGACGGGCATTACGGATGCCGGGATGGATACGCCGAACTGGGCGACAGCGGTTTCCAAAGGCGCGTTGCGGCTGTGCCCGGTGTGCGATGCCTATGAGATCATCGACAAGCGGGTGGCGATCATGGCGCGGACCGAAGGCGCCATGGCGCACGCGCTTTTCCTGAGGACCTACACGGCCGACCTGACCCTGATCCACGTCATGGAGAAGGACGGCCTGACGACCGACCAGAAGAACTGCCTGTCCGAGGCGGGAATCGGCCTGCTGGAATCGTCGCAGGCGGCGCTGAAGGTCAGCGAGACAGGCGAAGCCGCGGCGGTGGTCGACGGTCAGGTGCACGTCTTCGACAGCATCTATCCGATGTTCGGCTGCCGGCCGCGATCCGGTCTGGCGCTGGCCCTGGGCGCCGACTGCGACAGCGCCGGCAATCTGGTGACCGACGCCTATCAGCAGACCTCGGTGCCGGGGCTATATGCGGCGGGCGACGTCGTCAGCGGGCTGAACCAGATCAGCGTCGCCGTCGGGCAGGCGGCGGTGGCGGCCACGCATATCAATGTCGAGCTGCCACGCCGCTGGTGAGCCTTTCTCAAGACGCACGCAGCTTTTTTGCCAGCATTATGGCGGCGACGACGCAGCCGCTGAACAGGGCGCCTTCAAGGCCGCTGGTGACCAGGCGGCTGACCGGACCGAAGGTGGTTTCGCCCAGGGCGTTCCAGATAGGATCGAGTCGCAGGCGCGACGCCGGCACGTGCTGACTGAGCAGGAACAGGCTGCCTGCCATCATCCGCCCGCCGGTCAGGAAGACAAAGATGCCGGCGGCGCCACCGCTGAGCAGGCCGATGACCGCAAAGCGACGCAGCGACGGCTTTGTGCCCGGCCGTCCGGCCATCCAGGCGCCGAAGCCGACGCCGGCGCCCAGGATCGCGCCTTCCGGGGCGCCGGTGATATTGCCCGGCGACTGGCCGAACAAAAGGCTGAGGGCATCGAGGCCAACGAGTTTGACGATGGCGCCGACGATCAGCCCGCCGGCTGAGCCGCCGGCGATGGTCCACAGCGTCGGGCCGCGCGACGCCAGGCTGCCCGCGGCAATGCCGAAACTGACGCCCAGGCCACCCAGGAAGGCGACGATCACGGTCAGGCAGATGATGACGAGCAGGACCGAGACCGCGCCCATGCCGGCGACCATGGGTTGGGACGAGGCGCTGAAGCCGTAGAGCATGCCGCCGATGATGCCGGCGAAGACGGCGCCCGCCGTCCCTGCCCCGCTCAAGGCGAGCAGTTGCCGCCAGTCATAGGGTTTTGCCGGTGTTGGCACCGGTCGGGCGGCCGCCGCGGGTTCGACGGATAGGGCGGGCGGAATGATCTCGACCGGCGCGATGAAGCGATAGCCGTGCTTGACGACCGTCTCGATAAAGCGCGGCTTGCCGGCATCGTCGCCCAACTGGCGGCGCAGCGTCCGGATGCACTGGGTCAGGGCCTCGTCGGTGACCGGCACGCCACGCCAGACCTCGTCGAGAAAACGGTCCTTGGAGACCAGCTTGCCCTGTTCGCGCACCAGCAGCGCAAGGGCGTCGAGATAGCGCGTGTTCAGCTCCACAGGGACGTCATCGCACCTGAGCTGGCGATCCTGGGGATCGAGAACGAAGCGTTCGAAGCGGAAGCGGCCGGTGGTCATGGCGATCATGTTTACCTGATCCGCGAACCAGCGCAATCGCTCCGGCATGCTCTATTTTTCAAGCTTCGCCGGATCGATGACGACGTGGCGGATGCGCTTGCGGTCCCAGGTATAGGTGATGTGGACCAGGCCGTCGGAGGTCTGGATGACGGCAGGATAGGCGTAACCACTTTTCAGCGACGCGGCTTCGAGCGTCAGGACGTCGCGCCAGGTGACGCCATCATCCGACAGGGCGATGCTGATCGGATAGCGTGGCCCCTTCCCTGGCTGGTCTGGAAAATGGCCGGTGGGATTATAGACGATCAGTTGCCGGCCGTCCTTGAGCGTCACGGCGTCCGTGCCGGAATTGGGATTAGGCAGGTTGCTGGCGACAAGCGGGCTCCAGGTCTTGCCGTTGTCCTTCGACCAAGTCATGGCGACGGTGCCCTGACGCGTGCGGGCCATGGCCTGAAGCTGGCCGTCCTTATGGAACAGGATGCTGGGCTGGATGGCTTCGATGCCGATCGGCGACGGCACGTCGGCGGTCTTGCTCCAGGTCCTGCCCTTGTCAGATGAGCGCTCGAAATGCAGCCGCCACGCCGCATTGCCGGCGCCCGTCATGCCTTCGCGGTCTTCGGCGCTCGACGGCGACAGCCATGTGCCGTCAGCGAGCACCACTGGCTTGTTCTTGATCGGGCCCAGGATACCATCGGGCAGGCGTTCGGGTTTCGACCATGTGCGGCCGTCGTCCTCGGAGCGGATGACCATGCCCCACCAGGTCTGCGGGCTTGGGCCGGCCTTATAAAAAAGATTGAGCTCCCCGCCCGGGGCCTGGAACAGCACAGGGTTCCAGGTCGGCAGGTGCGTGCCGTCAACCTGTACGCCATCAGCGACGCTGACCGGCGTCAGCCATTTGCCGTTTTCCATGCGCGCGAACCAGATCGCCACGTCCGGGTGGCGCTCATATTCCCCGCCGAACCAGGCGGCGGCGATGGTGCCTTTGGTTGTTTGGACGATGGTCGAGGCGTGCGCTTCGGGGTAAGGCGCCGTGGCGTAGATGTTTTGCAGGCGCAGGACGGGATTGGCCTTTGATACGCCAGGTGCCGCCAGCAATAGTGTAAGTGCGGCAGCGATCAGCTTCATCATGGGGGACCTTCGCGTGTAGCTGTTGACGGCAAATCCCCCTTCCGTCATTTGCTCCGCAAATGCCACCTTCCCCGTAAACGGGGAAGGAAAAGAGGTCCAAATCCCTTCCCAGTTTCGGCTGCCGCTGAGGCCGGGGAAGGTGGCAGCGAGCAAAGCGAGCTGACGGAAGGGGGATTTACGCTGTAATTGATAAGCTACCGGTAACACAGGCCTTACAAAAACAAAAATGGCCCGGGGTGAACCGGGCCATTTCCGCTATTTTTGAGTGACCTTAGTGGGCCGTCGCCGCGTCGGAGTCGTCGGTGGCGGTGGTGGCCGCGCCCGAGGTGATGATCGGCTCGATCCATTCGATCGGCGTCAGAGGTTTCACCAACGCGTGGCGCAGAACCTCGTCGGCCTGGCTGACCGGAATGATCTCCAGGCCCGACTTGACGTTGGCCGGGATGTCGACCAGGTCTTTCTCGTTCTCCTTCGGGATCAGCACGGTCTTGATGCCGGAGCGCAGGGCCGCCAGCAGCTTTTCCTTGAGCCCGCCGATCGGTAGGACGCGGCCGCGCAGGGTGATTTCACCCGTCATGGCCAGGTCCTTGCGCACCGGAATGCCGGTCAGGACCGACACCATGGCGGTGACCATGGCGATACCGGCCGACGGACCGTCCTTGGGCGTGGCGCCTTCGGGGACGTGAACGTGGACGTCGGTCTTGTCGAACACCGGCGGCAGGATGCCGAACTTGGGCGCCAGGGCCTTGACGTAGGAGTTGGCCGCCGAAACGGATTCCTTCATCACTTCCTTCAGGTTGCCCGTGACCTTCATGTTGCCCTTGCCGGGCATCTTGATGGCTTCGATGGTGAGGATGTCACCACCGAATTCGGTCCAGGCCAGACCCGTAACGATACCGACCTGATCGGTTTCGTCGGTGGCGCCATAGTGGTACTTCTTGACGCCGGCATATTTGGCCAGGCGCTCATCGTCGACCGTGATCGCCTTGACGTTTTCACGCGCCAGGTCGCGGATCGTCTTGCGCGCCAGGTTGCCCAGTTCACGCTCCAGCGACCGCACGCCGGCTTCGCGGGTGTAGTAGCGGATGACGTCGCGGATCGTCGCTTCCGGCACGATGAACTCTTCAGTGGTGAGACCGTGGTCCTTCATCAGGGTCGGCAAGACGTGACGCTTGGCGATCTCGACCTTCTCATCTTCGGTGTAACCCGGGATGCGGATGATCTCCATGCGGTCCAGCAGGGGCTGGGGCATGTTGAGGCTGTTGGCCGTCGTGACGAACATGATCTTCGACAGGTCGTAGTCGACCTCAAGATAGTGGTCGGCAAAGGTCGAGTTCTGTGCGGGGTCCAGCACTTCGAGCAAAGCCGAAGCCGGATCGCCGCGCCAGTCGGCGCCCATCTTGTCGATTTCATCGAGCAGGAAGAAGGCGTTGGTGGACTTCACCTTCTTCATGTTCTGGATGATCTTGCCCGGCATGGAACCGATATAGGTCCGGCGGTGACCGCGGATTTCGGATTCGTCGCGCACGCCGCCCAGCGAAATGCGGATGAATTCACGGCCCGTCGCCTTGGCGATCGACTTGCCGAGACTGGTTTTGCCGACGCCCGGAGGGCCGACGAGGCACAGGATCGGGCCTTTCAGCGTCCCCATGCGCGCCTGGACGGCCAGGTGCTCGAGGATGCGCTCCTTGACCTTTTCCAGGCCATAGTGGTCGGCTTCGAGGATGTCCTCGGCCTTCTTCAGGTCGATGGCCTTCGGTTTGACGGCGCCCCAGGGGATCGACAGCAGCCAGTCGAGATAGTTGCGCACGACCGTACTTTCGGCCGACATGGGCGACATGTGGCGCAGCTTGTTCAGTTCGGCCAGGGCCTTGGTGCGGGCTTCCCTGCTAAGCTTGGTGCCCTTGATCTTCTTTTCGAGCTCGGCCAGTTCGTCCTTGCTCTCGTCCTGCTCGCCCAACTCGCGCTGAATGGCCTTCATCTGCTCATTCAGGTAATATTCCCGCTGGGTCTTCTCCATCTGACGCTTCACGCGGCTGCGGATCTTCTTTTCGACCTGCAGGACGGAGATTTCACCTTCCATCAGGGCATAGATCTTTTCCAGGCGCTTGGTGACGGATAGTTGCTCCAGCAGCGCCTGCTTGTCGGCGATCTTGACGACCAGATGGGCGGCGATCGAGTCCGCCAGGATGTCGGCGTCGCTGATTTCCGCAATTGCATTAAGACTTTCCGGCGGAATCTTCTTGTTCAGCTTGATGTAATTCTCGAACTGCTCGGAGACGGCGCGGGTCAGGGCTTCCGTGTCCGGCCCTTCGCTTTCGCCGCCGTCCAATACATAGGCCTCGGCCTCGTAATAGGGTTCGGTCGACAGGAAGCGCTTGACGCGGGCGCGCGACTTGCCTTCGACCAGCACCTTGACCGTGCCGTCGGGCAGCTTCAGCAGCTGCAGCACATTGGCCAGGACGCCGATCTCATAGATGGCGGACGTGTCGGGATCGTCATCGGAGGAATTCTTCTGGGTGGCGAGCAGGATCTGCTTGTCGCCTTTCATCACCTCGTCAAGCGCCTGGACCGATTTTTCACGGCCGACAAACAAAGGCACAACCATATGCGGGAAGACCACGATGTCGCGCAGCGGCAGGACGGGGATGGTCACGAGATCCAACATTTTTACTCCTTGCGGCATGGATCTGCCGCCTGACAAGACGTCTTTCGCCTCGTGTTAACAAGTGTAAACGCGAGGTCTCTAGAGAGTCTTAAAGATAAGGCGCTTCACGAGCTTGTGCTGTCTTCGGGAAGACCAGCGAATCCGCTTGAGCGCTTCGTTAACAGATGTGGGGGAAGGCCAGCGAAACTTCAAGGGATGTCGAAACCAGCCCGCCTCTCCTGTCCACTGGATTCTCCAGTGCGGACGTTAACCGCACCGTAGCCTCCTGCCGGCTTTAAGGAAAATCACATTACGAGCCGGTGCACTCTAAAAGCAGAGGCGCATGCGTTGACGCAAATCCCCCTTCCGTCATTTGCTCCGCAAATGACGGAAGGGGGAATTCCGGCAGTGAAACGAGACTCAATTGAACGTATGAAAAAAACGCGGCCAGGACATCCTGACCGCGTTTTTTTGCTTTACCTCAGGTGTTGGCTTTAAGCCGCTCCACCTGCACGCTTTTCAGCGTAGATGAGCAGCGGCGTCGCACGCTCTTCAACGACTTCGCCGTTGATGACGACTTCCTCGACGCCTTGCATGGTCGGCAGCTCGTACATGGTGTCGAGCAGGATGCCTTCCAGGATCGAACGCAGGCCGCGCGCGCCGGTTTTGCGGACGATGGCCTTCTTGGCGACGGCGTACAGCGCTTCCTCATTGAAGGTCAGCGAGACGTTTTCCATCTCGAACAGGCGCTGATACTGCTTGATCAGGGCGTTCTTCGGCTCGGTCAGGATCTTGACCAGGGTGTGTTCGTCCAGGTCTTCCAGCGTCGCCAGGACCGGCAGACGGCCGATGAATTCCGGGATCAGGCCGAACTTCATCAGGTCATCGGGCTCGACTTCGCGGAGGACTTCGCCGGTGCGGCGGTCTTCAGGGTCCTTCACGGTCGCGCCGAAGCCGATGGAGGTGCCCTTGCCGCGGCCGGAAATGATCTTTTCCAAGCCGGCGAAGGCGCCGCCGCAGATGAACAGGATGTTTGTGGTGTCGACCTGCAGGAATTCCTGCTGCGGATGCTTGCGCCCGCCTTGCGGCGGCACGGAGGCGACGGTGCCTTCCATGATCTTGAGCAGCGCCTGCTGCACGCCTTCGCCCGACACGTCGCGGGTGATCGAAGGATTGTCCGACTTGCGCGAAATCTTGTCGACTTCGTCGATATAGACGATGCCGCGCTGGGCGCGTTCGACGTTATAGTCGGCGGCCTGGAGCAGCTTCAGGATAATGTTTTCGACGTCTTCACCGACATAGCCGGCTTCGGTCAGGGTCGTGGCGTCGGCCATGGTGAACGGCACGTCGATAATGCGCGCCAGGGTCTGGGCCAGCAGGGTCTTACCCGAACCGGTCGGACCGATCAGCATGATGTTCGACTTGGCCAGTTCGACGTCGTTGCCCTTGGCGGCGTGGTTCAGGCGCTTGTAGTGGTTGTGAACAGCGACCGACAGAACCTTCTTGGCCTGCGACTGGCCGATGACATAGTCGTCCAGGACCTCGCGGATTTCCTTCGGAGTCGGTACGCCATCCTTGGATTTGACGAAAGCGATCTTGTGCTCTTCGCGGATGATATCCATGCACAGTTCGACGCACTCATCGCAAATGAACACGGTCGGCCCGGCGATAAGTTTGCGCACCTCATGCTGGCTCTTTCCGCAGAAAGAACAATAGAGGGTGCTTTTGCTGTCGCCCGTAGCGGCTTTGGTCATAATGTCTCTTCACCTTCAAGTCGCGGAGGATCGCGCACACCGCCCAATCCAGCCGCAGGTAATCCCGGCACCTTAGCCCAGCAAGCCTTAATAAAGGCTGAGCCGGACGTCGATACAGGTTTCGTGGTGCCCCGTACCCGACATTTATGCACAGTTTGGTGTGGGCCTCAACAGCCTTGCCGGATCAATTTAGGCCTTGTTGCGCTTTATATGGGATAAAAAATGCGGAATAAAAGCGCTCATTGCGCGCCGCCGCGCCAACCTTGTGGATACAGGCCTCGTCATGCCGCCAGAGACATCGGAATCACTTGTGTCCAAAGTTGTGGCCTTCGACTTTGATGGCACTCTCACCCATACCGACAGCTTCGTCGCCTTCCTGAAGTTCACCTCGGGCAGCATCAGAATCGCGGCGGCGTTCGCGGCGCAGCCGTCCCTGCTCGGCGACTATATCGCGACCCGGGACCGTGGCGCGTTGAAATCCCGATTGTTATTCAATCTGTTGGGGGCGATTCCGAAGCGGGAACTTGAAGCGTGGGCCGCGTCGTTTGCCGAAGCGGCCGGTGACGAGCTCTTCCGGCCGGATGCCTTGGCGGAGTGGAATCGCCAGGACCAGCCCGACCGGTTGCGGGTGATCGTCACCGCCTCGCCTCAGATTCTGGTGGCGCCGTTCGGTGAACTGATCGGCGCCGACCGGGTGATCGGCACGCGCCTGGCCTTTTCGGACAGCGGCCGGCTGCTGCCCGACCTCGACGGTATCAACTGCCGTGGCGAGGAGAAGATGTGCCGCCTGCGCGAAGCGTTTGGTCCTGAGCTGGATCTGGAAGCAGCCTATGGCGATACGGCCGGCGACCGTGAAATGCTCGCGGCGGCGCGTCATCCACATTATCGGGTATTCAAGAAAAGGCCTTGATTTGTCTGGTGCTCTGAAGCACGACAAGTCTGCGGCGCCACGGTTAAGCCCCGCCCACCGCCTTCGGCGGTCCCCCCTCCCCATGAATGGGGAGGGCGAAAATTGCTGCCTCGTTCAGCGCTAGCCGCTTGCGCTTAAATTCCTTGCCTTTTCCGTGTCGCGCCGCAGGCGCTTTCCGTGTTTTCAGTGATTCAAAAGCCACAGGCGCCATAGACACTTAACCTGGACAAGTTCACGCAAAAAAACGCGGCGCCGAAGCACCGCGTTTCTATTTTCAAAGCTCTGTCCGCGATCAGGCGGCGGTTTCGGTGCCGTCAGCGCGCTTGACGTAGACATGGTCGATCAGGCCGAACGCCTTCGCCTCGTCCGCCGTCATGTAGCGGTCGCGGTCGAGCGTCTTTTCGATCGTCTCGTACGACTGACCGGTGTGCTTGACGTAGATTTCGTTCAGCAGCTTCTTGGTCTTGCGGATGTCCTCGGCCTGGATCTCGATGTCCGAAGCCATGCCGCGTGCGCCGCCCGAAGGCTGGTGCACCATGATCTTGGAGTTTGGCAGCGAGATGCGCTGACCGGCTTCACCGGCCTGCAGGATCAGCGAGCCGGCCGAAGCCGCCATGCCCATACAGACGGTCGTCACCGGCGACTTGATGTATTGCATGGTGTCATAGATCGCCAGCGCCGAGGTCACCTGACCGCCCGGGCTGTTGATGTACATCGAGATTTCCTTCTTCGGGTTTTCCGACTCCAGGAACAGGAGCTGGGCGCAGATCGAGGTCGCCATGCCGTCTTCGAACGGACCGGTCAGGAAGATGATCCGCTCCTTCAGCATGCGTGAATAGATGTCGTAGGCGCGCTCACCACGGCTCGATTGCTCGATGACGGTGGGAACCAGGTAGGAGGTCAGGTGGTCAACGGGGTCGCGCATTCACGAATCCTTTGTGTGTGTCGAATCGACGGGCGTCACGCCATCTAAGACAACAAGTCTTAACCTTAAGTGAGTGCGCCGTCCCAAATCAAAGCCAACTTGGCAATTTGCGCACAGCTTTTCAAGAGCCTTGGAAGCACCCGATGTGTCTTGACAGCCGGAAATGTCGCCTATATATAACCGAATAGTTATATAGCTTATTGGTTATGAAAATGGCTTTCGACGGTATTGATGCAACCTTTGTCGCCCTCGCCGATCCGACGCGGCGCGCCATACTGGCGCGGCTGGCGCAAGGAGAGGTCACGGTGATGGACCTGGCCGAGCCGTTTTCCATGAGCCAGCCGGCCATATCCAAGCATCTGAAAGTGCTGGAAAACGCCGGGCTGGTGACGCGCGGCCGTGACGGTACCCGCCGGCCGGTCCGCGCCGAAACGAAACGCCTGCGCCAGGCAACAGCATGGCTGGAAGACTTCTGTGCGCGGCTGGAAGGCAATTACCAGCGGCTCGATGCGCTGCTGGCGGAAATGAAGACGGTCCAGAAGGACTGATGATCCCACACATCCAGATTGAGAGGACATCCTATGATCGACACCCCCGAAATCATCGACCTGCCTGAACAGAAGATGGCGGTCATCCCGCTCAAGGTTCCAACGAACGAGATTATGAACCATATGGGCGCCGGCATAGGCGAACTGCACGCGACGCTGGCCGCCCAGGGCATCACGCCTTCGGGGCCGTGGTTCACGCATCACCACCGCGCCCCGACCGACACCTTCGATTTCGAAATCTGCCTGCCGGTCGACAGCGACGTGACGCCCGAGGGCCGCGTCCAGCCTGGCCTGCGCCCGGCCATGAAGGCGGCCAGCACGACCTATCACGGCGGCTACGAAGGGCTGGGCAACGGCTGGGGGCAGTTCATCATGGCGTTGAAGGACCGCGACATCGCCACCACCGACGAACTGTGGGAGACCTACAGCGTCGGCCCCGAATCCGGTCCGGACTCCAGCCAGTACCGTACCCTCCTGCGCAAACCCCTCAAATAAGGCCTGTTCCCATGTCCTCGATGATCATCAAGACCGTGGGGCGGCTCAATGCCGCCCTGCTCTCCGACACTCAAATCCGCCTGACCCGGACCTTCGACGCGCCACGGCAGATGGTCTGGGACGCGCACACCCAGCCCGACCTGATCCGGCGCTGGCTGCTGGGGCCGCCGGGCTGGACCATGCCGGTCTGCGAGGTCGACCTGCGCGTCGGCGGCAAGTACCGCTACGAGTGGCACGGCGAAGGCGGCAAGACCATGGCGATGAGCGGCGTCTACCGCGCTGTTGAGGCGCCCAGCCATATCGCCGACCAGCAGGTTTTCGACGACGACTGGACGAAGGGCGCGGCGGACGGCGATATGGTTCTGTCCGAACGCGATGGCGTCACCGAGATGACCCTGACCATCACCTATGCTTCAAAGGAAACGCGCGACCTGGTCGCCTCTTCGCCCATGATGGATGGCATGGAGGCCGGTTACGCGCGTCTGGACGACCTTCTGGTCGTTGAGGAATGAGTTGCAAGTTGCTTTCGCTAGCGGATTGCAAGTTGGTTTTCCGGAGCGTGATTAGGTTAGATGACACTCTGGGTTACTGAAGGAAATCCCCCTTCCGTCAGCCTCGCTTACGCTCGCTGCCACCTTCCCCGTAAACGGGGAAGGAATTGTGGAAAAACGAGATTTTACTCCTTCCTTCCCCGTTTACGGGGAAGGTGGCGCCGCCGGAGGCGGTGACGGAAGGGGGATTTCCGTCGCCGTTTAATAGCTCAGGTCGAAGCCGATCCGCACCGACCGGGGCTGGCTATAGTTCGATGGCCGGCCGTAATTGGCGTCGACCGCGCCGGCCGTCGCTCCGTCATAGGTGACGTAGCGCGTGACCACACTGCGGGTGTCGAACAGGTTGAAGACATCCGCGCGCAGCACCAACTTGCCCTTGGGCAGGACGGTTTGCGGCACGGTATAGCGCAGGGACGCATCGACATTGCGCACCCAGTCCGACTTCAATCCCTTGCCCATCGGCGCCGGCCGGCCACCGCAATAGTGGAAGACCGTATAGGGCGAGACGCCGTCGGGATCGTTGCCCAGGCAGCTGAACCGGGTCGGCGACAGCACCATGATGTTGAACCCACCCAGCAGTCGCGGCGTGAAGGCGTAAGAACCCCAGACCTTCAGGCTGTGCGTCGGGTTGCCGGGCAAAAGGCCCACGGCATGGTCCTCGGTATTGGGGGTATCCCAGCGGAAAGTCGCGCCGGCGTCCAGCTGGACGCTGTTGCCGAATTCGGTGACCGTGCCGCTGTAATTGCCATAGAGGCGCGATAACGTATAGGAGCCCTGCACGCCCCACTTGCCGTCGAAGGCGCGCTTGAAGTCGAAGGTGACCGCCGTATATTCGCGCTTCGCGTCGGCGAAGTGCCCCAGCTGTTCGGCCGTAAGCGTAATGGTGCGCTGCTCGCTTTCGCCCGGCAGCGGTTGCTTGAGGGAGATGGTGACGTCGTGGTCGCCTACGTTCCAGACATAATAGCTGTTGGAGATTTCGCCGGAGGTGTATTGCGAGGCGTCGAGGCCGTTTTCGGTCAGGTAGTCGATTATGGCCGGGCCGAACTCGGAATCTTCCGACACATCGACGGTGTTGCGATAGACAGCACTCAGGCCGACTGACCACAGGTCATTGAGGCGGTAGTCGGCGCCGACGGTGAACTCATCGACGCGCGTGGCCTTGAGCCCGATGGCCGCCTTGGAGGTCGCGCCTTCCTGGGAGCCGTTGCCGATGACGAAACAGGTGTCGTCACCCGCCACATGGCTTGAGTTAAAGCCGGGGGCCTGGCTCAACTGCGACGCCGGACATGGCTGGCCGAATACGGGATAGGTCGGGCCGACCGCGTTGGGCAGGCCGGTTTGCGGATCGATGACCCAGCCGCCGGCCGGCGCTTCGAAATATTGCGAGAAATAAAGGTCCTTGCCGCGGACGCCCAGGTTCATCGCCGGCGGAATGAAGTTGGCGCCGTAGGAGCCATGGATCTTCCACGCCCCCTCACCCGTCGGGTCCCAGCTGAAGCCGAGACGCGGAGCGACATTGCCGGTCAGGTTGATATAGCGTTCACCCGACAGGTTGTACTGGCGGAAGGTGTCGTCACGCACGCCGACCTGTACGTTCAGGTCGGGTGTGACGTCCCACGAATCCTGGATGTAGATCGCCTGGTTCTCGGAAGCGACCTGACCGCCCAGCTGCTGGTAGACAATCTGCAGGAGACTGTCGTTGTTGATCACTGTTCCCGTGGCGTCATAGGTGCGGAAGATGTACTGCACGGGCACGACACCGACCATGTTGTTGGTCTTCGTTTCGGAATTGTCTTCGTGGTCGATGCCGAAGCGGACGTGGTGGCGGCCGAAGGCATCGAAGCGAACGTCACCGTCGGCGCGCCAGAACTTGCGCGTCATGTCGGTCACCTGGGCGTTGGAACTCGGCTGGCTCTTCGACAGGGTGGTTGACGTATTTGTCATGTCGACGACGCGGACATAATAGGCCGACGGATCTTCGGGCACGACATTCGCGCGGTCGCGCATCTCACCTATCGCCGCCGATACGGTCAGCCAGTCGCTGACGCGGCCGGAATAGTTGAGCACCCAGTTGCGGCCGCCCGTCTCGGTGACTTCGGTGGCAACGTAGTCACCGCGCTCGCTGCCGTCGAAGCCGTATTGGCGCGAGATCGAACGGTTGGTGGTGTCGAACGCCGTCAGCGAAACACGCTGCGAAGGCGTTATGTAGCCGTCGAGCTTGAGGCCGTAAAACGGGTCGTTGTTGGTGGTGTGGCTGTAAAAGCGGCTCTCGACATTGGCCGTTTCCCATTCGATCTGGTTGGCCTGGTAGAGGCCATAAGCGAACAGGCGGTCGCGGATCAGCGCCCCGCCCATCTCGACGATCAGCGAATTGTTGGTCGCGGTCGAAAAGCGGCCGTCATAATTATAGGTGTCGCGCTCCTGGGCCCGCAGGCTGTCCGGTTTGAAATTGCCATGCAGCGCGAAGGTAAAGTCATTGCTGCCCGACTTGGTCGTGGCGTTGACGACACCGCCGGTGGCGCGGCCGAATTCCGCTGGATAGCCGCCGGTCATAACCTCGATCGACTGATAGAAGTCGAACGGCACGCGCGCGCCGCCGACATAGGTGTCGGGATTGGTGATGTTGAGCCCGTCGATATAGTAGGCGTTTTCCGCCACCGACCCGCCGCCGAAGGAGGCTACGGCATTATCGCCGCCGCCAAAGTCCGGATGGCCCGGCACGACGGTCGGCGCCAGCAAGGTGACGGCGTTGAGGTTACGCGCCAACGGGATTTGCCCGGCCAGGGTGTCGAGGTTGACGACAAGGCCGGTGGTGGCGCGGGTAAAGTCCATGCGGACGCGCCGGCTCTTCACCACGACGGCGGCGCCGGCCGGCTGCAGCACGGCGTCGAGGCGCGCCTCCTGTGTCACCGTGACCGCGATCGTGGTCGCCAGGTCTTCGCGGCCGGGGGCGCGGATAGCGACTTGATAGGCGCCAGGCGCCAGGCCCGTGGCGCCGAAGCGTCCGGCGGATGTGACGGCAACGACACGGCTGTGCCCCTGGGCGTCGGACGTCAGGGTGATCGTGGCATTCGTGATGGGGGCGCCGGTCTCATCCGCGACCGATCCGGACACGGCGCCGGTCACGTAGTCCTGCGCCTCGGCGGTGGCGGTGAGAAGGGCCGTAAGTGGGAGGGCCTGCAGCAGCGCAGCCACGAGGGCTGACGCCGCGCGGAGGCCGGCGCGGCGGAGAGAAGACGTCACGAAAATCGGGTCCTGATGTGCTCTCAGTCATGGTAGGCGCCATGATGAGAAGGTGACATCTCCGGGTGTCGTGCGAACGAAACCACGATTCGTTTAAGAATTTGCGTAGGCGGTGCGATTGGGTCCGGGGATTTTGAGGTGGACGTTCTCTCTTCGCCTTCCCACTTGTCCGGACAGGGATCATTTTGGTCGGGGCATCCTTCAGTTATCGAACGCGGTAAGTACCATAAAGGCCCCACCACAACATCTCGCCCGTGCAAGGACGGTCTCGTGCGGTCCCTCTCCCCACAAGTGGGGAGGTTGTGTCTGCGATGAATTGCGAATTGCAATGTTTTGGCCAATTCCCATTGCGATTCACAACTCATCTCTCCGGACACAAAAAAGCCCGCCGAAGCGGGCTTTTCTCAAGAACTATAAGGCTTAACCTTCGTCTTCTTCCTTCAGCAGTTCGTCCTTGCTGATCGGCTTGTCGGTGACCTTGGCCTGGGTGAAGATCAGGTCGCAGACCTTTTCTTCATAGATCGGCGCGCGGATCTGGGCGGCGGCGGCCGGGTTGTTGCGATAGAAGTCGAACACCTGGCGCTCCTGGCCCGGATAGTTGCGGGCTTCGCGCATGATGGCCTGCGAGACTTCCTGGTCGGTGACCTGGACGTTCTGGCGAGTGCCGATTTCGGCGAGGACCAGACCCAGCCGCACGCGGCGCTGAGCGATCTTCAGGTACTCGTCCTTCAGCTCCTGTTCCGACTTCTTGGCGTCTTCCTCGTCGAGCTGGCCGGCGGCCTTGTCCTGCTCAACCTGTTGCCAGATGCCCTGGAACTCGGCGTCCAGCATGCGCGCCGGCAGTTCGAAGTCGTGCTTTTCGTCGAGAATGTCGAGCAGTTGGCGCTTCATCTTGAAGCGCGAAGCGGTCTTGTATTGCTGGTCCAGCTGGCCCTTGATGATGCCCTTGAGGGCGTCGAGGCTTTCCAGGCCCAGGCTCTTGGCCATGTCGTCATCGGCTTCGCCTTCCTTCGGCGACAGGATGTCCTTGACGGTCGTCTCGAAGGTGGCTTCCTTGCCGGCCAGTTCCTTGGCGCCGTATTCGGCCGGGAAGGTCACGTTCAGGACCTTGCTCTCGCCCTTCTTGACGCCGATCAGCTGCTCTTCGAAGCCCGGGATGAACATGCCCGAACCGATGACCAGCTCGGCGTCTTCGGCCTGACCGCCGGCGAAGGCTTCGTCGCCGATCTTGCCCAGGAAGTCGATGATCAGCTTGTCGCCGTCTTCGGCCTTGACCGCGGCCTTACCCTTGGCCTTCTTTTCTTCATACTGCTTGTTGCCGGCCACGACCTGCTTCAGCGACTCGTTGACGTCCTCGTCGGTCGGCTCATAGACCGGACGGGTCAGCTCGACCGACGAAGGCTCGACCGGCGTGAAAATCGGCATCATTTCGACGGCGATTTCGTAGGCCAGGTCCGACTGGCCATTGATGACAGCTTCGATGTCGCCCAGCGGCTTCAGCTCGGGCTGGCTGGCCGGACGGATGTTCGCCTGTTCCATCGCCTTTTGCGTGGTGTCGTTGAGGGCTTCCTGGATGATCTCGCCCATCAGCTCCTTGCCGTACATCTTGCGGACGTGGCCTTGCGGCACCTTGCCGGGGCGGAAGCCCTTGATGTTCATCTTAGGGGTGATCTCGGCGATCTTGGCGTCCAGCTTCTTCGTCAGCTGGTCCTTGGTGACCGTGACTTCGAGAACGCGGCTGAGGCCTTCATTCAGTTTTTCAACGACTTGCATCGAGTGGCTATCCTTGTCGGTCCGGTGGTCCGATGTCGCATCGGGCCCGAACCGGCGGCTAAAAACGTCAAACGGGCGCACAGGGATGCCCCTGTCCGCAAAGAAGCGCTCCTTATGGCACGATTGCGGAAGAGGTCAACGGCAAAGCGCGGGATAAGCCGGACAGAACGGCTTTTTCGACAGGTTATGCCCTTCAACATCTCGCGAATGGCTTTTTTATAAGGCTGGGCCCTAGCCTCGGTGTCCATCGATTTCGAGGTTCTGCGTTGCGCATTGTTCGTGTTCTTCCAGTTTTCATGGTCCTGCTCGCCGCATGTACGGCCGAAGCGCCCCCACCACCCCCGCCCCTGGCGCGCAGTGATGTCAATCCCAACGCCTTTGTCGGCACACCCCAAGAGGTCGCGGCCAAGGCGCAGGAAGCGGCCATCCTGAAGGCGCATCCGGAAATGGCCATCCGCAACGGCCCGGAACTTGTCATAAGCTATCGCGGCGAGCCGTTGGTCACCTACACCGACAATCCGCAGGGCTGCGACCGTTATATCGTCGAGCGCGCCATCGAAATCCGCGATCCCGATTCAGGGACGCTGGAGCCCATCGCCCTTGTCGCCTGTCACTTCGGCACGACGACCAACCGCTACCTGGTGTTGCCCAACAGCGGCAAATATAATGTCATGGGCGATATCGCCGCCTCACCCAACGGGCGCTACCTCGCGACGACCGATTCGACGGTCACCAAGGCGCGCGGGGCCTTTATCATCACGCAGTGGCCGAACACCGAAAGCCGGGCCGAGTTCCCGGCGGGGTGCAAGAACATAGAATGGCAGAGCGACAGCGCCTTGACGGCCGACTGTTGGCGCAGCGAACATCCCAACACGGTCAATCCCGACGAAAGCGATGCGGTCTTTTTCCGCGCCAAGGTGTGGCGGGATGACGAGACCTGGCGCATGACAGCGACGGACTGGCTGGCGCGCGATGGTAGCCCTGCCTTGTCCAACCGCCCCTACCCTTTGCTTGCCGCTATCGACAAAACGGGTGTAGATGCGCCTGAATGAGCGCGCCCCAACGGATACAACTGAAACGCAGCAAGGGCTGGCGGATGCTGGACAACACGGTCAAGATCGACCGGACGACGCGCTACGGCAATCCGTTCGAAGTCTCCGAAGGCGATGCCGGCTGGAGCGTCAAGGGGCCTGAGTTCGCGCGCGCAGGCCTTGCGTCAAAGGCTGAAGCCTCCACGATCGCGGTCGAGGCCTATCGCAAATGGGCCGAGGCCGGGAACGCGCCGGACCTTGGCGCCTTGCGCGGCAAGAACCTGGCATGCTGGTGCCCGCTAGATGGCGCCTGCCATGGCGATGTGCTGCTAAGACTGGCGAACAATAGCTAGCCGAACCTCACATACTGCCTCAGCGAAATCAAAGCCTGGCAAAGGTCATCGCCCAGCCACAGAAGAACCGCGAATTGTGCGACGTACGCCAGCGCCATAAAACCCGGTAGATTGCGATCGACAGCGAAGCGAACGACCAGTGGAAGCGCCGCACTGAACATACTAAAGTGCAAAGCAGCGGCATCCGAGTTCAGGTCCAGGAAGCAAAGCCCGATGGCGCAAACAAGCGCGAAAACCGATGGCATGCCCCAGACGGCTCCGATCAGCGCGCCCCCGCCGATCTGCTGAAGCAACCGTATGCGCATCAGCTCGTCCTGAGTGATAAGAGAGCGTCGCATGATCATGCCGTCTTGACGGGCGCCTCGTCTTTATCCAATGCGTTTTCCCACTTGGCGACGACGGCCGCGGCGACCGAGTTGCCGACGACATTGGTCGCTGACCGGCCCATGTCGAGCAAGGCATCGACGCCCAGTACCACGGCGATCCATTCCGCCGGCAAGCCGAAATAGGTCAGGGTCGCCATGATGACGACCAGCGAGGCGCGCGGCACGCCGGCAATGCCCTTCGACGTGATCAAGAGCAGGAAGAGCATCATGATCTTCTGCGTCATGGTGAATTCGATGCCGTGCGCCTGGGCGATGAACAGGGTCGCGAAGGTGCAATACAGCATCGAGCCGTCGAGATTGAACGAATAGCCGAGCGGCAGGACGAACGAGGTGATCTTGCGCGAAATGCCGATCGTCGGCAGGCCGGACAGGAGCTTGGGGTATGCGGCTTCGGAGCTGGCGGTCGAAAAGGCCAGCAGCGCCGGTTCGCGGATAACGCCCAGCAGTTTCAGCGTGCGTGCGCCAATGAACACAAAGGCCAGCGCGATCAGGATGACCCACAGGATGCCCATCGACGCATAGAAGCCGCCCATGAACTTGGCGTAGGTGATCAGGATCGGCAGCCCCTGCTCGGCCACCACCTTGGCCAGAGCGCCGAAGATGGCGAACGGCGCGAACAGCATGACCAGTTCGGTGACCTTCAACATGATATTGGCGGCCTGTTCGACCAGCACCATGACCTGCGGCGCCTTGTCGTCCAGCATGGCGACGGCCGTGCCGACAAAGACCGCAAAGACCACGATCTGCAGGATTTCGTTATCGGCCATCGCCTTGACGATCGACGACGGGATCAGGTGCTCGATGAATTTCACGAGTGTGAAGTTAGAGGTATTGGGCACGGCGACGGGCTCGCCGGCGGCCTGGAGGTTCATGCCGACGCCGGGTTGCAGCCACTCGACCATGATCATGCCCAAAACCAGCGACACGATTGACATCAGGATGAACCAGCCGAGCGACTTGGCGCCGACGCGCCCCACCGCCGCGGCGTCCTCCATGTGGCCGATGCCGGCGATCAGGGTGAACAGCACCAGGGGCGCGATGATCATCTTGATCATGGTGATGAATATCTTGGTCAGCAGACCATACCCGGTAATGAAACCGGCGGCGGTCGCCTCGTCCAGATATTGATTTGTCGCCCAGCCGGCGGCGACGCCCAGCACCATGGCCAGAAGAATAAACAGCGCCAGACGGCTTTTCATGTAGGGCCCCAACTCACCAGGATCGTTCCGACTGCGACTATTCCCCGGCAAACGGCGTCGCGCAACGTCTTTTTTGGCGGGAGGCTCTGTTTGAAACGTGCCAAGACCGCCCGCGCTCCTGGCAAAGGGTCAATACGCGCGGCCTTCGCGACTGGATTATGAAACCGGAATTATGCTTTGATCGGTATCCAGATTTCCAGTCCGCCCTCGCCCGTTACACCGTCGAACGATGGGCCATATTTCTCGAAGAAGGGCTCAGGCAGCACGCTTAGGCCGGATTCGGGGATCCAGTTGTTCCACACAGCATCCCAAGTGCTGCGCAGTTCTGAGATATGTCCGGTGTGCGGAAAGACCGCGTAGGTCTGGGCGGCGATGTCGAGCGTGGCGAATTCCGCCGGCAGATCAGCACCGGGGCCGACCTCGACGCCGCTGAGATAGTCGATGCCATCGTCATTCGCATTGTAGCAGACGCCGTAGGTGGTATCGGCCTCGCCGGTCTGGCCGTCGATATTGCCGAGCCATGGTGTGAATTTTTGCCACTGCGACGGGATGTTGGCCGTCTGCTCCATGGTGTAACGGCCTGTCAGCCCGTCGACACGGAAGGCTCGGCCTTGGCGGATATCGTGCGGGCTTTGGGTGGCGATCGGTTGCAAATCCATGAGAAAAGGTTCCTGTAAAGCACGGATGTCATAGGGTTTTCCTTCCCGGGCCGCTTCGGGTGTAATGCCGAAGCGGTCGCGGAAGGCGCGCGTAAAGGCTTCATGCGATCCGTAACCCGCCTCCAGCGCCACCGACAGGATGTCGGGCGCGCCCTTGGCCAGCCTGCTGGCGGCGACGGTCAGCCGCCGGCCCCGGACATAGGCCATGACGCTTAGGCCCATGCGCGCATCGAAAACGCGCGCCATGTGGAAGCGGCTGACGCCGGCGGCCTCGGCGATATCGTCGAGCGTCAGGTCCTTGTCGAAATGATTCTCGATGAACCAGACGGCGCGGCCGGCGGGATGGGAGGAACTCATGATCTGCCTTCATTTGCGGATACGATCCTGACGGACGGCAGGACCCGCCGCTTGATCAGGATTGCGCTGCCGGATAGAAAACGGCCGAGCGACCGCCAGGACCTGTCAGCATTGCGCCGGCCACAGCGCTGCCGGTTTCAATCCGTGAGCCTGATTTCGCCGATGATGGCTGGACCGTGCGTCGCTTTCGGCTGGCCGTCGCCGTCGAAATCCGACCACTGGCTGCGCGCCACGAAGAGGTACCGGTCGCCGGAAACCACGCCATTGGTCGGTTCATCCAACGCGCCGCCACGTAACAGGATCTGAACCGATTCAATGGCTTTCCAGTCATTGCTCATACCAATGCGCAGTAACCGTCCCGGCTCAATGCCGTTTTGTATGACGATCAGGTCGTTGCCGAACCGCGCCACGCCATCGACGCCTATTAGCGATGCGGTTTCAGGCACCGGCAGTTGCAGGATATCACCGCCGGCCAGGTCTACGCGATAGAGACCCGATGTGTAATCCGCCACGATCAGGGCGGTGCCGTCAGCGTTTTCCGCCAGGCCTTGCGGCGACGGCAGGCGTCCGGCGGCAATCAGCGTTTGCCAGGCGCCGGTCTGTGGGTCGAGGCGCAGCACCGCGCCTGCTCCGCCGTCGCTGACATAGACGGCGTGTGCGCCCAGCGCGATGTCGCCGAACCGGCTGCCGGCGCCACCGGTGAAAGTCTCCGGTGCCGACGAAGACGCCGTATCGATCCGCACGAGTTCAGACGGATACGCCGTCGTGGAGGCGGCTGCCGCCTGGTCGGGCGACGCGGCTATCCAGATGCTGCTGCCTTTGGCGGCCACGCCATAGGCGCCACGGCCTTCGGCCAGTGCGTGGACCGGCTTGGCCTGTCCCACGGCGTTGAGCGCGCCGTCGTGGATGGTGGTGTAGTAGACGCGGTCCCCGACCATGGTCACCCCTTCGGCCAGTCGCAGCGTGTCCAGTTGCGCCACCGTCGTGAAGGCGCCGAAGTCCGTGCCGTTGGCATCGAGCCGCGCCCGCTCCGCCGGTGAGAGCAGGGCCGCCAGATCGGGCTGGCGCGCAGGATCGAACCATAGGCCCCGCGCGATATAGTCGTTGAGCCAGGTCTTGGCCGCCTCCGGCTTCTGTGCCGAAAGCGCAATCCGTGCGCCCATCAGCAGAACCGATGGCGCGGACGGCAGCAGGGATCGCGCAGCAGCGATCTCGGCCTGCGCCGCCACGGGATCGTTGCGCTTCAGGGCATCGGCGGCGGCGGCACGGTGGCGGAAGAACTCTCTCGCGCTGAAGTCTTCCGCAAGCGCAGGCGCGGCTTGCAGGGCCAGGATCAAGGCTGAAAGGAGCAAATGGCGCATGGAGGAGCCCGTTTTGACCAGGCTATCACATCGGCGCGGCCGAACCAGTTACAAAACGGCAATTAGATCGGTATGATTTAAGTGGAAACATCATACCGATCTAAATTTTTGTTTTGTCGCGATATTTAAGGCGAAAACCGCTTACACTTTTCGCCATATCGCTCTAGCGAACTGCAACAGCGCCCGACCGGGCGCCGGCGACAGTTCGCCGCCCTCGCGGAGGCAGGCGCGCAACGCGCCAGCCGTGAGCGATGAAATGAAATGGTGCGGATGAGAGGACTCGAACCTCCACGCCTTGCAGCGCTGGAACCTAAACCCAGTGCGTCTACCAGTTCCGCCACATCCGCAGGTCCAATTCAGGCACGTCAGTACCCGAGGGCGCGGTCATGAAGCAAACGGAGGGACGCGTCAAGCCAGATCGCCAGTGCGGAATCGATATCTTGCGCTGCGGCAAAGTCTTTGTACGGAGCGCTCGCCCGTGACTCGCGCGAAATGCAGGCCGTGGTTAATTTTCCCTTTATGCACGACGAATCTGCGCTAAAACGCATTTTCTTCTGTCTTTGTCCAAGGTTTGGGTTTACACGCAGCCCGTCCGCGCGTTCACGCATCGTAATAGATCGTTACAGCCATGTGAGGTTGCCGCCTGTGAAACGGCTTGCAATCTTGCGCAATGCAAACATTTTACGACGCTGAACGGTCTAAGTTTTATGGATTGCTCATGAAAAAAATCGAAGCCGTCATCAAACCCTTTAAGCTCGACGAAGTGAAGGAAGCCCTTCAGGAAATCGGGGTTCAAGGTATGACCGTGCTGGAGGCCAAGGGATACGGCCGCCAGAAAGGACATTCCGAACTGTATCGCGGTGCGGAATATGTCGTTGATTTTCTGCCGAAAATCAAAATCGAACTGGTCGTTGCCGACGACCTCGCTCCTGCCGCCCTGGAGGCTATCCAGACCGCGGCGCGCACGGGCAAGATCGGTGATGGCAAGATCTTCGTGAGCGACGTCCAGGACGTCGTTCGTATTCGGACCGGGGAGTCGGGACCGCAGGCCGTCTAAAGCCTGGGGCCACTCTCCTAATAACAAAAGGTAATGGGGCGTCTTATGACAGCAGCAGACATTCTCAAACTCATCAAGGAAAAGGACGTCAAGTATGTTGACGTGCGTTTTTCCGACGTGCGCGGCAAGCTTCAGCACGTCACCTTCGACATCGACCTGGTTGATGACGAGTTCCTGAACGACGGCACCATGTTCGACGGTTCGTCGATCGCCGGCTGGAAGGCCATCAACGAGTCGGACATGAAGCTGCGTCCGGACCTGAAGACGGCCTATATCGACCCGTTCTATCAGCAAACGACCCTGTTCCTGTTCTGCGACGTCATCAATCCGGACACGAACGAGCCCTATAACCGCGACCCGCGCTCGATCTCGAAGAAGGCCCTGGCCTACCTGCAGTCGGCCGGCGTCGGCGACATCGCCTATTTCGGCCCCGAAGCCGAATTCTTCATCTTCGACGACGTCCGCTGGTCGATCTCGCCGGACAACACCGGCTACGCCTTCGACTCGACCGAACTGCCGCACAACTCGGCCAAGGTCTATCCGGAAGGCAATATGGGCCACCGTCCGGGACCAAAGGGCGGCTACTTCCCTGTCAATCCGGTCGACTCGTGCCAGGACCTGCGCGGCGAAATGCTGGCCGTCATGGGTGAACTGGGCCTCGAGCCCGAAAAGCACCACCACGAAGTGGCGCCGGCCCAGCACGAACTGGGTCTGAAGTTCTCCGACCTGCTGACCATGGCCGACCGCCTGCAGCTCTACAAGTACGTCATCCACAACGTCGCCCACGCCTATGGCAAGACGGCGACCTTCATGGCCAAGCCGATGTTCGGCGACAACGGCTCGGGCATGCACGTGCACCAGTCGATCTGGAAGGGCGGCAAGCCTCTGTTCGCCGGCGACAAGTATGCCGGCCTCAGCGACATGTGCCTGTGGTACATCGGCGGCATCATCAAGCACGCCAAGGCGATCAATGCCTTCTCGAACTCGACGACCAACTCCTACAAGCGTCTGGTCCCGGGTTACGAAGCTCCGGTCAAGCTGGCCTATTCGGCCCGCAACCGTTCGGCCTCGATCCGTATTCCGTGGGTGTCGTCGCCGAAGGCCAAGCGCCTGGAAGCCCGCTTCCCGGACCCGATGGGCAACCCCTATCTGACCTTCACCGCCCTGCTGATGGCCGGCCTCGACGGTATCGAAAACCGCATCGATCCGGGCGCGCCGGCGGACAAGAACCTGTACGACCTGCCGCCGCAGGAGCAGAAGAACATTCCAGAAGTCTGCGGCAGCCTGCGCGAAGCCCTGGACAGCCTGGACAAGGACCGCGCCTTCCTGAAAAAGGGCGGCGTCATGGACGACGACTTCATCGATGCCTACATCGAGCTGAAAATGGAAGAAGTCATGAACTTCGAACTGCGTCCGCACCCGGTCGAGTTCGAAATGTACTACAAGTGCTAATTCCGTAAGGAATTGCCACTACCGTTGAAAGTCTGCTACAGGCCACCCGTTACCGGTGGCCTGTTTCATTTTGCGTTGCGACATACTCCATTTCTTCCAAAATTATAATACAATATATAATTTCAAATGAAACAAATATGGTTTCGCGAGATACCAATTAAATTTGCCAGTGTTTGCGGTGGTTTAGCCGCTTTTTGACACATAAATGACGCAAATGGCGCCGCCCTCCCCCTTCACCCCTGATTAACCGGATTATTCAGTTGCGCGCTTTCATAGTCACGGCACTGTGAGCGGGTGCAACAATCCACTTAACCCAAAGGGGGATACTTTGAAGACGTGGACTAAACTTTCGAGGGCCGTGGCTGTCACCGCCGCCCTCCTGCTGACGGCTCCGGCCGCCGGCCTGGCCCTGGCTCAGGAAGCCCCGGCTTCCGCCGAGGCTTCGGTCGACGCGTCCGCTCCGGCCGTCGAATCTACCGCGGCGCCTGAAGCCGAAGCCGCCGCTCCGGCGCCCGCGCTGCTGGCGTCGCAAAAGGAACTGGCGCTGGACAAGTCCGACACCACCTTCCTGATCTTTGCTACCGCCATGGTCCTGATGATGACCCTGCCGGGCCTGGCGCTGTTCTACGGCGGCATGGTGCGTAAGAAGAACGTCGTCGCCACCGTGACCCAGTCGGTGTCCGTGACCTGCGTCTCGGCCGTCCTGTGGTGGCTGGTTGGCTACTCGTTCGCCTTCGGCACCGTCTCGACCGATCTATTTGGTCTGCCGGCGGCGGAGCTGAACAAGTGGTTCGGCGGATTCGACACCCTGTTCCTGAACAACGTCACGCCGACGACCGCCTATATGGCGACGGCAGGCGTGCCGGAATACACCTGGATCGCCTATCAGATGACCTTTGCGATCATCACCCCTGCCCTGATCACCGGCGCCTTCGCCGAACGCGTCAAGTTCTCGGGCCTGATCCTGTTCATGGCCCTGTGGTCGATCCTGGTCTATGCGCCGATCTGTCACATGGTTTGGGGCGGTGGCATCCTGGGCGGCATGAACGTCAAGGACTTCGCCGGTGGCGCTGTCGTTCACACCAACTCCGGCGTCGCCGGCCTGGTCGCTGCCCTGTTCCTGGGCCGCCGCAAGGGCTACGGTACCGAAGCAATGACGGCTAATAACCCGATCTTCGTGCTCATCGGCGCCTCGCTGCTGTTCGTTGGCTGGATCGGCTTCAATGCCGGTTCCGAATGGGCCGGTGACTCGGTTGCCTCGGTCGCCCTGCTCAACACCCTGCTGGCCACCTGCGCCGCCGGTCTGACCTGGAAGATCGTTGAGTGGATCTTCCGCGGTAAACCTTCGCTGATCGGCATCCTGTCGGGCCTGATCGCCGGTTTGGTCGCCATCACCCCGGCCTGCGGCTTTGTCGACCCCAAGAGCGCCATGATCATCGGCGCGGCAGCTGGCCCGGTCTGCTACTTCGCCGCCACCTGGATCAAGAAGCTGCTCGGTTACGACGATAGCCTGGACGCCTTTGGTATCCACGGCGCTGGCGGCATCCTGGGTGCGATCCTGACGGGCGTCTTTGCCGACACCACGATCAACAGCCTGGCGGAAGGGGCCAATGTCACCAGCCAGCTCATCGGCCTCGGCATCACCATTGCCTGGTCGGCGGTCGGTACCTTCTTGATCCTTCTGATCTGCAAGTTCACCACTGGACTGCGCGTTTCGGAAGAAGACGAAGTGGCAGGTCTGGATGCTTCGCAACACGACGAAGTCATGGACCACTAAGCCCTCTAAGTTATCCGCGTATAAATGGCGGGGCGCTCGAAAGAGTGCCCCGTTTTTTTGAGTCATCGCTGGACAGCAGCGCGGATGGCCCATGTACCACAGACCGATTTATCGTGTGCCGAAGCCTTCCGATTCGCGCATTCGGCGGGTCTCACATCTGGAATCACGCCTGCTTTATTTAGCCGCCTGAAGCGCGATTATTTTGCGATGCAGCAAATCTTACAAAGTGTTATAGATTAATTTCATATGTCCGGATTTCAAAGTATTGGACTGAATTTTAACACATTTTTTATATCTTTAGCGGGGGTGAGATTTGTGACAATTTTGCATCTAGGCGTGGTGAAACGACCATAGGGGACTTTGCGCCTGCTAAAAACTTGCTAGATTGTCTCTCGGGTTCACCAAACTCTTTAACTCAAGAATAACAGCCGCCAATCAGTTAAACGCGTCGGCTTCAACCTTTGAACTGGGATCTACAGACCATGAAAAAGACTCTTCTTGTCGCCGCTGTCGCCATCAGCGCGCTCTTCGCAGGTTCGGCCGCCATGGCGCAGGACACCGGCGAATTCAGCTTCAACATCGCCGCCACGAACAACTATGTGTGGCGCGGCGTGACGCAGACCGAAGACGGCGCCGCCGTCCAGGGTGGCGTCGACTATAAGAAGGGCATCTTCTACGCCGGCGCCTGGGGTTCGAACGTTTCGTTCGCGGGCGACGACGACACCTCGACCGAACTCGACCTGTACGTCGGTATCGCGCCGTCGGTCGGCGACTGGAACTTCGATTTCGGCTACATTCACTACATGTACCCGAGCCAGTGCGACGCCTGCGACTACAACTTCGGTGAACTGAAGAGCGCCGTCAGCCACTCGATGGGCAAGGGCACGATCGGCGCCGCCCTGTACCTGCCGGCGGAAGACCTGGAAGATCCGTACTACGAAGTCAACGCTTCGTATCCGCTGACCGACAAGCTGTCGGTTTCGGGCGCCATCGGCAACTACGAGTTCTACGATTACTCCACCTGGAACCTCGGCGCGACCTACGCCCTGACCGAAGGCGTGTCGCTGGACCTGCGCTACAGCGAAGCTTCGAAGATGCCGAGCAACCTGTACGCCACCATCAAGGTTGGTTTCTAATTCTAAGCCTGACCAAGGTTTAAAAGCGCTGACCGCGAGCCTTCCACAGCTCGCGGTCTTTTTTTGTTCTCTTTTGACATCAGGCGTTATATACCCGGCGCGAATCGCTGCATGTTTGAGTCATGAGTTCCAAATCCGCGCAACCCAATTTATTCACACCCGGCGCCGGGCCTGAAGCCGCCGCGCCCTCTCCTGTTTCTGCGGCACGTCCTGAGGCACGCACCGCCGCGCCCAAGCCGAAAGTGGTCGAAATGCCTGTTCCCCAACCGGTCACGCACGACACCACCTACGACGCGTCGAGCATCGAGGTGCTGGAAGGGCTTGAGCCCGTCCGCAAGCGTCCCGGCATGTATATCGGCGGCACCGACGAAAAGGCGCTGCACCATCTGTTCGCCGAAGTGCTCGACAACGCCATGGACGAAGCGGTGGCCAACCACGCCAAGGCCATCTGGGTCGAACTCGATGCCGAAGGCTACGTCTCCGTCCGCGACGATGGCCGCGGCCTGCCCGTCGATCCGCACCCCAAATACCCAGGCAAGTCGGCGCTGGAAGTCATCATGACCGTGCTGCACTCGGGCGGCAAGTTCTCGGGCAAGGCCTATGCGACCACGGGCGGTCTGCACGGCGTCGGCGCCTCGGTCGTCAACGCCCTGTCCGAAAAGCTGGAAGTCACGGTGTGGCGCGACGGCTTCGAATGGCAGCAGAACTTTTCCAAGGGACATGTCCTGGGCCCGGTCGAACAGGTCCAGCCGTCGAAGAAGCGCGGTTCGAAACTCCGTTTCCTGCCCGATCCGGAGATTTTCGGGACGCAGGCCCACTTCAAGCCCGCTCGCCTTTACCGCATGGCCAAGGCCAAGGCGTATCTGTTCCGCGGCGTGCAGATTTTCTGGAAGTGCGCGCCCAGCCAGATCCACGACCAGACGCCGGCGGAGGACAAGTTCTTCTTCCCCAATGGTCTGGCCGACTACCTCGCCGAGCGCATCAAGGGCAGCGAGACGGTTTCCGAAATCTTTTCCGGCCGCGTCGACCGCAAGGACGACGCCGGCGCCGTCGAATGGGCCGTCGTCTGGTCGGCCGCCGGCTTCGATGATCACGACAGTTTCGTCCAGTCCTATTGTAACACCATTCCGACGCCCGACGGCGGCACCCACGAAGCGGGTTTACGCGCCGCGCTGACGCGGTCGCTCAAGGGCTATGCCGAAATGATCGGCGACAAGCGCGGTGGGTTGATCACCGCCGAAGACGTCGCCGCCTATGCCGGTATTGTTATCTCGGTTTTCATCCGCAATCCGGAGTTCCAGGGCCAGACCAAGGACCGCCTGTCATCGCCGGACGCGCAGAAGCTGGTCGAAAAAGCCCTGGCCGATCCGTTCGATCACTGGCTGACCGGCTCGCCCAAGCAAGCCGAGCGTCTGTTGCAGTTCGTCGTCGAAAAGGCCGAGGAACGCCTCAAGAAGCGCAAGGACAAGGAAGTTCAGCGCGCGTCGGCGACGCGCAAGCTGCGCCTGCCGGGCAAGCTGGCGGACTGCGCGCGTCAGGATGCGGTCGGCACCGAACTGTTCATCGTCGAAGGCGACTCGGCCGGTGGCTCCGCCAAGCAGGGCCGCAACCGCAACACCCAGGCCATCCTGCCCCTGCGCGGCAAGATACTGAACGTGGCGTCGGCGACCGTCGACAAGCTTAAGCAGAACGCCGAACTGTCTGACCTGGGCCTGGCGCTTGGCGTGCAGCCGGGCGCGCGGTTCAAGGACGAAGACCTGCGTTATGAGCGCATCATCATCATGACCGATGCCGATGTCGACGGCGCGCACATCGCTTCGCTGCTGATCACCTATTTTTACAGGCAGATGCCGGGCATGATCCGGAATGGCAACCTGTACCTGGCCATGCCGCCGCTGTACCGGATCAGCCATGGCAAGGATGTGCACTACGCCAAGGACGACGCGCATCGCGCCGAGATCATCGCCAAGCATTTCAAGGGCAAGAAGCCTGAAATCGGCCGGTTCAAGGGCCTGGGTGAAATGATGCCGGCGCAGTTGAAAGAGACGACCATGGATCCGAAGACCCGGACCCTGGCGCGCGTCACCTTGCCTCATGACGAGGAAGATATCGAAAACCTGGTGGAGACGCTGATGGGCCGCAAGCCTGAACTGCGATTCCGCTATATTCAGGACCACGCGGAATTCGCGGCGGAAGACCTTGACGTGTAACGGGGCGTGGGGCCCGAGGCCCCACAACCTTGCTTTTTCTTTCTGTATTCTGGGCCTTCAGGCCCTGAATACAGAAAGAATTAGGAAAGACTTGGGGTCTCGGACCCCAAACCCCGTGACAATCATTGACTACCGGCCCGTAAAGTAGCAATGGACGCCCATGACAAAGTTTAGCGACCTCGGCCTGGGCGAACAGGTCCTCAAGGCCATTGCCGAAACCGGCTATGATACCCCGACCGCGATCCAGGAGCAGGCCATCCCTGTCGCCCTCACCGGGCTTGACGTCCTGGGTATCGCCCAAACCGGCACTGGCAAGACCGCCGCCTTCACCCTGCCCATGATCGAGCGGCTGGCCGCCGGCCGGTCGCGCGCCCGCATGCCGCGCGCCATCGTCCTGGCGCCGACGCGCGAACTGGCCGACCAGGTCGCTGAAGCCTTTGAGAAATATGCCAAGTTCCATAAGCTGAACTGGGCCCTGCTCATCGGCGGCGTCTCGATGGGGGACCAGGTCGCCAAACTCGACAAGGGCGTCGATGTGCTGATCTGCACGCCGGGCCGCCTGCTCGACCTGTTCGAACGGTCCAAGGTCATGCTCAACGGCGTCCAGCTGATGGTCGTCGACGAAGCCGACCGAATGCTGGACATGGGCTTCATTCCCGATATCGAACGCATCTTCAAGCTGACGCCGCCAACGCGCCAGACCCTGTTCTTCTCGGCGACCATGCCGCCGGAAATCACGCGTCTGACCAACCAGTTCCTGAAGAACCCGGTGCGTATCGAGGTTTCCCGTCCCGCCTCGACCAACGAAAATATTACCCAGTACGTGCTGAAGGTCCCGCACCGCGACGTCCGCGCCAAGCGGATCGCCCTGCGCGCCCTCATTTCCACGCTGGATATCAAGAACGGCATCGTCTTCTGCAACAAGAAGACCGACGTCGATATCGTCGCCAAGTCGCTGGCCAAGTATGGCTTCGATGCCGCCCCCATTCACGGCGACCTCGACCAGGCGCTGCGCATGAAGACGCTTGACGCCTTCCGCAACGGCGAGTTGAAACTGCTGGTGGCGTCGGACGTCGCCGCGCGCGGCCTCGACATCCCGAATGTCGGCCACGTCTTCAATTTCGACGTCCCGCACCACGCCGACGACTACGTCCACCGCATCGGCCGCACCGGCCGCGCCGGCCGGACCGGCGAAGCCTATCTGCTTCTGTCGGCCGCCGACGAAAAGAACTACGACAAGGTCATCAAGCTCATCAAGAAAGAGCCGGCCGTGCTCGATCTCGATGTTGACTACGCGGCGCTGGACGACGCCCCGCGCAGTGATCGTCCGGCGCGCGGCGGCCGTGACAAGGATCGGGGGCGCGATAAGGATCGGGCGCGTGGACGCGACCGCAAGCCGCGCAGGACCGAGGACAGCCCCCAGGCCGCGACGACACCGTTGACCCAAGCTGAGCCCGTGGCCGAAACGTCCGAGCCCGTGCCTGAAAAGGCGGCCCGCAAGAGCAGCCAAAGAACGAGCCAAAAACCTTCTGAGAAGTCTTCCGAGAAGCCGGCGCGTGGCGGTGAGTCCAGACGCGCCGAACGCGAGCCGGACAGCAACTCGCCCTTCGGTGATCACGTGCCGGCCTTCATGCTGCGCCCTGCTCCCGTAAAGGCTTGAGCCAAAAATATTTACGGCGTTAACCGCCTGTCAGAGAAGTTTGGCTAGAGTGCCCCTGTTACGAAGAGAATCGGTCCCCTGATTCTCCGCGGACGCCAGAGGACGCTCAATGAATAACGACATAGAGATCAGCGTAAGAAGCCCAAGCGCCTACACACTGGCGAACGAGGCGCTGCGACTGATGCAGGAACACGGCGTTTGGCCGACGCCGCTGAACTACGAACTCTGGCTCTATGTCGCCGGTGACCCGGAATCGCCCCTCGCCCAGGAAATCTACCGCCTCGTCAAGGCCGGTGAACAGATCACCGAGGACGTATCCGAAAGCCTGGCCAGCAAGTTTATCGCCCGCCTCAAACTCAATGATGAAGTCCGCGACGCCGGCCTGAAGCTGACGCGCGAACTGACCTCGATCACCGAGATCATCTCGGAAGCCCAGAAGACCCAGAAGACCTACAGCGACACGCTGGAAGGCGCCAAGCGTTCGATGAGCGCGGTCGACGCCGCCGCCCTGCAGGGGCTGGTCCAGAGCCTGACCGACGCCACGAACCAGGTTCTCAACCATCACGTCGAATTCGAATCGCGTCTGATCGACTCGTCGCGCGAAGTGAACCGCCTGCGCAAGCACCTCGACCAGGTCCGCATGGAAGCCATGACGGACGCGCTGACCAACCTTGCCAACCGCAAGTCGTTCGACGAAGCGCTGGATGCTCACTGCGACAGCGACGACGACAGCGCGCCGCTGACCCTCGCCGTGCTCGACATCGACCATTTCAAGCGTTTCAACGATACCTGGGGCCACCAGACGGGTGACCAGGTCCTGCGTTACGTCGCCAGCGTCCTGGCCCGCATCGGTCGCGCGCCGCGCCTGGCCGCCCGTTACGGCGGTGAGGAATTCGGCCTGCTCTTCCCGGGTGAAACGGCGGCTGTCGTCGAACGCATCCTCAATGAAGCCCGCCAGGAAATCGCCTCGCGCGTGCTCAAGCGCCGCTCCACCAACGAAGATCTGGGCACCGTCACCGTTTCGGCCGGCATCGCCCAGCGTGAATATGGCGAAGACGCCTTCGACCTGCTCGACCGCGCCGACAAGGCCCTTTACCAGTCAAAGAACGCGGGCCGCAACAAGGTCACGGTCGCCACGGGCAGCGCGATCCCGGACTCAAGCGCCGCTTAAGCAGCTTCCTGATGATTTAATACTTGCAAACGGATTTGAACAATGTTCAAATCCGTTTGTTCGTTGTTGAGGGGAACGCCATGAACAGCTTTCTGTTCGCCATCGCCTACTGGACCCTGTCCGTATTCTATAGCGTCACCGCGCTGATCCTGACGCTGTTTCCGGGCCGTAAGCCGGTTAGCTGGGTCATTCACCGCTATACGCGCCGCATGGTGTGGGCGATGCGCGTCTTCGCCGGCATCAAGCTGGAGATCCGTGGCCGCGAAAATGTCCCGCAGCAGCCGGTCATCTTCGCCTGCAAGCACCACTCTTGGGGTGACGGCTTTTGTATCTACTCGCAGTTCCGCGACCTAGCCTTCGTCACCGGCGACCACCTCGAAAAATTCCCGCTGATGAGCACCCTGCTCCGCAAGCTCGGCGCCATCGTCGTCAATAATTGCGGTGGCCACGAAGCGCGTAAAGCTTTGGCAACGCGTTCGGCCGATGCCGCCAAGGACGGCCGCAGCATCCTGATCTATCCGGAAGGCCACCTGAACGCGCCGGGCACCTATCGCCGCTACCGTTCGGGCGTGTGGCACATGATGAACAATTTCGATATGCCCGTTGTACCGGTGGCGACCAATCTCGGCCTGTTCTGGCAGGAAGAGCACTATAAAAAGACGCGCGGCACGGCGGTGCTGGAATTCCTGGAGCCCATCCAGCCCGGCATGGCCAAGGACGAATTTCTCAATACGCTGCGTGACCGCATCGAAACCCGCTCGCAGCAACTGATCAGCGAGGCGACTGGGGAGCCATTTACGCCGTCTGTACTGGTCCCGGCCTGAACCTCGGGTCTCTCAGGGCTTTAGAGCAACCCTCACTTCGATTTCAAGTAGCAGATCGGGATTGAAGAGACGCTCCACCTGCACCCAGGACGAGGCCGGGAATTGGCCATCTTTGTAGAAAGATTTGCGCACCGGTATCGCGGCCTTCAGTGCTTCCATGTCGCGCGTATAGATGGTTTCGCTGACGATGGCTGTGCTGTCGAGCCCACGGCCTTTCAGGATTTTGCCGATCTGGCCATAAATGGCCGTCATCTGGTCGGATAGCGTCGCGCCATTAGCGGTGATGCCAGAAAGATAGAGGGTGTCGCCGTGGCGGACGACCTGCGCGTAGCCGATCTCCTTTTCCCACGGATTGACGTATTCGCGCTCGATCTGGGCAAGGGCCGGACCGGTAAGCACTAACGACAACGCCACACCCAGTCCGACCGTTTTCATCGCCCTACTCCGCCGCTGCCGGTTTGATGGTCACGCTTTCACCGCAGCCGCAGGCGTCGGTCTCGTTTGGGTTCTGGAAGACGAACTTCGATGCCAGCTGCGTCGTCTCATAGTCGATGACCGTGCCGACCAGGTACAGAACGGCCTTTGGCTCGATCAGGATCGTCACGCCCTTGTCGGTGATGACCTCATCGATCGGACCGGCCTCTTCGGCATAGCTCAGGACGTACTCCTGGCCGGCGCAGCCGCCCTGCTTGACGCCGACGCGCAGACCCACATAGGGCTTGTCGGCACGCGCCATGATGGCCTTGACCTGCTCGGCGGCGGCGTCGGTCAGCGAGACGACTGCGGGGCGTGGACGGCGCGGGCGCGGTGTAATGGAGGGCTGGATGTCCATGATCAGAACATGTTCAGTTGCAGCTTGGCCTCATCGCTCATGCGCGACGAGTCCCACGGCGGATCGAAGACGAGATTGACGTCGCAGGATTTGACGCCTTCGACCTTCATGACGGCGTCATTGACCCAGCCCGGCATTTCGCCGGCGACGGGGCAGCCCGGCGCGGTCAGTGTCATGTCGACCACGACGTCGCGGTCGTCCGAGACGTCAACGCGGTAGATCAGGCCCAGCTCGTAGATGTCGACCGGGATTTCCGGGTCGAAGATCGTCTTGAAGGCGGCGATCAGTTCGTCGGTCAGCCGGTCAAGCTCGGCCTGCTCCAGCGCCGACGGCTGGTTGGCGCCCATGTCGTCCAGGCTGAACAGGCTGTGCGTTTCGGTATCGGGCGTGGTCTGGGCTTCGCTCATATCATCACTCATGCGAAGAACGACTGGGCCTTGGCGACGGCTTCGGCCAGGACGTCGATCTCTTCTTCGGTATTATATAGGGCGATGGACGCCCGGACGGTAGAGGTGACACCCAACCGCGTCATCAGCGGTTCGGCGCAGTGGGTGCCAGCGCGCACGGCCACATTATAGCGGTCGAGAATCTGCGCCACGTCGTGGGCGTGGGCCTGGCCTAAGCTAAACGTCAGGATCGAGCCCTTGCCTTCGGCGGTGCCGTGGACGCGCAGGCTGTTGATCTGGGTCAGCCTGTCATAGGCGCGTTGATACAGCACATGTTCGTGGGCAACGACCTCGGCGCGGTCGAACTGCGATAGCCAGTCGATGGCGGCCTTGAGCCCGATGACCTCGAGAATGGCCGGCGTGCCCGCTTCGAAACGGTGCGGCGGCTCGTTCCAGGTGATCTTGTCCTTGGTGACGCGCGCGATCATCTCTCCGCCACCCTGGTACGGCGGCATGGCGTTAAGTAACTCGGCCTTGCCGTAGAGGACGCCGAGACCGGTCGGGCCATAGAGCTTGTGCGCCGAAAAGACGTAGAAGTCGGCGTCGAGCGCCTTCACATCGACATCGAGGTGGACGATGCCTTGCGCGCCGTCGATCACCGTTTTGGCTCCGACGGCGTGGGCCTTTTGGATGATCTCGCTGATCGGGTTGATCGTGCCCAGCACGTTCGACATATGCGTGACGGCGACGATCTTGACGCGATCGGTCAGCACGGCATCGAACGCCGCCATATCGAGCGAGCCGTCATCAAGGATCGGCACGTACTTGAGCTCAACGCCCTTGCGTTCGGCCAGCATGTACCACGGCACGATATTGGCGTGGTGCTCCATCTCGGTCGTCAGCACGACGTCGCCGGCTTTCAGTCCGTCGCCGAAGCTGTGGGCGATCAGGTTCATCGCCTCGGTCGCCGACTTGGTGAAGATGATCTCGTTGACGTCGGCCTTGATGAAGCGTGCAACGGTCTCGCGGCCAGCCTCATAGGCGTCGGTCGTTTCATTGGCCAAGCGGTGCAGGCCCCGATGCACATTGGCATAGGAATGGCGCATGGCGTGGCTCATGGCGTCGATGACGGCGTTGGGCTTTTGCGCCGACGCGCCGCTGTCGAGATAGATCAACGGTTTATCGTTGATCTGGCGGCTCAGGATCGGGAAGTCTTCGCGGGCGCGGGCGACATCAAAGGGCATGATAGGTCTCCGCCTCGCGTTCGAGGAATTCGAGGACCTTGGCACGCAGGGCTTCGTCTTCGATCGCTTCGGCGACCGGCATGACAAAGGCGTGGGTCAGCAGCGCACGGGCGGTCGGTTCATCCATGCCGCGCGTCTGGCAGAAGAAGAGCGCGGATTCGTCCAAAGCGCCGATGGTGTTGCCGTGGGCGCATTGCACGTCGTCGGCGTAGATTTCCAGCTCAGGCTTGGCGCGAACATGGGCGCCGTCGTTCAGGATGAGCGCCTGGTGGCGCATGCGCGCGTCGGTGCCGTCGGCGCCGCGTTCGACATAGATGCGGCCCTGGAACACGCCCGTCGCCTGATCCTTGACCAGGCCCTTGATCATCTGATTGGTTATACCGTTGATTTCAGCGTGATTGACGCGGGTCGTCAGGTCGAAGTGGCGTTTGTCCTTCAGCAGGTAGGCGCCGTTCATCTCGACTTCGGCGCCATGACCGGCATGGGTAACGTGGGTCTCGAAGCGCTGGAACCTGGCGCCGGTCGAAAAGACGTACTGCTTGAAGACGCTGCCGGGCGCCGTCTCAACGGTTGAGCGGCGGATCGAGACGGCGTCTTCGGGTTCGTCAAGAATGACCACGCGAGTCAGCCTGGCGCCTTCGCCTACAGCAAAATGCAGGTCTTCGTGGGTGACGGCCGCCTCGCCCGTGCTGGTCTCGAAACGCACGACCGTTTCACCGGCGGCGATGACGATGCGGTCGCTCAGGCGGTGGACGTCATCGGCCTGTGGCACGACGCGCAGGGCACGCGACAGGTCGGAGTACTTCCACTCCTCGTCGCGGCGCGTCGGGTAGGACGACGGATCGAAGATATCGAGCGCGGTTAGGCTCACGCCGCAACTCCCAGATACTGGTCGTAACCGTGGGCTTCGAGTTCAAGCGCCAGTTCAGGCCCGCCCGAGCGGACGATCTTGCCGGCGACCAGAACGTGGACTTGGTCGGGCTTGATGTGATCGAGCAACCGTTGATAGTGGGTGATGACCAGCATGCCACGATCCGGCGCGCGCAAGGCATTGACGCCGTCCGACACCACTTTAAGCGCATCGATATCGAGACCGGAGTCCGTCTCGTCGAGGATCAGGAACTTCGGCTCCAGCATGGCCATTTGCAGGACTTCCATGCGCTTTTTCTCGCCGCCGGAGAAACCGACGTTCAAGGGGCGCTTCAGCATGTCCATGTCGATGCGCAGGGACTTGGCGACTTCGCGGACCTTCTTCAGGAATTCCGGGGCGGTCACCTCGGCCTCGCCGCGCAACTTCTTCTGCGAATTGAGCGCGGTGCGCAGGAAGGTCAGAGCCGGCACGCCCGGGATTTCCAGCGGATACTGGAAGGACAGGTAGAGGCCCGCCGCTGCGCGTTCGTGGACTTCCTTGTCCAGCAGGTCTTCGCCGTTGAAGGTGACGCTGCCGCCGGTGATGTCGTAGTTGGGACGGCCCGCCAGAGCGTAGCCGAGCGTCGACTTGCCGGCGCCATTGGGGCCCATGATGGCATGGACTTCGCCGGCTGGCACTTCGAGCGTCAGGCCCTTCAGGATGGTTTTCGCGTCAACGGCAGCGGTGAGGTTTTGGATAGAAAGCATTGAACGTCCTAGGAGACACATAGCTCAAAGAAAAAACAGCTGACGCTAATCAGGACTGCGAAATAGGGAATGACCAGTGCAACGGGGACGCCGAGAGCGACTGCGCCTTTCCAAGTTTTGGCGCGGAAGCTGATGGCGACCAGGCCCAACCACAGCAAGACTACCAGACCGAACAACACCTCGTATGTCCCTCCCTCCATTCGGAAAGGATAAACGACCGCCATTGCGGTAACAGCCATAAAGACCAGCGCCAGAGGGTGGCGCTGAAAAACAGCCGTCATCCCACGCTCCCCTCAAGGCTGATGGCGACCAGTTTCTGGGCCTCGACGGCGAACTCCATGGGCAGTTCCTGCAACACGTCACGGACAAAGCCGTTGACGAGCAAGGCAACCGCCTCCTCTTGCGTCAGTCCGCGCTGCATGGCGTAGAAGAGCTGGTCTTCCGACAGACGCGTCGTTGTCGCTTCGTGCTCGAACTGCGCCTTGGCGGTGTCGGCTTCGACGTAAGGCACGGTGTGCGCCGCGCAGGTCTTGCCGATCAAAAGGCTGTCGCACTGCGTGAAGTTGCGCGCGCCGGTGGCCCTGGCGTGGGCCGAGACCAGGCCGCGATAGGTGTTGGACGACTTGCCGGCGGACACGCCCTTACTGATGATGCGCGAGCGGGTGTTCTTGCCCAGATGGATCATCTTGGTGCCGGTATCGGCCTGCTGCGCGCCGTTGGTGACGGCGATCGAGTAGAACTCACCGACACTGTCGTCGCCGCGCAGGATGCACGATGGGTATTTCCAGGTGATGTTGGAACCCGTTTCGACCTGGGTCCACGACACTTTCGAGCGCGCACCGCGGCAATCGGCGCGCTTGGTGACGAAGTTGTAGATGCCGCCCTTGCCGTTTTCGTCGCCGGGATACCAGTTCTGCACGGTCGAGTACTTGATTTCGGCGTCATCGAGCGCGATCAGCTCGACGACCGCCGCGTGCAGCTGGTTTTCGTCGCGCATCGGCGCCGTGCAGCCTTCGAGATAGGACACATAGGCGCCCTTGTCGGCGATGATCAGGGTGCGTTCAAACTGGCCGGTGTTTTCGGCATTGATGCGGAAATAGGTCGACAGCTCCATCGGACACCGTACGCCCGGCGGGACATAGACGAAAGACCCATCCGAAAAGACGGCGGCATTCAACGCGGCGAAATAGTTGTCCGACACCGGCACGACTGAGCCGAGATATTGCTTCACCAGGTCAGGATATTCGCGCAATGCCTCTGAAATCGCGCAGAAAATCACGCCGGATTTCTTCAGTTCGTCCTTGAAGGTCGTGATGACCGACACGCTGTCGAACACGGCATCAACCGCGTATTTCGGCGCGCCTTCGACGCCGGCCAGGACCATCTGTTCCTTCAGCGGAATGCCGAGCTTTTCATAGGTCTTGAGGATTTCCGGATCGATCTCATCCAGCGACTTCGGCGCCACCTTCTGCTTGGGGGCGGCGTAGTAGTAGAGGTCCTGATAGTTGACCGGCGTGTAGTCGACCTTGGCCCAGGTTGGCTCTTCCATGGACAGCCAACGCTCGAAGGCGGCCAGGCGCATCTCCAGCATCCATTCCGGCTCGTTCTTCTTGGCCGAAATAAAGCGCACGATGTCGGCATTCAGCCCCTTGGGGGCGAAGTCCATTTCGATGTCGGTAACAAAGCCATGCTCATAGGTTTCAAGCTTGGCGACCGTATCGATGGTTTCCTTGACAGCAGCCACTAGCTCAATTCCTTTTCGCGCACGCGGCGCTTGAGATACATTTCATAACCCTTTGACCAGACATCAAAAAAGCGATGCCAATCCTCTGGCTGGGTCGTCCAGCCCGAAGAGATGCGCAGAACCTTGTCGGCCAGATACGGAAAGCCCATCGCCGTGACGACGCGGCTGGACTTGACCTTGCCCGATGAGCAGGCCGAACCGGAGGAGACGCAGATACCCGCCATGTCCATGTGAATCAATTGCTGATTTGACGGCCAGCGCGGTTGAACAATGGACAGGATCCCGGCAACGCGCGCGGCCTGTTCGGCAAGAATGGTAACGCCCTGCACTTTAAGCGCGGCTTCGATCACGGACTGAGCCGCAATGAGGTCATTACTGCCATTGCCTGCAGCTTTGACGGCGGCGGCAAAGGCGGCAATGCCCGGGATGTTTTCGGTACCGGCGCGCAGGCCGTACTCCTGGCCGCTGCCGCCGATCAAAGGCTTAAGCGTGCGGTCGCGATCATAGACCAGCGCGCCGACGCCTTGGGGCCCGCCGACCTTGTGGGCCGACAGGGCCATCGAATCGGCGCCTAAGCCGGTGAAATCGACGATTATCTTACCCAGCGCCTGGACGGCATCGACGTGCAGCCAGCCACCGCGCGCATGCACCAGGGCCGCCACGGCCGCGATGTCCGACACCGCGCCCGTTTCGTTATTGGCCAGCATGGCGCAGACAAACGGCCTGCCGTCGCGCTCGAGCAGGGTTTTCAGCGCTACCAGATCGATTGCGCCACCGGACGTCAAAGGCGCAATGAACGCGTCCTTGACGGCGCCAAAGAGGCTGTCGTGCTCCCCGGCCGAAAGGACGATATAGTCGTAGCCCTCAGCCTGACATAGTCCCAAGGCGTTGGCTTCGGTGCCGCCTGAGGTAAAGACCAGCCCACCCGTCCCCAGCGCCATTACCGCCGACAATATGTCGTTGCGCGCTTCCTCCAGCAGCAGCTTGGCTTTGCGGCCAATGCCATGCACCGACGACGCATTGCCGCCCAGATCGCAGGCGCGCAAGAACGCCTCCCGCGCCTCGGGACGCAGGGGCGATGTAGCCGCGTGATCGAGGTACAGCACCGTCATTCGGCCGGCACCTCCAGCATGACGCGCGCAGGCACAGGGATTTCCGGCGTCGAAATATGAACCTTCTTACGCGTGCGCTTGCGGATGACGTCCTCCAGCGAGACCTGCGACAGGTAGTCGTGGATGGCCACGCCCAGATCTTCCCACAGATTGTGCGTCAGGCAGCGCTGACCGCCCGGCATGCAGCCGATTTCGCGCGCCGCCTGTTCCTTACCCAGCTTCTTGTTGGCGCCGAGCTTGTTCGACGTCAGCTGGCAGCGCGTCGCCTTGATTGGCTCATCGACAGCGAGCACGATTTCGGACACGAAGAGATCGCCCGCCATCCGCGCCAGGGTATAGCCGCCGCCGGGGCCGCGCGCACTCCTGACCAGGCCCGCCTTACGCAGGCGCGCGAACAACTGTTCGAGATAGGACAGCGAAATCTGCTGGCGTTCCGAAATTTCCGACAGCGAAATCGGACGGCCGGCCTGGCCGTTCAATGCCAGGTCGGTCATGGCCATGACGGCATATCGTCCCTTGGTCGACAGGCGCATGTGGTGTCCTTTCGCGCAATCCGCGGGCAAAGTTCGCGATGATTGCAAAAACCTGCGCAAAGCCAAATCTTTGTGCTAAGAGGCGCGTTGCCCCGGTGCGCTTTGCGGTCTTGGCGGAATTTAAAATTTCCGACTAAAACAGTCAAGAATTATACGCTGCGGTGCAAAAGATTTTTGCTACTCTCAAGGTGAAGAATGCCTGAAGTCATATTGGCCGGAGCCGCCGGACGCATCGAAGCCCGTTATAGCCAGGGCAAGACCGAGAACGCGCCCATCGCGCTGATCCTGCACCCGCATCCCAAGGCGGGCGGCCATATGAACAATCCGGTCACGGTGCAATTGTTCCACCTGTTCATGACGCGCGGTTTCTCCGTGCTGCGCTTCAATTTCCGGGGCGTGCAGAAGAGCCAGGGCGAGTTTGACTCGGGCGTTGGCGAACTGGCTGACGCCGCCACCGCGCTCGACTGGCTGCAGGCCAAGAACCCGACGGCGGCACAGTTCTGGGTCGCCGGCTACGACTTCGGGGCCTATATCGGCATGCAGCTTCTGATGCGCCGTCCCGAAACCGACGGCTTCATTTCGGTGTCGCCGCCGACCAATGCCTATGATTTCAGCTTCCTGGCGCCCTGCCCGGCGTCCGGCATGTTCCTGCACGGCGGCGCCGATTCGATCGTGCCCACGACCGAAGTCGACCGCGTCGTTGCCAAGCTGAGGACCCAAAAGGGTATCCAGATCGATTCGGAAGTCATCCCCGAGGCCAACCACTTCTGGACCGAGCACCTGAGCGAAGTCGAACGCCACGTCGGCGGCTATATCGACCGCCGGATGGCTGCCAGCAAGGAATAGGCTCATGAGGGCTTGGTGGCTGGTGGCGTCTCTGTTTGTAGCGGCGCCGGCGGCCGCCGAAGTGCCCTACTCTGTAGCGCCAGGTGTGTTCGATCCGTCCAAGCCTGGCGATCTCGGTTTGCTGCCCGCACCGGGTGCGGAAACCATCACCATATTCGAACCCGGTGAAGCCACCGACCGGTTCAGCAACGGCGTCGTCCTGATGCCGTTCAAGGGGCGTTTGTACGCCCAGTGGCAAAGCTCACTAAAAGACGAGGATTCCCCCGACACCTGGGTGGCGTGGAGCGTCAGCGACGACGGCAAGAGGTGGTCCGCGCCTAAGGCCTTGGTGCCGTCGGGGCCTGGGCCGAAGATGCACTCCAGCGGTGGCTGGTGGACGGATGGCGAGACGCTGGTCGCCTATATCAATGTCTGGCCGACCGGTTTTCAGTCAGGTGATGGTGGCTATACCGAATATATGACGAGCCGTGATGGCGTCGTCTGGTCCGACCGCAAGCGCGTCATGGGCGCTGACGGCAAACCGGTCGAAGGCATTATCGAACAGGACCCGCATGCAATTGGCGACGGCCGCACCGTGACGGCCTTTCATGTCCGCCCGGGCATGATCGTCGCACCCTTCTATACCGACGATCTTCTAGCTGTCAGTGGCTGGCGGCGCGGGCGGATGGTGAATCTGCCGCACGACGGCAAGGTAAGCCGCGAACTGGAACCCAGCCTGTTCATGCGCGGGCGTTGCGTGGTGATGGTCTTTCGCGACCAGGCCGAAAGCTTCAGGCAACTGGCGTCGGAAAGCTGCGATCGCGGTGAGACCTGGACGACGCCGGTTTTGACCAATATGCCCGATGCGCGCGCCAAACAGAGCGCCGGCAACCTGCCCGACGGCACGGCCTATTTCGCCACGGCCGTCGGCGTCGACAAGGTGCGCATACCGCTGGCTGTGACGTTGAGCGACGACGGCCGGGTGTTCGATCGATCCTATCGGTTGCGCGGCAAGGACGATCTCCAGCCCCTTCGCTATCCAGGCCAGTACAAGCGGCCCGGCTATTCCTATCCGAAAAGCGTCATCTGGAGCGACTGGCTCTATGTGGCTTACGCGACCAATAAGGAAGACGTCGAACTGACGCGCGTGCCATTGAGGGAGCTTGCGAAATGAGGCTGTTTTTCCTGCCCGGCGTCGGCGGTTCGGCCGAATTCTGGCGGCCGCTGGGGGACATGCTGCCGGTCGGTTGGGACAAGGTCTATTTCGCCTGGCCGGGTTTGGGTGAAAATCCGGCCGATCCGAAGGTGAATTCCTATCATGACCTGGTCGCGCTGGTTGAAGCAAGGCTTGGCGACGCGCCGGTCGATCTGCTGGCGCAGTCCATGGGCGGCGCCATCGCGCTGACCCTCGCCTTGCGAAACCCGGACAAGGTGCGGCGGATCGTGCTCGCGGTCACTGCCGGCGGTATGGACGTCGAGGAATTGGGCGCCATCGACTGGCGGATCAATTACCGCGAAGAGTTCGCGCATGTGGCCGACTGGGTGATGTCGGAGCGGCCGGACGTATCGGCGCGCCTGGCGGAGGTGCATCAGCCCTGTTTGCTGGTCTGGGGAGATAATGATCCGATCAGTCCGATTGCGGTCGGCCAGCATTTTGAGGCTCACTTGCCTGATGCAAGCCTGATGGTGGTGCCGGGCGGCCAGCACGACCTGATCCATGCGCGTGCCAATGAGGTTGTGGAAAGCATCCGGGCGTTTCTGGAGTAACACGCCGCGGTCGTCTGCTCTTCCTTCTTCTCCTTTTCTCCTTGCGCTTGCCGGGACTATATCCGCCTGCGCTCACCCGACCTCCCCATCGCTGCGCGACAGGGAGGAGAAGGTTACGCCGGGCAGCGGATCATGACCGCCTTGCCGTCGCGGCCAATGCCCGTGATCGACAGTTCGTCGCCATCGTCGGACACCATGAGCTGATGCGTTTCGCGGAAGCTCCGGCCTTCGGCGTTCCAGTCCGCGACAACCGTGATCTTTGTCGCGCTCTCGGCCTCGACCGATGCGACGGTGGCCCGGCCGTCATAAAGAGTCAGTGAAGCCGCGCCGATCGTCAGGCCGTTCGCATCTTCGTTCGGATCGGCGCAGGTCTCAAGCGACTGGCTCCACTCGCCCTGAAAGACCGTGGGGATGGCCGAGCCTTGCGCCCCCGCGCTGGTCGCCAACCCAACAAGCAACACACATATCCATATCCGCATCACATTCCCTCCTCTGTCGTAACAGCATTATGCCACGACGAAGACATGCGAGGGGAATTAGTTAACCGCCGACACCAGGAATTGATCGAATTTTCCATCCTTGGTGACGAAGACGCTTAAGGACAACAGTTTTTCGCCGGCGCGCAGGCGATAGGACCGGATATCCATGCCGCCGCGCTTGGAGGATCCTTGCATCTGGAAAGTGACGATATCGCCGAGTGCGCCGAGATATTGCTTGTGATCCGCAAGTGCCTTGTCGGTCAGGTAGGCGTTGAAATTGCCCGTGAAGTGCGCGCGGTCGGCCTGGCCCGCCTGCAGCGCCTTGAAGGTTGCCAGCACCTGCGCGTCGACGCTGTGTTGCGGCAGGACCTGGAAGGCAATGCGGTCGGAGATTTCGCTGAACGCATTGCCTGACATGGTGTTGGTCAGGACGACGATGGCGATACCGTCATCGGGATAGATGCGGTTGCTGGTTAGATAGCCCGCGCCCTCGCCCGTATGCGATACGATGGTGCGGCCGCCCGTTTTGCGTACGAACCAGCCCATGGCATAGCCTGTGTCATTGCCGTTATTGAGTTTGATCGTCTTGACCTGCTCGTCATAGGTCGCGGGCGTGAACAAGGACTTCTTGAGGATGCTGATGTCCCACCTGGCGACGTCTTCAGCCGTGAGGATCAGCGGCCAGGCGGCAAAGGTCCAGTTGCGTCCCGCAAGTGGTGTCAGGCGGTTGGGCCCCAGGCCCTGGCGCTGATAGCCGAGCGCATCGGGCGCCTTGAGATCGACCGCGCCGGCGTCGAGCGCGTCATGGATGCCGATGGGCTTAAGGATACGGTCCTGCATGAAGTCGAACAAGGGCTTACCCGAAACCTTTTCGACGATCAGCCCGGCGACGACATAGCCGGTATTGGAATATTGCCATTCATCGCCCGGCTTATAGTCGAGCGGCGCCTTGGCGTAGGTGTTGGCGATCTTCTGTGCCGTCGTGGGCTTGGTCACCGTCTCCATGACGTAGTCCTGCGGCCAGTAGTCGGAGTAGCCCGAGGTGTGGCTGATCAACTGGCGCACCGTGATCTGATCGGCCGAGGTCAGGTCCGGCAGCCACTTCGAGACGGTGTCATCGAGCGAAAGCTTGCCGTCTTCAACCAGGGCCAGGACGGCTGCGGCCGTGAAAGCTTTCGAAACGGAAGCAATCTGGTAGCGCGACTTCGTGGTCGCTTTCACATTGCCATCAATCGATGCGACACCGAACGCCTTGGAGTAGACGATCTCGCCGTCCTTCACCACAGCGATCTGAGCCGATGGCGTCTGGTTGATGGCGATGACGGTTTGCGCGGCTGCATCAATCTTCGCGACGGTGTCCGCAGGGAGTTCGGCGCCAAATGCCGACACGGCGGACAGAAACAGGGCCATGCCCGCGCCGAACCTGATGGATGATTTGCCCGCCATGATTTTCTCCATAATAGTCGCTTATGTGACTATCATGGCTGGAGAGGATGGCAAGCGGTTACGGGCAGCGGACGCGGACGCCGCCCTCGCCCGCATCGATGGTCAGGGTCCCGTCATCGGTCAAGACCATGTGTATCGACTTTTCCCAGGTTTCGCCCTCGCCGGACATGGCCAGGTCGGCCACGACGTCGGTCGGGCTGTTGACCTTGACGCTCTTCACCCTGCCGCCACTTTCGAAATAGCTCAAAGCGGTCGGGGTAATGTCGAGCTGCATTTCGGCGCGATAAGACGTGCTGCATGGCTTGGGTGGAGCATCCCACTTGCCGACAAAGGCCGCCGGCAGTGTCGCGGCCACGGAAGCTGCCGGCGCGGCGCTGGATGGGGCGGCGATCGAAGCGGTTTCAGACACCGACGCCGACGCGCTGTCCGTGTCCTTGTCGGTTTGCGGCGAACAGGCCGACAGGCAAACGGTGGCGATCAACAGGATACGCGTTTTCATGGTGCCCTCTTCAGCTTGCCATGGACTGTGTACGCTTCGGATAGCTTGCCTTGCCACCCGTCAGCGGCGCTTTTACGCCCGTCGTGCCGGGGAAGGAGATCGGCAGGCCCTTCAGCGACCGCGCCGCCATATAGGCGAAGGCTTCGGCCTCGATGGCCCCGCCGCGCCAGCCCAAATCCTCGGCAAGCACGACCTGGGCCGGCGAAAGCGCATCGCGAATCTGGCCGACGAGGAAAGCATTGTGGCGCCCGCCACCGGCCAGGATGACCGATTTTGGCTGCGCGCCAACGGCGTTGATGCCCGCCAGCAGGCTTGCCAGGGTAAAGGCGCTCAAGGTGGCCATGCCGTCTTCGCAGGAGAGATTAGCCACGGCATCCAGCGTAAAATCGTAGCGGTCGAGCGACTTTGGCGCGACGGCCTTGAAATAGGGATGCGCCATGTAGGCCGAGACGATATCGGCGTGGACCTTGCCCGCTGCCGCGATGCGGCCTTCGTGGTCGAAATCGCCCCGGCCGTGGCGGCGCATCCACTGGTCCATCAGCCCGTTGGCCGGTCCGGTATCGAGCGCCGTCAGGTTGAGGTTTTCATCGATCAGCGTGATATTGGCGACCCCGCCGAGATTGACGACGACAACCGGCAGATCAAGGCCCCCCTTCTGCACCAAGGCACGGTGATAGACGGGCGCCAGCGGCGCCGCCTCCCCGCCCGCCTGGATATCGGCCTGGCGGAAGTCGCAGACGACGGTCACGCCCACCGCATCGGCAAACGCCTGGCCGTCAAAGAGTTGAACCGTCCGGCCGGGCACGCCATTGCGCGGGCGTTCGTGCAGCACGGTCTGGCCGTGAACGCCAATGGCGTCGAGGTCGCTGTAAGAGAGGTCGTTCGATTTCAGAAAAGCCGCCGACGCCGACACGTGCCAGTCGACCAGGGCGGTTCGCGCTTCGGCGAAAATCGCGGGCTCGGCCGCGCCGCGCGGCCATTGCAGCGCCGCCTTGACTGTGTTTTCCAGAAGGGCGCGCGTCTCCGGCGGCATCGGCATTTCCGCCCACGGCCCAAAGACGAGCTGGGATTCACCGTCGGTATCGATGATCGCCATATCGATGCCGTCGAGTGACGTTCCGGTCATAAAACCCAAAACTTTCATGACATTTCCCTGCGCACTCTTGACTGTGACGGATGGCGGGGTCACACAGCACCCCTTTTCTATTTCATACTGCACCCAAATCATGACCGAGCAAAGCTTCAAATCCGACTTCCTGCGCACGCTGTCTGAGCGTGGCTTCATCCATCAGTGCACCGACGCCGAGGCGCTCGACACGCTGGCGTCGGCCGGGATGATCACGGGATATATCGGCTATGACGCCACGGCGTCGTCATTGCACGCCGGTCACCTGGTGCAGATCATGCTGCTCTACTGGCTGCAGCAGACCGGCCACAAGCCGATCGTGCTCATGGGCGGCGGAACGACCAAGGTCGGCGACCCGACCTTCAAGGACACGCAACGTCCGCTCCTGACCGACGAGCAGATCCAGTCGAACATGGACGGCATCAAGTCGGTCTTCTCGAACTTCCTGACCTTCGGCGACGGCGGTAATGACGCCATCATGGTCAATAACGACGACTGGCTGTCGCAGTTCGGCTATATCGAGTTCCTGCGCACCTTCGGCACGCACTTCACCATCAACCGCATGATGACCTTCGATTCGGTCAAGCTGCGGCTGGAACGCGAACAGCCGATGACCTTCCTGGAATTCAACTACATGCTGATGCAGGCGGTCGACTTCCGCGAACTGAACAGCACCTATAACTGCGTCCTGCAGATGGGTGGTTCGGACCAGTGGGGTAATATCGTCAATGGCGTCGAACTGACGCGCCGCATGAACACCAAGGCCGCCTTCGGCCTGACCTCGCCGCTTTTGACGACCGCTTCGGGCGCCAAGATGGGCAAGACGGTCGGCGGCGCGGTGTGGCTCAACGCCGATGCTTTGAGCCCCTACGACTACTGGCAGTACTGGCGTAACACCGAAGACGCCGATGTCGGCAAGTTCCTGCGCCTGTTCACCGCCCTGCCGCTCGATGAGATCGCCCGGCTTGAGAAGCTTGAAGGCGCCGAGATCAACGAGGCCAAGAAGATTCTCGCCGACGAAGCGACCAAGATGGTTCACGGCGCTGAAGCCTCCGCGACCGCGCGCGACACGGCCCAAAAGGCGTTTGAGCAAGGCGTATTGTCGGCCGACCTGCCGACCGTCGAAGTGCCGGCGGCGGAACTGGCCGAAGGCATCATGCTGGCAGCCCTGACGACGCGCATCGGCCTGACCCAGTCGAACGGTGAAGCACGCCGTCTGGCCCAGGGCGGAGGTCTGCGTGTCAACGACGTGGCGATCAGTGACGGCAACCAGCTGGTCACCAAGGCCGATCTCAATGCGGAAGGCGTCATCAAGGTCGCCCAGGGTAAGAAGAAGATCGTCCTGGTCAAGCCGGTCTAGTGCTGAGTGTGTGGTTCGGGTTTAAGTAATAACCACGAACCACACGAACAGACACGAACGCTGAGTATCTGCGGTGAGATGGTGCCCTTGGCGTGTTGAGTCAGGGAATCCACAGATGCACACAGATAAGCACAGATATGCCGTGCAAGCGGCCCGTCAGGCGCGATACCAGTCTCAGGGATTGACGGCGCTTTGCGCCGTCGAGCGTGTATGCCGGTAGCCATGGTCGATGTCCCGACCTCGGATCATCTGTGCCTATCTGTGTGCACCTGTGGATTCCCTTAGGCGGGCAGCCACCGGCAACGGCTGTCGAGCTGACACACAAAGTTCGTGGTTGTTCGTGTCGTTCGTGGTTGAATCTTACCTTAATTCACCGCCAGGTCGGCCGTCTTGTTCCGCAAGGCGCGCACGGCCTCCTTCGTCTCCGGCAAATCCAAAGGCGCGATCGGGTCCTTGCGCTGGTCGTTTTCCCAGACCTTGATAAAGCCCGGCATGATGACCGACAAAGGATCGACGCCGACCTGCGGCGCCTTTGCCGGGCCTTTGACGTCGTACTTAATGCCGACCAGGCCCAGGCCGTTCGACTTGACGTCCCCGAACAAAGCATTGATCCGGTAGGCCGGGATCAGCGTGCCGTTCAGCGTCATCGTCTTGTCGCCGATATCGGTCGTGCCCCAGACATTGATGCCCAGCGCCTTGCCCTTGGCCCAGCCGTTGCGTACGAACAGCGTGTCGCCGCGATAGCGCACCGGGAATTCGAAGTCGGTAAAGGCGATGCCTTCGCCGGTCAGCGTGTCGTTCAGGCCGGTCATCGAGGCGACGGTCAAAAGCTGCGCCAGCACGGGGATCTGCTTGACGCGGATATTCTCGCCGGCGATGCGGGCATCGACCTGGCCGTCCATATAGGCGCCGGTCATTTCGGCCTTGCCGCCATAGACGTTGCGCACGCCGCCATAGGTGCGCAAAAGGTTGCCGAAGTCGTTGGTGCGCAGGTTGAACAGGCTGTAGGCGCCTTGCGACTGGAAGGCGATGGCGACCGGCGCATTGCCGATCAGGTGCGCCGTGCCCTGCCCGTCGAGGCCGCTCAACCCGTCCCAGGTAAGGTCCAGCTTGACGTCGGTAAAGGCGCCGTCGGCCGAGGTCTGCAGGCTATCGAGATCGACGACGAAATGGGTCGGCGTCTTTGCCGTCCCTTGGTTAGTCGCTGGGGCAGTCGTTGGGGCCTGCGCCTCCTCAGCGGGTTCAGTGGCCCTGTCGCGCTCCTTCTCCAGCCACGGCCGCAGGTCAAGTTGCTTGCCGCTGATCGACATGACATTGATGCCCTGCTCCGGCAGGACGTAGTTCTTGAAGGTCACGTCGATGAAGTTGCGCAGATAGAGGTTTGAAAAATCGGCGAATTCCAGTTCCCCCGTAGCACCGAAAGAGGCGCGGCCGTCGATCCGGATGCGATCGCCGGTGGCATAGATGCGCGACAGGTTGACCCCCCCGCGCTTACCGGCGTCAACGCTCTGCTCATCGAAGGACACGCTGAAATTGGCGGCCTCGCCGGCGGGCTTGATCCAGTCGGTGGCGCGCACGCCCAGTTCGGCCTTGGCCGCATCGACATTGGCGATGGCCGCCGGATGGCCCGGCGTGTCGTAGAGTGTGAAGACCGAACCGAGATTGCCCTTGATCTGCACCGGCGCCTGCGAATAGCCGAGTGCCGCCAATATCGAGTCGCTGACCGTGCCGCGCACCTGGAGCGTATAGTCGATCTGGGCGCGCGCCTCACGTGTCGGCATATCGAAATCAATGGTTTCGCCCAGCATCTTCACCTGGCCAATGAGTTTCTGCGGCGTCTGTTGCCACAGGGCGGTGACGTCGATGGGCGCCGCCGGCGTGAAGAAGGCCTTGGGCAGGCCGAGCGTCGCCCAGTCCTGCGGACGCAGTTTCATATTGATCCGGCGCAGCAGTTCGTCCGAGCCCGCCTGTTCCGACCATCCCAGCACGGCATTGATATCGTCAAGCTTGATCAGCGCTTCCTTGGACTCGCTGTCGAGCGCCACATTGACCGTCAGATGGCGCGACTCGCTGAAGACTGGCAGGGCGCCATAGCCCAGTTGGCGCGCCTCGTCCGGCGTGATCGTCGCCTGATAGACCAGGCGCGGCAGTTGTCCGTCGATATAGGCGACATCGCCCGACAGGCTCTCGGCCTCGACGCCGCCGCTCCAGATATCGCCCGAGCGCAAAAGCGATATCTGCGTCGGCGTCTCTGTCTTCAAGCGCTCGAACATCGGCAGGCCTTGCGCGATCATGCCGGATGCAATGGTGACGCCGGAAATATTGACCTGGGACGGACGGCTCTTGTCGTCCGAGCCTTCATTGGTCCAGTCGACGTCGCCGCGGAAGATGTCGGCGTCGACCTTGCCCCTGCCCTTGCCGTCCTGAACGACGAACTGTCCGGTAATGGCAACGGGCACGCGCGGGCTGCCGCCGAACTGGGCGGCGTTGAACTGGCCCTTGAAGTCGATCGTCTGGGCCTTGGGCACGAACTGGGTGCGATACGATATGTCTCCGCGATAAGGGCCGACGCGCGCAGGACCCGCCACCACCAGGCTGTTGGCCAGCAGGTCGCCGCGCACCTTCAACGTCCCGCCAGTTAGGTCCCAGCCGAGCGCCGCCTGTTTCATGCCGGCGTCTGCGATCGTCGCGTCGAAAGTCAGGCCGAAATTCTCGTCGGTAATCTTGCGCAGCGTCGGGAAGGTGATGTCGAGCCGGACCTGCGACTGGCCCTGCAGGCGGTCCCGGTTCAGGCCGTTTGTCTTGAGTTCGCCGTCAGCGATCGGATCGACGGCTTCGATGACCTTGACCGCCTCGCCTTCGCTTTCGACCCAGATGTGGGTCTGCGTCGACCGGTCGTGGAAGCTGGGGACCAGCAGCCCGCCCTTGGTCATGTGCACCTCGACCATGCGGCCTTCGGTGACGTCCATGGCGAAGCTGTTGCCCTTCAGGACCGCGTGGCCCTTGAGCCCCTCGGCGTCGGGCAGCTTATCGTGCGTCCCCAGCTTGACGTTGGCGAAGTCGAAATCGAGCCGCAAGTTGTCATCTCTGAGATTGCCGAACTCGCCGGGCTTTACCTTGAGGACAAAGTCGGCATTGGCGAAGTCGCCGTCCCTTATGCGTTCGATCAGGTCGGTGCGCAGGATGTGCGACAGGTCTTCGGGCCAGAAGGCGAAGACCTCCTCCTTGGTGAAGCGGCCCTTGATCTTGGCGGTCAGGTCGGCGCCCAGCTTACCGTCGCTGCCGGTGTAGACCAGGCCTTGCGATTCCAGCGGCGCGCCGTTCAGGCTGCCGGTCGCCGTGTCGAAACGGAACTGGCGTTTCGCAGGCGTAAAGCTGCCGCGCACATGGGCGTTTGTGAGTGTCTGGCGGGCGAAGTCGTCGGCCAGGCGGCCGGTGACGCGCGGTCCGGCGAAGTCGAAGGTCAGGGCCAGGTCGCGCCTCGCCTTTCTGTCCTCGGGATGGATCTGCACCCAGCCGTGCAGGTCGGTGTCGAGCAGGTGCGCCTGTACCTTGAAGGTCCTGAAGACGACCGTGCGGTTGGCCGAGGCATAGGTCGCCTTGATGTCGGCGCCGTCGAAGACCTGCTTTTCGTCGCCCAGGGTCAGATGCCCCTTGCCGGCGGTCAGGTCGAGGAAGGCGCCTTCGAATCCGCGCCGGGCGCTGTAGTCGATGCGCGCGCGGCCATTGACGGGAGCGTCGACCAGGGCCAGGTGACGCGTCACCCCGGCCGACGGGAAGACGCGCGCCGGATTGAGATTGCGCACATCGGCGGTGATGACGGCGCGTTTCAGGCCGACTTCGCCCGAGGCATCGGCGCGGATCGCGGCGTCCGAACCCGGGCCGGCGATGGTCAGGTTGATATGGCTGTTCAGCTTGCCGCGCAGCTTGGTGAAGTCGATATTGTTGATCTTCGCCGTCCATTGCACGCCCGTGCCTTGCTGGCGCAGATGGAACTCGCCGTTCTTGACCGCCAGTTGGCGGGTGAAGCTGGCGGGACGGCCCAAGGTCTCCTGGCCGGTCAGGTCGTAGAGGAAGTTGTCGAGCGGGCCTGCGGCGCCTGGGCTGCCGTGGGCCTCGTAGCCCAGGTCATAACGGCCTTCGCGCGAGACCGAGGCGGCCACGAAGAAGTCTTCGGCCGTCAGGCGCGCCGGCGCGAAGTGCATCAACAGCAGACTGTCCGCCGCCAGGGCCGTTTCCAGCTTCCCTGCGCGCACGATCACCCGGTTCTGCCTGTCCTGGACGATCAGATTCTGGAAGCGGAAGCCGATGGCGCGGGCGTCGCCGAACCAGACAAGATCGAGATGACCGATGCTGGCGCGTGTATTGGGCAGGTGCGCCTCGATCCGGTCGGCCAGAACAGGCCGTAACCCGTCGACGCGCATCGGACCCGCCGACAGCCGCAGGCCCAGCGCGATCACGCACAGGGCCACGCCGCCCAAAAGGATCAGGCGATAGCGGCGTCTGATGGCGGCAAGCACGCTTTTGACGGGCGAAACGGCGGAAATAGCGGTTACTCTTTTATCATTCTTGTTGGCATTTGCCCGCCGGTCTGACGCCGGTTGTGGACAGGTCGTGAGGCACCATAGACGATTGTCCGGAAAACAGCGTTAAGATAGGAGGAAAATTCCCGATTCATCGGAAACTTTTACATTTTAACAAAGGCAAGCCTATGGCAAAACCCGCGGTATCCACGACTTCTTTTCAGCCAAGGCCCGCGCCGGACTTTTCGCTGCCCGTTTCCGGCGGTGGCGAGGTCTCGAAAGCGTCGTTGAAAGGCCGGTGGACGGTGATCTTCTTCTATCCGACCGATGACACCGAAACCTGCACCAAGGAGGCGTGCGCCTTCTCGGGTGCCATGCCGGAATTCGTCAAAATGGGCGTGGGCCTTTATGGTTTGTCCAAGGACAGCCTGAAGGACCATGACAAGTTCATCACCAAGTACGGCCTGAAGATGCCGCTGATCTCGGATGAAACGACCGAAACGATCGCCGCCTTCGGATCATGGATCGAAAAGTCGCTGTACGGCCGCCAGTATATGGGTACCGACCGCTCAACCTTCATCATCGACCCCGATGGCCTGATCCGTCGGGAATGGCGCAAGATCCGCGTCAAGGGACACGTCGAAAACGTCCTTGCCGCGCTTCAAACTCTGAAAGGTTAACCGGTCACAACCTTGTTACAAAGCCATGCTAGCGGCATCGAACTTGAAAATGACAAATTAAGAATTTCATAATGGGACAAGGGCTTGGTCAGGACGATGCAACACCGGTCGATGCATTTGTTTTCATCCCCTTTTGCGAATAAGTCGCCGGTCCCGCGAATCGCTTCGGAACATACGCCTTGCGCAGTCTCGTACTCATATGCATACTTAATAAAAGGTTTAGGGTGCGGTGATGAGTAAATCCTTGTTCAAGCGCGTCGGGGAGCTTGCGGAAAGCGTCTTCCCGGAACGTCACCTCTATATTCGCTCCGGCGGCGAAACCCATGGCCATGTCCTGACGACGGGCAAGCAGGCCGTCCTGTTCCTGATCGTCTCGGCCATACTGTGCTGGCTGTTGGTTTCGACCAGCTTCGCAGTCTTTTTCACCACCACGCAAGGCAGTTCCGCCGAAAACCAGATGCGCATGATGAAGGCGCAGTCGGAACGCTGGATCGCTGACCGTCAGGCGCGTCTCGACCTGGCCATGCAGCAGGCCAACGCCAATACCGGCTCGCTGGAGGACCTGGCCAACACAGTTGAGAAGCGACATAATGCACTGGCGCAAGTCCTTAAGGATTTCAAAGGTGTACCTGGCGCAGCTGCGGCGCTGTCTCCGGCGCCCATTGACGCGAACCTGCCGCCCGTCGAACGCATCTATTCGATCCGCGCCGAACAGGAACGCATGATCAGCCAGGCCGAGGTCTTCGCCAAAACGCGCGCCGAGCGCCTGCGCCTGGCCTTCCGCCTCGCCGGCCTCAACCCCGCCTCCTTCGCTGGTGGCGGCCAGGCCGGGCCCCTGGCCGGCAAGGACGCCAAGGCACTGTCGGTCATACTGGGCGTCGATGAAGACTTCGCCGAACGCATTTCCAACGCCGCCAACGACCTGAGCGACATGCGCGGCCTGCAGCGCAATTCGGAACGCATCCCGTTCGGCCGGCCGACCATCGGCACGCGTACGACCTCGGGCTTTGGCGTCCGCTTCGACCCGTTCAACCGCACGCCGCGCTTCCACCAGGGCCAGGACTTCTCCGGCGCCTACCTCACCCCCATCTATGCCACGGCGCCCGGCGTCGTTGCCTTTGTCGGCGTCCGCTCTGGCTATGGCAACTGCGTCGAAATCGATCATGGCAACGGCTTCAAGACGCGCTACGCTCACCTGGCCGCCTTCAGCGTCCGCGCCGGCCAACGCGTCGCCGTGGACCAGCGCATCGCGTCCATGGGCAATTCCGGACGTTCTACCGGCACCCACCTTCATTACGAAGTGTGGATCAACAGCCGCCCGCAAAATCCCGCACGTTTTCTCAAGGCAGGTGACTATGTTCAACAAAACTAAGACCCCTCCGGCCAAGCCGCAACCGACCGTCGCACCGGTCGCCCCCGCGGTCGAAGCACCCAATCTCAACCTCACCAAGAAGCCGTCCTCGCCCACCACGGGCAACAGCTTCTCGGGCGGCGCAAAGCCGTTCTCGAGCGTCGGCTCGGGCCTGCTGATCGATGGCAACGTCACCGGCACCGGCGACCTGCACCTCGACGGCACCGTCAAAGGCGATGTTCGCGTCAACCACCTGACGGTCGGTGAATCGGGCAATATCGAAGGCAAGGTCGAGGCCGAAACCATCGAAGTCCGCGGCCGTATCGTCGGCTCGATCCAGGGTAAGCAGGTCAAGCTGCAGGCCACCGCCTATGTCGAAGGCGACATCACCCACGAGACGCTGGCCATCGACGTCGGCGCCTACTTCCAAGGCCGCTGCCTGCAGCGCCGCAGCGACAGCATGGCGGCGTCGGTCGCCTCGCCGGCCGCCAATGTCAGCCCGGCCGCGCCGGCTGCTCCGGCCTCGCCGGCGGCGCCTGCCGCTCCCGCCGCGCCCTCCGGCGGTATGTCCAGCTACGACATGAGCGCCCTTTCGGACCTGACCTGAGACGGGCCTGATCCGGGCGTTACGCGATAACCTGTCCGCACGAACATAGTCTTTATAAACGGAATGCCGGGGAAGGCTTGATCTTCCCCGGCTTTTTGTTGATCCTTGGCGCCCGACGCCACGGAAACCGCATGACCGAACCCGCCAAACAGCCTCCTCCGCTCAACTGGGCGGCCATGGTCTTCCTGCTCAAGGAAACCTGGCAGGAATGGAACGACGACAACGTGCCGAGGCTGGGCGCGGCGCTGGCCTTCTACTCCATCCTGTCGATCGGCCCACTTCTGCTGATCGTTGTGTCGCTGGCCGGCCTAGCTTTCGGCGATGAGCGCGCCTCGGCCTTCATCTTCTATGAGATCAGCGGCCTGGTCGGCATAGACGGGGCGAGCGCCATCCGCACCATACTGACGAATTCGACCACGACAGAGTCGAGCCTGATCGCCACCGCCATCGGCGTCGTCACCCTGGTGGTCTCGGCAACGGGCTTCTTCGCCCAGCTCCAGGACTCGCTGAACACGATCTGGAACGTCGAAGGCGCCAACGCCGACATCATGTCATTTGTCAAAAAGCGCCTGCTGTCGTTCGGGATGATCCTGGGGATCGCCTTCCTGTTGCTGATCGCCCTCGTGGTTTCGGCGGCCCTGTCGGCGATCGGCGCCTATTTTGTCGAACTGCTGCCGGCTTTGGTCATGCATGGCGTCAACCTGGTCGGATCGTTCGCCGCCATCACCTTTCTGTTCGCCATCATCTTCAAGGTGCTGCCCGACGTCAAAATCCGCTGGCGCGACGTCTGGCTGGGCGCGGCGATCACCGCCCTGCTCTTTTCAATCGGCAAGACCTTGATCGGGCTTTATCTCGGCCAGAGTGCGTTTTCGTCGACCTACGGCGCGGCGGGTTCGCTGATGGTGGTGTTGGTGTGGATCTACTATTCGACGCAGATCTTCTTTATCGGCGCGGAATTCACCCAGGTCTATACGCGCTATCTCGGCCGCCAGATCGTCATCAAGAAGGGCCGCCGCAAGCCGGTCAATACCGCCAAGGAAGCGCTGAAGGGGGCCGCCGCGAAGAATGTGAAGGCGGCCGTCGATGTCGTGTGTGACGAGACCAAGGACGTGGCGGCAAAGAAGGCGGAGTAAAGCTCAGTCACTCTTCCCTGTCGCGGAGCGATGGGGAGGGGGACCGCTAGCGAAGCGCAGGCGGTAGACCCCACCACCACATCTCATTCGCTTCGCTCATTCGTCTTGCGCTTGCCGGAACTGTATTCCGGCGGCGCTCACCCGACCTCCCCATGCCTTCGGCACAGTGAGGAGAGACGGAAGCTAGCTCCTCTTTCGCTCCAGAAACGCATCCGCACCCCACTTGCCGGCGCCGGTCGTCATGAACACCAAGCCGATAAAGACCAGGATGGCGTGCGGATACTGTGAGCGGGCATCGGCGCCCGTCGTCGCGAACAGGATCACCGCTACCAGGAAGTTGACCGACAGCACCAGGCCGGCCCAGCGCGTGAACAAGCCCAGGATCAAAAGCGCGCCGACGATCAACTGTGCCCACACCGATACGACCGCGGCAACCTCCGGCCACGGACAGTTCATCGTCGCCAGGAACATGGCGAACTCGGTCATCCGGCCCTTCTCGGTGATGTTGTCCCAGACGCCCCAGATCAGGAACCCGCCAAGATACAGCCGCAAGGCCAGGAAGGCCAAAGGCTGGCCCAGCCGTTCGATCCAGTCGGCGTTCAGCTTCAATGATGCCATGCCACTCCCCGTACTTTTCAGGGGAAGCAGCATAACATCGTTCCGGAAAACGCGAACGAAAAAATGGTTACCGAGGGGTTAAACTTCCGCCGCGTCGCGGGTCACGCCGACACGCTGAGCCAGCGACGCGCCCATGAATTCGTCGAGGTCGCCGTCGAGCACCGCAGCGGTGTCCGAGGTTTCGACATTGGTGCGCAGGTCCTTGACCATCTGGTAGGGCTGAAGGACGTAGGAGCGTATCTGGTGACCCCAGCCGATATCGGTCTTCTGGTCTTCCAGCGCCTGCTGAGCCGCCTCGCGCTTCTGCAACTCGGCCTCATAGAGGCGCGCGCGCAGCATCTTCCACGCTTCGTCGCGGTTGGCGTGCTGCGAACGGCCGGCCTGGCAGGCGACCGCGATGCCGGTCGGGATGTGCGTCAGGCGCACGGCCGAGTCGGTCTTGTTGATGTGCTGACCGCCGGCGCCGGAGGCGCGATAGGTGTCGGTGCGGACGTCAGACGGGTTGATGTCGATGACGATGGTGTCATCAACGACCGGATAGACCCAGACCGAGGCGAACGAGGTGTGCCGCCGCGCGTTGGAGTCATAGGGTGAAATGCGCACCAGGCGGTGGACGCCCGCTTCGGTCTTCAGCCAGCCATAGGCGTTTTCGCCCGAGACCTTGAGCGTCACCGACTTGATGCCGGCCTGCTCGCCCGGGGTTTCTTCCTCGACCGCCACGGTCATGCCGTGCGCCGACGCCCAGCGCGTGTACATGCGCAGGAGGATGCCGGCCCAGTCGTTCGATTCGGTGCCGCCGGCGCCGGAATTGATTTCGACATAGGCGTCGTTGCCGTCGGCTTCGCCGGACAAAAGGGCTTCGAGTTCGGCGCGGCCGGCGCGGGCTTTCAGGCCCTTCAGCATGTCGCGCGCTTCCTCGATAAGGCTTTCGTCGCCTTCCATGTCGCCCAGTTCGGCGAATTCGATGGCGTCCTTCAGTTCCTTTTCGAGCGAGGTGACCGCATCGACCGATGCCGCCAGCTTGGAGCGCTCGCGCGAAATCTTCTGGGCTTCGTCGGGCTTGTCCCACAGCGTCGGGTCTTCGACGCGGGCATTGAGTTCATCGAGACGTCTTAGTGCGACATCCCAGTCAAAGACGCCTCCTGAGCAGGCCGACGGACTGCTCGATTTCGGAAGCTGCGGCTTCGATATCCAAACGCATGGGGGGATCCTTAAATTCGAACGCCGGGATGTATAGGGGGTCGCCTAGGATTTCAAGCTGAAAGCGTGGGTCCGAGTTATGCCTGCCCCCACCACCACATCTCATTCGCCATCTTTCGATGGCTCACTCGTGCGGTTCCCCTCCCCACTCGCATCTTTGCGTTGATACGTTGGAGGCGCTCATGGGGAGGAATAAGAAAAGAGCATTACGCTGGTGCCGAGCCTATCCTATTCCTCCCCATGAGCGACTCGGGAGAGGTTTCGCAAAAGATGTGAATGGGGAGGGGAACCAACGCGCCTTGGCGCGTTGGTGGTGGGGGCATTGATGACGAATATGGTGCCACCTGGCTCTGAAAGCACAGAGCTTAGTCGTTCGGCGTTCCGATTGGCGCTTCGTCGGCGGCGGGCGCATTGTCGCCGGCGTCGTCCCAGGCATCGAGATAGGGCGTCGGGCCGTCTTCGACCGGCGTATAGGTGATCTGCGGCTCGGTGCCCGGCTTGAAAGCTTCCTCGCGGCCGCGAATCGACATGTAGACCGCGTCCTTCGGCTTGTTGAACTGGCGCTTGGGCCGGTTGACATAGGCCGCCTTCATGAAGTCGATGAAGACCGGAAGCGCGGCCGATGAACCGGTTTCCTTGTCGCCAAGGCTGCGGTTGTCGTCGAAGCCGATATAGACGCCGACCACCAGATCAGCCGAAAAGCCCATGAACCAGGCTGAGCGATAATCATTGGTCGTGCCGGTCTTGCCGCCAACCGGGAAGCCCAGTTCGCGCGCCCGCACGGCGGTGCCGCGTTCGACCACGCCCTGCAGGAAGGAATTCATCTGGTAGGCGGTGATCGGGTCCATCACCTGGGTGCCCTGAGGCAGCAGGCGCGGACTTTCCAGACCGTCGAAGGCGTCCTTGCAGGCGGTCGGGCATTGGCGCTCGTCGGCCTTGTAGATCACCTTGCCGTCGCGGTCCTGGACCTGGTCGATCAGGTGCGGCTTCACACGCCGGCCACCATTGACGAACATCGAATAGGCACTGGCCAGGCGATAGGGTTGAACCTCCCCTGCCCCAAGCACCACGGCCATTTCGGCCGGCATCTTGTCGGCGACGCCAAAATCACCAACGATTTTCTGCGTGATCGGTTTGATGCCGACGCGTTGCGCCAGACGGACCGTCATCAGGTTGCGCGACAGTTCGATACCCCGGCGGATGGGCTGCGGGCCCATATAGTCGTGTTCGTAGTTCTGCGGCGTCCACATCTTGCCGTCGCCGCCCATCATCGAGATCGGGCCGTCTTCGACGATCGAGGCGGGCGTGAAGTCGCGTTCCAGCGCCACGGCATAGACGAACGGCTTGATCGACGAACCCGGCTGGCGTAGCGCCTGGGTGGCGCGGTTAAACTTGGACAGCGAGAAGGAATAGCCGCCGACCATGGCGACGATGCGGCCCGAATAGGGATCGACCACGACCATGGCGCCGTTGACGATCGGCACCTGGTGCAGACGATAGGCGCCATCGGACACCTTTGAGACATAGACCAGGTCACCGGCCTTGAGGCCCTTGCCGGCCTTGGCCCAGGCGACGTCCTCGCCGCGCAGGGTTCCCGATCCGCCGTCGTGGGCGCGCACGCCGCCCGATGCCGAGGTGACGAGGCCGATCTGCCAGTCGCGGCGTTCGGACGGCGACTTGCGGTTCATGGCCAGACGGTTTTCGACGTCCTGGGCTTCGCGTTCCCACATGTCGGTGACGGGAATATTGCCCCACGCCCCGCGCCAGCCGTGGCGGCGGTCATAGACTTCGAGCCCGTTCATCAACGATTGCAGGGCGATGGTCTGGAGCTTGGGTTCCAGCGTCGTCTTGATATAGTAGCCCTGGGTATAGATGGCGTCACGGTCGGGGAAGAGCGATTTGGCGCGGCGCTCGACCTCAGACACGAAGTAGTCGGCGTCGTGGTACTTGGCGCGTTCGGGACGGGCCTCTACGACCAGATCCTTCTGCATGGCGGCCAGCGCGTCGGCGCGCGTGATCCAGCCCGCCCTGTCCATTTCACCGATCACCCAGTTGCGGCGCGCGATCGCGGCCTGCTTGTGCGTCGTCGGGCGATAGTTTTCAGGACCCTTGGGCAGGGCGGCCAGATAGCCCACCTCTTCAAGCGTCAGGTCATCGACCGACTTGCCGAAATAGTTGAAGGCGGCCGCGCCCACGCCGTAGGAGCGGTAACCGAGATAGATGTCGTTGAGGTAAAGCTCGAGAATCTGTTCCTTCGACAGCGAATTTTCCAGCCGCCGCGCCAGGATCACTTCCTTGAGCTTGCGGCCCAGCGTCCGTTCGTTGTTCAGGAGCAGGTTCTTGGCCACCTGTTGCGTGATGGTCGACCCGCCTTCGAGGCGGCGACCGCGCACGAAGTTCAGCACGTTCTTCATCATGGCGCGGCTGAGGCCCGAGGCATCGACGCCCGAGTGGGTGAAGAAGTTGCGGTCTTCGGCGGCGAGAAACGCCTGGCTGAGCTTTTGCGGAATGCGATGATAGGGGACGTAGATGCGCCGTTCCTGGCCATATTCGCCGATCAGCGTACCGTCCCAGGCAAAGACGCGGGCCGAGGTCACCGGATGGAAGTCGGCCAGTTCGGAGCCGTCGGGCATGTCGTGGAACAGCCATGCCGCATAGGCGGCCACGGCGAAACCGGCAAGGCCGATCACCGTCATGACGCCCGCGGCGATCATTCCAAACAAACGCTCGGACGACTTTACCAAACGACTTCCCTCACCTCTCGTGGCTTAACCTTTAGCAAAAGCCCGGGAATAGGCAAAGCCATTCGGCGAAATTTCGGAATGGCTTCGCGAATGTGGCGAAATTGCCCAAAGGAAAAGGCCCCGCCGTAATCGACGGGGCCTTATAAATGCGGTCTTGTGCGGTTGGCTTAGCGGAAGCCGGCCAGCGAGGCGTAACGCACGTCGTTTTCGAAATACTTGTCGATCGCCTTGGCCACCTGCCCCATCATGGCGTCGCGCGACCGCGAATCGGTCAGCATGGCTTCATCCTTGGCGTTGTTGACAAAGCCCATTTCCAGCAGGACGGCCGGGACGTCGGGCGCCAGCAGGACGACGAAACCGGCCTGGCGCAGGCTGGTCTTGAGCAACGGCGTCGTTTCGCCGATATTGTCCATGACCAGCTGGGCGAAGGTCGCCGAACGGTTCTTGGTGGCGCGCTGGGTCAGGTCGACCAGAATGCGGCTGACGATGGCGTCGTTCGGCATGTCGTTAAGCGACCAGTCGCCCTTGACCAGGGCCTTCTTGGCAATGCGCTCGCTGCCCGAATCCGACAGGGTATAGATGCTGGCGCCGCGCGCCGTGCCGTCGCCGCCCGAATCCGAATGCAGCGAGATGAACAGGTCGGCGTCGGCGCCGCGGGCGATGCGGACGCGCGCCGGCAGGTCGACGAAGCTGTCGGTGTCGCGGGTCATGATGACCTTGTAGCGGCCGGTCTTTTCAAGACGATCCCGCAGGGCCTTGGCGGCGGCCAGGTTGATGTCCTTTTCCCAGCTCTTGCTGCCGCGCGCGCCGGGGTCCTTGCCGCCGTGGCCGGCATCGATGACGATGACCTTCTTACGCTTGGCGGGCGCTACGGGCGTGGCCTGGGCGACGGTTGCGGTCACGACCGGCGTCGCCTTGGGCGCCGTGTTCATGGGGGTATCGCCCGGCACGACGTCGATGACGTAGCGGTAGACGCTGATGCCGTCGGCGGGCGGCAGCAGGAAGCGCTTATAGATGCGCGCGCCGGTGCGGAAGTTGAGCTTCAGGCGCGCGGAACCCATGTCGTTTTCCAGCGCCCAGTCCTTGATAATACCCTGGCCCGCGCCCGACATCGGCGCGTCCATGCTGACATCGCCCAGGGCAAGGACATGGCGCGTCTGGTCGGCGCTGGTCGAGACGACCTTGCCGGCCGCGCTCTTGTCGAGTTCGATGACGATGCGGGTCGTCGAGCCGGAACCGCCCATGCGGACACGGACGACGTCGCCGGACGGCGCGGCCATGGCAGGAACAGCGACAGCGGCGGCCAGGCACACCAGGCCAGCGGCGAACACCGCTTTCAGTCGCTTGAAATTGCTTACACCCTTGCTTTTCAGGGCATCAGCCGGAAGACACATTCGGAACTCCACGCACCACATTTTCTATGTTTGCAGAAGGTTATCTGTGGCACCACTATGCCTGACCGGTGTAGAAATCCGATTAAAAGGCGTGGTTACTGCTACTTTAACCTCTTTCCTTACCAAAGCCTTAAGCACGTGAAGCCATAGCCCACTTTTTCGCGGGCTTTTTCAGGGCTTGATAAGTAAGGATTAAGGACTGACCCGGGTGGTCCATTCGGGAATTTTTACGCAGCGGGGAATACGCCCCGGACGGGTCAGTTGGGACATTATCCGCATACTCGGGACATAACGCTATTGGCTGCCTGTTTCATATCTCAGGATACCATAGGGGTCAATAATTCGCCATCTACGGCTGAATTCGGTGGCGCAATCGCCGCAGGTGTCGAAAATTGCGTTGACGCACGGTGCTTTTTCGCGCCATGTTGCAAACAGGTATCGCCACTTTCCCGAGTCCGATACGGCGCCGACAGCGCTGGACAAAGAATACGGCGAACCTTGTCATGACGAAATTGCGGCACTATCTCGCAGTCTGTCATTCAGCGGTGGCCCCTTATAGCCATTTTCGCCTGATGGTCTGCACTTTCTGCCGCCGGACCGTCATGACGCCGAATAAGTTGCGCACCTTACATGGAGCGCAAATCCGAGTTGGAACAATATCTTATGGGCTGCGCCTTACACGTCCGCACTGGAATGTCCGTGAGCACTAACGTCGTACATGACGTTGCCGCTCCCAGCGCGCGCCCCAACACCCCCTATCAGCGCCCCGCTCCCGCCACCGCCCAACGCCGCCAAAGCGCGGCCTTGCGTGCGCCTGCGTGCCGGCGCTCCGGAGACCCCTTTAATGTCAAAAACCATGTTAATCGACGCGACGCACACGGAAGAGACCCGTGTCGTCGTGCTCAACGGCCAGCAAAACGGTAACCCCCGCGTCGAAGAATTCGATTTCGAAAGCCTCAGCCGCAAACAGCTTCGCGGCAACATCTATCTGGCCAAGGTCACGCGCGTCGAGCCGTCGCTGCAGGCCGCCTTCGTCGAGTATGGCGGTAATCGCCACGGCTTCCTGGCCTTCAACGAAATCCATCCCGACTACTACCAGATCCCGGTCGCCGACCGCGAGAAGCTGATGGCCGAGCTGGCCGCCCAGGCGCAGGCCAATAATGGTCACGCCCACGACGACGACTCAGAGGACGAGGATCACGAGGACGAAGGCGACGACCTGCCCGACGAAGAGCGCCGCCTGCGCCAGCACCTGATCCGCCGCTACAAGATCCAGGAAGTCATCAAGCGCCGCCAGATATTGCTGGTCCAGGTCGTCAAGGAAGAGCGCGGCAACAAGGGCGCGGCCCTGACTACCTACCTGTCGCTGGCCGGACGTTACTGCGTGCTGATGCCGAACACGGCGCGCGGCGGCGGCATTTCGCGCAAGATCACCAATGCGGCCGACCGCAAGCGTCTCAAGTCCATGGTCCAGTCGCTGGACGTGCCGCACGGCATGGGCCTGATCGTTCGCACGGCCGGCGCCAAGCGCACCAAGCAGGAGATCAAGCGCGACTACGACTACCTGCTGCGCGTCTGGGAAACCATCCGCGAGACGACCCTGCGCTCGAACGCCCCGGCGCTGATCTACGAGGAGGAAGACCTCGTCAAGCGCGCCATCCGCGACATGTTCGACAAGGATTTCGCGGGTGTGCTGGTCGAGGGCGAGGAAGGCTACAAGTCCGCCCGCGACTTCATGCGCATGATCATGCCGTCGCAGGCCAAGAAGATTCAGCCCTATCGCGCCAATTCGCCGCTGTTCGCGCGCTATGGCGTCGAGGACATGATCTCCAAGATCTACTCGCCCGTCGTGGCTTTGAAGTCCGGCGGCTACCTGGTCATCAACCAGACCGAAGCCCTGGTCGCCATCGACGTCAACTCGGGCAAGTCGACCAAGGAACGCAATATCGAGGCGACGGCGCTCAAGACCAATCTTGAGGCCGCCGAAGAGGCCGCGCGCCAGATGCGCCTGCGCGACCTGGCCGGCCTGGTCGTCATCGACTTCATCGACATGGACGAGCCCAAGAACAACCGGGCCGTCGAAAAGAAGCTCAAGGACGCGCTGGCGGAAGACCGCGCCCGCATCCAGATGGGCAAGATTTCCGGCTTCGGCCTGATGGAAATCTCGCGCCAGCGCCGCCGCACCGGCTTCCTGGAAGGCACGACCGTCACCTGCCCGCACTGCGAAGGCATGGGCCGTGTCCGTTCGGTCGATTCCGCCGCCCTCTCGGCCATGCGCCGCATCGACATGGAAGCGATGCAGAACGGCGCCGGCGCCATCACGGTCAAGCTGCCGATGACGGTCGCGCTCTACATCCTCAACGAAAAGCAGGCGCACCTCGCCAAGCTGCGCACCGAATGGGGCCTGAAGGTCAATATCGAGGTCGATACCGATCTCGGCCATACCGACCTGCAGATCATCCGCACCGTCACCGCCGATGAGGTCGACTTTACGCCGCCCGTCCGCCCCGAACCCGTTGCCTTCGACTTCAGCGTCGACGTCGAGGATGAAGAGGAAGACGAGGAGGACGAAGAGGCTATCGAACGCGAGGACACGGATGACGACGAGGCCTCGGCCCGCGTCCAGACCCGTGAGGATCGTGACGACGGCGAAGGTGGCCGCCGCGGCAAGCGCCGCCGCCGCCGCCGGGGTGGCCGTGATGGTGGCCGCGAGCGCGGTGAAGGTGAAGCTGAAGCGGCTGCGGACAGCGCCGCCGAAGACGGCGATGACGAGGATGGCGAAGAGGACGATGGCGATTTTCGCCGCAATGGCCGTGGCCGTCGTCGTCGTGGCCGCAGGGGTGGCCGCCGCGCCGGCTTCGAGAGCCGTCCGCGCGAGCCCTACGGCTGGGTGCGTGCCCGCACGCCGTCGCTGGAAGCGCCCTATGTCTGGATCGATCCGTTCGAAGAGCAGCAGCAACAGCAGGCGGCGCGTCCGGCGCGTCCGGCCGTCGCCCCCATGGGTGACGTCGCGGGTGTCGCGGCGGCCGGCGCCATCGGCAGCACCTCGACCGCTCCGGTCGTGAACCAGCCTTTGGGCGCGGAGAACACCCAGCCGACCTCGCTGGTGCCCGACGACCTGCGCAATCAGCCGGCGCCCAAGCGCGCCCGTCCGCCGCGCAAGGGCCGCAATGTCGTGACGACCGAAGAGGCGCCCGCCGAACCGGTCGCGACCGAGGCCGCGCCTTTGGAAGCGGTTGAGGCCGAGCTGCCGCCGGTCGAGGTCCGCGCCCGTCCGAAGCGCTCGCGCAAGAAGGCCGAGGTCGCCGAGGCTGTTGAACCGACCGAAACCGTTGTCGCCGACGTGGCGGAACCGGTCGTGGCCCGCCCTGCCCGCGCCACCCGTTCGCGCAAGAAGGCCGCCGAGACGCCGTCGATCGTCGCCGCCCAGGAGACCGACCTGACCGCGCTCGATCCAGTCATCGTCGCTCCGGAACCGGCCCTGGCCGTCGCCAAGGAACTCGAAACGGTTGTCGCGGAGCCCGCGCCCGCCGCCATCGATCCGAACGACATCTCGAGCGCCGCCCCGCCGGAAAAGCCGAAGCGCGGCTGGTGGAAGCGGTAGAAGCGATATCCAAAAAGCGTGAAGCAGTTTTGGATAAATATCGCGACAAGCAAATGTGAAACAAAGGGCTTCGGTTTCATCCGAAGCCCTTTTTTATTGCCGCTCAGCGCCTTAGATTTGTCATGCTTGCCGGATAGCGATAAGCTGCTGGGGAAGTCGCGATGAAACATAAGAAGGGCGCTGATCCTGTATCGGCGCCGGGATTTACGTCCATGAACCGAGGTCCTTCGAAGATTGGTGCTGCGTTGCGCACCGGCGTTTGCATGGCGGCGGCGTTGCTGGCCTTCGCCCTGGCGGGCAATGCCCAGGCGCAGGGTGTCATCCGTGACACGGAAGTCGAGCTGTTCCTGAAAAAAGAAACCCGGCCGATCATGGTCGCGTCGGGCCTGGACGCCGACAAGGTCCAGTACCTTTTGATCGCCGACGACGAACTGAACGCCTTTGCCACCACCGGCCTGCGCATGGGTCTCAATACCGGCCTGATCCTCGAGGCCAAAACGCCCAACGAGCTGTTCGGCGTCGTCGCCCACGAAGCCGGCCACCTGAGCGGCGGCCACATGATGCGCACGGACGAGATCATGCAGGCGGCCAAGATGCCGACGGCGATCGCGCTTGGCTTAGGTGTCATCGCCTTGATGGCCAAGGCGCCGTCCGCCGGCGCCGCGCTCATGGGCTCGTCGACGACCTTCGGTACGCTGAATGCCCTTCGCTACATGCAGACCCAGGAATCGGCCGCCGACGCCGCGGGCGCCAAGGCGCTGGAGCGCGCCGGCATGTCGGGCAAGGGCCTGGTCGAGTTCTTCTACAACTTCCGCAATGTCGAGACCTTCTCGAACGCTGAACGGTACAAGTTCTTCATTACCCACCCCCTGTCGCGCGAACGCATCCAGAGCCTGCGCCGCATGGTCGAGGCGCAGCCGCACTACAATGCGGTCGATCCGCCCGAGACGGTGGCCCAGTTCAAGATCGTTCAGGCCAAGCTTGCGGGCTTCCTGAATGACCCGATCAAGACCTTCAACATGTATCCGGAGAGCGATACCTCATATCCGGCCCGCTATGCGCGCGTCATCGCGACCTATAAGCGCGGCGACTGGGACAAGGCGCTGACGCAACTGGATGGCCTGATCGCCGAACAGCCCGGCAACGCCTATCTGTGGGAGCTGAAGGGCCAGATCTATTTCGAAACCAGCCGGGCGGCCCTGGCCGAACCGGCGCACGAAAAGGCCGTTGCCCTGATGCCGGACGCGCCGCTTCTGCGCCTCAACCTGGCCCAGACCCAGATCGCCCTGGGCGACAAGGACAATCTGAACGCGGCCCTGGTCAATCTTCAGGAGTCGCTGAAGGCCGAGGAGGACAACAGCTTTGCCTGGGAGCAGATGGCCCAGGCCTATGACGGCCTGAAGCAGCCGGGCATGGCGCGGCTGGCCCAGGCCGAGGCGCAGTTCTATGGCGGCGACTATATGGGCGCGCGGACCTCGGCGGTGTGGTCGCAGAAATATCTGGAGGCAACCTCGCCGGAATACCGCCGGGCGCGTGACATCGTCATGGCGGCATCCTATGAGATGGGCGTGGCGCCGGTCGACGGCGAAACCAAGCGCCGCCGGCGTAATTAAGAACTGAAAGACATAGCCAAGTGACCGAAGACAACACCCCGGCGCCCGAAGCGCCGAAGCCTGCTCCCGCACCTTCCGCGTCGCCGCTGGCCGGCGTCTTCACCCAGGCCAATATCACGCTGGGCCTGTCCGTCCTGGCGGTCATCCTGGCGGCGGCGCCCTATGTCGTGCCGCAACTCCAGGCCTACCAGGTGCGCTCCGGCCTGATGGCCAAGCCGTCCATGCTCAAGGACGCCAGCCTGGAACTGCAAAGGCAGCAACTGGCCGAGGCGTCGGCCAAGACGCTCGAAGGCGTCAAGACGCACCAGGCGTCGCTCTACAAGGACGCATCCGACCCCGTCCTCGGCAATCCCAACGCGCCGATAAAGGTCGTCGAATTCCTCGATTACAATTGCGGCTACTGCCGCGCCGCCGCGCCCAGGCTGAAGACCTTCCTTGAGGAAAACAAGGATGTCGCGATCATCGTCAAGGAATATCCGGTCATCAACCAGAACTCGCGGCCCCTGGCGGCGTTCGCGCTGGGCGCCGCGAAGACCGGCCAGTATGAGGCGATGCATTACGCCCTGATGGAGGGCAAGGTCACGAGCGAGGCCGACATGATGGCCCTGATGACCCGCGCGGGACTGGACATCAAGGCGGTCAGCGAGGCCGCGTCGTCAAAAGAGGTCCATGACCATATCGACCGCGTCATCACGCTGGGTTCGGACCTTAACATCACCGGCACGCCGATGTTCATCGTCGGCACACGGATCATCGACGGCGCCAAGATGGATGACCTGAAAGCGGCCGTCGAAGCGGAACGCCAGAGATTAAAGGCGGGTTAATCCTTTAATTAAGAAATTCGTAGTAAACATTGATTTAAGTTTACTTTTTCACGATTTGCAATCTCTGGCTGTCCTAATCTCGGCGCGCGTCCAGCGTTTTCCGGACGATGTGTCAGTGAGAGGACAAATCATGTCTATAGAGAAAACGGTCAATGTTGCCCGGGCCGTCCAGGTCCAGATCCGCGCCGCCGAGGAAGCCATCGATACGGCGCTTGGCGAAGCGGCGCACCTGATGGAAACCTATATCACCTCACGGCGCGCACTGGAGCTGTCCCCTGCGCGGTCGACCGAGGTCAACGAGAATACCCTTAAGGCGATGCAGGCACTGAATGAAGCGCAAGGCTACATGGCCGAGGCGCACCGGGGCCTTACGCGCATTCGCAAGCATATCGGTGTTCCTGCGGCGATGATGCCGCTTGATGACAGCCCAAAGGACGGGGACAAGCCCAAGGACGACACGTCGGTCAGCCGGCTGGCCGCACCTCTTGCGACGACTTGACCGAGAGTTGAGGTTTAGCCTTGTCAGACATGCCCTTTCCCTGTTCTATCCGTCCCTGACGACGAGTCGGGCAATAACGGGGAACGGGCATGTTGCAGTCATGGGTGACACAACTTGGCGCGTGCGCCGTCGCCTTGGTGTGTCTCTACGCGATTGTCGCGGGGACATGGCGCGAACGATTCGGCGCGTTTATCTACCTGTCAGGCTATCTCCTGACCATGGGATTTTCCCTGGTTTCAAGCGATCACATCGCCGCCTATATGCTGGTGGCCGACGTCATCTGCCTGCTCGGCTTCTATATTGCCTGCTGGAACACCCAGCACCCTTGGCCGCAATGGGCACTGTTGGGGCAGATCGTCAGTGTGGCCATCGATATCATCGTGTTGCTGAATATCGGCGTCGGCGTCACGGCGTTGCTGGTTGTTCAGACTATCGCGGCGTGGGGTGTGCTGCTGGCGTTGCTGATCGGCACGATAGCCGTGACAAAGGCGCGACGGGCGGCGCGTAAGTCCGGCGTCAAGAAGGCGCCGATGACCAAGTCTCCCCTTACAAAGTCGTCGTAAGACGGTGCTCCACACAGCTTCTTTATTTTGAATGCGTTACAGTCATGGATACCGCCGTCCGCCGGTATCCCCAAAACTGAAATGCTGTCTATGTCCTATTCCTCTGCGCTTATTGCGGAACGCGTGTTCGTGCCTTCGTCCTCATCTCAGGATGACCCGTTGCGTATCCTTGTCGTCGACGACAATGTGCCGTCGGCCATGACTTTGGCCTGGGCGGTTGAATCGCACGGCTATACGGTGGAGGTATGTCACGACGGACGGTGTGCGCTTGAGGCGGTCGAGCGGTTTCAGCCGGACGTCATCCTGCTCGATCTCGGCATGCCGGGTCTCAACGGGCTGCAAGTCGCACGCGCCCTTCGCGCCGATCCGCGTCATTCCGGCATCAAGATCATCGCGCAGACCGGTTGGGGCGATTCGGAAATGCGCCGCCGCACGGCCGAGGCCGGCTTTGACCTGCATCTGGTCAAGCCCGTCGATCTTGCCGTGCTCGAGGACATGCTGGCCCTGCTGGGGCGGAAGCCGGCCTTCAAATAGGTCCCGTCAGATCAGCCCGGCCAACGGCGACGACGGATCGGCGTAGAGCTTGCGCGGCATCCGTCCGGCCAGATAGGCTTCGCGGCCGGCGATGACCGCGTGCTTCATGGCGCGCGCCATGCGAATTGGGTCCTTGGCTTCGGCAATCGCGGTATTCATCAGGACAGCATCGCAACCCAGTTCCATGGCTTCGGCGGCTTCGGAGGCCGTGCCGACCCCGGCATCGACGAGAACCGGCACCTTGGCGTTTTCGATAATGATGCGCAGCGTCACCGGGTTCTGGATGCCCAGGCCCGAACCGATCGGCGCGGCCAAAGGCATGATGGCGGCGGCCCCCGCCTCTTCCAGCTTGCGGGCATAGACCGGGTCGTCCGAACAGTAGACCATGACGCTAAAGCCGTCCTTCACCAGCAGCTTCAGCGAGCGCAGCGTTTCTTCCATGTCGGGATAAAGCGTCTTGGGGTCCGACAGGACTTCGAGCTTGACCAGGTCCCAGCCGCCGGCTTCGCGCGCCAGGCGCAGAGTGCGGACGGCGTCTTCGCCGGTAAAGCAGCCGGCGGTGTTGGGCAGGTAGGTGAATTCGTCGGGCTTGACGAAGTCCATCAGCATCGGCTGGTTCGGATCGGTCAGGTTGACTCGGCGCACGGCGACCGTAACGATTTCGGCGCCCGAAGCGCGCGCGGCCGCGGCGTTCTGGGCGTAGTCCTTGTACTTGCCCGTGCCGACGATCAGGCGCGACGTGAAGGTCCGGCCAGCGACGGTCCAGGTTTCGGCGGTGTTGAGCTCTTGAGCGATGGTATCGGGCATATCAATCATATCCTAGATAAAGCCTGACCACTTCGCCCTCCCATTTATGGGGAGGGGGGACCATCCGAAGGATGGTGGGCGGGGCCAACATACAATGTTACATGTTCGGTGTTCGGAATTTCTACAAGAAGCCCCGCCCACCGCCTATCGGCGGTCCCCCTCCCCATAAATGGGGAGGGCGAATAGTGTCCAATTTTCCATTCGATCTTGCGAAACGAGTAAGGAAGGGAAAGAAAGCAACTATCCGCCTCCCACAAAATGGACGATTTCGATCCGGTCGCCGTCGCTCAAAGCCGTCCCCAGGTACTGTGATTTGGGCACGATCTCCAAATTCCGCTCGACCGCCACCTTGCGGCCATCCAGGCCGATTTCGTCGATTAAAGCGGTGACCGTCCCCGCGGCAACCTGTTTTTCCTCGCCGTTCAGCACGATATTTACCATTTGGGAACCATATTTTTCCTAAAGCGGCGGGATTGCGGAATAGTTCGACTTGTGGCGAAACGTCCCCGTTGATACAAGTGCCGCTTCGTCAACCCGCCCGTGAGCCCGATGACTCAGACCATATATGTCCTCAACGGCCCCAACCTCAACCTGCTTGGGGTCCGTGAACCGGAAATTTATGGCTACACCACCCTCAAGGACATCGAATCGACCTGCCGTACCCGCCTTGAGGGCACCGGCTATGATCTCGTCTTCCGCCAGAGCAATCATGAGGGCGAACTGATCGACTGGATTCACGAAGCACGCGAGAAAGCTTGCGCGCTGATCATCAATCCGGCGGGTTACGGCCACACCTCCGTGGCGCTCCTCGATGCGCTGAAAGCCCTCAGCATACCGGTCATCGAGTGCCACCTGTCCAACCCTCAGACCCGCGAGCCTTTCCGCCATCACTCTTATGTGTCACTGGCGGCCAAAGGCATTATTGCGGGTTTCGGCGTGTTTGGTTATGAACTGGCGATTCAAGCCGCCCAGTCCATGACAAATAAGGCCTAACTCAGTCTTTTCCCGGGAAAAGACGGCATACAAGGTTATTACATGACGACTTCCAAAACCCCAGCCGATCCGATCGATCCGAAGCTGGTGCGCAAGCTGGCCGACATCCTCAAGGAAACCGATCTGTCGGAAATCGAGGTCGAACAAGGCGAGCTGAAAATCCGCGTCGCGCGTCAACTGACCGCCGCCCCGGCCGTGTCCTACGTCGCGGCGCCGCAAAGCCCTGCACCCGCACCCGCCGCTGCCGCCCCACAGGCCGTGCCCGCTGCGACTCCTGAAACGGCAGCCGCACCGGCCGGCGCCCCCAAGGACGCCATCAAGTCGCCCATGGTCGGCACGGTTTACCTGTCGCCGCAGCCCGGCGCGCCTGCCTTCATCAAGGTCGGCGACAAGATCAAGCAGGGCCAGACGCTACTGATCGTCGAAGCCATGAAGACCATGAACCCGATCCCGTCGCCGCGCGAAGGCACGGTGGCCCAGATTCTCGTCAGCGACGCCCAGCCGGTCGAATTCGGCGAAGCCCTCGTCGTTTTCGAGTAAGCGTCAGATGAAAACCTTCGACAAGATCCTCATCGCCAATCGCGGCGAGATCGCGCTGCGCGTCATCCGCGCCGCCAAGGAAATGGGCATCGCCACCGTCGCCGTGCATAGTGAAGCCGACGCGTCGGCCATGCACGTCCACCTAGCCGACGAAAGCGTTTGCATCGGGCCGCCGGCGGCGTCCAAGTCCTACCTCAACATCCCGTCGATCATCGCGGCCGCTGAAATCACCGGCGCCCAGGCGATCCACCCGGGTTACGGCTTTTTGTCGGAAAATGCCCGCTTCGCCGAGATCGTCGGCGCCCACGGCATGACCTTCATCGGCCCCAAGGCCGAGCACATCCGCGTCATGGGCGACAAGATCAGCGCCAAGCAGACGGCCAAGGATTCGGGCATCCCCGTGGTCCCGGGCTCCGACGGTGGCGTCTCCTCGGTCGAGGAAGCCATGGCGGCGGCCGAAACCATCGGATTCCCCGTCCTGATCAAGGCGGCGGCCGGCGGCGGCGGACGCGGCATGAAGGTCGCCAAGGACAAGGACGCCTTGGCCGAAGCGGTCATGAGCGCCCAGACCGAGGCCGCCGCGGCCTTCGGCGACGGTACGGTCTATATGGAGCGCTATCTCCAGAAGCCGCGCCATATCGAAATCCAGGTGATCGCCGACAGCCACGGCAATGTCTGCCACCTGGGCGAACGCGACTGTTCCTTGCAGCGCCGCCACCAGAAGGTGCTGGAAGAAGCGCCCTCACCCGTCATCGACAAGGCGGCGCGCGACAAGATCGGCATGACCTGCGTCGACGCCATCAAGAAGATCGGCTATCTCGGCGTCGGTACTATCGAGTTCCTCTATGAGGACGGCGAGTTCTTCTTTATCGAAATGAACACCCGTCTTCAGGTTGAACACCCGGTCACCGAATACGTCACCGATATCGACCTGGTGCGCGAACAGATCCGCATCGCCGAAGGCCATCCGCTGTCGTTCAAGCAGTCGGATATCGACATCCGCACCCATTCGATCGAAGTGCGAATCAATGCTGAAAACGCGCGTACTTTCGTGCCGTCGCCCGGCACGGTCACGGACTTCCATGCCCCGGGCGGCTTAGGGGTGCGTCTCGATTCGGCCATGTATAACGGCTATTCGATCCCGCCCTACTACGACAGTCTGATCGGCAAGCTGATCGTCCACGGCCGCGACCGGCCCGAAGCCCTGGCCCGCCTCAAGCGCGCCCTGGGCGAGACGGTCGTCACCGGCATTGACACGACGATCCCGCTGTTCCTCGACCTGCTGGGTGAGAAAGACATCCAGACCGGCGATTACAACATCCACTGGCTGGAAAAGTGGATCAAATCGCAGGAAGCGCACTGATCAACGACGCGCCTGTAAAATTATAAAAGCCCTGTGTGAACCGCAGGGCTTTTTTCTTGTCTTCCGATGCATTGATCCCCTGCTGCCGCGTGATAGTGTTAACGCAGACCGTGGGGCTGCGGTCAGGAAACAGGGACAGGGATAGGGAATGGCGCGCAAGGCGAAAGGCTCCGGCAAGGCGGCGTCGCAGCTGGTCGATGACCTGGCGACGTCGCTGGATGGCGACCGCATCACGGTCGGCACCCTGCTGAAGCATCTCGAAGGCCGGGGCCTGGGGCTCATCCTGCTCATCCTGTCCCTGCCCATGTGCGTCCCGAACATTCCGGGCATTTCGACCCTGTTCGGCCTGTTGCTGCTTGGGCCGTCGTTCCAGATGATCTTCGGCAACAAGACGCTGTGGATGCCGGGGTTCGTCAAGCGCTGGTCGTTCAAGGGTAACGACCTGCGCAAGGCCCTGCGTGCCTGCGGCAAGCTGCTGCATAAGCTGGAGTATCTCGCCAGGCCGCGTCTGACGGCCCTGACCAGCCGGCCCGGCATGTTCTATGCCGGCCTCCAGACGCTTGTCATGGCGCTGGTCCTTCTGCTGCCCATGCCGGGCGCCAATTTCCTGCCCGGTATCGCTGTCGCCTTGACCGGCCTTGGCGTTTTGCAGCGCGACGGTATCTTCATGCTGGCGGCGATGGCGGTAGCGGCCGGCACTCTTGTCTTTGTGTATATGTTCGGCAAGTACGCCATCGAGGTCGTCGTGCGGATGTATGAGCGCTATGTCGGCCTGCTCTACGAAATCTGGCTGTCGCTGGGGATTCAGATTCCCGAACTTTCCTTTTGATAGCTTCGATTTCCACTTGGAAATTTTGTGGGAAATCAGGCTAGATCGCGTCTCTTTCTCTGCTGCGACCAAGCCTTGCCAAGCTTTACCCTCGACGACCTGATCAACTGCTATCGCACCGGCGTGTTCCCGATGTCGGACCGGCGCGACGACGAATACCTGTTCCTGGTCGATCCGCCGCTGAGGGGCGTTCTGCCGCTCGACGGCTTTCACATCCCGTCACGGCTGGCGCGGACGGTGCGCAAGGACGACTATGTCGTGCGTATCGACACGGCCTTCCAGCAGATCATCGAGCTGTGTGCCGAAAGCGCAGATGACCGGCCGTCGACCTGGATTTCGCATTCGATCCAGGCGCTGTACCAGGCCTTGTTCGGCCGGGGGTTGGCGCACAGCGTCGAGGTCTGGCGCGACAATGAACTGGTCGGGGGGCTTTATGGTGTGGCGATCGGCGGCGCCTTCTTCGGCGAAAGCATGGTGTCGCGCGCCACCGACGCGTCTAAAATTGCTTTGGTGCATCTGGTGGGAAGGCTGCGCGCGGGCGGGTTTACGTTATTGGATTGCCAGTTCCAGACCGACCATCTGCGTCAGTTCGGCGTAGTTGAGTTGCCGAAGACCGAGTATCTGAAACTATTGGCCAATGCCGTCGATGAGAAGGCCGATTTCTACGCCTTGCCCGGCGCGACACCCGGGCGCGAGATTATGAAGCTGCTGTCCGGTTGTTAAGAGAAGGGTGTCCACAGATTACACAGATTGCACAGATTATGCCTGAGCAGGTGGCGCTTGAATTGCCCATTGGTTGCCGGAAATGACGGCGCCTTGCGCCGTCGTCATCCGATGATGATTGCGCAGGGCGACGTCCCAAAACGCGAATCATCTGTGCAATCTGTGTAATCTGTGGAGACTCTTGCGTCCGAGGCCGCGAACGCAGACCTACGACTTCGGAGCCGCAGCAGGTGCCGCCGGGGCCGGAGCCGCCACAGCGACGGGTGCGGCCAAGGGCTTGCGGCAGGCAATCACCCAGGCGTCGTAGATCGGGTGTTCCAGCGGGTTGAGGCTGGGCGTTGAGGCATAGGTCCAGCCGCGGAAGATTTCCTTGGAGCGTACGGTCTGCGTGTTGTTCGCCGCCGTCACCGGATTGGTCCGGACCTGCATATAGGCGATGACATCGGCCATGGGCTCGTCATCGGCTGAGGTCTCGCACGCCTTGATCGTATAGATCAGGCCCTTGTAGCGCACGGGCTGCCCGATCGGCGCCTCGAAGCGCACGCTTTCCGACGAGATCTTGTCGAGCGCCTCGATAATCGCCACGCCGTAGCGCGGGCGCTTGGCGCGGGCGTAAGAGGGAACGCTGGTTGACGAAGACGACGACTGGGCGTGCTGGCGCGGCGCGGCCGATGAAGCCTGGGCCGAAGCCGACGACGGATTGAACGGCCGCAGTTCGGTTTGCGGCGCCGGGCTGACATAGGCAGGGTCCTGGCTGCCCTGAGACTGGGGCGCGGCCTTTACCTGCTCGGCGGCGGGCCTGGCGGAAGGGCGCGACGGCTTCTTTTCCGGCACATAGGGTTTGTATTCGACGCCGTCGACATAATAGGGCTGACGGTCGTAATCGGCATTATCGACATAGTTGGGACGGTCGCGGTCACGGTCACCACGCGACGGCGGGGCGACCTGCGCGATCACGGGGACAACCGCACACAGCGCCGCCCCGGCCAGCAGGAATGCTGCCAGGCGCGAGCGCGACATGTGCGGCAGTCCCTTGCTCATGCTACGGTTTCCATGCCTCGTAATCACCGGTCGACGCCTGGCGCTCGCCCTCGGCATTCAGCGAGCCGGTCGGGAAGCGCGCCAGCGGCGTGCCGCTCATGTTCGGCATGTGCGGCAGTTCCCAGGCCTTGCGTGGCAGGGGCTGCTCCGACGGCGGTGTGTCGTAGATATAGTGCATCCAGCCGTGCCAGTCGGGCGGGATCTTCGAGGCGTCGGCATAGCCCTTGTAGATCACCCAACGGCGCTTACGGCCGGCGTCGTACGAATTCTTGGCCGTACGGTCTTCGTAGTACTTGTTGCCGAACTCGTCGCTGCCGACCAGGCGGCCACGCTTGCCGATGGTGAACAAGGTGCCCAGCGTCGCGCCGCTCCACCACAGAAAAACCTTGTCGAGCAAGATCAAAACCCTCTCAAACCGGAACCGGCGTCCCGTACACGTCAAAGGCAGTTATAATAAGCCGGCCGCGCAAGGTAAAGGCGCGCCTATGCCGCACATGGAAATAATTTCGCCTGAGGCGGAATGGTTCGACATCAATATATTGTGGACGACTTTGCATTTTCCCACCAGATTTATTGAAGCTTCGCGTGGATGGCGATAGCTTGGTCCAATTGCGTGAACCCCCGGGAGGTTGTCATGGCCTTTTTAACCCCTGCCCTTAGCCGCCTGAGCACGGTCGGCGACCTGGAATCGCGGGTTATTGAACGGTCTGAGGCCTTTATCGAGGTCATCTGTCCGCGCAGCCTGACGTCCGCGCAGGCCGAAGCCTGGCTCGACTGGGCCGAATCACTTGCGCACGATCTGCCGTCCGGCACCTGGGCGCGCGCCGGTGACGCCGACAGCGATGCTTTTGGCGGGGCGACCGCCGATTACGCGCATCGTCTGGCACAATGGGGGCTGCGGCTGGGCCATTTCAGTGACCCGGACCAGGCGGCCGATTTCGCTGAAGCCATCGAAGCGACATTGCTGTCGGGCCTAGCTGCGCCGGCCGTGGCGCTGGCGTCCGGGCATCGCGTCCATCCGACCGCCGGCGATGTCGTGGCGCGCGCAGCTGAAACCGCTCCGCTCTATCTCGACGATCATGTCGGCCGCCAGACGCTGAATCGCCTGCTGCTCGATACGCGCGCCCAGACTTTGCGCGACGCCAATCAGACGCGGCTGGCCGAGGCGCTGCAGGAGATCCATAGCGCCGTCCAGCGCGCCGAAGGCGAGCACCGCGCCAGTCCCAAGCATAACACTGCCCTCGCCCGCGCCTGCGCCAAGGCAAGGCGTTTAGGCGCCAATGACGGGCTGATCGCGCGTCAGATCCTGCTCAGCCACTCCGGCGGCGCGCCTTGGCAAGTGGGTGAGGCTTCTGGTCCGCGAGCCGTCCGCCACCACGCCGTCATCGCCCAGCGCGACCTGGTCAGCGCCGGTGATCCGTCGGCCGTCCTGCTGGCCGAAACGGCGCTGGAGGCCTCGGGCGTCCACCTCGTCTTTTCGCCGTCGGACGCCGAAGCCGTCGAGGCCCAGAACGTCGCGCCCAAGGCCGCCATCCAGGTCGAGCGCTTCCTGATCGACGGCGTTTTCAGCGAAGACGCCTTTATCGACTGCGTGAACCTGTGGGTGCACGCGCTTGATATCGAAGCGTCTATTTCTTACGCCGCCTCTTCCGCGGATGCCCAGCGCCGTGCTTCGGAACGGCCCCTGGCCCTGACGATCGGCGGCCTGGCCGAAGCGGCGATGACGCAAGGCCTGTCGCTGCGCGGGCCGGAAGGGCTGGATTTTGCCGGCCACCTGTTCGCCCTGTTCGAAGCGGCCGCCGTCAACGCCTCGGCCGCATTGGCCGTGCGCATCGGCGCCTTCGATGGCTTTACCGCCGGCAAGGCCGAGCAGATCGACCGCCTGAGCCGCCAGCTCTATCAGGTAACGGCGTTGAACGGCGTGTCGGCCTTCAAGGGCCGCGCGCTCGACCTGCTGCAACAGGGCCTGAAGCTGGCCAAGAAGACCGGTCTGCGCAATGCCCAGGTGACGGCGCTCTATGCCGATGCCGAGCTGTCGCTGCGGTTGGGTGTTGGATTGGGCGACCAGCAGGTCGGCGATATCGCCACCTTCATGGAAAGCGACGATGGCCTGATGCTGCCGGTGCTGAAGGCCTGCGTCCTGTCGGGCATCAAGGTCATCGGGGTTGATACGACCCTGGTGCGCGATGCGCGACTGGGTCATCGCAACCTGGCCGACGCCCCGCATATCAATGATTTGAGCCTGAAGGCCAAGGGGTTGAGCGACTTCGAGACCGGCCGTCTGCATGAGGCTCTGGCCGAAAGCACCTGCTTGCGCGATGTCGTTTCGCTCAACCATCTCGACGCCAATTTCGTCCGTGATATCTGGGGTTTGAGCGAAGCGGACCTTGCCGATCCGGGCTTCGACCTGCTCAAGACCATGGGCTTTACCGCGGAGGAGATCAATGAGGCCGACGCCTACCTCTTTGGTACACGCGAGCTTGACGGGCTGAAGGCCGTCGATGACATGGCCTGGGCGCTGCTGGCGCCTTTGTCGATCAAGGCACGCCTGACCCTGCGGCAAAGACTGGATGTCCTGGTCGATTCGCCGTCCACGGCTCCGGTCGAGCTCCAGTGGGACCAGGGCGTGACGGACGCCATGAAGGTCTATTCGCTGGCCGCCGGCATCCAGCTGCGCAGCCTGTCGGTGGCGCGCGCCGATGCGCCGGAGGATTTCGCGCTCGATATCCCGGAAATGGAAGAAGCGCCAAAACGTGCGCCTGCGGTCGAAAAGGCCGCTTCGCCGCGCGTCGTCGAAAAGATCATCGAACGCGATCGCACGCGCCACAAGCTGCCCGACCGCCGCAAGGGCTATATCCAGAAGGCGGCCGTCGGCGGCCACAAGGTCTATATCCACACCGGCGAATATGGCGACGGGGCATTGGGTGAGATATTCATCGACATGCATAAGGAAGGCGCGGCCTTCCGGTCTTTGATGAACAATTTCGCCATCGCGATTTCGATCGGTCTGCAATACGGCGTGCCGCTGGAAGAGTTCGTCGATGCTTACGTGTTTACGCGGTTCGAGCCGGCCGGGCCGGTGACCGGCAATGACCGGGTGCGCTCGGCGACCTCGATCCTGGACTATATCTTCCGCGAGCTGGCGATTTCATATCTTGACCGCGAGGACCTCGCCAATGCCGATCCGGATGCGCTGAATGCAGATGGGTTAGGTGCCGGGGATAATCCGCCGGATGAGGCACTGCCCGCTTCGCAGTTGATTTCAAAGGGTTTTGCGCGTGGGACGGCGACTGGCAATCTGGTTGTTGTGCCGTTCGGGCGCAAGGCTGCCGCGGAAGCGGACCTTCGTGAATCGGTCGAGGAAGACGTGGAGAACGGATGAGCCGGTAAGGCCCCCACCACCACATCTCATTCGCCATCTGCCGATGGCTCACTCGTGCGGTCCCCCTCCCCAAATCTATTGGATTTGGGGAGGTAGATGCTGCAGCGATACCTACTTTAGTGCCATGCGATTTATGTAACTTACGTTCCTGCCTCCCCAAATCCAGTAGATTTTGGGAGGGGGACCGCGCCGTGGAGCGGCGTGGTGGTGGGGGCCTCTTGGTGGCCGTAAAGCGCTCACGGCACCTATCTTGCTCTGCCTTCCGCCAAACAGCGAAGGTGTTCCCTTATGAAACGTATCGTTCTCGCCATCCTGGCCCTTGCCGCCCTGTCAGCGCCCGCCTATGCGCAGAACGCCGGCCAGATCAGCCGCGCCCAGTCCGGCGCCAGCTGCCCGAAGTGCAACCTGTTCCAGGCCGACTTCAACGGCCGCGAACTGCGCAATAAGAACTTTGCCGGCGCCCGTTTGCGCCAGGCCGACCTGTCCATGGGCGTGTTCAACGGCTCGACCTTCGCCGGCGGCGACCTGCGCGACCTGGATGGCACCGCCTCGCTCTTCGGCCGCGTCAGCTTCGCCGGCGCCAACCTGACCAATGCCACCTTCGTCGGCGCCTACCTCGAAGGTGCCAATTTCAAGGGCGCGATCCTGGACGGCGTCAACTTCTCGGGCGCCGAGATGCGTTCGGCCACCGGCCTGACCCAGCGCCAGCTCGACCAGACGTGCGGTGACGAAGCGACCGAACTTCCGCGCGGCCTGCGCATCCCGGTCTGCACCCTGCGTTAATTCCAGTAACCGCCGCGTAAAAAGCCCGCCTGAGCGATCAGGCGGGCTTTTATCTTTAGGGTGCGATGTAAGGCCATCCGTCGCTATCGAAGGCCAGTTTGTTCAGGCCCAGCTTCGGCGCGCCGTTCGAAGCGCCATCATAATAGTGGTAGACCAGCATGGGCTGACCCGCCGCGTCGATGACGCTCTGGCCGCCCGGGCCCTTGATATTGCCATGGGCGCTCAACAGGATCGTGCCGCCGCCGTCCAGCAGGTTCAGCCCGCCGCGATCGAAGTACGGCCCCGTCGGCGACGTCGCGCGCCCGACCAGGACGCGATAGCGGCTGTTCGGGTTGCAGCACGGATTGGCCGAAGCAAAGTAGTAGTAATATTTCGTGCCGTTGACCGTGTAGGGGAAGATGAACGGACCTTCGACGCCGCCTGGGCGCTTGGCGATGTCATGGAAGGCCGTACCCTTGCGCAGGCCCGTAACCGGATCGAGCTCAAGGATGTGCATGCCGTCTTCCCACGAGCCGAAGATCATCCACCACTTGCCGGTATCGTCGACGAACGGCGCCGGGTCGATGGCGTTGTACTTTGTCGTGCAGCCCGGCCGTGTGCCGCAACTTGCGATGATTTCGCCGGCGTCGGTCCACGGACCGGTCGGGGTCGGGCCGGTCGCCAGCGCGATGACGGCTTCGGCGCCCATATTTGTGCCGGCGACGCCCGGCGTGCCATAGATCGGGATCGAATAGTAGTGGTAGTACTTGCCGTTGGCGAACATGACGCTTGGAGCCCAAAGATCGGTGCGCCCTCCGCCGCCGGTCGTGTTCTTTGACGCCCACCAGCTGAAGTCGGTGGCGAACGATCCCGTCGCGACCTTGGTGAAGGTGGTCAGGTCGGCCGAACTGGCCAGGGTATTGTGGGTGCCGAAGAGCCAGTAGGTGCCGGCGCTGTCGCGGATCAGGTTGGGGTCGTGGACATCGACGCCCGCGCCGGACACGGCCTTCGGCGCCGGATAGACGGCCGAGCCGGCCGTCAGCTGCCATTCCTGGGCATTGCCCGATGTGGCGCGGGCGCCTTGGGTGACGTTTGTTCCGTCGGTTTGCAGGTAGAGGTTCGAGCGGGCATTGCGGATCAGGTAGTTGCCATTTGTCAGTCTATACAGCGTCCACAAATGGTCGTTCGTGCCGTTGTCGGCCCATTGCACGGCTTCGGCATTGGCGGCGGTCGAGGCGTCCTTGATGCCCGCGACCTGGTGCGTCAGCATGTTTTCCAGCACATACTGGCTGCTGTCCATGGTGATGGCGTGCCACAGCAGTTCGCGGCCTGAGCCGTCGGCGCCGTGCGCCAGTTTCGCGCCGGCGGTCTGGCTGGCGCCCGCGATCGTCAGATACTGGCCGCTGCTGGCATTTTTTATCTTCAGCGTGACAGTATCATCGACGACGGCCACGGTGCCGGCCTCCGGACCCGCGGATGAGGACGATGCGCCGCCTCCTCCGCCGGAGCTTCCTCCGCCACCGCCGCCGCCTCCACAGGCGCTGATCACGACCGTGGAGGCGACGAGACACAGTACGGCGGCCAACGCCTGCCGTGTTCCCTTTTTCATAACACTACTCCCTGCTCTATCGGCTTTGCGCCTTATTTGTCCGACAAATTGATATAGTCAGACAAATTATCTGTCAAGGGGATCTTCTCGGGCGCGTTATGGGGTTTGGGGCCTGAGGCACCAAGTCTTTCTAAAACCAATGAAAAAGCCCGGCCCCGAAGGGCCAGGCTTTTTCGTTGGTATCAATAAGGTTTGTGGGTCCCAAGACGCTCTTTGGCCCCACGCCCCATAATTCGTCTGAGCAGATTACACCTTGATCGGCAAAGCCGTCCGGATATGCAGTTCCTTCAACTGCTTCTCCTGCACGCCCGACGGTGCGCTCATCATCACGTCCTGGCCCTGCTGGTTCAGCGGGAAGGCAATGACTTCGCGGATCGCCGTCTGGCCGGCCAGCAGCATGACGATGCGGTCAATGCCCGGCGCCAGGCCACCGTGCGGCGGCGCGCCGTACTTGAACGCATTAAGCATGCCGCCGAACTGCGCCTCGACCACGTCCTGGCCATAGCCGGCGATCTCGAACGCCTTCAGCATGATCTCCTGCTTGTGGTTCCGGATCGCGCCCGAACACAGCTCATAGCCGTTACAGACGATGTCGTACTGATAGGCCAGAATCTCAAGCGGATCCTTGGTCAACAGCGCGTCCATCTCGCCCTGCGGCATCGAGAACGGGTTGTGCGAGAAGTCGACCTTCTTTTCGTCCTCGTTCCATTCGAACATCGGGAAGTCGACGATCCAGCAGAATTTGAACTGGTCTTCATCGACCAGGTTCAGGTCGGTGCCGACCTTGGTGCGCGCCGAGCCTGCGAACTTGTAGAAAACCTTCGGGTCGCCGGCGGCAAAGAAGGCGGCATCGCCCTGCCCCAGACCCAGCGAGCTCATCAGTGCGGTCGTGGCGTCGGCGCCGAGGTTCTTGGCGATCGGGCCGCCCCATGCGCCCTGGTCTTCCGACCAGAAGATGTAACCCAGGCCCGGCTGGCCTTCGCCCTGCGCCCACGAATTCATGCGGTCGCAGAAGGCGCGCGAACCGCCCTTTGGCGCCGGAATGGCCCAGACAGCGTTGGAAGGCGTCTCAAGGATACGCGCGAACAGGCCGAAGCCGCCGCCGCGGAAGTGATCGGACACGTCCTGCATCTCGATCGGGTTGCGCAGGTCCGGCTTGTCCGACCCATACTTGGCGATCGATTCCTTGTAGGGAATGCGCACGAACGGATAGGAGGACACGCGCTTGCCTTCGCCGAACTCGGTGAACAGTCCGTGCATCAAGGGCTCGATGGCCGCGAAGACGTCTTCCTGCGTCACGAAGCTCATCTCGACGTCGAGCTGATAGAATTCGAGCGAGCGGTCGGCGCGCAGGTCTTCGTCGCGGAAGCACGGCGCGATCTGGAAATAGCGGTCGAAACCGGAAACCATCAACAGTTGCTTGAACTGCTGCGGCGCCTGCGGCAGGGCGTAGAACTTGCCCGGGTGCAGACGTGACGGCACCAGGAAGTCGCGCGCGCCTTCCGGCGACGAGGCTGTCAGGATCGGGGTCTGGTATTCGAGGAAGCCCTGGTCGACCATGCGGTTGCGGATCGACTGGATGACCTTGGAACGCAGGACGATGTTCTTGTGCAGGGTCTCGCGGCGCAGGTCGAGGAAGCGGTTCTTGAGGCGCAGCTCTTCCGGGTAGTCGGGCTCGCCGAAGACCGGCAGCGGCAGTTCGGCCGACTCGGACAGTATCTCTACATCATTGACGACGACTTCGATCGCGCCGGTCGGCAGGTTGGCATTAACGACCTCGGCGTCGCGCGCGACGACCGTACCGTCGATCCGGATGACGCTTTCGGCGCGCAGGCGCTCGACTTTTGCGAAACCGGGCGACGACGGATTGAACACCAGCTGGGTCAGGCCGTAGTGGTCGCGAAGGTCGATAAACAGCAGGCCGCCGTGGTCGCGCTTGCGATGAATCCAGCCCGAAAGGCGGACGGCCTGGCCCGCGTCGGAGGCCCTCAGGGCGCCGCAGGTATGTGAACGGTAGATGTGCATGTATCAATCCAGCCCATGGAAAATCAGGCGGCGAAGGGCACATGTTGCGCCCGCGTTGTCAAGACGGAAAGCGATATGGTTTCCGTGTTTTAGAGCATGCTCCGAAAAAGTGGAAACCGGTTTTTCGGACAAGCATGCGACCACTAACAAGCTGGACCGTACTGCGTTTCTTTCAAAACGCAGTACGGTCCGCCACCTTAAGGACCTCCGCCGCGACGGATGACGGCTGACGCGGCGGATGGTGCGGCGCCCAGCCTGCGCTACAACTCGCGGTATGGATGCGGTAAACCTCGACGACACGCACATCAAGGTGCGCTGGAAGGACCTGGAGGTCGCCTGGGACATGCTGGCGACGCCGGAGAAACAGGCGCAGGTCGCCGACACTCTGGCGGCGCTCAAGGTCATGAGCCGGAACGTCGGACCGGAAAAAATCGTATTCACCATGATCGCGGCGACCGCCTGGTTGACCGACGATGGGCCAGCCTTCCCGAAGGACTGGCAAGCCTGACAGGGCGGAAGGGCGAAGGCGCCGGACGTGTTGGAGGGAGGGTGTGATCATGACCACACCGCTCGCGTTCGTCATCATCGCCTGGAGGTCTTCCGGGTGGCGCGCCGGACTGTCCGAGGGGGGCAGTCCGGCGGCTCGCGTTTTAGGCACGGCGATCAATCAATGTTGATCCGGAGTCTTTTCGGGATCCTTGCCTTCAAAGGGGAAGGCGCCTCTGGGTGTGCTCGACTTCGGCTTGATCAGCAGCGACAGGATCATGGTGATGACCAGAATGATGCCCGTGGCGCCCAGCGACCATTCGACCGGAATCTTGTAAAAATCGATCATCAGCATCTTGGCGCCGATCAGCACCAGAACCAGCGACAGGCCGTAAGGCAGCAGGTGGAACTTTTCATGGACGCCGGCCAGCAGGAAGTACATGGCGCGCAGACCGAGGATCGCGAAGACGTTCGAGGTCAGGACGATGAATGGATCGGTCGTGATGGCGAAGATGGCCGGGATCGAATCGACGGCGAAGACGACGTCGACAATGCCGATCAACAGCACGACGACCAGCAGCGGCGTCGCCATCGACTTGCCGTTAAATCGCGTGAAGAACTTCTCGCCATCGTAGCTGGGCGAGATCTTGAAGCTGCGGCGCACCCATTTCAGCGCCGGATTGTCGTCGAGTTCGGCCTCCTTGCCGGCAGCCAGCCACATCTTGAGGCCGGTGAAAACCAGAAAGGCGCCGAAGACATAGAGTACCCAGTGAAACTCGGAGATCAGCCAGGCGCCGACCAGGATAAGCGCGCCGCGCAATACCAGGGCGGCGAGGATGCCGATCATCAGGGCGCGCTTCTGGAATTCGGGCGGCACCGCGAAATAGGTGAACAGCATCAAAAAGACGAAGATGTTGTCGACCGCCAGCGCCTTTTCGACAAGGTAGCCGGTGACGAATTCGATGGCCTTGGTCTTGGCCAGCGCCTGTGCCGCCGGATCGGGCCCAAGCCCGCCCAGCTGCCACCACAGGAATGCGACGAAGGCAAAGGAGGCCGCGACCCAGACCAGGGTCCACAGCAGGGCTTCGCCGATCGAGACCTTATGGGCCCCCTGCTTGTTCATGGCGAAGAAATCGAGGATGAGCGCGACGACGACGAAGCCGCCGAACAGCGACCACAGTAACGGCGTACCGACGGAGAGCATGGCGAGGATCCCTCAAATAAACATGGTGACGGAAGTGTCCGTCCCTGGTCTCGCCGCACCGCGCAGAACTTTCGCGGTCATGGTGCCGGGACCGGAGGCTGTCCGATCCGTGCTGACGACACCTCTGGAACCTGGCACGCGGTTCCGGCTACTCCCCGAGGGCAGGCAGAGTTAACCAGCAAGCGCATTCGGCTGTCAACGCGAAAGCCCGGCTTAGTTGGTAAAAGTGGCGCTGCCCTACGAGGCCCGAAGATTTCCGGAGCAAAATCAAATCGATTTCTGATGCCCCCTGCCCCAGGCTTGCAAAGGTTTTTCGGGGGCGGGCAGTCCTCAGGTGTCATCATGCGTAACGGTCGCTTGGCGCATCGTCAAAACGACGATCATCATGCCGAAACCCACCATACCGGTCTTGCCGATGCGGGTCATACCGCCATCGATACGGCGCGCGAGTGGCTGCGCAAGGCTGGGATACTGGTCGCGGACGCCGCCCGTGCCTTCTGGCGCGACCTGAAGAGCCTGCCGCGCCTGGCGCAATGGGCCATCATCATCGCTGGCGTACTGATCGTCGCGGTCTTCCTGTTCCTCGCCAATCCGAACTGGAACTGGGCGCGCGGAATCGTATCGTCGCTCGCATCTACCAAGCTCAACCGGCCGGTCGCCATTGACGGCAATCTCAGGGTTCATCTCTTCCGCTGGACGCCCGATGCAACCATTGACGGATTGCGGATCGGCTATCCGGACTGGGGGCCCAGGCAGAACGTCGCCACGGCGAAGCAGGTCGCCGTCGAAGCCGAGTTCCTGCCCATCCTGACCGGCAAGATCGTGCTGCCACGCCTGCGGATCGATCAGCCAAACGTCTTCCTCTACCAGGACGCGCAAGGCCGCGCCAACTGGGACTTCTCGAACGGCAAGGCCAAGGGCGAGCCGACCAAGCTGCCGCTGATCAAGAACTTTATAATCAATGATGGCAAGGTCGAGCTGACCAGCGTGCAGCGGAAGATCAAATTCAAGGGTACCGTTAATGCCCATGAACGCGCCACGGCGTCGCGCCAGGCCTTTGGGCTTACCGGCGACGGTTCGCTGAACGGCAAGGTGTTCGAACTGAACGCCACGGGAGGACCGCTGCTCAATATCCGCACCAGCCAGCCCTATCCGTTCGACATGACCGTGCGCGCCGGGGCCACAAAACTCACGGCCAATGGCCGCGTCATCCATCCGTTCGACCTGGGCCAGTTGGAAGGCGCGGTGACGGTGTCAGGCCACAACCTGGCCGACCTCTATTACCTCACTGGCCTCACCCTGCCCAATACGCCATCCTATAGTGTCGCCGCCAATGTCCGCCGCGACGACATGGTCTACAGGATCAATGCCATCAAGGGCCGCATCGGCGGCAGCGACATCAACGGCGTTATGACGGTCGATACGCGCAACAATGGCCGGCCTTACCTGACGGCCGATCTCAACTCGCGCGCACTCAATTTCGAAGACCTGGGCGCGGTCTTTGGCGCGACTGGCGCCAATGCCCCGCAAGGCGCGGAACTGAGCGCCGCCCCGCGTCCGACCGCCGGCCGGCGTTTGCTGCCCGACGCGCCGCTGGATGTCGCGCGTATCCGCGGCATGGACGCCAAGGTCCGCTACCGCGCCCTGTCGGTGAAGGCGGTGCCCAACATGCCGCTGCGCGAGGTCAGCGTCGGCGCCACGCTCGACAAGGGGCTTTTGACAGTCGACCCGATCGATTTCGCTTTCCCGCAAGGTAGGTTGCAGGGCACGGCGAAGATCGACGCGCGCAACGCCACCCAGACCAATGACATCGACCTTAAGCTGACCGGCGTGCGCGTCCAGGACTTCGTGCCGCAGATTGGCGGCGGCGAGCCGCTGGAAGGGATTCTCAACGCCCGCGTCGTTGCCAAGGGCGCGGGCAACTCCGTCCACAAGGCCGCATCGACCGCCAATGGCGAGGTCACCGCCGTCATCCCCGCCGGCACGATACGCCAGAGCCTGGCTGAGCTGATGGGTGTGAACGCCTCCAAGGGTCTGTTCATGTACCTGTCGAAGGACAAGAAGGAGACCGATGTCCGCTGCGCTGTCGCCCATTTCGATGTGAAAAACGGCGTGCTTCAGTCGCGCTACATCGTCTTCGATACCGGCGTGGTGCTGTTGACCGGCAAGGGCACGGTCAATCTCAACGACGAGAGCATGCGGTTCGTCTTCAAGGGCAAGCCCAAGAAGTTCCGCCTGATTCGCATCAATGCCCCGATCGTCATCGGCGGCCAGCTGACCCAGCCCAAGGTCGGCATCGATGCTGGTCCGGCGGTCGTCCAGGGCGGGCTGACCCTGGCACTGCAATCGATCGTACCGCTGCTGCCGCTCGACTATGCCAAGGACAGTAATTGCGGCGCCTTGCTGGCCAGCGCCAAGGCCGAAGGCGCCTCGATCTCGACCAGGCCACCGGCCAGGAAGGCCGTCGCGGCGCCGGCGCAGCCGAAGGGGTGAAATGGCGTACCCCTCCGTCACCGCTTCGCGGCGCCACCTCCCCACGATGTGGGGGGAGAGGATGGCGAAGGCGGACGCGCACACTTCTCCTCCCTACGCTAGCGTGGGGAGGTGGCATCGAGCGAAGCGAAGATGACGGAGGGGTATTTGAATGAGGCAGCCCCTTGGCATTTCGGTTTCTCATCGATGCGCCGGTGATCCACAAGCGGTTTTAGCCGTCCACAGGCTTTCGGTTGTCATGACGCCATACACGGCCTAGATTCCCGGCATGCAGCAGTTGCCCCTCGATCTTGTCGCCATCGACGCCTTCAGCCGCGACCGCTTTGTCGAAAGCGGCTCGGTGCGGCCGGTGCTTGACGCCCTGCTGCACCCTAACACCTGGCTGGCGCCGCACTTGCTGATCACCGGGCCGGAAGGCAGCGGCAAGACACACCTCGGGCACATCTTCGCGAAGACCCATGGCGCGGTTTTCGTCGGTTCGGCCGACAGCGCGGCACTTCAGATCGCTCCTGGCCAGAGCTACGTTATCGACGACGCGGACAGCGCTTCGGAAGAGACGCTCTTTCACCTCTTCAACACCGTCCAAGCTTCGGGCGGATACCTGGTCCTGCTCAGCCGCGTCCATCCGCTGCAATGGGCCGTCACCCTTCCCGACTGGCAGTCGCGCCTGCGCGCCATGCGGCTCGTGACTCTGCCCGAGCCCGACGACGACCTGCTGGAAGCCATATTGTCGACCCTGTTCGCCCAGCGCGCCATTTCGCCGTCAACGGATGCGGTCGCCTATATCGCCAGCCGCGCCGACCGCTCGGTCGCCGCCCTTCAAAAAATCGTCACGGAGCTGGAGCACTATGCCAATGGCCGCGCCTTCACCCGTGGACTGGCGCGCGACTTCTTCGAACACAGCCAGACGCTGCCGTTCGATGAAACCGAAAGTGACAGCCGCTAAGGCTGTTTTCTTAAGGCTTTCGGCGTATTGTCCCGGTATAGTTAAAGCGTTCCCTGAAATTCCTTTCCTGCCGATGGCTTCATGACCGATTCCAGCGCCGCCACCCTGCCCTCAGAACCCGACGCCGACGCGCTTGCCGAAGCGCAAGCCGGCCTCGGTGAGCCTGCGCCGGCCAAGCCGGAAATCATCGACCTGTCGCAGCTGGAACGCCTCGGCGGCGCCTTCTACATCAACCGCGAACTGTCGTGGCTGGCCTTCAACAAGCGCGTCATCGAGGAAGCGGAAAACCCTAATCACCCGCTGCTGGAACGCCTGCGCTTCCTGTCGATTTCGGCCAACAACCTCGATGAATTCTACATGGTGCGCGTCGCCGGCCTGCAGGGCCAGGTGCGTGAGGGCGTGCGCGTCCTGTCGGAAGACGGCCACACGCCGGCCGAACAGCTCGAATCGGTCAACCGTGTCGCCAGCCAGCTTATGGCCAAGCAGCAGGCCATCTGGCTGAAGATTCGCGACGAACTGGAAGACAAGGGCCTGATCGTCCTTGACCCACAGGATGTCAACAAGACCGACAAGGCGTGGCTGGACCGCGAGTTCGACAGCCAGTTGTTCCCGATCCTGACGCCGATGGCGATCGACCCGGCGCACCCCTTCCCGTTCATTCCGAACCTCGGCTTCTCGATCGTGCTGAAGCTGGTGCGCCGCTTCGACACCAAGTCGATGTATGCCCTGGTGCCCATCCCCAATGGCGTCAAGCGCTTCTGGGAAATCGACACGGCGCGCCGCACCGCCGACGGCAGCCCGTCGCGCCGCAAGTTCATCTCGCTCGAGAACTTCGTCTCCCTGTTCATCCACCGCCTGTTCCCGGGCTTCGACATCGCCGGACGCGGCCTGTTCCGTGTCCTGCGTGACTCCGATATCGAACTGGAAGAAGAAGCCGAAGACCTGGTCCGCGAGTTCGAGGCCCTGATCAAGCAGCGCCGCCTGGGGTCCGTGGTCCGCGTCGAAATCGACGCCGGCATGCCCGACGACCTGCGCGCCTTCATCATCGAACAGCTCCATGTCGCCCCGCAGGACGAGGTCCAGATCAACGGCATCCTCGGCATGGCAGAGCTGTCCAAGCTGATCCCGTCGGACCGCAACGATCTCAAGTTCCGCCCGTTCGAGCCGCGCTTCCCCGAGCGCATCCGCGACAATGGCGGCGACATGTTCAACTCGATCCGGGAAAAGGACATCCTGGTTCACCACCCGTTCGAAAGCTTCGATTCGGTCATCCAGTTCGTCCGCCAGGCGGCGCGCGATCCGAACGTCATCGCTATTAAGCAGACCCTTTACCGCACATCGAAGGACTCGCCGATCGTCGCGGCGCTGATCGAGGCCGCCGAGCAGGGCAAGAACGTCACCGCGCTTGTGGAAATCAAGGCGCGCTTCGACGAAGAAGCCAACCTGCGCTGGGCGCGCGCCATGGAACAGGCCGGCGTCCACGTCGTCTACGGCTTCGTCGAGTACAAGACCCACGCCAAGCTGTCGGTCGTGGTCCGCCGTGAAGGCGACAGTCTGCGCACCTATTGCCATTTCGGCACCGGCAACTATCACCCGATCACCGCCAAGGTCTATACCGACCTCAGCCTGTTCACGACCAATGCCGAAATGTGCCGCGACGCCATGCGCGTCTTTAACTTCATTACCGGCTATGCCCGGCCCGAGGTCATGGAGAAGCTCTACTTCTCACCCGTTACCTTGAAGCTGGGCCTTATGCACCTGATCGACCAGGAGATTTTGAACGCAAGGGCTGGCAAGCCGGCGCAGATCTGGGCGAAGCTGAACGCGCTGGTCGATCCCTTCGTCATCAAGAAGCTGTACCAGGCCAGCCAGGCCGGCGTGCAGATCGACCTGGTCGTGCGCGGCATCTGCTGCCTCAGGCCAGGCGTACCTGGCGTGTCCGACAATATCCGCGTCAAGTCTATCGTCGGCCGCTTCCTGGAACATTCGCGCATCGTCTGCTTCGCCAACGGCCAGGCCATGCCGTCGGACCAGGCGCGCGTCTTCATCTCGTCCGCCGACTGGATGAGCCGCAATCTCGACCGCCGCGTCGAGGTGATGATTCCGGTGGAAAATCCGACCGTCCATCGCCAGGTGCTGGACCAGATTATGGTTGCCAACCTCAATGACGAAGGCCATTCCTGGCAGTTGGGTACCGACGGCACCTATTCGCGCATCGATATAAGCGCGCTGGACAAGCCCTTCTCGGCGCACGATTATTTCATGACTAACCCGTCGCTGTCCGGCCGTGGCCGCGGCGTCAAGGACATGCCCCGGGCCTTCGACCACGTCGGCGCGCGCAAGGCCGTGCGCTGACGGGCGGTCACCGTCGCATAAATATGTCTTGCATTCCAACTGCCCGGCGGGGCAAAGCCACAAGGTCTTCCATTGTGGAGCCCTGCTTTGAACTACAACAGTGCTGTCATCGACATCGGCTCCAACTCGGTGCGTCTGGTCATCTATCGTATCGAGGGCCGGTCGATCTGGCCGGTGTTCAATGAAAAGGTGCTGGCGGGCCTTGGCCGGGACATGTGGACGACCGGCCTTTTGCATCAGGACGGGGTGCGCGACAGTCTGATCGCGCTGCGCCGCTTCAAGGCCATCCTTGAATCGTTCGAACTCGACGGCCTGCACGTGGTGGCCACGGCCGCGGTGCGCGAGGCGCGCGACGGGCCGGACTTCGTCGGCGCCGTCAAGGCGCAGACCGGCTTCGATATCCGCGTACTGACGGGTGTCGAAGAGGCGTATTATTCAGCCCAGGGCGTGCACTGCGGCCATCTCGACGCCAAGGGCGTGGTTGGCGACCTCGGCGGCTCCAGCCTGGAACTGATTGGGCTCGATATCGAACCCGGCCACAACGGCATCACCCTGCCGCTGGGGCCATTTGCCCTGGGCGCCCCCAAGCCGGTCGATGCCGACAAGACCTATGCCACCATTGTCCGCCAGCTCGAGCCGCTGAAGGACCGGTTTTCCGGCGGCCAGTTCCATGCGGTCGGCGGGGCGTGGCGGAATCTGGCGCTCATCTGGATGCAGAAGCAGAACTATCCGCTGCATGTCATTCAGCAGTTTGAACTTCCGGCGCGCGAGGCCCTGTCGATCGCACGCCTGATCGCCCTGCAGTCGCCATCGTCGCTGGAACGCGTGCGCGGCATCACCAAGCGCCGTGTCGAAAACATCGGCTATGCCGCCCTAGTCCTGCAGGGGCTGATCGAAACCTTCCGGTTCGACTCGATCTGCTTCTCGGCGTTCGGCCTGCGCGAAGGGCTTTTGTTCGACGCGCTCGATCCGGCCGTCAAGGACGACGATCCCCTGATCGCCGGCTGCGCTGCGCTGGGCAGCCGGCTGGGACTAAACGATGACCTTGGTCCCGCCCTGTCAGACTGGGCGCTGGCCTTCTACAGCCGCGCCGAAGGCATTGTAGATCGGCCGGATGACAAGCTGATCCGCGCGGCGGCCAAGCTGTCGGATATCGGGGCGCGCCTGCATCCCGATCACCGCGCCGACCTGGTGTGCGATCAGGTCCTGCGCGCGCCCATAGCCGGCCAGACCCACGAAGAGCGCGTCTTTTTGGCCTGTGCTTCGTTCACGCGCTACAGCGGTGATACGTATCTCAAGGAGCCGGTGCTGATCAGTCGCATCCTCGGTGAGGATGGCCTGACCCAGGCAACGCAGCTGGGCCTGCTGCTGCGGCTGGGCTGCGACCTGTCGGCCAAGTCGGCCAAGCTTTTGAAGCTGGCCTCGGTCCGTCAGCACGACCGGCAGCTGACCTTGCGCGCCGAACCCGGCTGGGAGGACCTGCTGCTGGGCGAACAGACGCGTAAACGCGCACGGGCATTGGCGCAGGCGCTGAAACTCAACCTGACGATCCTTGCCAATTGACGAAAAACGTCGTTATCTCACATCATCGTTAACGGGGAGATGTGTGATGAAGCGTCCTGGACTTGCGATTTGCGCCGCCGCCCTGCTGGCCGCACCGGCCTTTGCGGCGGCTGACAAACCCGCCGATCTCGAAGCCGCATACAAGGCCGCCGGCATGGTCAAGAAGGCCGGCAAATGGGTCGGTTGCGCCGATGACCAGTACGCCCGCGCGGAAGTGGCCGAAGACGGCTATCGCGATCTGAACGGCGACGGCATCAAGGACCTGGTCATCAGTGACTTCGGCAGCTTCTGCTATGGCAGCACCGAACAGGGCTTCTTCGTGCTGACGAAGGCGACTGCGGCCGGTCCGTGGAAGGTGCTCTACCAGAGCCAGGGTATTCCGACGTTTCTGCCGACCAAGGTCAAGACGCCCGGCGGCTGGCCTGATGTCGAAGTCGGCGGGCCGGGATTTTGTTTCCCGATCCATCGCTGGAATGGCAAGGACTATGTCTTCAACCGCAACAAGGAATACGAAAAAGGCGCGTGTAAGCAGCGGTGAGACTGCTCATCTTATTCCTCCCCACTTGTGGGGAGGGGAACCGCACGAATGAGCCATCGACAGATGGCGAATGAGATGTGGTGGTGGGGGCCGTCTCGGTCGGTTTGTCAAACGCGGCTGGCGCCATGTCCTGTACCTGAACAGGGCCCCCACCACCATTCGCTCCGCTCATGGTCCCCCTCCCCACTCTCGTGGGGAGGAATAATATTTTAACGCCTCGCTGACGCTTCAAACAGAAATTGTTAACCAGCCCTACAGCTTGATCCGAAACAGCTTGGCCAGGTTAAAGCCGATGCCCATCCAGAACATGGTGTAGAGCCCGACAATCAGGGCGCCCGCGGCCAAGGCCATCACGCTATAGATGCCCGTAAGGACGCTGAGGATGGTATCGCCCAGCAGGTAGAAACCCACCGCGCCCCAGCCGACCAGATTGTGCTTCGCCGGTTCAATGCGCGAGTAGATCCACCAGCCGACCATTGGCGCCAGCACGAACAGAAGCGCAAAGGTCAGCGGCACCAGGGCCAGGCCAAGGATGGCGCTCAATGCCACGGCATAATCGGTCACGTGCCAGGCGCCCAACAGGGTGTCGAGCTGCGGCAGCGCGAATACTCCCCAGAAAAAGCCGTAGAGGCCGCCAGCCAGCCGCATCATGACCAGCAGGAAAATGCCGGCCTTCAGCGCCGTGACCCACGTCGCCGATCCCGCGGCGGTTGCGGGCGCGGCCGTTGTCGTTGCCTTGTTCATGGAAGCCCTCTCGTCGTTTCCGTCTCACCTGTCAAAAAAGGTTAACAGACGATTCCCGAGGGCCCTAATAAAATCGGATTAGTCCAGTTCGACGAGCTCGACCCTGGTGCCATTCAGCACCAGTGCCAGTTCACCGCGCTTGAGCTTAAGCGCGTCCTCACCGAACAGCCGCCGCCGCCACCCCTGAAGCGCCGGGACATTGGCATTGTCGTCCAAGGCGATCTTTTCCAGGTCCGACACGGTCGCCAGCAGTTTCGGCGCGACGTTTTCCTCTTCGCAGCGAATGCGCAGCAGGACCTTCAGCAACTCGACCACGGAGGCCGGCACCTGGACCGGCGGCGGCGATTTCTCGACCTTGGGCGCATAGGCATCGGGGTTCTTGAGCACGGCGCGGATGATGTCGGTCAGTTCCAGACCGAACTTCGAGGCGCCGAACCCTTTCGACGTCGAACGCAGTTGGTCGAAGGCCGCGGAGTCGGTCGGGCATTGGGTGGCGATTTCGTCGATGCCCTCATCCTTGAGGATACGGCCGCGCGGCATGTCGCGTTCCTGGGCCGTGCGTTCGCGCCACGCCGCGACCTGAGCGAAGACGCCCATATATTTGGTCGAGGTCTTGCGCGGCTTGAGACGCCGCCAGGCCTCGTCGGGGCTGGTCGAATAGAGGGTCATGTGGGTCAGGGCCTTCATCTCGTCCTGGACCCATTCCAGCCGGCCTTCGTTCGAGAGGCGGTCGCGCAGGCGGATATAGACCTTCGCGAGGTGCGTGACGTCGCCCAAGGCATACTGCAACTGCTGATCGCTCAAGGGACGGCGCGTCCAGTCGGTGAAGCGCGAGCCCTTGTCGAGGTCGATCTTCAGCTTCTGGCGCACCAGCGAATCGTAGGCGACCTGGTCGCCGAAGCCGGCCGCCATGGCCGCGACCTGGGTGTCGAACACCGGTGTCGGCATGACGCCGAGATTGACGAAGATTTCCATGTCCTGGCGGCAGGCGTGGAAGACCTTGAGAATCGATTCGTCGGCCAAAAGGTCGAGGAACGGCTTGAGGTCGATGTCGCGGGCCAGCGGATCGATGATGCCGGAATGATCGCTGCTGGCGGCCTGAATGAGGCACAGTTTGGGCCAGTACGTGGTTTCCCGCATGAATTCCGTATCTACCGTGATAAACGGCGCGGTTCTCAGCAGATCACAGAAGGCAATCAGATCAGTAGTATTTGTAATTGGACTCATTTTGTCGCTATAGCAGAGCCGAAACGCAGCCCATACCCTAATTTGCAGGATTTTTCCACAATGGCGGAATTAAAGAACGGTCTGACCTACGCCCAGTCGGGAGTCGATATCGACGCCGGCGAGGCCCTGGTCGACGCCATCAAACCCTTGGCCAAGGCCACGCGCCGTCCGGGCGCCGAGGCGTCCCTGGGTGGGTTCGGCGCGCTGTTCGACCTGAAGGCGGCAGGCTACGATGATCCCTTGATCGTCACGACCACGGACGGCGTCGGCACCAAGCTGAAGATCGCCATCGAAACCCACCGTCACGACACAGTCGGCATCGATCTGGTCGCCATGTGCGTCAACGATCTCTTGGCCCAGGGCGCCGAGCCTCTGATGTTCCTCGACTACTATGCGACGTCGAAGCTGGATGTCGATACCGCCCGCCGGGTGGTCGCCGGTATCGCCGAAGGCTGCAAGCGCGCCGGCTGTGCGCTGGTTGGCGGCGAGACGGCGGAAATGCCCGGCATGTATGGCGACAGCGATTACGACCTGGCCGGCTTCTCGGTCGGCGCGGTCAATCGCGACGCCGTGCTGCCGAAATTTGACGATCAGCGCGAAGGCGACCTGGTCATCGGCCTGGCCTCATCGGGTCCGCACTCCAATGGTTATTCGCTGATCCGCAAGGTCGTGGAGGTTGCCGGTCTGACGTGGGCCAGCCCTGCCCCGTTCGCCAAGGACCAGTCGCTGGCCCAGGCCCTGCTGGAGCCGACACGCATCTACATCAAGTCGGTCCTGCCGCTGATGAAGGCGGGCCTGATCAAGGGCGGCGCGCATATCACGGGTGGTGGGTTGATCGAGAACCCGGACCGCGGGGTGCGTGAGGATTTGACGGCGACCTTCGATTTCGACGGCTTCGAGTTCCCGCCGGTGTTCAAGTGGCTGATGGAAGCCGGTGGCATCGACAAGCACGAGATGCTCAGGACCTTCAACTGCGGCGTCGGCTTTGTGCTGTATGTGTCGCCAAAGAACGCCGATGCGGTTCTGGCGGCGCTGCTGAATGCCGGCGAAGATGCGTTTATCTGCGGGCAATTGACGAAGAAGTAGAAAGCCGGAGCCCTACTCCTTCTCTCCTCCCTGTTGCGAAGCAATGGGGAGGGGGACCGCTAGCGGCGCGAAGCGACTGCGCAGCGGTGGAGGGGTACAGCACAGGCGGTATACCCCACCACCACATCTCGCCGGTGCAAGCACCGTCTCGTGTGGTCCCCCTCCCCATCGCTTTGCGACAGGGAGGAGAAGTGAGCGAAATGACCTCTCAAAAGACAAAAACCGCCATCTTTATCTCCGGCCGTGGCTCCAACATGATGGCGCTGGTCGAAGCCGCGTCGGCGCCTGACTTTCCGGCCGAGATCGCCCTCGTCGTGTCCAACGATCCGTCAGCCGCCGGCCTCGCCTGGGCGGCCGAGCGCGGGATCAGGACGGTCGCGGTCGACCACAGGCTGTTCAACAAGGATCGCGAAGCCCACGAACGCGCCATCCACGGCCACCTGACGGCGCACGGCGTCCAGTTCATCTGCCTGGCCGGTTATATGCGCATCCTGACGCCATGGCTGGTCGAGACCTGGAACGGCCGGATGATCAATATTCACCCTGCCCTCCTGCCCGACTTCAAGGGTCTGCACACCCACGAACGCGCCATCGAAGCCGCTGTCGCCGAACACGGCGCGACGGTCCATTGGGTCACGCCCGGCGTCGACGAAGGCGAAACCATCCTGCAGGCGCGCGTGCCGGTCTTCCCGGAAGATACGGCCGATGTCCTGGCCAAACGCGTCCTTGCCGAAGAACACAAGCTTTACCCCGAGGCCGTGAGGCTGGTATTGTCCAAGCCACTTGGTGAAGACCTTACGAATTTGTAATAGCTGATTTCTTTGCCTGTTAAGGTTGCTACTGTAACATTGTCAGATGAAGTTCATTAAAACCGTCCAGTTTCTTGCCGGAATTCTGCTCGCCGGCGCCGCGCCCGCCGTGGCTGAGGAAGGCATGTGGACGTTCGACAATGTGCCCGTGACGCGCATCAACAAGACCTATGGCACGCATATCGACAAGCCATGGCTGAACCGGCTCCAGGCCGCCATTGCGCGCATCAATAGCGGCTGTACGGGGACGATTCTGTCCTCCGAAGGGCTGATGCTGACCAATCATCACTGCGTCTTCGAATGCCTGCGCGCGGTTTCAAGGCCCGACGAGGACCATATCGCCGAGGGCTTCATAATCCGGTCGAGGGAGGACGAGGAAGCCTGCCCCGGCATGGCGGCAGAGGTCCTGCTCGACGTCAGCGACCACACCGCTGATGTCAACCGCGTGACGCGCGGCTTGAAGGGTGATGCTTTCCTGAAAGCCCAGAACGCCCGTTTCGCCGAGATCGAAGCGGCGGGTTGCGGCGATGATCCGGCCGTGCGCTGCCAGATGGTAACGCTCTATCAGGGCGGCCAGTACAAGCTCTACAAGTACCGCAGGTATAACGACCTGCGCCTTGTTTTCGCTCCGGAATTTCAGTCCGCCTATTTCGGCGGCGACCCGGACAATTACAACTTCCCGCGCTATGGTTTCGATGTCGCCTTCATGCGCCTCTATGAAAACGACGCGCCGGCCGCAACGCCCCAGCACCTCGACTGGGCGCCGGTCGAGCCGAAACCGAGCGAGCCGGTCATTGTCGCCGGCAATCCCGGCTGGACCCAACGGCTCTTGACCGTATCGCAGCTTGAGACCCAGCGCGACATCATCAATCCGCCTAGTTTGGCCATGAAGTCGGAGCTGCGCGGACGCCTGATCGCCTATTCTCGCATCAATGACGACACCAAGCGTGTTTCATCGGACGCGCTGTTCGGCGTCGAGAATGGCTTCAAATCGCTGGCCGGGCAGGACCTGGCGCTACGCAATCCGCGCATCATGGCCGCCAAGCGCAAGGAAGAAGCCGCGCTGAAGGCCAGCATGAAGGGCCGTTTCAAGACAGAGATAGGCAATCCGTGGGCCGAGATCGCGGCGGCGCAGAAGGCCAGCGCCGAGCTGTACCTGCCCTATCATTTTCTCGAACAGGCGCCGAACAATTCCACCCTGTTCGCCATCGCGCGCAAGCTGGTCCGTCATGCCGCGGAGATGGAAAAGCCGTCGGCCGAGCGCCTGCCGGAATTCGCCGATCCGCGCCTGCCGACATTGCGCCGCGACCTGCTGTCGCCGTGGCCGATCGAAAAGCCGCTGGAAAAGCTCTATCTCGAATTCCGCCTGTCGAAGGCGCGCGAATACCTGACCAATGACGCGGCCGAGACGAAGCTCCTGCTGGGGGACGAGTCGCCCGAAAGCCTGGCCGAACGGCTGGTCGACGGCACGCGGCTGGACGATACCGAGTTCCGCACCCAACTGTGGGAAGGCGGCATGGCGGCGATTGCGGCCTCCGACGACCCGATGATCGAGTATGCCATCAAGCTCGATCCCGCGGCCCGCGCCCTTCGCCAGGCCTATGATGAGCGCGTCAACAGCCCTGTGCGCATCGCATCCGAAAAGATCGCGAAGGTGCGCTTCCGTTACTACGGCACTTCGACCTATCCGGACGCGACCTATTCACCGCGCCTGACCTTCGGCAAGGTCGACGGCTGGACGTGGCGCGGGAAGACAATTGAACCGGTGACACGGATTTCGGGACTGTATGCGCGGGCGACCGGGCATGATCCGTACGTACTGTCATGGCGGTTCGAGGGGGCCAAAGACAAGCTGGACGGCAATACGGTGCTGAACTTCACGACCACGACCGATATTGTCGGCGGCAATTCAGGCTCGCCCGTCGTCAATGCCGAGGGTGCTGTGATCGGCACGATCTTCGACGGCAATATCCATTCGCTGGGTGGCAACTTCGCCTACGATCCGCAATTGAACCGGTCGGTGTCGGTATCGGCGGCAGCGATCAGTGAGGTACTCGGCAAGGTGTACGGGTTGCAGGCCCTCACAGAGGAGTTGGAGCGCCGGTAACCTCGTGGGGCCTGACTTGCGAAAAGGAAGAGGCCCCGCCCACCACTCGCTCCGCTCGCGGTCCCCCCTCCCCATAAATGGGGAGGGCGAAATGGGGCAACCTGGATTACAGCCGAAAAGTCAATTAAGGCCGTTAACATCGCCCTCCCCATTTATGGGGAGGGGGGACCGCCGTCAGGCGGTGGGCGGGGCCATGCCGGCTTTTCCAGCAGCGCCTTAGCCCGTTCCGATAGGTTAGGTTATCGCATAAAGAAAAGCCCGACCCCAAAAGGTCAGGCTTTTTATTTGAAGAATAGACCTGGGGCCACAGGCCCCAGACCCCATTCGTTTAGCCGACGATCTGGTCTTCGGTGAAGAACTGCGCGATTTCAATCGCCGCGTTCTCGTCCGAGTCCGAGCCGTGAACCGAGTTTTCACCGATCGACAGGGCGAACAGCTTGCGCAGCGTGCCTTCGGCGGCCTGTTCCGGGTTGGTGGCGCCCATGACTTCGCGGTACTTCGGCACGGCGTTTTCGCCTTCCAGGACCTGGACGACGACCGGAGCAGCCGTCATCTGGCCAACCAGCTCACCAAAGAAGGGACGCTCCTTGTGGACGCCGTAGAATTGCTCGGCCTGGGCTTGCGTCATCAGGATGCGGCGCTGGGCGACGATGCGCAGGCCGGCCTCTTCGATCACGGCGTTGATCTTGCCGGTGATGTTGCGGCGGGTGGCGTCGGGCTTGATGATCGAGAAAGTACGGGACATGTGATGTTCCAATTTTGTTTTGCGTTTGCGTTGCGCTGCCTTATAGCGAGGGCCACCGCTTTCGCAACCCCTTTTATTATTGCGTTTTTCTGAATGCTGCAGATCACCAATCTGACATACGACGCCTATGGCCGCCGCTTCTTCGACGGCGCCACCCTAAGCCTGACGCCCGGCACCAAGGCCGGACTGATCGGCCTCAACGGCGTCGGCAAGTCGACCCTGTTCAAGCTAATCCTCGGCCGCGCCCAGCCCGGCGGCGGCGAAATCACCACGCCCAAGGCCTGGCGCGTTGCCTCCGTCGACCAGGAAATCGCCGCTTCGCCCCAGCACCTGATCGATGCCGTTCTTGAGATCGACACCCGCCGCCATAACCTGTTAAAGGCGCTCGAGACCGCCGATCCAATCCACCAGGCGGAAATCCACCACGACCTCTATGCCATCGGCGCGGATCGCGCCCCGGCGAAAGCGGCCGAAATTCTGAGCGGCCTCGGCTTTTCCAATGCCGACCTGACGCGTCCGATCTCGGCCTTCTCGGGCGGCTGGCGGATGCGTGCGGCGCTGGCCGGGGCGCTGTTGGCCGAGCCCGACCTGCTGCTGCTCGACGAACCGACCAACTACCTCGACCTCGAAGGCGCCCTGTGGCTGGAATCGCGCCTGAAGCGTTATCCCAATGCCGCCCTGATGATCTCGCACGACCGCGACCTGCTCAACGAGTCGGTGGACGCCATCGTTCATGTCGTAGGCCAGAAGCTCGACCTATATACCGGCAACTACGACAATTTTGAGCGGATGCGCGCGGAGAAGGCCCGCCTCAATGCCGCCAACCGCGCCAAGCAGGAGGCCGAACGGGCCCACCTGCAAAGCTTTGTCGATCGTTTCCGCGCCAAGGCGTCCAAAGCCGCCCAGGCCCAGTCGCGCATGAAGAAGCTGGAAAAGCTGCCGCCTATCGCCGCGACCGTCGAGGACCGCGTGGCGCCCTTCATCCTGCCGTCGCCGGAAAAGGAACTGGCGCCGCCGATCCTGCGTCTTGACGATGCGAGTGTGGGATATGGCGATACGGTCATCCTGCGTCACATCAATATGCGTCTCGATCCCGATGATCGTATTGGGGTTTTGGGCGTCAACGGCGCCGGTAAGTCGACTTTTGCCAAACTGCTGGCCGGTGCTTTGACCGAAAGCCACGGCACGCAATGGCGCGACCGGCGGATGACGGTCGCCTGGTTCCACCAGCACCAGATCGAGGCCATGGACCCGGAGGACACGCCGCTGGAGATGATGCGCCGTGCCCGGCCGGAAGAAACCGAATCGAGACGCCGGGCGCGCCTGGGGTCGTTCGGCATGACGGTCGAAAAGGTCGAAACCAAGGTCAAGGACCTGTCGGGCGGCGAACGTGCGCGCCTGCTGCTTAACATGGTGGCGATGGACGGCCCTCACCTGCTCATCCTCGACGAACCGACCAACCACCTTGATATCGACAGCCGCCGGGCCTTGCTGGATGCACTCAATGACTATGAAGGCGCGGTGCTAATCATCACCCACGACCGGTCGCTGATCGAGCTGGTGGCCGACAAGCTGTGGCTGGTCAATGACGGCACGGTGAAGACCTATACCGGCTCGATGGACGATTACGCCAAGCTGGTCGTCGAACGCGCCAAGACGGCGACGCGCGAGGAAGCGCAGGCCAATGCCAAAGAAAAGCCGGCCAACGTCAACACCAAGGACGCCCGAAAGGCTGCCGCGGCGGCGCGCAACGCCATTGCACCGCTGAAGAAGAAGGCGGATGAACTGGAACGCCAGATCGAGACGACGGGCAACCAGATCAAGCTTTTGGACCTGAAGCTGGGCGATCCGGACATTTACAGCAAGCGCCCGCAGGAAGCCGTCAGCCTTGGCAAGGACAAGGCGCGGCTTGAGGAAAAGCTGGTAGCGCTTGAGGCTGAGTGGATGGAAGCGGCGGAGGTGTATGAGACCGCGAAGGCTGAGGTCGGGATTTAGGGCTGTTTCCCGACCGGGTAAGCTCCTCCAATCTTATTCCTCCCCACTTGTGGGGAGGAATAAGATTGGAGAGGCCACTTCGCCCTGCCCTACTCCGCCGGCAGCGTCTGGGCCTCTTCCTTTTTGGTCGTGGCAACAGCGCCGGCGGCGGCCGCGACAACCGCTAGGATAGCCAGCCATTGTTGGCCTGACAGGTGCTCGTGGACGATAATCAGGCCCGCCAGGGCGCCGACGGCCGGGTCGGCGCTGATCATGACGCCAAAGGTCCGTTCGGGCATATGGCGCAGGGCGAACATTTCCAGCGTGTACGGGATGGCGCTCGACAACAGCGCAAGCGCCAGGGCCGGCAGGATGAGGGCCGGGTTGAACATGGCCGCGCCCACATTCGCCACGCCGATGGGCACGATGATGACGGCGGCGATGACCATGCCGATTGATACCGACGCACCGGGATGGACGCCCGCCAGCTTGCGGCCGAAGACGATATAGAGCGCCCAGAAGACGCCGGCCACAGCCGCCAGCGCCATTCCGATTGGATCGAGATTGCGCGCCTGTTCGCCCAGCGGCAGAAGCAGCAGGATACCGACGACGGCAAGGCCGACGCACACGAAGTGGACGGGCTTGCGGGCGTGCATCAGCGCCAGCGCCAGCGGTCCCGTGAATTCAATCGCCAGCGCCGGGCCGATCGGCAGGCGCTCGAGCGACATGAAGAAGAGCAGGTTCATGCCCGCGACCGACAGGCCATAGAGAAGCATGGTGCCGAGCGATTTTTGCGTCAGCTTGAACCGCCAAGGCCGCCAGATGGCCACCAGCAGCAGCGCCGCCAGCCCGACGCGATATGCGGTCGTGGCTGGCGCGCCGATGACCGGGAACAGCGTCTTGGCGAACGACGCGCCGATGCTGAACGAGATCATGGCAAGGACAACCGCCACATAAGGGGCCGCGCGTGCAAGGATGGGGTATCGTATACTGTATGCTGACATCTGGCTCATGTCGTTGTTATAGCGAGATCGTGTTTGTGTTTCCCGGCGATTTTGGCTAAATCTGTGCCTGAAACTGTCATCAGGATGGCTCATATGACGAATTTCGTCACGCTTGACGACTTCGATTACAAGCTTCTGGAGCGCGTCCGGCGCAACAACCTTGAGCCCGCGCGGGTGACGGCTGAAGCGGTGGGTCTGTCCGAGTCAGCGGTATTGCGGCGCTTAAGACGGTTGCGCGCTGAAGGGGTGATCGTCGCCGACGTCGCCATGGTCGATCCGTCGCGCATCGAGCCAAAAATCCAGATACATGCGCTGATCACCATGAAGAATCAGGAGCGCGCCGTGACCGATGCATTCAAGGCCGCCATAGCGCGGTCGCCGGAAATTCAGGGCGCTTGGGATGTGACGGGCGAGACCGACTTCCTGTTGACCCTGGCGGTCGATTCGATGGCGGAGTACGAGCGCTTCTGCCAGCGTGAACTGACAACGGACCACGGCGTGCAGTCATTCCGGACGATGATCGTTATCCGCGAAGTGGTGGGATTCGATCCGTCGCGGGCACAGCTAACCCGGTAAGCAACTGCGTGTGCGGCACCGCCGACAATACCCCTCCACCGCTGCGCTGTCGCTCCGCGCCGCTAGCGGTCCCTCTCCCCACCTTCGGTAGGGAGGAGAGAGCTTGTCGAGCCGGTTCGGCCTAGTTGGGCTCTCTCCTCCCTATGCGGAGCACGGGGAGGTGGCGGCGAGCGCAGCGAAGACGACGGAGGGGTACGACGCAGGTGTCGGCCCAACCATCGCTACCGCCCCGTTGGCGTTGTGCCGAAGTGTTCGCGGTACCGCCGCGCGAAGTGCGAGCGTGAGGCATAGCCTGCCGCTTCGGCGGCAGCGATGCTCAAGGCCCCTGACTGGATGGCGTCGCGGCCGGCGCGCAGGCGTTCGCGCGCCACGATCGCCCGGAATGAGGTTCCCGCCGCCGCCAGTTGCCGCCGCAAGGTCGAAGCGCCCAGACCAAGACGGCCGGCCACGTCCGGCACGGTCCAGGCGCGCGATGGCTGGCTGGCGATCAGCCACGCCACCTGGTCGGCCAACCCGACATGGAACAGGCACCGCGCCGCCGGATATGGGCGCATAAGCGTCAGCACTTCGGCCATGCGCAACGCCTTCAACACTTCGCTCTGGCCGTGGTCGGCGATCACCGTCGCGGCGTGGATCAGCGCCTCCATCAGGTCGCTGCCCGGCTTCACGCCGAAATCCAGCACGGGCGCCGCGGCTTCGACGACGGGCGCGATGCCGGCGGGCAAGGCCGGGACCTCCATGATCATGGCCTCGTAGAGGCACTGCCCGTCGTCACCGGGAATATTGATCACCTCCATGTCCAGGTCCGGCGGCAGGACAAACACCGCGCCCGGGCCAAATGCCTGCGCGCGGCCGCCGACCCACACCTCCTTGCAGCCCTGAAGGACAACAAGGATCGAGGGGTGCTTCATCCGCACCGAGGCGATGCGTTCGCGGTCGAACGCGCAATAGCTGAACAGGTGGCGCGCATGACTGTTGAAGCCCGAACGCGCCGACGGCAGCAGCGCCTGGAGGCGGCGGATAAAGGTCCGCGATGGGTCGGGTTCGAAATGCTGCGTGTCCATGCCGGCATCATATCGCGCCGGCCGCATTCAAAAAAGCGCGGCGCGAGCGTTTCGGGCGCATATCGCGTCAAACTCGGGCCGGTCTGTGGTCTTACAGGGGGTAAGCCGGGCGTCTCATTCGGGAGATTTTCATGAAACGCATTGCTACCGCCCTCCTCGCCTTGACCGCCGCCTTTGCCGCGCCCGTTCATGCCGCGCCCAATCAAACGCCAGATGTGGAGTTGTGGCGGCTCGATTGCGGCCAGATCACCGTCCGGGACCTCAGCGTCTTTTCCGACACGTTTGCCTATGCCGGCCTGACGCGCATCCTGACCGACAGCTGCTATCTGATCCGCCATGGCCAGGACTATATGCTTTGGGATTCTGGGCTACCGGCAGGCTTGCTTGGCGCCAAAGTCGATCCATCAGCGATGTTTGGCCCGACCTTGAAGGTCGATCTGCCGACGCAGCTGGCGCAGATCGGCGTCAAGCCGGATCAGATCCGGTATCTCGGTCTCAGCCACAATCACTTCGACCATACGGGTCAGGCAGCCACGTTTGCCAAGGCGACGCTGTTGATCGGCGCTGCGGATTTAGCCGCCTTGAAGCACGAGCCGTTGCCATTTGCGGTCGATCCGGCGCCGCTTCGCCCGTGGCTGGACGGCAAGGCGAAGACCGATCCCGTGACGGGGGATCGCGACGTCTTTGGCGACGGCAGCGTGGTCATGCTGGCGGCGCCCGGCCATACGCCGGGCGAGACGGCCCTGCTGGTGCGATTGCCGAGGACCGGTGCGGTGTTGCTGTCGGGTGACGTGGTGCACTTCGCCGAGCAGTGGGAAAAGCATGGCGTGCCGACTTTCAACGCCGATCGCGCCGACACACTGGCGTCGATGGCGCGCTTGCAGGCTGTGGCGGCGGAGTTGAAGGCGACGCTGATCATCCAGCACGAGCCGGCGGATATCGCGAAGCTGCCCGCATTCCCGAAGAGCGCGCGCTAAGCCGCCTTTATGTCGTTGGACCGTTGGGAGAAAGCCCCACCACCATTTGCTGCGCAAATGGTCCCTCCCCACTCTGGCGGGGAGGAATAAAAGAGGGCTGGCCTCAAAACGTCTTGGCGCCGTTGACGGCCAGCATCACCGAATAGAGGCTGGTGGTGGCGGTGATGAACAGGCGGTTGCGCTTGGCGCCGCCGAAGCAGACATTCGACACCGGCTCGCCGATCATGATCTTGCCGAGCAAGGTGCCGTCGGGTTCATAACAGTGGACGCATTCGGTGGCGCTGGTCCAAACCCGGCCGTCCGTGTCCAGGCGCAGACCGTCGTAATTGCCATTGTCGGCGAAGACCTTACCGCCGGTGAGCTTGCCGTCTTTGGTAACGTCGAAGACGCGGATGTGGCGCGGGCCGTCCTTGACGTGGGTGCGGCCGCTGTCCACCACATAGAGCCTTGTTTCGTCCGGGGAAAAAGCCAGGCCGTTGGGTTTTACGAAGTCGTCGAGCACGCGGGTGACGGTGCCGTAGGGATCGACGCGATAGACGTGGCTGCCGTCCTGTTCGGCGTCGGCCTTGTGGCCTTCGTAGTCGGTGTCGATGCCGTAGGTCGGGTCGGTGAACCAGATCGAGCCGTCCGATTTGACGACGACATCGTTGGGACTGTTGTAGCGTTTGTTGTCGTAGTGCTGAGTGATGACGGTGATCGTGCCATCGTGTTCGGTGCGGGTGACGCGGCGGCCCCCGTGTTCGCAGGTGACCAGACGGCCTTCGCGATCAATGGTATTGCCGTTGGAATAGTTGGCGGGATGGCGAAAGACGCCGACACTTCCGGTCGTTTCGTCCCAGCGCAGCATGCGGTCGTTGGGGATATCGCTCCAGATGAGCGCGCGGTGTGCCGGGAACCAGGCCGGGCCTTCCGCCCAGCGCGAGCCTTCATAGAGCTTTTCGATGCGGGCGCTTGACCGGATGCAGTTGCGGAAGCGTTCGTCGAGGATTTCGTAGAAGGGTGTCATGCGTCGCCTGCGATTTACGGAGCGGGGGCCAAAAAAAATGTTTTCTGGGGACCCCACAAATCTTCTGATACCAAAAGAAAAAGCCCGGCCCAAGGGGCCAGGCTTTTCTTTTGGTATTAAAGACTTGGGGCCACAGGCCCCAAACCCGTAACATTACGAGCGCGCAGGCCCAGCCTTCGCCAGCGTAAACACCACGGCCGTTCCGCCCGAGGGTGACGCCTCGATATGCATATCCCCGCCGTGCTGCAGCACGATCTTGCGCGCCAGGGTCAGCCCCATGCCCACGCCCGGAAAGGCATCGTCCGTATGAAGCTTGCGCAGTGGCCGGAACACATCGTCATAGAACATGGGATCAATGCCGATGCCGTTGTCCGACACGCAGAACTCCCATTCCGCCGGCCGTTCCTCGATAAAGATGCGGATATCCGGCGCGACGCCCGGCTTGTGAAACTTGATGGCGTTTTCGATCAGGTAGAAGAACAGCGAAAACATCCGGCGCGGATCTGCTACCAGTTCCGGCATGCGTGGATAGGACAACTGGGCCTTGGTGACGTCGATCAGCGGCTGCAGTTCCATATGACAGCGCGCCAGCGTGATCTCCAGGTCGACCATCTCCGGCGCGCGTGGCACCGTGTTCAGCCGCGAAAAGGCCAGAAGGCCCTGGATCATCTCGTTCAGCTTCTGGCTGCTTTCCTGGATCAGCTCCAGGTGCAGCCGGTCCTCCTCGCTGGCCATCTTCTTCGCGTCTTCGCTCAAAAGCTGCGAAAATCCGAGGATCGTCCGCACCGGCCCCGCAAGGTCGTGCGACACAATGTAGGCGAAATCGCGAAATTCTTCGGCCGGGTCAGTCTGGGCTTGCGCCGCGACCTGCTTAGTCTCCTGCATTTCTTTTCTCCGCCGCTCAGTCATGGGCCGCCACCGGCAATGCCGCCAGTTCCAGATAGAACCGTTCGATAATGTCTATGGCGGTCCGATACTGAGTAAGGTCTCCAGGTTTGATCAGGTAGGCGTTTGCATAAGACCGGTAACAGTTCATGATGGTATCCGATGCGCCCGAACCCGACATTACAATTACCGGTATATGCTTGAAGCGGGGATCGCCCTTGATAAGATTTAAGACGTCCATACCACTCATACGCGGAAGTCTAAGATCCAGAAGGATAATATCCGGTAACACACAGTCGGCATATTCACCCTGACGGCGTAAAATATCCATCGCCAATTCGCCAGTTGACGCAATTGTCACCACGGCGTCCATCCGGCTTTCGGCCAGAGCTTTGCGGGCCAGCATCGCATCGCCGCGACTGTCGTCGATGAGAAGAATATTAGCGGTGCGGCCAAGGCGACCAACCGCCCCCGATCCCGAACGTGCGCCTGAGCCTGCCGGTTCCTGCAAAACATGCGGCTGTGCCATGAAACCCTCATTCGCCGGCCCTGATCCGGCGCCTCGTCCGGGCGACTCGTCCGGGCTACCCATGGTAGCATCCCCGATCCCACCCTGCCATCGCAAAGCGATTAAACCGTATACTGAACTGTGAGATGTTTTTGGCTACCCGCCAAAGACTACCCACAAGTGACGGATTTGATGATCCCCGTATCAGTATCGAAAACAATGGTCTGGCGGTCGGCGCGGAACTCCTGCGTCACCACGCAGGTCGAGCAGACCACGCGGCGGCGGTCCGGATAGAGCGGCACCGGAATCTCCGTGCGCGGCTTGCCGACCAGGCTCTGGAGCGGTTGCGCGCCGCAGGTGTCATTGGCCAGGGGCTTGTATTCCGGCGCGCGCGGTGGCGGGGCCGGACGCGGCGGCACCGGCGTTGGTGACGGCACGGCCACAGCGGGCGGTGTGCTGCGCGCCGGCGGTGGAGGCGCCTCCTCGGGACCCGAGGCGCAGCCATAAAGTCCGGCGGCGATCAAACCGAGGGCGAGTACTTTTTTCAAGATCATTGCATCTTCTCCCAACGTCCGGTGTCCGACTGCTTCCAGTAGGCCAGCGACAGGCCCTCACCTTTTAGCTTTTTCCACTGGGCGCGCGCCCAGGAAAGGTGTTCCGCGTCCCGGTCCTCGAAGACGATCAGCGCGCGTTCGGCACCCGAAAGATCCGGAATGTCGGCCGGGGCGACCGACACATAGACCTCAGCGCCGTTGACCCGCTTACCGCTCTTGCCCAGCAGGATGGGCTGGCGCTCGGCGAACGGTTCGTCCTCGCGGCCATGGGCCAGGAATGAAGCCGGACTGTAACTCCACAGGTGCGAGTCTAACCCGGCAATCGTGTCATCCTCAAGACCGTGGACATAGGCGCGCCACCCCCGGCCCATCACCTTTTCGAGCAGTTCCGGCAGGGCCTGCTCCAGCGACGTGCGCTCAAGGTGATAGAACCAGATATCGGTCATCGGTTACTGTTCGTAGAACTTTGATTTTCGTAGAACTGGGCGACCAGGGCGTCGAGCGTCCGCACGCCGAAGCCGGTCGCGCCTTCCGGCACCGACGGGATGCGCTGTTCGTTCGTCCAGGCGGTCGGCGCGATGTCGAGGTGCGCCCACGGCACATTGTTGACGAAGCGCTGCAGGAACAGAGCGGCGGTGATCGAGCCCGCCGGACGGCCGCCTATATTACGGATGTCGGCGATCTTGGAATCGATCTGCTTTTCGTACTGCGCCGGCAGCGGCATGCGCCACAGATTCTCGGACGCCGATTTCGCGGCTTCACCCAAACGTTCAGCCAGTTCGTCGTTGTTGCTGAAAACGCCGGCATAATCGGTGCCCAGCGCAATGATCATGGCGCCGGTCAGCGTCGCCAGGTCGATCATGAATTGCGGCTTGAAGCGGTCCTGGCAGTACCAAAGGGCATCGGCCAGGACCAGGCGGCCCTCGGCGTCGGTATTGATGACTTCGATCGTCGTGCCCGACATGGCCGTGACGACGTCACCAGGACGCTGGGCATTGCCGTCCGGCATGTTTTCGACCAGGCCGATGATGCCCACCGCGTTCACCTTGGCCTTGCGGGTGGCCAGGGCGATCATGGTGCCGACGACAGCGGCCGACCCGCCCATGTCCCACTTCATGTCCTCCATGCCCTCGGCCGGCTTGATCGAAATGCCGCCGGTATCGAAAGTCACGCCCTTGCCGACGAAGGCCACGGGCTGGGCATCGGCACCGGCGCCGTTCCACTGCATGATGACGAGCTGGGATTCCTTGCGCGATCCCTGCCCCACGCCCAGCAGCGAATGCATGCCAAGCTCGGCCATCTCCTTTTCGCCGAGCACTTCGACCTTGAGGCCGGTGCCAGTCAGGCCCCTGACCCGCTCAGCATAGGATTCGGGATAGAGGACATTGGCCGGTTCGGACACCAGGTCGCGAGCGAAGAGGACGCCGTCGCGGATGGCCGAAAGCGGCTGCCAGGCGGCCTCGGCGGAGGCGACATCGTCGCACACCACGGTGATGGATTTCAGCGTGGGGGCCTTGTCGGCCTTGGCCGGGCCGAAATAGCGGGCGAAGCGGTAGGAGGCCAGGTGCAGGCCCAGCAGCGCCCGCGCCACCAGTTCCGGGCCATAGCCCGTAAGGTCGAGACTTAAGGCGTCGATGCCGGCGGATTTTACCGCATGATAAAGCGTGGCGGCGGCGTGTTCGATGCCTGTGGCGTCCAGCGCCTTAAGGTCCCCGACGCCGACAAAGGCGAGCGCCGCGCCGTCAAAGCCCGGAGGGGCGGCGACAACCTGGGTCTTGCCCTTGGCGGCCTTGAAGCCGGTGACCGAGAGCGCCCGGCGGGCATGGTCGGCGACGCCTGCGTCGAACGCGCCGAAGCCCGGGCTCGCCGCATCCCCTTCGCCGAGGATGACCGCGTGGATGGCATTGGCGGGGGCAATGGTGGCAAGTTCGATCTGCATGAGCGTCTCCGGTAGGCTGGTAGTCGATCTATGCGCTTTTTCGCGCGACGCAATACGCTTTTTTCGCAAGGCCAGCGTTATGCGTCTTATTTTGCCGGAAAGGCCGCTTAGTTACTTGTAATTAACTGTGTATGCGGTCAAAAGGAAGCGACGAAACCGGCGGGTTTGGCGCCCCGCCTTGCCCAGAACGGACAGCCTCCCGACCGCATGCGCATTCTCGACCGCTACATATTCCGCCAGCTGATCGTACCGGTGCTGGGCGCCGTCGCGGCCCTCACGGCAATCGCGCTGCTGAGCCAGTCGCTGAGCCAGTTCGACCTGATCGTCGAACGCGGCCAGAGCGCCTGGACTTTCATGCGCGTAACGCTCCTGTCCCTGCCCCAGTTGGCGGGACTGATCTTTCCCATCGCCATTTTCGTCGGCACCCTGATCGCGCTGACGCGCCTGCAGAGCGAACATGAAATCACCGCCGTGCGTGCCGCCGGCTCTTCCCTGATGCGCCTGGCCTCGCCTATGATTCGCATCGGCGTGTGGTTCGCCCTGATCAGCCTGGTATCGAACCTGTTCCTGCAGCCATTGACGGCGCGCGCCATGCGCGGCGAGATGTTCCGCATCCGCAACGACCTGATTTCCAGCCTGGTCAAGGAAGGCGCCTTTTCCACCGCCTCATCGGGTTTGACCATCTACGTCCAGCGCATCGACCAGAACGGCCTGCTGCGCCAGATTTTCATCCGCACGCCCGAAGCCAACGGCAAGGACCGCACTTACGTCGCCAGCGAAGGCAAGATCAGCAATGTCGATGGCGCGAACATCCTGATCATGCGCCGCGGCTCGACCCAGCAGGTCAATGACTCCGGCGCGATCACCAACGCCACTTTCGACGAAACCAGCTTCGACGTTTCGCGCTACTTCTCCAGCGACGACTTCCTGCATTACAAGGAAGGCGACCGCTATATCCATGAGCTGTTCTTTCCGAACATTGCGCTCGACTGGGAAAAGGGGAACCGGACCAAGCTGCAGGCCGAAGGGCACGCGCGGCTGGCCGGCCCGCTGTACAACCTGACCTTCATGCTGCTGGCCATCGTCGCCGTGCTGGGCGGGCAGTTCAGGCGCGGCGGTTATGGGCAGCGCATCGCTGCGGTCGCCGGCATCGCCGCCGTCGTGCGGATTCTGGGCATCGCGGCGGAAACGGCGTCGGCCGGAAGCGTCGTCATGAACGTGCTGCAATATGCCGTGCCGATCATCCCCATCGTCATCTGCCTGCGCCTGCTCCACAAGCGCGACAGCAAGCGCGGCCTCGCCCGCTCCCAGCGCATGTCCACGCTTGAAACGCTGAGGCCCGCCGCATGACCTGGCTTAACGCGTTCAGCTACCTCAACCCGTGGCGGCACAGCCGCATCGAGACCTATATTCTCCAGGCCTGCATCGCGATGTTCGCCTCGGCCCTGGCGGTCGTCTCCAGCCTGATCCTTTTGATGGACTATATCGGTGTGTCCAAGCTGGGCGCCGAGGCCGACCTGTCGGGCGTCGACGTCCTGCTTCTGATCCTGCAGAAGTCGCCCAGCCTGATCCTGGTGCTACTGCCCTTCGCCTTCCTGTTCGGGTCGATCTTTGCCTTTATCGGCCTGAACCGGCGCAGCGAACTGATCGCCATGCGCGCGGCCGGTATGTCGGCCTGGCGCTTCGTGACGCCTGCCGCCGTCACAGCCTTCGCCTTTGGCGTGCTGACCATAACCGCGCTCAATCCGATCGCGTCGCGGCTGCAGGAAAACTACGACCGCAGGGTGTTGGCCATCCAGAAGGCCGCCCCGGACGCCCCGGACGCCGGCGGAGTCTATATCCGTCAGGGGGGCAGCCGTAAACAGACCATCGTCCGCGCCGATGCCGGCTCCCCCGCCGAAGGCCGCCTACAGAAGGCGACCTTCTGGACCTATGAACTGGATGCGCGCGGCGTGCCGGCCTTCACCAGCCGCGTCGATGCGGATTCGGCGGTCCTCACGCCCGGCTTCTGGCAGTTGCGCAATGCGCGCGAAACCAAGCCCGGCGAGCAGCCCCTATATTACGAGCGCCTGTCGATCCCGTCCAATCTTGACGCCCAGGCGGCCTTCCGCAGGCGTGCCTCGACACAGTCGGTGCCGTTCTGGGAACTTCCTGTGCTGATCCAGCGCAACGCCACCGCCGGGCTGCCGACGACCGTCTATCGCCTCAAGCTGCACCAGTTGCTGTCGACGCCGTTGATGTTCGCTGCCATGGCCATGCTGGGGGCGGTCTTTTCGCTGCGGCTGATGCGCCTGGGCGGGCTGACGGCGCTGGTGGTGTCGGGCGTCTCGCTGGGCTTCATGATCTTCTTCGTCAACCAGCTGTTTTCCAGCCTGGGGATGGCGGACCTGATCCCGGTTGAACTGGCCGGCTGGTCGCCCGCCGTCCTGGCCATGCTTGGGGCCATGACCCTGCTTGTCTACACCGAGGACGGCTAGAGGAGACGGAAGGGGTGTTCCGGGGGATGGCCGGAACAGATTTTGTGCTATAGAACCGTGACCGCGAATAATAAGGCCGTGATGAATCGCAATTCTTTCAAGCTGGGTGTGGGACTTATGTCCCTGGCCATCGGCGCCGGGATCGGACCGGCCGCGGGTGCGCAGGGCCGTGACGCCTCGCCCGCGCGCATGGCGACCGGATCGCAGCTGGCCTTCGAACTGGCGATGGCTCAGGCAGCCCAGAGTCAGGCAGCCCAGGCGCCCGGCCCGCAGGCCACAGAGACCATTCCCGGTCCGGACGGACTGACGAAGGGCGCGGCCTTCATCCAGTCGCAGGAACTGACGACGACGGACAAAGACACCATCGTCGCGCGGGGCAATGTCGAAATGCGCCAGGATGACCGGCTCATCCGCGCCGACAGCGTCACGCACAATTCCAAGACTGGCGTCACGACCGCCGAAGGCAATACGCAAACCATCAATGCCGACGGTTCGGTGCAGTATTCCGACCGCATCACCTACGACGATGAAAACCAGTCGGGCGTCAGCAAGAACTTCGCCGCCATCGCCGCCGACAATTCCAAGGTCTTCGCCCGGCGCGTCGAACGCGTGAACGACTTCACGACGCGGCTGACCAACATCATCTATACGCCCTGCCAGCTGTGCCAGAAGAACGGCGTGACGCAAGAGCCGTCATGGTCGATCCAGGCTAGCGAGATCACGCAGCGCAAAGACAAGAAGATGGTGTACTACAACAACGCCGTCGTGAAGCTCAAGGGCGTGCCGGTGCTGTACATGCCCTATATGTGGTCGCCGGATCCGGAGCTTGAACGCGCTTCCGGCTTCCTGCAGCCCGACGTCCAGTTCACGCGCAAGCGCGGCGGCTTTTCGTACCAGCAGCCCTATCTGTGGTCGATTTCGCCTTACTCGCAGTTGATCATCAGCCCGCAATTCAATGCCGGCGTCAATCCGCTGATCGCGCTGGAATACGGCCGTCACTTCTATTCCGGCAAGCTGCGCGTGCGTTTCGGCTTTACCAATGAAGCCTATTTCGACAATTCGGGCGAGCGGATCGGCGAGGCCGAGACGCGCGACTACTTGCTGGCGGATGGCGACTTCACCATCAATCCGGACTGGCGCTGGAACTTCACCGCCCAGCACGTGAAGGACGAGAGCGGATATAGCCGTACGAATCCGTCGGATCCCGCCTTTGGGCGCCCCTATGACAACGCCAACTTCTTCGAACGCTATAGTGTCGATGACGCCTTCGAGGAGGATATTGGCGAGTGGCAGGCGGAACACCGCCAATTGGTCAACCAGGCACACCTGATCCGCCAGACGCCGACCAGCTACGTCCAGTTTTCCATCGCCAACTTCCAGAGCCTGGCGGTCGGCGGCTATCTCGATCCAATGACGGGTGCGGTCGCTTCTACGATCACGGATTACCCGATCGCGGTCAATTCGGACCTCTACCCCGCCATCCTGCCCATGGTGCAGGCGTACTGGTCGCCGCAAAGCCGTCTGCTGGGCGGCCAACTGACGCTCAGTGTCAACGCCCTGGCCCTCCAGCACAAGCTGTACACCAGCGCCGGCGCGCCGGACTTCTTCCGTCAGCCCGGCGTCCTGCCGTCGCCCTACGATACCGCGCGGGCCAGCATTGGCGCGTCGTGGTACGGCAATATGACCACACGCGGGGGGCTGCGCTGGGGGCCGTTCTTCGACTACCGCCACGATCAGTATACGGTGTCGCACCTGGACGCCGCAGGCCGAGAGGAATCGATCTCGCGCGATCTTGGGACGGTCGGCTTCAACTTCAGCTATCCGATGGTGCGCAAGTTCGAGCACTTCACCGCCGTGCTGGAGCCCATGGCCCAACTGGCCGCGTCGCCCGAGCATCAGGTCAGCCCCTATCTTCCGACCGAGGACAGCCAGTCCTTCGAGTTCGACACCACAACCCTGTTCCAGGCCAACAAGTCGCCGGGTTTCGACGTCTATGAAGGCGGTACACGCTTAAGCCTCGGCCTGCGCTCGCAACTGCAGTTCAAATCCGGGCTGGAAGTCCAGGCCATGGTTGGCCGGATTCTGCGCGACAAGCCGGAAAACCAGTTCCTCAATACCGTCCAGGCGCGATTCAACGGCACGGCTTACGACAGCTACACCTATTACAACGGCGTGCCCGACACGCCGCCGCCGGCCGGTTACATCCAGCGCACCTACGACATTTCCGGGCTGGGCGGCAAGTCGTCCGACTGGGTGGTCGATGCCAGCTTCGACACTGGCAAGGGGCTTTACGGCTATACCCGCCTGCGCCTCGACACCGACAGCTTCCGGCTGGCCCAGGGCGAAGCGGGCCTGAGCGCCTTTACACCCAATACCACGGCCACGCTGCGCTACATCTTCAACGACGTCATGATCCAGCCGACGCTCGATCCGGACGGAAAGCTCAGGCGGTTCGGCGACAATTATCGCAACCTGCAGTTCTACGCCCGCCACTTCTTCACCAAGAACTGGGGCGTCAGCGCCCGCCTCGACCGCGACCTGGTCGAGAACCAGTGGCGCCGATCGACCGTCAGCGCGATCTATCGCGACGACTGCATCTGGTACGAACTCGTCTATCAACGCAACGATACGGTCTTGACCCGCTTGAACGGCAAGCCGCAATCTTCGATACTGTTCCGCCTTAACCTCGCCACATTGGGCAAGTCTGGTGCAGACTTCGCCAATGTCCGCTAAACACCGGGTCACCTGTTCATCCATGCCGATCTTGTCCTCGTTCCGAACCGCGCTGAAACTTCACACGGCCAAGGCTTGTCTTATGGGGGCCTGCATCGGGCTTGCCGTCCTGGCTGTTCCCGCTGTCGCGCAGGAAGCCACGCCGGACACGGGTGACGCCGCGCTGGCCTCGGCCTCGACGCTGGGCCACGACGCCCAGGCGCCGCAACTGCCGGCGCTTGGCGAAGGCATACTTATGTCGGTCAACAAGGACATGATTACCTCCTACGACCTCAAGCAGCGCATGCTGCTGCTCATGGTCACCTCCGGCGTCCAGGTCACCCAGGAGAACTATTCGTCCTTCCAGCAGCAGGCGGTCACGTCGCTGGTCGAGGAGCGCCTGCAGAAGCAGGAGATGGAGCACTGGAAGGTCAAGGTCGAAGAAAAGGAAATCGACGAGGAAATCGAGCGCATGGGCCGCCAGAGCGGCATGGACGGCAAGCAGCTGCTGGCGGAGCTCAAGAAGCTGGGTATCGAGCCTCAGACTCTCCGCGACCAGATCCGCGCCCAGACCGGCTGGAGCATGCTGGTCGGCGGCCGCTACCGTTCCAACGCCGCCGTCGGCAAGGCCCAGGTCGAGGCCACCATGGACAAGGTCGTCGCCGATGGCCAGAAGCCGCAATACTACGTCGCCGAAATCTTTATCGACCCGGCGCAGGCAGGCAGCCTGGCCAACGCCCAGGCCGGCGCCCAGCAGCTCTATCAGCAGATGCAGGCCAAGGTCGCCCCCTTCCAGGCCGTTGCGCGTCAGTTTTCGCACGCCCCATCGGCCGCCCAGGGCGGTGACGCGGGCTGGCTGGTGTCCGGCAATATCGATCCGCAGGTCGAGGCCGCCCTCGCCGCGGCCAATCCCGGCGACATGATCCCGCCGATCACCACCAAGGACGGCGTCTACATCTACCTGCTGCGCCAGAAGTCCAATGGTAACGCCGACATGGTCTTTCATGTCCGCCAGGCCGCGGTGCCCCTCAGCCCAAATGCCTCGCCGGCCGAGGTCAGCCGCGCCGAGGCCGCGCTCAACGCCGTCCGCGCCAAGGCCCGGACCTGCGAGGACATCGACGAGCTGAAGGCGTCGGGCGTCCAGATCACCAATCTGGGTGAGGCCCAGCTGAGCCTGCTGAAGCCCACCTATGCCGACGCCCTGCGCCCGCTCAAGGCCAACCAGGCGACGGCGCCGATGCGCAACGACCAGAACATGAACGTCCTGTACGTCTGCGACCGCCAGCTGGCCGGCGACAACGCCGTCACGCGCGACCAGATCCAGAGCAGCCTGGTCAATGAGCGCATCTCGATGCTGGGCAAGCGCTACCTGCGCCAGCTCCGCGCCGGGGCGACGATCGAGCAGCATCAGTAGGTTTGGGCTTGACCCCGGGAACGGCTGAGCCTAGCTCCGGGGCATGACTTCCCTACCTCCCCTTGTCGTCAGCCTGGGCGATCCCTGCGGCATCGGTCCCGAGATCGTGGCCGCCGCCTGGCAGGCCGTGCGCGGCGATCCCGACCTTGCCTTCTGCGTCATCGGCGATGCCGGTGTCATGGCCAGCCAAGGTGTGCCCGTGGGGGTAATCGCCCATCCGTCCGAAGGCCCAGGTGGGTTTGGCGCTGCTCTTCCGGTGATCGATCAACCATTGACGGCGCACCCCGTGGCGGGTCACCCCAACCCTGCGCACGCGCCGCACATCATCGACTGGATCAAGGCCGGCGTCGGCTACTGCCGTTACGGCTCGGCGCGCGGGCTGGTGACCGCGCCGATCGCCAAGTCGGTGCTGTATGCGTCGGGCTTCAGCTTCCCCGGCCACACCGAATATCTGGCCGAGCTGTGCCGCGACGGCGACGCGCCTGCGCCCATGCCGGTCATGATGCTGGCGGCCAAGGATCTGCGCGTCGTGCTGGCGACCATTCATACGCCGCTCTCGGAGGTCGCGGCTCGGCTGTCGGGCGAAGACCTGAAGGCGCTGGTCCGCATCACGCATGCGGCGCTGATCCGCGATTTCGGCCTGGAGACGCCGCGCCTGGTCATGGCGGGCCTGAACCCGCATGCCGGCGAGGACGGCACCATCGGCCGCGAGGAGATCGATGTGCTGGCGCCACTGGTGGCGTCGCTGCAGGCCGAGGGCATCATTATCCGCGGCCCCTACCCGGCCGATACGCTCTTCCACGACGAGGCACGCGCGGAGTATGACGCCGCCGTATGCATGTATCACGATCAAGGATTGATTCCACTGAAGACGCTCGACTTCTGGGGCGGGGTCAATATCACGCTCGGCCTGCCGATCGTGCGCACCTCGCCCGACCACGGCACGGGCTTCGGCATCGCCGGCAAGGGGATTGCGCGCGCCGACAGTTTCATCAACGCCCTGCGCATGGCCGACAGCATCAGCCGTAACCGAGCCCTGACATGAACGACCTGCCCACTCTGCGCGAAAGCCTTGAACAGCACGGCCTGATGGCCAAGAAGGCGTTCGGCCAGCACTTCCTGCTCGACCTCAACATCACGCGCAAGATCGTGCGCTTGGGCGGGCCGTTCGATGGCGACGCGGTGATCGAGGTTGGTCCCGGACCTGGCGGTCTGACGCGCGCTCTGCTGGAGACCGAGGCTTCGAAGGTCATCGCGGTCGAGAAGGACGCGCGGTTCATCGAATTGCTGGGAGAGCTGAACGCCGTCTATGGCGAGCGCTTTGCCGTCATCGAAGGCGATGCGCTGAAGGTGTCCGAGGCAGACCTGGCGCCAGCAGCGCATATCGTGTCGAACCTGCCCTATAATGTCGGTACGCCGCTTCTGGTCAAGTGGCTGACGGGGCCTTGGCGGCCGCTGTCGATGACGCTGATGTTCCAGCTGGAGGTCGCCTTACGCATCGTCGCGCCCGTCGGCGATGACGATTACGGCCGGCTGAGCGTGCTGGCGCAGGTTTTGTGCGACTGTGAGAAGATCATGGACCTGCCGGCGCGGGCCTTTACACCGCCGCCCAAGGTCGACAGCGCCGTGGTGAAGCTGGTGCCCAAGGCTGCGCGCCCGGATGATGCGATCGTACGCAACCTGGAGAAGATCACCGCCGCCGCGTTCGGTCAGCGCCGCAAGATGCTGCGCTCGTCGCTGAAGGCACTGGGTGGCGAAGCCCTGCTGGAAAAGGTCGGGATCGAACCGACTGCCCGGGCGGAAGTCGTGGCGCCTGCGGACTTCCTGCGATTGGCGGAAGTGCTCTAACCTTATGCCTCCCCAAATCTATTGGATTTGGGGAGGCATAAGGGATTAAATCTTCTCCGCCATCAGCTCATCCACAAACGGCGAGATCCACAGTCCCCGCGACCGACGCGAAATCTCGGCATGATAGATGTGGACCAGTTCGGCGTACGACCGGTCGAAGTCGTCGTTCAGGATGACATAGTCGTATTCCGCCCAGTGCGAAATCTCGCTCTTGGCGCGCTGGATGCGGCGGGCAATGACGTCCTCATCATCCTGGGCGCGGGCGTTCAGGCGGCGGTTCAGTTCGGCGATCGACGGCGGCAGGATGAACACCCGCACCACATCCGAAGGCGCCCGCGCCGAAATCCGCTGGGCGCCCTGCCAGTCGATGTCGAACAGGACATTGTGGCCCTGGCTCAGTGCCTTTTCCACAGGGTCGCGCGGCGAACCGTAACGCGCGTCGTGGACCGAAGCATATTCCAGCAGGGCCTGCTCCTTGATCAGACGATCCATCTCCTCGTCGCCGATGAAGTGGTATTCGCGGCCATCGCGCTCACCGGGACGCGGCCCGCGCGTCGTCACCGAGATCGACAGTTCGAGATCGGAGTGATCGGCCACCAGGCGACGGCACAGCGACGTCTTCCCTGCCCCCGACGGCGCGGCGACGATCAGCATCAGGCCACGGCGAATCCGCTCGAAACTCATATGGGGGTTAGGCGACATGGGTTACTCCAAATTGTTTAGTTCAGGAACTACCTGAAAAAACTGAACAGACTATTCTACGTTCTGAACCTGTTCGCGGAACTGGTCGATCACCGCCTTCAGTTCCAGGCCGGTCTGGGTCAGCTCGATAAAGGCCGCCTTGGAACACAGCGTATTGGCTTCGCGCATGAACTCCTGCGCCAGGAAATCCAGTTTCCGGCCGGGCGCGGCTTCTCCGTCGATCAGGGCGTGCGCCTGGTCGAGATGCGACGACAGCCGGTCCAGTTCCTCGCGCACATCGGCCTTGGCGGCCAGCAATGCCGCTTCCTGAAGGATACGCTCCTCGAGGCCCTCCTTGGCGTTGTCGGGCAGGATTTCTTCCAGCCGGCGGGTAAAGCGTTCGCGGATGACCTCGGCCTGCTGGTCGGCGACGGCCTTTGCGCGCTCGACGGCCGCGCCGATGGTCACCAGGTGGCCTTTCAGCACGGCTTCGATGGCGCGGCCTTCGCTGTCACGTGCGGCCTTCAGGCGGTCGAAGGCTTCGGTAAGCGTCGCGGCCAAGGCCGCCTCGCCGTCCTCCGCCAGGCCGGAACGCTCCTCGCCGGCGGCCTCGATGACACCACGCAGCGACAAAAGACCATCCGAGGCCGGCATGACCGCCTTGCCTTCGGCCAGAAGCCGGTCGCTGGCCGCCAGATAGACGTTCAGCACGTCTTCGTTGATGGTGACGCCGGCGTTTGCGCCCGGCGTCTGGACCTGCAGCGTCAGGTTCATCTGACCGCGCTGGAACCGCGCCTTGGACAGGTCGCGCCCCAGACGCTCGGCGGCCTCATAGCCCGGCGGAAAGCGGTATTTGATATCGAGATTGCGGCCGTTGACGCTGCGGACTTCGACTGTCCAGCTGACGTCCCTCAAGCCGCCGTCGGCGCGGGCAAAGCCCGTCATGGAGGACAGAGACATGGGTTAGTTCTTGCCTTTTGTGGCCGCGGCGACGGGTTGACCGGCAGCGGGCGCCACGGCCGATGCATTGACCGCCGCATCAAAGGCCGGGGTCGTGTACAGGCTGACCTCGGCCTCGACCTTGCGCCACTTGGCGACATTGGCCAGGTGTTCGTCGTAGGTGGCGGCGAAGACGTGCCCGCCCGTGCCGTCGGCGACGAAGAAGATGTCCTCGGTCTTGGCGGGATTGAGCACGGCGCGCAGCGCGTCGCGGCCGGGATTGCCGATCGGCGTCACCGGCAGGCCGTCGATGATGTAGGTGTTCCACGGTGTCTTCTTGTCGAGCTCCGAGCGCAGCAGGCCACGCCCCAGGGGTTCGCCATTGCTGATCCCGTAAATGACGGTCGGGTCAGATTCCAGCCGCATCCCCTTGCGCAGGCGATTGACGAAGACAGCGGCGACGCGCGGACGCTCCGAGGCGATGCCGGTCTCCTTTTCCACGACCGAAGCGAGGATCAGCGCCTCTTCCTTGGTCTTGACCGGCAGGTTCGGCTGACGTTTAGCCCACTCTTCGTCCAGTGCCTTGCGGCCGGCGTCCAGCATGCGGTCCAGCACGGCCTGGCGTGTTTCACCGCGCTGGTAGTCGTAGGTTTCCGGCAGCAACGAGCCTTCCGGCGGCACGTCGATCTCGCCGGTCAGCTCAGGCACGGCCTTGAGAATGCGCACGGCCTGGGCCGAGGTGCGTCCTTCCGGGATGGTGACGAAGCTGCGGATGACCTTGCCGTCCTCGATCTGGTGCAGGACGGTCATCATCGACGCCCGCGCCGGGAACTGGTAGGTGCCGGCCTTGAAACGGTTGGCCTTGCCGCCCAGGCGCGCCGCGACGCGGAAGGCCAGGCCAGACCGAATGATCTTCTTGTCTTCGAGCTGGCGCGCCATGGCGGCGACGCTGGTGCCGGGGGCGAAGCTGATTTCAGACACTTGCGCGGGGCCAGGACCGAAGACGGTCGACCATGTAAACAGCAGCGCCGCCAGGCCAAGGAGCAGGATGCCAATGCCAAGTCCCGCCAGCGGGCCTTTCAGCCCCTTGCGTTTCACAGGCGGTTCGGCACCCGGCTCAATGCGTATCATGGCTCGACCTGGCCGAGGATCAGCGCCGCGTTGGTGCCGCCGAAGCCGAACGAGTTCGACATCACCTTCTTGACCGTCATCTTCTTGGCCTTGTGCGGGACCAGGTCGATGGGGGTTTCCACATCCGGGTTGTCCAGGTTGAGCGTCGGCGGGACGATCTGGTCGCGGATGGCCAGGGCGCAGAAGATGGCTTCTACGGCGCCGGCGCCGCCCAGCAGGTGGCCGATGGCCGACTTGGTCGACGACACGGTGCCGGTCTTGGCGCGTTCGCCCAGGAACTTCTCGATGGCCTTGAGCTCGATGCCGTCGGCCATGGTCGAGGTGCCGTGAGCGTTGACATAGTCGATCTCGGCCGGATCGATGCCGGCATCCCTGGCGGCCGCGACCATGGCGCGGTAGCCGCCGTCGCCGTCTTCGGAAGGCGCGGTGATGTGGTAGGCGTCGCCCGACAGGGCATAGCCCAGGACTTCGGCATAGATCTTGGCGCCGCGCGCCTTGGCGTGTTCGTATTCTTCCAGGACGACGACACCCGCGCCTTCGCCCATCACGAAGCCGTCGCGGTCCTTGTCGTAGGGACGCGAGGCGCGCGTCGGCTCATCATTGAAGGCGGTGCACAGGGCGCGGCAGGCGATGAAGCCGGCAATGCCGATCGGCACGATGGCCGATTCCGCGCCGCCGGCGACCATGAGGTCGGCGTCGCCATGGGCGATCAGGCGGGCGGCGTCGCCGATGGCGTGAGCGCCGGTGGCGCAGGCCGTAACGACCGAGTGATTCGGCCCCTTGAGGCCATGGCGGATCGATACCTGGCCCGAAGCAAGATTGATCAGCGACGACGGAATGAAGAAGGGTGAGATGCGCTTGGGACCCTTGTCGCGCAGTTCCAGCGCGGTGTCGGCGATGATGCCCAGACCGCCGATGCCGGAGCCGATCATCACGCCGGTGCGGATCTTGTCCTCTTCGCTTTCGGGGTGCCAGTTGGCATCATTCAGCGCCTCGTCGGCGGCGGCGATGGCGTAGAGGATAAAGTCGTCGACCTTGCGGCGTTCCTTGTTCGACAAGGTCTTGGACGGATCGAACGACCCTTCGACATCGGGTCCGCCGCCGCCACGGCCCTCGACGGTCGGCACTTCACAGGCGACCTGGCAGGCATAGTCCGTGGTATCGAACGCGGTGATCTTTCCTGCGCCGGACTCGCCGTTCAAAAGGCGCTTCCAAGTGATGTCGACGCCTGCGCCCAGCGGCGAAACCAGACCCAGACCTGTAATGACAACGCGACGAACCATGTAGTCTCCACCCTGATGGCGTGCGGCCTCTAACGCGGCCCGCCATTCCTGCCCCTGGCCATTCCGCGCGTTTCCCCCGGCACGGCACTCAATGTAATGATAGTTGGCCGCATTTCCCGCCGCGTTCAACCCCTTCTTCCGAAAAAGCCTGCCGCAACGGAAAATGCCAGCCCGAAACGCGAATTGGAAATGCCAATCAGAAACGAAAGAAGCGCGGTCAAACCCTGGAAAAAGGGCCTGAGAACCGCGCTCCGTGAAAGCCGTTTCCCGGCCTTAAGCCGCCAGCTTTTCCTGAATGTAGTTGACGGCGTCGCCGACGGTCAGGATGTGTTCGGCCGAATCGTCGGGGATTTCGATATCGAATTCCTCTTCGAAAGCCATGACCAGCTCGACGATGTCGAGGCTGTCAGCTTCCAGATCGTCGATGAAGCTCGCCTTTTCGGTGACCTTGTCCGGATCAGCATCCAGGTGGTCGATCACAATCTTGCGAACACGTTCAAGAACTTCAGACATTTAACGTCCCTTCAGAGGTTTAGACATTCGGATACCTCGTGAGCGTTCGCCTGCGGGGCCATCAGAATCCGGGTTTGACTTTTATTCACACAATCAGCGCGATTCAAGCGATTTCGCGCTGTGTTTAACCAACTGTCCGTTGCGCCGCAAGATATGGCGCGTTTATGTGTACGGACTGGTACGGTTTGATGGCCTAAATCATTGCCATGCCGCCGTTGACGTGGAGGGTCTGACCCGTCACGTAACCGGCTTCGTTGCTGGCGAGGAAGACGGCGGCGGCGGCGATATCCGCGCCCTTGCCGAGGTCGCCGGCCGGGATTTTGGCCAGGATCGTCGCGCGCTGTGCTTCGTTCAGTTCGTCCGTCATCGGAGAGGCGATGAAGCCCGGCGCGATGCAGTTGACCGTGATGCCGCGCGAGCCGACTTCCTGCGCCAAGGCCTTCGAGAAGCCGATCATGCCGGCCTTTGAGGCGGCATAGTTGGTCTGGCCGGGATTGCCGGTGACGCCGACGATCGAGGTGATGCCGATGATGCGGCCATGGCGGCGCTTCATCATGCCCTTGGTGGCGGCGCGCGCCAGGCGGAAGTAAGCTTCGAGGTTGACCTTGATGACCGTGTCCCAGTCCTCGTCCTTCATGCGCAGGATCAGGCCGTCGCGCGTGATGCCGGCATTGGCGATCAGGATGTCGAGGCCGGCGCCCGCGACCTCTTCGGCCTTGGCGACCAGGCCGTCAACCGAGGCTGCGTCCGACAGGTTGGCGGCGGCGACGAAGGCGTTCTCACCCAGTTCACCGGCGAGGTCGGTCAGCACGTTTTCGCGGGTGCCGGAAAGCACGACTTTGGCGCCTTGCTTGTGCAGCGCGCGGGCGATTTCGGCGCCGAGGCCACCCGTGGCGCCGGTGACAAGGGCGGTCTTGCCGGTCAGTTCAAACATGTGATCTCCCGCGATATGGTGTTTTCAGTGGTCGCGCCTTACGCGATGAAGCGGAAAGGATCAAGCAGTTTACAAAGCCGTATAAACTTCGCCCTCCCCATTCATGGGGAGGGGGGACCGCCGAAGGCGGTGGGCGGGGCGTCTTGCAAAGCTAGCCAGCGCCCCAAGGCCAGGTTGACTACGCCATTAGCGGTCTCATCTGGATCAGCCAGCAGATCGACCGCGTTGATTCGATGAACATAAATGCCCTGCTCTGTAAGCCATTGATCGCGCTTTTCATCATGCGCGCGCTGGTAATCACGAGTATGAATTTCACCGTCAACCTCGATGCATAACTTCGCCTTTGGGCAGTAGAAGTCGAGTACATACGTGCCAATCGGATGTTGATTGCGAAAGACAAGGTCGCCTGTTCGCTCCTTCAACCGCAGCCACAGCCAAAGCTCCGGTTTCGTAAGTTGCTTGCGCAATCGTCGAGCCGTCTTGTTAACAGCGCCTTGCCGTAGTGTGCGTTTCATCTTTCAAAGGCCCCGCCCACCGCCTGCGGCGGTCCCCCCTCCCCATGAATGGGGAGGGCGAAGGATAGATGATTTATGCTTTCAGCGATTGCGCGAATGCCTCGAAGTCGGCAGCCGAGTTGAGCGCGACGGCGTTGGCTTCAGGGGCGATGCGCTTGATCATGCCCGTCAGAACCTTGCCGGCGCCCAGTTCAGCGACGGTGGTCGCGCCGCCCTCGCCTGCCAGCCATTGGACGCTTTCGCGCCAGCGCACGCGGCCCGTCACCTGCTGCACCAGCAGGTCGGCGATTTCGGACGTACCGCCAATCGGACGCGCCGTGACGTTGGCCACAAGCGTAGAGACCGGTTCGTTGATCGTGGCCTTCGCCAGGGCCGCGCGCATTTCCTCCGCTGCCGGCTCCATCAGGGGCGAGTGAAACGGCGCTGATACATTCAGCAGCATGCCCTTCGCGCCCAGTTCCTTGGCCTTTTCGATCGCCAGTTCGACCGCAGGCTTCATGCCGGAAATGACGATCTGGCCGGCATTGTTGTCATTGGCCACCACGACCACGCCCGCCGCCGATCCGGCCTCGCACGCCTTTTCGGCCAGTTCGAGGTCAGCCTTGCCGATCAAAGCCGCCATGGCGCCCACGCCTACGGGCGCCGCGCGCTGCATGGCCTGGCCGCGCAGCTTGAGCAGGCGCGCGGTTTCTTCAAGCGAGAATGTTCCCGCCGCCGCGTGCGCCGAATATTCACCCAGCGAATGGCCCGCGACGTATTTCGCCGCCGAACATTGAATGCCGAAATCACCTTCCAGCACTTTCGCCACCGCCAGGGACACAGCCATGATGGCCGGTTGGGCGTTTTCGGTCAGGGTCAGTTGATCCTCAGGCCCGTCCTTCATCAGCTGGAACAGCTTCTGGCCAAGCGCCGCATCGACGGCGTCGAAGACCTCACGGGCGCGGGGGAAGTTGTCGTAAAGCTCCGCGCCCATGCCGACGCTCTGCGAGCCCTGACCGGGAAATACGAAAGCCAAGGTCATGACGCTGTCTCCGGAATCTGTGGATTTGTGGCCTGACTAGGCCAAAGCTCAAGCCTCGGCAAGCGCAAACCACCGGCGCGGAATTGTCCTCAGACAGAATTAACGAGGACGAATTTGGGGGCTGACACCTGCCTGGACCGTGATATGGTTGCATTTGATAAAGTAACGCTTGGGGGCATTCCATGACGATCAATAGACGCCACACCATTGCATCCGCAATGGCGCTTATGCTTGCTGCAAACGCCGGCAGCGCCTTTGCCGCCGCCAATCCGCTGGGCGCGCCACCGCCACTGGAGGTCTATGGTCACCTGCCTGCGATCAGCCACGTCACGCTGTCGCCTTCGGGCACGCATGTCGGCATGGTCATGCGCAAGGGCACCGAGCAGTTCGTCGTCGATTACGACATCGCGACCAAGGCGGTCGAAATGCAGCCCGTCGGCAAGCTCGTCGTCGAGGACCTGGACTGGGTCGACGACACCTACATGACCTTCGTCAACCGCCGTACCCTGCGGTCCGGCGAGACCATGACCGTCAACCAGGGCCTGATCCTGAACGTACGGGCGCACAAGACCATTCCTATCGGGACAGGCCGAAACCAGGACCCGTTCCTGTACGACCAGCCGCGCGTCATCGAAAAGGACGGCCGCAAGCTGATCTACATGATGCTGATGGAGCAATCGCATGACAGCCGCCTCGAAGGCCGGAACATAAAGCTCTACAGTGTCGATCCCGCGACCGGCAAGGCGACAGAGATATGGACCGACATCCCCGTCGAGGCATACTTCCCGAGTGGGAAGGGTGATTTCATCAGCGGCATTGAGTACAAATGGGATGCGCAGATCTGGCGGTTGAAGTTCAATCAAAACGGCGACTGGAAGACCGTACTCGAGCGTCGGGGTCGTCTCGACCTGCCGGAACTCTGGGGTCTTGGGCGTGACGACACCTCCGTCACTCTATTCATGAATGACGACACTCAGGAAGGCTATTACGAAGTAAAATCGGACGGCACGCTGTCAGCCGAACTGAACCCGGACAATCCCGAAAGCCGCCCGGTGCACAACCGCAGGACCAAGCATCGCGTTGGCTTCGCCAATTATGGCGATTGGGTCAGCTACGATTTCGCCGATCCTGTCATGAAAACCCTGCCGGCTCTGACGGCCAAGGCTTTCGAGGGATATAGGACCAGCTTCGCCGCCTATGCGGATGACCCGCGCAAGGTGGTCGTCTACAGCGAAGGCGAAGATGACGCAGGCACCTATACCTTCGTCGATTTCGCCAAGGGCGGCTACACCGAAATTGGCCGCACCTATCCGGACCTGGCGCCGGAATGGATCGCGCAAAAGACGGCGTTCGATTTCACGGCGGCCGATGGCCTTGAGCTGCGTGCCTATCTGACGCTGCCCCCGGGCCGGGAGGCAAAAGACCTGCCGCTGATCGTCCTGCCGCATGGCGCGGCCGAAGGACGCGACAACCTGTCGTTCGAGTACGATGTGCAGGCGCTGGCCTCGCGCGGCTATGCTGTCCTTCAGGTCAATTCACGCGGATCGGACGGCAAGGGCCGTGCGTTCAATCAAAAAGGCTATGGCGAATGGGGCCGCAAGATGCAGACCGACCTGTCGGACGGCGTTCGCTATCTGGCGGCGCAGGGGAAGGTCGATGCCAAACGCGTCTGCATTGCCGGCTGGTCGGCCTACGGCGGTTATGCGGCGCTGGCCGGCGTGGCCTTCGACCCGGGCATCTATCGTTGCGCCGCGTCGGTGTCCGGCGTCAGCGACCTTAAGGAGTTCGTCGACTGGAAGGTCCACGACAGCGGCGGCGAGACCTCAGTTCCTGCGCTCTACTGGAAGCGCATGCTGGGAGATCAGGCCCAGTGGGGGACCTATTCGCCCGCGCAGAACGCCGCAAAGATCGGCGTTCCCGTCCTGGTTATGCACGGCAAGGACGACACGAGTGTACCAATCAAGCAGAGCCAGATCATGGTCAAGGCTTTGCAGGCGGCCGGAAAGCCATACGAGTTCGTCGAGCTGGCCAATGAAGACCACTTCATGTCGACCAGTGAGAACCGTCTGAAGATGCTCCAGACGCTAATCAAATTCATGGAAAAGAACAACCCGGCTTACTGAGCCGGAACGGGGGGATCGATATGCGCGTGCTGGCCGGTTTCTGTTCCGTCATGGCCCTGATCGCCGGAGGCGCCCAGGCGCAGAATCCGCTGGGCGCGCCACCGCCGCTGGAGGTGTTTGGCCAGTTGCCCGAGGTCCAGCACGTCGATCTGTCGCCTGACGGCAGGCATGCCGCCATGGTCGCGACGCGGAGCGGCCAGCGCTACCTGGTCGACCTGGACCTGACGACGGAAAAGACGGTGGCCCAGCCACTGGGCGACATCCGCGTCCGAGACGTGATGTGGGTCGGCAATCGCCACGTGGCCCTGGTCAAGAGCTGGACCACCACGGCTCCGATCTATTCGACGTTCAAGACCGAGCTCTATACTGTCAATCTGCAGGATATGGTGACGGGCAAGTCCCGCCAGCTGTTTCTCGGCATGGAGGACAGGGAAGTCGATCCGGTCGTGACCGGCGATATCCATGTCGTAAAGGATGCCCAGGATTACCGCGTCACCGCCTCGGCCTTTTCCAGGGCCAACGAGGGCAACTACCTGTTCTACAGCTTCGGCGCCAATGACAACAGGACGAACCAGATCGACTTTGCCGGCCGCAACGTCGTTGATTGGGTGCTGACTTCGGATGGCAAGCCGCATGCGCGCTCGGAATATGACTTCGAGCGCAAGATCTGGCGACTGAGGTTTCGCTCGGGAAGCGACTGGATGAGTGGGCTGGAAATTCCGGCCACGATCGATATTCCCGATACCCGAGGACTGGGACGCGACGGCCAGTCCGTCCTTGTCTTTCAGGAAGGCAAGGGCTTTTTCGAAGTATCCGCCGACGGCACGACCGGCGCCCTGGAGTCAGGGACCTATTCCAGCCCCCTCTTCCACCCCCTGACAAGGCGTTTCAATGGTTTCGCCAGTCACGGCGGCTGGGTCGATTACGACTTCCTCGATCCGGACATGAAAGCCCTGCCGGCGAAGGTCGCAAAGGCCATGCCGGGCTACCGGACGCAATTCGCGGCCTTCGCCGAAAATCCGCAAAAGCTGATCGTCTATGGCGAAGGTCCCGGCGACGCGGGCAGCTATACCTTCATCGACTTCGCCACCGGTACGTCCGTGCCGGTGGGCGCGACCTATCCGGACATTCCCGAGGCCTGGGTGCCGGTCAAGCAGGCGATAAAGTACAAGGCCGCCGACGGGCTTGAGATCGAAGCCTACCTGACCCTGCCGCCCGGCCGCGACGCGAAATCCCTGCCGCTGATCGTCCTGCCCCATGGCGGGCCGGAGACGCGCGACGACCTGTCATTCGAATGGGACGTCGCGGCCTATGCCTCGCGCGGCTATGCGGTGCTTCAGCCCAATTTCCGCGGTTCGGCGGGCTATGGCGCGGATTTCGTCGCCGCCGGTCATGGTGAGTTCGGCCGCAAGATGCAATCGGACCTGAGCGATGGCGTGCGTCACCTTGTCTCCGGCGGGCTGGTCGACGCCGCGCGCGTCTGCATCGTCGGCTATTCCTATGGCGGCTACGCGGCCCTGGCCGGCGCAACCTTCGAAAAGACCTATCGTTGCGCCGCCTCCTATGCGGGCCTCAGCGACCTGCCAGCCTTCACATCCTATATTTCCACCAAGACCTATAGCGACAAGAGCGCGGGTAGCCTTTACCTGCGCCGCTACCTGGGCGACATGGCCAGCCAGGCCGCCGTATCTCCCGCCCGTCACGCTGCCGGTGTCGATATTCCCGTCCTGATCATCCACGGGCGGGACGATACCACCGTGCCCGTCATGCAGGCCCTGACCATGCGCAACGCCCTGAAGGCCGCCGGAAAGGCCCACGAGTATGTCGAACTGAAGGGCGAGGACCATTATCTCAGCCGCGCCGAAACCCGTCTGCAGATGCTGAAGGCCGTCGTGGCCTTCGTCGAAAAGCACAATCCGGCCTACTGATCCCGCGGTGTGCAGGCGGCCGGCGCGAGGTGGCCTTGCCGATTTTCCGAATACGAACTAACGTGGCTATCGGCAGGGCACTGCCAGGGGAAGACACCGGGGGCATAATCATGATCAAATCCACGAATCCGTCGCGCCGCGCTGTGGTCGCGGGCCTCACCGCCGGGGGCGCGCTCATGGCGGCCAGGCCAACGTTGTCGCAGACACCGTCCCTGCCGCCGCTGACCCTCTGGGGCAAGCTGCCCGCGGTCGAAGACGTTGCCTTGTCGCCGGACGGCAAGCGCGTCGCCATGATCATGGACAAGGGCGGCGAGCGCGCCATAGTCGACTATGAGCTGGCGACCGGCAAGGCGTCGGCCGCCATCATCGAGGGCGACAAGCTGCGCGACCTGATGTGGGCGGACAACGAGCACGTCGCCGTCGTTTCGTCCAACATCATGAAAGACGTCGGCACGCAGTGGGAACAGTGGTTCGGGCTGATGATGAACGTGCCCGCCGGCAAGCGCCGCATCATGTATGACGGCATCGGCGGTGTGAACAGCACCGTGATTTCCGGCAATATCAACCGCATCCTGACGAAGGATGGTTACCGCATCACCGCTTCGAGCTGGAAGGTGCCGGAAGGCGTCAACATGGTCAACAGCGACAGCGGCGGCAATTCCTATAACGAAAACTACGTCGAATGCCTCTACTACTTCAATCCGGCCACCGGGCGCGGTTTCAAGCTGGACGAGGAGGCGCGGAACATCGACGACTGGGTGGTCAAGGCCGATGGCCGCATCGCCGCACGTTCGGAATATAACGACGACCAGGGACGCAACTTCATCGTCCGCATGAAGACCGAAAAGGGCTGGAACGAGGTCTATCGCGTCAAGGCCGACATGGACCGCCCAAGCCTCATGGGCCTGGGGCGCGACGGCGAATCCGTGCTGGTCGGCATCCAGGGCGGCCAGAAGGCCGACACCTATTTCGAGCTGGACGCCATGGGCAAGGTCACGCCGCTAGAGGCGCAAGGCGTCGGCCACTACCCGATCTTCCATCCGGCGACGCGGGCGCTGGCCGGCTTCGGCAATGCCGGGCCGATCGACACCTACACCTTCTACGATCCGGTCATGCAGCGCCTGCCCAAGCTGATCAACGGCGCCCTGCCCGACAGCATCAACGACCTGGTCTCCATCGGCGAAAATCCGCGCCAGGTCGTGGTCCGCAGCGAAAATGTCGAGGACGCCGGCACCTATTTCTATTTCAACTTCACGACCGGTGAGTTCAAGGAGATCGGCTCCAGCTATCCCGGCCTGACCGCCGAATGGATCGCGCCCAGGTCCCACATCACCTACAAGGCCGCCGACGGGCTCGACATCGGCGCGTGGCTGACCCTGCCGCCGGGCGGCAAGCCAGCGAAGAACCTGGCGCTGGTCGTGCTGCCGCACGGCGGGCCGGAATCGTTCGACGACGCGCGCTTCGACTGGATGTCTCAGGCCATCGCCTCGCGCGGCTATGCGGTGCTGCAGCCGAACTTCCGCGGCTCGTCCGGGCACGGCAAGGCCTTTACCGAAGCGGGCTATGGCGAGTTCGGCCGCAAGATGCAGACCGATCTGTCCGACGGCGTCGCGCACCTGGTCAAGCAAGGTATCGTCAATCCGAAACGCGTCGCCATCGCCGGCGCATCCTACGGCGGCTATGCGGCGCTGGCGGGCGTGTCCCTGCAAAAGGGCATCTATAATTGCGCCGTGTCGATCGCCGGCCTGTCGGACCTCAAGAGCTTCAACGCCTATCTCAGCGAATGGAGCAATTTCGACGGCAATTCCTACACCATGCGCTACTGGAAGCGGTTCACCGGCGAAGCCGGCCTGGACGAGGTCTCGCCGATCCGACACGTCGACGCCGTCAGCGTGCCGGTGATGCTGATCCACGGCAAGGACGATATCGTCGTCCCCTACAAGCAGACCGAGTTGATCAACGACGCCCTGACAAAGGCCGGCAAGCCCGTCGAACTGGTGGTGCTGAACGGCGAGGACCACTGGCTGTCGCGCGAACCCAGCCGCGTCCAGACGCTGGAAAGCATGGTTGGCTTCCTGCTCAGGCATAATCCGCCCGCTTGACCTCCACCGGCTTGACGGAACAGGCCTAAATGTCCGACAAAAGGACATTGACCGCAAAAAGGGCCCGTCCATGACCGCACTGCGTACCTATGCTTTCCTCCTGGCCCTCGCCGCCGCCCCGGCCGTGGCGCGCGACGACGCACCCGGATCGAACCCGATCATCCGCGATGTCTTCTCGGCCGATCCGGCGGCACTGGTCGTGGGCGATCGCGTCTACCTCTATGTCGGGCGCGACGTATCGGACGACAACAAATACCGCATGCCGGACTGGCTGGCCTATTCATCGGCCGACATGACGCATTGGCAGTCGCACGGCACGGTGCTGAAACCGACTGACTTCAAATGGGCGCGCAGCGACGCCTATGCCTCGCAGGTCGTCGAGAAGGACGGCAAGTTCTACTTCTACGCCACCGCCAAGCACAACGCGCCCGACACCGCCATGGCGATAGGCGTCGCGGTAGCGGACAGCCCGACCGGCCCGTTCACCGACGCGCGCGGCACGGCGCTGATCACCAACGCCATGACGCCCGAAGCCAAGCACGACTGGAGCGACATCGACCCGACCGTCTTTACCGACGACGACGGCACGTCCTGGCTGATGTGGGGCAATGAGAAGTGTTTCATCGTCAAGCTCAAGGCCAACATGATCGAGCTGGACGGACCGGTCCGCGAGGTCGCCCTGCCCCACTATACCGAAGGCCCGTGGCTGCATAAGCGTGGCGGCCTGTACTACGTGACCTATGCCTCGTGGGACAAGGGCGATGACGGCGAATATATTTCCTACGCCACGGCGCCATCGGTCCAGGGGCCGTGGACCTATCGCGGCCAACTGACCGGCAAGGCGGAAAACAGCAGTACCATCCACCCGGCGATCATCGACTTCAAGGGCCAGTCCTACTTCTTCTACCACGACGGCGGATGGACGATCGGCGACAAAAAAGGCGGCAGCTACCGCCGCGCGGTGCGCGTCGAACGGCTCTACTATAACGCCGACGGCACCATCCGCCCGATCGTCCAGACGAAGGCGGGCGTGTCCGCGCCTGCGGAATAGCCCGCGATCTCAGCGTGACGGGCGCAGGGCCGCGCCAAGGCCGGCGGAAATCGCCGCCGCCGTCTCGGCCAGTATATCCTTCGCCTGGTCGCTGTCGATGGTCTGCGAACCGTCGATCAGCTTGAGGAAGGGCACGGTCACAGCGGCCGCGATCGTGCCGTCGAAACCGAAAACCGGAAAGCTGATGTCGGTGACGCCCAGCGTCCGCGTGCTGGCCATCATCTCATAGCCCCGCGCCTTGACCTCGCGCAGCATCGCCGCCAGCTTTTTGTCTTCGACGGCGTCATTGCCGAAGGCCAGCAGGACATGGCCCGAGCACGAGGCGGCCAGCGGGATCGCGGCGCCGGTCCGCACAGCGAAGCCGGTGGGTCCGGGGTTCTCCTGGCGCAGGATCACCAGGCCGTGGTCGTCGGCGCGGACGACCAGATGACAGGACTGGTCGATACGGTTGGCGAGGTCGCGCATAAGGGGCGCCGCGACAAAGGCCAGCTCTTCGGCCGGCGTGGCGCGAAAGGCCAGTTCCAGCATGCGCGGCGTCACGCGATAACGGTCGCCCGGCGCCTTGCGCAGCCAGTCGCGGCGTTCCATCACCATGATGACGCGGAAGATCTCGCTCATCGACAGGCCAAGGCCCGCGGCGATCTCGGTCACGGTCAGCCCGCCCGGCACGCCGGCCAGCAGTTCGATGACGTTGAAGCCCTTTTCGAGCGCCGGGGCGGCATAGCTGGCGTTGCGCGGCGTATCGGGTGAAGCGGGGACGGTAGGTTTGGCCATATCCCCTGCCTAAGGCGATTGCGCCCTTTATACAAGCTTCCTAGAGGCTGGCGATCGCCTTCAGGACGCCGTCGCGGCTGTCGATCAGGTCCGGTACGACCGACGGAAGATCATGAAGCGCGAAGGCGTGGGTTTGCAGGGCGCGCGTCGGCAGTTCGCCCGCGCGGATCAGGTCGATGACCAGCCGGAAGTCGTGATGGGTGGCGTTGCGGCTGCCGATCAGCTGCATTTCGCGCTTGTGGAACTCAGGATCGGCGAAGGTGATGGCGTCCTTGACCACGCTGACCAGGACGTAGCGGCCACCGTGGGCGACATAGCCGAAGCCCTTTTCCATGGCCTTGGCGTTGCCGGTCGCATCGAAGACGGCGTCGAAATAGTCGCCTTCGGTGCGCGCGCGCAGCCAGTCGTCGAGCTCGGGCCCAACGCAGGCCGTATGCGGCAGGCCCAGCGCCGTGCGGGCATAGTCGAGCCGGGTCTGGCTGGTGTCGATCAGGCTGACATCAGCGCCGGCCAGCCTGGCCAGGAGGGCGACCGCGACGCCGATCGGCCCCGCGCCCGCCACCAGCACGCGCTCGGTTTCGGTGATCGCGCCGCGCCGGACGGCGTGCATGCCGACCGACAGGAACTCGACCATGGCGGCCTCTTCGGGCGTCAGCCCAGGCACGGGGATGACGGCTGCTTCGGGCACGCAGACGAAATCGGTCATGCCGCCGTCGATATGGACGCCCATGACGCGGACATTGACGCAGCAGTTTGGCTTGCCCTTGCGGCAGGCAATACAGCGGTTGCACGGCAGGTAGGGATTGATCGTGACCAGTTGTCCGGCCTGCAGGCTTGAACCGCCGTCGCTGTCGACGACTTCGCCGGCCAGTTCGTGGCCCATGACGCGCGGATAGGACAGGAAGGGCTGGGTGCCGCCGAAGATGTGATAGTCGGTGCCGCACAGGCCGACACGGCGAATGCGGATCATGACCTCGCCGTCCTTGCGGACCGGCCCCGGACGGTCGACGACGGTCAGTTCGAACGGCTTTTCACATACCACGGCTTTCATAAGTGCATCCTGTTGCAGACTCATTATTATCATATACGAAAGTTACTTCCATTATGGAAACTATGCAAGCCGGCTTGATCACTTGGCGAAATCGCGCACTATCCGGACCCAACGCAGCGTCGACTGCGGTAAAGGAAGGACACGCCATGCCAGATTTTTCAAAGGACATGACCCGCCGCACCGCCGTAACCGCCACGCTGGCGGCGCTGGGTTCCAGCGCCCTGGCCGGGCGAGCGGTGGCCCAGGCCGCATTCAAGCCGGCCGATGCGACCTTGACCGGCACGCCCCAGGCGCCGGTGATCATCCCCGCCCGGCCGGAACCCAAGGGCCTGCTGTCGGACGAGGTCGTTGAACTGTGGCCCGCCGGGCGCGTGCCGGGGGGCGAAGGCATGGCCGTGACGCGCCTGGTGTTGGAGCGCGGCTCGCCCGCCGCCCACGACCGGGCGGTGATGCACGTGTCAAAACCGATCCTCGAAGTCTTTCGGCCGGAAGAACCCAACGGCGCGGCGATGATCCTTGCGCCCGGCGGCGGCTATGTCCGGCTGGCGGTCGACAAGGAAGGCGCGGGCGGCGCGCGAAGGCTGATGCAGGAGGGCATCACCTGCTTCGTCCTCAACTACCGCCTGCCGGGCGACAGGTGGCCTGTTGGCTACGACGTCGCGCTTCAGGACGTCCAGCGCGCCGTGCGGTGGGTACGCGCCAACGCGGCCGCCTACGGCATCGACCCCAAACGCATCGGCGTCATGGGATTTTCGGCGGGCGGACATCTGGCGGCGGCCGCCCTGACCCGGTTCGACGCCAAGGTTTATGAACCAGTGGACGCCGCCGACCAGGTATCGGCTCGGCCGGACATGGTTATGCTCGGCTACCCCTTCATCGATCTCGGCAAACGCCCCCTGCCCGGCTTGCCGCCGTCGGCCGAAGCCGCAAAGCCTCTGAATGAGCGAGTGGTCAAAGGCCTGCCGCCGGTCTTCCTGCTGCACGCCGCCGACGACACATCGGTGCCTGTGGCCAACAGCCTGGCCATGTACCAGGCGTTGAACGCCGCCAATGTGCCGGCCGAAATGCACCTTTATCAGGAAGGCGGCCACGGCTTTGGCTTCAGCCTGCCCGCCAGCCGTCCCGCTTCGCACTGGCCTGACGCGTTCACGGCCTGGCTCAGGGGCATCGCGTTTATCTGAACAGGGCGCCGTTCACACGCTGGTTTCTCGGCATATTACCGGCCGACTTGCCCAATGGGGCGTACAGGCCTATCGTTCACGTGTCGGGTGATTTGCGCTCTTCAGGAGGCTCAAGATGAAGACCGTTTTCGCTGCCGTTATTGCCGCATCGTTCGTGCTTGCCTCGCCGGCTTTCGCCGCGCTGAAGGTCGGCGACAAGGCGCCGGACTTTACGTTGAAGGCCGCGACCAATGGCGTGGTGTCGGACTTCTCGCTGAAGCAGGCGCTCAAGAGCGGTCCGGTCGTGGTCTATTTCTATCCCAAGGCCTTTACCGGCGGCTGTTCGCTGGAGGCGCACCAGTTTTCGGTTGCAATCGACAAGTTTGCCGCGAGGAAGGCTCGCGTCGTCGGGGTATCGACCGACGATATCGAGACGCTTAAGACGTTCTCGACCGCCGATTGTCAGGGCAAGTTCCCGGTCGCCGCCGACACTTCGGCCAGTGTGGCGTCCAGCTATGACGCCAAGCTGCCCGTGGTCAACATGGCTGGCCGTGTGTCCTATGTCGTTGGCAAGGACGGCCGCATCGCCTTCGTTCACGACAGCGGCGACGCCGCGACACATGTGCCGGCGCTGCTGGCGGCCGTGGGTGCGAAGTAGGCGGTTTCAGAGCTTGCGGTGCTGACGGAATACCCCTCCACCGCTTCGCGGTCCACCTCCCCATAAAGCAGGGAGGAGGGAGCGCGTCGCCCCGCCTCATCCCTCCTCCCTAACGCGCAGCGATGGGGAGGTGTCAGCGAGCGAAGCGAAGATGACGGAGGGGTAAAACTCAGGCAATCACCCGCACACCGCCCTACCCGTTCGGCTTGAGCTTGCGCTCGAAGAAATCGAGATACAGCCGGTAACGCTGCAGGTTTTTCGCATTCCCCCGCACGCCATGGCGTTCCCCGGGATACAGCATCAGCTCGAACGGAATGCTTTTCTTTTGCAAGGCGGCCATGACACGCGTTGTATTCGACAAGAGAACATTGTCGTCCGCCATGCCGTGCATCAGCAGCAGCGAACCGGGCTTCAGGTCATCCAGCCGGCTAAGTGCATCCGACTTGGCGTAGCCGTCGACATTCTCCTCGGGCTTCATCATGTAGCGTTCGGTATAGGCGGTGTCGTAGAGGCTCCATTCCGTCGGCGGCGCACCGGCAGCGGCGGCGGCAAACGGCGTGTCCTTGGCCGTGATTGCCATCAGCGACACGAAGCCGCCGTACGACCAGCCCATGATGCCGATATGCGCGGCGTCCACGTAAGGCTGGCTTTGCAGCCACTTCGCGCCCTTGATCTGGTCGTCGATATCGACCTGGCCCATCGACTTATAGATGGCGCGGCCGAACTTGACCGACCGGTGCGGCGTGCCGCGGTTGTCGAGCGAAAAGACGATATAGCCCGCTTCCTGGAACAGGCGGTCGGACGCCGCGACCCAGCCCTTCTGCACCGTCGCTTTGCCCGGGCCGCCATAGATCGAGACGACCACGGGATACTTTTTCGCCGGATCAAAGCCCTTGGGCTTCAGCATCGACCAGTGCAAAGCCTGGCCGTCGTCGGCCGTAATCGTGCCGAATTCCGGCGCCGGGTACTGGTCCTTGTAGGCGAACCACGGATGGTTTTCGTCGACGCGGTTCTCTTCGATCCAACGCAGGCGCTTGCCCGCACCGTCATAGAGCGCGGTGTTTTCCGGCGTTGTGGGATCGGAATAGCTGCCGATAAAGGCCGCGCCATTGCCGGTCACGCTGGCCTTCCACCAGCCGCCGGCGCTCGTCAAAGCCACGGGTTCGGCCGGCTTCTTATAGCTTGCCTTATACAAGCGGTGCTCCAGCGGCGTGTCCTTGCCGGCGGTGAACCACAGCTCACCCGTCTTTTCATTGACGTCATTGGCGTGGTTGGCGCCGGCCAGGCTGTCGACCGGCCAGTCGCCCTTGGTGATCTGGCGCGCCAGCCGTCCCAGCGAGTCGTAGAGATAGAGGTGCTTATGGCCGTCGCGCTCCGACGCCCAGATGAAGCCACCCGATTTCAGCGGCCGGAAGTCGTCGTGCAGTTCGACCCAGGTGTCCGAGTTTTCCGACAGCAGGACCTTTGACGCGCCGGTGGCCGGATCGACCGCGAGAAGATCAAGTGTGTGCTGGTTGCGGCTCAGGCGCTGGACGTACAATGTCTTGCCATCGTGGCTCCAGTTGACGCGCGCCAGGTAAAAGTCCGGATTGGTTCCAAGATCGACCTTGACCGCCTGGCCGCCCGAAACCGGCTTGACGTAAAGCTCGACCACCGCATTGGGTGTGCCAGCGTAAGGATAGCGCTGCTTGATGATCTTGACATCGTCGCCGTTGATCTCGACGCGTTCGGCGATTTTCACGCCGCTTTCGTCGGTCTTCTGATAGGCGATGCGGTTCGCGGTCGGGCTCCACCAATAGCCTTGGTGGCGGTCCAGTTCCTCTTCGGCGATGAATTCGGCCGTGCCATAGGTGATGGTGTCGGCGCCCTTGGGCGAAACGGCCGTCTCGTTGCCAGTCTTGATGTTACGAACATAGAGGGTCTGATCGCGGACGAAGGAGACGGACGCGTTGTCGGGCGACAGGCGGGCATCGACCTCATCGCCTTCGGTGTCGGTCAGGCGCGTGACGGCCGAAGTCTTGCGGTCCCACATAAAAACGTCGCCGTCGAGCGGCACCAGGACCGACTGGCTGTCTTCGGCCCAATTGAACGCCACGACGCCGCGAACCGAGACGCGCATGCGTTCGCGGCGCGACTTTTCGGCTTCGCTAAGGACCTTCGAGCTATCGGACAGCTTATCGGCATCGACCAGGATGAAGGGTTCGCCGCCCTTGACCGGCACGGCCCACAGGTCCTGGACGTCGCTCTTGTCCTTCTTGGGCTGGAGATAGGCCAGGAGCTGGCCGTCGGGCGACAGCTTGACCGTCGTAGCCTTGGGGCCGGTAATGGCAGGATCGGAAAAGACGCGTTCGGGCGTAAGGGGTGTCAATGCAAAGGCCGTCAGGCTGGTGGTCGAAAGCAGGAGCGCGCCGAATAGGGCGGCGGACAGGCGGGTCAGTTTCATTGCGGATTCCCCTCACCTCCGCAAGACGCGCGGACGGTATAAGACGTTTGCGTGACGCTATCCCTGTGGTGATGTGTGCGTCAAGCCCGTTGCGGGTGAAACGAGTGAAGTCGGTAGAGTGAGGCGCCTGTTGCATCTACGTTAGGCCTCGCCCACCGCCTTCGGCGGTCCCCCCTCCCCTGAATGGGGAGGGCGTTATAAAGCCTTTGTGTGGGGTCTAAGGCAGGCTGAATATTCTAAATCAGAAGCTCCCACTTCGCCCCCATTCATGGGGAGGAGCGACCATCTGCGGAGCAGATGGTGGGCGAGCCATCTATGATCGGCCACGAGCTTCGTCGGTGCTACATTCAGAACAAAGGCTCATCTCACCACTTACTCCGCCAAGCTCTTCATTAACGATCTGATCCCACGATTAGGATGACAATTCGCCGCTAACCGCCCGCGCAATGCGATCGTTGAGAAAGTCCTTGAGTTCCGCCCACGCCTGGCTGTCTTCCTGAAGTTGGTGTTCCATCGTTCAATCGTCCCAGAAGCCATCGTTTTGCAAGGGGCGTAGATCCGCCTCGAGCCCCGCATCGATCAGCAGGTCGCGCGCCTTGTCGAAGTGCTCCGGCGCCACCAGGATGCGGCGCGGAAACAGGCCGATCGAGCCTTCGGACGCGCTCACCGCCTGGTCGGCGACGAAATAGCGGATGTTGAGCCCTTTCAGCAGTGCCTCTACAAAGGAAATCAGGACAGGATTGTTGGTCCGCAGCATCTCCTTCATTCGGACGGCCGCGTCAGGATGAAAATGGCGCACAAGGCGCAGACCGCGCCCGGCACATAGGCCCACACGCCGCGCAGCAAAAAGAACGAGACGACGGACGAGACGGCCATGGCGCTGACGGCGGCAATCTTGGCGCGCCGGCCGATGACGCCGCGCTCGCGGAAGGCCTTGATGGGCGGGCCGAGCTTGGGGTGGTTCATGATGCGGGCTTCCCACGCCGGGTTCGACTTGGCGAAGCAGATGGCGGCGATCAGGAAAAAGACGACGGTCGGCATAACCGGCACGAACATACCGACGATACCGAGCCCCACGCACAAAAGTCCCGCCAGCATGAGAATTATTCGCATGAGGGGAGACTACAGGGGGAATGTACGGCTGGCTAGGGCGATCCTGACGAAAATTAGAACAACTTGTTCAGCAGTTCCGGCGCGCTGGATTTGAGTCTATCCAGCATACTGTTGACATAAAACATGTCTGGGGCCGCAATTGCAGGCAGGACAATAACCGAATAGTCCGGTTGATCCTTATTCAAAGAGAAGGTCACCAACCCAACACCGTGAATGCTGCACAACGACTTGAGGCGACTCAGGTCGTCGTTGCTCGTAGAGTCAGGCACAACGATATAACTTTTATGAGAAAAGAGACGGTAAGCCACCGCTTGACCGAATGCTACAACTGGCTGACTGGGAACCGCCTTAATTTCCGCCGTGACAATCTGGGGTTCAAATTTGAAAATGTCTTGAGCGCGCGGCTTTAGGACGGCGATCACATCTGGTGTTCCCCATTTTCCGCCAAGACTGGCGCCACCAAGGGCGAACGCGGCTGTCGCCTCGTCGTTTTCAACTAGCCATTCGGCAAAGCTTTCATAGAAGTCTTGTTCCGTAACTGTTTCCAGTCCTTCCGCTTGGACAAGGACAGATGCGGTGTCGGTAATCGAGGCTTGCTGGTCAGCGACCAGATTGTCGGCGGCGACGAATTTCGCGAGCCGATAAGTACCTCGCGCAACTTTCACGATATCGGCGCTCCGCGTCGTAAGCAGGTTATGCAGCGCACCATGAATACTGTTATGTGGCGTTTCCCCGGCGTCCGCTTCAACGGCGCGGAGCAATTCGGTCCACCGGACGCCCTGCGGACTGACATCAAGTATAGCCATTGCTCTCTCAGATATTTGAGCTCGATTCAATTTCAAGAGCGAATCCCGTTCAGGCAAAATTATCCGCTCCTTTTATGCCCTTGAGCACATTACGCGTGCAAGTCCTACGTACTGATTCACGCAATCGACCGTTACCGGCAGTGGGGGAGAGATTGATCTCGGCGGCTTCACTCATGACGCGTGACTTGAGCATATTGACACGCACTGGGCTACACGACCTATGATAGTCGTGGTGATGGCACCTCGGGTGCGGAATGCAAGCGACATGACGGACGCTTGCAGATGAAAAGAGGTGCTCCTTGATCAGGCTGTTTGGTGCGGCCCTGGCGCTCGTTCTGATGGTGTCAGGGCCGGTTTATGCGGTCGAAGCGCCCGACGCGGTGGCCAAGGCGACGCTGCGGCAGGCACTGGGGGCGATTTCGCAGGCCGATGGGACGGCGGCGCAAAAGCTGATCGCGTCGATCAATTTGGCCGATCTGCCCGAGGATCAAAGACCTCTCGCCGTCTGCATAGCCGGCCGGTTGACGGCACCGGTCACGTCGCCGCGTCAGGTGACCGATGCCTCTACTGACGACACTCTACAGGCTTATCGGCATTACTGGCAGGACGTGGCGATGGGCCGGGACACGGCGGAACCGGCCGAAGACGCCTTGCGTGCTAGGTTGGCGGCTGCGTACGATCTGCCGAAAGACGCGGACTGGGGCAAGGTTGAAGCCGCACTCCAGGCCAGGTTTAAGGACCGTGGCCTCGGCGTGCTGCTGGGCCGGACGGGCCGCCTGCGGGAACTGATGGTATGGACGTCCGAAAAGACCGAACGGCGCGATGTTACCCTGCCGGAAGGCGCGTTCAATGTCTCGATCACCTATCTGGACGCCTTTGAAAGCATGGGCTGGTCGCGATACCTGTCGTGCGACAGGATCGGCACCGGCGGCTGGGCGAAGCCCGACGGGCTTTACGCCGTCGTGCCCGCCTACCCTTCGCTGGACGACGAGCTGTTTCGCTTAAGCTTTCTCGGCCACGAAACCCAGCATTTTTCGGACTATAGCCGCTTTCCGGGGCTCAAGCCGTGGGAGCTGGAATACCGCGCAAAGCTGGTCGAGCTGCATTACGCCGAGCGCATCTCGCCCATGTTGCTGAGGGGCTTTGCCAGCGCCGTTGGCCCGAACCCGGAAGATTCGCACGCCTATGCCAATGGTCGTGTCATTGCTGAGTTGAAGGCGCGCCTCAAAACCGAAGACCTCGCCGCGCTGCCTGTTGCCGATATTCAGCGGGCGGCGCTCGAAGCCCTTCTGGCTGACTCGAAAAAGCGGCAAGCGAAATGATGGCCACGCGGGTCGTCGTACCGCGATGCCATCGCTTTTTTACAAATCCGCGCTTTCGGGCGGGCGCGAATTTATAACCAGCCAGCTAGCATCACGCCGCTTCACAACTTTTTCAGGAAGACGTTATGCGCACCACCGGCAAATCCCTCATGGCCGCGGCCTCCCTCTCCACCCTCGTCCTGCTGGGCGGCCTTAGCGCCTGCACCAAGGCCGAACAGAACGAAGCCGGCAACGCCACCGAAAGCGCCGCGGCCGAGGCCGGCGCCGCCGCCAATAATGCGGGCAGCGCCATCGCCGATGTCGTCACCCACGACACGCCGCAGCAGTTCGCCGACAAGGCCGCTGTCGCCAACCTGTTCGAGATCGAAACCAGCAAACTGGCCGTCAAAACGTCGAAGAACAAGGACGTCCTGGCCTTCGCCAACAAGATGATCACGGACCACACCAAGGCGGGCACGGCCTTCAAGGCCGCTGTCGGCAAGGCCACGGGCGTCACGCCGCCGGCCGAAAAGCTCGACGCCGCGCACCAGGCCAAGCTCGATGACCTGAAGGGCAAGACCGGAGAGGACTTCGACAAGGCCTATATCGACGCACAGCAGGACGCGCATGACGAGGCGGTCAGCCTGTTCGACTCCTACGCCAACAACGGCGAGGATGCGGCGCTCAAGGCCTTCGCCGCCGAGACCCTGCCGACGTTGAAGGCGCACGAGGAACACATCGACAAGATGTAAGGTTACGCGGCCTGCCTGAAGCCTTCCAGTTGCGCCGTCAGGGCGCGCTGGAAGGCCGGGCGGGCTTCGCAGCGCTGCTTGTAGGCCTTCAGTTTCGGAAAGCCGTCGATCAGGTGGGTGCTGTCGATGATACGCAGCACGTCGACCATCATCAGGTCTCCGACCGTAAAGCGACCTTCGAGATAGGCCTTATCACCCAGGGCCTGCTCGACCGAGGCCAGGCGGCGGCGGACAAAGCTTTCGACCTGGGGCCGGCGTTCTTTGGCCCAGTTCGCGTCCTCATGGAAGAAGACGATTTCGCCCAAAGGCTGGACGGCGGTTTCGACCGAGTTCAGCGCGGCGAACAGCCAGGCGATAGCGCGCATGCGGCCGATATCGTCGCGCGGCATCAGGACTTCGGACTTTTCGGCGATATAGAGCGCGATGGCGCCGCTTTCGAACAGGGTCAGACCGCCCTCCTCTATCGCCGGCGCCTGGCCGAAGGGCTGGCGCGCCAGGTGCTCGGGCGAGCACTGTTCGGCCCCCAGGGCGACGTGGCGCACGCTGTATGGCAGCCCCGCCTCCTCCAGCGCCCAGCGGACGCGAAAGGCGCGCATCAAGGGTGCGGCGAAATCCGGCACCCACGGATAGGTGGTCAGTGTGATCATATGCGGATCCCCTGTCCTTGGGCGATCGCGACGTTTTCAACATAGAGCTGCTGGCGGTTGAACAGTGAATTCCAGCCGCCGACGTGCATGTCGCGGATCTCGACCGTCGAGAACGGCGTCTGGTGGAAGCTCTGGACCGTCATTCCGGCCTCTTCGCTGAAGGTGACCGTGACGATGGTTTCCAGGTCGAAGCCGGAGCCCTCTTCCCAGGCGAAGGTGAAGACGATGCGTTCGTTCGGCACGACTTCGCGGATGACACCGCCCATGTGCGATACCTTGCGATTGAAGGGCTTCGACGCCATGGTCGCGCGCCATTCGTATCCGGGCGTCAGGTCCCAGTCGAGCTCGATGCAGGTGAACATCTCCGGGCCCCACCAGCGGATCATGTGGTCGCGGCTTTCCCACATGCGCCAGACCAGCGCCAGCGGCGCGTCGAAGGTGCGGTCGAGCCGCAGCTCGTCGTCACCGGTCGCCAGGTTGCGCGGTTCGACCTCGATCAGGCCTGCGGAATCAGCGGTCATTGGGGGTCTCCTGTCGTGTCGGGTTTTTGCTGGATGAGTTGCAGGTAGGCGTCCATGCGGTCGAAGGAGCCTTCCCAGAAGCGGCGATAGTCGCCGAGCCAGGTATCGACGGCCTTCAGTGGCGCGGTCTCCAGGTGGCATGGTCGCCATTGGGCTTCGCGGCCGCGCGAAATAAGACCGGCCGCCTCAAGCACCTTGAGGTGGCGCGAAATGGCCGGAAGCGAGATGTCGAAGGGCCTGGCGAGGTCGTTGACCGTCGCTTCGCCCTGGGCGAGTTGGGCCAGTATGGCGCGGCGGGTGGGATCGGCCAGGGCCGAAAGGGTTTGTGAGAGCGTGTCCATAGTCCATATTTAACATATGTGTTAATTAACGCAAGTGTTAAATTAAGGAGATAAAAATCGCGACAGTCTGCCGAATAGGTGATTGTCGCCGCAGCCCGCCTATCTGACAGCTCAGCTATTGGAGGCAGAATTGATTACGATCGAGGGCAAGACTCATCACAATCTGGCTGGTTCTTAAGACATCAGAGCTTGGGTCGATAACCGCGCGTAAACCCCTTCCGCCGCCGTGTGGTTGACGCCGGGCGAAAACCTCCCTCCTGGTCTTTTGGACGCGGTCGTCAGGGCTGGAGCCGTTTCGTTATCCGGCGCCGCTGAAGAACGCTGATGGTCGGATTTTTATGTTGGAATGAAGGATTAGCTGGCGCCACCAGTATAGTTTTAGTCTTTGTTGGTGAAGAGACTAAATTCCAACCAAAAATTTGGCGGAACGGGCAACTCCCAATGCCGGCAGGCCATCAGTATGATTGGCCAGAATCCAGTCTTATTAGCGGAGAGACTTTCAAAGCCTTTATCCGTTCCACATAGCTCCGAAATGACGGCTGCCAAAGTGGTACCTGGTTTAATGGGTAAGTCACACAACCCTAAGCCATGCTCATCAGAATTGACATACATGTGCACTTCTGACGAGGCATCAGCAGTCCAAAGCTGCATGGTCGTGTGATCGAGTTTTTCTCCGACCATTTTCTCCATGCTCGCTACTACATCGAAGTGGCCCAAAGCGTTTAGCCAACAGGCAAGCAAAGGAATTAATGTGCTTCCAGCCGTCGCTTCCTTGAAATACCCCTCGTCCCTTCGGGGATGAATCAACAGGTCTTCGTACTCGATTGATATTGTAGGATAGTCAACCTGGGTCAAAACAGAATAATTTAATCTCGCCGAAGTCTGCACTAACCATTTTTCGCACCGCTCTTGGTGTGCTCCGCTTGCAAGACAAAGTAACAAGAATAGCGCGATACTGGTTGCCTGTGCATCGTGGCAAGGGAGGTAGAGCGCCGGATTGTTTTCGATGATGTCGAAGGCTGATCCGACCAATGAAGTCAGACCTTGTATGTGCGTGGGAGAATTAATCTCTAAATGCTCGTTCAGCCAATGGTGAATTAAACCCATCATTGCCAGACGCCCAAGCATATCAAACAGTTTCAAATTCACATCTATCCGTGAATGTGAATGTGTAGCAACGGAAAGACTGTGTCTTTTGTTGGAATAAGGCAGTATGCGCTTGCCAATCAACTCGGCACCAATAACTTGATACAGCTGAACAAGTTGGAATAGAACTTTAGTTATTTCCTCGTTGTCGCTGCCACCGTTCTCAATTAACGGTTTAACCAGTTCCCATACATTCAAAATGGCGAGTTCGCATGCACGGTAAGCGGAATCGACATTTTCGGCATCACGCGCCCACACAAACAGTATCCAGACGCAAATATAGATTTGACGCGCCGATCTAACTCGCTTGCTTTCTTCGCCACCTATTTGGCGAAGTTGAGTTACTAAGCTCGAAAAATGCTTGTAGGAAATATCGGGTTCATCGACGAGAGCTACGGACTTTTGAAAATGAGACCGTAGGTCCTTCGGTAACATTTCTTCCCGAAGTATACCTTCTGAAATTAAACCGGCAATTTTATCGCCATTCCATTCTTCAAAAGATAGGTCATCAGTCGTTCGCTTTTTTTGATAACCGGAAACGTCAGCACGAATGGTCTCCTTTACGTACCCGCCGAAGCAGAGACAGATAATTATCTTTAGACCGACATACTCGACGGGGATGCTTGATGGTATGTACACATCTTGGATTTCATCCAAAGAGGGGCGTAAGGCTTGGTTTCCGACATTCCAGTCTTGTCGAGTTAGATCCCCTTTTTTCACAGAAAAGAGGTATACGCACTTTTCCCCAGCCTCGTTGTAGCCCACGGCTGCAATGTCAACACCATGCTGCTTGGTGCCCCTGGCTGGCTTGGAAATAATAGTGAAGCCCATTTCGCTTAGAAGATCAGGCAGTATGGCGTCAAGTTCGTCGCGCTCTCGTAACGACGCAAGATATTCACGAATGATCAGCTTCATCTATAAGTTGCTCAACACGAAACGAACGAATTTTGTAGTTAATTCCGATTGGGTCAATAACCGAAAGTCGAGGAAACTCAGCCGACACGCCGTGACTTTGCATCTGAATTTCCATAGGACGACTTTCACCGCCCGGCCCATAAACCATGCTTACAGATTTCCGGCCGTGTAATAGTACCGAACGTTTCACGAGGTTTAGGAAAACGGACTTTTTCTGTGCGTCCTTGAAAGAACGGCGGACTTCATCGTTCGATTTTCGTCGCGCGCGGTCACGTTGCATTTGTGACGGGTGAAGCTCCTTAATGACCCCAGCCTGATCCAGACCATTTATATATGCTTCGCGACGCTCGATACTGCGTTGCACGCTATCGAAGGCGAGATCGTCCTGAGCAATAGATTTTAGATAAGTGCTAAGGTCACCACCATAGTTGATTTGCATCGGATCGAACAGGAGGTCTTCCAAATCTGATCTACTATCTTTGTGAGCCACACGCAGAATTGAGACTAGGATAGATGCCGCCGTTACTGGTGAAATAAAAAAGAAGCCAATCGCCTTTCGGGCGAGAAAAAATTGTAGCGCAGGTTCCTCAGGAAGAAATTCAGCCGGTATGTCAATGATAACGCCTCCATCCTCTATACTCTGCAGGAGTTCAGATATAGCTTTACAAAGTTGCTGATTTCCCGACCCTAGCCAAGCAACAAGGGTTTTATGGAAGTGCGCTTGATTCGTGCTGACTAACGCACCGCCAAAGCTATCAAAGTCAGAAATTTTGAACCCTTGATCGGAGTTTAAAAGAAGGTCTTTAACAAGTTCGGTAACTTCACTGCACGCGTTACCATGCATGAGTTGGCTTAGTGCTGTATCGAGGTAGTCCACCGTTCCCTTATTGGAACGCTTCAGCTTTCGTAAGGCATCAAAAGCAATTTTTAGGGCCTGCTTTGTGAAGACTGCTGAATGTGAGAATAAGCCTGCCGCCACCCAATGAAGAACTCCGTCAGCGTGTGACCTTGTTACGGCATATAAAAGTTCAGTAGCACCAGCATCTTCAAAAGTCCCTATCCCGTCCAATATTTTCGGCAGTACCCCCATTAACGCGGAAAGAGTAGGCTCATCTTGGTCGTCACTCACAACACTAGTGAATTGTTCGATTGTCTCTTTAACAGTTGTGAGGTCATTGTGTGAAATTCGACCCAATGCCGTGATTGCGGCTAGTCGGCGGTTGCCGTTGAAAGCTAGCATTATCCGCCTTGCCTCGGTGACATCGTCCAACGCTTCTAAGGCAAATGACAAGTGGTCGGTCGCTAAATTATTCCCATCAACAGCCTCGGCCACAATATGATAAGCGCGTTGGAGGTCATTTGCGCACCAAGTCGTAAAGGCTGTGAATGGTAGATTGCCGGCCAAGTCGTCGCCAGCCTTTGCGACCAACACATCAACACAATGCATCATGTCGTCCACCGGCGCATTTAGATCCGGAATAAGCTTTATGTATACTTGTTGTATTGCAAAGAAGTCTCGTGAGGATATCTCGTCAAATTCCGGACTCTCTAATAGAGAAAGCAAATTTATATCACCCGAATTGTGAGCTTCGATACACAAGGTTATCGGTCCAGCCATCTCGGTGGAATTCAATCGCTCAAAACGGATTGAAAACGCGCGAAGTAGTTTGTTGCTTTTGTACAATTGGATAATTTGTTCGCGACTTATGGCCATAGCCTTACCTGAATCAACCGGCATATATCTATCGGTATATGGATTTATGGCGAACTTTCAATCTTTAGGTCTCGGCAGATTTTGGCCTCCTTTACCCGCTTGGCGCATCTCCGCTTTGGCCAAAACTTCAGGTCCAACTCCGAGCCATGCCGCCGCACGACCTGGCATGGCGAGATTCGCTTTCGCCCTTGATCCACAGGCTGAAGTGGTCGGGCAGGTGCACATTGTCCAGAACCACGATCTTTGCGCCGCCGTGTAAGATATTAACGGTGGCGGCTCTGTGCGTGGTGTGGACGGTGTGGCAGTCGGCGAGTTTGCATGAGGGAGTAACCAACACACTGGTGACAACCTTCGGCTTATGCAGGCGCATATTGTGGCGGATTCGAAGAGGCGGTCTACTTCGCCGTCTTTGCAGGGCCGTCGATGCCGAGCGCATAGGCCATGACTTGGTAGATGTAGCTCGACTCGTTGACGCCGGTGAGCAGATGCGCCTGCGGGCCGCGGGCATAGACCGGCACGTCCTCGCCCGAGTGGGCGGCGCTGGTCATCGGCACCAGGGCCGGATGCTTCTCGCCGGCGGTAAGCGTATCCTGGCTCAGTTCGGGATCGTCCTCGCCGTGATGGTCGGCGCCAGGACCGGTGGCATAATTGATGACGGCGTAAGGGTGGCCCTTGCCGTCCTTTATGGCCTGGCCGTCGATGCGCGCCAGGCCGAGGATCGGCTCGCCCAGGCTCGCATAGCCCGACTGCGTCACGCCGTGGCTGTGGTCGGCCGTGACGATGATCAGCGTGTCTTCAGGATTGGTTTTGGCGGCGGCGACCGCGACGGCGTCGGACAGTTCCTCGACGTCGTGGAGAGCACGTCTGGCGTCATTGACGTGGTGCCACTTGTCGATCGAGGCGCTTTCGACCAGCAGAAAATAGCCCTTGGGGTTGCGCGACAGCACGCTGATCGCCTTGTCGGTCATGTCGGCCAGTTTCGGATTGTCGGGCGACTGGGCGCGGTCGAGCTGCGACGGCAGGTCGCCGGGCGCGAACAGGCCCAGCACGTGGTCGCTCGACTTCGGGTCAAAGGCTTTCAGCTCGGTTTCGCTGCGCAGGACGCGGGCCGTCCGGGTCTGCTTCGCCCAGGTCTGGGTTAGGTCGCGGCCGTCCTTGCGCTTGCCGCCCGCGGAGACCGGCACGAAGCGCGCCAGGTCGCCGCCCATGATGACGTTCATGCGGATGTTGGCGGGCGCTTCGACCGCCTGGCGCGCCAGGTCGATGCAGCCGGCCGCTGCGGCGGCTTCCGGCAGTTCCGCGTCTGAGCGCCAGTTGCGGGTGGAGACGTGGCCATAGGCGCCGGCCGGCGTCGCGTCGGTGACGCCCGACGTGGTGACGACGCCCGCCGACAGGCCCTTCAGACGCGCCTGTTCAGCGATGGTCCGGACGTGGCCGCTCAGGCTGGTCGGGCAGTCATTGCGCTTGGCCGACCCGTCGACGCCGACGCCGCCATTGATGGTCTTGACGCCCGTGGTGATGGCCGAAATGCCGTTGGCCGAGTCAGTCACCTGGTTGTCGGTCGAATAGGTCTTGGACAGCCCCGTGTAAGGAAACTGGTCGAAGGCCAGTTGGTAGGTCACGCCGGTCTCGCCGCGCACCTGGCCGGCCAGTATGCGGCCGGCGGTGACCGAGTTGATGCCCATGCCGTCGCCGATGAACAGGATGACATTCTTGGCCTTGCCGGTATTGGGCACGCGCTTGAGCGCGGCTTCCAGCTGTTCCTTGCCGGTGACATAATAGATGTTCTGGCTTTTGTCGGCGCCCATTGCGCAAGCAGGCAGGATGGCGGCAGCGAAGCAGAGGGCAAGCAGGCGGCGGTGCATGGACGATTCCTGAGGATGCGGTTACCCTCCTCTAGGACAGGTTCGACACGGTTTTGTGACGCTCTCAAGGACGGCGCTAAATCGTGGAAGCGCCATAAAAAAACGCTTGCTTCTTTTACATAAGAAAATAATTTCCACTTACGGAAATAAGAAAAACGGGTTGGAGCAACACCATGACAGATATTCACCGCCGCGGGCTGATGACGGCCGCAGCCGCCCTTGTGGCTGCCTCGGGCCTGCCGCGTGAAGCGCTGGCGGCATCGGGCCAACCTGAGCGGCTGTGGTACCAGCGTCCGGCCGGGACGTGGGACGAAGCGCTGCCGGTCGGCAATGGCCGTCTGGGGGCCATGGTGTTTGGCCGCGTTGCCCAGGAACGCCTGCAGCTCAATGAGGATACCTTGTGGGCCGGCGGGCCTTACGATCCGGTCAATCCCGACGCCAGGGCCGGGATCCCCGAAGTGCGCCGCCTGCTCGAGGCCGGAAAATTCAAGGAAGCGACCGACGTGGCCAGTGCCAAGGTCATGGCGAAGCCGCTGTGGCAGATGTCGTACGGAACCCTCGGCGACCTGTTGCTGAGCTTCGATGGTGCGGAGACGCCGTCCGGCGGTTACCACCGCGAACTGGACCTGAAGACGGCGGTCACGACGACGCGCTTCAGGACGGCGCGTGGCGCGGTCCGGCGTGAGACCTTTGCGTCGGCGCCTGCCCAGGTCGTGGTGCTGCGGCTGGAAGGGCCAAAGGGCGGGCTTGACTTCGCGCTCGACTGGCGGGCGCCACGCAGGGTTGAGTACACCTCGCCCGCCTATACAGGATCGGCGACCAAGCTGACCGAAGCCCAGGAGACCGACTGGCTGCACAAGGAGTCCATCGAAGGACGCGCGGGCGTGGCCGATGGCGATGGCGCGATCCTGTTCACCGGCCGCAACGAGGACGGGCCGGATACGCCGGGCCGGCTCACCTATGCGATGCGCGTCAAGGCGGTGTCGGACGGCCAGGTCACAGTCGATAATGGCCGGCTGATCGTGCGTGGCGCCAGCAAGGTCACGCTGCAGATCGCGGCGGCGACCAGTTTTATGGGCTATGACGATGTTTCCGGTGAGCCGGTCGCCAGGGTGCGCGCCCAGACCGACGCCGCCGCGCGCCAGTCCTACGCCGCCTTGAAACGCGCCCACATCGCCGATCATCAGGCGCTTTATGGCACGATGTCGCTCGATCTCGGCGGCCACGGCGCGGATGGCCAACCGACCGAAAGCCGCATCGCCGCGGCGGAGACCTCGGTCGATCCGGCGCTGGCCGCGCTCTATTTCGCCTATGCGCGCTATCTCCTGATCGCCTGTTCGCGGCCGGGGACGCAGCCCGCCAACCTCCAGGGCATCTGGAACGAAGGCACCAACCCGCCGTGGCAGAGCAAGTACACGGTCAATATCAATACAGAGATGAACTACTGGCCGGCCGACCCGGCGGGCCTGAGCGCCTGTGTGGAACCGTTGCTGCGTATGGTCGAGGACCTGTCGGTCACGGGGGTCAGGACGGCCCAGGTCATGTACGGAGCGCGCGGCTGGGTGACGCACCATAACACGGATCTTTGGCGGGCGACCGCGCCGATCGACGGGCCGATGTGGGGGCTGTGGCCGTGCGGCGGGGCGTGGCTGTGCAACACGCTGTGGAACCATTACGACTACACCCGCGACCCGAAGGTGCTGGCGCGGCTTTATCCGGTAATGAAGGGCGCATCGCTCTTCTTCCTCGATACCCTGGTCGAGGACGCCAAGGGGCGCGGCCTGGTCACCTCGCCATCGGTTTCGCCGGAAAACCAGCATCCGTTCGGCTCATCGGTCGCCATCGGCCCGGCCATGGACCGTCAGATCGTGAAGGACCTGTTCGACCACACCGTGGCAGCCGGAAAGCTCCTGGGACAGGATGCCGAACTGCTGGGTCAGATCGCCGCGACGCGCGCACGGATCGCGCCCGATCGCGTCGGCGCCGGCGGCCAGTTCCAGGAATGGCTGGAAGACTGGGACGCTCAGGCGCCGGAACAGCACCACCGCCACGTCTCACATCTTTATGCCGTCTACCCCAGTTCGCAGGCCAATGTCCGCGACACGCCGGACCTCATCAGGGCCGCCAAGGTGACGCTCGACAATCGCGGCGACCTGGCCACCGGCTGGGGGACGGCGTGGCGGCTGTGCCTGTGGGCGCGCATGGGTGACGCTGAGCGCGCCCATGGCATCCTCAAGGCGCTGCTTGGGCCGCAACGCACCTATCCCAACATGTTCGACGCCCACCCGCCTTTTCAGATCGACGGCAATTTCGGCGGCGCCGCCGGCATACTGGAGATGATCGTCCAGTCGTGGGGCGGCGAGGTCCGCTTGCTGCCCGCCCTGCCCTCGGCCTGGCCGTCGGGCGAGATCAAGGGTGTGCGCGCACGTGGCGGATTGTCGGTCGATATGGCGTGGGCGGCCGGCAAGGTCCGGTCGCTTGGCGTCACAGGCCCGGCCAATGCCGCTGTACGTCTCCGCATCGCCGGTGAGGTTAAGGACGTCGTTCTGGACGCGCGCGGACGCTACAAGCTTAGGGCTTAGGTGCGAACATCAGGTTGCGGTCGAAGAACGGCAGCACATGGTTCTGGAAGCGGTCGGCCACGCCCGAAACGTGGTCGCCGTCATAGAGCTGGAAGCTATTGGCGACGCCGTAGTCGTTCAGGGTCTTGTGCAAGGCTTCGGTGTCGGTCTTCAGGCCGTCGCGGTCGCCGACGTCGAAGGCGATCGCCTTGAAACTGCGCATGGCCGGAATGTACTGATGGACCATGGCCAGCGGCGAATTGGCCGCCCAGCGCGCCAGAACGTCGGGTTGCACGACGCCGTCCCTGGTCGGCAGGTCCAGATAGAAGGGCGGCTTTTTCGGATTGGGTGACCATGCCGAAGCGGTGGCCAGCGTCGCCCGTTGCATGAAGCCGAGGCTCACCGATTGATCGGGCGTCTTGAGACCTTCGAGCTGGGCCGAGGTTTCCGCCGGCGGCGCGCCGCGCACGCCCAGGCAGCACGGGCTCATGGCGTAGATGGCGCCGAAGACTTCCGGATGCTTCATGGCAATGCGGACCGTGCCGTAGCCGCCCATGGAATGACCAGCCAGGCCCCGGCTGTCGCGCGTGGCAAGCGTCCGGTAATGGCTGTCGATATAGCCGACCACGTCCCTGGCGATGAAATCCTCGAAATTGCCGGTCGTCACCGAATTCGAATACATAGAGCCGTTGTGCAGTGTCCGGCTGTCGGGCAGGACGACGATCATGTCCTTGACGCCCGCGGCGAACGCGCCGTCGATGGTCGCGGGGGTCCTGATCTCGGTCGTCCACTTTTCGTTGTCGATCGAATAGCCGTGCAGGGCATAGACGACCGGATAGCGCTTGTTTGAGGTGCGGTAATCGGCCGGCAGGTAGACAATGACCTTGCGGTCGGCCGGATTGCCTTCGAGATTGCCCTCCAGCGCTGTGCCGTGGACGGTGATGCGTTCCGTGATGACAGGCTCACCGGCCGTGGCCGGAGCCGTCATCAGGACGAAGCCAAGCGCCAATGCGGAAAGGGATGTCGCGGCGGCGCGCGTTATGGATATCATATGTCACTCCCATTTGCCTGTCCGCCGTTTCAGTGGCGGTTCCGGTCAGCGTTCACCGCTGCTATGATAGCGCTACCACGTGTCCGGAAAGATGGGAAGGCATTTGTCGGACTTTTGTGCCCGTCAGGACACAGGGGCTCTTTTCGGAAACAGCAGCTCGCCGAGGTTGAACCTGGCGCCGACGACCTTGCCGGAGGTCTTGCCCGCGCTCTTGCATGCAGATGTATTGCCGAGCTTGCAGGCCATCTTGTAGTAGCGCGCGGCTTCACCGGCATTGGCGGCCGTGCCCGCGCCCTTCTCGTACATCATCCCCAGGGCATGGCAGCCCGCGCCGTTGCCAAGATCGCACGACTGCTTGAAGGTCCGGGCGGCGGCGGGCTCGTCCTTGGCGGCGACGGTGCCGGTGACGTACATCCGGCCCAGGATCAGGCAGGCATTGGCGTCCTTTGCCGTACAGCCCTTTTGCGCGTCGGCGAGAATGATGGCGTCGGCCGTGCTGGCGGCGGACGTGGCCGGGACGGACCTGGCGGATGTATTGGCCTTGGGAAGAGCCTTGGGTGGAACCGGCGCGGCGGGTTTTGGCGGTGCAGGCACTGGCTTCGACGGGGCGGCGGGTGATGGCTTGGGAGTCTTCGCGGGCTCCGTCGGCGCCGATGTGGGCTTTTGCACCTTCACGGGCGCAGGCTGGGCAGCCGGCTTCGGCTTGGTCGCCTTTGACTGAACCGCCTGTGCGGGTGCGGGCTTCGATGGCGTTTTGAAAGCTTTCTTCAATGCCGCCTTGGGCGCGCTTTTGGCGTCTGTTTTTGCCTGGACCTGAGGCTTGGGTTTGGGTTTCGCAACGGGCTTAGCAACGGGTTTGCCGCCGTCCGTGTCACCGGCGACCGTCCAAATCCGGCCAAGCGGTTCATTCGACGTTTTCGGCAAGGGCTTGGCGGCCGGCCAGTAGGGTCCGGAATCGCGCGCGTCCACAGCTTGCGCGGCAACGATTTCCGGGCAGGCCAAGCCCGTGAGGATCAATAAGATGGCGCCGAAAGTCGCAGGCTTCATTGTTTCATGGTCCCATGACAGGCATTCTGCCGGACGCGAAAGAGAAACCCCCAAGGGTAGGCTTACAAACGCGGGCTAACCGCATACGGCAACGCCGGGCACGGATTAAGTAGCTCATTTTGCGGCGCACAATGCAAGCCTAAAGTTAAACGGCGCGAGTACGCATACGTCTGCAACCTGTGGGGCGAGTTAAGTGCCCTACCACACCTAGGAGCGCCCTCACCCCGCCTTCTTGGCTCGCTTCTTCGCGGGCGACGGCTTGGCGTCATTGGCGGCGGGCTTGCCCTCGGCCAAGCTCTTGCGCAGGGCGTCCATCAGGTTGACCACCTTGGGCGCCGGCTTGTCCTTTTCGACCACCGGAGCGCGGTTTTCGATGCGGGCGTCGACCAGCTCCTGCAGCGCCTCGGTATAGTGGTCGGTAAAGGCGTCCGGTTCGAACGCGCCGACCTTGCGCTTGATCAGCTCCTTCGCCAGGTCCGCCTCCTCGGCGTCGGCGGTGACGGCCTTGATGTCGCCGAAAAAGTGACCGGACCGTTTGATTTCGTCGGGATAGTGCAGCGTTTCCAGCAGCAGGCCCTGGCCGCACGGCTTGACGGCGCACAGGCGTTCGCGGCCGCTGATGACGATCTGGCCCAGGCCCATGACCTTCAGTTCGCGCATCGCATCGCGGATGATCGAGAAGGTAGCGAGATCCGCCTTGCCCGACGGCGCCAGGTAATAGGGCGTGTCGAACCAGATAGCGTCGACGTCCGCGTAGGATACGAAGCGGCTGAGCTCCATCGCCTTGCTGGAAGGGATTTTCAGGTCGCTGATCTCTTCGGGTTCGAACAGGACGTATTCGCCTTTTTCGACCTCGTAGCCCTTGACGATATCGTCGCGTTCGACGACCTCGCCGCCGGCGACGAGTTGCTGACGGACGCGCTCGCCCGACGGTTTGTGGATCTGGTGGAAGGCGATCTTGCGGCCGGAATCGAGCGCCGTGAACATGTCCACCGACAGTGAGACCAGCGACACGCGGATGGTGCCGCTCCAATAGGGGCGTAATGCCATGGTATCCTCGCATTCTTCGAGGGCTGAAAACGGGAGGAGCCTAACCGGAAAGGCCGTAAGTTTTCAGTCGGGGATGGCCGGCGGGTTTGGTAAATGGCCGGCTGCGCGGGATAAGAATAACCACGAACCTCACGAACAAACACGAACGCTGCGTCAGAAATTGGACTGTTCGTGAGGTTCGCGGTTATATCTCTTTTCTGCCGAACCGTCAGAACGCCGTGGCGATCGCCTCGGCCAGTTCGGCTTTATAGGTTTCAGCGTCACGCAGGGCCGTCTTCAGGTGCCCCGCCAGGTGGGGTTTAAGATACTTCATCGCGTCGTCGGCCGGCAGGTCCTTCGCCGTCAGGAAAAGCGCCAGGTTGAAGACAAGATCGGCTTCGGGCAGGTAGCCGCTGCGGCTGGTGCTCCAGCCCTGCGTGCCCGTGCCGTCGTCGCGCCACTGTTCGAAGGCCAGGACGTTGTTGGCCATGAAGACGCCGAACCCCAGGAAGCACGCCGTCTGGTCGGTCAGGAACTCCTCTTCGGCGGGACCGCACGGCAGGGTGTCATGTATCGAATGCACAACATAGTGCGCCAGTTCATGGGCCAGGGTGGCGATCAGGTTGGCCGGGGTTTTGAGCAGTCGCGGCGCATAGGCGATACGGACCATATTGTCGGTGTCGGCCATGAATAGCCCAAGCGGCGTATGGCGGCTGGTCGCCTGGACCAGGTCGGTGTTGCGCTCATAGGTTTCGACGTCGGAGACCAGTTCGGCCGGCCAGTCGCCCATGCCGGCATAGGTCCTGACCCGATCGAAGATGGCTTCCGCCTGGGCGTGACCGGTTGCGCCGCCGGTGTCGAAAAAGCCCGGCGCCGGCAGGATGAGCCGCGTATCGGTGAACATGGGCGTCCGCGCCAGATTGCGCAGCAGCCAGCAAAAATTGCTGACGTGCCAGTGCGCGGTGTCAGCGTCCAGAAGCGGCTTTGATTTGAATGGCCACATGCGTCCCCCCCTTTGTGCGGCGGGCCATTTAAGGCTGAAACCAGTATTGCCGCAAGTCTTCAGGCTTCCGGCAGGACCCTTGCGATGCCGCTCCGCACCGCGGCGACAAAGCGCGCCATGGTCCCGGCTTCGTTCAGCAGGTGCGACATCAGTTCGTGGCTGATATCCAGCTCGACGCCGCGCATCCGCAGGCCGCGATTGCAGATATTATCGGGATGCTTGGCGCGGCTTTGCAAGGGTTCGTCGTGCACCACGAACCCGAAGCCGGTAAGTGTCCGGCCAAGCGCGGCGATAAGCTCGGCGTCCAGGCCGTCGACGCAGACCTCGCCCAGGGCGTCGTGGCAGGCGTGCCGGCCCCGGATGCTGATGACGCTCTGGCATTTTTCCGCCAGGGCGATGCCGTCGGGGTGGTTATGCAAAGGCCTTGGCACCAGCCGGTTCTCGCCATTTTCGGCTTCCCAGACCGCCCGGCACGACACGACGGTGTGGATACTGAGGTCATCGCCCGCGATACGCAGAGCACAGATGTCAGTGCCCGGTTCCGCCAGTCCGCCATATTGCGCGAACAGCGCGACATTGAGGCTGGCCGTGCGCGTGGAAACGGCGAACTGGGCCGGACTGCTGAAGGCAACCGTCTCGACCGGCTTTTCTAACACGAACCCCGCTGGCATTTTGAAAGTCTCCAAAACCCCTAGCCAGGCCATTATATGCCGGCATGGCTAACAAGGTTTGAAGGAATCCCCGTTCGCAAACTTGTGATAAACAAGCAAACGGGAAGCGTTCTGCAGCCGCTCCCCGTTGAAGTTCTAATCGATCACTTTGTTATGTTGGAGCATGCTCCGAAAAGTGGAAACCGGTTTTTCGGACCAAGCATGCGACCACCAAGAATCCGGATTTCAGCACTCAGGCAGAACAGATTCAAAACCATGCCGTACGGCTGCGGCGAAGCGCGCCATCCTGCCGGCGTCGTTGAGCAGGTGCGACATCAGTTCGTGGCTGATGTCCAGCTCGACGCCGCGCATGCGCTGGCCACGGTTGCAGATATCGCCCGGCTGTTTCGCCGGGCTGTGCGACGGCGCGTCCTGCACGACAAAGCCGGCGGCCGCGAGGGCGTCCATGAGGGAGGCGACCAGGGCGCCGTCCAGTCCGTCGACCCGGACCGCGCCGGTGCGGTTGTGGCAGGCGTGGCGGCCGCGAATACTGACGATGGTCTGGCATTTCCGGGCCAGGGCCAAGCTGTCCGGATGATGGTGCACGGGACTGGGGACCAACCGGCCGCCTTCCTTTTCGACGGCCCAGACCGCCCGGCTCGACACCATGGTGTGGAGGCTCAGGTCGTTCCGGGCGATGTGCGCCGCGCAGATATCCGTGCCCGGCTCGATCATTCCGCCATGCTGCGCAAAAATCGCCAGGCGCAGGCTGGCTGTACGTGTTTCGACCCAGGACTGGGCGGGGTTGCCGAACGACACACCTTCTGTGGACTTTGGGGATGCTAACCCTGTAAGCATTTTTGCTTCTCTCCTACCCCTGCCCGGCACAACCATAGCGGATATGACCTAATAAATTTTGAAGGAATCCATCCTCTCAAAGTTGTGATATTGATGTTATGGTTACGGTGTCGTTAGGCAGTTGGCGCAGGCAAAAAGGGTTTGTTGCCAACGCGTTACGTGTTCACGAATGACACAAAAAGACAGGGCGCGGAGCCCCTCCGCGTCCTGTCAATTATCGGATTCAATAACCATTCAGACCTTGATAACGATCTTTCTGGTGTGCAGAATCCACGCGAACAGCCAGCAGACGAGCATGTAGAGCACCGCGAACAGCAGTGCGCCGGGCGCGCCGGGAACATAGGCCTGGAGATTGCCCGACAGCCAGCCCGTCACTGACTTGCCGCCGATATCGAACTGCCACGATATGACCGCCAGAAGTTCGGCGAACAGGTAGACGATCAGGGGGTTCTTGCCGAATATCTCGAAGAAGGTCACGCCGAATTTCTGTTTGGCCTGGTCGATCCAGGCGATCAGGCCGGCCAGGACGATCAGGTCGATGCCGACGGTCAAGAGCACGAAGCTCGAGGTCCACAGCTTCTTGCCGATCGGGAAGACCGTTCCCCAAGCCAGGGCCGCCAGAATCAGCACCACGCCCATACCGATAAAGCGGATCATGACGAAGTGGCCGGGCGTGTGCTTGCGGATGTAGAGCCCCGCCAGGTAGCCCAGGATGACATTGACGGTGGCAGGGATGGTGCCGAGGAGGCCCTCGGGTTCGAAGCCCTCGTCCCACGGATAGAGGTGCGACTTGCCGAGGATCAGCTGGTCGACATAGTTGCCGATATTGCCGGTCTTGGTAAGGGCCAGTTCGGGCGGCGCCGAGGCCAGCAATATGCCCCAGTAGCCGAGCAGCAGGACCAGGGACAGCAAGATAAGGCCGCGCACGCCCAGATAGCGCGCGGCGATGGCGGCGAAACCGTAGCACAGCGCCAGGCGTTGGAGGACGCCCATGATCCGCGTGTCCTCGATGGGCTTCATGACCCAGCCGGCGTCGGTGTGCTTGAAGAAGGGGAACCAGTAGAGGAGATAGCCCAGGGCAAAGATGATCGCCACGCGGCGCAGGGTCTTCAGCCAGAATTCGCCCGGCGCCATGTCTTTCTTGCCGAACGCCAGGGCGTTGCCCATGGCGAACAGAAAGGACGGAAAGACGATGTCCGCCACCGTGAAGCCGAACCAGTCGGCGTGGCCGAGGATGGGGTATGCGCCCTCCCCCTGCATGTTGACGACGATCATCAGGCAGATCGTCAGGCCGCGAAAGACATCGAGCGACGTAAAGCGCACGCGTTCCATGGGTTAGCCCTCCCTTTTTTTGGAAGTCTCCGCCAAACTGGTCTCATGCGCAAGCATACCAATTTTATTTTGTCGGCCAGGGCGCAAATCGGATAAGCTTGGGCCATGAACAACACCAGCGCCGCCGATGTCCGGCTGAATCCCGATGCCCGCGTAAAGCTGCGCACCATCGGCGCCGAGCAGAACCCGCTGCTGATCATCGACGATGTGCTGGAAGACCCCGAGGCCATGGTCGACGCGGCCGTGAATGCGTCATGGGCGCCGCCCAACGGCACCTTCTATCCGGGCGTGAATGCCGACCTGCCCGTGGGATATCTGCGGACCTTGTTGCCGGTCCTGAAGCCGTCGTTCGAACGCGCCTTCGGTTTGCGGCAGGACCAGGCGCTTATCGCCTATGGCTTTTATGCGCTGGCGACCTGGGGGTTTGAGCGGTTTCAACCGTTGCAGCGCATCCCGCACTTCGACCAGCCCAATCCGATGAGCCTGGCCATGGTCCATTATCTGTGCAGGAACCAGCCGGGCGGCACGGCCTTCTTCCGGCATCGGCTGAGCGGGTACGAGTCGATCGATAACCGCCGCCGCGACGGCTATATGCAGGCGGTGGCACAGGAGATCGACCGGGACGGTGAGCGGCTGACGGGCTTCGCCGGACCGGATACGCCCAATTACGAGATGATCGACAGTGTGGAGTTGCGCTTCAACCGATTGGTGATCTATCGCAGCAATGTCCTTCATTGTGCTTTGTTTGATGGCACCGCCTTAAGCGACGATCCGAGGACCGGGCGCTTGACAGCCAACAGTTTTTTCAGCCCGAAAGGTTAGCGCGCGGGGCAAGCACCGCAAGCCCCGCCCACTGCCTTCGGCGGTCCCCCCTCCCCATAAATGGAGAGGGCGAAAGAGGAGACATTCCACCAGTTTAAATAGCGAGTTGGCGTAATTTTCTACACCCTCCCCATTTATGGGTAAGCGCAGCGAGGGTATTGCCCTTGCAGGCGCAGGGACCGCGAGCGGAGCGAGTGGTGGCCGGGGCATGCATAGTCTGCAAAGGGCGCATTCAATAGCTTGCACGTCTCTCAAATGAGCGATATATTTGCTCACATGAGCACAAACGCATCGCAAGCTGCCGTCAGGGTCACCCGCCCACGTAAAGCGCCCGGCATCAAGAAGACATGGACTATATCCCTGGTCGATTTCGCCGGGGTCTATCAGTCCGATCCATCCGACCGGGTGGCGATGATCCGCGCCGGAGTGCCCGCCACCGACGCCAAGAAGCTGCTCGAAAAGCTCGATGTCTCGCAAGGCGCGGTCCTGAAAAGCCTCAACCTGTCGACCGCCACGCTGAACCGCAAGGTGAGCAAGGGCGAGGCCCTGTCGGCCGAGGACAGCGAACGCATCGTCGGCATGTCCAAGCTGATCGGCCAGGTCCAGACCATGGTCGAGCAATCCGGCGCGCCCCAAGGCTTCGACGCGGCCAAATGGGTCGCCGGCTGGCTGCAGACCCCCGTCGCGGCATTGGGCGGCGGGCGGCCGGTCGACTACATGGACACCATGGAAGGCCAAGGCATGGTCGCGGCCCTCCTGGCGCGGATGCAGAGCGGGGCCTACGCGTGACGGTTTCCGTCTGGCGCATCGCGACCGACACGCCTGACTACGAAGCCGACGACCTCTCCGGCGCAGGCGCCTGGACCACCGGCGGACGCTGGAACCGGGCGGGAACGCACATGGTCTATGCTTCGGAAAACATCGCCCTGGCCTGCCTTGAGACCTTCGTGCACCTGGCGGCCAATCCCTTGCCGTTCAACCGCTACCTGGTGCGGATCGACATTCCGGATGCGGTCTGGGCGGCGGCTGAAGTGGTGACGCTCAAAGACGCGCCGGTCGGCTGGGACGCCCTGCCCGCCGGCCGCGCCAGCATCCGGTTCGGCAGCGATTGGGCCGCAAGTGGTCTATCGGCCTGTCTGCGCGTGCCGTCGCTGATCACGCTGGATGAATGCAATATCCTGCTCAATCCGCTGCACGCCGACGCAGCGGGGATAAGGGCAACGAAGATCCGCAAATGGCTCTATGATCCGCGCATGGGGCGTTAGCTAGATCGGAACGATTTTAGATGGAAGCAATCATCCCGATCTAAGTTTTTGCTTTGTCGCGATATTTATGGCGAAAACCGCTTCACACTTTTCGCCATATCGCTCTAGCTATTCCGGGGCGCGCGCATCGAAGGCGGCCTGGGCGGCCAGGATGGCGGCGTGGTTCTGATAGGCCCACTGGCCCAGGGCCTCGACCGGCCCGCGTAGCGAATGGCCGAGCGGCGTCAGCTCATAATCGACGCGCGGCGGATTGGTCGGCGTCACCTTCCGCGAGACAAAACCATCGCGCTCCATGCCGCGCAGCGACAGGGTCAGCATGCGTTGCGAGATCGTGCCGCAGGCGCGCTTGATCTCGTTGAAGCGCAATGGCCCGCCGCGCAGCGCGATGACGATCAGCACGCTCCACTTGTCGCCGACGCGCGACAGCACCGCCTTGGCCGGCACGCAGGCCTCCGATAGCGGGTTATGGGGATGATGCGGCGATGGTAAAGCGGATGTATCCAAGGGAAACCGTTGTGCTCAGGTATGGAAATTGTGCCTTCTTGCGGGGTTTAGCACGGTCACATAATTAGTCCAGGTATTCTTTTTATACTACTTGGAGACTGTCATGACCCGACCCAGAATCGCCATCCTCATTGGCACGACCCGCCAGGGCCGCTTCGCCGACCAGCCGGCGCGATGGCTGATGGAGATGGCCGGCCAGCGCGACGACGCCGACTATGACCTGCTGGACCTGCGCGATTTCCCGCTGCCCTTCTTCGATGAGCCCGCCTCGCCGATGTTCGTCCCGCCGGCCGATCCGGTGGCGCAGCGCTGGGCGCAGACGCTTGAGCGCTATGACGGCTTCGTCATCATCGCCGCCGAATACAATCATTCGATGTCAGGCGTGCTGAAGAACGCGCTCGACTATGCCTACAGGGAATTCAACCGCAAGGCCGTCGCCTTTGCCGGTTACGGCGGCGTCGGCGCGGCGCGGGCCATCGAGCAGCTGCGCCTGGTCTGTGTCGAGCTGCAGATGGCGCCGGTCAAGGCGGCGGTGCACATGAACATGCCGGAATTCCTGGGCATCTGGCGCGAAGGCAAAAGCTTTGACGACTATCCGCACCTGGCGCAGGCCGCGAACACCATGTTCGACGACCTGAACTGGTGGACGCGCGCGCTTAAGGTCGCACGGCCCTGACCGGCGGGTGGGAGGCATACACGCACCTCCCGCCGCATCCCGGCATATGGAATGCTCGCTCCTCTGGCGAAAGTGTTTCTTAATTAATACGCGTTAACCGTAATACATCTCGCCCGGTGAATCCGGATGAGTTTCGCCAGCGGTTTTTCATAACTGAGGAGAAATCCAGTAATGCGGGTTGCGGCCAAATTCTGGCCCTAATTTGTTACCAAGTATAGCCTACCCCTATTGTTCGGGCGCCTCTCCATTTCGCCCGTCAATTTAAACCGCATTCCATTTGCAACTTTAGATACAGCACCTGCATTGCTGTTGGTCGTTTTTGCGTGCCATGCAGGACTGTCGCCGGGGGGCGAAAAGACATGGTTGACTATTATATTTCACCGGCCGGCAGCGGCCTGAAGACTGGCGCGGGGCTCAAGAATGCCGCGACGCTGAACCAGCTCGACCTGCTGATCGACAAGGCCAGGCCGGGCGACCGCATCCTGCTCATCGCCGACAAGGGCGATTACAACATCACCAAGGCGATCAACCTGTCGCACGGCGGCAGCGCGTCAGCCGACATCACCATCAAAGGTGTGTCGTCCTCCGGCGCCGACATGGCGGCGACCTTTGTCAGCAACCGCGCCGACCGTTATTCGCCAAAGGCCGAAGCGGGCGAAGAGGTCTTTCGCCTGCTGGACGGCGCCAGCCATCTCAGGTTCGAAAACATGGCATTCGAGGACGTCAACACCGCCTTCCGGCTGGCCGGCAGGATCAGCGATATCTCGCTGGCGCACATGACCGCCGACAATATCAACCGCTTCGTCTACAATCTGGAGACGGACGGGGGTGACGCGACCGTGTCGGGCCTGATCATCCGCGATGTCGATGTGACGGGCTTCGCCAAGGCGGTCGTATCCCTGCGCTATGATACCAACAACGTCCTGATCGAGGACGTGTCGGGCGACAGCCGCCAGATCGACGGGGCGAACTTCGCCACCGGCGTGCAACTGGAAGGCACGGTGCATGCGGTCGTCATCAAGGACGCCCGCATGGGCAATGTCCGCGATACGGTGAACGATTACTGGAATGGCGACGGTTTCGCGACCGAGGAAAATGTCTACGACGTCGCCTTCATCAATACCTACGCCTACAACAACACCGACGCCGGCTATGACCTGAAGTCGTCAAAGACCACGCTGGTCAATGCCGTCGCCGAAGGCAATACGCGCAATTTCCGCCTGTGGGCCGACGATACCGTACTGGAAAACGTCACGGGCATCGATCCCCGCTACCATGGCGGCGACTCGGTCAATCCGTCCAATGTCTGGCTGGCCGCCGATGCCAGGGCGACGATCAGGGATTCGAAATTCACCGATGCCGGCGGCGACGCCTTCCTGTTCGACCTGAAGAACAACCGCGCCGGCCTGACTATCTCAAATGTCGTGACCGACCAGTTGAAAGCCGACGACATTGCAAAATCCCTGACCGCGAAGCTGACCGGCGCCGTCAAGGCGATCGTGGCCCTGCCCTCAGCCGTCAACGGCAGCGAGCGCGACGACGTGCTGAGCGGCACCGCCGGAAACGACGTCATCAGCGGCAAAGGGGGCAAGGATAAGCTCTTGGGCGGCAGGGGCAATGACAGCCTGACCGGCGGGGCGGGCGACGATGTCTTCGCGTTCGAAGCCAGCGGTTTCGGCCGCGACATCATCGTCGATTTCAGCCGGACGGCCGGCAATACGGACAGGATCGACCTCAGCAAGATGAAGGTCAGTTTCGCCGACCTGACGCTCAAGGTGGTCGGCAAGGACACGGTCATAAGCTTCGCCAGCGGCGACACCATCACCGTCAAAAACGTCACCAGCCTGACCAAGGATCAGATCATCGCGGCGGTGGCGCCCGAGCCCGCTCCCGCCACGGGCCGCTATGAAAAGGTCGTCGGCGCGGGCATCGAGACCAACAAGACGACCTATATTCTCACCGGCGGGATGAATGACCTGACCTTTACGGGTGACGAGACCTTCCGCGGCGTTGGCAACGGGCGCGACAATACCGTGTCCGGCGGCATGGCCCGGGACACGCTGGAAGGCGCCGGTGGAAACGACAGGATCTATGGCATGGCCGGCCATGACAGGCTCTATGGCGGCGAAGGCAATGACACCCTCTATGGCCGCCAGGACAACGACACGCTTTTCGGCGAAAACGGCGCGGACAACCTGATGGGTGACGGCGGCCGCGACGCGCTGATCGGCGGGCGCGGCAATGACGCCCTGGCCGGCGGCGACGGGGGCGACCGCTTCATCTTCGCGCCCGGCGACGGCAAGGACGTGATCGCCGACTTCCGCGCGGACGATGTCATCGACTTTTCGGCGGCGGACCTGACGCGGGCGGACATCAGGATCCAGGGTACGGCCGAGGGCCTGCTGATCCGCTACGGCGACAACGGCAGCCTTGGCGACAGCATCCTGCTGAAGGGCGTGAAGGCGATCGACATGGACCAGTTCATCTTCGGCGGGTGAGGCATCGCCTTGATGCAGTTATTTTGAGTAGACGGCGTGATTGCCAAAGATAACTTCGCCCTCCCCATTTGTGGGGAGGGGGGACCATCTGCGGAGCAGATGGTGGGCGGGGCCATTGAAAGATGAGACGCACTCTGAGGCAGGGCGCAATAAGTAAAAAGGCCCGGCGGTTGCGTAAACAACTGACGAAGCCAGAGCTATGGTTATGGCTGCGGTTAAAGAGCGAACCAGCGAACTGGTTTTCCGCAACCAGCATCCGATAGGCACCTATGTCTTGGACTTTTACTGCCCGAAAGCAAAGCTGTGTATTTAGGTCGATGGTGAAATTCACACTCGCGATTGTCAGCGCGCATGACGAAAAACGCGATCAGTGGTTTATGGAGCAGGGTATCTACATCCAGCGGATCAACGCAGTCGATTTGCTTGCTGACGTGGATGAAACTGCTGGTGGTGTAATCAATCTGGTTATTGAGCGGTGGCAAGCCCTGCAAGAGGCCCCGCCCACCGTCGCAAGCGACGGTCCCCCCTCCCCATAAATGGGGAGGGCGAAATGCAGATACAGATGCTTTCTATTAACACGCTGTATCGGCCCAGCTCTGACGAATAATACACTACCTTTGTACATGTTTCGCCCTCCCCATTCATGGGTAAGCGCCGCGTGGGTATGGCGAAGACCTATAACGAGGCCTCCTCCTCTCCGCCGATCCCGGCCAATATCGCCTCCAGCTTTCGTGGGTCGGCGGGTTTGACCAGGTGGTGGTCGAAGCCCGCCGCCGTGGATTCCTCGCGATCGCTGGCCTGGCCATAGCCGGTCAGCGCGATCACCGTGGCCGTTTCGAATTCCGGCATCGCCCGCAAACGCCGCGCCAGGTCATAGCCCGTCATGTCCGGCAGGCCGATATCAAGGATAAAGACGTCCGGCCGCAATTTTTCCACGGCTTCGAGGACCGCCCGCGCATGATCGAAGACCGCCACCGTATGGCCATTGGCCTCCAAAAGCATGGCCAGGGAGCGCGCCGCATCGATATTGTCGTCCACCACGACCAGCCGCCGCGCCGAAGCGGCCGTCGCGCCGGACGGGGTGACGGCCGCCGGCATCTGGGCCGTCAGGTCGAGCGGCAGGACCACCGTGAAGGTCGTCCCCTGCCCTGGCCCGTCGCTTTTGGCCTCGACCGTACCATCGTGCATCTCGACCAGGCTTTTGACGAGCGCCAGGCCTATGCCTAAGCCGCCTTGAGAACGATCGAGCGTACGCGGACCCTGCGTGAACAGGTCGAAGACGAAAGGCAGCAGGTCGGCAGCGATGCCCTCGCCGGAATCGCTGACCGTAACAACGGCCTTGCGGCCGCGGACCGCCACGTCCAGGCCGATCTCGCCACCCGGCGGGGTGTATTTGGCGGCATTGTTCAGCAGGTTCGACAGTATTTGCACCAGCCGCGTCCGGTCGCCGTCGACGTGGACGGGACCGGCCTCCATATGCGTCTTCAGGACATGGTTGCGCGTCTCGATCAAGGGGCGGACCTGCTCGACGGCAGTCATGGCCAGCGCCTTGAGGTCGTGGAGGCCGCGGTCGAGCTGGACCAGTCCGCGCGTCACCCGCGACACATCCATCAGGTCGTCGATCAGCTCGGTCATGTGCGCGACCTGGCGCGAAATGACCTCGGCGGTCTGGCGCACGCGCGCCTCATCGAACCGGGGCAGGCGCAGGAGATCGGCCGACATGGCGATGGGCGCCAGAGGGTTGCGCAGCTCGTGAGCCAGCATGGCCAGGAATTCGTCCTTGCGGCGGCTGCCGTCGCGCAGGGCCTGTTCGGCGATCTTGTGCGCGTCGATATTGAGCACCGCGCCGATTAGGCGCTGGCTGCCATCGAGGCCGACGCGTTCAACCCTGGCCCAGGTCGCCAGCCAGCGCACGCCGCCGTCCGGCAGCACGGCGCGGAATTCGAGCGAAAAGCCGCTGTTGTCGGCCAAAGCGGTCTCAACTTGGCCCCAGAGGACGGGCAGGTCTTCGGGATGGATCAGGGCCGTGTAGTTTTCGACATTGAGCACGAAGGTCGCGCGATCGACGCCATGGATGTCGTAAATGCGGTCTGACCAGATGATCCTGCCCGACGCCGTATCCCACTCCCAGATGCCGATGTCACCGGCTTCGGTCGCCAGCCGCAGCCGCTCCTCGGCGACGCGCAAATCCTTCTGGGCGGCGTGGACGGCGGAAATGTCGGTGGCGGTGCCGAACCAGTGACGGATCTGCCCCTGCGCGTCCTTCAAAGGCGCGATCAGGATGAGAAACGGCCGGTAGACGTCGTCCCAGCCCTTCAGATTTGCGGTGATGTGAACGCGCTCACCTGTGGCGACTGAACGGTTGCGGACGTCCTGCATCCACTTCATTTCATCGGGATGGGCGGCGCGGCGCCAGCTGTAGCCGTCCTCGCTGTCGGGGTCGATTCCGGTGTAGTCGTACCATTGGCCGTTGTACCATATGACGCGGCCGTCGGCTTCGGACATCCAGGCTGGCTGAGGGATGCTGTCGGCCAGCTGGCGCAGCCGCTCTTCGCCGTAGCGCAACGCCTCTTCGGATTCGACCTGGGCGGTGACGTCCTCGTGGATCAGCATGACTTCGCAGACGGCGCCCGCTTCGTCGCGAATGGGATGGGCCGAGGCCTTCACCCAGCGCGGCCGTCCAGGCAGGCCGACATCGCCGGGATCGTAGCAGATGGCCGGGATCTGCACCGCCTCGCCGGCAAAGGCGCGGCGCAGGTACGGGGTAATGCCCTTGGTCTCCAGCTGGGGGTCCATCAGGACATTGTAGCCGTCGAGCACCAGCGTCTTCATGCGGTGTTCGCCTTCAGAGTCCCACATGGCTTCCCAGGCGTGGTTGACGGCCAGTGTCCGGCCATCGGCGGCAAGGAGCTGGACGCTGAACGGCGCCTGTTCGAACAGGGTGCGGAAGCGGAGATCGTTATCGGGTGGCATCAAACGCGAATCAGTTTCTGACGCCATTTTTACTCTACGCCCCGTGAATGCCCTGAATTCGCGGACATTTTTATAATTGGCCGACTCTAGCGCCATCCAATGAAGCGTCAAGCTTATAAGAAAGCAATAAGCGCCGCGTTGTATGCGCCGCCGCCTACCCCTTCAGATACTTGTTCGGCACGTTGCGTATGGGCGCGATCGTGCCGTGCTTGCGGCGGTAGAGGTAGCTGATGATGTCGTAGATCTGTTCGGGCCTGCGGTGGAATTGGGGCAACAGGCCTGATTGCGCATAGGATAGCGGCGTGGCGTCGAACAGGGTCGTGTCCCAGTCAAATCCGCGCCCCCATGACAGGGCCTCGACGCAGATGTCGAGGCTGGCGCCCTCGTCAACCAGCAGTTCCAGCATCGGCCGGCAATGGTCGCCATTGCTGTTGACGGTGTGGAAGATGGGCGAATGACCGCCCGTGCCGTCGTCCTGCAGGTCGGCCAGGTCGTCGACATTGGCGCCGGCGCCCAGCAGCAGCCGCGCGCAGTTGATGGAGTTGTATTCGGCGCAGACGTGGAGCGCGCTGACGCCTTTGAGCGAGGTGTAGGCGCAGTCGAGATAGAAGCGGTGCTCCAGGATCTGGCGCAGGTTGCCGATAAGGGCTTCGGCGTCGTCGAGCAGCAGCGGTGTCAGCAACGGGTCGGGGCTTTGCGCGCCCGCGTCGATGAGGACTCGCAAGGCTTCGGCGAAATGCGGTGAGCGGGTGTACATTTCATAGAGCCACACAAAGGGCGTCTTGCCACCGATGGGCGCGTTGGGGTCGGTTCCGTCCGTCAGCGCCTTACGGATGGCGGCGACGTCGTGCGTCTCAAAAGCATCGATGAGCGCGCTCATGTCTGAATGTCCAACACACGTGGTGTGGTGGCGCGGACGGCCGTCAGTAAGGCAGGCATGAGCGTTTCCCCGACGTTATGTTATTTGGCCAGAGCCTGTCACGATTGCTGAATGATTGCAAGACACCGGTGTCATGGATGACTGGAAATGTTGGTCGGAGTGGTAGGGGCTCCGGGCTTACGGTTTAGATATGGGCGGTTGGCGACAGGCGAACCAAAAAGTCGTGCCCTTCTCAGCGTTTATAAATGACATTCGAGCGTGAATGGATCACCTGAGACGTACCCTTTCCCATGCCTTCGGCACAGGGAGAGAGGGTGCGCCAAAACAAAAACCCCTCCGGTTCGCACCGGAGGGGTTCTGTTATTGTGGCTGTCCCCTCACCGCTTGAGCTCTGATGAGCTCAGTCGCGAGTCCGGGTCCAGGGTCCCTCGGACCCTGGTTACTCGATGATCTTCGAGACGACGCCGGCGCCGACGGTACGGCCGCCTTCACGGATAGCGAAGCGCAGCTTCTCTTCCATGGCGATCGGCGTGATCAGCTCGACGTTCAGCTCGGCGTTGTCGCCCGGCATGATCATTTCCACGCCTTCCTTCAGCTTCACGATGCCCGTCACGTCGGTCGTACGGAAGTAGAACTGCGGACGGTAGTTGGTGAAGAACGGGGTGTGACGGCCGCCTTCTTCCTTCGTCAGGATGTAGGCTTCAGCGATGAACTTGGTGTGCGGGGTGATCGAACCCGGCTTGCACAGAAC
>NZ_JAGGMI010000001.1 GCF_017875235.1 Asticcacaulis solisilvae | reverse complement strand
CCCACCCTCACGGCCGCATAACTCCGGCATCCAAAAATACCCAAACCCAAGTAACGGACAAAAAACAAACCCCGCCAAAAAGACGGGGTTTGTCAACAGTCTGAGCCTGCCCCAAAAGGGCAGGCTTTTTCTTTGATTTTAAAAGACTTGGGGCCACGGGCCCCAAACCCCATTACTTTCCCTTGGCCAAATCGTCGAACGCTCTCAGCGTGCCGATCAGCGCTTGCATCTGGTCGATGAAGATCATGTTCGGACCGTCCGACGGCGCGTGATCCGGGTCCTGGTGCGTCTCGATAAACACCGCCGACACCCCGACCGCACAGGCCGCCCGCGCCAGGATCGGCGCGAACTCGCGCTGGCCGCCCGAGGTGGTGCCCTGGCCGCCCGGCTGCTGCACGCTGTGCGTCGCGTCGAACACGATCGGATAGCCCGTCTGCGCCATGATCGGCAGGCCGCGGAAATCGGTCACCAGCGTATTGTAGCCAAACGAGGTGCCGCGATCGCACAGCAGGATCTTCTCATTGCCGGTAGACGCAATCTTCTTGGCGACGTTCTGCATGTCCCAGGGCGCCAGGAACTGGCCCTTCTTGACATTGATCGCCTTGCCCGTGGCGCCGGCGGCAAGCAAGAGATCGGTCTGGCGGCACAGGAAGGCCGGGATCTGCACGACATCGACAACCTTGCCGACGGGTTCGCACTGATGCGCGTCGTGAACGTCGGTCAGGACCGGGCAGCCGAACCTGTCGCGCACCGCCGCCAGGATATCGAGACCTTCTTCGATGCCGATGCCGCGCGCCGTACCGATCGACGACCGGTTGGCCTTGTCATAGCTCGACTTGTAGATGAACTTCGTGCCCGTCGGCGCACAGGCCTCGGCGATCTTCTCGGCCATCATCAGCGCGTGATCGAGGCTTTCGATCTGGCACGGGCCGGCGATCAGGGCGAAGGGCTCGTCGCCGCCGACCTTGATATTGCCGATCTCGACGATGCGGGTTTTGACGTGCTGGGGGGCGATGGACATCAGATTACACTTTCAATTCGAGCGACGTCGACGGGGTTGTTCAGCTCCCAGAAGACGCGGCCCTGGCCGTCGACTTCGACGCAGCGGATAGGCATGCCGTTTTCCAGGAAGCGCAGTTGCTCAAGTCCTTCCAGCGTTTCCAGCGGTCCGACCGGCCACGAGCCATAGGCCTTGAGCGCTTCGGGACGGTAGGCGTAGACGCCGACATGGTGGAAGACGGGAACGACATCGTCGGGACCGAAGCTGCGGCCCGTATAGGGAATGACTTCCTTGGAAAAATAAAGCGCGTTCATGTGGCGGTCGAAGACGGCCGTCGTGCCGCCGACGCGGCCATTGAGGCGGTCCTCGACGAAGTTGGCGTGGGTCTGGTGATCGCAGCGCAGGACCGGCGTCGCCATCTGCACGTCAGGATTGGCTTTCATTTCGCGGATCAGGTCTTCGACGAACCAGGCCGGCGTCAGCGGCGCATCGCCCTGAAGGTTGACATAGAGATCGGCGGTTTCATCGAGGTTCGACAAGGCGTCGGCCAGGCGCTCGGTGCCATTGGCACAACTTTCCGCTGTCATAACCACCTTGGCGCCGAAGGCTTCGGCGGCCTCGCGGATGCGATCGTCATCGGTCGCGACATAGACCGCGGCAACGTCCTTGACCGCCATGGCGGCTTCCCAGGACCGCTGGATCAGCGACTTCGGCACGCCGTCCTTGCCGGTCAGCACGACCAAAGGCTTGCCGGGATAACGGCTCGAAGCATAACGCGCGGGAATGATAATGATGGTTTTCAAGCTATTGCACTCCGGCGCGCAGGCAGTCGTGGATATGGATCAGACCGACGGGCGTGTCGCCTTCGACCACAAAGAGACAGGTGATCTTGCGCGCATTCATGATGCCGAGTGCCTCCGCGGCCAAGGCGTCGGGCGTGATGGTCAAGGGCCCCTTGTGCATGACGTCCACGGCCGTCTTTTCCATCAGGCCAGTCATGTTGCGGCGCAGGTCGCCGTCAGTGATGATACCCGTCAGTGTGCCCGCTGCATCGGTAATGCCGACGACGCCGAAGCTTTTGGCGGTCATTACTAATAACGTGTCGCTCATCGGCGTCTGTTCGGGCGTCAGAGGCAGGGCATCGCCGGTGTGCATCAGGGCGCTGACCAGCAGTAATTGCGCGCCCAGCTTGCCGCCAGGATGAAAGACCTTGAAGTCGAGCGGCTGGAAGCCGCGCCTTTCCATGACGGCGACGGCCAGGGCATCGCCCAGCGCCAGGGTCATGGTCGTCGAGGTCGTCGGCGCCATGCCGATCGAGCAGGCTTCCGGCGCATTCGGCAAGGTCAGGGCGATGTCGGCGGCCTTGAGCAGGGTTGAGCCCGGGCGCGACGCGACGCCGATCAGGGGAATCTTGAAGCGGCGCGTATGGGCGATGATGTCGCTGAGCTCGGACGTCTCGCCGGAATTGCTGAGGACGATGCAGACATCGTCCGGCGTGACCATGCCGAGGTCGCCATGTGACGCTTCGGCCGGATGGACGAAATAGGCTGGCGTGCCGGTCGAGGCCAGGGTCGCGGCGATCTTGCGCGCGATGTGGCCGGACTTGCCCATGCCGGACAGGATGATGCGGCCGTTGGACGCCAGGATGGTTTCGACCGCGTCGGCAAAGCTGTCGGGCAGGCCTCGCGCGAAGGCCAGCAGGGCCTCGCCTTCGGTGCGCAGCACGCGCGCGCCGGTGGCCAGGATGTCGGCGTGGGTGTCAGGAGATGGCTTGGGTATGGAACGCATTGTGTACCATATGAAAATGTCTGCTCCCTTTAGCAAGGTCGGCCGCATTGAACAATGATTTGATCCTGAGTCGATGGCCCTAGGTTGGGCGTGGGCGCACTTCACCGTGTTGTTACATTTGTCGGGAACGTCAAATTTTTCCGCACCGCAAAGAATCGGGTGGCTGAACCGGCGCGCTTTTTTGGCGACCGCTGTCATTTTTATCGGCTTTATGCGTTTGCTGTACGTATACAGATCATCCGGTATCGGCTTTTTATCGCCCTAAATAACGTCCATGAGGCGGCTGGAACCGATGGTTCTTTCGACATTGCAGCGTTTCATTCGGGCGGAGAAATCGCTGGCAAAGGACAGGTTCGCGACGCAAGGTCGCGATACGCGCGCGAAAAATATTTTCTTTTAATTCAAAGGTATGAGTGGTGTTTGATCCCATCCGGCAACTGACGGTCGGAAGGATTTTCAGACCCGGCTTGGACGCAGTGGACATCGCAAACACATCATGTTGTGGCCACATTCCGGGATTAAGACCGCATATGGAGCGGAATACCGCGAAATAAAGAAATCGACACTTGCGTCGAAAACGTTTGCGATGTAGGCTTTTCAACGAGGAAGCGAATTCCAGTTTGGTGAGACATATAAAAGGTACGTCTTCACCGTTAGTAAAGGGGCGTTGAGTCTAATGAAACCATCACCTGCCGTGTCTGTGTCCGTGCAAGAAGTCCAAACCATGACCCTCAGCAACCCCATGGGTTGGGTCTATGCCTTCTCGTTCGCGTCGGTCTTTTGGATGGTGTTGGCCATGCTCGTATTCGCCGCCACGCATCCGCCGCTGTTTGGCTGATATTCCACACATCTGGAATAAAAAGCGCCAGGTCTGGCATGATCAGACCTGACGCGACTTTGCTGCGCGGCGTCAGCGCTTTTCCACCAGCTTCGACAGAGCTTCCAGATAGTCGGCGAAAGCCTTGCGCCCGGCCGGGGTGATTTGCGCGCGTGTCAGCGGCTTGCGGCCCTGAAAGCTCTTGACGATCTCGATATAGCCCGCGTCCTCCAGCTTGCGCAGGTGGACCGACAAATTGCCCTGTGTCGCGTCGAGCAGGTCCTTCAACTCGTTGAAATCGGCCGCTTCGGCATCCGCCAGATACGCCATGATCCCCAGCCGCATGCGGCCGTGGATGGCGTCGTCCAGGCGATTGATGTCGAACGCGGCCATGGTCAGTCGGCCTTACTGTGCTGCATCATGACATAGCCGGGCGCGGCCATCAGAACGAACATGGCGGCCGTGAACACCAGCAGGTAGCTGCCGGTATCGCGGATGAGGAAGCCCAGGGCTATCGAGGTGGCGAACCAGCCGGCAGAGACGGCGCCCAGCCAAAGTTTCTTACGAATCATGTAGGCAACATACCAGCATGCGCCCTGCAAGGCCGCGACGACGGCAGGGTACAACAGCCAGATCAGAAAGTTGTTCTCGGTGATCGACACCCAGCCGATGGCGACGCACATGCTGAGATTGGCGAGGCCGGCGCTGCTGAAGGCTGCGTTCATGGCGCGCGTCGCGACGCCCTGCATCTTGTCGTGGCGGTTGCGCCACGCCAGCCAGATGATCCAGCCGACGAAAACGACGGTGGGCAGGATGCCATTGACGAGATAGAAAAGTGACGGCAGCTCAAGTTTCATAAGCAGCGGCACGGCATTCGTCAGGCACTGCAGCCCGTAGACCACGCCCCCGACCAGGAACAGTTCGCCCGCCGATCTTTGCGCCTTGGGGCCTTCGTTGACGAGGCCTTTCAGGAAGGCCAGGTCCTTTTGGGTTTCATTGATGTCCATGACGGTCCCCCTGGCGCGTCATCGCATAGCCCGGCGCGACCATCAGAACAAACAGTGCGACACCCAACAGCAGAAGGTAATTGGCAGTGTCGCGAATGAGGAAGCCGAGCGCCATGGCGGTGGCGAACCAGCCGGCGGACACGGCGCCCAGCCATAGCTTCTTGCGGATCATATAGGCGACATACCAGCAGGCGCCCTGCAGGGCCGCGGTCACCGGCGGATAGAGCAGCCAGATCAGGAAGTTCTTCTCACTAGACGAGACGTAGCCGAAGACGACGCACATGGCGAGATTGGCCAGCCCCGCGCCGCCAAACGCGGCATTCATGGCGCGCGTCGCCACGCCGTGCTGGCTGTCCTTGCGGCCACGCCACAGCATCCAGACGATAAAGCCGGTAAAAATAACCACGGGACCGAAGCCCACGAGCAGGAAGACCAGCGGCGGCCAGGCCAGATTGAAGGTGATCTGCAGCCAGTAGAGCACGCATTGCAGACCATAGCAGACGCCCGCGACCATGAAGACGTGCCCGGCAGTCGCCTGGGCCTTCGGGCCTTCGTTGACCAGGGCCTTGAGAAAGGCCAAGTCCTTCTGGGCGTTTTCGGCTTCGGCGTTCATGCGCGTCGTCTTCCTGTGGGAAGCGCCCGCGTCGAAATCGACGCAGGCGCTTTGGCGATAGAGAGCCGGAGGGACCATCAGGCTTCCTGAAGGGTGCCGGACGGCGTCTTTTTCCGGCGGCGTCGGCCGTTGAGAATCGTGCCGATGAAAGTGTAGCGCACGATCAGGCTGTAGCTCAACAGACCGGTCAACAGCGTGCCGAACAGGACAATGGCGACCTTGGCGGCGATGTGCCAGTCATAGTCCTTCACCAGGTACTGGAACAGCAGGACCAGAGGGATGTGGACGATGTAGATCCAGTAGGAGGCATCCGACAGGTAACGGACCAGCGGACTCTCGTTTTTGAGCAGGATGCGCGCGCCGCCGATCAGGAAGAAGGCGTAAGACCAGGCAGTCATGGGATAGGCGATGCAGTAGAGGGCATGGTCCGAACCCTTGACCAGTTCGGCGGTCGGCGCCGAGCCGCCGTTCAGGGTCAGGCAACCCCAGGTGCCGACAGCCGCGGCGATACCGTAGAGCCAGGTGCGGCTGGCCAGGTGATCGAGCAGGTCGGCGCGGCGGTGCAGCCACCAGCCGAACGTAAAGGCGGTGGTGTAGCCGGCGACCGCCATAGTGTTGGGAAACAGGCCCGTATCCGGTGTCAATATGCCCAGCCACATGTTCCAGGCGTCATTGAAGTAGAAGGCGGCGAAGAGCGGCAGGGCCAGGACCGGGATGATGAAGTCGGCCTTGGTCAGCATACCCGTCAATTTGTCGAGCATCCGGCCAAGTGGCGCGCCGATGCGGGTGACGTCGGTGACGATCTTGACGACCGCCGCGCCGGCGTAGAGCAGCAGCAGGACATAAAGGAACCACAGGTGGGTCAGCGGAAAGGTCTGGAGCGTAAAGCCCGGCGGCGGTGGGGGCGGGGCTGCGGCTGCGGGTGTGCCCGGCGCCGGCATATTGGCGACAATCATGATGGCGACGATGGCCACGAAGACGACCGGCCAGAAGGCGACCAGCGGAATGCCGACGCGCTTCAAGCGATTGCCAAGGAAGGCGCCGACATTGCCGTCGCGCTTTTGCAGCAGCAGGCGGGCGAAGAAGCCGGCCAGGACAAAGAAGGTCGTCATCCGGAAGATATGGATGACGTAGAAGGCCAGGTTGGCGCCGGGGTCGGTGACGGCGTCGCCGACGATCCAGAAACGCGGCTCCATGAACGACATGACGCCGTGAAATGCGATGCCCAGCAACAGGGCAAATGCGCGGACGGCGTCGAGGTCGTGCCAGCGCCCTCCTGTACTCTCAACTGAAGTGGTCATGGCGGTCTCTCCTGTTTCCATGACGGACATCACGTCCGATAACGACGATATACGCCAACTAGTTTGTTTTGTAAACTGGTTTGACGATGTCGTGGTTTTCGCCGTCACAAACCTCTGCTACAGAAGGGAAATCGCGATGCGGGGAGGGTAAGAATGGCTGCCAGGGGCAATATTTTCGTGCGCCGTCTGACGATGGCGCTGGGCGTTCTGGCCGCCGTCTTCGCCATCGCCTACCTGGCGGCGGTCGGCTATCTCTATGTCAACCAGCGCAACATCCTCTATACAATCAAGCCGGTGCCGGCGACGCGCGACACTGGCGGATTGCCGATAAAGGAAGTTACGCTCCTTACCCCGGACGGCGAAAAGCTGAATGCATGGTTCGAGCCGCCGCAACCGGGACAGCCGGTCTTCCTGTTCTTTCACGGCCAGGGCGGCACGCTCGACCTGGGCAAATGGCGCTATATCCGTATGCACAAGCAAGGCGTCGGCTACCTGGCGGTCTCCTATCGCGGCTATTCCAACTCGACCGGCAAGCCCACCGAACAGGGCCTGTTCACCGACGGCGTGGCGGCCTATGACTGGCTGAAGGCGCAGGGTTACAAGCCTGAGGACATCGTCATCCACGGCCATTCGCTGGGCACGGGTGTCGCGACCTATGTGGCGACCCAGCGCCCGGCGCGCGCGCTTATCCTGGAAGCGCCGTTTACCGCCACGGTCGACGTGGCGTCCGAACGCTATCCCTTCGTGCCGGTGTCATGGCTGATGAAGGATCAGTTCCGCAGCCATGAACGCATCAAGGACGTCCACATGCCGCTGCTGATCATCCATGGCGATCGCGACACTGTGGTCCCGTTCCATCACGGCGAGCGGCTGTTTGCCCTGGCCAATCAGCCCAAGACCTTTATCCGCATGCCGGGTTCGGAGCACAATACGCTGACGCGCGACGGCGCCTATGTGCGTTACTGGACGTTTCTTGGCCTCAAGCCGGTCCCGTACGCGCCCGACTCAGAAGAGTGACAGCTGGCGGTCGCCGCCGCGAAACAGGCTGAAATCCTTCTCAAAAGTCCACTGGTCGAGGCCATACTTGCGCACGGCGACGTCGAAGCGTTTGGCGATCAGGGCGGCGTGGACGCCGGTGCCGCTCATGCGCTGGCCGAACGCCGAGTCGTTGAGCTTGCCGCCGCGAATCTCGCGGATGTGGTTGAGCACCTTTTGCGCCCGATCGGGAAAGTGCTCGCGCAGCCATTCCTCGAACAGGATCTTGATTTCATACGGCAGGCGAACCAGCGTGTAGCCGGCGCGTCCGGCGCCGGCCTCGGCGGCGGCTTTCAGTATGTTTTCCAGTTCGTGGCAGGTCAGGCCGGGAACCAGCGGCGCCGCCAGCACGCCCACGGGCACGCCGGCCGCATTAACGGCGCGAATGGTGTCGATGCGGCGCTGGGGCGTGGCGGCGCGCGGCTCCATGACACGCGCGATGTCGCGATCGAGCGTGGTGACCGACAGGGTGACGCTGACAAGCTTCATGGCGGCCATCGGCACCAGCAGATCGAGGTCGCGCAGGATCAGGGCCGACTTGGTGATCAGGCTGATCGGATGGCGCAGGTCGAGCAGGACTTCGAGGCACGACCGGGTGATCTTTTCGGTGCGCTCGACCGGCTGGTAGGCATCGGTATTGATGCCCAGCACCATGGGCGCGGCCTTGTACTTCGGCGCCATCAGTTCTTCGCGCAGCAATTTCGCAGCATCGGGCTTGCGGAAGATGCGTGTTTCGAAGTCGAGCCCTGGCGACAGGTCGAGGAACGCGTGGCTCGGCCGGGCGAAACAGTAGATGCAGCCATGTTCGCAACCCCTGTACGATTGATCGACTGGCTGAAACCGACATCAGGCGAGGTGTTGCGGCTGATGATGCTGCGCGCCGTGTCGATGCTTAAGGTCGTCTTGCGCCGTTCAAGCTGCCGCCGGTCCTCGTGCGTCCAGCCATCGTCCCAGCCGTCGTGCACATCGTATCTGTCGGCGGCATGGAAGCGCTGGCTCGGCCGGTTTGACGCCGCGCCGCGCCCCTTGTGTGTGCGCTTGAGGACGGCATTGTCGTCGTTGACTTCGGGATGGTGGGTGACGGCCTTGGGCATGGCGCAAGGCTAAAATCTCGACCGGAACAAATCAAGAACAAAATGCACTTGCGATCAGACTTGGAACATCCGATAGTGCGGCCAAGAGGAGACGCGCATGAGACGGAATTTTCTGGCGGGCAGCCTGGCACTGGCAGGCGTGGCGGCACTGGGCGGCAAGGTTCAGGCGCGAGAGACGCCAGCCGAAAAGCTGGTGCGCATTCGCATGACGACCGGCCTGGGCGACATTGTCCTCGATCTCGACGCCGGCCGCGCGCCGCTGACGACCGCCAACTTCCTGCGCTATGTCGACAGTAAGAAGCTTGATGCCAGCGTCTTTTATCGCGCCATGAAAAGCCCGAACGATCGCGGCCTCGTCCAGGGCGGTGATAGCCGGCGCGCGCTTGCGCCCGTGGCCCACGAACCGACCAGCCAGACGGGCCTTTCGCACACCGACGGCACGATTTCGCTGGTACGCGGGGCGGCGGCGGGCTCCGGCAAGGGCGACTTCTTTATTTGCGTCGGCGATATGACGTTCCTTGACGCCGGGCCGGACGGCACCGACGACAAGCTGGGTTTCGCCGCCTTTGGCAAGGTCGTCGAAGGCATGGATGTGGTCCGCGCCATTCTCAATGCGCCAGTGTCGGCGACCGAAGGCGTCGGCGCCATGCAGGGCCAGATGCTGGCGCCCAAGGTGCCGATCGTGAAGACGCGCAGGGTTTAGCCTATCTTGCCGCCACCCATGGCGCCATAGATCGCGCCTGTCGTATAGGTGGCGTCGGTCGCCGCCAGCTGGACATAGATCGATGCCAGTTCCGCCGGCTGTCCGGGACGGCCAAGGGCGGTATTCTCACCAAACTTGACCAGCTTGTCCGGCGACTGACCGCCCGTGACCTGCAGTGGTGTCCAGATCGGTCCCGGCGCCACGCCGTTGACGCGGATGCCCTTCGGCCCCAGCTGCTTGGCCAGTGATTTGACGTAGTTGGTCGTCGCCGCCTTGGTCTGGGCATAGTCGTAGAGATTGCCCGACGGCTCCTCGGCCTGTTCCGACGATGTGCCGATGATGACCGATCCGGGCTTGAGGTTCGGCAGCGCTGCCTTGATGATCCAGAACGGCGCGTAGATGTTGGTTTTCATGGTCCAGTCGAACTGTTCCGTCGAAATGTCCAGGATCGACTCGTTGCTTTGCTGGCGCGCGGCGTTGAGGACCAGGATGTCGAGCCCGCCCAGGCCTGCGACGGCCTTCGACACCAGCGATGTGCAGAAGGCTTCGTCGCGCAGGTCGCCGGGAATGGCGACGCCCTTTCGGCCAGCCTGCTTGATCAGTGCAATGACTTCCTGGGCATCGGCCTCTTCGTCGGGCAGGTAGTTGATGGCGACGTCGGCGCCTTCACGGGCATAGGCAATGGCGGCTGCGCGGCCCATGCCGGAATCGCCGCCGGTGATCAGCGCCTTGCGGCCCAGCAGGCGGCCGGAACCCTTGTAGGTCTTTTCACCATGGTCCGGCACGGGCTGCATCTTGCCGGCCAGGCCGGGCCACGGCTGCTTCTGGTTCTTGAATGGCGGCTTGGCATATTTTTCGGTCGGATTAGTGACTGGCTGGGCTGTGGGTGCCTGCGCGACGGCGGGCGCCGCCAGCGCTGCCGATGCCGCGGCGGCCACGCCGGCGCCGCTGACGATCTGACGGCGCGACACGCCGCTGTTTGACTTGTCCATCTGGATACACCTTGCCGCCACGCGGCCGTTTGAGGAAAACGTCGCGGATTATCCGGGTGTCTCCGTCAATTTACGATGCCGTCAGGCAGCGCGATCATCAGGTGAGGGCAAAGACTCTATTCGGCAGCTATCGGCGCGCTTGGGCGTTCCGGCGGCGTGACGCCTTCGTCGAAGAGGATTTCGCCCGGGCGGCTGGCATCGAGATGGAAGCTCGGTTTCAGCGGGCTCTTGTTGCCCTTGTAGCCGCCCAGCAGCTTGATGGCGCGGGCATAGGCGATCTTGAACGGCTCCAGCCAGACATTGCGGTTGGCCAGGCTCGGTTTCAGCCCGAAGAAGCGGCGCAACAGGCCATTGGCGTAGATCAGGTTGGCGCGCCAGATCGCCTTAGGCGTCATGAACTCGATCGACAGCGAGACATTGACCATGTCGCGATTGACGATGCGATGCGGCGCGTTCTGGACCCAGGTCAGCATTTCACCGGGCTTCAGGTCGTGGACATAGGCGAGGCGATCATAGGCCGGATCGAACGGCATTTGCTCATCGGATTCCCGCAAGGCAATGCCTTCCAGCGCGGCGTCGCCGACGCACGGTGCCTGGGGCGGATAGAGGTAGACGGTCTTCACGCCGCGGATCTGCCACAGCATGACCAGCGGAATATCCAGGTGATAGAAGACGTGGCCGTTGGGCGATGAGATCAGCAGGCCGAGGTCGGGCTTCAGCGTCGAAATGCCGGTTTTCGCCGTGATTTCCTCGAACATGCGGTCGCACAGGGCGCCCACCAACGGATCATGATGGTTCACCTTGCGCAGGTTCAGCCACAGCCGGCCGGCGCGCACGCCTTCCATCAGCTGGCGGCCATCGAGATCGCTGCCGTCCTTGTGGCTGCGGCGTCCGAAGAACCACTGCTTCCAGTTGGTCGGATCGTAGCCCATGGTGAAGACTTCGACGCCTTCGCGCGGAAAGCGGTCGATCAGCGCGATCAGCGCCTCGTCGGAGAACAGATCCGAGGTGTGCAGGTCGTGCGTGAACAAAAGATTGTCGCGCGTAAAGCGCTTCTGATGTTCGGGTGTCCAGTGCAGCAGGTCGTTTTGCATCTTATCTCCCCGGCGCGTTGGCGCGCAGCAGGGCCTGGCCGTAAAAGCCGATCTTGAACGGCGGGAACCACATCAGCTTGCCGAAGCCGCGCGCCGCCTTGTCGAGGCGCGGGGCGCTGTCGCGGCTGCCCATCAGGTAAAGGGCGCCGCCGATGGCGGAAAAGAGCAGGCCCTGAACCACGCCCTGCAGCATCCAGCCCAGGCATGTCAGCGGCTTATGGCCGAGCGCCGCCGAAAAGCTCGGGCCTTGGCCGTAGGCGAAGGCGCGGCGGAGGGTATAGTTGAGCGTCGAGCGCGACGGCGGCACGTCCTCGAAGACGGTGGCCTCCGCCGACCAGGCCATGCGCACGCCCTTGGCCTTAAGGCCATAGAACAGCTTGTCGTCCTCGCCGCCCATGTCGTTGTGCTCGGTGCAGAAGGGCTTGTTGGCGGGCATGACGGCGCGGCGGATCAGGCTGTTGCCGCAGCCGTAATAGACGTCGATGGCCTGCGAGGCATCGGGCCCCTTGCGCGAAAAGAAGGCTTCGAAATAGTGCGGGTACTGGACGCCATCGTCCATCAGGCGCGCGGCCACGGGGCCGAAGACCACATCGGCGTCGAACCGGGTTTGCGTGGCCAGAAGCGCTGACAGCCAGGCCATCGGCGCCTCCTCGTCGTCGTCGAGAAAGGCGATGAAGTCGCTGTGGGCGGCGGCCACGGCCGTGTTGCGCGCATTGGCCACGCCGGTCTTGGGCTCGTGGACGTAAGCGACGGCGATCGGCGCCGTGGCAGCGAAAGCCGCGACCTGGGCGCGGGCGGAGGCTTCCGGGCTATTGTCGCAGATGATCAGGCTGAGGTTAACGTCATCCATACCCGTCTGCGCGACGACCGAATTCATGGCCAGAGCCAGGCCCTGGGGGCGGCGGAAAGTCGGGATGATGACGCTGACGCTACGCGCAGGCGTGCGGCCGGAAACGGAACTGGCGGGAAACGGGAGGGTGTCCATCGTCACAGTATGCACGAACTCCGTTTAGCCTTGGTGAACCCGCTGGCGTTTTGCGGCGCTGGAAAAGGCAAACGCCACGCCACGCATGCGGCTGAGCGTATCGAGTTCCAGAGTCGCGATATGGTCGAAGCGGCGGTTGAGGCGGGCAACGGCGTCATCGATGCGTGTACCCAGTGCCTTACGCGTATCCAGGGTGATGCGCTCGATGCGGGCCTGCAGGCGGGCCGGCGGCGCGTCCGAATAGACGCGGGCATGGCGGACGGGGAAGGTGGTGTTGGAAAAGATCGCCTTATACTTCTGGTCGCCGGTCGACAGGTCATAATAGTTGACCCCCGCTGCGCGCAACGGCTCCGGGCACAGGTTCAGGAACAGCTGGCCAGGCGAAAAGGCCGAAAAGGCGGGATCGTAGCTTGACACCCAAGGATGGGCGCGGTCGCCAAGCCGGACGCCGAAATGGTAGAGGGTGGGTTTGCCCCCGGCCATCATCGTAATCATAAAGCCGTGCAGGCCGCTTTCCGGGGCGGCCATAAGCTTTGCGAACAGACGCCGGACCCAGTCCGCCGCCAGGAAGTCGTGCAGGCCGGTGTCGCGCGTCTGCTGGCGCTTCAGCGCGATCATGGTCGCGAAATGCGCTGGGTCGCGGTCGCCGACGATGAAGCTTAAAGGTCCGTGCGCCTCTTCGATGTGCCGCGTCAGGCGGCGGATATTCTTCAGCAGCTTCTTGAAGGCGTTGTTCGAGGTATCGCCTTGCGTCATGTCTATGGCAAAGGCGTCGTCGTTTTCCGCGTCCGGCGTGTCCCCGAACACATGGTAAGGGTCAACAAGGCCGATGGCCTGGTAGGAATTGATGCCGGCGGCTTTCAGGACCTCGCCGATGCGCAGGCCCGGCAGCGGATGGGTGATCAGGGCGCTGTAGTCCGAAAACGGCGCGCCGGCGGGGCGGGCAAAGGCGCCGGGGCGAATATGGACCGGCAGGAAACCGACCGTCTTGCCGCCACGGCGCACGACCAGCACGCGCACGTCGTCGCGCACGGAAGCGACGGCCTGGGCGAAGTCAGGAGAGAGCAGGGGCGAACGGAACGCCGGCGTCTGCGACTGCATGGCGCGCCAAAGTGCGATGTCGTGATCCGTCAGATCACCTACCCGGATGCGTTCGCACGTTAGCATGACAGCCTTTGATACACTCATTATCGACAGTCCGTAAAACTGCAAGAGCCGGGCCATGGTTGCACTTTAGCACACGCATTCTGACAGAAAATGCTGCGACGCACGAAAATCGGTCAAGATGTCAATGTTGCGCGACTTTTTGACAAGTGTACTTGACATCGTCAGAAAATGTCGTGTAAAGGGTGCTTGTCATTTTCAAGGGGCACATCATGGATGTTCGGAGTCTCAAGCGTATTTTCCTGGGGCATATGGTCCTGACTCTGGTGCTGGGCGTCGTCGCGGGATTTCTGGCTGGGCGCGGCCTTGTCAGCGGGGTGCTGGCTGCGAAGATGCTGTTTGCTTTTGTCGTCGTCAGTCTGATCGCCGCTCTGCCGCTTATTTTTATGTGGTGGTCGAAAGTCGATGAAGCTGTTCGCGAGGCCCACAAATGGGCTTGGTTCTGGGGCGGAAGCACGGGTCTGTTGCTTGTCCTGCCGCTTAATGCCGCGTTCATGCTGACAGACTGGGCTTTTTATCGGCAGTATCTCGCCTTGCTGCATGCCGGCAGCGGCTTTGGAGAGTTCGCCGCCGGAATACTCACGGCGGTGCTGTGCATGTCGATTGGCTACGTTATTGCCTGGGCGTACTGGTGGTGGAAACGCAGGTAGGCCATGCATAACCGCATCAAGATATTGCGTGCCGAAAGAAACTGGTCACAAGCTGAGCTGGCTGACCGACTGAAGGTTTCGCGCCAGACCGTCAATGCCATAGAGACGGGCAAGTACGATCCGTCCCTGCCGCTGGCCTTTGCGATTGCCGCCCTGTTCGGGCTGAAGATCGAAGACATTTTTTCGCCGGAATGAACCGGCACGACGTCTCAAAAGGGGATATTTCATGATCATCAGAACCTTCGTGGCCAACAGCCTGCACCGGGCGGCCGGATTCGTGCTGGGCTTCGCGGCGCTTGGCCTTGTCTTCACCAGTTTCGCGCCCGTGGAAGCGCGCGCCGAGACACCGACGCCGCTGATGTGGGTCGTCAGGGACGCGGATTCGACGGTTTACCTGTTCGGCAGCATTCACCTGATGAAGCCCGGCACCGAATGGCAGACGCCCAAGGTGAAGGACGCCTTCGCCAAATCGGACACGCTGTGGCTGGAATTGACCGACATGGACGATCAGGCCAAGATGATGGGCCTGGTCCGGCAGTACGGTTTCGATGTCAGCCGCAAGGTGACCGACGGACTGACGCCTGAGGAAATCGCCAAGCTGGAAAGTATTCTCACCTCCAAAGGCATGGCGCTGCAGAGCGTCATGCCGATGCGGAAATGGATGCTCAGCCTGGTGCTGTTGCAGCTGGAGTCGGCGCGGCTGGGCTATGATCCTATGACCGGCGTCGACCTTACCCTGCTCAGACTGGCGCGTGAACGCCAGATGCCGATATCCGGTTTTGAGACGGCCGAGGACCAGATGAAGATGCTGGCGGCGGGCAGCGAGGAAGAAGACCTGGTCGGCCTGCGCCAGATGCTGTCCGAGGTGGGCCAGGCCGACAATACGCTCGATCGCCTGTTCAATGCCTGGAAGCGCGGCGACGAGGCAGGGCTGAACGCCGAAATGAACAAGTTTGACGCCGAAAACGATCCGGCTCTCTATCAGCGCCTGCTCGTCGATCGTAACGCCAAGTGGGTGCCGCAGATCGAGCAGATACTGGCCGGCAAGGGCACCGTCTTTGTCGCCGTCGGTGGTGGACATCTGGTCGGCAAGGACAGCGTCATTGCCATGCTCAGGGCGCGCGGCATCACGGCCGAAAAGGTAAACTAAAGCTTAATATCCGGCATCCGGCTTGCAGGCACGCCCTTCGTCTTCCATCGACGAAGGGCGTTTTGCATGAATTCGAGCCAGATTCGCCAACGGATACGTATTGGCATGGCGGGCACCCCCGAATGGGTGCGCGATACCTGTATCGGACTGCTGGCCGGTGCTTTGGCGGTCATGGCCTGGACGGCCCTTGAGCCTTCTGATGTAACGCAGCGCAATGTGCCTGTGGTCCTGCCGGCGGTGATGTCGGCCGATGCGCGCGAAGCCGTAGCGGGTCCGACGGGTGCGCCGCTGCTGTGGAAGGTGACCAACGGCGAGGCGACCGTCTATCTCTTCGGCAGCGTCCACGCCCTGCCGCCCGGCGTGGAATGGATGGATGCGCGCCTCTTCCAGGCCTTCGACACGGCTGACGCCGCCTGGTTCGAAGTCCCCGATCTCGACAAGATGCCGGAGTTCAAGGGCTTTGAGGAAAAGGCCTTCTCGGCGCGGCCGGGCCTGACCAAAGGCTTAAGCGATATCGAGATCCGCGAACTCGAAACCCTGCTGCATCGCTATAATTCCACGCTGAAGGAGGCCGAGCGCGTCCGCCCTGCGGTGATGGCGGCCTTTGTCGGTCAACTCAGTTCCGCCGCCGGCGGTTTCGATACCGATCGCGGCGTCGACTGGATGCTGTTCAACCGCGCCAAGGCGCTCAAGATGAAGACCGGTGGCTTCGAAAGTCACAGGGCGCACTACGACTACCTCTATGCCCTCGGTAAAGGAGCGGACGAAGGCGGCACGGCGGCGCTGAAACGCGCCCTGGCCATCCATTTCGGCCGCGACCACGACAGTCTCGAAGTCCTGGTCAAGACTTGGCGGACCGGCGACCAGCGCGCGATGACCGAGAGCCTGGCGGAAGAGAAGGCGCGCGGTCCGCAGAGCTATGATTTGCTGCTCACCAGCCGCAACGCCAAGTGGGTGCCGCAGATCGAGACCATGCTGAAAGGTGACCAGACGACCTTTGTCGTCGCCGGCGCCGCGCATTTCACCGGCCCCGACAGCGTCATCGCCATGCTGCGCCAGCGCGGCTATACTGTGGAGCGGGTTGATCCTTAGCGCGTAGTGCCCAGCGTCTCTAAATGGGCTTTGAGGGCCTCAAGGTTGGGAAACTCGATGTACTCGCCGCGTTCGATCGCCCTCACGCCCAACTCGGCAGCTTCGCGCAGGGCCTGGAGTTTCCGGGCATTTTCGGCGGCTTCATCTTCGAGCGGCATCATGTGGCGTATTCAGCAATTGAGATCCCGGCATGATACTCAAATCGCAATATTAACAAAGCCAATATTGACTTTGCCGGCTGTTTTCCTCAAAAGGCCCGCCTAAGCCCCAATCAGCTTAGATGTCTGTCCCTTCCGTTACGTAACGGAGGGGATTTCTCTTTGGGGAGTCCTCGGCCATGAACCAGTCGGCCAACACGTCGGAAGATCATCTGTTCGGAGTCTATGCGCGCGCGCCTATCGAGGTCGAGCGCGGTGAAGGCGCCCGCCTGTATGACCGACGCGGCCGCATGTTCCTGGATTTCGTGCAGGGCATCGCCACCAACGGCCTGGGCCACGCCAATCCGGTGCTGATCGAAGCCATGACGGCTCAGGCGAAGAAGCTGTGGCACGTCTCCAACATCTTCACCATTCCCGGTCAGCAGGAACTGGCGGCAAAGCTGTGCGCCCACAGCTTTGCCGATCAGGTCTTCTTCACCAATTCGGGCACAGAGGCGGTCGAGTGCGCCCTGAAACTGGCGCGCAAGTACCACGCCGCCCGCGGTAACGAAGAGCGCATCGACATCATCGGCTTTGCCGGCGCCTTCCACGGCCGGACCTATGCGGCCGTGACGGCGGCGGGCAACGAGACCTATCTGGCGGGTTTCGGTCCGAAGTTGCCGGGCTATGTCAATGTCTCGCTCGACGACCATGACGCCATCCGCGCGGCGGCCGAGGCCCCGACGGCGGCGGCGATCATCGTCGAGCCGGTGCAGGGCGAAGGCGGTGCGCGTGCGTTGTCCGACGCCGAACTGCAAATGCTGCGCGACCTGTGCGACGCGAACGGCCTGCTGCTGATCTTCGACGAAATCCAGTGCGGCATGGGGCGGACCGGCAAGCTGTGGGCCTATGAATATGCGGGAGTCGAACCCGATGTCATGACGGTCGCCAAGGCGCTGGGCGGCGGTTTTCCGGTCGGCGCCTGCCTGGCCACGCGCGACGCCGCGTCCGGCATGACGGTTGGCGCCCACGGCTCGACCTTTGGCGGCAATCCGCTGGCCATGGCGGTCGGCGAGGCGGCGTTCAACGAGATCGTCCGTCCGGAGTTGCTCGACAATGTCAACCGCGTCTCCGGCTATCTGCGTCAGCAATTGGCCGGCCTGCGTGACGCCTATCCCGACATGATCGAGGACGTGCGTGGCAAGGGCCTCTTGGTCGGCATCAAGGTCAAGCCGAACAATCGCGAGATCATGACGCTGGCACGCGACAACGGCCTCCTGATCGCCGGCGGCTCGGACAACTGCGTCCGACTGCTGCCGCCGCTCAACGTCACCGAGGACGAGGCCCGTGAAGCCATCGGCCTGCTGGAAAAGACCTTCCTGGCCGCCCGCGAAGCCGCAAAGGCCAAGGAAACAGCATAACGTATAAAGAACGCTCTTCGCCCTCCCTACGAAGTGGGGAGGGGGGACCATCTGCGGAGCAGATGGTGGGCGGGGCCCCTTTTTGCCTCAGCGCCCCCTTGGTGGTGAAGAAGATAACAGGGACTATCCGAATGACCCGTCATTTTCTCGACATTTGCGACCTGACGACGGAAGAGCTGCGCGCCATCGTCGACGACGCCCACGCCCGCAAGAAGCTGCGCCAGGGCTGGCCGAAGGGCCGTCCCGATGCCGACGCACCGGCCAGGGACTGCGTCCTGGCCATGATCTTCCAGAAGAACTCGACGCGCACGCGCTTCTCGTTCGACGCCGCCATGCGCCAGCTGGGCGGCCAGGCGATCATCTCGACCGCGTCCGACATGCAGCTCGGCCGCGGCGAGCCGATCGAGGACACCGCCAAGGTTTTGTCGCGCATGGTCGATGCCATCATGATCCGCGCCAACGAGCACGACGATGTGCTGCGCCTGGCGCGTGCCTCGACCATTCCCGTGATCAACGGCCTGACCAATTTCAGCCATCCGTGCCAGATCCTGGCCGACATCCAGACGATCGAGGAGCATCGCGGCGCCATCGAGAACAAAACCCTGGCCTGGATCGGCGACGGCAACAATGTCTGCAATAGCCTCATACACGCCGCGGCGCGCTTCGGCTTCACGCTGAACATCGCCTGTCCGGACGCCTATAAACCTGCGATGGCCGCCATGGTCTTCGCCTCGGAATCGCGCGCGAAAGTCACCGTGACCAGCGACCCATTCGCCGCCGCCAAGGACGCCGACGTCGTCCTGTCCGACACCTGGGTGTCAATGGGTGATCTCGACCATGACGAGCGCCTGGCGGCCTTCCAGCCCTACCAGGTCAATGCCGAGCTAATGAAGACGGCGCGTTCGGACGCCCTGTTCCTGCACTGCCTGCCGGCCCACCGCGGCGAAGAGGTGACCGACGAGGTCATCGACGGCCCGCAGTCGGTCATCTGGGACGAGGCCGAAAACCGTATTCATGCCCAAAAAGCAATCCTCTCCTGGGCCCTGAACGCGCCATCCTTGGCCGATTAGTGCGTTGGCTGCGCTTGCAGGTACGAGGGTACCTGCGGCGCTTGCCGCCTGCTACTCGACTCAAGGCTGACGGTTCAGCCAGCTGGAGCCATTCGGCTTGGGAGATCAGTAAGGCCGGTCGTGGCCGGTGGTGAAGCCCAACTCGTTCAGCAGGTGGACGAGCATGATGAGCGCGGCGGTGAAGGACAGCATCATCAGGAAGCGCCACGGGATCATGCGCGGGCCTGTCCGGCGCAGGTCGTGCGGCCGTGCACCCATGAAACCGAAACCAATTGTCAAAAGACTGGAAACGGCGAACAGAATCACGGTAATGGGCAGGGTCAGCATAAGGCCCCATATGCAGGGTCCGGCGGACGGCGGCAAGAACACACCCGATTTATTTGTCATCGGACGGACGATCATGCTATGCGCCGCACCTCTTCTCCCGAAAAGCGAAAACCAGCGATATAGTTTCCACAGAAGAATGCGTGATCTCAAGATATAGTGGTTAACAAATGGTTTACACTCAACATAATGCGGTTTACGTTTCGGGCTCGTACCGGTAGGGGAATCGCATGAGCGCGAATGCACCTTGGAGTGTAAAGGGAATCGATGCCAAGGCGCGGGAAGTCGCCAAGGATCTGGCGCGCCGTTCGGGCATGACGCTCGGCGAGTGGCTGAACCAGATGATTCTCGAAGGTGAGGATGTCGGCGCGGCGATCAATCGTGAACGCGAGCGCGAACAGGCGCCGCAACACCCCGATCAGCAAGCCATGGCGCGCCGCCGCCCGCCGGTTTTTCGCGAGACCCACAATGATATCGATGAAGCGCCGCGCCGTGCCGCGCCGTTTTCGTCCGGTTCGCGCCCTCTGGCCGCGCGCGAACTGTCGTCAGCCGACCTGCGCCGCCACTCGATCTTCGACAGCCGCCCGCGTGAGGACGACGATCGCGCCGCCTCAGCCGAAATGGGCCGCGTTGCCAGCGCGCTCGAATCGTTGAGCGCACGCATCGAGGGTTCCGAATCCCGTTCCGCCAATGCCGTGCGCGGAGTCTCGTCGGCGGTCGAATCGCTGCTGGGCCGCCTCGAACGCAGCGAAGCCGGCCTTGCCGCCGCCCAGGCCGAGACGCGCGATCGCCTGGAGGAACATACGCTCGACCTCCAGACCTCGCTGGAACGTCATGAAGAGAGCCGTGAAGCCCTGTCGACCCGTCTTGAGCAGGCCGAGCGCCTGATCGACGCCCAGGCCGAGCGGCTGGAAGGCCTGTCCGGTCATCTGCGCGAAGAACGCGAGCACGTCGCGCGCCTGGAAACCCAGCTGAAGAACCCGGCCGTACAGGAGACCGTTCGCACGGTCGAAGGCGCGCTCGGCAAGCTGGCCAATCAGCTTTACGAAGGCGAGCAGCGTCATCGCGACGTCGTCAAGGACGTGCGCGAAGACATGGTCGGCCTGTCGCATCGCCTGGCCCAGCTGGAGCTGCGCGATCCGGAACGCGCCGCGCAGAGCGTGATCGACAAGGTTGTCGCCCGCATGGCCGAGCGTCTGGAACAGGCCGAAGCCCGCACCTCGACCGCGATTCGTGCGCTGGAACAGGCCTTTACCACGCTTGACGCCCGCCTCAACCGCGCCGAAGAGCGCGGCGATGTCACCGATCCCGAGCAGGTCGCCTCGCTGAAGCGTCTGGCCAGCGACCTGTCGCGCCGTGTCGACGACAGCCGCGCCGAGCTGATGAACGCGCTGCAGGACCGCAGCGCCGCCTCGGCCGACCAGCTGCTGCGCACCCTGTCCGAGCGCGTCGACCAGTCGGAGCGTCGTTCGGCCCAGGCCATCGAGCGCCTGGGGCAGGACGTGTTGCGTGTCGCCGACACGATCAATCGACGCGTCGCCGGCGTCGAAGCCGCCCAGGACAGCCACCGCGAAGCCTTCGAACGTATTGGCCGCGAAGTCGGGCGCGTCCAGGAGACGGTCGACCAGCGCTTCGGCCGCACCGAGACCAGCCATGCCCAGGCGCTGGAGCGCCTCGGTTCCGAAATCGCGCGCATTTCCGAACGTCTGTCTCAGCGCATGGCCGAGTCGGAACGTCGCGTCGGGCTGGCGGTCGAAGGCGTCGGCCAGGTCATCGAGCAGCATCGCGACCAGTCGCGCAGCGAACTCGGCGATCGTATCCGCCAGTCGGAGGAACGCACGGCGAAACTGCTGGAAGAGGCGCGCAGCCGCATCGACCAGAAGCTGGCCCAGGTCCAGACGCAGAGCCTGCTGTCGGAAAGTGGCCTGAACGCCGCGCCGCGTAAGTCTCGCCCGGCCGCCAGCGACCTGCCGAACCCTTTTGCCTTCGAGGAGTCCGAAGGGGAGGCGTCTAAGCCCGCCGCTACGCAGCAGGTGTGGCGCGATGAGGTGCTGAAAGGCTCGCACCTGCCGGACGATGAAGCTCTGGACCTGACCGGGCAATTGCTTGAGCCCGTTACGGCGCCCCAGGAGCCGATGCCCGCACCGGTGTCGATCACCAAGACGGAATCTGCCGCAAAGGAAAGCTTCGCGCCCGATTTCGACCCGTTCATCGAAGAAGATCTCGAATACGATCTGGTCCCGGTCGGCAAGACGGCCAACGAGGACGAAAGCGATCCGTTCGCCGACATCGACGTGTCGAAAAAGACGGCCCCGCGTTTCGAGGGACAACGTTTCGAAGGCGCCCGTGCCGCCGCGGCACCCTCGCCGCGCACCACCTTCGAACTCGATGACGACGATGCGATCGATGAAGCGCCCAAGGCGTTCGGTGGCCGCGACTTCGTAACCGAAGACGCCGATGGCGGCGTGTCGGTGTCGACGCGTGACGCCCTGGCCGCCGCGCGCGCCGCGGTTCGCGCCACGATGATCGACGATCAGGAACGCCGGCCGGGCGCCCTGAGCGGTTTGGGCCTCAAGCCGGCTGCCCGCCGTGGCGTCGGCCAGCCGCGCGCCGCCAAGGACAATACGGTCGCGAAGGCGCTCCAGGCCTCGGCAATCGCCGTCGTCATCGTCGGCGCCGCAGCCGGCAGTTACGCGCTCCTGCAGCAGGAGCCCGCCGCGGGCACGGTTCCCCAGGGCGCAAAGACTCCGGTCGCCGCCGTCGTGACCCAAACCGCCGACGAAGGCCTGCTGCGCGCCAAGTATCAGTCGGCGACGCGCCTGCTGGATGCGCGCGCGCCCGGCGCCGTCGAAAAGCTCCAGGAGGTTGCCAACCAGGGCTACGCGCCGGCGCAGTTCATGCTGAGCGGCATCTACTCCGGCGAAGGCAACTACGTCGATCCGAACCCGCAGGAAGCCCGCAAGTGGGCCCAGCGTGCAGCCGACGGTGGCGTGGCGCGCGCCATGTTTAATCTTGGTACCATGTATTACAACGGCACCGGCGGTCCGCGTAACCAGATCACCGCCGCCATGTGGTTCCGGCGCGCGGCCGAACGCGGCGTCAGCGACAGCCAATACAATCTGGGTCTGCTCTACGCTCAGGGCGACGCCATGCCGCTTAACCCGGCCGAAGCCTATAAGTGGTTCACCATCGCCGCCGAGGCCGGCGACAAGGATGCGGCCCGTGAAGCCGCGGCCATTCGCGACAACCTGACGCCCGACCAGCGCCAAAAGGCCGAAGCCGCCGCCGCCGCGTTCGAACCCCTGGGCGATGGCGCTGCCAGCGAAGCCTCCACGCCCGCGCGCGGTTAAGCTTTTTGCATTGTAGCAATGCTTAAGCGGAAAATCGCTCGCACTCTTCTGCGCGTGGCTTCTGTAATGACAAGTGTCTTGGCGGGCGGCGTCCGCCGGGCTAGACTCCGGACGTGAGCGAAGATGTCATCCTGTCGCAGCCATCCGATGTCTGGTGGCGCGCACTGATTCCCAAACAAGCCCTGGGCTTTTCCGCCGACCGGCCCCATGTCGGCGACGGCTTTGTCACGCGCGGCGTATCGACGCCGGAACTGCGTGAGTTGTGGGGACGCGAAGGCCTGATCGTCGCCAATGCGCCGCTCGTCCGCAACCGGCTGTTCAGCAATCGCGGCCACCGCGAAGCTGGCCATTTCGACGTGCTGGAACTGTTCGCCTTTGTCCGCCCCGCCCAGTTCTGCGCGCCGTCGCCGGCGGGCCTCGCCCTGGCGTGCGGCTTTGCCGAACCCGAAGACGCCCGCGCCCGCTCGCTCGTCCTGTTCGATGTCATTTCCATTCTTCTGGAAACCTTGGCGCAGTCGCCGCTCGGTTTCCGGCTGGCGGCGCAGTCGGGCGTCAAGCTGATGATGCGGCACGGCTGGGTATGGGGCGAACTGGTCCAAGCGGCGCTCGACCGTACCGAGATGCCGGCCGACTATGTGGCGCCGCCGCCGCTGGAAATGTGGTCGCTTCTCGAAGAGTGGGAGGATCAGGCGCCCGAGGGTAATCCGCGCGCCGTCGCCCTGTCCGAGGACGAGGTTGTCGAGGAACTGGATGCCGGCCTGAACCGGGCAAGACTGGCCGAACGTCGCCCGGAGCAGCGCGATTTCGCGGTCAGGACGCGCGACATCTTCGCGCCGAAATGGGTGAAGGACCAGCCCAACATGCTGCTGGCCGAAGCCGGCACCGGCGTCGGCAAGACGCTCGGCTATCTGGCGCCGGCCCACGCCTGGGCGCGCAAGGCGCAAGGGCAGGTGTGGGTGTCGACCTATACTCGCGCGTTGCAAAAGCAGATCTATCACGACACGCGCGCCCTGTTCGACCGCGAGGCCGAACGCCAGCAGCAGGTGGTGGTACGCAAGGGGCGCGAAAACTACATGTGCCTGCTGAACTTCCAGGAACGGCTGGTTTCGGCGCAAACCGGCCCCGAAGTCATCATGGCCGTGCTGATCGCGCGCTGGGTGCTTTATACGCGCGACGGCGACATTATTGGGGGCGACTTCCCGACCTGGCTGCCGTCGCTGCTGCCGGTGACCTCACCGGCGGCTGTGTTCCAGACGCTGACGCCGTCCGCCCTGGTCGACCGGCGCGGTGAGTGCACCTATGCCGCCTGCCCGCACTATCGCGTCTGTTTTATCGAAAAATCGGTGCGCAAGGCGCGTTCGGCGTCGCTGGTCGTTGCCAACCATGCGCTGGTCATGGCGCAGGCGGCCTATGACTTGCGCGATCGCGCGCGCGCCGAATTGGCAGCGGAAATGAACGGCGAGGACGTCCAGGGCGATGTCGAGCCGCAAGCCAGTCTGTCGCGCATCATTTTTGACGAAGGCCACCACGTTTTCGAGGCCGCCGACAGCGCCTTTGCCACCCGCCTGTCGGGCCTGGAGGCCTTTGAGCTGCGGCGCTGGATCCGCGGCAATGAAGGCCGCTCACGGCGGGGCAGGGGGCTGGAGTCGCGCATCGGCGATCTCCTGAAGACCGACGCCGCCAAAGATGCGATGCGTGAGCTGATCCGCGCCGCCGCTGTCCTGCCGGCTGACGGCTTCTCCCAACGCATCACCGTGCGCACCCAAAGCGGCAATGGTCTGGAGCCGGTCGGGCCGATCGAGGCCCTGCTGGTCGAGGTGCTGGGCCAGATCGACATCCGCCAGGGTGAGGCAAAGCCGCGCTCTCGCTTCGTGCCGGACAATGACCTGGGTGGGGAATGCGAAGCCCATCCGTGCCTTGAGAGCGTCGGCGTCGCCGCCAAGCTGGCCGCGCGGGCTTTGGCTGGGATCGAGGCGCCGCTATTGGCCCTGTGCCGGGCGCTGGAGGACATTCTGAACGATGCTTCCGGAGATCTGGAAGCGCCGGAACGCGTGCGCATCGAAGGCATATTGCGCGGGCTGGAACGGCGCGCGCGCATGCTGCTGCCGGCGTGGCGGTCGCTGTTGCAGCAGCTGGCGCTGGAAGACGGCGACCTGACCGATGACGACAACAAGCCGATGACCATCGACTGGTTCTCGGCCGAAGTCCATCGTGGCCGCGTGGTCGATGTCAGCATGAACCGCCACTATGTCGACCCCAGCCTGCCCTTGGCCGAGTTCGTTCTCAAGCCGGCGCACGGCGTACTGGTGGCTTCGGCGACGCTCAGCGACGGCACGCGCGACGAAACCACCGAGGACGTCTTCTCGCTGGCGCGGCAAAGGACAGGCGCCAACCACCTGGTCATGGGCGCCAAGACCACGCGCATCGCCTCGCCCTTCGACTATGCCAGCCAGGCGCGGCTGTTCGTCGTCACCGATGTCGGCCGCGACGATCCGCGCGCCACGGCGGCTGCCATGCAAAAGCTGTTCATTGCCGCGCAGGGCGGCGGCCTTGGCCTGTTTACTGCCATCCGCCGCCTGCGCGCCGTCTATGACCAGATCAACCAGCCGCTGGCCGAAGCCGGCCTGTCGCTCTATGCCCAGCACGTCGATCCGCTCGATGTCTCGGACCTGATCAGCATCTTCCGCGCCGAGCACCATTCGTGCCTGCTGGGCACCGACGCCGTGCGCGACGGCATCGACGTGCCGGGCAGCGCGCTGCGCCTTATCGCCTTTGATCGCGTGCCGTGGCCCAGGCCGGATACCCTGCACAAGGCGCGGCGCCAGCATTTCGGCAACAAGCTCTATGACGACGCCCTGACGCGGGCGCGCCTGGCCCAGGCCTTCGGGCGGCTGATCCGCAAGAAGGACGATCGCGGCGTCTTCGTCATGCTTGACTCGGCAGCGCCGACACGGATGTTCTCGAGCCTGCCAGAAGGCGTGACCCTGCAACGGTGCACCCTGGCCGAGGCGATCGACTCGATCCAGCGCTTCCTGTTCCCGCCGGATATTCAATAGTGTCTTGGCAGTAGCAGTCTTGGCAGTCGCCATATTGCGGTTTTATCCGTCGCATGATCTGTCTAGATTAACCATCTAAACTTCGAGGGAACCGGAAATGCCCGACACGCACGCCGACCTGCCGCCCGCCCCGCCGCCGCGTAAACGCAGCAAGATCGGCCTGTTTGGTCCCGCCCTTCTGGTTGTCGCGCTCGCCGCCGGCTGGAGCGCCTACTGGTTCTATGTCGCGCATAATGTCGAAACGACGCTGAAGGCCCAGCAGGAGGGGTTGGTGCGTCAGGGATATCGAGTCAGCGTCGCGCCCTATCAGGTCAGCGGCTATCCCTTCCGTGTCAGCGTCAATTTACGTAATCTCAGCATCATTGCCCCGTCGGGTCGGGGCATCGACTTTCCGGAACTGGACGTTGCCGCCAATGCCTACATGATCACCAAGTGGGTCGCCGTGGCTCCCAAAGGTGCGACGCTCCACCGTGGCGGCGATCTCGGCACGCTGGCGGTCAGCGGCTCGTCCTTGCGTGCCAGTCTTTCCGGCATTACCCGAACGGTCCCGAACATTGCCATCGAAGCCAATGACCTGAGCCTGGTGCCGTCCAACGCGGCCAAGCCCTTCACCTTCGATTCCGCCAAGAAGTTCGAAGCCTATGTCCGTCCGAATGCGGCTGCGTCGAACAGCGCCGATGTGCTGGCCCGCGTCAGCCAGGCGCACGGCCAGGCCAGCCGATTTGTCGGCGACTTCAGTCCTGGCAAGCCGCTCGACATGCACGTCGAGGCCACGCTCAACACCGTCACCGCGTTCCAGGGGCGCGACTTCGCCACCGGCCTGAAGGCCTGGAAGCAGGCGGGCTCGGTAACGGCCTTCAGGAGCGAGTTGAAGAATGCCGAACTGACCGTGATGGCAACAAGCGACAAGCTGACCTATGACGCCAATGGCAAGCCGGTTGGTCGCCTGAACGCCGAAATGACCGGCACCTTCCGGCCGCTCGACGTGCTGGCGGCAGCGGGCCTGATGTCGCGCGAGAATATGACGGCCATGGCGCCGCTGCTCAACATGACGCTGGCGACCGTCGGCGCCCAGAAGCTGGCCGTCGATTTTCGCGATGGCGGCGCCTTCGTCGGTCCGTTCAGGGTCTCCGAGGCGCCAGACCTGCCCTAGGTCTGACGCCGGAATCTGGTATAGTCTGAAACCATAAAACCTTTGTGGAATATGGACTTGCGGTTGCACGGCCATGGGCATAGTGTCGGCGGCTTGTTACGCTGGGGCAGGGCACCGCCTGATTATTCGTCCTGTCGCAGCGCCTATGCCCGGAGACCCGCGTGGATATCGAAAATCCGCTGACGCTTGCCGATCTGCGCCTGAAGATCGACGCGCTTGATAGCGAACTGTTGCGGCTGGTCGATGAACGCGCCGCGCTCGGCCGCGCGATCGGCGAGGCCAAGGCGCGCGAGGAGGCCAAAGCCCGCGAAAATGCAAGCGCGTCGGCCGTGTTGCTGCGTCCCGACCGCGAAGCCATGCTGATCCGCAAACTGCTGAAGATGCCGCGCAAGGCCGCTTCCGACGGTGTCGTGGTGCGGGTTTGGCGCGAACTGATTTCCGAAAACCTGCGCATCCAGGGCCAGGCCGCCGGCGGACTGCACCTGACCTTGAGCGCCAGCGACCAGTCGCGCGAAGTCCTGGTCTGGGCGCGCGAACGCTTCGGCTTTGCCCCCACCTATGGCTATGTCAACGACCCGGCCGCCGTCATTGCCGCGGCGCGCGACGCGCGCAATCTCGGCGTCGTCAGCCTCGATCCGCGCGGCGGCCCGTGGTGGGCGCGCCTGCTGGCCGAGCCCAGGGTGCGTGTTATTGCCGCGCTGCCAGAACTGTCGACCAGCCGCCCGCACGCCCTGGCCGTCGCCGCCATCGCGCCGGAGCCGACGGGCGACGACCTGACCTTCTGGGTCAGCGACTCGCCGGCGCGCGAAAACGTCCTGGTCGAAACCCTGTCGGAACGCGGCTTTGCGGCCGAATGGCTGTGCACGGCGCAGGGCCTGAAGCTCTTCGCGCTCAGCGGCTATGTCCAGGAGCATGACCCGCGCCTTGGCGGCGCCCTTGGCTCACTGAGTGGCATTATTGGCGCAGCGCCGAGAATTTAGTTTCTCTTGTAACTTTAACGGCAAAATCTTCGTGCGTTCCTGTCTGTCCGTGGCTAAAAGCCTTGGCAACAAAAGACGCAAGGCGCCCAATGACTGATATCGTAATGGATAAACCCACCCCCAAGGCCGGTATTCTGGACATCGCTCCCTATGTCGGCGGCAAGTCGAAGATCGACGGCGTGGCCGAGCCCATCAAGCTGTCGTCCAATGAAAATCCGCTCGGTTGCTCGCCCAAGGCCCTGGCGGCCTATCAGGATGTATCGGCCAAGCTGTTCCGCTATCCCGACGGCCACGCCAATCCCTTGCGCGCGGCGGTCGCCGAATATCATGGCCTCGAGCCCGATCGTCTTGTTTTCGGCAATGGTTCCGACGAAGTCTTTTCGCTGCTGAACCAGGTCTATCTCGAAGCCGGCGACAATATCGTCACCGGAGAGCATGGTTTCCTGGCTTATCGCATCTCGGCCCTGGCTTGCCAGGCTGAGGTGAAGCTGGCGCCTGAACCGGATCAGCGCATCGAGATCGCCGAACTGCTCAAGCTTGTCGATGAGCGCACCAAGATCGTCTATGTGTCCAACCCGGCCAACCCGACCGGCACCTGGAACACACCCGAAGAAATCGCCGAGCTGCGCGCCGCGCTGCCGCCGCACATCCTGTTGTGCGTCGATGAGGCCTATGCCGAATTCGTCGATGCGCCTGACTGGGAGACCAGTTTCGACATGGCGCGGGCTTCGGACAATGTCATCGTCACGCGCACCTTCTCGAAGATTCACGGCCTGGCCGGCCTGCGCATCGGTTTCGGTTATTGCCCGAAGCCGGTGATCGAGGCCATCGAGCGCATCCGCCTGCCTTTCAACATCAACCTGCCGGCGCAGTTTGCGGCGATCGCCGCCCTTGAGGACGCGGCGCACATCGAAGCCTCGCGTCAGCTTGTGCTGAACTGGCAGCCGCGCATGGTCCAGCAGATCCGCGCCATGGGCTATGTCGTCCGGCCGTCGGCGGGCAACTTTCTGCTCATCAATTTCCGTGACCGCGCCGAAGCTGAAGCCGCCAATGAATACCTGATGACGCAAGGCCTGATCGTGCGTCATGTCGCGAACTATGGCCTGGCCCAAGCTCTGCGCGTGACCATAGGCAAGGACGCTGAGAACACGGCATTCCTTGAGGCGCTTGGCCGGTTTGCTGCAAAGGCGTAGGAAAGCGGAATGGACGCGGTTTTAGCAAGGTTAAACACTTGTCCGAAACTTTCACTTCGGAAGCTTAGTCATGAAGAGGACGGCCCCTTATCTATAGTTGTGGATGTATACGAAAATACTCAGATAGCTGAAAGCTATGAACTGATATGGTACGATTACGTCTCATATGCTGTGACCAGCGATAATTACCCTCCTAGTGGCCTCTTAAATCAAAAAAGGAGCGCAGGGTATTTGTGCGAAGTTCCGCTTTCCGAATTCAAAGCTTTTGTTGAACGGACCAAAGCGTATCTTTTTGATCCTGAAGACAGACCTTTGAGAAGTTGGCAGGTGGTTACATTTACCCGCTACGTTGAAGTGGTTTCTTACTCATATATGGAAATCAAGCCAGTCAATGGTACTATGGGAAGTTGATAGGAACGCAAACGTGTCGCACTTTGTTTCCGTTCGGGTTATGCTAAACACTTGGCACGTTTAAGCCGGAATGGACTATGCCCGATCAAAGCGCCCTGACACCTTCCGCCCGCATTGTCTTCGGTCAGGGCTTGCTCAAGGATTGCTGGTGGTTCGCGGCCCTGTCCGGTGACCTGAAAGCCGGCAAGCTCCAGCGCTATGTCATCCTGGGTGAACCCGTTCTGCTTGGCCGTGACCTCGACGGCAAGGCCTATGCTATCCGCGACATCTGTCCGCATCGCGCAGCGCCTTTGTCGGCGGGCCAGATGGTGCGGACGGACAAGGGCTGTGTCGTGCAATGCCCCTATCACGGCTGGACATTCAACACGTCGGGCACCTGCACTTCGGTGCCGTCGTTGACCGCAGACCAGCCGATGGATGTCGAGCGCATCAAGGTCCGCGACTACGCCATTCGCGAACAGCAGGGCATGGTCTGGATCTATATCACCGCCGATGCCCGCCGCCCGACCGAGCCCGATCACGAGCCGCCGGTTTTGCCGGGTGTGGTTGGGGGGGATCCATTGATCGTCGAGACCATGGATTTCGACAGCCATATCGACCATGCGGTCGTCGGCCTCATGGACCCGGCGCACGGGCCTTACGTCCATCAGCAGTGGTGGTGGCGCTCGGCCAAGAAGCAGTTGTCCAAGATCAAGTCGTTCGAACCGCGTGAATACGGTTTCGCCATGGTGCGCCACGCCCCGTCGTCAAACAGCCGCGCCTACAAGATCCTGGGCGGGGCGCCGGCGACCGAGATCACCTTCCGCCTGCCGGGCATCCGCTACGAGCATATCGAGGTCGGGGACAAACAGGTGCTGGGCCTGACCTGCCTGACGCCGGTCGACGACAAGACGACGCGCATCACGCAAATCTTCTGGTCGGATCATGGCCTGTTCCGGTTGATCTCGCCGATCTTCCGCTATGGCGCAAAGGCCTTCCTCAAGCAGGACGGCGACATGGTGAACCTGCAGAACGAAGGCCTGAAATACGATCCGTCGCTGCTGTGGATCGACGACGCCGACACCCAGGCCAAGTGGTACCAGCAGCTCAAGAAGGAATGGCTGGCGCACCGCGCCGAGAAGCGCCCCTTCGTCAATCCGGTTAAGCCGGCGACATTGAAGTGGACGAGCTAACCACTCTTCTTCACAAAAACAAAAAGCCCGGCATCGGGAGATACCGGGTTTTTTGTTTTATGGCGCTTGAAGCTTACGCCTTGGCGGTTTTGAGGCCGGCGACGACCAGGCCAATCTGCACCGACAGGCTGTCGGACAGTTGGGCGACGTCGAAGCCCGCGCCGTTGTCGGACTTCTGGAAGGCCCGGCGGAGGTTGGCGAAACACAGGTCCTCAAGGATTTCGGCGGCACAGTCAACGCGCGCGTCGGCGGGGATTTCCTTGGCGACCTGGGCGGCCTTCAGGGTATCGAAGAGGGTCTCGCGCACCATGTCGGACAGGCGGGCCACTTCGGTCAGGCTGGATTGTTCGGCGCTCCACCGCATGACGAAGGCCGACAGAATAAGGCGCGCATTCACCTGAGCGGCCTCATAGCCGCGCATCAACTGCTGATGCAGCCGTTGCACGAGGTCCAGCGACGTATCGCGTGCGTCCTGCATCACACGGATAACGCGGCTGTTTTCTTCCTCGACCACGGTCAGGAAGATTTCGTTCTTGTCCGCGAAATTCGCGAACAGAGCGCCCGTCGAAAGGCCTGCGCCGCGGGCGATGTCGCGTAAGGTCGCGGCTTCGAAGCCGCGCTCACGAAACAGCGTCATGGCCGATTCGAGAATCTTCAGGCGGTTACGCTCCTTGGACTGGGCTCGAGTGCCCAGGGGAAGCGTTTCGGCGGTATTTTTCATTCTACTGTTGTCACTCTGATCGTACATCTTACTACACACACAACCTTCCCTAAGGTCAATTTCCCCCTCGGGCCTAACACTCTTAGTATGGGCCAAACGCTGGCGCAATCCGCAACCGTCGAATTTTTTGTGACGTAATCTCGCCTTAATTCAATGACTTCGTGCCATTTCGAGATATTGTGGGCTGCGGTTACCATATAGGTCTCGACATTTACGCGCGAAAGGGGAATAGAGGCGTCATGAGTACTTTTCTTTTCATCCTGGCGTTGATTGCCATGCTGGCCGTGGCCGGAATCCTGTTCACAGGAATCTTCGGCATGGTGCGCGGCGGCGAGTTTAACGCCAAGTGGGGCAACAGGCTGATGCGCTGGCGCGTCATGGCGCAGGGCATTGCCATCGTCCTGCTGATCGCGCTGGCCTGGGCCTGGCAGCACGGCAAATAGCCGTAAGTCCTTGGTCAAGCTCAACAAGATCTATACCCGCACCGGCGACGACGGCACGACTGGTCTGGCCGATGGCTCGCGCAGGCCGAAGTCCGACGCGCGACTGGCCGCCATCGGCAGCGTCGATGAAGCCAATGCCGCCATCGGAGTGGCGCGGCTTTATGCCGCAGAGGGCGTAGATGCGCTGCTGGCGCGCGTCCAGAACGACCTGTTCGATCTCGGCGCGGATCTGGCCACACCCTCGGACGACGTGTCATGGACGCCCCTGCGCATCAAGGCGCATCAGGTCGATGCCCTCGAAGCCGCGCTGGATTCCCATAATGCCGAACTGTCGCCGCTGACGTCGTTCATCCTGCCGGCGGGAACGCCCCTAAGCGCGTATCTGCATATGGCGCGCACCATTGTCCGCCGCGCCGAGCGCGATACGGTCGCCATGATTGAGCCGGTCAATCCGGACGTGATGAAGTACCTGAACCGCCTGTCGGACCTTTTGTTCGTCCTGGCGCGGCACGCCAACGATCTTGGCCGGGGCGACGTTCTATGGGTGCCGTCTAAGTGATTATTTCTTTTCGGCCGTAGCGGCCGCCGGCGCCGCCTTATCCGTCGCGGTTTCGATCGGCCGCTGGGTGAAGTTCGTAATGTTCACGGGCGTATAGCACTTCCAGTCCTTGTCCGACCACCACTTGGCGGTCGCGTCGCACTTCTTCTTCGGCTTGGTATAAAGGAAGTCATAGGCCGCGACGCCGGTCGAGGCGACGAGGAACACGCCCAGGAAGATGTATTTCAGGTACGGGATATAGCTTTTCATGAGCCTTGCGAACTGGCGGGATACTGCGGCCGGTTATGCGCCAATCCCACCGCGAAGACAATGCTTTTGGCCTGATATGCAAGCGGATGATTGACATTGCGCGCGTCGAGCGTCACTTATCGGCCCAACCGCGTATATTGACGCGAACGTCAACTTTTGTTAAGGCTGCAGGAAAGGCCGAAAGGCCTGGAAACAGAGGTAACGTCATGAAGATACTCGTGCCCGTCAAACGGGTTCTGGACTACAACGTCAAGGTCCGCGTCAAGGCTGACCAGTCGGGCGTCGACCTGTCCAACGTCAAGATGTCGATGAACCCGTTCGACGAAATCGCCGTCGAAGAAGCGACCCGCCTGAAGGAAAAGGGCGTCGCCACCGAGATTGTCGCCGTCTCCATCGGGCCAGCGCAGGCGAAAGACACGATCATCACGGCCCTGACGATCGGCGCCGATCGCGGCATCCTCATCCAGACCGATGTCGATGTCGAGCCTCTGGCGGTCGCCAAGCTGCTGAAGGCCGTGGTCGAACAGGAAAATCCCGACCTGGTCATCATGGGCAAACAGGCCATCGACGGCGACAACAACGCCACGGGACAGATGCTGTCGACGCTTTTGGGCTGGCCGCAGGCGACCTTCGCCTCGAAGGTCGTCGTCGAAAACGGCGAGGCGCAAGTCACGCGTGAAGTCGATGGCGGTCTGCAGACGCTGGTCGTCAAGCTGCCGGCGGTGGTCACGACCGACCTGCGCCTCAATGAGCCGCGCTATGCGTCTCTGCCCAACATCATGAAGGCCAAGAAGAAGCCGCTCGACATGAAGACGGTCGCCGACTACGGCGTCGATGTCACGCCGCGTCTGAAAGTGGTCAGGGTCACCGAGCCGCCCAAGCGCGGCGCGGGTGTAAAGGTCAAGGATGCGGCCGAACTGGTCGCTAGCCTCAAGTCGGCGGGAGTGCTCTGATATGGCGGTACTGGTTATTGCGGATCACGACGGCGCGCACCTGCGCGACACGACGCATAAGACCGTGACGGCGGCCAAGGCCCTGTCGGGTGAGGTCGACGTGCTGGTCTACGGCGACGGCGCCCAGGGCGTAGCTGATGCCGCCGCGAAGATCGACGGTGTGCGCAAGGTCCTGCTGTCGCAGTCGGCCGGCCTGAAGGCCGAGATCGCCGAAGACGTGGCGGCCTTGATCAACGGTCTCGCCGGTGGTTACGATGCCGTGGCCATCCCGGCTTCGGCCTCGGGTAAGAACTTCGCGCCGCGCGTTGCCGCCCTGCTTGACGTGTCGCTGCTGTCGGACGTCATCGAGGTCGTCGATGCCAACACGTTTGTGCGCCCAATCTACGCCGGCAACGCCCTGGAAACCGTCCAGACCAGTGAAGCCAAAAAGGTCCTGACCGTGCGCACGACCGCCTTCAGGGCGGCCGGCGAGGGCGGTTCGGCCGCGGTCGAAACGGTGGCGGCACCGGCGGCTGCGGACGGGACGCGCTTTATCGGTGAAGAAAAGGTCGTGTCCGACCGTCCGGAACTGGGCGCTGCCAAGATTGTCGTCTCGGGCGGCCGGGCGCTGGGCTCGGCGGAAGAGTTCAAGGCGGTCATCGATCCGCTGGCCGACAAGCTCGGCGCCGCCGTTGGCGCGTCGCGCGCCGCCGTTGATGCCGGCTATGCGCCGAACGACTATCAGGTCGGCCAGACCGGCAAGGTCGTCGCGCCCGGTCTCTATATCGCTGTTGGCATTTCCGGCGCCATCCAGCACCTGGCTGGCATGAAGGATTCGAAGGTCATCGTGGCCATCAACAAGGATCCGGAAGCGCCGATCTTCAGCATTGCCGACTATGGTCTGGTCGAAGATTACAAGACCGCCATCCCGGCGTTGATGGGCGCCCTAGGGTAATTCCCGCTATCCCAATAGCAGGTTGATGTCTCACACCTCTCCGGTAATCCGGGGAGGTGTGATCACTTACTGCTTTTCATATTGCATTGCGCAATAATGCGTCCTATCCCAAATCAAAGCGCTTTCATTTGTAAGGATTCCGCCATGGACATCAAATCAGTCGGCATTATCGGCGCCGGTCAGATGGGCGCGGGGATCGCCCAGGTCTGCGCCCAGTCGGGCTATGCGGTCGTCCTGTTCGATCAGTCGGCCGACGCTGTCAAAAAGGCCTTCGAGCGCATTGAAAAAGGTATCAACCGCCTGGTCGAGAAAGAGACGATCTCGGCTGACGACGCCAAGGCCGCGCTTACCCGCCTGACACCGGCGGCCTCGGTTCAGGAACTGTCGGACTGCGACCTGGTCATCGAAGCCGCGACCGAAAACGAGCAGGTCAAGAACGCCATCTTCAGGTCGGTATGCGAGCACCTGAAGCCCGAAGCCATGCTGGCGTCCAACACCTCATCGATCTCGATCACCCGCCTGGCGGCGGCCACCGACCGGCCGGGCCGGTTCATCGGCCTGCACTTCATGAACCCGGTGCCGATCATGAAGCTGGTCGAGATCATCCGCGGCATCGCCACCGAACCGGAAACCTATGCCGCGGCGGTCGCCTTTGCCCGCAGCCTCGGCAAGACGACCGCGAACTCCGAGGACTTCCCGGCCTTTATCGTCAATCGCATCCTGATCCCGATGATCAACGAAGCGATCTATACGCTGTACGAAGGCGTCGGCACGGTCGAAGCCATCGACACCGGCATGAAGCTCGGCACCAACCACCCGATGGGGCCGCTGGAACTGGCCGACTTTATCGGGCTGGATACGGTTTTGGCGGTCATGAACGTCCTCTATGAAGGCCTGTCGGACAGCAAGTATCGTCCGTGCCCGCTGCTGGTGAAGTATGTCGAGGCCGGCTGGCTGGGCCGCAAGGTCGGTCGAGGCTTTTACGACTATCGCGGCGAGAAGCCCGTTCCGACACGCTGATGGCCCAAAGCGCTCCGCTGGAATTCCGAAAGCCGGTGACGACGTGGAACATCACGGCCGTCTTCCTGGCGCTTGTCCTGCACGGGACCATGTGGTTCGTGGCCCGGCTGGTCTTCGGCGACAGCCAGGCGGTATCGGCGGCGCAGGGCCAGATGATCCTGGCGTTGATGTGGATGATCGGGGCGATTGCCATGTGGTGGATCAATCCGCCGCCGTCGCGCCTGCACGCCGTGTTGCTGGTCCTCGGGTGCGCGCTGTTCGTCACCGTACTGGGCAGCGCCGTCGCCTTCATCAAGTTCACGGTGCTGGATGGCGGCCAGGCGACGCAGGAACTGTTTTCGTCCTTTTTCATTTTCGGCGGACTGATGGTCCTCGCGCAGCTCGTCCTGGCCATACCGTCGGCGATCCTGTTGCAGACGGTGGCTTTGAAGCGTAGCGTGGCCTGAGACCGACAAGAGGGCAAGGGGCATGGACAGGCCGCGGAGATGGGTGAGCCTGGACACGATCCGGGGCCTGAGCATTCTTGGCATCCTGATCGTCAATGCGCTGGATTTCGCCCAGCCGCTGGCGGTCTATGGCAATCCCACTCTGTCACCCGTGCCGCTGACCTCGAATGACGGCCTTGCCTATTTTTTTGTCGAAACCTTCGCGCGCGAAAAGTTCGTCACCCTGTTCTCGCTACTGTTCGGCGCCAGCCTGTTCCTGGTCGGCGAAAGTGATCCGAAGGCGCCGCGCCGCCGCCTGATCTGGCTGGCGATTTTTGGTCTGATCCATGGCGCGCTGATCTGGCATGGCGATATCCTGCTGCTCTATGCCCTCACGGGGCTCGTCTTCATGCAGTGGCGCGACTGGCCCGCACGCAGGCTGCTGGTCACCGGCATGGTTGTCTATGGCGTCAGCATTACGGGCATGACCCTGCTCGAATACGTTTCGGCGCTCGTCACCCAGCAGATCGATACGCCCCGGACCAGTGTCGATGGGCTGGTGGCGCTGGTGCGGTCGGGTTTCTGGGGCGGAATAGAGGGCAATTTTCAGCAGTGGACCGGGCTGATCGTTGCCGAGATCATCGTCTATCTGCCGGTGACGCTCGGCCTGATGATGATCGGGCTAGGCCTGTTCAAGTCGGGCTTCCTCAAGGGCGACGCGCCCATCTGGGTCTATGGGATGGCGGTCATGGTCGGCGCGGTCTGCCTGGTGGCGACGGCAACGGTGCAATTGCGTTTCCTCATGGCGGGCTATAGCGCCACCGATTTCGCCGCTGTCTATCATTTCGTCACCAGCCTGACGCCGGTCTTCATATCGCTTGGCTATGCCAGCCTGCTGATGCTGCTGCTGAAGGTCGGGCCGCTGCGCCTGCTGCTCTACCCATTGCAATGCGCGGGCAAGATGGCCTTCACCAACTATCTGGTCCAGTCGCTGGTCATGACGTCGCTGTTCTTTGGGGGGCGGGCGCCGGTGGCCCTGTCGGAGGCCTGGGGGCTGCCGTGGTTCGGCCAGATGAATATGGCGGCGCTGATGCCGATCGTGGTGACGATCTGGATCGCGCAGCTGGTCGTTTCGACCGCCTGGATGTCGGTCTTCCGCTATGGGCCGTTCGAATGGCTGTGGCGCAGCCTGACCCAGCAGCGGCTGGTGTCGATCGGGAGGTAACCGGCGTTGACGGAAGGGCAAGGTCGTGCGTTCCTGATCACATGAAGCGCCTTATCAAGATTGTTGCGGTATGCGTGGCAGTGCCGATTTGTGCGCTGGCGATCTGGTTTGTCACTCTGTTGTGGAGCTCTCCGGACTATGCCGCCACTAGCAGTTGCCCGTTGGCTGATATCGACAGGACCAATTCCGCACTCGAGCGAGAGCACGATTTTGGGAAAGCCGTTCATATGCGTCTCTGGCATGAGCGCGCGACCTTCCATCAGAACAGCCGAACGCTCGAAAGTAATTTCCAGTGGTTGGCCAATAGGATTGCATTTAGCAGTTGGGACAGGCGCAACACCATCGCATTCTACTGTGACCACGCCTATGTCAGGTTAGGTAGCGAAAGACCGGTTACCTATCTGCCTTTAGCCGCCTCCCGCTTAAGGCCTGAAGCAAGTAGCGACGACGAGGCCTGGGACCTGGCAATCTGCCTGTCCCATTCAAGCTTCTCGTCTGATTTTCCTGATGGCTATCCGACCGTCTCGCGACTTCGGGACGTATGTAAAATCCGCAAGGCTAATCGCATCAAACGCGGCGAATAACTACTCCGCCAGCAGTTTGTCGATCAGCGCCTTGACTTCGGGCGTGTCCCAGGTCGCTTCGCCGTCGAGACGCGCCACGGCGCGGCCCTGCTTGTCGATGATCAGCGTCGCCGGCATACCCTGGACCTGCAGCTTGGTCGGGGCCTCGAACTTGGTATCGACATAGACTTCCAGCGGTTCCTGCACGTCAATGAAAGACTTGACGTCGTTGAACTTGGGCTCCTCGTCGACGCTGAGCGGCAGGACTTTCACGCCCTTGCCGGCATAGTCGCGCTGGAGATTGGCCAGGGTCGGCATTTCGAAGCGGCAGGGCGCGCACCACGTCGCCCAGACGTTCAGCACCACGACCTGGCCCTTGAAGTCGGACAGCTTCACCGGCTTGCGGTCGCGATCGACGAACGGCACGTCGGCGACGGTCCGGCGGTCGGCATAGGTCACCAGATGGGCAATCGAGCCCGTGGCGTAGCCTTTCAGCGGGCCCGCGGCCTCTTCCGACGGACCGGCCTTGACCTGGTCGGGCAGTTTCATGTTGGTTGCGAAATAGAAGGCGCCGCCACCGGCCGCCGCCAGCACCACGGCGACAATGGCGACATAGAGCCACGTATTGGCGCGCTTTTTCGGCGGTTTTCCACCGCCATGCCCCTTGGGTTCGGGCTTGGCCTCGGCTATAGGCGTGTCGGCCGCGCTTACCGGTGCGGGCTTCGGCGCGGGTTGAGCCGCCAAACCGTCATTATCCAAAGGGTTATCCATGACCGATCATTCCGACGCGAAGGCCCCCCAGACTCCCGCGCGCGTCAATTCGCAGGGCCAGGACATGTGGGGCGGACGGTTCAGCGCCCGGCCCGATGAAATCATGCAAGCCATCAATGTTTCCATCGATGTCGACAAACGCCTGTGGCGCCAGGACCTAGCCGGTTCCCGCGCGCACTGCGCCATGCTCGCGGCGCAAGGTATCATAAGTTTTGACGATGCCAAAACAATCGCAACCGGACTGGATACGATCGAAGAGGAAATTCAGTCCGGCGTGTTTCCTTTCCGCCACGAATATGAAGACATTCACATGAATGTCGAGGCGCGCCTGCGCGAACTGGTGGGACCGGCCGCCGGCCGCCTGCACACCGCGCGCTCGCGCAACGACCAGGTGGCGACCGATTTCCGCCTGTGGGTGCGCGAAACGGTGGACCGCACGGTCGGCCAGCTCAGCGACCTGCAGGCCGCCCTTTTGCAGCGCGCCGAACAGTATGCCGACGCCCTGATGCCGGGCTTCACCCACCTTCAGCCCGCCCAGCCGGTGACCTTCGGCCATCACCTGATGGCCTATGTCGAAATGTTCGGCCGCGACCGCTCGCGCTTCATCGACGCGCGCAACCGCATGAATGAAAACCCGCTGGGATCCGCTGCCCTGGCCGGTTCGCCGTTTCCGATCGACCGCTTCGCGACATCCAAAGCTCTGGGCTTCGACCGGCCGATGGGCAATTCGCTGGATGGCGTATCGGCGCGCGACTTCGCGCTGGAATCCCTGAGCCATGCCGCCATCTGCGCCGGCCACCTGTCGCGCCTGGCCGAGGAAATCGTCATCTGGACGACGCCGCAGTTCGGCTTCGTGAAGCTGTCGGACAGCTTCTCGACCGGATCGTCGATCATGCCGCAGAAGCGCAACCCTGACGCCGCCGAACTGGTGCGCGCCAAGACCGGACGCATCAATGGCGCGCTGATCGCGCTGACGACCGTTATGAAGGGCCTGCCGCTGGCCTATTCCAAGGACATGCAGGAAGACAAACCGCCGGTTTTCGAAGCCTTTGACGCGCTTGACCTGGCGCTTAGGGCCATGACGGGAATGGTATTGGATCTTGACGCCAATACCGAAAAAATGCGCGCGGCCGCCGGCGCGGGCTTTTCCACCGCAACGGACCTGGCCGATTGGTTGGTCCGTACACTGAACATTCCGTTTCGTGATGCGCACCATATTACCGGTGCGGCGGTCAAGCTGGCCGACGGGCGGGGTGTGGATTTGGCGCAACTTCCCTTGGCGGACCTGCAAAATCTGGAAGCCAGGATCACGGATGATGTGTATAAGGTGTTAACACCCGAAGCCTCGGCCGCTTCCCGCCAGTCCTATGGCGGCACGGCGCCGGATCAGGTCAGGCTGCAAATCCAGCGCTGGAAGGAAATTCGCTCATGATGACGCCCGTCAAAACCCGTCTTGTCACGACCCTGGCCCTGGGCGCCGTTTTGATCGCGGCGTCGTCTTTAAGCGCCTGCGGCAAGCTCGGCACCCTTGAGCAGGCGCCGCCTTTGTTCGGCCGCGGCGCGGTGTCCGCCTCGTCGTCTTCGGGGCCGGAAGTGACGAAGAATGCCGCTGGCGGCGATACGGCCACGCTCGACGACACGAATGCCAAGCGTGAAACCGAACGCGCCAAGCCGGACAAGAATGCCCGTCCGACCGCGTCCGATTACTATACGAACAACACCAAGGTTCAGGACGCGCCGCTGGAAGGCTTCGGCAATGCCGCGCGCGTCGACAACAACAATCCGAACAAGTAAGCCGTCTTTGAAATGAACCACTTCGAGTACCGCGACGGGGATCTGCATTGCGAAGGGGTGTCGCTGAGCGACATCGCGCGCGAAGTGGGCACGCCGGCCTATGTCTACAGTTCGGCGACGCTTGAGCGGCATTACGCGATCTTTGCCGGCGCGCTCGATGCCCAGCCCGCGTTGAAAAACCCCAAGGGTGAGAGCCCGCTCGTCGCCTATGCCATGAAGGCCAATTCGAACCTGGCCGTGCTGACGACGCTCGCTGCCCGGGGCTGCGGCGCCGACACAGTTTCGGAAGGTGAAATCCGCAAGGCGCTCAAGGCCGGTATCCCGGCGCACAAGATAGTCTTTTCCGGCGTCGGCAAGACCGATGCCGAAATGGCGTTCGCGCTGAAAAGCGGCATCTATCAGTTGAACGTCGAATCGGCGCCCGAACTGGAGCGGCTGGCAAAGGTCGCCGCCTCGCTCGACATGGTCGCGCCGATCGTTATCCGCATCAATCCGGGCGTCGGCTCGGGCGGCCATGCCAAGATCACCACGGGCGGCGCCCGCGACAAGTTCGGCGTCTCGGCCGAAGAAGCCCTGCGCATCTATGCCGAGGCAGCCGCCCAAAAGCATATCGCGCCCATGGGCATTGCCTGTCATATCGGCTCGCAGATCACCGACCTGACGCCGATGCAGTCGGCCTTCTCGCGCATGAAGGGCTGGGTCGAGGATCTTCGGGCGAGTGGTCTCAGCGTCGAACGCCTTGACCTCGGTGGCGGCCTGGGCGTGCCCTATTTCAATCAGAAAGAACCGCCGAGCCCGCAGGACTTTGCCGAGATGGTCGCCCTGACCGTCGGCAATCTCGATGTCCGCTATACGTTCGAGCCCGGCCGGCTGATCGCCGCCAATGCCGGCGTGCTGATCTCGCGCGTCATCCACGTCCATGAACGCGCCGATTCCGGCCAGAAGTTCCTGGTGCTCGACGCCGCCATGAACGACCTGCTGCGCCCGGCGCTTTACGACGCCTATCACGACATCCGCCCGGTGGCGGCGCCTGAGGGCGAGGCCACGGAAGTGTACGACGTGGTTGGTCCCGTGTGTGAAACCGGCGACACCTTCAGCCGCGACCGCGCCCTGCCGGCGCTGAAGGCCAATGATCTCGTCGCCTTCATGACCGCTGGCGCCTACGGGGCCGTCATGGGAAGCGAATACAATACCCGTCCGCTCGCCCCTGAGGTGTTGGTGCGTGACGCGGATTGGTCCGTCGTGCGTGCTCGGCCGAGTTACGAGCAGATGATGGCCGACGAAGCCATTCCGGCCTGGTTTGCGCCGGCGCCGCGTGCCGTATCCGCGTGAATATGATGAAGGGGGAAGCAGTCGTCATGTCGTCGGTTAAGAGACCTTCTTCGCTCTCGAACCTTAGCCGCGCCCTGTTCTGGACCCGGACCGTCATGGTCTGGGAGCGGGTCCTGCCCGCCGTATTTCCCTTCGTCCTGTTCGTCATGCTGGTCGCCGTCGCCGCGCAGTGGGGCCTGTTCCTGCATCTGCCGCAACTGGCGCATCTGGCGGTTTTGAGCGCAGGCCTGGTGGTGGCGGGCGTGGCGTCGGTACGCGCCGCCTTGCGCTTCCGTAACCCGACCTTCACCGAGGTCAATACCCGCCTGGCGGTCGACAACGGCGTCAAGCCGGAACGCCTGCTGGCCATGCGCCATGAGATATCGCAGCCGCAGTTGCGCATCGGCAAGGCCAAGGCCGGGATCGCGGCGGCCGATCCTTTCGCCCTGCGCTTCGTGGCGCTGGTGGCGGCAATGCTGGGCTTCCTGATCTTCGGCCCCGTCCCGGTAAGCCAGGTCGTGGGCGGCTTCCTGCCGTTCGATGCGGCCAGGACCTTCGTCGATACGACGTTGGCGTCCAACTAATCCATGGCGCCGATATAGGGCAGGGCGCGGTAATGGCCGCCGCTGTCCAGCCCGTAACCGACCAGGTAGCGGTTAGGGGCTTCCCAGGCCGCGAAATCGACGTCGGTCTGGCGCGGCTGGCCGTCCTGCGCCGGATCGGGCTTGCGCGCGAAGACCGCCGTCAGCACCTCGGTGGCGCCGGCCTCGCGGCAAATGTCAGCGGCGATCGTCAACGACTTTCCGGTATCGAGCACGTCGTCGATAATCAGCACCTGGCGGCCTTCGACGGGGCGCTGTAACGGCGCGCGGATCAGAAGCGTGCCGCTTTCACGGCCATCGCCATAGGAGGACAGCCAGAGGGCGTCGAACGCCAGGTTATGGCCGAGTCGAAACAGGGCGCGGGTCAGGTCGGCGGCGAACCAGATGCCGCCGGTCAAAAGACAGACGCCGACGCAGTCGGGCCGCAGACGTTTGGCTATCTCTCGTGCGACGCCGTCAACGCGGTCGCGCACCTCGTCTTCGGTCAGCAGGACGGTCGGCATGGAGATGTTGGTCATCTGCGAGCTTTTTCATGATGCCCGCTGGAAGGCAAGCGCGTTTAAGCGCGTTTAGTGGTGACCTGTGGCGGCCGGAGCATGGCTTTCGGTCTTCTTCGCGGGCGCCAGGCTGTGGGCCGAGGTCGGCTGGGCCAAACGTAGCGCAGGCGCCGGTTGCGTTGCCAGTGGGGCGGCCGGCGCACCGTGTGGATCGACGGCATGCGCATCGGGGGCTTGCGCGGCGTGGCCTTCGGCACCGGCCGCAGGCGCGCCATGGGCATCGGCAGGCGCATCGTGACCGTGCCCGGCCGCGGGCGTGGCGTGATCGCCGGCGGCTTCGGCGTGTTCCGCAGGGGCGTCGTGGCCGACTTCGTCGCCATGACCGGCGGCTTCGCCGTGACCGTCCTCTTTGCCGTGTCCGCCTTTAAGGCCCTTGCCCGACTTCATCGCGTTCATGGCTTCGAGGTCAAACTTGAGGTCGAGCGTCGAGACGAGATTACGCGGGTCGGCGACGTCGAAAGTCAGGGTCTGGACGGCGTGCGGCGCCACCATCAGGTCGCCCGGCGGCATCAGCACCGAATCGAAGGGGTTTTGCGTCGAATCGTAAAGGGTGACGCGCACCGGCGGCACCGGCACGGCCTTGTTGCTCAGGTTCTTGATCTGGGCCTTCACCGTCACGACAAAGCGGCCGCCCTTGAAGGCGACCTCGGCCGTGTGCTTTTCGAACTGCAGGTGGGTCGGATTGACCTTGAGACCGACCATGGCATAGGCGCCGGCAATGCGCGGGAAGGCTTTGACGATATCGACGCGCAGCACATAGGCCAGAACGAAGGTCGCGATGGCCACGGCGGCGAGACCGCCCCAGACCATGCCTTCGATGGCCAGGGCGCGCAGCCGCTTCTTGTCCTCAAGCATGGCACGGTACTTGCCGGGCAGCTTCTTGGCCTTGACCTGGAACAGCTCTTCCTTGGTCTTGGGCGCCTCTTCCTTGAGTTCCAGTTCGTCCTTTGCACGGCCTTCGGAATAGCGCAGGTCGATCGGCGTTTCGGCGTGCCACGTCGTCTTGCAGGCGGTGCAGCGCACGGTGCGTCCCCGAAGGCCGATGGCGGCTTCGTTCACCTTGTATTGCGTTGCGCAATTTGGGCAGCTGAGGATCATGGGCGAGGGTGCGAAGAACTATATTTGCCGCGTTCGTGACACGGCTTCTTAACCTTATTCACCCAAAAGTCTTAACAACTGATCAAGCCGCCGGAAGCGCGTCCCTTGCCGATGACTCCAAGCCCCGAAGACAGCCGTATCGCCCCCGCCGGGAACACCGTGGTCGATTTCCGCGATGTCAGTCTGGGTTACGGCAACATGGCGTCGACGGACGACCCTTTGATATTGAAATCGCTGAACTTTCAGCTTCCCGCCGGATCGTTTCACTTCCTGACCGGACCGTCCGGCGCGGGCAAGACTTCGCTGCTCAAGATGATCTATCTGGCGCAGACTCCGTCGTCCGGCGAGATCGCCCTGTTCGGCGAAACCATCCGCCCGGGCGACCGTCTGCAGAGCGCGACTCTCCGCCGGCGGTTAGGCATAGTTTTTCAGGAATTCCGCCTGCTCGAACACCTGAACGTTTTCGACAACGCCGCCCTGCCGCTGGTCGTCCACGGCCAGTCGCGCAAGCAGTACCATGAGGACGTCTCGGAGCTTCTGACCTGGGTGGGGCTGAGCCATCGCCTCGACGCCATGCCGCACATCCTGTCCGGCGGCGAAAAGCAGCGCCTGGCCATTGCCCGCGCCGTCGTGACGCGCCCGACCCTGATCCTGGCCGACGAGCCGACGGGCAATATCGACTACGCCATGGGCATGCGGATCATGCGCCTGTTCATCGAGCTCAACCGGCTGGGCGCGACCGTGCTGATCGCGACCCACGACGAAAGCCTGGTGCGCGCCTCGGGCATGCCCGTGCTGGAACTTAAGGGCGGCGAACTGTACCGCCGCGACTTGCGCACCCCCCGGCCGACGGGAGGTGAGGGATGATCGGGCTGGCCCGTCTGTGGCGTACCAGGGAGACCGGCGCGCGTACCCTTCTGCCGTCGCAGGACGAGCGCGAGGTCGCGCTGCACTACGTTATTGGTTTCCTGTGTTTCCTGTCGTGCATGGCGCTGCTGATCGTCATCGCGTCGGACCGCGCGGCGCAGGGCTGGGCGCGCGACATCCGCGCCGAGGTCACCATCCAGGTTCGGCCGACGGGCCTTGAAAGCGGCTCGGTCGCCGCCGCCGCCGCCGCCGAGGTCCTGGCCGGCGTCAAAGGGGTCGAAGAGGCCCGCGCCATTGAACCCGAGCGCGCCAAGGACCTGTTAAAACCGTGGCTGGGCGATGTGGTGCTGGACGACCTGCCCATCCCCAACCTGGTCGAGGTTAAGCTGACACCCAAAAGCCCGGCCAAGCCGCGCGCCATGATGGACGCGCTGGCCAATGCCAATATCGATGCGACGCTTGACGACCATTCGGTGTGGCTCAAGGATATCGAGAAAAGCGCTCTGATCATCCGATTGATCTTCCTTGGCATTTTCCTGATGATTGGCTCGGCCGCCGCCGCTGTGGTGGCCTTTGCGACACGGGCGGGGCTGGCGGCGCGCGGTGATGTTGTCGAGGTCCTGTCGCTGTGCGGGGCGACCGACACCTTCATCGCCGAACGCTTCCAATACCGCTTCGCCCGCATGGCCTTCGAATCAGGCCTTTTGGGATCAGCGGCGGCGGCGATCGTCATGGCGTTAATAAAGGTGACCGGTCCGTCGCAAAGCTTCGCAATGGCTCTTCCCTTTTCGTGGCATGACCTGTTAGTATTAATACCTTGCCCGGTTCTGGTCGCCATGATCGCCATGGTCACCGCCAGACTGGTGACCCTGCGCCTGCTGGGTCGTTCGTGAACAGGTTGACGAAGGGGAGAGGGCGTTAAACCTATGCGGCCATTGATCGCTATCGGTGTGGTGCTTTTGGTGTGGCTGGCGGGCCTGTTCGCCTTTGCCGGCCGGGTCATCGACTCGACGCCTGCCATCGACCCGGAACAGCCCGCCGACGCCATCGTCGTCCTGACCGGCGCCTCGGACATGCGTCTCAAGGAGGGCATGCGCCTGCTGGAGCGGCGCAAGGGCCAACGCCTGTTCATTTCCGGCGTCAACCGCGAGGTCAAGCGCGCCGAACTGCTGAACGTGACCGAAGGTTCCAGGCGTCTCTATGAATGCTGCGTCGACCTGGGCTACGAGGCTGAAAACACCGTCGGCAATGCCCGCGAGATCGCTGACTGGGCGCGCGGCCACGACTTCTACAAGCTGATCGTCGTCACCTCCGACTACCATATGCCGCGCTCGCTGCTGGAACTTAAGGCCGACATGCCGGACGCCGAGTTCGTCGCCTTCCCGGTGCAGTCGCCGGATCTCGATACGCGCAAGTGGTGGAAGTCGCCGAAGGGCACGCGTCTGCTGGTCCTGGAATATACCAAGTACCTCGCCATCCTTGGCCGCGACTTCATCCTGTCGATTTCGCGTGCTTTCGGGGACAAGGGCGCGCATAACAAGGTCGAAGCCGGTTCGGAAGACGGCGCCGCCGCCAGCCTTGCTGCATCCTCACAGGCGGCCCAAGCCAAGTGAGTCCCCAAAAGTGCGTGCTGTGATTACGCGACTTCGGTCGCTCCTCTTCATGTTATGGCTCTACGCCTCGATGGCCTTTATCGCTGTCCTGTGCTCGCCGGTCCTGCTCCTGCCGCATAAGGCGTCGATGCGCGTGATCCGCTGGTGGGCGGCCGGCGTGCTGTTTGGCGCGCGCTGGATCGTCGGCGTCAAGGTCGAGTTCCGCGGGCTGGAACACCGGCCATCGGGGCCGGCCCTGGTTGCCGGCAAACACCTGAGCATGCTCGACACCATCGCACCCTTCGTCGTGCTGGATTGTCCGGCCTATGTCCTCAAACAGTCCTTGATGTATCTACCTTTTCTCGGCTGGTACGCGTGGCGGACGCGCATGGTGGCCATTAAGCGCGAAGACGCCGCCAAGGCGCTGAAAGGCATGGTGACGGCCTGCCGCGACCGCCTTAAGGAAGGCCGCCAGATCATCATCTTCCCGGAAGGGACGCGTTCGGACGTCGGCGATGATCCTGCCTATAAGCCGGGAGTAGCGGCGCTCTATCGCGATCTGGACGTGCCGTGCCACCTGATGGCGACCAATTCGGGGCAGTTCTGGCCGGGGCACGGCATCGATCGCAAGCCCGGCACGGTGGTGTTCGAATTCCTGCCGCCGATTCCGGCCGGTATGAAGCGTGGTGAACTGATGACCGAAATGAAGGCGCGGCTTGAAAGCGAGTCCAACCGGCTGATCGCCGAACACGCGACGCCTAAACAGCGTTAAGGTTTATTCGCCGTCTTCGAAGCGCTGAAGGATCTGGATCTGGGCGGCAGCGATGTTGAGCTCGATGCGGCGGTCGAGCTTGCCGTCGTCCTTGAGCCGCAGATCGGTCAGCTTGCGCTGGGCGTCGCTATCAAAGGCCGCGATCAGCTGCATGAGTTCCGGCTTGCTGAGGCTATTGGCCTGCAGGCGGGCATCCATGTTGAGGATCTTGTCTTCCAGCTCGGTCTGGGCGGCGGCGGCGATGGCGGCAAGCCGGTACTTTTCGGGATCCGACAAACCGGCGATGTTCACGTGGTTGTTCACCTCGGTGATGATAAGGCGCATGTGCTGGGTCGACACGAAGTGCCGGACCAGGGCGTCGGTGCCGTCGACACGGTAGATGGTACGGACCAGCGCGATGCGCTCTTCCAGGTCCGGATCGGCGGAAGCCGTGGCGGCGATCTGGGCCTTGTCATAGGCGGTCAGGCCGCCCGGCGTCTGAAAGGCTTCGACGACCGCGCGGGCGGTGGCGCGATCGAGGTTCTGCATGGTCGGAATGGCTGGCACGCGGACATTGCCAGCCGCCAGGCCGCGCGAGACGGCCGCATCATCGATGCTCCCTGAGGTTAGGCTCAGCACGCGGTCGATGGCTTCGGCGCTGGCCTTGGGCAGGGGCTGGGTGACCTCCGCGCGCGGCGCGGCGGCGACGTCCATGACGCTGCCCGACCCTTGCGCGGTCAATGAGCCCGGCGCCTGCGGATTGTTGTCGTGCAGGACCTTGCTCTGCTCCAGGAACTTCTGGAGGTCGAGGGCTGGCGGCGTCAGGTCAGGGGCGACGGCCGTCTGGGCGTTTACCGCCGATGCGGTCAGCGCGGCAATGGCCGTTCCGGTCAAAAGCAAACGAAAAACTGCGAGCCGCAAAACGGTTCCCCCGAACATATCTGATGTAAATCGTCAGCCGCTCTGCCTGTACCCGGCAGTCCCCTTAGCTGTCGTATTTTTTAGCTATCAACCGAGTCCTTGAAGGTCTTGATGATCTTGACCACGGCCTGGACCATATAGTTCTGGACCTCCTCCGTGCTGTTCTGCGCCGTCACGAACTTGCCGGCATTATACTTGGCGGCGGCGACCGACGCATTGGCGTTGATCAGCTGCTGGATTTCATCGGCGCTGAACGACTGCGACTGGCTGCGCGCGATGCTGTCGAGCACATTCGCCTCGGTTTCCTTCAGCACGGCGTCAGCGACGGTGTTGTAGCGGGCTTCCTCGGCCGGCGTCATGGCCGATTTGCCTGCGCGTTCCAGCACGACCAGGCGGGTCTGGGCCTTCGTGGCGTCCAGCGCCGTACGAACGCCGCGCGTGACGCCGTTCAACTGCATCAGCTGCTTGTAGAGGTCGATTTTCTTCTGGGCGGCGGCGCTGTCGGCGGCGTCATTGAGCTGCGCCAGGGCGGGCTTGGCCATGTCACCGGCGGCGACCGGCATGTCTGAATAGGCGACGACTTCCTGAGCGACGGCCGAGCCCGATACAAGGGCAAGAGCGGCCGCGGCAAATGCAAATCCGGCAGCAGGTATGCGCATGCAGATTTCCCCTAACCAAAAAAGTTAAGAGACGATACCGAAAGCAGGTCCACGTGGCAATGATTGAATCGGAAATGCCGGATCACAAAGGCGATGGTGTTGTTTTTAATCCCCTCTCCCCGCTTGCGGGGAGAGGGAGATGTTACACCAGCGTGCCGTGGCAGTGCTTGAACTTCTTGCCGGAGCCGCAAGGACACAGGCCGTTGCGCGGCGTGCCTTCCCAGCCGGCCGGCAGGGCCGAATGCGGCAGTTGTTCGCGCTGTTCCTGCGTCAGGTCGCTGGAGAGCGTAGGCGCTCGCTCGTTCTCGCCCGTCAGCGGATCGAGGTGCACTTCCTGGAACTGGCGGCCCGAAGGCGACATGTCAGGCAACGGCATGGGGGGCGCCGCCAGTTCTTCTTCCGGCGGCTGGAAGCGGATTTCCATGGTCATCAGCCAGCGCGTGACCGAGTGGCGCAGATTGACCAGCAGGCCTTCGAACTGTTCGAACGCTTCGCTCTTGTACTCGTTCAGCGGATCGCGCTGGCCGTAGCCGCGCAGGCCAATGACGGCGCGCAGATGGTCGAGATACATCAGGTGCTCGCGCCAGTGCATGTCGATCATCTGCAGCAGGAACTGCTTTTCGAGCGACTTCATCTGCTCTGGGCCAAGCATCTGCAGGCGTTCCTCCATCTTGGCCGCCGCCAGTTCCTGGATGCGCTCCTCGATCTCCTCGTTGGCGATGCCTTCCTCGGCCGCCCAGACTTCCAGCGGCAGGTCGAGGCCGGTCAGGGCCAGGACCTGTTCCTTAAGCCCCTGGATGTCCCATTGTTCGGCATAGGCCTTGGGAGGCAGGTGGCGTTCGACGAGATCGCTGATGGTCTCCTGACGCATCTCGCTGATCGTGTCGGACAGGTCGTCGGCGTCCATGAACTCCTGGCGATGCTGGAACACGGCCTTGCGCTGGTCGTTGACCACGTCGTCGTATTTCAGCAGGTTCTTGCGGATTTCATAGTTGCGCTGCTCGACGCGCTTTTGCGCGGTGGCGATGGCGCCGTTGAGCAGCGGGTGGGTGATGGCTTCGCCTTCCTCGACGCCCAGCGTCTTCATCATGGAGTTCAGGCGGTCGCCGGCGAAGATGCGCATCAGGTCGTCTTCGCACGACAGGAAGAACTTGGAGCGGCCGGGGTCGCCCTGGCGGCCGGTACGGCCGCGCAGCTGGTTGTCGATGCGGCGGCTTTCGTGGCGTTCGGTGCCCAGCACGAACAGGCCGCCCGCGGCCAGGGCGCGCTGTTTCAAATCGGCGACCTGGGATTCGATCTCAGCCTTGCGCGCCAGAATCTGCTCGGACGTCACTTGGTTGCCGGCGGCGTCCTGTTCGCTGATCCAGGCCTGGACGCGCATGTCGACATTACCGCCCAGCTGGATGTCGGTGCCGCGGCCGGCCATGTTGGTGGCGATGGTCACGGCGCCCGGCACGCCGGCATCGGCGACGATTTCGGATTCCTGTTCGTGGAAGCGGGCGTTCAGGACGTTGTGCGGGATACCTTTGCCGGACTTGGCGACGATGTCGTAGGCGTCTTCGCCGAGCTTCAGCAGTTCCTTCTTGTCGGCATTGGCGTATTGCGGCTTTAGCGTGCGCGACTGCTCGACCTTGTAACTGTAGTTATTGAGGAATTTCGACAGCTCTTCGGATTTTTCGATCGAGGCGGTACCGACCAGGATCGGCTGGCCCTTGACGTAGCAATGGGCGACCTGCGCCGCGATGGCGGTGAACTTTTCCGTCTCCGTCCGGTAGACCTCATCGTTGTCGTCGATGCGCTGGATGGGGCGGTTGGTCGGGATTTCCAGCACGTCCATCTTGTAGATGTCGCCGAATTCCTGCGCTTCGGTCGCCGCTGTGCCGGTCATGCCCGACAGCTTCTTGTACATGCGGAAGTAGTTCTGGATGGTCACCGAGGCCAGGGTCTGGTTTTCCGGCTGGATCTCGACCTTTTCCTTGGCTTCGATCGCCTGGTGCAGGCCTTCGCTGAGGCGGCGGCCCGTCATCATGCGGCCGGTGAATTCGTCGATCAGGATGATCTCGCCGTCCTTGACGATATAGTCCTTGTTCAGCGTGTAGAGGGTGTTGGCGCGCAGGGCCTGGTTGGCGTGGTGAACCAGCGACACGTTGACTGAGTCATAAAGGCCCGTCGAATCCTCGGCCAGGTAGCCGCCGGCGGTCAGGATTTCCTCGAGTTCCTCGCTGCCTTTCTCCGACAGCAGGACTTGGCGCTGCTTTTCATCCAGCTCGAAGGTTTCCGGGTCCTTGATCAGCTCGCGGATGGTGGCGTCGAGGATCTTGTACAGTTCCGAACGATCTTCGGTCGGACCGGAGATGATCAGCGGGGTGCGGGCTTCGTCGATCAGGATCGAGTCGACTTCGTCGACAATACAGAAGTTGTGGCCGCGCTGGACCATTTCCTGGCGGCTGTAGGCCAGGTTGTCGCGCAGGTAGTCGAAGCCGAATTCGTTGTTGGTGCCGTAGGTGACGTCGGAATTATAGGCCTGCTTGCGCTGGCCCTGCGACAGGCCCTGGACGATGACGCCTGTGCTCATGCCCAGGAAGCGGTAGACGCGGCCCATCCATTCAGCGTCGCGCTTGGCCAGGTAGTCGTTGACCGTGATCAGGTGAACGCCCTTGCCTTCAAGCGCGTTGAGATAAACGGGCGCGGTGCCGACCAAGGTCTTGCCTTCACCGGTGCGCATTTCGGCGATGCCGCCCTTATGCAGGATCATGCCGCCGACGAGCTGGACGTCGTAGTGGCGCTGGCCGATCGAACGGAAGGCGGCTTCACGGGTGACGGCGAAGGCTTCGTCCATCAGCTGGTCCAGCGTCTGTCCCTTGGCCAGGCGTTCCTTGAACAGGACCGTCTGGTGGGCCAGTTCCTCGTCGCTCATCGCCTTGTACTTCGGCTCCAGCGCGTTGATCTTCTGGACCCGGGACATGAAGCCCTTGACCTTGCGATCATTGGAGGAACCGAACAGCAGTTTGGCGATAGCCAGCATGGGAAACCCTAAGTAACAGAGATGCCTAAGCAACAGAGATTAAAGAGCGCTTTTCAGGCCTTGCCTTGGCGGGCATTTTTCTGGCTTATTTCTTGCTTAAGAAGTTTTTGGCCGTAAAAATGCTCTTGAACAGGTAAGGGGTGAAAACCGCTTTTCAAGCGCGGGAATGACTTAAGCGGCGGAATGGTGTATGTCAACGCGGCAGCCGTTAACGGCTCCGGCATTTAAAGTGTTAATGGCGATTGGGGCGGTACTCATGTCATTGAAATCAAACTTCGGACGCATGATCATGCTGTCCGTGCTTGTGGCTGGCAGCCTGACCCTGGCGTCGTGCCAGAAGCCCCAGACGACGGAACGCCCGCCGGAGCCCGGCGACATGGCCGTGGCGCGCGTCGATGGCCACACCATCTGGTCATCGGATGTGCGTAACGAAGCGATTGCCCAAGGCCAGATCGGCCCGGGCGAACCGCTCGACATGACGTCGGACCTGTTCAGCCGCACCCTGGAAGAAGTGATCGACCAGCGGCTTCTGGCGCGCGCTGCGTCGCAAAAGGGCCTGGACCGCTCGATCGCCGCCCAGCGCCGTCTCGATGCCGCCCGCGACCGGATCCTGGGCGACATGCTGGTCGAAAACACCATTGACCGCGATATCGACGAAAAGTCGGTGAAGGCGCACTACGACGAACAGGTCAAGCTGTCGAAGCAGTCCGAAGAGATTCGCGCCCGCATCATTCTCGTCAAGAGCAAGGCCGACGCCGAAGCCATCCTGAAGCAGATCCAGGGCGGTGGCATCTTCGAGGCCCTGGCCATGGAACGCTCGATCGACCAGGCGACGCGCTTCAACGGTGGCGACATGGGCTATTTCACCACCGACATCATGCCGTCCTCGTTCAAGCCGGTGCTGACGACGGCCAAGACTGGCGACACGGTCGGCCCGGTCCAGGCCGAAGGCGGCTGGGCGCTGTTGCGCGTCGAGGACCGCCGTCCCGAACAATTGCCGACGCTTGAGGAAGAGCGCCCCGTCATCATGCGCTTCCTGATCTATAACCAGGTCGCGGGCCTGCTGACCAACCTGCGGAAGAAGTCGAAGGTCGACTACCTGATCCCGAAAGGTCTGAGCGGCGGCGAGGATCAGGAGCCGGCCAGCGCCGGGGCGGTCACCGCCGACAGCCAGGCCTCGGATGCGGCTGCCGAAGCGTCGCAAAGCGCGTCGGGTGTCGCCGTGGCGCAGCCGCTGGGCACTGCCAAGCCAGGGACCTCGCAGCTTCTGGCGGCGACCCCGCCCTTGCCCAAGAAAAATTAGGGCGTGAAACCAAAGGCCGCCGTCTCCAACCGGCGGTCTTTTTTTGCCCGCGCGGTTGCAAAGGCGGCAAAGCGCGATTAAGGCCGGAAGCTGGACTATAATGAGAAGCGCACATGGCCAAGACACCCTCCAAGAGCGATAAATCGCCGAAGCTGGAACGCGCGCTCGATCCGCTGACTAATGCCATAAAAAGTGCCGTGCAGCAGGGCGCAGAGCTGGTGTCATCGCTGGCGCCCCATACCGATGCGCCCAAGCCCGCTACGGCCGCGAGTACCGCTGCTCCGGGCAAGCCTGGCCTGGCCGTATCGCCCCTGGCCGTGCCCCTGCCGGACATGCCTCCTGTGGGCGGCGTCGTCATGGCCACCGACCGCGCCGGCTTCTACAAGCACGACCGCAAGGACGTACTGCTGATGAAGTTCGCCGAGGGAACAACGTGCGCCGGCGTCTTTACGCGACACAGTATCGGCTCTGCACCGGTCGACTGGTGCAAGAAGCAACTGGAGGCCAATGAAGGCAGCGATGTGCGCGCCCTGGTCGTCAATGCCGGCTGTGCCAACGCCTTTACCGGCAAGCAGGGGGCGGATGCCGCCCGTCGCACGGCTTCGGCCATCTCGCGGCGCATTGACTGCCGCCAGCGCGACATCATGCTGGCTTCGACCGGCGTCATTGGGGTGATTCTCGATGACAGCAAGATTGCGGCCCGGCTCTACGACCTCGAAAAGAACCTGCGCGCCGATGCCTGGCATGAGGCGGCGCAGACCATCATGACCACCGATACCTTCCCGAAAGGCGCCTATGAGGTGGCCGAAATCGACGGCGTCAGCGTGCGCATCGCCGGCATCGCCAAGGGATCGGGCATGATCGCTCCCGACATGGCGACCATGCTGGCCTTCATCGTCACCGACGCGACCCTGTCGCCAGGTGTGCTGCAAAGCCTGCTGGCGCTCTATACGCGCACGACCTTCAACTCGGTGACGGTTGACGGCGACACCTCGACCAATGACACCTGCCTGCTGTTCGCCACCGGCGCGGCGGGCGCGCCGCGCATCGCGCGGGCAGGCGACAAACGCCTGGCCGATTTCAAGGAGAAGCTGGAGCGCGTCATGCATTCGCTGGCCACACAGCTGATCCGCGACGGCGAAGGCGCCACCAAGTTCGTCAAGGTCAATGTCACGGGCGCCTCCAATCCGGCTTCGGCGCGCAAGATTGCCAAGTCGATCGCCGAAAGCCCGCTGGTCAAGACGGCGATCGCCGGCGAGGACGCCAACTGGGGCCGGATCGTCATGGCCGTCGGCAAGACCGAAGAACCAGTCGAGCGCGAGCGTTTGGGAATCAAGTTCGGCAAGCTGGTGGCGGCCGAACACGGCGCTGTGTCGCTCAACTACGACGAAGCGGCCATGAGCGCCTATATGAAGCACCAGGAGCTGGAGATCAGCGTTGATGTCGGCGTCGGCCGGGCGTCCGCGCACGTCTATACGTGTGACCTGACGCACGGATACATCTCCATCAACGGCGATTATAGATCGTAGGAACTCGTCATCCTTGCGGGGCGGGCCGTGCCGTCGCCTAGAGCATGATGCGTTTAAGTCGAACCGCCATCATGCTCTAGGTTTTTGTTTTGTCGCGATATTTGGCCAAAAACCGCTGCACACTTTTTGGCATATCGCTCTAATACGCAGTGGTCGCTTGCGGGTATATAAGTACCAGCTGCGCCAGCCGGCTACTATTCGACTTAAGGCTGCTGATTTCCGCTTCAGGAGGTGCGCGTATGAAAACCGTTCTCGTTGTTGCCGCCGCCCTGGTTGATTCCGATGGCCGGGTACTGATCGCCCAGCGCCCCGACGGCAAGCAACTGGCCGGGCAATGGGAATTCCCCGGCGGCAAGGTCGAGGATGGGGAAACGCCGGAGACCGCGCTGATCCGCGAGCTTCAGGAAGAGCTGGGCATTACGGTCAAGCAGGCCTGCCTGGCGCCGTTCGTCTTCGCCTCGCATACCTATGAGAGCTTTCACCTGCTGATGCCGCTCTTTCTCATCCGCCGTTGGGAGGGCGAACCCGAGGCGCGCGAGCACAAGGCGCTGAAGTGGGTTCGGCCCAACGACATGCGCAATTACGAGATGCCGCCGGCCGACTTGCCGCTGGTGGCATGGTTACAGGATTTTATCTAATCGTTAACGCCTCCTGCACACCTGACGTTAGGTCAACAGGCGCAGACTGGACGGTTGCAGGGAGGTGGCGCATGTCTCATTCGCCGATCTATTCCGAACGTCCGCGCGGACGTCCGGATCGACAGGAAGGCCGTGGCTTGATCAGGCTACTGGCCGCCACAAGCGTGCTGGTCGCGGGCATGTCGCTCCTGACCAGCCTGCAGTACGGCACTTCGGATGGCGCGGTGGTGCAGGTCCAGCACCGGATCGCCTATCTGAATTGCAGCGCTGCCCGTGCGGTCAAGCTGGCACCGGCGCGGATCGGCCAGCCGGGATACTGGCGGCATCTCGATACGGACGATGACGGCATATCTTGCGAGCTAACCGACAGGCGCTAGATTTTTCCCTCTTTGACGCCCAGCGCATCGGCCAGGCGCATCCTGGCCGAGCCGGGCCGCAGCGGCTTCTGTTGCGATTCGTGCGGCTTCCAGCCCGACAGGGTAATGATTTCGAAGGTCGCGGCGATGCGGCCTTCATCGTCGGCGAAGCGCTCGAAGTAGAGTTCAGACGCACGGGCCAGGATGGCGCGGTTCAGCCCCTTGCGTGGCCGGTCGATCAATATGTTGCTTTCGCCCATGGCACGCAGGTCGGCCATCAGCTTCAACGGATGTTCGTAGGAGACGACGACTCTGTCGGAATCGACGACCGGCATGTTGAAGCCGGTCCGGCGCAGCAGGTCGATCAGGTCGGGGCCTTCGGCGAATGGGGCGACACGCGGACCATAGCCGCCGCGTATTTCAAGCTCGGCCTCCATCAGGCAACCGCGCAGCTCTTTCAAGGTCTCGCCGCCGAACAGCGAGGCGATGAACAGGCCGTCGGGTTTCAGCGCGCGGCGGATCTGCACCATGACGCCCGGCAGATCATTGGCGGTGTGCAGCGCCAGGGTGCTGACAACAAGGTTGAGGCTTTCGTCGCCGAAAGGTAACTGTTCTTCGTCCATAACCAGGCGCGGGGAAAAACGCTCCGACAGATCGCTCTCGATCAGCACGCCAATCTTGCTGGCCGCCGGCGATGCCGTCAGTTCGCGACCAAAGGCGCCGTCGCGCGCGCCGATTTCGAGCGCCACGTCAAAGTGCCGGTTGATGCCGCTCAGCGAATGAATGAGGTCTTCGATGGCGCGTTCGCGCAGGAAAGAGGCTTGCGCAAAGCCCTTGGCCGCGCGATCAAGACGGCGGGCCAGAAGCGAACGGTCGAACAGGCGGGGCGGGGACATGAACCTCTATATAGGACGGGCGGGCGCGTGCCGAAACTGCTGAACCGTCTAGGCCATATTGCCTCCGAGGTTAAGGACTTTGTCGCCGGCCTTGGTTTCGCGCCCGTGCGACTGGCGGCGGCCGATGCCGTTGACCTGGTCTTTCCGCCGAGCGGCGAGGATGATCCGTCGCTTCAGGGCGGCCTGGCGGCGGGGCCCTGGTCGCGTATCCGCTTTCTGGCCGACGAAGGTTGCGACATGTGCGCCCGGCCGTTCGACGGCGGGCTGCATTACGGCAAGGGTGCGTTATGCAGCGACTGCGCCGACAAGCCCTTTCCGTTCACGCGGACGCGTGCGGCCTGTCTTTATGGCGAGGCGTCAAAGGACCTTATCCTGGGGTTCAAACACGGCGACCGCTTGGATCTTGCGCCCATGCTGTCGCGCTGGCTGGAGCGCGCCGGGAACGATATGCTTCGCGACACCGATATCGTCATGCCGGTGCCGCTCCATGCTTCGCGGCTACGGGAAAGGCGGTACAATCAGGCCGCCGAACTGGCGCGGCCGATCGCGCGGCGGGCCGGGCTCATTTATGCCGCCGACGCCTTGTCGCGCGTCAGGGCGACGAAGTCGCAGGGCCATGCCAGCGCCAGGATGCGCTGGGACAATGTGCGCGGCGCCTTCGCCGTCACGGCCTCCGGACGCAGGCAGGTGGCAGGCAGGCGCGTCGTGCTGATCGACGATGTCTTCACCACCGGCGCGACGTTACGCGCCTGTGCGGACGCCCTCAAAGCCTCCGGGGCGCGGCAGGTCGATACCTTGGTCATTGCCCGCGCCGTGCCCCAACCAGAACTTTAAAACTTCCGGAAATACCCTATATTGAATGCGTATCCGGTTTGCCTCACAACGGGTTTAGCTGAGGCATCAAAGAGTTAGTCATATGGCCAAGATCGAAATCTACACCAAGCCCTACTGCCCCTATTGCGAACGCGCCAAGGCGCTGCTGGAACAGAAGGGGGCAGAGTACAAGGAAATCGTCGCCTCCAGCGATCCCGATCTGCGCGCCGAGATGAATGAGCGCTCGGGCCGCTTCACCTATCCGCAAATCTTTATCGACGACCTGCACGTCGGCGGTTGCGACGACCTGATGGCGCTCAATCACCGCGGTGGACTCGATCCGCTGCTGGCGGCCTGACCGTGGTCAGGGTCGCGCTCGTCCAGACCTCTACGCCCGCCTCGCAACAGGCGGCGCTGGACCATACGCGGCCGCTGATTGTCGAAGCCGCCGAAGGCGCGGACTTCGTGCTTTTGCCAGAATGCGCCAACCTGATGGAGCAGCGCCGCGAGCTCAAGGCCGGCAAGCTGGCTTCCGAGGGCGACGATGTCTTTGTTCAGGGCGTGCGACAGCTGGCGCGCGACCTCAAGACGCCCATTCTCGTTGGCTCGGTAATCATCAAGGCCGAGAACAGTGAGAAGTCCGCCAATCGCTCGCTCATGATCGATGCGGCCGGCGAGATCACGGCGCGTTATGACAAGGTGCACTTGTTCGATGCCGATACGCCCGACGGCAAGTCCTATCGCGAAAGCGCGACCATGCGCCCGGGCACCGAGGCGGTGGTGGCGGAGACGCCGTGGGGCGGGCTGGGCCTCAGCATCTGTTACGACGTGCGCTTCGCCTACCTCTACCGGACCCTGGCGCGGCGCGACGTGGGGATGATTTCGGTGCCGGCGGCCTTCACGGTTCCGACCGGCAAGGCGCACTGGGAGGTGATGCTCCGGGCGCGGGCCATCGAGACCGGCGCCTTTGTGCTGGCACCGGCCCAGGGCGGCGCGCACGAGGACGGCCGGCACACCTGGGGCCATTCGCTGGTCGTCGGTCCATGGGGCGAAGTCATAGCGGCGCTGGACCATGATCGTCCGGCAGTGCTGCGGGCGGAACTGGATTTGAGTGAGGTCGTGAAAGCGCGGCAGGCCCTGCCACAGCTTCTTCATGACCGGGAGTTACTGGCGTGATCAAGTATGCGTTGAAATGTGAAGTCGACCACGGCTTCGAAGCCTGGTTCCCGTCTTCGGACGGGTTCGATGAGCAGAGCCGTCAGGGTCTGGTGCAGTGCCCCATGTGCGGCTCATCGAAGGTCAGCAAGGCGATCATGGCGCCGATGGTGCGGACGTCAAAGGAGATTCCGTCGCCGCAGCAGGTGATGGCGGAGATGCTGCATAAGGTGCGCCAGCACGTCGAGAGCACGCACGATTATGTCGGCTCGGGCTTTGCCGCCGAAGCGCGCGACATGCACGAAGGCCTGACGCCCGAGCGGCCGATCTATGGCGAGGCGACACCGGATGAGGTCAAGGCGCTGGTCGATGACGGCGTGCCGGTAGCGGCGCTGCCGGTCATGGAGCGCAAGGGTGAGGCCGCTAAGACGGGTGTTCAGAAGAAGCTGAACTGATTTCCTTCTCCCCGCTTGCGGGAGAGGGACTTAAAGAAAAACCCTCCGGTTTGGCCGGAGGGTTTTGTTTTTAGGCTTCTTCGGTCGCCGCTTCAGTCTTGCGCTTGGGACGGCCGCGCTTCGGCTTGACGACTTCCTCGGCAGGGGCTTCTTCAGCGGCCGGCGCCGCCACGGGGGCGGGGGCACGCAGGAAGGCCGGCAAGTCGTCGCGGATGGCCGGCTGTTCGGCAGCTTCCGGCTGCGGGGCCGGACGTGAGGCAGGAGCGCCCAGCGGCTCAGTCGACGCGATAAAGCCGCTGCTGGCCGGCGCCTGGGGCGCGTTCAGGTTCAGCTCCTGCTCGCTCAGGCGCTGCTGGCGGCGGCGCTCATAGCGCTCGCGGCGGCTTTCACGGCGGCCGCCTTCGAATTCACCGAGTGTCTCTTCAGCGTCCCCGCGCGGTTCGAAAACGCGCGGCTCGCGTGCCTCATAGGGCTGGCGGTCGCCACGGCCATTGTCGCGGCCGCCGCCATTTTCACGGTCGCGATTACGGTCGTTGCGGTCGCGGTCGCGGTTGCGATCACGGTCGCGATTGCGGTCGTTACGGTCGAAGCGGTCGCGGTTACGGCCGTTTTCGCGCGGTTCACGATCCTCAATCGCCGGCTGGTCGCCTTCGCCCGGAATGACGGCTTCCGCGTCTGTCTCGGCGGTTTCGGTCACTTCGATATCGTCATCGAAGTCGTCATAACCATTGGAGAAGGGATCGCGCTGCACGAATTCCGACACCGGACGCGTGGGTTGCATCTGACGGATCAGGCGGAAATAGTGCTCGGCGTGCTGCAGGTGGTTTTCGGCCAGGACGCGGTCGCCGGACGAATTGGCGTCGCGGGCCAGCTGCTGGTACTTTTCGTAAATGGTCTGGGCGTTGCCGCGCACCTTGGTGCCTTCCGGGCCGTTCGATTCGTAGGCCCGGTTTGGATTGTTCTGGTTGCCAGAGGGTTTGCGGTTCCGGCTACGCTGCCGTTTCATGCCCCTGAAATCTTTCATGTGATGCGACTTCTCTCTACGCTCCGTCCGGTTTCGTTGCGGGACGGCGAAATGTCATAAATGTCTGCACAGGTGCCGCTGTTGACCTTCAGCGATTAAGCGGGCTTCAACCTTGCATTTTTGTCTTGGCTATATGTGGTCAGGCGCATGGACCGTTTACGGTCCGAACCATCGGGCGCCTGAGCCCTTTACCCCTTGCCACGATATTGCCCGTGACTTTCTTAAGAAAGTATGTCGAACGACGCTCGCGATGGGGGAAGACATATTATGATTAGCGGATCACGGCTGTTCTGCCAAGTCCATTTTTCAATGCTACGGTTTTTTCCCGACCACAACGCGTGGAAGGTTCGACAGGTCCAGATAGGTGGAAACGTCGTCAAAGCCGGCCCTTTTCATAAGATCTTCAACGGCTTCCGACTGGTCATAGCCGATCTCCAGCCAGGCGCGGCCGCCGGCTTTAAGCAGCCGGAAGATTTCCGGCGCCAGATCGACATAGGCGTCGAGCCCCGATTCGCCGCCGTCGAGTGCAAGATGAGGGTCGTGATGCAGGACTTCAGGCTCAAGCGTGGGAATCACCTCGCTGCGGATATAGGGCGGGTTCGACGCCACAAAGTCGAACGAGGCATCGGCCAGGCCCGATCCCCACGAGGTGCGTAAAAATGCCGCACGGTTGGCCAGGCCAAGGCCGGCGGCATTGTCACGCGCTACAGCCAGCGCCTCCTCGGAGACGTCGGTGCCGACGCCCTTGGCAGCAGGTCGTTCGGCCAGGACCGAGAGCAGAATGGCGCCTGAGCCGATGCCGAGGTCGGCCAGGGTAAAGGTCTCATTTTCCTGCGTGGTCTTCAGGATCATGTCGACGATCACCTCGGTTTCGGGGCGCGGGATCAGGACGTGTTCATTGAGGTTGAGCAGCAGCTTCCAAAAGCCCTTGCGGCCGAGGATGCGCGCCACCGGCTCGCGCTTTTCGCGGCGGCTCAGGTAGGTTTCGAGCGTCGTTTCCTGCTCATCCGTCAGTTCGCGATAGGGATCGGTGATGATATCGGTGCGCGTGGCACCGGTGGCCGCTTCCAGCAGCAGGCGGGCGTCGATGGCGGGGCTGTCGATGTTGCGGGCCTTGAGGCGCTGCTGCGCTCCGGTCCAGGCTTTGACGAGTGTGGTCATGGGTCTTGGTCTTGGTTCGGGAGTAAGAAACCCCACCACCGCTGCGCTTCGCTTGCGGTCCCCCTCCCCATGCCTTCGGCACAGGGAGGAGATATAGAGCGCTTTCACTCCTCCCTGTCGCGTAGCTTGCCTGCCGGCGAGGCTGGGGAGGGGGACCGCACGAGTAAGTCGTTGCGTAGCAATGACGAACGAGATGTGGTGGTGGGGCTTCTTGCTTGATCAGTTAAAGTATTTCGCGACGACCATGTAGTTGACATCGGTATCGTCCGACAAGCTCCATTTGTCGCTCAAGGGGTTATAGCTCACGCCGACGGCCGGCTCGGCCGTCAGCGGCGTATCGGCCAGAAACTCATGGATTTCGACCGGCGACAGGAACTTGTTCCAGTCGTGCGTGCCCGCCGGCACCCAGCGCAATATGTATTCTGCCCCTACGATCGCCAGGGCGTGGCTCTTGAGCGTACGGTTGAGCGTGGCGCAGAACAGGATGCCGCCGGGCTTGACCAGCGAGGCACAGGTTTGCAGGAAGCTCTTCGGATCGGTGACGTGCTCGATCACCTCCATGCACAGGACAACGTCGTAAAGTACCTCGCCCGACGCGGCCAGTTGCTCGACCGTCTGGTTGAGATAGCGGATATCGAGCCCGCCCTCGGACGCATGCGCGCTGGCCGTGCCGATATTCTTTTCCGAGGCGTCCAGGCCCGTGACCTGGAAGCCCATGCGGCACATAGGTTCGCTTAACAGCCCACCGCCACACCCGACATCGAGCAGTCTCAACCCTTTGAATGGCGCACGCTCACGGGCATCGAGATTGTAATGCGTCAGGCACGTCTCTCGCACGAAGCCGACGCGCGTCGGATTGAATTTGTGCAGGGGGGCGAACTCGCCCTTCACGTCCCACCACTTGGCGGCCAGGGCTGAAAAGCGCGAGACCTCGCCCTGATCGATACTGAAGCCTTCCGCACTTCCCGCATCGGAAGTTCTGGTATCGGACGTAACGGAATTGTTTAGGTTTTCAGGCATTTCGGCCGCCTATTTCTCTTCAGCCGCCGCCGTTTTGTTTCTTGCGGTAGCGAACATTGGGGGCTAGATATGCGCCGCTTTAAAGTCAGGGGTCAATGACCCGCAACAAGGATTTTGTCTTCATGTCCCGTTTGGTGATGAAGTTCGGCGGCACCTCCATGGCCGATCTCGAACGCATCCGCAGGGCCGCCAGGCTCGTTGCCGCCGAGTATGATGCCGGCCACAAGGTCGCCGTCGTCGTGTCCGCCATGTCGGGCAAGACGAACGAACTGGTCGCCTGGACGGACGGCGCCGGCAAGGCGACGGGCAATGGCATCGAAGGCGATGACGAATACGACGTCGTCGTGGCCTCGGGCGAGCAGGTGACCGCCGGTCTCCTGTCCATGACGCTGCGCAATATGGGCTATGACGCCGTCACCATGATGGGCTGGCAGGTGCCGATCATCACCTCGGACGTGCACGGCAAGGCGCGTATCCTCGACATCCCGCCAGCCAAGCTGGAAACGGCGCTGGACGCCGGCCAGATCGTCGTCGTCCCGGGTTTCCAGGGCGTAACCGAGTCGGGCCGCATCACCACGCTGGGGCGTGGCGGTTCGGACACGTCGGCGGTCGCGGTCGCCGCGGCGGTCAAGGCGATCCGCTGCGACATCTATACCGATGTCGACGGCGTCTACACGACCGACCCGCGCATCGAAGCCAAGGCGCGCCGCCTGAAGAAGATATCGTTCGAGGAAATGCTGGAAATGGCGTCGCTGGGCGCCAAGGTGCTCCAGACCCGTTCGGTCGAACTGGCCATGGGCCAGCGCATGCCCGTGCGCGTCCTGTCCAGCTTCGTCGAACCCGGCGAAACCGTAGATCAAGGCACCATCGTGTGCGACGAGGAAGAAATCGTGGAAAAGCATATCATTTCCGGCGTGGCCTTCAGCCGTGATGAAGCCAAGATCACCCTGTTGGGCGTTCCGAACAAGGTCGGCGTCTCGGCCGCCATCTTCGGCAAGCTGGCCAATGCCAACATCAATGTCGACATGATCGTACAGTCGGAAAAGCGCTCGGGCGAATACGCCAACCAGCTCTTCACCGTTGGCCGCCGCGACGCCAAGGCCGCCGCCGAGCTGATGGAAGCCGCCCGCGAGGAGATCGGCTTTGATACGCTGAAGGTCGATGAAGGTGTCGCCAAGGTGTCGATCGTCGGCGTCGGCATGCGGTCGCACACGGGCGTCGCCGAGACCATGTTCCGCGCCTTGTCGGAAAAAGGCATCAATATCCAGGTCATCTCGACTTCGGAAATCAAGATCAGCGTGCTGATCGACGAAGCCTATACCGAACTGGCCGTGCGCGCCCTGCACGCCGCCTACGGCCTTGACAAGATCGGCGCCTGAAGCGTGCAGTAGTGCACGAAAGCCTTATATTTTAAGGCGAGAATCGATTGCATTAACGGCGCATTAGGCTTGAACGCCTATGGCTGACTCTCAAGAGCGCGCCCGTCTGCCGGACGGCAGACCCGCCTCACGGAGACGCCAGCCATGTCATTCATCACCAGCAGCCTGCGCAACCGCCTCATCACTGGCTTCGGTATTATACTTCTCATGCTGATCGCCGTGACGGCGGTCAGCGTCATCCAGGTCGGCAAGATCAGTTCCGACCTGAAGATCGTCAACGAGTTCAACAGCGTCAAGCAACGCTATGCCATCAACTTCCGGGGCAGCGTCCACGACCGCGCTATTTCCGTCCGCGACGTCACCCTGGCCGACACGCCCGACGGCGCGGCCAAGGACGTGGCCGATATTGAGCGCCTGGCTGAATTCTACGCCAAATCCGCCGGTCCGCTTGACGAACTGATGAAGGACAAGAAGGTCACCGACGAGGAACGCGCCATCCTGGCCGAGATCAAGGCTGTCGAGACGAAGACCCTGCCCTTGATCGACCAGGTCATCCAGTTGCAAACCTCGGGTCAGGCGGCCCAGGCGCATCGCGTACTGATGGACGAGGCGCGCCCGGCCTTTGTCGAATGGCTGCGCGTCATCAACAAATTCATCGACTACCAGGAAAACGCCAACAAGGCCGTCGGCGCCGAGGTCAAGACTGTCTCCGACAGCTTCGGCCTGTTCATGACGATCATCTGCGCCATTGCCCTGGCGATCGGCTCTATCTTCGCCTGGTGGAATATCCGTTCGATCACGCCGCTGCGCCAGCTGTCTGACGTGATGGTGAAACTGGCCGGCGGCGAATATGCCGTCACGGTGCCGGCCATGACTTCACGTGACGAAGTCGGCGATATTGCCCGCTCGACCGAAACCTTCCGTACCAGCCTGGCCGAAACCGAAAGCCTGCGCCGCCACGCCGAGGATACGGAAAAGGCCAACGCCGTCCGTCTGCGGGCCGAGCGCCAGGCCATTGCCGATCAGTTCCAGGCCAAGATGGGCGCATTGGCACAGGCGATTTCGCAGTCCTCTGGCGACGTGTCCGAAGCCGCCCAGCGCCTGGCCGCGACGGCCGAGGAAACGGCGCGCCAGACCCAGGCCGTGTCCGGCGCGTCTTCGGAAGCCGCCTACAACGTCCAGACGGCCGCCGCCGCGACGGAAGAAATGAACATGTCGGTGCGCGAGATCAACGGCCAGGTCGTCCGCGCCGCCAATGTGGCCGCCGATGCGTCCGGCGAGGCCGAGCGCACCGAGGCGGAAATCCGTTCCCTGTCGGCCGCCGCCGAAGGCATCAGCGTTGTCGTCAACCTGATCCAGTCGATCGCTTCGCAGACCAACCTTCTGGCACTCAACGCCACCATCGAAGCGGCACGCGCCGGCGAGGCAGGCCGGGGCTTCGCGGTCGTGGCGTCCGAAGTCAAGCAACTGGCGACCCAGACGGCACGCGCCACCGAGGACATCAGCCGGAAGGTCGCGGAAATCCAGTCGGCCACGGGGCGTACGGTCGACTCGATCTCGCACATCGTCGCGACCATCGGCGACATACGGACCATTTCTAACCACGTTGCCTCCGCCGTTGAACAGCAGGGCGCCGCGACCAGCGAAATCGCCGCCAACACCGCCCGCGCCGCGCAGGGGACCGGACAGGTGACGGAAAACATCCTGGGGGTAGGCCGCGCGGCGGAACTGACCGGTGAGGCGTCTACGCAACTGATGGCGCTGTCAGCAAGTCTCACCCAGCAATCCAGTGACCTCCAGCAGGAAGTCGTGGCCTTTATCAGGGATCTGCGGGCAGCCTAATAAAAAGGCACTGCAATACTCGCAGCAACGTGATCCGCTTATAAAATAAAAGCGTCCGCTCGCCGGGCGCTTTTATTTTGCCCTCAGGATTTGTTAACCCCGTTTCGTCATCTTCACGCCTGACGTGCATTGTGCGCGGGTGTTGTGTCAGGTGGTGCCATTGTCCCTTAAAAACATGCCGATGCTGGCCAAGGTGCTGGCGCTGATATCGCTGATGGCCTGTGTGTCGGTTGCGGCCGCTGCGTTTTCATCCTGGCAGATCAACGAGATCACGCACGATTACGATGAGGCCCTGGTCGGCCCGGCGCGGGCCAATGTCGCGCTGTCGCGGGCCGGCCGCCATGCCGTGTGGACCTCGCGCTCGATCCTGAAGCTGGTAACCGCGGAAACGGCGCAGGGCGCCGACGCCGCCCACAGCGACATCGGTGAAGGCCAAAGCTCTTTCGATAGTGAAATGAAGCTGGCCAAGGAGCTGATGCCGCACAAGCACGCTGAGCTCGATGCCCTGCACAAGACGTATAACGACGTCATGACCAGCACCTGCTTCCAGACGATCAACATGGCCAAGGCACAGGCGCGTGACGCAGCCGCCGATCATATGAACGCGGAATGCGGTCCCAGCCTTCTTCTGGTCATCAAGGACCTGTCCAAGATGGTGGACGAGACCATCACACACAATGAGGGCCTGGCCGATCGGCTGAACCGCCAGGCCAATGAAGTCATCATCGTGACCGCCCTGTCTGTCCTCGGCGGGCTGATCGTGGTCATGGCGGTTGCTGTGTGGATGACGACCACAGGCATTGTTTCGCCGCTCAAGCGGCTTAATGCGGTCATGGAGAACATGGCCGGTGGACGGCTGTCGGACGCTGTGCCGGGCCAGGACCGCCGCGACGAACTGGGGGTCATGGCGCGTACAGCTGAGGTGTTCCGCCAGGGGCTGGCCGAAACCGAGCGTCTTCGTGCCTTGGCCGCCGACACCGAAAAGGCCAACGCCGAGCGCCTGAAAGCCGAGCGCAACGCTATTGCTGATGCCTTCCAGTCGCGCATGGGGACCCTGGCCTCGGCCTTCGTCAAATCGTCCGGCGAGGTCTCCGAAGCCGCCCAGAGCCTGTCCGCGACAGCCGAGGAGACCAGCCGCCAGGCTCAGGTCGTCAGCGGTGCCGCGGAAGAGGCCGCCACCAATGTCCAGACAGTCGCCGCCGCCACGGAAGAAATGAGCGTGTCGATCCGCGAGATCAACACCCAGGTTACCACCGCGGCCCGTATTACCTCCGCGGCGGCCGAAGAGGCCGCCGGCACCGAGGCCGACATCCGTGAACTGTCGACCGCCGCCGCCAGCATCGGTGAAGTCGTCAACCTGATCACCAATATCGCTTCCCAGACCAATCTGCTGGCGCTCAACGCCACCATCGAAGCCGCACGCGCGGGCGAGGCGGGCAAGGGCTTTGCCGTCGTTGCCTCCGAGGTCAAGCAACTGGCGACCCAGACGGCGCGCGCCACCGACGAGATCGGCCGCAAGGTCGGCGAAATCCAGGGTGCGACCCAGCGCACGGTCGATTCCATCGCCCGCATCGTCGCCACCATCGGCGAGGTGCGCGCGATCTCAACCGCGATTGCCTCGGCCGTCGAGCAGCAAGGCGCGGCCACGGGCGAAATTGCCTCCAATACCGCCCGCGCCGCTGACGGCACGGGGCAGGTGACTTCGACCATTTTCGGCGTGGGGCGCGCGGCCGAAATGACCGGCGCGGCCTCGACCCAGCTGATGGCCCTGTCGGGCAGCCTGTCGGAACGCGCGGGCGAACTCGACCAGGCCGTGCAACAGTTCGTCGGCGAACTTCGTGCGGCATAGAGCCGCTTCATCTGGAATCGATTTGTATCGGACTGTTAAACCATTGTGATTATAACCCTTTCGTGAGTTGCCGGATGGCGCGCCTGACGGCTAGACAGCGCGGCAAAACCGGCGGACAATAAAAGTTGTTTTGTCGCGATATTTAAGTCGAAAACCGCTACACACTTTTCGACATATCGCTCCGGGGATTATACGGCGAGAGGGCGATTTGGTGACGAAGCAAGGTCCGGTGCGCGGCCAGCGCGGGTTGCTGCGGCAAATCCGCGAAATCATGGAGGACGATCAGTCCGCCCAGGCGCGGCTTGACGCCGTCGTGCGCATCATCGCGTCCAGCATGGTCGCGGAGGTATGCTCCATCTACCTGCGCCGCACCTCCGAAGAACTGGAACTGTTCGCCACCGAGGGCCTGAACCGCGACGCCGTCCACAAGACGCGGATGCGGTTGAGCGAAGGTCTTGTCGGCGAAGTCGCCCGCGCTGGCGCGCCGCTGAACCTGATGGACGCGCCGGAACACCCCAGCTTCTCGTATCGGCCCGAAACCGGCGAAGACCCGTTCCGCTCCTTCCTGGGTGTGCCGCTTCTGCGCGGCGGCCGGACGATCGGCGTTCTGGTCGTGCAGAACAAGGCAGCGCGCGGCTATGAGGATGAAGAGGTCGAGGATCTCCAGATCATCGCCATGGTGCTGGCCGAGATCGTCACGGCCGGCGAACTGGTCGGCCTTGAGGAACTCAAGGACATCGAACTGGCCCCCAGCCGTCCCGAGCGGCTCAAGGGCTCGATCTTCGCCGACGGGCTGGCGCTGGGTGTCGTGGTCCTGCACGACGTGCCGGTGACGCCCGAACACCTGCTGACCGACGATCCCGTCGCCGAGGAGAAGCGCCTGCTGGCGGCCATCAACACCTTGCGCGAGCAGATCGACGAGATGTTCGAAGGCCAGCACGGCCTGGCAGGCCCTACCTTCGACGTGCTCGAAACCTACCGCATGTTCGCCCACGACCGCGGCTGGACGCGCAACCTGGTCGATGCCGTGCGCAACGGCCTGACCGCCGAAGCCGCCGTCGAACGTGTTCGCAACGAGCAGCGCGCGCGTCTCAACAATGCCCGCGACGCCTATTTGCGTGAGCGCGTGCACGATCTCGAAGATCTCGGCAACCGACTGCTGCGCGTCCTGGCGGGCAAGAATACCACTGCGCGCGACATCCCCGACGAATCGATCCTGGTCGCCCGCGACCTGGGGCCAGCCGACCTGCTGGAATACGACCGCACGCGCTTGAAAGGCATCCTGCTCGAAGAGGGGTCGGCGTCGAACCACGCCGCCATCGTCGCGCGCGCCCTGCAGATTCCGTGCGTAGGCCGCCTGCAGAACCTGCGCGATAAGGTCAACCAGGGTGATCCCGTCATCGTCGATGGCGAAACCGGCGAAGCCTATTTGCGCCCGCGTCCGGACATCATAGGCGCAGCGCTGTCGCGGATCGACGTGCGTACGCAGCGCCGCGTCGAATTCTCGCGCATCAAGGACGTGCCCGCCGTCACCAAGGACGGCCAGCGTGTCACCCTGCTGATGAATGCCGGTCTCGAATTCGATATCGAGATCATGGACGAGGTCGGTGCCGAGGGCATCGGCCTGTTCCGCACCGAATTCCAGTTCATGGTCTCCGAGGACCTGCCGCGCCTCAAGCGCCAGACCGACCTCTATCAGCGCATCATGGACGGTGCCGGCGACCGGCCGGTGACCTTCCGCACGCTCGATCTCGGCGGCGACAAGATCCTGCCCTACATGGAGATGGAGCGCGAGGAGAACCCGGCCCTGGGCTGGCGCGCCATCCGCATGGGCCTGGACCGGCCGGCTCTGCTGCGCATGCAGGTGCGGGCGCTGTTGACTGCCGCCAAGGGCCGCGAACTGCGCATCATGTTCCCGATGGTCGCCTCCATCGATGAGTTCCGCACGGCGCGGGAAATGGTCGATATCGAAATGGCCTGGGCCAAGCGGCGCGGCCGGCCCTTGCCGTCGCTGCTGCGCGTCGGCGCCATGATCGAATGTCCGTCACTGCTGTGGCACCTCGACGCCCTGTTGCCGCTGGTCGACTTCGCCAGCGTCGGCACCAACGACCTGACGCAGTACCTGTTCGCCGCGGACCGCACCAACCCCAAGATGAGCGAGCGCTACGACGTCCTGTCGCCGCCCTTCCTGCGCGCTTTGGCCAGCATCCAGCGCGCCGCCGAAGAGTCAGGCACGCCGGTGTCCGTCTGCGGCGAAATCGCCGGCAAGCCGCTGGAGGCCTTTGTGCTGATCGCGCTCGGTTTCAACCGACTGTCCATGCCGCCGGCCGGCCTCGGTCAGGTCAAGCGCATGATCCTGTCGTGCGACCGCGACGCCGCCTTCAAGGCGATCAACAAGCTGATGAGCAGCTCCAACGGCAGTCTGCGCAGCGAAATCCTGTCGCTGGCGCGCAAGCTGGATATCGATCTGTAGGGCTTCCTCTCTTGATGTGATGGGTGGGGCTTTGACAAGGCGCGGTAGCCTGTTAAGCTTTACACGTCTCGAGAGAGGGGGCGATCATATGAAAATCCTGAAGATCCTGGCCGTGCTGCCTTTGGCGCTTGCGCTCGGCAACTGTGAGCAAAAGCCTGCGGCCGGGCCGTCGCCCTACGCCTTCGACGTCAGGCTGGAGATCACGCCCGAAGCCGACGCCCTGATGAAGGCCAAAGGCAATCACTTCGTCGCCGCGGCCTTCTATTTCGGCCGCCCCAAACCCGAAACGCGCGCCCAGGCCAATGCAAATGGCCGGATCAAGCTGGGCTATGAGCAGATCGGCCTGGCACCGGGCGCCACGAGCTTCCATCTGGCAGCGGACACAATCGACGCCAGCCTGCTTGGCGCCATCAACGGTGAACCGCAGGTCATGCTCAACGTCTTCTCGGCTGGTGAGGTGGGGGCGCGTGACGATCTTGTCCGCTGTAAGACCTATTTCGGCATTATCTCGACGGCGCGGGCGCAGAGCCCCGTCCTGGCCTGCGATATCAATCGGCCCTAACGCGCGAGAACAAGGCGGAAATCTGGGCCTTATGCTTAACGCCCGTTAACTGACACCGATGTCAGTTTGGCCGCCAGATTCCGGACAAGAAAAAGCCCGCTCAGGGGGGATAACGACCTGGCGGGCTCTTTTGTTTTTAAAGCGAGCGTTTCCTCCCCGAAACGCTGGAACTGACCTCTCTCTTCGGGGGAGGTTCCGTTCTCATGACGGGGATATAGCCGGGTTTTTTCAGGCCGGTCAACTCATTTTATAAGATCGTGTCAAAATTTTTTTGCATTTTTTTCCGTTATGCAAACGATGCGCAAAAACATGTCCGGCACTGTCCACATTTTGACAACGTTGTCAGGTCATATTCATTATAGATTTCAAATGGTTGATGGCATCTTGGCGCGGTAATGTGACCTGTCCCGGACGGGCTTCGCGCCACTGCTGATTGTCACTTATTTGTAACGCTGCCTGGCGTCCGGCGTCGAGATCCTTAATGGTTACGGTACCGTTTGCCAGTTCATCGCCGCCCAGCATGACGGCGGCCGGTGAAACGCGGCGGTCGGCATATTTCATCTGCGCCTTCATGCCGGATCGGCCGACATAAACCTCGGCCGACATGCCTGCCGCGCGAATCTCCGCGGCCAGCTTGAAGTACTCACCCATGTCGCTGTCGGAAAAGGCGATGATGACGATGGGACCGCGCGCGCGGGTCGTGTGGCTGTCGCCGACAAGGGCCAGAGCGGCCGCCAGGCGCGACACTCCGAAGGAGAAGCCGGTCGCGGGGGTCTTTTCACCGGTGAAGCGCGCCACCAGGTCGTCATAGCGCCCGCCGCCGCCGACGCTGCCGAACTGGACCAGATTGCCCTTTTCGTCGCGCGTCTCCAGCAGCAGTTCGGCTTCGAAGACGGGGCCCGTATAGTATTCCAGGCCGCGCACGATGCCGGGGTCGAAGACGGCCGAGGCCTCGTCGACGCCCATGGCGGCAAGCGCCGTGCCGATGCGGCCGAGATCCTCGACGCCCGCAAGGCCTTCCGGCGAATTGGCGAGAACATTGGCCAGACGGTTCAGCACGTCGCCGCGCGTGTCGGCGCCGCCGGCCGACACGAAGTCGAGCACGGGCTGGATGGCGGACGACGGCAGACCGGCGCCCTTGGTGAAGTCGCCACTTTCGTCCTTGCGGCCAGCGCCCAGCAGCAGCTCGACGCCCGGCAGGCCAAAGCGGTCCAGCTTGTCGATGGCGCGCAGCACGCCCAGTTGCTGCACGGGATCGATGACGCCAAGCGAGGTCAGCAAGCCGTTCAAAAGCTTGCGGTTATTGATGCGGATGCGCGTCGGGATATCCAGCGCCTTGAAGCCGGTGACGGCCAGGGCGATGACCTCCGCGTCGGCTTCGGGGCGGTCGGAGCCGACGATGTCGGCGTCGCACTGCATGAATTCCCGCAGGCGGCCGGGGCCGGGCTTTTCATTGCGCCACACCGGGCCGTAGGCGTAGCGCCGGAAGGGCTTAGGCAGGGTTTCCCAGTTCTGGGCGGCGAACCGGGCCAGGGGCGCGGTCAGGTCGTAGCGCAGCGCCATCCATTGGTCGTCGTCGTCCTGGAGCGCGAAGACACCGACATTCGGCCGGTCCGAATCGGGCAGGAACTTGCCAAGCGCATCAGCATATTCGAAGGCCGGCGTCTGCAGGGCTTCGAAGCCGAACGATTCATAGACCTTCGACACCGTCTCGATCAGGCGGCGCTCGATGGCGATTTGCGCATTGCGCTTGTCGATGAAGCCGCGCGGGCTGCGGGCTTCGGGACGGAAGGGGGTGTCTGGGTTCTCGGTCATGCGGGCGCGATAGACTATCACGCGAAAAGTGACAACCGAAATTGCCGCGATCAGGCCGGCGAAATCGCTCTAAGTCTTCTCCCGTCAGGGGAAATTGGCAAAACGCCGGTATATTGACACCTATGTCAAAAAAGCTGACAATAAGGCGGTAGAGTGTTATGATTAAGGCCACCTAAAACAAGGAGGAAGTCATGTCCAAGCGTTCTCATGCCGCGGAAACCTTTTCACATTTCGTGATCGCGCTCATCGGCGCGACCGTTATTATCGGTGGCGCGGCCTGGGCCTTTATGGCGTTCGACAATGGCGGCTGCTCCGGCGGGATTGAATGCCGGACGCCCGAACAGATGGCGCAGGTCAACTATTAAGGCCTGCCTGCGCGCCTGCCGGGAAATCAGGCGCGCAGTTAACCCTGCCACTTAACGGAGTATTGGCCGGGATCTTGCATGATGGGCAATCTGATCCGGAGTGCCTTTCATGAAACGCGCCGTAATAGCTGTCCTGTTATGTCTTTCTCTGCCTGGTCAATTGATGGCGCAACCGCTTGACACCGTCGCGGTCGAGCCCATCAGCCTCGCTCAGGAACCCTTCTATTCCAACATCATTGCCGATGCGACGCGTTTGCGCGCCCAGACAGAGGAATTCGCTACTCGCCCGTCGCTGCAATGGCTGAAGAGCCAGCATTTCCGCATGTATGCCGAAGCCGTCACCGAGCTGGCGGCGCGTGATATGAAGGGCCATGACGACCTGAAGGCGCGCGGCACCGACAACGATCTCAAATGTATCCTCAAAGGCGTATCGATCGACCTGCGCCTGAAGCTTGACGCCATGCGCTCCGCCCGCAGCGATCATGATCTCGGCCGGGCGCTGGAAGACATGACCCTGCTGCTCGACGACAATATTGATGTCGTGACGACGCCGGCAACGGCGGTTTCGGGACTGGACTGCGTTATCGAATTCGGTCCGGACGCTTAAAGCGTCTTCGCTCCGTCCTTCAGCATCCTGATAATGGCCGCCTTGTCCAGCATCTGTGGCAAGACCTTCGGTTCGGCATTGCCGCCGCCGTAATAGACATAGAGCGGTACGCCCGAGCGGCCGTAAAGCTGCAGGTAGCGCGAAATCTCCGCGTCCTGGTTGGTCCAGTCGCCGACCATGTAAGCCGTGCCTGTGGCTTTCAGCGCGTCGGCCACGTCCTTCGTCTGCAACACCAGCCGTTCATTGACCTTGCACGTCACGCACCACGCCGCCGTCAGGTCGACCAGCACGGGCCGGCCGGCGGCGCGCAGTTCCGTCAGCTTTCGGACGCTGAACGTCGTATGCGGCGTTTGCGCGGCATCCGCCGGATCGCCCGCCGAGCGCTCGACCGGCGGCAGGGCGCCGGCGCCAAGCGCCAGCACTAACCCTGCGCCCAATATGCCGGCCTTGATCATTTTCGGAATGGCGCGGATCGGCAGGACGGCGACGACGATGGCGGCAAAGGCCAGGATCAGCAGCCACACGCCCATCATCTGGACCTGCTGGGCGAACACCCAGACCAGCCACAGGGCGGCGCCGTACATGAGAAGCGACAGGGCGATCTTCAGCCGGTTCATCCATTCGCCGGGCTTTGGCAGCACCTTCGCAAAACCCGGCACAAGCGTGACGAGGAAGGTCAGGAGGACGATCGGCAAGGCAAAACCGACGCCAAGCGCCGCGAAGATGGCAAAGCCCGTCAGCCCGCCCTGGGCCAGGGCGACGCCGATCGCGGTGGCCATGAAGGGCGCGGTGCACGGGGCGGCGACGACCACAGCCAGCACGCCGGTCAGGAAGGCCGAAAGCAAGGGGCGCTTCTGGTCGAAGGCGCCCGCGCCCACGCCTTGCAGCGACGAACCGATATGGAAAACGCCCGACATGTTGAGCGCCACCAGCAGCATGACGACGGCCAGCGCCGCCACGACATAGGGCGATTGCAGTTGAAAGCCCCAGCCAAGCGATGCACCGGCACCCTGCGCCAGTTGCAGCAGGCCGGCCAAAACCATAAAGCTCAGGATCGCGCCCGCGCCATAGACCAACGACTCGGTGCGCGCCAGTTTGGTGTCGTGGCCAGCGCGCGACAGGGCCAGAAGCTTCATCGACAGGACCGGGAAGACGCACGGCATCAGGTTGAGGATCAGCCCGCCCAGGAAGGCCAGGCCCATGGCGACGAACAACCCGCCCGAAGCCAGTTCCGGCGCGGGCGCGGCCCCCAGACCATAGGTGCCCGCCGGCAAACCCGCACGGATAAGCGTAATGTTGTAGGCCTTGTCGCCCAAGGCCAGCACGCCCTGCAGCGGACCTTCGGGCAGGGCAGGGGCGCCCGGCTGGGTGCGCAGCGCAAAACCGTCCGCGCCCATGTCGAGGACCTGGGGCGCCTGAGCGCTCAGCATCTTTTCCTGTACCGGGAAGAAGTAGGCGCCCTGGGGCCGCGCCAGGGCTTCGCGCGCGGCCTCGTCGCCCGCCTTGAAACCCAGTTCGGCCTTGCCATTGTTCAGCGCGATCGTGCCGGTGATATTGGCGGCCTGGGGGAGGGCGGCCGCGGCCTTTGCGACCACGCCCGCGTCGGGGCCAGGCTTGGCGGGGCCTACGGTCAGGCGCGTCGAGACCTCAAGCGTTTCGGGGATGCACTGGGTTTCGCAAACCAGAAAGTTGACGCGCGCCCGGATTGGCAATGTTTCGCCCGCCGCCAAGCCGGATTTATTGGTCACGATAATGACGGCCGAGGTTCGGCCGTCATAGCCGAAACTGTTGAGGCCCAGGGTCGGCAGCATCTTCGGCGCCGGCCAGGCGGGCGTATCGGCGGTCATGCCATCGGGCAGGCTCCAACTGATCCGGGTCGGCAGCCCGGCATCGCCGGCATTGACCCAGTAGGTGTGCCAGCCTTCGGCCGGGGTGTGTTCCAGCACCAGCCGGACCTGCCCGCCTTCGGGCACCGACGTGGATTCCGCGACCAGCCGCGCCTTGACGTGAGCGCTTTCGCCTTCGGCGGCCAAGGCCGCCGGGGTAAAGGACAGCGCCGCGATGACAGTCAGCAGAAACCGGGCAAGAAAACGCACACGTCACCTTTTCGATGGGTCTGACCGTGTTGTGCCGCGCCGCGAAGGCTACGTAAAGCCCCACGCGCCGCAAAACCGCCGGATGCGTGGCTGGGAAGATTAAGAAAAATTCAGAATACAAACGGTTTCATCTGTATCATGGTTCGCCCCTGGGGGCGGCGTATGACGGTCGCCTGTATCTGCTTTCGCGAGAGACCTCATGCGTATCCTTCGCACGCTCCTTGTCACCACAGCCCTTGTCCTGCCGCTGGCCGCGCCGGCCTTCGCCGTCGTCACGTCGAACGAACGCGCGCCCGTGCATCAGCCGCGCACCTTTCTTGACGAGACCTTGAGCGCCGAAGATGCCGCGCGCATGGCCGAACTCGGCAAGAGCTACGGCGTCTGGGGTTTTGATACGGCCGGCATGGACACCTCGGTCAAGCCCGGCGACGATTTCAACCTCTATGCCAACGGCAAGGCGCTGGCCGCCATGAAGATCCCAGGCGACCAACCGGGTTACGGCAGCTTTAACCGCCTGGCCGACCTGTCGGAGCTCCAGCTCAAGGCGATGGTCACGGGTCTGGCGGCGCGCAACGACCTGACAGGCAGCGACCTCAAGGTCGCCGACCTCTACCGCAGCGCCACCAACGAAGCTTTGAAGAACAAGCTGGGCGCCGCGCCCCTGGCGCCGGAACTGAGCCGCATCCGCAACATCACTAACAAGTCGCAAATGGCGAAGTTCATGGGCTGGACCTCCGAAGGCTTCGGTTCGGCCTTCTTCAGCCTATACGTCTATGACGACGCCAAGAAACCCGGCTACTACGCCCTGCAACTGGCGCAGGGTGGCTTAGGGCTGCCCGACCGCGACTACTACCTGTCGGACACCTATACCGACAAGAAGGCCGGCTACGAAGCCTATGTGACCGACATGCTGCGTCTGGTTGGCTGGCCGGACGCCGCCAAGGCTGCCAAGGACATCGTGGCCATGGAGACGAAGATCGCCGAGGCGCACTGGACGCGCATCGAAAGCCGCGACGACACCAAGACCTACAACCCGATGAAGCTGTCGGACCTGCCGGCTTACGCGCCTGGCTTTGACTGGAACGCCTTCTTCGCCGGTGCGCGCGTCACGTCCGCGAAAAAGGTCGTCGTCGCCCAGAACACCGCCTTCCCCAAGATCGCCAAGGTCTATGCCGATGCGCCGCTGGAGACGCTCAAGGCCTGGTCCGCCTTCCGCGCGGTCGACCAGGCCGCGCCCTATCTGTCGGACGCCTTTATCGAACGGCGCTTTCAGTTTCGCCTCAAGTCGCTCTACGGCATCGAAGAGCAGCGCCCCCTGTGGAAGCGCGCGCTCAGCGTAACCGACGAACGGATGGGTGAGGCGCTGGGCAAGGCCTATGTCGCCACCTACTTCCCGCCCGAATCCAAAGCCAAGATGGAAGGCCTGGTCCAGGACCTTCTGGCCGCCATGAAGCTCCGCATCGAAAAGCTCGACTGGATGAGCGCGCCGACCAAGGCCAGGGCGCTGGAAAAGCTGTCCACCTTCGGCGTCAAGATCGGCTACCAGAACAAGTGGCGCGACTATTCTTCTCTCGTTATCAAGCCCGACGACCTGGTCGGCAATCTCAATCGCTCAAGCGTTTTTGAGTGGGACTACCAGCGCGCCCGCATCGACAACACAATCGACGACGACGTCTGGGAAATGACGCCGCAGACGGTCAATGCCTACTATTCGCCGACCAAGAACGAAATCGTCTTCCCGGCCGCCATCCTGCAGCCGCCCTTCTTCGATCCGAAGGCCGATCCAGCCGTCAATTATGGCGGCATCGGCGCCGTCATCGGCCACGAAATCGTCCACGGCTTCGACGACCAGGGCCGCAACTACGATGCGACCGGGGCCCTGGCCGACTGGTGGCAGAAGGAAGACGCCGACAAGTTCAATGTCCAGGCCAAGAAGCTGGGTGAACAGTTCGACGCCTACGAAGTCGCGCCCGGCGTAAAGGTCCAGGGCGGCCTGACCATGGGCGAAAACATCGGCGACCTTGGCGGTCTCACCATTGCGCTGGACGCCTATCATCTGTCGCTTGATGGCAAGGAAGCGCCGGTACTCGATGGCCTGACGGGCGATCAGCGCGTCTTCCTAGGCTTCGCGCAGATATGGCAGTCGAAGTACCAGCCCGACTTCCTGAAGTTTCTGGTCGCATCGGACCCCCACGCGCCGGACCAGTTCCGCGCCATGTCCGCGCCGCGCAACATGGACGCCTGGTACAAGGCGTTCAACGTGACGGAGGGCAAGTATTACCTGAAACCCGAAGACCGCGTCCGCATCTGGTAAGGGTGCGAGGCACCCTTAACCCGAAATCGTGACGTCACGGGTGGATGGGCCACATGCTCACTTCATCTACGGTTTAAACAAAAGCCCGTCTCGGCAGAGGCGGGCTTTTGCGATTCTTCTCCTCCCTGTCGCGCAGCGATGGGGAGGGGGGGACCGCACGAGTGAGGCATTGCGTAAGCAATGTCGAATGAGATGTGGTGGTGGGGTTGCCTAAGCAACGCCGTCGATGACGCTTTTGCGCACCTTGCCGCCATGGCTCTCGCCATCCGTCGGCTGGTATTTCAGGAAGGCCGCCACGCCCTTGCCGGTATTGGCCATGTCCTTTTCCCAGTCGCGGTCTGGTCCTTGCGCGAAGCTGTGAGCCGCGAACATCAAGGCGGCAACGGCGGCAAAGCCTGTGACGATAGTCGTGAAAAGGCCCTTCATTGTCCATCTCCATTGTTGGACGTGAGTTCGGACGCAACTAACTGAAAACACTTGGAAACGAGGGGTGGGGAAGTCGGATTACCTTCCCCACCCCTGTTTTCTCCCCCCTCGGCCCCCCGAGGTGTGAAAAACGCTTCCATCATCGGGGCTGTTGATGATATGAACGTCGTTCACGAATTCTGTATAGCAGTGAAGTGAACGATGTTCAACAACTATTTTGAACATTGTTCAATTTATTTTTTGGAGCAGGTATGGCGCAGACATCCAAGACGGCTGATAAACGGCAAGCGCAGCTTGAGGCGCTTATGGACGCCGCAGAAAAGCGCATCTGCGAGCAGGGGCTGGCCAGTCTCAAGGCGCGCGACCTGGCGGCCGATATCGGCGTCGCCCTGGGCGGGCTTTATAATATCGTTGCCGACATGGACACGCTGCTGCTGCTGATCACGGCGCGGACCCAGAAGCGGTTGGATGCGGCGTTTGAAGGGGCGACCGGGCATCTGAAGGTCACGACGCGCGCCGAAGCTGTCGATACGCTGGTTGTGATCGCCCACGCCTACCTGGCATTCGCGCGCGAAAACCTGCCGCTGTGGCGGATGATGTTCGAAGTGCGGATCGCCGCGCCCCTGCCGGAGTGGGCGATACAGGACCAGTTGCGGCTGTTCCGGCATATCGCCGGACCGCTGCGCGTCATGCTGCCGGAGGCGAATGACGGAACGCTGACCGTGCGGGCGCGGACCTTGTTCGCGGCTGTGCATGGCATCGTCAGCATCGGGCTGGAAGAGCGGCTGATTGCCGTGCCGGTGCAGAAACTCTCCGACGAAATCGAGTGGCTGACGCGGGCGGCCTGCCGGGAGTAGACCATTTTATCGGTCGATTTGCGAGCCATTGAATTTTCACATGCGAAAGCACATTAATGTGTGAAAGAGATATTCGCCTGTGAGTTGTCAAATTGCCGTCGCCTTACGTAAATATTCGCTTCAACACAATCACGGGAGGAATATATGCGTAAGATCATAGCTGTTATTGCCGGTGCGGGTCTGCTTGCCGCCGCGGGATATGCCATCGCCCAGGACAATACGCCGCCTGTCTGCTCCAGCCGGACGATCAATATGACCGGTATTCCCAATTACGCCACGGCGACCGTCACCGTGACGGCGAGCCAGATCCTGCAGCAGTGTTCTGACGCCAATGGCCATACGCTGACAGTGGTGTCGCCCGGCGTGCCCTACAGCTTCCAGATCAATGCCGGCCAGACGCATATAACCAGTTTCACGGTCTCTGACGGCTATGGCGGCACGGCTTCGGGTTCGATCACCTGGACTCGCCCGTCGTAACCGATACGGATCGCTAGATCGGTATGATTTTAAATGGAAACATCATACCGATCTAAGTTTTTGTTTTGTCGCGATATTTAAGGCGAAAACCCCAAAGACGCTTCTTGGCACTTTTCGCCATATCGCTCTAAACGAAAAGCCCGCCTCTGACGAGACGGGCTTTTTTACTTCCCCAGAAGACGTGAGCCTGAGGCCTAATTGCCCGTGACGTCACGATTCCGGGTTAAGGGGCCTCGGACCCTTACCAGATGCGGACGCGGTCTTCGGGTTTGACATAATATGCGTCGCCCGGCTTGACGCCGAAGGCATCGTACCAGGCGTCGATATTGCGTACGGGGCCGATGACGCGGAAGACGGCCGGCGAATGCGGGTCGGCTGTGACCTGCTGCTTCAGCGTGTCGTCGCGGTACTTCGAGCGCCAGACCTGCGCAAAGCCCATGAAGACGCGCTGGTCGCCCGTAAAGCCGTCGAGCACCGGCGACGGCTGGCCCTTGAGGGACAGGCGGTAGGCGTCGAGCCCGAGCAGATTGCCGGCGAGGTCGCCGATGTTTTCGCCCATGGTCAGGCCGCCCTGGACGTGCACGCCCGGCAGGACTTCGAAAGCGTCGTATTGGGCGCCGAGCTTCGTGGCCTGGACTTTGAACTTCTCGGCGTCTTCGGCGGTCCACCAGTCGGTGAGCACGCCGTCGCCGTCATAGTTACGGCCCTGGTCGTCGAAGCCATGGCCGATTTCGTGGCCGATAACGCCGCCGATGCCGCCGTAATTGACGGCCGGATCGGCCTCCGGATCGAAGAATGGCGGTTGCAGGATGGCGGCCGGGAAGACGATTTCGTTCTCGGTCGGCGAATAGTAGGCGTTGACCGTCTGCGGCGTCATGCGCCACTCCAGTGGATCGGCCGGCTTATCGATCTTGGCGGCCTGATAGGCCCAGTTGAAAGCGCTGGAACGTTCGGCATTACCATAGAGGTCGTTGACCTTGACCGTCAGACCGGAATAGTCGCGCCACTTTTCGGGATAGCCGATCTTGACGCCGAACTTGCCGAGCTTTTCCTGCGCCTTGAGCTTGGTGGGGGCCGACATCCAGGTCAGGTTGTCGATGCGGGCCTTGAGGGCCACACGCAGGTCGGCGACCAGGGTCTCCATCTTGGCCTTAGATTCGGGCGGGAAGTAGGTGGCGACGTAGGTGCGGCCCAGGGCTTCGCCAAGGCTGCCTTCGACGGCGGAGATAGCGCGCTTCCAGCGCGGACGCTGGGCCTGCGCGCCGGCGAGGTCGCGCGAGCGGAATTGCCACTGGCGCTCGACGAAGGCCTTCGACAGGTAGGGCGCGGCCTGATCAGCGGTGCGGAAGGCTTCCCATGCCTTAAGCGTTTCGAGCGGCGTGTCGGCGAAGATTTTTGCGATCTTTGGGAAGGCGGTGTTTTCGTTGACGATGACCTTTTTGGCCTGGCCCGCGCTGGCGCCGGCCAGGAAGCCGCTCCAGTCGAAGCCCGGCGCGTAGGTTGCCAGTTCGGCGGGCGTCATCGGGTTATAGGTCTTGGTCGAGTCGCGGCGTTCGATGCGCGTCCAGTGGACTTCGGCAATCTTTGTTTCCAGAGCCAGGATGTCCTTGGCGGTCTGTTCCGGATTGGCGTGGCCCGTGAGGCGCAGCATGTCGGCGATATAGGTCTCGTACTTGGCCTTTTTATCCGCGAAGCTGTCCTTGAGGTAGTAGTCGCGGTCGGGCAGGCCCAGCCCGCCCTGGGAGATCAGCAAGACCTTGACCTTCGGGTTCTTCTCGTCGGAATCGACGTAAGGGTTGAAGAAGGCGGCGCCGAACGTGCCGCTGGTCTGGCCCATATATTTCGCCATTTCAGCCTTGGTCTTGATGGCCTTGATGGCGGCAAGGCGCGGCTTAAGCGGCGCGGCCCCCAGCTTTTCAGCGGCGGCTTCGTCCATGAAAGCATTGTAGACGGCGGCGATCTTGGCGTCGTCGCCGGTCAGATCCGTGCGCGCGGCAAGTCCCGTGACGATGGCGTTGGAGCGGGCCTCCGACAGGTCGCGCAGGGCAATGAAACTGCCGATCGAGGTCTTGTCGGCCGGGATGACCATGGCCTTTACGGCAGTGCCGTTGACATAGTTGAAGAAGCTGTCGCCCGGCTTGACCGAGGTGTCCATGCCGGAGGTGTCTATGCCCCAGGTACCGAAGCGCTTGGCCACGGTGGATACATCACCGCCTCCGGTCTCCGCGCCGGCGAAGACGCCGTCGAGGCTGTGCACGCTTTGCATCCGGCAATGGTCGTCGATGCACCGGTCGGGTATTTCGGCGGCGGCGCCGAGCGCCAGGCCGCTCAACAGGGTCGTGGCGAGAAGGAGTTTGGACAGTCGCATAAGCTACCCACTGTGCTTGCGGCGTTTCGCCGTCGTTAAAAAAGATACGATCGGTACACTAACCAATAATCCCCACACACCACATGAATTATTTGTCATGTTTGTGACGAGGCTTATCTGTCAGGAAAAGTGATGTTTTCTGGCATTTTTCGCATTTTTGGGGTTTTCAAACTGTCCGCGTACGGGTTTTAATGGACATACGGCCGCGCCGTTCCCAAAATCGCTGAAATGTCCATGCCCTCCGCCGTGTCCGACGGAAACGGGGCGTGATGTCATTTTGCCGGGACGGTGGCCGCGCAACCGATGAAAAAGGAAGAATCTAATGCTGCATGCCCAACAAGCCCCACCCGTCATCAGTGAAATGGCCGCCGACACCGCCCACAAGGCGGCTAATGCCTCGCAGGGCTATGAAGTCGTTATTATCGTCTTCCTGCTGGCCTCGGCGGTCATCGTTCCCATTTTTCAGAAATATAGAGTTTCCGGCGTTCTCGGTTTCCTGCTGGTCGGCGTCCTTCTCGGACCTGACGGCGTAGGCCGGCTGGCCGACGTGTCCCCCGTCTTCGACAGTTTCGCGCTCATGCGCTCGCACAGTGTCCATGCGCTGGCTGAGCTGGGCGTGGTATTCCTTTTGTTTTCCATTGGTCTGGAACTGACGTTTGAGCGCCTGAAATCGATGCGGCGCATGATCTTCGGTTTCGGCGCGGCGCAGATGGCGCTGTGTTCCGTGGTCCTGGCCGCGCTCTTCTATGTGCTGGGGCGCAGCGTGTCGGGGTCGGCGACGCTCGGCATGGCGCTGGCCATGTCTTCGACCGCCGTCGTCATTCCCGTCCTGTCCGATCGCAAGCAGTTGCGCACGGCGTCCGGCCGCAGCGTCTTCGCCGTCCTGCTGGCCCAGGACGTGGCCGTTGCTCCTATTCTTATCACCGTCGCCATCCTGGCTGGCACCAGCGCCGGGACCGGCGTCGGCTGGCAGGGGTTGCTGGCGCTGATCCCGGCCCTGATCGGCATGGGCGTTATCATTATCGGCGGCCGTTTCCTGCTGCGTCCTCTGTTCAACCTTGTCGCCGCCGCCAAGAGCCGCGAACTGTTCATGGCCGCCTGCCTGCTGGTTGTCCTGTTGTCCGGCCAGGTGGCCGTTATCGCCGGCCTCAGCATGGGGCTGGGCGCCTTTATCGCCGGCGTACTGCTGGCCGAAACCGAATATCGCCGTGAGGTTGAGGTCCTGATCGATCCGTTCAAGGGCTTGCTGCTGGGATTGTTCTTCGTGACGGTCGGGGCGCGGCTGGAGCTGTCGGCCATCTTTGCCAATCCGACCCTGATACTGGGCTTGGTCGTCGCCATGGTCGCCATCAAGGCGGTCATCGTCTATCCGCTGGCGCGGGCCTTTGGCCTGGGTCATATCGCGGCGATCGAGACCGCGGCGGTGCTGGGGCCGGCGGGGGAGTTCGCCTTCGTTATTATCGACCAGGCGGTCGGCAACAAGGCGCTCGACGCCGGTTTCGGCCAGGCCGTGATCCTGTCGGCGACGCTCAGCCTGTTCCTGGTGCCGCTGCTGGCATCGCTGGCCAGCCGCTTCGGCAAGATGACGGCCAAGCCGGGCGTCCAGACCGCCGAGGCGCCCGAAGTCGTCAGCGAAGGCAATCCGGTCATCATCGTCGGCTATGGCCGCGTCGGCGCCTTGGTCGCCGACATGCTGAAGGTCCACGACATTCCGTTTACCGTGGTCGACTTCAACCCCAATGTCACCTCGCGCGCACGGGCGGCCGGGGTCGAAGCTTGGTACGGCGATGCCTCGGTGCCGGACTTCCTCGAGCGCATGGGGCTTGAGCGCGCCCGCGCCGTGGTGGTGACGGCATCGACGACGGCCTTTACCGACGCGGTGGTCAAGACGGTGCGGGGTTTGCGCGCCGACGTGCACATCATCGCCCGCGCCCGCGACGCCGGCCACGCCCAGAAACTCTATCAGATGGGCGCCACCGACGCTGTGCCGGAGACGATCGAGGCCAGCCTGCAACTGGCGGAAAACACACTGATCGACCTTGGCATCCCGATGGGCCTGGTCCTGGCCAGCGTCCACGAACAGCGCGACGTCTTCCGCCGCCAGTTCGGGGTGCGGGAAGGCGCCGCTCCAATATTGCGGCCGAGGATGCAGGGGGAAGCTTAAGCGCTTGGTTCGTTAAATCGAATGCCCGGCCGTCTGAAAAGTCTCCCTTCCGTCAGCTTCGCTTGCGCTCGCTGCCACCTTCCCCGTAAACGGGGAAGGAACCACAGTCTCTCTCCTTCCCCGTTTACGGGGAAGGTGGCATTTGCGGAGCAAATGACGGAAAGGGGGGACTTGATATCAAACTTTTTTCGCCTGCGTGATGAACAGGCCCGCGAGCAACAGGGCCAGGCCGCCAGCGCGCGTCAGGTCCACCGGCCTTTGCGCCGCGCCGAACAGGCCGAAATGGTCGATGACGGCGCTCATGACGATCTGGCCGGCGACGGCGCAGGTTATGGTGCTGACGACGCCAATGCGCGGCGTCAGCACCGATACGCTTAGCACATAGAAGGCGACGATCAGGCCACCGCAGAACAGATAAGGCGGGGCGGTCATGAGGGCGGCGGCGCCCTTGAGGCCGCTGATGGATGTGACCACCGCCGTCGCCAGCAGCCCGACCGCGAAGACGCTCAGCATGACCGGCGCCGGATTGCCGGTCAGCCGCGTCAGCGCGCCATTGCTGGCAGCCATGATGGGGATCAGCACGCCTGCCGCAAACGCCCAGCCGAGATACCCTGCCTGCATGGTCTAGCCCTTTCTTTGCCGGCGTACAGTGACGGTGTCTCCGCCTATACCCCAGTTGTCGGCGTCGATCTCGTCGATTACGACAAAGGTCGTTTCGGGGTTCTTGTCGAGGACGGTCACCAGCAGGTCGGTGACGCCCTTGATCAGCGCCGCCTTTTGTTCAGGCGTCGCCGCCGGGGTGATCTTGATGTTCACGTAGGGCATGGTCAGTCCTTTATGTCGTAGTGGAAGACTTTCGAGATGATCCGCCATTCGCCACCATCGCGGATCAGGGTGAGGAAGTCGGTGAAAAACTTCGGGCCGATACGGCATTCGACGTGGGCGCGCGCCGTCACCGGCCCCGCGAAGTCCACCGAGACGATCCGGTCGGCGCGCACCTCATTGCGGCTGGCGGGCGAGGGCCGGGCGGCGACGATCGGCAGGTAGGTTTCGACCGTATGATAGGTCAGGCTGCCATCCGTCACCGTCACGTAGTGGGCGCGCGGGTGCAGGACTTCGCGCAAGGCCTCCGCGTCGCTGTGATAAAGGCCGTCGAAATAGCGGTTCAGCACGACCTCGACGCCAGCGCGTTCAGCCGTCATGCCGCAAGACCTTCGGCCGCCAGGGCGGCCTTGACCGACGGCCGCTCGGCGATACGCGTGACCAGGGCCTTAAGGCGCGGCCAGGCGCCAAGCCCGATGCCGGTAGGGATGGCCCAGTTGGCGACCGTAAAGAGATAGGCGTCGGCGACCGTGAAGTCCTCGCCCATCAGATAATCGCGGCCGTCTGCGAGCTGCTGCTCGATCTGGCCGAGGCGACGGCGAACATTGGCCTTTGCGGCCGTTTTCATCTCGTCGGTCGAGTCTGGCTTGAAGAGCGGCGTGAAGGCCTTGTGCAGTTCCGAAGCGATGAAGTTCAGATGTTCCTGCAGGCGGGCGCGTTCCAGTGATCCGGCGGCCGGCGCCAGTTTCGCATCCGGATGCTGGTCGGCGATGAACTGGACGACGGCGGCGCCCTCGGTCAGGACCGCGCCATCCTCGATCTGCAGGGCCGGGACATAGCCCTTGGCGTTGATGCGGCTGTAGTCGGCGCCGCTTTCGGTCGTGCCGGTAACGGTATCGACCTTCTCGAGCGTGAAGGTCACACCGGCTTCACGCAGAACAATATGGGGCGACAGCGAGCAGGCGCCCGGCGCATAAAAAAGCTTCATAATCAGGGCCTTGTTTTGAGTGGATAGCGAGCGGACAATAGGCGTCAAGACTAACATTTGTAAACCTGATTACTTTAAGTTACTGCATTATCGGGTATCGAAACGGTAACCTGTCATGACCCTGAAAATGCGTAAAAACATGTCGCCCGCCCTGCCACCGCGCTGCGCCGTCGGTGAATGCATGGCAGTGCTCGGCGGAACCTGGACACCCAACGTCATCTGGTACCTGAGCGGTGGCGCGCGCCGGTTCAGCGAGCTGAAGGCCGACATGCGGCCGATTTCGGCCAAGATGCTGAGTGCGCGGCTGAAGGACTTGGAAGACAAGGGTGTGGTCAGCCGGACGGTGGTGGCGACCTCGCCGCCGTCGGTCGAATACGCCCTGACGGCCCTGGGCCAGGAATTCGTGCCCGTCATCCAGAAGATCGCCGAGGTCGGCGAGCGGCTGAAGGCGCGTCAAGCCACTGCTCAAGCCACTGGCACAGTTATTGAAAACCGGAATCCGGTTGCCGAAATTGCGGCAGAGCTATAGATGGGCCATGGGCGAACGCATCTATCTTTATGACTCCACTCTGCGCGACGGTGCGCAGGCGCAAGGCATCGACTTCACGGTAGCCGACAAGCAGGCGATTGCCGCCGCGCTTGACGCCTTCGGCATCGACTACATCGAAGGTGGCTGGCCCGGCGCCAATCCGACCGACGACGCCTTTTTCGCGGCCCTGCCCGCGACGAAAACATCGAAGATTTCGGCGTTTGGCATGACGCGCCGCGCCGGCCGTTCGGCATCCAACGACCCGGGTCTGCAAGACCTGCTGGCCGTCAATACGCCGGCCATCTGCCTGGTCGGCAAGAGCTGGGACTGGCAGGTCGAAACGGCGCTCAAGGTCTCCAAGTCCGAAAACCTGCGCATGGTCGGCGAATCCCTGGCGCACGTGAAGGCGCAAGGCCGTGAGGCCGTATTTGACGCCGAGCATTTCTTTGACGGCTACAAGGCCAATCCCGCTTATGCGCTCGAAGTCCTGAAAGCCGCCCATGAGGCCGGTGCCAGCTGGCTGGTGCTGTGCGACACCAATGGCGGTTCTCTGCCGGCTGAGGTTCGCCGCATCGTCTCTGAGGTCAAGGCCGCCCTGCCGGACGCCAATCTCGGCATCCACTGCCACAACGACACCGAACAGGCGGTCGCCAATTCGCTGGCGGCGGTGGAGGCCGGCGTGCGCCAGATCCAGGGCACGATCAATGGCATCGGCGAACGCTGCGGCAATGCCAACCTGATCGCTATCATCCCGACCCTGATCCTGAAGATGGGCTTTGACACCGGCATCAGCGCCGAGCAACTGACCCATATCGGCCAGCTGTCGCGCATGGTCGATGACCGGCTGAACCGCGCGCCCAACCGCTATGCGGCCTATGTCGGCGCCTCGGCTTTCGCGCACAAGGGCGGACTGCACGTCAGCGCCATGAACAAGGACAGCCGGTCCTACGAACATATCGATCCGGCCCTGGTCGGCAACAGCCGCCTGATCCTGGTGTCGGACAAGGCCGGCCGCGCCAATATCCTCAGCCGCTTCGAGCAGATGGGCATTGAGGTCTCGCCGGACGACGACCGCATCGGTGACCTGGTCAAGGCTGTCAAGGAGCGCGAGGCGCTGGGCTATGCCTATGAGGACGCCAGCGCCAGCTTCGAGTTGATGGCGCGCGAGCTTCTGGGCGTGCTGCCGAAATTCTACAACCTGCACAGCTATCGCACGCTCGACGACTGCCGTGTCGACGCCAAGGGACGGCACAATACCGTGGCCGAAGCGACGGTGAAGCTTAGCGTCGGCGGCGAAACGGTCATGACCGTCGCTGAGGGCAATGGTCCGGTCAATGCGCTCGATGCGGCTTTGCGTAAAGCGCTGCTGCCGCACTATCCGGAACTGGAGGCCATGCACCTGGCGGACTACAAGGTGCGTATCCTGACGCCCTCGGAAGCGACGGCGGCGCTGACGCGGGTCATGATCGAGAGCCGCGACGACCAGGGCCATAGCTGGAATACTTTGGGCGTCAGCCACAACATCATCGACGCGTCGAACAATGCCCTGTTCGACGCCGTGACCTATCACCTGCTCAAGCGCGGCGCGAAGGCGAAGTAATTCCTTCTCCCCGTTTAAGGGGTATAGCGCCAGCGAAAGTATAGCTTTCGCCAGCGTTGGGTGGTCGCTTGCGACCGGATGAGGGGCAGAAACTGTTTCCGAGCGCGCGTCCGCTACCGCTGCCCCTCACCCTAACCCATGGCTTGCGAAAGCTATACTTTCGCTCACGCCAAACCCCGCAAGCAGGGAGAGGGGACTTTAATGCGATAACTCACTTCCCCACCGTCTCATGCGCTTCCAGGCGGTTGCGCAAGGAATCGATCTCGTGGAAGAAGCGCTTGCGCACCTCGGCCGCAAACGGGTTGTCGCGTTCAATCGACAGGAACAGCTCGTCGGAATCGCCCTGGACCAGGCCGATCCCCTGCATCATCAGATCGTAGGACTTGGTGGTGTGGACGCGCGGCAGGGGCTCGAGCCCGCTCATCACCTTGGCGATCAGGTGGGTCAGGCCCTGCACGGCGGCCAAGGCCTTGTCGTGCTCTTCCGGCGTCGCGGTCGTGACCTTGAGGTCGAGCGTTTCCGACAGGAAGCGAACAATCGGCTTCACGCGGCGCAGACGCACCGGACAAATGACGATTTCCAGGTCATGGATGCCTTTGCGCGCCGACTGCGGCCCGAACAATGGGTGCGTGCACAGGATGTAGACGCTTTCCGGCAGGGCAGCCTTCAGCCATGCCGCCGGTTTCATCTTGACCGAACCGACGTCAATGACCAGGGCGTGCGGATGGACGTGCGGCGCGATCTTTTCGGCCAGGGCCTTAAGCGTGCGGATCGGCGTCGCCAGGACGACGATGCGACAGGCCGCGGCCTCTTCAAGGCTGCACAGGGTGACATTGTGCCGATGCGCGAAGGCGCGGGCTTCCGGCGAGGGATCGCAGGCATAGATATCAAAATAGGGCGCCAGATGCTTGACGATGAGGCGGCCGAATGCCCCCAGACCAAAAAGACCGAGCTTGTGTACTGTCTTGCCCACGAATGCCGTCGCGTTGCTTGCCAAACCGAAACAGCGCCCGTAACACACTCAAACGGGCGTGGCGAGGCAAAACGTGCCTGGCGTGCAATTTACAGCTGATTTTCAAGTTTTTCCATGGTTATATTGCGTTTGAAACAAGGTTCGCGCAATAATTATCCCTGAAAAGCGCTACCAGCCGAAACGTTTTTTCTTGCCGTCCTTGCCTTTGTCGCCCTTGCCCTTCTCGTCCTTGGGCGCTTCCAGGGCGACCTGCAGCGGGGTCTTGGGCAGTTCGTCGGCGGTGAGGAAACCGTCGGCATTCTTATCGAGCATTTCGAAGCGTTGTCCGGTCGCGTTCATCCATTCCGCGCCTGAGACGCGGAAATCGAGATTGCCGTCAGCAGCGCGCACCGGCTGGGGCTCGTTGATCAGGCCGTACTGCGCCGCGCCCTGCACCGACTTCTGGTAACGGCCTTTCGTCGGGTCCTGATCGACGCCCATGTTCGGGTCGTACTGGGCGCGGTAGTTCTTCGGCTGGGTGACGCGCGGGTCAAGGCGGGTGATCTCCGGCACGATCTTGGTCTCGAACACCGTGTTTTCCGGCGAGTTGATATAGCCGTCCTTCGACGTATCGAGCCGGACGAAGAAGGCCTTGGCGTCGTTGTCGAATTCCTCGTGGCTGATCTTGCCGTCCTTGTCGGCGTCGGCGGCGGCGAACCAGGCCGCGACGGGATAGGGCTTGTCGGCCGGGGCGCGGAAGGGCTGGCCCGACGGCGAGGTGAAGATCTGGCTGTTCACGCTGGTGACGATCTGCGCGCCCGCCGCGCCGGCTAGGCCCAAGGACCCAAGGCTGGCGACGACGATCAGGTAGGACCGGAGCAGGTGAGACATGGCGTGAACTCGCGAAGAACGGATGATCGAGGCTTAAAAAGGCTTTGTGGTCGATTTGCGACCGGTTTCTTGATTATCGGCAATCCTCGCCTCTGGCAAGTGGGCGCATGATGCAGGCAAGACTTGCCGGGAAAATTTTTCCTAAGAAAGAATGATTTGAAATTATGTAATTTGTGTTGTATTTGAGATTAAATTCTTTCATTTTGAGGTCAATATAAAGTCTATTTTGTTTATATTTTGAAATAATATTTAAAATAACCTGTTGTTAATTTCGAATGGCGCCACTGAGTTCGCGAAAACTATTTTTCGCGTTTGATCAGGAGACACGTCATGCATATCAGCTCCTATTCCGGAGCCGGAACTACGCAATCGCTGGCGCAATTGGCCAGGCTGCTGTCCCAGTCGTCTGAGGCCTCAGCGGATACGGAAACCCAAGGTGCGACTACCAAAACTTCGTCCGCTGGTCCCTTCAGCGAGAACGAATCCTTCTTCACCGGCGCGCTGTCATCCGGCACATTCAGCGGGCTTTTGCAGGCGCAGGAGGGCCAGACTTCTGGCCAGATCCCGGGCCAGCGTCCCGCCGGTCCGCCGCCTGGCGGCGGGTTCGCGCCGCCGTCACTGGAAGACATCGACAGTGACGGTGACGGCAGCCTGACCCAGACGGAAATGGAAAGTTGGGAGGCCTCGGCGCGCGGCGGCAGCGATACGTCAAGGGCGTCCGAACTGTTCGGCAAGATGGACACGGATGGCGACGGATCGGTCACGGCCGAGGAAAAAAGCGCTTTCGACGATCAGATGGCCACACAGGGACCGGGGCGCGGTGGACCGCCGCCGGGTAGTGCGCCGCAGGGCGCTGAAACCAGCAGTGAAGGGACATCGGCGGAGACGCTTGCGGCCCTGATGCAGGAACTGATGACGGCGCTGGAAAGCTACAGTTCCACCGCGACATCCGACACGCAGACGGCGACGGTCTCGGTTGCGGCATAAAGGAAAGGACGGGCCTGGCGGCCCGTCCCTGATCTCAGGATATCAGGCAAATGTCTCGGCGACGTTCTTGCCCGGTCGCGGGCCGTACTTGTTCGGGCCCGGCGTGCTGTCCAGGCAGGTGAAGACCAGCAGGACAATGCTGCCGAACGGAACGAAGCTGAGCAGGATCCACCATGCGCTGCGGTCGGTGTCGTGCAGGCGGCGAAACAGCAGTCCAAGCGCCGGCAAGATCATGCCCAGCGCGGCGATGAGGTACAGAAAGCCGAATATGCCGGCAATCACGTTGTTGTCGCTGAATACGACCATGGGGATCACCAAGACGATCAGGACCAGGATTTCAAACAATGCAAACCACCAGTATTCCGACCGCGTGGCACGGCCATCGAACTTGGCGTAATTTTTAAACGCGCTTTTGACGGCTTCAGGAAAAGTCATTGGGTAACCTTTTGGATGGAGGGAAAGGGTTACGCGCACAGATACTCTTGTTCTATTTTGACGCGGATGCGTATTGCGACTTTGGGCCGCAAAGTCTTAACAGAGTATGCATGATTTTCCTGAAGCGGGAAGAGGGCGAAATGAGGTATTATTTTGCCGCCTTCAGGGTCGGGTTGTCAAGGTCCAGCGCGGTGACCGGGATGACCTCAGCCTTGGGCAGGGCAGCGGTAATCGCGTCGCCCATCTTCGACCTGTCGCCGACGATGATGACGCTGGCCTTCGCCGGATCAAGCACCGTTCCGGCAAAGGCCGAAACCTGCGCTGCAGTCACGGCGGTGACATTGGCGGTGTAGCTCTGGATTTCCTTCAGGTTGATCTTGTAGAAGGACAGGTCGCCGAGAATGCCGGCCAAGCCGTCGGCCGTGCCCAGGCTTCGGCCGTAATTGCCGATCAGCGCCGATTTGCGCGCCGTCAGTTCATCCGCCGGCACAGGTGCGGTGGCCAGGCGAACCAGTTCGCCGCGGATCAGGCCCACGACCTCGGCCGCCGACTCGTTCTTGGTCTGGGCCGCCGCCGTGAAGCCGCCGGTCGTCAGGCGCGGCGACAGCGCGGCGCTGGCACCGTAGGAGAGGCCGCGCTTAATGCGGATTTCCTGGTTTAGGCGCGCCGAATAGCCGCCACCCAGCACGCTGGCCGTGACGATGCCGGGGTAGTAGTTGGGATCGTTGCGAGCGATCGTCGTCTTAGCCAGCATGACGGCGCTCTGGCCGGTGCCGGGCAGGTCGACAATGACGTCGCGCGCCGTGCCTGAGGGTTTGATCGCCGGAGCGGTCAGGGCCTGACCGGCCGGTGCCTGCCAGGTGCCGAAGGCCGATTTCGCCAAGGCGAAGCCTTCTTCGGGCGTGATGTCGCCGGTCAGGACCAGGACGGCATTGTCCGGCCGCCAGGCGCCCTTGTGCGCGGTCGTCAGGTCATCGCGCGTGACCTTGGGCAGCGAGGTGGGCGTGCCACCGGCGACGTGGCCCATGGCCGTGCCGGCATAAATGACCGGCGCCGTGACATAGCCCGCCAGTGATCCCGGTTGCTGGAAGTTGACTTTCAGGCCGTCGAGCGACTGGGTGCGGACGCGGTCGACCTCTTCCTCGGCAAAGGCCGGATTTTGCGCCACGTCGGCCAGTATGCCGAGCGCCGGTGTCAGATTGCTCTTCACGACGGTCAGCTTGAGCGACGACTGCTCCCAGTCCGACGCCGAGGCGATCGAGGTGCCGAGCGATTCCGTCTGGGCGGCGATAGCTTGCGCCGAGCGCGTGGCCGTGCCTTCGGTGATGACGTCGGACATCAGGCTCATCGTGCCGGCCTTGCCCGACGGATCGGACGAGGCGCCGGCGCGCGCGATCAGCTTGACGGCGACCAGCGGCAGGTCGGAGCTTTTGGCGACCACGACCTTCAGGCCATTGGGCAGGGTGGTTTCGGCCGGAGCCGGCAGGACCGGGTCGACGGCCTTGCCGACCGGCGGCAGGGCTTCGCGCTGGCCTTCGGGGCGCAGGGTGACGATATCACCGGTGAACTTCACGCTTTCGACCTGCGGGATGGCGGGTGCGGTCGCAGCCTCACCGGCCGGGCGCTCGGATTCGGCCAGGTAGCGGATGGTCAGGGCGCGGTCCTCGCGCAGGTACTTTTTCGCGGCCGCCTGGACGTCGGCGGCGGTGACGGCCTGAAGCTCGGCAATGGCGCTGTTGGCCTTGGCGGCGTCGCCTTCGGTCAGCAGCGCGTAGCCCAGCGCAAAGGCGCGGTCGTCGATCGATTCGCGCGACGCCACGGCGGCGGCGATCAGCTCGGTTTTGGCTTCGTTCAGTTCGGCGGCAGTGACGGCCTCGTTGCGGACGCGGGCGATCTCGGCCTTCAGCAGGGGCTCGACCTCGTCCAGCCTCTTGCCGTCGGACAGGATGGCGCCGGCATAGACCAGGCCCGGCTGGGCCGGCAGGTCGGCGGTCGAAAAGACCTCGGCGGCGACCTGCTTGTCATAGACCAGGCTGTTATAAAGGCGCGACGACTTGCCCGATGACAGGATGGCGTTCAGCACGGCGGTGGCGGCGGCGTCCTTGTCGGATGCCTTGGGCCCCAGCCAGGTGATGACGAAGGCGGGCAGGGGGACGTTCGGGCCGTAGGTGGTGACGGTCCTGGATCCCGTGCGCTGGGGCTCGACGGCGTAGGTACGCGGCGCCTGTGCGCCGTGGCTGGGGATCGGCGCCAGGTACTTGTCGACCCAGGCGTTGAACTGGGCCTCGTCGAAATTGCCGGCGACGATCAGGGCGGCGTTGTCCGGGCGGTAGAATTTCTGATGGAAGGCGCGGACGTCGTCGATGGTCGCTGCGTCCAGTTCCTCGATCGAGCCGATGCCCGGGCGCTTGTAGGGATGGGCGGCGTAGGAGTATTGCGGGATGTAGAGGCCGAACAGGCGGCCATAGGGCGAGGCGAGAATGCGCTGGCGCAGTTCTTCCTTCACGACGTCGCGTTCGGACTTGAAGATGGCGTCGTCGACGACCAGGGCGCCCAGGCGCTGCGATTCCGCCCACAGCAGGCGTTCCAGGCTGGCCGACGGCACAACCTCGTAATAGTTGGTGAAGTCGTCATAGGTCGAGGCGTTGTTGAAGCCGCCGACGTCCTCGGTCAGGCGGTCGAGCGTCTCCGACGGCATGTCGCGCGTCGCCTTGAACATCATGTGCTCGAACAGGTGCGCGAAGCCCGAGCGGCCGTGCGGATCGTCCTTTGAGCCGACATTATACCAGACCTGGACCGTGACGTTCGGCGTCGTCGTGTCGCGCGACCAGTAGACCTTCATGCCATTCTTCAGCACCCGCGTCTTGTATGCGATCGGCGGCACGGTGATCCCGGCGTCCGCCTTGGGCGCGGCGTGCGCGATCGGCGCGGCAACGAGGGCGGCAACGACCGCCAGGCTGGCGCGGGACAGTAGGGATTTGCGGGAAAGGATCATGGCGGAGGCGCCCCTGAAAAGGTCCGGAGATAATTCCGGAAACTATTTCACAAGGCGCCCTGCCGGAAAAGTTACAAGAAAGTTATGAAAGCAAAGCGCTTGCCAAAAAGTGCGCAGCGGTTTTTGGGAAACAAGCGCGATAAAACAGAGCGCTTGCCAAAAAGTGCGCAGCGGTTTTTGGGAAACAAGCGCGACAAACAAAAACGCGCTTTACTGCACGCGCAGTTCGCCTTCGTCATGGCCGTCCCAGTATTTGACGCTTGAGGCGTGGACGTGGATCATGACCAAGCCGGGTGTATCGAGCCCGTCCTTGAACCAGAGCTCGACATCCTTGTCCCAGTGCTTTTCCATTTCGGCGCGATCGGTGACCAGCTCGGCTTCGCCCGTCACCGACAGGAAGACAGGTTTCTGCAACAGACCCGGTTCTTTCGAAAAGGCGACATTGACCTGAGGATTGGAGGCAATGTCCTGGGCGGCGGACGATGATCCGTCGGCGAAGAACCAGTTGTCGCCATCCCAGTCGACATTCTTGTTGTTGCTCATTGGCCGCGACTCGAGCCCGCCGGCCGGCGAGCGCGTTGTCAGCATGCAGATGTCGATGTCGCGCATGCGCTTGGCGACGTCCTGAAGCGATAGATTTCCCATGATGGCCTCCATGTGTGTGAGGCAGGCACGGTGAGGGAAGGCCGCTAATGGCGAAATCGGCGGAAGCTTTAGTGAGTGCAAAAAGCCGGTAAGGCTACTTGGTCTCGTTGCTGAAGAATTCGCGGCGTACCGACGTCCAGACGTATTCCAGAACCAGGAAATAGAAGACGGTCTTGACCAGTTTGAAGGTCGGCCAGTCGGTAAAATATTCAAGGCCGATCGCGACCCACAGGGTCAGCATCATCACGTAAGCCGCGACCAGCAGCTTTTTCGGCATAATCAGCTTGTCAGCCAAAGACATAAACGCGTCCCAATGTACAGAAATGACCGCCCGGACCCTACGTCATGGCGGTTTAATAAAAGTTAACACTTACGGCCCGTTTATAAAAGTAACGATTTGTCCGCACCTGAAAGAAAAAAAGAGCGGGCCGCATGACCCGCTCTCTTTGCTCTGCAAAGCTTGTGATTTATATTTCCGAATACTTAGAAATAAAGATCATCGAGACCGGCCTCGAAGGTGGCGGTCAGTTCCTCGTGGCCGAGCGGTGCAGCCAGGGCGGCGGCCGTGAAACGATTCAGTGCCTCGGGGAAGGCGATGACCCGACGATCCAGCGCCACGAGATTGGCCCGGACGAAGAAGCCCAGTACGCCGACCTGATAATCTTCGCGCGAACACATGCGCAGGGCAATGAGTTCGATAATGTCCAAGGCTACGGCTTCGCCACCTTCCGCGCCCGTCTCGAAGTTGACGAGGTAGGCTGCGAGTTGCGCCTTGACGAGATTGGAACTGCATTCGACAAACATGGCAGGGCTCCGTGGCTTAACCTTGCAACCAGCTTAGCTCTACACCCGTAAGACGACAGCACTATGTGGCGCGATGCGCGGCAAGAAGTCGATGAGGCGGAGCTTCCCACCAAAAACTTACGCGAACGGCAGTTTCGGCAAACGGTCGCGTAACCATTTTGAATTAGGGTGCGCTCAGTATGGATGAGTGCCGACATGTCCCAATCGCCGAATTTTTCTGACCAAAGCAACCCTTTCGCAGGCGCCCGCCGCCCGACCTCGCTGGCCGGCCTGAAGGTCCTTGTCGCCGAGGACCAGGAAATGGTGCGCGACCTGATCACAATCCTGCTGATGCGCGAAAAGGCGGTGGTCACCGCCGTGCGTGACGGCGCCGCCGCGCTCAATGCCGTCGAAACCCAGGTCTTCGACGTCGTGCTCATGGACATGAACATGCCGGTGATGAGCGGTTTCGAGGCGACGCGCCGCATCCGCCAGTCGGGCCTGGCCAGCGCCGATGTGCCGATCCTGGCCTTGACCGCCAACGTCCAGAAGGCCGAGATCGCCCAGTGTCAGCGCGCCGGCATGGACGGCCACATCGCCAAGCCGTTCACCAGCGACGTGCTGGTCTCGGCTATCGCGAATGCGGTCGCCGGCCGGTAATTAGGACGTTACATACGTCGCCTGGAAATGCATGCCGTCGGGATGCGGCCAGTTGCCGCCCCACGCCCAGCCCTCTTTACGAAAGGCATCGATGACGTAGCGGTTTTCCGGCAAGGCCAGGAATGGCGTGTCGTCGCCAAGCGCATTCCTGACCGGGTCGAAATCGACCGCGCAGCCATAGGCATGGGTCGACAGGCCGGCATTGCTTCGGTTTTCCCGGAAATTATAGCCGCCGCCGACCTGTGACAAGCCGATGCGATCGATCTCCGTCTGGCTCTGTCCCGCCTGCGTCCATATGGCATTGAGCGCGCGTTCCAGCGACGGGGCGGCTTGTCTGTGCACCTGAAGCGCACGGATGGGCAGCTTGCGGTTCCAGGCGGCCTTCGCCTTCCACGGCAGTTTGACCATGACGAGGTTTTCGGCTTCCCAGTCGGGATTGGCCTTGAACTTGCCATTCACCGACAGGGCCGGATCGCCATAGGTGGTGCGGCAGTCCGTCCATTGCGGCCATTTCATGGTTTCCGGAACCGTCTTGATGGTGTCGAACAGGTTCTTGGCGGCAGGGAAGTTGACGGTCTCGAACGACGTGCCGACGCAGGCCGACAGGACGCTCAGCGCGGCGCCGAACGCGAGCAGTTTGAAAGCAGTGGAGTCTTGCATGGATTGCGGCGGCCGACCCGCCGGTTTACGCGGTTACTGACGGGTGATCTTATAACCGGCGATCATGTTTCCATTATGGGTGAACTGTGGCGGAATACCGCCGAAGTTCCCTCTCCCCGTTTACGGGGAGAGGGTTAGGGTAAGGGGCCTGCTTGTCCAAGACTTTTACTCTAACCGCTTAGCTTCGATAAGGTGACTGTTGGAGTTGGTTGAACCATACGCGCTATACATCAACGCATCAGTCCAGTTGAAAAAGCCCCTCACCCTAGCCCTCTCCCCGTAAACGGGGAGAGGGGACTAAGGCGCACTCGCACTCGTTGACGTCGTCCCCGCCGTTCCACTCACCCGCACCGCGGAATTGATCAGCACCTGTTCGGCCAGCATCTGGCCGTCCCAGCCGCCATCGACCTTTTCCTTGCGGATCTTGCCGCGCAGGATGGATTTCACCACGTCCATGCCTTCGATGACATAACCGAAGGCGGCGTAGCCCTGGTTGTCGCCCTTGGGGTCGCGGCCAGCGTCCATATAGGTCATGTCGCCGACGCAGATGACGAATTCATTGGTGGCGGTGTTGAGATCGTAGCGGCCCATGGAGATCGCGCCGTTGGTGTGGCTGAGGCCGGTTTGGCTTGTCGGCTCGTGCGGAATCGGCGGGTACTTGAGGCCGATGGCCGAGGCCTGGATGAAGCCTGAACCCTGATAGCCCTTCATGGCGCGCCAGAAATAGGCGCCGTTGAGCTTCTTGGCGTCGAGATAGCGCAGGAAGTTGGCGGTGGTGATCGGCGCCTTCTTGTTCTCGAGACGGATGACGATCGGCCCCTTGGCGGTGTCGATTCGCACCGTCACGGTTTCGGGCGGCGGGGGAGGGGGCGCCGGCGGCGGAGGCGGCGCCGCTTTTTTGGCTTCAGGCGGTTTGGAACACGCCAGCAGGGTCGTGGTCGCAAGGGCCAGTCCGGCCGCCAGGAAATTCCGTCTCATTGTGCCTCACCAACGCAAAAAACGCTCTTGATACTTGTTGGCACAAACCCGATCAGTCGTAAAGCGTGGCCAGTCCCGCCAGTTCCATGTCCGCCGCGCGGGTGCGAAAGACGGGAATATCGGCGACGTAGCCGCTGCGTGGTCCCTTGTCGAGATACCGCTGTGTGAAGACCGCCGCGTCGAACAAGTCGCCGATCATGTCGAGCAGGGCGCCGGTCAGATAGACCCCGCCGCTGGTGCCCATAATCAACGCCACATCCGACGCCATTGCCCCCAGCCAGGCGGTCATGACGTCGATAGCCTCGCGGGCGCGGGCATTGCCGCCGCGCGCGGCTTCGATGATCTCATGGGAGGAGAGGGCAGGGACGGGTACGCCGGCGATAACGTGCAGGGCATGCCAAATGTCCGCCAGGCCGCTGACTGAAATGCCGGATTCGCGCGAGACATAGCCATTCTTCTCGCGGATGGCTTCAGCGATGCGCCACTCCCGTTCCGTCTTGACCGGCAGGTCTGAATGGCCGCCTTCGCCGTGCAGGGCGGTCCAGCCGCCCATGCCGTCCGACACCAGCGCCGCCAGTCCCAGCCCGTGATGGGGCCCCAGGACGGCGATGGCGTGCTCGTTGGTGATTTCGCCGCCGCAGATCTGGATGCGGTCGTCGCGGCCAAGCCCCGGCACGGCCAGGGCGCGCGCCACGAAATTGTTGAGAAAGTTGACGCGCTGGATGCCCAGCAGGGACCGGATGGACTCGCGGTCAAGAGTGAAATCGACGCCGACAAGGTGCAGTCCGTCGGTTTGTTCCCAGCCGCGCGCCGACAGGGCCGCACCGATCAGGCCGGGATTTTGGTGGTCGGCCAGGAAGCCGGTGACTGTATCGTCAAAAGCCTGGCGCGTCGTGCACTGTCCGCGCGAGACCGCGCCGGGCCGGCGGCCGGGCGACGACAAGGCCAGGCTGATCGTTGGCGCCAACGACAAATCGCACAGCAGAACCTCAGTCATACGCTACTCCCCATCGCGGCTGTTTTACTCATGTGCCGCTTTGGCGCGATAGTGTTCCGATTCTTATAACAAACTGCAAACGGTCACGGCCGGACCGGCCAGGCGGCGTCCGGGCCAACGACAGTGGTCCACTCACGCACATGCCACGCCGTCACCAGCCCGTTGGTGACGTAAGGATCGGTCCTGGCAAAGGTCTCGGCGGCGTTCTGCGTTTCGCTCCGGAAAAGCAGCAGGCCGCTGTCGACCGGGTCCGCCAAGGCGCCGCCCAGCACCAGTTCGCCGGCTTCCACCGACCGCCAGGCGAGTTGCAGATGCGCGTCGCGGTATTGCGTCCGGCGCTCCAGATAGTCGGGAACAAAGCTGTAGAAGAGCAGGAAGTGTTTCATGGCGGTCTTCGACGGTAGGAGGATAACGCTGTTGTTCCGGCGCGATCGGGCCTATAGTGGCGTTAATTATGATAAGGGGGTTTTATGGTCCAGGAAACGCCGAATGGCGAACTGATGCGCCGTCATTTTCTGGCGGGTGCCGCCTGCCTTGCCGGACTGACGCCCTATGGGGTGACCGCCCAGACGGTTACGCCCCCCGATCCCGGCCCGTTGCCCAATGTGGCGGCCGACAGCGATGTCGCCTCCGTCACCGCGGGCCGCAATGTCTCCCAGCACCTGACGATAAAGGTCATGATCAATGGCGGCGGTCCCTATGACTTTGTCGTTGATACGGGCGCCGAACTGACGGTGCTGGCGGACAATGTCGCCGCGCAGCTCAACTTGCCTGCGGGCGCACCGATTACCGTCGAAGGCGTGACGGGCCGCATCCAGACACGGCTGGTGCCCGTCGGGGAGCTCAGAGTCGGGCCGTTTCGCCACGAGAATATGAAACTGCCCATCCTGCCGCGGTCCTTTCTTCAGGCGGACGGCTTCCTGGGGCTGGATGTTATCGGTGAAAGCCGTGTCACGTTCGATTTCTCGGCAAAGGCCCTGAAGATCGAACGGCCCAGGATGCGGTTCGAGCCGAATGGCCTGAACGCCACGCGAATAAGGACTTCGGGCGTGGGGGGGCGGCTGCGCGCCACCAATTGTTTCGTCGATAACGTCCGGGCGTCGGCCTTCATCGATACGGGCGCCGAACTGTCGGTTGGAAATCCCGCGCTGGAGGCGGCGCTGCGCAAGCGCCGCCGGGGTGTCACGGTCCTGGGGCCAGCTATCCTCAGGGACATTACCGGCACACAGGTCAATGGCGAAGTGATCGCCATTCGCGAGATCGCCTTGCAGAGTCTGCAATTCACCAGCGGCTCGCTGGTCATTGCCGATGTGCCGAGCTTTGACACTTTTGACCTGCGGAACGAACCCGCCATGCTGATTGGCATGGACTTCCTGCGCCAGTTCGCAAGTGTTTCCATAGACTACCGGCTGAAGGAAATCCGCTTTGAACTGGCGGAGATGACACCGCCAGCACCCATTCGTATCCAGCGTGGCTAAAAACGCTTTCTAAAAAAAGTGAAGCGGTTTTCGGACATAAGCCGCGATACGAAGGAGCGTTACCGCGCTTTTTCCATCAGGGGCTCGACGCGCATCGAAATGACGTCGGTGCGCGCGGATCGCGTCAGGGTGAACAGGATGGTTTCGGCCAGTTCCTCGGCGTAGAGCATTTCCATCTTCTCGATGGCCTGGCGCTGCTCTTCCGGGCTCTTTTCCTGCATGTCAGCGCCGACCGAGCCGGGCTCGATCAGGGTGACCTTGATGTTCTTTTCCTGCACCTCCTTGCGCAGGGTCTCGGCGAAGACCCTTATGCCGGCCTTGGTGGCGGCATAGGTGCTGGTGCCGGGCGATTTGAAATCGGCGCTGACGGAACCGATGAAGACCAGTTGGCCGCCCTGGCCTTCCATCCGCTTTATGGCGGCGCGGGCACACGACAGGTAACCCACGAAATTGGTCTCGACGACGTAGCGCCATGCCTCTTCGTCCATGTCCTGGGGGCCTTCGGCGGCCAGGCCGGCATTGTTGATAAGGATGTCGATTCCGCCCAGTTGGTCGTCGACGGCCTTGAATACGGTTTCGACGCCTTCGCGCGTCGCGACATCGGCGGTCAGGCCGAAGACTTCGCCGCCGTTGCCGGCCTTGCCGCGGGCATTGTCCAGCGACACGTCCAGTTCGGGCTGATGACGGCCGAAGGTCAGGACGCGCGCGCCTTCCTGGGCCAGCAAGGCGACGGTTGCCCGGCCTATGCCGGTCGTGCCGCCGGTGACAAGTATGCGCTTACCTTTGAGGGTGTCGTGGTCGATGGTCATGGCGAGGCTCCGTGCCGGCTGTTGCAAATCGCCGGGCACACTCATCCTGAACGCCGTAAGAAGTCGCTTGCGATGCCACCGCGCTCTGTAAAAAATCGCGCAAAGGCATGCGGCCGTTTTTTTACCGCACCCTTAGTCCTGGGCCGGTCCCGCGGATGGGAACATTATCGCCCGCGGGCGTAAAACGACAGGGTTCACCTTTCCGGAGCCCTTGTCATGGACGACTACAATACCTTTGCCGGCGGTAGCGCCTCGACCGCCGAAGACCGCACCATCGCTGCCCTGTTCCATAGCCAGGGCGAGGCCGAAAGCGCGCATGACGCCCTGCGCACAGCGGGTTTCAGCCATGTCACCCTGTCGCGCAAACCCGGCGACGGTGGCGATGACAAGGGGCTGTGGCAGTCGATCAAGGACTTCTTCAGCGGCGACCGGGACGCCGACATCTATGGCGAGGCCGTGCGTCGCGGCAAGGTTTTGCTCACCTTGCACGTCAGCGCCGGGCGCGCCGCAGAGGCCATCGACATCATTGATCGGTATGCGCCGATCGACCTCGACGCGCACGAAAAGAGCTGGCGTGAAGACGGCTGGACCGGCGAGTCGGTCGCCGCGGTCGGCGATACGTCCGAAGGCCACAACCGCGAGGGCTATAATGCCGAACCTGGGCCTATCCCGGGCCGGCGTGACCTCGATCGCGGAAACTTGCGCGTCCGCAGTTACGTGCGCGACCTGGGCTGATCGATCCGCGCGCCTTGCCCTTGCCACCCCTTTGTTTTCTGACGCGGGGCCCGGCCAGACTATTTATCGCAAAAGGTGCAGGTTCCGATGGGTGGGCGAACACATGGAGAAGCTCCCATGGCAACTATGCATCACGCCTCGGACGACATGACGCCGCGCCGCAACTGGCGCACAGTCTGGATCGTCCTGTTGATTATTTTGGCGGTCGCCATTGTCTACGGTGTCGCTTCGGCCGTAAGCCAGAGCGGCGCGTCGGACACGCCCATCATGCCGGCTGATGAGCCTGTGACAGGCGGTGTAACGGCTGATGGCGGCATTATCGAAACGCCCCGACAGGCAGGGCAGGATACGCCCCAAGGTAGAGCCCAGGAAACGCCCCTAACCGGCAGGACGGTAACGGACGGCGCGGGCGCCGGCACAGTTACCGACGCCACGACGGGCGCGACCGAGAACGGCGCGGCGACGGGGACGACCCACAGGACGCCGATCGACCAGTAGAGTGCTGGCTTTAAAGTCTATTTTGTTTCGACGTGGCCGCCGAAGCCGAAACGCATGGCCGAAAGCACTTTTTCGCCGAAGGTATTGCCGGTCCGCGAGCGGTAGCGCGCATAGAGCGCCGCCGTCAGCACATGGGCGGGAACGGCCTCTTCCATCGCGGCTTCGATCGTCCACTGGCCTTCGCCGCTGTCCGCGACCTGCCCCGAGAAGCCGTCGAGCTTGCCGTCCTTGGCCAGGGCCTGGGCGGTCAGGTCCAGCAGCCAAGACGATACTACGCTGCCGCGCCGCCAGACTTCGGCGATATCGGTCAGGTTCAGCTCGAAGCGCTCGTCTTCCGGCAGGCGGGGAGAGGTCTTGTTGGCCATGATATCGAAGCCTTCGGCGAAGGCCTGCATCATGCCGTATTCGATGCCATTGTGGACCATCTTGACGAAGTGGCCGGCGCCGGCAGGGCCGGCATGGATATAGCCGCGCTCGGCGCGGTCGTCCTGCTCGGTGCGGTGCGGTGTACGAACAATGTCGCCATAACCCGGCGCCAGGGTCGCAAAGATCGGGTCCAGCGCCGATACGACCGTGTCCTTGCCCCCAATCATCATGCAGTAGCCGCGCTCCAGGCCCCACACGCCACCGGAAGTGCCGACATCGACATAGTCGATGCCGCGCTTGGCCAGGACTTTCGACCGGCGGATATCGTCCTTGTACATGGTATTGCCGCCATCAATGACGACGTCACCGGGCTGGGCCAGGTCGGCCAGTTGCGCGATCGTGTCTTCGGTGGGCGCGCCGGCCGGCAGCATGACCCACATGATGGCCTGGCTCTTCTTGCCCATGCCCAGGAAGGCGCTGGTGGGCGCGCTCAGGCGGCGATGCAGGTCGAATAGGCCTTCGGCGGCGATGGCGCCTTCGGAAGCCAATTGCCGCAGCAGCGCCGGATCGCGGTCAAATACCACCACTTCATGGCCGCCGCGCATCAGCCTGCGCGCGATATTGCCACCCATCCGGCCCAAGCCGACGATCCCCAGACGCATAACGCCACCACCCTTTACCGCATTTGTGCGCAAGAGATGCTTGGTTAGCCGCTCGGAGTCTAATCACAAACACTGTTCGGCTGAAACGCGAATGAAAGCGTTGATTTCAGGTAACGGTACCACATTGCGGCGGACGCACATCCTAATCCATTTTTTATGTCGACACAGATAGGTTGAAAGCCTTCAGGTGGAAAACTGGATGGGCTGCAGCCGCCGGCGGATATTCCGTGGGCGGAAGACGACGTTTGTGCCCGAGTCCGCCATGATGACACAGTACCGCGTTCTTGTTGCCGATGCGCCCGCTGGCGCTGACCTGGTTGCCCGGGCGTTGCGTGGCGCGGCAGGAGTGTTGCCGGTCGCGACCGGTGACGAGGCCATCAATCGCCTGCGCGAGGCGCATCTGCTGGCCCTCAGCATCCATTTCAACAATTACCGCATTTTCGACGTCATCCGCATGACCAAGTCGAATCCGGTCACGCGCGACACGCCGCTGCTGTGTTTCCGCGCGAATGATCAGGAGATTCCCCTGAAAGTGCTGGAGGCGCTCGACCTAGCGCAGAAACTCTTCGGCCACATCGAGTTTCTCGACGTCGCCGCCGCGCGCCAGCTGCACGGCGATGATGCGGCACTGAGACTGCTGCGTGCGGCCCTGCTGATGCCGTTGCAGGCACGGATGGCGGCCGAATAGAGCGACGGATTTACTGGTGGCTCGCGTATGATACCGGTGTCAGAACGATAACAGGAAATGCCATGCACCGCCGCGCCCTGCTCTCCAGCCTCGCCATCTTACCCTTTCTGCCGCCGGCAGCCGCCTCGGCGGCGCAGGTCGGCGTCAATGTGCCGTTTCCGCCGCTAAGCCTTGAGCGCGTCAATACCTTGCCGGCCAAGGAACGCGATGCCTGGCTGGCCTATCGTAAGCGTTCTGAAGCCCAGATGGCGGCCGACCGCGCGGCTTTGCGCGCCGAACGCACAGGCCTGACGGAAATCCCGGCAGCGCCCAAGGACGGCAATGGCCAGAACACCATGCCGCTCGACAAGCCCGCCGAATGGTATGGCTCGGATGAGGCAAAGGTGCTGACCGCGAATATCATCAGCTTCCAGACGCCGGCCGGTGGCTGGGGCAAGAACCAGCCGCGTAATGCCCCGCCTCGCCAGCGTGGCCAGGCCTATGTCATCGGTGAGGAACCGGTACGCCCGACCGGCGACTTTGACATCCCGTCTGATCGCAGCTGGCACTATGTCGGCACGACCGACAACGGCGCCACTATCCACGAAATCCGCTTCCTGGCCCGGGTTGTCGCCGCGACCGGTGACACCGCCGCCAAGGCCAGTGCGATCCGGGGTCTGGAATATTTCCTCAATGCCCAGTTCCCCAATGGTGGCTGGCCGCAGGTTTGGCCGCTGGAAGGCGGCTATCACGACGCCCTGACGCTTAACGACAATGCGATGATTTCGGTAACGTCGCTGGTCGGTGAAGCGGGGCGCGGGCAGGGCGACTACGCCTTTGTGCCTGCGGATCTGCGTCCGCGCCTGCTGGCGGCAGAACAGCGGGCGCAGAACGTCTTCCTCAACATTCAAGTCCGGATCAACGGCAAGCCGACCCTGTGGGCGCCGCAGTATGATGCCCTGACCTTGACGCCCTGTTCAGCGCGCAATTTCGAGATGCCGGCTTTGAGCACGACCGACAGCGGGTCGCTGCTGGTCTACATGATGAAGCTGCCCAATCCGTCGGCCGGCATGAAGGCGGCGATCCGCACGGGCATTGCTACGCTGCGGGCCCAGGCGATCCGCGACATGGACTTTGCCTACGTCGACGCCATCGGAGCCCGCCGCTTTATCGAAAAGCCCGGCGCTCTGCCCATTTGGGGCCGCTACCTCGATCTCAAGACGATGCAGCCCATCTTCGGTGACCGCGCCAAGATCATCTACGACAGCGTCGCCGACGTCGAAAAAGGCGGCCGCAAGGGCTATGCCTGGTACAGCCGCAATCCGCAAAAGGCCATCGATGCCTTTGCGGAATGGAGCGCGAAGCATTCCTGATAAATAAGAAAAGAAGCTTGCGAGCTGCTCTTCTTATTTATCATTCAACATAGACTTAAATTGAGCATTAAATGTCGTACCCGTAATGGGTGAATATCTGCTTTTGTTTCGAATTTAAGTTTGCCTCCCAGTAATTGGAGGGGAGCAAAACAAGTCCTTGCTGCGCGATCCGCTCCTTTTTACGTGCCATAATGGGCATCAACGTCATGGCATTTGCAGCTGTCCAAGCCTTATGGTTCGATGTTTCCACCGCTTGATAAAATGCACTTGCGGCAATATCGGCGAGTTGTAATCCGCCATTGCAGGAGTGGGGAATTGATTCAATCAGCCTTCTGTCAAGAACCTCGGCTTTTATTTCCCGTGTATTTAAATATGTTTTTCCTGAACGAGCTTGATTTATAAGTTTATCAATATAGGCGGATGTTTGGCTGTAAGAGTGATTGTCTCTTTGACTAAATATTATCTTTAATTTCTTGGTAGATTTGTAACACCTCGAGGCATCGTAGGCGCATAATTCTGTTGCGCGTTCTAACAATATACGAAGGCAAAAATTATAAAACCAATTAGGATTATTTTGAACGGATGCTCTTGGGTTATCATACCCTCTCATATTTTTCTTGTTAGACGCCACCGTGAAGCATCTTATGGGAAGCTCCGATATTAAGTTGCAGCACTTAGCTCTAAAATGTGGAGACATTTTTCGGTAGTGTAGCCCATCGCCTTGGACTTGACCAACTTGCAATCGAATGTTGGTAATCCACTCATCTACAAGATGCTCGTTGCACTTTCGAACTAATATTCCAGATAGAATAAACCATTCTGTTCCTCCTTTTTTGTCAATGGGGGTTACAGATCGGGTTGAGTCGTCACCAGCTTCGTCTACGTATAACACGTACTCGTAATTTGGTTCTGAAAATTCTTGCGTCGGCTTTATCTTGTGAATGTTGAAGGTGATTCTCCTAGGAGGGCTGATTTAGTTCGTGATGATAGTAGATTCAAGCGTTCAAGTAAATGCATACAAAAAGAGCGGGTCTTGCGACCCGCTCTTTCCATTTCCAGCTGAGAGCTGAGAGGCTGGATTAGAAATCCATACCGCCCATGCCGCCCATTCCGCCGCCGCCCGGCATCGCCGGCGCCGCGTCCTTCTTGGGGCTTTCGACCACGGCGGCTTCCGTCGTGATCAGCAGGCCCGACACCGAAGCGGCGTCTTGCAGAGCCGTGCGGACAACCTTGGCCGGGTCGATGACGCCATCAGCAACCAGGTCGACATACTTTTCCGTCTGGGCGTTGAAGCCGTAGGTCGTCGAGTCGTTGCCAAGCACGTTGTTGACGACGACCGAACCTTCGACGCCGGCGTTTTCGGCGATCTGACGGATCGGGGCCTGCAGGGCGCGACGGACGATGTTGATGCCGGCCGTCTGGTCGTCATTGGCGCCTTCGAGGGTTTCGAGGGCCTTCGACGCCTTCAGCAGGGCCGTGCCACCGCCCGGGACGATGCCTTCGTCCACGGCAGCGCGCGTGGCGTTCAGGGCGTCGTCGACGCGGTCCTTCTTTTCCTTCACTTCGACTTCGGTCGAGCCACCGACGCGGATAACCGCGACGCCGCCGGCCAGCTTGGCCAGACGCTCTTGCAGCTTTTCACGGTCGTAGTCCGACGTGGTTTCTTCGATCTGCTTCTTGATCTGCGAAACGCGGCCTTCGATCTCGGACTTTTCACCGACGCCATCGACGATGGTGGTGTTTTCCTTGGTGATCGTGACCTTCTTGGCGCGGCCCAGCATGTCGAGCGAAACGGTCTCGAGCTTGATGCCCAGGTCTTCGCTGATGACCTGGCCGGCGGTCAGGACGGCGATGTCTTCCAGCATGGCCTTGCGGCGGTCGCCGAAGCCAGGGGCCTTGACGGCGGCGACGCGCAGGCCGCCACGCAGACGGTTGACGACCAGGGTCGCCAGGGCTTCGCCTTCGACGTCCTCGGCGATGATCAGGAGCGGACGGCCCGACTGGACGACGGCTTCCAGGATCGGCAGCATGGGCTGCAGCGACGAGATCTTCTTGTCGAACACCAGGATGTACGGGTCTTCGAGGACCGCTTCCATCTTGTCCGGGTTGGTGATGAAGTACGGCGACAGGTAGCCGCGGTCGAACTGCATGCCTTCGACGACGTCCAGCTCGGTTTCGGCGGTCTTGGCTTCTTCGACGGTGATGACACCTTCGTTGCCGACCTTTTCCATGGCGCGGGCGATCATTTCACCGACTTCGGTGTCGCCATTGGCCGAGATGGTGCCGACCTGGGCGATTTCCGCGTTGGTCGTGACCTTCTTCGACGAGGCCTTGATCTGCTCGACGACGACGCCGACAGCCTTGTCGATGCCGCGCTTCAGGTCCATCGGGTTGCGGCCCGAGGCAACCGACTTCAGGCCTTCGACGGCGATGGCCTGCGCCAGGACCGTGGCGGTCGTGGTGCCGTCACCGGCCTTGTCGTTGGTCTTCGAGGCGACTTCGCGGATCAGCTGGGCGCCCAGGTTTTCGAACTTGTCCGAAAGTTCGATTTCCTTGGCGACCGAGACGCCGTCCTTGGTCGAACGCGGGGCGCCGAAGGACTTTTCCAGGATGACGTTGCGGCCCTTGGGGCCCAGAGTGACCTTCACCGCATTGGCGAGGATGTTGACGCCGCGCAGGATCTTGTCGCGCGCGTCCGAAGCAAACAGTACGTCTTTAGCAGCCATTGTTCGTGACTCCTTTATGGAAATTCAAAAGATTAGGATACGATGCCGAGGATGTCGGATTCTTTCAGGATCAGCAGGTCTTCGCCGTTCAGCTTGACCTCGGTGCCGCCCCACTTGCCGAACAGGATACGGTCGCCGGCCTTGACGTCGAGCGCGACTTGCTCGCCCTTGTCGTTACGGGCGCCGGGGCCAACGGCGACGACTTCGCCTTCCTGCGGCTTTTCCTTGGCGGTGTCCGGAATGATGATGCCGCCCTTGGTCTTGGCTTCTTCTTCAACACGCTTGACCAGGACGCGGTCGCCTAACGGGCGAAAGCTCATGGGATATCCTCCAGATGAAAGTGTAAGTGTGTTAGCACTCGATTGGTGTGAGTGCTAACGGCGCGCTTGAGGTAGTCGCGAGGTCAATTTGTGTCAAGAAGGCGTAAGTGGAATTTTTTGTGAAAGCGATCTTACGAACTGAAATATTGCTGTTCCAAATAATCACATACCATACCGTCCTTTTTTGAAATGGTAGCGCTTTGTTTACCACGTTTCGGCTAACGCAGTCAGAGCAATCGTTTTCTGTGATCACATCGTGGTTGTGGCGGATGACGTTCAGGGGGCAGGACATTGACACGTTCTAGGTTTATTGACGGCGCCGATAGCGTTCAGAGCGCAAGACCGATGTCATGCTGATGGCGTCCAAGTCCAAGCGCGATTTTCGCAACCTGGCCAATATCACCGAAACGGCCTCGACCAGCCGCATCCTCAACCTGGCGCATGTCCACAGCCAGAGCGCCAGTGACCCGGACTACGGCATCAAGCCCTTCTTCAGGAATGGCAAGCTGAACAAGGCGGTGCTGATCAAGCACACCCTGCGTCCGAACGAGCTGGAGCTGTTCCAGAAGCCGCGCCGCTCGGCGACCAAGATCATCATGCCGTTCGACCCCAACGACCTGCGGCTGGGCGGCGAGGCCTTCTTCATCAATCAATACGGCTACGACCGCAGCATCCGCGCGCTGCTATCGACATCGGACGGCCAGGGCCAGACGGATATGGAGACCCTGGCGGTGCTGGACACCCTGCCGTCGCTGGACCCGTTCCTGCTGCGGGAATCGCTGGCGCGCAAGGGCATCCAGCCGGCGGCCTGTTACCTGCGCATCTCGGCCAACGACATTTCCAGCATGATCACCTTCGCCAACCAGGAAATCGAGCGGCTGATCAATATCGCCTACCAGGACGGCGCCAAGGCGGCATCGATGCGTTTTACCGGCAAGATCCTGTCGGACAGCCTGGACAAGGAGCTGGAGCCGCTGAAGGCGACCCTGCGCTTGAGCCCAAGCCAGTTCGCCGACGGCATTTTTTCGTGGCGCGGGTTTCTCTATTTCAAATGGCGCCACCTCGACCTGCAGTCGGAACTGCGTGCGGTCATCGACGGCCTGGCGAAATACCAGCCGATCGGGCTGATCGACGCCGAGGTGAAGGAACTGCTGACCACCGTCCGGCCGCGCCTGGCCAAGCGTATCCTGACGGCGCTTGGCAATGTCGGCAACATCCTGCATCACTATGACGCCTCATATGCGGCGCTGATCGAAGGCCATGATCCGGGACCGTTCCGCCAGTTCCTGCTCGATGGACCAAAGATGTTCTTCGAACTGGGTGAGCACGTCGGCATACTGACGCACATCGCGTCCTTCTGGTCGTACCGGATGAGCGGCGGCCCTGCGCGGCGGCTGACGCCGCTCGACTATGCCGACACCCTGCTCGACTTCGACGAAAGCCTGTCCTGCGTCTTTATCGGGGATTAGGTAAAGCCAGGTCCGCCACGACCGGGAAGTGATCCGAGATGACCTTGCCGTCGAACGAGTCGGTGAGGACGCCATATCGGATCACGACTGTGTCGCGGCTGACGAAGATGTGGTCGATGGCGTCGCCGGATTTCGCGATGTCGAAGCCGTTGAATGTGCCCCTCGGTCCGAACGCGGTTTTGGCGAGTGTGTGGGCATCGGCCAGCTTCAGGCCCTTGTCGTCGGTCAGGACGCGATAGGGTGCGCTGTCCGGGCCGCTGTTGAAATCACCCAGAACGACGATATCGGCCTTTGGCCAGATGGGCGTGGCTTCGATCTGCTTGGCGCATTTCTCACGCGCGACGGCGCCGATATGATCGAAGTGGGCGTTGCGTACGTCCAGCAGCCGGCCGGATGCTTTCTCACGCAGGATCAGCCGCGTAAGGGTGCGCGGCAGGTTGGCGTCGTAATCCTTGCTGGGGACATTGGGCGTCTTCGAACACCAGGTGGTCTCCGCCTTGACCAGGTCGAAGCGGTCGGTGCGGTAAAGCACCGTCGTGGTTTCGCCCTCGGCCTCGCCGTCATCGCGCCCAACGCCGTAGCGGCCATAGCCCGGAAGATCCGCCACCAGCGCATCGACCATGGGCAGCAGGGCTTCCTGAAGGCCGATAATGTCCGGTGCAAGGAAGGCGATCTGGCGCGCCATGTGGGGGCGGCGTTCCGGCCACGGCGGCACGTCGGACGGATTGTCGTAGCGGATATTGTAGCTCATTACGCGCAAAGGGTCCGCTTTGGCGGTTTCGGCGGCGGCGGGCAGGGCAAGCGCGAGCAAGGCGGCAAAGGCGAGAACAGGCTGACGAATCATGGCGGACCTCCGGAACTTGGCGGTTGTTTAGCAGAGGCGTGATGACGCTATTATGGCGGCCTGGACCACATCGCGGCAACCCGCTGGCGCCGCGGCGACATCGATGACCTTAGGCGCGTCATGGTCTTGTGGCTACGAAGAATCCATGCTTGTATGCCGCCGGGCGCGGGGGAGACGCGTCCCCACAAAATGGACGGGCTCCGGGACGCCCGCCGATAAATGCGTGCAAACAAGCGAGGAAGCGGCCCGCGATATGTCCTTTGATACAACCCCACAGGGGGACTCCCTGCATCTGAACCGGCGCGGCCTGCTGGGCGTCGCCGCCTTTGTTACCCTTTTCGGTTCCGCCCTGATCGCTCCCCTGGCGCGTGCCGCCGAAGCGGATGCGACCGGCCTGACCGGTGGTTTTGCGCCATCGCGAAAAGTTCTCAATCCGGCGCAGCGCGCCGTCCTTGAGGCCGCCAGTGAGCGCATTGTGCCCACGACCGATACGCCGGGCGCCATCGCCGCCGGCGTCCCCGACTACATCGAAATGATGCTGGTGGATTTTTTCACTGCGCCGGAACGCGATAGTTTCATCAAGGGGCTGGATGCGCTTGCCGCCCACAGCGCCGGTTTCGCCAAGGCCAAGCCGGCGGATCAGGACGCTGCCCTGACCGCGCTGATGACCGGCAAGGTGACGGCGGCGCCGGCCGATTTCTGGGCGTCGCTGCGCCAGATGGTTCTGACCGGCTATTATACTTCGGAAACCGGCGTCACGATCGAGCGGTCCTACCTGCCGGTGCCCGGCGAATATGACGGCCACTACCCTTACGCCAAGGTCGGCCGCATTTTTGCGGGCTGATATTTCATCGTATCGCCAGCCCGGGCCGTTGTCGCCGGGCGCATGGCTGTAAATTGTAATCGAATACAAAGCTCGCGCAGACGAGCTTCCCCGGAGGTTAAAGACTATGGCTCAGGCCGGAACATATGATTTCGATGCGATCGTCATCGGATCGGGAATCAGCGGCGGGTGGGCCGCCAAGGAACTGACCGAAAAGGGCCTGAAGGTCCTGATGCTCGACCGCGGCCGCATGGTCGAACACGGCGACTACCCTTACGACGGCAAGGGCGCATGGGAGATGCCCTATCGTGGCCGGGTGCCTAAGGAACTCGTCGCCAGCGACTATTTCCAGAGCCGTTTCGGCGGGGCTGATGGCTCCGACCGCATCCAGTACTTCAACAATGACCGCCTCAACCCGTACGCCTACGAAGACTCGAAAGCCTATCGCTGGGTAAGGCCGGCGATCTTCGGCGGCAAGTCGATCACCTGGGGCCGGGTGTCTTTACGCTGGAACGCCGTCGACTTCGAGGCCAACAAGAAGGACGGCTACGGTAATGACTGGCCGGTGCGTTACGAAGACATCGCGCCGTGGTATTCCTACGTGGAAAAGTGGGCGGGCATCGCCGGTTCGAAGGAAGGCCTGGACGAACTGCCCGATGGTGAATTCCAGCCGCCGCACCCGATGAACATCGCCGAGGAATGGGTCAAGCCGCGCTTCGAAGCCGCCAATCCCGGCCGCAAGCTGATCCATATCCGCAACGCCAACATGACCGAGGACAAGCCGGAGCAGGGGCGGACGCGCTGCCAGAACCGGTCGCAGTGCGCGCGCGGATGCTCGTTTGGCGCCTATTTCTCGACCCAGGCCTCGACCCTGCCGGCGGCGATGGCAACAGGCAACCTGACCGTCATGCCGGACTCGGTGGTGACCAGCCTTGAATACGACGAGAAAGCCAAGCGCGTCACCGGCGTGCGCGTCGTCGATGCCAATACAAAGGTCGGCAAGGTTTATCGTTCGCGCATCGTCTTTGTCTGCGCCTCGTCGAATTCGTCGGTCCACCTGCTGCTCAATTCGCGCGCCGAAGGCCGCTCGGACAGCTTCGCCAACCGGTCGGGGACGCTCGGCCGCTACGTCATGGACCACATCTTCCGCGTCTCGGTCGGAGGCCAGGTTCCAGGCTTTGAGGACACAATCGAATATGGCCGTCGTCCGGGCGGCATCTATGTGCCGCGCTTCCGCAATCTCGGCCGCGCCGGCGAAGAAGAGGTCGGTTACCTGCGCGGCTTCGGCTATCAGGGCGGCGCTGGTCGCGGTCCGGCTGATCCGGGCGGCTTCGGCGCCCAGATGAAGGACGGCATGCGCAAGTACGGTCCGTGGAACTTCGGCATGACGGCCTTTGGCGAATGCCTGCCGTACAAGGACAATACCCTGACCCTGCATCCGACCAAGGTCGACCGCTATGGCGTGCCGCAGCTCATCTTCAACGTGACCTTCCGCGAAAACGAGCACAAGATGATGGCCGACGCGCTGGAGACCGGCAAGAAGATGCTGACGGCGGCGGGCCTCAAGAACGTCTACGGCAACCAGGACGTCCATGTGCCCGGCGACGCCATCCATGAAATGGGCGGGGCGCGCATGGGCAACGATCCGAACGATTCGGTCGTCAACAAGTGGAGCCAGCTGCATGATGCGCCGAATGTCTTTGTCACCGACGGCGCGCAGATGGCCTCGACCTCCTGTGTCAATCCGTCGCTCACCTTCATGGCCTTTACGGCCCGCGCCGCCGACTATGCCGCCAAGCAGTTCAAGGCGGGTGTGATTTAATTATCCCCCCTCTCCCCGTTTACGGGGAGAGGGCCGGGGTGAGGGGCCTCTTTCCGCGCGTGTGGAAGGTTCCATTGCCCCTCATCCGGTTCGCTCAATCGCGAACCACCTTCTCCCCGTAAAACGGGGAGAAGGGAATCAGAAAGGAACTTCACAATGACCGTTCGACTCTCCCGCCGCCATTTCTTCGCAGGCGCAGCCGCCCTGTCCGCCGTTGGAATGGGCGGCGCTGCCTTCGCCGGCCTCGGCGGCAAGCCGTTCAAAAAGATCGGCGTCCAGCTCTACACCGTCCGCGATGCCTTGAACGCCGACCCGGCCGGCACGCTGGCCAAGGTGCGTGCCATTGGCTTCGACGAGGTCGAAACCGCCGGCATGGCCGGCAAGTCCGCCAAGGAATTCCGCGCCTTGCTGGACGGCGCCGGGCTGACCTGCGCGTCGGGCCATGTCGGCTATGCCGACTGGTTCAATCGCCCCGAAGCCGCGCTCGACGACATGGCGGCGCTGGGCGCGAAATACGCCGTCCTGGCCTGGCTTGAGGGCGACCAGCGCAAGGAATGGGTCGCGCTGGGCAAGAAGATGAATCACTGGGGCGAGCTGTGCAAGGCGCGCGGGATGACCATGGCCTATCACAACCATGACTTCGAGTTCCAGAACACGCCGGAGGGCCTGCCCTTCCACCTGCTGCTGGAACACACCGATCCGAAGCTCGTGGCGTTCGAACTCGACTGCTATTGGGCCAGCTTCGCCGGCCACGATCCCGTCCATGTCCTGCACGAGCACGGCGACCGCATCCGGCTGCTGCACGTCAAGGACAAGGGCGCTGACGGCAAGATGACGCCGGTCGGCCAGGGCACGATCCCGTGGGCCAAGGTCTTCGAAGCGGGCAAGAAGGCGGGCGTGACCAATATCTTCGTCGAGCACGACAACCCAGCCGATCCGTTCGCCAGCATCACGGCCAGCATCAAGTACCTGAAGGGCTAAGAGACGGTCAGCGCAATAAAGGCCCATAAAAACAACCGGGTCAGTGAGGAAAAGGGGAATATGGCCGCGTCAACATTAAACGCAGACGTCATCATCGTGGGTTCGGGCGCAGGGGGCGGCATGACCGCCTACGCCCTGACCCGGGCGGGTATCCGCTGCTTGGTGCTCGAGGCAGGGCGTAATTACGACCCCGCGACCGAAATCAACATGCTGGGCCAGGAGCACGAGGCGCCGCTGCGCGGCCAGGGCACGACGGACAAGCCATTCGGCTTCTACGACGCCACGATCGACGGCGGCTGGCGCGTGCCGGGGGAGCCTTATTCGGTCGCCAAGGATACAAAGTTCGAATGGTGGCGGGCGCGGATGCTGGGCGGACGCACCAATCACTGGGCGCGTCACGTGCCGCGCTTCGGCCCCTATGATTTCAAGCCCTTTTCGCGCGACGGCCTGGGTGTCGACTGGCCGATCTCTTATGACGACGTTGCCCCCTGGTACGACAAGACCGAAGAGGTCGTCGGCATCTGGGGCGCGCCGAACGGGCTGGAAAACCATCCCGACTCGCCGCCGGGCATCGCCCATACGCCGCCCAAGCCGCGCGCCTACGAGCTGCTGATCAAGGCGGCCGCCGGCGAACTGGGCATTCCGGTCGTGCCATCGCGCTATGCGATCCTGACTAAGGACAAGCCGGACAAGGTCGCGCCGCGCAGCGCCTGCTATTATGCCAGCCCGTGCGGACGCGGCTGCAATATCGGCGCGGCCTTCCAGACGACGACCTCGCTGCTGCCCATGGCGATGGCGACGGGACGGCTCAAGATCGTCACTAATGCCATGGTCTCGAAAGTCCTGATGAAGGGCAAGGACCGGGCCGAGGGCGTCGAATATATCGACAAGACGACCGGCCAGACCCATCAGGTGCGCGCCAAGGCCGTCGTGCTGGCCGCCAGCGCGTGCGAGACCTCGCGCCTGCTGCTCAATTCGCGCAATGCCGACTATCCCAACGGGCTGGCCAATTCGTCGGGCCAGGTCGGACGCAACCTGGTCGACACGGTCGGCGGTGGTGTCTCGGGCTTTATCCCCGGGCTGGAAGGCCGGCCGGTCTATAATGAGGAAGGCGCCGACCAGGCGCACATGTACATTCCCTGGTGGCTCTATAAGGAGCAGGCCGAGGGCAAGCTCGACTTCGCGCGCGGCTATCATTACGAAATCGGTGGTGGCTTCCGCGTGCCGGGGCCCTGGACCGGCGGCGCCGACCTGCCCAATGTCAATGGCGCGGATCTGCGCGCCGCGCTCAGGCGCAAGATGGGCAGCCGCGTCAGCCTGACTGTTCGTGGCGAGATGATCCCGAACAAGGACTGCTATGCCGAGATCGACCCCAGCCTGAAGGACAAGTGGGGCATCCCCGTCCTGAAATATCACTGGAAGTGGTCCAGCCAGGAAATCAACATGGTCCGGCACGGCATGGTGACGGCGCGCGCCATCATCCGCCGCATGGGCGGGACCGTCTACAAGCCCGAGGAGACGGCCGAGGAAAATATCAAGGACGGCGGCGTCATCATCCACGAAGGCGGCACGGCGCGCATGGGGGCCGATCCGAAGACCTCGGTGCTCGACCAATGGCAACAGTGCTGGGACGTGCCGAACCTGCTGGTGACCGACGGTGCGATGCTGGCGTCCAATCCGCACAAGAACCCGACGCTGACCATCATGGCGCTGGCCTGGCGCGCCAGTGAAAATCTGGCCGCCAAGCTGAAGGGAGGGGCCTTCGCATGACCCTCACACCCACACGCAGGCACACCCTGCAATGGATGTTTGCCGGTCTGGCCGCCGTGCCGGCTCTGCCGCAACTGGCCATGGCGGCCGATGGCGTCACGGGCGCACTGGACCCCAGGATCGCCTGGCCGAACCTGGAGCTGCCGGTCAATGCCTCGCTTGGCTACGGCACCGATCCGAACCTGATGGAGCCGTCAGCGCCGTGGACTTTGATCCTCAGCGCGCGGCAAAAGGCGGTGCTGAACCTGATCGGCGACATCGTCCTGCCGCGTGAAGGCGAGGACCCAGGCGCCGGTGAACTGATGATCGCCGACTTCATCGATGAGTGGGTCAGCGCGCCTTACGAAGGCCAGGCGTGGGACCGGGGGCTGGTCATGAACCTCCTGGCCTGGCTCGACCTGCATGCCCGCGGCTTGTCGGGCAAGGACTTCCTCGATGCCGGCAAGCCCGTCCAGGACCTGATCGTCGCCGAACTGATGCGCGATCCGGTGCCGCAACACCTGTTCCAGGCGTCTTCGGCCTTCCACCGCCTGCGCGGCCTGATTGTCGGCGGCTACTGCACGACGCCGGAAGGCAAGGCCGCCATCGGCTATATCGGCAATACGCCCATCATCGGCGAATGGCCTGGACCGACCGACGAGGCCATGGCGCACCTGCGGGGCTTGCTGAAAGATCTGAAATTGCCGGTGACGGTTTAGATCGGAATGATTTTAGATGGAAGCAATCATCCCGATCTAAGTTTTTGCTTTGTCGCGATATTTATGGCGAAAACCGCTTCACACTTTTCGCCATATCGCTCTGGAGGAGGTCAGAAATGACGACACGACGTTCGATGATCCTGATGGGTGCGGCGGCGCTGCTGGCCGCGCCAGTGGTGGCTTGCGCGGCCGAAGCGCCCTGGACGCCCTTGTTCAACGGCAAGGACCTCAGCGGCTGGCGGCTCTACAAGGGCGGCGCGGCAGGTGACGGCTGGGCGGTCGAGGACGGGGCGCTTACGCTCAAACACGCCGGTGGCGGCAATATCGTCACCGAGGCCGAATATGGCGACTTCGAGCTGGAATTCGACTGGAAGATTTCGAAGAACGGCAACAGCGGCGTCATGTACTTCGTCCGTGAATTGCCGCAGGCGGCCCAGCCGTACCATACCGGGCCGGAATACCAGGTGCTCGACAATGCCGGCCATGCCGATGGCAAGATCCCCTCACACACGGCCGGCGCCATATACGACCTGGTCACGCCGTCAACGGACGCCTCAAAGCCCGTGGGCGAATGGAACCACGCACGGATCGTAGTGAAGCGCGGTCACATCGAACATTGGCTGAACGGCAAGAAGGTCGCCGAGTCGTCCTACGGCGACGCGAAATGGAAGGCGCTCGTCGCCGGGTCGAAGTTCAAAGCCATGCCCGACTTCGCCACCGAACCGATGGGGCGCATCTGCCTCCAGGACCACGGCGACCCGGTCTGGTATCGCAATATTCGCATTCGCAAGCTCTAACCCTGCGAGAGGTGAAGCGTCGCCACGCCGGCCACGACGCAGGCGACGCCAATCCAGCCCGCGCGGCTGACCTTTTCGCGCGTGAACAGCCAGGCCAGCACGACAGTGATCGCGCTGGCCGCGGCGCTGAGCGCGGTCGCAACGGCGATCGATCCGCCTGCCTGGCCGAAGGCGAGCGCCAGATAGCCCCCACAAGCCAGAAGCGCCGAGGCGAAGACCAGGGCCGTGTCCTTCAGGCTGGTCATGCGCACGGATTGCCTGCGCACCAAGGCCAGCAATGCCACGACCAAGGTCGCGAACAGATAGTGGATCCAGATCGTTCCCACCGCGCCGAAGACCGGCACGGAATATTTGCCCTGCAACCAATAGGCGATGCCGTAGAACAGGGCCGAACCGCTCGCGGCCAGCCAACCGGAATGCTTTGACTGCGCCTTGTCCTTGCCGTCTGGCGATGGCGAGGCCGCCAGGACCGCGCCCACGCCGGCCAGGGCGAGTCCAGCGCCGGCGGCCGGGGTCAGGTCTTCGCCCGTAACGAACGAGAGCATGGCGCCGACAGCGCCGTAACAGGCCATGACGGGCGCGACGACCGCGACCCGGCCTTTGGCAAGTCCGTGATAAAGGCAGGCGGTGCCGGCCATGACCATCAGGCTGGAGCCGAGCAGGATGAGCCACTGCAGGGGCGGGACGCTCAACCGCACCGGGTGCACGAAGACAGCCAGCGTCAGGAGCACGGCCATCAACGCCTGTCCCCATAGCATGGTGCGCAGTACGCCGGTTTCCTTGTTCGCGAAGCGCGCGACCAGATTGGTCACACCGTAGAGCAGGGCAGAGGCTGCTCCGAACAGGATGGCTTCGTTCATCGATACGCCTCAAATTGACTTGGTGAGGCGGTACAATGTGGCAGCGCCCGGCCATACAATCTCCAGGTTGACACATAAAAACACCATGCAGGCGAAAGACTCGCCCTATAAAGAAATCTTTAACACCCTTGGCGGGAATATCGTTTCGTCCGTTACCGCTCACTGCGTCACAAATGTAACAGATACCGAAAGTGTGAATGCATGCGCCTCAGAGCCGATAAATGGGAATTGACAGCGCAGTCATTTCGCCTTATCCCAATAATAACAATGGTACCGCTCTCAAAGCAGGTATCGTAAAAACGAAGACAGAACTACCCGCCGTGAAGATGCGGGATTGAAATATAAAATTTGGGAGACGAAATCAAAATGGAGACCTTTGCGGACTTTTGACCTTATTAGTTCTGGAAGCGAAAGCTCCCATTAAGAATTGATAGCGCTAACATCGGTAATTCGCGGCATGCGTCCGCGAATTGTGTTGGCTGTTCCGTCTGCAATACTGGTTGAGACTCAATCCAAATTTTAAAAAAGCTTCGCCCGCCTACGAGTGGGATGAGGATGTGCGCATCGTCGCGGCTTGCCTACAAAGGCAGGATAAAAAGCGGCCGGGCGAGCGCGCTGGTAAAACAGAGAAATGGGAGACAGATCCAATGACTACTGTATCGCGTAGCAAATTGAAGGGCGCCGTGCGCGGCGCCTTCCTGGGCGGCGTATCCACGCTCGCCCTTGTCGCCATGGCCGGCACGGCTATGGCCCAGGACGCCCCCGCCGCCCCGGCAGCGGATTCGGACGTCGTCGTCGTCACCGGCGTTCGCGGCTCGCTGCAACGTTCGATGAACATCAAGAAGAACGCCACCGGCGTCGTCGACGCCATCTCGGCGGAAGACATCGGCAAGTATCCGGACACCAACCTGGCCGAGTCGGTCCAGCGCATTCCCGGCGTCTCGATCGACCGCGTCAACGGCGAAGGCTCGAAGGTCACGGTGCGCGGCTTCGGCCCCGGCTTTAACCTGGTGACCCTGAACGGCCGCGTCATGCCGACCGCCTCGATCGACCTGATCGGTACCGGCAACGCCTTCGCGGGCGGCGGTTCGCGTAACTTCGACTTCTCGAACATCGCTGCTGACAGCGTTTCGGGCTTCGAAGTCTACAAGACCGGCAAGGCCCACGTCGCTTCGGGCGGCATCGGCGCGACGCTGAACATCAAGACCCTGCGTCCGATCGGTAAGTCCGGTTCGACCGGCGTTCTCGGCATCAAGGCCCTGCACGCCGACAACCTGGTCGACGGCAAGGACTGGACCCCGGAAGTCACCGGCGCCTACAGCTGGACCAATGACTCGAAGACCTTCGGTCTGTCGCTGTTCGGCCAGTACACTGAGCGTGACAACGCCACGCGTCAGGCGACCCAGAACAACTGGAACCTCGACACCCGCGCCCAGTTCTATGATCCCAACAGCGGCCGCCTGCGCTATGCCGCCGACAAGACAACCCTGCTGACGCAGATCACCAATGCACCGCCGGCCGGTTCGCTGGTCGCCTATCCGAACGACAGCCGTTACGCCCTGTCGCAGACGCACAACCAGCGCACCAATATCGGCGCGACGGCGCAATTCCGTCCGGCCGAAAACTGGCTTCTGACGGTCGACGCCCTCTATGTCGAAAACAAGGGTACGGAAGAGCGCGCCGAGCAGACCAACTGGTTCAACCGTCCCTTCGACCAGATCAAGTTCGAGCAGGGTGAATCGGGCATCTACAACGCCCTGTACCTTCAGGAAAACCTGAACGGCACCAAGGACATCGGCTTCGAACAGCAATACCTCGGCCAGAAGAACACGCTGCAGTCCATCGGCTTCAACGCCCGCTGGGACATGAGCGACAAGGCCACCCTGACCTTCGACGTCCACAGCTCCGAAGGCAAGGCGACGCCGGATCTTTCGAACGGCACGTCGTCCGTCATGATGTCGATCGGTGCACCGGTCGTGAAGGACCACTCGGTCGACTTCACCAGCGGCATTCCGGTGCAGAAGTACACCGTATGGGACGGCAATCCGGTTTACCGGACCAACTCTGCCGGTCTGCTCGTCAACTCGGCTAACGTCGCCATCGTCGATGCCAACGGCAACTACCTGGCTGGCTTCTCGGCGGCGGACCGCGTCATCGCCAGCTATCGCGGCAACAACAACGGCAAGATGGACGTGGGTGACCTGGGCAGCCAGGTTGCGCGCACGGCGACCAACAGCCAGCAGCACAAGGTCGATCAGGTCAAGGTTGACTTCAGCTATGACTTCGACGGCGAAAGCCGCTTCGACGCCGGCGTTGATTTCAGCAAGGCCAGCATGACCACCACCACGGGCAGCACCTACCAAGCGCTGGGTGACTGGGGCATCGGCAATCCGGGCGACATCGCCCAGTACGCGCCGGGCCTGGTCGAGACCTACGACCTGGGCAGCCTGTTCGAAGACTTCGATGTCGGCCAGGCGGACATCGCCTTCCGCGGTAATGCTTTGGACATCTATCAGGCCATGGCGGCGTCATCGCTGTACAACGCAACGATCCCGACGGCGGCCATGACGTCGAACACCGTCGAAGAGCAGATCATGGCGGCCTATGGCCAGTTCACCATGAAGGGCGACTTCCTCGGCCGCCGCGCCACGGTCGTTGCCGGCCTGCGCTACGAAAAGACCGACATCACCGCTTCGGCGCTGCAAAGCACGCCGATCGCCATCCGCTGGACGGCCGACAACGACTTCACCGTCGACAGCAGCTCAGCGACTGTCGCTCAGGAATACAAGTCGGACTACAGCAACTGGCTGCCCAGCCTCGACATCTCGTGGGAAGCCATGGATGACGTGATCGTGCGCGCCTCGTTCTCCAAGACGATCGCTCGTGCGGCCTACGGCAACCTGTACGCCACGACCGCTCCGGGCACGCCGCCGCGTCCGACCGCCAACGGCACCAATCCGACCGCGACCCGCGGCAACCCGGCCCTGCTGCCGCTGGAATCGTCGAACGTCGACTTCTCGGCTGAATGGTACTACGGCCGCGACAGCTACGTCTCGCTCGGCTTCTACAACAAGGACGTGAACAACTTCGTCGGCACCGGCCGCATCCAGGCGAACCCGTTCGGCCTGCGTGACCCGTCGTCGGGCGCAGCCGGTTCGCGTTCGGGCATCGCCAAGGACATCCTGGCTGGCATCAACCAGTCGACGACCGACGTGAACCTGTTCACGATGACGGCGCTGTACGACCACTACCTGAAGACCGGCAGCAGCGACGCCACGGCCCGCAACCAGGCTCGCTCTGACTACCAAGCCAACCTGGATGGCTCCGGCAACCTGAACCAGACCTATGTCGACCAGGTGCTGAAGGCCTATGACCTGGTGGCCGACGCCAACGATCCGCTGTTCGTGTTCGAGACCAATATCCCGGTCAACAACAAGACGGCCAACCTGCACGGCTTTGAAGCTGCCTTCCAGCACTTCTTCGGCGATACGGGCTTCGGCGTCTCGGGCAGCATGACGACGGTCAACGGTGATATCGGTTTCGACAATTCGGCGCCTTCGGGCACGCAGCAATTCCCGCTGCTCGGCCTGTCGAACACCTATAACATCACGGCCATCTACGATAAGGGCAACTGGTCGGGCCGCGTCTCCTACAACTGGCGCGACGAGTTCATCTCGGCGACCAACGTAGGCGCTCAGGGTGACCCGCAGTACACCGAAGCGTTCGGCACGATCGACGCCTCGCTGAACTACCAGATCACGGATAACCTCCAGGCGACCTTCGAAGGCCTGAACCTCAACAAGGCGCACATCCGTATCTTTGGTCGCGACAAGACCAACATCTACTTCGCCCAGGAACTTGACTCGCGTTACCAACTGGGTCTGCGTTACAAGTTCTAATCTTTCGTGACGGCTCTGGCCGTAACGGGAAAAGGCCGCGGCTTCAACCGCGGCCTTTTTCTTACCCGCGTGTTTGACACGCGAGCCGCGATGACGTCAGGTATGGTCGTCGTGGTTCGGATTGTTGTTTAACCCGAAAACCGTGTACGGGTTTTGGCGTATTACTCCCAAGGATTACATGCATGACCCAGGTCGTTCTGCTGGATAATGTCGAGCACCATGATTTGCGGCTGATCACGCGTTTTGCGCCGGACCTTGGCGACCGGGTGAATCTGGTTCTGGTCGTCCCGACCGAATTTGCCGAGGTGCAACGCGAATACCCAATTCTGTTCCGCCGCTCGGAAAACGGCACTTTCCAGGCCTTCGCTTTGCTGGGGTTCGAAAAGGACGAAAATCTTTACCTCGACGACAATGGCTGGCATGCCCAGTATATTCCCGCCATGCAGGCGCGCGGTCCGTTCCGCATCGGGTTCCGCCAGCAGGATGGCCAGGGTGGCCGAGGCGAACCGATGATCATGGTCGATCTCGATCATCCGCGCATCAGCCGCACCGAAGGTGATCCGCTGTTCCTGCCGCACGGCGGCAACGCGCCGGCCTTCGAGCGCGCCGTCGAGACCCTGCGCACCCTGCATTCGGGAGTCGAGGCCAGCGATGCCATGTTCGCCGTTTTCGCGGAGGCGGGGCTGCTGGCGCCGGTCGAAATCAATATCCAGTTCGACGAAACGGCGCGCTACACGCTTCCCGACTTCTTTGCGATCAGCGAGGAGGCCTTGTCGCAGCTTGACGGTGAAACCCTGCAAAGACTGAACCAGTCGGGCTTTCTGACCCTGGCCTACTGCGCTCTCCTGTCGAAGGGCAACCTGGCGCGGCTGATCGATCTCAAGGCCAGGCGGCGCCAGAATCTGTAGTCCCGGACCGTCGTTCAATGCCTCTTACTTCACGAACCGTGCGGACTTTTGACGGCACGCCACCGGATCAGGTGCCGTTCGACCAATTGATGGCCGAGCAGCAGCCTACCGTCCTGAAAGGCGTGGCGCGTGACTGGCCGTTGGTACGCGAAGGCCTTGCGTCGCCGGCCTCGGCCATGGCCTATCTCAAGGGCTTCTATCAGGGGCGCCCTGTCGCCGCCTTTACGGGCGAACCAGAGATCAAGGGGCGTTTTTTCTACAATGATGACGTAACGGCGCTGAACTTCCGGGCGGAGCGCGCCCGGCTCGATGAGGTGCTCGATCAACTGGCGGCGCACCTCGACGATCCGGCGGCGCCGTCCCTCTATATCGGCTCAACCGATCTCGATCTTTATCTTCCAGGTTTGCGTGCGCAAAACAGCCTTGTCCTGAACCACCCGATGTTCACGGCGCAGCCCTATCTGGCCAGCATCTGGATCGGCAACCGGACCACGGCGACGGCGCATCACGACATGTCGCACAATATCGCCGTCTGCGTCGCCGGACGGAGACGTTTCACCCTGTTCCCGCCGGAGCAGGTCCATAACCTCTATCCGGGACCGCTCGATCCGACGCCAGGCGGCCAGGTCGTCAGCATGGTCGATTTCCGCGACCCGGACTATGACCGCTATCCGCGTTTTCGCGACGCCGTGGCCAATGCCGAGGTCGCGGATCTTGAGCCGGGGGATGTGCTCTTCTATCCCGCCCTGTGGTGGCACCATGTCGAGGCGCTGGAAGCCTTCAACATCCTGGTGAACTACTGGTGGAACACGGCGCCGGCCTATATGGACACGCCACAGAACACGCTTTTGCACGCCATACTGTCATTGCGCGACCGCCCTGAGGCAGAGAAGCAGGCGTGGCGGGCCATGTTCGACTACTATATTTTCGGTCCCGCCGGTCAGGCCGGGGCGCATCTGCCCGAACAGGCGCGCGGCCTGCTGGGGCCACTCGACGACATGAAGGCACGCAGGCTTCGCGCCATGCTGCTCAACAAGCTGAACAGATAACCGGGGAATTCGACGTGAGCGGACAGGCCGTAAGGAAGGTGGTCATTGCCGGCGGCGGGACGGCCGGCTGGTGCGCGGCAGCGGCGTTGAGCAAGCTTCTGGGCCCGTTGCTCGATATCACGCTCGTCGAATCCGAAGAGATCGGCATCGTCGGCGTCGGCGAGGCGACCATCCCGACCTGCCGGACCTTCCATCACCTGCTCGGTATCGACGAGCGCGAGTTCCTGCGCGCGACCAATGGTACCTTCAAGCTGGCCATCGCCTTCGAGGACTGGGCGCGCAAGGGCGACCGTTATATCCATTCGTTTGGCGAGATGGGCAAGTCGTCGTGGATGGCGCCCTTCCACCACCTCTGGCTCCAGGCACGCGCGGAAGGCGTCGCCGGTCCTATCGGCGAATACGGTTTCGAATACCAGGCGGCCGAAGCCGGCAAGTTCCAGACCGGCGAAAACGCCAGGATCAACTATGCCTACCACTTCGATGCCGGACTTTACGGCCGGTTCCTGCGCGGCATCAGCGAAAAGGCCGGCGTCAAACGTGTCGAAGGCCGTATAGAAACCGTCGCGCAGGACCCGGAGAGCGGCTTCATTACGGAACTGGTGCTGCAATCGGGGGAGAGGATCGCAGGCGACCTGTTCATCGACTGCACCGGCTTCCACGGCCTGCTGATCGAAAAGACGCTCAAGACAGGGTACGAGGACTGGAGCCGCTGGTTGCCGACCAATCGGGCCGTGGCGGTCCAGACCGAATCTCACGGGGCATTGACGCCCTATACCCGCGCCGCGGCGCACGATGCCGGCTGGCGCTGGCGTATTCCGCTGCAGAACCGGGTTGGCAACGGCCTGGTCTATTGCAGCGACTACCTGTCGGACGATGCGGCGCGCGACCGCCTGTTGTCGCTGGTTGACGCCCCGGCCCTGATCGAGCCGCGCCTGATCCGCTATCAGACCGGCCGCCGGCTGAAGTCGTGGAACAGGAACTGCGTGACGCTTGGGCTGTCGAGCGGCTTTATCGAGCCGCTGGAATCGACCAGCATCCACCTGTTCCAGATCGGCGTGACGCGGCTGATCCAGCTGTTCCCGCTGGCCGGCATCACGGACGCCCTTGTCGATCATTACAATGCCCTGTCGCGCAACGAACTGGAAAAGGTGCGCGATTTCGTCATCCTGCATTATGCGCTCAATGAGCGCGAAGAGCCCTTCTGGCGCGACCGGCGCGGGATGACGCTTCCGGACACGCTTATCGAACGCATCGCCCTGTTCACCGAAAGCGGCATCGCCTACCAGGCGCCGGACGACCTGTTCCGCGTCGATTCCTGGGTACAGGTCATGCTGGGGCAGCGGCTGGAACCGAAACGCTGGCACCCCGTCGGCCAGATGATGGGCCGCGACCAGATGGCGGCGGCGCTGGGTAACCTCAAAGGCGGCATTGCCCGCGCGGTGGCGGGCATGCCGACCCATGAGGATTTTATTCGGCAGTATTGCGCGGTCTGATTTCTCGAGCGATATGCCAAAAAGTGTGCAGCGGTTTTTGGCTAAATATCGCGACCAAACAAAAACTTAGATCGGCATGATGTTTCCATCATACCGATCTAAGCCGCTTTCACGCCAACCGTCTTGCCCAGCAGGGCCGGGACCTCGCCGGCGGGAATAGCGCGGCTAAGCAGGAAGCCCTGGATGCCGGGGCAGCGTTCCTCGCGCAGGTGGTCGAGCTGTTCCTCGGTCTCGACGCCTTCGGCGACGCAATCGAGGTCGAGCTGGCGCGCCAGGTCGAGGATGCTGTGGACGATCGCGGCCGTCGAGTTGTCGTTCATCATGTCGCGCACGAAGCTGCGGTCGATCTTGATGCGGTCGAGCGGGAAGCGCTTCAGATAGCTCAGCGACGACCAGCCGGTGCCGAAGTCGTCGAGCGACAGCTTCACACCCATGGCCTTCAGGTCGTGCATAATGCGCATGGTCGCTTCGGTATCGTCGAGCGTCAGGCTCTCGGTCAGCTCCAGTTCCAGCCATTCCGGCTTAAGGCCGGTATCGTCCAGCGCCTCGCGCACCGTGCGAATAATGTCGCCACGATAGAACTGCTGGGCCGACAGGTTGACGGCCATGCGAAGCGGCGGCAGGCCCTGGGTCTGCCACGCCACGTTCTGGGCGCAGGCCGTGCGCAGCACCCAGCGGCCAACCTCGACCATCTTGCCGTGTTCTTCCAGAAGCGGAATGAACAGGCCGGGCGGGACCGTGCCTTCCGACGGATGCTGCCAGCGGATCAGGGCTTCGACACCGGTGATGCGCGACTTGTCGAGCGAATATTGCGGTTGGTAATGCAGGACGAATTCGCCGCGTTCGCAGGCGCCATGCAGGTCGTTCGACAGGGTGTGCCAGCGTTCGGCCGCCATGCTGAGGTCGCGGGTGAACAGGCGATAAGTGCCGCGGCCCTTCTTCTTGGCCTGATACATGGCGGTGTCAGCGGCCTGGAGCAGGGCGGCCGGGTTGTCGCCGTCGCCCGGATACATCGCGATGCCGATGCTGGTGCCGATGCGCAAGTGATGGCCCTGAATGACTGCGGAGGGTTGCAGGACCTCGAGGATGCGCTGCGCCAGGCCTTCAGCGTCGGCGACGTCGGTCAGGCCTGAGGCCGCGATGACGAACTCGTCGCCGCCGAGGCGCGCCGGGGTGTCGGTTTCACGCAGCACGCTGCGGATGCGCCTGGAGACCTCCTCCAGCAGGCCGTCGCCGACGAGATGGCCCAGGCTGTCATTGATGTGCTTGAAATGGTCGAGGTCGAGCAGCAGCAGGGCGACCTGGGTCTGGTCGCGGCGGGCGTGCGCCATCGCCTGGTTGAGGCGATCGAGCAGGAGGGTGCGGTTGGGCAGGCCGGTCAGGGCGTCGTGCAGGGCCAGGTAGCGCACGCGCGCCTCGGCCTCCTTGCGCGCCAGGACGTCGCGGAAGGTGCATTGCGCCAGCAGACGCGTGCCGGCGCGGTAGGTGGTGCCGACGACCTCGACGCTGACAGCCGTGCCGTCGGCCTTCTCCCATGACCATTCTTCCCACTTCATCTGGCCGGTGGCGCGCAACGCATCGACCATGGCCGTGCCGCCGCTTAAGCGTTCGAGGATGGCGACGTCTTCCACGCGGCGGCCACGGACCTCGGATGAACGGACGTCCAGCATCTGAGCGCACTGGCTGTTCAGGTCGTGGACCGTGCCCTCTTCGCAGTCGAGAACCAGTATGCCGTCGCCGGCGGTTTCGAACAGGCGGCGGTGGCGCAGTTCGGAGTCGCGCAACCCCTGCTGCGCTTCGCGCAGGGCCAGGTGGGTGCGGACGCGCGCCAGCAGTTCCTCGACCTGGAATGGCTTTGAGACATAGTCGACGCCGCCGGCGCCGAAGGCCTTGACCTTGCTGTCGACGTCGGTCAGCGCGGTCATGAAGATGACCGGGACGTCGCGCATATGGTCCTGCTGTTTCAGCCGCCTGCAGGTCTCGAAGCCGTCGAGGTCCGGCATCATGATGTCGAGCAGGACGAGGTCGGGCTGGACGTAACCGATGCGTTCAAGCGCTTCCAGGCCACCCAGAGCAACGAGGACTTCGTAGCCGTGGATTTCGAGATGGTCGACCAGGACGCCCAGATTGAGCGGATTGTCGTCGACAACAAGAATGCGTTGCTGAGTCATGTCTTTACTCCCCGCCGGTTAAGCGGCGGTCCTCTGGTAGGCGTACTGTTCGATCAACCGCAGGACGGCTGGTGATTGGTAGGTGGCGGTCAGGGCGTCGAGGCGCCCGGCAAAGGCTTCGTATTGCGGGCTCATGGCGATAATTCCGGGCAGTTCCTTGCGGATGGCGCGCAGATTGCCGGCGCGCGCCAGATCCAGCAGGCGGTCGAGCACGTCGGCTGGCGGCGCGACCATGGCGGCCTCGGTCTGGCTGGCGGGGGCGACTGCGTCCGCGTCCCCGGCCGACAGCAGGTCCGCGATGCAGGCGGTCAGCTGGTCGAGATCGACCGGTTTGGCCAGCAGGCGGTTGGCGCCCGCCGACAGGGCGGCGGCCTCCGCGTCCTGCGACGGGTTGGCGGTTATGATGATAACCGGGATGGCGGCGGTGGCGGGACGGGCGCGCAGGCGGGTGACGGCTTCCAGCCCGCCCATGACCGGCATTTCCACGTCCATGAGGATAATGTCCGGGCGGTGCGCGGTGGCGCGCTCGATGGCCTCGCAGCCATTGACCGCTTCGGAGATGCGGAAGCCCAGGGCCGATAGCGACGTTTTCAGCAAAGTGCGGTTGGCTTCGACGTCCTCGACGATCAGGACGTCGTAGCGCGCGCCGTCGATGGCGACCGGTGCGCGTGTCTGGGAAGCGTCGTCACCGTCGTCGGCGCAGGCAAGCGGGAAGGGGGCTTCGACGCGGAAGCGGCTGCCTTCGCCGGGCCGGCTTTCGACGGTGATTTCGCCCTGCATCATGGTGACGATCTGGTGTGTGATGGCCAGGCCCAGCCCGGTGCCACTGCTGCGGTCGATGGCGTTGCCGGCCTGTTCGAACGGGCGGAAGATGCGGCCGATCTGCGCTTCGGGGATGCCGATGCCGGTGTCCTGGACGTCAAAACGCAGGCGCGCCGCGCCGTCGCCGCAGGCAACAACAGAGACATCGAGCCTGACCATGCCATGGGTGGTGAATTTGATGGCGTTACCCAAAAGGTTGATCAGCACCTGACGGACGCGCTTCTGGTCGGCGACGACGTTATCAGGCACATCAGCAGCGATGGTCACCGCGAAGGTCAGGCCTTTCTCCTCAGCCCGCAGGCGGACCATCTGGCCGACGGTCTGGACGCAGGCCCGGATGTCGAAGGCGGCGGGCAGCAGTTCCAGCTTGCCCGCCTCGACCTTGGCAATATCCAGGATGTCGGTGATCATGGTCAGCAGGTGTTCGCCCGAATGATGGATCGTCCGGACGGCCGCCATCTGCTGGTCGGTCAGCGTGCTGACCTTCAGCAACTGGGCGTAACCCAGTATGGCGTTCAGGGGCGTACGCAGCTCGTGGCTCATATTGGCCAGAAACTGGGACTTGGCGGCACTGGCGGCTTCGGCGGCGGCATGGGCGCGGGCCAGCACGGCCTTTTCCTCGGCCAGGCGCAGGCGGCGGGCTTCATAGCCGCGGCGCAGGTCCAGAAAGCGGAAAACCAGGAAGCCGCCGGTCAGGACCAGCCAGACCCCGAGGATGATCAGGTACCATTGGGCCGTCGACAGCGAGGCGCCGCTGAAGGTGATGCGTTCGACAGAGGCATTGAAATGGCCAATGGCGATGTTGTTGCCCGATACCAGTTCGACGGCCAGGACTTCGGACAGGTCGGTATCGACGTTCTCCTTGGTCAGCTTGTGCCTTTGCAGCCACCAGGTTTCCGGAATGAGCTGGCCTTCCGACAACGCGATCTCGTTCATGCCGTTGACGACGTCGAACTCGGCCATGAGCGGCATGGTCTGGTCATCGACCTTGCCGGTCAGCGATTTCGGCAGGCGGGTCTTTACGACGATCCGCATGCTGTCGCCGACGCCGGCATAGGTCATGCGTATATGGAGCTTCTGGGCATAAGACAGGTCCTTGCCCTTGCCGTTCTGAACCAGGCTCATCCCGTAGCCGCAGAAGGGGTAGGGCGCGCCGGGCTTCAGGTCGCAACCCCATTTCAGCGGGCGCTGCATATCCGTCTTGATGTCCGTCTTGCCGTTTTCGCCGTCGTCGGCGTAGGTGTAGGGATAGAAGACCTGGGTCGGAACGCGGCCGTCCTTGGGGGTAAAGATCAGCTCTTTATTGGTAACGGCGCCCTGGCCCAGCACGGCCGCGAAGGTCAGCGCCAGCAGCATGAAGATGACCGCTTCGACCCTGAGATGGCTGTAGTGCAACCAGCCGCCGGCCGGACGCGATGGCGCGGGACAGAGGCCGTCTGACATTGGCGAGACGGAGGGCGATTTTTTCGCTTCCGTGGTCCGGGGTGAACGCGTGTACAAATGATCCTGCTCGGCTAAGCGGCAATGCCTTCTGGCATAAGGGCTTACCTCGGTGATAACATTGAATATTTAGCAAATGATTAGTGTCGCAATTATCGGTTACATGCTGCCCGGAACGCATGAATTCCGTTTGTTATTTGTTTACCATTGACAATTCCGGCGGCTGTTCTTCAATGCGTGCCGTGGGAGGGGACCATGACCACACGCCTGACGTCCTTGATCGAAGCCGCGGCCGGCCTGGCCATCGATCCGTTGATCGCCAACGGCGCCTACAGCGCAGCCGTGACGATCCTCTGCGCCGTCGTCGCTGTGGCGCTGACCGTGATCCTGGCCTGCCTCATCATTCCTGTGCGCCCTTACGTCGCCGTCGATCCTGTGCCGGGTCGCAAGCTCAAGGGACCGGGCCCCTTTTTTCCGGCGCTGGCGACACCGCAGGGCCGTCTTCAGGCCGATGGCGTCGACACCATCGGCAAGCTTGACGTGTCGCGGCTGGTCGCCGACAGGTTCAACCGCGGCCACGCCAATAAATACCTGGTTGTTGACCTGAACGAGGCTGAGGCGCAAGGCCGGGCACTGATCTATGTGCAAAACGCGGTCTATGTGTATCCTAAGGAATTCTCGCCCGACCGCACCTATCGTGTCCAGATCAGCCACCCCAGGACCGGGATCTTCGCGCTCAACCTGCGCATCCGCCCGCGCATCACCGCCAGCCGCTTTGACGCGCCCGATGGCAACGGCCCTTATCTGAAAGTCGCCTTCAGCGCTGAAGCGGTTGCGAAGTACCATATCCTCAACGAGATCATCGATGAGGTCTGTGATATCCGTTTTGACGAAGCCCTATCGCCGGCCCAGACGGCCTGGTTGGCGCTGCGCGGCATCCACCCCGAAGCCGACATCAATATTGGCGCCCTGTTCGTCCTGATCGGCGTGCCGGTGACGCTGATCAGCACCTTCCTGTGCAAGTGGCTCGACCGGGTGAATCCGGACATGCTGATCACAGGAGGGATTTACCTGGCCTCGTCACTGACCGCCCTGCTGGTTGTGTACCTCATTCGCCGCCGGGCGGTGATCGGCAAGCGCTAATGCGCCATCTCGATGTCCTTGCGCGCTGACACCGAGGTGATGATAAAGCCCGCGACCGTTTCCATCAGCACCATGGCGGTCAGCAGGAAGAAGGTCGAAGTCGCAAACGCCCGCAGCAAAAGGAACTCGACCAGGCATGCGATAAACAGAAACATGTTGAGCACGTGCTTGGCCAGCACGTCATTGGCTGAGCGGCTGGATGCGATGACGCCGAAGAAAAGCGCGATGAGCGCGACCAGCAGGATGATGTCGCTGGTCTGGAACAGCCACTGTCCGCCTGAGGCGGGCATCGGGATCTGGCCGACCGGGCTGCGCAAAGAGGTGCTGACCGTGCTGGACGCCGTCGAAAACCCGCCCGTGCCCATGACCAGCAGATTGTAGATGATGACCGGAATGGCCAGCAGCGGAAATGATCTGAGGATGGACATTGCGCACTCCTGAGCGGTGTTCGGCGCAGTTTGGAAAACGCCCGCCAAGGATGCAATGTGGCTGTCCGGGATGTCTGTAAAGGGAGGGTTAGCCCTCGGTCTTGTTCACACACAGGTTTTGTACCGTCGTCAGCACAAACTCCGGGCGCGGGTCCGGGATGACGGGCGTGACCTTGTAATTGACCAGGGTCAGGCTGTTCACATGCCGCGCCCACAGCCCGTAGGCCGGGGCATCGCCGCCGATAGGCTCACCCGTCGCGTCCTTTCCCACTCCGCCAAAGTGTTTGTCGATCATGTGAGCGTCGGGGTAGGCGCCGCGGAGGTCAGGGATTTGATCCTCCGTCAGCCAGTGCGACGATGCGCGCTGGCCAAGGCTGACGTCACGCAAGGCGATGTCTTCGATCGGCTGTTCGGGCACGCTGAGGAAGTAGGAGCCGCGCGCGCCGTTGTCATTGCCCGTGATCCTGTCGAAGACGATACGGCGTAAGCGTCCGATGGCGGGTTTTGGCTGTTCCGGCCGGACACGCCCGCGGTTTTCCAGGCGCAGGAAGAAAGGGCTTTTGGCGCGGACGATATTGATGTCGTGGGCCAGCAGGTTTTCAACGCGGCCGCCATCGACCATCTCCCACGAAAAGCCGGAGTCGGCATCGACCGTCTTGATGCGGCGCATCTCTTCGGAAATGCCGCCGATTTCGCAGTGGCGGACCAGGACGTTGCGGAAGACGCTCTGGCTGTCGGTGCCGTACTTGATGGCGTTGCACGAGGTGTAGAAGACGTTGTTTTCGATCAGCACATTTTCGGTTGGCGTCTGGGCGGCGCCTTTGAAGCATAGTGCGTCGTCGCCGGAGCTGACATAACAATGGCGGACAATGACATTGCGGCAGCCATCGATATCGATGCCGTCATTGTTGAAATTGGCCTGGTTTTCGACGCGCAGGCGTTCGATCAGGAGATCGTCGCAGTTGAGGTAGTTCTGCATCCAGCACGGCGAATCCTTGAGACTCAGTTGCGAGATATGGACCTGCCGGCAGTCGATGATGCGGATGAGGAAGGGCCGACCGGGCGTGCCGTGGATGGTCTCGTCGCCCTTGAAATTGTGGCCGCGCCCGTCGATCTCGCCTTCGCCGCTGAGCGCGATATTGGTCAGCCCTTCGCCGAAGATCAGCGACTGGTTCATGCCCATATTGCTGTCCATGACGGTCGGGCGCTTAGCGACGCGTTCCGGCCAGTCCCTGAGGTCGAGGCTGGCGACCAGACGCGCGCCCTTGGCGATCTCAATGCGGATATGGTCGCGCAGATCGAGGGTGCCAGAGACATAGTCGCCCTTGGCCAGGCGGACCGTGCCGCCGCCTTGGGCCGCCGCGGCGTCGATCGCTGCCTGAATGGCTTTGGTTGCTAAGCCCTTGCCGGTATAACCGTGCGCTTCGGGCGTCACAACGCGGTCGGGGCCGCTCCATGGCTTCAGGCGCTTGGTCAAGTCAACGGCCATCTGGTCGAGATCGCGGCGCAGGTCATCGGCCCATTTCGGCCAGCCGGCAGGGCAGGTCTGCGCCTGTGCGACGTTGGCCATTCCCAACGATGCCGTTAAGCCGATACCGAATACGCGACGTGAGACTTGTCCGGACATGTGATCTCCCTCGCGCCGTTATGATTGACGTTTTGACAGGCGCAGGTCACGGTAGCGGTATCAATTATGCGCGACCAGAGTGGATTGTCACTGAGCATTTTTTACAAAATCCATAGCGGATTTTGGATGAGACACGCGTCTAACTTTCTTAGTGGTCGCATGCTTGGTTCGAAGAACCGGTATCCACTTTTTCGAAGCATGCTCCGCAATTGGCCCGACGCTCCCCCGCCGGCCCCTTCGATCTGAGCCTTCGCAGGAGCGCCGTCCCATGTCCGCGCCTTTATCCCGACGCGCAGTTCTATGCCTTGCGCACCGGCATGGGCACCGGCTGGTCGCCGCCGGGCATGGCCGGCCAGTCCGGGCTTTGCAGGCCCGTGACCAGGCTGTCGATCTTGACCGGCTGACCGGTCTCGAAGCAGCGATTGGCGGCCACGCCGATCAGGATAGATGCTGCGCCGCCGCGTTCGTCCGCCGCCCGCTTGAGCGGATCGGCCGGCGCCGCCGGATTGAACAGGTCGTTGAGCATCACCGCGTCGCCGCCGCCATGGCTGCCCGCGCCGCTGCGCAAAGGAATGTCCTGGGCGGTGCCACGCAGCGGAATAACGCGCAAGATCCCACGTTCGGTCTCGCTCTGGGCGTTGCCGGACCCCGCCGTCGTCGCCTGTTCATTGAGCGAGTGTTCCAGCCGGCCCTTGGTGCCGTTGAAGGCAATGTTATAGCCTTCCCAGGCGTTGAAGGCGTTGAGGCTGTAGCTCAGGGTCGCGCCCTTGGCGTAGCTGACGACGACATTCATCGTGTCTTCGATATTGATCTCTGGGCGCCACACGCACTGGTCGCGGAAATAGCCGTCGTACTTTTCATTTTCGAGATAGAGCGCCTTCAGGCCGGCATCCTTGGTCAAGTCGAGTTCAAACGTACACGCTGCCTTTTCCGGGCAGGTATGGCAGCGCTCGTGCGGACCGGAAAGGCCCAGGCGCCTGGCCATCTGCGGCGTATAGAAGTCGCGTTTGCCGACGGCCGAGACGGCGACCGGCATGTCGGACAGCCACCAGTTGACCAGGTCGAAATGGTGGGTCGATTTGTGGACCATCAGTCCGCCCGAAATCGCCTTGTTGGAATGCCAGCGGCGGAAATAGTCGGCGCCGTGGACGGTGTTGAGCAGCCACTGGAAATCGACCGACAGGATGTCGCCGATGACACCGCTCATCAGCAGTTCCTTGATCTGGGTGCGGAACGGCGAATAGCGGTAGTTGAAGGTGACGCGGATATGGCGGCCGCTCTTCTTAACGGCATCGAGAATGGCCTGGGCCTTGGCGGCGTCGGTGGTCATTGGCTTTTCGGTGATGACGTCCAGGCCCGCATTGAGCGCTTTCAGGATATAGTCAACGTGATAGGCGTCGGGCGTGGTGACGATGACGGCGTCGGGCTTGGTTTCCCGGACCATTTTGTCGAAGTCGGCGGCGGGATAGGCTTTCGGGACAGGCGCGCCGGCCCTGGTGGCGCGGCCGGCGACATAGTTCATGCGGCCCGGATTGGTGTCGCACATGGCGACGATGCGGTTATGATCCTTGTGCTCGCCCCAGATGGCGTCCTGGAACATGCGCGATCGGCTGCCGCAGCCGATGATCGCATAGGCCTTGCGCGTGTCGGCGGCACGGGCTTTCGGCGTGGCGGCTATGGCGATGCCGGCGGTGGCACCCGCCAGAATGCTGCGGCGGCCGAGATTTGGTCCGGTCGGTTCGGTCATGTCTCTTCCCTGTATTATATGTTTTATCGGAGGTTCGAATGAATACCACACCGCGCGTAGGGTCAATATCGCCTCTGGCGATAATTGCGGCTGCAATGCTTTGCGTGGCACCGATGGGCGCGATGGCTATGGCGGGCGAGCGAACGTACCAGAATCCGGTATTATATGCCGACTATTCGGACCCCGATGTCATTCGCGTCGGCAAGAGCTATTACATGGTCGCTTCGACCTTTCACTGGTCGCCGGGCATACCGGTGCTGAAGTCGGACGATCTGGTCCATTGGAAAATCATCGGCCATGTCCTGCCGAAATTGCCGTTCGCGCCGGAATACGACATGCCGGGGCCCTATGAGCTGGATGACACCAAGTCGAAGCCTGTCACGGGCACCAAGTACGCTTCGGGTGTCTGGGCGCCGTCGATCCGCCACCACGACGGCAGGTTCTGGGTCTATTGGGCGACGCCGGACGAAGGCGTCTATATGTCGACGGCCACCGATCCTGCCGGCCCATGGGCGGCACCGGTGCATGTGATTGCTGAAGCAAAGCTGGAAGACCCTTGCCCCTTTTGGGATGAGGACGGTCAGGCGTGGCTGGTCCACGGCAAGGTCGGGGCGGGGCCGCTTGTGCTCCATAAGATGAGTTGGGACGGCACCAGGGTACTTGACGAAGGTAAGGTGATCGCCGAGGACAAGGTGCGGCTGCCCATCCTGGAAGGGCCCAAGTTTTATAAGCGCAACGGCTGGTACTACATCTTCGCGCCGATCGGCGGTGTCGGCACGGGACCGCAGGCTGTGGGCCGCGCGCGCAGCGTCGAAGGGCCTTACGAGTGGAAGGATGTGCTGGTTCCCGGTAATGGGCTGAAAGGGCCGCATCAAGGCGGCTATGTTGAAACACCGTCCGGCGAGGGCTGGTTCCTGCATTTCAACTCGACCGAAGCCTTTGGCCGCATCGTCCATATGCAGCCGGTCAAATGGGTCGATGACTGGCCGATCATGGGCGATAACACCCAGCCTGTGTTGACGCATAAGGCGCCCGATACCGGCGCGTGGAAACCCAAGGACCAGTTGCAGGACAGCGATGAATTCAGCGGCAAGATGCTGGGCCTGCAATGGGCGTGGAATCACAATCCGGACAATAGCCGTTGGTCGCTGAGCGCGCGGCCGGGATGGATGCGGCTGAAGGCGGGCGCGGCCGAGCACCTGACGACATCGCGCAATACGCTGACGCAGATCCTGCAGGGGCCGCGGATGCAGGCCCATACGCGGCTAGATGTTTCCGGGCTGGTGGACGGGCAACGCGCGGGTCTGACACTGTTTGGCGTCAGGCCGGTGTGGATCGGTGTGGTGAAGGACGGCGGCGTGACGCGCGTGACCTTTGCTTCGGCGGGCGTCGAGATGCCGGGGCCGGAGGTGATGGGTAAGACGCTCGATCTCCAGGCCGAGGTGACGTCGGATCAGATGGTTCGGTTCAGCTATAGCGCTGATGGCAAGACGTTTGCGGCGCTGGGCGAACCCGTCCTGTTGTCGAAGTTTTCGTGGTGGAAGGGCTCGCGGCCGGGCCTGTTCACCTATGTCAAGGCAGCGCCTGGGACGCAGGTGTCAGGCCATGTCGATGCCGACTTCTTCCGCGTAAAGGTGACACGATGAACCGCCGGGAATTTTTGGCCGCCAGCGCGGCAATGGCCATTGCGCCGGTCGCCGTGGCGCTGACCGGCAATGCGCCGTCCTACACGACCCAGGACGTCAAATGGCAGGCGGCCTATGACAAGGCCTTGGCGGTCCTGCACAAGAACGTCCAGGTCATGCCGCGTTACGCGAAGCCGGTGCTGATTGAAGGCGCCGACTATGCCGGTATCTGGATGGAGTGCGGCCCGCACGAAGCCCTGGTCTACCGCAAGTTCCGGCCCGATGTGGCGCGCAATTCGCACGAGGTCTTTTTTGAGCTGCAACGCATGGACGGGCAACTGCCGTGCAATAACAAGGTGACCGAGACGGGCTTTGGCCAGATCCAGATGGTCGTGCCGATCGCGGCTACGGCGTGGGAACTGGCGCGGGCGACCGGCGACGAAGCCTTGCTGGCGCACGCCTATAGCGCCTGTTCGGCCTGGGATGCGTGGCTGCTGAAATACCGCAATACGCGCGGTACCGGCCTGACCGAAGGCTTTTGCACCTACGACACCGGCCACGACAACAGCCCGCGTTGGAACGGCATTCCGCCGCAGTGCCCGAACAAGGACGCCAAGGCCTTTGTGCCGGGTCTGGGCGTGCCGCGCCTGTCGCCGGACCTGTCGGCCACGACCTATGGCGCGCGGTTGGCGCTGGCGGAGATGGCGAAAGCCCTGGGCAAAAGCGGGGAGGCCGATCGCTGGGCGGAAAGCGCCGATAAGATGCGGCAACTGATCCTGTCGAAGCTCTATGCCGCAGAAGATGCGGCCTTCTACGATCTGGACGCCAATGACAGGTTTGTCCGCATTCGCGGCGATATCCTGACGCGGGTGTGCAGCGAGCATGTGCCGGATCAGGCGCTATTCGATGAGCTGTGGACGCGGCAGATCCATAACCCCAAGGCCTTCTGGACCGCGTATCCCTTGCCGTCGATCGCGGCGGATGATCCGGCCTTTGTGCGGCCGATTCCGAAGAATTCATGGGGCGGGCCATCGCAGGCCCTGACGGCGCTGCGCGCGCCGCGCTGGATGGACCACTACGGCCGCTCGGCCGAGTTCAGCCATATGATGACGCGGTGGTGCGAAGCCATCATCAACGACATGACCTTCCGCCAGCAGATCGATCCGGTCGACGGCACCTTCACCAAACAGGGCGACGAGCCCGACTACTCGCCGGCGGCCCTGGTCATGATGGACTATAGCTGGCGGCTGGCAGGCGTGACGGAGGAGGCCGACGCGCTCCACTGGAACGTCCGGCCGGGCCACAGGGCGTCGATGGGCGCGCGCTTCCGCCTGCCGCTCGATGGCGGCGGTACGGCCGAAATGACCTATGACGCCAGGGGCGCGAGTCTGAGCCTGCGCGGCAAACAGATCGCACAGGTCAAGGGCACGGCGCGGCTGATCACCGCCAAGGACGGTCGGCCTTTGGCGCTGCTCGGTATTGCTGAAAGCCCGCAGACGGTGACGCTCGCGCTCGATGGCCGGCCACGGCGAAAGGTGACGTTGAAAGCCAACGAGCGGCTCGCGCCTTAAGCATTTGCATACCAATATCGTTAACACTCGCCCCCGCGCGTCATGCGCCAAGAACATATTCTTAAAGACCGCAGGGGAGTGCCATGCTGAAGCTTTCACACATATCCGTCGCGCGAAAACTTCAGCTGATTCTCGCCATGGCGCTGATTGCCTTTGTTGCCGTTTCGGCCGTGTCGCTGATGGATTATCGCGGCGTCATGCTGCGCGACCGTATGGACAAAACGAGGAATGTCGTCGAAGTCGCCGGCAGCGTTATCCGCGCCCAGCATGAACGTTTCAAGCGCGGCGAGATCGGCGAGGACGAGGCCAAGGCCGCTGCCGTCGCCCAGGTGAAGGCGCTGCGATACGAGGGCGAGAACTATTTCTGGATCATCGACGACAAGGCCAACATGATCATGCATCCGTTCAAGCCTGAGCTTGACGGCACGGATGCCTCCGAGATCAAGGACCCCAAGGGCGTCAAACTCTTCTCCGAAATGACCCAGGCCGTGGCCAGCGGCCGCGACGGCTTTGTGCGCTATTGGTGGCCCAAGCCCGGAATGGACAAGACCAAGCCGACGGCGAAAATCTCCTACGTGTCTCGTATCCCGGAATGGGGCTGGATCGTCGGTTCCGGCATCTATATCGACGACGTCAATACCGCCTTCCTGGCGCAACTGACGAAGTTCGGCGCCATAGGGTTCTTTACGCTTCTGGCGCTGGGCGGCGTCAGCTGGGTCATTGCGCGCGACATCCGCCTGCCGCTGGGCCAACTGACGCGCGGCCTGTCGGCCCTGGCCGATGGCAGGGAACTGCCGTCGCTGGGCGATGAACGCCGCGACGAAATCGGCGACATGACGCGCTCTCTGCTAAACCTCAATGACCGGTTGACCGCCGCTCGCCGCCTCGAGGAGTCGCAGAGCGCGGACGCCCTGGCAAAGGTCGAGCAGAAGGGCCGCCTGGAGGCTGAGATCAATGCCTTCCGCGATACGGTCGGCGACATCATGGGTCGTCTGGGCGGCGCGACCGAAGACCTGAAGCTTGCCTCGGATGACATGAACCACATCGTCGCTTCGGTGCATGACAAGGCACAGACCGTGTCCGCCGCCACCGGCGAGACCTCGGGCAGCGTCCAGACGGTCGCCGCCGCCGCCGAGGAAATGTCGGCTTCGATCCGCGAGATCGCCAGCCAGACGGGCTCGTGCTCGATTGCCATTCGTGACGTCGTCGCCCAGATGGAACGCGCCTCGACGACTTCGCACAAGCTGGAGGAGGCGACCAAGCGCATCGTCGAAATCGTCGACCTGATCCAGAGCATCACCGGCCAGATCAATCTGCTGGCGCTGAACGCCACGATCGAATCGGCGCGTGCGGGCGATGCCGGCAAGGGCTTCGCGGTCGTCGCCAATGAGGTCAAGCAACTGGCGACCGCGACCGGCCGCGCCACCAGCGAGATCACCATCAATATCGACAATATCCGCGAAGTGTCGGCGGATGTCATCCAGGTGCTGAACACCATCTCCAAGGGCGTCGATACGGTCGATGCCATCGCCGTCAGCATCTCTTCGGCCGTCGAAGAACAGAGCGTCGTCACTGCCGAGATCGCGGCCAATATGAACGCCGCTTATCGCAATACCGACCGTGTCAGCAACGATATCGGGGACATGAACCGGGCCTCGGACGACGCCACGGTTTCCGCGCAGAAGACGGCGTCGTCGGCGCACATCCTGTCCGACCAGACCGAAAACCTGAAGCGTGAAATCCTGACCTTCCTGGACCGGGTGTCCGCCTGAGGCCTGGTGACGATCATTATTTTGCCGGCTTTTATCCTTAGGCAACCGACTGCGTTTAGGATGCAGTTGAAGCCGTACGGGGAATGTTATGCGTAAGCTATGTGTGGCCGCCATAATGGCCGGAGTGTTCGCAAGTGGCGCGGCTTTGGCGGCCGACGGCGTGCATGGGCTGTGGAAGACCAAGGACGGAGTCACGGCCGAGATCACGCCGTGCGACCAGGGATCGTGCATTACGTTGAAGACCGGACGCTTCGCCGGGCGTAAGATCGGCTATCTGAAGCCCGCCAATAACCGGCTGGAAGGCCGCATTACCGATCCTTCGGACAACAAGACCTATGACGGCCACGCGAAGGTCGCCGGCGACACGCTGAGGCTTACGGGGTGCGTCATGAAAATACTTTGCCAGACGCAGGTCTGGACACGTCTGCCGCCGCGCGGTTAGGTACGGATCGGTGTTGGGTGGCGCTTTTGCTTGATGGGAGTGGCGGGTATGAAGGAAGACGGGCGCCTCAGAATTCTGCTTATCGAGGACAATCCCGGCGACGCCGTGCTGTTTCGCCGGGCCCTGGGCAAGCAGAACGACCGTATCGAAATCGTCCACGTCGAAACGGGCGAGGCAGCGGTCGCAACGCTCGAAAATCCTGACGCGGGACCTTACGACCTGATCTTTCTGGACCTGAACCTGCCAACCATCAGCGGCATGGACGTCCTGAAAAACCTCAAGGCCGAGATTACCCTGCGCGCGATGCCCGTCGTCATTCTCTCAAGTTCGCAGGACAGGCGCGACATCAATGCCGCTTATCAGAACTTCGCCAGCGTCTATCTGGTGAAGCCCAACGATATCGCGGGCTATGACAAGCTGGCCCGCTTCATCGATGAGTGCTGGTTTGGTATGGCGGCGATGCCGGACCTCCAGGACGATGCCTTGAGATTTTAGAGCGATATGGCGAAAAGTGTAAGCGGTTTTCGCCTTAAATATCGCGACAGAACAAAACGGCAAAGACAGGCGGCCTATGGGACCGCCTGCCGTGCTTATACCCTACAATGTGACAGGTTTGCGAAAAGTGCCGGGCGCCATGCGAACCTGGGAATGTGTGGCGTCCCCGCACCGTTCAGGCGCCTATTTCTTCTTCGCGGCTGTGACCACGCGCGCCGGCTTGTTCAGCCCGTCGAGCGTTGCGGTGATGTATGACTTGAAGCCGGCCAGGTCGCGAACGCCGCTATTGTCCTGTGCCCAGGTGGCGGCATAGGCGTACTTGATTTTCGACGCGTCCTTGAACGTCACATACAGCGTCTGGCCGTCGTCATTGAAGCGCGAGGCGACGGCGTCTTCCGGATAGAAGAGCACCATGCCGAGATCGTCGCCGGCCAGGCTCTGCTTGCCCCATGACGCGACATAGCCCCACTTGCCCGACGGGGCGTCGGACTTCAGCACCGTGACGTCCTTGTGGTGGACGATGCCGGCGGCCATGGGTCCGGAATTGCCGGTGGCCCTGGCGTCGACATAGGTCAGGGCCGAACCCGAGCGGATTTCGTAGTTGGCGGTCAGCGTCGCCTTGCCGTCATTGAAGCCCTTGGTTTCGACGATGGCGCCGGCCGTCACCGGCCCGTGTACATTGGCTTCGGCGGTGATCTTGCCCTTGCCGAGTTGTGTCGCCTTGCCGTTACGGACCTCGCCGATACTGCCCATGCCGAGGCTCTGGTTGACCTGGAGCACGTCCTGGCCCCAGTCGGCCATCTTATGATAGTCGTCCGCCCCCTGACCGATCGTCTGCAGGATTGGGCGCGGCAGCTTCTTACCGTATATGTCGCCGGCATAGCGCTCGTCGAGATAGAGGCGATAGGCGGCCTTGTCGGACTCCCAGCCAATGCCCTCATAGGCGATCAAGCCGTCATGAATAAAGTGGTCGGCCGGGACTTCGTACTTGTGGCGCAGGTAGTAGACGCCGCCCTTCAGCACAGTGTTGTCGAGCTTGCCGCCTTCCTGGACGTTGAGAATGGCCTGGGTCTGGCGCGGCAACGGCGCCTGGACGGGCAGGAAGGACACGCTTGCGGTCTGGCGGGCCTTCAGCGGCAGGGCGAATTCGATCGCCTTGGTGGCCGGATCGAACTGGGCCGCGTAGGTCTTGCCGCCGCTGATGACCGACCAGCCGCCGGTGCTCTTGCCGGAGTGGCCGAGCGTGGCCACCGGCACGCTGACAAAGGCGGCGGGCTGGTCGAAGGCGGATGGGTTCTCGACGCTGACCGTGGTCTTGAGCGCCGCGATGGGCGTCAGCTTCATGTCTGCGATGGCCGTGGCCGCCAACAGAAACGCGCCGACGCCGTAAAAATGCGTCTGGCTGTATTCGACGGCGTCCGGGCGGTCGCTGACCGGCTGGACATAACCCAGCTTGCCGTCGGGATGCACAGAGCGCACCAGCGCCGTCCAGCCCCTGCGCAGGGTCGGCTCATAGGTGGCGCGATCGAGAATGCCTTCATTGATGCCCCAGGCGAAGCCATAGGTATAGAAGCCGGTGCCGCTCGATTCCGGCAGGGCCGTTGCCGGATCGCTGAGCAGGGACGGCGACCAATAGCCGTCCTCCTTCTGGATGCTGGCCAGTTTCGCCGCCATCTCCTTGAAGACCTGGATAAAGCGCGGCCGGTCGGGGTCATTCTTTGGCAGTTGCGGAATGATCAGCGCCAGGCCGGCGAACACCCAGCCGTCGCCGCGTGACCAGAAGACCTTCTTGCCGTTGATATCGCGGCGGTCGAAAAAGCGGCTGTCGCGGTAATAGAGGTGCTCGTCCTTATCGTAGAGATAGTCGTGCGCCGCCCAGTATTCTTTCTTGGCAAATGAGAGATATTTCGGATCACCGGTCAGGCGCGACAGCTCCATCCACGCCGGCGGCGACATGAAGAGGGCGTCGCACCAGCACCAGCGCTTGTCGCAGGCCACGCCCTTGGGGCCATAGTCGCTGTGCGCCAGATCGACGCCTGACGGCGCGGCCAGGATGTCGTCGAAGCGTTTGCGGACATTGGCGATCGATTCAGGCCCGGCGCCGTTTTGCGAAGCCCACAGGTAGGACTGGCCGATGACATGGTCGTCGGCGTGGTAGACGCGGTCGCCCAGGGCCCAGCCATTGGCTTCACCGCGCGCCAGGATCGCCTGCTTGAACTGTGGCGATGCGCTGTGATCAGCCAGCTTGGTCAGGCCGACGAACAGCGCGCCCTGTTCCCAGCTTTTAGGGCCGGGATAGCCGCGCGCCGCATTGGGCGTCAACCCTGCCGCCAGGGTCGCCAGCTGCCAGTCGCCGACCTTTTCGGCCAGGGCGATGACCTCGGCGGAACTCCACGGCACGGGCGCGGCGGACGGTACGGACTGCACGGGCGTGGGTGCGGCGGCAATGGCGGCGGGCGCGGCGGCGGCCAGGCTGAGGCCAGCGAGGAGCAGGGCTTTGAAGGTCATGGTTTCCTCTCGTTTTTTGTATTGATATCGCGGATCGCCAAGCTGTCCATAGCCATGTGCGCCGGTTATCCGTAATTATTATCGGAACGGCGTATCATATATTGATGATGTGTCAATCGTAGGTAAGGGTCCAGCTGACCGTTAGCGGCGCGGACAACGGCTTTGCCGTGATCGTGCATTTCAGCGTCGAGGCAAACGCGCCCTCGGGTGTCTGATAGGCGCGATCATTGACGGTCTTCAGTTCGCAGGCTGGAAAGCCGGTCACGGAAAAGGATCGCGCCGCGCCCGGGCCATAGGTGACGACCCATGCCTTGCCCTTGCGCTTGAGCGTGCCGGTCGAGAAGCTGGCGAATTCCATATCTATGCTCTGGACGTCGAGGGTTTGCGCAGGCGTCAGAATATCGGTGCGAGTGATGGCTTTCGCTTCGAACCTGTAGGCGGTCTTGACCTTAAGCCGGGCGTCGGGTTGCGGCTTGGACTGTCCCAGGCGGTCGCTCTCGGTCTGATGCCAGGCGACGGTCTTGCCAATGACCTTGACGTTGCGGAAATAAGCCAGTGGCGCCAGTTTCGTCCCATCCCTCAGCGTCACGTGCGGCGCCAGTTGCGGGAGACCGGAATCGGCGACGGCCGCCACCAGTCCGGGCGAAAACGGAACCGGGAAGTAGGGCGAGTTCATATGCTGGCCCTGGCCACCATTAATCAGCGCCAGACCGAACATGCGGTCACCGTCGCGGCGTGTGATGAGGGCGCGGTCGTAGTCGCCGCGCGCAAACCAGGTTGTGGTCAGTTCGGGCTGCGCCCGCCGCCACGCCTTCAGGTCGGTCGTCGGCGGGCGGTCCTTGTAACCCAGCTCATTCCACAGGGCATTGGTGTAGAAATACTGCTGGGCCAGGCTGAGGTTCTCGCCCAGAATCCGGTGCTTGCCGCGATAAGCGTCCGTGCGCCGGCCCTTGTCCCACAGATTGACCGACCCGGTATCGGCATCGACCCAGAAGCGCATATATTTGTCGGCCGAGACGGAAGAATAGGTGTAGGCCGCGTCCATCTCTTCCGGCGTCAGCACGCCCATCTTGGCGGCTATGGCCAGGACCTCGACGAGCGACGTATCGCCATAGGCGCCGATGCTGCGGCCATATTCAAAGCCGTCGCCCTGGGCGTTCAACCGCGCCAGAACCAGTTTCGCGGAGCCGCGCAGCCAGTCGCGGACCTGCTGCGGCGGTGTCATGCCAAGCTTGATATGGTGGTGGGCGATCTCGGCGATTAGCAGCACGCTGTAACGGTCAAAGCGGCCGTCGCCTTCGGTCTCATCGGCAAAGCCCGATTCCGAAAAGGTGCGATAGTGACCGAGCACCTTGGTGACCAGCGCGTCCTTGCCCGTGGCGTCTTCCCAGCCGAGTTGCTGGCGCAGGCCGGCGATCGAAAAGGCGACGCCGTAATAGTTGTTGGGCAGGTCGATCAGCGACAGGTCCGGCCGCACAAAGCTGCGCCAGTCGAGCTTGGTCTTCAATTTTTCCAGAGTTTCGGAATCAACGCATTGCTCCAGCAGGCCGGCGTCCTTCAGCTGCTTGAGCGCCGAGATGTAGTAGTAGATGCCCCAGGTCTCGACCTTGTCGTGGATCGTCAGGCGCGATAGTTCGCGGAAGCCTTGCATGTACTGGCCAAAGCGCGGATCGTTGCGCGGAGTGGTCACAATAAGCCACGCCATGCCGTTGGCGATCTTGCCGGACAGGAACTTGTCGCCCCCAGAATCCTTGGAAGCATCGAAGACGCGTTGGCCGTCGATGACCAGGTCGCGTTTTTCCGAAATCAGCTTGACCAGCAGGGCTTCGGTCTGCGGCACCATACGGGTGGTGACGGTGTCGTTGAAAGCCGGCGTCGCAGCAAATGCGGGCGCGGCGAGCACAAACGGCGCGGCTGCGGCGGCAGCCTGCCAGGTTTTCAGAAACATCTTAGCGGGCCTTGCTGGGGAGGGGCGGCGTGAACAGGTTGGTGCGGGCGGCGGCGTGCCTGTCGCGATAGAGCATCGCTTTTTCGCTTAAACGCGGATCGTTATAGCCACGGGCAGCCCGCAGAAGCGCGTCATAGAGATCCTGAGTGTTCATATCGATCTCCTGCCACGTCCAGTCCTTTTCGCGACCGGCGTAGGATGCGGCGAACGCCGTGGCGGACTTCAGCCCGCGGCCGTCGGCGTCCTGCCACGACCACAGGTCAACGCCGACGCATTCGCCAAGGGTGGCGAGATCATAGGCGGCGTGCAGCGTCCACATGGCGTAGTGAAACGACCGCGTCCGCGCCAGTTCGCGCGGGAGCGTGCCATCGGGCATGAACTGGACCTTGATGCGCTTTTCCGTAAAAGCGGAAATAACGCTTTTGGCGATGTCGGGCTTGCCGGCGAACAGGGCGAATTGGGCGACCTGAAGGTCGTACCAGATGGCGTGGTTGTTGATCGTCTCCCCCTCGGCAATGCCGTTCTTCGAGGTTTGCAGCCAGGTGACATAGTCGCCGAACCATTGGCGCAACCCGGTCAATTCGGAGGATGATAGCGCCCCTGATGGCTCGATCAGGCCGATGGCTTCGATGACGGTCAGGAACTGGGCGCTGTCGATAATGCCGTAGGGCCGGCCGGGGGTTGCGCCCGGCACGCCTTGCGCGAACTCCAGATGCGGGTTCATGCGCGTTTCGGGCGCCAGAAACCAGGTGCGTAAGGTCAGCGCTGCGCGCTCGGCATAGCGCTTGTCGCCGGTATAGTAATAGGCAAGCCCAAGGCTCTCGACGGCTGAGCCCATGGCGCCCAGCCGGCTGCGGTCAAAGGCTTCGGTAGCACGTTCCGGGTTCACCTCGCCGTCGCGGTTGACATAGGGCATGCCATCGGGCTTGGACGGATCGGGCCAGAAATAGGGCGCTATGCTCATATAGTCATGTTTGTCGCCGCTGGGGGGCGTGCGAGTCTTGTCGGTGACGCTCCACGGGCCGCGCGTAAGCGAGCGGTCGGCATCAAGGATGAGCTTGGTATAGGCCGGATTGGCCTGGATGTGCGCGCGGCTTTGTACCAACGCGTCGGCCCTCCAGGTAAAGGTGCGGCGGCCGTTGAACGTGGCGCTGTAGCCCTTGGCGGCATCGCATTTGGGGGCCGAAAGGGCGGGAGAGCTTCCCAAGGCCAGTGCCAGGGTTAGATACAGGGCATTACGCATGGTTGATCACCTGCTGAGGATTCTGATTTTAGCAGGAAGCGTTCACTCACCCTATACCTCCCCAGCAAGCTGGGGAGGTATGAAACAAACAACGCTCCCGGCTGAAATCAGAAGAAAAAGGACGGAGCGGCTATGAAGAACCGCTCCGCCAGTACGGGGAGGTTTAAGCCCCGCTGCGCTTAGAAGCTGGCGCGCAGCGTGACCTGGTAGGTGCGGCCGTCATAGTCGATACGGCGCGGTAGCATGGGGTCGACTTCGTATTCCGACCGCGTGGCGTCGGTCAGATTGAAGGCGTCGACCGACACGGAAACCCTGTCGGTGAGGTTGTAGGAGGCCGAAGCGTCGAGCTGGCTGCGCGCCTTGACGGTGCGGGCGTCGCCGACGAAGCTGTTGCCGGCGGCCAGGTCGTAGTCGCCGCGGTGGTTGAACACCAGGCGAACGCCAAACTTCTTGGTTTCGTAGTAACCGATCAGGTTGAAGTTCTCCTTCGACACGCTGGGCAAGGTGATAGGGTTGCCGGCATTGTCGACACCGTCGATCGTGGTGTGCGAGTAGTTAAAGGCGCCGCCGAAATCCTTCCAGAAACCCGGAAGGAAATCGAGGTTCTGCTGGACGGTGAACTCAAGCCCGCGCACGGTCATCGGGTTCTGGTTGGTGCGGCCGCTGACATTGACGATGGCGTTCTTGGTCGCCCCGCCGGCGCCTACAAAGGTGTTGGAGCTCTTGCACTGGGGCGAGCCGGCGCTGTTGTCGATGGTAAGCGTCCCCAGGCCAAAGTCGATGCCGTTGATCAGGCCGTCCGACGGACACAGGATGTTCTGGTCGGTGATCGGCCCGATGTAGCCCTCGATCGACTTTTGATAGAGCGCCATCGCGACCATGCCGCCCGGGCGGTTGTACCATTCAATCGACAGGTCGAGCGAGTCCGAGGTGTAAGGCTTGAGGTCGGTGGCGCCGATGGTGACCGTATAGACCGGATCGACCGGCGGGGTCAGCACTTCCGGCGCCTGGACGAAGGTGATCGGCACGATGTCGCGCGGTTGCGGGCGGACATAGGTCGAATAGGCGGCGAAGCGAACGACGATGTCGTCGGTCATGTCGGCGGCGACGATCAGCGACGGCAGGACATAATCATACTCCTGCTTGTAATTACGCGTCGTCATCGAGTGGTTGACCGGCGCAGGCAGGGCGGCAAGCGCGCTCGTGCAGTTCTTGCAGTCCAGGGCGACGATGTCGTTCTTCGTGCCTTCATAGCGCAGGCCGAAGGTGCCGCGCAGCGGAACCGAGCCGATCGTCGTCGCGAACTTGGTCATGACATAGGCCGAGGTGATGTCGGCGGCGCTGGTGAAGTTGTTGTTCCAGTAGTTGCCGTCCCAGTAGTTGTTGACCAGGCCATAGGGAGTCAGGAAAACGCCGGTCGCCGGATCGATCTTGAACTGGTCGGGCAGGCCGTTGGGGTTGGCGGTCGTACGCGGATCGGTATTGACCGGCGTGATGGCGGCCAGCGTCCGTTCGATGTCGATATCCATCCAGTTCTTCGAATAGCCTGGCGCCTGGCCACCGAAGAAGTCGTCGGCATAGGACAATTGATGCGCCATGTCCGGCGTGATGTTCTGGGTGTTGGTGCCCAGTGCGGTGTTGCGCGAACCGGTCGATTGGAACTCACGGTGTTCGAAGCGCAGGCCGAACTGCACGCTGGTCAGGAAACTATCTTCCTTGAAGAAGCGTTCGGCGTCGAGCTGCAGGGCGTTGAGTTCGTTGGTCGCCATGCCGTTGGTGCCGGTGACGCCGAAACGGTGGCCGGCAACGGTCGCCGCCTGGCCCGGCATGCGCGCGCCGGCCTGGGTCGGGGCCGTTGCTGACGCTGGAATACCATAGCCGCCGGTCGGGATATGGGTGGCCAGTGGCGTGTTCAGCACCGCCGTATAGTTCGACAGGTCGTCGCCGCCCAGATCGACCGAGGTGGTGATGCCGTTCAGGCCGCTTTGGTTGCGGAACGGGTTCTGGACGATATCGAGCTCGATCTGATTCGACAGGGCTTCGGCTTTGGACAGGGTCAGGTTGCCCGACACGCGCCAGGCTTCGTTGCGGAACTCGACGCTGGGGTTGATGGCCCAGGTTTTATTGTTGGCCGGCTCGGAGCGGATCGAATCGAAAGTGTTGATGTTCTCGGCGCTGAAGCTGTTGACATAGGCGCGCGGCCCGTTCGACGTCTCGACGATATAGGGCGTGCCGATCGATGTAATCTTGGCGACGGCGGAAGTGGCGGTCAGCGCTGTGTTGGTGCCCTGGCCCGGTCCGGCGTCGATATAGCGCAGGTGGTTGGTCGCTTCTTCCAGGTTACGCTCGGTATAGAAGGCGTTCATGCCGACCTTCCAGTTGTCGGCCGGCTTCCATTCGAAGCCGCCGGCGCCGGACAGGAGCGTGCCGGAGTTGAACTTGACTAGCTGGCGCGTCTGCGACGGGTAATAGACCCCGCCCGGATACTGCGCCATCAGGGCGGCGAACTGCGGGTTGGCCGTGGTGTTGGTCGCCGACCAGGCGGCTTGGTTGCCGTACTGGATGGCGCCGATGCGGTTGGCCCACGAATTGACGGTGATGGTGTCGCGGCGGAATTTCTCGTCCTTGAAGGCGACGACGCCAAAGACGGCAAAGTCGCTCGAGAACTTCTTGTTATAGCCGATGGTGGCCAGCGGGCTGCCGAGATCGCCGAGCGAATTGTATTCATAGGACAGCTTGACGAAGCCGCCGGTCTTGCGCGCCAGGGCCGGGGCGATCCGCAGGTCGATATTGCCCGACAGGCCGCCCGCCAGGTCGGCCGAGGTCGGCGACTTGATGACGGTGATCGAGGTGAAGATGTCCGACGCAAAGGCACCCAGCGGCGTCGAGCCGTTCAGGATCGGGTCGGCGAAGGCGCCGCCATTCAGCGTCGTGCGCGCAAAGGTGCCGGGCAGGCCTCGCAGTGAGATGGTGGCGTTGCGGCTGTCGGCTTCGCGATTGATCTGGATGCCGGGGATGCGCTGGACGGCTTCGCCGACGTTCAGGTCGGGAAAGCGGCCGAGGCCGTCCGACGAAATGCTGTCCGAGATCTGGATGGTATCGCGCTTGGTCTTGACGGCGTCAGCGTAGGATTTGCGGAAGCCCGTGACGACGACCACGTCGTCTGCGGGTGGCGCGGCGTCCTGCGCAAAGGCCGGGGCTGCGCAGGCCAGGGCCAGAAGGCTGACCGATGCCAGGCCGTGATAGCGCTTCGGGCATCGCTTGATAGCGAAATGTCTCATATTGGTGTCTCCCTGCTTTCATTTTCGGACGCCTGCTACCGGTGTCATGACAAGTTTGACAAATTGGTCAGGCATCTTATGGGGCAGCCATATCGCAGATCAGCCACATGGTCCAGATATGGCAACGAAAAATCCCATATTTTGACCTTCTGGTCAGACATCTGTACCCAAATAGTCACAAATTCGAACCGATCGTTTCGATATTTGGAACGATCTTGAAATTGTATGATTTTGCCTGTGGAAACGCTTCCATTCGAGAAATGTCAGGCCGCACAATATGCCGCAAGGGAAGCCTGTTTGAGCGAAGCGCGTTGATAATGTTAAGGTGCTTGTTGGCGTCCGGCGCGAACCTGAAAAATGGAAGCGCTTTTGTGGACAGCAATCGGCCTTTCAACCAAGACTTTATTGGTAAGGCCATTATTCGAAGAAATGCCGGTTGTTTGGCCATGATTTGGGCCCCAACAGGTGCCGTTTCGCGGGCACATGAAATACCAATATGAGACCTATAGTCTACGAGACGGGATGTGATTTTGCGCCATGTACTTTGAATGCGGCAGCCATGCGCGGTCGGCTGGCAACCGGTGCCAGGGCATGTATCGTGGCTTTTTCGGCGGATATCAGACCGTGCGTAACCGCACTTCGCTCAGGATGTTATGGACGACGGCGTCCGGATTGTCGCTGCCGGGCACGGAGATCACCGGCTCGTCGTCGTCGGGCGGTTCGAAGGTCAGAAGCTGGCTGTCGAGCAGGCCGGGCGGCATGTAGTGATTTTCGCGGGCAGCCATGCGGTGAGCGATCATAGCCGGGTTCACCAGCGGGTGGACGAACAGCAGGGGGGCGCGCGACATGCGGACCAGATAGTCGCGATAGGTGCGCCTCAGCGCCGAGCACGACACGACGCAGCCCGATTGCGCCCCATCATTGATGACGCCGGCGATCCGTTCCAGCCACGGCCAGCGGTCGTCGTCGGTCAGCGGAATGCCCGCGCGCATCTTGGCGACATTTTCCGCCGAATGCAGGTCGTCGCCTTCATGAAAGCGGCACCCCATGGCCGCGGCCAGTCGCAAGCCGATGGTGGTCTTGCCGGTGCCGCTGACACCCATCACGACCAGGGCCAGCCGCGCGCCGGATTCCGTGGGTGCGGGGATGCCGTAAGATATTTCGGGGCTGGGCATGGCGCTTCCGTGACGCGAAAATGGAGCTCAGAAAAAAAAGACGTTCCCGACACCCAGGGATGAGTTCACTGTCGGGAACGCTAAGGTTTTGGCAGGCCGTCAGTTGGGGAGACAACTGACGCCAGTCGGCCTTGCGGAGCGGGTGCAACTTCTCTGTCCGCCGGGGTCTGGAAGGGTAAGCGTGTCTCTTGCAATACGGGCGATCCGGCATGTCGCGGAAGGTCAGATTGGCGTCGCTCGGGTCGTTTCTTTCGCCGCGGCGCCAGCGGCTGCGTCCATCTGTGCCGTGATCGAGTTCCCTGCAAAGTCCCTTAATTCGTCTTTGATGTACCTTTCAGCTGAATGACAGCGCTAACATTGCAGGTTCTGACTGTTTACGGGTTGTTAGAGTCGATGTGATCGACAAATGAGCACCAAGTTCCTTTAATTACTTATTCATTGCCTGCCACAGCGATCGCAGATGGTGCCTGCGATAAATCGAGTGATGACAGCGCTAACATAAGGAAACATGATAATCAAGCCAGAATGAAGTTCCGGTTCAAGCCGATTTATCAGGTCGCATGGCCGGTTGGCGGCTCAGGCGCTCTCACGCAACTTGAGTTCAAAGCCTAAATCCAGGTGTTGCTTAGGAAGCGCGCGGCCTTCGAGCAGGGCCATCAGCATGTTGGCCGACTGGGCGCCGACCTCGTAGCGGGGCGTGGCGACCGATGTCAGCGCTGGCACGGTGCAGGCGGACGATGGCACGTCGTTGAAGCCGCCAATGGCCAGTTGCGCCGGCACGGAGATGCCGCGGCGCTGGCATTCGAACAGCCCGCCTTGAGCCAGGTCGTCGTTACAGAAAAAGACGGCGTCGGTGTCGGGTGCCTGACGCAGCAGGCGGTTGAGCAATATGCCGCCCAGTTCAGTGGAGGAGGGGTCGGGCACCAGCAGTTCACGATGCGGCTGATAGAGGCCGGCCTTGACCAGGGTGTCGCGATAGCCGCGGCTACGCGCCAGGGTGCGCGAATCCATCTGCGAGCCGATAAAGGCGATCCGCGTCCGCCCCGAGGCGATCAGGTGCTCGGTCATGGCTTCGGCGGCCGCTTCCTGCGAAAAGCCCACGCTGTACAGATCGTCCTGGTCGGAAAGCTCCATCATGTGGACGACCGGTATCTTGAGCTGTTCGATCAGTCGCCGCGTCGATTCGCGATAGTTGAGACCGGTCAGCAGGATGCCGTCGGGGTCGAAGGCCAGATAGGCGCGGACCAGGGCATCCTCTTCTTCGGAGGAATAGTTGGTGACGCCCAGCAGCATGTGATAGCCCTTGGGACGCAGGACTTTTTCGATGCCGTCCAGGGTTTCGACGAACACCATGTTGCGTAAAGAGGGCACCAGGACGACGATGTTCATCGATCGCGCCGAGGCAAGCGCGCTGGCGGCACGGTTTGAGACATAGCCCATGTCGTAGGCGATGCGCTGGATGCGTTCGCGCACATCGGGCGCGACCTTGCCGGGATAGCGGAACGACCGCGACACCGTAATGGTCGAGACGCCGGCCTTCTGGGCGACGTCCTCAAGCGTAACACGCCCGGTACTGGAGGCTCTGGCCTTGGGGCTTGTCGCGCTCTTGATCAAAAGTCACTCCGTAGTCGGTCATTCCAAGGATAGCGCTAACAGAGTCTGTGCTCTGTGCAGTTGCTGAAACCGGCCTGGCCGAATCAGCATGATGCGAAGCGCGAATACGCGATATAATCTGATCTAGAAGGCTAAATAGTGGGTTATGTCAATTCATCGTCTGTTAAATGGGCACCTGCCGCTGTATTGCTGAGCGCTCGCATTTAGATATCGTATACTCAGGCTAATAGTCATATAAATATGTAATATCGGTATTGCGACCATTCGGCGATCCGAGGCAGGTCTATATGGCTAAATTGGTATAACCACGGTTTCCAAGTCTGAAATTTTATGTTAGCGCTGTCATCAAAGATAAAATGGGAGGATACCAATGCGAGTGCTGCTGACCGCCACCGTGTGCGCGTTTCTGTCCGTCATTCTGCCGGGAGAGGCGAGCACCGCCGCACCGAAACCGGCCTCTCAGTCGGCCTACGAGATCGCCCCCGACGATCCCCGCGCCATCCGCGTCCAAGGCAGGGGCGACGGTATTGCCGATGACACTGCGGCCATCCAGGCGGCGATCGATCAGGCCAAGGGCGGCGGTATCGTCTTTCTGCCTTCGGGCCGATATCGTCTGACGCGCAGCCTTAATGTCTGGCCGGCGGTGCGCATCTTCGGCGTCGGCCCCAAGCGCCCGGTCTTTGTCCTGGCGGACAATACGCCGGGCTTCCAGACCGGCGTCGCCTCGATGATCGTCTTTACCGGCGACGACCAGTACAATGTCGGCAAGGTGCCGGTACCGGTCGCCAGCTTTGTGCCATACAGCGAAACCATTCGCGACGCCAATTCCTCGACCTTCTATTCGGCGATGAGCAATGTCGATTTCGAGATCGGCCAGGGCAATCCCGCGGCGACGGCCGTGCGTTTCCGCATGGCGCAGCATGCCTTCTTGAGCCACATCGACTTTCATCTCGGCTCCGCGCTGGCCGGCATCTATCAGGCCGGCAATGAGGGCGACAATCTGCGCTTTTTCGGTGGCCGCTATGGCATCCTGACCGAAAAGACCTCGCCGGCCTGGCAGTACACCCTGCTCGATTCCGAATTCGACGGCCAGTCCGAAGCGGCCATTCGCGAGCACGAGGTCGACCTGACCCTGGTCAATGTCAAAATCCGCAACACGAAGACAGGCATCGAGATCGACGAGGGATATAGCGACTCTCTCTGGGGCAAGGATGTCCGCTTCGAGAACCTGTCGAACGCCGCAGTCGTCATCAGCAATGAGGACAGCGTCTTTACCCAGGTCGGCTTCGACAATGCTCAGGCCAAGGGCGTGCAGGTCTTCGCCCGGTTTCGCGAAAGCGGCAAGACGGTAGCGGGCAGCGGGCCGGCCTATATCGTCAAAAGCTTCACCCATGGCCTGACCCTCCCGGCTTTAGGAGCCACCGGGACGTTCGAAACGCGCGTCGACGCCAAGGCAGTCGCAAAGTTGCCCGCCGCCCGCCCGCCGGCGCTCAAGCTGCTGCCGGCGGTCAAGCAGTGGAAGAGCGCCCGTGACCTGGGCGCCAAGGGGGACGGGATCGCGGATGACACGGCAGCCCTTCAGGCGGCGATTGACAAAAACCGTGTCGTCTACCTGCCGGCCGGCCATTATCGCGTCAGCGATACCCTGCGCCTGCGGCCGGACAGCGTGCTGATCGCGCTGCATCCCAGCCTGACGCAAATCTATCTCGAAGACAGCACGCCGAACTATCTCGGTGTCGGCGGCCTTAAGCCGATGATCGAAAGCGCCAGGGGCGGGAATGCCATTCTGTTCGGCTTTGGCCTTTATACCGGCGGATACAATCCGCGCGCCTCGGCTCTCGTCTGGATGGCCGGCGTGGATTCGATGGTCAATGACGTCAAGATCCAGGGCGGATCGGGTACGCGCCTGGGCCACGGCAAGCGTATGGACATGTCCGACCCCAAGAACCGCTGGGACGGTCAATACCCCAGCATCTGGGTCAAGGACGGCGGCGGCGGTACATTCAATGCAGTCTGGACGCCCAACACCTTCTCGCAGGCCGGTCTATACGTCACCAACACCAAGACGCCCGGCTATGTCTACCAGATGTCGGCCGAGCACCACGTGCGCGCCGAGATCGTCCTCGACGGCGTCGAAAACTGGGAGTTCCTGGCGCCGCAGACCGAGCAGGAGGTGCGTGATGGCCTCGACGCCCTGTCGACCGAGATCCGCAACTCGCGCAACATCCTGTTCGCCAACTATCACGGCTATCGCGTGACGCGGTCGCTGAAGCCGGCTTACGCCGCGGTCAAGCTTTATAACGCCTCCGACATTCGCTTCCGCAATGTCCACGTCAACGCCGAAAGCGGCTATGCCACCTGCGACGACGCCGGCTGCACGACCTATCTGCGCGCCAGCAAGTTTCCGTTCGAGAACGCTATTGTCGATGTCAATAGCAAGGCCGAGGTCCGCGAGCGCGAATTCGCCGTGCTCGACGTGCCCGCGACACCCAAGGTGGTCCAGCCCGACACGTCAGCGGTCAAAAAAATCGAAGGCGGCTTCTATTCGATCTCGGGGGCGGCGACAGCTGCCGACGGTACGCTCTACTTCGTCGAGCGCCAGTTCCACCGCATCTACAGCTGGTCGGCCAAGTCGGGCCTGTCGATCGTCCGCGACGCGCCGCTCGATCCCGTCAACCTGGCCGTGGCGGACAATGGCGACATACTTGTCCTGTCGTCGGAAGGTCCCGCCGGCAATGTCTACAGCTTCAACCCCAAGGTGGCGGGCTTCGACATGGCGCTGGTGGCGAAGACGCCGGTGGCGGCGCGCAAGGATGCCCGGACACTCCTGCCAGGCAATTTCTGGAACAATGGCGAGTTCCGCGACCAGCTCGATCCGAAAACTCTTCGGTTCGCGACCCTGGCGGAACTCTTCGCCAGGGACGTCCAGACGGCCAAGACGCACGAATATGTATCAAAGGATGGCAGCCTGGTCCTGCCGGCCTTCCGCATGCTGCAGCAGGGGCCGACAAACCACTTGGGCTGGCGCTGGTCCGATACGCTCCAGACCTATGGCTTTACGGGCGGCAAGATCGGCGAGCGCATTGTCTTCACGAATGGCTCGGAGAACAAGACCTATAGCGGCGTGGTCGCCGAAGGCGGCGCCTTGAGCGACCTCAAGGTCATCGCCAATCGCGGCGGCGAAAGCGCGGTCCTTGGTCCCGACGGCAAGCTCTATGTCGCCAATGGCCAGGTCTTTATTTATGACAGTGAAGGCAAGGAAGTCGGCCGGATCGATACGCCGGAACGGCCTCTGCAGCTGATCTTCGGCGGTCCGGATATGCGGACCCTGTTTATCCTCAGCCACCACGGCCTTTACGCGATCGAGCGATAGGAAGTTACATGCGACGTTTGGTAGTGATGCTTGTGGCGGTGCTGGCCGTCGTGTTCCCGTCAGCCGGTTGGGCGGAGAACCAGTTCAAGCTGCTGGTCCTCGCCATGCCCTCCAAGTATCACTACGAATATATCCCGATCGCGCGTGACAGCATGGAAAAGATGGCCAAGTTGCACGCCTTCGAGGTCGTGTGGACCAACAGGCCGGAGGACCTTGAGAAGGATATGGGGCAGTACGCGGCGGTCATGCTGCTGAATACGCCGATCGAGGACCTGAGCCCCGCCCAGCGCGGCGGCTTTGAGACCTATATGCGTTCGGGCGGCAATGCGATGGTGGTGCACCGTGCGGCCATCGCCCTGCCGGCGAACAGCTGGCCGTGGTACGAAAAGCTGGTCGGCCGGACCGTCGGCGTCCATCCCATGTTGCAGACGGGCGTCGTCACGGTCGTCGACAAAACCTTTCCGGCGACCTATGGCGTGCCTGAGCGCTGGCTGTGGAGCGACGAGTTCTACACCACGACCAATCCCCACAATGTGAAGATCCACACGGTGCTGGGCGTTGATGAAGACAGCTACGATCCGACCAAGATCTGGCCGGGCCAAACCGTCAAGCCGATGGGTAAGGACCATCCGATCGCCTGGTATCATGCTTACGAAAAGGGTCGCGTCTTCGTCACCACGCTTGGGCACAATGGCGAAATGTACCGCGACCCGCAGTATCTGAGCCATATCTTTGGCGGCGTCTACTGGACGGTCACCGGACGGATGGCGGCACCGTAAGTCCCCCTTCCGTCATTTGCTCCGCAAATGCCACCTTCCCCGTAAACGGGGAAGGAATTGATTAAGCTCATTTTCGTTTCCTTCCCCGTTTACGGGGAAGGTGGCAGCGAGCCTATGCGAGCTGACGGAAGGGGGACCTTACGGTGCCTGGCCTAAGGCATATATTGCCCACCATTGATATGGATGATCTGGCCGGTGATGTAGCCGCTCATCTGCTCCGAAGCGAGGTAGAGCAGGGTGCCGGTGCAGTCGTCGGGCGTGCCGACACGCTTGAGCTGGGTGGCGTTCTTCATGGCTTCCATGCGGTCGGCCGGCGTGGCCGCGTGGAAGGGCGTTTCGATGACGCCAGGCGCGATGGCATTGACGCGGATGCCGCGTCCGGCCAGGTCGCGCGCCATGTGACGTGTCAGGTTATGAATATAGGCCTTGGCGCAGGCATAGTGGCCCGAACCCGGCCCACCGCCGTCATTGCCGGCGATCGAGCCGACATTGATGATAGTGCCGCCGCCCTGGGTTTCGATCAGCGGCACGGCGGCTTGAGAGGCGTTGATAACCGAGCGGACATTGAGGTTCATGACGTTGTCGTAGAGTGCGTCGTCGATCTCCATGAAGGGTTTGCGGCCGCACAGCGAACCGGCATTGTTGACCAGGATGTCGAGCTTGCCCAAGGCCGTGGCGGCCTCGGCGACCATCTGGGACGCCGTCTTCGGATCGGTCAGGTCGGCCTGAATGAGCGCCGCCTTGCCGCCGAGATCGGTGATGGCCTGTACGACCTCGCGGGCGCCGTCCGCGTTGGCGCCATAGTGGACGGCGACCGCCGCGCCGTGCCTGGCGAAACCGATCGCCGCCGCGGCGCCGATACCGGAGGAGGCGCCGGTAACCAGCACGGCCTTGTCTTTGAGGTCGGTAAGCATTGAGATCCTTAGTTTATTGGAATGACGATCAGCGACAGCTTCTTGCCCTCGGTCAGGAGGCCGGACTGGACGAGCAGGCGCGTATTATCGGCGCTGAAGCTGGGGTGCAGGTGGTCGGGCTTCATGAAGTGGCCGGTCGACAGCAGCTTGCGTTCGCCGCTTGCGCGGTCGATCAGGTAGAGGTCGCCGTTGAAGGTGTCGCCGGCGGCGTAGCGGCCGTCATAGGTCACGCCATTGTGCCAGAAGCTGCGTGCCTTGGACTTGAACGGCACCTGGCCCAAATTTTCGATGTCGCCGGTGCGCAGGTCGATGACCATGATGCCGGTTGCCCGCTGCGACAGTTTTGGCGTGTGGCCCAGGAGGTTGAAGATGACGTGGTCAGCGTCGGCGAACTGTTCGTGGGTCACCCAGTCGTCGGGCGATTCCCGGAAAACTTCGCGATTGCCGGTACCGTCGGCATTGACGATCCACATGCGTTGCGGCGCGTCTCCGCCTGTTTCCCAGCAGTAGAGGATTTCGCCGGGCTTGAACGGATTGGCCTGGACGTGGCCCATGCGGAACTCGGACTTTATGACGGTCCGCGTCTTGCCGGTGGCGATGTCCATGGCAAGAATCCCGCCCGGCACCTGCGGCACGGGGCCGCCTTGCGCGCGCGGCGGCGCCTTTTGCTGGTCGAAGCCGAAATAGGCGGTCTTTTCATCGGCATCGAGGGTAAAGCCGCCGGCATTGATGAAGCCATCCGGCAGCTTGCCGTGGCTGGTCTCATAGCCTTCGGCCTTCAGCTTGCCGGCTTTTGAATCGGCCAGCAGCGCCGTCAGGTCGATCGACTTCAGCACCGGGGTGTCGCCCTTGCGCAGGTAGAAGACGCGGTTCGACAGCCGCGCGACATTGATCGAGCCGATATCGACGCCCGGGCCGTCGGTCAGTTGTACGATGTCACCCGTCGTCTCATTGACGGCAAAGATCTGCGGTGATCCGGCCCGTTCCCCGGAACGGAAGACGATATTGACGCCGTCCTTGGCCCACTGGGGATGGGTCGGGTAGATCTTAGCGTCTCCGACCGCGCCCGAGGTCAGCAGCGTCAGCGGTCGGCCGGTGACCGCGTCGGCGATGACGCGCTTTTCGGACGGATAGCGCTTGCCGACCTCGGCCAGGGCGGGCGTGGCAAGGGCCGCGATCATGGCGGCGATCAGGAGTGCGGAACGCATGGTCTACTCCTTTACGTCGATCGTGGCGGTCGCGGGTGTCAGGCCTTCGCCAGTTACCTTGACCTTGATCGCGCCCTTGCTGTCAATAGCGCGGACCATGACCAGCGCGCGGCCGTTCCAGGCATTGCGAACCGGCGACGAAAAGACGGTTGAATCTGTTGGCGAACCATTGTCGAAGGCCGCCAACTGGCCCGCGCCCTCGACCGACACGGTCAGCTTGTGAGCGGCATCGGGCACGCGCACGCCTTTGGCATCGACGACCTGGACGCGTATATAGCCCACATGGTCGAAGCCGCGCGCGATGCTCTTCTGCTCGGCCTCGAGGCGGACGGCAGCGGGCTTGCCGGCGGTCTTCAGCTCGTCCTGCGTCACCACCTTGCCCGACGCGTCATAACCGACGACGCGGATCATGCCCGGCGCATAGTGCACATCGTACTTGATGGCGCTGTCGTCGGCGTTCTTCGGCTTCCTGCCCAGCGACTTGCCGTTGAGGAACAGCTCGACCTCAGGCGTATTGGCGACGATCTCGACCTTCTCGGTGTGCGCCGCCTGGTCCGCCGGCGTCCAGTCATTGAGCACGCCCGGGCCCTTGGGTTGCGGCATGGCGATGCCGACCATGGTCGGCAGCTCGGACGTATCGATGACTTCCGTCACGCGGCGGCCGATCCTGGCGACGGGTGTTTCAGCCCACCACGAGGCGCGCTCCCAGCCGATTGGCTTGACGGCGTCGGTGCGGTCGACCAGGCCCGACGGGTTGGAGATGAATGGCCAGCCGGCGCGGTCGGCCTCACCCAGGTAGTCGGCGCCGGTCCACAGGAACATGCCGGCATAGGGGGCGTAGTCGCGCACCGGCAGCCAGTTCGCGCGGTTCTTGCCGTTCTCGGTGCCGATGATCTTGCGGGTCGGCTTATCCTTGTGCGCCTGGGTCAGCTCGTTTTCGCGATAGTTCTGGCCGACCACGTCCAGCATGTCGGCCAGGCCGTTCTTGTAGTCGCCTGATGTGTTGGGCCGGAACAGCGCCATGGTCACGGGGCGCGACGGGTCTTCGGTGTTGAAGATGGGCTTGAGGCGCGCGATGATCGATTTGGCGACGACGGGGTAGGGTGTGTCGTGGATCTCATTGCCGATCGACCAGATGACGACCGACGGGTGGTTGCGGTCGCGCTTGACGAAGTCGCGGGCGTCGATCGACGACCAGTCGGTGAAGAACAGATGGTAGTCGTAAGGATTCTTGGCGACCGTCCACATGTCGAAGGCTTCGTTCATGACGACGATGCCCAGCTTGTCGCACAGGTCAAGAAATTCCGGGCTGAATGGGTGATGGGCGGTGCGGATGGCGTTCACGCCCAGCGCTTGCAAGCCCTTCAGGCGGCGCTCATAGAAACTCAGCGGCACGGCCATGCCGAAGGCGCCGCCGTCGGCGTGGATGGCGGTGCCCTTCAGCTTGACGTTCCTGCCATTGATCCAGAAGCCGGTGTCGGCGCGGAATTCGATCTGGCGCACGCCGAAGGTCGCCGTGTCGGTTTCCAGCGTTTCGCCCCCAGAACCGCTAGAATTGTCCGATACGATCTTGAGGCTGGCCGTATAAAGATTGCCCTGGCCGATATCCCAGAGCTTTGGATTGTTGATGGCGCCCTCGGCCGACAGCTTGACGGACCGGCCGGCGGGCAGGGTAAGCGTGCCGCCCTTGAATGTGCCCGCGGGCTTGCCGTCCGGGCCGGTCAGGCTGACTTCGATGTGCGCGGTTTTTTCCGACGTCGTGCGATTGATGATGGCGCTTTCGACCTTCACTGTGGCGTTGTTGGCATCGATCTTCGGCGTCGTGACATAGGTGCCGTGACCGTCGACATGGACGTCGCCGGTGACGATCAGCCGGACATGGCGATAGATGCCGCCGCCGGCGTACCAGCGTGAAGCCGGCTGGGCAGTGGTGTCGGCACGCACGGAAATGACATTGTCGCCGTCCCACTTCAGGTGGTCGGTGATCTCATAGCGGACGCTGGAATAGCCGTTGGGGCGGTGGCCGACGTGCATGCCGTTGATCCACACGCCGCCGCGATCCATGACGCCGTCCAGCTCAATGAAGACACGTTTGCCCTTGTCGGCGGCGGGCAGGGTGAAGCTCTTGCGGTACCAGGCAACGCCGGTCGGCAGCCAGCCACCCGAGCCTGTGGCCGGGGCGTACTGATCGAAGGGGCCCGCTATCGACCAATCGTGCGGCAGGTCGACCTTCTGCCAGTCGGCCATGGGCGTGGCGACCTGTTCAGCGCCGGCAATATCGCCCTTGGCGAAGGTCCAGCCAGCGTCGAAATTGCGCGCCTCGCCGGCGGCCGCCGGAAGGCCCGCCAAAAGCGCCGCCATTCCGACAATGGAAACGGCCATTCTGTAATGAGATTTCATGTTCCGCCCTGCTTTTAATGCCCGTTATTGAAACGCGCGGCGGGGAAGCTTCCGTCGAACGCGCCTGCTTGGTCATGAGTAAAAATCAATATCAATCATGTCAACAGTTTGTTTTTCGATTTGTAATCGGTAACAGGGGGCGTTTTATTCGGTATTGTCCGACATAATAAGCATTTTGCGTCACGCTTGATCAAAAGGTTGCAAGTTTGGCATATCGCTGTCATACATGAAAAATTGTACGATATTTGCGCATGATGGCTTGGCATATCGTTCCGAATTTAATATGATTAAGATCAATTATCGGAACGATTTGGTCCGTTTGCGCTTTCGCGTTTGAGTTCTTAACTCCCCGTTTGGAACTCACGACTGGCCGTCCCTCCTGAAGACCGGAGGGGCGGCCCTTTTTCCTGCGTGCTGTGTAATCATCCAGTGGACGCCCGATCCGCATGGGAGAGGAAACGAAAATGAGACGCCAATTCTGCTTGTCCCTGGCGGTCGCCGTCATGCTTGCCGCTCCTGCGACTGACATCTCCGCTGCCGCGCCCGCGACCGAGGCGCCGAAAACGCCGGCGGTCCGGCCGGATGCCATCCCCGATCGCGAGGAGACCCTAAGCATTCTCAGGCGCTCGGCATCGGCGGAGGTCGCAAGGCTGAAAGGCATCGAGGACGGCGCCGCGCCGCGCCGCTTTGGCGTCAGCACCAACTGGATTTCGGCGACCTTCTTCGTCGGCGCCATGAAGCTGACGCAAACGACCGATGCGCCGGACGTGCTGGACTATGGTCTCAGCACCGCCCGTCGCTTCAACTACGGCCATCAGGGCGACGGCGCACCGGTCCACCTGATCAATGCCGACGATCAGGCGATCGGCGATCTCTATCAGGCGATCTATCTGCATACCGGCTCGCCCGGCACCTTGCTGCCTTTGAAACAGCGTCTCGACTACACGCTGCCCTATCTGACCCTGTCGCCGCAGCCGAAAAAGCTGGTCTGGTGGTGGTGCGACAGCCTGTTCATGGCGCCGCCGGTCCTGGCGCGCATGTCGGCCATCACCGGCGATCCCAAATATATCCAGGCCATGGACGTCCAATGGTGGCGCACCTATGAGCGTCTCTACGACACCGAGCAGCATCTCTATGCCCGCGACGAGCGCTTCATCGAGCGCCGGTCGCCCAACGGGAAGAAGATCTTCTGGGCGCGCGGCGAAGGCTGGGTGCTGGCCGGTCTTGCCCGCGTGCTGGAGGTCATGCCCGAGGACTTCCCGACGCGGCCGCGCTACATCGCCCTATACCGTGAGATGGCGGCAAGGATCGCCTCATTGCAGCAGGCCGACGGCCTGTGGCGCTCAAGCCTGCTCGACCCGGACGCCTTTCCCGAACCGGAAACCTCTGGGACCGCGTTTTACACCTACGCTCTGGCCTTCGGCATCAACCACGGCATTCTGGAGCGCGACAAGTACCTACCGCACGTCCTGAAGGGCTGGGCCGGCTTGAACCAGTACGTCCTGCCAAGCGGCATACTGGGGCAGGTCCAGTCGGCCGGCGACCAGCCCGTGCCGACCCGGCGCGAGACGACGGCGCTTTACGCCAGCGGCGGTTTCCTGCTGGCTGGCCTCGAAGTCGCCAATCTCGGCCGGCCGGTGTCGGCCCTGCCGATCAAGCTGCCGGAACCCGCCCAACTGCAATATCACGCCAGCGACATGCGGCCGACCGTCATACCCGCCAACGCGACGCCGGAGCAGCTTAAGGAGCTTGCCCGCCGTGAAGCCGAGCGCGAGGCGGTCAAGCTTCTGGCCTTCGACCCGATGGTCGACGATCCCGCTTATATCTCCCCCGTGGCCGCGAAGCGCTAAAGTAACGGAAAAAATGCGCTGGTGCCCGCTTGGCTAACCTTGCTGGTGGGCGGCGCGTGACCATATCTGTGCTTCCACATGTTACATATTGGAGAACACGTCATGGCCGACAGCGATCCCGCCAACAATCAACCCGCCGGCTATGTGCCGCCCAGCGTCTGGCAGTGGGACAAGGGCAATGGCGGCCAGTTCGCCAATATCAACCGGCCGATTTCCGGTGCGACGTCCGACAAGGACCTGCCGGTCGGCAAGCATCCGCTGCAACTCTATTCGATGGGGACGCCCAACGGCATCAAGGTCACTATCCTGCTCGAGGAATTGCTGGCGGCAGGTTATTCCGGGGCTGAATACGATGCCTGGCTGATCAAGATCGGCGACGGCGACCAGTTCGGCTCGGGCTTCGTGTCGGTCAATCCGAACTCCAAGATCCCGGCCATGCTCGACCGTTCGACCGATCCGCAAACCCGGTTGTTCGAAAGCGGTTCGATCCTTTTCTATCTCGCTGAAAAGTTCGGCGCCTTCCTGCCGACCGAGCACTACAAGCGCGCGGAGACCATGAACTGGCTGATGTGGCAGATGGGCTCGGCACCGTTTGTCGGCGGCGGCTTCGGGCATTTCTACGCCTATGCGCCGTTCAAGATCGAATATGCGATCAACCGCTACGCTATGGAAACCAAGCGCCAGCTGCATGTGCTGGATACCCAGCTCGGCAAGACGGAATTCGTTGCCGGTGACGACTACACCATTGCCGACATGGCCATCTATCCCTGGTACGGCGGCATCGTGAACAACGCCTATTCGGCGGCTGAGTTCCTGTCGGCCGGCGACTATGCCAATATCCGCCGCTGGATGGATCAACTCGAAGCCCGGACCGGCGTAAAGCGTGGGCGTCTGGTCAACCGCGCCGCCGATGGCCTGGCCGAGCGCCACGACGCCAGCGATTTCGATCGTCTGCTGGCGCCTGCTGCCGGATAACGTGCGAAAAAAAGACCGCCGTCGGGGGATCGACGGCGGTCAGTCACAACCTCTGGGATGAGGCAACGGGAAGAAAGCCATGAAGCTTCATAATTCCTATAAAATTTGTGTTGATTTAGCACAAGTCAGAAATATCCAATCATCCCTATAGAATGGCTTCATTGGCTGAGCGGAGGCCCGTCATCTGCCGCGAAAAGCCGACCGCTTTTATTTGAATTTATGCGACAGGTGTTGCGGGACGGCGCGGCACGGGCTATGCGCAGGGGATGGTTTCTATTGGATCGACCTTGTCCGCCATTTCGTTCGACCACGTTGGTAAGCAGTTCAACGCCTCTGGCCGCGCGCAGGCGGCGCTGAGCGACGTCACCCTGGACATCGTGCCGGGCGAGGTGTTCGGCATCGTCGGCGCCTCTGGTTCCGGCAAGTCGACCCTGGTGCGGCTGATCAACCGGCTGGAGCGCCCGACTTCGGGCCGCGTGCGGGTCGGCGGCCAGGATCTTGCCGGGCTGAACGCGCGCCAGCTGTCGGACCTGCGCCACAAGCTGGGCATGATCTTTCAGCAATTCGGCCTCTTGTCGTCCAAGACCGCCCGGCAGAATGTGTTGTTCGCCTTGCAACTGGCCAAGCCAAGGCTCGACGTCGCTGACCATGCTCGCGTCGACGACCTGCTGGCGCGCGTGGGTCTCAGCGATCATGCGCACAAATATCCGGCCCAGTTGTCCGGCGGCCAGAAGCAGCGCGTCGCTATTGCCCGGGCGCTCGCCAATTCACCCGACATCCTGTTGTGCGACGAGCCGACCAGCGCGCTCGATCCGGAGGCGACGCAGGGCGTGCTCGACCTGCTGGCGGAGCTCAACCGCGACCTGAAGCTGACCGTCGTCCTTGTAACGCACGAGATGGACGTGGTGCGCCGGATCTGTGACCGCGTCGCGGTGCTCGATCACGGCCGCCTGGTCGAGGCGGGGCCGGTGTCACAGGTCCTGTTCCGTCCGCAAAGCGAGGCGGCGAAGGCCTTGATCGCGCCGTTGATCCCTAACATCCCGCCATCGGCCGGCGCACAACCGCGCCTGCGCCTGACCTATTTCGGCGACATCGTCACCAGCGATGCCTTGAGCGCGGCCACACAAGGGCTGGACGTTCGCTTCAGCATCGTCGCTGGCCAGGTGTCGGCGCTGAAAGACACGCCCTATGGCCAGCTGGTCGTCGAGCTGGAAGGGCCGGGGCGGGCCGCGGCGCTGGAGCGGCTGGCGGCGCGTGGCGTAAGCGTGGAGACAATCGCATGAACACAGCGGATTTCTTCCAGAACATCGACGGCGTCGAAATCGCCCTGGCCAGCTGGGAAACCGTGGCCATGCTCTTCGGTTCGCTGCTGTTCAGCGTCGCCCTGGGCCTGCCGCTCGGCGTCTGGCTGTTCGTAACATCGCCGCGCGGCCTGTCGCCCAACCGCGTGCTTTATGGCCTGCTCAGCCTGGTCGTGAACGTGCTGAGGTCGATCCCGTTCGTCATCCTGTTCATCCTGCTGATCCCGGTGACACTGGCGCTCGTCGGCACGTCGCTGGGCGTGCGCGGCGCCATTCCGCCCCTGGTCCTGGGGGCGGCGCCCTTCTTCGCGCGGCTGGTCGAAACCGCCTTGCGCGAAGTCGACCGTTCGGTCATCGAGGCGACCCAGGCACTGGGCGCCAGCAACCGCCAGATCGTCCTCAAGGCGCTTTTGCCCGAGGCCATGCCGGGCCTGATCGCGGCCGTGACGGTGACCGCTATCGCCCTCGTGTCCTACACGGCCATGGCCGGCGTGGTCGGCGCCGGGGGCCTGGGTGACCTGGCCGTGCGCTATGGCTATCAAAGATTCCAGACCGACGTCATGGTCGTCACCGTGGCCTTGATCGTCATTCTTGTTCAGGCGCTGCAGATGGGCGGCGACGCGCTGGTGGCGCGGTTTCACAAACGATAGGAGGGTCGTATGACCTCACGCCGTCTCTTCCTGCTGTCCGCCCTGGCGGTCACCGCCTGCGCCAAGCCCGAAACCAAGGGTAACGTGCTGACGGTCGCGGCCACCGCCGTGCCGCACGCCGAGATCCTGAAGGCCATCACACCGGACCTGAAGGCGCAGGGCATCGATCTTCAGGTGAAGATCTTTAACGACTACGTCCAGCCGAACCTGCAGGTCGACCAGAAGCTGATCGACGCCAACTATTTCCAGACCCTGCCTTATCTCGAAGCTTTCAATAAAGAGCGCGGCACGAAGCTGGTGACGGTCGCCGGCGTCCATGTCGAACCGTTTGGCGCCTATTCGAAGAAGGTCAAGACCATTGCCGAATTGAAGAACGGCGCGGTCATTGCCCTGCCGAACGATCCGACCAATACCGGTCGCGCCCTGATCCTGCTGCACAAGAACGGCCTGATTACCTTGAAGGATCCGAACAATATCGCCGCGACGCCCAAGGACATCGCCGCCAATGCCAAGCGCTTCGTCTTCAAGGAACTGGAATCGCCGTCCCTGCCGCGCGTGCTGCCTGAGGTCGACCTGGCCCTGATCAACACCAATTACGCGCTCGACGCCAAGCTCAACCCACAATCGGACGCGCTGATCATCGAAGGTCCGGATAGCCCGTACCTCAACTATCTGGTGGCGCGTCCGGACAATAAGGACGATCCGCGCATCAAGGCGCTGGCGGCCGCCCTGACCTCACAGAAGGCGCGCGACTTCATCGCCGCCACCTACAGGGGCGCGGTGATCGCCGCGGCCCCGCTCGGTTAGAAATAAGAATCAAGGCTGCCGGACGTAGACCAGGGACGGCGCTTCACGGATGAAGGTATCGAGGACGCCATCGGCGACCTTGACCGGCCCGTCGACCCGGACGGCGCCCGGGATCGAATTTATGGCTTCGGCGCGCCGGGCCAGGGTCTCGGCCTCGGCAAAGAGACGGGTTGCGGTGGCGTCACTGTCATCCAGGGCTGCGCGCAGGCCGCTGACCGTCAGGGCGAGGGCGCGTCCCCACAGCTCGGTCGCGTCGAGCCAGGGTTTGGCTTCGGCGGCAAAGCCCGGGACGACCACGCCCGCTCGGATCAGGTCGGGCGCAGCCGCCAGATCGTCGGCCTCAGCCGCGAGCCTTGCCAGCGCTTCGTCGCGCTCAGCCGCGGCCCCGACCGCCAGCGCGTCGCGGGTGTGGTCGATCAGCGCTTTCAGACGCGGGGCCTGGGCCTGCCAGGGATGCGTGCCGAAGGTCGGAGCCAGATGCTGGGTGTCGAAGAAGGTGAGCAGCGCCGCCGTCACCCGGGGATCGCCGCCCGCCAGATACCGCGCCGAGGCGTTCCAGGTACGTTCGGCGTTGTAGTCCTTGTCGTTCCATGCAAAGGCGACCAGGCCCATGACGGCTGGCCGGCTGGCAGCCTCCTGGTTCATCGGATTGGAGACGATGCCGCTCAGTTCCGCCGACAGGCCGCCCTCGCGGCGGTCATAGGGCGCCAGCAGCAGGCGGCCAGCCGATTCCTTGTAGTCGTTGACCGGATAATTGTCCCACAGCAGCGTCTTGCGGCCGAACGCCTTGGTTGCATTGGCCGCGTCCTTGACCGAGATCGACGGCGGCACGACGTCGGTGCCCGTCCACTGCACGGCGACGCGTGGGTCGAGCTCAGCGCGCAAGGTCGCCTTGTACGGGCTTTCGGTGGTGTTGTAATATTCCGTCGGCACCATCATCAGCGAGCCGCGGTCATTGGCGGCAACCAGATCGGCCTGGACTGCGTTGAGCAGCTTCGCCTGGGCGCTGGCCGCAGCCTTTTCGCTGGGCGCGCCGAAGGCGGCCTCGTCACCCGCGCAGTTCCACTTGGTGTACTCGATATCGTCGAGCGCGACGTAGAAACCGCGCACGCCGATGCCGCGCAGGGTCCTGAACTTGCGGCGGATGGCTTCGAGGTCGGCCGGGTCCGAATAGCAGATGGTCGGCCCCGGCGAGAGGGCATAGACGAAATTGACGTGGTGGCGATTGGCGATCTCGACCAAGCCGCCCAAGCCTTTCAATGTTTCGGCGGGATAGTCCTCGCGCCATTTGTCGCGCGCGAAGACCTCGTCCTTCGGGCTGTAGATGTAGGTGTTGGCCTTCATACCGGCCAGGAAGGTGATGTGGTCGGCGCGTTCGGTCATCGACCATGGCTTGCCATAGAAGCCTTCGATCGTGCCGCGCACCGGCATGGCCGGGTGGTCGGCGACCGTGATGGCGGGCAGGGCGCCGTCGCCGACGATCTGGCGCAGGGTCTGGGCGGCATAAAAGACGCCGTCAGGGTCCTTTCCGGCCAGTACGATCAGCGCGCCGCTATCGACGGCCGCGGTGGCGAGCACATAACCCTCGTCCTGTGCCGGCGCGACTGCCTGGGCGCGGGCCAGGGCGCTGGCCAGCACCGGCGTATCGCCGGCACCGAGCACAACGTAGGTTGCGTCAAGCGACACCGGCAGGCGGTTGGCGGTCCGAAAGTGCTCGACGCCCGCCCGGGTCAATATCTGGCGTATCAGCGCTTCGGTTCCGATGTCGGGCTTGCCGGCCTGGACAAGCACGACGGTCTTGCCGAGCGCCAGATCCTTGCCGGTCAGTTTCGCGGCCACGGGCGTGGGAAAGATGGCGGGCAATGTCCCGGCGCCGGCGGGCGCCGCAAGCGACACAGCGGCGCACGACAACAGCGTCAGGAGGCCACAGATTACCGGGGATGCGCGCATGAAGGGCCTCATTGTCCGTTGTAAAGGTTATAACCACTTCTATATTTTTAATACCAATTGGACGCAAGCCGATAAACTAATAACGGAGACTCTCAAGGACCTGACGGTGCGTCGGCATCGTGTCCACGGCGTGCCGGATGGCGGCCGCCAGCCTTCGTAGAGTGTCATCGACGGCGGCCGTTTCGTGGATGTCGGACAAGGGGTCATATCCTGTCGGCAGGACATTCTGGCCGATCAGGACGGCTAACCAGCTCGCCGGCTGGAACAACTCGCCGGGCGCAAGGACGATACGCGAACTGCTGCGGAAATGGTCCATCTTGCAGGCCAGGCTGTCCGGCACATCCATGAACCTGCAGTACTTCCAGAAGGCGGAATCTTCGCGATCCGTCGCCTTGTAATGCAAGATGATGAAGTCGCGGATAGACTGGTACTGGGTCTCCATCACGCGATTGTACTGCGCGCTCAGCAGCGGATTGAAGGTCCGGTCGGGCCAGTAATCCAGCAGTTTGACGAGGCCGGAATGGATCAGGTGGATGCTGGTCGATTCCAGCGGTTCGAGAAATCCCGACGACAGGCCAATCGCCACGACATTCCGGTTCCAGCTCAGCTTGCGGCGGCCCGTCTGGAAGCGCAGGAACTTCGGCTCGGCCAGCGGCTTTTGGTCGAGCGTCTCAAGAAGCAGGTCTCCAGCCTCATCGTCGCCCATGAAACCTGATGAAAAGACATGGCCATTGCCGATGCGGTGCTGGAGCGGAATGCGCCACTGCCAGCCGGCCGAATGGGCGGTCGAGCGCGTATAGGGCGTTATCGATGGGGCGCTTTCGCTGGGGACAAAGCCAGCGCGGTCGCAGGGCAGCCAGTGGCTCCAGTCCTCGTAACCGCTGCCCAGCGTCTTTTCGATCAGCAGGCCTGACAGGCCGGAACAGTCGATGAAGAATTCGCCATCGACCGTCTGGCCGTCCTCCAGATGCAGGCTGGTGACATGGCCGCTATCCGCGTCTTGTCCGACGTGGCCGATCTTGCCTTCCACCCGGCGGACGCCGCGCGCTTCGGCGTAACGACGCAAAAAGGCGGCGTATAGCCCGGCGTCGAAATGATAGGCATAGGCCAGCTCGGACAGCAGTGAGCCGTCGCGCGGCGGGATATTGAACCGGTCGGCCCTGGCCGCCATGGCATTCAGCGAATAGGTCTCGAAGTTTTCGGTGTGCCCTTCCAGGCGCCGGCGCGTCAGATAGTGTTCGAAGCCTGTGCGGCCGATCGGCTTGCCGATATTGCCGAAGGGGTGGATGTAGCTTGTCCCGACCTTGCCCCAGTTGACGAACTCGATCCCCAGCTTGAATGTCGCCTGGGTGGCGGCGATGAAGTCGCGTTCGTGCACCTCCAGCAGACGGTTGAAGCGCCGGATGGCGGGGATGGTCGCTTCGCCGACGCCGATCGTGCCGATCGCGTCGGATTCGACCAAAGTCACGTCGACCAGCTTGCCCTTGAATGTCTGCGACAGCAGCGCAGCCGCCATCCAGCCGGCGGTGCCGCCGCCGACGATCACGACCTTCAGCTTCGGTCCCTCATGCCCCGGCAGCATGAATTACCGCCCCAGCTGGGCTTCGAAATCGATCGGGTCGATGATCAGCGGCGGGAAGCGGCCCTTCATCAGGACATTGTCGATGGCTTCGCGGGCATAGGGCAGCAGAACCTCAGGGCACAGGGCGCCGACGATCCGGTCATAGGCCGGCCCGGACGTTTCGGCGATCTGGAAGATGCCCGCCTGGATGGCCTCGATCATGAAGGCCGTGCGGCCGGCGCTGGTGGCGATGATCGACATCGTCAGGACGACCTCGGTCAGGTTGCCCGGAATGGCCTCGTGCTGGGTCTTCATGTCGACCTTGATCTGGGGCTGCCATTCCTGGGTGAAGATGGCGGCGCCCGATGGCGCCTGAAAGGACAGGTCCTTCAGATAGATCTGGCGGATGTGAAAGGGTCTGGGCACGATGAAACCTCAGGCGGTGATGGGGCCGTCGAGATCGAAAACCGTCTCTCCAGGCTGGACATAGTCAAGTATCAGGTGGACGCGGCCTTCCGTCCCGTCATTGCGGACGGAATGGGTACGGCGGTTGTTGATCTCCCACAACTGGCCTTCGGGCATGTGGAACCGCAACTGGCCGACGCAAAACAGGCTGTACGGATTGGAGATGACGGGCAGGTGAATCCTGTGGCAGCGCTTGAGCGACTCGCCCTCGTCGATGTGCGGCTTGATCTCAGCCCCGGCGGGCAGCCGGGTCAGGATGGCGCGGATGAAGTAGCCGGGGCCGTGCTGCTCGGCGACGCGGCGCTGGCGAAGGGTCTGGAGATAGAACTGACGGATATGCGCCATGACCGGCTCAAGCATCGGCTGGAAGACGGCAAAGGCCGCGTGATGCGTCGGGTCGGTGTGGCGGAAATCAGAGTCGGCGATCAGCTTGATCGTCTGGGTGCTGGCGTGGGCATTAAACGCCTTTTGCCGGCTGCCGTCGGCATTCCACGCATCGTCACCCAGCGCGGCGACGGCCGATTTTAACGCGGCGATGTCGAACTGGCCCAGTTGCTGGGCGTCATAGGCGAAATTCATGGAAACGACCGCACCCCGCAGCGTATTCTGTAAAAGCTACACATATGTAGATACCAATGTCCATTTAAATCATAACCTTTGCGCCTGGCAGGATATCAGGCGTCGCCAAAACAGTAGCCGTAGGCGGCGATCACGCTGCCATCCATTTCGGCGACCAAGGCCCGCGTTTCCGGCGTGTAATAGGACGGATAGGCGTCGTGCCGGCTGGTATTCAGGTCGGGCGTCGCCTTCAGGAACCGGTGCATGCGTATGGTTTCGGACGCACCGAGCCCTAGCGGAGCCTCCGCCAGCGACTGCCGAAGCGTTTCCGTCCGCAGGACCAGGGGCGCCGCCGCACCGGCATACAGACGGTCGTGCAAGAAACTGTAGAAGCCAAGCCCGCTGCCAGAGATCCTGGCAATGCACGACCGGGTGAGGTTGAGGCCATAATTGACGAAGCTTTCCGGGAAGGCGTCCGACAATTGCCGGATGCGCTCAGGGTTGCTTTCCAGCGTCACCAGGTTGCGGATCGTCGTGGCGAAATCGGCGGTGCCGCCATCGCTGCAGATGAGAAAGAGCGGATTGGGCCGTTCCTGGCCCTGCTGGAAATGATACCAGGAGACGTAGTAGGCCCAGGGATTACGCACCGTGCCCACGACGGGCAGCGTCCTCAGCGACTCGGGGATCTGGTTGTAGGGCAGGTGATAGCCGATCCGCCGGGCCGAGGGCACGCAGGTCATCAGCATCTGGTTGACATAGGTGCCGCCGGACTTGTGCAGGTGCAGGAAGACGAAGGTGTCGCAGACGATCATGGCGGCCCGGTCAGGTCACAAAGCCGAGTTCGCGCAGGCGCGCGTGCAATGGCGCCAGCTGCGCCTCGTACTTCTTCCACGCGCCCACGCCCTGGCCATTGATCGGATTGCGTACCTGGACGGCGCTGGCGGTGGAGACGCCGCCCTTGGCCTCGTGCGGCTTCAAGCAGCCCTCTTCGAACGGCAGGCCGCACGCGGCGACCAGACGGCGGATTTCACTTTCGGGATCCTGGATCAGGCCTTCGAGCGAGATCCGCACCAGGCCGTCGCCGAGAACATCCTGCCAGTGGGCCATGAGGTCGCGGAAGTGGCGATAGTGTTCCGCCAGGTCGTCCTGCGCATAGGACCAGCCATAGGCGCCGGTGAACAGGACCTTATAGCAGCCGAACAGGGCGTCCATCGGGTTGCGGTCGAGCGCGATAATCGTCGCATCGGGAAAGGCGCGTTTGATCAGGCCGGCATATTCGTGGTTGGACGGCAGCTTGTCGATAACATAGGGGCTGCCGTCGTGGAGGAAGGCGGTCTCGCGCGTGTAGGCTTCGGCGATAGTGAGCGGATCGAGCGCCACCGCCGCTTCGATGACGCCGGGCGCCAGGCGCCGCGCGCCGGGGACATTGGCCAGGCGGTGGGTGACGATGCCGAAGGTCTTCAGTTCGCCTAGGGCCTGGACCTGGCTGTGAGCGGCCAGGATGCGTTCGACCAGGGTCGTGCCTGACCGCGGCAGGCCGACGATAAAGATGCGTTTCGGACCGCTGCGGGGGCGGGTGTCGGGTTGGGCGCTGAACGCTTCGGCGGGGAGGTGCTTGCGCCAGGCGGCCACGGTCTCGGCCTCTTCCTCCGCCGACCAGGCTTCGATCTTGCGCCCCAGTTCGGCGCCGACGGTCAGGCAGTCCCAGGCGGCGTCAAGTTGGCCGATGTCGTCATACTCTTTATACAGTGTATAGGCGACGCGGCACGCTTCGAGGCTGGAATGGCACGCCAGGCCTTCCAGAATGGCGATGTGATTGTCGCCGGCCGTCCAGCGCCGCAGGTTGGCCAGGTTGTAATAGGCGGCGATCGGCGGAGTGGGGGACAGGGCGATCGCCTTGTTGAAGGCGGCTTCGGCCTGCGCGATATCGCCCAGGGTCCGCCAGGCGCTGCCGAGATTGTACCACGACTCGGCGTGGTTCGGATCGATGCCGGTGGCCTTGAGCGCGCAGGCCAGGGCGTCGTCGTGCAGCCCGCCGTGCGTAAAGGTATAACTGACGCGGACCAGGCTCGGCACGTCGTTCAGTCCGATGGCGACGGCGTCTTTGGCACAGGCGATGGCTTCGGCCATGCGCCCCTCGCTGACCAGCGGCTTGCCGCGCAGCGCCAGCATCTGGGCGCGCGTAGCCGAGTTGCGCGGCGCGCAGTCGGCAGCCTTCTGAAAGGCGGCTTCCGCATCCGCCATCTGGTCGAGGGCACAAGCGGCCGTTCCCCGCAGCCACCAGCCTTCGGCCGATGTCGGATGAGTCGCGGTGGCGATTTTCGCGGCATTAAGGGCGGCAGGCATGTCCGAACGCCGCATCGCCTCGTGGGCCGTCCGGATCGCAGTCGTCAGGCCTGCCATCCGGCACTCCACTCTCTAAACAGTTTCACGCTTTGGCAGCCCTGTTGTCCTGTGCCAAGAACGTCATTCGCGTTCACGGCCCTAAGAATGTTATGACATCTTTTGGCCGTGTCAACAGGCCCTGCACTGCCTCTGCGGCAGGTTTTTCCGGCCGCCAGAGTGACAAGGAAGCAACAGCGTCAGGCTTCTCTGCATTAGGACCAAATTGTGGTGGAACTCCCTGCCAACGAAGGGCCCCTTAAGGTAATATTCTGTTTTGTAATACTTTTTTATTTTGTGTGCCCAGTTTGAAAGGTCATGACATCGCTGTCTGTTGGTATTAGGTGCCAGTGAAATATGACATGATCTTAAAACTTACAATTTGACGTTTTTGGTTTTTTATATGTACAAAATATTTCAGCAGTGGATGCGGTTATGAGTCCAATGGTCTTATCATTGGTGCTGTGAACACGGGCAGCTGCCACAACAAACGGGATGCAGCCCTTATGAGGGCATGTGGAGATTAGGGAATGAGAACAAAAACAAAGGCATTGATCACGACGGCTCTCGCCGGGGCCCTGATTGCGGGCAGCGTGTATGCGCAGGACGCCGCCACCACCGCTACCACCACTGGCGACGCTTCGTCTGACGAAGTGGTCGTCGTCGGCGTCCGCAAGAGCCTGCAGAAATCGCTGACGACCAAGCGCCGGGCGTCGGCGCATATTGATGTCATCACGGCGGAAGACGTCAGCAAGTTCCCGGATGTCAACGTCGCGGAATCGCTGTCACGCCTGCCGGGCATCACGGTCGACCGTTCCGGCGGCGGCGAAGGCGAGCATATCGCCATCAACGGCATCAACTCGCGCCTGATCAACGTCACGCTCAACGGCAACCCGATGGCCACGGCAAATTCGGGCGCCAACAACCAGGATACGGGCCGCAGCTTTAACCTCTCCAACCTGGCGCCGGAACTGATCGGCGACGTTCAGGTTTTCAAGACCACCGAAGCGCGCCTGGATGAAGGCGGCATCGGCGGCACGATCATCGTCAATTCGCGCAAGCCTTTGTCGCTGCCGGCCAACACCCTGTCGCTCAGCTTCAACTACAACCAGAACCAGCGTAACAAGGAAAGCGATCCGCGCTATTCTTTGTTCTACTCGACCAAGGACGACAGCGGCCGCTTCGGGATGCTGTTCAACTATTCCTATAACAAGGCGGTCCTGGGCTCGGGCTCGGTTTCGACGGCCTATCAGGACGTCTGTAACGCCTCGCGCTGGGGCGGCTGTACGTCGGGCGCGTTTACGACCCCGGCTTCGCTGCCGACCGTTTCCAGCGGCCCGGCCCTGAAGCCCGGCATGCTGGTCCCGCAATATCTGTGGCTGCAGTCGTCGATGCAGAACCGCGAGCGTCAGACCGGCCAGCTCGCCTTCCAGTACCGTCCGAACGAGGATCTGGAATTCAACCTGACGGGCACGACGATCCAGAGCGACTATTCCAGCTATGCGCAAACCTTCCAGACCGACCTGAGCGTCAACTGGAACGAAGGCGAAGCCTGGGATGCCCGCACCAGCGGCGGCACCGTCATCAACCCGACCAAGATGACGTCCGTAACGACCAACGAATCGGGCGTTACCGGCGGCACCGGCCGCGTCGCGATCCGCATGGACGAGTACTACAAGAAGTCGAACCTCACGACGGACACGATCAACCTCGAAACGCGCTGGACTCCGGGTGACTGGGACTTCATCGCCAATATCGGTACGTCGAAGGCCATCGGCGGCGTGCAGCCGGAATACTTCCTGAGCTTCTATGGCAATACATCGGCGACCTGGGCTATTACTCAGGACGGCGCGACGCTGAACCTGGCGACCCCCGCGACCAACCCGGCCATTTTCAAGACTCGCCGCCAGGGCCAGCAGGCCGGCTTCGTGAAGACGGCGGAATCGCTCGACCAGTACGACTACATCAAGCTGGACGCCAAGCGTTACGTCCAGTGGGGTCCTGTCACCGAGCTGCTCTTCGGCTTCAAGCACCAGAAGCACATCAGCGAAAACACGCCGCACTTCTTCAACACGACCTTCCTGCAAACCGGCTCGATGTCGGACTTCGACACCTACATCAGCGACCCGGTTCTGGTCGACGGTCTGGGCTCCGAAGGTGACCTGAAGTCGTTCGTCGCCATGACCCAGCAGGCCGTGATCGACTACTCGGTCGCCAACAAGTCTCCGGGCAACGCCAATGGCGATTTCCGTGACGCCGGAAATCTGTGGGATACAACGGAAACGACCACCGGCGCCTACATCCAGGCGAACTTCCGCCATGGCAAGTGGCACGGCGACGTCGGCGTCCGTTATGCCAAGACGGAAAACGCCCAGACCTATCGTTCGACCATGGACTACTATCCGTGGTCGGAAGAAATGATCTCGATCGACCGCAGCTACGACGACTTCCTGCCGTCATTCAACGCCGCCTACGACCTGACCGATGACATGATGATCCGCTTCTCGGCCGGCAAGGTGATGTCGCGTCCGACCTTTGCGGACATGTCGGGCCAGGTTGAGTACAGCCTCGACCGTTATTCGACCATCGGCACCACTGCGGGCGGCCCGGCCAACGACTTCTTCGGCGGCAGCGGCGGCAATCCCGACCTGCAGCCGTACCGCGCCACCAACTATAGCGCGTCGTATGAATGGTATTTTGCCCCGAACAGCCTGTTCAACGTCGACCTGACCTACAAGGACGTCGAAAGCTACATCGTCCGCAAATATACCTTCGTCGACGTTACCCTTCCGGAAAGCGCCCTCAACTACTGTCTGGGCACAGTTGGCCGCGTCTGTAACCGCGTCGAAAGCATGCTGATCAACGCTCCGTTCAACGGCAGCAATGCCAAGATCCCGGGTGTGTCGGTCGGCTGGCAGGGCGACATCGCCTATGGTTTCGGTATCCAGGCGAACGTAACCTGGCTCGGCGAAGAATATGGCGCGTATACCGACAAGTATAACCCGACGCCGGCCAAGTTGCCGATGCCGTACCTGTCGAAATGGAGCTACACGGTCTCGCCCTACTATGAAAAGGGCCCGATCCAGGCGCGTATCTCGTACACCTTCCGTTCGAAGTACACGACGACGATCGGCAGCGAGCGTACCGCGCCGTCCTATGTCGACGGCTGGGGCCAGCTGGATGCCTCCGCGTCGTATAACGTGAACGACAAGCTGTCGTTCAACGTCGCGGCGCAGAACATCCTGGACGACATGCAGCATCCGTACACCACCGGCGGCTTGCCGCTGGCCTGGAGCAAGTACGGCACGCGCATCACCTTCGGCGTGACCTACCGCGTCCGCTAGTTACCCCTGGCGCCCCTTTATTTCTTCCCTAAGGGGCGCCGCCTTCCTGAAACCGCCGCCACTCCCTAAGGCGGGCCCGACCAAGGCAATGCTCCCTGTTGCCCTTACCGCGTCCGTACGAAATTCCGGTTCCTTGTGTGTCTGTCCGGTCGAGTGTGAAGGTTCTGGGAAAACGGCTGTGCCCGGAGGGATTGGTGATCCCTCGGATTCCTCCGGGCGCCGCCGCAGTTCAAGTAGTGTTCGCGTCTGATAGCCTATCCCCGGACTGTTTCAGCGTGGTTCCCAAGGCACGGTTTCGTGCCAAGATTCACGCTGAAACTTTTTTATTGACGCCGCCGCGTCATGGGAGCCGTTTCGGAGTCTGGCTGGATCGTACACTGCCGGTAAGCTCTGGAGACGCACGCATGACCCCCGACACGCCCCGTTTTTCACGTCGCAACCTGCTCAGCGGTCTTGCCGCCGTGAATCTGATGGGGGCGGGACTGACCGTACCGGCGCGCGCCGCCCCGGCCCCGTCTCCGGCATCAAACGACAATACGACGCCCGACCAGCGCGACCAGGCCTGGCAAAAGGCCGTTGCCAAGTTCACGCCCGAGCGCAAGCGCTGGCTTTCCGAAGTAGAGAAGGGCGGCCGCACCGGCCCCTTCCGTCCCGACTGGGGCTCACTGCAAGGCTTTACCTGCCCGCAATGGTATGCCGACGCCAAGTTCGGCATTTTCATCCACTGGGGCGTCTATTCGATCCCGGCCTTCGGCGGCGAATGGTACTCGCGCAACATGTACAAGCGCGACAACCCGGCATACGAGCACCATATCAAGACTTACGGGCCGCAGACGAAGTTCGGCTACAAGGACTTCATCCCGATGCTGAAGGCCGAGGCCTTTGACGCCGGCGACTGGGCCAAACTGTTCAGCGCCGCGGGCGCCCGCTATGTCGTGCCAGTTGCCGAACACCACGACGGCTTCTCGATGTTCGACAGCAAGTTGTCCGATTATACGGCCGTCAAGATGGGTCCCAAGCGCGACGTGCTGGCCGAAATCTCCAAGGCCGTGCGCGCCGAGGGCCTGCACTTTGCCCTGTCGTCGCACCGCGCCGAAAACAACTGGTTCTTCGACGAAGGCCGCAAAGCCCCCTCGGACGTCTCCGATCCCGCCAATGCCGGCCTCTATGGCCCGGCCCAAAGCCGCATCCTTGGGGCAGGGGGCGATGCCGACCTGTTCGGCGACTACACCCATGTCTCCGATGCCTGGCTCGACGACTGGCTGGCGCGCCAGGCCGAGCTGGTCGAAAAGTACGATCCGGAACTGGTCTATTTCGACTGGTGGGTCGGCCAGCCGGCCTTCCGCGAAGCCATGCCGAAATTCCTGGCCTGGTATTACAACAAGGGCGTGCGCGAAGGGTCTTCGGCCATCGTCAACTACAAGCTGGGCGGCTTTGCCGACCATACCGGCGTGCTTGACATCGAACGCGGCCAGGCGCCCGGCATCCGCAAGGACACCTGGCAGACCTGCACCTCGATCAGCGACAAGTCGTGGGGCTATATCGAAAACGACACCTTCAAGTCGCCGGCGCAACTGGTTCACCTGCTGGCCGACGTTGTGTCGAAAAACGGCAACCTGCTGCTCAATGTCGGCCCGCACCCCTCAGGCCGTATCCCCGATGGCGCCCGCGATACGCTGATGCAGATCGGCGCGTGGCTGAAGGTCAATGGCGATGCCATCTATGGCGCGCGCCCGTGGGTCACATTCGGCGAAGGCCCGACCGAGACGGCGTCCGGCAGCTTTGCCGAGAGCAAGGCACGGTCATACACGGCGCAGGACTTCCGCTTCACCGTCAAGGATGGCGTGCTGCACGCCATCCAGATGGCCTGGCCCGACGAAGGCTCCGCGACCATCACCTCGATCCGCAGCGACTATCCGGTCAAGCGCGTCAGCCTGCTGGGGACGGATGCGCCCGTGGCCTTCCGTCAGGACGCTTCGGGCCTGGTCATCACGCCGCCGGCCAATGCGCCGCGTCAGCTGGCCTATGTCTACCGTATCGAAACGCGCTGAATTTTTGCTTGTCGCGATATCCAGCCGAAAACCCCAGAAACACTTCTCGGCACTTTTCGGCATATCGCTTGGAACTGGCGCCGGGCCTGTTTCGTCACACTCTAATCTGAACTGAGGCCGTGCCATGTCGAAACCCGTATCCGGAAGCCTGCTATCCATGACCTTCTTTTTCCTGGCGGCCAGCACCACGCTGGCGGCGGCGCCAACCGTGCAAAAGCTCAACACCGGCTGGAGCTTCCGCCTGGCGCCGGATGAGGCAGCGCGCGCCGATCATCCGTGGGCGGCTGAATGGATGAAGGCCACCGTGCCGGGCACGACGCAGAGCGATCTTCTGGCGCTGAAAAAGCTGCCTGATCCGTATGTCTCCGACAACGAAGCCAAGGTGCAGTGGGTCGGCTTGTCCGACTGGCAATACCAGACGGAAATCACCGTCAGCGAAGAGACGCTGAAGCGCGACCACGTCGAACTGGTCTTTGACGGGCTCGATACGTTCGCCGAAGTGTCGGTCAATGGCACCAAAGTCCTTGCGGCCAACAACATGTTTCGCGGCTGGCGCGTGCCGGTCAAGGGCATGCTGAAGGCCGGTGTCAATACCATCACGGTCGATCTCGACTCGCCGCTGAAAAAGATGAAGCCGCTGGTCGCTGACATGCCTTACGTCATGCCGGGCGCCTACGACTCCTTGTTCGGTGATGAGCCGCTGGGCCGCAATTCGTCGACCTATGTGCGCAAGGCCGGCTATCATTACGGCTGGGACTGGGGCCCGCGCATCGTCACCCTGGGTGTCTGGAAGCCCGTCAAGCTCGAGGCCTGGGACAATGCCCGCCTGGCGGATTTCCACGTCGCGCAACTGCACCTCGACGACACGGTGGCGGCACTCAACGCGTCCTTCGATATCCAGTCCGACAAGGTCCAGACCGTCCGCGTCCGCACCGACATCACCGCGCCCGATGGCACGGTCAAGACGGTCACCCACGACGCTTCGCTCTTCCCCGGCCTGACGCCTGTCACCGTGCCCGTGCAGATCGAGAACCCGCAGCGCTGGTGGCCGGTCGGCCTCGGCAAACCGAACCTCTATACGGTCAAGGCAACCGTATATCAGGGCGATGAGGTGATCGGCGAACATACCCGCCGCATCGGCCTGCGCACGACCGAAATCCGTCGTCAGAAAGACCAGTGGGGGCAAAGCTTCGAGCTGGTGATCAACGGCGTACCGGTCTTCGCCAAGGGCGCCAACCTGATCCCGTTCGACATGATCCCGACGCGGGTGACGCCCGCCCAGCAGGACCACATCCTGCAATCGGCCGTGGACGCCAATATGAACATGCTGCGCATCTGGGGCGGCGGCACCTATCAGGACGACCACGTCTACGACAAGGCCGACGAACTGGGCCTGATGATCTGGCAGGATTTCATGTTCGGCGGCGCCATCATCCCCTATGATCGCGACTTCCGTGAAAACACGCGCGTCGAGGCGGTCGAGCAGGTCAAGCGCCTGCGCAACCACCCGTCGATCGTCATCTGGGCCGGCAATAACGAAGTCCAGACCGACTGGGAAAACTGGGGTGGCGGCACGGCTGAACTGAAGAAGACGGCGACGCCGGAAGAGCGCGACCGCATCGTCACCGGCATGGTGCGCATGTTCGATCAGGTGCTGCGTGGGGCGGTCGATCAAAATGCGCCGGGCACCCCCTATTGGGCGTCGTCGCCGTCGACCGACTATGACGGCCCGGCCGACCAGGACAGCGACGGCGATCGCCACTACTGGAGCGTCTGGGGCGGCAGCAAGCCGGTCGAGGAATATCTCAACGTCACGCCGCGCTTCATGAGTGAATACGGCCTGCAATCCTTCCCGGTGATGGCGACGATCCGGTCGTTCGCCACGGACAAGGACATGGCGCCCGAAGCGCCGGTCATGCGCGGGCACCAGAAGTTCGACAAGGGCAACGGCAATAAGCGCCTGATGCTCTACATCGAAAACAACTATGGCACGCCGAAGACTTTTGAGGACTTCGTCTATCTGTCGCAACTGATGCAGGCCGACGGCATCGAACTGGCCGGCCTCCATCACCGCGCCATGCGACCGCGCACCATGGGCTCCCTGTACTGGCAGATGAACGATGTCTGGCCAGGCGCGTCGTGGTCGAGCATCGATTATTACGGCCGCTGGAAGGCCCTGAACTACCGCGCCAAGCGCTTCTACGCGCCGCTGGCGGTAGGTGCCCTGCGTCGTGATGGCATGACGGAACTGAACCTGCTGTCGGATCTTACGGCAGACAAGGCGGTGACCTGGCGCGTGCGCGTCGTTGATTTCACCGGCAAGACGATTCGCGAAAAGACCGGCCAGGCGACCGTCAAGGCGATGACCAGCGTGGTCGCCGCAAAGTTCAGCGATGCCGACCTGTTCGACGGCGTCGATGCGAAATCGGCGCAGGCGGTGGTTGAGGTGCTCGATGGCCAAACCGTCATTGCCAAGACCCATACTTACGCGACCGCGACCAAGTCGCTGAATTGGACCGATCCGAAACTGACATGGCAGCTCAAAGCCGCTGCCGGCGGTTTCGACCTGACCCTGTCGGCCAAGGCGGCGGCGCGCGGCGTGTGGATCGATACCGGCACGGTCAAGGCGCAACTTTCCGACAACAGCTTCGATCTGGCCGGCGGCGAAACCGTCACTGTCCGTATACAGACGGATGCCTCGGTGGCGGCTCTGAAAAAGGCGCTGACGGTCAAGTCCTACTACAATTCGGCAAAGGTGAACTGATGCGCCGGGTTCTTCTGTCCTGCCTGATGGCCACGGCGCTGACGCCGATCGCTGTCCTGGCCGCGCCTGCGGCCAAAGACCCCGAGGCGACCATCCAGCAGATGACCCTGCCTGAAAAGGTCGGTCAGCTTCAGGCGGCAGCACCAGCTATTCCGCGCCTGGGCGTCACGGGCTACAACTGGTGGAATGAAGGCCTGCATGGCGTGGCGCGCGCCGGCTGGGCGACCGTTTTCCCCCAGGCGATCGGCCTGGCGGCGACCTGGGACGAAGCCCTGCTGCACGATGTCGGCGATGTCGTGGCCACCGAAGCGCGCGCCAAGTTCAACGCCGTCGGCGCCAACAAGGACCATGGCCGCTATCAGGGCCTGACCATCTGGTCGCCCAATATCAACATCTTCCGCGATCCGCGCTGGGGCCGGGGCCAGGAAACCTATGGCGAAGACCCGCACCTGACCGGCGCGCTCGGCACAGCGTTCGTGAAAGGGCTGCAAGGGCCTGATCCGCTGCACCCCAAGACCATCGCTTCGGTCAAGCATTTCGCCGTCCACTCGGGCCCCGAAGCCGGCCGTCACGGCTTCGACGTCGACAGCTCGCCCTATGACCGCGAAACCACCTACCTGCCGGCCTTCCGCCAGGTGGTGACCGAAGGTGGGGCCCAGTCGATCATGTGCGCCTATAACTCGCTGCATGGCGTGCCGGCCTGTGCCTCCGCCGACCTGCTCGATACGACGCTGCGCAAGGACTGGGGCTTCAAGGGCTTTGTCGTCACCGACTGCGACGCGGTCGAAGACATGTACGCCTTTCACTTTTACCGCCCTGAGCCGGAAGAAAACGCCGCCGAGGCGCTGAAGGCCGGCACCGATCTCAACTGCGGCAAATATTACAGCCACCTCGAAGGCGCGGTGAAGCAAGGACTGGTGAGCGAGGCCGAGGTCGATACCGCCGTCCGCCGCCTGTGGACGGCGCGCACGCGACTGGGCCTCGATGGTGCGCCCAGCCCGTATCACACGATCGATGCCAAGCAGATCCATACGCCGGCGGCTGCGGATCTGGCGCTGAAGGCGGCGCGTCAGTCGATCGTGCTGCTGAAGAATGACGGCGTCCTGCCGCTGAAAGCCGATGCGAAGATCGCGGTCGTTGGCCCCAATGCCGACACGCTCGAAGTCCTGCGCGCCAACTATCACGGGGCGCTGATCGATCCCGTGACGCCGCTGGCGGCGCTGCGCAAGACCTACAAGTCGGTCGCCTATGCGCAAGGGGCCAATGTTGCCGAAGGCGTCGCCATTCCTATCCCGGAAACGGCCCTGTCGTCCGGCAACCAGCGCGGCCTTAAGGGAGAATATTTCGACAATCCGGACTTCAGGGGCAAGCCCGTCCTGACGCGCACCGACCGGACGGTCAATCTCGACCTCTATAATGTCGCGCCCGTCAAGGCCTTGGAAAACAAGCCCTACAGCATCCGCTGGACGGGAGAGATCACCCCGCCGGCGGCCGGTGACTACACGCTGAAGATTTACATGGAGCGCTGCTGGGAGTGCGACAACAAGCATGACGCCGTCACGCTGCTTGTCGACGACAAGCCCGTCATCCAGGACCTAGGCGAAGGTAAGACGCTTACCGCCGACATCCGTTTCGACGATGCCCGGCCGCGTAAGGTCCGGCTTGAGTTCCGCCATGTTGGCGGTGACTGGGGCGTGCGCCTGCAATGGCAGGCCCCGCAGGACGCCCAGATTGCCGAGGCCCTGTCGGCCGCAAAAGACGCCGATGCCGTGGTCGCCTTTGTCGGCCTGTCGCCGGACATCGAAGGCGAGGAGCTGTCGATCCTGGTCCCCGGTTTCGATCGCGGCGACCGCACCGACCTCAGCCTGCCGGCGCGCCAGGACGCCCTGCTGAAGGCGCTGAAGGCCACGGGCAAGCCGCTGATCGTCGTCAACCTGTCCGGCGGCGCCGTCGCGCTTAACTGGGCCAAGGACAATGCCGATGCGCTGCTACAAGCGTGGTATCCGGGCGAGGCGGGCGGCACGGCCATCGCCGAAACCCTGACCGGCCAGAACAATCCATCGGGCCGGTTGCCCGTCACCTTCTACCGGTCGGTGCAGGACCTGCTGCCCTTCATCGACTACCGCATGGACAACCGGACCTATCGCTACTTCACCGGCGATCCGCTCTATGGCTTTGGCTACGGCCTGTCCTACACCACCTTTGGCTACAGCAATATCCGCCTGTCCGAAGGCACATTGGCGGCCGGGCAGGGGCTGAAGGTCACCGCCACCGTGACCAATACCGGTTCTGTCGCCGGTGACGAGGTCGCCCAGCTTTACCTAACGCCGCCGGCCGATGCACAGAAGCTGAAGTACAGCCTGGCGGGCTTTACCCGTCTGCACCTCAAGCCCGGCGAAAGCCGTGACGTCACCTTCGACCTGACGCCCCGCGACCTGTCGACCGTCAGCCGCCGGGGTGAACGCGCCCAGCGGCCCGGCACCTACGGCCTCTTTGTTGGCGGCGGGCAACCCGGCCCATCTGGTGTCAGCAAGGACGTCATCCTGACGGGCACGCAAGCCCTCCCCAAATAGTGAGTACTTTTATGACCACCCGCAGAGACCTCCTCGCTGCCATGACCGCGTTTTCGGCCGCCGCCGCCGGTCTCATTCCTGCCGGCGCCGCCCTGGCTGCCAATCCGCGTTTTGGCATTGTCGGCGATGATTTCGTCCTCGATGGCAAGCCGCTGCACCTGATGGCCGGTGAGATGCACTATCCGCGCATTCCACGCGAACTTTGGCGCGACCGCCTGCGCAAGCTGAAGGCCCTGGGGCTGAATACCCTGTCGACCTATGTCTTCTGGAACGCCCATGAAAAGCGTAAAGGCGTCTTTGACTTCTCCGGCAATCTCGACCTGGCGGCGTGGATCAAGACGGCTCAGGAAGAGGGCCTGTGGGTGCTGCTGCGCCCAGGCCCCTATATCTGCGGCGAATGGGACAATGGCGGCTATCCCGGCTGGGTGCTGAACGATCCGGACATCCGTCCACGTTCGCTCGATCCGCGTTACATGGACCCGTCGGGCGAATGGCTGAAGCGCATCGGGCAGGAGGTCGCGCATCTGGAGATCGACCGCGGCGGTCCGATCCTGATGACCCAGGTCGAAAACGAATATGGCTCATTTGGCAACGATCTGACCTATATGCGCGCCGTTAAGGATCAGGTCCGTGCGGCTGGTTTCCAAGGCGCGCTCTACACGGTCGATGGCGCGGCTGTCATCGAGAACGGCGCCTTGCCGGAGATGTTCAATGGCATCAATTTCGGCACGCACGACAAGGCGCGCGTCGAGTTCGAACGCTTCGGCAAGTTCAAGACGTCCGGCCCGCGCATGTGCACCGAACTGTGGGGCGGCTGGTTCGACCACTTCGGCGAAATGCATTCGTCCATGCCGATCCCGCCGCTGATCGACAGCCTGAAATGGATGCTTGAGAACAAGATCTCGATCAGCTTCTACATGCTGCACGGCGGCACGTCGTATGGCTTCGACGCCGGCGCCAATTTCGACAAGAACAGCAAGACCTATCAGCCGGACATTTCCAGCTATGACTACGACGCCATGCTGGATGAAGCCGGGCGCCCGACGCCGAAGTACGAAGCCGCAAAAGCCTTGTTCCAGACCTTCCTACCCAAGGAGCGCTTCACGGCGATGCCGGAGCCGGAAAAGGCGATCGACATCACGCGATTCCGCCTGCATGAAAAGGCCTCACTGACGCAACTGCTTGGCAAACCGGTGACGGCGAAAAGCCCGCGCACCCTGGAACAGCTCGACCAGCCGCATGGCATGATCCTCTATCGCCACAAAGCAAAAACAGCCGTCAAAGGCGCGCTAACCTTCGGCGAAGTCCGTGACTATGCGTTAGCGTCGGTGGCCGGCGTGCCGGCGGGCGTGCTTGATCGCCGCTATCACGAGACGCAGATCGATATCGCCGCCAAAAAGGGCAACACCATCGACGTCCTCGTCGATATCATGGGCCGCATCAATTACGGCGATCAGATCGGTAAGGACCAGAAGGGCTTGATCGGCGACGTGACCCTGAATGGTACGGCACTCGAAGGCTGGGAGCACTATGGCCTGCCGCTCGATGACCTGAGTGCTTTGCGCTTTTCGACCGCGCATGTCGCCGGTCCGGCCTTCCACCGCGGGTCTTTCGATCTGAGCGAAGTGGGCTACACCTTCCTCGACATGCGCGGCTGGGGCAAGGGCTATGCCTGGGTCAACGGCCATAACCTCGGCCGCCACTGGTCGGTCGGCCCGCAGCACGCCCTGTTCGTGCCGGCGCCGTACCTCAAGGCTGGTCGCAACGAGATCATCGTGCTGGACCTGCACGACGGCGCCGAACGTTCGGTCGCCGGCGGCAAGAACCAGATCTGGGACCGTCCGGGTCTGGTGCAGATTTAGGAGCGCACATGCAACGCAGGCAACTCATCCTCGGTCTGACGGCGGCAGCGACCTTTGCCGCCACGCGCGCACTTGCCGAAATCCCGGCCATGTCGCCGGTCGTCGCCAGCGGCAAGCGTCCGCCGGCCGCGACGCGGAAATTCCCCAATGCCTCGGTCGAAGCCGTCATCAAGAAGACGGTCAAGACGATCAAGGACCCGGAACTGGCGCGGCTGTTCGAAAACTGCTTCCCCAACACGCTCGACACCACGGTGACGACAGGCACGGTTGACGGCAAACCCGACACCTTCGTCATCACCGGCGACATCAATGCCCTGTGGCTGCGCGACTCTTCGGCCCAGGTCGAGCCCTATGTCGCCCTGGCGGCCAAGGATGCTTCGCTCAGGACCATGTTCCAAGGCCTGTTCCAGCGGCAGGCGCGCTGCATCCTGATCGACCCCTACGCCAACGCCTATATGCGCGACCCGACGGCGAAAACCGACCTATCCTGGTCGCTGACCGACCAGACCGACATGAAGCCGGGCGTCGCCGAGCGCAAATGGGAGATCGATTCGCTGTGCTATCCGATCCGCCTGGCCAACCAGTATATCGAGGCAACCGGCGACACGACGCCGTTCGATGAGACGTGGCAGGCCGCAATGCGGATGGTGCTCAAGACCTTCCGCGAACAGCAGCGGAAAGACAATGACGGACCCTACCGCTTCAACCGCACGGCATCGGAACCGACCGAGACCCTGCCGCGCGGCTATGGCTGGCCGACCAAATATACCGGCCTGATCCATTCCGGCTTCCGGCCGTCGGACGACGCCTGCACCTATCCGTACTTCATCCCGGGCAATGCCTTTGCGGTGGTCAGTCTGCGCCAGTTGGCGAAACAGGCCGACGCCATGGGGCTCGATCCGGCCTTTGCCGTCGACTGCCTGGCCCTGGCTGGCGAGGTCGAACGTGGGCTCTATGTCTACGGCCGCACCAAGGACAAGGACGGCAACGCCATCTGGGCCTACGAAGTCGATGGTTTTGGCAATGCGCTGTTCATGGACGACGCCAATGTACCGAGCCTGCTGAGCCTGGCGTACCTTGGTTTCTGCGCCAAGGACGACGCCATGTACCTGCGCACGCGCGCGGTGGTGTTGAGCGATCGCAATCCCTACTATTACGACGGCAAGGTATTGAAAGGCGTCGGCAGCCCGCATTCCGGTTTGAACACCGTCTGGCCGATCTCCCTGATGATCCAGGCCCTGACGTCCAACAGCGACGACGAAATCCGCGAGTGTCTGCGGATGCTGAAGGTCGCGGCCGGTCCGCGCGGCTTTATGAACGAAAGCGTCGGCAAGGATGATGCCGCAATCTTTACGCGGTCGTGGTTCGCCTGGGCCAACAGCCTGTTCGGCACCCTGATCACGCATCTGGCGGCCGAAAAGCCGCACCTGCTGAGCTGAGGTCGTGATGCTGTCCCGCCGTCAGGTCCTTGCCGGAACCGCGTCGATCGCCGCCTTGCCTGCGTTCGCCTGGGCCGGGCCGGTCAATCTGTGCGACCACGTCGATCCGTTTATCGGGACCGGGGGACACGGGCATCTCTATCCCGGCGCCACCGTGCCGTTCGGCATGGTGCAGTTGAGCCCCGACACCAGCAATGACCGCTGGGATTCGTGCTCCGGCTACCATCAGTCGGACGGCTCGATCATGGGCTTTTCGCATACCCACCTGAGCGGCACCGGCTGCCCCGATATGCTCGACGTCCTGCTGGTGCCGGCGACGGGTGAGGTGCATCTGGAGCCCGGGCCGCTCGATAATCCGGATTTGGGGTACCGCTCGCGCTACGACCGCGAAACGGAAACGGCGCGGCCCGGCTATTACAGCGTCCACCTGACCGACACGCGCATTCGCGCCGAACTGACGGCGACGAACCGCGCCGGCCTGCATCGCTATACGTTCCCGGAAGGCGAGACCGGACACATCCTGCTCGACTTCGTCCATGGCGGCAAAAAGTGGTGGGGCGAGAACCGCGAGATGGTGCTCGACAACGCCCACCTGCGCCTGATCGGCAACGACACCATTGTCGGTGGCCGTCAGGTGTTTCAGTGGGCATCGGGACGCTGGATCTTCTTTGCCATGAAGCTGTCGCGGCCCATATCGCGCGTGCAGTTCTATAGCGACAACCAGCCGGTCGAAGGCACGCACATCACCGGCAAGAACCTGAAAGCCGCGCTGCATTTCCCCGATGCTGGAGACGAGCCATTGCTGATCAAGGTCGGCATTTCCGCCGTCGATATCGACGGCGCCCTGCGTAATCTCGACGCCGAGCTGCCCGACTTCGATTTTGACCGCGTTCACGCCGCCGCCCGCAACGCCTGGGAAGGCGAACTATCCAAGGTCAAGGCGACCTTCAGCGACGATGTCGATCAGCGGATATTCTACACCGCCCATTATCACATGCTGCTGGCGCCGACTGTTTTCCACGACGTCGATCGTCGCTATCGCGGCATGGACAACGCCGTCCATACGCTGAAACCCGGCGAAGCCAACTATTCGACCTACAGCCTGTGGGACACCTATCGCGCCGTCCATCCGTTCTTCACCCTGACGCAAAGCGAACGCGTGCCGGGCATGGTCGGCGGTCTGGTGCGCATGGGCCAGCAGAGCCCGGCCGGCGTGCCGATCTGGCCGTTGCAAGGGCGCGAAACCGACATGATGATCGGCTACCACGCCGCCGCCGTCATGGCCGAGGCGGCCGTCAAGGGCTTCAAGGGCATCGACTACAAGGCCGGTCTCGAAGTCCTGAGCAAGCGCGCCTTTGTCGATGATGTCCATGGCATGGGGCTCTATCGCCAGCTTGGTTACATTCCGGCCGACAAGGTCGACGAGGCCGTGTCGCGGACGCTGGAATATGCCTACAGCGACTGGTGCACCTCAAAGCTGGCGGCGACCATCGGTGCGCGCAAGACGGCGGAGGCGTTGAAAACGCGGTCGCGCAACTACCGCAACCTGTTCGACCGCGATATCGGCTTTGTCCGCGGCCGCCGTGCCGATGGAAGCTTCGTGACGCCGTATAATCCGCATTCGCTCGGCCACGATCAGACCAAGTGGCGCGACTATACCGAGACCAATGGCTGGCAGGCGACCTTCCTCAATCAGCACGACATCTACGCCTACGCCGAGCTGTTCGGTGGTCTAAAGGCCTATGAGGCGAAACTGGATGCCCTGTTTGTCGAACCCGCCAATGCCGAGGAAAAGTCGCTGGCCGATATCACGGGGCTGGTCGGGCAATACGCCCACGGCAATGAGCCCAGCCACCACGTTGCCTATCTCTATGCCTACACCGGCAGCCCGTATAAGACGCAAGGTAGAGTCCGCCAGTTGATGCGCGACATGTATCGCGCGGCGCCCGACGGCCTGGAAGGCAATGAGGACTGCGGCCAGATGAGCGCCTGGTACCTGATGAGCGCGCTGGGGCTTTATCCGGTCGATCCGGTCAGCGGCAACTATGTCTTCGGCTCGCCGCTGGTGCGTAAGGCCGAGGTCGCCCTGGCCAGGGGTAAAAAGCTGGTCATCGAGGCGCCAGCCAACACTGCCGCCAACATCTATGTCCAGGCGGTAAGCTGGAACGGCAAACCCTATACCAAGAGCTTTATTCGCCACGCCGATCTGGTGCGTGGCGGGACTTTGCGCTTTGATATGGGACCTGAGCCCAACACACAATTTGGCGCCAATATGGGCGACCGTCCACCTTCCTTTACCTGAACCGGGAACCGACATGACCGACCGCCGCGATTTCGTCAAAGCCTCACTGGTGGCCTCCGCCCTGAGCGGTCTTGCCGGCACCGCGAAGGCTGCAAGCCCCGTAAAGCCCGTCGTTGTTTCGACCTGGGACTTTGGCGTTGCCGCCAATCAGGCGGCGTGGTCGGTGATCCAGGGCGGCGGCCATGCGCTCGATGCCGTCGAAGCCGGTGCGCGCGTGCCCGAAGCTGACATGAAGAACCACAGCGTTGGCCGCGCCGGCTATCCGGACCGCGATGGCCACGTCTCGCTCGACGCCTGCATCATGGACGAACAATGGCGCTGTGGCGGTGTCGCGGCGCTGGAACACATCGCCCATCCGATTTCGGTCGCGCGCCGTGTGCTGGAAAAGACGCCGCACGTCCTGCTCGTCGGCGATGGCGCGCTGCAATTCGCCATCGAGCAGGGCTTCCCGAAGGAAGAACTTTTGACGCCGGAATCCGAGGCCGCCTGGCGTGAATGGCTGAAGGTGCAGAACTATCAGCCCGTCGCCAATAGCGAGATGTCGACCTATGGCCATGTGCCCAACAGCAAGATGCCGGGCGATGAGCACAATCACGATACGCTGGGTATCCTGGCGCTTGACGGGCAGGGACGTCTGTCGGGTGCGTGTACGACGTCGGGCATGGCGTGGAAGCTGCGCGGCCGCGTCGGTGACAGCCCGATCATCGGTGCCGGCCTCTATGTCGACGGCGAAATCGGTGCCGCGACCTCGACTGGTGTCGGCGAAGAAGTCATCCGCAATGCCGGCAGCTTCCTGGTCGTCGAGCTGATGCGCCAGGGCCGGTCGCCGCAAAAGGCCTGCGAAGAAGCGGTCATGCGTATCGTCCGCCGCCGCCCGGAAGCCGCCAAGACGCTTCAGGTCGGGTTCCTGGCCTTGAACACAAAGGGCCAGGTCGGTGCGTTCGCCATCCAGAAGGGCTTTGTCTATGCCCAGCGCGATGCCAAGGCGACAGATACAGTCGTGCCTGCGAAGAGCTTCTTTGCTTGATTTAGCACCGAATATCCCCCTTCCGTCATTTGCTCCGCAAATGCCACCTTCCCCGTAAACGGGGAAGGAACGATTTGAATTGTCTCACTTAATTCCTTCCCCGTTTACGGGGAAGGTGGCAGCGAGCCTTCGGCGAAGCTGACGGAAGGGGGGCCTTTTTAAGCCCAAGTAAACGTGGTTGTTGCAGATGGCGCTTTTGCTGCGCCGTTGACGATCGGCGTCAGCGAAAGTGTCGTTGTGCTTGCCTTGCCGCGCGGCAGGTTGGCGACGTAGTAGGCGTCGCCGCTGATCCGGCCGAGCCAGACGCGGTCGGCAAACAGGTCATAGGCATCGACGCCGGCATCCGCTGTCCATTGCAGGCGCAGTTCCGCCGACTTACCGCCCGACAGGACGCGAGCCTTCTCAATCCGGAAGCCTTGCGGTGCGGCGGGCGCGGCGGCGGGACGGTCGCTCAACGACAGCTCGCCGATATTGACGGCATAAGCGCCCGTGCCTTCGAAGCCGAGCGAAACGGTGACGAGTGTCCGGCCGGCAAACTGACCGAGGTTCCCACTCCAGCGCAGCCAGCCGTTTTTCAACGCCTGACCGCCGGTGACCGCAACCCACTCGACCTGAGCCGGCGCGTCCTTGAACACCAGGCCGACCTTCATCTTGCCTTTGCTGCCGCCCTTATAGACCAGGCCAACGGTCGACGATGCCGACAGTGCGACTTCGGTCTTGTAGAGGCGCACCTCGGTCGGTTGATCGAGCGTGCCGGCAACGCGCAGGGACGATCCGCCATCCCAGGCATCCGTAAAGTCGTAGTCGACGTCCAGAGCCGCACCCTTGGTCCACCACGCCCAACTGGGCAAGATGTCCTGGATGCCGAGGTTGAACCAAGCGGCTCCGCCCGTCTGCACGCCCTCATGGAAGAAGCGCGCGCCTTCGCCGGTATTGAAGCGCGTGACGAAGGGCAGGGTGCCCACGACCGAACGCTCAACGATGAAGTTGGCGACACCATAGGTGATCGGCAGGCGAAGCTGGTCGCTGGCCTGGCCGGGCGCCTGATAGTCGGTATAGACCTTGCGGCGTTCGGCATCGCCATAGATGGCCAGTTGCGCCGGCGTCGGGTTATTGCCATTGGCAGGGCTGCCGGTCTTGCCGGACCAGAAGCTCTGATGCAGGCGATACCAAGACTTGCGCACCAGATTGGGGTCGGTCAGGCTGAGCAGTTCCGTGCGGTCGGCCGCCGTCGGCGCCTTCAAGGCTTTCAACTGATCGACGCGGGCGCGGCGCATTTTGCGCAGGCCATCCTCGACGCTGTATATCTGCAAACCGCCCTGCGACGGGCCGCCGTTCGGCGTGATGACGCGCGGCGCGACCAGGCCCATATAGCCGGGGCCCGGATAGAGTTGCAGGCCGTAATAGATGTCGTTTTGCTCATAGCCGCCTCCGGTCTTGGCGGGATCGGCCAGTTCGGTCAGGGCGTGGCCCGAACAGCAGCCACGCGTCAGGCCGTAATTGCTCCAGCCCTGGTCGATCATCATCGAGTCGGCGCGGGGCTCCGACGCCTTGCGCTCGCTGCCGTCGACGTGCGGCGGGCCGGGCCAGACGGATTTCACGTCGGTATAACCGTCGTAATACTGGATGTGGAAGTCGTTGAGGCCCGCCTGCTGAGCCGCCGTCTTCATGTCGGCGATCAGGTCCTGGATGGCGCGGGCGTCTTCGGCCGTATAGCTTTCGAAATTGACGAAATAGCCGTCAAAGCCGAAATACTGGCACAGCTTGACCAGCTTCTTAGCCACTTCGGGCCGTGGCAGATCGGTGCCGTTGAACATGCGTACGTCGGGTTGGAAGACGCAGCCGAGGCAGATGGCGCCGTTGCGATGCGCGGCATCGACCATGGCCGGATTGGGCACCAGGCCGGTGGTGTTCCAGCCGACGACGACGTCCTGGTATTGCCAGAAGCGTTCGACATGCGGGCGGCTCTTTGCGCCCGTCTGATAGCGGGCGCGGTTGAGATCCTCGTCCGGGCCTTCCAGCGTCAGATAGGCGGCGAACAGCGTCGCGGCCGGAACCTCGGGCTTGAGGCCGGGCTGCGCCTGGGTGGCGTTGAGCGGCGCGATACGGGCGGCGCGCTTGACGTGCGAGCGGTAAAACGGCGCGTTCGGATCGGTTTCAGGATCGTAGGCCTTGAAGACGTCCCAGGCTTCGCCGGGCGCGTTCAGCGGATAGACCGGGCTGATCGACTGGCTGTCGGCGGCATGGCTGAGGCCCGGCAGCAGGGCGGTGACCGCGGCGGTGGCGGCGGTCATGCGGAAGAACTGACGGCGGTCGGCGGAGAAATGGGACATTTTGGCTTCTGCTTAACGGGTGATGATACCGATTTTTCCAACGGCGATCACCGGCTTGTCCTGCACAGCGCGTGGCAGGCGGATGCGCACGTATCGGCCGGATTTAGGTGTCGCGAAGCTGATACGCTGTCCGGTCCGGTTGGCGGCGATATTGGAGAATTCGCCTTCGGCCGACATGTCGCCCCATTGTGCGCCATCGGCACTGACCCAGACTTCATAGCCGGCCGGCGGCCCCATGCGATTGACGCGGTCGATCCCGAGCGAAATGTTCTGCACGGGCGGAGCCAGGACGAATCCCTTGACGTCGAGTGTCTCGCCAAGATCAATGATGGCTTCGATCGGCTGTCCGTCAGGTCCGGTGAAGGTCTCTCCCCGAAGCAGGGCGTCGGGCGTGTCGATATTGGATTTAACGACGGTCCAGTTTGCCGGCGACACGTCGAATTCAACCGTTGTCACCGCGCTAGCCACCCCCGTCCGGTCATCGCGGGCCATGGCCTTGACGACGCCCCCCCGCGTCAAGGCAAAGGGCGCACTGTAAGCCGTGCTGCTGGCGGTCGGTTCGCTGCCATCGGCGGTGTAGAACAGGCTCTGTCCGGCCGCCGTGGCCGTCAGGGTGACCATGCCTTTGGAATCACGGCGGACAATGGGCTCTTCCAGGACCGGCGGCATGAGGAACAGGCCAAAATTGCCGATGACCGGCGAGGCGGCCGCCGTCAGGATGCGCAGGCGGACCCTAGAGGCGGTCACCGGCGCGGGCAGCCGGATCAGGCGCTCGTGGCCAATGGAGGTGTGGCGGGCGACTTCGCGCCAGCCCTTGGCGTCAAAGACATCGACGGCGTAGTCGTCGACACGGACGCCGAGCCGGATGTCTTCAGCAAAACGAATGACATCGAAAGTCCGCACGGATGGCAGGGTTATTTCCGTCCAGGCGCCCGCGCGATCGCTGTCCTTGGCCGCCCAGAACTTGCCGGGCTTCAGAATATTGGTGGCGGCGTAACCGCTGCCGAAGGCTGTGGACGCTGTGACCGTGCCGCCGGCCGCCAGATTGCGGGAAAAGGTTTTGTCGATGATCGCCTTCCAGGCTTTCAGCGACATGACGTCCGCGTCCGGTACGCGGCCCCGGCGGTCCGGCGCCAGATTGAGCAACAGGGTCGTGCCGCGGCCAATCGACTCGAAATAGATCTTGGTCAGGTTGGCCGGCGTGCGGGGCTTTTCGTCCGCGTGCCAGAACCAGCCCGGCCGTATGGAGACATTGGTTTCGGCCGGGTTCCAGATCGGCCCGCCGCGCACCCCCTTGTTGCCCTTTTCCTGGGTGTAGGGCGTGGTATCGACCGTCGGCCAGCAGGGATCGCCGGCGTGGCCTTCTTCGTTGCCGACCCAGCGCACATCCATGTCGGCGTCAGCGAACATGACGGCGTCCGGCTGGTTCTTGCGCACGATGGCGCGCACCGTGTCCCAACCATAATAGGTCGGGGCATGGATGCGGCGCGTTTCACGGGCGCCGCCATAATAGCCGTCGCCGCCATTGGCGCCGTCGAACCAGACTTCGAACAGTTTGCCATACTGCGTCGTCAGTTCGCGCAGCTGGTTGTGGTAATATTCGACATAGGCAGGGTGGCCGTATTCGGAGTGATTGCGGTCCCAGGGCGAAAGGTAGACACCAAAGGCCAGGCCGTGGCGCCCACAAGCCTCGGACATCTCGCGGACAATGTCGCCCCTGCCGTTCTTGTAGGGGCTGTTCTTGACCGAATGCTCCGTGTAGGCGCTGGGCCACAGACAGAAGCCGTCGTGGTGTTTGGCGGTCAGGATCAGGCCCGTCAGGCCACCGGCCTTGGCCGCTTCGACGATCTGGTCGGCGCTGAAATCGGTCGGATTGAACAGGTTGACGCTTTCGTCGCCATAGCCCCATTCCCTGTCGGTAAAGGTGTTGATGGTGAAATGGACGAAGGCGTAGGCCGTCCGGTTGTGCCACCGGTACTGGCGCGGTGACGGCGTGGCGCCGTAGGCCTTCGGTGCGCTGCCGGCGGCCAGGGCAGGCAGGGGCGCGCTCAAGCTCGCTGCGGTCCCGGCCAGGATAAGGTGGCGTCGCGTGAAACTCGTCATGTCCATTCCCCTGTGTCCCGGTTTTGTCGAGCCGGTCGAATTGGTCATGACAACTTATCGCGGCCATGGAGATTGGCAACGATAAAAACGATTTTTCTTATGAAAATTTAAGCGATGTGGCTCAATTCGGACATCAGGTCGTAGGCATCGCCACGATAGTAGGATTGCGTGTATTCCGCCGGGCGGCCATCGGCCAGGAAGCCGCGCCGTTCGATCAGCAGGCCGGGGGAGCCGACCGGGATTTCCAGGAGCTGCGCCTGTTCGGCGTTAAAGGCCACGGCGCGCAGACGTTGCAGGGCGCGGACCGGGCGGGTGCCGGCGGCTTCCAGCGCTTCATAGAGCGAGTTCGTAACGGCATCGAGTGACGGCAGGCAGTTGGCCGGCACGGTGGCGTAGTCGAGTCCCATCGAGGTGCCGTCGGCAAAACGCATGCGATTGAAGCGGAAAACCGTTGTGCCGGGCGACAGGCCCATGGCCAGCGCCTCTTCCGGATTGACCAGGCCCGCCGATTTCGACAGCCACTTGCTTGACGGCACGCGGCCGCGCGAAATCATGTCCTCCGTGAAGGACGACATCTTGGAATAGCTCTTTTCGACGCGCTTGTTGACGAAGGTGCCGGCGCCCTGGCGGCGCGTCAGAAGACCTTCATAGACCAGGCCGTCGACCGCCTTGCGCACGGTGATTCGCGAGACCTTGAACTCCTCGGCCAGCTCGCGCTCGGTCGGAATAGCGGCGTCCGGCGCCAGCCTGCGGCTGGTGATGGCGTCCCTCAGCGTATCCTGCAACTGGAGATAAAGGCTTGCGGCCTTGGCGCCCGACTCCGCCGGTGCACGCTTGGTTGACGACATGGAGGCTCCCGACTCACGATCGAAGTGATGCGTTGATATGACCAACATACACACGTGTTATTTTCACATATGACAGTTGGTACTATTGCATCAACTCCAATAATGACAGGTAAAATCTCCCCGTACACGTTTTTTACCGAAGAATGGCCTGGACGCCTGGAGTCAGGCCAGGGTGATTTCCGCCATCAGGTCGGACATGTCCCCGCGATACCAGGCCTTTGTCAGTTCGGCGGTGCGGCCGTCGTCGAGGAAGCTGCGGCGCTCGATCAGGAAGCCGGGGACGCCGGCAGGGACGCCCAGGAGATCGGCCTCAGGTGATTGCAGGGTTACGGCGCGCAGGCGCTGCAGGGCGCGCACAGGCCCCATCCCGCAGGCCCGAAGGGCGTCCTCAAGCGATTCGGCGACGTTCAGCGCGCCCTTGCCGAGGTAATGCGGCACCAGGGTCGCCTCGACACCGACGGCCGTATCGGACGCATAGCGGGTCCGCTTCAGACGGTGGATGCGCGCGTCGGGCGCCAGGCCCAGCATCATGGATTCGTCGGCGGAGACGATCCCGGTTTCCGTCATAAGCCAGACGCTGCGCGCTTCCGGGCTATTCTTCATGATGTTTTCGGTGAAGGAGAAGCCGCCATTGGCGGCCGCGGGCCGCGACGCAATGAAGGTCCCGGCGCCGCGGCGGCGCACCAGCAGGCCTTCGCGTTCGAGGTCCGACAGCGCCTTACGGACCGTCAGGCGCGATACGCCGTATTTTTCCGCCAGGGCGCGCTCGGTCGGCAAGGCGGCGTCGCCGGCATATTCGCCGTCGCGGATACCGTCGCGCAGGATGCGCTCGACCTGCATGTACAGTGGGCCATGACGCGGTTCGGAACTATCGATGGCCGAGAAGAATGTCATGGTGTCTCCTCCTTTTCAGCGGACGGCCGCAACGGTGGTCGGCGCGCGCACGGCATTGCTGAGCAGTGTCACCAGCCGGGCATCCGTCTGGCGCAGGTCAGGATCGGCAAAGCCGAAGCGGACGGCGTCGGTGTCGGGGCTGGGGTCAACGCGACTGCACGAAGCGTGGACAGCCGTGACACCGGTAAGGCGGATGATGTCGCTGACCGTATCGGCCGTAACACCGACGCCCGCGATGATCTCGGTCGCGCCGCCACCGGGCAGGGCGCTCGCCGCCACCAGCCGGGCGATGGCGTCCGTCCCGGCCAAGGCGGTATCCGCGCCGCCCGAGGTCAGGATCGCGTCGATCGCCAGCGACTGGACGATCGCCAGGGCTTCGAGCTGATCCGGCACCAGGTCGAAACTACGGTGCAGGGTCAGCTTCAGTTCGAGTGCATGGGCGTGGCGCGCCAGGCGCTCCAGCAGGGCGGTGTCAAGCGCGCCATTGGCGTGATTGCAGCCGATCACCACCCCTTCCAGGCCCATCATGGCGACGGCGTCGATGTCGTGCAGCATGACCGAGGCTTCGACCTCGGTATAGACGAAGTCGCCTTGGCGGGGGCGGATCATGGCGCGTGTCGGGCAGCCTGTGGCGGCCGCCATGCGCATCAGGCCGAGATTGGGCGTCAGGCCGCCGACGCCGAGGCTGGCGCACAGTTCGATACGATCGGCGCCATAGCGCGTGGCGACATTCAGGCCTTCAGGGGTGTCGACGCAGACTTCGAGCAGGGCGGTCATGCGGACTGCCTCTGCGGGATGTCCCGGCCCGTGGCCAGCAGGATCGCGCCGCTTAAGGGATCGCGGCGCGGTTCACGCAGACAGGCTACGACGTCCGCCGCCAGCCACGGCCGGATGTGCTGCCCCAGCCCGCCCATCAGGCAGACGCCCGGCGCGCCGAGCGAAACGAGATGGCGGATATAGCGGTCGATATCGCCCGCCAGGGTGCCAAGCAGCGACAGGGCGACCGGATCGTCCTGCCGGGCGTGGTCGAACACCATGGGGGACAGGCCGCCATATTGGGCCGGTGTCGCGCTTTCCGACCAGTCGACCGCCGCCGCGCCGCTGCCAAACAGGGCGATCAGGGCTTGGGTCAGCGGACTTTCGGGGATCAGGCCATCCAGCGTGTTTAGCGCCGCCTTGACCGCGTCTCGGCCGAGGGCGGCCGACGAGCCGCGCTCGTCGAGGACAAAGCCCCAGCCGCCGATCTGGCGACCCTGGCCATCGGCAATGAGGTAGCTGCAGCTGCCCGTGCCGGCGATCTGGATGGCGCCGTCACCGCCGGCGAACGCGCCCAGACAGGCAATGTGGGCGTCGCTGGCGATCGTCACGGCGCCGAAAGGCAGGACCCCGAAAGTCAGAGAGTGGGCGCGTGTCTCATAGGCATCCTTCTCGGTCAGAACGCCGGCCAGGCCCAGGCCCGCCGCTGCCGCCGGCAGGATGTCGCGCGTCAGGCCGGCCGCCTGCAATGCGGCGTCGATCGCTTCGGCGATGTGAGACCACGCCAGGTCAAGGCCCAGACGGATATTGGCGGGACCGCTCTCACCCTCGGCCAGGACCTGTCCGTCCGCGGACTGCAGCCGCACCCGGCAGCGCGTTCCGCCGCCATCCACGCCGATAATATAGGGGGAAGGCCTCAGTGGAACCATTACAAACGCAATCCCCCAAATGGCCCGGCCTTCCTGATGGACAATGGCCAGGTGCTTGTGTGCTTACCAATTTCTATATTTGTCATATCAAATTCGGCTTGTTTGTCTATAAAAACATTGTCGAATGTAAAATTCGATGGGCACGGCAAGCCTTGACCGATATCGATAACATTACCGTTCAACGCGGTTAAAACACATGGCTTTCAGGCCGGGGCGAAGCAAATCTTGATAAATGGGTGTTAGAATCTGCATTATCGCGATATTGATAACATGGGGTGAGCCAATAAGATGAGCGGATATCAAGGATGTCTTCGAGCGAGATGAGCCAGAAGCTGCCCCCTGAGGAAGGTCGCAACCTTACGATCCACGATGTCGCGCGTCACGCGGGTGTGTCCGCCATGACCGTTTCCCGGGTCATCAGTCGCAAGGTAAACGTCCGGGAACCCTTGAGAAGCAAGGTTCTTGCTTCGATCGAAGCGCTGAACTACTCGGTCAACGAAGCCGCGCGTTCGACGCGCGCCGGGCAGGCAAAGGTTACGCTCGGGATCCTCTATTCGAACCCGTCGGCGGGATATCTCAATCAGATATTGCTCGGCGCCCTCGAAGAAACCTCGCGGGGAGGCGGGCAACTACTACTGGAAAGCTGCGACGGCTTGCAGTCGCAGAAGAAGGCCATGGAACGGCTGATACAGAAAGGCGTGGACGGAATCATCCTGCCGCCGCCACTTTGCGATTCGGCGCCCACTGTCCATATGCTCAAACGCGAAGGCATTCCGGTCCTGGCGCTGGCGACCGCCGCGCCTCTGGAAGACGTGTCGGCCGTCCGGATCGACGACTTCGAGGCCGCGGCGGCCATGACGCGCTACCTGATCGAACTCGGCCACAAGCGGATCGGCTTCATCAAGGGCGATCCCCAGCACACACCGACGCTGCAAAGGCTTCGCGGCTTTCAGGCGGCGATGGCGGAGGCCGGGCTTGACATCGAAGAGAGCCTGATCGCGCCGGGCATGTACACCTATCAGTCCGGGCTGACCGCGGCCGAGCAATTGCTGAACCTGCCGGACCGGCCGACGGCGATTTTCGCCTCGAACGACGAGATGGCCGCCGCCGTGATCTCTTTGTGCCACGGCATGAAAATCAAGATTCCCTATGACCTGAGCGTTTGCGGGTTCGACGACACGCCGCTGGCGACCACCATCTGGCCGCAGATCACGACCATCCATCAGCCGCTGGCCGAGATGGGCCAGGCCGCGGTCGCGACCATCGCCGACAAGATACGGGAGATCCGCGAAGGCAAGACGCTGCGGCCGCGGCAGCTTGTGATGAAATATACGCTCCAGGAGCGTGCCTCGACGGGGCCCGTGCCCCGCCCGGAACTATTTGGGGTTTACGAAGGCGGTATCCTTCCGCGCTAAGGCTTCCTCAAGCGACCAGAGGCGCGCCGCACCGCGTACGCCTGAGGAATCCCCCCATTGCGCGGGAACGATGCGGGCCGACCAGGCGTCGGAAAAGACGTGGGCGCGAATGATCCCGGGCAGGCGTTCATAGATCTCCGCCACATTGCTGAGGCCGCCACCGACGACGATGACGTCCGGATCGACGACATTGCAGATCGTGGCCAGGGCCCGCGCCAGGCGGCTGACAAACCGGTCGAAGGCGTTTTCAGCCTTGTCATTGCCGGCGCGCGCCTGGGCGATGATGTCGACCGCATTCATGGGCTGGCGCGCGTGCGAGAGGTAGTCCCGCTGCAGGCCCGACCCGGATATCCATTGTTCCAGACAGCCATGCTGCCCGCAATAGCAGCTCGGTCCGGGATTTTCCTGAACGGACGGCCAGGGGAGGGGATTGTGGCCCCACTCGCCGCCGATCCCGTTGGCGCCCGCGATCAGCTTGCCGCCGACGACCAGCCCGCCGCCGCAGCCCGTGCCGAGGATGGCGCCGAAAACGACGGCGCTGCCCGCGCCGGCGCCATCGACGGCCTCGCTCAGGGCAAAGCAGTTGGCGTCGTTGGCCAGGCGGACCTCGCGCATGAGCGCTTCGCTGAGGTCCTCCCTGAAGCGCTGTCCGTTGAGATAAAGCGAGTTGGAATTGCGCATCACGCCGGTGGTGGGCGAGACGGAGCCGGGCGTGCCAACGCCAACCGTGCCGCGCCGCCCTGCGGTTGTCTCGATCATCCTGACCAGGTCGCGGACAGCCCTGACGGCATCGTCGTAATTGCCCGGATTGGCGCGCCGGATGCGGGTGACGATGGTCCCGTTGCCGTCCAGGGCGGCGGCTTCGATTTTCGTCCCGCCAAAATCAATGCCGATCTGCATTACCAATAGGGCACCCAATTCTGATGGAGGCGGACCAGGGCTTCGAGGTAGAAATAGTCGCCCCAGATACAGTACTCATCGACGCCGATCCGCTTGGGCATGTGATAGACGCCGTGCTTCAGAAGGCCGTTGCCGGGATCGCCGGCTTTCGATGCATAGTCACGCGCCAGGGATTCGACGATCCTGACGGCGGCATTGTGGTACTTTGCCCCTTCGGTTTCCGGCATGAAGGCCGCCAGTTCGAGCAGGCCGCAGGCCGCGATGGCGGCGGCGGACGAATCGCGTTGCACGCCTTCGGACGTGTAGATCAGGTCCCAGCAGCACACCTGGTCGTCGGGAAGGCGGGCCAGGAAATAGTCCGCGAGGTCGGCGCTGGTCGCGATGAGCGTCGGGTCGTTGAGGTAGCGATAGTTCAGCGGAAAGCCTGAAATGCCCCAGGCCTGGCCGCGCGCCCAGCACGAGTGGTCCGATGCCCCCTGGTGGGTCGAGCCGAACTTCGGTTCGCCGGTGACCGGATCCATATGGAAGGTGTGGAAGGTGGAGTTGTCCGGCCGGACGATAAAGGTCTGAGCCTTCCTGATATGGTTCGTCGCGGCGTCCGAAAAGCGGGCATCGCGTGTTTCCGCCGCTGCCCAGTACAGAAGCGGCAGGTTGAGATTGCAGTCGATGATCATCCGGCCGGCCTCGTCGGGATCCGTCAGGTCGCCCCAGGCCTGGATGATGCCGGCTTGCGGGAGGTAGCGGTCGAGCAGCCTGTCAGCGGCCTCCAGCGCCGCGCCGCGGGCCTTCTGCGAGCCCGTAAGGCGGTAGGCCGCGACGCAGGACAGCGAGTAGAGGAAGCCGAGATCGTGATGGTTGATGTTTATCCGCTGGAAGACACGGTCATGAAAACTGTCGACGTGCCGTTCCGCCACCGCGCGGTAGCGTTCGGCGCCGGTCAGTTCGTAGGCCAGCCAGAGCATGCCGGTCCAGAACCCGTTGGTCCATTCCGTGTTGTCCATCGGCCGGTACATACCGCCGATGCTCGATGGCTCGGGCCAGGCATCCGTGAATGCCGGCAGTACGCTGTCGATGCGCGCGAGGGCGGCCTCGATCGCGGCCGTCAGGAAGGCAGGCGGCTCAAGGTTCCGGGTGCCCGGAGCGCTTGACTGGCGGGCGATTAGACTTGGGGAGGCGAGTGACATGATGCAAAGCTTCAGGGAGTGACGTCGCCAGGCGTATCCGCTGTCCCCGCCGGCGGCGCGGCGGGGACAGCGCTGGCGGGGGTTTTCGCGGGGTCGCGGGCAAGTGTGAAAATGGACGCGGCCCAGCAGACAAGCGCCCCCAGGCCGATGACCAGGTAGGTATGCTGGAAGCCGATGAGGTCGTAGGCCTTGCCGACCGGCTGGGACAGGATGGCCAGGCCCAGCGAATGGCCGAAGCTGACGCCGACCAGGTAGATGGTGGATGAGACGCGGGATTCGAAATGGGCGGCGATGTAGCGGAAGATGGCGACGGCGAGGATGGGGAGTTCGATGGAATGCAGCATCTTCATGCATGAGATCAGGACAGGCCCCGTGACCAGGCCGGAGCCTGTGATGCGGATGATCATGATCCCCGATGCCAGCAGCAGGCCGCGCTTGATCCCGACGAAGTTGACGATGAAGGGGGCGATGAAGAACATGCCGGCCTCGACGAAGATCTGGGCCGAGTTCAGCCGGCCGAACATTTCGCGGCCCATTTGCTCAGTCGGGAACTGGGAGGCGTAATAGACCGGGAACTGCTGGTCGAAGACGAGATAGAGGTTGGTGACGCCCAGGATCAGGACCATGAAGCCCCAGAACTTCGGCAGGCGCAGGACTTCGAAGGCGTCGCGGACTTTCAGCGACGAGGAGGCCGAGACTTCGTCGGGGCTGGTCCCGATCCTGACGAAGGCAAGCGCGCCCAGCAGGACGACGGCCGTCGCCGAGGCGATGAAGAAGTTGATATGCGGATCGATATTGAACAGGCTGCCGGAAAAGAAGGCGGCGCAGGCGAAGCCCAGCGAGCCCCACATCCGGACGCGGCTGTACTCGAAGCCGTACTTGCGGCCGACGCGGTCCGTGAACGATTCGAGGGCAAAGGATCCGGCCGCGAAAGTCAGGCCGATATAAGCGCCGCCCAATGCCGCGCCGAGCATCAGGTTTGATTTCAGGAGCGGTTCATAGACCCAGATAAAGAAGAAGCCGCAGGCGCCAACCATCAGCGCCAGGAACAACAGGACATGGCGGCGATAGCCCACCTTATCAGAGATGAAGCCGTAAAGCGGCTGGCTGATCAGGGCGGCGATGAAGTTGGCGGCGAACACAATGCCCGTCTGCTCGCCGGTCAGGCCAAGCGAGCTTTTCAGCCAGTTCGACAGCAGTGAAATGCTCATGGCCTGTGCGCCGAAATAGGCGAACATATAGAGGCTCAGGAGCGCATAGATTTTTCGACTGTCCTTGCGTTCCGTCAAAACTGTCGGGGAAACTGCCATCATTACCTGCCTGCGCGCCGGAGCTCTATGTCCGGACTGTTATCGGTTGGTTCTGATATCGATATCAGACGAAAAAGCGATTGTATATAGTCCGATATCAGATTCTTGCGACCAAGAGGTTACTCAATACATAGTATGGCCGAAAACGCGCCACTCCCATATGGTCGCAATCAAACTTTCGGGTTGATATCGATATCAGGTTGTGTAGGTTAGGCCAAACAGCAGATGATGCGTGTGAAACCGGGCAAGATTCCGTTTTCAGACGGGCTTCCGGCGCGCATCGAGGTGGAACGGACCGTGAGCGCCGTGCGGACTTGCGGCGCGCTTAAAGCACAAAAGGGGCAGGACAATGCCGACACGTCGTGAATTGGTCGCCATGGCGGCTTTCGGAGCCGCGGGCGCCAACCCTGCTCCGGCCGCCGCGAAGACAGGGCAGCCGGCCGCCTTTTCGGTCGTCTCCCCTGACAGCCGGCTCAAGGTCGAGATCAGGGTTGCCGGGGAACAGCCGTCGTGGCGGATCGCCTATGACGGCAAGACGGTCCTGTTGCCGTCGGGCCTCGGCCTGTGGCTGGCCGGCAAGCAACGCCTGCTGGGCCACGGCGCGCTCGACGTCATCAGCGCCACGACGGCGAAGATCGCCGGAAGCTGGGCGCCGCTTCACGGCCAGTCGAGCCGCTACGACCAGTCGTCGAACGAGTTCACCCTGACGCTGTTCGACCGCGGGGCGAAGATTCGGTTCGCGATCATCGTCCGTGTGCTGAACGGCGCCGCGGCCGTCCGCTATCAAATCCTGGACGCCCCGGGCACGAAGACCGTCAGGCTGGCGGGCGAGCGCACCCTGTTTCAGTTCCCGGCCGCCGCCCGCGTCTATGCGAGCCGCGACGAAGGCGATGTCCACGTCTCGTCCCAGGCCGCGATGGCGCCCTTGGAACATCCCGACCTGACCGCATCCTCCGACAAGGGACGGCTGGCGGACCTGCCGCTGACCGTGGAGGTCGGCAACGGGCTGTACACCGTGGTGGCGGAATCTGACCGCCTGCATTATCCGAGGTGCATGGCGGCGCCCTTGTCGGCACAGGCCATTGTGTCTCACCTTATGACCTATCCCGGCCGGGCGACTGGCTGGGGAGGCCAGGACGATACGCCGCCGCAGCCGGAATTCGATATCGAGATCGGCCAGAAAACCCCCTGGCGTGTCGTCATGGTGGCGGACAGCGCCAAGGGCCTGATCGAACGCCATCACGTCGTCCCGACCCTGGCGACGCCTAACCAACTGGGCGACGTGTCGTGGATCAAGGCAGGGCACATGTTTCGCATCATGAAGCCCTATTCGACCGAGGCGTCCCTGCGCGCAGTGGATTTCGCTGAAGCGCGCAGGATCAAGTACGTCCTGTTCGATGCGCACTGGTATGGCGACGGCACGGATGCCTCGGAGCCGACCTATCCCATCGCCGCGCTCGATCTGCAGAAGGTCATCGACTACGCCAAGGCGAAGGGCATCGGGGTCGTGCTCTATATCGACCGCGTGGCGGTGACCCGCGCGCTCGAGGACATGTGCCGGCTGTACCAGAAGTGGGGCGTGGCGGGCGTCAAGCTTGGCTTCATGTGGGAGGGGCGGCAGGTCGATGTCGATTTCATCTACAAGGTCGTCAAGGCGTTCGGCGACCACGGCATGGTCGTCAACCTGCATGACAATCTGAGGCCCGCCGGCCTTGAGACCACCCTGCCGAACTATCTGACGCTTGAAGGCGTCAAGGGCAACGAGCAGTTCCCGCCGGCCCGTCACAATGTCACCCTGGCCTATACCCGGTCGATTGTCGGACCGATCGATTACACGATCTGCTACGCCGAGGAACGCAACCAGACGACCAATGCGCACCAGCTGGCGCTGGCCGTCACCTGCTACAGTCCGCTGTCGATGCTCTACTGGTACGACAAGCCGGAGAAGTATGCGAGCAAGCCCTGGCCTGAGCTGGCCTGGTTCGATGCCGTTCCGACGACCTGGGACGAAACCCGCGCCATCGCGGGCGAGATCGGCGAATATGTGATCATCGCCCGGCGCAGCGGCGACGCCTGGTACCTGGGCGCCATCACCAATGAGATGGAGCGCCGCGTCGAGATCGACCTGGCTTTTCTCGGCCAGGGCAACTGGTCGGCCACACGGTACATGGATGGCAAACTCAGCCGCCCCGCCAACAGGACGCCGGTCGTCATCCAGACGGATGCCGTCACGGCGGCGACGCAGCTGAAGCTGCAACTGAACGCAGCCGGTGGGCAGGCCATCCGGTTTACGAGGACATAAAGCATGCTGTTGAAGCCGCTCCTCCTCGCGGGCCTGTTCGGCCTTTCCACTGTGACGGCGGCCCATGCCGCCGAACCGCCGCTGGTCCGCCCGGACCACAGCATGCCGGCGGGCATCTGGACGCCCGACCAGGGCGACGGCACCTACCGCAATCCGGTGCTGCAGGGCGATTATTCCGATCCGGACGTCGTCCGGGTCGGCGAGGACTACTACCTGACGGCGTCGAGTTTCACCAACGTGCCGGGGCTTCCGATCCTCCATTCCAAAGACCTGGTCAACTGGACGCTGATCGGCCACGCCCTGAGCCGGAATGTGCCCGACGCCCATCACGCGGTGCCGCGCCGGGGTGGCGGCGTGTGGGCGCCGGCGATCCGCCATCATGGCGGCAAATTCATGATCTATTACCCCGATCCGGATTTCGGCATCTATGTCGTGACGGCGACGGACCCGAAAGGGCCCTGGACCGCTCCGGTCCTGGTCGATTCAACCAAGGGCGCCATCGACCCGGCGCCGTTCTGGGATGACGACGGACAGGGCTACCTGGCGATGGCGTTTGCCGGATCGCGGGCCGGCTTCAGCAATGTCATCCGGATCAAGAAGCTCAGCGGCGACGGCACCCGGACAATCGACGACGGCGTCAATGTCATAGAAGGCGACAAGCTGCCCAAGGTTCAGACGTCGCAGGGCCTTAAACCCTGGTTCACGACCGAGGGGCCCAAGCTCTACAAGCGCGACGGCTGGTACTACATTTTCGCGCCCGCCGGCTCCGTCAAGGGCGGCTGGCAGGGCGTCTTCCGCTCGCGGGCGATCCTGGGCCCGTACGAAGGGCGCAGCGTGATGGACCAGGGGGATACGGAGCTGAACGGTCCCCACCAGGGCGCCTGGGTCGACACCGTTTCGGGGGAAGACTGGTTCCTGCATTTCCAGGACACCGATTCCTATGGCCGCCGCGTGCTGTTGGAGCCGATGGCCTGGGGCAAGGACGGTTGGCCGGTTATTGGTCAGCGCCAGAAGGGCGCCGCGTTCGGCCAGCCGGTCCATGGTTTCAGAAAGCCGGCGGCGCCGGTTCAACCCGTCGCCGTACCCGTCGTTAGTGACGATTTCGCCAACGGCTATCATCTGGGTTGGCAGTGGAGCGCAAATCCGGCCGAGGATTGGGTCGACCGGTCGGTCCAGGGCAGGTTGCGGCTGAAGGCCGTTTCCTCGTCGGCAAATCTCTGGGAAGCCGGCAACCTGCTGACCCAGAAGCTTCCGGGCATGACGTTCAGCGCGACGACCAGGCTGTCGCTGGCGGCCAATCTGCCGGGAGAACGCGCGGGACTGCTGGTGCTGGGCTATGACTACGGCTGGATCGGTCTCGAAAAGACCGCGGACGGGGTTCGCCTGGTCCAGGTCAACCGCCCGCGCGCCAATGCCGGTGGGACCGAGACGGTGCTGACGGCGCCGGTCAAGGTGGAGGGGCCCGTCTGGGTGCGCGTCAGGTTCGAACCGGTGACGGTCGCGGAGCCCGTTCCGAACTTTCCCGATTACTGGCCGTCCATGCTGCGTTCGACCCACGCGCGCGTGACCTTCAGCTTCAGCCTCGATGGGAAGACATTCACATCTATCGGGCCGGGCATGACGACCCAGCCGGGACGCTGGGTCGGCACGCAGGTCGGACTATTTGCCCAGGCGGCTTCCGGAACGCCTGCCTTTGTGGCGACGCGCGTCGGATATGCCGAGTTCGAAGGTTTCGCCGTGACCGAATGACGAGCGGGTTAAGGGTAGATACGGTGCGCAAGGAAAAAGCGTTGAAAAACAAGGTGGCGCCGGATCAGGGCGGCAACATTACGATTCACGACGTCGCAAGGCATGCCGGCGTCTCGTCCATGACCGTGTCGCGCGTTATCAACCAGAATGTCAATGTACGGGAACCGCTGCGGGAGCGCGTCCTGGCGTCGATCAAGGCGCTGAACTATTCGATCAATGTCGCCGCCCAGTCGACGCGTGCGGGCGTTGGCGGCGTCCGTATCGGAATTCTCTATTCCCACCCGTCTGCATCCTACCTGAATGAAATCATGCTCGGCGGCCTTGAGCACGCGTCGAAGCTCGGCGCCCAGTTGATCCTCGAAAAGTGCGGCGGCCTGCAATCCCAAAAGAATGCGGTCAACAGGCTGGTAGAAGCCGGTGTCGATGGCGTGATCCTGCCGCCGCCGTTGTGCGACTCTGAGCCGACCGTCCAAATGCTGAAGCGCGCCGGTATCTCGGTGCTGGCCCTGGCGACGGCCCGGCCATTGCCGGACGTGTCGGCGGTGCGAATAGACGACTTTCAGGGGGCGCTGGCCCTGACGCGGCACCTCGTTCACCTCGGCCATCGCCGCATCGGTTTCATAAAGGGCGACCCCAGCCACACGCCGACCGATGTGCGCTACAAGGGCTTCCTGGCCGGCCTTCTGGAAGCCGGCCTACCGCTGGCGGAAGACCTCGTCCTGCAGGGCCAGTTCACCTATAAGTCGGGCCTGGAGGTTGGCCGCGACCTGCTCGACCGGGACGACCGGCCGACAGCCATTTTTGCCTCGAACGACGACATGGCGGCGGCGGTGCTGGCGGTCGCCCATGGCATGGGGATTTCGATACCCGATGAGCTGAGCGTGTGTGGGTTTGACGATACGCCGGTCGCGACCACGGTCTGGCCCCAGCTCACCACTGTGCATCAGCCGATCGTGGCCATGGGCCGCAGCGCCGTGGGCACCATCCACGACAAGATTCGGGAACTGAAGCAGGGCGAGGACAGCCGGCCGACCCATCAGCTGATGAAGTTCATGTTGATGCACCGGGGCTCCACGGGACCTGCGCCGGACAAGCGGCTGTAGTCGCGAAAGCGGCCGACGCTGAGGCGCCGGCCGCTAGGCGATATGGCGAAAAGTGCCAAGATGCGTTTTTTGGGGTTTTCGCCTTAAATATCGCGACAAAACTAAAACTTAGATCGGTATGATGTTTCCACTTAAAATCATACCGATCTAGATAGACCTTACTTGAAAGTGACGCCTTCGACGAATGCGCCGATGTCGAGCAGCCCCGGCTCCGCGCCCGTGATCTTCTTTCCGGCAACGGTCACATTGTCGATCGTGATGTCGCGCACGGCTCGGTCGGGCGCGTAGCCCCGGATGAGAGAAGCGGTCGCCGCGCCCTTGCCGGTGTACGCGATGTTGCGAAGCGTGACGCGCTCGATACCCCGGCCGGCGCTGGTATTGTACTTCTTATTGTAGAGGACCTGGAGGCTGAACAGCTTGCCTTCCTCGATGCGCTCGACGCGCCAGTCTTCGAACGTAACGTCGCGGACAAGATTGTCGTCGCCGACCATCAGTCCGATGGCCCCCTGGTAATCGTCCTCGTCCTCGTCGTGGTCCAGCACGTCGATGTCGCGGAAGACGACGTGTTCGATCACTTCGGGCGCCGGGTGCGCGGGGGATGGCGTATTGCCGTGGATGCCGATCATGACATTGTGCGCGATGTCGGCCCACAGGGTCGAGTTGGTGACGGTGACGTCGCGCGTGTCGCCCCAGGTGTCCCAGCGGTGGTTATAGAGGGTGATGTTGTCGTCGGAGGTGCGGATGAAGGCGCCGGATATCCTGACCCGCTGGCAGCCGAAATGCCCTAGGCCGTCGGACCACTGGCCGCCGCCGATCGTGCGGATATTCAGTTCCTCGATATCCTGGGAGGCGTGGCACGCCATGGTTCCATTGGTCTGATTGAAGAAGATCAGCCCGTCCAGCGTGATCTTTCTGGAGTTCCGGATCTGCATTCCGCCGGCGCCGTCAAACAGGCCGTTGCTGATCACCTTCACGTTTTCGACGCCGTCGATGATCAGCGGGCTGCGCAACATGGCCGAGCCGTCGATATAGACGGTGGTGTTCGAACGAAGCCGCAGTTCGCCGGAATAGATGCCCGGGCCGAAATAGACGACGGGCTGGGTCAGGTCGGGTGTCTTCGCCTGGCCGATATCGTAGGGCGAGGCCGGGCGCTGCGGAAAGGCCGGCCAGTCGCGCCGGATGGCGTGGGTGAAGAGGTGGAGGTTGTGATGGCGATCACCATCGAACTCTATGCTGAGGTTCTCCGGCTTTTGCAGGGTGAAATAGACGATGCCATCCTTGACGGTGTGTTTCACCCCCTTGGCGGTCGGCCGAATATCGACTTTCGAGAAGGCGCCGTTGTTCTTCTGGATAGAGACCTCAACGGGGCCGTCAAAATTGAAGTAGACCATGGAGGCGTCTTTTTGCGGCCGGTCGTAGTCGACCTTGACGTTGTATTCGTACAGGTCCTGCCATGGGCCGCCGGGCGTGCGGACGCGGACGGTGAAATCGTCATTGTGGTGGCTGTAACGGACGGGCTGGGGAAAGGGAAACACCTCGACCTGGGATGTCGCCGCTTCGGCGCCCGCCGCCATTATGCCCGTCAGCAAACACACTGTGGCGGTGATGAAGGTCCTCTTGCCCATGCGGCATCTCCTGTGGTTTTCGGCGCCCTGTCAGCGGGCTGTCCGGTTGTTTTGGATATCGATATCAAATTGTCGAAGCCCTGTCACTTTGTACCGTCTCATTTTCCGCAAATTAAGCTCCGGCGGACGATGGTTTTGCCGGCGACAAAGTCCCAGGATATGAAATTCCGGTGATTTGAAGCGATGATTTAATCGCCTGGGCAATTTAATTGTACGACATTTGAAAAATTTAATTTATTATTATAAATCAATACAATATTCAACATATCCCATAGTGACAACGTTATCAAATGGTATTATTTGCATAGATAAATGTGTTTAAAATGTCTCATGTCGATTTGTGGTACGTGCTGCCGGATTGACGCCTTCTGAAGCCGGGTGTATTTCGAAAATAACTGGTATCGATATCAGAAAGATCCTGATTTTTGGTGCGAGACAATCCAGCATCCGTCCTTGGGGCGGCGGAAACGATAAGAGTGCGGGCGCGGCCACAGGCTGACGACCACCGCGAACAAAAAGAGGAAACCAAATGAAGAATATCCGGTCTTTTTCAATGCAGGCGTTGGGGCAGGTATCGGGCCTGGCCTTGCTCGCGGCGCTGATGGCGTCCGGCGCCTATGCCCAGGACGTGCCGGCGACCGGTGACACCGCGTCCGAGGATGTGGTCGTCGTCACCGGCATGCGCGCCAGCGCGCGCTCGAACGTCTCGCTGAAGAGAAATGCGTCCGAAGTCGTCGATTCGATTACAGCCGAAGATATCGGCAAGCTGCCCGACAACAACGTGTCCGAGACCCTGACGCGTATTCCAGGCGTCCAGGGCTACCGGTATGCGGGCGAGGGCGCTTCGCCCGTTGGCGCCGGTTCGGGCGTCACCATTCGCGGCCTGTCGGGCCAGACGGCGTCCCAGATCAACGGCCGCGTCTACTTCACCGCCGGCAACCGCGAATTCAACGTCGAAAGCGCCATTCCGGCCATGATCGCCGGCATCGACGTCTACAAGAACCCGTCGGCGGAGCATATCGAAGGCGGCATCGGCGGTCTGGTCAATATCCGCACGCGCAACCCCAGCGATTTCAAGCGCCTGACCGTCTCCCTGGGCGCGACGTTGCGCTATAATGACCTGGAGAACGGCTCGGATCCGGAAGTGTTTGGTCTGTTCGCCAACAAGTGGGATCTGGCGGACGGCGGCCGTATCGGCTTCCTGGCCGCGGCCGTGACGTCGGAAAGCACCGGGCGCTCGGACAACAACCCGGCCAATGGCGGTCCGAACTTCAAGCGCGCCATCCGCGCCGACAGCGCCGAATACGCGACGACTGCGGGGGCAAATCAAGCCTATGCCGGCCGTTCCGATACCTGGTTCCTGGCGAATGTCCCGACCACGGGTGTAAACCAGCCGAACCTGACCGGCCTGACCGCGGACCAGATCAGCAATGTCATGGTCGGCACGGCGCTGACGAACAACCAGTTCCAAGAGACCATCTATCGTACGCGCAAGGGCCTGAGCCTCGCCGCCGACTACCGCGTCAACGAGTCTTTACGCTTCTACGCCGACTACAACTACACCTACTACCAGTATCACCAGAACTACCGCGGTTTGAACTCGGTCGACAGCCAGACGGTGCAAGGCCTTACGACGTCGCCGTTCGAGTATACCGAAGGCCTGGCCAACCGTAACAGCAACGGCGGAAGCGACGACGTCCTCGTTTCCAAGCGCCTGTCGGGCGCGACCTTCCTGAACTCGAGCCTGACCTCCGTCAGCGGCGACGAGCATACGCCCTATACGACCTGGACGGCCGCCGGCGGCGTCGAGTGGTCGCCGACCGCGCGCCTCAGCCTCAAGGCGGACGTCATGTACATCAAGGCCGACCGGACGGTCGACAACCGGTCGATCAACATGGTGTCGGGTGCCGGCAAGACGTGGAATATCGTCCGTGGCGTCGACGGCGCCCCGCATACGTTCGATATCGTCGGGGCCAGTCTCGCCGATCCGGCCAACTGGGTCCTCAAGGACTATCAGAACGGCAATCACTCGGTCTGGGACGACAGCGGTCATGCGATCGCGCTCAGCGGCAAGTACGAGTTCGACGGCGCCCTGAAGGCGATCAAGTTCGGCTTCCGTAACGCGCACCAGGAAAGCATGTTCAAGAACTTCAACGTTTCGGCCAAGCCGCTGACGACCAACGGCCTGGTGCTGGCGGGCGACTTCTCGAACGCCATCTATGGCACCAGCGTGCAGGACCTGTTCATCACCACGCCCGGCAACTTCATGCGTGGCGATGCCGGTTATCCGGGCGGCTTCCTGGCGGTCGATTCCGATGCGCTGCTGGGTGACAATATCCGCAACCGCTTCCCGCAAGCCGGCATTCCGGCCGACGCCTCGCTGCCCGAGGCCGTGGCCAGCCGCCGCTTTGTCGAAGAAGACACGAATGCCGTCTACCTGATGGGCGAGTTCGAACTGTTCGACGCCCGGCTGAAGGGCAATGTCGGCGTGCGCTACGTCACGACCGATGGCCATGCCATCGCCGGCCTGCCCAGCACCGGCCTGAGCCAGACGACCTCCTACAGCAACACGCTGCCATCGCTGAACGCGACCTACTACTTCGCGCCGGACTTCCTGCTGCGCTTCGGCTACGGCAAGGGCCTGACGCGTCCGGGCCTCGACCAGCTCAACCCCAGCCTGACCTATTCGACGACGTCGGGCACGGGCGGCGCCGGCAATCCGAACCTGCGGCCGCAACTGGCGGACAGCTACGACCTGTCGCTGGAGCGCTATTTCAGCAGCACCAACTACTTGTCGGCCGCCCTCTTCCAGAAGGACATCGACAGCTTCTTCTACGGCATCGCCACCTGTGAAACGATCGCGGGCGCGCCGGCGCCGACGCCGGTGACGCCGACCGGCTGTCCGTCGCCCCAATACCTGGTCACGCGCACGATCAATGCCGAGCCGGGCTGGGTCAAGGGGATCGAACTGGCGGGCCAGTACTTCTTCGATGACCTGGACGGCATCTGGAGCCACTTCGGCGTGTCGGGTTCCTACACCTATGTCGATACGGCGCTGCCGGTGAACTTCGGTACGGCGGCCGCCCCGCGGTTCGTCGTCCTGCCCCAGCCGATGCAGTCGAAGCACAATTACAGCCTGTCGGGCATCTACGAAGACAGCAAGCTTTCGGCCCGTGTCGTCTACACCTGGCGGTCCGACGCGATCCTGTTCGGCGCGGCGACCAATCCGATCGATGGCCGCTACATCAAGGCCTATGGCGTACTGGACGCCTCGCTGAACTACAAGATCAACGAGCAACTGACCGTCTCGCTGAACGCGCTCAACCTGACGGACAGCGCGTTGAACCGGAACGTCGGTGAGCCGAATGGCTACGAGACCGATATCGAGCGCCAGCACTATCTGAACGGCCGGAACTACAATATCAGCCTGCGCTATAAGTTCGGCGGCTAAGGGTGAAGGTACGGCAGCCCTGTCATCTGAGTATTGATGTGGGGCTGCCATTATTTGTGATGTTGTGTCAATAACTTGGCATGATGGGTGATTGCGGCGGGTTAGGTCTACGACTTGCCTCCACCCTTTCCTGGATCATCAAATCGCTCCCTAGGTTTGATGATTAACTTCTGCCACCGCAGCTCAATTCAGCTGCGGTTTCTTTTTGTGCCATTGTGGAGATACCGGGGTCATGGTCGAACTTGGGACATCGGCCGTCGAGGGATACGGCGACTTTATACCGATACGGCCTCCGGGCGCCGAGGATCGCCGCATTGCCAATCGCTTCCTCAGCCAGGCCGGCGATGACCTGGCCCGCTTTACCCGGCTGTTCGGCTATTTCGTCGCCGGTTTCTACCGGCATGCCATCCCTGGCTTCGCGCGTGTGCATTATCCCGGCATGCCGAGCATCCGCGGCCATCGGATAACCGGACTGGAGGGCTTTGCGCGTACCGCGCCCCTGCTGGCCGCATGGCTTCATTCCGGCCGTCCGGGGGTTTTCGAAGGCAGGGATCTCATCGAAAGCCTTGCGCAGGGGCTCCTCAGGGGAACCGATCCGGCCAGCCCGGACTATTGGGGAGATATGGCGGACGACGACCAGCGCATGGTCGAGGCCGCCGACATTGCGCGCACCGTCTGGCTTAGCCGGAACCAGCTGTGGGACAGGTGGAGCCGCGCCGAGCGGGAACGGGTCGCCACCTGGCTCCTGCAGGTCAACGGATCCCAAATCCGCGTACGGAACAACTGGTTGCTGTTCCCGGACGTCGTCAACGCCGCCCTGAACGCGCTCGGCTGGCCGGCGCCTGACGGTTATGAAAACTATCTTGAATTCAAACGCCTGCATTACCGCGAGCGCGGCTGGTTCTTCGATATTCCAGAAGGTATCGATTTCTACAATTGCTGGGGCATTACCTACGACCTGTTCTGGCTGAGACAGCTGGCGCCCGCGCTTGATAGTAGGTTTCTGAACGACGCCATCCGGCAGTCCGGCGATCTCACGGCCCACCTGATCTCCCCGGAGGGGATTCCGATCATGGGGCGAAGCGTGTGCTATCGCACCGCCGTTCCCGTGCCAGTCCTCGCCGCCGCGCATCTGACCCCGACCGGGAACTGGCCGGGACTGGCCAGGCGTGCGCTCGCGGCTGTCTGGGACTATTTCGTGCGCAGAGGCGTCCTGACAGACGGAACCCTGACCATGGGCTATTTCGGCAATGACCCCAGGCTCATCGACGGTTATACAGGACCGGGCAGCAGCCATTGGGGCCTGCGGAGTCTCGTCCTGGCAATGATGTTTGATGACGCTGCGCCGTTCTGGAACGCCGAAGCGGAATCGTTGCCCGTCGAGCGGCGGGACTACAAGCTGCGCCTGCCGAGACTTGGCTGGATGGTGACCGGAGGCCAGAAGTCAAAGGACATCGTCATTACGATTGCCGGCAATCATCGCCGCAGGGTTCGGCTTGAGCCGGTAACCCTGAAAATGCTGCGCGAAGAACAGGCGCGTGAGACGCCCCGCCGCCCCAAAAACCACGCCGCGAAATATCTTGCACGCAGCTATTCAGCAAAATGTCCCTTCATGGTCATGCTGTAACGAACGCTTGCTAATCCGCGAAATTCAGTCCTTCGACGAATGGTCCGATCCTGAAATTTCCCTCTCCGGAGGCCCGTACCTTGCTGCCCGCAATGGTCAGGTTCTCGATCCGGACGGCCTTAATGGTGGTCTCCTGTGAAAGATCCGAGATGACGGATGCGCTCGGCATGCCTTTGCCGCGAGGGACGCAAAGCCCTGTGTCACAAGGTGTCTCATTTTTCGTCACCGAGGAAGATGACGGCGGTCGTTCCCGGTTTCAGCGCCAGCGCCGGTATCGCCGGTGGAACGACGGCGCCGGTGACCAGTTCCTTGACGGGCTGTGTCCGGGCCGGCAGGGCCACGTCGAAGGACTTGGCCGCGGAGGCGTTGATCGCGATGAGGTAAGGCCCGTAGGTCAGCTGGTAAAAATCCGCGCGGCCGGCATAGGGGCTGTCCTCGCCCGGGATATATTGCGTGCCTTCCGGAAGTTTCGCGACGGGGTTCTGCTCACCGGCCGTCCAGACGTCGCCATCGTCGGGATACTTGACGGTGAAGCGCATGCCATTAATGTGCGGATTGTTGGGGCGCGTGAAATAGAGGCCGCTGGGTTCGAATTCCTGCCGGTCCAGAGCCACGGTAGCGATCCGGTCGGTTTCAGGCGTGATGTAATGCACCCGGCCGACACCGCTGATCGCGTAGTTTGCCCGCCAGTACAGGGACGCATACAGGATGTCGCCGCCATTTTTCACGGCGACGACGCCGTTTTCCTCGTCCGTGAAAACGAAGTCCGGCTGGCCCTCCGACATGGGCAGGCGATAGGGCTGCGGGGGCAATCGGCGAAGCGTTTCATAGTCTTCGATGACGTCGATCAGCCCGATGGTGGCGCGCAGGGTCTTTGTCGTCATCATGTGTTCGATGCTTGGAAACAGCTGGTTGTCCGCCATCTGCTGCTGGGCGTAGGCAATCAGCTTCGGATCCTGTGTCGCGACGGCGACCTGGAGCGGCGAGGCGTCCCAGGACGGCCTTTGCCCGTATATGACGTCGCCAGGATAGTGCATGTCCCGCCAGCCGATCCCGGTTTCCAGGCGCATCGACCGGAAGCCGTCGCCGTCGGCGTGGGGGATGCGGAAAACCGCCCGCGCCTGCGCGAGTTTCACCAGCTGATCGCGGATCATGGCGTCACCGGCCTGCCCCCTGGCGGGGCGTGTCGCGTCGTAAATTTCCGCGACCCAGTCCAGGACCTCGCCATATCCTCCGACATAGCCCAGTTCCTTGGTCAGGCCCTTGCGGGTGGTTTCGAAGTAGTTCTTTGGGACGGAAAACCGGGCATCGCCCTCGGCCGCGGCATAGGTTGGCTCGCCCTTGTCGTTCAGGCTGCCGGTCCAGGGCCGCAGGCCGATCGATTCGTAGAAGAACGGCAGAAGCCGGTCTCGCGGCTCAGCCCGGGCGCTGCCTATGGCGATCAGGCCTTCGTTGTTGTTCCAGATGCCGTAAAGGTCCTTGATCATTGACTGGTTGGTGTACAGCCGGCGGTGCTTCCTGTTCCAGTCCAGGCTATGGAGGAACATGGCCTCATAGGCGTCGCGGCGTCGGATAGGGTGGCCGCCCGGCCCGGTCAGGGGCTGGTCCAGCTCCGTCTGGATGTGCGGCCCGACGATTTTAAGCGCCTCACCCAGCAGGCCGAAACCGAACCATCCGGGGTTGGGCGTGTTGACGTCGTTCAGTGCTATGTCGGGATTGGCCAGGAACCGCGCATAATAGGCGTCGGCGCCGGCAAGGATGGCGGCGACGGTTTCCGGCCGATGATAGCCGTCGGTCCATTCGGTCTCATAGGTCTTTGCAAGGAAGCTGATTTCCATCTGGTGCGGCGCGCGGCCTCGCAGCCGCCAGAGCTGTTTGATCTGGTCATTGACCCGTGCCTTCACCCGGGTCAGCACCTCAGGCGATGTGGAAGGGTTTATCGGATAGGGCGCGGGCCTGCCGTCGTCTCCGAAAGAGGGCGCCATCTTATCGGCGTGGACGGCCAGGGCATAGAAGCCGCGCGACGGCTCGGTCATGGCGCGCTGAAACTTCGCGATATCGCCGCCGTACCGCCAGATGGGGCCGGTCGCCCGGATATGGCAACTGATGCGGGACTTGCCGGCGGTCAGGGCCACGGGGAGGGGATGCGTCACATAGTGGAAATGACCGGGCTTCACCTTGCCGTGGGTGCCCTGGTCGAGGATGTCGATGTCGCTCAGCTGGCGATAGCCGACCTGTTTGCCGTCGCAATAGAGCGTTGCCCGGTTGGCGGAATCGTCGGAGCCCCATAACCGGACCGTCAGGTAATTCTGCCGGCCGCCCTCGACCTTGAGCTGGAAGGCAACGGACCCGCCGCGCCATTCATCCGTATTGCCTGGCGTATTGCCTGGCCCCGGCTTCAGGGGCAGCAGTCTTCGCGCCGGTTGCCCAAGTCCGCCGCGGATCACGTCGCTGGTCTCCGCCGTCACGAGGTGGGCGCGTTCGGAGGCCTCATCGCCGAAAACAAGGATGTCGGTGGGCATGGCGGCCAAACCGGTCAATGGTATCGCCGTGCCGAGGAGTGTAACCGAGAGCGCGCCTAGAGCGATATGGCGAAAAGTGCCAAGAAGCGTCTTTGGGGTTTTCGCCTTAAATATCGCGACAAAACAAAAACTTAGATCGGTATGATGTTTCCACTTAAAATCATACCGATCTAAGACGGCCTGGCCCGGCCTGCGCGCCAGGAATGTTTTTCGTGTCATCTTGCCTCCCGCCGGCCGTTCAATGTCAGCTTGTTCTGATATCGATAACAAAATCATTCGTTCAAACGCTGTTGTCAAGAGCCTAGTCTGAGTGAAGGCAACGAGCATTCTTGGGAACTAGGAGGCCGGGATATTGATATCGATATCTTTCTCGCTCAGTATGGACCGGATCACGCGTGCGGGAGAATGTCATGCCGGAAGTGAAGCGGGTAAGCGTCGAAGGTCTAATGGAGGCGGATGAGCGGATTGTGCTGTCCGAAGGGGCGCCGAACCGGCTGGAAGGTGTCTGGCCCGACCGCCGGTTCTATGCGGTGAGCCGCCTGGAACTGCATCTTTACCGGTCGCCCAATGCGCCGCGCGCCAGGGCGCTGGTCTATCCCGGCGGCGGCTATCTCGATCTCGTCCATGACAAGGAAGGTGTCGCGGTCGCGTTATGGCTGGCCGGGCTTGGCGTCGACGCCTATGTCGTCACGCATCGCCTGCCCGGCCAGGCCGATCCGTTGAGCCTTAAAACCTGGCCTTCCGACATTGCGCGGGCCGATGGCCTGGCGTGCCTGGACTATCTGCAGTGGTTGCCGCAGTTGCCGCTTCTGCACGTTGGCCTTTCGTCCGGGGGTCACCTGGCGGGCGTCATGGCGTGCCAGGACCACCCGGTGCGAGCGGCCGGACTGATCGTGGGATATGCGCCGTTGAACGCCAATCATCGAAATTACAAGGCGCCGGCCGGCAAGCCTGACTATCCTCCGGTCGAGAAACAGGCCTTCTACGATCGCTGGCCGATCGGCGTGGCGGGCGAACCGCACGGTATTCCCGCTGTTCCGGCCTTCCTGGTATACGCCCTGCGCGACGAACCGGTTCCGCTTGAGCACGCTCTCAACTTCCTTACGGCAATGCGACGCTCCGGCGGTGATGTCGAGGCGCATATCTTCCCCGACGCGCCGCACGGATTTGCCTTGCGTGACCTTGACGGCACCCACGGGCAGTGGCCGGAGCTGGCCGGGCAATGGATCACGCGAACGCTTGCCAGGGGCGAAGCGGCCCTTTCACCTAAAGGCCCGTAAGTCATGTGTGGCTTGAGATATCGCGGAGCTGCTAGATATCGATATCAGATATTGGTATCAGGTGTTTTGATGCGTAACGAACAAGTGCTCGAATGTGTCGGATTGGCAACAAGGCAGCAAGTGTGCATAAAATTCCTTTATTAATCAAAGGTTATGTCGCGCGGATTGCACGTTGAGGCAACGCATACGAGTGCCGGAAGTGGCTTTCTCGCGTTTGGCGGCGTTGACAGGCGCAAAAAATATCTGATAACGATATCAGAACTCGGCGCCCGGACGGGTAAAGTTGTTATCGATAACTTTCCGCTTCGGAAGCGGGGCGGGGGTCAAAAAACGTGTCGGGCGGACAGCCCGCTGGGAGGAAACAGGATGAAAAAGACACTCGCCCCTATCGGGCACGGTAAACCTGTGCATGTTTCGCGCCTCGCATTGGTCGCGGCCATAGGCATCGGGTTGGTATCGGCCGGCGCCGCCGCCGCGCAGACGACGAATGCACCGGCCGGCGAGGGCGAAGGCAATGATGTCGTCATCGTCACCGGCTCCCCCGTGAAGACCAAGGCGAAAAAGGCAAACTCGTCCTACTCGGTCCTGACCGAAGATGACATGTCGAAATTTACGCCCATCAGTGCCGACGATATGTTGCGCGACATGCCGGGCGTGGTGGTGGAAACCAATGACGGCGTCGCTCGCAACGAAGTCTTCACCCGCGGCATGACGGTGGGCACGGGCGCCAATACCTCGGGCTACTTCTGGACGACGATCCTGGAAGACGGCCTGCCGGTCGTTCCCTTCAAGTTCAGCGGCTTCCAGGACGGCTATTTCAACCGCACGGACCCGTCGACCGGACGCGTCGAGTCGGTGCGCGGCGGGTCTTCGGCCACGGCCATCACGACCGGCATGGGGTCGACCTTCAACTACATCACCCGCGACATCCGCAATGAAGCCAATATCATCGCCAAGGTCGGCTTCGAGGGCGAGGACCTTCACCTGTCGTGGAAGGAGCTTCAGGGCTATTACGGGTGGCTGAACAAGGCGGGCGATCTCGGCTTCTCGCTCAGCGGCTTCTATCGCACGTCGACGGGCCAGGTCGATCCCGGCTACAATCTCAATGACGGCGGCATGCTCAAGCTGAACTGGGTCAAGAAGTACGAAACCGCCAACGGTTCCGGCAGCTTCAAGGGGACCTTCAAGCATCTTGACGATACCAATGCCGAGCTCACGGCCTTCTTCCAGCCGGCCTACGGCTATGAAAATTCGGAGCCGATCGCCGGGTTTCCGCGCGATCTCAATCTTTGGCTGAAGGGTGGACAGCAGACCGTTCCGAACTATTTCCGGCCGGGAACGCACACGCTCGATCCATCGAAGGGCTTCCGCTACAAGCAGGACGCGGCCTGGGTGCGCTGGGATCACCAGACGAACGGCCGCTGGGCCTTCGGCGGCAACTTCCGGCTCAACACGTCGACCTATCGCGGCCAGGGCTTCAAGACGCAGGATCTCGTCTCGCTCGATGCCGCCGGCGCCGGCCGCGAACGCTATGGCCTGAACATCAACAACCTTGATCGCACGCCCGGCTATTACGAGTACTACAACTCAGCCGGAACCCTGATGGCGCGCGTCGCCAACAATGTCGGCGGATCGCACCTGGGCACGAATTACCGCACGGGCGCCGCCTGTCCGACCGTGACCTCGGCGACGGCTCCGGGCCGCTGCATCACCTACAACATCCTGCCCAACCGTGACATCGACATGCGCGGCGGCGTTGTCACGGCGACGACGCCGCTGGCCAACGGCACCTACCCGTCGGGGACCGTGCCGGCGGAAGCCAGTACGCGGGACCTCGTCCTGCAGACGCGCATGGAGGACAATTACCGCGAGTCGCGCGACGTCGAAGCCGCCTTCACGGCGAACTGGGCCGGAGATTACTGGGGCTTCAACTTCGGCGCCTATCTCGCCAAGTCCGACCAGCTCAATGAAAACTGGGCCAGTGGTCTCGGCATGTCGGCCTGGGCGCATGAGGGAGTCGAGAACCTGAACGTCCGCTACGTGACCAATACCGGCACGGTCTATCAGCTGACCGACGCCGGCGGGTGGGGCAACTATGGTTCGGGCGCGTTCACGACGGTCCAGCAAAAGGCAACCATCGCCGAATTTTCGCCCTATGCCGGCATCAGTTGGTCGGACGGACGCTGGGATGTCAATTTCAGCATCAAGAACTCGCACTTCCACGCCGATACCTATTCGGAAACCTGGGACACCCGGGACCCGTCGGCGGCGACGCTTACCTATGGCGGACTGGATGGCAATCCTCTGACCGTCTACGACAATGTCGTCATGGTGAAGACCCCGTCGAAAGTCATCACGGCGGACAAGGAGGTGTCCATCACCAACTGGTCCTTCTCCGCCGGCTATAACTTCTCGCCCAAGCACAAGGTCTATTATCGCTACCTCGACGCCAAGCAGCCGGCCGCGGGCGTCATCAACCGCTACAGCTCGGCGGCGACCCTGGTCCGGCCGCTGGGCCCGACCGGTCTGATCACCGGCCACGAGATCGCCTACATTTTCGGCGACCGCCAGTTCAACGGCCAGGTGACCTACTTCTACCAGAACTTCGCGATCAACGACTACCCGACGGCGATCGACAAGGACAATGTCTCGACCTATCTGCTCCCGGAAAACTTCAACAAGAACTTCACGCGCGGTGTCGAAGCCTGGTTCAAGTGGAAGGTCATGCAGAACCTGGACTGGCAGTCATCCGTCACCTACCTCAACGGCAAGGCGACCGAGACCTATGTCTGGCTCAACACCGGCGCCAACGGCCAGGGCGTGGACGACGATATCCTGCGGATCGATCACGGCATCCTGGCCCGCACGCCGAACTGGACGATCAGCAATACGCTGTCGTACAAGTGGGACGACGTCCGCTTCAACTTCCGCCACCGCTGGATGGACAAGCGCAAGCTCAACAACAACTCGCTTGATCACCGCTATCTGCCGCCGCAGGACAATCTGGACATCTCGGTCCAGTACGAAGGCCTGAAAAAGACGACCATCATGATCGACGTCCGCAATGCCCTGGATGGCCAGTACATTTCGGCCTACGATCCGATGATCAAAACCGGCTATCCCACCAACGTCCAGCAGTACGACGTGGTCGAGCAACTCCCGAACGCCGGTTTCCTGCTCAAGCGCAATGCCCCGCGCTCGGTATGGGTGACTGTCAAGCGCGACTTCTAATCGTAGTCAGGAGGACCGAGACGAGCGACCAGGTTTCACTGGTCGCTCGTTTATTGTTGCGCACCGGCGGCGGAACTATTCCGCCGGCCAAACAGACGAGGAAGTCCATGCGTAAATCCGTTTTGCTCTTTTCCCTGTCCGTTGCCCTGACCGGCTTGGGCGCATTGCCGGCGGTCACCTTCGCCGCCGACCAGCGCGCGGTCGAAGTCGAAGACCGGCGGATTTTCGTCAAACCCGGCGGTGTCCACCTGGCCTTTTCGGATGAAGCCATCCGCGATTTCAAAAGCCGGATTGCCAGCAATGCCGAAGTCGCCGGGCAATGGCAAAAGATCAAGGCGGAGGCCGACCGCCAGGTGGACCTGCCGCTCAAGGAGACGGTGCGGGACGGCCGCAGACTGCCCGACAGCCTTGAACCCCTGATCCTTGCCTATCGCATGACCGGCGAGGCCCGTTACGCGGACCGGCTTCATGAGGCCCTGAAGGCGTTCTGCGCGCAGAAAAACCTGGTGACCGATGCGCCGCTCCTGCAGCGCGATCCCGTGTGGAATTCCGATCTCGGCATGGGCTTCTCTGGCGAAACCTTTGGCCTGGTCTACGACTCCATCCGCGGGTCGCTGACGCTGGCGGAACGGAAGGCGCTGACGTCGGGCTTCCTCGAAAAGCTGGCGGATCCTGTTTTCAATGACTGGATCGATGGCAGAAAGCGCATTCACACCCTCGATACCATGGGCCATAACTGGTGGGCGCATATCGTCTTTGGTACCGGGGTCGGCCTTGTGGCTATCTCGCGTGACGATGCGCGCGCCATGCCTTACCTGGCGCGGTTGGAACGCGCGTCCGTCGAATGGTGGAATTTCAACGGCAGCCGAATCGAAACGAAGATCGCGACCTTCGACCAGGACGGCGGCTTCCTGGAAAGCGTCAACTATGCCGAGCTGGCGGTCGGCACCTATCTGGAATTCCGGTTGGCGTGGCGCGAGATGTTCAACGAAAAGCCGGTGGATATTCCGGTCCTGGAAAAGTCCGTCGATTTCCTGATCAACAATGCCTATCCCGCCAGGGACAAGCTGCTGCACGTCAATTTCGGCGATGGCAGCATTGACAAGAACTATTCGCGCACCGTCGCCAACTACTATTTAAGCGAACGCCGGCGGGCCGACCATCTCTGGTACATCACGAAATCGGCGTCCGCCGGAACGGGCGGGGATATCCGTTATCAGCCGCGATACCTGGTGAACATGCCCCTCAAGTCGGAAGCCGGCGGGGAGGGGCGCCCGACCGACATGCCCCTGAGCGTCTGGTATCGCGGCATGGGGTGGGCGACGCTTCGCAACGCGTGGCAGGACGATGCGACCCTGCTGGCGGTCCGCTCCGGCTTTACCTGGAACCACTCCCATGCCGACGCGGGTGGATTCGTCCTTTTTCATAAGGGCAAGCCGTTACTGATCGACTCCGGGAATGCGTCCTACGGCCGAAAGGAATATGACGAATATTATCGCCAGACCGCCGCCCACAATGTCGTGACGTTCAACGGCAAGGCCGAACCCGCCGAAGATACGTACATAGGGTCGCACCTGTCGGGTCAGATTCCCAACATGCTTGACGCTGGCGGCTTCCGCTACGTCTTTGCTGACGCCACCGGCCCGACCTCGGCCTATTTCGCACGTAATTTCCGGCACTTCCTGTGGGTTGACGGGGTCATCCTCATCTATGACGACCTGAAGGCAAGAGAGCCCGGCCAGTTCGCGTTCCAGCTTCATACCGAAGGTGAAACCGTACGCCAGGGCCAGAACCTGGTGGTGAAAAACGGCGATGCGGTGGTCAGGGTCCGCCCGCTCTTCCCGGCACCGTTTCCGGATGCAGGCCTGCCGACCGATTACCCGGAAAATATGCGCCTCAGAGAATTGCAGGGCTACAAGGACCACGCTCCGGATACCCGCACGACCTATTACGCCTTCGAGCCTGCCGAAAAGACCGAGCGCCAGAAGTTCCTGACGGCGATCCTCCCTGAGGACGGCGCACCGGCGCCGCAGATCGAACGCCTGACGGGCCAGGACATGATCGGGGCGCGCATCCGGCGCGACGGCAAGGTGACGGACGTCTATTTCAACCTCAAGGCCGACGGCAGCATCCGCCACCGCAATGCGACCGTGACGCTCTCGGGTTGGCAAACCGATGCCTATATGCTGGCCATCACCTATAAGGCGGGCGTCATGCCATCGCCGGCCACGGTCGAACGCCTGTTCGTCGCCGATGGCAGTTATCTGCGCCATTCGGATACGCTGCTGCTCGACAGCCTGTCAAAGCGCTTTGTGATCGCCGATTACGGCGCCGAGCCGCACGTCTGGATACAGGGCCAGGACGCCGCGGAACTGGGCTTGTGGCTGCCAAAGGCGGTCTCGCGCCTTCAGGTCAACGGTCAGCCTGTATCGGTCTCGGCCAAGGATCGCTTCGTAAGGTTGAAGTGCTGTTGAAACGAAAGGCGTCCAGATGACTCCCGACTACGGCATGCAGGTTGTCGCGCCCTTCAGCCCGCTCATTATGAAAGCCACTGCGCCGGCCGATATCGTCATGCGGCTGAATGACCGCGTCGACCGGATCATGGCGGCGCAAACGGAAAAGGCCGAGCGGGACTGGGGGAAGCACCTGGCCGGAAATGTATCGGCCGAAGTCCGCATAACCGACATTATCCGCGCCATGCCCGACCTCAGCGATTTCCTTTACGACGTCGCGCGAACCTACACCTACCGGTGTGAGAACGTCCTGCTGAACTACGGCAATTACGAAGATACCGAGGAATTGAAGGACAAGACGCTGGAGATCCAGATCAAGGAAGGCTGGGTCAACGACATGGTCGCCGGTGATTTCAACCCGGTGCATTATCATCAGGGCTGCGTCTACAGCTGTGTGCTGTTCCTGCGGGTTCCGGAAGGATACGAAGCCGAGTGGCGCGCCGACAAGCATCGGCAGAACACGGTCGGCTGCCTGCAATTCATCGACAGCCGGACCGCCGTAGGCGCGAGAAACCTCTTTGTCGTCAAGCCCGTGGTCGGCGAGTTCTACCTCTGGCCGTCATGGATGCTCCACTGCGTGTATCCGTTTCGCGGCCAGGGCGTCCGCCGCAGCATGAGCGTGAACCTGGCCGTCATTTAGTCAGACGGGGCAAGAAAGGCGTGTGGAGGGGGGTAGCCGTGACGGAATGGTGGAGCTAAGCGGATTCGAACCGCTGGCCTCCTCATTGCGAACGAGGCGCTCTACCAACTGAGCTATAGCCCCATTCCGATCCGGAGGGCACCTTTTAAACCACAAGACAGGCCTGTCAAGCGGTCCTTAACTTGTGCGTTTTACGGAAATGCCTATATTCCTAAGCGACTCGAAAAAAAAGGGGCAGGACGGCATGGCCGCGATTATCGGTTTTATTTTCTTCATACTGCATGGCCTGTTTTCTCTGATCATATGGGCGCTCATCATCAGCGCCATCCTGAGCTGGCTGGTGGCGTTCAACGTCATCAATACGCGCAATGGCGCAGTGTGGCGGATCATGGAGGTGCTGGACCGGATCACCGCGCCGATTCTGGAACCCTTCCGCCGCATTATTCCGCCGGTCGGTGGGCTCGACCTCAGCTTCCTGGTCGCCTTCCTGGTCATCCAGGGCATCAAGATCTACCTGCTGCCGGCGGCGGAAACCGCTATGATCCAACTCGTCGCGATGTGAGCCGGCTGTTCGTCCGGCTGACGCCCAAGGCGTCGGTGGATCGCATCGACGGCTGGGATGAGGACGAACACGGCCGCCGCTTCCTGAAGGTCCGCGTGCGCGCTGCTCCCATCGAAGGGCAGGCCAACGCCGCCCTTATTGTCTTTATCGCCAAAACTTTGAAAGTGCCAAAGTCGCGCGTCAGCCTGATCGCGGGCGATACGGCGCGGCTGAAATGCCTTGAGATCGAGGGCGTTGAGACGTTCGAAACTTTGGCCTAAGACCCCACCGCCTCGCGCGTTCGCAAAGCGAACTTCACGCGGTCCCCCGCCCCACATGCCTGCCGGCGAGGCTGAGGCAGTATAGAAAGAGCCCCGGAAGCTTGCGCTTGCCGGGGCCAGTTCACCTTTGCGAGGTGGTCTCTTAAACTTAAATAGTAGCCATTAAGCGTTGGTCAATGCCGCTTCACGGATCTGGTCGTTGATCGCCTGGGCAACTTGCGAGCCCGAAGCCGTACCGCCCAAGTCGCGCGTCAGCACGCCCTTTTCAACAACCGCATCAATGGCCGCGTCGAGCGCATCGGCTTCGGTCATCAGGTTCAGCGAGAAGCGCAGCATCATGGCGACCGACTTCAGCGTGCCGATCGGATTGGCCAGGTCCTTGCCGGCGATGTCCGGCGCCGAGCCGTGGATCGGCTCATAGAGACCCTTGCCCGTAGCGCCCAGCGACGCCGAACCTAAGAGGCCGATCGAGCCCGGCAGGACCGAGGCGAGGTCGGAGAGGATGTCGCCGAACATGTTCTCGGTCACCACGACGTCGAATGAGCGCGGGCGGGTGACCAGGTGCATGGCCATCGAGTCGACCAGGGCGTGTTCCAGCTCGACATCGTTATATTCTTCGCGGTGCAGGCGGATGACCGTCTCACGCCACAGGCGGCTCGTTTCGATGACATTGGCCTTGTCGACCGAGGTCACCTTGTTGCGGCGCTTGCGGGCGGCGTCAAAGGCGACACGGGCGACGCGTTCGATTTCGGCGACCGTGTAGACGCATTCGTCGGTGGCCGAGGTTTCGGTGCGCGTCTGCCTGCCGAAATAGAGACCGCCGGTCAGTTCGCGGACGATCAGCATGTCCGAGCCTTCGACGACTTCGGCCTTGAGCGGCGAACGGTGAACCTGTGACGCCTTGACGTCCATCGGACGCAGGTTGGCGAACAGGCCCAGCGACTTACGGACGGCCAGCAGGCCCTGTTCCGGACGCTGTTTCCCTAAGTCCCACTTCGGACCGCCGACAGCGCCCAGCAGCACGGCATCGGCCGCCAGACAGGCGCGGTCGGTGTCTTCCGGGTAGGGGTTGTTGTCGGTGTCGATGGCGATGCCGCCGATCCGCTTTTCTTCGAAGTTGAAGGTGTGGCCGTAGACGTCGCCGATGGTCTTCAGCGCGTTGACGCCGGCGGCGGCGACTTCGGGGCCGATGCCATCGCCCGGCAGGACGACAATATTGAAGCTTGCCATTACGCGGCCTTTCCGTTGGTCTTTTCAAATTGTTCGATGTCGGGCAGACGCTTCAGCAGCCAGCCCATAGCGTCGACGCCTTCCAGCAGGCACTGGCGCGCAAAGGCTTCGATCTGGAAGGTGATGACGGTGCCGTCTTCCAGGGTCAGGCTGTTCGATTCCAGGTCGATCGACACGCGCTGTTGCGGGTTGGCCAGCAGCTTGTCGTGCACGGCCTTGTCGACGACGATCGGCAAGAGGCCGTTCTTCAGGCAGTTCGATTTGAAGATGTCGGCGATTTCGGTCGAGATGACGGCCTTGAAGCCATAGTCCATCAGCGCCCACGGCGCATGTTCGCGCGACGAGCCGCAGCCGAAGTTGTTGCCGCCGACCAGGACGCGGTGCTCGGTCGGGTCGATGGTGTTCAGGATGTGCGGCTTATTCGAGCCGTCGGCATTGTAGCGCCAGTCATTGAACGCGACCTTGCCGAGACCGGCCTTGGTCGTGGTCGTCAGAAAGCGCGCGGGGATGATCTGGTCCGTGTCGATATTGGCTTCGGGCAGGACGACGATGCGCGACGAGAAGGTGTTGACGGGTTCCTGGTTGGACATGTGGATCAAGCCTCCTCAAGAGCCATGAATTGACGGGGATCGGCGACGTGGCCGGCGATGGCCGAGGCCGCCGCAGTGGCCGGCGAGGCGAGCACGGTGCGCGAGCCCGGACCCTGGCGGCCTTCGAAGTTGCGGTTGGAGGTCGAGACGGCCAACTGGCCCGGCAGGACGAAGTCGCCGTTCATGGCGATGCACATCGAGCAGCCCGGCAGACGCCATTCGGCGCCGGCTTCGAGGAAGATCTCGTGCAGGCCTTCCTTTTCGGCTTCGACGCGGACCCATTCCGAACCCGGAACGATCAGGGCGCGCACGCCTTCGGCGACCTTGCGGCCCTTCATGATGGCGGCGGCGGCGCGCAGGTCGGCCATACGGCCGTTGGTGCACGAACCGATGAAGACGACGTCGACCTTTTCGGCCTCGCGCTTCTCACCGCCGGTAAAGTTCATGTACTTTAGCGCGCGTTCGTCGTCCTCGCCTTGCGGCATGGGCACGCCCTTGGCGATGGCGGCGCCCTGGTCCGGGGACGTGCCCCAGGTGGCCATGGGCTCGATGGCCGAACCATCGATGGTGATTTCCTTGTCGAAGACAGCGCCGGCGTCGGACGCGAGCGACAGCCAGCCCTTGGCAGCTTCGTCGAAAGCCGCGCCTTGCGGCACGTACTGGCGGCCGCGCAGCCATTCGACCGTCTTCTGGTCGGGGGCGATCATGCCGCAACGGGCGCCGGCCTCGATCGACAGGTTACAGACCGTCATGCGGCCTTCCATATCGAGCGCTTCGATGACCGGGCCGGCATATTCCAGCGCGTAGCCGGTGCCGCCCGAGAAGCCGAGCGTGGCGATGACGGTCAGGGCCACGTCCTTGCCGGTGACGCCCGGCTGGAGCTTGCCCGTGATGTTGATGCGCATCGTTTTTGGCTTGCGCTGGGCCAGGCACTGGGTGGCCAGGACGTGGCCGACTTCCGAGGTGCCGATGCCGAACGCGATGCAGCCAAAGGCGCCGTGGGTCGAGGTGTGGCTGTCGCCGCAGACGACGGTGAAGCCCGGCTGGGTCAGGCCCATTTCCGGCCCGATGACGTGGACGACGCCGCGGTTTTCAGCATCGTAGCCGAACAGGCGGACGCCGTTCTTGGCGGCATTGGCTTCCAGCGTTTCGACCTGTGTCTTGGCCTGGGCGGTGACGTAGGGGCGGTTGCCGTCGGCGTCGGGGCGCAGGGTCGGAATCGAGTGATCGAGCGTGGCGAAGGTCCGGTCCGGACGGCGGACCTTCAGGCCGCGCGCGTCCAGTTCGGAAAACGCCTGCGGGCTTGTGACTTCGTGGACGAGATGCAGGTCGATATAGATGACGGCGGGCTTATCGGCCCCTTCCGGCTCCACGACGTGGGCGTCCCACACTTTTTCAAACAACGATTTCGCGGTCATAATAGGTCTCTTGTCTGATGGACCTTCGCCTCCCCTATTTATGGGGGAGGTGGATTTGCCAGCGTCAAGCTGGCAAAGACGGAAGGGGCTTTACCGTCGGTTCAGCCCCGCCCACCGCCTGACGGCGGTCCCCCCTCCCCATAAATGGGGAGGGCGAAGGTGGTACGAGTTATTCCGCCGGAACGGTGGCGTCGATCGGATCGAGCCAGCCGAAACGGTCTTCGGTCGTGCCGTTGAACAGACCATGGAACAGGGTCTGCAAACGGGCGGTGATCTTGCCGCGGCCATTGGCGCGGACAGGGATATCGTCGACGCTGCGGATCGGCGTGATTTCCGCCGCCGTGCCGGTCATGAAGATTTCATCGGCCAGGTACAGCATCTCGCGCGGCAGGTCCTGCTCCAGCACCTCGATGCCGTCGGCCTTGGCAAGCTTGATAATGGTGTCGCGGGTAATGCCGCCCAGGATCGAAGCCGCAACCGGCGGCGTGTAGATCTTGCCGTTCATCATGACGAACAGGTTTTCACCCGCGCCTTCGGAGATCAGGCCGTTGACGCCCAGGCCGATGCCTTCGACATAGCCGCGCGAACGGGCTTCCTTGCCGATCAGGTACGACGACAGGTAGTTGCCGCCGGCCTTGGCCATGACAGGGATGGTGTTCGGCGCGGCGCGGTTCCACGACGAGATGCAGACGTCCACGCCCTTGGTCAGGCCTTCTTCGCCCAGATAGGCGCCCCACGGGAAGGCGGCGATGGCGACGTCGACCGAGACATTCTCGGGCTTCGGCGTCACGCCCATGCCGCATTCGCCCAGGAAGGCGATCGGACGCCAGTAGGCGCTCTTCAGGTTGTTGGCCTTGATGATATCCTTCGACGCCTGGATCATTTGTTCCAGGTTAAACGGGATAACAAAGCCGTAGATGCGGGCGGAGTCTTCCAGGCGACGCAGGTGGTCGCCTAAGCGGAAGCCAACCGGGCCGTTCGGCGTGTCGTAGCAGCGGATGCCTTCGAACACGGAGGTGCCATAGTGCAGCGCGTGGGTCAGGACGTGAACCTGAGCGTCCTCCCAGTTGATGACTTGGCCATTGAACCAGATTTTTTCAGCGAGCTTTTTCATGTGTGTCAGCTTATCGGTATGATTTTTTGAGTGGGCGCTTTGCGGTTTTGCCCGGATGGGCTTCTCTACTCCGTTTAGCGGAGACCACAAAGGCGATTTATCGAACGCATCGGATTATGCGCGAAGCCTTGATCATACCTGGCCGGGGCCGCGACCACGGCCCCGATAAACCTTCTCTCCTGTGTTCAAAGTCGTCATTACGCCCTGGCCTCCTGCTTCGCCTTGGCAGGCTTTGCGGTGGCGCCACGCGGATCGGCGTCCAGGCGGGTAATGCCGTAGAGACGATCGATCTGCAGGTTCAGCGTCTCGAGCGTGCGGCCGGCGTCACGGACGCGAACGGTCACGTTCAGACCACGCTTCGTCTCACCGAGATCGAAGAGTTCGATACCATCGATGTGGAAGCCGCGCCGCTCGATCAGGCCGAGAATACGCAGGAGGCTGCCTTCGAGACGATCCAGCTCAATATGAATCAAGTGGCTCATCCCAGCGTTCCTCCATCATGTCCGCGTTGGACGCGCCCGGCGGCACCAGCGGCCAGACATTTTCACGCGGATCGATAACAACATGCAAAAGTGTGGGCCGCTCGGCCGCCAGCAGGCGGTCCAGAGCCGCATCGACCTCATGGCGATGGGTGATGCGGAAGGCGTCCAGGTTGAACGCCTTGGCGACGACGACGAAGTCGGGATTGTCCGACAGGTCGATTTCGGAATAGTTCTCCTCGAAGAACAGTTGCTGCCACTGGCGCACCAGGCCCAGCGAGGAGTTGTCGAGCAGGACGATCTTCAGGGGGATGTTGTAGCGATTGAGCGTCGCCATCTCCTGAATGTTCATCATGAAGCTGCCGTCGCCCGAAACAGTGACGACGTGCATCTCGGGACGGCCGAGTTTCGCGCCAAGGCCTGCGGGCAGGCCGTAGCCCATGGCGCCCGAACCGCCTGATGTCAGGTGGGCCCGGTTGTTCGGGAATTCGCAGTGCTGCGCGACCCACATCTGGTGCTGGCCGACGTCGCAGGCGACCATGAACTTGTCGCCGGCCTTTTCGGACAGGGTCTTCAGCAGGCCCGGGGCATAGATGCCCTGGCCCGGTGCGTTATAGCGGAAGCGGTGTTCCCACTTGTCGGCCTTGCACTTTTCGACCCACTTCTGGATCGGGCCGACCTTGGGGTTCAGCGCCGGCAAGCCGATCTTCAGGTCGCCGACAATGCCGACATCGGCCTTGCGCAGCTTGCCGATTTCGGCGCGGTCGATGTCAAAATGGATGACCTTGGCGTTGGGGGCAAAGGCGTTCAGCTTGCCGGTGGCGCGGTCGTCGAAGCGCGCGCCCAGGACGATCAGCAGATCGGCTTCCTGGACGGCATTGTTGGCGGCGCGCGTGCCGTGCATGCCCAGCATGCCGAGCGCCAGTTCGTCGGTCGTCGGCAATGTGCCGAGGCCCTTCAGCGTCGAGACCAATGGGATGCCCGTGCGGGCGACCAGGTCGCGCAGTTCCTGCGCGGCGCCAGCCATTTCAACACCGCCGCCGACGTAGAAGAGCGGCTTCTGGGCTTGTCCGATCAGCTTCTCGGCGGCCTTGAGCGCATCGGCGTCAGGCGCCGGCGGCGTCCATTCCGGGAAGGTGGCGGCGTCGGACGTGGCGACGCGCGTGGCGGCGATGTCGCGCGGGATGTCGACCAGGACAGGGCCGGGGCGGCCTTCGCGGGCGATGGCAAACGCTTCGGCCAGGATGGCGGGAATTTCGGCCGGGTTGCGGACCAGCCAGGAGTGCTTGACGATGCCCAGCGTCATGCCGAGGATGTCGACTTCCTGGAAACCGTCCGTGCCCATCAGGTGCGTGCCGACCTGGCCGGTGATGCAGACCATCGGCACGGAGTCCATATAGGCATTGGCGATGCCGGTGATCAGGTTGGTGGCGCCGGGGCCGGACGTCGCCATGCAGACGCCGGTACGCCCCGTGGCGCGGGCATAGGCATCGGCGGCGAAGGCGGCGCCTTGCTCGTGGCGGACGAGGATGTGCTGCAAGCCGGACCCGGCGAGCGCATCGTAGATGGGCATGATCGCTCCGCCCGGATAGCCGAATACGGTCTCGACCCCCAGCGCCTTCAGCGTGGAGATGACCAGTTGTGCTCCGGACGGTTGGTTGCTCATCGGTGTAAACTTCGAGGTTAGTTGAACCAGATAATTCCCGACCTGTTTGAGTGGGTCGAGTGCAGCGAAAGTATAGCTTTCGCCAGCGAGCGGGACCGCGAAGCGGTGGGAGGGGGAAGGCCCCAAGCTCCTGCGCTTGTTGATCCGGTGGCTTCCCCCTTCCGTCGTTTGCTCCGCAAACGCCACCTTCCCCGTAAACGGGGAAGGAAGAAATGAAAGAGCTCTTCCAGACAGAAAAGAGGTGGTGGCGGACCCGCCTAGGCCCGCCACCTGCGGCGGTGTGGACTGTTACGCGTCCACGGATTGCTTGTTTTGCAGCCACGACATGCGCGAACGCAGGTCCTTGCCGACGTGCTCGATCTGGTGATCCAAGTCCTGCTTCATCAGCGCGGTGTAACGCGGACGGCCGGCCATGTTTTCCAGGATCCAGTCGCGGGCGAAGTCGCCCGACTGGATGTCGTTGAGCACTTCGCGCATACGCTCGCGGGTCTCTTCGTTGATGATGCGCGGGCCCGAAACCAGGTCGCCATACTTGCAGGTTTCCGAAACGAACGAGTGCATCTTTTCGAAGCCGCCTTCATACAGCAGGTCAACGATCAGCTTCAGTTCGTGCAGGACTTCGAAGTAGGCGATTTCCGGGCGGTAGCCGGCGTCGACCAGGGTTTCGAAGCCGAGCAGGATCAGCTCGGTCGTGCCACCGCACAGGACGGCCTGTTCGCCGAACAGGTCGGTTTCGGTTTCTTCCTTGAAGGTCGTTTCGATAACGCCGCCGACGGTGCCGCCGATGCCGCGGGCATAGCCGAGCGCCTTGGTCGCAGCCTTGCCCGACAGATCGCGGTCAACCGCGAACAGGGTCGGAACGCCACGGCCGCGCTGGTATTCGCGGCGGACCAGGTCGCCCGGGCCCTTCGGGGCAACCAGGATGACGTCCATGTCGGCGCGCGGAACGACGCGGCCGTAGAGGACCGAGAAGCCGTGGGCGAACAGGAGGGCGACGCCTTGCGGGGCGTTCGGCTCGATGACGTCCTTGTACAGGTCGGCATGGGTCATGTCCGGCGTCAGGATGGCGATGATGGTCGCATCCTTACAGGCGTCGGCAACCGACAGAACCGTGTGGCCGTCAGCCTTGGCCTTGACTTCGCCGGCGCCGCCCGGACGCAGGCCGACCACGACGTCGGCGCCGGAGTCCTTCAGGTTCGAGGCGTGGGCGCGGCCCTGGCTGCCGTAACCGATGATGGCGATGCGTTCGCCCTTGAACGCGTCGGGCGAAACGTCGTCATTCGTATAGATCTTCACAATGGTCTCCGTGGTCGTGAGAGGTTAGACGGCGCGATTAGGCGCCTGTTGAAATCATGGATGCGTAGCGTTCGGCAGCCGCGCCGAACATTTTCGCGCCAGCCTTCTTTTGGCGAGCGCCGCGGCGGATGTCTATATCCGCCATGATGTCGATTCTGCGGCCGGCGATGTCGATATGGATGATATCGTCGTCCTGGGCATAGGCGATCGGCCCGCCGTCAGCGGCCGACGGCGCGACATTGCCGATGGCGGCGCCGACAGTCCCTGAGCCGATGCGGCCGTCGGTGATGATGGTGACGCGGTCCAGGCCCGAGGCCTGCAGGGCCGAAGCGACGCTGGCCACGCCGCCGGTCGCGAACAGGTCGGCGTCGCGGGCGTCATTGCGGATGATCAGGATGTCGCAATCGCGGATGCGGCCCTTGGCAATCGCTTCCAAGGCATCGCCGGCGGCCGAGAAGACACGCGCCGGGCCGTCGAACACTTCCGTAATAAAGTCGCCGAGACGAACCACGCAGCCTTCCGGCGCGAAGGTGCCATGCAGGATGGCGAAGCCGCTCTGGGCTTTCATGACGGGAGCTTTATCGAACTGGGTCAGGACGCTCATTTGCCTTGTCTCTGGTTGGTGTGTTCAGGTCAGTTCGGGCGGATATCGAGATGTGCGAAAAAATCCCGCCCGTTTTACGGAGCGGGAGGATGTTTCATCCTCAAAAGCGTGGGGTCAGCCCTTCGCTACCACTCCATCAAGGGGCGTAGTACGCCCCCAATAAGCGATACGATGCTAATCACGACAGCCGACGAAAACAGGCCCATGCCCAGAACCTTGAGGTTCCTGGCCGTGGTGTTTTCGATAGCAATGGCTTGCGCCGAAGTCATAATTGGGCTCCAAAACGGCCTCCTCACGAAGCCGTTACAACTGTATAACCTCAAATAGTGTGCGAATGCAAACGCATTTTGGAAAAATTTTCCGCACATTCAAGATATTACGGCGGTGCAGCAAAATTATTTTTCCCATATAGCGTTGTTTGTGAAATTATTTTTCATTGCCGGACGGCAATTGCCGCAAAACGCCGCCAGACTCCGGCGAATCTGGAAAGGTTCTGCCCTCGTTGAAAATGATACGATCCGGCGGGTGCTTGCGTGAACGCAGGCGACGACTATCATAAGGGCATGCTCGCACCCATTGCCACCTTTCGTTTGACCTGTGCTGCAGCCTTGTTTGCGTTGTGCATGGCCGTGCCTGTCATGGCGCAGGAGCGCAAGACGGGCGATTATCCGCTCACGGCCGACTCTCTGGTCCAGGCGGATATAAAGCATGGCCGGCTGGAAGGGCCGTTCGAGTTTCATTCGAAACTGATACCCGATACGGTCCGCCGCTACTGGATCTATGTGCCGGCGGGCTATGACGCCAAGACGCCGCCGAACCTGCTGGTGTTTCAGGATGGCCAGCGCGCGACCAATCCGAACGGTTCGCTGCGCGTTCAGAACGTGCTCGATAACCTGATCGCCAAGGGCGAGATACCGAAGACGCTCGGTGTCTTCGTCACGCCGGGCAATACCAGTGCGACCTATCCCGACAATCTGGGCATGAGCAATCCGAACCACCGCGCCGAAGAGTACGACGCGCTGTCGGACACCTATGCGCGCATGCTGACCGAAGAGCTGCTGCCGCACGTCGCGAAGAGCTATGCCTTTACGTCGGACCCAAAGCGCCGTGTGATCGGCGGGACATCGTCGGGTGCCATTGCCTCATTCACGACGGCCTGGAACCATCCGGAAGCCTTCGGCAATGTCATCAGCATCATCGGCTCGTACACGTCGATTGGCTATAAGCCCGCGACGGCGACGACGCCGTTTGTGCCGGGCGGAGACATCTATCCGGGCGTGATCCGCAAGTCGAAGATCCGCCCCTTACGCATCTTTATCCAGGATGGCTCGAACGACCTCGACAACGAACACGGCAACTGGTTCCTGGCCAACCAGCAGATGGTCAAGTCAATCGAATGGGCCAATGCCAACGCCGACAAGTGGGACCTGGGGCCACATCGCTACGACCTGAAATATGTCTGGGGCGATGGCGCGCATTCCGACCAGCACGGCGGCGCGCTGCTGCCCGACATCCTGCGCTGGATCTGGCGGGATCAGAAATGACCGTCATGACGAAAATTATTCCTTCCCCGTTTACGGGGAAGGTGGCATCGAGCCTTGGCGAGATGACGGAAGGGGCGTTCGCTGAACTACCGCTTCCCCCCTTCCGTCGCCGCTAAAGCGCCGACACCTTCCCCGTAAACGGGGAAGGAAGTAAACTCACTCAATTCTAGTTCATAAGGTTTCACCCCATGCCTACCTATCGTTCCCGTACCACCACAGCCGGCCGTAACATGGCGGGCGCGCGGGCGCTATGGCGGGCGACCGGCATGAAGGAAGCCGACTTCCAGAAGCCGATCATCGCCGTCGTCAACTCCTTCACCCAGTTCGTGCCCGGCCACGTCCACCTCAAGGACCTGGGCCAGCTGGTGGCGCGCGAAATCGAAGCCGCCGGCGGTGTGGCGAAAGAGTTCAACACCATCGCGGTCGATGACGGCATCGCCATGGGCCACGGCGGCATGCTCTATTCCCTGCCGTCGCGCGACCTGATCGCCGACAGCGTCGAATACATGGTCAATGCGCACTGCGCCGACGCCATGGTCTGTATCTCAAACTGCGACAAGATCACGCCGGGCATGCTGATGGCGGCCATGCGGATCAACATCCCGGTCGTCTTCGTCTCGGGTGGCCCAATGGAAGCCGGCAAGGTCGTGTGGCCGGACGCTGATGGCGCGCAAAAGACGCACAAGCTCGACCTGGTCGACGCCATGATGCAGGCCGGCGACGACCGCATTTCGGACGCCCAGGTCCAGGCCGTCGAAGAAGCCGCGTGTCCGACCTGCGGCTCGTGTTCGGGCATGTTCACCGCCAATTCGATGAACTGCCTGACCGAGGCGCTGGGCCTGTCTCTGCCCGGCAACGGCACGACGCTGGCCACCCACGCCGACCGCGAAGCGCTGTTCAAGAACGCTGGCAAGCTGATCGTCGACATCACCAAGCGCTACTATGAAAAGGACGACACATCCGTCCTGCCGCGCGCGATCTGCACCAAGGCAGCGTTCGAGAACGCCATGGCGCTGGATGTGGCCATGGGCGGTTCGACCAATACCGTGCTGCACATCCTGGCGGCGGCGCAGGAAGCCGGCGTCGATTTCACCATGGCCGATATCGACCGGATTTCGCGAGTCACGCCGTGCGTCTGCAAGGTCGCGCCGGCAGTCCAGAATGTCCACATCGAAGACGTCCACCGCGCCGGCGGCATCATGGGTATCCTGGGTGAACTGGCGCGCGGCGGTCTGCTCGACACCAACGCCAAGACGGTCCATGCGCCGACGCTCGGCCACGCGCTCAGCTATTGGGACATCCGCCAGACCAATGACGAAGAGGTCACCGAGTTCTTCAAGGCGGCGCCGGGCGGCGTGCGCACCACCCAGGCCTTCTCGCAGGAGCGCCGCTGGGACGAACTGGACCGCGACCGCGTCGGCGGCGTGATCCGTTCGAAGGAAAACGCCTTTACCAAGGACGGCGGCCTGGCCGTGCTCTACGGCAATATCGCCGAAAAGGGCTGCATCGTGAAGACGGCCGGCGTCGATGAGTCGATCTGGCGCTTTAACGGCACGGCCAAGGTGTTCGAAAGCCAGGACGAGGCGGTCTCGGCCGTCCTGACCAACAAGATCAAGGAAGGCGACGTCGTCGTCATCCGCTACGAAGGCCCCAAGGGCGGCCCGGGCATGCAGGAAATGCTCTATCCGACGACCTATCTGAAGTCGAAGGGTCTGGGCAAGGCGTGCGCGCTTTTGACCGACGGGCGTTTTTCGGGCGGCACGTCGGGCCTGTCGATCGGCCACGTTTCGCCGGAAGCGGCGTCGGGCGGCCTGATCGCGCTCGTCAAGGACGGCGATACGATCGAAATCGACATCCCGGCGCGGACCATCCACCTGGCGATCTCCGACCGCGAAATGGCCGAGCGCCGTGCCGCCGAAGAGCATCGGGGCAAGGCGGCTTACACGCCGCACGACCGCAAGCGCACGGTCTCCGCTGCGCTCAAGGCTTATGCGGCTCTGGTGACCTCGGCCGACACCGGCGCTGTGCGGGACTTGAGCCAGCTCGAGCATTAACCAGCTTGCTAAGCCGGGGCTTTGCGGTAGGTTATTCCCTGAACAGGGGAATTGGCGATGGATCGGCGGACACTGGTTGCGGGCCTGACTGGCTTGGCGGGGACGGCGGCGTGGGGCGAAGCCGTGGCCGCCATCGGCGACAAACAGGCGCAGTCGGCCCTGCGCCAGATGCTCAATGACGGCACGGTCGCCTCGGTGACCAGGCTCGGCAAGACTGACGGCTATTGGGGCGACTCGCTCGTCCGCATTCCCTTGCCGAAGACCTTGGCTAATGCGCAGAAGCTGGCCAAGCCACTGGGCTTGTCTGGTGTTTTCGATGAACTGCACCTGCGCATCAATCGGGGTGCCGAGCAGGCGGCGCCTCTGGCGCGTGACCTGTTCCACGATGCCATTACCTCGATGACCATCAAGGACGCCGTCAGCATCATCACCGGTGCACCGACGGCCGGGACGCAGTATCTGCAAAAGACGACCACGCCGCGCCTGACGACGGCCTTTACGCCGATCGTCGAGAATGCGCTGCAGTCGGCGGGTGCTGTGACCTATTTCGACCGTGCCGTAAAGCGCAACAACCTGCAGAGCTTCGTCAAGACCGACGCCAAGACCTATCTCGGCAAGTATGCGGTGACCTATGCCTTGACCGGGCTGTTCCACTATATCGGTGTCGAGGAAGCCGCTATCCGCCGCAGCCCGGCCAAGCGCGGCAGCCAGATTTTAAAGGCGGTGTTCGGTTAAAATTGGCCCCCACCACCACATCTAGCGCTGGGCGCGCCGTCTTGCGCTTGCCGGGACTATATCCCGGCTACGCTCACCCGACCTCCCCACTTGCTTCATTGCGCTGAACGTGTGAGCCGCTCGTAGGGAGGAGTGACGGAGAGTCTTATTCCTCCCTGAGAGCGTCTCGTGGTTTCAGCGCAATGAAGCGAACGGGGAGGGGGACCGCGACCCGAAGGGGCGTGGTGGTGGGGGCCTTTAAACCTCCGACCGCAGCGCGGCGGCGGCGCCCCGGAAGGAACCACTGTAACGCTCCTGCCGGGCGGAATTGCCGGAGAGTAACGCACCGACATATTTCACCGCATTGACCGCCATCAGCGCCAGGGCAGGCGAGGGCAGGCCGTATTTACGCGCGATATAGACCTTCGACCACGACTGATGATAGCGGCAAAGCGCGATCAGACCAGGGCTCAGCGCCGACGACCCGCCGCGCAAATGCCAGACCCGTGCCGCCGCGACATAGACTATGGCGCGTTTGCGGTCGCTTAGGCGCCGGCACAGATCGTCGTCTTCGTAATAGAGGAAGATGTTCTCGTCGAAGCCGCCCATGTCGAGGAAGAGGTCGCGCCGCATCATCAGGCATGATCCCTGGACCATCAGCGTACAGACGTCGCCCACCGGGCTTTCGCTGGCCTTGGGACCCGGATTGAGGAAGCCGCCGGTCTTGAAATATTCGCGGCCGTCGGGCTCGATGATGCGCGGCGCGTAGAGCCCGGCTTCGGGGTAGGTCGTCGCGGCCTCCAGCAATGCTGAGACAGCTTCGGGCGAGACGGTCGCGTCCGGATTGCAGATCAGTACGTGTTCCGTGGTCGCCGCCCGCACGCCGATATTGTTGGCGCGGCCATAGCCAAGATTGCGGCGATTGCGGATGACGATTGCGCCCATGGCGGCGGCAATGACGGCGCTGTCGTCCGTCGATCCGTTGTCGACGACGATGGCGCGGACGCCGGCGCGGTGCAGGGCCGTCAGGCACGCTGGCAGGACGGCTGCGCTGTTATAGGTAACGACGACGGCGGTCAGGGTCTCGGTCATGCCGCGCCCCTGGCAAACTGCGCGGGCAGGGCGGCGAGCTGGTAGATTTCCGAGCCATAGGCCGTCAGGTCGATGAAGCTGTAGCCGCCGTTTGCGCGGTCGCAGACATAGAGCCCGCAGCCCGAAACTTGCGACGCCATGTCCGGATCGGGCAGCAGCCGTTCCTTGCGGCGGACGGCGCTGAGGCGGCTCTTGCCGCGCTGAGCGCTGATGCCGATGATGAAGTGGTCGCTGGTGATGCACAGGCCACGCGCATAGCCCAGCACCGACAGGACCTTCTCAAAGCCGTCGTCCCCGATGCGGTAGAGCGTACCTGTCATTGATTCCAGCACATAAAGGCTGTCGCCGTCCGAGGTAACGCTGTGCGGATCGCTTAGCCCGTCAAAGTAGGGGCTGCCGTCATTGAGGCTCATTAGTGTGCCGTTGCGAAGGCCGTACCTGCGTCGGGCGCCGAACATCGAAAAGACGATGTCGCCGCGATGACGGCAGATATCATTGATGTGGTGGGCGTCTTCGCCGGCGGTCGGAAAGGGCTGAAGCATTTCGTAACGGTTGAGGTCGGGCCACAACCGCAGGACGCCGTCCGTACCGGTTGAAACGGCATAGAGGGCATAGCCGGCGTCGATCAGGCCGTGGGTATCCGACAGGCCCTTGGGGTAGACGATCCGGCGGGTGCGAAAGCTGGAGTCGAGACGGGCAATGGCGCTGCGGCGGTTCGACTGAATGGCGACGGTCACGTGCCCAGCCCCGACGACGAAGCCGGTGGCGCCCGTTACCCGGCCGTCAAAAGTGATGGGCGTTACGGTTCCGTCCGCCGCGACGACCAGCATGTGGGGTTGGCCCGGCAGGGTGTTGCACAACGAAATCAGGCAGGCCTGATTCAGTCGTGGCGATGGGTGTGGCTGGGGTTGTCTGGCGGTCCGGAACCCGCCGATGAACTCGAACATGTACGCTCCTCTCGGTCTCTGCCGAAACCCTCGGTCGCGCGGATGGCTTTCGTATTTCGCATGTGTCGCGCCGGCGGAAATGTTGTGTCGGGTTCGCGGGCTTTGCGGCGGCCGTGCGCCGGATGCGTCAGCGCTGACATGTGATCCGTACGAAACTTGACGTGAACGGAAATTTCGGCTTTCCTGCCGTTAACGAAAATGCGCCGCTCATGAGCGCTTAAACACAGGGAAACGCCATGCACGGCCTGATGATGGATGCGCCGCTGCTTATCTCCGGAATTCTGGAATATGCGGCGAAGTATCACCGCGACACGGAGATCGTGTCGCGCAACGAGGATTCGAGCCTCAACCGCTATGGCTATGCGGAGGCCGCCCAGCGGACGCGCAAACTGGCCAACGCCCTGTCGCGGCTGAACGTGACGGCGGGCGATCGGATATCGACCCTGGCGTGGAACAATCACCGCCATTTCGAAATGTATTTCGGCGTGCCGGGCGTCGGGCTGGTCCTGCATACGGTCAATCCGCGCCTGTTTCCCGAACAGCTCGTCTTCATCCTGAATGACGCCCAGTCGCGTTACCTGTTCGCCGATGCGTGCTTTGCGCCGCTGGTCAAAGGACTGCGTCCGCACCTGCCGCAACTGCGCGGCGTCGTCTTCATGTGCGACCGCGCCCACATGCCGGAAGGTTTTCCGGACGCGCTGTGCTACGAAGATCTGCTCGCCCCGGAAAGTGACCTTTATGACTGGCCGCAGTTCGACGAGCGCATGGCGTCGGGCATGTGCTACACATCCGGGACGACAGGCAATCCAAAGGGTGTTCTCTATTCGCACCGTTCGACCGTGCTGCACGCCATGGGCGTCAACCAGCCGGGCCTGTTCGGCATCGCGCCGGGTGAGTGCGTCCTGCCGGTTGTGCCGATGTTCCACGTCAATGCCTGGTGCGTGCCCTATGCGGCGGCTCAGGTCGGCGCCAAGCTGGTCCTGCCGGGGCCGCGGCTGGACGGGCCGGGTCTGCTGGAGGTCATTCACGGTGAAAAGGTCAGTATCGGCGCCGGGGTGCCGACCATCTGGCTGAACCTGCTGAATCACGCCGACCAGGCCGGGCAGTCGATCGCGCCGATGAGCCGCGTCGTCATCGGCGGCGCGGCGTGTCCGCAGACCCTGATCGAGCGGTTCAATGCCCACAAAGCCCTGACCGTTCATGCATGGGGCATGACCGAGACCTCGCCGCTTGGCTCGATCAGCGTGTTGTCGGATCACCATGGCAGCCTTCCGCCGGCCGAGCGGATGAAGTTGCAGCTCAAGCAGGGGCGGGCGCCCTTCGGCATCGAGATGCGGATCAGCGGGCCGGACGGCAAGCCCTTGCCGTGGGATGGCGTGTCGCGCGGCGAGCTGGAAGTGCGCGGACCGTGGATCGCGTCGGGCTATTATAACAATGCCGACCGCAGCCAGTTCACGGCGGATGGCTGGTTCCGCACCGGCGACATTTCGACGATCGACGCCGAAGGTTTCATGAACATCGTCGACCGGTCGAAAGACGTCATCAAGTCGGGCGGCGAGTGGATCAGCTCCATCGAGCTTGAGAACGTGGCCATGAGCCATCCGGCGGTGCTGGAGGCGGCGGTGATCGCTCGCGCCGACAGTCGGTGGAGCGAACGGCCGCGCTATCTGATCGTGCTGCGCGAAGGCAAGACGCTGAGCGGGCCGGAACTGAAGGCTTTTATCGCGCCACACGTCGCCAGCTGGTGGATCCCCGAGGACATGATCATCGTGAAAGAGCTGCCCCACACAGGCACTGGCAAGGTGATGAAGGCGGCCCTGCGTGAGCAGTACGGAGCGGAAGTGCATCCGGAGGCGGTGAAACTGACTCTGTAGAGTTTCGGGGTGTGGGGTCCGTGACCCCACAAAGCCTTCTTTTCAAACAAAAATCCCGCCCCTTAAAAGGGCGGGATTTTTGTTTGAATGGAAAGTCTTGGGGCCGCAGGCCCCAAACCCTGTAACGCGCCAGTGTCCGTTACGCGCTCAGCAGATCCATCTCACGCTTCACCGCTTCCGACGCTTCCGCCACTTCCGAGAAGGTGTGGCTGATATTGTCGAGGCTCTCATTGATCTCACCAACCGCGACGACGGCCGCCTGCATGTTGCCGGTGATCTCATGTGTCGCGGCCGTCTGCTGTTCCAGCGTCGCGGCGACGGAGCTGACATTTTCCAGCACCGAGTCCATGGAAGTCGAGATCAGCGACAGGGTGCCCACCACCTCTTCGGTGACCGACTGCATGGAGGTAATCTCATCGGCAATGGTCCTGGTCGAATTGGCCGCCTGGTTGGCCAGGTTCTTCACCTCGGACGCCACAACGGCAAAGCCCCGTCCAGCCTCACCGGCCCGAGCCGATTCGATGGTGGCATTGAGCGCGAGAAGATTGATCTGGCCGGCAATGTCCTGGATCAGCGTGACGATGTTCGTCATGGCGGCCGCGGATTTGTTGAGCGATTCCGCCGACGTATTGGCCGTTTCCGTATGCTTGAAGACGCCGGCGACGCTTTCGCGCGCATTGCCCATGCTGTCGGATATGCCCCGGACACTCTGCGCCAGTTCTTCCGCCGCCGCCGCGACGCTGTTGATAATGGCGCCGGTTTCGGTCGAGGCCGTCGACGCCACCGACGCCTTTTCGTGCGCATCGGTAATGCGATGCACGACAGACCCCAGTTCGGCGTTCAGTTCGAGACCGCGACGGCGCTTGTGCACGGCTTCGGTAATGTCGGTCGCGAACTTGACGATCTTCACGACGGCGCCGGTGTCGTCGAAGATCGGGTTATAGGTCGCCTGGATATAGACTTCCCGCCCGCCCTTGCCGAGCCGGCGATACTCGGCGGCCTGGAACTCCCCGCGCCGCAAGGCCTCCCAGAACCGTGCGTATTCGGCGGATTCGGTTTGCGCCTTTTCGCAGAACTGGCTGTGCGGCCGCCCGACGATTTCCGGCAGGGTATAGCCCACGGCGTTCAGGAAATTGTCGTTCGCGGTCAGCACGATGCCGTCGGGTGAAAATTCGATCACCGCCTGGGCGCGTGAAATGGCATTGACCTTGCCGGCGAAGTCGATGTCGCGCCGCTTGCTCTCGGTGATGTCAGAGGCAAACTTGATGACCTTGATCACCTTGCCCGACGCGTCGCGAATCGGATTGTAGGTCGCCTGCAGCCAGATGACCCGGCCATCCTTGCCGAAACGCTTGAAGGTGTTTGACGCGAATTCGCCGTGCCCGAGGCCGGCCCAGAAGTCGCGGTACGCCGCGCTCTTGGCGTATTCGGGGTCGCAAAACAAACTGTGATGCCGCCCCTGAATATCGTTGAGATTATAGCCAACCGTATTGAGAAAGTTGCTGTTGGCGGTAAGAATATCGCCGGTGGGGGTGAATTCGATAACGGCCTGGGACGCATTCAATGCCGTGATAATTGCCTTGTCGTCCGTATTGATCGCCTTGAAAAACATAATTTACCCGCCTGCGCTGTACTCTCATCATAAAGGATGATTTTTTTCAGTTAACGCTGGGTTAAATGAGGGTAAAAATATACTTTTGGTTGAAATCATGGGGCTTTTCTGAGCGGTGCCTGGGCATTGCAGATGTCGAGCGCGTTTGCCGGCCGGACAAAGAATGCGCCTGAACGGCTGGCGCGCGCCTTGACCCAAGCATCGAAAGCCGGCGAGGCCGTGTCCATGACCTGCCACGACGGCGCGCCCGCCCCGATGTCGGACGCCATCCTTGCCGAGACGATCTTCACGCGCTCGGGATCGGTCTTGTAGAAGCCCAGGGCCTCGCCGCCGCGTGGCCGGTCAGCCAGCAAGTCCATGCCCGAAACGATCCGCCCGACGACGGCCAGGTTGCGGTCGAGGTGGCGCGGCGCGTGGCCGATAATGGTATAGAGCTGCGTCGCGTCGCCGGTATCAGGCGTATTGCCGCGCGCCACGCCGATCATGCCGTAGCAATGAACCAGCCAGGTCGCGCTGCCGTCTGACGCCGCCGGCCATGAGGCGATGTGGCCGGTCTTCGGCGCATAGGCGTCGCGCCACGGCAGCGCCCTGAACGTCTTCGGTGTGCCCGCGACCTCGTATTCGGCCGGCGGCGTTTTAGTGATGCCCTTGGCTTCGGTGGTGTCCTCGTCCGGGCGGCCCCACTGGACGACATAGTTATCCTGGACACGCAGGATTGAGGCGCCGTCGAAATAGCCGGAGCGGACAAGCTGGCGGATATTGGCGACGTGGACGGGCGCGAAGTCGGGCGCCAGCTGATAGATCACCTCCGCGCCGTCGGCCAGCTTCATCACCACCAGGTCATCTGCCTTGATCGTCGCCCAGGCCGAAGCCGGGGCGGCATCGACAATCTCCTGGGGACTGGGGGCGGGTTTGGGCGCTTCGGCGGCCGCCGTCAGGGCCAGCGCCGTAATCAACAAACCGCTTATGAGTCCTGCCTTGCCGTACGCCGCCATGTTGCCCTCCGTAAGAGCGATATGCCAAAACGCGTGCAGCGGTTTTTGGCTGAATATCGCGATAAAACAAAAACCTGGAGCATGATAGCGGTCCGACTTAAACGCATCATGCTCCAGACGTATCGCGTGAGACTATCCTGCCCGCGAAACCGCGCAAGCAAAATAGCTGTGGACATGAGAACATAGAGTGAACATATTTGCTGACAGATGGCGCGAAGCACCCTATCGTCAGGTGTCTGTTTTCGTGTTCGGACGCGGGGTAAGGGAATATGTTCGAGAGCCAGGCCGTTGAGACTCAGCCAAACCTGTATGAAGGCGCGTATGTACGCCTGGATGTCCGCTGGCACCACAATCCCATCTTCCTGTGCGAGCGGGAAGGCGACCATTTCAAGGTCGCCGGCTACTATTACACCGGCGAAGGCAAGCCGCTGAAGGCGCATATTCCGACGCCGACCATCGCCGGCATCGTTCGCTAACAACAAACCCCGGCATGTATGCCGGGGTTTGTTTGTCTGTATTTAACGGCGCGGATAGGCGCTGCGCCATGGATCGTCGCGATAGTCATGATCCTGGTCGCGGGCCCGATCATCACGGCGGTCGTCATGATCGCGGTTGTAGTCCTTGTCGAACCTGCCGCGGACCTCATATCGGTCATCGAAGCGGCGGTTGTCGTCGTAGCGGCGCTCATCCGACTGACGCGGGCGATAGTCGTCGCGGTCGCGGTTGCCGAAATTCCGCCAGCGCGAACGGTCATGATCGTAATCACGGCCGTAGTTGCTTTCGGCACGGCGTTCATTGTCGCGGTCATAACGATCGCGTTCGTCGCGTGAACGGTTGTAGTCGCGGTCGCCGTAGCTGGGTTGCAGGTCGCGGCGGTAATAAGGGTCCTGATCGCGGTCCGTGCGGTAACGGTTCTGATCCCGTTCGTTGCGATGGCGTTCATCGGGGCCGTACTGGCCGCTACGATAACGCTCGCTATTGGCCCATCGGCCACCCGTGACATTGAAATCGTCGTCTTCGCGATTCCAGGGCGTGACCCGGGGTTCGTAGGTATGGCCGGTCATCGAGGTGCCGCCGGCACTGCCGGTCTGATAGGGTCTGGGCATAAGAGCCTCCTTCGAAATTCGGTTCGAAACCATAGGCCCTGGGCCGTAAGATTGGCATGCCAAGGGCGGGAGGCAGGGGTAAATTTGGCGCTAAAGGTCTTTGCGAAACCACATGTGGGCGTAGGGGCTGTCGTTATAACGCGGTATTTCCTTGTAGCCCTCGGAACGGTAAAGCGCCTGGGCGGCGCCAAGCACGCGGTTGGTGTCGAGCTGTACCTGCGTCATGCCGGCATCGCGCGCCAGATCCTCCAGCGTGCGCAGCAGTCGGCGGCCGAGTCCCAGTCCGCGCACGTCCCCGGCCGTCCACAGCCGCTTGATCTCAGCCGTCGTCGCATCCAGCCGTTTCCACGCGCCGCAGCCGACCGCGAGGCCCTCCGACCAGGCCACCAGGAAGGCGCCCCTGGGCTGGCGGTAATCATCGTGGTCCGGCGGGCCGTCGTTCGAAGCATCGTAGCCGCCCTCGAACACCTCCGCCAGCCCGGCGCCGTAGGCCTTGAGGCAGGCGAGGGCGGCGGGACTGTCCGGTTGCTCGACGGTGACGGTGATCGCGGCCGCGCGCAGCAGGCGCTCGACCTCCGCCATGGCGGAGACCAGGCGGTCGCGTTGGTCGGCATCAAGCGGCGCCAAAATGCCCTGGGCGCGGTCGTCGGACAGGCGGTCATAGGTGGCCACGGTCTCGCGGCCGGCCGCGGTCCATTCGGCGCGGCGCATGCGGCGGTCTTCCTGCGACGGCGCGACCTGTATCAGGCCCTCGCGCTCCAGTGACCGCAGCAGACGGCTGACATAGCCGGAATCGAGCCCCAATCGGTCGCGCAATGTTCGCACATCGCAGCCGTCGTCCGAGATTTCGAACAGCAGCCGCGCTTCGCCCAAGGGCCGGCCCTGGCCGAGATACGAGCTGTCGAGCACGCCCGCGCGCTGCGAGACGATACGGTTGAAGCGGCGCACCTGCTGGATCTGTGTCTGCATTCTCTGACTTTAGTCAGATAATTTCGCCGCGTCAATTTCGAAGGATGACGACTCCGACGCGGTGCTCGCAACTGTTGCGCGGCGGCGCATCGGCGGGTGCGTTTGGGTCCGCAAAGGCGGTGTGAAAGCAGGTGCCCGGCGCGGCATCCGGGCTGTCCTTCATATATTCGAAGATCTTGAAGGCTAGGACCTCTTCGGGCGTCATGTCGGGATAATACCACCACTGCTGTTCGGGCGAATATCGCAGCGACAACTGGTTGGTATTCTTGCCGGTCGGGGCGAAGCCAACGAGAGCTGCGTGGACCTTGTCTTCTCTCTTGACGGTATGGGGATCGCACACGGCCAGCGGCATGTGCTTCAACGCCGCGTCCATATAGACCGTTCGCCAGAAATTGATGACCACGAAGCCCGCGACCTCCGGCCGGTCGAACCTCTGCCGCCACGCTGCCGCATATTCCGGCGTCGACCAGGCTTCCAAGCTTTCCTGGTAATCGTCGGGTGTCAGACCGTAGTCGTTATGTATGCCCTGTGCGTAGCCATTAGTACTGGGCCCACGCCGGACGATGTAAGGGCCCTGTTCGATTTCAAGCGCTTTGCCTGGCAGCAGGCGCTGACGAATGATGGCCTCGACTTCGGGCATGTAGATGCGCGCGATCTCGTTCTGCTCATAAGGTGTGGCGCCGCCTGAATCCCAGTCCTTCACGGCAGACTGATGCTTCAGCAGGACAAAGCCGTGGTCCTCCAGAAACGCGTCTTCGCTCGCGCCTGCCTGCGGCGGCCGGGCATCGCGAATGTCGACGGGCGGCGCGGCCTCCCATGGTGCGTCAGGACCGGCGGGGCCGTTGATGCGGATCAGCACCGGTCCGTCCGGTTTTAGGTCACGGCGGATATAGCCGTTCAAGGTGGTGGTAACGGTCATGAGGCCTCCCTGTCCGTCCAAGATTGGCATGGATATGCCTTTCGGCAAGGCGGCTTGCGCACCCGCTGCTGACCTGGCACACCTGTGGGCTGCGGGGAGGGATAATGCGCGCCTATTACACAGCCGATCGCGCCAGGTTCGAAAGCGACACTGACGACCATATTCTGGGCGAGCTGACACGCCGGCATAATTTCGCGCTCGAGATCGAGCAGAAGAGCGCGTGGCTTCAGCAGATTCGCATCATGCGCAACGCCTTGGCGGCAATCGACGCCTACACGCTGGCGTTTGAGTTTTCGATCCCGCGCATGGGCAAACGCGCAGATGCCGTGCTGGTCATCGGCGATTGCATCTTCGTCATCGAGTTCAAGGTTGGGGCCGAAACCTTCGATCGCCACGCCATCGAGCAGGTCGAAGACTATGCGCTCGACCTCAAGAATTTCCACGAGGGTAGCCACGCCCTGTCGATCATTCCCGTCCTGGTGCCGACCAAGGCGCCGGCGGCGCGCGCTGTGCAGCTGGAAATGGCGCTGGCGCAGGTAGCCAGGCCCGTGCTGTCGAGCGTCATCGACCTGGCCGACATTATTCGCATGGCCAGCGCCTATCATCGTCATATCCAGATGGACGCGGCCGCCTGGGCCGCTAGCGGCTATCGGCCGACCCCGACCATCATCCAGGCGGCGCAGGCGCTTTACGCCAATCATAATGTCGAGGAGATCACGCGTCGCGACGCCGGCGCTATCAACCTGACGCGGACCGAGGCGGCCATCGGACAGGTGATCGATGATGCGCGGGCGAATGGTTGGAAGGCGATCTGCTTTATCACCGGCGTGCCGGGTGCCGGCAAGACCCTGGCCGGGCTGAATGTCGCCACCAAGCGCAGCGAGGACCGGACCGCCCACGCTACCTACCTGACCGGCAATGGTCCGCTGATCCAGGTGCTGCAACAGGCGCTGGCACGCGATCAGGCCGCGCGGGAAGACGTGTCGCGGGCCTTCGCCCACAGCAAGGTGCGCGCCTTCATCCAGAACATCCACGAATTTCGCGACGAATACGCGACGCGCAGCCAGGCCGCGCCGTCCGATCACGTCGTCGTCTTCGACGAGGCCCAGCGCGCCTGGACGCGGGCGCAGGCGTCGAGCTTCATGCAGCGCAAGAAGGGCGTGGCCGATTTCGACATGTCCGAGCCGGAATTCCTGCTCAGCGTCATGGATCGCCACCCCGACTGGTGCACGGTGGTCTGCCTGATCGGCGGCGGCCAGGAGATCAATACCGGTGAGGCCGGCCTGTCGGAATGGATGGCGGCGATCCGCGACCGCTTCCCGCACTGGCGGGTCCATGCCTCGGCGCAGATCGTCCAGCCGGACTATGACCTCAATGCCGATGCCCGCATCTTTATTGAACAATCGCATGTCAGTTTGAACGAAGATCTGCACCTGAGCGTGTCGATGCGGTCCTTCCGCGCCGAAACGCTGTCGGCATTTATTGCGCATGTGCTGAACGGTGATGTGGAGGCGGCAAAAGCGGCATCGATGCAACTGAACCAATATCCGCTGTTTGTGACGCGCGATCTCAGGGCCGCGAAAGACTGGCTGAGGACAACGGCGCGCGGCTCGGAACGCTATGGGCTGGTAGCATCGTCAGGCGCGCATCGCCTACGGCCGGAAGGCCTACACGTCAAGGCGGGCATCGACCCGGCCAATTGGTTCCTTAATGACCGCAACGACGTCCGCTCGTCTTTCTATATGGAGGAGGTCGCCAGCGAGTTCGATGTCCAGGGGCTTGAGCTCGATTATGCTGCCGTCTGTTGGGATGCCGACCTGCGTTACAATGACGGCTGGCAGAGCTGGAATTTCAAAGGTACGCGCTGGCAGGCGATCAATGATCGCTTCCGTCGGCTGTATCTGCGTAACGCCTATCGCGTCATCCTGACCCGCGCGCGCCAGGGTATGACCGTTTTCGTGCCGAAGGGCGACGCCGCCGACGCCACGCGCCCGCCGGACTATTACGACGGCACCTACGACTATCTCATTGACTGCGGCTTTACCCCGCTAGTCTGATTTTTGGCGCGCTTTCTGTCCAAAAACCGCTTCACACTTTTTGGAAAGCGCTTGTTTAACGGAGCAGCGACCCGGCCATGTTTGTCAGCACGCCGTCGTCGAATGGCTTGGGCAACTGTCCGTCGGCGCCGACCACCTTCGCGGCCAGCAATGCCTTTTCGGTCGGCAGGCGCATCTCGAGCCCGGCCGACATGGCGATGACCTTGACCCTCGGCCAGGTCGTCTTGATGCGCTTGATGCCTTCGATGCCGCCCATGCCGGGCATGAAGATGTCGCTGACGACCAGGTCAACGTGGGCGATGTCGATGTTCTTGAACGCCTCTTCCATCGTCTTGGCTTCGCTGGTGCGATAGCCGGCCTTGTCGAGCACGTCGATCGTGTGATGGCGCACGAAGCGGCAGTCGTCGACGACCAGGGCGTGCTTGCGACGGCCGCCGCGCGTCTGTTCGATGCGGGCGCTGGTCAGGATGGGGCGGATCTGATCCGGATTGAACGGCTTTCTCAGCACGAAGTCCGCGCCGGCATTGCGCGCTGCGTTCAGCGCCATGGCGACGTCTTCGTCCTTGGTGCCGGCGCTCATGACGGCGATCGGCGTCGATGGCGCGGCTTCGCGCAAGGCCGGCAGGTGCGGCAGGCTGGTTTCTTCGGCCAGGTAGATGTCGATCAGCATCAACTGGACCTTTTCGTACTTCAAAAGATCGCGTGCGGCCTTGATCTCCTTGCAGAGGACGTAATTCCATTCCTCGCGCGCCAGCATGCGGCCAATAAATTCTCCCTGGGTTTGACTATCTTCGATAATCAACGCGGTACTCTTACTCATGGCGGTCCGCTCCTTATATTTGAGAGCAAGAGTACGAATCGAGTCTTGAAAATTGATGAATTGGTTCAATTGGTTTGGCGGCCATCAAGGTGAAGGATATCATTTCAACGCGCGCCGGTTGCTCGGTCTATTCTTGAGCGTTATCTGAAAAAACTTCCAGTTGAGTGCATTTGTGCACTTTTGACCTATGCAAACATTTCGTTTGAAAACGGTTGCGCCCATTGTTCTGCGGTAGCCGCGTATATGGGCTTAAGGTCTTGAGTGTCGGCCTTCAGGGTCTCTTATACATTTTTGGCAATATTTATGACTCAAAAGTGGCGGTTTTTTTCACATGTTAACGGCACATTTCGGGTAGAAAGGGTTCCGTTTTTCGCCTGTTTGGCGATTTACGCACAGGATTTTTCGCCTGAGTCGTCACGTCTAAGTGTGTGATTTAAAAGATTCATTGCCAAAAAATGGCCGTAAAAAATCTGTGAACTGTCTATTTTCTTGACTCCGGACTCTTGCTCCCGATTCGCAAATCACCTTACCCGAGGGGAGGTGTTAAGCTTAACGAATCTGTAGGGATTTCCTGTTTAGCATGAAAGTTAACAGGACAGGCATCCCGCCTGGGCCGATCTGTTCCCACAAGCCGGGAGGGGCTTATATGCGCGTACTGCTGATTGAAGACGACAGCGCCACCGCTCAGAGCATCGAGCTGATGCTCAAGTCGGAAGGCTTCAACGTTTACACCACCGACCTGGGCGAGGAAGGCGTCGATCTGGGCAAGATCTACGATTACGACCTCATCCTGCTCGACCTGTCGCTGCCCGACATGTCGGGCCTCGAAGTCCTGCGTCAGCTGCGCGTCGGCAAGGTCAACACGCCTGTGATGATCCTGTCGGGCACCGCCGAAATCGAAACCAAGGTCAAGACACTCGGCGGCGGCGCCGACGACTATATGACCAAGCCGTTCCACAAGGACGAGCTGATCGCCCGTATCCACGCCGTTGTCCGCCGTTCGAAGGGCCACGCCCAGTCGGTCATCCGCACCGGCGACATCGTCGTCAACCTGGACGCCAAGACCGTCGAAGTCTCCGGCAACCGTGTCCACTTGACGGGCAAGGAATACGAAATGCTGGAGCTGCTGTCGCTCCGCAAGGGCACGACGCTCACCAAGGAAATGTTCCTGAACCACCTGTACGGCGGTATGGACGAGCCCGAACTGAAGATCATCGACGTGTTCATCTGCAAGCTGCGCAAGAAGCTGGCAGTCGCCGCCGACGGCAACCACTATATTGAAACCGTCTGGGGCCGCGGCTACGTCCTGCGCGACCCGCACGATCAGTCGGGCACTGTCGCCGCGTAAAGCGCAGCCCGATTAGAAGACAAGAAAACGCCTGCCGCCCTCCTCGCGGCAGGCGTTTTTGCGTCTGGTCGTCCTTATCGCAGAGTATTTTCGAGCGCGCGGCCGATCGTTTCCTGAAGCCGCAGGTCGAGCTGCTGGCCGGCGACGTCCTTCTGGAACTGGGTCAGGTCCGGCACGTTCAGCGTGACATTGACCTCCTGGCGGATGTCGCGATTGTCGGCCGTGTTGAAGATCAGGCCCGAGATCTGGTCGCTGTCCAGGCCGTGCAGCACCACCGTCCCGCCATTGTCGCCCGGCAGGAAAAGGCCTGTACCCGGCGCGCCATCGATATGGATGCCGGCGCCGGCGGCGTCCGACAGGTCGGCGCCATTGGCGGCCGTGGTCGTCTGGACCGCGCCCTGGTCCGTCCACGTCAGGTGGGTCTGCAGCGCCAGCTGCCCGTCGACATAGGTGCGGACCTCGGCGCCGAAGCCGACCTCAAGGCCCGAAGGTGTCTGGAAGCCTCCAACTTCGCGTTCCAGTTCTTCGGTCGCCAGAGGTGGGCCGTCCTGCGCCAGGGCGGGGGAGGTGGTGAGAAGGGCAATCAGGCAGAGTGCGGCGTATTTCATGTGTCAATTCCTGCCGATGGAGCCGTCGATCGCCACCGACACCTGGTAGATCGGTGGCAGTTCGCGTGTGAATCCCGACAGCGAATCGTCGGTCAACGGGCTGCCCAGCGGCGCGATGGCGTAGGGCGTCCACTCTTCGTCACGGTTATAGGCGGCCTTCGTCCTGTTCGACGCGTGAACGGCGAAGATGACGCCGTTCCACATGGCGGCGAATTCGGCCTTGGTATAGGTCTTCAGGCCCAGGGCCGGATCTCCGACCAGGACGCGGCCGTCGCGCACGCCCTTGATGACGACGAAGTGGCGATAGGTGCCGACTGTGACAACGGCTATGGCCGGACGGTTGACCTTGGCCAGCTGTTCGAAGGTGGCGCGGTAGCCATCGGCCTCGAGGCCATGGCTCGCCAGATATTTCTTGATATCCAGAAGCGAGAAGCCGACCTTGCGGATGCGGTCCTTGTCGCCGACGGCGTACATGGCCTTGAAGACTTCGCCTTCGGTGACCGGCAGGTCATAGTGATAATGGAGCAGGGTCGCCAGCGCCGCCGAGCCGCAACTATAGTCGTATTGCTGGCGGACGACGGTGCGGAAGGGAATGTCCGCCATGCTGACGACGGGCACGTTGAAGTGGATGCCGCCGTCGGCAAGCATTGCCTGTGCCTGGACAGCGCACGGCGCGCAGGTGAATAACAGGGCGGTGATGACGAGCGGACCTAATTTCATGTTCTTCGGAACTTAGGGCAGGGACGGAAGATCGGCGCTGTTGGTGATGGTGACGCTGATGCTGCCCTGCAGGTTCGAATTGTTGCCGGTATTGGTGACGAAGTTGCCGACGCCGCTGAAGCCGCTGAGCGCTCCGGCTGAGAACGAGATGTCGCCATTGGTAAGCGTATTGGCGACGATGGTGTTGCCGCTGTTGACGGCGTTCAGGTCCTGGTCGGAAATGGTGTTGATCTCGACGCCCTGCGCGGCGGTGGCGTCCAGATCTTCAATAGCCATGGGCGTTTCAGAACTTTCGGCCGCAGGTGTCTCGATTGCCGGCGGTGCGGTGACCAATGCGGCGGCCAGCAGAGCGGCCGGGAAAAGCGTAATCATTGAGATATCCCTTGTTCATTCCCGGAAAAACCAGACCCGGGCCGGCTGCCTGGCCGGCCCGGAGTTGGCAGTCTCAGGTCTTATTGACCGAAGCTGATGTTGGCGTTGGCCGAAACAGCCGTCGCCACCTGGTTGACCGAACCGATGCCGGTGTTGTTGCTGGCGGTCTGGATGCCGGCGAAGTTGGCATAGGAGCCGCCGTCGGTGTCGATGGCGCCGGTGTTGACCTGGCCGTCATTGTCCTGGTCGGTCGATTGATCGATGCCGACGCCGCTGACCGAGGCTTCCAGTTGCTGGGTGTTCAGGCTGGTATAGGTGACTGACGAGTCGTTATTCGAGTCGTTGACCGAATTGTTGTTGCCCGAATCCGACTGGCTCCAGCTGGAGCTGTCGTTGTTGGAGTCGTTGACCGAGTTGTTGTTGTTCGAATTGTGCGTCGAGTTGTCCGAGTTGTCCGAGTTGTCGTTGTTCGAGTCATTCATCGAGCTGTTGTTGTTCGAGTCGTTTGTCGAATTGTTCGAATTGTCGGAATTGTCGGTCGTCGAATTGTCGCTGTTGTTCGAGTTGTCCGAATTGTCCGTGGTCGAGTTATCGGAGCTGTCGGTGTTGTTCGAGTTGTGAGTCGAGCTGTCGCTGGTCGAGTTGTCCGAATTGTCGGTCGTGGAGTTGTCGGAATTGTCAGCCCAGGTCGAGTTGTCGGTGGTGCTGTTGTCCGACGCATCGTGCGTCGAGTTGTCAGAATTGTTCGAGTTGTCCGAGGCATCGTGCGTCGAGTTGTCGGAGTTGTTCGAGTTGTCCGAATTGTCGGTCGTGGAGTTGTCGGAATTGTCAGCCCAGGTCGAGTTGTCGGTGGTGCTGTTATCCGATGCGTCGTGCGTCGAATTATCCGAATTGTTCGAGTTGTCAGCCCAGGTCGAGTTGTTGGACGAGTCGTGCGTCGAGTTATCGGAGTTGTTCGAGTTATCCGAATTGTCGGTCGTCGAGTTGTCCGAAGCATCGTGGGTCGAGTTGTCGCTGTTGTCGGCCCAGGTCGAATTGTCGGTCGTGGAGCTGTCGTTGTTCGAATTGTGGGTCGAAGCATCGCTCATCGAATTGTCGTTGTTCGAGTTATGCGTTGAGGCGTCGCTGGTCGAATTGTCGGAATTGTCGGCCCAGGTCGAGTTGTCCGTGGTCGAGTTATCGTTGTTAGAGTTGTGCGTCGAAGCGTCCGAAAGGTCGTTGTTCGAGTTGTGCACCGACCCGTCCTGGTTTTCGGTGTTGGTCGAATTGTTGTTGTAGCTGTCGGTAATGTCCTGCGCCATCGCGCCACCGGCCAGCGTCAGGCCCAGAGCCATGGCCGATACAGAGGCCAGTAACGTCATATTCTTTGCGGTCATTTCAGTCTACCTTTGAGATTTGAGTTCGGAGGGATGTCCTCCCGGAAGTACAATCTCTAGAACTAGACTTTGGTTGCATGCTTTTAAAAATATTTTTACTAATTTTATTTCTTGAAAAATGGACGCAAATCATGCGCATAAAGAATTGCGATCTCATTTGTATAATCTGGTTTATAAAAAAGCAGTAATGTTCCCCGGCCTCTTTACGCTTTGTGCTTAAAATCGGACCGGCAGGCTGAACACCGCCTGCATACCGGGGGCGTCGGAGGTTACGCCGAACTGAAAATTGTTGGACAGGGTCAGCTTTTCGGTCAGGCGGAACGACCAGCCCATCAGGATCGAGCCGACCTGGAGGCTGTTCGATTCCTGCCACGTCGAGCCGATCTCGGTCTTGGTCGGGAAGATGTAGTTGTGGCTGTAGCCGAAAGACACGGAGAAGCGCGGATTGAGCGACAGGCCAAAGCCCAGGGACGCGCCAATCGAGTCGCCGGGCTCGACGCGGCCGATCATGGCATCACCGATCTCCTTGTCGATGTCCTTGGGCAGGTTGTGCAGGTAGCTTAAGGACGCGAAAATGACGGCCGGGTCTGTCGGATACAGCATGGTCACGCCGCCTTCGATGGCGTCGAAGCCTGAACCGGTCGACAATTCCTTCGCCACGCCGAATTCGTCGTAGCCGACGTCGTAGGGGCCCAAGCCCGTAGCCGGCTTATATCGCGCATTGGCGACGAAAATCGGCTTGCCGGGCCTGACCTCGTTGATCTGGTAACGTGCCGAGATTTCGACATCGCCGGCGCCCTGGCCGTCGAGTTCGATGGTGCGCGAAATCGTCTCATCGCGCTGGGCGACGGTCGTTACGCGGTCGTGGCGATAGACATAGGGAATGCGGCCTTCGATTTCAAAGCGGCGAGTCAGGCCGTAGCGCAGGCCTATCGCGCCTACGGCTGAATCGCGGTCTGCGTCATTGGCCTCGATCACACCCAACTGGATGCCCGGTACGATTTCGACCCCGCGGAAGACCAGACGGTTGGAACTGGAGCGGACATATTCGAAGGACGGCGTCATAACGAACTTGCCGCGTGGTGTCAGCACGCCGACGCGTTCGGGCAGGGCGGTGACCTCGACCTTTCGTTCCGGCGGCGGCGCTTCACCGACCGGGCGCTGTGGCGTATTACCGGTCACGGGTTCGACCTGCATGGCGCCGGCCAACGCTGTGGCATAGCCGCCTGACCCGGCGCGCACCGTGGCCAACGCCGCATTGGCGCTGCCGCTGCCAAGCACGGGGTCTTCGGGCGAGCCGCCATTGGTGTAGGCCAGCACGCGGTCGCGCAGCTTTTCGCGCGTGGTGCGCGGATCGCTTCCGGCCAGCTGCGGCGCGGCGGTGCGTGAACGCAGGGCGACCAGTTCGGTCTCCTGGCTTTTCAGACGCGCTTCCTGCTCGGCCAGCCTCTTTTCCTGCGCCGCCAGCCGCTCTTCATACTGACGCATCATCTGTTCGATTCGCTCCAGCCGCTTGCCGTCGGCCTCGTCCGCCATGGCGGGGGAGGCGAGGCTGATCAGGCCAAGCCCGGCCGTCAGGGCCAGCAGCGACGGGCGGAAGGTGAAGTGGCGGGTCATGCGGGGATCCTGGGATAAAGAAATGATCAGGCGGAAAGGGCTTGGACGTCGTCCGTGAGGGCCATCAGGCGGTCGCGGGCGCGGCTGACCCGGCTCTTGAGCGTGCCGATGGGGCAATCGAAGGCCTGGGCGGCTTCCTCGTAGGAGGCGCCATGGGCGACCACCATCAAAAAAGCGTCGCGCGTTTCGGGCGCCAGCCGGTCGATGGCCGCCAGCATCTCGGCATAGAGTACAGACCATTCCTGGGGCGCAGCGACCATCTGTTGCGCGGCGCAACGGCCTTCGACGTCCTGGATAGTGTCGCGGCGGCGCGAGGCGTCCTTATAGAAGCAGTTCTGCAGGATCCGGCACAGCCAGGACTTCATGCTGGTGCCGTCCTCGAAGGTGTCGCGGTACCGTAAGGCGCGCATCAAGGTTTCCTGGACCAGGTCGTCGGCTTCCGTGCGCGACTTCACCAGCCGCAATGCGAAGGCTTTCAGGACGGGAATCTGCGCAAGCATGGCCTCGCGGAAGGCGTCAGGCGTCTGCATGGTCTTTGTTTCCTCTGGCGTCACTTATGGTCGTTGACCTTTTGTTAAGCATTACGAGGCGGGTGGTTTTGCCGGATGCAGCGGCCGAAACTTTTTTTCATGCGACATGCAACCTTGGCCTGAAAGCGACCTCCATTAACCGAGCCACATTGTAAATTTACGCATTGTCCGCGCACATGACGGCGACGCATGGGAGATAACGGGTTATGCCAACAACCACGGGCCCAGCCGCGCCGGCCACCAGTTTGAACACACTGTTGATTCGCGTTGCTGAAGGCGATCCGACCGCCTTGAAAGCTCTGTACCAGGACACCGCCGGACGCCTGTTCGCCATCCTGACCCGAATGGTCAAGCGGCGGGATGTTGCAGAAGAACTGTTACAGGATACCTTTGTCACTGTCTGGCAGAAAGCGTCGCAATTCGATCCCGAACGCGGCGAGGCGAATGCGTGGCTGTCGTCGATCGCGCGGCGCAAGGCCATTGACCGTCTGCGCGTCTCGCAGCGCGAAAAGATTGGCCTGGACGCTATCTTTGACTGCGTTGGGGCAAGCGAGGAGCGGGAAAGTGTTCCCGTCGATCCTGAAACCCGCATCACACTTTCGCATCTGCGAAAATATTTGAAGCCGGATGTTAACCGTGCGCTGGAACTATGCTATGTCATAGGACTGACACACGAGGAACTGGCTGAGGAGCTGAACGTGCCCCTGGGTACGGCCAAAAGCTGGGTCCGTCGCGGTCTGAACCAACTCAAGGACTCGATGACGGCGGCATGACTGATTCCCTCGATATCCTGGCCGCACGGTACGCCCTGGGTGTCGCCGCGCCGTCTGAGATAGCGACCGCCGAGCGCCTGCTGGAAAGCGACTCGTCCTTTGCCGCCCTCGTAGCGAAATTCCAGATCACGTTTGACGACCTGCATGGCGGTACCCAACCGATAGATCCGCCGCCCGCGGTTTGGGACCGGATCGAAGCGGCCATTTCCGGCGATGCCCCGCCGCCGCTCACAGTGTCACCCGGCGCCCTGCCTTGGCGGCCGGTGGCGCCCAACCTGGAGCTGAAGGTGCTGCACGAGGATGGCGACAATGGCATCCGTATGGTGCTTTACCGCGCCGGACCGGGCGCCGTTGTCGATCGTCACCTGAACACAGTCGCCGAGGAATGTCTGGTTCTGGAAGGCGAAATCCAGATCAACGGCACGGTGTTGAAGGCGGGCGACATGCAGCTGATCGCGGTCGATACCTTGCACGGTCCCATCACCAGCGCGAATGGCGCCATTATCTATATCCGCGAAGCCTTATTTTAGCGGGCTGGCCGGGTGCGAAAAAGCTGCCGCCGGCAGCTGATCCGCATTGTCTTTTGCCACGATCTGATCCTGCTTCGCGAAAAGATTAAGCTTCATTTACCCAATTCATAAATCATGGAATAATGAGTGTGTGCTTACATGCTCTTCTAGGCCGGTACAGAAGGCACCGGTATTAAGGGCGAGCGTATGAAAAAGAAATCCGGTCCCATCAATGTCCTGTTTGTCTGCGAGCACAATTCGGCGCGTTCCATCCTGGCGGAAGCCCTGCTGAACCGCCTGGGCGCAGGCCGTTTCGAGGCCTGTTCCGCCGGCTTCGATCCGGTATCGGACATCAGTCCCTATGCCCGCGCCATGCTGCATCGGATGCCGTACAATACCGGTTGGGTATCGACCAAGCCGGTCGAGGCGCACATTGGAAAACATGCCCCTGTTTTCGACGTGATCATCCGCCTGTCGCACGGCCATCCCGCCGGCGGCCAGTGGCCGGCCTGCCGTGGCGGTCAGCCGGTCATCGTCGACTGGTTCTTCGACGATCCGCGCGAAACCCATGTCGCCATGGCCAACATCGCCCGCGCCTACGAAGAAATCTATATCGAGCTGGCGGCTCGCATCGACGCTCTGTCCAAGATGCCGCATAACCTGTTCGAGTCGGGCAATGTCGCTGGCTGGCTGGAGCGGATGGACGAGACTCCGCTACGCATGGCTTCGTAAAAAAGCCAGCGGCGCGCAGCAAAAAGCAAGCCGCAATTCGCCACGGCTCTATAACATTATTTTTATAGGCGCGCGGACCCGCGCGCCTTTATATTTCCAAAATTTCGTAATAGACACTGATCGGCTAGCGTTATTTCCCAAAAGGCTGAATTATGACCAACGACGATGCGGTAGTTAATCTCTTTGCCCTGGCTCATCCGGGCCGCCTGAATGTCTTCCGCACCATCGTCAAGGCCGGCCCGAATGGCATCGCCGCCGGCAAGATCGCCGAAAGCGTCGGCATTCCCGCCAACACGGCCTCAACCCACCTAAGCATCCTGACCGGGGCCGGCCTGCTGACCGCCTATCGGGATGGCCGCTCCATCATCTACCGGGCCAATTTTGCGCATTTTTCTGAGCTGGTCGGCTTTATGGTTGAAGAGTGCTGCGAAGGCCATCCTGACGCTGCCGTAGCGCTCAACGCCTATTTTAAGAAAAATGGCGACGAGCCCGCAGCCAAAGTCGCCAAGGCCAAATAACGACTTGTGGATAAGGGCGGCGGGCCTCAGGATTTCCTTAAGCCCGCCATAGACTCGCCAAATTGCCGCATTTTCAATTGAAATCCATATTCGTTATTTATTTTTCCAAAATATATAACATCCCTTTATTTATATCTGAATTGCATCGGGGTCATATTCGCAACAATCCTTTCCTTTAGTCTTGGTGTTCCCGACGGACGTGATGCCTTGATTGGCGTAAACGCGTCCATTCATTCCGGATATACTCGAAAGGAATCGCGATGACGCGTAAGTTCAAATATACCGCCACCGCTATACTGGCTTCTGTCATGACGGCCGCCGCCTTTGGCGCCTCTGCCCAGGATGCTACCGCTCCAACGGCTGCCGACACCCAGGCTGTCCCGCCGGTGCAGCAGACCCCGACCACCGATCCGTCCGCTGCGCCAACCTCACCGGCCCAGCCGGCCGTTCCGCCGGTTGCCGACAATACTGCGACGGCCGCCGGCACGACGGCGCCCAAGGACTTCATCCAGCAGGCTTATCTTGCCAATGAGTTCGGTGTCGCCGCCGCTCAGGTCGCCCTGAAGACGTCCACGGATGCCGAGGTCAAGACGGCCGCGCAAACCCTGCTGACTGACGGCACGGCGACGCGCCAGGAGATGATCAAGGCCATCCAGGGCTCGACTGCCGACATGCACTTCGACCAGGCCTGGCCGCAGGAATACAAGCAAAAGCTGGCCGATCTCCAGTCAGTGACCGGCAAGGACTTTGACCAGAAGTATGTCGAACTGCAAGGCGCGGAACTCGACAAGGCCACGGCCCTGTTCCAGTCCTACGCGTCGACAGCGACCGATGCCTCGACGAAGACCTTTGCCTCGGCGACCCTGCCGAAGCTGCAGGCCCAGTCGGCGGCCCTCGACGCCGCGGCCCCTGCCGCCACGGCCGGTACGCGCTAATCTCAGCGTCGTTGTTTAAAAAGCCCCGGAGCGATCCGGGGCTTTTTTTTGCTTTCACAAATTGGTCATTGCCAGAGACGCCTCACCGTAACGCGCCCCGGCAAAGCCGGTTTCGGCGATCGTGTCCTTGATCACCTTGAGGTCGGCGGGCGTCAATGTAATGTCGGCGGCCGCGATATTCTCCTGCAGACGGTCGAGATGGCGCGTGCCGGGAATGGGTGCGATCCAGGGCTTTTGCGCCAGGAGCCAGGCCAGGGCCAGCTGTGCGGGCGTGACGCCGCGATCCTTCGCCACTTCGGCCAGGGCGTCGACCGTGCGCAGGTTCTGCTTACGCGCCTCGCCGTTGAAGCGCGGCTGGGTGCGGCGGCGGAAATCATCCTCGGTCAGGTCGTCTTCATTCTTCAGCGCGCCGGTCAGGAAGCCGCGGCCGAGCGGCGAGTAGGGGACAAAGCCGATGCCCAGTTCTTCGAGCACGGGCAGGATCTCGGCTTCGGGATCGCGCGTCCACAGCGAATATTCGCTTTGCAGCGCGGTGACGGGTTGGGTGGCGTGCGCCCGGCGGATCGTCTGGGCGCCGGCTTCGGACAGGCCGAAGTGCAGGACCTTGCCCTCCTGGATCAGGTCACCGACCGTGCCCGCGACATCCTCGATCGGCACTTCAGGGTCGACGCGGTGCTGATAGAGCAGGTCGATGCGATCGGTGCGAAGACGCTTCAACGAGGCTTCGGTGACCTCGCGGATGTGCTTTGGGCGGCTGTTAACACCGCTGAGGCTGCCGGGCTCGCCCAGCTTGAAGCCGAACTTGGTGGCGATGACGACGCGGTCGCGCACCGGCGCCAAGGCTTCGCCAACCAGTTCCTCATTGGTGAAGGGGCCATAGACCTCGGCGGTGTCGAAAAACGTAACTCCGAGGTCGACCGCCTGGCGCAGGAGGCTCAGGCACTGGTCGCGGTCGGACGGCCCATAGGCCCAGCTCATACCCATGCAGCCCAGACCGAGTGCCGAGACTTCCAGTCCGTTACCAAGTACGCGTGTTTTCATGGCGCTGCCCTTTCGTAGCTCAATCGCCTCGGCAATATGGTGCCGCGACGCCGAGGCCGAAAGGGTGCACGAGCGATATGTCGAAAAGTGTGCAGAGGTTTTCGACTAGAGCATGATGCGTTTAAGTCGAACCGTCATCATGATCTAGGTTTTTGTTTGTCGCGATATGCCAAAAACCGCTGCACACTTTTTGGCATATCGCTCTAGATATCGCGACCAAGCAGAGGCTATTTCCGCCGATACTTGCCGTTCATGAACACTTTCCACGTGCCGTCGGTCTGCAGCACCTGCGATTTCAGGCTGCGCGCATCAGGACCGTCCAGTGTGTATATGTCCTGGTAGCTGTCCATCTGGCCGGGGCGATCCCAGCTGGGGCCGACGCTGTTGAGCACCAGCGCATTGCCTTCGCGCAGGCCTTCATAGACCCACAGGTGGTCCATCATCGAGCCGATCCAGGTGCCGACATACTTGCCTCTGGAGGCATCGAAGCCGAGCGTGAGAATGCTTTCGGCCTTGCCGCCGCCGGGCATGGTGCCGTGTGACTGGATGACCAGCCACGAACCGGTTTCCAGCATACGGCCGCTTTCGTGCCAGTCATCGGTGGTTTCTTCCGGCGGGGCGTCCGGATCGGCCAGCATCTGCCATTCGCCGGCAAAGCCTTCCAGCCAGCGGTGTTCGTCCCTGATTTCGACCTGCATGGTGCATCCTCCGTTTTCGGGTCGGGGAAGCATAGGTGATATGAAGCGAGAGACCTACGGGCGAGGAGATACCTCAGGCAGATGTGATCGGCTTTGTGAAGCCAGGCAGCATCAGTGCGCCTGGGAGGACTTGTCCCTGAGCGCGCGGCTCAAACTTTCCAGCGCGGTCCACACCGTGGTGAAGTTGCCGGGACCGGGATCGTCCAGCATCTTCTGCAGCAGGTCGTCTATGCCCGCCTGGCACAGGTTCAGCGCCTCGTCCTGGGTGCGGACGGTCTGGCGCAGAGTGCGGGCGCGGGTGCGCACGCGCGCGGCCTCGCGGCTGTTCCGCAGGACATAGGACAGCTGGTAGGAGACGACGCGCCAGTTGAGCGGCTTGAGCACGAAGGAGGTCGCGCCGACCGTATAGGCGCGGTCGATAGCCGCCATGTCGTCGCGGCTGGTGGCGACGACCACAGGGAGGGTGGCCAGGCGTTCGTCGGCGCGAATGCGTTCGATCAGCGTAAAGCCATCCATGACCGGCATGTCGAGGTCGACGAGGGCGATGTCGATGCCGCCGCGCTTCAACCGTTCCAGGCCTTGCGCGCCATCAGCGGCGGTTTCCACGGTGACGAAGGCGGAGGTCAACTCGGCGGCGGCGAATTCGCGCAGGATCGGGTCGTCGTCGACGGCCAGCAGGCGGGCCGGCTCGAAACGGACCGACGGGTCCATGGTCATGTCTCCGGCCTTCCTCTGTACGCGGAACTTTTGCCGCAGTTTAGAACCGAGGCGTTAAGGCGGAGATAAAACGAAAAAAGCCTCCGTTTCCAGAGGCTTCCATCGTCTGTCGGGAAGAAATCAAGCCAGTTTGCGCAGTGGCGTCGATTGGGCGACCTGATTCTTGACGTAGAGGCCACGCATGCCCTGCATCGGCTTGAAGACGTCGGTGATGCCCAGCACGGTTTCGGCCGCGCCCAGGAACAGATAGCCGTCATCGGCCAGCAGGGTGGCCATCTGCTCAAGCACCTTCTTCTTGGTTTCGAGGTCGAAATAGATCAGCACGTTACGGCAGTAGATCACGTCCTGGCGGCCGACCATGCGCAGATCGTCGAGCAGGTTGACCTTCTTGAAGCGGATCGACTGGCGCAGCTTGGGCGAGATGCGCCACATCTCGTCGACCTTCTCGAAGTTCTTGACCATCATGGTGATCGGCAGGCCACGCTGGACCTCGAACTGCGTGTAGAGGCCGGACTGCGCCTTTTCCAGGCAGCGGTCGGAAATGTCGGTCGCCAGGATGTCGAGATTGACGCGCGGGAACTGGATGCGCGCTTCGTCCATCAGCATGGCCAGCGAATAGGGCTCCTGGCCGGTCGAGCAGGCGGCGCACCAGATCTTGATGTCGCCGTTCATGCGGGTCTTGGACAGGGCCGGCAGGACGTCCGACTTGAACTGGTCGAACGGCACCTTGTCGCGGAAGAAGAAGGTTTCGTTGGTCGTCATGGCGTCGGTGACGACGGTCATGAGCTTTTCGTCGCGCTTGGTGCGCAGCGAGGCCAGGAGCGCCGAGACGCTGGCGAAGCCTTCGCGGCGCGCCACCGGGGCCAGGCGGCTTTCGATCAGATAGGTCTTGTCCGAACCGAGGATCAGGCCCGAGCGGGCCTTGAGCATGGTGGCGAGGTGGTCGATGTCTTCGTTTGTCATTCTGTTCCCCGCCTTTTACGGACGCTCGCCGCGCGCAAAAGCCTTACAGGCTGCGCTCAGGCCTTCGATCGGTTTGATAATTTCGGCAAGCCCGGCTTCGGCCACGGCGCCCGGCATGCCCCAGACGACGCTGGAGGCTTCGTCCTGCACCATGACGGTGCCGTTGACATTAACCAGAGCCTGGGCCCCGTCGCGGCCGTCATGGCCCATGCCGGTCAACACGACGCCGAGCGCGTGGTTGCCGTAGACCTCGGCGGCGGACTTGAACAGGGGATCGACCGCCGGCCGGCACCAGTTGACCTGAGGGCCCTGGTCGAGGCGGATCTGCTTGACGATCGGGTCAGGACGGATGGTCATGTGCCAGTCGCCGGGCGCGATATAGACGTTGCGGCTTTCGATCAGCATGCCGTCCTTGGCTTCCTGCACCTTCTGCGGCAGCGCCTTGTCGAGGTGCTCGGCCAGGATGGCGGTGAAGGTCGCCGGCATGTGCTGGACGATCAGGATGGGCAGTTTCCAGTCCGGCCCGAGGCCGAGCAGGAAGGTGCGCAGCGCCGGCGGACCGCCGGTCGAGGCGCCGACGACGAGCAGGTCGATACGCTTGGGGCCCGAGCGCGGGCGGACGGTGGGCGCGGCCGGAACGACGGGTTTCGGCGCGATCGGCACGATCTGCGGCCTGGCTTCTGCATCTCGTGCCGCCGGTAAGAAGGCGGACGGCGTGGGGTGCGTCGGCGTCGGCGCAGGGGCGGGCGTGGCGCCGGGCATGGGCCATTGGCGCGTGCGGCCGCACAGGGCGCGGATCTTGGTCAGAAGCTCGGTACGGAAACCGTCGGCGCCGCCGATGCGGGTCGAGTCGGGTTTCGGGATATAGTCCGCGGCGCCCAGTTCCAGGGCGCGCAGGGTGACATTGGCGCCGCGCGTTGTCAGCGTCGAGGCCATCAGGACCTTGAGGCCGGGCTTGGCGGCGATCAGCTTGGGCAGGGCTTCGAGGCCGCCCATGTTCGGCATTTCGATGTCGAGGATCAGGACATCCGGCTGGACTTCACGGACCTTGTCGATCGCCTTCTGACCATCGATGGCCAGGCCGGCGAGAACCATGTCCCGCTCCTGCTCCAGCCAGCGCGAGATCAGGCCGCGCACGACAGCGCTGTCGTCCACGATCATGATCTTCAGGGGCCGCAGGGACGCGGCGGGAATAGGGTTAACAGACATGGTCCCGGACATCTGCAGTGAACAAAAACGCAGCTACTTTTTTAGTCTTGTCGTGTGCCGCACGGGCCGCCTCCAGGAAGCGCGACCCACGTCGCGCGTAACCTCGGGCTGCGTGTGCGGCGCCTTCCGGAGGCTTGCCCCTCCGGCAGGCATCAAATCAGATCAGGCCAACTTCGGAGAACTTGGCTTCCAGGATTTCGCCGTCGAACGGCTTCATGATGTATTCCGAGGCGCCTTCGGTCAGGGCTTCGGTGATGTGGGCCAGGTCGTTTTCAGTCGTGCAGAACACGACGACCGGCGCCTTGCCGCCATCCTCCTTGCGCAGCTGGCGCAGGAAGGTGATGCCGTCCATGACCGGCATGTTCCAGTCGAGCAGGATGGCCGAAGGCATCTTTTCCTTGCAGGAATTCAGCGCTTCGAGGCCGTCATTGGCTTCGATGACCTCGAACTGCAGGTTTTCAAGGATGCGCCGGGCCACCTTGCGGATAACGCGGCTGTCATCGACGACGAGGCAGGTTTTCATCTTCTGTTACTTCCCTAATAAAGCCAGTTACGCGGCTTTGAGATGTGCGGCATCCAGCAGCGTGTGTGGATCCAAGACTATCAGAAGTTCCTTTTCCAATTGATAAACGCCGACGATAATTTCTGCCCAGCGGGGCGGAAGATTACCAGGAGGCGAGTGGAACTTCTCATCGTCCAGCTTCAGGACTTCGTCGACTGAGTCGATGACCAGGCCATAACTGTCGCCATGGACTTCGAGGCCGATGGCCAAAGGTTCGGGCGAGCCTTCCGGGCGCGGCGGCAAGCCGAGACGGCGGCGGGCGCAGACGGCGGTGACAATGCGGCCGCGCAGGTTCAGCACGCCGGCGATTTCGGAGCGCGACAAAGGCACGGGCGTCAGGCCACGCGGATGGAAAACGTCGTGGACGCGGGCGGCGTCGACGCCAAACAGCTGGCCACCCACACGCAGGGTTACGTAGTCGCGGATGCTCATGCGACGGCCCTTTCTTCATTCGAGGATTGCGGGCGGCGCTGGTGTTCGGCCAGGCCGCGCAGATGGTAATGGCTGACGTCGAGGATTTCGCAGGCCTTGCCGGCGACGACGGCGGTGCCGCGTACGCCTGCACGGTCCGGCGACAGCTCGATCTGCAGGCGGTCCTCGACGACGTCGACGATCTCGTCGACCGCCAGGCCGATGGCATAGCCTTCGCCGGTCAGGACCAGCAGGGGCTGGATGTGGGTGCTGTCGCCATGGAGCAGGCTGGAATAGTCGCCATTGACGGTCAGGATCGGCATCAGCTTGCCGCGGTATTGCAGCGCGGCGCGGCCGTCCATGATTTCGATCTGCGACGATTCGACGTGTTCCAGGCGCGTGATGTGCTCCAGTTCGACCGCCTTGGGGGCGCCGGAGCCGGCCTTGAACAGCAGCATGGCGACACGTTCGCTTTCGCTGGAGTCGGTGACCACTTCGGCGTCCTCGTCCTGCTTTTCTTCCAGCATGTTGCCGGCGCGCTCGCTCATGGCGTTCGGATCGAGGATCAGGACGACGGAACCGTCACCCAAAATGGTGGCGCCGGAGAAGAGGTTGACGTCGCGCAGGATGGTGGCCAGCGGCTTGACGACGATTTCCTCGGTGTCGAGGACGTCGTTGACGACCAGGCCATAACGGCGCTCGCCGACCTGGATGACCATGACGAAGGTCGGGTCTTCTTCCTTGGCGGCTTCGAGCTGCAGCGTCGGGCCCAGCTGGACCAGCGGCAGCAGCTTTTCACGCAGGCGCAGGACCAGGGCGTCGTTGATCTTTTCGATCTTGTGCTCGGCGTTCTGGCCAGTGCGGACCAGCTCCATGACCGAGGTCTGCGGCACGGCGAACTTCTGGCCGCCGGCGCCGACGATCAGGGCCGACACAATGGCGAGCGTCAGCGGGATCTTGATGGTGAAGGTCGTGCCCTGGCCCGGCAGCGAAGTCAGGTCGATCTGGCCGCCGATCTGCTCGATATTGGTGCGGACCACGTCCATGCCGACGCCGCGGCCGGACAGGTTGGTGACCTTGGCGGCGGTGGAGAAGCCGGGCGCGAAGATAAAGCGATGGATCTGCTGATCGTTCATGCCCTCGACTTCGACGCGCGAAGCCAGGCCCTTTTCGATGATCTTCTCGCGGATGCGGCCGGTGTTCAGCCCGCGGCCGTTGTCGGCAATGCGGATGACAATATAGCCGCCCTCGTGGAAGGCCGACAGCTTGATCGTGCCGTTGGCCGGCTTGCCGATATCGATGCGTTCCTGGGTGCCTTCCAGGCCGTGGTCGGCCGAGTTGCGCACCATGTGGGTGAGGGGGTCGCGGATCAGTTCCAGAACCTGGCGGTCCAGTTCGGTGCCTTCGCCTTCCATGACGAGGTCGATCTTCTTGCCCAGTTCGTAGCTCAGGTCGCGCACCAGGCGGGGCAGCTTTTTCCAAGCCGCGCCAATGGGTTGCATGCGCGTCTTCATGACACTGTCCTGCAGTTCGCCGGTCAGGGTCGACAGACGTTGCAAGGGTGTCGCAAACGCCGAGTCCTCGCGGTTCCGGCTGATCTGCAACAGTTGATTCCGCGTCAGGACCATTTCCGACACGAGGGTCATCAGGCCTTCCAGTACATCAACGGACACGCGAATCGACTGGATTGTATTGATACCCTGGCCGTCTTCTCCACCCAGACCCTGAAGCGCGTCGGCGGCCGGTGCCGGAGCAGCCGCGGCAGCCTTGGCGGCGACGGGCGCCGGAGCAACCTCGGCGACGGGCTCGGGTTTGGTATCGACGACTTCCGTGACCGGCTCGTTCATCCAGTCGGGCGATTCAGCGGCGGCAAAAGCGGCTTCGAGGTCGGCTTCGGAAACTTCGCCGGGGCGCAGGGTGCGGCCGGTGGCCGGATCGACATCGCCCGGCTGGAGGCCCATGCCCGGGCCATCGGCGGCGTCGAAGGCGGCCTGCAGGTCGGCTTCGGAAACTTCACCGGGGCGCAGGGCGCGGCCAGTCGACGGATCGATGTCGCCAACGCCGAGCGCCGGGGCGTTGATTTCGGCGGGTTCGATTTCGCCGCCGATCGGACGGTCCGGCACTTCGACGGCCTGGACGGCGGTCAGGTCGACCTCATGGCCCTCGGCCATGGCTTCCAGCTGCGAGATCAGGTCGTGATCGTCACCGTCGGGCTCGTTACCGGTCTGCTCGAGGCCCGCCAGGATCACCTTGATGCGGTCGATCGAGTGCAGGACGAGCGTCACGGCGATCGGCGTGACTTCCAGCTTGCCATCGCGGAAACGGCCCAGCAAGGTCTCGCCGGCGTGGGCGACCGCTTCCAGGCGCTGAAGTCCCAGGAATCCGCAGGTGCCCTTAATGGTGTGAACCAGGCGGAAAATATTATCGAGTGTCTTGCGATCGTTCGGATTGGCTTCGAACCTTACGAGTTCGCTATCGACGACTTCCAGGCTTTCGGCCGTTTCGGTCAGGAATTCAGCAATTAAGTCGTCCACGACGTACCCTCGTATTGAGAATGTGGGGGCGACAAAAGATACACCTCGCCCAACCAGTCGGGGCCATATTGCTGAACTTTGGTTAAGAGAGGGTTCGCAAATGATTACCGAAATCTGAATTTCGCCAAAAACGTGCGGACGATCACAATCGTTTGCACGCAAGCGGTCCTGCACACACCGTCTTGATCGAGGCCGCGCCGCGCAGCGGCTTGGCTTGGCGCTTGCGCCCGGTTGCCATGTCGAACACGAAAGTCGTCCTGATTCACGCGGCTCAATTCGCGCCACGTCACGCCAGCCATGCAGGCCTTTCGCAACTGGCTCCTGGAGGTGGCGGTTTCGTAGCGCTTACGTCTTTTCCAGCTCTTCGGCAGCGGATGAGGGTTCCGTGACCGGAGCGGCAGGAACGGGCCGTTTCAGCGCGGCGACAAAATCGTCACGCCAGTGGCCGACATCGAAGCGACGGACATTGTCGTACAGCGCTTCCCAACGCCGCTTGCGCTCCTTGAGTGGCATGGTCAGCCCGCGGTGAATGGCCTCGGAAATGTCCTCGCGGCTGAGAGGGTTGACGATCAGGGCGTCCTTCATCTGTTCTGCGGCTCCGGCGAACTGCGACAGGATAAGCACGCCGGGATTGTTCGGGTCCTGGGCGGCGACATATTCCTTGGCGACCAGGTTCATACCGTCGCGCAACGGCGTCACCAGGCCGATATCGGCCGAGCGGTAGATGCCGGCCAGTTCATCGCGACGGTAGGGGCGGTTGACATAGCGCAGCGGTACCCATTCGACCGTGGCGTGGGCGCCATTGATCTTGCCCGAGAGGTTGTCGAGGCGGGCGCGCAGGTCCTGATAGGCGTCGACGTCGTCGCGCGACCGCGTGGCGATCTGAAGCAGGAAAAGCTGTTCCTGCATTTCCGGATTGTTGGTCAGGAACGTGTCGTAGGCGTTGAAGCGCTCTTCCAGGCCTTTGGAATAGTCGAGCCGGTCGACCCCCAGCACCATCTTGCGGCCGCGCTGGCTTTTCAGCATGGCCTTGTAGAACAGCTCGGCGCGTTCGCTCTTGAGGGTCTCGGCGAAGTCGGTCGCATCGATGCCGATGGGGAAGGCGCGCGCGCGGATCGACCGGCCATAGGCGGTGATGACGCCATCCTGCGTTAGGGTCGCCGAGGCGTCATGGACGACATAGTCCTCGAAGGCCTCGCGGTCATCGACGGTCTGGAAGCCGACCAGATCGTAGCTGAACAGCGACTCGACCAGTTCGGCGTGTTTGGGCAGGGTGCTTAAGATTCGGCGGGCCGGCCATGGAATATGCAGGAAGAAGCCGATGCGGTTCTGCACACCACGCGCCCTGAGTTCGCGCGCCAGCGGGATCAGGTGATAGTCCTGCACCCAGATCAGATCGTCCGGCGCGATCAGCGGCAAAAGCGTGTCGGCGAAGCGCTGGTTGACCCGGGCATAGCCCTCGTCGAAGCTGCGCTCATAGCTGACCAAATCGGGACGATAGTGAAACAACGGCCACAGGGTGCGATTGGCGTAACCGTTGTAGTATTCGTTCTGATCCTGGGGTTCGAGGTCAAGCAGGGCGACAGTGACGCCGCCGACCTTCTGCATCGAAATCTGGCCGGTATACTGCTCCACCGTCTGGCCCGACCAGCCGAACCACAGGCCCTTGTCTTCGCGCAATGCCGCGGCCAAGGCCATGGCCAGCCCGCCGGCGGTGCCGACGCCGGAATCGGCAGGAGGGTTGACGCGGTTGGAAACAACAATCAGGCGGCTCACAGGGGACTCTCCAAACTAAAAACATTGTCGCTGAGCGCCTGGTCCAGCCAGGCATGGACGGCGCGTTCGTCGGACAGACGGTAACGGGCCTGGGTCTCGCGCTTTGGTCCGACAAGGACGCCGAAGCCGCCATGCGCGGTGGCGGCGGAAAAACCATCCTCGTCGGTCAGGTCGTCGCCGACGAAGATCGGCTTCGTGCCGGAAAAGGGTGCTTCGGCCATGAAGGCGCGGACCGCCTGGCCCTTGTCGCCGCCAGGGGTGAGGAATTCGGCGACCATGGATCCGCGCTGCAGCTTGAGGCCGGTGCGGCTGGCCAGGTCGTCGGCAAAGACGCGCGCCATGGGCTCGACCGACGGATTGCCACGATAATGAAAGGCGACGCTGAGCGGCTTGGTTTCGATGCGGACATCGGCGAACTGTCCGGCGAACCGTTCCAGTTCAGCCATCGCAAGCGCAAGCTGTGGATGGGCCTCATTGGCGACCAGGGCGCCTGGCGTGCGGCGTTCCAGCCCATGACTGCCGGCCATGGCGGCAACCGCGCCTTCCAGGATGCGGTCGAGGTCGGACAATGACCGGCCGCTGACGACCGCCACGCGGCCGTTTAGCCTCTCGACAACGCGTTTCAGCCGGGCATTGCGTTCCCTGTCCGGGCCAACACCGTCCGGCGTGGCGGCGAACGGCGCCAGGGTGCCGTCGAGATCAAGAAAAAGCGACACGGTATCGAGGCGAAGTCTTGTGACATCGGCAACGGTCATGCGCCGCACCGCGCCCACCGGTTCGGGTGAAATATGTATCCAGTCATAGCCTCAGCCTCCTCTTGTTACGCCACGCACCTAGCCCCATTCGCACATGCAAAAACTGATGCGCTCAGTTGTCAGCGCAATCAATACAGAAAACATGTGGATGAATCGCAGTTATTCTAAAGTAATTGAAAAAATAAGAAATTCATAAAGGGCGTATACTATATGGTTAAGATTATTGAATGGTAACGCCTATGTCTACCTTTGCCTATATATTTTTGCATCATCTCGCGGTTCTGTGATGTCTGCTGCAAATTTTTGTGAACGCTGAGTGTTATCTCCTCATGATAATGCTCTGTGCTTGCCAAAGGAGCGTTTCATGCCCGATAGCCGCCCTGACAGTCATCCGGACCTGGTTTTGCAATCGGCCGCTGCCGCACCGTCGCAACACGATCTGGACCTGGCGCCGATCGGCAATTGCGCGGCGGCGGCGCTGATCGACCGGCGGGGACGCTTTATCTGGGCGTGCTGCCCGCGCGTCGATGGCGAGCCGGTCTTTTCCAGCCTGCTCAATCCGTCGGCGGGGGATGACGCCGGCATCTGGGCCGTTGAGATCGAGGACCAGGCGGAGATTACACAGGACTATATCCGCAATACCGCCTGCCTGCGCACGGTCCTGACCGACAGGCAGGGGGGCAGCCTCGAAGTCATCGATTTCGCGCCGCGCTTTCACCAGATGGGCCGGACCTTTCGGCCATGGGCCTTCTACCGGTTGGTGCGGCCGCTGTCGGGCACGCCGCGCATCCGTGTCTGCCTTAGGCCTACCGGCAACTGGGGCAGCGACCTGGCGCGCGAGACCGTCGGGTCCAGCCATGTACGCTATGATTGCGGCGCCGCCGCCATGCGGCTGACGACCAATGCGCCGCTGACCTATTTGCGTGACTGCCAGACCTTCCGGCTGGAAGGCCCATTGGCGTTCCATCTGGGTCTCGACGAACCCTATCCGGCCGACGTGCTGAACGACGCCGAGCATATGCTGCGGGCGACGACGGCCTATTGGCAGAGCTGGGTGCGGACCCTCTACCTGCCGCTGGAATGGCAGGGCGCCGTCATCCGCGCCGCCATCGCGCTCAAGCTGTGCTCCTTCGAGGAAACCGGCGCCATCGTCGCCGCGCTGACGACCTCGGTGCCCGAAGCGCCGGGCACGGAGCGCAACTGGGATTACCGCTATTGCTGGATCCGCGACGCCTATTATGTGGTGCGCGCGCTGAATCGGTTAGGTTGCGCCGACATGCTCGAATCCTACCTGGTGTACCTGCGCAACCTGACGGACCGGTCGGCGGGGGGGCACGTCCAGCCGCTCTATAGCGTCAGCCTCGAGCCCGAACTGTATGAGCGCCTGGCGCCTGGCATGAACGGCTATCGCGGCATGGGACCGGTGCGTATAGGCAACCAGGCCTATGAGCACTTCCAGCACGATGTCTACGGCCAGATGGTCCTGCCGCTGACCCAGTCCTTCTTCGACGAGCGTTTCCTGCACCAGGGCACGATTTACGATTTCCACGCTTTGGAAAAGGTCGGCGAACGCGCCTTTGCCATGTACGACAAGCCCGATGCCGGCCTTTGGGAGTTCCGCACCATCGCCCGCGTCCATACCTATTCGGCGCTGTTGTGCTGGGCGGCGTGCGACCGGCTGGCCAATGCTGCGTCGTCCCTGGGGCTGGTCGAGCGGACCATGTACTGGGTCGAGCGCGCCAATACCATCCGCCGCGCCATCGAGGAGCGGGCGTGGAATGCCGAAAAAGGCTACTTCGCCGGCTCGTTCGGCGGCGAGGAGGTCGATGCCAGCCTGCTGCAGCTGTTCGAGCTGGGATTTTTGCCGGCGGACGATCCGCGCTGCGTGGCGACCTTCGCTGAGGTCGAGCGCCAGCTGCGCCACGGCGACAACCTTTACCGTTATGTCGAACCCGACGATTTCGGCGAGCCGGAGACGGCCTTCAACTTCTGTACCTTCTGGTATATCGAGGCGCTGCACATGATGGGCCGGACCGAAGAGGCGCGCGACCTGTTCGAAGCCATGCTGGCCCGGCGGACCCATTCCGGCCTGTTGTCCGAGGACGTCAAGGTCGATACCGGCGAACTGTGGGGCAACTTCCCGCAGACCTATTCGCTGGTGGGGCTGATCACCTGCGCGGCGCTGCTGTCAAAGCCGTGGACGGCGATCCGTTAGACTGTCTCGACGTGGAAAAGCAAAAGGCCTCGCTTTGGCGAGGCCTCAGGCTACTGACAAACCCCCTATCTTTTTTGAGAAGGGCCAATTGCCACAATTTGATTCCGATATGTTCACCGCTTGATTCCGAGACGTTCCGTGAATCAGGTGGCAATATACCGCATGAAAATTGTCCACAGACTTTGTCAGCAGCCTGAGGCCTCGCTTTGGCGAGGCCTCCTTTTTTGATCTTGCGAACCTGTAATTAAGCGCCGACCGTGGTCTTGGCCTGCCCGGAGGCGGCATCGGCCGCGTTATTGGCCGTCTGCATGGCGCGGTTCGTGGCCTGCTCTGCCGAACGCGTGAAGGCGCCGATGAACAGGCTGTAGATTCGCGCCGTCTCGTTGATATTGTCCTGCATCTTCTGCAGCGCCGTCGTCTGCAGGTCGATGACGTCCTGCGTCGTGCGGCAACTCAGCGCCTTTTTCGACAGCTCATCATAGTCGGTGAGCGAGCGGCTATAGGCTTCGGTCATGGCCTTGTTGACGTCGCCCAGGGCGCTGGCGGCCTGCTTGCCGGCCTCGACATAGGCGCCCATGGCCTGGTTGCCCATTTCCAGGCCTCGGCTGGCCATGTTCGATGCGTTTTCGCTGGCGCGGCGCATGCCTTCCCGGCCGGCGTCGGCGGCACGCTGTGCGTTTTCGCGCGCGGTCGCCTGAACCTTTTCTGCGGAGTCCTTCAGGCGGTTCGGAATGTCATTCGGGGAGTCGGCCATGGTCGTATCCTTTCTGCGGAGGGAGAGGTCGCAGCCCAGGTTACGCAATGCTGCGAGTGCGAAAAGTCATACCGCAAGCCGCGTAATGATTTCGCAGGTATTGGCCGTGCGCGCGTAAGGATTACGTAAGGGAAGTTAAACAGGCGTCAGGTACTGAAAACTTACGGGGCCGCGGGTAGTCTTGTCGAACGTCGCCTTTGAAAAGCAAAGGTGTTTTGCGCGGCAGTAGGCCCTGTGTCAGGAGCCTTTGCCGTGTGCAATGATTATGAACAGCATGTCCGCTGGCAGGCCTATATGCAGGCCCTTCATGCATTGGATATCGGTACACCTTCACACCAATCCGAGCGCGACCTGCCCCAGGCCGACGATATCCGTATCGGGTCGATGGGGCCGGTCATGCGTCAGGCGGGTAATGGTGTGGAGCTGGCGCAGATGACATTCGGCTTCCCACCGAAGGGCAGGGGCGGGCCGGTGTTTAATTTTCGCTCGGAAGGCCGGCATTTCGGCGACAGCCAGAGATGCCTGATCCCGGCCTCCGCCTTCTTCGAGTTCACCGGCACGAAGTATCCAAAGGCCAAGCATCGTTTTACGTTAAACGATGCGCCCTTCCTGTGCATCGCCGGGCTGTGGCGAGAGGGCGAAGGCAATAAGCCATCGAGCTTTACCATGCTGACGACCGAGCCGGGGCCGGACATAAAACCCTATCACAATCGCCAGATCGTGGTGCTCCGGCCAGAGTCATGGATGGACTGGCTTTATCTCAGCAAGCCGGAAGACGCGCTGCTCAGGCCTTTGCCACAGGGCTCGCTATCAGTCGAAACCGTTCGCAAGGGAAGCGACGAACCCGTCCGGCAACCGGAGCACGCCTAGGGATCAGGCTGGCAACTTTACTGTCAGGATAAGACCTTCGCAGGTACCCGCAGGGCGAAATGGTTCTGCTTCTGTTATTCCATATCCGCTTTTTATGCGCGTCTTCCTACTTAACGGTGGCTGGGCGGAAGATTGAGGTGCTCTCATGCGCGCAGAGGTTCGTCATCGCACAACAGTCGTCAACGGCGTGGAAATTTTCTTTCGGGAGGCGGGTCCTTCCGATGCGCCGGCAATTGTCCTGCCGCACGGCTATCCGTGTTCGTCATACGAGTTCCGGCGCTATATGGAGGCGCTGGGCGACCGTTGGCGTATGCTGGCGCCGGACTTTCCCGGCAGCGGCCTGAGCGCGACGCCTGAACATTTCCGTTACGATTTCGACGGCTTCGCGGATATCCTTGAGGCCTTTCTGGACCAGCAGGGCGTCCAGCGCTTTGTCCTGTATCTCCATGATTTCGGAACCTGGATAGGGCTTCGTCTGGCCATGCGCCGGCCTGAGCGTATTGCCGGCCTGATTATCCAAAATGGCGATATTTATGAAGACGCCATGGGGCCGAAATATGCCGGCCTGAGGGGGGCTTGGGAAAAAGGAGAGGAGGCGGGGCTGGCCCAGATTCGCGAGGCCGTCAGTCTGGACGGCTTCAAGGAGGAGTTTCTCAATGAGGTGCGTCCGGACCTTGCCCGGCGCATTCCGCCCGACCTGTGGCATTTGCATTGGGCGCTGACCACGGATCGCCGGCGCGAGATATATGCCCGCACCATCTTTGACCTGAAACAGAACCTCGCCTGGTTCCCGCGCTACCAGGCCTATTTGCGTGAGCACGCACCGCCCTTACTGATCCTGTGGGGGCCGCAGGACGGTTACATGCCCGAAGCGTCGGCGCGGGCCTATCTGCGCGATCGTCCGGATGCGGAGCTGCATCTGCTGGATGCCGGGCACTGGCTGCTTGAAACCAGCCTGGACGAAGCCGTCAGCTTAAGCCGGGCATTTCTTGCCCGATTGCGACAGCCCGTTATGCCGGCAGCTTGACCGTCAGGATAAGGATATCGGTTTCGGCGACCCAGCTAATCTCGCCGCCGGCTTCCGCCACGACGCTGTAGAGCCAGTGCGGCTGGATCCATTGACCGGCCAGGCCGTCGCTAAGAGGCACGCCGCTCAGGCCTTCGACGACCTCGGGCTTGAGGCGGGCGCGCGGGCCGCGAGCCTCGGCCGTGATGATCAACTGACCGTCTTCATTCGACGTTTCCAGCCGCATCTTGCCGCCCATGGGCAGCGAATTGCCGGCCAGCAGGCCGAGGTTGAGCAGGGCCCGCGCGGCGGGCTTCTCAAAAATGACGTTCGGCTCGATGCGGAAGTCGAGCTCGGCGCGCAAGGACGCGTAGACGTCGTTCAGAATCTTGTTGAGCTGGGCGGCGTTGAAGGCTTCGGCCGTATTGGCGGCGCCAAAGGCCACGCGGGCGAAATAGACCAGGGACACCAGCTTCTTGGCCGAGGTCGAGATCAGGTTCAGCGCCTCCTGCTTCATGTCCTGAGCGGACGGGTCTTCCAGCAGGTCGAGGCCCGACATGATGGCGCCGGCGGGCGAGATGAAGTCGTGGCATAGCTTGGCGACCATCTGGGTGGCCAGTTCGTGGCGTCCGGCCAGGTCCTGGGCTTCCGGTGCGGCCGCTTCGGCTGGTGTTTCGGCGGCCGGCGCTTCCATGCCCTCATTGGTTGCGGCGGGGGTCAATACCGGCGAGAGATCGTCCATGCTCATCGTCATACCTTTTTCAGCGGCCGCGCACCTTGACAGGGCGGTAAGATTAGTTTGTCTCACACAAGATGTGAGGTGATTTGGCTTAACCGGAAAGTTAAGACGCGATAATATCTCTTAAAATGTTCTTAACGAGGGATTAACAAAAGCGCACGGGCGCACGCTTTCCCTTGTCGCGTAAGGCATCTGCCTCTTCACTATTTTTAACGTTTCTTCAAGGAGCACGCCCCATGGCCTCTTCCGACGACCCAAAGCCGTCCGCCACCACCCGCTTTGCCCGCAAGGGCCGCGGCAGGGTCTTTGATTCGATCCTGGACACCATGGGCGACACACCGCTGATCCGCCTGCCGCGCCTGTCGGCCGAGTACAACGCCAAGGGTACGGTCCTGGCCAAGCTCGAATTCTTCAACCCGATGGCCTCGGTCAAGGACCGGATCGGCATCTCGATGATCGAGGCGCTGGAAGCCTCGGGCAAGCTTAAGCCGGGCGGAACCATCATCGAGCCGACCTCGGGCAATACCGGCATCGCGCTGGCCTTCGTCGCCGCCGCTAAGGGCTACAATATCGTCCTGGTCATGCCGGAATCGATGTCGATCGAACGCCGCAAGATGCTGGTCCTGCTGGGCGCCAAGCTGGAACTGACGCCGGCCGAAAAGGGTATGCGCGGCGCCGTCAACCGCGCCCAGGAACTGATCAATGAAACACCCGGCGCCGTCATGCCGCAGCAGTTCGAAAATGAAGCCAACCCCTACATCCATGAAATCTCGACCGCCGAGGAAATCTGGAACGATACTGACGGCGCCGTTGATGCGGTCGTATCGGGCGTCGGCACCGGTGGTTCGATCACCGGCATCGGCCATGTGCTGAAAAAGAAGAAGGCGTCGGTGAAGATGATCGCCATCGAACCGGAAGCCTCGCCCATCCTGTCGGGTGGTGAGCCCGGCCCGCACAAGATCCAGGGCATTGGCGCGGGCTTTGTGCCGGGCATCCTCGACCGCGGCATCATCGATGGCGTCGAAACCGTGTCGAACGACGCGGCCTTCGCCATGGCCCGCAAGGCCGCGCGCACCGAAGGCCTGCCGGTCGGCATCTCGTCCGGCGCGGCGCTGGAAGTCGCCTTCCGCCTGGCCGGCCGCGACGAATATGCCGGCAAGACGATCGTGGCGATCATCCCGTCGTTCGCGGAGCGTTACCTCTCCACCGCCCTCTTCGACGGTCTTTGACATCCAAATCCGTGGTCGATAAGTGCGTTGGCGTCGCTAGGCTGTATAAAAATACAGCCGTCGCTCGCCGCCTGCTTCTCGACTCACGGCTTCGGCGTCAAAGCAACGTCACGATGAATTAAGACTCCCTGACGCATCAGGGGGCCTTTTGTCAAAGCGACGCTTCTATAAATCTATTCCTCCCTACTTGTGGGGAGCGGACGAGCCCCTCGCTCCGTACGGTTTTTTAAACCTCGGGGACCTCGGGGTCTCGTCCGCGACCACACTATCGCGCATTTCCATGAGACAAGGGGGACCATCTGCGGAGCAGATGGTGGTGGGGGCCTCTTCTTTACTCTAACCCCGTCCGACGCCGGGGCGGGTCGTTTGCTTGGCCCAGTCAGCGATACCGAGTTTGGCGGGCAGGGCTTCCATAGTCTTGTTGAGCTGGTCGTTCTTTGTCGAACGGCAGCCGCGGTCGTGCTGCAGGACGGTTTCGGTACCGTCGGCCGCCGTCCAGACGATGCGGTAATGCTGCTGGTCGCTCATGCGCGACTCGCACTCCGTGTCCGCCGTTGTGCCGGTGGCCGGGCGGTAGGCGGCAAGCGCGTCGGAAACCGTCCGGTAGGCCTGCGCGCCGCCGTCTTTTCCCTGTTTGCCGAGCGTTGCCGTGTGGCGTTCGCCTTCGAAGGTGATGTGTCCATCCGGCATTACCGAGACGTTGTAGACCGGACAGAAGCCGAAGCATGGCCCGACCGAATAGCTGATGGTTTCCGCATCCGCCCCCGGTGTATCGGCGGGCATCATGGCGCAGGCGCTTAGGGCTGTGGTCAGTGCCAGGGCGGCGATAAGAGATAAGACTTTCATGGTGTGCTCCTGCGGCGGTAGTCCGCTACTCTGGCACCGAAATATGTCAGGGATTGAGCGCCACGGGAAGATATGCACAGTTTTGCCGCGCGATTGCCTATACAAATACTTAACGCATCCCCGGCATCATGCCCGCCATGCTCAATGCCAGTTCGCTCCCCGAAGAATCGATCGATTCCGTGCCCGCCGGCGAAGGCGCTGGCGTCGACCTGTTCGACGACCTGGCCGTGATCCCGCCGTCGGCGCCCTCGCGCCAGGTGCTGATGCGCCGGCTGGCGGACGTCGTGTGCCTGCCCGAAAGCCGCATCAACGCGTTTGAGCGCGCCGTCACCGCCGACCTGCTGGTCGAAATGCTGCGCGAGTCCGACGTGGCCGAACGCGCCCGCGTCGCCAAACGCCTGAGCATTCTGGCCGAACTGCCGAACTCCCTGGTCCGCCTGCTGCTGGTCGACGAGGCCGACGTCGCCCGTCCCCTGATCGAGGACGGCGAAGCGCTCAGCGACGCCGACCTGAACTATTGCGCCCGTCACGGCAAGTTCGCCCACCGCCAGATGCTGGCCGCGCGCAAGGGCCTGTCAAGCCTCTTGTCCGAGGTCCTGGTCGAGGGCGAAGAGATTCCGGTAATCGAGACCCTGCTGAAGAACGGCAAGGCGACCTTGTCGCAGCAAGCGCTCGAGACCATCGTCGCCATGAGCCAGAACGAGCCCTCGCTTATTCCGCTGCTTATGCGCCGTCCCGAACTGCGGCCGTCGTCGGCCTATGTGCTGTTCTGGTGGAGCCCGGCGGAGGTGCGCAAGGTCATCCTCAGCCGCTTCGGCGTCAACCGTGAAATCATGCAGGACATGGCGTCGGACGTCTTCGCCATGGCGGCCAAGGAAAAGTGGCAGGACGCCATGTCGCGCAAGGCGCTTCAATTCATCGAGCGCCGCCAGCGCAACCGCGAGGCGCTGAAGAAGTCGCCGTACGAGTCCCTCGAGGCCGCCATCGCCGACGCCGCTAAGAGCGGCATGACGCGCAAGATGGCCGAGGAAATCGCCTATATGTCGGGCATCAAGCCGTCGACCGGCGCCAAGATACTCCGCGACGCCGGCGGCGAAGGCCTGGCGGTGCTGTGCAAGGCGACCGGCCTGTCACGCAAGGCGTTGAAAGCTCTGTGGAAGGCGCTGCGCCGCCCCTTGCGGACCGCCGAAGGGCATATCCATCCGCAACTGGCCGAAGTCCTGATCGTCTACGACATGCTGGCCGTCGACCGGGCACAGACTGTATTGCGCTACTGGAACTGGTCGCTGTCCTCGGCCCTGACCCATGTCATGCTGAAATCGCTGGCCCGGGGTGAAGATATGGATCTCGACGGTCTGTCCGTACCGCAACGCGCCGCCATGCTGGCCTTCGCCCAAGACCTGAAGTCCTGACGAATACAGTATTCTAACAGGTATTCTTCGCTTCAGCGTTGCGGGCCGCTTTGCTGAAATCACAGGGCGATCGCACCATCTCCTTTGCCATTGATTTGCCAGAATCACTAAATTGCTGCTGGTATGCAGTCTTGCCGGCGTCTGTACAAGCAGAGTCCATGATTCTCTTGTAAGATGCATTGGCGCAACATCTCTTTACCCGCTTTTCAAGTAAAATATGTCCCAATATGGGTCCGTTCGTTTTTTTTAATATTCATGCTTGAATAATTCGCGAGCTTGCATTAGCTAAAGCGCAGGTTTTACAAGGGACAAGTATAATGGAAAACAAGACTGATGCGCTGGATATGACAGCAGACATCGTTTCGGCTTTCGTTGGCAACAACTCGCTACCGGCTGCTGAACTGCCGTCGCTGATCCAAAGCGTCTATCAGGCGCTGAATTCGATTTCGACCGGTGAAGAAACCAAGGTCGAAGCGCCGAAGGAACCGGCTGTCTCGGTTAAGAAGTCCATTTCCAACGACTATATTGTCTGCCTGGAAGATGGCCGCAAGTTCAAGTCTCTGAAGCGCCACCTGCGCACCAAGTACGGCATGAGCCCGGAAGACTATCGCGCCAAGTGGAACCTGCCGAAGGACTATCCGATGGTTGCCCCGAACTACGCCAAGGCGCGTTCGGACCTGGCCAAGCAGATGGGCCTGGGCCAGGGTGGCCGCACCGTTACCCGCAAGAGCCGCGCCAAGGCCTGATCTGGGCCTTATCCGGTCAAAGCAAAACAAAAATAGAACAAAGGCTCTCATCTTGCGGTGCGAGCCTTTTTTCTGTGGCTTTTTTATGATGGCAAGCTGGCGTTAACTCTTTTTTGCTTGCCAAGGAATCGCCTGTTAAGGGAAGGTGAAAAACAGGTGATTCGCTGGAAACTACAAAAACATCTGTTTTGTTTACTCAGGGCCGTAGTACACTTTCCTCATGTCTGGTTTAGCGTCCGAAATGTTGGCAGCCTTGCGCTCCCATGAGGAGATCTTTCGGTACTGGAAAGGTTTGCGTCGCCGTGGCCGGCTGCCGTCGCGGGCGGATATCGACCCAGGCGCCCTGAAACGCCGCCTTTCGACCATCTCGCTGATCGATGTCCTCGATCCCAATCCTGACAGCGAAGCCTCGTGTTTTCGCCAGCGTCTGGCCGGTACGGAACTGTTCGACGCCTATGGCCAGGAAATCACCGGTAAGACGATCAACAAAATCTATACAGCATCCGAAGCGCAATACTGGGCCGAACATCTGACCTTTGTCGTCGACCAGAAGAAACCCAATGTCGGCCTGCATTCGATGGCCTGGCGGGGCGCCAAGGGCCTGAGCCTGTTCTGGCTGCGCCTGCCCTTGGCCAGCGATGGGGTCACGGTTGACATGATCCTCGGCCACGATGCGTTGATTGGTAAGCTCGACATCGCGCAGACCGGGATCAAGAGCGCCTGATCTCCTTGACTTGAAAGTAACGAAAAAGGCGCGGACCGCAATCCGCGCCTTTCTATATTCAAGTTAAAACGATTACTGAGCCGGAGCCGGGGTGGGTTCCGAAACCACGGGCTGGTTTTCGGTGGGCGCCGGCGCCGGTTGCGGATTGGTTGTGACCGTGTCCGCGGCGTCGCGGGTGGCCTCGCCGACCTGGGCCGGGACTCTTTCGACCGTCGAGCTGAAGCGTTCGACCGTGGTGTTGGAGGTATTGGTGCTGGTGCCGGACGATAGGTAGATGGCGGCCGCGACGGCGATGGCGGCGATGATCAGGATCGCCAGGATGATGATGCCGGTATTGTTGCCGCTCTGGCTTGGGGTCTCGTATTGCGTGGCCATTGGCTTTCTCCTCAAAGGACGCGTCAACGGGTGACGGGAAAACCCTAGCGCAAGCCGTGCAAAATGGCGGTGCCGGAGATGCATTGCCGACCTAAGAATGGCGTCAATGTCTTGGCGATCGGTATGATTTTAAGTGGAAACATCATACCGATCTAAGTTTTGGTTTTGTCGCGATATTTAAGGCGAAAACCCCAAAAAACGCATCTTGGCACTTCTCGCCAGATCGCTCTAAGGGCAGTATTTATGGGTTTCAGCGCACAAGAAAGGCGGCCTTGATGGCCGCCTCAGGCTGCTGACAAAGTCTGTGGACAATTTTCATGCGGTATATTGCCACCTGATTCACGGAACGTCTCGGAATCAAGCGGTGAACATATCGGAATCAAATTGTGGCAATTGGCCCTTCTCAAAAAAGATAGGGGGTTTGTCAGTAGCCTGAGGCGGCCTTGATGGCCGCCTTTCGCAATTGCTCGTATCCCATCCTTTACATGCTGACGGTATCATCCTGTCGCACGATGACCACATTGCCGTCGTCCTCGATGATCCGGCCAGGCAGTGTGCCTTCGTCTTCAAGGACATAGCGCGGCTCCGGAGCCGACTGTTCTTCGGCGTGGACCATGGCTTCGGCGGCGGCGACGTCGACTGCAATGGCTTCGGCGATGGCGGCGGTCTGCGCCGATTGGGCCGAAGGATAGGTGTCGAGATGGGCAGCCAGTTCGGCGGCCTCCGCGCCGGTAATTTCGGCTTCGACCTTTTCGACGGCCGTGGACGTGTTCCGGACCGTGAAGACAGGCTGATTGGCGTAGACCGGCGGCGTCAGCACAGCCAGGCGACCATGGGTCACGCCGCTTTTACGGGCGGCGTTTTCCTGCCATTGCAGGCCAGTATATTCCGTAATCGGGCCAACCGCGTCGCCCGGATCGACAATCGGCAGGCTGCCGAGCCGATTGACAATGATGGCGCCGCTGGCGACCGACAGGGTGACGGCGGCGATCAGGCTGGTGAACAATGGGCCGGGCTTGCGCCGGCGTTCGAACGGGCGATAGGCCTCGGCTTCGTACTTGCTGTGATATTCTCTTCCCCCGAAATCCGCGTGGCTGGCGTAGGACATGTCGGTACTCATCTTCGTGCGTGTTTGATCCGGCCTGGGCTATTCCCTCAAAGGTCTGCCGGTTGCTGAAGATGAGATTAAATCGTCGGCAGTAAGGCGTCAGTCCGGGAGACGCCGATACAGGTGGCTTTGCCGTTAAGGTTGACGCTTAAGGATTGGGGCGACATTGCGGCAGGATTAACCGGTTGCCGACCGATTATTATCGCGTCTTCCCGTCGTGTGCCGTCTTCCTGACTGCATGCTTATTTATCGCGAACGAAACCGGCGTTTTGGTTCACTATACGGTCGCCGGCATGCCATAAAAACTCCATCAGGCGCGGCTGGCCTGTTTCAACCGCTCGACCATGGAAATGAGGCCATTGGTCCGCTGTGACGACAGGGCCTCGTCGAGACCAAGTCTGTGAAGCGTGTCACGGATCGAGAATTCCTGAATTTCCGTAATGGGAAGGCCGTCGAGCAGCCGGACCAGGACGGCGATCAGCCCCTTGACGATAAAGGCGTCGGATTCACCACGAAAACGCAGGATTCCTTCCGGCGCCGGGTCCATGACCAGCCAGACTTGCGAAGCGCAGCCGAGCACGCGGGTTTCTTCCGTTTTTTCGGATGCGTCCAGCGGCGGCATATCCTTGCCGAGATCGATAATGTAGCGGTAGCGCTCTTCCCAGTCGTCGAACAGCTCGAACTCTTCGAGGAGGGCGTCAAGGCGGGTCTGGAATTCAGACATGAAGGCGTACACTCAAAAGCGGGACGGAGGGCGCCCCGTATATGCGTATCCTTACGCGGCCTTCAAGCGAAGAATGGCCCTGAGCGACTGACCCTCGAAGCTTTCCACTTCGAATGTGCCGCCCATGGCCTGAGCGTTCAGCCGGACGATGGCCCAGCCAAGACCCGCGCCCTGGCGGGTGCGGGCGGCGCTGGAGCTGCCCTGTTCGAACGGCGCCATCAGGCGGTCGATGTCGGCCGCCGGCGGCGCGTCGCCGCGATTGAAGACGGAGAGCTCGACCATGCCACCCCGGATCGCCGCATCCAGCTCGATGCTGTCGCCGGGCGCCGTGAAGTCCATGGCGTTATGCAGCAGCTGATCCAGGCACGAGGCGAGACCGCGCGGATCGAACCAGGCCTCGAGGTTTTCATCCAGCAGGCGGATATCGAGATGGACGCCGCGCGCCGATGCGACGCCGCGCACCTTGGCGACCGCGTCTTCGAAGGCGGCCAGCACGGCGTTTGGCTGCGGCTTGAGGTCGCCGCCGCCTTCAAGGCGGACGATTTCGATGAAGCTGTTGAACAGGGCCAGCAGCTTCTTGCCGCTGTCCTGGATAATGCCGGCATATTCGACATAGTTCGGCGACCCCAGCGGGCCGTAAAGCTGCTGATGCAGGATTTCCGAAAAACCGATGATCGAATTCAGCGGCGTGCGCAGTTCGTGGCTGACCATGCGCAGGAAGGCACGGCGCGCGGCATTGTCGTCGCCATTGGCGGCGGTAGCGGGCTGCCAGGGCGCAACAGTGTCGCGTGCCTGGGACGTCTGCGGAGCAGTGGCCATGTGCCTGAACTCTGAAACAAGAGGCGCAGAGCCTCGTAAGTCTCCAATGTAACAGACGCGGCTTAAGCTTCAGTTACCCGTCCGCCTTCGGCCTGTTCGAGGGCTTCGGCCAGGGTCAGAAGGCGCGCCCACAGACCGATAACCTCGCCGGCCGGCAGGCCGTGGGCCTGGCGAAAATCGATGACCTTTTCGAGCGTCGCGGCCTGGAGCCTGACCTTGAAGGCCCTGTCCTTGCTGTTCGTCATCCTTTGCCTCCTGTCGTGTGACGGAAGCTTAGGGACGCGCACGGTGAATGGCATGAGGCCGGTCTGAGGCCCTGCTGAAAAGTTTCGCCGACGCTGGCGGACGCGTCGCGTTCGGACTTCAGCCGGTGCTGGCCCTCCACGGCCGGATTGCCAAGTCCTCCCGGCTATGTTTCATTGATTAAAACAAAACGCATAAGTTGGGGGAAGATCATGAGACACATTCGTGGTTTGCTGACGGTAGCCTTCGCCTTGATGGCGGTGCCCGTCATGGCGCATGCCCAGAACGACGGGCCGGTCGTCATCAAGGGCGCGAAACGCGTCAGGCCGGCGCCGGACGCGCCGCTGCCGGCGCTCGACATGTTCGTGAAGGCGGCGCGGATGGAGCGCGTCGCCCTGTCGGCCGATGGTAGCCAGGTCGCCTTCACCACCCACGTCGACGGCAGCCATCTGTTGGCGCTTTATGATGTCGCCACCGGCAACAAGCGCGCGATCAAACTCAAAGATGAACCGCTGTCGTCCATCCGCTTTGTCGACAACGACCATCTGATGATCGCGCACACCCACACGGGCCTGCGCAGCACTTGCGCCAATGGCACCAATCAGCAGGCGCAGAACGGCTTCAACTCGATGGTCCAGCGCCCCAATGTCGATTTCAAGAGTCCGAATGCGGGGCCGGGCTCGGGCGTGGCCGCGGTCGAAGCAGCCCTGGCCTTTTCGGCGCTCAGCCGCCTCAAGTCGCCGAGCTGCGTGAACTACGGCGTGACCGCGACCAGCGCCATTATCGTCGTCGACCTCAAGACGGAAACAGCCACCCAGATCGGCTTCGGCCTGAGCGAATATCATCACGCGGCCCTGAACATCCCCGTGACGGTGACCGCGAATGGCAAGCCGGAACTGGTCGGCGGATTTCTGGAGCTGCGCGGCCAGTCGATGAAGGACCAGCCGACGCAACGCGCCTATCTTTGGCGGGTCGATCCTGCCACGGGCGCCGGCCGGATGGTCGACGACGGTGGCGGCGATCTTGACCGCGAGTTCCGCTTTCCTGATGATTGGCTGATCGGTCCGGACGGCGGCATCCTGGCGCGTACCGTCTATCAGTACGACACCCAGACCTTCTCGATTCAGGTACGGGATGGCCAGGAGAAGAAGGGCAAGACGAAATGGAAGCCTGTCCTGTCGCGCAAGGTCGCGCACAATCTTGACGCTTTCGCGCCGCAGATGGCGGGTCTCGGCCGCGATGGTCAGTCGATCCTGATCATCGACCGCGATGCCGCCGGCATCTATCGTTATTATGAATTGTCGCCGGATGGCGCCCTGTCCGAGGCGCTTAATCCAGGCGACGCCACGACCGACCGGCCGATCTTCCATCCGCAGACCCGTCGGCTGGCGGGCTTCGTCAGCCAGCAGGAGAGCCCGGCCTATACCTTCTTCGACGCCGGCCTGGCCAAGGTCTATGCCGCCGCGCGCGACGCCGCGCCCGGGCAGGCGGTCCGCGTCGTGGCCATGGCCGACGATCCGCGTAAGCTGATCATCTCGACGCATGGCGATGTCGAGGCCGGCAACTACTACTATCTCAACCTGACCGACGGCAGCTTCATCGATCTTGGCAACGACCACGCCGCCGTGCCGCCCGAATGGGTCGCGCGCCAGTCCGTGGTCAGCTACAAGAGTCGCGACGGGCTCGACATCCAGGCCGTACTGACCTTGCCGTCCAAGCCGCAGGACGAGAACCTGCCGGTGGTCGTCCTGCCGCACGACGGGCCGTACGGTCACGATCGGCTGGAATTCAACTGGCTGGCCCAGTCGATCGCCTCGCGCGGTTTCGCCGTGCTGCAGCCGAACTATCGCGGGTCGAACAATGCCGGTCCGGCCTTTACCGCCGCCGGCGACGGGCAGTGGAGCGGCAAGATGCTCGACGACATGGCGGACGGGGTCCGCTACCTCGCGGACGAAAGCATTGGTGACGCCAAACGCGCCTGTATCGTCGGCCAGGGCTATGGCGGCTATGCCGCACTGGCCGGTGCGGTGGCGGGCAACGGCACTTACCGCTGCGCCGTGTCGATTGGCGGCATTGCAGACGTTCCGGCATACAAGGAATGGTTCATGCAGAACCAGCCGCGCATTAATCCGGACGACTTCGGTGGCCTGGAGCCCGACCCGGCCTGGCCGCGCGCCTTCAAGGCGGCGAGCAATTCCGGTGACCGGCTGAAGCGCCAGCTTGGCGCGGGTGACCCGGCGGCCATGTCGCCGGTCGCGAAGGCGGAGCAGGCGGTGCCGACCCTGGTGCTGCATCCCGAAGCCGACAAGGACGTGCCGCCGCAACAAAGCCGTTTCATGCGCGACGCCGGCAAGGGGCGGATCCAGTACCTGCAGATGACGGATTGCGATCACGGCCTGAAGACCGAAACCTGTCGTCTTCAGGCCGCGCAGGCCGTCACCGACTTCCTGGTGAAGTACAATCCGTAAGCATTTCCGGAAAGGTGTGAAGCGGTTTTCGAATTAGGAAACGGGACAAAATAAAGAGGTTGCCGCAATCGCGCTCACGATATGGTCTTTCATTGTAACGGAAGTTGAAAGCGAAACGAGTCGAAAACCTTTGAAATTTGCTGCGGCGCACCATATAGTGAGGGTGTTCGGCGCTTTTGCGCTGATTGCCCTTCCTGGGCGTTTCCTCCCTGTAAACTTTTAGCCGCGCTGTTTAGCGCGGCTTTTTTTTGCCTTAGGCAGGGAAACCGAAAAGAAAACGTCGACCTAGATGACGTAGGCGACGTCGTCCGACAGATGCAGATCGGCGCGGGTACCGGTCACCGACCAGGCATTGTTCTCTTCCTTTGGCGCTGCCTGGTCCTGGGAGGAGATCCAGCGGACGGCGCTGTGAAAATCGGAAAAGTGGCAAATGGCGCGGCTGGGAACGGCAGGAGATACGGATGGGGTGCGCGTCCGGTCGAGAGGGTTGCAACTGACGACCGCCAGCTTGGAGCGCGGCGTGCCCGGAGGTACCATGGCGTGCCAGCGGCGGCCCATTTCTTCGATATAGTCTTCGGAAATCTGGCCGTCGAAACGGCGGAAATCCATGATCCGGTTATAGGTCCACGGTTTGTCGATGCGGCCATAGGCCTCGAACAGTCGGTCGACAAATTCCGCACTGGGCATAAGGCCGATCACGCGGACCGTCAGCACGCGCCGTTCGTGATCAACGAAGACTTTAAAGCGATAGGGTTCCATGTGCCCGTGCTGAAGACCTTAGATGTGTACCGCAATTAAGAGGGCGTTATCTCACAACGCCATTAAGGCCCTCCTAAAGCACAAGGTAAACGCGAGGCGTTCGCACTTTTATCCCCGTCTTTCCCGCGGTGACCTGTTAACCGCATCGTCCTTTTATGATCGACCTGAGAATAATGACACCCGAGTCCGGATGGACGACCTTGCCGGCGGCCGGGCGAGAAGCGCCGGTGGCAGCCTGAATCTTTTCCACAAATCATCGGAGGGTGTCATGGCGCACACCGGTATCGACCAGCGGGCAGCGGACATCGTGCACCGGCTGAGGGAGGGGGAACTGGCCCTGGAGGACGCGCGGGCGCAACTGCGGCGGGAACTGGTGCCGGACGCCACCCCTGTCGCCGAGGCCCTTTCGGACAATGCCCTGGCGGCTGTCTGCGCGCACAATATCACCGAAGGCGAGGCCGTGGAGGATATCGTCACTGCCGCGGCGCTGTGCGACATCGACCAGCTTTAGCCTGGCCGCCCGGGGCGCGGCGCCGACTCGGCTTTTGCCGGCGGGGAGGGCAATGGCCTTGGCAGCGCACCGCGCAGGGGCGCACCGTACCACGCCAGAGGCGCGGGTTTGAGCGCCGCATAGCTGTCGTGCGGTTCAATAATGGACACGCTCATCACCGATTATCTCTCGTTCGGTTAAGGTTAATGGGCATGGTGGATTTTCACGAATGAAATTCGCGGGCATTGGGTTTTACGATGCCACGGTCTTCGGTTAACGCAAGTCACACCCCCGTGTGCCGGACCAAAAACCGGTGCATATCGTTCTAGCCTTTGACATTTGGCGTGCCAAAGCTTACCTCCGCCGCCATGTCAAAGACCCCCGCCACCGAAGCGCCGCGCCGCAGAACCTTCGCCATCATCTCCCACCCGGACGCCGGTAAGACGACGTTGACCGAGCACCTGTTGCTGGCCGGCGGATCGATCCGCGCCGCCGGACAGGTGCGGGCGCGCGGCGAAAACCGCCGCACGCGCTCGGACTGGATGAAGATCGAACGCGAACGCGGCATCTCGGTGTCGTCCTCGGTCATGACGTTCGAATATGGCGACCTGCTGTTCAACCTGCTGGATACGCCGGGCCACGAAGACTTTTCGGAAGACACCTATCGCACCCTGACCGCCGCCGACGCCGCCGTCATGGTGCTCGACGCCGCCAAGGGCATCGAGCCGCAGACGCTGAAATTGTTCGAAGTCTGCCGCCTGCGCGACATCCCCATCCTGACTTTCATCAACAAGTTCGATCGCGAAGCCGAAGACCCGATGGCCCTGCTGGACGAGGTGGCGGCCAAGCTGCAGCTCGATCCGTCGCCGCTCTACTGGCCGGCGGGCTCGGGCAACCGCTTCCGCGGCATGGTTGAGCTGAAGAGCGGCCTCTTCTATCCCTTCACCAAGCGCGAGTCGGGCGCCGAATACGACCAGGGTCACGAAGACCCGGCGCCGCTGGCCGAAGCTGTGTCAAAAGGCTGGCTTAGCCAGGATGAACTGGATGAGTTGAGCGAGACCGCCGAGCTGATCGAAGGCGGCTTCAAGGGCTTTGACAAGGAGTCCTTCCTGGAAGGCCATATGACGCCGGTCATCTTCGGCTCGGCCCTGCGTCACTACGGCGTGAATCAACTGTTGAGCGCGCTTGGCGCCTATGCGCCGCCGCCTAAGAAGGTCAAGGCGGAAAAGGCCGGCGCCGGCATGCAGGTCGACCCTGCCGACAAGGAAGTTACCGGCTTTATCTTCAAGGTCCAGGCCAATATGGACCCGAACCATCGCGACCGCATCGCCATGCTGAAACTGACGTCGGGCAAGTTCGAACGCGGCATGAAGCTGAAGGTCCAGAACACCGGCAAGCAGTTGTCGGTCAATGCGCCGATCATGTTCTTCGCCTCGGACCGCGAACTGGCCGAGGAAGCCTTTGGCGGCGACGTCATCGGCATTCCGAACCACGGCGTCCTGCGGGTTGGTGACAGCCTGTCGGAAAGCGGAACGGTTCGTTTCCAGGGCCTGCCGAACTTCGCGCCGGAAATCCTGCAGCGCGTGCGCGTCAAGGATCCGCTCAAGGCCAAGCACCTGAAGAAGGCGCTGGAATCGCTGGCCGAAGAGGGCGTGACCCAGCTGTTTCGCCCCGCGATTGGTGCCGACTTTATCGTCGGCGCGGTAGGTCAGCTCCAGTTCGAGGTCATGGCCGACCGCCTGGCCAACGAATATGGCCTGGAATGTATCTTCGAGCCGTCGCCCTTTTCCGAAGCGCGCTGGCTGGCTGGCGATCCGGCCAAGATCGAGGACTTCGCCGGCAAGTACCGCTCGGCCATGGGCACGGATCTCGATGAGGCGCCGGTTTTCCTCGGCAAGTCGGCATGGGAAATCAACTATGTGGCCGAGCGCTTCCCGGATGTGACGTTCCAGAGGACCAAGGAGCGGGGCTGATCGAAAGCGCCGTCGGATTTCGTTCGCTTGGCCGTTCGACCTGAAAAAGGGAGAACAACATGGAACTGAACCGGCGCGCATTCGGATTGGGACTGGCGACTGCCGCCGTGGCGGGGACGGCGTCGGCTGCGGACACCGCCGCTCGGCCGTGGCCCTACCTGATTGGCGCCGATGTGTCGTGGATTCCGCAGGACGAAGCCATAGGTGCCGTCTATTTCGAAAGCGGCGTACAGAAAGATCCTCTGCTGATCCTGAAGGATGCCGGCTTCAACGCCATCAAGCTGCGCCTGTTCGTCAATCCTGAGCTTGGCTATTCCAAATCCGCGCCCGAGAAGAAGTGGTGCGGGCTGGAGCAGACGATTGCGTTCGCCAAACGCATCAAGGCGGCAGGGTTTCACCTCAGCCTCACTTTTCACTACTCCGACACCTGGGCAGATCCGGAGCATCAAAACAAGCCTGCCGCGTGGGCGAATCTGGCCTTTCCGGCGCTGGTCGACGCAGTTCACAAACACACGGCCGATAGCCTAAAAGCCATGAAGATGGCCGGATGCGCGCCAGACCTGGTGCTGATCGGCAATGAGACGACATTTGGGACGCTGTGGCCGGACGCGCGTGTCGCCCTGACGATTCCGACGGGCAATCCGGTGACCGACGGAAACCACATGAAGGTCAGCGGCATTGGCGGCTATGACAACTTCGCCGCCGTGTTGAAGGCGGGGCTGGCAGGCGTCCACGATGTCCTGCCTGGCGCGAAGACGGCGCTACATAACCACCTTGGGCGCCATTGGGGAATCGTCCAGGCGTGGACGGATAACCTCCTGAAACGCGATGTCCGTTTCGATGCGCTGGGCTTTTCCTGTTACCAACAGGCGGCGGAGGGTGATTGGGAGCGGACCTTCGGCAACTTCACCAAATCGTATCCACAGTTGGGCTTCTTCGTGGCGGAATATTCCAGCCGCAAAAGGTACGTGAACGATCTGGTTCATGATCAGCCGCACGGCTGGGGCAGCTGGATCTGGGAGCCGACCCGCCATCAGGAAGCGGTGTTCGATAAGGATGGAAAATCCGCAGGGGAGGGGCCGCGGCCGAACCTCTTGTCGCAAGGTATCAATACGGCCGAAGCGCCGGGTTCGACGCCTGCGCCTGCCGCGCCGCCGAAACGGCGAAGTCCGGCAGGACGATATGATGCGAATAGTTTGTTGGATGCCTATCGCATCATGGCGAAAGATTACGACTTAGTCCCCTCTCCCCGCTTGCGGGGAGAGGGTTAGGGGGAGGGGCGGTGGTCGAAGCGACAAGTTGAGTTGGTGGCGCGTGGAAATACTGTGGCCCCTCATCCGGTCCTTCGGACCACCTTCTCCCCGCAGGCGGGGAGAAGGAAAGACCGACTATCCCAGCAGCCCGAACCCCGCCCGCACAATCATCGTGCCCAGCGCCACCCAGGACAGCACAAAGATCGCAAAGCGCAGCATGACGACATTAACCGTCGCATGGATGACCGAGTGGACGTATCGCAGTCCGACATAGGCCCAGGCGCTCCACAGGTGCACCACATCCGCCTGGCCCAGCGCAACGATGACAATCGCCACCGCATAGAAGACCGTCGGCGCCTCGGCCAGATGGTTGTAATTGTCCGCCACATTGCGCGCCCAGGCCGGCAGGCTTTCGCGGCCGCCGGGCCTGGCCAGTTTGTTCGCGCTCATCTTCATGGCGATCATGGCCGGAATGCGCGTCGCATAGAGCGCAACGCTCATGATCAGGTGCAGGAAGGCCAGCGCGATGACGCTGGCCAGTATTCCCGTTGCCGGCGTCAAGGCCTTACGCCTTTGCTTTGGTGTTGCACACGGCCAGTTGGGCTTCGTCCAGGGTGCGGCCGCGCCAGTTGAAGCTGGTCACCGCGCCCGTCACCGCCACCACGCGCTTGCAGCTTCTGAGCGCCGGCATGTCGTCAACGAAGCCCGAGCGGCACGACGTGCCGTCACAGCTCCAGCGGGCGCCATCGATAATAAATTCGTTTTGCGCGGCCGGTTGCTGTAACGTCAACTCAGCCGACTCCGTGCGGGCAGTGGCTGTCAGCGGCGCAAACGCAACGGCAGCGGCAAGCGCCAGCGCGGCAAGGCGGGAAATGGTCATTGGATCACCCTCATTTTTGTTGCTCGTGCAATTCAACCGAAAACCGTACGATAGAGATACGGACACTTTTCGGATTGCACGAGTATTTTGTACCAACGAGTACAAAATAAATGCAGGACGGGGGTGCGTGTCAAGAAATTTTGTGCAATATGGTACAAAAAGAAGAAAGTGATGTGACAATGCCAGCGTCTGCTGCCCCGAAACTGCGTGGCCGGCCCAAGGCCTACGACCGCGACGCGGCGTTGAAGGCCATGCGTCAGGTGTTCTGGACCAAGGGGTTTTCTGCCACCTCGCTGGACGACATGAGCGCGGCGACCGGCATGAACCGCCCCAGCCTTTATGCGGCGTTCGGCGACAAGACCGAAGCCTTCCGCGCTGTGCTCAAGGACTATATCGACGATGCGCGCCCGTTATACCTTGCGGCGTTCCGGACGCCGGCGCCGTTGCGCGAAAGCCTGATGAAGGTCTATGAGACGTCGATCGCCATCTATCACAATCCGCAGGCGCAAGGCATGGGCTGCTTTATGATTGGTGCGGCCCTGACGGACGTGAAGCGCGACCCGGAGGTCGGCGAGATGATCTTAAGCGCGCTCAAGGACATGGAGGCGGGCTTTATCCGCCGGTTCGAAAAGGCGAAGGAGGCGGGGGAGTTGCCGGCCGACGCCGATGTCAAGGCGCTGGCACGGATCGCTTCGTCGGGCCACAATACCATCTCGGTGCGCATGCGCGCCGGCGAAAGTGTCGATGATATCCGCCAGTACCTGACTCAGATGGTCGACGTCATGGTGCGTTGAGCCGGAACTATAGTCAAAAAGTGTGTGGCGGTTTTTGACGAGATATCGCGACAAAGCAAAAAAGCCTCCGAGCTTTGCAATTAAAAGTATTTTGTCGACAAAGCCCGGCTTGTATTCAGCTTGTCCGCCCGCATATTTTATGATTACAGTCCGCGCCGGGGGCGTGCCCGCATCTCAATTTTGATCGGGTTTCGATAAAGGCATCAATTGGTTAAGGGAAAAGTAACCATAAAATCCCTGGCCGGATTCCGGGTGGAAATGCGCCTCGCAGACTCTTAAGAGCTGTCTTGCTGCCATGAAAGGATGAGTATGAGTATTTCTCTGCAAAAAAACGCGTCGGTGAGCCTCAAGAAGGCGGGCGGCGAGGGACTTACCAATATCACCCTGGGGGTCGGCTGGGACGTGGCGTCCGGCGGCATTCTGGGCGGCCTGTTCGGCGGCGGTGGCAACAGCATCGATCTCGACGCCTCGTGCATCGCTTTCGACGGCAACCGCCAGGTCGTGGACACAGTCTGGTTCCAGCAACTGCTGAGCCGCGACGGCTCGATCCGCCACAGCGGCGACAACCTGACCGGCGAGGGCGACGGCGACGATGAAACCATCGCCATCGACCTGACCCGCCTGCCGTCGAACATCGAGACCCTGGTCTTTACCGTCAACAGCTTCCGTGGCCAAACCTTCGACAAGGTCAAGAACGCCTTTTCGCGCGTCGTCGACAGCCGCGCCCGCAAGGAATTGGCGCGGTATGACATTTCCGAGAGCGGCCCGCACACCGGCGTGGTTCTGGCCATCGTCAAGCGCGACGGCGGCGAGTGGACCTTCAAGGCGATCGGTGAGCGCACGACCGCCCGGACGGTGAAGGACATCACCACCCTGGCGTCCCAACTGATCTGATTACCAGGGGAGGGCGCTTCAAGGCCCCTCCCTCAGACCACAGGATAATGCATGCAATTGCAGCAAGGCGAGAAGCGCAGCCTGGCCGATTTCGGGCTGGGCGCGCGGTGTAAGGTCAAGGTCGATTTCGGTCTCGATGGCGCGGATATCGCCGCCTTCGGCCTCAACAAGGACCGCAAGATCGGCGACGACCGCTATGTCGTGCTGTTCTCCAATACGCGGTCGCCCGAAGGCGCGATTACGCTTTCGCCCTCGGCCGGTTCGGCGGTGTTTGAGCTGGAGCTCGACAGGCTGCCTGACAGCATCGACCGGATTGTGTTTACGGCGACCCACGACAGCCGCCCGATCGGCGATTCAAAGCCTCTGCTGGTCACGCTCGGCGACAACCTGGCGACTTTCGACGTCGCCAAATCCCTGAGCAACGAAAAGGCCGTCATGCTGGCTGAGGTCTATCGCCACAGCTCGGGCTGGCGCATCGGCACGATTGCCGCCGGGTTCGCCGGCGGGCTGGCCAGCCTGATCGGACATTTCGGCGGCGAAGTCGAAGCGGCGCCGGCGGCGGCTCCAGCACCTCCGCCGCCTCCGGCACCGCCAGCGTCCGCGCCGATCAGCCTGAAAAAGGTGACGCTGGAGAAGAGCAGCCCGCGCGTCAGCCTGCAAAAAGGGGCGGCCGGTTTCGGCGAGATCGTACTCAATCTCAACTGGAGCCGCCAGGAACAGAAGGCCGGGCTTTTTGGCGGCGGTGGCAAGAATATCGACCTCGACCTTGGCGTCCTGTTCGAACTGGAAGACGGCTACAAGGGCTGCATCCAGGCGCTGGGCGGCAATTTCGGATCGTTTGACCACGAGCCCTTTATCCAGCTGTCAGGCGATGACCGGACGGGCGCGGTTTCGACCGGTGAAACCATTCGCGTCAACGGCCGCCACTTCGACAAGATCCGCCGCATCGGCGTCTTCGCGCTGATCTATGACGGCGTGCCGAACTGGCAGCAGACCGACGGCGTCGTCCGCATCACCATGCCGGGCCAGCCGGAAATCGAGGTCCGTCTCGAAGAAGGCCGCAACAATACGCGGCTGTGCGGCATCGCCGTCATCAACAATGTGAATGGCAATATCCAGGTGGATCGCCATATCCAGTATTATCGCGACCAGAAGGGTTTTGCCGACGACATCGGCATCATCCTGCAGTGGGTTGCCGGCCGAAAGAACTAAGGGCGAAAGAACTAAACACGTATGAAAAACTTTTATGGATCGATCGTCTTCAGCGTCGTTTCGCTGATCCTGGCGGGCCTGCTGGGCTATTCCCAGGGCGGCGTCAGCGTGGCCATGCAACTGGTGTTCCTGGCCTGCGTCCTGGGCGTCATGGAAACCTCGCTCAGCCTCGACAACGCAGTGGTCAACGCCTCGATCCTCAAGGACATGGACCCGGTATGGCAACGCCGCTTCCTGACCTGGGGCATTATCATCGCCGTCTTTGGCATGCGGATCATCTTCCCAATCCTGATCGTGTCGATCTCGGCCATGGTGACGCCGTGGGAAGCCACGCGCATAGCCATCATGGACCATGCGCGTTACGAGGCCATCGTCACCTCAGCCCATATCGGCATTTCGGGCTTCGGCGGCGCGTTCCTGATGCTGGTCGGGCTCAACTTCTTCTTCGATGACGACCGCGAACATCACTGGCTGGGCTTCATCGAACGCCCGCTGGCGGCGCTGTCGAAAATCCCGTTCGCGGCCTATATCGTCACGGCGCTTCTGATCGGCGGCCTGTCCTTCCTGCTGCAGGGCGAAGAACAAAAGACCTTCCTGATCGCCGGTCTGTCAGGCGTTGCGACCTTCTGGGCGGTCCAGGCGTTCGGTGACTGGATCGGCGGTGAAAAGGATGCCACGGGCACTGTGGTGCGCACCGGCGCCGGCGCCTTTATCTACCTCGAATTCCTCGACGCCTCCTTCTCGTTCGATGGCGTTATCGGGGCATTCGCCATCACCAACGACATCATCCTGATCGCCCTGGGTCTTGGTATCGGCGCCATGTTCGTGCGCTCGATGACCATCGCGCTTGTGCGCGGCGGCCACCTGGCCGAGTTCCGCTTCCTCGAGGCGGGCGCCTTCTACGCCATCATCGCACTGGCGACGATCATGCTGCTCAGCATCGAGCTACACATTCCGGAAGCCGTTACCGGCCTGATCGGCGCGATCATCATCGGTGTCTCGCTATGGGTGTCGATCGAGCACAAGAAGCGCTTTCCGGAGGAATATGCCGAGGACGGCGACGCCCAGGCCATCCTGCCGACGGGCGAAGTCATTACCCACCAGCATACCCGTCCGGTGGCCGAAGACGTCCGGAAAGACTGATATTTGCGTAAACAATGGGCTCCCATGGCGGAGGGTGCACCATCCCGATACGACCTCCGCCAAGATGAAAAGGAATATTCGATATGGCAATTTCGCTTTCCAAAGGTGGCAATGTCAGCCTGAGCAAGGAAGATCCTTCGCTCGATGAAATCATCGTCGGCCTGGGCTGGGACGTCCGCGCCACCGATGGCACCGACTTTGACCTGGACGCCTCCGCCTTCCTGCTGAAGGCCGACGGCAAGGTCCGCGCCGACAACGATTTCGTCTTCTATAACAACAAGGCCGTGCCGGGCGTCGAACACCTGGGCGACAACCGTACCGGCGCTGGCGAAGGCGATGACGAACAGGTCAAGGTGACGCTCAGCAAAGTGCCAGCCGACATCGACAAGGTCTCGATCGTCGTCACCATCCACGACGGTGAAGCCCGCCGCCAGAGCTTCGGCCAGGTCGCCAACGCCTTCATCCGTCTGGTCAACCAGAAGACCAATGTGGAGATTGTCCGCTATGATCTGTCGGAAGACGCTTCGGTCGAGACGGCAATGATCCTCGGCGAAGTCTACCGCCACAACACCGAATGGAAGTTCCGCGCCGTCGGACAGGGCTTTAAGGGTGGCCTCGGCCCGCTGGCCACCAACTTCGGTGTCAATGTCGGTTAACTGAGCGATATGGCGAAAGTGTAAGCGGTTTTCGCCAAAAATATCTCGGCAAAGCAAAAACTAGACTAGGAAGCGGCCGGCGCGTTCCGGCCGCTTCGATATCTCTCCAAGGATCGCATAATGGCAGTTTCTCTCGTCAAGGGCGGCAATGTTTCGCTGTCCAAGGAGGCCCCGGGCCTCACCTCCGTCACGGTTGGCCTCGGCTGGGATGTGCGCAAGACCGATGGCGCGGCCTTCGACCTCGACGCTTCGGCCTTTGTGGTCGATGAGGGCGGCAAGGTCCTGAGCGACGGCCACTTTGTGTTTTACAACAACAAGACCTCGCCCGACGGCGCCGTCATCTATGGCGGCGACAACCGGACGGGCGACGGCGCCGGTGACGACGAAACCATCAAGGTCGACTTCTCCAAGCTGCCGGCCAACGCCAGGAAGGTGACGGTTGCCGTCACCATCTACGAAGGCCAGCAGCGCAAGCAGAACTTCGGTTCGGTCCAGAACGCCTATGCCCGCGTGGTCAATCAGGCGGACGGCAAGGAACTGGCGCGCTACGACCTGTCGGAAGACAGCAGCACCAATGCCGCCATGGTCTTCGTCGAGCTGTATCGCGGCCCGCAAGGCGACATCAAGGTCAAGGCGATCGGCGAGGGCTGGGAAAGCGGCCTGTCCGGCCTGGCGTCCGCCATGGGCGTCAACCTGGCCTGATGATGCGTATCTGGTTCAATCGCGGGTTTTCCCTGGCCAGCATTTCTCAGGCCATGATGTCTGCGGAACCGGGGTTAGAAATCTATGCCAGTGTGGCCAAGGGCAAGCCGCAACATTCCGGCCCGGTGGAAACCTGGGTGGAACCGGAAACGGACCCTGTCGGCTATCTGCAATGGGTTCAGGACAAGGTGGCCGACAAGGCCATCGATGTCCTGATCCCGACCCACTACCGCAACACCCTGCGCGATGCGGCCCTGCCGTGCCGTGTCGAGTTTCCGGGCAGCCAGGACGTCCTGAAGCTGCTCGAGGACAAGTTCCGCTTTGCCGAGGACCTGCGCGCGGTCGAATTCCATTTGAATACCGAACTGGTGACGTCGAGCGCGCAGCTGGAAGCGGCGATTGCGACGTTCCCTGAACGCTTCGGCGACGGCGCCATTCCGTGCGTCAAGCCGCGCAACGGCGTCAATGGCTTCGGCTTCTGGAAGCTGATCCCTGACAGGCCGATGGCGCATCTCGAAAATCCGGATGCCCGCGAAATCAAGGCCGATCTCTACCTGGCGGCGCTGCGTCAGCAGGAGCAGACGAAGCCGTTTCGCGACATGGTGCTGATGGAATATCTGCCCGGCCCGGAGGTTTCATTTGACATCCTGGCCGATCACGGGCGCATGCTGCGTTATGCGGCGCGGACCAAGCTGGCGACCGGCAAGCAGCGTATCCAGACCGACCACCCTTTAAGCGCCTATGCCGGACAGCTGGTCGAACGCTATGCCCTGAACGGCGTGGTCAATGTCCAGTTCCGCAAGCATACGGACGGAAGCTGGAAGGTGCTTGAGATCAATGCACGCCCCGCCGGTGGTGTGGTATATGCCGAGGCGGTAGGCGCCGGTATCCTGGCCGGCTGGGCGGGACTGCTGACGAGACGCCTGAGCGCCGACGAAGTGGAGGGGACGATGATTGATACCGAGATCAGCTTTGAAACCGCCGTCCAGCGGCTGGCGTCCTGAGGCCATCCCATGTTGACGCCGTCACCCGGTCAGCGGCTCCAGGTCTCCAAAGACGGAGACTGGGCCGTCAGCATCCACGGCAGCGACGCCGATCGCGTCGTCGTTTGCGCTGTCGGCGGTGATGGCGTGATCATTCCTTTCAGCGAAGAGGGCGGCCGCCGCTGGGTGGCGCCGTCGCCGCTGATCCGCGACACGCCGCTGGAGGTCATCGCCTATATCACCGACGACCGCAGCGGCGGCTTCGTCAATGCCGCCTATCCGATCCATGTCGAGATTGCCGGACAGGTGCACAGCTTCCCCGAACCCGACGGGCAACTGGCGGCGGTCATCCTGGCGGAAATCTACGCCAAGGACGGCGTCTGGCGCGCCAAGGTCGCCAATGAGGGATTTACCTTCGGCATCGATGCCTATGCCCGCGCCCGCAACCTGAAAAACGCCGATTTCCCGTCACGCCCGCGCCGCGAAGGCGCCCCTTCGCGCCCGCCGCGCGGTGCGACCGCATCCGGCAGCGGCGTGCTGATCGCGCCGGGTCTGGTTGTCACCAATGCCCACGTCATCGAAGACGGCACGGCGCTGGAACTGGGCCGCAGTCGTAACAAATTGCGGCCCGTGGCCGCCGACCTGATCCACGACCTGGCCCTGCTCGAAGGCGAAGTTGAAGGCGAGCCCATGGCGCTGCGCCACGGTGCGCCCCTGTGGCTGGGCGAAAGCGTGCTCGCCGCCGGCTTTCCGCTGATGGATGTGCTGGGGGCGGACCTCAAGGTCACCACGGGCAATATTTCCGGCCTGACTGGCAGCAGCGGCGATGTTTCGCGCTTTCAGTTCACCGCGCCGATCGGCTCGGGCTCATCGGGCGGAGCGGTCATCGACGAGTTCGGCAACCTCGTTGGCATCGTCTCGGCGTCTCTGGCGCACGGCAATATGCGCGACCGGGGCTCGATCTCGGAAAACGTCAATTTTGCCATCCGCGCCGGCATGGTCTACGAGATGGTCGCGGCCGCGGGTTTCCCGATCCCGGAAGCCAAGCCTTCGCTGAATTGCGACCGCCGGGACGTTGTCCAGCGCCTGCGCAAGTCCGTCGTCAGCATTATCGTTCATTTCTAAGGTAGCCATGACGGGCGCGTACACAGCCGACCTTTCCGAAACCATCACCTTGCCGACCGGCGAGTTGTCCCTGCGCGTTTACGACGGCCCGCCTTTGCGCGATCTGTGCGACTTCGCCGCGCGCTCAAACCCCAAACGCGGCTTCCTGATCGTCTCGAAGATTCTTGGCCGCCACCTGCCGGCGTCGCCGGTCGAGATGCGCCGGTCGATGCAGGTCCTGGCGCAAAAGATCGCGGCCGACCTGCCGCAGCCAATCGTCTTTCTGGGCCTGGCGGAAACGGCGACGGCGCTGGGTCAGGGCGTGTTTGCCGCGTTTCAGCAGATCCACCCGGCAGCGAAGGTTTTGTACCTGCAAAGCGCGCGGCAGAGGGTCGAGGGCGTGCAGGTGCTGACGACTTTCGAAGAGGGGCACAGCCACGCCACGACCCATCTGGTCCAGATCGCCGATCCTGAGCTGGAGGCGCTTGCGCGATCGGCGCGGTCGCTGGTCATCGTCGACGACGAGTGCAGCACGGGCAATACCTTTATCGGTGCCGCCGAAGCGCTGGCCAATGTGATGCCGCACCTCGAATGCATCGAGACCTGCTGTATTACCGACTGGGGCGGCGGCGCCTATCTCGACGCCATGCCGCTGCCGACGCAGGCGCGCGCCATCCTGTCGGGCAGCATGCAGTGGCAGGCGGCGACACTTCCGGCTCAGCCGGTGCTGGCGGCGCGCACCAACCAGCCGGGCGGCGCGCCCGCCGAAGGTATGCGCAGCCGAACAGGCCTGACCCGTCCGGAACGCGCCGTGCGCCAGCCAATCAAGGCTGTCGCTGGTGAGCGCATTCTGGTGCTGGGCGAGGGCGAGCATTCCTACGAGGCGCTGCTGGCCGCCGAGGAGGTCGAGGCGCAAGGCGCCATCGCCGCCGTCCAGTGCATCACCCGCAGCCCGGCGCTTCTGGGTCACGCCATGCAGAGCGCGTCAGCGTTTTCGGACGCCTATGGCAGCGGCGCGCCGTGTTTCCTGTACAATATTCTCGGTCATCGCCCCGATCGCATCCTGATCCTGAGCGAGGTCGTCAGGGACCAGGCGGCGGAAGCCCGCGCGGCATTGGCGCAGTTGGGCCGTGACATCCTAGTCGAGGTTGTCGCCTGCCGTTATGGTGACGGCCAGTGAGCGCCCCGATCATCCTTGCCGACCTGGACGACACCCTGTTCCAGACCGCCCGCAAATGCCCCGGCGGCGTGGCCGACGGCCTGCGACTGATGAGCCGGCTGAACGATGGCAGTCCCAGCGGCTATGCGACGGTGCGGCAGGAAAGCCTGCTGAAGTGGCTGCGCGTCGGTAAGCTGATCCCGGTGACCGCGCGCAGCCGCGAGGCGCTCAGCCGCGCCGATATCGAACAGGCGCCGGCCATCTGCGGCAATGGCGGCTGTATTCTACTGGACGATGGCGAGATCGACCAGGCCTGGCATGATCAACTGTTGGCTCAGGCCCGCGATGGCGAAGCTGTTGACGACGTCTATGCCGCACTTACCGGGGCGCTTGATACGGCCGCATTCCGCCACTGGGTCGCGGCAGAAAACGGCATGCCGCAATTTATCGTCGTCAAGAGCAACCGCGATGGCGGCGAGGTGCTGGCAGACATTGAACGCGACCTGGTGCACCGATTGCCGGATGGCTGGCGCGTCCATCGCAATGACAACAACCTGGCCTATCTGCCGCCCTGGCTGAGCAAGCGACACGCCGTCCGCTACCTTATCGAAAAGCTGCGGGCCGACGCGCCCGATGCACCGGTGATCGGCATCGGCGACAGCGTCTCCGACGTTGGCTTCATGGACCTGTGCGACTTCGCCATGACGCCCACGCAATCCCAGCTTTGGACGCACGTCGGGGGCGACAATGTCTGGATTGACTGAAGCCTTTTCCGGCACCTACGCGGCTGAGGATGTGGTCATGCTGCTCAAGCCCGCAGACATCGCGCCTACACCGGTCGCCGAGAAGGAACGCCTGATCCAGTCGGGCGTGAAGCACTATTCAGAGATGCTGTCGGCAGAAGCCGTGCCGGACGCGCGTTACATGCAGCTTTATCACGATGCCCTGGCGCGCAATGCCGGGCGGCTGAAAAATGATATCGCCACGCTGGCGCAGAAGATCGCCGCGCGACCGCAAACGCAGGCGCAATGCGTCATCATTTCGCTGGCCCGTGCCGGAACGCCGATCGGCGTGCTGGTCAAACGCGCGCTGGAGCGCTTGGGCGTCACAGCCTTTCACTACACGGTCAGCATCATTCGCGGCCGGGGCATCGATCTCAATGCGCTCAGGGCTATCACGGCGCGTCATGGTACGGCGTCCGCGATCTTTCTCGACGGCTGGACCGGCAAGGGCGCCATCAGCCGCGAACTGGAAACCTCGCTGGCGCAGTCAGACCTGGGCTTTGCGCCGTTCCTGGCCGTAGTCGCCGATCCGGCCGGGACCGCCAGTCTGGCGGCGACGACCGACGACTATGTCATCCCCAGCGGTCTTCTGAACGGCATTGTCTCGGGGCTGATCAGCCGCACTGTGTTGACCGACACATTGGTCGGCCCAAATGACTTCCACGCCTGCCTGTTCCAGCAAGACCAGGCGCCGTACGACCTGACCCACCACTTCCTCGAGGCCGTCGAGGGCGCCGATACCGTTGCCGTCTCCGTGCCGTGGTCACCGGAGGCGGCGAAAATGGCGGCAGCAACGAAAGACCGCATTTTGCGGCATCTTGCGGATACTTATCAGGTTACCGATATTAATCGCATCAAGCCCGGCATCGCCGAAGCAACGCGGGCGACCCTTCGCCGTCTGCCCGAACGGGTGCTGGTAAGGGACCTCGACGATCCGGAGACGCAGCACCTGCGGCATCTGGCGGAAAAGGACGGCGTGCCGGTGATGGAACGCGATTTGGGGGGCTACCGCGCAGTGACGATTATCAGGAATATAAAGGGCGAGCAGGAATGAGAGCGATCGAACTGGGCGCCACGCTCTATACCCCCGCGCTGAACCCGGCGGCGATGGACAATGCCTATGGGGCCTGTCCCGATCTGCGTTCCATGGTCATCTGCCTGGAAGACGCTATCCGCGATGACGAACTGGCCGGCGCCGAGCAGGCGCTGAAGGTCACGCTGCAACATTTCACTCTCATGTCGCCGACGGTGCATGTCTTTGTCCGGCCGCGGAGCCCGCAAATGCTCGCACGCATCCTGGCCATGCCCGGCGCCGAACATCTGGCGGGCTTTGTCCTGCCCAAGATCACGGCCGGGACCGTCGACGACTGGTTCGGCCTGCCGGGTATAGACGGTCACCTGTTCATGCCGACCATCGAAGGCAAGGAGGCGTTCGATCCGGTCAGCCTGGGCCAGTTGCGCGACCGGCTTCTGCCTTTCCGCGAGCGGATACTGGCCGTGCGTGTCGGCGGCAACGATATCCTCAGCCTGATCGGCGTGCGCAGGTCGCGTTTCCGCACGGCCTATGACGGTCTTCTGGGCGTCGCCATACTCAATATTACCGCGGCCTTTGCCAGCCACGGTTTCAGCGTCACGGCGCCGGTTTTTGAGCATTTCGGCGACCACAGCCTGCTGGCCGAAGAGGTCGAACAGGATATCGAAAACGGCCTGCTGACCAAGACGGCGGTCCATCCGTCGCAGATCCCTGTCATTCAGCGGCTGTACAAGCCTTCGGCCGCCGACCTGATGGAGGCGCGCGCGATCTTGGACAACGCCTCGCCGGCGGTTTTCGGCGCGAACGGCAGCATGTGCGAGCCGGCGACCCACAGCCGCTGGGCGGAAAATATCGTCCAGCGCGCGCAAATCTATGGTATTGCTGAGGGCCTGTCTGCGGCCGATAGTCGAGTCGCTTGACGGCATCGGGGGGAAAGGCGGGCCATACTGAATTTTCAGTTGTGGCAACGGGCCTGCGATCTTACGATCACGCTCTGAGATGCAAAGCCGTTCGACGGTACAGTAGCGTTTAAATTAAACCTTCTCTGGGGAAACACGACTATGAGTGATCTCGTTCTTGAGGCTCCGGCCCCTGTTGCCGCCGTTCCCGTCGAAAAGGCCGCCGGACTGGTGCCGATCGAAACCTCGGTAAAGTCGGAATTGGAGACCAAGGTCGAGACCTACATCGCCGACCTGGTCAGCGTCGACGCCAACAGCCCGGACTTCGGCACCAAGATCAACCAGCTTAATGCCCTGGGCCAGCGCGAAATCTCGGCCCTGTCGTCGCAGAGCAACCGCTTCCTCGACCGCCCGACTAAGCAGATGGAAGGGGAGGGCAGCGTCGGCAACTCCCTGATCGAGTTGCGCCACACCATCGAAGGCCTGGATCCGTCGCGCGGTGGCCTCCTGACCGAACCGCGCAAGCTATTCGGCTTCATCCCGTTCGGCAACAAGCTGAAGGCCTATTTCGACAAGTATCAGTCGGCCCAGACCCACATCAACGGCATCCTGGTGACCCTGGCGCGCGGCAAGGACGAGCTCCTGCAGGACAATGTCGCCATCGACGGTGAGCGCCGCAAGATGTGGGAGATGATGGGCAAGCTGGAGCAGGTCATCCATATCTCCAAGACGCTCGACAGCCGCCTGGAAGAGCGCGCCAACGATCTCGACAGCTCCGACCCGACCAAGGCGCGCGCCATCCGCGAATCGGCGCTCTTCTATGTCCGTCAGCGCACGACCGACCTGCTGACGCAGATGGCCGTGACGGTGCAGGGCTATCTGGCGCTGGACCTGATCAAGAAGAACAATATCGAGCTGATCAAGGGTGTCGATCGCGCCTCGACGACGACCATCGCGGCCCTGCGCACGGCCGTGACGGTCGCCCAAGCCCTAGCCAGTCAGAAACTGGTGCTCGACCAGATCACGGCGCTGAACACCACCACGTCGAACATGATCGCCAGCACCAGCGAGCTTCTGAAGTCGAACACGGCGCGTATCCACGAACAGGCGACCTCGGCGACCATTCACGTCGAAACCTTGCAACGTGCCTTCGCCAACATCTACGCGACCATGGACGCCGTCGACGAATTTAAGATCAAGGCGCTGTCGAATATGAAGACGACGGTTGATACCTTGTCGCACGAAACCGAGAAGGCAAAGGGCTATATCGCCCGCGCCCAGGGCAACAGTGCGGACAATGGTTCGAACTCGCCGCTGGCTTTGAACTAAACCGCAGCGCTTTCCCAAAAGTGTTAGCGGTTTTTTGGTAGAAAGCGGGGCTACTTAATTCGAGCCGTGGATTTTTTGGATTCGCGGCTTATTATCGGTAAGTATGAATCTCATGGAGTTCTTCCGAAGGCTGTTTGCCAAGCCCTCGCTGCCGCCTCCGGCACCCTTGCCGCCGGGGCCGGAACCCGTGCGCGTGGACTACACAGATGACCGAGTGCCGGACAGCGCCCAGGCGCGCATCCGGCGTATCCTGACCACGCTCGATGAGGTTCATGAGGCCGCCAAGCGCGAGCACGCTTCGACGGTCAACCGCTTTGACCTCGAGCAGATGCGTGACCTGCATCTGCCCAAGCTGGTGAAGAGCTATATTGATATTCCGTCCGCGCACCGGTCCGAGATCTTTCGCAAGACCGGCAAGTCAGCCAGCTTCATCCTGGATGAAAGCCTGGACAAGATGCAGGACAAGCTCGACGACATGCTGCGCAGCCTGGCCCAGCACGATCTGGATGCCTTTACGCACAACACCCAGTTCATCGGCCAGCGTTATGCCGACAAGGACAATCCGTTTCTTTGAGCAATAGGCCGAACGGTGTCAGCGGTTTTGGCTGGATATCGCCCCAATGAAATCCGCCGTCAGCTGTTCGTCGGCCACGATGGCGGCGAGGGCCAGCGTCCGGTAGAGCTGATCCTGCGTCATCACACGGCCTTTCGCTTGATCGATAAAGCCGGAATCTTAAGCCGGCGAAATAATGCGATTGCAATTGCTGCCGTCTACGCCCATCTGCCCAGCAAACAAGGAGACTGACATGACGGCAGCGAACAGCGGAACCTTCAGGATCGGTGGGGAACTGAGTGTCAACCGGCTGGGGTTCGGCGCCATGCGCGTCACTGGACCGGGTGTCTGGGGGCCGCCGGCCGATCGCGACGAGGCCATCCGCGTGTTGAGGCGCCTACTGGAGCTGGGCATCGACTTTATCGACACCGCCGATTCCTACGGGCCCGACGTCTCCGAAGAGCTGATCCACGAGGCTCTGCATCCCTACGGCAAGACGGTCATCGCCACCAAGGCCGGGCTGGTGCGGCGCGGGCCGAACATCTGGATTCCCAACGGCGATCCCGACTACCTGATCGAAAACGCCAACCGGTCACGCGACAAGCTGGGCATTGAGATCATCGACCTGTGGCAACTCCACCGCATCGATCCGCGCGTGCCGCGTGACGAACAGTTCGCGGCGATCAAGTTGCTTCTCGACAGCGGCGTTATCCGCCACGCCGGCCTGTCCGAGGTCTCGGTCGAAGACATCAAGGCGGCACAGAAGGTCTTCCCGGTCGCCACCGTCCAAAACCGCTACAACCTGGCCGAACGCGGCAGCGAAGACGTGCTGAACTATTGCGAATCCCATGGCATCGGCTTTATCCCATGGTATCCCCTGGCGGCGGGTGACCTGGCCAGGCCGGGGACGGTGCTCGACAGCATCGCGATGGCGCACAACGCCGCGCCATCGCAGATCGCGCTTGCCTGGGTGTTGAAGCGCTCATCCGTCATGCTGCCCATTCCGGGCACCAGCAAGGTCAAGCATCTTGAGGAAAACGTCGCGGCGGCGAACATCGTCCTCAAGGATGACGAGTTCGCGGCAGTGGACAGGGCAGCGCGCGCTTGACCTGTCGTTAACGGTGTTATTTCACTGGATGCTTAAGGTTATCGCGTAGGCTCCTTCCCAAAGATGATAACATCTGTTTGGGATAGTTGACTGCCTTGAGTACCAAAGGTCTGAAAGATCGTATCGCCGGATTTGCCGGCAAAGGCCTGCGCCTGGCCGCCAGCGCCAAGTTTGAAGTGGCGCTACTCGGCCTGCTGCTGTTGACGGCCGGCGCCATTGCCGGCAAGGACCAGTTGCTGGGCCGTACAGTGGTCTTCACACCACAAAACACAACCCGTAACGCGCATCTCGTTTTTTCGGATGGCGACGCGGGTGTCGGCGGCAAGACCGCGACCTACGATAAGGGCGGGCTTAAGTGGGACTGCGACCTGCACGTCCAGCACCCTTACCGATACTGCGGCTATGAGCTGTTTCTCGACGGCGACCGGGGCATTCACGGTCTCGACCTGAGCAATATGCGCGCGATGCGCATCACCATGATGTACAAGGGGGAGGCGACCTCCTTCCGTGTACATCTCAAGAATTTCGATCCGTCCTACAGCATCCGCGCCGACGACGAGAGCCCGCAATATCTGCGCGTCGAGGCCGACACCACGCCTGGCAAGCTGCAAACCATAGAATTCACCACGGCCGATTTTGGCGTTGCCGACTGGTGGCTGCGCAAGCACAGGCTGGCGCCGCAGTTTGGCCGCCCCAAGTTCGACAATGTGACCTCGCTGATCTTCGAGACCGGGACGGAAGCGCCGGTCGGACATCATTCGTTTGAAGTGCGCGAAGTGCTGATCCGCAAGGCGATCCTGAGCGATGCGCAGGGTTACCTGCTTCTGCTCGGCATGTGGATCGTGATGATCGTTGCCTATCTTGGCTATCGCGTCGCCAACCTGCGCAAGGCCCTTTTGGAGCGCCAGACCCTGGAAGCCTTGGCCTTGCGTGAAGCGCAGGAAGCCGCGCGCCGCGACCATCTGACCGGTGTGCTCAATCGCCGGGGCATGATCGAAGCGTTCGACGGTATGGCCGGGCAAAGGCGCGGCGCCTTCGACCTGGCCGTCATCCTGATCGACATCGACCACTTCAAGGCCTTGAACGACACCCATGGCCACGATTTCGGCGATAAGGTACTGGCGGCATTCGCCGGCGTTATCGGCCGCAATGTCCGCATGCAGGACATGGTGGCGCGCTGGGGCGGCGAGGAATTCGTCGTCGTCTGCGCCGATGTCGACCGCCGGGGCGCCCAGAAGATCGCCGAAAAGCTGCGTGAACGCGTCGAAGGCCACGACTTCGGTCCGTGCGGGCCCGTGACGGCCAGCTTCGGCATCCACTGGGCCAACGGCGCGCAGCCCGATCTGTCGCGCATGGTGTCCCTGGCCGACACGGCGCTCTATGCCGCCAAGGCCGCCGGCCGCAACTGTTGCCGCCTGCTCCGCGCCGATATGTCGAAAGCGGCTTAACGCCCAAACATCGTTCCTTCGGCAACAGCGGGACGCTAAAACCAGATCGCCGTTAACCTTTTGTTGACTCTTCGGCGGCCCTGGGATTGCATCTGTCCGTTCGAGCCTCAAGCGCTGCGTATCGTCCTGATACGTTTCTCGCCTTGAGGGGGTAACGGGACATGTTCGAATTCGGTCGTGAAATCAGACGCATCTTCGGCAATCAGGGCCGGGTCGAAACCGATCCGTCGCTCTATGAGCTGTTGAATCTCAAGCTGCTCATCGCCCAGGGGCGCCATCTCGATATCGAAGGCGGCCGCGTCTCGACCAAGAATCGCTTCACGCCCTACCTCGAAGCCGCGCAGATCTGGCGCGAATATGCGCGCCGGACCGGTGATCCGGTGGCGCTCCGCCGCGCGGCCTCGGCCGCCGAAAACGCCGGCAAGGAGGCCAAGACGACGTCGGAAGCCGCTTCCGCCGCGCTGGAGCAGGCCCTGACCTGCATCCTGGGCAGCGAACTGTTCGAAACGCACGAACTGCTCGATTCGGCCGAAAGCCTGCTGAGTGGCGGCAAGGCGGCCATCGCCGACGACGAGGTGCTGAAGGTCCGCTTCGCCGCCGTCGAAGCCCGCCTGGCCGCCCGTAATGCGGCGCGCAAAGGGGCACAGGACCTCGATCCGGCGCTGCACGCCATGTCGCGCATCGACCGCGCCATCGACCGCGCCGACCAGCGCGTCCGCCAGACCAATGCCGCCCGCGACAAGCTGGACGCCGCCCATGCGCGCTTCGACCGCGGCGACCTTTTGATGATGGTGGGGCTCGACCGCGCCGACGCGACGCTGATGGCCGCGGTCATCACCGATTTCGACGCCCTGCGTCAGCGCCTCGACCCGGACTACGAGCCCGTGACCTATGCCCGCGTCACCCTGCGCCTGGCGCTGGCCCGCATCTGGCAGGGCCAGATCGAAGGCAAGCCAGAAGGCATCAGCCTGGGCATCGCGCTGCTGTCGAACGAAGACACCGCGACGCTCGACTACGAGCATTCGCCGCTCGACTGGGTGGAGCACAAGCAGGCCCTGGCCATGGGGCTGCAGGCCCTGGGGGAACTGACGCTCAACCAGGAGGTCTGCGACCAGGCGATCGCCATGTACGACCTAGCGCTGAAGCGGCCGATGCAGAAGCAACTGACCCTGCGCGCGCAACTGGTCAACAACCGCGCCGTCTGTCAGGCCCGGCAGGCCGAACTGAAAGGCGACCTGAAGTCGCTGGACGCGGCCGAAGCGGCATTCAAGGACGAACTGCGTATGCTGAAACCGCAGGAAGATCCGGTCGGCTGGGCGATCGTGCAGAGCAACCTGGCGCGGCTCTATGTGGCGCGTGGCGACATCACCGGCTTCATGATGGAGCGCACCGAGGCGGCCTATGCCCTGGAAGCGGCGCATGAGATCTTTTCGGAGCACGGCATGGCGGCCCTGGCCGAAAGCGTGCAGGCCCAGCTTAGCCGCGTGCGCGAGCAGGGGTAGCTTGTTGGCTCGATGAAGCTCGGTTAAGCTCTCCCAAAAATCATAACAGTTTTTGGGAGAAGACCATGCGTTTCACACTGGATCGGCGGAGTCTCATGGGCTCCGGGCTGGCGGCATCGCTGCTGACGACGGCAGGCTGGGCGCAGACGCTGTCTCCCTCCACCATTCCCATAGCGCCCTTTGTCGAGGTCGAGACCGCGAAAGGCCGAGTCCGTGGCGGTACGGCGCGTGGAGCCTTGAGCTTCAAGGGCATCCCCTATGCCGGTCCGATGGGCGGCGCCCACCGTTTCCGCGCGCCGCAACCGGTCAAGCCCTGGACGGGCGTGTTCGACGCAACGAAACTGGGCGCGCCGGCCTTGCAGAAGCCGAAGTCGACCTACGGCGAGCAGGAGCCTGGCTACAGCGAAGACTGCGGCGTGCTGAACGTGTGGACGCCGGCGGCCGACGGCAAAAAGCGGCCGGTCATGTTCTACCTGCACGGCGGCGGCTTTGTGACCGGCTCGGCCGGCTCGACCTCGCAGGACGGCGGGCGGCTGGCGGCGGTCCACGATGTGGTGGTCGTGGCCGGCAATCACCGCCTGGGCCTGATGGGCTACCTGTGGGTCGAAGGCGAAAACCGCGTCCCCAATGCCGGCATGCTCGATATCGTCGCAGCGCTCGAATGGGTCAGGGACAATATCGCGGCCTTCGGCGGCGATCCCGGCAATGTCACGATCTTCGGCGAGTCCGGCGGCGGTGGCAAGGTCGGTACGCTGATGGCCATGCCGGCGGCGCACGGCCTGTTCCACAAGGCGATCATTCAGAGCGGCGCCTGGCCGCGCCGCTTCACCGCCGAGGCCGCGCGCGAAACCACTCGCCGCCTGATGAAGACGCTGGACCTGACGGACACGGCGCGGCTGGACACCATCCCGGCGCAGGTCCTGCTCGACCTGCAACTGTTGGCCGACCAGGACCAGGGGCCGCTGGCCAATCCCCGCAAGGGCCCGCGCCGCCTGTTGCCCGCCGGTGGTGACGCCAATGAGGCCGGCCATTTCGGCCCGATCGTTGACGGCGCCGTCCTGCCGATCCAGCCTTTCGATCCGAAGGCGCCGGCCCTGTCCGCCAAGATTCCGCTGATCATCGGCTGGGATCGCGACGAGGCGACCTTCTTCAACATGGGCCGGCCGGACACCTTTACCATGGACGAGGCGGCGCTGAAGGCCAGGCTCGACACGGAGTTCGGCGCCAGGGTGCCCGAAATCCTTAGCGCCTATCGCGGGCTTTACCCCAAGGCCACGCCGGCCGACGTCTATATCGCCATCGCCTCGGCGCGTGTTTTCGGCAATGACAGCGTGACGACCGCCAGCCTGAAGTCGGACCAGTCCGCACCTGTCTGGCTCTATCGCTATGACTACGAATCGAACTTTCCGATCGCCGGCACGAACACGACGCTGAAGGCCGGCCACGCCACCGATATCGGCGCGACCTTCCACAACTGGGACTTAGGCGGACTGCACGGCAACGGTCCGGGATTGGAACAGGCGTCGCGCAACCTGTCGACGCTTTTGACAACGTTTGCTCGCACAGGCAAACCTTCCGCCAAGGGGCTGCCGGACTGGCCGGTCTATGACCGCCGGCACCGCGCCACCATGCTGGTCAACACCACCTGCCGCGTCGAGAACGACCCGGAAGGCGCCGCGCGCGCAATGTGGGGCGCGGGATAAGAAGTGTGAGCGGTTTTTCGCATTAACGCCGCGACAAACCAACGGGATTTTTGCGCCCATCGGCGCGGAAATGTGTCACAAGCACCTGTTACCGTTTACACGCAACAGGCGAACTGTCATAGGTTATGCAAAGGATTGCTGAACCATCTTCCGGAAACTGGGCGCTGTTCATGACCTTGCGGGCGCGTATTTCCATTCTGATCGGCGGACTGGTCGTCATGTCGCTGAGCGTCATGCTGTTCGGTTTATCAACCCTGTCCGACTACAACCGGATGATGGCGGATTACGGCCGCGCCTATGAGAACGCCTATATGGGAGAGCGGCTGAACCGCCTGATCAGTTCGGCGGTCATGGAGTCGCGTGGCATCTACCATTCGCGGTCGCAAGACGAAACGCGGATGTTCGCTGCCCGGCTCGATCGCAATCTCGATGAAATCGATGCCGTGCTGGTGCAATGGCGCGGCAAGGGAACGGCCGACCAGGACGTCGGGCTTGACCGGCTGGAAGACCGCGCCCGCCAGTTTATCGAGGTCCGCCGGGGGTTGAGCAAGGCGGCCGTCGCCCAGGGGCCGGCGGCCGCTGAAGCCATTGGTGTCGCCGATCGTCCCGTGCGCATGAGTTTCCAGCGCGATATCGACCGCGTGGTCGCCGCGACTCGCCGCACCCTGGATTCGGAGACGGCGCGTGCCGACACCTACCGCCGCGAGAGGGTGATCAGCTTCGTCGCCGTAACGCTGGTGTGGATCGTCTTGGCCGCCGCCCTGAGCTTCTGGATCGTCCAGCACTTCATCATGCGCGAACTGGAGCGGGCGCGCGTCGCCGACGAGAACCGCGAGCGGCTGCTGAAACAACTGATGGAGTCGAACACCGAACTGGAACGCTTCGCCTATGTCGCGTCGCACGACATGCAGGAGCCGGTGCGCATGGTCAATATCTACAGCCAGCTGGTCGCCGAAGACTATCACGACCGGATGGACGAGAAGGGGCGCCGCTATCTCGGCATCATCAGCTCGTCGGCGACGCGCATGCACCTGATGGTGCAGGACCTGTTGCGCTATTCCCGGCTGAAGCATGAACCTTTCGAGGACAGTGTCGTCGATCTCGATCGTCTGCTCGTCCAGGTACGCGCCAACCTGGGGCAGCGGATCGCCGAAACGGACGCGCGGATCGAAAGCGACAATCTACCGAAGGTGTCGGGAAATCCCGTGCAGTTGCAACGGCTTTTCGAGAACCTGATCGGCAATGCCATGACCTACCAGCCCGAGGGGCGGCTGCCGGTGATCACCGTGTCGTCGGTGGAGGCCGGGGGGCGCTGGCGGATCTGCGTCACCGACAACGGTATCGGCATCGAGCCCGAATACGCCAAGCAGATCTTTGAGCCATTCCGCCGTTTGCATACCTGGGACAAATATAACGGCACCGGCCTCGGCCTGACCATTTGTCGCAAGATCGTCGAACGCCACGGTGGCGAGATCTGGGTCGAGCCCGCGCCCGGTCATGGCGCGCGCTTCTGCTTTACGCTGGCGAAGGCGCCGGAAGCTTCGATATCCGAGGCCGCGGCGGCCTGATCCTTATTTGGCAACGGGCTTGCCGCCCGGTTTCCATTGCGGAACGTAGTCGCTGTTGGCCAGCCAGCGCGCCGGGGCGATCAGCGACTGGATGGCGCTGGTCATGAAATCGATATTCAGGTTGGCGACCGTATCTTGCGGGCTGTGGTAATTCGGCGTTGTCGCCCAGCCTGAGACCGTATGGGCAACAATGCCCTGCAGCGCCAGCTGATAGTTGTCGGAGCGCTCGAAGAAACGATATTCCGGATAGGGGTCGGCCGTCACCTGGGCGCCCTGCGCCTTCATCGTCTCGCCGAAATCCGACCGTTCGAAACCCGTCATCATCAACGTATTGGCCGGCAGTTTCGGGTCCTGGGCACCGATCATCTCGAATTCGAGATTGGCGATAATGTCCTTGAGCGGCACCGGCGGGTTCTTGGCGAAGTAAAGCGAGCCCAGCAACCCCAGCTCTTCCGCGCCGTACGCCACAAACATGACGCTGCGCCTCGGTGGCTTGCCGGCTGCCAGGGCCCGGGCGATTTCAAGCACGGCGGTAGTGCCCGACGCGTCGTCATTGGCGCCGTAAACGACAGTGTCGCCCTTGACGCCAAGGGCGTCCAGGTGCGCGGTATAGAGGATGGTGCCGGCCGACAGGTCGGATCCCTGAAGGTAGCCAATGGCGTTGGTCGTCTGGCTGCGCGTCTTGATGATTTCGGGCAGGGTCAGGACCGTGTCCGCCCCATCCCTGGCCAACCGGTCATAGGTGGCGGCGGGCAGGATGGCGATGGCCATGCCGGGTTTGGCGGGCGGGTCGCTTTCCAGGTAGGCGGACATGCCCGTCGTCTTGCCGCCGGCTTCCCAGTACTTTTTCGTGTCGTCGCTTTCGCGCAGGATGATCAGCTTCGCACCCTTGGCGCGCGCGGCGCGTGTCAGGCCCGGCAGGGGCGTCTTCGCGCCCGGTGTCGCCATGATGACGTCGGCGGCCGACATGGTCTTGGTGTCTTCACCTGTGAAGACCTTGATCTTGCCGGAGATATTGTTGCCGGATGAGCTCAGGAGCTGGACGCCGTCAACCGCCTGGCCGCCGATGGACAGCGTGACCGGGCCTTCGAGACGCGGCTGGATAACCCAGGCGGTCTGCAGGTAGCCGGTCATGCCCGGTGCGGGCTTCAGGCCGAAGCCTTCGAACTGCGAGGCGATATAGGCGGCGGCGATGGCCTCGTCGCGGGTGGCGCTGCCGCGGCCCTGGAGCGCTTCGGACGCCAGGAAGTTTTCGTGGGCGCTGACCCACTCGCGTTTGACGGTCCAAGTCTCGGCAAGGGCGGGAGAGGCAAAGGCAAGCGTCAGCGCGGCGGCGCAGAGAAAAGGAGAACGCAAGGTCGGGAGTCCTGAAATGGTTTCAGCCGACACTGTGTCGGACGCGGCGCGAAGCGTCAAGCGGAGTTGGCCCCGCCCTCCATCTGTTCCGCAGATGGTCCCTCCTCTTCATAAATGGGGAGGGCGAAGAAGGTGCCAACGTGTCTCAAATCGCTATGGAGATTAACGGAGCAATCATGAATACGAAAAAGCACCTCGCCCTCCCCATTTATGGGGAGGGGGGACCGCCGAAGGCGGTGGGCGGGGCCTTTGAAAGATGAAACAGACTTTATCTTGCGGAGTTCTACGAGATACCGTGGCGTTTGAGCGCGACCTCTAACAGAGCTTGCATTGTAGCTACGGGTTATGGCGAACCCTAATTGGCCCCGCCCACCGCAGCAAGCTGCGGTCCCCCCTCCCCATAAATGGGGAGGGCGAAGTGCTAAGTGCTCAGCTTTTTACGCCGCGTGGCCTTCGGCGCGGCGCATGCGCCAGAAACGGATGGTGCGCTGTGCCGTGTCCAGCGGCAGCTGCATGTAGAGCTGGCCGTATTCGGCCGCCTTGCCCATGGCATTCTGCTGATCCGACAGCATGATCATGGCGTAGGTCAGGAACAGGGCCTTGTCGAGGCCCGCCGCCTTGCACGCTATGGCGAGCGCGTCGATCTCCTTCTTTTCGACCAGGTGCCTGGCGGTCAGGAAGTCGATGTCCGCCATCTGCGACAGGGCGCACAGGAAATAGGTCGGGTTGGGATCGCGCATATACTTGGCCAGAAGCTGTGGCGTCAGGCGCTGGTTCTGGCGCAGCACCGTCACATCGGCATTGATGCGCTCATAATCTTCCGGGAAGCTGCCATAGGCGACGGCGACCTTATCGCGGCTTTTCGAAATGGCCTTTTCGACCATCGACGGATCGAGCTTGGCGTTTTCGGCGATGATGCGTTCGCGCAGGCGCTGTTCGACGACGAAATACATGTCGTTCATCAGGTCCGCCGGAAGATCCTTGCGGTTGACGACGACCTCGTGCAGGGCCGGATTGGCCTGGGCGCGCTGGACGGCTTCCTCGTTCGAGGCCCGCGACAGGCGCGCGCCGTCGTTGCTGAGCAGGGTATGCAGGGTGTCGTCGTCGCCCCGGGTCACGATGACGCCCGAGACGCTTTCCGGCACTTCGTCGCGGCGCGACACAGCGCGCATGTGTTCCTGGCCCTTGGTCTGGACGACGTGCAGTAGGTCGCTTTCCGACAGGGCCTTGGAACGCGTGAGAATCGGTTCGGCGACGTCGATATCGTCGGTGGCCAGACGGCGCAGGAGGCCCAGCGGCGCGACCTTCGCCGACGCCAGGGTATTGGCGATTTCGGCCCGGACCATGATTTCCATCTCGGCCGACAGCTGGCTCATGACCTGGTCATAGAGCGCCATTTCCGGGCCTTCGATCTCCTCCGGATGCGCCATGAAGATGCTGGTCACCTGACGCAGCAGTTCACGGCGCTTCGCGCTGGACGGCTCCTTGGCAAGCTCGATGAGGCTGAGAAGGGACGACATTTACTTTCCTTCGGACTTCGCCTTGGGGGCCTTGCCGTTTTCCTTGGCAGTGTCCTTGGCGGGTGTTTTCGGCGCGGCTTCGTCGGCGTGCAGGTCGGCGCCATCCAGGATGGTGCCGTTGCTTTCGGGGGAGACGGTGATCGGGTCGGGCTGCAGGCCGTACATGCGGTGCAGGCTGTACAAACGCGGTGCATCGCCTTCGTCCTTGTAGGTCTCGCCCGGGATGAAGACGTGGTCGGTCTCGTGGACGGCCAGCTGTTCGGACGGCTCCGGCGCGGTGGCATCGTCTTCCGCTTTCTGACGCGCCAGATCACGGGCCTGGGCAGCGCGGGCGGCCTTGATCTGGGCGGCGTACTTGCTGGTGGCCGGGACCTGGTAGCCGTTATCCTGCGCAGGGGCCGGCTGGGGCGGTGTCTGGTTTTGGCTTTGGCTCTGGGGCTTGGACGCGGCGGCGACCGCCTGCGGAGCGACGGTGACGGGCTTGGCGGCCGTCAGAGGCGTTGGCGTGCTGACCGATGCCGTGTGGGCTTCAGGCGGGCGCGGGGGCGCAGCCGGCTTGGCGACGGACAGGATCGGCGGCGGCGGAGGCGTGGGGTCGACGATCGCTGTCTGTGGCGCCGGTGCGGCGGGCAGGGGCTGGACCGTAACGGATCTCGGTGTTTCAGGACGCGACGCGACGGCTTGAACCGGTTGAGCCGGCGCGGTTTGCGCATGGGTGGGCTGATAGGGGCGCGGGCCTTCGCTGGTCGCCTGAGGCTTGGTGGCCGGGGGCTGTGGCGCCGGTTGCGGCAGGGCCTGCGGCGCCTTTTTCGCCGGCCAGTTCAGGTTGCGGCGGAAGGGATCGCCGACCTGGCCGTAGGGGGAGGGAGGAGCCGGATAGGCCATGGCCGCAGGGGTATCGTCGCCCTGCGGCTCGGAGGCGGGCGCGGTCTTGTTCTGCCAGGTCAGGTAGGTTCCGGCGCTGTCCGCCAGCGCGCAGGCGGGCAGGACGACGGTTACGGCCAGGACGGCGTAACAGGTATAACGGAACGTAGGCGCTGGCATTCTGACCCGGACGCGAAGAGTTGCAACGCCGTGAGCATACTTTACGCCGCTTAATAGAGCGCTAATGCTGAAAGAACAGCGGATTCCTCCACAGGCACGCCGTGTGGTGCGGCCTTACCTTTGCTTTAACCCGCCAGGCTTTCGCGCTTTTCTTCCAGTTCCAGCCACTCCATCTCGCCGTTTTCCAGGTCGGACCGCAGCTGGTCGAGCTTTTTCATGGTGGCGTCGAAGGTCTTGGGATCGCGGCTGTAGAGCGTCGCGTCATCCAGGACCGTCTCGAGCTTCTTGATCTCGACCGTCCACTTCGGCATCAGCTGGTTGAGGTCTTCGAGGCGCTTCTGGTCCTTGTAGCTCAGCTTCTTTGGCGCGGACTTGACCGGGGCCGGCGCAGCCTTTGGCGCATCGGCCTTGATCTTCTGCGCTTCCTTCTGTGAGATTTCGGCGAAGAAGTCCGGGTTCTGGCGGATGAAGTCCTGCCAGCCGCCGGGCGTTTCCGCCGTCTTGCCGTCGCCGTTAAGTGCAAGCGTCGAAGTCGCCAGCCGGTCGATAAAGTCGCGGTCGTGGCTGACCAGGATCAGCGTGCCGTCATAGTCGGCCAGCAGGTCCTCGAGCAGGTCCAGCGTGTCCATGTCGAGGTCGTTGGTCGGTTCGTCGAGGACCAGCAGATTGGTCGCTTTCGCCAGGGCACGCGCCAGCTGCAGGCGGTTGCGCTCCCCGCCAGACAGCGACTTCACCGGCTGGCGCAACTGCTTTTCGCGGAACAGGAAGTCCTTGGCGTAGGCGGCGACGTGGCGCGGCTGGCCACGCACCATGATCGAGTCCGAACCCGAATTGGCCAGCACGTCCCACAGGGTCTCGTCGCCCTTGAGCGCGTCGCGGCCCTGGTCGAGATAGGCGACGTCGAGATTGGTGCCGAGCTTGATTTCGCCCGAGTCAGCCGGAATCTGGCCGATCAGCAGCTTGACCAGGGTCGACTTGCCGGCGCCGTTAGGGCCGACAATGGCCAGCCGGTCGCCGCGGATGATGCGCGTCGAGAAGTTCTTCAGCAGGGTCTTGTCGCCGAACGATTTCGAGATGCCGCGCAGTTCGGCCACCAGCTTGCCGGAGGTCGCGCCCGAGTCGATGACGATCTCCATCGGCTTGTCCATCAGCTTCATGCGTTCGGCATGGTCGCGGCGCATCGCTTCCAGGCGTGCGGCGCGGCCTTCGTTGCGGGTGCGCTGGGCGGTGATCGAGCGGTAGAAGGTATAGGTTTCGCGCTCGATCGCCTTTTCCAGGCGGCGTAAAGACTCGGCGGTCTCCGCCTCCATCTTGGCCTGCCACTCGTCGAAGCCTTTATAGCCTTCGTCGCGGCGCAGGATGCGGCGTTCATACAGCCAGTAGCAGCGCTGGGTCACGCGCTCCAGGAAGGTGCGGTCGTGGCTGACGATCAGGGCGGCGCCACGAAACGCGCGAAGCCGGTCTTCCAGCGTCTCGATGGCGAAGATGTCGAGGTGGTTGGTCGGCTCGTCGAGGAAGATCAGGTCGGGATCTTCGGCGAATGCCTTGGCCAGGGCGGCGCGGCGCTTTTCACCGCCTGACATCGAGGTGGTCGGGCCCGACGGATCGATGCCGAAGGCCCACAGTTCGGATTCGGCCGTATAGTGTTCCGCCCCGCCCGAGCACGCCCAGTCGAGGATGGTGTCGCCCTTGGGTTCCGGTTCCTGCAGCACGTGCGCGAAGCGGATGCCTTGCTGCATGTAGCGTTCGCCTGAATCAGGCTCGATCAGGCCGGACAGCATGCGCATCAGGGTCGACTTGCCGGCGCCGTTGCGGCCGACCAGGCAGGCGCGGACACGCGGTTCAAGCGCGATATCGACACCGTCAAACAAAGGCGTCATGCCGTCCATCAAGCGGACGTCTTTGAGGGCGAGCAGGGGGGGCTTGGAACTCATGCTCGGGGGTTTAACGTTTGGACGTAACGAATGGAAGCCCCTCACCCGATCGGCTTCGCAAAAAGCTCGCCTCTCGTCCTCTCCCCTCAAGAGGGGAGAGGTGAAAGCTATGCGATTGCCGGTTTTTTCGGCGCCTGTTCCAGCCACGCAAACAGCCATGCCGCGCCCATCAGCATGGAGATGGGGACGAACGGCCAGGCGAATGAGATGACTATGGTCCCCGATGCCAATTTACCCATTATCATTCCAGCAAGACCGAATATCGTCAGGGCCAGGGCCGGCACCGCAGCGGCGGCGCAGGCCCAGAGGAATGGCCTGGGCCGCCAGAACACCAGAAAACATGCCGCGGCCAGATGGCTTAGCCCCATGCTTACTTGCCAGCCGAGGAGGAAGGGCAGGTGTAGTGGCGGGTTATCGCGTCCCATGCCATTGCTTGTGAAATACAGGAATGCCAAAGCGTACAGCACCGTAACGAGGCCAACGCCAAGGCGGCCAGCAAATACAAAAGCCTTCATGAAGGTAATCCTTTCAGACAGGGCGGCCCACAGGCAGCCGGCGGCAAAGAGAATAGCGTCCCGGGGGTTATCGATGGCGGCGACTTCGGCGGCCATGGCCTCGCCCCAGGCGCGGCGGTGGGGGGGCAGGATGCGGGCGGCCCATCGGGCGATGGTAACGGCGAGGCTCATGCTTCGGCCTCGCGCAGGCCTGCGGGTGCAAGCGTTTCAGCTTCGCGTTCGGCGGCCAGGGCCTGGCCTTGCGCGGTCAGGCGATAGGCATGGCGTGGCGGCTTTCCGGGCTGAAGCGGCTTGCGCCATTCCGTCTCAAGCAGGCCCTGGTCGGCCAGCCGGATAAGCAGCGGATAGAGCGTGCCGGATTTCAGGCCGGTTTCCTTTGACAAGTCATAGCCGTGGCGCCAGGCCTGAGGCTGGGCGAAAAGGGTGGCCAGGACCGTGCGGGTCTGGGGCGATATGTTCGGGCGTCTGGGCATGCGTATATGTCAACATATGTAGAGTTTTAAGTCAATGGATAAACTCTACATATGTTGGCCTCGATCGCGAGCCGGAAGTAAAAAAGCGGTAATTGGCCGGACAAGGCGGGCGGGCTATGGGTTGGTGGTTACCAAGACAGGAGAGCCGCCATGCCCCGATCGTTCTTGCGTATCCTCAGTCTGGCCCTGTCCCTCTGCCTGCCATTGACCGGAACGGCCAGGGCCCAGGACCTCAACATGTACAGCGTCATTCCCCACGACTATGTGATGAATGACATTCTCAACCGGCAAAGGATTGAGGCCGCCATCAGCCAGCCGCTGGACGGGCCTTCGAAGCGCACCGTGCCTGTGCCGAAGGCCGCGCCGCCTCAGGCCAGCAGCAGCGGGCCTACGACCTATGCGCGTTCACCCGAGATCAGCCGCAAGGTCGAGGCGGAGTTCGTAGCTCAGATTCGCGAGCGCGCCGGTCATGAGCCTGCCGCGCAGATCGACTCTATTCTGAAAAGCAATGATGCGGTCGCCAGCTGGGCTTCGATCATGGCTGACGACGGTTTAAGGCCGGGCGATATAACCGATGCCTTCGCCGGCTATTGGGTGTTGAACTGGGCCATGGCCAATGGCACCGACAGCACGAAGGTCCAAACCCTGGCGGTCCGCGACCAGGTCAGGCCGATCATGGCGGTCTATGGCGGCTTAAGTGATGCCCGCAAGCAGGAACTGGCCGAAACCTTTATGCTGAACACCTTGTTGCAGCACGCCGCGTATGTCGATGCCATGAAGCGCGGTGATACGGCGACCCTGCGGAAGTTGGGTGACGCCGCCGAAGCCCGCTTCCGCGCCGACATGGGTATAGGCCTGCGCAACCTGAAACTGACCACCAAGGGCTTTGTGCCGGCCTGAGGGTTGATATCGCGTCCTTATGCCGGGCGGGCGTACAGTTTTCCGGAAAGGAGATCGTCATGACCGATGCCGCAAAAACCGAGACCCGCGCGACCGATACCGATGTCGACGTCGCTGAACACGCCGAACGCCAGCAGGCGCAGAACCAGCCCGATCCATTTCCCGAAGAGGGGACCGATGACAAGACGGTCCAGGGGCCGGCGCGCGGCGACCAGCCCCTGAGCGAAGGCGAGGCCCTGCGCGCCACCAAGGCGGTGATCGCCGCCGGCCTGTCGGGTGGCGGCAAGACCAGCGCCGACTGGCCGGACGGACAGCCCGCCGAAGCTTTGGATGACGGCACCAACAAGCCCGGCGGCGCGGCCGATAGTTCCGGCAAGCCCCAGCCCGGCTTATGATTTTCTGATGAACCGCGAATGTGTCCTTCGCGGCGGTCTTATCCCCTCCGGTGCTAGGGTTCTGAGGTCAATCGCTATCGCTTCAGGAGATGACTGCCATGCAAACCTTGGACACCGCCGTCAAGGATACCCCGCAACAGGCTCGTGAAATCAAGGGCCTGCCCTTTTCCGAGCACCTTAACAAGCTGCCCGCCCCGGTAAAGGACTTCATTGCCCGCCGCCCAGGTACTGCCGTCGGCATAGCCGCCCTGGCGGGCCTGGCCCTGCTGGTTGCCAAGCGCCGGCCGGCATAATTCATATCAGGGCCGCCTCATAGGCGGCCCTTATCAATTTGTGGGTAGTGCATATTTGTTGATAGCGGACTATATAGCCGCGATGAGTGACAGTGCTTTACCCGCCACCCCTTTCTGGGAAACCAAGACCCTCGCGCAGATGAACGCCCAGGAATGGGAATCCCTGTGCGACGGCTGCGGGTTGTGCTGCCTGGTGCGCTTCGAGGACGAAGAAACACTGGAGGTCATTCCGACCCGCGTCCACTGCAAGCTGTTCGACAGCGAATTGTGCCGGTGTTCCGACTATGCCAACCGCAAGAAATATGTGCCGGACTGCATCAAGCTGACGCCCGGCAATATCGAGGCGCTGGAATGGATGCCGATGTCGTGCGCCTATCGCCGGCTGCATGAAGGCAAGCCCCTGCCGCGCTGGCATCACCTGATCACCGGTGACCGCGAGACGGTACACAGGGCGGGCGTATCCGTGCGGGGCCAGACCATTTCCGAAGTCGCCCTGCCCGATGTCGAGGACGCGCTCGACTTCGCCGCCTGGGACCTGAGCGAGGACCGTTCGGACTGGCCATGCGATATTGACGAGGATGAGACCACGTAGCCTTACTCCCGTTTGACTTTGCAGGCCGCGTGCCGTGTTTCGCGCTTACGCGCGGCGGCGTTCAATCCGGCCCATGAAAATCGCGACCTATAATGTCAACGGCGTCAATGGCCGTCTGCCGGTCCTGCTGCGCTGGCTGGAGGAGGCGCAACCCGATGCGGTCTGCCTGCAGGAACTGAAGGCGCCCGACGAGAAGTTTCCGGAAAAGGCGCTGGAAGACGCCGGTTACGGCGCCATCTGGCACGGGCAGAAGTCGTGGAACGGCGTCGCGATTCTTGCGCGCGGTAAGGCGCCGGTCGAGACGCGACGTGGCCTGCCGGGCGAGGACGAGGACACCCATAGCCGCTATATCGAAGCGGCCGTGAACGGCGTCCTGATCGGCTGTCTCTATCTGCCGAACGGGAACCCCTGGCCGGGGCCAAAGTTCGATTACAAGCTGCGCTGGTTCGAACGGCTGAAGCGCCACGCGAAGGACCTGCTCGACAGCGGCGCGCCGGTGGTGCTGGCCGGCGATTACAATGTCATGCCGACCGACATCGACGTCTATGCGCCGGAGCGGTGGCAGGACGACGCCCTGTTTCGCGACGAGGTGCGCGAAGCTTTTGCGTCACTCGTGGCGCAGGGCTGGACGGATGCCCTGCGCAAGCTGCATCCGGACGAGCGAATCTACACCTTCTGGGATTATCTGCGGAAACGCTGGGAGCGGAATGCGGGCCTGCGAATCGACCATTTCCTGCTCAGTCCGGACGTGGCCAAACGCCTGAAGCAGGCAGAGGTCGACCGCCATGTGCGCGGCTGGGAAAAGACCAGCGACCACGCGCCGGTGTGGATCGCCCTGCGTTAACCGGGTTCATGTCCGGTTCAGCTTGGCGGGCCTAGCCTCCAGAAGGACGGTGCCGTGAAGCTGCCGGGAGTGCGGAGCCGTCTGACAGGAAGGGCTCAAACGCCATGAAAAGAATTGTTGTGCTTATGCTCGCTTCGGCCTGTGTGCTGACGCTGTCCGGTTGCGCGCATGATTATTACGGCGGCGGCGACTGGGGGCGGCATGGCCGCCACCGTGACCGCGACCATGACCGCGGCGACCGGCATGACCGGGACAGGGGTGACCGCCACGACCGGGATCATGACCGCGGCGGCCACCGCGATCGCGATCGGCATTAAACTACGAATAGGCGAATTCGGCCGGCGGCCCGGCGATTTGTCCGGCCGGCGGTTTCGCGCGCCGCGCTTGCCTCTTGAAAAGTTTGTCTGTAGGACAAAATTTGTCGCGCAGGAGGACTTTTACAACAGTGGCTAACGACCCTTACGTTGAACTGGGCGTCACGCGCGGCGCCAGCGACGCCGAAATCCAGAAAGCGTTCCGAAAACTGGCCAAGGAACTGCATCCCGACCAGAACAAGGGCAACAAGGCGACCGAAGAACGCTTCAAGCGTATCACGGCCGCCTATGATTTCCTGAAGGACGCCGACAAGCGCAAGCGCTTCGACCGGGGCGAGATCGACGCCGACGGCCGGGAGATCTATCGCGGCTTCGGCGGCGGCGCGGGCCCAGGTGGCGGCTTTGGCGGTGGCGGGACGTCAGGCCGCTTCGAAGGCATGGATTTCGAGGACATATTCGACATGTTCGGCGCCGGCGGCCGGCGCGGCGCCGGCGGTGCGGGCGGCGGCGCGGGTGGCTTTGGCGGTTCGCCCTTCGGTTCACCTCCGCCATCCAAGGGCAACGACGTTAAGGTCAAGCTGGATATCGACCTGCTCGATACGATTGTCGGCAATACGCGCCGTGTCCTGTTCTCGGACGGACGCACGGTCGACGTCAACATCCCCAAAGGCGCGCGCGACGGCCAGATGCTCAGGCTGAAAGGGCAGGGCTCTCCCGCGCCCGGCGGCAGGGGATCGCCCGGTGATGCGATGATCGAACTGCGCGTCAAGGAACATCCGGTCTTCCGGCTGGAAGGTAACGACCTGCACATGGACCTGTTCGTCTCGCTGCCCGATGCGCTGCTGGGTGGCAAGGTCCAGGCGCCGACGCCCGACGGTCCGGTCAGCGTCAATATCGCCGCCGGCACCAATTCCGGCGCGACGCTGCGACTGAAAGGCCGGGGCGCGTTCCATAAGGACAATGAACGCGGCGACCTGTTCGCCCATATCGCCATTGCCCTCCCGGACGGCCAGGCGGAAAAGATGCCGGACGACGTCCGCAAGGATCTTATGGCGCTGGCCGAACGCTGGCGGGCCGTGGCGCCCTACACGCCGAGCCTGCGCAAGAAATGAGCGTTACGGAGCGATTATTCTCCTGCAACGCGAAATTTTTTGCAGGCTTACATAGCGTCATATAACGACTGATGTCTAAGTCATTGTTTTACTGTGGTCTTATGCATGACATGGCCCGGTAATTTTTTGCATCCCGGGCTATGTCTGATCGGGTTGTTCAGCTAAGGTTCAGGTCTGCGGCCTTATTGTCGGGAACATGAAACGGATTCTCGCTCTTTTCTGTCTGGCTCTGACTGTCGCGCCTGTGGGCGCGCAGGCTGACACCCTGCACGATTTGGTGCAGGGGCTCGACACCGCCGTTGTCGTCAAGATTGGCGGCGATCAGGAACGGCGCCGGCCGGGACGCGACCGGGATGATCGCGATGATCGGGGCAACAATGGCGGCAGCAACTGGCGCGACAGCCGTGACAACGATCGTGGCGGCGCCGCCCGGCGTGAGGACCGCAATGACGGCCGTATCGGCCAAGCCATGGCCATCGCACGCAGTCGTGGCTTTCGCGTGCTCGATGCGGGGCAACAGAGCGGCTCGATCTTTTGGGTGCGCGCTGCTGCGCCGGACGGCCGCCGCGTCGACCTCTTGGTCGATGCTGACTCCGGTCGTATAGTCGGCGAAAGATAATCACAGAAAGAGACGACGATTTGCGTATTCTGCTTGCCGAAGACGATCCCGACCTGTCGCGTCAGTTGAAAGCCTCCCTCAGCGATGCCGGCTACGTGGTCGACCACGCGCCGGACGGCGAAGAGGCGCACTTCCTGGGCGATACCGAACCTTACGACTGCATCATTCTCGACCTGGGCCTGCCCAAGATCGACGGCGTATCCGTGCTGGAACGCTGGCGGCGTGAAGGCAAGACGACCCCCGTGCTGATCCTGACGGCGCGCGGCGCCTGGAGCGACAAGGTGTCGGGCTTCGACGCCGGCGCCGACGACTACCTGACCAAGCCGTTCCATACCGAAGAGCTGCTGGCCCGCCTGCGCGCCCTGGTCCGCCGCGCCGCCGGCCACGCCCAGCCGCTGCTGACCTGCGGGGGCTTGCGGCTGGACCCGCGCGCCGCCCGTGCCTCGGTCAATGGCGAGCCGCTGCGCCTGACTTCGCTGGAATACCGGTTGCTGCACTATCTCATGTTGCACCAGAACCGCGTGATCTCGCGCACCGAACTGGTCGAACACCTGTACGATCAGGATTTCGACCGCGATTCCAACACGATCGAAGTGTTCATGGGGCGGCTGCGCAAAAAGATCGGCAATGACCGGATCGAAACCGTGCGCGGGCTGGGCTATCGTTTGAAGCCCCTGCATGGCGAAGTGGAAAACCTGTGAGGGCAGGGGCGTGGGCCAGCTTACGGTTTAGCCCCGCCTACCATCTGCTCCGCAGATGGTCCCTGCGCTTGCGAAAGCTATACTTTCGCTGCGCTTACCCCATGAATGGGGAGGGCGAAATTTTCCCAATTCGTTGTGTGTTTCAATGACGGACGCGCCTCCCCTCGCGAAGGAAACGGAGCGTGTGCGCGGCTTCTGGCGGCTGATCTCCAGCCGCAGCAATTCGCTGGTCGGGCGGCTGATCCGCCTGGCCGCCGTCTGGTTTATCTTCATGCTGGTCATGACCGGCATCGCCCTGACCTACTACTTTCATGAAACGGCGCTGCGCCGGTTCGAACTGGGGGTCGGCCAGATCGCCGACAACCTCTATGTCGATACCGATGTGGCCAGCGATGGCCGCATTGTCACGCCGCCGTTCTTCGACACCCGCACCAACCGCGTTTATTCCGGCCTCTACTGGCAGGTCAGCGAGATCGCCAAGGACGGCAAGGTCAGCGATGCGGCCCGTTCGCGGTCGCTGTGGAACGCGCGCATTCCCATCCCGGCGGAAATCCTGGCCGAGGTGCGCGGCACTTCTGGAAAGCCTGTGTTTTACAACAGTTTCGGCCCCCAGGACGAGGCGCTGCGCGTGGCGGCGATCTTTTCGATGATCGATGGCCGCGCCTTCGTCTTCGTCGCCGCCGAGGACCGCCGTCCGATGGACAAGCAGGTTGAAACCTTCGCCCTGATGACGACCCTGGCCCTGCTGCTGCTGGCGATCGGGTCGCTGCTGGCCATCTATTTCCAGGTGCGTTTCGGCCTGCGCCCCCTGTTCGACCTGACGGGAGAGATCGCTGCCATCCAGCGTGGCGAACAGCAACGCCTGCTGAAGACCTATCCGGCCGAGATCACCCCGGTCGGCCGCCAGATCAATGCCTTCCTTGACGACGCCCAGGAGATGATGGAGCGCCAGCGCATGCACGTCGGCAACCTGGCCCACGCGCTGAAGACGCCTCTGTCGGTGCTGCTGACGGCGGCCGATACCACGGATGGATCGCTTAACGAGTTAGTGCGCAAGCAGACCGAAGCCATGCGCGCGCAGGTCGACCATCACCTGCGCCGCGCCCGCGCCGCCGCCCGCGCCCAGTCGATGGGCGAACGCACCCAGGTCGAGCCGGTGCTGGACGAGCTGGCCGTCATGCTGGAGCAGGTCTTTCATGACAAGGGCGTGGTCATCGACTGGCGCGCGCCGGAAAGCCTGATGTTCCGGGGTGAAAAGCAGGACCTGCAGGAAATCGCCGGCAATCTGCTGGAAAACGCCTGCATCTGGTGCAAGCGGCGGGTGCGGATCACCGCCGAATTTTCCGAGGCCGAGCATGTCATGGCGCTCAATATCGAGGATGACGGCCCGGGGCTTGACGAGGCGCGCTTCGACGAGGTGCTGAAGCGTGGCGCGCGGCTGGACGAAAGCGTACCGGGAACGGGGCTTGGGCTGTCGATCGTCGATGAACTGGTGCGGGCATACAGCGGCACGCTGAAGTTCGAACGCTCGACCCTGGGAGGGCTGAAAGTCCGTATTCGCCTGCCGGGCGGCGTCCAGGATCTGGAGGCGTAGGGGGCGGTCCGCCCATTGTGGTTAAGTGCACTTTGGCACACAAATAGTTCAGTCTTGTCGGTAACTTAAAGAAATGAACTGCCATTTTGGTTACCCGCTACCGTCAGAGAAAATTAACCAGATATCTCTAAAGATTTTCGTCTGACACAGTCGGCACTTTTCTGCGTACTACGGCTGCCGGGGACTATTCCATCCAATGAGCGTGATAGCGGACAAGCGGCTGGTATTGCTGAAAGGCCTGATCAAGACCTTGCCTCAGGCGTCGCTGCGTTCGCTCGAACTGGCCCTGGGCTTGACAAAGGACGAGGCGCTGATCGAAGTCCGCGAACTTATCAGCATCGAACTCGAGTTCCGCTACGCCAGGGAAGCCGTCTTCGCGCCCTACCTGCCGCTGTTCGAAACGCGACACGACGGCCTGAACGCCGTCGAATTCCCCCACTGGCTGCTCGATAATCTGTGGCGCGCGCTGGAAAGCCATGAGCCCGAACTCTATCAGCAGTCGCGTTTCGCCCTGCGCGGCCTGCGCGCCGAAGATCCGACGCCGGTCGTCTTCTTCCGGCTGGTAACCTCCGCCGCCGCCATCTGCCGCGACCATCCGGGTGACGTGCTGCCCAAGTCGCCGGCGCGTGGTGACGCGGAGGAAGTGGCGGAATTCGCCCACTATCTGGACCTGCACCGCATCGTGCGCAACGTCCTGGCCAAGCTGCCGGATTTCCTGGGCCGCATCGACGCCGAAAAGGCCGCGGCGCTGCGCCTGATGTTCAAAGACGCCTGCGCCATTTCCGAAGAGGGCGGCATGCGCTTCATGGAGGTCATCTTCTCGAACCTCGAGGACGGCGCCCAGATCATCAAGTTCATCGCCACCGTTTCCGACCGTCCCAATGACCGGTTCCTGGCTGAGTCGGAACTGGCCGATTTCGGAGAGCGCATCCTGGAGCGTATCGAGGAGGGACTTGCCGATCTCAAGGCGGCTTTCGGCGGCAAGGGCGAGCCACAGCCCGACGCCGGCCTGCGCGTGGCGCAAAGTGTCGGGCAGTTGCAATCTTTCAGCCACTATATCGAACTGACGCGTGATGGTCCGTGGAGCAAGCGCGTGGCGGAGGCGAGCAAGCAGATCGCCGGGCTGGTCGAAAGCCGTCTCAAGGGCGCCGAGCGCATCTTCGAGGACACGCTGGTCATGAGGTCCGAGCGCGTCTACGGCCGCGTCAAGAAGGACGTGCCGAAGATGGACAAGTATCCGAAGCCGGAAGTTGTCGATCGCGCGCGCAACTGCGCCGCCTTTGTGCGTGAGGTGCGCGCCACCGCCAATGCCGGCGGCTTCGCCACACTGCATACCAAGACGGTGCAGGCGCTCGAGGCACAACTCGACGCCTATTTCGAGGCCCTGCTTGACGTCGCCAACGGCGAGGATCCGTTCGACAGCGAACAGGTCATGAGCTTCTTCGAGCTGGTGACTGACCTGATGGAGGCCCTGTGCGGCGAGGAAAAGGCCGTTGTCGGGCGCCGCCGCGTGGCGTCTTCCAACGTCCTGAACCCGCCGAAAGTGGCGTAAGCGGCTCAGGCACGGTTAATTTTCTCTTAACGCTAGACGGCGCGTATGACGGTTCCCGTGCGGATTTAATCGTTTTGCGGGTGGCCGTGCGCGGCGGCTAAAGGTCGGGGGCATTCCTTACAAAGCCCCGCCATGATCACACTGACGCTCGGTACGCACTACGAAGAGTTTATCCGGCAGCAACTGGCGGCCGGGCATTTCGACACCCCTTCCGACCTGATGCGCGAGGCCTTGCGCCTGATGGAAGAGCGCCAGCCGAAACTGCCGGGTGGCCCTTCGCCCGACCGTCCGCTCGGCGTGCGTGAAACCCGTTCGATCTTCGCGCAGGTCCGCAGTCAGTTGCGCGTGCAGTCGTAAGACATAGTCGGTAATATTGTCGCACGACGCGCCGGGGTCTTGGCTTTGACATAATTTGCTCTATGTCAGGGGACCTATGATCGGTCTTGTCCTCACCTGCGTCGTCATTGCCGCCGCGCTCATTGCTATCGTGGGCCTGTGGCACCGCCGCGCGCCGGCCATCGACGCCCTGGCTTTGGCCAAGGCGCAGTATGAAGGCTTTGTCGTTGATGTCGAACGACGCGAAGGCCGTGGCGACATCGACGCCGAACTGGCCAATGAGGAGCGCGTCGAGGCCGCCCGTGCGCTTCTGAAGGCGGAGGCGGCGGCGACACCTGCCTACAGCCTCAAACCCGCCCATGCGGCGATTGGCGCGTTTGCCGTAGCCGGCATCAGTTTCGCGCTCTACGCGCTCTATATCGGACACCCGGAACTGGGCGACCAGCCCTACGAAACGCGCGTCGTGCAGTGGACCGACGCGGCACGGCGGAACATCGACAGCCTGCCGCCCGAGGCCCTGTCGGCTGTCCTGCATCGCCGCGCATCCGAGCCGGATAACGTCAAGAACCCCGACTTCTGGCTGTTCCTCGGCAAGGTCGACATGATGGCCGGACGTTATTACGAAGCCGCCAAGGCGTTCGATACCTCGATGAAGCTGTCCCCCAAGACCTTCACCGGCTGGTCGGATCTTGGCGAAGCGCTCTATTTCGTCGCCGGCGGTTCAGTCGGTCCGGATTCGCAAAAGGCCTTCGACCTGGCGCTGGCGCAGGACCCGAAGGACGCGCGCGCACACTACTATCTTGGCCGCCGCGATCTCGACCAGGGGCGCTACGACAGCGCGCGGGCGCACTTCGTGACGGCGAAGGCGGCGCTGGCTGTCGACGATATCCGCCAGAACGCCATCGCCGAACAGCTTGCGGCCGTTGAGACGGCGCAATCGGGCGAAGCGGCGGCCAGGACGCGCATCGCCGGCATGGTGGCGGCGCTGGAGGCGCAACTGACTGAGCAGCCTGACAATGCGGACGGCTGGGCGCGGCTGCTGCGCTCCTACGACGTGATGGGCGACGCGGCCGGCAAGGCCCGGGTACTAAAGGAGATGCAGGCGCACTATCGCGACCGGCCGCAAGTGGCGGCGGACATCGTGCAGAAGTCGAAAGGCGCCGTCGGCGCCGAGAATACGGGAGGCCAATAATGGGCCAAATCCTGCAAAAGATGTGGCCTAAATCGGTCAAAGCCAGGCGGCGTTTGACAATATTTCTGATCGCCGCGCCGCTGCTGGTTGCGGCGGCGGCCTTGAGCCTTTATGCGCTCAAGGGTACGGCGATCTACTTCTATACGCCGGCCCAGATGATCGAGGCCAAGGTCAGGACCGGTGAGGTTGTGCGGCTGGGCGGTCTGGTCAAGGCCGGCAGCGTCACCAAACTGGCCGACGGCTCGGTGAAATTTACCGTCATGGACAAGCTCAAAGAGATCGAGGTCGCCTATAAGGGCGACCTGCCGGATCTGTTCCGCGAAGGGCAGGGCGTGGTTTGCGAGGGCGAGGTGACGGCGTCGGGCCTGCGCGCCACCCAGGTCCTGGCGAAACACGACGAGACCTACATGCCCAAGAACGTCAAGGAAGAGCTGGAGCGGCAGGGCGAATGGCGGCCGGACGCCAAACCGGCCGAGCCCAAGGCGGATCGGCCGTTCGGGACATGATAATGATCGACACGGCTTTTCTTCGCCCTCCCCATTTATGGGGTAAGTGCAGCGAAAGTATAGCTTTCGCAAGCGCAGGGACCGCCGAAGGCGGTGGGCGGGGCTATCGTCTGCCTGAACCAGAAGGTCGTCGGTTATTTAGAAATTGTCATGGGAGACAGCCCCTCCCACCATTCGCTCCGCTCATGGTCCCCATCACGGGCGAAAGCTATACTTTCGCTACCGCTCTGCCCCATAAATGGGGTGAGCGAAAGAAAGATGTCGCATGACCTTTCTGAACGAAATCGGTGTGTTCGCGCTTGTCTGCGCCTTTGTGCTCAGCGTCGCGCAGGTGGCTCTGGTCGCGGCCGGGCAGTGGAAGCGCCTAAGCGGCATTGAGCGCTATTCTGAAGGCGTGTCGCTGGCAGCGGCGCTCAGCCTGATCCTGTCGTTTGCCATCCTGATCGCCGCCTTTGTCCGTTCGGACTTCTCGGTAGTGAACGTCTACGAACACTCCCACACCGACAAGCCGCTGCTCTACAAGATCTCCGGCGCCTGGGGCTCGCACGAAGGCTCGATGCTGTTGTGGTGCGTCATCATGCTCAGCTTCGGCGCGCTGATCACGCTTTTGGGGCGCGGCCTGCCCGACAGCTTGAAACACAAGGCGTTGGGCATCCAGGGCCTGCTCGGCGCTGCCTTTGTCGGCTTTACGCTGTTCAGCTCCAACCCGCTCGGCCGCCTGGCGGAGGCGCCGCTACAGGGGCGTTCGCTCAATCCGGCGCTCCAGGACCCGGCGCTCGCCTTTCACCCGCCCATGCTCTATCTCGGCTATGTCGGCCTGTCGGTGGTCTTTTCCTTCGCCGTCGCCGCGCTGATCGAAGGGCGGCTCGATCGCGCCTGGGCGCGCTGGGTCAGGCCGTGGGTGCTGGCCGCCTGGGTCTGCCTGACTATTGGTATCACGCTCGGCGCCTACTGGGCCTATTATGAGCTCGGCTGGGGCGGCTGGTGGGCGTGGGACCCGGTTGAAAACGCCTCCTTCATGCCGTGGCTGGCGGCGACCGCTTTGCTTCACAGCGCTATCGTCATGGAAAAACGCGACGCCCTGAAGGCATGGACGGTGTTCCTGGCGATCCTCGCCTTCACCTTCTCGATGATGGGGGCCTTCCTGGTGCGCTCGGGGCTTCTGACGTCGGTGCACGCCTTTGCCGTCGATCCGCAGCGCGGCATCCTGCTGCTCACCATCCTGTTCGTGACGGCGGGCCTGGGCTTCGCGCTGTTCGCCCTGCGTGTGCCGGAATTGAAGCCCGGGGGCCTGTTCGCGGCCGTCTCGCGCGAGGCGTCTTTGGTGCTCAATAACCTGCTGCTGTCGGCGGCGCTACTGTCGGTGTTCCTGGGCACGCTTTATCCGCTGTTGATGCAGGCGCTTGTCGACAAGGCCATGTCGGTCGGCGGGCCCTATTACCTGGCGGTCTTCGGGCCGATCATGCTGGCGGCCATCGCGATTATCCCGATATCGCAACTGATGTCGTGGAAGCGCAGCGACCTGAAGGGCGTGGTCCAACGCCTGGGCCTGGCCTTTGGCGTGGCGTGTTTGAGCGCCGCCATCGGTTCGCTGTTCTACGGCGGGGCAGGAGTATGGAAGCAGGTGACCTTCTTTGTCGGGCTTCTGGCCGGCTTCTGGCTAATCTGGGGATCTTTGCGTCTGCTGATGGAGCGTGTCGGGTTTGGTGCCGCGGCGTGGCGCAAGTTTACCGCCCTGCCGCTGGCAACCCACGGCATGATCCTGGCGCATGTCGGCCTGGGTATTTTTGTCCTGGGCGCCGTCGTCGAAGGCCATTCGCGCATCAGCATCCAGCAGGGCATGCAGGTCGGTGATACGGTCAGGCTGGCGGGTTACGAGATGACCTTTACCGGCACCTATCGTCAGGATGGCGCCAACTACGATGCCCAGGGCGGGATATTCGTCATCGAAAAGAATGGCCGTCAGGTCTGCGAGGCGCGGCCGCAGCGGCGCTTCTATCCGGCTTCGGGGTCGATGCAGAGCAAGGTCTGGCTGTGCTTCGAGCCGCTGAACGATCTTTATGTGGTATTGTCCCAGCCGCAGGAAAGCGTGGGCGGCAAGCCTGTGTGGCAAGTGCGCTGGTTCTATAATCCGTGGGTGCGGCTGATCTTCCTGGGGCCGGTGCTGATGGCGCTGGGCGGGGTGTTGTCGCTGTTCGACCGGCGGTTACGGCTGGGTGTGGCGACGAAGGCCCGCAAGCTCAAGGAAGCTGTTTAATGAACAGGAAGCGGCAGGACAGAGTCACTTCGCCCTCCCCATTCATGGGGAGGGGGGACCATCTGCGGAGCAGATGGTGGGCGGGGCCCACCCCTGTTTCCCAATGTTTGACGGTAGTTATCGCTGCGCTGGCGGTCAGCCCCGCCCACCGCTCGCTCCGCTCACGGTCCCCCCTTCCCATGAATGGGGAGGGCGAAAGACGGTCAATGTCCTTGTTGGCGGTCTTGTTTCTCCTGCTCCTTCTCCCCTTCACCGCCCACGCCGACGCCGCCCACGCCGACGCCGCCCACGACGAAGCCCGCGCAAAGGCCCTCTATCGCGAAGTGCGCTGCGTCGCCTGCCAGAGCCAGGACATCGCCGATTCCGACGCCGCCATCGCTGCGGACATGCGCCGGGAAATCCGCGAGGAGATCGCGCAAGGCCGCAGTGATGCGGAAATCCGGGCGGGACTGTCAGCGCGCTATGGCGACTATGTTCTGTTCAGGCCGCGATTCTCGCTCGGTAACCTGCTGCTGTGGAGCCTGCCACCGCTCATCCTGGTCGGCGGAATAGCTGTCTTCGTCGCCATATCCCGCCGCAGGGGCGCTGCCCGCGATTACGTGCTCAGCGAGGCCGAGGAGGCGCGTCTGCGCGACATCCTGAAGAACGACCGCTAAGCGTGCAGAAAAACTACGAAAGTTTTCGGAATGTCACGATTTTGCCTCAGCGATGGTTATAGTCGATAAGGACCTGATTTTTGTGCGCGGGGGAGGTTGTATTCCCCTGGCGAAACGCTCAGATTGGTGCGGAAACGCCCGCACCCAACCCTAATAAGGAACAGTGAAGTACCATGGGGAAAAATACCTTTAGTGCTTTCTTCAAAAACCGCTCGACCGTCGCGGGCGCCGTTGCCGGCCTGGCGCTGGGCGCAGGCGTTGCCGCCGCCGCAATGTCGGGCTTCAATGGCCAGGCGCCGGGCATTGGCTATGACGGCGCCCAGTTGATCCGCGCTGCCGACCTGACCCCGGTCAAGCCGCCCAATGGCGCGCCCATGTCCTTCGCCGACATGATCGAGCGCGTGTCGCCGGCCGTCGTCTCCATCGAGACCAAGGGCAAGATGAAGGTGCCGACGGGCATTCCGGCGCTCCCGGGCTTCGATTTCCCCGGCCAGGACGACGACACCCCGGGCGGTCGCGAACAGGAAGTGCGCGGCGCCGGTTCGGGCTTCTTCATCTCGGCCGACGGCTATGTCGTCACCAACAACCACGTCATCCAGGGCGCAGACGACATTACCGTCAAGCTGACCAATGACAAGGAACTGAAGGCCAGGGTCATCGGCCGCGATCCGGCGACCGACCTGGCCGTGCTCAAGGTCGAAGGCCACGACTTCCCGTTCGTGCGCTGGGAACTGGAAAAGAAGCCGCGCGTCGGCGACTGGGTCGTCGCCGTCGGCAACCCGTTCAACTTCTCCAACACCGCCACCGCCGGCATCGTTTCGGCCTATGGCCGCGACCTGCGTGAATCGGGCACCAGCTATATCGATTACCTGCAGATCGACGCCGCCATCAACCGGGGCAATTCGGGCGGCCCGACCTTTGACCTCTATGGCCGCGTGATCGGCGTCAACACCGCCATCGTCACGCCGTCGGGCGCCAATGCCGGTGTCGGCTTCGCCATTCCGGCCGATATCGCCAACCGCATCACCTCGCAGCTGATCCGCGGCGTGAAGATCGAACGCGGCTATATCGGCGTCACCATTTCGCCGGTGACCCCGGAAAATGCCGAGGCGTTGGGCGTCACGGATACGACGGGCGCCTACATCACCGAGACGACCAAGGCAGGTCCTGCCGACAAGGCTGGCGTCCAGGCGGGCGATATCGTCCGCACCGTCAATGGCCAGCCGGTCAAGAGCCCGACCGAGCTGACGCGCCGCATCGCCGACGTCAAGGTCGGTGAGAAGGTGACATTGGGTGTGGTCCGCGGCGGCAAGGTGGTCAACCTGACCCTGACTGCGGCGCTGCGTCCCAGCGAGGAAGACCTGGCCAAGGGCCTGAACGGTGGCGACACCGGTCCGGAATCGCCGGGCGCAGAATCGACCGGCACGCCGTCGGTCATGGGTATGAGCGTCAAGCCTCTGACACCGGAAAACCGCCGGACCTACGGCCTCGACGCGGATATCAGGGGCGTGGTCATCACCAACGTCGACATGAACAGTGACGGCGGCCAAAAGGGTCTCAAGCCCGGCGACGTTATCGTTCTGGCCGACCAGCGTCCGGTCGCCACCCAGGCTGACTTTGCCAAGGTGGTCGATGAGTTGAAGAAGGCGGGCCGCCCGTCCATCCTGCTGCTGATCAGCCGCGATGGCCGTAACCTGCCGCTGCCCCTGTCGCTGAAAGACGCGAAGTAAGCTTACGGACCATGTCTGCAGAAAGCCCTCCGGCGACGGAGGGCTTTTTTGTTTCCCGAAGGCTTAATTGCGAATATTTAACGGGCTTGCGAAGATGATCCGCGCTAAAGCACGATGACGGGTCGTCATAATGCTTTAGCCTTTTGTTTGTCGCGATATTTCGCCGAAAACCGCTCACACTTTTCGGCATATCGCTTTAAACACGTTTCAGAAATAACGGAAAGAGTCGCACATGCAGGTCCTGATTGTCGAAGATGACATGGAAGCCGCCCTCAACATGCAGAAGGGCCTGAAGGAGGCCGGCATCGAGGCACGCCTGGCCGGGGACGGCCAGCAGGGACTGGAGGCGATCCGTCAGCAGGCGCCCGACGTCATTATTCTCGACCGCATGATGCCGGTCATGGACGGCGTCAGCATGCTGACGCAACTGCGCGCCGAAGGCGTCGATACGCCGGTCCTGTTCCTGTCGGCCCTGGGGGAACTTGAAGACCGCGTGTCGGGCCTGCGCGCCGGCGCGGATGACTATCTGGTCAAGCCCTATGCCCTGCCGGAACTCTTGGCGCGGGTAGAGGCCCTGGCGCGGCGCAAGGAAAAGGACCAGGTCGAAACCATCCTGCGCGTCGGCGACCTGGAAATGAACCTGATCTCGCGCCAGGTGAAGCGCCAGACGACGCTCATCGACCTGCAGCCGCGTGAGTTCCAGTTGCTGGAATTCCTGATGCGCCACGCCGGCCAGAGCGTCACGCGCACCATGCTGCTGGAAAAGGTCTGGGCCTATCATTTCGACCCCCAGACCAATGTCATCGACGTGCACATTTCCCGGCTGCGCTCGAAGCTCGACAAGGGTTTCGACCGGCCCATGCTGCACACGGTGCGCGGTGAGGGGTATCAGTTAAAGGCGTGACGGTAGTAGGAATGGACAGTTTTTCGCCCCCCCCATTCATGTGGAGGGGGGACCATCTGCGAAGCAGATGGCGGGCGGGGCCTGACCATGCTTGCCTCACGCTTTATTCTGCCAAATTTGCCCATGTAACCTTGGATCCTTTGCAAGAGGCCCCGCCCACCATCCTTCGGATGGTCCCCCCTCCCCATGAATGGGGAGGGCGAAATGATAGTCACTCGGCTTTGTGGGGTACGCTCCATGCCCAGTAGCCTCCTGTCCAATCTGCGCCAGAACCTGTCGGATTTCTGGAACCTGACATTCTTCCGGCCGAACGTCTTTCGCCAGACGCCGTTCCGCCTGACCCTCGTCTTCCTGAGTGTCTACCTGTTCGTCGCCATGCTGGTCTTCGGCTATATCTGGCTGGCGACGTCGACGGAATCGCGCGCCTGGGGCAACAGTTCGATCGATGCGCGCGTCAAGGTGCTCAAGGACCTCGATCAGAGCCAGGGCCACGCCGCCGTCGTCGGCAAGATACTGAGCGACGAGGCGGTCGAATGGGGCTTCGCCAAGGGCGTGTTCGATTCGTCGGGCACCATCCTGGCCCAGAACACCCGCACCAAGATGGAAGGCCGCGACCTGCCCGATGAGATCATCCGCCGCGGCATGGAAAATCTCGACAAGGAGGCGACCTCCTTCAACCTGACCTATTCGTCGCCTAATACGCCGGGCAACTGCTGCCGTTTCCAGGGGCGGATCGTCCGTTTCGACGACGACTTCTACGTCTTCGTCGCCATGGACATGTCGTGGGCCGACCACGGCTTCCAGCAGGAGGTCAACGCCGCGATCGGTGGCGGCGTGCTGGTCATCCTGCTTGGCCTGTTCGCCGGTACCCTGATCAACCAGGAAGTGACGCGCTCGGTCACCCGTGTCACCAATGTCCTCAGCCAGGTACAGGAAGGCGACCTCAAGGCGCGCATCGCGGTGCGCGAGACCGGTGACGAGTTCGACGCCCTGGCCGCGCGCATTAACCAGACGCTCGACCGGATGGAAAAGACGATGGGCAATCTCAAATATGCCGGGGACGCCATCGCCCACGATTTGAGATCGCCGTTGTCGCGCCTGCGCTCAAAGCTTGAGGTGTCGCTGTTCGAGGTCGACCGCGATCCGTCGCAGGCCCACGACGCCCTGCAAAAGGCGCTGGACGAGACCGATCAACTGCTGCGCACCTTCCACACCGTCTTCGCCATTTCACGGCTGCAGGCGGCCGGCCAGGCGCCCGACCAGGTCCTGTTCCCGGCCAGCGACCTGGCCAACGACATGGCTGAATTGTACGAAGCCGTGGCGGCCGACAAGGGGCTGGAGTTCGAAGCCGAGATCGAACCCAATGTCCGAGTGCTGGGCAATCGCGATTTTCTGGCCCAGGCCCTGGCCAATCTGCTCGACAATGCGGTGAAATATACGGCCGCGGGCGGCATCACCTTCCGCCTGCGCAGGACCTCGCAGCGCGAAGTCGAATTCTCGATCACCGACACGGGGCCGGGCGTGCCCGAAAAGGACCGCCCGCGCATCGCCGAGCGCTTTGTCCGCCTGGAAAACAGCCGGTCTCTGCCGGGCGTGGGCCTCGGTCTGGCCATGGTCGAAGCCGTCGCCGTGGCGCACAAGGGCCGGCTGACGATCGACGAGGGGCCTGGCGTGTTCGACGGCAATGGGCCGGGCTTGCGCACGGCTTTGGTATTGCCGCCGCTGCAAGGGTAGGCCGGTCCGAGCATATGGCTTTGCGAAATCCCTGAATCGTTGCAAACCATAGCTCTTGCGGGCCGGACGGCGGTGCGGCACAAGGAATGCTATGAACGACGTGCTTTTTTCCTCGCTGGTCGAACGCCTGCACAGTTGCGGGCCTGTGCTGAACGCCGGTGCGGCCGATTATACGCTTGAGACCCTGCATGAGGTCGCCAAGGCCGAGGGCTGGCGCGACGTGCTGCTGCAGGCCGAAGCCGCCATCCGCCCGATCGTCGCGGCGTCACCCTATCTCGCCGGACTGATGCGCCGCGATCCGCAGCGCCTGCGCGAAACCCTGATCACCGCGCCTGAAGCGCGCCTGAAGGCCATCCTGCTGGCGACCGAAGCGCTGGAGGCCCAGGCCGCCACGATCGAAGCACCCGACGTCAACGCCGCCAAGAAGATCCTGCGTCACCTCAAAGCCGACACGCACCTTTTGACCGCCATGGCCGACCTCGGCGATGTCTGGAGCCTGGACCACGTCACGGCGGCGCTGACACGCTTCGCCGACGCCGTCACCTGCGCGGCCCTGGCGCTGGTCGTGCGCGAGGAGCGCGACAAGGGGCGCCTGCTACCGCCCGACGATCCCAAGTGGGACAAGGACCGCGGCGTCCTGCCGGGCCTGTTCGTGCTGGCCATGGGCAAGCACGGCGCGGGGGAATTGAACTATTCGTCGGACATCGACATCACCTTCTTCTGCGACCTGGACCGCCTGCCGCTGAAGGACACGGTCGATCCCCAGACCTTTGCCGACCGCGTTGCGCGCCAGGTGGCGGTCATCCTCAGTGAGCGTACCGGCGACGGCTATGTCTTCCGCGTCGACCTGCGCCTGCGTCCCGATCCGTCGTCGACCCCGACCGTGGTCAGCGTGCCGTTTGCGTTGAATTACTACGAATCGGTCGGCCAGAACTGGGAGCGCGCCTCCTTCATCAAGGCGCGCCACGTCTCGGGCGACCCGGTCGAAGCCAAGGCGTTCATGACCGACCTGACACCCTTCATCTGGCGGCGCAGCCTCGACTATCCGGCCATCGCCGACGTCCATTCGATTAAGCGCCAGATCCACGTCTACAAGGTCGATGAGCGTCTGGAGGCCGCCGGCGCCAACTTGAAACTCGGGGCGGGCGGCATCCGAGAGATCGAGTTCTTTGCTCAGACTCAACAGTTGATTCTGGGCGGGCGCGATCCGTCGCTACGTTCACGCCGGACATTGGACGCCCTCGATGCCCTCAGACGCGCCGGCCACCTGGCGCCGGCGGTCGCGAAAGAGCTGAAACAGGCCTATGTCCGCCTGCGCAACTGGGAACATCGCGTCCAGATGATCCACGACGAGCAGACTCACGAATTGCCCGAGGCCGAGGACGGCCGCATGCAGGTGGCGGTGTTGTCGGGCTTCTCCAACCTCAGCCGCTTCGACCTGGCCGTGTCGCGGACCCTGCGTCTGGTCAATGGCCATTATGGCGAGTTATTTTCCGAAGCCGAGCCGCTATCGTCGTCGTTCGGCAGCCTGGTCTTCACCGGCGTCGAGGACGATCCGGAAACGATCAAGACCCTGCAACGCATGGGTTTCGAACATCCGGACCAGGTGGCGGCGACGATCCGGTCCTGGCACCATGGCCGCATTCCGGCGACGCGGTCGGAACGCGGCCGCGAACTGTTTACCCGGCTGGTGCCGCGCCTGCTCGAGGCGCTGAACGAGACCGGCACGCCGTCGATCGCCTTTACGCGCTTCGCAAAGTTCTTCGTGACCCTGTCGGCGGGTGTTCAAATCCAGTCGCTGTTCCTGGCCAATCCGAAGCTGTTCAGCATGGTCGTTGAGATCATGGGCTTCAGCCCGCGCCTGTCGGGCATGCTGGCCCGCCACCCGACCGCGTTCGACGCCATGTTGGACGCCGGCTTCTTCGAGCCGCTGGGCGAGGAACTGGACGCGCTGATCGGCCGTGAGGTCGAGCGCGTGCCGGCCGATATCGAAGCGGTAATGAATGCCCTGCGCCGCGTCGGCCGCGAGCAGCAGTTCCGTATCGGCATGCAGATCCTGTCCGGCCGGCTGTCGACTGAGGCGGCGGGCGCGGCTTACGCCCGGGTCGCCGATGCCTGCGTCAGCCATCTCGCGCCGCTGGCGGTCGAGGACGTGACGCGCCAGGCCGGCCGGCTGGACGGCCAGATCGCCATCATCGCGCTCGGCAAGCTGGGCTCGCAGGAGATGACGGCGACGTCGGACCTTGACCTGATGGCGGTCTACCTGCCCGACGACCCGTCGGCCGGATCGACGGTCAAGGGCTGGGCGGCCGAGACCTGGTTCGCGCGCGTGACGCAGCGCCTGATCGCGGCCCTGTCGGCGCCGACCCACGAAGGCACGCTCTACGAAATCGACATGAAGCTCAGGCCGACCGGCGCCAAGGGGCCGGTGGCCGTGTCGCTGGCGGCGTTCGAAAACTACTACACGCGCGAAGCCGATACCTGGGAGTTCCTGGCCCTGACGCGGGCACGTGTCGTGTGGGCGTCGTCGGCCGATTTCGCCGACCTGGTGCGGCTGAAGGTCGAGACCATCCTGCGCACGCCGCGCTCGCGCGGGGAGACGGCGCTGGACGTGCTCAATATGCGCGCCCTGATGGAGAAGGAGCGGCCGGCGAAGACCTTCTGGGACTTCAAGCTGAGCGTCGGCGGTCAGGTCGATGCCGAGTTCGCCGCCCAGTTCCTGCAATTGGTCCACGCCTCCGAAGGCGGGCCGCTGCGCTCTGGCACGCTTCAGGCGCTGACGGCCATGCAGCGCGCGGGGCTGGCGCCGGCCGCCGAGATCGACGCCCTGATCCTGGCCTGGCGGGTGCAGCAGTCGCTGGCCCAGGTGATGCGCGTGTCGCTGACCGAAAACGACGACCCGCACAACGAGCCCGAAGCCTTTCAGCGCAAGCTGGCCCGCGCGGTCCATACCCGCCGCCTCGACACGCTGGAAAAGAAGCTGAAGGACATCCGCAAGCGCGCCCGCCAGGCGTTCGAGCGGGTCGTGTCGCCCGAGGGCTAACACCCAAATATTGAGACGACCGACGGAAACCCCATGTCCCCCCGTTGAACGATCATGATGCTGGGGAGCTTCATCTGTTGGCGGTTTTACATGACGTGCGGTTCGCAAAGGCCGGTTTTCTGTGCTAGGAATGGAGCGGGCCATGCCTGACACGACCATTCTTGCCTGGCCGGGAGGGCCTTCACCTATTTCGCGGAGCGCTGTGAGTACGGATCCTGACGAACACCTGCTGGAGCGCATGGGACGCGGCGATATGGCCGCGGTGTCGATCCTTGTCTCGCGCAAGATGCCGCGTTTGATGGCCCTGGCCCGGCGCATGCTGGGCGATCCCGTGGAAGCCGAGGACGTCGCCCAGGAAACCCTGCTGCGAACCTGGAAACAGGCGGCGACCTGGGTGCCGGGCAAGGCGCGCATCGACACCTGGATGCATCGCGTCGCGCTGAACCTCTGCTACGATCGTCTGCGTCGGCGCCGCGAACAGGTCTCGACCGACGACGTCGAAATCGTCGACGGCACCATCAGCGCGCCGGCGAAGATGGAAGCCGCCGAAACCGCCAGCCAGGTCCAGGCGGCGATCAACGCCCTGCCGGACCGCCAGCGCGAAGCCATCGTCCTGACCTACTATCAGGAACTGTCCAACCAGGAAGCCGCCAACGTCATGGACGTCAGCGTCGAGGCGCTGGAAAGCCTTCTGGCGCGGGGGCGCCGTGCCCTTCGCGCCGCCATGAGTTCTCATATTCCCCACACCCCTGCGGCTTCCGGGAAGAGCCGTCAGGAGAAGGGAGCGTAACATGCCCAATCCCAGTGTAATGACTGAAGCCCGTTTCCGGGAAATTCTCGAGGCCTATGGCGCGGATTCGAAGCGCTGGCCGCAGGCCGAGCGCGCGGGCGCCATCTCGTACATGCTCGACCACGCCACCAGGGTCCAGTCGTGGCTGGACGAGGCGCGCATAACCGACGGCCTGCTCAACACTCTGTCCGAGGCGGATCGCCTGAGCCTGGAAGACAGCCGCAGCCTGCATTGGCAAACCCTGGAACACCTGGCGCGCCGCATGCCGGAAGACGTCGGGAATGTCGTGGTGTTGAAACCCAGAGTCCGCCCGCCTGTCCTGTGGGCGGCGGCGGGCATGGCGGCCTGCATCGCCGGTGCGATCTTCGGCATCACCTTCAGCATGTCCACCCTTGCCGATGTGCGCGCCCAGGCCGTACTGGAACAGGCCCAGGTCTTCGATGACGAGGCCGTGGGATGACACCGAAAACCTTGAAATGGCTGCTCGGCGTCTCCGTGGCGCTGAACCTGTTCCTGATCGCCGGCGGCATCGGTGCGGGCGTCGTGCTGAACCAGCACATGAAGCGTCCGCCGGCCGCGGCGAACTGGGGCGGGCACCCGAATGAGACAATGACGCCGGAAGCCAAGGCGCGCATCAAGGCCGTGATCAAGAAGGCGGCCCTGGAAGGCGAGCCGGACATGGAAAAGGCGCGCACGCTCCGGAAGGATGCCGGTAAGGTCGCCGCGGCCGAACCCTATGATGCGGCGCGGGTCATCGCTCTGTCCGACCAGGCGCGTTCCTATGAGGACATGGCGCGCGGCAAGATCGAGACGGCGCTAATCGAGGACATGGCGCAACTGTCGGCCAAGGAACGCGAGGCCGTGGCGAGCTTTATTCTGCGGCCGTCCTTCCGGTTCCGCAAATTCCTCGAAAAGGACGGCGCGCCCCAGCCGAACGGCAAGCCCGCGCCGGCATCGGCTTCGGCGAAGTAACGAACCTCAACGGCTTTGGCAGGTCACACCCGGCAGGTCGTAGATATCTTTCGTATCGCGACGCACAGCCAGGCAATGGCCGTCTTCGCTGACGATATCGAACTGTACCGGCAGGGCCATGGAATGCGTCTCGCGCGGGCCCAGGGGCGGGGGCAGGACAGTCACGCTCGACGTGTTGGCCGATGCCGATGGTCCAAGCTCGATCCGCCCACGGCCGACAGCGCGCGCCAGGGCGGATTGCAGCGCTTGGCGCGTCGCCGGGTCATCGAGATTGACGGTCGCCGCCTGCGTGCCGGCAACGGTCTGGCAGGCGCTTAAACCCAGCATGACGATCAGGGATGTGGCGAGCCCTTGACGCATGATTACCGCCGCATCGTCATGTCGCGGTTGGTCGTCATGATCCAGGGCTCCGGCCGTTCAAGCTTGAGCGATGTGCCCGAAGAGGTGCTTGCCGCGCTGCTGCTGCCGACGGCGGTGATCGTCGCCGCCGGACAGGTGCCGTTAGCGCCAAAGGTCATGGCGGCCTTCAGTAGACCTTCATTGGCGTCGCCGAGCTCATGGCCAAAATCGTCCGCCACGGCGCAGCCGGCGATCTTGACGCCGTAGGTTTCGGTCGAGTTGGCGGCTGTGAAGCCGTCGGCATAGTCGCCGAAGCCGACCTCGTTCACGCCCTGGAACTGGATGGTATAGTAGGTCTCGCCGCAATTGTCCTGCGGGTAGAAGCCGTAGGGCTTGCCGCAGGTCTTGCCGCCGACCAGGATGACCTCGACGCCGACGCCGCGCAGGCCGTTGATGACCGCTTCACTGGCGCTGCAGGTATTGCCCGTCGTCAGCACGAAGACGCGCGGCAGGTTCAGGGCGGGCAGGGCAGTGCCGTTGGCGACCGTGAAGCCGAGGCCGGTTTTGTAGAACGGCGTCGGATTGTTCACGGCGCCGGTCACCGGGTTGAGCGTGCCGGCGGCAGTGTTGAAGCGCAGGCGCTCGAAGGTCTTTCCGGTCGTTTTTGCGTCGCCCGCAACCATGTAGCTCAGCTGCGACGCCACGGCCAGCAGGCCGCCGCCATTGTAGCGCAGGTCAAGCACCAGGTCGGCGACGCCCTGGTCCTTCATGCTCTGCATCGCCGTGACGATGTCGTTTTCGCTCGAATAGGGGCTGAAGGTGTTGAACAGGATATAGCCAGTCTTCCTGCCGGCCCCGTCGGTCAGGACGCGCGTCCGGTTGACGGGCTTCGACACCAGGTTGGCTGAAACCAAAGTAACGCTGCGGTTGGCCGACGCGCCCGGATCGCGCACGACCAGGTTGGCGGTGACGCCGGCCGTGGATGGGAAGAGGGTGTTGTTGAGGGTGTCGATTTCGGCCTGCGTCGTGCCGCCGTTGACGACGTCGATGCCGTTGACCGTCAGGATGCGCGTGCCACGAAGAAGCTTGCCGTCAGCGGGCGTGCCGGGATCGGTGAAGACGACGCGGACGTCGCGCGGCACCGTGCCGGACAGGATGGCGATTTCGGCGCCGTAGCTGGCGCTGGCCGACGAATTGCGCCGCGCCAGGTATTCGGCGGTCGGCTCGCTGAAGTGAAACTCATCCTTGTCCCGGCCCGAAGACGTCTTGAGCAGGGTTTTCAGCGTATCAAAATACTGGACGCGCGTGCTGCTGTTGTTGGGGTTGGTGTCGATGACCTCAGTGTTCCACAGATAGGTCTCGTGGGTCCACGACCGCAGCCAGTTCTTTTCGTCAAGCGTCGTGCCGGCCTTGTCGGGGAAGGCCGTGCCTTCGATATCAAAGCCGGTGCGCGGAGCCTGGCACTTGTCCTTGAAGGTGCTGGCGGCCTGGAAGACGCCCGATACCCAGCCCGTGGTACTGGATGAACTGCTGCTGCTTGAGGCGGAAGATCCGCCGCCGGAGGGGGCGGACGAGCCGCCACCGCCACCTCCGCCTCCACAGGAGGCGATGACCGCCGTGGCGGCGATGGCGATACACAGGTGCGCGACTTTACCGATACTGAACTTGCTCATAAGGCGAAGATGACCACGTTTTCGCCAATCCGGCAAGCGGGGCGTCAGGCATGTTTCAGGCGGCACGGTCCGCCGAGCGCTCGCCTTCGGTCTTGGTGGGCTGGCGGATCGGCAGGATGAGATGCACCCTGGTGCCTTCGCCGGGCAGGCTGTCGAGCTCCATGCGGCCGCTATGCATTTCGGTCAGCGATTTGGACAGCGCCAGCCCGAGGCCCGTCCCCTCCTTGGTACGCAGATACTGGTTGTCGATCTGCTCGAACGGCCGGGCCAGCTTCTGCAGATCTTTTTCGGAAATGCCGATGCCGGTATCGGAAACGGTGATGTGGACGTTTTCGTCGGTGCGGACGGCGGACACGGTGATGGTCCCGTCCTTGGGGGTGAACTTGACGGCGTTGGTCAGCAGGTTGAGCAGCACCTGTTTCAGCGCGCGGAAATCGGCCTCGATCTCGGGCAGGTCCGGCGGAATGTGCGTGCGCAGCTTCAGGCCGGCCTTTTCGGCGCGCTGGCGGATCAGGCGCAGCGTGTCGTCGGTGACTTCCTCGACATTAACGGGCTCGAAGCGCAGGGTCATCTTGCCGGCCTCGATCTTCGACATGTCGAGAATGTCGTTGATCAGGCTCAGCAGGTGCTGGCCGGAATTGAGAATGTCGCCGGAATATTCCTTGTAGCGCGGATGGCCCAGCGGCCCGAACATCTCCGACGACATGATCTCGGAGAAGCCGTTGATGGCGTTCAGCGGCGTGCGCAGTTCGTGGCTCATATTCGCCAGGAACTCGCTCTTGGCGTGGTTGGCGGCCTCGGCGCGGATCTTGGCCATCTCGTACTTGCGCGCCAGAACCTCCTGCTGCTTGCGGCTCTGCTCCAGTTTCTCGACCAGGGCCTGCAGCTGTTCCTCGTTCCGGCGGCTCAACTCTTCCTGGACCTTGACGGCGGTGATGTCGGCGCTGGTGACGACGCGGCCGCCTTCGCGCGTCGGGCTTTCCGATATCTGAATCCAGTGGCCGTTGTTCAACTCGGCCTCGATGACGCCGTCGCGCCCGTCAGCCACCGGAACCTGGCGCCGGATGGCGATCTGGATGACCTGCTCGATCAGGTCGCGCGGCGTACCCTGGCGCAGGAACCGTTCATCGATGTTGAAGGTGGTGCCAAACGTCTTGTTCCACATGGTCAGGCGGCCGTGGCGGTCCCACAGCACAAAGGCGTCGGACACCGAGTTGATGGCGTCGAGCAGCCGCGCCTCGGCGCGCTGGGCCCTGATCTGCGCCGTGCGTTCGTCGGTGACGTCGAGCGCCACGCCCGACAGGCGTGTGAAGCCGGAGGCCGAGCGTTCGCCGACCGCCTGGCCGCGCGCGTCGATCCACAAGGACCGCCCGCCTTCACGCGGCACACGAAACGACACATCGAAGGCGCCGGTCAGGCGCGCATCCATCAAGGCTTTCGTCACCGCGTCACGATGGTCGGCCGCCAGACGCGCCAGGACCTCGGGTGTCGAGGCCACGCCGCCACCGCCCCAGCCCAGCATGACGCCGGTGACGTCGGACATGTAGATCAGATCCTGCTCCAGGTCCCAGTCCCAGATGCCGCAGTGCGCCGCCTCGACCGCCAGCCGGTAGCGCTGTTCGCTGGCCTGGAACTGCAGGGTCTGGCTGCGGCCGCGCCGCGCCTGGTAGATCAGCAGCAGGGTGAAGAGCACGCCGACCAGCAGGGGGCCGCCGATGAACAGGAGGCCGGTGATAAGGCTGGCCGAGACAGAAAAGAACGGCTCGGTCGGAATGGCGTTGAGGACCAGCAGGCCCTCGCCGTTGTCGGAGCTGATACGCGCCGAGGCGATCTTCACGAAGCCCGCGCCCTCGCGCGCGCCCTGGATAAGGTCGCGGCTGTCGGCGCGATCGCGCAGTTGCGCCGGCGCGACGGCCAGCGCCGTGTCGGTGTCCAGGCCGACCATGCGGCTGTCGGACGCGGCCAGGATCACGCCATCCTTGTCGACCAGCAGGCCGAGACGGCCGTCACCGGGCGTCGAGAGAACGGCGGGGTCGAGACGCGCGACCAGGATACCGCCGGCGGTTTCCAGCGTCATATAGGCGCGGGCCTGACCGCTGAGGCGGGAATTGAGCACATCGATGGCCAGCCGCCGGCCGGTTTTCGCCGCCGCGGCTTCGGCCGCCTTGCGAACCAGGGCATGGTCGTCATTGCCGGACATCGCGGCGATCGTGCCGTCGCCGCCTTCGACGCGGACGACGGCCAGGCTGGACAGGTTGCCGCGCGCCAGCCGCAGGCCGGTCTCGGTGGCGCTTAAGGTATCTGTGGGCGCCAGCGCGATACGGTCGGCGCTGGCTTCCAGGGCCGCCCGCGCCAGCCCCAGCCGCGCTTCGGCGCGCGCCGCCCCCATTTCCGCGCCTTCCAGCAGGACTTCGCCCTGGCGATCCTTGTCGGCCGACAGGGAATTCCCCAGCTGCAGCGTCGACAGGGCCGAGAACAGCCCCATGCCCAGCAGCAGGACCAGTATGGTCAGCCGCATCCATAGCGGCACGGTATTGGGAATGAAGCTCAGGGCCGCCCGGGTAATACCGCCTGTCACGCTGTCGTCCGGTGAAGTTGCGGCGCGCGCCTTCGCTTCCGGCGGTGCCGGGCGGATGCGGGAATGTGGGCGCCGTGCCGTCAAGCTTTGATTCGCTTTGCTTCCGCGCCCGCCGTCTGATCCGAAATGATCATGCGATGAGCCGCAGGTTATTGTTTTTTCAGCGCTATTCCGAAAACCGCGTTCGGGTTTCCGGGGGCCGCCAAGGTGTCCGTGATTCGCGTTAACAAACAGGGTAAACGCCCTGTTAATCTATTGTCGAGAGTCTTAAGGTCAGATGAATTCGAATAACGGCTATGCGGTATGATTATCCGCCGCCGCAAATGAAAAATTAGCTGGCCGCCGCTTCGCCACGGCTGTTATTCGGCGGCTGGTGATCGGCCGTCCAGCCTTCGCGCCGTTCCGGGCCGTCATACTTCGGGTCCATGCGGCGGCGCCGGTCCGGGCCGAAATAGCTGCTCGTTTTGATATAGGGGCGGGGATAGTCGACGATGGCGACGACTTTTCGATAGAGCTCCTGCGCCGTTACCGGCTTGCAGCAGAACTCATTGGCGCCGGCGTCGCGCGCGGCGAGGACGCGCGAGCGCTCCGAGTGCGCCGTCAGCATGATGATCGGGACATAGCGGTTCGGGCTGTCGGACGAATTACGCACCAGCTTGACGAACTCGATGCCGTCCAGGACTTCCATCTGGTAGTCGGTGACCACTATGTCGATCGAATCGTGCTTAAGGCGGTGAAAGGCGTCGGTGGCGTCCTTGGCCTCGAAGATCTGGGTCGCGCCGAAGCCGCGCAGGATCGTTTTGACAATATTGATCATGTGGGCGTTGTCGTCCACTACCAGGAACCTGACGCGTTCGAGGCCTGCCAATATCCTGTCCTTCACTCAAGCCCACGCGTGGCAGGCAACCCGTTCACAGTCTATGAAGGCCAATGGCTTAAGAAGGGTTAATAGAATGCTATAACCCAGCCTTCGGTTACCCTTCCAGCGCCTTGGTCGCCAGTTCGGCGACGTTCTTCGACAGGTTGGGCGCCTTGGCGATGGTTTGCAGGGCGTCCTTCATCAGGCCGTTCCAAGGCGCGGCGTAGAAGCGGAAGCGGCTGAGCGGCTCGATCAGGCGCGCGGCCGTCATCGGGTTGAAGGCATCGACCATCAGCACCTGCTCGACGAGGAAGGCGTAGCCCGCGCCGGACGGATCGTGGAAGACGCTCTGGTTGCCGGCGAAGGCCTGGACCAGGGCGCGCCAGCGGTTCGGCGTCCTGGCATCGAAATCCGGGTGGGACTTGAGCGCCTGGACGCGCTCCAGCGTCGCCGGGTGCGGGCAACTGGATTGCAGGGCGAACCATTTGTCGATGACCAGCGGTTCGGCCTTGAAACGGTGATAGAAGGCGTCGAGCGCCTTTTGGTACGGCTGGCCCTGGACGGACATCAGGGCGGTGATGCCGCCGACCATGTCCGTCATATTGGTGGCGTTGACGAAGTGCGCTTCGGCCAGGGCGACCAGGCCTTCCTTGTTGTGGCTGTCGTTATAACCGGCCAGCATCAGGTCCAGAAGGGCATTGCGCAAGGCGCGCAGGCCGGCGGCCTCGGCGTCCGGGCTGAACGCGACCGGTGGAATGATCGCGTTATACAGATCGTGCAACAGGTGGTTCAGCCTGTCCGACAAGGCTGTTTTCAGGCCCGTTCGCTGTTTGTGGATAAAGGCGGGATCGATCGGGCTCATGGATTGCGCCAGGTCCGCCTCGGTCGGCAGGGCCATGATCAGCGCCTTGAAGGCGGGCTCCAGGCTGTCGTCCTCAAGGCAGGCCTTCAGCGCGTCGGCGAAACTGTCGATCAGGGAGGGTGCGGGTTCCGGATCGAGGATGATGGCGCGCGCCAGGCCTTGCGCCGCCTCCCAGCGATTGAACGGATCGGCGTCGCCCTTGAAACGGGCAAAGGCGTGGTCGCGCGGTTCCTCGACCGTCAGGATGACGGGCGCCGAAAAGTGACGCAACGCCGACACGACGGGCTGTTCGGTGACGCCGGTCAGCACGATGTGTTCCGCCTCACGGCGCAGGACGTGCAGGCTCTCGCTGGCGGTGCCACCATTATAGGTCATGGGCGCGCCGCGCGTGGTCAGAAGACCAAAACGCAGCGGGATCGGTACGGGCGACTTGTCCGGCTGGCCTGGCGTCGGCAGGGTCTTCTGGCGCAGCTTCAGGGTCAGGGTTTGGCCGGCGGCATCATAGACCGGCGTGATGTCGAGCCGTGGCGTCCCGGCCTGGGTGTACCATTGCAGCCACGGCGAGAAGTCCTCGCCCGTGACGGCTTCAAAGCTCTTCAGGAAGTCTTCGAGCGTCGCCGCCGTGCCGTCATTGGTCTCGAAATAGTGGTCGAGCGCCTTGCGGTAGGTTTCGGGGCCGACATAGGTCCTGAGCATGCCGACGATCTCGGCGCCCTTTTCGTAGATGGTCGCGGTATAGAAGTTGTCGATCTTGACGTAGGACGACGGGCGGACCGGATGGGCCAGCGGGCCGGAATCTTCCGGAAACTGGCGGGCGCGCAGCGCCTTGACGTCCTTGATGCGGGCGACGGCATGGCCGCGCATGTCGCCGGAAAAGCCCTGGTCGCGATAGACGGTCAGGCCTTCCTTCAGGCACAGCTGGAACCAGTCGCGGCAGGTGACGCGGTTGCCCGACCAGTTGTGGAAATATTCGTGGGCGATAACGCTTTCGATGCGCTCATAGTCGAGGTCGGTCGCGGTCGCGGGATCGGCCAGCAGCAACGAGGCGTTGAAGATATTCAGCCCCTTGTTTTCCATGGCGCCGAAGTTGAAGTCACGCACCGCCACGATCATGAACAGATCGAGATCGTATTCGCGGCCATAGACGTCTTCGTCCCACTTCATCGAGCGCTTGAGCGCGTCCATGGCGTAGGCGGCGCGCGCCTTCATGCCGGTGTCGACATAGATTTTCAGCGCGACGCTCCGGCCGGACATGGTCGTGAAGGCGTCTTCCAGGACGTCGAGTTCGCCGGCGACCAGGGCAAACAGATAGCAGGGCTTGAAGAAGGGGTCTTCCCACTGGGCGTAGTGGCGGCCTTCAGGCAGGTCGCCGGTCTCGATCAGGTTGCCGTTCGACAGGAGATGCGGGAAGTCGGCCTTCGGCGCCTCGATGCGGACGCGGTATTTCGACAGGACATCGGGCCGGTCGAGGAAGTAGGTGATCTTGCGGAACCCTTCGGCCTCGCACTGGGTGGCGTAGCGGCCGGACGACATGTAGAGGCCTTCCAGCGTCTTGTTATCCGACGGATTGATCTCGACCTCGGTTTCCAACGTGAAACGGTCCGGAACGTCGGCGATGGTCAGGGTTTCGGCGGTGACCTGATAGTCGGCCTCGCCAAGCGCCTTGCCGTCTATGCGCAAGCTGATCAGCTTCAGCCGCTCGCCCATCAGGACCAGCGGACCGGGCGCCTGGCGTTCCAGGATCAGCCGTGCCATGACCCGCGTCGTTTCGGGCGCCAGGGCGAAGTCCAGCTCGACTTCGGGGATGCGGAATTCCGGCGCCTTGTAGTCGGTGAGGCGGATAGGCTGGGGTGTGTCGGTGCGCATGGGCGGGCGTCCTGCAATCTCTAAGCGTCGAGTCGATTTAGGGACTCATTTCAAAGATTGCAGCACCCGGCAATTGTTTTGCGGTGGGATAAAGTAAGAAAGGCTTTAAGCCGTCGCCGCTTTTGCCGTCGCCAGGGCATCCCCGTCGATGATCTTGCGCAGCTGTTCGGCGCGCTTGGCCAGGGTAATGATGTCGTCATCGACGTCGGTATTCTGGCGAACATAGTCGCGCAGGTCCTTGGCGATTTTGTAAAGCGCCGGGCTGGCGGCGATCAGGCGGGCCTGCATTTCGATCAGGTCGGGATCACGTTCGTATTCGGCGCCTGGCACACGCCAGCCGCCCCAGTCATTGACGTCGGTGACGACGACCGGATAGGTGCCGGGGAAGGGGTGGTGACGGCTTTCGTCCGGGCTTTGCCACTTATTGCGCGCGCGCATCAAGCGCCAATGGCCCATGCCCGGCTGCTTGTCCGACGCCTCATTGTTGCGGGTATCGGCCGTCAGTTCCTCCGCGGAGAAATCGCGCCCCAGGCCGCAGTCGTAGGTGACGCGGACGGGTTCGTCGAAACCCTTGACCCAGACGGGATTGACCTTGTCGATCACGGCCCAGGTACCGACCGGTTCGACATAGACCCGCTGGTGGCGGTGGAAGGAGGCTTTTGCCATGGGAAACCCTGTTTTCGTTCAGGCTGTCCACCAGCATTACGCGAAAAAACTTTAGAAATGGCAAAGAAACGGTACCCGGATAATTTGTTGCGCGTGCAACAGAGTTCACAATATGAAAAAATTTCAGGAAAATTTTTCATATTACAAGGTCTTGTTTTGACTGGACTGTTATCGCTACCTGTTCAGGTGCCACTCATCCGGCGTCGGATGGGCTGCTTTGCAGTGCACAAATTTCCCGCTAATCTGTGCTTGATTTGTGTGTGGAGGCGGATGCCATGGATGACACTTCTCTCGATCCCGTAAGGCATCATATCGCGCTTTTGGACGGCCTGTTGCATGAGGCGGTGCGCGATTTCGGTCGCGACCATATCCTCGACCTGATCGATGGACTGATCGCCGGCAAGTGCGATCTGGCGGCCTTGAGCGAGTCCGAAGCTGCCCACGCCGCGCGCATCATGACCTGCCTGTCGACGCTGCAGGTGATCTCCGAGGACGTCGATCAGCTGAAAATGGTCGACAAGTTCACCGCCTCGGATGGTTCGCGTCAGGCGACGACCCTGACCAATGCCGTGGCCTCGGCAAAGGGCGAGGGCATGACTCAAGGAGAGGTCGAGACGCTGCTGGCTGATATCCTGGCCTCGCCGGTCTTCACTGCCCATCCGACCGAGATGCGCCGCGCCAGTGTCACCATGCGCGAGACCGAGATTACGCAACTGCTGCAGGCCTATGAGAAGTCCGGCAGCGACAAGAAGACGATCGAGGACGAGCTTTATCGCGCGATCGCGCTTCTGTGGAACACGCGCCTGAACCGGCCCGAGCGGATCACGGTCAAGGACGAGATCAACAATCTTCTGGGGCACGTCGAACGCTCGATCCTGCCGGCGCTGGTGTCGCTGTATAACGAGTGGGGGCGTAACCTCGACATCGAGCGCGCCCTGCCGAGTGTGCTGAAGCTCGGCACCTGGATCGGCGGCGACCGCGACGGCCACCCGCACGTCGACGAGGTGACGCTCAACTACGCCATCAAGACGCAGGCGCGGCTGGCCTTCCGCTTCTATTTCACGCAGCTTGAACAGCTCGACACCGAACTGACCCTGTCGGACGAACTCACCAAGGTATCGGAATCGTTGCTCGAAATGTCGCGCAAGTCGATGGACGGCAATATCCATCGTGTCGACGAGCCCTATCGCCGCGCCATCGCCTGGATCAAGGACCGGCTGGCGCGGACGCGCAGCCTGATCCTCGACGAGGACGACCGCCGCGGCAATGTCGCGGCCCCGCCCTATGAGACCTGCGACGCCTTCATCAAGGACCTCAAGGTCCTGTGCGACTCGATTGCCGAACATGGCGGCAAGCGCATGGTCGGCAAGACGCTGAAGAGCCTGATCCGCATTGCGCGCTCGTGCGGCTTCCACCTGCTGGCCATCGACCTTCGCCAGAACTCGGACGTCCATGAGCGCGTGATCGCCGAGCTGTTCACCCAGTCGTCGGAGCTCATCGACTATCTCGGCATGTCGGAAAGCGAGCGCTGCTCGCTGCTGCTGGCGGAACTGACCAATGACCGCATCTTACGCTGGCCCTATGCGCGTTATTCCGACGAGACGCGCCGCGAGCTGAAGATCGTCGATGCGGCCGCCGCACTGATCAAGACCTTCGGCCCGGAAGCCTTCGGCGCCTATATCATCTCCAAGGCGGCGTCGGTCTCCGACATCCTCGAACCGCTGGTCCTGCTCAAGCAGGCCGGCCTGGTGCGCGGCGGACCCCAGCCGCATACCATGATCAAGATTTCGCCGCTGTTCGAGACCATCGGCGACCTGGAAGCCGCGCCCGACATCATGAAGAAGTGGCTCGGCAACTACGCCGTCCGCTCGTTGATGGGCCGGCCGCTGATCCAGGAGGTCATGCTCGGTTATTCGGATTCCAATAAGGATGGCGGCTATACGGCGTCGCGCTGGTCGCTGCACAAGGGCTCGAAGGCCGTCAAGGCCGTCTGCGACGAGAGCAAGGTGCAGTTGCGCCTGTTCCATGGCCGCGGCGGCAGCGTCGGGCGCGGCGGCGGTCCGGCCTTCGAAGCCATCCTGGCCCAGCCGGAAGGTACCGTCGGCGGACAGATCCGCGTCACCGAACAGGGCGAGATGATCGCGCGCAAGTTCGGCAATCCGCAGGTGGCGCAAAAGACGCTCGACGCCTTTGCCGCCGCGACCTTCCTGGCATCCAAGCCCAATGGCCACACCATGCGTCCGGCCGGCGACAGCGAATTGGAGGCGCGCTTCACGCCGGTCATGGATCGAATCTGCGAAGCCTCGTTCAAGGCCTATCGTGGTCTGGTCTATGACGATCCGCATTTTCTCGCGTTTTTCCGTTCGGTGACGCCGATCTCGGAAATCTCGGGCCTCAAGATCGGTTCGCGCCCGGCATCGCGTACGGCTTCCGGCAAGATCGAGGACTTGCGCGCCATTCCGTGGGTGTTTTCGTGGTCGCAGTCGCGTCTCATGCTGCCGGGGTGGTACGGCTTTGCCGCCGGCGTGCGCGAGGCCGGTGTTACCGACGCCGAGCTGCAGGAGATGGTCAAGTGGGACTTCTTCGACGTCTTCCTGGCCAATATGGAAATGGGCATGGCCAAGGCCGACATGGGCGTGGCCGAGTCCTACGTGGCGCTTGCGACCGAGCCCGAGGAAGCCAAACGCATCTTCGCCCAGATCCGAAGCGAGTTCGACGACACCGTGGCGCTGATCCTGCGCATTCGCGGCGCCTCGACGCTTCTGTCGACGCATGAGCGCCTGCGCGGCCAGATCGAACGGTCGAAGCCGGTGCTCGATGCGCTTAACCGTCTTCAGGTGCATCTGATCGGCCGTCTGCGCCGTGGTAACGATCACAAACTGGTGCAGTTGGCCGCGCAATTGACGGTCAATGGCATCTCGGCGGCGCTCAGGAATACGGGCTGATTTTGCCGGCGGCGCCTTCGGAGCTGACAGGTAAACTGAGGTGACATAAGCCTTGGCGGCGGTTGCGATGCCTGTGGTCAAGGTTGATTTGCCCCTCACCCCAGCGCTCTCCCCGCGAGCGGGAAGAGCGCGTGAAACTCATTTCTTCCGTTAGCGCTAACAATTGTGTAATGGCCTTGTTTCGCAAGGGCAAGTTCCTCTATATGGGACGAAATTACAGTCAGTCAGGGAACGGTTAGATGGCGATATCTTCCAGCGCGCGGCAGCAGGTCTTTGTCCTTGTCGGCGGCACCGGCGACCTGGCCATGCGGATGCTGTGGCCGTCCCTGGCCATGCTCGACCAGGACGGTTATCTGCCGGATGACCTCCGCATTATCTCTGTGGCGCGCGAGGACTGTGGTACCGAGGTGTGCGTCGATCGCATCGGCAATGCGGTGCAAAAGCGGATCGGCACCGATCTGGAGCCGTCGACCCTGCCGCGCTTCCGCAAGCGCATCGTCCACGTCGCGCTCGACGCCGCCAATGACGACTGGGGGCCAAAGCTCAAGGCCGAGCTTGGCAATGTCGACGCGCTCGACATCGTCTACTTCCTCTCTGTGTCGCCGACCCTGTTCAAGCCGATCTGCGAGCATATCGAGCGCGCGGGCCTCAACAAGGCGCCGAACCGCGTCGTCATTGAAAAGCCGATCGGCCGCGACCTGGCGACGTCGAAGATCATCAACGACTCGGTCGCCCACGCCTTCTCCGAAGATCGCACCTTCCGCATCGACCACTATCTGGGCAAGGAAACCGTCCAGAACCTGATCGCGCTGCGCTTCGGCAATACGGTGTTCGAGCCGCTGTGGAACGCCCAGTCGATCGACCACGTCCAGATCACCATCGCCGAAACCGTCGGCACGGGTGAGCGTCTCGGCTATTACGACGAATACGGCGCCATCCGCGACATGCTGCAGAACCATCTGCTGCAGCTGCTGTGCCTGACCGCCATGGAGCCGCCGGCCGGCCTGTCATCTGACGCCCTGCGCGACGAAAAGGTCAAGGTGCTGAGATCGCTTAAGCCCATCGACGCCTCGAACGTCACCCAGGTGACGGCGCGCGGCCAGTATGGTCCGGGCTTTGCCGATGGCGGCGCCATCCGCGGCTACGAAGCCGAAAAGGGTTCACCGTCGGGCACAGAAACCTATGTGGCCGTCAAGGCCGAAATCCAGAACTGGCGCTGGGCGGGGACGCCCTTCTATCTGCGGACCGGCAAGTGCCTGCCATCGCGCGCCACCGAAATCGTCATCCAGTTCAAGGCATTGCCGCACTCGATCTTTGGCGGTGAAGATCGTGCCAACCGCCTGATCATCCGCCTGCAGCCCGATGAAGACATCAAGCTCAGCATCATGAACAAGTCGCCGGGTCTGACCGCCGAGGGGATGCACCTGCAGTCGCTCGACCTCAGCCTGTCGCTGATCAATGCGTTTGATGGCAACGGCAACAAACCATCGCGCCGCCGCATCGCCTATGAGCGCCTGATCCTCGATGCCCTGAATGGCAACAACGCCCAGTTCGTCCGCCGCGACGAGGTCGAGGCCGCCTGGGCCTGGGTCGACGGCATTTCCGAGGCCTGGAAACAGGCCTATCCCAAACCTCAAACCTATCCCGCCGGCACCTACGGCCCGGTCAGCGCCTATACGCTGCTGGACCGTGACGGCCGCACCTGGAACGATTGAAAGGTGGACGGGCAGGGCCACATGATCACCTTCGACGGCGCCAAGGGGCCCGTCGCGGTGCGTTGCTTTGACAGCGCGGCGGAAGCCGGGGCGTGGATCGCGCCAAACATCGCCAAGTCTCTGAAGGACGCCATCGCCCAGCGCGGCAAGGCCATCTGGCTCGGCTGCGGCGGCAATACGCCGAAGCCGATCTATGAGCAGCTGGTCACCGAAGACATCGACTGGGACAAGGTCAAGCTGTTCCAGGTCGACGAACGCTTCGTGCCGACCGATGACGCCGCCTCCAATACGCGCATGATGCGTGAAGCGCTCAGCAGCGTCCTCGGCCAGGGCGCCATGGAGCTGATCTCGCTGATCCAGGACATCGACGACCAGTACGCCTGCGCTGCCAAGGCCGAAGCAAAGCTGCGTGAGCTGGGTGGTGGTGAGCCGCCGGTGTTCGACTTCGCCCTGATGGGCATGGGGCCGGACGCCCACTATGCGTCGATCTTCCCAGGCCACGCCATCAACGGCGTCGTCTACAATACGGATGCCCTGGTCCTGCCGGTCTCGGCCTCGACGACCGAGCTGGAGCCCAAGCTGCCGCGCATTACGCTGACGGTGCCGGCGATCAACGAATCGCGCCGCATTCTGTTCTATATCACCGGTCAGACCAAGCTGGACGTGCTGAAGACCGCCGCCCAGTCGACCGATCCCTATACTTCGCCCATCGGCGCCTTCCTGGCCCAGGCCAGAGTTGCCGTCGAATTCGTCTGGGCACCCTGAGGTAGTCATATGGCTGAACTGCACCCTGTCCTCGCCGAAGTCACCCAGCGCGTCATCGAACGTTCGAAAGACCTGCGCGCCGATTTCATGAGCCGCGCCGACCGTTATAAGTCGGACGAGCCGCGCCGCAAGAAGCTCAGCTGCGCCAACTATGCCCACGTTGTGGCCGCGTCCTCGGATACCGACAAGCTGCAACAGGCGCTGGATGCCGTGCCGAATATCGGCGTTGTCACCTCGTACAACGATATGCTGTCGGCGCACCAACCCTATCACGACTACCCGGACAAGATCCGCGTCGCTGCCCGTAAAGTCGGCGCCACGGTCCAGGTCGCCGGTGGCGTGCCAGCCATGTGCGACGGCGTCACGCAAGGCCGTCCGGGCATGGAGCTGTCGCTGTTTTCGCGCGACGTCATCGCCATGGCGACCGCAATTTCGCTTAGCCACGACGCGTTTGACGCTGCGTTGATGCTGGGGATCTGCGACAAGATCGTGCCTGGCCTGGTCATCGGCGCCCTGTCGTTTGCCCACCTTCCGGTCATCTTCGTGCCGGGCGGTCCGATGTCTTCCGGGCTTCCCAATCCGGAAAAGGCCAAGATCCGCACGCTGTATGCCCTCGGCGAAGTCGGCCGCGACGCGCTGCTGGCGGCCGAAATGGCCTCCTATCACGCCGCCGGCACCTGCACCTTCTATGGCACGGCCAACTCCAACCAGATGATGATGGAGATGATGGGCCTGCATGTGCCGGGCGCGGCATTTGTCCATCCGAACACGCCGCTGCGCGAGGCCCTGACGGCCGCCGCCACCGAGCGCGCGGCAAAGACGGCCGAAAACGGCAAGGACCCGAAGCGCCTGGCCGACGTCCTGTCGGAAAAGGCCTTTATCAATGCGGCGGTCGGCCTGCTGGCCACCGGTGGATCGACCAACCACACCCTGCACCTGCCGGCCATGGCGCGCGCTGCCGGCGTCATCCTGACCTGGGAAGACATGGACCAACTGTCGCGCGTTGTGCCGCTGCTGGCGCGTGTCTATCCGAACGGTTCGGCCGATGTGAACCACTTCCACGCCGCCGGCGGTGTCGGCTTCGTCATCCGTGAGCTGCTGTCGGGCGGCCTGCTGCACGAAGACGTCGATACCATCTGGGGCCACGGCTTGAGCCAATACGCCACAGAACCCTTCCTCGATGAGGGCGTGCTGACCTGGCGCCCGGTGCCGGAACACAGCCTCGACGAGGCCGTGGTGCGTCCGCTGTCTAATCCGTTCCAGCCCGAAGGGGGCTTGCGCGAACTGAAGGGCAATCTCGGCCGCTCGGTCACCAAGACGTCGGCCGTCAAGCCGGAGCATCAGATCGTCGAAGGCCCCTGTGTGGTATTCGACGACCAGGACGATTTCCTGGCGGCCTTCAAGGCCAAACAACTGCCGGAAGGCGATTTCGTTTGCGTGGTCCGTTTCCAAGGCCCAAAAGCCAACGGGATGCCGGAACTGCATTCGCTGACGCCGTCCTTGTCGTCGATCCTCGATCAGGGCCGCAAGGTCGCGCTGGTCTCGGACGGCCGCATGTCGGGCGCGTCAGGCAAGGTGACCGCGGCGATCCACCTGACACCCGAAGCGGTGGATGGCGGGCCGATCGCGAAGCTCAAGACCGGCGACCTGATCCGGGTCGATTGCGTCGCCGGAACAGTAGATTACCTCGGAGATGCCGCCGAGTTTGCTCAAAGACAAAACGCTGAACGGCCCAGAGAGGCTGATGGTGTGGGTCGGGAACTTTTTGCGCATATGCGCCGCGTCGTGGGGCCAGCCGACGCGGGCGGTGCCGTCTTTTGGTAAGGTAATGACAGCTCAATCAGGAATTTCTGGCCGCACGCTGCGCGGTCTGGTCGGTGACATCGGCGGCACCAATGCGCGTTTCGCCGTGGCCGAACGGACGGACGGCAAGACGACTTTGTCCAGTTTCAAGTCGCTGGAATGCGGCGACTATCCGGACGTCTATGAGGCGCTCAAGGCCTATTTCGGCATGATCGGCGGCCGTCCGGCGCTCGACTATGCCTGCGTGGCGGTTGCCGGTCCGGTCAAGGATGGCCGGATCAAGTTCACCAATCTCAGCTGGATCATCGAGGAGCGGCTGCTGGCCGAATCCGTCGGCGCCCCCAAGGCACGCCTGATCAACGACTATGCCGGCCTGGCCTTTGCCTTGCCGCACCTGTCGGATCAGGACGTCAAGACGATCGGGCCGGTGACGCAAGGCTTCGGCAATGTCCACGCCGTCATGGGGGCAGGGACGGGCTTCGGCGCTTCGGTGCTGGTCGGCGGCGCATATGGCCCGTACTGCCTGTCGACCGAAAGCGGTCATATCAGCTGGGCCCCCGTCAACGACTACGAAGCCGAGATCCAGCGCTTCCTGCGCAAGAAGTACGGTCGCGTCACGGTCGAGATGCTGCTGTCGGGCCCGGGCCTGGTCAACCTCTACCAGGCCATCTGCTCGATCCGCGGCGAGGGCTGCGAGCCGTTGACGCCCGCGCAGATCACCCATCTGGAAGGCGAGGACGCGACCGGTAGCCGCTATACGGTTGAGGCGTTCCTCGACATCATGGCCAGCGTCTGCGGCGACCTTGCCCTGGCGCACGGCGCGACGTCCGGCATGTTCATGGCCGGTGGTATCGCACCGCGCCTGATCAAGCATATCGACGAACTGCGCTTCCGCGCCCGCATGGAGGCCAAGCAGCCGATGGTGCATCTGGTGTCGGCCATTCCGTCGCGCATCATCATCCATCCGTATGCGGCCTTGCTGGGCTCGGCAAATGCGCTTACTGACAACGAGATAACGGGCTGAACCATTCCTTCCTTCCCCGTTTACGGGGAAGGTGGCATCGCCGGAGGCGATGACGGAAGGGGGAAGGCCATAGAAACAAATCGGGAGCGGATAATCCCCCTCCCACCACTTCGTGGTCCCCCCTCCCCGTAAACGGGGAGGGAATAAATTGACCCGATCAGGCTAAGGAAACGACCATGTCCCAGAACAACAAAGTCCAGAAATATATGACCATGGGCCCTGTGCTGCCGGTCATGGTCATCTCGAAAATCGAACACGCCGTGCCGCTGGCCCAGTCGCTGATCAATGGCGGCATCAAGGTGCTGGAAATCACGCTGCGCACCGACTGCGCGCTCGACGCCATCAAGCTGATCAGCGAGGAATGCCCGGAAGCCGTCGTCGGCGCCGGCACCGTGCTGACGCCCAAGGACGCCGAAAAGGCCGCCAAGGCCGGCGCGCAGTTCGCCGTGTCGCCGGGCCTGACCAAGGCGTTGGCGCATCAGGACGCGCTGCCTTTGCTGCCGGGTGTAGCGACCTCGTCCGAAGTCATGCAGGCCATGGAATGGGACTTCACCTACCTGAAGTTCTTCCCAGCCGTGCCGGCTGGCGGTGTCAACTACCTCAAGGGCATCGGCGGCCCGCTGCCGCAGGCGAAGTTCTGTCCGACCGGCGGGGTCGATGTGAAGAACGCGGCCGATTTCCTGGCCCTGCCGAACGTCCTGTGCGTCGGCGGCTCGTGGGTCGCCCCAGCCAAGGCGATGGAAGAGGGCAACTGGGCCGAGATCACCCGTCTGGCGGCCGAAGCTGTGTCGACCTTCGGCAAATAAAGCCTTAAGACTTGCGTGGGCATTCTCCGGCTGCACGACAAAAAAGATCAAGGCAGGGTGGAAAGCGTTTCCAAATACTCATGCTATTGACAAATTTGCACAGGTGAAGAAAGTTTTGCCAGTAATCGGCGGATATTGGAACGGCATTCAGTGAATCAAACCAAGGCTCTCCCGGAAGGCACGGCGCCCGCTCCGGGCATTGCGGGTGCCATTTCGACCATCAATGACGTGGCGCGTCTGGCCGGTGTATCGATCAAGACCGTTTCGCGCGTCATGAATGATGAGCCGAACGTGCGCGAGGAAACGCGCGCCAAGGTCAAGCAAGCCGCCGACGTCCTGCATTATCGTCCGAACCTGCTGGCCCGGTCTCTGGCCGGTGCGCGCAGCTTTCTGCTGGGCCTGCTCTATCACAACCCCGTGCCGACCTACATCATGCAGATGCACCACGGCGTGGTGAAGCGTTGCCGGGAAAGCAACTACCATCTGCTGGCCGAGCCGCAGGACCTGACAAGCGGCGAGGTCGAAAAGTCGATCGCCAACCTGCTGTCTACCATCCGCCTCGATGGCGTCATTCTGACCCCGCCCTTGTGCGACATGGCCGTGGTGCTGCAGACGGTCGAGGCCGCCAATGTGCCCTATGTCCGCATCGCTCCGTTTCTTTATCCCGGCCGCACGGCGACGGTCCGCATGGACGAGGCGCGCGCCGCCTATGAGATGACGCAGTATCTGCTGAACATGGGGCATCGCGACATCGGCTTTGTCATGGGGCACCCGGAACACGGCGGCACGCACCTGCGCTACAAAGGGTTCATGAGCGCCATGCGTGACGCGGGCGTCGAACCTAGGCCTGAATGGATCAAGCAGGGTTATTTCAGTTTCGAATCCGGCGTCGATGTCGGCAACGCCTTCTTCGCGGATGGGCAGGCCAGGCCGACCGCCATCTTTTCTTCGAACGACGACATGGCGTTCGGCATGATGAGCGTGGCGCAGCGCCTCGGCATCCGCATTCCCGATGACCTGTCGATTGTCGGTTTCGACGACACGCCTGGCTGCGAGCTGATCTGGCCGCACCTGACGACGATCCGTCAGCCGGTAACCGACATGGCCTTCGCGGCAGCGGATATCCTGCTGGAGCGGAATAACGCCGACGAGGACGCGCCGCCATTCAGCAGCATCGTCCGCGAACTGCCGTTCACGCTGATCGAACGGGATTCCGTCCGGAAGTTGTAGTCATCTCCGCTATCAATAAACAGAAGCCTCCGAGCCTTTTAGGCGAGGCGAGGGCGACCGCCCGCGCACTTTTGCGCGAGCCCCGCGGCACTTGAGCGGCAAAAAACATAAAAAAAACCCGATGAACCGGAGTTCATCGGGGTTAAAGGCCAGTGCCTTCCAAATAATGCCACATTTAAGAAGGCGCTTTAAAACCGCACGCTGACTGGCATGAAAAAGGGAAAGAGCCAGGCACCGCCGTTTTAAAGAGAAACCTCGTTCCGTCAAAACTGACGCAAAGAGGAAACAGGGTAGATTCCATATATTGATATCTGACAACGCTGTCAAATAAATAATGAAACCAAAAATATTTTTCTTCGGGAAAACAGCGTTATGCCTTATTTTATAAGGAAACGGTTAAAGCAATCGACTTGACGGCGGTTGATAGCGCTGTCAATAATCCGCGCGGAAGAACCGGAGCTATAAAATCATCCGGAACAGGCGCAGGGTGGCCGCGGTTGCAGGTTGTTGACCTCGACTGACGGCTGCGATCAAACTGAATAATAACACTGGATTACAGCGGGAGCACTATGTCCTTCACACGTCACGCCTTCGGGCCGGCCACTATGCGCAAGTCGCGCACTCTGAAAATGACGCTGAAGTCGGGATTGGGCATTGCGCTCGTCCTGGCCCTGGGCATGGTCGGCGCCGCCGAAGCGAAGAAGGCCAAGAAGCCGGCGGCCAAACCCGCCGCGGCCGAAGAGGTCATCACCGTCGATCCGGCGTGGCCGGCCGTCGAGGATGCCGGTATCGTCGACGCCAAGACTGAAAAGCGCATCGACGAGATCATGGCGCAGATGACGCTGGAAGAGAAGGTCGGCCAGACCATCCAGGCCGACATCAACTTCATCAAGCCGGATGAGCTGAAGGAGTATCCGCTGGGTTCGATCCTGGCCGGCGGCAACTCGTCGCCGAAGCAGAACGAGCGCGCCTCCCCGGAAGAGTGGCTGCAACTGGCCGACGACTACTGGCGCGCCAATGACGCGCGCAAGACCAAGGTGCGCATTCCGCTTTTGTTCGGCATCGACGCCGTCCACGGCCACGCCAACATGGTCGGCGCCATCGTCTTCCCGCACAATGTCGGCCTGGGCGCCGCCCACAATCCGGACCTGATCGAAAAGATCGGCGAAGTTACCGCCAAGGAAATGTCGCTGGCCGGTGTCGACTGGACCTTCGCCCCGACCGTGGCCGTGCCGCGCGACAAGCGCTGGGGCCGCGCCTATGAAGGCTATTCCGAAAACCCGGCCGATGTCGCCGCCTATTCCGGCCGCATGGTCGAGGGCCTGCAAGGCGATGACGGCGGCCGCAACGGCATCAAGCCGGGCCGCATCATGTCGACCGCCAAGCACTATCTTGGCGATGGCGGCACCAAGGACGGCAAGGACCAGGGCGACGCGATCATCAGCGAAGCCGAGCTGGTCAACATCCACAATGCCGGCTATCCGCCCGCCATCAAGGCCGGCGCCCTGTCGGTCATGGTCTCCTTCTCGTCGTGGAACGGCCAGAAGCTGACCGGCTCCAAGCACATCATCACCGGCGCCCTCAAGCAGCGCATGGGCTTTGACGGTTTCGCCGTCACCGACTGGAACGCGCAGGGCCAGGTGCCGGGCTGCACCAACGAAAGCTGCCCGATCGCCATGAATGCCGGCGTCGACATGTTCATGGCGCCCGACAGCTGGAAGGGCCTGTACAAGAACACCCTGGCCCAGGTGAAGGACGGCACCATTCCGATGGCGCGTCTCGACGACGCCGTGCGCCGTATCCTGCGCGCCAAGATCAAGGGGGGGCTGTTCGAGCTGGAAGCCCCGAAGGACCGTCCGCTGGCCGGCAAGTGGGACCAACTGGGTTCGGCCGACAGCCGCGCCGTGGCCCGTCAGGCCGTGCGTGAATCGCTGGTCCTGATCAAGAACCAGGGCGGGGTCCTGCCGCTGAAGGCCAACGCCCGTATTCTGGTCACGGGTGACGGCGCCGACAATATCGGCAAGCAGTCCGGCGGCTGGACGATCACCTGGCAGGGCACCGGCAATTCGAATGCCGACTTCCCGAACGGCCAGTCGATCTATGGCGGTATCGCCGATGCCGTGAAGGCAGCCGGCGGCACGGCCTCGCTGAGCGTCGGCGGCGTCTACAAGGAAAAGCCGGATGTGGCCATCGTCGTCATCGGCGAAGACCCTTACGCCGAATTCCAGGGCGACCGCGCCAATCTGGGCTACAAGACCGGCGACAGCAGCGAACTTGACATGATCAAGAAGCTGAAGGCCGAGGGCATCAAGGTGGTGACGGTCTTCCTGTCGGGCCGCCCGATGTGGACCAACCCCTACATCAATGCGTCCGACGCCTTTGTCGCCGCATTCCTGCCGGGCTCCGAAGGCGGCGGCGTGGCCGACGTTCTGGTCGGCGACACCAACAAGCAGCCACGCAACGACTTCAAGGGCAAGCTGACCTTCTCGTGGCCCAAGAAGGCCAACCAGGGTCCGCTCAATGTTGGCACGCCCGGCTATGACCCACAGTTCGCCTATGGCTACGGCCTGACCTATAAGGACAAGGGCGATGTCGCGCCACTGTCTGAAGACTCGGGCCTCGGCAACGAAGCCGTGGTCAATGTCGATACCTATTTTGCCGCCGGCCGCGTCAAGGCGCCGTGGAAGCTGCAACTGGCGGACATGAACGGCGTGGCCGACGGGGATCTCGCGACCTTCTCCAGCCCCGGCGGTATGGTCACGCAGTCGGCTGTCGATGCCAACAACCAGCAGGAAGCCGGCCGTTCGCTGGTCTTCAAGGGTAGAGGCCTGGCCGCCATTGTCGGCGAGCCGGTCAACCTGACGCGCCAGACGACGGGCAAGATGACGGTCGGCATTCGCTACCGTCTAGATGCGCCGGTCCAGGGGCCGGTCATCATGGCCATGGGCCACAGCCTGAACGTCCTGCAGACGGTCGATATCTCCAAGGCGTTGACCGCTCCGGTCGGCGAATGGAAAACGCTGAAGATCACGCTCGACTGCTTCGTCGCCGCGGGCCAGGACATGAACGCCGTGTCGATCCCGTTCGCCATCGGTTCGGAAAAGCCGCTGTCGATCAGCTATTCCAGCATCAAGCTGGAGTCGGACGAGGGCGACGCGACCTGCCCGGCGCGGTAATCTGAAGTCAGACTCAGCTATAAAAATCCCCGTCCGGGCCACGCGTCCTGGCGGGGATTTTGCTTTGTTCTGCAAAGGTCATATATAAATTGTAATCCATTACACTCTGTGCATCATGCCGGCGACGAACTCGATCGGTATGATTTTAAATGGAAACATCATACCGATCTAAGTTTTTGTTTTGTCGCGATATTTAAGGCGAAAACCGCTTACACTTTTCGCCATATCGCTCTAGCCCCGGAGCTCAGCCATGACCAGGTCCTTCCCCCAAATTCTTACCCGCCGGACCCTGGGGCTCGGGCTTCTGGCCGCCGCCCTGCTCGCCGGAGCCGCCGCACCTTCGTTCAGCGAAGCGCCCAACTGGACGCAGGTCGCAGGCGAGGGCGCGCCGGCCGCGCGCCATGAAAGCGCCGCCGCGGCACTTGATGGCCGTATCTATATCATTGGCGGCCGGGGCGAGCGTCCGCTCGACATCTATGACAGCAAGACCGGCAAGTGGACGAAGGGCGCGCAGCCGCCCTTCGAGATGAATCACATGCAGGCCGTGGCCCATGAAGGCAAGATCTACATTATCGGCGCCCTTAAGGGCCCGTTCCCCGAAGAGCAGATTGTCCCGCGCGTCCAGGTCTATGACCCTCAAGTCAACCAGTGGAGCGAAGGCGCCGAAATTCCTGCCGATCGTCGTCGTGGCGGCGCCGGACTGGTGGTGCATAACGGGCTGTTTTACCTGATCGGCGGTAATGCCCGCGGGCACAATTCCGGCTTCGTGGCGTGGACCGACAGCTTCAATCCGGCGACGGGTGAGTGGAAGGCCCTGGCCGATGCGCCGCGACCGCGCGACCATTTCCATGCCGCAGTGCTGGACGGGAAGATCTACGCCGCAGGTGGCCGCCGCAGCGCCTTCGACGCCGGCAAGCCGATGGAACTGACCATTACTGAGATGGACGTCTACGATATCGCCTCCAACAGTTGGACGACGGCGGCCGCGCCCTTGCCGACGCCCCGCGCCGGGTCTTCGGCCGTTGTCCGCGGCGGGAAGATCGTCGTCATGGGTGGCGAAAGCGGCCGTCAGGTCGCGGGCCACGCCGAGGTCGAGGCTTTCGATCCAAAGACCGGCGCGTGGACCGCCTTGCCACCCCTGCCGGTCGGACGGCATGGCTTCCAGGCTGTTGATATCAAAGGCAATATCCACGTCATCGCCGGCAGCGGCAACCGTGGCGGCGGGCCCGAGCTCGCCGACCACTGGGCTTTGAACAGATAAGCCGGCCGCATAACTCCGCTATCGCAGGATTGATTCTGCTGCTAGCCTGTGATTAAGTCATGCTAATTGTATGATATATCGGCCCGCTAAAAGAGGCCGGGGGAACGGGAACATGCCTGATTTAAAACACTTACTGCCGGCGCACAGCTTTCTCTCCAGCATCGACATCTGGATCGTGCTCTTCTATGCCGTCGCCATCTTCATTCTGGCTCAGGTCGTCTCGCGCCGCAAAGCCGGCGAGGAGAAGTCGTCCAAGGGCTACTTCCTGGCTAACAACCAGCTGCCGTGGTGGGCCATTGGCGCCTCGCTGATCGCCGCCAACATCTCGGCCGAACAGATCGTCGGCATGTCGGGATCGGGCTACAAGATCGGCCTGGCCATCGCGTCGTATGAATGGATGGCGGCGATCACGCTGATCATCGTCGGCAAGTACTTCCTGCCGGTCTTCCTGCGCAATGGCGTCATGACCATGCCGGGCTTCCTCGAGCAGCGCTTTGGACCCAGCGTGAAGTACCTGATGGCGGTCTTCTGGCTGATCCTCTACGTCTTCGTCAACCTGACCTCGATCCTGTGGCTGGGGGCGACGGCGGTAGTGACCGTGACGGGCCTCGATCCCTTCTGGGTGCTGGCCGGCTTAGGCGTCTTTGCCCTGCTGTATCAACTGACCGGCGGCCTCAAGGCCGTGGCCATGACCGATATCGTCCAGGTGACCCTGCTGGTGCTGGGTGGCCTGATCATCACCGGCCTGACCCTGACCAAGATTGGCGGAACGCAGGACCTGGCGGGCTTTGTCGCCGGTTTCAACCGGCTGCACACCGAGTTCCCGGACCACTTCAAGATGATCCTGGATGAGGCGTCGCCGCACTATAAGGAACTGCCGGGTCTGGCGGTCATCCTGGGCGGCATGTGGATCATGAACATCTCGTACTGGGGCTTCAACCAGTACATCATCCAGCGCGCCCTGGCCGCCAAGGACCTGCCCGAAGCGCAGAAGGGTATTGCCTTTGCCGCCTATCTCAAGCTCCTGATGCCGCTGATCGTCGTCGTGCCTGGCCTGGCCGCCCTGGTGCTGGCGCCCGACCTGGCCCGTCCGGACCAGGCCTATCCCAGCATGATGACGCTCTTGCCATCCGGCCTGCTGGGGCTGGTCTTCGTCGCCCTGACCTTCGCGGTCATCGCCTCGACGGCGTCCAAGATCAACTCGATCGCCACCATCTTCACCCTGGACATCGTGGCGCCACTCAAGCGCGACATTCCGGATACCCAACTGGTCACGATCGGTCAGGTCGCGGCGCTGGTGTCGGTCATCATCGCCATCTTCACGGCCGAGCCGCTGCTGGGCAAGTGGGACCAGGCCTTCCAGTACATCCAGAACTTCACCGGCTATTTCACCCCGGGCATCGTGGTGATCTTCGCGCTGGGCATGTTCTGGAAGCGCTGTTCGACCGCGGGCGCCTTCGCCACCATCATCGGCGGCGTCATCATGTCAGCCATGTGGTCCTATTTCGATCCCGAATATCCGTTCATGAACCGGGTCGGCTGGGTCTTCGTCGCCTCGACCGTGTTGTGCGTACTGGTATCGCTGGTCCTGCCCAACAAGCGCGAGGTCTCGACCCTGACGCTGGACGGCGTGAACTTCAAGACTTCGCCGACCTTCAACGTGCTGGCGGTCGGCGTCATCGCCATCCTGGTCGGGCTATACGCCTGGTTCTGGTAATCGCTTTACTGGCAAGCGCGTAAAGCAAGAAAAGGAGCCCGGCCCTTGCGCCGGGCTTCTTTAAATACGGTCGTGGCATTTAACCGCTGGTTAGCCCCCTTACGGGTTCCTTATTTTTCTCTTTGAAAACCTCATCGCCCTTTTATCGGGTCGGGCACATTCCTGAAGGGTACGGCGGGGTGAGCCGGGGCCAGAGTTTTTTCAGAGCAAAACACATGTTGGATGCCGCCTTCGAGGTTGCTGATGAGCCCGTCAGTGCAGGAGGCGAACTCAACGCACTCCTCCACGCTTTGAACGCCCTGCGCAAGGGCCAGTCCGATGTCCGCCTGCCGGCCGACTGGACCGGTATCGCCGGCAAGGTCGCCGACGCCTTCAACGAAGTCGTCGAGATGAACGAGCGCATGGCGTCGGAACTGGGGCGTCTGTCCAAGTCCGTTGGTAAGGAAGGCCGGCTCAGCCAGCGGCTCAATCTTGGCCATGTGTCCGGCTTCTGGCAGGACTCGGTTGAGTCGGTGAACGACCTGATCGACGACCTGGTGCATCCAACGACCGAAACCGCGCGCGTCATCGGCGCGGTGGCCCAGGGCGACCTGTCGAAGACCATGGCGCTGAAGATCGACGACCGGCCGCTGCAGGGTGAATTCCTGCGTACCGCCAAGACGATCAACACCATGGTGGATCAGCTGGGTTCGTTCGCCGCCGAAGTGACGCGGGTGGCGCGGGAAGTGGGTACCGAAGGCAAGCTGGGTGGCCAGGCCAAGGTGGAAGGCGTGTCGGGGACGTGGAAGGACCTGACCGACTCGGTGAACTCGATGGCCGGTAACCTGACCAGCCAGGTGCGGAACATCGCCGAAGTGACGACCGCCGTGGCCAATGGCGACCTGTCGAAAAAGATCACCGTCGATGTTAAGGGCGAAATCCTCGAGCTGAAGAACACCATCAACACCATGGTGGACCAGCTCCGGTCGTTCGCCTCGGAAGTGACGCGGGTGGCGCGCGAAGTCGGCACCGAAGGCAAGCTGGGCGGCCAGGCCAAGGTGGAAGGCGTGTCCGGGACGTGGAAGGATTTGACGGATTCCGTTAACTCGATGGCCGGTAACCTGACCTCACAGGTGCGGAACATCGCCCAGGTGACGACGGCCGTGGCAAACGGCGACCTGTCGCGCAAGATTACCGTCGACGTTAAAGGCGAAATCCTTGAGCTGAAGGACACGGTCAACGCCATGGTGGACCAGCTCAACTCGTTCGCCGCCGAAGTGACGCGGGTGGCGCGCGAAGTGGGTACCGAAGGCAAGCTGGGTGGCCAGGCCGAGGTGCGCGGCGTGGCCGGAACGTGGAAGGACCTGACCGACTCGGTGAACATGATGGCCGGTAACCTGACGGGCCAGGTGCGGAACATCGCCGACGTGACGACCGCGGTGGCCAATGGCGACCTGTCGAAAAAGATTACCGTGGACGTCAAGGGCGAAATCCTTGAGCTGAAGGACACGGTCAACGCCATGGTGGACCAGCTCAACTCGTTCGCCGCCGAAGTTACGCGGGTGGCGCGGGAAGTGGGTACCGAAGGCAAGCTGGGCGGCCAGGCCGAGGTGAAGGGCGTCGCCGGTACGTGGAAGGACCTGACCGACTCGGTGAACTCGATGGCCGGTAACCTGACGGGGCAGGTGCGTAACATCGCTGACGTTACCAAGGCCGTGGCGGCAGGTGACTTGTCCAAGAAGATCACCGTGGACGTGAAGGGCGAAATTCTCGAACTGAAAAACACCGTCAACACCATGGTGGACCAGCTGTCGTCGTTTGCGTCGGAAGTGACGCGGGTGGCGCGGGAAGTGGGTACCGAAGGCAAGCTGGGCGGTCAGGCCGAGGTGAAGGGCGTCGCCGGCACGTGGAAGGACCTGACTGACTCGGTGAACATGATGGCCGGCAACCTCACTGGCCAGGTACGTAACATCGCCGACGTGACCAAGGCCGTGGCCGCGGGTGACCTGTCCAAGAAAATCACTGTGGACGTGAAGGGCGAAATCCTTGAACTGAAAGACACCATCAACGCCATGGTGGACCAGCTGAACGCCTTCGCGTCGGAAGTGACGCGGGTGGCGCGGGAAGTGGGTACCGAAGGCAAGCTGGGCGGCCAGGCCAAGGTGGAAGGCGTTAGCGGCACCTGGAAGGACCTGACCGACTCGGTGAACTCGATGGCGTCGAACCTGACGGCCCAGGTGCGGAATATCGCCGACGTGACGACCGCCATCGCCAATGGCGAGCTGAAGCGCAAGATTACCGTCGACGTGAAGGGCGAAATTCTTGAGCTGAAAGACACCATCAACACCATGGTCGATCAGCTGTCGTCGTTTGCGTCGGAAGTGACGCGGGTGGCGCGCGAAGTCGGCACCGAAGGCAAGCTGGGCGGCCAGGCCGACGTGCAGGGTGTCGCCGGTACATGGAAGGACCTGACCGACTCGGTGAACTCGATGGCCGGTAACCTGACGGGTCAGGTGCGTAACATCGCCGACGTCACCAAGGCCGTGGCCGCGGGTGACCTGTCCAAAAAGATCACCGTAGACGTGAAGGGCGAGATCCTCGAACTGAAGAACACCGTCAACACCATGGTGGACCAACTTCGTTCATTCGCGTCGGAAGTGACGCGGGTGGCGCGCGAAGTGGGTACCGAAGGCAAGCTGGGTGGCCAGGCCAAGGTCGAGGGCGTGTCGGGGACGTGGAAGGACCTGACCGACTCGGTGAACATGATGGCCGACAACCTGACCAGCCAGGTGCGTGGCATCGCCAAGGTCGTGACCTCGGTCGCCAACGGCGAACTGAAGCGGAAGCTGACCGTGGAAGCCAAGGGCGAAATCGCCGAACTGGCCGACACCATCAACTCGATGATTGATACCCTCGCCACCTTCGCCGACCAGGTGACGACCGTGGCGCGCGAAGTCGGCGTCGAAGGCCAGTTGGGCGGCCAGGCCAAGGTGCCGGGTGCGTCGGGCACGTGGAAGGGCCTGACCGAGAACGTGAACCAGCTGGCGGCCAACCTGACGACCCAGGTGCGCGCCATCGCCGACGTGGCCACGGCCGTGACCAAGGGCGACCTGACGCGCTCGATCACCGTCGATGCCCAGGGCGAAGTCGCCGTCCTGAAGGACAATATCAACGAGATGATCAGGAACCTGCGCGACACGACGCAGAAGAATACCGAACAGGACTGGCTGAAGACCAACCTCGCCAAATTCTCGCGCATGCTTCAGGGCCAGCGCGACCTGACGAACGTCGGGCGCATGGTGCTGTCGGAACTCTGTCCGGTGGTCGGCGCCCAGCAGGCCGAATTCTACGTCATGGACAAGCGTGGCCAAAATTCCAAGCTGACCCTGCTGGCCAGCTTTGCCTCCAAGGGCACCAATGACCTCGGCAAGCAGATCGAGCTGGGTGAGGGCGTGCTGGGGCAATGCGCCGTCGAAAAGCGCAAGTTCCTGCTCAACGACCTGCCGGGCGACTACATGGTCGAGATCTCGTCGGGGTTAGGGTCGGCGCCGGCGCGCGCCGTCATGGTCCTGCCGCTGATCTTCGAAGGTGAGGCCAAGGGTGTGCTCGAACTGGCCTCGTTCGAAGGCTTCAACCCGTCGCACCAGGCGCTGCTCGATCAGTTGACCGAATCCATTGGTATCGTTCTGAACACCATCGACGCCAACATGCGGACCGAAGACCTGCTGACCCAGTCGCAGTCCCTGGCGCAACAGCTCCAGACCCGCCAGGAAGAACTGCAGCAGACCAACGAGGCGCTTCAGGAAAAAGCCCGCCTTCTGGCCCAGCAGAACCACGAGGTCGAACGCAAGAACTCCGAAGTCGAACAGGCGCGCCAGGAACTGGAAGACAAGGCCAAGCAGCTGGCTTTGACGTCGAAGTACAAGTCGGAATTCCTGGCCAACATGTCGCACGAACTGCGCACGCCGCTGAACTCGCTGCTCATCCTGTCGGACCAATTGACCAAGAACCCCGAGGGCAACCTGACGCCCAAGCAGACGGATTCGGCCAAGACCATCCATGCGTCCGGCACTGATCTTCTGATGCTCATCAACGACATCCTCGACCTGTCGAAGATCGAGTCGGGTACCGTGGTGGTGGAATCGGGCGAACTGCGCCTCGACGACCTCAATGGCTACGTCAAGCGTACCTTCAACCACATGGCGGAAAGCAAGAATATCGACTTCCAGGTCGGGTTCGACCAGCGCCTGCCGAAGTCGATCCATACCGACGCCAAGCGTCTGCAGCAGATCATCAAGAACCTGCTGTCCAACGCGTTCAAGTTCACCCATCACGGCAAGGTCACCCTGTCGGTCGAGCCGGTCATCAACGGCTGGTCCTACGACAACGAGGATCTGAACCGCGCGCCGGAAGTCCTGGCCTTCTCGGTCACCGACACCGGCATCGGCATTGCCGCCGACAAGCAGATGATCATCTTCGAAGCCTTCCAGCAGGCCGACGGCTCGACCTCGCGCAAGTATGGCGGCACGGGCCTCGGTCTCGCCATCTCGCGCGAACTGGCGCGTCTCCTGGGCGGCGAAATCAAGCTGCAATCGGTGCCGGGCCGTGGCTCGACCTTTGTGCTCTACCTGCCGGCGGTCTATGCCCAGCGGCCGCGCAAGGGCCTGTCCGAGGCCATGATGCGCCTGGATGTGCCGGCGGTGGCCAAGATGCCGATGCCGGAGACGGATCTGGCCGCCATCACGGCCGACGAGCCGGCGGCGGTGAACGAGGTCGGCGACGACCGGGCCTTCATCCAGCCGGGCGATTCCGTCATGCTGATCGTCGAGAACGACCTGGGCTTTGCCCGCTTCCTGCTCGATGCGGCGCGCGCGCGCGGCTTCAAGGGGCTGGTGACGTCGCTGGGCGCCTCGGCGCTGGCCATGACGCACGATCATTCGCCCGATTGCATCCTGCTCGATATCCACCTGCCGGACATGCAGGGCTGGCGCGTCATGGAACGGCTCAAGGCCGACATGGCCACCCGCCACATCCCCATCTGCATCATCTCGACGGACGAATCGCGCGACCGGGCCCTGACGTCCGGGGCGCTGACCTTCGTCGCCAAGCCGATCCAGAACCACGAACTGGTTGATCAGCTGATGCAGTCGCTGAAGGGCTATATCAACCGGCGGTCGCGCAGCGTCATCGTCGTCGAACCCGACGCTACGCGCCGCGACCAGATCGTCCAGCCGCTGAAGATGGACGGCATCGAGGTCCTGCCGGTCGCCAATGGCGCGGCGGCCCTGAAGCGCATGCGCAAGAGCCCGGTGGACAGTATCCTGTTGTCGGGGGCAGCCCCCGAGGTCGTCACCGACCTGCTGGAGCAGGGCGAGGCGGCGGATACGATTACCGGCCGCATGCCGGTCATCCTGTTCGGCGATCCAGGTGTGGACGAAAGCGCGCTCAAGCGGCTGTCGGCGCTCTATCCGGTATCGACCGTACAGTCGACCGACCGCCTGCTCGATGTGCTGACCCTGCACCTGCACCGCCGTGTCGACAGCCTGCCCGGCGAGGCGCAGGCGACGCTCAGCGACCTGCACGAGTCGAACAAGCTGCTGGTCGGCAAGAAGGTACTGATTGTCGATGACGACGCCCGCAACATCTTCGCTCTGACCAGCGTGCTGGAAGAGCACGAGATGGACATCCTGTCGGCCGACAACGGCCGCGACGCCATCAACATCCTGATGGAGGATCCGGACGTTGATATCGTGCTGATGGACATCATGATGCCCGAAATGGATGGCATGGAAACCATTCAGGAAATCCGCAAGGTGTCGCGCCTCAAGAACCTTCCCATCGTCGCCGTGACCGCCAAAGCCATGAAGGGCGACCGTGAGAAGTGCATCGAGGCGGGGGCATGGGATTATCTGTCCAAGCCCGTGGATTCCGAGCAGATGATCAAGGTCCTGCGCGCCTGGCTGCATCGCTAGTGTCCTGATTCTGAAATTCGCGCGCATTTGATATCGGCCTCAGGCGAATTTCAGAATCAAAAGGACACTCATAAATTCTAGTGTCGTTCTCGATTTCGAAGTTCGTTTCGGAGGGCGATATCAAAATCGTACGAACTTCGAAATCACGACACTAGGTCGCCCATTGGAACAGAATAATTTTATGAGGAAACCGAAAGCCAGCGCCCCCGCAAACGATTCCGCTCCGGTCGAGGACGAGGCGCCGCGCGAGTACATCCTGCTGGTGGATGACCGGCCGGCCAACCTGATGGTCTACAAGTCCATCCTGGAAGAGCTCGGCCAGACCATGATCACCGCGTCTTCGGGGGAAGAAGCGCTGAAACTGGTGCTCAAGCACGACTTCGCGGTCATCCTGCTCGACGTCAACATGCCGACCATGAACGGCTTCGAGACGGCGAACCTGATCCGCAAGCGGCGCAAGTCGGCATCGACGCCGATCATCTTCCTGACCGCCTTCAACGACGAGATGAACATCATCCAGGGCTATGCCTCGGGCGCGGTGGACTTCATGCCGACGCCCGTCATTCCCGAGGTGCTGATCGCCAAGGTGCGCGTCTTCATCGAGCTGTCGCAGATGCGCCGCCAGGCGGCGATGCAGGCCGAGGAACGGGCGCGGCGCAAGGCGGCCGAAGAGGCCGCCCAGAGTTTTGCCTTCCTGGCGCGCGTCTCAGAAGGCCTGTCGCGGTCGCAGAGCCGGGGCGACTTCATGCGCGCACTGGTGCGCCTGCCCGTGCCTGACATCGCCGATGCGGCGCTGGTCTGGTTCAAGCGCGAGGGCCAGCCGGACCGCATCGAATGGGCCGAAAGCGACGGCCGCATGACCGCCAGTCCGCCGGTGCTCGACCGGCTGGAACCTTCGGTCAACCGCGCCATTACCGAAAACCGGCCGCTTTTGTTCAGCGACGTCGTGGGCGGCAAGCTGGCCTATGGCCAGATACTGCCCCTGACCGTACAGGGCGAAACGCATGGCGTGCTGGTGCTGGGTTCGCGTACCCCCCAGACTGAGATCAGTCCGCTGGCCAGCGACGTCGCCCACCGCGCCGGCGTGGCGCTGGAAAACGTCATGCTGATGGAGCGCATCCGGGAGGCCGATCGCCGCAAGGACGAGTTCCTTGGGATGCTGGCGCACGAACTGCGCAATCCGCTGGGGCCGATCGTCAACTGTCTGCAACTGCAGAAGATGCTGCCGCCGGGGGATCCGCGCGGCACGGCGATCCGCGACACCATGGACCGGCAGGTCAAGCATATGGGCCGGCTGATCGACGACCTGCTCGACGCGACGCGCCTGGCGCACGGCAAGATCCTGCTGCGCACCGAACGCTGCGACCTTAACCAGATCATTCGCCAGACCGCGGCCGACTATAAGAGCCTGACCGATGCCAGCGGTGTCGCGCTCAGCGTGCATACGCCTGAAGAAGCGGTCTGGGTCGAAGGCGATCCCACGCGCCTGCTCCAGGTCGTCGGCAACCTGCTGCATAACGCCAACAAGTTCAGCCACGCCAACGGCGTCATCACCCTGTCGGTCGAAGCGAATGGCGCCACGGCGCGGGTCAGCGTTTCCGACACCGGCATCGGCATCGAGCCCAACATGCTGGGTCAGGTGTTCGATGTCTTCCGCCAGGCCGAACAGGGACTCGACCGTTCGCGCGGCGGGCTGGGGTTGGGGCTGGCGCTGGTCAAGGGGCTGGTCGCGCTTCATAGCGGCTCGGTCGAGGCGCGCAGCGAGGGGCTTAATCGCGGCGCCGAGTTCCGCATCACCCTGCCTCTGGCCGTGCCGGCGGAAGAACCCACGGCGCCGGCTCCGGCGGCGAATACGGTGGCCGAGCCGCTGCGCATCCTGCTGATCGAGGACAATGTCGATGCCGCCGAAAGCGCGCGCATGCTGCTGGGGCATGACGGCCACGAGATCGACATCGCCTTCGAGGCCGAAACAGGCCTGAGCAAGGCGCGCGCGTTTCTGCCGGACGTGATCCTGTGCGATATCGGCCTGCCGGGGATGGATGGCTATCAGGTCATCCAGAAGATCCGCGAGGACCATGAGATCGCCGAGACCTATGTCGTGGCGCTGACCGGCTATGGCCGCGATGCCGACCGCAAGCGCGCATTGGAGGCGGGCTTTAATCTGCACCTGACCAAGCCGATCGATTGGGCGACGCTGACGGCCGCGCTTGGCAAGGCGGATATGCGCAGAAGGCAAGCGCCGGATGCGGTGACGGCTTAAGAGGCCCCCACCACCACATCTCATTCGCTTCGCTCACTCGTGCGGTCCCCCTCCCCAAATCTATTGGATTTGGGGAGGCAGAAGTTTCGGCAATCTCCTTTTCCTTAATGCTGAGCTGTGGCGTGTCTCTCTCCTGCCTCCCCAAATCCAATAGATTTGGGGAGGGGGACCGCGCCCCGGAGGGGCGTGGTGGTGGGGCCTCTTTCTTGCTTAATACCCGCCAATGATCGGCAGTATCTCGCCAGTAATGTAGCTTCCCGTCTGCGGCGAGGCCAGAAACACATAGGCCGGGGCGATTTCCTCCGGCTGGGCCGGGCGCTTCATCGGCACCTTCTCGCCGAAGTGTGCGACCTGCGGCGCCTCCTTGTCGGCGGGGTTCAAAGGCGTCCATACCGGTCCTGGCGCTACACAGTTCACGCGGATGCCCTTCGGCAGCAGATGCCCCGACAATGAGCGAGTAAAGGCGTGGATGCCGCCTTTGGTCATCGAATAGTCGAGCAGCTCTTTTGACCCCTGGATGCCGGTGACCGAGCCGGTATTTATGATCGAACCGCCATACGGAATATGCTTCGCCGCCGCCTGGGCCATGTTGAAATAGCCATAGAGGTTGGTCTTAAGCGTCTTGTCGAAGTGTTCGGCGGTCAGGTCCTCGAAGGTCTGGACATGCAGTTGGAAGGCAGCGTTATTCACCAGGATATCGAGCTTGCCCAGTTCGTCGACGGTCTTCTGCACTGCCGCATAGGCAAAGGCGCGGTCCGACACATCGCCCGAAATGAGCAGGCAGCGGCGGCCCTCAGCCTCAACGGCGGCCCTGGTGTCTTCAGCGTCCTGATGTTCGCTCAGGTAAACGATGGCGATGTCCGCACCTTCGCGGGCATACAGCACCGCCACGGCGCGGCCGATGCCGGAATCGCCGCCAGTGATCAGCGCCACCTTGTCCAGCAGCTTGTCCGAACCCTTGTAATAGGGCGCGTCGTACATGGGTTTGATGGCCAGGTCGGCTTCGATGCCGGGCTTTTCAAGGTGCTGGCCCGTCAGGGGCGGCTCGGGATATTTGCGGGCCCCGGCCTGCAGGGCGCCGCCTTCGCTTTTGGGCTTGCCGCTTTCGCGCTGTTCGAGGTCGTCCTGGATGCGGCGGTGGTCTTCGGCGGTGGATTCCGCCTGCTGGCGATAGTCGAGCGGGGTCATGAAACTGTCCTGATATGCGCCCCGTAGCCAGGTGACGGTTAATGCCGGACCGCAGATCAAATTTCGATACTTCCTTTCTCCCCGCAGGCGGGGAGAAAGGATTTGATGTCTATTCCGCGGGAATTTTCAGCGCTTCGAGGACCTTGGCCGGCAAGGCCTGGCGGAGTTTGAATATCTCTTCCCACGGATCGTGTTTGCGTTTGCCCAGGACATCGACCGCCGTGCGGATATTGAACTCGGACGGCTTCAGGCTGGCGCCAAGATCGTCCCATTCGACCGGCATGGCCACCGGCGCGCCGGGCCGCGCGCGCAGCGAATAGGCCGCGACCGCGGTCGCTGTATGGTCGTTGCGCAAGTAATCGACAAACACCTTGCCCTTGCGCGCCGTTTTGGACGCAGTGGCGATGTAGCGCTTCGGGTTATCGTGCGCCATCGACTGGGCGACGGCGCGGGTAAAGGCCTTGATGGCGTCCCAATGGAACTTCGGCTTGATCGGCACGACCACGTGCAGCCCCTTGCCGCCGGTGGTCTTCAGGAAACTCTTCAGCCCGAACTCCTTCATGCGCGCGCGGACTTCGGCGGCGCCATCGGTGACGTCCTTCCAGGTCGCTTCCGGATCGGGGTCAAGGTCGAAGATCATGCGGTCAGGCAGGTCGGGCTCATAGGCCTTGCAGCCCCACGGGTGAATTTCCATCACGCCCCACTGCGCCAGGCTGATCAGGCCGTGAATATCGTCGATCATGACGTATTCTTCGTTGCGGCCGTTGACCTCTATGCCGGTGTCGTGGACGTGCGGCACCCGGCCCTGGCTTAAATGGCGCTGGAAGAAGCACTGTTCACCGATGCCTTCCGGGCAACGGATCATCGAGATCGGCCGGTTGACGATGTGCGGCAGGATATGGTTGGCGACGGCGTGATAGTACTCCGCCACGTCCTGCTTGGTGACATTGTCCGCCGGATAGACGATCCGGTCCGGATGGGTAATGGTGATGCCGCCGACGTCGGCGCCCTTGGATTTTTTCGTGGTCACGATGCGCTTCCCGACAGGTTGTTTTTCAACGGTTTCAGTGTGGATGGGTTTGTCACGGCCGATTTCCGCAGGGGGCTTGTCTTCGCGCAGGCCCTGGAAAGACGGGTGGCGCAGGCGGCCATCCGGCGTCCATTCGGTGAATTCGATTTCGCAGACCAGCTTCGGCGTGACGTAGCGTGCCTCGCGGCGGACCTCGGGCGGTACGGCTTTGAACGCGCCGGTTTTTGATCGTTCGAGGGCCAGCTTGTCGAGCCGCCGGCGCAGGTCCATCGAGTCGTCGAGATTAAAGCCGGTACCGCACTTGCCGGCATAGATGAATTCGCCCTGCTCGTAATAGCCCAGCAGGAGGGCGCCGATGCCGCGATGGGCGTGGGTTGGTTCGGTAAAGCCGCCGATGACGAATTCCTGGCGCTTGTGGCACTTGGTCTTGAGCCATGACTTGCCGCGCCCGCGCGAATAGGGAGCGTCGGCGCGCTTCGAAATCAGCCCCTCCATGCCGATCCCGCACACCTGGTCAAGGAAGGCCTCGTCGCGATCGCTGAAGTGCTCGCTGTAGATGATGCGGCCATCGAAGTCCTGGCTTTGCAGCAGGGCCTGGAGGCGGGATTTGCGCTCAATTAGCGGCAGGCCCGTCAGGTCTTCGCCATTGAGATGCAACAGGTCGAAGGCGTAATACTGCAATGGCGCATCCGACTTTTCTTCGCCCAGCACCGCCTGCAGGGTCTTGAAGCTGTGGCTGCCGTCGGGATTGGCGGCGACGATTTCGCCATCGATAATAGCCGACGACACGTCCAGCCGGTCGAACAGGCGGGGCAGGGGCGGGAAGCGGTGCGACCAGTCGAGCCCCTTGCGCGTCAGCAGCCTGACGCCGTCCGCGTCGATCAGCACCTGGACGCGATAACCGTCGAACTTCAGCTCATGCACCCAGTTGCCACCGGACGGCATGGCATCGGCCAGGGTCGCCAGTTCCGGCTCGATAAAGGTCAGGTGCCCCGATCTAATCGGGCCAACCCTACTTGGGTCTGGCGATGCGGGCTTTTTTTTTGAGCCGGCAGGCTTGGGCTTGGTCTTCTTTTCAGCGCGGTTGGAGTGCCACTCATTATCGCCCTCGGCGATCTCCTCCATCGACCGGCCGCTGACGATGCTCGTGCCTTGGGTCTCCAGCCAGGCCTCGGCGTCATCTTCGTTCGATATGTCGTCGCGGTGCTTGATCAGCAGCCAGTTCGACCGGCCGCGGTCCTCGGGCCGGCTGCGCATCCGCGCCAGCACCCATTCGCCGGTCAGGCGCTCACCGTGCAGGCGGAACTTCAGATCGCCCTTTTCCAGGCCTTCGTGCGGATCGCCGACGGGCTCCCAGGTGCCTTGGTCCCACAGCATGACGGTGCCGCCGCCATATTCGCCCTTGGGAATTGTGCCTTCGAAATCGCCGTAGTCGACCGGATGGTCTTCAGTCTGGACCGCCAGTCTTTTGTCAGCCGGATTGAAACTGGGGCCGCGCGTCACCGCCCACGATTTCAGCACGCCGTCGAGTTCCAGTCGGAAATCGTAGTGCAGGCGCGTGGCCGCGTGTTTCTGGATCAGGTAGCGATGGCCGCCCTTCTTTGCGACCTTGCCTTCGGGCTCGGCCGTTTTCGAAAAATCGCGCTTGGCGTTGTATTTCGCCAGTCCAGCCTGATCCGCCATGACTTAGCTCGCTTTCTTGCGCGACGCAGCCTTCTTCCTGGCTGCGGGTTTCTTGATTGCGGTTTTTGGCGCCGCTTTACGCGGTTTGCGTTCGCTCGATTTGGCTGGCGCCTTTCGTGGCGCGGGCTCTTCCTCGGCCAGGCTCTTGCGCAGGGCATCCATCAGGTTGACGACCTTTGGCGTCGGAATATCCTCTTCCAGGGCGACCGGTTCGCGGTTTTCGATCTTGGCTTCGATCAGTTCCTTCAAGGCTTCGCGATAATGGTCGTGGAACTGGCCGGGATCGAACTTGGCCGTCTTGCGCGTGATCAGTTCGCGCGCCAGGTCCAGTTCCTCGGAATCATGTTTCGCCGTGCGGATATCCTCGAAATACGGATCCTCGTCGCGGACTTCGTCCTCATAGCGCAGGGTCATCAGCACCATGCCCGAGCCAAAAGCCTTGATGGCGCACAGCCGTTCGCGGCCGGCGATCGCCAACTGCCCGATCGCCATTTTTTTTGTCGAGCGCAGCGCATCGCGGATCAGGGAAAAGGTCTGCTCGTCGCCGCTTTTCGAAGGCGCGACAAAGTAGGGATTGTCGAAATAGACGTCATCGACCTCGTCGATGCCGACGAACTGCTTGATGTCGAGCGTCTTGCTGGACGGAATCTTGAGGTCCTTGATCTCGTCGGGCTCGATCAGGACGTATTGGCCTTTTTCGACCTCATAACCCTTGATGATATCCTCGCGGTCGACTTCATCGCCGTCCTCGGTGACATTCATGTGGTGGACGCGCTCGCCCGAGTCGCGGTCGATTTCATGCAGCGGCAGGCTGCGCGCGCGGTTGATCGCCGAATAGATGCTGACATTCAGGGACACCAGCGACATGCGCAGATTGCCGGTCCAGTAGGGGCGCGTAGCCATGGTCAGGGACTCCTCCGGTGGGACGCCGATCAAATTGCGCGGCCGGCGCTAAAGAATCGACGCCGGACAGTCAGCCCGAGGTAAAGAAGGGGTTAGCCAGCCGGATGAGGGTGTCCGGATGCCTGTTTCCCAAAAGTCACGTCATTAATCCTTTCGGAAACTGACACGGCTTCGTCAGGAAAGGTTGCGCCGTTTGTCATGAAGTGCGGCTAGCTGGCTTGTCCCATGGATCACTCCGATCCCTGGGGATACCTTCATGAAATTCGCACTGCTTTCCAGCGTTGCCGCGCTTGCCCTCCTCAATGCGGGCGCGGCCTCCGCTCAGGACGCCACAGTCGCCGCCACCGAAGCCGCGCCCGCCGCTGCGGAAGCTTCGGAAATCATCATCCTGGGCCACGGCCAGAGCCGGCAGACCCAGACCGTCCGCGCCAGCGACCTGATCGAAGTCGCGCCGGGCACGTCGCCGCTCAAGGTCATGGACAAGCTGCCGGGCGTCACCTTCCAGTCGGCCGACCCGTTCGGCGCCTATGAATGGTCGACCCGCATCTCGGTGCGCGGCTTCAACCAGAACCAGATGGGCTTCACGCTGGACGGCGTGACCCTGGGCGACATGTCCTACGGCAACTACAACGGTCTGCACGTTTCGCGCGCCATCATCAACGAAGACATCGCCCGTATCGACATGGCGCAGGGCGCCGGCTCGCTCGATTCGGCGACCTCTTCGAACCTGGGCGGCACGCTTAAGTTCGTTTCGCGCAACCCGTCGGAAATCATGGGCGGCGAACTGGCCGTCACCATGGGTTCGGACAGCATGCACCGCGCCTATGGCCGCTTTGAAACCGGCGCGATCGACAGCCTGAACGGCCTGCGCGGCTTTGTGTCGGTTGCCGACCAGAAGACCGACAAGTGGAAGGGTGGCGGCGAGCAAAAGCAGTTCCAGGCCGACACCAAGTGGGTGCTGCCCGTGGGTGAGGGCGACCTGACCGCCTTCGTCAACCATTCGGAACGCCGCGAACAGGACTATCAGGACCTGTCCTTCGCCATGATCGACCGCCTGGGCTATGACTGGGACAACTTCCAGCCCGATTACGCCAAGGCCATCGGCGTCGCTTCGGTGCTGAACAACCCGGCCAACTATTACCACGCGACACTGAATCCGACCGGTACGCTGGACCCGGCCTCGGGCTACTGGCGTGGCACGGGCACGAACCCGTATGCCACCTACGGCGTCGAAAACCCTGACGACGCCTATTACTATGGCGGCGGCGTGCGCGACGACACCCTGATGGCCCTGAGCTTCAAGACGCCGCTGTCGGACATGGTGTCGGTCTCGGGCACCGTCTATAACCACCAGAACGAAGGCCAGGGCCTGTGGGTCACGCCGTACACAGTGTCGCCGAACTGGGGCGTCGCCGGCGCCACCCAGGACAATGCCCCGCTGTCGATCCGCACGACGGAATACGACATCGACCGTACCGGCTTCATCGGCGGTATCAATTTCGACCTGGGGGCTCACCAGGTGTCGGCTGGACTGTGGGTTGAAGACAATGACTTCAACCAGGCCCGCCGCTTCTACGCCGAAAACCTGACGGCGCCGAAGCGCGACAGCCTGGGCTTCCAGGAAAACCCGATCCGCACCCAGTGGGAATACGCCTTCACGACCAAGACTACGCAAGCCTATGTCCAGGACACCTGGACGATCAGCGAAGCGCTGAAGGTCAATTACGGCTTCAAGGCGCTGAGCGTCGAGAACACCGTCAAGCAAAAGGTCGGCGGCAATATTGCGGCCGAACTGAAGTCGGAAGACAGCTTCCTGCCGCAGATCGGCGCCGTCTATGAACTCGGCAATGGCTACGAGCTGTTCGGTTCTTACAGCGAGAACATGAACGCCTACGTCTCGGCCGCCACCTCGGGCCCGTTCAGCTCGCAGTCGCAGGCGAACATCGACTTCGTCCGTGACAACCTGAAGCCGGAAACCTCCAAGACGCTGGAAGGCGGCTTACGCGTCCGCAACAACCGCTTCCAGGGCGTCGCCGCCCTGTACTCGGTCGACTTCGACAACCGCATCCTGGCGGTCGCCCAGGGCGCCGGCATCATCGGTAACGCGCCGGTGCTGTCGAACGTCGGCGGCGTCAAGACGACCGGCATCGAGCTGGCCGGCACCTTCCGCATCACGCCGGAATGGAAGATCTACAGCGCCTATAGCTACAACGACTCCAAGTATCGCAACGACGTCGTCGCGGCCGACGGCACGATCAAGGCCCGCACCAAAGACAAGACCGTCGTCAACACGCCGAAGAACATGCTGAAGAGCGAACTCAGCTACGACAACGGCAAGGTGTTCGGCGCCCTGTCGGCCAACTTCACGGGTGAGCGCTATTACACCTATGAAAACGTCGGCGGCCTGGTCGAAGGCAGCACGATCGCTGACCTGTCGGTCGGCTACCGCTTCGTCGACCTGGGCCTGACGGTCCAGTTCAACGTCACCAACCTGACGGACGAACAGTACATCTCGACCATCGGTTCGAACGGCTTCGTCAACAGTGACGCCGGCGGCACCAGCCAGACCATCCTGACCGGCGCGCCGCGCCAGATGTTCGTCTCGCTGCGCAAGACCTTCTAGGGTTGGCTAAGGTTGACGAAAAAAGCGTCACAGATTTCCACTAACCCAGTAAACTGAAAGCCAGCCTGCGGAATGTCGCAGGCTGGCGCTTTTTCTTCCGGAGCGCCATCATGAACCGCCGCCAGTTGCTGACGACCGGAGCCGCTGCCTTGACCCTTTCTGCAGGACATGCCACCGCCGCCGAACGGCAAAAGCCACTGGTCATCGCGCACCGCGGCGCGTCGGGCTATCTGCCCGAACATACGCTTCCGGCCTATGAAATGGCGATCAAGATGGGCGCGGACTATATCGAGCCCGACGTGGTGTCGACCAGGGACGGCGTGCTGGTTGTCCGCCACGATCCGGTCCTGACCGATTCGACCGACATCCTGAAGCACCCCGAATTCGCCGATCGCAAACGCACGCTGAAGCTGGGCGCGATCGAAATCACGGACTTCTTCGTCAGTGATTTCACCCTGGCCGAAATCAAGACGCTGCGCGCCACGCAAGTCTTCGCCGATCGCAGCCACGCCGAGGACGGCAAGTATGAGATCCTCACGCTTGCGGAGGTCATCGACCTGGCCCAGGCGCGGGCGCGCGATACCGGCCGCGTCATCGGCATCGCGCCGGAGATCAAGTTACCGACTCTGCACCGCATGAACGGCCTGGGCATCGAGGAAAAGCTGGTCGCGATGCTCGACCGCGCCGGCTGGAACAAGGCTTCCTCACCAGTCATTATCCAGTCGTTCGAACAGGGTAATCTGAAAGCCCTGCGTAAAGCGACGCCGGTGCGCCTGCTGCAGCTGGTCAGCGGCAGCGATATCGACGCCATCGGCAATGTCGTCCTGAAGGCGCCGGACGACCGCCCGTTTGACTGGGCCGCTTCGGGGCGCGCCGGTACCTATGCCGACCTGCTGACGCCCGAGGGCCTTAAGGAGGTCGGGACTTACGCCGACTATGTCGCGTCGTGGAAGCGCTGGCTGATGGCGCCCGTGGGCACGGATATGGTCCGCCGGCCTGAGATCGTCGCCAACGCCCATGCCGCCGGCCTGAAGGTTATCACCTGGACCCTGCGCAACGATCGCCTGGACGCCTACTATAAGGGCGATACGGCGCGGGAGTATCTCGACCTGTTCGGCATGGGCGTCGATGGCGTGTTCAGTGACTTTACCGACACGGCGGTCGCGGCGCGCAATCGTTTCGCAGTCTCTTAATTTCTTCGTCAAATCCCTGTCATCAAAGCGGATTAAGCGCAACCAGGACATCAGCTATCCCCAAAAGGGAGACCGCCCATGCCTATCAGCCGCCGCCACGCCCTGTTTGCCCTGGGCAGTACCTCAGCTATTCCCGCATTCGGCGGCTCGAAGCCGGCGCCCAGCACCGGTATTCGTTTCGATCACGGGGTGGCTTCGGGTGATCCGCTGGTCGACCGCGTCATCCTGTGGACACGGGTCAGCGGCCTTACCAAGGCAACCGAAGTCATGTGGCAGGTCGCCACCGACGACAGCTTCGCCAGGCCGGTGGCGCAGGGCCGCTTCACTACGGACGCTGAACGCGACTACACGGTGAAAATCGACGCTGCCGGCCTCAAGCCCGGCACCGACTATGTCTACCGTTTTACCTGCAAGGGCGTGACTTCGCCGACAGGCCGGACGCGCACCCTGCCGGAACAGGCGACCGACGTCGTGCTGGCTGTCGCTTCGTGCTCCCTCTATCCCAACGGCTATTTCAACGCCTACGGTGCCATTGCCGACATGGACCGCCTCGACGCCGTCGTGCACCTCGGCGACTATATCTACGAATACGGCGCCGCTCCCGACGACTACGGCATGGGCAATGGCCGGACGCTTGGACGGGCGCCGCAGCCGGTCTATGAGATCGTCAGCCTCAGCGACTACCGCACGCGTCATGCGCAATACAAGGCCGATCCGGATCTCCAGGCGGCCCACGCCCGTGCACCGTGGATCTGCGTCTTCGATGACCACGAAATCACCAACAATCCGTGGACCGACGGCGCCCAGAACCACAATGCCGGCGAAGGCGATTGGTGGGCGCGCAAGGCGGCGGCGCTCAGGGCCTATCGCGAGTGGATGCCGATCCGCGATGCAGGCCCGGGCCAACTGGCTGAAACCATCTACCGCAGCTTCCGCTTCGGCCAGGTCGCCGAACTGGTCATGATGGAGACACGTCTGCTGGCGCGCACCAAGCAGCTCGAGTTCGAAGATATCCGGATAATCGACGGCAAGCCCGACTATGCCGGCTTCCGCGCCAGGCTGAACGATCCCAAGCGCGAACTCCTGGGCGCGACGCAGAGCCAGTGGCTGGGCGATACGCTGAAGGCCTCGACGGCCGCCGGCGTGCGCTGGCAGATTTTGGGCAGCCAGATGATCATGGCGCGTGCGCCGGGCCCCGACCTGATCGGATTGATGGGCCAGGACCGAGTTGCCGCCCTGCTGGCGGCCCTGCCGGAAGGCTTGCGTACCAGGGTCGGCGTCATGGCTGGCCTGTTTACCAAGGACATCGCCCTGCCGCTCAATCTCGACGCCTGGGACGGCTATCCCGCCGAACGCGAGCGTCTCTACGACCTGATCAAGGCGGCGGGTGCGCGCACAATCGTCGTCTCCGGCGACAGCCATACGGCGTGGGCCAACGAACTGAACGACGCAGCCGGCAAGCGGACGGCCGTCGAATTCGGCGTGACCTCGGTCACCAGTCCGACGCGCTATCTCGACAGCTGGCTGCCTGACCTGCAGTTGGCGGCGACCATGGCGAAGCAGAACCCGGAGATTGTCGCCGCTGATGATGGCCATAATGGCTTCCTGCGTCTGCGCCTGACCGCCGAAGGCGCGACGGGCGAGTGGATGGGCGTCAGCACCATCACGTCGCGGGACTTTTCCAGTAACGCCGTTCAGCGCTTCGATGTCGTAGAGACGAACGGCGCCCTGGGCCTGGTCACCGTCTAACATTGGCGGAATTCGCCGACATCTTATGGCTTGTAAGCACTTGAATCGCTTACAGGCTGCGGGGTTCCAATTGGATTTCTGAATGTGGGCCTTTGCGACTCGCTTATTTTTTCAAAGTCGCAACCCGAATTACGAATATTTAGCAATTAAGCATTTTTATTGATTACGTGCATAAACGCACAGATGGGTAAGGCTGGCGGCACAGGTCGTTTTGCTAACGATTGCAGTGCCGGGCAATTGCGTTGTCAAAGCTGGAATCCAACAACCGGGAGTGTGGCGTATCATGTTTTTTTCCAGATCTACGGCATCCGATCGCTTCGTGGAAGCGCTCGAGTCGTCCCAGGCGATTATCGAATTCACTCCCGAAGGCCGGATCGTCCGCGCCAACAGCAACTTCCTTGACGCGGTCGGCTATGCCGAGCGTGAGATCACCGGGCAACACCACAGCATATTCTGCACTCCGGAATACGCGGCGACGCAGGCTTATCGCGACTTCTGGAAAGACATGGCCGCCGGCAAGTTCCGTACCGGCGAATTCAAGCGCATCGGCAAGGGCGGCCGAATTGTCTGGCTCCAGGCCTCTTATAACCCCGTGGTCGACAGCAAGGGCAAGGTCGTCCGTATCGTAAAGCTGGCATCGGACGTCACCGAAGAGAAGGCGCTGAGTCTTGACCACGCCGGCAAGGTCATGGCCATCGGCCGCGCCCAGGCCGTGATCGAATTTTCGACGGATGGGCACATCCTGACGGCCAACGACAACTTCCTGGAGACGATGGGATACCGGCTCGACGAAATCCAGGGCCGCCACCACAGCCTGTTCTGCGATGACGAGTACACGCGGTCCGCCGAGTACCGCCTGTTCTGGGAAGCGCTCGGCCGGGGCGAATTCCGCGCGGCGGAATACCGGCGCATAGCCAAGGGCGGCCGCCCGGTTTACATCCAGGCCTCCTACAACCCGATTTTCGACGACACGGGCGCGGTCATCAAGGTAGTCAAGTTTGCTACGGATGTGACTGAAAAGGTCAATCGCCGCCTGTACAATGACGGCATCAGCCGCGATATCGACGGCCAGCTCAATGGCGTCCTGTCGCAGATGGACGAGGCCAACCACATGGCGTCGGGTGCGTCCAGCGCTTCGACCGAGACCAGTTCGATCGTCAGTGCCGTCGCCGCCGCCGCCGAGGAACTGAGCGCCAGTGTGCGCGACATCGGCTCCAACATGCTGGCGGCCAAATCCAGCGTCGAAGGTGTCTTCAAGCATACGGAAACCGCCAACAGCTTCGCCGCCAACCTTTCCGAATCCGCCGGCGCCATGAACAATGTCGTGGCCTTCATCCAGGGCATCGCCTCGCAGATCAATCTGCTGGCGCTGAACGCGACGATCGAATCCGCCCGGGCGGGTGAGGCCGGCAAGGGTTTCGCCGTCGTGGCCTCGGAGGTCAAGAATCTCGCCAACCAGGCGGCGGCCTCGACCAAGACTATCGGCGAGGAGATCAACAAGATCCAGGCCGTGAGCGCTGAAGTCGCCACCGCGCTGGAATTCATTTCGACCTCCATGACCGACGTCCTTGCCAATGTCGGCAATGTCGCCAGCGCCATCGCGCAACAGGAGGCCGTCACGGGCGAGATCTCGGGCAATATGCAATCGGCCGTATCGGCGGTTCACGAGATTGAGGAAAGCCTCGTGCGCATCACGGAAGCCTTTGCAGTCGTGACCTCTTCGTCGGCGACTGTGAAGACAAGCGTGGAAAAACTCGTCGCTTAACGGAGAAGACGGGCGATTTGTTCCGCTAGAGCATGATGCGTTTAAATCGAACCGCTATCATGCTCTAGGTTTTTGTTTTATCGCGATATTTAGCCAAAAACCGCTGCACACTTTTTGGCATATCGCTCTAGGGCCGGACCTCCCCTGTTCGCCCGCTCTTGAAGTGAACCGGTCTGGAACGGGTTGCCTGTCGGCGACGGGGCGGCAGGCCGGTCCAGGTTGAACGCCTTTGATTCCCCGAAAGCTTGCCAACCCCCGTCATATCCTCGATATGAAGGTCGATCCGTGCGCCGAAAGGCCGTCTTTGCGTCTTTCCAGGTGTGTCGGTTTTCGCTTTAGTTCGTTGAGTTTGCTTAAAAATGGCCGAAAATCAGTCGTATAGATTCAGTGTGGCGCCCATGATGGACTGGACTGACCGGCATTGCCGGGCGTTCCATCGTGTCCTGACGCGGCGCGCCTTGCTCTATACCGAGATGGTAACATCCAAGGCTGTCATTCACGGCGACCGCGAGCGATTGCTGGGTTTCTCCGATGTCGAACACCCGGTGGCCCTGCAACTGGGCGGTTCCGAGCCCCTTGAGCTGGCGCAATGCGCCAGGATCGCCGAAGACTGGGGCTATGACGAGGTCAATCTCAACTGCGGCTGTCCGTCCGATCGCGTGCAGTCGGGATCGTTCGGCGCCTGCCTGATGCGTGAGCCGCAATTGGTCGCCGACAGCATGCGGGCGATGCGCGAAGCGACGCGCCTGCCGGTCACGGTCAAGTGCCGCATCGGCGTCGACGACCAGGAGCCGCGTGACAGCCTGTTCGCCCTGGTCGAGGCCTGTAAAACCGCCGGTGTCGGCACCTTTATCGTTCATGCGCGCAAGGCGTGGCTGAAAGGGTTGTCGCCCAAGGAAAACCGCGACGTGCCGCCGCTCGACTACGAACTGGTCTACGAACTGAAACGCAGCCACCCGGACCTGATCATCAGCATCAATGGCGGGATCGGCACGCTGGATGAGGCCGAAGCGCATCTTCAGCACGTTGACGGCGTGATGCTGGGGCGGGCGGCCTATCATGAGCCGGCGCTGCTGGGGCAGGTCGATCGGCGCTTCTTTGGCGAAGGCGATGATGTCGGCCCTTTCGCGGCGTTGGAGGCTTACCGGCCGTACATGCAGGCGCAGCTTGAAGCCGGAACGCCTTTGCCGCACATGGCGCGGCACATGCTGGGGGTTATGCATGGTTTACCCGGTGCTCGCGCCTTCCGGCGTATCATGACCGTCGATGCGATCGCGCCGGGGGCAGGGCTCGAGGTGCTGGACCGCGCCATCGATGCCGTGCGCGATGCGATTGAGGCGGGCCGTCTGCGGCGTGAGGCGTATGAGGCGGAGAAGGCTTAAGGGATAACCACGAACCACACGAATAGGCACGGACATAAAAACGTTTGTGTCTGTTCGTGTGGTTCGTGGTAAAAAAAAGCGTCTGCTGGACAGAAGCGCTACGGATGCAGGATCAGGCTCGACGGTGTCGCCTCGAACCGGCTCAAACGGCCGAGATAGCTCATGCCCAGCAGCGAGGTTTCCAGCCCGTCCTTGACGATCAGCGCATCGACATTGCGCACTTCGCTCTGGCCTACTCCGACCTTGGCCAGGTTGACCAGGGCGGCCGTGGTTTCGCCATTGGCGGTGGACACCGTGTGATCGAAGGGAAGGGTCTTGAGGTCGAAGCCCAGGCGCTGGGCATCGGCAGGTGTCAGGACGACGACGGTGGCGCCGGTATCGACCAGCAGGCGCACCGCCTTGGAATTGACGACCGCATTGGCCCAGAAATGACCGTCCGCCGCCTTGGGTATCGCGGTGGTATGCGGATTGGCCGTATCGGCTTCCGAACGGGTTTCCGACGCGACGGGGGAGGCCACGACGACGGATGTGGCATGGGTCTGCGGACTACGGAAGCCGTCGCTGAGAGACAGCATGCCAAAGCAGGCGGCAATGGCGGACACAACGGCGCTGCCCAGGACAATGACCGATTTGGACATAGGACGCGGAGAACTCCTGACGCAAACCCCTTCTGGGTTCGTGGGCAGCATAGGCCCATAGGGTTAGTTTAGCGTGAACATGTCCGTTAAAAGCCTTCTTGGCTAAGAATCGCATGAAATTGAATTTGCGGAAAAATTATATTCAATAATATCAATTATATAATGACAATGTAGAAAATTAATTGATCCGTATTCGGATTAATGATTGCAATCCTGTTCAATTGTGGCACACTCAACTTCGACGCGACGACGGCTGTGAGGGTGAAAGCCCCTGGGAGTTTGCGACGCGTCTTCTGGTCCGTGTGCATTAGGAAAAGGAGACGCAAAACCATGCAAGACCAAGACAAGAAACAACATGCAATGACTTCGTTTGCCCTGTTTGGCGGCCTGTTTGGCAGTCCACGATCGGGTTCGGACAAATCGCCGCGCAATATCAGCCGTCCGCAGGACTTCCGGCCGTTCGAACGCAAGTAAGGCGGCGCTGAACCGGTAAATAAATAAGGCCCTCCGCATGCGGAGGGCCTTATCATGTCAGCATCCCTGAATTCACCAGGCGGAGCGGGAAGCTCCGTTGCTCTGTCGGGTCAAGCTTAGTTCGAAGCCAGCTTGACGCCGGCCTTGGCTTCCGCCGCGGCCATGTTCGGGCTGGCCTTGTTGACCTTGGTCGTGGCGTTGCCGCCCGTGCCGTCAAACTTGGCGTTCAGTTCGACCCAGTACAGGCCGTCAGCCGCCAGAAAATTGTACTTGAAGTCAACGATGTAGCTGCCGGCGCGGAAGTCGCAGCTCGAGATGTTGACCATCTGCTTGCCGGTGACGGCGATGACCTTGGAGACGGCGGCCTTGCCGACACCAGCGGCCAGCATACCGGCGGTGGCTTCCTGGTCTTCGCTGCATTCGCCGGCGAAGGCGCTGCCGGCGGTGAGGGCCATGGCGGCAATACCGCCAGCGATAATAAGGTTTTTGATCATCTGGGTAACTCCTTGATGTTCTTCAGGGTAGGGCCAGACTAAACGAAATAGGATAAGTTTCAGTAAACTGGCCTGTAAACCCCTGGGCAAGCTTGATTAACGCGGCCGAAAGCAGGGCCTTGTCCTCAAGGACCAAATAATTAATGGTGAATACCGCGCCGGCATCTGACCAAAAAATTTTTCGGCCCATTTTACCGCACGACTAGCTTTTTACCCGTTTCATGTCGTTGCCTGAAAACGTAATCGGCTCACACAATAAGATTATTGAACGCGGCGACCATCGCGCCAAACGCGGACACAAAAAAGCGGAGGCCAGTTTATATGGCCTCCGCTTATTTTGCGCTGCGACACAGGCTTAGTTGGCGGCCAGCTTAACGCCCTTCGAAGCCGAAGCCGAGGCCAGGTTCGGGCTCAGCTTGGTCAGGGTCAGCTCGGCGACGGCGCCGCCGGCCAGCTTGGCCTTGCCTTCGGCCCAGTAAAGGCCATCGGCGCCAATGATGTTGTACTTGAATTCAGCGCTGACCTTGGCGCCGGCGGCATCGCAGGTTTCCAGCGACAGCATCTGCTTGCCGGTTCCGTTCAGGACCGGAGTGATCTTGGCGGCGGCGGCCGAAGCGATGGCCTTGCCGATCTGGGTTTCCTGACCTTCGTCGCACTCGGCGAAGGCGCTTGCGGCGGTGAAGGAGAAGGCGAGGGCGGCCGTGGCGGCCAGGAGGACATTGCGGGACAGGTTACGCATTTTGCAGAGTCTTTCTCAGTACGCGATTCTACGGGAGCGCTACGGCGGTAGCGGTGACATCGGTGTCAGTCACGAAGCGCTTCTTACGACTTCAGGTTTAATACGACGTGAATCATTTCGCGGTTGCAGCAAAATTTTTGCAACAAAAAAAGGAGACGCTGTTGCCAGCGTCTCCTCAGGCTGCTGACAAAGTCTGTGGACAATTTTCATGCGGTATATTGCCACCTGATTCACGGAACGTCTCGGAATCAAGCGGTGAACATATCGGAATCAAATTGTGGCAATTGGCCCTTCTCAAAAAAGATAGGGGGTTTGTCAGTAGCCTGAGGAGACGCTGTTGCCAGCGTCTCCTTGTTGTCAGTCCGGGCCGGCCTGCAGGGCCTTGCGAGGTCGGCTGGACCGGCGTTTTTAAGCCGCGGTCAGTTCCGCCAGGAAGCGGCGGATGTTCTCGCTCATGGCTTCCGTGCGCTTGGTCAGCTGGTTTGCGGCGCCGAGCATTTCGGTCGAAGCCTTTTCGGTGTCCGCCGCCGAAGCCGACAGCTGGGCGACCGAAGACGAGGCCATCGAGGTGCCGTCCGACGCTTCGTTGACGTTGCGCGCGATTTCGTTGGTGGCGTCGCCCTGTTGATGGACCGAGTCGGCGATGGACGAAGCGATTTCGTTCATGTGCTTGATGGTCTCGCCGATGCCGCGAATGGCGTTGACGCCATTCTGCGCGGCCGCCTGGATGTCCTTGATGCGATCGCGGATTTCATCGGTGGCCTTGGCGGTCTGCTGGGCCAGCGACTTGACTTCCGAGGCGACGACCGCGAAGCCCTTGCCGGCTTCACCAGCGCGGGCGGATTCGATCGTGGCGTTCAGGGCCAGCAGGTTGGTCTGCTGGGCGATGGCGTTGATGAGGTCGACGACCTCACCGATCTGGTCGGCGGCGCGGCTCAGTTCAGCCATGGACTCGTTGGTACGGTCGGCTTCCGACACGGCTTCGGCGGCGATTTCCACCGAGCGGACGGCCTGGTCGCCGATGACGCCGATCGAGGCCGACAGTTCGGTCGTGGCCGAGGCGACGTTCTGGACGTTGTCGGCCGAGTTGCGGATCGACGACACGGCCGATTGCGAACGGCGCTCATTCTCGCCGGCAATGGTCAGCAGGGTGCGGCCGTTGGCGTCGAGGTCCGAGGCCGCATTGGACAGGGCGTCCAGCATATCCTGGGCTTCGTGGCGGAAGCGTTCGGCCAGTTCGGACATTTGACGGGCGCGCTCTTCGCGGGTCTTGGCGGTGGCCGCCTCGATCGCCATCAGGCGTTCCTTTTCCTCGGCATTCGACTTGAACACGTTGAGGCTGTCGACGACCGACTTCAGTTCGTCCTTGCGGGCCAGGGCCTGGATGTCGACATTGAGGTTGCCGTTGGCCAGTTCCTCGGTCGTCTTGGCGATGCGGTTGATGCCGTTGACGGTCATGCGCGAGAACAGGAAGGCGATGCCGCCCGACAAGCACGCCATGATGACGGCGAAGATGGTGAGGAAGGTGATGCCGGTTGCCTGTGCAGCCTTGGCGTCGGCGGCCGCCTTGGCGGCGGAGGTCTTGCTGCCTTCGATGATCTTGTCCGACAGGTCCGACATCTTGGCGTAGCCGTCGTCGAACTGCGACATCATCGGACCGACCGAAGCGAAATCGACGTCCATGACGGAGCCGGCGAATTCGACGGCTTCCTTATATGTCTTCACTTCCTTGTTCAGATCGTTCAGTTGCTTCTTTTGCGTCGCATCCGTTGCCGTGTCGGCGCTTTGCTTGACGCGGTCCGAAATCTTGCCGAGATCCTCGGTAACCTTGGCGACGTCAGCCGAGGCATTGGCGCCCGGATTGGTCGCCTTGGTCAGCAGGGCGTTGTACAGGTCGCCGTTGGCTTCCTTGATGTCGGCCTTGATGTCGGCGATCTTTACGATTTCCGGCATGGCGACATTGTTGATGCGGTCGATGGTCTGGCCTTGGCCGTTCATGACATAGATGGCGCCGCCGGTCAGGATCGCCATAACGGCGGTCGCCACGGCTGCGGGCGCCATGAACTTGATGGTGAACGGCCAGTTGGAGATATTCAGTCCAACAGCCGGCTTTGTGGCACTCTGTTTCGTCATTTTGGCCCCTGACTTAACGTAGATATGGGTTGTCAATCTGTTATGCGGACGCGGGAATGGCGTGCGTTTGGGCCAAACTGTCAGATTAAGGTTGTTGAAATCCTAACGTTATCGATTTTGTCGCAAATCGGGACAAAGACCGACATCGGTGTCCCATTGCCTGGAATGAAATAAAAAGCCCGGCGCGATGGCCGGGCTTTGATACGAATCGGTCGGTGTGATCTTACTGCGTGCCACCTTCGGGGCGCAGCGCTACTTCCGCGACGATTTCCTGGGCGGACTTGCCGGTGATGACAGTCTTGACCGGGATGGCCTTGGCTTGACTCTGGGCGGCGTCCGCCTTGTTGACCGCCGAGACCAGCTGGGCGCGGGCTTCGCCTGTCGGCGCGGTCGTTGCGGGTGTCGCCGCCGGAGCAGCCGTTACCTGCGCCGCGTTCAAGGCGTCGCTCGGCTTGACCGTTTCGGTCGTGCTGGCCTGGACCAGCACCGCCGGAGACTCTGAGGTCTGAACGGACTCGAGGCTGTTGTCGATGCGCGAGCCACGGCCGCGGAACTGGTAGAAGACATGGCTGCCGACCGTGCCGACGCGGACCATGGTGTTGGACCAGCCCGGCGCGACATAGGTGGCGTGGAAGTGGGTGGCGGTGCCGACCGACTTCATGACGTAGCCTTCCAGCGCGGCGGCGGCGACTTCGCGCGAGCGGCGCCAGTTATAGGCTTCCACCGGACGGCCCATCATGCCGTTGCAGGTAAAGCTGAACTGGCACGAGATGCGGCGGTTGGCGCCCTGGTAGACGACACCGCAGATCGACTTCGGGAAGGCCGGATGGCGGACGCGGTTGAGAATGACCTGGGCGACGGCGCGCATGCCGTCGATGCCTTCGCCGCGCGCTTCGTAGTAAACGGCCTGGGCCAGGCAGTCCGAATCGTTCTGGCTGGCCTTCTTGAAGACCATGGCGGCGGCGGGACGCACCGAGGCGACCAGCGGGGTCGTCTTGAGCGCGGCAAGCGGCGAGGCCGGAACGGTTTCGCTGGCGCGGACCACCAGGCCCTTCTGCGAACGGATGTCTTCGGACACGCGCATGGCGGCCAGGGTCGGCGCGGTCGCCGAAGCTTCCGCGGCACCGCCGGACATGCCGCCGTATGGGGCGAAGCGCGTGGCGATGCCAAGCGCGGTTTGATTCAAAGGCGCGATGCCCAGGGCCGAAGACGGCGAAACGTCGCCGTTCAGTTCGGTCATTTGCAAGACGCGGGCGGCATTGCTGCTGGCGTCGGCCTGACGCGCAAGGCGGCCGCCGAGATAGGCCGCGCCCGCGGACGCGCCAACCAGCAGGCCTATGGAAGATGCTGCCATAAGGGCGCGCATCCGGTAGCGCGCCATGGTTATCGAGCTCAACGCTGTCTATCCTGTGTGACGAGGGCAAAAGAGGCCCCCCGGAAAGGCATCCGGAGAATGAATCCGTCATTTCTCCAGATCGGGTAGCCGGACAGGACAAGGGTGGCAAACCTCGTCTCTCTGGGCCCGGCAAGTCCGGCTCTTACGGGCCAATTGTGGCGAAAATGTGTTCAGTTATGGTTAACAAGATGTTAGCTATAGTTGTTTGGTATTTTATCGGCTCTTTATGCAAGCACATGCAGAGCGTTTGTGACAGTCATTCGCACATATATTGACATGTTTTCGCCAGTATTTGATATTTAATCTATACGGACTTTCTCAACGTTATTATTTCCGAAAACACTATAGTCATTTCGCTCTTCAGTTAAAACTCAATTTAAGAAACCGTTAAGGAAGCATTTCGACCGCATTTTTACCAGAACGGAAACCGAAGCCGATCGGGTTACGATTTTAAGCGACTGAATCGTGGTGAAAAATCCGGAAAGACCGGCGACGGCGCTGACAAGTTTTGGCGTGGCCGGGTGGCAGGGTAATGGTTAAGCTGCCGCAAGGGCAGGGTGGGGCTCAAATTTTTTTGATTTCCACAGGCATGCGCTTGCCTCTTTCAATTTTTTGCTCCGTCCTTATGTTGCCGTTCATGCCCCGTTCCGCACCGCCTTCCGGCTTCTCCGACAATTCCGGCGCTTTCATCGCCGACTTTACTCCCATGGCAGCGACCTGGGTGCCGCACCGGCCCGTGCGCCCCGACAAGTCCGAAGGCGGCCGCAAGTTCCGGCTGGCCGCGCCCTATGAGCCGGCGGGCGACCAGCCGACCGCCATCGCCGAACTGCTGCAGGGGATCGAGGCGCGCGAGCACGACCAGGTCCTGCTGGGGGTCACGGGCTCGGGCAAGACCTTCACCATGGCCAAGATCATCGAGCAGACCCAGCGGCCGGCCCTCATCCTGGCGCACAACAAGACACTGGCGGCGCAGCTCTATTCGGAGTTCAAGGCCTTCTTTCCCGACAACGCGGTCGAGTATTTCGTCTCCTACTACGACTACTACCAGCCCGAAGCCTACGTCCCGCGCACCGACACATATATAGAGAAGGACTCGTCGATCAACGAACAGATCGACCGCATGCGCCACTCGGCGACGCGGGCGATCCTCGAGCGCGACGACGTCATCGTCGTGGCGTCGGTCTCGTGTATCTACGGCATCGGTTCGGTCGAGACCTACACGGCCATGACCTTCGACCTGAAGGTCGGCCAGACGATCGACGAGGCGCAGCTGCGCGCCGACCTGGTGGCGCTGCAATACAAGCGCAACGACCAGGCGTTCGAACGCGGCACCTTCCGCCGGCGCGGCGACGTCATCGAGATATTCCCGGCGCACTACGAGGATCGGGCCTGGCGTATCAATATGTTCGGCGACGAGATCGAGTCGATCTCCGAATTCGACCCGCTGACCGGCAAGAAGATTGTCGACCTGCGCGATCTGAAGGTCTATGCCGCCAGCCACTATGTGACGCCGCGCCCGACCCTCAACCAGGCGGTCGATCGCATCAAGGCCGAACTGAAGACGCGCCTGGAGCAGTTGCACGCCGAGGGCAAGCTTCTGGAAGCGCAGCGCCTGGAGCAACGCACCACCTTCGACATCGAAATGATGCAGGCGACGGGTTCGTGCGCCGGCATCGAAAACTATTCGCGCTACCTGACCGGGCGCGGTCCGGGCGAGCCGCCACCGACCTTCTTCGAATACCTGCCCGACAATGCCCTGCTGTTCGTCGATGAAAGCCACGTCTCGGTATCGCAGATCGGCGGCATGTATCGCGGCGACTATGCGCGCAAGTCGGTCCTGGCCGAATACGGTTTCCGCCTGCCGTCGTGCATCGACAACCGCCCGCTGAAGTTCGAGGAATGGGACGCCATGCGGCCCCAGTCGATCTATGTGTCGGCGACGCCTGGCAACTGGGAGCTGGAGCGGACCTCCGGCGTCTTTGCTGAACAGGTCATCCGCCCGACCGGCCTGATAGACCCGCCGGTCGAGATCCGCCCGGTGCACAAGGACGGCTTCAACCAGGTCGATGACGTCATCGCCGAGGTTCGAGAGGTCGCCAAGCACGGCTACCGCTCGCTGGTCACCGTGCTGACCAAGAAGATGGCCGAGAACCTGACCGACTATATGCACGAGCAGGGCGTCCGCGTCCGCTACATGCACTCCGATGTCGATACGCTTGAGCGGATCGAGATCATCCGCGACCTGCGCCTGGGCGCCTTCGATGTGCTAATCGGCATCAACCTGCTGCGCGAAGGCCTCGACATTCCGGAATGCGGCTTTGTCGCCATCCTCGACGCCGACAAGGAAGGATTCCTGCGTTCGGAAACCTCGCTGATCCAGACGATCGGCCGGGCGGCGCGGAACGTCGACGGCCGCGTCATCCTCTATGCCGACAAGATGACCGGCTCTATGGAGCGGGCGATCGCCGAAACCAACCGCCGCCGCGAGAAGCAACAGGCCTACAATGCCGAACATGGCATCACGCCGGAATCGGTCAAGCGCGGCATCAGCGACATCCTCGACAGCCCGTACGAAAAGGGCGACCGCGTCCAGGTGCCGATGGGCGTGGCCGAAAAGGACGCCAAGCCGTTCATGGGCTCGAACTTCCAGGCGACGCTCAAGGACCTTGAGGCCAAGATGCGCGAGGCCGCCGGCAATCTGGAGTTCGAGACCGCCGCCCGGCTGCGCGACGAGATCAAGCGGCTCAAGCTGCTCGACCTGGAGTTCGCCAAGGATATGCTGGACGGCGCCCAGCCGAATTAGGACTTCTCTTTATACTGGACGGGCGTGACGCCGGTCGTCGCCTTGAAGGCCTTGTAGAAGGCGGACTTCGAGTTGAAGCCGACCTCGAGCGCGATATCGAGCACCGTCCGATCACTTGTCCGGATCAGGGGCTGGGCGGCTTCGACGCGCCAGCGATTGACATAGGCGAAGAAGTTTTCGCCCAGAGTCTCGTTCAGGGTCTGGGAGATGGTGTTGGGGGCGACCGCGATATGCGCCGCCAGCTTCTGCAGGGACAGGTTGGGATCGAGAAACAGCCGGTCCTCGCGCATGGCGGCTTCAATGCGGCTGGCGACGCGCCGGGCCTGTTCGGGGCCAAGCGCGGATTTCTGATATTTCTGCTGAGGCGTTTTGGGCGCCGCCGGAGTTTCGGGTTCGGGCAGGTAGCGGCCCGCGAAGCCGGGGCTTTGCCGCAGCCCACAGACGGCAAAGGCCCAGAAGGCCATCAGGCCCAGACCGTGAAGCCAGGCGGGAGATATCAGCGCGACGTTGATGGTGCTGTCGAGAATGACCTGGATCAGGGCCAGTCCCCAGATGATCGCCATGATCATAACAAGCACGCTGACCCAGCGAAGCTCCCTCTGGTCGTTATTGGCAAAGAGGTCCATCAGCCGCAGGCGATAACGGGCGAGGCGGCGGAGAAGGCGCCAGCCATAGGCGACGGTCTGGCCTATCCAGGTCAGGACCAGTGCGAATATGAAGACAGCGGTGAACAGGGCGAAAGGTAAGGGCACCATTTCACCGCGCACCAGCATGGCATCGCGCTCTGCCGCCGGCAGGGCGATGACGCATAGCAGGGCCAGGACGCCAAGTGCGGCCGGTATGGCGTGCCAGGCGTGACGGCGCCGGGGATGCCACGGTGTCTCCGCCGTCAGCGCCTCGACATAGAGCCATAGCGCCGGTGCCATGCCCAGGTGCGCTGGCAGGCTGAGGGCGGTGAAGAGCGGCGCGGCTGAGGGAAACAGCTCCGCCACCGGCTGCGGGAGGGCGATCATAAGCGCGGCGACGAATACGGCCGCGAGCGGCAGGTCAGCGGGGCCGCGTGAACGCATCAGGAGCAGGCTAAGGCAGAGCGCGGCCTGACCCAGGGCCATCGCCATCGTGATGAGAATCACCGCCTCCTGCATGCTGTTTCCTCTGCTTTTTCAACCCATAGCATTTTTTGCGAGCCTGTCAGGTCCTGGCGGGTTCTCGCCTGCAGGGAAGGACGACGCCAGTCGCATGTTGTGCTGTTTGGCCGGTGGATCATGTCATCGACAAAGGGAGGCAATCATGACCGCTGACAATAAACCGGGGGCGCCTTGGCATTTCTGGGCCGTGGCCCTCGTCCTGGTACTGTGGAACGGGCTGGCGACGTTCGACTATGTTTCGAGCGTCGTGCAGGGCGACGCCTATTATGAGTCATCCGGCATGACGGCGGCGCAGGTGGCCTATTTCAACACACTGCCTATATGGGTAACCGTGGCCTGGACGGTTTCGGTATGGGGAGCGCTGGCGGGGGGCGTCGCATTCCTGTTCCGTCGCAAGCTCGCAGGCCTTCTGCTGGGCGTCGCCACGGCGGGCACGGCCGCTTACGTTTTTCATGCCTATGCCCTGTCGGACGGGCGCGCCGCCATGGGGGTAATGTGGCCAATGCCGGCGATTGTCACGGTGATTCTGGCCTGTCTTGTCGGGTATGTGGCCTTGCTGGCGCGCCAGGGCATTGTGCGGTAAGACGAACGGTGTTTTTATTTCCCCATTTTGGGAATTGATTGATCGCGAATTTGCGACAAATTTGTGTGCACTGGTTAACACCCAGATTAACCAAGGCGTTGCGAAGGGTGAAAAGTTTCCGGAAAATTGGAAGAAAGTGTTGCGTACAGGTTTCAATCCATACGCAACCGCACCCCAAACGCGCGAATTACGGCCTATTTGGACATATTCATACTGGATTTTTATATCAAATCGCGCGACCTTAACCTCACGAAAGCGCGACTGGCCCGGCCTGTGCATCCCATGCACCAGGCAGGCCGGCGGTGTCTCGAAATAAATCGATTATTAACCGTGACTTTTTAGTCTGGTCTTAATCATCGGGCAACACTTGCGCGGCGTTTTGAACGGGCGCTGAGCCAACTGGGGTGAATGGATGCGTAGGACTAGACTGAATGTGGTGCCGCCCGTCTCTAAAGAGATCGCTCTGGGGCCCGTGATCAACGGCACGAACGGCGTGAATGGCGTCAACGGAGCCATGAACGGCGCCAAGAACGGAAGCGGTGACAAGATGGTCAGCCTGCCCGCGCAGATGGCGGCGACCGCCGTGGCGACGCACAAGCTCGTCGGCGAAGAGATCGTCACCTCGGTGGCCACCGCGCCGCGCGAAACCCGCACCCAGCGCGTCAAGCGCCTGCAGGAAGAGGCGCGTGCCCTGGCGCGTGAGCAGATCGGCGAGTTCGAACTGCTGCTCGACGCCACGGCCAAGATGGCGACGGAAATCGCCGACGGCGGCGAAGTCTACTCGATCGGCGCGCGTGAAATCTGCCGCCGTCTGGCCGACGAACTGCCGCGTACCCTGCAAACCCTGCAGGTCATTTCCAAGAAAAAGAACTAAGGACCATCCCTGAATTTCCCTGTGGACGACTGCCTGTTCGCGGTCGTTCACGCGGAAATGTGACTGGAGTGGACTCAAGCATTCCCCTACCTCTAGCTTCCACTTTCAGGGGAATCCGCTATGTCCAAGACCGTTTACCGGTCAGCGTTTTGTTGCGTCCTTGCCGTCACAGCCATGGCTGGCGGATGCGGGAAGAAGCCCGAACCCCCTAAAAAATCAGAACCCGTCAGGGTGATGTCCGCCGTCAGCGTCGCGCCGCGCCCGATGCAGGTCCTGCCGGCGCGTCAGCCGGGACTGTGGGAAACATCAGTGCGCGAAGATGGCAGCGACGACGTCCAGACCCTGCAAATCTGCATCGACGGGGCGACCGATGCCCGTCTGGGCCTGCGCGGCAATGACCTGGGTGGCGACCGCTGCGGGCCGAAGTCGATCAGCCGTATCGACGCGGACAGCTGGAAGGTGATGACGACCTGCCGGGTCCCGGACGGCGGCGCGGAGGCCTATTCCGGAACCTTCACGGGCGATTTCGCCACGGCCTACACCATGAAGCTGCGCGTCCAGACGACCGGCGCCGCCATACCGCAGATGAACCGCGTGACAAACTACATCATCGAGTCGAAGCGGACCGGCGACTGCAAGCCGGACCAGGCGCCCGGCGACGTGACCAATGACGGCGTCACGGTCAACCTGTTCGAAATGGAAGGCGGCAAGGCGCCGCGTCCCTAGAGCATGATGCGTTTAATTCGGACCGCCATATCGCTCTAGATTTTGTTTTGTCGCGATATTCGCCAAAAACCGCTGCACACTTTTTGGCATATCGCTCTAGCTTAGACCATCCAGCTTTTCGGGTTGGGGTGGGGCCGGTGGTAGAGCAGGTGATTGAAGCCGGTCACGCAGCGGCCGGCCAGGTAGATGAGCGGGACCAGGACCAGGGCCAGCGACAGGATCTGGTTGCTGATGCCCTGGGCGCGCAGGACAAGGCCGACGACGAAGCAGATGACAATGGGCGCGACCCCCAGCCAGAAGGTTCGGCGCTGGAATACATAGTGGCTTTTCAGCCAGTCGGGCGCGTCGTCCTCGCGGAAGCTGGCGATCAGGAGCGCGATAATGCCGGTCAAACCAAACGTCAGCACCATCAGGAACAGCAGCAGATAATTAAGGAACACGATCTTACGCGGATCGGCGAGAAATGGCGGATTGGCGGGCGCGGGCTTGCTCATGGGACTCGGACGCAGTGATGATGGTTGAGCCTAGCCTGAGCGCGCCATACTGCATAGCCGCAATTACATAACGGGCATAAAGGGTGCCGGATCGGTCACACCTGGATATCAGGCGTCCGCCGGCACGAGATCATTGAGGCTGAGGTCGGGACGGTGGCACCATTCCCCCAGCCGGATCGGGCAGGCGGCGATGTCGCCGGATGTCAGGATGACGCTGTTGGTCGGCGTTTCCTCGATCTCGAAACGCACGCATTCGAAGGCCGGCAGATGGACGGCCAGTATGGCGTTGAGCTTCATGTAGAGCGCCGTGGCGACGGCTTCGGTCGTAGGATCGCCCTGGATGATCAGCAGGCGCGGCAGCAGTTCCGGCTCATGCATCTGAAAATAGCCGATCATCGGGTCGTCGTGGCCCAGCTGGAAGGCATGATCGAGCGCATCATCGACGAAGCCGTGCCAGTGGCGCTTCATGTCGGCGAAGCTGGCGGCGTAATTGGACGCGCCCCAATCGACACCGCGTGCCTCCGCCCTGGGTTTCAGGTCGACGGTCACGAACTCATTGTGGCCGTGCGGCGTCATGCACTTCGAATTGCGGTCGAAGCGCAGGCGATGGGCCATGGAAAAGCGGCGTTTGAACTGGATGAGCATGTCGCGCCTTCAACAGCAAAGCGCCGGGCGAGTCAATCCGCACAAAGGGGCGGCAGATGCGAAACAAACACGTAGTTAGCGCGTGATTCGCCACCTGACGAAATCGTTAATTCATATTCCTGTGATACCGATTATATAAAGAAACTGTAAGCGGGGGCGTTTATGGCGAGTATCATGCGTACGAGTGCAGTTTTGCGTAAGGCCGGGCGTACTATCGGCAAGCTGATGCGACGGAAAGAGGTCGCAACGGCAATTTCTTTGTCCAGCACGGCCCTGCTGACCGCCTGTGGCGGCGGAGGGGGCGGCGGTTCCTCCGGAGGCGGGGGCGGAGGCGGTGGCGTGACGCCGCCACCCGTTATCGTCAGGCCGACCCAGGCCGAGGCCAGCCGTTTTCTCATGCAGGCCAGCTTCGGCGCCACCGACGCCGACATTACCGCCATCACCACCACGACCTTTTCCGACTGGATCGCGGCGCAGGTCGCCATGTCCGCGGGGACGCCGCACCTTGCCTGGATGGACCGCCGCCTGGCGGAAATCCGCGCCGCCAATCCTTCGTCGAACGTCAGCGCCAGCCAGTTCTACGAAAGCTTCTGGAGCCTCGCCGCATCGGCGCCGGATCAGTTGCGTCAGCGTGTCAAGTTCGCCCTGTCGGAAATCTTTGTCATTTCGTTCGCCTCGGATACCGAAGATCCGCGCGGCAATGCCTCATATTATGACATGCTGGGCAAACACGCATTCGGCAACTTCCGCGACCTGCTGGAGGACGTAACCTATCACCCGGCCATGGGCCTGTACCTGACCTATCGCGGCAACCAGAAGGAAGACACCCGGACCGGGCGCAATCCCGACCAGAACTACGCCCGGGAAATCATGCAGCTGATGACCATCGGCCTGTATCTGCTGAATAACGATGGAACACTGAAGAACGACCTGTTCGGCAACGCCCAGCCTACCTATGGCCAGAACGACATCGACGGCCTTGCCAAGGTCTTTACCGGACTGAGCTGGTATCATCCGACGCCGACCAATTCGACCTTCAGCGGCGGCTCAAAGGACGACGATCGCCATATCCGGCCAATGATCGCCTATAACAACTACCATTCGATATCGGCCAAGAGCTTCCTCGGTACAAATATTCCCGCCACCACCACGGCCGATACGGTCGGCGACGTTAAAACCGCCCTCGATACCCTGTTCAACCATCCGAATGTCGGCCCGTTCATCGGAAAGCAGCTGATCCAGCGCCTGGTGACGTCGAACCCCAGCCCGGCCTATGTCGGTCGCGTCGCCGCCACCTTCAACAACAACGGTTCGGGTGTGCGCGGCGATATGGCCGCCGTCGTCCGGGCCATCCTGCTCGACAGCGAGGCGCGTTCGGCAGGCGACGCCGCCTATGGCAAGCTTAAGGAGCCGATCGTGCGCCTGGCCAACTGGATGCGCACCTTCGAAGCGGCCTCGCAGAGCGGCAACTGGCTTCTGAGCGCGACGTCGGCGCCGACCTCGCTGGGGCAATCGCCCCTGACTTCGCCGTCCGTGTTCAACTTCTATCGTCCGGGCTATGTGCCGACCCGCTCGGCTCTTGGCACCAAGGGCCTGCTGGCGCCGGAATTCCAGGCGACCGACGAGGTCTCGGTGGCGGGCTATATCAACACCATGCAGGCCGCCGTCGGCTCCGGCATCGGCAGCGGAAACGATATCCGGTCCGCCTACAGCAAGGAAGTCGCCCTGGCCACGGACGTCCCGGCGCTGCTGGACCGTCTCAACCTGGTGCTTTACGCCGGCACACAATCGGCCGGCCTGCGATCCAAAATCAGCGCCGCCGTCACCGGGATCACCATTCCCGGCGGCACGGCCAGCCAGTCGCAGATCGATACGGCCAAGCTCAACCGCGTCAAGCTGGCTGTCTTTCTCAGCCTGGCTTCGCCCGAATACATCGCGCAACGGTAATTTATCCATGACCGCTCATCTCGATCGCCGCGAATTCCTTCGCATGTCCGGCGGCTTGGCCGGCCTGACCACCGCCGCCGGCTTCGGCCTGCAGATGGCCGCGGCCGGTTCCGCCGCCGCGGCTACGGCCAATGACTACCGGGCGCTGGTCTGCGTCTTCATGTATGGCGGCAACGACGCCAACAATATGGTGCTGCCGACCGACAGCGACTCCTGGGGGCGGTATTTCTCCGCCCGCAACCAGGGCACGGACCCGATCGCGCTGATGCCTGTCGGGACGCCGGTCACGCCGGTCGGACAGGTCAACGCCGTCACAGGCCGGACGTCGCAACTGGACCGGCCGGAAGGCTGGGGCGGCGTCCTGCCGATCGTGCCCCTGACGGCCCAGGCTGTTCCTGCCGGAACCTCGGCCTTGACCCGCACCTTTGCCCTGCATCCGGCGATGGCGCCGGTGCAGGACCTGTTCAATGCCGGGCGGCTGGCGGTGCTAGCCAATGTCGGCACCCTGATCAATCCGGTGACCAAGGCGCAGTACAAGGCGAGGAGCGTTCCCCTGCCGGCCAGCCTCTATTCGCACAACGATCAGCAGTCGACCTGGCAGGCAGGCGCGACCGAGGGCGCGCGGCTGGGCTGGGGTGGGCAGATGGGCGACCTCCTGGCCAGCCAGAACGGCGTCAACACCATCTTCACCGCGATTACTGCGACCGGAACCGCCGTCTTTCTGTCCGGGCGCAATGTCATCCAGTATCCGCTCAGCACCACGACGACGCCGGCCATAGCGGTCAACGGCGTCTCGGCCGGCAACCTGTTCGGATCGACGTCCGCGCCCGCAGCGCTCAAGGACATCATCATGGACATGAGCGCGTCCAGCGACTTCGCCAATGACTACGCCGCGATCACCGGCCGTTCGGTCGGGGCGGCGGCAACGGTCAACAGCGTGTTCAGCCAGACCGTGGTGACCGACATTCCGTCACCGCCCGTCTATACCAATCCGACGCGGAACACGACCGAGACCAATGCGCTGGCCATGCAGTTGCGGACCGTGGCGCGCATGATTGCAGCCGGCCCGACCTTCGGCCTGAAGCGCCAGGTCTTCCTGGTCAGCGCCGGAGGCTTCGACACCCACGACAGCCAGAACCGCGACCAGCCGAACAACCTGGCCAAGCTGGCCCAGGCGCTGAAATATTTCGATGACATACTGGCCAATATCGGTGGCGCCGACATGCGCGCCAATGTGACGACCTTTACGGCGTCCGACTTCTCGCGCACCTTCAACACCAATGGCGACGGTACCGACCACGCCTGGGGCGGCCACCACCTGATCATGGGCGGCGCGGTCAGGGGGCAGGACATGTACGGCCAGTTCCCGACGGTCGGCATGGATATCAACGGCTTCGACAATCCCGACATGGTCGGCAGCGCCTTCGTGCCGACGACCTCGGTCGATCAGTACGCTGCGACGCTGGGCGCGTGGTTCGGGGTCGACAACAGTGACCTCAACACCATATTCCCGAACCTGCGCAACTTCAGCACGGCCAATTTGGGGTTCGTATAAAGCCGCTTACTAATTGATCCACATCGCAATTTATCGTTGAAACTTGCGAGCATTTTGTTACGCCTGTCGTGTAGCGGGAGGCAAGCGGCGTTATGCCCAAACAGATTACGCAATATCGCATCTTCGTTGGCTCGCCAGGAGGGCTGCAAGCTGAACGTAAAAAGTTTCGGGACCGGTTGCAAAAATGCTCCTCCGATCATGGCTTAGCACGTGATGTTTTATTTCACCCAGTTGGCTGGGAGGATACAATTGGAGGTGTTGGCCGTCCCCAAGCTTTGATTAATGATGATCTGAGGACGTGTGATTTCGCGGTCTTTGTTTTTCATGACAGATGGGGGTCTAAGACCGGGAACAGCGACAAATGTGGTACCGAAGAAGAGTGGGAGCTGGCTGAGCAGCTTTATGAAACCGCTCAGATTCGTAACATTGCGCTCTTCTTTAAAGCCGTTGATCCAGGAAAGTGTGCCGATCCTGGAGAGCAATTAACGCCTGTTCTAAGGTTCCGGCAGAAAATTATTGATAGCAAGCGATACCTCTTTCGTGACTACCAAACGCTCGAAGAATTTGCGGATGTGTTAGACAGCCATTTGGCAAAATGGCTAGAAATGCATGATGCCAAAGGTAATAGTTCTGCTCTAGCGGATGTACCGCCTTCTGATTTGCCTCGGCTTTCTCAGGCTGATCCAGGGTTTGCTTTTTGGATGTCAGAAGCAAAGAAACTTTTGCCTCCAGATGGGAACGCTGCTGAAGCAGCGTTAATTTTTGCGTCTCGTGCGGTTGCCGTCGCTAAAACCAAGCTTGAGTGGGCGGAGGCTGAGCATCTTCATGGTCGGGCGTTGTGTGAAACGGGCGCTCTTACAGAAGGAATGGCTGCATTTACAGGAATCGTCGAACGATTCTCCGATTCGAACGAGCCGGAGGAGCAAATATGGAGAGCCAAAGCGTTAGGAAATAAAGGTATAACGTTAGGTCGGCTTGCTCGTTCGGAAGAAGAATTAAACGCGTACAATGAAGTGATTGTGCGCTATGGTGCCTCGAGTGACCCCACGTTGCGTGAGCAAGTATGTAAAGTGCTTTTTAACAAGGCATGCATGTACGGGCAGGCGAAAAATTCTAATGAGGCCGTTTCTGTATTTGATGACTTGATAGCCAACTTTGGATCGTCTTCTGAAGCAAACTTGCAGAGTATTGTTGCTAAAAGCTTTGTTAATAAAGCAGTTGCGCTTAGACACCTAGATCGAAATGATGAAGCAATAAGTGCTTGTGACAGCATGATCGCGCGCTTTGGACTCACGACTGACTCATCCTTCGATGAGGTGTTCGCACGGGCTGCTGCTAATAAAGGCTTAGCATTACAAAAATTAGGTCGTCAAAAAGAAGCAATAAAAGTGTATAGCGAAGCAATAGTGCGGTTCAAAAACACTAAAGATGACGGCGCTAAAGAAATGATAAAAGCAATTCGAAAGTTCAAAAGCCGGCGATAACGCCGGCTTTTGTGCATCAATTAATGATGTGCCTTCCACATGGCCATCATCTCGTCCTTGGACAGGCTATTGTCCTTGTTCGTGTCGGCCGCCGTGAACTTTTCCTCGCCTGCGGCGTTAAATTCGTCGCGGCTGACCGAGCCGTCGTTGTTGGAGTCCTTCATATCCAGCTTCTTCGCCGACATTTCGGTTGCCGACAGCATGCCGTCACTGTTGGTGTCGGCGCCGGCGAACTTTTTATCCATGGCAGCCTTGTGTTCGTCATGGCTGATCATGCCATCCTTGTTGGTGTCCATCATCCCTATCTTGTGTCCCATGTCACCCTTATGGGCGTCATCGGCAAAGGCGGGCAGGGCGAGGGCGGCGCCAGCAAGGCAGGCGGCAATGAGCGCGGTTTTCATTGGGTATGTCCTGTCTGAAATAGTGGCCGGAAAGTTCGGCCAGCGACCTCTTAGGACGCCCCAAATCAAGGTTCGATAGGGATTTGCGCGCCATGCGCGCTTTTTTCGCGCAACAGGCGAGGCGGCGCGGCGATCAGGCACCGCCGCGCTTTATGAATCAGGCCTTTACGCTTTCGGCGGCGTAGAATTGGGCCATGGCGGTGAGGCCGACCGGCTTGATCTTGGGGGCCTGGCCGGCGGCGCCGAACTGTTCAAAGCGGTCCTCGCAGACCTTCTGCATCATGGCGTAGGCCGGCTTGAAATAGGTGCGCGGGTCGAAGACCGACGGTTGTTCCTTGAACACCTTGCGGATGCCGGCGGTGATGGCCAGGCGCAGGTCCGTGTCGATATTAATCTTGCGCACGCCCATCTTGATGGCCTTTTGCAGTTCCTCGACCGGAACGCCCCAGGTCTGGGGAATTTCGCCGCCGAACTCGTTGATCAGGTCCTGCAGTTCCTGCGGCACGGACGATGAGCCATGCATGACCAGGTGGGTGTTGGGCAGGCGCTTGTGGATTTCGGTGATGACGTTCATGGCCAGGACTTCGCCGTCCGGCTTGCGCGTGAACTTGTAGGCGCCGTGGCTGGTGCCCATGGCGATGGCGAGCGCGTCGACATTGGTCTTGGCTACGAAATCGACAGCCTGATCCGGATCGGTCAGCAGTTGCGAATGGTCGAGCACGCCTTCGGCGCCGTGGCCGTCCTCGGCTTCACCCATGCCGGTTTCCAGGCTGCCGAGCACGCCCAGTTCGCCCTCGACCGACACGCCGCAAGCATGGGCCATTTCGACGACCTTGGCGGTGACATCGACATTGTAGTCATAGTCGGCGGGGGTCTTGGCGTCGGCCTTCAGCGAGCCGTCCATCATGACCGAGGTGAAGCCATGCTGGATGGCGGAGGCGCAGGTCGCGACCGAGTTGCCGTGGTCCTGGTGCATGCACAGCGGAATTTCGGGGTAGATCTCGACCAGCGCGTTGATCATGCGCTTGAGCATCAGGTCGTTGGAATAGGCGCGGGCGCCGCGCGATGCCTGGATGATGACCGGCGACTGGACCTTGCGGGCGGCCTCCATGATGGCCAGGCCCTGTTCCATGTTGTTGATATTGAATGCCGGCATGCCGTAGCCGTTTTCGGCGGCGTGGTCCAACAGCTGACGCAAGCTGATACGAGCCATATAAATCTTCCCTCTTTTCTCGGCGCGCTTTGGTGGTCTGCAAACGCCCGTCTTCCTGCGTTCCGGTCCTCACGTAATCAAATACGCTCCGCTCCGGTACTCGGAAACCAGACATTTTCGACTCACCACAGGGCGCCTTTGGCTGTGGTAGACCTGCTGGATGTGGCCTCCAGTCAGATCCGGTGAATTTTTGCAGGCTTGGCCTTTTGACCTTTTTGCACCCGCGAAATGTAAATTTTAAATAGTGTTGTCGCTTCAGTCTACCGCCATGCAAGACCTGTACCGACCTATTTCTCCAATGCGGCTACACCCGGCAACGCCTTACCTTCCATCCATTCCAGGAAGGCCCCGCCGGCGGTCGAAACGAAGGTCATGTCCTCCGACACACCGGCATGGTTCAGCGCGGCCACGGTGTCGCCACCGCCTGCCACGGCGACCAGTTTACCGGATTTTGTTTGCGATGCAGCAAATTTCGCCGCGGCCACAGTGGCCGCATCGAAAGGTGGCAATTCGAACACACCCAAAGGTCCGTTCCAGATCAAGGTCTTTGACTCGGCCATGACCGATTTCAGTTGCTCGACCGTCTTTGGACCTGCGTCGAAGATCTTGTCTTCGGCGGACAGGGGCGCGTCGAGACCTTGCGTGCGGTTATTGGCATTGGCCTTGAATTCCTGGGCCACGACGACGTCCAACGGCAGCAGAATCTTGCAGCCCTTGGCCTCCGCCTCCTTCAGGATTTCCAGGGCGGTGTCCTTGAGGTCCTTTTCGCACAAGGAACCGCCAATGTCGTGGCCCTGAGCGAACAGGAAGGTGTTGGCCATCCCGCCGCCGATGGCCAGCGCGTTGAGCTTGGCGACAAGGTTCTTGAGCAGGTCGAGCTTGGTCGAGACCTTGGAGCCGCCGACAATACCCAGCGTCGGACGCTGCGGGTTACCGAGGGCGGCATCAAGCGCCTGCAGTTCACGCTTCATCGATTCACCGGCATAGGCGGGCAGCAAGTGCGCGACGCCTTCGGTCGAGGCGTGCGCGCGGTGGGCCGCCGAAAAGGCATCATTGACGTAGATGTCACCCAGCGCCGCCAGTTGCTTGGCGAATTCCGGATCGTTCTTTTCCTCGCCCGCATGGAAGCGGACGTTTTCGAGCAGGGCGACGCTGCCGGCCGGCAGCAGCTTCAAGAGGTCAGCGGCGTCCGGGCCGACGCAGTCCTTGGCGAAGCCGACCGTGACGCCCAGCAATTCCGACAGCGGGCCGGCAACGGGACGTAGCGACATTTCCGGCACGACCTTGCCCTTGGGGCGGTCGAAGTGGGCCAGAAGCGCCACCTTCGCGCCAAGCTTCACCAGTTTTTCGATCGTCGGGATGGCGACCTTCAGACGGGTATCGTCGGTGATGCGGCCATTTTCCATCGGTACGTTGAAGTCAACGCGCACCAGGGCGGTCTTGCCGGTCAGCGAGGTCAGATCGTCGAGGGTCTTGAAAGGCATGTACCGGCTCCTGCATGAAGTGTCATGCAGGCTTTAGGACGCCCGGCCCATATGATCAAGGCTTTTACAGCACCGCTTCGAGACCGATGCTGACCAGCCACGCAGCGAACAGCTGAAGCGCCAACTGGACCAGGCCCCAGGCCACGAAATGGCGGGTATCGGGTGTTAAACCGGGCGTGAAGCGACGATAGTTCTGGGCCAGCGAGCCGTAGATACTCAGCCAGATGACCGGCATGACGACCAGCATAGCCAAGTTCAGCGCCTTGAGCTGACCATCGGTCGTATGGGTGAAATTGATATAGAAGGCCGGCATGAGAACGGCGCCGATGGCGGTCGCCCAGCCTATAAATCTCAAATAGCTAAAGGGCTTTGGATAACAAACGTCCGCGGGTCTTTCCATTGTCGTCCCCCGATGTGCGACTTCCGTCAAAGATGGCTGCCAGTCATATGGGGCGAATTTACCGTTCGCCAGTACCGTGCATTTTAGTCCTTAAGCATATTTCGCAAAACCGGCATTTCGTCGCAGCTGAAAAAAGAAAACCCCGCCAGAGTGTCTCCGGCGGGGCCAATTTCCTAAAAACTGGTCTTTTACAGGAACTTTGAGAAGGCAATGGCCGTATCGGCCATGCGGCTCGAGAAGCCCCATTCGTTGTCGTACCAGCTGAGAATGCGGACCAGCTTGCCCGAAATGACCTGGGTCTGGTTGAGCGCGAAGGTCGACGACGCGGGTTCATGGTTGAAGTCCGACGAGACCAGCGGCTCATTGGTGTAGGCCAGCACGCCCTTCATCGCGCCGTCGCCGGCGGCGACGATGGCGGCGTTGATCTCTTCCTTGGTCACTTCACGCGAGGCGTTGAACACCAGGTCGACGGCCGAGACGTTGGGGGTCGGGACGCGGATCGACGAGCCGTCGAGCTTGCCCTTCAGTTCGGGCAGGACCAGGCCGACGGCCTTGGCGGCGCCGGTCGAGGTCGGGATCATGGAGAGTGCCGCGGCGCGGGCGCGGTACAGGTCCTTGTGCATCTGGTCCAGCGACGGCTGGTCGTTGGTATAGGAGTGGATCGTCGTCATATAGCCCGACTCGATGCCGCACAGGTCGTGCAATACCTTGGCGACCGGCGCCAGGCAGTTGGTCGTGCACGAGGCGTTCGAGATGACCATGTCTTCGGCCGTCAGGGTATCGTGGTTGACGCCGTAGACGATCGTCTTGTCCGCGCCGTCGGCGGGCGCGGAGACGATGACGCGCTTGGCGCCGGCTTCCAGGTGGGCGGCGGCCTTGTCGCGGGCGGTAAAGATGCCGGTGCACTCAAAGGCGATGTCGACCTTGAGGTCCTTGTGCGGCAGCTCGGCCGGATTCTTGATCGCCGTCACCTTGATCGGCGCGTAGGTGCGGCCGTTGGCGGTGATGACCAGGCTGTCACCTTCGACCTTGACGTCGGCGGGGAAGCGGCCATGGACCGAGTCGTAACGCAGCAGGTGCGCATTGGTTTCCACCGGGCCCAGGTCGTTGATGGCTACCACTTCGATATCCGTGCGATTGTATTCAACGATCGAGCGGAGGACGAGGCGGCCGATACGGCCAAAACCATTGATGGCGACGCGAAGAGCCATGGGTGGAATTCCTTTCTTGCGACGAAGCGATATGCGCGGCCGTTTTTTAACCTGAGGGCAGGGAAGTCAAGCCTTAAATGTCCCGGATATCAGGATGATAGCGATAACGGCTAGCTGCACCGCCTAGATAGGTCCTGCGTGCAATGATCACAAGGAATGCAGGTCAAATCTTGCCCGGCCTGGGCAGGGTCAATTTGGCTTCCAGGCCTGAAATTGTACGGCCTTCGTAGCGGTTGGCCAGCGTCAGGGTGCCGCCTTGGGCCTCAACGAGGGCACGGGCGACGCTTAGGCCCAGTCCGGCGCCGCCGGTATCGCGGTTGCGCGACGTTTCCATGCGGAAAAATGGCTCGAAGACGGCCTCAAGCATGTCGGGCGGCAGGCCCGGCCCGTGATCGCTCACGCGCAACTCGACGTGATCGCCGCGCGCCGTCAACTCCAGCCGGCAGTCGCCGGCATAGCGGCAGGCGTTCTCGATCAGGTTGGTGATGACGCGTTTGAGCGCGACCGTATCGCCGCGCACCATGATGTTGGGATCGATACGCGCCGGCTCCATGGGGCAGACGGCGGCCATGTCCTCGGCCAAGGCCTCCACCAGGGCCGAGAAGTCGACTGGCCGCAGGGATTCGCCGAGCTTGTGCGCCGCCGTGAAGCTCATGGCCGACTTGATCAGGCCGTCCATGTGGCTGATGTCGTCGCCCAGCTTGTCCTTCAGCGGCGAAGGCAGGTCCTCGATGCGCAACCGCATCCGGGCCAACGGGGTCTTGAGGTCGTGGGCGATGGCGCCCATCAGCGCGGTGCGGCTTTCCATCTGCTTGCGGATGCGCGCCTGCATGGCGTTGAGCACGTCGGCGGCGGCGCGGACCTCGCGCGGGCCGACGGCCAGGATCGGCGGAGCGCCGGCTTCGAAACCGACCTTGGACGCGGCTTCGGAAAAGGCGATGATGGGCCGGGTCAGGCGGCGCGACAGCCACCACGCCAACGGCAGGATGAGCAGGGCCGTCAGGCCGAAACCAAGCAGAAGCCGGGTCTGCCATGGCTGGATCCACGCCTTGGGCGGGGTGACGACGCGGTAGCGGCCGTCGGCGAGCTTCCAGGCGGCGCTGAAGCTGGGATAGAAGACGTCATCGCCGTTGCCAGTCGAGAAGACGCGGAAACGGGGGCCGGGCTCGCCCTGGGGCAGCGGCGGCGGTCCACCGTCGCCAGGTATACGCATCCTGAATTCTTCACGCATGACCATATGCGGTCCGCCGCCATCTCCGGGCGGCGGCCCATCATCGATACGCCGGGCCCAGCGGCCGCCCATGTGGTGCGGAGTGAATTTCACCCACACCGAATCCGCCGGGACCTTCAGTTCGGCGGCCAGGCGCGCCGCCAGCATAGCTTCGATGGCGCGGAGGCGACGATGTTCGGGTGAGGTATCGACATAGGCCGGCGCGACGGCGGTGGTTTCGGCCCTGAGGCGCTTGCCGTTGTTCAGCCTGACTTCACCACTGCGCAGGGCCGTGGCGACTTCGTGGATGGAATAGCCGGGCGGCGGCGGATCGGGCGCCTTGAGCACGATCAGGGTGTTGATGCCGAGCGCCAGGACCAGCACAGCCAGGCTCAGGCCCAGCACCTGCCAGAAGATGGGCAGGGAGATGAGGTGATGGGATTTGGGACCAGACGAAGACACCTATTCGCCCTCCCTGCTTGCGGGGAGGGGGGACCATTGGCGGAGCCAATGGTGGGCGGGGCCTCTTAGGTTGGATAGGCAGACAAAGGAGTTGATCAAGCGCATTACTGTTTGAAAGGCTGGAGCAAGCCGGATGTTCGGTAAGCCCCGCCCACCATCTGCTCCGCAGATGGTCCCCCCTCCCCATGAATGGGGAGGGCGAAGATGCGGGCGTCCTTGTGCTTCAATCATCTCAGCGGTTTGAACATATAGCCAATGCCGCGGATGGTGCGGATGATTTCCTCATTGTGATCGTCGCCCAGCTTGCGGCGCAGACGCGAGATCTGCACGTCGATCGCCCGGTCGAAACTGTCCGAATTCGGCCCGTGCATGGCGTCGAGAATCTGGTCGCGCGTCAGCGCCCGGCCCGGCCGTTCCAGGAACACCCGCAGCAGTTCGAACTCGGTATTGGACAGGGCGACCTGGACGCCGTCCGGCCGCGTCAGCGTGCGCTTGATATTGTCGAGTTGCCAGCCGAAGAACTGCGTCACCGGCGACTTGGCGCCGAACTGCGGGCGTTCTTCGCGGCGGCGCAGCACGGCGCGGATGCGTGCCAGCAGTTCACGCGGATGGAATGGCTTGGCCATATAGTCGTCGGCGCCCAGCTCAAGGCCGACGATGCGGTCGATTTCCTCGCCGCGCGCGCTCAGCATGATCACCGGCGGCCCGCCCTTTTCCGTCAGGCGCTTGCAGATCGACAGGCCGTCTTCGCCCGGCATCATGTAGTCGAGCACGATCAGTTCGATATCGCCACGCGCCAGGATCTTTTCCATGTCGCGGCCGCCCGCCGCCGTATGCACCTCAAAGCCGTTATTGCCCAGAAAGGCGCCGGTCAGGTCACGGATATCCTTATCGTCGTCGACGATCAGGATGCGGGGAGAGGGGGGAGAGGAGAGCTGCTGCATGGCGGCCATGGACATGGTGGAAGACCCTGAAAAGACTTGAGATGAGCGCAAACTCTCTGATCCTTTGGGCCTTCTGATTGCGGTGGGGCAATATAGCATCTTATTGCCGCCACAATCCGCCCTTTTTTGACATCACGTGGCAATGTGGCCTGCCTAACCTGGACAAGCCCGGGGTATGCCCCGGTGACTGACACAGGGAACTGCCATGTCGAATCTCAAATCCCCTTATCTTATCGGCCTGACCGCCGCTGCGGCATTTGGCCTGATCGCCGCCGTCGCTGTTGCTGCCGACAGTCCCAAGATTGAAAAGCGTGACGTCATGATCCGCATCGCGCCGCCGGCCTTCGCCGATATCGACACCAACAAGGACGGCGCCGTTTCGCCGGCTGAATTCGACGCCTTCCATGCCGCGCACGAACCGCCTCTGGCTGAAGGCGACCTGCCGCCACCGCCGCCAGGAGGCAAGCGGATGCGTATTCTGCGGATGGAGGGCGGCGACCTCGATGCCAACAAGGACGGCAAGGTCAGCTTCGCTGAATTTTCCGGGCCCATGAAGGCCCATTTCGACGAGATGGACGCCAATAAGGACGGCGTGCTCGACGACAGCGAGCAGCCGAAAGACCGCATGTTCGAGCGGCGCCTGCGCAAATAGTGTCCGGGTACGGGCTCCACCTCCCGGAGCCTTACCTTGCGCGGCAAGAGTTGAGAGTCTCTTGCCGCGCCAGACTGACCGGAGCGTCCCCCACGCTCCGGTCTTTTTTTATCACAGGCGCGACGGATCGTCCGGACGGGTGCGTTTGATGACTGAAGCGGCCCGGCACGATCACGCAAACCTGACTGGCGTGGTTAACGGGAAGCCGATAGAACATAAGAGCTTCTGATGTGATCTGGTATTTCCCGGCACCAGAATCTGCAGAAGAAAGTCGTGGCGACCGCCGTTGCCACGACTTTTTCTTTGCCCAATCCGCTAACGCTTAGCTTTCCAACGCGGATAATCAACATTGATTGTTGTGGCGGGCCATTCGCCGTACCACGAATAACCCGAACGGCGTTCCGGATGGATGTCGGCGTAACTTGCTACGCGTTTGCCGTCGCGATTGGCCAGTACGACCGAGTTGTCATTCAGGTTATAGAACCGCGCCCACAGGGGCGGCGCGGACGGATCCGCCACCAGCCGGCGATCGGTTGTGGCCGTGTGGTAATCGTACTTGACGGGCTCGGGCAGGGTAAAGGTCTCCAGCCGCACACCGTCGATCTGCGATCGCTTGAGCCAGGCGACCGAACCCTCGATACTGGCGATGACCTCTGGCGACGGATCGGGAATCGTCATCAGATAGCGCAGCACCTCGACCGTTTCCTGCGACACGATGGCCGGCAGTTCAAAGCTGCGCCCGCCCGATGGGGCAAGTGAAACCGGATCATATTGTCCCGCCCATCCTGTCAGTTGGCCCTGCTGCCTCACCTGAAGCTTCAGAAGGCAGGCTTCGCCCCTGGCAACGGAATCAGAACTTCGGCTGCGGCGTGTTTCGTCAACAGACTTAAAGGGATAGGCGTTTCCCTTAATCTGCCGTAGCAGGTTTAGATTGCCCGAGGTTACCTCGTCGGCAATGGTCAGCTTGGGGTGGTAGGATTGCTTGGCGGGTACGGTGTGCGGCCAGCCGCCACAAGCCGTCATCTGCTGGTTCAGGATCAGGTCGAGCCCTTTCAGCGCGCTTTCGCGATAGTCCTTGCGGCCGGTCTGTTCATAGGCCGCCATCAGATAGGCGACCTGGGTATAGATGTTGCGATTGTCGAAGGAGAAGTCAGGCGACGGCTTTTCCGCCAGCGCGGCGGCCTTTTCGTCGGCGCTCAGGATGCGTGCCGGATCGCGGTTTTCGATCCAGCCGCCATTGTCGTGCTGAAGCAGCAGAATGTTGTCGGCGATCGCCGTCACGTCGTCAGACGCATAGCGCGCGTAGTCGCTGCCGTGCCGGTTCTGCCAGTGATGAACGGCGTCATCGAACCCGGCCAGAGATGGCGCAGCAGAAATGGCCGTCATGGGGATGACGGCCATTGCACAGCTCAAAAGCAACGATCTGAACATGACATGTCTCCATCCAATGATCTGGATGGAGACAGGATTACAGCGCGGCCTTGGCGGCGGCAACCACGGCGTCGGCGGTGATGCCGAATTCCTTGAACAGACGGTCCGCCGGGGCCGAAGCGCCGAAACCCTTCATGCCGATGAAGGTGCCGGTATCGCCGATGAACTTTTCCCAGCCCATGGGGCCGGCGGCCTCGATGGCGATGCGCACCTTGGCCTTGCCAATGACCGACGCCTTGTAAGACTTGGTCTGCTGGTCGAACAGGTTCCACGACGGCGTCGAGACGACGCGGGTCGCGATGCCTTCGGCTTCCAGTTGTTTCTGGGCGGCGATGGCGATCGAGACTTCGGTGCCCGAGGCGAACAGGGTGACCTTGGCGTCGCTTGATGCCGCGCTCAGTTCGTAGGCGCCCTTTTCGACCAGGTCGCCGCCTTGACTGCGAACGGCCGGGACCTTCTGGCGCGACAGGACGATCATCGACGGACCGTCGGCCTTCAGGGCCGCCTTCCAGCTTTCGGCGGCTTCGACCATGTCGGCCGGACGGAACAGGTTCAGGCCGGGCATGGCGCGGAACGAGGCCAGTTGCTCGACCGGTTGGTGGGTTGGGCCGTCTTCGCCGACACCGATCGAGTCGTGCGTCATGACGTGGACGACCTTGGCGCCCATCAGGGCACCCAGGCGGATAGCCGGGCGGCCGTAGTCCGAGAAGACGAAGAAGGTGCCGGCGTAGGGAATGACGCCGCCGTGCAGCGCCATGCCGTTCATCGCCGCGGCCATGCCGAATTCGCGCACGCCATAGTGGACGTAGCGGCCGGTATAGCCGGTGGTGTCGAACGCTTCCATGCCCTTGACGAAGGTGTTGACCGAGCCGGTCAGGTCGGCCGAGCCACCCACCAGGGTCGAGATCGCCGGTACCAGCGTCGCCAGCGCCTTGCCTGAGCACGAACGCGTGGCGTCGGCGACCGGGGTCGCGATCGAGGCCGCGATGTGGGCGTCCAGCGCCTCAAACGCGTTATCCGGCAGCTTGCCGCTCATGACGGCGTTCAGTTCCGCGAACTTCGGATTGGCCTTGGCGGCGTCTTCCCATTGCTTGCGGACGCGGCTGGCCTTGCGACCGGCCGACAGCCAGGCGTTCCTGACATTGTCGGGCAGGGTGAAGGGCTCGTGCAGCCAGTCCATGTGCGCGCGGGCGGCCTTGATCTCGTCGTCGAACAGGTTGTAGCCGTGGCCGTGCTTGTCGCCTTCCAGCGAGCCTGCGCCCTTGGACACCTTGGTGCGGCAGGCGATCATCACCGGGCGGTCCTGCTTGGTCGCCCAGCGCATGACCGCGGCCAGCTTGGCGTGGTCGTGGCCGTCGACCGACTTGACGGCCCAGCCCGCAGCCTTGAAGCGCGCCAGTTGGTCGCCAGTTTCGGCCAGCGTCGCCCAGCCGTCGATCGTGACATTGTTGTCGTCCCACAGGACGATCAGGTTCTTGAGCGCCAGACGGCCGGCCAGCGAGATCGCTTCGTGGCTGACGCCTTCCATCAGGCAGCCGTCGCCGGCGATGACCCAGGTGCGGTGGTTGATCAGGTCGTCACCGAAGCGGGCATTGAGGTGGCGTTCGGCCATGGCCATGCCGACGGCGGTCGCCAGCCCCTGGCCCAGCGGGCCGGTGGTGCATTCGACGCCCGGCGTATGGCCGTATTCCGGGTGGCCCGGCGTGGTCGAACCCCACTGGCGGAAGTTCTTGATGTCTTCCATGCTGACCGACTTGAAGCCGGTCAGGTGCAGCAGCGAGTAGAGCAGCATCGAGCCGTGGCCGGCCGACAGGACGAAACGGTCGCGGTCCGCCCAGTCGGGTTTCTTCGGGTCGTAGCGCAGGAACTTGGTCCACAGGACGGTCGCCACATCCGACATGCCCATCGGCATGCCCTGGTGACCGGATTTGGCGCGGTGCACCGCCTCCATCGACAGGACCCGGATGGCGTCGGCCATCAGGACGCCGGACGGTTTTGCCGTGGTTTCAGAGGGGCTTGTGGACATGGGTGAGTCTCGATTAATCTATTAAGGATTCGTTGATTTGGTTCGAGCCTTTACCCGAAGCGTTTACATTAGGGTAGGGGGTAATGACGGGTCACCGGCAAAATGTCTCTTGAGTGGGAGCGTTGAATGGAAAATCCGCAATCGACAGGCCAGTTCGGCGGGTCGTTGAGCATGGCGGTGGATCGCCTCGACCGGGCTTTGGCGGCTCTCGAAGCGCGCGTCCAGGCGCTGAACAATGGCGAGCCCTTGCCGGAGTATGCGCCGCCGCCCGCCCAGACCAGCGAGGACGTGCAGCAAATCCTTCGGGAACTGGACAATGTCCGGTCCGAGAAGGAGCAACTGGCTGCCGCCGCCAACGACGCTTTCGAAGCGCTGGGCGCCGCCGCCGCCAATATCCGCATCCTACTGCGCGACGAGGCGGCGTAATGGCTGAGGTTACGGTCAAGGTCAACGGAAAGCCCTATACGATCGGCTGTGCCGATGGCCAGGAAAGCCGTGTCCAGGAGCTGGCGCGCGTTTTCGACGAACACGTTGGTATGGTCGTGTCCGATGTTGGCTCCATCGGCGAGGTCCGCCTGTTCCTGATGGCGGCGCTCCTGATGATCGACGAGATGCAGGACCTGCGCAGCCAGGTCAATGACGCGACCTCGGTCAATGCCCGCATCAATGCCGGCGTCCACGAGATGGAGCGCAAGGCGGCGTTCGCGATCTCCGACGCTGCTGCCAGGTTGGAAAGGCTTTTAGGAGTCGCGTAGGCTGCTCTACCGCCTCAAATCTTTCAGGATTTGAAGCGTAGGTATGCCATCTTTACCGGCATTGGTCTAAGGCCGTCGCTTGCGGAAGGATTTCCTATGAACGCAACGGCGCCGGCCATCGACCCAAAGGACATGCGCGGCATCATCATCGGCCTGATGATGGTCATGCTGCTGGCCGCCATCGACCAGACGATCGTCTCAACCGCCATGCCGACCATTGGTCGCGAACTGGGCGATATCGAGCACCTGCCGTGGATCGTCACCAGCTATCTCCTCAGCTCGACTGTGGTGACGCCGCTCTATGGCAAGCTGGCCGACATCATCGGCCGGCGGACGACCATCATCACAGCAATCGTCATCTTCCTGGCTGGCTCGGCCCTATGCGGGCTTGCGAGCAATATGTGGTTCCTGGTTGTCGCCCGCGCCATCCAAGGCCTGGGCGGCGGCGGGCTGATGTCGCTGGTCCAGACGGTCATCGCCGACATCGTGCCTCTGCGTGAGCGCGGCAAGTACCAGGGCTATTTCGCCGCCGTCTTTACGACCTCCAGCCTGGGCGGTCCGGTACTGGGCGGTGTCATGGCCGAAAATCTCGGTTGGGCGTCGATATTCTGGGTCAACCTGCCGGTCGGGCTCGTCGCTTTGTGGATTGTCCATCGCGGCCTGGCCAAGCTGCCGCGCTATGAACGGCCGCACAAGCTGGACTTGATAGGGGCTGGCCTGATGGCGATTGCTGCGGTGGCCCTGCTGATCGCTCTGAACACGCACGGCGGGACGATAGCGGGCGTGCCGTTGTGGGGACTCTATCTGGCATCCGGTGTGTTCTGGCTGGCCTTCGGTCTGCGCCTGAGATTGGCCGATCAACCATTGATTCCGACATCCTTGCTCGGCAACAGCATCGTGCTGCGCGCGACGATCGTGTCGACCCTGGCCATGGGTGTCCTTATGGGGATCGGTGTCTATAATCCCCTGTATCTTCAACTGATATATGATCTGAGTGCGTCGCAGGCGGGGCTGGCCCTGACGCCGCTCAGTCTGGCGATAGTGGCGGGTTCGCTGATTTCAGGCCGGCTGATCACGAAAGGCAACGGCCAGCATTACAAGCTGGCGCCGATGCTTGGCCTTTTGGCAGGCGCGATCGTCTATGCCGTCCTGGTCGCCTTTCCGAGCGGCCTGCCATTTTGGGCCTATATCGCCATCCTGATGGTCGCCAATCTTGGTATCGGCACTATGTTCCCGGTTACGGTGTCCGCCATTCAGAATGTGGTCGAGCGTCACCAGATGGGCACCGCCACCGGCATGATGAATTTCTTTCGCGGCCTGGGCGGTGCGATCCTTGTGGCGGGCTTTGGCGCCGTTTTGTTCGGGCAGATTTTCCAGTTGCTGGGTGAAGGGGCAGCCGCGGGCCTGACGCCGCAGGTGCTGGACGAACTGAAGCATGTCAATGGTGCGGCGGCAATCTTCCGGCCGCTGTTCGGCCTCGGCGCCCTGGGTCTGGCGGCCAGTTTTCTGGTCCTCTGGTCGATGGAAGAAAAGCCCATCCGCGGCTCCGAACCAACCGTGCCCCAGCAGGTCGAGGCCGCCACGCCCGGCGTGCTGGAAGGTGCTGATCTCAGCAAGTCGAACCCAAAAAAGTGAGTCGTTTCAGAGACTGAGCTTTAAACCTGCAGAGTTGGATTCAAGACGTACGTCGACGGTAACGAGATTGATAAAATTCCTTTACTATCATATAGTTAAGGAATGATTCTAATCTTATTGGCGTCGTGCCAGGGTTATCGCCTTTTCCGGGCAGGATTGCACGCATAGCCCGCAGGCGCGGCAGGCCTCGGCATTGACGGCATAGGCCTGCTTCCAGCCGTGGACGAAGCCCCTGACCCTGGCCAGCATCCCAAGTCCTGAGCGATCCTCCTGCGGGACGATGCCCAATTCGAAGACCTCATAGGGGCAGATGACCACGCAGTCGGCCTTGCCCTCGCAGGCGGCACGATCGATCATCGGCGCGAACACACCGGGTTCCTGCTTGCATGAATCGCCTTTGGCCATGGGTTATTTTCCCCCGTTTCGGGTGCTCCGCACACGCTCTTTTAAGCCTTGTGGCCTAGGGTATGCGCAGAAATGGAGTCCCTTTGCTGATGAACGCCCGCGCCGCCTATGGCAAGCCCGCAAACACCGCCAATGGCGAAATTCGCAACCTGGCCAATCTGGGCGAGACGGCGTCGACCAGCCGCGTGCTGAACCTGGCGCAGATTTCCATGACATGTTCGCGCGAGGACGGCTACGCTTCGCAGCCTTTTTTCCGCAATTCGACGCTCAATCGCGCCCTGCTGATCAAGCACACCCTGCGCGCCAACGAACGCGACCTGTTCGCCAAGCCGCGCCGCACCGTCACCAAGGTCATTCTGCCGTTCGACGCCAACGACCTGCGCCTGGGCGGCCGGTCGATCTTCGTCAATCAGATCGGCTTCGACTCGTTCGCCAAGTCCTACTTCAACGTCGACAATCCGAATGCCAGCCTGGACGTCCAGCTGCTGAGACATCTCGACGATATTCCCTCGCTTGACCCTTTCCTGGTCCGCGAGCACCTGGCGCGCTACGAGTTCCGGCCGGCGGCCTGCTATCTGAAGATCTCGCCGCGCGATCTCGAGGAGATGGCGACCTTCACCAACGAGGAAATTCGCCGCCTCGTCCTGGCGGCGTGCGGCGAAGGCATGGAGGTGGCGGCGATCAAGCTCACCTCGAAGATCCTGGCCAATAACCTCGATTCCGATCTTGAGCCGCTCCGCCAGACCTTCCGCATGAGCCCTGAGGAGTTCGCCGAAGGCATGTTCTCATGGCGCGGCTTCCTTTATTTCAAGTGGCGCCAGACGGCGCTGCAGGCCGAGATCGGCCGCGTGGTCAAGGGGCTGGCGGAATATCGCCCGCTTGGGCCCGCCGATGAAGGCACACGCGATTACTTAAAAACCGCGCCGACGCGCCTGTCCAAGCAGATTATCACCGCCATCCTCAATACCCGCCGGACGCTGGACGTCTATGACGGCGCGTACAAGGCGCTGATCGAAGGTTCGGACCCGGCGCCCTTCCGCAAGTTCCTGCTCGACGGGCCGTCGATGTTCTTCGGCCTCGGCGAATGCATGGGCGTGCTCGGCCACATCGGCTCGTTCTGGTCGTACCGCATGGGCGGGAAGATGCGGCACCTGCGCCTGACGCCGCCCGAGTATGCCGACATCCTGGTCGATTTCGAGGACAGCCTCGTCAATATCGAAGGCCTGGCCATCGACGACTAAGCTCAGGAAAGGCACAGCCAGCCGGCGAACAGGCCGTAGAGCAGGCCCACGGCGGTCAGGGCGCGCGCATCCATCCTGCCGCGCCGGAACAGGACCAGCATGACGACCATGGCCAGGCCAGTGACCAGGCCCGAGACCAGCAGGGTTGCGTCGAACCGCCACGGCGTGAAGAACAGGCCCAACGCCGAAGGAATGCTGGCCTGGATCATCATGGCGCCGGAGATATTGGCCAGGGCCAGTTTCGCCTTACCCTGGCGGACCCAGATAATGGCGTTCATGGCCTCGGGCAGTTCGGTCGCGACCGGGCTGAGCAGCAGGGCGACAAGGTGGGGAGACAGCCCGGCAAGCGCGCCGATGGCCTCCAGTTGACTGACGAAGACGTGTGAGGCGCCGGCGATGACCAGCAGGGCGAGGCCGACCTGAAGCGCCGCCCATTGGAAGCCGGGCTTGGAAGGCCGCAGCTTCAACGGTTCCAGTTCCGCGTCTTCGGCCTGGCCATGTTCGCTGCGAATTTCGCGCCAGACGTAGACAGCGTAGGCCGACAGGAACAGGACGCCCAGCCACGGTTTCCAGGCAAAGGCAATGAGGCCCAGCGACACCTTGACGATGAACAGGCCGAGAAACGCGATCTGGTCCTTGGCCAGCGCACGGCCGTCGGCGTCGATGATGTAGCCCGACGCCTTCAGGCGGTTGCGATTGAGCCACCAGACCAGGCCGACAATGCCATAGGCTATGGTCGCCAGCACCAACGGCCCGCCCATGGCGGCGCCGACGCCGATATCCTTTTGCTCGGGCGTCTGACCGAAGACGACGGCGGTGAAGGTGACGGCCGATTCGGGCAGGGCAGTGCCAAACGCCGCCAGCACGCTGCCAACGGCGGTGGCGCCGAGTTTCATATGCTGGCCGCACCATTCGATGCCGTTCACGAAATACTCGCACGCCAGATAGATGGCGACCGCTGAGCCGAAGAACAGGAGGAGGGTGATAAGCATGGTCATCCGGGCCGGGCAAGCAATCGAAACCGATGGCGCAGAAATACGGCTCGCCCGGCAAGGCGTTCGTATCCCTGACCAAAGGTCTTGCCTGCTATGCCTGCGCCATGGACCTGCGGGTCCAAGTATGTTGACGCGGGCGGCGCGTTCGCGCGGATCAATGCGCGAGGCGTCGGCTACTCCCCAATGACAGTGGCGCGTCTATGAAGACCGGCGCCGGATAAGTCAAGTCACTTGCCGTGCGACACTTTTGCGACTTTGGCTGGTGCTGCCTCTTGAGTTCGGGGCTTCGCGGCCTTATGTTCAGTCCCGGCGGGTCTTGCTGCGGCTCACGTCAGCGATCACCTAATCCTTCTGACCTTAATCTCTTAGAACGGGGACTGTCCCTGACTGAGGCCGTGGTCTCTATCACATGGTTCCCACCTGACTAGTCAGGTCTGAGTGGATTTAAACGCATCGCAACGGTTCTTTGTGGCGCCGCCACCCTTTCTCTCAAAGCATCGGCTTTAAGACCGGGACTCTCATTCGCTTCACCCTTCGCGCGTCAGATGACTTGCGCAAATTGCTTTGCCAAGTAAAAAGCACCGATGCACGATCCTAAACCTCTCCTGCGTAACGAGATGAAGCGGCGCCGCGCCGCCATGGCCTCCGCTCAGCCGCTCGCCGGCGACATGCTGGCCGAAACGGTGTCCGCTGCTTTCAATGCCGGCGAATGGCCCGATGTGCGCGCCGTCGTCGCCGGCTATTATCCGATCCAGTCGGAGATCAATCCCTTTCCGCTGATGCAGGCTTTTCAGTCGCGCGGCCACGTCATGTGCCTTCCGGCCCTGGTGCCCAGTGAAGAAGGTTTCCGCATGGTCTTCCGCCGGTTTGCCATCGGCGACAGCCTGATTCTTGGCCCCTTCGATATCCGCCAGCCGGTCGACAGCGCCGAGGAGATCGATCCGGACATCGTGCTCCTGCCCATGCTGGCCTTCGATCGGACGGGCCGGCGACTTGGTTATGGTGGTGGCTATTACGACCGTGCGCTGGAATCCTTAAGGATGCGCAAGGCCATCAGCGCCGTCGGAATCGCTTTTTCAGGGCAGGAACTTGCCGAAATACCGTTTGAAGTGCATGATCAGCCGATCGATGTTATGTTTACCGAACTGGGTCTGGTTGGGGCAGAACCATCTGCATAGGGCGCCAGCCCAGGATTTGAAGATTTATGCGAATTGCCTTTTTTGGTGACGTTGTGGGCCGCGCGGGACGCGAAGCCCTGACGGAACATCTTCCTGGCCTGCGCCGCCAGCTCGATCTCGAATTCGTCATCGTCAACGCGGAAAATGCGTCGGGCGGCTTTGGCATTTCCGAAAACTCGGCGCGTGAGCTGTTCGATGCGGGCGCGGATTGCCTGACGCTGGGCAACCATTCATGGGACCAGAAGGAAGCGCTGACCTATATCGTGCGCGAACCGCGCCTGATCCGGCCGGTCAACTACCCGCCTTTGGCCGACGCGCCGGGACGAGGATCGAACCTGTTCGAGACGCGCTCGGGCAAGCGCATCCTGGTCATGAATGTGCTCGGCCTGGTCCACATGGCGTCGATGGACGATCCGTTCGCGGCGGTCGATCGCGAGCTCGAAGCCTGCCCGCTGGGACTTGCAGCCGACGCGGTGGTCGTAGACATGCACTGCGAAGCGACCTCGGAAAAGATGGCCATGGGCCATTTCTGCGATGGCCGGGCGACGCTGGTCATCGGCACCCACACCCACGTGCCGACGGCGGATGCGCAAGTTCTGCCCAATGGCACGGCCTACCAGACCGACGCCGGCGCCTGCGCCGACTATGACAGCGTCATCGGCATGGACAAGGAAGAGCCGCTGCGCCGCTTTACGACACGGATTTCGCGCGAGCGCTATCGTCCGGCTTCGGGGCCCGCGACGATCTGCGGCGTCTATGTCGAAAGCGATGACAAGACGGGCCTGGCGCTGCGCATCGAACCCATCCGCGTCGGCGGGAGGTTGAAAGAAGTCATTCCCCAGGTGGCTGCGCTGACTGCGGTTTGAGTCGTGACAAACTCTGGCTGACAAGCTAGAAACCGCGATCCATTCGCGATGCGCGATGCATCGCATTCACCAAAAAGCGAAAAATTCTCGAAGGGCTGCCCTGAGAGACTTTTTCTCGATACCGAGGGACACAAGCGGCTCAGCGTAGCTGAGACATCTTGTGAGACGATTATGGCTGGCCATAGTAAATTCAAGAACATCATGCATAAGAAGGGCCGCGCCGACGCTGCCCGCTCCAAGCTGTTCTCCAAGCTGTCGCGCGACATCACCATCGCCGCCAAGATGGGCATGCCCGATCCCAACATGAACTCGCGCCTGCGCCTGGCCGTCGCCATGGCCAAGGCCGAATCCATGCCGAAAGACAATATCGAACGCGCCATCAAGAAGGGCGCGTCCGGCGAAGCCGACAACATGGAAGACATCCGCTACGAAGGCCGCGCCCCGGGCGGCGTCGGCCTGATCGTCGAAGTCCTGACCGACAACCGTAACCGCTCCGCCGGCAATGTCCGCAGCCTGTTCACCAAATATGGCGGCCAGCTGTCGGACACCGGCTCGGTCAGCTTCATGTTCGACCGCCTCGGCGAGATCAAGTATCCGCTGAAGGCCGGCAGTGCCGACAAGGTGTTCGAGGCGGCCATCGAGGCCGGCGCCGCCGACGTCGAGACCGACACCGACGAGGAAGACGGCGGCCACACCATCTATACCGGCTTCGAAGACCTCAACGAGGTTGCCGAAAACCTGACCAAGCTGTTGGGCGACCCCAAGTCGACCGGCTTTGTCTGGAAGCCGCAGTCGACCAATCCGGTCAGCGGCGACCAGGCGCGCACCCTGATGAAGCTGATCGACGCGCTCAACGACGACGACGATGTGCAGAACGTCTACGGCAATTTCGAAATCAGCGACGAGGAACTCGAGGCGCTCGGCCTGTAAGACGGTGAGGAGGCGGCGAAACGTGGCCATAAGGGCACGCAAGCCGCGTGATTTTAACCCTTTGCCGCTTTCAAGGCTTTGATTGCGGTCGAAAATGTGCCATTGTCGCGTATTAACTAAGTTTTCACGAACCAGCTGTGCGGGGGATTGCATGAACGCGTCGAAACTTATCGTGGCTGGGCTGGGCCTGGGTATGATTGTGAGCCTTGCCGGCTGTAACACCTATCAAACCCGCCGGGTTGAGTACCGCGAAACCCGCACCGCGTCGGAACGTGCCGCTGCCTGCGTCGCCGCCTTCGAAGGCGAGAACCCCAAGGCGCCGCAGGTCATGACCTATGACAGCGGCACGGGCACGGAAACGCACCTGAACACCGAGGGCCGCAAGGTCACCGTGACCGCCCAGAACGCTGACGACAAGACTTCGGCCGGCATGGGTGTGACGCTGGGTGAGCGCCGGCCTGAAGCCTGCACCAGCAACGATCCGATTCCGCGCGATACGGACCGCCGCGGCGATCGCAACTATCGCAATTCTTACACCGGCTACAACTAAGTTCCGGGCAATTAAATCGAAAGCCCCGCTTCGGCGGGGCTTTTTTTGTGCGTGTAGCAGCCGTATGAGGGCTGGCAATTCCGATACCACCGGCGTCGGTGCGAAGCGTTTTCCCTTGCAACAAGGGCATATAAAGAAACGCCCGGCTTTGAGGCCGGGCGTTTCTTGTGACGAGATTTGTGCTTAGTTGCGAACCGGATCGGCGGCGCGGGCCGGGGCCGGTGTCGTCGATACCGGCGCCGATGCGATCGCATTCTCGCGCGGCCAGTACTGATCGAACATGTATTGATCGCGGGCATCGCCCGGAACGTCGAATTCGGAGCCTTCATACCAGGGGGTGCAGATGCGCTCGGACGGCGGTATATTGCCCCACTTAAGCGTCTTGCAGCCATCCAGATCAGCTTCGATGCGGTTGTCGACCGCGCGGATTTCGCCGTTGCTCGACGCCAGGATACCTGCGGTGCGGACGCGGGCGACGCGGTTGTTGCCGACAAAAGCCGTGCCTTCGACAACATCGATGCCGATCTCGCTGGCGATGACCGTGTTTTCGATGACGCGCAGGCGGTTCAGCGAGGCGACAATGCCGTGGTCGGTGTGTTCGACCAGCGAATGCGCCAGCAGGGCTTCACCGGCGCCATCGAGCAGGATGCCGCGGGCGAAATAACGCACCTTGGTGTCCATCATGCTGAGGATCGAATTGGCGCTGTCCAGCTTCAGCTCGATGCCGATCGCACCTTCGCCGCGCTGGAAGCCGCGCCAGTCGGCGAGCTGCTGGACGCTCAGGCCCTGGACCTGCGAGTCGCCGCTCAGCACGCCGTAGATGCCACCGGCCGTCGTCGCGATTTCCGAATTCTCGGCAAAGAACTCGCCATTGTTGATGGCGACCGCCACCGACCGCGTCTTGGCGATGATGTGCGAGGATTCGGTGATGTTCAGACGTCCGCCCGACAGGTGCACGGCCGCGGCATCACCCTGGTAGCGAACCTGGCTGTTCTGCAGCGTCAGCTCCGAACCGGAGGCTTCGATACAGGCCGTCTGGTCGCCGCGCGGACTGGAGATGTAGGCGTTCTTGATGATGACCTTCTCGGCCGTCGGCGCGATGCGGATGCACGACTGGCCGTCCGGCGCGACCAGGACCGGGATGTCGCGCGGGCTATAGCCGGTGCCGACGATGGTGATCGACTTCTTCAGGTCCAGGCTGGCGATACACGAGCGGTTCTTGGCCTTCAGGTACAGGACGCCGCCGGAACGGATGCGCTCCACGACGTTCTCGACATAGCCGCGCGGGGCGGTGTCGCAATTGATCGTCGCATCGTAACGGCCGCCATGGTAGCCATACAGGTAGCCGCTTTCGCGGTAGTGACGCTTGCCGCCGCAGCTGCGCAGTTGCGCATCTAGCAGCATGCCGAAGCAGGGTTTGATATAACCGCTGACGCGGGCGGCGTTGTTGCCGTCATAACGGTTCTCAGCGCCGGCGACGGCGGGGAAGGGGGCGGTGACTGCGAACGACATCACCAGACCGGCGATAGCGCCCGCCACTCCGAGCGAAGCGCCGGGGCGTACATGGGCAGCTTTGTCTTTACGCATCCACATCTGTCTCTTCCTCAGGCCGCCGCCGGTGAGCCGGTGCGGCAATGTCATCATAAGTGTCCCCGCGGCCGGTAGGGCCTGGTGTTACTGATCGGGGTTACGCGAAACCTGATTGAGCACGGCCTGCAGGCGGTTCGCCGACGGACGGAAACCCGCCAGTGCGGAGTCGAGTTGCAGGACGACCGACTCGGCTTTGTTCTGGTCGGCGACACCGGCCAGGCCCAGATCGAAATAGGTCGACATGGCGTAGCGTGCCTCGGGCGATCCCTGCTTTTCGGCCTGCTGGTACCAGTAGAAGGCGCGGGCATAGTTGACTTCGACGCCGACGCCTTCGGAATACATGACCGCCAGGACCAGCTGCGACTTGGAGTCACCGTTGACGGCCGCCAGCTGAATGGCGCGCACGCGATCGAGATAGGTCAGGCGTTCGCCGGCCGGCATGCCGATCATGCCACGCAGGCCGTCGATGGTCTGCTTCGGGATGTCGCCCGGGCCTTCGCATTCGGTATGCAGCAGGTCCAGATAGTTCAGCGCGCGGACAATGTGGACGAAGGGCAGTTCCTCCATCCGCGACACGGCATAGACGGCGGCTTCGTCCGGCTTGCTTTCATCCGAGTGCGGAACGCCGCCCTTGGGCGTTTCGGTCGGATAGATTTCGTAGGGCGCCACCCAGCGGCGGGCCTTGGCTTCGACGAAGGTCGCATAGCGCTGGCGTTCCGGCGCCGACTTTTCGAAGTCCTTCAGAAGGACGTAGGCCCCGACATCGCCGGTTTCCATCGCCTTGTAGTTATAGAGATAGGCGTCGACGTCCGAACGTTCGAACAGCGAACGCGCGTTGACGAGCGCATAGTCGGAACCCCGGCGCATGGCGCGTACGGCTTCGCGGTCCTTGGCGGGCTCGCCCATCGGGCCATACTGCTTGTCGTACAGGCGCGCCAGGGTGCGGAAGCCTTCGGCGCCCATGTTCGACTGGATGTAGATGACGCGGTCGCGAACCTTGTCGCGCTCGGACGCATCCATCATCGACAACTGCTGGTCCAGCATCTTGTAAGCGCGGGCGCGTTCATAGGCGCGGCACTTGTCGTAGCGCGACGCCATCGGACCCGACTGGGTGTCGCGGTCGGCACGGGAATAGCCTTCGGGATTGGCCAGGGCCATGACCAGCCACACCGAGGACTCCACATCGTCCTCAAGGTTCTTGTCGCCGGCGTTCAGCGCGGCGTAGCGGTTGGCGAGCTCGAGCTGGGCGAAGAAGTCATTGCCGAAGGCGAGGTGGCGGAAATAGCGGATTTCCTTTTCTTGGCCGTTGAAGCCGCCCTGCTGGTACATGTCGGGCGGACGCGGGCAGGCATAGCCGCCTTCGCCGGAAATACCGCGTTCCTTGCCGCCGCGCAGCCAGGCCAGATCGCGCGAGTCGCATCCCGAAAGCGTGAGGCTGAGGCACAGCATACCCGCCAGGGCCGCCATGGCCCTGGTGCGTCCACCCCGCTGCTTGAAGATCGGTCCCATGGCGCCTGAAGCCCCCAAAACCGACCCTGAACTGTCACGTTTCGACATCAGCAATCGCTCCGACGAAAGTCGGCAAAAATATGGTTAACGCATTCTTTGTTAAGGAATACCCGGACTGTCAAGCTATGCCCCCCTTTGGCTGCCGTTATATCGCCGAGCGTTGCCAGATTGTCGCGAAAGGTTGATTCTGCCCCCGCCGACCTCAGCCCGTATTCCCTTACTCTACCCCTAGGACCGGAGTCCATCACAGCCATCATGGGGCAAAACCAGCGACTTGGGAAGGGAAAAGTGTTAATGGCTGCGTATTCCTTCCGGCTTTCCCGCCAGACGTGTCGGCGGTCCACCGGGGGAAGTGGAAATACGCTTTTGAGGAGAAAAACATGAGCGCAGTTATCTCAACCCTGCCCGACGATGCCAGCAAAAGCGAAACCTATCAAAGTGTTATGCGCGACCTCAAGGCGGTACTCGACGGGGAAGGCAACCGCGTGGCGCGTATGGCGACGACCGTTTGCCTGCTGACCCAGGCGTTTCCGGCGTGGTTCTGGACCGGTTTTTATGTCGTGGATGAGGTTAAGAAGTCACAGGGGGAGGACGAACTGGTCGTCGGCCCTTATAATGGTACCCTGGGCTGCCTGCGTATCGCCTTCAGCCGGGGTGTGTGCGGCGCGGCGGCGCGAGAGCGAAAAACGCAGATCGTGCCGGACGTCCACGCCTTTCCGGGCCACATCGCCTGCGACAGCCGCTCCAACTCCGAAATCGTCGTGCCGGTATTCGACGCAAATGGCAGCCTGATCGCTGTTTTCGACGTCGATTCCGAAGCCCTTGGCGCCTTCGACGCAGAGGACCGCGACGGACTGGAAGCGATCATGAAAAGCGTGTTCGCAACAGACTGATTTCCGTCTTGAGATTTGGTGACCCCTCGGCTAAACCCGCGCCAACACTTAATTCCCCGACAGTTTGCATTATCTCAAAGGGTGCTCGCTCCCCATGGCGCAACAATATATCTTCCAGATGCAGGGCCTGACCAAGCATTACCCCGGCGGTAAGAAGGTCTTCGAAAACATCTGGCTCTCCTTCTATTCCGACGCCAAGATCGGCGTTGTCGGCGTCAACGGCTCCGGTAAGTCGACCCTGCTCAAGATCATGGCCGGCATAGACAAGGAATTCACCGGCGAGGCGAAAGCCGCCGACGGCACCAAGATGGGCTACCTGCAGCAGGAGCCGCATCTCGACGAAAACCTCAATGTCTGGGAAAATGTCATTTCCTGGTGCGAGGAAAAGAAGATCTTCGACCGCTATAACGAAGTCGCCACCCTGATGGGCGAAGAATATAGCGACGAGCTGATGGAGGAGATGAATGCCCTCCAGGAAAAGATCGACGCCGGTGACCTTTGGGACATCGACAGCCGGATCGAAATGGCCATGGACGCCCTGCGCTGTCCGCCCAACGATTCGGGCGTAACCAAGCTGTCGGGCGGTGAAAAGCGCCGCGTGGCCCTGGCCCGCCTGCTTTTGTCCAAGCCCGACATGCTGCTGCTCGACGAACCGACCAACCACCTCGACGCCGAGTCGGTCGCATGGCTTCAGCACCACCTGGAAGCCTTCCCGGGCTGCGTTATCCTCGTCACCCACGACCGCTACTTCCTCGACCAGGTCACCAAGTGGACCCTGGAACTCGACCGCGGCAAGGGCGTGCCGTACGAAGGCAACTACTCCGGCTGGCTGGAGCAGAAGCAGAAGCGCGTCGTGCAGGAACAGTCGGAGTCCGAAGCCCGCCAGCGCGCGCTCACCAAGGAACTGGAATGGGTGCGCTCGGGCGTCAAGGCCCGCCAATCGAAGTCCAAGGCACGTCTGGCCGCCTATGACGACATGGTGCGCGAACAGGAAAACGCCCGCGCGGCGCAAACCTTCGCGACTATTCAGATTCCGCCCGGTCCGCGCCTCGGCAACCTGGTCCTTGAGGTCAACGATCTCGAAAAGGAATATGGCGACAAGGTCCTGTTCAAGGGCCTGACCTTCCGCCTGCCGCCCAACGGCATCGTCGGCGTCATCGGTCCGAACGGCGCCGGCAAATCGACCCTGTTTAAGCTGATCACCGGCCAGGAACAGCCCGACAAGGGCACGATCCGTCTCGGCGAGACGGTCAAGCTGGCCTATGTCGACCAGTCGCGCGACGACCTGCAACCGGACCACACCGTCTGGCAGGCCATTTCCGGCGGCACCGACATCATGGTGGTCGGCAAGCGCGAAATCAATTCGCGCGCCTATGTCGGCGGCTTCAACTTCAAGGGCGGCGACCAGCAGAAGAAGGTAGGATTACTTTCCGGCGGTGAGCGCAACCGCGTTCACTTGGCCAAGACCCTGGCGGCCGGCGGCAATGTCATCCTGCTCGACGAACCGACCAACGACCTCGACATCGAAACGCTTCAGGCGCTCGAAGAGGCGCTGGAAGAATTCGCCGGCTGCGCCGTGGTCATCAGCCACGACCGCTGGTTCCTCGACCGTCTGGCAACCCACATTCTCGCTTTCGAAGGCGACAGCCATGTCGAATGGTTCGAAGGCAACTTTGAAATGTATGAAGAAGACAAAAAGCGTCGTTTGGGAACGGATAGCTTGATCCCGCATCGGATTAAATTTCAAAAGTTCAGCCGTTAAACGACGGCCTCAGGACGATGAAAGCGCCGGTCTCACGACCGGCGCTTTTTCTTTAGCTGGCGTCGGGTGCGGCGCCATGGTTGTGCCCATGCGTCAGGTCAAACTTGATCTTTTTGCGTTCCCACAGCCACTCGTGCAGTGGGAAGGCCAGGGTCTGCACCAATGGCTCCAAAAGACCGATGCCCAATGCGATCGCCCAATTGCCGGTCAAGAGATAGGCGAGCGTTGACGCGATAACGACGTGCATCGTAGCGTAGGAAAGCGTTTTGGCGACGAGACGCATGGGGCGGGCTCCTGTTCTGTTTCCAGAATACCGCCTTCATGTGCAAATGTAGAATTGATAATCATTATCAATAAGTCAAATTTTACTTATGACCAGCGAAAGCCAGGTTTTTCGCGAAGAACGGCAGCAGGTCGGTCATGACGCGGCCATCCTTGCCCCAGGTCCGTTCTCCCCACCAGGCGCGGTATTCTTCGGCCTCATAGGTCACGCCATATTCGTCCAGCATCCGGGCAAAGGCCTGGTTGGCGATGACGTGATCATAGTTGCTGTCGTTTCGACCCCAGTCGAACTTGAAGGCACGCAGGCGTTTCAGATTGCCGGCACGCTCCGGCAAGTGGTTGACCAGCAAAAAGTTTTTGATGAGGCGGCCGGTTTGTGCGGCATCGACGTCCACGACGCCATTTTCGCGTCGCGCTGGCAGGTCGACGTAAAGCGGAGGGTGCGCCGCGTTGGGCACATGCGCTTGATAGATGCTCGTGAAAATGCTGCCAAACAGATCGCCGTCAAGATCAGTGAGTGATTTCGCGGCTTGCAGACGGTCCCAATCCGGGCGTCCGTGCATGGGTTGGACACCGTTTCCAGTACCTACGGGATGCAGGGCGTAAACCGCGCCGAAGACGTCGGGATGCGTCATGCCGAAGCGGATGGCGCCGTACCCGCCCATGCGGTCGCCGGCCATGCCACGCGAATCCCTTGAGGCCAGGGTGCGGTAATGGTTGTCGATATGGGGCACCAGTTCCTTGACCATAAAGTCCTGCCAGTTACCGGTGACAGGCGAGTTGACGTACCAGGACGAGCCGAGCGGCGTGGAAAAATCCGCCGTGACGACAATGACGCTGCCAATCGTGCCGTCGGCAATAGCTGCGTCCAGCAGTGCCTTGGCGTCATATGTGGTAAAGGGCTCGGTCTCGGTTTCCTTCATGTTGTTGAGAAAATAGATGACTGGAAAGCGTTTGCCCGGCGTGTCGTAATCCGGCGGCAGATAGACGCTGACGCCGCGCATCGGTGAAATACCGATCTTGTTGCCGGCGAGGCTTGTCGCGCGGATCCGGGTGTGATCGAGCCGACTCTCGGCTTCGGCGTTTGCCGCGAAAGCAAGGCACAGAAGGGCAGCGGGTATGGATAGCCATTTCATCTCGTTTCTCCGGTCAGGCGGTGTGGTAGTGGGTGCCGATCTGGCGATGTAACTTCAGCTCGCCGTCGGGCATGCGCTTCCACAGGCGGATGCCCGCGCCGGTGACGACACCGGAAGCTTCGCGCGCGCGCCAGCGGACGCGAAAGCGTGAGTATTCAACGACATGGGCAGGAAAAGCCTCGAAGCCGTCGTTCCAGACTTCGACCGTATCGAAGGTGGCGCCGCTGCCATTTTGCACATAGCGCCGCAGGTGGGCGGCGATGGCCGCGATGCCTGATTTCGGCCTATCGGCGAATGGCATGAAGATGGCGTCTTCGGTATAGAAGCCGATCTGCGTTTCAGCGTCTTTCCGGCGCACGGCTTCGGCGTTGCGCCGGTTGAGGTCGTCCAGTTGCCGTTTGATCTCAGGGTCCGCCGACATGGCGGGCGGTTGGCCGGGAGGCAGATCGACATGGAAGGCCTGCGGGTCGGGGAGAGGCCGCAGATACCCCCAGGCATCGGCCATGATCCTTGGCGTTCCGGACGTCAGCGACCAGAGGATGAGGTATTTGCCGGCCTCGCGCGGGCCGTCCTGCCAGGCGATGTCGAATATGCCGGTTTCGATCGCCGCGCCACCGAGGTCGATGACTTCGGCGGGGGCGGCGCGGTAATCGATCACGCGTTTGCGGGCGAGCAGCGCCTGATGGTAGGCCCTGATTGTGTCGACGCCGTAAAGCGCGGGCTGATATTCCGGCAGGCTCCGGGCGTCACGAAGATACAGCGCCGTGCGTCCGGTGACATCATTGTTGCGGATCGCATCCGACAGGCGGGACCGCGCTTCCGCCAGGCCTTTGTTCCCGGCCCGGACCACGTGGGCGGACAGAAGGCTCGCGGGTATCGCCAGCAGCAATGTCCGCCGGGCAAATATGTGAGATCTGGACATGGCGCCTCCGATGCGAGTTCGGAAGCGATTTGAAATGACAGGTGAATGGCGGCAATCATCGTTCGCCGAGCGGGACGGCCCTGTCGCCGAACGGCTAGGCCAAGAGGCCGGCCAAGCCGTCACGGAAGCGGCGGCTGACCTTTAGTTCCGTGCCGCAGGTCAGACTTAAGGCCCCGTCACCATGGGCGCCGGTGCGGATTTCAACCACGCGATCGAGCCGGACAATGGCGGCGCGATGGATGCGGGTAAACTGGCTGGCCGGCAGGCGAGTCGTAAGTGCACTCAGCGAGTCGTCGATCAGATAGGACCGGCCTTTGCAGTGGACTTCCGCGTAGTCGCCGGCGGCGCCGATCCAGTCGATGTCTTCGAGGTGTATGACGCGCATCACGCCGCGCGACCGGGCGATCAGCTTGGGCGGCTGTTCCGCCATGATGTTCCGGATGCCGCCGGACTGCGAAAAACGTTGGCGCGCGCGCGCGACCACCCTGGCAAAGCGCTCATCGTCAAAGGGTTTGAGCAGATAATCCAGCGCCTGGACTTCGAAAGCCTGGACGGCATAGGCGTCGAAAGCGGTGACAAAGACGGTCGCCGGCATGGCGTCAACACCGACGGCGGCGATGACGTCGAAGCCCGACATTTCCGGCATCTGGATATCAAGAAAGACCAGGTCAGGTTTGAGCGTCGCGATCATGTCGACGGCTTCGGCGCCGTGCCCGGCTTCGCCGGCAACGACGATGTCGTCCTTCAGCAGCGAAATTACTCGCCGCCGGGCCAGCGGCTCGTCATCGACGACGAGAGCGCGGATCATCGCGGCACCTCGATGATCACCTGGAAGCCGGCGTCGGGCGCGGTGGTTATGCGCAAGGACTGGCGATCGCCGTAAAGCTGGTGAAGCCGCCGTCGCGTATTGCCGAGGCCGATGCCGTCCCGGACTTCCACTGCCCCACGCCCGTCATCTGAAACGATCAGCCGGACACCATCGGTCGTTCGCTCGGCGCTCAGGGTCAGGGTACCGCCACGCACGCGCGAGGCCAGGCCGTGGCGGACGGCGTTTTCCGCTAAGGGCTGAAGGAGCAGAGCGGGGACCTGCGTGTTGAGGGCTTCCGGGTCGATCCGGCGGACAACGGTCAGGCGGTCGCCCAGCCGCTCTTGCTCGATGGCCAGGTAAGCCTCGGTAAAATCGAGCTCTTCGGCCAAAGTGCAGATTTGTCCCCGGCCGTCAATCGACAGGCGCAGCAGGTCGCCGAGGCGCGCGATCAGGCGGTTGGCGCGCGCCGGATCTTCCGGGACCAGGGCCGAGATGGCGTTCAGCGTATTGAACAGGAAGTGCGGCTGCAACTGCGCCCGCAGGGCGGCGGTTTCGGCTTCGGCCAGTTGCGCCTCCAGCCGTACGGAAGCAACTTCGCGGTCGCGCAGGCGGGCATAGGCGCGCCCGGCGATGGTGAGACCGATGACCAGGCCATAGATCATCAGGTTGATGTGGATGCTGCCGGACAGCTTGATGGCGATCAGGTCGGCGGCGGCCGGAAAGTGCGGATTGTCGCGGTTGATAAGGCTGGCCATGGCGACGTAGATCAGCGCGTGGCCGATGGCCACCGCGATACCGGCTGGCAGGTGGACGGCGATGAAACGGCCGATGGTGCGGCTGTTGAAATCGAAGCGCACGGCCAGCCAGACGGCAAGCGGCGTCAGTAGCGCCCAGGCGAAATACCAGGGCAGGGTGGTTGTGAATGCCTGAAGCCACGGCTGCGGCGTGCCTGTGACGCGCGACGACACGTACATCTGCAGCGAGATGATGAAGGATACGACCAGCCAGATGGCGATCACCATGGCGAACCATAAGGCTTTGCGCCGGAGCGTCGGCCAATCAGGGAGGCGGGGCGGTGTCATGTCCGGAAGATCAGCCATTTGGTGTCTTCATGCAAGACGCATGAAAAAGCGCCGGACCTCGCGGCCCGGCGCTTTTCGTATTGCCGGTAAACTCAGTCCTGGTGGAGCGAGCCCGATCCGGAAATGGTCGACTCGAGACTTTCCGGCTTGGTCTTGAGCTCGACATTGCCCGAACCCGACAGGTCGACCTTGACCTTTCCGGAGGCGTGGATGTCGGTCCCGCCCGAGCCGCTCAGGCGCACCGTGGCGTCCTTGGCGCGCAGGTCCTCCAGATCGGCCTCGCCGCTACCGGAAATATTGATGTTGGCGACCTGGGTCACGCCCGAGCCGTGGAAGGAGCCACTGCTGTGAACTTCGACATCGATCTTCGGCTGGTCGTAGTTATGGATGTCAAGGACGCCGGATCCGAGCACCTGAAAGCGCGTCACCGAAGGCGCCGTCACGACAATGCGCAGGCCCTCCTTGTTGGATTGCGCGTCGATGCCGTCCTTTCCGATCGTGAAGTTGACCGAATCCGGAATGCTGGGCGCATCAAGCATCCACAGCTTGCCATTATCGAAGCGGATCGCGTCGACCAGCACCTGAGGGCCCGTAATGCGGATCGACGCGTCGGCGCCCTGGACGTATTCGACATCGGCGTCCAGGTCTGACGACAGGAAGTCGCTGCCCGTCCAGGCGATGGTACGCGTCACCTGGGGCGTCGGCTTGGCGGCGTCGCCCTTGCGGAAGCGAATATGGTCGCCGTCTTCAACAACGCTGATCGAATAGCCCTTGGTGGTGATTTCCTGGCCCGCCAGGGCGAAAGCCCCAGCAAGGCAGACAATCGATACACCCGCGGTAACGCCAGCGATGACAAACAATTTCTTGATCATATCTGCCTCCCAATCAGGCGTGCGCGTCAAGCGCGGGTTTCAGGACCTTGTAGTGCAGGCGGGCGTACCAGACGACGCCATTGACCAGCCAGATGGTCAGGGCGGCGGTGAACGCACCGACCGCGGTGGCGCCGGCCATCATGCCGATGCCCATCAGAAGCGCCACGATCCAGCCGCCCGGCAGGGGCAGGAAGGGACCGACCGCGAAGACCACGCCGCCGCCGATAAAGACGCCGATAGACGCGGCGAAGAAGCCGACCAGGGCGCCGGCGACGCTGCCGAGCAGGGGCAGGAGGATAAAGACGTCAAGCGCGCCCAGGCCAATGATGCCGGCGATGGCGCCGGCCGCCGATGAGGGTGTCTTGGCCGTCTCCCAGTTCTTCATGCCGGCTTCGGCGCGCAGTTCGCGGGCCAGGCGATCGGGGTCGCCAAGGGCTGAGGCCACTTCGGCCTCGGAGCGGCCGGCGGCGGCGGCGTCATTGAAGTGCGCCTCATAGTCGGCGGTGATGTCGGCGATGGTCGAAGGCGAAAGGCCGTTCAGGCCGCGCTTCAGACGATCCATGAATTCAGTGCGAGTCATTTCTCTCAAGCCTCCGGAGCGGGCTGGGACGCCATAAGCGGCGCAGAGGGGGTCAAAAGGGCGTCGACGGCGCGCGAAAAGCCGCGCCATTCCTCGGTCTGCGCTCTCAGCGCCTCATGGCCCTGAGGCGTGAGGCGGTAATATTTGCGCGAAGGGCCGGACGACGATTCGACCAGATAGGTTTCGACCAGTCCGTCGGACTGCATGCGCCGCATCAGCGGATAGATGGTGCCTTCCCCCATGCCGATGGCATCGGAAAGCCTGGCGGCGATCTCGTAGGCATAGTTCTCGCCGCGCGCCAGCACGGCCAGGACACAAAAGCCCAGGACCCCTTTTTTCAGTTGGATATCGATGGATTCAGCCATGATCCTTGGTTCCGGTTGGGCCGCCCTGTCCCGAATGAGTGCCTAGAACATCCGGGACGAGGCGGGCAGCACTGCGATCTGCAGCGCCATGGTCAGAGACTACGGCAAGCTACCTGTTGATGCAAGGTATATAACATTAAATGATAGTAAGCTTTGACAGGTAGCTATCAAAGCTCAATTGGATAAGGCTTTGTTATTGACTGAGTTGGTCTATCAGGCGCAGAACGGCCTGGGCGTGGCTCTTAAGAGGATCGGGATCGCCATAGATGTCCAGGCGTTGATCCGGCGTAATGCCTTGGCCTTCCGGCCAGCGTCCCTGGACGTCGCGGTAGACTTCCGCCGACAGGGTGAAGATCCAGCCATTGTCGAGCGGCTTGGGGATCTGGTCCGAAAAGGCGCCGCGCGTGGCGGTTCCGATCGTCGTGACGTTGGGCAGGGCCTTCATGGCCAGGACGAAGGTTTCTCCGGCGCTGACCGTGATGTCGCTGGTCAGGACATAGACCGGGCCGGCGTAGCGTACACGCTGAGAGGGGCGGACGTAGAAGGCCTGCGGCGTGGCGTCGGGTGTGGCGGCCGGGCGCTTGGTGTAGGCCAGGTGCGGTTCGGCGGCGAAGCGTGAGGCGATGGCACGCGCCGTGGAATCGTGACCGCCGCGATTGTTGCTGACATCGACGATCACGGCTTTCGTACCGGAAAACGCCGTCAGGGCTTCGTCCAGTATGGCATCGAGCGTCGCCAGGTCGCTGCTGCCGTCCACCGTGTAACCGCCCATGGTCATGACACTCAGATAGCCAATATCGCCGCGCCGGCCCCAGAAAATTTTCTGGTTACCGACGTGATGCCCTTTGCCTGCCAGAACGTCGTTGAGAATGCCGTCGCGATAGGCGCCGAGCCAGGTCTTGACCGCAACCTTGTCACCGAGCCGGATGATCGTCGCCGCCTGGCCGCCCTCCACAGTGTCCACGCCATTGCTGACTTCGCTGTGTGGTTCGTCGAGCGCCGTATAGACTTCCGTCAGGGCGTGCCAAAGTTGCGCATCGCTATTGAGCCGCGGATGGCGGGCGCGAATGTCCTTCATCAGTTTCGGCCAGTCGACGCCGACGCGTTCGAATGACGGATAATGCGTGCGCAGGGTCGCCGTCACGAAGGCGAAGCGCCGTTCGGGCGTCCAGGCTTCTGGCGACCGGCAGGCGGCGGGCAGGCCGGGGATAGGTTCGAAATCATAGAGGGTTTCTTCCGGGCCGGGTGTGAGGGCGACATGGCCGCCCGGGCGCGCTTGCCATTGCACGAACAGGCCATCGGGGTCGTCGCCGCCGCGTGGGTCTTTCAGGCACAGGCCATCCGCGACATGATAGAGCGTCAGCCGATCCGGCGCGATATCGAGGACGTAGCCGTAACCCTTCGCCAGCCACTGTCCGGTAAGCCGCGTGTCGTACCCTTCCGCTGTCCTGACCTCGGCCAAGGGCGCGGCGGCAAGACCAAAGGCGAGCAGGTAGCTGATCATGGATGTCTCCCGTAACGATGGGAGTCTAGCCAATTTCGCATGGCGGCGCGCGGCGAATTTCGCTGCCAAAACGGCGATATTCGCCGTATACTCGTTAATTGCCGGCGTATTTCGCAGGGAGGCTTCATGGACGCATTCGACCGCAAACTGCTCGATCTGGTGCAGCAGGATTGCAGCCTGTCGCACGGTGAGCTGGGGCGGCGCGTCTCGCTGTCCGCTTCAGCCGTGCGGCGCCGTCTGGCGGCCATGAAGGCGTCCGGGATCATCGTTGGCGAAGTGGCTTTGGTCAGCAGCCAGGGGCAGACCGGCATCACCGTTATCGTCAGCGTTACTTTTCACCAGGAGACGGTCGAGGGCTACGATGCCTTCCGCGCCCGCATGCTGGCGGATGCGCGCGTCCTGCAGTGCTACTCCGTCGCCGGGCAGTTCGACTTCATGCTGGTCGTCGCGGCCCGCGATCCGGCGGACTACGAACAGTGGGGCGAACGCGTCCTGATGGCCGATCCCGTCATCCGCCGCTTCGACAGTTTCGTGGCGTGGTCGACGACCAAGTTCACCACGCGACGGCCTGTGTTCGATCAGGGTTTGTAGAAGATAAAGGCGGCGCCGCAGGCGATGAAGGTGAAGCCGACCGCCGTCTGCCACTTCAGCGGTTCACCAAGATAGAGCCAGGAAAACAGCACGAAGACGATCAGGGTAATGACTTCCTGGATGGTCTTGAGCTGGGCGGCACTGAAGGTGCCATAGCCGATGCGGTTGGCCGGAACCTGGAAACAGTATTCGAAGAAGGCGATGCCCCAGCTGGCCAGCACCACGATCCACAGCTTCTCCATCTTGAACTTGAGGTGGCCGTACCAGGCGAACGTCATGAACAGGTTGGACATTATGAGCAGGCCGATCGTGGCGATCGACGGGGGAATAGTTGGCATCGCTTTGGTCCGGCAAGAATCACTGGCTGCCAACAGCCATATGCCGCATTACCGCCGGACGGAAGTCCAGGATGCGTTCTTAGGCCATCTGGAAGCGTTGGGCGTCACGCTGGGCATTATCCGCCATGGCGCGAAGACCGGCATGGTCCGGAAGCTGGGCCGACAGGTCGCTGAATACCGTGTGCGCCTTTTTATAGAGCGGACCGGCCCGGTCGAAAGCGCCTTGCATTTCGCGGGCCTGGGCGCCGCGCGCCAAGGCGATGCCCTGAGCGGAGCGCGCCTGGACGTCGTCGGGCTTCAGATAGGCGCGGGTTTCGTGCAGTCGGCCCAGTTCTTCGAAGGCGTCGCCAGCCGCTTCGACCTCTCCGGCCTTCATCTTCAGGTCGGCATAGGGCGTCAGCAGTTCGAGGCGCGTCGACGGATCGCCGATCACGGTCAGGGCGCGTTGCAGAACGGGAAGGAGCTTGCCCGTATCGTTCGACATCTGGTAGCGGCGGGCCAGGTATACGTGGATATTGGCGTCGGTCGGATCCAGTTCGGACACGTTCTCGTAGGCCATCAGCGCCTTGGGATCATCGCGGCCCATGTTGAGCGCGCCGATGACGCGCCAGACTTCGGCGGCCTGCGGGTTGGCGCCCGACGCTGCCAGGTCGGCGGCGTGGGTCTGAAGCGTGCTGGCCGCTGCGGAGAGGTCGCCGGAAGCGATCTGCTGGAAGGCCTGGGCACTTTGCGGCGCCTTGTCGTAATAGAGGTAGGCGGCGCGCACGCCCAGTTCATCGGCGGCAATGGCGCGCGTGCTGTCCGGCCATACCGACAGGGCCATCTGCACGGCCTGGCGAATCACGGCCTGATCATCCGCCGGCTCCATGGCGGCGGCGATGGCGTGAAAACCGCTCAGCTCGGCCGGTGGCGCGGCCTGTTCCGAAGCGGAGGCTTCCGCGACAGCTTCGACAACCGGCGGTGCGGGAGCGGCAATGGGCTCGCCCGCGGGCGCATTGAGGAAGGCCTTGGCGGACGAGACGACGGCGTTGATGTCGCTTGGCGGCACGGCGCGCGGTTCGACGGCGGCCGGCTCGGCCAGCAGCGCGGCTTCGACGGGGTCGTGCGGCGCGTCAACGGCCTCCGCGACGGTCTCGACCTTCACGTCTTCGATCTTTACGTCGGGGCGAATCGGAATGACCTGGGCCGACGTGATATGCAGGCCATGGGTTTCCGACAGGGCGGCGTTTGCATCGAAGCTTGATGCATCGGGGGCCGGCTTTTCCGCCGCCGCTTCGGGCTGGCGCGTCAGAAAGCTGTCCGAGGCATTGTCGGAAAAGATGGCGGGTTCCAGCGAGCGAATCTCGACCGTGCTGATTTCCATCGAAGGCGGTTCCGCGATCTGGGCGCCCGCGCTCGGCACGGCTTCGACGGCGGTCGCCGGGATAACGATGCCGTTGGCGGCCATGCTTTCAGCGTCGAACTTCAGGCTGGCGCGGGTATTGACGGGCTCGGCGGGAACGCTGACGGCGGTATCGAAGGGCGAGGGAGCGGCCAGGGAGGCCTTGCTAGTGCGCGGACGCGAGGCCGAGGCGGCCACGCCGCTGATCAGGCGCGCGATCATGCCGGCCAGGCCGACAATCAGGACGATGACGCTAACGCCGAAGACGATCGGCCAGGTCGGCTCGGTGCGCAGCCAGTCGAACCAGTCGGCGACAAAGGGGCTGGTCAGCGGCGCATTGCCGATGAAAAGCGCACCGCCGCTCGCGGCCAGCGCCACGATGGTCAGGATGACGAAGCCCGTAATCTTCGGACCTTCGGCGACGTCTTGCGAATCCGTAGTCGAAATGCTGCTCATTCAAGCCCCCGATACGCTCTGTTCATTAAACCTTAACCCCGACTTTGGCTTTCTGGCAATCGCAACTTGGACATCCTGTCCCAGAATTGCGAAATAAGCATACATTTGCGTCCGTTCTGCAACTTTCTCGCCAAAGCCTTGCGTCGTGGAGCGGATGCCGTTAGAAGTCGAACATATGATGAACAGAGTGCGGATTCTGGGACTGGACCCCGGATTGCGGCGGTTGGGCTGGGGCCTGATCGATGTTGACGGGGCGCGTCTGTCGTGGGTGGCGCACGGCGTTATTGAACCCGACCAGGACCAGGACCTGGCCGTGCGTCTGCTCAACCTGTTCGACGGCCTGTCCGAGGTCATCGAACAGTGGCGGCCGGATGAGGCGGCGATTGAGGAGACCTTCGTCAATATGAATCCATCCTCGACGCTCAAGCTGGGTCATGCGCGGGCGGCGGCCATGCTGGCGCCGGCGCGCGCCGGGCTGCCGGTGGCCGAATATGCGGCGCTCGATATCAAGAAGTCGGTGGTGGGCGCCGGCCGCGCCGACAAGGACCAGATATTGTTCATGATCAAGCGCTTGCTGCCGCTGGCCGGCCAAGCCGAGGGCGGGCTGAAGGCCGACGCCGCCGATGCCCTTGCTTGCGCCATTACCCATGCGCATAAGCGGAAGATGCGCGGCCTAAAGGCAACCCTGTCGGGGGCGCGGCGCGCGACAAGCGCCTCTTCGCCCTCAAGTAGCGAAGCGATAGGACAAGCAAGGAAAGGTGTTGCGTGATTGGTCGGTTGCGGGGAACCCTGCTCGAATTAAGCGAAGAAGAGGTGCTGCTGGAGTGCGGCGGTGTCGGCTATCTCGTGCGCTGCGGCGTGCGTACCCTGTCGGCCGTGCCCGAACTCGGTAGCGAAGTGATCCTGCACATCGACAGCCAGACGCGCGAGGACGGCACGCGGCTTTATGGCTTCCTGTCAAAGGACGACCGCAAGGCGTTCCAGGCGCTGCAAGGCGTGCAGGGCGTGGGGCCGAAAGCGGCGCTTTCGGTGCTGGATGTGCTGACGCCGGGCCAACTGGCGCAAGCCGTGGCGCACGAGGACAAGACGGCGGTCGGCCGCGCCAATGGCGTGGGCCCCAAGCTGGCCCAGCGCATCGTCATCGAGCTGAAGGGCAAGATACTGCAGACGGCCGAGTTTGAGCCCATTCCTTATCATGCGCCTACGCCCGCAAAGCCGTCGGTCAGTGGAGAGAGCGTCGCGGCGCTCGTCGGCCTCGGCATTCCCGAAAACCAGTCGCGCCAGGCGGTCGATGCTGCCCTCAAGCAACTGGGCGAAGAAGCCGAGCTGGCGGCGGTCATCCGCGCGTCGCTCAAGGCCATGGGCAGGTAAGTCATGGCGCGTCTCGTTTCCGGCGATGCGAACGCCGACGACATGGAAGAACGCGTCCAGGACCGGGCGCTGCGGCCGCAGAGCTTCGACGATTTCGTCGGCCAGGCGCCGCTGAAGGCCAATCTGAAGGTCTTCGTGGCCGCCGCCGCCGGCCGTCGTGAGGCGCTGGACCACGTGCTGTTCTACGGACCGCCAGGGCTCGGCAAGACGACCCTGGCGCAGATCGTGGCGCGCGAACTGGGGGTCGGTTTTCGCGCCACGTCGGGGCCGATGCTGGCCAAGGCCGGGGATCTTGCGGCCATCCTGTCGAACCTGGAGCCCAACGACGTCCTGTTTATTGACGAAATCCACCGGCTCAACCCGGCGGTCGAGGAAATCCTCTATCCGGCCATGGAAGACTATGTGCTGGATCTGATCATCGGCGAAGGCCCGGCGGCGCGCACCGTGCGCATCGACTTGGCGCCGTTTACGCTGGTGGGCGCGACGACGCGGGCGGGACTGTTGTCGACGCCGTTGCGAGACCGTTTCGGCATCCCGCTGCGACTGGAATTCTATACGCCGGAAGAGCTGGTCAGGGTGGTCTTGGGCACGGCGCGCAAGATGGGCGCCAGCCTGTCCGAGGACGGCGCCCTGGAGATCGCCTCGCGGTCGCGGGGGACGCCGCGCATCGCCGGCCGTTTGTTGCGCCGCGTGCGTGACTTCGCGGCGGCCGACGGCGCGGAGACCATCGACAAGAAGGCGGCGTCGAAGGCCTTGGCGCGGCTCGAGGTCGATACATCGGGCCTCGATCACTCCGACCGGCGCTACCTGCGCGCCCTGATCGAAAACTATGGGGGCGGGCCGGTGGGGCTTGAAACTATCGCGGCGGCGATCGCCGAAGCACGCGACGCCGTCGAGGACATGATCGAGCCCTACCTGCTTCAGCAGGGCTTTATCCAGCGTACCCAGCGCGGGCGGACGGCGTGCGCGCGCGCTTATTTGCATCTGGGCCTGGCGCCGCCGGCGCAACCGCCGGCCACGCCGGACCTCTTCGAGGGTTAAGCCTTGCGCGCGATCCAGTAGTCGGCGCCGAAGCGGCCCGAGCCCGTAGCGACCAGCACCGCCGACAGCAGCAGGATATAGACGTTTTCCGGCGCGTCGGGATAGACGAAGACCGCGATGACCGTCGTCATGACGAACAGTCCCGCCGCGGCGAAGCGGGTCAGCAGGCCCAGGACCAGCAGGACCGGCAGGGACAGTTCCGCGGCCGTGGCCATCAGGGCGGCGATTTCCGGCGGCAGGACGGGAACCTTATATTCGTCGCTGAAGAGCGCGATCGTCGTCGTCCAGCTGGCGAGCTTGGTCAGGCCGGAGAAGAAGAAAAATTTGGCCAGCCACAGCCGCGCGGCCAGGAGTGCCGCGCCGGGCAGCCAGTCGGCCGATGACAGGCGCTGCTCCAGATCGGCGTAGATGCGGATAAGGCCGGACAGGGGAGAAGCAGGCACAGTTCGGGTGTTCATGGGCGTGTCCATGGTGATTTCCTTTGATTTTCAGGTGGATGTCAGAAGGCTGTTTTGAGAAAGCCTGGCCAGCAGGGTTTGCAGCAAGATGAGGTCGGCGGCGTCGGGATCGAGCGCGTCGAGGGCAGCGAACAGCGAGCCATGGGTGTTAATGAGCTTGAGAAAGTGCGCCTCCAGCGGGGCCAGACAGAGCGAGACGACCTCATCATCCGCGGTCCTGCCGATCAGAAGGTCGCAGGCGACCATGGCTGGGGTTTCGCACGCGCCGCCAGCCAGCAGGGCGGCGTGGAGCGGCTTGATGTCGTGATCGAGGCGCAGGATGCTGACCGAAGGATGGAGCGTGCAGCTGGCATCGGGCGCCAACAGGGCCTCAAGCGCACACGGCTCGGCGTCGCGGCCGTGGTGGGCGTGTTCCAATGCACTTTCGAAGGCGGCCAGATCCGCCAGCCACGGCAGGGAGGCGGCTTGCGGGTGATCGCGCAGAAAGGCCGGAAAGGCGTGACCATAGGCGTTGCGATCGCCCGAGGTCAGGGCGTGGCTCTGCACGTAGTCACGGGCAAAGGCGTTGAAAGCCTCTTCGCCGAGCGCCAGCCGGCTTAGGCGGAAGCGCTCCCCCAGCACTTCGATTAGGCCGAACAGCCAGGTGTCGTGGTGGATGCGTAATCCAGCCGGGGCGGTGGACGGCGGTCGCATGACGTTTGTCAGGAAGTTGCGCTGGAAGGTCGCGAGGTCAGGCATGGCTGGCCGCCATGAGGTTTCGTGCGACCCGGGCGCGGCGGGCGTCGGCACGGGCGGCTTCACCAAGCAGGACGTCGAGATCGGGCAGGGCCGTGTCCCACTCGATCAGGGTCGGCCTGTCGCCGAAGCGCTCAAGTGCCGTTTCATAGAGCGCCCAGACCTCCTGCCGGATGCTGTGGCCGTGGGTGTCGATAAGAAGGACCTGGCCGTCATCGCCCGGTGCCTCGTCATGGCCGGCCAGATGGAACTGCCCGATGGCTTCACCGTGCCCCAGCGCCGCCAGATAAGCGTAGGAATCGCGGCCGAGGTTATGGGCGCTGACATAGACATTATTGATGTCGATCAGAAGGCCGCAACCGGTCATGGCCGAAAGCCGCAGCAGAAATTCCGGTTCATCGTAGTCGAGACGGTCGAAAATCATGTAGTTCGACGGATTTTCAATCAGTACCTGTCGGCCAAGCACGGTCTGGAACCGGTCGATATGGCGGGCGAAGACATCCAGCGCCTCGTGCGTGAACGGTACAGGCAACAGGTCCGGCACGGCGACATGGGCATAGGCGCTCCAGCTCAGGTGCTCGGACACCAATGCCGGCTCAAAGCGTTTCACAAGGGTGCGGACCTGGGCGAGATGGTCCTCGCACAGACCATCGGCGCGGCCGAGCGACAGGCCGACACCGTGAAAGGACAGGGGATAGTCCACGCGCAGACCCTCAAGCACCTTCAGCTTCGCGCCACCGCCGAAATAGTTTTCGGTGTGGACCTCAAGAAAGCCTAAGGGCGGCGTCTGCGCGCGGACAGCTCCGATATGAGGAGCGCGCAGGCCAATGCCCGTGCGCGTGCCGATCGGCGGATTCGGGGGAAAATCGTTCAGCATCGGCACCCTCATTCGATCGGAGTCTTACTTTACGACGGTGCCGCCGGCGATCTTGGCGCAGGTGCCGGTGGGCACATAGATCCATTCGGACGGATCGCGGTCAGCCTTGGCCTGGCCGGCGCACGAATGGGCCTTGGTGGCGCAGTCGTTCATACGCGCCTTGGCGACGCCGGCGCACTTTTCAAAGCCTTCCTTGGCGGTAGCAGTGGTGGCGACGGCGGCGGCGCCGCCGACCAGGGCGGCCAGGACTGCGGTGACTTGCAGGACGCGGACTGTGTTCGACATATGGGTAATCCTCTCATTGTTCCGGGGGCACTGTGCCCGCCTGATGAGGATTACGCGGCGTGCCGGAACGCGGTTACAGAGGCGCCGCAATTTTTTTGCTCGCCAAAGCAGTGAGGCGCGTCTTACATGCATATGATGGCGGGCAGGTGTAACCTTACGACAGATGCACACGTATGAACCCGATATATGGCAGGCGCAGATGCGCGCGGCGCTTGGCGGTGACGCCGATGCCTACCGGGCGCTGCTGGGGAGCTTGCGCCCCTGGCTCGTTTCCTATTTTCGCCGGCGCCTGAAGGGCGCGGACAGTGAAGACCTAGTACAAATGACCCTGTTGAGTTTGCATGAAAAGCGCCACACCTACGATCCGGCCTCGCCCTTCCTGCCGTGGATCGCGGCGGTGGCGCGGCACAAGCTGATCGACTATGTCCGCAAGTCCGGCAAGCGTGTCCACGTCGAACTGGACGACGACATTGTCGGCGACGACAGCGGTGGCCTGCCGGCAGACCTGGCCCGGCGCGATGTAGAGGTCCTGCTGGCGCAACTGCCCGCGGATCAGGCGCGCATCATCAGCCTGCACAAGCTTCAGGAACTGAGCATAGACGAGGTGTCGGCCACGACCGGCAAGAGCCCGTCGGCGGTCAAGGTAGCCATCCATCGCGGCCTCAGGAAGCTACAGGCTCTGGTTGGCGGCAAACCGGCGGAGACCGCCGATGAGTGACGATATCCTTGATCATCTGGCCCGCGACCTGAAGCCGGCAAAGCCTCTGAGCGTCAAGGCGCTCGGCATCGGCGCGGCCGTCGCCACGGTGCTGGCCGCCGTCTATATCTTTGTCCTGTATGGCGCCCGTCCGGAACTGAAGGCGCTGCTGGGCGGCGATTTCAGCATCGATCCAATGGCGTGGTTCAAGCCGTTGTTGTTTATCGCCATAGGCGCCGGCGCCCTGTGGTCGGTCGCCGATCTCGCAAGGCCAGAAGGGCGTTTGCGCCTGCGCACCCTGGCGCCGCTTCTGATCGCGCTCGGCTTCGTGCTGGTCGCGCTGGTGGCGGACCTGTTCGCGCGCGGCTTTGGCGCCTTCCGCAATATTGGCGATCCGTCAGTGCTGTGTGTGCTGACCATAGTCTGTGGCGGAGGCGCGGGCCTGATCCTGATGTGGCGGTTATGGCTGCGCAGGGCGGCGACCTCGCATCCGGGGGTGCTGGGCGCCATGAGCGGGCTTGCGGCGGCGTCGCTGATGGCCGCGGCCTATGCCGTGCACTGCGACCGCGATACGCCGGTTTATATCCTCGGCATCTATGGTGGCGGCGTCGCGATCGTGACCGCCGTGGCCGCCGTGCTGGGCCGCAGGCTGCTGCGCTGGTGAGCCAGTTAGAGCGATATGGCGAAAAGTGCCAAGATGCGTTTTTTGGGGTTTTCGCCTTAAATATCGCGACAAAACAAAAACTTAGATCGGTATGATGTGTCCACTTAAAATCATACCGATCTAGAACTTAATTCGTCTTCATCAGTGCCTGCCGGATCGGCAGGAAGCGGTCGTTGAAGGGCAGGATGCCCGCGCCGCGCGCCGCCGCATCGACGGCCAGATCGGCGCGCCGGACCGGCGCCAGGTTATGGATACGGTTGGCCTGTGTGCCCAGGCGCTGGTTGAGCCGCGTGCACAGCTGTTCGATAAGCTCTGAAGGCAACCGGCCGCCGATAAAGAAGGCTTCAGGGTTCAGCGCGCAATTCATGACCAGGAAGGGCTGGAAGAGGTGGTCGGCAGCGCGGTCCATCCAGGCGTTGACACGCACCAGGGCCGCTGGCGGCAGCCTTTCGAGATCTTCAGGTGTGGAGACCTCAATTCCGGATTTACGCAAGTAGTCATAAAGCGAATAGAGGGAGACGACCTCTTCCAGGCTGCGCGTTTCGCCGGCTTCGTCGCGAACGGGCAAATAGCCGATTTCCCCGGACATGCCATCGGCGCCGCGATAATAATGGCCGTCAATGACGACGCCGCCACCGAGTCCCGCGCACATGATGGTGTAGACAAAGCTGCGGTACTGAAGCCCATGGCCGAACTGCATTTCGCCGATGGCCGCCGCGGCTGCGTCGTTTTCGACAATCACCGGCACCGGCAGGATTTCGCTGAACATCCCGGCGACGTCGATTTCGGACCAGATCTCGTAGGCGTCGGGCCGGTTGGCGACCGGCACGCGGCCCAAATCGTTCGGAATCGCCACGCCGATTCCGATCAGCCGGTCGATATCGATGGCGCGCGACGCGATGATCTTGTCGACTTCGGTGCGGAAGAAGGCGATGACGTCCTCCGGCATGGCGAAATGGACTTCGCGGCATTCCCGCGCGCGCACATTGCCGAGGAAGTCGAGCGCCACGATGCCGATGTGGTCACGATCGATGTTAAGGCCGATGGAGAAGGCGCCGTCGGGATTAACGACCAGCTTGGTCGCCGGCTGGCCACGGCCGCCGAGGTGCCGTCCGGCCTTCAGGATCATGCCGTCATTAAGGAGGCGCTTGGTGATGTTGGCGATGGCCGGCGCGGTCAGCCCGGTCAGTTCGGCAATCTCGGCGCGGGTGATGGGCTCGACGGCGGCGCGGACGGCCTGCAGGGTCACACGCTGATTGTGGTCGCCGGCGCGTTCGAGATTGGTGCCGGACAGGGCGTCCCCTAAGCCGTGAGGCCTGGCCGCCTGGCCGCGCCCCTCGTTTCGTCCGTTACGTTCGTCCGCACCCATTCAAGCCCCTCCCGGGGGACCGCTTATCAAAATTACGCCCGGATGCGCGGCAATCGATCCGGTCTGTCGTCCGCGACGTATACTTTCTTCTGTCACGTGCGCGGTCCTGTTCGCTTATGACATAAAAGCAAAGACTGCAAGCGCCGGACGCAAAAGTGACCAGGATGTAATATGCGCCCGGCTATACCTTGAAATAGGTCTCGTAGATCGCCTCGTCGACCAGGTTCAGATTGTACTGGAAGACATCGATGAACTCGTGCAGGCCGCTGGCGATGATGTGCGCAGCGTCGGAGCCGTGAATCTTTTGCGTCAGCACGGCCATTTCGGTTTCGGCCTTGTTGGACTGACCGTGACCATCAAGACTTTTCAGCGCGCTGGCAACGCGGTCGAGGCAGTGGATCACCGACCGCGGGAAGGCCTTGCTGAACAGCAAAAAAGCCGTGACGTCGCGGTAATTGATGCTGTGGTACTGCTGGCGGTACATTTCCAGCGCATTGACCGACTTCAGCACGGCGCCCCACTGGACGGCGTCATAGGCGCTGTCGATGACTTCGCCATGCGGCAAGAGGATGAAGTATTTGACGTCAAGCAGCCGGGCCGTCTTGTCGGCGCGTTCCAGCATCTGGCCCATATGGGCGAACTGCCAGCCGGAATAGCGGCTCATCGTGTTGTACATCAGGCCGGTGAACAGGTGGCCGGCCATGCGGACCTCGCGGTAGTAGTCGTAGAGGTCGGCCAGGGACCGTTTGCGGCTGTGCGCCTGGGTCAGGTGATACAACTCGTTGATCTTTTCCCACATCTCGACCGGTATGATCTCGCGCACCGTGCGGGCGTTTTCACGCGCCCGGTAGATGCATTGCAGGATGGAGTTGGGGTTCTTGTCGTCGAAGGTGAGGAACTTGACGACCGTGCGTTCGTCGGCGACCTGGTAGCGCTTGTTGAAATCCTCGTCGTCGCCGGAAGTGGCGATGACGGGATACCACTGGGTTTCGTCCTTCGAGAGGCTCATGTCGAGCATCAGGTGGAAGTTGACGTCGATAAAGCGGGCGACATTGTCGGCGCGTTCGAGATAGCGCGACATCCAATAGATCGAGTTGGCGACACGGCTCAGCATTGGCAGAAATCCAGGCGAACTTCGCCCTCCCTGCTTGCGGGGCAGAGCGGTAGCGAAAGTATAGCTTTCGCGAGCGATGGGGACCATCTGCGGAGCAGATGGTGGGCGGGGCTGACCCCTGTTCCCCAAGTTTCGATAGCAATTATTACGGCTCTGACGGTTAGCCCCGCCCACCGCAGCAAGCTGCGGTCCCCCCTCCCCATAAATGGGGAGGGCGAAGAGGGGGCATCATTGCAAAGGGCCTGCTGTACTAAAGCTGAGTGAAGGGAAGGTGCGCTGTGTTTAAACATTCGCGACTCCATCTTCGCCGATCACCCAGGTGTCCTTCGAGCCGCCGCCCTGGGAGGAGTTGACGACCAGCGAGCCCTTCTTCAGCGCCACGCGCGTCAGGCCGCCCGGCAGGGTGAAGATCTCCTCGCCATAGAGCGAATAGGGGCGGAAATCGACGTGGCGGCCTTCGATGCCGTTGCCGCAAAGCGTCGGGCAGCGCGACAGCGACAAGGTCGGCTGGGCGATATAGTCGCGCGGCCTGGCCTTGATCTTGGCAGCGAATTCCTTCTGCTCGGCCTTTGTGCTCTTGGGCCCGATCAGCATGCCGTAGCCGCCCGACAGGTTGACGGCCTTGACCACCAGCTTGTCGAGGTTTTCCAGCACGTATTTGCGGTCTGCATCGTCCTCGCAGATATAGGTGCGGACGTTCTGGGCGATCGCCTCTTCACCGAGATAGTATTTCACGATCTTGGGCACATAGGCATAGATGGCCTTGTCGTCGGCGATGCCGGTGCCAGGTGCATTCGCCAATGCCACCGTACCCTTGCGATAGCAGCGCATGAGGCCGGGGATACCCAGCAGCGAATCGGGCCGGAAAATCTCCGGATCGATGAACTCGTCGTCGATGCGGCGATAGATGACGTCGACCTGATGCAGGCCGGCGGTGGTGCGCATATAGACCTTGTCGTCCTCGACCACGAGGTCGGAGCCCTGCGCCAGCGCCACGCCCATCTGTTGCGCCAGGTAGGCGTGTTCGAAATAGGCCGAATTGTAGATGCCAGGCGTCAGCACGATGATGTTGGGATCGTCCTTGCCGTTGGGCGCGATGTGCTTGAGCGTCCGGTAGAGATGGTCGCCATAGTCGCTGACCGGGCGGACCTTCATGGTCTGGAAGGCTGTGGGCAGGATGCGCTTCAGCACGGCGCGGTTTTCCAGCACATAGGAAATGCCCGACGGACAGCGCAGATTGTCTTCGAGCACATAGAATTCGCCGTCGGAGTCGCGCACGAAATCAGTGCCCGAAATGTGCGTCCACACGCCTTTCGGCGGCGACAGGCCTTCGCAGGGTTTCAGATAGCATTGCGACGAGAAGATCATCTCGGCCGGTATGACGCCGTCTTTCAGGATCTTCTGGTCGTTATAAATGTCCTGGATGAACAGGTTCAGGGCTTGAATACGCTGGGCGATGCCGCGTTCCAGCTTGGCCCAGTCCTTCGCCGACACCATGCGCGGGATGATGTCGAAGGGCAGGATCTTCTCGGTGCCCTTCTTGTCGCCGTAGACGTTGAAGGTATTGCCCGACTGGTAAAGGATGTCCTCGGCCTGTTTCTGCCGGCGCTTCAGTTCGTTACGAGTGAGCTTGTCTATCTGCTCGATCAGCGGCTGCGCAGCCGCGTGCGCCACACCGTCCTTGCGGAACAATTCGTCGTAAAACCCGTCAACCTTATAACTCTCAAGCGCCAAGAACAGCCCCTTCGTTGGGTTATGGTTAGATTATTGGAAAACCTCGTTCATCGTGACCTGAACCCGCAGCGTTTCCTTGCCTCCGCCCCTGTATATGGTCCCCGCCGTGGGCGTTGCGTCGAGGTAGTTGCGGCCGGCGGCGACGCGGACGTGGTCCTGCGTCACGCGGCAACCGTTGGTCGGATCGAAGCCGCGCCAGCCGAGATAGGGGATGTAGATTTCCACCCATGCATGCGAGGCGTCGGACTGAATCTTGTTTTCGTAATTGGCGCCGGTGAAGATGTAACCCACGCGGTAGCGCGCCGGCACACCCAGCAGGCGCGCCAGACAGATGAACAGGTTGGCGAAATCCTGGCAGACGCCCTCGCGCATGGCATAGACGTCGAATGGCGTCGACTTCACCGTCGTCGCGCCCGGCACATAGCGGAAGTCGCGATAGATGCTGAGATTGATGTCGTTGAGCGTGTCCATCAGGTGGCGCGCATTGCGCTCGGCGAAGCTCATGGCATAGACCATCAGTTCGCGAATCTGCGTTTCGGGCAGTTCCGGCGAGCGCAGATAGGGCTCCATCATAACCTGCTGCCACGGCATCATGGTCAGTGGGAGGAAGGGCTGGCGCTTGTCCTGCGACATGTCGTCGATGGGCTGGCCGAAGATCTTGACCAGCGAACGGCACGACACGACCAGCTTCTTGTACGGCTTGATGATCGAATAGTGGATGGTCTGGTTGCCGAACACATCCTCGAAGCGCATCGATTCGCCTTCGGACGACAGGCTGAGCGTCGAATTCAGCACTTCCTGGCCCGAATCCTCGACGGGCATCAGACGGAAGCTGTGCGTCGAGTGCTCGACCTCGTTCTCGTACTCGTACTCGGTCGAATGGACGACGTCGTAAAGACGATAGGTGAGGGGCGAGCCATCCGGCGTATGGGTCAGCGAACGCACATTCAGGACATTGTGCTGGACATTCTTCATCTGCTGCAGCGACTGCAGGATGGAGAGTTGCTGAGCCTGGGCCTGCTGATCGGCGAACGGACGGCCCGTCAGGCCGCGTGACACAGACGGCGGTACGACCACACCTTGCAGGTGGCCGTCCTTCTCGTGGACGATCTGCTGGGGCTGGAGTTTCGGCGCATCCTTCTTGTTGGTCCAGGCGACCTGGCCGCGACGAGCAATGATAAGTTGACCCTTCTGCATCGGCTTCCAGTCGCCCTGGCGGAACGGCGCCGAGGAGAAGACGAGCGCGGTGCGGAAGGTGTCGCGCGGATTGTCGACGGTGAAGGAGGCCGCATCGGCTTCGAAGCCGCCGGCGGAATGGGGTGGGCTGATGCGGTTGTAATAGAGGTGGGTTTCCGACTGCGAGCCATAGAAGGCGGCGACGGTCGTGCCGTCCGAAATGACCATGTCGGCCGAGCCCATGTCGTCCAGCTGCAGGAACCACGACAAGAGGATTTGGTGATCGACATCGGCCAGGGTGCGGGCGCCATAGTCCTGGATCTTGCCGAGCAGGAAGCAGAAGGCCAGTTCCGAATCGGTGCGGCCCATGGGCTCGAGGAAGATCGACTTGTTGAAGTGCAGCTTCTTCATGGCCATCTTGTCGAGATCGCCATTGTGCATGAACAGCCAGTCCTGACCGGCAAAGCTGCGTGAGAAGGGTTGGGTTTCGAGGTGGGTGTAGCCCGAGGCCGCGCCGCGCACCTTGCAGAAGAAGACCGTCGAGCGGAAGGCGTCCCAGTCTTCCATGGCGCCGCGCAGGGATTGCGTGTCGCGCGCCGACGGGTCCTTGGCGACGATGGCCGCCTTATTGTCGGCCGGATACCAGGCCAGGCCCCAGCCCAGGGTATGCTCGCCCTTTTGCGGTCCCTTGCGGAATTTGAGGTCGATCGCCGGCGAACTCAAGCCGTCGAAGGAAAAGGCCAAAATGTCACTCGAAATGGCGCTCACAAAAACGACCTCTTTATTGCAATGCAACTAGACTTTCTTATCGGGGAGTTGTCTAGTCCCCGTTACAGGAAGGTTACACTTTTTTTGCGTTTCCGTAACAGGGGCCGTCACTTAAAAAAGTCCCGCGGACAATGCAGTCACTGAACACGAGGGATTAGTTCGAAGTCCATGACCATTCTGGCTGCGCTGCATCACGTCACCGACTACCGCTACGACCGTCCGATCAGCCTGAACCCGCAGGTCATCCGCCTGCGTCCCGCACCGCATACCCGGGCGCACGTCCAGTCCTATGCGCTAAAGGTGTCGCCGGAGCCGCACTTTATCAACTGGCAGCAGGACCCGTTCGGCAACTGGCTGGCGCGGGTGGTCTTTCCGGAAAAGGTGACGCACTTCAAGGTCGAGGTCGACCTGGTGCTGGAAATCAAGGTCTTCAATCCGTTCGACTTCTTCCTGGAAGATTCGGCCACGAAGTTCCCGTTCGCCTATACCGAAGAACTGAAGGACGAACTGGCACCCTATCTTGAGCTCAAGGACGACGATCCGCTGGTCATGGACTATGTCCGCTCCATTTCCGACGAAGAGGCTGGCACCGTCGATTTTCTGGTCGCCTTCAACCAGAAGCTCAATCGCGATATCGGCTACACCCTGCGCTATGAGCCAGGTGTCCAGACGGCGACCCAGACCTTGCAAAAGCTGACGGGATCGTGCCGCGACATGGCCTGGCTGGCCTGTCAGGTGCTCCGTCACAAGGGGTTGGCGGTGCGATTCGTCTCTGGCTATTCCATCCAGCTCAAGGCGGATGTCGAATCGCTCGACGGGCCGTCGGGCGTCAGCGAAGACGTCACTGATTTGCACGCCTGGTATGAGGTTTATCTGCCGGGCGCCGGCTGGATCGGGCTCGATCCGACTTCGGGCATGTTCACGGGCGAAGGGCATATTCCTTTGTGCTGCGCGCCGCATCCGACCTCGGCGGCGGCGATTACCGGCACGCATGAACGCGCTGACACGACCTTCGATCACAAGATGGAGGTGACGCGCATATATGAGAGTCGCCGCGTCACCCGGCCCTATACCGACAAGGAATGGGAGCGGATCGATGCGCTGGGCCACAAGGTCGACGAGGCCCTGACCGCGCAGGACGTCCGCCTGACCATGGGCGGCGAGCCGACCTTTGTGTCGCTCGATGACCGGACCGGCGACGAGTGGCATTTCACGGCGCTGTCCGACGAGAAAAAGAAGCTGGGTTACGACCTGTTCCAGCGCCTGTCGGCGAAATTCGCAAATGGGGCACTGGCCCAGCATGCACAGGGCAAGTGGTATCCGGGCGAAATCCTGCCGCGCTGGGCGATGAATATGTACTGGCGCAAGGATGGGGAACCTGTGTGGCTCGATCAGGCCCTGCTGGCCGATCCGGAAGCCAAGGCCGGACTGAAGCGCGATGTCGCTGGTGACTTCTTGCGGACGCTCGCGGACGCCCTGGGTGTCGGTGGGGAGCACGTCATCGGCGCTTACGAGGACATTCCGTACCTGCTTTGGAAGGAGCAGCGCATCCCGCTCGAAGGCGAGATGCTCAAGGCTGATATCTATGAGGCGACCGAGCGCAAGCGGCTTCAGGATCAGTTGGATACCAATGTCGGCGAGGCGACGGGCTATGTCCTGCCGCTGACCTTTTCGGGCAAGACGCACGGCTGGCTCTCGAACACATGGACATTCCGCACCGACAAGATGATGCTCTTGCCGGGCAATTCGCCGATTGGTCTGCGTCTGCCGCTGGGCGCCCTGCCGTTTGTCGATCCGAAGCTGGCTGAGGCGCATTACGTGCCGGACCGCTCGCCGTTTGCGGAGACGGAGGCTCTGACGGATGCTGAAGAAGCGATCAAAAGATACGGGAAGGTCCTTACTTCGCCCTCCCCATTTATGGGGAGGGGGGACCGCGAAGCGGTGGGCGGGGCTTTAAAGGACGGAGCCAAAGGCACCCCGCCCACCATCGCAAGCGATGGTCCCCCCTCCCCGCAGAGCAGGGAGGGCGAAGATGGTCCAAATGGTTTGGTCCGTAGTGCCCTCTGCGCCGAAGTCCGCGACGGCAAGCTGTTCCTGTTCCTGCCGCCGCTGTCCTATGTCGAACACTATCTCGACCTGATCCACGCCATCGAAGCCACGGCCGCGCATCTCAAAACCCCGGTCATCATCGAAGGCTATTCGCCGCCGCGCGACCATCGCATCGTATCGATGTCGGTCACCCCGGATCCCGGCGTCATCGAGGTCAATATCCAGCCGGCCGCCAACTGGGACGAACTCAAGTCCATCGTCAACACCGTCTATGACGAAGCCCGCCAGGCGCGGCTGGTCGCCGACAAATTCATGATCGACGGCAAGCGCGTCGGCACCGGCGGCGGCAACCACATTGTCATGGGCGCCGCAAAGCCCGAGGACTCTCCTTTCCTGCGCCGGCCAGACGTGCTGGGGTCGATGATCGCCTTCTGGCAGAACCACCCCAGCCTGTCCTATCTGTTTTCCGGCCTCTATATCGGGCCAACCTCGCAGGCGCCGCGCATCGACGAGGCGCGCCACGAGTCGCTATATGAGCTGGAAATCGCCCTGAAGCACCTGCCGCACGGCGATGAAGAGTCGGCGCCGTGGCTGGTCGACCGCCTGTTGCGCAACCTGCTGGTCGATCTCAGCGGCAATACCCACCGCGCCGAATTCTGCATCGACAAGCTCTATTCGCCCGACAGCGATCGCGGCCGGCTGGGCCTGCTGGAAATGCGCGGCTTCGAGATGTCGCCGCACCCGCAGATGAACCTGATCCAGGCGCTTTTGCTGCGCGCGCTCGTCGCCGTCTTCTGGAAGAAGCCGTACAAGGCGCCGATGGTGCGGTGGGGGACGTCGCTGCACGACCGCTTCATGCTGGGGCATTTTGTGCGCGAAGACATGCTTGAGGTCATCGAGTTCCTGTCGCAGAACGGCTATCGCTTCAGCCCCGACTGGTTCATTCCCTTCTTCGACTTCCGTTTTCCGACGGTCGGCACGGTCCAGATCGGCGGCCTGACCCTGGAACTGAAAAACGCCCTCGAACCCTGGCCAGTCATGGGCGAGGAGCCGTCGGGCGGCGGCACGTCGCGCGGGGTCGATTCGTCGGTCGAACGCATGGAGGTGCGGTTGCTGGGCGGCGTGACGTCACAGCACGTAGTGACCTGCAATGGCTATCGCCTGCCGCTGACGGCGACGCGCGACGCCAATGTCCAGGTCGCGGGCGTCCGTTACAAGGCCTGGAAGCCGTGGTCGTCGCTGCATCCGAACCTGCCTATAAATACGCCGCTTATCTTCGACGTGCTGGATACGCGGCTTGAACGGTCGCTTGGGGGCTGCCGCTACCACGTCATGCATCCGGGCGGGCGCAATTACGAGACCCTGCCGCTCAATGCCAATGAGGCGGAAGGCCGGAGGCTTTCGCGGTTCGAAGCCCCGACCCACACGGCGGGCCGCGTGCGCATTCCGGCATTACACGTCAACCCCGACTACCCGCACACGCTCGACCTCAGACGCCCAGTGTAGATTTCGGCGCCCTTCCGCGCTATGGATGAGGCCTGTCCAAGGGGGGATTCATGAAAAAGAAATCAGGCAGCGGTGCCGTAGTCGTCGGCGCGGCTGCCGTCATCGTGGTTGGTGGTGGCGTGTTTGCCATCGCCCAGGACTGGAAGACGGGCCACAACAGCCTCGTCGATTATGCGCGCGCCGAGATGGGCGACGCCGAGTTGCAGTACCAGTTCGGCCAGAAGGAACTGAAGAACACTTCCATGACCGCCAGCCCGGAAAAGGCACGTGTCTGGTTCGAGAAGTCAGCGAAGAACGGCTATGTGCCGGCGATGATGACGCTGGGCGACACTTACAACACATCGTCGGCTAAACGCGACGGCGATGCCGCCTGCCACTGGTACGAAGAGGCGGCCAGAAAGGGCAATGCCGAAGGCATGCGCAATATCGGCCTCTGCCACCAGATCGGCCGGGGCTCGCTGGCGCCCGACGACCGACCGGCGACCGAATGGTTCCGCAAGGCGGCGGAAAAGGGCGACCTGCCGGCGCATGGCCTGCTGGCGGCCCGCCTGTTCCGGGAGGGCAAGGACGCCGAGGCGCTGGAATGGTTGAAGAAGGCGGACGCGGCCGGATCGCTCGAAGCCACGGAAATGCTGGGAGATTACTACTACAGTCCCTATACCCCCAATCGCGACGTCAATAAGGCGTTCGGCTATTTCGCCAAAGCGGCCGAAGGCGGCATCACCGGCGCGCAACGGTCTTACAGCTTTTGCTTCTTCGCCGGGAAGGGGACAGCCAAGGATGGCGCTGAAGCTTACAAATGGGCGGTGATCGCGCAGAAGTCCGGAGACAAGGACGCGGTGACGGCGATCAATTTCCTGAAGCCCCAGTTGTCGGCGGCGCAGATCGCCGAGGGCGAAAAACGCGCCGATGCGTGGTTGGCCAGTCACAAGCGGTAATGTTTACGCTTAATTAGCCATGTTGCGTCCAATGTCGCCGGCAACTTACTCAGCGACAATCACAAGGACGAGACATGTTCGGAATGGGCCGTAAGACCGCGGACAGCAACCCGCAGGCGGACATCGTATTTGCGGCCATGGATGGACTGGCTTCGCCCGTCGCCGTGGCCGGTGCGGACGGTATCGTCTATTGCAACCCTGCCTTCGCCACGGCCCTGAACGGCCGCCGCGACCAATATGCCGGCCGCGCCCTGTCCAGCCTCTATGCCCCGCGTCAGCCCGAGGGCGGCAGCGGCTTTGACACCGCCCGCGCGGTCGATGACGGCATTGGCCGCTCCGGCAAATGGTCGGGTGTTGTCGGCCTGTCGCGCGCCGACGGTTCCGCGTTTGAAGCTTTGGCCAACATCACCACCATCATGTCGGCCGGGAAGTCCTACACCGTTGCCCAGTTCCAGAACCAGCAGCAGGGTGGCCTCCAGTCCCGCAAGCAGGAATTCGACGCCCTGGCCAGCACGCTGCAAAGCGAAGTCGGCGCCGCCGTCGACGCCATCTCCAAGGCCGCCGGCAATCTGGGCGGCGTGGTCACCAGCCTGATCCATTCGGCCGACGAGACTTCCCGTCAGTCGGAAAGCGTCGTGACGGTCAACACCGCGACGGCGAACAATGTCAGCGGCGTCGCCGATGCCGCCAACGAACTGGCGACCTCAATCGACGCCATCGGCGCCCAAGTCGGCCGGTCGACCCTGATCGCCCGCGACGCCGTCGGCCAGGCTTCCAATACCCAGGTCATCGTCAACCGTCTGGTCGGTGCGGCCGAGCGCATCGGTGACGTCATCAAGCTCATCCAGTCGATCGCCTCGCAGACCAACCTGCTGGCGCTGAACGCCACCATCGAAGCGGCGCGCGCCGGCGATGCCGGTCGCGGCTTCGCGGTCGTGGCCTCGGAAGTGAAGTCGCTGGCCAGCCAGACGGCGAAAGCCACCGAGGAAATCTCGCTGCAGATCGCCGACATCCAGGCGGCGACGACCGAAACCGAATCGGCTATCCGCGCCATCGGTTCGACCATCGAACAGATCAACGAAATTTCGGGCGTGATCGCCGACACGGTCGAGCGCCAGTCGGGCGTGACGCAGCGCATCTCGCAGAACGTGTCACTGGCTTCGCAAGGCACGGACCAGGTGACGCAAAGCCTGATGACCGTGGCCGACGTGGCGCGAGAAACGAGCGGCGCGGTCAACAAGGTCCAGTCGTCGATCGGCCAGGTGTCGGAACATACCGACAGCCTGCAGACGCGCATCCAGGGTTTTATCGAGCGCCTGCGGAAAGCTGCGTAAAGTCATGGGGTTTGGGGCCTGTGGCCCCAAGTCTTATAAAACAAAGAGAAAAGCCTGGCCTTTTGGGGCCAGGCCAGGCTGCTGACAAAGTCTGTGGACAATTTTCATGCGGTATATTGCCACCTGATTCACGGAACGTCTCGGAATCAAGCGGTGAACATATCGGAATCAAATTGTGGCAATTGGCCCTTCTCAAAAAAGATAGGGGGTTTGTCAGTAGCCTGGCCTGGCCTTTTGGGGCCAGGCTTTTCTCTTTGTTTTATAAGGTTTTGTGGGGTCGCGGACCCTGCCCTTCGCATGGCTCCGGGCGTTCGTTGAAGAAATCAGTACATTTAGGACTGATTTCTTCCGGTTTGCTTCACGAAGCAAACCGGCGCTCCTCACCCCCATAAGCTTTAAGCTGGTACCCAGCTCTGCAACTCCGCCTGCAACTCGCGCAACTGCTTTGGCGTCCACGACTGTTCCAGTTTTTCCAACTTGCGCATCGCGTCGCGCCGGCCTTTGCGGGCGGCCAGGGCGTACCAGAAATAGGCTTGCTCGCGGCTGCGCAGCTCACCCGTATTGGTCAGGTAGTTGTCGCCGACGCGCTCGATGGCCTCTGTGTCACCCTGCAATGCCGCCTGCCGCACCAGCTTCGCCGCCGTCACCGGATCGGGCCTGGGCTTCAGGCCGTTGAGATGCAGTTCCGCGAGGCACTTCGCCGCCCACGGGTGGCCGCGCTCGGCCGCGGGCGCCAGATACTCCGCCGCCCGGTCGAAATCGCTGATGCAGCCCAGTCCGTAACGGTATTGGTAACCGGCATAGGCCATGCCGTTGATATCGCCATGACGGGCATTGGCCTCATTGATCGCCAGCGCCGCGCGATAGGCCTTGTCGCCCATCTTCGACATGTGTGGAAAGGTAAAACCGTGATTGCAGATCTCTGCCAGTTTCAGCGCTGCATAGCCATCGCCCTGACGTGCCTTCGTGGCCAGGATCGACGCAGCCTCATGAAGATAATAGCTGGCGAGATTATAGTTATGAGGTGCGCCGCCAGTGCCCTTCTCCAGCATGTCCGCAACGGCGATACAGGCCTTGGCGTCGCCGTTGCGCGCCTTGCGCCGCGTCCGCCGGTATAGATTCAAGGGTTTCGAGTATTTCAGGCCGTCGCTGGTCAGGTCCTGGATCATCAGGATAATCACGACCAGCAAGGCAACACACAGCAAGACGAAAAAGAGAAGTGGGACAGCCACCGAAGGTGAGGTCAGGTCGATTGACATGGCTTTGCGATGTGAAATACCTTCACTGCGAAGGATACAGGCAGCCTATCAAACCGCTGGACAGCTACAAGGCAGCGAATATTTCAGGCGCCGTGCATGATTTGCATTGCATTTTTACAGGCGTACCAGGGCCTCACGCCGGCCATAAATCGGACATCGACGCACAACATCTTGGCGTCAGGCGCGTTTTACGCGCATCAGGGAGGGACTTATGAAAAAGCTGACAATGCTTACGGCCGCCGCCGTCCTTTGCGTATCCGGAACCGCCGTGGCGAAACCCGCCCGGGCGCAGACCGCCGCTACGGCTACTCCGCCGACCTCGAACGCGCTTTACGACAAGGCGCCGTGGTGGATGCGCGATGGCGTCATCACCCAGACCGGCCACGTCTTCACCGAAATCCCGGCCAATCGCGCCAGTTTCTCCGCCACCTTCCAGAGCGTCGATGACTCGGCGGAAAAGGCGCAGGCTAAATCGATTCAACAGACCAAGGCGTTGCAGCAGGCGCTGGACAAGCTCGGTAAGGATGCCGTGCGGGTGAATACCGGTTTTTCGATGCGGACGCTTTATGAGCAGTACCGCGACAAGAACGGCAACCGCATCGAAGACCAGCGCGGCGACAAGATCAATGGCTACGAAGTGTCGCTGAACATCTCGGTCGAGGTGCGCGACATGGCGCAACTGGAGCGCGCCTACGCCCTGGTGCTGGCCGCGTCCCCGACCCAGGCCGGCGGTATTGGCTTCAACCTTCAGCCGACCAACGAGATCAACACCTGGCTCTATAACGAAGCCATCAAGGACGCCCGCAGGCGTGCCACCGATGGCGTGACAGCCGCCGGCGGCAAACTGGGTGGGATCAAAGTCATCGATCCGACCGGCCGCGCCTGCCGTACCGATATCCTGGCGCGCGGCGCTGAGGATGAATGGAACAATACCGAGGCCAATGAAGTGGTCGTCTCCGGCATGCGCAAGGCTTACGCCGCGCCCCCGCCACCTCCACCACCCGCACCCGCAATGGCGGGCACGGTTGAGTATCTCGAAGCCAAGGCGCTGGCCAATCCGTTTATTCAGACACCGCCGTTGCAACGCTTGGAATCGACGGCCTGCGTCGTTTATGGCGTGGATTAAGCAATGTGCGAAAAAGTGTGCAGCGGTTTTTCGCATAACATTGCGACAACAAAAGACTAACATTGAAATTTTAATGTTGCGGCGCAATATGATTCTCCGGCTGTCCGGAGAGTCATATGTCGTTTGAAAGTCCCGACCCGCATCTTGACCTGCCGTTTGACCAGACCGTCCTGGTCCTGCAAGGCGGCGGCGCGCTTGGCCCGTATCAGGCCGGCGCCTATGAGGTTCTGCACGGCCACGGCATTCGGCCGGACTGGATATCGGGCATTTCCATCGGCGCCATCAATGGCGCCCTGATCGCCGGCAACGCGCCCGGTGACCGTATCGATGCCCTGAAAGCTTTCTGGCGCAAGGTCGGCGTCCACTTGCCGGGAGATGGCGCCACTTCGGTCAGTGACATCGCCGACTATGTCTACCGCCAGATGTCCGGTGCCTGGGCCTTGTCCGCCGGCGTCCAGGGCTTTTTTCGGCCGTGGTTCCTGTCGCCGTGGTTCAATCCGCCGGGCGAAGTCCAGGCGACCAGCTTCTACGATACCGCGCCGTTGCGTCAGACACTGCTGGACCTGGTCGATTTCGATCGTATCAATCGCGGCGAGACGCGTCTCAGTGTCGGCGCCGTTCATGTCCGCACCGGCAATTTCGTCTATTTCGACAACCGGGATCGCACGATCACGCCCGATCATATCATGGCCAGCGGGGCGCTGCCGCCCGGCTTTCCGGCGGTAATCATCGACGGCGAACCCTATTGGGATGGCGGTCTCGTCTCGAACACGCCGTTGAGCTATGTGCTGGAGTCCGGCATCGCCCGCGACACCCTGGTCTTTCAGGTCGATCTCTACAGCGCCACGGGGCCGGACCCGGCGACGCTCGACGAGGTTGAGGAGCGGCGCAAGGAGATCATCTATTCCAGCCGCACGCGCATGAATACCGACGCCTTCCTGGAAAAGTACCGGCTGCGCAACAAGCTGCGCGCCTTGGCTCGCCACGTGCCGCCCGAAGTGCGCGCCGAACTGCTGGGAAAGGATGATCCGTCCGACGCCTTCAACGGGCGGGTGAGCCTGGTTCACCTGATCAACCGCACCAACCGTCGCGAGATCCAGTCCAAGGACTATGAATTCTGGTGCCGGTCGCTGGAGATGCACTGGCGGAACGGACGGACGGACGCCGAGACCGCCATGCAGGCGGAGTCGTGGCGGCAATTGAACGATCCCGAAACCGGCCTGGCGGTCTATGACTATATCCGTCCCGACAAAGTAACGGCATAGGATTTAAAGCCTAGATTTAGCAACATTTTCCTTCCCCGTTTACGGGGAAGGTGTCAGCGAGCCTTTGGCGATATGACGGAAGGGGGAAGCCGTAGTTGCCACGACAATCTCCCCCTTCCGTCATTTGCTCCGCAAATGCCACCTTCCCCGTAAACGGGGAAGGAACAGATAACGGCCACAAGCTTTGCCGCTGCCGCTTTTTGGCAACAGCTCCGTGCAGAATGTGTTTGCACTGCAACAAAAACTATCGCCGCCCTCGCGAAAGGCTTATGGCGCTCCTATGTACGGGCGCGTGAAAGCCCACGGAGAATCTTGTTATGGTCATCGCCAGACTGCTGAAACTGACTGCCGCTTTGGCGGCGCTGATGCTGACGGCCAGCCCCGTGTGGTCGGCGACCGATGCCCGCATCAACCAGCAGGCCATCGCCGCCGAAACGAGCGATATTGCGGCCGTGCGCCGTGCCGCCGACGCCGGTGACGCCAAGGCGCAGCTGCGGCTGGCCGACGACTATTACCTGGGTAACGGCGTCGAACAGGATTTCGAAAAGGCTTTCGAATGGTATTCCCGCGCCGCCGCGTCGGGCAATATCGAGGCCATGGCCGAGCTGGGCGTGATGTACGCCAAAGGCCTGGGCACCGAGCAGAATTACGACAAGGCGCGTGAGTGGAGCCTGAAGGCCGCCGGCCTCGGCAGCGTCGAGGCGATGTACAATATCGGCGCCGCCTACGACAACGGGCTGGGCGTGCCGAAGGACCTGGCCAAGGCGTTCGAGTGGTACAAGAAGGCCGCCGAAGCCGGTTACGATGTCGCCCAGTTCAATGTCGGCAATATGTACGAGACGGGCGAGGGCGCGCCGCAGGACTTCGCCCAGGCCGTTTACTGGTACGAAAAGGCCGCCGCCCAGGACAGTCCGCCGGCGCGCTTCAACCTCGGCCGCATGTATGTCCACGGCCAGGGCGTGGCCAAGGACCTCCAGAAGGGGCGCGCCCTGATCGAGACTGCGGCGCGTCAGGGCCTGGCCTTGGCGCAGCTCAACATGGCGGCGTTCGCCTACCGCGGCGAGGGCCAGCCGGTCGACAAGGTCGCGGCCTATGCCTGGGCGCTGCTGGCGGCCGATGGCGGCGATCCGGATGCGCGCGACCTCGTGCGCACTATGGAGCAGGACAGGGAACTGACCGAGGACCAACTGAAGCAGGCGTCGGACCTGGCCGACAAGCTGTCGCAGCCGGTCGCCTAGTCCGACCTTAACCTCTGTAGACCCTGGCGACGTTTTCGATCGACTCGCGCGCCGCCACCGGATCGATGGTCTCGTTGTCATCGTTCCAGCCGAACATCTCGTTCCAGCCGACATCCTGGACAACCACGCCGTCGCGCCGCCCCAGCACCGACACGCCGCCATAATAGAAGCCGTAGTGCGCATCCGCCTGCGGCGCCAGCCAGACGATCTGGCCGCGGACCGGCACGATGCTTTCGTCCTTGCACAGTGCGCGGGCACCATAGCCGGTGCAGTTGATGATGACCTTTTCCTTCAGTCGCGTGAAATCCGACAGGCTGTGGAACTGCGCCGGCACGAACCTGCCGCCCGCCTCGAGGAAGTCCTCGGTCAGCTGGTGCGCCAGCGAAGCGACGTTGAAGGTCAGCATATTGGTCCGCTGCACGTTCTCCGAGGCGAAGGGGTGCGCGTCATTAGGCACCGGCTGGCTATGGGGGACGATGTCGTTGATGCGGCCGTCGAGATGTATAAAGTCCGCCTTGATATCGGCATAGGCGGGACGTGGGCCTGGACGCCCGCCGCCCCGGACGAGGTATTGGTCCATCCACTCGACGGGATTGCCGGCGAGGCCGACATACGACTGGTGCATGCTCCAGGCGTAGCGCGCCATAGTCTCCCAGCGATCGGCAAAATCGGGCGCGACCTCGGCTGCCATGGCAACCCGCGACGAGGGCGTCCAGCTGCCCGTGGCAAAAGCCGATCGAACGAACGGAAAGCGTTCGCGGGCGTAGATGGTCACTTGAGCGCCGGCCCGCTGGGCCATCAGGGCGGCCGTCAACCCCAGGGCGCCGGCGCCAACGACAGCGATCTTGCGGGGACTTGATTGCATGGCCAGCCGGACGGCGTATTCCGCCGAACCCCAGGACAGGGACCAGCCGCTGCCGCCGTGGCCGTAATTGTGCACGACCTGTTTACGGCCGACCGTTTCGGTCTCGATGCGCGGCCCCTTGCCCCGGAAAGGCCGCAGGCAGACCGTGGTGCGGAAGACCTGATCGGGACTGAGGCGGATAGGCACCAAAGGCGGGGTCGATGACGGACTAGGCGCTGCCGGCGCCTGCGCGCGGCCAATTCCAGGCAAGACGGAAGCCGTCAGTGCACCAGCTCCCAAAAGCATAAGCTTTCGTCTGTCCATACCCGTATCTCCTTATTTGCGATGCGACACGTGTCGCACCATTCCAAGGCAAGTTCAAGGCATCGGGCGGTGACGTGCAAAAACAAAAAAGCGCCGGACCAGCCGGCGCTTTTTGGTGAAGATGGTGGGCGCTACAGGGATTGAACCTGTGACCCCTACCATGTCAAGGTAGTGCTCTCCCGCTGAGCTAAGCGCCCATCTTCATTGCGAGGAGCGGCTGTATAACCAAGCGCTGCCGGGTTAGCAAGCGGTGAGATGCGATTTTTTGGAGAAACCGCAATTTCATCCACGCCCAACCCTATCAGGCCGGTCAAGCCGCGATCAGGCGTTCGACCTCGGTGACGATCTCACGCAGGTGGACGGGCTTTTCGAGCACCTTGGCGTTCGGCGAGGCCTTCTGTGCGTTGAGGGCCACTGCGGCGAAGCCGGTGATGAACATGATCTTCAGTTCCGGCTGGCGTTCGGCGGCGCGCTTGGCGACTTCGATGCCGTCGGCGCCCGGCATGACGATGTCGGTCAGCAGCAGGTCATAGGGGCCGTTGTCGAGTTGCATGATCGCCGTGTCGCCGTCCGGGCAGGACACGACGTCGTAGCCGGCGCGTTGCAGGGCACGCGACAGGAAGCTGCGGACCGAGTCCTCGTCTTCTGCGAGCAGGATCTTTTTCATGTCACTCATTAATAGGCGTTCCTAATCATGATCCGCGGGTGCGCGGCTGTAAAGCGATGTCGCACGATCTTTGCGGGTTGAGGTAAATTAGGGGTGAATACGTGGCAGGAATGTCCTACTAAATGGCTAAAGTCTGTTAGCCATTTGTTTGGTTCGATTACCGTTCCGGAAAGATATGGATCAATTGTCTCCCGTTCCATGGCACGTTCTCCACACCCCCGAGATGGGGCTCGAGATCGTGCGTCCGGCCGGCGAGGGCACGAACCTGGTCTACAGCCTGCCGCATTCCGGCCGCTACTATCCCGACAGCTTCGTTGCCGAGGCGCGGTTATCGGGCACCACACTGCGTCTCAGCGAGGACGCGTGGGTCGACGACATGGTGGCTTTGAGCCCGGAACTCGGTGTCTATGGTCTGATCGGACGCTATGCCCGCGCCTTTTGCGACGTCAACCGCAATCCGCTGGAGCTGGATGCGCGCCTGATCCGGGGCGAACTGCCCAAGGCGGCCCTGTCCCTGAGCGCGCGCGTCAAGGCCGGATTCGGCGTGATCGCGCGGCGTTTGAGCGCCGATCTCGACATCTACCGCCAGCCGCTCGACATGGCGGAGGTCAGCCGGCGCATCGAGCTGATCCACAGGCCATATCACACGGCCCTGCATGGTTTGTTGCGCGAGGCGGGTCGGAACAACCGGGTACGGCTGATCGACTGGCATTCCATGCCGTCGAGCGCGCTGCTTCATCCGTCGGTCAGCGGCACCCGGCCGGACATCGTGTTGGGGACGCTGCACGGCGAGAGCAGCAGCGAGGGCTTCGTCAACCAGGTCAAGCGTGTGCTGGAAAAGGAAGGCCTGCGCGTCGGACTGAACCGTCCCTTCGCCGGCGGTTACATCGTCGAAAAGTACGGCCGCCCGTCCGCCGGCGTCGACGCTTTGCAGATTGAGATCAACCGCGCCATCTATATGGACGAGGCGACGCTGGAGGCCCATTCGGGACTTGGCAAGCTGCGCGAGGTTTTCCGTAAGCTGACCGTTGCGCTGGTCGATGAGGCCTCGTAAGGCAAAAAAAAAGCCGCGCTAAACAGCGCGGCTAAAAGTTTACAGGGAGGAAACGCCCAGGAAGGGCATCGACGTAAAAACGTCGAACAACTTCAATGTAGTTTGCGGTGCAAAATAAAGCAACCAAAAAACTTTAATCGTCCGATCACGTATCGTTACAATGCCGTTGAGCTGTCACGTTTTCGTCGCGATGCCAAAAATCGTGCCTCAATAATCTATTATTGCGATGCAATATTTTTGTCGATTTTTTGAGCGTCCGCGGAATAAAGCGGGCGCGTGGGCGTCGGATAAGGGTGCTCTTCCAGCAGTTCGCGCAGCTGTCTTAACCCACGCGCCGCCTGCGACCGCGACTGACGCCAGCCCAGAAGGACGATGGCGCCGATGCTGGCGACGATGAGATAGCCTGGACCGAACAGCCATGCAGCGGCGGCGATCGAAAAATAGTAGCCGCGCACGCCTTGCGAAAAGTTCGACATGGCCGGCTCGATAATGTTGCCCATGGCGTCGGTGAAGCGGGCGGCGACCGTCTTGTCCATATATTCCGGGATCGAGCCCATGGCGGCGGCGCAATAGTTCATCTGGCGGATCGCCCAGATGAAGTTCAGCAGGCCCCTGACCAGGCAAATGACGATCAGAGCCAGCTTGAGCTGAAAGAGCACGGGCGAGGAGACGTCGAAGCCCAGGGCCTCGATCGATTTCAACGGCAGCTTGCTGGAAAACAGGACGCCGCCCAGCGCCGCGATCAGCAGCAGGTTGGCGGACGAGAAGTTGGTCGCCGAATTGACCGCGTGCGCCATCAGGTTCGAATCGTAGAGCTTGATTTCGCGGATCGTCATCTCCTGCATCCAGGCGCGGCGGACGACGCTCAGGTCCTTGGTGATCAGGCCGGACTTCTTCGAAATCATCTGCAGGAAAGGCTCGTAGCCCAGCCAGCAGAAGACGAAGATGGCGATCGCCAGGGCGTCGATCGGGCTGTGCTTGGCGGCGAGAATAAGGGCTGTCAGGGGTTCCATGGGGCGTATCGCGGAGTTTGGCGGTTGGGACTGGGTATTTTTATCGCCCAACGCAAGAATGTTTGGTTAAGACGCGATAAATACGCTTTCTTCGCTTGTGCGAAATAGGGCTTACGCCTATGAAGTCGCCAAGACCGTCCGTAACAACGACCCTTCTTTCAGACCTTTCAAGACCTTCCATGAATATAGACAAGATTTCCGTCGGCCCCAACGCCCCGTGGGACGTCCACGCCGTCATCGAAATTCCGCAGGGCGGCATGCCCGTGAAGTACGAAATGGACAAGGATTCCGGCGCGCTGTTCGTCGACCGCTTCCTGTACACCTCGATGTACTACCCCGGAAACTACGGTTTCATTCCGCACACCCTGGCTGATGACGGCGATCCGTGCGACGTCATGGTGGTCGGCCCGACGCCGGTCTATCCGGGTGTCGTCATCCGCGTCCGCCCGATCGGCGCCCTGGTGATGGAAGACGAAGCCGGCCGCGACGAAAAGATCCTGGCTGTGCCGGTCGATAAGCTGCACCCCTTCTATACCAATGTCGCCAGCTATCGGCAGATGCCGTCGATCTTCATCGAGCAGGTGACGCACTTCTTCGCGCACTACAAGGACCTGGAAAAGGGCAAGACGACGAACGTCATCGGCTGGGTCGAGCCCGAAGCGGCCGCGCAGTTGATCCGTGAAGGTCAGGAACGGCTGGCCCAGAAGGTCGGTTAAGCCGCTCTCAACATAGACATTTCTGCCCCGGGGTTTTCATAGCCCCGGGTTTTTTGTTTTTGTGCAAACTGCCTTGCTTAGAATACATGCGATTGCAACTACCTCGCATAACATGCGTTATGTCGGTAGGATAATTTTGCTTTCCGCACAATATTATTGAAAATGATAGCGCTCCCGGAGGAATTCTGCCTCCCTTGAGCTCAAATGTAGGATAATTTCGCATCCGTTCACGGAAACGTCATTATTTACAAAGCTCTGCAAAAAATTGTATTCCAAGAGCGGTAAAAGTGTAACTCTGGATTGTTCAGAACATTTTCCCTATATAGGCGACAAGTGCCGCGTACTTGTTTGAGTAAAGCGCTTTGGAAATATGTTTGTGTTTACGCCGATATCCGAAGCCTTCTGAGAGAGAGTTCGTATTCATCTTACATGGCTAGAAAGAAAATGATGCCCAATTCCTCCCCGAATGTGGCGTCGCGTCTTTATGCTTTGGCGGTTGCTAAGGATACCGCCAACCTCGTCGACGCGGATGCCGCGTTGGCGCTGGCGCGCGCCTCTACCCGTACCCTGATGGCCCTGTCGCCTCAGGCCGCAACGCTGATGCGCAAGTTCGCGCAGGAAGAAATCGATCGCCTGTCGATGGAATGCACGGAGGAATCCGTCGGCTCCATCGCCATCATCCGCGATGCGGTCCGCGTGAGCTGATAATTTCGGTTCAGGCATGTGAAGTGTAGAGGGCGGTTCCGGGACCGCCTTTTTTCTTTTGCGAAGTACGGCGTGCCCGTGCTTTACCGGGCACGCCGAAAGCAATGGGTCAGCTGTCGGTCTTGTCCTCGACCGGCGCTTCCGGCCCGTTTGTCTTGATCGACTCGATGGCATTCTTGGCGGAGGCCTTGGAACTGTAGCCTTCGGTCCAGAATATCGATTCACTATTGTACATGAAGTAGGCGACGAACTCGCCCGCCTTGTTCTTACGAATTTCGAACCTGTGCGCCATGATCGGCCTCCTCGTTAAAGAGGCGCCGATGTCACGTCAGTCCCTTGAGTCTGTCAATACACATAAGGCGTGTCGCATGTCCTGGCGAAACCGGAGCCCTTATCGCGCACGCTTCAGGCCCAGATACCACATCAGGTTCAGATAAAAGCCCTTGACCACCGGCAGAGTCGCCAGGGTCAGGGCCAGCATCGCAGCCAGCATCGATGGCACGATGATCTCGACCGGATAGGTATAGAAGATGTGGAACATGAAGGCGGGGCCGATGACGACATGGCCGATCAGCAGCATGGTCAGGTAGGCCGGGCCGTCGTCGCAGGGATAGATGCCGAGCGGCGTCCGGCAGTTGCCGCATTCCTCGACGATCTTCAGATAGCCGCGAAACGCCGGCGCCTTGCCGCAGCACGGGCATTTGCGTTGCAGGCCCCGGAGCAGGGCGGTGCCGAGAGTTACGCCATCGCGTGCCATGATATTTCCTTGCTTCGACATACGTGCAATATAACGCTCCGTATGAAAATTTTCCATGCGTCCCGCTGCCGCAGCAAAAAACCTTGCAAATCATATAAAGATATCTTTATGTGATTATATGGAAAAGCAGTCCGCTCAGCTTCAGTTTGAGTCGCTCCTCGATGCCCTGCGCGCCGCGGGCGAGCCGACGCGCCTGCGCCTGCTGCGGCTGCTGGCGCGCGAGGAGCTGTCGGTGATGGAACTGGTCTCCATCCTGGACCAGAGCCAGCCGCGCGTATCCCGCCATCTCAAGCTGATGACCGAGGCTGGTCTGATCGAACGTTTCCCGGATGGCGCCTGGGTCTTCTATCGGTTGTCGCACGCCCCGTCCATGCGGCCACTGCTCGAGTCGATCCTGCGTCTGTCCGGCGACGCCTATCCGGAAGACCTTCAACAGCTTGAAGCCATCCGCGTTACGCGCCGCCAGTCCGCCGAGGGTTATTTCGAAACCATCGCGCCCAAGTGGGACGAAATTCGCAGCCACTATATTTCCGAGAGCGATGTCGAGGCGGCCGTCCTGAAGGTCCTGGGCGACCAGCCTTTCCGTCACCTCATCGACCTTGGCACCGGCTCCGGCCGGATGCTGGAACTGCTGGGCGGGCGCGCGGAAACCGCCATTGGCGTCGACCAGTCGCAGCACATGCTCAACATCGCCCGCGCCAAGGCGTTCGGCGCCGGCCTGAGCCACGCCGACTTCCGCCACGGCGATATCTACGACACGCGTCTGAACGGAGGCGCGGCCGACTTGGTCGTCATCCATCAGGTCCTGCACTTTCTCAGCGATCCGGGCCGCGCCATCGCCGAAGCTGGCCGTCTGCTGGCCGGCGGCGGGCGTCTTTTGATCGCCGACTTTGCCCATCACGACCTGGAGGTCATGCGCGAGCAGTACCAGCACCGCCGCCTCGGCATGCTGGATGAGGACATGGCGGAGTGGTTCCGCACCGCCGGCCTGACGCCCAGTACCATACTCGACCTGCCGCCGCAGAAATCCGGCGGTCTGACCGTTAAAATCTGGCTCGCCAAAAAGAGCTAAGTCATAACCGAGATCCCTTATGAGCCCCGTTCTGAATCGCGACTCCCTCCACCTGGCGCCGATCGCCCGTTCGCTGTCCGAAGGCGGACGCGTGCGCGCCTCCTTCGAGTTCTTTCCGCCCAAGACCGAGGAGATGGAGCAGACCCTGTGGACGTCGATCGCCCGGCTGGCGCCGCTCAATCCGACTTTTGTCTCGGTCACCTACGGCGCGGGCGGCTCGACGCGTGAACGGACGCACCGCACCGTCAAGCGCATGCTGGACGAGACGGCATTGCGGCCGGCTGCGCATCTAACCTGCGTTGATGCCTCGCGCGCCGAGGTTGACGAGGTCATCCAGGCCTATTGGGACGCAGGCGTGCGCCATATCGTGGCCCTGCGCGGCGATCCGCCGACGGGCTTCGGCGACTATACGCCGCGCGCCGACGGCTATCAGAATGCCACGGAACTGACCGCTGCCATCAAGCGCATCGGCGATTTCGAAGTCAGCGTCGGCGTCTATCCGGAAAAGCACCCACAATCGGCGAGCCTGGCCTTCGACCTCGATGTGCTGCGCCAGAAGGTCGACGCCGGGGCGACGCGTGGCATCAGCCAGTTCTTCTTCGAGGCCGAAACCTACCTGCGTTACCGCGACGCCGTGGCCGATGCCGGGATAAGGATCGACCTGACGCCGGGCATCATGCCCGTGACCAATTTCAAGGGTCTGCGGCGGATGGCGGCGGCTTGCGAAGCCAATATCCCCGACTGGCTGGGTGGCTTGTTCGAAGGCCTCGACGACGATGCCGAGACGCGCAAGCTTCTGGCGTCGGCGGTAGCGGTCGAGCTGTGCCTGGAGCTGGAGCGGGAAGGGGTGCGCGATTTCCATTTTTACACGCTCAACCGCGCCGACCTGGTCTATGCTATCTGCCGCATCCTGGGTGTAAAGGAAACCGCACTGTGAAAAGTCTGTCGATCGTTCTGGCCTTGATGACGCTGCCGGGCGTTGCCATGCCGGGCGCAGCCCTGGCCCACAATCCGGAATGGGATGCACCGTCCGAGCCGTTCCGCATCGCCGGAAATGTCTACTCCGTTGGGACGGAAGGGATTGGCGTCTATCTGATTACCTCTCCGGCCGGTCATATCCTCCTGGACGGCGCCACCCAAAAAGGCGCTGCGGTCGTCGAGGCTAATATCAAGGCGCTTGGCTTCAAGCTGAGAGATGTCAAATACATCATCGAAACGCACGCCCACTTTGATCATGTGGGCGGCATTGCCAAATTGAAGGCCGATACGGGGGCGGCCTTTGTCGCCAGCGCCGCTGACCGCAAGGCGCTGGAAAGCGGCGCGCACGACGGTGATAACGAAAATGGCGTCGGGCATTTCCCGGCCATCAAGGTCGATCGTGTGATCGGCGATGGCGAGCGCCTTGTGCTTGATGGCATTTACTTGAAAGCGCATCTGACGCCCGGCCACACCAAGGGCTGCACAAGCTGGACGACCGACGTTCAGGAAAAGGGCGTGACCTATAGCGTACTTTTTTATTGCAGTGCTTCGGTCGCGGGCAACGCCCTTGTCGGCAACAAGGCGCATCCCGATATAGTGGCGGACTATCGCAAAAGCTTCGCCACGTTTAAAAGCCTCAAGCCCGACATACCGCTGACCAACCATCCCTCTCAAGTCGCGATGGCGGAGAAGCGGAAGGCCCAGAAGGCGGGCAAGGCCAATGCCTTTGTTGATCGTGAAGCCTTGCCGAAGCTGGTTGCCGAGCAGGAAAAGGCCTTTGAAGCTGAGTTGAAGCGTCAACAGGCACACAAGTAATTCGAGGGTTAAGCCCCTCACCCTAACCCTCTCCCCGTTTGCCTGCCGGCGAGGCCGGGGAGAGGGGATTATCAAGGCACCTCTCCGGCTCCCTCTCCCTGCTTGCGGGGAGAGGGCTGGGGTGAGGGGCTATAGAAAGACGTAACATGAACCGAAGCCAACGCATTGACGCCCTGAAAGCCGCCGCGAAAGAGCGCATCCTGATGCTCGACGGTTCGTGGGGCGTGATGATCCAGCGTCGTGGGCTCGACGAGGATGATTTCCGCGCTGAACGCTTCAAGCACCATAATGGTCAGCTTAAGGGCAATAACGATATCCTGTGCCTGACGCGGCCGGACATCATCGCTGACCTGCATAACCAATATTTCGCCGCCGGCGCCGACATTTCCGAGACCAATACATTTTCGGCGACAACGATTGCCCAGGACGACTATCACCTCGATCTGCAGGCGGTCATCGACATCAACCTGGAAGGCGCTAAAATCGCCCGCAAGGTCGCCGACGAATGGACGGCAAAGGAGCCGGAAAAGCCGCGCTTCGTCGCCGGTTCCATCGGGCCGCTGAACAAGATGCTCAGCATGTCGTCGGACGTGAACGATCCCGGCGCGCGCCTGGTCACCTTCGACCAGGTCTACCAAGCCTATCGTGAACAGATCCAGGCGCTCAACGAAGGCGGGGTCGACCTCTACCTGATCGAAACCATCACCGACACGCTGAACTGCAAGGCGGCGATCAAGGCGATCATGGACCTGGAAGACGAAGGCCTGGAGCAACTGCCGATCTGGATTTCCGGTACGATTACCGACCGTTCGGGCCGGACCCTGAGCGGCCAGACCGCCGAAGCCTTCTGGAACTCGGTCAAGCACGCCAGGCCGTTTGCTGTCGGCTTTAATTGCGCGCTCGGCGCCGACCTGATGCGCCCGCACATCGCCGAACTGGCGCGCGTCGCCGATTGTCTTGTCGCCGCCTATCCGAATGCTGGCCTGCCCAACGCCATGGGCCAGTACGACGAACAGCCGCACGAGACCGCCCACGAACTGCACGAATGGGCCAAGGACGGCATCGTCAACATCCTGGGCGGCTGCTGCGGCACCACGCCGGACCACATCAAGCACGTGGCCGATGAGGTGCGCGGCGTCACTCCACGTCAAATCCCCGATCGTCCCAAGGCGCTGCGCCTGGCCGGTCTTGAGCCCTTCGAACTGGCATGAGGGTAGCGACGGTTCTGTTGGCAGGGATAATGCTGGCGGGATGCGCCCATCAGCCGCCTGTGGGCCGAATCCTGAGCTATAGCCGCAGCAATAGCGATGGCTCGGAGCTTGAAAAGGTCCACGTCTATCGCGCCACCGCCCATCGCGTCGAAGTCAACAAGGCGGTCGAGCCGTGCACGACCTCAGCCCTGGTCACCGCCGATCTTGACCTGAAAGCGCAGCAACCGGTCCGTCTGGTGGCCGGCAAGCTCAATCGCCAGGGCGGGCAGGACGCGTTCGGGACGCTGACGCGCAAAAACGATCGTCTGATCGTGGAACTGGGGGACCACAGGGAAGAGCTGCCCGTTCCGCCCGGGCCGTGGATGCTCTATGATTTCGATCTGGCCGACCTTACGGCGCTTCTGCCGGCGCGGCGTGATTACAAGGCCGATTTTGCCTTTGGCGTTGCCCTGGTCTGGCCGGAGGACAGCGTTCAGACTTTCCTGCGCTGGCATGGCCCGGCTAAGGCGCATTATGCCGAAAGCGTAATCTGGAAGGGGAGGACGGCTTACCGCTTTGACGTCACGGGTGCGGTTTCCGGTCCGTTGTGGCTCGATGCGAAAGACGGCCATGTGCTGGAGGCGAAGTGGGCGCAGCCGAATCATCCCGGCTATACGGACTATCACCTGGTTCTCGATGCGGTTGATGACGGGGGCGCCGGTGCCTGGCGCGCGCTGGTAATGAAGCACTGGCAGGATTGCGGCGAAGGCTGAGTGGGCGTGCAGCGTGATGCTGACGCCACGTGTCAGCAATATGAATAGTTTCGCCTGAGACCGGGCTGGCCAAGTTCAGAAAACATGGTTAGCGTCCGGTAACATCCGCAACTTTCGGGCTTCGGGGGCCTTGAAACATGACGACGCGCCGCGACATCCTCACACGTTTCACCGCCGTAGCCGGGTTTGCCGGCGGCTATGCGGCGCTGCATGCGCTGGGCTTTACCGGAACCGAGGCCTGGGCGGGCACGCCTGCGCTTCCGCCAGGGTCCGGCAAGGGCGTCAAGGTCGCCATCCTCGGCGCCGGGCCGGCCGGTCTGGCGGCGGCCTATGAGCTGGGCAAGGCGGGTTATCACTGCACCATCCTGGAGGCGCGTGACCGTGTTGGCGGCCGCAACTGGACGGTGCGCAAGGGGACGCAGATCGACTATATCGATGGCACGAAGCAGGTCTGCGGCTTCGACGATGGCCATTATTTCAACGCCGGCCCGGCCCGCATCCCGGCGCACCATCAGGCGACGCTGGGTTATTGCCGCGAATTCGGCGTCGAGATGGAGACCGAGGTCAACTGGTCCGGCCGCGCCCGCATCCAGGCCGACCGCCTGAACGGCGGTAAGCCGGTCGAGATGCGCCAGGCGATTTTCGATTATCGTGGCCATATGGCCGAACTGCTGGCCAAGGTGACCAACAAGGGCGCCCTCGATGACGCTTTCAGCAAGGAAGACCGGGACAAGCTGATGGCTGGTCTGTCGCAATGGGGACGCCTGACCGAAAAGCTGACCTACGGCGGCAGCGACAATGCCGGCTACGATCAGGACCCTGCCGCTGGAACGCAAGAGCCGAAGTTCCGCACGGCCTTGCCGCTGTCGGTGGTCGGCGATCCGTTCGTGCAGGCGGTGGCGACCTTTGCCGATGCCGCCGACTTTCAGGCGACCATGCAGCAGCCGGTCGGCGGCATGGATCGCATCCCGATGGCGTTTGAACAGAGGCTCGGCAATGTCATCCGCAAGGGCTGTGAAGTGAAGCGCATCCGCCGCACCAAGAACGGCGTCGACGTCTTCTATTATGACACCGTCACGGCGCGCGCCGACGTGCTGTCGGCCGACTACTGCATCTGCACCATTCCCTTGCCGGCGTTGGCGGTGATCGCCAATGATTTCTCAAAGCCCGTCAAGGCGGCGATCGAAAAGAACAAGACCAGTTATGTCGGCGGCTACAAGATCGCCTTTCAAAGCCCCCGGTTCTGGGAAACCAACGACCATATCTATGGCGGGTTGAGCTTTACCGACCGCGATACGTTTGCGACCTGGTATCCATCCAATCAGTTTCACGCGGCTGAAGGAATCATCGTCGCCGGCTATGCTTTCAATGGCAATATGGCCAGCCGTTCCATCGCCGAACAGATCGCCTATGCCCGCGAAACCGTCGAGCGCCTGCATCCCGGCCAGTCGGGGCACATGAAGTCGCCGACCATCGTCAACTGGGCCAGCATTCCGTATTCGCAGGGGCTGGCGGGTTTCCTGTCCACCGGCGATCCGGTAGCCTATACGCTGTTGTCACAGCCCGACGGTCCGGTCTATTTTGCCGGCGATCATATGAGTCATGTCTCGTCCTGGCAGCAGGGCGCCTTCTGTTCCGCGCATCGCGTCGTTACCCAGATTGCCGAACGGCAAAAATCCCTCACAGCCTAAGGAGCTTTCATGTCCCGTACCCTGATGAAACTGACCAAGGTGGCGGGGATGGCTGCCGTCTTAAGCCTGCCTTTATCCGGCTGCATCCTTTACGATGGCACGGGCGACGGCGATGTGCGCCTGACCGTCGACGCGCCGCCCGCCGCCGACATCACGCGCACCTATGCCGGCACCTTCCCGATCGCCCAGGCGATTACCGTGCCGCCGGGCTATTCGACTGTCTATGTGTCGGGCATGGTGCCGTCGCCGATCAATGGGACAACCGACCAGTACGGCAATACCGAGGCCCAGACTGAAACCGTGCTGAAAAAGATCGAAGAGGCGCTGAAGGCCGAAGGTCTGGGCTTTGGCGATGTCGTCAACATGAAGGTCTATCTCGTCGGAGATCCGGCGCTTGGCGGCAAGATGGATTTCGCCGGCATGATGAAGACCTATTCGAAATATTTCGGCACGCCTGAGCAGCCCAACAAGCCGACGCGCGCCACGGTTCAGGTGGCGGCCCTGGTCAGCCCGGCCTATCTGGTTGAAATCGAGGTTGTCGCGGTGAAGAAGAGCAAGTGATTCCTTCTCCCCGCTTGCGGGGAGAAGGCTAGGGTGAGGGGCAATTGAACCTTGCCCCATTGAAGCGGCTTCAAGCATAGCCTATGACGCCATAGCCTTTTTACTGCCGGTTGATACCCCATGCGCACTACGATTCTCTTCGGCGGCAACAGCCGTGAACGCCTTGTTGCCGTTGCCACGACGCAGGCCCTGACGACCGCCTTGCCGGACGCCGACCTGTGGTTCTGGGATGCCGACGATACGGTGCATGAAGCAACCCGCGACGCCGTCTTGGGCCACGACCGGCCATTCGAAATCGCCTTTACCGCTGATGGCGCGCGCATCGGATCTTTGGCCCAGGCACTTGATCGCGCTGCCGCCGAAGATCGCGTACTCGTTTTGGGTCTGCACGGCGGCTCGCCCGAAAACGGCGAGTTCCAGGTCCTGGCCGAAATGCGCGGCGTGCCGTTCACCGGCTCGGGTTCGGCCTCATCCAACCTGGCCTTTGACAAGGTCCGCGCCAAAAAGTTCGTTGCCGCCGCCGGTGTCCATTCGCCCGGCAATGTCACCTTGGCGGAGGCCGACGAAGCCCTGACGCACTACGGCAAGCTGATCGCCAAGCCGTCACAGGATGGGTCTTCGTTCGGCCTGATCTTCGTCAATTCCGCGCAGGACATCGAGGCCGTCCGTCAGGCGGCCAGGACGGCGGAGTACGTCATCGAGCCCTTTATCACCGGCGCGGAATCGACCTGCGGCGTGCTGGAGCAGGCCGACGGTTCGCTGATCGCCCTGCCGCCGGTTGAAATTCTGCCCGATGGTGGCGCCTTCGATTACAAGTCCAAATATCTCGCTGCGGGTACGCAGGAAATCTGCCCGGCGCGTTTCCCCGCGGAGGTCAATGCGCAGTTACAGGATCTGGCGATCAAGGCCCACCTCGCCTTGTCGTGCCGTGGCTATTCGCGCTCGGACTTCATCATCTCGAAAGACGGTCCGATCTATCTTGAAACGAACACGTTGCCGGGCCTGACCAAGGCGTCGCTGTACCCGAAATCGCTCAAGGCGCAGGGGATTGAATTTATCGACTTTCTGCAAGGGCAGATCGACATTGCTGTTCGCCGCGTCCGGTAACCTTCTACGCATCCAAGGTTGACCGCTGTCATAATGCGGTTACACTTCGTTAACGGTTACAGCGGCCGCGAGCGGGGGTAAGGCATGGAACATCTGCACCTTTTTGGTGTCGATATCGGAACGTGGCAGGACATCGAGGCGATCTTCTCGATGATCGTCACCCTGGTCGGTCTTATCGGTGTCTACTTTGCCTGGCGGCAGATTTCGTCCAGCGCCAGTATTTCCAACCGCGAAAAATCGCTGGAAGCCTATCTCGACTTCTCGCAGAAGTACGACAGCCTGTCGCATATCGACCATGCCAACATCCAGCGCTTCCGGGCCGGCGACAAGACGCTGCACGAGACCGACGTCGCCTTCTATTTCGACAGCTACTGGGTGCTGCACCTGCAGGAATGGCAATTCTATCAGGCCGGCATTCTGCCGACGACCCTGTATGTGCAATGGGTCCAACACCTGCACGAATACCTGCATGTCAATAAGGCGCGGCGCTATTTCGCCGAGGATGGGGCGCCGGCGGAAGCCAGCTTTGTCGAGGGCTATGAGCGCTACGGTCTGCACATTCTGCGCTTCCATCCCGACTTTATCGCCTTTATCAGTGACCTTCAGGACGTGCCTTTCGTGCCGGAAAAGCGTAATGCCGCCAAATCACTGAATGCGCTGACGAAACTGGTGAAAAAGCATCGCTCGGCCGGCGTCTACTGGAAGCACTGATTTTCGGCTTTTCCCAAGGGGCATATCGCTTTAAAGCGGGGGCATGACCCCTACCTTTATCAATATCGGCGAACGGACCAATGTCACGGGTTCGGCGAAGTTCAAGAAGCTGATCGTCGAGGGCAACTATACCGAGGCGCTCAATGTCGCGCGCCAGCAGGTTGAAGCCGGCGCGCAGATCATCGACGTCAATATGGACGAAGGCCTGCTGGACAGTGTTGTCGCCATGCGGACCTTCCTGAACTTGCTGGCCGCCGAACCCGATATCGCGCGCGTGCCGATTATGGTCGATTCCTCCAAGTGGGAGGTGATCGAGGAAGGGCTGAAGTGCGTCCAGGGCAAGTGCATCGTCAATTCGATTTCGATGAAGGAAGGCGAAGACATCTTCCGCCATCACGCGCGTGAATGCCTGAAGTACGGCGCTGCCGTCGTGGTCATGGCGTTCGATGAGGTCGGCCAGGCCGACACGGCCGCGCGTAAAGTTGAGATATGCACCCGCGCCTATCATATCCTGGTCGATGAGGTCGGCTTCCCGCCGGAAGACATCATCTTCGACCCGAACATCTTCGCGGTCGCGACAGGCATCGACGAACACAACAACTACGCCGTCGATTTCATCGAAGGCACGCGCGCGATCAAGCAGACCCTGCCCTATGCGCGCGTGTCGGGCGGCGTGTCGAACGTCTCATTCTCGTTCCGCGGCAATGAGCCGGTCAGGCGGGCCATCCACTCGGTGTTTCTGTACCACGCCATTGCGGCCGGTATGGATATGGGCATCGTCAATGCGGGCGACCTGCCGGTCTATGACGATATAGATCCCGAACTGCGCCAGGCCGTTGAGGATGTCATCCTCAACCGGCCCCAGCGCCATAATGTCAGCAATACCGAATACCTCGTCGACCTGGCGCCGAAGTATAAGGGCGAAAAGGGCCAGGTCCAGGTCGCCAACCTGGCTTGGCGCGAAGGCTCTGTCGCCGAGCGCCTGAAGCACGCGCTGGTCCACGGTATTACCGAATTCATTGATGCCGACACCGAAGAGGCGCGCCTGCAGGCCGAGCGTCCGCTGCATGTTATCGAAGGCCCCTTGATGGCCGGCATGAACGTCGTCGGCGACCTGTTCGGCGCCGGCAAGATGTTCCTGCCCCAGGTCGTCAAGTCGGCCCGCGTCATGAAGCAGGCCGTGGCCTGGCTGATGCCCTACATGGAAGCCGAGAAGGAAGCGCATGTTGCCGCCGGCGGCAGCTATCAGGCAGCCGGCAAGATCCTGATGGCCACCGTCAAGGGCGACGTCCACGATATCGGCAAGAACATCGTCGGCGTCGTGCTTCAATGTAACAACTACGAAGTCATTGACCTTGGCGTCATGGTGTCGTGCGACCGCATCCTGGCCGAAGCGAAGGAACACAAGGTCGATATGATCGGCCTTAGCGGCCTGATCACGCCATCGCTCGACGAGATGGTCTTCGTGGCGCGCGAGATGCAGCGCACGGGTTTCGATATTCCGTTGCTGATCGGCGGGGCGACGACGTCGAAGACGCACACGGCGGTCAAGATCGAGCCCGGATATCACAACAATCAGGTTGTCTATGTGCTGGATGCGTCGCGCGCCGTCGGTGTCGTGTCGAACCTGCTGAGCGAAACAGAACGCGATACTTTCGTCGCCGACACCAAGGCGGATTATGCGCGTGTGCGTGACTCCTACGGCAAGGGCGGATCGCAGCCGCGCTCGAGCCTCGCCGAAGCCCGCCAGAACCATTTCAAGATCGACTTTGCCGCCGAAGCCCCCGTTAAGCCGTCCTTTCTGGGCCTCAAGACCTTCAGCCCCTACGACCTGAAGGATTTGGCCGACCATATCGACTGGACGCCCTTTTTTGCCACGTGGGAACTGGCCGGCAAGTATCCGGCCATCCTCGAAGACGAGGTCGTGGGCGAGGCGGCGACCAGCCTGTTCCAGGACGCGCAAGCCATGCTCAAGCGCATCCTCGATGAAAAATGGTTCGAAGCGCGCGGCGTTGTCGGTTTCTGGCCGGCCAACCGCACGGACGAAGACGATATCGAAGTCTACGCCGACGAGACGCGGTCTGATGTCATCGCCACCTTCCATAGCCTGCGCCAGCAGATGAAGAAGACGCGCGAAGGCCAGAGCAATACAGCTCTGTCGGACTTTGTTGCGCCGAAAGGCACGCCCGACTGGATCGGCGGCTTTGCCGTAACCACCGGCCATGGTGAGATGGAAATCGCCCGCGATTTCAAGGCCAAGGGCGACGACTATAACGCCATCCTGTCGACGGCCCTGGCCGACCGCCTGGCCGAAGCCTTCGCCGAAGCGCTGCACAAGACCGTCCGACGCGAACTGTGGGGCTATGCGGCGGATGAGGACCTCGACATCAATGGCCTTATTGCGGAACAGTATAAGGGCATCCGCCCGGCGCCGGGCTATCCCGCCCAGCCCGACCATACCGAAAAGTGGACGCTGTTCGACCTGCTCGACGCGCGCGACCGCACCGGCATGGAACTGACGGAATCGCTGGCCATGACGCCGCCTGCATCCGTGTCAGGGCTCTATTTCGGACATCCAAAGTCGCACTATTTCGGCGTGGGCAAGATCGAGAGGGATCAGGTTGAGGACTATGCCCGCCGCAAGGGCTGGACCACAGAAGAGGCCGAACGCTGGCTGTCGCCGATCCTCAACTACGTGCCTTAATCAGACTTCGTCACATTGACGAAAGCTGATTAAGGGCGCATGTTTCGGGTATGCAAACCCGGACCGTCACCGCTCATATTCCAATCGAACTGGCCGAACAGGTCGACGCTGCCGCCGAGCGCCTGGAGCGTCCGCGCGGCTGGATCGTGAAGCAGGCCTTGCAGAACTGGATCAGCCTTGAAGAACGTCGTCATCAGATGACCTTGGAAGGTCTGAACGCTATTGATGAGGGGCAAGTCGTCGATCATGCCGAAATCACGGCATGGATAGACTCGCTCGAATAGCTTGCAACTTCTTTGGTCCGCGCCTGCACGCCGTGATCTTCAACGGCTCTACAGCTTTCTGCGTGAGGTCAATCCGCGGGCAGCAAAGAATGTGCTAAAACAATTGGACGCTGCAGCAAACCGTCTGCGGTCGTTTCCACAAATAGCGCCTCGGCTTGAGGTATATGCGGATCGCGATGTCCGGGCGCTTATGGTCGGCGACTACGAGTTACGGTACGAAGTTAAGCGGGATGCGCTCATAGTTGTCCGCGTCTGGCATACACGCGAAGAGCGCTAGGTCGCCTTCATCGCCGCCTGTGCTTCGGCCGACAGGGTCACTTTCACGGCCTGCGAACCGGCGGTGGAGTCGGGGTTATTGTCTTTGAGGTAATATTCCGAACGCATCGGATTAAATACGCGCGCCGCTGAGACGGGGCTGATGCACGCGTTCAGCGCTTCAATCATCCTGGTCATGATGTCACCGGCCTTCTACCGGAATAAGTGTCTGAGTTTCTAATAAATATGCCAACTCAAGCGTGTATTTATACCCTATTAAGGTTAAGGCGCGGTTAATTTGCCGCGACGCAGCACAAGGCGTGCGGCCAGCGGCTACCGGCGCATTAACACTGTTGAGTTCTAGAGAGGTTAAGCGGGCAGTCGGTGTCCAAAATGCCCGCCTTAGATCTTAACCTTTCGATTCTTATTGCGAGCCGGTCGCGGGGGCAGCCGCAGGTTGCGAAGCGGGCTGCGGCGTTGTCACCTTGGGCAGGCTTACGGACTGGAGGGCGCGGCGGGCAAGCGTGTTGGTCGCCACGGGCGCGTTCGGATCTTCGGGCGCGACCTGTGCCGCCAGCTTCGGCTGGGGCAGTTCGTCATAGCCGCGTGGTCCGCCCGAGTTCAGCGTGTCGGCAATGACCTTGGCTTCTTCATCGGTCGCCATTTCGGCGAACAGGTTGGGGTGGCCGGAAATACGCGTGGCGGCGTGCTCGCAGTCGCCCGGCAGTTGCCAGGTGGCGTAGGCATAGGCCGCCTTGTGGACCTCGGCCTTACGGGCGCCGTCCCAGGCGTCGTAGCCATGCTGGCGCGCCTTGTCGGCCACGGCGAAGCCATCCGGCGTCTTGCCCTTGCCGGACAGGGTCAGCGCGGCTTCATAGGCGCGCAAATAAGAGCGGCCGATGGTCTGGATGCGCTGGTCGACGGGCTCGATCGAGGAAATCTGCTCGGCCAGCTGCATATTGCCGGTCAGGATGCCGTGGCACCACGCCACGCGCTGGTAGTCGTCGGCCGGCGCGTCCTCGATGGTCGGTGAGCGCGGGCTGCCATCCGCGTTGAACAGCACCAGCGGCTTCAACTGCTCGGCCGTTGGACCTTTCGGCTTGGCCTTGACCGTCTTTTGCGCGACGGCGCGCTTCTTGGGCTTGGCAGCGGCCGGGGAGGCTGCGTTCAGCGCCATTGCGCATGCGATGAGAGGCAAAAGCGTAGGGACCAGCAGCCGCAACGGGCAAACTCCATCAAATGGTAACGATGCTAATAAACACGATTATAAGGCAATTCGGGCATAAAATCGCCCTGAACACGTTTTTATTTAGCGGAAACGGTATCAGCTGCGCCAAACTGCCGCGGCGATTACCAAAACTTAAGTCTGTGGCTAGCCGGTCCTGCGCTATAGTGTCAGTATCAGGCTGGAATTTGTTTGTCGCGATATTGAACCGAAAACCGCTGCGCACTTTTCGGATATCGCTTAAGGAGTGCGATGTCGTTCTGGAAAAACCTGGCGCAGCTGGCGGTTCGCCGGTTCGATCCGGCCGAGTGTGTCGAATGCCCGAAGGGGCAGCCGGGCGCCGACCCGGCATTCGCCACGGCGGTAACGGCGCTGGGGGCCAAGCTGGCCATGGCGGACGGCCTCGCCCAGGATGTCGAACAGACGGCGTTCCTGCAGGTCTTCAAGCCCGAGGACGCGGCGCGCCGCGATGTCCTGCGCCTCTATGAGTTGGCGCGCCAGACGCCGCACGGTTTTGAATCCTACGCCAAGCGCCTGGCCAAGCGCTATTCGAGTTGCCCGCAGATCCTGGAAGACGTTCTGGAAGGCCTGTTCCACATCGCCGTTGCCGACGGCTATCTGACGCACGAGGAGGAAACCTACCTCGAAACGGTTTCACGCCTGTTCGGGCTGAAATCGACGACCTACCGCAGCATTCGATCGGGCTATGTGCCGGCCGACACCGAAGACCCGTACGTCATTCTGGGGATCGAACCCCACGCCAGCGACGAGGAGGTGCGTAAGGCCCGCCGCCTGCGCCTGAGCGACGTCCACCCCGATCGTATCCGCGCGCGCGGGCTGCCGCCGGACTTCGAAACCCTCTACACCCAGAAGGCCGCGCGCATAAATCTGGCCTTTGACGGCATCATGAAGGAGAGAATGGCTGACAGCACGACAATGTGATCGCCCGCAAGGGGATTTGCAGTGCAATGAAAAAGCCACGCCGTATGGTTATAAAAAAATTAAAATTCGCTCTGTTTGATGGTGGAGAGGTTGACGCGAGGCTGTTTCGTGACAATCTTGTAGCAGCAAGCGCCGCGTATCATGGCCTGTCAGTTCAAGGTTCAAGAGTAATGACCAATAATCCGTCCTTTGCTTCATTCAAGCGTTCGTATCAGCCGTGGGGGCAGGTCCGCAGGAGGAACATGGTGTCGCGCGTTCTGCATATCGTTTCAATGACGGCGCTTGGCCTGGCGGTACTCGCCGGGATCGCGCTTCTGGTCGTCTTCGCGGCTTCGGTCGCGGTGGTCGGCGCCGCCGCCCTTGCGCTGATGGCGCTGGCGGCCTTCGTGACCCGCAAGCCGGTCCGCGTCTTTGTGCGCGGGCAGGACAAGCCCAAAGACGACGGCAAGGGCATCTACGAAGCCCGCAAGACCGGCTCGACCTGGAGCGTTTATTAAAGCTTCAACCTGAAGTCATCTTTTTACCGGAATCGGTAGAGATAACCCCGTGCAGGCACTGCACGGGGTTTTTCAATGCGCAAAGCGATGGGGCTCGCCGCTGTCATCATGCTGGCGGCCAGCGTGGCGCACGCCGGCGATTACAAGCCGGTCGTCTGTTCGTCGGTCAAACCCTATGCCGGAGCGCCGCGCTATGCCGCGCCTTTGAACCTGGGCGCCCTGCCGGATTGGCCTGAAGGCGCAGCGCCAACGCCGCTGGCGGCCAGGCTGTCCGCGACCTTCACCCAGGCCAGGGAACTGACCCACGCTGCCTCGCTCGATGCCGCCGTCGGCACACCGGAAGGGCGCTGGCATCAGGCCGACAGCCCGAAACTCTACTACTGGGCCAGCGCCGGCAAGACCTTTACCGCTATCGCCATCCTTCAGGCCGCCGAGGCCGGAAAACTGAAGCTGGAAGATCCGGTGTCGAAATGGATCGACGGCGTGCCCAATGGCGATGTCATCACTGTCGGTCACCTCCTTTACCACACCAGCGGCCTGTTCAGTGCCAATGAGGACCTGGTGGTCCGCAAGGGTTCTAGAAAGCTGACCCTCGACGAGGAGCTAAAGGTTCTGAAACGCCACGGCGCCATGTTCTGCCCGGGAGAAAACTGGCGCTACAGCAACTCCGGCTACACCCTGCTGGGCGCGATCCTCGAAAAGGTCGAGGGCAAGCCCTACGCCCGGGTCGTGACCGAAGGGATTATCGACCGGCTTGGCCTGAAGGATATCCGCGTCATTACGCCGGACGACGCCCTTGCCGATATTGAACCTCTGGTGTCGCAGTCGCAGGAAAAGGCCATCGACATGCGTGTACCGGGGCCGGCCGGCGGCATCGCCGCCTCAAGCCTGTCGATGATCGCCGTGTGGCAAGGGCTTTTGTCCGGGCGCCTGCTAAAGCCGGAAACCGTCCAGGACATGTTCGACGCGCCCTATCCGATGTTCGGCCAACCGATGTATTATGGCCAGGGCGTCATGGTCTACCGGCCGCCGGTCAAGCCTGGCGACGCACCCATCCTGTGGCTCGGCCACAGCGGTGGCGCACCGGGCGTCAAGGCGGTGGTGGTCTATTCGCCGGCCGATAAGGCGTTCGCGGCGGTGGCCCTGACCGGCGATGGCTCGGCCGAAGCGACAGCGGCCCTACTGCTGAAAACGCTACAATAGGAGGATGCGCATGAAGTCTTTCCTGATGACGCTTATGGCGATGGTCGCGCCATTGACGGGCCATGCACAGGTTGCGGCCGATCCGGACATTCTGGACGGCGCTTTCCGCCCCGGCTTTACGACGACCTTGCCGGATCAGCAGGGTAGCGTTGGCGTTCAGGTGGTCGAAGCAGGCCGGCTGAAGGTCACCAGCGGCCGTATCGTTGCCGTCGATCCCTTTATCTATCTCGATGCCGAGGCTTTTACCTTTCAGGTGCCGCCGGGAGACTACCCGGTCCGGCTGGCGGTCGCCGAAGTCGGCAAGGACCATTACCGCGTCGCCCTGGCGCGGGTGGACTTCTCCGATACTCCCGCCACCCGCTGGGAGATGGCGCTGATTCCCGGGCAGTCGCTGAAGACGCTGAAGGACAAGGAGGTCTATGGCTATGGCGTCGATGCCGGGACCGGCGCGTTCGGTGACGTCGATGCATTTCGTTGGCTGAATGACCGGTACAAGGGCGCTACCAGTTCGGAGTATGAGGACCTGTCCGATTCGTGGATCAGCGACGGCGAAGTCGAAGGCGCAAGGCATCTGCCGCACCTGTTCCTTTTGATGCCCGAAGCGGGCCCAGCCAACAATATCGCCATGTTCTCGAGTGGCTGGGGCGATGGCTTTTACACCTCGTGGGTTGGCTATGCCGCGGACGGCAAGGTCACGGCGCTGGTCACCGATTTTCTGGTGATCAAGGCGACGAAATCTTAGCAAACGGCCTGCGAAAAACCGCTGACACTTTTGCACACATTACGGTATGGCTGGGCGCATGTCCCTGATCGATAAGCCTTCGCCCAATTTCAATGAACGCAAAGGGCCGCCTGACATGGTGGTTCTCCATTACACCGGCATGGAGACGGCCAAGGCCGCGCTCGACCGTCTCTTGGATCCCGACGCCAAAGTCTCGGCCCACTATGTCGTTGACGAAGACGGTTCGGTCTACGCCCTGGTGCCCGAAGAGCGCCGCGCCTGGCACGCCGGTGTTTCCTACTGGCGCGGCGAGACCGACATCAATGGCTGCTCGATCGGCGTCGAGATCGTCAATCCCGGCCATGAGTTCGGCTATCGTGACTTTCCGGCGATCCAGATTGACGCGGTCATCGGTCTGCTCGACGGCATCCGCGAACGCTGGGACATCGCCGACAGTCGTATCCTCGGCCATTCCGATGTCGCTCCTGCGCGCAAGGAAGATCCGGGTGAGCGCTTTCCGTGGAAGACGCTGGCCGATCACGGCCATGGCCTGTGGGTCGAGCCCGACCTGCCGCCGGCCGGCGCCATGGGGCCGCCGTTAGGGCCGGGCGACGAGGGCCTCGGTGTCTTTTCACTGCAATCGGCACTGGGCAAGCTTGGCTACAATGTACTGGGCGGCGGGCCCTATGACGACGAAACCCTGACGATCGTGCGCGCCTTTCAGCGCCACTGGCTGCCCGAAGTCATCGGCACCGAGATCGAGGGCCGGGCGGACGCCGCCACGCGCGTGCGCCTGATGGCCCTGCTGCGCCATATAACGCTTCTGGAGGTGTAAAGCCCATGGACGGACAACGCATTCTGCTGGGGATCGCGGCCTTGTGGGGCCTTTTGGGTATGCTGATGCTGGCGGCCGGGTCGCATCCACCACGGATCGGCGTGCTGGCGGTCGGTGGCCAGGTGATGATGTTCCACGCCGTCGCCGCCCTGGCCCTCATCAATACCACCCTTGTCACCGGCTGGCGCCGGGCCCTGCCGGTCGCGCTCATGCTGACGGGCAGCGGCCTGTTTGGTCTGTCGATGTGGCTGCGTACCGCCGGTGTGCTCGACTTCGGCCTTCTGGCGCCGATCGGTGGCGGGCTGGCCATCGTCGGCTGGATCGTCTTGGCGGTCAGCGCGCTTCTGCCGGCACGTGACACCAGCTCTCAGCCTTGATCTTTTTAGCTTTTGCGCGCACATAGGCGCCGGATCAGATGGCCGGGCGGTCGCGGGCGAAGGTTTCCCTTCGTTTGAGGAAAGTCCGGGCTCCACGGCAATATGGCGGCGGGTAACGCCCGCCAGGGGTGACCCTAGGGATAGCGCCACAGAAAGCAAACCGCCCGGCTCCGGCCGGGTAAGGGTGAAAGGGTGCGGTAAGAGCGCACCGCGCCGGCGGTAACGCAGGCGGCACGGCAAGCCCCGCCAGGAGCAAGACCAAATAGGAACGGCGCGCCGGAAGCAATTCCGGCAGGGCATTGCCGCCCGGGACCGTTCGGGTAGGTTGCGTGAGCCGTCCAGCAATGGCCGGCCAAGAGGAATGATCGTCACGATCGTTGGTCCTCGGAGCAATGATCGTACAGAACCCGGCTTACAGGCCGTCTGATCCGTTTTCTTTATTGTGATGCCTATGCACCGGGCCGCGCATATTTTTTCGCGCATTGCTTAATAATCCACAGCTATCGAAAAGGTTGCGCCAATCTTAATTGCGTTGCGCGCGTTTACCTTTGATTCAGCATGATTTGTTCAAATAACAACAATACAGCCGGGTATTTTGTTCTGTGTATGTTCTGGTTTGCAAGTTCTGCAACCGGGATTTTCAAGTGCAGAATCCGACTTTAGTGTCAGCCAGAGTCATTGCGTCCCATTTAATCCCATGTTAACCCAAAACTCATCGGGCGCACGGTTCGGCAACGGGCCGCAAGCCACGCACAAGGTTCGGCAGGGAGCGGGTCAGTACGACCCGGGTGTGGGGTGTTTCTCTCAAGCCACGAGAAGCAGCTGGATGCCAAGCGGCGACTGCTGGTCCCGCAGGATTTCCGTGCCTCGGCCCTGGCGCCGTATGACGGCGTCGAACCGTTCGAAGGTCTGTATTGTTTTGCCGCCATTAACGCGTCGTGCCTCGAATGCGGAGGAGCGGCGTTTTTTGCCACTTATCGCGCCGTGATCGAAGCTCATCCCCCATTGTCGCCGACCCGCAAGGCCCTGGAGCACCGCTTTTATGCGTCAATGCACCGGCTTGCCTTCGACACGGCCGGCCGCATTACCCTGCCGGAAGCCCTGTGCGATCGCTTCAACCTCAAGGGCGACGTCCTGCTGACCGGCCTTGGCACTTCGTTTCAGATCTGGCAACCCGGCGCCTATACGGTCTATGCCGAGGAACAGGATCGCCTGGTCACAGAAGCCCTGAAGGGAGCGCTGTCCTGACATGACGACCGCGCCCGCCCACCTGTCCGTCCTGCTGCCCGAGGTGCTAACCACGCTTGGTAACCTTGAAGGCCGTCTGGTGGTCGATGGCACGTTCGGCGCCGGTGGTTATTCGCGCGCATTCCTGAAGAGCGGCGCCCATGTCGTGGCCTTCGACCGCGATATCCGCGTCAAGCCCTATGTCGACGCGCTGAAAAGCGAGTACCCCGACCGCTTCCAGTGGGTGAACCGCTGCTTCTCCGAGATGAAGGAAGGCCTGGCCGAACTGGGTCATTCGACCTGCGACGCCATTGTGCTCGACATCGGCGTGTCGTCGATGCAACTCGACGAGGCCGAGCGCGGTTTTTCCTTCCTGCGCGACGGGCCGCTCGACATGCGCATGAGCGCGGAAGGCCGCAGCGCCGCCGACATCGTCAATGAGGATGACAAGGACGACATCGCCCACATCATCTGGCTGTACGGCGAAGAGCATAAGTCGCGCGCCATTGCCGCGGCCATCACCCGCCGCCGTGCCGAGCGCCCGTTCGAACGTACGTTGGATCTGGCGGAAGTCGTTGAAAAGGCTCTGGGCGGCCGGCGCGGCGCGCCCGTGCATCCGGCGACAAAGACCTTCCAGGCGCTGCGCATCGCGGTAAATGACGAACTGGGGGAACTGGAACGCGCGCTCGACGTCGCCGAAACCCTGCTCAAGCCCGATGGTGTCCTTGCGGTCGTCACCTTCCACTCTCTGGAAGACCGCATCGTCAAAAACTTTTTCAATGAGCGTTCGGGCAAGCTGCCCGGCGGGTCGCGCTATGCCCCGCAGCAACTGACCGTTTCAACGCCTGTTTTCAGCCTGGTCACGCCGAAGGCCATTGCCCCGTCCGAAGCCGAACTGGCCGTCAATCCGCGCGCCCGTTCTGCCAAGCTGCGCGCAGTACAGCGCACCTCCGCCTCTTTAGTATCGCGTACCCAAACAAGGAAAAACCGCTCATGAAGGCTTTCCTCTCTCTTTTCGAACAACGGATCAGGGGCGTGCGCCTGATCGAGATCATCGGCCTGGTGCTGGCGCTGGGCATGATCTTCTGGGTCTGTCTGTCGAAGGCGAGGGAAGGGGAGGACATCAAGCGCCTGGCGAAACTGGATGCCCAGATCGCCGAGGAATCCAAGACGGTGCAGGACCTGCGTGTCAAGGTCGCCGAACTGGAACGGCCGGCGCGCCTCGAAGCCCTGGCCACGACCTATCTCGGCATGAAGCCGGTGGCATCGTCGCACGAAACCCAGCTGGAAGCGCTCGGCGATATCTCCCGCGCCACTTCGCGTCCTGTCGCGGCGGCGGCGTCGCCTGAGACGCCTGCTTCCGCTTCGTCGACCGACGACCTGATCTCCAAGGCCGAAAGCAAGGCCGCGCAACCCGTGCCGGTGTCGCTGCCCAAGGCGGAGGGCGCACGATGAAGGTGGGGCTTTTCGATTCGACCCAGTCGGGATTTCAATGGGTCGCCGACCGCGTCTGGAAGGTCGAACACGCGTTTGAACGCGCCAATGCGACCGGTGAGAAGGCGCGCTCGACGCGCATGCGCATCTTCATCATCCTGTGCTGCCTGGGTACGGTCTACTGTCTGCTGATGCTGTTCGCGGCACGCGCTTCGCTGTTCCACGGCGCGGGGCAGATCGCCGCCCTGACGGGCCAGGCGCACGCGCGCGGCCAGCTGGTGGACCGCAATGGCGCCCTGCTGGCGACCGACGTCGACAATTTCGACCTGTTCGTTGACCCGACCGACATGACGGCGGAAGACCGCGTCTATGTCCGCCGGGCGCTGGCACAGCTCTTCCCCAGCCTGCCACGTGAAACTCTCGACAAGGCATTCCGCCGCGAAGGCCGGGCGCTCCTGACCGGCAATCTCGACGCCATGGACCGGGCAAAGCTGCTGGAATACGGCCTGCCGGGCGTGTCGTTCGAGGCCCAGCGCGTCCGCCGTTATCCGCTGGGGACAACAGGCGCCTTTTATATCGGCATGACGAAACGCGCCGGCGAAGGCATGTCCGGCGCCGAAAAGTCCCTGGAAGAGCAGATCGTCGCCTCGGCCAATGGCCAGGCCGTCCCGCTGGCCATGGACCTGCGCGTCCAGGGCGCGCTCGAAAACGAATTGCGCGCCATGGCCGTGGCCCAGAAGGCCGTGGGCGCCGTCGGGCTGGTCATCAACGTCCGTACCGGCGAAGTGCTGGGCATGGCGTCGTGGCCGGAATTCGATCTCAATCGCCCGGGCGACTATCCCGAGGCCCATAAGCGCAACCACGCGGCGGTCGACCGCTATGAACTGGGCTCGATCTTCAAGGCGATCTCGGTCGGCATCGGCCTGGATACCGGCACGGCGTCGATGAACTCGGTCTATGACGCGCGCCAGCCCTTGGTGGTCGGCGGCCGCAAGATTCATGACCTGCATGCCACCAATGCTTACATGGGCCTGGAGGACGTCTTCATCAAATCGTCCAACATCGGCACCGGCCTTATCGCGCTCAATGCCGGGAAGGACGACTTTACCCGCTATTACGAAGCCATCGGCCTGTTCCGTTCGGCCGAGATCGAACTGACCGAGCCGGCCTCGCCGCTCTACCCCAAGACCTGGACCGACCTGTCGCTTGTCCAGACGGCCTTCGGTCAGGGCATCGCCATAACGCCGCTCAGCTTCGCCGAGGCCATCATGCCACTGCTCAACGGCGGCTATCACCGACCGCTGACGATCAAGAAGTATGACGGCCATACACCCCTCACCGGTGAGCGCGTCTTTTCGGCGGCGACGTCGCGGACCATGCTGGATCTTATGCGCGCCAATGTCACCAAGGGGTCGGGGGCGCGCGCCAATGCACCGGGCCTGCGCGTCGGCGGCAAGACCGGCACGGCGCAAAAGCCCGGCCGCGGCGGCTATACCTCTGACAACATCGCCTCGTTCGCCGCCGTCTTTCCGACCGACGGAGCTGTGGACGACGACCGTTACCTGGTTCTCACCATCTACGACTCGCCGCAGGGTGCGCCCGAAAGCAGCGGTTCACGGATGGGCGGTCTGGTTGCCGCGCCGGTTGCCGGCCGCGTCATCGATCGCATCGCACCGTTCGTCGGTGTGGCGCGCAGGGAGGACAAGTTCGCCACGCCGCAATGGGACAAGGCGCCAATCCAGGCTGTTGAGGAAGAACACTGATGGCTAGTGTACATGGCCTGCGCCTTTCCGATATCCTGCGGCGCGATCTCGACAACGATCCGATCGTCACCGGCGTGACCGCCGATAGCCGGAAAGTGGATGCCGGCACCCTGTTCTGCGCCCTGCCGGGCACGGCCATTGATGGCCGCGACTTCATCCCTCAGGCGCTCGCCAAGGGCGCCGCCGCCGTGCTGGCGCCCGACGACACCAACGCCATCGAAGTGGGTAATACGGCTCTGGTCAAGGTGTCCGACGTGCGCCGCGCCTACGCCCTGGCCGCCAAGAACTTCTATGGCTCGCAGCCCAGGACCTGCGTCGCGATTACCGGCACCAACGGCAAGACCAGCGTCGCCACCTTCTGCCGTCAGATATTCGCGACCCTCGGCCATGCCTCGGCCAGCATGGGGACCCTGGGGGTCGTCAAATCCATGCCGGACGGCACGGAGGAAGCGATCACCGGCCCGGGCCTGACGACGCCGGATGCGGCTGACCTTGCGAAGCACCTGGCCGATCTGGCGCGCGACGGCGTGACCTTCCTGGCGTTGGAAGCGTCTTCGCACGGTATCGACCAGCGCCGGCTCGACGGCGTGTCGCTGACGGCGGCGGGGTTCACCAACCTGACCCAGGATCATCTCGACTACCACGCCACCATGGCCGCCTATCGCACGGCCAAGCTGCGCCTGTTCGAAAGCCTGCTGCCACGCGGCCGCACGGCGGTGCTGAACGCCGATTCCGACAGCTATAACGCCTTTGCCGCCACCTCGATCATGTCGGGCCTGAGCGTCATGAGCGTCGGTGAACGCGGCCAGTCGCTGTGCATGACCGGCCGCGACCTGACCGTCGACGGCCAGATACTCTATCTCGAGCACAGGGGCCGGGCCTACGAGACAAAGCTGCCCCTGGCGGGTCTCTTCCAAGCGTCGAACGCCCTGGTTGCCGCCGGGCTTGCCATCGCCGCCGGCCAGGACGCCGAAGGTGTTATCCATGCCCTGTCGAAGCTGCAAGGTGCGCGCGGCCGCCTGGAACGCGTCGGTTCCAAGTCGAACGGCGCCGAGGTCTATGTCGATTACGCCCACACGCCCGATGGGCTTGAGACCGTACTGAACGCCCTGCGTCCGCATACGCATGGCAAGCTGGTCTGCGTCTTCGGTTGCGGCGGAGACCGGGACCGCACCAAGCGGCCCTTGATGGGCGGCATCGCCGCTCGCCTGGCCGACCGCGCCATCGTCACCGACGACAATCCGCGCTCGGAAGACCCAGCCGCCATCCGCGCCGAGGTCATGAAGGGCATGGGCAAGTCGGCCGTCGAGATCGGCGACCGCAAGGAGGCCATTTTCGAAGCCGTGGCCAGCCTCAAGGCCGGCGATGTCCTGGTCGTCGCCGGCAAGGGCCACGAGCAGGGCCAGATCATTGGCGGCAAGGTCCTGCCGTTCGATGACGTCAGTGTTGTGAAGCAGGCGCTGAACGGCTAATGCCAGATATCCGGGGTTGACTTGGTTCTCAGCTCGCCGCCCCGCGCACCCTCACCCCGCAAGCAGGAGAGGGGTAAGGAAGCGCCTCCAGTTTGCTTGTGCCGGGAACGAGTACACGATGACTTCAGCTTTATGGACATTTACCGAGCTTGCCGAAGCGACCGGCGGGACCTTCGTCGGCGCCGGGAACGGCGGGCCGACCGAGGCCGGCGGCATCAATTTCGATAGCCGGGGCCTGACGCCCGGCGACATCTTCCTGGCGCTGCAGGGCGTGCGCGACGGTCACGACTTCGTGCCGCAGGCTTTTGTGTCCGGCGCTGTCGTTGCCATCACCCGCCGTCCTGTCGAAGGTGGGCCATGCCTGTTGGTGCCGGACGTCCAACGCGCGCTCGAAGACCTGGGCGTCTTTGCTCGCAATCGCGCGGCAACCGCCAAACGCGGGGCCGTCACCGGCTCGGTCGGCAAGACCTCGGTGACGCAGATGGTCATGCAGGGGCTGCGCCGGGCTGGTAAGGCGCATTCGGCGATCAAAAGCTTCAACAACCATATTGGCGTGCCGCTGACCCTGGCGCGCATGCCGCGCGACACGGAACGCGCCGTCTTCGAGATTGGCATGAACCACGCCGACGAGATCACGCCGCTGTCGGAATTCGTCGCGCCGCACGCCGTCATCATCACCACGGTCGGTGCCGTCCACACCGAAAACTTCCCGGACGGCGAACAGGGCGTGGCCCGCGCCAAGGCGGAAATCTTCGACGGTTTGCTGCCGGGCGGCCTGGCCATCCTCAATGCCGACAATCGCTGGTTCGATTTCCTGAGCAGTGAAGCGCGCGGGGCAGGGGCGCTGGTCTCTGCCTTCGGCGAAGGCGGCGGCAATGACGCGCAACTGGTGTCCCACATCATTGCCGGCGAGCGCGCCCGCGTGGAAGCGCGCTTCCACGGCCGCGATATCGCGTTTTCCCTGTCGCACACCGGCAAGCATCAGGCGGTTAACGCCCTGTCGGTCCTGCTGATGCTCGAAGCCCTCGGTGTCGACCTCGACACCTCGATCGCGTCTCTGGAAGACGCGCCCACGCTCGAAGGGCGCGGCAAGGTAACGGAAAAGGCATTTGGTGGCGGCACCATCACCATAATCGATGAGAGCTATAACGCCAATCCGGTGTCGATGGTCGCGACCTTGAAGTCGCTGGCAGAGACGAACAAGGGTGATGGCCGCAAGATCGTGGTCATGACCGATATGCTGGAGCTTGGGCCCGACGAGGCGGATCTGCACGCAGGGCTTAGCGCGACGCTGGAAGCGCTTGATATCGACCGCGTCTACCTCGCTGGCCCGTTGATGAAGAACCTGTGGGACGTGCTGCCGGAGCGCCTGCGCGGGCGGTACGCCGCCAGTGCCGCCGATTTGACCGATGGCCTCACTGCGGACTTGCGCAGCGGGGACCTAGTCATGGTAAAGGGCTCGAACGGTTCAAAGGCCGGCCTCATCGCCAAAACGTTGCTCTCTGCGTAAGGACGCATACTTCACATGTTCTACCTGCTGTACGAGCACCTCAACAACCTGAACCAGCATTGGCCGCTGATCAACCTGATGCGCTATCAGACTGTGCGTGTCTTCCTGGCGCTCATCACCGCCATGATCGTCGCCGTCGCCATGGGGTCGCGCTTCATCAACTGGATGCGCGCCCGCCAAGGCAAGGGCCAGCCAATCCGCGAGGATGGACCGCAAAGTCATCTGCTGACCAAGAAGGGCACGCCGACCATGGGCGGCCTGATGATCCTGGCCGGGATCGCCGTGGCGACCCTGTTGTGGATCGACCCGCGTTCGGCTTCGGCCTGGGTCGTGTTCGGCGTCACCATGGCCTATGGCGTACTGGGCTATATCGACGACTACGCCAAGGTGACGAAGCAGACCTCGGCCGGCCTGACCTCGATCCAGAAGCTGATCGCACAGATCGCCATCGCCGTCGTGGCCGTGCTGGTCCTGATCTATTATACGCCGCAGCCGGCGGACACGCCGAAGCTGGCGACCTCGCTGGTTTTCCCGATCTTCAAGAATGCCGTTTTTGACCTGGGCCTGTTCTTCGTGGTGTTCGGCGCCGTCGTCATCGTCGGCGCATCGAACGCCGTCAACCTGACCGACGGCCTGGACGGCCTGGCCATCGTGCCGGTCATGATCGCCGCGGGTGCGTTCGGCTTCATCGCTTATGTCGTCGGCAATTTCAAATTCGCCGAATATCTGATCGTCCACTTCGTGCCGGGCGCCGGTGAAGTCGCGGTCATCTGCGCCGCCATTATCGGCGGAGGCATGGGCTTTCTGTGGTACAACGCCCCGCCGGCCAAGATATTCATGGGCGATACCGGTTCGCTGGCGCTCGGCGGCGGCCTCGGCGCCGTGGCGGTCGCGACCAAGCACGAAATCGTCCTGGCGATCATCGGCGGCCTGTTCGTGGTCGAGGCCATGTCGGTCATGATCCAGGTCGGTTACTTCAAGCTGACCAAGAAGCGTATCTTCCTGATGGCGCCGATCCACCACCATTTCGAAAAGCTCGGCTGGCCGGAATCGACCGTCGTCATCCGATTCTGGATTGTCGCGGCGCTGCTGGCCATGGTCGGCCTGGCCACGCTGAAGCTGAGGTAGTTTGCTGCTGGCGGTGCCCTTTTCCAATTTCCCTCCCCGTTTACGGGGAGGGGGACCGCGAAGCGGTGGGAGGGGGATCGCAGGCAGAGGTTTATGCGGAACTGCTTGTGAGTTCCCCCTTCCGTCTTTTGAGCGCTTGGCGCGCTCAAAATCCACCTTCCCCGGCCTCGGCGGCAGCCAAAACGGGGAAGGAATTGACTATGATGCCCAAGGAGCCTTCTTATCATGATCCCCGTAAAAGGTTTTGAAGGCAAGCGCGTCGCCATTTTCGGCCTGGGCCGCTCCGGCCTGTCGGCAGCCCGCGCGCTCAAGGCCGGCGGCGCCGAGCCCCTGCTGTGGGACGACAAGCCCGCCTCGGTCATGGCCGCGACCAAGGAGCGCTTCACGGTTGAGAACCTGAAGAACACTGACTGGTCGGAAATCGATGCCCTAATGCTTTCGCCGGGCGTGCCGCTGACGCACCCTGAGCCGCACTGGACGGTCCAGATGGCCAAGGACGCCAGTGTGCCGATCCTGGGTGATATCGAGCTGTTCGCCCGCACGATCGCCGCCCTGCCGGACCGTAAGCGCCCGAAGACAGTGGCGATCACCGGCACCAATGGCAAGTCGACGACGACGGCGCTGATCGGCCATATCCTGAAAGCCGCCGACAAGGACGTCCACGTCGGCGGCAATATCGGCATCGGCATCCTCGACCTGCCGTCGTCGATGCATTCGGGCTCGATCTACGTCATCGAGACTTCGTCCTATCAACTCGATCTGACCCTGACCTTCCGGCCGGACGTGGCGGTGCTGATGAATTTTTCGCCCGACCATCTCGACCGGCACGGCGGCATGGACGGCTACATCGCCGCCAAGAAGCGTCTCTTCATGAACCAGACGGAGGCGCAGGTCGCGGTCATCGGCAGCGACGACGATTACAGCACCCGCCTGATTTCCGAGATGCGCGCCGGCCATCCGGTGAAACTGGTGCCCATCTCGTCCAAGCGCAATGTCGGCGAGGGCGTCTATGCCATCAACGGCGTGCTGTTCGACAGCTCCGAGGGCCGGGCGCGCCAGATTATCGACCTGAAGACCGTGCGGACGCTTACCGGACGCCACAACTGGCAGAACGCCGCCGCCGCCTATGCGGCCTGCAAGGCGCTGGGCCTGAGCAGCGAGGCGATTGTCGCCGGCATGCGCTCCTTCCCCGGTCTGGCGCACCGCATGCAGGAAATCGGCCGCATCGGCAAGGTGCGCTTCATCAACGATTCCAAGGCAACCAATTCGGACGCCGCGCGCCAGGCGATGTCGAGCTACGAAAGCTTCTTCTGGATCGCCGGCGGCAAGGCCAAGGCCGGCGGCATCGAGGATCTGCGCGACCTGTTCCCGCGCGTCAAGCACGCCTACCTGATCGGCGAGGCGGCGGAGCTGTTCGAAAAGACAATCGGCAAGACCGCGCCGTGCACGCAATCGCGCCACCTGTTCACGGCGGTTGCCCAGGCCTACGCGGCGGCGGAAAAGACCGGCAAGGAAGAGGTCGTCCTGTTCTCGCCGGCCTGCGCCAGCTTTGACCAGTTCGCGGACTTCGAAGCGCGCGGCGATGCCTTCCGCGACGCCGTCGATGAGATATCGAAATCGGCTGCCGTGTCGGGCGCTGAGGTTCCGGCAGTCACAAAAACCTAGCTATGGTCTGGGATAAATCCCGTGCAGCACGGCGTCGAAATGGTCCTCGATCGCCTGGGTGCAGTGGCACGACTCACCGCGCAGTTCGTGCAGGTTCCGGATGACCAGGGTCCCCCGCCGCGATTCGACGATGCCCTGCTTGCGCATGGTGCCCAGGATCCGGCTTACGAAGGTCCGGCCCACGCCCAGCATGTCGGCCAGTTGTTCCTGCGTCATCGGAATGTCCATATTGCCGGTCCGTTCCAGCCCCGCCAGGATCAGCTTGGCGATGCGTTGCCGGATCGTATGTGTGGCGTTGCACGCGGCGGTCTGGAACACCTGGGCCAGCAGGCAGTCCGAATAGCGCGAGAACCAGTGGCGAAGGTGGATAGATTCAAGCTTCGCCTGTTCCAGCGCCGACGTCTTGATCCTCAGAAACGTCCCCGGCATACGCACCACGGCGGTGGCATAGGCTGGGATTTGGCCCTGGGACACGATACCGCCGACCGCGCCTTCGCGGCCGACAAAGGCGACATCGACGGAATGGCCATTGGCGCCGCGAATGCAAAAGGCGGCCATAGCACCGGCGCACGGAAAGAAGGTGTCGGTCACGTCCTGGCCCGAATGCGAAAGGATGGCTTCGGCCGGCAGGTCAAGGGCCGCCATGTGCGGCAGGAGACGCTGGCGATCATCGTCGGTCAGGACGGAGAGGAGGGCGTTCTGGGAAAGATCTTGCTTGGTCGCGGCAGTCATTTAGTACAGCTCAATTATCCGCTTATGTGCAGTAGTGGACAGACAAGGTGAGTGAAAACTGTTACTTAGACACACAAGGGTCGATTCTCGTCTCCATGTGATCTAGACTGCTGCCTTGTAAGGCGGCAATGTGGCGCGGCCGCAGCGGTGTAAATTGCTGCTCTGTCGTGAGATTTCCAAAAAGGGATAGTGGTTTGGCGTTGAACGATACCCCGGATCAGCAAGGCTCGACCTTGCGCGTACTGATCGTCGATGACAATGCGGCCGCGGCGCAGACCACCGGCTGGATGGTCGAGATGATGGACTGTGAATTCCAATTGTCGCACAGCCCCCAGGATGCATTGGCGGCAGGCGGTTATCGGCCCGACATCGCTTTGCTCGATATTGGCCTGCCGGGCATGGACGGCTTCGACCTGTGCAAGGCCATGCGCGCCCTGCCGGAATTCGCCGATACGGTCTTTATTGCCCAGACCGGTTGGGAGGGCGAAAGCTATCGCCGCCGCGCCGACGAAGCCGGCTTTCACCACTACCTTGTCAAGCCCGTCCCCTACGAGACGCTGGAAGGCGTCATCGCCGGCGTACGGGCGCAACGATAGGGCGACGGTTAAGGCAAAATTAACCACGCTCTGGTGAATCCTTTAGCGGTCTTCCGACATTTATCGAGTACCGGAGCCGCATGCCCAGCGCCTATGCCCACCCGTTCACCCGCACCGACCGGTCACCTACCGCCATGTGGTGGTGGACACTGGATCGCGTCACCCTGTCGCTGATCCTGATCCTGCTGCTGCTGGGCTTCTTCTTTTCGTTTTCGTCGAGCCCAGTCGCCGCGCCGCATACCAGCAATTACGACGCCTTCTACTACACCAAGCGCCACTTCCTGTTCGCCCTGATGACTTCGGGCCTTATGGTGGCGGTATCGATGCTGTCCCTGCGCGGTGTGCGCCGCGTCGGACTGTTCGTCTATGCGGCGGCCATCGGCGTCATGGCGCTGCTGCCCGTTATCGGCCATTCGGCCAAGGGCGGCCAGCGCTGGCTAGACCTTGGCCCTTTCGCGCTCCAGCCGTCGGAATTCCTCAAACCCGCCCTGGTCATCCTGATCGCGTGGATGTTCTCGGAAGGCCAGAAGGGCAAGGGCGTGCCGGGCGTGACCATTGCCTTTGGCCTCTATGGCCTGGCCATCGCGCTTTTGCTGATCCAGCCCGATGTCGGCCAGTCAATCCTGATCACCGTAGCGTTTGGCGCCTGCTTCTTCATTTCAGGTGTGCCGTTCCGCTGGATCATGGGGATGCTGGCCGCGGCCGCCTCGGGCCTCGTCGCCCTGTTCTTCATCCAGCCGCACTTCCGCAACCGTATCCTGGGCTTCATCACCGAGGGCGGCGACAAGTACCAGGTCAACAGCGCCAAGGCGGCCATCGCCAATGGCGGCTTCTTTGGCCAGGGCCTGAACGAAGGCGAGATGAAGCGTCACATTCCCGACCTGCATACCGACTTTATCTACTCGGTCATCGCCGAGGAATACGGCCTGTGGCTGACCCTGATCCTGATCGGTATCTTTGCCTTTGTGGTCGTGCGCGGCCTGGCCAAGTCGATGGCGATGCAGGACCCGTTCCGCCAGATCGCTACCTCGGGCCTTTACATAATGGTCGGCACCCAGGTGATCATCAATGTCAGCGTCAATCTGGGTCTGATCCCGCCCAAGGGCATGACCCTGCCGTTCATCTCCTACGGCGGTTCGTCCATGCTGGCCATGGGCCTGACCATGGGCTTTATCCTGGCCCTGACGCGCAAGCGCCGCGACGAGGTGACCGAACAGGACGACGATCCGACAAACTGGTGATGATGCCTGTAGACTGTGCTAGAGCACGATGACAATAAGTTTCCCCCTTCCGTCATTTGCTCCGCAAATGCCACCTTCCCCGTAAACGGGGAAGGAAATCGGCCCGCTCATCTTGTTCCTTCCTTCCCCGTTTACGGGGAAGGTGGCCGCGAAGCGGTCGGAAGGGGGGATTCTTCCTTAGTTCATCTGTTCGCAGGTATTCCCTTGGCCGCCAAATCTCGCCGCAAAGCCTCTTCCTTCGCTGACAAGCCTTTGGCCATCGTCGCCGCCGGCGGTACGGGCGGGCACATGTTTCCGGCCGAAGCGCTGGCGCGCGAGCTGATCGACCGCGGCTGGGAGGTCGTGCTGGCCTCCGATTCGCGCGGCGCCGCCTATGCCGAAAAATTCCCGGCGAAGGAGCGCCTGTCGCTCGAGGCCGCGACCTTCAAGACTGGCGACCCCATCGGCATGGTCCGCGCGGGCTTCAAGATCGCCCAAGGTGTGCTGCAGGCCAGAGCGGCGTTCAAGCGCCTGAAGCCGTGGGCGGTCATCGGCTTTGGCGGTTATCCGTCCTTTCCGGCTTTGACAGCCGCGCTGATGCGCAAGGACGTGACGCTGATCCACGAACAGAACTCGGTGCTCGGTCGCTCCAATCGCAAGCTGGCGGCCAAGGTCGATGCCGTTGCCTGCGCCTTTCCCGTGCTGCGCCTGGCGCCCACCGAGCTGGAAGGCAAGGTCCAGGTCGTGGGCAATCCGGTCCGGCCCGATATCCGCGCGCTCTATGACCAGCCGTTTCCGCCGGTCGACAAGATCCTGACCCTCCTCGTCACCGGCGGGTCGCAGGGCGCCAAGATCCTGTCCGAGACGGTTCCCCAGGCCCTGGCGCTCCTGCCCGTGTCGCTGCGCATCAAGCTGAAGGTCGAGCAGCAGACGCGCGCCGAACAGGTTGAGCTGGCCAAGAAAATCTATGCCGATGCCGAGATCGACGCCGAGATCGCGCCCTTCTTCAATGACATGGCCGATCGCCTGGGCCGCGCCCATCTGGTCATCGGCCGCGCCGGTGCCTCGACCGTCTGTGAACTGGCCGTGGCCGGCAAGCCGTCACTGCTGATCCCGCTCAAGATCGCCGCCGACGACCACCAGACCTACAATGCCGAGGTGCTGCGCGAGGCCAAGGCGGCCGTGGTTATCAAGGAAGAGGAGGTAACGGCCGAACGGCTGTCGGCCGAAATTCGCGAGCTGATCGAAGCCGCGGGCCTTCTGCCCATGCGCGCCGCCGCCGCCAGGTCGGTGGCACGCCCTGACGCCGCCAGACAATTGGCCGATCTTGTCGAACGCACTGTCTCTTCCGTCACCGGGAAGACCGCAAAAGAATAGCGTTTTTATAGCTTTGGCCGCATTATTCGCCCGATTCTGCAGGGAGGGGTCATGGCCGCCAGTCCAAAATCAACGCCGAAACGCACGTCGCGCACAACGGTGTCCAAGACCGAGCCCAAGGCTGTGGCGACGGCGAGCGTCGAGGCCCTGCCGCAGGGCCTGACCACCGGCTTCATGCACCGCGTCCTGTTCGTCATGCTGGCGGTCGCCCTGGCCTGGCTGGCGCTGAAGCTGTTCGGCCTCTGGCTGCTGATCTTTGGCGCCGTTATTATCGCCGTCATCCTGCGCGGCATATCCGGACCGTTGATCCGGTATCTTAAGCTCAACGAGACGCTGGCGGTGGTCCTGGCCCTGGTCGGTGTCCTGGCCCTGATCAGCCTGACCATGTACCTGTTCGGCGTCCAGATCGCGATTCAGGTCGAGACACTTACGCGCGAACTGCCGGCAGCGTGGGCGGCCTTTCAGACGCGTCTCCACGCCATGCCGATGGGCGATGAGATCCAGGCGCAGTTCAACGCGCTTGGCCAGCAGGCGGGCGGTTTTGCTTCCAAGCTGCCGGGCATTGCGGGCAACATTTTGTCGAGCCTGGCCAATATCCTTGTGGCCACGATTGCCGGTGTCATGCTGGCCATGCATCCCGGCAAGTATCGCGACGGCTTGATCACGCTCTTCCCGCAGAACCAGCGGCCGGCGCTGTTAGAGAGCATGAACACCAGCGGCGAGGCGCTGAAAAAATGGTTCATCGCCCAGTTTATCTCCATGGTTCTGGTCGGCGTGCTGGTCGGCGTCGGCCTGGCGATTATCGGCGTGCCGTCGGCCCTGGCGCTGGGGCTGATGGCCGGTCTGGCCCAGTTCGTGCCGGTGGTCGGTCCCGTCCTATCCGCCGGCCCGGGGCTGCTGCTGGCCGGGGTCGGCGGCACGGAGCCCTTCCTGTGGACACTGGCCCTCTATGTCGGCGTCTCGCAACTGGAGAGCAATCTGCTGACCCCCATGGTCCAGCGGCAGATTTCAGAAGTTCCGATGGTGCTGACGCTTTTCGCCATCGTCGGATTTGCCGGGCTTCTGGGGCCGATGGGCGTGCTTTACGCCATGCCGATCACGGTCATTCTGTTCTCGCTGATCAAGCGCTATCTCGATCTGCGCGAAGCCGGCGTTGCGCCAAAACCGCCGGCTTAAAGATGGCGCAGGACGTCCATGCCTTGATGGAGAATACGCAGTATCGAGACACGATCGGCCGAGACGCGGTAGAAAATTGCGTGCGACTGATAGATGTGTTTGCGGACACCCGGTCGCAATGGGAAGGCTGCGCCTAGTTCTGGATTGGCGGCCAGCCTGTCGAACATGTCAATCAGGCCATCGCGATAGACGCGTGCCCGTTCAATGCCAAATGTCTCGCTGCTATAATGGGCGATGCCGATCAGATCCGCTTCCGCGCGTCGCGAAAGCCGATATTCAATCACGACGTGCCAGATATTCGGCTTCAGCGGCCGCCCAGATATCCTTCGCGCTGCGCTCGCTAAAGCCGCTGGTTTCGGCTTCATCGAGCATCTGGCACAGCTCAGTTTCGGCCGCCTTGCGTTGCTGATCTCTGCGGATCAGTTCGTTGACATAGGCATCGACATCCGCCCCGGCTTGTTGATCCAGCCAGATTTGCGTCTGTTCATCGATGGAAATCGAAATCTTTCCCATGACGTCGATAGTCTCACACAATCCTTTACGGGCAAAGAAAAAAACGTAGAGTGACAGCCGCCGCAAGCTGGTCTAAAAGCCTGCCCTTTCCCTGATTTCGCAAGCAGTGTGCTGCCTATGGCCTCCATCTCCAAAGTCCGTCCGACTCCGTTCGATCTCGGTCCCGTCCACTTCGTCGGTATCGGCGGCATCGGCATGAGCGGCATCGCCGAAATCATGATCAAGATCGGCTACAAAGTGCAGGGCTCGGACGCCAAGGCCTCAGCCAATACGGAGCGGCTTGAGAAGCTGGGCGCCAAGATCTTTATCGGCCACGCTGCCGAACACGTTACGGACGGCGTCTGCGCGCTCGTTTATTCGACCGCCGTCAAGTCCGACAATCCGGAAATGGTCGAAGCCCGCCGCCGCCGCGTGCCTCTGGTCCGCCGCGCCGAGATGCTGGCCGAACTGATGCGCCTGCAATTCTCGATCGCGGTCGGCGGCACCCATGGCAAGACGACGACGACCTCGATGGTCGCGGCGCTGCTCGATGCCGGCGGTTTCGATCCGACCGTCGTCAATGGCGGCATCATCAATGCCTATGGCACCAATGCCAAGGTCGGCGACGGCGACTGGATCGTCGTTGAAGCCGATGAGTCGGACGGTTCCTTCCTGCGCCTGAAATCGACCCTGGCCATCGTCACCAATATCGACCCGGAGCACCTCGACCACTGGGGCGATTTCGAAGCGGTCAAGAAGGGCTTCGTCGATTTTATCGAGAACATCCCGTTCTACGGCTTTGCCGCGGTCTGCATCGACCATCCGGAAGTCCAGGCGCTGACCGCCAAGATCGATAACCGCCGCCTGATCCCTTATGGCGCAAGCCCGCAGGCCGAGGTCCGCTGCACCAATATCGAATTTGGCCCGGAAGGCGCTGTCTTTGACGTCGTCTTCTCGCCGACCGGCGCCGAGCCCTTCACCTGGGAAAAGCTTAAACTGCCGATGACCGGCAACCACAATGTCTCGAACGCGACGGCCGCGATTGCGCTGGCTCGCGAACTGGGCATTGGTGAAGACGCCGTGCGCAAGGGCATTGGCGGCTTTGGTGGCGTCAAGCGCCGCTTTACGACGACGGGTGTCGTTGGCGGCATCCGCGTTATTGACGACTATGGTCACCATCCGGTCGAAATCGCCGCCGTGCTCAAAGCCGCCCGTCAGGTCGTTGGCCAGGGACGCGTCATCGCCGTCGTCCAGCCGCACCGCTACACCCGCCTGCGCGACCTGATGAACGAGTTCTCGTCGTGCTTCCACGATGCCGATACAGTCATCGTCGCTGACGTCTACAGCGCCGGCGAACAGCCAATCGAAGGTGTCTCCAAGGCTGATCTGGTTGCCGGCCTTCACCGCTTCGGTCACCGCAACGCCATCGCCCTTGACGGCCCGGCGCAACTGGCCGGGCTGGTGGCGGGCGAGGCCAAGGAGGGCGACCTCGTCGTCTGCCTCGGCGCCGGCGATATCACGCAATGGGCCTATGCCCTGCCGGGGCAGCTGGAAGCGATGAAATGAGTGTAACCGGCGGCTGTCAGTGCGGAGCTGTGCGCTATGAACTGGCGGTCCCGCCATCGGGCACGCACTTCTGCCATTGCCGCATGTGCCAGCGCGCCGTCGGCAATGTCTTTGCCGGGCTGACGGGCGTCTACAAAAACCAGCTGACATGGACGAAGGGCCAGCCGGTCTTTTACCAAAGCTCTTCGGTCGCCAAGCGCGCCTTCTGCCGCGATTGCGGGACGCCGCTGTACTTCGGCTACGACAAAGGCGAATGGAACTGCGTGACGATCGGCTCGCTCGATCATCCTGAGGACCTAAAGCTGGAGCAGCATTACGGTGTTGAATCGAAGCTGCCGTGGTTGCAGCTTTGCGACGGAATGCCCGAAGAGACGAGCGATCCCGAGTCGGACGAACGCGCGAAGGGCCTTGTCAGTTACCAAGCGGAGACGAAATGAGTTTGATCAAGACCTGGGTTGATGAGCTGCCGCCGGTGCGTGGCCGCATCATGCGCGACGCGGCGCTGGCTCCCTTTACCTGGTTTCGCGTGGGTGGTCCGGCCGATGTCGTCTTCATTCCGGAAGACATTTCCGATTTATGTGAATTCTTGAAGGCGCTCGATCCGGGCATTCCCGTTATTGCCATTGGGGTTGGCTCGAATCTGCTGGTGCGCGATCGCGGCATCGAAGGCGTGGTCATCCGCCTGGGCAAAGCCTTCGCCGATATCGAGGCGCGCGACAATGCCCAGGTCTATGCCGGGGCGGCGGCGCTCGACGCCCAAGTCGCCAAGGTGGCCGCTCAAGCCGGGATCGCGGGACTGGAATTCTATCGCGGTGTGCCGGGCACGATCGGCGGCGCCATCGTCATGAATGCCGGTTGCTATGGTGCCGAGACCAAGGACGTGCTGGTCGAAGCCTATGCCGTCACGCGCTTCGGCGAACGCGTCATCCTGTCGAATGCCGACATGGGCTATTCCTACCGCCACTCCGACCCCGACAACCTGATCTATGTCGGTGCGCTTTATCAGGGCAAGCCGGACGATGTCGCGGCGGTTACCGAGCGCATGGAAGCGATCACCGCCCGCCGCGAACAGACCCAGCCGATCCGCGAAAAGACCGGCGGCTCGACCTTCAAGAACCCTGAAGGCAAGTCGGCCTGGCAGTGTGTCGACGAAGCAGGTTGGCGCGGGCGTATGTTCGGCGGCGCCAAGTTCTCAGAGCTGCATTCCAACTTCATGATCAATGCCAATGACGCTTCGGCGGCCGATCTGGAAGGGCTTGGTGAGGCGGTGCGCGCCGATGTGAAAACCAAGCTCGGCATCGACCTGCACTGGGAAATCAAGCGGATCGGCAAGACCGCGCACTAACACGAGGCGGCCATGAAGATTGGATTCCTGGGACTTGGAAATATGGGCGCGGCGATTGCGCCGAACCTTATCAAAGCCGGACACGATGTTTCCGTCTGGAACCGTTCGCCGGACAAGGCCGCAGCCTTGGTGGCCAAGGGCGCGACACATGCCTTGACGCCCGGTGAAGCCAGCAAGGCAGAGGTGGTCTTCACCATGCTGGCCGACGATGCGGCGGTCGAAGGGGTAGCGGACGACATTCTCGCCAATCTAACCGATGGCGGCATCCATATCTCGTTGAGCACCATCAGCGTCGCTCTCGCCGAAAAGCTGACGCAGGCACACGCCGACAAAGGCCAGCACTTTGTTTCGGCGCCGGTCTTTGGCCGGCCGGCCGCTGCGGCCGACGCCAAGCTATTTATCGCAGCCGCCGGCGAAACTGAGGCCATGGACCGCGTCATGCCCTTGCTTAACGCGATCGGCCAGAAGGTCGAGGTCTTCGGCGACACGCCGTCGGCCGCCAACCTGGTCAAGCTGGCCGGCAACTTCCTGATCATTTCGGTGACCGAGTCGCTTGGCGAAGCCATGGCGCTGGTGGCCAAGGGCGGCGCGAACAACACGAAGTTCCTCGATTTCCTGACATCAACCCTGTTCGGCTCGCTGATCTACAAGAACTATGGCGCGCTGATCGCCTCGCAGACGTTTGAGCCGGCTGGGTTTGCGGCGGTGCTCGGCGCCAAGGACATGCGCCTGGTCGGTGCGGCGGCCGATGGTCTGACCGTGCCGATGCCGCTGGCCGACCTGCTGCGCGACCGGCTGGCGCGGCTGGTGGCGGAGGGCAATGGTCACCTCGACCTGACGGCCTTGTCGGCGCTGGCATTCAAGGACGCTGGTCTGAAATGAGCTTGCGCGACCTTGCCGCCGAAAGAGGGCCGTTGATCATGGGCGTGGTCAATGTCACGCCCGACAGCTTCTTCGACGGCGGCAGGTGGTTCGGTTTTCAGGCCGCGCTCGACCATGCCCGGCAACTGATTGCCGACGGGGCGGATGTGCTCGATATCGGCGGGGAATCGACCCGTCCCGGCGCCCAGCCCGTGACCCTCGGCGAAGAGATCGACCGCGTCGTGCCGCTGATCCAGGCCATCGCCGAAGAATGGGATGGACCAATCAGCATCGATTCCCTGAAACCCGAAGTGGCGGAAGAGGCTTTCAAAGCAGGGGCTTGCGTGTGGAACGACGTCACCGCCCTGACGCACAGTTCCGAATCGCTGGAAACGGCGGCGCGCCTGGGCGGGGACGTCGTCCTGATGCACATGCGCGGCGAGCCACGCACCATGCAGTCCAATCCGTGGTACGAGGATGTGGTCGCCGAGATCGAATCCTATCTGCTGGAGCGCGCCGACGTCGCGATCCGCGCCGGTGTTGCGCGCGAGCGTATCTGGATCGATCCGGGTATCGGTTTCGGCAAGACGCTCGATCACAACCTGGCGCTGATCGCCGCGACGAAGCGGCTGGCCAGCCACGGCTTCCCACTGCTGATGGCGGCGTCGCGCAAGCGCTTTATCGCGGCACTGGAGGAGCGGGAAGGGGCCGTGGCCTCGGATGCCGATCATCGCCTGGGCGCGACGATTGCCGTGCACCTCCACGCCATTGCCAACGGTGCGCAAATGGTTCGCGTCCACGATGTCGCGGAGATGAAACAGGCGCTGAGGGTTTGGCGGGCATTGTCCTGACTTCGCCCTCCCCATTTATGGGGAGGGGGGACCGCCGTTAGGCGGTGGGCGGGGCTTTCCTGCTGGACGAACAGGCGCTGGAGTTTGTTATTTCTTTCGCCACCCCGCCCACCATCGCAAGCGATGGTCCCCCCTCCCCGCAGAGCAGGGAGGGCGAAGTTTCCGACGTCAGCTTCTTAATTCTGCCGGTAGATATCAAACGCGCCAAGAAAATCCGGGTTGTGCACCACCGTGCCGCAAGACAGCTGATAGCGGCCGCGTTCGATCAGGTTGAAAGCAGCGGGCACCAGTGGCAGGAACAGCTCTTCGCCTGACTTCTTGCCGACCAGAGACAGGACGAAGCCTTCGGAGCGATTGGCGCGCACAAGGCGCCCTGCAAGGATTTCAAACGACAGCATCTGGTCATTGGCGTCGATCTGGTTCAGCCGCACCAGGATCAGCGTGCCGCGCATGGCCCGGAGAATCGGATGGTTTTTATCCGCAAAGGCTTCGGGAACCAGCTCGTTCCAGCGGGCATGGGGGTCGGATTTCTTGCTCATGCGGCAGCGTCTCCGCCGACATAGGCAAAGCGCGGCACTTCGCCGTCTTCGGTCGCAACCGTCTCTGCAAACATACCGAGCGGCCTGACCCACAGCCGCGCCGCGCCTTCGGCCTGCCCGACCGGCGCGTACAGAACCAGCACCTCTTCGCTTTCGGAATGGGTCACCGTGCCAAAGACCTCGTACAGCTTGTCCTTATAGTGCCGGTACAGGCCGCGCGGTATGGCGCTTTGGTAAAATGAGGTTGCCAGCGCCATGGCTGCCTCCTAAATGGACGGGAGGGGAGTTTGCGCCACTATGCGCCGATTTGGGCAGCCGTGACAACGTCCCCTTGAGGATCTTCATGCACAGAGTTCTGATTATCGCCGGCTCGGATTCGGGCGGCGGCGCGGGCATCCAGGCCGACATCAAGACCGTCACCATGCTGGGCGGCTATGCCATGACGGCCATCACCGCGCTGACGGTGCAGAACACGCTGGGGGTCACGGACGTCATGGGCGTGCCTGCATCCTTTATCACCGCCCAGGCGCAGGCGTGCCTCAGCGATATCGGCGCTGACGCCATAAAGACCGGCATGCTGGCCGACGTCGGAACCATGGAGGCGGTGTCGGAAATCCTGCTGGCCAGCAGTGCCTTCAAGGTCGTGGACCCGGTCATGGTGGCTAAGGGCGGTCATGCCCTGATGCGGGAAGGTGCCATCGATGCGCTGAAGGCGCTCATGCTGCCACACGCCGACCTGCTGACGCCCAATGCTCCGGAAGCCGCGGCGCTGACGGGCACGGACGTTGCTGATGAGGACGGCATGCGCCGCGCCGGCGAGATGATCCTGCGCATGGGTGCCAAGGCCGTGCTGATCAAGGGCGGGCACCTGCGCGGGCCGGAGGTCGTCGATATTCTGTTCACGCGCGAAGAAGAGCACCGCTTCGTATCGCAGCGCATCGATACCGTCCATACGCACGGTACAGGTTGTACCCTGGCCAGCGCCTGCGCGACGCTGAACCAGCAGGGCCGGACGCTCAGGGAAACGATCGAGATGGCGCGGGACTATCTCTATGGCGCCATCGCCATGGCCCCGCACCTTGGCGAAGGACACGGGCCGCTGCGGCACAACTGGCTGCTGTAGGGCGCATCTGTCCGAAGCTTTAGATCGGTATGATTTAAGTGGAAACATCATGCCGATCTAAGTTATTGTTTTGTCGCGATATTTAAGGCGAAAACCGCTTACACTTTTCGCCATATCGCTCTAGCTTCGGCAAGGCGCCTGTGCACACCCCATAAAGCAAAAGCGCGGAACCGGAGTTCCGCGCCTTGTTAAGGATTGATGGTGAAGCGATTAGCCCCGGCGATTGTCGCGGTCGGCACGCTCGTAGCGAACTTCAGCGGACAGTTGGTCGAGGCGGGCGTTCAGGGTCGCCTTTTCGCGGCTGTCGATGCCACGGCCGGTCCGCATGTAGCCACGCGCCAGGTCGATAACGCCTTCAAGGCGCGTGTTGAGACGCTTGGCTTCGCGGTAGCTGATGCGATTGGCGCGGCGGCCGTTCTCAATGCGGTCCTGAATATTGTCGATACGGGCTTCGATCTGGCGGTCGGTACGATGATCATAGGTGTGGCGCGTCTGCGCGGTGGCCGACATGCCTGTCAGGGTGGCGCCAACGGCGGCGACGGCGATCAGCGACTTGAGTGTGGTCTTCGTGAACATGGTCTTTCTCCTTAGGTTCAGGTCTCGCTGTCATCAGCGATGATGACAGTTAAACACAGGTCCCCTGAGCCGATCCTGAGGCCGTGGTTCATGCTCGGGTCATGGTCACGGCGAGATTGCGGCAGAATGATTTCATCACGGAAAGCCATAAGAAAACAATTGTTTGGCCCTATTTGGCCATAAGAAAAGGGCGCGGCCCGTTTCCGGATCGCGCCCTTTGAAGGGGTATTTAGATATTACCAGCGACGGTTGTCGCGGTCATTGCGCTCATAGCGGACTTCACGCGACAGGCGGTCGAGACGATCGCTCAGCGAAGCCACTTCGCGGGGCGTCAGGCCACGGCCGGTGCGCTCAGCGCGGCGGCGTTCCGACGCAATACTGTCCAGGCGGCTCAGCAGGCGATCGGCTTCACGGCGGCTCAGGTCGCCGCTGCGGCGGCCCATGCGGATGCGGTCATAAAGGTTGTCGATCCGGCTATCCAGGCGGTATTCGGCGCGGTCGTCGCGGCGGTTGTGGTCCCAGCGGTCGTTGCTAACGTGGACGACAACGGCGCCGCGGGTGTCGGCGGCGGCGATGGAGGGAACCGCAACGCCAGTCGCGGCGGCGGTCAGGGCGGCAAGCGCAATCAGGGTCTTTTTCATGGTCGGTCTCCTTAGGTCAAGTTCCCGGTCATCGGGGAGATGGGTTTCGCTGGTCTCTCAGCGATGAGGTCATTTAACCACCCCGCACCTGAGCCCAAGCTGAACGGTGCGGTTCATTTTCGGTTCATTTCAGTGGCGAAATTTTTGGCCGATTGTTAAGGAGCGGCCACCATTTGCCGCATGAAAAATGCCTTGCCGCCTGGGCTCCTGTGGCGCATAGGGCAGGGGATTTTGTTCCCGACCGGAGGCTTTCCATGCCGCATCCCGCCAGCCCGTCCAGTTCCAAGCCGCCGCGCGCGCCGGAGCGTCCGTGGTTCTCGTCGGGTCCGACGTCGAAGCGCCCGGGCTGGAGCCCGCAAGCGTTATCAAACGCGCCGGTCGGTCGCTCGAACCGCTCGAAGGCGACGGTGGGCCGTCTGAACCAGGCGATCGAACTGACGCGCTCGATCCTTCAGATCCCGGACGATTACCAGGTCTTCATGACGCCGGGCTCGGATACCGGGGCGTTCGAGGCCGCCATGTGGAATCTTCTGGGGCCGCGCAAGGTCCAGTTGCTCAGCTTCGAGAGCTTCGGCCAGCTGTGGGCCGATGACGCCGTCCAGCACCTGAAACTGGACGCCGAGGTGCTGTCGGCGCCGTACGGCCAGCTGCCGGACCTGACGCGGATCAGCGCGGAAGCCGACATCGTCTTTCCGTGGAACGGCACGACCTCGGGCGTGCGCGTGCCGGATGCGACCTTTATCCCGGATGATCACCAGGGCCTGGTGCTGTGCGACGCCACCTCGGCGGCCTTCTGCATGGAACTGCCATGGCAAAAGCTCGACGTCGCCACCTTCTCGTTCCAGAAGGCGCTGGGCGGTGAGGCCGGAATCGGCGTACTGGTCATGTCGCCCAAGGCGGTCGATCGGCTGAACACTTTCGACAGCGGCCGGCCGATCCCCAAGGTGCTGCGCCTGAAGGCCAAGGGCGCAGCCGACATGAAGATCCTGGGTGGCGACGCCATCAACACCTTCTCCTTCCTGGTCATCGAGGACTATCTCGACGCCCTGCGCTGGGCGGTCAACGAGGGCGGTCTCGAGGCGCTCATCCACCGCTGCGACCGCAGTGCCGCCGCGCTTACGCGCTGGGTCGAGGCGACGCCGTGGATCGACTTCGTCGCCGAAAAGTCCGAGACGCGTTCGACGACCTCGGTGTGCCTGAAGTTTGTAGCGCCCGAGATCGTCGCGCGCCCGGTCGAGGACCAGGCGAAACTGGCGGCCAGGATCGGGGCGCTGCTCGAAGCCGAGGGCGTGGCCTATGACGTGGTCGGCTATCGCAACGCCCCGCCGGGCCTGCGCGTGTGGTGCGGCTGCACGGTCGAGGTCGATGACATCGAGGCCCTGACGCCGTGGCTGGAATGGGCCTATGCCGAGGCGCTGGCGGCGCTTAACCCTGAGAACGCCGCGGCCGCGACCTGAGCCCAAGGCCGTCACGGGTATTAAGGCTCAACAGGACGATATTGGCGGCGCCGGACAGCAGTTCGGCCGCCTGGACGATTGCGAATTGCGCGTCGAATGCGCCTGCCTGCGCCTTCCACCACAAAAAGATCGCCGAAGGCACGAGGATCAGCAGACCGTTGCCGGCCGCCACCGCCATGCGTCGTTTCTTCACGCCAATCAGGCTGTGCCGCCATTGGCCGCCCAGCGCCATGCCTGAGCCACCCGTCACCACCAGGCAGACAATAAGTGCCGGCAGGGCATAAAGGATGGCGGTTTTCACCGCGCGGATCAGATCATGGTCGCCGGACACTTCCGACGCCGCCGAAGACAGCCAGAAAACCAGCAACAGGGTCAGGGCCAGGCCACCGGCCATGGCGTGGATAAACCGTTTCATGCGACTCTCCATTTTGAATAGCATGCTATTCAATTGCTATTGACGCTCATGAGTTTCGACAAATCGCAATCGGCGGGCTTCCTCGCCAACCAGATGGCGCGGCTGTTCGCGCGGTCGCTGCAGACGCGTATCGCGCCCCTGGGGCTGGCGCCGGCGCAGTTCATGACGCTGCTGGCGCTGTGGGAGGCGGACGGACTTACGCAGAAGCAATTGGTCGAGCGGCTGGACGTCGAGCAGGCGACCATGGCCAACACCCTGGCGCGCATGGAACGCGATGGGCTGATCGTGCGCCGGACCCATGCCGCGGACGCACGCGCCCAGTGTATCTACCTAACGCCCAGGGCGATCGGCATGCGCGGCGACGCGACGCAAGCCGCATCGATGGTCAATGCAATCGCCATGAAAGGCTTGTCGCCTCAGGAAGCCCAGCAATTTCTAAAGCTTATGACCCGTGTTATCGGCGCGCTGAAGGCCGGAGACGACGAAGACTAATTTGTTTCAGCTTGATGACACTTAAGGGGTTACAAGCCGCGATTCCTGCTCTATAGGGTGCCACCGTTTGTGGTCCGCGCCGTTTGCGCCAGTGACCGAGTACGGAGAATTCTCTTGGCAAATGTGACCGTGATCGGCGCCCAATGGGGCGACGAAGGCAAGGGCAAGCTTGTTGACTGGCTGTCCAATCGCGCCGATGTCGTCGTGCGTTTTCAGGGCGGTCATAATGCCGGTCATACCCTGGTCGTCGATGGCAAGGTCTATAAGCTGAGCCTGCTGCCGTCGGGCGTCGTCCAGGGCAAGCTGTCGATCGTCGGCAACGGCGTCGTCATCGATCCGTGGGCGCTGTTCGACGAAATCGCCCGCGTCGAGGCGCAAGGCCTGAAGATCACGCCTGATCTGTTGGTCATCGCCGACAATGCCTGCCTGATCCTGCCGATCCATTCCGAACTGGACATCGCGCGTGAAAACGCCGCGGGCGCCAGCAAGATCGGCACGACCGGCCGCGGCATCGGGCCGGCCTATGAAGACAAGGTCGGCCGCCGCGCCATCCGCGTCGCCGACCTGGAAGATCTCGATGCGCTGGAAGCCAAGATCGACCGCCTGCTGACGCACCACAACGCCCTGCGTAAGGGCCTGGGCCTGCCGGACGTCGATGTGGCCGCCCTGGTCGCCAAGCTGAAAGAGATGGCGCCGCGTCTGCTGCCCTTCATCAAGCCGGTCTGGTATGTTCTCGACAAGGCCAGATCGGAAGGCAAGCGCATCCTGTTCGAAGGCGCGCAAGGCGCGCTGCTCGACATCGACCACGGCACCTATCCGTTCGTCACCTCGTCCAACACGGTCGCCGGACAAGCCGCCGCCGGTTCGGGCATGGGGCCAAAGAGCGTCGGCTACGTGCTGGGCATCCTCAAGGCCTATACGACGCGCGTCGGTTCCGGGCCGTTCCCGACCGAGCTGTTCGACGAGGTCGGCCAGGGCATCGCCACGCGCGGCCACGAGTTCGGCACCGTCACCGGCCGCGCCCGCCGCGTCGGCTGGCTGGACGCTGTTCTGGCGCGCCAGTCGATCGCCATCAACGGCATCGACGGTATCGCCCTGACCAAGCTCGACATCCTGGATGGCATCGAGACGATCAAGGTCTGCGTCGGTTACAAGGTCGGCGACAAGGTGCTGGACTATCTGCCCGCGGGCTTCAAGGCGCAGCAGGGCATCGAGCCGGTCTACGAGGAAATGGAAGGCTGGAGCGAGAGCACGCAGGGCGCGCGCTCGTGGAAGGACCTGCCAGGCAACGCTGTGAAATACGTCCGCCGCATCGAAGAACTAATCGGCGCGCCCGTGGCCTTGTTGTCGACGTCACCTGAGCGAGACGACACCATTCTCATGCGAGACCCATTCCAGGACTAACGGTTGAGTGGTGGCGTCCGGAAAGCAAAGACTTGCGAGACGACACCATTCTCATGCGAGACCCATTTCAGGACTAATGGTTGAGTGGTGGCGTCCGGAAAGCAAAGACTTGCGAGACGACACCATTCTCATGCGAGACCCATTCCAGGACTGAGGTAGCGGCTAACCTGGCGTGCGTTGCGATGGGAAACCTTTGCGGCGCACGGGTTTGGCGAAGGGGGAAGCCGCCATTAACCACGCCTGATCACGCTATTTTTATCAAACCCTGCCATGCTGGACGAAATTTAACGAGCCCGGCTTTCAGAGTTGCCATGATTAATCTTGATCCCCGCTTACAAGCCAAGCTGCGCAACAGCCTGAGGCGTGTCCTGATTATTGAGGGAAATCCGGCCTATGCCCGCATGCTGGCGGACATGTTGCGGGTGCTTGGCGCCGACAATATCGTCGTGGAAACCGATGATCGCCGTGCGCTCGGCCTGTGCCACAACCTGGACCCGCAACTGATCCTGACCGAATACCGCGCCCAGAACATCGACGGCATCGACTTCTGCAAATCCCTGCGCCGCAGCGACCTGGCCTGCAAGACCGTGCCGGTGATCATGCTCAAGGCCAACCTGACGCCGGCCGAACTGGGTGAGGCCAAGAATGCCGGGATCCACGAAATGCTGGCCAAGCCGTTCGCCTGGCAGGATCTGACCAAGCGTCTGCAGAACGTCCTGTTCAAGCCGCGCGAATGGATCGCGGTGGAAACCTATACCGGCCCCGACCGCCGCAGCTTCAATGCCGGCGAGTACAAGGGCAAGAAGAAGCGCAAGAACGAAGGCGACCAGCGCATCGCCGTCGAGGAGGCCGTGCGCCTGCTCAAGGCCTCGCTCGAAGGCTTCGAGAGCGACGCACAGGGAACCATGCAGACCATCATGACCCAAATGTCGGTCATTGTTCCGGCGTGCAAGGTGATCAAGGACCCGCGTTTCCTCAATGCCGTCTCAGCCGTCATCCAGGATATACGCGCCAAGGCAGTATCAAAGGACTCGCTGAGCCCACGTGTCGCGGAAATGATGGCCTGCCTGGGGTTAGCGGGCGCAATGTCTGAACCGGAAGCTGTGAGCAGCGGCCAGGCGGCGTAGGCGACGTGGCGGTATGAAAAAAGCCGGCCTCGTTTTCAAGGCCGACTTTATTATCTTGAGTGAAAGCGCCGTCAGGCCGGGGTCATGGCCGCGTTGGCATTGACCATTGCCTTTTGCAGCTTCTCAAAGGCGCGGACCTCGATCTGGCGGACGCGTTCGCGCGACACGCCGAAACGTTCGGCCAGATCTTCCAGGGTCGTCGGATTGTCCTTCAGGCGGCGCTCGGTCAGGATTTCGCGTTCACGGGCGTTCAGTTCACCCATGGCCGCCTGCAGCAATTCCATGCGGATATCGTGCTCTTCGGCGTCGGCCAGCACGGTTTCCTGCGACAGCTGCTTGTCATCGACCAGCCAGTCCTGCCATTCCGATTCGCCTTCCGAGGCGCGCAGGGGCGCGTTCAGCGACGAGTCGGGGGACGACATGCGACGGTTCATGTTGACGACGTCCTGTTCGGACACGCCCAGCTTGGTGGCGATCTGCTCGACCTGGTCGTGGCGCAGGTCGCCTTCTTCCAGGGCCGAGATTTCGGACTTCACCTTGCGCAGGTTGAAGAACAGCTTCTTCTGCGCGGCGGTCGTGCCCATCTTGACCAGCGACCACGAGCGCAGGACATATTCCTGGATCGAAGCCTTGATCCACCACATGGCGTAGGTGGCCAGGCGGAAGCCGCGGTCCGGATCGAACTTCTTGACCGCCTGCATCAGGCCGACATTGCCTTCGGAGATGACTTCGCCGACCGGCAGGCCATAGCCACGATAACCCATGGCGATCTTGGCGACCAGGCGCAGGTGCGACGTCACCAGCCTGTGCGCCGCCTTGGGGTCCTGGTGTTCCTGCCAGCGCTTGGCCAGCATGAACTCCTCGTCCTTGGCCAGCATCGGGAACTTGCGGATTTCCGACAGGTAGCGGTTCAGGCCGCCGTCCGGCGACAGGGCCGGCATGGTGGCGGACGAAAGGTTGCTTACAGCCAAAGACGTGCTCATCTGCGTTTCGCTTTCTTGTCGGGATTCCGTTTCACCCTGCCCGGGGTGATCGGAAAAAGGAGACGTGTCGGTCATGAGCAGGTGCCTTCGACTGCGAGGGGGAGCACAGGAGGCGACCATGCTCATGGCCGGCAACAGCACTCGATGTGGGTACGCAATTTAAAAATAAAAGAGGGGTAAACGACGATTTCACGCGATTTCGCAATTTTTTTTGCGAAGTCGCATGAAAATGCGGTCCCTCCGTAAGGGCGCTTATTGTGCCTGTTACGCATCAAGCCTTGCAACAGATGCAGGATCACAGTTGAGTGAGTGCGGCGCACAATAATGTCGACGGGCGCGTCGGGCTTAGGCATTGCCCGTTTATACTTTTTGTTCGCCGCGATATCTTACCAAAAACCGCCGCACACTTTGGCATATCGCCCTAGAAATCCGTCCGCAGTATGTCGACCAGGGTCTGCATGTCTTCGGGCAATACAGCCTTGAATTTCAGCTTTTCGCCGGTAATGGGGTGAACGAAGCCCAGCACGGCGGCATGCAGGGCCTGGCGGTCGAAGCCGATGTCGGTGAGCAGGGCCTGGATGTCGCGGGCGGGCGCGCCCGACCCGTAGACAGGGTCGCCCAGGCACGGGCAACCGATATGCGCCATGTGGACGCGAATCTGGTGGGTGCGGCCGGTTTCCAGCCGGCACTTGATGAGCGACGCCACCGGCTTCCCGTGGCCGTAGATTTCCTGGACTTCGTAATGCGTGATCGCTTCGCGGCCGCCGCCGCCACGCAGGACGGCCATCTTCTTGCGGTCGCTGTTCGACCGGCCGATGCGCGTCGTGACCGTGTCCTCGACCTTGCGCGGCGTGCCACGGACAACGGTGCGGTATTCGCGGTCGATATCGTGCTTGGCGAACAGGACCGACAGCCCGCGGTGGGCCGCGTCTGACTTGGCGGCGACCAGAACGCCCGACGTGTCCTTGTCGAGGCGGTGGACAATGCCGGGCCGCAGGACGCCGCCTATGCCGGACAGGGTGTCGCCGCAGTGATGGAGCAGGGCATTGACCAGCGTGCCGTCGGGAATGCCTGCGCCGGGATGGACCGCCATGCCGGCGGCCTTGTTTACGACGACGAGGTGCTCGTCCTCGTACATGATGTCGAGCGGGATATCCTGCGCCTGGGGCACGGCGTCGATGGGGGCAGGGACGAACAGGCTATAGAGACCCGCCTTGGCCTTGTGCTTGCCATCGGCGACGACCGCGTCGCCAAAGGTCAGCCGGCCTTCGGCGATCAGGGCCTGGAGCCGCGCGCGCGACAGTTCAGGAAAATGTGTGGTCAGGACGCGGTCAAGCCGATCGCCGGCCTCATCGGCCGGAATTTCCGCTGTCAGCCAGTCGCCGCTGTCTTCGACGTCGATGTCGTCTTCGGGTTCGTTCATCGCGGTCTGATAAGCATAAAAGCGATGAAAGCCAAGCTATTGCTCAGAAATTAGGCCAGCGGTAACTAACCCAACGCGCGTAAATCCTGCGTCCTGCAAAATTTTGAGGACAGTTTGAAACCTGTCGTAGGGAACGTCTGAGCTGGATTGGATCAGGATACGCATGTCTTCGGGCTTTCGCTCGCCCATTGCCGACCTAAGGTCCGCAACAAGTGCTTCGGGTGTTGTGAGCCTGTCGCCTATCCTCATTCGACCATCAGGCAGCATTTCAACGAGCCGCGTATCGCCTTGAGTGCCTTCCAACTGTTTGTCGGCGGGTATAGCGAGGGAATTGCAGCCTGACAGGAGCAGAGCGGCGGCAATGACCGTCAGGCTGCGCAGGAGCATTACTCGATGTCCTCATTAATCAGGGCGACACGGGTATAGCCCGAAGCTTTAAGCGAATTAAGGACGCTGAGGAAGTCCTGATACTCGATATCGGCCCCGCCGCGCACAAGTACGCGTTCACTGTGCGGGTCCTGTGAGCGCAGGGCGGCGCGCAGATCGGCGTCCATCCGGGCGAGGGATGTCTTCTGACCGGCGATATAGAGATCGTCCGGTCCCATGACGGAGATGAAGACCGGATCCTTGCCGGCCTGGCCGCCTTCCGCGCGCGGCATGTCGATCTTGATCGCGGTCGTGGCTGTCGGGATCGACACCATGAAAATGATCAACAGCACCAGCATGATGTCGACGAACGGCGTGACGTTGATGTCCGAGTTTTGAGTGACGGTGTAGCGGCCGGGGCCGCCTCCGCCCGTGAGCCTTGCGCCCATGAGATGTTTCCTTTCCTGACAAAGGCACAGACGGAAAAGTTTCGGCGCTTTTTCATCTGTGTGACTGCCGCGTCGGGTGCGGCAAGGGACAGCATGACACCGTTATGCGCCTTGTGCAACTCAGCACATCAGATCTATTGACATATGTGTCAAAAGTGATATCACTTTGATATATTTGGAGGGCAAAATGACCGAGGAAGGCAAGCCGTTGAGCGCTTTGGTGGCGCAGGGCTGGGAGATCGTCAACTATTCCAGCTCAAGCGATACGAGCGGATACATCACGCAGAACATCCTGCTCCGCCGGCAGAAACAGCACCGCATATTGAGCATCCGCCCCAAGATGATGGGGCAGGGCCATGTGGTGAAGGAAATGGACGTTTAAAATGGGAGAGGCGACTGTGAACGAGCAAACCATCAACCGGACCCAGGAGGTCGGAAATGTGGGGAGCGGCGGCGGAATATGGCTGCTGATGCCGCTGATTACGATCGCCGCGGCCATTGCCGGCCCTCTGCTGCTGGGCAAGCCAGGTGTCCTGGTCATCATCCTCATGGCGATTCTGACCGTACTGATCCTGTGCGGCTTCTACACCATCCAGCCGAACCAGGCGGTCGCCATCATCCTGTTCGGCAACTACAAAGGGACCGACCGGACGACGGGTTTGCGCTGGGTGCCGTTCTGGTACGGGCGCAAAAAGGTATCCCTGCGCGTCCGGAATGTCACCAGCGAGGCCCTGAAGGTCAACGACCAGCGCGGCAACCCGATCGAAATCGCCGCCAATGTCGTCTGGCGCGTCCAGGATACGGCGCGCGCCCTGTTCGACGTCGATGACTATACGGCCTTCGTCAATATCCAGATTGAGACGGCCTTGCGCGAAACGGCACGGCAGTATGCCTATGATCACGGCGAGGAGGGCGAACCCACCCTGCGTGATGACGCCGAGATCGTCGGCGAGCGCCTTAAACGCGATTTGCAGGCCCGCATCGACGTCGCGGGCATAGCCATCGACGAAACGCACCTGATGCACCTGGCCTATGCACCGGAAATCGCCGGCTCGATGCTGAAGCGCCAGCAGGCCGAAGCCGTCATCGCCGCGCGCCAGAAGATCGTCGCCGGCGCCGTCGGTATGGTCGAACAGGCGCTGGAGCAGTTGTCGACGCGCGGTGTCGTCGACCTCGACGAAGAGCGCAAGGCCGCCATGGTGTCGAACCTGCTGGTCGTCCTGTGCGCCGACCGCGAGGCCCAGCCGGTCGTCAATACCGGCACGCTGTACGGCTGATGGCGTCGCCCGGCAAGAAGTCCTTCCTGCTCCGGGTGCCGCCCGAACTGATGGAGGCGGTCGAACGTCTGGCCGCCTCCGAACTGCGCTCAACCAATTCGCAGCTTGAGGTGCTGATCCGCGAGGCCATGGCGAAACGCGGCATCAAGGTCGATATCGCCAGGCGGAGGCGCGCAGATGCGGAGGACTGAACCGTTAACGCGGTGATCACGAAATTATCACGTATTTGTGATAATGCCGTGAAAATGCCGTGATCTCGGCGCGACATGGCGCGGCAGGCCGATTGGGTCTGCCTCGTTAAATGGGAGAGAGACCATGTCGCGTCGTTATTCCGCTTTCATTGCCCTGGCTGCACTTTGCGTATCCATAAACCTGGCCGCCTGTTCGCCAAAAGCGGCCGAGGACGTCACCTCACACGAAGAGGCCGCACCGGCGGTCGAGGCTGTCACCGACACGGCCGGGCGCCAAACCCGCGTCGATCCGGCCAGCCTGCCGCAACTGGCCTATGATTACAGTTTCGACCTGAGTGCGCCCGACAAGCAACTGAACGGCATGGTCGAGGGCCATCAGGAAGCCTGCACGGTCGCCGGTCCGGGGACCTGTCAGATACTGTCGCTCGATACCGAAAGCGGCCGATCTGGCGAAGCCGAGCGCCACACCTTGGTGCTGCGGGCGACGCCGCAATGGATCGGCCTGTTTCGCAAAACCCTGGCCAACGAGTTGAAGGCCATCGGCGGCAAGATCGAGCACCAGTCGATCGCGACCGAGGACCTCAGCCTGTCGATCATCGACCGGGAGGCGCATATCAACAACCAGGTGGCGCTGCGCGATAATCTCCAGGCGACGCTGCGCACGCACAAGGGCAAGATGTCGGAGGTCGTCGATCTGAAGCAGGAGCTGGCCTCGATCCAGTCCGATATCGACGCCGCCCGCACTGCGGTCGCCACCATGAAGAAGCGCGTGGCCATGTCCAGACTGACCTTGACCTATACGACCGCAACGGCCGCGTCGTCGCGCGGCACCTGGGCGCCTTTCACGGCGGCGGTCAGCGGCATCGGCCCAAACTTCGTCTCCGTGCTGACCATCATGGTGACCGTATTCAGCTATCTGGCGCCGCTTGGACTGGTGATCGTGCCGCTCGTCTGGTGGCTCCGCCGCCAGCGCAAGCAGGCCAGGGCGCAGGCCGTCGAGCGATCCGCAGGATAGATCATTCGTGATCGATTTCGATTGAAATTGACCTTTTGGGAATGGCGGCTATTGAATAGGCCGCCATTGTCATGAAGGTCCACCCATGTTTCTTCCTCCGCGCCGTACCATTCTGTTGGGCGGCCTGGCCTTGCCGGTCCTGGCCGGCTGCGCCCATCCTGCGTCGTCCGGCCTAAGGCTGAAAACGGTGCGGGCAGCGGCGCCTTTCGACATGCCGTCAATCGCCGTGCCGGACTTTTCCAGTAGCCGCCGCTTCCTGATTACTGATTACGGCGCGGTCCTGGGCGACCAGGCAAGAATCAGCGCAGCGATCGCCGCCGCCATCGATGCCGCCCACGCCGCCGGATCGGGCATGGTCGTGGTGCCTGAAGGCGTCTGGCCGACCGGCAAGATTCACTTGAAGAGCAACGTCAACCTGCACCTGGCCAAGGGCGCGACCCTGCTGTTTTCCGACAATCCCGCCGACTACCTGCCGGCGGTGCGGACCAGCTGGGAAGGCATCGAGTGCCTCAACTATTCGCCGCTCGTCTACGCTTTTGACTGCGAGAACATCGCGATTACCGGGCCGGGAAAGCTCAAGGCGAAGCTCGACGTCTGGCGGGTGTGGTATCAGCGGCCCAAGCCGCACATGGACGCGCTGGTGGCGCTTTATCACATGGCTTATCGCGACGTGCCGGTGTCTGAGCGCAACATGGCGGTCGGCGAAAACCATCTGCGCCCGCATTTCGTTCAGTTCAACCGCTGCCGCAATGTGCTGGTCGAGGACATCAGCATCGAGGACAGCCCGTTCTGGGTGCTGCATCCGTTTCTCTGCCACGATGTCGTCATCCGCCGCGTGAAGATTCGCGCGCACGGTCACAATAATGACGGCGTCGATCCGGAGATGAGCCAGAACGTGCTGATCGAAGACTGCCATTTCGATCAGGGCGATGACGCCGTCTCGGTCAAGTCGGGCCGGGACATGGACGCCTGGCGTCTGAATACGCCGGCCAGGAATATCATTGTGCGCGACTGCCGGATCAGGAACGGTCATCAGCTGATGGCGATCGGCAGCGAGCTGTCGGGTGGCGTCGAAAACGTCCTGGTCAACAACTGCCATTTCATCGGGACCGGCAAGGGCGAGGATGGCTGGGCGGTGCCCATCAACAACCTGCTCTACATCAAGACCAACGAAAGGCGCGGCGGCTTTGTCCGCAATATTCATATGTCGAATGTCAGTGCGACGAAGATCGCCGGCAGCGTGGTCAGCGTCGAGACCGACGTGCTGTATCAGTGGCGGACCCTGACGCCAACCTATGTGCGCAAGCTGACGCCGATTCGCGGGTTGAACCTATCCAACATAGAGGTCCGGGAGGCGAGGCATATCGCCTATATCAAGGCCGAGGCGGAGATGCCGGTGCAGGACGTCCTGCTCAACACAGTCAAGGTCCACGCCTTGGCAGAGGCGCCCGTGGTAACCGAAAACGTCACGGGTTTCGTCCTCAACGCATAACGAAAAACCCCGGTGGCGCACCACCGGGGTTTTGAATTCCGTATTCCGGAAAACCTTAGTCGAGGTCTTCGTTGATCAGACCGACCTTGGTGAAGCCGTTTTGCTGAAGCGTGTTCAGGACCGAAACGAAGTCGCCGTATTCGATGTCCTTGTCGCCACGGATCAGGACGCGCTCTTCGTAGGGGGTCGGCGACTGCAGGGCGGCCAGGACGGCGTCCGGCAGCTGGTCGAGCGTCACCTTGGTCGGGCCGACATAGATGTCTTCCTTGCCCATAACCGAGATAAAGATCGGATCCTTCTTCTTTTCAGCCGTGGGCGGCGCCTTCGCCGGCGGCAGGTCGAGCTTGATCGACACGGTCGCGGTCGGGATGGACACCATGAAGATGATGAGAAGCACGAGCATGACGTCGACGAACGGCGTCACGTTGATGTCCGAATTCTGCGTAACGGTATAACGACCGCCACCACCACCGCCGAGCTTTGCGCCCATATGTCAACTCCCTCTGAGACGCCCAAGGCCTGCGTCGGGTGCAGGCGGCGTTAAGAAATTATGCCATCGGCCATGAGGACACGCAACAAATCGCATCCTTACAAAACCGTTAGGAACGATTTAGGCCAAATCCCCGCTGCTTGTAAAGGCTAAAGCCGTTGAAAAGCAGCCATAAGGGAGAGAGATTAAGATATTTCAAAAAGCCGTCATGAAACGACACCGCGCGGCAGGCGAATTGCCGGCCGCGCGGTCGCGTCTAACGGGTGCGGGCCCGGTAAACCTTAAGGCCTACTTCTGCGCCAGTTTGAGGAATCGGTCCTGAAGCGCCGCATCGGTCTTGAAGACGCCGGTGAAGCGGGTGGTGATCGTCGTCACGTGCTTGTGGTGGACGCCGCGCGTGGTCATGCACTGGTGTTCGGCGTCGATCAGGACGGCGACGCCCAGTGGCGCCAGCGAGGTTTCGATGGCGTCGGCGATCTGCTTGGTCATCGTTTCCTGAGTCTGCAGGCGCTTGGCGAAGATTTCGACGACGCGGGCGATCTTGGAGATGCCGACCACCTTGTCGGTCGGCATGTAGGCGACATAGGCCTTGCCGAGGAAGGGCGCCATATGATGTTCGCAGTGTGATTCCACGTCGATCTCACGCAGCAGGACCATGTCGTCATAGCCCTGGACGTCCTCGAAGGTGCGCGACAGTTCCTTGGCCGGATCGGCCGTATAGCCCTGGAACCATTCGTCATAGGCTTCGACGACCCGCTTGGGCGTATCCTTGAGGCCTTCGCGCTCCGGATTGTCGCCGGCCCAGGCCAGGAGCGTGCGCACGGCGGCCATCGCTTCTTCCTTGCTGGGACGGTTGGTGAAGGTGGTGATGCTCTTCGGACGCGAGCTGTTGAGCAGATTTTCCGCCGAGACCGGATCGAGGCTGTCCATATTCAATATCTAATCCCCAGAGGGCCGAGTGGCGCCGGAACGACGGTTCCGGAAATGACGCGTGGCATCCCTCATGTACTCACAATCATGCCCCAGGCCTGCGCCGGAAGCTGACAGCATCTGCATACGCATAAGCCGCGAATTGGATTATCGCGCGCAAACATAAACGTGGTGCAAAGACCTGACGGCGTCTATATGGGACGATACCCGGTCATTACAACCAAATTTCCAGATGAAACTGCATATTCACGACACACTGACGCGCGAAAAGGTCGAATTCACTCCGCGGGACCCGTCACGGATTACCCTGTACGTCTGTGGTCCGACCGTCTATTCCTACGCCCATATCGGCAATGCCCGTCCGGTCGTCGTGTTCGACGTGCTGTTCCGCCTGCTGCGCCAGCTCTATGGCCAGGACCATGTCGTCTATGCGCGCAACATCACTGACGTCGACGACAAGATCAACAAGGCGGCGATGGAGCAGGGCGTGGAGATCGACGTCATAACCAACCGCTTCGCCGACATATATAATGAGGACATGGCGACGCTGGGCGCGCTCAGACCGACGCTGGAACCGCGCGTCACGCACAATATGGACGCCATCGTCAAACAGATCGCCGATATCGTCGCCAACGGCCACGCTTATGCCGAGCAGGGCCACGTCCTGTTCGACGTCGACTCGTTCAAGGGCTATGGCGCCCTGTCCAAGCGCTCGGTCGACGACATGATCGCCGGCGCGCGCGTCGAGGTCGCGCCCTACAAGCGCAATGCCCATGACTTCGTGCTCTGGAAGCCTTCGAAGCCGGGTGAACCGGTGTGGGAGAGCCCGTGGGGGCCAGGCCGTCCTGGCTGGCATATCGAATGCTCGGCTATGATCGAGGCCAATCTGGGCCTGCCGATCGATATTCATGGCGGCGGCCACGACCTGATCTTCCCGCACCACGAAAACGAGATCGCGCAAGGCCTGTGCGCCCAGCATAGCCATGGCCATGAGGCGCAGTACGCCCGTTACTGGATGCACAACGGCTTCCTGACCATGGATGCCGAGAAGATGTCCAAGAGCCTGGGCAATGTGAAGCTGGTCCATGAACTGATCAAGGAAGTGCCCGGCGAGGTCATCCGCCTGGCCCTGCTGTCGGCGCATTATCGTGGCCCGCTCGACTGGACCGGCGAACTGATTGCCCAGACGCGCGCACGGCTCGATGGACTCTATGGCACCCTGCGCAAGGTCAAGGACCTGCCGATAGTGGATGCCAATGTATCGCCGGCCGTGCTCGAAGCCTTGTGCGACGACCTGAACACGCCGCGCGCCCTGGCCGAGCTGTCGAGCCTGGCGCGCGATATCGAAACTGCCGGCGACGACGCTACCCGCACGGCAGCCAAGGCAGCCCTGCTGGCGGCTGGCCGGGTGCTGGGCCTGCTGCAAGGCGACGCCGATGCCTGGTTCAAGGCCGGCGCTGACGACGACCTGACGGCCCAGGTCGAAGGCCTGCTCAATGAGCGCACCGCGGCGCGCGCCGCCAAGAACTGGCCCGAGGCCGACCGCATCCGAAAGGCGCTGGACGAACTGGGCGTCGAGGTGATGGACAGTCCGTCCGGTCCGACATGGAAACTGAAGGTGGGGGCTTAAAGCATGAGCTACAAAGTCGAATTCCGTATCGGCGTCGCAGCACCTGTCGACGACGTCTACGACGTCATCGCCGAGATCGAAAAGTGGCCGGAATGGAGCCCAATCCATAAGAAGGCCTCGGGACGTTTAAGCTTCGGCGCGCCGATTGCCTTTGAAGAGTATTACGAAGGACTGGGCACCTGGGAGATCACCGGCGCCCTGGCCGACTGGCAGCCCTTGTCGCACATCCACATTGCTGTCCCGAAGAAGTTCTATGAAGGCCGGCTGATCCGCTACTTTGAGATGGACGCCCTGTCCGACAGCGGTTCGTCCTTCTCGGTCGGCGCCCTGTTCGACGGCTTTCTGTCGGAACGCGAAGGCCGCCGCTACAGCAAGTTCCTGAAAGTCGGCTTCGAGCGTTTCGCCGAGGCGGTGAAGGCGCGCGCCGAGCAGGCCTATGCCGATGCGCCGGTCAAGCGCCGCGCCCACCTGCCGCCGCCCGAGCCCAAGAAGCCCAACCTCGGACCCCCGCCGCGCGCCGTCGAAATGCCGCACATGTGGGGCCGCAAAAAGCAGAAGTAACCAGGCTGCGCTTTGGGTTTCGTGCCCCTATGTATATGTGATGATCGACGAACTCTATTCCCGCGAAATCCTGCGCCGGACGACGCAGCTCCAGCACCTCGGCCGCCTGCGGGCACCGCAGGGTGCCGCCGACCGCGTCGCCAAGCTGTGCGGATCGACGGTCCATGTCGAGGTCCGCTTGGACGGCGACACGGTCGGCGATTTCGCCATGGAGGTCGAGGCCTGCGCGCTGGGCCAGGCGGCGGCGGCCATCCTGTCCCAGCATGTCATTGGCGCGCCGGTCGCGGACGTATTCGCGGCGCGCGACGCCCTTCGCGCCCTGCTGAAAGGCGAGGCGGCGGCCTTCCCGGAGCGCTTCGCCGACCTGCATATCCTCAGCGGCGTAAAGGACTATCCGGCGCGCCACGCCTCGACCCTGCTGGCGCTGGAAGCCACCTGCGAGGCGATTTGCCGCGCCGCGCCGCGATTTGCCGCCTGACCCCGGCGCGCGAATACGGGCGTCGGAATCAGGTGCGGCGATTTGGTCACGCCCGGGACAGAAATGACTCCGAAACCGCAAGTGACTTGCCAAACAGTTGAATCTGCGATTTATGCTGCATGTGCGAAATAGAGCCATGCTTGACGTCTGCCGGCGTTTCATGATTTGAGACGCGATGGCCGCTTTGTACGAAATGTGTGTGCGCGGGGCTTTACGGGCCTACAAGCTGACCCTTTCGCCCTATATCGGCCAGGCATGCCGTTTTCGGCCTACCTGTTCGGAATACATGGCTGAGGCGCTTATCGAACACGGCCCGCTGTCGGGGTCATGGATGGGCGTAAAGCGAATCTGCCGGTGCCGCCCTGGAGGCGGTTTCGGCTACGACCCAGTCCCGCCGAAAGACGCGGGACATACGGGCTGAAAACGCCGCCGCGTCGTCAGCCATCACTGCCTGAGCGATGAAGCCTGCGGTAAGGGCTACAGGTCGCCAATGAAAGAATAGACTATGTCGGCTGCTGGTATGATCGACCTGACCTTTCCCGATGGCGCGGTGCGTGCCTTTGAAATGGGAACAACCGGTCGGGCAGTGGCCGAAAGTCTGTCGAAGTCATTGGCGAAGAAGGCTGTCCTGATCAAGCTCGACGGCGAACTGCTCGATCTCGACCGGCCGCTGGAAACGGGTGGAAAACTCGAAATCCTGACGCGCGAGGCGCCCGAGGCGCTGGAGATCATCCGTCACGACGCCGCGCACATCCTGGCCGAGGCCGTACAGGAACTGTTCCCCGGCACCCAGGTCACCATCGGTCCGGCGATAGAGGACGGCTTTTATTACGACTTCGCGCGCGAAGAGCCGTTCAGCCTCGACGACCTGCCGAAAATCGAAGCCAAGATGCGCGAGATCGTCGATCGCGACGAAAAGATCGTGCGCGAGGTCTGGGACCGCGACGCGGCCATCAGGCACTTCGAAGAGATCGGCGAGGCCTACAAGGCCGAGATCATCCGTGACCTGCCGGGCACCGAAACCATCACCATCTATCGTCACGGCGACAAATGGAAGGACCTGTGCCGCGGGCCGCACCTGCCGTCGTCGAAGTTCACCGGCAAGGCCTTCAAGCTGACCAAGCTGGCCGGCGCATATTGGCGCGGCGACCATCGCAACGCCCAGCTTCAGCGCATCTACGGCACCGCCTGGACGACCGACGCCGAACTGGAAGCCTATGTCACGCGCCTGGAAGAGGCGGAAAAGCGCGACCACCGCAAGCTGGGCCGCCTGATGGACCTGTTCCACATGCAGGAAGAGGGCCGGGGCATGGTCTTCTGGCATCCCAAAGGCTGGCAGCTGTGGCGCACGCTCGAAGCCTATATGCGCCGCCGCCTCGATGCCGCAGGTTATGTCGAGGTCAAGACGCCGCAGGTGCTCGACCGCTCCTTCTGGGAAAAATCTGGTCACTGGGACAAGTACCGCCCCAACATGTTCGTCTGCGAGACGGTCGAGGGCGAAACCCTGTCGCTGAAGCCGATGAACTGCCCGGGGCATGTGCAGATCTTCAATGTCGGCCTGCGCTCCTATCGCGAACTGCCGATCCGCATGGCCGAGTTCGGCGCCTGCCACCGCTATGAGCCGTCGGGTTCGCTGCACGGCCTGATGCGCGTGCGCGGCTTCACCCAGGACGACGCCCACATCTTCTGCCGCGAGGACCAGATCGTCGACGAGACGGCCCGGTTCGTCCGCCTGACCAAGACCATCCATGGCGATCTCGGCATGGAGACGGCGCGCATCAACCTGGCGACGCGCCCCGAGACGCGCGCCGGAAGCGATGACTTCTGGGACAAGGCCGAGGGCATGCTGGCCGAGGCTGCCAAGCAGGCCGGCGTCGAGCCTGTCATTGCAGAGGGGGATGGGGCCTTCTACGCGCCGAAGCTGGACTTCATCGTCAAGGACGCCATCGGCCGCGAATGGACCTGCGGCACGCTGCAGCTCGACTACGTCCTGCCGGAACGGCTCGACGCGGAATATGTCGCCGAGGACGGTTCGCGGCAGCGTCCTGTCATGCTTCACCGCGCCATCCTGGGATCGTTCGAACGCTTCATCGGCATTATGATCGAAAACTATGGCGGAAAATTCCCGCTATGGCTGTCGCCTGTGCAGGTCGTCGTCGCGCCAATCACGTCGGACGCCAACGATTATGCCGAAAAGGTCGCAGCGGAATTCCGCGCGCGCGGCTTAAGAGTCGAAACCGATTTGCGTAATGAAAAAATCAACTATAAGGTGCGAGAGCATTCGGTTAAGAAGGTTCCGGTGATCGCGGTCGTCGGCCGAAAGGAAGCCGAGACCGGTGAAGTGGCGCTGCGATTCCTGGGGGGGGAGGGGCAAACCACATTGAATCTTTATGAGGCAGCGGAGCGTTTACACAACGACGCCCTGCCGCCGGATCTGCGTACCGACACGGATGTGTCACAGTATTCGCGTACCGAGGAGTTTGTTACCTTAGAACCGATGGCATAGGGGGGAGCCTTGTCATGAATCACAATCTGCCGTCTTCGATTACCGAACTGCTTGCCTCGCGTAAGTTGGCCTCGGGAGAAGCGCGCGCATTCATGTCGCATCTCGACATGACGCTTTATGACAATCCCGCCGGCGGGGTGACGGTCATCATGATCGTCTATCACACGGGCCAGATCCTGTTCGAAAGCATCGAGGCGGTCCTGAAGGACCCGCGCGTCGAGCAATTCATCATCATTGACAACGGTTCACCCGTCGCGATGGCGGAGCGCCTAAAGGCCTTAAGCGAGACCTACGACCATATCCTGCTCGTCCAGGGGCAGGGCAATATCGGGTTCGCCAAGGCCGCCAATCTGGGCGCGCATCTGGCCAACCAGCCCTGGCTGGTCTTCCTTAACCCGGACGCACAGCTCCGGCCGGGCTGCATCGACAAGCTGATCGAGGCCGCTACAGGGCAGGCTTCCCCGTGCATCGTCGGCGCGCGGCTTCTCAACCCGGATCTGACGGAACAGCGTGGTGCGCGGCGCGGCGAAGTGACGCCGGTCACGACGCTGATCAGCCTGCTGCATCTCAGCAGGGTCTTCAAGAGCCTGCGTAAGTACGAGATACATCTGGAGGATGAGGTTCTTCCAGACGCACCGATTTCGGTTCCGACCATATCGGGTGCCTGTTTCATCACGTCGCGCAATGATTTTGCCCGTTTGAAGGGCTTCGACGCCCGCTTCTTCCTGCACGTCGAAGACGTCGATCTATGCTGGCGGGCGCGCCAGATGGGCGGGGCTGTGCTTTTCCATCCCAAGGCTGAGGTCGTACACGAAGGGCAGACCTCGCGCGCCGAGCCGGTCTTCGTCGAATGGAACAAAGGCGTCGGCCTCGTTTATTATTTCCGCAAGCGTGCGGACACGCTGTGGCGCAAGCTCTACGTTCTGGCGCTCAGCCCCTTCATTCTCGGCGTCTCGGTTGCGCGTGCCTCGATGCGGCCGCGTCTGCGTGACGACGACGAAGTCCCGGCCGAATAGCCCAGCCATATTTATCTTTATCGACTTTGAACCGCTTCAGGGCGTCTCGGGGGCGTTTCTGTAGAGGGTTAGAACTTCGTCATCGCCATTATAGTTATGGCCGCTGACCTGGCTCACCTTCAGCGGCGTAACGCCGGCGGCCTGGGCGGCGGCCTGAAAGGCCTGTTCCTGGCGCGACTCCACAAACACGGGCCGCCCGTCGATCAGGGCCTGGACGGCGCAGGGGGCGTCTTCGTTGCACAGCTTCGTTCTTGTACCCATGGCGAAAACGAAGCTCGGCTCGGCGAACCCGAGCGTGGCCACGGGGCCGGGGGCCTTGCCCTGGCGAGGATCAAGCTGCGCCGTACGCAGGGCGGTTTCCAACTGACGCGACATCCAGAGCGGCGTCAGGGCCGAAGCCAGGCTGAACAGGCCCAGGTGCGTGATGACCCCGGCGGCCAGCAGGAAGCCGAAGCCGTAGCGCTGGTGCCCGCGCCACAAGAGCCAGCCCGCGAAGGGGGCCAGGACCAGCGCGCCGGTCGCGGTCAGCAGGGCCAGCAGGAAGGTGGGGCCGCCGCCCCATTCGCTATGAGCGTAAAAGACGATGGCGGTAAAGATGACGCCGCCCAATATGCCGCATGCGCCATTGACGATCCGCGCCCAGCGCTTCAGGGGCACGTCCAGAGAGACGGCGCACAGCCAGGCCAGGGCCGCGAACACGGGCAAGGGATAGTGCGGCAGCTTGGTCGGCATCAGTTCGAAAATCAGGAAGCTGGGTACGAACCAGGCGATGGCGAAACGAACGGCCGGTTCCTTCCAGCGCTGGATCGCCGTCTGGATGGCGCCGCCGAACAGCCAGCTGGCCGGGAACATGGTCGCGCTCAGCAGGAAGAGGTGGTAGCCGGGCAGGCCGAAATGGCCTTCGGAGCCGCTATCGAGCTTGTCCTTGAGGTCGCCGCCGATCGAGGACGTCCAGAAGGCGCCGTCGGTGGTGACGGTAATGGCGATGGCCCATGGCCCGCAGATCAGCGCGACCATGATCAGGCCCGACAGCCAGCCGAGGTGTTTCGCCCAGCCGATGCGGCGGTCCATCGCCCACAGGGCCAGGATGGCGGTGCCGAACACCATGGCGGGCACGGGGCCCTTGACCAGGATGGCGGCCGCCAGGGACAGCCACATGATGAATTTCAGCTTAAGGACCTTAGGCTTGGGCGCGCCCGCCGGCAGGTCGCGGGTCCTGAGGTAGATCTGGCTAAGGGCAGCCATCATCAGCACGATCAGCCCGCACATCATCGCGTCGGTTTTGGCGAAGAAGGCTTCGGTCGCCAGCATGAAGGTCACGCCGAACAGGAGCCCGGCCTTGGTGCCGATGCGCGTGCCGAACGCCCGCGAAGCGCCCCAGGCGCAGGCAAAGGCGGCCAGGGCCGCGCCCAGCAGGGACGGGAACCGGTAGGGTGCGATGTCGCGTGCGGCGACCGAAGAGGTCAGCTTGACGCTTAAGGCCTGCAGCCAGTGGATACCGACCGGCTTTTTGTGCCGGGGTGTCTCCTGGTAGTTGATGTTGATATAGTCGCCGGTCTCAAGCATCTGCGACGTCGCCTGGGCGAAGCGCGACTCATCGCGGTCGAGCGGCGGCATCAGGAAGACCAGCGGCATGGCGCAGACCAGGGTTAGCAAGGCGGCCAGAAGCGGCCCGCGCATGCCGCCCGAGACGAGATTCACGATCTGGGGCGGAAGGAGCCGTGTCATGCCATCAACCTGGAACCAAGGGTAAAGCCGTGCCTAGTGTCCTGATTCTGAAATTCGCACGTTTTTGATATCAGCCTCCGGCGAATTTCAGAATCGAACGGACACTAGCTACTTATTGGATTTCTAGTGTCGTTTTGATTTCGAAGTTCGCTCTGAGCTTCATATCAAAATCAAACGAACTTCGAAATCACGACACTAGCCGTAAAACTTCAACGGACCCGGGCACTTATCCGCGCCTCAGATAGACGGCCGACAGTTTACGGGCGCGGCCGAAACGGCTATGAGGTCGGGCTTGCCTTCCTCATCCGAGACCCGAACCATGTCCCCCACCGTCTCCGTCGTCGTGCCCGTCTATAACGAAGAAGGGGCCGCCGTACAAGTCGCGAGCGAGATTGAATCGGTTTTTTCAAAGACTTACGGAGAGGGTGGCTTTGAGATCATCATGGTCGATGACCGTTCGACCGACGCGTCTTACGCGCGATTGAGCGAGGCCAAACAGCGTATCCCGGCCTTGCGCGTGCTGCGCCACGAACACAATTCCGGCAAGAGCGCCGCCATCCGCAGCGGCGTCATGGCCGCGCGCGCAGGGATCATCGTCACGGTGGATGGCGACGGGCAGAACCCGCCGGCCGATGCCGCGCGCCTGGCGATGATCCTGCGCGATGCCCCGCCGCACGTCGGCCTGGTCGCCGGCCAGCGCCGCGCCCGCCAGGATACAGCCTCGAAAAAGTGGGCGTCGCGCTGGGCCAACGGTATCCGCAAGAGCCTGCTCAACGACAATTGCGACGACACAGCGTGCGGTTTGAAAGCCATCCGGCGCGATGTCTTTTTGCGGTTGCCCTTCTTCGATCAGTTGCACCGCTACCTGCCGGCCCTGGTCAATCGCGAAGGCTTCACGACCCTTTTGGAACCCGTCGATGATCGCGCGCGTACAACAGGTCAATCGAAATATACCAATATCGGACGATTGGCCGTAGCGCTAACCGACCTTCCGGGTGTAATGTGGTTAAACCGCCGTTTACGCAAGCCTGGCAAGGTCAGCGAAGCGGAGTGATTTTTTCCGGCCCAATCGGGGGCGGCCGGACAGGATGGGGAGGATTTCGTTTGCCAGTATTCCACGACCCCAAGACTTCGATCGGCGTCGAAACCGCTATCGGACTTATGGACGACCAGCCCCGCAAGCCCGTACAAAGGAATGTCAGCTTGGTTACTGCCTTCCCGCTCTTAGCCCTGCCGTGGTTCGTCTATAATATCCTCGCCATCATCTCATGGGTGGGCGGGTCGGACGCCAATGCGGCCTATAACGCCATGACCCAGGTCATCGTCACCCTGCCCATGCCGTCGCCCGGCACGCAATGGGTGATCCAGGTGGGTGATGTCATCCTCCTGGGCGCCCTGATCTGCCTGTTCTTCGAACTCCTGAAATCGACCAAGTCGGACAAGGTCGCCATCATCAACCACTCGCTGTCGATGATGCTGTTCATCGTGGCCCTGGTGGAGTTCCTGCTGCTGCGGCCGTTCTCGACCTCGACCTTCTTCCTGCTGACGGCCATGATCCTGATGGATGTTCTGGCCGGCTTCATCGTCACCGCCATCTCGGCGCGCAAGGACATCGATTTCGGCGCCTGAGTTACTTCGATACACGTCAAAGCCCGGTGCAGTCCCTGCGCCGGGCTTTTTCTTTGTTGAAACTGATAGAGCGATACGGTGAAAAGTGTAAGCGGTTTTCGCCTTAAACATCGCGACAAAACAAGAACTTAGATCGGTATGATGTTTCCACTTAAAGTCATACCGATCTAGCCGAAGACGGCGAAGATCAGTGTGACAACCAGGGTGTCGAAGGCGCGCATGGCGAAACGCGATGCGGTGAAACGGTTGTAATTGGTTTTCGACACGACGGCACTCCGGGCAACAGGTGCGCGAAGCTGTGCAAGAGGCATGCCGTGGTTAAGAACGTCCCGATGGCTAATTTATAACCATCTGGTTTTCCAATGGAAAAGGCAAGGTCAGGGTTAACGCGCGGCTCAGATTTCCGTCTTTGTCACCCGGCCGGGGCGGGGGCGGCGATCATTGGGGCCGGAATATTCCGACTTCAGGTAGGTCGATTTTGCCCGCTCTAGCGTTTCCGGCCCGCCGCGTAAGCCCCGCTTTTCCCCGCCGCCCAGCATTTGAGCTTCGAAGGTCGGGTCGGAGGATGCCGCGGCTGTGCGGACTTTGCGGGTACGCACCCGGTCGCCGGTCTGGTCGATGACCGGACCGGCGGGAACGGGAAGGGAAGAGTCGGAATCGCTCATGCCTTAAGGATACACTCACAAAGCTAAAAGATCGGTTTGTTTTAGCTCTTTTTTGCCAGGGCGTCGATCTGGGCCTTCATGGCTTCCATCTGTTCGCGCAGTTCGCGCACCGTGTCGGTCTCACGCGGCGCCGCGGCCTGGGGCGCCACAGGTTCGCCCTCCGGCGGGGCGCCCGCGCCGCCGGCATTGGCGAACGAGAATGGCGAGAACATGCGCATGGCGCGGTCGAACATGGCCAGGTTCTGTGATACCTGCTCGTCGAAATAGCCGATGCCCGGCGCGCCGCCGAAGGCTTGCTGGAATTGCGAACGGAAGCGCTCCTGCTGCTTGGCGAAACCGTCGAGCGACATTTCAAGATAGGTCGGCAGGAGGTTCTGCATCGAGTCGCCGTAGAAGCTGATCAACTGGCGCAGGAACTGGATCGGCAGCAGGTTCTGGCCGCGGCTTTCCTCTTCGAAGATGATCTGGGCCAGGACGGAACGCGTGATATCGTCGCCGGTCTTGGCGTCGAACACGACGAAATCGACGTTCTGACGCACCATGTCCGACAGGTTGTCGAGCGTGACGTATGAACTGGTGGCGGTATTGTACAGACGCCGGTTCGCGTACTTCTTGATGATGACCCGGTCGCCTTCGCCGCGTTTGCTGCGCGTTTTCGTTTCGCTCACTGTCGCACTCCTGTTTTTATGGCCGCAAATCGTTGTCAGGCCTTATGTTGGCGGAGGTTAAACCCTTTTTTGCTCATGCGTAAAGAGGTTAGTTGCGGTGCAAAATAGCTTTTGGAATTCAAAGGTTTGTGAATTGACGCCCACGCCCTTGGCCCATAAGGGATGCTGCACGGCTTTTTGCGCAGCAATTCGTGGTGCGGTTCCGTGCATGCGGTAAGCCTCAAGAATCCCGTTATCACGCAACCGCACACAATGTGTAATCAGTGTTCAGGAACGGGTGGCGGCCCAGCCTTGATTTCGCCCGTCAGTTGCAGTAACTGCCTGTGAAATCAGCGTTAATTCTCCCCACAAGCGCACCCCAAGGAGAGCTTATGTCCCTCAATGAAGTCGTCATCGTTTCCGCCGCCCGCACCCCCGTGGGGTCTTTCCTCGGTGCTTTGGGCACCCTCCCGGGCCATGAGCTGGGCGCCATCGCCATCAAGGCGGCGGTCGAACGGGCAGGTTTGCAGCCCGCCGACGTCAATGAAGTGATTCTCGGCCAGGTGCTTCAGGCGGGCCAAGGCCAGGGGCCGGCGCGCCAGGCCTCGATCAAGGCCGGCATTCCTTCGGACAGCCCCGCCTGGTCGATCAACCAGATCTGCGGTTCGGGCCTGCGCGCCGTCGCACTTGGCGCTCAGCAAGTCGCTCTCGGTGAATCGGCGATCGTCGTTGCCGGCGGCCAGGAAAGCATGTCGATGGCCATGCACGCGACCTATATCCGCACCGGCCAGAAGATGGGCGATATGAGCCTGGTCGACACCATGATCCGCGACGGTCTGTGGGACGCCTTCAACAACTATCACATGGGCCAGACGGCCGAGAACATCGCCGCCAAGTGGAACATCAGCCGCCAGGAGCAGGACGAGTTCGCCGTCGCGTCGCAGAACAAGGCCGAGGCGGCCCAGAAGGCTGGCAAGTTCGACGGTGAAATCGCCGCCGTCACCATCAAGGGCCGCAAGGGCGACACCGTCGTCGACAAGGACGAATATATCCGCCACGGCGCGACCTACGAAGCCCTGGCCGGCCTCAAGCCCGCCTTCATCAAGGAAGGCACCGTCACCGCCGGCAACGCCTCGGGCCTCAATGACGGCGCGGCTGCGGTAGTGCTGATGTCGCGCGCCGAAGCCGACCGCCGCGGCCTGAAACCGCTGGCGAAGATTGTCGCCTCGGGCATTTCGGGCGTCGATCCGGCCATCATGGGCACCGGCCCGATCCGCGCGACGCAGAACGCCTTGAAGAAGGCCGGCTGGAGCGTTGGTGATCTTGACCTGATCGAAGCCAACGAAGCTTTTGCCGCCCAGGCTATCAGTGTCAACCGCGAACTCGGCTGGGATACGAATAAGGTCAATGTCAACGGCGGCGCCATCGCCATTGGCCACCCGATCGGCGCGTCGGGCGCGCGCGTCCTGACGACCCTGCTGCACGAAATGCAGCGTTCGGGCGCCAAGAAGGGCCTCGCAACGCTTTGCATTGGCGGCGGTATGGGCGTGGCATTGGCCGTGGAAGCGATTTAATAAACATCTCAAAGAGGGAAGACAAACATGGGTCGAGTAGCACTGGTCACTGGCGGCACGCGCGGTATCGGTAAGGCCATCGTAAAGCGTCTGCGTGATGCGGGCCTGACGGTCGCCGCCGGTTACGCCGGCAACGAAGAAAATGCCCGCAAGGTCGCGGACGAGCTGGGCGTCATGATCGTCAAGGGCAGCGTCGACAAGTTCGAGGACTGCGCCCGTGCCGTCCAGGAAGTCGAAGCGGCGCTTGGCCCCATCGAAGTCCTGGTCAACAATGCCGGCATCACCCGTGACGGCTTCTTCCACAAGATGTCGAAGGAGCAGTGGCAGGAAGTCATCCACACCAATATGGACAGCGTCTTCAACATGACGCGCCAGGTGATCGAAGGCATGCGTGAGCGCAACTACGGCCGCATCATCAACATCTCGTCGATCAATGGTCAGAAGGGCCAGGCCGGCCAGACCAACTATTCCGCCGCCAAGGCCGGCATGATCGGCTTCACCAAGGCGCTGGCCATGGAATCGGCCGCCAAGGGCATCACGGTCAACTGCGTGGCGCCGGGCTACACCTCGACCGAAATGGTCTCGGCTATCAACCCGGCAGTGCTGGAAAAGATCGTCGCCGGCATTCCCGTCGGCCGCCTGGGCACGCCCGAGGAAGTCGCCGAAATCTGCGCCTTCCTGGCGTCGGACATGGCGTCGTTCATTACCGGAGCAACCATAGCCGTCAATGGCGGCCAACACATGCTCTAGGCCACACTGCCGGTCTGCAAATAGCCGTCGTTTTGCGCGCCCTTGCTCATGTACTTAAGTACACTTCGCTTCGGGTGCTCAAACGCCAGCCATTTTCGACTCGGCATTGCGGCCTAGCCGTGCCGTACGCTGCTGGTCTGCAAACCGCAGTCGCCTTCCGCCGCCTTGCTCGTGTACTCAAGGACACGTCGCTGCGGGTGCTCATGTGATCACGGTTTCGACTTAGCATCGCGGGCTAGAGGGCCGGTGGATGTAGGAAGTAAGTGGAAAATCACTATCCAATATAGAGGGTGTGGCGGTTTCGCCACGCCCTTTTTATTACCGCTGAATCGCCGCAATTGTTGCGGCCAGGCGCGGATTGCCGTCTTAAATCTGCCCAAGTCGGCCCATAACTATCGGCGTTAATGAAAAGCAAGGTTGCACATTCCCTGACGCGTGTTGTCGGCGCCGTTTTCATCGTTCTTTCCCTTGGCGCAGGCGTGGCCGAGGCGCAGGGCATGAAATCGCTTCGTGACAAGATGTTCGGCAGCCCGTCATCGAACGGCAGGACCGGAAGTGCGCCCAAGGTCACCCACTATATCTCCGAAGAAGGCGCCAGCTTCGTCCTTGACAGCAGCCGGCCAACGCCGCTGCTGCGCTTCGACGGCGACGCCGAGGTCTGGGCGCTGACACCCACGCCTGGCACCAAGGGCGACATCATCTATAAGAATGATCTCGGCGAGCCGATGCTGAAGGCTACGCGCTGGGGCGGCATGGTGCTCTATTCAGACGACCGGCCGATGGGCGACCCCGCCGCCGCCTCGGGCAAGGCCGAAGCCTTCCGCCCTGCCATGATGACACCGGTCCTGCTGTGGCAGAGCCTGGCCAAGGCCAGTCGCCGTGCCTCCCAGGCCGTGGAACGCCTGATTCCCTTCGACGCCCAGGGCGCCACACCCGAATCGGCGGCCCTCTATGCCGACGCTTTCGACGTTACCTCCAACGCCATCGTCCGCGTCGCCCAGAACAGCCGCAGCGGCCGCAAGCTGGCCAATATCCGCGAAGTCCACTTCGTCGAAGGCCGTCCCCCCAGCGTTCGTGTCGAAAAGGGCATTCTGGTCATGAAGCTCGATTCCAGCCGCGGCGCCTGGGGCGGTCGCGTCTCGTCCAAGCGTATCTCCAATGTGCTGACGGCGTCCTATTCGATCGCCGACGACCGGCGCTAACGGAAATTATCTTTAAGCGCTCTAAGCTCGGCAAACTTCGCCGCCTGCGCTTCGAAACCATTTTCCTGCAACGGATAGTACAGAAACGGGTTGGTCGCCTTTTCCTCGGCAAGGGTCGTCGGCACGGTGTATTCGCCACGTTCCCTTTGCCTCCGAACCTTCTCGGCACGTGCGGTCAGCGCCCCAGCGCTGCCCAGGCTTTCGGCGAACTTCAGATTGGCCAGGGTGTATTCATGTGCGCTCCACAGGACGGTGTCGTCCGGCAGTTCGCATAGTCGCAACAGGCTGGCCCAGAAGGCCTGCGGCGTGCCTTCGAACATGCGGCCGCAACCCAGCGGAAACAGGGCGTCGCTGACAAAGGCATTGCCGCCGGCGCGGTCGATATAGGCGATGATCCCCAGGGTGTGGCCGGACAGGTCGATGACATCGAGCCGCGTCTCGCCCAACTGATAGACATCGCCGGGCTTCAGCACATGGTCGAGCGGCCAGCGTTTGCGCACCTCCTCCGGTCCGAAGATCGGACAGCCGAAGCGCGCCTGGACCTCGGCGTTGCCGCCGCCGTGATCGGGGTGCCAGTGCGTGTTGAGAATGACGTCGATGTTGACACCCATGGATTCGGCCTGGGCGACAATCCTGCCGGCCTCAGGTGTATCTATACAGGCGACCACGCCGGAAGCCTCATCCTTGACCAGAAACCCATAATTGTCGGTCAGGCACGGAAAGATTGTAATTTTTAAGCCCATTTTGCAAATTGTCCTGATAAACTGCCGGCAACTGACTATATCCTATCCGACCCGTCCGGCACCGTCTCCGGATAATGTCGGCAAAAAGGACAACCGTTGCGCCGTACTGTCGAGGACCTGAACAGCTTCTACGCCACGCCCGAAGGCCAGATGGTGCGCGAACTGGTCGGCCTGCGCCTGCGCGACCAGTGGAGCGACGTGCGCGGCCTCGACGTCCTCAGCATCGGTTATGGCACGCCCTATCTCGTCCATTTTAATGAGGCGCGCCGCGTCATCCAGGCCATGCCGGCGCAGCAGGGCGCCGAGATCTGGCCGTCAGGCCTCAAGGTTCGCTCGGCCCTGGTCGATGAGGAGGCGCTGCCTTTCCCCAGCGCGCTGTTCGACCGAATTCTGATGGTCCATGCGCTCGAAGAATCGCAGTCGCCGCAGAACCTGCTGCTGGAGGCGTCGCGGTTGTTGTCGCCGAACGGCAAGCTGATCCTGGTCGTGGCGGCGCGGGGCGGCCTGTGGGCGCACGTCGAAAAGACGCCCTTCGGCTATGGCCTGCCCTACAGCCGCGGCCAGCTTGAAAACGCCGTACGCCAGGCCGAGCTCGAGCCCATGGCGTGGTCACACGCGCTTTATGTGCCGCCAGTGCGTTCGCTGCTCCGCTGGGCCAAGACCATCGAAAAAATCGTGCCGCACATCTGGCCGCTGACCGGCGGACTGATCCTGATGGAGGCCGGCCGGCGGCCGTTCGTCGCCACGACGGTCAAGGCGCCCAAGCCGCTAATACCGGAATTGCGCGATGTTCTGGCACCGGTGGGTGCGCCCGCGCCGGCGGGGCGTGAGCTGGAAGAAGTTTAAGCTTTACCCTCCGGCAGACTCTCCGCCATATGGCGGCATGATGAAACAACTCATTCTCATGCGCCACGCCAAGGCAGAAAACAAAGCCCCGTCCGGAGAGGATTACGACCGTTCGCTGGAAATGCGCGGTCGCGAGGAAGCCCTGACGGTCGCCCGTGCTTTTCAGGGCGACGGTATAAAGCCGGACCTGGCCCTCGTATCGTCGGCGGCGCGCACCACCCAGACCTTTCGCCAGGTCGAAAGCATCCTCGGCGATATCAAGGTCCAGTTCCTGGACGAACTCTATAATGCCGAGGTCGGTGTCATCCGCCGCATTATCGAGGCGCACGAGGACGCAGCAGAGTGCCTGCTGGTCATCGGCCATAATCCCGGCATCCAGTACCTGTCCGTCGACTATATGATCGGCAGCGGCGCGTCGATGAGCGCGCTCGATAAGGTCAAGAACGGCTTCTCGACGGCGACGGCGGTGATCTTCGAAGTCGATGTCGCCGGGCGGCCGGTCTATGACGGCATCCATCAGCCGGGCAAGTAATTCGGTGAAGAGCCGTGCGCAGAACGACCGCGCGGCGAGTGAAGGTAGAAGACTATGTATTATGGTTTGGCGACGCGGGCACTGCATGTGCTGTCCCCGGAAGACGCGCACACGGCGACAATTGAACTGCTGAAGCTGGGCCTTGGGCCGGTCTCAAGCCTCGACACGCCGGAACTGGCGGTATCCGTGCCATACGACGGTGGCGTCCTGAAATTCCGCAATTGCGTGGGCCTGGCGGCCGGGTTCGACAAGAATGCCGAGGTGCCGCTGGCCATGCTGCGTTCCGGCTTCGGCTTTGCCGAATGCGGCACCGTCACGCCGCTTCCGCAGGACGGTAACCCGAAGCCGCGCCTGTTCCGCCTCAGCGAAGACCAGGCGGTGATCAACCGCATGGGCTTCAACAACAAGGGGCTGGACGTTTTTGCCGACAATCTGGCGCACGCCTTGCCGCGCCGGCGCGATGGCGTCATCGGGCTGAACATCGGCGCCAACAAGGACGCTGCCGATCGCATGGCGGACTATCTGACGGGCCTGAAACAACTGTGGGGGCAGGGCGACTATTTCACGATCAATATCTCGTCGCCTAATACGCCGGGCCTGCGCGCTCTGCAGGGCAAGTCCTATCTCGATGACCTGCTGGGCCAGATCGCTGCGACGCGCGCGGCGCTTAAGGCTGCGACCGGCACCAATATGCCGGTGTTCCTGAAGATCGCGCCGGACCTGACCGAGGCCGAAATCACCGACACGGTCGAGGAAACGCTGAAGCACGGCCTGGACGGCCTGATCGTGTCGAACACGACCCTGTCGCGCGACGGGCTGACATCGCGCTTTCGCGAGGAGGCCGGCGGTATGTCCGGCGCGCCCCTGTTCGATTTATCGACCCAGGCGCTGCGCTTTGCGCGCGCGGCCAGCGGCGGCAGACTGGTGCTGATCGGCGCTGGTGGTATCGATTCCGGCGCCAAGGCCTATGCCAAGATCCGCGCCGGCGCTTCGCTGGTCCAGTTCTATTCGGCGATGGTCTACAAAGGGCCTGGGCTGGCCGACGCAGTGCGCCGCGATCTGGTGGCGCGGCTGCGCGCCGACGGTTTCCGCTCGATTTCCGAAGCGGTCGGTGTCGGCTGATCCGGTCGATTTTTACTACGAAAGACACGAACAAAAGCGCCCCTTTTCGAAGCGCGCTTTTTTTCACGAACATTTTTGAATGCGGTATTTTAACACCTCTGGCCATTTTCTGATGTGAGGTATTATTTCACCTCTTTGTGCGTGGCGCCACGGACCTGCCCGCGGGGTTCGTCGTCGAATTCTTTTTGCACGGCGTATCCGGCTACGTCTGCTTCCAGATCGCGATGAATCGGCTCATAAATTCTATAATTATTACAAATATTTATATGGTTAATTGAATCTTGCCAAAATCGTTCTGAAAACGTTTGGCTTAAAGCAAAACGGCGCGCTCATCCCGTCGGTGAGGCGCGCCGCAAATTGTTGAGAAAGCAGCGAATCTTGTGACTCGCGATTCATCCCGCTTAAAGCTGCAAATTAAAAGGGGCTGTAACGGTCCATCAGGGTCTGGGCGACAGGCGCCTTGACCATGTTCGACTGGTCGCCGCGGCCACCGTAGGAGATGCGCGCTTCGGCCAGTTGCGTGTGCTTCAAAGTGTTCTCCGAACTGACGTCTTCGGGACGGGCGATACCCGAAACCGTCAGGACGCGAACCTCACGATTGGTGCGGACTTCCTGGGTGCCCTGGACGATCAGGTTGCCGTTCGGCAGCACGCCGGTGACGACGGCGGCGATGGTGACGAAGATCTTTTCGGCGCGCTTGACCGAGCCCGAGCCGGACGAGGTCGAAGAGCCCGAGGCACCCAGTGCATTAGCCGGGTCGTACTGCGACGGGAAAATCTTGCCGAGCGACGATTCGAAGCCGAACACGTTGGGCGTGGCAGCCTGGTACGAATTGGTGCGCGAGCCATTGGTCGCGTTGCTGGTCTGGGCGCTGTCGTCGATTTCGACATTGATGGTCAGAATATCGCCGACGCCGCGGGCGCGCTGGTCGTTGAAGAAGGTGCGGGCGCCAACGCGCCACAGCGAATTGGCCGAGGCGGGCGTGGTGTTCGGTGTGGCGGTGACCATCTGCTGCTGCGGGACGATGGCGGCCGGATAGCCCATCGGCGTCAGGGACGGCCCGTTGACGGTTTCGCGGATCGAGCCGCAGGCCGACAATGAGGCGGCGGCGAGGGCGAGGCAGGCCAGGGAACGGAAGGGGGCTTTGATACGCATGATGGTTTACCTGAGCGAGAGCAATTGACGGGAGCGGAACTGATCGGCGGCCGGTCCGGCCAGCGCTTCGCCGGGGCCGGTGATGACCGCGTCGATCATCTTCTTGGAAGTCGGGTTCTGAAGCTGGACGGCGTCACCGATGGCGGCGTCCTTCGTGGCAATGCCCGTGACGGTCAGCGCCATGCCCCTCGACCCCCAGGTCACCTTGACCGGTTCCGAGCGCTTGACGACGGCGACCTTGCGGACTTGCGCGACGGGCGTGGCCTGGGCCATGGGCTGCACCGGGACGGCAACCTGCTGGGCCGGGGCGGCGGGGGCTGAGCCACTGAACGGATCGGTGCCGTCGACGCCTTCGGTGACGATGATGCGGCGCTGGCCGCGCGGATTGTCCCAGTACATGCCATTGCGGCTGGCCAGCATCTGCACGGTGGCCGCATCCAGGACAGCATTGCCGCCGTTGCGGTAGCCGATGACGACGCGCGCGCCGGCGCCGGCATTGTCGAAGACGTCGCCGATGGTGACACGGCCATCGCTGTCGGTGGGCGAAGCCTTGAGCACCAGCGTATTGGCGAACGCCATCGACGGTAGCAGTAAGGCCGCAAGCGCAAACATTCCGAAGGCCCTGGCCTTCGGCAAGCGCGACTGCGCGCCGCGCACGTTTGCGCGAAAAGCCTGTGTGGCGACTGAACGCAAAGATGTAGCGCGTTTCATCTACTTAGCCTCGCGCCAGTTGGCTGGTCGTCTGCAGCATGGTGTCGGCCGTGGTGATGACCTTGGAGTTCATCTCATAGGCGCGCTGGGCGACGATCAGGGCGGTGATTTCCGACACGGCGTCGACGTTCGAGGCTTCGATGTAGTTCTGGAGCAGGGTGCCGTAGCCGACCTCGCCCGGATTGGCGATGTTGGCCGGACCGGACGAGCCGCTTTCCAGGAAGTAGTTGTCGCCGATGGCGTCGAGGCCGGCTTCGTTGACGAAGGTCGCCAGCTGCAGTTGGCCGACGACGGTCGGGGCCGCGGCGCCGTCCTGGGTGATCTGGACCTGGCCGGACTTGGAAATCGAAATGCCCGTGGCGTCGGCCGGGATAGTGATCGACGGCTGGACCTCGTAGCCATCGACGGTCACCAGGCGGCCCTGGTCATCGCGGGCGAAGTTGCCGGCTCGAGTATAGGCTGTTTCGCCCGACGGCATCAGGATCTGGAAGTAGCCCTTGCCTTCGATGGCGATATCGTACGGGTTGCTGGTCAGGGTGGGGGTGCCCTGGCCCATGATGCGGTAGACACTGCCGGTCTTGACGCCGGCGCCGATCTGGATGCCAGTCGGCACGACGGTGCCGGCGTCCGACGACTGCGCGCCCATGCGTTCGATGTTTTCGTAAAGCAGGTCCTGGAATTCGGCGCGCTGCTTCTTGAAGCCGATCGTGTTCATGTTGGCGATGTTGTTCGAGATGACCTCGACGTTCATCTGCTGGGCGGCCATGCCGGTGGTGGCGGTACGTAACGCTCTCATGGCTTACTCCTTAGGCGACCTTGCCGAGACGCTCGACGGCGGTCCGGTTCAGTTCGTTTTGCTTCTCGATGATCGACGCGACGCTCGAATAGGCGCGGTTGATCTCGACGAGTTTGGTGATTTCGGTCATCGGATTGACATTGGACGATTCCAGCATGCCCTGCTGGACGCGGGCGTCGGTGGCCGGAACCACGGCGCCGGTGCGAAGGGTATAGGTGCCGTCGCCTTCCTTGCGCAGATTCGACAGGCTGTCCGGTCGGACGACCTGGAGTTTGCCGACACGAAGCGGTTGGCCCTGGACCATCTGGGTCAGGATGCCGTCAGCCGAGATGGTGACTTCGCCATTCTTGGGATCGATGGTGATCGGGCCGCCGTCGCCCTGGACCTGATAGCCCGACTGGGTTTGCAGCGTGCCGTCAGGACCGGGCATGAAGGACCCGTCGCGCGTATAGGCCGTGCCGCGCGGGGTCTGGATGGTGAAGAAGGCGCCATCGCCGGCGATCGCCACGTCGAAGCTGCCGCCCGTCTGGGTCAGGGTGCCCTGGCGGAAGTCGCGGCCAAGCCCGTTGTCATAGGCAAAATTGGCCGGGGTCTTGATCGGGTCGTTCTTGGCCGGCTCACCGTATTCGTTGGTGATCAGCAGCTGTTCGAACTTGAAGCCGGTCGTGTTCATATTGGCTAGGTTGTTGGCCGATACGTCCAGTTCCCGGCGAAGGGTGATCTGGCGCGACAAGGCGATGTAGCTGGCATTGTCCATGTGGGCGGCCTGACGAAAGGGCAAAGGGGTGGTCGTTAACCATACGGGTGCAATCGCCGTGCCAGTTCGCCTGCTTTTTCCACTCCCTTGTAAAATAAGGGAAACTGGCAAAGCCGTGCCAGGAGTGAGAGCGTCACGCACGGCAAAAAATGCCGCCTTAACAAGTAATCATTAACCATGTTTGCGGAATATGGCCTTCGAAGGCGGCAGGCAGGGTCTCTCCCGCGTTAAGGTTTGTTCAATTTTTGCGCTTAAGGTTTTGGCCTTCAAGATGCGCAGCAGTCGTCGGGTGATCGGTTTTGGCCAAGACCAAGGACAAGAAGAAGGAGGCTGAAGCGCCTCCGGTGGATGGTGGCGGCGAGGGCGGCGACGGTGACGCGCCCAAGAAAAAAGGCCTGCCCATCATGCTCATCGCCATTGCCGGCGGCGCGGTCGTGCTGCTGGGCGGGGGCGGCGCCGCGGCCTACTTCCTGTTCCTGAAGCCCAAGCCCGCCGCCGAGGCGCACGGCGCCGCCGATGCGCACGGCAAGGCGGATGCCCACGGCGAGGGCAAGAAGGACGCGCACGGCAAGGAAAAGAAAAAGGACGGCCATGGCGGAGGCGGCGGTCACGGCGGCGGCGGCGAAAAGGTCGATCCCAAGACCCAGCCGGTCGTGGCAGAAGGTCCCGATGGCGTGACCTACTTCACCCTGCCGGACGTGGTCGCCAATATCGAAAGCCCCGATGGCCGGGCGTCCTACCTCAAGATGAAGCTGACCTTCGAAGTGGGCGACGAGGAAACCGTCGAACTGCTGAAGGAAAGCATGCCGCGCATCAATGACATCCTGCAGGGCTTCATGGGCGAACTGCGTCCCGAAGACCTGTCGTCGTCGGCCGGTGACTATCAGTTGCGCCTGGAAATCCTGCGCCGCATCAACCTGATCCTCTCGCCGCACAAGATCAATGCGGTCCTGATCGAAGAAAAACTGATCACTTAAGACTGGTGTTTGTAAAATGAGTGGAGAAGTCGATCAGGAAGCCATGATGGCTCAGTGGGAAGCGGAACTTGCCGCTGAAGCTGAAGCCGCGACGGGTGGGGGAGGACAGGACGGCGGCGATCTGGCGGCCGAATGGGAGGCCATGGTCGGCGGCGGGACCATGGGCGAGCGCTTCAACATGCCCCACGGGGCCGAGCGCATCCTCAACCAGGACGAAATCGACAGCCTCTTGGGCTTCGACCTGTCGGAAGACGATTACAATGAGCGCTCGGGCATCCGTGCGATCATCAACTCGGCCATGGTGTCCTATGAACGCCTGCCGATGCTGGAAATCGTCTTCGACCGCCTGGTGCGCCTGATGACGACTAGCTTGCGTAACTTCACCTCGGACAACGTCGAAGTCTCGCTCGACAACATTTCGTCGATCCGTTTCGGCGACTATCTGAACTCGATCCCGCTGCCGGCCATCCTGGCGGTGTTCCGCGCCGAAGAGCTGGACAACTACGGCCTGCTGACGGTCGACTCCAACCTGATCTATTCGATCGTCGACGTGCTTTTGGGCGGCCGTCGCGGCACGGCCGCGCTGCGCATCGAAGGCCGTCCCTATACGACCATCGAACGCGTGCTGGTCCAGCGGATGGTCGAGGTCGTGCTCAATGACGCCAAGGCGGCGTTCGAGCCGCTGACCCCGGTCAATTTCAACCTCGACCGCCTGGAAACCAATCCGCGCTTCGCCGCCATTGCCCGTCCCGCCAATGCGGCTATCCTGGTCAAGCTGCGCATCGACATGGAAGACCGTGGCGGCCGCGTCGAACTGCTGCTGCCCTACGCGACGCTGGAACCGATCCGCAAGATGCTGCTGCAGCAGTTCATGGGCGAGAAGTTCGGCCGCGACAACATCTGGGAAAGCCACCTGGCGACCGAACTGTGGACGACGCAGATGGAAGTGCGCGCCGTACTCGACGAACAGCAGATGCCTTTGTCTCAGGTCTTGAATTTCAAGGTCGGAGAGACGATCGTGTTGAATGCAAACGCTGATTCTCCCGTACAGTTGCGCTGCGGCTCGATTCCGCTGACAACGGGCCGCATGGGACGAAAGGGCCATTCGATCGCCGTGCGCGTCGAACAGCCCCTGGCGTCGACAACCAAACGCCGCCTGGCCCAGATGCGCAAGAAGTAGCGCCAAAAGACAAACAAGGGGACGATGAACCTTACAGGCCTGATCATGGACGCGGTCCTCGTCGCGCTGCTGCTGGCAGCGCTGGCGTTCGGTATGCGCCTGAACACGCGCCTGAAGACCCTGCGTGCCGGTCAGGAAGAGTTCGCCCGCGCCGTTGCCGAACTGGATAGTGCAGCCATTCGCGCCTATCAGTCATTGAAAGAACTGCGTTCGGACGCCGACGACAGCCAGGAGCTGCTGCACGGCCGCATCGTGGCGGCGCGCGATATCCTGCAAAAACTGGAAGCCCAGGTCGGCCGCGCCGAACGGGCCGCCCGCGAGATCGACGGCCAGATGGGATCGCTGACCGCCCTGCAAGGCCGCGCCGAGCAGACCGCCAAGCGGCTGGAAAGCGCGCCTAGACAAGTGGCGCCGGCCCCGCCAGCACGGCCGGTCTTGCGCGAAGTCTCTGCCGAACCCGTGCGCGAACCGGCCAGAGAAGCTCCGCGCCGCCAGCCGAAACTGGAAGAAGACGCCGATTACAATCCCGCCTGGTCGGCCTCGCCAAAGACGCCGAATGTGGCGCGTGGCCAAAAGACTCCTGAAGGCAAGCCGGACAAGCGCGATCCGTTCGAACGCGATGTCATCAGTTTCCGTTCGCCAGCCGCTTCGACGTTCCCGGACCGGGCCGGCCAGCGCAAGAGCCTTCTGCCGGACCTGCCCGACGAGGACGAAGCCGAGATGCTCGACAAGGTCCAGATGTCCGAACTGGTCGTCGCCAATCTGAACGAAATGATCCGCACCCTGACCCTGCCGCCCCGGCGGGTTTTGTCGGTTGAGGACGATCTGTTCGGCGATGACAAATAGGTAATAGGCATTAACCTCCGTTAACGCGATATTTAGCAAAAGGCCGCAAACAGGGTGTGCGTTTCGCTCCAGACACCCGAGTAGAGTATGGCCAATCTTCCCCGCATTCTCCCGATCGTGTGCGTCGCCGTGGGCGGCGTGCTGGCCATGAAGGCCATCACCAGCCTGGAACTGGTGCCGAACGCCTTCCAGGCCGCAGAAGCTTTCGCCGCCGAACAGAAAAAGCCGGCGGAAAAACCCAAGGCCGAGGCCAAGGCAAAGCCCAAGGCCGCGGCGGGTGAGGCGGAGAATATCGATGATCCGACCGAAAGCTATGCCACGGATTCGATCCTGAAGGCCGCCGATGCCGGTTCGGTCGCCAAGGATGCGGCGGCCGCTGCTCCGGCCGCGCCGATCTGCGCCACCTCTGTGAAAGACCTGGCGGCCCAGGCGGGCATCTCGCCGAACGAACTCAATATCCTGCAAAGCCTTGGTACGCGCCGGGCAGAACTGGACCAGCGCGAGGCGCAGCTCAATTCGCGCGGCCAGTTGATCGACGCCGCCGACAGCAAGCTCGATGCTCGCATTACCCAGCTGCAAAGCCTCAAGAGCCAGATCCAGGGCCTGATCGACCAGGCCAACAAGACCTCGAGCGAAGACACCGTCCGCATGGTCAAGGTCTATGAGTCGATGAAGCCCAAGGACGCCGCCGCGGTTCTCACCGCCATGAGCGATCCGGTGCGCCTGCCGATCGTCGCCGGCATGAAGGACCGCTCACTGGCCGCCATCCTCGGCGCCATGTCGCCGGACGCCGCGCGCGACCTGACGGAAAAGCTCTCGCAGCGCATGAAGGCCGCCGACAGCCTTCAGGACAAGCTGAACAAGGCGACCGCCAGCGGTGGTGTCACCAAGGGCGCGGAAGCTGCGCCGGCGGCCACGACGCCTGTCAAAAAAGGGTAATAAGAAACCTCCAACTTGCCGGACTTGTGAATTGAGCGCCCAGGTCGCACGTGGTCTATGTGCGTTGCGATTGTCTATGGGCGTATCTCAACCAACAGGGAGGTAGTCATGGCGTATCAGTTCACGGCGCGTGAAGAGTTTCTCGTCAATTCGCAGACCGAAAGCTCTCAGAGCTATGGCGATGTCACAGCGTTGAATACCGGCGGCTTTGTTTCGGTCTGGGTGGACTGGAGCAATAATCCGGACGGCACATATGCCAATATCCGGGCGCAGGTTTTCGATGCATCGGGCGCGAAGACGGGTAGTGAATTCCTCGTCAACACCACGACCGCAAACAGCCAGACCGAACCGCGCGTAACCGGTCTCAGCAATGGCAACTTCGTCGTTACCTGGCAAGACGCCTTAGACCCGTACGGACAAGACCTGGATATCAGGGCGCAGATATTCACGCCTTCCGGGGCGAAGGTCGGGGGCGAGTTCCTGGTCAATTCCATTACCTACGAAGCGCAGGCAGACCCAAGTATCACGGCGCTGGCCGGTGGTGGTTTCGTCGTCACCTGGCAGGACCTGAGCGAAACGCAGTTTGAAGAGTTCAATTGGGTCATAAAGGCGCAGGTGTTCTCAGCTGACGGCGCGAAGGTCGGTGATGAGTTCAAGGTCAATACCTGGCAAACAACTTTTGAGATCGATCCTGACGTCACCGCCCTGGAAAACGGTGGCTTCGTCATAACGTGGAGCGACGACAGCGGGCCTGCGGAAGAGTATGGCGACATCCAGGCGCGGATATTTTCTGCAACCGGCGTACCGGCCGGCAATCAATTCCGCCTCAATACCTCGGTATATGAAACACAAGCTTCGCCCAGCATTGCCGGTTTGGCCGGTGGCGGCTTCGTCGCGGTCTGGGGAGATTGGGGCGTGGAAACAGGCGGGGTGTATGGGCCCGGTATCGTGGCGGAAATTTTTAGTGCGGACGGGGCAAAGGTTGGCGCGCCGATCCTCGTAGGCGCAGACTTTCCCGGTTATCAGGGCTGGCCGGATGTCGCCGCGCTGGAAAACGGCGGTTTTGTCGTCACCTGGCAGGACTCAAGCGGGCAGTTCGGTGATGCCGACGACTGGGCCATTCATGCAAAGGTTTTCGATGCAGACGGTAACCCGGTCGGCGACGAGTTCCTGGTCAATGAGCAGACGGTCGGCGCGCAAGTGTCTACGACTGTCTCGGGTCTCAAGGGAGGGGGCTTCGTCGTCGAGTGGACCGATTTCGGCGGGACCTTGGGCGACAGCAGCGGTTCCTCCATCAAAGCGCGGATATTTGCGCCCGACCCGACCGAAGACGCCGACTTTCTGACAGGCACGCCGGGCGCCGACGAGATCCATGCGCTGGGCGGCAACGACACGGTCGATGGCGCGGGTGGCCACGATATCCTGCGGGGCGGAGATGGCGCGGACAGTCTCTTTGGCGGGCTGCTCAATGACCTGCTGGTTGGCGACGGCGGCAACGACTCGCTTTATGGCGGCGCCGATATCGATACGCTGCGTGGCGAAGACGGCGATGACCTTCTCTCGGGCGGCGCCGGCGGCGATTCCCTGAACGGCGGGGTAGGCAACGATACGTTGCTCGGCGGAGAACGCTGGGATTCGCTGGTCGGTGGACAGGGCAATGACTGGCTGGATGGCGGTATCGACAACGACCAGATGTTTGGCCTGGCCGGGGATGACACCTATGTGGTCGATCATATCGGTGACCGGGTCTATGAAGTGCCCGACGAAGGCAATGATACTGTCCGGTCGTCGATCGACTTCGCCCTCACGCCGAATGTCGAGACCCTGATCCTGACCGGTACGGCGGATCTCAGCGGCACGGGCAATGGCTTGAGCAACAGCCTGAACGGCAACAGCGGCAACAATGTTCTGTCGGGCGGGCTCGGCAATGACAGCCTCTATGGCTGGGACGGCAATGACGCGCTTGACGGCGGCAACGACCACGACCGGCTGTCGGGCGGCAATGGCGCCGACACCCTGACCGGCGGCCATGGCCAGGATGTCCTGGGCGGCGGCGCGGGCGCGGATGCCTTCGTCTTCTCATCGGTTTCGGTCAACGGCCACGACCACGTCGTTGATTTCCAGCACGGGACCGACCGTCTGGTCTTTTCGGGCGCGGATTATGGCTTTGCCAGCGGCCATGTCCTGACGGCTTCGGAGTTCACCGAAGGCTCAGCCGCCGTGGGTTCAAGCGCGCAGTTCGTCTGGAACGCCGCCGGACAGCGCCTCTATTGGGACGCGGATGGCGATGGCGCCGGAGCAGCGTTCGAGCTTGCCCTCATCAGCAACGGCGCCGTCGTGACGAAGGACGACCTGATCTTCACATAGTCTGGCGGGCGGCGGTGTGGAACAGCCATGCCGACAGCAGCCAGACGGCAATGAAGGCGGCATCCAGCGGTACAGTGAAATAGCCGGATAATACGGCGGTCGCCGAGACCAGGCCTTGCGCCACCGCCATGACGACGAGCGCGATGGCCATGCCCTGTGGCTTGAGCCGTGCAAGGACGGCCCCCGCTGCGCCTATGGCCAGGACGCCCGCGTACATCAGGTTGGTGGGGTTGTCCTCTGAGCCGATAATGCCCACGGCCAGGTTCATCCAGATGAGGACGAAGCCCGCCACCAGTGCAAGAGCGAAGCCCAGCCGGTAGAAGACGCTGCGCGACATCCGCGTCGCCAGTTCCAGCAGGCCGCATACGCTCAGCAGCATGGCTCCGAACACAGCAAAGTCGAACGCGTCCCAGACGACTTCGTTCGTGAACCGCATGGCGATCAGCGGTGTCAACCAAAGTCCGGCGGCCGCCGCCCACACCGCGATCTTCCAGCGGTCGCGTCCGCCGGGTCTTACGTTTTCCATCATGATTGCCTCCAGCAAATAGAGGCCCATCTCTATCCCGTCTGCCGGTGAGCGCCATGAGCAGGGGGTGAGCATTTGCTGAACATCGCAACAGATGCTGTTTTGCTACCTGGCGCGCAGTCTCTTCAGCACCCGAAGGTGCTGCAGCAAGGCGGGACTTGCGTTCTCCAGGACATTCACAACGGTCTTTCTCAACGCCATGCCTGGCGTATGACGGGCATTTGTGAAAACCAGCTCGCGGTAGGCCTCCAGGGCGCCGGAGAGCGATAGGGGGGGCCTCCGCTTTGCCGTTCCGCAAACAAGGTGTTTCCGACCAGCTCTCCAGTGTTGATGAAGTCTTCCTTGCGCAGCCATTCCAGCAGGAGAAAGGTGAGACGCATCTTGGCGTCCACGCGGTAATTAAATCCAGCCGCTTTCGAGAGGCGGACAAGGTCGACATTATCGTCGATTATGATTTTCGCGCCCGCCGGTATGCGTTTTTCCAGAAGCAGTATGTCGCGATCGATGCGCCCGTCGGCATCCAGCATGAGGACCGAAATATCCTCCGAAGGCGGTATGACGTGAAGACCTTCGGCCAGTGTCGCCGGAATGATCTGAACCAGGTGATCAACATCGAAAGCCGCCAGGTTGTCCCGCACCGTGTCGACGCGCTTCTGGACGCCACGAAGGGCGCGCCGTGGCCCTCCCAGCATCGGATCGAAGGTGTAGACCCGGCCGACGCGGCCGCCATCGCGCAAGCCCAGCGCAAGGGCCGCGGTGCCGGCGCCAAGGCCAGTACCGACTTCGACAATGGTGCCCCCGGCCAATGCGGCCTGGTAGATTTTTTCGTAGACCGCCGGCGCCAGCATGCCGTCGCAGCGCCGAACAATAGCCTTGAAGATTTCGTTCACAAACAGGCCCCCGCCATGTTCTCTCCCACATAACGCGTGTATGAGAACAGGAACCTGATACCTCAGACATTCCCGGGACGGCAAGAGATTCTAAAATCAGCGGGATTGCGCGTGCCTTCGACCCGGCGAATTCGCTGAATTGAAACAATAAGCATTGAATTTATTTAGGAAATATTTCGCCTTTTGTTAACCTCCATTAAACGCCGATTAGGCATGTTTGCGGGTGATGAGTCACGCCCGTAAATCCTCTTCGGACTGTATAGCTCCCGAAACCGGGGGGCTGGAGGCTGCACGCCGCAAACTGAAAGCTTCGCCGGCTCAGGCCCCGATGTCGCTGGGCAAGGCCCTTGGGGCGACCGCGGCCCTGGTCGCGGCCGCCAGCTTCGGCCTTGCCGGCTTCGCCATTGGCGACCCGCTCAATCTCAATATCGCCCCGCGCACCGAAATCGATATTCGCACCGGCCGCAATGCCCAGTCGGGCCGTATCGAAATCTACGGCAGCGTCGGCTCAAGGGCGTCGGTCCGCCGTCAGGGCGGGCAGATCGTCATCCGCCTGCCGGGCAGCGTCAAGCCGGACCTTGGCGACATGCGCGCCAACCCGCCGATCGGCATTGCGGGTGTCGATGTCAAAAGCGATGCCCGCGCCACCGAACTGTGGCTAAAGGTCGTCGACGGTTATGAGACGCGCTTTGGCCGGGCCGACGGCGCCGTCTTCGTGCAGATCGATCCGGATAAGGCCAAGCAGGACCTGGCGAAGCAGGCGAAGACCGGCTCGGTCAGCGTCAGCCTGCAGGACATCCTTGCCGCCGATGCCAAGAAGCTCGAAAAGCCCGCCGCCGAGGCCGCCAAGCCCGCGCCGCAGGTTCTGGTCGAAGTCGCCAGCAATGAAGGCGGGCGCGACATCGCCTTCGCTTTCCCGGGGCCGGTCGCCTCGGCCGTTTTCCGGCGCGGCGAGTCGGTCTGGATCGTCTTCGACGGCGAGGCCGACCTGCGCCTGCCGGCCGAACTGAAGGACGGCGCTGTCGTCCAGGACGTGCAATGGACGCGCAATGACGGCTTCACCGCCATGCGGCTCAAGGCGCCGTCGACCGGCAGCCTGTCGGTCAACAGCGACGGCATGACCTGGCGCGTGCGGCTGGGCGGCAAGGCGCTGGACAACAAGGCGTCGCAGGGGGCGATCATCCGCGACGATTCGACCGGTGTGCCCAGCCTCAATGTCAACATGGCCGGCGTCACGCGCGTCGCCTGGATCCGCGACCCCAGCGTCGGCGACCGCATGGCCGTGATTACCGCGCGCGGCCCCGTGAAAAACATGGCGGTTACGCGCCAGACCCTGGAAGCGACCCTGCCGTCGACGGCACAAGGCGTGGTCGTCGAGCGCATGACGCCCGACGTCAAGGTGAAGGTCGACGGCGACCTGATCGAAATCTCCCGGCCCGACGGCCTGACCCTGTCGCCGCTCGATCCCAATGCCAAGCCCGACGATTCCCGGCTGGAATACAAGAACGCTCTGTTCGCCAGCCTGATGAACCCCGACTGGTCGGCGAAGCCCGAGGAGGGCTTCCTGCCGCGTTACAGCGCGCTCCAGGTCCTGGCCGCCGACGAGGCGCAACTGGGCGCCGCCGGCCCGAACACAGCACGCCTGGCCCTCGCGCGTTTTCTGGTCGGCCAGGGCATGCACTACGAAGCCCAGGGCGTGCTCAACATGCTGACGCGCCAGAACCCGCGCTCGCTCGACGATCCGCAGGTGCGAGGCCTGCGCGTCGCCGCCAAGATGCTGACCGGCCGCTATGCTGACGCCAAGGGCGATCTCAGTTCCCCGCAACTGTCGGCCGATCCGGCGGCGCGGCTATGGGAAGGCTACGCCGAATACAAGGCCGGCAACTTCGCCGACGCCGTCAAGGACTTCCAGGCGGGCCTGAAGGCCATGGACCAGTTCCCGGTCGAATGGCGGATGAAGTTCGGCGCCGCCTATGCCGACGCGTCGATGCGCCAGAAGGACCTCAAGACGGCCGACAAGATGATCGTCTACGCCGTCAATCAAGACGGCACGCCCTTGCAGAAGCTTGCCGCCTACGCGATTTATGGCCAGATCATCGAAGCGTCGGGCGACAAGCGTCGCGCGCTCAACGTCTTCGAAGCCGTGTCGCGCGCCTCGGACGACGCCATCGCCGCCCCGGCCATGATGAATGCCGCGCGCCTCAAATACGAGTTGGGCAAGGCCCGGGCCGACGAAACCCTCAAGACGCTCGACTCCCTTCGTTTCCGCTGGCGCGGCGATGGCACCGAGCTTCAGGTCATCGGCAGCATGGGCCAGATCTACCTGAGCCAGGGTCGTTACCGCGATGCACTCCAGGTCCTGCGCACCGCCGGCAAGCAGTTCGGTAATGATCCGCAGGCTGTGCAGATCCAGGACACGCTCAACCAGTCCTTCCGCAACCTCTTCCTGGGCGGGATGGCCGACGGCCTGCAGCCGGTCGAGGCGCTGGGCCTGTTCAACGATTTCCGCGAACTGACCCCCGTGGGCACCGACGGCGACCAGATGGTGCGCAAGATCGTGCGCCGGCTGGTCGATGTCGATCTGCTGACCCAGGCGGCGGACCTGTTGCAATATCAGATTGATAATCGCCTTGACGGCGTGGCCAAATCGGCCGTCGCCGCTGACCTGGCCGCCATTCATTTGATGAACCGGGCGCCGGAAAAGGCGCTGCAGGCCTTGTGGAAGACGCGAACGACGCTCCTGCCCAAGACGATCGCGACCGAACGCCGGGTGCTGGAAGCGCGCGCCCTGCTGCAACTGGGCAAGCCCGAAGAAGCGCTGGAGGTGCTTGGCAAGGACGCCTCGCCCGATGCCGACGACGTCCGCGCCGATATCTACTGGGCCCAGCAGGATTGGTTGAGGGCTGCTGCCATTCTCGAACGCCGCTTAGGCGACCGCTACAAGAAGGACGCGGCCTTGAGCCTCAGCGACGAGGGCCGGGTGATCCGCGCCGGCGTCGCCTATAGCCTCCTGAAAGACCAGAAGGGCCTGACCCGCATGTCGGACCGCTGGCTGAAATTCGCCGCTACGGCGTCGTCGCCCGACGCCCTGCGCGTGGCCCTGGCGCCGCTCGACGGCGGCGACCTGACCGGCCGCGACTTCGCCGCCGCCGCCGCCGCGACCGACAGTTTCGCCGGCTGGGTGGCCGGCATGAAGAAGCGCTTCCGCGAGAAGGGCACGCCGGCGCCCGCCGCACCGGCTGCGGCAAAAGCGTAATCACATCTTTGTTATCTCTGTCCGGTTTCGCTTCAAGCGAGCCGCGCGCCCATGTATTATATATTTGTTCCCAAGAGATACAGCGGGAACGTTGAATAGAAAGACACTGATCGTTTAGTTGAAATGAGCATAGCCGCAAGAGAATGCGCGGCGTCCTAGTCGAAATCTCGGCTCCAGCCCATATTTGCTTTATACGCGATCAAGCCCCCGGAAATCTGACCTCAAGACCCTCTCGTTAAGAGAGCGCGCATCTTCCTGCGTTATCTTCCATCCCAACGCAAAGAAGGAGCGGACCGCAAACGGTCCGCATGAGGGACATCCATGAACAATAATCTGAAAGTGCCGTTCCGCTTTCCGGCCAGGATCGGCGGCATCTCCGCCATAGTCGGCGTGTTGCTTATAGCCGGCGTCAGCCTGATGTCGTGCGGCCAGACCATCCAGCCCGGCAATGTCGGCGTGAAGATCCGCACCCTGGGCCCCAATGCCGGCGTCGATCCGGCACCGCTGCCGTCCGGCTGGCACCTGAACCTGGTCGGCGAGCGCATCGCCGAATTCCCGGTAATCCAGCGCACCTATACCTATACGCGCGAGCAGGACGAGCGCGGGCCGGAGAACGAGGAGATCAACTTCTCGGACAACAACGCCTTGCCGATGACGGCCGACGTGCAACTGGTCATGCGCATCGACCGTACCAAGGCGCCGGCGCTGTACACCCGCTATCGCCTGACCTTCGACCAGCTGTTCGAGGGGCCAATCCGCAATGACGTGCGCTCGGCCATCGCGGCGGAGACCGAACTGGTCAGCGTCGAATACCTCTATCGCGGCGGCCGCCAGCAGGTGATCCAGAAGGCCCTGGCCCGCGTCAACCGCAAATGGGAGCCGCAGGGCGTCAATATCAGCCAGCTCGACTGGATCGGCACCATCCGCTACCCGCAGGTCATCCTCGACTCGATCCAGGCCAAGACCAAGGCGGACGCCGATGCCGCCGCGGCGCAAGCCCAGATCGCGGTCGCCAAGGCCCAGGCCGATGCCAAGATCGAAGAGGCGCGCGGCCAGGCCGAGGCCAACCGCCTTCTGGCGCAGTCGATCGCTTCGAGCCCGCAGGTCGTGCAGCTGCGCGCCATCGAAAAGTGGGACGGCAAACTGCCGACCACGACGGGCGGGGCGGTGCCCTTTATCGATGTCTCAGGCCGCTGATAGAATGGTGCGAGAATAAGGAAGCCGTGGCGGTCGCACGCCACGGCTTTTGCATGCCGGTGGACATATCGCTAAGGCCTTCGCAGGATCCCTTCGACCACGGCGCGGTAGATCAGGATGACGATGGCGATGAAGATCAGTTGCACGACGTCGCCGAGATACAGCAGCCGGGGATCGAAGGTGAAACCCTCTATCCCGCCGGGTGTTATCAATATCAGTAGGGTCACACCGATGGCGTAGGAAAAGCCGCCGACCGCCATCAGCCCGACAATGACCACCGTCACGGCCGTCGCGGTGCGCAGCTGTTCGACCTGTGATGGATTGACCGGATGGGGCCGGGCCTTGTTGCCCATGGGGTAAAAGATGACGCCTTGCTCGTTCTTGTCGAACAGGGGTTTCAGAAACGCATCCATGCCGTTACCCCCCTCCGATCGGTGGCCGGAAACTTTCGACCAGGGAACCCGCGACCAGGTGCCAGCCATCGACCAGCACGAAGAAGATCAGCTTGAACGGCAATGATACCACAACCGGCGGCAACATCATCATACCCATGCTCATCAGGACGCTGGCGACCACAAGGTCGATCACCAGGAAGGGAACGAAGAGATAGAAGCCGATCTGGAAGGCTTTTTTAAGTTCGGAAATCATGAAGGCCGGCGTGACCACGCGCACTGGCAGGTCCATCTGGTCCTTCGGCATCTCAATCTTGGACAGGCGGACGAACAGGCCGAGGTCCTTCTGGTCGACCTGGCCCAGCATGAAGCCCTTCAGCGGGATGCTGGACGCTTCGAAGGCCTGCGGCAATTCCATCTCCTGGTCCATCAGGGGCCGGATGCCTTCGTTGTAGGCGCGCTCATAGGTCGGCGCCATGACGATGGCCGACAGAAACAGGGCCAGCGAAATGATGACCGCGTTTGGCGGGCTCTGCTGCAGGCCGAGCGCGGTCCGCAGCAGCGACAGCACGACGACAATGCGGATGAACGAGGTCGACATGATGACGATCGACGGCGCCAGCGACAGCACCGTCATCAGCCCGATCATCTGGACGACTCGCGCCGACAGGCTGCCGCCGTTGCCGAGATTGACGTTCAGTTCCTGCGCGAAGACCTGATACGGAAAAATCATCATGGCGAACCCGACGACGAAGACCGCCAGGATGATCAGGTTCTGTTTCAGGTTACTTTTTTTGTGCTCAGGCGCCGCACGGGCTCGCTGCATTTGGTCATGCGCTAACGCTTCGCTGCTTGAGCGCGCTTGCAGCGACGGCCGGTCGGCCTTGCCGGAGCCTATCGGCTTCGGAGTGGACGCGGCTTTCTCAGAACAGGTCGTCATTGGCGTCCTGTCTCTTGAGGGGGCGAGGCGAGGGACGGGCGCGGGGCGCTTCGGCAATGGGCTCCGCAACGGGCGACTGTGAAGCCGGCCTGGTGCGCGGCTCGATCAGTTCGCGGCCGTCCCCGAGCAGCAGCAGTCTTTCCTCGTCATCGAGCCGGACCAGCACCAGCCGGCGGGCAGGGTCGAGCACCAGGGTCTCGACGACCTGAAGGCGCCGGCGGCCGCGCGGCGCCTGAAGACGCGCCATCAGCTGTGGGGCATACCGTCTCAGGACCCAGGCAAGCGACAGGATCAGGCCCAGCACAATGGCCAGGGCGAAGATCGCACGCAGTAATCCCATCCAGTCCATCACGCCACCGAACCTGTTTCCATTGCATAGTTAAGCCTCTTGGTTAACGGGCCGTTTACCGGCAAGCCTTTGTTAACCAAAAGGTGGGCATTATTTGCCCCATACAGGCGAATTGTCCCTTGTAGAGTGAGTCGGGCAATCGCAAAAAGGAAAGGGCCGGTCATGGCTTCGGGCATAAACTTCCTCGACGCGCTGCAGACCCGCATGGGCTGGCTGAGCGGGCGGCAGAAGCTGGTGGCGGAAAACGTCGCCAACGCCTCCACGCCCGGCTACAAGCCGCGCGACCTGGCCGCGCAGAACTTCGACACCCTGATGAAGGGGCAGGCGGAGGGGGGCGGGAAGCTCGGCATGGCGACGACCAATGCCGCGCACCTGCAGATCGAAGGCTTCAAGCCTAATTCAGCGCGCGAAGTGACGGCGCTCGACTCGGAAACCACCATGGACGGCAATTCCGTGGTGCTCGAGGAACAGATGCTGAAGATGGCCGAAAGCCGCATGCAGTTCGACGCGGCGGTCGGTTTTTATCAGAAGTCGCTGGCCATGGTGCGCATGGCGGCGAGGCCCCCGGGACGGTAACTCCCTGAAAGACGATGGCAAGTAGGAGTATCAAATGGTAAAGCCGGTTATTCATTCCGATCAGACCATGGCGGTCGCGGCCTCGGCGCTGAAGGCGCAGCAGGCACGGATGCGTATCATCGCGGAAAACATCGCCAATTCGGATTCGACCAGCCGCGTGAAGGGCGGGGATCCCTATCGCCGCCAGCAGCCGGTCTTCACCGCGGCGCCGATCGATGGCGCAACCGGCGTCAAGCTGGCCCAGGTCGTTCCGGACACGTCCGAATTCACCATGGAATACGATCCCGCCCACCCCGCGGCCGACGCGGAAGGCTACGTCAAGAAGCCGAATGTCAATTCGCTGATCGAAACCATGGACATGCGCGAAGCGCAGCGCGCCTATGAGGCCAACCTCAACGTCATCGACACGGCGCGCGCCATGAAAACCAAGACGCTCGACATCCTCCAGCAGTAAGAGATTAAACCATGGATGCCCTGATCGCCGCCCGCGCCTATGGCGCCGCCATCAAGCAACAGGCCGCCGCCATCAGTGATGACGGGGCGCAAGCTGCGCAAGGTCCGGACTTCGGCAAGATGCTGCAGGGCGCCCTGGAGCAGACCTACAAGGCGACGCAAGGCGCCGAAACCATGATGGCTGGCCAGCAGTCAGGCCGGGTCGAGCTGATCGACGCCGTCACCGCCGTCGCTTCGGCCGAGACGCAGTTGCAAAGCGTCATCGCCATCCGCGATCAGGTGATCTCGGCCTACCAGGAAATCATGCGCATGCCCATCTAGGCCACGCTGCTGGTCTGCAAACCGCAATCGTCTTCCGCGCCCTTGCTCGTGTACCTAAGTACACGTCGCTGCGGGTGCTCATGCAATCACGGTTTTCGACTCAGCATCACGGCCTAGCTCCCAAGTTATTCAATCCATCTTGGGCGCGGGCCCGTCCGGGACTTTTCCTTCCCCGTTCACGGGGAAGGTGGCATCGAGGCCTTTGGCCGATGATGACGGAAGGGGGAAGGCCGCCTGATATCCCACTCGCCTCCTACAAAGAATCTCTCCATCCTTAATGCGCTATTAACCGTGCACAGGGCAATTTCCGCAGGGTATGCCCGGCAAGTTTTGCCGGGTGCGTAGACCAGGGTAGTAACGATGAACGGTGGCGAGGTTCTGGCTTTTGGACGCGATGCAATCTGGCTGACGATCCAGCTGTGCACGCCGATCCTTCTGGTAGGCCTCGTTGTCGGGGTGGCGATCGGCCTGTTCCAGGCCCTGACCCAGATCCAGGAACAGACCCTTATCTACGCCCCGAAGATCATTGCCATCTTCGTTGCCCTGCTGCTCTTCCTGCCCATGATGGGGGCCCTGTTGTCGAGCTTCATGCACCAGGTCATGAACCGCATCGCGAGCATGTAAGATGCTGTTGGCGGCGCCTCCGCTGCGCCTGGCACCCCTGGCGGCCACGCCGGGCAGCGAGCTCACGTCCATGTTTGGCACCTCCGCCGAGCTGTGGGCCGTCGGATTGATCTTCATCAGGCTGTCCAGCCTGATCATGCTGATGCCGGGCGTCGGTGACCAGGCCGTGCCGCCGCGTTACCGCCTGAGCTTCGCGCTGGTACTGGCCGTCGTTGTGACGCCGATCGTGCGCCATACCCTGCCGCCCATGCCGCTGACCCTAGGCGGCATGACGGGCCAGGTCCTGCACGAAGTCATTATCGGCCTGATGCTGGGAACCCTGATGCGCGTGCTCATGTACGCCATGGTCACCACCGGAGAAATCATGTCGTTGCAGACGACCCTATCCTTCGCCCAGACCGCCAACCCGGCCCAGGCGCAGCCGTCGACCAGCCTCGGCACCTTCATGGCCATGCTCGGCCTGGTGCTGATCTATGCGACCAACCTGCACCACCTGTTCATCCGGGCCATGGTCGATTCCTTCACCGTCTTCCCGGCCACCAAATCGGTGATGGTCGGCGACGCGGTGACCCTCATGGTCCAGACGGTTTCGCGCAGCTTCGTACTGGCCATGCAGATGGCGGCGCCGCTGCTCGCCTTCGGCCTGATCTTCAACATCGCGGTCGGCTTTGTCGGCCGCATGATGCCGAACTTTCCGGTCTTCTTCGCCGCCACCCCTCTCAGTGTCCTGCTGGGCCTAGCGCTGATGGCGCTCAGCCTTGGCGCCATCGGCATGCTCTTCATCGAGCACTACCAGGATTTCCTCGCTGTCTTCATAAGGAACGGAAATGGCTGAGGGTGGCGAACATATTTGTGCTCAGGCGCCGCACGGGCTCGCTGCATTGGGCGATGCGCTAACGCTCTGCTCCTTGAGCGCGCCCGCAGCGACGGCCGCTTGGCCTTGCCTGATCGCCACAGGAGGCCTGAAACATGGCTGAGGGTGGCGATCAGGAGGACAAGACCGAAGAGGCCTCGGCCCGAAAACTCCAGCAGGCGCGGGAGAAGGGTGACGTTGCAAAGTCGCAGGACCTGCCGCAGGCCATGTCGCTCATCGGTGCGGTGGGTGTCCTGGCCTTTGCCGGACCGTCCATCTGCATGGACCTGGCGCGCGACCTGCTGCCCTTCATAGCGCATCCGGAACAGCTGCTGAACTCGATGGACGGCGACGGTGGCATGACCATCTTCCGCGATCTGCTGATGAGCGTGTTGCCGGTCCTGATCCTGGTCATGAGCGGCGCCCTGTTCCTGGGTGTCGCCGGCAATGTCATGCAGACGGGCTTCATGTTCACGCCGTCAAAGCTGAAGCCCAACTTCGCCGTCCTCAACCCGATCGCGGGACTGGGAAAACTGTTCGGGCCCGACGCCCTCATCCAGTTCGGCAAAACCCTGCTTAAGCTGATCGTCACCGGCATCATCGTCTGGAATGTCCTCAAGGACCGGCTGAATGGCATTGTCAGCCTGACGCATGTGTCGCCGGCGCTGATCCTGCCCTACTGCCGCGACATCCTGCTGGTCCTGGCCATCTCGGTCTGCATCTTTCTGTTCGTCGGCGGCGGCGCCGACTACATGCTGCAACGTTTCCGCTTCATGCAGAAAATGAAGATGTCGAAGGAAGAGCAGAAGGAAGAATACAAGCAAACCGAAGGCGACCCGCACATCAAGGCCAAGCTGCGTCAACTGCGCATGGAAAAAGGCCGCCGCCGCATGATGGCGAATGTCGCCACCGCCACCGTGGTCGTCACCAACCCGACCCACTACGCCGTCGCCCTGCGCTACGAGGCCGGTGAAACCGCCGCGCCCGTCTGCGTCGCCAAGGGCGTCGACGCGCTGGCCCTGAAAATCCGGGAAGAGGCCGGCAAGCATGAGGTGCCGATCGTCGAAGATCCGCCCCTGGCGCGCGCGCTTTATGCCGCCATCGATATCGACGAGGTCATTCCGGAAGAACATTTCGCCGCGGTCGCCAGGCTGATCAGCTTCGTTCTGACCCGCAAGCGCAGAGGTTTTTAAGGCAACCTTTCTTGACGCGCGCGAATTCTCCAAATGCGCTAAACTCATCCGTGATTCGCCGCGTCCCTGTACCGTGAGGTAACCGTTTTGTCCGCACGACCGATGAACCCTGCCGACCAGCCCGAGGTCGCATCTCCCAGCTGGCGTGACCGCTTTACCGTGGCGCGCTTCCGCGAGGCGGTAAATGTCTGGACACTGAGCATTGTGTCGGCCGTCGTGGTCTTTGCCTGCATCGCCGTGTGGCTGGTCGCCGGTCACCTGCCGGCCGGGCTGCTGCTGGCCATCTTCCTGATGACCTTCGCGGTCGTCATCTTCCTCAGCATGTTCACCTTTTCCAGCGACACCGAAATCCTGACCAATGAAGGTTTTCGCGCCGCCGATCTCGTCGGCTCCCTTGAAGAAGCCGCTGCGGTCGCGGGCTATGATGGTCATATCGTCGCCGCCAACGCTGCCTGGACCGAGGCCGGCGGGGGGGCGAAACGCCTGCCGCAGGGTGATGAGGCGCCGTCGCTCTTCGTCGCCATGCGCGAAGCCAAGGCCAATGGCATGGGCCGCGCCCTCGTCAAGCTGGGCGGCTTTGATTTCGAAATGGTCGTGTCGCGTCTGGGCGAAGACCTGGTGCTGGTGCGCGCCGGATCGCAAGGCGTGCTGGGCCAGGGCGTCATGCTGAAGCACGAAGGCCGGGTCGCCGGCGATGCGCCGCAGTCCAACCCGCAACCGGAAACGCCGCCAGAGCCGCTGGCCGAAGCCAAGCTCGACACGTTTGCCGAAGCCGCGCCATTCGGCGCCGCCTTGGTCATGGGCGACGACGTCTTTTCTGCCCACATCAGCGAATTCAACCGCGTCTTCGCGCAATTGACCGAGCAGAACCCCGACACGCTGGCCGGGCGGACGTTCGGCGAACTGGTCCACGACAATTCGCGCGCCGACCTGATCGAGCGCCTGGCTGTCAGTCGCGATGGCGGCAAGACCGGGCCGTTCGACATTTCACTGCGCACCAAGGCCGATCGTCCGATCCAGATTTATGTCTCGCCGGTAGCCGGTGGATTCACGCTCTATCTCTTCGACGTCTCCGAACAGAAGAAGCTGGAGACCACGCTCATCCAGTCGCAGAAGATGCAGGCCATCGGCCAAGTCGCGGGCGGCATGGCGCACGACTTCAACAACCTCCTGACCGGCTTCAAGTTTCGCAACGACCAGCTGCTGCTCAACCACCCCCTCGGCGATCCGTCCTATGAGGACCTGAACGGCATTCGCCAGATCATCGCCCGCGCCGAAGACCTGGTGCGCAACCTGCTGGCCTTTGCGCGCAAGCAGACGGTCAAGCGCGTGACGCTCAATGTCGGTGAGATGGTCTCCGAAGCCGAAGTTCTGTTGCGCCGGTTGGTGCGTGAAGACGTGAAGCTGGAGACCGAATACGGCCGGAACCTGCCCAATGTCCATGTCGACAAGGGGCAGATGGAAATGGTCATGATGAACCTGGTCGTCAACGCCCGCGACGCCATGCGCGCCCAAGGGGGCGGCAAGGTCATGATCCGCACGGCACCGCTCAGCCAGGCGGAAGCCAAGGCGCGCGGCTGGCCCGAAGCGCCGGCACAAGGCGCCGCCCTGATCGAAGTCAGCGATACCGGTCCAGGGATCCCACCGGAAATCATTTCGCAGGTCTTCGAGCCGTTCTTCACCACCAAGCCGCTGGGCGAGGGCACGGGGCTTGGCCTGTCGACCGTGCATGGCATCATCAACCAGGCCGGTGGCCATATCCTGATCGATTCGAAGATGGGGCAGGGCGCGACCTTCCGCATCTTCTTACCCGTCTGGATCGAGACCGAAAAGGAACTGGCGGCGCCCAAGCCCGTGGCCGAAGCCAAGCCGGTGCCGAAGGACCTGTCGGGCGTCGGCCGCATCCTGTTCGTCGAGGACGAGCAGATCGTACGCGGCATCGCTGCCCACCTGCTGCGCCAGCGCGGCTACGAGGTGCTGGAGGCCGAGGACGGCGAACAGGCGCTTGAGATCATCGAGGCCGAGGGCGGGCGTTTTGACCTGCTGATTTCTGACGTCATCATGCCCGGCCTCGACGGTCCGTCGATGCTGAAGCGCGCCCGGCCGCTGATCGGCAATGTGCCGGTCATGTTCATCTCGGGTTATGCCGAATCGGAATTCTCGGATCTGCTGGAAGAGGAAAAGAACGTCTCATTCCTGCCGAAGCCGTTGGACATCAAAACTCTTGCTGAAAGAGTCAAAGAGCAACTCGCTGCTTAGGAATCGTTATGCGCGATCGCTCCTCCCTGTCGCGTAGCGATGGGGAGGAGAGATCGCACAAGGCGGTGCTTTGGCTGCCGCCGAGGCCACCGGCGCGATGCGGTGGTGGGGTATTCCGTCGGAGCCGCCCCCCACCGTCATCTTCGCTTACGCTCGATGCCACCTCCCCATCGCTGCGCGACAGGGAGGAGGGTTTTCAGCGCGTTTCTACTATTTCCTTAAGCCGCCGGATTACGCTTTCCTTCTCCAACGCCAAGCCTTTGTATTCCAATTGCTCGGGCGTCAGTTCGCGGATTTGCGTGATCAGAGCGCGCGCAATCGCAGGCCCGTCGGCGTGGCTGTCCAGCGCCTCCAGCGGATCGACATAGATGCGGATGGTGAACAGGATCGCGCCCGATTGCGGCAGCTTGCGCAAGGTCTGGCGCTCGACGCGCAGATAAACGTGCTCGGCGATTTCGCCCTCGCCGAAACGGCGGCCGCCATTGCCAGCTTCGGGATGATGCAGCACATCGTCGCCATACAGCGACCAGTTCCAGCGCATCACCGGCATTTCGGGTTTCAGGTTATCGAACATGCGCTCGATCATCATGGCGTTGCGCGTACCGGCGTTGAAGTCCGGCACTGGACCATGGACATCGTGCATCGGCTTGCCCAGCTTGTCCGACAGGCGCCACGACGACGGAAAGGCCAATGCGCCTGCCGTCACCGTCCAGCCATCCTCGCGTTTTTGCAGGATGACCAGATCTTCCTGCACCAACGCGGACGCCAGAAGCAGGCGCGGCATTAGCGGGTCATCGAGCCGGATGCGGCGAAAGGCCGGCACAATATCGATCTGTGGCCCCATGCGCTGATAGATGTCGGGGAAACGTTCGGGCAGGTAATCGGCCAGCAGCATCAGGACTTCGTCCTGCGCGGCTTCGCTGCCAGGCAAGGCGGCGAAAACCTCATGCGGCACCCGGGTCATCAGCCGGTCTTTTTCGTCGAGATAGGCGCGTAAAGCTTGGTCGCACTCGATCCAGTCGGCGAGGTCGAGCGGCTTCAGACCGATCGTGAACAGTTTGGACGTGCCGTCATAGGGGGTGTGCATCTCGCCTGATTAACACAGAATCAGGCGATGCGCTCGCGGCGTGCGGCTTCGACGACCAGGGCAAGGATGGCGCCGGCCGTATAGAAGACAAGGTCCTTTACGTCGAACACGCCGCCAAGCGTGAACCGCACCAATGCGCTGTCGGACAGGTCGAGCAGGTCGCGGATGTGGAACAACTGTCCAAGCTCGATGGCAAACGCGACACCCAGCGCCGTCAAGGCCGCCGGCAGTGGCCGCCACGGCAAGATGGTCCGCAAACCCAGATACACGAGGATAACCGCCAGGGCATCGCCGACGTGCGGTCGGATCAGGGGATCGTTGAGAAAGATGGCGATCGCCAACTCGATGCAGAACACCGCGGCCGTGGCCAGCGCGTATCCCCAGCGAAACACCATGCTCTTCCTCCAAAACAAAAATGCGGCGCCCGAGGACGCCGCATTTTCCAATTTCGCTTGTCGCTTACTTCTTGAGGAAGCCGGCGAACTTGTTGTTGAAGCGCGAAACGCGGCCGCCACGGTCGAGCAGCGTGCCCGTGCCGCCCGTCCATGCCGGGTGCGTACGGGGGTCGATATCGAGGTTCAGCACGGCGCCTTCCTTGCCATAGGTCGAGCGCGTCTTGTAGCTCGAGCCGTCGGTCAGGGTGACGGTGATCCAGTGATAGTCGGGGTGGCCTTCTTTTTTCATTTTCGCGATCCTTCACGTCCAGCCAGCAGAGTGCGGACGCCGAATTGTTTGAGCTGTGGTCAGCGGAAGCGGCGCTCTTACATGAAGGCGCGTTGCCATGCAAGGAAATTACTCGCCCGTAGCTCCTCGTTACTCGGCAGATGGTGGTGGGGGCATATGTCGCAACGCCCGTTCAACAGACCGGTTCCAATTCCCCGGCCAATCCTCTAAAGCACGGCGGATGCCCGATAATACTCCTCAAAGCGATATTCAGGACCGCCCAAGCACTGGCGCCGAACTGGCCGGCCAGATTCGCCACGCCGCCGGCCGCCGCGAAAAGACGCGTGACCTGCGGCCATTAATCCGCCTTTGGCCCTACATGAAACGCCAGGCCGTCGATCTTGCCCTGATGCTGGTCTTCCTCGTCATTTCGGCGACGACCACGCCGGCCATGACCTTCGTGGCGCGCGAACTGATCGACAGCGGTTTCGGCTCCGGCGACATTGCCGTGCTTAACAGGTGGTTCCTGGTCCTCGGCGGCGTCGCGCTCCTGATGGCGGTCGCCACCGCCTTGCGTTACTTCTTTATCACGCGCCTGGGCGAGCGCGTCGTTGCCGATATACGCGAAGATGTCTTTGCCCATATCCTCAAGCTCGATCCGGCCTATTTCCTGAAAATTCGCACCGGTGAAGTGATCTCGCGTCTGACCGCCGACATCCAGATTATCGAGACCCTGGTCGCGGCCTCGATCTCGATCGCCTTGCGCAACCTGTTGATGTTCGTGCTGGGCCTGATCATGATGATGGTGGTCAGCCCGAAACTGACCCTGATGGTGCTGGCCATCTTCCCGCTGGTGCTGGTGCCGCTGATCGTTTTTGGCCGCCAGGTCGGCAAGGTGACGCGCGAGACGCAGGACCGCTTCGCCCGCGCTGTTGGCTTCGCCACCGAGTCGCTCGATGCGCTGGAGACGGTGCAGGCATTCGTCCGCGAACGCTTCACGCAAACCCGCTTCAACGACAGCGTCGAGGACGCCTACAGGAAGTCGGTCAGCCGCATCGCCACCCGCGCCACCATGACCGCCATGGTCATCTCGCTTGTCTTCGGCGGCACGGCGATTGTGCTGTGGTTAGGGGCGCAGGACGTCCTGGCCGGCAGGATGTCGAACGGCGTGCTGATCCAGTTCGTCATGCTGGCCGTCTTTACCGCCGGATCGGTCGCCAATCTCAACGAGACCTGGGGCGATGTGCAAAAGGCTGCCGGCGCCATGAGCCGGATCGACGAGCTGCTGGGCTCCGAGCCGTTGATCAAGGCGCCGGAAAGGCCGGCTACCCTGCCGGAGCCGCGCGGCGAGATTGCGTTCACGGGCGTGACCTTCGCCTATCCGTCGCGGCCAGACCAGTTGGTGCTCAACGACTTTTCGCTTGAAGTGCGCCCGGGCGAGACAGTGGCCCTGGTCGGGCCGTCGGGCGCCGGCAAATCGACTGTCTTCAAGCTGCTGCTACGCTATTACGACTTCGAAAGCGGCGTGATTACGCTCGACGGCGTCGATATCCGTAATGCCGATCCGAAAGATGTCCGCGACCGCCTGTCTTTGGTGGCGCAGGACACGGCGCTGTTCTCAGGCTCGCCTGAGGACAATATCCGCTTTGGCCGCGAGGACGCCTCCGATACCGAGGTCCGGCTCGCGGCCGCCAAGGCGCAGGCGCTTCAGTTCATCGAGGCCCTGCCGGAAGGCTTCAAGCAGCCCTTGGGCGAGCGCGCCAAGTCCTTGTCCGGCGGCCAGAAGCAGCGCCTGTCGATCGCGCGCGCCCTCGTGCGCAACTCGGCGGTCCTGTTGCTCGATGAAGCGACCTCGGCGCTCGACGCCGAAAACGAACGCCTGGTTCAGGCGGCGCTTAATGAAGCCATGCGCGAACGCACGACCCTGGTCATCGCCCATCGATTGGCGACCGTACTCAAGGCCGACCGCATCGTTGTCATGGATGGCGGTCGCGTGGTCGATAGCGGCACGCACGCCGAACTGATGGCGCGGGATGGGCTGTATCAGCGGCTGGCGTCGTTGCAGTTCGAGAGCTAATTCCTTCTCCCTGCTGGCGCTATACCCCGCAAGCAGGGAGAGGGAGCTACCCCGCGAACTGACCCGTCGGCAGGCCGGTATGGCCGCGCAGCAGCGCTTTCGGGACTTCGAACAGCGTCCCGGCTTGCGGATCATCGGCGTCGACCGGCGGTTGGGCGGCCGTCGTGACGAACATGCGATCGAGATTCGGGCCGGCAAAGGTCATGCTGGTCGACTGCTTCGCCGGAATGGGAATGACGAAGTCGATCGAGCCGTCAGCGTTGAAGCGCGTCACCCGCCCGCCGTTGTAATGCGAAATCCAGATGCCATTCTGTGCATCCACGGTCACGCCGTCCGGCAGGCCTTCGCCCTTGCCGAATTTCATAAACACGCGCTTGTTCGACAGCGACCCGTCGGGTGCGACATCGAACTGGTACGAAATGCCTTCGGAGGTTTCGTTGTGGTACATGCGCGTGCCGTCGGCATTGAAGCCCGGACCGTTGGTGCAGAGATAGGGCGCATCGACCTTATGCAGGCTCAGGTCCGGATCGATGCGATAAAGCGCCGCCGTCTTTTTATTGAACGGCATGTGCATGGTGCCGGTCCACAGCCGGCCATGGGGATCGACCTTGGCGTCGTTGAGGCGATTGTCGGTCTGCTCGGCTTCGATTTCGAACAGCGGCGTCAGCTTGAAGGGATCGAGCGTCAAGGCATGGACTGTGCGCAGGATGCCGACCAGAAAGCCGCCGGACTTGCGCAAAACGATCCAGTCGATCAGGTCCGGCATATCCCAGCTTTTGACGCCGAACGAATCCGCGCCCTCAAGCGTAACGCCGATACCCAGCGCGTTGAGCTTCTTGCCGCGGATATCGACCCAGTAGAGCGTGCTGTCGCGCTCGGACCACAAAGGCCCTTCGCCCAGAATCGCGCCGGATTTCGAGCGCGGAACCGGAACCTCCCCGGCGGTGGCGGCGAAAGGCGCGGTGGCCAGGGCGGCCAGTCCCGCGCCGATAGCGGTGCGGCGGGTGAGTGTCATGATTGTCTCCCAATATGTTTTTTTGGGAGTGTGCCTCACATGACGGCGCTGTCAATCACAATGCTGGTATAACAAATCGGGAAATTTACTTCGCAAGCTTCAGCTTTTCGAGAAGTTGCGGGTAGATTTCCGGATTGCCGCAGACGATCTCGCCTGAGTTCATCGGCGACTCCTCGGTATCGATGTCGGTGATCTTGCCGCCCGCTTCCTGGATCATCAGGATGCCGGCCGCCATGTCCCAGGGCTTCAGGCCGCGTTCCCAGTAACCGTCGAACTGGCCGGCGGCGACATAGGCCAGGTCGAGCGAGCAGGCGCCGTTGCGGCGGATGCCGGCGGTGCGCTGCATGACCTGGTGCAGTTCCTTGAGAGCCTGGGCGTGGCCGGGCTTGCCAACGAAGGGCAGGCCGGTGCCAATCAGGCTCTCATCGAATTGCTTGCGCTGCGAAACGCGCAGGCGGCGGTCGTTCTGATAGGCGCCCTTGCCCTTTTCCGACCAGTAGAGGTCATTGAGGATCGGGTTATAGGTGACGCCGGCGACGATTTCGCCGTCGCGTTCCAGGGCGACCGTGCAGGCAAAGTGCGGGATGCCGTGCATGAAGTTGGTTGTGCCGTCGATCGGGTCGACGATCCAGCGGTGGGTGCGGTCGGTGCCTTCGACAAAGCCCTGTTCTTCCCCCAGGAAGCCATAGCCCGGACGGACGCGTAAGAGTTCTTCGAACAGGGCGGCTTCGACGCGCTTGTCGGCGGCGGTGACGAAGTCGCCCGGACCCTTCTTGGAGACCTGAAGTTCGGTCACCTCGCCGAAGTCGCGCGAAATGCCCTTGCAGGCCTTGCGCACGGCGCCGACCATGACCTGGATGAGTGAGGATTGAAGAACGGTCATGGGAGTGTGTCCGTGTCAGGCGCGAAGGCGCGCATTACCAAAAAGAGTCAAACCTGGGCGAAGACGCGCTTCGAGCCCAGGTTTGCCGTTACTGAATTCCATGCACATCGGATCGATGTGCGAACGCATTAATCCGCGCGCTTCATATATTCGCCGGTCTCGGTCGAGACCACGATGCGTTCGCCGACGCCCATGAACGGCGGGATCATGACGCGCATGCCGTTGGAGGCCTTGGCGGGCTTGTAGGACGAAGACGCGGTCTGGCCCTTGATGGTCGGCTCGGTCTCGACGACTTCGAGGACGACGGTGTCGGGCAGGCTCATGCCGATCGGCTTTTCGTCGTGCGATTCGATGACGACGATCATGCCATCGTGCAGGAAGCGGACCTGGTCTTCGCCGACCCATTCCTTGGACAGGCTGATCTGTTCGTAGTTTTCCTGATCCATGAACACCAGCATGTCGCCGTCTTCGTACAGGAACGAGTGGTCGCGCTGTTCCAGCACGGCACGCTCGACCGTATCGTCGGAACGGAAGCGCTCATTGAGCTTGGTGCCGGTGACCAAGTTCTTCATTTCGACCTGGGCGAAGGCTCCGCCCTTGCCCGGCTTGACATGCTCGGTCTTCACAACCGCCCACAGGCCGTTCTGATACTCCAGGATCATGCCCGGCTTGATGGTATTGGCGTTGATTTTCATGGATTCAACTTGTCAAAGAAGGAGGTAAGTTGGCCGCGTTACTACTGGTTACGGGTGCGGAAGGCAAGGGGACTTTGCGGCGAGGAGGTTAACGCCTATAGTCCCGAGCCAAGGGGAAGCTTTGATGCGATCATATCCTGTAATCTGTGCATTGGCCGTTCTGGCCTTCAGCGGTTGTTCGGACAAGGCGGACGGCCCGAGCAAGCCGGTCAAAGCCACGTCCGAGCGGTGGGTGCCGGTCCCAGCCGAGGGCGAGCCTTCCGGTAAACCTGCCGAAGCCGTCAGCGCCAATAAGATTGACTGCCTGACGCCGGTGCATGTCGGCGACACCTATCAGTCTCTTGCGGTCGCTTATGGCAACAATGCGCAACTGGGCATGATCCCCGGCGCCGAAGGCACCGAAAGCCGGGGGCTGCTGCTCTACGCCATGGTGCCATCGCGCAAGCTCTATATCAGCTTCTGGGACGCGGCCATGCGTCACGTATCGCGGATTGAACCGGCGGATCGCGCCGTCGCCTGGACGGGGCCTGAAGGCATCCACGTCGGCTCGACGCTCGACTATGTCGAAAAGGTCAATGGCAAGCCCTTTACCATCAGCGGCTTCGGATGGGACTACGGCGGGTACGCCGCCGACTTCAAGGGCGGGCGGCTTGAGCATTTGAGCGGCGGCTGTTCGATCTCATTGCGCTTCGACAGCGATATCCTGCCAGAAGGCGTCAGCGGCGATGGCGTCATGGTCGAATCGAACGATCCGCGTTTGAAGGACGCCAAGCCCAAGGTGGTTGAAATGTCGTTCGGCTGGCCGCTGCCGGCTGGTGTGACGCCCGCGGAATAAGGAACGGATATGCGCAACCTTCGTTTGTTGGCGCTTGGCGCCGTGTCGTTGCTGATCCTGGCTTCGTGTACCGATCCGCAATCGACGCAGGACCAGACCGATGCGTCCAGCGAGGCCGCGCCCGAACCGCGCGTGTCGGACCAGCCGCTGAGTTGTGATCATCCGGTCAAGCCGGATGCGACGGCTGAAAGCCTGCTGGCCGAATATGGTGAGCGCGCGGTCACGGGTCTGCTCAGCATGCCGGACAATGAGGTGGTCAATGGCGTGGTGCTGTTCCGCGACAAGCCCGATGAGCGCATCGAGGTCATCTTCCGCGACAAGGAGATGACCAAGGTGGCCGAGGTCCGTCTGGGTGAAGCCGCAACCGCCTGGCGCGGTCCGGGCGGCGTGGGGAAGGGCACGACACTTGCCGAGGTTCAGGCGGCCAATGGGCCCTTCCTGATGTCGGGCTTCCGCTTCGACTGGGGCGGCGAGGTCATCGACTGGCGCGGCGGCAAGCTGGAAACGCTCGAAGGCGGCTGCGCCTTGAAGCTGCGGCTGCAACTGCCGGCCGGAGCGAAAGCCAGCGCCGACGAGGAGATCGAGTCGAACGACGAACGGCTGAAGGGGCTTGATCCGGCAGTGGTCGATATGGCGATCGTGTGGAAGAAGAAGGGCCTGTTTGGTGGCTAGGAAATCTCCTCCCTACCGAAGGTGGGGAGGGGGACCGCCAGCGGCGCGAAGCGACTGCGCAGCGGTGGAGGGGGATTGCTACCGGAGTCATCCCCCCTCCGTCAGCGACGCTTCGCGCGCTGCCACCTCCCCATGCCTTCGGCACAGGGAGGAGAATTAAGAAATCGCCTTCAGCAGCGCCTTGACGCCTTCGGCCGGTCCTTGTGGATGGTTCCAGACCGCGCCCGAGACGGCGATAAAGTCCGCCCCGGCCTTCGCGACGTCCGTGGCGTTTCCAGCGGTGATGCCGCCGATGGCGACGCATGGCGTTTCCATGGTTTCCTGCCAGATCGACAGGGTTTCCAGTTCCGCCATGTGTTCGACCGTCTTGGTCGCGGTCGGATAGAAGGCGCCAAACGCTACATAGTCGGCGCCGGCTTCGGCGGCGTCCATGGCCAGGTGGCGGCTGTTGTGGCAGGTGACGCCGATCATGGCGTTGGGCCCCAGAATGCGGCGGGCGTCGCGATAGGCCATGTCCGACTGGCCGACATGGACGCCGTCGAGCCCCAGTTCCCTGGCCAGCTCGACAAAGTCATTCATCAGCACGGCGGCGCCATGACGGTGCGCGATAGGCGTCAGCACCTTCGCGACGGCGCGGATATCATCGGGTGATGTGTCCTTCAACCGGATCTGCACCGCCGCGACCTCGCCGGCCGACAGGGCAGCGTCGAGGTCGTGCGCGAACGCTTCGGCGTCGCGAACCTTTGGCGGCGTGATGAGATAGAGGCGGCAGTCGTGGGTTTTCAAAGACATGTTGCCGGAGTGCCTTAAGCGGGCAGGCGGGTCAAGCAAAACCGCGCATTGAATCTTATGTCAATTTTACCCTGAAGGGGGCGGTTCACATTGTTTTGTATGCGTCCGAACGCCTAATTTTCCGCCATCTGACAGCCGAAGACGCGTCGGAGACCAAAGGAGAAATACCCATGACCATGACCAAGACAAAGTGGGCGGCTGGGGCGGCCATGGCTCTGGTAGTTGCAGCCGGATCGGCTGTACCTGCCATGGCGCAAGATACGGATTATGATGGCTACTGCTACACCAAGCAAAACAACGCCAAGACGACCGGCACAGTCGTCGGCGCGGTTGCCGGTGGCGCCCTGGGCAGCCAGATTTCCAAGAATGAGCGCGGCCTCGGCACGGTTGCCGGTGCCGTCATCGGCGGTGTTGTCGGCCGTAACATCGGCAAGAACAGCGTCAAGTGCCTGAACGGGGAGTACTATTCCTACCAGAACGGCTATTACTCGCCGGCCTCGGCGCCGGAAGGCTATGACGTCGCCTATTTCCGTGAGCGCCCGAACTCGAGCACCTACACGACGACCTATTACGATCGTGAAGCGCGTTCGACATCGCCTTACGACCGCTACGCCTATAACAGCAGCTATAACAACAATAGCAGCAACTATGGCCAGAGCGGATATAACAGCAACCGTTACAGCTCCACGACCTACCGCACCGAAGGTTTCCGCGACGAACGCGGCACCTGGCGCGAAGGCCGGCCGGTCGCCTTTGGCTGGAAGGACGAAAGCGGTCGCTGGCATGAAGGCAACGTCCAGGCCTACGGTTACAAGGACAGCAATGGCCGCTGGCGCGAAACCAGTTCCGCCACGGCCTACAACAACGGCTACTAGGCCAAGGTTGAGCTACCTTTGAGAAAGCCCTCCGGTATTCGTCGGAGGGCTTTTTAATGATTATATCATGTCCCTGTTATAAGCATGAGGCTGTTCAGCGCACTCTGTAACGATTTCAGGTCAAGGGCCTGTGGTCCTTGTGCGAATGACTTGCATTTGAATCGGGCGTGTGTTAGTTGATACGCATTCGCATTATCAAGTTCGTGGCTGTCAGGGTTTTACGTGTACGTCTGTAATTGTAACGCTATTCGCGAACGCCAGGTGCATCAGGCCATTGCGTGCGGTGCATCGACTCCCAAGGCCATTTTCGCCCATGCCGGCTGTCAGGCGCAGTGCGCCAAGTGCGTCTGTGAGATGCGCGAAATGATCGACGAGGCGCAGGCCGCTTTGAAGATGGCCGCCGAATAGTTTGGCGCTTGCGAATAAAACCTATTTTCATTCGCATAAGTTTTTGTTTTATAGAGCATTTTTTGCTTCACATGCCCGCGCCCCGGCGGTATGAGTCGCCCTGATTTTCTTTTCAGGAGGCCGCCATGCAGGGCAACCCCGACATCATCAAGCTGCTCAACAAGGTTCTGACCAATGAGCTGACGGCGGTAAACCAGTATTTCCTCCATGCGCGCATGCTGGAAAACTGGGGCCTCTATCACCTGGGCCGCATCGTCTACAAAGAATCGATCGAGGAGATGAAGCACGCCGACCTGCTTATCAAGCGCATCCTGTTCCTTGATGGCCTGCCGAACCTGCAGGACCTGAACAAGCTGCGCATCGGTGAGACGGTCGCCGAGACCCTGGCCTCGGACCTCAATGTCGAAACGGGCGGCCATGCCCTCTTGGTCGACGGCGTCAAGTTCTGCGACGACCAGAAGGACTATGTCAGCCGCGAACTGCTGCGGAAGATCCTGGAAGACACCGAACACCACATCGACTTCCTCGAAACGCAGCTGAACCTGATCCGCCTGATGGGCGAGGCCAACTACATCCAGAGCGGGATGAAGGAAATCGAAGGCGAGGGGTAGATATTCTGCCCGCGCGGGCGGTTTTGATCGGCAGCCGACCGAAAAGCGCTTCACTCTTTTCGGAATGCGCTCTAACGTGCCGGGCGAAGTTTTCGTTTTTCGTCAACGAAAACAAATAATGCAGGCAGGGTATTGGGCGGTATCACGCGCAGACAGCTAAGCCTTGGTCTGGCCGCCGCCTTGCCGGCGGCCGGTCTGCTGGGCTGTGGCCGCAAGCCGGAATCCCAACAGGAAGGCACGCCGCAATGGGCGGTGTCGGGGCGGTGGCGCAACAGCCTGGACAAGGGGCGTGATCCCTTCCGTCATCCGCTTGAGATGATCGACTTTTTCGAGATCCAGCCACGCGATGTCGTGGTCGATATCTGGCCGGGCGCCGGCTATATGACCGACATTTTGGGGCCTTACCTGACGCGCGGAAAAGGCCGTTATATCGCGGCGCTGTTTCCGTCGACTGGCGGCGCCCAAAGCGCCACGGGCACGCTCACTGAAAAGTACCGTGAGCGTTTTTCCAGCAACAAGAAGCTCTACGGCGGAATCGAATTCAGCGCCTTCGGGCCGGAAAGTCAGGCCATTACCGAGGCGGAGACCGCCGACGTCGTTCTGATGCTGTTGGTTGTGCACGACCTGATGGCCGCGGGCATCGCGGAAAAGGCCTTTGCCGATGCTTTCGCCGCGCTGAAGCCGGGCGGGCTCCTGGCCATTGAACAGCACCGCGCCGATATCGGCAATGTCCAGGATCCGGGCGCGACCAACGGCTATGTCCAGGAACCGTTCGTCAAGCAACTGGCGTTCGAGGCCGGCTTTGCTTTTGACGCCGCCAGCGAGATCAATGCCAATCCAAAGGATGACAAGGATCATCCCTATGGAGTATGGACGTTACCTCCGCAACGTTTGACGTCGCCGCGCGGGCAGCCGCCAAACCCTGAGTTTGACGGCACTCTTTACGAATCGATTGGGGAAAGCGACCGTATGACGCTGAAGTTCAGGAAACCGCAATGAGCCGGATTGCAGCGCTGTCGCAGAGTGCCCCCCTTATGTCGATCCCCGAGTCGCAGGCGCCCGAAGGCGGCAGCGGCGAATGGTATCGCGGCGCCGGTGGCCTGCGCCTGCGTCTTGGCTACTGGGAGCCGGCGGGCCGTCCGCGGGGCACCATCTTCATCAGTCCCGGCCGTTCCGAACCGATCGAAAAGTACTATGAAGTCGTGCGCGATCTTTTGGCGCGCGATGTCTGCGTCGTCGTCCACGACTGGCGCGGGCAGGGTCTGTCGGCCCGCCTGCTGCCGGACCGGCTGAAGTGCCATGCGCGCGCGGCGGATGAATTCCTTGACGACTATCAGCGCCTGCTCGATTCATTCGAGGATCGCGCGCCCAAGCCATGGATCATGCTGGGCCATTCCATGGGCGGGGCGCTCAACCTGGCCACCCTGATCAAGGGCGAGGCCCGCATCGAAGGCGCGCTGTTCATCAATCCGATGCTGCGCGTCAAGACTGGCCGGCATGCCCTGTGGGCCGTGCATTTCCAGACCAACTGGCACGTCAATCACGGCCGCGGCACCGACTATGTGCCCGAGCTGTTCGACGACCCGTTCGAGCATACCTTCGAGAACGACGCCCTGACGCACGATACGGCGCGCTACAATATCTGGCGCGAGCAGCTGTTCGCCTGTCCGCACCTGGCGGTGGGCTCGCCCACCTGGGGCTGGCTGTCCTTCGCGCTCAAGCTGGGCGAGACGATTCTGAAGGACAAGAACAAGGTCGCCAAGAAGGTCAGGACCCCGGTGACCATCCTGTGTTCGGGCGATGACCACCTGATCGCCAAGCAGCCGTCCAAGGGTTTCGCCAAGAAGCTCGGCAAGGCGACCTATGTCGAGATCGCCGGGGCAGAGCACGAAATCCTGATAGAGGCCGAGGAGTATCGTCGCGAAGCTTTCGCCGAGATCGACAAGCTGCTGGACTTCGTTGCCCCCCGCGGCGCCGTGCGGGCGCCGAGCCCTGCCAAGGTCCCGGACGAAGGGCTGGACGAGGTCGCGATGGCGGCGACGGATGCCCTGGCGCTCGACGACGAGCACTTGCCCGAGACGGAGCCGGGACTGACCCCGAACGACGCCGAGAAGCGCGCCTGATCTTATTGAATCCTGATGGCCGGTTGCGGTAGCGTGCGGCCATGCTCAGTGCACTCATGCCATCGCCCCTGCCAATCCCGGCGCTTCTGACGCGGGCGGCGGACGATGCCTATGCGGCCCTTCTGAAGCCCGATGGCGCGCCGGCGGTGAATTTCCGCAAGCCGGCAGGCGAGGCGGCCCTGGTGCCGGCGCACTCGCTGTCGTGGCGGATTTTCAAGAATCCGGTCAGCCTATTCATCGGCGGGATTACGGCGGTTATCCTGGAACTTGCGCAACCCGGCGTGCGGTCGGGCGTCTGGGAGCATTCGAGCTTTCGGCATGATCCTGTTGGCCGCCTGCGCCGGACGGGGGTTGCGGCCATGGTCACCGTCTATGGCGCGCGCAGCGTGGCGGAAGCGATGATCGCCGGTGTCCGGCGCATGCATGACCGTGTCTCGGGCACCCTGCCGTCGGGGGAGGTTTACCGCGCGAGCGACACAGTGCTGCTCGACTGGGTGCAGGCAACGGCGACCTTTGGCTTTTCAGCGGCCTACAGCGCCTATGTGAAGCCGTTGCGCCGCGTGGAGCTGGACCAAGTCTACGCCGAGGGCCAGGAGATCGCGAGGCTTTATGGCGCGGTTGGTGCGCCGGCGTCAGAAGCGGAGCGCGAGCGGCAGTTCGACGCCATGCGCGATCAGTTGGAAGCTTCGCCTATCGTCTTTGAGTTCCTTGACCTGATGCATGGGGCGAAGGCGATGCCTCCGGCTTTGCGGTCGCTTCAGCCATTGCTGGTCCGCGCGGCGGTCAGTCTGACGCCGGATTGGGTGCGGGAAAGACTTGGGCTGACGGACGCATATGGCTTACGGGCCTGGGAAGGGCCGATCTTGCGCGAAGCCGCGGGACTGGCAGACAAGGTGATGCTGAAGTCGAGCCCGGCCGTGCAGGCGTGTTTAAGGTTGGGATTACCGGAAGAGTATCTCTACAAGTGACAGGCCCCACCACCACATCTCATTCGCCATCTATCGATGGCTCACTCGTGCGGTCCCCCTCCCCAAATCTATTGGATTTGGGGAGGCAGAAGATACAGAAGTCCCTTCCTTCGTACGGCTCAATTTACGCGACGCCGTACTTCCTGCCTCCCCAAATCCAATAGATTTGGGGAGGGGGACCATCTGCGAAGCAGATGGTGGTGGGGCGTCGTGCTTAACTTGCCGCCGGGCGCAGATGCGTCAGAGCCTGGTCGATCAGCACACGCGAACTGGCGGCGATCACCTGTCCGGCTTCGGCGGGAACGTCCTCCCCGCGCCAGTTTGTCACCACTCCGCCGGCGTTTTCGATCACCGGGATGATGGCTTCGATGTCCCACGGCTTCAGGCCGGTCTCCAAAGCGATATCCATCGTCCCTTGCGCCACCATGGCGAAGGCATAGGCGTCGCAGCCATAGCGCGCCAGCTTCGTCGCCTTGCGCAGGGCGTTATAGGCGTCGCCCTCGATGCCGGGGAAAAGATAGGGATCCGTCGTGCCGATCACAGCCTCATTGAGATTGGCGCAGTTGCGGACCCTCAACGGCTTCCGGCCATGAGGCGTGATCAGTTTTGACCCCAACGGCGAGCCGAGGAAAACCTCTTTCAGCACCGGCTGGGCGATCACTCCCAGGACGGGGCGGCTGAGATAGCGCAGGCCGATCAGCGTGGTCCACAAAGGCAGGCCCGAGATAAAGGCGCGCGTGCCGTCGACGGGATCGAGCACCCATATGAAGTCGGCGCCGGTGTTTTCCTCGCCATATTCCTCGCCGATGATGCCGTGATCGGGGAAATGCTGGCTGATCATGGCGCGAATGGCGCGCTCGGCGCCCTTGTCGGCCTCGGTGACCGGATCGAAGCTGGACAGGTGGGCCAGCTTGTTGTCCTCACCAAGCCCCAGCAACCGGAAATGGGGCAGGGCGGCCTTGGCGGCGGCTGCGGCGAGGTCGAGCGCGAAGGCTTCGAGGCGAGCATAGTCGGGCTGTAAAATCATAGAGACCCGCATACCGTCTCAGGGCATGCGGGTCCATACGAAATCGGTGGCGTGCGCCGGCGGTGGTAATCCCGCGAGCCCGCCGGCACTTATGCCGATTATGGTTTAGGCGGCCTGCTCATTGTCGCCATTCAGCGACTTGGCGAGGTCGAGCAGTCGGCGGCGCGGACGCTCCGACAGGCGGTAATAGGCCTGGATGAGGTCGAGCGTTTCCTTGCGCGAAAACACTTCGATGCCTTCGTTCTGAACGGCGGCGACTTCGGTCTTGTCGTCGGTCAGGCCGTCGTAGAAATAGTTGATCGGGGTTTCCAGCGCCTTGGCCAGCTGGAAGAGGCGGGCGGCCGAGATGCGGTTCGCGCCGCATTCGTACTTCTGGATCTGCTGGAAGCGGATGCCGACGGCGAGCGCCAGCTGCTGCTGGGTCAGGCCCAGGAGACGGCGGCGGCGGCGCAGGCGTTTACCGAGGTGCAGGTCGATGTCAGTGGCCATGGTGTTTAAAACCCCTTGTTCGTGTGTCGCGGGCGTCTCGTTGTGAGACGGCTCGCCTCTCAGGTTTCAAACGCCGTGCCAAAGGCGTTCTCATAACGGGGCTATGCACTTCTCCGGTGAATTATGACCGGAGGCTGGCGCACACCGCCTCCTGAAAGAACAAAGATATTCAACCACATATACGCTGTTGGAAGTCTGACGGTCCCCTTCAACCCCCGTTCATCTACCTGAACGGGCATGAACAAAAAAGGCGCCGGATCGACCGGCGCCTTACGTCACGAATCCTGTTCTGAACCGGATCAGAGACCATTGATATTGTCGGCGCTGAAAGCGCTTTGCAGGCGCTGCAGCTGGCTGATGACCGGGTTGACCGCGGTTTCGGGCTCGGCGTCGATGAACATGCGCTTATCCATGTGCGAGATGCGCTCATAGAGGCGGTTCGAGCGGTCGAGCAGGTTCAGCAGGCCGCCCGGCAGGGTCTTGGTGTTTTCCGTCGCGTCTGCGCTCAGGGGCGAAATGCGATACTTCTCGTCGCAGGCGTCCGACGCTTCCATGTCGCCTTCGCGTACGGCCCGCTGGACCAGAAGCCACGAGGCGATCTGCATCAGGCGGGTCGTCAGGCGCATGCTTTCGCCCGCATAGACCAGGGCGTCTTCGCGGCTCAACAGGCGCGAGTCGCGGCGGCCGTCGCCATCGAGGTACGAGGCCGTCTCTTCGACCAGGGCCATGCCTTCCTTGAACGTGCGGTCGAACAGATCGCTGGAGGCAAAGTCACGCACGATGTGGGTGCGCGAGGTCTGGGGCGAGGCGGAACTGTCGGACATACTTAAGGAGCCTTATGCTGAAATCGTGTCGGCGCGGTCGTCATTCTGACCCCGCGTATCCCATATCCATGGGAAAGGGCGGTGTGTCATCGGTCGGACCTGTCCAGACTTTCCGTGCAACCGCCATGCCACCCATTGGCCGGTCGCGGCGCCAGACAGGGTTAGTAATCCTTAACTTCCCTTAAAAGAGAATAAAGCGTCGGCCGCCGAGCGGCGATTTTTTTTGCGTTCGACGGCTTCGCGCGCGCGGCGGATTTCGCCTTCGAGGGCCTGGATGCGGTCTTCCAGATCCTCGACGCTGTAAGGATCGAGATCCTCGCGTGCAAGGCCACTCAGCGCCGCAGCGCCCTTAGCCGGTGTTTGCAGGGACATCGGCAGTTCGTCGTCAATCATGAGTGGACCTTTCTCCCGGCAGGCGTCAATCACGCTGGACATTCCGGCCCGTTCCGGCCATTCGTCCTTAACCTTATGAAACGCCTCTTGCGCGAAGAAAGCAAGGAAAACGAATCACCATGAAGGCCGTCCTCGTCACCGGCAGCGGTGAAAATCCGACCGATCTGGTACTCAGCGATGTGCCAAAACCGGAATTGGAACAAGGTTTTGCCCTGGTCCGCACCCGGTTCGCCGGGGTCAACCGCCCCGATATCCTGCAAAGGCGCGGGCTTTATCCGCCACCGCCTGGGGCATCGATCATACTGGGGCTCGAGGTATCAGGCACGATCGAGGCAATTCATCCGTCTACCCCCTATGGTGCGGCGTGGAAGGTCGGCGATGAGGTCTGCGCGCTCGTCAATGGCGGCGGCTATGCCGAATATGTCGCCGTCGATATCCGGCACCTGCTGCCCGTGCCCAAGGGCTTGAGCTTGCAGGACGCAGGGGCGCTGCCCGAAACCGCGCTGACCGTCTATGCCAACCTGATGGAGCACGGCGCGCTGAAGGCCGGCGAGACGGTCCTGGTCCACGGGGCCAATTCAGGCATCGGCTCCATGACCGTCCAGATGGGCAAGGCGTTTGGCGCGCGGGTCGTCGCCACGGCGCGCGGCGAGGACAAATGCACGTTTGCCAAATCCCTGGGCGCGGACCTGGTTATCGATACCGAGGGCGGGGACTTTGTTGGGCCCGTGAAAGAATTCGGCGGGGCCGATGTGGTGCTCGACATCATCGCCGGCGACTTTGCGCCCAAGAACCTGCTGTGCCTGAACCCGAAAGGGCGTATCGTCCAGGTCGGTACCAGCCGCCAGGCCGAGGTCTCAATAGACCTGCGCCGCATCATGCAGAAACAGGCCATCCTGACAGGCTCGATGTTGCGGCCGCGATCGGGCGATGAAAAGGCGCGGCTGACCGAAGCCGTGCGCGAAAGGGTCTGGCCGTTTGTCGAAGCAGGCAGGATCAAGCCTGTGATCGACAAGGTGTTAGACTTCGGCGATGTGGCGGCGGCGCACGCCTATATGGATTCCGGCGCGCACAAGGGTAAGGTCGCCCTCAAGATTTGAACGGCGTTCAAACTCGCTTGATGGGTGGCATAGTTTGTGCTATTAATTTGAACGTAGTTCAAATTGGGACGCAAAATGAACCTGTCGCGCCTTGTTGCTGTGGCTTCCGGCCTCGTGGCGGTTGCGGCCGCCGGCATTGCCTTTCATGCCCTGGCGGCGCCCGCGCCATCGCCCTTCGGTTCGGCCGAAAGCGGGGTGGCCTTCGCGGTTGAGAACGGCTGCCTGACCTGGCTGCGCGAAGGTGGCCGCGTCGAGGACTATGTCGGCCGCCGCGCCCGCACGATGCAGGAGGCGGGCAAGCCGGTCCAGAAGATCTATGGCGGTGGCCGGGTAACCGTGCGCGAAGACGAAAGCAGCGGCTGCTATGTCCGCGCCGAACGCGGCGAGGGCGCCAAGCTGCGCGACACGGTCATCAATACCCTGGCTTCGGCGGGCATGCGCACCGAGGCCTTCGCCGACTACGCGCCGCATCTGAAAGGCCGCGACTGGTCCTTCGTCCAGGAAAGCCACTGTTTCCGCATGTACGGCAAGGTCTATGTCGCGCTGATTTCCAGCTCTGCCAACCGGACGCGCACGCCCTTGCAGGTCACCATCCTGCCCGATACCGACGGCACGGCGGCGAAGCGCGGGTTGTGTCTCTCGTAACGTAGCGAATCCTTTCCTCTTTTCTTCCGTCACAAATCATCCTATACCATGGCCAACCCCCGCGCCCGGCTGCAAAAGCCGGGCGTAGCCATTTCTGGGCCGCCCTTTCAGCGGCTCCAAAACCAAGGATAGACACCATGTCAGACATCCTGATGCCTAAGGCCACCGCCGTGTGGCTGGTCGACAATACGAGCCTGAGCTTCGAGCAGATCGCGGATTTCTGCGGCCTGCACCTCCTGGAAGTCAAAGGAATCGCCGACGGCGAAGTGGCGCGTGACATCCGCGGCGCCGACCCGATCGCCAATGGCCAGTTGACCCGCGAAGAGCTCGACAAGGCCGAGGCCAAGCCGACCTACCGCATGGCCGCGCAAAAGAGCCGTCACGCCGAGCTGCTGAAGCCGACCAAGAAGGCGCCGCGCTACACGCCCGTGTCCCGCCGCCAGGATCGCCCCGACGCCATCGCCTGGTTCGTCAAGAACCACCCGGAAGTGACCGACGCGCAAATCTCGAAGCTCTTGGGCACGACCAAGTCGACCATCGAGCAGGTCCGTTCGCGCGGCCACTGGAACACCGCCAACATCAAGCCGGTCGATCCGGTGACGCTGGGCTTGGTGTCGCAGATCGAACTCGACGGCGTGGTCCGCAAGGCTGCCGAAGCCAAGCGCAAGCAGGCTGAGAAGCTGGGCATCCCGCTGGATGATCCGTCGCTGAAGCCGGCGCAGACGCCGCAGCCGGCCTTTGAGGAAGAGGACGACACCCCCTATGCGCGCAAGAGCGACCTGTCGGCTGAAGATGTCTTCGGCGGCGGCGCCTTCACCAATCGCGAAGAGGAAGACGACGAGGATTAATCCTCGAACGTCGAATAAGAATAAAAGAAGGCCCGCTGGTTTCGCCAGCGGGCCTTTTTAGTTTGGGTTCTGGGTTCTCAGGGGAGTCACGCCTTGAGGTCGAGCAGCCGGCCGGTCATGTCCAGGGACGTCTTGATGACGGACACACTGGCCTCGAATGCTGTCCGCGCTTCGATTTGTTCGACGAAGTCGCTGACCACATCCCGTCCCTGGTTCATATTGGACACTGTCTGCATCGCCGCGCGGTCGAACCGCGCCGAAGCGTTCATAACGCCGCTGATGCCTGAAATAAGTGCCGACATGGGTCACCGGAACTGAACTGGAACTCTACTGCCGTGACGATGCGCCGGTAAGTTTAAGGTGAGGTGCAGAAATAAGGTTAAAATAAAAAACTGATATGGGAGAATGGGTATTCTTATAAAGGCCCCGCCCACCATCTGCTCCGCAGATGGTCCCCCCTCCCCATAAATGGGAGGGCGAGATACGAACGGTCCATCATGTAAATTTCAGAATAATTTGAAGTTTTATGCTTCGCCCTCCCTATTTATGGGGAGGGGGGACCGCCGAAGGCGGTGGGCGGGGCCTGCCTTAGACGAAGTATCCCATGTCCGAAGTCGCGAAATTGCCGATCCGGGGCAGAATGGTCGACAGTTCGCTTCCGGAGGCGCCGAACCAGCGGGCCAGTGTCCCGGCCATCTGATCGACCGCCGTCGAGGGCAGCAGGCGTCCCTGGCCGACCTGGTCATCCGACGTCACCGATACGTGCGGCGCCGTGCCGTAGAACCGGCCGCCCTTCACCGCGCCGCCCAGAACGAAATGATGCGACCCCCAGCCGTGGTCCGAGCCATTACCGTTCGAGGTCAGGGTGCGGCCGAAATCCGATGCCGTGAAGGTCGTCACCTTGTCCGCGACGCCCATTTCGACCGTAGCGGCATAGAAGGCGGACAGAGCCTCGTCCAAGGCCGCCAACAGGTTGGGGTGATCCTCCATCAGTTCGTCATGGGTATCGAAACCGCCCAGCGATACAAAGAAAACCTGACGCTTTGAGCCCAGCGCATTCCGTGCACCGATCAGACGGGCGACGATCTTCAACTGATCGGCCAGGCCGTTCTTCTTGCCGTCAGTATCGAACGAGGTCGTCAGATTGACCGGATCAAGCGCCGTATTGACGATCCCTTCCATGGTCATCGAGCGCTGGGTGACGCGGGTGAACTCGTTCTCCAGCACGTGCGTCCGTGGCTGGGTGATCAGGGTTTTCAGGACATTCGACGCCTGGGCCGAATTGAAGCTCCAGCCCTTGGCCGCCCAGATCGGGATCGCACCTGTGGGACCGATCTGGTACTGGAGCGCATTGTTGCCGGAAACAAAAACGGCATTGCCCGACGCTGAAATGCAGGTCAGCAAGCTGTTGGCATTGCTGGACAGGGCCAGATCGCCCAGCCGTCCGCCCCAACCGACGGTCGCGCCTTCGGCGCCAAGCGCCTGCCAGACCGACTGTTGGTCGTTGTGCGAGAACAGCTTGGGTGGCAGGGGCGTGCCGCCGGCCGTGAACTGCGCCTTGGTCAGCGGCACGACCAGCGGCCCGACATTCAGTTGAACGGCGGCCTTGCCGGCATTGAACAGGGCGGCGACTTTCGGCATCGCCGGCGCTAGGCCGTAGGAAATATTGTCTGTCAGGGTCTGCGACACGACGGGCGTCAAGGCCAGCAGTTCGTCGCGGCCATAGGCGATGCCGCCGCGCGTCCGCCCAGACCCGCCGCCACGAATGTCGCTATAGAGATCGTAATTGGCGTTATCGCGCGGGACGACGGTATTGTGGCAATCATTACCACCATAGAGAAATACGCAGACCAGCGCCTTGTAATCGTTGGCGTCGAAGGCGGCGGCCTCGCCGACCGCAGCGAGGTTCAGCGCCATAGGAGCGGCAGCGCCCATGGCGGCCATGGCGCCAGCGCGTTTCATGAAAGCGCGGCGGGTCAGGTCGGGGATGTTGTTCCGGTGCATGCGCTTCGCCTACTTCTGGATCAGATATTCAGGACAGGCCATGATCAGCAGCACGGCATTATAGATGCGGTCGAGCTTGGCCGACTCCGGCGAGGTGGCGGTGACGGTCTGCGCATCCAGCGCGCCCTGGATGAGGGCGATGGTCGTCTCCGATACCTGGTTGGCACTGAGGTGCAGGTTCAGCCAGTCGAGCAGCTCACGCGAATTGTGCGCAATGCCCAGCACCGCTGCATAACTCGGCTTGACGTCGCTATAGCCGTCCTTGAGGACCGAGGTCAGAAAGTTGATATAGCCGGCCGTCGTCGTCTCATTGTGGATCTGGAATTCCGGCGCGACGTCGCCCGATGTCGCCAAGGCCGTCTGGGGCGGGATATAGCCCGGACGGAAATAGTTGAAGACCGATGGCGGCCGAAGCGGGCTCTGACCCAGGCCCCAGTCGCCGTTCGACGTGTCGTAGATCTCCCACTTGCCGGTGGCGCTGGTGACCGTAAAGGTCCGCGCCCATTGCGCCCAGCGGATGATCGGTTCGCGTAGCTTGCCGGTGCGGTTATTGGTGGGCAGGGTACGGGCTTCGGTGTCCGTCAGAATGGCGCGCCACACGGCCTGCATGTCGCCGCGCACGCCTGACCCGTTGTTGGCAAAGGCCGTCGCCACGCGCCCGACATAGGCAGGCGATGGATTGGAGGTCACCAGGCGCTGGATCATCTGATGCGCGACGAACGGCCCGGTATTGGCGTGGTTGAACAGAGTGTCTAATGCGATCTTCAGTGCTTCCACGCCCGGCGTATTGGCTGGAATGGTGACCCCTAAGAAGGTCACGGCCTGGGTCGAATGTTTCGACGCATCAAACTTCATGCGGTCGCGGGCAAATTCGGTCGACGGCACCTTGTAGGTCAGCCACGACACGGTCTGCCAGTTGACCCGATCGTAGTTCCAGTCATAGCCGGTGAAGACGCGCGCCAGGTTGGTGATGTCGCTCTGACCGTAGGTTTCCTTCGGCTTGCCTGCGCCATCGAGCTTGAGCGTGCCGTCGGCATTCAGCTCATACAGGCCGATGGTGAAAAGCTGCATGATCTCGCGGGCGTAGTTCTCATCCGGCACGCGGCCGGTCGCCGGATCTTCCTTCTGGTTGCCCTTGGTGTTGAGATAAAAGCCCATGGCCGGGTTGAGGGTAATTTCCTCAAGGAGGGTCCGGAAATTGCCGAAGGCGTGGGCGTTGAGAATGTCCCAGTAGCCGGCGATGACATAGGGCGGCCAGAAGCCATCGATGGGGTTGGCAGACGCCACCATCATTTCCGACAGTGCCAGGGCGCAGCGTTTGCGCAACTGGTCCGAGCCGGTCATCATCATCCGCCACGCCATCCAGTCGCAGGCAACGGGATTGAAGTACTTGTCCTTTTCATCCGGCAGATGCCAGTTGCGCGAATTGAGCCATTCCGTGCCGCTCTGGCTTTGAACTCCGTTGAACTGCTGGGTCAGCCAGGCGTCGTAGCCGAGCGTGCGGACGCTGGTGATATCGGCGGGCGTTACGGCGAACTGCGCCTGGAGCAGGAAGCGCGCGGCTTCAGTGTCGGTATAGTTCAGCGCAGGGGGAGGTGGGGGCGGAGGCGGTGTGCCGCCACCGGATGAGCCGCCACCGCCGCCTCCGCCGCAGGCGGTGAGGCCGGACGCGAGAACGCCAAGCGCGGCGGCACCGCTCAGGCGTGTGTGTGTCGTGGAATTGCTTGTTTCATCAGCCATTTCACCGGCTGATGGCTCCCCTGTTTCGCCCCGCACCCCTGCACTCCCTAATTCTTATATTTGATAAAGGTAACATAAAAATACCGGTTGGCCAGACCGCTCGACGCACAGTTATCCGGGGTGAGGCTAAAAAGATGTTTTATTGCAAGGGTTAAGCGGGATTAACTATTTCTCGTAAAGCGCGGACCAAAGCCATACCAAGGCGTGCAAACGAAAGTCGCCCGGCGCCTGATGGCGGCCGGGCGGCAAATGCGCAAGCCTGTTGCGTGGCGGGGTGATCAGGTGCGGAGTGTTGCGCCGGCCTTGCCCGCCGCGGCGATGACCTTGCCCGCGACCGCTTCGATTTCCGGCTCGGTCAGGGTCTTGTCGACCGGTTGCAGGGTGACTTCGATGGCCAGCGATTTCTGGCCGTCGGGGACGCCCTGACCGCGATAGACGTCGAAGACGCGAGCATCAGAGATCAGTAGTTTGTCGGCGCCCTTGACGGCCTTGACGACGTCGGAGGCCGCGACGGCTTCATCGGCCAGGAAGGCGAAGTCGCGCGTCAGCGGCATGAAGCTCGATAGCGTCAGCGCGCCCTTTGACTTGCCGGATTTGGCTTTCGGCAGCGGCAGGTTGTCGATGCGGATTTCGAAGCCGACGTAGGCACCGTCGAGGTCCATGGCCTTGAGCACGGCCGGATGCAGTTCGCCGAACTCGGCAACGACCTGCTTCGGGCCCAGTTGCAGGCGCGCGGAACGGCCGGGGTGCCAGTGTCCGGCGTTAGAACCCTGCACCAGTTGCAGCGAAGCGACCGGTGCGCCCATGGCGTCGAGCAGGCTGAACAGATCGGCCTTGAGCGCGAACAGGGCGTCCTCGCCCGCATTCTGCCAGTGGCGGGCCTTTGACGGCGCGCGGATGGCGGCGACGGTCGGTTTCTGGTCGCCGGGCTCCAGGCCCTGATAGACCGGCCCAATCTCAAACAGCTGCGCACCATGCAGGCCGCGCGCGGCGTTGCGGCCGGCGGCTTCAAGCAGGTTGCTTAGCGCCGTTGGGCGCATGCAGTTCAGTTCCGAAGCGATCGGATTGGCTAGCAGCAGGGCATCGTCGCCACCGCCAAACAGCTTGGCCCAGTCCTGACGCATGAACGACCAGGTGACGGCTTCGCTGTAGCCGAGCGCCGCCAGAGCGCGACGGCCGGCGCGGGCCTTGGCCTGCAGAGCGGTCAGGACGCCGCCCGGACGCGGCTGGACGACCGGAAGGGGCGTGGCGGGAATAGCGTTGAAGCCGTGGATACGCGCAACCTCTTCGACCAGATCGGCCTTGCCGTCGACGTCGCGGCGCCAGGACGGCACGGTGACGTCATAGCCGGTGCTTTGGGCGTCGAGCGCAAAACCGAGCGCGCGCAGGATGCGCTTGATCTCGTCATTCGAGACTGTGAGGCCGGTCAGCTGGCCGACATAGGCCGGATCGAAGCTGACGTTCGGACGGCGGGCGGGCGCCTTGCCATCGACGACGATGTCGGAGGCTTCGCCGCCGCACAGGTCGAGGATCAGTTGCGTCGCCAGCTCAAGGCCGGGCACGACGAATTCCGGATCGACGCCGCGCGCGAAGCGGTATTGCGCATCCGAAGTGATGCCGGTCGCGCGGCCGGTCTGGGCGGTGCGGATCGGGTCGAACCAGGCGCTTTCCAGGAACAGGTCGGTGGTGTTGTCATCGACGCCGGTCGACTCGCCGCCCATCACGCCGCCGATGCCGATCGGGCGTTCGCCGTTGGCATCACTGATGACCGACATGTCCGGCGTCAAGCTGTAGGTCTTGCCGTCGAGCGCGATCAGTTGTTCGTGCGTGTGGGCATCCTCGCCTTCGGCCTTCGGGTTGTCGTGGCCGAGGCGCGCGATGATCTGGGTGCCGACGAGTTTTGACAGGTCATAGACGTGCAGCGGCCGGGCGCGGTCGAACGACATGTAGTTGGTGATGTCGACCAGGGTCGAGATCGGCTTCAGGCCGATGGCCTTCAGCTTGTCCTGGAGCCATTTGGGGGATGGACCATTCTTGACGCCGCGGATGACGCGGCCGGAGAAGATGGCGCAGGCGTCGCCGTCGGCCTTGACGGTGATCGGACAGGGGAAGGCGCCCTTGACCGGGGTGATCGGCTTGTCTTCGAAGGTGCCGAGGCCGGCGGCGGCCAGGTCACGGGCGATGCCGTGGACACCCAGCCAGTCGGGACGGTTGGGGGTGACTTCGAAATCGATGACCGGTTCGGCGCCGAAGACTTCGGCGGCGGGGGTTCCCACTTCCAGTTTATCGGAAAGGTCGAGGATGCCGTCGGCATCGGTGTCGATTTCCAGTTCGGCGCCGGAACACATCATGCCGTTGGAGACGACGCCACGCACGGGCTTTTCAACCAGGGTGACGCCGAGGCCCGGCACATAGGCGCCGATCGGGGCGTAGATGGTGGTCATGCCGGCGCGGGCATTGGGGGCGCCGCAGACGATTTCCTTGCGGCCATCGACCGTGTCGACCTGCAGGACCTGCAGCTTGTCGGCGTTCGGATGGCGCGCGGCCTCGATGACCTTGGCGACCGAAAAGGGCTTTAATGCCTTTGCCGGGTCGTGGATGTCCTCGACCTCGAGGCCGGCCATCGTCATGGCGGCGGCGACCTGGTTGATGTCGGCCGAGGTGTTGAGGTGGTCTTTAAGCCAGGAGAGAGAGAATTTCATTTCCGGTTTCTTTGTATCGAGGTCGAGGAGGCTCGCCTCCTCGCCTTAAAATTCTTAAGAGAGGCCACTCGCGGAGTTCGGTGCGGCAAACGCGCTGAAGCCATAGTGCGCAAGCCAGCGTGTATCGGCGGCGAACATGTCGCGCAGGTCCGGCACGCCGTACTTCAGCATGGCCAGGCGGTCGACGCCCATGCCCCAGGCAAAGCCCTGCCACTCATCCGGATCGACGCCGCACGCCTTGAGCACGTTCGGGTGGACCATGCCGCAGCCGAGAATTTCCAGCCACGAGTCGCCTTGGCCGACCTTAAGCTCGCCCTTTTCCCACGAACAGCGCACGTCCATTTCGGCCGACGGTTCGGTGAACGGGAAGTGGTGCGGGCGGAACTGGGTGACGACGTCGTTTGTTTCGAAGAAGCGGGAAATGAAGGTTTCCAGCACCCATTTGAGGTGACCCATATGGGCGCCCTTGTCGATGACCAGGCCTTCGATCTGGTGGAACATCGGCGTGTGCGTCTGGTCCGAGTCACAGCGGAAGACGCGCCCCGGCACGATCAGGCGGAAGGGCGGCTTGCCCGAGATCATCGAGCGAATCTGGACGGGAGAGGTGTGGGTGCGCAGCAGCTTGCGCACGCCGTTTTCGTCGGGGTTGAAGAAGAAGGTGTCGTGCATCTCACGCGCCGGATGCTTCTCGGGGAAGTTCAGCGCGGTGAAGTTATGGAAGTCGTCTTCGATGTCCGGACCTTCGGCGACTTCAAAGCCCATGTCGGCGAAGATGGCGACCATCTCGTCCATGACCTGGAGCGTCGGGTGGACGCCGCCCTTGGCGCGGGGTGCCGACGGCAGACTGAGGTCGATGCGCTCGGCGGCCAGGCGGGCAGCCAGGTGGGCGGCTTCGAGCTCGCCCTTCTTGGCGTCGAGCACGGCCTGGATCTGGTCGCGGATGGCGTTGATGGCCGCGCCGGTCGACTTGCGCTCTTCCGGCGGAAGCGAGCCCAGCGTCTTGAGCAGGCCCGAGATTCGGCCGGTCTTGCCCAGCGCCGACACGCGCACGGCGTCAAGCGCGGCGAGGTCGGAAGCGGAAGCGATTTCGGCCGTGATTTCGGCGGACAGGGTATCGTATTCGGTCATGATGGCACTTCAAAGGTGAGTGCGCTCATTTAGGCTAAAGCGACCGGCGGATAAAGGGCAAAGTGTGTCAGAGTTTGAGCGGCGCCGGGCCGAAGGCCAGTGGGTCGGACAGGGATGGCTGGCCGTTTTCGACGTGGCCGGCCAGGCGTTGATGGAAACCATCGCCCTTGAGCGTCACGTCATACCAGCCCGACGTCGCGCCCAGGTCGAGCGTCACTGTCTCATAAACCGTCATGTGGCCGTCTTTGTGCGGTGGCTGCGGCGCCATGTAGAAGACCTGTTCGCGGCCGCCGTAATGATCGGTGAGCGTGATCTTCTGTGGCGCCTTGAACGACGGATTGCCGAGGCGCAGTTGCGCGCCCTTCAGCCAGGCGTCGATTTCGTAGACCTCACCCACGAAATGACGGAAAAAGCCGTTTGGACCGATGACCCGCCAGTCGTAACCCTTGCTGGCAGCTTCGCCGTAGGTCTTCAGCTTCATGTCCGCGACCGGAGCGTAGTTACGGCTTTGGCCGGGGGCAAGCGTAAAGCGCAGCGGCGGTTGCGTCAGGTCGAGGCCGTTATAGAGGTGGAAGACGGTGGCGCGATCAGAACTGCGATTGTCGAACTGGATATAACGGAAGACTTCGATGTGGTCCCAGCCGAGATGCGCTCCAAGATCGTAAGGCGTCGCGCGGCGTGGCCGCTGGCCTTTTTCCTGGACCGGCGCGACCAGGGTGTCGGGCGTTCTCGGCTTGGTTTCGCCGCCAAGCTTGCGCGCCTTTTCGGCCAGTTCGGCGGTCTTGGGTATGTGCGCAAAGAAGGGTTGGTCGTTCGGCGTCTTGAAATCGAAGCACGAGGTCAGGTCGCCGCAGACGGCGCGCCGCCACGCTGAGATATTCGGCTCCTGCACGCCGAAGCGCCTCTCCAGGAAGCGGATGACCGAGGTGTGGTCGAAGACTTCGGAGGCGACATAGCCCCCTTTCGACCAGGGCGAAATGGCGTACATCGGCACGCGCGGGCCCAGGCCATAAGGGCGGTTCCCGTACTTGTCGTCGCCCTGGTGGTATTCGGCCTCGGCGCCTTCGGCAAAGCCCAGTTGCTTGCCGTCCGCGCCGATTGACGGCGGGGCCGGCGGTGGCACGTGGTCGAAATAGCCGTCGTTTTCGTCGAAATTGATCAGGAAGACCGTCTTGGCCCAGACCTCGGGATTGCTGGTCAGGGCGTCTAGCACGCGGGCGGTATAGTCGGCGCCTTGCGCCGGCGACGAGGTCGAAGGGTGCTCGGAACCTTCCGCCGTGCCGACGATCCACGACACCTGCGGCAGCCTGTTGGCCAGCACGTCTTCTTTCAGCTTGTCGAGGTCGCGCGTACGGATCGAGCGCCGCGCCAGGTCCATCAACTTTTCCGACGTCGCCTTGTCGGCGGCGCGGTAGGTCTTGAAACCGGCTAAAGGGTTGTCGGTGAAGTTGTCCTTCATGTCCTGATAGACCTGCCAGTTGATGCCGGCGGCGCTCAGGCGCTCGGGGTAGGTCGTCCAGTCGTAGCCGCCGTGCCCCTTTGGATCAGCGCCCAGATTGTCATAGTCGTTGTTCGTCACCGGACCGTTTGGACCGACATTTGTGCCGGTCCAGTGGAAGGTGCGGTTCGGATTGGTGCCCGAATGCATGGAGCAGAAGTAGGCGTCGCAAAGGGTAAAGGCCTCGGCCAGGGCGTACTGGAACGGCATGTCGACGCGGCTGAAATAGGCCATCGAATGGTTGTGCTTGGCGTCTGGCCAGCGGCCCATGCGGCCAAGGTCCCAGGCGTCCTGGGCGTTCGCCATGTTGTGCGGCGTGCCTTCGACGCGCATCAGGCGGAAGTCTTCGGCTGTGTTGAGATAGAAGGGCGCGATCAGAGTTTCCGGCTTGTCCTCGCGCGGCTGGGCAAAGACAGTGCGGCCTTTATTGGTTTTCGTGTCGGGCGCGGGAATGGCGAAGCGGTCGCCGAAGCCCTGCACGCCGTTCATCGTGCCGAAATAGTGGTCGAAGCTGCGGTTTTCCTGCATCAGGATGACGACGTGCTCGACATCCTTGATGGTGCCAGTGCGGACGCGGGCGGGGATGTCGAGCGCCCTGGCAATGGCCGGCGGAAGTGCGCCGAGCGAAGCGGCGAGGGCGGCGCTCAGGAACTGGCGGCGGCTGGTCATGCGAGATTCCCCTGGTGGAACTCACTCTCTACTCGCCCTGTTTAACAGTTTTACGGCAACGAAAAAGCCCCGCTGCGTTTCCGCAGCGGGGCTCATATCTTCAATTCCCTGCGGAATTAGGCAGCCAGGGCCGTACGGACCTTGGCGGCGATGGCGCTGAAGCCAGCGGCATCGTTCATGGCGACGTCGGACAGGACCTTGCGGTCCATGTCGATGCCAGCCACGTTCAGGCCGTGGATGAACTGCGAGTAGGTGAAACCTTCCAGACGCGCGGCAGCGTTGATGCGCTGGATCCACAGGCTGCGGAAATTGCGCTTCTTGTTGCGGCGGTCGCGATAGGCGTATTGGCCGGCCTTGTCGACGGCCGCCTTCGCGGTGCGGATGGTATTCTTGCGGCGGCCATAGAAACCCTTGGCGAGCTTCAGGACCTTCTTGTGCTTGGCGTGGCTGGTTACGCCTCTTTTAACGCGGGCCATGTGTCAGTGCTCCCTTACGCGTACGGCATGTAGGATTTGATCTTCTTCGCGTCGGCATCCGACAGAACCACGGTGCCGCGGTTCGTACGGATGTACTTGGCGTTGTGCGAGATCAAACGGTGACGCTTACCGGCGACGCCGGCCTTCACCTTGCCAGAGGCAGTAATGCGGAAGCGCTTCTTGGCGCCCGACTTGGTCTTCAGTTTTGACATTTTCCTGCGGCCCTTGTCGGACCGTCCTCTATATAGAGCGAAACCCGCCAAGGCATGTCATGGGCCCGGCCGGTTATGAGAACGGCGGCTGATACAGGAAAAGCGTTTGGGTGGCAAGTGCGAATCCGAATGCGGTGCGGATTCGACAAATCGAAAATCCGGGTTATTGGTTATGTCATGAGCAATACCGAATCCACACCAATCACAGAAGCCCCGGCGCGAGTCGGCGCTATCGACATCCTTCGGGCCCTGACCATGGTGCTGATGATCTTCGTCAACGATCTGTGGTCGCTCAAGGACATACCGGCATGGCTGGGCCATGTTGAAGTCGGCGTCGACGGCATGGGCCTCGCGGATTCGGTCTTTCCGGCCTTCCTGTTCATCGTCGGCCTCTCGCTGCCGTTCGCCGTCGAGGCCCGGCGGCGCAAGGGCGATGGCACGGGCAAGCTGATCCTGCACGTGCTCGGCCGGTCGCTGGCGCTTCTGGTCATGGGCGTCTTCCTGGTCAATGGCGAGACGATCAATGGCGACGCGACCGGCCTGTCGCGCGGCGCGTGGAATGCCTTGAGCTGCCTGGCCTTTATCCTGGTCTGGAACAGCTATCCGAAATCGATGTCGATCTGGCTGCAGCGGGGCATAAAACTCGTGGGCGTCGTCGCTTTGGCGATTATGGCGTTTGTGTATCGTGGCGGAGACGGAGATGTCCTCTTCGGGCCGCAGTGGTGGGGCATTTTAGGGTTGATAGGCTGGGCCTATCTCGGCGCGGCACTGGTGACGGTGCTGGCGCGCAGCCACCCTGCCGGGTTGGTGGCAGGGTGGCTGCTCTTTGCAGGCGTAAGTCTGGCCTGGGCCGCCCGGCTTGTGCCGGAGCCGCTGCACTTTATTCCCGAACCGCTGATCGGCGGTACCCTGACGGCCCTGGTCATGGGCGGCGTGGTCATCGGCCGGCTGTTCCAGATCTGGCAACCCAAGGGCGAGAATGTCCGCATGACCCTGGTCTTCGCAGGCATCGTCGTTGCGCTGATTGTGCTTTACGCCCTGACGCGTCCGGCCTGGGGGCTGTCGAAGCTGGGGGCGACGCCCGCCTGGCTGTTCCTGTGCAGCGCTTTGACGCTGACCGCCTTTATTGTGATCTACTGGATTGCCGATGTCGCGAAGCAGGCGCGCTGGTTTGCGGTCGTCAAACCCGCCGGAACCGATACGCTGCTAAGCTACCTGATCCCGTACTTCGCCTATGCCGCCTTCGTGGCGTTCGGCCTTGGCTTGCCGGAGACCCTGCTTACTGGCAGCATAGGGCTGGTTAAGGCGCTGGGCTTTGCGTTGATCTGCGTGTGGATCGCCGGTGGCTTGAGCAAGGTGGGGATCAGGCTGAAGCTGTAAGCTCGCAGCTTTGCAGCTCATTCTGCGTCCCCAAATCTATTGGATTTGGGGAGGCAGAATGTTAATTCCCCAGCGACTTCTGCAGCGCGGCGGCGGCGGATTTCGGCAGCTCGAAGCGCGTATCCTTCATCTGCGCCGGATCGAAGCGCAGCAAGCCCTGCCCCGGCACGGGCAGCCAGCCGTAATAGCGGCTGATCAGCTGGATAAGCTCCGCCGGCGTCGGCTGCGAGACGAAGAGCCCGGCGACATGGGGCGCCACGACCGCGCCGGTCCTGGCGTTCATCAGGATAATGTCGGCCAGCTTTTCATTATAGATGTCGAGAAACAGCCGGTCGAAATGCAGCGGCCGCCAGGTGTGCTGCGCCGCTTCGATCTTGTAGACAATATTGTCGGTCGCGCTGAAAAAGTCCCACTGCCAGAAGAGGCGATAGCGCGCGCGGAAGCGCCGCCAGCGCGCACGTTCGACAGGATCGGGAGCTTCGCGCGCCCAGGTCGGCGCCTGGCGGTCGGGCACGATCAGCCAGAAGGGCTCGCCGTCGCCCAGAACCTCGGTCGTCACCTTGTTAAAGCGCTCGATCAGCGAACGGTATTCCGGCCGGCTCAAAGCCGCGTCGCGGCCGCCGGGCAGGAGGTGAAAGCGCGTCAGGTTCCAGGTGCCGTTATCAGCCAGGGTATGGCCCACCGGCACGGCGTCGGGATGGAACTGTTGCCAGATCGGCTGGAAGGGCGTGGTCATGCGGCGCGTTTTTGCACGCGCCCGGACTGCAATGCAAGCAGTCCCGCCGGGATGGTCAGCGCCGCGCCCATCCACAGGGGCGCGTCCGGTCCGAAGGCAGTAAACAGGCCGCCCGCGACCATTGGACCCGAGATACGCGCGATGGCGCCGGTCGACATGTTGAGGCCCAGTGTCGCGCCGGTCTTGTCCGGCGGCGTGGCCAGCGAAATGATGGCGCAGATCGACGAAAAGATTACCGACTGGCCGATCGTGCCCAGAACGACGATAGGGGTGATCAGGAGTTCCGAACTGTTGAGCGCCTGAAGTGTGAAGCTGAGGCCGAACAAAAACAGGCCGCCGGCCAAGACCTTAGTCTCTCCATAGCGCCGGACCAGCGGGCGCATAACGATGATTTGCATTATGCCGGCTGTCAGGCCGATCAGCGGAAAAATCGCGCCAATCTCTTTCTTGTCCCAGCCGTACTGGGCATGAGCCCACAGGCCGAAGGTCGATTCCAGGCCAGCGAAGGCGCCCATGTAGCAAAGCGTCGCCAGGATGACGCGAACAATGACCGGATCGCGGAAAACCGCTTTCGCGGTCACTGCCAGGTTTGGAGGTGGCGCGGTCTGGATGCGCTCCCGGCTTTCGCGAATGAAGAATATTACGCCGAAGCACGCGATAGCCGACAGGACCGCGGCCGTCATAAGGGGCGCTCGGAACTGGTCGCCGGGAACGAAGCCGCCGACAGCGGGGCCGACGATAAAGCCCAGCGAAAAGGCTGCGCCGATCAGGCTCATGCGTGCCGCGCGCTGTTCAGGTTTCGACACGTCGGAAACATAGGACTGGATGGTCGATATATTGCCGGAGCTGATGCCGCTGAAAAAGCGGATGGCGATGGCCGCCCATATATTGGGGGCAAAGGCGAGGGCTGCATAGAAGGCGACCGACAGAGCCGTGGTAACGATCAGGACCGGCTTTCGCCCAATGCGGTCGGACAGGCGGCCAAAATAGGGTTCGGCGAAGAACTGGCCGAGGCTGTAGGCGCTGAACATGAGCGTCACCTGCCACGGCTGGGCATCCAGGCTATTGGCGAAGAACGGCATCAATGGGACGATGATACCGAAGCCGATCAGGTTGACGAAGACAACCGCCAGCATCGCGGCCAGTGGCCCGTTGTCGGAGATGAAATGGCGAATTTCGCGTAGCAGCCGCGCCCGGAAAAAAGTCCGTTCGTTGCGTTCCTCCTCGCTCGCCGGCGGCCGTGGCGGCAGGTCCAACGCCGCGCCGGCATCCACTTCGCTATCGGCGGGCTTGGGGAGGGTGTTCAACTCTGGCATCTACCGCTTATAGCCGATTTGATTTTCAGAGTAAGGGAAATTGTCGCAGGTGCAGCATGACACACCAAACTGTTATCGCGCCGCGCGAATCGTCGTCTCCGCCTTGGCTATGGTGCTGGCCTGGATGGCCGCCTCCAGTTCAGCCGGTGTCGCCGTGGCCGGCAGGGGCAGGGTCTCCACGCCCAGGGCATAGACGGTAACGACATAGCGGTGATCCTGGCCCCGCGGCGGGCAGGGGCCGCCATAGCCGGAGGCGCCAAAGCCGTTGACGCCTTCGCTGACGCCCAGGGCCGCCAGGGCGGGGGAGTGGCTGACCCCGGCCTCCAGCCCCTTGGTCGTCGCGGGGATACCGCTGGCCAGCCAGTGCCAGAAACCGCCGCCAGGCGCATCCGGATCAAAGATGGTGACGGCAAAGCTCTTTGCATTGGCAGGCGCGCCTTGCCAGGCAATGGCGGGGGAAAGATTCTCGCCCGTGCAGCCGTGGCTTGAGGCATACTGCGCGGGCGTGAAGCGGCCGCCTGAGGCATCCGTGACGGCGACGGAAAAGGGTTGGGCGGAGCTCGTTTGCTGGGCGCAGGCCGGCAAGGCCAGCACGAAAGCCGCCATGATCCATGCGGATTTCATTTGCGACGTCCTCTTATGGCATTTTTGATGACGGTGCGCCTGGAATGCGGCGTCAAGGTGTTGATTTTATAAAAAATAGCTAAGGTGCCGGCGCGAATTTATAAGTGCATTCATGCTGACTTTTTATGGCAGGCCTGTGATTAGCCTTCGCGCCATCCAAAGGAGGTCACCATGCAGTTTCATCGCGGGCGTCTGCTCGATCACGTCGAAATTCACAGCAATGACATGGCTGCCAGCGAACGATTTTATCGCGCCGTGCTGGCGGCGGTTAATCCGGCTATCGAAGTCGAGGTGGGTGATGAGGGCTTCTTTTTCGACGAGGTCTATGTCAGTCCCGCAAAGGGCGGGAACCTCCCCAAGGGGCACTTTGCCTTCCAGGCCTTCGACAAGGAGACCGTACACCGCTTCTATGATGCAGGCCTGGCCGCCGGTGGCCGCGACAACGGCGCGCCCGGCTTTCGCAAATACCATTCTAACTACTACGCCGCCTTTCTGCTCGACCCGGACGGGCACAATGTCGAAGCCGTCTTCCATGGACCGGCCGAGCGTTCGGCCGAGTCAGTGGTGTGGGAGGTGGATATGGGTGAGAACGGGTAAGACGCGCCGGTTGACGCGCAAATGTGTTCTTGTTACGTTCTTGGTGCGGCAGAAGGCGCGAGAACATGACACAGGCCATCACAAGAGAGCGGCAATGGGAGGACGGCGGCCGGTTACGCTGGCTGTACCTCGACATGAATTCGTTCTTCGCGAGCGTCGAACAGCAGGACAATCCGGGCTTGCGCGGCCGGCCGACGATCGTGGTGCCGGTCATGTCGGACTACACCTCGGCCATCGCCGCCAGTTATCAGGCCAAGGCCTACGGCGTCAAAACCGGCACCAGGGTGCTGGACGCAAAGGCGCGCATTCCGGGTTTGCGTATTGTCGAGGCACGACCCGACCGCTATGTCGATGTCCATAACCGCATCCTGGCCGAGATCGACCAAGTCATCCCGATCGACCGGGTCTGCTCGATTGATGAGTTCGCCTGCAAGCTTATGGGGCCTGAGTGCCACGAGGCGGCGGCGACCGCCATCGGCCACCGCATCCAGCGCCGCATTCTGGAAAATGTCGGGGAATGCCTGACGGCGTCAGTCGGCATCGCGCCGTCGCGTCTGCTGGCCAAGACCGCCGCCGATATCCGTAAGCCCTTGGGGCTGACCGTCCTGCGTATGGATCAGTTGCCGGGGGAGCTTCTGACGCTCAAGCTTGACGATTTTGCCGGTATCGGGCCATCGATGCTGAAGCGACTCAACAAGGTCGGTATCCATGAGGTCCGTCAGCTATGGGAAATGAGCCCTTCGCGGATGCGCCAGGTCTGGGGCGGGATCATGGGCGAGAACTTCTGGTACGCCATCCACGGCACCGATCCGCCGGACATAGAGACCAAGGGCGCCAGCATCACCCACGGGCATGTCCTGGCGAAGGAATTGCGGCCGGTCGAGCACGCCCGCGGCGTGGCGCGGAGATTGACGGCCAAATGCGGCTCACGGCTGCGGCGCATGGGGTTCAAATGCGGCGGATTGCACCTCTATGTCCGGAATGACGATGGCCGGGCAGAGGCCTCGACGCGTTTCGCTGTCACTTCTGACAGTTTCCGGCTGCTCGAGGCGGCCGATGGGTTGTGGGAGACCTGCGTACGTCAGCTGCGCGCGCCGAGGATCAAACAGGTTGTCGTCACCTGCCTGAACATGGTCGAGGCCGACCGGCCAGCGGACCTGTTCGGCTGGACGCCTGATGCCGGAGAGGACGGCCGGCATATGAAGTTGCTAAATGCTTTGGACGGTTTGAACCAGCGCTTTGGCAAGGACACGGTGACCATCGGTCCGCGCACCAAGATGCACGGCTTTGTTGGCGCCAAGATTGCCTTCAACCGCATTCCCGAAAAGCCGGAGTTCTGGGAGTAGGTGTTAAGGGATTTGCGCCGTGGTTATGTTTTGGCGCGATATCTCCCATCGCAAGTCTGCTGCGATCAGGCGTAGCCTTGTTGCATAAGGAGATTTGCCATGACTACGGTTACCTACAAGATTGTCGAACACGACGGCGGCTGGGCCTATCAGGTGGGCGATACCTTCTCCGAAACCTACCTGACTCACGACATCGCCCGCGCCATGGCGGAAGAAGCCGCCCGCGAGCAGACCCAGCCGGGCGAAAACACCGGCATCAGCTATGACGATAAGGCGGGGCAGTGGCACGAAGAGGCCGTCAGCGGTGAGGACCGGCCGGAAACCAAGGTCGAGGGCTGACCGGGAGCGATTTCCCGCCAGACTTCGTAACCATTGTGACAAACCGCAAGAACCGGAGCGACAGACCTGGATAGCGGTGCCATATGACGGCCACAGGAGGTCGTCATGTCTGCCGCGAACGTCATAAAGCTGCTTCTGCTCGCCGCCATCTGGGGCGCATCGTTTCTGTTCCTGCGCATTGCCGCGCCCGTGCTTGGGCCGGTGGCGGTCGTGACAGCGCGGCTGACACTTGGCGCGGTCTTTCTTTTGGGCGTGGCGCTCATTCAGCGCCGAAGCCTGGATATCCGTGCGCACTGGAAGCACTTCCTTATCCTCGGCTTTCTCAATACGGCCTTCCCCTTCATACTGTTTGCCTACGCCGCGCAGACCCTGCCGGCTTCGCTGCTGTCGATCCTCAATTCGACGGCGCCGATTTTCGGCATGGTCATTTCGGCTGTGTGGCTGCGCACCGCCTTTACCTGGAAGTCCGGTGCCGGCCTGGCGCTGGGTGTGCTGGGGGTGGCCATTCTGGTCGGACTTGATACCGGCAATCTGACGCCCGCCGCCGGACTGGCTGTTGGGGCGGGACTGCTCGCCGCCCTGTGCTACGGCCTGGCGTCGGCCTATGCCAAGCAGGCCAGGAGCGTCGACGGATTTTCCAATGCGCACGGCAGCCTGTGGGCGGCGGTGCTGTTTATCCTGCCTGTGGCGCCCGCTTATCCGCCGGTGCATATGCCGTCCATGCTTGTGATCTTCGCCGTCCTGGGGGTCGGTATTTTATGTAGCGGCCTGGCCTATCTGCTTTATTTCGACCTGATAGAGAAGGTTGGCGTTGGCCCCGCGCTCAGCGTCGGTTTCCTGATCCCGGTCTTCGGCGTCCTGTGGGGCAGCCTGTTCCTGCACGAGCATATCGGCGTCCAGACCGTGCTCGGCGGCGCCGTCGTGCTGGTGGGCACAGCATTGATCACCGGCTTCGATCCGCGCAGTCTGTTCCGCAAGCCCGTTACGGCATGATGACGACAAAGGTCTTGAGGACCGGATCTACAACCTTCCACGTGCCCTTGAAGCCCGGCCGGAAGACGAAATGCGCGCCGGCTGTCAGATCCCAGGTTTCGCCGCCGTCCTCGGTGACGACCGCATAGCCTTCGAGAAGCGAGCAGTATTCCCATTCGTCGTAGGCCACGCGCCATTCGCCGGGGGTCGATTTCCAGTAGCCGGCGAACGCCGTGTCACCGGGCCGTGCTTCGACCGTCCACACGGTAAAGCGCGGATCGCCATCCAGCACCTTTTCGGGATCGGGGCCGGTGTGCTCGGGCTCGGGCAGGTTCTGAGGATCGAACAGGACGAAATTTGGCATGGCGGAGCATTTCCAGATCAGTTTGCTTTGTCGCGATATTCCGTCGAAACCGCTGCACACTTTTCGACATATCGCTTTGGTGGACGCGGTTGATCGCGGGAAATGCGACCAGGCTAAATGGCCCTCCGTACGCGTCAACATATGACCTGTACGGACAAAACAAAACCCCTGACCGGGAGATCAGGGGTTTTGTTTGCTGAAATGACCGGTGCCCTTACTTCGGAGCGAGGATCATGATCATCTGCTTGCCTTCCATCTTGGGTTCGTATTCGACCCGGGTGGTTGGCTCGAAGTCGGCCTTGACCTGCTGAAGCAGCTTCATGCCGAGTTCGGGGTGGGCCATTTCACGGCCGCGGAAGCGGAGCGTCACCTTGACCTTGTCGCCTTCTTCGAAGAAGCGATGCATGGCCTTGGCCTTCACTTCGTAATCGTGCTTGTCGATATTTGGACGAAGCTTGATTTCCTTGATTTCGACGATCTTCTGCTTCTTGCGCGCTTCGGCCTTCTTCTTCTGCTCCTGGAAGCGGAACTTGCCGTAGTCGAGAATTTTACAGACGGGGGGATCGGCGGTGGGAGAGACCTCGACGAGGTCCAGGCCAGCTTCTTCTGCGGCTTCAAGTGCGGCGGAGGTCGGCATGATGCCTTGCTTCTCACCGTTATGGTCGATCAACAAAACGCGTGGAACTTTGATTTCCTGGTTGATGCGGGGGCCGTCTTTGGGAGGCGGGGCTTGGATCGGGCGACGAATAGGTCGTTCTCCTGTGACTGTTGATACGGTGATCGGATTCTGCGGCGGGATTATGAACCTGCCGGGGCTTCGGATCAATCCCTGTCTACGCGCAAAAGGTTAAATTTTGAGGGCATTCTTGCTGCTCAAGCGCCGCTGGGCTCGCGCAAACATGCGCGGCGGCCGTCGGCCTTGCCGAACGTGACGAGGGTTCGGAATGCAAGCTGGCTAAGGATGATACTTGCCTGACGCCAAGATAAGCAGCGCGCGGTAAACATCAAGGGTACGGTCGCACATGACGTCGAGGCTGAACAGGTCGCGGACGTGGGCGCGGCCCTTGACGCCCATGCGGAAGCGATCGGGTTCGGGCAACTCGATCGCCGTCTTCATGGCGGCGGCCCAGGCATCGGCATCACCCGGCGTCACCAGCCAGCCGGTCTCGCCCGGCAGCACGGTTTCGACAGTGGCGCCATGCGCTGAGGCCAAAGGCGGACGGTGCATGGCCTGGGGCTCGACCGCCGTGCGGCCAAAGGCTTCGGGTTCGATCGATGGCGCCAGCGCGTACTGGCACATGGCGTAGGCCGACGGCATGTCGGAACAGTGCCCGACCAGCTTGATATGCTCAGCTAAACCGTGACTGTCTATCTGCCTCAGCAGGGTTTCGGTATAGTCGCGGCGGCCCTGGTCGTCGCCGGCCATCAGGATCAGGAAGTTGTCCGTGCCCTGCGCTTTCAGTTTCGCGGCGGCCTCGATGACCAGCGCCTGGCCCTTCCACTTAGTCAGGCGCGCCGCCAGCAGGAAGCGCACGCGTGTGTCCTCGGCGGCGATACCCCACTTTTCTTCGAGATCCATCACCCGGCGCACATCGAAGGCTTCCGGATCGAAACGTTTCAGGTCGATGCCGCGCGGAATGGCGATGACGCGTTCGGGCGGCACGTCATAGATGTTCAGGATATGGGCGCGGGTGAATTCCGAATTGGCGATGGTCAGGTCGCCGCGCGTCATCTGGCTGTTGTACCAACGCTTGAGGCCCGACTTCGCGTTGTAGATACCGGCATAGGTGCCGACGGAACGCGCGCCGCATGCCTTCGCGGCCCCAAACCCGGCCATGGCCGGCGCACGCGAGCGGACGTGGACGATATCGACCTTCTCGGCGCGGATCAGGCCTTTGAGCGCGTTGAAGTTCTGCCACTGTACGAACGGGTTCTTGCTGTGGACCGGCATGTGGACGACAGTCGCGCCGGCCTTCTTGAGCCTTTCCTCCAGCCGTCCGCCTTTGGACACGACGATCGATCGGCCGCCGGCCTTGATGACGGCCTTGGCGACATCGAGCGTAGTCTGTTCGACGCCGCCGGTGTCGAGTTCCGGCACGATCTGCAGCACGCAGGCTTTGAAGGGGTCAGGCATAGGGACTTGTGGAGCGCGGGGCGGGCCGGTATTCAACGGCAATGACCACGATAATCCCGACAGATCAAGAGCCTGCGTCCTTTCTGGAGACAGGAGACGGTGACCGCATCGCCTGGCGGCGCGTGACAGGCGACGGCCCGACCATCCTTTGGCTGGGCGGCTTCCTGTCCGACATGACCGGATCAAAGATCACGCGGCTCAGCGCCGAGGCGCGGACGCGCGGCTGGGATTTCCTGTGCTTCGACTATTTCGCCCACGGCGAAACCGGGGGAAACTTCGATGAGGCAAGGGTTGGACGCTGGCGCGACAACGTGTTGGCGGTGGCGGACCGATTGACGCAAGGCCCCCTGGTCGCGGTGGGGTCCAGCATGGGTGGCCATATGCTGTCCCTGTTGATCAAGGCGCGGCCCGAGCGCGTGAAAGCCGCGGGCTTCCTGGCTCCGGCGGCTGATTTCGCCACGGCCCTGATGCTGCCCGCCCTGTCGCCCGAGGAAAAGCGGCAACTGGAGGTGTCGGGCGTGCACATGATGCCGGGCTATGACCGGCCGGTGCCGCTCAGCCAGGCGTTTTTTGATGAGGCGCGGACGCATGAGGTTCTGAACGCGCCGATCGCCTTCGACGGCCCGGTGCGGGTACTCCACGGCATGCAGGACGACCTGGTTCCCTGGCAGCACGGGGTGAGGTTGATGGAAACACTCACCAGCCCTGACGCGCGCATGGAACTGATCAAGGACGGGGATCACCGGCTGTCGCGCCCTCAGGACCTCGACCGGCTGGTCGAGATGGTCGCGGAACTGAGAGGATTGGCCGCCGCGTAAGCTTTTCCTTGCACGGACGATAAATTCGCGCCTTAATTCGGCTGCATGCCGGGCGCAGTTTGCGGCCCTCGGAGGTGGTGTTCATGTTTGCGTCGCGTCTTGCCCTTATCTGCTCGCTTCTGGTTCTGCCGGGCGTCGCCATGGCCGAAGAAGAGGTCGTGAAAAGCAACCGCGCGGCTCTGCCGGCGGCGACCGAAACGACCAGAGCCGATGTCATCGCTCTTCCTCCGACCGATACCAAGGCCCAGTTCATGTCGCGATTGAACGAAGAGGTGCTTTCGGACGAAAAAGCGCGCATCGACTACGAATCGTGGGCAGGCGCCGAGGAAGACTACAAGAAGCGCCGCGTGCATGGCTCGGCCAGTGTCAGCGTCGGCACGGGTGGTTACCGCAGCGCCTCGGTCTCGGCCGTCATGCCGGTCGGCGACAATGGTTGGCTGGGGCTGGCCTACAGCCAGACCGATTTCGGCGAAAACGGCGCCTATCCCTACATGTACGATGATCTTGGTTATGGCTACGGATACGGCCATGGCTACGGGCGTTATGGCCGGGGCGGGCGCGGCGGCACGTCGCAATCCTTCGCTCTGTCGTTCGAGTCGAACAGTGCGGGCGAAGATGGGTCCGGCTGTCCGTCGGCCTTCCATGAGCGCTATGACGATCCAGTTGTCGGCGCGCGCTTCGACCGCCGCTGCATGAGGCCGCGCGATTAGGTTTCGGCCAGGATGGCCTTCAGCCCTTCCCGATAGGTTGGATACTGCAGCCGCCAGCCCAGCACGGCCTTGGCGCGGGCATTGGCGACGCGTTTGTTGTCGTTATAGAAGCGGCGCGTGGCTGGGCTTAGGGATGGATCGTCCCACGCAATGGGTGCAGGCAGGGGCAGGCCGGTCAGTTCCACGGCATGGATCAGCACGTCTTCGCTCGACGCCGGTTCGTCGTCGCACAAATTGAAGATGTCGCGGGTTCGTCGTTCGAAGCTGGAGAGAAGTGCCTGGGCGCAGTCATCGTGATGCAGGCGGGAAAAGACGTGGTCCGGCTTATGGATACGCCGTGCCGTGCCGTCGCGCAGTTTTTCGATGACGTTGCGTCCCGGCCCGTAAAGCCCCGGCAGGCGGAAAAGATTCGCTCCATGGCTCAGCCATTGCGTCTCGGCCAGGACACGGCGCCGACCTTCGGTCGAGGAGGGGGTAGGGGCATCCTCTTCGTACACCCAGCCGCCATTGCGGTCGCCATATACGCCGGTCGTCGACAGATAGCCGATCCATTTGCCTTCGAACGGCTGACAGCCGATCGCCGCAAAGGCCGGACAGCCTGCATCGTCAGGCGCGGGTGTGATCAGCACACCATCGGCATCGGTAACCGCGCGCGCTATGGCGGCCTCATCCTGCGGATCGATTGCCGTGATGCCTTGCCCTTCCAGTTCCTGACGTTTTTCAGAGGTGCGCGCGGTCGCGAAAACGCTGTGTCCGGCAGCCTGAACCGCATCGGCAAAGGCCTTGCCGATAAAGCCGTAGCCATAGATCAGTATGGAACTCACTGGGCGGCGGCGGAGGCCGAAGCGGCTTCGGCGGCGGCCTTGGCGCGCGCCTCTTCCTTTTCCTTGGCTTCGCGAGCCAGGCGGGCATCGCGCTCACGCACCATGCGGTAATAGTCGGGAAGTTCGATGGCGTGGCCGAACGGTTTCGGCGACGGCGCCCCCAGACCTTGCGGCCACACGAAGCTGATCGCGATCAGGACAATGGCGATCACGGCGGCGGCTGGGTAGAAGATCTTGTCTGGCAGCATAAGCGCCTTATAGGCGGATTGTGCGCGGCATTCCAGAGGTTTTGGCCAGAGGTTTTGGCCAGAGGATTGTGGTTAAGGTGGCAGGCCACAATTTCGTCCCGGTTCCTCTTGTGTAACCCAAATGCCACACTATATCCCGGCTATCCATTGTCCCGCCGGTTGCTTGCTTTGAGGACCGAAGGGGCTTATCCGCCTTTCAGGGGAGCCACTATGAACATCGAAAAATATTCCGAGAAAACCCAAAAGGTTATCCAGAGCGCACAGGGTATCGCGCAAGCCAACAGCCATCAGTATTTTATGCCGCAGCACGTCCTCAAGGCGCTGGTCGAAGACAAGGATGCCCTTGCGCCACGCCTGATAACGCTTGCCGGCGGCAATGCCGACGCCTTTACCGGTGCGGTCGATGTGTCGCTGTCGAAGCTACCTTCGGTCAGTGGCAATGCCCAGCTTTACATGCACAACGACACGGCGCGCCTGTTCAACGAAGCCGAGACCGAGGCCCAGAAGGCCGGCGACAGCTTCGTCACCGCCGACCGCCTCATGCTGGCAGCCCTTGGCGGCAAGGAATCCGAACCGTTGCTGAAGGCCACGGGCATTTCGCTGAAAGCTTTGAAGGACGCCGTGACCAATTTCCGCAAGGGCAAGACCGCCGACAGCGCCACCGCCGAAAACGGCTTCGATGCGCTCAAGAAATACGCGCGCGACCTGACCCAGGCCGCGCTCGACGGCAAGATCGACCCGGTCATCGGCCGCGACGAGGAAATCCGCCGCACCATCCAGGTCCTGGCGCGCCGCACCAAGAACAATCCTGTCCTGATCGGTGAGCCCGGCGTCGGCAAGACCGCCATCGTCGAAGGCCTGGCCCAGCGCATCGTCAATGGCGATGTGCCGGAAAGCCTCAAGGACAAGAAGCTGTTGTCGCTCGACATGGGTGCGCTGATCGCCGGCGCCAAGTACCGCGGCGAGTTCGAAGAACGCCTGAAGGCCGTGCTCAATGAAGTCACAGCGGCCGAGGGCGAGATCGTCTTGTTCATCGACGAGATGCACACGCTTGTCGGCGCTGGCAAGGCCGACGGCGCCATGGATGCGTCGAACCTGCTGAAGCCTGCTTTGGCGCGCGGCGAACTGCACTGCGTTGGCGCGACTACCTTGGATGAATACCGCAAACACGTCGAAAAGGACGCGGCCCTGGCGAGACGTTTCCAGCCGGTCTTCGTCACCGAGCCGACGGTCGAGGACACCATCTCGATCCTGCGTGGCCTGAAGGAAAAGTACGAGGTTCACCACGGCGTGCGTATCTCCGACTCGGCCATTGTGTCGGCGGCGACCCTGTCAAACCGCTATATCCAGGACCGTTTCCTGCCCGACAAGGCCATTGATCTTATTGATGAAGCGGCGTCGCGCGTCCGCATGGCCGTCGATTCCAAGCCGGAAGAGCTCGATGAACTTGACCGCCGCATCGTCCAGCTCAAGATCGAGCGCGAGGCGCTGAACAAGGAAACCGATCCGGGCTCCAAGGCGCGGCTGGAAAGACTGGCGAGCGAACTGGAAGACCTGGAAGGCCGCTCATTGGGGCTGACCCAACGCTGGAAGGCCGAAAAGGACAAGGTCGGCGCCGCCGCCCGCGCCCGCGAAGCCCTGGACCGCGCCCGCGTCGAACTGGCCAACAGCCAGCGCGCCGGTGATCTGCAAAAGGCGTCTGAAATCCTCTATGGCCGCATCCCGCAACTGGAAAAGCAGCTTCAGGAGGCTGAAAACGCGCCGCAGGATGCACCGTTGACGCCGGAAGTCGTCGATGCCCAGCAGATTGCGGCGGTTGTGTCGCGCTGGACAGGTGTGCCGGTCGACAAGATGCTGGAAGGCGAGCGCGAAAAGTTGCTGCGTATGGAAGATGACCTGCGTAAGCGCGTCGTTGGCCAGGATGAAGCGCTAACGGCTGTGTCCGATGCCGTGCGCCGGGCGCGTGCCGGCCTGAAGGACCCGAACCGGCCGATCGGTTCGTTCCTGTTCCTGGGGCCGACGGGTGTCGGCAAGACCGAGCTGAACAAGGCCCTGGCCGAGTTCCTGTTCGATGATGATACCGCGATTACGCGGCTCGACATGTCGGAATATATGGAGAAGCATTCCGTATCGCGCATGATCGGCGCGCCTCCGGGCTATGTCGGTTATGACGAAGGCGGGGCGTTGACCGAAGCGGTGCGCCGGCGTCCGTATCAGGTGGTACTGTTCGACGAGGTCGAAAAGGCGCACCCGGACGTGTTCAACATCCTGCTGCAGGTGCTGGACGACGGGCGGCTGACGGACGGTCAGGGGCGTGTGGTCGATTTCCGCAACACCCTGATCGTCATGACGTCGAACCTCGGTTCCGAAGTCCTGGTCAATATGGATGAGCACGCGTCGGTTGAAACCGTGCGGCCGCTGGTCCTGGATGTGGTGCGCCGGCATTTCCGGCCGGAATTCCTCAACCGGATCGATGAAATGATCCTGTTCCACCGCCTGGACCGCGTGCACATGCACGATATCGTTCGTATCCAGTTGAAAGGCCTGGAGAAGCTGATGGCCGACCGGGAAATGACGCTGAGCATCGACGATGCGGCGCTGAACTTCCTGGCGGACAAGGGCTTTGACCCGGCCTATGGCGCGCGGCCGCTGAAGCGCGTGGTGCAGAAGCTGCTGGTCGATGGGATCGCCAAGCAGATCCTGTCCGGCCAGGTGTCGGATGGCGATGTCATCCAGGTCGGCTTCGATGGCGAGCATCTGACGATCGGGAAACCGACCATGAACTAGAGCGATATGGCGAAAAGTGTAAGCGGCTTTCGCCTTAAATATCGCGACAAAACAAAAACTTAGAGCATGATGACATTTCTATCTAATGTCATCATGCTCTAATGGGGTTTTGGGGCCTGAGGCCCCAAGGCCTTTAAAATCAAAAGAAAAGCCTGGCCCCAAAAGGCCAGGCTTTTCTTTTGATACAGACTGCTGACAAAGTCTGTGGACAATTTTCATGCGGTATATTGCCACCTGATTCACGGAACGTCTCGGAATCAAGCGGTGAACATATCGGAATCAAATTGTGGCAATTGGCCCTTCTCAAAAAAGATAGGGGGTTTGTCAGTAGCCTGAATCAAAAGAAAAGCCTGGCCCCAAAAGGCCAGGCTTTTCTTTTGATATCAGAAGATTTTGTGGGGTCGCCCTTCGCATGGCTCCGGGCGTTCGTCGCGGAAATCAGTACATTTAATACTGATTTCATCCGATTTGCTCTTGAGCAAATCGGCGCTCCTCACCCCCACGCCCCATTAGTCATTCTCGATGTCCTCGAGCGACCGGCCCTTGGTTTCCGGCATCCTGAACCAGATAAACATGAAGCCGAGCACGCAGATCACAGCATAGAGCCCGAAGGTGCCGTGCGCCTTGAGCGTGCTGTTCAAGAGCGGGAAGCTGTAGGTCAGCACGAAAGACGCCAGCCAAAGCGCCCCCACCGCCACCGCGATCGCGGCACCCCGGATGCGGTTCGGGAAAATCTCCGCGATCACCACCCAGGTCACTGGCGCCAGCGACATGGCGTAGCAGGCAATTGCCGCCAGCACCAAAAGCAGGGTCGGCAAACCGCCGATCCCCAGTGCGAAACACACCGCCATCGCCGTGTAGATCACCGCCAGCCCGGCCGCGCCAAACAGCATCAGCGGTCTGCGCCCGGCGCGGTCGACCAGGTTGAGCGCCAGCACCGTGAAGGCGAGGTTGACCGAACCCGTCCAGGCAATATTGGCGATGACGCTCGACAGATCGTAACCCGCCGCCTTGAACACCTCTTCGGCGTAATTGAAGATGACATTGATGCCGCACCATTGCTGGAAGACGGCCAGGACGATCCCTATCAGCAGCGCGCCGCGCACCTTGGGCGACAGCAGGTCGCTTAAACGCACTTTTTCGCCCGGCTGGTCCAACGTCGCTTCCACCTGTACCAAGGCCGCGTCGGCGTGGCTGTCGCCGCCGATCCGGCTCAGAACTTTGCGCGCATCGTCGCGGCGGCCGCGCGTCAGCAGCCAGCGCGGGCTTTCCGGCGCGAACAGCATGCCCAGCAGAAAGACGACCGATGGCACGGCGCAGATGGCGAACATCCATCGCCAGGCCTCCGTGCCATACCACGAAGCCGCCAACGCCGCTGTTTCCATCCCGGCCGGCAGATCGCGCACGATCCACCAATTGGTCAATTGCGCCCCCAAGACGCCGATGACGATGGTTAGCTGATTAACCGCCACCAATGCGCCGCGAATTCGCGCCGGGGCGATTTCGGCGATGTAAAGGGGCGACAGCGATGACGCCAGGCCGATGGCCACACCGCCGGCGATGCGCCAGGCCACGAATACATCGAAATTGTTCGCCAGGGCGATGCCGATCGACGTCGCGCCGAACAGCAATGCCGAAGCGATCAGCGGCCCCTTGCGCCCGAACCGGTCGGCCGAAGCCCCGCCGAGGACGGCGCCAAAGAAACAGCCGATCAGGGCGCAACTGTTGGCCCAGCCCGAAACCGCTGGGTCGGTAATGCCGAAATAGCTTTCGAAAAAGGGCTTGGCGCCGCCGATGACCACCCAGTCCCAGCCGAACAAAAGGCCGCCCATGGCCGCGCTGAGCGTGATGGCCAGGACGAAGCCGAGGCGCCACTGGCCGTTTAGGGCAGGACCGTCCGTGGATGGCGGAGGCATGGACATGGGGGCATTTCCTTTTGTATGATTTTTTCGTATTTCACATTTGATAGCCTGTTTTTCCCAAGCGGAAAAGCAATGGCTACGCGTCTTACATACTGAGAACACACAGACAGGGACATCGCCACATGACCGACGTCATCACCCAAATTGAAACCTTTCTGGTGCCGCCGCGCTGGCTGTTCGTGCGCGTCGAGACGGCCGAAGGGCGTATCGGGTGGGGCGAGGCGTCGCTGGAAGGCCACGCCGAGGCGGTCGAGGGCGCGTTTGAATCCCTGCGTGACCGCTTCCTCAACACCGATCCCGAACGCATCGAGGACGTCTGGCAGACCGCCTACCGCCTGGGTTTCTATCGTGGCGGGCCGGTGCTGATGTCGGCCCTGTCGGGACTGGACCAGGCCCTGTGGGATTTGAAGGGCCAAAAGCTGGGGGTGCCGGTGTGGCAACTGCTGGGCGGACAGGTGCGCGATCGCATCGCCGTCTATGCCTGGATCGGCGGCGACCGGCCTTCGGACGTCGAAGATGCGGCAAAGCTCCGCAAGTCCCAGGGCTTCAAGGCCGTCAAGATGAACGGCACGGAAGACCTGAACTGGCTCGATTCGCCGCGCGCCCTCGATGCCACCGTCGAACGCGTTCAGGCCGTGCGCGCGCTCGGCATGGATACCGGCATCGACTTCCACGGCCGCGTGCACAAGGCGATGGCCAAGCAACTGGCCGTCAAACTGGAGCCGCTCGGGCCGCTATTCATCGAGGAACCGCTGTTGAGCGAGCACCCCGAAGCCATCGCACAACTGTCGCGCCTGACCTCACTGCCGATCGCCCTGGGCGAACGGCTCTACAGCCGCTGGGACTGCAAGCCGTTCCTGGAGGCCGCTTCCGTCGATATCCTCCAACCCGACCTGTCGCACGCCGGCGGCATTTCCGAGGTGCGGCGCATCGCAAGCCTGGCCGAAGCCTATGATGTGGCACTGGCGCCGCACTGCCCGCTGGGACCGATTGCCCTGGCGGCATGCCTTCAGGTCGCGGCGGCGACGCCCAACTTCGTCATCCAGGAAATGTCGCTGGGCATTCACTACAATGACCGCGAACACGACCTGCTGACCTATGTGACGGATGCTTCGGTGTTCGACGTGACGGACGGCCACGTCGCCGTGCCGATGGGCGCAGGCTTGGGCATCATCATCGATGAAGACAAGGTCCGCCAAGCGGCGCGCGACGGCCACAGGTGGCGCAATCCGGCCTGGCGCGGCGCGGACGGAGGTTTGCGGGAATGGTAATGCGTTTTGACGGTAGAACAGCGCTGATCACGGGTGGCGCCGGCGCCATCGGCTTCGCCATCGCTGAACGTCTTACAGCAGAGGGCGCGCGCGTGGTCCTGCTCGACCGCTATGAGGACCGGGCGATGGCGGCGGCGGAAAAGCTGCCGGGCGCCCAGGGCTTCGGCGTCGATGTCGCGGACGCCGAAGCGGTTGCGGCGGTCTACGAGATGGCCGAAGGCCGGATGGGACCGATCCATCACGTTGTCTCGGTCGCCGGCCAGATGATCTACAAGAACCTGGAAGAGATATCGCCTTCCGACTGGTCGGCATTGGTGGGCGTCAACTTCCTGTCGGTGGCTTATCTTACCAGCCTGGCCTTCGGGCGCATGCCGGCCGGCGGTTCCCTGGTCTACGTGTCGAGCATCCATGCCTGGCAGACCTCGGCGAGGGTCGGGCCCTACGCCGCCGCCAAGGCCGCGCTGAATTCCCTGGCGCGCACGGCGTCGATCGAGGGCCAGGCCAAGGGATTGCGCGTCAATGGCATTGCACCGGGCGCCATCGATACGCCGATGTTGCGCGAAAGTCCGAACATCAAGGCCGGTCTGGAGGTTCTGGCGCCGGCCGATGTTGGTCTGCCCGAAGATGTCGCGGCGGCGGCTGCCTTCCTGCTCAGCGACGAGGCCCGCTTCATCACCGGCGAAACCTTGCGCGTAGACGGCGGACGGCTCGCCAAGCTTTAGGCGGGATGGCTGGCGATCTGACCACACAGCCATTGCAGCCCGGCCAGGTGCTGCAAATCGTGGCTGCACAGGTAATGCACCAGGCCGCGCAGAGTCGTGGTGCCATAGTCCTCGAAGACCGCCGGCCGCGCCCATTGCGCCTGCGATACCGTACCCAGAACCTCCAGCGTTTCCTCACGCGCGGTGCGGATAGCCCTGAGCACATTCGGCGCGTGGGCCTCGGCATAGGCGCGTTCGATGCGCAGGCGATCACCATCGACACCGGCCAGGTAAGGCGTATCTTCCTTCAGCGTTCGCACCAGCCGTACGTGATAGCCGTCGATTTCGATATCGCGGATATGGCAGAGCTGTTCCAGCGCTGGGAAATGCTCGCTGGGACAGGTCGCCCATGACGGCGGCGTCCACAGCTGATAGCCGTCTGGAACCGCCGCGTAGTGGGCTTCGAGCCGGTCCGGAAACGCGGCCAGGGCTTCGAGTGTGGCCGCGTCCATCAGAGCGTCACGCGATTGAAATCAATCGCGCGCCTTGCTCTGTTTTTTTGCTTGGTCGCGATGTCTTGCGAAAAACCGCTGCACACTTTTTCGCACATTGCTCTTAGTCCCTCAAGAGTTCGTTGATGCCGGTCTTCGAACGCGTGCGGGCATCGACGCGCTTGACGATGACGGCGCAGTAGAGCGACGGGCCGCCCTTCGGATCGGGCAGGGAGCCCGGCACGACGACGCTGTAGGCCGGCACCCGGCCCATGAAGATTTCGCCCGTGGCGCGGTCGACAATCTTGGTCGACTGACCGAGATAGACGCCCATCGAGAGCACCGAACCCTGTTCGACAATGACGCCTTCGGCGACTTCGGAACGCGCGCCGATAAAGCAGTCGTCTTCGATGATGGTCGGGGTCGCCTGCAGCGGCTCCAGGACGCCGCCGATGCCGACGCCGCCGGACAGGTGGACGTTCTTGCCGATCTGGGCGCAACTGCCGACGGTGGTCCAGGTATCGACCATGGTGCCTTCATCGACATAGGCGCCGATATTGACGAAGGACGGCATCAGCACGACGTTCTTGGCGATATAGGCGCCGGCGCGCACGACGGCGCCGGGCACCGAACGGAAGCCGGATTCCTGGTAGTCCTTTTCGCTCCACTTGGCGAACTTGTTGGGCACCTTGTCCCAGTAAGGGCCGATCGGCGCCTGTTCGAACAGGCCGCGGCCGGTGTGCATCAGGTGGTTGCCGTTCAGGCGGAAGCTGAGCAGCACGGCCTTCTTCAGCCATTCATTGGTGTGCCACTTGCCGTCCAGCTTGTCGGCAACGCGGAAGCGGCCGCAATCGAGCAGGTCGAGCGCGCCTTGCACCGCCTCCCGATAGGGGCCGTGATACTGCGGATTGAGTGTGTCGCGCGCCTCCCAGGCAGCTTCAATATCATCCTTGTAGGCGGCGAGGTCGGACATGCGGACGGTTCCTGATTGCATTCTTGATTGTCGCGCATCGACATAGTTTGGTTACGCCGAATGTCAAACAGAAGTGCCCTCACGCCTTCATTTTTTGCCGTGCCAGTCCGAGCGGGTCAGGACATAGCTGGTCTCACTCAAGCGATTTTTCGTCATGAAAGCGCTGATGCTTTCATAGGTCGCGGTTTCGATCTCGCCCTTTTGATCGTCGAGGTTCAGGCGCGGATCGACCATGGGGCCAAAGACGCGCGTGAACAGCCCGGTCCTGACCGGTGTCGCCTGGAAATGCGCCTTCAGGTTGGCCTTGACCTGGGCGTAGGATGTCGTCTGCCAGGCGGAAGCCGCGATGACGTCGAGGACGAATTCGGTGCAGTTCTGACGCGACGGATCGAACGGGCTCGACACCAGCGAATAGTCCGCCACGTGCATGGTCTCATAGGTCGGTGAGGCGATGGTCGCCATCAGCCGGCGCTGCATTTCGGGCGTCGGGATGATGATGGCGACATCGTCTTCGGCGGCGCCCGAGATGAAGTCGATCGGGAAGTCTTGCTTGAGATACGAGCGTGTGATCGGCAGGGACTTGCCGTCACCCTGATACAGGTTGTGGACGGCGTAGCCCTTATAGGCCTTGCCGTCGGCGCCTTTGACTTCGCTGTAGACCCAGAAGGCGCCGTGGGTATAGCGGATGCCTTCGGGCAGTTTGGCGCGTGGCCGGCCGGAGCGGAAGACGATGGCCAGGCGCGCCTGACGCGACGCCAGGTCGCGTTCGATCTGCTTTGCGAAGGCAGCGTTGAGCGCGGCGGGGCGCCAGTCCTTGGTCTTGCCGCCCGAATCCGCCACCGGCTGCGCTTCGGAGTCGCGCGGCGCGTCCCAATTGTTCGCAACCTGCGCGAGGGCGGGCTGGGATGCCAGCACCGCCGCCGCAAGCAGAAAGGCGCGCATTATCGCCTGTCCGTGGTGTCGTAGGGCACCTTGGGCGCAGGCTGTGCCGTGACGGTTTCAGGCGAGATTTCCAGTGGGCCGTTGGCTTCGTCCCAGACGGCCTGGCCAGAGTCGCGAATGGCGGCCCCGCCACTTTCGGCGACCGTGCCGACCGCGACGAAGGGCAGGGCAACGACGCCGACCACGACCTTGACGCCGGCCTCGGCCAGTTGCGCGGTCGCGACGACGGAGTCGCCCGAGGCCTTGGACACATTGCCGAGGCTGTCCTGGGCAAAGGCGGGCGTAGCAGCCATGGCAGCTACGATCGTAAAACAAACCAGACGCTTCATAACCATCTCCTTTGAACGATGTTCAATGAACTTCGTTCAAGATGACGCGGGCGTCAAGTTAAATTTTAACGATTACCGGAGAGAGGTGAGGAAGTCTTTGAGGGAGGGGCTGCGGAAGTCGACGAACATGTCAGTGTTATCGAGCGCCTTGGGGCCGACGAGGACGGTCTTCATGCCCAGGCCGTGGGCGGGTTTGAGGTTGCGCGGGCTGTCTTCGAAAAAGACCGTGTCGGCGCCATTGACGACGTGGGCCTTCATCATCAGCTCGAAGGTGGCGAGCGATGGCTTTGGGATGAAATTAGCGTGTTCGAGGTGGAAGATGCCGTCGAACAGGTCGCCCATTTCCATCTTGGTCAGCAGCCGGCCGGCGTGGAAGCTGTCGCCATTGGTGAAGACGATCTTGCGGCCGGGCAGGGCGGCAATCAGGTCGTTCAGTGCGTAGTCAGGATTAAGGCTGTCGAGCGAGACGTCGTGCACTTCGTCGAGGAAGCGGCGCGGTTCCACGCCGTGATGCGCCATCAGGCCGGCGAGGGTCGTGCCGTGTTCGTTGAGATAACGTTTCTGAAGCGCGTAGGCTTCGTCGTGGCTAAGGCCGGTTTCCCGCGCCACGAAGGCCGACATGCGGCGTTCGACCAGGGCCATGACCTCGCATTCGTGCGGGTAGAGGGTGTTGTCGAGATCGAAAAGCCAGGTGGTGATGTGGGCGAGGGACGGGGGCATGATTTTACCCCCTCTCCCCGTTTACGGGGAGAGGGGCATCGACCAGAGCAACGGTGAAAGTCATAAGTTATTCCAGTACGTAAGAACCACAAATGAGTCTTTGATAGGCGACGGCTTGCCCCTCACCATAACCCTCTCCCCGTAAACGGGGAGAGGGGATTTTAGTCCGCCTTGATCAAGGTTCCCGCACCATGCTCCGTGAAGAGTTCGACCAGCATGGCGTGCGGGCGGCGGCCGTCGAGGATGACCACGGCTTCGACCCCCGATTCGACCGCGGCGATGGCGGTTTCGAGCTTCGGGATCATGCCGCCGACGGCGACGCCGGTTTCGATCAGGTTGCGCGCTTCCGACAGAGTCAACTGGCGGATCAGTTCCTTGTTCTCATCGAGCACGCCGACCACGTCAGTCAGCAACAGCATGCGCTTGGCGTTGAGCTTGCCCGCGACGGCGCCGGCAACGGTGTCGGCATTGATGTTGAAGGTCTGGCCTTCGTCGGAGACACCGATCGGGGCGATGACCGGCACATAGTCATGTTCAGCATCGTTGATGAGCGTGCGGATCAGCTTGTCGTCGATGCGCTTGGGTTCGCCGACAAAGCCCAGGTCGACGATCTGTTCGATCATGCTGTCCGGGTCCTTCTTGAGGCGCGTGGCCTTTTCGACGGTCAGGAGGCCGGCGTCCTTGCCCGACAGGCCGACGCCGCGGACGTCGGCTTCGGCGCCGGCGCGGGTGATCCAGTTGGCGATTTCCTTGTTGACCGCGCCCGACAGCACCATTTCGGCGATTTCCATCGTGGCGTTGTCGGTGACGCGCAGGCCGTCGACGAAGGTCGATTTGACGCCGGCGCGGCCGAGCATGGCCGAGATCTGCGGGCCGCCGCCGTGGACGACGACCGGCTGGATGCCCAGCAGTTTCAGGAGCACGATGTCCGAAGCGAAGAGCCTGGCGGTGGCTTCTTCGCCCATGGCGTGGCCGCCGTATTTGATCACGACGATTTCACGGTCGTAGATCTGGATATAGGGCAGGGCCTCGGCGAGCGTCTTGGCGGTCGCCCAGCCTTTTTCTTCTTCATCGGTGTAGGGGGATGTGCTCATGGGCGCGCCATTAGCGGAGAAGTTCGGCCCTGTCTATCGGGGTGTGGGGCCAAAAACGTTTCTTGGGCCCCCAAACCCCGGATTGTCAGAGCGAAATCCCGCAAACCGTCATGATCTCGGCCCGCAACTCGGCAATCCCAAGGCCCGTCTCCGAGGACGTCGCCAGCACCACCGGGTGCGCGGCGGGACGCTTGCGGATGCCTTCGGACACAGCGGCCTGGACCTTGGCCAATTCCGCCGGTTTGATCTTGTCGGCCTTGGTCAACACGATCTGGTAGCTGACGGCGGCGACGTCCAGAGCGTCCATCGGCTCCTTGTCGACGTCTTTCAATCCATGGCGGGCGTCGATCAGCAGGTAGGCGCGGTGCAGGTTCGGCCGGCCGCGCAGATAGGCCTTGCCGAGGTTCTGGAACTTCTTGACCGTGTCCTTCGACGCCTTGGCCCAACCATAGCCAGGTAGGTCGACCAGGTGCAGGGCGTCATCGACCCGAAAGAAGTTGACCTCACGCGTCCGCCCGGGTTCGTTCGACGCCCGCGCCAGGGCCTTCATGCCGACCAGGGCGTTGATCAGGCTCGACTTGCCGACATTGGACCGGCCAGCGAAGGTGACCTCGGGCAGGGCGCTGTCGGGCAATTGCTCGACCTTGGCGGCGCCCATGATGAAGGTGGCCGGGCGCGCGAACAGCACGCGCGCCCGCTCCAGCGTCTCGGGATCGTACGCGTCTTTTGGGGCGTCCTCGCTCACGCGGCCTTCTTTTCGGACTTGCCGGTGATCTTGGCGATGAAGTCGTCAAGCGGGTTGTCGACCTTCAGGCGCTTGTAAATCGAGTACTGCTGGAGGATCGTGAGGATGTTGCTCCAGAAGTAGTAGATCATCAGCCCGATAGCCAGTTGCGAGAAGAAGAAGATCATGATCAGCGGCATGAAGGACATGATGCGCTTTTGCATCGGGTCGATGCCGGCCATCGGCGTCATTTCCTGGCTGGCCCACATGCTGATGCCGTAAAGGATGGCGACGGGGCCGATGTGCAGCGGACCGGCAAGGATGCCGCCGATCAGCGGCACGGTTGCCGGGTCGAAGGGCAGAAGGCCGAACAGGTTGATGATGCTCAGAGGATCGGGTGCCGACAGGTCCTTGATCCAGCCGAAGAAGGGTGCGTGACGCATGTCGATCGACATCTGCAGGACTTTGAACAGACAGATGAAAACCGGAATCTGCAGCAACATGGGAAGGCAACCGCCCAGGCCGGCCATCGGATTGACCTTCTCCTCCTGGTACAGCTTCATCGTTGCTTCCTGCTGCTTCTGCATGTCATCAGGGAACTTCTTCTTGATGGCATCCAGCTTCGGCTGGAGGCGCTGCTGGACGTGACGCAGCTTGGTCATCTGTTCGTATGAGCGATGCGCCAGCGGGTAGAAGGCGACCTTGACGATGACGGTCAGGGCCAGGATGGCCAGGCCCATATTGCCGACGGCCTTATAAAGCCAGGTCAAAAGCAGGTAGAAGGGGTAGGTGATGAACTGCAGCGAACCCCAGTCGACCGCCCAGTAGAAGCGCGGGATGCCGAGCGTTTTCTCGTAGGCCTTCAACTGGTCGTCGTGCTTGGCGCCGGCGAAGATATGCGACGTGCTGTTCCACATCTGGCCGGCCGGCACGGTAATCGAATTGCTGGCGGCATAGCCGGCGGTAAAGGTCTGGGTCGTGTTAACCGTGTCGGAACGCGTGCGGTAGTTGACGCCCATCTTCTGGTCCGGAATGACGGCCGCCATCCAGTACTCTTCGGTGATGGCGTACCAGCCACCGGTCGTTGAGCCTTCACGGAAGTCCTTGCCCTTGACCAGTTCGTGGAACTTCGACTGGTTGGTGAGGTACTTGCCCTTCGAGCAATCCTCCTGCGTCTTGCAGAAGGTCGCCATCGTGCCCTGGTGGACGTAGTCGCCTGCCGAGGAACGCTTGGGCGCCGTGTTGCGGACGACCATGGCGTAAGGCGCAAAGGTCGCAGCCGCCGCGGTCCGGTTGATGACGCGGTCGGCCTGGGTGATCATATAGTTTTCGTCGATGCTGAGCGTGCGTTCGAAGCGCAGGCCGTTGCCGGCATCATGGACCAGCACGACTGGCTTGCCCACGCTCAAGACAGAGCCCGAACCCACCGTCCAGACCGTGTCCGGCGTGGGCGCGCCCGGCACGTTCTGCATGTTGAAGCCCGAACGGACATATTGCGCATCCTTGGTGCCGGCGGGTTTCAGCAGCGTGACCGTGTCCTTGCTGCCAAGCTTCTGCAGGTATTTCACCAGGTGCAGATCGTCGATCACGGCGCCCTTCAACGCGATCGAGCCTCGGACCGAAGGCGTGTCGATCGGCACGCGCGGCGAACTGGCCAGGGCCTGCGCCGTGGTCAGCGTGGCCGGACCGGAAGCCGGAAGGCCTGCGGCAATATTGGCGGCCGAGGAACTGGAAGCGGCGGCGGCGGCGACTTGCGCTGCGGCCTGCTGCTTTTTCTGCTGGGGACCGAGGACAAAGAACTGATAGCCGAACAGCAGAACCATGCTGGCGATCAGGAAGTAGATCATATTGCGGTTGTCGTCGGTGTTGTTCATCGAACGGTCTTTTCCACTTTTATAGCTCAGGCGCCGCATGGCTCCTCGCATTTAGCTCGGGCGGCCAGTCGGCCTTGCCAAATCCTCGTCGGATTTGGAATGAGGTTTCGGGCGCGCCAGCCTTATCAGGGCCGCTTTGACATCGTCAAGCAAACCCTGCCAGTCGCGATCCACCGTGCCGGCGCGGGCGATGAATACATAGTCATGGCCGGGCAGGGCGTGAAGGGGCAGCAAGGCTTCGGCGGCTTCGCGCAGGCGGCGCTTGGCGCGATTGCGCGTCACGGCATTGCCGATCTTCTTGGTAGCCGTAAAGCCCACCCGTACCTCTTCACTGTCCTGACGCCGGCGCGCCTGGACGACGACCGCGCCACGCGCCTGGTAGGGCGCCTTGGCGGCGGCCAGGAAGTCGGCGCGGACCTTGAGACGGGGAATCATGGGTGCATCACATACAGAAAAAGAGCCCTCAAGCGACTTAAGGGCTCTTTTCAATTCTTCGGTCGCGAGAGCCGCTGTTACGCGGTCAGGCGCTTGCGGCCCTTGGCGCGGCGGCGGGCGACGACCTTCTGGCCGTTCTTGGTCGCCATGCGGGCGCGGTAGCCATGGCGGCGCTTGCGCACAAGGCGGCTCGGCTGGTAGGTACGTTTCGTTCCCATCTGGGGCTCCGATAGTTCAGGCAGCGCTTCACAGCGCGCGAAATCACAAAAGAGGCGCGTGATTAGCCAAGCCGTATCGCCTTGTCAATCTTATTTGCACTGTTATCGCTGTATTTCTGCTATATATAAATAGCTCTCGGTCCCTTCCAACGGAGTCGCGGTGTTCGATCCAGGCAAGCCCGGTGAACGGTCTTCCAGCCCCTTTCCTGCCCGTCCGGGCGGTCGCGCACCCTTGCGTAGCCGCAAGGCAAGTGCGGCCGCCTACCTTCAGCGCCTGACCGAAGTGTCGCGCCGCGTGGCGGCGTGGGCTCTGCGCGCCGGCATACTGGTCTTCGACACTATCCACCGCTTTATCCTCAGCCTGTCCGGCCAGTTGGCGATCATGACGGCGGTCTTCGTGACCCTGGTCGAAATCATGATCCTGATCCCGTCCCTGGCCAATGACCAGGAAGAGTGGCTGATCAACAGCGTGCGCAAGGCCGAAATCGCTTCCCAGGCCGTCGATACCGCCGACGCCATGGCGGTGTCGGCCGAAACCTCGGAACAGCTGCGCAAGAGCGCCGGCGTTCTCTACCTGGCGGTCAGGATAAACGGCCAGACCCTGCGCCTGTTCGATTCCAACGTCACCGTGCCGGAAGAGGTCATGGACCTGCGCCGGCAGCGCAACCCCGTCGAGGACATCGCCTATCTCTGGGCGCCGTGGCAGACGCTTCTGTCCGACGAGGACCGGCTGATCCACGTCCAGACCCAGCCGCGCCTGCGGCCGGGCGACCAGATCGAAATCGTCGTGCGCGGCGAACCGCTCAAGAAGCACCTGCAGGCCAGCCTGCTCAACATGCTGCGCATGTCCTTCTTCATCGCCCTGGCCGCGGGTATCCTGATCTTCGCCGCCCTGTCCTTCGTCATCGTGCGCCCGATCCGCAAGCTGACCGACGCCATCCAGCGTTTCAAGACCAACCCCGAAGACGTGGCCGCCACGCCGGAACTGTCGGGCCGCGCCGATGAAATCGGGGACATCGAACACGAACTGGTGGCGATGCAGGAAGAGGTGCGCAATTCGCTCAGGTCGCGCGCCCGTCTGGCGGCGCTGGGCCAGGCGGTGTCCAAGATCAACCACGACCTGCGCAACATGCTGACCTCGGCCCAGATGGCCTCGGACCGCCTGTCGGCCGCTTCCGCCGATCCGACGGTCGCCAAGGCCCTGCCGCGCCTGGAACGCGCGCTTGACCGCGCTCTGTCGCTCGCGACCAACGTCCTGACCTACGGCAAGAGCGACGAACGCGCCCCAGCCATCCAGATCGTCAGGCTCAAGGACCTGGCCGAAGCCGCCGCCGAAGACGCCGGCCTGTGCCTGCCGGGCCAGGCGGTCGAAGGCGGTGTCCGTTTCGCCCTCAAGGCGCCCAAGGGCTTTCACCTCGAAGCCGACCCGGAACAGCTGCACCGCATGCTGGTCAACCTGATGCGCAACGCCCGCCAGGCGATCGAATTGCAGCCCAACCGGCGGACTCTGGGCCGTGTCACCCTGACCGCCATCAAGACGGCCGACGACGTCATCCTGATCGTGGCCGACAACGGACCGGGCATCCCGGAAAAGGCGCGCGAAAAGCTGTTTCAACCCTTCACGTCGTCCAATACGCCAGGCGGTTCGGGACTTGGCCTTGCCATCTCGCGCGAACTGGCGCAACTGCATGGCGGCGACGTCCGTCTCGTCAACACCGGGCCCGAAGGCACTGCGTTCGAGGTTCGACTGCCCCTAAAAGGCTAAAGTGTAAGGCTAAGCTTTGGAATTCGAAGACCTTATAGAACTGGTGCGGGACAGCTACATTTCGCAGTTTAGCGCCTTTATCGACCGGGTGAGCAAGGAACACGGCGACGGTTCCGGCGAGGTCAAGCTGAAGCTGTCCGGCGATAGCGCGCTTTATCGCAACTATTACTGTGCGGACTACGTGCGCGCCGACGACGGTGGCAATGTCATCGAACTGGCGCCCGACGAGGAGGTGACCTTCGATCCGGTCGACGTCGTGCTGGGCGAGATGGACATGCGCGTCGAGCGCCTGCAGTGGAACGACGTGACGCTGAAGGTCGAGGGCGAACTCGACAGCCGCGACCTCGATGAGTGGTTCGAAACGTGGTTCGATCCGGATGAGACGACCTTCGATCCCGATACGCGTTTTTCCGGCAATATCCACTCGCTGACGGTCGACGGCGAAGGCGTCCATGTCGATTTCGGCACGGCGCCAACGGAGGCCCTGGTCGAGCTGCTGGTGACGATCGAGGACCTGGGCTACCGCAAGGTCACGGTGAACTAAAGAACCCCACCACCACATCTCACTCACTGCGTTCGCTCGTGCGGTCCCCCTCCCCAAATCTATTGGATTTGGGGAGGCAAAAGAATGCACACTCATTTTACGCACCTAAGGCTGCGCCGTCTTACATCCTGCCTCCCCAAATCCAATAGATTTGGGGAGGGGGACCATCTGCGGAGCAGATGGTGGTGGGGCCTCTTACTGGCTCAGCAACTCATCGACATAGCGCGTCACGACGTCGGTCGCGGGGCCATAGCGCTTTTCGGCGAACAGGCTCTGGCCTAAGGACGGTTCGAGATTCAGTTCGACCGTATGCGCGCCGGCGTGACGGGCGGCCGAGACGAAACCTGCCGCCGGATAGACATTGCCCGATGTACCGATCGAGATGAACAGGCTGCACTTTCGCAAGGCCTTTTCGATCGTGCCCATGGCCAGGGGCATTTCACCGAACCATACGATATGCGGTCTTAGCGTGGCTTGGTCGTCGAACGGCGAGACTGTGTCCGGCAGAATATCTTCACCCCAGGCACAAACCCGTTCCGTCGCCGTACAGCGGGCCTTCAGCAGTTCGCCATGCATATGGACCAGGTCAAATCCCTCACGCCCCGGCAGCTCAGCATGGGCGCGGTCGTGCAGGTCATCGACATTCTGCGTCACCAAGAGGACGTCGTGCGGCCATTCCGCCGCCAACCGGGCCAGTGCCCTGTGCGCGGCGTTGGGTTCAACCTCCCGCAACTGCCGGCGGCGCTGATTATAAAAGTCCTGGACCAGGTCGGGATTGGCGCGAAAGCCTTCAGGCGTTGCGACCTCTTCGACACGATGGCCGCACCATAAGCCATCCGAGGCGCGGAAGGTCGGCACCCCTGATTCGGCCGAAATCCCGGCGCCGGTCAGGATGACAATGTTGCCCATTACTGGTCTATCCTCTGATCGCCGATGCGGATGGCGCCATTTCTGCGAGGGTCCGCACCGCCCTTGAAGCTACCGTCAGCCTGGCGCAGCAGCCCGTTCAGGCCCGATTCTTCGCCCTGGACTTCGGTGAGCTTGTAGCCCATGTCGCGCAAGGATGCCTTGATCGCGTCCGGCATGCGAGTGGCTTCGACGCGGATAGTGTCGCCGCGCGCCACGACATTGGGCAGATTGATGGCATCCTGCAGCGAAAGACCAAAGTCGGCGACGCCCATGATGGTCTTGATATTATAGGCGACGATTGACGGGCCGCCGGGCGAGCCGATCAGGCCTATCAGCTTACCGTCCTTGTCGAACAGCATGGCCGGGCTCATGGCCGAACGCGGGCGCTTGCCGCCTGCGACGGCATTGGCGGCCTGGCCGCCGCTTGACGCCACGGGCGACCATGAAAAATCGGTCAACTGGTTATTCAGGAAGAAGCCCCCAACCATGCGGCCAGTGCCGAAGATCGATTCGACCGTCGTCGTCATCGATACCGCGTTGCCAAATGTATCGACCACGACGAAATGCGAGGTGCCTGCGGGCTCCAATGTTTTGTCGGGCGCCAGCTTCGGCGCGCCCGGGGGGATGCCATACTTCGGCGCTGGGCCAGCCTTGCCGACCGTGATCAAAGCGGCGCGGTCCGCGATATAGGCTGGATCGAGCAGTCCGCCGACCGGCACCGTGACGAAATCCGGATCGGCCATATACTGGTCGCGGTCGGCATAGGTCAGGCGCGAGGCCTCGATCATGACCGCCCAGGCGCGGGCATCGTCCTTGCCCCATTCGCCAAGCGGAAAACGCTCCATAACCTTGAGCGCCTGAAGCACCGATGCGCCGCCGGCCGGGGGCGGGGCTTCGCAGACAATATAGACGCGATACGGCAGGCAGATGGGTTCAAGCACCTGTGGCTGGTAGCTGGCCAGGTCGTTCAATGTCATGCCGCCAGGCAGGGGATCGGCATTGACCTTGGCGACGATCTGATCCGCCAGGGCCCCTTTGCGATAGGCGTCCATGCCCTGCTTGGCGATGAGCTTCAGTGTCGCCGCATAGGCCGGGTTCTTCAGCGTATCGCCGGTCTTCAGGTAGCCGCCATCGGTGGTGCCGAAATAGGCCTTGGCATCGGGCACGGATTTCTGGGCGAAATTGCCGGTCTGGAGGTAGCGGCCGAGGCGCCGCGATACGGTAAAGCCCTTCATTGCGAGATGCCCGGGATCGTCGAACAAAGTCGCCCATTTCAGTTTTCCGTGGTCGTGGTGTGCTTTTTCCAGCGCGAACATGGCGCCCGGCACGCCGGTGGCGCGGCCCGAGGTGACGGCTTCCGGATAGCTCATCGGCTTGCCGTCGGCTTTCAGGAAGCGGTCGGCCGTGGCAGAAGCCGGGGCTTTCTCGCGGCCGTTATAGACGGTCGTCTCGCCAGTGGCCGCGTCGTAATAGAGCAGGAAGCCGCCACCGCCGATGCCGGAGCTCTGCGGCTCGACCAGGCTGAGCGTCGCCTGGATGGCTATGGCGGCGTCGATGGCCGTGCCGCCGCGCTTCAGGACCTTCATGCCGGCGTCTGCGGCCTCGGGCTCGGCGGCGACGACGGCGGGTGTAACCGGGCCAAGCTGCGGCTTGGCGCAGGCGGGCGTCGTCAGGAGGACTGCGGCGGAAAGGAAGGCGGAAGCAAACGTGCGGCGGATCATGTGGGGGAGGGCTCCTTGGCAGGGACAATATAGGAATGCCGCTGTCGGGTGGCGAGATGGAAACCGGGCCGGATTAAGAGATCAACAGGATTTTCAAAAAAAGTGTTTTTTAGATGCGTATTCGACTTGCCTTTGCGGGAGGGTTCGACTAATTGTCCGCCCCTGCCGCCGGAACGGGTTTCCGGTGGGCCGCATGGCTTCAAGCACTCGTAGCTCAGCTGGATAGAGCATCAGACTACGAATCTGAGGGTCAGGAGTTCGAATCTCTTCGAGTGCGCCAGCCACGAACAAAAGTGAGAACCGGTGGTGGAGTCTTTTCAAGACCCACCGTCGCTCCTTTTGCCAGCATCGCTTTTGAGCCTGTGATGCGTATTTCTTCCTTAGTTACCGAGACCTCCGTCATAATCAGTTTGGCGTAGGCCTGCCGAATTTCCGGCGGCCCGTTTTCCAGCTTGTCCTTCAACAGTGCTGCCAGACGCTCAACCTTGTCAGGTGAAATCTCGGTCGTATTGGCCTTGAGGCTGTTCTGGAGATCGGCAATGTCTTGGTTCAGTTCATTGCGCCGAAAACGTAGGCCGACCAGTTTGTCCCGTAGGGACGGATCGTCAGCTTCCATGATGCCCCTCTCAACCAGCTCCAACAAGCGATTAAGGCCAGCCTCTGCTTCCTTCACGTCCTGGCGCAGGCGTGAAAGCTTTTCCCTATCCTGGGTGTCCCTGGTAGCGGTAGTATCGAGATAGGCCTTGAGCAACTCTTGGAGGCGGCTGGGGAGCAGGATTTTGTCGTAAAGTTCTGCGAGGACAATCCCGTCAAGGCGATCCATGGGCATTCTCAGTCCTGTGCAGGACGAGCCGCCTTCCTTCAGCTTTTTCGAGCAGCAGTAATAACGATACCTACCACCTTTGCCGGTATTTTGAATAAGCGCCGCTCCGCAATTTCCGCAACGGGCGAGGCCCGCCAGGAAGGTCGGCCCGTTGGCAAATCGCGGGGGCAGCCGTTTGGGGTTCCTGCTCTGCAACAATCCTTGTACGGCGTGGAACCTGTCCTCATCGATAATGGCGGGGACTGAGAGCGCTACCCACTTCGAGGGTGGGCGCAATATGCCAGTGCGGCTGTCCCGGCGATTGAAATAATGAACACCGTAGTATGTTGTCGAGGTCAGGATGTCATAGATGCTGCTGGTCGAAAACTTGTAACCCCGTCTGATCAATCCGCGGTCGTTGAGGTGCACAGCAATTGCTTTGACGCCCATGGGACGTCCACTAACACCCGCTGCCAAGTCAAACACCTGACGCACGATAGGTGCTTCGGTCTCATTGATCGCCAGGATTTTCTTGTCCTTGTTGCCTCGGCGCTCGGCAACTTCGGTGTTGTAGCCGTAGGGCGGTGTCGAACCGTTCCAGAAGCCCTGGCGCGTGTTTTCCAGCATTGAGCGATGGACGTGCTTCGCGTTCTCCCGCGACTGATGTTCATCAAAGACGTTCAGGACCTTGCGGATCAATTCACCTCCGGCATCGTTGCCGATGTCCTGGGTGACAGAAACGAGTTCGACGCCCGCCTTGCGTAGCTGCCGTACGTACAATTCAGAGTGCAGAGCATCGCGGCTAAAGCGGCTCAACGAATGAACGACCACGAAGTTGAAGGGACGCTCGGAGCGGCAGGCCTTGAAGATCATTTCCTGGAAAACGGGACGACCGTCATCCAAGGCCGAGGCGCCGGGCTCTTCGAAAATCTCCGCGACATCCCAGCCCTTCTGTACGCACCAGTTCTGGCATTGGGCGATCTGGTCAGGCAGGGACAGGTCATGCTCCGCCTGGCGGGCAGTTGATACCCGTACATAAATGGCAGCTGTCGGCCTCATGGTTTAGGACTCACTATCCAGGATGTGTTGGATTTCATTACGCAGGAAGGCGCGTAGGAGGGCAACCTCTTCTGCCGTAATCGGAAGAAGGGCTGGCAGGTCACTAATGATTGCCTGTTGGGTGCCGGATTGACCATGCTCTGAGACAGCCTGAGGCGGAGCAACGGAAGCGGATGCTTCGTGTCCCTGCGCTTTCTGAACTGGCTTTCTGAGCGGTTGTCCCATCCCCGATTGTATAGAACCGGGCGAGCGAGACAACCAGAGGGGCGGTGTCTCCCCGGTACACCGGTTGAGCCAGTCAGGGGAGCGGACGTTTCACGAAGCACAGGGGCGAGCCAGGCCGCCTGACGCAAATCGCGTGCAATTAATTTCACGGATGTCCCTTCTGCCTTATTTTTCCCAGAACGGACTGGTAGCGGTTCAGCGCTCCGAAACCCGTCGCTTGGTTGTAATATTTCTGGCTGCTGGCGAGGTTCGCGTGGTCGAGCACCGTTGACGTAATGCCCACATGCTTGGGGTCTAGGGTCGCGATCCCGGTCGCCACGCAGTCCCGGAAGAGATGGGGCGAGACCCTCCGTCCCAGGTATTCGACCGTCCGTCGCCCGGTAGCCTGAGTGATGTCATTTTCAGGCATAGGGCGCCCCCTGCGGCCGATCCAGATATGACCATTGTCATCGCCGCTGGATTTCTCCAGCAGACGCGGGCGGACATGCTCCAGATAAAATACGAACGGCTCTGTGAGCCAGGCTGGATAAGAAAAGCTGATGGAGTTGCGGGTTTTCGTCTCATGGCCAGCGAAATGGACGTGGACGCCCCCTTCATCGATCAAGACTGTTTTCTCCAGCTTCATGGCCGCGATATTCCTGCGACGCAGAGGGTGTGCGATCAGCATCGAGATGAGTAGGCCGTCGCGGAACAGCCAAGCGCCTTGACTCTGACCTTTCGTGAGCAGTTTCTTACCCTCGTCCATGAGCCTGTTTCCCAAGTCCAATAGTTCGGTAAGCGTCGCCATTCGGGGCGCCTTGGGGCGTGAAGGCGTAGCTAAGTTGGTCATGCGGTGGGCCATTTGGGTCAGCCATTCGTGCCCATGCGGAGGGTGGCAGGCTCGAACCATGTAAGCGACATGGCGGATGGTGCTGGCAATCGTCGCCTCGGCCCGGCCAGGGCTATACGCATTGAGAAAGGCGTCAATGCGGGGCTTGGTTGCCCGCGACATCGGCGTCTCATCGGGTAAAAGAGCGTTGGCCTGTGCAAGCCAAGCCACGTAGGTGCCGTACCCCTTTTCCACGCCCGTCACGGTGGCCGGGCGCCAGTCGGCCGCAAATCCCTGTTCATCGAACATGTCGTGACGTTCCCGGGACTTAAGCCAAAGCTTCCGATCTTGGGCCGGCCATTCGTCAAGTCGCAGCCGCTTAAACTCGATCTTGCTCACAGGATATCCTCCTGAGGCATGAGGCCAGGCTTGCGGATGCCTTCGATGACGTCGGCATAGCGCATCAGGTTGCGTTCGGCATCGTGTCCGGAATAGTGCCGGCGCGTCGTCTCGACGCTCGCATGGAACAGCATCTGGCGAACCGTTTCATAGTCGCCGGGGTTTTCTCTCAGATACAGCTCACCCGCCAACGACCGGAAGAGGTGCGAGTTGACGGCCAAACCCGTCTCACGCTTGATGAAGCGCCGGACTTGCTTGGACAAAGCTGATGCACCTTTGCTCGCGCCGTTCTGGGAAACGAACAGGGCATCCGTTGAGGCCTTGATGAGCAACGGGCGGAATTCTTTGACATAGCGGTCTAACAAGGCACTGGCTTCTGCCGGCAGATAGCCGCCAATGATCTGCTTATTCTTCACGTCCTTACGTTCGACCTCGATGCGCCACGGTCCAGCCTGCCCCCCAATGGGGCGCTGGATATGCTTCTCCAAGCTGAGCTCGGCCACGTTCTTGATGCGGAAGTTGAGGTAAAGCAGCACGGTCGTGGCGCAAGCCAATTGCATTTCCCTAGCTTCGCTGACTGTCGGAGTGTCGCCGCGGGGCAGCCGAGCAGCCACCTGGAACGGGAGATTGATCAGAGCGGCGCAGGCGATGTCGGATTTGAACTGCGTCAGTCGCTTACGCGTTCGCTCCCCCGGCCTGTCGGGCCGGTGACGCACCCTCTTGAAGATCATTTTGAGCCGTTTGGACACTCCCTCGGGAACTTTGAGGTACCTGGCGACATTCAGGACGGGGATCATCAATGTCTGCAATTTGAGCAGAACCTTCTCGTCACCATTCGCGTTATCGAGCTGCGGCTTGATGTAGTCCGCAAGGGGGATGGGATCGATCAGGACCGCCAAGGAGCAGAAGGACTCTATCGGCACGCCCGTCTCCACACGGCGGGAGGCATACCAACGCAAATTGTTGAGATAGCCCTTGAGCGTTACAGGCTTGATGGTCTTGCGCCAGAACAGTTCATCGAAGTTATCTGGGTCATCATCAACGATGCCGTTGCCGAGAACGAAGTCGCTGTACTGCTTGATTTCCTCTTGGAGGCTCTCGGGGAAGTCGCTCCAGGGCATGCCCGTCCAGGGCTTTTCAGTAACGTCCTCAATCATCGGGAGATTGGACGGGGCCCTGTCGGCGAGCCGGTTCCAGGCGCGGCGTGCGCAGTGCCAGCGCTCTTTCGGGTTTTTCTGCGTGGTCTGGCCCAGCAGGAAATCGAGGTAGTTGACGAAGGTTTCCTGCGACACCTGATCCGGCGAGATTTGGAATGCGGTGCACCACCCTGCGAAGCGATTGAGGGCGTGGCGATCATTCTTCGAGGTCTTATCGAGAAGTGGCTGCCACGCATCTGCCGGCTTGAAGTTCCGCCGGCGACGGTCGACCGCGATCCCGGATAGCTTCATTGCCTTGGTAACCAGAGAGGTGATGTTTGCCCAGCTCGCTTTGGTGATGCCGACTTCGTTAGGGACGCCGTCATGCTTCTTCCGTCCGGCCAGCTGCCAGTTCGCGGTTTCTTTCAGATCACGGATAACGCCGGGGTCTGCCAGGATCTGCGAGGGCGACAGGCTGGCGATTTCGGCAAAGCGATTGATGGCCGACACCATCGTCGTGCGGTCGGAGCTTTTCAAGTCGTTACGGGTTGAGAGGGCGTCCCGAACCTGTGCGAGCGTCAAGGTGGGATTGTTGGGAGCAGGCATTATGAAGCCTTTCGTGAGGGCTTGAATGGAATGGTGATGACTGGTGATGACGGGGCGACTTTTTGATGAAAGGGTGGGGCTCTAGTTTTGTTAAAAATAGAGCCCTAGGGTTTCATGAGGCGCGGAAAGTCACTGAATTTAAATGACTTGTGAGGACTCTAGCGGCCGGCACGTGCGCTGTGCTCGAAGGCCAGCAGGTCGCCCAGGCTGATGCGCACCGAGCGGCCGAAGCGAGTGGTGGGGAGGTCGCCACGATCGATAAGCCTGCGGATCTGGCGAGGACTGACCTTGTGCCGATCGGCGACTTCGGCGACGGTGAAGTACGCGTCGCAGTTCTGGGCCTTGGTGGCGGCTTGTTTCTTCATAGCTATCTCCTTCAGAGGGCGCGGATGCGCGAAGACCACGCACGTCAATCGCGCGTGGCCATCGGCTCTGCTGAAGGGGATTAGGGAGCGAGGCTGAGGCCTCCCGCCGGAGAAATCAAGCACCCTGTGTGTTCGCGGTTCAAACTAGCATCCAGGCGAACTTTCCAGGTTCAGTCGGCGAGCACGTGCTTCGCCATCCCGACCAAGGCGTCTTCCTTATAGATCAAGCTACCATCGACCAGCCCGGCCCCAAATAGCGTCAGGGCCTTTGCAACGATGTCGTAGTCTTTTACCGGCAGATAAATCTGAAGCACCTTGGAGTCTGGGGCGGGGAACTCACCGTTGAGGAGCAGGCCGACTTCGCGAGCCGTGTGAGTTTCTGCCAACTTAAGAAGCTTCTGATGATTTTCCTGGGTGAGCTTTGGCGCGATCAGGGACAGTTTGGTCCAGCCGATCTCCAACAAACGTTCATCCGAAATGCCAAAGGCTTGTAATTCCGCCTCGACGTTTAGGATGTAATAGGCTTTCCTGGAATGCAGACGTAGCCCTTTGATAACCTCATCAAACAGCTCCGGAGTGTTTTCTTTTACCTTCCTGAGTCCGCGTGCGAGTTCAAGGAAGTTTTCTTTCTTGAAATTCTTTAAGTTGCTGATCAGTTCGGTCGCAGATGTGGTGGATTTACTCAAATTAACCTCCTGTTTGGAGGTTTATTCTTTTATATTTTCAGTTTTTAATCAATTGATTTTCTTCATGTTTTTGAAGTTCTCAGTATTACTTTGCTCTGTGCAAGTAGCGGGAAATTTCAGCTAATTGCGATTTAGAAATGGTCACGGAGGTAATCAAATCGGATCGACCGCGAGCGCCACCGTCCACAACTTCTGGCGCCTCCCTTTTTCATCTTGAATTAGCACCTCCCTTAAATGAGAGCCGAGGTAGTCAATTCCGACGGCCTTAGTGCCTTCCGCCATGAAAACGCAGGAAGTTTCGGGCGCGACTAAGTCAATATTGCCGCTATTCATTAGGTTGATGGCTTTATCTACATCTGACGGGTAGAGGCACGCTGGAACGGTTGCAGAAAATTGAACGTCATAGTGCAATTGCTCGATAGGAGCGGTTACGGCTTTTTCGTGCTCGACTTGCGCAAAATCCGAATTTGACGCCGGGTCAGCTTGCGCTGGACCTATTTGAGCGTCTGTTTCTTCGGCGTGGTGCGTTGTTGGTTGATCTGTGCACGCACTTAAAGAGATTGTGGTGAGAAATAATACGGGCAGCGCCAGCGAAATAATCGGCCGATTACTATGCTTGGTCCTTCCAGAATTTTGAAGTCTAGGCTGTTGCTTATCGCTGTATCCTAAATGAGACGTTCGATTTTTCATCTGGGCTCTGTATGGCAAAATGTAGACGATAGGTGACATTTAGGAGTTGGATGGGCTACTAAGTCAAGTGTGAATGTCACTCATCGTCTGTAGAATGATCGTCGACAAACGTTCCACCATACACCGGTGGATGTCATTGATCGCCTTGCTCAAAATCTTCGCCGGTTGCGCCAGCAAAAAGGCTGGTCGCAGGAGGAGTTTGCTTTTCGGGCAGAGATTCACCGCACATATGTTAGCGATCTGGAGCGCGGCGCCAGGAACCCGACTGTCACTATTGTCGAGAAGCTCTCCAGGGCATTGGGTGTGACGTTAGGTGACTTGCTGGACTGATTTCGGCAAAGACCGCGTGCAATTAATTGCATCTGCCGGTTTTTGAGTTTTATGCTGAGTTCAGTGGCGGCTTTTGGCCCTAAGCGGACTTTGAAACTGGCGAAAAAAAGCGAAAGCGGACGTTGGCGACGACCTTATCCCTAGGCACACTCCAGGCTTGCTGGTGAAACAGGGCTGAATCCGAAGTCGTAGATTTGTGACGCTCCAGCGCAAACATCGAGATCATCGAGGCAGGTAATCGAGCCTGCGATTACATCATATGCCGTTCCACCGTTTAAGCGCCGGAGAAGTTCCGATATAACAAATGCACCCGCGATCAGCCCTACGAACGGAACCCCTACAGTTCTCGACGCAAGTTGTGCAAGTCCGCAGGCGTCAACACCCTTGTCCTTCAGATCTGTGTATGCTGGCATGTGTGACACCTCCGGCGCTTCTGCAGAGATGGTTGTAGGCCAAAGCTCCGTCGCACGTCGCGGACCGGGAAACGTATGCATCGCGAAATTGCGGAAACTCTGCGGTCCGGCGCCCAGCCCAGACTCTATGATGAGGTCGAACCCGGCATCTTCCAGGACGGAACGCGCAAGCGCATTATCTACCCCGCATAGCGCCACAGCCGGCTCGTCGGTTTGCCGCTTCGTGGAAGAGGTAAACCGACGCTCCTCAAGATAAGTTCTGATGCCGCGCGCTTCCAACCATTCTGCGGCCCAACGGGTTTTCATCTGACCCAGCACATCAACGTTCGTCAGGACAGACGTACTGTCATTAGAAAGCGCAAGCCGGTCAAAGTCTTGAAGTACAAGTTCGAGCCCGCCATTTTGATAGGGAAGGCAGGCCAGCAGCCAGGAATACGCCTGGCCCAGATTTCCAAGGCCGATCAGCCAAAGTCGCGAAGGCAAGAACGAAAGGGTAGCCTCCGTATCGTCCGGCGCCATCCAGTCGGAGCCTGGTCGCCAAATTGACAAGCCAGAAGCCCGCCGGCCGGAAAGGGACCGATCACCGGCATGGAAGGAGAATACCTCGGCGGCACAGATCGACGCGGCAAGGGCTGGCGCCAGTGGCATCGATTCGTCGTCGGTCATAGCCCACGCATCGCGGATTGGCACCACGCCGGCTCGCCAGCCCTGCCAAGTCATGCGCCAAGCAGGTAATTCTGTCGGCTGCATGTCGGCTGAACCGATAATCGCGAAAGGCCAAGCGGGGCGGGCCTTCTGTACCGCACGTCCCCCTAGCTTGGAGACTGCCGCAACGAGATCCAATTCCAAGGAAAGCTGCGTTAGGACGGGTACGTCTTCCAATCCGACGATTTCCACACCCGCCAAGAAGGTCCGGCGTGCGAGGTTCACCAAGGTGAGCAAGGCGATCTGGGCGGCTGGGCTCGCCCTGATTTCCGGGCCGCAAACGATGGTGAGGCCAAAGGATTTCAGAAGATCCATGGCTTCTTCAGTTGTACGCACACGGCCGCTGTCCATGAAATATTTAGCGGTGCGGTGCAACGAAGTGTGTAGCGGTTCTGTCATGTCAGCTCCAAAAGCCGGTGTAAAAATAGCCGTGGTGAATGCGTTGCGAGCGTTCGTACCATTCGTGGTCGCCTCGGTACTCATAGATGCCGACCTTGTCCCAATTGATGGGCGCAACTGCAAAATCCGGCAGGATCAAGCCGACATGGCCGGCACGTGCCACCATTGGGTTGGTGCGATCAGCCTCGCTCTGGATGGCCCTGCCACCGTGCGTATGCACATCAGCTACAACTGTCAGCTTACGTTCCCGGCATAACGTCCAGAGCTTGGCGAAGGCCGGTGCGTGCAAGACGCAGACGCCTGTCGAATAGGCCTGCGAGTCGAGGTCGTCATAGAAGACCGCGTCGGTGATTTGGCGCCGTACGCCTTGGACATGACCAAGAAGAAACGCGCCCGCCTCGTGGGTGCGCTCCCCTCGGCGATCCAGCTCGTCGGTCACCGTGTCCCAAAGCCGCCGAGGGCAGCTCAAGCGATGATTAGGCGCCACGAACGCCCTTATAGTCGCCTTGATGGAAAAGGTCATAGAGTTGCTCCAAATAACAAATGATACCGCGGCGCGGCTGCCAGAGCCGACTAGGGTGTTGATTGCGCCAGTCGTCATGGCCTTCGATCGAGAAGCGATCGCAAGGCAGGTACAGGCATTGGCCGCCCTTCCAGTCCGGCCGAAAAATCGACGGAAGGATAGTTTTGCCGGTCGGCCATTGGGCGAACGGAAGAGGCCTGTTGCCCGGGATGTCCCAGGGCTGCGCCGTCACCGGGTTCTGACGATAGCCGCAACATTCAAAGCGGAAGCCGTACTCGTCGGGTGCACCTGAGCGTGCATCTGCGCCAACGGCGATAATTGTGTGCGGCCAGGTGGTCGAGACATGCCTCCAGCGGCCTTCGATCTCGCCGCACCGGAAATCCGGTGCGGCGAGATCTTGTTCGAGGATCAGTCGGTCGGGGGAAACCGCGATGTTCATTTAGCCCTCTACACGCTTCTCAGGGACGAAGTCGAAGCAGACCGAGCAGACAGGAGCCTTGGTCAACTCGTGCAGCGGTGTGTCCGTCGCCGGCCGGTCGGTCGAGCCGCACAATTGCAGGACATGTTCGGCAGCGTCGTGGTGCGTCAGCTTGAACTGCTTCACCGCCCAAGCCTTGACCTTCTTGACCCGCGTGCCGGGGGCGAAAGTGCGGTCTTCGGTCTGGTCGAGGAAGTGCACGACGGCCTTGATCTTGCGGCACTTGCTGACGTGGATGCGGCAGCCGCGCTTGACGGGAGGCAGCGGCTCGTGGTGCTTATGCACCAGGGGCTCTTCCTCCTCATCGATGAAGATGAAGGTGTGCTGGTCGACCTCGATGCCTAGGGCGGTGATCAGGCTGTGCAAGTGCGCGTGGGTCGGGTCCTTTGGCAGCTCCGCCTCGATGAGGTTTTCGCGTTCGTGGACCTGGATGAAAACGATGGTGGTCATGATCGAACCTTTCTGACGCCCAAATGGCGTTCTGAGAAAGGAGCGAAGTCAGCGGGGAAAAACCGGAAGCAGTGAGATTGGAAAGGCTATGCCCCGCAGATGAAATAGCACTGGCAGTTGGGGCATTGGCGCGCATCGGACCGTTCGACCGGAAATTCGCCGCGCTCGATAGCACTTATGGCCTCGGCATATTCCTTGAGCGCCTTTTCGTCGTTCTTGGGAACCATCTGGACCGATTCGTCCGTAGCGGGGTAATAGGCTTCAACGGAAATCGAACGGCCCGGATAGCGCAACAAAGCGCCCCGCCTGATCAGCGCGTATACCCGGTTCTCAGGCTCGGATTTCGTTTTGCGGCCTGTGCGAACCCGCTGGATGCGTACACGCCCGTCAGGCGCGATAACTACCCGATCTGGTGTGTAGGAGATGGTTCTACTACCGACCGGCACCGACCAGGGCTCTCTATCGTAAGTCCCGATATCTGAAGCTATTAGACGTGCGATTGACACGACCATCGCCTCAGCCGCTGACCGGTAATAGGCTTCGAACCCATGGCCCTTAGGGCCATGTTTCTCCCATTGCTCGGCAAGTTCCTGCTTTGCCCTATCTGCAGAAACCACTTTTCCATCCTGTGCCTGTTGTTCGAGCCATCCCATGGTGCGATGGACGCATCGATGGAACCGCAAATATGCAGATGAATCGCGGCCGCCGCGCAACCCGTCCAACACTTCATAGCGATATCGGGCGGGGCACCTCAGATAGACATCGAGTTCACGCTCTTCGTAGACCTCCCTGGGGGGCAGTGCGGTCCACGTGGGCGCCGCCTTGAGCATTGGCGATTGACCGTTAAAGCGCTTCACCTGCACATGCCGAGACACGGTTTCGAGAAATTTCGATGCGCTGGCATTGGTCTGGGTATAACGCTCCGCCCTGGTAAGACAAAGGTGGTCCCGAGCGCGCGAAAGGCCGACGAAGAATAAGCATTCCTCCTCCGCATCATGATCGCCCTTTTGCATCATGAGCTTTCCGAGCGTTGCCGGCGGAGGGCATCGTACCCATTGCCGGTTGGAAGGCATATAGCGAGTCGCAATCGCCGGAAGGTGCACGCCTCGGAATTCCAAGCCCTTGCTGCCATGGATCGTCATCACCCGGACGGCGTCGAAATCCGCGGCCTCGGAGACGACCGCCCGATAGCGACTGTCCTGGTTCAGTGCTTCGATCCGGCGGATACGCTCAAGGAAAGCTTTGCGGCCAGGGTCTCGCAGATCGGCGTGCCCCCCAAGGTCGTAATGTTCGCTGCAAACTTTGAGTAACTGATAGATCGCAATCAGCTTCTGTTGTGACTGTGCGTCATTGGCTTCGAGCAGTGGGCGAAGATAGTTGCTACGTTCGAATAGCCAGGTCGTGAGCAATGCCCATGGTGACGTTGCTGGTCCCATACCTGCAAAGTGTTCTGCCAGCTTTCCGAGCCCAATTTTTCCCTGATCGCTCAGCCCGTCAATTTGACTTAGGCGGCCAAGAGCATCGAAGATGGTGATGTTTTGCTCTTGCGACCAGCGAATTACGACGAGCGCATCGCCTTTCGTGGCGCCGTATTCGGGAAGCTGTGCGACCCGCACAAGTCCGATGCCGCCAAATTCCGCATCGATGGCGACAACGGAGAGAAGATCGCGAACATCATCGCGTTCGAACAGGTCTCCGAGGTAAAGCAGCGGCACTCCCAACTGCTCCAGCACATCGGTAATGCGTGAAAGCGTTAGGTGACTACGGGCTAGTATAACCTGATCACGATAGCTGATCCCGCTCGCGCGCAGGGCCTCAATCTTATCGCGAATCGCGGCAGCCTCTTCCGCGACGGTGCCCGCCACGGTTAAAGTCACCTCTCCAACTTCACCTCGATAAGCGGCCCAGTTTGCGGCGGCGGCGGGGTCCGCAGCCATATGCCGCGAGAATTGCGAAAACGCCCGTACAACGGGCCCGCCAGAACGATAATTGCTGGTTAGGGATAGCTTCGAGCCACTGAAATCGGTCTGGAAGCGCTCAACATTTGCAGGTGATGCTCCTCGAAAACGATAGATGGACTGGCGTTGATCCCCCACCACCCACACGTCCTGACACCCGCCGGCCAGCAGTTGCAGGAGGCGGGCACTGGCGAAGTTCACGTCCTGATATTCATCAACCAATATATGCTGGAAGCGTTCCTGATACTCCGTTCGGATGTCCTCGTGCTCCGCCATCAACTGCATCGGCATCATAACCAAATCGCCAAAATCTACAGCGTCAGCTTGGAGCAATAGGTCTTGGTAGACTTGGTAAATCTCGCCAACCTCGATGGCCCTTTCAGCGGCCTCGACGTCCTCAGATGATCCGGCCCGAGCAAGCGCAGCTCTCGCTTCCGCCAAATATTCTTCGGGCGTGATCGCCTCATCCTTACAACGAGAAATCGCCTGAAGGACGTAGACAAGCTCGTACGCGGGCTCGAAGAGGTTCTGGTAGTAATGCAGAGGTAGCCGGGCGAGATTGGCTTCCAAGAGCGCAAGCTGGCCAGTCTGATCCAAAATTTTTACGTCAGTTGTGCGCCCCAGTCGACCAGGCCATTTCGTCACCATTTCCAGGCCGAAAGCATGGAAAGTCCCGACCCACATCTCGATCGCCGCATCCTCGTGTGAATGCGACAGGCGTTCCCGCATTTCTTCTGCGGCTTTGTTCGAAAAGGTCAACGCTAAGATTGACCCTGATAACGCTCCCTGACTGAGCACATAGCCGATGCGGTGAACCAGTGTACGCGTTTTGCCCGTTCCAGGTCCCGCATCCACTAACAGCGGGCCGCCGCTCCAAGTCGCTGCTTGGTGCTGGCTCTCGTCAAGTTCCACTACCGGCCCGAGCGCTTGAGCATCTGGCGCGCGAAGCGGCGGCAACAAAAGAGCGCGGACGGCTTGGTTGAGAACCAAACCGAAAGGGAGGCCCAACTCTTCTGCAATCTCCGACGGTCGCCGCCTGTTTTCAACTATCTCGGCACGCAACCAGTCCGCTGGGCATAGAAACTCACCCGCGAAGATGTCAGCCTGAACTTCCTTGCGTTCGCGAGGTGAATAACCCTCGACAACGCCAGCCCCGCTGTCGATGGTGTCACCGCCGAGTTGGGCTTGAATGTTCTGGACTTCATTACTCGGATCGTGATGGAGTTCTGAGTGCCCAATTTCGTGCGCAAGCACTACCACTTCGTCTTTAGGGTCCTGACCCGCTACGATGTATACGAGGCCGTCCGCCCGCTCGAAGGAGCCGCGGACACCGGGGCCAAAGACCTCGCCCTGTTGGCAATAACGCAGCTCCCAATCACCATTCGTCAAAGCGGCACTGACGAGTGCGCGACCTCGGCGATCACCTTCGGCGGTCGCAAGGGCTTTCAGATGGCAATCCCGGGCTTTCAAACGGATATTGCGCCAGGCGTCCATGCTTAATCCTCTTCAAGCCAATAGGATTTGCGCTCCGGGGGCATGTTACTTCGCCGAACACTTTCCTCAAAAGTAGATTGAATGACAGTGGGCTGCCGTGAAGAGCTGGCGTGTCCCATTGAAGGATGATTTAGAGCGTAGGCGAGGGCTTTTTCGAACTGATCTTGAGTCGCCTGAAGCTTGTCGAGCAGAGCCGTGACCAATCGCGGTCCAATAGGCCCCCGGGTACGACCGCGAAAAAGGTCAGAAAGCACATCACGGCCGATATCAATGGCGCGGGCCAGTTGCCGAGTGTCCAAACCCACGGCCGATAGCAGTTGATCGAATGTTGTTTCGCCCACGCTTTGGCCGTCGGTTTTTTCAGCCGCTTGGGCACTGTAAATCGCGTTGAGCGCTCGGCTGCGCGCGCGGGTCATCAAGAGTTCATCGACTGTTTCCTCCTCCGCTTCATCATTCGCCGCCCAATCATGCATGATCGCGGCGTGTGCACGGATATCGTCGGCAAACTCGGGATAGCGCTGAGTCCACTCGATGATCTGGTCGATGGTCGGGGTATCGCAGTCCCGGTGGAATGCGAACAGGACCTCGTCCCTCTTGGAGACATTCGATTGGTCCGTCATGGGTTAACTCCAAGGATTATTTTGATTTCTTGTTCTGTCTCTTTGATCCAGGTCTCTGCGGTTTTCGCGCTCACACCTAGTGCCGAAGCAATAGACTCAACTTTCTTAGAATTGCGCGGGACACCATCCATATGAAGACGGAAGGCGAGACGTTTTCGTGGGTCAGCGATCCGGTTCAGCACGCTTTCCACGTGAGCGCGCTCCTCTTCAAGGACCGAAAGTTTACCAGGGCTGCCGGCCACCGGCATTTCTTCTTCTGAAGACTGATACCGATCTGTGTGAAGACTTTCGGATCTGATGGCATCGGCAGCGCGAAACTTCACTGTTGCCACGAACGCAGTCCGCATTGCCATCCCGTCGGCGGAATCAGACCGGAGTACCGCTTCGATCAGCTTTCCATGCGTGTCCTCGATCATGTCACGACCTTCATTGCGATGGTTGCGGCCAATGTACTTGCGCAGAATGCGCATCATTCTGTCGGATATCTCGTTCATAAGCGAGTTGATGATAAGTCGATCCCCGGACGGCCCTATTTTTTGGGCGGCTGCCACGAGGTGGCGGCCTTGAATCCTCGAAAGCATTTTGCTTTCGATGACCCGTAGCCAGCCACTAACATCGCCAGGGTCCGGCCCATCTTCCTTTTTGCCCATAGTCATTCCTCAACGCCCAAACTAACGCGGTTCAAATGTGCAGCGAAACCGGCCTTAAAAAACCGGAAGCTCGTTGAAATTTTTTTTGCATGATTTGTCCGGTCTACCATAGGCTATATTTTCACAATCATAGGGCGCGTTGGAAATATTCGGTTATCGCGAGCAGTTGATGATTTCCCTGAACGATGGAAGAGGCACTTGGACGGGAAACCTCTGCTCATGCCCTATACCCCAGCGCCTATCCATCTCCAGGTAGCCGCGATTATTCAATTACGGGATCAACTTAGTTCATCAGTACGGCAACCATTGCGGTTACCAAATAGCGTGCATAGATTGAGCAAATTATTTTGACAGATCAATCATTTGTAAAATAAGTTTCATCAACAAGCAGGGATATAACAATGCCGCACGCTCCGGGTGCTGAACCTATAGACGTGTTTTTTGCACGCACTGTCGTTGTAGCGCGTCAACAAGCCAACATAGCGCCTGCTGTTTATATCGTGCCGGTGCATAGCACCCATAATGACTTCGGGAACCATACGCTTGCCAAATTGCTCGTAATCGTCGGAAACGAAACTATTTTCGAAGAACATACTCGAGTCATGTTCCAGGAGGCGCCAAGAACAGAAAATATTCTAACCGCTTTGTTCGATGTGCGTGGGAATGTAGTCGAAGCCGCCCAAGTGGAGGCTAATTTTGTGTCGTTGTTCCCTGATGTCTTCAGCTATCGGGATTTTGTTGACGTCCTCGGCTACGCCCAAGCTTTGTTCGCACTTCGCCGTCTAGGCGACGCTGCCCTTCTTGATATCGAGAAAACAGACGAGCTCCGACTTTCTCTTCTCCATTCTGAGGCATTCCATGAAGGGGTTTTGCGACAGGATGAGGCCTACATGTCTTTCCGTAGAGGCGCCCGGTACATTAGGCCAGAGCCCTTCCCTCCCGCAGACCAGACCATTAGCAATTTTACAGTGTCGGCCAAACTGCCATGCGCCGACAACCCGTATGAGGTCGATTTTGACTTCACCTCAGGTCAGCTTTTTAAGGACAGGGCTGCAGTCCTGATCGGCAGGAACGGCGCCGGCAAGACGAAACTTCTGGCCTCAATCGTTCATGCAATCACCGAGAAGGGCAGAGACGATGGCGATAATGTCGTCCTCAATCCATACCCGCCGGTAAGCCGTGTGATGGTTTTCTCATCAGTTGCGTCCGATGCTTACCCCCAATCGATACCTCCATGGGAAGGGATCGATTACCAGTTTTTCGGCTTAACTGCCGCACAACTGGAAAGTGGGAACTCTTTGCTTATGGCACTAGCCGCATGTTACCGAGGCGGCGACCTTTACGTGAACGATGTCGGCCATCGTTTTCATATCTTGGAAGCCGTTTTGGAGCCGCTAGGGCTTTGGGGAGCTATTTATCTTCCGCTAAAGCCACCCGAGCAGGGCAAACCCGAGCTATTGCACAGATCAGTGAACATCAATGGCCACCGCTATTTCCAGTTTGCCCGTCGGTCAAACGAGCAGCGAAACCTGGCCGTAATACGTGAGTTGGATTGGGAACAAGATGTAATTTTCTTGAATCCAGATCTTAGCTCTCGCCAGTTGAGCAGCGGTGAAGTGACTATGCTTCGGTTTGCCGTTCAGGCGTGCTCGGCGATTGAGCTCAACAGCCTGCTGTTGTTCGACGAGCCTGAAACGCATCTGCATCCCAACTTTATATCGGATTTTATGACGCAACTTCAGGAGCTACTGACGCTGACTTCGTCTGTTGCTATAATCGCCACCCATTCGAGTTACGTCGTCCGAGAGGCATCGCGGGAACGGGTCCGACACCTGACATTGGTGGAAAGGGAGGCCGTTGTTGACAGACCGCGTATGCAGACGTTCGGCGCCAGCGTCGATTCAATATCTCAGTTCGTGTTCGGTGATAGCATGAGAACACATCGGTACGAACATGCTATTGCTGCATGGGTAAGGGCATTGCCGGTGGGCACAACGATCGAAAATGTTCTTGAAGAATTTGCCAACGAGCTAAATCCTGAAACCCTCTCCTTCATCGCGGCTTTGCTCGCGGCCGGCGAGGGCTCTGCCCAATGATTTTCATTGGTTTGCCACCTGAAGCCGACGGGGATGATCATAGGCTTGACGTTCTGACTAGCCACCCAAAATGGTCGCCGCACAAAGATGTTTGGGTCACCGCCTACAAGGCATATCGCTACAACAACGGCGACCCTTGGAAAATCGCACCTGCAGTGTTCGATCCGGCGATCACGGACGATCAGGCCAAACTTTACAAGGCCCGCGCTCAGCGGGAACCAATTGCGAATATCCGCCGCATGGAGGATTTACCATGCTGTCCCGTATGCGGGTCAAAAACGACTAGTACTGTCGATCACTACCTGCCCAAGGACGCCTACGGTGAGTTCTGCATAATGATCGCAAACCTCGTGCCAGCTTGCTCGCACTGCAACACGGGCGCGAAGGGGAGTGTGGTGAAGGGCGTCACAGAAGGTGAGCGCTTTATACACCCTTACTACGACGAATTTGCTAACGACGTATTGTGGCAGGTCGAAGTTCAGCCACCTTTTGCAGCAGCGACTTTTCGCGCCGTGCCAGCTGCGGCTTTGGCAGATGACGTGTTGTCGATAGTTACGTTTCATCTTGCCAATACTCTGAAAGAGCCGTTTCACATCGAAATGCGAACTCAATGGAAAGCGCTGCCTCGTCTTATCCGAAAGGCGAACCCTGCGGTGACAGCAGTAACATCCGAGATGGCGAGCGCCTGGCTCGGCACACTTCTGACTTTTTGTGAGGATACCGAAGGTTGTAATGGCTGGCGGACGGCACTATACAGGGGTATTCATAGTAATGAAGTAGCAATAGGTTACATTGCGGCGATGGCGACTGTAACAGAGTTGCCGCCGACGTGAGCGCAAGCTGAGCCTACCGCATCTGAGGCGAAATAATGGGCTCCAAGGGTTAATAATTTTAAACTTGATAGGTTAAGCAGCAGGTTGAGTTCCTCAAGTCCGATTAGCGTGATCCATTTTTGCTCGCAACAGAAACTCTGCCAATGGAATAAATCAGTCCTAGCCTTTATGTAGCGAGCGCCCCAATTGTAATTCATATTCGCGGCTCCTCTTTGATAGTTGTATGGCTGCCTGCGTGACGCGGTCTGATACAATTTGCCAGCTCGGATGCCTTACGTCTATGTTTCGAGAAAAGGACCCCATTGATCGCGCGAGCTGACTAAGCTTGTTTAATGTGGACCGATCAAATTGTTGCCGCCGAAAAAGCGCTGAAGACCAGTCCAATGCGGCCTGCACACCCAACATCACAGTGCTGCGGTGATGGACTTCAAATTGCCAGGCTTTCTCTGATGCATCCCAAATTTCTATTTTATCGTCATCGCGTTGAATTTTGTGCGATGCGGCCTCAACGAACGCAACGGTGAGATCAATTTTTAACGCCTTCAATAATTCAACAGCGCCGTGAGCTCGGTGATTTACGAAGGCGTCCTGAATTAGGGTTGCTCCGCGAAGATAGTAGCTCTCAGCATCAGCCCAACTTCTAGATTTTGCCTGATCATCGCCAAGTGCTTGATAGGCACGGCCCAAGGCCAACGTATTACGGGCATCTAGCTTGGTTTCGCCTTCTAGAAGGTGCACCACCCCCATCCAATCGCCGATCAATTCCTTTGCTTGCAACCGTAGTGGGATCAGTTCGGGACGCTCTGATCCTAACTCCTGCGCCTTACGGAGCGCCGCGTCAGCCTTACGTGCCGACGGACTGGGGCCCATCAGCAATGCGCGACCGAGCAGGCACCATACGTCTGGGTTTGTAGGAACTTTCTTTGACGCATACTCAGCTGCTTCAACAGCTAGTGCGAAATCCTCGTCCGCCCAATATTGTACCACCCTTTGAAACATCTTCGAGGTATCATGGTCTCCATTCTCGGCGGCACGATTCATCTTGGCGCAATTGGTTTCGATCCTATTAGGATCGGAAATCTTCTTCCGAATAATATCGGTCATTGACGCTATTTCAGCTGGAACCGAGATGCTAGGCTCATCCCGAACGAACCCTTCTGTCGGAGCACCTAGTGACATTAGATGGTAGTTTCGCAGCACGGCGATATCGTCGCGAACCAGCGTTCTGTTGCCGTGTGTGGCTTCGACGAGTTGTGCGATAGAGCAATGCCGCAATTGCGTAGACGCAAACAGTAACCGAAGCTGATTGTCAGTTAAGCTGTCTAGCTCGCGTTCAAACGCGAACCTACGGACTTCTTCGCCTTCCGCGCCTCTATACTGATTGATGGCGCGCGACAGCGATTCTCCCCGGGCGACGAGGCGAAGAATTGCTGCGGCAAAGAGTGGCGAGCCGTTACTAGCCTCGTGCAAACGCTTAATTTCTCTCTGCTTCGCCGCTCCAGACGGCAAAGGTGCATTAATCGCATCAGCAGACCTTAGTGCGTACTCGCTGAAGTCCTCGAGCGGCAAACCATTTATTTGCATCAACTGACCTGGCGCAGCTCCAAGGTTTAGACGCGCAGTGAGCAACGCACGGGCGCGCGTGACGCCTCCAGCAATCACTCGGTCAAAAATCATCGAGATCGTACGAAATACGTCGTACTGTTCCTCTGTTGGCAGGGAGTCAACGTCGTCAACTACTAATAGGCAAGGCAACATTTTGACCGTATCGATGCATTCTTCTATTAATTCTTCTCTTGAAGCATCTTCTTGAATTTGTTCATCCGGTACGCCAAGCTCGCCAAGAAAAACTTTTAACAGACTGGTAAGATCTGAGAAATGGGTGTGGCCTATATCAATGTATTGTCCAAGTAACGCGGCATAAGTCTTTTTCTTGGCTGTTAGCCAAACTACCTTTTCTAAACCACTGGGAGGGTTGCGCGAAACTGCGTCGCAGAAAGTCCAAGCAATAGACGTCTTGCCGACTCCCCCTGATCCAGATAGAAGCTTGACCGCCGTGTAACGATCTGTAAACCATCGCCAAAGATCGTCTAATTGGCGATCTCTGCCAACAAATTCGATAAGATTAGGATCTTTTGCTGGTAAATTGTTCTCGATATAACTGCTTTCAATCGCAACAGATGCGAGGCCAAAGCGGTCCCGATTGAAAAGGAACGCGAAGTCTGCGGACGTAGTGGCCGAGCGACACTCCTCCCGAGATCGCATATAAATGTCGTTTGCGAAGTAAGCGCGTCGACTATGAGCATTAGCGGGAGCATCTTTGAGAAACTGGACTGGATCTCTGTCCCTAGGCCTCTCCGGTATATACAGTATGCCGATACGCCTTCCGTAGGCTTGGCCAGAGCCATCCACTATTCGAAACTTTGCATCAATTGTTTCGCGAGTTGCCCCTTGAATTTTCTTGCAGAGATCATTTACATCGAATTCATCGTTGAACCCACAAATTGAATAGTCGTTGTCGCGAATTCCAACTACTAAATATCCGCCGTAACTGTTGTAAAACGCAACTACATCTTTCGCAATTTCTCCCATCTTATATGCATAATCCAACTTTTCTTCTTGGGTCGGATTTGCTTTTTGGACAGGTAAAGTTTCTTTGTAGTCCCACAGTACATCTTCATCAGCAACAGGTACGCCATTGGGAAGTAACTCTTCCGTTACCCTTTCATCAACACAGCCCAACTTTATCAAGGTGGCCAGACTGCGTCGCCGGCCCAGCACACTATCCCCACTCACCTTATCGCCGATCATGTTTTCGCGTTCCCCGAAGCCTTAGTGGCAGGTTTATTAAACCTAGGGACGATTTCCTTGCAAGGCTGTCTTTTTGAAAGTTGAACTACTTCACTCGCGCCGTCGTGCGCGATGCGGCTAGCTTTTAGGCGGCCGTCTAGTAACCTGCCGCCCCCAACAACTCAGCATGCTTAGCATAACTTCCACCACATATTCCAAGGTTCTGATTTTCAAATTGAATACAATAGTCTCAAGTGTCAGGGGTTTGGCTCATAGCGTGAAGCTCGTCGCTTCAAAACTGCCCCTCAGCAGAACAAATAATCTCAGCGGACGCCGACCTTCTTTCTAGATGTACAATAAGCCGGAAATGATTATGGCTCGTGACCGGCGGCGTATGTCAATTTCCGCTTTCGGGAACAGTTATGCAAACCGCTACGATGGCAGTTCTATTTCCGCTTGTGGCGCGGCTCCGCCCTATCATCTCATCGAAAGTTTATCAGGCCTGACGTTTCGGGTCGTTGGGCTTCTTTGAAGTCCGACAACGACCAGACCAGATCGCCGACCTGACGGACATCGACCGGTTGAGAGGCTGGAGATGCTTTTGCGGCGATCGAAGCGGACAGATCTCTGACCTTCACCAATCCTGCAAAATAACTCGTATCGAAGTAAATTGTCTCCGCCTCGGCGGGCGGGGCCTCGTAATATAAGCCAGATGCCTTGTCTTGCAGCGAAACATACAATAGCGAATTCGTGGGCCCAGCTGCCAAGGTGCAAGACACTTCCATCTTATATCGTTTGGTCTCGCGCTCCTTGAGCAGGAAGCGAAGTTTGTCGCCATGCGCTTTCACTGTCCTGGCGCCCCTGTCGAAAGTCTCTGCCAGCGCTGGCGCGGCCGCCTTCAACCCGGCGACGATACCTTCTTCAATTTGAGTTCCAGCATCAATGCCAGGAAAGCTCGCGTTGACGCCGATCTTCGCATATCTAAACCACCAATCGCACCACCTGTCGGTCGGGTCGACACGGCCGACAGATATGTCGTCTGCAAACCAGACGTATAGGGCGGTATGGGCGCCGATGCTTACGCCTTCGCCGTTGAGCCACCAAGCGAGCCGTCTCCCAAAAGCGACCTGTTCTTCAAAGCCTTTTAAGTCGTTTGCCGCAGAACCGGCGAAAAGGCGAATATCGTTGATACGTGACGGCCGGCCATCCTTGGTCATTTCAGTAGGCTCCCCAAGCAATCGGCAGTACCCGAGTGTCCGCTTTAGGCAAGTTTTGGCCAAGCCACGTGGTCTCAGTCAATATCCGGTTCTGGCGCAAGTTCGCTTTCAAAAATACGAGCATCTTGCCGGCGCTAAGATGATATTCGGTTTGCACTTAGCACGTTAGGCGCATTGTCTGAGATCAGAATTGTCCCTTGGCTTTAGCAGGCACGCTTTTGGTTATTCGCGTTATTACGCCCGAATACATGCCAAGGTGACCCGCAGGTCCTTTGAAGAACACCCCTTCCGCGTTTAACCACCCGGTGTCCTTGCGCTCGAGGTCAGCCGGATTGGCGAAGGTCGAAAAACTGCCGAACCAGATACAGAGATCGGATTTTTTCGATCTATCGTGGCACAGACTCCGGCCTTCGAATTCATTCGTAAAATAACCGGAAACTGAGATTCGCTTGCCGTTATACGACTCAGGTGCGCGTATCAGCTCGGTAAGGGTGACCGTGACGGCTGGCTGCCGGTCGCCCTCAGAGGTTATGGTCACAGAGGTCAGGTCGTCCGGAGGCGCGACCTTCATTTTGCGAGCGAACTCCATAATGACCTGATGCACCGCTTGCCGCGCTCCGGAAGTGGGCCGGGTATAAAAATGGAAGCGTTTATCCTTTTCGCCGGCACGGACATCCAGCCAGGCGCTGTAACCGGCGGCCTCGTTCATTGGTTCATCCGTTAATTCGAAAACGCCGGCTTCGGAAAGTGCGCGAACAAGGTCATCCTGTTCAACCTCACTGGCTGAAACCTGGTACCGGTTCGAATAATCTATCTGCCGGACGACGGGGGTCACGGCGCCTTTGACGGTCTCCCGATAGTCGAAGCCCACCCATCCAGAACCGTCCATGAAAATATCGATCCTGGTTTCGCGGCTGTCCGAGGGAGTCAAGGTAACTTCGGCAATATCGTAGCTCATGTACGGCCGAAGCGATGCCGCCAACGTCGCCGTTGGCAAAGCAAGGCCAATAACGGCAAGGATCGAAACAAAGCACTTCACAAATTTAGTCCCCCCTCCGGGTCCTGAGCGGCTAAGACAAAAACTAGTCATTTCAAATTCGACCGTCGACCAATCCTTCGCACTCAACTAGCAGAAAATGGCGCTGCGCACACATCACCTATTCAAAGACAGTCGAGCCCACCTTCCGCTTCTGGGAACTGTTCGGCGGTAAGCGTTCGACGACCGCTTCTGGCGCGCACTTGCCCGTTATCAGCAACGCCTTTGGCTCGAGTCAGGCTGCGAGATGCTTGTCACATTCGTCGATGCCGTCTTGTACGCCCGCCAGTCGGTAAAGCTCCCGGGCTTCTGTCCATGTCGGTATACTGTTCGCCCCTGTCGTCTCTTCCAAAAGCGCTATTGGCCGAAGGGCATTGGCTAACACAAGGGGTGGCGTTTCTCTATGACGCCGGTAAATGTGGAGTGCCTCCTCAAGAAAAGGCCTCGCCTTTGCTGCCTCACCCGCATCAAGCCAGATCTCTCCAAGGTGTCTAAGTGCAGATGCAAGGGCTTGTTCGTCCTTCAAATTACGAAGCAGGATAACAGCCCGAGCATACAGTTCCGTAGCAGCAACAGTATTGCCTGAATCCCGGAGAATCTGACCAAGTCCTATCGACGCGCGGACTTGGAGCGACGGATCGCCTTCAGCATCGGCGAGGACCAGTGCGGATGAAAAAGCAGTTGCCGCCCCGTTTGGATTACTGAAGCGCAATGTCCGTCCCTCAGCAACAAGAGCCTCGAATTTATGATCCATCACCGTTGCTGCCGCTCTGCTCACTATAGTTGGGACTGATATAGCCTGGTTGACCTGGCGATGCCTGTCAGGGTCCGATTTCGGGATCAAATCGTATACGCAAACGCCATAGCAGTTCTCCTTATGGCGCGACCTGTGACGTCGTTATGGCATATCAGATGTTCCTAATGGACTGAAATAAGCCTCAAGCCGCCGCATCGCTTTCTCCGGTTGGTGTGGCAGTACTTCAATCGCGTGGCCCCCGTCTTCGAATGTTACCATGTCCGTTGGGCAGCCGGCGGCGGTCAGCATGTCGGCGAAGGATTCCGCCTTATCGTAACTCGCCAGGAAGTCGTCGCGTGCGTGAATTATTCGAAACCTCAATGCCGGACAGGCTAGAGATTTCGTTCGCTCAAGGACCGGCGCCAAATCCTCGTCATCGGAGAAATAACGATAGCCGTTGTTCGCCAACGGATCACCTTCAAGCAGATACACACCTGAATATCCGATCGCGCCGGAAAACAGATCGGGCCGCGCCAGCGCCGAACGGACCGCCAGCCAACCGCCGGCGCTCTGGCCTCGAACGGTGGGTTTGGTTTTGAGCCTCGGAAATTGCTTCACGATTGCCGCAGCCACTGCGATCGTGTCATCGACGGCGCGATCGCGGTTGGGCGATCGGGACGCCAGGGCATAATCGTAGCCGAGGTCGCCATCGCCGCGAACGATGGCAAAGACGATTGCCGTGTTGAGCGCTTTCATCTGGTTGATCGTCATGTCCTGGTAGGCTTCGAAGGCATGCTTCGCGCCATATGCTCCATAAACATCCATGATGACGTGATCAGGCTTTCCGCCTGCTGGCAAAACTGCGACCCAGGGCACCTTGGTGCCATCACCTGAGACCGCCTCGCCGCGAAGCGTTTCCACATCGTTCCTCTTTGCCACCGCGATACCCGCAGGCGATATCCGGTACTTCGTTGCGCCACAATCACGGTCACGCCAGCCGCCGGCCGACGGCGACAGATCAAGGGTTGCAAACTCCGGCGTATGATTCAGCCCTGTCGTACGCAGGACGAAGCCGCGACCCGCCTGGCTCGCAATGATCGAGGTCCGCTGGTCGCGTGGGATGTCGGCAATCGCTTTGAAACCATATCCGCCGCCGCTTCGGCAAAGAATGGCGATTTGATTGACGCCGCCGCCCAGCAATTCGACGGCGACATCGTCGTTGGCATCGGCGCCGCCGTTACGCTGATCGAACAGCGGCCCCGATACCGGCCAAGCGCCGACCGTGGCGATCTCGTGATCCACGAATCGCTTTCCATCGCGGGCGATCGTCTTGAAGCGGACGTGTCCGACGGCGCGACGACCAGCGGTCACCGGTGGCTCGGCCGACCAGGCCTCGCGCAACAGAACGCCATCACTCAGCAAAATGAGGTTCTCTGCAAGCTGAAAAGAAACAGGGGTATTGTCGGCGACGAGGCGCATATTCCCACGGACGGTGAAGGCGGCCGGTGCCAGCTTGCCTGCGATTGGAAAGAAAATAACCTGCTCGTCCATGCCGATCTGGCCGACTGGTGTCTCCACGCCAGATTTGAGCGAACGGTGAACAAGCTGCGCCACATCGCCTTCTACGCGTCGCAGGTAGGCTGTTTCGCGGTCGGGCATCGCCATGATCGCAGCCGTGCCGGTGTCGATCTCGGTCACCGCGCCTGCCCCGATATCGAGCAAGGCCGTCCGCTCTGTGCCCGGCGTCCCCGTCCGGATGATACACATGCCTGAAGCGTCGGAGGCGCAGGTCACGTTCGTCGTTTTCAAGCTCTCAGGCAGGCTTATGGCTTGCCAGATAGCGCCGTCCTCAGGGCCGCGCCGCCAAAGGCTCTGATCTTTAGCGAAGAGGACCAAATGATCACCCACACGCATGACAGCCAACGGGTCCGCATCGGCTTCCGTGCGAGTCTGGCCCCGGACCGTGCCCGCGAGTGCCAATGCCGCCCATGCGACCAGAATTGTTCGCTGAAGTTTTTGCATATCCGTTCCTAAGTAGACTTCAGGCCGTCGTCGCAGCTGTATCGATGTCGCCGAAGCAAAGTAATGATCGCATGAGTGGGGCAGGCCCGGTGTCGTCACGCTCAGGTGATATAGCCGGGCAGGGGCAGCCCGAGAAACATTGCCGTCAGCGATAGGCTGTCCATAATGCCATGAGCGAGGATCGGCGCCCATAGATTGCGACCAGAGGCGTAATAGGCGACCGCGAGCACTATCCCGACATAGGCTGTGATGATTACTCCGGTCGGCCCCTGTATGGCGTGAAGCGCCCCGAAGATCGCCGCTTGTCCGGCAATCGCCAGCGCCGTCCCAGCCAGTCCTTGGCCGAATACCGACTGCAGGCGGTTCATGATGAATCCGCGGGCGAGCAATTCCTCCCCGAACGCCGCGCTTCCCCAGACCACCAGGACGATCCAGGCCGCATAGGCCGCCGGGTTGCCTGCGATCGAGGTGCGAATGTAGCTGACATCCAGCGGCGGCCAATCCGTCAGGCTTTTTATGGCTACACCAATTAAAAGCGCGCCCCCCTGACAGATGACGACGGCCAGAACCGTCCATAACAGGCAACGGCTCCAGTGTGGCGCCGAGAAACCGATCTGGTTATATCCGCGCTTCGACAGGCCAAGCATAAGGCCGCCAGCGATCACGCCACCCCACAAGGCCAGCGCAAGGACCGGAGTCCGCAGGTACTCGGGCACAAGAGGCGTAACAAAGGTGCCAATCAGTCCTGAGGCTGTGAACATGGCAGCGATTGCCGTGATGATCTGAACACCTGCGACGAGGCGTGCGCCCGCGCTTCCCATGCGTGTTGTCATGAGACTATCTCCCTGGAATTTTTTAGTTTGATTAAAGTTCGCGAGCCGCGACCCGGCGGCGCTCGGCCATGCGGTAGGCGCGAAGCACGAAGAGAAGAGATACGCCGTATCCCACGGACATAACCAGGCCTGTCGCCAAAAGCGGCGTGACGACATATCCGGGCTGATGGCCGATCAGGGCGAGGCCCCCGAGACCCAGCAGCCCCAGACCAAGGGCGATGACTGCGCCCCAGATCCCGACGATGAGCGTCCGGCGACGGCCTTTCGCGATTGTGGGCGCGGCGAGTGCAGTCAGGCACAACAGGCTGGCGCTGGCGAAGTAGTAGGCTCCGTCAGGCGGAAACCAGGCTTCCATCATGTATCCACTCCCTCCGATTCTATTTGCCTGCGATGCAGGTCCAACAACTCACGCGCCAGACGCGGTTCTATTTCCCCGCCGGCAACCAGGTCCTTCAACTTCGCGCGAAAAGGATCAATCTTCTCGGTCTCTGCCGTTCTGACTCGCTCTATTACCTGGTCAAGACGCGCACGGATCGTTGGGTAAGAGACACCATATTTCGCTGCGAGCGCCTTTAAAGAGCCCGATGCCAGCAAGAAACTGCGCAGAAAAGCGAGGTCCTCTGCCGTGACATTAGTCACCCATGCTGGCAGCTGTGTCCGACCCATGCCTTCACTTTAATATTGTTGAATTCACTTTAACAAAATTAAAGTGGTTCGCAAGTGAAAAATAACGCGGTGATCTCACTTGGCGATCCTTGGTCCGGTTTGGCTTCCGCAGCCTGCGCAAATGAAGTACTCCCATAGAGGAGATCGTGGTGAGTACGATATCCGCACAGATGGCCAATTACCATACGATGCAATTCCACGGAGTCCGCTTTTAGTCAAAAACTACTGTCGTAACGGAAACTGTTCCACTTCCGCAAATTGGCGCGAGCCTGCACTGTAGGCGCGCTACCTGTCCAGCACTTCACGAACGCGAGCGGCCAACTCATCAATTGAGAATGGCTTGGTGATCAGATTTAGGTGCGCATCCAGTGCTCGCCCCCTGACAATAGAATTGCGCGTGTAGCCGCTTGAATGAAGAATTTTCAGCTCCGGGCGGATTTTCAAGCTCTGTTCGACAAGCTCGAAACCATTGGTTTCCGGCATGACGATGTCCGAAAACAACAGGGCGACGTCCGAACGCTCTTTCAACATCTGGATGGCCGCCGAGGGTGTGGCGACTTCGATAACGCCATATCCCAATTCTATAAGGGCCTCGCAGGTGAAACGGCGAACGGCGGGTTCGTCGTCGACGACCATGATCAATTCTCCTGCCTCACCCTGAATACCACTCCGCTGCGTCTCCTTGACTGGCTCAATCGCCGGCTTGGTGTCACGAGGCAGGTAGATTTTTATCGTCGTCCCTTGGCCTGGCTCTGAATAAATTTTCACATGCCCGCCAGACTGCTTGACGAAACCATAAACCTGACTGAGGCCAAGGCCGGTGCCCTTGCCAACATCCTTGGTGGTGAAGAATGGATCGAAAGCCTTTTCGATGATTTCAGGCGGCATGCCCGTGCCCGTGTCCGACACGGCGACAAGTACGTATTGACCAGCCGTAATTCCCAGTTCGCTACTGGCGTAGCCGCTATCGAGGTGCGCGTTCTGGGTTTCGATCGTGAGATGCCCCCCGGTGTCCATCGCGTCGCGCGCGTTCACCGCCAGATTGAGGATGACATTTTCTAACTGGTTGGGATCAACGTGGGTATGCCATAAACCACCAGCCAGGACGGTTTCTAGCTGAACGTCGGCGCCAATCGAATGCCGCAGCAATTCGGACATGTTGGCGACAAGTTTATTCACATCCAGCGTCTTAGGTGACAGGTTCTGCTGGCGTGAGAACGCCAGGAGGCGCTGGGTCAGGTTGGCGGAGCGTTTGCAACCTTCCAAAGCAGATTCGATATAGCGATGTGTACGGGCGTCTTCTGCAGGAATGCGGCGCTTCATCAATTCCAGAGAACCCATGGTCACGGCCAGCATATTGTTGAAATCGTGAGCGATACCGCCCGTGAGTTGACCCACGGCTTCCATCTTCTGGGCCTGACGGAGCGTCTGCTCGACAGCCTCACGTTCGGCAATAGCCGACTGGACCCGCTCTTCAAGACGATCGTTCGATTCGCGAAGAAGTTCCTCCGTCCGGCGACGCTCCGTCAGATCGAGCATGGCGCCGATCATCCGCAGCGCCTTCCCTTGGCCATCCCGGATAACGTAGCCACGATCCAGGACAGGAACGGCACGGCCATCAGCATTGAGGAAGCAATATTCCGCCGTCCAATGGTCGTCTTCGCCATCAATGGCGGCATGGATGCTTTCCGAGATACGGTCCCGATCACCTTGCGCGATATGGTCCAGCCACCAGTCTCCGGTCGGCAGCACATCGTCCGCCGAAAAGCCGAAGACGTCAAAAAGCGCATCGTTCCAGAGCACATGGTTGGTCTGAAGGTCCCAGTCCCATATCGGGTCGTTGGTCGCTTTCGCCGCCAATCGATAGCGCTCGGCCGTGCTTCTGATCGCAGCGTCGGCATCCGCGCGTTCGATCAACTGGCAAATGCGCTGTGCAACCGTCTCCATGAAGGTGACTTCACTGGCTGTCCAGTTCCGTGGCAACCGCGTGTTCAGGTAGACGATTGTCCGCAGCCGGCCGCTTCGCAAGAAGGGAACAACCAGTATGGCGCGTGTATCGACCTCGGCGGCGGTATCCAGCGTCCTGGCCTGGTTGCTGATAGCGTCGGCAAAGAGGTCCGCGACCACAACTGTCTCGCCTGCATTTAGACGCGCAACGATCTGGTCACCGAAAGCCTGCGCCGGATATTCGCCAAGCAAGGGGGGAACCGAGCCATCTGTCCAGCATACCGTGTAACGGAAGACATCGGCGGCAGAGTCCAAAATGCCATACCCAACACGCTGGACGCCGAAATGCTCGCCCATGAGTTTGGAGGCGACATCCAGCGCACCTTCGGGATCCTCGCTGCGGAGCAGGTCGGTAAGCTCCGCCATCAGGCTTTGCCGAACCTGAGCACGCTTGGCGCCGGTAATATCTATCGCCGTGCCTATAGCGCGGACACAATTTCCCGCAGAATCGAACAGCCCCTTGCCCTTCGCCGCAACCCATCTGACGACCCCGTCCTCCTTGCCGACGGTTCGGTATTCGACGTCATAGGTTGCGCGAACCTCTGGATCGAGTGCGCTGGCAAACGCCTGGCTTGTCGTTTCGAGGTCGTCCGGGTGCAGGCCATTGTAAAAGTCGGTCATGCTGGAGGATGCATCCGGCGATATACCGAACGCCGCCTTGGTACGCACCGACCAGGTCAGGGTGTTTGTCGCAATGTCGAGATCCCAGGTGCCGATCTCGGCCGCATCGGTCGCGAGCCGAAGCTGTTCCTCGCGCCGCTCCAGGGTCTCGATTGTCCGCGAGAGGGATTGATTGCTGCGCTCAAGCAGGCCTTCCGCAATCCGTCGGGCTTCCCGTTCACCAACCTCATTGAGCGCACGCTGGACGGCGTCGGGCAGTCTGTTCAGCCGCTGCTTGACGACAAAGTCGCTGGCGCCGTTGCGCATAGCCTCGATCGCGGCCTCTTCGGTCAGCGTTCCACTGACCAGAATAAACGGTGTTGTTGGGGCCTTTTTTGCGGCGATCTTGAGCGCCGAAAGACCGTCAAAACCCGGAAGATTGTAGTCTGCCAGAACAAGCTGAAACTGCGAATGCTCGATTGCAGCGACGAACTCATTGCGACTGGACACGCGCTGGATGTCTACCGCTATGCCGCCCCGGTGCAAATGCTCTTCGATCAGTTCCGCATCAAGCGGACTGTCTTCAAGCATAAGCACATGCAGGGGCGGCGCAGTTGTCATGCCTCGGTAACCTTCATCGGCTGATTGCGCGGTCGTGGCGGGACGGGCTCGTTAACGACAGCCCAGAAAACGCCAAGGCCGCGCACGGCGTCGAAAAACTCCTGAAAGCCGACCGGCTTCACGACGAAGGCATTGACACCCAGCTGGTAGCTCTTGACCAGATCGCTTTCTTCACGGGATGCCGTCAGCATGACGACCGGCAGGTGCCGCATGTCTTCGTCGTTCTTGATCTGCTCAAGAACCTGCAGACCGTCGACACGCGGCAGCTTCAAGTCGAGCAGGATAACCGCCGGGTCGTTGCTTTCCCGGCCTTCGTGGCTGTTGCGGCGAAAGAGCCAGTCGAGCGCCTCGACGCCGTCGCGCGCCGTAACGACCTCGTTGGCCAGCTGGCTTCTCTCCAGGGCTTCGAGCGTCAGCTCAAGGTCCTTGGGATTATCCTCGACCAGCAGAATTGGCCGGAGTCCTTTCATAGTCATGCCCCTTGATTGCGTGGAAGGGCGATATGGAATGCCGCGCCCTTATTGAGTTCACCTTCAGCCCAGGCCCGACCGCCGTGGCGCTCCATGATGCGCCGGACATTCGCCAGACCTATGCCCGTACCTTCATAATCCTCGACACGATGCAGGCGCTGAAACACACCGAAAAGCTTGTCGACATATGCCATGTCGAATCCGACGCCGTTGTCTTTGATGGAAATGATCGTCTCCGTCGGCGTTTCCTCGCTGTCAATGCTGATCTGCGCCGTGTCCCGTCCGCGTGTATATTTTATGGCGTTCGAGACCAGATTCTGCATGACCTGGCGCATCATCCCAGGATCGCCATGAACGGAATGCAGATCGCCTATGTGCCATTGGATGTCGCGACCGTTGGTTTCCGTATCGAGGACGTCACGAACCTCCTTGACCAGGCGATTCATATCGACCCGGATCGGCACGACCGTCATCCGCCCCATCTGCGAGAAGCCCAGCAGGTCGTCAACTAGTTTGCCCGCTGATCCAGCAGACTCGACAATAACGTTGATATAACGCGTGGCCTTGGCGTCCAGTTGGTCGCCATACTTGTCCTTGAGCATCTCGGCATAGCCGACGATATGGCGAAAGGGGGCACGCAGGTCATGACTAACCGAGTAGGAGAAGGCCTCGAGCTCCTTGTTGCTTCGGGTCAATTCCTGGTTCAAGGCCGCCAGTTCCTCTGCCTTTCGCATGACGATGCTGACAATCGTGCTGCGAAAAGCGCTGGCGACGTCGCGCTGCACGTTGGTCCATTTCAGCGACCGTAACCGAACGGTTTCCTTCCATTGTTCGAAGGACTTACGCGGGTGCAGACGTTGCGGATCACTGCCGTGCCGAACTTTTTCCGACGGGTCCCCGCCCCAGGTCACGGTCTGGATGACTTCCGGTCGGAACCAGAGGATGTAGCTGGCATGAAGTTGCGAAATGGAAACCGCCAGGAGGCCGCTAGCCATTTCTGCAAACGACTCCGCACCTTCCATGTGATCCGACAAACAGTCCGTCGCGTAGACCTCGGCATCGTCTGCTTTGGATGACAGCCATGCAACGATCCGCTGTATGTCCTTCTCATCCGGGCAGGCGCCGATACGGGAGACCGTACCCCCGAAGACGATCGCAGCGCCGGACGCCTCGGTCAGGCGCAGAAGGCCGTCTCGATTTTTCTTGAGCCCATCGATAAAAAAGGGCTCGCCGGCCATGGAAGCAAGAAGGTCACTTTGGATAGCCTGATAGCCGACGCGCTGAACCGCCTCCTCGTTGCGAAACCTTGCCGACAATTGCATGGCCAGCATCTGGCCGACGAAGTCGCAGGCGGTGCGCACATGCGCGGGCACGACCTTGGGCTGGCTGTGGTGACAGGAGATCAGCCCCCATAGCCGGCCATTGTCGATAATCGAAATCGACATCGACGACGGCGTACCCATGTTGCGCATATATTCAAGATGAACAGGCGAGACGCTACGGAGCAAGGACAGGCTGAGATCGACAGGGGCGCCTGTCGCCGGGTTCATTTCAGGGACGATAGCGACGGGCTCATAGGTCGCGTCCGGTATAAGTCGCAGGCGATTGAGACGGTAAAGCTCCCGGGCCTGGGCCGGGATGTCCGACGCTGGGAAGCGCAGATCGAGATAGGAGGGGAGGGCCTCGTTGCGATTTTCGGCCACGACAGTGCCATTCCACTGATCATCAAACTGATAGATCATGACGCGATCAAACCCGGTAATGTCGCGGACGTGCCGGGCAGCACGCGCATTGAGCTCTGCGATACTCGAACTTGCCTGCAAGCTGTTGAGAAAGGCGCGGACCTGCGGATAGACCTGATCCAGCGATCCAGCGTCCCCAATTCCCAATTGTTCAAACTCGAGGATCAGAGACGGGCCAGACACATGCGCCAGAACATTATATGTGCCTGCTTCTAAGGCGACGGCTCCCAGCACAACTGGCCCCTCTCTAAACGAAGGGTCGTCGAACCGGCCGATGAGACGCGCGAGGTCAGGAAGCAATACGTCTGATAAAGCGTTTCCTACACATTCTCCGATCGGGCGGGCCAAAACCGGCTGGGCATTCATACTGGCCTGTTGAAGATGCAGGCTTCGCGCATCTGCGACGAGCAGAAGGCCGTGCGGCTGTATGCTTCCAGGAATGCGGATGGGTTCTCGCTCGCACGCCGTTATATCAAGAGAATCGGCGGGAGCCACTAATTCGTAGGACATTCAATAACTGAGACGCGCATTGCGCAAATGGAGTTGACCCCGCTGTCGCCGAAGCGACCGCGTAAACAGCCTGACGAGAATAATAAAAAGATAGTAAGGGATCGATTGGGATCGGTTTTCGGTTACCTACCTTAACGGCGGAACACACGTTCTCCTGCACTCGCGATTTCAGGCACCGATTGATAATTTAGCGGCTGACGCGTCCGCTTTCGGGCTTACCTGCGACAACCGCTACACACATTGTTCCAATTCCGCTTCTGGCGCCTGCCAGTCGCTTTGCCCACCTAAAGGTCGACCAGTTCAGACAGTTGAAGCGCGTCATCGACCTCAACCCCCAAATACCGAACGGTACTTTCAAGCTTCGTGTGACCGAGTGGGATTTGGACGGCTCGAAGGTTTCCAGTCTGCTTGTAAATTTGCGCCGCCTTCGTTCGTCGCATCGAGTGCGTGCTGTATTCCAAGGGCGGTGAGATGGGATTACGCACAGCTCATTCGACATGGCGGATCTCCGTCGTCCGCCCGCCCGTGCTCGATTACCGGCAGATAATTATAGCACTTTCAGGACGAGATATGCCGGAGTGGACGCAGGTTCACCTGGATTTGATATTCTAGAAGAAGGCGATAGTCGTTGAGCAAATAGTATCCGCTTCAATTCTGAATGTGCCGGATGCGATAACGGGCGCCATATCTGACTTTGGCAGGGGGGGAGGATATACAATTTCATTATTTAGTTTATTTCACCGGTCGGTGAAAATGCCTGTTTCATTGAAAAACTAACAACCGTTGGATTCGCATCATCGAATTGCCGTTATCAGCCGTATTGCAGACGTAGCTGACCATTGGCCTGTATATGCCGTTTTCGATTTATCGCCATTCTGCCATCCCGCCGCGCCTGAAAGAGCGCGCTGGCGTGTGGGCGGCTGTTATCACTGGGCATGCATTGGTCGGGGCCGCGTTGTGTTGGCAATTAAGCCCGCCGCCGCGGCCGCCTGTGGGTAACGACGGGCAGATGGTGACGGTTGCTTTGGTGGCCGCAATGGCTGAGGCGGGACCTGTCGCCGACAACGAGCCGGTGCCAATCAAAACCAAAGCGTCGCAACCGCCGCCCACGGATCCGGTGGATGATGTGGGGCTTGAGCCTGTTACGGCTGAGGCCATGTTGTCGCAGGAGTCGTCGCTGACGGACGCCGAAATGGAGCTTGTCAGCGCGTTCCAGCCTTCAGCGATGGGCGAACCCGGCGCAGCCTGCGACGTGACGCAGCAACTGGCTCAAGCCTTCGGCGCCAGTCCCGAGGTGCGTCAGGGCATTGCAGCCATTCCGGCAAACGGCCGGTCGGTCGCCAATGCCGTCATGCTTTGGGATGGACACTGGGCGGAAGGCACCCAAGCCGGTGGTATGGCGGTCCTGCGTGCGCTGCTGGTCAAGGCGGTGGTGTCGTCGCGGCCGGAGTGCCTCCAAGCTCAGAATCAGGGGCCGGTCTTGTTCCTGATACCCGACAATCAGACGACCGTCGTCCTTGCTATTGGCTCGGGGCAATGGCGTTGGGCCGACGTGCTGGCGCCATCATCACCAACTGATGTTGTCGCCGGCCTGTTCTAGGTTTTCATTTATTTTTTGAGCGAACATCAAAATTCCGGAGCCCGCCGTAAGTGATTCAGGTCGATCGTTCAAGCGATCGCGGGTCACGTCCAGGAGGGTTTCGTGAGGAATTTGAAGCGCGGCAGTCTTGCCATTCTTACTACAGTCAGCGTCCTTAGCCTCGCGGCTTTCGCGCCCGCCGTCATGGCGTCCAGCCACCGCGAAGCGCCCGGGATCACCAAATCCCCGAAGGTCGACTCGACCGACTTCTACATGTTCCGTAGCTATGAGACCGGCCGCGACGGGTTCGTGACCTTCATCGCCAACTACATGCCGCTGCAAGATCCGGGCGGCGGTCCGAACTATTTCACCATGGACCCGGACGCCGTCTATGAAATCCACATCGACAATACCGGCGACGCCAAGGAAGACCTGACTTTCCAGTTCAAGTTCAGCAATGCCCTGGCCGGCAATACGGGCGTCACGCTGAATGTCGGCGGCACGACCAATGCCATCCCGCTGCGCCATGCCGGTGCCATCAGCGCCAGCAGCAGCGCAGCCCTTGGCGAAACTGAAAGCTACACCCTGACCGTCATCAGCGGTGATCGCCGCTCGGGCACCAAGGCGATGGCGACCAATGCCAGCGGTGGCGGCACGTCCTTCACCAAGCCGTTCGACTACAGCGGCAAAAAGACCTTCGCCGACTACAACGCCTACGCCAACCAGTACATCTACAACGTCACCCTGCCGGGCTGCTCGACGGCCGGCAAGGTGTTCGTCGGCCAGCGCGCCGAAGCCTTCGCCGTCAATCTCGGTTCGATCTTCGACCTGGTCAACTTCGTGCCAGTCGAAGGCGACAGCGCCCCTGGCGCCGGCGATGGCGGCGGCTTCCCCGGCGGCATCAAGCAGAACCGCGCCAACGACGAACTGGTCGGCAAGAAGAACGTAACCTCGATCGCCATCGAAGTGCCGATTGCCTGCGTGACCGGTTCAGGCAACGGCGTCATCGGTGGCTGGCAGACGGCCAGCCTGCCGCAGGCCCGTCTGCTGGCGCCCAACGCGACTTACGCCAAGCCTTCCGTTTCGGGCGGCGCCTATACTCAGGTGTCGCGCCTCGGCATGCCGCTGGTCAACGAGATCGTCATCGGCCTGCCGGACAAGGACAAGTTCAACGCCTCCAAGCCTGCTGACGACGCCCAGTTCGGCGCATACGTCACCAACCCGACGCTACCGGCCATCCTGAACCTGTTGTTCAATGATGCCGTCAATACGACGCTGGGGACAAACATTGCGAACCTGGCGCCGACCAACTTCCCACGCAACGACCTGGTCGCGGCCTTCCTGACCGGCGTGCCGACGCTGAACCAGCTCAAGACCGTCACGCCGTCGGAAATGATCCGCCTGAATACGGCCGTTGCCGTTACGCCGCGCGCCTCGCAGAGCAATCTCGGCGTTGCCGGCGACGATCTGGCGGGCTTCCCGAACGGTCGCCGTCCGGGCGACGATACGGTCGACATCGAACTGCGCGTTGCGATGGGCGCCCTGTGCCACCCCATCCCGATCAACCACGTGCCGACCAACCTTGGCGTCTGTACGCCTGCACAGGCTTCGGTCGGCAATGTGCCCTTCACCGACGGTGCGCCGATCAAGGCGACCGATCTGCTTGGCACCTTCCCGTACCTCAATCCCCCGCTGGCCGGCGCTCCGCTGGCTGAGCACCGCTAAGGAGCGCAGATCATGAAAAAGCTGATCACCTTGTCGCTGTTAAGCGGAATAGCCCTTAGCCTTGCGGCCTGCGGTGGTGGCAGTGGAGGCGGCGGTTCAACCGTCGTCGTCACGCCGCCCGCGCCGGAACCCAACGCCAAGTACGGCGCTGCCTTTGCTGCAGCCGCCAAGGCAGACGCCAATTCCGAACCTGCCTCGGTTTCGGCTGGCGACGTCGTGGCTGTCGACCCTAGCGCCGAGCCGGCGCCGCTTTAGGCATGTGAGCGCAGGTACAAAAAGCCCGGTCGCTTTACCAGCGGCCGGGCTTTTTTTTGCATTTTGTGGGAGTGTTCAGTAGCCGAGTGTCAGGCTGGAAAAGACCGTGTCGAAATCGGCCTTGCCCTGGCTGACAGGACGCGTCCAGATGACATTGAACTGCCAGGTGCCTGTCTTCGGCAGGTCGAACACCGCCAGGCCCTGCCCGTCGCTGAGGATCTTTTCGAGCGGCCGGCTGTCGAAGTCGAGATTGTTCAGCATGACCGTCGCACCGGCCAGCGGCTTGCCCATGTAGAGGATGCGGACCGGCAGCTTGCCCTTGAAGCCGGGGGCGTAGGGATTGGCCTGAGGCACGATCTCAAGCGTCAGGCCGACGGGTTTTGTCACGACAGCATCATCGGCGGGCTTATAGGCGCCAACCTGGACCAGCGCCTTGGCGCGACGGCTATAGGTCTCGCGGCCCGGCTTATCCGTCGCCTTGGTGTTGGCGCGCTGAGTAATGGCAGGCGTCAGGCCCTCGGCCTTGAGATAGTCGTTGAAGCGGATGGCAGGCAGTTCGCTATAGGTGCCATTGGTCTCAAACGACAGAACGTGCAGGCCTGGTGTTTTGAATGTCAGCACAGAATTGGCATTGGCGTCACCCATCCGCAACTCACCCTTGCGGTCCAGTTTGCCGGCATGGCTGATCGAATCGAAACGCACGACGCGGTCGCGCTCCATGAGTGATTTCTGCCTGTCCTTGCCGTGGCCGACCTGAAGGCTCATCGCCGTCGTGCCGCCGGGTGCGACACGGTAATTCTGCGGTTGCAGCCAGAAATCGTGCGCCGAGGCGGGAAGCGCGATGAAAAGCATGGCAACACACAGGGGGCGATAAAATAGCTTGTGGGCAGTCATCACTTAAGCGGCTTTCGTCGTAAGAGTTGTGAACGTCAACAGGAACCTCCGATGTCAGCAACACGCCTTGACCGCTTCCTATCTCATATACGTCGCAACCCGGCTTTCGGGCGAAGCGCAGGGCAATATATTCAGCCGCGTTATATATTGACCGCCCTGGCCATGCTGTCGTCGCTGGCGGCCTTTGCCAGCCCGGCGTCGGCCCACAGCGGCACCGGTCTGGTCGGTGGCTTTATCTCCGGCTTCCTGCATCCGCTGACCGGCTGGGATCACCTGCTGGCCATGGTGTCGGTCGGACTGTGGGGGGCGGTGCTGGGTCGACCGCTGATTATCACCCTGCCGGTCATCTTTCCGGTCCTGATGGTCGTCGGTGCATTTCTGGGTATGATCAATGTGCCGCTGCCGCCTGTCGAAATCGGTATAGCCTTGTCGGTTCTGGTTCTGGGCGGTGTTATTACCGCCGGCTATAAGGCGCCGGTCTGGCTGGCCTGTTTGGTCGTCGCCATCTTTGCCCTGTTCCACGGCTATGCCCACGGCAAGGAACTGCCGTCGGCGGCCGACCCCGCCGGCTATTCCACCGGCTTTGTCCTCAGCACTGGCCTGCTGCATGTCGGCGGCATCGTCATCGGCCTGCTGAACGGAACGGAAAAGGGTAAGTGGATCGTGCGCGGCATCGGCGCGGCCATCGCGGCTGCGGGCTGTGTCTTCCTGGCGCAGGCAGCAGCGGGTGCGTGACACAATCCTGCCCGTCGCCTTGCTGGCGGCCGCACTCGGCATGGCCTTAAGCTTTTCTGACCGCATGACAGCCAGGAATGCCGCGATCGTAACGCTTGTCACGGCCGTGCTGGTGACCGTAATGCCCTTCGGCGCCGTGCCTAAACCCGTCGCATTCACGGCGATGTGGCTAAGCATCATCGTCGTCGCGGCCAGCGTCCATTTCGCTGGGCTGCACCGGCCTGTCGTCTTTTACATCCTGGCAGTCAATGCCGGCCTGTGGTCCGGAGTCATCACCCATGTTTCCGGCAACAGCGAAGCGCTGATGGCGCTGCCGCTGGTCTGCCTGTTTCTGCCCGGCCTCTATGTCGTCGGTCGGGGCTGGGGTGTCGGGATCAAGGTCGTGTGCAGTTGGCTGATCGCGATCGCGGCACTGGAAATCGGACTGATGTCCGTGCCGACGCCCGGCTACGCGCCGGACCACATGGATTGATTGGCCGGAGCGATATGGCAAAAAGTGTCAGCGGTTTTTGCCGAAATATCGCGACAAAGCAAAAAACCTAAAGCTGGATTTCGAGATCGCCGCGCAGATAGACCGTCGCGCCTTTTGGGCTGCGGAGGATGTGCCGCGATCCCGGCGGAGCCAGGTGGACCTCGCCGGCGCGAACCACCACGCCGTCGGCTTCGATTTCCCCCTCGACCACTAGGCATTCCTCGATCAGCAGATGGGTGTGACTGATGACTTCCGCGCCCGGCTCCAGCCGGTAGAAGGCGGTATGCACGCCTGCCACGGCATCGAGATGAACGATCTTGCGCGTAATGAGCGGGGCGTACGGCTCCCAGCCCATGGCCTCAGGGCGAACCGTGCGTGTGTCGGGCGATTTCTCCTGGTCGTCGATCGCGCGCTCAATCCGGTCCCAGATGGCGTCCGGGCGTTCAACCGGCTCCGGCTCCTGGTGCAGAGCGTGGAATATACCTTCGAAATAGGCGATTTTAGCAGCGAATGCCGGATCGGCCTCGGCGCGTGCTGCAAGCGTGACGTTTCTGGCCATTCCCAATACGCCCAAGGCGTACTGTGCCGCCAGAATGTCGTCAGGTTCGTCCATAATCCTGTAAGCAATCCTTCAGATGCATCACGCCCTTGCGGACCCAGCTCTTGGCGGTGCCGACGGGCACCTGCATCACTTCAGCCAGTTCTTCGTGCGTCAATCCAAATGTATAACACAATTGCATCGCCTTTTTGACCTCGGGTGTCAAATCTGAGATGCAACGTTTTACCGCCAAGGTCGTTTCAATATCGGTGCCAGTAAAGTGGATATCCGAGTAGGGCTCCAGCATAGCGACATCGTCTTCGAGCCCCAGAACTTCACGGCGACTGATCCTCAACCGGTCGATCGCCTTACGACGCGCGACCGAAAACAGCCAGACCTCGGCGCTGCCGCGGCGGACATCGAACTGGCTTGCCTTGCTCCAGACCGTCACGAAGACGTCCTGAAGCAGCTCGTCGGCAACCTCCTGTCGTCTTACCATACGTACGAGAACGGCAGACAGACGTGGCATGGTGAGTTTGTAGAGCGTTTTCAGCGCATTTTTGTCGCCCTCGGCGATGCGCTCCATCAGGAAGTTCAGGTTTACGGGTTCATTCACGACGGATCTCGCCCTGACCGGCACCGCCATAGCCTTTTGCATTACCGCAACCATACCCGTGCTCCCGAACGTCCCGCGTCATTACCCTTGCCGGAACGTAAGGATTCAATGTGCGGGGGCGATCGCTCGGGCGCTGCAACAATGGACTGCCTTCCGTTTTCGGCAAAACAACCGATTTATCAACGCTTTACTGCCGCTGGGCACGGGCGGGCAAAACAGCATTGATTTGCGCCTGTGCCGGTAGGGACACAGGCGTGAAAGACATTTATGTCGTCCCGCCGCAGCGATAGGGGGAATCGCGTGCGGCCGCCTGTGTCCACCCGGCCATGAAGGTCAGGTGCGACAGATACGCCGGCGGGGGCGCGGAGGATTACTTTTGCGCCAAGATTCTGCGACGTTTACGTCAACGGAACCCGGATCGACAGGCGGACAGTGCGGGGCTCAAAGGCGTGGAAGTGGTAGTCATCCACCCCTTCGTCGGGTTCACCGGGAAGCCGTGAGGTATAGTAGTAGCGGATTTCATCTCCCTTGCTGTCGAGGAGGTTGAGAACTTCGAGTTTTACCTGAAAGCGGTCGAAGTCGTAGTCGAGCAGGCCATTGACGAAGGTCGTGGTATCGGATCTGGCCGAATTGTCTTCGTTAAGTGGCGCCGGCCCCAGCACGCGTCCGGTCAGGGTCATGCTCAGACGTGGCGTCAGGCGCGCCGTCACGCCGCCGGTCAGGACGTATTCAAGCGCATTGGGGATACGGTCACCTTCAGGAGGGCTGCCTTCATAGCGGGCGTGTGAGGCTGCGGCGGAAAAATTGACGTTGAAGCCGGGGGCAGGGTTGTAGTCGATCAGGAACTCGACGCCCGTCCGGTCGGTGCCGCCGGTGCTGGCCGTATCGCCGCCGTCGCCGATATAGACCAGCTCCGAATCGAGGTGTAGCGCCCATAGTGCTGCCGTGGCATTCCACCCGCCACGCGCCCAACGTGCGCCCAGCTCTGCGCCCGATGATGGCGCGAACAGGTCGACGCGGTCGGCCGGATCGTCAGTCTCCGGAATGACCGTGATGGTGCCACCGCGTATGTCGTTGGAGTGAAAGCCACCGCCGGCATCGGCATATAACTCGACCGCTTCGGACACGCGCCAGGCGGCGGTGAACTTGGGGCTGAGCAGGGTGTCGCTGGCTTCGCCATCATTGCGCGGATCGTCCGAGCGGACTTCGCCGCCGATGGTATCGAGCCGCAGTCCGCCGGTGATGCGGACTGAACCGAAGGCGCGCGTCGCATCGGCGAAAACGGCGGCGGAATATTCCTTCACGCGGTCCTCGCGCACGGTCGACAGAACTTGGCGTTTCTCGGTGAAGTACAGGCCAACCTTGTCGATATCGTCATAACGCGCTTCGGCGCCGGTGCGGATTTTCCATCCCCAGACCGGATCGTTCCATGTCTTTATGACCGATCCGCCATAGACCGAACGCTCATCCGCCTGCTCGAACTGGTCGCCATGGACCGGATCGCGCAGGAAGTAGGTAAAGTTGGAATAGAGCGCCATGGTGTAGCGCTGGATGTAAAGCGTGGCGTCGAGGCCGTCATCGCCATGGCGCTGCAATGAGGCGATGTAGCGCGAGGTTTCGCCGTAATCGCTGGTGTCGATCGCACCCAGGCGTGTGATAAGGCCTTGATCGACAGCGCGCTGCGGGATCTGGTCATTGGCATTGGTGTGGGCGTCGTAGGCCATGCCTGTCAGCGACCAGTTGGCAAGACCGATGGCGTCCAGTCCGAAGCGGCCGATGACGCTGATCTTGCGCTGATTGTCGGCATTGTCGTAGGGGCCGCGATAGCTGCCAAGCTCGACGGCGACGAAGCTGCGGTCGCCGAAGCCCTTGACGCCCAGCAGGCGGCCATAGCCGTTTTCTCCCAGCGTCGTCTGGACGTAGGACGGCGTGCTGTTACGGAAGGTCTCAAACGACGCGCCGCCGGCATTGGAGAAATCGCCCATGTCGGCATAGTAGGGGCCCTTGCGGTAGCGGATCGTCTCGACGACTTCGGGGATGATGCCGTTGAGGTCGAGATAGCCCTGACCATGGCCGTGCGTGCGCATGTTCAGCGGCACGCCATCCAGCGACACGGTAAAGTCCGTGCCGTGGTCGAGATTGAAGCCGCGCAGAAAATACTGGTTGGCCTTGGTGTTGCCGGAGTGCTGGGTCGCCGCCATGCCGGGGATGGCCTCCACCAGTTCGCCCGGCCGGGTCAAAGGCCGGTCGGCGAACCTGGCAAAGGAGACGGTGCCTTCGCTGGCCGACGTTGCGATGCCGATATCTTCACGGCGCTTGCCGAAGACGTAGACTTCCGGCGTTTCGGCTTCGGTCGCGGCCGGCGCTTCCTCAGCCACGGCATGACCTGCCAAGCCGGAAATCAACGCCGCTACCGCCGCCATTCCCAGCAATATCTGCTTGTTCACGTCCGCCCCGCTCTCAGTATGAATTTCTCTTCAAAACTTCTTACGGGCAGGTCGGGGATTTTGATGTCGGGTGACGAAGATAATTTGCATCGGCTCGGAAGACGGCTCTAAACTTCAGTGACAACAAGGAGATGCCATGCAGCGAGTGACCATATCGATCGACGAAGAGCTGAGCGCCGAGTACGATCAGCTCATTGCCGAGCAGGGCTACCAGTCAAAGTCAGAGGCGATCCGCGATCTGGTGCGCCAGGCGGTGGAAGCGCGGCGAGCCAACGCGCCTGAAGGTGGCTTCTGCGTCGCCAGCCTGTCCTATGTTTATGATCATCATACGCGCGCCCTGGCGCAAAGACTGGTTGAGCTTCAGCACAACCACCACGACGTCGTGGTCGCGACCATGCACGTCCATCTCGACCACGACTCGTGCCTGGAGACGGCCATCCTGAAAGGGCCGACAGCGGACGTGCGGGCGCTGGCCGATCGCATTCAGGCCGAACGTGGTGTGCGCTTCGCCAGCAATAACCTGATCACGGTCGAGCCCAACGGCGAACACGCTCATGACCACAGCCACGATCACGACCACCCTCATACCCATAGCCATGGACATGAGGGGCATTTTTCGCCGAAGCGCGGCTGATCGCGGTTACATACCGCCGAAGCGGTAGGTGACGGTCAGATGGATGGTGTCGATATCGATCGTGTCGCTGCTGCGGCGCATGTCGGTCCCCATCGTATTGACGATCAGGAACGGGTTCGACGCAAAGGTGTTGGCACTGGGGCCGGCGCGGACGATCGGGGCTTCGTCGTCGAGCGACGTGTGCAGATATTCGACGCCGACCTTCCAGCGGTCATTGATGTGCTTTTCAAAGCCGAGGCCATATTGCGCGCCTGAGCCATCGTCGCCATCAGTGGCGGTAAAGCTGTTCAGGGCGTTGGTCGTGGCAAAGGTGCGGTCGATTTCCGCCGATGCATAACCTGCCGTGGCATAGATCAGCCAGTCACTGACGACGTAGCCGACACGACCGCGCACGGCGGCCAGCGTATCGACCTGCCGCGTGAAGACATAGGCCGCCGGTGTCGTCGAAAAGCCTGTGACGCTGTCGCGAATATCGACGCCCGATGCGTCCAGCACGACGCCATAGACGAAGTTACCGGCTTGCCAGTCATAGCCGACGCGCACGCCGAACCCACCGTCTTCCTTATCTCCATTACATCCGTCGCTGGGCGTGCGGGCAATCGCCGCTCCGTCACAGAAGCCAGGCGAAAACGCATCGGCGCCGCCCGCCGTCTTCACCGTGTCGCTGAAATCGCCATCGAGATTGGTGTCGAAGACGAGCGTCTCATCGTCTCCGCTCAATTCCGAACTGCCGAAACTGGCGCCGACATAAGGGCCGCTCCAGTCCTGCGCGAAGGCCAGGCAGGGGACGGCGAGGGCACCGACGGCAGCCATCGGTACGAGCGTTTTCAAGAGGATTTTCATGGAACAGCCTGTGCGAGATTGAGTTCACCGGTTCTCTTACGCACGACCCTGGGATTTCGATGAAACATTCCTCAACGTCTAGGCCGGCTTCCGGACAGGCATTTTGCGAACCGCAACTAAGCCGGTTCTGTTTCTGGAGTGGCGTTTTTGGGGAAGCTGCCCTTGTAGATGGTGGCTGCAAGGTGTGTTATAACTTATAGGGTTATGGTGAGGCAAAAGTTCTCATTTTCACTGTCCCCGGTGCGCCATCGCGATTTAATAATGAGATCAGCGCCTTAGGGCGCTTTTTTCTTGTCTGACAGGCGTCCTGGACTTTGATGTCGTAGATTCAGGCGACGAGGTGCCAACTGTATCTGTGGCGCCTCGCGAGTCATCGTTACATCTGTTGCAAGATTCCGGAATGCGCCGTGCAACTGTGGCAAGGCCGGATGCTATGGGTTCATTGCCCGATATGGCATCCGGCAGGCGCTGCGGGCGCTATCCTCCTCCGCGGGGCCGCCGGCTCTCAATCCTATATCTTACTTCAGCGCCAGCGCCCGCCTTGTGCGGGCGTTTTTTCTTGTGCCGGCAAGGACGAGAAAAAGCGGCTGTCCGAAGACAGCCGCTCAGACTGCTGACAAACCCCGTCTTTTTGGCGGGGTTTGTTTTTTGTCCGTTACTTGGGTTTGGGTATTTTTGGATGCCGGGGTTATGCGGCCGTGAGGGTGGGCTTTTGGTTCAGAGCGAGGGCGATTTTCTTGATATTCTGTGCGGTAGCGGCCATTAGGCACTGCCACTGGACACGGATCAGACTTCGGAACCTGGCGTATCGATGGCCGTGGAGTTGCTTTGCATCGGCGAAGGAACGTTCGACGGTTTCCTGCCTTCGTTTATAGATGGCCTTGCCCCAGTCGGTCAGACG